>NZ_JAIBKA010000001.1 GCF_022603395.1 Desulfoferrobacter suflitae
ATACAGTCAATTGAAATCAAGATTAACATGAGCTTACGCGTTTAGCTCAAGAATGCTGATATACACTACCAATTTACATCGCGATAAAGCCAGCGTTCCAGGCATTAAATGATTATCCAGGAGGCTAACATGAGGGCTCAGGCGCGGCGGCCAAGGACTGTGACCTAACATCACGCGCGTGGTCCGCCGTCGCCTGCAGCCCTGGGTTCGGCGTCTCCAGTTGTAGGGAAATATGTCCGACGTGCCCTATCAGTGATCGTACTTCTCATCTTGCCATCCTGGGAGCTGGGCTGTTTCTGCACTAGCCCAGCATCGCGCAATTTCGAAGTTCGATGACCGACTAACTGATATGTGACGTCGATAAACGCCGAGATTTCACCCGCTCGCATTGGTCTTCCCTCAGAGTCGAGGGTATTTAAGATATCGAGTTCCACACTCTCGAGCATGAGGTCATCGCGCAATTCTGCGACTTCCGCTCGGAAGTCATCGGCAAGATTGACTACTGCACAGATCCCATCTCGGCATTCCGGACAGCGCCACTTGTAGAGTTCAAAGCTTCCTCTCTGCTCAAGTGGATAGCACTTCCCACAATTGGAACATCGTATTGTTTGGTTACGTGATAGAAATTCGTGAATCGCCGCAGTGAAATCGAAGCAACGTTGAACGAAGTAATTTCGGTACTCTCGTCCAGGTGGGTAACCCCAGGCAAGCCGCTCGAATTCAGCTAAGCCGTAGAAGAGGGCATAGACTGCTACAGCCCTGCCATCTTTGTCTCGAGTGTCCTTGTATTTGGAAAGAAGGAAATTTGACTCCAGAGACTTGAAGACATCTCCGATGGCAGAACTTATGACAAAATGACTGGTTGGTGGATTGCTTAAACCCTGGAAGTATGTGCCGCCAACGGAACCATCTGATATTCTCCGGCGTACGTCGCGTGCTTCCTTTACGATGTATCTGAGCAGTTGTTCCTGGTTGTGCCGATCTAGCTTATTCTCGAAGGGTTCCAAGGCAAACCGGTTCATTCGTTGGAAGTACTGCATGATTGTCGATTCATAGTACTTTCGTGCGGCTAAGCGCAGTGAAGCAGCGTTTACTTGTAGCCCTCTGGAAACCCTGTCGAGATAGCAGATGTGGAGGAGTGAACCCATCAGACGCGGCACGTTGAATGTAGTTTGAAACATGAGTTTCATATGTTCATCCATTGGGACTGACGGATCGAAATAGGCCGACATATTCTCCCCGAACGCCTTAAATCGCGTGTCCAGCAGTCTTGTGGCGTAATCGATGGCGGCCCTTTCCATCGTCTGGACCTCAGTAGCCTCATACAAAGCCGAGAAATCTAGACTGAAAGTATCGACCTTTGTTGCGTCGATCCGACCGTAATATACACGGCCAGGGTAGCCAGCGATCTTCAGCTTTACAGCCTCATTACTCGAATTGTTCAAAGGAGCTAATACAACATCGACAAACAATCGCTGGTCAAGGAAGTTCAGCTCCGAGAAATCATCGAAGAACACGACCAACCGTTTAAGACTGCTTTCATCGAGCAGGTCACGTAGTTCAGAAATGATTTCCTCGAATGGGAAAGATTTAAGCACCACATCGGAGTACTGGTTGTAGACTTCGCTGTCGTCCAACGACTTCTCGAAATCGGAGACCGACGCGTGGGTGCCAGCTTTAACACCTGTAACGGACACTTCGCCCTTCAACCCAGCATTTGCCCCCTCGGAATGTTCCATCTGCAAGCGTGATTTCCAGCTCCTGTTGATTTCTTGGAGTATTGGCAGTTCATGCTCAGTTAGTTTGACTTCTCTCACCCTACTCTGGAGATTGGATAGTTCGCCTCGCAAATCGACGAAGGATTTCTTTTTCCCACGCCATATGTCCCAAAGGGACATCTCGCTGCAAAGACGGTCGACTTCTTTGAGGAGTTCGGAGATAACGGCCCCTAAGAAGGCCTTCCGAAGGAGGTGCGCTCTGCAAATCCCGGCGTCAATGTCAGCCGATTCGACAATACGGGCTGGTGTCTCGGCAGTGTTGACGATGTCATAAAGGCTCTTGACATCAATGTACGTGGAGAGCAGGTCCTTCCTATTGCGGAAAATGCTCTGTGCGCGTGCGAATACTGTGCTCTTGCCAGTTCCCTTCCGTCCAAGAAGAAAAGTGGTATTGCTAGAGAGCACGGAATTCAGGACAGCGTCATTTGGCAGTGGATCTACATAAATAGCGTCAACAGGTCGGGCTCCGATTTCCTCCTCAAAGTCTTTAAGCTCTGCTCGTTGATACTGACGCAGAGATTCTGCAATTCTGGCGAACTTCTGAACGTTCACGGCCAAACCTCCATTTCTTTTCACTGGCTATGTCGAACGCGGCCGAACAAAAAGTTCACCAGCGCCTGTCTTTTCGGCGTCTGGTGCAACGACCGTTAGGTTTCTTCCTGGTTCTGATGTATCTCGACGAGGTCCAGAGTAACTTTCTCCTTGTCGGTCATAGAATTATAGATGGTGGTCTTGTTTATGGCACAGGTAATTCTGTCACCTAAATGCAACTTCTTAACCTGCCCAATCAGAAAGTGTGCAAAATTACATCTGTGAGTACATTCGCGATCATCTTTCAAATCTAGGCGACCTTTTTCGCTTAATAAAACCACTTCACCAGAGATTTTAATCCGCTCCGGCTTTTGTATTTGCAGCATGTCCAACGACGACGCAAGTTTTGTAATATCATATGTTGTAGCTTGCCATCCGTATTGTTCACCTGTGGGGGAGGTCCAACGAGCATCCAACGCCAGATTGTTTTTAGTTAAATACTTAAGGAGAGAGCTGACATTGTGAGTACTTCTTGCACCAAGAATCTGAACTGAGTCAGTAAGACTGCTTTCCTCCTGGGCAGTTAATAGATTAAATAAACCTCTAAGGCTTTCTTCGGTCATGCTACGCCCAAATAGATTGGGAGAGGTGTCAGCTGTTATGAGGAGTCTTGATGATCCCGGTTCAATACCGACAAGTCGCAAGTTCAAAGAACTCATTATGGATTCAGCAATACGCCCCTTTGGCTCTCGTCCAGTCCTGATGCGTGCAGATGCCGCGTGAAGCGCACCTGAAATGTAATGTGCTATCCCCGCCAAGACGCTGAGCGGCAAAGAACCGAATTGTGCAATAGAACCTTCTAAACGCAATTCGAGTACTTCTTTTTGGCGCTTTTCCTTCTCCTTGCGCAATTGATTTTCGAGATCTGAGATGTGTGCTTCTAAAGAGTTCAAGGCCAGCTCCAAAGCGAAATTGCCGGCACTGGTCTCTATGGTGCTCAACTGCTCCGTTCGCAGCTTATTAGCTTCATCTAGCTGATCTTGTAGGCTACGGATTACGTTCATGATAGCTGAACCAATCGGGCTATACCTTTCGGATTTTCACCCCTTGAGAAACCAAACCACCCTCGCCAATAGCTCCTTGCATTCGCGTCCTCGCCAGGCACAAAGTAGGCGTCACAACCGTATCTGTATTTGACTGCCTCTTTATGCTCCTTCGCGAATAGTTCCTTCATAAGGTTCCTGCCAGCTGCAGGCAATTTGTTGACTGCGTTAATTGGAGCAAAAACGACTAAGTCAATATCACCGGGTTCTGGCTTCATAGTGCAAAAGGAACCGTCAACCCAGATCTCGAAAGGTATGCCCAAGGAAAGCAACAGTTCAACGAAGTTTCTCAGACGCTCACAAAGGTACTGACGGTGTTCACCACTGTTGAATGGGGCGACAAATGTCTCCTCTAAATGAGAGAGCGGAACATTCTGGATTCCAGGCGCGAATAGAGGTTCGTAATCTGTTTTCATGCCATCACTCGATAGAAAGCGTCCTGAACCAAAAACCTAACGTGCTGATCACCGGTGCTGGCTTTTTAGCATCCGGTGAATTAGCTGGTTATATGATTTTCGTTAAATCCTCGCCGTATCGTTCCTTTGCCTTCGCGATATTATCAAAAACCCATTCTGGCATCGTAGGCTTGCCAATCCGGTAATGAATAACCATTTTTGCAAAAGCCTTCACCGTGCGTTTTAAAAGATCAATCTCTTGCAATTCTTCCCAGGGTGGTTCCGGTTCTCTCTGCTTTGGAATATCATAGGTTGGCAGTCTCCATGCCATTCCAGGTAAACAATTTGGGCATGGTTCATTTTTGTGCTCTAAAGGTGTCCCGCAGGCTGCACAATTAATCATTTCAATCTCCTTTCATATAACAGCGAGCATAACCGGCGGCGCGGAGCCGGTAAGGTTGGGCGGACGATGCGACTTCCTGTCACGCGCCCACGGATTGCGCCGTCCGGTTGATGCACTCGTTAGAAAATAGTTTTCTCAGCTCCCGTAGTTGAAGTACCCACTTCAATGAGTAAAAGCCGGAGGTTTAACCTCTGTCATGTATTGCTTTAGCTCATTCGTTCGTAGTATTTCTGTAAGTACTTATGAAATAAATAATCCTTTATAAAGTAATTGCCCTTCGAATACTTATAGATCAGTTCATTCTTTTCGAGAGTATCAAGGGCTGTTATAATTGCATTTTCATCGGTATCTGGAAGTAATTGCAGAAGTGTCTGGAATGAAATGTTTGCTCCCTGTCGTTCTCTCAATATTAATTTGAGAATTTGCTCAGCAAGTCCGAAGCCAATGCTTTCATGCTTACTGATAAACTCTTCCTTCTTCACATTGTCTAAAATATAATCCACGGCTATCTTGAGGTCATCATCATCAATATAGGAGTCCTTATCTATTTGATAAGCGTAAAATCCAAGTAACTGTAAATTAACAGGGTATCCTCTCGCCATTTTACATATAGATGTCCTGGTGCGGGAGTGATAGCGTTTCTTTCCAGAGCCCAAGTACGAGTCAAGTAGCTCATACGATTCTATTGCGGAAAATTCTTTAAGTTCAATAGGCGAGAATAATCGCAGAAACGAAGGATGCTGCAAGAAGAGGTCTGTTAGTGTGCATGGAATCCCCGAAAGCACAAAAGTTATATGCCTGTTTTCAGAAGAGAAATACTCGGTAATATTTTTGATGAAATTTGCAAAACCCGATGTAGGGTCTATGTTTTCGACCTCGTCAATCAGAATCAATAAGCCATCTCGATATCCCAAAGTATCGCATATCTTTATGATATCATACCCAAAGAAGTCCATAATGTTCTTAAGATCAAAATCTTTTGTTGTAGATTTAGCCTTAAATTTGTATACCTTCAAGTCAATCTGATGTTCAGTTTCCAGTTTTTCACCAATATCAAACTTGACTACTAATTCTCTTACTATTCCACCCGCAACATCTTCTAGTGTCATGTCTTTGAAGCCGCGGATGGAGATAGCAGCATACTGCGGGGAGTAAGACTCGGGTAGGTTTATACTCATTTTCTTCAATAAAAAAGTGTCACCTTCAGAAATGCGAACTAGCTGGTTGGCAAAGGAACTTTTTCCAATTCCTCTATCTCCAGTTATCAGAATATTGCTGTTATTTACGAGGCTAGTAACTCCATCTTTAATTCCGGTCTTCCTGCCGGCGAATTTCTCGGGGTTGTTTATCGGGCTTCGGGGAATAAATGGGTTTCTGTGGACTTGATATGGTTCGGAATCATCCATGTCGAGAATGGGTTGTATGTTAATTGCTGCGTCATATTTATGTTTTGAGTGATCTGATTCTACAACTTGAAACTGAACATATTCGTTGACATATAACCGCTCTTCCAGCCTGCCGACTATCTTGGAACAATGTGCAAAATACTGCTTTCCGTCCCCGCCCAGAATAAAGCCATATCCCTTTGATGGATCGAAGCTGGTGACTTTTCCCCTTTTCATGGGCACCTCCACATGGCCGAGAGTATCATATCATCGCACGCTAACAAGTAATTGAGGGTCGCTAATGGGACGTTCTTGAATTCGTCAACTTATCTTTCCGGTTGCGGTCCTCCCGATCATCGACGATCCGGCGTCTTTCTATTCCCCGGATGATCACGTGATGCAATGTCCCGGGTACGTCCAACCCTCGCTTGTCGTGGTGCTAAGTCTCACAATATTTGACTCTGAGAGTCCCAGTTTAGATGAAGATGTCCTCCCCCACAAGTTGGTGGGAGCTTGTGAGGGAAGACGTGAGTATTTTAGCAGTCTTGTAAGCCGTCGATCATTTCAACAGCCTCACGGAAGTTGCAGCATTTGACGGCCATGACCATGTCGATGGGATTGAAGTTTTTCTGGCACCGGAAGCACCGGGCCAGGTTGGTTTTGGGGTTGGTGGCGGTTTGAAACTCAGAGCACAGGGGGCATAGAAAGCGAAAATACCCGTCTGATACTTTGCAGGGGATGCGCAGAAAATCAGAGATGAGCCGGGAGATGGGGATCTGATTACGCAGTATCCGGAGTTTTTGCTTGGAATAGAGCTTTGTCATGATGTCTTCTCCTAGGGAAGGCGGAATTCGGCCATGGTGTCGGTGACCAGGGCTTCGTTGATCTTGTTGAGATTTTGGGCGGCGGCATTGAGGAGGCAGGCGGTAGCGATGTTATTAATCTGCCTTGGGATGCCGCTGGCATAGTCATGGATGAGGGATTTGGCTTCGGGCTCGAAGACCTTCTCGTTGCTCCCCGCGAAACGCATCCTGGAGTCGATATAGGAGGTGGTCTGGTCCGAGGTTAAGGCGCCGAGGTGACATCGGACGGTGATTCGGTTGACAAGATCGCTAAGAGAGGCACGGGCAAGGAGCTTGGCGAGGGGCTCCTGACCGCTGAGGACGATCTTTACGGGAGTATCGGTATCGAGGGCTGAGCTAACCAGGAGGCGCAGATCGGTCAAAGCTTGCGGATCTATAAGGTGGGCTTCGTCGATGATAAGCACCGTTGAGAGATCTTCTTTTGCGGTGCGATCGAGAATTTGTAAAAAGAGATGATCCTTGCCTCGCCGGGGGGCTTCTCCCAACTGAGTCACGATTAGGCGAAGCAGGCTGGATGACGGGATTCCGGTGAAGTGGAGATAAACGGGGCGGTAGCGGTTTTTAGAGAGGTTATGGATGAAGAGCCTTAAGAGTGTGGATTTTCCGGCACCGGTTGGTCCGATGAGGAGGGCCAGGGTCCCTTGCCGGGCAAAGTAGTCGAGTCTGGCCAGGGACTGGGAGATGCGGTGGTCGTTGAGGATCCATTCCACGGGAGGGCGTTCCTGGAAGGGATGGCTGTTCATTTTGAAATGATCGAGGAACATGGTGGTTACTCCTTTTGCTGTAGGATTTGTTTGAGCTCACCGACGAGGTGGGGGAACGACTTGTTAGGCACTCGGGCAAAGGCCTGCGTGAGCACGGATTCTGTGAGCTGAACGTTTTGATTGTAGAGTTTTTTGAGCGTTTCGAGCTCCTGTGCCGTGAAGGCGGAGATGCCCACTTCTTTTCCGAGCAGCCGGGCAAAGGCTTTGACAAAGGCATGAAACGGCCACGGCCGCACGGAGACGACCTTGCGGTAATCGATGCCGCGAGTGTTTGCGGCGAGCTGCTCCCGGTGCTCGCGAACGAGGAGATCGATGAGGTTATGCTTGGGTTTTCCCCGAGCTTGTGCGGGAAGGGGCGGTTGCTCGGCCTCGCGGTGATGGAGCACGCCCGATCCCTGGTATTCGCCTTTCAGGGAAAAGATCTTCACGCTATCTGAAGACGAGAAGGGATCGTAGTGGACCCAGACCTTGTCTCCCCTTAAAGCTGGATCGACCCGGTAGAGCCGCTTATCGAGGCTAATGTCGGAAAAATCCTTGTGGACGACCCGAGTGACCTTTCTAAGGAAGGAAGCGAGCACCTGGTCCATTTCCACGTGGCGGATGACGGAAAGTCCGGTATGATAGCGGTCCTTGGGAGTCTCGCCGGTCTCGGAATGAATGGAGCTATGATAATCCACCGAGATCCATGCGCTGAGAGCTCGGTTGAGATCATCGAGGCTTATGGCATCTTGTGCCCGCACCTCGGATTCAAACCGGTCTTGGGCGGTCTCAAAGAAGCGCTCAATGAGTCCTCCCGGGGAAGGGTCCCCGGCCGGCCGGTGGCGAAGCCGGATGTGGAGCCGGTAGCAGGCAGCCTTGAGGCCGATTGCGTGATAGACCTTGGCGTTATCGAGGTAGAGTTCGCCGGGGGCGCCATGCTTGGCCAGGGCGCGCAGCAGCGAGTCGATGAGGATATCGAGGCTTTGGCGCAGGTAGTAGCGGGCCTCGACGATATACCTGCTGTGGCAGTCGATGAAAGCGGAAAGATAGGTGGGCAGGACCTCCCGGCCGAAAACAACATAGGGGCCTTCCTCGAAGTCCCCAACCCAGAGATCATGGGTATGGTCTCTGGTCCAACGTTTTCTCACCTTGTTTTTGACAACGCCGAGCTTGAGGCGGGTTGCGCCCGCACCTTTAAGATGGCGATACAAAGTAGAGCGGGAGAGCGTAACGCCATAGAGGTCCTTTAGGAATCGGTTGATGGTGGCAGGGGAGCGCTTGGGCTGCTCGCATTTAAGCTCGATGGCGGTTGCAATGATTTCTGCGGGTGCGGCCCTGGCATGGCCGCGGTCATGGCGGTCTTTTCTTGCGAGAGCATCGAATCCTCCGGTTCGATAGCGCTTCAGCTTTCGCCTGAGGGTGGAAAGGGAGGGCTTGCCGGTACGTCCGCCGGGAAAGACCATCTCCTTTTGAGAGATCTCTTTGAGAAAATCCTGGATCGATTCCGGCTCCACCTCGTCGAAGAGAACGGGGCGAAGGAGATCGCACCAGAACAGGGCCCATTTTTCATCTTTTTGCTTCATAACGCCTCCTTTGTTTTATGGTTGGAGGCGAGCATAAATCATTGCCAGGCGCAGCCTGTTGCAAAGAAGGGGAAAATTGAAGCACCAAAAACAACTCGGAATACCGCCTCCAGGTGGACGAGCCGGCGAGAGCGTTTGAGGGTTTCTTCCCGAGCGGTTTTCACGAACTTATTGGGGGAGATCGTTAGCGCGGCGAGATCCCGGTAGACTTTTGTCGCCGGATCCTTCTGTAAGATGAGGTCCAGAGCGCGGCGCGGGATTTCTTTGAAGCGGCCAAGAGTGTCGATCCAGCGGTAAGGGGTTGTGTGGGAGAGGACTTTATCGACCGGCGTATTTCCTTCGTCCGTCGAGGCATGGAAGATCTCCGAGCCTTCTTCCAGGACTGTCTTCCGATAGGTCGACGTCTCATCTTCCAGATAGCTTGCCGAGCGATGAAGTATCGCGTCGCTGGTGTAACGCTTGAAGGGAAGCGCGAAAGGAGGCTGTTCGGTGAAGGTCTTATGGCAGCCGGGGCATTTCCACCGAATGACAAGGCATTTTACCACCTGGACCAATGCGTCGCATAGAATGCGGAATTTGCGGGGGCGTGCCTGATGCCGCCTGAACAAATACGGTTGAGTATTGCAGACGGGGCAGGAGGGCAAACCGCAGCGGATCTTGTTTCGCAGCACATTCAAGCTGTATTTTCTAATATCTGAGCGGGTAAATGGAGCAAACATGGCGTCTCCCACTTGAGCGAATAGTCATGATCGAAGAGGTTTCCGAAAAAGCCGTTCGTTTACTCCAACCTGGCGCCGCCCGCAAGCGCAAAACCGCCGGCGCCCGACGCGCCAGATGCTATGTTTGGCAACGGTTTTTCAACAAAGGAGTTGCGTTACCCATGAGTAAGATATCCCGCAATGCGCCCTGCCCTTGTGGAAGTGGAAAGAAGTACAAAAAATGCTGTTTGTTGCGCGAACAGGTCTCAGCGACACGGCCGCCGCAGGCTCCTTCAGATGTCTTCAAACAGATCCATGCCCAAATGGAGGAGTTGGACAACCTATCGAATAGTGTCATTGATCTCATCCAAGCCGGGAAACTGGACGAAGCGGAAGCTCAGTGTCACAAGCTATTGGAGCAATATCCGGACGATGTTGACGGGCTCGACAGACTGGCAACGGTCTATGAAGCCAAGGGGCAGAATAGGATGGCCGCTGAGTACTACCGAAAGGCGGCCGCTTTTATGCGCTCAAGGCCAGGATTTGACAACGAAGCCATTGAATGGGCTCTGAAGAAAGCCTCTGAACTGGAGTCTGCATCGTCATCAGCAGAATAGATCTTGCAGCCGAGCCATGGCCTGCAGGTGGTCGGCGAGGCTCGTGGCGCTGCGACAACCAGTAATGTTGACATTCCGGAGGTGCTTCGGCGCCCCCGCTGATGCCCAGCCGTTATCCGGCGTGGTCTTGGGACCGGTTAGCGCCCGGCGCGCGGGGTAGGCAGGGTAAAGTGCAAAAGCATGGCGAGGTATAGCGGGATAGGCGGGATCAGATTACTTGGGACTGTTCAAATCAAATATTGTGGGACGTAGGATCGTGGCATGCAAGCTCCCTATACGCAATGAATTCTATCTATCATTCCCTCTGCCATACGTTCAGCAGTAACATAACAAGTTAACTAATTCAAGAACGTCCCCTTTGTGCCTAGCTCACTGCCTTGAATTCAACCGCGCCTGTAGCACCGGTTCCATCAGGATCAGCATTCTCCTTGCCTGACCAGGATCAATCTCCTCGCGTATGAATCTATCGTAGACATCCTTTACCTCTTCAGGCAGAGAGGAACGCGCCAAAATAGCACAGTTGCTTTCCACCTTCCATTTTTTGAACTTTTCGAGAACTTCATGAATCAATACAAATCCAGCTTCCTGGAATTTCCTGCCAATGGACGTAAATGTCTCCTCAGGATGAAACTGCATATGGCAGTATTCACTCAGATCCCGCCATTTCCTGTTGAGATACGCCGTGTCCACCATGGTGACCTCCGGCAAGCCAGGCGACAGGGAAACAACCAACTTCGTAAACTCAATTGTCTTCCGATAGAATGGATCCGTCTCTTTCATCAAGGTAAACATGCCGGTAATGCTGCGACAACGGCTTTGTTCGCTTGGGGATAGATTACCTTCCTTCAGAAGGTAGAGCAGTTCAAAGATGTACCTCTCGATGGCCGCTCTCAATTCGACGGCAGCATATACAAGTGTGCTGTCGAGTCTCCGACCTCCATCAAATTCAAGCCACTTCATCGTTTGGACAATATGCCAATCGAATGAAACCCCACGTGCTGATTCTAGAAAGGGTATGTTCATATGAAAACAAACCTTGCAGTGAAAATAGCTAACAACGAATTGTGTAGTTCTGCTTATCTCACCATTCCCGATGATGACCAGAAGGGTAATTGGTACTGACAAACTTCTGAATCCGACGCGGGAAGGACTTGCCGTTGTGAGTGGAGCGATCTGTGTCTATCCTGGAAGCGATCGGGGGTGTGCTGATTCCCACATCGTACTGTTTTTTCAAATTATTATGAGCGAAAAAGCTTTACAAGTTTTTTCTGGATTTATTTTTCTGTATATCTGTCGAACGGAAGATTATCCTAATTTTGGGGAGTTCCCATGCTTAATATGTCCTGCCTCAGCTATAATACGGATTCAATAAAGTGGAGAGGGCATTACGAACTTCATTTGGTATAATTTGCACAAATCCGCCTAGATCCCAGAGGTTTCAGCTACCTCCTTTAGACTCCCTTGTTTTATCTGACCTTCAACCCACCGATTTATGCGATCACTCATTAATACTCGCAAACGGGCACGCAAGGATCGCTCCCGGCTAGTATGCGGGGCAGTTTAGGCATGCCCTGGGCGAGGCAGCTGAGTTTCGAGTTGCTCATGTGCAGCATGCAGTGGGGCACCGGGGCTGACACGGGCCATGCAGAGCGGGGCCTGTGCAAAAGCGCGCAGCTCAGGGGTGGGCATGGCCCGCGCCAGAAGGGAGGCCCCGGTGGTGCGGGCGTTGTCCTCGGGCGGCACAGTGCTCGCCTGCAGGCACTGGGCAGTACGCAAGCCCTCGGCATAACGGAGGCATCTGGCAGTGCCGCCCTGCGGGTGGAATGCTGCAAGCCGCTGATCGTCTATGTTGGGAATTAAGGTGCAGCGGCTTGCAGGGTGGGGTTCGCGCGGCCCGGTTGGTCGCAGATGCCGGGTTGGGGGCCGCGCGGGTGGAGTCCGTCGGGTAACGAACTCCCGGGGATTATGGGGGCGCGGCCTCCTCTGGCCGGCAGGGGCCGCGCCAAAGCCGGCGCCCTGTCACGCCTTGCAAAGAGTTGCCTGCACAGACTGCGAATCGAACGGGGAGCAAGGCGCGCCAGGGCACCATCTTTGGCACGCCCCCCGCACGCCAGAGATCCGCGCTTTCCCACCACACACAACTCACCTCAGTCTACCATGGGTACCCTCCCCAAACTCAAGGGGTGGATGGTTTTCGGCAAAAAAGAGTATTTTTTGTCACGGCGCTTGACAAAGCCCGTGATTGCCCATTAATCATCCCCCCTCGCATGCGCCGCGCCAAAAAATCTTCCTTTTTTCCCGAAAACCACGATGGCTGTAGAGAATTTGCGGGCACGACCTTTGGACGCTGTGCCCGCAAATTCAACAGCCATCGCCCCTTGACTTTGGGGCCCCGTCCCATGGTGGTGGTGGAAAGTGTGTTGTGTGGTTTTGGGGTGTTCACGTTTTCATGGGAGGTGCGTCATGTCTAATCGTTTGGTTGCGGTTGTTGGTTCTCGGGTGCTTCCGGCTTCCTGGTCGGGTGCGGTTTCAAAAGTGGTATCTGATCTCGTCGGTCGGGGCTGCCGGGTCGGTTCGGGCGGTGCCGTCGGGGCGGATCTGTTCGCTTTGCAGGCGGTCGTCTCCATCGGTCGTTCGGCTTGTCAGGGGTCGCGTATTTTTCTTCCGGGCGGCATCGATCAGGCTCCCAGGTCCTGCCGGGCGCTGCTCGTTCACTTTCAGCAGCTCGGTGGGGAAATCGTATCGGGCAGTGCGGTTCCCGGCTGTTCGCGCTCTGATTTTATTTCTTCTTTATTTGCGCGCTCAAGGGCACTGGTTGCCTCGGGCTCGGGGGTTGTCGCGTTTGTTTCCGGGCGCTCTGCCGGCACCTGGTTCACCTGTCGGGAGGCGGCTCGCCGGGGCCAGCCGGTGGTCGTTTTTCCAGTTTCCGGTCCGCGCTCTCTGCAGTCTCTCGGGTGCGGGTCCTGGGCGCCTCTTTCCTGCTGGCCCGGTGCTTATCGTTGGGTGCCATCGGTTGCCGTCGGTAATCGTTGCCGGCACGGTATTTCGGTGCAGTGCTGTGCCGGTGTTTAGTGCCTGTCACGAAATAAGCTTTACACTATTCCTTCCCATGATATACTGCTGTCATGGAGAAAGAATTGATCAAAAAACGATTTGAATTTCTGGCTCCACTGCTCAACGAGAGGCAGCTGCGACTCTACGTGGCTGCCGAGGCGCTGGTTCTTGGCCGTGGAGGCATCTCCGTGACGTCCCAAGCGACAGGGATTTCGCGGCCAACGATCACTATGGGGTGCAGAGAGCTTCTCGATGAAACGACAAAGAAGGCTTCTGCGAAGTCCTCTGCGGGGCGTGTGCGCAAGAAAGGCGGAGGACGAAAGCGTACCATCGAAGTTGACGAGACACTTCGAAGTGACTTGGAAGGACTCATTGAACCCGTCACAAGAGGATCCCGAATCGCCATTGCGATGGACGGCTAAGAGTGTGCGTAATCTTTCCGATGAATTGAAGAAAATGGGACATAAGACCAGTCATCGGATGGTTGCCGAGCTCCTTCACGCGATGGACTATAGTCTGCAGGCGAACCGAAAGACCGCTGAGGGAGGCACGCATCCGGACCGGAATGCCCAGTTTGAGCACATTCACGGGAAGGTCAAGGAGTTTCAGTCTTGTAACCAGCCTGTTATTTCGGTGGACACAAAAAAGAAGGAACGTGTGGGTGACTTCAAGAACGGTGGACGGGAGCTCCGACCAAAGGGCAACCCGGAAAAAGTCCGCGTCTACGATTTTGAGATCCCCGAACTTGGAAAAGTGGCCCCCTACGGGATTTACGACCAGACCCGCAATACCGGATGGGTCAATGTCGGAACCGACCATGACACTGCAACGTTTGCCGTGGAAAGCATCCGCAAGTGGTGGATTACCATGGGACGGGAAGCTTATCCGAAGGCGGCTCGCCTTCTGATTACCGCTGATGGTGGCGGCAGCAACGGGGCGAGAGTTCGACTCTGGAAGATCGAGTTGCAGAAGTTCGCCAACGAAACTGGTCTTGTCATATCGGTTTGCCATTTCCCACCGGGCACCAGCAAGTGGAACAAGATCGAGCATCGACTCTTTTCCTTCATCAGTCAGAATTGGCGGGGTAAACCTCTTGTGAGTCATGAAGTGATCGTCAACCTCATTGCTTCAACGAAGACCCGCACAGGCCTGACAGTCAAGTGCGAGCTCGATACCAATAAGTATCCCAAAGGAATTAAGGTTTCGGACAAGGAGTTGCGCCAGGTCAACATCGTCCGTGACGAATTCCATGGCGAGTGGAACTATGCTATACGCCCACAATCCGCATAAACTGTAAATGTTATTTTGTGACACGCACTTAGGCGCTCCAAGTTTTGGGTTCTCACGCCGGGGTGGTTTATCCATCCCGGCTTTTTTCGTTTTAGGTCAAACAAATTTTATTTCTGTCTGTTTCCAGCAACATTTATCCGGCATGGCCGGAGAAAGGAGCGAGTCATGAATCCTATGTCTTATCTGCTTCCGGTATCACCGAATTATTGGCCTCAATACGGGCTGGAGGTCCATTCGGTCGAGAGCGCGCTGGAAATTCCGGCGGGGAATCACTTCCCAAAATTTGTCCGGCAGCTGGATCGCGCGGTTTTTGAAGGCATCCCTGCCGGCATGCGCGAAGTCGTTGCCGCTCACGAGGTGTTCGACACCTGCCCCAGGCACCTTCGGCCCGAGATCATTGCCACAAAAGCTCGTTGCACGCTTTCGGAGGCTGTTCAGCTGGCCGATGCTTTGCACATTCTGGATGCCGACGAAAAGGTTGCCAAGGCCGTCACGACCTGGGCGCGGGTAAGAAGCGTGAAAGCCACCCTGCACTATCTTCACAGGTTTTTGGTCGGTGTTGCCGAAGTTGAAAACCCTTCCCAGGATCCCGATCCGGACACCCCACCCGTCCTCGGTTTCCAGGAAATCCCCGATGTTCGAGGCATGACCTGCAAGCAGTTGCGCCAGGAGCTTACCCGCCGGGGCAGAACACCTTATGCTCGAGCCACCAAGGCCGAACTTCAAATGGCCGTCATAAAGCTCGACCAGGCAGATGCAGAAACCGATGAGCCCTCTCCGGAAACTCTCGGGTATCACCGGCTCGGCGAAACCGGCCAGCAGGACTGGATCGCATTTCAGCCCGCCTGGTTTCAAAAGCT
Organism: Desulfoferrobacter suflitae; assembly: GCF_022603395.1. Classification (GTDB taxonomy): domain Bacteria; phylum Desulfobacterota; class Syntrophobacteria; order Syntrophobacterales; family Syntrophobacteraceae; genus Desulfoferrobacter; species Desulfoferrobacter suflitae. The sequence continues at coordinate 15,304 of NZ_JAIBKA010000001.1, forward strand.
CATCGCAATGGTTCGAGGGTGCAAGGATGTTTCGGCTCTGAAAGAGATCGGAAAGCGGGTTTTTGCCTCCAACCTCACTGGCGACCGCGCCAGTGTCTTCTGGTCCTTCTACAACATCCAAAAGCGCTTTTTGGAAAGCCGACAGGTCATCTCCAAAGCCGCTCTGAACTTCATTTCAAAAATCCGCGAGGCGGGCCCCAGGGAGTTCGCCGTTTTCGGCAGGCACCTCTTTCGTATCCAAAAAGGCGTGATCAAAGGTCCCGCTTTTCGCGAGCATGAATGGAAGGCCATCTGGGGCGCCTATCACGAAGCCAAAGCACGGTTTCAGCAAGCAGCGTAAACGGAAATCGGAGGTCGGAGGTCAGAGATCGGATAGCGGAAATCGGAAAAATAAAAGTGCATGTCGAACCATCCAGGCTCATCCCCCTCAACATCCGCCCTCCGACTTCCGTCCTCTGCCCTCCGTCCGAAAGGAGCATGCCATGAAAAGCATTCTTCAACACCATTTGAATGTTCTCCACGTCTATTGCCGGCTTTGTCCCTTCCTCGGGTGCCGGGTTGCCCGACAGTTTTCTCAAAGATGGGCACGCACTGTAATTTACCGGGTGCTCTACGCTTAGGCCGGGGCCTCCCGGCCCCTTTTTTGTGCTCGCCAACATATTCTTCTTTTCCTTTTGGCTTTCTACTTCGACTCGGCCCGCTACTCAGCACTGCGTAGCCTAGGGCCTTGTGCCCGTTCCAGCAACGCCCACAAGGGGCTAGACTACACAGAGGCGGAGCCGGAGACTCCGCCCAGCCACCACGCAATCCCAATGGCAATTCAATCAGCGCTCCTCTGCATTGTGCTTGGCCGTAATTTCATTTCCGTCTGTCGGGGATGAGAGTCACTTTCAAAAGGAGGATTTAATCATGAGGGATTTCCTGAGCGTGCTTTTTCTGGCTTTGGCCATTGCAGGCTGTGTCGAGTTTTTCATGAGTGTGCCTTTGCCTGCAGATCCACCGCACATGAGCGTCAAAACCATTTGTTCGAGTCCGGAGCGGCCGGAATGGTGTCAAGAATACTATGCCGACCTGGCTCGGGCGGGAAAGGAGGTGATAGATTCCCCGCCCGCCATAGCTACGCCATAGGCGCAGCGGCGGGCTTGCAGGGCAATGCGGCCTCGAACTGCATTGAGGATGAAACATTAGAGGAGTTTTAAACCCAAATCAGAAAGGACAAACACATGAGAAAACAGAGCAACATGGTCAGTAAGGTAGCCGTTTTGGTCTTCGTTCTTAGCTTGCTCACCATTTCGACCGCTGCGATCGCAGCGGACACGGTGATCGAAGCCAAGGTGACCAACGTCATGGAAAAGCTTGATAAAAACGGCAATCCCTTCAGCGTGATCATCTTCGAAGAGCAGCGCACGCTGAATGGAGTTTCCTACACGACGGAAGTCATCGCCACGGCTTTTCGCAAGGTGCACGAGGACGTGAGCCAAGTCAAAGTAGGTGACACCATCAAGGCCATTGCCTCGAAGCGCGAATACAACGGCGATGTCACCTACACGCTCAGAAAAGTCATCAAATGATCCGCCTGAAAGCAATTCTTCGGAGGATCAAAAGCAAGGCCAAGGTCATCGTGTCGACCTTGGCCGTCTACATTTCCACCGCGGGCCTGGTGACTTTTTCGTTGTTCATCCTGGAGGAATCGATTCAAACAGCGATGTTCGGTACCTGGCCCGCCCAGGAAGCGAAAGATTGGGCCGTCGTCCAGTTCGGATGCGACCGCATCCGTGACGCCAATCGGGCGCTAAAGCTCATGAACTACACCCTCGGCTGGATCCAGCCGCTGGCTTTCCTTGCCTACAAATCCTACGGAGAATCCACCGATATCTACATCCAAGGCCTGGAGGCGAAAATCTTCGCTAACGCTCCCGAGCTTTTCGCCGGCAGAGCGGTCACCTTTTCTTTCAATCCGCAATCGGTCACCACATCTTCCGAAGGGTTTCACCATGTCAATCGGCGCATCCATGTCGTCTCTCCAACCAAGCTGCAGCCCGGCATCCAACATCGTGTGACCGGCCGTGTGACAGTTGCCGGCAACCAGCTCATTATTCACGTTCTAGATGTCGGCTCGACTTCCAGCTCGAATTCCTCACCCACCGAATCCTCCCTGGAGAACGGGCCAGCAAACCAGAGCGCGAGCTCGTTGATTCGCACCAACTAAAAATCTCATTTCCGGCTGTCTTCAATGAAGTGATTGCAGGCTGTCGCCTTCAGACCGAGTGCAGGCTAGAGGCCTGAGGGCAAAAGCTTCCCCGCCTGCTAGAGGCAACATGTTCGGGAGAACCCTGAGAATCGGGGACGCGGAGAAAAACATGACACGGAGAGGGGGAGACACGGAGACACGAAGACATCGAAATGCGGATAAATCCTCACCCGATCTCTCCCTCTCCGCGTCTCACCCTCACGCTTTCTCCCCATTCCCCCTTCTCCCTCTCTCCCAGTCACGCATGGTGCCAGGGCAAGCAGACGGCCGTGCAACTCTCAGAAGCCGATTCACCCATTTGTCCATTCACCTATTCACCGAAAAAAGGAGAGCACCCCATGCTGAACACTGTTTCCATCATTGGCAACCTTGGCGCCGATCCGGACGTCCGCTACACCCAAACGGGATTGGCGGTTTCAAACCTTAACGTCGCCGTAAGCGAGTTCTACCGCGACCAGAGCGGAGAATCCCAGAAGCGCACTCACTGGTTTCGCGCCGTCGCCTTCGGCCGCACCGCCGAAATTGCCGGAGATTACCTGAAGAAGGGATCCAAGGTCGGTATCGGCGGCCAGCTGGTCACCCGCGAATGGCAAGATCAAAACGGCCAAAACCGCCGCACCGTCGAGATCCGCATCAACCAGCTGGAGCTCCTCGGGAACAACGGCAGTACGGCGCAAAACTCCAACGGCAGTGGGAACGGTCAGCACTCGCAGCCGCCAGCGCAGCAACAGCAGACTCGGTCGCGGCAGCCAACCGGCTCCAGACCTCCCGGTCAGCTTCCCCCCGGCGAGGATCTGCCCGAACCGCCTCCGTATGATCCTGCAGATGACATACCTTTTTAGTCAAGTCCAACCAGCGGCTTGTGCGCGCAAATGGTAGGCGCTAGCACCGCAGAAAACACGAGTTTTGTGGGAGGGGCGACCAGACTGTAGCCATAGCGCTTCCCCCATGGCCGTTGCAATAATGGTGGGCGGCACGCTGCTTGCTATGCGGGCTGGCAGCATCTGTTGGCGCTGCGTAGCCGCATGCCGCCACCGCCAATCAGTAGCGATTCGGCTGCCAGCCCGCGCAAGCGCCGCGCCGCTGCGGTGGCAACCTGCCCCCGTCCCGCCCAGCCACCACTCCCATCCTGACGGTTGATACTCAAAACAACACCAGCAAAGAAAGGATCGTCATGGCGTACACACCGGAGCTCGACCTTTCCACAGTTCGTATTCTGCGGCGCATTGCATGGGCCATGAACGTGCCCATGACCGTCGCCTTGCCGGCGCTTATCGCGTGGGTTGCCATCCATCTCGATTCGCACAAAGTCTGCAGCGCCTGTCGCGCTCCGCTCGAGTGCGGCGAATGCCCGTTCAAAACAGAGGACTTCATTCCTATTGATCCTAATTGAGGGAAAGTCATGCGAACTTTCATGGGATTCAAGAGAACCGTTTGTGATTGCGAGCTCTGCAGAGTCAACTGCCGCTTTATTCCAGGTTACCTCCTGCCGGAGGACCTCATCGACATGGCCTCATTCCTTGGTCATGTCGAACTGTTCAGCTTTGCCGAGGAGCACCTGCTTGCATCTCCAGGCGCCTTAGTCGCCAAAGCTTGTCCAGGGGCCCAATCCGGATTCCAACTGCTAAGAATCAGGACCCTCGTTCCCGCGCGGGCAGATCATGGGTGGTGTAAATTCTTCGACGGTAATCTTTGCCGGATTCATCCCGTTGCGCCTTTCGGCTGCGCCTTCTTTGACAGTCATCAGAACCCTCGATACAGTCGGCAGGTCTCGGCAGCAGGTCTGACGTGCATTGCTGAAAATTGGCTACATGAAAGTCATTCCATCTACTGCCAAATGTGGCGTTTTCTGCAATCCTCCAGGCTCATCGCTCCGGCGCCCGAGGAGTGCAGACGAAAGATGCATGCGCACTGTGCCCCGCCGAATTTCATCCCCGTCTGTCCTTCGTGAAATTCACTCATCTTTTTCAACGAAAGGAGAAAGCCATGCTGCAGGACTACTTGAGGGCCGGCTATCCGGCGATTCTTCTGCTCACCCAGGAGCCGCATCGGGCGGAAGGCGTTCTACCCTGTGAAGGGTGGGCGTTTCTTAGCTGGGATTGTCTGCGCGGACTGCGCCAGGCGGGAAGGCCGCAGACCTTGGACGAGATCCGCGACCCAGTCGAGGCGGTAAACCGCCTCGGGGAGATGCACGATACCGTTCTGCTCGCGCACAATCTGCATCTCTTCTTCGACATTCCCGAGTTGCTGCAGGCGATCCAGAATGGCGTCACCCGGTGGAAGAGCACCGGCTGCTGCCTGGTGATGATCTCACCAGGAGTGCAGATGCGGCCCGAGATCGAGAAGCTCTTTCACGTGCTGGATCTGCCGCTGCCCGGCGAGCCGGATCTTTTCGCCATGCAGGAGGACCTGGCGAATGGGGTGAGCGTGCAGGACGAAGACGGAAATGCAGTGCAGGTTGCAACCGATTACTCGAGTGCACGGGCGGCGAAAGGACTCACCGAATTCGAGGCAGAAACGGCCTTTTCTCTGTCGCTGGTTCGAAGCGGCCGGTTCAGCCCGAGGGTGATCAGTGAAGTGAAAGCGCAGATGATCCGAAAATCGGGTCTGATGGAGTTCTGGCAGCCGGCGGATATCGCAGACGTTGGAGGCCTCGACAACCTCAAGGCTTACATTCGCAACCGCGCCCGCGCTTTCGAACCGGACAACGGTCACCTCCCCAAACCCAAGGGGATCATGCTCGCCGGGGTCCCCGGGACCGGAAAGTCCCTTTCCTGCAAAGCGACGGCCTCGCTTCTCGGCTGGCCGCTCATTCGCCTCGATATCGGCGCGCTGAAGCACGCCTACATCGGCGAAAGCGAGCGGCGCATGCGGGAAGCAACCCGCATCATCGATGCCTTCGGCGAGGCGGTTGTGTGGTGCGACGAGATCGAAAAGGCGCTGGCAGGCTCAAGGTCCAGCGGAGAAACCGATGCAGGCACCACCGCCTCGATGCTCGGGCATCTCCTCACCTGGATGCAGGAAACCAAAGCCCCGGTCCTTTTCATGGCTACGGCCAACGACATCAGCAAGCTTCCCCCGGAATTCATTCGCCGCTTCGATGCGCTCTTCTTTGTGGACCTTCCTTCCGCGGCCGAACGCAGCGAGATCATCCGCATCATGAACCGCAAGTATAACGCTGAGATATCCGAGGCTTACGCGGAAAAGCTGCAGGGCTATACGGGTGCTGAAATCGAGCAGCTGGCGAAAGATTCGCTTTTCGATGGAATCGATGAAGCCCTGAACGGCATCGTGCCCCTGGCGAAGACGATGCGGGAAGAAATTTCGGCCTTGAGAGAGTGGGCAAGAACCAGGGCCAGAAGCGGCAACACCCCGGAGGTTCAGCCGGTTGAGCTCCGAAAGATCCGCACAGGTTGATAAGGAGGAACAATGGGAACCCATCCAGGATTGTACATTGTCAAATATCCGAGCGGCTACCTCGCCCGTGACAGAAAGATTACCCCGGTGAGACGGCGGGCATGGAAATTCCCTACCAAGCAAGAAGCCGGTGGACGAGCAAGGGCGGTTGCAATGGTGAAAGCACAATCCGAATACCTTACATACCGCATCATGCCATACAGGAGAAGATCCGCTCGAAGAAACACGCCCAGTAAAAGACCTGTCGTCGGTCAATCGAAAATCAAAATTCCTGTCCATATACTTGCCCGTTAAGGGAATTGAAAGGAGGAGCGTCCATGCCATTCTCTAAAAAGCCTGTGTCGAGCTTATCGAAGGGACCCGTCCTGAGTTCATCGAAGGATGAGCTTTCAACCACGGAACAAAAACTTGCCGGAGCCCTGCAACGTCTTGTCGAAGATCTCATCGATGCCGACGAGCACCGGGACCCCGAGACCGGCGAGCTCTATTCCAGCGTTAAATTCGCCGTGGAAACCCTTCGGCAGATCACGGGCAATGAAGAAGTGCTGAGCGATGAGTGCTGAGGACTGAGTATGTCAGGGCTGAAGCCCTGCGCTACGTATTCTCGGACAAGCTCTTAGAAGGGGGATTTTTCTCAGTCCTCAGTCCTCGGAACTAACGTGGAGATTAAGCCATGATCACACCACGCAAGCTGATCAGAAGAGCCATGAAAACCATGTGTCCGACCGCCTTCGGCTTCGGCCTCCTGGATGCCCACTTCGCCGTCAGGTGTGATGAGGAGAGCGTCCGGCTGCTCGATGCCCTTTTCCTGCTTTACATGAGAGAAGGGCATCCGTGGAGGCAGTCTTCCTATCTTGAATGGGAGCAAAAGATCCGAAACATGCACGGAACCGCCAAGCCACAAAGAACGCCAGGAATGAGTTAGATCCTTTGCGCCCTTGGCGCCTTTGCGGTTCACTTCTCATAAAAGATCGGAGAAAAACCATGAGCCACATTGCCAAAATCGAACTGGATATCAACGACCTGGATGCGCTGCGCGCAGCCTGCGTAGAGCTCGGGGCAAGCCTGAGCACGGAAAAGAAGAGTTTTATCTGGTATTCGGGTGAAAGCTTCTGCGATGCGGTCATCCAGGTGCCCGGCGCAAGCTACGAAATCGGCGTTGTACGCTGCGGCCAAAACTTTGAGCTGTGCTGCGACCTCTATGAATCAGGTGGATTGGAGAAAGCTCTCGGCAAAGGCCTCGGCAGGCTTAAACAGGCCTACGCGCGAGAGCGGGTCCGCCGGGAAGCGCGCCAGAAAGGCTACGCCGTCCGTGAACAGAAGACCGAAAAGGGCATCCGCTTGGTGCTGACGCAAAGGAGGTGAAACGTGCCGAAAACCTTCACCGTTCCCGAGCTCAAGCTCGATCTGGTTCAGATCCGGCAAGCCTATTTCTCAAAAGACTTTTTGAAAGGGTGGAATGCTCTGAGCGACAGGGAAAAGTACATCTGGATCCTCGGCGCGCTTGCCGAACTGGAGCACAGCCTCGCGGCCGTGCAGGCACAGCTCGAGAGAGTGAAAGAGGCCATCGCCCAACTCCAATCAAGATGGGAGGACTGACATGCCAAAGCAAATCATCGTCGATATCGGCGACGAGGGAGAAATCAAAATCGAGACGCGCGGATATCGGGGAAAAGCGTGCATCGAAGAAACGAATTTCCTCAAAACCCTTTTGGGAGAAGAAATCTCCAGGCAACTGACCCCCGCCTATTACACCCGCACAAGTCAAAAGAAAGTCGTCAAGAAACATTTGCCACTTTGCGGTTGATTCATTTGCAGAATTTTGAATTGAACAACGGAGACACAGAGGGCACAGAGGTTGATTTTGTTTTTGACTGGTCGTGAGATCGACCAGTCAAAAGAACTGCCTGGCGGGTAAGCAAAAGCCTGGGGCTGAGCTTTTTTGAGCGATCGATCTCCCGATCACTCAAAAGAAATGCTCCCTCCGTGACCTCTGTGCCCGGTTCTTTTTTGAGCACCAAGGAGAGAACCATGGACAATGACATTTTCCAAAGAGCGTGCCTCATCCAGCTAAGCACCTCCTGCTGGCAGGGATCGCGCATGCTGGAGCCGGCCGTCATGGAACGGATCGGCAACAGCGAATGGCTGCGCGGCAGGAAGTATCTCGTCGAGCCCGACAGCCTCAATCCCATCCGCGCGGTCATAAGCAGGGCAAGGAAGGACCTGGAGAAATCAGCTCTGCCTTTTCCCCTAACCGGGCTCATACTGGTACCGAAGGAACGCCTGACTGCAGTGGATGAATCCCTGCAGATACACCAATCCGATTACTGGCTGCAGGTGAAAATCTTCGAGGCCCGCTATCACGAAGCCCGCAAGATCGCCCGTAGGAACCTGGGCGATCTTTTCAACGAGCATGATTATCCTTTGAACATCCGGGAGAAGTTTGGGTTCGAGTGGAGATATTTGACCCTCGATGTTCCAGGCAAAAGCAGGATCCTCACTCCCGAAATCTACAGCCGGGAAAAGGCCAAATTCCAGTCCATGATGGAAGAAACCCGGCAGCTTGCAACCGCCGCGCTACGCGAAGAATTTGCCGGGATCATCAATCATATGGCCGAGCGCCTCGGCGGGAGCGAAGACGGCAAGCCCAAAAAGTTCAAGAACTGCATGGTCGAAAAGATGCAGGAATTTCTCGATTCCTTCGACTCCAGAAACCTGTTCGACGACCGCAGCCTGGCCGAGCTCGTCGACCAGGCGCGCGAACTGGTCAACAACGTCTCGCCGGATGAGCTCCGTCAAAACGACGGGCTGCGAACTCGAATCGCGTCCGAGATGAACAAAATCAAAGATGTTATCGACGAATCCCTCGAAGATCTGCTGCCCCGCCGCAAAATCCGCTTCGCAGCATAACCAATCGTTCACCACTAAGCCGCTAAGGACACAAAGTTTGAGTGTTTTTTCCCGGCCGGGAGGCGGCCGGTAAAATGAAACCTCAATGCTTGGCTTCATCTCGGATCAGCAAATCCTATTGCGAAGCTGCCTTCGTTATTGCCCGATCACCCTGTCGATCGGGCAAAACAAAATTCATCTTCGCGTCCTTAGCGTCTTGGCGGTGAATCCAAAAAAAAGGAGGCTCCATGCACTACACCAACAAATATGGAATTCCACAGGAAGTCGTCTCGGCCATCGTCCGGGACCCGTATTATCACGACGGGCGGATCAGCGTGACGGCCCTGATCGGACCGCCACGGATCCATCAGTTGCGAAAGCGCTACGTCGATGAAATCGTAGAAGATGTCAGCGAAAGGCTGTTTGCCCTTTACGGGCAGATCGCTCACGGCATTTTGGAGCGCGCCGACGACTTCGACGCCATTCATGAAGAGCGCCTCTCCATGCAGGTCGACGGCTGGAAGGTAACGGGCGCAACCGACCTATACAAACACCATGGAAATGGCGAATACCTGTTGCGGGACTATAAGTTCACCTCGGTCTATGTCAGCAACTTCGCCCTCAAGCCCGAATGGATCGCCCAGGTCAACTTCTACGCTCTGCTCTGGCGCCAGCACGGCTTTTCGGTGCACCGCGCGCAGATCGTTGCCGTCTATCGCGACTGGCGTCGGATGGAGGCCGAGCGAAAAGCCGGCTATCCGCCGCCGGTGCAGCTTTTCAATGTGCCTTTGTGGAGTCGCGAAAAAGCTCTGCAGCAAATTGAAGAACGGGTTAGCTTGCACCGGATGGCAGAGGGGTTACCCGACGAACAACTTCCCCTCTGCACCCAGGAAGAGCAGTGGAGACGCGGAGAAAAATGGGCCTGCATGAAAAAGGGTCGAAAGACCGCCGTGCGTCTCTACCACACCCTGGATGAAGCCGAAGAAGCGGCTGCCGGCGTCAAAGGTGGCTACGTCCAGCACCGGCCGGCGGAAGCCGTCCGCTGCAAGTACTTCTGCTCGGTGAGCCCCTTCTGCAGCCAGTTCCAACTGGAATCCGCTTAATGGAACCGCTAAGACGCAAAGAGCGCCAAGAAGAAGTAAAGCTCTTCGCGTCCTTAGAGTCTTTGCGGTTCAAATAAAGGAGAAAAACCATGTATCGTAAAGCCCAACGCAAACAAGCCAAGCTTCGCCTCGCCCTGGCCGGCCCTTCGGGATCCGGCAAAACCTATTCCGCACTTCGCATCGCAACCGGCATTGGCGGCCCCATCGCCATGATCGACACCGAACGCCGCTCGGGGGACCTCTATTCCGACGAGTTCGATTACGACATATCGCCCATTGACGGCCCCTTCGGGCCGGCGGAATACACTTCGCGGATTAAAACGGCCGAGCGGGCCGGCTACAACGTGCTGATCATCGACTCCCTGTCGCACGCCTGGGCCGGCACCGGCGGCATCCTCGATATCAAAGACCGGGTCGCGAAATCGGGCAAAGGCATGAACGACTTCACCGCCTGGCGGACAGCCACTCCCATGCATAACGAGCTGGTCGACACCATCCTCACCAGTCCGTGTCATATCATCGCCACCCTGCGCACCAAGACCGCTTACGATGTCATCCAGGAGGAGGGCAAAAAGGCCAAGGTGACCAAGCTCGGCCTGGCCTTCATCCAGCGCCCGGAGCTCGAATACGAATTCACCGTGGTGCTCGACCTGTCGGTCGACGGCCACATCGCCACATCGACCAAGGACCGCACCCATCTTTTCGACGGCAAGTACTTCGTGCCGGATGAGGAAACCGGAAGACAGCTTGCCGTCTGGCTCAACTCGGGAGTCGATCCCAAGCAGGACCTCATCGGCCACATCCACTCACTGATCAACGCCCTGCACTTGAACACAAACGCCTACTGGCTATATGCCGCCACCAAGTACCAGGCGGCTTCAATCGATGAGATCGACCAGCTGCAGCTCCAGGAGCAAATCAACCTGCTCGGGCAGTGCCGGCAGAATCCCGCCAAGCTCGACCAGTTCCAGCAGCTCCTGGCCCAAATCGCAGGCAGGCAGTCGGATGGGTCCGATGGTCAGCGGGAAGCAATGCACTGACTCTCCCCTATAGCTCCCACTTGCGGGTTGAATTCCTTGAAAGATCACGGCATCTTCTTCATCGGCCAATCTGTCATTCCGAAGTTGAGCCGATAGAAATGACCTGTTGCATTCTCTCGAGAATGATGGGACGGCGTGCCTGGCTTGCTGCATCTCCATACAAATATCCTGGCAAGGCATCATGAAATGCGGCATCATTCAGCAGGTCCATGAACTTCTCCGCCAAATAGACTTTGAGTTCGGGATCGCAATGACCGATTTCCGTAATAATCTCCCTGCGGCCATCGATCAACGTGACAATGTCTTCCATGTCATGGCTGGTAAAATAATCGCCCTTCCCCCGGCCCAAAAAGGCTTCCATCTTCGTGGCCAGAAAATAAGGGGCTGTAACCAAACGGATATCAAGATCATCGGCAATGTGTCTTTTTTCCGAATACTTCAAAGCATCGGCGTACCAACGGTTGGAGAAACCGAGAATGGATGCCTCGGTCGGCATCACATCAATCCTCACTCCCTCGATCATCCAACGGCAAACAGGATCGTCCTCACCGATTGACTCAGTGAATCCAAGACTGCGGAGTCTGTCTTCGAGCTTGTAATAGTCCATTCGGGACCCGATCTCTACGATCACATCGACATCAAGCGTCGGGCGGATTTGCGGATAAGCTGGATCAGTGATGAGAAAAGACGTGGTTGCGCCTCCTACGAAGGCAACTTCATCGCGCAGAGCACCCAACCTTCTTGCAACGATGATAACTCTCTCGATGTTTGTCATGAAAGCCGCAACCTCATTTGAAGCTCTCTCACTGCCAGATCCTTTTCTCTGGCGCGGCCCTCCCGAATTGCATCAACCAGCGCCAGAAGCTCGTACAGCTTGCGATCCACTGTGGCAGCTTTTGGGGCAGACTTATGCAAAGGGGAAAATTCAGTGCCGCGCGTGTTTCCTTCGGGATCTGGCCATACCGGTGGCAGATCGTCGGAGGAGGAAATCATCTGATCGAGGGGTGGAGCGGCATAGCTTGTGGGCATGCCACGTGTGAGGCTGCCCCGGACGGGCGGGTAGGCATACTTGACACCGTGGATGAGATACTCTTCCAATCCCCTTTTGATTGGCACCCTCCTGAGATCGTCATAGAGGCGCGCCGCCAGGGCGCGCTTGATGGCCGCATGTACTTCCGAAAGGCTCATAAAAAGGGAATTGGAAAGATACGGATAGGTCCAGCGAGACCCTTCCAGGGAGACGAGCTTCAATAGAACGTAAATGTCGTGTGGTTTCAAAATCATAATTTTCTATATTCGCGAAATGCGAAAATGGCAAGAAAAAAACATGCATGTACCCCCGAAGTCCCACGACATTCTATGTGTAAAACTACCTGAGAGACCACTTGCAGTTGACATAAAGGGGTGGCTCTTTGCTTGTGAAAAGGAGTGGAGGCCATGGCAGACGCAAGAAAATATCCCAGATATCCGGCCAAAAGTGGCGTTCTGGCAGTCCTTCACCTTCCCCACCCGATGGTGATGACCACCGGCCAGGTCGTTGACCTCGGCGAGGGAGGCATCGGATTCGTATATACCGGAACCGAAGGACCCTACACCGGTCCTGCAGGGCTCGAAGTCTAAGGCTTCGAGCTCCCCGAATATTCCCTCGGAAGAATACCCTGTCGAGTAGTATACGAAAAAACAATCTATCGAGATCCGGAAACCGGCATGGAAGAGAGAAGATGCGGACTCGAGTTCCCCCAAAGCATAAGGGACCTAGCGGACAAGCTCCGCGCCTTCATCAGGAGCAACACAAGGTCCATCGAATAAACCAGATATTTTTCTCTCTCGTCTTGATCCCCCCTCCGCGAAACCCGCCCGGAAAACCGCTCAAAAGACTTGATAGTTCAGACCAGCGCGCACAAAAGAGTACCAGCGATAGCCACCCGGAATTAGACTCCATTTTCATAGCGTCACTTTCAACACAAGTACATTTGCAGAAAGGAGGCCCACAATGCTGACTCACAATGAATTAACCGAACGGATAATAACCGCCATCGAAGGCTACAAATCGTTGCGCTCGATCTTCAACGACTTCTACACCCACTCCGCGAAGCTCCACGGCGAACAGAGCCTGTTCGAAGAGATCCTTTTTATTCCACAGCTTGCTACCGATTCCTTCGATGTTCTTTTCGTGGGGCGCCTCTTCCGCTTCAGCCTTGTCGTCCGCTCGTATGAAAAGAATGCACCCACTGGAACTGTCAAATGCGTCGAGCTTGACCGAACAACAAATTCACCACTGGCAGAAATCGGAAGCTTCAATTTCACTGAGTCCGGCGTATCAGATGTAAAACCACCCGATGCTGATCAACCCCTCCCAATGGATCACGAAAACGCTGCGTGTTATCTAGTCCTCAATCTGCTCCGGGAAGGCATCGAAAAGTAGAGCTTCAGATTAAGGTTGTTTGACCCCATCCTGCAAAAGAGATATCTCAATTCAATCAAGGAGACTCATTATCAAATGCTCTCTATTGGTTGTGCCGATAAATTTGTTGCTGCTGTCGAGGACGGGCATATCTTCTTTCAACTTTGCTGGTTCTCTCCAAATAGGCTTCATCAAAGCCTGTTGGATAGTCAATTCATAAGAAATTGACGATGTGCAATATGAGCCAAACAGCTGAGAGAGCTGACTTTTGGCATCTGCAATCGACAAACGACCTGCGGGTTTATTAAAAAGTTCATACACTTCCACAGTTTTCTTTTCGAGTTCATCTGGATCAAGCTCTGCAACGAAACTTCCGTCCCTATCTAGGACCAGAACGAACCGGAATTGTGAGCCGAATTGCTTTTTAAGTTTCAACAGATATTCTTTAAGCATCCAAGGATGGTACTTCTTGCCTTTGCGTAGCGGGACCGTTAGTGCGACAGTTACATTACGTTCTTTCAGTTCCTGGATCTTAGGTCGACTTAGAAAATCATCCAGATATTGAGGATTTCGCTTCTCCAACGATTCTATCTCATCCAGCCTCGCCACATCAGCGACCAATTTTTTCGTGTTCCTATCAATCCTTTCTGAGAACCTGTCAGCAACTGAACGCATTGCATTATTTATTACCTCGACCATCATCCGTCTTCCCTGCTCCGACTCAAGATGTTTGTTCACAAGCTCACCCATTAAATTCATTCCTGTATTCCCCGAGAAATATCCTTTCACCACAGTGTGCAAAATCTCTTCACCCCTTTCGCCATCAAAATACTCCCTAATCTGATTATTCACATGTTTTGCTGTGGCCGAGGCCAACATCGATTTCCCTTGTTCGCTTGCCAGGAATGCTGAAACCTCAGTCTTTAGCTTTTCTTGCACAGTCGGGTCTGTCCGATAAAATTGCCGACCTCGTTGGGCAAGAAAAACAGTATTGCCCACAAGATCGCGACAAGTCCTGCTCCTCCTATCGGCAGACCTACCCATTTCAAGAAGCTCGACTTCACCTCAGAGTCGATCCGCCTGCTCAGAAGCTCAAGTGTTGCTTCATTGACATAATGCTCATCAGCAATCTTTATCTGCTCTTGATCGTTCTCTTGTATACTCATCATACTCCCCCTTCCCGTGCCTGCTTGACGCAAAATTGTGTTGTTGTATCGGCATCCCTCCAACCAGATAAGACCTTGGCCAAACTCCTCACCTTTTCCGATGTAACATCCTTTTGTAGACTCTAGGCTGCCCACTGCAACTACGTTTCAGCAGTTTCGCCTTTCGGTTATAAACTAGAGCGGACTCATGATGGGGCAAACTCAAATCTCATTAGTGGATTCGCCTTGGCTATTACGACTAGACTATGATTTTTGCCAGTTTGAGAGCCTTAACAACAACGTCGCCGTAAATGTCTATCTTCTCAACCAATTTTGCACGTTGTTCATTTTCATTGGTTGCAGATTCCATGTCATCAATTAGAATCTTGAGTCGTTCCAGCTCCTCCAAACTGAATATCTCTTTGATCGTTAATGCATCAAAAGGCAGCCAAAATGCAGCCTCTTTGTATTCTTCTGTTATTTGATCAATAATGTTTCGATACTCTGAGCTTCTCTTTGAAAAAGACATAATTTTACCTCATATGCAATGTGGTTATGGTGCAAGGACCAGCGCTTTCTCGACTGTGCCCACAATTAAACTCGGATCGACACCGGTTATCTCATTGAATAAGTCAGATATCTCATGCCTTGAAGCATCTAACCTTTCAAGCGATAGAAGGTACGCTTGCACCTTGGAGTTCATGCCAATTACAAGCTGTGCATTTTTGCGGGAATCGTTTATCAGTTCCTCCTCTTTTGCTGCTATTTGAGCCAATATTTCCTCCCTTGCCGCCGCTGCAATGGTCGTGATATCTAGCCGTTGCTCTTCGGTTAAACATTCGCTCGAAGTAATTACCATTTCAGAGCGGTACTTCTTTTCAGCACTGCGGTATATGTCTTCCCATTTTTCGTCCAATATGCCTCTCTCAACATCACCTAAGGCTCGAATAACCTTCTCATTTTCCGCCTGCAGACGTGTAATTCCACCATTTACGGAGGAACTCAGTAAAGCAGCATTTTTGGGTACTCTTGCACATCCAGCACACAATATGCATACAATGGCGACAAAAGCGGCTAGTCTCTTTAGCATTGCTTACCTCCACATGTTTTAAATTAGCTTAATATGATGGTTACACGTTTTAGACGACACGCGATCTGGATTAGAGAAGCACGCTACAATTGAAAGGTACTAAAATGCTAAGGAAAAATTCCCGCTCCTATGGGGCACGCCTCGGGCCGGGGGCGCCCTTCTTCTTTGGCGGCCAGTACTTCGAGTAAACATTGGTACTGAGGCGAGGTCTGCAACAGCTTGGGCCCGATGGCGATTAGTTTGGCGACCTGCTCCTTGCTCAGCTTAAAAGAAGTGGGCAAATCCAGGTAGTAGCGCGGGTCTTCGCCGGGGATTTGGTCAGCCGCCTCGAAATTGATCTCGATTACATAAGGATCGATATCGACCGGAAAGAGAATGGGTTTTGGTGCTTCAGGACAATATTCGGAGAGCAAGGCGACGCAGGCTTGGTCATTCTTTTGGGTCTGCACCCGGCGATAGAGTGCCTCTCGCAGTTCGGTCACGCTGTCATAACTATAATTATCCATTGCCACGGTGGCGGTTTTCTCTGCCACCGTGAAGAATCCTGGTGGTTTCTCTTTGCGGCTAATTTGATCTTCACTCTGTGTGCGGGCATTGACGACAATCAAAACCAAGTGCTCGATGGCGCCCTGATTGATGCGAGTACGAATGAAGCCTCGATCAAGTGCATCCAGAATTCCCCTAGCACCGATGTTATCCGACAAGCCGCCATCCATCAAATGAATATAGCGATTCTCCTTGTCCAAGTAGACCTTCAGGTTTTTTGCGGCGTTGTAACGTTCGGTGATCCAATCTTCCGTGGTTAAAGCTTTCTCGTACCACCAAGGTGGTGTGTATCCTTCCGCGACCGGATAATTCTTTAAACTGATGGGGGTTAATAAGTAAGGAAAAGCAGATGAGGCTGCCACAGCCCTTGAGACCTGGTACAGATCAAGCCGAGAACCGAGCGCGTCGAAATACTCCTGGGTAAAATCAAACCGTCGATTAGCTCCTAAATTGGTGGCGTTGAGAATCACAAAGGGACGCTCTTCGCCTTGCAGGCTTTCGAAGGTGGCCGCATCGAAAATATCGCTATTGTAAAATTCTGCAGCCATATCGATGCGGCTAAAGTAAGGTGAAGCCAGCCGGATCCAATTTACTGGGTTAAAAAGTCGGCCAGCCAAGGACCCTTGAATATCACGCTCCAGGAATCGGACCCTGAAATCTTCGAACAGTCGGTCCCGAAACAGGCCATAATAGGCTGCGGTGAAAGAGCCCCCAGACACCGAGGAGATGCAATCCACTTCATCCAAAAGGCGTTTCTCCTGGCCATCGACGACAATAACTGTGTCTCGCAAGGCCTCCATAATGCCATAGGACAGGGCAGCAGCTCGGGTCCCACCTCCCGAAAACATTAGGCAAACAAAAAGTGAATCACTATTATGTGGCCCAGGATCAATAGCATCAAATCGATAACCTGACTCTGAATCAAACTCTCGGCTTTGTTCGTTGACGATGTAATGCGCACACCCCGTGAAAAGAATCAACGTCGAAGCAAGAAAAACCCTCCAGAATTTATAATATTTCCTCATGAGGCCACCTCGAACACGACCACCCTCGGCTTGAGCGATGCCGTGTCGCGCAAATCAATATCATGTTTCTCAGGAGTAAAATTATCAGGAGGGCCGAGAGTCACTTCATAAGGACCGCTTTCAAGTTCAAGTTTTGTATTCGTGATTCCCATATACTGGCCGTTGATCATCACGCGGCGGGTCCGTGGAAACAATGCCACCAAATACTCCTTTGCCATGATCTTTTCTCCATTTCTCGCGCGGTCATGCAATCTGAGGTTTATTGAAAGCAAACAAGGAAGCGGCGGATGTGGTTATGGCTTCCTTGTCCTACGTCCCACAATATTTGATTTGAACAGTCCCAAGTAATCTGATCCCGCCTATCCCGCTATACCTCGCCATGCTTTTGCACTTTACCCTGCCTACCCCGCGCGCCGGGCGCTAACCGGTCCCAAGACCACGCCGGATAACGGCTGGGCATCAGCGGGGGCGCCGAAGCACCTCCGGAATGTCAACATTACTGGTTGTCGCAGCGCCACGAGCCTCGCCGACCACCTGCAGGCCATGGCTCGGCTGCAAGATCTATTCTGCTGATGACGATGCAGACTCCAGTTCAGAGGCTTTCTTCAGAGCCCATTCAATGGCTTCGTTGTCAAATCCTGGCCTTGAGCGCATAAAAGCGGCCGCCTTTCGGTAGTACTCAGCGGCCATCCCATTCTGCCCTTGGCTTCATAGACCGTTGCCAGTCCGTCGAGCCCGTCAACATCGTCCGATAGCTGCTCCAATAGCTTGTGACACTGAGCTCTGCTTCGTCCAGTTTCCCGGCTTGGATGAGATCAATGACACTATTCGATAGGTTGTCCAACTCCCCTCCATTTGGGCATGGATCTGTTTGAAGACATCTGAAGGAGCCTGCGGCGGCCGGGTACGTTGAGGACCTGTTCGCGCAACAAAATGTTACTTGTACTTCTTTCCACTTCCACAAGGGCAGGGCGCATTGCGGGATATCTTACTCATGGGTAACGCAACTCCTTTGTTGAAAAACCGTTGCCAAACATAGCATCTGGCGCGTCGGGCGCCGGCGGCGGCGCTGCGGGCGGCGCCAGGTTGGAGTAAATAACTGGCTTTTTCGGAAACCTCTTCGATCATGATCATTCGCTCAAGTGGGAGACGCCATGTTTGCTCCATTTACCCGCTCAGATAATAGAAATACAGTTTGAATGTGCTGCGAAACAAGATCCGCTGCGGTTTGCCCTCCTGCCCCGTCTGCAATACTCAACCGGATTTGTTCAGGCGGCATCAGGCACGCCCCCGCAAATTCCGCATTCTATGCGACGCATTGGTCCAGGTGGTAAAATGCCTTGTCATTCGGTGGAAATGCCCCGGCTGCCATAAAGACCTTCACCGAACGTAGCCTCCTTCGCGCTTCCTTCAAGCGTTACACCAGCGACGCGATACTTCATCGCTCGGCAAGCTATCTGGAAGATGAGACGTCGACCTATCGGAAGACAGTCCTGGAAGAAGGCCTGAGATTTTCCATACCTCACGGACGAAGGAAATACGCCGGTCGATAAAGTCCTCCCACACAACCCTCTACCGCTGGATCGACACCTTTGGCCGCTTCAGCAAACCGCGCCGCGCTCTGGACCTCATCTGCTGTAGTTGATCCGGCGACAAAGTCTACCGGGATCTCGCCGCGCTAACGATCTCCCCAATAAGTTCGTGAAAAACCGCTCGGGAAGAAACCTCAAACGGCTCTCGCCGGCTCGTCCACCTGAGGCGGTATTCCGAGTTGTTTTTGAAAAGCCTAATTTTTCCTTTGCAACAGTGGCCGCGCCTGGCAAATGATTTATGCTCGCCTCCAACCATAAAACAAAGGAGGCGTTATGAAGCAAAAAGATGAAAATAGCCCCTGTTCTGGTGCGATCTCCCCGCCCCGTTTCGACGAGGTGGAGCCGGAATCGATCCAGGGATTTTCTCAAAGAGATCTCTCAAAAGGAGATGTCTTCATGGACGTACCGGCAAGCGCCCTCCTTTCCACCCTCAGGCGAGCGAAGCGCTATCGAACCGGAGGATTCGATGCTCTCGCAAGAAAAGACTGCCATGACCGCGGCCATGCCAGGCCGCACCCGCAGAAATCATTGCAACCGCCATCGAGCTTAAATGCGAGCAGCCCAAGCGCTCTGCCACTATCAACCGATTCCTAAAGGACCCTATGGCGTTACGCTCTCCTGCTCTACTTTGTATCGCCATCTTAAAGGTGTGGCGCAACCCGCCTCAAGCTCGGCGTTGTCAAAAACAAGGTGAGAAAACGTTGGACCAGAGACCATACCCATGATCTTCTGTTGGGGACTTCGAGGAAGGCCCTTGCGTTGTTTTCGGCCGGGAGGTCCTGCCCACCTATCTTTCCGCTTTCATCGACTGCCACAGCAGGTATATCGTCGAGGCCCGCTACTACCTGCGCCAAAGCCCGATATCCTCATCGACTCGCTGCTGCGCGCCCTGGCCAAGCATGGCGCCCCATGAACTCTACCTCGATAACGCCAAGGTCTATCACGCAATCGGCCTCAAGGTTACCTGCTACCGGCTCCACATCCGGCTTCGCCACTGGCCGCCGGGACCTTCCCGAGGACTCATTGAGCGCTTTGAGACCGCCCAAGACCGGCGAATCCGAGGTGCGGGCACAAGATGCCATAAGCGCCGAATATCCCCAACCGAGCTCAGCGCATGGATCCGGTGGATTATCATAGCTCCATTCATTCCGAGACCGGCGAGACTCCCAAGGACCGCTATCATACCGGACTTTCCGTCATCCGCCACGTGGAATGGACCAGGTGCTCGCTTCCTTTCTAGAAAGGTCACTTCCGGGTCGTCCACAAGTGATTTTTCCGACATTAGCCTCGATAAGCGCCCCACTGGGTCGATCCAGCTTTAAGGGAGACAAGGTCTGATTCACTACGATCCCTTCTCGTCTTCAGATAGCGTGAAGATCTTTTCCTGAAAGGCGAATACCAGGGATCGGCGTGCTCCATCACCGCGAGGCCGAGCAACCGCCTTTCCCGCAATGCTCGGGGAAAACCCAAGTACAACCTCATCGATCTTCCTCGTTCGCGAGCACTGGGAGCAGCTCGCCGCAAACACTCGCGGCATCGATTACCGTAAGGTCGTCTCCGTGCGGCCGTGGCCGTTTCATGCCTTTGTCAGAGCCTTTGCCCGGCTGCTCGGAAAAGAAGTGGGCATCTCCGCCTTCACGGCACAGGAGCTCGAAACGCTCAAAAAACTCTACAATCAAAACGTTCAGCTCACAGAATCCGTGCTCACGCAGGCCTTTGCCCGAGTGCCTAACAAGTCGTTCCCCCACCTCGTCGGTGAGCTCAAACAAACTTACAGCAAAAGAGTAACCACCATGTTCCCTTGATCATTTCAAAATGAACAGCCATCCCTTCCAGGAACGCTCCGTGGAATGGATCCTCAACGACCACCGCATCTCCCGTCCCCGGCCAAGACCTCGACTACCTTCGCCCGGCAAGGGGACCCTGGCCCTCCTCATCGGACCAACCGGTGCCGGAAAATCCACACTCTTAAGGCTCTTCATCCATAACCTCTCTAAAAACCGCTACCGCCCCGTTTATCTCCACTTCAACGGAATCCCGTCATCCAGCCTGCTTCGCAACTAATCAGACCTTCAGTTGGGAGTAGCTTTCCCCGGCGAGGCAAGGATCATCTTTACAAATTTCCGATCGCACCGCAAAAGAAGATCTCAACGGTGCTTATCATCGACGAAGCCCACCTTATAGATCCGCAAGCTTTGACCGATCTGCGCCTCCTGGTTAGCTCAGCCCTCGATACCGATACTCCCGTAAAGATCGTCCTCAGCGGTCAGGAGCCCCTCGCCAAGCTCCTTGCCCGTGCCTCTCTTAGCGATCTTGTCAACCGAATCACCGTCCGATGTCACCTCGGCGCCTTAACCTCGGACCAGACCACCTCCTACATCGACTCCAGGATGCGTTTCGCGCGGAGCAACGATCCTTGAGTTCGAATCAATTCGAGCTCACCCTACCACCCGCAGAGCCTTGGCCATGTAGTCGGCACGACGTTCAAAGCGGTCACGAGGAACGCCAATCTGCTGTTTCCAGTATTTCTCGTCGCTCATGAAGGTCGCTAAACCAACAACATCGTTGGCGACGACTAAGGGTTGTACCCGTTTACGTGTGAAGGGCGTGTAATCGCCTCGATAGCGCAAGTCTACAAGAATGTCTTTGATGGCTGGATGAAGTTGCTCCCAATCCGTCCCCCCATAGGTTCGAACCGCGCTGCTCTTGTTGCATATCCGTTCCACATCAGCAGAGTGCTCAGCGTATGTGATCTCAAACAGAGCCTTTTGCTGTGTTGGAGTAATAATTGCATTCCCAAGCCCTTGGCGGAGAATGTATTGGTTGGCTGCATCGCCTTTGAGTCCCGCCGCCCCTGCGAATTTTTCCGCCAGTTCGGGATCAAGGCCGGATTTGGTCAAGTCTGCAAGGATCTGCGACTGCTTTTTGCTTTTCAGGTCGTAACCGCGACCAAGTGTGACACCGGAGCTATTCGAGGGAACGTGTGGCCTGCGGCTGAAGTAGAGACCGCTGATTTCCTGTCCCTCTGCATCGAAGGTCAGCTGCCCCGCATCTACGATGAAATCATTACTCACTGATGATAGTGGCTTTATCGTCGGCGCTTCCTCAGGAAACCCTTTTTCAATTTCAATATGGCGTAGCCGCATTGTATTCTTGCGACCAAGCTTTGTGATCAGGCATCGTTCCTTGGTCAGGCCCATTATGCGGGTCCCTCGCTCTCGTCCCCTGTCCCGGTAATCAATGCTGGCGTTGACCACATCGCATGGCTTGTCCTTCGGATATACCCGGCCATCCAGGTCTACACCGGAAAAAGGACCGACGTACAAATTGACATGCCTCAGACGATTGCTCTCCAAGTCACCGTTCCAGTAAATCAAGATATCTCCAGCTTGCCATGGCTCATTGTCGGCAACCTTTCGTAGAAACTCATTTGGTCGGAAGTAATTAGCGGCATGAGGCGATTTGAAGGACGTTCCTTGTGGTGCGTCTACAGTCCACTCAATTTCTCGAATGCCTGCAGCTTTCAGGCAAATATAGACAAGATCGGCACAAACTATGTCCTTATGATGGAGGTGGTACAGATCGTGTCGATAGTTCCATCCACAGCAACACTTCTGAAAAACCTCTGGCAGATTGTCAAATACAGTCGTGTCTTCTCCAAGCATTCGAAGTGCCTGCTGCACCAGCGCCATCCTCTTTGAGGATTCTCTGTCAAAATCTGGGATGAGTGACCGTAAGCCGGTTGCCTGAGGCCCATCATCCTGAATGTGAATAAGTGCACCCCATACGTATCCTTGCAAATCCCCGACAGACACATGGTACCAGTCTCCTTCGCTTCGCAGGATCTGCATTGCAAAGCCTTTTGGCAATGTTCTCAAAATGGGACTGGATGTGGAAGGTTCTTGACGCAGTCTGAGGCTCCCCGAGCGTGTCACCACAATTCCAATTCGGATTGCCATAACAACCTCCTTTTTGAAGGCTTTCCGTAATTACAATTAGGCGGAAGGCAATTATCCTATTGAAATAAATATTTTTACCCTAAAGCGACGTTCGATGAATCTCTGAACGTGGACAAGATAATAAGGTGGCAATAGCAAACAAGAGTTTCCGAGGGAGGCAGCGAAATCGGCATTTCACATCATTCTTGCTTGCGCTGCAATGGCTTTTACTTTTTGTTTTTCCTCCGATGCTTTGGCATTTGGTGTTTGGTTTGTTTTTTAACATCCGGATATACAATCACTTATCTGGTAGATTCAACCTAACGCCTTCGTCTTTTTTCATTCCTTACATCTGCAGCACAAATCAATCGATTATTCAATAGGTACATTTGCCTATTTTGATGTCAGTAATTTTGCCTATGCGTAAGATTGCTCAATTGCCTTTGCGACCAATCGATGAATTCCAAATTAAACAAGAGTAGATATGGATCATACCCTTTTGGACTGTCCTTTTTATTCCAGAAGATCGTATTTCAGATCAGCGGGCGAAACTAAATTGTGCACGAAATATCGATCTGGAAGCATTGACCCTATTTCATTTGGCAACCCCGGTCAGGGCATTTTTCCCTTTATCGAAGCCTCAATTGATCATGCGCGGCACAGCCAACGATGTGCAAGGAATCGAGCGGCATCAGCATTGGTCGTATTCAACGTATGTCACTTCGAGAGATCAGCTGGGTAAAAAATGGAATAAATATGTGCGTCCGATTGAACAATTAATTTCAGCAAGCAGTGTGCCAATTCTATGCGCGTGCACGCTGCCGTGCCATGGAGGCCGCAGGCCAAGATCACCACAGGTTCCACCGTTGGTGATTTATTTGAATCTAGCTGGTAAGAAGTGTCATCACAATTTACAGTTGGCAACTCAGTTGATGTTTTTCGTGACGCAGCCTGGAGAGAATCCTCCCACCGTCGCTTTCCTTGCCGTTCCTTCGACTACAAAAACTTTCTCCGCCTCAAAACATGAACAGTATATGCAGATACACAAGGAAGTGAGCCAGTCAAAAAATGGCCATGCCAAGTCGATGACTCTTTTGTAGTTTCTTAGTCGTTCAGCGATCAATAAAAAAACATTGGCACACATTCCAGCCGATCCCGTCAGTTCATATTCACTTCATTGCGGCCGATGTTTTCGGTAGAATCCGTTCGCGAATTGGTTTGATTCCGGTTGGACATTTCGGGACCGAGAGAAACTGAGAAGATAAATTCTACCCACAAGCAGGATTGAGGCAATACTCTCGGTCACTCCGCTTTAAGTATTGGTTTATACCTCAATAAATTCCGGCAGAGGTGTCGTATTTATGGCACAGCGCGATGACATCGAAAGGTACAGGTTCAGGAACCTTCACCCCAATGTTCTTATCGGGACTGCAAGTGACAGGTATTGGGGCTGGCTCGGCCAGATCTACACGCCGGAAAAGTACCAGGGAAGG
Organism: Desulfoferrobacter suflitae; assembly: GCF_022603395.1. GTDB lineage: Bacteria > Desulfobacterota > Syntrophobacteria > Syntrophobacterales > Syntrophobacteraceae > Desulfoferrobacter > Desulfoferrobacter suflitae. Next base: position 39,237 of record NZ_JAIBKA010000001.1, read on the forward strand.
ATAACCAAAAGAACCAACAAGGTCGGCGGGAAAACCTTCCCGGAAGAGGTGCTGCCTGTCGATAGTGTAAAAGAATACTTCGAGCACTTCGGCGTGCTTGAGATCGATTACACTTTCTATCGACCGCTGCTCGATGAAAAGGGCGAGCCCACACAGACCCATCGCGTGCTCGCAGCCTATAGAGAATATATCAGGGACCGAGATTCTGTCGTGTTGAAGGTTCCACAGCTTGTCTTTGCGCAGAAGCTCAAGCGCGGCAATCGGTTCGTCGAAAACGATTCATATCTTGATCCGGACGTTTTCACGCGACAATTCTACCGGCCGGCCGTCAAGATCCTTGGAAAAAGCATGGCCGGCCTCATCTTTGAGCAGGAGTACCAGAGAAAGGATGAACGGATTTCCGCAAAAGAGATGGGCATGCAGCTTGACGCGTTCTTCTCCAAAATACCAAAGGATACGAGATACCATATTGAGCTCAGAACAGCGTCCTATCTTGACAGGGCCGTGTTTGAAGTCTTCGCGAAGCATGGAGTCGGCCAGGTGCTCTCTCACTGGACGTGGCTGCCGCCTCTAAGAAGGCAATTCGCAAAAGCGGGCAGACGGTTTTTCAACTCGGGAAAGCAGGCGATAGTCAGGCTGATGACGCCTCGCGACGTGCGCTATGAGGACGCTTATGCAAAGGCGCATCCTTTCGACAAGATAGTCGACGGTATGCTCAGCCGGGAGATGATCGAGGACACAGCCGTCCTGATGCACGCCGCGGTCAAGCGCGATGTGAGGATGAATGTCATTATCAACAACCGGGCCGGCGGCAACGCCCCCATGATCGCGCAGAGGATTGCAGGAAGTTTTATTGCGAAAAGATAGTCGCCTTCGACCACTGGCTGCTTGTCATTGTCACCCCGCTTCTTCATTGACAGCGTCCCTCAAGATACCGGAACATTTGAAGGTGACCACCTTGCGCGAACCGAGCACCATGGGCTCACCGGTTTGCGGATTCCGTCCCCGCCGCTGGTGTTTCTCGCGCACACAAAATTTTCCAAACCCGGATATGAGCACATCTTCGCCGGATTCCAGCGATTTTTTGACCAGATCGAAAAGAGTATCGACGATCCGGGCGCAATCGCTTTTCGTAAACATGTTTTTGGCAAAAAGCTTCTCCACGATCCGGGCCTTGGTCAGCGTTGCCACACATCCTCCTCGTCCACCTGGCGGTGACATCTCAAATAATTTTTCGCCGGGTGCTCAGTGCTTCCTCGTCATCGAATTCGCCCATCACATACAGCCTTATCTTATTGCTTCGCGGGAATTCCTTGCGGATGAGGCTTTTCAGCAGTTTCCCCAGTTTATCGCCGGTCACGGTGAATCTTTCATTGAAGTAGCCGTTTTCGATACCTTGAACTCCCGTTCGCTATTTTTTACGATGATAACCGACCTGTTTCGTTTGTAGGTGCGCAAATCCAGACAATGACCTGTGGATAGCTTCTTCAGCTTGTCGTGAACCGCTTCGACGATTTTGGTCTTGTCGATCATTGGCAACCACCCGTGAACAGCGGTGTCATTAGTTTGCAGTGCAACTGCTCATATCTTTTTTCTTGGGCAAGGATTAGATCACTATTTTGCCGGAGTCAAATGATATGGCATGGAACGATTTTGTGGTACATTCTTTCACCTCAACTATTATTTCAATCAGGAGGGAGCTATAGGCCGGGTCCTCAATCGGGTTTGGCCGGACTTTTTCATCACACTGTTGATGCCTCTGTTCATGCCGAGCTTGCCTTTCTCCGGACACGGTTATGAGAGACACCCCGGGAAGTACCCGCTGCAGATACTGCATCAAAACATTGGTGCCAGGATGAAGTTCAGGGAAATTCTTGAAGAAGATTATCATACCTTCCTGCGGAACCTGGAAGTGTCCCACGGCACGGTATTGAACAACGGCTAGGTAGCTCGCGAGAGCGCACCGCTACCAACCAAATCCGCTCAGCGTTTCACCAGGTAGTCCCGAGGTCCTCCCTCCACGCCCTTTTCATACTCCCTGCCGCGTATGTAGGGCGCGATCCAGATGAGTTTTCGCAAGGAACGCTTCGGGCCGTGCGGCTGCATTTTGTGATGACCGCGCACGCTCACCATTCGGGCGATGGTGTAGGCTGTCTCGCCTGCTTTTCGCTCCATCTTCGGTAAAGACTTTGCTGACCGGATGATAGTATATCGCCTGGCCGTGGCAGCCCTTCGTTCTGCGCTGCGCAGCTTCTTGGGATTTTGGGTGCGCTTCATTTTCTCGATCAGCGGCTTCAGCTCATCCCGGAGCTCGCCACGGTAGCTGTCGGAAGTAATGAAAAGCAGCGTGGAGAGGATCAGCGAAGCAATGTCCCGCGTGATGTACTCGTGCGTTCCCGGCAGTGAATCCTCGACCGTTTCCCAAATCCGCCTCCCCGGCTCTTTGGGGAGGATAATGTTCCGGTGAAAATCGTCATGGGTTTTCGCATGTTGACCAAGAACGGTAATGAGAAGCTGTTCTCCCATATCGACCAGATATGCGCCGACCACATCATAGCGTTCTCGAACCCATGAAGTTCCGGCCTCTTTCGAGTCTGGCAGAAGATCCATGCCGGTCGCTCCGAAGTGGAAGTAGCAGGCCGGATAGGGAAGCAGCAGGTGGTCCCAGAGGAGATCGCAGTCGGTCGCCATAAGATAGGGCAAAAGATCGGGGTGCACTTCAAAGAGTGCCCCCTTATCATGCAGCGTTGCATCCCGGTAGAGAGGCGGCACCGCTTCATCAAGGGATTCATAAACCTCCGCCAGGAGCGACCCGTGAAACCAGCCGGCCAGATTGAGAAACCAGGCATCCAGGAGGGCCTCGAAAGAGACGGGATCTTCTTCGAGCGCCTTGCGGACCGCTTTTTTCGCTTCATCGGGCAGCCCTGCGTAAATGGCACGGTAGCTAAGGTAGGAAATATCGGGCGCCAACGAGTTGACCAGCATCTCTATCGTATCTGAGAGGTTGGAAAGAAATTTCCCGGCATCACGAACGCTCTGGGACGAAAAGAGAACCGATACCTCCCCTGCGCCCTGGGGCGCAATCTTAAGAAAGCCGATATTGTCCTCTGCCGGCATTCTTGGCAGGATTTCCTGTCTGAGCAGCTCGATCAGTCGGGGGAGCTCCGGGTGTGGCGCGATTTCGGTTCTTGCATCGACTGAAGCGGCTTCCAGGGATCTGCAGATGCTGTCTTGAAAATACTCGACCTCTCCCGTTTGCCGAACCACCAGACAGTAATCCGCCAGACGCAGCCGGCATTTCGGATAGCCCGGATACAGCCAGATGGTAAAGCCAACCGCCGTTTTCAATATCCTCAAGTAACAAGGAATGAGCGCTTTTTCCACTTCTCAGCCGCCTCGATCGATGAGGTTCACAAACCCTGAATAGCACAGCCACAGCCTCAAATCATGCATATTTTGCCACCCTCGGCCATTTCGACCGAACCTGGGGAAGCATGGCCGCGCAGGGTCTATGAGCAGAGCTTTTCTGTACAGCTGCTCGGCGCTCTTGCGGCGTGCAAAGGGTATCCGATGTTTCCCAGGTTGACCAGGGCGTGTACTCTCGTTGGAAAAACCGCCAAGACCGGACAGACGTTGCCGGGTTGCGAAAGATGCGTTGCAGTGAGAACGGGGCGATGAAATTGTTTTGATTATGGCCCAACCCATGCTAGAAAAATAGTGGCCTCGTATTTTTTGTGGCCGATCCCTTTGACTTGGCGGGTTGTGGATGCCGACCACGGCCCGCCGCTCTATTTTGACAAGAAACACTACAGAGACGCTGTCAGCCCTTCTGGACGGCGCCGCAAATACATACTTGTTAGGACTAGATCCTGCATTTATCTTCGCAACTATTCTGGATTCCCGCATGCAGGAATGACGGTTGGGTGGCTGGGGCTGAGGAGTGAAACAACGTGCCCCAGCAATCATGCCTGATTGGTGAATCAAGCCGTAAAATGAAACTTTTCAGCCTAAGACAGTATAATATACTGGGGAAAGCTGGTCTGCCCCCATACAGGGAGTCATACAAACATCACGCTCGACCGAAATTCGGCATAAATGTCCTCCTTGCCGTCAAGAAATGTGTTGCTCTCCATCCGAACAAAACCTTCAGGATTTAGAGCCTATGGGCGGTGGTCGTTTGAAGCCTTTCTGCTGAGCGGGATAGCTGCAGAGGTAGGGAGGTTTTAATGGGTCTTTGAAGATCACTAATTCGGTGATTTTCGCACTCCGGCATATCTGAACAATCTCGGATGCCCACTGCACTGTGTGGTCATTGAGGGTCAAAATGACGGCGGAAGTCACATCGCCGGCTACGGCCAGTTGGTCGTTCTGGTCGAGATAACGTGCTATTTCTTCAACATCTTGATCGCTGATCAGTTTAGCTTTGGCCAGTTTCGCCTCGATCTTTTCTTGCATTCGTCGAAATTCTTCTCGCGAGATCGGCCAGAAATACTGAAACAAGTCCAAAAACCTTACCCTAGAGGTACAAAGCATAAGCTCCGGCAACCCGGATTGAAAATAGCGCTGGTCTTCATTGCGCGACATTTTCCCATCACGAGCTTCAAGCAGAGGCGCCGGAATCAATTTGCTTGGGTCATATACATGAACGCAGATGAGCTCATCCTGAAAAACGTCAAACCCCACCGAATCCAGAAGCGCAGCCGGTATCGCTACACAAAACATTTGCATTAGTTGTCGTCTCGTAATTGAACATGCCATGGCGGTTGCTCCAGTCAAAACAAATCTCTTCATTATGTTTTTCCATCTTTTCGCCAATCGAAATCGCATCTTTTTTGCTAGATTATTCTAATGAAGACAGGCAAGAGAGGCAATTATGCAGTGCGGACAAAACATCAGATCCTATCAGCTGCACATTTTCCTGGAGGAGACGGCAACGATTGTCGTGGGCAAGCTGGGTGTGTTCACATTCCCTCCGGGAAGCTACATTTACACCGGGAGCGCCAGGAGGAACATCGAGGCCAGGGTGGCAAGACATTTGAAAGCGAAAAAGCCGCTCAGATGGCATATCGATTATCTGCTTGCCCATGTCCGCTGCCGCATGCTCAAAGTCAGTTTGTCTGTTGATAGTGAGTGCGACCTCAATCAGAGCACGCCGGGAGTGATCCTCATTCCTCGCTTCGGATCTACGGATTGCAGCAGCCACTGCGGAAGCCACCTGAAGTATCTTGGGCTTTAAGAGGAGCCCTGAGCGATGGCCACCTGTTCGAAAATCGAATGGACGGAGTGCACCTGGAAACCGGTCACCAGATGCACCAAGATCAGCGCCGGCTGCCAAAACTGCAACGCCGAGCGGATGGCCGGGCGCCTCCAGGCCATGGGCAATCCAAGCTATGTGAAGGGCTTCGATCTTACCATCCATGAGCGCCTGCTGGACCTCCCGCTGCACTGGAAAAGCCGAAGCGGTATTCGTCAACTCCATGAACGACATGTTTCACAAGGAACTGCCTTTCAATTTCATCCCCAGGGTCTTCGATGTCATGATAAAGCCTCGCAGCATCGCTTTCCCGGCGCGATAATCTGTTCACGACAAAGGCAGTTTCATCTGCACAATCAGCCCGCCGCCTTCGGCGTTGCAGGCAGAGATGGATCCTCCGTGCAGGCGTACGGCGCGCTCGGTTATGGTGAGCCCGAGGCCGGTTCCGCCGGATGTTCTCTCCCGTGCATCTTGGACTCGGAAGAAGGGCCTGAATAAATCTGTGAGGGCTTCCTCCGGCACTCCCGGTCCATGATCACGAACCATCACCAAGGCATAGTTTTTGCTTTCTCGATCCTCCCGAGATAGTGATATCTCGACCTCTGAGCCATGTTTTGTGTGTCGCAATGCGTTGCGCACCACATTTTCCAGAGCGCTTCGAAGCAGTTCCCTTGATCCCCTGATGGGCAGCGGTTCGCTATGGGCCATGTGAACGCAACATTTGTCATTTCGTGCTTCGAAACTGGCATCCGAGGCGATTTCATGGACCAAATCCGACAGGTCGAACGACTCATTCAAGCTCAATCCGGTTTCGGCCTCCAATCGCTCAAGGTCGAGCAGTTGCCCGATCAATTCGTTCAATCGGTCGGTTTCCCGCTCCATGCGGTCCAAGAAATCGGCGGTTTCCGGGTCGGGCTTTCGGCGGACGATTTCCAGGGCCACTTTGAGGCGGGCCAGGGGCGAGCGCAGCTCATGGGAAATGTCTCTCAGCAGGCGACGCTGGGCTTTGAGCAGAGTCTCGATTCGCGCCGTCATCCGGTCGAAATCTTCTGCCAGTGCGGCAAGTTCAGAGGGCTTTTTGCCGATGGCCTCGCTCACTCGGACCGAAAGATCACCTGTGGCTGCCTTTTGTGCGGCCTTTTGCAGCTTCAGGATGGGAGTCGAAAGGTAGCTGGCGAGCCAGCAGCACAAAACGATCCCCAGGATGAGAAAAATGAGCAGCTTAATTCCCAAAGCGTGTATTTGATCCAGCAAAGCCTGCAACGGTCCTCTGGAAATGTGTCTTACCGCCGCATAGTGCTCCCCTCCCGGGCCGGCGACAGATTGAGCCGCCAGAAACATTCCTTCGAAAAACTCCATCTCAACTTTTCCGCTTTTCCTGCTGCGAAGCGCGAGCTCCGCGGCAGGCTCAGGAGCTGTGCGACCCGCGATGTCCTGGAGCGAATCGTCAAGAAAATAGAGGCAGGCGTGAGAAGATTTTTCCATCTCAGTGAGATATGTAATCGTTTTACCGGTCCCTTCGCGCTCAGAGATTGAGGCAGCCGCTTTTCCCAGGAGAGTGAGCGAGCTGCCTATTTCCCGCCGATACATTTCGAAGAGAGGTCCTGCTTGAGCTGTGAAAGTGAGCACCAGAAGCGTAACGGAGATAAGAGACATGGCCAGACAGAACCAGGCAAAAATCTGAAAGAAAATACTCCCGGGCCTGAAAAAAGAGCGCAGGCTGAAGTTCTTATCATTTCTGAGTTTCATGCTCACTCATCCTTTGCTCCAATCTCTTGGACGGGAAGCGTATAGATATAGCCTACGCCCCGAACCGTTTTGATGCGCTCTGTTCCATCGTACTGATTGCCAAGTTTTTTTCTCAGGTTGCTCATATGCACGTCGATGCTCCGGTCATAAGGGGTAGGATCACGGCTGAGCACCAGTTTCACCAACTTTTCTCTGGCTACGACCGATCCGGCTTCTCGCAAAAGTATTTCCAGCAAATTAAACTCCAAAGCCGTCAAGTCGATTCGCTCCCTGTCTCTTCTTACCACCCTGGTTCCGGGATCGAGCTCCACGTCACCGACCGCAACCGGCCGGCAGAGAACGTCGGTTGTCGCCACCTCCGAAGGCTGCCTTGCCCTGCGCAGGATTGCCCGGATCCTCGCTGCCAGCTCCCTGGAATTGAACGGTTTGGGCAAGTAATCATCCGCCCCCATTTCCAATCCCACAATACGATCCACATGGTCCCCGCGTGCCGTAAGCATCAATATGGGTGTGGTCGACTCCCTTCTTATTTGATGCAACACATCGAAGCCACTCATTTCCGGCAGCATGACATCGAGCACAATCAAATCAAAGGCTTCCCGCAATGCATACTCCAGTCCCGTTCTGCCGCCATGAGCGGACTCTACCTTAAAACCTTCCGGTTCGAGATATTTGGTCAGCAGGTCACAGAGCTCCAAGTCATCATCGATTATAAGAATGCGATTCATACTCTCCCCAAATTTCGACAAGTGCGGCAATTAATTGATTCAACGGCTCGACCGATCAAAGCGCAAACAGTTAACAAAACTTTACATAACTTGACGGATTCTTAACAATCACTTTCTGAAAACTGTCTGTATGATACAAAAAATGATCCCGGATGATGTCGACCGGATTCTCAAAGATGTGAAGGCAAAAGGAAAGACGGATCAAGGAGAAAAAGAGCTGAGCCAACAAGGAAAAGAAAGGTGCTATGTGAAAAATAAAATGATCGTGCTTTTAATTTTCGTGATGATGAGCTGTGGGGGCGCCGCAGGAACTGACGCGAGGTCTCGATTGATCGGCAAAGAAACTCAATCGGGGACACCAAATCGTTTTCTTCGCACTTTCTTACAAGAAAATCGTCCCATCGCCTGGTGGATGCTCAATCGGCTGGCCGACAAGCTGCAGCTTACAGAGACTCAGCGGGAAGAGATCAACGCCATCGTTGCGGCAGAGCTTCCGGCTATGCAACCTTTTGTTCAAAAAATGATTGACTACCGCCGGCAGTGGCGCGCCGAGAACCAAACGAGCGACTTTAATGAAGCGCAAATCCGCACCTTTGCCGAGCAGCAGTCCGCGCTCATGACTGAGTTGATCGTATACAAAGAACGCATCCGGCACCAGGTGAAGATGGTCCTAACCGGAGAACAGCAGGATCAGGTCCAGGAGTTCGTGGATCTTGTCGAGCAAAGGATAATCTGGTGGTTCACCCAGTGGAATGCCTAATGTCATTTCGAGTCGCGCCGGTAGGGTGACGAGAAGGTTTATGATGAGTGGCAGCACAACGCCTCCGACAATCTTGCAACTAATCATGCGCAAATCAGTTTAACATCCTGTTTATATTAGAGTATAAAAATATATCGGTATTTTTACCTAGATGAAAATAGGCACTTTTGCCTATGATCTATTCAAAAACCATCGGCGCGTGAAATAGCCTACCTAATGACAGGCTATTGTGTAGATTGGCGAACCCCCCTCTTAATACTTCTTAACTCAGCAACCGAAAAATTAACCAATCTTTTCTTTTTTTAACCGTTTCTTAACTCTGAAAATAAGAGATTCTGTGTAATATTGGCCACATCCATATGTAATCGAGCAGCAATCCATTCGAACAATCAGGCGGCAGAAAAGGTAAAACGTGCTTGCAACGATCTTTTGCTGGCTTTCACTGTTAGGAGAACAAACCCAACGAAATAAAAGAGCTTGAAGATTCAAGGTTTGCTTTTAAATTTCGGATCCAGTTTGAACCTGCTTGATGTTGGTCTCGTCTCTTTTGACGCATTTGGTGAGAAAACCCAGTGTATGACCCAAAAAGACAGCCAAATCCGACAAGGCAATCACCGGAGTTCCAAAAGAACGACTTCCAAGCCGCGAGGAAACGGCTCCAGTCAACATCCTCAGAGATTGGTCCCCGCCAAAAGCTTTGGAAAAAAGGAGCTGCTGCCCTCACCGACACCGAGTTGCTTGCCATCCTGGTCGCCGGCAACAAAAAGCCCTGCAATGTTATAGCTCTTGCCGATCGCATCTTGAAAAATCTGGAATATTGTAACTGGCAGCCGAAAATGAGGGAGCTGCTGCAGGTTAAAGGAGTTGGCGTCTCCAAGGCGAGTCTCATTGCTGCAGTGGTCGAACTTGCCCGTCGGCGCATCCATCCACGGGAATTCAAAATTTCATGGCCGACCGACGTGCTCCCTCTCATCCACTACATCGCCGAGCGCAAACAGGAGCACTTCATCTGCATTTCCTTGAACGGCGCCAACGAAGTCCTTGCCGTTCGCATCGTCGCGGTCGGACTTCTGGACCGAGTACAAGTGCATCCGCGCGAACTCTTTGCCGATCCGATAGCGGAGCGGGCCTCTGCCGTGATCCTTGCCCACAATCATCCTACCGGCATTGTCACCCCGAGCGAAGATGACAGAGCAGTCACCAAGCAATTGGTCACCGTCGGCAAACTGCTCGGAATCCCGGTGTACGATCACATCATTTTCACCCGCAAGAGCCACTACAGTTTCCTTGAAAATTTGGAAATATAATGCCTTTTGTTGATTCTGCCGTGCTACCGTATAAAGGGAACCCAACGTTCCGGCTAAACGGCGCAGCCAAGGACTTGGACCATGTAATTCAGTAAGCCAGTAGCGCACGCAAAAAGTTCATATCATCAGCCAAATCCTCTGGACAGGAGCACCGTCAGCATTTACACATTGCAAGCTAGAGGCGGCTTACCGAGTACTTATTAACCTATCAACAGGAGGAAAGAGATGAACAAGGCGGAATTGATTGCAAATGTTGCGCAAAAGGCAGGCATCAGCAAAAAGACAGCGGAAGACGCCCTCAACGCTTTCACCGATTCTGTTGCTGAAGCCATGGCGGATAGGGACACTTTAACCCTGATCGGCTTTGGGACCTTTAAAGTTAGCGAGCGCGCGGAAAGAAAGGGACGAAATCCAAGGACGGGTGAGGAACTAACCATTCCCGCCAAAAAAGTGGTCAAGTTCCAACCCGGCAAAGGCCTGAGCGAAAGAATTCAATAGAGGCAATAATGAGGAGTACAGTCAGGCTGCAGCAAATTGTTTCCATGGAAAATTATCGAGAAATAATCGCGGAGGAAGAAGCTCGGCTTGCGCGTATACTCCAGGACATCCAATCCACCTTGACGGAGGAGGAAGAGGATAAGCGGAGAAAAAATCAGGAGCTTGCCGAGCTCAAACAACAGAAGCTGGAAGCGGTCGGTTGGCGCGAAAAGCGGGAGATCGAAGAGCGCATTAGAGCATTTCTGAACCATTGGCATATGCGCCGCTATAACGACCCTATTGCGCTCAACCAACCCTACTTCGGGGTTCTGAAGCTGGCAGATGACGACCTGGGCTCCCTGAGCTATTGCCTGGGGCGCAGGTCGTTTTTCGGCGGGAACGGCAAACTTCTGGTCCTTGACTGGCGGGAAGCGCCCGTTTCACGACTCTATTACGAGTACGAGGCGGGCGAATTCTATGATGAAAAGATCCAGGGAAGAGAGCGCTCGGGCACGATTGCAGCCAAACGCCAGGTGGAAGCCAGCGGCGGGGAACTGCGCAGCATCCTGGAAAACCAGGTGCAGCTGGTTCGTGATTCTGAGGGCGAATGGCGCACCGCGGATGAAGAAGGTGGAGCGGTCTCGCGAAAGGAAGAAAAAGCCGACCACCGGCTGCCGGAAATCAGCGCGCTCATCAGTCGGGAGCAATTTCAGGCGATCACTCATCCGGAATCCAGCACCGTCATTTTGCAAGGCGGCGCCGGCAGCGGCAAGACGACCGTCGGGCTGCACCGCATTGCCTACCTCGCCTATCAGGATCCGGAAAGATTCAGACCCAATCGCATTCTGGTCGTAGTCTTCAATCGGTCGCTACGTCATTATATTTCCGGAGTGCTGCCCCAGCTCGGGATGCAATCCGGTGTGCAAGTCGAAACGTACCACAGCTGGGCAGGCAAGCTGCTTCGCTCGGCGGGAATCCAGGTTTCCTACAGCTCCCGCCAGCCAGGTGCAAGAATCGCGCAGTTCAAAAAAAGCCCACAGATGATGACCCTGGTGGATGCTTATCTGCAGATGCTGCTGTCCAGGTCACGCGACTGGTTTCTGGAAGAGCTGCAGCGTTTCCGCGACCCGAAAGTTCATGAAATAACGACACTCTCACTTGTGGCTTATCGGCCACGAGTCGATGGCCTACGGCCTGGATGAATACCTGCCAACCACTGAATTGTCTACACGCCTCGCGTCCGGCTGATCTGCATTTGTGGTTAGTGCCTTCGAGGGTATCTCTTCCTTTCAAAAAGTAAGACTTCCGTAAAATGAACCATGGGACCAGGGGAATGTCCTGAAGTGTGGATTAGCTCCATGGTGTCGACCTGGAAATTAGCTCAGTTCACTGGCACCGACATTTCTGATATAAAACCGCTGAATTGTCCTGACAATTTCAATCAGCTACTTATTGGTGCTCTTGCGATGAATGTAGTAATGGAAGTCCTAATCCCAAGAAGGTTGTGGATAAGGAGTGCACCAAAATGACCACGACACTCACGAACAATCGGTATTTTTAAATGCATCTTAGCGCAACAGAGCTGGAAAACCTGAAAAACCTGAAACGAGAATTGCAGCTGGAGGATAGGCCGTCCAGATTAGAAAACTTGGCGGCTGCCTTGCTCGGACGGCTTCTTGACGTGCCGATCGCGGTAGCTAAGTCCGGATTTCAGCACGGGGGAGATGCCGGTCCAGCTGGTCAACAAGGCCGGCGATTCCGGGTGGAGTGCAAGAAATACAGCGACGCGACTAGCTTAAGTGACCGGGAACTCCTTGGTGAGATCGACCATGCGCTGGCGCGAGATGAGGCGATCGAGGCCTGGTTTCTCATTGCCACACGCAGCGTCCCCGAGCAACTCGCACAGGATCTGCGCCAAAAGGGTGAAAGGATCGGGGTGCCCGTCGTAATTGTTGATTGGAAAGATAATGAACTCGGCTCTCTAGCAACATTATGCGCGTACGACCCTGACTTAGTTGGTGAGCAGTACTCGGAAAAGGCCGCCGCACTTGCTCGTTTGCTGCGACCATTTGCTGACAATGCCTTATCCATGTTGCGTCGAGACCTGCAATCCTGGCACCTTGGCTTTGAGATGTTGCTAAGGCGGTCGCACGAAGTGCTCGATAAAATTTGGCACTCTCCCCGAGAATCAAATGCAAAATTCGGACAAGACGCCGCCGGAGGGGCTCAATCTAGCAGGGTAAGACGAACAGCGGTATATGAAGCACTCAGTGAGTGGTGGAGTGGGACGGCCCAAACGGATGCACCAGCAAGTATCATTGGATGGGACGGCGTCGGCAAAACTTGGGCTGCCCTAGACTGGCTAGTAGACAACAAAGAAGCACTGCCGGTTGCTCTCGTAGTGCCCTCTTCTGCTGTAGCCGCCCTCTCGGGTGCCTCGGAAATCAGCGTAAAGCGTTTTCTTGCGGACCAACTCTTCGAGTTGACTGGTGTGCGGGATTCCGAGCACTGGCTGCGTCGGCTGGATAACTTGCTCAAGCGACCGATTGAGGAGGGGCCTGTTCTAACTGTTTTCTTCGATGGTCTGAATCAGGAGCCCTCTATTCCTTGGCTTTCGCTCTTAAAGGTCTTGCAGGGCGAAATTTTCTCAGGACGGGTGCGAGTAATCGTCAGCACCCGCAATCATCACTTTGATGATAAGTTGTCAAAGCTACGAAGTCTCATAATGCCGGCTGTACCAATAGTCGTGAACATATACGACGCCGCGCCAGGGGGCGAGCTCGACCAAATGCTGCGATTCGAAGGGCTTGATCGGACCGATCTGCATCCAGACCTAATTGAGCTCGCGCGCACGCCTCGTCTCTTCAAACTGGTGATAAAGTTCCGCGATCGGCTTGTAGAGGCAGGCCAGGTGACTGTGCATAGGCTAATCTGGGAATACGGGCGTGACACCCTCGGAGAGCGAGCTCAAAGATCATTCAGCGAAGCCGACTGGCGAGCTTGGCTACAGGAGGTTGCCCAGAGACATCTCGCCGGTATACAGGAATTTACCATCAAATCTCTGGGTGAGATGGCAAACCGTCCGGACCTCTCAGAACGCGAGGTTTATGCTAGGCTCAGTGACATCATTGACAGCCGGTTTACCGTACCTGGTCCGTCAGGTAATCTGCAACTCACGCCCACACTTGTCGCACATGCGCTTGGTGCAGCACTTTTGGCCCATTTGGATATAATGGCAGAATCAACATTTGCGGCACTCGATGCCGAGCTTATGCAGTGGCTGGATCCCATCGCGGGTTTCGATCAACGTTCGGAAATCTTGCGGGCGGCAGTTTCGATACTGGTAGAACGGGGAAGTCCCACAGTATCTGCATTGCCTGGGGTTCTCGTTACAGCGTGGCTGCAAACCCAGAACATAACCGACTGCCATCGGCTGGAACTCGCCAGTCTAGCTGCAAATCTTACCGGTGCTCTACTTGATGCGGTCGAACACTCGCGTGGTCAGACTCAAGCATCCGCCAGATTATGGGCCATCAATGCGTTGCGTTCCATACCGCGAAAGGACACAGCAGCTCTTGATATAATCATCAAACGGGCACGCCATTGGCTCAGCATCGTCTCTCGTGATGTCAATCCGCGTGGCGAGACCAATGCTGAATTCGAAGCGAGTCGCTCCGACCGGCTCAGAAGTCGAATCGGGATGGATGCTTCGAGGCGGATCACGGTCGTTGGGGTTGATCTCAAACTCGTAGATTGCAATGATCGCGGGCCTCAATCCACGATACCTTCGATCCTTGAAGGTTTCCCATTGGCTCAGGCACAGTCGGTTTTTGAAGTCACGGCGGTTGCATTAGCTGTTAGAGGTCGCAGTGAGATCTGGGATGGAATAAGATGGCTCTGCCTGCTTAACGAAACCGATCCAGACGAGACAGCGGCGGCCTTACGCCACCTGTCAGAAGTGGTCCGCCTCCGAAAGCCGGAATCAGGCGTGCATCCGGACCTTCCGGCACGTGTAGCCGCACTTTTGCTGTGGCTGAGCGGACAGGAGCAAGACGAGGATGCCGCAACGTCGATTGATCCCGGGATTGACCATCCGCTGACCTATGAAAAGGATTACCTGCCAAGGCCCTGTCGCAGTTTTTTCCCGCTGGAGCGACGGCATGCAAAGGCAGCGCTTGAAGACACGGAAATGCCATTGCATGTGCGCGTGCAGCGGTCCAGCGAGCTGTGGTTCGATCCAACCTTTGAACCGCCAGCTGCCCTTGTTAAGGAGGTTCGGGAGGCAGCAGCCGGAGTTGATGTCGAGAAGCTGAGCCGGCACGGCTCACATACTATTGAGGATCACGTCTTCGAACAACTGGAACCGGTAATCGCCCGATGCGCGCCAGATCAGCTAGCCGATCTAATCCGCGGCAAAATGCAAAGCATTGCGACGTCTCCGGCGGAATCTCGCTATTGGAGCGCGATCCAGGTAACCGATCATTTCTTGCTGGCAGGGGAAGCGGAAGCCGAAGCAGCGCGAGTGTTGCGGTCAAGCGGTACCGAATCGGATGCCAGTCGAGAATTCTATGCAGCCAGCAAACTCCTCATGTTGGAGCTTCAGGATCTGGATGCGCGGGCCCAAATCGATGCACTGATTCGAGCAGATCTCAGATCTTTCCTCACAGACGTGAAAGAGATCTTAGATACTCCCACGAAGGATGATGCCGACGCGCTAATCGCTCGTTATGCCGGTGGCTCGCCCAAGCAGCAGCAAGATCTTCTCATCCTGCTGTCGATTCATCCGATCGATTTCAGCAATAACGCCTGGTTGTGGATCGAAGGCTTTGCAAAGGAGGAAAACCGTGAGCTACGTAGCTTTGCGTTCCGCGCACTGACAGCCAGTGATGTGCTCCGCTTCGGACGGACGCTTGCAACAGAGGGTTGGTCCTGGAGCCCAGATGCACCTTTGTGGGTAAATCACTATGGTACACAGGCACTTATGGAGGCCACAAGAGCTCTTCCCTTCGATCAGGTAGTGCCGCGTTTGGCCCCGTGGCGGGTACTGGAAGCTGCCCGCAGACGTGGAGCCGATCCCTCAGAAGTGCGACTCGCGGCTAAGGTCTTTGGTCATGTGCTCGCGGCTGATAAGATTGATGCACCCGAACCAGGATCAGCCTTGTTGGTCGACCGCACTGAGGCCAAAGCTTCACCCTTCACGTTCTCGGTTTTACCGCAATCCACCCAGGAAGGCTCCGATCCTATGGCGGCGCTTAAGGCGGCCATGGATCCCGAGGTACAATTCAAAACACACCGCCGAGCCGCCGAAACCGCTGTTTCTCGCATACGCGAAGCCCGAAGGTCAGGTGCCAGCCTCTACCTAACCGAAGTCAATTCAGAGGATTTTAGCCCGGTACTGCAGCATGCATCAGATATGGTCGACCACTGGCTTGAGGGCTCGCATGAACTCACGGCTGATTTTAGACGTCGAGTCGCCTTGGCAGAATCAGCATTTCTTGCGCTGTGCGAGGCCCTCCTCGCTCACGATCCTGGCCGAGGCGTTCAGTTGTGGCGTGCCCTCCTTACATTCATGTCAACCAGATATATCGGTGCGGCGGATGTGGACGACCTCTTGCACATGGTTTTTCGTGTTCCGGAATCGGAAGCGATAGCCGAACTTCGAAAAGAACTGATCGAGCTGGATCTTTGCCATACAGATCGGTCCTTGTTGGACATCGCGATTGCAGCCTCCCACAACGGAAAGTCCGACTGGCTCAGAGAGATGGTCGAAGCAGATCAAGCTTCGAATTTAGTGTGGAAGAGGAAAAGAGGCACGGTGCTTGCCGGATTCAAAGCAAATAATACATTGCCGGTTGAAGGCGCTTGGCCCGAGGGTGAGATCAGGACTGGTTACGCTGCGCTTGAACAAAAATCAGCACGGTTTCGGTGGATTGAAGCTTGTGCCCGCTACTGGTGGCATGCCTACCTTAAGGCTTCTGATCCAGCTGAAGCCTACGCAAGCTGGGTCCTATTCCTTCGCTCGGCTGACCGCCGTGCGTGGATATGGATGCGCCAAGACGTTGAAGCCGCAAACGATACCAGTGAGTTTTTTGAGCTCAAGCTGAGCCATGCCCGGATTAACCGATCCAAGCTGAAGCGCGCCATGCAGAAGCGCACCGAAAAGCTTCAGGAAAATCTCTTCGATCGCAAAATTGTTGCAGGAGTAGGCCCTTGGGCAAAGGAGCCCGGTTCCGTTTCCTGCTCCTGATCAGTGGAGAATATCGAGAGTGGCTTCACCCTCGCGGGCAAGATTTGATCTACCCAGCACTTCAACTGAGCCTTCCTCCGGCCACTTTTCGGGATAGCCTACGATTGCTATGGATTCAATTATGCCGTGCAACTTTAAAGGCCCGGCGTTAAACAGATTGTCACACAAAGCGGCAGGTGACACTCCCCAACCCAAGGTAACATGCGGTCGAAAATTAGCTCCCTTATGCTCGTCAGGCACGTCATCTCGGAGCATCAACGGAGCTACCAACCCTTCTAACATAGTGTGGAGGCCGGACATGTATTGCAATGCCGATCCGGAGGCCGTCAGTTCAAGCCAGCACAGTGAGGGAGATACCGGAACTGGACCTACGAGTAAAACGTCCAGTTGGTGGAAAGCGGCCGTGCTTTTCTTTGTCTGGTACAACAGACTGTGAATTCCATTGGAATTGGCCCAAAATGGACCCCGGAGCGTAACGTGGATGGGAAACCGGAGAGCCAAGCTGTCTCCGGTGCAAACCGAGAGAACCTGTTGATAGGTTCGGATTAGCTCAGCAGTAGAGTGATCAATGAGGCCAAAAATGGCATATCTTTTCACTGCGCCAATAATTTTAGAATATCAGGTACTCGAAGAAACGTTCGGACCAAATTCCTCGGCGTCTGAGAACGAATCGGAGTAATTCGGCGATAAGCGCATCCGAATTCGCTTTCAAATCGGCATACTGTGCTTTGAGATATCTCTCGCCATAGTGTTTTTCAGGATCTTCCTCCGAAGCGATGTGCAATAGCTCTCTAACTCCCTCGTCATTCAACCTTGACAGAAAGACATTGTATAACCCTGAAACTCGAGGAAAGCTCCAATCAAGGTTTTCATGATAGACGTGTGCAATTCTTTCCAGTGGTGTGAGATACAGCCTGTCTTTTAGCCATTGTACTTTGTCAGTTCGTTCTTTACTCGCCTCACCAAGCAAAAACAATAAACCGCTGTACATGATCAAGCGGCTGTGGCGAAGTTTGATGTTTCGTATCGGCCACTTTTGCTTGTCGTTTTCAAAGTCCCACTGGTAATTGACGCACAGTGCTCTGAAATACCTGAGGAGATCGTTCAGTAGAAAAGCCCATTCCTTACGGGGATCAACCTCGACATACCGGCGTGCGTAGCGGCGAACGATGCCATCGATCAAGGTTTTGTATTCTTCTTCATGCAGTAGCGGCTGGGATTCAAGTAATAGCAGAAGCCTTTTGCCAAAAATTCGCAGCTCTTCGATGGCGCTCCCCACTTCTGGGCCGCATAGTTGCCCCTCTGAGCAGGGTGTTGAGAATACCCCTGTTTTCTTGGGTTCTGTCAAGCCAAGCGGGGTTAAGGCTGTCCAAACGCTGTTGAACGCCTTCCAAGCCGTATCTGAGTTTAGATCTGCTCCGTCCTTGAGAACAATGATCAGGTCTGCATCGGATAGCTGTGAGGCCTCCATACGTCCCAGCGATCCCGCTGCTGCGACTGTACGGACTGCGTTGTGCATTTCTGCCCCAGAGAGGGTGTCCCGAATTTTCGATATGGAGTCCTGTGAGGTCTTCCAATTTTCTTCGATTGCAGAGTACCTGGATATGTCAACGAATTCCATTCCCCATTGCCGTTGGTAGGCATAGCTTTTAGGAAATCCGCTTACTCCTTGCCCATTTGAAACTTCGGCCATGCGAAACGACTCCAGTCGTACTTGATGACATCACCGTTTCGGAAAGATCGATTCAGCACGGTGACAGGGTTTGTCTCTTCCTTTAAAATACCTTCCATTATCCTCATAGGACCCATATGGGATGAAATGAGTATCCGCCTTGCTCCGGTTCTTTGGACCAACTCAAAAAGGTCGGTCAAGAAGCTCAGCACCTTTTCGGTAACAGCAAGATAGCTCTCTCCTCCCGGGGGGGAATATGCCAAGTTGCCGGCTGCATATTCGGGCAGGGATCGGGAAGGCCGAAGCTCCAATTCACCCAAACCTCTCTCGTTCAGTCGCGGGTCCTCTTCACATTTGGTAACCCGCACTCGGCCCGCTTCCAGTGCCAACCGAAGCGTCTCCTTTGACCTTTTCAACTTCGAGCTGAACGCAAAGTCATAATGAGGAGATAGCTTAATTCCCGCCTGCTTAGCCTGGATTCTACCCCGTTCCGTCAGCGGAACGTCTCGCGCTCCAGTGACCAATTTCTCAACGTTTGCAACTGTCTCCCCATGGCGAATGATGTGAAGATCCACAGGATGTGGCAACCGCACCGGTATATGAGCAGCAGCGGGGCACAAGGAGCTTGCCGGGTTACTGGTTTGGAAAGGCCAAAACGCGTGTTGGGGAAAACTATTTGGGAGTAACATTTCAACCTCAGGTCGTGCTTGAACACCTATTCTCGAGATCAAATCCATATCACACTAATAACACAGATTAAAGATAATTTCATGCCTCGCCGTAATATTCCTAAGCTCTAATCGTTGTATTCTGTGTTGCCCCTCTTCCGGCCGTCGACGGACATTCTAAGCCGCCTCTTTGATTCCCTGACGGCCCTCCCAAGGTCCACTACAATCTAACCCAACCCGGGACTCTCCCATCAGCTTTTCCCGTTTCCAGATTCAGTCGCCGATAGTTAGGCTCCAGTCGTCCGACCAGCTTCCAGAACTCCATGGAATGGCCGTGGTGCACTGTGTGACAAAGCTCGTGAATCATCACATACCGGACCTCGGGTGCGGTTAAGAAGAGCAGCGCGGCGTTCAAACTGAGCGTGCCCCTGGTCGAGTAGCTTCCCCACCGGCTTTTCTGTGTCCTTATCTGGACCTTGGCTGCCTGTAACCCGCTCTCAGCGCTGAGCCTTTCCAGCCACGGAAGCAGTATTCTTTGGCCCTGGTCCCGCAGCCATTGCTTCAACAAATAGCTGCAATTTGCGTGACCTGAAGTGTCGCCGGTGATCTCAATTTCGCGACTGTCCAAATCCGAGGTTAACCTCAGACGGCCGTCTTGCCATTCAGAGTAGCGCACGCGCCAACACTCCCCATTGGCTTGAAAATATATCTCTCTCGGAAGCAGATTCTCGGGGCTGCCGAGCGATTCGTCCAATGCCTTTTCTCCCAAATGCCGCTCGATCCATTTGCGGTTATCCGCAAGTATTTGGCTGATTCTGCTCCTGTCAAAGCCCTTGGGCACCGTCAGCACCAGGCCGCAGTCCGGCATAAGGCGCAGCAGGACCCGTTTGGCTCTTGCGCTTTCTTTGACGATATAAGCTGGGTTCCAGCTCTTCGAGTTACTTGTCATTGGCTTACCATACGCGCTATTGCGCCATGTCGCTGCACCCTCTTTTTGATGGTAAATAGTCCATGCCAGGCGAAGAGGAAACCGCGCTCCAGGGCTATGCCCTTAAGCGTTGCTAGATGCCTCGAAGGCTTCTTTTATTACTTCCGTCAGAATTTCTTTACTTTTCTCTATTTCCCCGGGCTGCAAGCGGATACGATATCGTCCCCAACGAGTATCGTAATCCATGACATCGAGTCCGGCATTTTCCAGCTTTTCTTGAATTTCCCTGGAATTCCTCAACCGTGGCTCGAACCTTATGAAACCTTTTTGGGTCGGAATATTATGAAGTTGTTCGGCTGACTATTTTTGGTCAGGCCAATATAAAACTTATTGCATTGTGCTCCAAAAAGGACCAAATTGCTAGGCTCTTAGAAAAGCTGGTAAGCTACATGCTTTAATTAGGATTTGCATCGCGCAAAATGCCGTACTTCTGTATTTGACCTCTATAATTCGATTCGTACACGCTCCCTTAGACCAAGATCCTCAAGTATCTGGTTGAGGTCAGTTTTGAAATTATTTTCGAGTCTCCCGTCGATAGTCACCGAGAATTCGATGCCGATCTTGAGATCCGAGCCGCTCCGCAGTTTGGGCAGGATCTTGGTTCCCAGTCGGTTCCAGATTTCGGGGGGGATGTCTCCGCGAATGCGTAACGTTCTTGTGGCTGCGGCTGGTGGGGGTTCCGGCTGCGGCTCGGGGCCCGGTTCTGGAGGTGGTGTGGACTCCGGGCCGGGGACTGGCTCTGGGCCGCCACCGGGGGGCGGCTCCGAAGGGGTCTTGAGCTGGATCGCCTTGGCATTTAAGAGAAGGAAGACGCCGGATTCGAAGGTGACGTCGGCCGGGTCGGTGAACTCGGTTAAGATCACGCGCTCATACCCGCCGTCGGGTTTCTGGCCGGAGGCCAATCCGAAGTCGCCTCTCGAGACGAATTCTACGATCTTGTTTCTGAGTACGGTGTCTGGGTCTATTAGGCGGGTTAGGGATCCATTCAGGAAGCTCTGGCGGAGACTCGAAAGCGGCCAGGCCCCGGATTCTTTCAGTGCTGGGGGCCAGTTCCGCTCGATGTATCCGGCGCCAACGGATTCGTTGAGCAGGGCCTGGGACTTGAGGGCGGTGATCACACGGCCGCAGAGCGTTTCGCTTCCACTCGAGTGGCCGGCTCCAAGGTCAATGGTTTTGAGTCCATCGGACTCTTTCTGATCCGCGATGACCACAAACCGGTAGCCTCCCCAGACTTCGTCCCTTGCGGCTTCTTCCGCATCGGATGCTTTGGACTGAAGCTCCGTACGGTCGCTGCGGTCGAAATCTCCGCCGAGCGTTCCTTCGGCAATCTCCTTGGCCACGCGCCTCCAGGCGAGCCACGTCTCGACCTTGTCGCGGAATTCGCGCCCGGGCTTCTTTATGCACCACACGAGCGAGCCAGGGTACAGTCGTGGGGAGCTCCCTCTCTGCCGGGTCCATTCCGCGATTTGCTGACGCAATTGGCCCGTTCCCGTCCATTCGAGCTCCGGTTCCACCACAACGAGCGTCAGCTTCGGTGTGTCTTGCACGGCTGTCCCGTCTGCGGGGAAGGGCACAATTGGGATACTCGCGCCCCGGCTGAACTCCTTCTGGATCAGCGACCTCATGGAAGGCTTGATTTCGGTATCTTCGTCCAGGGAGGCACGCCGGTCGCTCACCACTTTCTTTAAAGTCGGCTGATGGCTGATCTTGAAGCCATCCGAGCCGATTCGACGGAGAAAATAGGACTTGTCCTCCAGCGTGAATGCGGCGGTATCCACCGAAGTCGTGTCCACTTCCGGCTCTCCCAGGGCGAATCGCAGTTCCGGCAGGTGTGCCACCTTATCGACCTGGCCGCCCGAGGATTCAAAAAGGATCGCCGTTCCCACGCGACGATGGATGTTCCGCAAGGCCCCTTTGGTGTCGGCGTCTAGCGCCCTGGCGTGGGACTGTGCTCCAGAGATGTCGGAGTCGATGGCGGCGACGAGACGAGATTCGCCAAGTTGTCCGAGCACCACGCTCCGGAACTCCGGCACCTCCAGGGGAGCGGAACCGAGCGTGATCAGGGGCTCGCGCCGAGCCTGCGTGAATCCCGTGCGGTATGCCCAGGAAATCCACTGGGCGAGCATGGCGAGCGTCCCGCGCGTCTGCTGATACTGAGAGAGGGCCTGCCACTTTCGTTGGAACACGGAGAGGGTCGCTGGATGAAACGGGTAGCAGACCTCGAACCGGCCCCGCAGGTACTCTTTCGCCTTGGCCTCGGTCACGGTGCTGTCCACGGCCGTCCATTCCCGCGGCAGTTGTGCCCGCCGCTCGAAGCTCCAGTCAGCGTAGGTCTTGGCAACATTCTTGCGAATACGGTCACTGCCGAGATCCTTGAATAGGCGCCGGCGAACCACCTCGCTGATTTCGGCTTCGTCGTTGGCGATGAGGTCCTTGGCTACCCGCCGAACGACCTTGGTGATCTTGTCCTGCCACTGCATGTCCCACTCGGTCATCTCCACCTGGCTGCGCGGAAGGCTGATGACCGCAACACCGTGCGTCGTGCCGGTGATGGCCACGGTGAGGTTTTGGATGAAAGCATGAAAGTGGTCGGCCATCTTGCGATGCCGGTTCATGAAATTGAGCACCTCGTCGAAAAGCAGCAACACGGGACGGCCCGCAGCCGCAAACACGCGAGCGAGGGCTTCGGTCCCCGGTGGGGTGGTCTTGGCCGCCGGTCCGAGCTCCTTTACACCCTGCTCGCCGGCGATCCTCCAGGCCACATCGATCCATGGTGTCTCCCGCCCATCCTGGGGGTCCCATGCGTTCCCCACGAACGCGGCGACACGTGCCTCCGGCACCTTATCGATACCGGCTTCTGAAATTAGGCCGGCTACGCCGCTGTACTCAGCTGCTTTTGCTCCATTGATGGCCAAGTGATAGAGCGCGGTGAGCGTGTGGGTTTTTCCACCTCCGAACTGAGTGATGAGGGTCATCACTGGGGCGGTGTTGACGGTTTCTCCTGAGAGCCGGCGAAGCACCATCCCGGCATGTTCCCGTAGAGCCCGGGTGAAGCAGGTTCGACTGAAGAACTTGTCCGGCTCCCGATAATCTTCAGGGGCCGCCCCGGAGATAACCTGCTCCAGGTGGATGGCGAACTCGTCCGGGTTGAACGATCGGCCCTCACGGACTTCTTTTCGCGGTGTCGCTACCTTGTACCAGGGTTCCATCAGCCGGTTCTCCTCTACGGTTTCTTCAATCGGTTGAACAAGTCGAGCGAGGACAGTTTCAACCGCATCAAGTTCGCGTAAGCGAGCGGCGCAAACTCATTATTGCAGGAATACATGCGATAGCGAATCCCGTCGGTGACAACCACATCGCGCGGCACACCCAGGGATTCCACGTATCCTTTGGCCTGATCGAGCGCACTCTCCACGCCTGCGCCTAATCTTTTTGCCTCAACGACGAACGCGCAATTCTCCGGTGTGCGTGGGAGCGCCGCGAAGACCGCGACATCGATGTATCGCCACTTCACGGCGATTCGCTCGGGCGGCCACCCAAGCGCCCGCAGGAAGGGCACCACGAAGTGCGTGATGAGCTCGTCTTCAGTGGGGTGATCCCCGAATCCCTGCCTGTCCCAATACATCCCAAACAAGTCCCGTGCCTGCGCCACAATGGACTCCAAAGCCCCCGGGGGATCCTCCAAGCTCGGCTCTTCGGGAGGAAGCTCAGGAAGCGGCGCCTCTTGCCAATAGGTCGGTGGAGAGCTCAAGAAACGCCTGGCGAAGTCTATTACCTCGGCCTTCCAGGTCCTCGCGCACCGCGTTGGATTCGCTCCAAAGACCTGGCTGTTGAAGGTGTATTCCTGCGGCAGTGGGCACCAGCGGATACGTCTTGCGTGCTGAAGGTCCCAGCCATTCACATCATCAAACTGGTTCAGATACAAATACTCGCTCGCCACTACTCCCAGGGCAACGATGCCGGCGATGCCGGTTCGGAGCAGGACCACATCGCCCACTTCCATTTCGTCTGCAAAACGACGAACGAAGCCGCCCTCGAACTCGTCATCCTCACGGCTAGGCTTCCATGGTCCGGCATCCCCCGGCCCGATGAGCCCAACTCCATATTTCAGGAAGACGTGGGCATAGGGCCTTGTCGATGGTCCACCGGCCAGTTGCCAAACGGAAGGGTTAGACTTCACTGTTTCCACTTCGTCGACCTATCGCGGTACCGCCAGAAGCATGGCATCCAGCAACCGCTTCTCCTCGGTGCCTGACGGATAAAGTGCGGAAAGTGCATTGGCCAAGCGAAGAAAATCGGAGCCGACATCCTGCTCGGCTTTTATGAGCGCCCGCAGTGCGTTCGCTTGTCCGCCAGCTTGAAGCAGCATCGCCGCATGCACCCGGTCCAGCGTGGTGCTCCCGGGATCCACCTCGGACTGCCTGCCGCCTGTCTCCGCCACTACCCCGCGTCCTCGTCCCCGGGACCGAATCTTGGGAGGCATGCTGTCAGAACGTGCAGGAAAGAGCCTCAATTGAATGGGGCCGCTTGGCTGTTCGTGTATCCAATCAGGTTTGACCGCAGGACCGTCCTCACCAAAGAGTTGCTTCGCACGCTCGGATACGGCCATGAGGCGCACGACGCCTTTTTTCGTTTCGATAATACGACCTTCCCACTTGGGCAGATCTATACCTAAAGGCTGTGCGAATCGTCTCACCACGTCGAAGACCAAGCTATAACCCTTGGCTTTACCCTTTGGTGAGATCTCTTCCTCTTCCTCGTCGCCTGGTTCGACTTGCGAATCCGCTTGTCGTTGACCGTTGGGACTGGAACCGTTCTGTCCATTTGTAGCTTGGAACGTCCAGAGGAAGAGGGCCGTCAAACGAGCATCCTCTTCCAGGACGCCGGTCATGCCGTTTCGCGTGGTGGCTTCTGCCGTGCCCAGAATTTGTTCTAAAGCTGTCCGGCCTACGACTTCCCAGACTTTTTCGAGGTATTCTGACAGTTTTACTTCCCACCCCTCAGCGGTCTCGACCCTAGAGTAGCGGCTGAAAATCTCAAGCGCTGGGCCAATACAGGCGAAGACAAGATCTGCTCCACGAATTCCCTCACCCTGTAGCCGCTCCATCCAGTTGCCAACCCGTTTGGGAAGTTCGCGCAGAACCTCTCTCCAGTCGCCTGTCTGAGCATCGTCGGGGCGCGGGCGGCAGATGAGATGAACACTGGTGGCTAAAGCCGCCGATTCACGCGCCCTGATCCGAGTCCGACTCTCTGTCGCTATGGGCCAAGAGCCAGTAATGGTCCAACCAGCTCGAACCATCCCGGACAAGAGCGCTTCCCATCCTGCTGTGGTCTTGTGGGCAAAGACGACACACCCCACGCCATCGTCACCAAGCACGCGGCGCCCCTCTTTAAATGAATGGTACATCTTCTGTTCATACCACTCAGTCGGCTTCTTCGCGCGCCCGTCAAGATGTTCTTGCATGTCACGAACGGCCTCCCTGGATTTCGGCGTAAGCCGATTTGCTACATCGAAAGGATCCCTTAGAATCGCTTCAGTGGGCAGAGCACGCTTCATCCAAACATAGAAAAAATCAGAAAGATCCGCGTAGGGAACGGAATCGTAGTATGGTGGGTCAGTAAACCAAATGGATGCGGTGTCATCAGGCAGTGGTGAATCGGCCGCATCTGCGATCTGTACCTGACCAGACGACCCCACGTAAGTATGACCAGTCGCGAGTACATCGAGAATACCTTCCACTGCACCATCGAAGTGTTCAGAACGTCCCCCCCAAGGAACTGTCTCCGGGAATGTCCATGTTATCGGCAGCGTTTGCATTCCGAATGCTGGAGCGACCGAGGAATCCGGACGCAGGCGAGCATTCCCATTACAGGACCGCACGAATATACCCAGTGCGCAGGCCATTAAGTGGCGGCAAGGTTCGGGCATTTCCCTGCTGCGTATCTCGTTAGCCAAAGTAACAAGTGCCAACTTCTGGCGCGAATTAAAAAAATCCCCGAATGAGTGCACACCGTATTTTCGTGTGCGGAAACCACCTCCTACGCTTCCAGTACCGTCGCGCGGCGTTGGTTCATCCGGTACCGAGCTAAGACCATTCGCTGTAGTCTTCGCAGCCACTGCAGCAATGCGCCGTATCGCCTTCCACATGACTGCGTAGTCTTGCTGAGAAGCAAGCCGGTAGTAACGGCCTCGCTCTCCTTCTCGGAGAGTGACGACCGCGAGTAGCATTGCCCCTCCAGTGCGCTCGCCTTGATCGTCGATAGCAACATCTGCTCCCCCGTGTTGAACTGATAGCTGCGCACGCACTCGGTCGGGAGGGAGTACGCTGGAGCACACTTGGCAGGTTGCTTTAGCCTGACTCACAGTCCCAGGTGGAACGTCTCGATCGTGCTTCGGCTCGAAGATCTCGAACTCAATGCACAGCGGGCTTCCTTCGCGACACACAATCCGGTGCCGGAGCGCTCGTTTCCTGTCCGCTTTCTTCGAGAGCCAGAATGAGCGCACGAGCGGGATCTCCGCGCCGCAATTTGGAGACTCGCAGCGCACAGTACGTGCCCAGAGGTAAGCAATGGGAATCGCGCCATCCGGATCTTTGGGGTAGAATTCAGCTAGTTCCTCCTGTGCATGACGATTGATCTCTTCTGCGGCTCGTCGCAGTTTCCCAGGGAGTTCGGGCCCATAGCGCTGTATGTCCTCCAGTAGTACTTTGAGGATTAGACATGCGACGGGGTTCAGGTCGCTCGCGAAGGCCTCGCAGCCGAGTCGCGATGCCTCCAGCGGGATCGAACCTCCCCCTGCAAACGGGTCCACCACAAGCGGTGCTTCATCCGGGTGGACTGCCTTTATGAGGGCACGGGCTGCAGAAATGTAGCTGTTGTTCGCTGAGTTGTCCCAATTGGCAAGGTCCCCGATAAAGGTGAGGAGCATTTTGCGTACTCCTTCGTCAGATTTCATCTGTTGGTTTATTCGTGGGGTATTCCAGCCTGGCAGGCTAAGTAGAACTTCCCTCGCCTTGGCTCTGAATTCCACCGGGCAGCACAGGTCGCAGGGATCGGGTAAAAGTAGCGCCATGAGCATGGCGCGGCAGGCGGCCAGCGGCCTCCGCGCCCACCAAAGATGGAGCGTCGACGGATGGCCGTGACGGGCGGACTTCTCCTGAACAGAGTGTTTTGAAACCACTGCGATGGGGAAGTCGACTTCGGCCAGGCGCTTACATTCCTTGGGGATCATATTGCCTCTCCAGAGGTCCTTTTCGGGTGCATTCTCGGATACGGACTCGATTGGTGTTACAGAACGTTCTGCTTCGGCCGTCGCGCTTTGCACGCCGCTTGCCGGATCTCGGATGGGCTCCCCGAGCAGAAGGAAGTTGGATATCCTTGCAGGCGCGGAAATTCTTATGCTGCTCTTGCCCGACGCGCGGAGTTCCTCCCGCAATTCCATGAGC
Organism: Desulfoferrobacter suflitae; assembly: GCF_022603395.1. Lineage (GTDB taxonomy): Bacteria > Desulfobacterota > Syntrophobacteria > Syntrophobacterales > Syntrophobacteraceae > Desulfoferrobacter > Desulfoferrobacter suflitae. The sequence continues at coordinate 66,532 of NZ_JAIBKA010000001.1, forward strand.
AATCGACCAAGTACGTTTTGACCGACCAACGTGCCATTCTCAGCTGGTTTCGCCCCCCAGAAGTCGTCCTTCCTGGACCTCTCGACTATGGGGCGGTCTCCGGTCTCCAGGAGCAGCTCCGAGAATTTCTCCCAGTTCTGACCAAGCTTCAGCCGGAGGCACCACCGCATGATGGTGACACGCACCTGATCCCAATCCGGCCGTGAACTCTTACGATAGGTCCTGGTGCGCATCTTGGCTGTCATCGGGCTGCGTTCGTCGATTATTAGGCGCTGTACATCCTGCATGTGAGGATACCGGCATGCCTGGTAGAGCGCTTCGGCGGTGCGGATGTGAATACCATTCACAACCAGAGGAAAGCCGGGGGCCATGTTGGACAGGCCGCCAAAGTGCTCGTTGGTCTTCTTGAAGACCACGCTCTCCGAAGCTAGATAGATCCTAAATTGGCTGCGGTCCGCCATCAACCTTTTGCCTTCTTACCCTTTCCTTGAACGAACGATCCGAACAACCGCTTAATAAACGCATCGCTGTTGGTACTCCTTGGGAAGAGGGGATACCAGGGGTAATCTACCCAGAACGCCAAAGGGCAGTTGTTCGGGCAATTTCGGAAGGTCACCAGCAGTGATCCAAAACCCAGTGTCTCCAACACCATGTTCCCAAGGGGGCGCTGATAGACGTTGAGGTTTGGGCACATGGAACGAATCTTCACACCCGCCTTTAGGAACTCCTGTTCCAGCAGATGGCGACCTTCCTCGCTCGAGAAGATTCGCTTTTCGCCGATATTCCCTGGTTTGCGCAAGACCGGTTGGTATTTCATACTCGAAACATAGGCCTGCACATCAGCATCCTCGGGAATGCAGGTAGGACGCAGAACGTCCGAGGTATAGATGTTGTATTTCCTGTCCTCGATCTCAAAGCGGCGCCACCATTCCACTTTGATGTTCTTTCGCACAGCCGCAATAGACTCCTCAATCTTGGTGCGTGCGTAGTACTGTCCGCCCCGGTGAAGAGCTATTGTTACGATCTTCAGCTCGGCGTCATCCGGCGCATCGGATTCTATCCAAGATACCAGATCTGTCCTAACTCGATTACCCGTGAAGATCGCGTCGTCGAGATACAGGAACACAACCGGCTTCTCACCGCAATCGTCCGTTGTGATTCCGAACTCTTCCTCAAGAATGGCATCGAACATAGCCAGCATTTCTCGCTGGCTATTTCCGCCTCCCTGTATTCTTAGGAATTCAACATTCTCCCAAAATGAGCACGGATCATCCCCAGCCAGTTTCTCACCGCGAACCACGGTTGTAAGAAAGTCCTTTACTTTCTCTTTTGAGAAATATGTCTTGTTCAAAACATGGTCGAGCTCCGCCAGAATAGGCTTCTGTACTTCTCGGTCAAACTGCTCAACCCATTTCTCTACGTGCTCCGGAGTCGGCTTTGGGACCTCACCTTCACGATAGTCGGCGATGGTCTCGGCGATGGATTCCAGTAACCTGCTGCGCGCACTCATCTGATGTCCTCCCGAATTCATATGATCGGACGTGTCACCTCGAGCTGTCCTCCGTGGTTCTTCATTTGCGCTTTCCTCCACTGGCAGCCTTCTTTTTGGGGCGAGGAAGAAACGCCGGCTTTGCCGGTCCCAGAAGTGACAGTACTGGATCCTTTTGGACTCTCTTCGAATCACCCCTCACCAAGAGCATGCAGTTTCGTTTGCTGCGAGTTATCGCGTTATAGAGGAGCCGGCGCTTCTGTTCGGAGTCGGATGTGACTCTATACGGCCAAATGATGATCACGTTATCGAACTCACGGTTCTTCGCCCCATGAACGGTGGTTACGACGCGTTTCTGGCTATGTCCACAGTAGGCACGTCGTTCATGTACCACTGAATCGATGTGTCGTGCAACCATGCAGTGGGAGATATCCTGGAGGCCCCGAAGCCTAGCGAATCTCTGGGTCCGAGCGACAATCTGGCTTGCCGCCGGAGTCAGCTCTTCAATGGGTGCAGTCCATCCCGTTGAACCGGGGGCTTCGCACCCCACGCCGAGGCAGTGATGAAGACGCTTCCGCTCTTCACGAGCCCCCACTTCGTGGAACCAGGAGATTCTCTTGAGGTTCCTTTTCTCCAGCTGGCAGTCAAGGGAAGCAAGAACTTCGTTGATAAAGCCATCGTGACTCGGCGTGATGATGGCCGTGGAACCGTGCCAGCTGCGCGCGTTGAAGACCAGCACATCGATGATCTTGTACGCCGCCGGGCCATAGTCTGGGCAGCAAATCACCGGGATCGTTTCTCCTTCCGCGGCAATGTTACTGCGGAGGCATTCAGCAGCTGCAAGTATCTTTTGGACAGCTGTCCTACGGCATCTCGTCAGCTCCTTGCATCGGCAGCCAGAGCCTTCCTCCATGCCCCGCAGCCACTCAACGGCGGGGCATCCAGGGACATTGCTATCAAGAAGCTGGAATTCATCGGCGGCCACAATCAGGGTCGAGCAGCTCGACAGCGCCTTGACAAACTCCAGGAGTCGGCCATGGCAGTCTTGGAGCTCGTCGATCATCACAATCGGATATGACTCCCGGATAACCGCCTTGACGGTCCTGCTGCGCAACAGCTCGGTGCTCTTGATCAGGATTTCCTCGAATGAGGCGTCGGTGCCAAAGACCGTCTCCTGGAATACCGCATCACCTGCGGGTTGAATCGGCCTTGTGTAGCCGAATGATCGGCGCCACCGGTTCAGGATGGACAGAGCAAATCCGTCGATGGTGGTTATTGAGCAGGGAATTGACGGGCAATGTTCCGACAGGTTCGTCTGAAGTCGGCGTCTGGAACCGTGCATCCGAGTGATGGCAAGCACTCGCTGGTGATCGGCCGTGAGGATGCGGGGAGCCAGATCGCCAACCTGTTTCATGAGCCATCTCGTCTTTCCCGTTCCGGCTTGACCAACGACAGCCAGGATATCTTCCACGGTCAGACCCTCCGCACATGTGAGGCAACATGGACCACGGTGCCATTCGGCTCGCTGTGGCTATGCCACCCGGCGTTGGAAGGAGCGCCATTGGAGGCGATGGCGGCAAGATCATGCAGGAGCTCGCAGGCACGCTCGCAACATCCATCCGTCGCCAGGCACTCCCAGACGATGGTTTCCCGCATTTCACGATCCTTCTTCCTGGCGAGGATGGCATTCTGGAGGTTTCGCAAGGTCGCCCTGGAGCCCCCGAGCAGGGACTTCATACCCTCTCTCGGAGAAGACAAAGCAGGCTCAAGGATCCACGCCGACAGACATTCAACGGCTGCCCGATCTCCATAACGAATGATCTTCCCGGGAGCGGGAGAGCCGGCTACGAGATCGGCGAGATACGAGTCACCTGGGCTGTCGCCATCAATGACGGGAACGGCGTCTTGCCGAAACCGTGCGATTTCCCTGAAAGTTTCAGCTACCGCGGCATCACTGGTCGGCAGCATCGAGGTCGGCCGAAGGTCGAAACTCTTCATGGAGTCCCGGTATGACTGGGCAAGCCGCTGCCACAAGGAAAGCCACTCGTAGTCGTACTGCCCCTCGGGCACGAGGACCACGCATCCCATAATTGCCTCGTAAAAGGCCGCGCGATTCACGAGGTAAAGATTCCGGACGCTGTTTCTGCGGATATTGCTCACTGGCTCGGTTCGTAGTCTATCCGCCGTCATCTTCCCGTTGGCATTGGTGACGAAGATAACTTCCTGCGGCTGGTAGCCGGCTGCCACATTTGGCGACTGCGTTGTGACGATCGATTGCACGCTGGCGGAACGAATGCGGTGAACGAGACGCTGATGCAAGGATGGGTGCAGGTGGAGCTCAGGCTCCTCTGCCGCCAGGATGAAATTCTGTCCACTTTCCCGTCTGTGCTCGGCAAAAGCGAGCAACAGGAGAAATGCCTGAAGCGAGACCATTCCGGCACCGTGCTTGGCTACGGGAATCAGAACATCGCCCTGCCCTGCAACATGTGCCACCAGGCTTTGAAGCACGGCATGGGCATCCAGTGTCGTTGGCCGATAGACCATCTTGCTGGATTGGCCGATGAGGAGAAATGATTGCAGCTCCCTCGTAGCCGCTTCCAAAATGTCTGAAAGGGGCGAGGATTCCTCGATTTTGGCAACATCGGTCCGCAACTGCTTCTTCAGAACATCGACAGCTCTGCCCGGAAGTGCATCGTACTCCCGAATGAGCTTAAGGAGTGACGATGACCGAAAGGAGAGGAGCTTGTCCCAGTCGCGATTGCTCGACAAAAGGAAAAGACCCACTTGTCGGAGCAATCGCCACGGCACCATCGAGCACCCATCGGTGAATGGGTCACATTCGCCGTGATAGAAATATCGAATTGTTTCAAACTCACAGGCTTCGTCATCGAAACGGCCGGCCATGGCGACCTGAGCAGCAAGTACCGCTCCTTCCGGAGGGTCAAGCTCCGTTGACAATGTCTTACTCTTCTCATGCCACCAAACGGGTTGGGCCGCCTCTTGCCCGATGAACCAATCCGGTACGGCCGTTGGATCATTGGAGCCAAAATCGGTGAGCGTGGCGATGATGAAAAAGCGACTATCCGGCCTTGGGGCGCCCTCGAAAAAGTCCCAGTCGCTTATGGGACTGACCATCCTCTCGCGTCCGAACAGAAAAGCGAGGGCTTCAACCACGGTGGTCTTGCCGGCGTTGTTCGCACCCAAGAGAACGCCATGCCTCGGTAGAACGACGCACCCCTCGCGAATGCCTCTGAAATTCCGAAACTCGACCTGGCAGATGCGCATCGCAAACTCTCCTATTATTCCCGAGTCTTTCCATACGGCGCGTTGTCTTCCCGAACCATCATAGGCTTTGTCATGGCGTTGATCTCGAGCCGGTAATGAGCAACCTTGGTCACTTCCCTCCAGGGGAAGCGGGCGGGATCCTTGATCGGCTCCTGGAGGATGGGCTCTGTGGCGCAACCGGTGACCACATACAGCCAGTAGCAGTCGCGACGGTCCTCCGCGACGCGCCTTTCGTTGGGCGTGAGAAGGATTGTCCCCGTGGCCGCGGCGAGGCCTTTGACCTCAATGAGGCGCAGCTCGCCGGAGTTGAGGTCCAAGCTGGTGATGTCATAGCCCAGGTTTTTTTCGTGGACGTCGTAGACCTGGAATCCTTGAGACTTCTCGTACTCCATCACCACCCGCATGGCAGTAGCCTCGGTCTCCAGGTTCGGTCGCATGTTGCGAACGTCGGGGGCCTCGCGCTCGGGATGAGGAAGCACAAGAACGCTGGCGATACGTTCGACGGCCTGCAGGGACAAGGACCGCTGACGCTCAAGCTCCTGTCTTCGTCGTTCGCGGCGCGCGAGCAGCTCGGCATGGCGATTCTCGGCCTGAGCCATGCGCCCTTCGGCACCCGTCACACCCTTCTCCTTGTCCTCGCTGGCTTTGCCGATTTCCTCATCCGCACGCTGCAGCAATTCGGTAAGTGAGAGCTCCACGTGCTCGGTGATGCGTTGGACCTCGGACAGCCGCTCCTTGCGTGTCTCCTCGATGAAGGCTTGAAGAACGTTCTTCTGCAGCCACGCGGAGGGCTCAGGCTCGAAAGCAACCGCAGGCAGCGGTTCAGACAACTGGGCCGGTGAGAAGTTCCCCAGCATGTTCGGTTCGCGCAGACAAGGCTCCTTGCCATCAGAAAGCTCGATGGCGAAAAGACGCTCGTGAACCACGTGGCCAAGGCCGTCCACCGCGCGGGCGCGATAGAAGTCGACGCGAGACGGCGTCTCGTGTTGAAGGGAATGAAAGCAGGCCCCCTTGCCGAGGGCTTCCGCAGCCCTGGCATGGGCGTGCCTCCGAAGAGCTTCGAAGAGCGGATGACCAGGGGTAACCCATTCAAGGTTATTCCTTTCGGCCGTGTCGCGGTCGGTCGAGCATCGTGAGTACTTCAATGCCAGACCGGGGAGCTTCCAGTCGGCGTCGCGCTCGTACCGCTGAAGAGCCGGCGGTGTCCGGGCCGGCTCGAAGGTATGGGGGAGATTCTCGATCTTCTTCAGCTTGAATGGAACGTATTCGGCCGCCTCGCGAATGAATCGGGCGATGGTTTCGGGCACGACGCGACGCTCCTGAGCTCTTGCGCGACGCTCGATAAGCATCTCAAGGTTGAGCTTCTTGGCAGCCAGGCCCTCAAGAGCGTTCTGGCAAATGGCACGGAAACGTGATTCATCCACGTTCTCGAGGAGGCGTTCCTCGAGGTCCGCATCGCCGAGCCTGCCCGCGTAGTAGTCCCGGAGGATGCGCTCCACATGGGCCGCGGGGAGTATCTCTCCCACGACATTGAAGACTGCGTCGTCGTCCAGGGCGTCCCGGATTTCCTGAAGCTTCTCCAGTAATCGTTGGAGAACCCGGCCCTCGATGGTGTTCGTGGCCACGAAGGTGAAAATGAGACAGTCTTTTCGTTGGCCGTAACGGTGGATGCGGCCCATGCGTTGTTCGAGGCGGTTCGGATTCCACGGGATGTCGTAATTGAAGAGAACATGGCAAACCTGCAGGTTGATGCCTTCCCCGGCTGCCTCGGTGGCAACGAGAATCTGGATTGCGCCCTCCCGGAACTGCTGCTCCGAGTACAGGCGTGTACCGGGTTCGTCGCGGGATCCTGGTTTCATTCCGCCGTGGATGTAACCGACCGTGAAGCCCCAGGTCTTCAGTCTCTCGACGAGGTAATCGAGGGTGTCCTTGAACTCGGTAAAAAGCAGCAACCGCTTGTCCGGGTGATCGAAAAAACCTTCCTGATGAAGCAACTCCTTGAGCCTCGATAGTTTGGCCTCCGTATCGGTGTCCTCCACGGCTCTGGCCTGTACTTCAAGCCCGCGAAGCTCCACGATTTCCTCGCGTACCTGATCGGCGTTCTCCGCCAGACTGATGGCCTCGAGCATTTCCTCGAGCCTTGCGCGCTCATTCTCCTCCATTTCCTCGATCTCTTCCGGATCGGGAAGGTCGGGAGGAGCCAGCCGTGCCAAAGCTTGCGCCTTCTTTAAGCCGTCTTCCAGTCTACGAGCCCTGTTTTCCAAACTGCGCCGCATGGCGCAGGTACTGGATGCAAGGCGTCTCTGGTAAAGGGACATCAGGAAGCCGACGGCGCGCGCACGGGGATCGTCTCCCTGGGCAGCGGCCTTCGCGCTCTGCCGTTTCACGAAACGGGTGATCTCTCGATAGAGATCGAATTCCGGACCATCGATCTGAAAATCGATGGTGTGCGGAATGCGCTTTGTGAAGATCTTCTCCGCAGCCCACGTGCCGTCTGGACGACGCTCCGGAAAGTAGACCATAGCCTCCTTGGTGCGGCGCAGATAGAATGGGGCTTGACGCCGCTCCATCGCCTCTCGAATGGACCTAACATCCGCATAGGCATCCGGATCGAGAAGCTGGAGAAAAAGGGAAAAGTTGGCCGGATCACCCTTATGTGGAGTCGCTGTCATAAGCAGGTAATGGTCCGAAGTGTCCCGCAGGAGCTCACCGAGAGCATAACGCGCGGTCTTGCGGGCCGGCGGGGACCACGACATGTGGTGGGCTTCGTCCACGATGATGAGGTCCCAATGTACCTGCCTCAATCCCGGCAGGATCTCCGTTCGCTTGGCCAGGTCGAGCGAAGTAATCACCTTATTCTGTTCCAGCCACTGATTGACACCGAACTGGTCGCGGATGTCTCCGCCTTTTAGAACGAGGAATTTCTCATCGAACTTCTCCTTCAACTCCCGCTGCCATTGAAAAGAAAGGTTGGCCGGGCAGACGACGAGAATCCGCTCGGCAAGTCCGCGCAATTGGAGTTCTCGAACGAGAAGCCCTGCCATGATCGTTTTTCCTGCTCCCGCGTCATCAGCGAGCAGAAACCGGACTCGGGCCAGTTTCAGGAGATAATCGTAGATGGCCTCAAGCTGATGGGGCAACGGATCGACACGGGAAATCGATAGACCGAAATAAGGGTCGAATTCCCAAGCGATGCCGAGAGAATATGCCTGAAGGCCCAATCGCAGGAGATGGCCATCTCCGTCGTAGGAGAAACTGGAATCCAAGACAGTCAGTGCTTCTAGGTCATCTGCGCTTAGCGTAACCTTTCGAAAGCGTTCAGACTGGGTACCCACAAGTCCAATGGTCCAAGTACCGTCAGCGGTCGTGCGCACCGTCTCAACACGCATCGGCTCATTGAATAGGGGGCCAGCTACGATGCATCCCTCACGTAATGGATCACTTGAGGTCGTCATTTATTCCTAAGCCTTCGTGTTGCCTTCAGTACAGCGATCATCCATATACGCCAATCCTAATTGGCGCCATTTGCTTGGCTAAATTATGGGCGAAAACGGAAGCTCCACCTCCTTCTAAATGATGTTGAAGCATATACGCTGTATACGTCTACTCTGTTGCTGTTGACATATACAAAGTTGACGTTGACAGTCTCAAACATCCCGGGAGTTGTGTGGAATCAGTCAGACTCATAGCTCTTGCCAAGATCTGAAAAGACCGATTCCAAGTCCCGTTCCCTGCTTCCAAGCGGCCAATGGCCTTTGGCGAATCTCTCTCGGGTGCCCACGAGATAGTAAACCAACAGGATAGTCGCGTGTCGGAACAAATTGTTTCGTTTCATTCGATCCTTTATTCGTTCGACAATGTGTTCCTTTTCGTCAAAGAACTGTTTCAGACGCCCCATTGTTGCATCATCAATCTGCCGTCTGTATGCGTCCACGATAAGCAAATCAGCCTTGTTGGCTCCAGTAGGCTGAGCGCTCAACACCTGAGCGTATAGTTCCCTTAGACCCGCTAGGAAGCCGGAGTCCTTGGGACTGACCTGCTTGATTTTCGCTTTCGCCTGAAGAAATAAATCGTCAGCCGTTTCTATCAGTGCCATGCTGCGAGCTATGAACCGTTTGACTATTGGGTCGGCGGCCACCTTAGGTTTATAGATGGCATCGTGGGTCAATTCGCTGTAGGCGTGCTGCATGAGTGTCCGGATTTGAACCTCGCACGGCGTTCCTAGCTCTATCGTGATTCCTTCGTGATCAATGGATTCCGCAGCGCGAACTATGAAGTGCACGGATTGATAATCGAAATGCTCAGGACGCGAGTTCCTCTCCTCCTCATAATCTCGATCTTTTACTGCCTTCCACCATGGAATGCTCTCAACCAACTCCACCACGGTTTGGATCTCATCTGTCAAGAGCACGACAAATCGAACACCGACCTTATCCGTCAGGTCGTCGTATGGATTCTCGTAGCCCTTGCGGATAAAAGCCTTCTCAATCGCCGATTCCAGTTCCTTCACTCGCGGTCGCACCGGCAGTTTCAGAAACACCTCAAGAGGCTGTTCCACAGCATCGTTCAGTTTGTCGCAAACAGCGCGCGCTACGAACTCACCCCAGGCCTGGAGCATGGGCTCATCTCTCTTAAATCGTTCGGTGAACACCGACTCGTTCATTCTTGTGCCTTTAACGTTCCCTGAACCCTCAGCAGCGTTGACAGGTCATCCCGGCCCTCGATTCGCACGAGCTCGCTGAAACGGTCCGCCGGGGCGCTAAGCAGGACATCGCTGCTGAATCGCACCTGGCGCCTCTTCAGCTTTCCTTTCAGGTAAGTGGTATCCTTCGCGAACGCATTCGTGGGCAATCCCTTCTCCCGCATGAACGTAACGTAGTCATCGTACAGATCCTCATCACCGGAGAGATACGATTGCGCGAACCCCACTACCGATAAGGCCGGGGCTTGATCCACCTTCAAGGTTGTGTATAAGGCGTCAAAGATATCCAGTTTGGCCTCCGGATCAAGATTTGATCCGGATATGAAGCGACGGGTATGCTCGTAGAAATCCTGGGTCAGCTTCTTACCCGAGGGAGAAAGCTCGAAGCCAAGCAAAGTCCTGTGAAAATACTGCGCCGCCGGCCGCGTCTCCGTGGCAGTCATCTTGTGATCGTATAGAAAGGCCATGAAGTCTTTCGCGCTGCGTCCGTTGTTTCCCACCTTTCCGTATCGTGTCTCAAGCAACATTCCTATCTTGTGGAATCTCTGGGCGGGTGTCAGCATCAAACTTGCCAAATATGCGAGCGTCAACTCCTGTCTCGATTCCCGTAAGTCAAAGCCATCATGCAGCTCCGCTTTCAAGGCCATGATGAAGCGCTGTCTTGTGGGGCCGGTTAAGCCGTTCATCACCGCCAATGCTCCACCTGGCAAGTCCCTGGTGGCCTGGGCTTCATTCAACTTGTCGGCAATTGTCCTCGATCTTTCAACGAAGGCTTCATCGTCATCATCCAGCAGTTGGGTGCCGAGATCAAAGAAACTTCTCGCACCAACCTGATCGATACTCATTTCCATACCGTGCGACCCGTGTCCCAACGCCTTCACCACCCTTTCCTCCAGTGTCATGAGCCCCTCTTCGTGAAGCTCAATCAGGCGATCACCGTATCGAGGCGGCACCGGCGTCTTATCGCGTCGCGGGAACACCTTGTGTAACACGACGCGTTGAATCGAGAAACCTTCCAAGAATGTCATCATGACCAACTCCTTAGGTAAGTACAATTATTATATACGATTTCTTCGGTTTCCATCCCCTCCAACTGATTCAGGTGATTAGTTCGATAGAGGATGTATATTGTCTTGGTCGCTCGGTTCCTCCGCCGTCAAATAAAGTAGCCAGTTGTGTAACTCGAATTACTACAATAACTGCCTTGATATTGGTGGGACTTTGAAATGCACCTCGGACTTCCTGAAACTGTTCGAGGCTCGAGTGTCAGAAACAGAAAAACTTGTTTAGACTCGGCTCTATTAGTTTCATCCTGCTGCGATCAGGTTAGCCTAACATATGGGGGAACTCTGCCCAAAACGCTGAAGACCTTCCGGTTATGTGTTTCCCAGTGCCTGATTTGATTCCAAACATGATTAAAGTCTTTTCTGCTTAACCAGAATGGCTGTTCGTACTGGCATGCATGTAACCAACCCCCCCCGGTTGTAAACCACGCAACGCACGGCATTTAAGAAACCCTTACACCTTTTGCTTTTAATCTTCAAGTGTTAGTAAGTAAGATGTAGTAAGCAAAATGTACTTTATTCATCGCGCCCGTTCTTCCCATGAACCCGGAATTCTGAATTCTCGAAAGGACGTTACTGAACTCGTTCAAACGAATCGAAGAGATACTGCTTAACCGACGAATATGCGGAAGAAATTGTATCCGAGCTGCTTTATGTGATCAAAGAGAAAGCCAGAATCGTCTGATAGACGGACTGACTCGTGGACAAGCACCTGATCAAACTCAGCAAATTCTTAAGCCTTGTGCTTCGGCATAAGCTGCGGAAGATCGGCCTTTCCCTTGATGAAGGCGGATGGGCCTCGGTTGACGAGCTTATCCAGAGGGCAAGGGAACATGGCGTGCCCCTCGACTTGGAGACTCTCCAGGAGGTCGTTGAGCAAAACGACAAGCAGCGATTCACCATTAGTGACGATGGCCGAAAGATCAGAGCCAACCAGGGTCATTCCATTCCCGTCGACTTGGGCCTGGAACCCATGCAACCCCCCGATCAGCTATACCATGGCACTTCATCAAGGTTTCTGGAGTCGATCAAGTTGCACGGAATTCGACGGCGAAAAAGGCACCACGTGCACCTTTCTCCCGATCGTGAAACCGCCTTCCGGGTCGGGCAGCGACACGGCTGGCCGGTTGTCCTCACCGTCCTGGCCGGCCGCATGCACCAAAGCGGATACCTCTTCTACCTCTCAGCTAATGGGGTGTGGCTGGTGAGCCAAGTCCCGCCTGAATTCATCGTGTTTCCTTGACCTCACTATGCTGAGGAATCAAGCCCGCCGCCGCGGAAGCAATGAGCCTAATTTGTAAGATCTTTGACGAGCTTGAAGAAAGTGCCCGCCACACGGCTGTTACCGATACTTCGCCCTAATCCTGAGCCCGCTCAACCTGATGCCAATCAACCGCACCCGTTTCTTGAATTCGAATCTTTCTAAGCAGCTCAAGGCCGTGCTCCGGATAATCCCGGCATCATCGATCGCTTCATTCAAGGTCTTTCCCCGCGTATGGGTCTTAAAGTCACTGAAGCGCACTTTAACGGTAACCGTTCTGGACTCGAATCCACCCTTTCGAATTTCCTCGACTACTTCATCTGTGAGATGGATTAGCGTCTCTGCCAGGATCTGTCGGTTACCAATGTCTTTTTCGAAAGTGGTTTCTCTGCTGCTCGATTTCGGAACCCAGTTGGTCACCAGCGGGCGGTCATCGATACCGCGCGATGCCTCGTAGAGATAGTTCCCATGCGAAGCCCCGAACTCACTTACAAGCACTTGGCGAGATGCGGAGGCAATCTCGCCGATGGTGCGAATACCCATGCGCTTGAGGCGCTCATCCGTTTTCGGTCCCACCCCATACAGCTTTTTTGCAGGAAGCGGCCAGATGCGGGCCGGGACGTCCTCCTGGGTGAGGATGGTCAGCCCGTCGGGCTTCTCAAGATCCGATGCAATCTTTGCAAGCAGCTTGTTGGGGGCAATGCCGATGGAGCAGGTGAGCCCCTGAGCCGACCATATCCGGTTTTTTATTCCTCGCGCGATGGCCTCCGATGGTTGCTCTACGCGGGTAATATCCAGATATGCTTCATCGATGCCGCCGTCTTCCATGATGGGACTGAATTCGTGAAGGATGCGTTTGATTTGCTCTGACACCCTTGAGTATTCCTTATAGTCCACCGGCAGAAAAACCGCTTGGGGGCAGAGCTTAAGGGCTGTCCTCAAAGGCATCGCCGAGTGGATGCCAAACTGCCGTGCCTCGTAAGAAGCCGTGGATACCACCCCTCTTTTGGTCGGATCGCCGCGGCCCCCAACCACTACGGGCTCTCCAATCAATTCAGGATGCCGTTTGAGCTCTATGGCCGCAAAGAAGGCGTCCATGTCGATGTGCAAGATACGTTGCATCGGATGAAATCTGTCCCCCGGGAAACCAAGTGCTTCTGTAGAAGCCTCCTCTCTCTCGCCCATCTCCACCCTTCAGCTCGCTGCTCAACACGAATGCCCTGCAGTGGGTAATATAGTACCTAATAATGCAGCAAAAAGAGTCATATGGCTGGTCCACCCCTTTTATTTTGACTCTATCCTAAAAAAATGGGGGATGGAATGGGGGAATCACAGGTCGCGTTCGGAAAACGCATCCGCAAGCTGAGAGAGCAGTTAGGACTCACCCAGACGCAGCTTGCCGAAAAGGCTAATCTTTCGGTCAAACATCTTGGAGAGTTCGAACGAGGTCGGGGAAATCCCACTTTCGCGACCATCGAAAATCTTGCGGAAGCGTTGCATGTCTCGCCTGTCGAAATGTTTGCCTACGACCAGGAACGTCTATCTGCCGAGGAAATTAGAACCGAGATCCATGAGATGATCGATACCATCGACGACGAGAGATGCCGGCTGGTGCATAAGCTGCTCAGGTCGCTGTTCAGATAGCCGGCGGCATTCATGATCGTCAGTTCGGGCGGATAATCGGAAAAAAGACATCCGCTTGGACCTCTCCGAAATCTTGAGGATCGGTATAATTCTAATTTCTGAAAAACTCGACAGGTCCGCTCGCCGCTCGATCGCAAAGTGAAAATACCATCTGGAAAATCCCCGGGAGCACACGCTTTCCTCTAATTTGGCGACTCGTGTTCGTCCCCCGCGCAAGTTTTCTCCTCCTATCTGTATAATGTTAATAGTGTTACCCAATGCATTTTTAGCAATGCCCCGGGGTCCACGAACAAGGCAGGACCGGCGGAATATCCCTGCCTGTTCTGAGCGATTCCAGTGGGGCGTCATCTCGAGGAGTCTTCTCCTTTAACGGGCGACGAGAAATCCTCGGGGCACTCGAAAGATTTATGTCCGGCGCTCAGAGCGCTTTCTCTGCCGCTCTTGTACCGTGGAATACTGAGTGCCGGATCGAAACGACCGAAGCTGAGCGGCATTCTTCCATACTTTTAAGAGCATGATTTAGGCGTGCGGATGGCCAGACCCTGGCACATTCTCAGATGGCGCCGCCTAAAACTTAAAACCTGAAACCTGAAACTTAAAACCTATACAAACAGGGGGGCCACGGATGACGACAGCAATACCTGTATTGATCGTTGACGACGAGGAGTCAATGCTCGACTCTCTGGGCATGTTTCTCGAGGACGAGGGGTACGAAGTCCATCTTGCCACTGACGGCGAGAAAGCCCTCGAGGCTTTCGGCACGGTCGAACCACGCGCCGTGGTGACGGATTTGCGCATGCCCCGGCTATCGGGAATTGACCTCATCCGCCACATTAGATCCAAAGACCCCTATGTTCCCGTTCTCATCATGACCGCCTACGGCTCCCTGGAAGGAGCGGTTGCCGCCATTCGGTTGAATGTTTCCGATTTCATCGAAAAGCCCATTGACCTCGATTACCTGAAAGGGGCCTTGCATCGAGCATGTAATAAGATGCGTGATACCAGTCGGATACGCTTTGAGGACAGCCAACTGCGCGAACAGCTGGCGCTTGTGCAAGGCCATCTGGAGAGATACGAAGAAAGGATGAGTGACCTGAGGTCGTTGGCATTGGCTATAAGAATATTGGCCGAAGTGGTGCGCAGAGCGGATAGCCGTCTGGCGCATCTGCCTTACCGACCTGAGATCCTGGAGATCGCACAACTTGGCGTCGAGGACCTCAAAGCGATGAAGGAAAAGGCACTCTACCTGGAGCAGACCATTCGTTCCATACTGAGGCGGGTTGGCGATTGCGCGGGTTTCCCCGATGATTATCTGGAAGGCGGGAATGATTGAAATGCGCTATTTTTTTCGCTCTTGTCGTCGTCGATCTGCACGTTCTCTATTCCCAGCTTCTCCAACATCGAATCCAGATAGTGGATCATCCTGTCCATTGCTTTCCATCGGATATGCATGGTGGTCTGGTATTCGATAAGGCCCTGGATCGCCTTTAACGCCAAAGGATCCATGTCCACCAGCTTTTCCACCACCTCGGCAAGGCAATCATTGCGGTCCAGCGCAGCCACGATGGGCTCAAACCGGGCAAGTTTGTCGCAACTTTTTAACCCTTGTCCGGTGAGAAGCCACCGGGGAGATATATCAAATTGTTCACATACACGAACGATAAACTCGGCGGTAGGAACGCGACCCCCCTGCACGTAGGCATGGACTGTAGTGTGAACAAATCCAAGCTTGCGTGCAAATTCCCGTATACTCATATCTCCTTGAATTTCTTTCAATCTGTTCGCGATTTGCATCACTTTTTCCTTCCAAGCTACAAACCCCACGGCACAGTGACCCGGCTGATCCTGTCACGTCTCAATGAAAATCCAGTGCCTTGTCGCTTGCTAATAATTTGTTGGCAGTATCAAAAAACCGGCCACCGGGTGCATCAAAATCCATCGTTGCCATCTTGTGTCACCAAAAACGTTGGGGGAAAGACCACATGACTGATCTCAAAAAAAGTGAAAAGGAACTAAACATCTTCAGAGGTTGTGGGAAAAGGGGACCAATGAAGTAAATCGACTGATCGTGCAGGTTCCGTTTGACGAGCATCCCCGGGAAAAGCTGCTGACCAGAGGGCCTGGTGCATTGTCTGATCTTGAGCTCATGGCGATCCTGCTCGGAAGCGGCACAAGCTCCAGTGACGTGTTTGCGTTGGCCGACCGTATGCTGACAGCCTTCAACCTGAAAGACACACATCTGGACGTAAACGAACTGCTAAAAATCGAAGGAGTCGGACCAGCCAGGGCAGCCGCGGTTGCTTATTCAAATAAGAACACCTGATTTGCATTTCCCTGAACGCCGCAAACGAAATGCTTGCCATCCGCACCGTAACGGTTGGCCTGGTCGACCGCGTCCACATTCATCCCCGCGAGGTATTTGCCAATCCGATCACTGATCGAGCCACAGCCATCATCATCGCGCACAACCATCCTTCCGGAAACGTGAAACCGAGCGAGGACGACAAGTTGGTCACCCAGGAGCTGAAAACCGCCGGCAAGATCCTGGGGATTCAACTGCTGGATCACATCATTTTCAACGACAAGGACCACTACAGCTTTCTCGAAAACGGTCGGCTCTGATTTTCAATTGCCGATGAATCTGCCTTTTGCAGTCATCCGATGACATCCGCCCAACGCCACTTGTTGTTCCATGTTCGCCGCAGTGTCTATTGTCAATGCCCACGAAGTGATAAAGGAGGCACGCGACCGGCGTCAGACTCAGATCTGCTCGGGTGGGATGCTGTCGGGGCGGTAGGCTGTGCGATAATTGATTCCGGCCTTCCTCAACCGCTTCTCGACACCCGGGTTGAAGAAGACCAGCTCTTCGATCTCGATTTCCTCCAGCTCCCGCGCTATTCGAGCAAGTCTTTTGCCAAGAGCATCTATGTTCTCCACTGACGAGAAGCTCACCATCACTGCCGCGTGACTGGCCACAACAGCCCGCATGAGATTCTCCAAGGCTTGCAGCTGCAAAGTGAAACCGGCGGGGTTTGCTCCGGTCAGCCGGGAGAATTCTTGCGCCGTGGTACCTTTCAAGCTCACTCTGACATATAGATTTTCATGCCTTGCGAGAGCCTCGGCATAGTGGTCGTCATAGCCGATCAGGATCCCGTTGGTCTCGAGGATAAACTCGAGCTCTTTCGGCATGAGATCGAGCACCTGGAGGAGATGCTCTTTTGCAAGAGTTGGCTCGCTTCCGCTGATCCTCACTTGCCGGAAGCCTTTCTTCGAAGCAATGCCGGTGAGCTTTCGAGCAACCTCCCGAGGGGAGTGGAATTTGCCGCTTTGGTGCGGGCGGGCCACGCTCTCGTACGACCAGCAGAATATGCACTGAAGACAGCAGCCCACGCAGTCCGCCGTGGCAATGCCTCCATAGAACCTGGCCGGCCTGAAGCGCGAATACCTCCTCTCGTCTCCCCGGCAAACGATCCTTGCCGTCTCCATTGCTCTCTTCACGGGATCGAACATAGTATCCCCAACTCCCAATAAATAATAATCGTAAACAGAGGGTGACTCAAAAAGCCCCTTATGATAACTTGCCATTGACGGCGGATCCAATAGTCTCGGGCTGAGCATCCAATCGATGGATTCACCCACGGACAAAGCTTCAGCCGGCCAAGGAGGAGAGAACAATGAGTCGAGTCGCTCTGGTGAGGACCACCCATCGCGAACATGGCGTCAAGGCTTCTATCGCCGCTTTGCAGGTAAATCCGGTGAAAGGAAAAGAGGTCCTGATCAAGCCCAACTTCAATACCGCGGACCGCTGTCCGGGCTCGACTCACAACGACACACTGCTGGCTTTGGTGGACGAGCTCTGGGCGATGGGCGCCAAATCCATCAGCCTGGGAGAGCGCAGCTATCCTCTGACCGCCGAGGTCATGCAGAAAAAAGGGGTTGTTCCCCTTCTGCGGGAAAGAGGCGTTGAGATTATCGATTTTGATCACCTCGCAAAGTCCGACTGGATCGGGTTCCGGCCCAAAGACAGTCACTGGCCCAATGGATTTCGGATCGCGCGTCCCATCCTTGAAACCGAGTGCCTGGTTTCCACCTGCTGCCTCAAGACCCACCAATACGGCGGCACCTTCACTATGTCACTCAAGCTGCACGTAGGGGTGGTTCCGACGTCTCGCCACGGCTTCAACTACATGAGCGAACTGCACAGTTCCCCTCACCAGAGAAAGATGATCGCCGAGATCAACGCCCCGTTCCAACCGAAGCTGATCGTACTGGACGGAATCGATGCCTTCGTTGACGGCGGTCCGATGACAGGCACCCGGGCCAAGGGCGACCTGTTCCTGGCCTCGACCGATCGGGTGGCCATTGACGCGACGGGAGTGGCGGTCCTGAAGGTATTAGGCAGCAATCCGGCCATCATGAACCGTAAAACATTCGACCAGGAGCAGATCGCTCGAGCCGTCGAACTCGGCCTGGGAACAGCATCCCCCGCTGAAATCGAGCTGTTTTCACCGGATGAGGAAAGCGAAGAATTTTGCGCGATGGTTCGCGAGATGCTGAGCAAAGGCTAGGGCAGTCGTTGGCCTTGGTCAGGTTCCATCAATCCCAGTGTGCTTGCACGCATTAATGCATTAATCCCATTCCGCAACTTCCGGCCGCCCCTGTCGGGCGTTCTAACCCGGACAGGCTCCATAGAAATCGAATTGCATCGAGCCCTGCTCCCGGCCGCCGAATCCTCTAGGGGGCAGGTCACAGCCTCTCGTCAGGCAACAGCAAATATAGGCTGTTTAAGTCCTTTCCTTAGGTGCATTGTACTTCGAAGGCAGCCCGCGTTTTTTCTCGGTTGGATCGGCATAAATGATGCGCTCGCGCCTCGCTCTGCCTTTCCTTTCGCCCTTGCTCCGGAGTCCGCTCCACAATGACTCCTTAGGGTCGTTTGCGTACTTTCTCATCAATTTTCTGACTGATACATCAAAATAATGCTTGACATCTGACTCATACGTCAAATAGCCTGAAGACAATGCCCACTTAGACAACGCTGTGAAAACAATCGACCCGCGTAACGCGGTAAATGAAATGATTCCAAAATGCTTTGGCTGCCAGTCCCTTCGAAACAGCCAGAATCTCTGGTCGGAATCAGCGGCAGTAATCAATCAAGGAAACAAGCCGCCCCGAGTTGGGCGGAGCCTGTCCAACTGAAGGTCGAATTGAGCCAATTTGCGTTGCTCAAGTCTCTCTTTTCTATCGGCCACATAACATCAGGGGCTTTGCAAGACTTTGTGTATGAATTTTTCAATCTGTTCTGCCACCCGATTGCTTTTATTGAGTGAGGCAGCGGCAAGCGATACAAAATGAGGTGTGATTATGTGTGAAGCAGAGAACAGGGCGAAAGAGACGAACACACAGCAGCAAATCCGCGATACATACCGCCTCATCGAGGAGTGGTGTGCAAAGAATCCGGGTACGGGGTCCGCTCTTGGCCTCATGCGTCTCGTCCTCTCCCTCTATAACGGCAGGACCTGGTCGTTCTCAGTCCCCGTGTGCATTTGGGACTTGGACGGCGCCCGCGCCGAGTGAGCGAAGACAATCATCATCGATTACCTCAATCGCGGAGAAAGCGACGAACTGCTCGATCTGGGGCGCAAGTTCGCAGCGTTGATCAATTCTCTTCCATCCCCTGCAAGTCACCCGCCCCGCCCGCCAGCCACCACGGATTCATCCACCTAGATGACATCTGCCGATTTCACCGGTTTGCTGTGGTTACACAAGAACAGAGACTGGATTTCGGCAAAGAAAGCTATGCAACAACCTAAACCGAAGATGCAGACAGTCGTAACACCGCGCTATGCCAAAGGATACAATGAGCTTGGCAGCTACCTTGGAGGTGTGACGGAAAACACCTTGCGCAAATGGGTAAGAATGGGTATGCCTGTTTATATGGTTGACGGTGTAAGGCTGTTTAAGCTGTCTAGCATCGATGCGTGGCTTGAGCAGTATTTGGCTGGAAGCACCTCCGAGGCGGATGGCATCCGACTGGATGACATCTTGAAGGAGGTGAATGGGTAATGAGCAAAGAAGATGTTTACCCGGTAATTCAAGGAACTACAGGTCCGATCTGGAAAATAGCAAAGGGGGTGAGAGTCAGAAAAAGCGTTGACGGGACCTTTGAGGTTGAGGTTCCTGAAACCAAAAACGGAAAAACGATCAGAAGAAGAAGGCGAGTTCAGACTCTGGATAGAGCGATCAACGCAGCGGAGCTTTTCGCACTAAAATCAAAACTCGAGCTATATCGAAAGGGGGAAGACAAAGAGCCCCAAAAAATGTACACATTCGAGAATGCCGCCGAAAGATGGTTCGAGATAAACGAGCATAACTGGAGCGACTCGACACAAGAAAGATATCGCGGACTTTTGAGGCAGCACATCTATCCGGTTATCGGCGGTATGCCGATCATCGATACTCCTCATGCCGAGTGGAGAGAGAAGATCAAAATCATGCTGGTCGAATTCCGCAAGATCCAAAGTCCCAAATCGGCCGAGGTCATGCACGCTGTCGTTTCCGGGGTATTTACGGAAGAGATCGACAGCGGTAGGATTCCGAGCCGCATGAACCCAGCCCACGGCCTTCTGAAGCGGGTACTCCCGCCAAAGAAGAGGCGCAACATCTCCAAGCCCGATCCGTTCGCTCCGGAGGACCGGGATTCTGTTGTCGAGGCGGCATGGAAAGAGTGTCGAAAGGATGTGGCCATGGTGGTCGAAGCGCTGGCCTTCTCCGGCATGCGACTCGGCGAGGGTCTGGCGATGCACATTGAGAAGTTGGACATCAAGAATTGCCAATACGATGTTTCGGAGAAAGTAAGGCACGGCAAGTATGGCCCGCCGAAATCCGGCGAGGAGAGGCTCATCGATCTACCGGAGAGCCTTATCATAAAGCTGCAGGCTCACATCAGACGGCTCAAGGAAAAGATGTTTGCTGAAGGCAAGCCGGTTGGGTACCTTTTCCCCGGGCTAACCGAGGGCATAGTTCAGAGATCACTCAAGAGAGCGTGCCTGGCAGCCAGGGTAAGATCGAGAACCCCGCACGACTTGCGGCACACCTATGCGGTTACACTGATCATGGCAGGAGAATCGCCGGAGTATGTGAGAAAGCAACTGGGCCACTCGTCCATCTCCATCACAGTGGATACCTACGGCAAATGGATGCCCAATGTGAAAAACAGAAACCTGGACGAATCACTGAGAACCAAGGAGAGATCATGATTTCGAAGCTGCTTGACGGATTTTCGTCAAGCCGTCAAGGTAGGGTTTTCACGGTTTCGCAGCCCCGCTCAACCTCTCACCTTGACGAAATCTTGACCGATTTGACTTTTGGCACGCTAAGTAGTTGATTTCATTGATATGGTGCCGAAGGCCGGACTCGAACCGGCACGGGTCTCCCCACCACCCCCTCAAGATGGCGTGTCTACCAAGTTCCACCACTTCGGCAATTGGAAGGCCATTATATTCAAATAATCCCTTTTGGCAAGCTTCGAGTTACTGTTTGGCCGCACTCGCGGGAGCTTTTTGCGGCTCAGGTGCACTCCCCGGCTGAGCCGGGGAAGCGGCGGGCGGCTGCGCGCTGCCGGCGACGGCCGGCTGATTTGTCGGGCCTTGTGCCGGAGCAGTGGAAGTCGCCGTTTGCCCTGCTTCAGAGGGTGCTTTAGAACTTTGTTGCGCCGGCGCCGGCTGAGCCGTAGTGGGCTGTACCGGTTTGGCTTCAGGCAACGCCGGCCCCTGCGGCTTCTCGACGGGAACATTTTCCATGATGGACTTGGTGGACGGCCCCCCCGACAAGTAGGTGAGCCCCAGGCAGGTCAACATGAAGATGACCGCCGCCGCGGTGGTCAACTTGCCGAAGAAAGTTCCACCGCCGCTGCCTCCAAAAAGGGTTTGAGACGCACCGCCGAAGGCCGCGCCGATTTCTGCGCCTTTTCCCGTCTGCAGCAAGACAATGAGAATCAGGGCCAGACATGCCAAAACGTGTATAGAAACCACAACCACATACATGAGCTAGTTTTTTCCTCCAGCAACTTGATAATGGACAATGCGCTTGAATGATGCCACTTCGAGGCTTGCTCCACCCACCAGCAGTCCGTCGATATCCGGCCGGGCCATGAGCGCATCCACATTGTCCGGTTTAACCGAACCTCCATACAATATTCTCACGGCGTTTGCAACCCCTTTATCAAACATAGCAGCCAGCTGCTTCCGAATGAACCCGTGCGCCTCCTGCGCCGTCTCAGGGGTCGCCGTCTTGCCCGTGCCAATGGCCCAAACCGGCTCGTAGGCGACCACCAGCTGTTCGGCCAAGGCCGGAGTCAGTCCCGTGACGGCTTGTTTGAGCTGATCCTCCAGAACCTGCAGCGTTTTTCCCGCTTCCCGTTCCTCCAGCACTTCACCGATGCAAAGAACGGGTGTGATCTTATGTTTGAAGGCGGCATTCACCTTCCTGCGGATCATGTCATCGGTTTCCCCGAAGATATGCCGCCTTTCCGAATGGCCGACAAGCACGTAGTCACATCCGGCATCTTTCAGCATGCCGCAGGATATTTCTCCCGTATAGGCGCCCTGCTCTTCCCAGTGGCAATTCTGTGCTCCCAGTTTGAAGTCGTTGCGCTCCATGACAATGCGCACAGCGGGGAGCGCGGTAAACGGCGGAGCAAGGAGAACTTCACGGTCGTCGAAGACGCCCGCTTCCTGCTGCAGTTGTTTGACGTATACGACGGCATCGTGGACCAGTTTGTGCATTTTCCAGTTGGCCGCAATCAGAGTTTTTCTCGGTTTCATAAGTGTTACTCCAAAGCTTCCGTCAACAACGCCCGTTAAGGCGCAGAATTTCTGTTTAACATGCTATTCTGACGGGTTGAAGCGTCGCACACTTAGCGCAGCTTTTCAACCCAGCCTATGCAGTTATGCGGCATTTTTGCCGACATGACGGGCTCGATGCAGCGTCGGAGAGGGGCTTCCAAGCCTGCCTGCCTTGTCATCTGCCCTGGGTGCGCTTTTGGCACTCTTCCAGCGCCGCAATTCCAGGCAGGGTCCTGCCTTCAAGCATTTCCAAAAACGCTCCGCCACCGGTGGAAACATAGCTCACCCTATCGGCAACCCGGGCCTCTTTCACGGCCGCGGCCGAATCCCCTCCACCGACGACAGTGAGCGCATCCAGCTTGCCCAGAAATTCCGCCAGGGCAAAAGTGCCCCTATGAAACGGAGGGGTCTCAAAAGCCCCGAGCGGACCATTCCAGACGACGGTTGCACAATTTTGCAGCACGGATTCAAAAACTCTTATGGTCTCGCTTCCCACATCGAGCATTTTGTCGTTCGCAGGAATCGTATCGACCGAGACTTCCCGCACGTCGTCAGTGCTGTCGAGCCCTGGGGCTACCACCGCATCGACGGGAAGATAGACTTGAACTCCCCTGTTATCCGCCGCCTCCAAAAGTCGCTTTGCCGTTTCTACATGGTCGTCTTCCACCAGAGACTTACCCACGCCTTTGCCCTGCGCCTTGAGAAAGGTGTTGGCCATGGCGCCGCCAATGAGCAGGTAGTCAACCTTTCCCATGAGGTGTCGCAGCACTCCGATTTTAGTCGAAACCTTGGCGCCGCCGATGACCATGGCCACAGGTCGCCTGGGTTTCTCCATGGCCTGCCGATAGTACTCGATTTCTTTTTCCAGCTGATAGCCGGCAACACAGACGGCCACGAACCGGGTGATCCCATGTACCGAAGCATGTGCCCGGTGGGAAACGGCAAACGCGTCATTCACATAGACATCGGCCAACTGTGCGAGCTGTCGGGAAAAACTATCGTCGTTCTTTTCTTCGCCCGAGTGGAAGCGGAGGTTCTCCAGCAGCAGGAGCTCCCCATCTTGCAGTTGGTTCACCTGCCGCTCGATATTCTCTCCCACGCAGTCCGGTGCCAACGGCACTTGCCGGTGTAAAAGTCCGGACAGATATGCTGCAACGGGTCCCAAGGAGAATTCTGCCACCACTTTTCCCTTGGGACGGCCCAGATGCGAAGCCAGGATGACTTTGCCTCCCCCTTCCAACACTTTGTTGACAGTCGGCAGAACAGCCCGGATTCTCAAGTCGTCCGTGACCTGTCGTGCCCTGTCCAATGGCACGTTGAAGTCAACCCGTATGAACACTCGTTTTCCAGCAACATCCACATCGTTCAGTGTTCTCATGCCGCGGTCTCCTTTGGATTTCGGATTACCCACTCGGAATTGCGAAACCGAACTTATTCCAACAGGTTGCCCACAATCACGGCCAGATCGGCGACTCTATTGGAATAGCCATATTCGTTGTCATACCAGCTGAGTACCTTGACCATGCGCTTATCGATGACATTGGTCAAGGCCGCATCCACACTGGATGAAAAGGCGGTGTGGTTGAAATCCACAGAAACAAGCTCCTCGGTAACATACTGTAAGATTCCCTTGAGCGGACCGTTGGCGGCATCTTCCAGCACCTTGTTGACTTCTTCACGGGTGGTGTCGCGCCCCAGCCGGCAGACCAGATCGACCAGAGACACATTGGGAGTGGGCACTCGAACAGCCATTCCGTCAAGCTTGCCTTTCAGCTCCGGAATAACTTCGGCGACCGCTCGGGCGGCCCCGGTAGTGGTCGGAATCATCGACATGGCGGCCGCTCGCGAACGGCGCCTGTCTTTGTGCAAGCTGTCGAGTATGCGCTGGTCCATGGTGTAGGAGTGAATGGTGGTCATAAGACCGTGCTCGATGACGAATCGATCGTGCAGCAGACTCGCAATGGGAGCGAGGCAGTTGGTAGTGCAGGAAGCATTCGAGATGATATGATGCTGCCGCGGGTCGTAAGAGCCTTCATTGACACCGATCACAAAGGTGGCATCCATGCCTTTACCGGGCGCGGTAACGACCACTTTGTGAGCGCCCGAGCTGATGTGCTTCTGACACGAATCTCGATCTCTGTAGCGCCCGCTTGCTTCCAACACAATTTGGACCTTCAGTTCATGCCACGGCGCCTGGCCGGGGTCGGAAACTTTAGTGCATTTGTAGGTTTTTCCATCCACAACGATTTCATCTTCGGTCGCCGAGATTTCATGCGGCCACACCCCATGAACGGAATCATACTTGAGCAAGTAGGCCAGTTCCTCTGGCGAAGCCAAATCATTTAACGCCACCACTTCCAGCGGAAGCTTCCGATCCAGAATTGCCTTGAAAATTGTACGTCCTATTCTGCCAAAACCGTTAATCGCCACTCGACTCGCCATGTGATTCTCCTTTTGATTCCTTTTTCAGTTATCAGCACCGACCCGTCTGATGCCCATGGACCATGTAAACACTAAAGGCTCTCTACCGCCTGTCAAGCCCACCTGTTGCGATCCGCAAGGGAGGTCCGATCGTTCCACAGTCGGTTTCGTATCACACCCTGCCTGCAGAGCAGATATCCATCCGGGGCCAAGCCGCCACTTTAATGCTGCAACAGCCTGGCAAGGCTCACCGTCCGATCTCCCAGCATGTTGGTGTAGCTCCCCAGTTCATTGTCGTACCAGCCATAAATCACCGCCTGAGTCACGGGAATCTGCACCACCTTGCTCTGGGTGGGAATATCCAGTCTTTCCCCACCCTCGGCGATGCAAGCCTTCAGAATACGCTCGGTGTCGAATCGCACCGCTGCAGTCCGCGTATGATTCTCGTGCCCTTCAATCACTGCAGCCGCGCGCGGAAGACCAATGATGTCCGAAGAGACATTTTGCCCTTCGGAATACACCAGGTATCCGTCGGGATACTGTTCCGCAGCCGACTTGTAGATGTCGTTGATCTTCTCGCGACTGATGGGATCTCGCAGGCTCTCATCCTGGAACATCACCACCAGAATGATGAGGGAACCGGTAGTGACCGGTACTCGGACCGATTCCGCGATGAACCCGATGGTCTTCATTTCCGGGATCACCAGCGACAGGGCCTTGGCGGCGCCGGTTGTGGTCAGGATGATGTTGTTCATCACCGAACGGTTTTTCCGCAAATCAGTGGCCTTGGCTTTGGGCGCACGATCCAACACGGGCTGTGAACTGGTTGAGGCGTGCACCGTGGTCATGGAAGCCGACAAAATGCGCTCGGCGCCGAAGCAATCCAGCAACGGCTTCATCATATAGGCCAGGCACGTGGTGGTACAGGAAGCGGCGGAGACAATCACGTGCTTTTTGGGGTCATAATCGGCGTCATTGATTCCCATTATGGTTGTTATGGCATCCGAGGGCATGTCACGCCCCTTGTCCTTGATCTTAAAAGGAGCGGAAACGATGATCTTCTTGGCGCCGGCGGCCAAATGCCCGCGCACGGAGCCTTTTGGATTGTCCGGTGCAAGCGTCGGGTCAAGGAAAGCGCCGGTGGCGTCCACCACCAGTTCTACTCCCAAGTTACGCCAGCCGATATCAGCTGGATTGCGGTGTTGCCGCAAAAACCTCGCCTTGACTCCGTTAATGCGCATGCTGCCTTCGTCTTCATTGAGATCCTCTATGACTCTTTGTGCCCGGCAGCCGTACAGAAAAGCGCTCAAATTCCCGTAAGTCGAGTCTCGTTCCAAAAAGTGAGCAATATCCTGCAGGCTGGAGCCGACTTCACGGCCAATGTTGACGACCAGTTCAGAGAAATACTGACGTTCTGCATGATGCCAAATGGAGAGTTTGGCGATCCTTCCCAGACCGTTCAAACCAAGTTTCATCGGTACAAATTTTTCTTGCTTATCCATCGAACCCTCCTCCAAGCTCAGAGTGCTCAAAGAGACTCACCACGAGTCAGCAGCCTGAAGGCTGCGTACCAATTGGAGTTTTAAACCCAGCCAAAGTGGAATCTTCGCCTTTCGGCATATGCCGGTGAAAGATTCAGTACTCCACCACCGGCACATCCACCAGCTCCGTTTCATGATCGCCGAGGTAAATGGATCCGCTCCGCCCATCAATGGCAATCGTGTCTCCCGTATGGATGACCTGCCCATTGATGATACACTTTCGTTCCAACTCCCATACCCTCATTTTGCTGAAACCGACCACGCAGGTTTTGCCCAACCGGTGAGCCACGATTGCCGCATGGGAAGTCGCTCCACCCCTCCCGGTCAGGATGCCATCGGCAACGGAGATCTCGTGAATGTCGTCCGGAACGGTATCCGACCGGAGAAAAATGATGGCTTGGCCGACATACTGCTGGCGCAATCGTTGAATGGAATCCAAATCAAACGCCACCTTGCCGCACAGGGCTCCCCCGCTGACTCCGATGCCGCTGCCCACATAACTCGATTGAAGTTTATCGGAAATTCTGAATACCGGATAGACTCGTTTGATGCGCGGAGCCATATTTCGGGTCTGGAGTACATACAAGCCCTCTTCACTGCCGCCCTGGAAGGTGAACTCGATTTCCTGCGGCGCCCAGTTTTGCTTATAGATCAGGTTCTTGGCGATGTCCACCAGGCACTCGAAAACAGCAGGAAACAGCGATTCGAGCGAGTGTTCCTGGCGCTCGCCTTCTGCCAGACGCTGCCTTTCCGAAAGCGGTAAAGTTTCCACCAGCCCTCCGACCACATCCTCGCCCTGGTTGCCCAGAGTGAAGTCGCCGGTGGGATCAATTTCATCTTCGGAAGTCCAGGGATTATGAGTGAACATCACGCCGGCTCCGGATCGAGTATCCAGATTGCCGAACACCATCGCCTGGATGGTGACCGCAGTTCCCCAATCTTCCGACAGGCCCATGATTTCCCGATAGGTTTTGGCTTTGCCCGAATGCCAGGATTCCATGACCTGCCGTATGGCGATGAGAAGCTGTTCGCGCGGAGAATCGGAAAAATCAACCCCGTGGTTCTTGAGCGCATCCTTATACGCCAACGCCAGTTCGTGAATTTCCTGCGGGAGAAATTCGCGTTTCACCTGCCGCCCGAAGCGCTTCTTAAACCTGCGCATGATGGCATCAAATTCATCCCTCTGCATGCCGAAAGACATTCCCCAGGATTGCACAAAACGGCGATAGTTGTCCCAGGCGAACCAGGCCTCCCTGGTCTGTGCAATCAGTCCCTCCACGATCTTTTCATTGATGCCCACATTCAAGAAAGTGTTCATCATGCCCGGCATTGAAACGGCGGAGCCGCTGCGCACCGAGAGCAGCAGGGAGTTATTGGGACAGCCAAAGCATTTCCCCGATAACTGCTCCAGTTTCTTGATATGCGCCATCACGCGTTCTTCAAAATCTTCGCTGGCCTGAGAGAAACTTTCGATAACGCTTCGGCAACGGTAATATTCGGTGGTGATGACAAAAGCAGGGGGCACCTTGATGCCGATTGAGTGGAGATTGGCCAGGTTGTAGCCCTTGTTGCCGAGGTGGATGAGATCGTGGGTGAGATGATGCGGTCCATAGATATATGAAATCGTCTTTTCGGGATCGTAGCTGAGCAAAAGATCGAGCTTATCCGCACTCAGAACTTCCTTTTGCCCCGCCAGGGTGGTCAGAATGCTGGTGATGAAATGATCAAAATACTGGAGGCCGAAGGTCCTGGCTATGAGATCCCGCAGGAAGCTCTCAGACACCCGTTGTATTTTTTCCAGTTGAGTTTCACCGCGACTCTCACGGCGGTGTTTCGGCAGCAGGTTCTCCTGCCCCAACTGCTGTATGATCTGGTTGAGATTCGCCTCGTGCAGGGCGTTGTAGTTGGTCTGTATGATCTGCTGGATTGCTTCTGAGAAACCGCGGAATATATCCATGTACTGTGAGTGAGAAAAGCGCCGCACTTCAAGTGCCTTCTCGAAGAGCTCCGCCTGCAGCTCCAATCTGTTCGAAGTGATGCCATCGATTGCCAGAGCCTGCATAAACAGCGGGATGACCTTGGCGATCCTGAAAAAGTAGGCACGCGTGATGAAGCTCAGATCAAATGAGAAGATGATCTCCTCAAACAAAACATTGGCCAGGTTCTCCAGACGAAAAGTCAGTCCCAGAGCATCGAATTTAGGTTCGTTATACGAGCCGTACATGGATGGGATATCCACGGCGATGTGTCTCTTGTAATAAATGTTCTCGAGGATCTTCATCTTGCCCGGCGTGAGGATGACTTCCTTGAGCTCCATCAGGTAATCCAGAATAGCGCTCAGTTTGGTAAAGGCATCTTCACTTTCGAGCACTGCCAGGAGCTTGGAGGGATCGGGCAGACCGAGCTTGGCAGCACGTTCCAGATGGATATGTATGTCCTTGAAGCTTAAGGCGTATTTTTCGTGCAGCATCTGATACAGCTGAATGAACAGAAACGCACGCTGCCGCTCCCGATCCGATATGTTCGGAACCTCCTTGATCAGATCCCAGGCCTCCTCTTCGGACAAATCCAGAAGGTCTTTCACATGCGGGATACTGGTCTGCTCGAATATCCTGACAAAGATGCGGTGAATCTCATTGACCAGCGGTCCGGAAGTGGCGATGGCCCCAAAAATCTCCTGCGGTACGAGATTGCGCAAACGTGATTTGTCGAGTGTCCGCCAGAACTCGATGATGGCTTCCATGAAAGAAACAATGACATTGTTGCTTTCAACGTGGCTCTGCTTGCGGAGAAAATGGATCAGCCGATCGGCTCTTCCGGTCAGTTCGTCCACTTCGGTGGAAACCGAGCGCAGATTTCCTTCCGCACCGATTTCATTGAAATAGACTGGAAAAAGCTTGGTCAACTGCTTGACCAGATTGTACACCGGTCGAATCGGAGCATGCAGGAGCTCGCTCACATCCTTCTGGAACAAGTCGGTATCCCGCACATAAATTCCGCCCAGTGAAAGGTTTACGATAAGAGCTGAAAAAAGCGCTCTGGTCTTGGTCGGACTTTTCTTGATGATCTCCAGCCACACTCGGATATTCAGCAGGTGGGCAGAGTTCACTTCGACCTGCCAGTGCTGAGTGACTCCTCCAAGCTGGGGCGTCTGAAATCCCATGGCGATGATGCGTTTGATGAAAAAATCGATCAGTTCCCGTTCTTTTGTGTCGATCACCTCGAGGCCGATGGTTCGCACACACTGCAAAGCGGCTTCAGGGTAGTTTCGCATGCAGCCGTTCAAGACATCGAATACCTTCTTGAGGAAATCTCTCAATTCATCTCTCGGGCCTTCACGAATCCACTTTGCCACGTCGAAGTTGATTTCCCTCAAGGTCTCTTCGTGAATTCCCTCAAGGCCCCTGGTTTCCATGATCTTGAGTCGAGTCAAAACTCCCAGCTGCAGCGGATCGTTCGGATCTTCGCCGGCCTTCAACTGCTCGGGCAGTTTGAAGAAAAACCGAACAATCTCACGAAAATCAGGCAGTTCCGTCATGCGCCTGACGGCCTCCTTATGGTCCGGCTCGTTTTCCACTTCGCTCTGGAGCGTGCCCAAATAGCCCTGGAAGCGCTGATGAGTGATTGGAGCACAAACCGACTGCAGAAATCCGCTGGGTCCCCCTCCCGCCTGACGCACCAGCCATTCGCAGAAATCTTCCTTCTCCAGCCAAAAGCGGTAGGTCTTATGCGTCAGCCGATACAGCAATGATCGCAATTCACCAAAAGAGGCAGCATCCGGCCAGAGTTCCAACAGCTTCATGGCAAGACGTTTGGTTTGATAAAAGCTGCGCATGACACTCTCGAAAGGTGCTGCATCGAGCCTGCTCAACTCATTGAAATAGAACCGCACAATGCCCTGGTGGCAGGTGTCGATAGTTTCCGGATGCTGTCCAATTTGTTCGATTGTCTTGCCGGCAGGCATGGGTTTGCCGATTTCCTCGGGCATCTCATCAGCAATTTTCAACCAGAAAGCGAGCAGATGGTCGGCGGAGGTGCTGCGCACTTCGGCTCTCTCTGAATTCTTAAGCGCATCCAGAAAGATATGCGACAGTAGATAGATGACCAGTCCGTTTGAAGCATGGTTGCGATACATGCGCAGATTGGCAACAGCATAACGCCATGTTTCCTGAATGACAAATCCCCAATTGATATATTTGTGGTGATATTCGCGCAGCAACTCCCCGGCCTGCTGCTCTTTTCCAGCGTAACCCCGGACGGCTTCCTGCAGGACATTAAACAGGTGTGGCACGACCACTTCCACATTAGTCAGGTCAAGGTTCTTTGTGAGTGCCTCGGATTGTATCTGATCAAGTTCGATCAAACGATTCATGGATGATCCTTATGCGATTCGCCAAGCCAGGCGTTAAACGGCAGTCGAACAGTATTTCCCGCCCCGTCGGCTCAATTTGGCAGCCCGAGTGAAGGCGCCGGCGCCAAAGTCATTGGGACGCTACAGGTCCCGCTCCATTAGAATCGCGGATTCACCGGGACCATAATAGTCCGGGCGCGATCCCACGGCTCTAAATCCCAATGTCGTATAAAACCGTTGAGCCCCAAGATTACCTTGCCGGACTTCCAGTACAGCCACTGTCGCTCCCCTTAGGCTGCCGTAAAGCAAAGCCTCCGCGACCAGGCAGCGACCGATTCCTCTTCTCCGGCATGACCGGTGCACAGAAACATTAAGAATTTGAATTTCCTGTGCAACGTCCCAAAAGCAAATGTAGCCCATCAGGGGCATTTTCCTCTGCAACGCTCTGGCCACCAAAACGTGGGCATGAGGCCGCGTCAATTCCTCAAGAAAAAGTCCCTCACTCCAAGGGTCCGGCTGACTATCCCGTTCGATCGTCAATACCAAGGGAATGTCGCTGGCTGTCATGCGTTGCACAACCCATGTAAGGTCAGCCTCGCAGTTCCTGTGCATCCGTGCCCCTGAATTTTGATTGCGGCCATTGCTCAAGGGGGAGAGGAATTTTCCCTTTTCGGACAAGCCACTAGGAATGTGATTGATTTTGGCCGGAGCGTGCCAACACTTCGCTGGCCAGAGATATATGTCGTTTGCCATATTCCTTGATTATGGATGCGACTTCAGCGAGT
This sequence comes from Desulfoferrobacter suflitae, assembly GCF_022603395.1. Lineage (GTDB taxonomy): Bacteria > Desulfobacterota > Syntrophobacteria > Syntrophobacterales > Syntrophobacteraceae > Desulfoferrobacter > Desulfoferrobacter suflitae. The sequence goes on from NZ_JAIBKA010000001.1 coordinate 97,918, forward strand.
GAGTCTGCTTCACGCAAACCGGCCAAGCGAATCAGCATGGGCAGATTCACCCCGCAAATCACTTCAACCCTGGGACCCACAAATGCCAGGCTGATGTTGGCGGGGGTACCGCCAAACAGATCCGTCAAAATCAATACTCCCTTGCCCTGATCAACTTCTTTTATGGCCCCTTTGAGCTGCTTTGTCATTTCTTCAACCGGTTGATGCATATCAAAGCAGATGGTCTTGCAATTGGGCAAGGTCCCTACAATGAGCTCGGCCACCCGCACCAGTTCAGAAGCCAGATCACAGTGCGATATCACAATGATGCCGATCAATTCTTTTCGCTCTTCTCTCGCCATCTCGAGTCTCACTCTCGCTATCCATCATGGATATTCCTGAGTGCCAGGCATGCAGTTCCCGCTTATTGGACCCACAATATTCTAACATAGTTTGAGTCCATGCGCTGACAAATAAAACCCGCCGCCTACACAGCCGGATTTCAGTAAGCGCCCCTTTGAGTCATTTTGATTGACTGTCAGCCATCAATATGATCATTCTTCCCATAAATCAACTGAAGCCAACCTTATCACTTGGTAGATATTATGGAGCGGAGATATCTCAAAATCCCGGCATGAGCCCCCAGGGCTCGTGGTTCGCCGTGGGGGCAGCTCCGTTGCTTGGCTGAAACAATCAGATTGAGCTGGAACAAGACTCGTCACAGGCCGTTTGAACCCACCAAACCTTCGACCACTGGCAATTTATGGTGCCTGAGAAAATGATTTTGGCGCCAAAAACACTATCTCGGAAGCTATAGAAATTGCATGGTGCTCACACCTGAGCCACCTTTCAGCTGCAAAAGGAGCAGGCTATGAAAAGACGCATCACATGGATGGCCGGCATCGCTTTTTCTGTCATGATACTACTGGGAGCAAGCACCGCTTTCGCCTCCCACAGGATCGTGATCCCCTATTCGTATGTAGGCGACGGATGGGATACTGTGCTCATAATCAGCAACACCTCCGGTGAGACTATCAATCCCATAATCTTCGTTCAAAACGGCGATGTCAGTGCTTGCAAGGCCCTGGACTCTTTGGAGGCAGGGCAGATGTTCGTCAGCACATTCGGCGCCATCACCGGGTGGAATGTCAGCCCGCCCATACCGGGTATCTTTCAGGTCTATATCACTGACAGTGGACTGGGGGAAACCGACGCCCCCTTCGGTGCAGCAGTCGCCATCAACAACTCCTCGTTCGGGGGCTTTGGATTTCAGCAGTTCATGTCTGAATACTCGGGAAGCGCAACGTTCATATGTGTCAATTTTATTCCTCCCATCATCCCTATCCCCATCCCCATCATACCCGGGTTTTGACACAGGCCGGCGCTGATCCGCAGTTCCCAGGATATAACCAGGTCAGGTGAAAAAGGCAGGGGCTTCGCCGCTCTGCCTTTTGGGCCTGATGCCGCAGCTGAACAGAGGGGAACACGCCAAGGCTGACTATTGATTATTCGGTAAAGGTCCAGGCGGAGCGGTGATGTTCGAGCCGTTCATTCCAAGTGAATATCTCGGTGAAAGGTATTGATGGGATAACCGTGTTGGCGCAATGCAGCGGCGACTTTTTCAGCGATGACCACAGAACGATGTTTGCCGCCGGTGCACCCCAGGGCAATGGTTAGATAGCGTTTGCCTTCCGTGGCGTAGGACGGGAACAATTTCAGCAGCAATGCGCTGTAGTCGGCAATCAATTCCTGCACGGCGGGCCACTGCATCACCCACGCCTGTACGGCAGGCGAACATCCGTCCTGATGCCTCAACTCCTCCACAAAATAAGGATTGGGGAGAAATCTAACATCCATGACCATATCGGACTCAAACGGCAAGCCATACTTGAATCCGAACGAGAGCACCTGAATACTCATCCTGCCGTTGACTGACACCAGCCCGTAGGATCGGGTTATGAACGCCTTCAGTTGATGCACGGAATAATTGCTCGTGTCCAGTATGCGCGTGGCTCGAGCTCGCAGTGCCTTGAGCTGTGCGCGTTCCTCGTGGATGGCATCGAGCAGGACGGAATCGGACGTGGTGGCAGGGTGCACCCGGCGGGTTTGGCTGAAGCGCCTCTGCAATACGTCGGTGCTTGCCTCCAGAAACAAGATTTCCAAACGATATCCGGAATCATCGAATGACTTGAATATCTTATCGTAGTCCTTAAGGAATTTGCGCTCTCTGATATCGATTCCCAGAGCAATTTTGCACAGATCGGGCATATCCTTTTGAAAAAGAGACAACAAATCGGGCAGAAGCGGGACCGGCAGGTTATCGATGCAAAAGTAATCCAGGTCCTCAAATGCCTTAATGGCCGTGCTCTTGCCTGAGCCGGAAAGCCCTGTGACCACTACAACATGAACTTTTCTTTGCATCGCATGCTCATCCGTTGGGTTGGCTGTTCTTCGACCTGAAAATTTACCCGAAAAACTCACAATATACTGTAAAAATTTTATGCTTATAGGTACTTACCGGTATTTCATGTTGCGCCATGTGCTTGCAGGGCATGGAGGTCAGTCGGAAAAACACCGGACACCAGTGGAATATGGGAGGGATCGCGGATTGACATTGTGCTGATGCCAAACCGGAGGGCACAGACCGCCGAGACATCAACGGGAGACGATAAGTTGATCAAAAGTCTTCATCTTCCAATTGAATGATGGAATAAACTTCCTCACGACCCTGAACATTCCCGAGCTTCTTCCTTACGGTTCCATTTTTGAGCAGCCTGGCTATTTTCGCAAGGGCTCGCAGGTGGATTCCGGCACAATTCTCCGGAGCTACCAGGAGGAAGAAAAGATGCACCGGTTTGCCGTCCATCGATTCAAAATCCACACCCTGAGTCGAGCGTCCGAACGAGAGCACTAATTGGTCCAGATCCCTCATCTTTCCGTGGGGGATGGCTATTCCATCCCCGATGCCGGTGCTTCCCAATCGCTCTCTTTCAAGCAAAACAGTCATCAGCCGATCCCGATCAAGGTGTGGCTTATGCTGCAACAGCGCGTCGATGAGTTCCTCCAGCACCTGTTTTTTGGTTCTCCCCTGGAGCTCAGGAATAATCGATTCTTTAGCGAGTATGTCCAATATCTTCATTGAAATCTTCTCATTCTTTCCAATCTCTTCTTGCTCGAATCAGCGAACGGATCGGCACAAAAAGTATGGGGCGATCACTCACCGCCACCGACAAAACGGTGTGCCCCGCCCCTTAGCATCAATAATCGAAAAGATTCATTCGCCCATTAGCATAACCGCATCATGCCATGGTCTCAATGAGGCCGTAATTGCCATCTTTTCGACGATACAATACATTAATGCTGTTGGTATGGCGGTTGGTGAACACCATGAATTCTCCGTTGGAAAGATCCAACTGCATGACGGCTTCATCGAGATCCATGGGCTTGGCGTAAACCTGTTCCGTTCTTATTACCCGAGCTTCCCGATCAATCCGGACCTCGTCGCTGCCCTCCGCGGCCATTGCCGCAGCAACCTCCCTGGTCGAGTTGGTGGATTTTCTGCCGCGAAATTTTTCTTTATTTTTTCTGACCTGTGCCTCTATGGTATCCGCCAGCGAGTCGATGGCGGAGTACATGTCATCCGTTTCTTCGGAACCTTTGAATCCCATGCCATTGGCTTTGATGGTCGCTTCTGCAATGTGCCGAAATTTCTCCACGGTGAGAACCACATGCGCTTCAATGGGCTCCTCAACATGTTTCTTGATTCTCGAAATCTTGTCTTCCGCGTATTCCTTCAAGGCCGCTGACGGCTCGATATGGCGAAAAGTCACACTGATCTGCATTCTTGTTATCCTCCGTTGTTGTCTATTGGCGGCTCTCTATCCGTTTGCTGCGTTCCTGGGTGTCTATCTGGAAATCCACTGTGAGTTTAAGTGACGCATACCCGGACCGGGTGATTTCATAAAACGGAAACCCTGCGCCGCAAGATTCACGAACACAGCCTAACTTCCCCAAAATGTCTTCCTGCGCTTATTGGACGGCAAAATGCCCAGCATCTCCCGATACTTGGCCACTGTGCGCCGGGCGATATTGACGTTCTCTTTTTTCAAGATAGACACGATTTCTTTATCACTGAATGGCTTGGCTGTATCCTCCTCACGGACGATTTGCCGGATTCTATCCTTAACGCTCTCAGAGGCCACCGCTTCACCCAAAACGCTATTTATGGAGCTGTTGAAAAAATATTTCAACTCAAAAATCCCATGCGGCGTATGCATGTATTTGTTGGACGTCACACGACTGATGGTGGACTCGTGCATCCCCACGTCATCGGCAACATCTCTCAACACCATCGGCTTGAGATTGGCAACCCCCCTTTCAAAAAACTCGTGCTGCAGTTTGATGATGCTCTGTGTCACTTTGTAGAGAGTCCGCTGACGCTGGTGAATGCTCTTGATCAGCCAGGCAGCAGAGCGCAGCTTGGTTTGAATGTAGTCCTTCGCATCGGATCCCAACTGCGCGTCCTGGCTCAGGGCATCCTTGTAATATGAACTTACCTTGAGCTTTGGCATGCCGTCTTCATTGAGCAAAATCACGAACTCGCCGTCGATCTTTAGAACATAGACATCCGGGCTGATATACTGCACGGACTCATCGCTGAACGCGCTGCCGGGACGCGGATCAAGACTGAGGATGACCTCAATAGCACGTTTAACCTCCTCGGGCGAACGCTTGACGGCACGGACCAGTGCCTGATAATTCTTGCTTTCCAGGAAGTGAAGATGATCTTCAATGATGCGAATGACCAGATCGTCCTGTGGTTCCAGGCTGTTCGCCTGGATCAACAGACACTCGCGCAGATCCCGGGCAGCCACGCCGATCGGGTCGAATACCTGGATTCTTGCCAGCACCCCGGCCACCTCATCGACCCCCACTTCCCCCATCGTGGCAATTTCTTCGAGGGTTGCCTCCAAATATCCATCGCGATTGAGGTTGCCGATGATATAGGAGCCGATCTCTTTTTCAGCCTCGCTCATATCGGACAGTCTCAGCTGCCAGATGAGATGATTTTCCAGCGATGCCGGCAGGGTGAGCTTATGATCGTAGGAGGGCCATTCTTTATTGGGGTCCCGTTCGATCAGCACGGGGGTGCTGGTATTGTATTCTTCAAGGTATGATTCCCAGTCGAAATCCTCACGCATTTTTTCTGAAATCTCTACTTCCTGGAAGGATTCTTCAGGAGCGACCTCCGCCTTCTCGGCCTCATTCACTTCATCCTGCACCTCTTCCAGCATAGGATTCGCCTCGAGCTCCTGATTGATCGTTTCCAGGAGCTCCAGTCGCGACAGCTGAAGCAGCTTGATTGCCTGCTGCAACTGAGGAGTCATGATGAGTTGCTGGGTTAGTTTTAACTGTTGCCTCAGCTCAAGAGCCATGCTTCGTTCCTAGCCTAAACTACGATAAACTGAATTGATCTCCCAGGTAAGTCCTTTTGGCCAGATCACTGTTGGCAATGCTGACCGGATCTCCCGCCTCAAGGATTCTCCCTTCGTGCATGATGTAAGCCCAGTCGCACACTTTGAGAGTCTCTCGAACGTTATGATCGGAGATGAGCACGCCAATTCCCTTGTCTCTCAACGATCGTATGAGTCCTTGAATTTCGATGACCGCAATCGGGTCGATTCCCGCAAACGGCTCATCCAGCAGGATAAAGCTGGGCCGGGTTACCAAAGCCCGGCTGATTTCAACCCGTCTTCTTTCTCCTCCTGACAGTCGGTCGGCCTTGTTTTTCGCCAGATGCGTGATATTGAGATCCGCCAACAATTCCTTCAGCCGCAACCGCCGCTCCTGCTTGCCGATATCAAGCGTTTCCAGAATCGCGAGAATGTTTTGTTCAACGGTCAGTTTGCGAAAAACTGACGGTTCCTGCGACAAATAGGTGATTCCCTTGCGGGCTCGCCGATACATCGGCACCTGCAGAATGTTTTCACCATTGAGCAGCACCGCTCCGGCGTCGGGTCGAATGATACCGACCACGCTGTAAAAGGTTGTCGATTTGCCGGCCCCGTTGGGTCCGAGCAATCCGACAATTTGTCCCGGGTGAACCTCCAAGCTCACCTGATCGACAACCCGGCGGCCCTGGTAGGTTTTCACCAGATCCCGCACTTCAAGCTTTTTCCCCGCAGTATCAGCCGGCAAGCTCTACTGCTCCGTCTGCTCGGGATACAGCACCGCATGAACCGGATTGTCCTGCCCCCCTTCCACAACCGTGCGCTGTTCCGGCAAATACAACGTGATCAAACGTCCTTTGATGGTGTCCTGGCCCTGGCTGAACTGAGGTTTACCCATCAAAACGATCTTCTGCTGATTGTGATAATAGACCGCCTTATCCGCCGTAGCGATCTTGTTCTGCTGGGAAATTCGGACATCGCCTTCCACTTCGATCCTGTCAATGCGGTCCGCTTTACTCGATGCCGAACTCTGATCGGCGGCGTTACCCGTATACACCCTCATCTTTTTGCCGGTAATGGTCAAATCCTTCTGCTGTACCACCACATGCCCCTCAAACAGGACAACCTTGGCCTTTTGGTCCACTTCCATGCGGTCGCTGGCAATTTGGATCGGCGCGTCACTCTGCAGCAAACCCTGCTGTCCTGCGGCACTTCCCCTGGGCGGTTGCGATTTTTCCGCCGCGTGGCCGGCTACGCCGAGGAAACCAAGCACACAGCACATCAACAGATAGGTCAGCCATATCCCTGCGGGCGGACGCATTCTCCTGCCGATCGATTTCCTGTGATTGCACTCTCCAAAGTTTATCATTGTGCCTACCTAATCTCGCACTTCCCGATACCTTGCCGGGAACCTGCCCGAGAATTCCCTCTCCCCCGAGGGGGAAGCATCTCCCATTCTCGGACAAGCTCCCGGGGCATCTTGTATTGTGCTGTTCAGGGCTTCATTTGTCAGGCGTCAGGGCCAGCGTCGCCTGCACCCGCCCTTCCAGCGAAGCACGCCGCGCGGGTATGTCATATTTCCAATGCCTGCCCTTCAAGCTGAGATCCGGTCCAGTGACCAAAATCGATGTCTCCGACGATATCAAACTCTGTTCATGATGATAGGTTGCTTTTTCGCTCGACATCTCATAGCCGTTGGGAAATACGGCGTGCACTTTACCCCACAATTCGATGTCTTTGCTTCCCGCGTGCAGAACCCCCTGGCTGCTTTCCAACTGGATCTTCTCCCCATCCTGGAGGAAAAATTGCAGGCGCACCCTGGACAGCGCCGTTTTCTGGTCGTCTTGGTAGTATTTCGCCTCCTCAGCTTTTAACGTCCAAGCCCGGCGGCCTCTTTCCATTTCGGTGTATTCCATATCCGTGAGCTTCATCTCTGCATCGGAGGCTTCGTCAAGGGCGGTTGTCTGCCGCTCTTTCTGACTCTTCTCTTTCCAAGTGCCTCTTACCGCTAACCCAGCAACCAGCAGCACGCAGCCTAACACAGAAAACCATACGATTTTCTTTGAAAACTTCATCAAATGAGGGCCTCTGGCAATGGCTTAACGGCATCGAAGGCGTGTATGCGCCCGTGGACTGCATATTTTTTCATAGTCAAATTAAGTAATTAAGCTCACAAAAATCATAACATGCAAAAGCTCTGCCTGTAAAGGCATTAACAGCCGGGCATCATGTGAATTCGCGCAAATAGCGCTCAGTTACACGCTCCCAACGACCCTGAGCCTGCAGGATCAGTTCGCAGATTTCCCGGCAGGCACCCCGCCCGCCGGGCGCTTTGGTGACGTAATGGGCAAACGGCAGCACATGCCGGCTGGCGTTGGGTACAGCCACCGCCCAGCCCACTCGACGCATAACAGGGATATCGATGAGATCGTCTCCGACAAAGCCAACCTCTTCATCCTTCAAACCCGTCTCCAAAAGAATTTTCTCATACGCTTCCAGTTTGCGCTTAACATCCTGATAGACCCTTTTGATTCCAAGGGCCGCTGCGCGATGTTCCACAGCTCGGCAATAGCGGCCGGTTATCAACGCCGTTTCGACCCCGCCGGCCCTTTGCAGCAGTTTCAGACCATGCCCGTCCTGTACATCGAATTCCTTGAGCTCCGAACCGTCATCGAGATAAATGATGCGCCCGTCAGTCAAGACTCCGTCCACATCAAAAATCATCATGCGGATGGGCAAAATTCTCTCGATGAGCTTTTTGTCCACACTTTCCGGCGACATAACCGCTCCCATTTTCACTGCGCCCTCGAACGGCAGGCATGAGGCATCTGCTGTGGGATGCCTTCCCGCACCATGGCGTAAATGTCGGCGAGCATCTCCAAAAGAGCAGGCACGCTGGAAAGCGCTATAGAATTTGGACCGTCGCACAGCGCCACATCAGGATTTACGTGCATTTCCACAAATATACCGTGGGCTCCGGCGGCCAGGGCAGCGCATGCGAGCGGCTGCACAAACTGCCGCTCTCCGCCGGATGAAGCACCCCTGCCACCGGGCAGCTGCACACTGTGGGTGGCATCAAACACAACCGGGTACCCGGTTTCCGTCATGATCGGGATGGATCGCATGTCCACCACCAGATTATTGTATCCGAATTGGGTCCCACGCTCGGTGAGTAAAATTTTATTATTGCCTGTCTGAGAGACTTTCTGCACCACCTGCCGCATATCCCACGGCGCCAGAAATTGACCTTTCTTGATGTTAACGGGTTTAGCGCTCTTGCCCGCGGCCACCAGCAGATCCGTCTGGCGAACCAAAAACGCCGGAATTTGCAGAACATCCACCACATCCTTTGCCTGTTCGACTTCCTCGATACTGTGCACATCCGTCAAAACGGGCATGTTCAATTTCTCTCTGACCCGCGCAAGAACCTCCAGCCCCGCCTTGATCCCGGGACCGCGATACGATTGGATCGACGTGCGGTTGGCTTTGTCGTAGGAGCTCTTGAAAATACAGGGGATTGCCAACCGTGCACAGGTCTCCTGCAGAAACCCGGCAACCGTCATTGCCAGCTCTTCACTCTCGATCACGCACGGTCCGCCGATCACAAAGAACCGGTCGTGCCCGATTGTCTGCCCCAGCACTTTAAAGCCAGCCATTATCGCCTCCTCAACAGGCGTGCTCAGCAGATTGAAATTTTTCCGGATGTTTGGCGCGGGCCTGCTCCAGGCAGCTTTTCACAAATGCTTTGAAAATTGGATGGGGCTCCATGGGGCGAGACTTGAACTCGGGATGGAACTGGCAACCCAGAAACCAGGGGTGATCACCAAGCTCGATGATTTCCACAAGCTTTTTGTCGGGAGAAAGGCCGGTAAAGCGCATGCCGCTTTCGGCCAAGACCTCCCGATACTCATTGTTGAACTCGTAACGGTGGCGATGCCGCTCGGAAATTTCCACGCATTGGTAGGCATCATGGGCATAACCTTCGGCTTCGAGCATGCAAGGATAGGCACCAAGCCGCATGGTGCCTCCGTAATCAGCGGTCTCATCGCGGCGAATCGGCCGGTCATTTTTGTAATCGAACCATTCCCGCATCAGGTAAATCACCGGATGCGGCGTGTGCTTATCAAACTCCATGCTGTGGGCCCTGTCCAATCCGGCAACATGGCGTGCGAACTCGACGGTGGCCAACTGCATGCCCAGGCAAATGCCCAGAAAGGGAATCTTCTTTTCCCGGGCATATTGAATGGCCTTGATTTTGCCTTCAACCCCGCGCTCTCCGAAGCCGCCCGGCACCAAAATGCCATCGGCCCCCTCGATCAACGCCTCTCCCCCCTCCTTCTCAACGTTTTCCGAATCCACATAGTCCAGCACCACCCTGGCGCTGTGCGCTGCGCCCCCATGCACCAACGCTTCATTCAAACTCTTGTAAGACTCTTTGAGGTCGATATATTTACCAACAATAGCGATGTGCGTCTCTTGTACGGGGTGTTTGATCTTATCCACCAAAGCGGCCCAATGATCCAGGATCGGTCCTCGGGTCCAAATGTTCAGCAAACGGACAATCTTCTCATCCAGTCCTTCCTGATGGAACAGCAACGGAACCTCGTAGATGCACTCCACGTCTTTGGCGGTGATCACGGCGTCGGGTTCCACGTTGCAGAAGTGGGCAATCTTGGCTTTGATCTCCCGGGAGAGGAATTTTTCCGTGCGGCAGAGTAAAATGTCGGGCTGGATGCCGATGCCTCGCAGTTCTTTCACACTGTGCTGGGTGGGTTTGGTTTTGACTTCCCCGGCGGTTTTCATGTAGGGGACCAGGGTAACGTGAATGTAAACGACGTTCTCTCGCCCCACATCGTTTCTAAATTGCCGAATGGCTTCCAGAAAAGGCAGACTTTCGATGTCACCTACAGTACCCCCTATCTCCACGATCACGAGATCCACCCCGTCGACCGCACTGCGGATGCAGGCTTTGATTTCGTCGGTGACATGAGGAATGACCTGTACCGTTCCTCCCAGGTAATCCCCTCTGCGTTCCTTCTTGATCACCGAGTAGTAGATCCCCCCTGATGTGTAGTTGTTTTTCTTGGTCATACGGGCATGAGTGAACCGTTCATAATGACCCAAATCCAAATCCGTTTCGGCCCCGTCGTCGGTTACGTAGACTTCACCGTGTTGAAAGGGATTCATGGTTCCGGGATCTACATTGATGTAAGGATCGAGCTTCTGGATGGTGACCCGCAGACCGCGGCTCTCCATCAGCGCTCCGATGGAAGCTGCAGCCAGACCTTTGCCCAGCGATGAAAGAACTCCACCCGTGATAAAAATAAATTTTGCCTGACGCAAAACGGTACCCCTTGTTCTATTTGAAAGCGGTGATATCGAATCCAAACCCCTTCACCGGTGCTATGCCGCGCAGCCCGCCACCCGCACTTCAGGCTTGCCGTTCCTTCGACCGCGGCGACGCACCAGGAGTGTTCATGGATCCATTCGAAGGTGTGGGCCTTCAGCCCGACGCAGTATGCGGATAAAGACTGATCCAAAGTCAGAGGCAGTATAGCAAATGGCCTATTGAAGTCAATCTTGGCAATGTTCCGTGCAGTGGTCCGGACACTGGCCGTGGAGCGGCGGCAGACGCCGGTGAGAGTGCTTAACCGCCGCACGTGACGTGCAGGCCATAAGTTTCTTCTTGCATTTTTGCCGCACATACCGTAATTTGCCGGAGAACTTTGGGAAATTTTTTGCAATCTCAATCCCGCTTGTTAGCGTACGATTCATTCGTACAACCTGCTTGAACCGCAAGGCAAGGATAAGCCGCGTGACGGTGCGCCAATGGATGACCGCGAATGTGGTGAGTGTCGGTGAGCAAGCTTCCATTCAGGATGCTTTAACACTGATGAAACGCCACTCTATTCGTCATTTACCGGTTGTGGACCCGCAGCAGAATCTTTCGGGCTGGATAACCGACGCCGATCTGCGTGGCGTTTTGATCGCCTCCATGCTGGAAGATCTCACCGTCAAGGATGTGATGGTGCGCAAACCGTACACGGCATCTCCCGCAATGCCCCTGGAGGAGGCGGCACGTCTCATTCTGCGCAAGAGGATCGGTGGGTTGCCGGTCGTCGAGGGCGGCAAGCTGGTCGGCATCATCACCGTAGTGGACATCCTGGCGGCTTTCATTAACGTCATGGGCATGCTGGGACACTCTTCCCGGCTGGATGTGACGGCTTCCGGCCAGAATCCGCCATTGGATGAAATCACTCGCCTGATCAGGCGACACAACGCGGAAATTATCAGCATATGCCAGCTTATTGGCGTTGGAGACCAGAGCCCGATGTACTCCATTCGCTTGAAGAAATGTGACCTGACACCAATTTTAGACGACTTTCGAGCAAAGGGAATTGAGGTAGTATCAGCTGTAGCTTAGCTGCAGGGAATTTTAGTAGTTTCTATTTGTTGATAGGATCGTTGCTTCTCCTCGGAACCTGTTCATTTCCAGCTCAAGAACGCTCGACGAATTTCAAGTGATCGCTGCAGCAGAAGCTGTCGTTGTTGGTTGCGCCTGTTAGTTCCAGTCAAAAGATCCACCCTTAATTAGAGCTAGGATGGCCGGTTTGCTGGGTATCGGTTGACAAACCGGTTACCGCACCCAAATCCATGCGGTCGTGTCACTCATGATTCCCAAATGGATACGAGAAGGGAGGTGGTTTATTTCAGACTTTTGATACATTAGGTCGTGGCCCGGATCTTGAGCCATTGTTACGCAATAGGTGTTTTCTTCCAGTTTAACCCAACCGCAAGGAGGACAAGAAGGATGAGCAAAATACCCGAAAATTATCTTCCCCCGAAAGACACCTGGCCTGAATACCTCGTTCCGGAAGAATTTGCCAACACTCCGGACAAGCTCAATTTGGCCGACTTTCTGCTTGACAGGCATGTCCGTGAGGGCAGAGGGGACAACCCCGCCATCAAGTTCATGGATAAAACGTTCTCCTATGCCCAGGTCCAGCAGATGGTCAACAAATTCGGCAATGCCCTCAAAGATGCCGGGGTAGAGGCTCAAGACCGTGTCGGTATCCGGCTGGTGAATTCGCCGCAAGCCATTGTCGCCATCTTCGCCATCGAAAAGATCGGCGCCATACCCGTTCCCACTTCACCCCTGTGGTCTTCCGAAGAGGTTGCCTTCGTGGCCAACAATGCAGAGATGAAGTATTTCATCGTAAACGCGCCTTTGATGGAGCCGGTTGAAAAGGCCAAGTCCGAATTGAAATTCGGCACCAAGATCATCGTTATCGGGGGTCAACCGGATGAAGTCAAAGCCAATGGCAATCTGGTGTTCGAGGAGATGTTGGACAAGGGAGCCCCCAATTTGGAGGCCTCCATGCTCGACGCCAATGACATCGGCATCATGCTTTATACTTCCGGCACCACAGGCCTGCCCAAAGGCTGCGTGCACTTTGTGAAACCGGCCATCATCGAAGCTCAGATCGTCAATAAATACGTCTACAAGATGAAACCGGGCGATGTGTTGGGCGGCGCCGCTCCGGTTTCCTTTGCTGCCGGCTTCGGAACCTTCACTCTGCTTCCCTTCGAGGGGGGCGCAGCCATCTCCCTCATTCCCAAGTTCACCCCCACGGAAATGATGGAGTTGATTGGCAAACACAAGATCACCGTGCTCACGGGCCTTCCCACGGCATACCGCGGATTGATGAAATTCCCCGATTTCAAGAAGTACGACATCAGTTCCATCCGCCTCTACACTTCGGGAGGCGATGCGTTGGGCAAGGAAACCCTGGACGGCTGGGTAGCACTCACCGGCAAACCCATTTGGGAGGGACTCGGCGGAACCGAAATGCTCCATCTGGTGACTTCCAACACCATGAATCCTGAACCTGTCCCCAACTCCATCGGCAAACCCTTACCAGGGGTCCAGGTGCGCGTCGTTGACGCCGAGGGCAAGGATTGTAAACCGGGCGAGGTGGGCAGCATGATCCTCAAAGGGGCCTCGGGCACGCTTTACTGGAAACCTTACGAAGACAACGAGAAACTTCTCAAATCCCAGAAGAAGGGCGTTGTGAATGGTTGGAACCAAATGGGTGACGCCGTTTACATGAACGAAGACGGCAACATTTTCTTTGTTTCCCGCGAAGACGATATGATCAAGAGCTCCGGCTACCGCATCGGGCCCGCCGAAGTGGAGGAAGCCATTGCCAAACATCCGGCGGTAGCAGACGTTGGCGTGGTCGGCATTCCCGATCCCGACAAGGGCCAGGTCACCAAAGCATTCATCGTTCTGAAACCGGGCTTTGAGGGAGGCGATGCGTTTTTCGATGAGCTCAAGGAATTCTTGAAAGAGCACATTGCCATTTACAAACTGCCGAGGCTCATTGAATATGTGGATTCACTGCCGCGCACCCCGACAGGTAAGCTGCTGCGCCGCAAGCTGCGCTAAACGCCCGTCGGTCGCCATCCGGAGAAGGAGAACCTGAACTTTCCGGTGAGTAATCCCCACTTTTGACTGATCTGACCATACCCCCGCGTCAATGCGGGGGTTATGCATTTGGGAGGGTATCATGACCTGGAAAATCACTGTCTTGTGTGAGAATACCGTCCCCACCCCCGGTCTTCTGGGTGAACATGGATTTGCAGCCTATGTCGAAACTCCCGCCGGGAACCTCTTGTTTGATACCGGTCAGGGATTCACGTTGATACAGAATTCCCTGCGCCTGCAAAAAGATCTGCGGCAGGTGTCCCAACTGGTGCTCAGCCACGGCCATTTCGATCACACGGGAGGCATGCTGGCCTTTCTGGGCTTGCACGGACCATGCGATGTTGTGGCTCATCCCGATGTATTGCTCGAGAGGTTCCGGATGATGCCCATGGGACCCGAAGAAAAGCCGGTTTCCATCGGCATCCCGTGGAAGGAAGCCTACCTCACCACACGCGGCGCGCGCTTCAAGTGGCACACCAGTTTTGCTGAAATCGCCCCCAACGTTTACGTGAGCGGTGAAGTTCCGAGGAAGACCTCCTTCGAGACGGGCGACCCGAAATTTCTCATCAAACAAAATGGGGAATGGGCTCCCGACCCATTCCTGGACGACTACTCGTTGATATTGAAAACTTCGCGCGGCCTGGTGATTTTGCTGGGATGCGCCCACGCCGGGTTGATCAACATCCTGGAGCACGCCATCGCTCAGACGGGTGAAGAACGGATACATTCGATCATCGGCGGCACTCATTTGGGCTTTTCCGCCCAGACACAGCTGGATCACACCATCAGTGCTCTGAAAAAATACCGGGTGGAGCTCCTGGCAACCAGCCACTGCACAGGGCAGCGTCCCATAGCCAGGTTGGCTGCCGAATTTGGCGACGGCTTCGCTTTCGCGCACGTCGGGTTCATCCTGGCCGTATTGCCTTAGTATGATTCATGAACATTTTCAGCAACATATTTAAGCCAATCGTCAGCCTGGTTGTATCCCTCACGGTATCGGTCTGTTCGGCCGGAGCTGCCTTGGGAAATTCCAGCCCAATACGCGTCGGGGAGATTGACCCGCTCACGGGGAAATTGGCAAAACATGGGCAGGAGATTCATGAGGGTATCCTGTACGCCATCGAACAAGCTAATTCCACCGGAGGCGCTGCGGGACGCAAGTTTGAACTGCTCAGCCGAGACGATCAGAGCCAGCCGGAGGTTGCCATCAACCAGGCCGAAGACCTCATTTATCGTGAGCAGGTGGCGGGTCTGGTGGGAGGTTACGTCGATTCCTTAGTGGGTCCGATAAGCGAACTCGCCGCCAAGCATCAGGTACCTTACGTGGCGTCGGCGAGCCTGCAGCAGGGACTCACGCTCGGGCGGCACAATCCGTATTTTTTCAGGGTGGCTCATTTGCAGGGAGTCGTGGAACCCCTTTGCAGCTTTCTGATCCAGGAGCTGAAACCTGACAGAGTGGCTGTTTTGTATGCTTCCACCCCCGGTTCAACAGAATTCGGCCAACAGGTCCGCTCTTGTCTGTTGGACGCCGCCATAGAAATTCCCATTTTCGAGAAGTTCCGTCCGGGCTCGCCCGATTTCTCGGCATTTTTGCTCAAAATACGCCGGTCCCGAGTGGATGTGCTGATTTCGGGAGGCTTCTTTGCGGACCATTTGATCTTGGTGCGTCAAATGAAAGAGCAGAAGATCCCGCTCAGGGCTTACATCGGACCATGGGGGATCGCCTATCCGAGTTTCCTGGAAGCCATGGGGGAAGCAGCCCACGGTTTGTTCGGCATGTGCGCATGGAATCCCGGCATTGCGGTTGCCGGGGCGGATAAGCAATCCCGCGCTTTTGTGGAAGGTTTTACGGCACGCTTCGGCAAGACCCCGAACACCACAACCATGCACGGGTATACCTCCGCCAAAGCCCTCATAGAAGCCATCAGAAGGGTATTGGAAAGCGGAAAAGAATTGACCGGCGACAATATTTGCAGGGCGCTTCGATCCCTTGACCTGTTGCTTCCCATGGAACATCTGCAGTTCGACCTGAAAGGAGACCCAAAGCATTACCAGCAAGTCGTTGTGCAGGTCCAAAAAGGAGAAATGGTGACGGTCTATCCCGCCGACCGAAAAACCGGCGAAATCGCCCAGCCATCGAGCGAATGACGTTGTGTAGAGGGAGTATGAACAGTTGGTTATTCTGCAACTAATCATAAACGCATTCTCTCTTGGCTCGTTTTATGCCTTGGTCGCCCTCGGCTTTGCTCTCATTTTTGGTGTTACCCACGCCTTTAACCTGGCCCACGGTGAGCTCATTCTCCTTGGCGGTTATCTGGCCTACACCCTGGCCGGCCAAATGCAAGTGCCCTTTCTTGGGACTCTGCCCGTTACCGCTTTGGCGATGGTGATTATTGCCATATTGTTGCAGAAGCTGCTGCGTCGCGTCGGTCAGCCTTATGAACTCAACACGCTGGTCGTCACTTTCGGCCTGGCTCTGGTGCTCCAGAACACCATGCTCATGCTTTTTTCAGCCGACTACCGGATCATTCAATCCGCTGCTCCCGCTATCGAACTGCCCTACACTCAACTGCTACTCACACGCACCCAGGTCATCCTCATCGGCACCTCGCTTTTGGCCACAACGGCTCTCTATATCCTGTTGCGCAAGACTTTTCTGGGCAAAGCTCTGCGCGCTACCATACAAGACCGTGAAGCCGCAAAACTGGCAGGAATCAACGTGAGACGGATGAGCCTGGTCGGCTTCGCCATTGGGGGTGCTCTGATCGGATTGGCCGGCCCCCTTTATGCCAGAACGACCTACCTTTATCCTTCGGGGGGCACCGAAGCAAGCCTCATTGCTATCATCATCACCATTTTTGCCGGTGTCGGCCGCATCAGGGGGATTCTCCTAGGAGGATGGGCACTGGGGATTGCCGAATCTACGACGGTCTACGCTCTCGGAACCGGGTGGCGCGAACTGGTGAGCGCTCTGGTTCTGATCTCTCTGCTGCTGCTGAAACCACAAGGCATCTTATCCAGAAAACCGAAAGCGGCAAGGTTGCCGGGATAGATGCAGTCCGCACCGTCGCAATCATAACCCTCGAGAGTAGCCCGAAGAGCCGTCATGATAAGAACCGCAACATCGCCTGCTGTCCTTGGTTTTACAGCCGCCTTGTTATTTTTCATTTTCTCGCCCTTTCTACTGCAGGATAATGCAGTGTATTATCGGGTCATGACCATGACCTTTTTTTATGGAGCCCTGGCTCTCGCCTGGAATCTTTATGCCCTGACAGGAAACATCTCACTCGGCCATGCCGCTTTTTTTGGACTGGGCGCATACGGATCTGCCCTGTTGAGCCATTACTGGCATCTTTCACCCTGGGCGACAGTCCTGTTTGGGGGAATGGTCGGCGCCGTTTATGGTCTGCTGTGGACCGTCGCTTTCGGGTGTTTGCGGGGGGCTCGCTTCGCCTTGGCAACGCTGGCGTCGGTGGAAATTCCCCGGGTCATCATTGACAACTGGGAGAGCTTCACTTTCGGATCTTTGGGCGTGGTGGGGATAACGGGCTTTTCTGCAGTACGTGTCGGAAGCGTCAGCATCGCCCTTGGGGAGAGCCTCAAAGCCCAGTATTACCTGCTGCTCTGCTGTACCCTGGTCATTTTGCTCATCCACCGGCAGTTCATAAAGTCCAAGTGGGGTTGGGCCGTTCGCGCACTCAGGGAAGAAGAGACCGCCGCCTCCATGCTGGGTGTAAACGTTCATTTCACTCGCTCTGTTACACTGCTTTTGAGCGCATTTTTGACGGGTCTGTGCGGCGGCGTCTATGCACACCTGATGGGATTGATTGAACCACCGCTGGTTTTTAGTCTGCATATTTCAGCGCTGCCCCTGGTATTGACCATGTTCGGCGGGCGCTACCTGGTGTGTGGACCGCTTTTGGGAGCCCTGATTCTTTATCCTCTCGATCAAGTTCTATTTCACTCCCTGCTGCCGGTGGGGCATTCTATTCTGTATGGCCTAATCATAATAGTTACATTGCTGTTCTTCCCCCACGGGATTGGATCATGGGTGCAAAGACGCCGAACATTCTCCTGAAATTGGCAGGAATTAGCGTTGAGTTCCAAGAACGGGTAGCGCTGCGGCACATCGATCTGAATGTCGAGCAACAGGAAATCGTCGCTGTCATCGGTCCAAACGGTGCCGGCAAGACCACCCTGTTCAATGTCATCTGTGGTCAGGTGAAGCCCAGCAGTGGGACAATCCACTTTGACGGCAGGGACATCACCCGCTGGTCGTCCCATCGCATCTGCCACCAGGGCATTGCAAGAACATTTCAAATCGCCCGGCCATTTCCCCAAATGAGTACCCGGCAAAACATTCTCATGGGCTTGTGGTTCGGCGCAGGAAAACCATATGGATCGCCCGCAGCACAGGCACGGGCAGAGGAGTTGCTGGAACTGGTGGATCTCTCCCCAAAAGTAGATCTGCCGGCAAAAGAACTGACTCTATCGGAACAACGCCGCCTGGAAATCGCCCGAGCGCTCGCAACCAATCCGCGATTCTTGCTGCTTGACGAAGTTGCGGCCGGGTTAAGTCCGCACGCCATCAAAGAGATGGCCGAGCTTATCAAGACGTTGCGGCAGCAGGGGCTCACCTTGTTGCTGACCGACCATTTCTTAACTCTTACGAGCAAGGTGTCCGATCGACTGGTGGCACTGGATCAGGGAGAAATAATTATGGAAGGGAAGCCGGATCAAGTGCTACAATCCGCCGATGTCATTTCGGCATACCTGGGGGAAAGGAATCAGGAGCGTTCTTAGAGGAAAGAATTCATGCAACGGAAATCGCCCCTGCTGGAAGCGCAGAACCTGTTTGTTTGTTGTGGGAAAACGCCGGTGCTGAAGGATGTTTCCATAACCATCGAACCTCTTCAAATCGTTGCCATAGTAGGTCCAAACGGTTCCGGGAAAACGACCCTCCTCAAGGCGATTGCCGGATTGCTGCAAACTAAGAAAGGGCGAATTTCATTCAAGGGTGAGCGTATCGACACTCTTCCCTTGTGGGAGATTGTTCAGCGCGGCCTGGTCTACGTTCCCGAGGGGATGAGCGTGTTTCCGGATATGACGGTCATCGAAAACCTGGAGGTTGGCGCCTACCTCAATCGAAAAGCTGTCGATCGGCAGATGAAGCTGGTTTTTGAACTATTTCCGGAGCTCTATGATCATAGAAATGCTTTTGCAGAAGTTTTGAGCGGCGGGCAACAGCGCATGGTAACCCTCGGCCGCGGGCTGATGAGTGGAGCTCAGCTGTTGCTCCTGGACGATCCCTTTCTGGGACTCAGCCCAAAAATCATCAAACGATTCTGCGACACCTTTCGAACCATGCGCAAGAACGGCGTCACCTTGTTCATTGCCGGCCAACATGTGCGCCGTATCCTCAATGTGGCCGATGCGGCATTCTTGATTGAGGAGGGAAACATCACCCTGACGGGATCGGGCCATGCGGTCCTGCGCGATCAGCACCTGCAGCAGATTTTGTTCGGGCTCGACACACAATTCCCCGTCGTTTGACACAACAGGACGGATAGATGCCCAGACCCGCCCGACCAGGACGTTTTTAATTGTCTGAGCAGCATGGCGCTTGGGAAGCGCTCTGCGCGACAGGACGGTTTTGGATCTGCAATTGCAGCAACAGCTTCTCCAGGATTACCCGCACTGGCTCCTCCACGGGATCCGGTTCACCGCTGGACGTCCATGTCAGGTTTTCGGGCGCGCACCAGCGGCTCCGCACCACATGGACTTGGGCCCCCTGCGGCGCCCAAATTTCCGGCACGGTAGGACCGAAGATGACTGTCGTCGGAATGCCAATCGCAGCCGCTAAATGGCTCACACCCGAATCATTGCCCACATACATTTGACTCACACTGGCCAGAGCAGCCAGTCTCTCCAGAGCGACGCCCTCCAGAAGGGCCACCCCCAGCCTGTGGGCCGCTTCCAGTGCAAAGGGCTTGAGATGGCTATCAGCGGCACCCAGAACCATGACAATGGGGTGATTATAATGGCTGTGCAGCCACCCGAGCAGGGACCACCATCGGTTCAGCGGCCATATTTTTCCCCGCCCGCCGCTGCCGGGATGAATCAGAATGGGTGCCGGTTTTTGGCTCCAGCCCTGCCCCGCAATCCACGCCCGCACCGCCTCTAGTTCCATCGAGAGCGGCCTTAACCGCGGTTCAACGTATGGAACATTCAAGCCCAAGCACCGCAACTGCTCCAGCAGAAAGCGAGTAACCGGTCGGATGGTTTCGGCGGGAGGGAATGACCTTATCCAGTGAACCGGGCAGCCTGCCAAATGCGCCAGTCGATCGGCGATGATTCGGCTGCCGTCCTGGCCGAATAACAGAACAACATGAGCACTTTCAAAACACGGAACCAGCTGGGTATTTTGCCAGAGATCGGGGTGATAGAGGGACGACGGCAGACAGCCGTCAACGGATAGGGCGCTGCCGAAATAAGGCTTATCAGCGAGCAGGGCCGCATACTCGGGCCTGGAACAAAAGTCAAACAGGGTCCCGGGATAGCGCTGGTGAAGGCCTTCAAAAACGGGAACCGCCAGCAAAAAGTCCCCCAGGGCTCCCTGATGCAGGATCAGCACGTTGCGTGCGGGTGTGTCCAATGGGCCATGCATTTATTGGTTCAGGGAAACTGCAGCACTGATTCTCATGGGATTCATTTCACTGCAGCAATTGACTTGATCAGAAACCTGCTCACTTTTCAGCCATACCGGAAGAGCGCAGCTTCTGATCGGACCAGCGCTTCAGAAAACCGGTCATTTTGGCTACAGCCATGCTTTGCTTCGACCTGGACCCTATGATTCCCTGTTTGCTCAACGCGGACTGCAGGCAAGACTTCAACGCGTCGCAATTGATGCATGCCGTCTGAGGCTGCATGAATCCGTTTTCATCCATGGGACAAACACTCTCCGGATCGCCAAAGCATTCCGGTCGTTCGCTGTGTCCAGGCATGACCTGGTTGTGGAGAGTAGGATTTTCATTCATGCTGTATAGCTACAGTCGATCATCAGACTGAATTTATTCCAGGATTTCTAAAACCGCCCGCTTGCGAAGCTTGGTCGCTGCAGCATTGACAAGGGTGCGCAGGGCGTGGGCGTTACGTCCTTCTTTGCCGATAATTTTGCCCAAATCAGTCTTAGCCGCCCTGAGCTCAATCACAGAAATCTGGTGGCCGATTATCTCCGTGACATGAATCTCTTCCGGGTGTTCTGCCAGCGCTTTTGCGATCACCTCCACCAATTCCTTCACCTGGATATCTTCCATTGTCAACTCCCCTCCATCGGCAGTAACTGCTTCAGGACGATGATAGATTGTAACGGGTTCGAGAACTTTGAGCGTTAGCCGCAAACCATGCGAGAAGATAGATCTCTTTCGTTTTCAGCTGTTCGTTGCAGTAGCGCAAGTCAATCACATGCCATTTTGAAGGAACCAAAGTGCAGTATTTGAATTCGCTCCGCCGTCAATCGAGCACTGACCTCAAAGGGGAGCGCCTTCAGCGAAAGGAAGATCCCAAATGCCTTTCCGCAACAACCTGGGAGCTTATGAGAAAGCAGCTCCGCTGTCAATAAGATGTTGCGGCACAAAGTTGGGGAGAGTGGATCACCGGGAGAAACGATAAATTGCTTTTCTTTTTGCAGTCCATTAGCTAGACATAGGATGGATAACATCAAATTCCAACTTTTCCGACCCGGCCATGATATGAATCTACTGGAAAAACAGCCCGGAAAACCAAGTTACGATGTCGTCATCGAAACTGCGGATTTGCCCGAACAGGTGCTGCAAACAGTGCAGGCTTATCAAAATAAGGTAATCCACTACCTTCACCAAATTGCCTGGTTGGACGGTCTTGCGCGATGGACAATCACAAAGACCCTGCCCTCTCAGTTCATTAAGTACTTTGGCAAGGCCTTGGATGTATACGATGAATCGGTCCACTATTTCCTTGGCTACCTGCGCCGGCAGGGAATTGCCGCGCGCTGCACACCGGGCTGTGCCCACTGCTGCTGCCACATGCCTGTTGGAATCACCACCCCCGAGCTCATTTACCTCTATTACGGCATGCATCGGAGCGGCATTTTCCCAAGGTTCTTTCGTCGCTGCATGGAGGCCGAGGAAGAATGGCGTGAGATCCTGCAGCAATGTTCCTGCTTGCCGCCTGGTGAGACGACAAACGAAGGGATGCGCGAGAGAACTCTGAACAGCTACCATTGCCGCGAGCATTTCTGTCCTTTCCTGCAGAACAATCTTTGCCAGCTATACCCCTACCGTCCCATCGCATGCCGCATGCATTTCAGCCTTTCCTCTCCCCCCTGGTGCAATCCGTCACACTTTCAGCACCAGCACGCTGTGCGCTTCAATCTAGAACCGGGAGAAAATGTTTTCGCCGCCCTGGAACAGATCGAGAATCACTTGCAACTCAAAGTATCTGACACTATGGTGGGAGGCATATTGGAACTGAGTGTCAATGTGATGCGATTTGAGGAGATAAGCTGGATCAATTAGTCGTTGGCTGCATGGGTGGAAAATAGGGGAAAAAATGCGTTCAACTCTGACTTCCTGGCTGCAAGAACAGCCCCTGGTCGAATGCCTGCGATTGCAATTGCCGCGCCCCAGCCTGGAGGACAATACCGGAGATCTCGATCGGTTGGGTCGAGCCGTAAAGCTCAAGGGTTTTACCCCGCTCCAGTTCAATCCGACGAGAATTGGAGAATTCTCGCGCCAGATCCGCCGGGAAGATTTTCACGTGACCGCCGTGTTGGGCCGCGGCGACCGCCACTGGCAGGTAATTGACGTGCTGCCCGGCGATTCCGAACATCACAACCTGGGATTTGCCGTCGACCTTGGGACATCTCAGGTGGCATTCTATCTCATCGACTTGGAACAAAGACAACTACTGGCACAAACGTCTATCGCCAACCCCCAGATCAGTTACGGCGAGGATATCCTCACGCGCATTCTGTTCGCCCGTCAGAAAGAAAATCTCAAGACCCTGCAGGATCTTCTCATTGAGGCATTCAACGCGACAATGCGCACCATGCTGGCCGAAAGGAATTTATCTGCGGCGCACGTCTATTCCATAGCCATCGCCGGCAACACGACCATGAGCCACTTTCTGTTGGCCCTCGATCCCACCAACATCTGCAAGGAACCCTACATTCCCGTGGCCAATCGCTTTCCCTTCTACCATGCCAGGGACCTGGGGCTCATGGTTCATCCGGAAGCGCTGGTTTACGTTTTCCCCAACGTCGGTTCCTACTTCGGAGGCGACCTCATCGCCGGAATTCTTAACTCGGGGCTGCATCGCTCTGAAGAAGTGAGTATTTTGGTTGACGTCGGCACCAACGCAGAAGTTGTTTTGGGCAATCAGGACTGGTTGATCGCCTGTGCGGGAGCCGCCGGCCCTGCCCTCGAAGGGGGTGTGGTGGAGCGCGGCATGATGGCCGCCCCGGGAGCCATAGACCGGGTGCGCATCGATCCGGCGACCCTTGAGCCTTCCTATCATGTTCTTGGAGAACAAAAGCCCGTCGGGATATGCGGGTCAGGCTTGATTGACCTGGTGGCCGAGATGTTTTCCGCCGGCATCTTGACGATTCAGGGAAAAATCAACACCCGGCTCGGCTCGCACCGCATCATCGAGACTCCCGACGGGCCGGCTTACGCAGTGGCTTTCGCCCAGGAAACCGGCGACGGTCGGGATCTCTGTGTGTCAGAGATCGACATCGGCATATTTCTTAAATCCAAAGCCGCCATGTACACCATTCTGACGGTCATCATCAATAAGGTTGGATTGAGTTTCAGCGATTTGAAGCGGTTCTTTGTTGCCGGCACATTCGGCAACTACATCGATCCGGCCATGGCCATTCGCATCGGCATGATTCCCGATTTGCCCGTCGAAACCTACCAAGGACTCGGCAACACGGCAGGGCACGGCGCAGCCATGCTCCTGCTGGACAGATCACTGCTGCAGGATATCGACCGCGTGTGCAATCAGGTCACCTACATCGAACTGAACGTGAACATGGAATTGATGAACGAATTTCGCGGGGCGCTCTTCCTGCCCCATACGGATCCGAGGCTATTCCCTTCCGTGCAGATTCCGGAAAGCAATTGATTAGCGGGTGACACATGAACCGGAAACACTCCACAAAAAATGCCGCACATCCGGGCAATAAGCGCAGGACCGGGCCCCTGCTGCCGGGCCCAAGGGTTTTGCAAATCCTTTGCGGGATTCTTGTGGTCCTCAACCTTTGGCTGCTGTACAGCCTGATCTCGTCGCCCAACGGAATTTTGCACTATCGGCGGCACCGGCAGCAAGTCCAGGACCTTGAAATGAAAACAAAAAACCTGATGACCGAAAATCAAAAACTGTTTAAGCAAATAGAAGCCTTCAAGAACGATCCGGCGGTACAGGAACGGGTCGTGCGCCAACAGTTGGGATGGGCTCGCCAGGGTGAATTGATCATCGAATTTCTGCCACCCGAGAAGTGACACTGTCATTATTTCCAAAGGCAAATTGACTTGCTTCCGGTTTCCTATTAAATATCGTCGTTGCCGGTATCTGCGCACGGAGCGTGAGCTCCGACAAAGTTGACAACTGTGGAAATCAGATCGAGCTGCATGTGGCCAAGTTATATGTCTCTGAAATAAGGTCCGACCAGGAGGTCGAAACCCACCTGGTGGTCGCGGAAAAACAACTCCGAGTGGCGCGCAACGGGACCCGCTTCCTGACTCTCAAGCTGGCGGATAAGAGCGGCGAAATCACCGGCCGCGTTTGGGAGCGCGCCGAAGAACTCATGGCTGCAGTGCCGTCCAGGGGCCCGGTTTTCATTCGTGCCCGCAGCGAGACCTTCCGCGATGAATTGCAGCTCCAGATTCAAGAGATCGTCGCTGTGCCGCGGGAACAGATTGACCCTGCCGACTTTCTGCCCGTCTGCCCGGTAAACATCGATCAGCTGTTTGAAACACTGAAGGGTTACATCGCAACCGTTAAACGCCGCCCACTTCAACGTTTGATGAAAGCTTTTCTGGGAGATCGCGAACTGGTGACCCGTTTTAAGCAAGCGCCGGCCGCCAAATCCATTCACCACGCATACCTGGGCGGATTGCTGGAACACACCGTTTCGGTCATCGGACTGATCGTGAAGATCTGTGACCATTATCCCGCACTGGACAAAGACATGCTGATTGCCGGTGCAATTTGGCATGACGTGGGCAAGATTGAAGAATTTTCCTACGATCTGCAAATTGATTATTCCCATGTCGGCCGGCTGGTGGGGCACATCGGTTTGGGACTGGATATGTTAAACGACAAGCTGCGCACTTTGAAGGCGTTTCCGGCTGCAGAGGCCATGCTGCTGAAACATCTCATTTTGAGTCACCATGGTGATTCCAAGTTCGGAGCCGTCAAGCTTCCCATGACCCGAGAGGCCCTCGTGCTTCATTTTGCAGACGACGTAGATGCGAAAATGAACTACGTGACACGCATCCTCTCTGATCCTGCAGGTCAGGACCAAGCCTGGACACCGTACCAACCCCTGTTTGAACGGTTCTTCTTTCGCGGCCTTCCCGACTCTTTGGAGGAATTGCCCAAAGAACCGGAAGCGGAGGAAGCGCGCGGTTTGCAGCTCAATATCTGGGGGGGCAAGGGCGAGAAGCTGGAAAGCAGAAGGCGCAGGTCAGAAGACGGGGCACAGAAGCGAGAGGACCAGTAAACAGTGCTTGCGGCAGACTCGACAAAGCCGGGAGCGGAGCTGGAATTCGATGTTGTGAATTGCGAACTTTCCCCGACAAGGTAGATGGATTTGATGATTGCAATCGCAAGGCCACGACATGTCCCTTGACGCCGTCCCCGGGCAGATGCGCGCCAAGCGCTTCCTTAAACAACTGATACAGACCGGTCAGATCCCTCATGCCCTGCTTTTCAGCGGCATGGCGGGAATCGGCAAAGCGCACCTGGCAAAGGAGTTTGCCAAAGTTCTCAATTGCCTTGAGCCCGCAGCGGCCGATTCGTGCGACCGATGCGCCTCCTGCCGCAAGATCGATGGAGGACTTCACCCGGATTTGCTTTGGATAACCAGCGAGGGAGTATTCATCAAACTCGATCAAGTGCGCGATTTGCGCAAGAGGATCCAGTACAGGCCGTTTGAAGGGGCGTATCGCGTGATCGTCATGGAGGACGCCCGGAAGCTCAGGGAAGAGGCGGCCAACGCTCTCTTAAAAATCCTCGAAGAACCGCCCAAAAAGCATATTTTCATATTGCTGACACTCGAACCGCAAATGCTCCTCCCTACCATAGTATCCCGCTGCTGCCATGTGCGCTTTCAGCCTCTCGAGGATACGCAGGTCGAACAAGAGTTGATGCGCACCTGCCAGTTGCAGCCGACTCGAGCTCGTGAAATAGCCCGATTGGCCGAAGGCAGCATGGAACGGGCAAAGTGGCTGGTTGAAGAGAATCGTATCGCCCACTGGAAGGAAATCCTCGGACACCTGGAAAACCTGCACAATCTGTCCATGATCGAGTTCTTTGACTTGACGGCCAGGTGGGCAAAGCAGAGTGACGATCTGGAGCAAGATTTTCTGTGTATTAAGCTGTGGTTGAGAGATATTATTCTTGCACGGCTGGTCAAAGATCACCGGCCGGCATTCGAACTGAACCAAATTCCTGCTGGAATAAGAGATACCTCAATGGAATATCTGTTTAGTCTGTACGATCAGATTGAGGAAGCGGTACAGCA
This sequence comes from Desulfoferrobacter suflitae, assembly GCF_022603395.1. Taxonomy (GTDB): domain Bacteria; phylum Desulfobacterota; class Syntrophobacteria; order Syntrophobacterales; family Syntrophobacteraceae; genus Desulfoferrobacter; species Desulfoferrobacter suflitae. The sequence continues at coordinate 124,622 of NZ_JAIBKA010000001.1, forward strand.
CCTCCGGGGCAATGCCAACAAGCAGTTGACGCTGGAGGGAGTCTGTCTGGCGATAAAGGATAGTTCCTATGGACAAAGTAGTTGGGATTCGTTTTCGCAAAGGAGGTAAGATCTACCATTTCGATCCAGGAGATTTGCCGCTCTGTAAGGGGGACTTTGTCATCGTTCATACCGAACAGGGGGTCGGTTTCGGCATCGTTTCCGAGGGGCCCTATCCCAGAGATTCCCGGGTGCACCCGGCGGAAATCAAGATGGTGGAACGTCTGGCATCGGAAGAGGAAATACAGAAGCACCTGGAAAATCTGGCTATTGAAAAGGAAGCCAAAGCTTTTTGTCTGGGACGTATTGCGGCCCACAATCTCAACATGAACCTGGTTGATGTAGAATATTTTTATGACCGCAGCAAAATCATTTTTTACTTCACCGCCGACGGCCGCGTGGATTTTCGCGAACTGCTCAAGGACCTGGTGCGCAAGCTCAAGAGCCGGGTCGAGCTGCGCCAGATAGGAATCCGCAACCAGGCGAAAATGGTGGGTGGCCTCGGCAGTTGCGGCCGGCCGTTGTGCTGTGCAAGTTTTCTCAAGAATTTTCATGCGGTCTCCATCAAGATGGCCAAGGAACAGAATCTTAGCTTGAACCCGAGCAAAATTTCCGGGGCGTGCGGCAGGTTGATGTGCTGCCTGCAATACGAATACGATATGTACAAAAAACATCGCAAGGACATGCCTAAAATCGGTAAAAAAATTGAAACTTCCGAAGGTTACGGCAAGGTCGTGCGGCAGAATATCATGGAGCGAAGTATCATTGTTCAACTGGAGGGCGGAAAGGAAATCGAACAGAAGCTCGGGCCCATTGACTCGGACAAATGAAGGGAGCATGACCAGTAATCATGTCTGAACGCTTTTATGTCACTACGCCGATCTATTACGTCAACGCTCAACCTCACATCGGGCACGCCTACACCACGATAGTCGCCGACGTGATGAACCGGTTTCACAAGCTGCTTGGATATAAGACCTATTTTTTGACGGGCACCGATGAGCATGGCGACAAGATCGTCCAGGCGGCCCAGGAAGCGGCCATGGAACCGAAAGCCTACGCCGATCGCATCAGCCGGTTGTTCAGAGAGACCTGGCCCAAGCTCAATATCAGCAACGACTATTTCATTCGCACCACCGATGCCAAGCACGTGCGTGTGGTTCAGCACATTTTGCAGAAGGTTTACGATGCGGGTGACATCTACTTCAGCACCTACAAGGGCCTGTACTGCATCGGCTGCGAACGATTTTATACGGAGCGGGAATTGGTCGACGGCAAATGCCCCGACCATGACAGGGAACCGGTGGAACGTGAGGAAGCCAACTACTTTTTCCGCATGAGCAAGTATCAGGATTGGCTCATCGAACATATTGAAGCCAACCCGGACTTCATTCGGCCGGAGCGCTATCGCAACGAAGTGCTCGCGTTTTTGCGCGAGCCCCTCGAAGATCTGTGCATTTCCAGGCCCAAAGAACGCCTCAGTTGGGGCATCACGCTGCCCTTTGACGAACGCTATGTCACCTATGTCTGGTTTGATGCGCTCATCAATTACGTCTCCGCCATCGACTATCCCGACGGCGAATTATTTGCTGAATTCTGGCCGGCGGCTCAGCACACCATCGCCAAGGATATTCTCAAGCCACACGGCATCTACTGGCCGACCATGATCCGTTCCGCCGGATTTACCCCCTACCGGCACCTCAATGTCCACGGCTACTGGAAGATCAATGAAGGCAAAATGAGCAAGAGCAGAGGCACCGTGGTGGCTCCCCTCGATCTTGTGCCGATCTATGGCCTGGACGCATTTCGCTATTTCCTGCTGCGGGAGATGGTTTTCGGGTTGGACGCCAATTTCAGCGAAGACGCATTGATTCAGCGCCTCAATGCGGATCTTGCAAACGACCTGGGCAACCTCTTCAGCCGAACTTTGGCCATGACCGCCAAGTATTTCGACGGCAGGATTCCTCCCTTCGGGGCGGAGCCTGAAGCGCCGGACCGGGAGCTCAGGGATCAGACCCGTCAGACCATCGAGGTGTATCGCGCAGAAATTCCCAGGCTGGGCTTCCATAAGGCTTTGATATCCATATGGGAAACCCTCAACACCGCCAATAAGTACATCGACTCTGTCGCCCCCTGGACCCTCGCCAAGGAAGCCGGGCAAAGACCCCGTTTGCAGACCGTCATGCGCAACCTGCTCGAAGTCAACAGGACTGTGGCCGTGCTGATTGCTCCCTTCATGCCGGAGACCGCCGAAACGATGCTGGCACGCCTGAGCATCCCCAAGAAAGCTTTGGACTTGAGACTCGATGAAGACAGTCGCTGGGGCACTCTGCATGAGGGGGTTCCTGTGCACAAGGGGGAGGCATTGTTCCCCCGGGTCGAGACCGAGAAAATTGCCCAACTCAAGCAGAAAGGCATGCCCCCGAAGGCCGGGGCGGCAGCATTGAAGGAAGCCGGCATGGAACTGATTTCCTTTGAAGAGTTCAAGAAGCTCGACCTGCGCACGGGAATTGTAAAACACGCGGAGGCCGTCCCGAAATCCAGGAAGCTGTTGAAGTTGATCGTCGATATCGGCGAAGAGCGCCAGGTGGTGGCGGGTATTGCACAGACTCACACAGCAGAGGAAGTCGTCGGCAAACAGGTCATCATCGTCGCCAACCTGCAGCCGGCCAAGCTCATGGGCATTGAATCCCGGGGCATGGTTCTGGCCGTGAGCGATGGGGATCGACTCAGCCTGGTGACCACGGCGGAGCCGGTCAGCCCAGGCCTCCGGGTGTCCTGATCAGTGCCTCCTCCAGCGCGCGGCGAAGAATCCATCCACGCCGTGGCGATGGGGCCAGGTCTTGAAGTAGATCCCGTCCGTCATGGTTCGCCAGTTGCTTGGCAGGTGCTCGCCGGCGGGCTCGGGACCGAATTCCGGGTGGCTTTGCGAAAAGCTTTCGGCCACCTCATCGTTTTCTTCTCTAAACAGGGTGCAGGTGGCGTAAAGAAGGACTCCCCCCGGTTTAACGAATTGTGCGGCGTGGTCCAAGAGCTCCTTTTGCAGGCGGGCAAAGCGCAACGGGTCCTTGGGATGACGGCGCCACTTGATATCGGGATTGCGCCGCAGGGAGCCAAATCCGCTGCAGGGAGCATCCAGCAGCACGCGGTCAAAGCGCCCGGCATCGCGGGGAGAAAGCTCCAGCAGGTCGCAGCTTTGGGTTTCAATGATGCGGATGCCCTGTCTTAGAGCATTTTCCCGCAGTTCTTCGATCTTCCAGGCGGATTTATCCACGGCGAGTATTTCTCCCCTGTTCTCCATCAGCATGCCCAGATGGGTCGATTTGCCGCCGAATCCGGAGCACAGGTCGAGGACCCGTTCGCCCGGTTTCACTGCGAGCAGCCGGGAAACCATCTGGGAAGCTTCGTCCTGCACCTGTACCAACCCTTCTGCAAACATCGGCATTTGGCTCACATCCTTGCGCAGCCCTGCAACTCGAACGGCATCAGCAAGGAGAGCGGACCGCTCCGCTTCGACCTCATTTTCCCTCAACCAGTTGAGAATCGTCTCGCAGTCCGTTTTCAGGGTGTTCACCCGCAGTACCATGGGAGCAATGCTGTTGTTGGCCTGACAGAGGCCGCGGGTTTTATCGAAGCCGATCCGCTCGATCATCAGGCGTATGAACCAGCTCGGATGGGAAGTCATCACAGCGAGATATGCTTCAGGATTTTTTTCAGAAGAAGGCCATTCCCAGGCTTCGCCGCGCCGCAGGGCCGCGCGCAGTAGAGCGTTGACAAACCCGGCCAGGTGAGGGGGTTGAGTTGATTTGACGATCTTCACCGTTTCGTTTACGGCCGCATGCGGGGGGATGCGATCCAGAAAGAGGATCTGGTAGAGAGCCAAACGGAGCGCGATGCGCACGGCGGGGTGGATCTTTTTGGGCTTTATTTTACTCAGCTGGTCGATATGCCAATCCAGCCTTCCCTGCCAGCGCAGCACACCGTACACCAGCTCGGTGGTGAGCGCCCTGTCCCGCTCATCCAATTGGGAATGGCGCTCCAGTATGGCACGCACCAATCGATCGGGGTGTGACGCTTTTTGATCCACGTGGAGCAAAATCTGATAAGACAAAAACCGGGCGCTGATCATGCCCCTTCTCGCTTCATGGCGGTGATTTCCTCGAGCACGGATTCGACCCGGTCGAGAGCGACCTGGGTGTTCAGGCAGGGGCCAAAGGGGCGCTGGTTGAAAATGCCGTAGACGGGAAGCGGGGTGGTGTCCTGAATCCCGCTGGTCAGATCGCGTTCGCAGGCCACTGCAATGATGAGGTCCGGGCGGGTTTCCATCACAATGCGGCGGGCAACGGTGCCGCCCGTTGCCACCGACATGGCTATCCCGTATTTTTCCGAAAGCTCGAGAAGACCTTTGATGGAACATTTTCCGCAGCGCTTACAGTTCTGCGCCCGGTGGGTGATTTTTACCGTACAGTCCTTGTCCTGCAGGCAGTGCGGCATGAGCAGCAGAATTTTTTTCGGAGGGCTGCCGTTGCGGCACTGCGCCATCACCAGTTCATTGTTGACGGCAACAAAGGCGTGCTGCACCTCTTCGCGGTGCAAACCCACCAGCCTCCCGACGAACACCAGGACGGGCAGCAAGTTGCGCACGGCAATGGAACGTAGCGTCCTGGAGAACGGTACATCATGCCCGAGCAGGGTGACGATGATCAACAGACCGATGGAACAGACGATGAAAGCCGCAAGACCGCCCATGATGACGGCCATGATGAATGGCAGGTGCGCATGGATATTGCCGAAACCATAGTAGGGCACCAGGTAAAACAGCGCGATGATGGCAGCAACCAACACCGCGGTCAGGCCGAGCAAGCTGACCAGCGTCATCTTTTCCGGAGTTTTCGTCGGCTTATCGAGATCTGCAAGGTCTTGCTTTTTGTGCGGCATAGTGCGGGAAATCCCACTTCACGGGTTGAGACGCTCTATTCGGTGGTCGCTACTGCAAAAGGGTACCCGGGGGCACAGGATGGCCGCGCAGGAATTCTTTGGCGGGCAGCCTGCGTTGTCCCGCCAGTTGGAGACTCCCCAGCACCAGGGCCTGTCCGTCTCCGGCGAGCACCACCAGCCCCTTTTCGGTTTGGCCGACCACCTCTCCCGGCTCGCCCTCGACCTCCCAGTCGAGCAGTGACGCATCGAAACACTTGAGGCGCACGCCGGCATACAACGCATATGCGCCCGGCCATGGATCGAAGGCACGGACGGCGTTGACGAGTCGCCGGGCGGGATGGTGCCACAACAGGCGCAGTTCCTCTTTGGCAATGGGCGGAGCGTAGCTTGCCAGAGCATCATCTTGTTGGCGAGGTTGAATGCGCCCGGCTTTCCATGCCTTGAGAGTTTCACACAGAAGATGGGCACCCGTCCGGGCAAGTTTGTCATGCAGGGTGCCGGAAGTGTCGTCATCCAGAATTTCAACTTCCTGCTGCGACAGGATCGGCCCGGTGTCCAAACCGGCGTCAAGGAGCATGATGGTCACCCCGGTTTTAGCATCACCGGATAAAATAGCACGCTGGATGGGGGCGGCTCCGCGATGGCGGGGCAACAGCGAGGCGTGCACATTGAGCACACCCAACGGGAACAGATCGAGAAATTCTTTCGCGAGCAGTTGGCCGTAGGCGACCAGCACGGCACACTCCGCGCTGCAGGAACGAATTCTATCGAGGGCCTCCTGCGACTTAATCCGCTCCGGCTGGTACGTGGCAAGATGCAGTCTTTCGGCAGCAACCTTGACCGGGGGCGGGCTGAGCTTTTTCGCTCTCCCTTTCGGTCGGTCCGGTTGCGTGATGACCAGCTTGATCTCTGCCCCTGAAGCGGCCAGCTTGTGCAGGGATGGGACGGCAAAATCCGGAGTTCCCAGAAATATTAGACGGGGAAATTCAGATCCTATGGCGTGTCCTCTTTCAGTTTCTTTTTCCATTTTCTCCTGAACACATCGCGGGCAATGGGGCCCAGGCGGTCCACAAAGAGCTTTCCCGCCAGATGGTCGATTTCGTGTTGCAAAACCACGGCCAGGAGGCCCGAAGCCTCGATGCGCACCGATTTGCCATGCGGGTCGAGCCCGCACACCGTCACTTCTTCAGCACGCTTCACCCGGGCAAAATACTCGGGAACGCTCAAGCAGCCTTCTTCATAGGTGGTTTCGCCTCGAGCCTCGATGATCTCCGGATTAATCAGAACAATGAGACCGTGTTCATACTCCGGGCGCTGCAGGTCAATCACCACCAGCTGCAGCGGCTTTCCCACCTGGTTGGCCGCCAGCCCGATACCGGGGGCTTCATACATGGTCTCCGCCATGTCATCGATGAGACGGAAAAGTTCACTATCGACCTTTTCTATGTGCGCCGCCTCCTGTTTCAGAACCGGATCAGGATACGTGCATATTTCCAGACAAGCCATGGAACGACACCTTCGAAAAATAGTAGGAATCTTGAAAAATGCGCATTAATGGTAAATTCTTGAGACAACTATTTCAACCCAAATGAGGGTTAAAGCCATTTGAAAATGCAACCAGCATTTCGACCCTGTCGAGTGATGCCAAAGCCGGCATGCCCGCGCCCCCCCTGGGCGACCCGTTCAGATTTTGGAATTGGCGCGCCTGTTGACATCCTCATGCTTGTCTGCAACTATGCGCCTGAGACTTGATCTCGCTTCAATGTATTCAAAAAGCACTGAGTTGGACAGGGAATAGCTGCCGGAGCTCATGGGCCGGCCGAAGACTGTACCGGAGTGTTCTCCGCGTTCTCTGTGTGAAAGGCGTAACCATTTCTCCCAACATTCAGGGACCCAATGGATCCGTCAGCCAAGGTCAGCATCATCATCCCCGCATACAATGAAGCGCAAAGCATCGGCAGCGTGGTGGAAGACGTCGCGTCAGTGCTCCGATCCGGTAATTTCGATTATGAAATCATCGTAATCGACGACGGATCATCGGACAACACGGCACAGGAGGCCGCACGAGCCGGTGCAACGGTCTTCCGGCACCCTTACAATATCGGCAACGGCGCCGCGGTGAAGAGCGGCATCCGGGCCGCGCAGGGGGAGGTTTTCGTGTTCATGGACGGAGACGGGCAGCATGACCCCAGCGACATTGCACGAATGCTCGAGCACATTCCGGACTACGACATGGTGGTGGGCGCCCGGTCTTTTGAGGGGCAGGCTTCCTTTTGGCGTGCCTTGGGCAACAAAGCGTTCAACTGGTTCGCGTCTTATGTGGCCAAATTTCGCATCCCGGATCTCACCTCCGGTTTCCGCGCGGTAAAAGCCGACATCGCCCGCAGCTTTGTTTATTTGCTCCCCAACACCTATTCCTATCCCACGACCATAACCCTGGGCGTTCTGCGCAGCGGCAACAGCGTCAAGTACCTTCCCATCCACATGCGCAGGCGTCAAACCGGCAGCAGCCAGGTCAACATGGTGCGAGACGGCGTCCGGTTTTTCATGATCATCACCCGCATCTGCACCCTCTATTCCCCCATGCGCATCTTCCTGCCGGTGAGCTTTCTGATGTTTTTGCTGGGAACCGTCAATTACGCTATCACCTACTTTTCGCAGGGCCGTTTCACCAACATGAGCGCTCTGCTGTATGCCACTTCCATTTTGATCTTCATGATGAGCCTCATCTCTGAGCAGATTTGCCAGATGCGCTTCGAGCGCCGCGCGACCCATCGGCCTGCTGCCAAGCCCTTTCCTGCAAATGAGAACAGGGCTGAATGAAAGTCTGCATTCCGGCCGATGAAAATCATCCCCGTGCTGGAGCGGTCATGCAGCGGATGATTTATCAGCCGACTTCGTCTGCTTTGCCGGAACCCTTTGGGCTTGCGGCGTACAGCGTGCTGGATCGGCTGCAACGGAGGCAATTGTCACGCCGTTCAGGCTATTTACAATCGAAGCTTGCGCAAAGCTCGGGCACGAAACGTGACTTGATGATGTTCTCCTTTGCCCTGTTGGTCTTACTTCTGAATCAGCCCGAATATTGTCAGCAACGCTGCTTTCTTATAAAAACATGAACCAACACCCTAATCTTAAGATTTTGCTGATAACTCGCAACCTTCCACCACTCGTTGGCGGCATGGAACGGCTCTTATACCACATTTATCTTGAACTCAGAAAATCGTTTCAGGTAGCCATTGCTGGACCGCACAGTTCAAGACGTTACATTGCAGCGGGCACACCCTTTAAGACGTTCCCAATTTCCCCTGCCGCAAGATTCTTCCTGTCGTCCATTTGGCAAAGTTATAGACTGGCATCTACCTTTTCTCCGGATCTGATTCTCTCGGGCAGCGGCGTAACATCGTTCGCTTCAGCAGTTGCAGGAAAACTTCTGAAGAGGCCTGTCATATGTTACCTGCATGGGTTGGATTTGGTAGAAAAAAACCCCGCCTATCGGCTTTTCTGTATTCCGGCAATACGATCGTGTGATGCGGTTCTAGTGAACAGCAACAGCACGGCCCAGTTAGCGAAAGCAATCGGCGTTAGAGAATCCTCCATCCAGATCTTGCACCCAGGGGTTTCGTTACCGCATCAAAAGGTATCTTCAACAGATGGGTTCAGAAATCAGCTGGGCGTTGGCTCAAGGCCGATTCTCCTCTCTGTTGGAAGACTGACCCGTCGCAAAGGCATAGTTGAATTCATCGATCGGTGCCTGCCCGATATCATTCGCAGTAATCCAGAAGTTGTTCTTGTGATCATCGGTGAAGAAGCCACGAGTGCTCTGAAACAGGCTCCCGGAGTCCTTAGCGAGATAAGAACAGTTGTCTCCCTTCGCGGGCTCACAGATCATGTGAGACTGCTTGGCCATGTCGATGATGCAACGCTTTCGCAAGCCTATCTTGCCAGTCAGTTGCTTGTGTTTCCAGTTATTGAACGACCCAATGACATCGAAGGCTTCGGCATGGTTGCGGTAGAGGCGGCAGCGCATGGTCTGCCAACGATGGCTTTTGCCTTAGGCGGAGTCATCGATGCAGTAAAGGATGCTGTTTCCGGTTATCTGGTTACCCCAGGCGACTATAAAGAATTAACGCGTTCTATATTGCATCAGTTGCACAGTCCACAGGTGTCAAAATCGTCATGCATTGCCTTTGCAGACTCTTTCTCTTGGGAGAGATTTGGCAACCGATTGAGAGAGATATCTTTGTCAACTGCGGCGCACCACCAAACTCAATTCGGTGAATGATCTACCCATTGGTTATCGAAGAAAGAAACGCCGTGATTAGAGAGTATCAATGGTCATTTTCCCAAAAATATCAAGATGCAGCGCACAATCGAAAACTCAAAGAGAATAAGGCCCAAACCATTTGCGCTGTGATCGAGAATCATGTTGGAAAAAATCTTCAAGACTTATCAGTGCTTGATGTTGGAGCCTCCACCGGAACTATAGCCGATTATCTCAGCGGCAAGGTCAGATATATGGCGGCAGTTGATATCGACGCTCCAGCCATCGAGTACGCGGCAAAAACCTATAGTTCACCAAACCTAGATTTTCTGGTCGGTGATGCGATGAATCTTAGTTTTGGGAGTCATACATTCGATGTGGTCATTTGTGCGCATGTCTATGAACACGTCCCCAGTGCACAGCAAATGACTTCTGAGGTTTACCGGGTTCTAAAAAATGGAGGAATTTGTTATTTCGCTGCCGGCAATAAATTTCAACTCATGGAACCCCACTACCGACTCCCATTTCTGTCGCTCATGCCCCGGCAAAGTGCAAATCTTTACCTAAAGTTCACGAGAAAAGGAGACAATTACTATGAGAAGCACCTTACCTATTGGGAACTTAGGGAGATTCTCCGACCTTTCGAGATTATCGATTACACCAGCCGAATTATCAAAAACCCAACTCATTTCAGAGCTCAATACATGATCCGCCCAGGTTCCAAGATGCAGAAGATTGCCCAGTTCGTTGCAACTCATGCCTATTGGGCGGTACCCACTTATATCTGGCTGTTGAAGAAAACCCGATAAGCAAGTGAAGCTTAATTCCCGATTGGGATACAAAAAGGACTTTACATCGAGCCAGTAAGACGCTATTTTCGAGCAACAAAACTGCTCATAATGATGGTGCACCAATGCTTGAGGGTATCATTACCTCTAAAACCCGCGTTAAGCTGCTCATGCGGTTCTTTTTGAACCCCCATGCCACCTCATATCTGCGCGAGCTTGCTGACCAGTTCGGCGTATCAACCAACGGCATTCGGGAAGAATTGATGCAGATGGTCCAGTCAAAGCTTCTCACGTCCCACAAGGAGGGAAGACAAGTCATTTATCAGGCCAATACCGCTCACCCCCTTTTCCACGAACTGCATTCCATGGTGCAGAAATCTCTTGGCATGGACCGCATCCTCGAAAGTATCATCGAGCGTCTTGGCGACATCGAAGAGGCGTACCTGATCGATGATTATGCCGAGGGGCGCGATACCGGCATCATAGACCTTTTGCTGATTGGCAATGTGAATACCTATCATCTGAGTGATCTGAGCAAAAAAACTGAACGCTATATTGATCGCAAAATTCGTTCATTAGTTCTGACTCGTGAAGAATTCGAGCAAATGGGTCCAAAGCTTAGGAATCGTCCAAACCTGCTGATTTGGAGGAAAGACATTGCGAAAGGGCCATAAGCTTCAGCTTTTTCTAATGAAAAGGCATGAGTGTTGCTTTACTTGATCAGTGCTGAGCTGAGCTTAATCGACTTAATCGATAGGCCCTCACAACAAATACAAAACCAGGCGGGATATCGCGCAACCGCCAAGAAACTAATGCAACCGAGTTGGCGGAGCTGTATCAACAGACCTTTTCAACAAATACTTAAATTTCACTCAAGTCTTCTATATGAAGACAATTCCTTCAAAAAAGAACGGGGCTATCCTTTTTGACATCGAAAGAGTTATCCCAACTCTCGGTAACGGTTTACACCCCGGAATCGGCCCTACGCCATCCAGTTCAGCTGTTGAGCACCATGTTCCGCGATCTAATGGCGTCGCGTGAACTGGCCTGGCAGCTGGCCGTTCGCGACATCAAAGCGCAGTACCGGCAGACCGCGCTGGGCCTGATCTGGGCCTTCATCCTCCCGCTGGCCAACACCGCCGCGTGGCTGATGATCCATAATGCCGGCATCGTCACCGTGCGACATACCGACCTGCCCTATCCCATCTTCGTTTTCACCGGGACCATGCTCTGGGCTATCTTCATGGACTCGGTGAACGCCCCCTTGCAACAGACCATCGCCGCCAGGCCTATGCTGGCCAAGATCAATTTTCCGCGTGAGGCCCTGGTCGTTTCGGGCATCTACCAGACCCTCTTCAATGCGGGCATCAAGCTCGTCGTCACGCTGGCCGCCTTGCTGATCATGGGCGTGGCCCCCGGTATGGGGCTGGCGTTCTTCCCCGTCGCCCTGCTGTCACTGATACTGGCTGGAACGGCGCTGGGCCTGCTGCTCACGCCGATCGGCGTGCTTTACTCCGATATCGGCAAGGCATTGCCCCTGCTCATGCAGTTTTTCATGTATTTGACCCCGGTCGTCTTCCCGATGCCGCAGAGCGGATGGGCCGCGGCGTTGTTCCAGGTCAATCCACTAACCCCACTCATTGTTACTGCGCGCGACCTATTGACCGGCATGCCCCCCGCATACATGGACGGTTTCATGACGGTCAATGCCGGGATGCTAGTGCTGCTGGCTCTGGTCTGGGTGGTCTATCGGGCCGCCATCCCGATCCTGATCGAACGTATGAGTGCTTAGGGAATACGGGGATGACCGACACGCTGATCAAGGTCGAGAATGTCTCGAAAAAGTTTTGCCGCAGCCTGAAAAGGTCACTGCGGTACGGAATACAGGATCTGGGGAATGAACTGATCGGTCGCCGGCATGGTGGTAACGGCGAATTACGCGAAGACGAGTTCTGGGCGGTAAAAGATGTCAGCTTTGAGGTGAAGCGTGGTGAATGCCTTGGGCTTATCGGCCGTAATGGAGCCGGCAAAACCACTCTGCTAAGGATGCTGAATGGCCTGATCAAGCCCGACAAGGGCAGGATAGAGATGCGAGGGCGGGTGGGGGCATTGATTGCACTCGGTGCTGGGTTTAATCCGATCCTCACAGGGCGAGAGAACATCTACGTTAACGGTGCAGTGCTTGGGCTTTCAAAGAAGGAGACAGGCAATAAAATCGAGGAAATCATTGATTTTGCCGAAATTCGAGAATTCATTGATTCACCTGTGCAGAGTTACAGTGCAGGGATGACTGTACGACTGGGATTTGCGGTGGCAGCTGCACTCGATCCACATATCCTGCTTCTTGACGAAGTGCTTGCGGTAGGCGATGTAGGGTTCCAGGCAAAATGCTTAAACACCTTAAGTGACTTTCGGAAGAAGGGCACTGGTTTTGTTCTGGTTTCCCACAATATGCACCAGATATCCCGATACTGTGACCAACTGCTTTATCTTAAGGGAGGTCACGTTGCCCATTGCGGTGACGTTGAGAGTGGCATCAAGCAATTTCTGCAGCACATGGATGCGAATCAGCCAAGCATCGAAACCGAAGCGACTGAATGGTCAAGGGTATACGGTAGCGGCAAGGTCATTTTGAAGAACGCAACCTTTCTAGACAAGGATGGATTGCCCGTCAATCATATCAGAACTGGCGACACCTTCAGTCTGGCCATTGATTACGAATGTCCTGGGGAGTTAGTTAGTGACACGATCTTAGACATAGTTATCAGGGACAAAGAAGGAACTCTGTATCAGGGCACCAGTGCAGACTACGGCGTTGACTTCGGCCTATTATCTCAGGCTGGGAGAATGATCGTTACTTTCGAACATATGCCCGCAAACAGTACAGAGGTCCAGTTCTTCCTTACGTTACTGAACGCAAAAAATGGAGAAATATACGATTGGAAGCGGCATATTCGTCTCAAGATCACCAACAATGCGATACTCAATGGACGGGTCTCTTTAACTGTTAGTTGGGCACTTTCAAACCCGATTTTGAATCAGCTGGAGCACCGAACCAGGATCTGATACGGCTAATACCACAAACGACATTAGGCTATTGGCAGTCGAGTTGGGGCGTGGGGCCTCTTCATATCTCCCAGGGTTCGAACCCCTAAACATTTGGTGGAATGGCGTTCGCATGCTCGTCATTAGTTGGGGCCTTCGCTATCTGCATGAGATGGAGCGTGTCATCAAATCACGAAACATGTTGATTGACAGTTCTGCGTTTCCGGATAATCAAGGTGAGGCAGATATCCTTTTTTTTCAAAGAGTCCACCCACGGGCACCTATATCTATATACAAGAGCGCGAAATCACATGCGCCAAAATCGTTTCACAGAACATCATTTCTTTGTCAACAGGATGTATTTTTTCAGCGTACCTTAAAGCTCAATGCTATGCGGGGGCTAAAGGCAGAGTGATCGTGGTAGACAGAGATGCAGGGAAGCTAGAATGAAAATTCTATTTGTGACTTCGGGAGCTCCTAGTAAAAGTCCTTTTTCGACGACTGAGAAACGCCCTCCTCTCGGCTTAGGAAGCCTGATGGCTGTGACGCAGAAAGCAGGCCACCAAGTTTTCTTCATCGATAACTACCTTCGCCCAAATGACTTCATCCAAAAGGGATTTCTTCAAGATAAGCAAATCGATTATGTGGGTATCTACGCTAACACGATATGCTATCGAGACTCGCTGCGTATGTTCGATAAAATACAAGAGCTACGTGACTCAGGTATATGGACTGGGAAAATTATGGTAGGCGGCCCGCACACCTCTGTAGCCCTTGAAACGATTCCTGACTTCGTGGATCACATAATTCAGGGCGAAGGTGAGCACACCATCTTGGATATACTTGATGGAAAAGAAACGGAGCGAGTGCTGAAGGGACGGCGTGTGGAGGATCTAGACATGCTTCCTTTTCAGCCTTGGCATATTTTTGCCTCGCTCCCCTATGACAATACATGCCCATGGATAGAGCAAGGCTCTATTTTCACCATGAATACAAGCCGAGGATGCCCTTTCGGTTGTTCGTTCTGTTCAGTCGGGTCTGTGTGGGGAAAACAATATGTTGCCCAAAGCGCGGAACGAATCTTGTCGGAAATGGAATACCTCGTGTGCGACTTCGGTGCACAAGGGTTCTACTTTAGGGAGGATCATTTCACACTCAGCCTCAAACGAACAACGAATTTCTGTGAATTGCTCCTTTCCAGAGGAATTAAGACACCGTGGGCATGTGAGACGCGAGTCGACCGAATGACGGAAGACATTGTGAAGTTGATGGCTGCTGCCGGCTGCAAAGCAGTGTATCTTGGGGTGGAAAGTGGTAGTCAAAGGATACTCGATAGGCTAAACAAAAACGTTACAGTCGGCCAGATCGAGAGCGCTATTCGGTGGTGCAAACAAGCAAGGATCAATGTCTATTGCAGTTTAATTACCGGCGTACCGGGAGAAACCTACGAGGATTTCTTGAAGACTGAAAAACTAATACGCCGCCTTCGGCCCCATTCCCATTGCTTCAATATCTTTGTGGGCATCCCAACCAGCCCTCTCTATCGCGAATGCTTGGAGAAGGGTTTGTATGAGTACAAAGATGATCTCGGGCTTCTTTATCCTCCAGGATTTGACATCAAGGCTGAGTACTTCTATGGGCAGGGGAGCTCAACCTTTGTTGATTATCGCTTCCGTCGTAGAACGGCTTTCGACTACAGACTCAAGGCGAGACAGAAACGATCAAGGATACGCAAAACTCTTGGTTCTCGGGTACCGCCAAACATAATGAGATTTTTAAAGTGAATCTGATGAGGTGGAACTCCCACGGAATAGTATTTCAGGTTTTCCGGTTACACTCCAACTCATGCTGGGCTTCATGAACAGTCTAAGATCTGCAAGATGTGGTCTAGAGAAATCGATAAAAAGCCGAGGATTGTGACATGCCCAATGATCCACACGCTCCTCTCATCTCTGTGCTTATGGCCGTTTGCAATGGTGAGCGATTTGTTCGCGAGGCTGTTGATAGTATTGTTAATCAATCCTTTCGTGACTTCGAATTCATTGTCATCGACGATGGTTCTACTGATGGTACCCGCACTATTATAGAATCTTACTCTGATCCTCGTATACGCGCGTTTAGGAATGAGCAGAACATCGGCCTTACTCGCTCGTTGAACAAAGGTCTCGCATTGGCCAGGGGAAAGTATATTGCCCGTCAGGATGCCGATGACATTTCTTATTCTCATCGCTTCGCTTGCCAAACGGCGTATCTGCGTTCACATCCCGAGATAGTAGCCCTGGGTGCACAGCTCTGCTTCATTGATGAGGATGGCTTGCCAATAGGGAATGAAAGCCGCGTGACAAGACATGATGACATCGTCGCTATGCTGATGCGAGGCGAGGGTGCGCTTCCACACCCGGTCGTAATGATGCGTGCGGATGTGATCGGGGAAGTGGGAGGGTATCGGGAAAAGTTCATGGCCGCACAAGATTTGGACCTGTGGCTACGGTTGGCGGAGCGAGGAAGGCTGGCCAACCTTGAGAGTGTATTGTTGAAATACCGTTTGCACGAGCTCCAGGTAGGGAGCGCCAGGCGGGAACTCCAGCTTAAAGCTGCCAGGCATGCCGTCATCGACGCATACGACCGTCAGGGGAAACCTACACCGATGACATTGGAAATCGACGGCCAATTTGCAGTGGCTTCGTGGGAGTTGCATCACAGATGGTCACTCATGGCTCTGCGAGCTGGCAATCGTCTAACAGCCATCAAACATGCGATGATTGGTGTACGACAGGCGCGCCAGTCAGCGACTTCGTGGTGGATACTTTTGACGTCGATATGCCCACGAGTCCAGAGTCGACTGAGAGACATGCGGCAGCACTTTTTGGCAAATTCGCAGCGTAACCAGACGGAGGCACGAACCGGTGACTAACCCGCTGGTCAGCGTCATAATCCCTTGCTACAACCAGGCACGTTTCCTGCCGGAGGCGGTGGAAAGCATTCAGGACCAGACCTATCAGAACTGGGAGTGTCTAATTGTAAATGATGGCTCAACTGACGACACGGCCGAGGTTGCTGCAGGGTTGGCCGCAGCGGACAGACGCGTACGACATCTCAATCAGTTTAATGCGGGGCTATCAAGTGCCCGAAACCGTGGCTTAAAAGAGAGCCGCGGCTGGTTAATTCAATTCCTGGATGCGGACGATAGACTTGAAGCTCTTAAGCTGGAGACTCACACCTCATGGCTGGAGAACCATCGGGAGATAGGAATCGTGTACGGCGAAGCTCGTTACTTCACCAATGAAAATCCGGAACTCCGAGAGTTCGGATTGCTTGGGCCGAACCGGCCATGGCAAGCCGACGAACCCTGGATAGGAAAATTATGGGCATGCGCCATGCCATTGCTCCAAACTGTAATCGAACAGAATATTATGGCCGTCAATTGTGCGCTGATTTGTCGTGAAGTTTTCGAGTCCGTCGGGGGATGGAACGAGTCGCTGGGCGCTTTGGAAGATTGGGAATTCTGGACCAGATGCCTGTTTAGGGGAATACGATTCCAGTACTTGGATGCAGAAGATAGCAAAGCTCTTGTACGTAGTCACTCTGCCAGTATGAGCCGTGACTTTTACCGAATCCACCATGCGACAGTGCAATTCCGTACCATTATCGGGCACTTTCTTCTGGATTCAGAATCTCGATTGAAGAACTACCGGTACGCCAGATGTTCATTGCAGATGTTGCCCCTGGGTAAGCGTCTTAGGGCTACCTTGCCATTGCTTTCTGCAAGTTGGTGTCCGGCAGTCTGTAGAGAGTTCATGGGCGAAATGATTCTTCATCTGCCTCTTGTACGAGAGATTACTCGTACGATACGGTATCTCGTTTCGCACACCGAGCCTTGCGAGTGATCTTGGAGTAGGGAGCTACCTGGAATTCACCATGATGATGGTCAAACCCAGATTGCCTCTATCATTCTGAGATCCTTGCTGGATAATGACGTTCGCCACCGGACATGTTCTTGCCAGTCGCCATGCCAGAAAAAGTATCGTAGGCCCGTCCTTCTACTGGGTATAGAACAGGAACCTATTCTGGATCATATTCTTTCATAGATCCAATGGATTACACATGATTGCGCCCATAAGGCCCAAATTTTAATTGCTCTGAAAGGTCACTCTTTGTCTCGATGGCCAACTGCAACCTTGCCGATGGCGCAACTGGAGGATAAATGACTGGGGAAATGTTATGTTAATAAATTCGAAACAAGCTCGCCTGATTGCATTTTATTTACCCCAGTTTCACCCTATCCCTGAAAATGACGATTGGTGGGGCAAAGGTTTCACTGAATGGCGCACCGTGGCCAAGGCAAAACCGTTGTTCAAAGGGCATTATCAGCCCCATCTACCTGCAGACTTAGGGTTCTATGATTTGCGACTGCCGGAAATACGTGAGGCTCAAGCAGACATGGCAAGGAAATATGGGGTTTTTGCGTTCTGTTATTATCATTACTGGTTCAATGGTCGACGTTTGCTAGAGCGCCCTTTCAACGAAGTGTTATCCTCCGGGCAACCAGATTTCCCCTTTTGTCTTTGCTGGGCAAATGAGAACTGGACGCGAGTATGGGACGGTGGAAACCATCATATCCTCATGTCTCAGAATTACAGTGCGCAAGACGATCGAAAGCATATTGAGAGCCTAATCCCGGCATTTCAAGACCAGCGATATGTCAGGATAAGTGACAAACCGGTATTTCTCATTTATCGTAGCGAATTGTTGACGGACCCCCTACGGACAACGGAAATTTGGCGAGAAGTTGCATATAAAGCTGGATTTGAGGGTCTTTATCTCATAAGGGTAGAAAGCTTCCTCAGGGATGTGGACCCTCAAACATTCGGATTCGATGCTGCGGTTGAATTTTCACCAGACTGGCGTTGCTTGCGGCCTATTAAGAATCGTACAAAGTGGAAATATCTGCTAGCAAAATGCGGCGTTTTTCCTGGAGCTTATTTCGATAATGCAATTGTGGAATATCAATCGATGGTCAATGGAATGTTAAATAAGAAAATGCCCGATTATAAGCGGTACCGGTGCGTCACGCCTATGTGGGATAATAGTGCTCGTAGGGTTAAAGATGCCGCCATCCTCGTTAATTCAACTCCTGAAAAATACCAGGCTTGGCTCCGGGAGGCAGTCGATTGGACACGGAAGAACTATGAGGGTGAAGAGCGGATCGTCTTCATAAATGGATGGAACGAGTGGGGTGAAGGCAATCATCTTGAACCGGATCTCAGGTGGGGAAGGGGGTATCTACAAGCAACGTTGCAAGTGATGAACGAGTCTGCGCAGTAGGGCTTCTGCTCAATCACCAATCACAACGCCTGAACTCGTCTGTTTCCGGCAAAGGTATCAGATGTGCAAAATCAGTGTAATAATAACTACTTATAATCACCGAGACTTCATCCTCGAGACGCTCGATTCAGTTTTCGCACAAACCTTATCTGAATATGAAGTTATTGTGATCAACGATGGCTCTAGTGATGATACGGAAGATCTGCTGCTTCCTTTGGCACGAGCAGGGCGTATTCGCAATATCTTGCAGGATAATTCCGGACCTGGTGCTGCACGCAATCGCGGGATTGCTGAGGCTAGAGGTGAGTTCATTGCTCTCCTCGATGATGACGATATCTGGCCGCCGGACAAACTGCAATGGCAAATTGCTGCGATTCAAAAGGATTCCTCCATTGCAGTTGTGTATGGATTCTTTGAATCTTTCGGACACCCTCCGCTCTGCCGGCATCCGGGCAATTGGGGGCCAGATGGCTGGGTTCTGCAGGAAGTGTATCGTAGGAACTGGATTAAATCACCAGGCCAAACTTTGATAAGGGCATCAGCCGTAAAAAGAGTTGGAGGTTTTGACACCTCCATATGGGGTGCTGATGATTGGGACTTGTGGATAAGGTTGGCAGAGATTGGACGATTCAATTATGTCCCGAAGCTTGCTCTACTCTATAGGCAGCACCACAGCAATGCTTCCAAAGACATAATGAAAATGTATATTAATTCCATGAAAGTGCTTCACAAGAATCAAGGCTCTTTGCCCAATTTTCGAAACTGGCATGCCTGGATTTCAGCCTGGCGCTTCATCTTGAGCTTCTCACGCCGTAATGCCCTTGATTCCATGCAGCAGGCGATTTCTGTCGGTGACTCCAGAAAGGCTGTCCATATGTGGCTTGTCGCACAGCGATTTGCCGCTGCCGGCTCGGGAACGGACCAACTCCTCGGTTTTCTGTCTGGACAGGTGTCTAGAAAACTTTTGCCTAGAACTCGCTCTTAACGCCTCAAAGGGCTTGGTAAGGTGCCAGCTGACTTGCTGCCGCTTCGGCCATGGCTTTGGCGCGAAATCTATGTCCGCTTACCCTTGGATGGAGTGTTGGGACGTATGGCAAGGCTATTCCGGCGACGACGGTGGCGAGCAGATCCGGCATCGAAGTCATCGCCGACAGCAGGATGACGAAACGACAAGATGGCCCCGTCGTGGTGGGAAACCCATGGATAAAGCTGGATATCCGTTGGTGTCAGTCATCATCCCTGCCTACAATTATGCCCGTTTTTTGGCGGCAGCCATTGACAGTGTTAGGCAACAGGACTACCCGCACATCGAGATTATTGTCATCGATGATGGATCGACTGATGACACACCACTAATACTCTCAAAGATTTCAAACATTACATACATCCGGCAAGAAAATCAGGGACTTTCCGCTGCACGCAATCATGGGATTCAGCTGGCTCATGGGAAGTATCTGCAGTTCCTCGACGCCGATGATCTATTGGGGGTTACTTCGATCCGAAAGCGTGTGGATTTCCTTGAGCAAAATCCGGACAAGAGCGCAGTGATATGCCGCAGCGCCTACTTTTCAGTTCGCCCTTATCCAGAGCGTTATGCGTTTCTGAACAAGGAATGGCGGCAGCCGGATCCAAACCATGTGGACCTCGCCTTGTGCTATTTCAATATTGCGCCACCGCACGCTTTTCTTATCCGCAAATCGGAAGTCGATAAAATCTCTCTCCGATTTGATCCACATTTGCGTGCTTGTGAGGACTATGATTTTTGGTTTCGCTTGGCCCAAAGATCCGGTGTACCGGGTGTGGTGCGATCCTGCTGGGTCTACTATCGGCAACATAAGAACAGTATGTCCCGTTCCTACGTGAACCAGTATCAGCACGACGCTGAACTCTGCAAGCGTGTATTGGCGCTTATGGATGACAGCAAAAAGTTTTTTTGCGCCCGTCCAATGGCCGATTATCTATTTGCAATGCTTGCGGCATCGCTATTGACTGCACGTCGGCTTTGGAGGGTAGACCGGTCGTCTTTTGACGATTTCACCTCCTGGCACATCATGCACCTACAAAGAAAACTGTGCGAAGCACAACGCGAATCTCCTCCTACAGCGATGGCCCATCTTTACCTGGCCCTAAGTCGCCTGCACCTCCTCAGGATGTGGTTCCGAGATCATTCCCTGAATTGGGTTGATTATGACAGGCTTTGTGATGTGCTCCCCTCAGCAAAGAGCTATTTTGTTTCGGCGATCAGCAGGGGAGTTGCACTTGTTTCTTTACGCACTACAGCCAGATTGCTCAAGTTCGATGTGCTTTATGCCGCTCTCTTGTTGCGGTCCAAGCTAACTCGTAAGCGAGTGGATTCAAAAGAACCATTTTACATGTGAGCAAACACATCGATGAACGTCACCTCTGTCATCGCCACCTACAACCGCAAGAAATTCCTGTTCGATTGTGTCGACGCCATAAGCAATCAGACGTTGCCGCCGGTATGTATCCTTGTCGTCGACAATGCCTCGACCGATGGTACCCGCGAGGCAATTGTCGAGGCGGATAACTTTGATCTGCCAGATTTCACCTACCTAAGACTGGATGAAAATACGGGTGGGGCGGGCGGTTTCCATGCCGGGCTGGAATGGGCACTACGTAGGCACGACGGCTGGGCTTGGCTGATGGACGATGATGCTGTGCCGGAGCCAGATGCTCTGGAAAATCTGTGCAGGCATGCGCTTGACCCATCCTGCGTCTATGGCTCGGTTGCGGTGTTTCATGAAAATGGGCGGAAGAAGCTTTGTTCTCCGGCAGAGGCGGTGCGCAGAAGAACGGAAGGATACCTGGAGTATCTTGATTCGCTCGAACCGGTTGAAGAAGTGGCCAGAATCCCCTTTCTTGGGTTCTTGATCCACCGGAGCATGGTGGAGCGGATTGGCTTCCCGCGAGAGGATTTTTTCATCTACTGGGACGACCTGGAGTATTCGGAGCGAGTCAAGCGGCATGGCGGCAAGCTTTTCCTGGTCAGAGACAGCATTATCGTGCACCCCGTGCCGCAAATCACAACGTTTCGTTTTCTGAATATGCAAGTGGCCTACCGAAGCCTGCCGCCCTGGAAAATTTACTACGAGGTCAGAAATAAGATCGTCACATCCAAGGAGTACTTTGGGGCTTCACTCTGGTCGAAAACCATGCCGGGGATTATCTTTCGGTTGGTCTTGAGCCTCCTGAAAGAAAAAAATCCCGGGGGTTGCTTACAAGCTTTTGTGCGTGCTATCCGGGACGGACTGACGGGCAGGACCGGCAAGAGATTCCTGCCTCCAGGATGAAGTTTTGATTAGAATGCAACCAAGTGGAGTCAGCCATCAGCATCTATCCCGTCCGCCCAGAACCGGAAGGGCCGGCAATATGGTGAAACATTATCAGTTGTTGATTCTTGGCGCAGGCATGAGCGGACTTGCCGCTGCTATGGCTTCACAGGCGCCTATTTTGGAAAAAGGGGAAGCAGCCGGCGGCATTTGTCTATCCTATTATATGCGGCCCGGCACTGAGGAACGGCTCGCTCAAACGCCAGCCGACGGCGAAGCGTACCGTTTCGAAAATGGCGGGGGCCACTGGATTTTTGGCGGAGAACCGGCTGTTTTAAAAAGCCTGCAAGCGTTGTCACCCCTACGTCGGTATTCGCGGAATTCATCTGTGTTTCTCAACAGTTGTAATCTGTATGTGCCCTACCCGATTCAAAACCACCTGGGATATTTGGGGCCGGAAGTGGCTGCTCGAGCATTGCAGGAGATCATCGCCGCTCCGCACAGCATCCCTGCCACCATGGCGGAGTGGATCGCTCAGAATTTCGGGAGCACCCTTACCGGTCTGTTCTTCGCTCCGTTCCAGGAGCTCTACACCGCCGGTCTCTGGACCCGGATCGCCCCGCAGGACGCTTACAAGACACCAATCGACTTGTCTCTTGTTCTCAAGGGGGCGTTCGGCAGCGTCCCTCCGGTAGGCTACAACGCCACCTTCGCCTACCCTGAATCCGGACTCGACTCTCTGATCGCACGTATGGCAGCACAGTGTCAGATTCATCATGGCAAAGAAGCGATTCGGATCGATACGCGCAGCAAAACAATCCAGTTAGCGGACGGCACGTCGGCCCGTTATGAACATCTCATTTCAACCCTTCCCCTCAACCGCATGATCGAGTTGACGGGAATTTGCATAGACAGAAGGACGGACCCGCATACCTCTGTTCTGGTCCTCAACATCGGCGCGGCGAAAGGCCGGCAATGTCCCGCCGACCATTGGCTCTACACGCCGCAGAATCGCTCGGGATTCCACCGGGTCGGCTTCTACAGCAATGTGGACCCATCGTTCCTGCCGGTTTCCAGCAGAACCAGAGCGGATCGGATGGCGATCTACGTCGAACGATCCTACCCGGGTAACTCAATGCCAAGCTGGGACGAAATCCGGACGTATCGCGATTGCGTTGTTCAGGAGTTGCAGGAGTGGCAGTATATCGAAGAAGTGGAAGTTGCCGATCCCACCTGGGTCGAAGTCGGTTACACCTGGGCGTGGCCCGGCTCCCGCTGGAAGCAGGAAGCTATGAGCGCGCTGGAAGCGGTCGATATCTTTCAGGTCGGCCGCTATGGCCGGTGGACCTTTCAGGGCATTGCTGACTCCGTTCGCGACGGCTTCATTGTGGGAGCGGCACTGAAAGCGACGAGTCGGCGGCAATAACAGCCCACGTGCAGGATTCGAGCATGAACCCGAAAGCACTGCGCGTGCTGGTGCTCACCAAACGCCAGTACATGAAAAAAGACCTGCTGGATGATCGGTACGGTCGCATGCGCGAACTGCCGCTCGGTCTCGCCCTTCGAGGCCACCAGGTGCGAGGGCTGTGCTTGAGCTATGCACACCGGGAAGAGAGTGATCATTACGATGGACCGGTTCACTGGACCTCCATCAACGCCACTGCACTCAAGGCACCAGGGCTTGTGCGCTTCATTCATGATGCGGCGTTGCTTGCACGCCACTGCGACGTGATCTGGGCGGGCTCCGATTCCTTTTACGGCGTCATCGCCTGTTTGCTCGGCCGACGGTACAAGGTGCCCGTGGTTTTTGACCTGTATGACAATTTTGCTTCTTTTGCAGCGGCAAAGCTCCCCATCCTAAAGCAGCTTTACCGCTGGGCCCTGCGGGAATGCGCCGGCGTCACTTGCAACGGATGGGCCCTCGCCCGCCTGATTCGATCCTCCGGACGTCGCAAACCGATCACGGTCATCGAAACCACTGCAAGAACCGATCTTTTCAAGCCGATGGACCAGACACTATGCCGAGCAAGGATGCAATTGCCGAAAGAGGCTTTGCTGGTCGGCTATGCGGGGGCCATATACCAAAACCGCGGCGTTGATCTGCTGTTCAAGGCTTTCCACCAGCTGCAGCAGAAATATCCTCAGCTTTGCCTGGCCGTTGCCGGGCCGCGTGAACCGCAGGTGCGGATGCCGCAAAGTCCACGCCTTTTTGACCTGGGGATTCTCCCGTTCAAAGAAATCCCTTATTTCACCAATGCCCTCGATGTGGCAGTCATTTGCAACAGTGACAACGATTTCGGCCGCTACTGCTTCCCTCAGAAAGCCTGGGAAATCATGGCCTGCGACGTCCCTCTGATCGCCGCGGGAGTCGAAGGGATGCGCGAGTTTTTCGAGCATCACCCGCAGTGGCTCTATGCTCCAAACGACAGCAACGAGCTAGCTCTCGCGCTGGAGAGACGCCTGCAGGACCGCAGCACAGACTATCCGCAAGCTCCTTCGTGGTATGAATGTGCCGGAAAACTTGAAGAAATCATGGAAAAGTCTGCAAGCCGAAGGTTATACGTGACAGAGGAAATTCGATCATTCTCGGGCCTGGCTGACGGCGGGAAAGAATTTTAATGTGATCACCATATGGACTGGCTTGATCCTGGAAACACCAAGTCATCACAACGGAGGTGTCAATCACAAAATCATCTCCCATTCATCGCCTTCCCTCTTCAATCATATCCCGGATAGAAAGCCCTTCGAGAGCATGCTTTTTGCGGAATTCCCGCAGTTCAGCAATAACCTTCCTGGGTTCCGTCTTCCTTGAAGGCTCCGCCGGCTGCAACACGGCTACCGGTACGCCGTGCTTGGTGATGGTTATACGCTCTCCCTGTAGATAGTAGATTTCGTCATCCAACCTGCATGACTCCCACCATCGGTTTTCCAACCGACGAAATGACCGCTCCACTGCGCTGGATTGGGCGCAGCGATACCCAGCAATTACGACCGCAAGGATCCGCTGCATATGGTCCCTTGAAAGGTTTTCTTGTTGGGTTTCATTGCATTCAACCCACCCTACCCGGCTGCCCTTGGTGATCCGGGTTTCGCTCGGCCCGCCTCTTGCTGCAAAAAATCATTCATCAATTGTGCCGCCTCCGTATGCTTTCCGGCTGCGATGTATGCCTTCAGCGTCTGAACTTGTGCAAGGAGCAGGCGTTTATCCGTATCGCAGCCGTTTTTCAGACAAATGTTCCTGTCGATCGCTTCCCTCAGGATCGATTCGAGAAGTGTCAGGAAATTTTTCTGGTCGGCGAAGGCACTGTTCTTGTGCCGGCTGTTACGCAGCCCAAGGACCACCATTGCATAGGCCTTTGGGAGCTGGCCTGACCTGCGGTGCACCTGCGCGAGATTGATGAAAAGGGCCGACAGTCCCCCTCCATCGCATGGATCGGGGCGATTCTTGACATAGTATTCGCCTCGCTCCATCGCTTCCTTATCCCTGCCCAAACCCACCAACGATGCGACAATGGCATTGGCGGCAACAAAATACGCCTCGAAGCGCGGCTTGCCGAGATCAATGGCCCTTTCGGCATGCTTGATGGCTTCCTCATAATGGCCTTCCCGCCCCAGACCGGCAGCCAAATTGGCATGGGCACGGGGGTTGAGAGGCGCCTTGGCAGCGGCGTCACGGTAGATGCTCACCCCGGTCTGCCATGCTTCGTTGCGCGCAAAGGTGAGCAGTGTCAAGCACGAACCAAGGATTGCAAAGACGCAGACGGTCATTTTGCGCAAGTCATCGGCGCTGTAGCTGTGCAGCAGCAAACGGAGCGCGTTCACCAAGCCTGTCACGACAATCATCGCAACACCGACAGAGGGCAAATAGAGACGGTGTTCGAAAATGAGCTCCAAGGGAACGACGGTGGATTCGATGGCCAGATTCACCAAAAACCACAGCATGCCGTAACTGGCCAGTGGATGCCTGCGCCTGAAGTGCGCAACGGCCCAACACGCAAGGGCAATCAAGCCGATGGCCGGCAAAGTGGTCCAGGGATGAAAGAACGATGTGGAGACGGCTACATCATGTTCTATGGAAAGGCGGGAAGGCGCCGGCCACAGGACCAGCGACAGGTACCAGACAACGATGCGTGCTTCGGTGAGGAGCCGCTGCGGCATGGTGAAGTGCCGATTGTTATAGCCGGGTAAAAACTTTGCAATGCAGACCGCCAAAACAAATGCGGCGACTATCGAGCCCAGGCATAACGCTGCTTTGATCGACCAGTGCGACGTTCGAAGCCATTTCCAGGCCCTAACCGGCAGATCGGGCTGGAAAAACCAGATTTCCGTGGCAAGCAGCATAACCGGCAAAGTGGCGGAGTTTTCCTTGGACAGAAAAGCACAGCCGGCGCTCAGCACGGCTCCCAGATAGTACAGCGTGCCACGCCAGCGATAGGCACCGTAACGTGCCGCCCGTAAACGGCAGGGCAACACACGGAACAGGGAATGATTCCTCACCTCCGGGTGCATTTCCAAACCTGCGCGATCATTTTCCGCGTCGCCTTGCATCCGATCAGCATGTGAACCGCCGTAGCCAAAATGAGCTCTTCTTCCCGCCACGTAGAGGGCCACGCTCGTGAGGTAAAAGAAAGCCTGCAGGGAAGCCATGCGCTGGACGATGTAGGTGACGGCATTGGTTTGTACCGGGTTGAGCGCCCATATGCCGGCAATTGCCAGGGCATGGATATGCAGGGGAATAGTATCGGGCATGGCGCCGCCCGGACGGCTTTCACCGCGGATTGTTCTGTTGATCGCCAGGAGTTGACAGGCCAGGAAGAAGACGGCAACCGTGCACAGCAGGTGGATAATCAGATTGGTCAGGTGAAAATAGAAGATACTCCCCCGGCCGACCCTGTGGTCCAGGCTGAAGGTAAACATGGGTATCCAACGCTGCCAGCCGAAAAAAGTGTTTGCCAGCGAAACCAGGCTGTCGACTGAAAAGTCCGATAGATAAACATTGGGTTGATAAATGAAGGAATGGTAATCATCGAGTATGGGGGGACTGTAAAAGGTGTTGCAGTAGGCCGAAAGAATCAGTACCCCGAGAACGATGGAGGGAATGGTCTTTGTGATTTTGCGCACAACTTTTGCTTTGAGATGCAGGCTCGAATGGATGCACAGCGGCATCTGCTCAATGAGCGGCACAATCACTCACGCCGCCGCTCATTGAGCAGTCCGACGAGCTTTCAACTAATTATGTTACAAGCACAGCAAAGATCTCTTGTTGGGGAGCTTGCTCAGAGAAGCTCCCAAACTATCCCAATCACGGTGCAACACTGGTGAATCCCGCGTTGTAAGCGAGCGTACCCCGGTATTCGAAAACTAAAGTCTTCTTTCCTCCTTCCTCCGTTACGTAGGGGTAAATATGGAGCACGGGATCACCCAGCGCGTCTGTGATACCTTTGAGAGGAAAACTGTCTTCATTGTCGCGCTGGTGGTTATCAACGGCAATGGTAATGGTCAGAAAGTCGCCCGTCTCGGCAACTTCATCGAAGAAATAAGTGTCCGCATCGCTAAAACAGATGGCTTCCGTCAAATCCTCCGGTAGAGTGTTACGGATGGCAAACTGGGTGGCCACACAGTTCTCCCACATATGAACAGGAGGCATTATATATTTGTTCAAGTTAGCCTTCGCAATGTATTTTTGATAATAAGGCACCGCAACTGCAGCCAAAATACCGATAATGGCCACGACAATCATCAATTCCACCAACGTAAAACCCTTGTTTTCTCTCATTTTGATCAACATGCTTGATACCTCCCATTGCTTTTAAATTGATGCCGGCTGCCATCCCAAGGCAAAACACCCTATGCTGTCTCTGCAAGCCACTCTCCGAATATTCCCCCCTCCTTTCACAACACACATTGGAAATATTGCTTGATTGTAGAAAGAGCAAAGATTGTGCCGATCCTTGGAGGCTGCCAACAAAAGGCCGTTCTCGGGCGCAGGCAAAACCTTGCAGGGAAATTCCTGGCGGTTTTTATCAGCAACTTTATGCTTGTTGACCGATATCCCCCGGGAAAAACCCGGCTGACGACGGACTGACAAAAATTGTCACTCGTCTGACATTCTTTGGCAGGATGCAAGATTTCACCC
The DNA here is from genome assembly GCF_022603395.1 of Desulfoferrobacter suflitae. Classification (GTDB taxonomy): domain Bacteria; phylum Desulfobacterota; class Syntrophobacteria; order Syntrophobacterales; family Syntrophobacteraceae; genus Desulfoferrobacter; species Desulfoferrobacter suflitae. The sequence continues at coordinate 152,444 of NZ_JAIBKA010000001.1, forward strand.
ATCAACCGACGGAAAATGTGCATGCGAATCACGCTGATCGCTTGTTCCGAGCCGATTTCATGTTGCTCAAGCTCAGAATTTGTGCCAGGATTCAATACCTTGATTGATTTTGGCGTTACTTGTCGATGGGTCAGGGGGGCTGCCCCTTTTCTATCGGCCGTTTAGCTTGGGGAATGCCAACATGAAATCGTTAGTCTTATGCATCGCTTTGTTTTTGACGGTGATCGCCCCTTGCCCATGGGACCCTCCGTTTGCCGCACCTCAGGACTCCGGCAGGCCCGACAATCCCGTTTCGACGCCGCAGAGTGAGGCTGGTTCCCAAACAGATAGTGAAGACCAGGGCTCAGCGACAGCGAAAACGGCGCCCGCCGCTTTCTCCCCGGAAGCTCTGTCGCTCAAGGAAAAGATTTCCCGGGAGCTGCTGCAGGAGACCTTCACTTATGATCCGAAGCAGCTGAACGACCCGTTTGTCTCTTTCATCAAACCCCCGGAACCCCCTCCCCCGCAATTGCCGCCCGAGGACGAAACGCTGCCGCCAGAATTGCAAAAACCGCTGACGCCTCTGCAGAAAATGAATATCGGCGAGATCGAAAAGGGGTTGAGGGCCATCGTCTGGGGAGGACTGGGCAGAAAAGCGATCATCCAGGATGCGGCGGGCAAGGGTTATATCGTGAGCGTCGGGACTCCCGCCGGTGGGCCCACAGGTGTGATCGTGCAGATATTCGATGATCGCCTGGTCATTCAGCGACAGCTCTGGGACGGGAAGCTGAAAAGGATGGTGCTGAGAAACGACGTGGTCAAACTGCGCAAGGGAAAAGAGATCGAAGGGTAGGTGACAATTTTTGTCACACGCGGGAATTAGCCGCAGATCAACGCTTTTTTTTCTGGCTAGATCTGCGTTTATCAGCGTGCATCGGTGGCTGTCAGATTCGATGGCCTCAGGGTTTAAAGCTATCAGCCGCAGATACACGCCGATGAACGCTGATGTTTCTTTATTTCTTTTTATCCGTGTTTATCGGCGTGCATCTGCGGCTGTTATCCTTGAATTCTTGTTGAGCCATGTGCATCAGAGGCTGAGCAATGAGTGATGACCTGACGCGAGAGATTATCAGAGCAGCCTTTGTAGTCAGCAATACTCTCGGGGCCGGTTTTCTTGAAAAGGTTTACGAAAACGCCCTGGCTCACGAGCTCAGAACATCGGGTTTGCAGGTCAAACAGCAGAGCCCCATTGCGGTTTACTATGACGGCATCATGGTTGGAGATTACTACGCCGACCTGGTTGTGGAGGGGAAAATCATCATAGAGCTGAAGGCGGCCAAAGGCATCGAAGATTTGCACCTCGCTCAATGTATCAACTACTTGAAGGCAACCGGTTTGAAGGTAGGATTGATTCTCAATTTCGGCAGGCCGAAGGTCCAAATCAAGCGAGTAGTGAACGATTATTAGCCGCAGATCAACGCTTTCTTCCTGTCCATATCTGCGTTTATCAGCGTGCATCGGTGGCTGCCAGATTCGATGGCCTCAGGGTTTAAAGCTATCAGCCGCAGATACACGCCGATGAACGCTGATGTTTTCTTATTTCTTTTTATCCGTGTTTATCGGCGTGCATCTGCGGCTGTTATTCTTCAACAGCGGTTCCATGGTTTTTGGTTTTGAGCAGACACAGCAACAGCATCACGGCCCCGATGCTGATGGCGCTGTCGGCCACATTGAAAGCCGGCCAGTGGTACTGGCCCAGGTAAACATCCAAAAAATCAATCACTTCCCCCAGGCGCAGCCGGTCTATGAGATTCCCCACGGCGCCGCCGAAAATCAGCCCAAGAGAGATCCTCGCCCAGCGATCTTCTTTTTTCAGGCCCCTGTACACAAAGAGTATCACCGCGATGCCGATGAGGCTCACGGAAACGAAAAATATCTGGCGCCAGCCGGAATAGCTCCCGGCCAAAAAGCTGAAGGCTGCGCCGGTGTTGCGCACATGCACCAGGTTGAAAAAGCCGGGGATGACCGCCACCGAGGAATGCAGGGGGAGCAGGTACACCACCAGAATTTTGGTCAACTGGTCGAAGATGACGATGCCGCCCCCGATCAGGAACAGATTGAACATTGGCTGCTTTCCTTTGGCTGAGTACGGACACTAAGCCGGGTTCAGTATATTGTGGCAGCGGTCACACAGGGTCGCATCCTCTTTAAAGGTTCCGACACTTTCGGAATGCACCCAGCAGCGCTCGCATTTTTCACCGGTTGCAACGGACACCTCAATTTTCGCCCCGACCACTTCCACCCCCTCGACTCCGCCGCTCAATTCAGCAGCCGAGCGCAATTCCACCTGGGAAACGATAAACACCGACCGCAGCAGTTCTTCGCTGCCATTGAGCATCTGCTGTACCGATTCGGGCAATGCGACACTCACCTTGGCATCCAACGGGTGGCCGATGATTTTTGTCTGCCGGGCAGCTTCCAGAGCGCGCGAAACATCGCTTCTGAGCGCAAGGATGGTTTGCCAGCGATCATTTAACTCCGCATCGCGAAGGGCTGGATTTTCCTCCGGAAAATCCTCCAGATGGACACTCTCCCCGCGGCTTCCCGGCAGATACAACCAGGCCTCCTCAGCGGTAAAGGAAAGGACCGGGGCCATGAGCTTGAGCAGTGCAGTGACAATTTCATACAACACCGTTTGGGCCGAGCGGCGCACCTTACTCGCAGCGCTGGAAATGTACAGCCGGTCCTTGAGGATATCCAGATAGAATGCACTCAAGTCGACTACGCAGTAATTGTGCAGCGCGTGGTACACCCGGTGGAACTCGAACCGGTCGTATGCGCTGCGTATTTTTTTAACCAAATCCTGCAGTTGATGCAGGGCAAAGCGATCCAGTTCCTCCATCTGTTCGTAGGGAACGGCGTGCCGATGGGGGTCGAAATCGTTTAAATTGCCGAGCAAAAACCGGGTGGTATTGCGAATACGCCGGTAGGCTTCGCTCAGTCGCTTGAGTATGTCCGGAGAAATTCTGATGTCATCCCGGTAATCCTCGGCGGCGACCCACAGGCGAAGAATTTCGGCGCCATATTTGTCGATGATTTCACCCGGAGCGATGACATTGCCGAGCGATTTGGACATCTTGTATCCCTGCCCGTCGACCACAAAGCCATGCGTGAGAACGCTCCGGTAGGGGGCCATGCCGCGCGTGCCGACCGCTGCCAGCAGGGATGAATGGAACCAGCCGCGGTGCTGGTCGCTCCCTTCCAGATACATGTCGGCGGGGAAGCTCAAATAGGGCCGCTGTTCCAGCACAGCCGCATAAGAAGTCCCGGAATCGAACCAGACATCGAGTATGTCCTTTTCTTTCTCGAAGTCGCTCCCTCCACAGTTCGTGCAGGCCGCCCCCGGGGGCAGCAGCTCCTGGGCTGTGAGCTCGAACCAGATATCGGCGCCTTCCTTCTCGAACAGAGCCACCACGTGATCGAACACTTCCGGGGTCGCCAGCAGTTCGCCGCAGCCTTTGCAGGTGAAGACGGTGATCGGCACTCCCCAGGAGCGCTGGCGCGAGATACACCAGTCCGGCCGGTTGGCAATCATGTTGCGGATGCGCTCCTTGCCCCAGGACGGAATCCACTCGACCCGCTCGATCCAGTCCAGCGTGTTCTTGCGCAGGTCGTTCTTGTCCATGGAAATAAACCACTGTTCGGTGGCTCTGAAGATGACCGGCTGCTTGCAGCGCCAGCAATGCGGGTAGCTGTGGCTGATTTCCTTCTCCAGAATCAGACGGCCCACTTCCTTGAGTTTGGCGGTAACGTTCCTGTTGGCATCGAAGACGTACTGCCCGGCAAAAAAATCCACATCCCGGGTGAAGCGCCCGTTGTCATCAACCGGAGAATAGACATCCAGGCCGTATTCGAGGGCCATGTCGTAGTCCTCGCGGCCATGACCGGGAGCGGTATGGACGCAACCGGTTCCTGCTTCGAGAGTCACATGGCCACCCAGGATCAGCACGGAGTCCCGCTCGAGGAACGGATGGCGACACTTGAGCCCCTGCAAATGGGAAGCTTGGAACGTTTTCACCACGGTGTAATCTTGAATGGCAAAGGCCTTCATGCAGCTTTCCAGCAATCCCTCGGCAACAATCCAGATTTCCCCGCCGACGTCCACCGCGACGTATGCGAAATCGGGGTGCAGGGTGATGGCAAGGTTGGCGGGAAGCGTCCAGGGAGTAGTGGTCCAGATGAGCACGGAAGCGGGCTTGACGGCCAACTCCGGATATCGAGCCTGCTCTTCAGCCTGCAAAGGGAATTTGACATAAATGGAAGGCGACACGTGGTCGTGATATTCGACTTCGGCTTCGGCCAGCGCCGTCTGGCAGCTGGAGCACCAATAGATGGGCTTCTTGCTGCGAATCACCCCGCCTCGGCTGAAAAATCGCCCCAGTTCGCGGGCGATGGAGGCTTCGTAGGGATACGCCATGGTGAGGTAGGGATTTTCCCATTCCCCCAGTACTCCCAGCCGTTTGAATTCCTGCCGCTGAATGTCGATGAAGCGCTCCGCGTAGCGACGGCAGTGGCGACGAATTTCGACCTGGGTCATGGATTGTTTGCGCTCGCCGAGTTCCTTATCCACCTGGTGCTCGATGGGCAGCCCGTGGCAATCCCAGCCGGGCACGTAAATGGCGTCCAGCCCGCTCATCTGGCGGCTCTTGATGATCATGTCCTTGAGGATCTTGTTGAGGGCCGTTCCCAGGTGGATATGGCCGTTGGCATAGGGGGGACCGTCGTGCAGGATGTATGTTTGGCGCCCTTTGCCGCGTTTTCTCAAAAGATCATATAAGCGCGATTCATCCCATTTGGCGAGGATTTCCGGCTCCCGTTTGGACAGATTGGCCTTCATGGGGAATGAAGTCTGGGGCAGATTGAGGGTCTTCTTGTAATCCATTGTTCGGTTCCTTTTAAGGAAGCTGCATCGCTTGGCGTTTTATCGTCACCGGCAAGCGCGAAGAGAGTCCGCTTGCTCTGCTGTCGCTTTCACTCATAAAATCAAGACTAATTAGCATACCGCATGGACAAGTCAAGACAGAAGTCCGGAGTCGGGAGGGCGGAAGACGGACGGCAGAATGGCTGCTGCAAAAAAAAAGAAAAGCCTCTTGATTCAACGAACGAACCAAGAGGCTTGATCAGCAAAACTTGTCAAGGAACGGCTGCCGCTCGGCTGCCGCTCCTTTGCTCACGGCCGGCGGTCCATGCGGGATTCAGCCGGACGGCGCATCCGGCATCGGACCCGCGTCTTAATACATGCCGCCCATACCGCCCATACCACCCATGCCGCCGCCGGGCATTGCAGGCATATCCTCTTTTTCCTTGGGAATCTCTGCAACCATGCATTCGGTGGTGAGCATCAGCGCTGAAACGCTGGCGGCATTCTGCAGTGCGGTGCGTGTCACTTTGGTCGGATCGATGATGCCGGCTTCCAGAAGATCGACGAATTCACCGGTTTCGGCGTTGTAACCGAAAGCGTCCTTTTCTTCCTTGAGCTTCTGCACGATCACCGAGCCCTCTTCGCCTGCGTTGAAGGCAATCTGCCTGGCCGGTTCTTCCAACGCACGCCGGACAATGTTCACGCCCAGCTGCTCATCGCCTTCCAGCTTGAACTCCTTGATACCCGGCAGGCAACGCAGATAGGCCACTCCACCACCGGGAACAATGCCTTCCTCGACGGCCGCTCTGGTGGCGTTCAGAGCGTCTTCCACGCGGGCTTTCTTCTCTTTCATTTCCGTCTCGGTAGCCGCTCCCACACTGATCACGGCCACACCACCGACCAGCTTGGCCAGCCGTTCCTGCAGTTTTTCCCGATCGTAATCGCTGGTGGTTTCCTCGATCTGGGCACGGATCTGACGAACTCTTCCCTCCAGCGCCTGACGGTCGCCGGCACCGTCGACGATGGTGGTGTTGTCCTTGTCAATGCGCACCGTCTTGGCGCTGCCCATGTCGTTCAGGCTGGCGGCTTCCAGCTTGAGACCCTTTTCTTCGCTGATCACCTGGCCGCCCGTCAATACCGCGATGTCTTCCAGCATCGCCTTGCGACGATCGCCGAAACCGGGCGCCTTAACGGCACAAACGTGCAGGGTGCCGCGCAGCTTGTTGACTACCAGAGTCGCCAGGGCTTCGCCTTCGATGTCTTCGGCAATGATCAGAAGCGGTTTGCCCATCTTGGCGATTTGTTCGAGAATCGGCAACAGGTCTTTCATGTTGCTGATTTTTTTATCGTAAACCAGAATCAGGGGTTCATTTAGAAGAACCTCCATCTTTTCGGGATCGGTGACGAAATAGGGAGAAATGTAGCCGCGGTCAAACTGCATGCCTTCCACCACTTCCAGAGTGGTTTCCATGCCCTTGGCTTCTTCGACGGTGATCACGCCTTCCTTGCCGACCTTGTTCATGGCTTCGGCAATGATGTTTCCGATGGTGGTGTCGTTGTTCGCCGAGATGGTTCCAACCTGGGCGATTTCTTTCTGATCCTTGGTCGGCTTGGTGATTTTTTTCAGTTCATCCACCACTGCCTTGACGGTCTTTTCAATGCCGCGCTTGAGAGCCATTGGATTGGCGCCCGCGGCTACGAGTTTGGATCCTTCGTAGTAGATGGACTGGGCCAATATGGTTGCCGTGGTGGTCCCGTCACCGGCAACATCACTGGTCTTGCTGGCCACTTCTCTGACCATCTGGGCACCCATGTTCTCGAATTTGCCTTCGAGCTCGATTTCCTTGGCAACGGTCACGCCGTCCTTGGTTACGGTGGGGCCCCCGAAGCTCTTCTCGATGACCACGTTGCGACCCTTGGGACCGAGCGTTACCTTGACCGCATCGGCGAGTGTGTTGACACCATTGAGCAGCGCCTCGCGGGCTTTGACATCGTAAATCAGCTGTTTTGCCATTATGATTTCCTCCTAGTTGTTCTGTTCGCTGCGATTATTTCTTACGGACTCGGGGAAGTTATTTTTCGATGACTGCGAGAATATCGTCCTCGCGCATGATCAGGAGCTCTTCTCCTTCGACTTTGATATCGGTCCCGGCGTACTTGCCGAATAAGACTTTGTCACCTGCTTTGAGATCGAGCGGCCTGCGGGTGCCGTCTTCCATCAGTTTGCCACTGCCCACTGCCAGCACTTCGCCCTGGATCGGCTTTTCCTTGGCTGTGTCGGGAATGATGATACCCCCGGCGGTTTTCTGTTCCTCTTCGGTGCGCTTGACAATGACACGATCGTTGAGTGGCTTAAGATTCATGCGTGCAACTCCTTTCTTTGACAAAATTAAAATGTGCGGGGCGGCTCGCGCGTGCGCCCACCCCAGATCAATCTGTTAGCACTCGTCTGTTGTGAGTGCTTATAGTCATTTCAAAATCACTTGGCAAGAGGAAAAGGGGGACTAATGGGAAAAAAAAGTGAAAAGGTCGTACCGGAGTCCTCGTGGTGGGTCACTTCGATGCGGCCCGCGGAGTTTTCTACCAGCTGGTAGACGATGCTGAGGCCGAGGCCGGTGCCGCTTGTCTTGGTACTGAAAAAGGGCTCGGTCACCTTAGTGCGAATGCCTTCGGCAATTCCGTTGCCGGTGTCGCGGATGTCGATGCGCACGTTGCTCGATTCAGCGGAGCTTGCCTCAGGGCGCACATGAATCGACAGTTCCCCCCCTTGCGGCATGGCTTCGAGGGCATTGGTCACCAGGTTCCAGATGATCTGGCGGAAATGGTGCGCATCGATAAAGATAAGGGGAGCGATTTCAAAAGAAGTTCTGATGCGGTGAGACGGGCCAAATTTTTTACGATTCTGCAGCAGCGCCAGTATTTCCTGTAAATTCTCCACAACGGCAACCGCTTCTTTCTTGACCGACTGCCTGGCGCCTCGCGCCAGCCACAGAAAATCGGTGACCAAATCATCAATGCGCTGCACCTCCCGATGCATGATGCCGAACAAACGCATCTGCTCGGCGTCATGTTGGACCGTGTCCTGGATCAACTCGACGGCCCCGCTGATGGATGCCAGCGGATTTTTGATCTCGTGGGCTATTTCCGCGGCGATGTTTCCCGCTATGGCCAGACGCTCCATGCGCCTCATGTGTTCTTCCATGGCTTTCAACCGGGTGAGATCCTGAAAGATGAAAATCCAGCCGGATGAGGCACCATCATCTCCAAGGAGAATGGAGCCGGTGTAGCCGAGACGGAGTTCCTGCCCATCAGGCCGCCGGTAGACAATTTCATTGCGGCTCCCGTTGGAAAGTGGGTTCTTGTCGGAAGTAAGCCCGTCATGCGACCCTGAAGATATCGCAACGGAGGGGAAGATGTCGCTCACATGACAGCGTTCCAACCGGTCTCTGGGCAAACCCAGGATTTCCTCGCAGGCAGGATTGCAGAACCGGATGACACCGTCTGCGCTGATGGTGAGGAGCCCGCTGGTGATGCTCTGCACAATGTTGCGATGCAGCGTTTCCAGCTCCTGGAAATCCTTTTTGTGCTCGAGAATCAATTGACTTGATTTTTTCAGTTCCTCCGCAAGATAGCCGCTCAGATAGGCCACCAGATAAAATCCGGCAATGTTCATCAAAAGGCTTTGAAGATAGAACTCACTCTCTCGATAAAACGGCGTTCCACCGATCACCTGTAATGGAACAATCCAATCGAAATATTGCAAATCCAGCAAGAGACCGTAGGAGAGACTGCACAGAGAGGCCACCCAGAGACTCCCCTTGCGGTTGAGCAGCAGCGCGGCGCTGATGATCACCGGCATGTAGAGAAATGAAAAGAGGCTCTCTACCCCTCCCGAAAGAAATATCAGGACGGTTACGGCTTCTACGTCAAAAAACAGCTGGAGGTAGGCGAATCGGACCAGGTTGTCAATATGTTTGAGGCTGAGAGCGGCAACGATAGTGAACAAGAAAATAACTATCGAAAAGAAGTACAGGGGCTGAAAATGGGCCGAGAGAAACTCCCATCCGTGCCGAGTCTGGGCGAATATGGTGAGCAACAGGAAGAACAGGCCGAGCAGCAGTCGAAACAGCAGAAGCAGTCGAATCTTGCGGGCCAGGGACGGATCCGTAAGGTTTGCAATTTCGGAATCACGAATTGCGGACTCAAAATTCGTGCCTGTCTGTTCTCCCTGCATTGCTACCCCGCCTTCTTCCCCTTTCCTTCCCACCCCGGCCTTATGCGCCTCGGCCCACCACGTCCGCCAGTTGGAAGATGGGAAGATACATGGCGATCAGCAATCCTCCCACCGTAACCCCGAGAAATACGATGAGGACGGGCTCAAGAAGAGCCGTCAAAGATTCTACAGTAGTGTCTACTTCTTCATCATAAAAGTCGGCGATTTTCCCGAGCATGTTGTCCAGAGCACCGGTCGCTTCCCCCACTGCGATCATCTGCGTAACCATCGCAGGAAACATCCCGGTTTCAGCCAACGGCTCCGCCACCGGATGACCTTCTGCAATGGCGATGCGCGCCTTGCGAATGGCTTTCTCGATGACTTTGTTGCCGGATGCTGCGGAAACGATCTCCAGGCTGTCAAGAATGGGAACCCCGCTTTCCAGCATGGTGCCGAGGGTACGGCTGAAACGCGCTATGGCAACTTTGCGCAGCAACATGCCAAAGACCGGGAGTCTCAACAAAATCTGGTCGGTCCATTCACGTCCTCGGGAAGTAGCGCGAATCCTCCGAAGAGCAATGACCAACAATATGAGGGCAACGATGAACCAATGGAAATAGGACTGGGCGAAGGCGCTCACGTTCATGACAAACAAAGTCAGTGGCGGAAGACTCACGCCGGCATCATTGAACAGCCGAGCAAAAACCGGGATGACATAAACCAGGATCACGGCAATGACGATCACGGCAACACCCACTACAATGGCGGGATAGGTCATCGCCCCTTTGATCTTCTTTTTCAGGCCGGCCATCTTTTCAATGTAGACCGCGAGCCGATTGAGTATCACGTCCAAAATGCCGCTGACTTCGCCTGCGGCCACCAGGTTCACAAACAGGTTATCGAAGACTTTGGGATGCTTTCTGATGGCATCGGAAAAGGTGGCCCCTTCTTCAACATCCCGCCTGACTTCTTTGATGACCCGTTTCAGAGTCGGATTGCTTTGCTGATCGCGCAGGATTTCCAGGCACTGCATGATGGGAAGCCCGGCATCGATCATGGTTGCAAATTGCCTGACGAACACCACCATGTCCCTCTCTTTAACCTTGGGCTGTAACAGGGGGATGTACTCGGAAATGTCCTTGGGCTTCGCCTTGACGCTCTTGACGTTCACCCCCTTGCGCAGCAACAGCTGGCGCGCAATGGTCACATTGTCCGATTCAATTTCGCCCTTCTGTTTGACTCCCTTGCGGTCGGTTCCCTTCCACAGGTAAACGGGCATGGTTCGCTCCAGTTATTTTATGGTGACGGTGTTTGGTGGCTGCAATGAAAATCAGCCTACTAGTCCCGCGCAGAGGATCGTATCACTTCTTCAAGCGAAGTGATGCCTCTTTTCAGCTTCTGAATGCCGCTCTGGCGCAGGGTCGTCATGCCAAGATCGATGGCCTGCCTTTTGATTTCAGCGGCAGACGACCCGAGCAGCACCATCTCCCTGATTTCTTCAGTCATGGGCATGACTTCATACAGAGCCAGCCGTCCTTTGTAGCCCGTATGGCTGCAGGAGGGACAGCCCCTTCCGCGATAGCAGTCAAATGTTCCCACATCTGCATCCCTCACCCCTAAATCCGCCAAAGCTTCCGGGATCACTTCTTCCTTGACTCTGCAGTCCGGACAGAGCCTCCTCACCAGCCGTTGCGCCAAAACCAGATTGACCGCCGATGAAACCAGGAAAGATTCGACCCCCATGTTGAGAAGCCGGTTTACCGTACTCGGCGCGTCGTTGGTGTGCAGGGTGCTCAGCACCAGATGACCGGTCAGGGCGGCCTTAATGGACACTTCCGCGGTTTCAAAATCCCTCACTTCTCCCACCATGATGATATCCGGGTCCTGCCTCAGGAATGCCCGCAATGCTGAGGCAAAATTCAAGCCAATTGCGTCGTTCACTTGCACCTGATTGATGCCGACGAGATTGTATTCAATGGGGTCCTCTGCCGTGGATATGTTCTGACTGATCTTATTCAGTTCCGCGAGGGCGCTGTACAGGGTGGTGGTCTTGCCGCTGCCGGTGGGGCCGGTGACCAGTACCATCCCATAAGGGGCATAGATGGCTTCGCGAAATTGTTTGAGCTGTTCTTCATCAAATCCAAGCTTGGTCATGTCGAGCTGCAGGCTTGATTTGTCAAGCAGACGGAGCACCACCTTCTCACCGAAAAGAGTGGGCAGAACCGAGACCCGGAAATCCATCTCGCGCCCCTTGTAGCGCAACTTGATGCGACCGTCCTGGGGCAGGCGTCGCTCGGCGATATCCAGGCGACTCATGATTTTCAGCCTGGAGATGATGGCATTTTTCATCTGCAGAGGCGGACGCATGATCTCATAGAGCACCCCGTCGATGCGGAAGCGCACACGCATCATTTTTTCGTAGGGTTCCAGGTGAATGTCACTGGCCTGCTTGCGAATGGCATCCATCAGGATCAGGTTCACCAGCTTCACTACGGGAGCCTGCTCCGCCGCTCCTTCAAGCGATGTCAGGTCGGAATCCTCAACACTTTCAAAAAATTGGGTATCCGCCTCCTCCCTCAGAATTCCCAGAACTTCCTCGAAATTTTCATCTTCATAGTAGCGGCCAATGACCTCCCGGATGGCACTTTCCCGGGCAACATGCGTCTGGATGGTTTTGCCCGTCAGGAAGCGGACGTCTTCGATGATGAACAGATCTCCCGGGTCCGCCACAGCAACATTGAGGGTATTGCCCATGACTCCGAAGGGCACGGCGTGATACTTCTGCACGATGTTGAGGGGGACGAGATTCAAAACTTCCTTGGGTATGGACAGTTGGGACGGATTCACAGTGGGCACATGAAACTGTCTGGCAATGGCTTCCACCAAATCATCTTCGGTGATGAACCCAAGTTTAACCAGGATCGAACCGATCCGCTCACTCGTGTGCTGTTGCTCATCGAGAGCACGTTTGAGCTGGTCGGGCTTGAGCAACCCTTCTTCCATCAAGAGCTCACCGAGTTTTTTCGCCACCTGCTGTCACCTCGTCGAAAATTTTACGAAAATGCTTGACATAAAAAATTCCCTGGTTACTATTCGGGCGGTTTTTGTGGGATTCAATTTCAATGCTATCAGATTTGGAGGTGGTTGTCATGATTTGTGAAACAGTGAAGGCCGGTACGGAGTGTGCCTTCATGACGAAAGCCGGCTGTGGTTACAACGGAGGTTCTTGCTACACGATCGTTGATCAATGCGAAGGTTGTCAAAGGGTCATGGACTTGGAAGTGGGAAGGTATTGTTCCAGTTACCCCAATCCCGCCATCAAGTGGAAAACCAGCCATTGCAATTTCGCAACCCACACCAAACAGGATGTTGCAGCGCAACAAGCAAAAATCAACCCGCTCAAGGCTTCCAAGAGAGCCACGAAGAAAAAATAGCTGCGGTTGGAGCGTATGAGGGCAAGCGTCTGATCGAAGCCGATCAGCATCTTGCTCTCACCGCCAATGCGACCCCGCCGGCATTGCCCGCCCTTCCCCCTGCCCCTGATGCAGCGGTCCCCCGAACAGGTCAACTGGGAAAACCCGAGCACTCATCTTTTCATTTGACTTCTCAAATAGTGGTCGCTATTGGATTAACCGCGATTCACCGTGAAACACTCCTGGATGACGAGCATTGGAAAAAATACAGTGGCTACTGGAAGGGGCCATCATCCAGAATGATAATTGCTGCGGATGCCGTGCTGCATTTAATGTGCTATAGTGTGCGTGGTATTATTGCTGTTTTATATGATTAAGGGAGCCGACGCTGTGGAACAAACTCTCATTTTGACCGGAAATCAGGCCGCTGCTTTGGCCGCCAAATTATGCCGCGTGCAGGTTATCGCTGCCTACCCCATCACGCCGCAATCGAAGATCCCTGAAGTTCTTTCGGAATACGTGGAACGAGGCGAATTGAAGGCGGAGTTTGTCAGGGTGGAAAGCGAGCATTCCGCCATGGGTGTGTGCATATCTGCATCGCTGGTCGGCGCCCGGGTTTTCACCGCCACTGCAGCCAATGGCCTGGCCTACATGCACGAGCAGTTGCACTGGGCCGCGGGAGCCCGACTGCCGATAGTCATGCCGGTAGCCAACCGCGGATTGGGAGCTCCCTGGACCATTCTCAACGATATGCAGGACAGCATTGCCCAGCGTGACACCGGCTGGATGCAGTTCTATTGCCAGGACAATCAGCAGATTCTCGATCAGGTCATCCTGGCGTACAGGGTTGCCGAGCAACTTTTGATTCCCATCATGGTCTGCTTCGATGGATTTCGCCTCTCTCATACCATGATGCCCGTCAGCATTCCGTCGCAGGAACAGGTGGACGCATTTTTGCCGGCATTTCAGCCGCCCTATCTCCTGGACCCGGAAAGGCCCGTAAACATCAATCCCGTGGTGATGACCGATCCCATAGCGGACCCTCAAGGCAATCTTTGCCCTGGTTACATGGGGTTCCGACGCCGCCTGCAGGAAGACCTCGAGGCCGCTCTACCGGTTGTGGTCGAGGCGAGCACAGCCTTCGAAAAGGCCTTCGGACGCTGTTATCAGGATCCGTTATATCGCTACCAGACGGAGGACGCGGATTTCTTGTTTGTGACCATGGGGTCGCTCTCCAGTGAAGCCAGCGAAACCGTGGATCTGCTGCGCGATGAAGGGATCAAGGCGGGAGTTGTCGGGTTACGCGTCTTCCGACCATTTCCCGCCGAGATTTTGTCCCAGGCGGTGCAGCGCGCGAACTGCCTTGCCGTCATTGAAAAGGCCATCAGTTACGGTTATGAAGGCGCACTGAATACTGAGCTCAAGGCAGCGCTGTTCAGCCATAACGGCCATAGGCCTACCATTTTCAACTACGTGGTTGGATTGGGAGGCAAAGACGTCAAACCGGCAGACCTTGTGGAATCAGCCCATGAAACCCTGCACGCGGCGCAAAACGGTACCCGGCAGGAGCACCCCAGGTGGCTGGGCCGCGAAGTGTAGCCGGAGGGCAGAGAAGGATATCGAGAGCTTATGCGGTCAAGGTATTTTGACGGTTACGACGAAACCCACCCACTCTCAAAGTGAAAAAGGAATGATCAAGCATCATGGCAACAGCGATTTTGGATCTCCCTGAACAGGAATTTGTGATGCCGGGAACCCGCACCTGCGCAGGTTGCGGACTTCCCATAGCCTACCGCTACATCTTGAAAGCTTTGGGTCCCAAAACCATTGTGACTCTGCCGGCCTGCTGCCTTACCATACTGCACGGCATTTACCCCAAAACGCCCATAGCCGTCAACGCCGTGAACAACACCTTTGCCAGCACCGCTGCTTCCGCCTCCGGGCTGGCCGCAGGATTAAAGGCGACCGGGCAGGATGACTACACGGTACTGGCCATGGCAGGCGACGGCGGGACCTTCGATATGGGAATTCAGGCTCTCAGCGGTGCGGCTGAGCGGGAGACCAATTTCATTTACGTTTGCTACGACAACGAAGCCTACATGAATACCGGAGTGCAGCGTTCCAGCGCCACGCCGACCGGCGCCTTCACGACCACCACGCCGGTCATCCCCAAAGAGCAGCCGAAAAAAGATTTCATTCAGATCATGGAGGCCCATCATCCGGCTTACCTGGCCACCACTTGCTCATCCTACCCGGGAGATCTCTATAACAAATTCGTCAAAGCCAAGAGCATCAAGGGAACGCGCTTTGTGCATCTGGCCATTCCCTGTCCGGCCGGGTGGCTATTCCCCACCAAAGACACCATTAAGATAGGGCGGCTGGCCGTAGAAACCGGAGTGGTAGTGTTGTACGAGGTGGAAAACGGTGTGTTGCAGCTCACCGGAAAAACTCTGAGTCTGGCGCGCAGCGGGCGTAGAAGGCCTGTCGAAGAGTACTTGAAGCTGCAGGGTCGGTTTAAGAAAATCCTTCCTGAGCAGATGGAAAGCTTCCAGCAGCAAATCGATTTGCGTTGGGAACAGTTGCTTGGCAGGGCAGGCTTTTAGTGTTACTGCCACCAGCGCAGGAGGATGCTTCCCCAACTGAAACCGGCTCCAAAGGCCGACATTAAGAGGTAGTCTCCCTTGTTCACACGCGGTTGCTCTACACAAATATCGTACAGACAGAGCGGAATGGTTGCCCCGTTGGTGTTGGCATAACGATCGATGTTGACAACCACTCGATCCATTCCAATGGCGAGCCGAGCTGCACAAGCTTCGATAATCCTGAGGTTGGCCTGGTGCGGCACGAAGAGGGCCAGATCTTTTCCGTTCAGATGGTTGTTTGCCAACACCTGCAAAGACACATTGGCCATTTCTGTTACGGCACGTTTGTACACCTGCCGCCCATCTTGAAAAACAAAATGTAATTTATTTTTCACCGTTTCAATGCTTGCCGGCATACGGCTGCCGCCTGCTTTAATATTCAAGAATTCGGCACCGCTGCCATCCACCCGGTGAACAAAATCCAGGATACCGTAACCCGCTTCGGGCACACGTTCCAGCAACACCGCTCCAGCTCCATCTCCAAACAGCACGCAGGTGTTGCGGTCTGCGTAATCGACAACGCTGCTCATCACGTCGCTGCCAATCACGAGAACTTTTTGTGAACGACCCGACTCGATCATCTGAGCGCCAACGGTGAGGGAAAAAATGAACCCCGAGCAGGCACTCGAAAGATCAAATCCCCATGCACGGCGTGCACCGAGGGCCTGCTGCACCAGGCCGGCGGTCGAAGCAAACGGCGTGTCGGGCGTCACCGTTCCAACGATGATAGCGTCCAGATCGATGGGGTTGACGTCGGCTCTTTCCAGACATTCCCGAGCGGCTCGGATGGCCATGTAGGAATTACCCAGCCCCGGTTCCAGAATCCGCCGTTCACGTATCCCTGTGCGCGCACGGATCCACTCGTCGGAGGTGTCGACCATTTTTTCCAGATCTTGGTTGGTGAGTCTCCCTGCGGGGACAAATCTTCCAACAGACCGAATATAGGCGTTCCCATAGGGCGTTGGCAAAATTTACATTACTCCCTTATACCATCCTCCATCAATCTGGATGGAGGCCCCGGTGATATAGCTTGCCCGCTCCGAAGCAAGAAAAGTCACCAGAGCTGCAAATTCCTCGGGGGTCCCGATACGTCCCATGGGGACCTCGGATTCCCACCCTTTGATCACGGCTTCCGGAGTGGTTCCCTGTTTCTCGGCCGTCACGATGGCAAGCTTTCTTACCCTTTCGGTCATGGTGTAACCGGGACATACATTATTGACCGTTATGTTGTAGGGTGCCAACTCATTGGACAGAGTCTTTGCCAGGCCGATGACCCCGGATCGCACTGTATTGGAGAGGATTAACCCGTCGATGGGCTGTTTCACCGCCACCGAGGTCATGTTCACGATCCGCCCCCAGCGTTTTTCCATCATGATCGGAACGGCTTCGCGGGTCATGAGGATGGTGCTCATCAGGTTGAGACGTACCCCGAAGTTCCACAGGTCGTCGTCGATTTCAAGAAAAGTCTTGGAAGGGGGGCCACCGGCATTGTTTACCAGGATGTCAACCGTTCCATAATGCTCGACGGCCTTGCGGATGAACTGTTTTGCGTCCTCCGCATTAGTGACGTCTACCGGAATTCCCAGAATTTCCCCGCCGGCAACTGTGCCGATTTCTTCCACCGCTTTGGGCAGTTCCGGGTCATCGAGAGCACCTATGGCCACTCTTGCACCCTCTCGGACCATCTCCATGGCGACCGCTTTCCCCAGTCCCTGACTCCCACCAGCAATAATGGCAACTTTCCCCTGCAATCCCAAATCCATAATTCTCTCCTTAAATTATATTAATAACGCAGCAGAACCTCATGCAGCGACACGGCATCGTTCCCGTGCCGGCAGGCACCCTATTCCTGGTAAAATCGCCGCATGGCCTCCGTGTACCCGCCCTCTTCCCGATAGATGTAGAAGGGCTGTTCGATGCGCAACTGCGGCCCCGCTCCCTTGCGGCATTCCAAATGGACCAATTTGGCCGGGCCTGCCCCGTTGGTATAAATGACCGTGAGCACTTTGGGACTCAGCCCCTGTTCGTGCGCGACACTCATGAGATGATCCAGCCTTTCCGCCGAGTAGATGATTGTCAGGCGCCCCCCAGGTGAAAGCAGGTGTTTGGCGGCAGCACAGACGTCACGCACGGAGCCGCAGATTTCGTGCCTGGCCATTGCCCGCTGACGATTCGGATTGATGCGACCCGAATGCATGCGACGATAAGGCGGATTGCTGACTACCAGGTCAAAGGATTCCGCCGGAAAATGCTTCCTCACTTCACGAAAATCCATTCCCAAAGGCGTGATCCGGTCTGTCATGTGATTATGTTCCACATTTCTCTGCGCCAGCTCTACCAGCCGTGGTTGTATTTCGATAGCAACATAGCTGGCTGCGGGCTCTCTGCGGCACAAAATGAGTGACACCACCCCGCAGCCGGTGCCCAGATCCATCACCCGATCCTGTGCTTCCACTCTGGTGAGCCCGGCCAGCAGGACGCTGTCTACGGAGAAGCGATACCCCTCCCTTTCCTGATAAACGGTCAGTTCTCCATCGAAGAGAGAATCGCTGGTCAACAAAGACGCTCCCCCCTCAGACATAAACCTCTTCATCCGGATAAAGTGGATTGATTACCAGACCGCTTCCCACCTTGGGATAAAAATAAGTGGATTTATGCGGCATTATGAGGCCGGCGGTGGCCACATCCTGGACCTGTTCAATGCGAGTGGGGTTAATGAAAAAACCGGCCTCATATTCCCCCGATTGAACCTGCAGAAGAGCCTCCAACAGGTCGTGCTTGAAGTGGATGTTGTTTTCATTTCCCAGCAGAGCTTCGGACAGACCCAGCAAATGTCTCAGGATGACCTCATCCAGCACAACCACATCGAGATCCTGCAGGACCTTAGGGATGTCGCGCCCATCCAGGTAGGCCGAAACCGCCCTCCGCCTGGCATGCAAAAGATAAAATGCATCTACCTTGCGACTATAGAACCCAATGGCGGTTTCTTTGCTCACCTTCGCCGCTTCCAGTTTGGAACGCCATTGCCGCTGTCCCTCCTCACTCGCCGGGTATCTCGAAATATCGAATAAGGTCTGGCCTCGCTTCAGAAACAGCTCTGGATTCCAAGAGTTGACCGTGCGCAGCAACCGGTGTGTTGGCAGAATTGTCAAACCGCCCTGATTCATGTTGGACAAATAAACCATGATGTATTCATAGGCCGCCTGAGGACTTCCGGATGGATACCGTTCCCTTTGAATGTTCCGGTAGTTGAGGGCGGTTTCATAACGATGATGGCCATCGGCAATAAAAATCGCCTTGTCGAGCATCAACGACCTCACCTGCCGCAGCACCTTTAGATTTCTTACCCGCCAGAGCCTGTGCTCCATCCCATTTTCATCCTTGAAAGAAAAGAGCGGCTCTGTTTCGCGTCCATCCTTCAAATGATGGTCGACCAGTCCGGCAGGGTCTGAATAGAGGGCAAAAACGGGGCTCAGGTTGGCCCGGGTTGTCAGCATGAGTCGCAACCGTTCGTCTTTTATAGCCTGAAAAGTCTTCTCGTGCGGGCGCACACCACCGGAAGCGAAATCCTCCAGCCGTAAAAGAGAGATAAAGCCATAGCGCGTTTGCCGCGTTTGCGGGTTCAAGGAAAAATCCAGCTCGTAGTAATATAGGGCCGGTTGATCATCTCTAATCAGAATCCTCTGCGTCAACCATTCTCGCAGAAAATGAGCAGCCCGGGTGTGCGCATTATCTTCTTCGGAATCTTCCGCTGACGATTTGCCAAGCTCCAGCCGTATCATGTTGTGCGCATTTCTCGCGTAGAAATTTTCCTGCTCACGTTTTGAAATCACATCGTATGGCGGGATAACCACATCAGCCAGATCCGGTATTCTTTCAAGATTGTAACGGAACCCTCGAAAAGGGGCAATTTCAGCCATAGTCAAAATATCCTTTCGAACCTTCAAATGCGACTGTTTTCAGCGCGAACGATGCTCTCCACAGCCACCTTAGCCGCAGGGGCTTCTCTTGCTAACACAGCCGGGGCCCTTTGACAAGCCGCCGGCAACTCTGACAGAGGATCAACTCCAGTGATATCCAGGTTCCTTGTGAACGAGAACATTGACAGGAATCAGGGTGGTAAAATCTGCAGCAGCTTGCCAGGAGAGGCTGAAATCGATCACCCAACGGGCCAGGTCGAGCCATGCAGTCGAGGCATCCAATACCGCCCGGTCACTGCTGGCCACCACCCCCTCGCGACAGGGGAATTCGTGCTCCGGGACGGGGGCGGTTCGCGCCTCCCCCGCAAGTCCCAAGCTTCTCAGGCGTCGCCGATATTGCTCCGCCATATGGCCGCTGCGACTCAAGGGGGCATCAAACAAAAACAATATTCTATTGGGCCGAAACTCCCCAAGGAAAGAAAAAAGCAGATCCATCGCCATTTCACTCACTTGCGAAAACTTGAAGGCGGCGGATTGTCCTGCCAGGTCACGCAATGCTCCATCGTTGCCAATAAGCAAAAAACGCCCAAGTAGGGCGCTCTCCAGGGTAATGTGCACGTTGTGTCCATCCACCACAAGTAGTTGCTGTTGCCAGTCAGAACCGGCACAGCGCTTCGCGCGTCGTCGCAGCGCAGTCTCCTGGGAAAAAACGCCTCGCTGGAGGAGTTCACGTTCTGTGCCGGTAAGATCACACCGGTTGCCCACCCACTGCAGAGCTGATTCGCGCGGGTAGCATTGATTTTGCAAGTAGAAAAATTGTGAGGCGGCCTGGTATAGTCTACAAAGTGGGCGGCGCTTCATCCGCTAATCTTCATTTTTCCCGACTTTTTGCTTTTCAATGGCCTCCTTGCGCAGTTCTTTACGCAGCACTTTCCCTACTGTTGTTTTGGGCAAGGATTCCCTAAACTCAACAATCTTGGGAACCTTATAGGCGGCCAGCCTGGATTTGCAGAATTGAATGATCTCCTTTTCACTGATCTCTTGGCCGGGCTTGGGCACAATGAACACCTTCACCGTTTCGCCGCGATAAGGATCAGGGACCCCAACGGTAACCGCGTCAAGAATTTTGGGGTGTTCATACAGCACCTCATCCACTTCCCTGGGGTAGATGTTATAGCCACCTGCGATGATCATGTCTTTCTTACGATCAACGATAAAGGTATACCCCTGCTCGTCTATGGTCGCAATGTCTCCCGTGTAGAGCCACCCGTCACGCAGAGTGGAACTGGTTTCCTGCGGCATTTTCCAATAGCCGAGCATCACCTGCGGCCCTTTCACCACCAGCTCGCCCACCTGCCCGAAGGAGAGCTCCTCCACCCCCATCTCCAGGTCGACAATCCTGCATTCTGTATCGGGCAGCGGGATGCCGATGGAACCTGCCTTGCGCGTTCCGTTGATGGGATTGCAGTGCGTCACTGGACTCGATTCCGTCAGTCCGTAACCTTCAATGATGATACTGCCTGTGAGCGCTTCGAATTTTTTTAATACTTCCACAGGCATAGGTGCCGACCCGGTGATACAGTAGCGAATCGACGACATATCAAAGGAGCTGATATTCTTGTGGTTGACGATGGCCACGAAGATGGTCGGGACCCCTGGGAAGAGCGTTGGCTTGGTCTGCTGGAGAGTCTTGATAAAAGCATCCAGATCGAATTTGGGGACCAAGATCACCGTGCAGCCCGTATAGAGAGGAAAATTCATCGCCACGGTCATGCCGAAAACATGGAAAAAGGGCAAAATGGCGACAAAGCGCTCCTTCCCCCAGTGCAGTGCCGGGAACCATCCGGCGATCTGGACAACATTGGCGAGAATGTTGGCGTGCGACAGCATCACACCCTTGGCCACTCCGGTTGTTCCGCCGGTATACTGAAGCAGGGCAAGATCACCAACCGCTATCGGACACGGAGGAGGACTGGGAGGCGTGCCGTCGATCAGTTTGCTGAAGTTGAACACATCGTCGCCGTAAGGCACGGCGGTGAACAGCTTGTCTTTGAAGGCCTTTATGGGATAGAGCCAATTCTTGGGAAAAGGAAGGTAATCCTTGATGCTTGTGGCGATGATCTTCTTGATGCCGGTTTTGGGGAGGACTTTGGAGATTCTCGGGTAGAGGTGATCCAGAAACACAAGAACCTTTGCCTCGGAATCGACCCATTGATGTTCCATTTCCCGTTCCACATACAATGGGTTGGTCATAACCGCCACACCGCCCAGCCACAAGACGGCATAAAAGCTGATGATGGCCTGCGGACAATTGGGCAGCATAATTGCCACCTTCGTCCCCGGCTCAACACCCATGCGACTCAAGGCATTGGCAAAACTTTGTATCTGCTTCCACAAAGCAGCGTAGGTCAAAGTCGCGCCGAAAAATTCGGTTGCCGAATTGTTTGGGTACTTTTCGGCGTTCCTCTTAACAAGTATCGGTAATGGTTCTTGCGGATACTTTAGGGCTCGCGGCACATCGGAATCATAACTACCATACCAGACGGGATCCATCCTCTCCCTCCACGGCCAAACAATTTAATAGGCAATACTGCGAATCGCCGATGTTGGGGAGGGAAGCCCACCCCAACTTATTAAGCATCATCCTGTCGGGACCCGCAGCGGGACGTGCGGTCGCCACCCGTCCGCACAGCCACCATGGAGCCGATTATGAACAAGTGCTCTTGTGCTTCTCCACTTCTTCCTTAAATGCCGGTATGAAACTAAACAGATCTTCCACGATCCCATAATCGGCCTTGCTGAATATGGGAGCTTCAGGATCTTTATTGACGGCGACAATGAATTTGGAAGATCCCATGCCCGCCAAGTGCTGAATCGCCCCTGAGATTCCCACGGCAATATAAAGGTTTGGATTGACCACTTTGCCTGTCTGGCCGACCTGATCAGAATGCGGCCTCCAACCTGAATCCACTGCAGCACGTGAAGCTCCAACCGCAGCACCCAGCAATCCGGCCAACTCCTCGATCAGTGCATAGTTTTCCGGGCCCTTCATGCCTCTGCCACCGGATATAATGATTTCGGCTTCCGTCAGTTCCACTTTGCCGGAGGTGTCCAGATCAACCCCCGTTACTCGGGAACGGGCTGCGGGAATGGATACGTCAACTTTTTCGATTTCCGCTCGTTTGTCTTCCATGGGAGCAAAGCAGTCCATGACATTGGGACGGCAGGAGATGACAGGCAGAGCGCCCTCAGCCCATTCACACCAGGCAAAGCATTTGCCGGCAAAGATGGGTCGCTTGGCCTTGACCGCACCGTTTTCGCACACTACCTCGGTGCAGTCCTGCGCCAAACCCGCCTGCAGTCGCCCGGCCAGCCGTGCTCCCAAATCCTTCCCATCTACGGAAGCAGGCAGGACGATGACCGCCGGGTCGCATTTTGCAACAATCTCGGCCACCACGGGCACATAGGCCTCGGCCACATAATTCTCCAGGGCCGGATCGTCCGCCACAAACACCTTATCGACTCCATATCGCCCCAAATCGGCGGCTTTATCGGCAACTCCGGATCCGACGGCAATCCCGCAAAGGCTTAGTCCAAGGCTGTCGGCAATTCTCTTTCCCTCACTGGCCACCTCAAAAGAAACACGGCGAAAATTTCCTCCACGAAATTCAGCAATCATACAGACACACTTAGACATGTTATTTCTCCTTGTTTCTTTAAATCACTTTTGCCTCTTCATGCAAAGCCCTTACGAGTTCCCGCGCTTTGCCCGCGGTGTCCAGGTCGCCATTGATTATTCTTCCAGCGGCTCTCTCCGGCGGCATTTCCAGTGCCGTCACGCGAATCTTGGCCGCTCCGGCTCCACACTCGGAAGGATCGACGCCCAGGTCCGCCAGTTTCTTGTTGGCCAGAGGCTTTTTCTTGGCCTTCATAATACCGGGAAGCGACGCGTAGCGGGGGTTCCACACGGCATGGGAGCCGCCGAGTGTCGCCACAGCGGGGAGGTCGGCCTCAGCGGCTACCTTCCCGCCTTCGATGGGACGATCGATTTGGACTTTACTGCCATCGGAGTCCACCGCCACTCCCAGAGCCAGGTGCGGCCAGCCGAGCAGTTCAGCCACCATAGCGCCACGCTGGCCTTCATCGTAGTCTACCGCGCGCGATCCACACAGGACGATATCGGGGTTCAATTCCTGCACCGCAGCCGCGAGCGCCTTTGCCACTCCCAGGCTGTCGCTGCCTTCCAACGCTTCATCATCGATGAGCACCCCACTGTCCGCCCCCATTGCCAAAGCCGTGCGGATGGATTCCACCACTCTCTGAGGGCCCCAACTGACGATGACAACACTTCCGCCGTGCTTTTCCTTAAGGCGAAGAGCAACTTCCACTGCAAACTCATCATACGGATTGATAATCCACTTGAGGTCATCTGTTACGATCGATTTGCCATCACCGGCAATACGAATTACCGATTCGGTGTCCGGTGTTTGCTTGAGTAGCACTGCGATATTCACGGCTAATCCTCCTTTCTTCAACAGGTCTTCCAGCATCTGGCTGCCGCTCGACAATGGGACTCGCTATTGGGCATAAGTGACACAAATTATGCGCATTGGTAAACAGGTCCATTAGCATAACCCCGTTAGATGATTCAAGCACAAACGGCGGCCGCATCAAAAAACAGGATGGGTCATAATACTTAGTAAATTTGGGATATTAGTGGAGCCGACCAAAAAAGTCCAGAGAAAAATGAATGGTCAATCATTCATTGCTACCGCCCACAAGCCGCCCTGGCGCCCAGCGAGCGATCCCCGCCTGCCAGGTCAAACCCAATCCGAAAAATGCCGGCTAGGGCGTTCCCGACTTTTCCTTTGCGTAGCACTCCGGGCAATATCCTTGAAACAACACCTGCTTGCGCAGCACATGAAATGATTCGCCCTCCGGCAAGGCGATGCCGTCGCCCAGAGATGGATCCATGACATCTTGAATCATTTGGCATTTCACACAAACCGCATGATGGTGAGGTTCCACCACCGCGTCATAGCGGGAGACGTCCGTCATGGGGCTCACCTTCTGAATCAACCCCACATTATGGAATCGTTCCAAGGTCTTGTAGACTGTTCCCAAGGATATCATCGGGAAGCGCTTTCGCACCTGCTGGTAGATGGTTTCCGCACTGGGGTGCTGTTGGGTGTTGTAAAGCGCCTGATAGATGGCCAGCCTTTGATAGGTCACTTGCAAACCGTGGTCCCTCAACACACCGATAAAATCTTTCTCGTTCGGCCCCTCCATGATTCTTGCCTTTCCTGACTGGAATTGAAGCGGATAATTGTCGACAAGCAAAAAACCCCACTTAAACGAGATCTTGCATCATATAAGACCTATCAAGCATTTACAAGTCTTTTCTCATAATGATTCGCGGTTAAATGCCAACCCTTTTGTACAATTAAGCTACCTTGATCTTCTGGACGTTGCCCCGGTCACGGAACCGTCTCACGTAAACCATCAAAGCCGCTACGGCAGCAGGCGTCACACCCGGAATCCTGGAAGCCTGTCCCAGAGAGCTCGGTCGAATAGAGCGCAGCTTTTGCTTGATCTCATTGGAGAGTCCCGGGATTTCATCAAAACAGAACCCATCAGGAATTTCCATTTGCTCCATTTGCTTGAATTTCTTTGCCTCGGCCTCCTGCCTTCTCAGATAACCTTGATACTTGCACTCGACCTCGACCTGCTGTTTGACCCGTTCCGCAAGTGCACTCGCGGACCCTTCCAGAGCTTCGATGTCTGTATAGCTCAGTTCCGGGCGTTTGAGCAGCTTGGCAAGACTGGCGGGCTCTCCCAGAGGCGCTGAATTCCTTTCCTGCAGCAGCGCGTTGACTTCCCCCGACGGACGCACACAGGTTCTCTGAAGACGTTCCAACTCGGAGCGGATGGCCTTCCTTCTCTCGACCAACTCACGGTAGGTGGCCGCGTCATGCAAACCCAGTTGGTAGCCTTTCTCCAACAATCGCAAGTCGGCATTATCTTCCCTCAACAGCAGCCGATATTCAGCCCGGGAAGTGAACATGCGGTACGGTTCGTTGGTTCCCTTGGTCACCAAATCATCTATCATTACGCCCATATACGCTTCCGAACGGTCGAGTACAAAGGGCGGCCTTTGCTGAACTTTCAGGGCCGCGTTAATCCCCGCCCACATCCCCTGAGCCGCCGCTTCCTCATACCCCGAGGTGCCGTTGACCTGACCGGCCAGAAATAAACCTTTAACCAGTTTGGTTTCCAGCGTTGCGGTGAGCTGGGTCGGTTGAATGTAGTCGTATTCGATGGCGTAGGCAGAGCGCATGATTTCGGCGGACTCCAAACCAGCAATCGAACGAATCAACTCATACTGCAGCTCATAGGGAAGCGAATTGCCGGTTCCGCTGGCATAGATTTCTTCCGTGTCCAACCCTTCCGGTTCCAAAATGATCTGGTGAAACTCCTTGTGAGGAAATTTCATGATCTTATCTTCCAGCGAAGGGCAATAGCGGGCCGATACCCCTCGAATTGAACCATTGTAGAGTGGGGAAAGGCCAATGTTGCGGCGCACCAATTCGTGGGTGCGCTCATTGGTCCTGCCCATGAAACAGGAAATCTGCGGTAAGGTGATGGCATCGGTGAAGAGCGAAAAAGGCTTTGGCTGCAAGTCCCCCTGTTGTTCATTAAATCTGGAAAAATCTATGCTGTTGCGGGCAAGGCGGGCGGGAGTACCCGTCTTCATGCGCCCCGGGGCAAACCCCAGATCGCACAACTGCTTTGCAAGAGCGGTCGATGGAAACTCGCCGGCTCGACCCGAAGGAATTTGTCGGGAGCCAATGTGAATCAATCCGTTCAAGAAGGTCCCCGTCGCCAGGACGACGGCGCGAGCTTGAAAGAACACCCCCATCTGATCCACCACACCAACCACGTGTTCGTCTTCGACAACCAGCAATTCCACCAGAGACTGTTTCAGGCTCAGATGCTCCTGCCGCTCCAGGTGGTGTTTCATGTTGGTCCGATAGCGTACTTTGTCGTTTTGCGTGCGCGTTCCCCTGACCGCCGGCCCTTTTTTAGTGTTCAGCAGGCGGAATTGAATGGCTGTCTTATCGGTCACTTTGGCCATTTCCCCACCCAACGCATCGATCTCTTTGACCAGATGTCCTTTCCCGATTCCGCCGACTGAGGGTGAACAAGGCATATGTGCCACGGTATCGAGGTAAATGGACAGCAGCAGTGTATCACAGCCGAGGCGGGCCGAAACAAGAGCCGCTTCACAGCCTGCATGACCGGCCCCGACCACAATGACATCATATTGGTTCCTCATCTTCTCTGATCCTCTTATTTGAGCTATGATCCTGCGGGGATCCTGTCCAAAAGTTGAGCCCGTATACGCTTCTGTCGTTCCGACAAAACCCGGATCCGCAGAACGGCAAACGGCAGGCGGCGCCCATGCGGGCTACTATTAGCGTTTACTATAATAGACCGGGGCATTGAAGGAAACTGCATATATGGACAAGAGACTTTACCGCGATTTCAATTCATACCTGCGTGAAGTCTTTGGATGTCGTGTGCAAAAAATCGTCATTGATGCGGGGCTTACCTGTCCCAACAGGGACGGCACCATCAGCCGAGGAGGCTGTATCTACTGCAACGCGCGCGGTTCCGGATCGGGAGCGGCCTCCCGTTTGCAAAGCATCAGCGAACAACTTGAAGAGGGTAAATCGTACCTGGCCAGGCGTTACAAGGCAAAGAAATTCCTGGCATATTTTCAATCCTTTACCAACACATATGGACCACCCGATAGACTCAAGCAACTCTATGAAGAGGCCCTTTCCGTACCTGACGTGGTGGGCTTGACCATTGGGACTCGGCCCGATTGTGTTGATGAAGAGATTTTGGAGTATCTTGGCAGGGTGGGCCGAAGCCGCCTTGTCTGGCTGGAATATGGGCTGCAATCAGCCAACAATGCGACACTGGCCCTAATCAACCGCGGTCATGAGGCGGGGGCGTTCAGCAAAGCTGTTGAGCGCACCAGGCGGCGCGATATCCCAGTGTGTGCCCACGTCATCCTGGGACTGCCGGGGGAAACCCGGGATGACATGCTCAATACGGCGCGATTCCTGGCAGCTTCACCTATCCAGGCGGTCAAGATCCATCTCCTTTATGTGGTTCGCGGAACGGAGCTCGAACACTGGTATCTGGAGGGCCATTACCGATGCCTTAGCCGGCAGGAATACGTATCCATCGTGGCTGATTTTTTGGCACTTCTTCCCCCCCAGGTCATTATACAAAGGCTGACGGGAGATCCGCACCCGGGGGAATTAGTCGCCCCCCTCTGGGCTCTGGAAAAACAAATCAATTTGCATGCCATTCAAACCCATATGCAACATCGCGGGCTTTTTCAGGGGAAAGAACACGCACTCACCCTGGAGACGTCTTGGGCCGGCTAGGGGACTGCCCGAGAGATTCCTCTCCCTTGCCGGAGAGGAATCTCCCATTTACGCACAAGATTCCTTATCCTTCGTTCGTGTCGTTCGTTCATTGACACATTCAAGCGAGTCCGTTACAACTGATTCGCACAGTTAACTATAGTGTCTAAGAAAATGATTTTGCCTTCCAAGCGGGCTGGGTTGGGGTACGAAACCCGGCAACATAAGCGTTGGGTTGAGTCACTCGAAACGCGCCACTCAACCCAACCTACGTCAAAATCATTATCTTGGGAGCTATATCGATTAGCCGTAGAACAATTATTGGAATTTTGAGAACTTCGAGTGTATGGAGATTCATTATGATTCGAGTGCATAAAAATGCAGGGGATCAAGCGGGGGAAAACGGCAGAAAGCGGCTCGACAAGGGCTTTACGCTCATTGAGTTGCTGATCGTTATGATCATCCTGGGC
The DNA here is from genome assembly GCF_022603395.1 of Desulfoferrobacter suflitae. Taxonomy (GTDB): domain Bacteria; phylum Desulfobacterota; class Syntrophobacteria; order Syntrophobacterales; family Syntrophobacteraceae; genus Desulfoferrobacter; species Desulfoferrobacter suflitae. The sequence continues at coordinate 180,443 of NZ_JAIBKA010000001.1, forward strand.
TTGCTTGCAGCGCTGGTGGCACCGAAAATGTTCCAGAAGGTCGGATCATCCAAGCAAAAGGCTGCCAAGGCGCAGATAGCCATGCTGGGGACCGCTCTTGACGCATTTCGCCTTGATGTGGGTAGATATCCCAATGCCCAGGAAGGCCTCGACGCCCTTCGCAAGAACCCCGGCAACGATAACTGGGATGGCCCATACCTGCCCAAAGACGTACCCCCGGATCCCTGGGGAAAACAATACGTCTACCGATTCCCCGGTGAACACGGCGACTATGACCTCTATTCCATGGGCGCCGATGGCCAGGATGGGGGAGAGGGAGAGAATGCGGACGTAGTGAGCTGGGAGTAGGTTTGTTTTGGCTCCGGTCTCCTGCGCCTTGACTTTTTCACTTGAAAATGATTATGAGTTGCATTTTGTAGGATAATTATAGCTCTCAAGAAAGAGATCTTGCACTCCAGTAGGCTGCGTTGAGCTTCGAAACCCATCAGAGCAAATGCTGGTTTCTTCATGTAACGGGTATGACTCAGCCAACCTGTGTACAAACACCATCTTGACAGCTATAGCTGGCTCTTATTTCGGCGAGAGTGGCGGAATTGGCAGACGCACTGGACTTAGGATCCAGCCCTGTGACACAGGATGGGGGTTCAAGTCCCCCCTCTCGCACCAACAACGCGGACAGCTTCCGGCGCGAGTAGATCAAATTCAAAGAAAGGTCAAACAGTGGAAATGAACGTTTCCGTAGTGGATGTAAGCACTAACCAAAAAAAGCTGCAAGTGGAAATTCCTGCAAACAAGGTCCAGGAAGAACTGGACAGTAGATATCGGGAACTGGCAAAACAAGCGAGGTTAAAGGGGTTTCGCCCGGGCAAGATTCCCCGTAGCATTCTCAAATCCTATTACGGAAAATCTATCGAAAACGAAGTTTCCAACCAGTTCATTCATGACACTTTTGCGCAAGCCTTGAGTGAGGCGGATCTCAAACCCCTCGCAGAAGCGGATGTGGATGAGATGCGTTTCGAAGACAACGGATCATTTACCTACACGGCGACCGTTGATGTCAGCCCGCCCTTCGAGCTTCAGGGGTACAAAGAGCTGGAAATCCACAAGCCCCCTGTTGAAGTGACCGATGAACAGCTGCAGGCAGAACTAGAACGTCTGCGCGAACAACATGGCGAACTGCGCACGCTGGAGTCCGAGCAGCCGGTACGGGAGGGTGATGTCGTCGTTATTGACTTCACCCCCTGGGCGGACGGAGCAATCTTTGAGAAGGGCAAGACCACGGATTACATGCTCGAAGTCGGCAAGAAGTCACTCCACCCCGACTTTGATCCTCAACTGATGGGACACCACGTGGGGGAATCGTTCAGTTTTGAAGTGGATTATCCAGAGGACGCTGCGACAGCCGAAATTGCGGGCAAACGGGTGCGCTTTGACGTCACCATCAAAGAGCTCAAAGAAAAGGTTTTGCCCGAACTGAATGATGAGTTTGCTCAAAAACTTGGGGACTACACAACATTGGATGAGCTGAAGGATGAAACGCGCAAGAGGCTTGCTCGGCAGCAAGAACAAAAAGCCAGTGCGGAAATCCGCCAGCAGATCATCGATCAGCTTGTGGGGAAGGTCGACATCGAGTTATCCAATAAGGTGATCGAAAGAGAAATCGATCAACTGATCGGGATGCTCCAGCACCAGTTCGACAGTCAGGGGCTGAAAATGGATGCAGGCAGGCTGAACACGCCGGCAATCCGTGCCGAGTATCGCCCGCAAGCGGAAAAGAACGTTCGCTGGCGATTGATTGCACAGCGCTTGGCTGAACTGGAGGGAATTCAACTCACCGATGCAGAGCTGGAGGAGATCTACCAGGATATCGCGCGACTGCTGAGAACCACCGCGGATAAGGTGAAGGTGGAATATGCCACGAGCGCCGTGGTCGAACAAAGCAAAGAAAATAAACTGCAGGAGAAGGTTTTTAACTTCCTGGAGAATGAAATCATCCGAACGGAGACCGCACACGCGGTTTAATCATACAGGAGCGGCAACATGTCTTTGATTCCCATAGTAATAGAACAAAGCAGCCGGGGGGAAAGAGCATTCGATATCTATTCCCGTTTATTGCGAGATCGCATCATATTTCTGGGAACGGCCATAAGCGATGACATCGCCAACGTGATCACCGCTCAGATGCTGTTCCTGGAATCGGAAGATCCTGACAAGGACATTCATTTTTACATCAATTCACCAGGAGGCCTTGTGACGGCAGGCCTCGCCATCTATGACACCATGCAGTACATCAAACCGGATGTTTCCACTCTATGCATGGGACAGGCCGCGAGCATGGCCGCGGTGCTCCTGGCCGCCGGAGTACAGGGAAAGCGATTCGCTTTGCCCCACGCCCGCATCATGCTGCACCAACCCATGGGCGGTTTTCAGGGCCAGGCCACCGATGTTGACATTCAGGCACGGGAAATATTGCGACTGAGGGAAGAGTTGAACCGCATCTTGACCGAACATTCGGGTAAGTCCCTTGACCAGATTGAACGGGATACGGAACGGGATTTCTACCTGTCCGGGTGGCAGGCCAAGGATTATGGGCTGGTGGATGAAGTCATAGCCTCAAGAGCCAGCAAGAAGCTGGTGGTGACTTGAGCTCAGCCTGACTGTAGTGCAAGTTCTCCACGTCCAATACCCATCCAGGTCATCCCGCCCCACCAAGGATTGAGGTAGATTGATCTCAAGTGAAGCGGTTTCACTCCATTGGAGAGTTGGTCTGGGGGGCGTACCCCCCAGAGACTTCCAAGCGCACTGGCGAATGTTTTACCTGCATTTTCCCGTTCAGAACTGTTAACCGAACCGTGTGATCAGCAAGCGAAAAAATCGCTCGCGAACAGGATTCCCGGCAAGCTCCGGGCTGTTTGAAACGAGTTGACCTTTCTCCTCTGCCAGGTTACCTGTTTTGAACTGACTCAGGCTGAATCCCACAGAGTCTGCGTTTAGTATAGTCAAAACCCCGCATGGTGATTATAATAACTCTGCCCTATTCAAGGACTGGGCAGGTTTCTGGAAATACAGTTAATTACTCGAGAGACACAGACCTTAGCAGAGTGTTCGGTGTTCTCTCGTTCATTTTGAGTGGCTGAGGAGGACCTTAATGGCTAGAAAACGTGATGAACGCGGTGGAGAGCTGAGATGCTCATTCTGTGGCAAAAGCCAGGATGAGGTGAAAAAATTAATCGCCGGACCGACCGTCTACATTTGTGATGAATGCGTCGAGCTCTGCAACGACATAATTGCCGAGGAGTATGAGAGGGAAGAGGCGTCGAAGGCGACACAAATCCCGAAACCAGCTGAAATCAAATCCATTTTGGACCAGTATGTGATCGGCCAGGAACGCGCCAAGAAGATACTCTCGGTTGCCGTCCACAACCATTACAAACGCATCGAAATGAAACTCGACAAAAACGACGTCGAGTTGCAAAAGAGCAACATCCTCATGATAGGCCCGACCGGTTCAGGCAAGACATTGCTTGCGCAAACACTTGCCAGAATCCTCAATGTGCCCTTCACCATTGCCGACGCCACCACGCTGACCGAAGCGGGCTACGTGGGCGAAGACGTGGAAAATATCCTGGTGAGCCTCATCCAGGCGGCCGATTACGATATCGAGAAAGCTTCGCGCGGCATCGTTTACATCGACGAAATCGACAAGATCGCCAAGAAATCCGACAGCCCGTCCATCACGCGCGATGTTTCCGGAGAAGGAGTTCAGCAGGCTCTGCTTAAAATCCTTGAAGGTACGGTAGCCAATGTACCGCCCAAGGGAGGCCGCAAGCACCCGCAGCAGGAATTCATCAAGATCGATACCACGAATATTCTGTTCATTTGTGGAGGTGCGTTCAACTACCTGGAACATATCATCCATTCCAGGATCGGCATCAAGGGCCTCGGGTTCGGTGCAGAAATCCAAAGCAAGCAAGACAGAAACATCGGAGAAGTGTTGGTTCGCGTGCAGCCTGAGGATTTGCTGAAATTCGGGCTGATCCCCGAGTTTGTGGGACGGCTCCCGGTGATCGCCACACTGAACGAACTGACCGAAGAAGAGCTCGTGAGCATCTTGACGGAGCCCAAAAACGCTCTGGTCAAGCAATATAAGAAGCTCTTTGAAATGGAAGACGTACGCTTGCGTTTCACGGAAGGGGCCTTGAAAACCATATCGCGCGAGGCCATCAGGCGTAAGTCCGGTGCCCGCGGACTGCGCTCCATCATGGAAAACATCATGCTGGATATCATGTATGACCTGCCGTCTCACCCCGAGATCTACGAGTGTATCGTCAACGAGGATGTTATTTTGAAACAGGAAAATCCACTATTGCTCTATCGCGGTCAGAGTCAAGAATCAGCTTAGTTGATGCGTTCAACGTCTATCAAATGGGAATCGATTGGTACCGACACATGAATGGAGAAGTTTAAGGACTTATGTTTAAGCTAAATCGGAACAAAGAAGAACCGCAAAATCACAACAGCATTTTTTCGTTGCCGCTTCTGCCCCTGCGCGACATCGTTGTGTTTCCCTCCATGGTCGTGCCCCTGTTCGTCGGCCGGGATAAATCCGTCAATGCTTTAGAGAAAGCGATGAATGTTGACAAGAAGATTTTCCTGGCAGCTCAAACCAAGGCCAAGACGGATACCCCCAGCGAGTCTGATATCTATAGAACAGGGACGGTGGCCAATATCCTGCAGATTCTTCGACTTCCCGACGGCACGGTGAAAGTACTGGTTGAAGGCGAACAGCGCTGCCGCATTCTCAATTTCGTCCCCAACTCAGAACATTTTCAGGTACAGGTGGAAACGCTGCAGGAGGTCAGTTCCGAAAACAATGAAATAGAAGCCCTGCGGCGCAACGTGCGAGTGGCCTTTGAAGCGTATTCCAAGCACAATAAAAAAATAACGCAAGAAGTACTGGATGCGGTTGCCGCCATCGATGCCCCTTCTCGCCTGGCGGATACGGTTGCCGCCTACATGCCCTTTAAGTTGGACACAAAGCAGAAGCTCCTCGAAACATTGAACGTTGCCGAGCGGCTGGAAAAACTCTTTGGTCATATCCGCGCAGAAGTTGACATCATCAAGACGGAAGAACGCATCAAAGGTCGGGTCAAAAAGCAGATGGAGAAGACCCAGCGCGAATACTACCTGACCGAACAAATGCGCGCCATCCAAAAGGAAATGGGAGAAAAGGACGATTTTAAGTCGGAATTGGAGGATCTCGAAAAGCGCATCAAGCGTAAACGCCTTAGCAAAGAAGCCGCCGCAAAAGTTCGTGCTGAGTTCAAGAAGCTCAAGCTCATGTCACCCATGAGTGCCGAAGCAACTGTGGTGAGAAACTACATCGACTGGATTCTCTCTCTTCCGTGGTTTGACAAAACCAAAGACAAAATCAATATCGACGAGGCATCGCGCATCCTGGACGAAGACCACTACGGGTTGGAAAAACCCAAACAGCGGATTCTCGAATACCTTGCAGTGCAGGCACTGGTTAAAAAGATGAAGGGACCGATCCTGTGTTTTGTTGGGCCTCCGGGCGTCGGCAAGACGTCTCTTGCCAAGTCCATTGCACGCGCCACAGGTCGTAATTTCATCCGCCTATCCCTGGGTGGGGTACGCGATGAAGCCGAGATCCGCGGGCACCGGCGAACCTACATCGGTGCTTTACCGGGAAAAATCATCCAGAGCCTGAAGAAGGTCAAGAGCAACAATCCGGTCTTTTGCCTGGATGAAGTCGACAAGATGAGCATGGATTTTCGCGGCGATCCATCGGCGGCTCTGCTGGAAGTCTTGGACCCCGAACAGAACTATGCCTTCAATGATCATTATCTCGATCTGGACTATGATCTGTCGGAAGTTTTTTTCATAACCACGGCCAACAATCTGCACGGTATTCCCGCCCCGTTGCGCGACCGTATGGAAATCATTCAAATGGCAGGTTACACGGAATTTGATAAGCTCAATATCGGCAAACAATTTTTGATATCCAAGCAATGTACGGCCAACGGCCTGAGTCTGGAAAATGTGGCCTTTGCCGATGACGATTTGCTCTACATCATACGCCACTACACCAAAGAGGCGGGCGTGCGGAACCTGGAGCGGGAAATTGCCTCCATCTGCCGTAAGGTAGCCAAAGAAGTAGTACAAAACGGACCTGAAACCAAGGTTGTGCTCAACGAAGACATCATCCAGGAATACCTCGGCATCCCCAAGTATCGCTATGGGCGCGCTGAGGAACAGGATGAAATCGGCTTGGCAACGGGACTCGCCTGGACCGAATTTGGCGGTGATACCCTGGGAATCGAGACCGTCCTGATGCCCGGTAAGGGAAAAATCATCATCACCGGTAAGTTGGGTGAGGTGATGCAGGAGTCGGCCCAGGCGGCACTCAGCTACGTCAGGTCGCGGGCAGTGAGGCTGGGCGTCGAACCCGATTTCTACCAAAAACTGGACATTCATGTGCATGTGCCGGAGGGGGCCATACCCAAAGATGGACCATCGGCCGGCATCACCATGGCGACTTCCATCGTGTCGGCCCTGACCAAAATACCAGCCCGCAGCGACGTGGCCATGACGGGTGAAATAACTTTGCGTGGAAGAGTGCTGCCGATCGGCGGTTTGAAGGAAAAGATTCTCGCCGCCCACCGGGCTCTGCTGAAGACCGTGCTAATCCCCAGAGATAATGCCAAGGACCTGAAGGATATTCCGCAGAAGATTCTGCAGGAAATCAATCTGGAATTGGTCGAACACATGGACGACGTATTACGCAAGGCCCTGGTAATAGAAAGCGATGAACAGCTCTTTCACGAACCCGTGGAACCACCGGACAAGGAGGATGCAGTACTCTTTGAACGTGAGAAGCCCGCAGCCGATGAGATTCGCACCCATTGAACAACTGCTCGGAGCCCGCAAAAAAAGCTTGACATGTAACCGTCCATCGAATACAAGTGAGCACTCGCGCGATGGATGAAAGAACACCTGCTCAAGCAGGCGTTTTGGGGCGGGTAGCTCAGCTGGGAGAGCATCGGCCTTACAAGCCGAGGGTCACAGGTTCGAGCCCTGTTCCGCCCACCAGCGCAAGACAATCAGGGGTCGTAGTTAAGATGGTTATAACGCCGGCCTGTCACGCCGGAGGCCGAGGGTTCAAGTCCCTTCGACCCCGCCAGTCAATCAGAGGGAGCCAGCCAGTGCGGCGGGCTCCCTTTATTTCTGGAAAGTGTTGTGTGCCTGCAAACCTTTTGATGCCGACCGTTAGCCGCTACGTTTGTACTCTGCCGATAGCATGAATGTTTGTCCTGGCAGAACCGATCACCCTGAAGTTTCTCACGCGGCCGGCACAAAGCGTCAGGCGGTCGGCAAGGTCTGAAGGGTCGCAGCCCTGTCTAACTCTCCAGGCGGATGGCAACCATCTGAATATTGGTCATGTCCTCTATGGCAAACCGCACCCCTTCCCTACCGACGCCACTCTTGCGGTTTCCTCCATACGGCATGTGATCGGCACGAAAGACCGGCGTGTCGTTGATGATGACACCCCCGAAGTTCAATTGACGAATGGCCTGGAATACGCGGTTGACATCACGCGTGAACACTCCTGCCTGGAGTCCGTATGCAGTGTCGTTAGCCTGCCTTAGAGCATCTTCGAAATGCTCACATTGAATGACCGAGGCAACGGGCCCGAAGATCTCTTCAGCAACAACTTTCATGTCCGGCTGCACGCTGGTCAGGACAGTCGGCCAATAGACTCCCCCATCGCGCTTTCCGCCCGTGGCGACCTGCGCCCCGCCCACTTGAGCCTCGGTGACCCAGCTGGCAACGCGCTCCGCCTCACCGATGTCGATCATCGGCCCGACATCCACCCGCTCATCCAGAGGATCGCCCACAACCATAGCCTCGCTCGCCCTGACAAACTTCTCCAGGAAAGGCTCGTACACCGCTTGCTGGCTGTAAATCCTCTGCACCGATATGCACACTTGACCCGAATTGTAGTAAGCTCCAAGGGCACAGCGCTTGGCAACATAATCAAGGTCCGCATCCGGAGCGAGAATGACCGGGGAATTATTGCCGAGCTCCAAGGTAACTCTTTTTATGCCGGCGATTTCCATGATCCGCTTTCCCACCGCAGGGCTGCCTGTGAAAGTCACTTTGGCCACGCGTGGGTCCGAAACCAGCCATTCCCCTACCGTTGCACCCGGTCCCACCACAAGATTGACAGCCCCGGGCGGCATTCCGGCCTCCATTAAGATCCTGCAGAGTTCGACAGCTGTGAGAGGCGTGCTCGTCGCCGGCTTGAGCACCACCGCATTGCCCGCCGCCAGAGCCGGCGCTACCTTGTGTGCAACCAAGTTGAGGGGAAAATTGAAAGGGCTGATCGCAGCCACAACCCCAACCGGGCGCCGTGCAAAATAGCCAAAATACCCTTCTCCCGAACTGGCAGCATCGAGTGGTACTGTTTCGCCGTGAATCCTTTTGGCTTCCTCCGCTGCAACGGTGAACGTGTTGACCGCCCTATCCACTTCAAGCCTTGCGTATTTCAATGCCTTGCCGGCTTCAGCCGCGATTGTGCGCGCCAGATCTTCTGTTTTTTCCGCAATAAGAACCGCCGTGCGCGCCAGTAGCGCGCTTCGCTTATGGGCCGCCATGGAGGCCATTACGGATGCCGCATCTTCGGCTGCCCGCAGCGCCGCGTCCACCTCTTCGTGCCTGGCGCTGGGCAGAACGCCAATCACCTCACCAGTGTATTTGGAGCGAACCTCCAAAATGTCACCACCAGCTACCCATTTCCCATTGATAAGCAGTTTGAATTCCATCGATATAACCCCTTTGTTTGTCGCGCAACACTCTTATTCCACCCTGCCGGTCACCGCTTGTCTTACAACCTTCACCAGGTACAGCTCCACGCACTGGGGTGTCCTAAATAAAGCGGGCCTGCAAGGGTGTTGATACAAAGTTGGGAGGAGACTTCAAACAGAGCAATGCTTCTGCTATTGGGCATCTCCATGAAACCACCAGCAAATTTTACCGAGGTCAAGGGGCTTCCCGCCCTCAGGAGAGTTTCCTGACGGTTACAAAGTGTTCCTGCATGGCTATGGCACCACCGGCGGGATCCCATAGATCCAAGCCTTTTGACATGAGGCAGTTGTCCGCCACTCCCTTTCCCAAAGCACGGCTTTCGACTGTCAAAGTATGTCCAAAACCGTGCACCATGAAAACCGCTTCAGGATGGATGAATTCGGTCAGCATCACTTTGATTCGACCAACATATCCATCAGCGGCTATTTCCACTTCTTCGTCGTCGACAATTTTCATTTCCGCTGCAACCGTCTTATTCAACCACAGGACATTCTCAGCCATTTGCTCATTAAGAAGCCGATTGTTTACGGTGTGTCCCTGCGTGTGTACCGGGCAACGACCAAATGCCATGCGAAACATTCCCTCGGGAGGTTTCGCCGGTGCTTCATACGGCTTGAGAGAAGCCAATCCCTGGCCTTCTAGCTTCTCACTGACGACCTCAATCCTCCCGCTCGCGGTCTTGAATTTCAACTCGTGCACTTTGCGATAGACAGGTCCGTCGCTCAAAGGGACCATGCCGGTCGCATCGAAATCCCTCATCGCAACGCCGGTGCCTTCCAACTGGTAATGCCAGATGTCCTCGATGGAATCAAAGGCAAGCGCATTCATGCCCAGTCTCCTGGCCAGACCGGTAAAGATTTCCCAGTCGGCCCGTGAATCAAAGCGCGGCTCTTGGGCTCTCTGGCGCAGGAAAAAATACGGTTTTAGACCGTTCTTGCAGGCCACAATGCTTTCCCGTTCAAGGTAAGGGGATAAGGGCAGCACCACATCGGAAAACCATGCCGTGTCGGACCAGCTGAAGGTGACCGAAAGCATAAAATCCAATTTATTGAAAGTGTTCTTCAAGACGGGCGGATCTGGAAAGCCCATCAGGGGATCATGCCGATAGGCGATGTAAGCCTTGATGGGATAAGGATCCTCGGTCTCAATGGCCTTGAAGGCGAGATGCAGCAATCCTGGACCGGCATCAAAATGTTTGTAGCGCCAGCCGACGCCATCGACTCTTTTCTCTTCCGGCTTGGGGAATAGGTCCGCCAGTTTCTTCAGTCCCTTGCATCCCACGTCAGACGGGCTGTTGGCCACGGCAAGGCCGCCCTTGGCCCCTATGGAGCCCAACAGCGCATTGATGAGATAAATGGAACGGGAGACATAAAAAGAATCCCTGTAGCGTGCGGTCATCCAACCGGGATGCCAGACAACGGCCGGTCTCGCACCGGCCAACTCTTTGACAAAGCTGACCAGGTCATCCGCCGGCACCCCCGTCTCCCCCTCCGCCCATTGCGGAGTGTAAGGTCGAATAAACTCTTGCAGCCGGTTGAAATCCTGCATCCACAGTCGTACAAATTCCTCATCGTACAATTGTTTGTTCAACAGTACATGAATGACAGCCAAATTGAACGCGTAATCCGAACCCGGTCTGACCAGGAAGAAGTTATGAGCTTTGCTCGATGACACCGTTGACCGTATGTCAATGACGCTGAGTTTGCAGCCATCCTCCATGGCGGCTGTGAGGTCATTGACTTCTTTGACATTGATTGCCTCGAAAATGTTCCTGGTCTGCAGGACGACGTGCCTGGCGTTCTTCAGATCGTAGACAACTCCTTTGCGGCCAAATCCGAACAATGAGAGTGCCGCATGTTGAACATTTCTGGCACATGAGGCATCGTGATTGGAGTAATTGGGCGACCCGAGACCCCGAACGAATGCCTGGTGCAGATCACGAAACGGCCCCCCGCGGTCGGAGAAAAGAATACTACGACTGCCGTGCTGCTCGCTCACTTCCCTTAAACGACCGGCTGTGTAGTCCAGTGCTTCATCCCAGGAAACCTCACGCCATTTGCCTTCACCCCGTTTTCCAACTCGAATCAGAGGGAATTGAGGACGTTCATTATCATTGATCAAAGCCAGCCCGGCGGCGCCTCGAGCACAGATCGCCCCTTCGATGCCGGACGCGTAGGGATTGCCCTGGACAAAAGCACAAGAACCATTTTCCACATGCGCCTCAATTGGGCAGCGCACCGTACACATGCCACAAATGCTATAAACCTTTTTAATCGCCATCCTGTTCTCCCAAAGTCTATCATACCCTAACCGGCTTCGATCCCATCGACCCTTGCCCGCTGCTAATTCCGCTTCCAAAACTTGTTGAATATTGTCGGTCACTATGCCACATTTCACATAACGCATTCAGGGCAAAAAATCCACCTCCTTTTCACCATGGATAGTTGATATGCAAAGCAACGGTAGACCTTATGAACGGTGAGCGGGACTCGGAACCGGTGAAAACCTCAAGGCCATAGCGCTCAGGACCCGATGCGGAGATTTTTTTGGCCTGCGCGCTATGTCACTCTTGACATAACCTATAAGCTCGCTTATAAAAGGAACGTCAACTTCATACAATGTTCCACTATTTCAGAAATCGGGCCGAGGTCGGCGGCCCGATTTTTTTTTTGCTCGGTAAGACTGTCAGCCTGCGTTTGTGCCTGACTGCAGAGATTGGCATCTGTCGCGTTATGCTCCATCTTGCCGGGAAGATCTTAGCGCAAAAGACAAATTGAATGAGACATCAGCAAAACTGGCTGGGTTGATCAGGGACGCCGAGCGGTTTTTTGATCTCGACGAACCTTTGACTGCCGGTGTGCATGCGGCAAAGCTCGACAACGCCCTGACCGGCCACAAAAGAAAGCATCAGCAGGCCAAGCCAAAATGCCTGATCAATTCGGGCAGGGAATCAATAGAACAGGACAGGGAGCCGATTCCAAGACGGCCGCTCCGACCGTTCCGATTCGCGAAACAGACTTGCCGCTTGGGCTCTGATGGCAGCCCACAACGATCAAATCCGCCTTGGTCTCGCGAGCCAGCCGGCAGATTTCGGTCGATGGATCGGCCTCCCAGCAGTTGAAGGCAAAATTGCGGAAATCGCCCAGCAACGGCTTCAGTTCTTCTTCAAACTGCTGCTGAGCGGTCTTGGTCAGTTCAATAATCCTTTCTTCTGGAGTTTTTGGATGCATCAATCGGTAGTCGAGCGCGTGAAAGATGAGCAGCCTCGAACCTTGTTCACGAGCCAATTCAACACTTTTTTGCAGAGCAAATCGCCCCACCAGGTTGAACCGCAGCCCAACAAGAATTCGACGGAACATGCTGATGCCTCCTAAAAACTCATGGTTTCGTATTCAGCCATTAAGTCTACCAGAAACGGAGCCCCTTCAATCCGTACCCCCGGAATCATCTCATCGGGGGATAAATACCTGTGGTCCACTCAGGCCTTGCAGGCAAACATATCGGCGCCGTTTTCCATCAAGTAGTCGATGAAAGGTTTCATCTCTTCACCCGTAGACGCTCTGGCCCCTTCAGCCATCCCCAGTTGAGCCCAGTGAATCGCGTCATCAATGAGAAAAACCTTGACCTCATGTTTTTTCTCGAGAGCGACTTTGGCGAACTGGAATGCACGGGTCGCTCTACCGACCTTTTCAAAACCATTGGAAATAATGAAGAGCATCTTTGCCATGTGAGTCACCTCCTTTCATTCAAATTTTTGAGCCACTTCAGATTTTCATGTAAAGAAAGCCCTCTTTCTGCCTCTTGATCAACTCAGCCAAGCCGTTGGGTACAGGCTGCACAAATTCCGGTAGAGAATCGACTCGGATATTGAGGCAACGCAGGGACTCTTCACAAACAACGATGGAATGCCCCGAATTCACGAATTCGGCCATTTGCTCGCGGAGACTTTTGTTACACGCAACACAAACCGCTCCGGCAAATATATCCGCCACAACTATCACCTCGAAGCACTCTCCCTGATCCAGCACCTTCAAGCTGCTCAGCTCATTGAGCAGAGAAACCCATTTGTCGCGGTCTGAAATATGGATCACTATTCGAGTATTCGCCATGCTACACTAAACCTCCAAATCTTTCCTCTGCAATCGGAACAAATCGTGATCAATGGGTTGCCCGCTAACCGAATAGCCACCTGGATCAACCTTAGGCAATTTCAATGCCACCGCCGTTGGTTCTCCTGCTATTCCAGTGTATGCCCGCAAGAGAAACAGGCTCACCGCAACGTGCCACCACCCTCACAGGCAGTGGGGCATGCCCCATCATGCCCAGAGTGTTTAAACACCTATTAACATTTAACAGATCCGTTTGGGCACCTTACAAAGAGCCAAGTTTGCTCGTATAAAAAGGTGAACAACTCAGCCGTCCCAGCCGCTCTTGCATAGGCAACCGAGCAATGTCCACCCATCTCAGGATCATGTGTAGCAACGCTTTGCCGAACTGGAATAAAGACCGGGAGGCAGCTTGCGAAAATATTTGAAACACATGTTGAATTATTTAGCAACCAAATCCCTCTAAGCCATGCAAGTCTTACTCATAAATTTTTTGCGAATAGTGTAACTATTTGTAATTAAAGGAAGAATATTTATCCTCAACGGCGTGGCATCACTTTTGCCCTGTATGCAGCCGACGGCGACAGTCACGACTCGCCTGAAAATCAACAAACGGGACAAAGCAAAGCCATAACCAAACGATCAGACAAACTGAACGAGGAGGCACCAATGAGCACTTTGGATCTCAACAGCATACAAGTCGCAAATAGGGTTGATGCACGTGGAAGCGCCTGCCCTGGCCCTTTGCTTGAAGCAAAAAAGGCCATCGGTAAGGTCAAGGTGGGAGAAGTGTTGGAGATTTTATCCAACGACACCGGCACCCGAAACGACATTCCGGTATGGGCCAACAAGGTGGGACACGAATATCTGGGGTACGCCAGTGTGGACGGGTACGATCGAATCTTTGTATGTCGCAAGAAGTAGGTCGGAATACGCCATGAAAGACACCACAATTCCAGGAAAAATATTGGTATTGGCCACCGAAAGTTGTGCCTATCCAGGAGCGGATGCGGTCGGGCAGGCACACCTCAGCTATCCTGCCAACACTTATGTGCTGCGGGTGCCGTCTCCGGTGTTGTTTCCGGAAAAATTTTACCTGGACTGCTTTGACAAGGGAATATCGGCAATCATCATCATGTCCTGTGGAGTGGAGTGCCCTTATGAAGGCGCCTACGATGCCCTGGCGCAGCGCATAGATCGAGTCTACCAGCTCATGCGCCAGCGCGGTCTTGATGTGCGCCGCCTGCGTCTGACGGCAATCTGTACGGTATGCACTCGGGCATTTGTCAAGGAAGTCAACGCCATGAACGAGCTCATCAAGGAACTGGGACCTCCCGGAACGGAAATCGAGCTGCAGGATGTGGCTCAGAGCGCGTGACCATGACGGGCATGTTTTACGTCGCTTTACCCGTTACATCCAAAAGCTCGCGACAATGCGGGAGCTCAGGAGGAAAACCATGCGTTTGGAAGCAAAGATAGAAGTGGATGCTGTGGTGATTGGTGGTGGGATTGCCGGGCTGCAGACGGCTCTGGACCTTGCCGAGCAAGATTACCTGGTTGTGGTGGTGGAAAAAGACGCTTCGGTTGGTGGGAAAATGATACGTTTGTCCAAGGTCTTCCCGACCCTTGACTGCGCCAGCTGCATCACCACCCCCAAGATGGCCGCCGCCGCACATCATGAAAACATATCGATTCTGACCTACGGCGACCTCAAGAGCCTGGATCGCAGCTCGGATGGTCGCCTTGAGGCAGTAGTTGAAAAGAAGCCCCGTTTCGTTGACGAGGCCAAATGCATCGGTTGCCGCCAGTGCGAATATGATTGTCCGATTTTGGTTGCCGACGAAAACCAGGGAGGCTTTTCAGCGCGCAAGGCCATACACATTCCTTTTTCAAATGCGATTCCCCAGGTGGCCACCCTCGATGTGGACCACTGCATTCTCTGCGGAAGGTGTGAAAAGGTCTGTCCAACTCAGGCCGTCGATTATTTTCAGCAGCCGCAGACAATCAGAATTCATGCAGCGGCGGCTGTCATCGCCACAGGTTTCCAGATGACTTCGCTCCACGACAAACCGCAGTATGGTTCGGGGGAGATCACGAATGTGATCGATGCACTCCAAATGGAGCGACTGCTTGCCCCGCACGGACCTTACAACCGCGTGCTTCGTCCGTCGGACGGCATGGAACCGGATTCCATCGCTTTTGTGCAGTGCGCCGGATCGCGCGACCGCAGCATGGGAGTGCCGTATTGCTCAAGAGTCTGCTGCATGTATGCCATAAAGCAGGCCATGCTCTTGTCGGGGGCTCTGCCCCTTGCCGATATCACCATTTATTACATGGACATCCGAGCATTTGGCAAAAACTACGAACAATTTTTCCAGAATGCTCAGGCGATGGGCATACAGTTTGTCAAGGCCAAGGTGGCCTCTCTCGCCGCAGCAGAAAACGGTGCAGTGGAGGTTTGTTATGAAGACCAGGTGAATGGTGGCGTAACCCGCACCAGCCACGATTTGGTAGTGCTCTCCCTAGGCAAGATCGCCGCATGGAACCCCTTTGGAACTTGTCCGGTGGAAGTCGCTGAGGATGGCTTCATTCGCTCGGTTTCGCCTCGCCTGGCTGCGACCTTGACCAGCATGGAAGGGGTCTTTGCGGCCGGGGCAGCGGCGGGTCCGAAGGACATTGTCGACGCCATCGCGGAAGCCGGCGCAGCGGCCATGAAAGCGGCAAGCTATCTGAGCGCATGCCACAGACCAAAACAGGCGCGATCCGGGGTATCCATCAATGTTAAACCGCAACCCTCCAGGGCTGTGGCGATGGGCTAACCTCAATTTCAGGCGCACCGGCGGGGAGGAACAGAGATGAGAGAGGTACAGATAGATTCTGCTCAACAAGCGCAGGCGGAAGAAAAAAGAGTCGGCGTATACATTTGTCACTGCGGTGGCAACATTTCAGACCACGTCGACGTAGAGGCCCTCTGTGCAAGGGCTGGGCAGGCGCCCGGGGTGGCTGTGGCGCGTACCCACATGTTTATGTGCTCCGATCCGGGACAGGAAATGATCATCAAGGATTTGCAGGAGGGCAAGGTCAACCGCGTGGTCGTAGCCTCATGCGCCCCCAGTCTGCACGAATCCACCTTTCGTGGCACCCTGCAAAGGGCCGGCTTCAATCCTTACCTGTACGAGCACGCTAATATCCGGGAACAGGTGAGCTGGGTGCATCACGGTCGGCCGGCCACGGAAAAAGCAACCGCTCTGGTGGCGGCGGCAGCAGCGAAAGCCGCACGGCTTGAGCCGTTGGAGCCAATACGGATGGACGTAATTCGGCATGCAACAGTGATCGGAGCGGGTGTTGCCGGTCTGCAGGCGGCACTGGATCTGGCCAGTCGCGGTATTCCCGTTGCCCTGATTGAGAAGAGTCCTTTTCTGGGCGGCCATGTGGCCAAGCTGGACAACATCGCACCATCCAATGAAAAAGCATCAGAGCTGCTCACCCGATTGACTCGACAAGTACTCGATCAGCCTGCCATCACTGTTCATACCTGCACTCGAGTGGTTGGCTTTGCAGGCTGCGTCGGCAACTTCACACTCAGGATAAAGGTTGATGGGGAACAAGGTCAAGACGAGGGCAAGAAGCTCCATTCAATGCCAACTAAAACTCCCAGACGAGGGGTTTTTCTCCCGCAATATGGGGTAGTGACCGGGTCCTGCCCGGAAAACCCGGCAGAAGATTCTATTGAAACCGGTGCCGTCATCTTGGCAACGGGCTTCAAGCCTTACCAGCCCATGTTCGGTGAATACGGCTACGGGCGGCACCCTCAGGTAGTTACGCTGCCCGAGGCCATTCAAGCCTTGGCCGGAGAGAATGGATCCCATCCCGTTTGGCACTGGCATGGCCGTCCCATCCGCAATCTGGCCATCATTCACTGTGTGGGAAGCCGCCAGATTCCTGGTGTGCATGAAGCCGCCGAGGGTGCCGCCCTCAATGAGTATTGTTCGCGAACCTGCTGCTCGGCGAGTCTCGGCTTCGCCAATCAAGTTCGAGAAAACTATCCGGTGACACGCGTATTTGAGTTTTACCGCGACATTCGTACCTACGGACGAGGTCAAGAGGAGCTCTATCAGCGTGCATCCAAAAACCGAGTCCTATTTTTCCGCTTTGAAGCACAAGAACCGCCGCGGATTGAATCCAACGGCACGGGCAGCGAAAGCCCTCTGCAAATCACTGTAAAAGACACACTGACCTTCGGAGAAGAAGTCCAGGTTGCTGCAGATCTGGTTGTGCTGGCGGTCGGGATGAAACCGAACGGCATTGACGATCTGGTGGAGATGATGAAACTGCCGGTCGGATCTGACGGATTTCTGCTGGAGGTTCATCCCAAACTGCGTCCGGTGGAGCTGCCAAACTCCGGTCTGCTCCTTGCCGGAACCTGTCAGGCACCAATGGACATAGGGGAAGCGACCAATGCAGCTTCGGCGGCGGCAGTGAAAGCGTCCGGATTGCTCGCCAGAGGATTCGTTGAACTCGATCCGTTCGTGGCGGAGGTGAACCTGGAGCAATGCACCGGCACCGGCGCCTGCGTGGTAGCCTGCCCGCGCGACGGCGCATTGCAGCTGGCGGAGGTTGCAGTGAACGGGAAACCGTTCAAAAAAGCCCAGGTCTCCCCGGCATTCTGCCTGGGCTGTGGCGCCTGTGTTGCAGTGTGCCCGACAAATGCGATCAACATCAAAGGGTGGACCCTCAAACAATATGAAGCAATGGTGGATGCCATTGTCGCCGACTTGGCTGCATGAACTGCGAGGAGATTAACCCATGAGTTCAGCATCACTCAAGAAATTGGAAATCAAGACGGGGCTCAAGCAACTTCGAGAGCTGCGAAAAGAGACAATCACTGCTGCCACAACCAGAATGAAGGAGCAGAAGCAAATCATCAAAGCCATCAAAAACCAGCTTCAGCAGCCCACAACCGTTCCTGCAATTGCCGAAGCTGCGGGCATCCCGCCTCACATGGTGCTGTGGTATGTGGCGGCCTTGAAAAAGTACGGGGAGGTCAAAGAAGTCGATAAGGACGGATGCTATTTCCGCTACTGCAGCATCGAAGCCTCCTGAACTTGGAAGCTTGCTGCCGGACGCACTTGCTACCATCCCGGCTTTGCATCATGCCGATGCAATACCGCCAGGCAGCCGGAACTTCAGAAGTTTTTATTCTGCCAAAGGAGAATTGCCATGATGGCCGTCACACCGGAATTTTTTGAACAGTTGGAACGTTTCGGGGTCGCAAAGACCTTCGAGTGCTTCAATTGCGGGACCTGCGCGGCAATCTGCCCACTCGTCTATGAGCATTTCCCGCGCAAATTGATCCGTTACGCTCAACTGGGAGCGCTCGACCGCATCCTGGAAAATCCCAAGGAACTGTGGCGCTGCCTGCATTGCGGACTGTGCACGCAAACTTGTCCGCGTGAAGCCAACCCGGGGGAATTGATTCTGGGCTTGCGTCGATTCGTCGTCGATCGCTGGAGGAGGTCGCAACATGTTTAATCCGCGCGACATCATTGAGCTCATTGCGCATAATGTCAAAAAATCGAGAAACCCTTTCGGAGTGCCACGGATGATCCTCAATCGCTGGTGGTGGCGAACTCCCCTCGAAAAGAAAGGGGACTCAATACTGTTTACCGGTTTGATGTATCAATCATTGCCGATCATTGCCAAGACCACCGACCAGCTTGCCGCCTTTGAGGACAGCCCCCGGGCCAGATATATTCGTCTCGCCCGCTACATGCCGGGCGCGCTGGCAGGCTTGGGAGCAGCGTTGTTGACGGGAAGAAAAGAACGGCGCCAATCGGATCAAATTTTGAAGAATATCGCCACACTTTTGCAAAAATCAGGGGTTCGCTTCGCTTATCGACCCGACCTCGACCACTACAGCGGCATTCTGCTTTATGACCTGGGCGATCAGGAAACCTTCGTCGAACATGCCCGCTATGTGGCGGGACAACTGAAACATGCCGGCATACGCCGCCTGATCACCGTGGATCCGCACACCACTTACGCTCTGCGCGAGCTCTACCCCAAAGTCACGGGGCATCGATTCGAAGTCAGAGCCTATTTCGAGTTGCTCAACGCCACGGGCGGCAATGGTCAGCGCAAGGTGGCCCTGCACGATCCCTGTTTTTATGGGAGATATTTGGAGCTTTCAGATATTCCCAACCGTCTGCTCAACGGTTTCAACATCGAATGCGTCCCGGTGAAAAATTCGGCAAACTTCACCCATTGCTGCGGCGGGCCTGCCGAAAGCATTTCTCCCAAATTATCCCACGCAGTGGTCATGCGTCGCTTTAAGGAGCTTCAGGCCACGGGCGCGCCAATTGTTGCCATGTGTCCCATATGCCTGGGCAACCTGAAAAAGGTGGGAGCCGATGTGGAAGATCTTTCGATGATCCTGGCGCGGTGCGCTTGAGATGATTTCGGATACGCCGATCAGTTGGACTGTGAATCATTCAACATCGAAAGTATGAAAGGAGATTCCAATGGCGAAAAAGGAGAAGATCATTTACATCCTAACCCATGGCGCAGACGATCCGGAGCGGGCAACCCTGCCGTTTGTGCTGGCCAATGCAGCCCAGGCGATGGATGTCGAGGCGGTGATGGTGTTGCAGGCCGCCGCAGTGTTCTTGGCTACTTCAGGCTGCCTCAGCCACGTTTTCGCGGCAGGGCTGCCCCCCCTCAAACAACTGGTGGATAATTTCATCGAAGAAGGCGGAAAGATTCTAGTCTGTACTCCCTGCATTAAAGAACGTCATATCGAAGAATCGGAGCTCATTCCAGGGATGATCCCGACTGCGGCAGGAGCGCTGGTACTAGAAATCCTGTCGGCCAATTCGACACTAGTCTACTAGTTCCCACCAAGCGTGCGTTTCAATTCAGGGGGGAGTTTGCAGCAGTTGTTGTACTTGGTTGGGTTGCCAACCACCGGCGCTTGAGATATTTTCAACAGGTGTTGCAATGTTTAACAAAAAACTGCTGGACTCCCTCATGAACGAAAAATCCATTCATCGATATTGGAAGGAAATCCTCAACACCATGAACGATGGGCTGGCTGTAATCGGCCCCGACGGCGCCATACTCATGGTCAATCAGGCCCTGGAGAGAATGACCGGCTACAGCCGGGAGGAATTGATCGGAAGCTCCTGTGCTCTTTTCAATTGCGACACCTGCGAAATTGCCCGCTCAACGGGTAAGGGCAAATGGTGCTCCCTGTTCGACCGGGGTTACCTCACCAACAAGCGATGTCTGTTGATGCGCAAAGACGGCAGCTACTTTGTCGCACTAAAAAATGCTTCGGTACTCAAGAACATCGACGGGCAGCTCATTGGGGCCGTAGAGACACTCACCGACATCTCTGAGATAGACAAACGCGACCAGCAAATCGAGCAACTTTCTAAACTCCTCGTCAGTGAAAAGGGTTTCCATGGCATCATCGGCGAGTCTCTGGCCATGCAGAGGGTATTTGAAATCATCGAAAAGGCGGCGCAAAGTGACGCCCCGGTGATTGTCTACGGCGAGAGCGGCACCGGCAAGGAACTGGTAGCGCGCGCTATCCATCAGCTCGGACGCCGCAGGGAAGGCCCCTACATCCAGCTCAACTGTGCGGCCCTCAACGAATCCTTACTGGAAAGCGAACTTTTCGGTCACGTGAAAGGGGCGTTCACCGGAGCCTATAATCATCGCGTGGGTCGCTTTGAAGCGGCCAACGGCGGTGATCTGTTCCTGGATGAAATCGGGGATGTGCCTCTGCCCATTCAGGTGAAATTGCTTCGGGTTTTGGAGAACAAACAGTTTGAACGTGTGGGGGATCATCGCTCCATCTCCGTGGATGTTCGCGTCATCACAGCCACCAATCGCGATTTGCAAAAACTGGTGACGGAGGGCAGGTATCGCGAAGACTTTTTCTTTCGAATCAATGTCATTCCTATCTATTTGCCGCCTTTGCGCGAGCGCATGGAAGACATTCCCCTATTGGTGGAATCCTTCATACGACAGCTTTCGACAAAAACCGGAAAGTCCATAACCGGGATGAGCTCGGAGGCCATGACACAACTCATGAGCTATCAATGGCCGGGTAACGTACGCGAATTGAAAAGCGCTCTGGAATACGCTTTTGTGATCGCTGAACGGGGTCTCATTCAACCCGATCAACTGCCGGCAAGCATTTTTGAGAAGCAGGTGCCATGTGCGCCGGGGGGCGCGGGACACGATCCGGTCTCTTTTTCTCTGAATGAAAAATCAACACTCATTCAAGCTCTCCAGAAGACCAAAGGAAATCAAAGCGAAGCAGCCCGGCTCCTTGGAGTCAGCCGTGTGACTGTGTGGCATCGCATGAAACGCTATGGGGTCGATCTAAAAAAAATTGTCAGATCCTGAAGCTCGCCCGGGAGGCGCGCAACCCCGTAACGGCTGTATGTTTTGAAAGTCATGTCAATTTGCGTCACACTATTTGGGTAACGTTAGCGAGCGCGGCGGAGTGTAATGAAAGCTCTTGCTGAAAGGGATGGCATCACCGGTGCTGGCGGAATGAGCCTGACCCGCATAGGCGAAAGTGAAGGCGCTTGCCCCTTGCGGAAGAGCTAATACTTTGCCAAAATTCAAGGCGCCCGATCGCGATGAGAAATCGGTTTTCGTCAAGAGTTCCATCATATCGAGTCGCTTCCCTGCCCTGTCGAAGAGGACAATCCGCAGATTAAAGTAATCAACGGTGTTGAAGGTGTCCGACACTTGAGCAGTGAAACCGACCTTTCCGGAAACTGTAAGCGTCCCAGCGCTCACACTAAACCGGTACTCAATCACAACGTCCTCTGTCTGCCGGCTGCCGGTCCCTTTACCGAGCGAAAGTTCAATAGGATCCACCTGCTGTGAGGCATGGGCGGCCCCGCCAGCCAAAGGAACGCCGACGATTAGCGAAACCAGAATTAGCATCAGCATCGACTGCAGTACACAGGTCCTGCACAAATCAAGCACCCTCGACATCGCTTTGCCCCTCCCTTCATGCCTGTCCACTCAAAGTCAGCTGGGCACTCGATCGCTACCCCGTTCGATGCTTTTTCCATGAACGGAGGAACGAGCGAGTAGATTTGTCATAATGATGTATTTTGGTCACCATACCTGCTATACAAAAATCGTCAGAAAACAATTTCTTATCACCTTTTTATCACCTCACCTCAGTGGCGTCTTGATTGTTTTGACCTACCCCAAAAAATGGATACAGGAAGCACGGGAAAAAGATGAAGAGGAATACGCCAGCGAAGACGAAGGCTTTGACTGGCGGCAGCGCATTCGAAGCTGTGAAGGCTGGCGGGTTGCACTCTTTGTCGCTGTCGTCATGTATGTGAGCATTGTCGCCACTGCCGTCATGCTGAACTTTTCCTTTGCGCTGCTGGGCGTATTGCCCGAAAGCTCCCGTCAAGTCAAGGAGATCACCCAATTTCAGATCGATTACACCTTTTGGATGAATCTGGCGGCGATTGCCGGCACCGGTGTTCTCTATTATCTTCACAGAAGCCATGTCGAGGCCCAAGGAGGCAGCATGGAGGGAATGGAAGACGGCAAGAAATTCGGCATAAAGCAGCTCGCCGTCGTTATAGCGATCCTTGCCCTGTGCCGCGGGCTGGCATCTTTTCTCCTGCAGCAAGTCTAGCCCTGGTGATTGAACGGCTCCGCCTCCTTAGAAGCTGTCGCACAGTCGCACCCGGTACTAGATCTCCAGGGCAACAAGGGTGATGTTGTCTTTTCCGCCGGCCGCCAGTGCGGCATTCAGCAAAGCATCGAGCTTAGCCTCCAAGCCGAGCTCCGTCTTGACGAGGATTGATGCCAGTCGTTGTTCGGGGACTCGATCGTGCAGACCGTCCGTGGATAAAACCAGCAGGTCTGCACTCTCCAGGGGAAGTATGCCGGTATCCATCTTGAACGGTTCGCGGCCGATACAGCTCAGAAGCACATTCCTCATTGGATGAACCCGAGCTTCTTCTTCTGAAATCTCGCCATCTTGAACCATGATGCCCGGAAAGGTATGGTCGTCGGTGATTTGCACGAGGATTCCTTGCCGCACAAGATACAATCTGCTGTCGCCGACATGCACCCAGGTCGCCGTTTGATCTCTGACCAGCACCGCCGTAAGGGTGGTTCCCATTCCTTCGAGGGCGATCTGCTGCCCTGCCAGGTCCAAAATTTCTCTGTTTGCCTGCTGAGCGAGGTGCGTCAGCTCTTTTTCCAAATCTTTTAATTTTACATCGAAATGCGATAAGTTCCGGCAAACAATCTCTGCTGCCAGCTCTCCACCCGAGTGCCCTCCCATCCCATCCGCCACGGCCAAAAGGATACAGCCCCGGGACGTTTCTTTGACCAGGTATCGGTCCTGGTTATTCGCCCTGGTCAGGCCGACGTGTGTTACGGCAAAGCTTTTCATACGCTCAGTCGGCCTCACCAACGCAACGGAAGCCGACCTTGTCGAAGGCCTCCCAGGGATGGCGCGGCAACGGTGCGGGCAGCACTGCCTGCTCCTTTTTTTGCTTGAAGATTTCCCCAAGGATTACGTATTCAACCTTTTCACCATCTCTTGCGGAAGCATCTTGGGGATGCCTTAGACCCCATTCGCCGATATTGGCATTCAGGCCACGAATGCCCACGGAATTGGGCATGTAAGCCATAACCGGAGTCGGAATCGGTAAAGCCCTTTGCGACTCAAACGAAGGAGAGCCCGGTTCCGCCGGACTCCCGCCCTTTTCTATGGCGTAATACCATTCCACATCCGTCGGCAGTCGCCTGCCGTAGTATTTTGCATAGGCGGCCGCGCCGTATCCCGTCACCCGAAGCACCGGACAGGCCGCGTGATGGGCTGCGCTCACATGGAATCGACCATCCCTGAATTCTATCGGTTCATAACCCGGCTTTACCTGCCCAAGCATCATCCAGATCTCACCTTGTGATTTTACCACCCCGTTTTCCGCCTCTATTTTCGCCAGCATCTGATTCAAGAACTCGACATATTGGTGATTGGTGACAGGGGCCATATCCATGTAAAACGATTCGACTCTGATTTGCCCGGTGCCGCCGGAGACAAAATTTTCAGGCAACATGATCTCCCCTCCGGCAATCAGTTTCAATACGGCCTCGTCCGTTCCCTTGACAGTTGTCGGCAAACTCGGCTTTTGCGGTGCGCGTTCAGGCCTCTCCTCAACCAACCGCTTTCCTTCAAGACTGCTCTCAGGCGCGCCGCCGCTGCCGGGTGCAGAAATTGGGGGAGCCGAAGGAACGCGCTCAACGGGACGCTCATAGACCAGGAAAAAGCCGGCGATGGCCACGAAGACCAGAACAACCCCCAGCACGAGCCATTTGACTGCCTGGAAGGAGCCTTTGTCGGCCGGAACGCGGCTGGTGACGACAATGGGGGGAGTTTCATGCGGAGCTTGCGCCGTGCCGAGCAGGTTGCGAATGGATTGACCGAACTCCTCGACCGAGGAAAGTCGATCTTTCTTTTCTTCCGAAGTGGCTTGTTGGACAAGGGCATCCAGCTGCCGGAAAAACGGCTCTTGGGGATCTTTCAGGCGGGCCTGCTTGAAAGGCATCTGATCCGGACCCATCTTGCCTTCGATCGCTTCATAGAGGATTTTCCCAAGGGCATAGATGTCGGCCCGGTGATCGGTTCTGCGCAGATCCATGAATTGCTCCTGCGGCATATATGGCGGAGTCCCCATGACATGGGCGGAACGGGTGATGGGTTTGGCAATACATGAGCTGGCCAACCCGAAGTCGGCAATTTTGGGCGTGCCGGCGGACAGTAAAACATTTTCCGGCTTGAGATCCCGATGTACGATTCCCCGTTCGTGCAGCGCCCCAACCCCGGCAAGAAGCGGCAGGAAGTAGGCGGTCAGCCATTCGCTGGTTCGATCTTCCTCCGGGTAGAAACCCTCATCGGACATGGTGTCCCGCAGCGTTGCCCCGGGAACGTACTCCATTGCGATATACTCAATCGCCAGTTCTTTTTCGCCGCTTCGAATCGAGGCGGAACCTTGATCGAAGATTTGCAGAACGTTCGGATGAACAATCTGTGCCATGACCTGAACTTCTCTGTGAAATCTATCCAGAGAAATCTCCATTTCTTCGGGATCGCAATCGAAGGACTTCAACCATTCAGGGGAGATGATTTTAATGGCGACATCCCGTTTCAGGTTCAACTGGTGCGCTCGATAAACTTCACCCATTCCTCCTTTTCCGATCAGTTGGAGGATCACCCATTTGCCTTCCAGCACCATTCCCGTATCGAGCGTACCACCACCGGGCGAATCGCTCATTCCAACACTCCGTGCGACCTTGTTCGCACTCATCGTCTACGGGCAGATTTACTCGCCCCCGACTTTGCGGGTCTATTGTTTGACCGCATCACTTACATCCAGTACCGTTCTAAACCCGACCTCGGCAAAACCTTCCCATGGGTAGCGCCGAATGCCGGGGTCACTGCCTTTAGTCTGCTGCAGGGGATGCACCGGTCCCCTCAGCACAACGAACTCAACCTGCCCGTTTCCGCCGGATGAGGACTCTTCGACGCGCACCGCCCACTCGCCAATGTTGGAATTCAAGCCGCGAATGCCATCCTTATCCGGAGCGTACAACACCACCGGCGAGGGAATGGGCAGTTCTTCGCTCTCGGCTTCCCCGACCGCAACCGCGTAAAGCCACTCTGTTTCGGTGGGCAGCCGTTTTCCGTAGAGCTGAGCGTAAGCCTCAGCTCCATAGGCAGTCACACGAAGGACGGCGCAGGCGGCATGATGGACCCCGTTCACCTGGAATCTCCCATCCAGGTATACAATCGGTTCATAGCCGTCTTTAACTTCTCCAAGCAGCAGCCAAATGTTGCCGTCGTTTCTCACGACTCCCCCATAGACCTCGATTTTGTCAAGGACTTTGTTTAAAAACTCCACATATTGATGATTCGTTACCGGCGTTTCGTCCATGTAAAAGGAGTGCTCCACAAACGGCGCCATATCTTTGCCTCGGTCGCGTTGCGACAACGCTTCTGCCGGCGCCGGAACCAGATGCAGAATCATGTCGTCCCGCCATTCAAGAACTGACTGGCTTGCCATCCGCTCGACGACTTTTTGCGACTTGTCAACCCCGGCTTCTTTTTCCGTTTTGGTAGATGTGGATTCAGCTGGTTTGACCGCGGTTTCGCTTGTCCCCCTCTCGCTCGAAGAACCCTGCCCGGCCTGTTCCATCGGCTCGTCGGAAGGGACTGCCTCTGTCTGAGGACCCTGCGATACGCTGCCCTTCTCGTAATGACTATGGGGCAATTCTCCTCCTTCATGGCTGTGGTAGTATTCCCCATGACGATGCCCCGTCTGCTGGACTGCCTCGCCCTGTTCCTGCTGTTCCGCAGATTGTCCACCCGCCGAGCCATGCATATGGCCGTGTCCGCCTTGCATCATAGTCTCTGCCGGCAAGGGTGCAGCGAGCAGAAAAAGCAATATCGCTATGTAAAGAAAGGCATGTCTTTTAACCATGGCCTGTTACCTCCTGGTTCTCTATTCACTCGCATTACCAAAAAACGATGGCCAAAATGGCGGTGAACTTCCCCTGGGATATTGTCCGCCCTTTCGGGTCTGATAGGTTCGTCATATCGTCGCGTTTCGGTCTGCTTGACCTGAAGTACCGCCTCAATTGGATCGACTTGTTTAGCTCCTGCCTCAACATCGTGGCAGCACCACTCTAAATGTCGCTCCCGCCCCTGCTTGATTGTTGGTGAATTCGAGTGTGCCCTGATGGGCCTGGACGATTTTTTTCACAATGGCCAGTCCCAAACCTGTACCTTCTTTTTTGGTGGTAAAAAAGGGATCGTAGATCTTTCCGCCGACGTCCTCGGGAACACCGCAACCGCGATCGATGAATTCGATCGCCACCTCATCGCCTTGCAGCCGGCCCGTGACGGTCACCGTTTCTCCCTCCGGCGAAGCTTGAATGGCATTCATCAACAGATTGACAAAAACCTGCTCAATCCTGCACGGATCGATAAGCACCGCGGGAAGTTCCGGAGAAAGGTCGGTTTTCACCTTAACCTCTTTCTCTCCGGCTCTTTCTTCGACAACCGCCAGGCTCTGCTCAAGCACCCGGCCAATATCGCCTTGGGTGCAATTGAGCTGCAAGGGCTTGGAGAAGGACAGCATGTCTCTAACCATGTTCTCCAGTCGTCGGGTTTCGCCGATGACCACGTCCAGCTTCGCATGAGATGGATCATCCCGTGGCAGGTTCTTCTGCACCAGGCGTGAGAAGCCGCCAATGGCGATCAAAGGGGTTTTCATATCGTGGGCCACCCCGGAGACCGCCTTTCCCATGGCAGCCAGGCTCTCCGATTCCAGCGCCCTCTGATGCTCTGCAGTCTCCCGGTCTTTGAGCATCCCCAAAATCAACGCCACAATGTTGTACAGCGCTATCTCCATCACTTTGCTGAAATCATCGGGCGAAAACCCCTGCCAGTGCCGCACGATAAAAGGAAGGTAGGCGGCACTGATCGCAAGAGAAGTGCAAACCGCCCCCCTGAGGCCGAACCAGAAGCCGGCCAGGATGATGGGCAAAAAGTATATCTCCCGATAAAATATATGGTAATGATGCTCTGTTAGCTGAGTGCCATAGTGCAGAGCACTTATCCCAAGCACCAGCGCTGCAATGAGCAAGATTTTGCCGGATTTCATGTTCACACCTGGAAAACGGCCCTCTCATAAAGCAAACATCACCCGTCCGCCGCACTTTTTGTATGTGCTAACGGCAGAGCCAGTTTGAATGTGCTCCCTTCGCCGGGAGTGCTCTCAACTTCGATCTCCGCCCCTTCGTCGCGCATCACTTTTTGACATGCGGCGAGTCCAAGTCCAGTACCTTTTTCCTTGGTCGTATAAAAAGGAACAAAAATCTTCTGTAAATTCTCGGCAGAAATCCCCGCTCCGCGGTCTTTTACCTCGAGAGTGCAGCGACCGCTGTCATGCTCTGAGCTGATTGTGACAACACCGCCCGGTCTTGAATGCTCAATGGCGTTCCTGGTCAATTCCATGATGACCCATTGAAGGTTTGATGTATTCATTTTTATGAAACAACCGGTGGGCTTCAAATCAAGTACAAGGCCAACCTCTTTCTTTCTGGCCAAGTCTATCAATTCATCGCGTGCCTTTAAAACCACCTCGTTGACCTCAACCACCGGTTGCGCCCGCGCTGCACGATCGGGAGCAAAGCGGGCGGCGGCCTGCTCAAGGGTGGCCAGCCTTTCGATGACTTCCTGAATCCCATCGCGCGCCGCGTTGCATTCTGCAGTGGAACTCAACAGGTTGCGTAAGGTCCGGCGAACATCTTCCAACTCATAAGACATCGCCAAAGAAGCGCGACCGAGTGCAGCCCAGTTTTCGGACTCAATGATCTGCGCCTGACGCGCCTTTTCGCGATCGGAAAGATAACCCATGGTCACCGCCACAATCACGTACACAAAGATCTGCGTCACATTGCCGAAGTTGACCCCCGGCTGAGCCGACCAGGTCATCAGTACATGGGGCAGGTACAGCAAAACGATGATAATTGAAGTGAAAAAACCCGTCCGAAGCCCATAGACAAAACTCACGAGCAGAATCGGGATGAAGTACAAATCCCGATACAGCGTGTGGAAATGGACAAGGGTCTTCATCGTGCTGTAGTGCAAAACCGTGATCACTGCGATCAAACCCCATGCAATGTACCAATCGACCCGCTTGCGCCTGCCGGAGGCATTGTCTGCATGCTTCATTGTTTTAGTCCTCTCTTTACCGGCAACCGCTCAGCCTTATGACCCGCTTCATCGCTGTGAGACTGACAACACCGGAAAGCTGGTATTCGAGAATTCAAGGTTTGTTGTCAATTCATGTTCCTGGATCGCCGACGCGTTTGTATGAACTACCAGGGTAATAGGGATACCGATCTTCTCTATAACGGTGGTCATAATGATGATAATCCTCCCGATAGTTGTCATTTCTATAATAATCATTGGGGGCGAACCTACCACCCGGCTGTCCATATCCATATCCACCGCAACCATAACTATAACCGTTCATGGCACCCGACCGGCCGTGGTGATACCAGGTAGACCCGTGTCCCATTCGACTGGTTCCCTGACCGTGTCCGCCGTTCATGGCCCGGGCCCCGATCGCCAGAAAAAAGAACGTCACTATACCGGAGCAACTTTGGTTTTTCCTGGCACATTTTATGCCTTGCTGGTGGCTATGATTTGGAACTTTTCCACCATATAGCCTTGCTGGGCTGCCTGTTGCTGAGCATCTTTTTGGCGGCAACGTCGATTAGTCTGGCCGACGACCACAAAAGAGACAAAGATCACTTGTTTGCCTATCAACACAAGAAGTATTTAAATGGTTTCAGAAAAGCCATTGGCGGTGAACGTGATGACGGCAACGAAACGACGGTCAGCTGGTTATGGATTGACATGGCTTTTTATGCGTGATTAGGGTTCGATTGTTGGGTGCCCGCTTTAAACTGGAGTCAAAATGGAAGAGAAATTATACAGACTGGCTCAATACTGTATCATTGAACAGGTTAGTGGCGAAATTCGGTGGGAAGCTCATGGAGGCCTTGGATCCCTTAAGAGGGGAAAATGCTTTGTCGAAGGGAATATCCTTTTCATTGGTCCCTGTAACGCAGAAGAGGCCGGCCTTTTAAAGAGGGAATTTCTCGAAAAAGTTCACCAATTGCCTGAATGGGATAAAACCAAATATTATTGCGCCAGGTACTCGATCCATGAGTGCATTAGCGGGAACCGAGATGGGCAAGCGGTAACAATCCGAGCCGGCAAAACGGAAGGCCAACAGCAGATGTCTTCAGTTGCACCCAGGAAGCGAATCGTTGATGATATAATTACCCGGACTCAGAGCCATACAGCAAGATTTCAGGATATTGGCCAAACGATCGCCAAAGGTTTTGCGTCGATTAAATCCAGTTTCCGGAGGGTGAGATTTAGAAGGTAACTCCAGGGCAACTACCTATCTGAGAAATGCAAATCCATTCTGAGGTTAAGGATTTGCAGGTTTTTTTGGGCGAGGAATTCTCCTGACCTTGTTCCTGGCTGGCTCCCCGAGTGCAACCCTCTTCATAACCGTTCTCGTTCTCAGGCAGTTAACTGAAAACCTTCAATATCAACGGGTTATCATAGAGCAGGCCGTTGCCGGTGGGACGGAAGCGGCGTTGAGTCACGTTTCAGGTTTGCTGTGGCTTCAACCTCATGTCACAGCTTGTCACAGTCCTTGTCATAGTATGTCACAGCTATGTGTCACAGCATGACGCAGCAACTCAATCGGATAATTTTCCTGCCAGGATGTAAATTTTGGTCGGATCGGTGGGGCTTGAGGCTTTCTCGATAATCAGGCCCTTGTCCACCATTACCCTGAGGTCTCTTTGTAAGGTGCGGCGGCTGACACGAGAGCTGAGGCGCTCAAAGTCCTGGATACTCACTCGACCATGGACAAGGATATGAGACAGGGCCAAAGCCTGGCGGTCGGAGAGGCTATGCTCCTTGATGATCACATCCTTGCGGATGGCCTGTTCGCCGCGCTCCCTGACCTCGGCAAGCTGAGTGCTCAGGCCATCGACAAAAAATTCCAGCCAGATGGTCATGTCCATGCCGGCTTCCCGTAACCCCTGGATAGCCCGGTAAAAAGCGGGGCGATCCCGGTCGTAGTATTCGCTGATCGTGAACAGTCGCTTGAAGTCGTACCCCGCCCGGTAAAGGTACAGAGTGGATAGCAGGCGGGACGTGCGGCCGTTGCCGTCCAAAAAGGGACGAATATGGACCAGTTGGAACTGGGCAATCCCACTCACCAAAACCGGGTGTGTATCCCCTTCGCTGCTCAAAAAATCCACCAGTTCGGCCATCATGATGGGCACATCGTGTGCCGGGGGCGGCGTGTAAATGGTTTCACCGGTTGCGGAGTTGACTAAAAAATCTGGATTTTCCGGTACTGGCCAGGTGCCGCCGAGCCACCTCTGACCCCTTCTACCAGCCGCTTGTGAATTTCACGGATAAGACCCTCCGTGATCGGATCTCCGCTGGCAAGGTACTCCGAAACGAAATCAAAGGCCTTACGGTAATTCAGAAGTTCTCTGACGTCGTCAGGGTCGGCCTCGGGGACAACATTGCCTGCGAGGAGTCTCTCTGCCTGATCCAAGGTCAGACGTGTGCCTTCGATATGGGTCGTATGATGGGCCTCCAGTATCAGCGCCCGCCGCCCCATCTCCCTCACTCAGTCCTCTGAAAGGGTCGCGGCCTGCAGGAAACCCCGGGCCCGCTCAATGCGGGTCAGTCCGGAAGTGATCCTGTTGGTTATCGTGAATATCTGTTTGAAGGTCTTTATCATTCGATTACTCGTTTTCTCGATCCTCCCAGGCCGTTTTTGCCTTCACCTCGTCGATAAGAAACCGCACGCCCTGGTTATCCGACGGGTTCAGCCAGAGCATCTTCTCAAATATGTGCGCCGCCTCGTCAAAGCGTCCAAGACGCCAGAGACACAATCCATAGCCGTGCATACAACGCAGAAACGGACGGTTGTCGATCAGGCCCCACGCCAGCACGCCGGTAAAATCGTCGCCCAAAGACAGCTCGCCGATGCGCAGGCCAACATCGTAATGTCGGATGGCATCTTGGGGATGGTGATCAAAGACGAAATTGCCCAGATGCGAATGGGCATCGAGGCAGCGCAGGTCCGCCTGGCACAGCTCCATCAGGATCTTTTTTGCCTCTACCCGCTCGCCGGCATCTTTGAGATCATTGGACCGGGTGATGGGGTCATTGAAAGGATCGTCAGGGTCCTCGCCGGGCAGCACCTGCTCCATTTCGAACATGGGGCGGGGGCCGTGAGCGATGATCGGCTTGGCCCATTCCTCGATGGGTTCGTCTTCTTCTCCCCAGTACTCTTCATTGGGGTCCCACATGCCCATCTCTTCGAGCCCCAGAGGCACGAGATCGAGGGCCTTCACATCGATCCGGGTCGATTGAATATCGCCGGAAAGATACGGATGACCGCCGTAACGCCACTGTTTTCCTGGCTTGACCGTGACGATGGCGCCAGGCACCACCTCCCAAAGGCGGCTTGCGCGCAGGGTAATGATCCGGTTGCTTCCCAGCAACTGGCACCGGGCGGCCCGCTCCTTGACCGATAGAGCGACCAGTCCGACCGGTTTGCTCAGGTCGATGTCATCGTCGGTGGCCTTCTGCTGCCGCTGGCGACGGGAAAGTTTCTTGGCATCGGCAGGGTAAGGCTCGAGGTTGAGCCACCTGCGGTAGGCGGCGATGTAGCGCGCTCCTGCCGATGCCTGCGGCAAAACGACTTCAGAGACCGCAATTACATATTCCGACCCGTCCTCCCGGCGGCAATTGGCTGTCAGACCGCGCCGTTCGTTGCCGTCGTAGTCCACCGCGATCACTGAAACCGGTTCCCCGATAACGAAACCGTCGGCCGGCAGGGCAACGTCATCCTCAAAGGCCTGCCGAAAGGCCCAGAGCTGTTCATCATCGCCGTATGCGTCGACAGTGATTTCCTCAACAAGTCTGTCCAAGGCTTCGAGTTTCTTACCATCTTTCTTGCTTCGCGTACTCATCTTTTATTGGCCCTTCCAGATACCGGCCTTCACCAGCCGTTGAATCAGCGCCTTGCGCCGCAGGTGGCCGACCATGAATTTCTCTAATTCTTTCTGGAATTGCTTTTTGGTCGCAAACAGGTCATAGGCCTCGGCGATGTCGACAAGTATACGGCATGCTTCGTCATACCCCCGTCCCGATCCACGCTCGATGGGTTCTTTAACCAACGCCCAGGCCTTGGGAAAATCATTTGAAAGACTCTCCAGATACTCCTTGCGTTTCTCCCGACGCTTGATCTCCCGTTGCTTTCGGTCCCGTTTTTGTTTTTCCATCCGGATTAGACGCGCCTTTTCGGCGTTCTGCCGCAACTCTCCCACTGTACGCCGGGGTGCGTCGGTATCGCTATTCTGTAAGCCGCGCCGCCATGATGCGAACCGGTTCCTGATGGACCGTTCGGCCTGCTGCCCCTTGCCCTCCAGCAATTGTTTCAGGATCGAATGGATTTCTTCTCTTGGCAGGGCATCGATCCACTTTTCCATTTCCCGTCGTGAAACTTCCGTCTCCTGCACCGCCGGGCTGCCCATGCCGGCACCCGCCAGAAGGTCCGGGTCCACCTCCAGAAATTCGGCCAGCGCCTTCTGGCTCGCCGTCAGGCTTGCCAAATCGTTTACGGACAGCGGCTCCGTCTCATCGTCATCCATCATTTCTCCGGCCACAGCCGGCAGCCATCCGATATACAGGCTGCGCAAATCCCCGCGCAGCAGTTCATCCCGCACCGGGGCCAGATGCGCCATCCAGCCCCGGCCGTCCTCCATGCCGAAGCGGTCGTAGTTTTCCGACTCCTCCAGGCTCCAGGTGATGATCCAATGGGTCTTGGTGGCCTTGATATCCAAAAGATAAGGGGCGGCGACGGCCTTGGCGGTCTCTTGGGTCAATGCCTCAATGGGCAGCCGCACCATGAAAATGGCCGTCATCCAGTTGGCCACATAGACATGGGCATCGAAATAGCGCTGCATCAGCTTGTCGGGATAGCCCTTGAAGTTGCCCCAATTGTATTCGTTGGTGAAGCTCACCGGCGTGATCGTGGCCCGCGTGGAAAGCGCCCGCAACTCGGCCATTTCATCCACTGTCAACGGCCGGTCTATGGCCAGAAACTCGTAGTATTGGTATTCGCTCATGGGTTCAGTTCAGCCTTTATCCGCCGGTATTGGTCCGGATATTTACGTTCGAGCAAATCGACAATCGATTTGGACTTCAGTAATTTTTATAAAATGCCTCCGCCGTGAATTTCACGAACTCCTCTGTCTTTTCCGGGCTGCGGGCCACCACTTGCCAGGGTTCCAGGCGTGCAATTTCGGTTTGCAGGTCTTTGGCGGTTTTATTGCTACAGCCCAAGATATCCTGGACCGATGCCGCCGAAACCCCTTCGCATTGAAAGATGAAAGCAAACTCCAGCAACTCCTGAAAATTGAAAAACTTCTGCTGGTAATCGTTGGGGGACTGGCTGGCAAAGAAAACCACGATACCCTTGGAGCGCCCCTCGCGAATGATGCGCTGCAAAAAAATATTGCGCTGGCTCAGGTAGTTGTGGGCCTCGTCGATGACCAGGATGGATCGAATGGTGCGCCGCCCGTCCCGGACCGGGCTGTCGGGCAACAGCGCCATTTCCTTGTAGAGTCGCTCGATCACCAGGTAAGCCACCAATTCCTTCAACACCGGCATGGCATGCACATCAATCAGCAAGGTTCGATTGGAAAGCCGGTCGATGGGGGCCACATCACTGCCATGCCGCCAGAACAGATCGAAATCCGAGAGGTCCCGCAGCACCTCGATAAGGCTGTCGTCTTTTTTGTTATCCGCTTCGTACATGGCCGCCACCATGCGGTACACATCGTGGAAATCCGGATAGGGAGCCGCCGAATCCGCCCTTTGTGCATAGGCGGCGCGGATCGCCTCGGTCAGCGCGCCCTTTTGCACCACCCCCAGCTTGCTGTTGATGGAGGCAAAGCTTTCGGCCTTTTCCCGAGCCGACACATTGACCGTCTGCTCATCGTAGGCCGGCAAGACAAAAGGATTGATAGGCAGGCTCTCTCCGCCCTGGAGCAGCCGGAAGGGATGGACCTTGGCGGTCTCCAGGAAGCGTTCATTGTCCACCACATCGCCCTTGTAGTCGAAATAGATGAAATTGGTCTGATAGTTGGACTGCTGGCGGATATCGGTCAGGATTTTCAATACGAACTGGGTTTTTCCCGTACCCGGTTTGCCCATGATGGCCAGGTGCGAGTTGGCATGCTTGGCGGTATTATTGAGTTCCATGATCATTTCATGCTGCTGCAACAGGGTCCGGCCGATGAAAATATCCAGTCCGTGCCCGGCGGGATCATGGAGCGGATAAAGTCCTGCCAGATCTCCTGGTTCTGCACCGAGACCCGCTTGCCGTCGCGCACCACCACTAGCCGCTCCGTCAGGTCCTTGGGTTTGGGATCGTCGGCCACCCCCGCGCTCCAGGAGCGCTTGACCACCAGCTCCGACTGATCATCCATTTCCATCACCAGCTCAAAAGAAACCGATGCGTTGCCCCGGGCCTTTTCCCGGCGGTTGATGCTGCGGAATATCTCGTCCGCCTTGGCGCCGTACAGACAAAAATTGACCGCCTCCATGATGGACGTCTTGCCCGCACCATTCATGCCGCCGATCAAAAAGATACTCCGGCCGTCTTCGCCCACCGGGAAACGGATTTCCGTGGCGAACTGAAAGGACTTGTAGTTCTCGATGGTCAGTTTGCGGAATTTCATATCGATTATCCTTCAGCATTCGGGCGACTTTTCAAGATTTCCCGCAAGGCGTCATAAACGCCGGTACGCCGTTCCTTGAACTCATAATCGTAAACCGTTTCCAGCAGCTTGCGCACCTTGGCCAGGCTCACATTGTTTTGCCGGCACAATTCATCGAGCAATCGCTGGTCTTCTTGGGATAGTTTCATGGTTTTATCTCCCGCTTGCTTGTCACGCCTTTAGCCACCCTTCGGCCTGAAGCCTCTCCCAGGCCAGCCGAATATGCGCCGGCTTGAACAAGCGCCGTTTGCGATCGTTCCAGCGGGCCATAGCCGCGACGGCGCTTTCTGCATCCGAGACTTCGCCGTCATGGACAGCCGACCAATGAACCGAAGCGAGCAGCTCCATGCCGTAAGGCGTCTCAAATCCATCCACGAGATCCGCCACCCGCTCGAGGTGCCCTGCGGCGCTTTGATTTTTCTGAAGGAAATGGTCGGCGGCTTTATCGGCATCCGGAAGCAGCGTGATTTCCACATCCGGTTTCTGGGTATCCCCATAACCCCGAATATGGTGCCCCTCGAGGATTTCCAGCACCTTGTTGAGGTTATGGGCATAGGGGCCATACAGGTGCTTGACATACCGCAGCTTCAGATCCATGCCCGATTCCTGTAAAAAATAGGCGAGCTTCTGTATCTCCAGCAGCGTCAACCGGTATGCGAATCGCGCATACTGCTTCATGAGTTTGATAAGCAAGGCCCGGGCCACGGTCATCTTCGGTTTGGCGGTGCCCACCGGCATATCCTTGGCCTCGGGGCTGCCTTTGGGCTCGTAAAGCTTTACCCGGACGTCCGGCATTTGCTCAAACGCCGCTTCGATCATCGCTTTGACCCGGCTCCACTGTAGCCCGCCCAATCCGGAGCCCAAGGGCGGTATAGCAATGGATCGGATCTTTCGCTGCCGCACTTCCTGCACCAAGGCCTTGAGGCCGCTTTCGATATCCTCATAGCGGCTTTTGCCGCGCCAATGCCGCTTGGTGGGAAAGTTGATGATATAGCGCGGATTGAACATCTGGCCGGTTTCGAACACGAACATACGGCCGGGTTTAACCTCTTCCCTTCGGCAGGCAGCTTCGTAGGCCTTAAAATTCTCTGGAAACGCCTTCTTGAACTGCAAAGCAATTCCCTTACCCATTACCCCGACACAATTGACCGTGTTAACCAGGGCTTCCGCATCGGCTGTAAGAATATTGCCGCGGGTTGGTTCAATCATTTTCTCTTACCCTCCCGGTTAGTAGTACCATTGCCGGCGCACTTCCACCGGCATGGAAACATTTTTTCGGTTCAAAATGCGCTCAACCCTTTCCTTGACGGCCTCATTCAACACGCCGATCCGGTTGACCACTTCCCACGGGCAGAACCGATGCACCAAAAATTCGGCCTGCTTGCGCCGCTGCCGGTCCATGTCATCCACGGTGTCGGCCCAGTAATCGGCATAGACCATATCCCAATCGACCTTATCCAGATCTTTGAGATCGTCGAACCATTGCGTAAAGGCGGCAATGCCGTGGCCGTCGGAAAATACAAATTCAAGTTCCGCCTGAACGATGGTCTCGACCGTGGAAACCGCATAGATCAAAGGTTCCTGGCCTTCATCGTAGCCTTCCACTCTGCCCGTGTGCAATTGAAGGAGCATTGGCGAGCGTAGCCCTAAATAAAAGGCCACATAATCGTGCACCGTACCGCCCGGCCCGCAGGCAATGGGGCGCTGCCGCCGGATCTGCTGGATATCCACGTTGTGTATCGCCCGATAATCGCATGCGCCTTCAGGGGGGTGATTGGGCGCATGCATCCCGCCGCAGTCCAGGATCACCGCAAGGTTGTCGATATGCAGGAGGCGATAGATGGGTGTCGGGCGAGGGATTGGCATTATAAGTTCCCCCTTTGTTCTTCAGCCGCCTCCTCGATGAGTTGTTCCACGCGGGCTTTGGCTTGCTCGAGCAATTCCCTTGATTGTCGCTCGCTTTCGGCAGCTTGGTCATAAAGTTTCCGGATTTCTGCCTGAAAGGAATCTGGAGCCACCCACACAAGAAATTTTCGAATATCAAAAGGATAAAGTTCAAGCTGACCAGAGGTACCTCTCTGGTGCATTTCAACCTGAAGCTGGCCAGCTTGGCTATTCAGATAAAAGGACAAATAGGCAGGATCGGGGGTCGGGGAACGCAGAATCGTTACATGGTTGTCTGGGATTGCCGGATTTTCATTGAGATAGGGTGCTGCGCGCCCCAATGTGCCGCGGCCCGTCCCGTTCATTAAAACATCGCCGTGACGGATCTGGGGATCGTTACCATTATTGAGAATCGCTGAACGATTATCTTCGAGGACGATCTTGTTGTTTTGAACATGCTTGGAATTAATCACCGGCAACCCCTTGCCGGAGTAGTGCGGCTGCTTGCCACGCTGACAGAAATTAAGTTGGGGGCCAAGCGAAACCAAATTAATGGAACGTGGTAACTTGGCCACAAGGTTTTGAAACGCAGGATAAAAATGTTCGGGATCGGCCCCGGCCAGCAGGCGTGCTTTTTTCAGAATCCACTCGCGGATAAAGGCCAGGGACGAATTGTTGAACTTGCCCTGGGGCAGTACGATGGCGGCCCGGCCCCCGGGTTTGAGCATCTTCAAGACCCGCTCGATGAAGAGCACGTCGCGCTCCTCCTTGGGGGCCTTGTCCTTGGCGCGCTTGAGGGCCGGCTTGGCCAGCTCGTAATGGGCCAGCATCTTGCGGTCCTTCATCTCGCCGGCAAAGGGGGGATTGGTGAGGATCACGTCGAACTTCAGGTTCTCGAAATACGCCCAGGCATGGTCGTCGTCCCGCAGGGTTTCCTGGGCTGGAATCCTTTTAATGGTCAGTTTCTTTTCCCGCAGCCCGTGCATCAGGGCTTGGCCCGAGGCGGTTTCGTACCAGGTCTTGGGGTCCAGGCTGCTCACATCCGGACCGAAAATGTTGGTGTGGCCGTCGCCGGCGATGAGCATCAAGGCCCGGGCGGTTTTGGCGGCGCGGGTTTCAAAGTCGATGCCCCACAGGTATTTGGAGGCATATTCGAACTTTGGCCATCTGCGTTTATCGTGGTTTTGGGCCGGGTAGCACCACTCCATGGCGTGCAATAGGAATCCGGTCGAGCCGCAGGCCGGGTCCATGACATACTCGTTGCGTTTGGGATTGAGCATACGCACGCACATTTCCACCACATGGCGAGGGGTGAAAAACTGGCCTTTCTTTTTCTTGGCCTCGGTGGGCAGCAGGTATTCAAAAGCATCGTCCATGACCCGCAGGTTCGATCCCAAAAGCCGCACGCCCTCAATCGGTCCCACGCAGACTTGCAGGTGGCGCTTGGTCAACTCGATGTCTTCGCCGTCACGAAGGTTGCCGGGCCACTGGTCGGCGGCTTTCTGGAACAGGGCATTGATGCGGTCGTAGGTGATGTTCGGGTCCAGGGCCTTGCGGAATTCCACCACCTTGTCCTTACGGTTTTCCTGTGCCTCACGTTCATCCCAGATTTTAGCGAAGATGAGTTTGAAGATCTCGTTGAACTCGTCCTTGCCGCTGTCTGCCAGGACCAGCTCCTCCAGATCCTGGACGATCTTCTTGAAGTTGAATTCCGTTCTGAGTTGCAGCAGGGTCTTTTTGGCCTCCAGCACGTCCTTGGGTTCCTGGCCACGCCGGGGAATATCTACCAGGGTGTCGTCGAACTCCCTGGGATAGGGGCGGTACAGAATCACGCTGTCGCTGCCGTTGGACCAGACCGCCACCGGCGCGCCCTTGGCGTTCATGTAGCTTTTGAGCTGCTCGATGCCGTCCTTGCGCTTGGGTTTTTTGCACTCGACGATGATCTTGGGCGTCTCCTTGTCGGCATCGGTGTATACTATGATATCAGCGGCCTTGGTTCCGACCTCGGTGCCGAACTGGACACTTTTTTCCAGGTCGATCTCATCCGGCTGGTAGCCGTACTGGTGGATCAGCTTGTACACCCAAAGCTGACGGACGATCTCCTCGGGCGCCGACTTGCCGCCCTCCACATAGACCTGGACCTCGTCCTTGCCCGAGGCAAAGGAAACCTGGCTCTTCAGAAAATATTTGGTCTTGCCGGCATCACGGCCTGTGTCCACACTTTTAGCCTGAATACTGAGAATCTCATGGATCGGCCTGCCCAGGGTTTCAAACTCGGTAAGTTCGTATTTGATGCCCGGTTCCTTGAAGATGCGGTCAATGATTTCCCTGGTCGTGCTCTTGCTCATCGTGTTTGCTCCCAAAGCGTATGTTTCACTGCCGTAATCCATCCTGTCTACACCGGCTCATCGCCGAGGAGTTCAGCGAGTAGATCGCTGCCCCGCTCTCCCATGCTGCGCAGCAGTGCCTCTATTTTTTCCATGGCCAGCGGCGACGGCCGGGCGCGGCCGTTTTCCCAGCGGTTGATGGTGGGGAAGGTCACTCCGAGCCTGGCGGCGAACTTTTCCTGGGTCAGACCCGTGCGATCCCGCAGCTCACGGACCAGTCGAGGAATATCGGTCCGGGCGTTCAATGGCGCTCTCCTTGAAAAGTCGGGGAAATCTTAACGGCACAGAATTCATATCACGCGCTTTATTAGATGATCTATCGTACGATAAGCAAAATTCCTGTCAAGTAACAATTCCACCATGGGATTTCCTCTCGACCAACTCCCCAATGAATCGGCTACCGAAAGCTTGTTCGGCTATTTTTAGGCTACTGCCCATCGAATGTGGTGTCCCCAAAAGAACCGGCCTGTTAACCAAGGAATTCTGAAAAACGAAGAATCGGAGAATTCCGCGTTCGTTTCAGGGTCCGAAGGCGAATTTCAGCTTAAATATTCGGCGCTGGACATGAAACAGGCTTTTTGGCGGAGAATCGAGAATGCAGCCGGGAATGTCGGTGATGGCGTAACTTTATGAAATTACTGTGCTTATAAAAACGAAGCCCCGCATCATCGATGCGGGGCTCTATTCGTTAAGCAACCGGTTATGAAAAGGGTTGCATTCCTGGCTGGCTCCCCGGGACGGACTCGAACCGCCAATCCCGCCACGGGGCGGGATTAACAGCCACTTCCAACAGCCTTTAAAAAACGTGCGATACCGCGTTTCTTGATCTTACGCTCCAGCCGAACCGCTTCCTTGCCATCGGGTACTTCTATGCACCACAACAGTTCCCACGGTCCCGGGAAACGCTTCGTGGTTTTTGCCAGATCGTTATCCGCAGCGTTGTGCTGCGCCAAACGCACTTGCAGGTCGCGCGTTTGCCCGCAATAATAGCGGCCGCTGCTAATGCTCTGAAGTATGTAGACGTAGTGTTTCATGCACGCTAAAAACAAAAGGCCAGGAATTCTCCTGGCCTTGTTCCTGGCTGGCTCCCCGGGACGGACTCGAACCGCCAATCCCGCCACGGGGCGGGATTAACAGCCACTTCCAACAGCCTTTAAAAAACGTGCGATACCGCGTTTCTTGATCTTACGCTCCAGCCGAACCGCTTCCTTGCCATCGGGTACTTCTATGCACCACAACAGTTCCCACGGTCCCGGGAAACGCTTCGTGGTTTTTGCCAGAT
The DNA here is from genome assembly GCF_022603395.1 of Desulfoferrobacter suflitae. Classification (GTDB taxonomy): domain Bacteria; phylum Desulfobacterota; class Syntrophobacteria; order Syntrophobacterales; family Syntrophobacteraceae; genus Desulfoferrobacter; species Desulfoferrobacter suflitae. The sequence goes on from NZ_JAIBKA010000001.1 coordinate 221,461, forward strand.
CGTTATCCGCAGCGTTGTGCTGCGCCAAACGCACTTGCAGGTCGCGCGTTTGCCCGCAATAATAGCGGCCGCTGCTAATGCTCTGAAGTATGTAGACGTAGTGTTTCATGCACGCTAAAAACAAAAGGCCAGGAATTCTCCTGGCCTTGTTCCTGGCTGGCTCCCCGGGACGGACTCGAACCGCCAACCTAGTGGTTAACAGCCACCCGCTCTGCCGATTGAGCTACCGGGGATCTCACTTGAAGCGAGAGGCATTCACTACCAGAATGAATCTCCCTTGTCAATAAAAAGCTGCCCAGTTCTTAAGGAAAGTGCAATTGAAACCCATTCCAGCGAGTCGGAGCTGCAGCATGTGCTTTTCACTTGAGCCCACAACGCTGGAGCAGTGCATCATAGTCCGCATCGACACGTTGCTGGATTTTCTGGATTTCGACCTCAGTCAGATGCCGAAAGCGGCGCTGTGCCGCCATGTATTCGGAAACCGGGATACGCCCCTCGTCGGGACGGCTCACACCGCAGTGCAGACAGCACTGGGATTCCTTCACCGCCTGTTCTTCGGTAAAGCCAAGGTGCACTTCGTCAAAAGACCGCCTGCGTGCCTCTCCGGAAAGCCGCGGCATAGCCGTACGCCGCCCTGCAAGGGGAGTTACCGGCGGCGGCAGATCGTCGCGCTCGCGGGTCCTGGCCCTGCCTGCCGCCAGGTCCTTCCTGCTCAGATACCGGTCGATGGAAATAGCCACTTCCTTGCCGGCCTCGATAGCCCCGACCACCGTCGCTGCGCCGGTCACTACGTCACCTCCGGCAAAAACCCCGGGAGTTGACGTAGCATAGGTGATCGGGTCAACTTCGAGAGTATCCCACCGACTGATCTTGGGTTTTTCTTCCCCTCCGTTGTTCAGAACCGATAAATCTGTGGCCAGTCCTATGGCAGCCACCACGGTATCAGCCTCTATGCTATAATCCGATCCGCTGATCGGCTCCGGCCGGCATCGGCCGCTTTCATCAGGTTCACAGAGCTGCATGCGGATGCACTTGATCTCCTTTACCCGGCCGTCAGCATCTCCCGAAAGCTCCACCGGAGCAGCCAGAAAATGGAAGGAAATTCCTTCCTCTTCCGCTTCTTTGATCTCTTCTTCCCCAGCCGGCATCTCCTGGCGACTTCTGCGATACAGCACGAACACTTCTTCGGCTCCAAGCCGCAGGGCCATGCGGGCCGAATCCATGGCCACATTGCCGCCGCCAACCACCACCACGCGGCGGCCCAAGCCGGCAACCTGGCCCATATTCGCCTGCTTGAGGAAATCACCTCCGGCAAAAACCCCGGCGAGTTCTTCCCCGGGAACGTTCAACTTGAGGCTTTTCTGCGTTCCGACGGCGATAAAGAAAGATTGAAAACCTTCTTTTCTGAGCTCCTCCAGAGTCGTATCAACTCCCACTTTCACCCCGGTGCGCAGTTCCACACCGAGCTTCAAGATAAGGTCAAATTCCGCTTTCATGATGTCGCGCGGCAGCCGAAAGGCTGGAATCCCATAAGTCAGCCACCCGCCAGGCTCCGGCATCGCCTCAAAAATCGTGACCGGGTAACCTTCCAGCGCGAGAAAGTAAGCCGCCGTCAGTCCTGCAGGCCCCGCGCCGATGATGGCCACCTTGTCTTTCTTGCTCCCTTTCTTGGTGGGGATGTAGGCCTTGTCCTGCCTGAGGTCGAGGTCGGCCACGAAGCGCTTCAGGAATTCGATGGCCACCGCACCATCGGTTTCACAGCGGCCGCAGGCAAACTCACAAGGATGATGACACACTCTGCCGCAAACTGCGGGTAGAGGATTGTCCTGTTTTATGAGCTGCAGGGCTTCCTGAAATTTCCCATGGGCGATCAGTGATACGAATCCCTGCACATCGATTCCCGCAGGGCATGCAGCACCGCAGGAGGCCTTCTCGGCCCGCGACAGGATCCATTTGCCGTCGATCACTTCATAAAGGGGGAAGACATTGCTCAACACGGCCTTTCTTGCCACTTCCACGCTGGTCTCGGGAGAACTGCGCCAGCCCGTCGGACAAGGAGAAAAGATGTGAATGTAGGCTGGACCGGGCATCATCGCCGCCTTTTTCACCTTGTTCATCAGATCCACCGGGAAGGCCGGCGATGCCGTAGCCACATAAGGAATGCCGTGGGCGGCAACGATGGCCGGCAAGTTTTTCTTCCAGGTAGACTGACCGATGCTTTTTTTCCCGGGAGGCGAGGTGGTGGTCATGGCCCCGTATGGGGTCGATGAAGAACGCTGAATTCCGGTATTCATGTAGGCTTCATTGTCCAAACACACGTAGATGAAGTTGTGGCCCCGCTCCAAGGCACCGCTCAGGGACTGAAGACCGATGTCAGCAGTGGCGCCGTCGCCCCCGTATGCCAGAAAGACCACATCCTTCTGATCGATCTTGCCCTTGCGATTCATTGCCTTATAGGCTGCTTCCACGCCACTCACCACGGCTGAGGCGTTCTCGAAGGCCACGTGCAACCATGGAACGTTCCAGGCCGTTTGCGGGTAGGGGGAAGTGACAATTTCCATACACCCGGTTGCGCTCACCACCACGACCTCTTTACCGAGAGCTTTCATCACCTGCCGCAGCGCCAACACTTCACCACATCCCTGGCAGGCCCGATGCCCTGCTGACAGCGGCTCCTCAACCGGCATCCGACTCATGCGGAAACCCTTAAATTCCTTCAATTGTTCTGCCATATCGCATCCTCGATTTGCGGGGGCCAGAGGCGAAAGAGTTGATCTCCCGGCCCGCCATGGGCCATCGCCACTGTTCCTCCTCAGCTATTCTCGCACATTGATAATCTCATAGCCCATTGGTGCACCGCGCTCGGCCGCCTCAACCACGCCGTCAGACATCTCCATGAAGTTTTGGACGGTGACATCACGGCCGCCCAGCCCCACGATGTAGTTCTGCAGGTAGGGATGCAGGTCGCGATCATATAAGGCTGATTTGAGTTCAGCGCAGACCGGCCCGCACACCCCGTTAAGAGTCAGGGCTCGATCCATCACCGCCAATGTCCTGGCTCCCTTGACGGCGGCAATCAGCTCTTCGGTCGGAAACGGACGCCACAGCCGAATGCGAGCCAACCCCACACTCCTGCCATCGGCCCGCATGGCATCAACAGCGGTCATGGCTGTCTCGGAAATACTTCCCATGGTGATCAGTATGGTTTCCGCATCCTCGGTCTTGTAGGTTTCCACCGGGTGGTAATACCGTCCAAAAAGATCGCCGAATTCCTTCCAGGCTTCGGTGATGACCGCCCTGGAAGCTTTCAAAGCTTCGTCATGAGCTACTTTGGATTCGGTATAGACCTCCGGCATTCCTACCGGTCCCATGGTGATGGGTTCTTTGGGGTCGAGGCGAAGTTTGGGTCTATACGGGGGCAGGTACCTGTCCACTTCTTCCTTGTCAAGGAGGATCATCGGTTCGATCATGTGGCTCAAAATGAACCCGTCCAGATTGACAATAACCGGCAGCAAAACCCGCTGGTCTTCGGCCACCCGAAAGGCATGAAACACCAGGTCGATGACCTCCTGGCCATTTTCAGCTACGGTTTGTATCCAACCCGTGTCCCGGCTCATCATCATGTCGGCATGATCATTCCAGATGCTGATGGGGGCGCTCAGCGCGCGATTGGCGGTGAGCATGACGATGGGCAGGCGCAACCCGGCCGCAATGTAGCAGATCTCGGACATCAACGCATAGCCCTGCGAACTGGTCGAGGTGAAGGTTCGCGCTCCCGCCGCCGCAGACCCCACGCAGCAGCTCATGGCGCTGTGTTCCGATTCGACGGGGATGAACTCGGCATCTAAATGTCCATTGGCAACCAATTCGGAGAGATGTTCGACGATGTGGGTCTGCGGGGTAATGGGGTAAGCAGCAATCACATCGACATCAGCCAATGCTACAGCCTCGGCTGCAGCAATGGAGACTTCCATTCCAATTCGCTTGGCCATCTTAATCGCCCTCCTGCACCATTTTGATTGCGTCTACAGGACATTCATGGGCACAAATCCCGCAGCCTTTGCAATAGTAGTAGTTCTGCTCGTAGTAACCCTGCTCGTTGCGCACATAGACCATATCGGGACAATAAATGTAGCAGCGGCCACACTTAATGCACGCTTCAAAATCGGTGACCGGATACATGGACCGCCAGTCTCCGGTCTTCAGTTCACCCGCGCTGCCCGGTTGTCGAATAGCGGTACCCAGCTCCAATTCCTTCCAACTGCAAATTCCGGTTTCCTTAGGCACGGTTCAACCCTCCACATTGGTTTCATCAAAAGCGCGCAAGCATGCCGCTAGATTCTTTTCGGCAATGGGGCCGAATCGGTTTTGAATGGGACTGCGCAGCGCGTCGATGGGCATGATGCCGGACGCCTTCAGTAATGCCCCCAACATGGTGGTGTTGGTGATGGGAAGTCGCATGGTCTCCAGGGCAATCTTGGTGGCATCCACGATGGCCAGCCTGGCCTTCAGACCTGTTTCGCGGCGCAACTCTTCGGCGCTCTTACTGGTGTTCAAAACCACCAGCCCCCCTTCCCGCAAACCCGCTTCAACATTGACTATCTCCAGCAACGACGGATCCAGCACCACAACAATGTTCGGCTCATAAATTTTCTCACGAGTGCGAATCTGCTGTTCACTCACCCGCACAAACGCCATGACCGGGGCGCCCCGTCGCTCAGGACCAAAACTGGGGAAGGCCTGGGCAAACTTACCTTCTTCGATGGCCGCCAAAGCCGTAAGCTCTGCAGAAGTCACAGCTCCCTGGCCTCCGCGTCCATGAAAGCGTATTTCAACCATAGCTAGTCTCCACATTGAACGATTTGAAATCAAAACTCACCTTAAGAAGGCCCAACTCCAGGCGGCTTGAGCACACTCACGGCGATCCTTCGAGCGAAGTGACCATTAGATATCTTGTAACTTATAGCAACATTGTGCAAAAAAGGTCAAGGTAATTGTGCCCTCCATCAACAATACTAGTCAAAGGCCAGGCGCCCCTTGAGGGCCCGCTCCAGAGTAATCCTGTCGATGTATTTGAGATCTCCACCCATGGGTATGCCATAAGCGATCCGTGAGATGCGCAATGCTCGATCTTTCAGAAGTTTGACCAGGTAGTGAGCCGTAGCCTCGCCTTCATTACTGGGATTGGTGGCAATGATCAGTTCGCGAATGTTTTCTTCATCGAGGCGCCTGAGCAGTTCCCGGATGCGAATATCATCCGGCCCGACGGCATCCAACGGAGCCAAAACCCCCTGCAACACATGATAGCGTCCCTTGAACGCCCCCGACTGTTCCAGCGCAAGTAGGTCGGCTGTGGTCTCAACCACACACAGTTCTCCCGTATCACGGTTTGGGTCGGCACAGATGGAACATATCTCTGCATCCGTGAAATGAAAGCAGCGGGTGCAGGCGTGAATCCGGCTCTTCATTTGCTGAATGGATCGAGCCAAAGCAAAGGTTTCCTCATCGGAGGCCCGCAACAAATGCATGGCAATCCTTGTGGCACTCTTTTCGCCCAAACCGGGCAGTTTGCTCAGTCTCCGAATCAGATCCAGCAGAATCGGGGGGTACCCATTTAAGTTCATTATTTCAGATGATTATCCTGTTTGCTCGATCCGCTAAAACAACCCTGGAATCTTCAGTCCCGGGATGTTCAATCCACCCGCAATCTTGCCCATTTCACTCGCCATCAATTCCTGTGATTGCCGCAGCCCATCATTGACGGCAGCGACGACCAGGTCTTGCAGCATGTCAATATCATTGGGGTCCACTACCTGAGGTTCGATTTTTATGCTGACGACCTCCTGACGCCCGTTGACGACAACCGTCACCATGCCACCCCCGGCACTGGATTCTACTGTCCTGGCAGCCAATTCCGCCTGCACTTTTGCCATCTTATCCTGCAACGCCTTGACCTGTTGCATCGGGTTGAAGCCTTTAACCATGATTATTTTTCTCCTTCTTTTAGGTTCTTTATGTCTATAAGCTCTCCACCCAGGATTTCCAAGGCCTGCTGCACCATGGGATGCTCCAAAACCAACAGTCTGGTGCTGGTTTTGGATCTCTTTGAACCACCCCGGCTCTTCTTGCCGGTCTGCAACTGAGACGACGAACGACCCTTGATGACCCAGCTAGGCTTTATACCCAAGAAAGAACCGGCCAATTGCGAAAGTTTATTTATGCTACGCGGATCTTTCAGAGCATCGGCATACACATCGAGAACCTCCAACTCTACTAAGCCCTCAGATGTCGCACTGATCCGGCTGCTGAAAAGCTTGGCCTGAAGTACCGGGTCATTGGCTTGCAGCCACTGGAGAAAACTGTCCCAGCGGGAGAGCGCCTCCTCTGTTAAAATGGGTTGCGCCGGAAACCGATCCATCATCGTCACAGTTGCAGCCGCGTCGGGAGGCGGTCCAGAATCAGGTAAATGTGCGTCTTCCGGCGGCAGAGCCTGTTCCGCATCATTGATCTGGGGCGGGGGTTCCCACACATGATTTTCCTGAGGTGCGTGAACCAGCTCACCGCATGCCCCGCCGGCAAGGCGCGTTTCCAGGCCGGCAAGTTTTTCCAGCAGCAATTCCAGCGACTCCAGCTGCGGCATTCTGGCCAAACGCACAAGAAGCATTTCCAGGGCGATTCTTGGCATTGAGGAGCGACGGATTTCCTCTTCACCCCTCAGCAGCATCTGAAAAAACAGGTACAGGGACTCAGCATTGGTCTTGTGGGCCTGTTCCTCCAGAAGCCTCAGTTCTTCTTGAGGCAAATCGACATTGCGGGAGGCATCAGCCTGACTGACTGTCCAAAACAATAAATTCCTGAAATGGTCACAGAGTTGTTGGCAAAAACGTCGGCTGTCGATACCACGCCGGTAAAGGTCACTGACTATCTGAAGGCAGCCGGAGACATCTCCTTCCAAGATTGCCCGCCCCGTACGGTGCACGCTCGTGCGGTCCACCACGCCAAGTACATCCAGGATTTCGTCATCTTTGAGGCCTTCCGCGCTAAAAGCCAGCAGCTGTTCCAGCAGGCTCTGCGCATCGCGCATGCTGCCGTCCGCTTCACGCGCAACGGCATACAGCACATTGTCTGAAATGTCGGTTTGCTCATGATGGGCTATGTTTTTAAGCTGTTTTACAATTTCACCGGTGGCAATACGTCGGAAGTCGAACCGCTGGCAACGACTCAAAATGGTGCTGAGTATCTTGTGCGGTTCGGTGGTGGCAAATATGAAAAGCACATGATCGGGTGGTTCCTCCAGAGTTTTGAGCAGAGCGTTGAAGGCCTCCGTTGTCAGCATGTGCACTTCATCAATGATATAGATTTTGTAGCGACTTTTGGCCGGCCGGTAGCGCACCGTCTCGCGCAGTTCGCGGATGCTGTCGATCCCTCGATTGGAAGCTCCGTCGATTTCTAACACATCGACCGAACTACCCTGAGTGATTTCCCGACAATTGGAGCAGTCATTACATGGTGGAGCATCGGTTGCTCCCTGACAATTTATGGATTTGGCCAGAATGCGGGCAACGGAGGTTTTGCCCACGCCGCGCGCACCAGTGAACAGGTAGGCGTGCGCCAACCGGTTGGAGCGAATAGCGTTTTGCAGGGTCTTGGTTACATGAGGCTGTCCTACCACCTCATCAAAGTTTTGCGGGCGCCACTTACGGGCTAACACCAGGTAAGACATAGTGGGACTGACAATCCGCAACTTCAGCCGGTAGTTGCACTGAGGTATGAAAAAGAGTGCTGCTGTTGGCCACGCGTAACTCTGTCTGGCACGCCCCATTCCCTCTCACGCGGCAAACCCGGCAACTTAAATCCTGAGCCTGCCAATGCTGTCAAGGACAACCGGTCCTAATCATTGAAAGGGTGCTTGTGAATGAGACAATAGGGCAAGAAGGGTGGCGGAGAGAGAGGGATTCGAACCCTCGGTACACCTTTTGGGCGTACACACGATTTCCAGTCGTGCTCCTTCAGCCAGCTCGGACATCTCTCCACAGGTAACTCTCTTAGGGTAACCGCCAACAAATTTCAAGCAGCTTTTAACATGGCGGAGAGGGTGGGATTCGAACCCACGTGCCCTGCTCTTCACAGGACAAGTCGATTTCGAGTCGACCCCGTTACGGCCACTTCGGTACCTCTCCTCACTTATTACGACTTATCGATTCCCTGCCCGCCGCTCGCGGAAAAATAGCCGCAACAATTCGGCACATTCTGCGCCACGGACTCCATCGATCACTTCAATATAATGGTTGAACCCCGGCACACTTGTCAAGTCTACGACGCTTTTTGCTGCACCGGACTTCATGTCCGCAGCACCAAAAACCAGCTTCTCAACTCGTGCCTGGAGCATAGCACCGAGGCACATGGCGCAAGGTTCCAACGTCGCGTACACGGTCGTACCAGGAAGCCGATAATTTTTCAAAGCCGTGGCTGCTTGACGCAAAGCCAAAATTTCAGCATGCGCCGTCGGATCATGCGTGCTGATTGGTGCATTGCAGGCCTTCCCCAACACTGTCCCGGCAGCATCTATAATGATTGCCCCGACTGGCACTTCCTTGTGCAAATAGCCCTTTCGGGCCTCCAGCAAGGCCAGTCCCATGAAGTAGTCATGATCCAGTTTTGACTTGTTTGCGCTGTTCATGCTGCTGCCCGCATCAATCCTAATCCCGCATTTTGACAGACGGCACCGCACACCGCGGCAGTGTCACAACAGGTTGTCCTACCGTACCGATTGTTGAGGCTACAGCCTCAAGCCAAACCTGGACGAGCTTTGCTGGGCAAAACTATCACTGTCATGCCGGGGTTCGCCGCAACGACCGAAGAACACCCGGACTCAATTCTCTGGCACGATCCCAGCCGAAAGGACAGTCCAAATAACATAAATGAGTTGCAGAGAAAACTGTTTTTATTTTCTTGGCTTAGAGATTCATGAATCTTATAATAAGCGAAGTAAGAAAGAAACCTAAAGGACGACGAGGAGCGACTGCGGTGGGTGATAACGAACAACAGATGCAATTTGTTCTGATTGGCGGCTTAAAGGTGTTCGCGCCGCAAAAGTGCATGACACAGCACTCCAAAAAGCACCCCTGCAACGACTGCCATTTTTGCCAGTTTTGCAGCGATTCCCGCTGCCAGGCGTGTCGAACCAAAGGAAAACACAACAAGCCATGCTCAGATGAAATTTCAGACGCGTCCCGTCGATCCTCCAGCAACCATGATTGTCACCTAGCGGAATGTTCAGACTAATCCATCTTACCCATCGCAAACTTCGGATCTCTGTTTTGCAATTGAGCAAATGCCAGCGGTGGTGCTTGACAGTTTTGATCTTGACAGTCAAAAGTTCTTCATAATACGTACTTGAATTGTCATGGCCAGGATAATTCTAAGTATACGCCATTACAGTATATTAATTTTGAATGCCAACCTTTTTGGCGGCAACATGGTACGTACATTTTTATTGACGTACCATCACTTCCATAATATCCTTCGGGGACGTAACCGTTCATCTTTTCCCTGGAGGTGCTTTATGAAACGCAACGACGAGCTATTTTTAACGTATGAAAAGGAAGTTGCAGAATTCAAGCTTGGACTGATTCGACGCTTGGCGAAGGCCTCTCCTCCCGCCGAAAAAATGCGTCGTGGACGTACGTCCAACTTCGATATGGCCGAAAAAGTACTGACGAACGCGGGCAAGCCTTTGCATGTCTCCGAAATCATTGCGGCCGTCGAAAAGGAATTTGGAGTGCAGTTGGATCGCGACTCCTTATCTTCAGCCATTGGCAAACAGATTCGAAAAGGCAAACGTTTCGTTCGGGTAGCTCCCAATACGTTTGGATTGCGACAGAGATAGCGGTACGTCACCGAAGCGGTGTTTCGCAAGTTCTGTCCGTTCAAATGTTGTAAGGGGGCCATATGATTGGACAGCTTAGTCTTTTGTTGATGGTGTTTCGTGAGGCTTTTCCCAGAGGCGCAACATTCGAGTGGTTCGTGGTGGCGATTTTCGGCTTTATCGTACGGCTCGACCACCACGGGGTATCGTCGAGTATTCGCTGGCTGCGCATCGTTCCCAACTCGTACGAAGCATTTCTGGCTTTCTTTCGATCCGACGCGCTGAAGCTCGACAAAATCTTTACCCACTGGCTGAGTTTGGTTTCGCGACACTGTGCAACGCGCACTCGCGCCGGCGCGTTTGTGCTGATCGGCGATGGCATCAAGGTAGCCAAAGAGGCCGAATGCATGCCCGGCGTCAAGAAACTGCACCAGGAGTCCGAAAATTCCAGCAAGGCGCCATGGATTCTTGGTCATCATTTTGGCGTGCTTGGAATGCTGGCGGCCAACCAGGAGAAGGCCTTCTGTATTCCGTTGATCGCGGAGCTTCATGAGGGCGCCGAAGCGCTCCGGCAACTCCAGCAAAAGGACGTTACGCCCATAGCCACTGAGAAGCTTACCGTCGTTACCTTGATGGCCAATCTTGCCAGGACTGTGGCGACGAAATTGAAAGAGCCATGCGTCGCGGTGTTGGATGCTTACTTTGCAGTTGGTCCGGCCTTTGAAATCGCAAAAACATTGCGGAGCAACAAGGGGCAACGATTGCTCCATATCATCACCCGCGCCAAGAACAACATCGTGGCCTGTGAGGAACAGCCGCAAACTTATAGCGGCCGAGGCCGTCCGCCAAAACACGGCAAGAGGATAAAGCTGAAAGCGCTTTTCTCTGCCCGCCCAGAGGAGTTCACGACCGTTAAGGTTTATACCTACGGTGAGACGAAGACCCTCGCAATCCTTTGCCTGGACCTTATATGGAAACCGATCAAAGACAAGCTGCGGTTTGTGCTGGTGAAAGACGGTACAGCGAGATTCATATTGATCTGCTCCGATCTGACGATGGCACCGCAAGAGATAGTCGAGCTTTACGCCAGCCGGTTCAAAATTGAGGTCACCTTCAAGATGGTCAAGCATATCATCGGGGGACTCTGGTATCATTTCTGGACCACGGCCTGGCGTGACCCTTTGGGCAAGTCACTTGCGGTGGAACAGTTGAAGGACATGGATGGCAGACGCAAAAAGCTGATCGCCAGCGCCATGAATGCGATTGAAGCGTTTGTGAACATTGCGCTGATCGCTACTGGACTGCTGCAGATAATTGCTCTGGAGCATGCCGCAAAGGTTCGTCATCTCCATCATTGGTGGATGCGTACCTATCCTCCTGATGTCCCTTCGGAGGAAATGGTCAAGACTGTCATCCAGCATGAATTCTACCATAATTTCCGCAAATTCAAGCATACAGCGATATATCGAATAATTCAGGCCAAGCGCCGTCACCAAACACCGGAGATAATGAAAATGGTGATTTGACCCGCTAAAAACTTTTGACTGTCAAGTTTGATCCTAGTTTTCTGTATTTCTGCGCTACCCGGACTATCCTTTGCCGCAGGACAAGCAACAGGCTCCCCGAACATCGACAAGTCTGGTTTATGCACGAACAATTCTCCCCTGTGGCACTATCATCTCTGGCATGAGTTGCATTCCGCCCCCATTGCTGCCCCAAAAAAAAGAGCCATTTTCTACTCGTACCAAGAACGCCGCTGGATGCCGTTGTTTTTTGATTCAGGCTTTTTTCTTTCGCATGACGCAACAGATCTCATCAAGAAACTGCAGCTCCTCCCGGATGATGGCATCGAACCGGCGCCCTATCATTTGCAGGAGCTCAAAGAAGCTGTGAAGGTTATTGAGAAGCTGCGTGCTCGCATCGAATGCTCCAGCCCTCACCGCCATGCCTGGCTCCAAGGAACCCACACCTTAGCGAATGGCTCAGCTGAGCAGTCTGGCCACCAATGCTCACCATTCCTTGCACCCACATTTGAGGAGCCCAAATTTGCACCTGCAATAGATCTTCAGGCGGAAGTCCGCGAGATTTTCAGCGTCGCCAGCAGGCTCGACATAAAACTGCTGGAATGCCTCATCCGCTATGCCAAAGAAATGAACCCGTTTTCGGGGACGGAAGTAGCGAAAGCGCTGTCCGGGAATATCACCGTCACCGAGCTGATCGAGCGCGTTGAGCCCGCATCACACAGCTATGCTGCCCTGCGCAAGGCTTTGAAAAAGTATCAACAGCTCTGTGCAGAACGCGGACCGAAGTCCATGCACTCAGCCAAATTGCAGATGGGATCACACGGATCCGACGTGAAAAGGCTCCAGCAACGTCTGTCTGAAGAAGCATTTTATACCGGTCAACCCAGCAGTATCTTTGATAAATCGACCAGGGAAGCGGTTCAAAGTTTTCAACGTTCCCACCAACTCAACCCGGATGGAGTCGTGGGGACGCAAACATTGGACAGACTCAACGAACCCTATGTGAAAAAACTCGAAATGGTCCAGTACAGTTTGCGGGCTCTTCGACACAGCCAGACTCGTCGTTATGAGCGATTTATCAGAATCAATATCCCCGAATTTGTTCTGGAATATCATACTGATGGGGAAACGAAGGAGACCTATCGCATCATTGTCGGCAAGGCGGTCGATGCGCAAGCCACACTGCGAGGAAAGAGTAGCCGGATCAATCAGACGCCAACTTTGGTGAGCGCCGTCAAGCAAGTGATACTGAATCCAAGGTGGTATGTTCCGGATAGGATCCGCATGGAACTGAACGACAACCTGAAGTCCGATCCAAACTACCTGGTCCGAAACGGCTATGTAGCGATGTCCAAATCGTACCCGTGGGGAGCACCCCGCCTTTTCCAACGTCCCGGGCCGAAAAACCCCCTGGGGCAGGTCAAGTTTGAATTTCCCAATCGCTACGGAGTGTATCTGCACGATACTCCCCAAAGACATCTTTTCGGATTGGCGCGGCGGGATTTTTCACACGGCTGCATCCGCGTGGACCGTGCTCTGGATTTTGCGCAATTGCTCCTGGTTGATGACGAAAACCCTGAATCGGCCGGAATAGAAGAATATCTTAAGAAAAATCGACAGTTTTTTATCACACTCAGGCACCCGGTTCCCCTCATCATTGAATACATCCCGGTATCCGCAAACGAGGAGGAAAAGCCTGTATTTTTAGGCGATCCTTATGGATTGCTGGCAGGCAATCGGGCAAATCGATCCTGAAGTGTGCCGGCAAAACCCGAAATTGGCCCACTCAGAAAAAAACCACGCCGTCAACAATCCTCTTTGGCTGTCCATTTGCTCCCGCTGGGGAAATCTCTCATTTGACCTGATAATTTCTTAAATTCACTTTACATTGAATAATATCAATGGAATCCAAATAGTTGTGGGATTCCTCCAGCTCAGGTTACACTATCCTGTGAAAAAAGGGTTTGACACCATGTGCTTTTTTTATTACCAGAAATCTATTCTGGGGGTTGCCCCGCATAGATTTGGAGGAGTCAAGGAGGTTACGAACACAAACAGGAGGGCTTGATGGAGAGGTTCTACTCCAGCCTTAAGCTTAGAGGAACCTGGGTCTGCTTACTTGTTTTACTTACCCCTTTAGCCTTAATCAACATCGCATATGCTCTCACCGCATCAATCGGTCGACCCTATCAGGGAAGGCTGAAAAACGGCATACCTTTTCCACGTGACTTTCGCGGCTATACCCTGCGGGATGCCGAATATACCTACACTACGCCCGAAGTGATTGGGGTCCTTCTGGATTCCGTTGAAGGGGTGCGCCAACAGTTCCCTGATTCCTGTGATCTTTACACGGGTGATTTCTCGCTGCCCGAGGGCGGGAACATGCGCAGCCATCGCTCGCATCAAAATGGTCGTGATGTCGATCTGGGCATGTACGCCAGGGGCAACCGTTACTTAAACCGATTTGTCCCCATGAACGAGGCCAACCTGGATGTGCCCAAGACGTGGCAACTGGTTGAGAATCTTCTGCAATCCCAAAAAATACAATACATTTTTGTGGACAAGAAAATTCAGAGGCTCCTTTACGACTATGCTTTGAGCAGAGGCAAGAACGGCGCGTATCTGGATAAGCTGTTCGGAAACGGCAGAGGCTCAACGATTCGGCATCTGCGCGGGCATCAGGATCACATGCATGTGCGGTTTTTCACTCCCTGGTCGACCATGGCAGGCCAGCTCAAGGAACCGAACGGGCAGAAGAAGCAAGTCATCGAAATGGCTCAACAGGCGTTTCTGCCCAAGAAGGTTCATTATTACGTGAAAGGCAACGACTCAAGTTTGAGAGCCCTGGCTCAGAGCTTTGGGGTTTCGCCTAAGGATCTGTGCCGATGGAATCATCTGCGTGGAAATGACGTGCTCACTCCTGGCAGCTGTCTGGTTTTTTATAAGAGGGGTTTTGAAGTAGAACCCGTGCATCTGGCGCAGACGATGCAACCGAATCTGGCACTGGAGAGTGTTCCCATCCAGCTGGCCTCACTCTCCCCCACCAGTCTGCGCGATCTTTCTCCCAAACCGGTCCGCAAAGCTCGCAACAAAACCAAGTCCTTTCGAACTGTTACCTACAAGGTGAAAAAAGGGGACACACTGGGAAAAATTGCCAAGATAAACGGGATTTCGCTGGATGATCTGTGCCGGCTGAACGGAATTAAGAAGAAGTCTACCATTAAATACGGGCAGACTCTCAAAGTAGGCAAGCGGGAAGTGATTGCACCAAGTTCTGAAAATCTTTCAGTAGCATCGAAAAGTAGCGACAAGAAGACCAGAATTGAAAAATCCTCCAGGCATTCTACCTACAAAGTCAGATCCGGCGATACCCTTTGGCAAATAGCCACGCGCAATGGAATGGATGTTGCCACCTTGTGCCAACTCAACGGCTTTAAGAAAAACCAAGCAATTCGTCCCGGTCAGGAATTGAAGATAGTTGCCTCCGGTCGATCCAAACAGCCCGAAACCACGAGACAGTCACTCTCATCGTCTTCCCCGAAGAAATCAGCGGTTGGCAAGAAGGCGTTCAAGAAAACCCACACCATCAAATCGGGTGAAAGCCTGTGGGCTATTGCACAAAAATATGGGACAGACACTCAAACGATCTGCAAGCTCAACGGATTTTCCGCCAAAGCCAGCATTCAACCGGGTATGAAAATTAAGTTGCCATAGGAGGCGGAAGGCTTTTTCGCCCTTCCCTTTCGCTTTGATCTTTGTTACATACTTTTGCTTGTTCAACGGGCACACTTTCTGTGCCCGTTTTTCTTTTTGGTAGACAAGTACGCCGATTTTACAAAATAAAACGAGGGTAAGAGACGGATAATAAAAGGAAAACCATGCAAAACGACCTGGAAAAATTAAGAAATATCGGTATCAGTGCGCACATCGACTCGGGCAAAACGACGCTTACCGAACGGATGCTTTATTATACTCATCGCATCCATGCCATTCATGACGTGAAAGGCAAAGACGGGGTCGGCGCAACCATGGATTTCATGGATCTCGAAAAGGAACGGGGCATCACCATTCAGTCTGCCGCTACTTATTGCAACTGGAAAGACTATTCGATCAATATCATCGACACACCGGGCCACGTTGACTTTACCATTGAAGTGGAACGAGCTCTTCGTGTTCTGGACGGCGCAATCTTAGTGCTTTGTGCGGTCGGAGGCGTGCAGTCTCAATCGGTCACGGTAGATCGTCAGATGGTCCGCTATCAGGTACCCAGGATCGCCTTCATCAATAAGTGTGACCGGACAGGCGCCGATCCCTTCCGCGTGGTTCGCCAACTCCGTGAAAAACTGAACCACAACGCCGTCTTCCTCCAGATCCCTCTGGGTATGGAATCTGATCACCAGGGTGTTATCGACCTGATCAGGATGAAAGCCATCTCTTTTACAGGTGAGCACGGAGAACTCATCGTTGAAAGCGAAATTCCCGCGCAACACCTTGACTTGGCACAGAGCCAACGGGAAGAACTGCTCGATGCAGTGTCACTCTTCTCCGATGAACTTACGGAAGCGATTCTGGAGGAACAAGTCACGGAAGAACTGGTGCATCAAGCCATTCGCCGCGGAACCTTGTCCCTGCAGCTCACACCGGTCCTGCTCGGCTCAGCCTACAAAAACAAGGGGGTCCAGGCACTGCTTGATGCCGTCGCAAATTACCTTCCCAGTCCCCTCGACGTATCGACAACGGCACTGGATTTGGAGCAGGAAGAAACTCAAGTGACGTTGAAGAATGCCACGGATCTCCCGTTGGTGATGCTGGCCTTCAAGTTGGAAGTGAGCCGTTACGGGCAGCTCACCTACGTGCGAATCTATCAGGGCACCTTGCAGAAGGGCGCCAGCATAGTCAACGTACGTTCCGGCAAGAAATCCAAAGTGGGGCGAATCATTCGCATGCATGCGGACCAAATGGAAGATATTGAGAGCGCTCACGTCGGAAACATCGTCGCACTGTTCGGTATTGACTGTGCTTCCGGAGACACGTTTACCGACGGCCGGGTGAATTACGCCATGTCTTCCATGCACGTTCCTGAACCGGTTATTTCGCTTGCCATCAAACCCAAGGACAACAAAGCTGAAATGCATATGAGCAAGGCGCTTGCCCGTTTTACCAAGGAAGATCCTACTTTCAGAACCTATCTCGACGAAGAAACCAATGAGACCATCATTTGCGGCATGGGCGAACTGCATTTGGATGTCTATGTGGAACGTATGCGCCGCGAATACCAGGCGGAGGTGACAACGGGCATGCCCAAAGTTGCCTATCGTGAAACGATCACGCGTCCTGCCGATTTTAACTACACTCATAAAAAACAAACCGGTGGTTCGGGGCAGTTTGGGCGCGTAGCCGGCTTTTTGGAACCTAACCCGGGCAATGATTATGAGTTTGTCAACCAGATTACGGGCGGTGCCATCCCTTCGGAATTCATTCCCTCCTGTGATAAGGGTTTTCAGGCATGTCTCAAAAAGGGATCTTTGGCGGGCTTTCCCATTGTAGGAGTCAAGGCCACCATCAATGACGGTGCCGCCCACTCCGTTGACTCTTCCGATCTGGCCTTTCAGCAGGCAGCAATTGGAGCCTTTCGCGAAGCCTACAGCAAGGCGCAGCCGGTATTGCTGGAACCCGTCATGCGGGTAGTGGTGGAAGCGCCTTCGGAATTTCAAGGGATGGTTCTCGGAACCCTGAACCAGCGGCGCGGCATCATTGTCAGTACTTCTGAAGACGGCTCCTTCACGAGCGTGGAATCGGAGGTGCCCCTGGCGGAAATGTTCGGCTACTCCACCGTCCTGCGTTCCGCAACCCAGGGAAAAGCCGAGTTCACAATGGAGTTCGCGCGCTACAATACGGTGCCCAAAAACATTGCCGAGCAGGTCATCAAGGAACAGAAAGAAAAGGAAAATCAGAAATCTTGAGAAGATTGCATGGCGCTTTATGTGATTGACAAATTTTGTCCCCTTCGTGCCTAATGTTGTCCTTCCATACAATACATGCAACGTGCGCTTCTAATAATACATGAGCATCGGGAGGTTATTCATGGATACTGAACAGTCAACAAATCTGAAAGCTATGGAGCTGATTCAAAAGGCTCTCGGGAATACCATCGCAGGAGGAGATCTGGGAGTACTGTTGGCAAGAGCCGGTGTCGGCAAGACCGCATGTTTGACTCACATTGCTCTGGAGCATCTGCTGCGCGGTTTTCCAGTGCTCCATGTCTGCCTGAACGAGGTTCCCGACAAGATTAAAGTCTGGTATGCTGAATTTCTGAAAAATATTGCCGCGTCTCAACCGGAGGTTGACCTTCAGAAACTGCAACACGGCATCGAACCACTGCGCTTCATCCTGGCTTATTTGCATCAGACGTTTACCCTGGAAAAATTGCAGCAGAGCCTGCTTAACTTGAAGGAACAAGCCAAGTTTAAACCTTCCATGGTAGTTCTGGATGGAATGAATTTTGATCAGGTAACACGCGGCACAATTGAAGCACTCAAGAGTTTTGCAGTCAGAAATGAAGTGCCCATTTGGATGTCGGCTTTGACCCATCGACACATTACCACCGTAAATGAACGGGGCATCCCCTATCCCTGCCATGAAACGGATGATCTTTTTGCGGCGATCCTTTTGCTTGAACCAGTGACCGATGCAATTCAAATCAAGGTGTTGAAGCATGCGGATAATTTTCAACCCGAATATCCTGCGCTCTTTCTGAATCCACAAACGTATATGCTGCAACTGGGATGAGAACCATGAACCAAACAGGAAACATCAGTTGACAAGGAATTCCCATGGAAGATGACTTAATTGCCAGTTTAACCAGACAGGTCAAAGAAGAAGTCGTTGAAAATTATCTGACCGAAAGACGGCTTCTCGAGCTGCAAGTAGAGGATCTCCTGGAGCAGGCCAACCAGACCAGACTCCAAGCAGCGCGGACCGGCAGACGCCTGACCCGATTGGCCTACCTGGTAATTAAATCGGATATGCAGGCGGAGCTTCTTCATTTGATGAAAATTCCCGAGAATTCCTTCTGGAGCTCCTGTATCACCCAGCAGTTTACCCGCGGCGTGCGTTTCATCCGCGTTCGAGGTTTCACGGACAAGGCCAAATTCAGAAAGCTGTTTGTTGAATCCTATGTTAGATTCTACCAGCGGATGGTCGAATACCAAAAGGCCTACAACAATCTGAAGGCGGAATGCCAGGCAGTGAACTCCAATATCAAACGATTTCGAAATAACTTTGATCTCCTCACCATTATTAATTTTCTCAAGAGCTTGGATACCGTGACCCTGGAGAGGAAAATTTTCCTGGGGGAAAACTTCACTGCAGCGGAATTGGCTTCCATCGATCAGAAACTGCAAATAAACCTGATCTCTTTCGAACTGTTCGATGTGCCTCCACCTTTGACCCTGCCGAAACCCGAGCGCATGGAAGAACCACTGAGCGATCTTGCTGTGAGAGTCTACCGTAAATTTCAAACCGATATAAAGCGAATCATGTGCTGAGTTGCCCCTCCAAGACCCCTCATTACCCAACTTTTGAGCCCCCATGACAAACCCTGTACGGCTCTGGTTGGAAGGGTATCAATCGCACCTTTCTTTGTCTTTACGCTTTTCTCACGACAATCCATCTCCCCCCTCTCGCCGCCTTGCCATACGAGCTAAAATCATTATCAGCCGAGCGTGCGCGGGGCGTTAGGGACCACCTCCGGTGTTCCTTGCAGCAGTACTTCTTGAAAAACGAGAGATTTTCTTATAAACTAAGCTTGCACTCATTTGAATAATTACTCTTATTTTTAAGTGAACATACCAATGTCGTTTATGTTTCTTTTTCATATTTCGTTTTAACGTACTTCTTGATTTCCAAGGGCGATCGGAGAACAATCACTTTTTATTGAGCTGTTGCATATTGCCTTGGCCTGATAGCATTCAGAGATGCTCCTTAATCTGTTGCGGCTCAAAGTTTCCATCTCTTGCTCCCAGAATGTGTGCTCAGGATCTGCAACCATTTTCCGACGTTAAAGGCAGTTTCACCTGCGGTCAATTGCAACCGTCTGACGCAACCTGACAACAAAAACATGAGAGATTTTCCGACAACAGTTGAAGAGGTTGGATGATGCCTGCGAGAATCGGCTTTTACATTTGCCATTGTGGCACGAACATAGCGGGGAAGGTGCGCACGGAGGAAGTAGCGGAGTTTGCGCGGGGCTTGTACGGAGTGGTGGTGGCGCGTGACTACAAGTTCATGTGCTCGGACCCAGGTCAGGAGATGATTCAAAAGGACATCCGGGATCTGAGTTTGAACCGGGTGGTGGTGGCGTCGTGTTCGCCGCGGCTGCACGAAAAGACGTTTCAGTCGGCGTGTCAGCGGGCGGGTTTGAACCCGTATTATTTTCAGATGGCGTGTGTGCGGGAGCACTGCTCGTGGGTGACAGAAGACGCAACCGAAGCGACGGAGAAGGCGAAGGGGCTGGCGGCCGCGGCGATCAACCGGGTGAACTACCACCAGAGGCTGGCGAGCAGGCAGGTGCAGGTACACCCGGATGTCCTGGTGGTGGGAGCGGGGATAGCAGGCATCCAGGCGTCTTTGGACATCGCCCGGGCGGGCCATAAGGTCTATTTGGTGGAGAAGGACCCGTCCATCGGTGGGCACATGGTGCAGTTTGACAAGACCTTTCCGACTCTGGACTGCGCGGCCTGCATCTCGACTCCAAAAACGGTTGCGGTGAGCCAGAGCCCGGAGATCGAGCTGCTAAGCTACAGCGAAGTGACGGAGCTGCAGGGGTATGTGGGGAACTTCAGGGCAAAGATCAAGCGCAAGGCGCGCTTTGTTTTGGAGGAAAACTGTACGGGCTGCGGGCAGTGCGCGGAAGTCTGCCCGGTTTCGGTAACCAACGAGTTTGACGAGCGGTTATCGGAGCGCAAGGCGATCTACCGGTTTTTCCCGCAGGCGGTTCCCATCACCTTTTGCATCGACAAAAAGGACCGGGCGCCGTGCAGCATCACCTGCCCGGCGGGCTTGAACGTACAGGGCTACGTGCAGCTGATCGGTCAGGGGAAGTACCGCGAGGCAGTGCAGTTGATCCTTGAGCGGGTGCCGCTGCCGGGGGTGCTGGGGCGGGTGTGCCCGCACCCGTGCGAGTACCAGTGCCGCCGGCTGGAAGTGGACGAGGCGCTGGCCATAAGGGATTTGAAGCGTTATGCGGCGGACCGGGTGGATTTTTCCGCACTTCCCATACCGCGGATCGAGGAGCGGGAGGCGAAGGTGGCGGTGATCGGATCGGGGCCGGCGGGCCTTACAGCGGCATATGATCTGCGGCTGCAGGGATACCGGGTGACTATTTTTGAAGCGCTTGAGGTTCTGGGCGGCATGCTGCGGGTGGGGATACCGGACTATCGGCTGCCGCCGCAGGTGTTGGATGCGGAAATCAACCATATCCTGAACCATGGGATTGAGGTTCGAAGCGGTCAGAGGCTGGGTTCGGATTTCACCCTGGAGGATTTGCGAAATGAGGGATTTCAGGCGATCCTGGTGTGCATCGGGGCGCACCGCAGCCTCAAGTTGAACATTGCCGGGGAAGAGGACTACGCAGGGGTGCTGGATGCGGTGCATTTCCTGCGCGAAGTCAATCTGGGGGAGAGGCGGCGTCCCGGCGAGCGGGTGGCCATTGTGGGGGGTGGCAATGTGGCCGTGGATGCGGCGCGAACCGCTCTGCGGCTGGGCTGCAGTGAGGTTTCAGTGGTCTACCGGCGGAGTCGAAGCGAGATGCCCGCCTATCCGGAGGAAATCGAGGAGGCACTGCGTGAAGGGGTTGAGATCCACTACCTCACGGCACCTGCTGCGATTCACGGGGAAAACGGCAGGGTGGCGGGGCTCGAATGTCTCAAAACAGAGCTGGGACCGGCCGATGAGAGCGGCAGGAGGCGGCCCACCCCGATTGCCGGCTCGGAGTTTGTGATCGCTTGCGATGCGGTCATTTCCGCCATCGGGCAGGAACCGGAAGCGGACTGCATGGCGCAAAGCGGAGTCGAGATCAGCCGCAGAAACCGGCTTCTGGTGCAAAGCGGGAGCATGCAGACTGCACAGACCGATGTGTTTTCGGCAGGGGACAGCGTGACCGGCCCGGCCACGGTAATCGACGCCATTGCCGGCGGCCACCGGGCGGCAGAGGCCATCGACCGTTATCTGAGGGGAGAAGACCTGGAGGCTTTTGCAGCAGGCCTTGGCGGAGAACGTGCGGGGAAGGACTGGGCGCCGATCCCACACCACCTTGCAAGGACGCCCCGGGCACGGCTACAGTACCGGGAAGCGGTCGGGAGCGCCAAGACGTTTGAGGAAGTGTCCCTTGGCCTGAACGATGCAGAGGCGCAGCGGGAGGCCGGGCGCTGCCTCAATTGCGGGGTGTGCTCGGAGTGCATGGAATGCGTGCGGGCCTGTGAGCGAAACGCCATCTCGCACAGCATGCAGGATCAGGAGATGGAGGTGGAGGTGGGCACGGTGGTGCTTGCCACCGGCTTCGACATCCTCGACCCCTCTCCCTTGAAGCAATACGGCTACGGACGTTATGCGGAAGTGTATACGGGCCTCGAGTTCGAGCGGTTGAACAATGCCGTCGGTCCGACCGGCGGCCGCATCGAGATGAAAAACGGGGAAAAACCGGCAAGCGTTGCCATCATCCACTGTGTGGGCAGCCGCGATGTACATCACCATGAGTACTGCTCGCGGGTGTGCTGCATGTACGCCTTGAAGTACGGCCACTTGATCAAGGAGAAGGTGGGTCACGAGACACGCATCTACAACTTTTACATCGATATGCGCTGCTTTGGCAAAGGCTATGAGGAATTCTACCGCAGGCTGCAGGAGGAAGGCATCACCTTCATCCGCGGCCGACCGGCGGAGATCACCGACCGGGCGGTCACGGAAAACGAACGGGACAAGCTGATTGTTGTGGGAGAGGACACTCTCCTCGGCAAACGCCTGCGCATCCCGGTGGATATGGTGATCCTTTGCACCGCCATGCAGGCGCGGGAGAACGCGGCGGACGTGGCCCGGGTGTTCGGCGTGAACCAGGGGGGAGACGGCTTTTTTCTGGAAGAGCACCCGAAGCTTGGGCCCATGTCGACCGCCACCGACGGAATTTTTCTTGCAGGCACCTGTCAGGGGCCCAAGGACATTCCGGATGCCGTGTCGCACGCCGCAGGCGCGGCGGCCCAGGCACTGGCCCTGGCCACGCGCGGAAAAGTCGAGATCTCCTCGACGGTATCCTGGATCGACCCGGATGTGTGTGCGGGATGCCGCACCTGCATCGGGCTGTGCGCCTATTCGGCCATCGAGTTCGATGCCCGAAGAGGGGTGTCGGTGGTGAACGACGCTCTGTGCAAGGGATGCGGCAGCTGCGCCGGATTTTGCCCGAGCGGCGCGGCCCAGGTGAAGCACTTCACGGCCAAACAGGTGTTTGCCGAGATCGATGCGCTGCTCGAAGCGCTGTGACCTATAGAGAATCCCTGCGGCGCGCTGCGCGGTCTGCGCGGTGAGTGCCCGGGAAAATGGAGGAAGACGTGGGGGAATTTGAGCCGACCATCATCGCCTTTGTCTGCAACTGGTGCACCTACACGGCGGCGGATTTAGCCGGCACATCGCGCTTGATCCAGCCACCCAACGTGCGCATGATCCGCATGATGTGCACCGGCATGGTGGACCCGAAGTATGTGATCAAGGCGCTCCTCGAGGGAGCGGACGCGGTGCTGGTGAGCGGCTGCCACCCGGGGGACTGCCATTACATCAACGGCAACCTCAAGGCGCGCCGCCGCATCAAGCTGTTAAAAGAGATCCTGCCAAAGTTCGGCTTCGATGAAAGGCGGCTCAAGATGACCTGGATCGGGGCCAGCGAAGGGATTGATTTTGCCGAGACGATACGCGAACTGGTGGCTGAAGTGAAGGCTCTGGGTCCCAACCAGGCGCGCCGGCAGATGGTGATCTAGGGGATTCAGCGCAGAGGAAAGCCCATGGACAGGGATCTCTGTTTGAGCTCTGCGGTCCATGTAGAGCGTCGCATCAACCAACGGGGAAAACGAACAGCCAAAGAGAAGCTGGAGAAAGAAAGCGATGGCCAGGACAGCAGCAATTGAAGTGACGGAGGGAAACCCGGTAAAAGCCCTGCAGGAATTTTTTCGGACGCTCCTTGAAAGAGGCAAGATCGAGGCACTTCTGGTGGCTCGGCACCTTCCTGTGAGGAATGCGGTGATGCCCACCCTGGTGACCGATCCGCAGCAGTTGGCGGGAGCCGATCCACTCGCCCCGGTGTTTCCCATCAATGCGGCCAAGGTGGTGTCCCGCCTCACCCGCAAGCCATTTGAAGGAAGAGTGGCGGTGGTCTTGAGGCCGTGTGAGATACGCGCCTTCATCGAACTGGTCAAGCTCAAACAGGGCCGCAGAGAGCAGCTGATCATCATCGGCATGGACTGTCTTGGCGCCTACGGCAATGTCGACTACCTGCGGTTTGCCGCGGCGGCAGGCGACGGCTCCAGCGCGACGCTGGACTTTATCCGCAATGCTTTGGAAGGACGTGGGACGGCCTTCGAGGACTTCGATATCACAACCGCCTGCAAGGCCTGCGAGCATTTTGTAGCGGAAAGCGCCGACCTTTCTTTCGAGCTTTTGGGGGCAACCCTCGGGGAAGGCCTTCCGCTCCAGGCCAACACGCCCTTGGGGGAAGCGCTTTTGGGGGAGCTCGGCCTGGCTTCCACTCGGGAACCTGCGGGGAGAAAGGAAGCGGTCCTAGATCTTTTGGCGCAGCGCACCGCCTACCGCGACCGGATGTTTGCCGAAACCGCCGCGGCCACCTCGGATCTCGACAAGCTCATGAGCTATCTTGGCCACTGTGTCAACTGTTACAACTGCCGGGTGGCCTGTCCCGTCTGCTACTGCCGGGAGTGCGTGTTCACAACCGATGTGTTCGACCACGAACCGGCGCAGTTCCTCCGCTGGGCCAGAAAGAAGGGGGCCCTCAAGATGCCGACCGACACGGTCTTCTACCACCTGACCCGGCTGGCTCACATGAGCACGGCCTGCGTCGGCTGCGGCCAGTGCTCCAACGCCTGCCCGAACCATGTGCCGGTGATGGAACTGTTTCGCACCATCGCGGCCGGCACCCAACGGGCCTTCGACTACGAGGCGGGACGCAGCGTGGAGGAGGAACCCCCGCTTTCGACTTTCCGCGAAAAGGAATTCTTTGAAGTGACCGGCGGCAAAGACTGATCGATTCACCGCAGAGTGCGCCGAGAGATGGCTGCGGCAAAGTCTTACCGGGTTATCCTCTGCATTCTTCGCGGTTAACAGCAATCAAAGAGGCTCGCTATGAAGAACAAGAGAGGCTCGGCCCTGGTGGTTGGAGCCGGCATCAGCGGGATGCGCTCGGCGCTCGATTTGGCCGAGGAGGGCTATCGGGTGACCCTGATCGACAAGGCGCCCGGCCTCGGCGGGACGCTCAGGCAACTGGACTACCAGTTCCCGACCGACCACTGCGGCATGTGCAAGATGCTGCCCGTAGTGGAGCGCGACAGCGCATCGCAGTACTGCCTGCGCAAGGGCTTTTTCCACGAAAACATTGACATCATGGCGGCCACCGAGCTGGTGGGGATCGAGGGGGAGCCGGGCAAGTTCCAGGTGACCCTGCGGCACCAGCCGACCATGGTGGATCCCGAGCGCTGCATCGGCTGCGCCGCGTGCGTCACGGTATGTCCGGTGGAAGTCCCTGATGAGTTCAACGCCGGTCTCACCACCCGCAAGGCCGTCTACCTTCCGGTGCCGCACAATGTTCCCAACCACTACGTGGTGGACCCGGCGGCGTGCAGCCGTTGCGGCGAGTGTGAACGGGTGTGTCCGACCGGGGCCATCGATCTTCAACTGGAGGCACGCAAGGCTTTCAAGGTGCTGGTAGTGGACGATGAGCTGGTTGTTCGGGATTCCATCAAGGAGTGGCTGGAAGACGCGGGCTTTCAGGTGGAAATGGCCGAATCCGGGGTCGAAGCTTTGGAGAAGCTCTCGCAGGGGGGCTGCAGCCTGCTGCTGCTGGATGTCAAGATGCCCGGCATGGACGGCGTCGAGGTGCTGAAAAATGCCCGGGAGATGCATCCGGACCTCGATGTGGTGATGATGACCGCCTATGCCACCGTAGAAACGGCGGTCGAGGCCATGAAGGTGGGAGCCATGGACTACCTCATGAAGCCCTTCGATCCGGAGGCTCTGGTAGCCCTGGTGGTGAACAGGTACCGCAAGCTCCTGCGCATGGGCGAGCAGCAGTTCGAGGTGGGGGCCATCATTTTGGCGGCAGGCTTCGCCAATTTCGATCCGGCATCGGCCCCGGACACCTACGGGTATCACACCTTTGAAAACGTCGTAACGAGCATCGAATACGAGAGGCTCATGAGCGGAACCGGTCCCCATGGGGGAAAGCTGCTGCGCCCGGAAGATTCTCAAAGGATCCGAAAGATCGCCTGGCTGCAGTGCGTCGGATCGCGTAACCTCCATCTGAACGCCGATTATTGTTCATCGGTTTGCTGCATGTTCTCCATCAAAGAGGCCCTTTTGGCCAAGGAAAAAAGCGACGGGCAGGTGGATGCGGCCATTTTTTATATGGACATGCGCACTTTCGGTAAAGATTTTCAACGCTACCGGGAGCGGGCTGAAAGGGACTACGGGGTTCGCTTCATACGAAGCCGGGTGCATTCAGTGGAGGCGGGGGAAGCAGGCTGCCTGCAGCTGCGCTATTCGGATATTGAGGGCCGGATGCATGCGGAGGACTTCGATCTGGTGGTGCTCGCCACCGGGCAGAGGCCCCCGGCGGGAAGCGATGAATTGGCGGAACTTTGCGGGGTCGAGCGGACCCCTTCGGGATTTTTTAAGACCGAGCCCTTTTCCTTCAGCCGCACGGCGAAGCAGGGGATCTTTGTGAGCGGCTCCTTTGGCGGCCTGCGGGACATCTCGGAATCGGTCATCCAGGCGGGCTCGGCGGCGTTTGCGGCATCAACGCTGCTGCACGCCGGGGGGGGAAGCCTGAGCCGGGTGACAGATGATGAGCCGGCTTACCGGGACGTTACGCGCGATCCTCCAAAGGTCGCTGCGGCGCTCTGCAGTTGTGCAGGGGATTTGGCGCGCGCGGCCGATTTCAAGGCAATCGCGCAAAAGCTTGAAGGGATGGGCCTTGAGGTTTTTTTGACCGAGCGGATGTGCACCCGCGAAGGGCTCGATGAAGCGTGCCGGGTATTGCGCGAAAGCCGGGCCAACCGGGTGCTGCTGGGGGCCTGCATGCCCTATGTATACCAAAGGAAGTTGAAAGACCTGGGGAAGTCCATCGGGCTACATCCTTTTCTCATCGAAGTGGCGGACATACGCACTCCCGCCTTTCCCGGCCGGGGCGAAGACCGCGCCCGGGTCACGCGGGAGATCGCCTCGGTTCTTTCTATGGCGGCTTCGCGCCTGCAGGGAATCGATCCGCTGCCGCCCCGAAGCGTTCCTCTGAGCCGACGGGCTCTCGTGGTCGGGGGCGGGATTGCCGGCATGACGGCGGCTCTCGGCATAGCTGAGCACGGCTACGAGGTGGATCTCATCGAGCGCTCGGAAAAACTCGGGGGCAACCTGCACCGCCTGTACCGCACTCTGGACGGTTGGTCTCCGCAACAGCTCCTGGAACAGACAGCTGCGGCCGTAAACAAGCATCCCCATATCTCGGTGCACCTGGAAGCCCGGGTGGTCCATTCGGAGGGGCAGGTGGGCCGCTTTGTCACCACCCTCGAACATGCCGGAGGGGCCGGGGAAACCATCGAGCACGGTGTGGCGATCCTTGCCACGGGAGGCTCCGAGGCGAAACCGCAGGAGTACGGCTACGGCCAGTGCGATGCCATCGTGACGCAGCACGAACTCGAGGACCAGTTGCAGCGCGGCCAAGTCGCTCCGGGGGATCTCACATCCGTTGTCATGATCCAGTGCGTGGGGTCAAGGGAGGAGCCAAGAAACTACTGCAGCCGAGTCTGCTGTGCCGCAGCGCTGAAAAACGCCCTGTATCTCAAGGAGCACAATCCCCACGTAGAAGTCTACATCCTGTACCGGGACATGATGGCCTACGGCTTTCTCGAGAGTTACTACACCCAGGCGCGCAGGGCCGGAGTCGTTTTCATCCAGTACCAGGTAGCGGCAAAGCCCCGGGTGGAAACGGCCAACGGGGCGGTAACGGTAACGGCGCTCGATCCCTTGCTGCAGCGAGAGATCGCCTTATCGCCGGATCTCCTGGTGTTGAGCAGCGGCATCGTGCCGAGCAACGGGAACGACGAGCTGGCAGGGATCTTTGGGGTGACAGTCAACCGGGACGGCTTCTACCAGGAAGCCGAATACAAGTGGAGGCCGGTCGAGTTTCTGCGGGAAGGGGTGTTTGCCTGCGGCATCGGCCACTCGCCACGCTCCATCACCGAATCGATGGCCATGGCCGAAGCGGCTTCCCAGCGCGCCTTGAGCATCCTGAGCAGGGAGCGCACGATGGGCGGGAGCATCACGGCGCAGGTGCGCCACAGCCTGTGTTCCCTCTGCCAGCTGTGCATTGAAGCATGCCCCTACGGGGCCAGGCGGTATGATGCGGAAGACGAGGTCATCGTGATCGATGAGCTGGCCTGCCAAGGGTGCGGGGCGTGTGCCGCGGTTTGCCCCAACAGTGCCTCGGTGCTGCGTGGATACCGCGACCAGCAGCTCTTTTCCATGCTGGACGCAGCCCTCGAGGAGCTGTTTTGAATCTTTTCTCTGTGTACTGCGCAGTGACACACAACAGGAGAAGCCAATGACGGTTCAAACGCAAAACGGTCCGCATGAAGCGCCCGATCCCCTGGCGGCCATAGGGGAAAATATCAAGGCCTGCATGCAGTGCGGCACCTGCACCGGTTCCTGCGCCAACAGCGGCGCCATGGACTACACACCGCGTGAGCTCTGGCGCATGGTTCAGCTGGGGTTGAGCGATGAAATCTTTGCCAGCAAGACCTTCTGGCTCTGCTCGAGCTGTTATTTCTGCACGCTGCGCTGTCCGCGGGGCCTGCCGCTGACCGAGGCCATGGCCGCCCTCAAGCGGCTGGCCATCGCCCAGGGCAAATGGAAGGAGAAGAAAAGCACCAAGTTTTATCTCACCTTCCTCGATAATGTGCGCCGCTACGGAAGGGTTCGGGAAATGGACCTCATGACCCGCTATTTTCTTTCTCTGAAAAATCCCCTGACCCCTATGGGGTTTACTCCTCTGGGGGTGAAACTGATGGTCAAGGGGAAGCTCTCGATGCAGTTGCCGAATCTTTTTTCCGCCGGCAAACTGGATGCCCTGTACCGCAAGGTGCGAGAAGTGGAGGGCCGCTCATGAAATATTTTTATTATCCCGGCTGCTCGCTTGAAGGGACCGCACAGGAATACGATGCTTCCACCCGGGCCGTGATGCGGGCCCTGGGCGCAGAGCTTGTAGCAGTCGCCGATTGGACCTGCTGCGGGGCCAGCGCGGGCGAGGCCGTAAGCCACCTATTGTCCCTGGCGCTTCCCGCCAGGAACCTGGCCCTGGCCGAGCAAAGCGCCATCGATGCCGACATGCTGGTTCCCTGCAGCGCCTGTTATCTCAACTTGAAAAAAGTGGAGGAGCACACCCGGCGAGACGGCACACTTCTGGCCACCATCAATGAAGTGCTGGCGGAAGAAGGTCTGAGCTGCACCAATACCGTCAAGGTGCGCCATTTGCTCGATGTGCTGGCGCGCGACATCGGAGCCCGCACCGTGCAGGCAAAAGTAGTGCGGCCGCTGACCGGTGTCACCATCGCCCCGTATTACGGCTGCCAGTGCCTGCGTCCCTATGAGGTATTTGACGATCCCCAGCAGCCCACGTCCATGGAGCCCCTGATCGAGGCTCTCGGGGCCACGGTGCTCCCTTGGCAGATGGGCGCGCAATGCTGCGGGGCAGGCCTCATGACCACCAAGAAGGAGACAGCCCTGGAACGTGTGAGCGTACTTTTGCAGGCGGCCAGGGGGGCCGATTGCATCGCCACCGTATGCCCCATGTGCCAGATGAATCTCGACAGCTACCAGGCCAAGATTTCCCGCATGAACGCCGAAAACCTCGCCGTCTCGGTCCTCTACCTCCCCCAGCTCATGGGCCTTGCCTTCGGCCTCCCCGAAAAAACCCTCAAGCTCCACCTCAACTTCGCTTATGCCCAGTCTCTCAAGGGGAAAATGAGCGCCCTGCGGCATGCAGCCGAAGCACAGCAAACCGCGGTCGGGAGTGAACAGTGAGGAAAGGCGCTACCCCGAAAGAAACCACTCATCCTTTTCAAGAACAGCCAGTTCTTTGGAAGGACCAACCATGACCAGCCGGGCTGACTCGACGACATTTTCGGTATCGAACCAGACGGCTCTGAGGACCTTCAGCTCTTGACCCACGTTGAAACAAGGCACACCACCGACATATTCCCACACCTGCCCCGTCCTCCACGGGGATTCGTGGATGTGACCATGGAAAGCCGCCACCAGCCGCCCGCTTGCCCCCCATTTCTCAATAAAGCGCCGCACTGCCAGACTGCCGACGTTCAGATCGGCGCCCGTTCGATCCAAAGCCGTGTCTTTTGGTGGAGCATGGCTCACAAAGACGAAAGAACAATCTTTCCAGTGTTGACTTTCCAATTGCTCGGTAAGCTCGTCAAGGTCATCTTCGATGGTTCCTGCGGCTGGATCCAGCTCATAAGGGGTCTCACTGCCCGTTAGCGTGATCGAACCATGCGGTGCCACACCAGGGCTGGATAGACCGCTGTAATCGCGGCAATCCGGTTTTTCTCCGTCTTTGATGGCGAAAGGTGTCGGGTTCACTTTCAGGTACCCTGCCAGCGCCAGGTTTTTATTTAACCTGTGCAAGCGCATATGCAACAGATGCAGGTCCCTGCCGTCTTTTTCTTCCAGCAGAAACCTTGCAGCAGCAATGTCATCGTTTCCCAAGTCCAGGAACACCGATACATCTTCACACGTTGAGCGGAATTCCTGCAATCGCGGAATCAGCTTATGCCGAATCCACGCCTGATGAGCTGCAATGGATGCCTGAATGCCTCTTCGCCAATCCGGAATAATATCTCCGCCAACGATCACCGCTTCGGGCTGCATCGCTTCTGCGGCACTGAGCAGGTGATCGAAGTAAGGGGGGTAGACGTGGGTATCGGAGGTATAGAGTATCTTCACTTCCCGTCCTTATGTAATGGTGATTTGGTGAAAATAGAGTTTCAGCAAATCCATTTGGCGGCGTTCGCGCTGCGACAACTCACCAGCGCCCAGTTTATTGCCGTAATAGCCGTTTGCTACCAGGGTTTGGGCCTTGTTCAGCAGTTTGACCACACTCTCCGCCCTCTCAGCCTGAAGAAACACACTGATATCGTTAACGAATAGAATATCCCTCCCCAGGCGGTTCCATTCCTCAAACAGCGTCCCGATTTTGAGGGCGTTCAGCCGCGCCTTTTCCAGTGCCTCCCGTTCGCCTTTCGAGCTCAAGCGCGGAGCTGCAAGCGGCACTCTCAGATAAACCAGGTTGTCTCGATCCGGAGGCACCAACCTGCCTCCAATTCCCTTGATTTCTCGATCCTTCGCCATCGTTTCGGGGACCTCGGGAGCAAGATCAACAATTGCAATCCGGTCTTCCAGTCCGTACTTGCACATTTCTCCCAAGATCGCGCGGCACAAGGAAGTCTTGCCGGTGTTGACCTCTCCCAAAATGAGCGTCCATTTACCGAGATATTTTGCAGGATCGAGTCTATCGATCAATTCTTGCCACCGCTAAGATACTTGTCGAAAAGATGTCGAAAATACCCAATGGTGTGTCTCTTGGAAGGCGGTTGAATGATCACATAAGGCAGAAGATCGAATCTATGCCTTTGCCGTCTGCCTCAGACTGTATTGCGCTGCCAGTTGGCCACAGGCGGCAAAGATGTCGGACCCCCGGCTTTGCCGAATGAGTGTGTTCAATTGAGCCTTCTGCAAAATCTCCTGAAATTCCAAAATGCGCTGTGCGGGAGACTGTCCATAGGGTATGCCCGGATGAGGATTGAACGGAATCAGATTCACTTTGGCGCGAACACCGTGCAGTAGCTTGATGAGTTTTCGCGCATGCCCGGGTTCGTCGTTTACCCTATCCATCAGGATGTACTCGAAGGTGATGCGCTTCCTGGGAGGCAGAGGATACTCTCGACAGGCCGCCATCAGCTGCTCCAGTGGATAGGTTTTGTTGATGGGCATCAAGTGTGAGCGCAATGCATCGTCCGCAGCATGCAGGCTGATGGCAAGATTTACCGGGCTTTCCTCGCCAAGCCGCCGCAGCTGTGGAATCAATCCGGCCGTTGACAGGGTAATCCGACGATGAGAAAAAGCCATACCGTTTGGGTCCAGCATGATCTGCATGGCCTTGCAGACCGATTCATGATTGGCCAACGGTTCTCCCATCCCCATGAAAACCAGATTGGTTATGCGCGACTGATCCCGCTGCACCTGACAGATCTGATCGACGATCTCCCCCACGCTGAGATTGCGCTTGAAGCCCATACTGCCGGTGACACAGAACCTGCACCCCATGGCACAGCCGACCTGACTCGACAGGCAGAGCGTCTGCCGCGGTGGATCGGGAATGAGGACGGACTCAATGCAATGTCCGTCGTGCAGCTCAAACAAATACTTCCTGGTGCCGTCCGCCGCGGTTTGCTTTTCGATCAGCTTGAGTGCATCGAGGCAGGTTCCAAACTCCAACTGCACTCGAAACAGCTTTGACAGATCGCTGCATTCCTGCCAGGAACGCACGCGTCGCGCGTAAATATGGCGAAACAACTGGCGCGCCCGAAAGCGTCTCTCCCCGATGCTTTCGATCCAATTTGCGAGTTCGGGGAGCGTAAGATCTTTGACCACAACAGGCTGCATCATTTTTGCCGGATGAATGGTTCAGCGTTCGTCTCGATCCCTCTCTTTCGCTTGCTCCAGGGGGCGAGGAACGAACGACTTGGAAATGGATTTTATCTAGCCCTGCTTGGCAATGTACTGATTCTGTGAGCGATCCTGCAAGAATACTCTGTCGAACTCCTGCACATCCGCCGCATCATACCATTCATAGCCCAATTCCTTGCAATGGCTGCAGGCTTTGCGCGGGACATGGACCGCATAGACATGGTATCCGCTGTCGGTCTTGGAATCAATAGCCAGCGCACCCGGGCAGTCAGCGCATACCTTGAGTCTTTCTCTCTGAGTCTCGAGGATATTGTCGGTATCGTAGAATATGGAACGCTCGCGTTCCGCAAACTGCTTGCCCGCTCGAGCTTTTTCTCCAAGATGCAGGCGATTTTCCCAGTAATCCATCGTCTGATCAATTACTTTTTCTATGTAGCGGCTGGTATCCTTCGATTGCCGGATCTTTTCCGGTCGGTAGTCCGGTTCTCTGACTTGGCCGAAGTCCAGACCGGCCAGTGCCATGATGATGCCCAAATTGGTGTAGGGCAGTGCTCCCTCGATGGCGTAGCCGCCTTCCAGCACGGCGATATCGGGTTTCAGCAGGTGAGTGAGCTGTGCGTAACCCTGCGCCGAGAAATTCATGGATGTGATAGGGTCGGTGTAATGATTGTCCTGTCCGGCAGAATTGATAACGATATCGGGTTTAAAGTCTTCCAGAATGGGCAGAATGGCATGTTCCAAAGCGTATAAGAAACCTTCCTCGGAGGTGCGCGGCGGCAGGGGAATGTTGATGGTGGCGCCATAGGCCGTGGGGCCGCCAAGTTCGTGCTGAAAACCCGTCCCGGGATAGAGGGTGCGCCCATCCTGGTGAATTGAAATGAACAACGTGTCGGGATCATGCCAATAGATGTCCTGGGTTCCGTCTCCGTGATGACAATCGGTGTCGACAATAGCCACCCGCCCTATGTCATAGACTTCCCGCATAAATTCGATCATGACCGCTTCGATATTGATATTGCAGAAGCCGCGACAGCCGTGTACCACCCGCATGGCATGGTGCCCGGGCGGACGTACCAGGGCAAACCCGCGCTTGATCTTTTTCTGCATTACCTCACTGGCGATTTTTTTGGCACCCCCCGCACTGATAAGATGCGATTCCGTAACTACCCGTGATTCTTCAGGAGCACAAAAGTGAACCCGTCTTATGTCCTGGTATGTTGCCAGGTCGGGCTTGTATTCGATAATCCCTTCAACATCCAGAATGCCTTCCTCGAAAACCTGGTCCTGGGTGTACAACAGTCGCTCTTCCCGTTCCGGATGGGTCGAACTGATAGCCCAGTCGAAAGCGGGAAAAAACACTAGACCCGTCTTTATGGGTGCTCGCAACATGCCTGGCTCCTGTATAATCCAACAGTTGTCAAGGGTCGACCTCTCCTGTCGAAGGCACTTTCCCCAGCGACCGTGATTGCTCCGCTACGAGGGCAGTGGACAATAATTAAAAAGAGTCTGCGCAATGTCTTTGTATTCCGGTATCAACCCGGGCTTCACCTGCACCTTCACGCGGATGTTCCTGCCGGTCGTGTGGAACCCTCGCACCATGTTGAACTGCATTTCCTCGAGAATCTCCATTTCCATTTCATCCTGGCTCGCCCCTTCGGCCAGGCATTTTTTCCTAAGCAGCTCGAATGCCAGCTCGAGAGCCGCTTCCTTGCTGTAATCTCGCTTCACCGATTCGCTATAGTTTTCTTCCGGCGCCAGCACAATGCCGCGTTCGGTGTCCGAAAACACCGTCACCTCGCAGGTATTTTTTGCCAGCGCGGCGCCCACCGCGTTGGCTACTTGCCACTGGGGAACAACGTGCACTTCAAAATCGGTGAGCCTCGACAGGCGAAACGCAAAATGGGGGGCCGGTCCACCCAGAACCAAGATCTCCTTGGGCCGCACCTGATAGCCTTCCAGCAGCTCATGCACGGTGTACACGGGCTTGCTGTTGATAGTGGAAATCATCTTGGCTGCTTCATTCAAAATATTGAAACAGGCTTCATCAAAAATGCGGGCGGCCATCTCTTCAACACCTACACCGAGTTTGTCGGCCAACTCCTGCAGACCACGGCGCGCCGCCCCAACGTCCCCATTGGAGGTCTTGCCCAACACGAACAGAGCATCTGTCGGCGTAGGTGCAGGACCGCCATACGCCATGGCCGGACCTTGCCGGTCCGGTCCGATGGTTATTCGTTCTCCCAGCAATCGTACAACACTGTCCCCACCAACCGGAACCGATTGGGTTTTCAACGCGCGAATGAGGGTTTTGAAACCGCCCAGTTCGATGCCCAAAGGGTCGAGGAGGGGAACCTGACGGAGCAAAATGGCCATGTCGGTAGTCGTACCGCCAATATCCAGCACCAGAGTTTCTTCATCTTCCGCCGCGAACGGCAACGATCCCATCACACTGGCTGCCGGACCCGACAGAATAGTCTGTCCCGGCGACTCGAGCGAAGCCTCAAGGCTCATCGTTCCTCCGTCGGCTTTGAGAATATAAATTGGGATGTGCAGCCCCTTTTTTTCGAGAGATTCTTTCACTGCATCAAAAAACTTCTTGTGCAGCGGGTACACTGCGGCATTCAGATAGGTCGTAGCGATCCTTCGCGGGAAATTGAGGTTGCCGGACAACCGATGACCGAGCACCACATGGTCAAAGTCATCGCCCAGCATAGCCCTGATTTGTATTTCATGCTGCGGGTTTCTGACCGAGAATTTGCCCACCACACCCACCTGCCGAATGCCTTCCGAGCGCAATCGGGATGCAATGGCTTCGATTTCCATTTGATCAATCGATTGAACCTCGCGCCCACGGTGGTCGATCGACCCACTCACATTGTAGAAGTAATCGTTGGTCTTGTAACACCGGGGGTCGACCCCCGGACCACTGCAAACAATCATGCCGGTGGGGACGAGCTTGTTCTCCGCGATGGCGTTGGTGGTGAGTGTTGTGCTCAAGACCGCTCGGCGGATATCCTGTGGAGGAACATCCCGGGTAACTTCTGCAAGTCCGGTCCACACACAGTCGAGAAGATTTTGGGGATCGGTCGGCACCTTGACCTGACGAAGAATACAATCTTGACCGATAAGAACTACATCCGTATGGGTACCGCCCACATCCAGGCCTATGATCATTTCCGCTTGTCCCTTTCTGAGAGTTCCATCCCCACGCGAGGTACCATCACAACCCAAAGATAAAAGATGCTAACGGAAAGACCCCATTCTGTCAATTTAACTGTTGCTGCGTTGCTGCATTGATTTACGAATAATATTTATATTTTCGCTCTCTCAAAATGGTTCCGCCCAGAACGGTGAACTCTCCCCTCTACTCCTGGCATTTGATTCGCCAACACTTAGTTTTTGCTTGAAGTTTATGCATGAGCATGTTAGTTGGTAAGGCATTCAAACCGTGGTGGGTGTAGCTCAATAGGTTAGAGCACTGGGTTGTGGCCCCAGAGGCTGTCGGTTCAAGTCCGATCACTCACCCCAATCACCTACTACTTTTATCTGTGCTCACGAAGTATCTGCCGCCCCCCCGAAGTTCTCTGTCGTACCCGATTCATTTCCGTTAGGGGGACCGATTATGGCGTGTATATGGCGCAATCATGGCGCCAATTATTCCTGAGACCTTGCACTGCAGCAGGTGCAGTTGTGTGATTTCAGCCACATAGAAACGATACCGGGTTGTGGCATGCTCATTGCTTAAGCTTCTTGACACGAAAGAAATCAACTCTTTCCTCCTCTGAAGCTAACCGGTTCCAGCCCCTCCGGTTAGCTTTTTTATTTGGGTTGGATTTTCTGGCTGCACAGGCAAAAGCATCGCGCGTTCGTCAAAACTTTTATCCTTATTACGATTCTATTGTCTCGCGACCCAATGAGCGCTATATGATCACGGGGACAGTAGGCCCCTAAGAGCCCGTCCGAGAAGTTTCTCTCCCTCAAGGGGAAAACGAATTTATCCTTCTCGGGCAGTCTTCTAATGCATTTCAGCGGAATTTGTGCAGCCTCTGGAAAATTCCGCCGGGCACAACATCACTCACCGAGGAAGCCAATGGCCAACAAGACATACGATGATGCTCATCAAATCAGGATATGTAAGGGCGACATCGATTATCAAGGCATCGTGGAGCACGTCAACGAAGGCGTGGTGATCATTCGAGAAGGAAAAATTGTTCTTGCCAACAACGCATTTTTTGAAATCTCCGGGAAGGGGCCTGCTGAGACGCTGAAAACCGAATTTTCGAGGTTTATATCCGGAGCCGACCGGGCAAAAGTCGCAAAGTACTTCACCGAGCGTCTGTTCACCGAGGACCTGCCCGACCGTATCGAGTTTGTCATGCCAAGGAGAGACGGCGATGCCATTATCGAGATGAAAGTGAGCGTTGTGGAGTGTGGAGGCGTTCCGGCGATACTCGGCGCCTTGACCGACATTTCCGAGCGCCGCAAGACACGCATTGAGTTGGAAAGAACCAAGGAGCGTCTTGAGAGCATCCTTCATTCCATGAACGAAGTGGTCGTTTCCATGTCCGCAACCGGTTACTGGATACTTGCCATCAATCCTGCGGCAGAGGCCCTCTATGGTGTTCCGGTAAGGGATTTCACCAGCGGAGAAAATCACATCTTGAGTTTTGTCCATCCCGAAGATCTGGGTAAAGTAAAGCAGTTTTACGATAATCTGCCGGAAGCCGAGTTCAGCGAGGAACAGTATCGCATCATCAGCAGGGACAACCAGGTCAAGTGGGTCCGGGACGAAGGGCACGTTGTCTATTCGGGCCGTGGAACAATCAGAAGAATCGATCATGTCATCAGAGACATCACCGAGGAGAAGAAGGCAATCGATGCGCTGAAACAGAGTGAAGCCAAGTACAAGGGTTTTTTTGATTCGACCAGTGACATGGCTTTCACGTTGACTCCCGAGGGAGTCTTTCTCGATATCAACGAAGCCGGCATGAAGCTTCTCGGTTTTGAAGACAAGATGGAGGCGCTTGCCAGCAACGTAGAAGACTTTTATGTCGACCTCACAGAGAGGCAGGCGCTGCTCAAGGCAATCTACGCCAAAGGCCATGTCGAAGGCGAACATGTAAGGCTCCGGAATAAAGCGGGAGAAATCATCGAAGTGGCCATCACCACACGAGCGAAAATCGACGATTTTGGGCGCGTGCTCTACCATGAGGGCATTGCCCATAATATCACCAAAGCGCTTGAAGATCAGAGAAACAGGGTGCTGCGCAACGCTGCCGGGAGCATGTGCCACTATCTCAACACGCACCTCATGCATCTGTTGAACTCCAAGGACGCCGTTGCAGAAGAGATGGCGGAACTGAACACGCTGATCGACGAGGTTGCCCTAAGCCATCTTCCGCGAGAGATTGCAGGCAGGATGAAGCGCATCATGGAAAACATGCAAGACTATTGCAAAGGTGTTACCACTGCCTATGAGAGGATCTCGGAGGTAACCAAGGCGCTTAGTCAAGCGTTTCACTATGAGGAAGAATCCTATGTGGCCGGCACCATCCTCGATATCTTCAGATCATACGGATACAGCGGCGACGATTAGCAGGTTTGTTTGTCAAGCAGCCGATTGGCGCGGCAAAACCCGACACACTGGAGCCGGTGCAAAAACAAATCCGTTTGCTCCAGGAGTGTCGACCTAAGCATTGCCATTGACAGCTTCGCCACAGTTGGTTAACCTAATTGGCGCTTTACGGTTAACAAACCCGCTTTCATGGCAACACATTCGGAAAATCATAACATGCCGGTTAAACAGTTACAGTCGATGGTCTACGCCTCGTTGATGGCCGCCCTCATTGCCATGGGTGCCTACATCCACATCCCCTTGGGGCCGGTCCCCATCGTGCTGCAGAATCTTTTTGTCCCGCTTGCAGCGTTATTGCTGGGAAGCCGCTGGGGATCGATAAGCGTCGCGATCTATCTTTTTGCAGGGGCCATGGGAATCCCCGTTTTTGCTGGAGCCAAAGGAGGGCTTGCCCATTTTCTCGGTCCTACTGGTGGTTATTTGCTGGGATTTCTGCTGGCCGCCTGGGTCACCGGCAGCATTGCCGAGCACTCGGCAGAGCGCCCCGTTGCCATCCTGTTGGCGGTCACATTCGGCATGCTGACCATTTACGCGGTGGGCGTTCCATGGCTCAAGTATGCAGCCGGATTGACCTGGAGCAAAGCAGTGCTGGTGGGCATGGTTCCTTTTCTCGTTGGCGATGTGTTTAAAGCCGGGGCAGCAGTGGTGCTGGCAAGAGCATTGAAGCCAATGGTCACCCGCCAGCTGAGGCCCACCTCCTCATGATCGAAATAGACCGACTCCAGTGCCGCTACCCCGACGGAACGGTTGCTATTAAAGACCTCGATATCACCGTTCCAGAGGGCGAATTTCTGCTCATTTGCGGGCCCAACGGCAGCGGCAAGACAACACTGATCCGGCATATCAATGGGCTGCTGCAACCGTTTGCCGGCAGTATCCGGGTGGCCGGAATCGATGTTGCCGACGCCGAGGAGGAAGTGCGCAAACTGGTGGGTATGGTATTCCAGGACGCCGACAGCCAAATCATCGGGGAAACGGTTTGGGACGATGTCGCTTTCGGTCCGCAAAACCTGGGGCTGTCCGAACTTGAAATCCAGGGACGAGTCGACTGGGCGCTCAACTCTGTGGCTCTCCAAAACCTGGCCGATAAGCCATGCCATTTGCTTTCGGGAGGAGAAAAGCGTCGCCTTGCCATTGCAGGAGTCCTGGCAATGCAGCCTCGAGTGCTCATCTTCGACGAACCCTTCGCAAACCTGGATTACAGCGGAGTGCGCCAGACCCTTCAGCAAATCATTACATTTCACCAGAAAGGCCACACGGTAATAGTGACCACCCATGACGTTGAAAAGGTCATCGCCCATGTCAGCCGAGTAGTCGTTTTGTATGATGGAGAACTTCGGGCGGACGGGCCACCGGCATTGGTAGTCAAGAATCTGTCTCGCTATCAAATCCGCCCTCCGTGTTACAGTCTGCTTGGAAGCGAGCCCATTTCATGGCTGACCGCCTGATGTTGCACTATTTCCCCGGCAACACCCCGCTTCATCACTGGGACGCCCGCTGCAAATTCCCGGGTCTGATGATCGTGACCCTTTCCTTGCTGCAGATGGACGTACCATCGCTCGTCTTGTTTACCTTGGTGTTCTTCGCCGCTTTCGGCGTCGCACGGCTGCCCGGGAGGGCCCTGTTACTGAGCGGGAAGCCGTGGCTGTTATTTCTCGCAATCATATTCATTGTTCAGGTCTTTTTTCAGCATCCATCATTCTGGGATTTGCCGCATGTGAAAGCGGCCGGGATCGTGTGCTGGCGACTGGCTCTGATGTTGGCTTACGCCATCCTGTTCACATTGGTTACCAAACCACGCGAGATGCAGGATGCCATCACCTGGTTTCTGAGACCGCTGCCTTTCCTACCCGCGCGCCGTATCGCCATGATGGTCAGTCTCACTGTCAAGTTTCTCCCTCTGCTGCTCGATCAGTTTGCCGAAGTGCAGCTGGCGGTAAAATCCCGCATGGGGAATCGGTCGGGAAGATCCCTTCGGCACATCAAGACCCTGTGTTTACCGCTCTTTCGCAGGTCTTTCATCCGCTGCGACGAACTGGCCCTCGCATTGGCAGCGCGCGGCTACCGGGAGGATTTGCCGCTGACCCTGCCAAGAATTCGATTATTTCACGTACTTGCTCTGTTGCTGGTGGGAGTAGTCGCACTGGCGGGAGCGCTGTTGAACTGAACGGGGTCAGTGCTTGAACCTGGGGAGCAAGAGCATTTGCAGACAATGGCTCTGCATTGCTTGAATCAACCTAAGGGTTTAAAGGGGCTTTTGCTTCTCCCGCGGTCATTTCGCTTCACCTTCGGAAAGATTAACCAGATCTTTCTGCACTCGCTCGAGGAGCTCGGGCTCGACCTCAACCGCTTCAGCAGGCTGATCTCCCTGCTGTATCCAGACAACGCCGGATTTTGCAGGCGGCTGCATATCCCGGCTCCAGTTTAGCGAAGCGAGCTTTTCTCCAGCAGCATAAAAATCCAAACCGCCGTATGGCTCGAAGGGAACTGCGGACACCGGATCCAGTTTTCGCAGGTATTCCGCCTGAGTTAAATCATAGATCAGTGAACTCATTTGCCACGAATCCTTGAGCGTTCCGGGCTCTGCATCGTCGCCGGCCGTTGTTCCCCAGCTGTTTTCACCTGTTTTGAGCACACGGCCTCGCCGGTCACCCAGATGCCACCTGACCTCACTCACTTCACCGGCCTTCAATGTCATCAACGAGCGGTCTTCGAGAGCCGCAACGGTGGTCGGCAGGTCCTGCAACATAGCGGCATCAATCGTTACTACCGCTGGAAGCTCGGAGCTGAGTGCGGTCAGCACGTTTTCCTCTATGTCCACGTCCCCCAGCTGCAGCCGGCTCGACTTGCCGTCAAGAAACTGCAGTTGCACTGTAACCTGCGGCGGGTCCAACCCATGTGTTGCAAGATTTTTGACTTGATCTTCAACAAACTTCTGCGCTCTCAGCCAGCGCAGCTGTTCCAGTACATTCTGCACTTTGCTGCCTTTAATCTTTATATCAGGCCGCTTCTCCGCTTTCCAGGTGAGGTCGGCTTGACGGCTAATCGATACCGGCTCGCCGTTTTGCCACGCCACCTCGAGGCCCACTGTTTTTTCGGGTTCGAAGACCAGGAGCTCTCTCCTCCTCAGCTCATCGACACCTTTGTGCAACACACCCCAAACCCCCTCGGCTATTAGAAAAACCGGGGCCCGATCTCCGATCTTGGCATAATACCCTTCACCGGTGGGATTCTTGTCACCCAGCAGCAGCTGCCAACTCTGATCCTTTTCAACTATCTCCAAGTGGAGAACCGGATCGCTCAGGCCGTATGATTTCAAGTCTCCGGGAACGGACGTCACTTCTCTTTCCAGTGCAAGCGTCGCGACGGTATTGAGGAGACCCTCGACAACCGCCTGGTCCGCCTGGCAAGGGATCGGTTCGGTAATCTTCCAAATCTGGTCCTTGGCCAGCCGAACCGTTTTTTTGTCCCTGGATTGAATAGTGACAGCGCGCACGTCATCGGCTGTGAAATGAAAGATTCTCCTGGCCAGTCTCTCCTGCGCTTCCTGCCGCTCTTGTTTGACAACTTCAAAGTAATAATAATAGCCTGTCAAAAGCACCAGTATGACAAGATATATCATGGGCCGGCTCCACTTCATCGCTGCGACCTCCGCACCCGGTAAACGGCGAAGCCAACCAGCAGAAGTGCCAGCGGTACAAACACCAGGACGGTCCACAGGAGCATCTGAGCCTGACTGTCGGTCAGCATCACCGCCTGCCCTCCTGCTTTTCTAGGTTCGATGGTGATGAGATTCTCTTCATCGGCCAAAAAATTCACAATGTTCAGGAAAAAATCCCCATTGCCGGAAAGTCCGAAATGCGTGTTGTTGATGAAGTCCGAGTCTCCCGCCACCAACAGATAAGCCTTCTGGGCACGCCCCCCGCCTGCATCACCGGGAGCATCCTGCTTTTTCACTGCCGAATCAGGCTTAGGCTCCCCGGAAGGATTCTCGTCACCCGACATGTCGGCAAGATTCATCTGCACAAGCACCATCAAGGGTACCGGTCCGGCCTCATCGGTCTTTTCATCAAAACTGGCCTGCCCCTCCTGGAGGAGCTCGAAATCCGTTTCCGCCCATGCATTGGGGGACGTTGACGCAAGAATTTCCGTCTGAATGCCGTCGGGCAAATCCCTGGCCGACCGGACCGAGCGGGCCTCCGGGTAAAAGGTTGCAATATTAAAGTGTTCGCTGATCTTGTGCAGCCCGTATTCCGTCACAACCGGCAGCAGATAACTGCCCCCGAATACTCTGCTGAGCTTGTCGATGACGATATCCTCGGTTATTCCAACACCATACTGCAACAAAAACTCCTTCATTCCCGCATCAAAGGTAGGGTCCAGGAACACCACCAGCTTGCCTCCCCGGGCCAGATAACTCTTCAGGGCGGCCAGTTCCTGGCCAAAAAGAGGCTTGCGCGGTCCCGCTATAACCAGCACCGCCACGTCTTCGGGCACGCTTTCGTGCTGCAACAAATTGAGCTCTTCAACCTGGTAGTTCTCCTTTTGC
Organism: Desulfoferrobacter suflitae; assembly: GCF_022603395.1. Classification (GTDB taxonomy): domain Bacteria; phylum Desulfobacterota; class Syntrophobacteria; order Syntrophobacterales; family Syntrophobacteraceae; genus Desulfoferrobacter; species Desulfoferrobacter suflitae. The sequence continues at coordinate 264,057 of NZ_JAIBKA010000001.1, forward strand.
AGCGCCGATTTGACCGTCGAGTAGCCCTCTTTATCCAGCTCCTGCAAGGAATGTTCGCCGTGTCCGATCAGGAAGAAAACCTTTTTCTGCTGCTCCCGGGTCAACCTCAAAATGCCGTTGGTCAGAGACTCTTCGGTTGCATCCTGGATAGTGTGCTGTTTGCCGAAGCCTTCCAGAACCAGCGTACCATACGAACGGATGTCGTACTGCCGCGCTTTTTCCGGATGGCGGTCGGGGTCGATGAATTGGTAGCTTATTTTTTTATTGTGATATCGGTAGGTCTCAAACAAATCCCTGGCTTCCATCTCCTCCGGCGCCGCAGTTGCGAAGAACGCCTTAATTTCGATGGGCTCTTCGATGGAATTCAACACATTGCGGGTCTGTTCCGAGAGGGTGAAAGCGCCTGATTGAGTCAGATCCAACCGCCACGGATGGCGATCGGCAATGAGGGCGACAACCACCAGAATCCCCAGGAAGAAAAGTGTTGAAGCCACTGCGTTCGACCCATATTTCCAAAATCGCCGTCGATTAGTCGGCATAAGCTGCTGCCTCCATTATGAAATGCTGCACGGGATGGCTCACCGTCAGGCTTTAGCCTTTCCACCGGTAGGATTCCAGCTGTCGCAGGGTAAAAAACAGGAACAGGATAACGAAGGATACGTAGTATATAATGTCCCGGGAATCGAGGATCCCCTTGGCAAAGCTGTCGAGGTGCCCGGTAATCGCAAGGTACTCGATCAGAGCGCCTGCAGTCGGTCCAACCAGGGTCTTGGTCCAACCGACGATCCAAAACATCAGTAAAGCCCCAAAGGAAAGCACAGCGGCGATGATTTGATTTTGCGTCATGGAGGACGTCAAAATGCCGAGAGACATAAAAGCCCCGGCCAAAAGGAATATACCCAGGTAACCACACAGTACCGCCGGCCAATTAAGGCTCGCCATGTGCCCCAGGAGTGCAAAACCCGGCAGGGTGCCGGCCAGAATTGTTGCCATGGCTGTCAGGACCGCAGCGAACTTGGCCAGCAAGGTCGAACAGTCGGAGACAGGGTAGGTGAAAAGCAGTTCCAGCGTCCCCGTTTTGCGTTCTTCGGCGTAAAGCCGCATGGTGATGAGAGGGCAAATCAGTAGCAGTATGATACTTAAGTCCAGGAAAAATGGGCGTATTACCATCTGCTCAAGACTCAGCTGCTCAGCCAGAACAAGGTTCTGACTTGCCTGGAAGCTCAATAGATTGTAATAGGCCACCGAGTTGTAAAAAAAGTAACCGGAAATTACAAGGAAAGTGACTCCCACAGTATAGAATATCGGCGATGCAAACAACGCGTAGAGCTCTTTTCGATAGACCGACCCGAAGCCTTTCATGACTGCGTTTCCTCCTGTACCGGCTCTTCCGTAACCAATTGCAGAAAAATATCTTCCAGACTCAAATCGACCAGTTTAAGCTCCAGCAGGCTGAGTCCCCGTTCGATCACCTTGCGCGCTATCTCTGGCCGCAAATCACGACTTCGGTCCGTCTCCACCAGAAGGCGGCCGGCGTCTTCCCGGCTCACGGTGACTTTCTGGACGCCCTCGTGCGATTCGAGAACAGCCGCCAGCTGGTTTATCTCGCCTTCGACCTTGAGGGAAATTTGAGCCGATTTCTGCAATTGGCTGGTGAGATTGCCCGGGGTGTCCGTCGCTACAATCTGCCCTTTATTGATGATCAAAACCCGCTGACAGATTTGGGCCACCTCGGGCAGGATATGGCTGCTCAACAATATCGTATGCTGCTCGCGCAAGCTCTGGATTAACTTACGAATCTCAATGATTTGTGTGGGATCAAGACCGATTGTCGGTTCATCCAGAATCAGCACGGGGGGATTGTTGACCAGGGCCTGGGCCAATCCCACCCGTTGTTTGTAACCTTTGGAGAGGTGCCCGATGATTCGATGGCGCACCTTCTCAAGCCCGCAAACAGCCACAACCCTATCCATCTCCCTGGTTGTATTTTTTCCACTAAGCCCCTTGACACCCGCGGCAAAACGCAAAAAACGGCTCACCGTAAGGTCATTGTAAAGGGGATTGTTCTCCGGTAAGTAGCCGATTCTGGAGCGCACCTGCAGAGAGCTCGCGAAACAATCAATGCCGTCGACTTTTGCAATACCGGCTGTGGGCGGCATATAACAGGTGAGAATGCGGATCGCAGTCGATTTTCCAGCACCGTTCGGGCCCAAAAACCCCACGACCTCCCCTTGGTCAACCCGGAAAGTGACGTCTCTGATGGCGGGCAAAGAACCATAGAACTTGGTAAGTCCCTGCGCTTCGATCATCGCCTTTTCTCGCTTTCATATTACGGAAAGGTGAACTGGTATCCGGTAGGCTCTCAAGGCATGAAAAGTTGTGCTTGCCGGTCTTGTCGAACGGTTTTTGTACCCACTGAAGAAGCACAACGCTGACACAAGTATTCGTGCAGTTCTCCGTCTGGCAAGACTAACAGTAACCGACTTCGCACCGGCATCGCCTGCCGACACCGAGGGCAATAGAGCGCGGATGCTTGAAAATCTTTATATTGACCTGAGGCTGCGTTGCGCTGCAACTTTTACCTCCTTAAATCTTGTTCCAGACCCAGATAAAGTCCATCTCAAAATTTCCCGTCGCGCCGAAGAAAGACGGGCTCCATCTGCTTGAATCCACTTTTTCATGAATGCCCGTGACCCGAAGAGGCCTCTACGCGATTCCCCTTGCCGGAACTTTTGCGCTTGCTCCAGGGCCATTTGCGCAGCTTGCTCCCTTCCTTTTCCCGGTCAATTTCCATGAATTCTTGAATCAGCTCTGCCTGCCGTGGGGTGACATGTTCCGGGATCTTGACCTCGATTTCGATGAAAAGGTCCCCGCGGCCATACCCCTTGAGCCGCGGCACACCCTCACCGGCAAAGCGCACTACCGTACCCGGCTGCGCTCCGGGCTCTATATTGAGGGTCTTAACCCCGTCCAGGGTGGGAACTTCTATCTGATCCCCGAGGATCGCTTGGGCAAACGAAATGGACACTTTGGCGTAGAGATGGTCGCCATCCCGGTCAAACAATTCATGCGGCTGCACATGGAGGCGAACATAGAGATCGCCGGCTTTGCCGCCTCGGTAACCACCTTCCCCCTCCTCCCGCAGCCGCAGGCGCATGGCCGAGTCCACTCCTGCCGGAACCTTGACCTGTACCTTTTTCTTTTGCTTTACGCGCCCCTGCCCGTGGCAATCTGCACATGGCGAAACGATCACCTGCCCCAGACCCTGGCACCTTGCACAGGTGGCACTGACACGGAAAAAGCCCTGGGACTGGACCACCTGGCCCCTGCCCTCGCACATGGGGCAGGTCGCTTCCCGTGATCCCAGCTCCGCCCCACTTCCACCACATTGCTTACATTGACCTAACGTTTCAATCTCAATTTCTTTTTCTGTACCGAACACCGCTTCTTCAAAACTGAGGTTCAAGTCGTATAACAGATCATCTCCCGGACGGGCTGCAGTGCGCTGGCGCGGGCTTCCGCCAAAGCCAAAGGAAAAAAACTCCTGAAAAACATCGCCAAATGAGCTGAAAATATCCTCGAATCCGCGAAAACCATTAAATCCCGCACCCTTAAGGCCTTCATGGCCATACGTATCGTATATCCGTCGTTTTTGGGGATCTCTCAAGACTTCGTAAGCCTCGGCCGCTTCCTTGAAACTCTCCTCGGCCTCCTTGTTACCGGGATTCCGATCAGGATGGTATTGCAGCGCGAGTTTTCGATATGCCCTCTTGATCTCATCTTCGGTTGATTGACGCGAAACTCCTAGAACCTGGTAATAATCACGTTTGTCCATTTGGCTTTCATTCCTCTGTTAACCTTGGTCGAAGCTTGCGGCGGCAGCCACAAATTTCGTAAACATGTATTGGGGAATTGTCAACCTTTGGCGAACATCTCGGTAAATCTTATGGGCCCCGGTCGTTCGGTGCGGCACTGCGCAACGGCATCACTGCTCCCGCCCCATCAGGGATCGAGAATCGCACCATTAGAAGGTTCAAGCCTCACTGGAAGCCCTGTCTTGCGGGCTGTCCATCTGTAAATGTCCCAAAGCTTGCCTGGCGAAACTGTGTTTGCCCATCTCCTCAGCCTTCCCGGCAAGACAGCGCCATTCTTCCTGGCTAGGCTCCCGCTTGAGAATTTTATTGATGCGCTTGAACAGAAAAGCATCACCTTCTTCCTGAGAAACCTTGAGCAATCTGAGCAGAGGCTCGGTGGCTTGTGCCTTTTCGTAAAAGTCAACGGCGTCATACACCAGACCATTCTGTTCGCACTGTTGACCCCAGGCCACGATGGTATCAACCGAAACCGCAGCCTGATTCAGCAGTTCCCGTTTCATGAGGCAACTGAGCTCTCGCATTTTGGCCATTTCCTTGCTCCCCGGCTGAACTCTTTGAACACTCAAAAGCCGGCAAACAGCCTGGAAGTCTGTCCAAGAACTCTTGTTCTTTGGGAGAAGCAGGTGTAAGTGATGGAAATCTCAGCCCCCCCTCACCTGACCTTTCCCCCTCAAAGAGGAGAAGAATTGCATGGTCCCGGACCTGTTCTAGGCTTCTTCTTCGTCCCCCGATAGCTCTTCATCTACCGTATCCAAGTCGATGTTACCGCCGAACTGGACAGCTTTCTCCATGATTTCTTTCAATTCTTCACGGGCAGCCGTCTCGTCCTGCACCTTGGTGAGCCTCTCCGGCAACGCCTTCTGTTCATCGAGCTGACGTATATTGTCCACGGTCACCTTGGCTGCAGCGATTTCCCTCAGCGCCACCACTATTTCTTTATTCTTGGGGGCATCGATCAGTGGGGGTGCTCCACTGCGCAGCTGCAGCACTCTACGCACTGCCAGGTGTACAAGAGAAAATCTGCTGTCCACCTTTTCAAGGCAATCTTCGATCGTTACGCGAGCCATGCTGGCTCCTCCTGAGTTCAAGCAATAGATGTTGAGGATTATTGATAAGTCTTAAGTACAACTTTCCTTTATAAAGTCATCAGTCAACAATATCAACCGCAAAAAAGCAAAAGGGCGCGGCAGTGTTTCCACCGGTTACCTGCGAGTAAACCGCACCGGCGGTTGAATCGGCAATATCTGCAAAAATAATTGTCATGCCGCGACTGGTGTGCTAAAAAGAATAGTTTGTTTGCTGCAAAGCTAGGCTGTATTGCGCGATGTATCGGCCTGAGATTGGAAATAGGCATGAGAAAGGAAAACTGTCATGAGGACTTGTGAATTTTGCGGAAAATCGCCTCAAAAGGGCAACAACGTCAGCCATGCAAACAATAAGACCAAGCGCGTCTGGTATCCAAACCTTCAGTCGGTACGCCACGTGCACAAGGATGGCCAAGTACGCCGCATGAACGTGTGTACCCGCTGCATCCGTTCAGGTTTGGTGGTCAAGCCGGCTTAGGAGCTCGTCGGAGAATTTCCTCTCCCTCGAAGGGGAGGACTGGGGCGAGGGTGGATTGATTGAAACTTCATTTCCCTTGCCTAACCTCTCCCCCAATCGGAGAGAAATCTTTCATCCCCGGACACGCTCCCAGCTCCTTCGGGCCGATCAACGCGGCGGCCGTTAAAGAGGACACTCGCAAAAAAGGGGAATCGGGCTGGTTTTTCCGGCACGCCCGGTGTGGCCCTTAAATTGGCCCACCCCAAGCTTGCTCCATTACCTTCCGCGTTGTTTGAATCGGCCTCTCGCTTATACTGCACCCGGGAGCCTGAATCATTCGGTGAACCATGCAACCTAGATCAGAAATGAACGCCAATAAAGAGGACCAGTTAACCCACTTCGGTTATCTCCAAATCCCCAAGGATGAAAAGGTTCACTGGGTCCGCCGCCATTTCAACACCGTTGCTCAAAAATACGACTTCATGAACACCGTTTTGAGCTTCGGAACCCACTACTTGTGGAAACAGATTGCGGTCAGGATGATGAATTTGCAACCGGGTGACCGCGTCATCGATGTGTGCGGGGGAACGGCCGATCTGTCGCTGCTGGCAGCCAAAGATGTGGGGGCAACCGGCGAGGTGGTTCTGTACGACATCAACTGGGCCATGTTGAAGATGGGAAGACCCAAGGTGGAGCGATCACCCTTTGCCAGCAATGTAAAATACGTGCAGGGCAACGCCGAGCAAATCTCATTTGCAGACTGTTCTTTCGAAGGTGCCATGGTGGGTTTCGGCATTCGCAACCTGACCAACCCGCAAGTCGGTTTCAAGGAAATGCACCGCGTACTGAAACCCGGCGGCATCCTGATGTGTCTGGAGTTTTCTGAACCGGTCACCCCCTGGTTTCGCTGGCTCTACGATTTCTATTCCTTTTACATCATGCCGGCGGTCGGCAAAATACTGGGGGGATGTGCGCCCGCCTACACATACCTTCCAGAATCCATACGCCTGTTTCCCAAGCCCGAACAGTTGTCTGCAATTTTGGAGGAGATCGGGTTCAGCGCGGTCACATTCCGCAGACTGACGGACGGCATCGCCGTCATCCACACGGGCGTCAAAAAGTGAGCCTGCTGCAATGAAGTTGAACTGGGCCGAAAGATGGGTCGTCAATAATTTCGTCAGGGTGTTCGAACAGCGCCTGCTGATTCGCCGCCTGAAGAAAATGTTTCCGTTACCGCCCGGCGCCGCAATATTGGAGATAGGCTGCGGTCGCGGCGCCGGTGCACTGATGATACACAAGGAGTTCAAGCCAGCCGTTCTGCATGCCATGGACCTCGACATCGATATGATCCGGAGGGCCGGCAGATACTTGCCTGCCGCCCACAAACGGGCAATTTCCTTTTTTGCCGCCGATGTGCTGCATTTACCCTGTCGCAACGACTCACTGGACGCCGTTTTCGGTTTCGGGGTGCTGCACCACATTCCGGACTGGCGCAGCAGCGTAGGCGAAATAGCGCGGGTGCTCAAGCCCCATGGGGCCTATTACCTTGAAGAACTCTACCCTTCTCTCTACCAGAATTTTATCACTCGGCGTCTCCTGCTGCATCCGGAGGAAGATCGCTTTTACGGCAGCGAACTCAAGGCAAGCTTGAACCAATTCAACCTGTTTCAGCAGGATGCGCTCGAAATCAGGAAGATCGGCATGCTGGGCGTTTTTATCAAGAAGGCGGCATAAGTTGCTTGCCCCGAGAGCTATCGATTCCACTTTCTCGTCCGGCTAATTCACCTTCTTGACCATATGTTTTTTCAACTCCGATATGTTGCCGGCATAATCTGCTCCCGAGAAGACTGCCGAACCGGCGACAAAAATATCCGCTCCGGCATCCACCAGCTCATCGATGGTCCCCTGATGTACTCCTCCATCAACTTCCAATAGTACCGGCGCCTGCAATGCATCGATCATTTGGCGGCATTGGCGCACTTTGGGGAGCGTTGCGCGAATGAACTCTTGACCGCCAAAACCCGGATTGACGGTCATGATGAGGACCATGTCCACATCATTCAACACATATTCCAAACCAGCCAGAGGGGTTGCCGGGTTGCATGCCACAGTGGCCCGCACCCCAAGCTCCTTGATGTTCTGGAGGGTGCGGTGCAAGTGAGGGCATGCTTCCACATGCACCCCCAGCCAGTCGGCCCCCGCATCCACAAAAGCCTGCAAATAGCGCTCCGGTTTTTCAATCATCAGATGCACGTCGAGCGGAAGTTTGGTGGCTTTTCGAATGGATGCGACGACGTCCGGACCGATAGTGATGTTGGGGACAAAATGCCCATCCATGACATCCACGTGGATCCAGTCTGTACCGGCTTCCTCCACAGCCCGAACTTGTTCGGCGAGCCTGCCGAAATCCGCAGAAAGAATAGAGGCGGAAAGTTTCCCCATGGTTTCTCCCGCTTTGCCAGCTATTTATTTGTCAAAGGATTGCAGGGCCAGAGCCGCCGCACCGATTACTCCGGCGTCATCGCCGAGCCGGGCGGTGTGCACTTCCAATTTGCTGGTGGCGGCAGCCAGGGCTTGCTGACGCACCCCCAGCCGTACCCGATCAACCAGTTCCGACAGTCCCTCAATGACCCCACCACCCAGAATCAACCTGCAGGGATTAAAAGCATTCACCAGACTGACCATGCCCGCAACCAGAGCTTCCCCTGCTTCTTGCAGCAGATTTCCCGCCAGAGCATCGCCGCCTTTATGGGCGTCTGCCACCATCCTGGCGGTGATCTTGTCCTGCTCCCCGCCCGCCAATTGGAGAAGTTTAGCGCCCGCCGCCGGATTATCGGATACTGCCTGCCTGGCTTGACGCGCAATGCCCCAGCCTCCTGCCAGAGCTTCCAGACACCCGTAGTTTCCACAGGTGCACCTGGGCCCGTGCAAGTCAACCGTGAGATGACCGATTTCACCTGCGGTATTGCTGCAACCATTCAAAATTTTCCCATTCACAACAATACCCCCCCCGATGCCGGTTCCCACAAACACACAGATCAGATCATTGCATCCCCGGCCGGCCCCAAACAGCCATTCTCCCCAGGTGATGGCACGAACGTCATTGGTGATGATCACCGGCAACCTGCAGGCTGAGCTCAACTGAGCCTGAAACGGCACCTCATGCCAATCCAGATTGGGCGCAAAATGTACCATCCCGCTTCCGGCCTCAATCTGGCCGGCGACCCCCACACCCAATCCGACGATCTTAACGCCGCGGCCATGCGCGATGTTTGAGACAAGCTCTCTGATCTGCTGCAAAACTGCAGAAGGGCCCCCATCAACATCGGTGGCAACGCGCAAGGATTGCAACATGTTGCCGTTCTCATCGACCAGGGCCGCAGCAATCTTTGTCCCGCCGAGATCGACACCGACCGCAGCCAATTGCATTTCCCTCTCCTCTGTCAGTTCCGTCACAACCGGTTCTTAACTTATGAATACCACGGCCTGCCTATTCTGCTGTCGTTTTAAGCCCTCCCGGGCAAAACACACAATTACAACAGACTGTCCCTCTCCCGTCTCTCCAGCGCCGCGACTTTTCTGAGCCGGCGCACGAAGCGCTCGTTTCCTGTGAACCTGGCAGCCAAAAAGGATTGTACAAGGTCCCATGCAAGGGCGTGACCAGTGACTCTACCCCCGAGGCACATAACATTCATCTCATCATCTTCGACCCCCTGGTGGGCGGAAAATACGTCGGTTATCAGTGCGGCCCTCACGCCAGGAACTTTATTGGCCGCCACACACGCCCCCACACCGCTGCCGCAGATGGCCAATCCTTTCGGCACTTCCCTTCTGGCCACCGCCTGCGCCAGAGGGATCACGTGATCCGGATAGTCGTCACCCGGCACCAGCTCGAAGGCCCCGAAGTCTGCAACCTGGAAACCCGCGGCCTTCAACCGCATAATCAGAGTTTCTTTGAGGTCGAATCCGCCATGATCGGCGGCGATGCCGATTTGCATAACGAGCTCCTCTTCTGCCGTCTAACCGCCAATCAACGATGCACGAAGGCGGTGCACCTGGGCAACGATGGCCTTGTGTGAGATTTCCTCAAAATCCAGCAGTTCGTGTGGCTTGCCGCTCTTGGGCTTATGCCTGACCGCAAGCGAGTAGATGGGCACCGGGCACTTCTCAAAAGCGGATCGCACTGCTTCCCCAAGACCCCCTTCCGCGTAATGATCCTCTACCGTGATGATTGCCCTGGTTTGCTCGGCAGCCCGGTGCAGCGTTTCCGCATCCACCGGCTTGATGCTGTAAAGGTCAATGACGCGCACCCACACGCCCTGCTCTTTCAGCTGGTCATTGGCGTGCAGAGCTTCGTGCAGAGTGATTCCCGCTGCGACGACGGTGGCAATATCCTGACTACTTTGGCGCAGCACCTTGCTGCCCCCGATAGGGAAGTCTTCACTGGAATCATAGATGACGGGGAGAGCTCCGCGCGTGGTGCGCAGGTAGACTATCCCGTAGTATTTTGCCGCTGCCTCGACCAGCTTTTCGCAGGAAACAGCGTCTGAGGGATACAGCACAACGCCGTGCAGGATCGTGCGAAAAAACGCCAGATCCTCCAGCCCCATCTGGGAAGGCCCGTCCTCGCCAATGGACACTCCTGCATGGGACCCCACAAACTTGATATTGGCATCGGAATACTGACTCATGCGAATTTGATCGTAAGCACGACTCATGAATGCAGAAAAAGTCGAAACAAACGGAATTTTCTTGCGACACGCGAAGCCCAGGGCCACTCCCACCATATTCTGCTCGGCCACATACATTTCAAAGAAGCGATCGGGGCATTCTTCCTTAAACAGCTGGGCCTGAGTGGAATTGCTCACTTCTCCGTCGACGCTCACCATCTCTGGAAACGCCGGGTAGATTCGCTTGAGAGCTTTGCCAAAGGCATTTCTGGTCGGCATCAATTCTCCCACCCGGTATCCCATTGCATCCGCTTTGCCCGGCACAGACTTCTGTGGCCTCAGGTGTGCGGGTGGGACTATTGCACCCCGAATGGAGGCATCGATGTCTCCCATCTCCTTCAAGGCCCGTTCAAAATCGTCCCTGGCGAGGGCCTTGCCGTGCCAGCCATCCTGATTTTCCAGCATCGAGAACCCTTTGCCTTTGACGGTTTTGGCGATCACCATGGTCGGTTTGTCCGCCACCCGGAGAGCGTTCCGGTAGGCCTCGATCACTTCAGGAAAGGAGTGGCCGTCGATCACAAAGGTGGCCCAGCCGAAGGCGGCAATGCGCCTTTCGTAAGCTGCCAGGTCGTGTCCGTACATAGTTTCACCGCATTGCCCCAACCGGTTGACATCGAGAATTCCGACGAGATTGTCACACCCATAATGGGCGGCCAGCTGGATAGCCTCCCATTGAGAGCCCTCCGCCATCTCACTGTCGCCCAGCAGCACATAGGTTCGATAAGGGAGCTTATCCAGGTACTTTGCATTGAGAGCCAAACCCAGGCCGATGGAAAGCCCCTGGCCCAACGAACCGGTAGCCGCATCGACGTAAGGAAACGCTACTGTCGGGTGCCCTTCCAGGGGACTTCCGAATCGACGGTAGGTCATCAGATCGGCCTCGGTCAACTTTCCTGCAGCAGCCCATAGGGCGTAAAAAAGCGGCGATGCATGACCCTTGGAAAAAATCAACCGATCGTTATTGGGATGATCAGGATTGTTCAGGTCGTAGCGAAATATTCCTCCAAACAGCAGACCAGTCATCAGTTCCACCGCCGAAAGAGCGGAAGTGGGATGGCCCGAACCGGCCCGGGTCGTGCACGCCAGGATGTAATAGCGGATCAGTCTGGCCAGGCTCATCAACCTTTCAAGGTTCGCGTCATCAAACATGATCTACCCTCCATGGGAACAGCAACGGATTTTACTGATGGGGTGAGTACCGTGAAGCGCTGATCCTCTTCTGTATTTTCCTGATCCTCCGCCCCCGGGGCCTGGTGGAGGATCACTATACGCCGCGGTGCGCATGCGGTCAATGAGGAACAGCCGCCTGCACGGGTAGCAAAACGATCGCTCAATCAAAGCATCGACGAATTCATCTTGGATTTGCCTCTATCCTTGTTTCACGCCATAATGGCCTTGGTGCTCCAGGAGTCATGGTGCAGGGGACCTGGAGATCATCCGGTATGCCGCTTCAGGCCGACTGCAGGACATGCACATCCCTGCCGCTTTTTCGGGCAGGGGCCGGCAACACCAGCGTCTATTCAGGCGGCGTTTTTGATCCCTGACATCGGGCAAAACCAAAGGCGAGGTCAACCACATGAAATATGTCCATGGATACGACTCGAGAGAAAACAGACGGCTGCAAGATCAAGCCAATACCTTGGTCGAACTCCTCCATTCAGATACTTCTTATCCAGCCGGCTGCCGAGTTCTCGAGGCCGGTTGCGGCATCGGCGCCCAAACGGTTACTCTGGCGCGCAACAGCCCCGATGCATCGTTTGTTTCTATTGACATATCCGTTGCTTCCATTGGCGAAGCCAAGCGAGCCGTACAATTGGCAGGCCTTACCAATGTGGAATTTCAGCAGGGTGATATTTTCAATCTGAACCTTGAACCGCATTCCTTTGATCACATTTTCGTGTGTCACGTTTTGGAGCATCTCTCCCGACCCGATGTGGCTCTGGCTAACCTCAGGAACCTCATGAAGGCGGGTGGCACAATCACCGTCATTGAAGGCGACCATGGATCGGCCTACTTTTATCCTGCCAGTGACGCCGCTCACACAGCCATACAATGTCAGGTCGAACTGCAACGGCGAGCCGGAGGCAATGCCATGATCGGAAGAGAGCTTTACCCGCTGCTGATGAAAGCCGGATTCGACCCGATTCATGTGTCTCCACGGATGGTCTATGTTGATTCCAGCAGGCCCGAGCTTGTCGAAGGTTTCATAAAAAACACCTTCACGGCAATGATCGAGGGCATACGCAGCGCCGCCCTGGATGCCCAAATAGTGGATAAGGCCATTTTTGATCAAGGCATTCGGGACTTATACAGGACAGCCGAAGTCGATGGTGTTTTTTGTTACACGTTTTTTAAAGCATCCGGAACCAAGCCATGAATCTCTGGAAGGTGAACTGCGCTGGTGCTGCGTTGCACCTTTTTATGGCTTGCGTCGCCCACGACTGCTGCGCGACAACCAGTGGGAAACCAGGTCGCCGACCGACGCACATTCCAGCCCAAAAGGGAGGTAGCCGGCATACCCCAAAATCGGCATTGCAAAAACGTGGAAACGATCGACAAAAGGGATCGAATAGTGCCATTTGGCCAGACTGTAATGGTTCCACATTTCCCAGAAGCAGCCGCAAAACAGGGCGGAAAGGGCGGAAGCCGCCGCCATGGTCCAATCGCCGTCAGCGAGGCCAGATAAGATGTGCCGTTTTCCCTGCAGGGTTTGGAGGGATACGATGATGAGCCCGGGAGACACCCAAAGCAATGAAAAGAGATAGTTGGGAAAGATTCCGATCATTGCGAGGCCTGCCGCGGCAATCGCCAGAACAACGGATGCGACTGTTTTGGGATAACGTGGTCGAATGGCGATGGAATGGGCGAATGCGGTTTTGATCAGCGGATAGGTCAGAAGCCACTTGCGGACGCTCAACACGGCCGGCAACACCGTGCTAAACGGCAGGGTGGCCAACACGAAATACTGCAGGGCATCATAGTGCGGTCCGAGGTAGTGCCAGTTTTGCACAAACCGGTTGAGGTACTCGAAAAACCACCAGAAGAGAGCGCTGACCGGAAACAGGAGCAGAAAAAACCCGGTCCGGTTGATCATCAAGCACGTTCCCGAGCGGCGGAAGGTCAATGCATTGATGACCACGATGAAAGAAAGCCACAACGGTGTGAAGGTGTGAGTCTGCCAGGCAGAAAACCACGGGAAGCGGGACCAGGCCAAAATCCATCCGGCCATACCGGCTGCGACTCCAAGCCATCCCCACCAGGGGAAATATCCGGTAGCCGGTGGAGCGACTTTGGGATGGGTTTGCCATGCTCTCTTAATGCTCACCGTGAAAAATGCCATCACCGGGGCTACTGCAGTGGCATAGGCTAGAAAGACCCGCCAGGAAAACGGCGCGTGCACGACATACGATGTCTTGGGAGGGAACTGGAGAAATTTCAATAACGGCAGCCCCGCCAGGTAAACCCCGAGCAGCGGAAGGCCCACGAGCATCACCAGCAGGATGATCAAATTCAACAGATGGCCGACCATTGGTGTCTGCTCCCGTTTATTGGCGTTGCTCCAGCAATGCGCTGCGCCCTCTCCGCAGGTTTTTTGCTGGAATCCAGTATCACACCGGACCAACAGCGGATCACAGGAGTCCGGCGTAAGGATTGGCGCTATGATATGCTGTGCTCTCCCCCTGTGGTGACTCAGGCACTATGCTTAAATCCGCCCTCACTATTGAATGCACCCGATGGAATTTGACAACTGCGTAACGGAGGAGACCATGTCGAGTGACAAGAAGTGGACCATGCTCTTGACCTTGCTGGCCGCCCTGTGGGTTTTTGGTCCGGCTGACGGCCAAACTGCTTCAGGCCGCTTTGTACTGATTTCGGACATTCATTTCAACCCCTTTCACGATCCAAGCCTGTTCCCGCAGCTTGTCGAGCAACCGGTCGAGCAATGGGAGAAGCTCTTCGCTTCCTCTCACAAAGCTCTATGGAGCCGATATGGCGAGGACAGCAACTACGCCCTGCTCAAGAGCACCCTGGATGATGCCCGCTCACGCCTTGCCGCACCCGATTTTATCCTCTACCCGGGCGATTACCTGGCGCATCAATGGCAAGCAAAGTATGACGCTCTGGCTAAGAAGTCACATGACAGCGACCCCGTCGCCTACCGCAGGTTCACAACCAAAACCATGCAGTTTCTGGCCCGCGAATTCCGCATCCGCTGGCCAAATTCGCCCATCATCGGGACCCTGGGCAACAATGATAGTTTTTGCGGCAACTACAGCATCACTCCCCAAGGCCCCTTTCTTGCGATGTTTGCCGATGTCTGGAGAGGGCTGCTGGGAGGCGGCATGCACTTCGCGGAACCGGCCAAAGACTTTTCAGACCACAGTCTTTACACCGTTCGAATCGCCCACATGAAGCGCCATCGGATCGTCGTCTTGAATGATGCATACTGGTCAAACCGGTACGACAATGCTTGCGGCCGAATCACTCAGACCCCGGCGCTTGATCAATTGGCCGCACTGGAAAACATACTGGCGGATTGCCGTAGCGCCGGTGAAAAGGTATGGCTGCTTCTGCATATCCCTGCGGGCATCGACAACTACGCATCATCTGCCAAAGCGCAGGGTCAACACGGGCGGCCCGTCACTTTCTGGCAACAGACCCTCACCAGTCGTTTCGCACAACTGGCGGAGCGTTACGCGCCCACGGTTCAAATCATATTTGCCGGCCACACTCACATGGACGATTTTCGCATCATCCGGTTGAACGGCGAAGAATCGCTTCTCATGAAAATTGCCCCCAGCATCAGCCCCATCTTCGGGACCAATCCCTGTTACCAAACGTATCAATACGATGGCTCCACGGGAAGGATTGAGAATTATCAGAGCGTCTTTCTTCCCTTGAATGATACTCACGGGAGGACGGGTGCCGATGGCAGAGCACGCTGGGAACTTGAATATGATTTTGGAAAAATCTACCGATGGCCGGAACTGAATGCGGCTACGGTTGAAAAACTGGCCGGGCAGATCAGAACGGGTGCGATCACCCGGCACCGCTACGGCGAATTCTATGATTCCGGCGGACCCACCAGGTTTGATGCGGCGACCATTAACGCCTACAGGTGCGCTATCCTGAATACGACCCCGGCACACTACCGTAAATGCGTTGAAGCGCCAAATCCGGCACCATAGGTAACGCCACGGATTATTTTTCCCTGCCCGTTCAATCATCCTTTGGCTCTTGATTTCGAGTGCCACTTGTGTCACTCATATGAGGCCCTAAACAGTGCAATTGCTGCCACAGAGAAAGAGACAAATGGCTATGAGTCGATACTGGAGTTCGGTGGTCCACAGGCTTACCCCTTATGTACCGGGCGAACAGCCACAATTGCTGGACCTGATCAAGCTGAATACCAACGAAAACCCTTACGGCCCTTCACCCAAGGTGTTGGAAATTCTCAGGAGAGAAGCGGCCGACACCCTTCGCCTCTACCCCGATCCCAATGCGGAGCGGCTCAAGGAGGCCATTGCCGCACACCATGGATTGAAGCCCTCGGAAATCTTCGTCGGCAACGGTTCAGACGAAATTCTAGCGCATACTTACCAGGCCTTGCTGCGCCACCCCAAACCGTTGCTTTTCCCGGACATCACCTACAGCTTCTATCCGGTCTACTGTCGGCTGTATGAAGTCGACTATGAGCAAGTGCCCCTTACGGAGTCCCTGCAAATCCGTGTGGAGGACTACAAACGGGCCAACGGGGGCATTCTCTTTCCCAACCCCAATGCTCCTACCGGTCGTCTATTGCCCCTGGCCGCCGTAGAAGCGCTGTTGCGCAGTAATCAAGATTCCGTTGTAGTGATCGATGAAGCCTATGTGGATTTCGGCGGTGAGTCCGCCGTTCCCTTGATTTCTCGCTTTGCCAATCTGCTGGTCATCCACACCTTTTCCAAATCCCGTTCACTGGCAGGTCTGCGCGTCGGTTTCGCCGTAGGTGATGCACAACTGATCGAAGCACTGGAACGTGTAAAAAACAGCTTCAATTCTTATCCTCTGGATCGTTTTGCCATAGCCGGTGCCGTTGCGGCCATCGAGGATCACGCCTACTTTGAAGAAACCAGGCAGAAAATCATGCGCACCAGGACCATTCTGGCGAAGCGTCTGGAAGAGCTGGGATTTGAAGTATTGCCTTCGGTCGCCAACTTTGTCTTTGTCCGGCATCCTCGACGCGATGCCGCCGAGTTGAGCAGCCAGTTGCGAGAGCGCTCCATCATCGTGCGCCATTTCGCACTTCCGCGTATCGAGCAATTCCTGCGTATTACGGTGGGTACCGATGCCCAGTGCGATGCTCTGGTCGCGGCACTGCAAAGGATTTTGCAGTGATTGGGGGAGCGCTTGCCAGCGGTCCTGCGACCATCCTCGTGGTTTTGGGCGCTCACCTGTGCCGGCGGCTGACCCTTCAGTGCGTGAGATATCTCACATCAAGGCGCGCACAGCGGCATTGGCAGCCTGTATGAAGGGATACGGAAAACTTCCCGCCACAAGCATGAGGGCCACCAGAGCTCCAGTGAGCGTTCGCAGCGGCAGGGACAGATGAAGGTCCGGTAAGGCCTCATCAGGTTTGAGCAGGTAAGCGGCCCGCACCATCATGAGATAGTAGTAGAGAGAGATGACAACGTTGATCATGCCGATGAGTACCAGCGTGAAGTAACCCTTTTGCATGGCTGCGGTAAAAACCAGAAACTTGCCGGTAAAGCCCACTGTAGGTGGAATGCCTGCCAGGCTGAAGGCCGCCACCAACAAGGCCATAGCCAAAAGGGGCGAGCGGCGGTGCAAACCCGCCAGCTGTTCTATGCGCAAATTGCCGCCGGCGCTCGCCACCTGCACGACCACCAAAAAAACCGTGAATTTCATCAGCAGCAGAGCCATGGCATAAAAAACAGTGCCGGAGTATCCCCCGGCACTGGCACTCAATACTCCGATCAATACGTAGCCGGCATGAGCGATGGTCGAATAGGCGAGCAATCGTTTGACATCATGTTCGACAATGGCTGCCAAATTGCCCAGCGTCATGGAGACAATCGACAAAACGGCCAGCACCTGGATGAGATAGGCGTTGCCTTCTCCCAGCACTGCAATGACCCGCAACAAAATACCGATTGCCGCCACTTTGGAGGCAGTGGCGATATACGCCGCCACCTGGTTCATGGAACCCTGATAGACATCCGGCGCCCAGAAATGGAATGGGAAGACGGCCAGCTTGAAAAAGAATCCACTCAGGGTGAGGAGCAGCCCAAGCATCAACAACGGATCATGGACAAAACCTGGAAGGACCTCTGTCAATTCTTCCAAGTAGCCGGCTCCGGTAGAGGCATAAACCATGCCCATGCCAAAAAACATCATGGCCGAAGCAAAAATTCCTATGATGAAATACTTAATCCCCGCTTCCAGCCCCAAATTGGCGTTCTTCCGCAGTGCCACCAGGACGTAGAGAGAGTAGCTCGATAGTTCCAGGGAGAGGTAGATGCTGATGAGGTGAACACTGCTCACCAGCATCATCATGGCGACCGTGCACAGAAACAGCAGACAGTAGAAATCGCGGCGGTGCCGCTCGCGAATGCCGTTGAGTTGCGCGCAGATACAGAGAACCAGAAAGAGAGCTGAGGATAAAATCACCTTAAAGACCTGCGACAACAGGTCGATCCGGTACGATCCCGCAAACAGAGAGCCTTCCAACTTCACCGCCGCCGCCGTGACCGCCATCCCCACCGCCGCCGCCGACAGCGCCGCGATATAGTCCGTCCCGGGAGTGGCACGTCCCCCCATGGAGGCACCAAGAAACAGCAAGGAAACCAGCAGGTAATAGATCTCGGGAGTGAACAGCAGCCAGTTCATCTGGGCAATCCATTGAAAAAGGGTATTGACGCCGTTTCGATCATGTCCACCATGAGTGACGGAAACAGCCCGAATAACAACAAGACAACGGCCAAAATCATTCTGGGTATCCCCAGACCAAAGGGAACATCGGACAACCGGGCATATTTTTCCTTCTCGGGACCGTAAAAGGTCCGCTGCACCACCCGCAGCATGAACAGAGCGCTCACCACCAGAGCCGCTATGGCCAGCACGCCGCGCAACGGATACACCTTGAACGCCGCAATGAAAACCAGCAGCTCGGCCCAAAAGTTGGCCAACCCGGGCACGCCCATGCCGGCCAGAGCCGCCACGATGAAATAGCTGGAGGCCACCGGCATGGTCCGGCTCAACCCACCCAGCTCCGCAACGGACTTGGTGTGAGTCTGGTCGTAAATGTAGCCGACCGAAGAAAACAGCAGTGCGGTCATCACGCCGTGGGCAAACATTTGAAAAACTGCTCCATTGAGCCCGTCAACGGTCAAGGTGGACAACCCAAGGCCAACGATACCCATATGCGATACGCTCGAGTACCCGATCACGTATTTGAGATCGGTTTGTCTCAACCCCACCAGAGCGCCGTAAATGATTCCAATGGCGGCAAGCAGGGCCATCAGCTGAGACCAATGCTGCCAGCCCTGAGGGCAGAGGAAAATGGCGACCCTGAGGATCCCGAAGGCTCCAATTTTCATCAACACCCCGGCATGCACCATGCTGACGGCATGAGGAGCCGCCACGTGGCCGATCGGCGACCAGGTGTGGAAAGGCCAGACACCCGCCAGAATGCCAAAGCCCAGATAGAGAAAAATGAACGCGAATTTCTGCTGCGACTCACCGAATGTTCCCGGCTGCATGAGGGCGACAATATCGAATGTGTTCAGACCCGACTGCACAAAGAGATAAATGGTGGCCGGCAGGATCAGTGCGCTGCCCGCCAGGAGGAACAGCGTCAGCTTCATTGCGGCGTATTCTTTGCGGGTGGTGCCCCACACGGCGATCAGCAGATACATGGGAATCAGGGAAACATCATACCAGACGAATAGGAAGAACAGGTCCATACTCATGAAGAGGCCAAAAACCCCGGTCACGAGCACAAAATAGAGAGCAAAGAACTCTTTCACCCGGGTCTCCATGCGCCACATGGTGAGCACCCCGGTAAAAAATACCAGGCCGGTGAGAAGCAAGTTGGGCAGGCTAAACCCGTCGGCCCCATTGAAATATTGAATGCCGAGGGGAGGGATCCAGGGAACTTTCTCTACAAACTGCAGGCCTCCCACCCGCTTGTCGTAGGCGCAAAAGAGGTACAGAGTGATAATCAGAGTGATGCCGGAAAAAACCGCACTGACATACCGGATGAGCATGGTGTGCCTGGCGGGAATCAACAGAATCGCGCCAAATCCCAGCAGGCAAGCCGCCAGTATGGAGGAGAGATAAGGAAAAGAGGCAAACTCCATGTGCATCCGCAAGCGCCCTTCTAGAAAAAGAAATAGAGTGAGAGCAGTACTGTCGCCGCAAAGATCATCAGCAATCTGTACTGGATCATCCCTGCGTTAATCAGAGCCGCCAATCGGCCGGCCAGGACCGTACCACGGCTTATGCCGTCAATGCTGCCGTCGATCACGCGGGTATCATTTTGCGCCAGCACAGCGGAAATGCCCCGATCCACTGCATGGTCCAGGATCGCCCGGTACAGGCGGTCAAGGTACCAGCGCTCGGCAAAGAACCGTGCAATAACCGGGATACCATCCACAAAGCCTGTCTGCCTGGCGCCCGGTCGACCGAATTCCCACCAAGTCAGCGCCACACCACCGGTCGCCAGAAGGGACGTCACGTAGGGCAGCCAACCCAAGTGAGCTCCCCCCGCTGTGGTCAGACCCGTATATTGTCCCGCCAGGAAATTTCTCAGCGGCGTTTGCAGGAAACCCAGGGCAACGGTGGCACCCGCCAAAATGACAAGAGGTCCGACCATGATCCGGTAAAGCAGCCGATGCCGGGTTCCCTCTGGAGCGGCGTTGGAAGCGTTGGCGGCCGGAAGCGATGGCGGGAAGAGCATGATGAATATGGGCCGAAACGCATAGTAGGCCGTCAGGAAAACTCCCAGCAGAGCAGCCACCAACCAGATGGGGTTGGGCAGACCGGCCAGCTTTGCAAGGATCACTTCCTTGCTGAAAAACCCGGACAGCGGCGGCAATCCGGCCAGTGCTCCCGCCCCAATGATGGTGCAGAGCATTGGCACACGCATTCGGCGCGTGCCCTTTGCGGCGAGGTCGTAAATATCGTTGGTTCCATACTGGTGGATGAAAACCCCGGCACAGAGGAACAGCAAAGCTTTGAACGCGGCGTGGGTGGTCAGGTGAAAAGCCCCCGCGAAAAGTCCGCCGGCGTCGAGGCCCATCAGCATAAATCCCAGCTGGCTTATAGTGGAATAGGCCCAGATTTGCTTGATGTCTCTGCTGACCATGGCCATGGTGGAGGCCAAAAGCATGCTGATGGTGCCGATGGCCAGACCCACCGTGGTTGCCGTTGAAGAAAAAAGGAAAAAGGGGAAGAGTCTTTCAAACAGGTACACCCCCGCCGCCACCATGGTCGAGGAATGCAGCAGGGCGCTCACCG
Organism: Desulfoferrobacter suflitae; assembly: GCF_022603395.1. Taxonomy (GTDB): domain Bacteria; phylum Desulfobacterota; class Syntrophobacteria; order Syntrophobacterales; family Syntrophobacteraceae; genus Desulfoferrobacter; species Desulfoferrobacter suflitae. The sequence continues at coordinate 284,725 of NZ_JAIBKA010000001.1, forward strand.
GTGAAGGTCCCTGCATGGCATCGGGCAACCATGTGAGCAGTGGGAATTGGGCACTCTTGCCGATAATTCCCCCGAAAATCAGGAGCGCTGCCAGCGTGAGCATTTCCGGGGGCATGAGCCCAACAATCTTGGGACTGTCAATTTCCAGGATATTGAGGTTTCCCAGATGAAGCAAAATCAGCAAGACGCCCAAAAACATCGCCACATCGCCAAGCCGTGTCATGACAAAAGCTTTTTTGCCGGCCTGGCCGGCACTGAACTTTTCGTACCAGAAGCCGATGAGAAAGTATGAGGACAGGCCCACCAGTTCCCAAAAAATGTACAATTGAAACAGGGTCGGTGAAATGGTCAAACACATCATGGACCAGAGGAACAGGGACATGAGCGCAAAGTAGCGGGAAAAACCCGGATCGCCGGCCATATAGCCGAGAGAATAGAACTGCACCAGAAAGCCGATAATGGCCACCACCGTCAGCATGAGCAGGCTGACCGGATCCAGAAGATAGCCGAAGGGAATATAAATATCGCCGGAAACCAGCCACCTGCCGGTGTACTCGAGGGGCCGTTGCAGGTTCCAGTGACCTCCCAGAAGCACTAAGGCGGAGGCCAGGGAAACCGTTGCCGATGCCAGGGACAACCCGGCCGAGGTCTTCGGGCGATGCCGGGTGAAGAGCATGATGAGCACAAACGTGACAAACGGCGCCCATGTTCCCACAATGGCCGTTAGCAGCGTGCTATTTTCGATCCAGCATGAGGCCATACCTGCTCTCGCGATTATTCTCGAATAAAACCAGCCAGCTGGGAACCAGTCGGTTGCTCATTCAAGCAATTGAAGTTGATCGGATCGACCGATCCGGTGCGCCTGTAAGCGTAGACGATCAGCGCCAGTCCGATGGCCACCTCGGTAGCAGCAATGGCCAGCACCATCACAACGAATACCTGCCCTTCCATACTGAACCAGCGCAACGCGCCGGCCAAAAAAATGATGGAGGCGGCATTCAACATGATCTCAACACCAAGCACCACCATGATCAGGTTGCGTCGACAAACGGCGCAGGTGATGCCGAGCAGAAACAGTGCGCCGGCCAACACAATGACATGACCAAAGGGAACAATCATGATGGCTCCTCGGGTTCCTTCGGGACTTTTTCTCTGCCGAGATGCAGCGCCCCCATCAGACCGATCAGCAGGATTAACGAAATGATTTCAACCGCCAGATAGTGCCTGGCAAAAACATAATGCCCGAATTCCGTCGGTTTTGCCACCGCCGTCTCGAGCACGGCGCGGCCGGCGGGATCTGTTACCGCAACCAGAACACCCACGACTGCGTACATGAACCCGAACAAAACCATAGGCAGCAACTGGCGCAGCGGGAGCACCGTCCCCTCCGACAAATCCGGTTTAACCATCATCACGATGAACAAAAACACCACCATTATGGCGCCGGCGTAAATAATGACTTGCAGCAGAGCCAAGAACGGCGCTCCAAAAAGGCAGAACAGCAGTGCGCTGCCAATAAAGGAAAACACCAGATAGAGCACCGCGTGAACCAGGTTGCGCCGAGTGATGGCCATCCCGGTCGAAGCCAGTATGACCGATGCCAGCAAGTAGAAGATGAGACCATGGAGTGTCATGTGCGCCAACCTCTATGTTTTGTGCAAAAAAGGCTGTAGAGTGCGTGCTAAGGCAGGTTGGTCTTGATGTTAACCGGCGCTGCCTCCTGGTAATGGGTCCCTTTATCCCCTTTAACGGCCACTCCGGCATGTTTGTAGAAATCGTACTCGGCGTTCTTGCCGCCATGATCCACCAGCAAATCTTCTTTCTCATAAACTAACTTAAGAATATCCCGCTGGCAGAACTCAAAGTCGGGAGTCAGCTGAATCGCCAGGGTCGGGCACGCCTCCTCACAAAAGCCGCAATAGATACAGCGGGCAAAGTTGATGCGAAACCACTGAGCATAGCGTCGTCCATCCTCCCTTTCGCCTGATTCCATGGAAATGCAGCTGACCGGACAAACAGCGGAACAGAGGAAACAGGCAACGCAGCGCTCATCGCCATCCGCATCCCTGGTAAGAATTATTCTGGCTCGACTGCGCGCGGGAAGCGGCCTTTTGTATTCCGGATACTGTTCGGTAATGGGTTTTCGAAACAAATGCTTCAACGTGATCCGATAGGCACTGGCCAAGCCAGCGACTCCCTCATAAAACGCCCTCAAAATGTTCACCTCGTTCCCCGCCATTTGTGCCTATCCTCGATTTTCACCCACGCAGCCACAGCATCACAGCACCGGTTGCCAGTATGTTGAGCAGAGCAATGGGTATCAGCAGTTTCCACCCAAAATGCATGAGTTGATCGTAGCGCAACCGTGGAAGTGTTGCTCTGGTCCAGATCAAGAAAAACGGAACCATGAGCGCTTTCAATACCAACCAAACCACAGGAGGCAGCCACGGGCCACGCCATCCGCCCAGAAAAAAGACTGCCACCAGGGCACCGAGCACCATCATGTGCACGTATTCACCAATAAAATAGAGGGCAAACCGCATACCGCTGAATTCTGTATGGTAGCCCGCATTCAATTCATTCTCGGCTTCCGGAAGATCAAACGGCAAACGCTTCGATTCGGCAACGGCGGCTATGAGAAAAATAACAAAGGCAATCGGCTGAACCACCACAAAGGGATAGCAGGCCTGAGCATTGACAATGTCAACCAAGCTGAAGGATCCCGCCAGCATCACCACCGGTACCAGGGACAAACCCAACGGAAGCTCATAGCTGACCATCTGGGCCGCCCCCCGAATCCCCCCCAACAGGCTGTATTTTGAGTTGGACGCCCAGCCGCCCAGTGCAACGCCATACACACTCAAAGAGGAAAGAGCCAGCACGTAGAGCAGACCGACATTGAGGTCAGAGATCACCATGGGGATGTCATAACCCCACAGGATCGCATCCCTGGAAAAAGGAATGACCGCAGCGATCAAAATGGCAACGGTCGCAACGACAGCGGGGGCATACTTGAAGACCACACGGTCGGCGCCCTGAGGGATGGTGTCCTCCTTTAAAATCATCTTGATGCCATCGGCAATCGGCTGCCAAATGCCAAAAGGGCCTGCCCGGTTGGGACCGAACCGAATTTGGAAACGGCCGAGGAGTTTTCGCTCCACGAGTATCAGGTAGGCCGCCAGGCCAAGCAAAATCGTCAGCACAATGGCGGTTTTTAGCAGCAGCAGAACAAATCCCAAAAACCACATGACTCAAATCCCGGTCAGGGTGTACAATTCCCTATCTTTTCCACCGGCAAACCTTGCGCAAAACAGTGCAGCTTTTGCCACTCGAAACGGCTGTGCCGCGGCAAGATGAGAAACCCCCTGGCCATCTTGTCTGACACCGTCAGGTCAATTTCCAAAAAACCGTCGTCCACCGCTATCCTGATTCGATCACAGTCCAGCAGACCGCACCGTTCAGCGTCATCCGAGTGCAGGTAAGCGCAGGGAGACCCGATCACCCTCTGAATAATCTCCGAATAGGAAGCCAGCTCCTCGGTAGCAAAGGTCGAGACGACCGGCAACAAGGTCAAGTGCCCATCCATCGGCTGCTTTGGCTGGAGATCCAGGTCGCCGTCAAAAAACGCGGCAGTGCTCGTTTGAGGAATGATGCGAAGCCCATGGAGCGGCCCATTGTGTTGGTGGTGCCGGGCAAGAACCGCGCATTCTCCGCCAATAACGGGCCATGGATCATTCTCGCTAATCTCATTTTGCGAATGAACCAGTGTGTGGGCAATTTGCTGCAGCACTCGCCAGGCAGCCCTGGGTTCACCCCCGCAGATGCCTGTTCCATAAAGCCTCGGAGGATGGCCTTTGTTGCTCACCTGCCAGATGGGAGTGCCGGGAGAGTGGATTTTTTCGGCAACCTGCAGACGCCCTTCCTGATTGATAAAACTCGAACGGGTTTCAAAAATGGCTCTCGTGGGCAAAAAGATATGAGCCTTGCGCACGGTTTCAGAGGGAAGGTAGTCCAATACCAGCAACAGCTCAAGTTTGTTAAGCGCCCGCTGCAGCCGGTCCCGATCCGCGACATAACGGAACGGATCACTTTCGGCAACGATCAGCGCCTTTATGGCCCCATCTTCGATTTCCTGCACAACACTTTCAAATGAGGAGCCATTGGCGGCATCAAACAGGGCGGCACCATATGCATTGGCTCCGGGCAAAACATAAAAAACTCCGCTCTGATCCTTAACCTCACCCATCAGCAGCGCCACATCGGCGGCAAAGGACACGCTACTCGCCGGAGCAATGTCACTGCCACAGATGATGATTGGCCTCCTACACCCTTCGACAACCGCAATCAACGGCTCCAGTCTTGCTTGAACGGATGCGTCCAAGGGGTCACATGAGAGCATCCGGTCATACAGTGTGACGGCAGCTTCCCCATGTTTGCCCACCCGCTCCCGGTCGAAGGTGGATTTGACCAGTGCGCTCAGGCAAACATCAAAGAGCTCGGGGGAAACGGAGAGATGTTCAAAATCGCATGGCAGAAAGAGCGGACGAGGATCCATCATCACCACCTTCGCCCCGGCGCGCTGCGCCTGTCGCATGGCCAGGGCGAGCATGGGCGCTGCGTTAATGGGGTCCGCCCCTACCCCGATGAGCAAGTCCGCCTTTTCGATGTCGCGCAGGGAAACGGCCGTGCGCCCGTCCAGTTTTGAAACGATTTCACCCATCTTGAATTTGACGGCGGCATCGTAAAAGCAAACAAAATGATCGCTTCCTACCCTTTTGCTCAAATACTTGAGCGTACCCAGCGTCTCGACGCTGGCCCTGGCCGAGCTCAAACACGCGATGGACCGTGGCCCCAACCTGGCCAGCCTGTCGCAGGCAACGGCCACGGCCTCCTGCCAGCCGACTGCCTGCGAACCGATCCGGGGCGACCGTGGACGCTCAGGATGACCGGCATAGGCAAACCCGTATCTCCCCAAGTCGCAGATGAAATAGCCGTTCACCTCTTCATTGAGGCGCGCCTCCTGCCGAAGGACTTCGCGATAGCGGGCTCCGGCGACGGTATTACAGCCCAGGGAGCAATGGATGCACAGGGATGGCCCGCGCTCCAGGTCCCATCTTCTGGCGCGGAATCGTGCCGGCTTATCGGTGTAAACCCCGGTTGGACAGAGATCCACCAGGTTGCCGGCAAAAGGGCTTTCCAGGGGACCGTCGGCAAGGCGGCCAAAATAGACCTTCTGCGCAATCTGCAGCGCACCGAGATCGCGGTAGCCGGCGAATTCGCGGTAGAAGCGAACGCAACGGTAGCAGTGAATGCAACGGTTCATCTCGTGCTGAACCAGCTCCCCCAAATACTGGTCTCGATAGGTTCTCTTTTCCCCGGAAAACCGGCGCATTCCATGGCCGCCGGAAACGGTCATATCCTGCAGCAGGCAGTGTCCGCCCTCATCACATACGGGGCAGTCATGAGGATGGTTAAGCATGAGCCACTCTATGACATGTCTGCGAAAATCCAGGGCCTCTGCATCGGTGGTTGAAATCACCATGCCATCCTGCGCATCGATCATACAGCTCATCTGCAGGCCCTTGAACGGTCCCTGCAGAAATTTGACAGCACACATACGGCAGGCGCCGACCGACCCCAGCCCCCTGTGATAGCAAAAACGGGGGATCATAATGCCGAGACGTTCGGCAGCATCAATCACTTTGGTTCCGTGCGGAACTTCTATCTCGATATCATCAATCGTCAACCGGGGCATGAAACTCTCTTCACGTCAGGAGTCAGCATTCCGAATTCGGCATGGAAGTGTAGCTTCCATGGCTGTGCATTATAGTCTCCCGCCTTCTCTCCTCCGTTACCTGAACGGACATTTCCGTTGACTGATATGCTCGCGCACCTCATCTTCAAAAAATGTCAGCAAGCTCTCCACCGGTGAAGCGGCTCCCGGCGCAAGCGCACAATAGGCATTCCACATGTGCTTGGCCATAGTTTCCAGTCGGGGAATGTATTCTTCTCTGCCCTCCCCGTTTTCGATCCGCCACAGCAAGTCCTGAATATACGGCAAACCTTCCCGGCAGGGTGTACACCACCCACAGGATTCCCTGCTGAAAAACTGTATGAGGTTCAGCGTAACTCCAACCAGACAGGTCTTGTGATCAAAAACCATGATGGCGGCGGTTCCCAGCCGATGCCCAATGGCCTTGAGAGAGTCAAAATCCATCGGCACGTCATAATGCTCTGGAGTCAAGTAGCGCGTAGAAGCACCTCCGGGAAGACAGGCCTTAAATTGCGAGCCATCCAGCATTCCTCCACAATGGTCTTGAATGATTTCGCTCAGTCGCGTGCCGATGGGCAGCTCGATGCAACCCGGTTGCCTGACCTTGCCGCTGATGCAATAAAGTTTGGTTCCGGCTCCGTTTTCCGTTGCTGCAAGGTTTTTGAACCAATCCGCGCCGTTTCTGATGATGTGTGGGACAAAGGCCAGGGTTTCGATGTTATTGACCACCGTCGGCTGCCCCCACAATCCTTTCACCGTCGGATAGGGAGGCGGTTTCATCGGGTTGGGGCGTTTGCCCATGATGGCATTCAGAATGGCGGTTCCTTCGCCGCAAATGTATCGCCCGCCGCTTCGGTGAACAACGATTTCAAAGGAGAAATCACTGCCGAGGATATGCTTCCCCAGGTATCCCGCCTGCCTGGCCGCTTCCACTTCCTGCTCCAGGATTACGGCGCTTGTCTCGTATGAAGGCCGCACAAAAACAAACGCCTTTTGGGCGGAAACGGCATAGCCGGTGATGATGATGCCCTCGATGATGGTGTGCGGGTCGGTGTGGATCAATACCCGATCCTTAAAAGTCCCCGGTTCCATCTCGTCTGAATTGACCACGATGTAGCGAGGAAAAGGCGCATCCTCGGCAACCAGCGACCACTTTTTACCGGCGGGGAAACCGGCACCGCCGCGTCCCAACAGGTTGGCCTCGGTTACGCGCTGGATGACATCGCGGCGGGACTTGTCCCTGAGGATCCCGCTTAAGGCCGTATAGCCGCCACTCCGGCGATATTCGTCGAGGGTGGCGATTCGGTCAGGCCGGCGGTTTTGAAAGAGCACCTGTACACTCATGACATCGTCGCCTGATCGGTCTGGACGGATTCGGCAAGGCTCCTCAGCCGGTCCAGTATCCGGTCAATTTTTTCAGCGGTCAAGCGGCCATACACCCTGCGATTGATCAACATTGCCGGGGAGCGGTCGCAATAGCCGATGCAGCAGGCGGGCAGCAGTGTGAACAGGCCGTCGGATGTCGTTTCACCAAGCCTTATGTTCAGTCGCGCGCAGAGATGCTCCAGGATGGACTCATAGCCGTCCAGCCAGCACATGGCGCTGTCACAAATCTGAATGACATATTTCCCGACCGGTTCGCGAAAAATAAAATCGTAAAAGGTCGCCAATTCCTCCAGTTCCACGGGAGCCATGGTCAGCAACCGGGCAGCCTCCTGCATCGCTGCATCGCTCATGTAGCCAAAGTGTTTCTGAATCTCATACATGACCTCGATGGCCTTTTCCCGGGGGTATTCCGCCTCCGATATGACTTTCTGCAGATGTTGCCTCAGCTGATCCGGTAGCATGGCCAGAAAATCCTATCGATCCACGTCGGGCATGATGAAATCAACCGAACCGATAACCGCCGCCAGATCCGGGATAGTCCGTCCCACGGTCATGAGCGGTACGGCCTGCAGATTGGCGAAGGCGGGGGTCCTGATGCGCATGCGGTAGGCCATGTTGAGTCCGTCGCTGACCACGTAGTAGCCCTGCTCGCCGTGCGCAATCTCGACGGCGTGGTAGGCTTCCCCCCGCGGTATCCTGGGACCCCGGGTGGAGTTGATGAAATGATGAATCAAACTTTCAATGTCGTTCAGCGTATCCTCCTTCTGCGGCAGGCAATAGCGATAGTCATCCGTCATGTAGCGGCCCGCAGGCATTTGGGCGGCTGCCTGCCGGATAATCCGCAGGCTCTGGCGCATCTCTTCGATCCGAACAAGGTAGCGCGCATAGCAATCGCCTCCATCGGCAGTCGGGATATCGAAGTCGAAAGCTGCATAAGCGGCGTACGGCATTTTCTTTCGCAAGTCCCACTCCAACCCGGACGCCCGCAGATTCGGCCCGGTCACTCCCCACTCCATGGCATCCTGCAACGACAAACAGCCGACACCCCTGGTGCGGGCTTTAAAGATGGGATTGCGGTTGAACAGGGCTTCGTACTCTTTGATACGGCCGGGAAAAATGCGCACCAACTGATCGATCGGCTCCTTCCACCCCTCGGGCAGGTCGGCCGCCACCCCGCCGATGCGAAACCAGGCCGGATGCAGCCGACCCCCTGTTATGTGCTCAATAATATCGAGCACCATTTCGCGCTCCCGGAAAGTGTAGAAGGTGGCGCTCATCATGCCGATATCGTGAACAAACGTCCCCAACCACAGGAGATGATTGCTGAGCCGGAACAACTCGGAGAGCATTACGCGGATGTATTGCGCTCTGTCCGGCACACGGATCCCCGCCAGCAGTTCGACGGAACTGAGATAGGCCAGGTTGTTGGCCACCCCACTGAGATAATCGACGCGATCCGTGTAAGGGATAAACTGGTGCCAGGACTGGCGTTCTCCTATTTTTTCCGCGCCGCGGTGGTGATAGCCTATATCGATGTCCATGTCAGTGATCTCTTCACCCGACAGGGCCAGGATAAAGCGGCAGACGCCGTGAGTGCCGAAATGGTGAGGGCCGTAATTGAGAATGAGCTCTTGATCGATGTTGCGTCCACGCAGATGAGCCGCCGCATCCAAAGGTTGATGAATGCGTGCATCCTCCAAGGCATAGGGCGGCATGTCGGTCGCTCGACCGGGGTGGGACTTCAGCAGTGGATGGCCGGGCCAGTCGTGCGGCATGATCAGGCGGCGCAAATGCGGATGCCCGGCAAAGTGTATCCCGAACATGTCGAATACTTCCCGCTCATACCAGTTGGCGCAAGGCCACAGGTCGGTGATGCTTGTCACGGCGGCCGCATCGTTGCCGAGGGGCACTTTCAGTCGAATGCGGCTGACATTCTCGAAACTGAGCAGGTGGTACACCAGTGTGAAATCAGCACCATCTTCCACGTGGCGCGCCACTGCCGCGCAGTCGCCGGCGCCGCTGTTGGTCGGATCTCTGTAGGGACGACGGGCGCGCCGGGCCGATTCATCGATGGCAGTGACATCCTCGAGCCTCAGAAACCTGGGCGCCGCCTCATTTTTCAAATACCGCAAAACCTCTTTGACACGCTCCTGCCTTACTGTAAAGGTGATCATGTCCGATGTTTCTGGGACCTGGGCGACGGCATCGCCAAAGCGCTTGGCAAGAACCCCGGCCAGCGACTGGTCGGCTTCCGACAGCTCAATTCGCCTGGCCGGTGGAGTCCACATCACATCGGATCGGCTTCCCCAAAACCTGGGAGGAATGACCGAGGTTCCCCTGAACGCCGTCCCGTCATATCCCGGCCCACGGGTATCGCGGGATTTTGTCTTCCCGTCTGCGAGGATGGGCCTGGTGGTGCCCTGGCTTCCACCGCCGAGATGGAAAACCGCACGCGACGGTCTCTCCTCGGCCACGATTTTATGCTGCAGCAGTACAAGACCCTGCAACAGCGCTTCAGGACGTGGAGGGCAGCCCGGCACGTAAACATCGACAGGGAGGATTTGATCCACCCCTTGAACAACGCTGTACACGTCGTACATCCCGCCGCAGTTGGAGCAGGAGCCCATGGACATCACCCATTTGGGCTCGGACATCTGTTCATACAGCCTGACAATAGACGGGGCCATCTTTTTGAAAATCGTCCCCGAAGTGATCAGCAAATCCGCCTGCCGCGGTGATGCCCGGAACACTTCCGAGCCGAAGCGGGCAATGTCGTAGCGGGAAGTGAAGGCTGTGGACATTTCGATGAAACAACACGACAATCCAAAAAAAAACGGCCACACGCTGTTCTTGCGCGCCCAGTTGATGACGGTATCGGCCATACTGGGCGCCGGACCTGCAGACGCTGCTAGTTTCTGCCCCTCGATGGTCCCCACTCCAGTCCCCCCTTGCGCCATACATAGAACAGACTGATCAGCAAAATGATTATGAAAACTGATATTCTCAGCCAGCCCTGCCATCCCAGCTCGTGGAAGGCCACTGCCCAGGAAAAGATGAATGCCGCTTCGACATCGAAGATCAAAAAAAAGACCGCCACCAGATAGAACGGTACCGGATAGTTGAAACGTCCAGACCCGGTGGGGATAACCCCACTCTCGTAGGGCCTGAGCTTCTCACAACTCTCCTGCTTCACACCGAGCCGGCTGGTCAGAAAAAGAATGACCCCCATCAGAACCAATACGATGGATGCAAACACGCCCAGGGCAAAAATATTGGGATGCCAGGGTGATAAGGCTTCTACCAGATGTTGCGGGGCACGCTCCATAATGCAGCCTCAGGATCACACTCGTTGTCGCGCATCAGCCAAAAAATTCGGCAGCCGAATTATCCTTGCACCAAAACCATAGAGGATACAGCGGAAAATTTCCACCCACAGCCAGGGGTACGCTCGTTTTCCATTTTGCCTTATACTATCAATCCGTTGCTCCGAGGAATTGTTTTCTTTGGCGTAACAGGGACAAAAGGTAAAATCTTATGCTACAAAGTCAAGAGTCACCTTGATGCACAGCTTGAAACCCAAAGGGTGAGGTTGCAAAACAATGAACAAATCCTTTCTGGAGCGATTGGCCGAACCGCAGCCCGATCCTGGAGGCGGGGCCGCCGCCGCCTACGGAGGATCGCTCGGCCTCGCTCTGCTGGAAAAAATTGTCCGGCTGGAACACGCGCGCAATCGAGGCGCCGGCGAATCCGTGGACGACTGGCGGCAAATGTTGCAGGAAATTTCCGAGCTGTCGGGCGATTTTTCAAGACTCATGAAAAGCGATGTCGAGGCTTACAAAGCCCTTGTCGAGGCCCGCCGCAACGGCGATGCAAACCAGCTCCGGGAAGCAGTTGAAAATGCCATCCATTGCCCCGAGAAGATCATGTTGACAGTGCGCCGTGCATTGCAGCTGGCCTGCACGGTGGCAGAATCATGCAAACACCACCTGGTGGCCGACTTGCTGGTTGCTGTTGGGTTTTTGGGAGCGGCGCTGCGCGGCGGGCATCACATCGCGCTAGCCAATCTCCCTTTGATAAAAGAGATCGGCCATCGGCAGATGCGTCAATCGGAGCTTTCACAAGTCCTTGAGTCCGCCCGTGAACTTGAAGATCAGACCACGGGGGAACTGCTCGGGCGCCTCCACTGCCGCCTCAATAGCGAATGCCACGGGAAATGTCGCGGCGAAAGGCATGACCCGTAGGGCAATTCGACCCGGGCATGTCGCAATCCTTGATCACTCCGATCCCTGTGCTCAATTGCCATTTGGACTCGCTGCAGGCAGTGGCTGCAGCCTCGGCATTTGCAGGCGCTCTTGCAGTCGACGCGTCATCTTTTCGAGGGCAATCTCCAGAGACGGCTCCATCACAACCACATCGCCCTGGGTGACAATGAGCCGCGTCAATTGGGGAATCTTCAAACGCCCTGCGGCCTTCAGATAGATTGGTAGAATATATTCCACCGTGCCCCCGAAGGGCAAAATGATCAGCTTGCCGCGCTGTACCTCGGTGCCGATCTGATCCCAGAGGGTGAGCTGCTGGGCCACGTGAGGATCTTGATCAATGATTGCTTCAATTTGAGAAGGTCCGTAGACCACCAACCCCTTGGGAAAAGAGTAGACGATGATTTCACCGTAATGAGGCTCATCGCAGCGCACAACTGCCATGGCGCGCAGATTGTCGAGCCCCTTGGGACGCATGGGAACCATCAGGATGAATTCTTCGCGATCCTTTTCGATCAGGTTGAGTGTCAGATAATAGGGTTTGACCTCGATAGCTTTTTCGCCCCTGAATTCCCTGGCAAATTCCCAGATGTCCTCCTGTTTGTAGTAGGTGTCCGCATTGGCCTGATGGTATTTGGCATAGATACTCATCTGAATCTCGAAGATATCTTTCGGGTAACGCAGATGAGGTTTCAGCTCGGCATCCATGGCAACCATGGATTGCAGTAACCCCGGGTACATCCGGCTGTAAGCCCGAATAATGGGATCGTTTGGATCGGCTATGTAGTAAGTCACGCTGCCGTCGTATGCGTCCACTACAATTTTGACCGAATTGCGAATATAGTTGAATTCTTGTGACGCGCCAGGAAACGGCTGGGCGTTGGGATACCAATCAGAAGTCGTGTACGCGTCCTGGATCCAGTAGATCCTTTCCGAGGTGACCACGACATACGGGTCCTTGTCGAGAATGAAAAAGGGCGTGAGGGTCGTGATTGCGTCAACGATATTGCGCCGAAACAAGATACGACTGTTTCTGTTGGTTTCCGGCGTGAAGAAGATATTCTTATCTTTGAAATACACGGCAAACATCAACTTGCTAAACAGAGAGGAAATGGGAACTCCGCCGGTACCGCTGTAATCAGTCATTGCGAAGGAATCGCCCGAGGGATAATCAAATTCGTGGTTATCGTTTGGGGCGATGGCGTACTCGTAAGGTTCAAGTCCGTAATAGATCCCCGGTTGTTTAATGGTCAAACCATAGCCGGATCTGGGCGGGAGGTCCCCGATAAACCACGTCATCGCCTCCTCCCCCCGTTGGGCCGCAGGGTTCATGGCCACACCATAACCATGTGTGTATTTCAAGTGCTTATTAATCCAATTTTGGGCCCCTGCCGGAAGCTTTTCCAAGATCAGGTCCCGGGCCGAGATGAACACCTGCTGATAGACCCCATTGACCGTGTAACGGTCCACATCCACCCCGGTGAACTCATAATACGGCCGAATGGCCTGCAACTGCTCATACACCTCCAGCAGCACATCCTCGAACCAAACAGGAATATTGCGAATGCTGTCTTCCATTTTTGGCTCTTTGTCGATTTCAGGAATCGGAGAGACATTATATTCTCGAATCTTCGCCTTATCCAGATTGTAGGAAGCCATGGTGGATTGAATGCTGCTTTCGATGTAGGGAGTTTGCTTGGACAGTTCCGCCGGTTTGACCCAATACTGCTCCACGAATTTGGGCAAAAAGGAGGATTCGCGTGCTCCCAGAGCTAGCAGGAACAATACCGTGGAAGCAATCAACACCCTAAGACCCCGTTTGGTGTTGATATAGAATATGAGGGAAAGAGCGGTACTCATGAGCAGCAGCAGGGTAATCCAAATGAGCGGCAAAATGACGCGCATTTCGATATAGCCGGGGCCGAAGAAAAGCGGTTCGTTGTTGACGCTGTAGAGCAGTTCATAACGCTGTAGAATGTAGTCCCAAATTTCGATTGCAAAAATGACCAGAATGAGCAGGCTGAGATGGATCTTGGCACCCTGGGGCAGTTTTTGCTCGTGCTGAAAAAGCACACGACGTTCCATCCAGTAGAGCACAACCAGGCCAATGAAGAGTAGCCCAAAAGCCAGCAACAGGCGATTCTGCAAGAGGCTGTAGATGGGAAAGGCAAACAGATAATAGCTTATGTCCTTGCCAAACACCGGGTCGGTCACACCTTGATTGGGACCAAAGATGTACATCAGGGAAGCTTCCCACTGTTCGAACAGGGGCAAGGCAATGATGATTCCCAGAATGAGCGAAAGCGGCAGATAAAATTTCAGGGAACCGCTGCGAAACAGCCTGAAGATATCGCGATAGGCTTGCCGTATTTTGCTGTTGGTTTTGGATTCGACGGGCTCGGTGGTGCCAAGGAAGCGCGAGGCAACCCAGAAGTTGAGAAAAAAAATCAAGAAGAAAAGGCCCGTGACCGCCAGGAATATAGCATACCGGTAAAGCATTCTCAGCCAGAAATAGGCGCCGTAGTTGAGTGATTGAAACCACCAGAAGTCAACTATGAAATTAACGAAAAAGATATTGAGTAGAACAAAAAAAACGGCAAGAACTGAGAGACTGATTCCGATCAGCAAGACACTGCGTTTCAACTGCTGCATGATGCTCCCCTCTGGAGATGAAAATATTTTGCGAGAAAAAGCTCAGCTTTTTTCAAGTTTGAGTGTAATCACCCGGTCCATATAAGGCAATTCAGGGTCTGTTGTCCATGGGCAAGCACAATGATGCCGTCCATATACCTGACCCGACGACCCTGCCGGGAATCCAAGACCAATAAAGCCATGATCGTTCTTCTGAATCAACTGTAAAATCAATCATGGCCAATTGAACCGTTACGTATTAATACTACAGCAAGGCTTCTGGATAGAAGGTTGAATGACACAATCTGAACGGGGCCGGAAAATGTTCATTGAGTCAGGCAAAAAAGAGAAGTTTCCTATGGAGCGTCATGGCATGCTGCTGTTGAACCGCATTTTCCATCGCTTTCTGCTGCTGTGTCTTTTATGGTGGGTGCTTACGGAGGGTTATCCCGGATCGTGGTGGTTCGGTTTGCCCGGAGTGACTGTGACGACCGCTGCCACTCTTGGGCTGAGCAGCCGGTTCACGTGGCATTGGCGCCCGCTGGGAATGATCCGCTTCGTGCCGTTCTTTTTTCTCCAGTCTCTGCACGGCGGAATCGATGTGGCCTGGCGCGCTTTGCATCGGCAGACGCCCATGAATCCGGCACTGTTCGATTTCCCGCTGCGTCTCCCGCATGGGCCGGCGCGAGTATTCCTTGCCAACACCGTCAGCCTGTTGCCCGGCACTTGCAGTGCCGACCTGAGTGAGGAATGTCTGAAAGTGCATGTGTTGGATGGATCCATAGCGATTCATACCCGGCTGCAGGCAGTAGAAGAGCATGTAGCCGCGTTGTTCGGCCTGAGCATTCCACCTGCTGAACGCTTTGAGGAGGCCTCGCCGCATGAATGATTTTTACCTGGCAGTGAGTGCCTTTCTTCTGGTGAACATACTGGTTGGACTGGTGCGCATTCTACGTGGTCCCACGCCACCCGATCGAATGCTGATGGCGCAGATGTTTGGCACCACGGGCGTGGGCATTCTGTTGTTGCTTTCCGAAGCCATGGGTCTCCCGGTGCTGCGTGATGTCGCGTTGCTTTTCGCCCTGCTCGGAGCTCTCGCTACCGTCTCCTTTGTCAGGCGGTACTGGCCCGTGGAATTCGCAGAGGAGGAATCAAAGGAATGATGTTTGAGGAATGGATCTCTTCTGCTCTGGTGTGTGCCGGCGCGTTTTTCTACCTCGCGGGGACTCTCGGCATGCTGCGCTTTCCAGATATTTACACCCGACTGCATGCGGTAACCAAAGCGGACAATCTGGGTTTGGGGTTACTGGCTGCAGGTTTGATGCTGCGCGCTGAATCATGGCCCGCCATGATCAAACTGGCCCTCATTTGGATGCTTGCTCTCGTAACAAGCGCAACCGCTTGCTATCTGGTTGCAAACAATGCCTTGCGGGCGGGGTTGCCTCCCGTCCTCGGTCGGTACCGTTCCGGGAGCAGGCCATGACTGCGCTGACCTGGATATTCGACGGATTGCTCACCGCCGCCATGGTGTACCTGGCATGGTCGCTTCTGTCGGAGCGCGATCTGTTCAAGGCAGTCGTCTTGTTCATCGCTTTTGGACTGCTCATGGCCCTCGCCTGGGTTCGATTACGGGCGCCCGACATAGCCCTTGCGGAAGCCGCCATCAGTGCCGGCCTGAGCGGAGTGCTGCTGCTTGATGCAGTGGGCGCCATCCGTTCTCCCAACCCGGTTCCTGAAGACACTTCCTCTGACTCCGGGTAAGGCGCTGTACCTGAACCCGCTGCAATGAGCCACAACCAACAGGAAATGATCAACCCGTGACCAGCAACAAATCGCCGACAACCGAGCCCGCTTCCACTCGAAGACCAAAGAGCTCCTCCGGCGCTGCAGGAGTGAGGGAGTTTGCTGCTGAAATCGGCTTTGCCCGGGTGGCATTTAATCTGCTGGTTGTGCTGCTTTTGGGTCTACTCTTCTGGACCGTGCTGGATTTGCCGCCGCAGTCTGCGGGGCTCCATGCCAAGGTTAAGGCGCACATGCATGTGAGCGGTGTGGCTTCTCCCATAACCGCTGTGCTGTTGAATTTTCGCGGATACGACACATTGCTCGAAATCGTCGTCCTCCTTTTGGCCTCCATTGGATGCCTGATCCTGCGCGATGCACCCCAATCGCATCCCGCCTTGGCTCCAGGCCGGCCGGGAAAATGGGTGCTTGACGGCATGATTCATGTGTTGATTCCAGTCATGCTGCTGACCGCCGGATATCTCCTCTGGGCGGGAGACCATGCACCCGGCGGTGCTTTTCAGGCAGGAGCCGTTTTGGCTGCAGCGGGCTTCCTCCTCGTCCTGGGGAACAGAATGCGCTTTTGGCGAACCCCGGAGTGGCTGCTGCGGCTCTCCCTTTCCTTCGGCATGATTGTTTTTGTGCTGGTGGCGAGCGTTGTGACCATCCTAACAAAAAACCTTCTGCAGTATCCGGAAAATTACGCTGGCATTCTGATTTTATTAATTGAAATTTCTGTTGCCGGGTCCATTGGCTGTGTTTTGATCACGCTTTTTGCAGGGCATCCGCCTGTCACTCGTACGCCTGCTGCCGATCAGCTTTGGCATTCCAACGATGAACCGAAGGAATAAAAACATGAATCAACCGACCTGGTATGCTCTGACCGGAGTCATACTTTTCTCTATGGGAATCCATGCGTTCGTAATACGCACCCACCTGGTGCGCAGAATTCTGGCATTCAATATCATGGGAAGCGGAGTGTTTCTTCTCCTTGTGGCGATTGCCCACCGCATCCCCGGTGCCGCTCCGGATCCCGTACCGCACGCTCTGGTTTTGACCGGTATCGTGGTTTCCGTGAGCTTCACAGCATTCGGTCTGGTACTGCTGAAAAAGATTTATGCAAAAACGGGAAAGACTGCACTGATTGATCCAACGGAATCGACCAGCGACCAAACCAACTGAAGGAGAAACAATCGTCGACTCGATAGCCTGGGAAGCATGGACTCTGATCCTGCCTCTCGCGACAGCAACTCTGACCTTCATCACGAAGAGGCATATACGCACCGTGCTGGTTTCGGCCGGAGCCGTTTCCACCCTGGTTTGCGTGGGTGGCCTGCTGCGGCGCGTGTGGCTCACCGGACCGATCCGGCACACGGTTGGCGGGTGGAGCTCCCCGCTTGGCATTGAACTCTATGCCGACGGCTTGAGCACCGCTCTGCTTGCAGTGACTGCGGTCATCATGGGCACCGCCGGTTTTTACGTGGTCGATGCAATCCGTCACAAGAACGGCCACACCGAAGGGTACGACAGTGATTTTTTCTGGCCCCTGTGGTTTTTCCTCTGGACCACGTTCAACGCGGTTTTCCTGTCCCGCGATGTATTCAACCTTTACATCACCTTGGAACTGCTGGTGCTGTGCGCCGTACCCCTCCTGATCCTGGCCGGAAGCGGCGCCGCTTTGATCGCCGGCATGCGTTATCTGCTGGTGGCCATGCTCGGTTCCATGTGCTATCTGCTGGGAGTTGCCCTGCTCTATGCTCAGTACGACACGTTAAGCATCCCGCAACTTGGCGCCCTCATGGTGTCATCACCGGGCACTGCGGCAGCGGTTGTTCTGATGACCCTGGGACTACTTCTCAAAACCGCACTGTTCCCCCTGCATTTTTGGCTTCCCAGCGCGCACGGCAATGCTCCTGCAGCAGTGAGTGCCCTGCTGTCCGGTTTGGTGGTGAAGGCCTCCTTTTACCTGCTCGTGAGGCTATGGTTCGGCGCCTTTGCCGGAATAGTTTCGGTCGGTGCGGGAAATTTCCTCGGCTTGCTCGGGTCGCTCGCCATCATTTGGGGCTCATTGCTGGCTTTGCGCCAGCAACGGTTGAAACTGGTCATTGCCTACTCGACGGTAGCCCAGATAGGTTATTTCTTTTTGCTGTTTCCTCTGGTGATCGGCGGAACCCAATTGTGTGCGCCGTCGGATCGGGTCGATTGGCTGACCATGGCGGGGTCGGGCGCCATGTATTTCATGTTGTCACACGCTCTGGCGAAGGCAGCCATGTTCCTGGCAGCCGGCTGCATCGCCCATGCGGCCGCTTCCGACCGTCTGAATGAAGTGATCGGAATTGGAAGATATTTGCCGGTGAGCGTGTTCGCCTTCGCGCTGGCCGGCGTCAGCTTGATGGGGCTGCCGCCCAGTGGCGGATTCGTCGGTAAATGGATGATGCTGAAAGCCGCCTTTGCTACAAATCAGTGGTGGTGGGCGATGGTGATCAGCTTGGGCGGCCTGCTGGCGGCGGCATACGTTTTTATGGTTTTGAAGCAGACGGTTGTTTTCCGCCTCGTTGACATCCGCTTTTATGAAGTCCCGCGCGGCATGCAATGGGCCGCACTGCTGCTGGCACTGTTCTCGCTGTTGCTCGGGGTGAGCGGGCAGGTCCCTCTGGATCTGCTGGCGGTAGGCTCGCCATTTTCCCCCCGGGCCGGCCAGGGGTGGCTGCCATGACCTTGCACGACTGGCTCCCGCTGCTCACTCTACTCACCTCTCTTGTGACCGGCCTGTTGATTTTTTTCCTGGCTGAGCAGCAGGTACGCCTGCGCACTTTTTTGAACATGGCGGGCGCCATCATAAAACTTGCGCTGGTGGCAGTGATGTTGTGGGGAACCTTTCACGGGCAAAGCTATGAGACCCGGTTGCCGCTGCTGGGGCAAACCGATTTGGTGCTGCGCGCGGATGCACTGGCGATGCTGTTTGTGGGGCTGTCGTCGCTGTTGTGGTTTCTCACAACCATCTATGCGATCGGCTATCTTGAAAAATCGCCTCATCGCAGTCGTTTTTTTGGTTTTTTCAGCATCTGCGTGACGGCCACGGTGGGTATCGCACTCGCCGGGAACTTGCTGACATTCTTTGTATTTTATGAGTTATTGACACTCTCGACCTATCCTCTGGTTGTGCATCGAGGTACGCCGGAAGCTCTGCGCGCCGGCGGCAGATACCTCGTTTATACCCTGAGCGGTGCTGCGCTGCTGTTGCTTGGAGTGGTATGGCTCTATGTGTTGGCCGGGCCAATCGAATTCACCGCCGGAGGCGTCCTGTCCCACCTTGAGGAAGAGTCGCACAGGGCTGCGCTCATTGCCATTTTTGTTCTTCTGGTAGGAGGACTGGGAGTGAAGGCAGCTTTTGTACCGTTACATGGCTGGCTGCCTTCCGCAATGGTGGCCCCGGCGCCGGTGAGTGCCCTGCTGCACGCCGTTGCGGTGGTCAAGGCCGGAGCTTTCGGCATCGTGCGGGTCGTCTACGACATCTATGGCATCAAACTGACTGAATCTCTGGGAGTCACGGGTCCGCTGGCGGCCGTTGCGGCCTTCAGCATCATTTACGGCTCGCTGCGCGCTCTCATGCAGGATGACCTGAAGCGACGCCTGGCCTATTCAACCGTGAGCCAACTTTCCTACATCACACTCGGAGTCGCCATCGTCGGACCGCTCTCCACCGTCGGCGGTGTAGTGCATCTGGTCCATCAGGGTATCATGAAGATCACCCTTTTTTTCTGCGCCGGTAACCTTGCAGAAACAGTCGGCATCCATCGCATCAGCGAAATGGACGGGGTAGCGAAACGCATGCCCTGGACCATGACGGCTTTCACCATAGCAGCGTTCGGCATGATCGGCCTGCCCCCAGTGGCCGGTTTCATCAGCAAGTGGTACCTGGGACTGGGAGCTTTGCAGGCGGGTCAAGGTTGGGGTGTTGGCGTGCTGCTCATGAGCACTTTGCTCAATGCGGGTTATTTTCTCCCGATTCTCTATGCCGCCTGGTTCAAGGAGCCGCATGCGGCGTGGAATGAGAAAGGCCTGAAAGATTGGTGGGAAAGCGATTGGCGTCTGCTCCTGCCGACTCTGGCCACAGCGGTTTTGTCGTTGACCGCAGGATTGCTGGCCGGCCTTCCCATAAGCCCCGTCGGCTGGGTTAGAATGATCGTCAAACAGGACTACAAGCTATGGACACCATTCTTGGGGATACCCTGACCCCGCATGGTCTGGCCTGGCTGTTGCTTTTCGGGCTGCCGCTGACGCTGGCGGCAGCGGCAGCCGCGCGCCCAGTGCGCAGGATGGCCCTGCCGCTTGCTCCCTGGTCGATGGTACCGGCCTTGGCTGTAGCTGTCTGGCCACTTCCGGCAGCAGATTATCCCTGGTTACTCCTGGGCCTCCGGTTGGGTCTGGACCAAACCGGGCGAATATTCCTTTCGTTCACCGCCTTTCTTTGGATCTGCTCCGGCATCTACGCCAAAAGTTACCTGGCGGAAGATCCAAAGCGCCACCGTTTTTTTGCCTTTTTCCTGCTCACGGCCGCCGGCAACCTGGGGCTGACCATAGCTCAGGATATGATTGGATTTTACCTGTGCTTTGTCTTGATGACCTTCGCCGCCTACGGCCTCATCATTCACCAGGGTAGTCATGCAGCGCGACACGCCGGGCTCATCTATGTTATTTTGGCGGTCTTTGGCGAGGTCTTACTGGTCACGGCCATCATCATGATCGGACTGGCAGGCTCCGGCAATGTGATCAATCCCGGCCAGGTGGTGTCGCAAGCAGTCCACCGCAACCTGATCATGGCACTGCTGCTCATGGGTTTCGGCATCAAGGCGGGCGCTGTTCCGCTGCACGTATGGCTGCCCCTGGCCCATCCGGTTGCGCCCACCCCCGCCTCGGCAGTGCTCTCGGGTGCCATGATCAAGGCCGGACTGCTGGGCTGGCTGCGCTTTCTGCCCCTGGGAGCAGCGGCTCTGCCGAATTGGAGTGCGTTATGCCTGGCGGCAGGGTTGACGGCTGCCTTGTACGGGGTGGCGGTCGGCCTCACCGAAGATGAGCCCAAGACCATTCTGGCCTATTCCAGTATCAGTCAAATGGGCGTCATGCTGAGCGCAATCGGTATCGGTCTGGCCCTTCCCAAATCATGGCCGCTGGTCATGGCAACCCTTCTGCTTTACGCGCTGCATCATTCCCTGGCCAAGGGCGCGCTGTTCCTTGCTGTCGGAATGACCGGAGCCGTCCATGCAGGTCGTTTCCAGCGTTTATTCTTTAGAGCGGGCACCCTGCTGCCGGCGCTTGCCATGGCCGCCGCTCCTCTGACCAGCGGCGCGTTGGCCAAAACGGCGATCAAGGAAGTCGCCCTTTTGCTTCCCTCCTTCTGGCGCGAGCTGCTGACGTGGGTGCTGACCCTGTCGGCGCTTGCAACCGCACTGCTGATGGCCCATTTCCTGTGCTTTTTCTGGTCTCGCAATGAAACCGAGCACGGCCACCATCAGCCGGCAGCCGGCCAATGGTATTCCTGGACGTTGCTGCTGATTGCGGTTCTGTCCGCCGCCTGGCTGCTCACGCCCATGCAACTCGAACCATTGAGAGGAAAACTCTTATCCCCGTCATGGTGGTGGGGCAGCACATGGATCGTGCTGCTGGGCGGCCTGCTCGGTTGGGCGCAATGGCGTCGAACCGGCCGCACCGGCAAGATGGTGCTGCCGGCCGTGCCGCCGGGAGATATATTAATACCCGTGGCGACACTCCTTAAACAACTGCACAAAGTTGGATACAGTGCCGTTCAAAGAGTCCGTGGGAAAGATTTGATGAGGCAGCTTTTGGCCTGGAGAACCGCGGTCCACCTCAGGCCCGCCCTGTTATCCATCCTGCGCGGGGGAGAGGAATCAATTTCTCGCTGGACTGCAGTCGGAACTCTGTTTTTCTTGCTGGCGATGATTCTGCTGACAATCATCCTTAGTTGATCACAGCCAAAGCCGGCGAACGACGCACCATGCTATAAGTATTCAAGAAGAGGCAGGAAACCCAGCCCAACCGAAAGCATTATCTTGGAAGCTATACAAAGAGACGGTCTTCAGCCCGCAAACAAGACCGCTCCCGCCGCCCAGGCAAGAACACCAAGTGTGGTCAAAGCAAAAACTCCGGCGGCCAGTTTGTGCACATACGCCTCAGGAGTTCTTTCGTTGTAGCCGAGCAGGAAACCCAGGAGGGCCCCTGCCAGCAGTCCGCCGCCATGCCCCCAGTTGTTGATGCCGGGCACCAGCAAGCCAAACACAAAGATGCCGACCGCCCAGCCGCCGACCTGCCCGAACAGCGTCCTGCCGTATTCCCCGCCACGGCTCCTGCCGTAGTACAGTGTCGCCCCGATGAGACCACATATGGCGGCAGAAGCGCCAATGGTAAAAGTTACTCCCGCCAGGTAGGACAACCAGTAGCCGAATACACCGCTCAGCGTGTAGATGATAAAGAAACGGTAGTTGCCATATTCACGGATGACCAGCGGTCCAATCTGATAGAGCGCAAACATATTGAACAGAATATGCAGCAAACCGGCGTGCAGATAGTTTGCGGAAAGGAGCGTCCACCAGCGGTGCAACCGGTCTATGGGAAGCGTTCCTGTCGCCCCCAGCAGCAGCAGGCTCCTGTTGTCCGGAGAAAGCAGCGCGAAGGGATTCAATGCCAGGCTCCCGAATCGGGGAACGAGCACGAGCGATAAGACGAACATTAGAATATTTAAATAAATTATATTCTTAATGAGCTGTTCGGGATTGTTGAAGCCCCGTACCAGCAGGCTGTTCTTCCACCACGATCCCGGTCTTGCCAGGCCGCAATGGGGGCACCGGGGCTCGTCTGCACTGATGAGCCTGCGGCAGTTGGGGCAAAGGATCGAATTTCTGTTAACTGTCATGCGCTGCCCTTCTTCGCGTATAAAAGTGTTCTTGGTCCCTTGAGCAAATGACTTACAGATATTAAAGTTGCTGTGGTCAAACCGCAACTGGACAGGAGGATAACAGAAAGTGAGCATCTTTTACCGCATTTTGATTTGTCTGGGCCTTGTCGTTTTGCACTATGCCGGGTTTTTCCTGCCGCTCACCGAGATCTTCCTGATCTACATACTGCTGTTTAATCCGCGTTGGTTCAGAGATTTTCTGAACAGTATGGCAGCGAGCGGCTGAGCACATAAGAAGCATGGGCACACTTTATTGTGCGGCGGCGTGCTGGATCTGGGAGCAGGCGACGCAGCACACCGATTCATGGCACCGTCACTTTCTCGGGTCTTGAGACGATGTCTTCTCCTCTATGTTTTCCGGGGAGTTTCCCTGCCGGTTCTTGCGGAAATACAACTGCCCTGTTCTAATGAATAAAGACACCGACAACCACACGCAGAAAATGCTCACCGGGATGGTCAGCACCAGGGGCCAGAACCAACTGAGCAAGGCGATGAGCAAAAGCAGGAGGCCGGCGGCGGCAGTGATTTTCGCCTCCGCATGGCCCAACAGGCGATGTTCCGTCAGGGCCGCCCCGACGGTATAGCCTATGCGGATCGTACCCCTGCCGGCGCGGCTCACACTGCCGGCGTGGACCTGCCGATCGCGGCGCTGTTTTCGAGGCCTGGCATCGACGAGGGCTACCCTGTTTTTTGTGCTCAGGACCACCTCCGTTGAATTCTCCAAATCCCTCAAGAACATTTCCTGCATGGTGCGCGCGACACCTGCATCCTCGATGGCAACATCGAGCTCATAGTTGCCTATCCAACTGGCGATGTTCAGGTTGGTCGACCCCACACGGGCCCACATGCCGTCTGCTACCGCTGTCTTGGCGTGCATCATGGTGCCGTTCCACTCGAACACCCGCACGCCGGCCTCGAGCAACGGTTGATACCCGGCCCTGGATACCGCCCGCAGGATGGGAATGTCGGTTGAACCCGGAACCAGCAGCCGCACATCGACACCATCGAGGGCAGCGGCTCGAAGCGCCTGCACATAGGAGCTCACCCCCACAAAATAGGCGTCACTCAGCCATAGGGAATGTCGCGCCAGTGCGGCAACAATATTGTCGAGCCGGTACAGGCCGGCCGTGTTGGGGACCGAGGCAATGACTCTTAGATCCACCTCTCCGGCCGTTGCCATATCCTCACGCGACGGCACCTCCTCGTCACGAATCGGTCGCCCGGTAGCCGCCCACACATCCGCGAAGGCCCATTCAATATCGGCCACGGCCGGTCCGCGAATCTCCACTCCGGTGTCCCTCCAAGGTCCGATCCCGCGCTCCGGATACCCCCGCCACATCTGTCCTATGCACAGCCCCGTTACAAAAGCCGTGCGCCCATCCACCACGATCACCTTACGATGATCCCTCGATAGCCAACCGAGAGGGCTGTCCAGCTGCGGCGGATTGAAGCACCTTACTTCCACCCCGGCCTCCCGCAACCTTTGCCAGTAGCGCCGCGAAGCCCTTAAAATCCCCCCCAGCCAATCGTATACCACGCGCACCCGGACACCGCGCCGCGCCTGCCGCATTAAAATTTCCGCAAACTCAAGCCCGACTTCGTCTTCGTGGATGATGTACATCTCGAGATGAATGGTCCTGGCGGCCGACGCGATACTGGACATCCAGGCCGGGTAGTTGTCAGCGGCGTCAGACAAGACACGGATGCTGTTACCCCCTACAAGAGGCGCCCCCGCCGCCCTGGAAAAGATTTGTTCGGCAAGTGCGCGACTTGCCAGCCAGGTCCGGGGTCTAGAATTCAAAGTCGCGTGGTAGGCCATGGCCGAGCAACCCTTTTTTCCCTTTTGGTGCAATTGACAGTGAGAAGAACTTGCCCACCTCCGTAACACTCCAACCAGGCATGCCGGCGCTCGGACCGAAGCGGGCAAACCCTGCTCCTGTTCCGGTCCCTGGCCTCGGCCTCCTGTGCTTTCGTTTCTGACCTGCGAGCTCTCACATGAACGAAGTTGGGCGCCTTGCGGGATGGGTACTGAATACCGTAGAATTTTCAGGTACACAAGATAACGGAACAGATGCTTATTCGATGGGCGAGCGGACCTTGCTCAAAAAGCTGATGGTGCGCTCATTGCGAGGATTGGCGAACAGTTCCCGCGGAGTGTTTTCTTCAACGATGACTCCTTCGTCCATAAAGATGACCCGGTCGGCCACTTCTCTGGCAAACCCCATTTCGTGACTCACGACCACCATAGTCATGCCCTCCTTGGCCAGAGTTTTCATGACTTCCAAAACTTCCCCGACCAGTTCCGGGTCCAAGGCACTGGTGGGTTCATCGAACAGCATCACTTTCGGTTTGAGGGCCAACGAACGGGCAATGGCAACCCTCTGTTTCTGCCCGCCGCTGAGCTGATCGGGAAAAACATGGGCCTTGTCCTTCAACCCGACTTTTTCCAGCAGCTCCATACCCAAGGCCTCCGCTTCTCTGCGGGGAATTCCTCTGACCTTAACGGGGCCGAGCGTGACATTCTTGAGGGCCGTCATGTGGGGAAACAGATTGAACTGCTGAAACACCATTCCCGCCTCGGTGCGGATCAAATTGATGTCGGTCTTCCTGTCGTTGATATCATAATCATCCACGATAATTTGACCTGAAGTCAGCTTTTCCAGACGGTTGATGCAGCGCAGCAAGGTGCTCTTGCCGGAACCGCTCGGGCCGATGATCACCACCACTTCCCCCGGTTGGACATGGAGATCAATGCCTTTGAGCACCTCGAGCGCGCCAAAACTCTTGTGCAGCCCGCGAATCTTTATCATTACCTGATTTCCAGTCTTCTTTCCAGCATGCGCAAAACCTTGGCTATGGTCATGGTGAGCACCAGATACATGACGGCTACCGTCAGCCAGACCTCAAAAGCCCGGAAATTGGCGGCTATGATTTCCTGACCGGTTCGGGTCAATTCGCCAACACCGATGACCACCAGCAAAGAAGTGTCCTTCAAGCTGATGATGAACTGGTTGCCCAAGGGCGGGATCATGCGCCGGAATGCCTGCGGCCAAATGATGTAGAGCATGGTTTTGACATGAGTCAGCCCGATGGAACGGCCAGCCTCCATTTGGCCTCTGTCGATGGACTGAATAGATCCGCGCACAATTTCCGCGATATAAGCACCCGAGTTTATGGCGATGGCCCCAATGCCTGCCGCCAGCGGCGGTATGCGTGCATTGAGCGCCAACGGCAGGCCAAAATAGAGGAACATCACCTGAACCATGAGCGGCGTACCGCGAATGCTTTCGATGTAGAATCCGGCCATGCGATAAAAAATGGGATTTCTGGAGGTTCTGGCCAGCCCGGCAACAGCTCCCAGACAAAAACCGATCACCAAGCCGAAGATAGTGATGAAGATGGTGTATTTGATACCAACCAGCAGTATCGGGATGGACTCCCAAATGACGCTCGCTTTGAAATTAAAGTGGCCGGCCATAACACTCCATTGGTGTAAACCTTCATTGATTTATGGTGCGTCGTTCCTGGTGCGCCAATTCCGCCTGGCGGCAGGCAAATACAACGGCTGGGGGAAAAGGGGTCAAGGGGTATAATGGATTTCACCGGCCGACGCTGCTGTGCTTGCCGCTCGGGAGACCGTCACCCGCCTGCACCCCCAATTTTTGAACCTTCGCATCCTGGTTATTTGGGTTCCGTTCCAAACCATTTCTTGTAGATTTGATTATACGTTCCATCTTCCATGAACTTGAGGATGGTGATCGTTACCTTCTCTCTCAGATCACTCCCCTGCGGAAAAGCGATTCCATAGGACTGTCCCTGATAAAGGGGGCCCACCGTCTTGACCGCTTCTTTACCTTCGGTCTTGATGTAGTAGAGGATTGCGGGCGAATCAAAGAGGACCGCATCGGCCCCGCCCCCACGCAATTCCATGTAGGCTCCGTCAATGTTGGGGAAAAGCTTGACCTCTTTGGTCTTGAGCCCCTTGGCAAAATCGGCGCTGGTGGTTCCCAGCTTGGTGGCCACCACTTTGTCCGCAAGATCCTCAACCCCGCTGATGCTCTTGTCGTCCGCCTTGACCATCAGGAGAAGTCCTGCATCGTAGTAGGGATAAGCAAAATCGACCACCTCTTCGCGTTTTGACTTGATGGTCATGCCGGCGATGGCCAAGTCGATGTTTCCCGTCTGCAGGGCGGGAATGAGGCCGTTGAAATCCATCGGTTGCAGCTTGTATTCGAGGCCTAGATCTTTGGCAATGGCATCCCACAGATCGATGTCAAAGCCAACATATTTGTCGCCCTCCTTGAATTCGAAAGGCATGAAATTGGTGTCGCAGCCCACTACCAAGGTCTTGGCATGGACACCAACAACGCAAAAGATGGAAACAAAAAACACAGCAACAAACAATCCGGCCAACTTCTTCATGGTACCCTCCTTCTTCTGTTGGTTTGCACTTGCCACCAGCCGCACAACTCACGCGCCCCGAAACCTATTCGGGAATATTGGGAAGCGTGGTGAGCTGTCCTTTGTAATTCCTCAAAACATACTCTCCGGCATTTTTTTCAACAATGTAATAATCCGGCATCAGTGGGATCTTGCCGATGTTTGTGGCGATCACATACATGGGTTGCGCCAGCCCGGTCGTATGTCCTCTCAGGCCGTCGCGGATGAGCTGCGCCCCTTTTTCCACCGGGGTGCGGAAATGGTCGATCCCGGGGGCCGGTTCACAATAAAAAACATAATAGGGACGGATTCGCACGGACAAGAGTTTTTTGTGCAGGGTTTGGAAGGATTCCATATCGTCGTTGATCCCTTTCAGGAGCACCGCCTGATTGCCGACGTTTACCCCGCAGCGCAACAGGCGGTAGACGGCCTGGGCAGTCTTTTCAGTGATTTCCCTGGCATGATTGCACTGGGTGTTGACCCAGACGGGCACCCGATGAAACCCCTCCAGGACTTTCATCAGCCCCGGGGTAATGCGCTGCGGCAACACGATAGGGGTACGGGTGCCGAACCGGATCATTTGAAGATGTGGAATCTCGCGCAACTTGCGAATCAGATATTCAATTTTGTCGTCCGAGAGGATAAAGGGATCGCCACCGGTAATGAGCACATCGCGTATCTCCACATGCTCCCGAATCCATTGCAAACCCTCATCCACATCGAAGCGCAGAGTGAGCTCCCGATCCACTACCAGTTCCTTGCGAAAGCAGTGCCGGCAGTAGTTGGCGCACATGTCGGTCACGGTGAATGCGACACGATCCTCGTACTGACGGGCGATGCTGTCCGGTCTGTTCTCGCCGTTGGCCCGATTCTCCTTGAAGATGAGATAATCTTTTATGCCGTAGCGATTTTCCTTCTCTTTAAAGGACGGGATCACTTGCCTGCGGATGGGGCAGGCGGGATCGTCCGGGTCCATCAGGGATGCAAAATAGGGCGTTGTCCCCCACTTGGTTTGAAGGCTTTCAATGGCTTGCCTTTCCCGCTCCGTAACATGGATGACTTTTTCCAATCTATCCAATGTATTGATGCTGTTTTGCAGCTGTTCGATCCACTCTTCCATCGATCTTTCTCCCTGAAAAAACGTCTCAATCGGACTGCTGAATTTCACCCGTAAGCGTTTACTCCAGCCTCCAGAATTATCTTTTGGGTTAGGTCGGGATTGCCCTCTTCCTTGTTCAGCCGGAACTCGCCGGCAATACGTCGGAACCAAACATGGTCATCATTTTTCCCGTCACCAGGTAATGGTTGCGGATGCACTGCTCTATGCCCTGGGGATCGCCGCCGCGCAATTGATCCACGATCACCTGGTGGCGTTGTCGCACCTGTTCGGGCTCGTAGACTTTTGTCCAGTGTTTGCAGAAAATGAGGTGCAAGAGCAGCGTGAGGTTCTTGGCAAAGGCTATCAGTTGTGCATTTTGGCATTTGCTGAAAATGATTTCGTGGAACTGGTTATCGATGTTGGCCAGCTGGTAATGCTGCTTTTGCCGGGCCGCTTCATACATTTTGGTGACCAGTTTCTCCAACTTGGCCAAGTCGCTCTCCTCGAAGCTCTGTACGGCGTAACTGGCAGCGAAGCCTTCCAGCAGCCCGCGGGTGACATAGGCATCGTAGATCTGCCGCGCCGACAGGGACGCGATGAAATTGCCCACTTGCGGCCGGTATTCCACCAGGCCGTTTTGAGCCAACTGCCGCAGTGCTTCACGAATGGGTGCGCGGCTGATCTTGAGCTGTTCCGCCAGCCAGGTCTCGGAGATGCGCTCGCCGGGATTGAGCCTGCCTTTCAAGATGGTGTCATAAATGAAGGCAATCACTTGATCTTTATAGGTGCTTTTGGTGAACTTGGCCATATCCTCTCCCAAAGTCGAACGTCGATTGTCGACAATAACTCATGGGTGATCGACTGTAAAGGCAAAAATCGGTCGGACACCTTGCCAGCACAGAGCACGCATACCTTCCCCAGCCCCGCGATCAAACGCCGGAAGTTTGCTCGAAAGCATCTCACCCGCCACTCAAGGAGCTTTCAATTTTATGCTTTTTATCATATACTTCCCCACAAGATCATAGCCACGCGCCCAAAACGCCGACAACAAAGGTAACTTGAAAAACAGGAGAACAGCGATGGAAAAAATGCAGGTTCGCGATCTGATGCGGCCCATCGACGAGTTTCCGCGTATCTCCAATCACGCCACCCTGATGGAGGCAGTGGAAGCTCTGCAGGAGGCCGACAAAGAATTCCAGGCGGGGCGTTCACCCCAGAGAATTCTGCTGGTTTACGACGAAGCCGGCCATGTGGTGGGCAAGATATCGCCCATGGATGTCGTGCAGGGACTCGAGCCCAACTACGATAACATTGAAGCCTTGAAGCACATGCCCCGATATCATCTTGCCCCGAGTGTGGTCGATTCCATGAAGGAAGAGCTGCTACTATGGCAGAGACCGCTGGCCGAACTTTGCAGCAAAGCCACCGGCGTCAAGATCGGAAACTTCATTAAGTTGCCCACCCCCGACCACATGGTGAACGCCAACGACAGGATGGACAAGGCCTTTCATTGGTTCGTGGTAGGACGTCACGATTCCCTGTTTGTCAAAGAAGGCGAGCGTATTGTTGGAGTCATCCGGTTTTCCGATGTCTATCGTAAAATCACTCAGACCATGCGCGAGTGCCCTGCGCCGCAATAGCATGCGCACAGGGGCTGCTTACATCGCCAGCGAGGCTCGTGCGCGATTGCGTTGCGAAGAAAACTTTATCCGCGCGCACTTTGAAAAACCATCAACGGCCCAAACCCATAATCGCGGAAGGAGAGACAACATGGCTTTTTCATTGCCCGAACTTCCTTACAAGAAAGATGCCCTGGCGCCCCATATCAGTTCGAAAACCTTGGATTTCCACTATGACAAACACCATCAGGCGTATCTCACGAATCTCAACAAACTGCTGGAAGGAACCGCTCTGGCGAGCGAAACCCTTGAGAGCGTCATCCACAAATCGGCTGGGAAAGCAGACATGATTGGAATTTTCAACAATGCGGCACAAGTCTGGAATCACACCTTTTACTGGCATTCCATCAAGCCGGGAGGCGGCGGCAAGCCGGCAGGGGCCATAGCTGAGAAGCTGCAGGCCGATTTCGGAGGCTACGATGAATTCGTGCAGAAATTCAAGAATGCCGGCCTCACCCAGTTTGGCAGCGGATGGGCATGGCTGGTTATGAAAGACCACAAACTTGCAATCACCAAAACAGGCAACGCCGACACTCCCATGGTTCACGGCATGACGCCGTTGCTCACGGTAGACGTTTGGGAGCATGCCTATTATCTCGATTATCAGAACCGCCGCGGCGACTATCTGGACGCTTTCGTTGCGCACCTGATCAATTGGGATTTTGTCAATTCAAACCTTGCCTGAACAGGCAAGACGGCGGGTTCGCTTTTTTCATCTCTCTTCGATGTTTGGGCTCCACTTGCTCGAATTATGGGTGCGACACGGCCCCGACCAGGTCAAATGTCAGGGTGTCTCCCGGCTCGAGCTGGTAGATTTGGTTTTGAAACGAGATCTTGGTCGCCTGTAGTTCGCACTGGTCACAAGCAATGGACAACAGCTCCGAGGTTGCGGAGAGCTCAAACCAGCTGCCGCGGTATTTGATTCTCATGGAAAGCCTGGGCAAGTTTTCAGGAATGCTCGGGTTGACAAAGAGAATGTCGTCGTGGAACTCCAACCCGGTGTAGCAGCGCTGGAGAATGTCTACGGTTCCCGCCATGGCGCCGAGATGGATGCCTTCATGGGTGGTACCCCCCTGGACATCCGAGATATCGCTCTCCAGGCCTCGGCAGAAAAGCGTGAGCGAGCGCCGCCGATCGGAGCGGGCCAGGACCCAGGAATGGACAATGTTACTCAAGGTGGAACCGTGGGAGCTCCGCTTCCCGTAGTATTCGATGTTGGCCGGTATGCTGGCGGGCTCAAAGGCATATCCCATACAGTCGAAGAGCTGTTCCAACTCCTCGGCCGAGAAGAGGTAAAAGAGCATGAGCACGTCGGCCTGCTTTGAAACTTTATAGCGGTTGGGAGTATCCCCCTCCGCTTCGAGGATGCGGTCCAGGCGCTGTATATTGCCGTATTTTTCCCGGTATTCCTCCCAGTCGAATTCCAGGAGCCGGTCGTACCCTTCAAACTGGCTGATGATATTATCTTCATGGAACACCACGCGCATCTTTCGGGTGATGTCCTGCCAGCGATCCAGTTCGACTTGTCCCAGACCCAGCATCTCCAGCAAATCATTCCTTCTTTTGGGGGCGAGCGTCTCAATGGCTTTGCGGGCCGTGCGCAGCACATAGACGGTCATGACATTGGTATAGGCATTGTTGTCGAGGCCGGGCTGCTCCGCATCCGGATAGCGGTCGTGATATTCGTCGGGCCCCATGACGCCGAGGATTTCGTAGCGGTCCAGTTCATTGTTATAGGTGGTGATGCCGGCCAATAGACGGGCAATTTCCACAATCATCTCCGCGCCGTAGGTGGAAAGAAACTCGCGGTCTTCGGTTGTTTTGAAATAGTGCCAGACATTGTAGGCGATGGCGGCATTGACATGGCGCTGCAAGTGGGTATTGTCCGGCAGCCAGCGGCCCGATTGCGGATTGAGATGGAGCTGCTGAGTTTCCTCGCGCCCGTTGCTGCCGCTCTGCCAGGGGTAGAGTGCGCCCTTGAGCCCTTCCCTCTGGGCCGCCCGGCGCGCCTCACCAAGGCGCCGGTAGCGGTACAGCAAGAGGGACCTCGTGAGCATCGGCTGGCGCAGGTTGAGATAAGGAAAGATGAAGAGCTCATCCCAGAAGATGTGTCCGCGGTACGCCTCGCCGTGCCAACCCCGGGCAGGGACCCCTACATCGAGGTCGATGGAGTTTCTCGAAACTGTCTGGAGCAGATGAAAGATATGCAGACGCAGGATCATCTGCGAACGGCCGCTGTTCTCAAGGGCAATGTCGCATCGCTTCCACAAATGGTCCCACTGCAGCAGGTGACTTTCCAAAAGCTCGGCAAAATTTCCGGCATGACCGACGGCCTCCGCCGCATCCAGGGCCGGTTCGGAAATGGCAAAATCCCTGGAGGTGAAAAACGCCACAATTTTTTCGATACGCACGGGGTGCTTTTCCACTCCCTCCACACAAAACTGTTGCCCGACATAGCCGGGCCGCTCGACAAGCTTCCTGGTCACCTCGATCTGTTCATCTCGAGCATAAACCCGAATCCTGGCGGCTTCGGCCACGCGCAGATGAGACTGGTTGGTCTCGGCCAGCAGAAAAATCGATTCGTCGTCCACCGCCCCGCTTTGGACGGGCTCGAGGTGCTTGCTGTTCAGCTTCTTATAGCGCTCGACCCCAGCGTTGACCACGGTCCCGTCAAGACCCGAAAAAACCTCGATCGATCCGCACCAGTTTTCCGGGATAATGATGGTTTCAAGTGCTGCCAGGTGCATCTGCTCCATGTGTACGAAGCGCCTTTGCATCAAACGGGTCTCCCGTCCCTGAGGGTCTCTGAAGTGGACCGTCCTGGAAAGCAGCCCCTGCTTCAAATTGAGCTCCTGGCGATAAGCAAGGATCTCGACCCGCTGAAGATCGAACCACTGGCCCCCTTCGGGACGGAACGAGGTTACCAGCCAGTTGGGCATGTTCACCAGGTCTTCGTTTTCGACGATGTGTCCTGCAATCTCAGTTTTCAGCCGGTTGTAACCGCCGGCCAGATAGGTGCCCGGGTAATGCACCTCGTCCGCCGTGGATTCGGGTGCCGCGCCGCGCGTGGCGAAATAGCCGTTTCCCAGGGTGCACAGGGCTTCACGCAGGCTCTCTGTCGATGGTTCAAATTCTTCATAAACTAGAGTCCATGGATTCATGACGACCTCCTGCTCGAATGGATCGGTTGGCGAGAAACCGGCGGATCTCGCTGGGGTCTTTCAGGCTCCGGGTTGAAAACGCAAGCGGTGCCTTGCAAACCGCACCGACCAAGCCCATTGGTTGCTCTTCGTGTCAGGGCTGACGCCCACCGGCGAATGTCACCCAGGTAACGGTGCATCACCGCGCCGCTGGATGGATACCAGGGTCGCCAATCCCGCACCCCGGTCCAGCATTTCCAGGCGGGACCTTCTTGAATTTGTCAACCTGTCGTTCGGTACTCCTGGTGATTTTGCTGACCGCCGAGGTGGATACGCCCAATGCCCTTGCCGCCGAGGGAACGGATCAAGCCGTCTCCCACCAACTCGGGCCGGCGCCCCATCGCAACGCCATCTTCTGTCAAATTTGCGGTAATTCCTGATGGCCGTCCTGACGGTTCCACCGAAACTGTGCAGCACGAACTCCCGGTCCCGGCAGTCGTTTTTGATTTTGCCGGTCACCACCCCATGCCCGTACCAGGCATTTCTTTGCAGGCCTGCAAGGTCGTCAACAAGCTTGGCACGTAATGGATTCAGGTGGATGTAGCGGACCAATTCCTGGAAATAGGTTGTTAATCAAGAGTCAGCAGAAACACGGGAATTATCGCTCGGCCGAACATGGATTCATAGGCACCCACGTCCACCCTGCCTTTTAAGATGCGCGCATTCCCTTCGAAATCCTCGCTTGGAATCTCGGGCGCCGTGTTGAGCCCTCTATTGATACAGGGAGAAGAGCAATCCAGATGGTAGTCCCCATCTACCCAGACATCATCTGCAGTATCTCCGGGAGTTCCGGCATCGTCCCAATAACCGGTTGCGATAAACCGGGGATCGGCATCCAGGTTACCTGCTCCAAAATCCCAGGGAGCAGAAAGACTGGTGTAATTGTTGTGGTAGCCGTAGGCAGTGCCAAGGGCCAAGGTGATATCATCGCCGCTATTTCCCCGAATGATATTGTTGTAGACATACAGGTTGTGTTCATCCGAGTTGAGATAAGCCCCCCCATAGCTGAAGGCACTGTTCTGCGTGATGGTGTTGTTGGTGAGTGTGACGGCGCCTGTGGCGCCTCCCACGTTTGTGGCAGAGTCGCACTTCAGGCCGCCGTAGGAGTTGACAGCCACATTCCCGGCGACCACGTTGTTGACCACACGGATGGAGCCGGCTGTCCCGGAGAGTGCAAAAGATTTGGCAAGTACTCCACCACTGTAGGAAGCCTTATTCCCCGATACATTGTTCCCCGTGAGAAAGATAGCACCGGCAGCACCCATATGTGTATAGGTGTTGGCGTATGCTGCGCCACCGTGCTGGCCGACGACATTGGCGCCAAGAGTGTTTTTCTCGATGGTAACCCCACCGGCGCCGGTATATCCATTCGATGTGGCATACAATCCCCCGCCGCTGCCGTCACTGGTGTTTTCAGTCAAGATGTTTTCCCGGACGCTGATATTGTCCGCTGCACCAGAGACTGAATGAGATTGACCGTATATTCCCCCGCCATGATTGCCGGCATGGTTTTCCGTAAACGTGTTTTTTTCTATGGTGACGGGTCCTGACGATCCTGGATCGGCATAGCTTGAGGCAATTATCCCTCCGCCATTTTCACCGGAGCTGTTTTGTGCAAAAGCATTATGGGTGATGGTGATCATGCCTGCACCGGCTTTGCCATACGATCTGGCATCTGCCCCCCCGCCCCCGCCCGGGGCGGTGTTCCCAGTGAAGATGTTGTTCGTGACAATGACATCGTTACCCCTCCCTGAATCGGAATCGGAGTCGGAATGGGCAGATAACCCTCCGCCACTGCCCAAAGCGGCACGGCCGTTACGGATGGTGAATCCGTCCACGGTAACGTTGCCTCCGTTGGAATTTTCAAGCACCAGAACCCTCCCGCTGCCGCCGCCATCGAGAATGGTGCTCGCGGGATCAATCACCCGGGTGGCGCATCCCGTACCGGGTGTGTATCCGCCGCGCAAAATAATAGAGTAGCCCTGGTTCGAGTAGCTGGTAAAGTGTCCGGTGTAGGTTCCCCGAGCCACCTTAATCAGATCGGGAGCTCCATTTCCTGTCGCAAAATCCAAGGCGCTCTGAAGGTCCGTAAAATCTCCACTGCCGCCGTGATCCACACAACGGGTTATCAGTTGCGCTGCCCATGCGCTCTCGTTCTCAATGACCACTGAGGTAACACTCAGAAAAATCAGCAGCAATGCTTTTTTCATCTCCGCTCCTCCCGATTGGTTGAGACCGCGGCCCCCCATGAGCCACAGGGCCGGACTGTTTCAACATGAGTATACCCGCTACTGGACAAAAAGCGGGTTTTCGGCCGGCAGCTATCACATGAAAGTCTGAAAAAGAGCGGGCGTTGAGTCCTCCGAAAAGAAGGCAGAGCCTGCGAGAACTGACCGGCAGGGCCAATAAGCAGATGAGGCAGGAGGTGAGGTGGCCGCATGAAACCACCCGATGCGCATACGCCGCCGTTGCATCAACGCGAATACTCTTTAATCCTTGCAACTTTACATATGAGACTACGGAAGCAGACATTCTCTGTCAAACAAAAACGGTGATCGTCCGTCGCCACAGCTCAGCCCTGTCCGTAACCCGTATCAGTATACCTTGAACTGAACTCTGATCTTTCCGTCAGGGCAGAGGTTTCTAGGCCAGGCTAAAGCAGTCCGCGATAGCGGATAAAGGTCAACACGATGGTCCAGGCTCCGAAGGTCACCTTGAGTGCGATCAGAACATTCAACAGAGGAATAAAGACATTGTCGAGGGGCACCCAAACCGGTTGGGCAAGCATCCTCAGACCGGACAAGCTCAAAATCGCCAGCAGCAGGAAAACCAGCACAGTCGCTTTCTCCCAGCCGCCGATATGCCATTTGACGTAGTGCTCGACCAGAACTGATGCCTCGGTGGTTATGGCCACCAGCCCGATGGCGGTGCCTCCAGCCACTCCCGCTGCGAATGCGCCGCCCGGCGCCAGGTGCCCTCGGAGGGACAGCTCCAGCGCCACCAACGCGGCCACCATGGCTCCAGTGCGAGCCACGATGACGGTGGTGTCGTCGGAAATATGAACAATTTCTTCCTTGGCTTCATGATGAGACAGGTAGTGTTGAACACCGAGCACCGCAATGGTGAAAACAAAGACTTCAAAAATGGTGTCATAGAGCCGGTTGCGCAATAGAATACCGGTCACCGCGTTAGGAATGGCGGCTTCCCCGGCAATCGTCGCCGCGATATCCAAAGGCGGCAACTGCACATTGGTCGGCGTCCAGGCGATGCAGCCAAAGATGGCCGCAATCACAGCGGCGTAGACCCAGCGCATCATGGGCAATTCTCCTCAGTGTTACACTAACAGGCTGTCTGCACACGGGTTCAAATTGCAACTCCGTCATTCCAACGAATGCCAAAATCCAGTACCCCTGCTTGGTTGCGAATTCCCATTTGGACCGGCATGATGCAAGCCCGAGGTTCTCGCAGAGGCTCCCAGGGTGCAAACGAACAGTTCGGCCTCAGCAAAAAAACTCTTCATCTTCCTGCCGATGGAATCACCGTGACGCGCCAGACAAACTGCATGGGCGGCGTCCCGCGGAGGTTCAACGAAGGTCAGGTGTGAGGTTTTTTCCGCAACCAGGCCGGCGGGCCCGTAAACGGCGTCAATGGCGCCTTTCTGCAACGCGTCCAACAGCGACTCCCAGTCATCAAAATAGAGATAGCGCAGCGCCAGCTCATGGTGTGCGCAGAACAGGCGAACGGGTTCAAACATCGGGCTGCAGGCCGGCCCGTCCGGCTCCACACCAAAGTCTGCCACCCAGCCGAATCGCAGCACCATGGAGGAACGGACGGCGATGGCATACAGCAGTATGGTCAGCAAGGTACCAATCAGGGCTTCGGTCAGCGCGACGTCGGGGGCACCAAGCAGAGCATAAATCAGGGTTGCGGCCACACCCATGATGCCTCTCGAGATCAGGGCGAAATAAGGCCTTCTCTGTATGACCGTAAACAATGCCGTGATAGGCAGCAAGGCAACTATGGCCAGTTCGATATAATTCACGAATCGCTCCGCCTGGCAACCGATTTGGCCAAAATAAAGGCAAGCATAACACCCCAGAAGAGGATTGATCCCAGCGGCAGCAGCAAATTGTGCCATTGGGCGGGTGAGCGCAGCAGCAATCCGACGACGATGAAAAGCGAGCCGAGGGTGTCCGAAATGCCCAAAGCGTGCAGCTTCCAGAGGTAGGATTTGTTGCCCGGCAGCTTCGCGGTGCCCCACAGCCAGAACAAAACGCCCACCGCCACCATGGCCGTGCCCATAATCAGTCGCATCTGTCTTCCAATCGTTTCAGTAAATGCGCCAGCAGCATGAGGTCCGCGTTGCCCAGGCTTAGGGCGACCACCGCCACCAACCCAATCATCGAATCGTCCCGCAAAACGGAAAAGACGATCACAATGACAGCGGCCTTAGTCGAGACGCTGGCATAGCACAGCATCTGCTCCCAGATATCCCCGCAGCGGACCGAATGGACAATGGGAATGAGCAGCGCCAAGAGCATCAAGGCCATCAAGTACATCATGATCGAGTCTTCCGCTCAAGTTCATGAACATTTATTTTTTCTTCCGATACTTCGCTGATGGCAAGAGACTTGGGAGTGAGCGTGATCAGGAATACTGCTTCGAACACTTTCCAGGCATTGCCGGACTCTTCGAGTCGATCGCTGTAGATGCGTTCATAGCGGTGCGGCAAGACCATGATCTGGATTGCCTGACCGACGGCTGCCGGCAGCATGGTCAAAATTCGAATCCCGGTGACGGACATTCGCCAGGCAGACACCTTATGTTTCGGCAGAAAGGCGACGGCCACCGAAGCCAGTGCCCCAACGGTGAGATTCACCCAGGAAAAATCGGCCGTCAACAAGACCCAAAAGAGAAAGCTTAGCAATATCGGCCCACTCATGGCATTACTCCAAACAGCAGAAGAATCAACAGCATCACACAGGTCATACCCACTAGATGTTCGAAATGCTCCCAGTCCGCCGGCAGTTCAATCCGGTTCAACCGCCCGAGAAACAAGCGGTGCAGCAGCCAGCCGACAAGCAACGTGATGGCGGCTTTGGCCCAGTCGGAGAAAGCTTCCGGTACACCAATGATTCCAAACAGCAGCATGATACCGGTCAGGAACAATAACGCCTGCCAGTGATCCAGCGACCCTGGCTGCGCATCACGCTCACGCACGGGCAAAAACAAGAGA
This sequence comes from Desulfoferrobacter suflitae, assembly GCF_022603395.1. Classification (GTDB taxonomy): domain Bacteria; phylum Desulfobacterota; class Syntrophobacteria; order Syntrophobacterales; family Syntrophobacteraceae; genus Desulfoferrobacter; species Desulfoferrobacter suflitae. Next base: position 323,180 of record NZ_JAIBKA010000001.1, read on the forward strand.
CGTGCCAGCAGCCCGGCGGTGCACGTCGCCGCCGCCAGCATGACCCAATACTGCCACGAGACGAGGGATTGAAAGACCGCGGTTTTTGCGTTGAAGCCGACCATCAGGGGCACCCCGCAAATGGACAGGCCGGCGGCGGTCAGCGCTGTCATAGAGATTGCTGAAACACCGTTCTCCCGCAACGTTGGCAAATCTCGCGTGGGCAGATTCGCAGTGGCAAGAAACAGTGAGGCTTTCGCCACTCCGTGGCCGAAGGCATACAGGGCTCCAGCCGCGGGCGCAACCAGAACAAAGCCCACCTGGGACAGGGTGGAGCACGCCAGAAAGCGCTTGATATCGCGCTCAAAGGCGGCCAAAGTGATACCCAGCACGGCAGCGCAAATGCCTATAACGCTGACCACGGAGCCCAACCCGGGGGAGAGCTCAGCCAATCGAATGAGAGGCAGCAGGCCCATTTTGACCACCACACCCGAAAGTATGGCCGACACCGGGGTTTCTGCCTGCGAGTGAGCATGGGGCAGCCACAGCCCCGGCAGAAACACCCCGCCTTTGACCAGCAGACCGGTGATGATCAGCAGCGAAGCGGCATGCGGCGCTTCTGTCAGGCTTGCCAGGGCAAAATCTCCTGAGGATTCATAAACCATGATGGTTCCGATCAGAAAAAAGAGCATGCCGATGTTGCTCAGAAAAAGGTAGCGCAGCGCGTTCCACAAATGCCGGTCCTTCAGCGTGCAGCCGATCATCAGAAAGGCAATGATGGTAGTGAGCTCCAGCACCACGTAGAGATTGAACAGGTCGTCTGCAACAAAGCATGCATTCAGCGACCCGTGCAGGAAAGCCATCAACATCAGGAAGAAGGGAAGGCGCTTGCGCTGGATGATGTAGATCAGCACAGCGGTAAACACCACACCATTGGTGAGCATGAACCACGCGGCGGTGGGATCGGCCATGATGGCGACACCATAGCTGTCGATCAGATGGTAGCGCAGGGTGATCCCAGCAAGGATAATGAACAGACTGCTGCTGCAGGTCAGCAGAAAGCTCAGCAGCAGCATCCCCACAGCGATCCGCGGAATGAGAACACCAATGACACCGGCAGCAAGCGGGCCGAGAACCAGAGCAAACAGCATTCAGTCCTCTCTGTACCTTTCAATCTCTTTGACATCAAGGGTGGGAAACCGCTTCGCAAGGGAAATAGCGCAAACGAGCAGCAATGCGACGATGGAAAATCCAATCACTATAGAAGTGAGTACGACCGCCTGCGGAACAGGGTCGGCATAGGGACTGGCAGGGTTTGTAACGATGGTCGGCGCGCGCCGTCCGGACCGGGCCGCGGTGAACACAAACAGGCTTATGATGCCGGTGCTCATGACGTCCAAAGAGAGAATCCGCAACAGCAAGTTTCGTTTAAACAACACCCCTACCAACCCGATAACGATGGTCATCAGTATCATGATCTTCATGGGTTGCATGGCCTATCGCCTCTCTGTCCCTGTTGCAGTAGATCCCGTTGAATTGAATTTACACTCGCATTGGAACATCTTATTTTAAAGATCGGAAGCAAAGAAAGAATCCTTTTTTCAAAGAGAAGTTAATCATGGCACCTGAAAAGTCTGTCCCAAAAATTTCCGAGGAGTCTCTCTCATCCCATACGGATGACCCTTTCATCAACTTTCTGCATGCCATCATTCGGCTGGCGGTCAGAGTTCTGGCGGTACTGATGATATTTGTCATCATCTGGGGGATCTGGGATGTCATCTATGTGCTTTATAACCAGCTGGGAGAACCCCCTTTTCTGCTGCTGAATATCAGCGACATCCTCAACACATTTGGCGCATTCATGGCGGTGCTGATCGCCATCGAAATATTCATGAACATCTCGCTGTACCTGAGAAAAGACGTCATACATGTCAAACTGGTGGTCGCGACCGCTCTCATGGCTGTCGCACGAAAGGTCATCATTTTTGACTTCAACAAACTGGACGCCCGGTACGTGTGGGCCACGGCCGCGGTCGTGCTCGCTCTGGGCATCACTTATTACCTGCTGATCAAAGAGGGCGAAACGGTCGTTTGCCAACCTGAAAATCTCAGCCCATTGCGGCACAACGAACAGGTTGCAGCGCAAGACTCACAGAGCAATCGAGTCGCTTGAATCGCACGGGAGCTCCCCGCCGTTCCCATACTGCATTAACAAGTGTTTGATTTACTTATCTTTTTACGATTTCTTCCGGTTTTTTGTAGACACGTGTAGTGCCTTCTTGATAAGTATACCTAAATTTGCTTCTACTTCATTTTGTTTGATGACCTCAACCCTTGGATAAGGGTGGGTGGGTGGTTGGGGGGAAATCAAAGAAAGGGGGTGGATGCCATGTGTAATCGAACACTGCGCAGGTATCTGGGAATGGTCTCACTCTTTTACATTCTCGGCCTGGCGGCAGCGCTTGGCAGCATAGCCGTAGCCAGGTTGGGACTCTAACAAGGAGCAGGTTATGCCAGACGTTAACCTTGAAGACCAACAACACATCCGTGACAGCTGAAGGTTCCTTATCACCAGCTGTCACGGACCCTTCCAGGCAAACCCTGAGCCATCCTTTTCTCTCCATTTCAACCGCATTTCATTCAGCCGGGCTTTGCACTGCCGCGGCAGACAGCCTTCAAATTCATTTGCAATATGCCAAAGTTTGGTTACTTTATTGCTGCATTGCGCGGCGGTGCGGGTAGCGGATCTGCTGCTGGACAGGATGAAGGAAACAGACGAATGCCCAATAAACTTCGCCTCTTGGATGTCTTCGAAGGAAAAAGGAACCTGAAGCTCGTTTTGGGAGTCAGCGTATTTTTGTTTCTCGCTATCGAGCTACTGATTTTCATCGCCGCGTCGGCTTCTTCCGGCGACCGCTCTTTCGTTGAAGTCAAAAACCAGAACGGCCAGGTAGTCTATCGCACCCCGGGCAGCACCGTCGGGCACATTCACCGCCCGTACTTTGAAAGGCACCACGGGGCACTGGATAATTACGTAATAGAAATCACCACCGAATACAAACCTTTCCCGGTAAGAGAATGGGTCGTGGCGTCGGTCGGTATTCCCATCGGCTTGATTCTCCTGGTTTCGTTCCTCATTAAAGTTTATCTTTCCCTGATCTATGGTGAAGAACCACCGGACAATGCAGATCCGCTCATGTTTGACGGCAGAAAGCAGGCCCTTCTTTCCTGGTCGCGGCTGATGAGCAGTGTTTCTGTGTTTACCATTGGAGCACTGGTGCTGTTTCTGGTATTGCTGTTCTGGCTGGTGCCCAATTTTTTCTGGAACATGGTCTCATCCAGCGTGTATGCGGTTCAGGAGCACAAGGGACTATTTTTGGGAGCGCTCATCTGCTTGGCTTTGTTCATTAGCTGGATCGCCTTTCTGCGCTACAAGCTTTCCAAAAAGATGATGGAAAATCAGCTCACCCTGGAGAAATATCGCATCGACAAACAGTTTCAGCTGGAACAGGAGCGGCGTGAACAGCTCCCGCCGCAAGAGGATAGAAAGCAGCTGGAGCCTTGAGGAGACCTGCAGAAGGAACGAGGCAATGATGGGACGATGAAACCGAATCTGACTCTCATTCGCGGCCTGGGGGCCAACAATTCATCGCACAAACCATTCCCCATGCCAAGATGACGGTGATTGAACACTCCGGCCACCAATGCGGAAGTTTGCGCGTACAAACCGGCGCCTTGCTCCACTCAGTCCCCTCCGGGGTCATCCGTTCTCTCATGGGCATAACTGCCCAGCTCCAGTTTGCATCGATCATAGCGATCGCACAGGTGGTCAATGATGGAGTTTTTCCAAAGGGGAACCTGCACGATGTAGGCTGATCGACCGATCATGTGAGCGGCCACCGGAGCCGTTACCACTACAAAGATAATGGTTGCCGTTGCACGGCTGCTCACCCCGAACTGACCAAAATGGACCGCCAGTGCCAGCAATATGAAGCCCACACCCAGGGTAGAGGCTTTGGTGGCGCATGACATGCGCATAAAAAGGTCGGGCATGCGCACAATACCCAGGCCGGCAATGAACATGAAGGCACTGCCGATGATCAACAGAATCGCACTGACTGCCTCTTGCATTGTCCTTTCCTCGAGTCAGGAATCTTCGATACGCTGCACCGACTGCTCTCGAGACAGCTCTTCAGCCTGCCCTCTTTTGGCAACATAATAAGCGAAAGCAATCACTCCCAAAAATGAGACGAGCGCCAATACACTGGCCACATCCAAAAAGACCGGAGCCCTGGTGGCGATGGCATACACGGCGACAGCCCCAATCCCGACGGTCGACATCAAATCCAGGGCCACCACCCGATCGGGAAGGCTGGGCCCGATCAACAGGCGCACAAAAGCCAGGACCACCGTGATGCTCAAAAGCAACACGGCCATACCCAGTGATATCTGCAGCAGACTCATTGAAACACCTCCCGAATCCTACGTTCGAATCCATCCTTGATTTGCCGCTGAAATTCGTTCACATCGTCGATATACATGGAATGAACGTAGAGTACCTTGCGATCGGTCGATACGTCCAAACTGAGGGTTCCCGGCGTGAGGGTTATGAGATTGGCGAGCAGGGTGATTTCGAGGTCCGATGTGAGCTCCAGGGGAATCGCCACCACGCCCGGTCGCATGTGCCATTTGGGAGAAAGGACGTCGTAGGCCACCTTCAGATTGGCTTTGATCAATTCCCAGAGGAAAAAGGTCAACAAGGCGATCATCTTGGGGACCCGGGCAAAATATCCCGAGGGATCGGCTTCCACCTGAGCCAGCCACAGGATCAGGTAGGCGACGGCGAACCCCACAATAAAGTTGGAAAGCAGGAACTGCCCGGTCAGGGCCATCCAGGCTATGGTCAGCAAAAGATTCAGCAAAAGGGTCTTCATGGCAATCTCCCCAGGACCGTCCTCACGTAGTCGGTTGGATTCATCAGCTGTTCTGCAGCACGGCCGGCAATGTCATAAAAAGGCTCAGGCAGGGCTCCGATGAGAACCATCAAGCAGGCCAGCACCCCCACTGGAATGAAGTACAACAGCCGGGAATGAAGTTGCGCTGTCGGCAACAAGGGCGCTTCGGCTTGCCGATCGTCCGGCGCCCTTTTCCAAAAGGCTTCCGACCAGACAATGGCCATCGAGTAAAGGGTCAGCAAACCCACCACCAGAGCCACAGCCACCATGAGATAGGCCTGCCGATCGAGGCCCGCTTTGATCAGGATGAATTTACCCCAGAACCCGGAGAGGGGCGGTACGCCCGCAAGGGAGAGAGCCGGAACGAGGAAAACAACGGCAACCACTGGTCGGGCTTGGTAGAGCCCTCCCAGCTTTGACAGTTTATACGTGCCCCGCAGACGGTAGATGATCCCCCCCACCAAAAACAGGCACGTTTTCACCAGCACATCGTGGATGGTGTAAAACACGGTGCCCGCAAGGGCCAGAGGAGTGAACAGCCCCAGCCCCATGATCATATAGCCGATGTGGCTCACCAGGTTAAACGAGAGGACGCGCCTGAAATCATTTTGTACGAGCGCACCTAAAATGCCGGTTGTCATGGTCAGACCCGCCGCAACGAGGATCAGCCGGCTCAGCTGTTCCGACTGTTGCACAAACATCAGGGTGAAAACTCGAACCAGGGCATACACGCCCACCTTGGTCAGCAGCCCGGCAAATATGGCGGAAACGGGAGCCGGCGGGGTGTGGTAAGAAGCCGGCAGCCAGAAGAACAACGGGAAAATTGCCGCCTTGATCCCAAATGCGAGCAAGAACAGAACGGACACGGTGGTAAGCATTTCCTGCCGATCGGCGCTTTTCAGCTGCACCGCCAGGTCGGCCATGTTGAGCGTGCCAACCATGCCGTAAAGAATGGCAATGGCCGTCAAAAACAGAGCCGAGGAAACCAGGTTGATGGTCACATACTTGATGGCGCCTTCCAGCTGGGCCTTTTCTCCGCCGAGCTGCAGCAGCACAAAGGAGGAAATCAAAAGGACCTCAAACCAGACGTACAGGTTGAAGATATCGCCCGTTAGAAATGCTCCGCACACGCCCATCAGAAGAAAATGCATGAGTGCATGAAACCCGAACGATTCGCGCTCGGGGTCGATTGCCGCCAACGAATAGACCACCACACCAAGCCCCGTCAGGCCGGTAAGAACAACCATCAGCGCGCTGAACAGATCGGCGACCATGGTAATGCCGAAAGGCGCCGGCCAGTTGCCCATTTGGCTGGCCTGAACGCCGTCCTGCCAAACCACAGCGAACAATGCCAGACTGACCCCAAACAAAGCACAGGCGCCGGTGGTACTGAAGACCCGCTGCAGACTGCGATTGCGCCAGGCCAGCAGCGAGGAGATGGCGGTCAGCAAGGGAATCAGGATTGGGAGGATCAGCAAAATGTTCATTGTTTAGTCCCGGCTGTTAGTCAAAGCTGTCGGTGGACCGCATCTCATCCAGATCGTCTGTGCCGACGGTTTCATGGGAGCGCCAGATCAGGACAATGGCAAAGGCGGATACGCCAAAGCCGATCACGATAGCCGTCAATATCAGCGCCTCTGGAACCGGATCGGCAAATTGACCGATCAGGTGAGTCTTGCCGTGGTCGATGATTGGGGGAGCACCCCGTACCAGCCTGCCGATGGTGAAAATCAGCAGATTGGCCGCATGCCCCAGCAATGCCAGCCCAATGATGAGCTTGACGATGCTGCGGCGCATCATCAGGTAAATCCCCGCAGCGTAAAGGCCGCCGATGACAAAGGCCAGGGTGACTTCCACTTTATTCCTCCGAGAGCGAATAAATGATTGTCAAAACCACACCAAGAACCACAAGGTAGACCCCCATATCGAACACCGCGGGCGTGCCTATCTTCCCCAGAATTGTCAGCCCATCACTGTTCCAGATGCCGGTCATGAAGGGCCGGCCTGCAAACAGCGACAGACTGCCGCTGAGGGCAGCGGTGAGCAGTCCGACGGCTATCAAGGTTCTCGGCTGGACGCGCAGCACACGTTTGGACGTCTCCACCCCGTGAGCGATGCAATGGAGAGCAAAGGCGGCTGCTCCGACCAAACCGCCGACAAATCCGCCGCCCGGCAGGTTGTGCCCGCGCAGCAACAGGTAAACCGACAACAGCAGCAACAGCGGCAGAAGGTAGCGGGTGGCTGCAGACAGAATCAGCGAGCTCATGGGTTCCCCTCCGACTCTCTTTTCCCCTTCAGAAATAATTTCAACAGGGAGAAGACGCCAATGGCGGCGATGGAAAGCACCGTGATCTCTCCCATGGTGTCCAGGCCACGAAAATCCACCAGAATGACATTGACCACATTCATCCCTTTGGCGTCGGGGTAGCTGTGTTCGGCAAAAAACGGAGCCAAACGGGCTTCCCTGGACAAGGCGGTGACGGTCAGCACAAGAATCGTCATCAGGCCGCCGAAAATCAAGGCCGGCACCGCATCGCGCACGCGTTCCGAAGTCCTGGAATAGCGCTCGATTTCGGGCAGTCGAAAGAGCACCAGCACCAGCAGCAGAACACTCAGGGATTCAATGGCAAATTGAGTCATGGCCAGATCCGGCGCACTAAAAAACAAAAAAAACAGCGCGACCCCATAGCCCACGACCCCCAGGGAGACCACCGCGGTGATCAGTTTCCTCGCACGCACCACCAGAACAGTAGCCGCCAGAACCAGAACGGCCAGAACAAACTCGTGGATGCGCACATCCGACCAGCGGGAAACCCCCAAAGGCAGGTGCTGGGTGAGCAGCGAGCCGCCGATCAAGGCGATGGCCGTCACCACGATGGTGAGCAGATAAAAATGCAGGTGGCCGCTCTGCAAAATGCGAGTCGTTGCACGGGCAGCGGCTGAAGTGGCGGTCAGCAGCAGGTCGTAACCGCGCGCCGGCCCAAATGACGCGGAAGCATCGAGGCTGGTACAGACCGCGCGAAATCCATCCCACCTGGAATAGACGAACATACCGGTTGCAAAGGCAAACAGGGTGAGCAGTAGATTATAATGGAAACCGTGCCAGAGGGCCAATTCGACCGCAACCGGTTGAAACCCTATGGCACTGGCGGCAGGGGCAACCAGCCAGTGTTCCACCAGGCCGGGCGCCACGCCGATGATCAACCCCAGGGCCGCGAGCAAAGCAGGACCCAGACAAAGACTCAACCCGGGCGGATGCGGTTCTCGCGCAACATCCCTCATCCCTTCAAAAAATGGACGGTACCCGACCACACCGGCGACGGCCACAAATGAGATGCTTGTGAGAAGCATCGCCCCCAACAAAATTGCGTTCAAAAGGTGCTCGGAAAGCGCCTGATAAACCAGTTCCTTCCCCACAAAGCCCAGGTGAGGCGGAACTCCGGCACTCGACAAGGCGGCCACCAAACCCGCTATGGCCACCACCGGCATCTGGCCAAAGAGGCCACCCAGTCGCGTGGCATCCCGCACCCCGGTTGCATGGTCAATGGCCCCGGCCACCAAGAACAGTGCACCCTTATACAGCGCATGAGCCAAAAGAAAGACGACACACGCCTGTATGGCAATCGGAGTGCCGATGCCAAGCAGCATGGTCATCATGCCCAGCGCGCTGATGGTAGTGTAGGCAAGAATCCGCTTCAAGTCCACGTGTACCAGCGCGAGATAGGCTCCAGTGACCATGGTGGCAGCCCCGAAGGTTGTCACGAGGGCACTCCACATTACCGTATCGCCCAACACGGGGTTGAGACGCGCCAGAAGATAAATGCCCGCTTTCACCATGGTCGCCGAGTGCAGATAGGTGCTCACCGGCGCCGGTGCCTCCATGGCATTGGGAAGCCAGAAGTGGAAGGGAATTTGCGCCGACTTGGTGAAGGCAGCGCCGGCAATGAGCAACACAATGGGAAGATAGAGCACATGAAAGCGGATGGCATCTCCGGTCAGCATCCACTGTGAAATCTCCAGCGTGCCGAACACGCTGCCCATGAGAATCAAACCGGCGAGCAGCGCCAGTCCACCCAGGCCGGTCACCAACAGCGCCTGCAGGGCTGCGTGTCGCGCGCCAGCCCGGCGATGGTCAAACCCGATGAGAAAATACGAGCTGAGGCTGGTCAATTCCCAGAAGATGAATAAAACGATGGCATTATCGGCCAGTACCAGTCCAAGCATCGAGGCCATGAAGGCGAGCATGTGGCTGAAAAATATTCCCTGCTCCGCGTGCCCTGCCAGGTAGCTCCCCGAATAGACGATCACCAATGCGCCTATGGCGGCGATCAGCAGAGCAAACAGCAGGCTCAGGCCATCCACATGAAATGTCAGGTCGATCCCGAGGGAGCCAAGCCAGGTGTACGCAAACCTGGGGGGCTCGGCCTCTGCAATGCGCCCTGAAAAACTCACAAAGTAGACGAATAGCCCCGCCGGCAGGGTAGCAAACAGCCACCCGCTGTAACGAGGCAGCCTGCGATGAATGAAAGGCGCAAAGAGAGCAGCAGCAAAACCGGAAACAACCGCCAATAGCATTTTTTACTCCCTCATTCTGTTTGCAGACTCGCTGATTCTATCGCTTCCCAGAGCAGACTGCCGCTATTTCATGACATGGTTCACATAGCCGTAAAGCTCGGCCGCCTGCCGCCTGCTCAAGGCCGATTCCGAAAATGCCGGCATGGGAGCATCGGGAGATCGAATCCACGTCAAGAACGTATCGAAATCAGTCAGCTTCTGGGAGCCTTTAACGGGTTTGCCCGCGTTCATGACGTTGCCCCCGCGGGGATGGCACCCCGCGCAATTGGATGCATAGAGTCCGGCTCCAGCTTGCTGCAGACTTTCCTGGGCACCTTTTCCCGCAAAAACTATCTCACCGCCAAAATAACCCAAACCACCGACCGTCAGAAAACAGCCAAGGTAAATAGCCGTCAGTGCTTTCCCCGGCAGCTCTTCACGCCGCGCCGCAAAAATTCCTGCGAGCAGAAGCACCAGCAGCAGCACCGCCAGCAGCATTTTCATTTTAAAGGCAAAGATCCACGCTCCGCCAAAGAAGTGCTGCCAGTCCATGAATCCGAACAAAACCGTTGGGAACCAAAAAAAGAGCGCCAGTCCCATGCAATGGCGAGCGGTCCTGAACAGTCCGGCGCGGCGCAAAAGTACCGCACCCAGGCAAAAAACAAAGGCCCCCACCACAAGGCCTATGGGCATATGGGCCTGGGTGGGATGAACCGGATGAGAATAAGGAATTCTCTCAAGAAATGCATAAAAAGTGCTGATCCATGAATCAACCATCGTGACTACCCTCTGGGAAGCGATTGCGCATCCATCATAATGCAAATGCCCGCCAAAAAGAAGAAGGACCATCGGTTGGGCCGGGAAATCCGCACCCCGTCATTTGCCCAAGGGCAACCGCCGCACTGCCCGCCGTCAATGCCCCAGCCTCAATACCTGGTGGGGCAAACCGGCCGCCTGGGCCAATTCCAGTAAATGAACATGGTGGGTGAAGAAGATGATCTGGGTCTTTTTCGAGAGATCCGCCAGTACTCTCAATGTGGCTTCGGCGCGCTGATCGTCAAAGTTGATCAGGATATCGTCCACGATAAACGGCATCGGCTCATTATGCTCCAAATACCTCTCAAGACTTGCCAGGCGCAGGGCCAGGTAAAGTTGATCGCGCGACCCGTCGCTCATGCCCTGCACGCCCACCCGCTCTCCTGCAGGACGAATCCCGAGGAGGATCGGCTGGTCGGCTTCATTGAAATCGGGCTGCAACCCGACAAAAGAGCGCAACGTCAATTGCGCAAACAGCTCCTCGGCTCTCCTCAGCACCGGGTCCTGATTCTCCGCTCGATAGCGCTCCATTTCCCGATTCAGGATGATACAGGCGAGCTTCAAACGAATGTAGCGATTGGCGTGTTCACGCATATCAGTCAAAACGGATTGCACTTGCTCAGCGGCTTCCGCCGCTTTGGCGCCGCCGTCCATCAGCGCCAACTGGGTCTTTTCTCGACCGATCTGCTCGAGATACTCCACTCGCCTGGCCTCCAATTCTTCACTCTGCTGCATCAGCGCGGCAATCTGAGCCGGCAATGCATCTGCATCCACCGCCTCCACTTCCGCCATGAGCTCATCCAGGCCGGCTCCTCCGCTGTAATCCAGCAGCTGTTTTTCAAGCGATTTCAATTCCTCCAGCAAGCGCTGTGCCTGGAGAGAACGCTCTTCAATCTCTTCCAGTTGGCCAAATTCCTGACAACCGGCTTCGCGGCACAGCTCTTTCAGTTTCAGTTCGGAATCGCGCATGACCGCACTCGCGTCACCCATTGTCTGTTCTCTTTCCTTCCGCTGATTCTGCAATTCCAGTCGAGTGGCCGAATCGGTGCGGGCCTCCTGAAGACGTTTGTGCAGATCCAAAACCGCCTGTTCCGCCGGGAGCGACCGCAGATCGGGTTCAAGCCTTTCCACCAGTTGAGTCACGTCCTTTTCGAACGTCTCGCCGTCTCTCGAAATCCCCTCGATGCGATGGTCCAGTCCGGTTATTTTGTCGACTTTGTTGAACAGCTCTTCAATCCTGTCGAGCACTGCATTGGCTTCTGCAGGCGAGGTCTCGACGGGCAATCCCAGAACAGAGAGGGCATCCTTCCATCGCTCGCGCCACTGGACCAGGTCCCCCTGGCAACCGGCAAGACTCTGCCGGGCGGCCGCCGATTCTTCCATCGTCGCCTTAACGGCCTCCTGCAAGAGCTTGTACTTTCCGGTCACTTCGTCGATCCTGTCAATCACCGCCTGGCTTCTGACAATGAGGGATGCCAGTGATTCATCCTGCACGCGCGGTTTTTCACCCAGGCTCTCCAGGCATCGGCCCAAATTGGCGCGATGCGCTTCCATCCGCTGCAGCAGAGCATCAATGCGCCCCTGTTCTTCTCTCAGTTTAACGCTTTGCACAACCAGCTTCTCCTGCCTGGCAAGCCACGGCCGCATCTCGGCAGGTGTCAGAGGATTTGCCCCAAGGGAGCGCCACAACTTCACCCATTCCTGCTGCAACGCGTCGATCTTTGCCTGCCTCTCGCGCTCTTCCCGCTCCCCCCTGGTGAGAGCTTCAGCACACTTCTGGGCCTGAGAAATGAGATGTGCCACCTGAGCCACCCGGTCAGCCTCCCGGCGCAGTCGATCGGCTATGCGGTCGGCTCTTTCGACACTTTTTTCATAAGCAGTCGCCAGCGGATTGTCGGGATCGAATGTTCGCTCGGACTCAGGGTCGGGATCGCTCTCGAGCCATGCCCGTTTCACCAGAGACCAGCCGTGCTCTCTTCTTCCGCGGGCCGTGTCGAGATCGACTTCGGTCGGCACCGGGCCGCTCAGCTGGAGCTCCCTGAGCCTGACTTCCAGCTCCAGCTTGAGGTTGTGATTCTCCCTGTTGCGCTCCTGCACATTCTGCAGGTGCTTGAGTTGGCTGCTCAATTCCAGGTCAAAGCGGTTGATGGTCTCAGCCGACGGGATTGGGACGGCTTCCAGCTCCTCGAGAGTTCCAGACCAGAGTTCCAGCTTGGTGAGCTCCAGCTGCGCCTGCTTCTCACCAGTCTCCAATTCACGGCCGGCTTTTTGTAGCTCCTGTTCGATTTTTCCTTCCTGCAGGGCGAGCGCAATGGCCGCCCGAAGCTCACCGCCGCCGGTCGGAGTTTGCATGGCGGACAGCTCCTGCTTTCTGGCATTCAGTTTGATCTCACATTTCTTGACATCCTGCTGAGCCCTTCGCAACCGCTCCTGGAGAGTCTGAAAGCGGATGCCCAAATCGCGAATTCTGGCTCGCCTGGCGGTCGAGAGTCGCAATCTTTCAACTTCTTCAAATGCCGCACCGGGGTTCAGCTCCTTCAATAGATTCTGAGCGTCCGAGGCGAGCACAATTCTTTCGCCCTGCAAGCGTGGTAGATCCCTGAACGCCTTCCGGTGGCTGCCCAGCCTTTCCACCAGCTGAGTGACCTGGTCGGCCTCGCGCAGAAGCTCCTCCGGAATAGTCAGGCTCGCGACTTTTTCCATGATCCGGCTCAAAGCTTCCCCGGCTATGCGCTCCGTTTCCTTGGCCCTGTCGAGATTCTGCATCGCTTCCCGACGTTTCTTGGAAAAGTTCGGGGAAAGTATTTTCACCTCTCCCAAAGCACCAAGCTTCAACATCAGCTCTTTACGCTCGGCGATTCTGGGGAGCGCTTTGTGCAGGCGCTGCAACCGGCTCTTTTCCTTTTCAATGGAGCGGATCTGCTGCTCCAATCGTTCTCTTCCGGATACGGCACTGCGCAGGGCCTGATCGTGCTCACTCCATTCACGACTGGAAAGAGACGCCTGCACCATAGCCTGCCGGGCATCGCGGTAGGCGTTGATGCTGAGGGGGATCAACTGCGTCCTTCCCCGCGGAAGAAACAGCCTGGCCGCCTCTTCCTCGAGCCCTCTGATGACTTCGCGAATGTTGGTCCTCCCCATACCGGCCGCAAACAGGCTCTCGCCGATGGCTCCGCCTCCGCACAGAATTTGTTCGCCCCCCTTGATGAGCACCTCATGGTTCAAACCAAACATGGTCGAAAAAAACGCTTCCTCGGCACCGTTCAAATATTTGTTCAGCGCCGATTCGGGTATGGGCCGGCCGGTTCTGTCGAGAAGAGTATCCTTTCTCCCCTTGCGCCGCACAAAATACAGCTCATCACCGTCGGAATGGATGATGCGGGCAGCGATACGCAGATTTGGATTGTCATGCAGGAAATTGTCGGGGGTACGTTCCGGAATGCCGAAGAAAAGTGCCGTCAGGGCTCGCAGCGAGGCGCTCTTGCCCGCTTCATTGGGACCGTAAATGATATGCAGCCCATTTGGGCGCTCGGCCAAATCCAAACTCAGGTCCGTAAAGGGACCAAAAGCCATGAAATGCAACTCACGAATTTTCATTGGGAAACCCGCGCCTTACGGATCAGTTGGGATCATCGTGAGAGAGCAGCCTCCCCACCAGAATCTGCTTGACATCCTCGATTATGCTCTGGTGCTCGTGCGGATCATCAAGCTCGATAGCCTGTTCACCGAAGTGCAGTTCCGGAGGAAGCTTGCGCCTGAATTCCGCCAGTTCGTCGAGCAGGGACAGGAATTCTTCGTCGTTGGCACTCAGCCGCTGAATGGAGCGGAGCAGACCTCCAATGGCATCTTCCCGCTTGAGCATTTCATCCAGGCTGGTGCGCGAGCGGGTCTGGATTGCTATTTTTTCAAGCCACACATTGCCACCGCTGAAATCTGTGGCCACCATTCTCATTTCATTGACCCAGCGGTCGGTTTCCCGCATCAGCCGGGAATGCGCGCGGCACATGCCGACAATGTGCAAACGCATGGCCAGCGGTCGTCCATCGCTCTGGTCGAGCTGTTCTTTCACGGCGGAACCGAGCATCTCCACCACTTCCTCGGGGCTGGAAGCGCCTGTCACATCCAAATCATGGACCACCCACCTCAGCACATCCAGATCGCGATGCTCGACGGCACTGATGCGGCCGTCTTGGACACCCACCACGGTGCATCCCTTGGCCCCCGTCTCCCGGATATGCCGCCCCTGGATATTGCCGGGGAAAATGATGAAAGGGTCCTGACACAGCACTTCGCGTCGGTGCACGTGTCCCAGCGCCCAATAATCGTAACCCTTGGTGAGGAGCCCCTGGATGGTGCAGGGTGCGTAGGGTTCGTGCCCTTCTCGGCCGTTCAGGCTGGTATGCAGCATGCCGATGTTGAAAAAACCGGGGACGGCCTGAGGGTAAGCGAGCGAAAGGTCTTCGGTCACCGCCCCTTTGGGAAATCCCTGGCCGTGAACGGCAACACTGAGATCATCAAGAACCACCGTCTGAGGCTTCCTTGCAGAAAATCGCACGACATTGTCCGGCATACTCAGCTGTCGGCTGATCTGGCTCGCAGCATCATGATTTCCGGCAACGACAAACACTTTGACGCCGGCTTCGCGCAGTTTCGACATCTGTGCGGCAAAGAACAGACCGGTGTTGTAATCTTTCCAATCGCCGTCGTAGAGATCCCCGGCAATCAAGAGAAAGTCCGCCTCCTCAGCCAACGTCACATCCACCAGATTGTTGAAAGCCTGGCGGGTGGCTGTGCGTATTCTTTCCACCGGGGCACCCTCATAGCGGGCCAAACCGCGCAGCGGGCTGTCCAGGTGAATGTCGGCAGCGTGGACAAACTTAAACATTCCGGTCTCCCCTGCTAACCTCTATGCCCTCTCGCACCCCACAAAACATGAAAGGGACTCTTTCTCCGTTCACCGAACACGGCCCTTTCACTTGCCCGCAACAACATCATTCTCCGAACCAGGTCACTTGTAGAGGATCGCGCACCGGCATCCGCTGGTAGCGATACCGCGGAAATCCCACCATCATCATCCCGGTTATTTTGTGCTCCTGCGGGATCTTCAAATAATCCGGCAAAGCCGGGTATTGCTGAGCGCAGACTTGGGCAAAACCGGCCCAGCAGGTCCCCAGCCCGAGGGTGGTGGCATACAGTTCGACGTACTCGAGGGCCAGGTAGGTGGTCACCTGGGCCGCCGGAAGGTGCCCGGGGGCGTGCGCCACCAGCAGCTGCGGCGCCCGGCGTAAAATGCGATCCTCGCCGCGCTCATGCGCCCTGATGATTCCAGGCATGTGCAGCCGGTTGGCCAGTTCCGGATCGGTTTCTATCACTCTGCCCATCCACGCAAGGACCATGTCGCACACGCGCTGCAGCGCCTGCGGCCGTTCGACAACGAGATAGGCGACCCCCTGGGAGTTGTGTCCGGAGGGAGCATAACGAGCTGCCTCAAGCAACTGCAGGGTGAGCTCGCGCGCTACCGGCTCCGGTTTGTAGCAGCGGATGGAGCGGCGCGAGCGCAAAAAGTCGAGCGCGCTGCCGCTGTCAATCACCGGAAAATGCTTCACCGGTGCCTGTTGGGCGAGTGGGTTGCGGACATTGTCCAAGGCCCCGTGCGGGCAAACCGCCACGCAGTGACCGCAGGCGATGCAGAACCGGGTCATGCCCGGGCGAACTTGCGGGCCGATGTCCTTGTCGAGAACAAGAATGCCCAGGGGACAAACCTCCACACAAAAGCCATCCTTCTCGCATTTTTCCTGGAGAACCTGTAGCAGCGGCATTTTGAATTTATCCTTTCAATCAGTTGGTGCATACCTTTTCAAGGTTAGCAGCATTGAGCGGATGTGTGAATGGAAAAAACGGTCGGCAGTGGCTATAATGTGTTTTGAAATATCGGTAACGCCGTGACGGCGTCTGATGCATTTTGGATAGTTGCAAAGGAGAGAAAGCTCTTATGGAGCGCCCCCTGGCTGTGAACCATGACGGCAGCGAACATTGTTCAAATCAGTCGAACAAGTGCGGCGATAACCACCCTCATGGTGCAGCGTGCGCGCATCAGCCGATCGAGGTTGAGGACACCAGCGGCCCCCGCCTGCTGATGACTCTCATTCTGAATGTTCTCATTCCGATAGTCCAGGTCATCGGCGGTATAGTCGCTCACAGCATGGCCCTGATCTCCGATGCGGCGCACAATTTCAGTGATTTCACCGCCGTCCTGATCGCCTATGTTGCCAACCGCATTGGGAGAAGGGGCGCTTCGGTCAGCAACACTTTCGGTTATCGTCGCACGGAAATCCTCGCCGCCGTCATCAACGTCGCCCTACTGCTGGGTGCGTCGGTTTTTATTGTGTACGAGGCCATCCACCGGCTGCACCACCCGACACCGGTGATCGGAAGCATTGTGGTTCTGGCGGCCGGCGTTGGAGTCATCGGCAATGGCCTCTCGGCCTGGCTGCTGCAACGGGACGCGCGTCACAACCTCAATGTGCGAGGCGCTTTCCTGCATATGCTGGGCGACCTTCTCACTTCCGTTGTGGTGGCGTTCAATGGAATCATCCTCATGTATCGTCCATGGTACTGGCTGGATCCGGTCCTGTCGGTCCTCATCGCCCTCTTCATACTGAGGAGCTGTTGGACCATTTTGCGCGAGGCCACGCGCATTTTGATGAACGCCACACCGGACGGACTGGATATCTCCAAAATTAAGGAATATCTTGAACGCATGCCGGAAATTCGGGGAGTTCACTATGTGCACGCGTGGAATGTGTGCTCTTCGAGTGTCGCGTTTTCCTGCCATGTGGTGGTGCCGGACCAGCGGTTGAGCGAGGTCGATGCGGTTTCCCGGAAAATCCGACGAGGCCTGCTCACGCGCTTTGGAATCGACCATCCCATCCTGCAGTTTGAATTCACTCCCTGCGGAGAAGGGGGCTTGTTGTGCGAAATGTCCTGCGGCAACGGAACTCGATCCGGGAACGCGGACCGAAGCTGACAGCCGCCGCCTTCGTTATTCCAAGCCAGACACGAAGTCGGGGGCTATGTGCCATACCGCCTGTTCATGCCGGTCTGTCTCAAAGTCATTCGCCACATTTAGGTGACCGTCGTCGAACCCGTTTGCGCTGTTCACCATGAATCCGGCAGGGAACGACCTCATTCCCTTGACAGTCACGGGAACACTTGCTACTCAAGTCGGGCAAGTAACACCGAGGGAGCAGGGGCAGGCCGCCAGCGTGCAAGCCGGCATATTTCTCGCCGGTTCAACCAGAATGAAAGGAGAAATCATAAGGTGATCCGATCACTCATTTCAGCCGCTTTACTGAGTTTGTTGCTGGTAACCGGAGCGAACTGTGCAGAATTTTCCGCAGACCTTTTCACACAAACCGTGGGAGGAACGGATAAAGGAAAGATCTATTTCAGGAACGAAAACATCAGCCGAACGGAAATGATGGGAATGATTTCCATTATGAAACGGCCGTTGATCTATCAACTGTTCACCGACACCCAAAAATATGTGGTCACAAATCTTGATGAGATCAAGGACAGGAATCCCCTGGCCGATACCGCCGACTTCGAGGAATGGATCGGGAAGAACCACCTGAAAAAAGTGGGATCGGAAACCCTGCAAGGATTTGAGTGCGATATCTTCGAGGGCGATATCCAATTCGCCAAAGATCACGACCCGGTTCATGTGAAACTCTGGCAAAGCCGGGAACTGGGCTATCCCATCCGCCATGAAGGCACGCTCCCCGAACAGGCAGGAACGGTCATTTCTTACCTGGAAAATATTCAGACGGGAAAGCAAGCAGATTCCCTGTTCGAGATCCCTGCCGACTATTCCAAGGCGAAGAACATGCAGGAGGCCCTGGGAATGGGCGGGATGCCCGCATTGGGCGATTATGACGAGGGGCAAATGCCCTCGCAGGAAGAACTGCAAAAAATGATGAAAGAGATGATGAAAATGATGGAAAAACAGTAATATGTGCGTCCACTATCAGCCATTCAGCGTGGCCCGAAAACCAGTTAGGTGAGTAACATCCCTGCTCTCCTTAAGCCTGGTCGAGCACCTTTCCATCGGGCCCAATCAGAGCAATGGAAAATTCCTGCTGCCCCAGCACATGCGTCGAGCAGCTGAGACACGGGTCGAAGGCCCGGACGACCGCCTGTATGCGGTTGACGGCCGCATCGGTCAACTTGGGGCCGTCGATGAAGCGTTTGGCCACCTGCAGCACTCCACGATTCATGGCCAGGTTGTTGTTGCCGGTGGCGACGATCATATTGGCCCAGGTCATGAGGCCGCAGTCATCCACCTGGTAGTGATGGAAGAGGGTCCCGCGCGGGGCCTCGACCACACCGATGCCTGCGGTGTAATTGGGCTGGGCGAAGGCTCTGGTGCGGGTGTTCAAGATATCCGGATCCTGCAGCAGCCGATCCAGGGTCTCAATGGAATAGAGGATTTCTATGAGCCGTGCGTAGTGATTATAAAACGAGCTCAAAACGGGGCCGCGCTCCAGGCTGCGGAACTCGGCCCATTCCTGGTCGGCCAGCGGCGTGCCGCAGCCGTTGCACACATTCAGGCGGGCGGCCGGCCCGACCCGGTAGATGCCTTCGGGATAGCCGAGGGGCTTGTAATAGGGGGACTTCAGATAGGAATATTCCTCGACCGCCTCCCCGATGTATTCCTGATAGCGCGCCGGATCGATCTGATCGGCAACGATGTTCCCCTTGGCATCCATGAACCTGAGTTTTCCGTCCACGTGATCGAGGTTGCCCTGGGCGTCGACCAATCCCATGAAATACGTTGGGAAATTGGCAAAGGTGCGAATTTCTTCCCGGTAATTTTCCAGGGACTGCTTGAACACCGCCAGGGTGCGCTGGATGATGTCCACCGCTTCGGGAACCAACGCCAGCATGTTTTCACGGTGATCCGCAGTGAGCGGAGCATTGACGCCTCCCGGGACCACCCAGGCGGGATGAATGCGCTTGCCGGCAAACCATTCGATGATCCGCTGCCCGATCTGGCGCAGCCGAATGCCGTCGCGCGCCAGCGCGGGATGCTTTTCCAGGACCCCTAAAATGTTCCGTTTGGCAGGATCCGAGTCCATTCCCAGCAGGAGATCCGGTGACGAGAGATAAAAGAAACTCACCGAATGGGACTGGATGAATTCTCCGCAGTTCAGCAAGCGTCTCAATTTCATGGCAGTGGTAGGCACCTGCACGCCCAGTATTTCGTCACAGGCCTTTACCGAGGCAAGGGAATGGCTGATGGGGCAAATGCCGCAGATTCTTTCCACCAGAGACGGCATCTCCGTGAAGGGCCGTCCTTCGCAAAATTTTTCAAACCCGCGATACTGGGTGACGTGCAGCCTGGCATCGGCTACCCTGCCCGCATCGTCCAGGATGATACTGATCTTGCCGTGCCCCTCGATGCGGCTGACCGGTTCGATAACGACCTGCTGACCCATGACAAACCTCCTCTTGACAACCTGCTCATGCTCCGAAACGGCTCTTGCCCGTGAGATCGGGGATGCGCCCCTGGAGCAATTCGGATAGCAGGAAAAAAATGGCATCCGCGGGCGGCGGGCAACCGGGCAGAAACACATCCACCTCGACGTATTCATGGACGGGGCGGACCTGCGGCATGAGAGCGGGGACTCCGACCCCGGGAATCTGACCATGACAGGAAACGTTTTCTTCATACCCGCGTTGGAGCACCTCTTGGACCCTGAATTCATTGCGCATGGCGGGCACGTTGGAAGTCACCGCGCAATCTCCGAAGGAAACCAGGATCTTGCTCCGTTCCCGAATGAGCCGCACTTTTTTCACATCAGCATCACTGCTGACGGCGCCTTCCACCAGCGCTACATCGACCGCCTCGGGAAACTCCAGCGCATCCACCAACGGACCGTAGACGATTTCGATCTGCTGTGCCATATCCGCCAGGCGATCATCCAGGTCGAGCAGCGACATATGACAACCGGAACATCCATCCAGCCAGGTCGTGGCAATGCGCATTTTACTCATGGCGAGCTCTCCTTTTCATCTCATTCCCTGTCGACACCGCGCATCAGCTGCAAATAGGGCAGAAACTGCCTGCGCTTGACCATTTCCGCCACCGACTTGCCTTTTTCCGAGAGCGCCCCGGTGGGACACACCTGAACGCATTTGCCGCACCCGGTGCAGGTTGACGAAGATCCCCAGGGCTGGTTGAGGTCGGTGATGACCCGCGAATTGATGCCCCGCTTCATCACATCCCAGGTATGGGCGCCTTCGATCTCGTCGCATACCCTCACACAGCGCAAACAGAGCACGCAGCGGTCATGGTCGAGGGAGAAGCGTTCGTGCGAAGCATCGATGGCCAGACGGGGATAGAGGTAATCATAGTGGACATGGGTCATGCCGAGGTTGACGGCCAGCTGCTGGAGTTCGCAATGGCCGTTGGAGACGCACACCGAACAGACGTGATTGCGTTCTGTAAATATGAGCTCGAGTATTTTCCTGCGGTAATCGGCAATCCGCTCGGAATTGGTGATCACTTCAATGCCTTCTCTACCACGGGTGACGCAGGCGGGAACCAGCTTCGGCGAGCCTTTGATTTCCACGATGCAGAGTCGGCAGGCGCCGCGTTCCGACAAGCCGTCGAGGTGGCAAAGGGTGGGGATGTAGATGTTGTTTTGCCTGGCAACCGCCAAAATGGTTTCATCCTCGCGGGCGCTGACGTCCCGGTCGTCGATCTTGAAGGTCAAGATGCGAACGGACCTGGCCTCGGTGTTGCTCTTTTTTCGAGAAAAAGCGTCGGCAGCTGTCATACGACCTCCTTGGCAGGCTGCATTTTGCAGGCCTTGGCGGGACAGACTTTATCTTCAATGTGTGCCGTGTACTCGTCGCGAAAATAATGCAGTGTGCTCATTACCGGATTGGGGGCCGTTTGCCCCAGACCGCACAAGGCCGTGTTCTTGACCAGGTCGCACAGTTCCTCGATTTTATCGAGATCCGACGGCTGAGCGGCACCGCTTGTGATCTTGCACAGCAGATGGTAGAGCTGCGTCGTTCCCACCCGGCACGGCACGCATTTGCCGCACGATTCCGACATGCAAAATTCCATAAAGAATTTGGCCACATCCACCATGCAAGAGCTCTCATCCATGATAATCATGCCGCCGGACCCCATGATGGAGCCCGCTTCAGCCAAAGACTCGTAGTCCACCGGCATGTCCAGGTATTGTTCGGGTATGCAGCCCCCCGAAGGGCCGCCGGTCTGCACCGCCTTGAACCGACCGCCGCGTGGGATGCCGCCGCCGATTTCAAAGACGATGTCGCGCAGCATCGTCCCCATGGGCACTTCAATCAAACCCGTGTGATTGACCCGACCGGCAAGGGCAAAGACTTTGGTTCCCTTGCTCGTTTCGGTGCCGATGCCGGCGAACCAGGCGCCGCCGTTGCGAATGATGGGAGCGACATTGGCAAACGTTTCCACGTTATTGATCAGGGTCGGACAGCCCCACAGCCCATATTCGGCGGGGTAAGGAGGCCGCGGACGGGGCTTCCCCAGACGCCCCTCGATGGAAGCCATGAGGGCCGTCTCTTCCCCGCACACAAAAGCGCCGGCACCCAACCTCACCCGCACATCAAAGCGGAACCGGGTATTGAAGATGCCGTTGCCAAGCACCCCCAGGCGCTCGGCGTGAGCAATGGCGGTGCGCAGCCGTTTGACGGCGAGTGGATATTCCGCACGGACATAAATGAAACCCTGAGCGGCGCCGACCGCGTAAGCGGCGATGGCCATCCCTTCGAGGACACGATGAGGATCGCTCTCCAAAACGCTGCGATCCATGAATGCGCCGGGATCGCCTTCGTCGGCATTGCAGATGACATATTTCGTGGCATTCACCGCTTTGGCTACGGTCGTCCACTTGAGGCCGGTGGGGTAGCCTGCTCCGCCGCGTCCGCGCAAACCGCCCCTGGTGATTTCCTGGATCACTTCGCGCGGCGTCATGTTGCGCAGAGCCTGATAAAGTGCATAGTAACCGCCTTCGGCGATGTAATCCTCGATTCTTTCCGGATCGATCCTGCCGCAATTTTCCAGCACGACTTTATGCTGCCTGGCGAAAAACGGCAGATCGGTGGAGCAATGCAGGGCATCGATCGGCTCCGCCCCCAGGGATTCGATGATGGGCCCCGCGTCTGAGACCTTGACCCCCTGATAGAGGATCCCGTCCGGTTCGACAAAAACCAGTGGTCCCGCGGTACACAGACCAAGACAGCCGACCCCCTTGACATCCACCCAGTTTTCCATGCCGCGGCGGCTCACTTCCTTTTCCATGGCCTCCTTCAGCGTTGCACTTTGACACGACAGGCAGCCGGCCGCCACGCAGATCTTGATGCGATGCTGAAATCCCTCCCGCCGATCTTTTTCGATTCTCGCGATCTGTTGCAGTTCCTCAAGACTCAGAGTCATGATCCGCCCACCTCGCTATTTTTTCAACCACTGTCGCGGCATCCAGTTTGCCCGCCACCTCTCCGTCAAACACCGCGGCCGGAGCCAAACCACACGAACCAAGACAGCGCGCCGTCAGGAGCGACACTTTGCCGTCCGGTGTGGTCTCTCCCGGGCTGATTCCAAAACCTTCATGGATGCTGTCCAGAATGGCGGTAGAGCCCCCGATGTAACAGGCGGTTCCCATGCAAACTACACAGGTGTGGTCGCCTGGCGGCTTGAGGGTGAAATAGTGATAAAAGGTCGCCACCGCGTAAACCCGGCTGAGTGGTACCGTGAGTTCGCGCGCCACGTACTGCATGGCATCCAGGTCAATGTATCCAAACGATTCCTGCACCGCATGCAGCGTCTCGATGAGGGCGTCGGGCTGATTGCCGTTGAGCCGTATGGTGCGATTGACCGACCGCCAGCGCCGGTCCTGCGACTGCTTAGGGTTAGTTTGCACCGATTGAGAAGCATCCGCCGCTGTCTGAGTCATAGGTCCCTCTCCGGCATGGCGTTTCCAAAGTGTTTCAGTGGTTGGGTGAGTAAAGTTATACGTGACTGTTGGTATGGCGAATTATATAAGGATAATGGTTAACATGCTACCAAAAACGGTGCGGGGAGGATTCACCTGTTCAAGGATAGCTCTCCCGCTGCCTGGCATTGGCTCGATCAATCGGCGGTTGTTTGTTACAGAGCGGACGAGGTTTGAGACAGCCCCTGGTTGGTAAAGTGATCCATCGACGTGACGACAAGAGGTGATCATGCCCAAGAAAAAACGCATTCTCATCGTGGGTGGGGTGGCCGGCGGCGCATCCTGTGCGGCACGTGCCAGAAGACTTTCAGAAGAGGCCGAAATCGTGATCTTTGACCGCGGCAGTCATGTATCCTTTGCCAACTGCGGTCTTCCCTATTACGTGGGCAATGTGATCAGGAGAGAAGAGGCGCTTCTTGTGGCCACTCCCGAATTGTTCAAGGATTGGTTCAACATCGAGGTGAGACTTGAGTCGGAGGTTTTAAGTATTGCCAGAGACCGTCAGGAAATTGAAGTGCGCAATCTCCAGGAGGGCCGAACCTACCGTGAAAGATACGACGCACTGGTGCTCTCACCCGGAGCGGCGCCCATCAAACCACCGCTGGCGGGCATTGATCTGCCCGGCATTTTTACCGTCAGAACCATTCCGGATAGTCGGCGCATAAAGGAGTGGATAATCGACAAGAAGGCTGCCAGCGCCGTCGTTGTCGGCGGCGGCTTCATCGGCCTGGAGATGGCTGAAAACCTGGTCAACCTCGGATTGTCGGTCACCATCGTGGAGATGCAACCACAGGTTATGCCGCTCTATGACCCGGAAATGCTGACCCCGGTACACAAACACCTGGTCCGCAAAGGGGTAAAACTCCACCTGAGCGAAACGGTAGCGGGATTCGAAGCAAACGGTGACCGCCTGACCGTTCAACTCAAATCCGGAGGCCAGGAATGTGCCGACCTGGCCATTCTGTCCGTCGGCGTGCGGCCCGAAACCGGGCTGGCCAGGAATGCCGGCCTGGAGATTGGCAAAACCGGCGGCATCCGGGTTGATGAACAGATGCACACAAGCGATGCGCACATCTGGGCCGTCGGTGATGCCGTCGAAGTCAGGGATGCGGTCACCGGGCTCCCGACCCTGGTGCCGCTGGCCGGCCCGGCAAACCGCCAGGGACGTATCGCCGCCGATGTGATATTCGGGCGTAACTCACGATTCCGCGGCGTTCAGGGGACATCGGCCGTAGTGGTCTTCGGACTGACCATCGCGTCCACCGGCCCGAGCGAAAAGACCCTCCGGCGTCTCGGCTTATGGGATGATTTGAGGTGCGAAAAGATCTACCTTCATCCCAACCAGCATGCCTCCTACTTTCCGGGTGCGAAGATGATGACCATGAAGCTCATCTTCACCGGGGACGACGGGCGCATCATAGGGGCCCAGGCGGTCGGCGAAGCAGGCGTGGAAAAGCGCATCGATGTGCTGGCCTTTGCCATCCAGAAAGAATCAACAGTCTTCGACCTCGAAGAAGCCGAACTGTGTTATTGCCCTCAGTCGGGATCGGCAAAAGACGCCGTCAATTTTGCCGGAATGATTGCCGCAAACGTGCTTCGCCACGATGCTCACATCGTCCATTGCGACGACTTGGCGAGCAGGGACTTTTTGCTCCTGGATGTGCGCGACCCGGCGGAGTTCAGAAGAGGCCACCTCGAGGGAGCCGTCAATATCCCCCTCAAAGAACTTCGAAACAGGCTTGATGAACTGCCGAAGAACCGAGAAATTTTGACGTACTGCCTGATCGGGCAACGCTCCTACTACGCCGATCGCATGCTGACAGAACACGGATTCAAGGCAACGAACATCAGCGGCGGTTACCTGCTACAGACTTTTCATAAGGAAAGTCGCCCCGGAGCCCCCTCAAAATGAATGCCGGGGGCCTTTGACCTATCTCGCCATGGCCTCCGCTTGCGGGGGACAAGGAGCCAAGAGCCTCATTGTAGTGACAGACGGGGACGTCATGGCCCAGCAACATGGAGAGGTTATTAAAAAGAGATTATAAGACATGGACTATTTTAAGGAATTCGCGCCGAATTTTTATTCGGCCGCTCCCGTGGACAGGCTGTGGCACCGGCGAGCGGATCAGGAATGGTTGGAGGCCGCCCTGCGCAACCCGCACACTCGCTTCCTCCCTGTGTGGCAGGCGAAAAATCTCGTGACGCCGGACCAGGAGCCTCACCCGCTTGAACTCACTGCTGCACAGGTTGCCAATGCCGTTTGCGATACGGGCACATTGGTACTGCTTGGAGACTGGAACAATCGGATTTACTTTGCGGTCGACTTGGCAACCAACGGTTCGACTGCTCCTGCAAGGTTTGCCGAGCTCGGACGATTTCGCGATCTGAGAGTCCTGGGCCCCTTGCTGGATCACCGTGAAGCGGCGCTGCTCGCTTATGCAAGAGCCATCACCTATTGGCATGGGCAGAATCGATTCTGCGGAACATGCGGCGCCGCAACCAAGAGCGCTCACGCCGGGCACATGAGGACCTGCACGAACGAAGGGTGCGCCAAAGAGCACTTTCCCAGGACCGATCCGGCCATTATCGTCCTCATTACTTGCGGCGCGAGCTGTTTGCTTGGCCGCCAGCCCCAGTGGCCGGAAAAGATGTATTCCACCATCGCCGGCTTTGTGGAACCGGGCGAAAGCCTGGAAGACGCCGTCATGCGCGAGGCATCTGAAGAGACCGGCATTCACATCAAGCAATTATGCTATCGGTCTTCCCAGCCGTGGCCGTTTCCTTGCTCGATAATGCTGGGGTTTAGAGCCGAAGCGGCCAATCACGAAATTCAGCTGAAAGACCAGGAATTGGAGGATGCCCGCTGGTTCTCGCGAGATGAAATCGAAACGGCACTGCGCGGGGGACATCTACGCCTGCCCACTGCCGTCTCCATCGCCTACCGCCTCATTGAAGAATGGTTTAATGAAGAACACTCCGAGGGTCTTCACAGCCTATTGCGGTGAAGCCGCGAGGAATTTGCCAGAGAACTGCCTCTGCTTCGAATGAGAGGGATAGGGTGAGGAGTGATCGGATAGACCGGTTGCTCACCCGCCATCACCCCGACCCTCTCCCCCCGCGGTGAGAGAGGGGGGCGTCCCCCGAGCAGCGCGGGGCTATATGTGGATAACTGTCAGCCCATGGGAGCCGTCAGGTGTTTAGAATTCGAAGAATTTTCGATGCAATCATGCCCGGCAATCGCGAGATTGTCAGACAGGTTCAACAAATATTGAGAGAGCAGCTGCCGGAGCTGAACCCGGCCGACATCGACAAGATTCCGGAACAGCTTCGGAATCCTCTCAAGCACCGCTTCCAGTCCATCCTGTACACGGCCGAAGGGTTCAAACGAACCGTCAAAGGGTTTGCCCTCCTGTCCTATGAACCAAACCTGCATTTCTGTTTCCTCGATTACATCTCCGCCGCCAGGCTGGCAACGGGCGCCGGGGTAGGCGGCGCCCTGTATGCCAGGATACGGGAAGAGGCAAATTCTTTGAACGCCATCGGCATTTTCTTTGAGTGTTTGCCTGACGACCCAAGACTCTGCCGAGACCCAGAGGTACTCAACTACAACAAGGCGCGACTGCAGTTCTATGAAAAATTCGGGGCTCGACCCATCATCCACACCGCCTACGAAACTCCCGTCAAGCCCGGAGGCGACAACCCTCCCTATTTGGTTTTCGACGGGCTGGGCCAGAACAGGCCGCTGAGGAAGGAAGACGCCCAGGCTATCGTGCGTGCAATTCTGGAACGTAAATACAAACACCTTTGCCCAAAATCATACGTCGACATGGTGGTGGATTCCTTCAGGGATGATCCCGTGCTTTTGCGAGAACCCCGCTACGTCAGGAGAGAAAAGTCGCGAGCGATCCCTGCTGTCAGCGGAAAGTTGCGCAAGATAGCTCTGGTCGTGCATGACAAACACACCATCCATCATGTGCATGAAAGGGGTTACGTTGAATCGCCGGTCCGCATCAAATCCATATTGAAGGAGCTCGAGTCCATTCATCATATCTTTGAAAAAATTTTACCTCGTGAGTTCTCGGAAAAATACCTCAAAACAGTGCACATGAGCAGTTATATCGAATACTTCAAGCGCGTCTGCAAGAAGTTGGAAGTCGGCAGGTCCGTCTACCCATACGTTTTCCCCATCCGCAACGCCGCCAGGCCTCCCAAAGAGCTGGTGGTGCGAGCCGGCTATTACTGCATTGATACCTTTACCCCTTTGAATGCCAATGCGTTTCAAGCGGCCAAAAGAGCTGTCGACTGCACGTTGACCGCCGCCGAACAACTGCTGGAAGGCTACCGGCTGGCCTACGCTTTGATCAGACCGCCCGGCCACCATGCCGAAAATCGCGCCTTCGGAGGCTTCTGCTATTTCAACAACGCGGCTATTGCGGCGCAGTTCCTCTGCCAATATGGCAAGATTGCCATACTCGACATCGACTATCATCACGGCAACGGTCAGCAGCAGATTTTTTACGAACGAAACGATGTCCTGACGGTTTCGATTCACGGGCATCCGCACTTCGCCTATCCCTATTTCAGCGGCTTTGAGGACGAGACCGGCCAGGGGCTGGGCAAAGGGTACAACATCAACTATCCTCTGGCAGAAACCATTGACGGCGAGCACCATCGGCGCCCGCTGGAAAAGGCGGTCAAGAAAATAGCGGCTTTTGCTCCTTCTTACTTGATCGTATGTTTTGGACTGGACACCGCAAAAGGAGACCCGACCGGCACCTGGAGCCTCGTCGCCAGGGATTACGACAAGCTGGGGACAATCATCGGGCAGATGCAGCTGCCCACTCTGGTGGTGCAGGAGGGGGGATATAACAATCGGGTCATCGGGGTGAACGCCCGGCACTTTTTCCTCGGCTTGTGGTCCGGCCGGTTCGAGCAGCGAAAACGATGACCATGGTTCCCGCGATCTTCACAAAAACATTGCATTTTCAGTGCTTCCATTGGTATAGTGTTTAAGAAAATGATTTCGGCTTTCAAGCAGGCTGGGTTGAGGTACGAAACTCATCAAAATGGGCGTTGAGTTTTGTCACGCGTGGCCCAACCTACGCCATACCCTGATTCCATCCACCATGCAGATTCATGATGTGACATGGACCGAAGCAGCCCCGCCGGCAAGAATGATCGAAGGCAGTTCCTGTTTCATATGCTCAAGGGAACCGCGCTTTTGCTGCTGCAGGGATGCAGCGGCCTGGCGAACCGGACATTGGACTACCTCCCGCCACACGCCTATCTTCCCTCCCGCCGCGCCATCGAAACGGCAGCCGCGGTGCAAACGGATCTCCCGAAAGAAACCTGTGTAACGCACGAAGTGGCTCCAATGGAGACTGTTCCCAGGCTCGCCCAGATGTATGGGGTGACCGAACGGGAGCTCACAGAGGCCAACCGACTGAAGCCCGGAGAAGCTTTGCAGCCGGGGCAGAAACTCATCATTCCTCACCCTGCTCGCTACAAGAATATCGTGCCGGTTTATGAGAATGACCGCTGGCAATACATCGTTATCCATCATACCGCCGGGAAGACGGGGAAAGCGCTGCTGGTTGACCGAATCCATCGCGAAAGAGGGTTTGACGAGGGGTTGGGCTACCATTTTCTGGTTGACAATGGTTCTCTTGGAAAAGGCGATGGGCAGCTGGAAGCGGCGCCGCGCTGGATCCGACAGGACGAGGGAGCGCACTGCAAGGCTTCAAACATGAACGTCAGAAGCATCGGCATTGGTCTGGTGGGCAACTTCAACGACCAAAAACCCTCGGCTGCACAAATGAACACTCTCATACAGCTGGTTGCCCTGCTGGCAATCCATTACCAGATTCCCGCATGCAACGTACTGGGGCACTGCATGGTGCCGGGCGCAAAAACCGACTGCCCCGGTCATCGATTTCCCTGGCAACGGTTCCAGCTCAGCCTGCAGCAGGTCATGCCGGCTTCTTCGATGCTGGCAAGATCCCGATAAATCCTCCTATCCTTCTATGCTTGTTAAGGAAAGCAACATGCATTTCTATGCCGGCAGTCACTGATGGGTTTCGTCACGCTCGGGCGTGACTCTATTCATCCTACATCAAAGTGGTTACGGGCAATGCCGGAATGCCGCAGGATGAGTAGAGCGAAACGAAACCCATCAACAAGGCCTGCAAACAATGAAACATCTCATGCTTGACCGGTAAAAATTGCGCTTCGGTCAATAACTTACAGGTGACGTTACGGATTTCGACTGAAGCTCACTCTTCCATCCTCTGCAAATAAGAAATTGATAAAAAGAGGTTTTTTTTGTACAAAAGCAGGGTTCTGGGCGGGCTGGTGCCTGCAGGATGAGAGACTTCCGGATCTGACAGGAAAGCCGAACATGGGGTAAGCATTGCGGGATGAAACGAGTTCCTTTTCAACAAGAAGAGATCGCCGTTCTGAGGAAGGCCATTGAAATCTCAGAGGAGCTCATCAGTGACTATTACAAGATTTCCACTTCCGAGTGGAAACGCTACCGTTACGATATTCAATCCCTGGCGGATCTGCAGGAAGATGAAATCATCGACATTGCTTTTGCCCAGATTCGCCGTTATGTAAAGCACCCGCAGTCGAAACTGCGCGGCAGCGAAGTGGGGGATTATTTCAAGATTTGCCTGCAGGATCATGTCATTCGAAAAGCCGTGCAGCGGGACTGTCACATACAGATGCTGCCGCTTGCAGCGTACATTGTGACCCACGAGTTGATTCACGTCGTCCGTTTCGCCAAGTTCGTACAGCGCTTCCACAGCACAAAGGCCGAACAGGAGGTCGAAGAGGCGAGGGTCCATGCCTTGACTCAACAACTGCTGGAGGGACGTAAGCTAGAAGGAATGCCGGAAGTGTTGGACGCGTTCAGGGACTGCCGTGCCATGGAGACATTCCGTGCCATCTAACGGCAACAGGATTTTTAGAAAGGAATGGGTTGTCCGCGATCATGAGAGAGAAAATCACCCGAAGTGAAATTCGCCACGTTGCCAAACTGGCCAGGCTGGAATTGCAGGAGGAGGAAGAGAGGCTCATGACCGATCAAATGAACAACATTTTGTCCTACATGGACAAACTCAACGAGCTCGACACCTCCGCGGTCGCACCAACGACTCACGCCATTCGATTACAGAATGTGTTCCGCAAGGACCAGGTTGAACCGTCACTGGAGCGTGAAGAAGTGCTGGCCAATGCTCCGCAAAGCGATGGAGCAAGCTTTGTTGTGCCCAAAGTTTTTTAGTGAGCGGCAAATCACATAAGAAAAGAGGTTTCTGTGGAAATATTTTCATTGACAATGCATGACCTGCATGAATTGTTGGTTCGCAGGGAACTGAGTGTTACCGAAGCCGTCAGGAGCTTTCTGGAGCGCATCCAAACATTCAACGGCAAATTGAACGCCTACCTCACCGTGCTGGCGGAGCAGGCGTTGCAAGAGGCCGACCGGTTCGACAACGGCAAAAAAGATCTGACAGAATCCCCGCTCGCGGGTGTCCCTCTGGCCATTAAGGATGTCCTGTGCACGCGGGGTATCCGTACTTCCTGCGGTTCAAGAATTCTCCAGCAGTTTGTCCCGCCTTTTGATGCAACGGCTGTCGAAGCACTGCACAGAGCCGGAGCGATTTTTCTTGGGAAAACCAACATGGACGAGTTCGCCATGGGTTCGTCCAACGAAAATTCCGCCTATGGCCCATGTCGCAACCCGTGGGACCTGGAACGGGTGCCCGGAGGGTCGAGCGGCGGTTCGGCTGCGGCGGTTGCGGCGGATTTGTGTGCCGGCGCACTGGGTACCGATACGGGAGGATCAATTCGTCAGCCGGCATCATTTTGCGGCGTCGTTGGACTCAAACCCACCTACGGCCGAGTATCGCGCTTCGGTCTGGTGGCCTTCGCGTCTTCGTTGGACCAGATCGGCCCCATCACCAAGGATGTCGAAGACGCCGCCATTCTTCTGCAGGCGGTCGCCGGCTATGATCGACGCGATTCCACATCGGTGGATCGCCCGGTTCCCGATTACCGGGAAGCTCTCCGGACCCCGATAGAAGGTCTCAAACTCGGCATTCCCCAGGAGTATTTCATTGACGGGATGAATCCGGACGTGGTGCAGGCGGTTCAGCGGGCCATCCAGACCTGCCGGGATTTAGGGGCAGAGATCGTTGACCTGTCACTGCCGCACACCGACTACGGCGTGGCCGCCTATTACATCATTGCGCCGGCTGAAGCCAGTTCCAACCTGGCACGTTATGACGGGGTCAAATATGGCTTTCGTGTTCCCGACGCCAAAGATCTGATGGATATGTACTGTCAGAGCCGCGTGAACGGTTTCGGATTTGAAGTGAAACGGCGCATTATGCTGGGCACTTACGCTTTATCGGCGGGTTACTATGATGCCTATTACAGAAAAGCATCACAGGTGCGGAGCCTGATCAAACAGGATTTTCTCGCAGCCTTCGAAAAATGTGATGCGCTGTTGGCGCCCGTTTCCCCTGTGCCGGCCTTCAAGATTGGTGAGAAGAGTGATGATCCGCTGCAAATGTATTTGAGCGATGTGTTTACCCTGCCCGCAAGTCTCGCCGGTGTTCCCGGAATTTCCGTACCTTGTGGTTTCACCGCGGAGCAGCTGCCCGTCGGTTTGCAGATCTTGGGACCTCATTTCCAGGAAGAACTCATCCTGCGGGTAGCATTTCACTACGAACAGGCGACCCGCGATCAAAGGCCAAAACCGGCCGTCCTGTGACAGGCCCTGACCTTAGCTGGTTCTCGCCCGGGAAACCCTCGCTTCCTCTCCGTTCATGCTGACAGTTACCGGCACACGGCCCCGCGGCACACTCCCGCTCCCCCCCCGCGGCTGATGGTTGGGCGCACTTGACAGCGCAGAGGGAGAGGGTCGGGGTGAAGGGGCTCTTTCGTGATTCAAAGGTGGCAAGGATGGGCAGAGTCACACGATGTGCGCGCCGAAGCCGTAACCCGTCACCGATCGGCTGGCAATAAGGGAAGGTTTGATCCCCGGCGTAAAACAGCATCTTCGCTCAAGGCCGGCTGTCAGGATGTGAAATGGCCTTTGGGCACCGTCACGATTCCGCGCGGGGTGACTTCGAAGTTCTGGCGATCCTCCTGCGGGTCGATACCGATCTGGGTGTGCGGCGGAATGACATTGTCCTTGTCGATGATCGCCTTTTTGATTCTGCAATTGCGCCCAATTTCCACGCCGTCCATGATCACCGACTCGTCTACTTCCGCCCAGCTCCTTACCATTACGTTGTAGGACAAAACCGAACTGCGAACGATGCCTCCGCTGATGATGCATCCGGGGGCAACCATGGAGTCGACCGCCATACCGATGCGCGGCGGGTTGTCGCCGTTGCGTTGATTGAAGACAAACTTGGCGGGGGGATACTGACGCTGGTAGGTGCGTATGGGCCACAGGCTGCCGTACAAGTTGAAGAAAGGATCGACCCCCGTGAGATCCATATTGGCATTCCAGTAGGCATCCAGGGTACCGACGTCACGCCAATACTGCGAGTCGCGTGTGCCGTCGACCAGTTCCAGCCGCCGGACCCCATCGGGTCCAACCATGTGAATGTAATCCCTGATCCTGTTCAAGCGCCGGTAAGGGTAGGCCAGCACCTTGAGCTCCTCGACGCACTTGGGGATAATGTCTTTGCCAAAATCTTGAAAGTCCGTTTCCTTGAGCATCTTGAGGAGGACTTCAGTCTTGAACAGGTAAATGCCCATCGACGCCAGCGAACGATCCGGATCGTCCGGTATCGACTTCGGTTCACGTGGCTTCTCCTCCCACGCCCGTATCTTGAAGTCGTTGTCCACTTCCGCGATACCAAACTCCGATGCCTGACCCCTATCGACTTCAAGGAGACCAACCGTTATATCGGCGTCATTTTCTTCATGATAGATTCTGAACTGTGAATAATCCATCTTGTAGACATGATCACCGGACAGAATTAATACCAGGCGCGGACGCTCTCTTTCGATCAAATAGAGGTTGTGCCGTACGGAGTCGGCCGTGCCGCGATACCATTCCGCTCCCATACGCTGCTGAGGGCCCACGATACGCAGATAGTGGCCGAGGTCACTGGAGAATATGTTCCAGCCGTCTTCCAGGTGATCGACCATAGACTGCGATTTATACTGGGGAAAGATAAGGATCTTGTAGAGTTGCGAATTGATGCAGTTGCTCAACGGAATGTCAATGAGGCGGTAAATGCCGCCAAAAGGCACCGCCGGTTTGGAGCGGTCGAGGGTAAGCGGCATAAGCCTTGTGCCACGCCCACCTGCCATTATGATCGTGAGTACGTCTTTCATGAGATCATTCCTGATCAGTGGATAGGTTCGGCAAGCTCTTCAACGGGACTCCACCACAACTACTCGACATGTTCTTTCAGATTCGGCAGTTCATGGCTCCGGTAGACAATCTCACCCTTCTTATTGACCAGAATGTATAAAGGTATTCCCTGCACCCGGTACAATTCAGTTACTCTTTCATCCTCATCATACAATATCGGCCAAGATACGGGATGTCCCTTGTGAAATCGTTTCAACCTCGCCAGAGAATCCCCTGCTCCCACGTTGATCCCGAGAATCTCCAAGTCCTCCGGAGATGTCTGTTCACGAATCTTGGCAATTTGAGGTCGAGCTGAAACGCATTGAGGACACCAGGTAGCCCAGAAATACAGAAGAACCGCCCGCTGATCCCTGAAGCCGCCTAAACGAAATGATTTTCCGTCCAGATCTTTGAGCTCGAAGTCGGGAGCTGGATATCCGGGCTCCGGTCTGTCCGACGACGCCAGGACCAGATTGCCGCCTGCAGTTGAAGCCAGGCTCAAGAAACCGCAGAATAGGAGTGTCAGGGAAACAGTTGCAAGGCACTTGATGATTTTTCCGGCACTTAAGCTCATAGCCAAAATTCTCCAGTCTTTATGAAAAAATATTCCGCCACCAGGATCATGACAAATCCAAAAAACCTCTGCACACGGCGCATCCATATGCCCGAACGGGGCAGCGAGGTGAGCAATCCGGTGAAGGTTCCGACAATGATGACCATGATCCCCATGCCATAGGCAAACACGAAGAGCATGGCGATCCCCCAGAGAACCTCCTGCCTGGTGGCGACCAGCGTCAGCAGCACTCCCAGTATGGGCGTGGTGCAGGCGGTGACAACCAATGCGGACGCCCCCCCGAGCATCAGACAGTTGATGACGTCATGGCCGGGGAGGTCCCCAACGCGAAGCCGGCTCAAAAAAGTGGGGTGCGGCAGTTTGATCACGTCCAGCATGACCAGCCCAAAGAGGAGACAGACATTACCCACGAACAGATTGATGTAAGGGCTGCTGGTCATGGCTCCGAACATTTTCCCGGTTAGAGCGGCAAAGGCACCAAGCACCGCGTAGACAGTCGCCAGTCCCAGTACATACAAGGATGAAAGGAAAAACCCCCGCCACTTGCTGCCCTGGGCTCTTGCCCCCACAAAAGCAACTGTTATGGGCAACATCGGGTACATACACGGGGTAAAACTAGCCAGGATTCCGCCGACAAATGACAAGAGAACGGCGACAAGAGGCTGTTGAGTCGCGATAGTCTCAAATTGCTGCATCCAGCCCAAGGCTTTTTCCCTCTAGACTCCGTTCTGTATCGGACGAATCTGCTCCAACAGCTTCAAACTGTTCAGATCTCTTCCTATCTGTCCCCGCATCCATTCCACCAATGCGTTGAAAACCCTAGACTTATTGTCCTGTAACAGGTGCAGACGCCAGATTTTTTCGAGCGGCAATTGCCTCAACTGGCGAATCAACATTAAAGTTCCCAAGTCCAATGAAACTCCCCCACCTTGCGCGTGGTGCTCGGGGCAGAACAGCGTGCCGCGGCCCATATTCCAATTCCAGCGGGTAGCCGATCGCACCCTTTTCTTGCAGACACTGCACTCGCCCAGTTCCGGCAGGTATCCAGTAATACTCAGAAATCGCAGCAGAAAAAGAAGTACCAGGTTTTCCGGGTCCTTGCCCGCCGCAAAACGGGGAAGAGCGCTCTTTAAAAGGAGAAACAACTCCTCTTCCGTGTCCCCTTCCGGCGTCATTTCAAGTACAACCTCACAGGCCAGAGCGGCATGGGCCCAGCGCTGCAAATCGGAGCGTAATGCCAGATGCGGCTCCAGCAACTTGCACGCTTCGATCCACACCAGCGATTTGGGGGCCCTGTAAGTCAAATTAACCAGGCTGAAGAGCTCAAATGTATTTGCGAAACGTTTCCGGCTTCTTCTGGCCCCCTTCGCAAGCCCTTTCAGCTTACCCGCTCCTCTCGTATAGAAGGTAATTAACCGGTCGGACTCCTTGTAATCTTGAGTCTGCAGTACTATGGCTTCGGTCGTCTGGACGATCATGCAGGGAACGAAGAACAAAGATGAGCATTGTGGATGGTGTTTGTCAACGGTTACACCTCTGCGGCCGGCAACCCTCAAGATTCTTCCATAAACTTGGGATCGGGCAGTTTGAAGCGTACCACTTCACCGGATTTACCGAGCTTCCTCAGTGCCTTGCCATCCCATTTGAGATCAAGGCCGCCGGCATTTCCGATGGTGATCTGCATGCTTTCCTGCGCTTTCCATTCACGCCTTTCACCCGGTTTCATCAGAGCATTGTAAGTACTTTTGTTGTCGGTTCGAACCTGTATCCAGACTTCCTGTGAGGCATCAGCTGACAATGTGTGTTCGTTGGATTGGGCAACGGGTTGCTCCCCTTCCCGCATTTCATTGCCGGGCTCTCGATTCACCTGAAGAAAAATTTCCTCCGGGGAATTCTCATCGACCCTCTGATCGGCAGCAGGTACCACCTCCTCCATCTGCTTGCGCACCACTTCCTGTGAAGGAGCAGACGAAGCAGTCTCGGTCGGTTTGCTGTCGAGGGCAGCGATGGACGGTTCCTTTATCGGGGCGGCGGGCAGCGCTCCCACCACCCTGTTGGAGGACGTGGCCGCCGTCTGCTCCGAGCTCTTCGTCTCGCCAGGCGATGTCGCTACGGGCCCAGTCGTCGCTTTCTCCGCCGCTGTTCTTGGGAGATCCGGTGGCAGCTCTTCCCGGGGTATGACCTCATTGGTGAGGGATTGAGACACGGATAATTTGGCTTTGCGGTTGGCGATCCAGGCTCCGGTGACAATGCTTGCCAATATCAGAACCACTAAGGCCATTGCCAGGACTGACCAGCGTCGCTTCTTGTTGGCAAACGCCAGAGAAAACTTGCGGTAATCCCTGATTCCGTCCGGCTGTCGATCGCATGAAACGATGACGGCAGCATGATCTTCCAAGATGGGTTCGGCATCAATTCCCAATGCCGAACAGTAAGTCCGAATGAAATTACGCACCAGCAGAGGCGTGCCGATCTGATCATAGTTGCCCTCCTCCAGATGGTGAAGCACACTCTCGCTGATACGAGTCCGCTCGAAAACATCCTGCAGGGAAAGGCCCTGTCTGATTCGTTCCTGTTTGAGGCTCTGTTGCGGCTCGGTCATAGTGTCTCTGATTGACGGTTAAAGATTGATCTGGATGAATGACTTATCCATAAGTTCCTTAATCCACTGCTCATATCTCCTGTCGATTTCCTTCTGGAAAAGCATATTCCGAGCTTTTTCGCGGGAGGCGGCACTGACGCTTGAGACCTCTTGCTGTTCGCGCTGCACTGCGATCACTTTAATGAGGTAGTACCCCTGGGGTGTTTTCAGCACTTCGCTGACCTGGTTGGCGCTGAGGCCGCGAGTCGCTGCTTCGATAGCAGGCGCCAAGTCCGTTGCAGCAATAAAACCTATGTCACCGCCTTCCTCGGCAGCGGGCCCCTGGGAATACTCCCTGGCGAGCCTGGCAAAATCCGCTCCGCCTTTCAACTGGCTGTGGATGCTTTTCGCCAGTTGTTCGACTTCGGCCGCCTGGCCGGCATTTTGGACGGGTAGAAAGATAACCGCGAGATGACGCCGCTCGCTTGTGGAAACCGCCGGCGCTCCAGCGTCCTGCAGATAGGTGTCAATTTGTTGGTCGGTGATCACCGTTTTTGACTTGAGCACGCGCTCGATCAAGCGGGAACGTTCCAACTGTCTCTTTATGCCCGCTCGGAATTGATCCACCGTCTGGCCCTGCTGTTGCAAGACGTACTGCAACTGGTCCTCGGTAAACCCGTTTTCTTGCTTGAAATTCTCTACTGCATTGTCCACATCGCGATCGGAAACATTAATGTTCATTCGCTTGATTTCCTGCTCCGTCAATCGATCCTGAATCATCCGCTGCAGGACCTCGCGCTCGAACTGCTCCCGCTCGGCCTCCGTAGTCAGTCGCAAATCGGGAGAAATCTCCTGTAATAACTTAACCTGCTCCTCGAGCTCGCTGTACAGGATGATATCATCGTTGACTACAGCCACAATGCGATCGATGGTCTCGGCCTGGAGCACTCCGCCCCCCAAAGCCAGGCAGAGCGAGCATAAAACAACTGTCAGGCCCCATGCCGATGGGTAGCGTTTCATTGGGCAGTTACCTGTCGTGGGAACAGCAAGATGTGTTTTCATAAAAATTCCATATTTTGAGACAAATTCAAACTTTTACAATAACTTACTGAACCAGGCCGTTATCACTAGCATGTTCGGCCATCTCTTGCAAGATTCTTTTGAGGCGCAGCAGTCGCTGAGGCAAACTTCGGGCCCAAATTTCCATCGTCAGCTTGCACTCCGATTCAGGACGAAATTCGCACTTCTTCCTGGCCAGATGAGAAGAGATCAAAATCATCTGTTCCGGCCTTTGGAAGTGCAACACGACGGCTTCGCCGGCACTGTCCATTCTCACGACACCATGGCGCTTGAAAAGCAACCGCAACCTGGCCAGCAAGATCAGGTTCTTGGCGCTTTCCGGCAACGGACCGTAGCGGTCCCGCCATTCCGAAGCCAGCTCGTCGATATCGGCATCTTCAGAAATAGTCGCCAAACGTTTGTATGCCAGGAGCCTCTGATCATTGTCTGCAATGTAGGTCTCCGGCAGAAACACAGGCAGCGACACATTGATTTCCGGATCGATCGCATCGGATTCTCTTTGTTCGCCTTTGAACTCCCGTATCGTTCTTTCCAGCAACTCCAAATAGAGTTCATAGCCGACCGCAGCGATGTGCCCGGATTGGGAAGCTCCAAGGATGGCGCCCCCCCCTCTGATTTGAAGATCGTTCAGAGCGATTTTAAAACCCGCTCCCAGTTCACTGAAGTCCATCAGTGCACGCAGCCGCTTTTGTGCATCGCGACTGATCAGATGCTCGCCTGGAATGATCAGGTAGGCAAAGGCCTGTTCGCGTGAACGTCCCACCCGCCCGCGCAGCTGGTAAATTTGAGCCAGCCCGAATTTATCCGCACGGTTGATGATGATGGTGTTGGCGGCCGGGATGTCCAAGCCCGATTCGATGATGGTGGTACAAACCAGGACATCAATCTGTTTGTGCACAAAATCGAGCATCATCCGTTCCAGATCGCGTTCTTTCATTTGTCCATGAGCAACACCGACCCGCGCTTGCGGCACCAGTTTCTTCAAAGTGGCGGCCATCGGGTGAATACTTTGCACATGGTTGTGCACAAAAAACACCTGCCCGCCACGTTCCAGTTCTCGATAAATGGCTTCCCTGATGGTGAATTCATCGTAGCTGCAGACGTATGTTTCAATCGCCCTGCGATCCTGCGGAGCGGTTTCTATGGTGCTCAGATCGCGAATGCCGGCAAGCGACATGTGCAGGGTGCGCGGAATGGGAGTGGCGGTTAAGGTCAGCACATCGACCGACACCCGCAACTGTTTGAGCTTTTCCTTGTGCTTGACCCCGAATCGATGCTCTTCATCGATGATAAGCAGACCCAGATCGCGGAACGCGACGTCACTTTGCAGCAGACGGTGCGTGCCCACCACCAGGTCTACAGTGCCCTTCTTGAGCGCTTCGAGCACCTCTTTCTGTTGAGCTCGACTCTTGAATCGGCTCAGTGAAGCAACCCGCAACGGAAAACCAGTGAATCGCTCGGCAAAGGTCTGGAAATGCTGCTCCGCCAGAACCGTCGTGGGCACCAGCATGGCTACCTGCTTGCCGTCCATGATCGCCTTGAAAGCCGCCCGCACGGCGACTTCGGTCTTGCCGAAACCCACGTCACCGCAGATCAGCCGATCCATTGGCCGCGGCGACGTCATGTCGGCAATAACATCCTCGATGGCCTCGAGCTGATCGGGAGTCTCCTCGTAGGAAAAGGTCGCTTCGAATTCTCGATAGAACTGATCCGGGGAGGAGTAGCGAAAACCCTCATTGACCTGTCGCAGAGCATACAGATTGAGCAGCTCTTCAGCCACCCTTTCGGCAGATTCCCTGGCCTTTTTCTTGGCGTTTTCCCAAGACTTTCCCCCCAACTTGTCGACACGCGGTTCCTCACCCTCGATCCCCAAATATTTCTGAACTTTCTGCAGCTTGTCCACGGGAACGTAAAGCCGGTCGCCACCCTGGTACTCGAGCAGCAAAAAATCGCTTTCGGCACTCCCCACCATCAAGTGAGCCAGTTCCTTATAGACGCCGATGCCATGATCCACATGGACAACGTAATCGCCCACATGCAGGTCCCTGAAGGAATTGAGGAAAATTCCAGCCACAGCACTCTGTGAACGGCGCCGGGATCGCTTGCCGAAAATCTCCTCTTCACACACAACGGCAAGCCCTTCTTCACGCCAAATGAATCCCTTTTCCAGGGGGCCGGTGATCACTTTGACCACCACCGCAGAGTAAGACTCTTCACCAAAGGCCAGCGCACTGAACATGGCATCCACGTCGTAGCCTTTCAAAAGCTCAGCCAATCTCCTGGCCTGTTCCTTGTGTCCGCAGACGAGGTAAGAACTGATGCCCTCCTTCTGCCATTCCAGGAACTGTCTGGCGAGAGGCTCCAGCAATCGTTCCCTGCCGGGATGAGAAGAAACCATGAGAGCCAGATCCTCATGCGTTCTGGCCTTGACTTCAAAAATCCTGGTGGATGACAGTTGCCGGGCAAGGGAATTGGCCCATATTTGCTGAAAGTCCCCGCTCGCCAGCTCAAAGCGATCTCGCGGCTGCAACAGATCCGCAGCGGGCCGTCTCCATTCGTGTACCGATCGGCTATCAATGGCATCCTGGCGAAGCCGCCCATAAATGTCGTCTGCTTGTTTGCGAATTTGGTTGCTGTCGGACCAAACCACGACCATGGATGGATGGAGATAATCGAAAAGGGTTGCGGTGCGTTCATAAAATACCGGCAAAACCTCTTCAAAATAATCCATCTGATACCCTTCCTGGATTCTTTCAAGCCACACATTGCCGGCTGCCGGCGATAATTTCTCACTCTTTACATCTTCGTATATGGCCTTTTTGGCCCGCTCCTTCGCCTCTGCATCGAGAATGATTTCACTGCCGGGGAGCAGCACGGCATCCTCCAAAACCCCCATGGACCTTTGGGTACCGGGATGGAACAGCCTGATGGACTCAAGCTCGTCGCCAAACAGCTCCATGCGCAGCGGCCACCTGTGGAGCGGTGAATAGACATCCAAAATTCCGCCCCGCTGACTGAAGTCGCCATATTCTTCCACCAGAGAAACGCGGGAATATCCTCGTTCCACAAGTCGGCGGCAGAGGTCCTGCAAATTGATTTGTTCACCGGGAATCAGGTATTCATACTGTTCGAGGAGCACCTCAGCGGGAGGCAGAAGTTCCAGCAGGGCGAGGGTCGAGGTCACCACAACCACAGGCGACGCGGCGGTCCGAAGCATATGAAGAGTTTCCAGCCGGCGGGCTGTGGCCTCCATCTTTCCCAGCCACTGGGCCTTATGGCCGCTGCGTGAAGGAAAGTGCCAGATCCTGTTGGCTGCAAAGGATTTGGCGTGAGGATCATCCTTTCCCCAAAAAAAGGAAAGGTTTTCCAGGTATTTTTCAGCCTCTCGATCGGTAGGCGCAACCAGCAGGAAGGACTTTCCAATGGAATCGAGCCCACGGGCAATGAGATAGGCCAAAACGGATGGATGGGCTCCCTGCAGGCATGCTGAATCGCGTGAACTCTTGAGGAAGGACAAAATGTCCTTTGCATCGCTCTTCCATTGGGCGGGACTGGTCAGTGAATCATAGTCAGGCAGTTGTTGCTGGTAATCGACAGAATATTTCATTAAATTACTCATCCCTCGGTATTTAACATTATTCGGCGGATGTACTATAACCGGGATGGTTGCCGAAAAAAAGTTTTCCTGGAACCCCATGCCCAGGGTTGGCGGGTGTGTAGGTCTGTGCTAGAACATTCCATCATCATAAACAAGGTGCCACGAATATGATCCCAGCGACTGCCCGGAAAATACTTCGAAAACTGCCCGCGGTGGATTCCCTGCTGCAACACGACGCTCTGCAGAAGGCTCTGGCCAATCAGCCGCGCAAACTGGTTGTAGAAAGCATTCGCCAGATTTTAGCCGAGAAGCGGCATTTTGTCCTGACAAATCCCGAAAGCATCGAAGGTCTCAGCATTCCCACAGAAGACTTGATCGTGGAAATCCTCGCACGACTCGAGGCCATCAGCGACTATACCCTGCGTCAAGTGGTCAATGCGACCGGCATTGTCATCCACACCAACCTGGGAAGGTCCCTGCTGCCCCGGCAGGCCGTCGACCGGTTACAGACCATATGCCGCACCTATAACAACCTGGAATATGATCTTGCGGAAGGCCGCCGCGGCTCCCGCTACGTCCATGCCGAAGCCATACTGTGCGAAATCACCGGAGCGGAGGCGGCGCTGGTGGTGAACAACAATGCAGGAGCGGTCCTGCTGACCTTGAATACGCTCGCCAGGGAGCGGGAAGTGATCGTTTCCCGCGGTCAACTGGTGGAAATCGGCGGATCTTTCCGCATTCCCGATGTCATGCGCAGTAGCGGCGCCATTTTGCGCGAAGTCGGATGCACCAACCGGACTCACCGCCGGGATTATGAGTCCGCTATTAACGATCACACCGCTCTTCTGCTCAAAGTGCACTGCAGCAATTACCGCATCATTGGGTTCACTTCTGAAGTCTCCTTGCCCGACCTGGTTCTCCTCGGCAGGAAGTACAATCTACCGGTCATGGAGGATCTTGGCAGCGGATGTTTTGTGAACCTGGCACAATTTGGACTGGTGGGGGAGCCCACTGTGCAGGAAGTGGTCGAGGCGGGTGCTGATGTCGTGACCTTCAGCGGAGACAAATTATTGGGCGGTCCACAGGCCGGAGTCATTTTAGGCCGCAAGGACTTCATCGCCCGATGCAGAAAGAATCCCTTGACGCGCGCTCTGCGAGTCGACAAGATGGTAATATCAGCCCTCGAGGCGACCTTGCGCCTTTATCGGGATGAAGTTCAAGTGCTGCAGGACGTCCCCACACTGCGCATGATTTCCCTCCCCCCGGCGTCTTTGGAAGAACGCGCACACCATCTGGCAGCTGGTCTAACACGGTCGGCCGACTCGGACGCCGTGCAGATCGAGGTGCGACAAAGTCATTCCCAGGTGGGCGGCGGTTCGCTGCCGGGTCAGTATCTGCCCACCTTTGTGGTGGCCCTCCGATCCTCTCAAATGAGCACGCAAAAACTCGAGACCAGCTTCAGGAGGCACAGCCCCCCGATCATTGGTCGCATCGAGTCGGATCAGTATCTCCTCGATGTGCGCACCATCCAACCCGAAGAATATTCCATCATCGAGGAAGCTTTCGCAGCCCTGCATAGCAACGCATAGCGTCGCAGAGGGAAGATTTTGCCGGGTCGGGGAGTGCCGCCCTCTCCCTGACCTGCGATTATGGTGATCATTCACCGTGAAGATCGCAGAATCCCCGTTGCCTCAAGCCTCCGACCGCCGTTTAGCTTCAGCTTACTTGCAGCTGTATGTAGAGATCGCCACGCCCCTGGGAACGACTCGGGGAAACGCGCCCCATTTCTTTGAGACGCAGTCTGGTGCCGGTTTGCACACCGGGGGGAATACGAACGGACACGCGCTTGCCGCCATCCACATGGGGCAATTCCACTTCGACGGTAGCGCCGGTGACCGCTTCACCACGGGAAATCACGAGATTGTAGGTAATGTCAGGCCCCTGCGAGACGCGTTGTGTTTGCCGACCATCGGACAAACCGGCTTTGTCGAGGCCAAGGGCTTTGGTCAGGAGGTACTTGCCGACTTTCTTGCCGGCTTTGGCCAGTTGCGCCAACCCTTCCTGTATAATTCCCCTGGGCTCTGCCTTGGCCTGGGCTGTATCTCTCTTCACATGGGGGCTTTGCGGCCTCTGACCCGGCTGTGGTCTCCCACCGCCGTAGCGGAAAACCCGAACACCCCCCGGCCCACCGAAAAAGACCCCCTGGAAAAAGATCGAGCGGTTGCCAAAAAACATTCGATTGATGAAGTCTTCATCAAACCGAAAACCCATCCGTTGAAATTCCCGCTGCATTTCCGAGAAGATGTCCTGGGTTTGCTGATTGCGAAACAGATCTCGCAAAATTTCTTCCTGGGAATATCCAAATCCTCTCTGTGAGTAACCTCCCGGTCGCTGATGGAGCCCGAGCCGCCGGTATTGGTCGTACTGTGCCCGTTTTTGACTGTCGGCCAGAACCCCATAGGCCTCACTGATTTTCTTGAAGCGCTCTTCCGCCGATGGATCATTGGGGTTTCTGTCAGGGTGCGTTTCCAAAGCCAGCTTACGGTAGACCTTCTTGATTTCTTCACCGGTCGCGTCCGGGGAAACTCCAAGAGTTTGATAGTAATCCTGTTGCTGCATTGCCTGCTGTTCTCCTCACAAATAGCCAAATATTCGTTGACCGGCAAAAACCATTATATCTTATCGAGTCAACAGATTTTTGTAGTCTAAGTATATAAGTGAAGGTTGGCAAGTTCAATAATGGGTGAATGAAGTTACGATGCTGGGTGGAGGTGAGGATCAAGGCTCGCAGACACCGCAGCGTCGGCATTTGCCGTCTGCCGGGCAGGGTCGGGTGGACTTTTCCTGCAACGCCCGTTGGTACTCTTCCCACAAGAAATCCCGCCTGATGCCGTGGTCAATGATTTCCCACGGAAAAACTTCGTCGTGTTCCCGCTCCCGCATGACCCAAAAATCAGGGTTGAAAGGTACCGCTTTCATGGCCTGCGACCATGAAAGCCCGCCGACGGCTGTTTTTTCCAGGAATGCCCCGGCTCTTCTGTCGCCCCGCGCGAGCAAAGCCTGCACATAAGCCCATTTGGGCAAATCAAAGTG
This sequence comes from Desulfoferrobacter suflitae, assembly GCF_022603395.1. GTDB lineage: Bacteria > Desulfobacterota > Syntrophobacteria > Syntrophobacterales > Syntrophobacteraceae > Desulfoferrobacter > Desulfoferrobacter suflitae. Next base: position 367,834 of record NZ_JAIBKA010000001.1, read on the forward strand.
GACGCGCACGTTGGGCAGCTTCTGCAGTTCCCTCTGAATCCATTTGCCTCGCTTTTTCAACTCCTGCACTCCACAAAACGGGACCCACTGAAACGGGGTGAAGGCCTTTGGTACAAAACTGTGAATACTCAAAGTGATGCTCCCGATACGCTGTTTCCCGCGGCTGATCTTCAACACATGATGTTTGATGCCCTTGGCAAGGTCCACAATGGCTTGAAGATCATCAAGATTCTCGGTGGGCAAACCGATCATGAAGTAGAGTTTGAGATGCAGGATGCCGATTCCCGTCAGTGTTTCAACAGCCGCGTAGATCTCTTCGAGGGATAGATTCTTGTTGATGACGCGGCGCAATCGCTCAGAACCGGCCTCGGGAGCAATGGCCACTGCTTGACGCCCGCCGGACTCCAGCGCAGCCCTAACTCGAGGATCAATGGCGTCGGCCCGAAGCGATGAAAAGGAGAGGGTCGCGCCCCGATCCATAAGGTCTTGACACAAGAGTGAAATCTCGGGATGGTCTGAGACGGCGGCGCTCACCAGTCCGACCCGCGGTGTATCGACAATTTTGCCGTTAAGAGCCGCCACCAGCTTCTCTGCTGAATGATAACGCACGGGCCGATACACAAAGCCTGCCGCACAGAACCTGCAACCCCTGCCGCACCCGCGACCTATTTCTATCAAATGGACACTGCTGAACTCGGTGTTTGGTGTGAGGATGACAGAACGGCAGGGGGAACTTCTTGTGAGATCACCTCTTCGATAAACGATTCTTTCCGGCAGGTCGTTATCTGAAGAGGGTTCTACCCTGTTTATGGTGCCGTCGGCTCGATATGAAACCTGGTAGAGCGACGGCGCATAGAACCCTTTAACCTCTCTGGCAAGGACCGCGAGAAGGTCCTGGCGCGCGCGCCTTTCACCTGTGTGAGTGTGTAAACATTGCAGCAAATCCGGGACAATAGCTTCGGCTTCACCGATCAGCATACCATCAAGGAAATCCGCCAGCGGCTCCGGGTTCAGAAATACCGCAACTCCTCCGGCAACCACCAGAGGATGGCTCACGCCGCGTTTTCTACCTTGTGGCGGGATGCCTGCCAGGCACAGCATCTCCACCACATGGGCGTAGTCATTTTCAAAGGGAATGGAAAAGGCGAGTAGATGAAAATCCTGGATCGGCCGCTGCGATTCCACTGAAAGCAAGTGGCCGGGGTTCAGCTGCAATTCTTTGAGATCTTCCGTCTCCGGGTAGAAGACCCGTTCGCAGACGATATTGGCGTGTTCATTGAGCAAACCATAAACCGACTGAAAACCGAGATTTGACATGCCAACCACGTAGCGGTTGGGAAACGCGAGGGCAACGCATAACTTGCCCCCCCAATCCTTGACAATGGTTCCCTTTTCCTGAGCCAGCCAGTTTTTCTGGCGCTGCTTCAATCTCCACGACATGACCTGATTCAGACGCTCGGCGCACCACTTGTATAGGGGTGAGAGAAACCCCACAATCTGCACACCCTGTCAATACCGTCCCGCTGCAACACCGCTGCAGATTGTGATCCTCTAACCCCTCCGGGTGGAAAAGTAAAGGCCGGATCAATCTGCCTGACGTCTTATGAATGTCGGGATGCTCAGGTCCTCTTCATCGGAACCGCCGGCGCCGGTCAGCCTGCGCAGAAACGTGCGTTTTTTGGTCGGCTGCTCCTCCGTCCGCTCTTCCCTGAAGGTCCGGTGACGGACCACGGTGGGGATCTGTAAATAATCGTAGTTGATTTCGGGCACAACACCATCGGCGTGAATGCGTCGTTGAGCCTGCCGAGACAACGACTCGACCTTGTGCTGCTGCTCAATGCACCCTATGCCGGTTGCAATCACCGTTACCCGCAATTCGTCTTCCATGTTGGGGTCGATGGCCATACCGAGGATGATGTGCGCATCTTCGTCCACCTCTTTGTGAATGATTGAGGAGGCTTCTTCAAACTCGTGCATGCCAAGGTCCGGCCCGGCACAAATATTGATGAGGGCGGCCTTGGCACCATGGATGGAAATGTCTTCCAACAGCGGGCTCGAAATGGCCTGCTGAGCAGCGTGCACCGCACGGTTTTCTCCTCTTCCGGCGCCGGTTCCCATCAGCGCAAGCCCCATCTCCGCCATGACCGTTTTCACATCAGCAAAATCGACGTTGATATAGCCCGGGTTGATGATAAGATCTGAAATGCCCTTCACCGCGTATAGCAAAACGTCATCTGCTCGCTTAAACATTTCCAGGAAGGTCGCCCGCTTGTCGGCCAGGCACAGGAGACGATTATTGGGGATGGTGATGAGAGTATCGACCACCTGCTGCAGCGAATTGAGACCCTGATCCGCATTGCGCAGCCTCACCTTGCCTTCAAAGGCGAACGGTTTGGTCACCACGGCTACCGTGAGGGCCCCCATTTCTTTGCAGACCTGCGCCACCACAGGCGCCCCTCCGGTTCCCGTACCACCACCCAAACCGGCCGTGATGAAAACCATATCACTGTCGTCAATGGCCTCCTTGATCTTATCAATGTCCTCCTGGGTTGCCTTGCTCCCAACTTCCGGGTTGCCGCCTGCCCCCAGTCCTTTGGTGGAGTTCACTCCCAGATGAATTTTAGTCGGAGCCAGATTGCGCTCAAGCACTTGAAAATCCGTGTTGGCGGCAATAAATTCGACACCGTCGAGTCCGACATTGATCATGTTGTTGATGGCATTTCCGCCACCGCCACCGATCCCAAAAACTTTAATTTTGGCTCTGTTGATTATGGCATCATCCATGCTTTTCATCTTCCCCCCTTCAAGTATCCCAGAGATTAACACCTGTTACAAAGCTCCATTGACACCCGCCCTTACCAAAACTCTCTAAACCAACCCTTCATGGTCTCAATCACTCTGTTGAGCAATTTGGGCTTTTCCCTAACGACCGGGCTGCCATGTTTCCATCCGTACAGGATCAACCCGGTGGCAGTCGCGTAAATCGGGTTCTTCACCACATCACCGAGCCCGTGAAAGCTGTACGGCACACCGATTCTAACGGGCATATCAAAAGCTTTTTCGGCCAGTTCCTTTATGCCCGGGAGCAACGCCACACCCCCTGTCAAAACCAGACCGGCGTGAAGCGATTCAATGTAACCCGAGCGGACCAACTCCCATTCGACGATTTTCAGAATCTCTTCCACCCTGGCCGCAATGATCTCCGTCAGGATGGACTGAGCCAATTGCCTTGGCTTCTGTCCCCCTACGGATCCCACCTCGATGACATCCTGCGGATTGACCCAATCCAGCATGGCACAACCATATTTCCTCTTGATCTTTTCCGCTTCATCGATTGACGTGCGCAGACCTACCGAAATGTCCGAAGTAATGTGGTTGCCGCCCAAACCCACCACGCAGCTGTAACGAATGGCGTGATCCTGAAAGATTGCCACATCGGTAGTTCCACCTCCCATGTCGACCAAACCGACTCCCAAATGCTTTTCATCCACATCGAGTACGGACTCACTTGAAGCGAGCGATTCAAGGACCGCATCCTGCACCATGAGGTCGGCCTTTTCGCAGCATTTGATGATGTTCTGGACGGCGCTGATGGCTCCTGTAATGATATGGACCTTGGCTTCCAAGCGGACACCGGACATTCCCAAGGGATCTTGGATGCCCTCCTGATCATCAACAATGTACTGCTGTGGAAGCACATGCAGGATTTGACGATCGTAAGGCATGGCAATCGTCTTGCCTGCATCCAGAACACGCTCGATGTCGGCTTGCGTGACCTCACGGCTCTTAATTGCAATGACGCCGTGACTGTTGAGACTCTGCACGTGTGTTCCGGCAACTCCGGCATAGACTGACGAAATCTCACAGCCGGCCATCAACTCGGCCTCTTCCACCGCCTTCCTGATGGAATTCACCGTCTGTTCAATATTCACCACCACTCCACCCCGCATGCCGACCGAGGGGTAGGTTCCCACCCCCACTATATCGATTCCCTCCGGGGTGACTTCACCGACAACGGCGCAGATCTTTGTAGTACCAAGATCCAGACCAACGATGAGCTCCTCTTTTCTTCCCATGGGCTTCGTCCTTCCCCTAACCTGTGACGGCAGAGCCTAGCAGAATTGTCATATCCCTTTTGCCGAGGCAAAATTCCCCTCAATGTAAGCCCGGTTGGGATAGTCAAGATCGATACGCTTCACCGCGTCCAAACATGCGCGATCCATCAAGACGGCGAATACTCGATTGAGGCGAGCCAACTTGCCATCAAAGTCCCGCAATCCCAGTCGGATGGGTATGCCTCCCCGGGTGGTGTAAAGAATAATTCCTGCGCCTTCCTGCCAATGGCACTGCGAAATCTGCCGTGGAGGAAACCAATTCCTCACCTTCTCAAGCGCCTGAAGCAAATCTCTAAGTATCTGCAATTTTATTTCTTTCAACTGCTTCCCCGAGTCGATATCATTGGCGGTCATACCGGTCACCAGCAAAAGGTCGGGGTATTCCAACGGCTGTGTCTGCAAGAAAAGCTTGCCCTCCCTGTCGAGCAGAAAAAAATCCGTGATATGCACAATGGCCAGCGGCTCCCTTTCGGAGATGTCCACCACCATCTTTCCGGAGAGGTCAATGCGAACCACCGCGGAACGAACCCACGGCAGGGACTCCAACCGGCTTGACAAGTGGGTTGCACGCACACTGAAAAGGTTCGCCCCTTTGGGAACTCCCATCGTATTGAGGACTTCACCGCGCTCCATGCGCCTGGTGTTTATGATTTCTATTTCCTGTACTTGCGGCCAGGCCGCATCAAGCAGGGCATAATAAGCATGAGCAAGAGCCGCACTCAACAAAGGCAGGCCAAAGATGACCAGCGACAGACCCAAGAGCCGCCCGCATAGATTGCGCAAAAACTTTTTTTGTCCGGTACGTCCAGTCTTATAGCGGTTGATCTTTTTTCCCATGTCGGGTCAGCCACCTGGAAATTGGTTAAGATATTGTTGTGTGACATGCGATGACGATCGCTGAGTGCTGAGTCCTGCTCTTACCATCTCAATTGAGCATTCCCGGCTAAGAGTTGCTGCAAATTGCATATGATGAACTTTCCCCTCGTTGATTCTTGACACCTCGACTCAGCACTCAGCGATCGCCACCCTGCAGCTGTTCCAGCAGCCATTCACCCACCTGCCAGATGTTTCCAGCGCCCAGGGTAATGACCACATCCCCGGGCGCCACTATATCCATTAGTCTCGTCAGAACCTCCTCAAGGGTCGGAGAAAAATGTAGATCATGATGACCGTGTACTGCTATTTGATCCGCCAGCACTCGACCGCTTGTCCCGGCGATGGGCCTCTCGCTGGCCGCATAAATTTCTGACACCAGCAGCACATCCGACTGATAAAAGCAGCGCGCGAACTGGTCCAGCAGGGCCTTGGTCCTCGAGTAGCGATGCGGTTGAAAAACGACAATCTTGCGACGGTCCGGGTAGCACGCCGCAAGTGTCTCGAGCACGTTCCTGATCTCTGTGGGATGATGACCATAATCATCCAAAACCAAGACGCCGCGCCGTTCGCCTTTGATCTGAAAGCGCCGCTGCACCCCCGTCATGTCGGCCAATCCCGCCTGGATGCTGGCCCAATCCACCTCAAGTTCATGCGCCACTGCGATGGCGGCAAGAGAATTCAAAACATTGTGACGACCCGGTATGGGGATCTCCACCACTCCCAGTTCCCGACCCTGAAAGAACGCCCTGTAGGAAGTCATGAGGCCATGCATGAGCACATTTCGCGCCTGGAAATCGGCCTGCGGAGAAAACCCATAGGTGGCAAAACGCTTGCGCACCTGCGGCAGCATGGCCTGCACATTCTCATCTTCCAAACAAAGCACGGCCTGCCCGTAAAATGGGACTCTACTGATGAATTCCTGGAAAGACTGCTGAATGTGATCGAGGTCGCGGTAGAAATCCAAGTGTTCGAGATCAATATTAGTCACCACCGCAATGGTTGGCGGCAGTAACAGAAAGGTACCGTCGCTTTCATCCGCTTCGGCCACAATAAAATCACCCCGTCCGAGCTTGGCATTGGTTCCCCAGGCGTTTAATTTGCCGCCGATCACGACTGTGGGGTCCAGCCCACCGCGCGCGAGGACTGTGGCAACCATCGAAGTGGTGGTCGTCTTTCCATGCGCACCCGCCACCAGGATTGAATACTTCAGGCGGATCAGCTCCGCCAGCATCTCTGCACGGCGTATCACTGGAACATTCCCCAACGTTCTAGCCGCACGCGCCTCCGGGTTATCCTCCGGGATGGCGGAGGATAGGACCACCACGTCGGCACCGACGATGTGATCGGCATGATGGCCGATTTTTATCTCCGCGCCCAACTGAGACAGTCTGCGCGTTATATCCGCATCTCTAACATCCGATCCACTCACTTGATAGCCAAGATTGAGCAGCAATTCTGCAATGCCGCTCATTCCAATGCCGCCTATCCCGACGAAATGAATGTGTTTGTAGCGCTTATACATGGGCCGCCTAATGTCTTTCCGTAGTGCGAGCAATGCTCATGAGAATGCCGATTGCCAGGCAATTGGCGGTAAATGCGCTGCCGCCGTAGGATATGAAAGGCAACGGCAATCCTTTGGTCGGTGCCAGCCCCAGTACAACCCCCATGTTGAGAAGCGCCTGCAGGCAGAGCAGCATGGTTATGCCAAGTGCCAAGAACGCCCCCAGGGTATCAGGTGCTTCCTGGGAGATTTTCAGGCCTGTCCAGAATAGAAAGAAGAACAGCAGGCAGATGGCCAGGATTCCCACAAATCCCATTTCTTCACCAATGACCGCCATGATGAAATCGGTAAACGACTCGGGAAGATAGAACAGCTTTTGATGCCCTGCGCCGAGCCCCTTGCCCCATATGCCACCGGATCCCACGGCGATCCATGCCTGGATGAGCTGGTATCCGGAATCAAGAGGATCGGTCCAGGGGTTCATAAAAGCCGTGATTCGTTCCCAGCGATAGGGGACCAAATAGACAAAATGATACAGACCGGCAACCCCTATTGGTGCGAGAATCAGCAGATGGCGAATGGGCACGCCGGCCACGGTCAGCATTAATGCGGTCAGCAACGATATGATAAAAGCTGTACCGAAATCAGGCTCTAGAAGCAGCGCAACCGCCAATATTCCACACCAAATCATGGGCGGTAGAAAACCGACCGTTATTTTCTTGATCCGTTCCTGTTTCGCGGCAAGTGAACTACTGAGAAAAATGATCCAGGCCACTTTTGCAAATTCGGCCGGTTGCAGGTTGAAATATCCCAAACTGACCCAACGTCGCGCATTGTTGAGTTTCACACCGATGCCGGGAATTAGAACCAGCAGCAGCGCCGCAACAGCAGCAAGCAGGATCCATCGCGCATGGCTCTCATAGATGCGGTAATCAATCCTGCTGATCACGATCATTCCGCTCAATCCCAATATAATCCAAACCAGCTGTCGCTTTACGTAGTGAGCCGTATCGCCGGTTTTTTGAAACGACATGACGAAACTGGCACTGTAGATCATGACCACACCCAGGATAATGAGCAGCAAGACCTCAATCCAAAGCTGCAAGTCCAATGACAGCAGGTTCCGCCCCCCGTCGTTGCAGCTCTCCTCGCGGAAATCGCCCAATTGTTGTGGTAATCTGCTGACGGGATTCGTCATCGTCGCTCTCTATCGCCGCTGTTCAAAGGCGGCCTGACCGGCTAACACCCTGGCTCCAAACATCCCTGGCGGGGGGTTCTCTGTTGCTCTGCTGCAAGCAACTGCATGACCAACCGCTTGAAATGATCGCCGCGCTGGGCATAGCTTGTATACTGGTCAAAGGAAGAACAGGCCGGTGAGAGAAGCACCGTATCACCCGGCTCCGCCACTCGCACCGCCTGCGTAAAAGCTTCCGACAAGTCCAAAAAACTCCAGATGGGAATCCACCTCTTGAGCTCCCCATAAAGTCTTGGGGCGGCTTCGCCGTATACCATGGCGCCCTTGCCCCTGGCCTTCAGAGAACGCCCCAACTCTTCATAGGAACCAAGCTTATCTCTTCCGCCCAGCAGCAATAAGACCCCCCGATCAAAACTTTCCAGTGCCTTTAGAACGGCTCCCACATTGGTGGCTTTAGAGTCGTCATAAAAATCAACCCCATGCCAGTTGCCGACCCATTCCAATCTGTGCGGCATGCTGCTGCATTGTTCGATGGATTCCTCCATACTCTTGGGCGAAATCCCCAATACCGCTCCAACGAGGGCCGCAGCCAGAATGTTTTCCTCATTATGCACACCTTTTAGACCGGCCCTTTCAAGATTCAAGGCAAACGGCTCAATACCGGGAATCTTTATCAGGGCTTTGCCGGCACGGACTGCAGCATGGGCAAGCGGATCACTGCGGCTGAAGAACAGAGTACGACTCTGGATTTGGCACATGCGCTGACGGCAGAGTGCATCATCACCATTGACAATGGCGGTGTGCGCGCCGTCCTGGCGTGAAAAAAGCGAGAACTTGGAATCAATGTAAGCGGCAAAATCACTATAGCGATCCAGATGATCTTCAGTGACATTGAGCAGCACCCCAATCTCGGGCCGAAAATGGGATGCACTATCCAGCTGAAAACTACTCACTTCCAGCACCAGCATGTCGGCTTTTTGGTTCGATAGAATCCACTGGCTGAGAGGCGTACCGATGTTCCCGCCGACAAAAACCTTCCTCCCCGCATTCTTGAGAATTTCCCCGATGAGAGACGTGGTCGTTGTTTTGCCGTTGGTACCCGTAACCGCCACGACGGGCACAGCGACCTGGCTCCAGGCCCAATCCAGTTCGCCGGTTATTTCTATGCCTCTCGCCGCAGCCTCTCGCAGGAACGGCAGATCAAGCGGAACACCGGGGCTGACAATAATCTGATCCGCACTCAGAAAATCCTCCTGCCGATGAGAACTCAACCTGAAAGAGCAACCCTGTCGCTCGAGCAAATCCAGCTCGCGCCCAATTTGCTCCCGGGATCTGAGATCCGTTGCGATCACCTCGTGTCCCTGCCGCAGCAGCAATTCACTCACGGACCGGCCGGAAACGCCCAAACCCACAACCAAAACCTTCTTTCGGGATCGGTCTCCTTCAGGCGGCATCCAACAACCCTCGCACAATCCGTTCCATGGTCATTCCTCTCGATCCTTTGACCAGGATCCAACCGTCCTTCACCTTCAAAGCGCGCAACAAATCGATTATTTCCTGGTGGTCCGCAGCGTGGTGACAGGCTTCAACGGCCATGCCGGACTCCCTCGCTCCTCGATTGAGCTCTGCTGCCAGGCCGCCCAGGGTAACAAGCCTATGCACTCGCATGGCGCCAATTTGCCGTCCCACCTCCCAATGCAACCTGGGGCCTTCCGGACCCATTTCGCGCATTTCCCCAAACACAAAAATCACAGGCCGCCCATGAGCGGCTTCCACAACAGCTCGGGCAGCGGCAACCATGGACATTGGGTTGGCGTTGTAGGTATCGTCGATCAGAACCACTCCATCGGGCAGCTGATACATTTCCATGCGTTGCCGGACCGGGCGGTGCCGGGATAAACCCTCGACAATAGTGTCTGCGGACTCTCCCATTCCATAAGCCACTGCAGCCGCGGCCACAGCATTCTGCACCTGATGAGCACCAAGCACTGCAAGACGAACCGGAACAACCTGATTTTCCAGTGCCAGCGCAAAGCTGCTCACCCCCCGGTCAACCTTCACGTTACCCGCAAGCCGCACCTGAGCACTTGAATCGGCAATAGAGTAGGTTACTGTGCGCGCTTTGAGACGCTTGGCAAAGGACCGCAGACGCTGATCATCGAGATTGATGACGGCCAGTTGTTCCTCTGACAGGGAGGTCAACAGCCTGCCCTTTTCTTCCAGAATATGCTCCTGGGACTCGAGGCCCTGCAGATGAGCCGGATGTATGTTAGTCACCAGACCCGCAGTAGGTTTGGTGATTTCCACCAATCGCTGCATTTCTCCAAAAACGTTGATTCCCATTTCGATCACCGCCACCTGGTGCTGAGCTTCCAGGGAAAGCAGGGTCAGCGGCACTCCGACTAAGTTATTAAAATTCCCGGCATTCTTTTGGACATTGTGGTGAACCCCCAGAATAGCCGCAATCATTTCCTTGGTACTGGTTTTGCCGTTGCTCCCGGTGACACCGATCACCGGCATTGAATGCGCTCCCCTGTGGCAGCGGGCCAATTCACCCAGCCCGTAAAGAGTATCAGCGACCCTTATCACGGCTGTCTCCCGGGGAACCTTCGATTCCACGTCGCGGCGGGCGGACAACACTGCGGCAGCCTTTTTGGCAAGGGCCTGGGCAATGAAGTCATGACCGTCATGGGTTTCTCCTTTGAGAGGCACAAAACAGTCGCCGGGTTCAAGCGAACGTGTATCGGTCGAAATCCCGCGAATGACTTCTTCTGGATCCCCCTGCAAGAGCTCTCCGCCTGCGGCCTGAGCAATTTTAGCAACGGTCCAATGCATTTTCCGACTGCTTTCCTTTCGGCGCCGATGCCTTCGCCGGCGAGGCGGTAACATAGTTTCGAACAACCACCCGGTCATCAAAAGGGGCAACCCGTCCTGCGATGATTTGATAGGTTTCATGCCCCTTACCACCGATGAAAACAATGTCTCCGGGAGTTGCCCACGCCAGAGCCAGCTCAATGGCTTTCTTTCTGTCTTCCTCAACGGCATACCCCTTGACACCAGGAGGCGGCCGATGGGGACCGATGCGCTGCATGCCGAGTGCCCGGACACCGGGTTCAATTTCCCCAATGATTGCTGCCGGAACTTCGCTGCGCGGGTTATCACTGGTCAGTATCACCAGGTCGCCAAATCGGGCCGCAACGGCACCCATAAGCGGGCGTTTTCCGCGATCCCGATCACCACCGCAACCGAACACCACCAGAAGCCGGCCTCCCGTCATTTCTTTTAAACATTCCAAGCTCTTTTCCATGGCATCCGGCGTATGTGCATAGTCCACTACCACCTCAAAACCGAATTGCGCCGGAATTGGAACCCTTTGAAGACGACCATCAACCAGCTCGACGGCTTCCACTCCGGCAGAGACAACTTCGGGCGATACCCCTAGAGCAAGGGCGGTGGTCACGGCGGCCAGCATGTTATACACATTGAGCTTGCCAAGGAGAGCAGAGCTAACTTGAACTTTGCCCTGAGGAGCAGCAAATTCCGCCCTTATGCCCTCTGTACTGCACTTGAACCAGTTGGTCCGCACCGTCGCCCCGGGATCGCTTATCGAGTAGCTCCAAACCCGTTTGTTAAGCCCTGCAATCAAGCGGATGCCATGGGGATCATCCCGATTGACAACAGCCACAGCCTCTGCCGCGGCATCGTCCAAATGATTCGTGAACAGCAGCGTCTTGGCCTGGAAGTAATCCTCCATACTCCTATGGTAATCCAGATGATCTTGTGAAAGGTTGGTGAAAACCGCCGCCTTAAAGCGACACCCTTCAATTCTTCCGAGGCTCAAAGCGTGCGAAGAAACCTCCATCACGACACGGCCAACCCCGTCCAGGCTCATGCGCTGAAAAATCCGGTTGAGATCAATGGCATCCGGGGTGGTCATAGGTGCCTTTTCATGCTTATCCGCCCAGCGGTAGGCCAGGGTGCCCAAAACGCCCACCGATCCTCCATCCTGCCGCAGGATACTCTCCAGCAAAAGGCTGGTCGTGGTTTTACCGTTTGTCCCTGTGATGCCGATCAACTGAAGCTTTTCTGCAGGGTGATCATAAAAACCGGCCGCAATTCCAGCCATTGCCTTTCGGCTGTCCGCCACCCGAATATAAGTTTCAGGCAGGCCATTGTTCTTCCAAGAATCAGTTAAGACGGCACTCGCCCCCCGACGTACTGCGTCGGCAACAAACACGCTCCCATCCTGATGAACGCCTCGCACTGCAATGAAAAGATTCCCCGGTTGCACCTGCCTGCTGTCCTGACTCAGACCCGTTATTGGAATCCCCAGATCGCCACGTGTTTCAATGACGTCCACATCCTGCAGCAAGCTCTTTAAGGTCTTACGCATGCGTTTCTCTCTAACACTAATTGCCGTCACTGAGAACCAGCTCAACCACCGTGCCAGAATCGATGGGCGAGCCTTCCGGCGGTTGCTGTTCAACCACCTTGCCGCTGCCGCTGAACTCGGTTTGCACCCCCAGGGAAGCCAGTTCAAAGAGTGCGACCTTGAGGCTCAAACCGATCAGGTTGGGGATCACCTTCAAATCTTTGCTGCTTTCAACGGAAAGGGGAATCCCATTGTGGCCGGATTCCCCACCCTTGGTGTTGTTGACCAAAAGAAGCTCGGGAGATACCCCTCCCGGCTGACCGTCGGACGGTGGAACTCCCAGATAAGGCAAAGCCTTGGCGGCGATATCTCGGAAAACAGGCGCCGCCACCACCCCGCCATAGCTCGCGCCCTGCGGCCCATGAATCACCACCGTCATGACAAGCCGAGGATCATTTGCAGGAACATATCCCGTGAAGATCGAAGTGTACTTATGGGCCGCATAGCGACCGGTTTGCGCATCCACCACCTGTGCCGTTCCAGTTTTGCCGGCAGCTGAGTAGCCCGCCGGTGCCGCCCGGACACCGGTTCCCCCCTCCTCCGTTACCGCCCGCATCATATCACTGATTTGCTCAGCCGTCTTTTTTTGAATGACGCGGCGCGTCGCGGCTCCGGTAAACCGGCGTATCGGTTCCCCTTCAGAATCCACTACATCCTTTGCGATGAGGGGCTGACCATATATACCGCCATTGGCAATGGCCGCGATTCCCATGGTCAGTTGTAGCGTCGTTACGCCGATGGCCTGTCCAAACCCCGTGGCGGCGACGTCCATGGGTTTCCACTTTTCCCACGGCCGCACCAGCCCTTTCACTTCCCCGGGCAGTCCGATCCCGGTTGGGCTGCCGAATCCAAAACCATGAATGTACTTGGCGTACCTTTCTCTTCCCAACCCCAAAGCCAGCTTGCTCGCGGCTATGTTGCTCGAGTATTTGATCACCTCGGGAATAGTCAGCCAAGCATAAGGATGAACATCATTGACCATGTGGTTGGCTACCTTAAATTTACCATTTTCACAGTAGATCTTGTCGGTCAATTTGACGACGTTCTCCTGGAGGGCCGCCGCCATCAAAAAGACCTTAAATGTGGAACCCGGTTCAAATGAATCCGTAATCACACGGTTGCGCCACTTTTCGGCGTCCAGCCGGCCGCCATGGTTAGGGTCAAAAAACGGCCAGTTTGCCATAGCCAGCACTTCAAAAGTGCGCGGGTCCATCACCACAACCTCCCCGGCCTTGGCCTTGTAACGCTGTGCCCCTTCTTCAAGCGCGTTTTCGGTGATGTACTGCAAGTAGGCATCCAACGTGAGACGCAGCCCTGTTCCCTCAACCGGTTCCGGAGGCGGCTTATCCTTGAGCCATAAAGCCCTTTGCAATCCATCACGCAAACACGCCTTGACAATATCACTCCCAGCCAGTAGCGGATCATAAGCCTTTTCGACTCCCTCCAGGCCTTTTCCATCCAATCCGACAAATCCCAAAACCTGGCCGGCTATCTGCCTGAACGGATAAAATCTCCGATATTCGTCTATGGTATAAAGGCCAGGTTGTTTTAGGGCCTCGATCGCAATGGCCTGTTGATCCGTTAAGTGCCGCTTAATCCAATTGAAACGCCGTTTGCTGGAAAGCCTTTTTTCCAGTGAGCTTTGCGGCTCACCCAGGATTGGCGCAAGTCGCTCAGCGGCCTGCCGGGGATCCTTTAACCACTTGCCATCGGCAAAGAGTGAAGGCTGGGGTACCGAAAATGCCATCAAACGACCTCGACTGTCGTAAATGGAGCCGCGGTAGCTTGGCACATCGAGTTTCGCTTCGGCTTGGGCCCTTGATCGCTCGAGCCAGATCGGGTGCTCCACAACCTGCAGGTAAAAGGCTTTGCCGAGAATCAGGAGAAAGCCAGCGACCACCGCAACCCTCAAGAAGGCACAACAAAGCCGATAGCGGATATTCTTGACTTTTTTTACATGCCGCTTCTCCATGACAGCCTCTCGATCGATTTGGTTTTAACGGATGACCAGTTTTTGATCCTGCCTGGGCACATTCAGACCAAATTTTTCGCTTCCCAGTTTTTCAAGATAACCGGGATTGTTGAGTTGCGACCACTCCAGTCGCAGTTTCCGGCGAACCGCCTGGAGCTGTTCGTATTCAGACTGCAAACGTGCCATTCGATAGCCATCCTGCACGTGTTGAATCCGCAGCCAAACATTGAGTGTTGCAAAAAGAATGAATGCGATGCCGAGCACCCCGGCATAGAAAAGCCAGCTACGCATAACTCACCTTTTCCATGGCGCGCAGCCGAGCGCTTCTGGCCCGCGGGTTCATGGCAATCTCTGGTGCCGTCGGTCTGAGCGGTTTCTTAGTGAGCAGGCGCACCAAGGGCCGCCCCTCGCATTGACACTGCAAAAAATCGCGCGGACACCGGCATGCTTTCGCCCAATGCCGGAACCGTTCCTTCACCATGCGATCTTCCAACGAATGGAAGGAAACGATGCACAGTCTTCCTCCCGGTTTCAAAATGTCACACACTCTGGACAAAAAGGTTTCCAATGCATCGAGATCCTGGTTGACAGCCAGGCGCAATGCCTGAAACGTACGGGTGGCGGGGTGAATTCGTCTGGCATCCCTGGTTTTGGGGACCACCCCCTTGATCAGTTGCGCCAGTTCCTCGGTACGCTCAATGGGACTCTGGGCACGGCGCAACACAATGGCTCTTGCGATACGCCGGGCGTGCCTGTCTTCCCCGAGGGCAAAGATGAGGTCCGCCAATTCTTTTTCAGATAAGGAATTGACCAAATCCGCTGCCGTTTTTGCTATGTTCTGGTCCATACGCATGTCCAATGGTCCATCCTGCAGGAAACTAAAACCGCGCTCCGGATCTTCCAGTTGAAAGCTGGATACTCCAAGGTCGATCACTACCCCATCGACCGATTCCAAACCAAAACCCAATTTATTCAAGACAGAAGGAAGGTTGGCAAAACTTGATTTTACAAGAAAAACTCGATGTAGATTCGCGCGCAATCGCCGTCGCACTCGTTCGATCGCTTCGCCATCCCAATCTAAAGCGACCAGTTGTCCATCCGGCTCGATCTCTTGCAGGATCCTCTCGGCGTAGCCGCCTCCCCCGACAGTACCATCGACATATAGGCCCCCCGGTCGGCACGCGAGCAAATCCAGGACCGCCTCGCGCATGACCGGTATATGCTCGTGAGCACGCTGCTCCACCATTTTCGGTCATAGTCCGATGTCGGCTATATGGGTTGCGATCTGTTGGTAATGCTCCGTATCCCATTCCATTTGCTGCTCCCAGGTTTCTTTGTCCCAGATCTCAAAACTGGTGAGCATTCCAGCAATCAGGACCTCCTGATGCAACTTTGCCCGCTCTCTCAATACGGGGGGGATCAGTATCCTGCCTTGCTTATCGAATTCGCACTCAACAGCACTGGAAATGAAGAAACGCATGAACGCGCGCTGCTCTGGTTGAACCTGCGAAAAATTAAGGACTTTGTTCTCTATTTTGTCCCAAATCTCCGGAGGGTATGCCACCAGGCATTTCTCCATTACGGTGATGATTAGGCCATCAGTGTAATGGTTCTGAAGGACGTCACGGAATTTAACCGGAATTCTGAGCCGCCCCTTGGAGTCGAGCCGGTTAATCGACTGCCCTCTGAAGTAAGGCTTGCCCAAAATACCCACTTTTGCCCCCTTGCCTCCACTTTTTACCACTAAGGAGCACTCTAAACAGCTGATTGGGTAATGTCAAATCAAAAAAGGAGCGTTGTGAGAAATTAACAGAAGTTTTTTTGATGAAAAAAAGTCGGTCACCTGGCCGCAACCCTCAGGTCATTTTCCGAAGGAGTTTCGCCGTCCAAAATCCACAGCCTCACCCATGTGATGCTCTTGCCCTTGAGAGCAATTATACTGAAGCGACAACGTTTCAGCGTCACCGTGTCCTCGAGACGGGCAATTCTTCCCAGTTCCTTTATGATCAATCCGGCCACCGTGCGCACGTCACCCTCGGGCAGATCAAGCCGCAGCCGCCGATTGAGATCGCGAACCGGTACACGGCCGCGCACCAAATACGAGCCATCTGCCAGCTCTTCAACTTCGCTGTCCAGCCGGTCATACTCGTCTTCAATTTCACCCACGATTTCTTCTAAAATATCCTCCATGGTCAGCAACCCGACCACATTGCCGTACTCGTCCACCACAAAGCTCAAATGAGAACGTCTCCTTTGGAAAGCCGCAAACTGCTGGCGAACTGAACGCAGTTCCGGAATGAAGTGTGGTTTGCGCATGATCTTCCGCACCGAAAATTTTTCGTCCATCGGTTGCATGAGCAAGTCCCGCACATGGATGAACCCGAGGATATCCGAGGGCCATTGTTCATACACCGGATAGCGGGAAAACTGGGTGCCCTGCACAGCTTCCAGCACTTCGTAATAGGTTGATTCTATGGGAATTGACACCACATCCTGGATGGGCACCATGATATCGCCAACCGTCGTGCGCTCCAGGGTCAGGACGCCCAGCAACATGTCCTGCTTATCCCTCTCCAGCCCCCCTTCATCGCCACTGACCTCAATAAGGCTCTCAATCTCCTCGGCGGTAAAACTCTTGGCCCCTGTCATTTGTTGCAACCCAGCCATTCTGATCAACGTGTTTGATACGATTGAGAGGAGGTGAACGATGGGGTAAAAGATCTTGATGCATGAAAATATAACCGGAGCAATGACCACTGAGATTCTTTCCGAATGGTAGGCGGCTATGGTCTTGGGGGTAATCTCTCCAACCACCAGGAGGGCCAGGGTGATAAAAAAGGTCGCATAAATCACTCCACGCTCTCCCGCCAGTGCTATGGCGGTGGCGGTTCCTAAAGCGGACAGCGCAACGTTCACCAAGTTGTTGCAAAGCAGCAATGTTCCGAGCAACCTCTGCGGTTTTTGCACTATGCCGGAGACCAGCGCAGCACGACGATCTTTTTTGGCCAAGTGACGCATCCTCACTTGGTTGACAGCCATGAGGGCGGTTTCGGATCCGGAGAAAAACGCTGAGATCAACAAGAGCAGAAGCAACACAATGGCATTGAATACCCAATTTTCAATCATTGGCAATCCTTTTGGCGCAATTTGCGCCGTCATCTGAACTCGTTCAAGAGTGCAACTTCACGTTTATCAGGCTCCCAGCGATTCTCCACATTTTATATTGCAGAGATGTTCTGCCATATGTTAAACAAATGAGGTGGTTTTGGAATGCCTCACGGGGTATTTCTACAAGCCACAAAAAGCCTCTGCTTCAACCCTTTATGGCCTTCCTTCCAATGGCAGAGGCTTTTTTTTGCCGAAAGCGTGAAGGGACGAACCAATGCATCCAGATGATGAAAAGATTCTACGTTTGGCCAAAGAAGTCATCATCAAGTTTATTGAACTGGGGAGGATTTCTCCCAACAATTTCGAAGAACACTTCCGGAGTGTTTTCTGGGCGCTGAAAAACACGCTTGTTGACGCCAGAATTGCCGATCTGGAGAGTACCGAGCCCCTGCAAGATTCCCTGGAGGAGTGAACGGGGGTTGGTTCACCGACTTACCCGGGAAAATTGCAGGTTCGCCCGGGTAATTCGGCCGGGGGGGCCGCTCATCGTTCATGTGCCGATAGTGGCGGGCAGACGCCAACCGGTTTAACCGGCTATAGCGGATGACGGGGAATTCCCGCCATCTGCCACGGCAAGGGGGGATCTCCGCAAGGAGATGAATCCGTATCAGGAGCGGACTTTTTCCAGGTAATCAAAAATATCTTTGACGGTTCGAATGTTTTCCGCATCCTCGTCAGGGATTTCCATATCAAAGGCTTCTTCAAGGGCCATCACCAATTCCACGACATCCAGTGAATCGGCGCCCAGATCATCGACCACATTCGCCTCGGGAGTGATGATATCCTTTTCCACTCCCAATTGATTCGCAATAATTTCAATGATCTTGCTTTTCATTTCATTCTTGTCCATGGTATGCCTCCTAGAAATTTTTCAACATTCCCTTTCGACGAATCCGTGAAAGAGCACTTCCAAGACCGTTGGCAATTCGTCCACCAAAGGATAACTGCAATCGTTCACCAACCACTTTTGAATGACGCCGTGCATAAACCCCATGACCCCGTAGAAAACTGTCTGAAAGTCCATGTCCTTGAGCACGCCTTGCTGACTCGCTTCGCGTATCTTGCGCTTGAGCAGAGGGATACGGCGCATGACTTTTTTGACATAGAGTTCCTGAACCTGGTCCGTCAAATCCATTCGCTCCTGCAAAATCAGTCGATAAAGTCGCTTGTTGTGATCGAAGAACTCGAAATAGATGCGGATGTACTTGGTGATCATGGTCAGGACGTCATCCTGGCCATCCAAAACAGCTTGAGCATTGCTTTCCAGGTCTTCCAAACGAGACTTTATCAATTCATGGAAGAGCGCACCCTTGTTGGCAAAATAACGATACAGGGTGCCTTTCCCGACCCCTGCCCGCTCGGCAATATCATCCACGGTGGCAAGATGAAATCCCTTCTCATAAAAAAGGTCCAGGGCCGCATCCAGAATTCTTCCACGGGTGGATTGCTTGCAAGCCGCGCGCGGGCCTTCTTCAGCTTCGCCATCCAACAACAGCTTTTCGAGTGAAACACGGTAAAACTCCTCGGGGTTGATATTGCGCTTCTCCGCCACCTGCTGGAAGCCGGTAATCAGCCTGGAGATATGACATTCGGCTGGTACCATGCCGCGCCGGCATGACTCCCGGACAACCACCAAACAATCCGAAAGTTCTTCCAAGACATCTCTGCCCGAACATTGGCCGAGGTTCCTCTCCACCTGATCAGCGATGGCTTCAGGTTCAAAAGCCTCTTGAATGAGCTTTTTCAATCTGTTGCGTGCAGCGTTTGAGTTCTTTTCTCGAATCACTCGTTATCCTTTCAACCGCCCTGACGGACTGGTCAGTCATAAACCACAGGACTCGAACAAAGTCAAGCATGATTGGCAAGTCCCCCGGGAGATCCGGCAATACCGGAAGGCAGGAATCTAAAGATCGGGATTATAAATGGAATGACGATGTTCGCTGAGACTGGCAAAAGCTTTGCGAATGATTTTTTCGGTACCCCGGGTGAGACGATAGCCTGACAGATCACCAATGCTCACAAAACGACTCTGCTGGGCATCACTTGCCGGCGAAGGTTGTTCAGCAGTATCCGCGTCACACAAAAAGTCGAGAAGGATGTAATGATATTCTATGTTCCCTTCATCATCCATGATCACCCGATCGAGGGCCGCTATGAGGTCAACGACTCTCACCCGAATGCCTACTTCTTCCCATACTTCCCTGCGGACAGCGTCGTGCAGGCTTTCCCCGATTTCAACCAAGCCGCCGGGCAACGACCATTTGCCCAAGGCAGGCTCCCTTCCCCGTTGCACCAGAAGCACGCTGTCATTGCGAAAAATTAGTGCCCCGACCCCCACCATGGGTCGCTGCGGGTACCGCCGATCCATTCTCATCCTCCCAAGGCCGTTTCTGTTTGTCTCAGCGCCTAGCGAATACATTGTTCGTTTGGCATAGAGCAGTGGTCATCGACCCACCTCACAAGAAATGAACCGTGCTAACCCTTAGTGGATTGCCAAGGTGATGTCAAGCGGGCGAAAATGGGAGCGGCAGCATCGTCTACCGGCAGACTCTTTTGGCGCTGCGCCATGAAAATGACTTGACGCACAGGGCGTGCGTGCTATCTTTTGAGAGAACTGGAGGGATTAAATGGAAAAACTGGTTTGGCTCCGCTGATCCCTCCCGAAAAACTGAAGGACTTGAAAGAAAGACCTGCGCATTTTGGCGAAAAAGATCCTGCAGGGTGCATCTCATAATCAGGAAACTCAGGTCGGGATGTGACCTTCACACCTTGTGTTCCTGATGCATCATTCTGGAACCTAGTTTGAGATCGTATCATTCCTTACGGATGATTAAAGATTAGCTGCTTGGGGTGCAGTTTCGGCAACGCTCGAGCGAGGGACAATGCGACATTTTCCCCAGGCATTGCTGACCTCCATGCCAGACGGCCGTTGCTGTTGATCATCACACATTGCAGGCGGGAAATTGCTTATGAGAAACCTCCTTGGAAAGCTGCTCATCATCAATCTAATCGCGCTCGCTGCAGTTATGCCGTTAGCTGCCATTCAAGCCCAGGAAAACGGCAGCGACGTCGAACCTGCCGTTCAGACCGCACCGGCCAAGCCGCAGGAAGAGCCTCAGGAAAAATTGACCCTGACACAGGCGTTCATGTGTGAAAAAGTAGAAAATAATACGCCGTTACACCAGGCAGTGGTTTTTTCCGTTTCTTCGGGACAGGTCTGCTGCTTTACGTCCTTTGATCCGGTGCCACAGCCCACGCTCATCTATCACCGCTGGTACCACCGCGATGAACTCAGCACCCAAATCCGTCTGCGACTCTATCCCCCGTTATGGTCAACCTACAGCCAGATTCAACTGAGGGAAACCGACAAGGGACCGTGGCGGGTTGAAATCAGCGACCAGAATGGCAAACTGTTTGACGTCCTCCGCTTCAGTATCACAGATTAATACAAGAACCGGTAAAACATGAAAGACCTCTTCTCGTTTATCGCGACCATCCGCTGGCAAGATGTAGTGGACATCCTCATCAACAGCTACATTTTGTTCCGCATTTACGTCCTTTTCCAGGGAACCAATGCATTCCGCGTGCTGGTCGGCATCACTTCCCTGTGGATCCTGCAGGAAGTAGCCGCCTCCATGGGACTCATTCTGACCAGTTGGGTCGTCAGGGGCATTACGGCAGCGGCGGCAATCATTATCATCGTCGTTTTCCGCAACGAAATCAGATCCGCATTGCAGGCCAGGAACCTGAAGACGTTCCTCTGGGGTTCTCCCAATCAGGAACAGGCGACACCCGTCGAGATCATTGCTGACAGTGTTTATCAGATGGGAAGAAAGAGAGTCGGCGCCCTCATCGTGATCCCAGGTCGGGAAGATTTCTCGGAAATTGTGCACGGGGGGATCCAGTGGAACGGTACGCTCTCCCAGGAAATGCTCTTGAGCATTTTCTGGCCCAAGAATCCGGTGCATGACGGCGCTATCATCATCCAAAACAACCGCGTTACCGAAGTAGGAGTGCTGCTCCCCCTCTCCCAACGCATGGATCTGCCAACCTTCTACGGCACCCGTCATCGCGCGGCCGCGGGTCTGGCGGAACGATCGGACGCGCTCGTCATCGTAGTTTCTGAAGAACGGGGTCGGGTGACCATTGCCAAAGGCCATACCATCAAAGCGGTTGCCCAACCCGAAGAACTGGTGCAAATTCTTAAAGAACATCTCAATCTGTTTGATCAAACGAAACAACAGAAGAAGCGAGAGCAACTCAGGCTCACAGCGGCCGCGCTGATCTCTCTGATCATCGTTGCGGGCATCTGGTTTGGCTTCACCCGAAGCCGCGACACATTCATCGCCCTCAATGTTCCAATCGAATACGTCAATCGCCCGACGAATTTGGAAATCCTCAATACCTCGATAGATGAAGTGCGCCTCCAGCTCTATGGATCGAGCGCTCTGATCAGATCCTTGCGACCCGGTCAGGTGCAGGTTCGCATTGATCTGGGCAAAGCCGCCGAGGGTCGCAACTCCATTCCAATCACACAGGAAAACATTGTGCTGCCGCCCGGGGTATTTCTGAACAAGGTTGAACCCCCCACAGTGGATGTGATGCTGGACGTTCCCATCACCAAGGAACTACCTGTGCAGGTGGACTGGGCAGGCCATTTGCCGGATAATCTGGTGTTGAAGGAAATGAAAGTTTTACCGGCAGCAGTTCAGGTGGTCGGCGGAAGCAAGATACTGGATAAAGTGGAGACCATCTATACTGCCCCGGTGCGCCTGGATAATCTCACCAAGTCGGGGTCCTTGACCGTTTCCCTGATTTTAACGCCGGCATCTTTGAAGCTCGCGCCCAATTCTTCGGAGCGAGTCACAGACAACTATGTGATAGAGGAACGTCACCCCACTGACAAAAGAGGAAGCCTACATTTGAGGCACCGTTATGCCTGCTTCAAAACAGGAAATTACTCAATCCCGTCGCAAGCGATTGCTTTGGCTGGGTTATCTGGGTTGGATCATCGTACTCTCTTTCGCATTTATCCTCAGGATCCTCGGATATAGCCAGATAACTCTGTTTCACATCGGTGTGCTCTTCACAGCGGCCAGTGCAGCGCATTTGGTCTGCTACATCATGGTGGCGACGGGCCTGGACCGTCGCTTCACTTTCGATCCTCATTTCGTATTCATCCCCAACTGGATCTTCTTTGCACCGATGGTGGCGTACGGCTACTATTGCCTCGGGAATGCCAGAGGTTTGATGCAGGTAGGCTGGTTCATGGGCTTTTTCTTCTGTGCCGGCTATGTGCGTTTTCGCGGAGTCATCCTCACAGCCTGCTGGTACATGCTCCTCTACTTGGCGGTGCTGTTGATTGCTCAATGGCGTGGACAGCCGGTAGACCTGCTGAGAGAAGCGATTCGCAGCGGCATCTTTCTCGCAGTGTGCATATTTTTTGCCTTTCTGCTGGATATGGTCGCCGCTCAAAAGCAATACCTTCAGGCATCCATCAAGACACTGAAGGAAAAAGATCGTATGATCTCACTGCTCAATGAGAAACTGGCCAAGTTTGTCACCACTCCGCTGGTGGAGGAACTGGCACGAGGTGAGGGGGAAGCGGTGTTGAGCCATCAGCGCCGCAAAATAACCGTATTTTTCTCCGACATCCAGGATTTCAGTATCATCACAGACGCCATGGAACCAGAGGAGCTTGCGCAGCTTTTGAACGAATACTTTGCCGAAATGATCCAGCTCGTCTACCACTTTGGCGGGACAGTTGACAAGATTATGGGGGACGGATTGGTAGTGCTGTTCGGTGCGCCGGTGGCCATAGAGCCTCCCGTCGGCGCACTCCGCTGCGTCCGTATGGCAGTCCAGATGCAGGAACGGCTGGTCAGTCTTAACGAGCGGTGGAGAGCAGGAGGATTTGCCCACACCATCAACGTGCGCATGGGGATCAACACTGGCTTGGCGGTAGTGGGCAGTTTTGGATCCGATGATTGGGTCAACTATACGGCGATCGGCGGCCAGATGAATATAGCGGCCCGGCTGCAGCAGATGGCGGAACCGGGCAAAATACTCTTAAGTCATTCAACTTACGCGCTGATAGCGCACAGTGTGAAAACCAAAAGGCTCGGCCAAACCACCCTCAAGGGCCCTCACTACCCCATACAAGTGTATCAATTCGAGGGGTTTACAGAAGAGGAGGAAAAGCCCCGCTCCCTGGCTTGGCATGCTCAGGGCTGCTCCGTCTGTCTGCAGCCGGATGCGCTCGATATCCCTGAAAAAGAATCTTTTCTGCTCATGTTGGAGGAATACCTGGGGAAGCCCACTGAGAATTCTTAATTCAGATTCAACTTGCTTCCATGGAACAACCATTTTTCAGGGAATGGATAATCCTGTTGGCTCGTTCTTCCACTTCGGGAATCATCTCTACGAGGGCCTTGAGAGAACTCAATACTTTCTTGGTCTGTTGCTTGTGCGGAATATCCAGTGCCGGATGGTCCAACAACTTTATTATTTCTTCGAGTTTGACAAGCTTATCTACGCTGAAATCCGTGTAAGCGAGCTGCGACCATTTCAGCCGCAGATCGAGCGGAAGGTGATCCATTTGCAGCGCCAAATTCTGGTCCATCCCGACCCAGATGGCTTTACCCAATCTTGCCAGCAGTCTTTGAATCTCCTCCGTCTCCTGCTTCCAGCTATGACTCTCCAGGAGCAGGCGCTGCCATTTGGGCAGGATCTTGTTGTTCAACCATTTCTCACCCAGCGAGGGCATGAGAGCTAGATTGGCCATTTCCGTTTGTTCGCTGAGGAGCACTTCCCCAATCTTGCCCAGGTTGCCCTTACCGTTCAGGTCTCCCAGATGCAGACTCAGGAGGTCATTGAGGCGGGCTAGGATGGCATTCTTGTTGTCGAGCTCTGGAAAGGCCTTTTCCAGTTGCTTTTCCCACTGCTCTCTAAGAAAGCTGATTTCGGCATTGATGGCGGAAAAGATAAAGCCCAGTTTGATCAGTGTGTTGCGCAATTCATGGGCGAGTACGTTGCAGCTTTGCAGGCGCTGCCTGGCGAGTTCCTTTTGGGCGTCGGACAAGGTTTCACGAATATGCAACGACAGCAGTTCGGTTCCGAGGATTCTGGAGAGCTTCTTGATGATCTTGGTGGAGCGATCGCCGCGGCGGATGGTGTAAGGCAGGAAGTGTATTTTGATGACTGCCACTACCAGATATTCCGTATCCTGCCAGATGGGCTTGCCCTCCCAATCCAAAGGATAATCCGGTTGGGCGCAGTCTCCGTACAGGTAGGGTTTCTTGACCAGCACCGGTTCCATGTGGTGGAAGTCTTCGATTTCACCTTCCAGTTGTTTGCGGACACTGCGAATGTCTTCGTATGGATTGTCCGCCGTCCAACTCTTTTGCTTTTCCACGCACCATCCCATTGCCTCAAGGACATGGCCGGGGTTGTCTTGATACTGTTGCCAGGTCTTGCCGGGAAAATTGTAGTCGGAAGCTTCAGGCAAACCCCACTGGATTTGGTCGGTATCCTCCAGACGAATACCGGAAGTGATGCGCACGGCGGTGACGTCGGGAATAGGACCGATACGATAGATAGTCCCCTTGGTGGCGTGGCTCAAACTCAATAAAATGGTTTCAATCATCTCCTTACAGGTCTTTTCAAGGAGATCATGGCTAATCAGCATTCCAGGCCTCTCAAATAAATGGTCCATCTTCCACAACAGCGACATGTATCTTGAAAATTATGTCGAGTCAACCTGATTTTGTATTCCTCGCCGGTCTCGATACACGCATGATCCGGCTGCTTCTCCGGCGCCTGCCGGCGGGAAATTACAACAACTATTATAACTCATCTAATAATTTGTTTCACATGGAGAATGCGGCCAAGTTTTCTCAGGAGTGGCTATATTCCGGAAAATTCGTGGGCAATTGCTGATAAGTGGGTCAATAAACCGTCAGATGCGGCCGTAGGTACGCGTCATTTCCAAGAGCCTCTGTTCGCATTCCGCCGTCAGCAAGTCCCCTTTGAGTCGCCAACTCCAGTTGCCGTGTACGGCTGCAGGGAGATTCATGCGGGCATTCTCTCCAAGTCCCAATACATCCTGTATGGGAATGATTGCTGTGGCAGCCACGGACATCATAGCCAGTCTCACTAGCTCCCAATGGATGTTTTCTTCATCAACGCTTCTTCCCAGGTACCTGTAAAGACGATCCTTGTCGCTTTCGCTCGCTTCTTTCGCAAACCAGCCCTTCACCGTGTTGTTGTCATGGGTTCCGGTATACACTACACTGTTTTGAGTGTGATTGTGAAGGACGTATGGATTGGTAGCCAGATCGTCGCCGAAGGCAAACAGGAGTAATTTCATGCCGGCAAAACCATAAGCGAGCATGGTTTCTCTCACATCCGGTGTGATCGTGCCAAGGTCTTCGGCTATCACGGGCAGATAGGGAAAACGTCTGAGCAGTGTGTCGAAAAAGTCCCTGGCCGGCACTGCCATCCATTCGCCGTTGACTGCGGTCGATTCTCCAGCGGGCACTTCCCAGTAGCCGACAAAACCTCGAAAGTGATCCAGGCGAATCATGTCGAAAAGGTCCAGATTGTGCTCTATCCGCTTGATCCACCAGTCGTATCGCCGGCTCTGCAGCACATCCCAGTTATACACGGGATTGCCCCACAGCTGTCCGGTTGAACTGAAATAATCAGGAGGCACACCTGCAACAAAATTCGGTCGTTTCTCCTCATTCAGCTTAAAAATTTGCGGGTGAGCCCAAACGTCCGCACTGTCCAAACTCACATAAATCGGTATGTCTCCCATGATTTGAATATTCTTCTCCCGGCAGTATTTCCTTAAAGCCGTCCACTGCCTGGCAAACAGGTACTGAAAAAACTTGGCCGCAACGACTTTCCGGGACAGCTTTCCCTGCCATTCCTGGAGTGCCGGTTCATGGCGGTCTCGCAGTTCCACCGGCCAATCATTCCACCCAGCTCCATGAAAGTTCCTCTTGCAACTGATAAATAGGGCATAATCGTCCAGCCAGTCGGCATTTGCTTCACAAAATCGGTTGAACTCGTAGTCCATTTCCTGGCGACCGGCAAACTTTTCAAACGCCTTCTGGAGCAAGTGATACTTCAATGGATATACTCTATCGAAGTCGACTCGTTCATTGTCAAAAACCGGTTGGCCGGCAACGTCTGAACTATCCAGAAAGCCCTCCTGCACCAGCAGGTCGGGACTGATGAGTAGCGGATTCCCGGCAAACGCCGAGTGGGTGCAATAGGGAGAATTACCGCAGAAACTTGAAGTCGGCTCCAATGGAAGTACCTGCCAGACACTTTGTCCGCTGGCTGCAAGAAAATCGACGAATCGATAGGCTTCCGGGCCAAAGTCTCCAATCCCGTAATGGGAGGGAAGCGACGTGATATGTAGAAGGATTCCACTTCTTCTGGTTTGCATTCCTGCCTCGCACTAAAATAGGGGGTCAGCACAACATCATCAGGGTCGTCTCATTCGTTCGATTCGTGCCTGAAGAACACGATTCCCAGGGGAGGCAGGGTGGTGGAAATCGACTGGTATTTGCCGTGACAGGGAATAGGAGTCGCTGCCAGTCCGCCGAAATTGCCGTAGCCGCTGCCTCCGTAACTCTTGGCGTCACTGTTCATGATTTCTTTCCAGAGGCCATCCCGAGGTACACCTATACGGTAGTTGGTGCGTGGAACCGGAGTGAAATTGGCCGCCACCAGGACAATCTCGCGCCCGTCCCTTGCTTTCCTCATGAAACTGATCACACTGGATTCGGTGTCATGGAAATCAACCCATTCAAACCCGTCATTACTGAAATCCAGCTGATGAAGAGCGGGTTCTTGCCGGTAGAGCCGATTCAGATCCTGCACCCAACGAAGCATTCCCTGATGCTGCTCCATTTCCAGCAAATTCCAATCCAGGCTCTTTTCATGGTACCATTCATCCCATTGGCCAAACTCAGCCCCCATGAATAAGAGCTTCTTGCCCGGGTGCGCGTACATGTACCCGTACAGCAGCCTGAGATTGGCAAATTTCTGCCAGTCATCGCCCGGCATCTTGCGAATCAAAGATCCTTTACCGTAAACGACCTCATCGTGCGACAGAGGCAGCACAAAGTTTTCGAAAAAAGCGTACCAGATGCTGAATGTCAATTGATTCTGGTGGTATTTTCTGAACACCGGGTCGTTGGCGAAATAATCCAGTGTGTCGTGCATCCACCCCATGTTCCATTTCATTCCGAAGCCCAACCCACCGACATAGGCCGGCCTGGAAACCATGGGCCACGAAGTCGATTCTTCCGCTATGGTTTGGGTGTCCGGAAAGTCGTGGTAGACCATTTCATTGAAGCGACGCAGAAAAGAGATAGCATCAATGTTTTCCCTGCCCCCGTATTCGTTGGGAATCCACTCGCCCTCATTGCGGGCGTAATCCAGGTAGAGCATGGAAGCTACCGCATCGACCCGCAGGCCGTCGGCATGATATTTTTCCAGCCAAAACATGGCACTGCTGATGAGAAATGATCGCACTTCATTGCGGCCATGGTTGAATATGTAACTGTTCCATTCGGGATGGAAGCCTTTCTTGGGATCGGCATGCTCGTACAGGTAGGTTCCGTCAAAGTAGGCCAGGCCATGCTCATCGGCCGGAAAATGGGAAGGAACCCAGTCGAGGATGACCCCGATTCCATTGTGGTGCAGTCTGTCGACCAGATGCATAAGATCCTGCGGACTGCCGTATCTCGATGTCGGAGCAAAATAGCCCACGGTCTGATACCCCCAGGAACCGTAAAACGGATGTTCCATAATGGGCAGGAATTCCACGTGAGTGAACCCCATCGTGCTCAGATAATCGGGTAGGTATTCTGCCATTTCCTGATAGCTGAGCGAGCGGTTTTCTTCCTCGGGAACCCTGCGCCAGGAACCGTGATGTATTTCATAAATGGATAGGGGAGCCTCCAGGCTGTTCTTCTCATGCCTGTCCGCCATCCACCCGCGGTCATCCCATTCATAGGTCAGGTCCCATACTACCGAAGCCGTCAAAGGAGGTGTCTCCGAGCGAAAGGCAAACGGATCGCCCTTGTCCACACGATAGCCGTTGAAGCGCGACGCGATATGATACTTGTAAACCGTGCCGTTGCCGACTCCCGGGATGAATCCTTCCCATATCCCCGAAGCATCTGCTCTCACCTTAAGGGGGTGGGATGCTTTGTCCCATCCGTTGAAATCCCCGATGACCGTAACCGCCTCCGCATTGGGCGCCCATACAGCAAAATGAACTCCCTGCACACCGTCGACCTCAGCAAGATGCGATCCCATTTTTTCGTAAAGTTTAAAATGATTTCCTTCCTTAATCAGATAAATGTCGTGGTCGGTCAAAAGGCTTCCGGCATATATCACATTATGCTGATTCATGAGTTCCTCCTTGGAGCTGCCTTTAGCATGAAAATCTTTACTGCCAAAAAGAGCGGGTATGGTTGGGCTGTCGTCATGCTATTTGAGAACAGACCCGATTCCTTTGATTGGGATACGTGCCCAGGCTGGCCGGTTGTTCAATTCGTAGCCGATTTCATACACCGCCTTTTCCGCCAGCAAAAACTGCAGCAACAACCGCCGCTGTGATGACTCCTGCGGAACCCATGGCACATTCCCGCTGCATTCCAGGTAAGAATGGAGAAAGGTCGCGGCCATGACTGAATACCAGAGGTCCGCCCAGGGTTCCAACGGGAATGCCCCCTTGGAAAACTCCGAAGGTTGTGTCAGTAGCGGCAGATACGCCGCATAGTGAAACGAGCGAATCATTCCTGCAACATCCTTGAGCGGCGCCTGCTTCATCCTTCTTTCAGCGAGCGACCTGGCCGGTTCGCCTTCAAAGTCAATGATGACAAAGTCATTTTCGGTGACCAGCACCTGGCCCAAATGATAATCCCCGTGGATTCTGGTCAACATGGAAGTCATATCAGCGGTGGCGAGCATCTGCAGATTTTCCGCCATCCGGGTATCAAGATTGAGAAGCGCGTCGGCCTCCGCCTGCAGATCCCCGGGCAACCCATTCCAATTGTCGCGCAACAGGGACAAGACCTGTTTTGTCAAATCTTGTAAAGACTTAACCATGGCTCTTTGAAAGGCCGGAGTGAAAGGTTGCGGACAGAAATTTGCATCATCCTTTCCCGAGGCGAGGGCCGCATGCAATTGTGCGCTGCGTTTGCCAAGGAGGGCAGCCAAATCGACGCATGGCTGCCCGATCAGTTGCACACAAAATGGGGCAATTTCAGCGCGGGAAAAGTCCAATAAAACGGGTGGATGCGGCACACTGTCAGACACTTGTGGACCGCTTGCAAGAATCCTGCGGTAATATTCTCCGGCTCTTTGCAAGTAATAACTCCACGCATCCCCCTGATTGGCCACAAACTTCTGCAAAAGGCAAATGGATATCGGCTCGGCCCCCCTTTTTGTGTACTCGATTTCACCCGCATACGCTGGGGTGTAGGAGAACCCGGCATGCTCAGTGAGGAATCGGCTGATTTCAAGATCGGGATTTAATCCCGTCTCAGGATGTCGATACAGCTTGAGGAAATAGTCCTGACCATACAGCACCGAAGAATTAGACTGTTCAGCGACCAACACACGCGGTTCAAGGCCCGGCAACTGATCCTCACGGACATCGAGGGCTTTACCGCGAGAGCAGCTGAGTTGCCCATCTTGGGTCGAGACCGCAGCGTTCCCGGCTATGGAGTAAAACAAAGCGCGACAAAACGCATCGCAGTAGATTGCGTCGTAGAGAATTCCGTCAGCCCCATCGACCTCCACACTGCAAATGACTCCGCCGGGATACTCCTGTACAATGTCCGCGGCCTCCTCCTTGCCTGCAAAGGCGATGGGAAGCAGGTACCGTTCTTCCATGCCAGCCGCGTAGTCCACTCTAACCAGGAGAATCAAGTACCTGCCGGAAGCGTCGCCGCCCATGGGAATCCCTTCCAGGATTTCGATTGCTTGAATCTTGCGGCCTTTACCTCCAAACCAGCGGCATTCCCTGATATAAGAAGGAAGAATCGTTCTTTCCAGCTGGTTTCGGGCGGTACCCGCAAGGACCCGTTCCCAGCTCCCTTCAACCTCCAATTGTGGCATAGATCCCTCAGTTAACCTGTTGATCGGCCAAATGCGAGCCACTCAAGGCACCCACATTCCGCGCTTACATAAAATAATCGAAATCCGTTTCACGTTTCAGTCGTTTTCGCAATTTAAAAACGTAAGCCGGGAGCACATGCGGATTCAGTTCAACGTAATTCTTCTCTCCCTGCCAGATGTACTTGTCGTCACTCAGCAAATCATGGCAGAGGTAAGGTTGATCGGCGGGAATGTCGAATTCCCGGATGGGAATTGTCAGCCACCCGGATTGGACATGAAAAGGATCCAGGTTCACCACCGTCAATATGCTCTCAGAGCCGTCATCAGCTTCTTTTCCGTAGAATAGCAAATAATCGTTATCTACTTCGTAAAATTTCAGATTCCAGGTGGTTTGTAATGCGGAGTTTTCCCGGCGTATCCTGTTTACGCGCGCAATGAACTGTTTGAGGTTACCCGGCTGATCCCAATCCCAATGTTTAATCTCATACTTTTCAGAATTCAAATACTCTTCTTTTCCCGGAAGCGCGTCACTCAAGCAAAGTTCAAAAGCGGGACCGTAAATACCGTAGTTGGACGACAGTGTGGCGGCAAGGATCAGCTTGATGACAAAAGCCGGTCTACCGCCGTATTGCAAATATTCCGGAAGAATGTCCGGGGTATTGGGCCAAAAATTCGGCCGGAAATATTCCTTTTGCTCGCTCTGGGTCAACTCCACCATGTAGTCGGTAATTTCTTTCTTGGAATTCCGCCAGGTGAAATAGGTGTAAGATTGATTAAAGCCGATCTTGGCAAGCCGCTTCATCACTTTCGGCCGGGTAAAAGCTTCGGCAAGAAAGATCGTCTCGGGGTAGTCTTTTCTGATCTCACCGATGAGCCACTCCCAAAAAGGGAAAGGCTTGGTGTGCGGGTTATCGACTCTGAATATTCGAATGCCCTTGTCTATCCAGAAAAGGACGACGCTCTTGAGCTCCTCCCAAAGCTCGCGCCAGGCATCCGATTCAAAGTTGATGGGATAGATATCCTCGTATTTCTTGGGTGGATTTTCGGCATACTGCACGGTTCCGTCGGGACGCAGCTTGAACCAGGCACGATGCTCGCTGACATACGGGTGATCCGGAGAACACTGGAAGGCCAGATCCATTGCCACTTCAATGCCGTAGTCAGCGGCTTTCTTGACAAAATCTGCAAACTCCTGTTCGCTTCCAAGCTGCGGATGGATGGCTTTGTGCCCTCCCTCCGCTGCCCCGATGGCCCAAGGACTGCCCGGATCATCCGTCGTCGCCACCGGTGAATTATTTTTCCCCTTGCGATTGGTTCTGCCAATGGGGTGAATGGGAGGCAGATAGAAAACATCGAACCCCATCTGCGCAATTTCCGGCAAGATCTTTACACAGTCTTTGAAATTTCCATGCCGGCCGGGCTGTTCCGAACATGATCGGGGGAAGCGTTCATACCAGGTGCTGTAGAGTGCTTTAGGTCGCTCCACAATGACCCTGAGCTCCCTGCAATAGCGCACGGCAAAAGTCAGATCGGGGTAGCGATTCATCAGTTGAACGGCTTCCTGCCCGCTTGCCATGAGCAGCGCCCGCCCGTGGTTATTTTCCCGCCCGATTGCCGCGGCCAGGTCGTTCAGCCTTGCGGCATCTTCGCCGGAAGCTCGTTGCGCACCTTCGTGCAGATATTGCACCCCGATCTGAAGATCCACATGGAGATCCTGCCCGGCCGCGCACTTCTTCGCTATGGCCTGCCGCCAAGTCTTGTAATGATCCACCCAGGCCAGGACGGTGTAGCAATAGGTTCCAAGCCCGTTGACGGTAAACTCGGCCGTCCAGGTGTCATTCTCGAGCAGGGTCATGTCGCACTCTGTCCAATCAATATCAACCCCTTTCTTATACAGGAGCCGTGCCGCCGGGGAATCATGACCGTCGGCGAAAATATCCGCCGTCACCGTCACCTTCTCCCCCATGACTCGCTTGATGGGAAAACAGCCCGCATCTATTTCCGGTTGCACATTCTCGATGACAATTCTCTTTCGCGCCCGCTCCGCCATATTCTCCCTCTGTCCTGGTGCCGACAAGTATTTGATCAAGGTTCTCACATAGGGGCAATGGTATCTGGTCCCGTTGAAAAGCTTTAACGCTTAATATAAAGGACAATGACTGACGATGCAACCCGAGCCACTTGTGTACCACGGTTGCACACTGGCCGTGCGGGCTTCCGTGAATCGTTCAAAAGACTTTTTTTCTTCCATCCAGACGAATTCCGCAGTAGTTTACCGGGCGAGCCCGACGGGAACGGGCTCGCGTCCCTCACGGCCGCGCATTCTCAGGAGCGGAAGGTACTCAATTGCAACAGTGATATCAGCAGCATGAAAAAAATTGTTTCGTGGGCCTTTTACGACTGGGCCAACTCGGCTTTTGCCACAACCGTCATGGCGGGATTTTTCCCCGTGTTCTTCAAACAGTACTGGAGCGCCGGGCGCGAAGTCACACTGAGCACCTTCCACCTTGGAGCCGCAAACTCCGCGGCCAGTATCATCATAGCGCTCATGGCCCCGATCCTCGGGGCCATAGCCGACCGCGGCAGCTCCAGGAAAAAGTTTCTATTCTACTTTGCCTCCATGGGCATTGTCATGACGGGGTCGCTCTATTTTGTGGCGCAGGGTGACTGGGAGCTCGCCGTCCTGATTTACGCGCTGGCTGCTGTTGGATTTTCCGGCGGCAATATCTTCTACGATTCACTGATCGTGATTGTAGCAACGCAAGATAAACTGGATTTCGTGTCCGGCTTGGGATTCGCTCTTGGATATCTCGGCGGTGGATTGCTTTTCGCTGCCAATGTCCTCATGACACTGATGCCTCACAGTTTCGGACTCGCCGATGCGACTCAGGCGGTACGCGTTTCTTTCGTGACAGTGGCCGTCTGGTGGGCTGTGTTCTCACTGCCTATCTTTTTCTTTGTGAAGGAGCCCAAAAGTAGAGGAAGAAAGGTCGGAAAAGCTGTCGTAATTGAAGGCTTCCGGCAACTTCGCTCAACGTTCGGGAAAATCCGCAAGCTGCGCGTCGCATTTCTTTTTCTCATAGGCTACTGGCTCTACATTGACGGCGTGGACACCATCATCCGCATGGCGGTAGACTATGGACTCTCCCTTGGGTTTTCTTCCCAGAGTCTACTCACTGCGCTTCTGCTCACCCAGTTTGTGGGATTTCCATCCGCCATCGTCTTTGGCAAGCTGGGAGAACGGCTGGGGTCCAAAACCGGCATCTATATTGCTCTGGTGGTCTATCTGGGAGTAACGATTTACGGCTATTTCATGCAGCGGGAATCGGAATTTTACATTTTGGCCGTGGTGGTGGGCCTGGTGCAGGGCGGAGTGCAGTCGCTCAGCAGATCGTTTTATGCGCGCATCATTCCTCGTGGGCAGGCAGCCGAGTTCTTCGGCTTCTACAACATGCTTGGCAAGTTCGCCGCGGTCATAGGTCCACTGTTGATGGGCTGGGTGAGTCTATTGGGTGGTGACCCGCGATATTCAATACTCTCTATCAGCCTGCTTTTTCTTTGCGGCGGGTGTATTCTGTACTTTGTCGATGAAGAGGAAGGACGCCGCCTGGCTGCTGAGATCGATGCCGCATCCGTCCCAGAGCCTGGAGAAGCCGGAGGTTAATGCCAAGCGTCCAGGAAACGGACCGAAAATACCGGGGTCGCACGTCATTGCGACGCACCACCGCCCACGCGGCAGGAATCCAAAAAACCGCATGATTGCAGGATTCCGGGGTACACCCGAAAGACTGAAAGCACCCGGGCCCATTCCCGGACCGTCTTTCAGCAAAATTTGGGAGGAGCTCATGAAAAAGGATCTGAAGTACTTCACCGATGTGTTGATGTTCATTGTTCTGACATCCATTGCCATCATCGGCCTATTAATGGCTTTCGTCATCCCTTCGGGCAGACAGGCAGCGGAGAGCAAATATTTCCTGGGATTGCACCGCCACGATTGGGGCGATATCCACTTATACCTTTCACTCTTTTTTTTAGTATTGCTGGCAATCCACCTCTGGCTGAACTGGACCTGGATTGTGCAAACCACCAGGAGCTATGTGGGCGACTACTGGAAGAAAGCTTTAGTGGCCATGGCCGGCGCGTGGTTGATCGTTCTGTTCGTCGCCTGGCTGGTAGTCCGCTTCTGACAATCAAGGGTTTCACCACAGAAGAGGACCCACCTGCTCTTGCCGTGGACTTCCTGCCTCCGCAGCCAACATGCACTCTGCTTTAGGCGGCGGATTGCCTGCGTTTGAGCACCTCTCCGCGCACACTCACGGTAACCTCCTCCATCGGGATGGACTTGGCGGAAGCCTCCATGCCCTTCTGGACAATGGCCGGAAGCGCTGAACAGCACGGCACCTCCATGTCAAGCACGGTCACACTCTGCACATTGGCGATCCTGAATATTTCAGCAAATTTTTCCACGTATTCCCGGGCGTCGTCAAACTTGGGGCATCCCAGCAGGACAACTCTGCCCTCCACAAAATCCCTGTGGAAATTGGGATAGGCAACGGGAGCACAGTCCGCCGCCACCAACAGATGGGCTCCTCTGAGAAAAGGAGCTTTGGCGGGAACCAATCTGATTTGCACCGGCCAATGGCTCAGTGCGGACCGACCACCCGTGTGACGGGCAGGCTCGTCAGCTTGTTTGCAGCTTGCTTCAAACATCTGTATCTGGCTGGATGGACAACCGCACGGCATGGGGCTCTCCGCCGCCTTCTGACGCTGTTCCTTCTCCTTCAGGTACTCTTCCACAGCCTCAGGATCAAACTCCTCAGCCTCCCGTTCTATGATTGTTAAAGCACCTTGAGGGCATTCACCCAGACACGCCCCAAGGCCGTCACAATAAGAGTCTTTCACAATCCGCGCCTTACCATCGATCACCTCAATAGCGCCCTCAGCGCAGGAAAGAACGCACTGCCCGCAGCCGTCACAAAGCTCTTCATTGATTTCCACAATCTTTCGCGTTGCCATTATCTTCACTCCTACTG
Organism: Desulfoferrobacter suflitae; assembly: GCF_022603395.1. Taxonomy (GTDB): domain Bacteria; phylum Desulfobacterota; class Syntrophobacteria; order Syntrophobacterales; family Syntrophobacteraceae; genus Desulfoferrobacter; species Desulfoferrobacter suflitae. The sequence goes on from NZ_JAIBKA010000001.1 coordinate 403,275, forward strand.
TATCGATTTACGTCATGATTTGAGCACCACTGGTGCTCTGCACTACAAAAGGTTCTCCCGGGCAAGCCGTTTGCCGGTGTCGGTAAAGAAGCTCTTCTCTATTATTTTTTCCAGTTTCTCCCGACTGAGTGGCTGATCTTTGTGATTTTCCTCAAGGTTGACGATCAGATCGGCATCGTAGAGAATCTTGAAATTGAGCGTCTCTTCAGCGCGCGGATGGTGGTGATGGGCGATGATGTCGCACACTTCTTCAATCAAATCTTGTCTTGCCCCGAGTGCCGTCAGAATTTCCCGGGCAATGGGCGGCCCTTCCTCTTCCTGATAGCGGGCCGCAGTGCTGTTGTACTTGCGCTCAGCTTCCTTAATCCCGATATCGTGCAGGTAGCTTGCCGGAAGCACAATGGCCGGATCACCCCCCTCTTGCTTGACAATCTGCTCTGCATATCGTGCCACTTTGGTGGCATGGCCTATACGCTTGAAGTCTTTCTTGAAGTATTTTTTCATCTCGATGGCGACCCGATCCTTGAGCAAATCATCTCTTTGCGCCATGAGCTCGGGAGGAAGATCTCCCAGGCACTGCTCGGCAAATTTACAGTAAGAGGCACATCCGAAATCCATCTTGGGGTTGACAAACTTATGCCCACACTTCTTGCATCTTCTGGAAGATTCATCCTTAAAGAATTCGACCTCATGCCCACATTGGGGACATTTTTCCTCAAAAATAGCTCCCGCTTCCCAAAACCGGCTGTCTTGTCCGGGACATCTCATCGCATTTACCTCCTAAGATTTTTTCCGTTCTGACACGGAGAGCCGGAGCCAAAAGAAGAAGATCCGTCGATGCAACATGACTGATCCCGTCCGTTACCGCTCCTCGCTTCTCCGTGGTATCAGGCCCGGCGGTTTCTCCGACTACCCCAGAATGGCTTTCAAATCTTCCTCGGGCGTGGTGATGGGCTTTATGTCGAAATTTTTCACCAGCACATCCAGTACATTCGGGCTGGTGAACGCGGGCAATGACGGTCCCAACCGAATATCCTTGATCCCCAGGTGCAGCAGGGTGAGAAGAATAGCGACGGCTTTTTGTTCGTACCAGGACAAAATCAAGGAGAGCGGCAGATCATTGACCCCCACATTGAAGGCTTTGGCCAGAGCCACCGCTATCTGAATGGCGGAGTATGCGTCATTACACTGGCCAACATCCATCAGGCGCGGCAATGGTCCGATGGCGCCCAGCTCCTTGTCGAAGAACCGGAACTTACCGCAGGCCAGGGTGAGCACCACGCAGTCCTTGGGAACTTTTTCGACAAATTCCGTGTAATAGTTGCGGCCGGGCTTGGCACCGTCACAGCCTGCGACCAGGAAAAAGTGGCGAATGTCCTTATTTTTTACTGCCTCAATGACCGTATCGGCAACACCAAGAACCGTATTATGGCCAAAACCGACCGTCACCGTCTTGCCATTGCTCGTCTCTTGATAGCCGGGTAGAGCCAGAGCCCGTTCAATTACCGGAGTGAAGTCGCGGTTCTTGATGTGGGTCACCTCCGGCCATCCCACCAGGCCCGTGGTGAAAATGTTTTGCTGATAGGCCCCCTGAGGCCTTTGTATGCAGTTGGTGGTCATCAGGATAGCGCCCGGAAACTGGCTGAACTCCCTCTGCTGATTCTGCCAGGCGGTGCCGTAATGACCGTAAAAATGAGGATATTTTTTCAGTTCAGGGTAGCCGTGAGTCGGCAGCATCTCACCATGCGTATACACGTAGATGCCTTTACCTTCGGTTTGTTTCAACAGCTCTTCCAGATCCTTAAGGTCATGACCGGATATGAGAATCGCTTTGCCTTCCTTGTGTCCCAATGGAACTTTGGTTGGAACGGGATGACCGTAGGTGCTCGTGTTGGCTTTGTCGAGCAGCTCCATTGTCGTGAGATTGACTTCGCCGCACTTGAGCACCAATGCCAGCCAGTCGTTCAGAGTGAGGTCCTTGCGCAGCGTCGCTGCCAGTCCTTCATGCACAAAAGCGTAGATGGCATCATCGTCGTATCCCAGAATGTGCGCATGGTCGGCGTAAGCGGAGATTCCTTTGACACCGAACAACAGGGTGTGCTGCAGGGAGCGAATGTCCGGATCGAGGTCGGGATCAGACATCAAACCGACTTTTTCACCCTGGGCGAGCAGTCCTGAAATACTGCCTTCGGGTTTGAAATTGGCCGCATCTTCGGCAAAATCAACCTTGCCGCCCGCCGCCTTGACTTTTTCCTTCAGTGCATCGCGCAATTCAACGGTGCGCTGGATCAAACCGACAAAGCGTTCGGAATCAAAATTCACATTGGTCAGGGTGGAAAACAGAGCCTCGCAGGTAAATACATTAACCGCTTTATCGTTGACGCCGACTTTGCGACCTTCTGTGGCGTAGAGCGCCAGCCCCTTGAGAGCATAAACCAGGAGATCCTGCAGAGTCGCCGTGTCCGGTTGCTTGCCGCACACCCCGATTTTGGTGCATCCTTCACCCTTGGCCGTTTGTTCACACTGATAACAAAACATGGACATGATCATCTCCTTTCCTGCGCTTTGGTTCTATGCTTGATTTGGCCTCAACCTGTCTGCGTTGTTGCGACTAACATAATCACGACTTGGCAAAAGCTCCTTGATTTAAATCAAGAAAATCATTTTTCCAAAAATCTTTGCGCGGACCGTCGCGTATTTTCATCAGCAGGACCAGAGGCCCTTTAGTCCGTTAATTGTACTGTAGCTGTTCGGCAGTGAATTCGCTTTGACATAAATCAAGCGGTGGGATTATTTATGGAGCACACCCATTTTGGAGGATCGAATGAGCCTGGCAGAACAGATCGCGAAGGTTGCTCTCTTTGAAGGCCTCCCCGAAACACAGCTGGAGGAAGTTGCAAGTATTGTCCTCACGCAGCAGTTCAAACGAGGCGAGACCATATTCCTGGAGGGTGCCCAGGCAGACGGGTTCTATGTCACCGTTTCGGGGCGGGTAAAGATCTATAAGCTATCTCTGGAAGGCAAAGAGCAGATTCTCCACATCTTCGGCCCGGGAGAATGCTTTGCCGAAGTACCGGTCTTTTCGGGGGGCAGCTTCCCGGCACACGCTGAAGCTCTGGACGACGCAGCGGTGCTCTTTTTCCCCAGGAATTCTTTCGTGGAATTGATCCAACAGGAGCCATCACTGGCCATGAATATGCTGGCCGTGTTGTCCAGGAGGCTGAGGCAGTTCACCCACCTCATCGAAGACCTCTCGCTCAAGGAAGTCCCGGGCAGACTGGCCGTGTACCTGCTTTACCTGAGTGAACAGCAGGGCAAATCGGATGCCTTCAACCTGAACATCACCAAAGGGCAGTTGGCCAGCTTGCTGGGAACTATCCCCGAGACGCTTTCACGTATTCTGGGCAAAATGAATCAGATGCAATTGATTGAGGTCCAGGGCCCCAAAATCACAATAGTCGATCGCGAGGCTCTGGAAGATTTGGCCGCCGGGGAGAAGCTCGTTGGTTGACCTCAAAGCTTTTCAGTGCATCGAGATTTCACTATTCTCCAATAATTTTAACGAGAACGCGCTTGCGCCTGCGCCCATCGAATTCTCCATAGAATATGCGCTCCCACGTGCCCAGGTCGAGTTGGCCGGCGGTAACCGCCACCACCACTTCACGCCCCATGATCTGCCTTTTCATATGGGCATCGGCATTATCTTCTCCCACATTGTGGCGATATTGCGCAACCGGCGCATGGGGCGCCAGCCGCTCCAGCCATTCATCGTAGTCCTGGTGCAGCCCGGATTCGTCATCGTTAATGAAAACCGAAGCAGTGATGTGCATGGCGTTGCACAGCACCAGGCCTTCCGTGATACCGCTTTCTCCAAGGCAGTCCTGCACCTGGCCGGTAATGTTGATAAAAGCCCGTCGCGTGGGGACATTGAACCAGAGTTCTTTGCGGTATGATTTCATGGCCTATTCCCTGTTCTTCAGTGCCTTGCCGATTTTGAATGCCGGAGCGAGCGGCTCGCCCAGGCTGAAATAAGTCTTCTGGGCGCCTCCACCATAAATGATGGGCCTCACCTTGCGGGCATCGGGCTCGCCGTCCTGCATGCACTCCACCGACACATGGGTCTCTTCAATGAGCCCGACAAGCAACGCGTGGCTGCCCAGATTAAGCATGTGGAGCATTTGGCATTCGAGATTGACCGGGCATTCCACGATGAGAGGAGCTGTTTTCAGTTTTCCATAGAACACCGTGAATCGGCAGGTCTCGGTCTTATCGTCTTGGGCTCCGGAGACGATCCCGCAGTAATCGGTTTCCTTCACCAGGTTTTCAGAAGGAATATTCACTGAAAAGGTGTCATTCTGGCGAATGCCTTTGTAGGTGTGGCGATGGTGCTGAATGCCCACCGTCAACATGGGCGGATTACTGTTGGCAATGCCGCACCAGGCGGCGGTCATGAAATTGGACTTGCCGTCTACGCGGGCTCCGATCAGACAGGCCGGCATGGGAAAAAGCAATGTCTTCGGCCCCATAGTGATTTTTTTCATGGCATCTATCTCCTTTTTCCAACCGGCATGATGACGAGCGGCGTCACATCATCCGGCAATTCGAGTATCCGTTGCACTTTCTCATCATGGAACGCCCCGATGACAACGGTTCCCAGATCAAGTGCCGCGGCCTGCAGGTATACATTTTGTGCGGCGTGGCCCGCCTCCATATGAACATAGCGAATACCCCGCTCGCGATACTTTCGAGTGGCTCTCTCATACACCGCCGCAACCACAATGCAGGCGGGTGCATTGCGAATACAGGATTGTCCCAGGGCTGCAGCCGTCAAATCTGCGCGCAAATCGCCACTGACCATTTGCAGCAGCCGATGTTGGACCGGCTGATACCGGTAAACGCCGGTGGCGAGTCCCTCGACGTTCCCGGCCACCACATAGACCTCCAGCGGATACAGCGCACCGGCCGAAGGGGCGGTTCTATAGCCCGTGCGGCCGGTCAGCCCTTGAGCAGCCCACAGCAGTTGCGCAATGTCCTGCAATTTCATGGCGGTGGCGGCATAATGCCTCTCCGACCTCCGTTTGACCAGGGCCTCTTCGACGGATACAGAGCTTTCCATTAACGCTTCCGGCAAGTCGATCATTTTGTCCCTCCCCCGCTCAGCCCCTGTTGCACCGGCGACCATGGGCAACAAAACCAGGCCGGGCAGCATCATGCCAACCAGAGCATGGCAGTTGACTAACCCTTTCATGCCATACCTCCGTTTCATGCCACTTCATACCACTCACTCCAGTTGCCGTGTACTTCACAATAGCGCAAGAGGGATTTGCATGACAAACCGGATTTTGTCCCGCGCAATACCAACAATGCACTGCCATGGGGCCGCCTTTGCTGCGTTGAAAGCAGTTGTCGAAAGGCTTGCCGTCCTCATGGCAGCGCGTCTCCACAGGCCTTCTTCGATCCGGTTAATTTCCCTTGACATCGACTCTATTCAATGAATAGATACCAAATTTTACAGCTAATTTCGGAAATCGATGAGTTTATGAGTGCTCATATCACGCTGCCAGAAGATTATCAAATCGATTGAGAGCATCTGGCAATTTTTCAAAGGAGCCTTTTATGACGTTCCAGGAATTGATCCTTGCATTAGATAAATTCTGGTCTGAGCGCGGGTGCGTCGTTCAGCAGCCATATGATCTGGAAGTTGGCGCCGGCACCTTCAACCCGGCTACGTTCCTGCGCGTGTTGGGTCCCGAACCTTATAAGGTGGCCTATGTAGAACCTTCAAGACGCCCGACCGACGGCCGTTACGGGGAAAACCCCAACCGACTTCAACACTATTACCAATATCAGGTCATCATCAAACCGTCTCCACCCGATTCGCAGGGTCTGTACCTGGAAAGCCTGAAAAGCTTCGGAATTGATCCACTCGACCACGACATTCGGTTTGTCGAGGATGACTGGGAATCCCCCACCCTTGGAGCTTCCGGGCTGGGATGGGAAGTGTGGCTGGACGGCATGGAAATTACCCAGTTCACTTATTTCCAGCAGGTTGGCGGCATAGCTTTGAGCCCCGTCAGTCTTGAGCTCACCTATGGACTTGAGCGCATCGCCATGTACCTGCAGGGCATTGACAATGTCTACGATCTGATCTGGAACGGCAAGGTGACCTACGGCGACGTGCACCATCGAGGTGAGGTGGAGTGGTGCCACTATAATTTTGAGCAGGCCGATGTTGACATGCTGCTGCAGCTCTTCAACATGTATGAAGCCGAATCCCTCAGGATGCACGAACGCGGGCTGGTTCTGCCGTGCTACGACTATTGCCTGAAGTGTTCTCATACTTTCAATTTGCTGGATGCCAGAGGGGCCATCAGCGTGACGGAGCGCACCAATTACATCGCGCGGGTTCGCAACCTGGCGCGACTCACGGCGCATGATTACGTGGCGCAACGCGAACAAATGGGATTTCCGCTGCTCAACAAATGGGATTAGCAGTAAGCCTTGGAGGGAATCGTGGGAAAAGATTTGTATCTTGAACTAGGAAGTGAAGAAATTCCAACCAGTTATATCCAGCCAGCATTGGAAGCAATGGCGACCCAGATGGTGCGCTTTCTGGATGAAAACCGCATCGGACATGACCAACCATACACCACCGGGACTCCCAGGCGGTTGATACTGTTCATACCGAACGTGGCGGCCCAACAGGAACCCTATGCCACCGAAATCATCGGTCCCCCCAAGAATGTGGCTTACGATCCCGAAGGACGTCCTACCAAAGCGGCCGAAGGATTTGCCCGCGGTCAAGGGGTAACACTCGAAGAGATACAGTTCAAGGAGACCTCCAAGGGAGAATATCTTTGCATCGTGCGTGAAGAGGCAGGGCTTCCGACCAGGGATCATCTGGAGAGGATGCTGCCGGATTTCATTGCCCATATTCCCTTTCCCAAGTCGATGCGCTGGGCCAGTCTCAGTGTGACGTACACCCGCCCTTTGCACTGGATCACGGGACTTTTCGGGGAAGAGACGTTGAAGTGCCGCTACGGCGATATCGTGAGCGGGAATCAATCCTTTGGGCATCGCTTCATGAGTCCCCAATGGATTCCCGTAACCGGCTATAAAAACCATATGGAAAATTTGAAGAAGCACTTTGTCATGGCGGACATGCAAGAGCGCAGGGAGGCGATCCGCCGGGGCATCAAGGAGACAGCGGCCAAGGTAGGCGGGTTAATCCTGGAAGACGACGAACTGCTGGATGAGGTGACCCAATTGGTTGAGTACCCCGAACCTCTGCTGGGAGAATTCGAACAACGCTATCTGCAACTTCCGCCCGAGCTTCTGATTACGGTGATCAAGAAACATCAACGCTATTTTGCCGTGACCGATGCTCAGGGGAACCTGCTGCATTATTTTGTAACGGTTGCCAACACCATCCCGCGCGATCCGAAGCTGGTTGCTGCAGGCAACGCCCGCGTAGTGCGCGCGCGCCTCGAGGATGCCCGTTTCTATTACGAAGAAGACCAGAAGGTTCCGTTGGATAAGCGTGCTGAAGAACTGAAAAACGTTGTCTTTCACTCCAAGCTTGGCACCAGTTGGGAAAAAGTCGGCCGCTTTACGGCACTGGCACGCTGGCTGGGAGAACAGTTGGCCCCCGATTCACTCGATACCCTGCTGCGGGCAGCTTTCTTATGCAAGGCGGATTTGGTCACCGGCATGGTCGGGGAGTTTCCTGAACTGCAGGGAGTTATGGGACGAGCCTATGCGCGCTTGCAGGGTGAACCGCAGGCGGTGGCGGAGGCTGTTTTCGAGCACTATCTTCCCGTGCGGGCCGGCGGGCCGATCCCCCGGAAGGTGGAAGGCGCATTGCTCAGCATTGCAGATAAGATGGATACCATCGTGGGTTGCTTCGGAGTCGGACTCATTCCCACAGGAACCGCCGATCCCTTTGCCCTGCGCCGGCAGACCCTGGGTATCATCCGCATCATTCTGGAAAAACCGTTTCGCATATCCCTTGGGCAACTGGTCGATCAAGCGCTGCCCCTGCTAAAGTCCCACATGACCGAACCGGCAGAAACAGTAAAAGAGGGTGTACTGGATTTCTTTTCCGGCAGATTGCAGCATTGGCTGGTCAGCCAGCAAGGCTTTGCCGCTGATGCCGTGGATGCCTCTCTGACTGCTGGAATGGATGATCTGGTGGATGCAGTCGCGCGTGCCAGAGCGCTTGCCGCTTTCAAGAACCGTGCGGATTTCGAAAGTCTTGCCACCGCATTCAAGAGAGTAGTGAATATCATCAAGGAACCCGAAACTACCCCCGTGAGTCCTCAACTGTTCAGCGGCAATGCAGAAAAAGACCTGTTTGACGCATTGCAGACCACGGCAGGACTTGTCTCCGGGTGCATGGATCGATCCGACTATGACGGTGCACTGGCGGCCATGGCTAAACTTAAAGAACCCATAGACGCTTTCTTTGACTCGGTGCTGGTAATGGACAAGGACGAAGCCGTTCGCCGCAATCGTTTGGCTCTGCTGACACAGATCCATGATTTATTCGCCAGGGTCGGAGACTTCCGAAAAATCCAAACCACGTAGCTTTGTGGGGATTCGTCACGCCGCCGGCGGGACGAATCCCGGCAGAACTTTGCCGGCCTCAATCGGGCCGTTTCGCCCATTACCCCCGCGCAAGCCCACAAGAGTCGGCAGCAGGAGGAAAGCCGCTCCTCCGGCAACTACCCTCTAAGCATCCAGGGGCAATGCCGCTCCATGCCGTGCAAACAGCCTGCTGATGCGCTGCAGGGACTGGCGTGCCAGGTCCAATATGAGATTCCCTCCTCGAAGAGCATCGTAAAGCGCTGAGTACAACGGTTCGATATTGTCGGGCTTTTGACACAGGAGAAAAAAATCAATGGTTGATCGCATCCCCTGCCGTATGATTTCATCCCACGAGTAATGGCCGGAGGCTGCTTCCATATCCAGGTCGTCGCTGAACAACACCTGCCTGAAAGCAAGCCTGTTGCGCAGCCATTCAACATTGATGATGGGCGACAGGGTTGCCGGCCAATCGGGGTCGAGGGACGGATAGCGGGCGTGCGATGTCATGACACAGTGAACTCCCGCCCTGACGGCCTTCTCAAACGGCAACAGCGCCCTTTCCATGTCACCCTGGCTCTGCCAACGGATGACCGGCGCGAAATAATGCGGATCGGATTCGGCAAGCCCCAGACCGGGATAGTGTTTTGCCGTTGCCGAAACGCCGTTTGTCTGCAGCGTTTCTATCCATAGTTTGCCAAGCTCCGCCACCCGATGCGGATCAGATCCCAGGCAGCGCTCCCGCATGAAATGATCTTGCTCCTCCGGAAGAACGTCCAAAACCGGCGCAAAGTTGATCTGAATTCCACACTGCCTGAGATCCAATGCCGCCCTGCGGCTCCATTCCCTGACCGCCCGATGGCCCTCGACGGCCAGACTGTGGGCCGAAGGAAGTTGCGTGAAAGGAAGCACTAAGCGTTGAACCGGCCCTCCCTCCTGGTCGATGGCCACTAATAACGAACGCCCCAGAGCCTCCCGGGCAAACCTTTGGGCACCTTCCAGCAACTCGAGCAGCTGTTCGCGGCTTTCAATGTTTCGGCTGTACAGCACGATGCCCGCCACTTGAAACTCCTGGATGATCCATTTGAGTTCATCCTCCAGCCTCAAGCCGCGAAACCCCACAAGAAGATGTATGCCTGCCTGTGAATTCAGTCCGGTTCTAATGAGCAAAGTCTTCTCCCTGTAATCCGCAATGCGCCGAAAAATTTCGATTTGACTTGGTCAAAACCTGGTATAGTCTCTGACAAAGTGCAGCAGTCCCCGTCAAACGCTGATGCCGCGGCCGAAATGGCCGAGACAATGTAACAGATTGAACCACTCAGAGCAATTGTGAGGAAGGTATTCGATGCATGATAAAAACCACAGTATTTTCATTGGCCTGGGAGAGAGTTCCCTGCATCTGCCGCTGGTGCGCGCCAACCGGCATGGGCTGATTGCGGGAGCGACGGGCACGGGCAAGACCGTGACCCTGCAAATCATGGCGGAAGGATTCTCCAGCCAGGGTGTACCGGTATTTCTCGCCGATGTTAAGGGAGATCTTGCCGGAATCAGCCAGGCGGGAGAACCGAAACCGAAAATACTGGCAAGAGCACAAAAAGTGGGCATGGCGGATTTTCAACAGCGTGCATTCCCCACGCTGTTTTGGGACCTGTTTGGACAGCGCGGGCACCCGGTCAGAACCACCGTTTCCGACATGGGTCCGCTGTTGCTGGCGCGTCTGCTCGATCTGAACGATACCCAGGAGGGCGTCATCAACATCGCCTTCAAAGCCGCCGATGATGAGGGGCTATTGCTTCTGGATTTTAAGGACTTGAGGGCCGTTCTCAATTACATTTCCGAGCAGAGCAAAAGCTTTTCGCAAAATTACGGGCGCGTGCACTCGGCTTCCATCGGAACCATTCAGCGCAAGCTGCTCACCCTGGAGCAGCAGGGAGGCGACCGTTTCTTTGGGGAACCCGCACTGGAGCTCAACGACCTGATGATCACCGATTTTTACGGCAACGGCGTCATCAGCATCCTGGCGGCCGACCAGCTCATGCACAACCCCAGGGCCTATGCGACCTTGCTGCTGTGGCTTATGGCGGAGCTGTTTGAAGAACTTCCGGAAGTAGGAGATTTGGACCAGCCCAGGCTGGTTTTCTTCTTTGATGAAGCACACTTGCTGTTCGATGATGCGCCCAGAGCACTGGTTGACAAGATAGAACAAGTAGTGAGGCTGATCCGATCCAAGGGGGTGGGCATCTATTTTGTCACCCAAAATCCGTTGGATATTCCCGACGCCGTCCTTGGGCAGCTGGGAAACCGCATACAACATGCCCTGCGCGCCTTCACTCCGCGGGAACAGAGGGCGGTGCGAGCCGCCGCCGAAACCTTCAGAGTCAATCCCAAGCTCAACGTGAGCGAGGCGATCACGCAGTTGGGGGTGGGAGAAGCTCTGGTTTCGCTGCTCGATGAACAGGGCCGACCGGGGATGGTAGAACGCGCCATGATCCGCCCTCCCATGTCCCGGCTTGGGGTGATAACGGACGCCGAGCGACAGACGAGCATGCTCAACAGTCCGGTGCGTAGCAAGTATGATCACACAGTGGACCGGCAATCGGCCCATGAAATGTTGCTGGCACGTGCCAAAGAGGCAGCGGCTCTGGAAGGTTTGCGGGAAGAGCGCTATGCCGGCACCGGACGATCCGCTTCATCTCCCAGGAGCAATCGCCAGGGTCTCGCAGAAGCGATGGCCAAGAGCGTGGCCCGAAGCATCGGCAGTCAACTGGGGCGACAAATAGTGCGCGGCATTTTGGGCTCAATCTTCAAGAAAGGATAATGAAGTGCCGACCCGGGCAACAGAGCGTCGTCTTCCGACCGGCTCCCTTCAACCCTCTCGGTCCCACAGCAAACTAATCGGTTCTGGCCGAAGCTGAGCCGAACAGGATATCTTGGGCCTTCGGTCCGCAATTGAAGAGCAGATCGAAGGCAGAAAGGTTGGGAATGAAATCGCCCCAGAGTTGCGGGTAGATCGGTGCAGGATACTTGAAAAAATCAAGCCGGATGCCGGCAGCATCAAACTCCCCTGTGTCGATATATTTTGCCGCGGCGGTCTGAGTCAAGTACACAGAGCTTCCCAGCACCTTGCACATTTCCACGAGAAGGCGATTGCCGCGCGCATGAATGCCCAATTCCGACAGCAGCATGATCTTGGAGTCGATCTCGAGGGCATGCACCAGGTACCTGATGATCGCCAGGTTGCACTCCAGCATTGTCAGGTGCTGGCAGGTAAATATTTCATCAAGAATTCCAACATGGTCGGCGAAATAGGGAGCGTGGGCGTAGGCGCTGCGAAGGCTCTCCCTGTGCTTGTGTTGCCAGCGACCCTCATAGCAAATCTTGACATCGCTGATGCGCTGCATCCCCAACCCTTTTTTCCAAACGGGTATGGTCATCCACAGAGTGCCCTGGTCGTTCTTAAAGCGATTTCTGGTAATCCAGGTGGTTCCCCGCGGGAACTGTACAGTGTCGAGGATCACAAACACATCGCAGCGCTGCAGCTTGTAAAAAAAGCCCGAGAACGGGCAAAAGTACGGCTGGTTTGCGGCTATGATCATGATCTATTTGCGCAATATTCGGATGATCCAAAAAACCAGCGAAACAACGACACTCAACAGTATCATGCTGGTTATCGGGATAAAGACCTTTAAGTTGGGCCTGTTCACCACGATGTCGCCGGGCAAACGCCCCAGAGGAATTCTACCCAGCCACGGCCATAGAACTCCAACGATCAGGATGACGATGCCAAGGACGATGAGCGCTTTCTGCATGATGCGGACAACATCCTTTCCCCGAATGCGGCAAACATTCCGGGTTGCCGACGGAAACAAATTTCTTTAAATTGTTTGTGCTCACAGTGGCAGAGGGCAACGCCTGCCCCCATAACCAGAAAACAGCTGGGCATCGGTTGCCATCATCAAACCCCGTGGCTCCTTTCGCACTGTGGGCTGCAGGTGTTTTCTGACGGCCGCCGATTGATGCCTAAACGTGGCGATTTCACTTGTAATAAAATCATTGAGAGTTGAGAAAATCAAGAGACGGTTCCAAATGGCTCCGGCATGAGAGTCATCGTTTATCCGAAGGAAGTCGTATGAGCAAAGAAGTTGAATGCATGTGCCTCGAATGCGGCGTTTCTTTGTACCTGGATGGGGACATCATTCATCTGGGAGACTATGTCACCGATGCGCTGCGGGCTGTAGAAAAGACTTTCTGCACGCAATGCGGCGGCCAGCTGGCCCTGGTGGGGCTGGCCGGCGATGAGCCCAACTACCGAACCCGAGGCGAGCGCGCAGCAAAATGAATCAAAAAAAGTAAGTCTGGTACAGGTGGTAGATTTCCGCTTCTTCATCGGCATGCAGCAGGCGCACCGGTCTTGCCCCCAGCTGACACAGACTGTTGGGAGACGTGCCGTAGAGCCGACAGGTTAGAGGGCGCACCGGATAGATGCGGCAGCCACTGTGGCAGACATACGGGCAAGTCGTTCCCTGCGCCTCCCCAACTGCCGCACCTATTGACTGCAAATAATTCTTAATCCGCTCGTCCTCGATCCGGGTCCTGGACGGGACCCCGAAATTGCGGCAGCACTCGGTGCACCCCGGAAGGCACTGGAAACCGGGTATGAGATCGTAGATGTCGTTGATGTCCAACAGTTCCCTCCTTCATTGTCTCTCTGCGTAACATAAGGAGTGCAGCGATTGTTTTGAAATTTCGCAGCAAACTATACCGGTCAGCACAATTTTTCAAGACCTTGACCACCATCACCCGCCATACAATCGTCCGGGGCATTGTACTGTGTGTTCTGCTCACCTCGGCCGGCTGGACGGTTTCCGCGGCAGCAAGCTCGATCGCAAACAACTGCCGCGCTCTCCCTCACCTGCTGCCGGTCCGAGCACCGAACGACCCTTGGGGCCACACATCACCCATCGACACCTTTGCCATCGAAAAACTGTCATTCCAATGGGGAGCCCTGCGTTTTGACAATCTTTCCGCGCTCATATCAGTCGAATTCAGTGAAAAGTCAAAATTCTTTGAACTGAAGGAATGCCGCATCAAGAAACTCAGTTTTTCAGGAAACAGCCCCTTGCAGCGCATCGCGCTGGAAAATCTGACCGCAACTGCCAGGGTCTCCTGGAATGGCGAGGATAACCGGCTGACCGTCGAAGCCTGTGAGATCCATCTCCCGCCGTCAGGCATCATACGAGGCCGCGGTGCTTTACCGATCGGCCGCCAAGGCGGCTTTCTCCATGTCGACGGTTCTGACTTGCCCATGGGAGCTACGCTGGCTCGACTGTTTGACCTGGCAGAGGATTTCTCTGTGAATGCTCCGACCGGCATGAAATTAGAGCTGACCATGCCCACTTCCGATCAGTTGAAATTTGCCGGAACAGTGAAGGTTTCCGCCGGTAGATTTCAAGACCCCTCGTTTGCTTACGCAGCCGAGAATCTTGCTGTTTCCCTGGACATGAAAGGCTCCTGGGACCTGGCTCACGACACGGGAAATGTCGAAGGCCACCTCCGCCTCACAACCGGAGAAATGCTCGCAGACAAAATGTACCTTGATTTCACCGAGACGCCTCTGAACCTTGAGATGAATTTGCTGTTTGACGGTCTGACAAAGTTGTCCGTGAGTAACTTGAGCATCCTCCTGGAACCTATCTGGTCAGTCCGGTGCAAAGGTTCCATTGCCGATCTGCCGGACTTGTCGGGACTGGACTTTGTCTGCATTTCTCCGCCCCACTCCGTTGGAACCGCCTGGAACAAATGGATAAAAGACCCCTTTGGAGAAGTCTACCCGGCATTGCAGGGGATGCAGCTGGATGGCCGCTGGAGAAGCCAGGCAAGCCTCGAGGGCAGTCTGGCGGAGCCCGAAGTGCGCGGGTCTTTCCGGTTGGAAGATGTGTCGTTCTTTCACCCGGACTACCTTGCCGATCCCGTCACGATAAACTGTGATTTTCCCTTTTGGTTTGCCCCGATCTCGGTTGCCCCCTCGAAAGACCCACGGGATGGGAGGAAAGGCCTTGTTCAACTGGATAACATCAAACTCCCCTGGTTGAACACCGACTCGTTGACCATGGTGTTTGAAGCTCCAAAAAACGGATGGAAACTGCTCAATGATGTGACCCTGCCCATCGGTAAGGATCAGCTCAAAATCAACCGCCTGGAGCTGAACAATGCCTGGCTCCCGGATAGAAGCGGGCTGTTGGTGATCCTCGCCAATGGACTGGGTTTGCGGCCCATCCTGGAATATCTGTGGGAAATTAAACCGGACGCTGCCTTGACTTCACCGAAGCTGACCTTCAGGCTTGATAAGAACCGTTTGGAATGCCTGGATACAATCGACATGGAGGTCCTTTCCGGCGACCTCAGGGTTGAAAACCTGCTGATTGACAGGCCGCTGGCCCCCGGTCGCGTCATTTCCTTGAGTGCCTTCTGGCAGGATGTGGACCTGCGGGAATTGACCCATTTGACCGATTTCGGAGAAATCACCGGGCGCCTCAAGGGTCAGGTCAACGACCTGCAAATCAGCTATGGCACGCCGGTGGCCTTCGACCTCCTGCTGGAATCCGTTCCTCAGCCGGGGGTTGCGCAGCGGATCAGTCTGGTGGCTTTGGAAAATCTGACCGCACTGGGCGGGGGGGAATCGCCGTTCATGGGACTGGCGGGGGGAGTGATTGGGACCTTCTTTAAAGACTTTTCATACCAAAAAATCGGCATCCGCTGTATACTTCAAAATGACTTTTTCACCATCAGAGGCCTGATCGAGGAAGATGCCACGGAGTATTTGGTCAAACGAGGATTGACCGGCGTTAATGTGATCAATCAGCAGACTAACAACCGCATTTCCTGGAACGATATGATTCGCAGGCTTGAACGGATCAATCGAACCGCGGAGCAGGACGACCCACCAAGACAAGGAGAAGGAAAATGACAGTCACTGTCAAATGGAAGAAAATCATTCCTCTTATGATCTTATTGGGGCTGTTTTCTTGCGTCACGGTCAACATCTACTTCCCCGCCGAAGAGGTTCGCAAAACAGCGGAGGAGATTGTGGGCGAAGTGCGCGGCCAGACAGAGCAAACAGCGCCGCAGAGCTTCCTCGGGAATCAGCTGTTTGCTTTGGTCCGTTTCTTTGTTCCCCGCGACGCCCATGCACAAGCGGAAACCACCGTTTCCAACGCCGCCATCCGCGCCGTGAAAGAACGATTGAAGCAGCGCGCTGGGCAGCTTGCTCCATTTTTCGATCAGGGAATTATCGGCGAGAGCAATAACGGATATGTCCGAATTGTTGCATCGGGCAGCCTGGACATGAAACAGAAAGCCGCCGTGAACCGTCTGGTGGAGGCTGAAAATAGAGATCGCAAGCAGCTCTATCAAGAGATAGCGCGCGCGTTGAATCTCGATGCCGGACAACTGAATCGAATTGAGTCCATTTTTGCCGGTGAGTGGCAACAGACCGCCCGGCCCGGCTGGAAGGTAGAAAAAGCGCCGGGGCAGTGGGTGAGTAAGTAAACATCAGCCGGGCAATCAGACAATCTCCCTGGCCAGCTCCCATTTTTCCGGAGACCGCCACAGGCGTGATTTCAGGAGCTCACGGAGGTGCACAAATTCCTTCGGCAGGCGGTCGTAAAACATGTCGAACAGCTCTTCGTGCGCCCTCGCCTCCTGAGCGGCCGCTTCGCGCGACACCGACATGAGTTCATAGAAGGTTTCCGGATCGAAGTCGAGCCCCTGCCAGTGGATGTCTCTGTGCCTGGGCATGTAACCGATCGGACTTTCGACGCCGTAGCCTCGGCCCTGCACGCGATCGATGATCCATTTGAGCACCCGCATGTTTTCTCCGAATCCCGGCCACAGGAAACGGCCCTTGTCATCCCGGCGAAACCAGTTGACACGAAAAATGCGCGGCGGGTCCTGCAGATGCCGTCCCACATTCATCCAGTGATTCCAGTAGTCGGCCATGTTATAGCCGCAAAAGGGAAGCATGGCCATCGGGTCCCAGCGCACCGGCGGCTGCCCTTCGGCCGCCGCTGTGGCCTCGGAGCCCATGGTGGCTGCCAGGTACACCCCGTGGGTCCAATTGTAGGCCTGGAAGACCAGCGGTATATTCTTGCTCATCCGCCCACCGAAAATAAGGGCCCGTATGGGAACACCCTCGGGATTGTCCCATTCCGGATCGAATGTCGGGCACAGCCGGATGGGCGCAGTAAAGCGTGCATTGGGGTGAGCAGCCAGGCGCCCGCAGTCCGGGGTCCAGTCCTGTCCCCGCCAGTCGATTAGATGGGCCGGGGGCGCATCGGTCATTCCCTCCCACCACACGTCGCCGTCATCGGTCAGTGCAACGTTGGTGAAAATACAATCCTTATTCAATGAAAGCATGGCATTGGGGTTCGATTTCATGGAGGTGCCGGGAGCCACCCCGAAAAAGCCGGCTTCCGGATTGATGGCCCGCAGAGTGCCGTCATGCCCCTCTTTAATCCACGCAATATCATCCCCGACGGTGAAAACTCTCCAGCCTTTGAAGGCTTTGGGAGGCACCAGCATAGCAAAGTTGGTTTTGCCGCACGCACTGGGAAAAGCGGCGGCCACGTAAGTCTTTTCTCCATTTGGATTCTGCACACCCATGATCAGCATGTGCTCTGCCAGCCAGCCTTCGTCTCTGGCCATCACCGAAGCAATTCTCAACGCGAGGCACTTTTTGCCAAGCAGCGCATTGCCTCCGTACCCGCTGCCGTAAGACCAGATCATGCGTTCTTCGGGAAAATGACTGATGTGTGTGTTGTCCGGATCACACGGCCACGCAACATCCTTTTGCCCCGGCTCCAGAGGGGCCCCGACCGAGTGAACGCAGCGCACAAAAGGCCCACGTTCGCCGAGAACATCGAGTACCGCCTGACCCATTCGGGTCATGATGCGCATGTTGGTCACCACATAGGGAGAATCGGTGAGCTCGACCCCGATTTGCGCAATGCGAGAACCCAAAGGCCCCATGCTGAAGGGAATGGCATACATCGTGCGACCCCGCATACACCCCGCAGACAGGGCGTTGAGGCGGTCCTTCATTTCGGCCGGATTCATCCAGTTGTTGGTCGGCCCGGCATCGGCCTTGTTGATGGAACAAATGAACGTTCGATGCTCAACACGCGCTACGTCCCGCGGATCGGAGCGGCACAGGTAGCTGTTGGGACGTTTTTCCGGATTGAGACGGATGAAGGTGCCGGTCTCCACCATCTGCCGGCAAAGCCGGTCATTTTCTTCCCGACTGCCGTCGCAGATGTGAATGTGATCCGGCTTGCAGTGTTCGGCGGTTCTCCTGATCCAGTTGAGGAGCCGCCTGCAATTGGTGTGAGCACCAGTCATTGGTCTATTTTTCATGGATTTTCTCCAGCGCAGTCAATCTGCGCAAACGGACAGTTCGACTCACCATGGCTGCTGAGCCGGCGGCCGCGCCGCAGGCGTTGTTCTGCGCTGCCCACCAACAGCAGGAAACAAAGACCATGGATTCAGATCTGTCCTCAATTGGTAGCAAGTGCCGTCACCGCTGTCAAGGAGAGATAAGCAATGAGCGGGTCGGATGGGAGATTCAGGTTGCGGCTGCATTATTGTTGCCCTATCTTCCACGCATCAATGGGAAGGTTGAAGTGCTTGATCACCTGGTTCATACTTTGCCAGAAGGCATCATCTTCTTTTCTTTCAAATATAAGAACAAGCCCCGCCCGTTTGTCCGTCTTCAGCCCATAGAAAAGCGCGCGACCGATAGCCCTGTCCCAGTTTGCAGCCGGTTCGAACTTGATGGCATGAGTCTCCGTCAGACAGTCGATGAGCGTCTGGTCGGCAAGTACCCGGCGAGCCAGCCCGCCATGTTCTTCACACCATTTGTCCTGGCGGTACCCACTGAGCTCCTTTTGCACCAGCGTCTCCATCAGGCTCATGGATGCCGTCTCAAACGGCCTCAGGACCGAGAGCAAAAGCAATAACAAAAGCATTTTCCGATGCATGATAAAGCTCCCCTTAAATCCTGGCATGAGTCGCCTGCAAGAAATGTGGGACAATTATTTCCCACTCAGGAACTGTCTCAAAAATCCCTCCCACCGTCACCCCGGCTCAGGCTCGGAGCCGGGCACTGCTGATAATCCCGGATGCCGGCATTGGCCGGGATGGTGCACGGCCAAGGGTTGCTATATCTTAAGACTGCTGCTGAATATCATAACCCCGGGCTTTTGTCTGCTCACTCGGTTGACTTGCCGACAGCAATTGGATGAAACTCGTTTACTCGCCCCTGGAAAAGCACTATAAGGCTCTCAATTGGCCTGCAGCCTCCGGGGGGAAAGTTCCGGAGTGCTGAAAAACGAAGCAAAAGGCAGGTGTTGCGATGTGCGCAGCAGCCAGCCGGGAAGCCATGGATTGACCAGGTCCGAGCAATGCTGCCCGCAGGTGCTGCGAGCGCCCCTGACTCTATCGGCATGAGGGAGGATATGGAAGAACTATGAAAACCATAGGATTGATCGGGGGAATGAGCTGGGAGTCGACGGCCGAATATTACCGGATCATCAACCAGGAAGTCAATCGCAGGCTGGGAGGATTCCATTCAGCTAAAATACTGCTTTATTCGGTCAATTTTGAAGCAATCGAAAGTCTGATGCAAGCAGGAAAATGGGACGAGATCGGCGGGCAAATGGCTCGGATCGCCGCTACTCTTGAGAATGCCGGGGCCGAACTGGTGATACTCTGCACCAACACGGTGCACAAAGTTGCGGAACGGATTGACCGGGCCACGACCATTCCCTTCATTCACATTGCGGATGCCACCGGCGAGGAGATCCAGCGACACGGGCTGAAACGAGTGGGGCTGCTGGGAACCCGCTATACCATGGAGCAAGATTTCTACAGGGGGCGTTTGGCCGAAAAATTTGGGCTGCACATCCACATTCCCGATGAAAAGGCCCGAGTCATCGTCAATGACGTGATCTTTAACGAGTTATGCAAGGGTGTCATCAATGAGAGGGCGAAAGTTCAATTCTTGCACATCATTGAAAGCCTGGTTGCAGAAGGCGCGGAAGGCATCATCCTGGGCTGCACCGAGATACCTCTGCTGATTAAACAGGAAGAGAGCCCCGTTCCGCTGTTTGACACAACCCGCATCCATGCCCTGCGGGCCCTGCATTGGGCGCTCGCCAATGCCCATCCATCTGCGGGGGAAATTGCGGGTGCGACGGGCGGCCTAACGTAGCATACGGGATCTCTTCTGACCCACAGCCAGGATACGTGCAGGACTTCGACATGCATCTGTTCCCTTTGAACACTTGTAATTTTCACCCCAAACAGAGGACTCTGGCCATACTTTTGATGCTTGCAGCAGCCTCCCTGTTCACTTGCCTCAATCTCATCATTGACCTTCTGGAGTCGCATTTTCGCATCTGGGATATCGGATTTTATCGATTCTTTGGGGGGCTGGTGCTGCTTTTCATACTGTCCGGGCGGCATCACAATCCCTACCGGGGAAACCATACGCGGTTGCTGCTCATCCGCGGAATCTGCGGCTCGGTGGCCTTTCTGTCTCTGGTTTCCAGCATTCGACTGCTGCCGGTGTCGACAGCCCTCGTGCACTTCTACACGTTCCCGGCCTTTGCTGCGATATTTTCTGCGGTTCTGTTCGGCGAACGAATTTCAAGGGCGGCGCTGATGTGCATCGCTGTCGTCCTGATCGGCATCTCGATTCTATTTGATTTTACCCTCAGCGCAAACTTGCTCGGCCAGTTGCTGGCCATCAACGGAGCCGTTTTTGCCGGCTTGACCATTGTTTTGATCAGACGGCTCAAGGCAAACAACAATGCCGCCATCATCTATCTCTATTTCTGTACCCTGGGTCTGATCGTCTGCCTGCCGATGTACCTGCAGTCCCCGGTGTTTCCGGCGGATGGCAAGGAGTGGCTGTTATGCAGCGGCATTGTGCTCACCTCTCTGGCTGCGCAGCTCGCCATGAATCAGGGTTTCGCTTATTGTCGCAGTTGGGAGGGCGGACTCTTCATGACTAGTGAAGCGGTGTTTACCGCGGCCGCGGGCATCATGCTCCTGGGCGACCCGCTCAGCTGGCGTTTTCTGACCGGCGGAGTGCTGATTCTGGGCAGTGTGGTCGCCATGAATTTCGTAAAAGACCACCAGCAAACACAACTCGCTCACGCAGCCGGTTCCAGTCCAGCCGCGGGCAGACCTGTCGCGTCCGCCGCCTCTGCAAAGGAGCCTGAAGACGGCACTCATTAGTTTCAACGCTCCGTTTCGACAGGTTTTTTGTCGACAGGAAAAACGTTCCGGACCATTTCTGCCGCCGCGACGATTGCCTGATTCTTGACACTTGGTCCCCCTGATTTACCAAGCACTCCCAATCTAAAATCTGAAATCCAGGGCAAGGTAGATACGATCGCGCAGCTCTCCTTTGACCTTCAAGTTCCATTTCTTGGCCGCGTTGGCAGAACCGTAAATGTTGCCCAGGTAAAATGGTAAGCCCACTCCGACAAGTACTCCGGCCACCGCATAATACTCCGCACGAATGCCGGTAACGGCTCCGGTAATCCACAGGCCGTTGATCGCAAAGGCAGTGACGCCGTCGCCATAATGAGCTGCATACATGTACCCGCTGCCTGGAACGAGGGCCGACAACACAGCCGCAAGCACCTCAGATTTTTGTGGAATCTCCTGGTACTGATGCAATAGAGCGATCGCCTTGCCGGCCTTTTGCGCACTCTCTTCGTGAGGATACCGTTTGATCAATTGAACCAATCGACTGGAGCTCGCCGCAATATTCTCCTCGTCGAGAGCCACCAGGGAGGAACCCATCAATGAGAGCGGCGCATAGCGGGAATCGGGGTGAGATCTGGCCAGATCATCAAAAAGCATTCGCGCGGGTTCCAGTTGCTCGGCCCGCCAAAAGCAGAGAGCCTCAAAAAATTGTGCTTCGTCAAGATACTCGCTTTGTTTGTATTTGGCGCGCAGAGAGGAAAATGACTCTGCACAATCCTGGTATTCCTCCCCTTTGTAATAGGCCATCCCAATCTTATACCAGGCGTAGTCCGCATTCTGCGAATCAGGAAAAAGAATCAACATCTTTTTGTATTCGGTGACTGCCCGATAATATTCTCCTTCGTCCATGAATGCGTCCCCAAGCCGGATTTGAACCTCGTCCGTCAACCAAATGCCCTTTTCCGCAGCATAAGCCGAAAGATGGCCCACACTGAAGACCAGGGGAGTCAATAAGAGCAGGCAAAAAGCATTAACGCGGCTGCCGAATGACATTCTTGGATGGGGGATCATAGAGCTTTCCGTTGGGCAGCAGAGTATAATCGGGACCAGGCTTTTTCCAAACATTACAGCGGGTAAGGCGATCGCCAATCATTATGAGGGCGATCCAGGGATCCTGCTCGCAGACCACTTCATAGGCATAGGTTGAGCACGAGGGTCGGAATCCGCATCGGTCTATTCCTCCGGTGGGCGCAATGGTGCTCTTGTAAAAGCCGATGGCAGCCTTGAAAACAAGCTTCATACACGAGCTCTCCACTGTTTGATCGTAAGCCCGTGTCGGTCGATTTTGCGCCGGTCCCTTCATCAGAATCGAGGTTTCCGCTGCTCCGAGAGTCGCCTTGACCAGGCAGAACCATGCCCCACCAAAGATGATCATGCATTTGATCCAACGCGGCATTGTTTCGTCTCATTGAGCAGCAGTAAGTGTGCCTCTGTGGTTACTGCTCGCCAAGCAGTTTCCTTTTACCGGCCTCGAATTCTTCCCTCGTGATGATTCCCTTTTTGTAGGCCTCTTTGAGATCGTCCAGCTGCTTTCCCAATGTAGGAGCAACAGTCTGTTGCGCCGGAACCTGCTTCTCCACAATGATTTTTTCCTTGGAGGAGCTGCCACCGCAGCATCCAGCCAGGTGGAGGCCCGCCAGTAGCAGCAATACAATGGTCAACATCCTGCGAAATTCCATCCCCTAAACTCCCTCCCCTTTCAGTGACATCGATGTGCCCGCAAGAAAATTTCATTTTAGCAATGCTCATCATCTAACGCAATTGGCAAAAAACAGGAACACAACGCCATGCGCTCGGTCATTTGTGGGATTGCACCAATTCGCTGAAAACAATCATAGGATCGGTTATATTATCAATAAGTGCATTCACCGGAAAACTGAGTGGCAGGAGGTGATTTCAATGGAAGAAATTTATCGCCAGAAAGAAAAGGAAAAGCGTGAAAAGGAAAAAAGCCGCGACGAAAAGAGCTTGTGGCTGCGCCTCTTTTGTCCTGAACGCAGATGCAAGATTCGCGACTTCACTGATCTTCCTTAATAAAATAACCCTGACATAACTATCGCTGATTTACACAGAGGGGGCCAATGCGGATGAATTCGGTTGACCTCCTTTGATGTATCCTGAGCGCACCTCCCTGCCTTCGTTTTCGTTGAGCTACTCCCAAGGCGCCGGGCCTGCGGTGGCATAGTCTCTTGGGCCGGATGCTTAATCCAGCTATTCCAGCAGCAGGAGAATCGATGGCAAAAAGCCGACCTGCCTGCTGCTTATCATTGCAGGGTAAAAGAGAATCCACGGGAAGTCCTCAGGCTCTCCATTTATTAAGCTGCGGGCGCTGCACCAGGGTCCCCAGCCGGCGCTATTGTAGGCCCTGACCCGCCAGTAGTAGGTGATGCCACTGTTGGGAAAACCGCTCACTGTCCGCGAGGTATCGGTTATAAGGGCATTGTCGTAAGTCAAGGAAAAAAAATGTCGAACTGGTGCTGACCTGGAGATGATACTGGGTGGGGCTGCCGGTTGGCGTCGTCCAGGAGAAGGTGATGGAAGTTGCCGAAACTGTGCTCCCATCGGCCGGCGAGGAGAGGGAGGGCGCACCGGGCAAACCGATCGGAGGGAATACATTGGCTGCATACTGACCGACATAGTTGCCCGCGGGATCGTACTGACAAACGCAGATGCTCTGATATGTGCCGGGGCATCCGGTCACACACCCGCATCCTATATGTGCGGTACTCTTCCATACAACCTGTGTGAAATGACCTATCGGTTCGTTTGGGTCTAAGCTGAATCCGGGATTGCTGTAATCATAATATTGCTCTTCCGCGTACCAGCGGTCCACCACTCCCTGCGGGGTTTGATTGTAACCGGCAAAGGCTATATTCTCTCCGTATGCTGAACCGGAATGGACGAGCGGGCAGGAGTTGGCATAAGTCTGAGCGCTCGTTCCGATGGTCGAGTTCCAGATCAAGGCTGGTGATCCATGCAGGGCCCGGTAATTGTTGTGTGCCTGCAGCCACTGCTCAATCTCCGCGGTAGTGGCGCAAAAAGCCTTTGGGCTGAAAACGAAAAACAGGCCCGCAGCAAGTAGCGCAACCATTGCAGCCATAAGGTAGTTGGGCTCGTTCTACACTCGATCCTCCCAGTAGTCTGGTTCTCTGTGCAGGTTTGCAATAGCAATAACGAGTATCTCCGCATTTCTTATCTGGTAGATGATCCCATATGGAAAGCGGCGCGTTTGACACCTCCGTGTCCTCTTTGAGCAGGGATGCCATGCTTCCGGAAACCGCACAATCCTATCCAGAGTCTTTAAGACTTCAGTAAGAAAGTCATCGCCAAGCCCGGCGACTTCATAGTTGTAATACTGTATCGCCTCGTCGAGCTCGATCTCGGCAATTTCCAAAAAGCGGATGCGCATCCCGTATCCTATCTATACTTGTTCAGCACCTTTTCTAAAGTCACTGCCTTCATTTTGCCCTTTTCATACGCATCGATCCGACTCTCAGCCTCTTTTGCCCACAATTCGTCGATGTCCTTATCCGGTTTGTCCAAGCTTGAGAGTAGTTTGTCGATCAATTCGGCTTTCTGAGCCGGTTTCAGAGTTAATGCTTCCTTCAACACTGTATTTGGATCGGCCATTGTCAACTCCTTTGTGTATGCAAATAACGAAATCGCCGAAAAGAACAAGCAGAGATCGCGGCATTCTCTTACGTACGCCCTTCTTATGGTAGACACGCATCTTGAGTTGTCCAAAGTACGAGATATCGAGAGAACCTAAGGAGAACCTAAGGGGACGTCCTTTAGTCTTTTAGTTTTACTCTCCGGACTCACGATCCGCCGATTTAAATAGGCAGTAGTTGTGCTCTGCCACCATTTCTTCTCCTCGTTTTACGGAAAAAGTCACAGCTGCAGGAGAGATATTAAGCTTGCGCGCCAACTCAGCCTGACTGATCCCAAGCTCTCTTGACGCCCAGTAGCAAAAAAGACTCCGCGCACGAACCCTGTTGCGATCCTTGCCCGCCGTCCACAGGTTGGATTTGTCCAGTTCCAGTACTTCGCACACCCGCTCGGCCACCTTATCAAGGTTGAATCCCTGAGCACGCACTTTGTGTCTCCGCTCCATTTGCTCCCGCGCTTGCAGAAGCACCTGTTCAACAAAGTCCCCGTCGCCTAAGATTCGTTCGTCTGATTTTTGGAATATTTGCGCTCTGCGCATCGCCTTCACCTCCGCCCATCCCCCGCTGCTGCGTAACAAACCGCCCCCGGTAAGATCACTGCGACGGCCCTGTTTAATGCCTTCCTCAACAAAAGCTCGATAGCGGCGACGGGCCACCGAAACTTGTTTGGCAAACAATTCCAGCACCTCATCGATTTGCTGCCAATCATTTTCAAAATGACCCATAATCACACCATGACCGCAGTAGCCATAGCGGTCCAAATCTTCAACAGTTGAAACGATCCCGGCTCGTAGCGGATTCAGGTGAAGGTAGCGGACCAGCTCAAGAAAATACTGATCTCTTTGACAAAGAATCGACTTGTACCGGTTTTGGAAAAGGTGGCCGCTACGCCGGTGCCTGCGGTTGTACGACACCGCATAGCCGGTAAGCAACCGCCGCATCACCTGAGATATTGGCACCAAGCCACTTTTAAGTAACAGATGAAAATGGTTGGGGATCAAAGTCCAGGCATAACATTGCGTTCCCGTTTCTTTGAGGATGATCCCCAATCGTTGCACGAAGTTATCCCGGTCGGACTCGTCCTGGAAGATCCGCCGCCGTTCAATTCCTCTCGCAATGATGTGGTGCAAAGCACCGCCCGCGTCTATGCGTGAGTTCCTTGGCATGGCTATCTATTTATCACAGACCGGCTCCGTTAGAAACTAAAAATCTAAAGGGCGTCCCCTTACCCATGCATCGCGGCAGTGCTGCACCGCCTGCTGAAGAATATGGGACGCGTTCTGCCGTTCTATGTGACCTTTCAGATCGCGCTGCTGTCCTGCACAATGAATTATTTGATGGCCCTGGGGGGCTTGAGTGGGGTTGCCGCCAAAGTCTATCTCCTTTCCCGAGAAAAGATCCCCGCCAGCAATACCCTCTCCATTTCCATGGTGCACGGATTCCTCACCAACACGGTGGCCGTCGTTTTCATTTACCTCGGATTTTTCTTCCTTTACAGCAACTACAAGATGAATACCCGCCAAATGGAATTTGGCATCGTCATCTTATTCGTTGCCTTTGTGCTCACCTGGCTGACCATACAGATCCTTGTCCACGAGGCCTTCCGGAAAAAACTTTGGCAGTGGATCATGCGCTTTGCCCAGGCCGTTCCCAAAAAGCTTCTGCATCCTCGCTGGCTGCAGCGAGACCGGGCTACGGGGTTTTTCGAAAATTTCAACGAGAGTATGAACCTGCTGGTCAAAAATGCCCGCATGCTGACTGCTCCCGCCACCTATGCCCTGATGGACTGGCTGCTCATGTTCCTATGCCTCAAATGCTCGTTCCTGGCGGCCCATTATCCCGTCGATAATAGTTCCTTGCTGGTTGGTTTTTCGGTCGGCATCTTTGCCACTCTTTTTTCACTGACCCCAGCGTCCATAGGTTTGATGGAGGGATCCATGGCAGGTTCGTTCTATCTAATGGGGTTGGACTATGATCGCGCCTTGATGGCGACTTTAATCTACCGATTCGCATACTATGTACTGCCGATTTTTGTCAGCCTTTTTTACTACAAGAGATTTTTCCCCGATCGAGGAGAGACCGCCCGCACGGCATCCTCCGATACGGATGCGCCGTGATGTGGCTGCAATAACTGCCTGCTAGGCCAGCTTGCCGGACAGCATGCTGAGCGGCCAAAGCAAAAGAGGCTGCCAGAAGGTGTCCACCTGCACAAAATCACCCTGTTGGAATACTTCCTCCAATACCAGCTCGGGGTTGTTCTGCCACTTCAGCAGGGGGGACTCGGCTGAACTGATAACGAACAGCATGGGGTCGGGTGTGCTGTTCGGAAGAATCTTTCCTTGCCATGTGAATTCGTATGCTTCTTCGACCGGGTCACCTGCAGGGAAGCTAATGTAGCAGAAGTGGAATCGGCTCCAGGGCATGACCGGCCTCACCAAGATTGTTCTGCCGTCCGGCCATGATTCGAAACGTGCGAAGGGAATCGGGACCAGCAATAATGCCACGATGATTATGGTGACCCAGCGGTCCCAGGACTTGGCCTTTTTTTGATAGAAAGTTTCATTCAACATGTGTCAACGGAGACTCGAAAGCTGATGATGTCCAATGAAGGCGGCTGCCGCAGCCGCTCATCCAAGCAATTTGCCCGGCGTTCATGGGGCTCTTCGCACCAGGGGATGATAGCAGATGGGAACGGTGTTCGACAACCATGAACCCGCGACGCCCTCGCTCAGCTGGATTTATACGGTCAGGAGGCTGTCCGAAGCTCCGTTTCTGTTCGGGGAAGGGGCTGCAGAGTTAGCCCTGCAGTTGTTGACCATAATGGATCTGCCGGATATGAATAACCCCGAACGGTTTGAATGCATCCCGAGGAGGAAAAAATATGCAGGCAAGCAAAGATGCTGACTGGCTGAGTGCTTTGATAGAAGAATTCATCCTGGATTGGAAGCGATCGCAAGGGGCAGACGACTACTGGCGGCCGCCGCTGGTGGGCGTTGCCTCGGCAAACGACCCGCTGCTGGCAGAGTTAAGGCGGGTGGTAGATCCCGACCATGCCATGCCCGCTGAAATCCTTCCCGGGGCCGAGTCGGTCATTGTGTTCTTTTTGCCGTTTCAGCGCTGGCTGGGCGAACAAAATGACGGGCACGGAACGCTGGCCTCCCAGAGTTGGGCGGAATCCTACATAACGACAAATCTCCTGATTGGCGCCATCAACGAACATTTGAAGGCACGATTAAAGGACCGGGGGCATCTGGCCGCGGTCACTCCGGCAACGCATAATTTTGACGAAGCCAAACTCGTTAGCCGGTGGTCCCACAAGCATCTTGCCTACCTCGCAGGGCTGGGTACTTTCGGCCACAATCACTTGCTCATAACCTCTTCCGGCTGCTGCGGCCGCCTGGGCAGTCTCGTCACCACCATGCCGCTTGCGGCAACGGTGCGCCCGGAGGCCGAATGGTGTTTACAAAAAGCCGGCTATGACTGCCTTGCCTGCGTTCCGAAATGCAAGTACGGCGCCCTGCATGAAACGCGTTTCAGCCGACAGGCCTGCTATCGGCAATGCCTCAGGAACAACGCCCACTACAGCCATTTGCCGCTGGTGGATGTTTGCGGCAAATGCGCCTGTGAAGTGCCGTGCAGCTATCAAATTCCCGACAAGCCGGCGGCATCGGATGCATGATAAATGATCGGGCCGGGTCGGCGCTCACTGGCCGAAGTAGGCCGTGATGCTCGCCTCCGCCAGGATTTTTCCGTGAAGCGCGTGTTCGAAACCCTTGAGACCGGCGTCCCTGCCGATGGCTACCTTGGACACTTTGAGCGCATATAGGGTAATGATGTAAGGATGTTCGCCGGTTCCTTTGGGAGGTTGAGGTCCCCCGTAACCCATGCTTCCATAGGAATTCTTGAGTTCCACCGAACCTGCCGGCATGCTCCTGCCGGAAGCTCCTGCGGGGATCGATCGAACGTCGGCGGGAATATCGACCACCAGCCAATGGACCCAGTTATTTGCCACCGGGTGGAGGTCAACGATGGATATGGCAAAGGATTTTGCTTCCTTGGGCGCATCCTTCCAGTTCAGCGGCGGAGAGATGTTTTCTCCCCCGATGGCCCTCATGACATACTGCGGGGGAATGCGGGCGCCGTCTTTGAATGCGGGTGACAAAACCTGCATTGGGCCTTCTCCGAAGCTTCCGTCAACCAAGGTCAGAGTCATGATGAGTGCGCACACGAAAAACAAAACCGCCCGTCTCGTCATAGCCAAACCTCCTTTCCGGGTCTGCAAATCATCCAGTGACAGAACTGCTAATCCCTATAGCCGCGCAACAGCGTCTCGCAGATGATCAAGCCATATTTCCACGATTTCGGGGTATTCGGCCGTGCCGGTTAGCATTATTTCGCACCGAAAACCGTTTCGGGTAAGCACCGACTTCCAGCTTTCAGGGTCTTCCCCCGCCATGTCCTTTCTCGCGTGTTCGCCCGCTACGGCCATAAAAGGCAGCAGGTAGACCTTGCCGAGGTTTTTCCCCTGCAGTTTAGGCAGGATGTCAATCAAAGCCGGATGCCCCTGGACCGTCGCCACATAGGTGTGGGGCGAGAGGTCCTGAAAGATCCAGTTCATTGCCGAGTAGAGCGCATCGGCAGGGTGGTTCTTGCTGCCGTGCCCCATGAAAAGGACCGGTTCGTCGGGTTTGCGAGTTTTTGGGATTTGCTCGATCAAGGCTTTGGCGACTCGCTCCAGGTCATTTTGCGAGGAAAGTAGAGGGGGGGCCACCAAAATGCGCTGGAAGCCGCCGCTCATTTCGCCGAACAGCTTGGCATTGCGGCAGAGTTCATGAAATTCTATGCCCGGTATAGTGTGCAGCGAGAGTACCGCTGCATGGGTGAAAGCTTCGTCCATCAGGCGGGCCAGAGCGATTTCGGGCGAGTCGAGTCGGATTCCCTGCCTTGCCAGCTTTGCACGAATCGTTCTCGAGGTGTAGGCCCATCGAATTTCTGTGTCGGGAAACGCCTTTTTCACCCGCCGGTCGATATGGTCGAAGGCTTTCTGAGCTTGAGGTACGCTGGTGCCGAAGGCAACCACTAAAATGGCTCTGTTCATCGCGTGCTTTTCCTCTGGAAGTGCAGATCAACACCTTAAAAACCAAGATATATGGGATCGGCAAAAATATAAAGGCGGTTCTTTCGCATGACTCAGCCGCATAGCCTGAATGGCCGTCCTTCTGCCCTGATGCTGCTCGCGACCAGATCATAACTTGCCCTCAGGCAGGATATCTGCTGCATGCCGCGGGTAAGCATATACCACCACCCATAAGCGAGTTCACTTTCGGAGGTCGCCAAACAAACGTCGTCGGCCTCGAGCCGTTTTTTCTCGGCGCTCAGATCCATCCATTCGTCGAGTTCTTCGCGTCCTTCTGCAACATAGAGAATGATTCCCTTTTTCATGCATAGCTCCTTTTCTTGTGGACAGGGCCCTTGCCTGCAAGGGCAAGTTTGCAAAAAAAAATCCCTAGAGCTGGTAGCTCTAAGGATTGCACCCCGGTTTGCTTGGTCCCGCTGAGAAAAGTCAAACATCAACCCGTGCCGACTTCACTCACGTTCAGGCAGGTATTCTGGCTCTCGGTTCAACCTGGTCGCCACACCTTCCCGGTTACCCAGTGGCTATTGCGTGGCGTTCGTCCCCGATTACAGCGGCGGGACCGCTCCCGACTTGCACGGGATTCCCTATTAAGCTTTCCAGCGCACCTGAACGTTTTATAGAGATCAAAGCGACTCTTAGCAGGAGCCCGCCACGGTGTCAAATCAATTTTGGGCTCAGTTCAATCTTGCTTTTAGGGTGAGCCTGTGTTAGGAAACTCAGGTTTCAGAGTCGGGGCGTAGCGCAGACTGGTCAGCGCACCTGCCTTGGGAGCAGGGGGTCGGAGGTTCAAATCCTCTCGCCCCGACCAGAATTGTATGAAAAAACAGCTACTTGAAAATTTTTCAAGTGGCTGTTTTTTGCTTACAATCGGGTTTGTGTCACCTATGTGTCACTTTTTAAAATCATAGCAAATCCAGGCACCTACGGAAAACATTCATAAAATCCAAGAAATTTCTCACGTTTTTCCAAAATTGGCTAAAGTATTTATCTAGTAACTCTAGTATATTAGTAACTTTTGTACCTGCGGGAACTTACTTTTGCGGCAGGTGTTCTGGACTTGGCACAGTATGTCTCTATTGCCCCTCTTCATAACCGTTTTTAACCGCTTGAGAGAGGCAAATGCATAAGCGCGTAAGGCGCTAAATCGCCGAAGACTCTGTATCCGAATACGATCTTATTGCGAGTTTCAAGATCCATCTTCAGAATCTCTGTCGCATCCTGAGAAATCAAAATAGCTAAGTTTCTGGATTTGCTCTTACATAAATTTCGGCAGATTTCATCCTAGCCCCTCATTTCTGAGAGCCGTTTTTTTCACTTTAAGGAATGCGCGACCAACCAGTGAAAGCCACGGCTAAGCTATATTTACACGAATTACATACTTATCGTGTATTGACAGCACTGCCCAATGCACCTAAGTTTTTCTCGCAACAGGCATTATTGATGCTGAGACATTTCTATAGGAAGGGAGGGACTTCCTGCAATAACAACCGTTTTCTTTCAAACAGGTTTTCTCTTATTTTGTTCAACTTGACCGGCGACAACAGTTTTTGTTTTTGCTTCGATGCCATAATTCTCCTTCAGTACTCGTCCGAGGTGCAGTGTGTCAGTCCAGCACAGCGGAGTGGCTGTAAGTACGTAGGAGTTCTGCGCAATCCTTTATGCCCAGGATACTAGCGACCTCTTTTCTCAGATTCGCGTATTCGACAGCTTCACCAAATTTGGGTTCACAAAGAACTTGCATATTAATGAGTCTCTCCAAGATTGCTCTTCTGAGTTCCGAATTTTTGTTCCTCTCTGCAGTCCGAAGAAATGTCAGAAGACAGCTCACGTCAGCGCAATTGTTGACCAATTCAAAATCGTTCATTTCAGCCCTCCGTAATCGAAACCGTTGAGCCTCTCAGCTTTGAAAGTTCCACCTGCTATTGTTTTACGGTCTTCATCATGAGAGCCTGCAATCTCCTTTGTCCTGCTGTTAAAATCAAAACCAGACCAACACGAGAAGAATTTCCCAAGCGATGACGGCATGCCAATTTGGAATAATCGACCAAACCAGTTCCCGCCAATAATCGCAGGGATTCCCGCCAGGATCAACATCCCAATTCTCCGTGCCCAAAGCTGAACCATTCAGAACCCTCCTCTCAGTATTGGATAAATTCCTAAAAGAGTGTTCGTTCAAGCCAGCATTGACATGCCTGGATTGCCGTCAAGCTAAGTCTGGTTTTGGACTTGAAGGGGATCCAATACCGGTCCGTTGAAGAGCCTGGGTGAGCCGATTCGGGCTCACCCAGAAAAGGATCTCCTAGACTTGCTTCACCTCGATCTTCCTCCGCTTGGCCGATTCCGCCTTGGGGATCTTTAGACGGAGTACACCGTCCTTGTAGGTGGCCTCAATGCCTTCCTCCTTGACTTCGGCGGGAACCGTAAACGTACGGCAAAAGGAACCGAACTGCCGCTCGATAGAGTAGTGGTTCTCATCCTTTTGCTCCTGTTCTTTCTTTTTCTCTCCGCTGATGCTCAATACATTTCCGGACAGATTAATGTCGAGGTCCTTGGCATCGATCCCCGGTAGATCGGCTCTGACGACTATGTGATCGTCTGTTTCCGAAATGTCGAAAGCAGGCATCAAGTCTCCGGTCTCTCCAAAATTGGAAAAGAACCGGGACGATGACAAATCGTTCATCAACCGATCAGTCCAGTCCAAAGATGGAAATCTTACCAAAGATTCTTCTCTTCTACGTCGAGGTGCTAACCCGAGCATACTCAATACCTCCTTTCACCATTTATTTCAGGTGATTAACCAGTTTTTGATAAAAAATAATCCACTCGGAAAATCTGTCAAGGGGGTTTTTACATTGCAACGAAACTGAATTCATAGAGCAATAATTTGGGAATGCTTTCTTCCTCGAAAGCAACCAGGCCCGTTACTAAGGTGGTTATCAAAAGAAAAAGCGGGGAAATTTCGCCGCTTCGTGAAATGACGGCGAACATAATTTCTACTTCAGCCTACATCAACCGTGATTTTCTTGCTCCTGGAAGATTCAGTTTTGGGAATGGTTAACTTGAGAACGCCATCCTTGTAGGTTGCCTCGACTTCGTCCGCGTAAACCTCCCTGGGTAACGTGAAGGACCGGCTAAATGCGCCGAATCGCCTTTCAATGCAGTGTTGGCACTCGTCCTTTAATTCCCGCTTTTCCCTTTTCTCAGCCCTTACGGAAAGGACTTTTTGTGGCGAAATGCTCAACTCCAGATCTTTTGGGTCCACTCCTGGAACATCGGCCTCCCCGATGATTTGATCATCGGTTTCCGAGATGTCAAATTCCGGCATCCACTCGCCCGCTTCACTCCGCATTGATGGCATGAGTCTCGCAAAAAGCTTTGAAGGCACCATGTCATCAAAGAGACGATCAATCCGATCGCTCAAATCCGAAGCTGGGGGCGACAACGGGGATAGCCGCTTGCTGCAGGGTACCAACTCAGACATAACTGATACCTCCCTTCTCATTTGATGTAAATCTTTTAGACTACAATTTTGCCGTTAACCAATTTTCCCTTACTCTTGAGTCCTTTGCCCACCGTTTCCTCTCTCTACTCAGGCGGTGGGCAATCGCCGTCATCTCCTGCACTGCCTTGCAAAGTCTTCCTTATTGGGCTCTGTGCTTGATTTGGCACTTGCAAAATTGCTCGGTGAAACAGTTTGGCACCGGTCGGTTGCACTCCGGGCAACGGCTAAGCTCATCATTATCCACCGTTCCACTCGATCCCAAAGATTCCGCCCAAACCGCATGCATCGCTCAAGTGTTCGCGTTCATGGAAAAGCATGTCGCTTTACCCTCCACGTCGTAATACTTGGTGAAACCACAGTTGGGGCATCTTACTTTGAAGCGGCCTCGGCCTGTCGAACGAGCTAATTCTTGATGCTGCCGGTCGTAAAGATTCTTGAAGCAATAAGGGCAACCACTCAGCTTTGCGATTCCGTGCGTTGGGTAAATTCGAACTATCGTCGCCATGCAAGCCTCTCACTTATCACCCAGAAAAGACTTCTCCTTTCTCTCACTCAAGCACCGTAATAACTTTGAGTTTGAAAGCTTTTTTCACAGTTGTGCTCTTGACGGCCGCCCCGCCTGTCCGGCAATGAATCGAGCTTCGTCTTGTTCAAAGCCTCGTTCGCGTCAACCCGAGCAACTATACCTCCCAGTTGTTGAACTTGCTTCTCGATCTCGGGTAATCGGTTCAATTGCATTTGCAGCGAGTTAATTTTACTTTGCTCGTGCTGTTTGCGGTTAAGAATGTGCTTGCGTGCTTGATGATCAAGTTTGCCACACATTCGTTCACTCAAAAGATTGTCATATATCTCAATCAATTTGAAATGAACATGCAGATCCTCCTGCATGGCTTGCAACCTTTGGATTTCGCCAAGGATGTTTTCCAGTTGCGCGCGCACTTTTGCGCGTTTTCCGTCTAGTGCTGCGCGATTAAAGGTCTTAAGGGCTGCCAGGGTCAAGTTTTTGAGGTATTGTAAGTTTGAGCCTGTTCGGGCTTCTCCGCTTTTGCTGTCTTCCTTGAATGTCACGGACTAGCCTCCACTGTTAGCATGCATGACATGCCAAGGGCCTCCAGGCGGCTCATTCTTCCGCCATTGCAAGAAACCTGTAATACGTTGCCCTCGATATCTTGAGTGCTGCGCAAATCTGGTTGACTGTGATGTTTTCATCGAGGCTCATTGCCTTTGCCGCTCGAACGCGTGGGTCGCTGGCAAAGATGGGTCTTCTTCCCCCCTGTCTGCCCCTGGCGCGGCCGGTCGCGACGCCGACCCGGGCGCGCTCCTGAAGCAGACGGCGGCCGAATTCGGCGAGGCAAGAAAAAACGTCTGACACCACTTCGCCGTCACTCTGTGTTGTGTCAATTACCGCGTCGCACAATGACTTGAAGCCGATTTCCCGGTTCTGCAAGTCCTCAACGAAATTGACAAGTTGAGAAAGGGATTTTCCAATGCGGTCAAGTCGCCACACAACTAAAGTGTCACCTGCTTGAAGCTCATCCAGGCAATCTTGCAGTCCACTCCAGGTGTCTCTGACGACAATGGCCTCGTCACTGAAAAGCAGCTCTTCACTCACTCCAGCCTTCCGCAAATCCTCTATCTGGGGTTCGAATGACCGCTCCAGCACTGATATCCGTGCGTATCCGACAAGCCTTCCCATTGCCGTCCCTTCGTATTCAACTATATTTGATTTATGAAATATAAAAAAACACAGACAAAAATTAGCAGCTGGGGGACAAAAGTCAATGGAAAATGTCGGTTGATCATTCAATAAAATTAGATTTTTTCACACGATGAGCTCTATGCTTCAGTGATGCTTTGATCCTTTTCTACTAAGTTTTTTGAGACTATTTACTTGACAATTTTCGAAGCTGAACTAAATTTTTTTATGGACGCAGCTCCTGCGTGTTGTGGCTATCTCGTTAAGGATTCAGGGCATTTCGGTCTCATGGCGCCGGATAATCTGGAGCAAACAAGGCACAAGCTGTTTCTCGAAAAGGCTCAAGAGTTGTTTGGGCCGAGGGATGCGGAATCGATTCTTCGCGCCCTTAATTTTGCCAGGGGAAAACTCCGTTGGGATGGAAACATAGCATTCTCGACCGCCCAGCTGCTTATGGATCAAGGAGCGGATTCACTGACTCTGGCTGTTGCTTTGCTGGCTCCAACCGTATGGCTGGGTCGCGCAGACCTGCACGAGATCGGGAAATTGTTCGGCCCTGGAATCGCTACCGCCGTTGGCGAAATCGACTTTCCTGTTACTTCTCGAACGGATACGGAGCATAATCGCCGCTCTGATCTCCACAAATCACTCAAATCCCTTACCGGAGACACTCGCAGAGCTCTTCTCAACATTTCCTTTCGTCTGATCCAACTGGAACATGCAGTGGAATGCGGAACCCATGATGCCCGTGATGCCGCCCGGGAGGCCGTGGACGTCTATGTGCCCATTGCCAGCCGACTCGGTCTTAGAGAATTGTGCAAGCGTTTGGAAAATGCAAGTTTTCTCATTCTCGACCCCGTGGCTTATGAAGCTTTGGAAAGAAGAGTTAAACCAATCAGGGAAGAGGACGAGGCTTGCCTACAAATTCTGCATGAAGGGGTAGAGCGGCTTCTGAACAAAAACGGCATTAAGTGCATTGTCCAGGGAAGAACCAAAAGCCTTTACTCCATTCACTGCAAGATGCTCAAGACGGGTGCGACCCTTGATGCGATTATGGACCGGATTGGCCTGCGCATCATCGTCGGCAAAGTCGCCGAATGCTATTCCGTACTGGGACTTTTGCACACTCATTACCGGCCGATCCCTGGCACGTTTGACGATTACATCGGACTTCCTAAGGAAAATGGTTACCAATCCCTTCACACCTGCGTATACCCGGTAAGGGATATCTCCCGCAAGCCTATCGAATTCCAGATCCGCACCGAGTTCATGCATATCGAGGCCGAATATGGTACGGCCGCTCATTGGCGTTACAAGACCGGAGCCGAAAGCGCAGAAACTGCTTACAGCCAGACTCGATGGCTGCAAGCTCTTGTTGGGCAGCACTGTTCTGCGCCCAGCACCGATGAGTTCCTCCGATTGCTTCACCGGCAGGTTTATGAGGATCATCTGGTGGTATTCGGGAGGGCAGGCCTGATCGCCAGGCTTTCGGGAGACGCAACTGTGCTGGATTATATCAAAAGGTATTGTCCAGATTGTTCTCACCAAACCCAAGTGAAGGTGAACGGAACAACGGTGCCTCTGGACCATAGGCTTTGCGATGGAGACACAATCGAGATCGTTGCAGAGAAAAAAACGGATGAAAGTCGAGCGAGCGCCCAGCGGGGAACAGCTCTTTCAGAGGCAACGCCGGCACGATAAACTGGTCAGGATATTAGACCATGGGGCGCGAGATGCCGGCGGTCTCGGGTCTGACGCAGAGGAGAAGTCAAATGGCTTATTCCGATAGCTACCGAGCGAGTTTGAAGAAGATTGCAGTGATTGGGAATCACCTGCCGAGACAATGCGGAATCGCGACATTTACCGCGGACCTTCTGACAGCATTGGGCGATGAGGAAGGCGCCGGGGAATGTTGGGCGGTGGTTATGAACGACACCCCGGAGGGCTATGCTTACCCTCCCAGAGTGCGTTTTGAATTGAATCAAAAAAGCCTCTCCGACTACCGCCTGGCAGCGGATTTCTTGAACATGAGCCAAGTGGACGCGGTGTGCCTGCAACACGAGTTCGGCATCTTTGGAGGCGAGCAGGGAGCTTATGTCATTGAACTGCTCGGCGCTCTGCGCATGCCGGTGGTGACCACTCTGCACACAGTGCTGCAGGAGCCGTTGCCCGAGCAGTTGACTGTTATGAAACGAATCGGTCAGATTTCCGACCGTCTGGTTGTCATGAGTCGGAGGGCGGAGCGCATACTTGGAGAAGTCTACGGGATTCCCCGCGGCAAGGTTGCGATGATCCATCACGGAATTCCGGATGTGCCGTTCGTCGATCCCAACTTTTACAAAGACCAGTTTGGAGTTGAAGGCCGGAAGGTGCTTTTGACGTTTGGATTGCTCTCCCCGGGCAAAGGCATCGAAACCATGATCGACGCCCTGCCGCGGATCGTAAAGGAAAATCCCGAAGCGGTCTATGTGGTTCTTGGCGCCACTCATCCCCACGTCAGAAGGGACCAGGGGGAAGGCTATCGGCACTCTCTTCAGCGGCGCGCATCGGAACTGGGAGTCGCCGACCATCTCATTTTTCACAACCGCTTCGTCGACTTGAATGAACTGTGCGAGTTTCTGGGTGCGGCAGACATTTATGTCACACCCTATCTCAATCAAGAGCAGATCGTTTCCGGCACATTGGCTTATGCTCTTGGCGCCGGCAAGGCAACGGTCTCCACGCCCTACTGGTATGCCGAGGAGATGCTGGCCGAAGGGCGCGGGCGGCTTTTTCCATTTCAGGACGCGGAGGCACTTGCCACTGAGATCAACGATCTTTTGGCCCGCGAGGTGGAACGTCACGCCATCCGCAAGCGTGCCTACACCTTTTGCCGGAAAATGATCTGGAAGGAAGTGGCACGCAGATACCTTGAGCTTTTCACCGAGGTCAAACAAGAAAGGGAATGCAAGCCGCGGGCGGTGTTCAGGACCAAGACCCTGGAAATCGTTCCGAGGGAAATACCTCAGCCGAAGCTCGATCATCTCATACGGCTTACAGATGACGTAGGGATCATCCAACACGCCAAGTTCATCGTACCAAATCGTTATCATGGTTACTGCACCGACGACAATGCGCGGGCCCTCATCGCCGTGCTCATGGCTCAGGACCTGGTGCCCGATGAGGATGCACTGACCAACCTGGCTTGCACCTATATGAGTTTTTTACACCACGCTTTCGACGAAAACCGGGGACGGTTTCGCAACTTCATGGGTTACGACCGCAAATGGTTGGAAAAGGAAGGCTCGCAGGACAGCCATGGACGTGCTCTGTGGGGTTTGGGTGAAGCGGTTGGCCTCGCTCGATCGGAGGACATACTGGGCGCCGCTCATGAGCTCTTTGAGAAGGCCCTGCCGGCTGCCCTCGACTTCGATGCCCCACGCGCATGGGCATTCACCCTGGTGGGAATTCACGCCTACCTGAGAAAATACGGCGGCGACAGATGCGTCCGCAGGGTCCGAGAACAACTGGCGGACCGGTTGTTTGCTTTCTATTGCAGCTATGCCACGGATGACTGGCCGTGGATTGAGGAGACGGTGACCTATGCCAACGGCAAGATCTCTCAAGCATTGCTCATGTCGGGTCAGTGGCTGCAAAGAGGGGACATGGTATCAGCCGGTCTTCGCTCCCTTGAATGGCTCAGGACGATCCAAACCGACAGCAGGGGGCATTTCGTGCCCATCGGCAACCGAGGTTGGTACCCGCGTGCCGGATTGAAAGCCCGCTTTGACCAACAACCCATCGAGGCTCAAGCCATGATTGACGCATGTCGGGAAGCCTACCATGTCACTTCGGACCCCAAATGGATCGCCGCTGCCCAATGCTGCCTGGAATGGTTTCTGGGGCGAAACGACCTGAATGCTCCCTTATATGATTATCAAACCGGCGGATGCCGGGACGGTCTGAGCGCTACGGGACCGAACCGCAACCAGGGGGCGGAATCGACACTGGCGTGGCTCTTGTCGTTGTCCACCCTCTACCGCATGAGGAACGCGCAGGTATCGGTTGAAGCAGCTGAACAGGCTGAAAAACTAAAGGAGAAAAAAGTTCGTGTCGCATAGACCCATTGTTATGATCAGTTCTTATCCGCCTCGTTTGTGCGGCATCGCCACCTTTTGCGAGGAGGCGCGGGAATTCATCCAAAAAGCCAATCCTGACCGTCGGGTGCTGGTCATCAGCCACACCGACGGAAAGGGGGAAGGCGTCATGCCACTGATCGACATGACCCGCAGGGACTGGTGGCGGCCGGTGGCCCAACAAATCGAGAATTTAAACCCCTATGCCGTTCACATCGAACATGAGTACGGCCTGTACGAATACTACGACGAGCGGGGTATTGGCGACGGAAATGACGGATTCCTCGAT
The DNA here is from genome assembly GCF_022603395.1 of Desulfoferrobacter suflitae. Taxonomy (GTDB): domain Bacteria; phylum Desulfobacterota; class Syntrophobacteria; order Syntrophobacterales; family Syntrophobacteraceae; genus Desulfoferrobacter; species Desulfoferrobacter suflitae. Next base: position 442,598 of record NZ_JAIBKA010000001.1, read on the forward strand.
TTGCTCGAGGCCATCGCCGATCATCCCATCGTTGTGGAGCCCCACACGATCCACGGACGGCTGCGCGATCAGGAAGCCGACTTCATCTACAAGATGAGCCAAAGAAGTCACGTGGTGCTCTTTAAGTGCCATTATCAGAAATGGCGGCTCGATTGGACTTTTCATGGCCGGGGGTGGCCGACTCCGCGCAACATCATGGTGGTTCCACACGGGGCGCGGCCGGACAAGCGCTGGGGGATCCATGAGATACCGGAGCTACGGGATGAATTCGGCTTCAATGACGCCGGACTGGCGGCTCACTTGGTCGGCATGATTGGCTGGATTCAGTCCAACAAGCGCTGGGACATCCTGCTTTCCATGTGGGAGGAGATTCATCACGAAATCAAAAGGCGCACCGGCCAGGATTGGGACCTCTTGGCTGCAGGCGCCATGCGAGACCCCCATCACAAAGCGGACTATGAAGAGTGGAAAGCCGAGGCGGAAGGTCTGGGCAACAAAGGTATCGCCCACTACTACGAGTTCATCCCGAGGGGTGACGATTACTATAAGATGATGGCGATATGCGATTTTATCGTGCTGCCCTCAACGGATGAGACCCAATCGGGAACATTGGCGCGCATTATCGCCCTCAATAAGCCCTTCATCACCACCGCACCCATGGAGGGACTGACCGCACAGACCCTGGAAAGCGAGGGAGGACTTCTTTTCACCACCAAGGAGATGCTCAAGCGCAAGGTGATTCATATGGCCTGCAACGAAAAGCTGCGTTTGGAGCTGGGCGAAAACCTGAGACGGTATCTGGATGAGGTGGTTTCCTGGGGCGTGGTGGCGCGGCAGTACAACGAAGCTTACAGGCTGGCCAATAAAGCGCTTCGCACAAGGAAACCCCTGGTTTTGGATCTGGAATTTTAGTGTCGGGAATGTTCGGGAGATGATGAAAATGAATCCGTCGATCTTCAGAGAATACGATATTCGCGGTATCGTGGAAAAGGACTTCAGTCTGGATGATGTAGTGAGAATAGGGCGTGGCCTTGCTACCTATCTTGCTGGCCATGGGAGTAGAACCTGTGCAGTGGGTCGTGATTGCCGTCCGAGCTCGCTCGAAATCCGAAACGCCTTGATCAAAGGCTTGAGAAAAGGTGGCGCTGAAGTCATTGATATCGGTTTGTGTCCCACCCCCGTGCTTTATTTCGCCATCAGGCATCTGAAGCTGGATGGGGGCGTGATGATCACCGCAAGCCACAACCCTCCGGAATATAATGGTTTTAAGGTATGTGTCGGACCCGATACAATCTTTGGCAGGGAGATTCATAAGCTCAGAGACATCATCGAATCCGGCCAATATACATCCGGCAACGGCACGTTGCACGAGCAGGAAATCATCTCATCCTACTGCGACTATGTGGTTGCCAACGTCAAAATTGAGCGGCCGGTCAGACTTGCGATCGATGCCGGCAACGGCACGGGGGGACTGACGGCCGTTCCCATACTGGAACGGCTCAACTGCGATTTGGTCAAGCTCTTTATAGAACCTGATGGAAACTTTCCCAATCACGAACCGGACCCGACGGTCATAAGAAACATGAAAGCGCTGTCAGAGACAGTTGTTAGTAAAGGTTTGGAATTAGGTATTGCCTTTGACGGAGATGCCGACCGACTGGGGGTGGTGGAAGAAAACGGACACATCCTTTACGGGGATATGCTTATGGTTCTGTTCGCCAGGGAGATCTTGAGGACGAACCCCGGAGGAAAGTTCATCGGCGAAGTGAAGTGCTCGCAGGTCATGTATGATGATATTCAGGCTCACGGCGGAGTTCCCATCATGTGGAAAACTGGCCATTCGCTTATCAAGCAAAAGCTCAAAGACGAACAAGCTCTGCTCGCCGGCGAAATGAGCGGCCACTTCTTTTTCCGTCATCGTTATTTTGGATTCGACGACGCCCTCTATGCCGGCTGTCGCCTGTTGGAAATCGTTTCAAGAAACCATCAGCCCCTTTCCTCCTACTTGTCCGATCTTCCAAAAACGTACTCTACGCCCGAGATCAGGGTCGATTGTCCTGATGCCATGAAGTTTCAACTCGTGAACCAAGTGAGGAAAATGCTTTCCGGAAAACATCGGTTGATCGACATCGACGGTGTACGGGTGGTTTTTCCAGACGGCTGGGGGCTGGTTCGCGCATCCAACACAAGCCCCGTCATCGTGCTCCGTTTTGAGGCCGTCAGTGAATCTCGCCTGCAGGAAATAAGGAGCGTAGTGGAAAAAGCCATTAACGACGCGAGGAGACAGTTGGCAATCACTGAGAACTAATGGTAAGGAAATGATGAACGATAAAGACTTCAAGGAAATATTTACCCGCTATTCCGCAAATCCGATCATTCGGCCAAGCGACATTCCCTACCGTGTCAACTCGGTATTCAACGCTGCAGCGACCCTGTTGGAAAAGGATACCTTGCTGCTCATGCGGGTCGAAGACCGGCGTGGCATCTCACACCTCACCGCGGCCCGCAGTCGAGACGGCGTAAGCGACTGGGTGATCGATCCCAAGCCGACGCTGCTGCCTAACCCGGCGGAATATCCTGAAGAACTGTGGGGAATCGAGGACCCCAGGATCACGTACATCTCGCAGCTGGATTTGTGGGCTGTTGTATACACGTCATACTCCAGGGGCGGGCCGTTGGTTTCTCTTGCAACAACCCAGGACTTCAAGACATTCCAACGTAAAGGTGTCGTCATGCCGCCGGAAGACAAAGACGCGGCCCTGTTCCCGGTTCAGTTCAACGGTCGTTGGGCCATGCTGCACCGGCCGGTGTCGGCCTTCGCCGGAGTCGGCGCCCATATTTGGATTTCCTTCAGTCCTGATATGAAGCACTGGGGCGATCATCAGATTGTTGTCCCGGCACGTCGAGGCGGATGGTGGGATGCCGACAAGATTGGTCTTTCTCCTCCTCCGCTTTTGACCGACAGGGGCTGGTTGATTCTCTACCATGGCGTGCGAACTACACCGAGCGGCTGCATCTACCGGCTTGGTCTGGCCCTCCTCGATCGAGAAAACCCTACGATGCTCCTGGCCCGCTCCGATGAGTGGATTTTCGCCCCGGAAGAGGACTACGAAGTGCTGGGTGACGTGGACAAAGTGGTTTTTCCCTGCGGATGGGTCGCCGCCGGGGACGAAGTGCGCCTTTACTATGGCTGTGCCGACAAAAGCATTGCTTTGGCTACTGCGAACATATCGGAAATGCTGGAATGGCTGCAACGGCACAATGAAAATGGACTGGAGGAGTAGCAGATGCGAATTGCTATGCTGTCGCCCATTGCATGGCGCACCCCTCCGCGCCATTATGGACCTTGGGAAAATGTCGTCTCTATCTTGACCGAGGGACTGGTGCGCCGGGGAATCGATGTCACTCTCTTTGCCACCAAGGATTCACAGACCGAAGGAAGGCTGATCGGGGTAAGCCCGAAAGGTTATGAGGAAGATCCGGACCTTTTGCCCAAGGTGTGGGAATGCCTCCATATATCCGAAGCGTTCGAGCAGGGAGAACATTTCGATCTGATCCACAACCATTTCGACTACCTGCCGCTGACCTATACGGCCATGACAACAACGCCGGTCGTAACCACCATACATGGTTTTTCCTCCCCGAAGATTCTACCGGTCTACCAAAAATACAACGGCAGGACTCACTATGTCGCCATCAGTGAGGCGGATAAAAACCCCCAACTGGATTATATTGCCACCATCCATCACGGCATTGACCTCGAACAGTTCACCTTTCAGGCGGTCCATCGAGACTATCTGCTGTTTTTCGGCCGCATCCACCACGAAAAAGGAGCCAGGGAATGCATCGAGATCGCTCAAAAGACGGGAAGGCGACTTGTGCTGGCGGGCATTGTACAAGATCAGGCGTACTTTGAGCGGGAAGTGAAGCCTCACCTGGATAATGACAGGGTTCTTTTCGCAGGCAGCGCCGGACCCGAGAAGCGCAATGAGCTTCTGGGTGGAGCGTACGCTTTGCTCCACCCCATCAATTTTGATGAACCGTTCGGCCTCTCTGTTGTCGAAGCCATGGCGTGCGGCACGCCGGTGATTGCCGTCAACCGGGGCAGCATGCCCGAGATTGTTGCCGATGGCGTGACCGGATTTCTCGCCACTGACGCGGAAAAAATGGCGGAGCTTGTCCCACAAGTGAAAGACCTGGACCGGCTGAATTGCCGCAAATGGGTCGAGGAACGGTTCAGCGCCGAACGGATGGTGGAGGACTATCTTGGCGTCTATCGGCAGATCATCTCTCGATCTAAGCGTGAAGACCATCGGCCGTGGGGATTTTACCATGTCCTTTCAGACAAGCCGGACCACAAGGTCAAACGGATTACGGTCTATCCAGGGAAACGATTGAGCTATCAGCGCCATTTCCGGCGCTCCGAGCACTGGTATATCGTGAGCGGCAAGGCGGTAGTGACCAGGGACGGTGAAGATACGGAACTGAGCGCCGGCCAGGCTATCGACGTGCCCCTCAAGAGCTGGCACCGGATCCGCAACGACGGCAGGGAAGAATTGGTGTTCATCGAAGTGCAGACGGGTGATTACTTCGGCGAAGATGATATCGAAAGGTCGGAGGACGATTATGGCAGAGTCTAAAGGAACTATTATCCAGCGCTACGAAAAGAATCCAATTTTGACCAAGCTAGATGTGCCCTACCCGGTGGAGACCGTCCATAATGCGGGAGTTACCAAATACAACGGCCAATACATCATGCTCTTCCGGTCTCACTTGCGCAACGGACGCTCCATCGTCGGCATGGCTGCGAGCGATGACGGGGTTCACTTCCGGGTCAAACCGGAGCCGTTTCTCACTCCGGCAAAAGAGGGACCTTTCGCTGCCTACGAAGAATACGGTGTCGAGGACCCGCGCATCTGCGCCATGGGAGACAACTACCTTATTACTTACAGCGCCTATTCAAGATACGGCGTCCGTGTGGCGCTGGCCCAGACCAGAGACTTCGAACGGGTTGAACGCATCTCTTTGATCACTCAGACTGACCACCGCAACGTGGTTATCTTCCCCGAAAAGGTCGGGGGGCGGTATGCCCGTTTGGACCGGCCACATTCCGAGATATCGCCCTGGTCCATCTGGATTTCCTACTCACCGGATCTGATACATTGGGGAGATTCCAAAGTGTTGATCAAGCCGCTGAGCTACCATTGGGATGAAATGAAAGTCGGGCCGGGGGCACCACCCTTCAAGACGGCCAAGGGGTGGCTCAACATTTTCCACGGCGTTTTTAGAACCATGGACGGCGCGGTGTACCGCCTCGGAGCAGCGCTCCACGACCTGCAGGATCCCTCAACCCTCCTTGGAGTAGCGGACGAATGGATCCTGCAGCCGGAAGACCTGTGGGAAGTGAGCGGCTATGTGCACAACGTGGTCTTTTGCTGCGGGGCCGTACCCGAGGATGATGGCACGATCAAAATCTATTGGGGCGGCGCGGATTCGGTCATGTGCGTCGGGACTGCGCAGATCGAGGATCTGGTAGGCCTGTGCCTCTCCAACCCGCGCCCCGCTCTTTAGTTTGATGAGGTGAAGCGATGGCCAGCCATGAAAATAACTTGGTTGCGACGATTATGGCCGGAGGCTCTGGCACGCGTTTTTGGCCCCTCAGTACCCGTGAGAAGCCGAAGCAATTTGTCCGCCTGTTCGATGACCGCAGCCTGCTGCAAAAGAGTTACGACCGCATGGCAGGAATCCTGCCAGATGAGCGGATCTTGATTCTAACCAATGAGCGATTCACCGAACTGGTCAGGGAGCAGCTCCCCCGCATACCGAGCCGGAATATCATTGGCGAACCCATGCGAAAGGACACGGCGGCAGCAGTGTGTCTCGGTGCACTGATAGCACGCAAGCGGTTTGGCAATCCCGTCATCATAACCTCGACGGCCGACCATCTCATAGAACCGGTTGATCAATTTCGACAAACAATGCTCTCAGCGGCCGAACAGGCGCTACACACAGGCGCTCTGTACACCTGCGGCATTCGACCCGATTATCCTGCTACGGGCTACGGATATCTGCAAGTAGGCGAAAAGATTCAGAGCGACAAAGGTGTTGAACACTTCAGAGTGGAATCGTTTAAGGAAAAACCCGATGTAAAAATTGCCGAGATGTATCTGGCCGCTCGCAGCTACCTTTGGAATTCCGGCATGTTTGTCTGGACCGCTGATGCTATTCTCGCCGAACTTTCCAGACACCTTCCGACCCATGTCGAGTACTTGAGCGATGCGCTCGAGCGAGAAGGGACAATAGACCAACAAGATGCATTGAGAAACGCGTTTGCTGCGATCGAGCGAATATCCATAGACTATGCGGTAATGGAAAAAGCCGAAAACGTTTGCTGCGTTGCTGGAGAATTCTCCTGGAAGGACGTTGGCGGCTGGCTTGCCATGCAGGATTACCTGCCAAGTGACGCAAACTGCAACTTTGTTAGAGGAAGCGTTCACACACTGGATGGCCGTAACAACCTGATATTTTGCGATGGCGATGAAGAGACGGTGGCTCTGGTAGGCTTGAGCGACGTGGTGCTGGTTCGGGCCGGGCCAAACACCCTGCTTGCTCACAAAGACCGCTTGGAAGACGTAAAGACTATTGTCGAGGCGATGACGGCAGAGCCCAGGTGAGAGGAAAACGGGCTAATCAAGCCGGATCTCGAGCAAAATGCTCATCAGGACGAAATTGGAAGATGATTCCGAATTGCACGGAAGAAGAGATTGCCTGTGAAGCAGCCAGAAATAATTATATCCGGGCCGCTCAAATGGCGGCATCCCTGGGTTGGTCGGAAGAAAAGGTACGGGAGCTGCAATGGGAAGCTCTTTGGCAGATGGCACTAAACCGGAACGTCGCCGGGACTTTGATGCTGGCACAGGAATACGGGATCTCGAAATCGGAACTCCAAAGCTACCTCGAAGGCAGGGCGGAGCGGATGCGAAAAGAAGGAGAAAACAAGGCCCTGGTGGCTTGTTATGATCTGAGGTCGCGGAAGTACCTGACTTTTGAGGAGTGGTTAGAAAGCCTGCTCAAGCGTTGGCTGAAGATTCGCCTATGATTTCCTATAATCCATCGAAAAGATTAATGAATAAATGTTCGCGCATTCCCCTCTTGACATTTGGAGAAATGGAGTTAAATAAATTTCACTGCTAGCACTCACCTCAATGGAGTGCTAATAATTCTTGGTCGAAGATCTCGACCCAACTTAAAACCAAAACAAGCATCGTGGCATGACTCAGTGCCCAAAGGAGAGTGATGGTATGAAGCTTAAGCCCTTGAATGATCGGATCGTTGTGAAGCGTATGGAAGAAGAGGAAAAGACCGCCGGAGGGATCATCATCCCGGACACCGCAAAGGAAAAGCCCCAGCAGGGCAAAGTCATGGCGGTAGGAGACGGCAAGTTCACGGACAACGGCAACAGGACCCCTCTCACCGTCAAGGAGGGCGACCGCATTCTGTTCAGTAAGTATGCGGGAACCGACATCAAGGTAGAGGGCGAAGAGCTCCTCATCATGCGTGAGGACGATGTGTTGGCCATTGTGCAGTAGGTTCGGCAAACCGGAAGTTGAGATCTTGAGAAATGTAGGAGGAATGATCATATGGCAGCAAAGGAAATCAAATACTATGCCGAAGCCAGGGACAGGATCATGAACGGCGTTAACATCCTGGCCGATGCGGTCAAAGTCACCCTGGGACCCAAGGGCCGCAATGTGGTTATCGAAAAGAGCTTTGGTGCTCCGCTGGTCACCAAGGACGGCGTCACCGTTGCAAAGGAAATCGAGCTGGCCGACAAGTTCGAGAATATGGGTGCCCAGATGGTGAAAGAGGTGGCGAGCAAAACATCCGATGTGGCAGGGGACGGCACCACCACCGCAACCATCCTGGCCCAGGCCATCTACCGCGAAGGCTCGAAGCTTGTGGCCGCGGGCCACAACCCGATGGCCTTGAAGCGCGGCATCGAGAAGGCCGTCGAGGCCGCCGTTTCGGAGCTTAAAAACATCAGCAAGCCCACCAAGGATCAAAAAGAGATCTCGCAGGTCGGCACCATCAGCGCCAACAACGATTCCACCATCGGTGGGATCATAGCCGAAGCCATGAACAAGGTCGGGAAAGAAGGAGTAATAACGGTCGAGGAGGCCAAGAGCATGGAGACCACTCTGGAAGTGGTCGAGGGCATGCAGTTCGACCGCGGCTACATCTCCCCCTATTTTGTGAGCGACCCCGAGCGCATGGAAGCAGTCCTCGAGGAGCCATACATTCTTGCCCATGAAAAGAAGATCAGCAACATGAAGGATCTCCTTCCGCTTCTTGAACAAATCGCCAAGATGGGCAAGCCGTTGCTGATCATAGCAGAAGATGTTGAAGGCGAAGCCCTGGCAACCCTGGTTGTGAACAAACTTCGAGGCACCCTCAAGGTCTGTGCCGTCAAGGCCCCGGGATTCGGTGACAGACGCAAAGCCATGCTGCAGGACATTGCCATCCTCACCGGCGGGCAAGTCATTTCGGAGGATGTGGGGATCAAGCTCGAAAATGTCACGGTGAACGATCTTGGCCAGTGCAAGACCGTTAGAGTGGACAAGGACAACACCACCATCGTTGACGGCGCCGGGAGCCGCTCGGCCATCGAGGGCCGTGTCAAACAGATCCGGGCACAAATAGAGGAGACCACGAGCGACTACGACCGCGAAAAGCTCCAGGAGCGGCTCGCCAAGATCGTTGGTGGTGTTGCGGTAATCAAAGTCGGTGCCGCAACTGAAGTCGAGATGAAAGAAAAGAAAGCCCGCGTCGAGGACGCCCTGAACGCAACGCGTGCGGCAGTCGAGGAGGGCATCGTTCCCGGCGGCGGTGTGGCGCTCCTTCGCTGCATCTCGGCTCTGGCCAAAATGGATGCCAACGGGGAGGAAGCTTTCGGCGTCAGTATCGTGAAACGAGCCCTGGAAGAGCCCGTGCGCCAGATTGCAAACAACGCTGGGCTTGAGGGCTCCGTGGTGGTTGAGCGTGTGAAGAGCGAAAACGGCGCTTTCGGCTTCAATGCTGAAACCGAAACCTACGGTGATCTCGTTGAAGCGGGTGTCATCGATCCGACCAAAGTGGTGCGCTTTGCCCTGCAGAATGCATCGAGCGTGGCCGCCCTCATGCTCACCACCGAGGCTATGGTAGCGGAAAAGCCCAAAAAGAAAGAACCCGCACCGGCCATGCCCCACGGAGGAATGGACGACATGTACTAATGGAAGAGCATGAATAGAGGCCGCCCGACATTGGTCGGCGCGGCCCCCCGTCCGCGAAAGCGGAATTGCCGGAGACTGGAACACCCGCATCGCCGCTTTCGCGTCGCAACCAATGACAAGCTTTCGGACCAGGTTCGAGTGCCTGGGACCGGCTTCGGAAAGGAGGTAAGTATCATGGATCTGAAAAAGCTCGCACCCTGGAACTGGTTCAAAAAGGAAGAGGAGCAGCAGGCCACGACGCTTCCCGTCACCGTGCAGCGACACGGCCAGCCGCGCCCCTACAGCCCCATGGCACAGTTTCACCAGGAAGTCGACCGTATGTTCGAGAACTTCTTTCGTGGCTTCGGCTTCCCCTCCATGGGATTTGGCAGAGAGCCCTCCTTTCTGGCACAAAACGAGTGGCTCAAACCCACCCTGGATATAGCAGCCGCAGAGAAGGAGTATACGATCTCCGTGGAGCTCCCTGGAGTGGACGAAAAGGATGTCCAGTTGGAACTCTCGGATGACTCTTTGGTGATCAAAGGCGAAAAGAAACAGGAGAAAGAAGAAAAGGAAAAGAACTACTACCGTATGGAACGTTCCTACGGCTCTTTTCAGAGGGTCTTGTCACTGCCCGAAGATGCGGAGCACGAAGGAATCGACGCCGCTTACAAGAACGGTATTCTCAAGATCACGATCCCGAGGAAGGCAGGACCCAGGAAGGAGTCGAGGCAGATCACCATCAAGAGCGGATAACCCAATGCGCAGGCTTTGCCGAACAAGCAGAAGCCCGTTGTCTGGATGGAAAGGAGGTAACAAGTCATGGCAATGGTCCGTTTTCCGAGCTTTGGAACTTTTCCGGGCCTCTTCCAGGAAATGGAAAGGATGAAAAGCGAGATGGATCGCCTCTTTGCCGGTTTCATGGGGCGAGCTCCGCTCAGTGCCGTGGACTCCGGTGTCTCTCCGGCGCTCAATGTCATCGAGGAGAGCGAGAGATTCCTTGTTGACGCTGAGCTTCCGGGAGTCAGACCGGAGGATATCGAGATCTCCATCGAGGGCAACACTCTCACCCTCCGTGGAGAGCGAAAGAAGGAGGATCTGGACAATGTGAGCTATCACCGCCGCGAGAGAGGGGCGGGGAAGTTTCAGAAGGCTTTGACGCTTCCCGCCGAAATCAATCCGGATGCAGTCGAGGCCAAATTCGAGCATGGTGTCCTGAAGCTTGTCCTGCCGAAGGCTGAGCACGCGAAGCCCAAGAAGATACCTGTTCTTACGGTGCGAGCGACGGAAGCCTCAACTTCAGTAGTCGATATATAGTCTTAAGAGCTTATGAGGAGATGAAACCATGGCTGACGAGGAAATGCAGGTTGTTGAGAAGAAGGAAGTCGATACCCCTTCCGAAAACATCCGCAACGTGCCGGTTTTCGCTCCGCCTGTTGACATCTGCGAGTCCGAAACCGAACTGCAAGCGAGTTTGAGCGAGGTTTGATGGAGCTATGCGCCGCTCCCGCCCAATCCGCGCTGGACGCGCTGGGAACCGGCCCCAACGGCCTGAGCGCGGACGAGGTGGAACGCCGCAGGGACGAATATGGGCCCAACGAGTTGGCCCATGCAAAACGGCTGGGGTTCTGGTCCGATATCCTGCACCGCATGAAAAGCCCCCTGGTTGTGCAGTTGCTTATCATTGCCGCGGTGTCCGCCGGCATCGGCGAAATCAAATCGACGATTATCGTGAGCGTCATGGTGCTTCTCAGCGTCGGGCTTTCCTTCATTTTGGACCGGCGCTCCAACAAGGCGGTGGACTCGCTCGGTAAACGAGTGCAGTCCCGCACCCTGGTTTTGCGCGATGGCGGGGAAAAGGAAGTCAAGGTGTCCGAGGTCGTGCCCGGCGATGTCGTGATCCTCCATGCGGGCTCGATCATACCGGCTGATTTGCGGCTGCTTTCGGCCAAAGACTTTTTCGTCAGTCAGTCGGCGCTGACCGGTGAATCCATGGCCGTCGAGAAGTCGGCCAACGTAGATGGATCCACCGGCTATAGCGCGTGGGAGCTGCCGAACGCCTGCTTCCTTGGGAGCAGCGTGACCAGCGGTGCGGCTCGTGGAGTGGTGGTGAATACTGGGACTCGCACCTTGTTCGGGGCTATCTCCCAGCGATTGACCGAGCACCGCGAGGAATCCAGCTTCGATCGAGGCGTGCGCTCTTTCACCTGGCTGATGATCCGTTTCATGGTGGTGATGGTTTGCGTGGTCTTTTTTATCGTGGGCCTGACCAAGGGCAACTGGGTTGAAGCCCTGTTGTTCGGCCTTTCCATAGCCGTGGGCCTCACTCCCGAAATGCTGCCCATGATCGTTACCGTGAACCTCGCCAAGGGCGCCCTGGCCATGGCCAAAAGGAAGGTCATCGTCAAGCGGCTTCAGTCCATCCAGAATTTCGGCGCCATAGATATTCTGTGCACGGACAAAACGGGCACCCTCACCCAGGACCGGGTTGTGCTCGAGCGACACGTGGACATCACCGGGCACGAGAGTCAAGATGTTTTGAGTTACGCCTACCTCAACAGCTATTACCAGACCGGACTGCGCAATTTGATCGACCGGGCCATACTCGACCACACCGACCTCGAGGTGGAAGCCAACTGCACCCTGGTGGACGAGCTTCCGTTCGACTTCCAGCGCCGCCGCATGTCGGTGGTGGTCGACTATGAGGGCGATCATGTGCTGATCTGCAAAGGAGCGGTGGAGGAGATCTACGCGAGTTGCAGCCGTTATCAAATCGGGGATGAAGTCTATCCTTTGATCGATATGATCCGGGAAGATCTGTTCGAGGAAGTCGAACGACTCAATAAAGACGGCTACCGGGTGCTTGGGATCGGCTACCGCGAGTTCACGCGTGACAGGGTTACCTATTCCGTGGCGGATGAAACAGAGATGATCCTTCTCGGCTACATCGCCTTCTTCGATCCGCCCAAGGTTTCCGCGTCCGAAGCCGCCGCCCTTTTGCGGGAGGCGGGAGTAGCGGTCAAGGTTTTGACCGGCGACAACGGACTGGTCACCGGAAAGGTCTGTCGGGATGTGGGGATCGAGATAAAACGGCTTGTCTCCGGAAGCGAGCTCTCACACATGACCGGGAACGAGTTTTCCCGCACCGTCGCCGAAGCGAATGTTTTCGTCAAACTCAGCCCGACTCAAAAGGAACAGATTGTCCAAGAGCTTCGCAACGGCGGCCACGTGGTGGGATTCATGGGCGACGGCATCAATGATGCCCCCGCCCTGCGGGCCGCCGATGTGGGGATTTCGGTGGATTCGGCGGTGGATGTCGCCAAAGAGGCGGCCGACATTGTGCTTTTGGAAAAAAGCCTGCTGGTGCTTGAAGAAGGAATCATCGAAGGAAGGAAGGTCTTTGCCAACATCGTCAAGTACATCCGCATGGGGGCAAGCTCCAACTTCGGCAATATGTTCAGCGTGGTCGGCGCAAGCTATCTTTTGCCTTTTCTGCCGATGCTTCCCGTGCAGGTCTTGACCAACAACCTGCTGTATGACTTTTCCCAGACCGGCATTCCCACCGACAGCGTGGATGACGAGCTGATCGAACGGCCCCTCAAGTGGAACATCGACAACATCAAACGATTTATGGTCTTCATCGGCCCGATCAGCTCGATTTTCGACTACGCCACCTTTGCTTTGATGTGGTTCTTCTTCAATTGCAGCGCCTTTTCCGATCCCGGCGTTGGAGCGCAGCAACAGGAAGGGCTCGCCCGCCTGTTTCAGACCGGGTGGTTTGTTGAATCGCTCCTGACCCAAACCCTCATCGTTCATATCATCAGGACGCGGCGAATCCCCTTCTTCGGCAGCCGCGCTTCGCTGCACTTGACGCTGACGACGCTGGTCATCATGGGCATCGGCGCATGGCTGCCGTACTCACCCTTTGCCGGCGAGCTCGGGATGGTTCCCCTGCCCGCCGTATACTGGGCCTGGATCGCGGGTTTCCTGATTGCTTACGCGCTGCTCACGCACGCCGTGAAAACCTGGTTTTTCAACAGATATGGAGGTGATTGATCGTGGATACCCTGCTCGATGCACTGCAGGAAGGCAGACTGATTGAACTGCCCGACGACAACAAGGAAGACGCGCTGGAATTCTTGGCGCACATCATCGAGGCGATCCCCGAAGTTCCCGGCGGAACGGATGTCGTGGGGCTGGTTATGGAAAGAGAGCGCTCGACCAATTCGACCCTTGGCTACGGCTGGGCCTGCCCTCACGTTCGGGTCCCATACGAAGAAGACCTGCTGTGCGTGGTGGGCTGGAGTCCGACCGGCATCGACTACGGCGCCTCGGACGGAATCCCGGTTTCGATCATCGCCATGTACCTGGTGCCGGAAAACCAGCGCAACCATTTCCTGCGTGAAGCCTCCCTGCTGGCCAAGGCCCTGGCGGCCTATCCTCAGATCCAGGAGATGCGCTCGGCGGGCGAGCTCAACGAAGTGAGAGAACACCTGCTGAATTTGATCAGCTCCGGCAAGGAAACGGCCGGCCCCGACACCCGGGCGCGCATGATTCAGCTACAGGCAAGACAGGCGGCAGCGGGTGTTCCACCTTACGACCTGGCAAACCTTGTTGTGGAGCCGGTCACCATCGTAACCGGTCCCGGCCTCAAGCACATAGTGCTCGCTCGAGATCGAAAACTCATGGAATACCTCGATTCAGCCCCGGGGCTGGTGGAGAAGCTGGCAATCGAAGGCATGTTCCAAAACGGCGGCTGGCGCATTCTCAAACGCGGTGAAACAGTCTATCAGGCGGATCGGATCTCCTACGACTGTCTGGCCGTGAGAAGCACTGCAAAGAATCGTTCGCCGAACAAATGAAAAGATAGTGCCTGCCTGACTGTTTCGACACTATCGGCGCAATGAGCCATATGCCGTCAAACGGAATGGATAGGTCTGGGGTGGGACCAAGGTAAGGTCTTGACATTGCGGATAATTGGTCGAAAATGGTGGCGATTTTCAGCTCAATAGCCGCTTTTTCGAGTGCGAAAAGAGCAGTATTTGTAAGGGTCGCAAGGGCGCGTTTTGGTTTCAACCCGTTCCTCGTTCTTCCCAGTGGGGGTAAGGGACCTTATCATCTTCCAGCTTGATGCGCCCCCCGCATGAGAAGAACGGCTCCGCTGGAAAAACTGGTCAACCCTGGTCTTCAGTTCATGAGTCAGCGCTGTGTTAAGTCAATCGAGGTTTGACACTAACCTGAATGCAGCCATATAATTGAAAACGAAGGAGATCAGTTATGACAACCCTGACACTCAGCGACATACTGGATGACCTGCGTGCCGCTGAAGAAGGCTTGCACAGATTCGAACGGCGGTATTGGATCAGTTCAGATCACTTTTTCGACATGTATTCGAGAGGCTTGCTTGATGATGGCGAAAATTCGGAAGAATTCGCTGAATGGTCCGGACATTACAGACTCAGACAAAAGAGACTGGCCGCCCTCACAAAACTTTCTCAGCAGCGTCTCGATGCTCTCCGGCCCAAGTCCAAAGGCAAAATGGTTAGGTTGACTCCGGCCGAGCCAGTGCTAAGGGTGGGATAATGCCGGCCTTTAGCCGCCAGGAATACGAAAGTCTGCTGTACTCTTTGGTAGAGCGGCATCCCGAGGTATCTGCCTCAACACTGCGTCTGTACTCCAGCAGCCCCACCACTGCATTAGTGCGCGGCAGCGTTCATTTTCACAGCGGCATCGAACTGCGCGTCTTTGAATACCTTGACCTGACCGACGGAGAGATCTTCGATTACAGCTACAGCGTGTTCCGTGGTGAGGAGCGCGTTTGTTGGTATGATCCTCAGCCCCATGCCGAAAACCCTGTTCTTGCACCAACGTTTCCACATCATCGCCATGAACCGCCCCATATCAAACATAACCGCCGCCCAGCTCCCGGCATAACCTTCCAGGCACCCAACCTGCCAACACTCATAGCCGATTGCATCGCACTGGAGGCAGGTTAAGGACTTCATTGTCAGATTGTCGAGTGCTGGCTGGGGACAGTATTGGGAGTTGGGTCTTGATCATCGTTTCAGCCGCTAGAATTCCCGTGGGTTGGGTTGAGCGCAGCGAAAGGCAACGATACTTGGCGCCTGTGCAGGGATTTAGCTACGCTCAACCCAACGCGCTAAAATTGCATTTTAGCACTCCGGTACTCGCCGCTTTCTCTTCTCCCGGAGTGCAAAAATGAAATTTTTGCAGCCCATCGATACACTCCACCAACACTCGCAAATCGTACCCTGGCCGAAACGATGATCGTCGCTGGGAGTTGGGTCTGGGGGCCTGGCGTCTGGCCAAGGTAAGGTCTTGACATCGATGATAATTGGTCGAAAATGGGGACGATATTCGGCTCAATAGCCGCTTTTTCGATTGCGAAAAGAGCAATATTGGCCCTCAAAATGCCTACTTCTGGAACACTAATGCTTGAATTTCAAAATGATAGCATGGCCCGACCTTCGGCCCGCCGGAAAGGCGAGTTCACGCGTGACAGGGTTACCTATTCCGTGGCGGATGAAACAGAGATGATCCTTCTCGGCTACATCGCCTTCTTCGATCCGCCCAACGTTTCCGCGTCCGAAGCCGCTGCTCTTTTGCGGGATGCGGGAGTAGCGGTCAAGGTTTTGACCGGCGACAACGGACTGGTCACCGGAAAGGTCTGTCGGGATGTGGGGATCGAGATAGAACGGCTTGTCTCCGGAAACGAGCTCTCACACATGACAGAGAACGAATTTTCACGCACCGTGGTCGAAGCGAATGTTTTCGTCAAACTCAGCCCGACTCAAAAGGAACAGATTGTCCAAGAGCTTCGCAACGGCGGCCATGTGGTGGGATTCATGGGCGACGGCATCAATGATGCCCCCGCCCTGCGGGCCGCCGATGTGGGGATTTCGGTGGATTCGGCGGTGGATGTCGCCAAAGAGGCGGCCGACATTGTGCTTTTGGAAAAAAGCCTGCTGGTGCTTGAAGAAGGAATCATCGAAGGAAGGAAGGTCTTTGCCAACATCGTCAAGTACATCCGCATGGGGGCAAGCTCCAACTTCGGCAATATGTTCAGCGTGGTCGGCGCAAGCTATCTTTTGCCTTTTCTGCCGATGCTTCCCGTGCAGGTGTTGACCAACAACCTGCTGTATGACTTTTCCCAGACCGGCATTCCCACCGACAGCGTGGATGAAGAGCTGATCGAACGGCCCCTCAAGTGGAACATCGACAACATCAAACGGTTTATGGTCTTCATCGGCCCGATCAGCTCGATTTTCTCCTACGTCCCACAATATTTGATTTGAACAGTCCCAAGTAATCTGATCCCGCCTATCCCGCTATACCTCGCCATGCTTTTGCACTTTACCCTGCCTACCCCGCGCGCCGGGCGCTAACCGGTCCCAAGACCACGCCGGATAACGGCTGGGCATCAGCGGGGGCGCCGAAGCACCTCCGGAATGTCAACATTACTGGTTGTCGCAGCGCCACGAGCCTCGCCGACCACCTGCAGGCCATGGCTCGGCTGCAAGATCTATTCTGCTGATGACGATGCAGACTCCAGTTCAGAGGCTTTCTTCAGAGCCCATTCAATGGCTTCGTTGTCAAATCCTGGCCTTGAGCGCATAAAAGCGGCCGCCTTTCGGTAGTACTCAGCGGCCATCCTATTCTGCCCCTTGGCTTCATAGACCGTTGCCAGTCTGTCGAGCCCGTCAACATCGTCCGGATATTGCTCCAATAGCTTGTGACACTGAGCTTCCGCTTCGTCCAGTTTCCCGGCTTGGATGAGATCAATGACACTATTCGATAGGTTGTCCAACTCCTCCATTTGGGCATGGATCTGTTTGAAGACATCTGAAGGAGCCTGCGGCGGCCGTGTCGCTGAGACCTGTTCGCGCAACAAACAGCATTTTTTGTACTTCTTTCCACTTCCACAAGGGCAGGGCGCATTGCGGGATATCTTACTCATGGGTAACGCAACTCCTTTGTTGAAAAACCGTTGCCAAACATAGCATCTGGCGCGTCGGGCGCCGGCGGTTTTGCGCTTGCGGGCGGCGCCAGGTTGGAGTAAACGAACGGCTTTTTCGGAAACCTCTTCGATCATGACTATTCGCTCAAGTGGGAGACGCCATGTTTGCTCCATTTACCCGCTCAGATATTAGAAAATACAGCTTGAATGTGCTGCGAAACAAGATCCGCTGCGGTTTGCCCTCCTGCCCCGTCTGCAATACTCAACCGTATTTGTTCAGGCGGCATCAGGCACGCCCCCGCAAATTCCGCATTCTATGCGACGCATTGGTCCAGGTGGTAAAATGCCTTGTCATTCGGTGGAAATGCCCCGGCTGCCATAAGACCTTCACCGAACAGCCTCCTTTCGCGCTTCCCTTCAAGCGTTACACCAGCGACGCGATACTTCATCGCTCGGCAAGCTATCTGGAAGATGAGACGTCGACCTATCGGAAGACAGTCCTGGAAGAAGGCTCGGAGATCTTCCATGCCTCGACGGACGAAGGAAATACGCCGGTCGATAAAGTCCTCTCCCACACAACCCCTTACCGCTGGATCGACACTCTTGGCCGCTTCAAAGAAATCCCGCGCCGCGCTCTGGACCTCATCTTACAGAAGGATCCGGCGACAAAAGTCTACCGGGATCTCGCCGCGCTAACGATCTCCCCCAATAAGTTCGTGAAAACCGCTCGGGAAGAAACCCTCAAACGCTCTCGCCGGCTCGTCCACCTGGAGGCGGTATTCCGAGTTGTTTTTGGTGCTTCAATTTTCCCCTTCTTTGCAACAGGCTGCGCCTGGCAATGATTTATGCTCGCCTCCAACCATAAAACAAAGGAGGCGTTATGAAGCAAAAAGATGAAAAATGGGCCCTGTTCTGGTGCGATCTCCTTCGCCCCGTTCTCTTCGACGAGGTGGAGCCGGAATCGATCCAGGATTTTCTCAAAGAGATCTCTCAAAAGGAGATGGTCTTTCCCGGCGGACGTACCGGCAAGCCCTCCCTTTCCACCCTCAGGCGAAAGCTGAAGCGCTATCGAACCGGAGGATTCGATGCTCTCGCAAGAAAAGACCGCCATGACCGCGGCCATGCCAGGGCCGCACCCGCAGAAATCATTGCAACCGCCATCGAGCTTAAATGCGAGCAGCCCAAGCGCTCCCCTGCCACCATCAACCGATTCCTAAAGGACCTCTATGGCGTTACGCTCTCCCGCTCTACTTTGTATCGCCATCTTAAAGGTGCGGGCGCAACCCGCCTCAAGCTCGGCGTTGTCAAAAACAAGGTGAGAAAACGTTGGACCAGAGACCATACCCATGATCTCTGGGTTGGGGACTTCGAGGAAGGCCCCTATGTTGTTTTCGGCCGGGAGGTCCTGCCCACCTATCTTTCCGCTTTCATCGACTGCCACAGCAGGTATATCGTCGAGGCCCGCTACTACCTGCGCCAAAGCCTCGATATCCTCATCGACTCGCTGCTGCGCGCCCTGGCCAAGCATGGCGCCCCCGGCGAACTCTACCTCGATAACGCCAAGGTCTATCACGCAATCGGCCTCAAGGCTGCCTGCTACCGGCTCCACATCCGGCTTCGCCACCGGCCGGCCGGGGACCCTTCCCCGGGAGGACTCATTGAGCGCTTCTTTGAGACCGCCCAAGACCGGTTTGAATCCGAGGTGCGGGCACAAGATGCCATAAGCCTCGATGATCTCAACCGAGCTCTCAGCGCATGGATCTCGGTGGATTATCATAGCTCCATTCATTCCGAGACCGGCGAGACTCCCAAGGACCGCTATCATACCGGACTTTCCGTCATCCGCCACGTGGAAATGGACCAGGTGCTCGCTTCCTTTCTTAGAAAGGTCACTCGGGTCGTCCACAAGGATTTTTCCGACATTAGCCTCGATAAGCGGCTCTACCGGGTCGATCCAGCTTTAAGGGGAGACAAGGTCTGGGTCCACTACGATCCCTTCTCGTCTTCAGATAGCGTGAAGATCTTTTCCCTGAAAGGCGAATACCAGGGATCGGGCGTGCTCCATCACCGCGAGGCCGAGCAACCGCCCCTTCCCGCACAAGCTCGGGGAAAACCCAAGCATAACCTCATCGATCTCCTCGTTCGCGAGCACCGGGAGCAGCTCGCCGCAAACACTCGCGGCATCGATTACCGCAAGGTCGTCTCCGTGCGGCCGTGGCCGTTTCATGCCTTTGTCAAAGCCTTTGCCCGGCTGCTCGGAAAAGAAGTGGGCATCTCCGCCTTCACGGCACAGGAGCTCGAAACGCTCAAAAAACTCTACAATCAAAACGTTCAGCTCACAGAATCCGTGCTCACGCAGGCCTTTGCCCGAGTGCCTAACAAGTCGTTCCCCCACCTCGTCGGTGAGCTCAAACAAATCCTACAGCAAAAGGAGTAACCACCATGTTCCTCGATCATTTCAAAATGAACAGCCATCCCTTCCAGGAACGCCCTCCCGTGGAATGGATCCTCAACGACCACCGCATCTCCCAGTCCCTGGCCAGACTCGACTACTTTGCCCGGCAAGGGACCCTGGCCCTCCTCATCGGACCAACCGGTGCCGGAAAATCCACACTCTTAAGGCTCTTCATCCATAACCTCTCTAAAAACCGCTACCGCCCCGTTTATCTCCACTTCACCGGAATCCCGTCATCCAGCCTGCTTCGCCTAATCGTGACTCAGTTGGGAGAAGCCCCCCGGCGAGGCAAGGATCATCTCTTTTTACAAATTCTCGATCGCACCGCAAAAGAAGATCTCTCAACGGTGCTTATCATCGACGAAGCCCACCTTATAGATCCGCAAGCTTTGACCGATCTGCGCCTCCTGGTTAGCTCAGCCCTCGATACCGATACTCCCGTAAAGATCGTCCTCAGCGGTCAGGAGCCCCTCGCCAAGCTCCTTGCCCGTGCCTCTCTTAGCGATCTTGTCAACCGAATCACCGTCCGATGTCACCTCGGCGCCTTAACCTCGGACCAGACCACCTCCTATATCGACTCCAGGATGCGTTTCGCGGGGAGCAACGAGAAGGTCTTCGAGCCCGAAGCCAAATCCCTCATCCATGACTATGCCAGCGGCATCCCAAGGCAGATTAATAACATCGCTACCGCCTGCCTCCTCAATGCCGCCGCCCAAAATCTCAACAAGATCAACGAAGCCCTGGTCACCGACACCATGGCCGAATTCCGCCTTCCCTAGGAGAAGACATCATGACAAAGCTCTATTCCAAGCAAAAACTCCGGATACTGCGTAATCAGATCCCCATCTCCCGGCTCATCTCTGATTTTCTGCGCATCCCCTGCAAAGTATCAGACGGGTATTTTCGCTTTCTATGCCCCCTGTGCTCTGAGTTTCAAACCGCCACCAACCCCAAAACCAACCTGGCCCGGTGCTTCCGGTGCCAGAAAAACTTCAATCCCATCGACATGGTCATGGCCGTCAAATGCTGCAACTTCCGTGAGGCTGTTGAAATGATCGACGGCTTACAAGACTGCTAAAATACTCACGTCTTCCCTCACAAGCTCCCACCAACTTGTGGGGGAGGACATCTTCATCTAAACTGGGACTCTCAGAGTCAAATATTGTGAGACTTAGCAATTTTCGACTACGCCACCTTTGCTTTGATGTGGTTCTTCTTCAATTGCAGCGCCTTTTCCGATCCCGGCGTTGGAGCGCAGCAACAGGAAGGGCTCGCCCGCCTGTTTCAGACCGGGTGGTTTGTTGAATCGCTCCTGACCCAAACCCTCATCGTTCATATCATCAGGACGCGGCGAATCCCCTTCTTCGGCAGCCGCGCTTCGCTGCATTTGACGCTGACGACGCTGGTCATCATGGGCATCGGCGCATGGCTGCCGTACTCGCCTTTTGTCGGCTCGCTGATCAAGGGATCACCGCATTCATCATAAGCGCCGCTACGGGGGCAAAGGGGTGCTCAAGGCGGTTGCGAATCTCAAGGACATGATTGCACCTCCGGTCAAGGGTATGGACCCCATGCGGCAGGCAGAGCTTGATCGTGTGCTGATCGAGCTTGACGGGACCGCCAACAAGGAAAAGCTTGGGGCGAACGCCATCCTTGGAAGGTTGGGTTGAGCGAATGCGAAACCCAACGTGAAGCATGGATGATCTCCTCGCCACTTTCTTCATCAATATTGCCCATCAAGGAAGAGGAGGCTTGGTTTGGCGCCGTTATCATCCTGAGGTTGAGTGACTACTGAACGTAGATCCGCACTCCAACTTCGATGATGTCTGTAAGCCTCGTTGTAGTACTAGTACTACTTACCGCAAGTCCTCACCCTATCTGCCCGAACAGGCCCGCTTCGAGGGTTTCGCGGCCGGCGGCTTGCTCACGGCCGTTTCTGGAAAAGAACAGAATTCTGAAAGAGAAACGGGCTTTTCCTGTTTGGATCGTATTTCGCCATTCTTGCGGCAGCAGAAAGGTGAAGCATATAAATTCATATTTCGAGTTAAGGCTCAAAAAGTCAAATCTACCCCTATAACCCCGATCAGCCCGATGAGGAAACCGGTCTGCCGTATCATTTGCCATTGCGGGTGGAAAATTTTATATTGCCTTTAGCCTTAAGCCTGGATGGACATCTTTGAGACGGACCGGGTGACGGGGGTACAACTTGAGCATTCGGTGGATGGCGGCATGCATACGGTTTCAAACAATATCATGGGAGCGCTGGAACAGCACTTGATTCAGATCATCCAGTGCAACCTACTTCCGGGCGGGACCTATCTGGCCGGAGGCACAGCCGTTTACTTCTATTTTCACCATCGGATATCGGTCGACCTGGATTTTTTTACCCCGAATAAATTCAGCAGCGAACTCTTTCTACACAGCACGCGGCAATGCTTTGATCAGGTAGTGGTTGAATTGCTTGGTGAAGATACCGTGATATTCTACCTTGGCCGTAAGAAAGTGAAATTCTCCCTTTTTCGGTTCCCCTACAAGCTCCTGTCCCGGGCTTACGAAATGCCGATGCAGGAGGGGGTTACCTGCCCCCTGGCGCCGCTGGATGACATCATTGCAATGAAAGCCGTAGCGATCAGTCAAAGAGGCTCCATGAAAGATTTTATCGACCTGTTTTTCATGTTGCGAAGAACCAATATGCATTTCAACCGCATGGCAAAGCTGGTTAAGGACAAGTATGATCTAAATCAGAGTTATGACTATCAGCTCAAAACCTCTTTGGTCTATTTTGACGATGCTGAAGGGGAATTGGATCAGATTGTCATGCTCAAGAACAACGTAGCAGTGAAAATGACCGTGCATGACTGGGAAACCATAAAAGCCTTCTACCGGGATTTCATAGAATGAGGAAAGAGCTCTTCTGGGATCGAAACATGGCGGATGTTTCCGCTGAAATCATGATTGAACGAGCGATCAATTTCGGGGGCTTTGATTTTATCGATGAAGTGCAGAAAAAGTATGGGATGGAGCGGTTTATCCAAACCTTGAAACACAACCGAAACCTGGGGAAAAAAGTAGTCAACTACTGGTGCCTGAAGCTTTCCATCGACCGGCGGGAGACCCGCACGTTTCAAGACAAAAGAATATGGGAACCGTTTAAGTAGGATCGCGCGCAACACCTTCGGACAAACAGGAGGATATCTGCGGCAAGCCGTCATCCAGGACAAGGTCCCTCACAAAATTGCATCGGCGAGGAACATTCAGAGTGAACCTGCGCGGCGTCCATTGACGCACCCCGGAGAATGTATTTTGCTTATCGCGACTTCATTATGGCTTGAGACATGAACCAACTGATCAAACTTGTCAAGGATCGTAATCGTACGGTCAAGCGTAAAGCGTCCAACACGTGGGTTGCGAATCGGTGAAAATTCCGAATGCGCCACGCCCGTTAATTTTTCGGCTGCCCAGGTTGATGACCCTCGCTCGCCAAAGGTGCGTATAATTCTCGCTGCAAGAATGGCGCGAGCCTGTTCAATGCTGGCGCGCTTCCGGCCAAAATCCCGCAACACATTGCCGCTGCCGCGAACAAGCTCAAAGTCGCCGTTCATTGTAAAACCTTGTTCAATTGTTTCAGGCGTTCACTAATAAGATCCACCTCCATGTGGGGCGGTTTGATGCCAGCCTTGGATTTCTTCCGGCCGAATGCAGGGGCTGCCGCGGCTGGAAGCCGCGGCCACAACTGGCCTTAACCATGATCACGGTTTGTTGGAAGGCCCCGGCTTGTCCAACCGGCGGCGCAATTCCGGCGCCCGGCGACGGCTGACCGGGAACCCATGCGGACAGCCGTACAGCTCGGCGAACAGCCGCCCTTCCTGACTCCGATCGAGGGACTTTAGATGACACAGGTTGATGATCGCATGCCGGTGAATTCGGAAAAATCATCGGGCAAAACATCATACCAACTCTTTAGGGAACGACGGACCATGAGAGTATCGCCGTCCGAGGCATACAGTTTGGTGTAGTCACCATCCGCGCAGACGGCGCAGATGGAAACCAACGGCACGAATATCCGCCGGTGCCCGGTATCGATGAAGACCCTGTCATGCATGGTGAGCTCGCGGGGCGAGGCCGGTGGCGGCGGCGCCGGCAAGACGCGCTTCAACGCCGTTTCCAACCGTTCGGGATGTATCGGCTTGAGCAGATAATCCACCGCATTGACCTCAAAAGCGCGGATGGCGTACTGGTCGTAGGCGGTCACGAATATGACGGCGGGAGGGTCTTCCAACTGATCGAGTAGATCGAAGCCGGAGCCGCTCGGCATCTGAATTTCGAGAAACACCAACCGCGGGCGGATGGACTGGATGACCTGCAGCGCGCGCTCGGCGCTGTCGGCTTCACCCACCACCACAATGTGTTGATATGCCCGCAAGAGAGCCCGCAGCTTTTCCCTGGCCAACCGTTCGTCATCCACCAGTACACAGCTTACAGGGTGCATGTTGGGTCCTTGTCTATCACGGGCAAGTGCGGCTCGACGGTAACCGAGCCGGTGTGGTTGTGCGTTGTCAGTCGGTGTGCTTCGCCGTAGATCATTTGCAGGCGGCGCCTGAGGTTCCGCATGCCGAGCCGCAATTGCGGGCCATCCCGGCAGGTGGTGTTGTCATCAATCCCCATTGTCCGCTGTTTTGCACCCGCAGATGCAGGCGGTCCGCCAGGCGACAGGCAGCGACCCGGACCTGCAAAGGCAAGGAACTGCAGGCAACACTCACAAACCCAGCAAGTTTTTTTCGTCTCTCATCCGGGACCCACGGGATGGCTCTCGATCTCCGAGCGAATCCTCTCAGGAACCGGCGGCTCAACCAGCACCTGAGGCAACACAAAGTGGTAAGTTTTTGCCGGATTCGGAAGGCAATGAGACAACTCCTGCCGGTTCCCGGGTTCTTTTTCAAGAGTTTGAAGCTTTTGTCTGCAAGTTTTCGGATCTCTTCAGGCAGTCTCTGATAGCACCGTCAAAACCTCTCTGTTGTTCGGTGTATCAAAGGTCCCTCAGCTTATTTTCCTTCTTGGCATTGAGAGCTTCCGTGATCAGAAAATTGAGCTTGCCTGCTTTTGAGTCTTCAATGATCTGTCTGTCCCATCTTTCCCCATCTCTTTCCAGGAACCAATTGCGGAATTGACGATAGTATTCTTCAGGTAAGTTGTTGATTGCCCTTTGAATCTCTTCCAGCTTCGCCATTTTTCGCGCCTTTCGACTTATCCAGCATGTGCTGTGTTCGACTTTCTTCAACGATAACCAGCCTTTGCTAAATCTTAGTGCGGCTTCGATATAAAAACACGCCAAGACAGCAGCCATCTTAACATTTGCCGGTCCACCTATTCAGCAACAAATCGAGGTATCAAATGAAGGAATTCTACCTGATCCAGCAAGTCGCTGAAATTTTCGGGGTGAGCGAGTCGACCATAAAGCGGCTGATCAGAGACGAAACTCTTGGCGCCATCAAGGTTCGCGGCTGCACCCGCATTCCTCTACAGGACATCGAAAAACTGAAAAAGCGCAAAAAAGCGGGTCCACAAGGGTCCAGACGGTTCAGCCCTGACTTGCGCCGCCACGGCCCAAGAGATTAATTGCCCACCACGAATCAAGGCTTGAGGATCATTGGCCATATGTGCCGACAGCCTTGGCCTCTGGATCTTAGACCTTACACCTCAAACCTTAAACCTTTTTTTCCGATTATGTTGTGGATTTTGATTTTCTTCTTCTGGATGAAGTTCTTAAGCGCGGCGATATCCATATTGAAGAGCTGAGTAAAGACGGATCGGTGCCTGAAATCAAGGTTATCAACACATCAGCCCAAATGGTTTTGATCCTCGATGGTGAGGAGTTGGTTGGGGCCAAACAGAACCGCATCGTAAACACCACTATTCTGGTCGGGAAAGCAAGTGCCATTGTGATTCCGGTGAGCTGTGTCGAGCAGGGCCGGTGGAATTATGACAGCGGGCCTTTTTCCAGCCGGGAGCGAGTCATGGCGCCGTCCCTTCGCGCCATGAAATCGGAACAGGTGCAGTTGTCGCTGAAGGTTGCGTGGCAATATCGAGCCGACCAGGGAGCCATTTGGGATGAGGTTGCCGAAAAGGCTTCAAGGCGCGGGGCGGAATCTCCCAGCATGGCCATGTCCGCCATTTACGACAAAGAGATGCCGAGTATTGAAGAATATGTAAAAAACTTCAGCCTGGTGGATTTTCAGATCGGAGCCATTTCTGCAATCAATGGGCAGGTGGTGGGGCTGGACAGTCTCGGCAAGCCGGCATCCTTTGCCAAGGTGTTCAAGAAACTCCTGCAGAGCTATGCGTTGGATGCTTTGGACTGGTACGATCCGGAGGAGGAAAAGAAGGCCTTGAAAAGCGGAGCCAGTAAATTCCTGAAGGATTGCCTGGCAGCTGAAACGGAAGCGCACGCAGGGGTGGGGCTGGGAATCGATCATCGAATTGGCTCGAAAAACGCAACGGGATTTGCCTTGACCCGGGATGATCAGCTTTTGCATCTTTGTATTTTTGCAAAAGAAAGCCGGCAAAAAAGCGAGCAATCGGGCGCGAGAATGAGACGCTTTTCAGCAAGGAGAAACCATCGACTATGATGCTAATGTTTTGAATCTCCGATGAAAGGTGCTAAATTGAAACAATAAATACGACAGATTGAAAACCCTTTGTCAGTCCAGAAATGGGGCTTCAAATGAAGGAGAACCTGCATGCATTGGCAAGAATATATCACGTCAGACCCGACGGTCTGTCACGGTAAGGCATGTATTAAGGGGACTCGCATCATGGTCTCAGTAGTCCTTGACAACCTTGCCGCAGGTCTCAGCGTTGAGGAAATCTTGACAAGTTACCCTAGCCTCACTCCTAAGGCTGTGCAGGCAGCTATCGCTTACGCAGCGGATCTTGCTCGCGAGCGCATTGTAGAAATGCCTGCTGCGTAACTTATGGCTATTCGGAGAGGAACATGAGATTCAAGGTAGACGAGAATCTTCCCGTCGAGGTAGCTGATTTGTTCAGGCAAGGGGGCTTTGAAACAAGCACAGTACTGGAGGAGCGGCTTGGCGGAAGCCCCGACACGAAAATTCTCTCCATTTGCCAGTCCGAGAAACGGGTGCTAATAACCCTGGATAACGATTTTGGTAATATGCGCATCTATCCTCCAACAGAGTTTGATGGGATTGTCGTTCTACGTCTGAGGAAACAAGACAAGCCATATACGTTAGAGGTACTCCGCCGTCTTATTCCGCTATTATCCACTGAAACTCTCCCAGGATATCTGTGGGTTGTTGATGAAAAGCGTATCCGAATCCGGCAGGAGCACTGAGTGCGTGTCACAAAATAACATTTACAGTTTATGCGGATTGTGGGTGTATTGCATAGTTCCACTCGCCATGGAATTCGTCATGGACGATGTTGACCTGGCGCAACTCCTTGTCCGAAACCTTAATTCCTTTGGGATACTTATTGGTATCGAGCTCGCACTTGACTGTCAGGCCTGTGCGGGTCTTCGTTGAAGCAATGAGGTTGACGATCACTTCATGACTCACAAGAGGTTTACCCCGCCAATTCTGACTGATGAAGGAAAAGAGTCGATGCTCGATCTTGTTCCACTTGCTGGTGCCCGGTGGGAAATGGCAAACCGATATGACAAGACCAGTTTCGTTGGCGAACTTCTGCAACTCGATCTTCCAGAGTCGAACTCTCACCCCGTTGCTGCCGCCACCATCAGCGGTAATCAGAAGGCGAGCCGCCTTCGGATAAGCTTCCCGTCCCATGGTAATCCACCACTTGCGGATGCTCTCCACGGCAAACGTTGCAGTGTCATGGTCGGTTCCGACATTGACCCATCCGGTATTGCGGGTCTGGTCGTAAATCCCGTAGGGGGCCACTTTTCCAAGTTCGGGGATCTCAAAATCGTAGACGCGGACTTTTTCCGGGTTGCCCTTTGGTCGGAGCTCCCGTCCACCGTTCTTGAAGTCACCCACACGTTCCTTCTTTTTTGTGTCCACCGAAATAACAGGCTGGTTACAAGACTGAAACTCCTTGACCTTCCCGTGAATGTGCTCAAACTGGGCATTCCGGTCCGGATGCGTGCCTCCCTCAGCGGTCTTTCGGTTCGCCTGCAGACTATAGTCCATCGCGTGAAGGAGCTCGGCAACCATCCGGTGACTGGTCTTATGTCCCATTTTCTTCAATTCATCGGAAAGATTACGCACACTCTTAGCCGTCCATCGCAATGGCGATTCGGGATCTCCTCTTGTGACGGGTTCAATGAGTCCTTCCAAGTCACTTCGAAGTGTCTCGTCAACTTCGATGGTACGCTTTCGTCCTCCGCCTTTCTTGCGCACACGCACCGCAGAGGACTTCGCAGAAGCCTCCTTTGTCGTTTCATCAAGAAGCTCTTTGCACCCCATAGTGATCGTTGGCCGCGAGATCCCTGTCGCTTGAGACGTCACGGAGATGCCTCCACGGCCAAGAACCAGCGCCTCGGCAGCCACGTAGAGTCGCAGCTGCCTCTCGTTGAGCAGTGGAGCCAGAAATTCAAATCGTTTTTTGATCAGTTCTTTCTCCATGACAGCAGTATATCATGGCAAGAAAGAGTGTAAAGTTTATTTCGTGACAGGCACTAAGTCGAGTTAGGTCTCATATCCTAAGAATGCCATTACATTACCTCAGTAACACTGATCATGACTGGTTTGTGCTCAGCGATGACCGTCAAATTTTCTCTATCAAGCGAAAGCTAGAGCTCTATTGGGCAAAAAGAGAATTCCAGGAGCTTGTAGCAGACAGAGTCGACTTCGCGCTGGCCAGGTATTTCATGCGTAGGAGACTACAACAAGCGATCTATTACTCTGAGGAGCTTTTCACTTCAGGGATAAGCGTCGAGCCCTCGTTTGCTGATAATTTTTGGATAAAGCACTCTCTCCTGCCGGCCGAAAGAAGACCAGTGGGCTTGGAATATCAAGGAACTGAGCACAAAGTCGAGATGGGTAGAAATGAAGTCGGAACCCGTTATTACATCGATTATTCTAAGAATCAGTCGCTGATTTCCACAATTCGTGAAAACCTTGCCTGGGGGCCGCAGGAGGGCGACAAAGTGTTCCTCCTGGTTAGAAAGGGCGAAAAAGTGCTCGAGCTTCTGAATGCAGCTTAGAGGGTTACAGATTGAACAAGGGACACAGAAGTTGGCGAACTTTACTCAACCAGCAGAAAGTTACAGCTGAACGTTTTGACACCGCCCCCGAAAAACTCGGCGCAACGCTCGTAGGGGGCATGAAGTGATGGTTGGAATGTCAACAGAGCCTCGAGATAACGCCTTGTTCAAAATCGTTTCTGCATCATTCACATCGTGGCCGTAATAAACTGGAATTCCAAATTGGTGAGAAAGCTCATAGGCGGTTACTTTGTTGACGGCAATCCCGCCGACTAAAACGGGTAGATCCTGTGCGGTTTCTTTCATATCTGCCAGAAGGGTCTGAAGGCCATTTACACATTCATTTTTCATACAGGAGACGGCAAGCGCCAACACATTGTGCCGATCAAGAGCATTCAGCCAGGCTTGCGGTTTGAGGTTCGCGCCAAGATCGATCACTTCGTGGCCGGCTCCCTGTCAAAACAATTTGATGAGGTTCTTGCTGCCATCCTGACGCCGGCGCCATGACTCCGATGGCGATTTGATGGCCGGTTGCATCCGAAACGGGCGGCAAGGTCTGGAAGCAGTAGCCGGCTGCAACAGAAAATGCGACCATGTCGGGAACCTTGATTCGATTCTCCATGCGAATTCCCCTCGCCTGGCTGAAGCCATCGTGGGTTTCGGTATAAAGCGCCTTGATATCGCAAATGGCGCTCTGCAATTGCCGGCGAACAGATTCCGCATCAGTTCCCTTCAACAAACTCCGCATGAGCAAAGCCATTTGCTGACGCGTGGATTGTTCATCGATTATGGGAAGGTTTATGGATGAAGCGGCAGCCCTCTGGGTAATGACGTTTCCATCGGCTTCGGTTTCATGAACGATTCGATTCAGTATTTCTCGGAATAATTTCATCTGATAAACCTCGGGAAAAGAGGAGGGGAAGCAGCTACAATTGATTAAGTAATCAGGTAATGTCAGGCGGCGTCAACAAGGGGATAACCCGTCGCTTGTGCATGCGATAGATGCGGAAATCACTGTCGAGCGTGAGAACCGTGCTGCTTTCATGCAGTTCAGCTATCCGCACCAGGCAGGCATCCGCAAGCGAAGCGGGAAGACTCCGATACTTGTTCATAAATAAAGAAATGGCAGCGATTTGATCCTCCATAGAGAAGGAGATCTTGAGCACTTTCCGTTTCAGTAATTCAAGAACCGAGCTGGGTCCTTTGTGAAACCCCCTAAGTAGAAAACACGCCTCAGAAATGACGGCTTCACAGGTTAGTAATGGAGGCCGAATTTCAGCCCATTGGGCCTTGGTCCAATCATGATACTTATCCTGCGAGTTGAGGAAGGCAACCAATGGTCCCGTATCCAGAATGATCCGCCGTTTCATTTCCCGTAATCGTCCAGATGCTTCGGATTGGTCGCAAGATCCGGCGGGCCGTGAACACAACCGGCAAGATCACCTGCTAGCGCGAGGCAGGAGTCGGCGTTCTGGTTATCGTTTTTGGCAAGAAATTCGACAAGAGCTTCACGCATCACAGCGGACTTCGTTTCATTCCTTTTGTCTGCAACGCGTTGGATTTTATCGAACAAGTTTTCGGGAATTTTGATAGCGATCGTTTTCATAGTGACCCTCGACGTAATACCTTGTTGCAAAAATTGTATTATAATGGATTGCGATGATCAAGCCCAAGTTAAAGGTGAGGAAGCTGTAGAAAGACGAAGCAGCGGTGATCGGCTTCCGCTGTTCAGTAGATTTTTCGATTTTTCATTGTCATTCAGCCGCTATATGGGTCATTCTAGATTAGAAAGGCCATACGAGCTTCTAATTTGACCAGGGTAAAGCAAACAAAATGAACTTGGAGGGTACCAGGTAGGCGGAAGTGGGTGCATCTACGGCAATGGATTACGAGGACTACAAAGACTTGATCTCAGAGCTTCCGTTCGGAAAGCAACTGAAAAATGCGAAATACCTGCACCTGGACTTCTTGGCGGACTGGTCGCCTCAGCTCCAGGAGTTGGTTGGAATGATTAAAGAGCGCATGAGCATAGATCGCGCTTCCAATGTCATAAAATTTTACCTTTTCGAGCCTAAAATATCTCTCCTCTATTACCCGGATTTTTTCGAACTGCCGCATCCGGAGCTGCAGTCATCAATTACCGTGGATCTTTCGCGGGGAAAGATACGTAAGCACGACTACAACGGTAGCGTCAATCCACCGATTCTTCACCGCAAGGAATCCTTGCTGCCGCCGGAACATCCTCTCATCGAGCAATTTCAAAGGCTCACCGAGGCTGAAGAGGCTGAGGGCTTATACGCCAATTCAAAGACGATCGGATTCAAGCTGAACTGGGAGTCCCTGTTAGCTGCGAAAGGACTTGCCTACTGCGGGCACAAATTAGTGAGAATCCAGAACCAGCCGGCAGAGCAAAAAGAGGAAGCCGCCGAAGTACAAAGACACAAAACGGCCATCACCAGGTGCCAGTTTTCCAAGCCCATACAGAGCCTCATCGAGTACGGGTTGCTCAAGGAAAACGTGAGGCTCCTCGATTACGGCTGCGGCCAGGGAGATGACGTCAACGGACTGAAGGAGCTGGGCTACAATGCTTTAGGTTGGGACCCCGTATACCGGCCGGATGAGCCAAAAGAACCGGCGGAGATTGTCAATCTCGGGTTCGTGCTGAACGTCATTGAAGACCCGATCGAACGCACCGAAGTTTTACAGGAGGCATATGATCTGAGCAAAAGCCTTTTGGTGGTAGCGACCCTGGTGGCAAGTTCTTCTACTTCATCCCAGGGGCGCCCCTATAAAGACGGCATCCTGACCAGCCGCAACACCTTTCAGAAATACTTCCAGCAAAACGAATTGCAGCACTATATCGAGGATGTGTTGAACACTTCCGCAGTTGCTGTAGGCCCGGGCATTTTCTATGTTTTCCGATCCCACTCGGAGCAGCAAAGGTTCCTCTCGAATCGAAGCAAACGCCCGATCAACTGGGAGCGATTCAGCCGGCAATTGTTTGCCGTCAGGGAGAGGCCAAAGAAGCCGCCCAAGGAAGATCCGTACGAAAAACACCAAGAACTTCTGGACGATTTTTGGGCAAGAATGATCGATCTCGGCCGGGTGCCCAAAAGAGAAGAGTTCGGCCAATACGATGCTTTATGCGGCGCCGTTGGCTCCGCCAACAAAGCGAGGCGGCTATTCGTCCGAAAGTTCGGTGAAGAAGCGTTGGCCAATGCATTCGAACAACGCAGGAACGATTTACTGGTCTACCTGGCCTTGTCCAATTTCAATAGAAGGGTACCCTTCAAACACCTTCCGGTTGATTTGAAAACGGATATCAAGACGTTTCTCGGCAGCTACAAGCAGGGAATTGAAGAGAGTCAAAGGCTTCTCTTCTCGGTTGGAAATCCGGATTTGATCGGGACCCTCTGCGATGAAACCCCCTTTGGTTATCTTGACGATCAGGCGCTCTATATCCACCGGAATCTCGTTCAGGATCTGCACCCGATTCTGCGCATCTACGTGGGATGTGCTGAATTGCTTTACGGAGATTTAAACACTGTGGATCTGGTAAAAATCCACAAGCGCTCGGGCAAGGTGACTCTGCTCGTCTACGATGACTTCGAGAACCAACCGCTTCCGGAGCTGCAGACCCGCATCAAGGTGAACCTCAGGACCCAGTCCATCGATATTTTTGATCATCAGGCTCTACCTCATCGACAGCTGCTGTATTTCAAAAAACGCTTCGTTGCTTTGGATCACCCGAAGCGTTCCGAGTGGGAAGCTTTCAGCGAAAAGTTGCGGTCTCTTGGATTGGACGAATCGATGGGCTTCGGACCAACCAAAGAGCAACTGCTAGAGCTTCTGAGGGAAACGGACATGAGGGTTTCGGATTTCTTTCCGGAGACGCAAGCGTTATCGAATGCTGATATGCGAATGGAGCAAGCGGAGCACCAATGAAGGATTCAAAAAGTTGGGATACAGCCCGCATCGTCATAGAAAGCGCAAGGGCGAAGCGGGTCATGCTGCTACTTGTTGAAGCAGTGGCTGCGGGATCAGGGCCAAAGGATACTGCTCCCGTGGCTGGAGGGAATCAGCCTTGAAAGCGGACGGCGCGCGGCCAGGGTTCAGATAAGGACGCAGAAAAGCCGGTGGGGAAGCTACTCGACCCGGGGAACGCTCAGCCTTAATGCCGCCCTGCTCTTCCTGACCGCACCCGAAGTCCGATATGTGATGATTCACGAGCTTTGTCACACCATCCATCACGGCCATACCATAGAGTTCTGGAATCTGGTCAGGCGGCTGGAGCCCGACTACCGGCGGCTGAATCTTAAAACGGGAAAAGCTGATGGGAGAGTGCCGGGCTGGGTAAGGTTTTAGGCTTTACAGCGGAGAATCCTAAATGATCGTTAGCCAGCACGGGAAAACGGCAGGGAGTGGCCCTGCACGATTGTTCGGCATTCCGCTCCTCAGCAATTTTGCAATTGACAGTCATTCTATGCTAATAGAAAATACTTTAGACTTCATCAATCGCCTATAAAAATCAAGTGCATCATGGCCAAAGTTTTTCACGAGATCAGAGATCCTATCCACACTTTTATCAGGCTTGATTCTGATGAGCGTAAGGTATTAGATTCGCGCCCTTTTCAGCGCCTGCGTTATATTCATCAGCTGGCCACGACTTATCTTCTATACCTTGGTGCCACTTGAACGTTCATCTCGATGATCCCTGCTGATCCGAAAAGATCTGGATGCATGTGGTCACCTCATCTGCGATGGCTCCCTTCAATACCGTGTAGCGGTATTTTGGCACCCATACTATGTGGTATTGGCAATGCCAAATGGTTTGTGATAGCTTTCGAAATCGGGCTTCGGGATAAAAAGGATCTCTTCGAATAGACTCTTTTCGCCGTGCAGCTTTGCGGAGTGGGTGTAGAAGCCATTGAAGATTGAGCGTAACGTTTTGTAGCCTTCAATGGCGGTTATCATCCGTTCGGTTAATTCTTTGTCAGTCAGCATTGCGGGGCTCCTGATCATCATCTTCGAAAGATGTTCTTGCCTTACAGGACAGTAAGGTTAAACGGCATCTTTCGAGATCTTTTTCAGCAGTTCCTCAATCTCATGAATCAGAAAAGGCAAGTTGGGTTGAGAGAAGCTCATTTCAGGCGCAGGAACGCGGTTTTGTTTAATATCGGGGGGTAGGTGCTTATGATGAGGATGAGTGGCTTGCAGGGTCGAATCATTCGGATGCGGCTGAGGATCATACCAATAGAGCTTCTCTTTCCCACGCCAGACTTCATAGCCATACCAGTCTATGGTGGCCGGTAACCGATCGAACGTGAGCCTTTCGCGCACGATCAGCCGAATGTCATGCGCGAAGCGAAGTTCTCCCGCTACGCGAGCAAGCGATGCGCCCCGCCGAACAAAAGTCAAAGTTGAATGCAGGATAGACGGAAAGTTATCGGCAACTGTGTATAGAAAAAGCTCATAATCCTTAGCAGTACGTAACGGGTTAGTCATGCGGCGACCTTGACCAATCCAGCTAGGCTCGGAGCATTCCGCTGCACTCGCTGGATTTCATTTCGGTAGTCAGCCTGCCTGGCAAGCCAAGTTCGATAGACGCTGGCCCACTCACCAAAATCAAGCACCCATTCGTCATTTTCGGGCTCCTCACCGCTGACATATGCCGCATAGAAAGTCTCTGACCGGACTCCATACTTGCGTTCAAAATCTAGCAGCTCTTCTTCGAGGGCATGAATATCCGCTAGTATTTGATGAACATTCACTACAATCACCTCCATTCAATAATGGTCAAAAATGATAGCAGCACCTGCTGCACAACCAAAGCAAGTCCTTAAAAACATTATACAGTTTAAGAGCAAAGATACAATATCTGACGTAGGTAAAAGGAAGTTCATAAGCTTTCGACTCGCCTTCGCCAGAGAAATTAATGAGGCCATGCCGTGGAGCATGTAAATGTGATCGCCGCTCCAGTTACAGTCAATGCATGGCCGGCTGTTGACCTTCTGGTATGGTTGCCTGTGGCTTGGCGATTTGGGACAGGACCTCCCGGAACTGGTTGAGCTTGGCGGGATTCTGCCGGCACTGCCCGAGCAGGTTGATTTGCTCCTGGAGCTGGTGCTGGTCGATCTCATCGATTGAAGCCGCCTGGTACTTGGTGGCGGCATATAGCCAGTAGGCGTTTGTGTTTAAGTTCAGGGTTTCGAGCAGCGAATGGATGTGGCTGATGAGCTCCTGCTTGGGATCGACTCCCGAGTTGAGCCAGGCGGCGAGCTGTCTTCCGGTCTCCTCGTCCGGCACGAAGTATTTGCCGTCGAAAAGGTGGGTGCGGTCCTTGGTCGAGGTGGCGATGTGGCCGTCGACGGAGAGGTCGAGCACCACGGTGAATTCGTATTCGAGCTCCGGGCTCTGGATGAAGGCCAGGCCGAGCTTGGTCACCTTGGTTTTTTTCTTCTCTTTCTGGATGACATCGTAAGCCGTCTTGGTGCGCAGGGTGGCGATGATATGACACGGGCTGGTGAGGATGGTGTCGACCAGCTCGATATGCATGGGAGTGGCCGTCCGCCAGGCGGTGAAATCGTTCATGCCTTTGCCCGATTTCGCGACCCGGTCCTTGATATCGAGGATCCCACCGGTGCCGGCCCAGGCGTGCGACAACGAGTCGATGATCAGCACGTTGTAGCCGGCCCGCTCGGCCGTTTTAATTCGAGAGATGTATTCCTGCGGCCCGAAGGGGCCGTCGATGGGTGAAATGTCATAATTGAACTCGTCGGAATAAAGATCTCCGGAGCGGCGCTCGGTGTCAATCACGGCGATGGGACCGCCGAGGCCGGTCGCGATCCGCAGAGCGGAATAGGTTTTGCCGGACCCGGAAGGGCCGGCCAGGGCGAGACGAAGCTTGGCTTGTTTGCGTTGGGCTTTACGAAACATGCTTGTACTCCTTTTTTTGAACCGCAAAGACGCTAAGGACGCGAAGATGAATTTTGTTTTGCCCGATCGACAGGGTGATCGGGCAATAACGAAGGCAGCTTCGCAATAGGATTTGCTGATCCGAGATGGAGCCAAGCATTGAGGTTTCATTTTACCGGCCGCCTCCCGGCCGGAAAAAAACACTCAAACTTTGTGTCCTCAGCGGCTTAGTGGTGAACGATTGGTTATGCTGCGAAGCGGATTTTGCGGCGGGGCAGCAGGTCCTCGAGGGATTCGTCGATGACCTCTTTGATTTTGTTCATCTCGGCCGCGATTCGAGTTCGCAGCCCGTCGTTTTGACGGAGCTCATCCGGTGAGCCGTCGCCTGGAGACGGTGCGCCGTTTGAACCCTGAGATTATCGAGGACATTCGGGTGGGGCTCATTCCACCCGGGTCCGCACGGTCACTGGCGCGGTTGCCGGAGTGCAACCAGGTGGAGATGGCAGCGGCAATCCAGCGCGATGGGCTCAAGGTGGAGGAAATCCAACGCCTTATAGGCTTGTGGTGCAGGGCCGAAAGTCCGGAGGAAAAGCGGTTCATCGTTGAGTCATCCCGGAAGGTGTTGGAGCTTGCAGGAGCAGACTGCCCGGTCGAGCCTTCCCCTCTACCTTCCCATCTGCACGGCTTCCATAAAACCGTTGAGAGCCTTGAGCGCATAGCCCGCCTGCTCAAACACCGATCTATGAGAGGCCTGGGGGCAATGAGCTCCGAGAGCCAAACCTCCCTCACTCAATCGATCAAAGCCGCCGAAAGCCTGTGTCGGGAAGCGATCTCACTGGCCCACTCGGCGCTTAATCGATAAGGAGGTGTCAGTCCCATGAGCAAGCTTGCCGATAATATCATCAAGGAAATTAAGGACACCGAGGTTTGGAATCCATGCCATAAGGCATCTTTCAGCGAGCATTTTGGATGACAAGAACTACCCCCTGAGTACCATCCAGTCTCTTCTGAGGCACAAGAGTGCTAATACGACATCAAAGTACATTCACAAATTGCGAGGCTTCAGAGCAGTTCTGGATGAGGCATTCAGGAGAGAGCCCCCGCCGCCGGTCGCAGCGCCGGAGGTTCGGGAGTTGCCGGAGCCGAAACCGGCGCCGGCGCAAAATGAAGAAAGCCACTCCCAGGTTGGTGCCTCAACCAAGGGGCGGCCATATCCGCGGCTCGTTCGATTTCGCTGATCACGAAGCCCTTTGTTTGTGTGAATCTACCCGCGTTTTACACGTAAATTTACACGCAAGGGCGGAAGGCGAATAATCGCCGAACCTAAGTAATTGATTGTTTTGGCGTCCCCAACCGGATTTGAACCGGTGTTGCCGGCGTGAAAGGCCGGTGTCCTGGACCGGGCTAGACGATGGGGACGAACTTGCAAGCAGCCTTCTAATCGATAGACCCGCGCTTGTCAAGAGCTTTCGATTGGTGGGCCGTCCGCGGCTCGAACGCGGGACTCTCTGCTTAAAAGGCAGATACTCTACCGACTGAGTTAACGGCCCTTGCTCCAAGCGAAACGAATTAATTTTTTAACATCTGGGAATTGCCGATGTCAAGCCTAAATCAGTCTCACATGCGCACTGGCATCAATAGGCCGAACGAAACCATCCGTTATTCTTATTCACCTGGATCTTGTCCACCAGCGAGCCATCCCTGGTGACGATCTCAGCTTCGTAGAATTCATCCCTGTCGGCCATGTCGCCCAGCTTGAGATTAGGATTATTGGTCGCTTTGAGGTAGTCTTCCAAGAGTGTCTTGGCTTCGTCCTGAGTCACTTGTTTACCCTGCTGGGGCGCATAAGGGGCCATTTTGCCGTAACCCCGGTGGCGCATTCCTGCACCCCTGCCGCCCCACGGGCAGCATCCCTTCCATTGACCCTTTGCTTTGAGCGACATCCAGGGACAATACCAGTCGCCCTGGTCTTGTGACTCCTGAGACGGGGAGGTTTGTGGTTGTTGAGCATTGACATGGGGCAGCGCCAACATGATAGCAGCAATGAACAACGTTATGGATAGAAAAGTCTTTTTCATGGCTTACAGCTCCTTCTTAATTTATGAGAATACAGAAATCAGGGTAAAGACCATGGTTATCTATTATGGGTTACCTGTTGGCCCAGCCGGACCGGTCTTGTCTGTAGCCCTTCGGGCTATTCCAATTGAAGCCTCGCCAGTTGGCTTTGTGCATCGGTCCGTAGTGTTGCCTTTCAGTGGTCCAGGCTCCGGCCCTGGGACAGTACCATGACCCCTGGCTGTTTTGCATTACGCCGCTCACCTTGGCCGAACGGTAGGGGCAGTTCCAGCCGCCACCCTGCCCCTGCCCAGAACCTCGGCCTCCCTGGCGGGCATAACTCAAACCCGCACCTGAGACGACAAGGACAAACAGCATCAGCACCATAACAGTCGTTTTCTTCATGCTCATCTCCTTCTTTTACTCTACTCGCAGGAGCTCGTCCGAGGCTGGAGGACTCCTCCCGCTCTAGAGCGGTAGAGGTTCAGTGAGGGGGCGAGATCACTCTCATTTGCACCCTCACCCCGCCCCTCTCCGTCAACGGAGAGGGGCGGGGTCTCGGCCAAGCTCTCAGCCTGATATTGTGCAGCCTTTACGCAAATACCAACCGTCTTCTCTTTGGCTTTTTTGCCCGCCTGTCACCTCCCTTCCGCAATACTGCGTGATCAATTTGCCGGCGTGATTTTCAACGCCTGCTCTCTGCCTTTACACATTGTGTGCCAAGGGTCCTCTTATCATTTGTAAGATATGGTAATTACATAGCTAATCTATTCACGTACAGCCCGCGAAAAAATGACAGGCGGGACCTGCTTCCGGATAAAACTTACCCATCCCTTTCCGACCCCTGCCAGGGGATGTATAGGATTTATCCAGTGGAGCTGCGGGTCAATCGCAGGGAGATGCGGTTTCCACTGCGCTGCTGAGGATCACCGAACCGCAAGAACACCACCCCAACGAACATGATTGGTCTGTTCAATTATGCCAGGGCTGGTTCAATGCCCCGTGAATACTTATCTTGATTAATAAAGATTTTATGCTGAATGTTTCAGGATCGGGGGAAACAAGGATGACATCTCGCTGGGTGCTTTTGCCTTTGCTTCTAGTGGCAGTAGGTTTATCAAGCTGCGGTTCCACGCGAGGGAACACCGTGCAGCGGGTGATCCATGCCGGGTCTCCCACGGCAAAGGAACTGAGCGTTTATCGAGACGATCCTTACGCTGCAGATTCCCGGGAAACAGCCGAACAGATAGCGGACAGCAGCGAGCGAGACATCGAAGAGCACCCCCGATACGGATGGACTCACAGGTCAGTGGACCAAGTGGAATTGTCTCAGCTGACAAACCACGACCCCCACTTGAGCTACAGCATTTCCAAACAAATCCTTGCTCGGCTCAATGTCAGGGCACCCTATTACATCGACCAGGACATCAAGAGAGGCCGTCCATTGAAGGTGCCCAATGATTTCACGTTGTACAAGGACTGGAGCCCCTTGCCGAGAGAAATCCCCGAAGTCCACAACATAGCCAAGTTTATTTTGATCGTTAAAGATATCCCCTTCATAGGGTGGTACGAATACGGCAGGCTGGCAGGCGATTCGTTCATATGCATTGGTAAAAACCAGGGGTGGACAAGAGCGGGCATCTACAGAGTACGAGACAAGGACATCGATCACGTTTCGAGAAGCTACACCAACGCTTTCGGAGTTCCCGCGCCAATGCCCTGGGCCTTGAGAATTTATGGACACGTGTGGATTCACGCCGGAGACATCACCGGGGGATACTGCTCTCACGGCTGCATCAATCTCCCCTTGATGCCCGCTCAGGCGCTCTATGCATGGGCCGATTTCGACACCGTAGTGATTATCACCGAGTCCCTGGGAGCATTGCAGACGGTATTCCACAATAATCGATCCAACTGCCTGCTCTATTCCGAGGCATGCGGTCTGAGACGAGGAACGGGGAATATTTAGCACATCACAAATTACTCTCACAAGCCGCTCCATGCGTGGCCGACTTTGTTGAGTCGGTTCTCTTTTCCCTTGACCAGAACAGGCAACCATGGCAGTTGCTAAACTCTGTCCGTGGCTGCGTGTGCACGCTGTTTTGCAGGTGCACAACAATTTGTGCAAAGGGATGTCGATCGCTCTTCTGTTCCACCGCCTCGCTCACCGACCCGGTGGCTTTTCTAGATCGGCTGTATTACCGTGGAGCAAAGAATAAGCGGCTTGGACCGCTGCGTGCGGTGACTCGAATCTGCCGCCTGCTGGATCACCGTTTTGGGCTGGATGTGAGCCACTGGCTGCGGCCTGCTTTCACGGCAGGACGAGCGTGGGACGAGCTGCCGAAAGAACTGCACAAGCCGCTGACGGTCGCGTTGGACGCGGTGCGCCATACGCTGGACGCGTTCCCTCGCATGCGCGCAGCTCTGGACCTTCCTGGTGTCATCCTGCTGCATCGACCCGACCTGTACTGCGCGAGTGCCCTGCTTACTGCCTGGCTGGGATTTCTCGATGAGCTCTTCCCCAGCATACAGTCTTTCATGACCTTTCCGGCGGAGTCCCGCCGACTGATGCCGCAAGGGATATGTCAAAACGAGCTTCCGCTGCCGGCGCCCCAGACAACAGCGACCGATCGCCCGGCGCCAATACCACCCCTGCCCCTGCGGCTTTTCAAGTTGCTCCATCACACGTCCCCCTGTTTCTGCCATGCATAGAGCTCCTCCGAAGTTCCGTCGCGACTTGGCGAGCATCAATGTTAGTACTCAAAATGCACATCGGCAATTTCGCACGTTCTTTGCGTCATGCCGAGCCCTCCTGCTGATGGCTGCCAAAAAATTTGGGATGTGCGCATTTTCATAGCATAGTTCCAGCAGGGTGCCACAGGGGAAACCACGACCCGCCCGTGTACCTTGTGTTTGACAGACTCCCTCTGCAAAAGGCATTATCTGCTGCAGAACAGGTCACCATGAGAAGATCTGCAGATGCATTGCACGATGGAAGATAATTCAGCCGCAATCGAGGAGAGATCGCTATGAAGATTCTGGGCTTTGAAGGAAGTCCGAGGGAAAACGGAAACACTGAAAAGCTGGTCAAGACCATTCTTGAGGGTGCCGGTGAGAAGGGCGCCGAAACAGCCTATTACAAAATCGCCAGGATGAGGATTGCTCCCTGCCTTGGATGCATGGATTGCAGAACCAGCGGCATCTGCATTCATGAAGACGACATGACGCCACTGTACGACGAGATACGGTCCTGTGATGCCATGATCATCGGCTCCCCCATATACATGTGGCAGGTGAACGCGCAAACAAAGACTTTCATAGACCGCCTCGTGTTGTTCGTGAAACCGGACTTTTCAACCCGTCTAAACGGCAGGAAGAGGATGGTTTTGGCCTTCACCCAGGGAAACCCGGATGCCGGTGCCTTCAAAACCTACTTTGATTATCTGGAAAAGCTTTTTACCTTTCTGCACTACGCTGTTAAGGGAACCATCGTGGCTGCCGGAACACGACACCTGGACGATCTCCTGCAACAAACCGAAGTATTGGAAAAGGCAAAGAAAATCGGCATGGATCTGGTGCCCTGAGAGATTGAGACCGGTGCCTGACCAAGTTGCACCCGGCAGCCTTCGCCGCATGGAAACGGACCTGCAGTCAATGACGAGTTTGCACGCCGAGGATAACGCAGAACAGATCGAAATAATGGATTAAACGGGGAGGCAACTGCTGATGGGAGCAATCGGCGGTGCGGGGCGGTGCGATCGGCCCGCGAGACTGACGACCCTGGACGGATTGCGAGGATGGATCATGGTCTTGATGGCACTCGACCATGCCGCCTATTTCATCAGTAATCGTCATCCTTCCGAATTCTGGGGCCTGCCCCTGCCCCACTATGACCACAGCATTGGTTTTTTCACTCGCTGGGTGACGCACGTTTGCGCTCCCGGGTTCTTTTTTCTCATGGGCCTGGGCATGGTCCTGTTTCATTTGGTGAGGCGCCGCATCAATTGGTCGGAGAGCAAGATACTGGGGCATTTTGTTGCACGGGGCTTGCTTCTCGTGGCGTTGCAACTGGCGGTGGAAAATCCGGCATGGATGCTGGTCGGCGCTTCCACCTCCGGCAGTTCCGCGGGCTCCGGCTCGACACTGTTAATATACGCGGGAGTTCTGTATGGTCTGGGTACAGTGATGATACTCTGCGCAGCTCTTCTGCGCTTGAAGACGATTTACCTGATAGGCGTGAGCCTGTTGGCGATCATGACGACCCAAGTCCTGACATTGATTTTTGTGCAACCACAAAATGTCGATTCGCTGATCTTGACACTGTTAGTGCTGCCCGGCCGATCCAGCGGGGTGCTGGTCTACTATCCTCCAATCGCGTGGCTGGGATTGTCAGTTCTGGGAATGGTTTTTGCCCGCGAGCTGCTGCGAAATCAGGATCGGGCCTATAAAGGGGTCCTTGTGGCTTCGTGTGTGTGCCTGGTCCTCTTTGCCGCAGTTCGAACCTGGGGAGGCTTCGGCAATATTCATCCACCTGCTTCCAACAGCTGGATATCCTATTTGAACGTCACCAAGTATCCGCCAAGCATTGCATTCCTGCTGCTGACCATGGGGATTAATTTTTTCTGCCTTTTTGCTTTTTCCCGGGGGACGAGACTCTTGGAAAGGTGGGGACCATTTTTGCTGACATTTGGTCAGAGCGCCCTCTTCTTTTACCTGGTGCACCTGTATCTCTACGCTCTCTTTGGCGTTATTCTGGGTCCTGACAGCTCCACGCTCACCGTATATGGGGGTTGGCTGCTGGGGCTCGTGCTGCTTTACCCTGCATGTCAAAGATATGCGGTTTTCAGGGCACACACCCCCTCAGGTTCAATCTGGCGGTTCTTCTAGAGACCGTCTCGAAATGTCGTAGGAAAATGCAGGAATCCAGTTATGGCAGACCGGGGGTCTCTACCCCGCTACCCTGCTCTTGCCTGCGTCAGCCGTTTGATGGCATCCATGCAGACTTGCAAGCCGTGCATGAAAATGTCGTCACATGTCCCCTGCAAACAGGCAAAAGCGCGCAGCCGCTTCCAGCCCGGAGCTCATCCTTCCAGATTGATCAGTTGTACATCCAGTTTGGTTCCCGTTATGTGCACTACGGCAAGGCTGACCGGCAACGTGAAGCGACGCGGACCGGCACTTCCCGGGTTGAGAAACAGAACCCCGTTTTGTTCCACAGCCGAAGGTGTGTGCGAGTGCCCGCTCACGACGATTCTGCAACCGGCGGCATTCGGGTTGAGATCGATTTCAGAAAGGTCATGAATCACATATAGCAGAATGCCGCCAATTGCGACGACTTCATACCGTGGGAGGGTCTTGGCCCATGTATCCCAATCGGTGTTGCCGCGCACGGCAACAACAGGAGCAATTTTTCCCAGTGTTTCGAGAATTTCCGGCTTGCCGATATCACCGGCATGAATGATGAGTTCTACGTCTTTGAAAGCTTTTTTCACAGCGGGTCTCAGCAGACCATGCGTATCAGAAATAACGCCGATTTTATGTGAATCTTGGCGAGACGGCATATCCAACGTACCTTTCCGCACCGTATCCAGCAACAGCACCTGCAATTTCAACTCGATCATGCATGAGCTCAGGAACAAAACTATATCCATTTTTAAACACTCTGGAGAGAGAATTCAACGGGTGCCACGCCTGCTTTGACAGTTCGCACGAAGGCCTGTCCCCGGCCGATATTGCCGAATCCATTTAAGGCGCTGTTTTATCCAGGATGGCTGCAAGGGCATAAGAGGTGGGGCCGACGATCAAGAGGAGCAGAAAAAATTCGGTCATGGGGTTTAACGCTTCACCCAGCAACCGGTCGGCGTATCCCAGCAAGGGCTGGTGCAGGAGATAAATGCTGTAGGATGCGGCGGCCACATTGGCCACCACTGGCAGGCTGCCCGCTTTTCCACTGCAAGGCGCAAACAGTATCAGTACCATGCAGACAAGGCACCAGGAAAGTAGATGAATATGCCGGACGGGCAGCCCCTTGAGCTCTAGAACCGTGCTCCCCGACAGGGCGAAAAGCAATGCTGCAGCAAGAAAAGCCGGGTAAGGCGGGGCGAGCCCGGAATGCCGGCATTTGTCGTTTTCCATCACCGTATTTCTGCGCCAGGCCGCAGCCAGCCACATTCCGAGGGTGAATTCGGGCAGCCGCGCGGGCAGGTTGTAATAGCTCATATAATTGATTACGGCCCATGGAGTTTCGGGGCGGGAGACGTGATCCAGCAGCAACCAACCGCTCCAGCACACCAGGCAGGTGAGGAGACAGGCCCTGGCCGGACCGATTTTGGCGAAAGCGGCCATTATCAGCGGAAAAATCAAATAGAACTGGGCCAGCAGTCCAAGCCACCAGTACGCGGGTACGATGGCAAAGAAGGTCGAGGGAAAAATCGAGTGGAGAAAAGTCAGGTGCGCCACATAGGTAATCGCTCCCCCTGACAGGTTCTCTCTGCCGGAAAACAGCATGGCAAGCGTCCAGAGAGATAGTGCGATGTAGTATTTGGGACAGATGCGCAGAAATCGTCGACGCAGGAACTGCCTGTAAGCCGGGGGCGGCTTCTGTTGCGGCCCCAGGTGGGGCAGCGCCAGAACAAAACCGGTGATAAAGTTGAAAACCACCACCCCCAGAAGGCCGTAGCGTGCAGCCGTTCCCAGCAGTTTACCGGCCGGTCCGCTGTGTATCACCTGGGGTGTCACCGACCAGAGATGAAACGTGAAGATTCCCGCCAAGGCGATTGCGCGCAGCAGTTCGACCTGAGGAATCAAAGAACGGGACGGCTCATGCAATGGTTGTTGTCCTGTACGGCGGATGCAATACACTACCGGAATTCCCTGCCAATGACTCCGCTCCGCCCGGCGCTGTCGTGCCGGTGCAGTCATCAAGATTTTTTGAGAGGTGCACTATAGCATGGTTATCTGTCGACGATGTCAAATTGTGCGGCGGTCTCCCTGCAAACATCCACGAGG
This sequence comes from Desulfoferrobacter suflitae, assembly GCF_022603395.1. Taxonomy (GTDB): domain Bacteria; phylum Desulfobacterota; class Syntrophobacteria; order Syntrophobacterales; family Syntrophobacteraceae; genus Desulfoferrobacter; species Desulfoferrobacter suflitae. The sequence continues at coordinate 487,438 of NZ_JAIBKA010000001.1, forward strand.
TTGACATTGTGGCGGCACGGCGAGAGGCACTGGTGAAGTCGCTCCGGTTGGGTCCCGCCAACTGTGTCCGCGATTCACTAGATGATCCGAGTTCCCGGCAACCTGTCCGCCGCATTTGTACCGGGCGCAGCTCTTGACAATATCATGATCGACATTAATTTGCAGTTCAGGCGTAACTGATGATTATATAAAAGTAATGAGCCCGCCCATGAATGGGGCCACGAGCCGGGTTACACAGGTAGCCCGGCTTTTTTTATGGGCTCGACGGAAGCCGCCCAGGGTGGCGGGCTAATCCGGGTTTACAAACTAAAAGGAGCACGGCTCTACGGCCGAACATCTGAGGAGGATGCTATGGATGCAGCACGTCACTGGGAGGAAACGATGTCCAATGATGATCTATTTGGTACCAACGCGTTTTCACGACTGGACGAAACAGATGATGAAATATTCTACGCACGCGACCGTTTCGTGCAACATCTGGATTCGACGGCCCTCGCCACCGTGGAACAATTGATCGGTCAACTGGTGATTGAAGAAAATCCTATCATACTTGACCTGATGTCCAGCTGGGATTCCCATATCCCGGCGTCAGTTCAGCCATCCAAAGTCGTGGGACTGGGCTTGAACAAGAACGAACTGGAGCAAAATCCCGCACTTACCGAATATGTCATGCACGACTTGAATAAATTTCCGTTATTGCCTTTTCCCGACGCATCCTTTGATGCGGTCCTAAACACGGTATCCGTGGATTATATGACCAATCCCATCGAAACCTTCGGGGAAGTCGGCAGGATCCTCAAGCCGGGAGGGCTCTTTCTGGTGATTTTTTCAAGCCGTATGTTCCCTCAAAAGGTGACCCGGGTGTGGCGTCAGGCCGGAGAAAATGAACGAATCATTTTGGTCGAGGAATTCTTCCGCCACTCACAACTTTTTGAGACCCCGAAGGTATTCATCTCCAAGGGAAAGCCACGGCCCCAGGATGACAAATACGCGCATCTTGGCATTCCGAGCGATCCCATTTACGCAGTCTATGCTGACCGGAAGGGGGCGCAGGCCGGCCGCATGCGCCGGCCGGAAGTTTCCTCTCAGCATGGCAGTCCGCTCCCGGCGGAAACATTGCAGCAAAGGATCGATGCGGTCAAAGAAACCCTGCGCTGCCCGCACTGCGGCGACATCATGCGCAAATGGGCGGTGCCGTATACTCCGTTCACCACCTGGGACGTTGATTTCATGTACATTTGCTTCAACGACACGTGCCCCTATTTGATGCGCGGCTGGGAGGCAATGAACAAGCAGGGAAACCGAGGGCTTTCCCACAGGTTGATGTACGATCCCGTGAGACAACGCTGCATGCCGGTTCCCGTTCCCAGCCTGGATGCATTGAAAGAGAGCATCGTCGAGTGATCGAGAGTTGAACGCCCTTATCATCGAGCCTTCTGTAAACCTCGGCAAGTACAAGACGTTCGCAAGAGGCTTTCGGACAGGCTCGTAACTATCATTGCCGCCCGGCGGGCGGCCGTTCTCAACAAGGGCGGTCTGCGCCGGGCGCATGATGATCCTGCCTTTTTTGGCACATTCTGCCATTGACCTGCCCAGATTGACCCGTTTATCGTATAATCCGTCCCAATCGGATATCCATGCGATTACTCCGCGGCACGGGTGGAAGCAAACGGCAAGGAAAAAGTCATACTCGCCTCTTCGAGGCATATGCGAACGGCTGAAAGCGCTCAACCATGAACGGCATTCGACTCTACAGCAGCAATCGACTGGAAATTTTGGCGGAGGCACTGGCCGACATGCTGACCACGCCGCTTTCTGACCCCTTGGGACAGGAAATCATTGTAGTTCAAAGCAAGGGCATGGAGCGTTGGCTGTCCATGCAGCTTGCCAGGCATCACGGCATTTGCGCCAATTGTCGGTTTCCATTTCCGAACGCGTTTGTCTATGAAGTTTTCAGGAAAACGATTCCCGATCTGCCGGAACGATCGCCCTTCGAACCCATGATCATGACCTGGAAGATCATGAAGCTCCTCCCCACCATGGTCTCGCAGACGAACTTCGAGGTTGTTCACCATTATCTGACAGACGACGCCGGTGGCTTGAAGGGCTTCCAACTGGCAGAACAGGTCGCGAATTTATTTGATCAGTACCTCCTGTTTCGCCCGGAGATGATCCTGGCCTGGCAGCAGGGCCAGGATGAGCATTGGCAGGCCGATCTTTGGAGAGCACTGGCAGAGGGTTGTGAAAACCAGCACCGCGCCGCTCTGGCAAGACATTTTCTGGAACAAATCGAGAATTCGTCTGCAATTCCTGACATGCCTGAGCGGGTTTCCATTTTCGGTATCTCCGCCTTGCCGCGTTTCCACCTGCAGGTGATATCGGCCATAGCCGGCACCACCGAGGTGAGTCTTTTTCTCATGAATCCCTGCCGGCAATACTGGGGGGATATTGCATCCACCCGGCAAATCAGACGCGCGCTGTCGGATCAACTCGTCATGCCTGAGGAGGTCTACCTCGAGCGGGGCAACAGTTTGCTTTCCTCCATGGGACTGCTGGGGCGCGATTTTTGGGATGCCATCAGCGAATTTCAAGTCTTCGAACATGAATTGTTCCAGGAACCTGCAGAAGATCACCTGCTCTCATTGGTCCAGGGGGACATTCTCAATCTGCGGGACAGAGGTGAACAACAGGATGTGAGATTGGTCTCCGGGCATGACACTTCCATTCAAATTCATTGCTGCCACAGCCCCATGCGCGAAGTGGAAGTGCTTTACGACAGGCTCGTCGATATGTTCGACAGCGATCCCGGCCTTGCACCGCGAGACATTCTGGTGATGGTCCCCGACATCGAAGCCTATGCACCCTACATCGAGACTGTTTTCGCAACACCCGCGGATGAGCGCGCAAAAGTACCCTACAGCATAGCCGACCAGAGCATGCGCAGGGAAAGCCATACGATCGATGCATTTCTGGCCATCCTCGAACTCTGGGGAGGACGCTTCAGCGCTTCCCAGGTGATCGATATTCTGCAATCGGAAGCGGTGCGGCGAATGTTTGATCTGGAGGAAGCGGACCTCGAATTGATCCGCAAATGGGTGCGGGAAACCCGCATCAGGTGGGGCATCGATGCCGAGGATCGAAAGACCAAGGATTTGCCCGCATTCGCTGAAAACACTTGGAAGTCCGGCATCGACAGGCTGCTGCTCGGCTATGCCATGCCCATGCAAGATCAGCAGGTTTTTCACGGGATTGTTCCCTACGACAATATCGAGGGAACCGACGCGCTGATCCTGGGGCGCTTTGTGGAATTCCTGGACCGGCTTTTCAAGCGAGTATCCTCTCTCGGCCGGCCGCGCCCCGTCAAGGCCTGGTCGGAAGACCTGAGTGCCCTGCTGGAATCACTTTTTCGCCCTGATGAGTCCGCGCAGGCTGAACTGCAAACCATCCGCGCCACCCTCAAAGAACTCTCAGAAATTGCAGACCAGGCACAATTTCACCAGGAAATTGATCTAAAGGTTGTGAAAAACAGCCTGCGACGGCGGCTTGAACAGGAAGCTTTCGGGTTTGGCTTTATGACCGGCGGGGTCACATTCTGCGCCATGCTGCCCATGCGCAGCATACCCGGCAAAGTGATTTGCCTGCTCGGCATGAACCATGACGCCTATCCCAGACAAGCCAAGTCACTCGGCTTTGATCTCATGGCCAGGCACCCTCTCAAGGGGGACCGCTCGCGCCGCCACGACGACCGCTATCTGTTTCTCGAAGCCATCCTCTCGGCGCGGGAAACGCTATACATCAGTTATGTGGGACAGAGCATACAGGACAATTCGTTGATGCCGCCTTCGGTACTTGTCAGCGAGCTGATCGACTACATCAAGAGCGGGTTCGCCATGCCAGAGGAGGACATTCTCACCAGGTTGATCACACAACACCGGTTGCAGGCCTTCAGCCCGGAATATTTCAGCGATGTCACCAACAAGCTGTTCAGCTACTCCCGGGAAAACTACAAAGCGGCTGAGCAAATGCTCCAATCGCACGAGCCTCCCGTTCCATTCATAAGCAGTGGTTTGACACTACCGGAGGAACAATGGAAGGAAGTCACCTTGCGACAGCTCAGTCAATTTTTTGCCAACCCGGCACGCTATCTATTGAACAACCGCCTTGGCGTTCATCTGCAAAAGGCATCGCCGGCGATGGCCGAATCGGAGCCCTTTGCCATGGATGGACTGGAAGCCTATGCCCTGGCGGAGGAACTGGTGCAGCTTAAGCTGGATGGCTTTGATCCAGGCCGTTTGTTTCCCGTAAAAAAAGCGGCGGGCCTATTGCCCCATGGCACTCCCGGGGAGTGCACCTATACTGCCCTGGCGCACGCTGTGGTCGGCTTTGCCGACAAAACCGAGGTGTATATTCAGGATAAAATCGCGCAACCATTGGTTGTTGAGCTGGAAGCAGCGGGCTTCAGGCTCACCGGCTCCATCGCATCTATCTACGGCGACAGGCTGGTCCATTACCGCTTCGCCAAACTTAAGCCGAAGGATCATCTGCGACTCTGGATCCAACACCTTATTTTCTCGCTGGTCGTTCCGCATGTGACCCAACCGAGCCTGGTTATCGGTCTGTCTTCCACGGGCAAGGATCCTCAATGGACCGCCTTTGAATATACATGGCCCGCGCGGCCGCGTGAAATTCTTGCAGCACTGCTGGAGATTTATTGGCAGGGGCTGGTAAAGCCGGTTCATTTTTTCCCCGATGCGGGCTGGAACTACGCCGAGATGGTGTTGCAGAGGGGAAAATCGCCGGAAGATGGCATCAGGAAAGCTGAGAGCATTTGGCAAGGCAGTGACTACGGCCCCCCGGGTGAATCCAGGGATCCCTACTATGAGCTGTGTTTTCATCATGTAAACCCGATTGATGCAGAATTTGAAAGGCTTGCACGGGTGGTGTGGGAGCCTCTTCTGCACCATCAAAGGGAACCGAACAGATGAGTGTGGAATTCGACCTTCTCAGGGGGCCTCTTGCCGGAGCCAATCTCATCGAAGCCAGTGCCGGTACAGGAAAAACTTACACTCTTGTGGCTCTGTTCCTGAGGCTGATTCTCGAGAAAAACCTGGCTGCCAATCAAATTCTCGTGGTGACCTTTACCGAAGCCGCCACGGCAGAACTGCGGGAGCGGATACGCACTCGCATCAGGGAGGCGGTGCAAGTGTTCTCGGGAAAGCCGAGCGATGATGCTTTTCTGAGCTCACTGGCAGCCGAACAGCGTGACCCGGTCAGGGCGTGCCGGCAGCTGCAGGCGGCGTTGAGGGACTTCGACCAGGCGGCCATATTCACCATCCACGGCTTCTGCCATAGAGTGCTGCACGAAAGTGCCTTTGAGAGTGGCAGTTATTTTGATACCGAGTTGGTTGCAGACCAGCAGCAATTGATCCGACAGGTGGTTGAAGATTTCTGGCGAAAGCATTTCTACCCAACTTCGTCCCTTTTTTTTAACTACGTCGTCAGGAAGAATCTGACTCCGGGGAAACTGGTCTCGTTGCTCGGCAATCGAGTGGGACAGCCATTGCTGCGAGTCATTCCACCGGCGGATATTGTGAATACGACCGACCTGGAAAGAGCATTTCGAGAGAGCTTTGTCCAACTGGCCGCGGAATGGCCGGCGGCGCGCGAGCCGGTTCGTGCTCTGCTGTCTAACTCCGAAGGCCTCAAGCAGGCCCAATACAAAGCGAATAACGTTGCCCAGTGGGTATCGGCGATGGACGCGTATCTGACCTCCGATGGGAATGATCCTCAGCCGTTCCCAGAGATCGAAAAATTCACGACCGGCATGATCCGCCGGGCGACAAAGAAAGGTCATGCACCGCTCGAACACAATTTTTTCGACCTGTGCGAAAGTTTTGTGAGGGTTCAAAACAGGCTCATCGAAGCGTTTGAAAACCGCCTGCTGGGACTCAAATCATTCTTGTTCCGCTTTGCTGCGGAACAACTCGCCGAGCGCAAGCAGGAAGCCAACGTGCTCGCCTTTGACGACCTCCTGTTCAAGCTGCACTCAGCTCTTACTCATGCCGGGGGGGACGAATTGGCCCGTTCCCTCCGAGCAAAATTTCCGGCCGCTCTGATCGATGAGTTTCAGGATACCGATCCCGTCCAATACTCTATTTTCAAGAAGATATTCGATCATGAGGGTGCGACCCTGTTTCTCATCGGCGATCCCAAGCAGGCCATCTATGCATTCCGCGGCGCCGATGTGTTCGCCTACATGGAGGCGGCCAGGAACCTGGAGCAGCGTTTCACCCTCGGCAAGAACTGGCGTTCCGATCCGCGCTTGATAACAGCGGTCAACGCCGTGTTTTCGAGGACCCCGTGCCCCTTTGTCTACGATGAAATCCCCTTCTACCCCGTCGCCCCGGGAAAAGCAGGAAAGCAGGGAGAAACTCTCCAGATCGACACCGAGTCGGAACCCCCTATGCAGCTATGGTTCCTGTCGGGAGATCGTTTCGGCAAGGCGGACAAGCTCATCTCCAAGGCGGAAGCACGACAAGCCATTGCCGACGCGGTGGCATCGGAAATTTCCCGCCTTCTGGTTCTGTCGCGCAACAGCCGGGCAATCATTGCCGGAAAACCTCTCGATGCCGGCCACATTGCTGTTCTCGTTCGCACCAATGCCGAAGCCGGCCTCATGCAGAAGGCCCTGAGCACCCTTGGGATTCCGTCGGTGCTCTACAGTGCCGAAAACATCTTCGATTCATTTGAAGCAAAGGAGATGGAAAAGCTCCTGGCGGCTCTCATTGAACCTGACAACGAGACACTTCTCAGGGCGGCGCTGACCACCGAACTGATGGGGGTGCGCGGTGAACGGTTGGAGCAGATGCAAATATGCGATGAGGCCGAATGGGAAAAGTGGCTGATCCGGTTCCGGAAATACCATGATCTTTGGGCTTCCAGCGGGTTCATGCGGATGTTTCGAAAACTTTTGACGGAACACGGACTACTGGGAGGGTTGATGGCCTTGCCGGGAGGGGAGCGCCGCATAACCAATGTATTGCATCTGGCCGAAGTGCTGCACCAGGCGGCCACGGCAAGAAAACTGAACATGGCCGGCCTGGTGAGATGGTTTGCGGAGCAAATGGATCCCGCCGCATTGCGCCTGGAAGAACACCAGCTTCGGCTGGAGAGCGACGCAAATGCGGTGAAGCTGGTGACCATGCACAAGAGCAAGGGATTGGAATATCCGGTGGTTTTTTGTCCATTCACCTGGAGCGGGTCAAGGATCAAAAACGCCGAGACGCCGCTCATGTTTCATGACCAATGGGAACGGATGGCTTTGACACTGGATCTCGGATCACCCCAGGCGGAAAATCACCGAGCGCTCGCCGAGAAAGAACTGCTGGCGGAAAACGTTCGGCTTCTCTACGTGGCGCTGACTCGCGCCAAGAACCGGTGCATCGTGGCTTGGGGCAAAATGAGAGACGCGGACACGTCGGCTCCGGCCTATATCCTGCACCCACCGGGCTCGATGGAGGAAACCGGTCCGTTGGCGGCGGTCGCGAAGAAATTTCTGGCCATGAGCGAAGCTGATTTGGCCGATGAACTCAAAGATCTGGCCGGTTCTGCCGCGGACGCCATAGCCTTCAGCGCCATGCCGGAACAGCCCGGGGAGAGGTATGATCCGGTTGCGGTTGAAGGAGCGCCCCTGTCGTACCGGGAATTTCACGGCACAATCGATCGAGAATGGCGCATTTCCAGCTTTTCATCCCTCGTATCCGACCAGCCCCGGCGTGCCGACCTGGCGGATCATGATGAATTCAGCACCCCCGAACCAGTTGCCGAGCCGGCCCCGGAACCGTTGCGGCGGGCTGAAGGACGGCTGAATATCTTCACGTTTCCGCGAGGCGCTGCAGCCGGAACACTGCTGCATGCGATATTTGAACAGCTTGACTTCACCAAAACTCATGATTTGTCAGCCGAAGAGCTCATCGCGGAAAAACTGCAGGAGCACGGCTTCGAACAGCAGTGGCGGGGCGTTCTGTCCACGATGGTGCGCCACGTGACCGCGACACCGCTGGATCCGCTTGTGCCTAATCTTGAACTGCGTTTCATAGAGCAGCATGACCGCTTGAATGAATTGGAATTCTACTTTCCCTTGAAGCGATTGACCAACAAACTGTTGCAGAATGTCTTCAGCCGCCATGGGAATTCATCCTGCCCGGCCGATTTCGCCAAACCCGTTGGACGCTTGAATTTTGCACCGGCAAAAGGATTCATGAAGGGATACATCGACCTTGTTTTCCGATTTGACAACCGCTTCTACCTGGTGGACTGGAAGTCCAACTTTCTGGGCGGCAGAATCGAAGACTATGACGGCCCTTCCCTGCATGCCGCCATGCTCAGTGAAATGTACATCCTGCAATACCATATCTATGCTCTGGCGCTGCATAGATATCTCACTTTACGTGTGGCCGGATATGACTACGAAAACCACTTTGGAGGAGTTTACTACATCTTCCTGCGGGGAGTCGACCCCGAACGGGGACCGGCCTACGGGATATACCGGGATCGACCTGCGCTGGAACTGATACAGACTCTCGACGAACAACTGATTGAGCACGCACCATGAACCGTGAACACCTCTATAAACTGCTCGATGGTAACGTTCTATGCCACCTGGACGTGCATTTCGCCAAGCAGATGGAAACACTGAACGGCGCAAGAAATTCCGGGCTGCTCCTTGCCGCCGCCCTGACAAGCGCGGCAACCAGGCAGGGTCACATTTGCCTTGACCTCACTCGGGTTGCGGGAACCGATCTCATGCAGGAGTGTGAAGGCAACGACAGCGTTCTGTGTCCAAACCATGCGCAGTGGCGGGCGATGCTCCAGGGTTCGGCCGTAGTGGGAATTCCGGGAGATTACCGGCCACTGATCCTGGACGACCGGTCGCGACTCTATCTGTACCGCTACTGGAACTACCAGGACAAGTTGGTGCACACGCTGAGAGAACGAATCGACGAACCAATGGACGTATTTCCCCTGGAGAAGGTGAGCAGGACGCTGGATAACCTTTTCCCTGAACAGCAGGGGGATGCTCCGGATTGGCAAAAGATTGCCGCTTTTGTCGCCGTCAGAAAACGCTTTGCGGTCATCTCGGGAGGTCCCGGAACCGGCAAGACCACGACGATCGCAAAGATCCTGGCGTTGCTCCTGGAGCTGCAGACAGACCCCGGACGACTGCACACGGCGCTCGCCGCCCCTACCGGCAAGGCGGCCGCCAGGCTGCAGGAAGCCATCAAGCGTGCAAAGGGCATGTTGCATTGCTCGGAGATTTGCGCGCAATCCATTCCTGAGGAAGCTTCGACCATCCACAGGTTGCTCGGAACGATACCGGGGTCCCCCTATTTCCGTCACCATGCAAAGAACCTGCTGCCGGTGGATGTGGTGGTCGTGGATGAAGCCTCGATGGTCGATCTGGCATTGATGTCCAAGCTGGTTCAGGCGCTTTCGCCCAAGGCGCGACTGATTCTGCTGGGTGACAAGGATCAACTTGCCTCGGTGGAAGCCGGCGCCGTCCTGGGGGATATCTGCGATACGGGACGATTGCATGGATATTCGCGCAGTCTGACCAGACAGATAGAAACGGCTCTCGGCTGCACGCTCGACCCCGATCCGGGGGGCGCAAGCCATAGCCTGGTAGGGGACTGCATCGTGCAGCTGCAAAAGAGCTATCGTTTTGGCAGTGAGAGCAGAATCGCCGCCTTGGGCCGCGCCGTCAATGCAGGGGATGGAGAGTCAGCCATTGCGCTTCTCAAGAGCAGCAAACGCGAGAACGTCCAATGGAACCAACTGCCCTCTCCAAATGCCTTGCCTGATCTTATCAGAAACATTGCCATGCGGAATTTCCGGAGCTATCTCGGCTGTTCAGACCCGATCGAAATCTTCCACCTGTTTGAACATTTGAGAATTTTGTGCGCCGTCAGGGAGGGACCCTTCGGCGTCAGCGGATTGAACCGCCTGGTAGAGAAAATCCTGGCCGAACAAGGATGGATGGAGCCCAGACAAATTTGGTATGCGGGACGGCCCGTTTTGATAAGGAGCAACAACTACCACCTCGGCCTGTTCAATGGAGATGTTGGCATAACTCTGCCCGACCCGGATTTCCAAGGCTCACTGCGGGTCTTCTTCCCCGCTGCGCAAGGTACCTTCAGAAAATTCCATCCGCTGCGCCTGCCCGACCATGAAACAGTCTTTGCCATGACGGTGCACAAGAGTCAGGGTTCCGAATTCAACGAGGTGCTGTTGATCCTGCCCGACAGGGATGTCCCGGTGCTCACCCGCGAGCTCATCTACACCGCCGTCACGCGTGCCAAGGAACGCATCACAATATGGGCCGACGAAGAAGTTTTCAAGAAAGCCGTTGCCCGCCGCATTGAACGCATGTCCGGGCTGCGCGACGCCCTGTGGCAGGATTGACAGTGGTTCCCGGCATGCTAAACATACACCTCGACTAACGGCAAACCATTCCTAACGAGAGAGCTGCACTATGAAACCTTCAGCAAGCGCAACTTCTGCCAAGACAAAACGACTGTACGAACTGGTCACTCCCCTTCGGCAATTCTTTTTTGAGTCACCGTGGGCAAAACGTTTCGGCGATCCCGACATCTGCGACTTCACCATTGGAAACCCGCACGACCTTCCCATGACCGCATTCACCGAGGCCATGCGTCATTGGACTCTACCTCAGGACAAGTACTGGTATTCCTACAAAATGAACGAGGACAAGGCGAGAAACGTGGCCGCCACATCACTGGCGGCCTCCCATGGGTTGCCCTTCAGACCCCGCGATATCTTTCTCACCAACGGCTCCATTGCTGCTCTGGCCGTGGTGTTCGACACCATTCTCAATTCTGGAGATGAGGTCATATTCATCAGTCCGCCCTGGTTCATGTACGAAGCCATGATCGTGAGCGCCGGAGGAACGCCGGTCAAAGTGAGGATTGATGAGAACTCGTTCGACCTGGATCTGCGAGCCATTGCATCGGCCATTACCCCCAGAACCCGTGCGCTTATCGTCAATTCCCCGCACAATCCGACAGGCAAGATCTACCCGCCGCCGACGCTGCGGGAACTGGCAAAAATTCTGGAGTCAGCGACAGCGCAAAATGGCCGAACCGTCTACCTGATTTCCGACGAAGCTTACCGGCGTATCGTTTTTGACCAACGACAATACCTCAGCCCGGCCACCTGTTACCCGCACACTTTTGTAGTGTATACATACGGTAAAGTTCTGCTGGCTCCGGGCCAGAGGATCGGCTATGTAGCACTGCCGCCGCACATGCCCGCAGCTGACCAGATTGGCGATGCCATACAGGCATTGCAGATGATCAAGGGATGGTCTTTTCCAAACGCTTTGATGCAACACGCGCTGACCGACTTGGAGCAAATGAGTGTCGACATGGAACATCTCCAGCGCAAACGCGACCGCCTGGTGGCCGCATTGCGGCAACAGGGCTATGCGGTGCGGACGCCGGAAGCGACCTTCTACATCATAGTCCGCTCACCGTGGGAAGATGACACCCAATTTGTGGAGCTCCTGAACAGTCTCGATATATTCTGCATTCCAGGATCGCTCATGGATTTTTCTGCCCATTTCAGGCTTTCGCTGACGGCAAGCGATGCCATGATCGATCGAGCGTTGCCAAAGTTTGCACAGGCACTGAAAAAATTCGCCGGCGACAAACACTCCTGACGCAACAACGGGGATTCCCGATTTAGTCTTTTGCTTTATTGACGCAATAGAATGCCAGTACGAACAGGAGCGCACCGATTGCAGCAAGCAGAACATAGGAAAACCAACCGGGCATTTGGCCAAAGGAAGCACTTCGCACAGCTGCCGCGGCATGGGTTAGAGGCAGAAACTGGAGTGCTTTTTGCGCCCAATGGGGCATGCGGTCTACCGGGAAAAAGGTACCGCCGAGGAAAGCCATGGGAGTGATGAAAAAATTGGTCAGCAGAGCCTGGTCGGCGTGGGATTTCACCAGCATTGCGAGACACACGGCCAGAGAAGCAAAGACGAAACTGTTTAAGACCACCGCAAGCCAAAAGAACACATTGTAGGAGAGCACAATGCCAAAACACAGGGCCAGTATGATGATGACCGCGACCGACAACAGCGCTCGGGTAATGCCGGCCATAACCTCGCCCGTCACATAGGCAATGTTGCGGATGGGGGCAGCCTGAAATTCTTCGAAAATTCTCCAGTAAAATCGTGCAATATTGATTTCGCTGGCGATGGCAAACGATTGCGTCATGCTGTTCATGGCCACCAGGCCGGGAATGAGAAACTCCAGATAGCTGTGGCCATCGAGCTGCACATCCTTTCCCATACCCAGACCGAAGGCGATCAGATACAATGTGGGACCTACCGACATGGAGGCCACCTGACGGAAAAATTTCTTCTTCAGGATCAACAACTCCCGGTAATAGATGGCAAAACAACCCCTCACGGCACGACTTTCTTTCCAGTCAAGAAAATGAATACATCCTCCAGGTTGACCCTGCGCAAAGAAAAACTGCCTTCCTGCCCCTGAATGTGACGATTCGCTTCCCCGCGGTCTTTGAAATAGGTGGTCTCCATTTCGCCATTGGCGATCTCATCCAGAGCCCATGATCCCAGGTGAGCCATCAGGTTGTGCGGCGTATCGACAGCAATGATTCTTCCCTCATCAAGAAATGCCACACGCTCGGCCAGAAACTCCGCCTCCTCAATGTAGTGAGTCGTCAGGAAAATGGTTGCTCCCGCCTGTTGTATTCTCTTGATCAACGACCAGATGCGCCGCCGAATGCCGGGGTCCAATCCCACTGTGGGTTCATCCAAGAAAAGGATTCTTGGTGAGTGCATCAGGGCCCGAGCGACCATCACCCGTCTTTTCATGCCTCCCGACAACTGCTTGATGGGGCTCGACTTGCGCTCTTGAATTTCCACGTACTCCAACAATTCGTCGATCCGCCGCAACCTCTCTCGGGCCGGCATATGGAACAGCCTGCCATGAATGTCCATGTTTTCAAACACCGTCAATTCATGGTCCAGATTGATGGTTTGCGGGACCAAACCACATTCTTTTTTGACCTTCAAAGTGTCATGTTCTACATGAAATCCATGCAGGTAAGCGTCTCCTGAAGTGGGCCGCGACAGGCCGGTCAGGATCCTGATGGTGGTGGTCTTGCCCGAACCGTTGGGTCCGAGGTAGGCGAACAGTTCCCCCGCCGCCACCTGCAGATCGATCCCCTGCAGAGCCCTTACGGTCTTGTAGTGCTTGGTGAGCTTTTCTATTCGAATCATGGCTGCTGTCAATTATATCGCCTTCAGGATACCGGCTGCCTAATTCCACTCCAATCCGATCCATGATACCAGAAGTTGTGCACTGTGCGAGATAAGCTCCCGGACCGAACCATTAATTATTTATACTAACCGCAAACAGACACCCGAGTACACCGGAAGCGTGAACTTTGTTATGATGCTTTCCGGATGTCAAGGGGTTTACCGTCAGTTCAAAAACGGCATGACTGTGCCATCGGTTTATTGCGTCGGTTTATCAAATTGCACGACGAAAGATGGTCATTCCCGGCAAAAATGGTTATATGTTGACTTTAATGTGGGCTAGACTCTTGATCATCAATGGGGGTTGATGCGGCCAGTCGGGTGGCATCATGAGGCGTGCAACGCTTCTCCCTGCTTTGGCCGTAAGGGATTGATGATGCAAGAATTTTTTATGTAGGCAGCGAGGGATAGAGGGAAGAGTGATGGTTTACGATGTAGGTGTAGATGTCGGTTCGGTAAGCATCAACTGTGTGGTAGTCGATAAAAACCAGCAGATTGTTTACGTGGCTCCTTATCTCCGACACTACGGTCTGGTGTTTGAAGAAACCCATGCACTGCTGAAAAATATTCTGCGACCAACCTTTTTTCCGGGTTCCTGCCAAATTCGCTCAGTGTCATTTACCGGAGTTCAAGGGCAGGTAGTCGCCGAGCTTCTCTCGGCACCGTGGGAAGTGGAAACCATCGCTCAGGTTCTTGGAGTAACCCATGTAGTTCCTGGAGTACGCACCATTATCAGCATCGGCGGCCAGGACGCAGCCCTTTTTCAATTGGCCCATGACGGTGATCAATGGCAGCTGGAAGCTTTCAATATGAACGGTCCCTGCGCCTCTGGAACGGGTTCTTTTATCGACCAGCAGGCAGAGCGCCTCACGCACTCCATTTACGGCAGTGATTTCGACATGGATCAGGAAAAACATCAACGGACCTTGGACGATTTCATCGCTCTTGGCCTGCAAAGCACCTACCCGGCCCCGGTGGCATGCCGCTGCACCGTTTTCACCAAGTCCGATATGATCCACCTGCAGAACAAGGGCGAAACCCTGCCCAACATCATAGCCGGGCTGCACCACGGCAACGCCGCCAATTACATGAGCACCATTGTGGCCAACCGGGATCTTTACGAACCCATCGTTTTCATCGGCGGCATAGCCTCCAACCGTCTGCAGGTACAGGCGTTCCGGCACTATTTTCCGCAGCTCAAGGTCCCCCCTCATCACACTGCTCTGGGGGCCCTCGGGGTGAGCCTGCAAGCTCAGAAGCAGGGCTGGACCAACACAGTCGACCTGGCACGACTGGGCAATCACCATAAGCAATCCCGCTACAGCTTTCCGAAGGCCGAACGACTGGAACTGAAGTTGACCCACTTCGACCCGGACAACTCCCTTTCAGCCTGGACGACTCACAGAAAGAACCCCGTCAAAGCCTACCTGGGCGTCGACATAGGCTCGACTACCACAAAATATGCTCTGATGGACGATGACGGACAGATCCTCAATAAATGTTACGTACCGACCCAGGGAAAACCGATCGAGGTCACGCAGAAGCTCCTGCGCAACCTGTGTGATGAGATGCAAAAGCATGTCCGACTGATGGCCATCGCCACTACCGGCTCCGGGCGCAACGTTGTGGGGGACTTTCTCAAGGCGGATCTGGTGATCGACGAGATCACCGCTCACGCCAGAGGTGCCGTAGCGATTGATCCGCAAGTAGACACAATTTTTGAAATCGGCGGCCAGGATTCCAAGTACATCCGCATTGACAACACCCATCCCCTCGATTTCGACATGAACAAGGTATGTGCAGCGGGAACCGGCAGCTTTCTGCACGAACTGGCAAACAAGCTGAAAATCAACATCGTGGGAGAATTCCAGGAAATCGCGCTTTCCGCCAAAACTCCCATTCATCTGGCGGAACGCTGCACCGTCTTCATGGAGTCCGACCTGGTCAGTTATGCGCAGAAGGGAGCGGAACGCGAGGATTTGATTGCCGGACTGTGTTATGCGATTGTCTACAACTACCTGAACAGAGTCGTTGAGAAACGCTACGTCGGCGAACGCATCATGTTTTTGGGCGGTCCTTCTCTCAATCAGGGGATTGTGGCGGCGTTTGAGAAGGTCACGGGCAAGCCTATTCTGGTGCCCAAACATCGCGAGGTGATGGGTGCTTATGGAGCCGCTCTTGCTGTGCGGGAGCTGCTGCAAAAAGGCGATATAGCGCAACAGGCAAGAGATCTGGAAAAACTCTCTCAGATTCAGGTCAATTACACGGAAACCGTGTGTAAAGCCGACAAGAAGTGCCACAATGAATGCAAGCTGAAAGTGTACAGTTTCGGCGGCCGCAAGAGCGTCTGGGGAGGCGACTGCGGAAGATACGAAGTGAGCCGCTACGACGGGGCACAGCAACCGAATTTCTTTCAGGAACGTCAGCAGCTGTTTCAGGAAGTCCTGGAAGAAAAATGTTTGGTGAGTCTGGAAGCGGCCAAACCCGAGAATACCAGCAAGCCGACCATAGGCGTGCCGCTGGCCCTGCATACGCTCGAATGGGGAATTCTCTGGGGACATCTGTTCGCAGAGCTCGGTTGGCCCGTTCGGTTCAGCCCCAAGACCAATAATCGGCTGGTGTTGAGCGGTCTGGAAAGCATGACCGCTGAAACCTGTTTTCCGGTGAAGGTCTTCCATGGGCATGTGCGCCATCTACTCGAGGAATGCGATTATTTGTTTTTGCCCAACGTCATCAACATGCCCACCCCGACGGCGGAAGAAACCGGGTTTTTCTGCCCTCTGGTGGAGAGTTCGCAGTACATGGTGCGGGCCGCACTGAGAATTCCGGATGACAGGATGATTCGCCCCACCCTGTATTTGAAGGAAGGACAGCGCAGCCTGATTGACTCCATTTATCGGAGTTTCCCTGAGCGCTTGCGCCCCGAGCGGGTAGAGCTCGAAAGGGCCTTTGAGAAGGCCTGGAATCGGCAGGTTGCATTTCGCGCCAGACTCATCCAAAGGGGTAACGAGATTCTGCAACAGACGTCACCGTCGGAACCGCTCTGGATCATCACCGGCCGTCCCTACAATCTTTATGACGAACGGCTCAACCTGCAGCTGGGCAAGCACCTGGCAAAACTTGGAATCAAAGCACTGCCGATGGACTTTCTCTACCTCGATGCCGAAGACCTGAGCGATTACCCGCGCATGTACTGGGGGCTCGGTGCAAAAATTTTACGCACCGCCAAGCGCATCGCTCGAACCCCCAACTGGTACGGGTTGCATTTGACCAATTTCAGCTGCGGGGCGGATTCTTTCATCGAGCATTTCTACCGCCACATATTGGGGGACAAGCCTTCTTTGATTCTTGAACTGGACGAGCATAGCGCGGTCGCAGGCGTTATGACGCGCCTCGAGGCCTACAAGAATGTGGTCAAGAACCTGCAGGAACGCTACATGGCCACCATGGACTACGGGATCGAGGCGTTGGGATAGAGACTCTGGTCGCTGGGCACACTGATCGTTCCCTTTTGTAAAAATCATGTTTGCAAACGTGAGAATTTGTAATAATTACAGGTGGCACACGGCAATAAGGGGTACTGCATGAGTGGGCCGCTGCCGGTTCATGCGGGGCTGGTCTGGGTGGCGAGGGAACATCTGGGGCGGAAGTGCATCGTCATGACGTAAGGCCGGCATTCCCGGACAGGCTGCCCGGCGGGGCAATCGCTTTTGTGAGGATATTCAAAGTATAAATCAAAGCGGGAGACATCAAGAGAGCAGACTAATGCCGTCAATGAGTGATCAACCCACCTTCGACCGATTCATCACCAGTGTAAAGCAATTCGATATTTCAGGCAAAACCCTGCTGCTGCCGGACATGGCGCCATTTGCCGTACGCCTCCTGGCGGCAAGCTTTCGCGCCATTGGTGTGCCCGCAGTGGTTATGGAAACCTACAAGGGACTTTCGCTCGGCAAACAATTCACCTCCGGCAAAGAGTGCTTCCCCTGCCAGGTCACCCTCGGAGACATCCTCTACCATCTGCAAAAAGAGAAAAAACGGTTGGGCGCAGCCTTTTCTCCCGACAACTACGTCTATTTCCTCCCGGAAGCAGACGGCCCGTGCCGCTTTGGCATGTACAACAAGATGCAGCGGCTGATCCTGGACCGATTTGACGGATTCAAGGAAGTCCCCATCGTCTATATCTCAACGAAAAATGCCTATGCCACAGAGACCATCATGCCGCCGGATCGATCCCCCATCTTTCGGCGTTTGAGCTTTGTGAGCATGATCATCGCCGATGTGCTGGACCGCATCGTTTGGCGGGTGCGCCCCTACGAACTGCGAACCGGCATGACCGATTCCTTCATGCAGGAAGGTCTCGCCGCCATGATTGCGACTATCGAAGCAGTGGGCGCCGACCTAAACTTCAACCGGCTCTACCGGGTCCTCGAAGACATTGTGATGACCGCTCGCGGCTTCATCGACCCGTATCAACCACGACGTCCCCGCATCGGATTGGTGGGAGAGATCTATTTGCGTCATCACCCCGATTCCAACCAGGACCTCATACGCAATATCGAGGAGTACGGCGGTGAAGTGGTGGATGCCTCCTGCGGCGAGTGGATCAACTTTGTAGCCTTTGAGAGGGCCAGAAAGCTGCGGCGCAAGTGGCGGGAACATTGGCTGGAAGGGGATTTCAAAGCACTGCGCGCCGCCGCCCGCAAACTGATTTCCCATGAGATCGAAAAACTATACCAGGCCTGGCGCCAGGGCCAGGTATACCGGAGCGCATTACAACATTTGGACATCGCAAGCGACCATAGCATCAGAGCTGTGGAGCGCAGACTGGATCGCAATCGCCTGTTTAACTTCGATATCGGCACCGAGGCGGCTTTGAGCATTGGGGGAGCTTTAGAGTATGCCCATCACGGGTTCAACGGCATAGTCAATGTATTTCCTTTCACCTGCATGCCCAGCACCATCTGTTCGGCGATTCTCAAGCCCTTGCTGCATGAAAAGAAAATACCGTACATCGACACCGCTTACGACGGGACCACCCAACCCAATCGCGAAGCGGCCCTGCGTACTTTCATGTATCAGGCCAAACAGCATCTGGAAGCCAGTCGTGCGCGTAACTGAACAAGGACTTTAACTACATGACACAACACATGATCATTAACGCCGTCCACCCGGAGGAGTTCCGGGTAGCGCTGGTGGAAGGGCAGTCCCTGGAGGGTTTCTTCATTGAAACAGCGACCAGAGGCAAGTTCGTCGGCAATCTCTACCGAGGCATCATTGCCCATGTGCAGCCAAGCCTGCAGGCCGCCTTTGTGAACTACGGCATGGAGCGCAACGGGTTTCTCCCCTTCAGCGAAATCCACCCGGAGTACTACCAGAAGGAGGTCAGCGAACCGGTTAAGATCCAGGAGGTCATCTTTCCAGGCCAGGAAGTACTGGTGCAAGTGGTAAAAGAGGAGATAGGCAACAAGGGAGCCCTTCTCACCACATACATTTCTCTTGCCGGGCGGGACGTGGTGTTGATGCCCGGCCAGTCACAGCGGGGAGTTTCGCGCAAGATTGAGGACGACAGCCAGCGGGAAAGACTCAAGGAATTGGCCAAGGACCTCAATATCCCCGAGGAACTGGGGATTATTATCCGCACCGCCGCAGAAAACCGGACCAAACGCGAAATCACCAAGGACCTTAATCACATGGTGCGGGTTTGGGAGGAAATCAAAAAGCGCGTGGAGGAAAGCACCGCGCCCTGCCTCATTTACAAGGAACAGGACCTGGCCATAAGAGTCGTGCGGGATTTCTTCAGTCCCCAAATAAAATCCATCCTGGTGGACGACAAGGACGTGCACCGTCAGGTCAAGGATTTCCTGCGCATCATCAGCCCCAGGCATCAGCGCAACGTCAAGCTTTACCGGGGAGATGGGCCGATTTTTGTCAAATACAACCTGGAAGATCAAATCGAACAGATTTTTCAGAAGAAGGTGGGCTTAAAATCGGGCGGCTATCTGATGATCGATCCAACCGAGGCACTGGTGGCCATCGATGTCAACTCGGGTAAGAGCAGCAGCAACGGGGCCCTGGAAGAAACCATTTTCAAAGTCAATCTGGAGGCGGCGGCAGAAATTCCTCGCCAGTTGCGGTTGCGCGACCTCGGTGGACTGATTGTGATCGATTTCATCGATATGCGCGACCGCCGTCATATTCGGGAAGTGGAACGCAAGGTCAAGGAAGAAGCAAAGAAGGACAAGGCTAAAATCACCATTGGCAAGATATCTCGCTTTGGCCTCATGGAACTGTCAAGGCAGCATCTCGGGCTGAATATTCAACGCGGTTCCTACCAGGATTGTCCGGTGTGCAAGGGAACCGGCCTGATCCGATCACCCGAAGCAACCGGACTGCATTACCTGCGAAAAATCTGGTTGACACTGGTGCAGAAAAAGCCTGCCGAAGTCAAGGTGACCGTCTCTCTTGCGGTAGCCAATTATCTGCTCAACCACAAACGGACTGACCTCGCCAAACTGGAAGAACGCTTCGACACCAGCATTTTTGTCGAAGCTTCACAACACCTTTTGCCGCATGAAGGTACGCTGGAATTTGTCACGCGCGAACCGGTTTCCCAGACATAGCCCAACCCGGGAGGCTGTCCCACAATGCCGCCACACCGGCAGGAATCCAGAAAAGCGGCCTCAGCCGCTCGATGTCGCATGCCGGCAGAAACAACGCAAGAAAGCATGAATAAAGTCCGTCTGAAAGGATTCACCCGACCGGTGCCCGATTCACCCCTGGTTTCCATCATCATACCTACCTACAATTACGCTTGCTATCTTCCTACGGCACTGCAATCGTGCTTCACGCAAACTCACAAGAACATCGAGGTCATTGTTGTGGATGACGGCTCCACCGACGACACTCGACGACGGGTAGTCGAGTTCAAAGATCGCGTTCACTATCATTACCAGCCCAACAGGGGGGTTTCCGCAGCCAGAAACAAAGGGCTGGATCTCGCCTCAGGAGAATACATCAATTTTCTCGACGCCGACGACTACCTGACGGAGGATTCCATCGCAGCCAGACTGAAAATTCTTGTGCAGCATGAGGACATAGGCGTCGTCGTCAGCAACAGCTATCGTCAGCGGGAACCCGAAGCAGGAGGAACGCCTGGTTTGACATTCAAACCCAAGGTCAGACGCGACATCATTTCAGACCGGTTCTATGAGCACCTTTTACTGCAAGAAATCTCTTTTGCCACCTGCACGGCATTGCTACGGGGCACTCTGGCCAGACGGTTCAGATTTCCCACAGACATCACCAATGGCGAGGACATAGCCTACTTCAGCAAGATATTCTTCTGCGCCAGGGTCTACTATCTGGCAAACCCCACCGCGGTGGTGGTCAAACATCCGGACAGCCTGCGACAAGACATCAAGAAAATAAGGGATCAGGACCTGGCGCTTGTTCACACCATTTTCGACGATCCTCTTTATGGAGGCAAACTCGATTATTTGCGAAAAACATTCACCTCACTCAGTTATCTTTCTCTTGCAGGGAGCTTTTACCGGGCCGCAGACAAGAAGCTCGCAAGGAAGTATTACCGGGCGGGAATCAAGCACAAACCACGCAATATTTTGCGCGTGAATGCGCTGTCAAAATTTCTCAGATCTTACCTGTGAGTCGGCACTCGATGGCCTCATCGTTGATCTCAACTCTCCCGGGGTATCCAACAGATCTCGTCTCATAGGCAGCCCACTCTAGTCGGCTGCACCACGCGCTTGGCATGATGTGGCCGCGCATCAGCGAGACTTGTCACAGGCCACGGTGGGAGAGAAGTGCGCCTTCACCCGGTCTATGGTGGCAGAGGTCGTTCACTCCGTCTGCAGCTGGAATTGTTGACCCGGGTATGCTATGTGTCTTTTTCGTTGGGACACGCAGACTCCGGGGGGCGGTGCATGAGGCCCGACTTATGGTCCATACCCGGGAGCCTGCTCAGGAATCCTCGGGGCCGCCAATCGTGCACGAGTAAAACTTGGCGTGAAAATCTATGACTCACCAGGCGCATCATTGAGGGATGCCGGCCCAACCGGCCTGCAACCGATCGACTGGGCAGATGGGATCGTTGTGAAAATCGCTTTGGTCAATAAGGTCATGAGCCGCCGCGGCGGCGGCGGAGAACGTTATGCAGTGGACCTCGCCCACCATTTGCTGTCTTTCGATTGCCAGGTTCATGCCTACGGGCAGCTGCTTGAAGACCTGCCACAAGCAGTCCAGCGCCACCCCGTCACCGCTCCCGTAAGACCCGGCTTTCGCAAAATCACCGGCTTTATCCGAAGCGTCAGGTCAGCCCTCGGCGATCAACACTACGACATCATTTATGCGCTGACCCAGTTTTATCCGACCGACATTTACTTCATGGGCGGAGGCATGCACGAGCACTGGATGCATGTACGAGATCCCAACCCGGTGATGAGGCAATTGAGATACCTGATCAATCCGACCCATCTGGTCATGCGGAGAGTTGAACGCCGCTTGTGTCGAGCGGCAAACTGCCGGGTCGTCATCGCCAACTCCAACATGGTCAAACGCCATGCCATGGTGTACGGAGGGGTCCCCGGGGAGCGCATCCAGGTCGTTCACAACGGTGTCGACCTGAACACCTTCAATCTCGGCGTATGCAGACAATTGCGCACCTCGGTACGCCGGGAGCTCGGCTTCGGAGAGGACCAGATTGTCATTCTGTTTATCGCCCATAATTGGCGGCGCAAGGGACTGGAGACCTTGATGAGGGCACTGGGCATGATCCTTCGTCAGGTCCCCCGCTACCAGCTTGTGGTGGCGGGGCGCGGGCGAATTGGCGCATTTGCCAAAATCATCCAACAAAACAAACTGCACGACCATGTGCGGTTCGTTGGCCCCGTCGATGCTCCGCAACGCTATTATGCCGGCGCTGATCTGATGGTTCTGCCAACCATGTACGACCCCTGTGCCGGGGTCACCCTGGAAGCAATGGCGTGCGGGCTGCCCGTCATCACCACGGCATCCAACGGCGCCAGTGAGTTGATCAATGAACAGAGCGGCTTCGTCCTTGAAAATCACACCGATGCGACAACCCTGAGCCACTACCTGCTGTACCTCGCCGAGGACCCGATTCGGACGGCAATGGGCCAACACGCTGCAAGGGTGATGCAGGATCATTCATTTGCAAAGGTCGCCCAGAGAACCTATGAAATCATGCGCGCAATGATTAGGAAATAGGCCTGCTGCTCATGCACGTGGCAATGCCGCAACCGGTTTGGGGCAAGAGTGTCACACGATCACGTAGCGCTTGATGGTGCGCACCACTTCGTCGGGATCATCCAGGAGGGTGAACAGATCCAAATCCTGAGGCGAGATGTAGTTGCGAGCGAGCAGAGTGTCCTTAATCCACTCTATGATGCCGTTCCAATAGCTCGATCCCACCAGGACGACCGGGAATGGCTTGGTTCGCCTGGTTTGAATCAGCGTCAGCGCCTCGAAGATTTCATCCATTGTTCCGAACCCTCCCGGCATCCCCACATAAGCTTGCGCGTACTTGACAAACATCACCTTGCGGACAAAAAAATATTTGAAATCCACAATGATGTCCGCAAACTGATTGCTTTCCTGTTCGAGGGGCAAACGAATATTGAGCCCCACCGACTTGGCCCCCCCCTCGCCGGCTCCTTTGTTACCCGCTTCCATGATCCCGGGACCACCTCCGGTGATGATATTGAAGCCGCTTTGGGCAAGCTTCCTGGCAATGATGACGGTCTTCTCATAGTTCTCATCGCCCTCGCGGACCCGAGCCGAGCCAAAAATGGAAACGGCGGGATAGATATCGGAAAGATTTTCAAAACCGTCCACAAATTCTCCCAGGATCTTGAACAGCCTCCACGAGTCCTGAACGGTCATCGCGTCGATAAGATATTGCCTTTCAGCCATGGTTGAGGTCCTTTCCGGGATCCAGCACATCAATCCTCCGCTCTAATGGGAATCGGCAGGACGGGCTTCGTGTAAAGCAAGTGAGGATATTACGCACTCAACTCATCATTAGCAAACTAATTCTATAATCCAGACGCGCCGTGATCAACCGCATTGGACCGTCGACTGTGGCATCGCTTGCCGGCCCGGCAAGGGGGCATTAATTTCATGCAGAAGACTTTCAACAAACACATTGAAGCGTTATTTAAAATAGGCTATGTAGCCAATGCGTAATCGAATCCAGCGCACCATGACTGTTTCGCGCCCTGAGCCGGGCAGCCCCGCTCAGTCTGGCAATCAATAAGAATGGAGGCCCCAGTGACAATGGATATGAAGGAATTTGTGCGAGCATCTCTTAAGAAGGTTTCAAAAAAAGTGACCGAAGGGTCTTTGGACATTCACGAGGAGGGCTACGATGACCAGGAGGAAATGCTTCTGGATTGGATTTGGATCGAATTGAAGGAAGAGTCTCCGGATAAGGACGCTGTGGTTAATATGGATCTGGACGATCTTTACGAAGTCATTGAGGCTTCGGCGGATATGTATGAAGATTATCGCATCCTGCTCGAATCAATCAGGAGTGACGGCAACTGACGGGTACTTCCGATTTTCAGCTTTCTCCCAGCGTCCCGTAAAGGACGCTTTTTTTTTCTTATGGAAAGGTAGCAGCAACGGGCCACTATGCAAACCGTGCATCTGAAACCGGGCAAAGAAAGACGCATCTTGAAGGGGCATCGGTGGATTTTCAGCAACGAGATTGCTGATTCTCTGGCAAACTTCGAGCCGGGCCACTGGGTCAAGGTGTTCACTGCCAAGGGAAGTTATTTGGGATCAGGATACCTCAATCCCAGCTCTCTCATTACCGTGCGGTTGGTGTGCCTGCCGGGCCAAGAGCCAAACAAGGACTTTTTCTTCTCCCTGTTGCGCAATGCCGATCACCGGCGCAGCCGGACCCTTTACCCGGCATCGGCGTGCTACCGGGTTGTCTTTGGCGAGTCGGACGGTCTCCCGGGTCTGGTGGTGGACCGCTATGGCGATGTAATCGTTTATCAAGTCACCACACTGGGCATGACGAAGCTGGAACAGCTCTTTCAGGAGCTGCTCATCGACTTGTACGGGCCGAGCGCTGTGGTCTTTCGCAACGATATTCAGGTGAGAGAGCTCGAGGGCCTTCCATTGAATAAAGGGGTGGTCCACGGGGCCATCCCCGAAGAACACTGGGTATCAGTTGAAGACCTTGCACTGCACACCGACGTCATCAACGGCCAAAAAACCGGTCATTACCTCGATCAGCGGGACAATCGCAGGGCTCTGATTCCCTGGGTGCGAGGGAAAAAAGTGCTGGATTTGTTCTGTTACAGTGGCGCCTGGGGCCTGACGGCAGCCATGGGAGGAGCAGCGGAGGTGATCGGCGTGGACCGGTCTGCAACGGCTATCGCTCAGGCGCAAGGGAACGCGGTCAAGAATCGGCTGGAGGCTGTCACCACTTTTGTCGAACAGGATGTCTTCCAATATCTCAAGGGAATCCCTCGGGGAGCCTTCGATATTATCGTCTTAGATCCGCCGGCCTTTGCCAAGACCAAGAAATCATTGCCGGAAGCGAAGAAAGGCTATACCGATGTCAACCGGCGTGCGCTGCTGGGGTTGAAGCAGGGGGGGCTTCTGGTGAGCTGCTCCTGTTCCCATCACCTGAGTGAAGAAACCTTTCGTGAAGTGCTGTTACAGGCCGCTCAAGCGAGCGGCCGTCAGCTCCGATTGATCGAAGCGCGCGGGCAGGCGAAGGATCACCCGATGCTTTTGGCCATGCCCGAAACGAGCTATCTCAAGTGCCTATTCCTTCAGGTGATCTAATGGATCATCCGCCCTCACCGGGAACAAGCCAGCCGTCGCACGTCCCTACAGCCGCGGCATCCAACTCTCCACATCCGTATACTCCGAAATGACCGGCTGATCGAGAACACTCTCGAGCTTGTTCAATCCGTCGATCAGAGCTTTTGCGCTGGCCAGGACGATATCGGTATCTGCCGCTCGAGCGTTGACCAACTGACCATTTTCTTCCAGTCGCAGGGTCACTTCTCCCTGGGCGTCGGTCCCGGGAGTAACGGCGTTGACTTCATAGCGCACCAGACGGGGAAATCGATTGGTCATCTTGCAGATGGTCTTGAAGGCGGCATCCACCGGGCCATGTCCAAATCCGGCATCCTGCACGATGAGTCCATCCACTTCCAGTTGCACCGTGGCATTGGGTACGGAAATGGAGCCGGCGGTAACGTTGAGATAGAGCAGCCTGTAGCGGGCCGATTCCATCGCGGCTCTGGCGCCCACCAGGAACTCGAGGTCGGCGTCGAACACGATCTCTTTCTTGTTCGCCAACTCCTGAAAATCTTCGTAGCACTGCTGCAGTCTCTCCTGGTCCAGTTCAAAGCCCAGTTCGGCCACGCGAGTCTTGAATGCATCAAAGCCGGCGTCCGTGGTCAAAAAGTCCACTGTGGAGGAAATCCCGAGCATCTCTGCGGACATGATTTGGTACGGCGGCTTTTCTTTGGCATCTGCCAGTTGCGGCACCGCCGTTTCGCATATGAATGCATTGGCACCGACGATGGGTTTATGCGGCTGCATGGTGATCCCCGTAAGCCGTTTCACCAGCCTGCTGGTTGGATAGATTTGGTTCAGCTGGATTTGAGTCGACCAACCGGCGCTGGAACCACGCGTGTTGATGGCTGCGACAATTTCTTCCAGTGCTGTGTTCCCGGCCCGTTCACCGATTCCGTTGACCGTACAGTGCACCTGACGCGCACCCTCCATGACTGCAGCCAGTGAGTTGGCCACGGCAAGTCCCAAATCGTTATGGCAATGGATGCTGAAGGTCACCTTATCGGACCCGCCTGTTTCTTCCTTCAGTTTCCCGAACAACTGATGGATATCGGCGGGAGTCGTATAGCCTACCGTATCGGCCAGGTTGATGCTTGTAGCTCCGCTCTGAATCGCCGCCTTAACCAGCGGTATCACCTCCTCAGGCGCTCCGCGGAAGACGTCCACCAAGGAAAATTCCACATCCGAAGTGATATCCTTGGCCATTTTGATAGCCGAGACAGCCAGCTCCAGTGCCTCCTCGGCACTCTTTTTCAGGAAATGTTCGCGGTACTGCCGGGATACGGGCACAAAAGTGTGGATTCTCTTCCGTTCAGCATCTTTAAACGCCCTGGCGGCAATCTCGAAATCCCGTGGATTGGTGGCACGCGCAAGGACAGCCATCACCGGTCCGCGCACTTCCCGGGCAATGCGCTCCACGGCTCCATACTGCTCTTCCGAGGCCGCCGGAAATCCAATCTCCAGCACATCAACCCCCAACCGGGCAAGCTGCTTGGCAAGTCGCACTTTCTCTTCCACGGTGAGAATGGTCCCAGGTGATTTTATGCCGTCGCGAAGCGTTGTTTCAAATATCTGTATGTGCCCCATCGATTCCTCCTTGCCTCAACATGAACAATGAGCATCAGTCCCTAGAGACTCGTAACATTACCCGATTACCCACAAAAAGCCGCTTGCAGTTCGTCCTTGCTCTTTTGTTTCAATAAGCGATAGTTGCAAGAGCGGAGGTGTCTTGTCAACTTTTTTCACCATCTCCATGGTCATTTGATTTTTTAGTTGCATTTTTCTCCTATTTCTGTATTATTCCTCTGCTGCGGCTGCCTCCATTTATGGCATTTTCGGGCGAAGCGAACCGCTTCCCCCCATGAATAGGAGGTTTTTTCATTTAATAACCCCAAGTGAAGGTATCAGCATGACGTGAGGATGTAGAGAATAAAATGAAATCATTAGGAAAACACCTGATCGTTGAACTCTATGGGTGCTCTTCTGAGCTTTTGAACAACCTGGTTCAGGTGGAAAAGATTCTAATCGAGGCCGTTGAGCTTTCGAAAGCCACCATTGTCCAACCCGTTTTCCATCATTTTTCCCCGCACGGCGTCAGCGGGGTCGTCGTGATTGCCGAATCCCACTTTACCATCCATACATGGCCCGAATACGGTTATTGCGCACTGGATATTTTTACCTGTGGGGAACAGATCGATCCGGATGAATCGCTGCAATTCATGAAGGAGAGATTTCAGGCGCAAAATATGTCAGTGATGGAGATCAAGCGTGGAACTCTTGACGTTCCCGCGCAGGAATTGAGGCACAAGCCTTGAGCGTCGATACATCGCCCAGCTACTTGTGGTTTCGGGAACCGGTCCAGGGCGGTCTGGCGGTTTCCTATCTGTGTGAAAGAGTGATCTACAGTGGGCATTCCCGCTTCCAACGGATCGACATTGTAGACACGAAGATGCACGGGCGCATGCTCTTCCTGGATGGGGTCGGCCAATCTTCGGAACGGGATGAGTTCATTTACCACGAAATGCTGGTCCATCCAGCGTTGTTCAGCCACCCCCACCCCAGGTCGGTACTGGTGATTGGAGGAGCTGAGGGAGCTACGCTCAGAGAAGTTTTCCGTCATCCCGGTATTGAGCGGGTGGTCATGGTGGATATCGATGACCAGCTCATCGAAATCTGCAAACGGCATCTACCCAGCTGGCACCAGGGAAGTTATGAGGATCCGCGGCTTGAGCTCATCACCGCCGATGCCCGAAGCTACATGCAGGAGTGCTCGGAAACCTTCAATAGTATCGTCGTTGATTTGAGCGATCCGCTGGAGGGCGGGCCGGCGGTTTTGCTGTTTACGTGCGAATTCTACACGCTGCTCAGGAGCCGACTCACCCCCCGTGGAGCGATAACCATCCAGGGTGAAGGGATCAGCCCGCAGGATGTGGCGTTACACGCTCGTATGGTGAACACCCTGAGAGCCGTTTTCCCATTGGTGCGGCCCTATCCCTACACAATCCACAGCTTTCACCGCCCGGACGCACACATTCTGGCGACCCTGGACCCCGGCTGGTCCGCAGCCGGTTTTGCCCGGCGGGTTGAGCGGGCCGATTTGCCGCTGCGTTATTTATCCCCGCAAATGGCGCGGGGAATGTTTGACTTGCCTCCCTACCTTAATCAAGCCTATATAAGCCATGATCAGGTTTTGACTGACGAGAACTGTTTCATCCTGGCCGGTGATATCACTTGAACGGCATTCTCTGATAAATCCCGCCAGGTCGATTCCAAGCATGTTGGATGCATGTGATTCTTAGTCATTAGCGAGGTGTCACCATGCCAATCTATGAATACCGTTGCAGGAAATGCGGCAGGAAAAATGAATTCATCACCTTTCGAGTCTCCGAAGCAGTCCCTTCGACCTGCCGCCATTGCAGCAGTGAACAGATTCAGCGGATTCCCTCGAGAGTGCGCGTGCGCCTCTCGGAGGAAACCCGCCTGGAACGTTTGGCCGATCCGATGCGTCTCGGCGGGTTGGATGAAAACGACCCCAAGAGCATGGCGCGCTGGATGAAGACCATGGGACAGGAAATGGGAGAAGATTTTGATGAAGATGTAGACGCAATGGTCGAAGAAGCCATGGAAGAGGAAGCCCGAGGAGCATCCCATGAGGGCGACGGCGTTGCCGACGAAGACATTTGACAAGCTTGCAGGGACAACCGCATGCGATGGACTGTCGCGTTTGGGTTGGCAGGTGGAGGCAGGCCACAAGGGCTTTTCCCTGGGTGAATCCGTTGCCGCACAACTCCATATCTCCGTCGATGTATCGTGTGACTTGATTGACTTTGGCTCCGTGCAGATCGATGGCCGGGCGGAACGTGATCCCGGGAGAAAGCTGAACGGCGGGGAACAGGTTAAGGTTTTCTGGCCGCAAGATGGCATTCACCGCTGGTACGAAGTCGATGGCCGGCGCATTCTGTACCACGACCGGCAACTGCTTGCCTATGACAAGGAAACGGGCATACCCAGCCAGCAAACTCCCTCAGATGCCTATAACAATCTCTTTGCCGCACTCCACCGGTTCCTTGCAGAAAAGAGCGCAAGACCCTATCTGGCACTGCATCACCGGCTCGACCGCGACACCAGCGGGGTGATGCTGTTTGCCGTCGATCAATCGGTGAACCGTAAGCTCGGTAATGCCTTCAAGCATCACAACATCGCCAAGGACTACTTGGCCTGGGCGGAAGGACACCCGAAACGCGATGAATGGATTGCCCGGGAAGACATCGGGCGCAAGGCCGGCAGCTACAGGACTTGCCCGCAGGGACAGGGCAAGAGCGCAGAAACCTGGTTTAAGGTGCTCTTGCGCAGGGAAGACCGCTCCTTCATTTGGGCCCGGCCGAGAACCGGACGTACGCATCAAATCCGGCTGCACCTTGCCTCCAGTGGCCACCCTGTAATCGGGGATCGCCTCTACGGGACGGCATCGGCACAAAGGCTCCTCCTGCATGCGTATCGACTGAGCCTGCTCCATCCTGCGACAGACCAGCCGCTGGTCTTGACCGCCCCCGTCCCGGCGGGCTGGCCGGAGCCACACGAGTTGGCTATCTCCCCCTGTAACGCCCCAGCGTTATGTTTTAATACTTGCGGGTCTACTTTTCCATAAGGAGTCTACTTTGAGCAAGGTGATGATCATCGGTGCAGGTGGTGTCGGCGGAGTTGTGGCGCACAAGTGCGCGCAGGTGCCGGAAGTCTTTTCGGAAATTGTGCTGGCCAGTCGAACGTTGGAAAAATGCCAAAAGATTCGCGCTCAACTGGCAAGACCCATAGAAACAGCCCGGGTGGATGCGGATAACACATCGGAATTGATTGATTTAATACGAAACGTTCAGCCCCGACTGATCATCAATGTGGCTCTCCCCTACCAGGATCTCTCCATCATGGATGCCTGCCTGGAAACCGCGGTCGACTATCTGGACACCGCCAATTACGAACCACCCGACGAGGCCAGATTTTGCTACAAGTGGCAGTGGGATTATCAAGAACGGTTCCGGCAAAAGGGTCTGATGGCGCTCCTGGGCTGCGGGTTTGATCCGGGTGTAACCAACATTTTCTGCGCCCACGCACTCAAACATCACTTCGATGAGATCCACACCATCGACATCATGGACTGCAATGCCGGAGAACATGGCCATCCCTTCGCCACCAACTTCAATCCCGAAATCAACATCCGCGAAGTGACCGCCCGAGGCAGGTATTATGAAAATGGGAAATGGATAGAAACAGACCCTCTTGCGATACATAAGAGCTTTGATTTTCCGCAAATCGGACCGCGCGAAATGTACCTCATGTACCACGAAGAACTGGAATCTCTGGTAAGAAATATTCCCGGTATCAAGCGAATCCGTTTCTGGATGACCTTCTCCCAAGAATACTTGACCCATCTCAGGGTGCTGCAGAATGTTGGCATGACGCGCATTGATCCGGTGCATTACAAGGGATGTGAAATTATCCCTTTGCAGTTCCTCAAAGCGCTTTTGCCCGAACCTTCATCCCTCGGGGAAAATTACACAGGCAAGACTTGCATCGGCTGCATGATCACAGGCGTACAAGACGGCCGGGAAAGAAAATATTACATCTACAACATCTGTGATCATGCCGCAGCGTACAAAGAAGTGAAGGCTCAGGCCATAGCTTACACCACGGGAGTCCCCGCCATGATCGGAGCAATGCTCATGCTGCAGAGGACCTGGCGAGGCGCAGGGGTGTTCAACGTCGAAGAATTCGATCCTGCTCCCTTTATGGAGAAACTGCCCCAATACGGCCTTCCCTGGACGGAAAAATTTTTGGCGTGAAATGACCATCAACAACATTGCAGACATCCGGACACCCTGCTACATCGTCGATAAAGACGCTCTGCAGCGCAACCTCGAGGTGTTGGACCGGGTGCAGCGCAACTGCGGCTGCAAGATTCTTATGGCCCTCAAAGGTTTTGCCATGTTCAGCGTCTTTCCCCTCATCCGCAGATACCTTCATGGAGTCGCTGCCAGTTCGCTGGATGAGGCGCGTCTGGGACATGAAGAATTCGCCAAACAGGTTCACGTGTTCTCGCCGGCCTACAAACCGGAGGAGTTCGCGGAGCTGCTCACCTACGCCGACCATATCGTGTTCAATTCGTTTACCCAGGTGGAGCGCTTTCGACCTTACCTGTCCACGGCAAACGCAACGGTTTCGTTCGGCATCCGAGTGAATCCCGAACATTCCGAAACCAAGCCGTCCATCTATGACCCGTGTGCGCGGTTTTCCCGGTTGGGAGTAACGCTGAAGCATTTCGATGCGGACCGGCTGGACGGCATCAGCGGGCTGCACTTTCACAATCTGTGCGAACTGAATGCCGATTCCCTGGAGAGGACGCTGGCGGTATTTGAGGCAAAATTCGGGCGCTTTTTGCAGGGCATGCGCTGGGTGAACTTTGGAGGCGGACACCATATCACCAGAAAAGACTACGACATTGATCTATTATGTCGCCTCATCTGCGACTTCAAGAGTCGCTATCCGCTGGAGGTCTTTCTGGAACCGGGTGAAGCCATCGCATTGAACACCGGTTTTCTGGTGACCTCGGTTCTGGACATCGTTCATAACGAAATGGCCATCGCCATACTGGACACTTCGGCGGCGGCCCATATGCCCGATGTATTGGAAGTGCCTTATCGACCTGAAATTCCAGGGGCGGGCAAAGCCGGCGAGTTACCCTTCACCTACCGGCTGGGAGGTCTCACTTGCCTGGCTGGAGATGTGATTGGGGATTATTCATTCGCCCAGCCCCTCGAGGTAGGCTCCAAGCTGGTGCTGCTCGACATGGCTCACTACACCATGGTCAAGAATAACACCTTTAACGGTGTGCGATTGCCGGCCATTGCCATTCAGGAACACGGAAAACCTCTCTGCGTCATCCGCACTTTCAGCTATGAAGATTATCGCAACAGGCTCTCGTGAATCCGCGCCGCGATCGCCATCAACAAACACCGGCTGATCCCGGCACTTGTGTCGGAGCCGCTCCGCTGTTTTCGTCTTGCGCTGACCAATCCAGAGTGACTGCACACCTGAAGCCATCGAGCTCCTCGACCATCGCTTCGCTCATTTGGCCGATCCGATCGAGAGCCTCGAGCATCCGTCGACGCTCTTCCCCTTCCACTTCGCTTTGTTTGAGAAGATTGGCGAAATCCAGCTGCGCCATTTCCGCACGGCTTTTAAACTCCTCCAGCAGTTGGCCGGTTCCTTCATCCAGGATTTTGTACAGGTAGCCGTACTTAAAATTTTGCCGGTAATCCCTGAAATTGTAGATCAGCTCGGACTTGGTTTCCGCTTTTACCAAACCGACAGCCTCCTGAAAGCTCTGGCTCTGTTGGGATTCACCTTCTGCAGGAGTCTTACGCCGGCCGATTTTTCCCTTCAGCTGATTGAGGAAGCGAGTCAGCCTGCCCAGCCCAAACTTCATGAGAAGCGTGCCACGACCGACCACCTGGTTGTCGACGAAAGCACTGAACGAAGGCGGGGTTGTTTTCTCCATGGTTGACCAGCCCCCCTCTTGCGCAACCCCTATCACCCGGAGTTCGATGTTGTATTTGTTGAGCTCCTTGCGGTAATCCTCGAGAGCTGTCGTAAACAGGGACCAAAACGCGCGCGATGAGTGTCTGAGGCGATCCTGCAAAAACTCTTCCTGCTCCTTGGCAAATTCGATCACGCTCAGGTTGACTTTTTCAATCAGGTAGCGCGATAAAGACTGTCTGAATTCCAGGTAGAAACGGTGCAGCTGGCGGAGCAGCTGACGGTAGTCGGACAAATCCTTTTGGTACTGAGAATCGACAGGATAGTGCTCGACTACCTCCAGAGTCTCTTTGATAACCGGCCCATACGTCAGATCAAAATAGCTGCCCACCGCATTATCCATCTCCCTGCGGAGCGATTCCCTGAGCCCGGCTATGGCATTTTCCAGAGTACCCAGCGTGCTCTGCAAAGCTTTCTGTTTGCTCTTGAGATGTTTGCTGGACTGCTTGAGGCTGCCCAGGTCGTGGTCCATGAATCGTTTGTGCACCCGGGTGGTGTCGTTTATGCCCCCCGCCACCATGGTGAGCCTGCTGAGGCCGCTGCCCAGGAGCACTCGCGTCCTCTGGCCGGAGATGCGCTGGGCCACTTCGTCTCGAAAACGGGCATAACCGGCTTCTGTTCGAGCAATCAGCGCGCGATCCTCGCGCCACATTGCAAGTCGTCGCTGGTCCCGCTCTGGAGCCGCTCCTTCAAGCGCTTCAATGAGATGATAGAGAGCCGAAAAAGCATAGAGGCGGGGATTGGGTACAATCCAACTGAGCTCGGTGCGCACCCGCTCGGTGAGCTCCTCCAGGTCCTCTGCCTCGCTGTGCACATCCAGGTCGGCGTTGACGATGAACAGGGTCTGTGGGAACATGCGTAACGTTTTGATGAAATCCAGAAGTTTGAAATCAGCCTCACGCAGCCCGGTGCGACTACTGATCACATAGAGAATGAAGTGGCATTTCAGCAGGTACTGCTGCAGGAGGGCCAGATGGAGGGGGTTGGGTGAATCGCTGCCTTGGCAGTCGGCCACTTCGATTTTGTCGCCGAGCCAGGGCACCGGATAATGTAATTCCATGTCACGAATATAGACGGCCTGCCCTTCTTGCCCCACATAGTTCTGATGCTGTGAAAGGGAATCCCTGTCAAAAATGAGACGATTGACGCTGTCTCCAACATTTGTGTGCAGTCGTTTATATCCTTCCAGGTACGCATTGAGCAGAATGAAATTGGGATCAAGCTGCCCGCCGCTGGTCTGCTGCCATTCTCTCTGAGTTTTGGCAAGCCATTTTTTCAGACGTTGGCGATCTTCGGACGAACGCACATCGACAAGCTCCCCCTCACTCAGCTCTTCTTGGGAAATCGGCAGCATGCGAATGGCATGGTTCATTTCATCGGCAATTTGCGACCAGGATTTCAGTTCAACCCATCCGCTCACCTCCCCATTGGTAAGAATGCGCGTGATGAATGCGGTGATAATACCCGCCCCCCTCTTCAACAGGTCTTTGCCCGCCAGGGCGTTGATCAATGTACTTTTGCCCGATTTGACCGACCCGACAACGGCCATGCGCAGCAAGGAATCCTCGAGCGAACTTTTCACCTGGAGCAAATGCTCACGCCAGCGGGAAGCACTGGATTGGTCGACCAGTTTGAGTTGTTCCAGTTCCTGAATGGATTCTTCCAGAATTTCCAGTCGTTGTTCAATTTTCCTTTTGAATTGAAGATATTCGCTCATGATTCTCCATCATCATCGTCAACCGCAGATAATCCAATCCCATTCGAATGGTGCCGCAGCACCTGCCGAGTTGCCAAACCGAGAACGGAACCGAGATGTGTCGATTTTCCTTATTTCCTCTGGGACTCGAGAAACGCTGCCGTCTGTGTTCACCGGCAGCGGAGCGCTTCGGCCGCGTCAAGCCCGGTAAGGCCGGATCCGCATCCATTGGGCGCGATCGGGCACCCTGTTTTCCCGAGCGGCCTATGACAAGGCGGATGAACCTTTCGAATAGACAGGTGCTACTTATCCAGAAATTAGAGAAAAAATCAAGGAAAGTTAGGAAACTCGGGATGACAGAGAAGAACCGCCCCGAATACCGCTCGCAACACAATCCATGACCTTTTCCAAGTCCTCAGCATGAATCCAGACGAATTCAGGATCGCCACGGAACCAGGTCATCTGCCGTTTGGCGTAACGTCGTGTGTCTCTTTGTATGCGGCCGACCGCTTCCTCCAGGGAAAGCTGTCCAAGCAGGTACCGGCACAACTGTTTATATCCCAGGGATTGCATGGCCTTGAGCTCTGCTCCATAACCCATTCCCATCAGCTTCTCGACCTCTCCAAGAAAGCCCTTGTCCATCATTTCATGGACGCGCCGGTCAATCCTTCGGTAGATCTCCGCACGGTCTCGATAAAGAAATATTTTGACGGTTTGGTGACGTCTCACCTGGAAACGGTGCTGCTGCTGCCAGTGGGACAGGGGCCTGCCGGTCATCCGGAAAACTTCCAGGGCACGCACAATGCGCTGCCGGTCGTTGGCATGTATTTTTGCGGCAAGCAGAGGATCAACCTCGCCCAGTTCCTCGTACAGCACCGGCAGGCCATATTCGTGCAATTCCCTCAGCAGCTGCCGACGGACATTCACATCGGTGGGGGCTGCCTGGCAAAGGCCGCGTATCAGGACCTTCATGTAAAGCCCCGTTCCGCCCACCACCAGAGGAACTCGATTGGCCTGATGGAGGTTTTCGAGGGGCGCGCTTGCCGCCTCCAGATAACGCGCGGCGTCAAAGGATTCATCCGGATCCACAATATCCAGCAGATGATGCCGAATGCGCTTCCTTTCCCCAACTCCGGGCTTGGCCGTACCGATGTCCATGTGGCGGTAGACCTGCATGGAATCGGCATTGATGATTTCAGTTTGAAGCCGTTCGGCAAGATCCAGGGAAAGGGCGGTTTTCCCGACAGCCGTTGGACCCGACAGCAGGATGAGGTAATTTTCGACCGGCAAGGGCAACTCCGCAGGGATCATTTTTGTCGAGAAGGGAACACAATTTGAATTTCTTGTGATCTTTTCAGGCATTCATTCCTTCTATCGCTACAAGGCCTTCCATTAATACTGTGCGAAAGCTTCCGGGTTTAATGTCAGCGCGGACCAGAACAAGCACAAAGGTCGCCGGTTAAGTCCGGTTAAAGATACGGGCGATTTCAGCGTGGGTGAACTTGTGCCAGACAGGCCTTCCATGGGGACAGGTGGCGGAAATGAGCGTACCGTCCAAATCTTCCAGCAACTGTCGGATCTCTTCCTTGTGAAGCCTTTGCCCGGCTCTGACCGCCCCGTGGCAGGCGGCGCTTTTGGCCAAACCGCTGCAGACGTCCCAGTCGGGACCGGGTTGTTCTTCTTCCGCCTGCTCCAACATTTCCCGCAATAAAACTTCCGGCGACTGCCCTCTAAAGATGTCCGGAACCGCCTGTATAATAAAGCTGTGGGGCCCAAAGGGTTCAATTTCGAAACCCACCTGGCTCAGTTTGTTCATCCACCGTCGCAGCATGGCCGCTTCTCTGGGAAAAAGCTCCAGTACAACGGATCTGGTCAGGCGCTGTGTGCCGGATTCACCCAGGTTCCCGACGGAAAGTTTATCATACAGAATTCTCTCATGGGCGGCATGCTGGTCAACCATGACCAACCCGTCCGGTGCTTCCAAAAGGATGTAGGCATTGGCCAACTGGCCCAGCACAAGCAGTTTCGAAAAACATATGCGGGCGGGCGGCGCACTGGTCATCCCCTGTTCGGCAGGACCATCCCATGCTATCTCCCCCGTAGGCTCTGCAGGAAATCCCATCTGACGCGGCGCCGCAGCCGCCGGGCCCGCCCACGGCGCCGTGGAATCGGTCAAGCTGATTTGTCTTTCCCGGATCACCTGCGAGGGACTCTGCAGTCCATTCCCAGGGGCGTTCGGGAGGGGCAGACCGAGGTGACGGGCATGACCCGTTCGAGCCCCCTCCAACACCTTTCTGATGCCGGTTTGTACCAGTTGCATGATCTCGCCGGGTCGGCGAAAACGAATCTCTCTTTTGGTCGGATGCACGTTGACATCGACCAGGGTGGCAGGCAATTTTAGGAACAATACGACCAGCGGGAATTTCCCCCTGGGTATTAACGTGTCGTAGGCTCTCATAATGGACTGATTCATCAATCGATCCCAGATGGGGCGGCCGTTGACATAAACAAAGAGGGATTTGCTGTTGGACCGCTGCACTTCTGGAGATCCGGCAAAACCGTGAATTTCGTACGGCGGACTTGCACAATCAAAGGCCCTCAGATCGCGCGCAGAGTCGGCACCCAAATATTGAAGAATCCTGTCCTCGTGGTTCTTGTCCCGGGGGAAATTGTACAGCATGCGATCTTGATGGGAGAGCTGAAAATGGATGTGCGGATGGGCCAGACACAACCGCACAAATTGGTCGGCAATATTGGCCATTTCGGTTTCCACCGAGCGCAGGAATTTGCGGCGCACGGGCACATTATAAAACAGATCGCGAACCGTCACCAGGGTTCCCGCCGAACAGCCCGTTTCCCGCACATCCTTCAATACCCCTCCTTCCACCCGAATGAATGCCCCGGAAACGGCTTCCGGTTCCCTGGTAGTCAATTCAAAGCGGCTTACCGCAGCGATGCTGGGAAGTGCCTCTCCGCGGAAACCCAAAGACTGTACCGACTGCAGGTCGTCCAGGCTTCTCAGTTTGCTGGTGGCGTGCCGTTCCAAAGCCATGAGCGCATCGTCCGGACTCATCCCCGATCCGTTGTCCGCTACGCGCAGTTCTTTACGCCCGCCTTGGATCAGATTGACGGATATCTTTTTGCTGTCCGCGTCGATGCTGTTTTCCACCAGCTCTTTGACCACCGCGGCGGGCCTCTCAACAACCTCACCGGCGGCTATCTGGTTGCACAGGGTATCGGACAGAATTGCAATTTTCGCCATATTCTATTGCACTCCGGTTTTCCGCGACCTGATCAAGAATTCTACTCTATTGACAGACCGGGAGTCTTACAGTATGCATTCTTGTAACCCACGCCCAATCCAGGCAACTTATCATACCAGACCAGCGCTGGTAGAAATGAGAAACACAGATGCATCCGAATCCTTTCCAGCCGCTTGTAGATCTGCTCAGTAACATATTGGAAGCCCACACTACCGCCTTCTTTCTTGCCAATGCCAAACAACGTAGTTTTCATCTGGTCGCAGCACAATCTTTGAGCCGCCATCTCGGCGAAAATCTCACACTTCCCATGGAGCAGAGCGGTATTCTATCGCAGGTTCATAAAGCAGGTCAGGCAATCCATCTGGATAAGATGCATGAAATAACAATGGCACTCTCTTCTACCCTTCCTTTTTATCGCGAAGGCGAGTCCCACATCAAGGGTCTTTTGATTCAACCGGTCGGACACGGGGACGGGGTGCTTTACGTAGACACCAAGTACAGCTGGGGATTCAACACAAAACAGCAGAAATGGATAAAAGA
Source organism: Desulfoferrobacter suflitae (assembly GCF_022603395.1). Taxonomy (GTDB): domain Bacteria; phylum Desulfobacterota; class Syntrophobacteria; order Syntrophobacterales; family Syntrophobacteraceae; genus Desulfoferrobacter; species Desulfoferrobacter suflitae. The sequence continues at coordinate 525,758 of NZ_JAIBKA010000001.1, forward strand.
GATTGCCGAATTACTGCATGAACTGGTCAGGCAGCAGGATTCGGCGCTGCGGCAAATGACCTTCGACCGCATCTGGCAGCTTTTTCGGCGCCTGGATTACGTCAACTACACCGGCGGCACCTTCCAGGATTATTGTCATACACTGGTTCATGAGTGCGCCCAGTTTTTGGGTACCGAGTATGGACTCATGGCCTTAAAAGACGCCTCCGGATCAAAATACCACTTGTTCACCGCGACCCCGAACATTCCCCAAGCTTATTTCCATCAGAAATTCGACATCAAGCAAGGCCTGATCGGATGGATTTTCCGGAACCAGAAACCCCTGTTCATTCCAAGACTCAACTCAGACTCCCCCGAACATTACCTACTGAGTTCGCGGGAAAGCCTCCCCCACCACGGCACGCTGTGGGGCCTGCCGGCAGCATCCACCCTGGGGCATTCGGTAGTGCTGGCATTCCTCGCTCGCGATGTCATGGAATGGAGCGCTGAAGATCGCCATGCCATTTCCCACATATTGTACTATGTGCACCTGCTTCTGGAGCAATCTTATTTCAAGGAAGAGTACGCACACGTGCAGACCTACGATCTTTCAACGGGCCTTTTGAACAACCTGGCATTCGAAGCAAAAGTGGAAGAAACACTGGTTGCATCCATGCAAAAAAGCGTGCCCTGCACCTTGGCTCTGCTGCAACTGGAACCCTGGCAAATCCTGCACACCCGAGTTCCCCCGAAGCGCATTCGAAAATGGCAGCAGCAAATCGCCGAAAATTTTTATCGAGCGGCTCCATCCCATGTATTTGTCGGCCAGGTAGCAGAGAACCGTTATGGCATATTGCTCACGGAATTGTCGCCACAGGAAATAAACCAAATTCTTAAGACGTTGATGGCTGCCGGCCAGCAGTTTGCTCCCGGCGGGTCAAAGCTGGCCACGATCCAGCCGTACTTGAGTACGGCCAGTTTTCCGCAAGATGTGACCAGCTGCGAAGAACTTTGGACCCTGGTGTATCAACGCCTGTTTCAAGCATTTCGGTCAACCAGCTGACGGCGCCCCTTCGTGACTGCATAATCAGTTGGAATCACAAGATTATTTATGTTCGGCATGAGGTCTTGCAAGCTCGTCTCATGCGGCTGTCGGTTGGCGGCGTCAATCAACAAAAGAATTGACCCATGAAATCATTATCGCTACACTTGGCGGCCATTGAAAATCGTTTGATGGAACTGCAGAGGAGAAGGGTTGCGCATGCTCGATAGACTTTTTAGTTATTTTTCCAAAGATCTGGCTATGGATTTGGGAACCGCCAATACCCTCATATACTTGCGGGGCAAGGGCGTGGTCTTGAATGAACCATCTGTAGTAGCCATCAATCAAGATACCCATGAGGTGATCGCCGTCGGGCAGGATGCCAGAAACATCATAGGGCGACACGGTCAGCGCGTGGTGACCATCCGGCCTTTGAAGGATGGGGTAATCGCTGACTTTGAAGTCACCAGCGTGATGATCAAGTATTTTCTCAACAAGGTGCTCAAGAGGCGGCAGCTGGTGCGACCAAAACTGGTTGTGGCGGTACCCACCGGAATCACGGCGGTAGAAAAAAGAGCGGTCATTGAAGCCGCCGAACAGGCTGGGGCCCGCCATATTCATCTGATCGAAGAACCCATGGCCGCCGCCATCGGCACGGGTCTTCCCATAGACCAGCCCTACGGCAATATGGTGGTCGACATTGGAGGCGGGACGACCGAGGTGGCGGTCATTTCCATGTTCGCCATTGCCTACAGCGAATCCGTCAGGGTGGCCGGCGATGAAGCCAACGAAGCCATCTTGCGTTACATGCAGCGGGAACGTCAGATGATCATCAGTGAGGTGCTGGCGGAAAAAATCAAAATGCAAATTGGCACCGCCGTACCCCCGGATCAGCCGCTTTCTATGGATATTACGGGCAAGGAGATCTTGAGCGGTATTCCCAAGACCTTTAAAATAACCGATGAAGAGATCCGCGAAGCTATCAAGGAACCCGTCATGGCCATTGTAGAATCCGTCAAGCGGGCGCTCGAAAAAACCCCGCCCGATCTCGCCGCCGATATTCATGAGAAGGGTTTCTGGCTGGCTGGAGGCGGCGCACTGCTGAATGGTCTGGATCAGCTCCTCAATCAGATGACGCGCCTTAAAGTCAATGTGTCGGATGAACCGCTCACGGCCATTGTGCGAGGAGCGGGCGCGGTGATCGAACACACGGATTTTTATCGCCAGGTCTTTATCAACTGAGGGCCTTCTTAGGCCGTTGACGCAGGAATACCGTCCCATAACTTCGGTGGAACGGCACCTCCAGTCTGTTGCTTCTGCAAGTAGACCGTCCAAAACAAAGCGGATCCCCATCCAGTTGATGATCTGATCAATTGAGCTGGTGCCTATCTTATCAATCCATCATTGCCTGGAAATAAGGATTCCGGGCGAAAATGAGAAGTTGGAGGAAACCATGTATGTCGGCTGGAAAATGAAGACCCACCTGCTTACCGCAACGCCGGAGACTTCCGTTTTTAAAGCCCGTGAAATGATGGACGAACACCGCATCTCGCATTTGCCGGTGACTGACGGCAAAGCGGGCCTGCTGGGCATAGTCACCGATCGCGACTTGAAAGAAGCCTGGGCTTCATCGGCAACAACCCTAAGCGTCTATGAACTGACTTATGTGCTGCAAAAGCTTGTGATCGCCAACGTCATGACCAAGAACGTGATTACCGCCACACCGGATATGACTATAGAGCGGGCTGCGCGCATCATCCTCGATCACAAGATAGGAGCACTTCCCGTACTCAAGAATGGCAAACTGGTCGGCATCATCACCACCACGGACCTGATGGACGTGTTGCTGATGGCCCTGGGTTTGAGCGATGACACCAAACGTTTTTCTTTACTGGTCCGCGATCGCATGGGAGTCCTCGCACAAGTTGGGCAGCTGATGCAGCAGGCCGACATCAACATAAGAAGCATTATGACGGTGCCTTTGGTGGGTTACAAAGGCATCTGGCAGATTTTGCTGCGCACCAATGCGGGCGTCTATGAAAAAGCCATTGAAACTTTACAGCAAGGAGGGTTTAAAGTCATCTCTGAGTATGTGGAAGATCTGACGCCCTTTATGCCTAGAGACTAGCGGGCTTTTCATTCCATCGAAAGTCAGGCACAACACCATGGCCGACATTATCCATTTATCCGAGCGCATCAGCGGCAAAGACAATCTCATAACAGCAGCGCCGCTGGAGTTCCGGCGCGGAGACTGGCATGGGGGCTACGCCATGATGTGCACCCGCAGTGAATCCGCCCGTTTTGAAGATCACAGGAAACAGGCTTTCAGCTTCCCCGGTCATCAACATATCGGCTATGTACCCAACCATGTGAGCCTCGAGAACGGTTATCATTACACTATCCTGGGGCTTTTTCGTTACCGCGGCGATGAAGCAATGATGCGCCGGGTTTATCTTCTGGCGGGTCTGATGGAATGCGTGACCAACGCCCCTTCGGCCATTTTGAGGACAGACCTTTTGCGGCGCTTCTATCAGAAAATACTTGATGAACGAGACAGCCTCAACGTTGTGTGGCGCGGGAATGTAAGGCATTTCCTGCTTCCGCTCCAACCGGATTTGCGCAATCCAAACCTGTTCTTCCACCATATCGCCAATTGTGAGACCCTCAAGGAACTGTTCACCGCAATCGAAGCTGAGACCAACAAGCAGTTTGATCTCATTGCTCACAATTATGTCTTCTATGTGCCCGAGAACTTCGCGCCCTGATCGGTTCACCCCCGCCTGCTGTTGCTCTCCAGGCGCATGACGCGCCTTTCCGCCGAGGACTTGAGGCCGGCGCAAAACCGTTTATGGGCTGTAGCCGCCGAGTCCCTCCAGCGACAGGGCACAACCAAGTTTGGATTAAGAGCACACCTCTCCGGGATAACGGCTACTCAGGTAATTTTCTTCCATGATACCCAAGACAACCGGTAAAGTCTCGATATCGGGCGGTTTGAAAGCGAATATGAGGTGCAAAAATTGCGTCACGATGCGGTAGGTAGCCCCCCAGAGAATTTCGCTGTGACCATGGAGCCTGTAGAGAAAACACGGCATGTCCTGGACACCGCGATTGATCTTCTTTTCCACCTCGGGCGGCACATGCAGACGATAGTTTGCGTAATTCCATGGATTTAGCAGAGAACGCAGGGGAATGGCCACAATCTTTTCCACTTCCCAGCTCGGCACAAATTGTCTCTGCCTTCGAATCCACCCGATCATTGGATAGATAATCCGTTTGAATAGAAGCAACCGCTGTGACGGGAGCGGTCCCAGGAATCGGATACCCAGGGGATTCAAACGCATTTCCTCCCAGCTCTCGCGCAGAGCGGCGGCCAACAGTAAAGCCAGCAGCCTGGCCTGGTGCGGATGGGCAGATCGATAACGCGACCAAAACGGCCAGCGGGTGAGAGGTGAGCGGGGGAGCGACAGCAGTCTGGCCAGGCAGGGATCCAGCTGTGTTTCCACCGTCCCCCCGGGGCAGCACAAGTCACCGGATTGTTTTACCTCTTTGGATCTCTTGTTAAGGACAAGGCAGACTTCTCGAGGCGCACCCGCCTCGACCTCGAGCTGCGCCAATAAGAACATCACGCTGGACAACACGGCTTCCTGAGATGGATTGGGCAGTGACTTCGGCTCCTGTCGCAGTCTTTCCCAAATCACTTGAAGAATTCGTGTTTCCAAAGCCGATGGATCACCCAGCCAATGATCTATTGCTCTGTTGTGCTTTTCCCCCGCCAAATCAACCATTCTCGGTATTTTTCTTCAAGGCGCTTGCCAGAAATTCGCATTCTCGTCTTCACTTCGGGAGCGAAAAGACTGATTCTAAACTCTTCCAGTAACCACCTGAAATCCGCTAGAAACTCCAGGTCATCCTGAGTTGGCTTTTGTGCAACCGCTTTTCTCAGCTCTGCAAAATTTTCCAGATAGGGGACAAGTTGCTCCTCTTTTGCGCGGTCCTTCTCCGGCGCCGCATAGGCTCTTTCCGCCCTGATTTGCAACGCTTTAAGATAGCGCGGCAGCTGCTGAATTTCAAAGCGTCTATATTGCCTTGGAAAAGTGGAAGGCACAAGCATATTTAGCTCGTTAGTGAGGATTTGGATGCGTTGCAGGATGCCGGCATTACCCCTGGCCATTCGCTCGAAGCGCTGCAGGCTGGTTCTCGCCCGCTCCCTTTCCTCCACTGCCGCCAAAACCTCAGCCAGCATCTGACGTCCCAACGGGGCCAGCTTTCCCTTCAGCGCAGCAACGTTTTCCAGAAACTGGCGGCGCTCCGGCCAGCCGTAGGTGAAATGCGTTTGCCTTATGGCAAACAGTTCATTCAGCAAATAATCCAGTAACAACTCATTGGCTCTCGCGGTGCTGCCGATAAATGCGAGTTGCAGCGCCATTTCCTCCGGATAGGTCCAGTCTTTTTTCAATTGCCTGAGCTCCGTCTGAAAATTCAGCTGATAAAGCAGCTTCAAGCCACCATAGGATGCCGCCCTGGCCGCTGCAGGGTCTTTGAATAAGCGCACGGCAGCCCGCTCGTTTTCGGCAACGAGTCCTGGATAGGCAAATCGCGTGATGCCGCAAGCATCGGTTCCCAGTTCTATCCTTGCCTCCAATTCAACCAAATCGGCACCGGTGGAGCCGCTTTGCTCGAAGAGCCTGCAAGCCTTCTCAAATAAGTCGTCATTGAATCTGATGCCACTCAATCCCTTGAGCTCGTTCAGCTCGCGTCCGGCAGCTATCACTGCACCGTCAGGCGCGATCACCTCAAGGCGCAGGCGAAGATGCTGCGGCAGTTCGTCCTCGCTCCAATGACCGTGAGGCACTTCGACATTCTTCACCTCCATCAGGCAGCGGCTCAGCTCCGCATAGAAGTCCCCCTGGCCGTAGTTCAAACATCCCAGGATCTGATGTGCGGTTTCCGCCACGGGGACAAGACGCCGGCGGTAGGCTTTCGGAAGGGACTTGAGAAGCAGGGTGATTTTTTCCAGCAGCATTCCCGGAACCAGCCAATCCAGAGGTTTCTGCTGGAGGGATCTCAGGGCGTGAATGGGAACGGTGGCGGTGACGCCGTCGTGCTCTTCTCCCGGAGCAAAAACGTACTTGAGGGGGAGCTCCAAATCATTGGCCTTGAGTCTGCCGGGGTAGTCCCGCAAAGCACCAAAGTCCGGTTCGGAGCGCAGCAGATCCGCTTCCTGCATGCGCAAAAAATCGTCATTGTCCTGCTGTTTGATGAACTTATTGAAGGTACGCAGGTCGGCAATGACAGGCACATCGGGATCGCCCGAAGTGGGCCGGCCAGGGGAGGGCAGGCGTTTGTCATAAAAATCATAGACAACCGCATCATCGACCAGAAGCTCCCTGCGGCGCATTTTGTTCTCGAGTTCCTCGAGTTTTTCGATCAATTGTTTGTTGTGCTCCAGAAATCCGTACCTGCCGGCGATCTCGCCCTCCACCAGGGCTGATTGAATAAAGATTTTTCGAGCTTCCACCGGGTTGATACGAGCGAAATTGACGGCGCGCCTCTCCACGATCGGCAGTCCGTAGAGGGTCACTTTTTCATACGCCACCACCTGCCCCCGCTTCTTTTCCCAGTGGGGCTCAGAATAGGAACAGCGGCATAGATGCCGGCCCAACTCCTCCAGCCACCCGGGCTGGATGTTGGCAACCGTGCGTGCAAACAGGCGCGAAGTCTGCACCAATTCGGAGGCGACAATCCAACTGCCGCCCTTGTTAAACAACCCTGAACCGGGGAAAAGCATGACTTGCCGGTTTTTTGCCGACAGATAGATATTTTTTTCTTTGCGCAGACCGATGTGGCTGAGGTAGCCGCTGACCAGCGCCCGGTGGATGGCTTCATAACTTGCGGGTGCGCGATTCATTCTGGTCGTTGCCAGTCCCTTGAGGATTTCCTTGACCTCCTGGTAGATGTCTCGCCATTCCCGCATTCTGCGGTAGGACAAAAAGTTTTCCCGGCAAAATTTGCGCATCTGGGCCTGGCCGGCGCGGCCTGCAAAAGATTCCGCAGCCCGTTTGGCCCCCTTGCCCTTTGCCTTTGCCGCATCCTTAAACAGTTCTCCCCCGTCCGCCTGCTCACCATACAATCTTTGTTCATACCCCTGCCATATCTTCAACAGTGCGATGAAATCGGAGTTGCGATCCCGAAACCCGGCATGTGCCTGATCCGCCTGCGTCTCCAGCTCGAGGGGCCGCTCCCGCGGGTCCTGAATGCTCAAAGCGGCAGTGAGGATCGTCAACTCTGCAAGGGAGTCTTCCTTTTTTGCCTGCAGCAGCATCCTGGATAAGCGTGGATCCAGCGGAAGTCTGGCCATGGTGCGTCCCATGGGAGTGAGTTTGCGATGTTCATCCACCGCAATCAATTCTTTCAGCACAGCAAAACCATCCTTGATGGCGCTGGGCGAGGGTGGGTCCAAAAACGGAAAATCTTTGATGTTGCCGAGCCGCAAATAGAGCATTCGCAGGATGACTTCCGCCAGGTTCGAGCGCTGAATTTCCGGAGGCGTAAATAACGGGCGCGCCTGATAATCGTCCTCGGAATAGAGGCGAATGCAGATGCCGGCCCGGACCCGGCCACACCGCCCTTTGCGCTGATCAGCACTGGCCCGGGAGATGCGCACGATGGGCAGCCCCTGTGTCCTCGAACGCGCATTGTACTGGGATATGCGCGCCAACCCACTGTCGATAACGTACCTGATACCAGGGATGGTGATGGAGGTTTCGGCAACATTGGTGGCAACGATGATTTTGTCTTCACTGGTTGTCCGAAAAATCCGCTGCTGGTCGGCTGCCGCCATGCGCCCGAAAAGAGGCATGACCAGCGTGTTGAAATAACGTTTCTCCTCCAGTCGCTGGACCGTCTCGCGAATATCACTTTCAGTCGGCATAAAAATGAGAACATCGCCGCGCGCTCCCTCATTTCTGCGCTTTTTCAGGAGATCCAGCACAGCGACCGCCTGATCGATATAGGTCACATCACTTTCAGCTTCTTCGCTGCTTTCCATGGGTCGGTACCAGACTTCAACCGGATAGGTACGCCCCGATACCTCAATGATGGGAGCGTCGTTGAAGGCACGAGAAAACTTTTCCGGATCGATGGTCGCAGAGGTTATGATTACTTTCAAATCGGGCCGTCTGGGAATGATCTTCTGCACCATGCCGAGCAGGAAATCAATGTTTAGGCTGCGTTCATGCGCTTCATCGATGATCAACGTGTCATAGGATCGGAACAGGCGATCGGACTGAGCCTCCGCCAGGAGGATGCCGTCGGTCATCAATTTTATGCGAGTGGCACGACTGGTGCGATCTTGAAAGCGGATTTTGTATCCCACCCAGTTCGATCTGTCGCTGCCCAATTCTTCAGCAATGCGTTTGGCGAGAGTGACCGCCGCAATGCGGCGCGGCTGCGTACACCCGATCTTTCTGCCCTGGCCGCGGCCGGCCTCAAGGCACATCTTGGGGATTTGAGTGCTCTTGCCGGACCCGGTTTCTCCGGTAATCACCAATACCTGATGGGCGGCTATGGCTCTGACAACCTCTTCCCTTTTTTCTGTAATGGGCAGTTCCGGTGGGTATTTCAGTATGAATGGAGGGGTTTGGTCGCCGCTGGATCCAGCGTCCTGATTGTCTGAACTGATCGAATTCATAAATGCTTCAAAGCTGATTTCTCTGCGTTGTCCTCAAAGCGGTCCCTTCTCTTCTTTTCCCCTCTTGAGCGACCAGGGCTTATCCGCGAATGCCGTGGCCGCCTCCTGCCGGATCAATACGGCCCCCCGGCAGGAATCCCGCGGGCCGCATACGTCCTAAATTCCGCCATTCGTGGGACGACCCGTAAAGCTCGCACGCGCAACCCGCGCGCAGTCTTTCAGCAGGCCACTTGGGATCTTTACAAATCTCACGGGTTATGTCAATTGTCTGGGGCGAGATGCAACGCGATCTATGAATGAATTGGGGCATTAACTTTGGGCAGAAGGTGAAGGAGAACCATGGAGTCCTTTAAGCAGCAGGTAGAAGAAGCCGCAGCGTTTGTGCGAGCTCGCCTGTCCATTAAACCTCTAATCGGCTTGATACTGGGCACGGGCCTCGGTGATCTGGTGACGGACATGGAAAATGCCCGCCAGCTCCCCTATAGCGCAATACCCCATTATCCCACCTCGACCGTGCAGAGCCATGCGGGCAGGCTTGCATGCGGCATTTGGGCAGGCAAACCCGTCATAGCCATGCAGGGTAGAATCCATCTGTACGAAGGGTATACGGCACAACAGGTTTCGTTCCCCATTCGCGTGCTGGCTGCTCTGGGCATTCCCACCCTGATCATTTCCAACGCAGCCGGGGGACTGAATCCCCATTACTCCCCCGGAGACCTCATGCTCATTGCCGATCACATCAACCTGACGGGGCAAAACCCTTTAATCGGCCCCAATGTGGATCAATGGGGACTGCGATTTCCCGATATGACACAGCCGTACAGCCGGCAACTGCAAGCGCTGGCGCTGGAAACTGCAGTGAACGAACGTATTAAGCTGCACAGAGGAGTCTATGCGGGAGTCCTGGGACCAAGTCTGGAAACGGCGGCCGAAACGCGCTTTCTACGCACCATTGGGGCCGATGCGGTTGGCATGTCCACCATCATGGAAGTGATCACCGCTGTTCATGCGGGACTGGATGTGCTTGGAATTTCCGCCATCACCAATGTCAATTTGCCGGATGCTTACCAACCGGCAACCATCGAGCAAGTCATCGCAACCGCTCAGCAGGCCGGACGTGACCTCATGCCATTGTTGGAAAGAACCATAGAGCAATTATGACAGCCCGCTCGCTTTCGACTCTAAGAAACAAGGGGAAACATGGATTCTGATCATACCCCTGTGGATCTTTTGCTTAAAAACGGCCTGGTCCTGACCCTGGACAGCGACGACAACACATTCCAACCAGGCGCCGTGGCCATTCGTGCAGAACAAATCATCGCGGTCGGTCCATCCCTCCAGATCGAAGCGCAGGTGCAGGCAGCAAAGGTGCTCGATGTTGAGGGGTGTATCGTCATGCCCGGACTCGTCAACGCCCACACCCACGCCGCCATGACTCTGTTTCGCGGCCTCGCCGATGATCTGCCCCTGATGGAGTGGCTGCAGAACTACATATTTCCGGCCGAAAAGAGTTTGACTGCCGACATGGTCTACTGGGGTACCATGCTGGCGTGCGCCGAAATGATTCTGTCCGGCACCACAACTTTCTGCGACATGTATCTGTTTGAGCACAAAGTAGCCGAAGCCGCCAGGCAGGCAGGTGTTCGAGCCTTAGTGGGAGAGGTCCTGTACGATTTTCCTTCCCCTCACTACGGAGACATAACCAACGGCCTCAAATTCACAGAAGCCCTGATCGAACAGTGGAAGGGAGACCCTCTGATCAGTATTGCAGTCGAGCCTCATGCGCCCTACACATGCTCGCCGTCGCTGCTGCAGAAATGCCGAGCTTTGGCGGAGCGCCATGATGCATTCCTGATAATGCATCTTTCCGAAAACCAACGGGAAGTCGATGAAGTCCTGCGCACTTACGGCCGGCGGCCGGCGGCTCACCTGGAGGAACTCGATCTTCTCACCCCAAGGCTCATAGCAGACCACTGCGTTGCCCTGGACGATCACGACATGGAACTGCTGGCCACGCGCGGCGTCCAGGTGGTTCACAATCCTGAGAGCAACATGAAGCTGGCCTCGGGCATTGCACCAGTTGCCAGGCTCCTTCAGCTGGGGGTCAATGTGGCGCTCGGAACGGACGGCTGTGCCAGCAACAATGACCTGGATTTATTCGGGGAAATGGATTCGTGCGCCAAGCTGCACAAAGTGGCCAACCTGGACCCAACGGTCCTACCCGCCCGTGACGTGTTGAGAATGGCATCGCAGAACGGAGCGCAGGCGTTGGGAATGACGCATAAAATTGGCCGGATTGCGCCGGGCAAATGGGCCGATGTGATCGTGCTGGATTTGCGCAAGCCTCATCTGGTGCCCCTTTACGAGCCTGTGAGTCAACTGGTCTATTCCGCCCGAGGCGCCGACGTTCGGCACACCATCATTCACGGCCGGCTGGTCATGGAAGATCGGCGGCTTCTCTCCATGGATATACGCGAGGTTATGCACCATGTCAGGGAATTCAGTCAACTGTTCAAATCCTTATGATCCTGATTCGTTGCCGCGCTACGTTGACTGGTTGCTGACCGACATCGAGTGGATTGTGACCTGCGATGGGACGATGAGTTGCATCGAGCGGGGCGCACTGGCCATCGATGGAGAGATGCTGGTTGCACTCGGCCCGAGTGAGCCAATCGCGGCCGCTTATCGCGGCCGCCGGACCCTGAATTTATCCAATCACCTGGTGCTGCCCGGATTGGTCAATTCCCACACACACGGAGCTATGAGCTGCCTGCGGGGACTGGGGAACGATCTTCCGCTGCAGCGCTGGCTGCATGACATCATTTTTCCGACGGAAGCGCAGCATGTGAATCCTGATTTCGTCTATTGGGGCACCCTGTTGGCGATCGTCGAGATGCTGCGAAACGGGGTGACAACGTTCTGCGATGGGTACTTTTTTGAAGAATCCGCGGTTCAGGCCGCCTCCAAGGCAGGCATCAGGGCGGTGCTCGGCCAGGGAATACTTGACTTTCCCGCACCCGATCAACCCAATCTCCAGGCTGCGCGCCGAAGAGCGGAAACCTTTCTGGATTCCTTTCCAAAGGAGCAGGAGCGCCTGCGGCCCTCATTGTTCTGTCATGCGCCCTACACGTGTGGGACGCAGACGTTACAATGGGTCAAAGAGCTTTGTCGGCAACATGCACTTATCTTTCAACTGCATCTTTCGGAAACGGCAGCCGAGGTGAAAGAACTGACCCGCCGGCATCATGTCGGTCCGGTGAAATACTTGGACCGGCTTGGAGTGTTGGACAGCAATACGCTGTGTGCCCATGCGGTTTGGTTGCAGCCCGATGAAATTGAAATCCTGGCCGAGCGTGGGGTGGGCATATCGCACAATGCCGAAAGCAATATGAAACTGGCTTGCGGGGTGGCACCGCTGCCTGCGCTGCTGACAGCGGGCGTCAGGGTGGGACTGGGGACCGACAGTTGTGCCAGTAACAATGATCTCGACCTACTCTCAGAAATGGACAAGGTAGCCAAACTGCACAAGGTTTATCAACTGGATCCGGTCATCTGCAGCGCATCGCAGGTGCTCAAAATGGCCACCGCGGGAGGTGCGGCAGTGCTCGGTTGGGATGATCAGATCGGCAGCCTGCAAGTGGGGAAAAAAGCCGACCTGGTAGCCGTCGATTTGCTGCAACCCCACTTGACTCCCCTCTACGATCCCATTTCACAGCTCGTTTATACGGCCCAGGGGAGCGACGTCCGACATGTGTGGGTAGACGGCCGTAAAGTAGTGACCGATGGGCAAGTAGTGGTTCTGGACGAGGCGGAAGTAATGGAGCAGGTAAACCGCATTGCCAAGGACATTGCCCACGGGCTTCGATGAGGGTCATCAACCGGGCACCGTTCTCGGCCCTGCGACAATTTATTCGAGTGTCCATGGGCACGCTCGATTTCTGGCAGGGACACGAGGCGCACGGCCCATACGGGCAATATATCGTCTCGTGATCACTCCGGGGCCGAACGGCTGCCCCCATATTACGGAAACAACGCATGCGTAAACGACAGAAAATATTGATAGTCGATGACGAGGCTCCCTTCAGATCCGCCATGCGGCGACTACTCGAAAAGAATTACACCATCGCTGAGGCGGAAACGGGTCAGGGAGCCATGCAACTGGCTCACAGCGAAGAGCCCGATCTGATCCTGCTCGACATCGCCCTGCCGGATGCCAATGGACTGGACCTTTTACCGCAACTGAAGGAACTGCGCCCGTCCCCCACAGTGGTCATGATCACAGCCTACGAGCAGGTCAAAGATGTGGTCGCGGCCATTAAGGGCGGGGCCTTCGATTATCTTGTGAAGCCGGTCGACATAGACGAATTTGAATTGACCATACAGAAGGCGCTGGAGCATGCCAGTCTGAAAAATGAAGTCGATCGTCTGCGCCAGGAGGTCCAGAGACTGCAAAAGGTCGACAGACTGGTGGGCAAGAATCCCGCATTCCTGGAAGCCCAGGTGCTTGCCATAAAGAGCGCCCAAAGCCGGGATGCAGGCGTTTTGATTCAAGGGAACAGCGGCGTCGGCAAGGAGCTCTTCGCCCGTCTTATTCACGCCGAAAGCCCGCGCGCCGCTTATCCTTTCGTAGCCCTTAACTGTGCGGCCTTCAGCGCGGAAATCATCGAAAGTGAACTGTTCGGGTATGAAAGGGGAGCTTTCACCGGGGCACGTTCGGAGGGTAAACAAGGTCTCCTGGAAGTTGCCGATGGCGGCACTCTGTTTTTGGACGAGGTGATCGATTTGCATCCCGAGATCCAAGCAAAGCTCCTGCGCGTGTTGGAAGAAAAAGAGTTTTTCCCTCTGGGGGGTACCCGCAAGCGACATGTCGACATCAGAATCGTCTCGGCCACCAATCAGGACCTGTGGAAGGCCGCCGAGCAGGGCAAATTCCGTAAAGACCTTTACTTTCGTCTGGCGACTATTCGCATTGATCTCCCCTCACTTCGCCACAGGCAGGAAGATATCATTCCCCTTGCGCGATACTTTTTGGAGGAATTCAATGACAAATACCACAAGCGTTTTCGCGGCTTGAGTGCCGAGGCCGAACAAATTCTGCTGGCGCACCCGTGGCCCGGCAATGTTCGAGAATTGAGAAACACCATGGAGCGATTGGTCTTACTGGAAAATGAAGAGACCGTATTGGCAAGGCATCTGCACTTTCTGGGTGAAGAACAATCCTCCACAAACGTCCAACCTTCGGCGGATAATTTATTGGTGACTCTGCCCGACGAGGGACTGTCGCTTGAAGCGCTGGAGCAGAGGATCATTGAGCAAGCCTTTGAAAAATGCGGCCGGAACAAATCCAAGACTGCGCGCTTCCTGGGTATCCCCCGCCATGTCCTCATCTATCGACTAAAAAAGCACAACCTGGGAACATGAAGAATATTCTACACATGATCGCAGCATTGGATAATATTGGACAATATAGCCCAAGCTATTGTATCTAAACGTTTTATTTTTAATTTCTGCACTCTTGTTCGACGCACCAGGCGCTGATTGAAGAATTTTCTTCAACAGGACCAGCTACTCAATTTTCATCCTGTTCATGCGTTTCCAAGTATAGAGCCAGCATGCCCTCATTCTTTTACTTTGGCACTTGTTTTGCAAATATCTACTGTCGGAGGCGGAACGTGGAAGTTCAATTTCGAATACTGCTAGCTGAAGATGATGCTCCTCTAAGACGCTCTTTGAAAAAGTTTCTAACTAACGCCGGGTATTCCCTGTGCACCTGCTCCAATGCGCGTGAAGCTCTCGTTGCTGCTGAAGATTTTCGTCCGGATATCGTGATCTGCGAATATCACCTTCCCGATGCCAATGGTGCCATGCTGATTAAGCGGTTGCTGGCGGTTACCCATGATGTTGTCGCGGTGTTGATTTCTGAATTCGATTTCGAGTTGATTGCTGATGAAGTAGCGCAAAGTAATGTTCACGGGTTTCTAAAAAAACCCTTTGACCTGGCGGAGTTAGAAACTGTACTGATGAGTGCTTGTTGTCAAGTTCGTATCTCCATGTGCAATCTGATGTGGAATTCTGTACCGGTTGCTACTGTCTACCTGCCTCCCACACCAAGAGGAAAACTCTCAGAAAGGATGGATCGATATCCAGTTGGTAATCGCTCTCAAGTGCGTGTGACAAATGACCGAGTGATCTAGTTGATGTGCCCGATAACGGTTGATGCCGACGTTCATGATCTTGTTCTCTACTCCAGTACGTGGCTGATGTGAAACGCGAATAGAGTGTACGCCCCATGAATCTCCCAATGCCGATGAAGCGATGAGTGAAAGCTGCATGTGACTTCTTTCTGATTTTCTGCAACCCGGTTTCTGAGAGTGCCTGTTCTGGAGAGGGCCGCAGGGTGAAGCACCCTGTGGCCTTTTTTCGTTTATCGATAGATAGCGTGCCGATCCCCTAACGGAAAAAACTTGCACAAAAAGGCAATTTCAACGAGTATGATCCGAAAAAATCCAATGAATTCAGAAACAGGAGACAGGTATGGAAACACAAAAATTGGAATTGATTCAAAAAATGGAAGAAAAAGGAATGACCCCCGCTCAGGCTGCCGAAGCGATGAGCTTTGATCCGCAGCTGTTGAGCCTCTACCTGGTGAAAGACGCCTATCCGGTTCCGCCCAGAATTCTCAACAAGCTGGCCGAGGTCGTGGGCAACTGAGAATTACTGCCCATTGGCCCTCGATTCCGTTGGAGACTTCCTCGCACCCGAGCTGATGGTTAGACAAACCCGGCCGCATGGGTGGGCACACTGTCTAAACCCCGGCGATTTCAACCCATTGAGTTCCCTTGCCCCGACCCTCTTCCCCCGCGGGAAAGAGGGTAAATGGGGATTCCGGATAAAAGGCGGCTAACTCAGCTCGCCTGCCAAACGTTCCCGCAGCAGGGTGAACCGGCGATCCATTTTGTTGTTCCGCACCGCCATCGCCAGCGCTTTTTTGCTGCCTACAATGACGACCAGCTTCTTCGCCCGTGTTATGGCGGTGTAGAGCAGATTGCGCTGCAACATGACATAATGCTGAGTCACAAGCGGCAGCACCACGGCCTGATATTCGCTGCCCTGTGCTTTGTGCACACTGATTGCGTAGGCCAGTTGGAGCTCGTCCAGTTCAGAAAAGTCATAGGTCACCAACCGGCCGTCCATCAAGACCTTGACTTCCTGGTTTTCCATATCGAGTTGGGCGATTCGCCCCATGTCTCCATTAAACACCTCTTTGTCGTAATTGTTTCGAACTTGCATGACTCTGTCCTGCAAGCGAAACACCCTGCCGTTTCTATTCACCGATTCCGCCCGCGGGTTCAATGCCTCCTGCAGAGCTTGATTCAGCCGCTGCGTGCCTACCGCACCTCTATGCATGGGACTCAGCACCTGCACATCTTCCATGGGATCAAAACCAAAGCGCGCAGGAATCCGATCGGTGCAAAGCTTTAACAGGATATTGAAAGCTTCCTCCGGATCTTCCTTTTGGATGAAGTAAAAGTCCTGCAACTTATCAGATTCATTCTGTGTGCGAGGCAATTGCCCGTTTCTGACCAGGTGCGCATTGACGATTATGCGGCTCTGCCGCGCCTGGCGAAAGATTTCGGTGAGTCGAACAACACTGACGGTTCTCGACTCGATGATATCGTTCAATACATTACCGGGGCCCACCGACGGCAGCTGATCGACATCGCCCACCAGAATCAACACCGCATGACCGGGAATCGCTTTGAGCAGATAATGGCTCAATAAAATATCCAGCATGGAAGCTTCATCAATAATGATTACGTCGGCCTTGAGGGGACGTCCTTCATTGCGCTGAAAACCTCCCAGCTGGGGGCTGAATTCCAGCAGTCGATGGACGGTACCGGCCGGATGTCGCGTCGCCTCACTCAGTCGTTTGGCTGCGCGGCCGGTTGGAGCAGCCAGACAAACACGAGCAGAAATCTGTTTGAACACTGCAAGTATCGCGCGTATCAGAGTTGTCTTACCGGTGCCCGGCCCCCCGGTGATGACGACCACTTGGTCGCTTAAGGCCTGTTTGACCGCTTGCTTCTGCAACGGAGCGAGTTCGAATGGGAGCTTGCCCTGCAGCCAGGCAACAGCTTTTTCAGGATCGAGCCGATGCTGCCGATAGGGAGACAGACGCAAGTACGATAAACGCTGTGCCACCTGCGTTTCGGCAACATGGAAGCCGCGCAGATAGAGGGCATGACGATCACCAAAGTGTGTTGCGACGGTTCCCTGCAACACCTCGCTGACCAACCGCTCGCTCGCCACCAGAGCGCGCAGAGCTTCCCCGGTTCTCACCAGGGGAATTTCGAGAAGTTTCTCAGCTTGCTCCACGAGCTGTCCCTCGGGCACACACACGTGGCCGTCATCACTGGCTTCATACAGTAAGTAGAGCAGAGCGGCTTCCGCCCGCAGGGATGAATCGGCTGAAAATCCGAGGTTGCGTGCAATCTTGTCGGCCGTAAGAAAACCGATGCCCGAAATATCCATGGCCAATCGGTAGGGATTTTCCTGCAACACGGTCAAGGACGCTTTGCCGTATTGTTTGAAAATTCTACTGGCGTGCGCAGCACCGACCCCGTGGCTGCGCAAGAATATCATCAGCTCGCGGATCTCTTTTTGCTCCTCCCAGGCGCTGCCGATTTGCTTGATGCGATACTCGCCGATCCCCTGGATTTCTGCCAGTCTCTCTATTTCACGATCGATGATGTCAAGGGTGTCTTTGCCGAATTGATTGACGATGCGATCGGCCATGACCGGGCCGATTCCTTTGATCAATCCTGATCCCAGATATTTTCGAATACCCTCCAGGGTCGCCGGTTTGAGCGTTTCATAATGATCAACCTTGAACTGTTCTCCGTAGCGGGGGTGAATCGTCCACTCGCCTTCCATGGAGAGGATTTCTCCCGGCATGATGTTAACAAAGCTGCCGACCACCGTGACCAGATCCCTGCGCCCGCGAATCCTCACCCTGACTACTCCATAGCCTTTGTCCTCATCGTTGTAGGTGATGCGTTCAATCTGTCCTTCAATTCTATCCACCATGAACCAACAACCCCTCAGCGCCTTTTCAACTTCCCTGCCCAAACACTCTTTTCTCTGGATTGCAACCCAATATCAATATCCACATGCGTTTAAACCGCTCCCGCAACCCATGGGATGATGCCGCTTCACCATTGAAATTGGGCGGCAAAGTTTTTAATTTTGTGTAGCGGGAGTTTTTGTGGTAGGAACAGTTCATCCAAGCCCGTTAGAGGTAGGTATTCGATCAGCCGACCATTATACCGGGTGAGGGGGGCGAAATTGGTTCATCTAACAGCATGAGGAACGGAGAATTCACCGATGTCTCTTTACATCAAAACGGAAGATTTTCGCAAACACGGCATCAGTAAATATTCTGATCTGGTGCTTGTTCGAGCTGCAGTGCAAAAGGAGCTGAATATCGAGCAACTCTTCGTTTCATTTGTAAACAGGCGCGAATATATACGGGTGGATTTTTTGAGGCCCAGACCCCCGCGGCGCACCAAGCGACGCTCCTATCCAAAGAAACCTGCTGAAAATTCGAGACAGGCTTAGACTTAAGGCAGCCGTTCTGCTGCCATGTTCCATTCATGGCTCATAGTGTACTGTTTGTGCGTTTTTCAACTCATCAAAACCTTCCTCGACGCCGACATGTTTCTCGATGGCTAAGGCAGGCACAACCAGTCCGTGTGCGGATACGCCCCTCAGGCTCTTCGTGTATGGAACCCTCAAGGGGGGGTGCGTTAATCATGCAGCGTTCTGCCGGGGCACTTCATCTGTTGAGCTTGCCCAGGTACGTGGCAGGCTTTACGAACTTCCCACAGGCTTTCCCGTTTTGTTGGTCCCCGCGGGTGACATTCTTGCAGGTCCATGCCGACTTGTGGCTTTGCTAACTCTCCCTCCCCTCAATTGCCCGCAACCAAATCCTTGATCGCCCCGGCAATCTTACTCAATGCACCGAGTCGTTCCCTGGCCCTGTTCAAATAGGGCAATGCATCGGGGTTCTTGTGGCGGCCCAAAGCTTCTGCAGCCCAATTGACTACATAAGGATTCGGGTGTTCCGTCACCACGCACAGCAACTGGAAACTCTCCCCAGTCCGGATGTTGCCCAGCACCGAAATCAGACCGACCTTGAGCTCGTCAAAAGCGGGATCGTTCTGGAGAATTTCTTTGATCTGCATTACCGCTCTATCATTAAATTTCTCAAGGTTGCTCAAGCACTTGTGGGCAAAGAACGGAAACCGAAACATGGAAAGCTCGCCAAGCAGCCGGATACTCGTATCGGTTCCGCATGCCGCCAGCAAATCGGGCACAAAAAGACCCGCCCAGGAAAAATTGTAGGTGAGTGGCAAAAGGTATGGGATTGCAGCCTCACCGGCCCGCGCAATCTGAGTCAAAACCGGTTCCAACGCCTGTTTGCGAGCTTCATACCCTTCGTCCTGCCGGGCAGGAAATCGTTTAACATCATTGGCTATTTTTAAATTGCCGACGAGATTCCGCAACCGCTCATCGTCTTTTGGCGGATAATCCTTCTGATAGGTTCGCGCCCGTTGACTGATCCAGAACTTTTCCAACCAGGTAGAAGGTGAGTAGAAATAGACCAGCTGAGTTCTATCTGTTCCTTCCCGCTTATGGTACCCGTTTTCCTGGTAAAATTCCTTTTCCTCCTGAGCGATCTGCCAGCGGCTGCGACAGATATGGAAGGCACCGTCGTAGTCTTCAACGGCGATCGACGCAATCACCATGATGTCGTGTAAACGGTCGTCTTCGGGATGGGTATCGAGCAGGCGTTGCGCAAATTGTCGGGCCTTGCTAAAGTCTTGCGCGAATAACAAGTCAAAACCGTTCTGAACGTCTTTTTCCAGCCGCTCTCGAAGCCGCTGCTTCTCTTCCAACTCCTGCAACTGATCCGCCGGAATCGCCTTGCGCATCTCTTCCTGCTTGGGAAGACAGCATTTCTTGAATTTCCTGCCGGACCCACAGGGGCAAGGTTCATTGCGACCGACTTTCTCCGTACCGATCTGATCCGCCAAAGCCATTTGACGTCGTGATTCCTGGTACGCATGAAGGCGCTTTTCCAGCTCATCCCGGCTAATCTGGTAGCGCTCACAGATCGCGCCGGCATCACCGCCCTGCATGAGATCAAACACCGGCTGCAAGGGGTTACGGGACGGTTCAACAGGCGATTGAGTCCTTTGCATGCCTTTAATTCCTTTCAACTTCCCATTATAAGCCTTTGCACCACAGGCCAAGAGCATTCGAACAGCAATATTTTTGCTCGCTGGATGCAGGGTCTTTTAACAGCTTTTGTGCTGCATGTAAACCGTCACACTCAAAATGCCGCTATTGACAACTTGATATTCTCGACCCGCTATGAGATAGATATACCAGGACAAGGAAAGACAAAGGCCGGGCGTGATCGAATTCATTATCAAGGCACCCAAAAAGGTATGCTATGACCTGTAACCCTGCTGAAGGCCTTTCAGCGAGTCTGGAAGACTACCTGGAAGTCATCTTTCATTTGGAGGAATCCAACAGGGTCGCCCGTGCCAAGGACATTGCCGATCAGATGAATGTCCAGCGAGCTTCCGTCACTGGTGCGCTCAAAGCTCTGGCCGGAAGAGGCCTGATCAATTACAGCCCGTACAGCTACATCACGTTGACCGCAACCGGCCGTAAAGTCGCCCGTGACATCATCCACCGTCACAACACACTGCTGGAATTCTTTGTGACCGCTCTGCAATTGACTCCCGAGGAAGCCGAGGCCAATGCCTGTCGTATGGAACATTCAATCGACCTGGTGGCCGTCGATCGTCTGGTGCGTTTTTTGGAATTCATCAAGACCTGCCCGCGCACCGGAATCGATTGGTTCGACGCCTTCGCCCGCTATTGTCAGCGTGGCGTGCAGACTTCCAACTGCGAAGACTGCGTGCAACTGTGCCTGCAGAGAGTCGTATCGATAGAGGCAAAAAGGGACTCTCAAGAGCTTCCCGAAGAGCGACCCTCAGGGCCCGCCGTTGAGACGCGCGAGACGAACTCCAAAATCCAGAACGGCTGAACTTTCCTCGTACGCACGGCTGCAGAAGTCCCCCAGGTGCTCGGCACTTTTTTGAAAATCCCGCATGAAAGCATCCAGGTCTTGCCCTTGATACCATTCCTGATAAGAAGAGAGCCCCTGCATGAGTGAAGACAAGATGTCCTTGGTGTATGGATTCATCTGGCTTATGGCCGAATAGAGCGCCCCGTTTTGGGCGAACATTCGGCCCAGCAGGTTGATTTCAAGGCGGTAGCTGGGACTGGTGAATTCCATGGTTTCCGCTATGTCCACGGAAAGCTCACGCAAGACTCGTCCCACCAGCATCGTGGTCATATGAAACAGCACCTGAATGATGCTCATCATTCGGTCATGTTCTTCGGGTGTACATTCCTTGACACGAATGCCCTTCTGTATGAAGAGGTCGCGGATGTCGCCCCAACTCTCAGGGCTGATCCTTACCGGGCAGGCAACCAGTGTTTGCCCGGCCAGCGTGGCTATTCGTCCGCCAAACATGGGATGCAGCCCCACTACTGCGGCGCTCGATCGCAGCATTTCACGCACAGGCCCAACCTTCAAACTGGTCACGTCCATAAGCAATTGGTCGGGGCGCACATAAGGAACCAAATCTCCAATGATCTTCACAGTTTCATGCAGTGGCACGGCAAATAGAACCACATCGGAATCCTCCAACACCTCTCTGCCGGTTCGCTCGGTATCCACATCCGCGATGTCAACCCGGCAGCCCAGGTCCTTGAAGAAATTTGTAAAAAGTCGGCCCATTTCACCATGACCGCCAATCACCCCTACCCTGCTGTTCGGTTTCCAAAAGCCCCGCGCGCCGACCTTCGGTCCGTGCGCAAGATCGGTCAAGCCTTCGTGATCTTTCATGCCCTTTGTTCCTTTTGGATGCGGGAAATACCGAATTAAAAAAGCCGCAGGCCCTTTGAGGATACCCACGGCTTTCGATGCCAATTTCACTGCAGCTTGTCAAAACCGATGCATACCCTTCAGAGCAACAACCTCCTGCGATAAGAATATAGATAACCGGGCGTATGCACCACAGACCTTCCTTAAGCTTTTAAATTTGATGGGTAAATTTAAATTAACGCAGCCAAGGTGTCAAGCGAATTGCAGCAGCTCAACATCAGTTTTCCGCCGTTGCCCTGCCCACCTCCCGATGCGTCGAGCAGATTTCAAGCAAAATCTCGGCTATCTCTTCGGCGCAACCACACCGGGAGAACAAGGAACCGTTCGCACCCTCGAATGCCTCCGACTTCCCCCCAGTACGGCGCAGTTGTTGTGCCAAGACTTCCTGCAATTGCGCTTCCGACCAGACCTTGACACCTGAACCGGCTTCCAGCAATTGCGCTTCTATTTCATGAAAATTGAAAAGATGCGGTCCCCACATGCAGGTCTTGCCCTGAGCCATAGCTTCCAGCGGATTATGCCCGCCAAAGGGCACTAGACTGCCTCCTATGAACGCCACATCCGCCAGCGCATAAAAACGGCTCAGCTCCCCCAGCGTATCCAGCAGATACACGGGCTTGCCCGCGGCCGAATCGCCTGACGACCGCACAGCGGTGGATAAGCCTAAACGCCCGGCGACAGCGATAAGCTCCGGAGCTCGTCTAATATCCCTGGGAGCGAGGATCAGCAGGAGATCCGGATATGCCCTCCGCAGTCCTTGGTGAGCTCTCAGGAGCTTCTCCTCTTCTCCCTCATGGGTACTGCCGGCGATCCACACCCTCCTCTGGACAGCTATTCCAGCAGATTCTCTCAGGCGGTTTGCTTCGCCCTGTGAGACCCGCTCCGGCACTGCATCGAACTTGAGATTACCCAATGCTTGAACCTTGTCCACCTCTGTGCCCAAAAGCAACAAGTTATCTCTATCCCGCGCCGATTGCACAAAGATTTTCTCGAAATATTCAAACGGTGCGAACACCCGTCGAAATGTTCTAAACCGCCTAACCGATGTTGGGGACAACCTGGCATTGGCCAGCACTCGCACCACCCTGCGACGTTCCAAAACTCGCAACAAATTCGGCCAGATGTCCGTCTCGACCAAGACAAAGACCTGGGGATTGAGGCGTCGCACGAAGGCATCCACAACCCACGGGAAATCATGAGGCAGATAATAAAAATGCGCGACGTATTGCTGCAGACGTTGGCGTGCAACCTTCTGCCCTGTCTCGGTTGCTGTTGAAAAGACAAGCTCACAGTCGGGGAGCTTATGCTTGATGGCCTTTGCCAGTGGCACGGCCGACAGCACCTCCCCTACCGAGAGAGCATGCAGCCAGATTCGGCGGTGCCCCGGCAACCGCTCGGGAAGCTTAAGGCCCATACGATACCGCCAGCTCTCTTGATACTTCCCATCGATTGAGATCTGCACACGATAGTAGGCCGCCAGAACGGGCCAGCAAGAGATTGCCGCCAGTTGATAAAGCTGGGAAAATATCGAATTAGCCATGGAGGATTGGGGCTCCGGCCCTCTCTAAAACCAGTTCGGCCACTCTGTTTGCCACTCCCGCACTGCCAAGCTGCTTGCGGATTCGTGCCAGCTCCTCCCTCTGCTTTTCCAGTCGATCCGGATGCAGCAGCAGATCAAGTGCCTTGGCGGCGATTTTTGCAGGCCGCGCATCTCTTTGCAGCAGCTCCGGCACTATGGATCGGCCTGCGATCAAGTTGGGGAGAGCGACAAAGTTCACTCGGATGAGATGCCGTCCTGCATAGTAGGTCAAATTAGACACCCGGTAGATGACGATCATCGGAGTACCCACTATCGCTGCTTCCAGGGTGGCCGTCCCGGAAGCAGTGAGAATCAGGTTGCAAACACGCATCGCAGCGTACGTATCGCCTTCAACGATCCGCACAGGCAAAGCACAACCGAGCAAATGTTCCTCAACCCGCCAGCGCTCCAGTGTGGGCGCCATCGGCAATAAAAAAGAGACTTCGGGCAGATGGCGGTGAATGATCCTGGCCGTCTCCAGAAGAATGGGGAGCAGACTGCGAATTTCACTGTTACGGCTGCCGGGAAGCAGTCCCACCAGCCATTGCGACCTGCCTCTGAGACGCTTTGCCGGCGCCCCTGGGCCGTCTCCGGGGAGCTCTTCCAGAACATCGAGCAGCGGGTGCCCGACGAAATCCACCTTCATTCCATGCCGCTCATAAAAAGCGGGCTCGAAGGGCAAAATCACCGCGGCATCGTCGACCAGGCGTTTGAGGGTGCGCACTCGACCACTTCGCCACGCCCACACCTGAGGCGCGATGTAATAAAAAACGCGGCACCCGATGGTCCGGGCAAACCGCGCCAGCAGCAGGTTGAAATCGGGAAAATCTATGAGCACAATGACTTGTGGGCGTTCCCGGGAGAGGTGATCTTTGATCTTTTGCCAGGCCTTGAAGATGACTTTGCAGTGGCGCAGCACTTCGAACAAACCCACAACGGCCAGGTCGCGGTTGTCGAGCAAGAGCTCCGCGCCGGAGCCTGCGAGCATCGGTCCGCCGAGGCAGGTGATGCTGGCGTGTGGATTTTTGGCCTTAATGGCTCGAACCAGGTACGACCCATGGAGATCTCCCGAAGCTTCACCTGCACTCAGAAAAATTTTGGTAATATTCGTGGGGTAGGATCCCATTTTTACGCATCTGCTCATTGATCTTGTTGGATATTTCCAGCGCCACAGCCAGTGCCCGGCGCCCTTCATGACCACTCACAACCGGTTCGACTCCAGATCGAACAGCATCGAGAAAGGAGATGATCTCTTCTTCCAGAGCATCCGTACCGTAGACCTCCAGTTCTTCGATAGAGATTTGGGGAAATCCGGATTCATCAGGTTCATTTTCCCGATACATGGCGTACGCCTGCTTCTTGCCGAAGTCTGCCACAATATAACAATTTTCCTGAAATATCCTCAGCTTGCGCAAGCTCTTGAGGGATATTCGGCTGGCCGTCAGGTTGGCAATGGAACCATCGGCGAACTCCAGGCGCACATTGGCGATGTCCGGCAGCGAAGTCAAAACCGCCACCCCGGCCACCCGCACCTGCGTCAAGGGGGCTTGTACGATGTGAAGTATGATGTCGATGTCATGAATCATGAGATCCAGTATGACATCCACCTCGAGGCCGCGCTCATTGAACAGTGCCAGGCGGTGAGCCTCCATGAAGGCAGGATGTTTGAGGCGCGGCTGAATGGCATTGAAAGCGGAATTGAATCGTTCCAAATGCCCGACCTGCAGAACACAACCGTTCTTCCCGGCCAGTTCATTGAGATGATCGGCCTCTTCCAGAGTCTGCGTCATGGGCTTCTCGAGCAGCACATGCACGCCCCTCTCCAGGAAATCCCTGGCAATGGTGTAATGGCTCTGGGTGGGCGTAACAATACTGACCGCATCGACTCTGCCAAACAACTCGCGATAATCCGTCAAAGCCTGGGTCTTGACCGATTGTGCGACCGCTGCCGCTTGTGCCGGGTTGATATCCACAACAGCAACAATGTTGGCCTCTGGAAGTCTGGCATATTTTTGTGCGTGGAAACGCCCCAGATACCCGACTCCTATCACTCCAATGCGCATAGAGTCATCCCTGTGGCGTCTCACGAGTACCGGAGATTCATCAACCCCGGGCTCAGCAGCTTTGACGATTGGACTCACCCGGGATTTACGCACGGGTGAAGAGGTTTGAATCTTATTGTCGTCGGCTTGCGCAAGAATTGTGATGCCGGCTTCGTTGGCCGCGTCAATCATCTTGCCCCGATCAAAGATCAAGGTCTTACCGGCTTCGATGACCAGCAGTCGAGCACGAACTCGTTTCATCGTCTCGATAGTATCGAACCCCACCGCCGGCACATCAAATCGCAGGTCCTGGTTGGGTTTGCTCACCTTGATGACCACCGCACCTTCGCGGCACAGCCGTCCACCCCGCATGACGGTCGCATCGGTGCCATCGATTCCTTCAACGGCGAGCACCGCCTGGTTCTTCACAACTAAGCATTGCCCAATATCCAGGTCACCGATTTTCTTTGCTATTTCCCAGCCAAATTCGATATCCGCGGCTTCCCGCCGATTGGGCTTGCGGCGTGTCAATATTCCCGCCGGGGCGATCAGCTCGGGAAGAAAAATGGTCGAGGGTTCAATACGAATGCCCTCGGTTTCGAGCTCTTCGGCCAGCGCCCGCAGCAGGAAATCGTCTTTCTTGTTGCGCAGTTTGTTCATGAACTTCACGGCCCGCCAATCCGGGCGAATGCGTGTGTAGAGCTTGGCCTTATTGATCGCTCCCACCATGGCAGCACGCGTGATCCCGGCACCCTGCAGGGTGCGTATCAGCTTGTTGAGCTGCCCCAACTTGAGCATATGGAGCCGGGCGACATACTTGCCCAGGGCGGGATCCGTTTCTCCTTCAAAACCCACGGCCACTACTTCCACATTCGCCTGGCGGGAAGCGTGAGCAAATAAAAGAGGGAATTGTCCGCTTCCCGCAATGAGACCGATACGGGAGGGAGCATCAGAAGCCTGTGTGACCTGGTCAGACATGCGACATCTACCTCGTGATGCCGCGCCTGGAGCGATCTGCTACAAAGTGCAGGAGATTCACCACCTCCGCCAATGGTTCCACCTCTTGGCGAGCCTTTATGATGGCTTCGTCCAGCGTCAAACCTGAGCGGAACAGTATCCGATAACATTTTTTCAACGCCTGGATTGCTTCATTGGAAAACCCCTTGCGCTTGAGGCCTACCAGGTTTGGCCCATACAGTTTGGCCGGAGCGCCGAAAGCCAGCATGTAGGGTGGCATGTCCATTCTGAGGCCGGATTTGCCCCCGATAAACGCATGCGTCCCGATGCGAATAAACTGGTGAATAGCCACCAACCCACCAATGACCGCATGATCATCGATTCGTACATGCCCGGCGAGAGTTGCTGCATTGGCCAGAATGACATAGTTGCCGATCTTGCAATCGTGCGCCACATGAGCATAGGCCATGACAAAGTTGCGCTCGCCCAGAATGGTGACTCCCCCTCCGCGAACTGTGCCGCGATGGATGGTGGCATTTTCGCGGATAATATTTTCGTCTCCGATGATCAGTTCCGTTTCCTCGTCTTTGTAACTCAAATCCTGGGGCGGATAACCGAGGGTGGTGAAGGGATAGATTTGATTGCGCTCACCAATAGTAGTGCGGCCGTCAATGATGGCATGGGGCCCCACTACGGTCCCCGAACCGATCTTGACATGTGGGCCGATAATGCTGTAAGGGCGGATAATGACATCTTCTGCCAGTTGCGCGTCGGACGCCACAATCGCGGTGGGATGAATCTCCATGAAATTTAAGGTCTCCTGCCATTCTTCAAAAAACTATCGGGACTCCGCTCCGGCCATGAGAATCATCAAGCTTCCACCTCCGGTTTGCTGGAATCCACGGTCGCCATCAGCTCCGCCTCGGCAACCAGTTGATTATCGACAAACGCCTCGCCGCGCATCTTAAAAACCGGCCCCCTCTGTTTCATCACTTCCAGTTTCAGCAGCAGTTGGTCGCCAGGTCGTACCGGCTTGCGGAACCGCACTTTGTCGAGTCCCATCAGGTAAACAGAATTGTTTTTCGGCTCCGGCAACAGCGAGAAGGCCAAAATCCCCCCCACCTGAGCAAGGGCCTCGACAATCATGACACCAGGCATAACGGGATTGCCCGGGAAATGTCCCTGGAAAAACGGCTCATTGATGCTCACATTCTTCAGCCCCACAACCCTGTTCGCTGTCAACTCGGTAATTCGGTCCACCAGGAGGAACGGATAACGATGCGGTAGAATCTTCAAAATTTCCAAAATATCCTTGGCCATAACTCCCTCTTGCCCACTTGTTCGGCTGTCCCCTTACCGGAGCAGCCTCTCCTGTCACACGTGTGATCAGCACCCGTTTACGGGTCGCTGGAGTCCGTACTCGTGTGCAACAACCGCTCAAACTCCTGAACTTTCATTTTCAACTGCCGCAGCTCTTCCCTATAATAGGCGAGGCGCCGAATATGGGCGCTGTTCCTAAGCCATTCCTTGTGCGGCACGGCCGGTATTCCGCTCACATCCTGTGCCGCCTGCACCGAATTGGACACCCCTGACTTGGCGCCGACACGGACCCCGTCACCGATACTGATATGTCCGACCACACCCACCTGGCCGGCCAGCACCACGTGCCGTCCGATACGTGTACTGCCGGAAATTCCCACCTGAGAAACCAAGATCGAATGTTCGCCCACAACCACGTTGTGTCCGATCTGCACGAGGTTATCGATTTTGCAGCCGCAACCAATCCTGGTTTTTCCGAAGGTTGCTCGATCGATCGTACAGTTTGCACCGATCTCCACGTCGTCATCAATTTGTACAATGCCAGCCTGAGGTATTTTAACATGCCGGCCACGCTCATCCTGGGCGTAACCGAAGCCATCACTGCCTATGACGGTTCCGCTGTGAATGATCACCCGGCTTCCGATTTGGCAGCCGTCCAAAATGGTGACTCCCGGGTAGATCAGGCAATCTTTTCCCAGGCGCACACCCGCCCCCAGGTACACATGCCCCATAATACAGGACCCGCTGCCTATGGAGCTGTC
The DNA here is from genome assembly GCF_022603395.1 of Desulfoferrobacter suflitae. GTDB lineage: Bacteria > Desulfobacterota > Syntrophobacteria > Syntrophobacterales > Syntrophobacteraceae > Desulfoferrobacter > Desulfoferrobacter suflitae. The sequence continues at coordinate 554,155 of NZ_JAIBKA010000001.1, forward strand.
TGCTCCAATGTGGACCAGGGCGCCTATCGACACATCCTGCTCCAGTTGGACCCCTTCGGCCAGGTGCGCTGTCGGATGAACGCCGCTGAGGGTGCAGGGCGGCTTGACAAACAGCTGAGCAGTCTTGGCCATGGCCAGGTAAGGCTGTTCACAGACAAGCAGAGGAAATTTCAAATCCTTGAACGCAGGAGGGACGATCAATGCGGCCGCCTTACAATCAGCCAGACTTGGAGCATGGCGGGCATGAGTCAAAAAACTCAGCTGGCTCGGCCCGGCATCCTCCAGTGACGCAATTCCGTCAATAAGAGTTTCAGGGTCACCGCTCAGAACGGCCCCCAGTCGCTCTGCAATCTCACCCAGGGTGATCGATCGCCCCAAAACTCCCATTCGCTCTGCCATGCTTGCTTGCCGCAATCACTTCCGGGGGGTGACTTTATTCAGTTCGTTGACCACTCTCTCCGTCAGATTGTACTCGTCTTTAGCATAGACGATGCCCCCTTTCCCAACCTCAAATACAAAATCATACTTCTCCTTTTTGCCGATATCGATGACGATCTGCAGGATCTTATCAACGATAGGACCCGTGAGATCATTGGACAGTTTGTTCAATTCGGCATTGGATTCCATCAGGGCCTTTTCGCCTTCCTGCTGTTTTTCCAGCAGTTCTTTTGCTTTCTTGGTCCTGGCTGCCTCATCCAGCATGGAGGCCTTTTTCTCGTATTCCTCCCGCAGCTTCTTGAATTGATTGGCCTTGCTTTCCATCTCGCCTTTTATTCTTGCCTGCTTCTGTTCAAATTCCTTTTTCGCCCGCTGACCCCAGGTGGACTTGGCAAGAACCGTCTGAATGTCAAAATATCCAATTTTGGGCGAAGCCGCCCAGCCAGGACTTCCCGACACGATCATGAAGATGGCTGTCAGTACACTGCCACAAAACAACTTTTTCATTTGCATTCTATTTTCTCCTTAGAAAAATGCTCCTGCCGAGAACTGAAACTTGTTGCTGCTCTCACCTTCGCGGCGATCCAGGTTGTAGGCCCATTCTACTCGAAGAGGCCCAAGCGGCGAATTCCAGCGCACCCCCGCCCCTGCATCATAGCGATAATCTTCAAACTTAAAAGGATTACTGCCAAGGTAGGCATTACCGGCATCAAAGAATAACACGCCACGCATTCCCATTTTTTCCAGCAGAGGGAATAACAATTCCACATTGGCCAGGCTATACGTCGTTCCGCCGATGTACTCTCCGTTTTCATCCTGCGGCCCGACTTCACCCCAGTTAAAGGCTCGCAGGGTATTGATACCGCCAAGAAAGAATCGTTCGTAGATGGGCGCCGGATCACTGGAGCTCTCGGTTATCCAGCCGGCCGACCCTTTGACAAAACCTACCAGCTTCCAGTACAGCGGGAAAAACCAGCCTGATTCCAACTCGGATTTGAGAAAATCGCTGTCACTTCCCATATAGGGAGACGCATACTGCAGCGAGACGACATTAATGGAACCTTTGGTGGGCAGAAATGGATGATCGGTACTGTCCCTTTCCAATATTCCCGTAACGGCGCTGAGATTGGTCCGCCCTTCCTGGGATTTGAGAATCGACGATGCATCGTCGGCCACATTGGATATCTTTGCGTTTTCAAACGTATAATAGCCGCTTATCATACTCCAGTTGCCGAACGCATAACCGGAGCGCAACCGCATGCCAACCGAATCCTTGGTAAAATCGGGGTAGTCCCTGACCCAGTTGTAAACATCGAAGCCCGCATTAATGGGCTTATCGAACAACCACGGTTCCGTGAAGCTGAGCACATAGCGCTGGGCCGACTGGCCAAGGTAACCCTTAACCCCCAGATATTGTCCTTTTCCGAACAGATTGCGCTGCACCACTTCACCCGTAACAAACAGACCGTCATCGGAAGAGTAACCTCCACCGACGCTCACCGATCCGGTAAACTTCTCCTTGACCTTCACGTCAAGGTTCATGACCTCGGGCGAGGCCCCCTCGGTAGGCACTATTTCCACATTCTCGAAAAAGTCCAGCTTGCGCAGATCGGTCATGCTTTTTTCCAGTTTGTCGGCGCTGAATTTCTCGCCCTCTGCCAGATCGATCTCTCTACGAATGACCTTGTCGCGCGTCTTGGTATTGCCGGAGATGGTGATCGTTCCGATATGAACTTCATTGCCTCGATCCACCTGGTAGACGATATTGGTGGTATGGGCCGCCTGATCCTGCTTGACGTCCGGATTGACCTCGACGTAGGCATACCCCTGGTTCATGTAGGCCTTGCTGATCTCTTGCACGTCTTCGCGCAGCTTTTCCCGGCTGAAATAATCCTCCTCTTTGACTTTCAGCTTCTCCTGCAGTTGCTCATTGTCTTCCGCCGAGCCGCCGGTTATATTCACATCCTTAACCCGGTAGCGTTCCCCTTCCTGAACGGGAATTTCGATATAGATGCCGTCTTCGCGAAAAGACACGTCAGGCGTACCGACCTTGGCGTCCATAAAGCCGCGGTCATGATAGTACACAGTCAGGCGGTCGACATCGGTGTCTAATATGTCCTTTTGCAGGATTCCACGATCGGTGAACCAGGAGAGCCACATGCTTTTTTGCTTGGTCTGCATCACCCCGCGCAGCTTCCGGTCGGAAAAGTGTTCATTTCCGGTAAAAGAAATCTCCTCGATATCGATTCTTCCCTTTTCTTCGATGTTGAAGGTGACGACGGCGTTTCTGGGGTCGCGCGGGTAGGTGATATCGGTGGCCACCTGCGCGTTATAGTAGCCCTTCTGCTGGTAAAGCTTGAGTATTTTCTGCACATCTTCGTTGATGACATTTTTTTCCAAAACGGTATAGGGCTTGGTGGCGATTGCTGCCAGGATGTCCTTCTCTTTGACTTTCTTGTTGCCCTTGATGTTCACTTCTTGAATGGTGGGGTTTTCCCGTACCACAAAGGTCAGCAGCTTGCCCTTGGAGGTGTCGGTCACCTCGGCCTCCACCTTCTCAAAATAGCCCATCTTGTAGATAGACCGAATGTCCTCCCTCACCTGCTCGGGACTCAGAATCTCACCGACTTTGCTTTTCACATTCAACTGGATGGCGGCCGATTCGATCCTTTCGTTCCCTTTGACCTGGATATCGGCGATCACAGCCTTGGCCAGCAAAAACACGGCGACGTCCTTGCTGACGGTGTCGGCAGCCTTGACGAGATTTTCCATGCCGCTTTCCTGCCCGAAAAGCACTTGCGTCTTCTTCTGACCGGGCGTATGCACCAGCTTGGCATCGATGCTGATGCTGTTGCCGATCTTGTTGAAGCTTCCATACAGCGCATAATCGGCATTCAACCCTCGCGCGACCGCACGAGCCTGGCCTTCGCTGTTCACCACTTCAGTGGATTCAACAGCCTGCAGGCCAAGTTCCGAAAGCTGGCGGACCATGACTTCTCGAAGTGTCTTGCGAACATCGGGCAAATCCTGAGCGCTGCGCACCGTAAATGACGTCACCACCACTTTCGGCGCTTCACTCTGGGCCCAGGCTGCCATGTTCAAACACAACATCAAGCTTACCAGGATCGCTGACTTGCGCATCCGTCCCCCCCATGAGCTCTGCTGTTTTGCGCGAAATGGTTGACTCAACTTGCTTGACCTATACGGGTTAAAAACAAATGGTTGCCTTGTTGCCAACCCTTGGCGGCGCAAACGAAAATCCCACTCCTGAAGGGCTGCAAAAGGATTTAGACTATAGCACTTTCACTCGTTCAACCCAAGCAGATTTAGAGAGTCCCGGAAGGCATCAGGCACTCTTCGCATTTTCCCCCAACTCCTCTTTGAGATGCCCGTCTACCAGGCGCAGCGTGCGGTGCATCATGGATGCCAGCTCCAGGTTGTGGGTGACAATCACCATCGTCAGCCCCAACTCCTGGTTGAGTTCCACCAGCAGTTCGTGCAGGGTTCGTCCGGTTCTCGTATCCAGATTGCCGCTCGGTTCATCGGCCAGAAACAGTTTGGGGCGCAGCAACAAAGCCCTCGCCACAGCCACCCGCTGCTGCTCGCCCCCCGACATCTCCCCGATGCGGTGATGCAGTCGATCCATCAATCCCAATTTGTCGAGCAGATAAACCGCCTGGGCTTCCACATCCTTTTTGCCTCGCCCCGCTATCAAGCCGGGCATCATGACATTTTCCAGGGCGTCAAATTCGGGCAGCAGATAATGAAACTGAAAAACAAAGCCAATGTGATGGTTGCGAAATTTTGCCAGCCGTTTTTCGTCCCACAAAAAAACATCCTGACCACCGTACAGGACTTTCCCTCCGGTCGGCTTTTCCAAGGTCCCGAGAATGTGCAACAGTGTCGATTTGCCCGCTCCAGAGGCACCCACGATAGCCACTCTGTCACCGCTTCGTATCACCAGGTCAAGATCCCGGAAAAGCTCGATCGAGCGGACCCCGCTGCCAAACACCTTGGTCAATCCCATGGCATGAACTTCTACCGCCTGGCGAGGATTATTCATAGCGCAGCGCTTCTGCCGGTTCCAGTTTGGCCGCCTGCCTGGATGGGTAAAGGGTTGCAATGAGACTGATGGCGATCGCCGAAAAAGCAATCACGGCGACATCGAAACCTTCCAGGTGAACCGGCAGAGTGGATATATAATAGACGTCTCTGGGAAGCTCAATGAAGCGGTATTTCTTGAGCACAGCACACAGACCGAACCCGCCTATTAAGCCAAGAATGGTGCCCGACACTCCAATCATGATGCCTTCCAACACAAATATTTTGCGTATGCTCGCCGTGGTGGCGCCCATGGCTTTAAGGATCGCGATATCGCGGGTTTTCTCCATGACCAGCATGATCAGGGAGCTCACTATATTGAATGCCGCCACGAGCACAATCAGGGTCAGGATGATGAACATGACCACCTTTTCCAGCTTCAGAGCGGAAAACAGGTTCCTGTTCATCTGCATCCAATCCCGCACCCAGATGGATGGACCGAGGCGCGCGCGAAGCCTCTTGGCAATGGTTTGAGCAGCATAGATGTCCGTCACGCGCACTTCGACGCCGGACACCACATCGCCTATGCCCAGGAACTGCTGGGCCGCTTTCAGACTGATGTAGGCAAGGGTGTTGTCGTATTCAAACATGCCCGATTGAAAAATGCCGACCACTTGAAACAATCTGCTCTTGGGAGTCTGCCCGATGGGAGTCAGACGGCCCGTGGGGGAAATGACCGTCACCCAGTCTCTTTGATGAATCCCCAGGTTATTAGCCAGCTCAACACCCAGAATGATCCCGGGGGAGCTCTCCTCCGCTGAGATGTCCGATGGCTCTTCCAGGTCGGTGAGGTTGCCGCGTATCATGTCCTTTTGAATATTGACCACTTCGCCTGCGGTGCCGGGGTCGATTCCACGCAGCAAAGCACCTGAAACTCCCCGGCCCGAACTGAGCATGACCTGTGTGTACACATAGGGGGAAGCTCCGGTAACTCCCGGCTCCTGCTTTATCTCGTCGATGACTTTGGGATAATCGGCAATGGTCGCATCAAAACGGCCCACAACAATGTGGGAAGTGATCCCCAGAATGCGGTCCCGCAAGTCCCTTTGAAATCCGTTCATGACCGCCAGGACCACGATCAGGGCGGTCACCCCGACCGCCACCCCGGCTATGGATATGAAGGTGATTAGAGAAATGAACGTCTGTCGACGCTTTGCCAGCAAATAACGGAGACTGACGAAAAATTCAAAATTCATAAGATCTTATGTTTTCTTTTCGGGCCGAAGGTGAGGAAAAAGAATCACATCGCGAATCGATGCCGAATCGGTGAACAGCATGACCAAACGATCGATTCCAATGCCCTCGCCGGCCGCCGGCGGCATGCCGTACTCCAACGCCCTCAGGTAGTCGTCATCCATGAGATGAGCTTCCTCGTCACCGGCCTGGCGCGCCTGCAACTGCAGCATGAAGCGCTCCCTCTGATCACGGGCGTCGTTCAACTCGGAAAAGGCATTGGCCATTTCCCGCCCGCCAATGAAGAGCTCAAACCGATCGGTGAGTGTCGGGTCGGCTTCGTTGCGACGCGACAGCGGCGAAACCTCCAGCGGATAATGGCTGACAAAGGTAGGCTGAATGAGCTTAGGCTCCACCACCTGATCGAAAATCTTGGTCAGCAGTTTGCCGTGCCCTTCGTAACGTTCCGTTTGAATGCCTATGGAACGCGCATAATCCCCAGCAGCTCCAACATCGTCAATGACCGGGCCGGGAACATCTCCGACGGCAACCAGAGCCTCCTTCAAGCGAAAACGCCGCCACGGGGGGGTCAAATCAATCCTATTTCCCTGATATTCCACCTGCAGTGATCCCCCGTTGACAGCCGCGGCGATGGCGCTGAACAGCTGCTCGGTCAACTCCATCAGATCCTGATAGGTGGCATAGGCCTCATAAAATTCCAGCATGGTGAATTCGGGGTTGTGTTGGGTGGAAACACCCTCGTTGCGGAAGTTTCGGTTGAGCTCAAACACCCGCTCGAACCCTCCCACCAGCAATCGCTTGAGATAAAGCTCAGGGGCTATGCGCAAATACAGATCCATTCCCAGCGCATTGTGAAACGTCTTAAAAGGCTTTGCCGTAGCTCCACCCGGAATGGGCTGCATCATGGGGGTTTCCACCTCGAGATAGCCCCGGTCGTTGAGAAACCGACGAATCGTCTGTATGATTCTGGCGCGCTTGCGAAATATCTCGCGCACCGACTCGTGCACAATCAAATCCACATAGCGCTGCCTGTAACGTGTCTCGACATCTTTCAGGCCATGGTACTTTTCGGGCAGAGGGCGAAGGTTCTTGGTGAGAAGCAGCAATTCCTTCACCAGAAGGGTCAATTCCTGGGTCTTGGTGCGGAAAAGAGTGCCCGTTACCCGAATTATGTCGCCAATATCAATTTTTTTCGCCAGACCATAGGATTCCTTGCCCACCTGATTTTGCTGAATGTAGATCTGTACCCTGGCACCACCATCGAGAATGTGCATGAAAATGGACTTGCCAAAAGAACGCACAGCCAGAACGCGCCCCGCAATGGTAAACACCTGGGGATCGGCTTCCAGCTCTTCCTTGGTCCTGTTGCCAAACTTTTCGATGAGGTCCTGGATGTGATCGGGAACCGGATAACCATTGGGATAAATTGCAATACCCGCCGCCTCCATCTGCTCAGCTTTTTCCATCCGCTCCCGCATAATCACGTTGAGATCTTCCATTCGCCTCGCTTCCTTTCCCGCATTTCGTAATGCACCGCATTGCCTGTTGAATCGGGGGAAATTAGTTGATTTGCCTGATAACGTCAAGGACATTCCCGGATCATTTTTTCTGCTTTGCTTTCAGTAAGCTGGAGGAACTAAACGCTATAATCAACAGGCCGAGAATGAAGAGGATCCAGTCTCCCTCCTGGAAGAGCTTCTTCAATCCGAGTGCCAATACAAAACAGCCGCCGACTAAACTGATCCATAATGTTTTACGTTCCATCGAGTTTTTTCCTGTTCAATTCCGTGACCCCACAGAGGCCGGAAGCCGGAAGCCGGAAGCCAGAGGTCAGAGGTCAGAAGCCAGAATGAAAACAATTTCTTATCCGATAGCTATTGAGAAAGCCAGCACTAATCCGTTAAATCGATGACGACGCTGCCGGAATCTGTCTGTTCAGTCCTCCCATCGACGTACCCTCTGGCTTTCTGCAGATCGGCCGCCAGTTCGGGGGATGCGAGTCGTAGATATTCATGGTAAAGAGTGTCAGCCCTTGAGTAGGTGGCTCCATCCAAACTGAGCTTACCACCGGCCATGGACCGCAATGCGGGCATGGAATCGGCAACGAGTAGCAGGGTTTGCCAGATCATGTAAGGATTGTTGTTGAGAATCCGGTAGAGTTCGGTCTTATGACGGGAGTAGAGATTGTTGAACATTCCCGCAGCGTTTTGAGGCACCACAATCTCACCCAGCAAGTTTTCCAGACCCATCATGCCCTCTTCCTGCACTGCAGGATCTTGAGCCGGCGAGCTTGCTTCGAGGGAAACCGTCTCGGGGGATTTTTCCGCTGCGGAAACGGGGATATCGCCTGTCGGCACCAAAGCCGCCATGATCGGCAATATCATGATCAGCAATAGGTTGAGTCGCATGCTTCCTCCTTAGCCGGTATTGGCGCAGCGCATCAAATTGATGGAATATTCTCCATCCACAACCCGCTATCTTAATGCTCTTTGCATGATGGAGCAAGCCGCCACATAACACTTGATAAACCCTGGCAGGCGCCCCACCGCCTTATATCCTTTTCAATACGGCCCACTTCTGCTATTTTTCAACCTTCGCTCGCAAGCACATCAACGGGCAGACGGCCGGCCCCTCTCGCCGCACAAGGAGACAGAAAGTTGATGGCTGGAATAACCAGGAAACGCTTCTGGTTTGCCGCATTCATTGGCCTGTTCATACTGTACTACACGATCAAGCAGGCTGATTTAAAGAAGCTCATCACAGAATTTCAGGATATTGACCTGTTTTGGGGTTTCATGGCGCTGGTGACCAGCGCGCTGAGCTACTCCTGCATTGCCGCCGTGCTGCACCGCCTGCTGAAAAATATGGGGCGTATGCTGCCCTTTTACGTTACCTTTCAGATTGCGCTGCTCTCCTGCACCATGAACTATTTGATGGCCCTGGGAGGGCTGAGCGGAGTTGCAGCCAAAGTTTACCTGCTCTCGCGCGAAAAAATTCCCCCCAGCAACACTCTCTCCATTTCCATGGTACACGGGTTTCTCACCAATACGGTCGCTGTCGTTTTCATTTATCTCGGCTTTTTCTTCCTTTACAGCAATTACAAGATGGATACCCGCCAAATGGAGTTTGGCATAGTCGTCCTGCTGGTTGCCTTTATCCTCACCTGGCTGACCGTCCAAATCCTGGTGCATGAAGCGTTCAGAAAGCAGCTTTGGCAATGGATGATGCGGCTCAGTCTGGCTGTACCGCAAAAATTTCTTCACCCCCGTTGGCTGCAGCGAGACCGCGCCGCAGGATTTTTTGAAAACTTCAATGACAGCATGAACATGTTGATCAAGAATGCTCGAAACCTGGCTGTACCCGCCGGTTATGCGCTCATGGATTGGCTGCTCATGTTCCTGTGCCTCAAATGCTCTTTCCTGGCGGCGCATTATCCCATTGATAACAGTTCCCTGCTGGTCGGGTTTTCCGTGGGCATCTTTGCCACTCTGTTCTCCCTGACCCCGGCTTCCATCGGCATCATGGAAGGATCTATGGCAGGCTCCTTCTACCTGATGGGACTGGATTATGATCGTGCCCTGATGGCCACCTTGATATACCGGTTTGCCTACTACGTGCTGCCGATCATCATCAGCCTTTTCTACTACAAGCGATTTTTCCCGGACAGGCAAGAGTCCGTCCGCATGGCGACCAAGTCCGAGGGGCCGTGAGTTTCCGGCTCCTCGCGGATTTCCATTAAGTCAATTTGCTGGTCAGCATGCTGAACGGCCACAGCAGAAGCGGCTGCCAGAAGGTGTCAACTTGCACAAAATCACCGTCCTGGAAGACCTTCTCCAACGCAAGCTCAGGATTGTTCTGCCATTTCAGCAGAGGTGATTCGGCGGACGTGATGGAGAGCAGCATGGGACTGTGCCTGTTAGCCGGAAGAATCTGACCCCGCCAGGTAAAATGGTAAGCCTCCTCGATGGGAACGCCTCCGGGAAAGCTGGTATAGCAGAAATGGAATCGACTCCACGGCATCACCGGGCGCACCAGGATGGTTCCGCCCGTGGGCCAGGATTCAAAGCGCGCAAAGGGGATCGGAATGAGCAACAACAAAACGATGATTATGGTCACCCAGCGGTCCCACCGCCTGGCCCGTTTTTGATACAAGGTTTCATTGAGCATAGTGCAACTGTGACTCGAATGTCAGCGGTTAACAACTGGGGCTTTCGCCGGGACTGCAGCCCTTAAGCGTGCGCCGGGCATTCATCGGTGCCGCCATGGGCAAGGCGATGATAGCAAAAAGAAACGAGGTTCGGCAACTGCCACGCCTTTGATTCCAGTCGGACACGGTGCAAGCCCGTCCCTGCATACCGCAATTCCGGGACCGCCACGCACTATTCTTGACCCTCAAGGGTGCTGCGGCTATGTTTAGATGCCCAGATAATGAAGCCCATCTCAAAGCTCATCCAACGGAGTGGATCACATGCAGGAAATTGGAGATACGTCACACAACTCTGTCGCCTGGTTGCGCAACCTGATAGAAAAATTTGCTGTCGATTGGAGACAATCTCACGAGACGCCCGATTACTGGCGATCTCCGCTGGTTGGCGTGGCCTCGGCTGAAGACCCCCTGCTCGGCGAATTGAAACGCGTGGTGGACCCCAAACACGCAATGCCCGATGAAATCCTGCAGGGGGCCAGGTCGATCATCGTATTCTTTCTGCCCTTTCAACGCTGGCTGGCAGAAGAAAACGACGAGCACGGCACCTTTGCCGCCCAAAGTTGGGCGCACGCCTACATCACCACCAATCAGCTGATCGGCGCCATCAACGAGCACCTGCAGGACCGCTTGCGAGACCAGGGGCAGCAGGCCGCGGTGACCCCTGCAACGCACAACTTCGACCAGCAGAAGCTCGTCAGCCTCTGGTCGCACAAGCACCTGGCATACGTTGCGGGGCTGGGCACTTTCGGCCACAACCATTTGCTCATCACTGCCTCCGGTTGCTGCGGTCGCCTGGGAAGTCTCGTAACCACCATGCCCATCGAGGCCACTCCGCGCCCCGCCAGCGAATGGTGTCTGCACAAGGCCGGCCGGCGCTGCCTGGCATGTGTTTCCAAGTGCCGCTACGGCGCTCTTTACAAAACACGCTACAACCGGCAGGCCTGTTACCGGCAATGTCTCAAAAATGATGCTCACTACAGCCAGCTGCCATTGGTGGATGTTTGCGGAAAATGTGCCTGCCAGGTGCCGTGCAGCCATCAGATTCCGCAGGTACCGGGGCAATGAGGATGGGATTCGAACACTCCCGGCATGTTCCCTTGTCGTGGCCGGTTGCACCCTGTGAACTTTGACTCCGCCGCAATTTTTCCCGAGGGGCCGGGTGGATTGATGCGTCTACCGATTTCCTACAGTTGCGCAAGCACTTCCCGCAGATGGTCCAGCCAGATGGCAACTATCTCCGGGTATTCCGCAGTGCCTGTGAGGATCGTCCGGCATTCGAAGCCGTGGCGCGACAGCACGGACTTCCAGCTGTCCCGTTGTTCTCCTGCCATGTCTTTTCTGGCGTGCTCACCGGCTACCGACATGAACGGCATCAGATAAACCTTCCCGATATTCCTGCCCACCAGCCTGGGCAGCACATCACTCAAGGTCGGATGCCCTTGTGCCGTCGCGACATAGGTGTTGGGGGAAACGTCCTGGAGGATGTAGTTCATTGCAGAGTACAAGGCGCCCGCAGGGTGATTCCTGCTGCCGTGCCCCATAAAAAGCACGCCATCTTGCGGCCCGCGAGATTGCGGGATGCGCTGCAGCAAGCATTGGATCACCCGCCCCATGTCCTCCTGGGAAGATAGCAGGGGACGGGCGACCACAACGCGCTGCAATCCTCCGTGCATCCGTTCGAACAGCTTTGCGTTGTGGCAAAGGTTGTGGAATTCAATGCCCGGTATGGTGTGCAGCGAAAGCACCGCCGCGTGCCTGTAGCCTTCGTCCATAAGCCGTGCCAGAGCGATTTCCGGGGAATCGATCGGTATTCCTCGCCCGGACAGCTTTTTTCGAATGGTGGGCGAGGTATATGCCCAGCGGATTTCTGTGCCGGGAAACGCCGTCCTGGTCTGAACGTCAATGTGTTCAAAGGCCCTCTGAGCTTCTGGAACGCTCGTACCAAAAGTAACCAGCAGTATGGCTTGCTTCATCACCGCTTCTCTCCCGACCCTGCAAATCGCTCCTTCGACTACCCAAATACCCGGCATAGTGAATAACACAAAGGCGCTTGTTTGGCACGCTTCAACCACACAGTCTGAATGGCCGCCCTTCGGCCTTGACCACGTTTCCGGCCATGTCATAACTGGCTCTCATGCAGGCTATGTGCTGCATTCCGCGGGTGACCATATACCACCAGCCATACGCCAATTCCGTTTCGGATGTGGCCAGACAGAGCTCATCGGCGTTCAAACCTTGCTTCGTGATGGTCAGATCCATCCAGTCATTAAGGTCCTCGCGTCCTTCGGATACATAGAGGATGATCCCCTTTTTCATGAATTGCTCCTTTCTTTGTGATAGGAAAAAAAAATCCCTGGAACGATGAGCTCCAGGGATTGCACCCAAATTTACTTGGTCCCGTTGAGCAAAGGCTCGGCATCAACCCGTACCGCCTCCACTCACGCTCAGGCAGGTATTCTGGCTCTCGGATCGACCTACTCACCGCCCCTTCCCGCCATCAGATGCCGGATAACCGATGTCAAAGCCCCATGCCACAGATCCGACGACTTTGCCGTCCATCCTGGGCCGGCTTTTGCTTTCCGGTTTTCGACCTCCGTTGTCGCAGTGGGTCTTTGCGGCTTTCGTCCCCGATCACAGCGGCGGGACCGCTCCCGATTCACACGGGATTCCCTATCAAGCTTATGAGCACCTGAGCGTTTCTTATCAGATTACACAGGTGTCTAGCAGTCGGACCAGGCACTGTCAAATCATTTCGACAGGCGTTTCTCCCGGCACGCAAAAACGAAACAGGCAAAAGCACGAAGGGCGACCGTCCAGCGTGATTTCTCGGAATCTGCCCTGACACTTCGATCTTGCTTTTGCGGTGCGCCTGTGTTAGGAAAACCGGGTTTCACCGTCGGGGCGTAGCGCAGACTGGTCAGCGCACCTGCCTTGGGAGCAGGGGGTCGGAGGTTCAAATCCTCTCGCCCCGACCAGAATTAAAGACCGCATGATTCCAACATCGATGATAGCGTTCGCATGGTATTTTGCAGCGCCGATCCGGCCAATAACGCTCAACATCAGCCTCCGACCTCGCTTCCTGGGTATCGAAGGTAGTTCTTCGTTGATTTTCAGAAATTGGGACAATCGGGCCATCCACTGGGAGAGAAGTTGCTGCCGGTGGGTCAGAATGAGGGTGTTCACTTTTCGTTCGGCGATCAGTCCGGCTGCAACCACTGTCTTCCCAAACGCCGTGGTGGCAGAGAGGACCCCGCAGTCATGCTTTGACATCTCCTCCGCAGCGATTTCCTGCTCCTCCCCCAATGCCCCGGTGAAGGTGACTAGGATAGGCCCTCCGGCTTAGGCTTTGTCCATCCATTGATTCCCACTTCAACGTCCCTAAGCACGGTCTCAAGATCAACATCACACTCTCCTGGCAGGCACAGGTACTCCTCTGTTTCTTCAGAGCACGAGATGATTGGCGGTTCTCTGTACCTCGATTGGCGCGTCGCCTGGAGACGGTAGAACTCGGGATTGTTGAGGCGCCCAGCCTTTTCATTACGTTTAAAGCCTTCCTGGCTTTGAAAAGGCCGTTACCGAGGCCGGGGCTGCGATCAATTCGGCTCATACGGAGGCAAAGGGAGCGAGGAACGGCATCGGCCTGGTGAAGCTCATGGGGCGCGAATCGGGTTTCATTGCGGCATTCGCAGCCTTGGCCCACAACGATGTGAATTACTGTTTGGTGCCGGAACTGCCATTCACCCTCGTGGGCTTTCTGGAAACTCTTGAAAAGAGGTTGGACAAAAAAGGCCATGCGGTCATCGTGGTGGGAGAAGGAGCAGGTCAGGACCCCATGCAACAAACGCAGCAGCCGGACGCTTCTGGAAATATCCGGTTTGGAGATATCGGGATATTTCTGCGTGATCGTGACGGTACCGCGCCAGGACTTTCTGGAGAGCACCGTGGTACTCGGCGTAAATGATCATGTGCTGACCAAGGAAGCCAAGATCATCAGCAATGCCAGTTGCACCACCAACTGTGCGGCACCGCTCGCTTTGGTGTTGCATCGGGATTTCGGCATCAAGCGCGGGCTTCCGACCACCGTACATGCGCTCACCGCCGACCAGCGGTTGGTGGATGCACCCCACAAGGATTTCCGCCGTTCTCGTCATGCCAGCGTGAACATCATTCCAACAGAGACCGGTGCGGCCCGCGCCATTGGTCGAGTCATTCCGGAACTGGCGGGCAAGCTGGACGGGATGGCGATGCGTGTCCCAGTGCCGGACGGAAGTGTGGTGGACCTCACAGTGGAGCTCAACAAGGCAGTGACCAAAGAAGAAGTGAACGAACCGGTTCGAAAGGCCGCCGTGGAAGATCTCAGGGACATCCTTCAGTATCAGGAGGACCCCGTGGTTTCCACCGATATCATCGGAAACCGTCATTCGAGCATTTTTGACCAACTTTTCTTTGGCAAATCCCCAGAAGCGCTCGATTAAGTTCAGGGTTTGGTACAATGGCAAGTCTTGGGTACGCTTGGATGAAAGCGAAAACACTTACTCCAAAATTGATGTGCCAGGGAATTTCGACCTAATCCTTAATTATATCATCAATACTTATCAGCTGCAGTTGCTCCCTGCCGACTTTCTCGACACTGACACCGCGGTTGCCCTCAAAGAATATCTTATTTATTCCAATGACTTAGGTCGGCAAAACGTTAAGGATTTTGACTGTCACCATCTATCTTTTGAGAGCGCCGGCGGCGACTGGCAGCTCTGGGCAGAAGCCGACGCTTTACCCGTGCCGCGGAGCACGACTGCCGAACGGGAAGGTCAGCGGCCGAGCGCAAGCGAGGTCCGCTGCACCGATTTGTTGCCTGTCTTTCTCCTTCTAATCTCAAGACTTGCACTGGACTTGGCAAGCTCCAGGCATGCTCGCCTGAGTTGAGCGACCTGCCTCAATCGGAGCGTGACCGCAACCCGACTCATATCAATCTTCATCAATAATGCTCCTTAAAAAATCAATATCATCCTGATCTTGGCCGCTTCTGCGAAATGACTTGAGAAGGATTAAGCCTTCCGGCGAGACGACATCAATACTACCATGTTCCCATTCAACTTTCATGCGGCTGTCCCACGCGTTCTTTATTTCGGGCGTAACGATCAGCAAATCCAAAACCAGAATCTCTCCGCTTTTGGGCTCGATTTTGCTGACCCGATGAACATGGACTTTTCCGTCATGGAATTCCATCGGCGCAGATTCCAACTTGAATCCCAAATCGTGAACGGCTCGTCTCGCAGCATCAAGTGAGCTCGATTCGATCAATAGGTCAATGTCGAGAGTCGCCCTTGGCAAAGCGTATATGGCCATTGCCAACCCGCCGCAGAGGGCATATTCGATCTGTTCTTCGTTGAGCTTAATGATGAGCTCTTTCAGTTCCTCCAAGATATCCATTTATGCCACCCCTTCAGGCCGACGACCAGGATTCAATTCGTCCAATTCCCATTGGGTCGGGTTGTTGCGAATGTATTCGCGGATCCGGTTACATTCCGATTCGTTGCGAATGATGTGTTCCCAGTAATTGCGTTGCCACAGTTTTGTGCCTGGTATGCCGTAGATTTCATTGACGCGTTTGGTTGATATTGTTTTAAACGCTCCGATCAAACGACCGAGGGGTTTGCGATTTCCCGTAGGGGCGGTTCGCGAACCGCCCCTACTGCAAATCTCGAATGCATACGATGTGAACCATTTGCGACCCATCAATCAATTCTCCCAGACAATCAATGATAATTCCGTCGAGAAGGATTCGTTCGTGCAAGGATTTTCGCCTTTGGATATTACCGCATCATTGCGTCGAAATTCAACACGAGCATGTGAAACCGCATTACAGATCATCTGACAAGGCAGGCCTCATCACCATGATGGGCTACCGTCCTTTATATCTAAGGGACTTGGAAGGGTGGTCCAAGGAGACATTGCCGACCCCGAGAACCATTTCTAACATTTTGGAGCGTCATGACTACCGGTTACGCAGTTGACAATAGCAAAGTCCAAAAACGGCGGAAACCGATGCGATCTTTGAAAAGATCAGGGAAGTAAACAGCACTGCCGATATGGACCCGGCAACCTAACGAATCAGTGTGGATACGAAAGCGACCGTTCATACGCCTTCTTTTTTGCCCGGAAAAGGCTCATAGCCAGCCTGGGCATCCATGAAACCAAGATAAGACTACGAAGATGGGAAAGTAGTCTCTGGATGCTTTCGGAGAGATTTTGGACCGGCACTTGTTCAGTGTGTTTCTGACCCTAATCCAATCTTTAGGCCCAAGGAGAAAATTTTGAGGTATGTCGTTGGTTGGAGGGGCACCGGATCTCAGCCGCAAAAGGTTTGCTTTATGGCCGGCTTGACTGTAAGTAAGATGTTTTGCCGGGTTTTTCCCTCACAGTCTGGTGTAGAATAGCCCCCTCTCAAGATCAGTTTCTAAAAAGGAATGTCCGGGTGCCATTGGAAGGATTCAACTGCAGACAATGCGGACTGTGCTGCAAACTGCGCGGCGCATATCAAAATTATGCCACCGACGAGGACTACCGACGCTGGCAGCTCGAAGGAAGAGAAGACATCCTTGCGTTTGTGGCGGTGAATGACCTGGGATGTGACATGAACGGCGATGAGCGCCGCCTGTATAACGTGTGGGTTGAACCGGGTACGGAAATTTATCTGGACGGCTGCCCGTTTCTGCTGGAATTGCCGGACGAGCACAAATTCATCTGCTCAATTCATGACACCAAGCCGTGGCACTGCCGATCCTTCCCGTCGGAACGGGAATACGCCGAGCGGATAGGGTGCAGAGGATTTGACGCAACGCATTGAACTGCCCGGTCTGCCCGCGCTATTGGTAACGGCTTGGCGGCTCATTCATTATCTAAGAGGATGAAGCAAACTCGATTTCCATCGTCAGATCGATGGATTTGGCCGAATGCGTGAGGGCTCCGCAACTGATGAAATCGACCCCCGTGGCGGCGATCGCTTTCACCGTCTCCAGGACCACCCCGCCTGAAGCCTCGAGGACTGCTCGACCGGCGTTGCGCCGGACCGCTTCGCGCAGCATCTCAAGCGAGAAGTTATCGAGCAAGATGATGTCGGCTCCCGCCCCCAGAGCCGTATCAAACTGATCCAGATCATCCACCTCCACCTCGATTTTCAGGGTATGAGGAGCGTGCTGCTGCGCTTTTTCGATGGCTTGCCGGACTCCTCCCGCCGCCGCGATGTGGTTGTCCTTGATCAAGACTCCGTCCGCCAATCCAAACCGATGGTTGGCTCCGCCTCCATGGCTCACCGCTTCTTTTTCCAGTTTGCGCCACAAGGGTGTCGTCTTGCGGGTGTCCAGAAGCCGGCAGGAGGTACCGGAAATTTCCTGCACCATCCGATGGGTGAGGGTGGCTATTCCGCTCATTCGCTGCAAAAAATTCAGAGCGGTTCGTTCTCCCATCAATATGGCCTGCAGCGAACCCTCCACTACAAGCACTGGAATTTCCGGTCGAATTGTCTCGCCGTCTCGAAAGTAACACTCGACTTGGACCGCAGGGTCGAGCAGTTGGAAAATACGCCGGAAAACGCGAGTCCCTGACAGCACGAACGGTTCCCTGCCCAAAACCATCGCCCGCCCTTCCACATCCTGTTCGACCACCGAAGCGGTGGTCACATCGCCGTGGCCCACGTCTTCCTGGATAGCCAACTGCAGCAAAAAGTCCAACTGCTCCACATCATTCTCCTGCAGCAGCGGTTTCCCTCAAGGCATGGATCATGTCGCTGTGATGGCGCAACTTGTCCACTTTTTCCCCCAGACGCTGCTCTTTTTCTCGTTCCTTTTCAACCACTTCAGGAGGAGCCTTGGAAAGGAAATCCTCGTTCGACAATTTTTTCCGGATCACACCATACTCTTTTTCCAATTTCCCCAATTCTTTCTGCAGCCGTTTTGATTCACTGTCAAAATCCAGAATATCCTGCAGCACGACACAGACTTCGATGCCTTTGACCACGGTGCCGGCGGCAACACGCGGCTTGTTCAATTCTCCTGTCCTGCCGATGCGAAGATGTTCCAGCCTGGCGAGATCCCTTATGGTCCCGGCGTAATTGCTCAGCAGAGTGGTCTCCGCCTCCTGTTCGCACAAGCAAAAGACATCAACCCGCATGGAGGGCGGAACATTCATTTCTCCGCGGATATTTCTGATCCCACTGACCACCCCCATGACCACTTCCATCTCATTTTCCGCCGGCGTATCCAGCCGAGCCTTTTCCACCAGCGGAAATCGGGCCGCCATCACAGAACCCTTCGCTTGCGGCAACTTCTGCCAGAGCTCCTCGGTGACGAAAGGCATCACAGGGTGCAACAGAATCAGTATGTTCTCCAGGACCCTGGCGGCCAGCGATTGAGCCAGCGCTTTTGCCGCCCGATTGTCCCCATAGAGATCGGGTTTGATCATTTCCAGGTACCAGTCGCAGTATTCATGCCACACGAAATGGTAGAGCGTTTGAGCATACTGATTGAAATGAAAGTTGTTCATGGCATCTTCGACTTCCCCGATCACCCGCTGCAAGCGACTGAGCATCCAGCGGTGCATGAGTCCTTCGGGACGCTGCGGGATCTCCGCCAACTCTGTTGTTCCCTGCAAATTCATCAGTACCAGGCGGGACGCGTTCCACAACTTATTGACAAAATGGCGATACCCTTCAATCCGTTCCTCGGAAAGCTTGACATCCCGTCCCTGCACTGCAAGGGCTGTCAGAGTGAACCTCAAAGCATCAGTGCCGTACTGATCCATAATGACCAGCGGATCGATCACATTGCCCTTGGACTTGCTCATCTTCTGCCCCTGGGCATCGCGTACCAGGGCATGAACGTAGACTTCGCGGAAGGGCACCTGCCCCATGAAGTGAATGCCCATCATCATCATGCGGGCCACCCAGAAAAATAGAATGTCAAAACCCGTGACCAGCACGGCGGTCGGATAGAACTTTTTCAGCTCCTCCGTTTCGTCCGGCCAGCCGAGGGTGGAAAAGGGCCACAGGGCCGAACTGAACCAGGTATCCAACACATCCGCATCCTGCTCGAGGCGCGATCCTCCACATCTGGCGCAGGTGGACGGGTCTTCAATGGAAACAATGATTTCGCCGCAATCGTCACAATACCAGGCAGGGATCCTGTGTCCCCACCAGATTTGCCGGCTCACACACCAGTCCTCGACATTTTCCAGCCAGCCGAAATAGTCTTTTTCCCATTTGTCCGGAATGATCCTGGTTTCACCCTCTCGCACCGCGGCCATCGCCTTTGCGGCCAGCGGTTGAGTCGCCACAAACCACTGTAGAGACTGCATCGGCTCGACCGCGCTCTTGCACCGGTAGCAATGCCCCACCCGATGCTTGTAATCTTCGATCTTGACGAGAAATCCGCCCTTTTCGAGATCCTGCACGATTTGCTTGCGGCACGCATTGCGCTCCAGCCCCGCATAAGATCCAGCCGCCTCGGTCATGATGCCGTTTTCGCCGATGACCTGGACGAGGTCGAGCTGATGCTGACGGCCAATTTCAAAGTCGTTGAAGTCATGGGCAGGGGTAATTTTGAGAGCACCCGTTCCAAATTCCCGGTCCACATAGGTGTCGGCAATGACCGGAATAGGTCTCTCCACCAGCGGAAGGATGACCGTCTTGCCAACATATGCACTGTATCTGGGGTCTTCCGGGTGGACGGCCACGGCGGTGTCGCCCAGCATGGTTTCGGGACGGGTGGTGGCGACCACCAGGCCACCCTCCCCGTTTTCCAGGGGATAACGGATCAGGTAGAGACGCCCGTCGAGCTCCTCTCCCTCCACTTCAATATTTGCCAGCGCAGTCATGCAGCGGGGGCACCAGTTGATCATCCGCTTGCCGCGGTATATCAGCCCCTCCTCATGTAGCCTCACAAAAACCTGGCGCACCGCTCGCGACAACCCTTCGTCCATGGTGAAGCGCTCCCGCTGCCAGTCGCAGGAAGCACCCAAATGCTTCAACTGCTTGATGATGATACCACCGTATTTTTCCCTCCATTGCCAGACTCTTTCGAGGAATTTCTCTCTACCCAATTCGTGTCGCGACAGCCCGGCTTCGGCCAGTTGGCGCTCTACCACATTCTGCGTGGCGATGCCGGCGTGATCCGTGCCGGGCATCCACAGAACCTCGAACCCCTTCAACCGCTTGTAGCGGCACAGAATATCCTGCAGTGCATTGTTCAGTGCATGTCCCATGTGCAACTGACCCGTTACATTTGGCGGTGGAATCACAATACTGAAAGGTGGCTTGGGGCTCTTCACGTCCGCATGGAAAAAACCTTGCTGCTCCCAATACGCATAGCAATGCCGTTCCACTTCTTTGAATTCATAAGCTTTAGGCAGACCGCCTTCTTTCATCTAAACACTCCCTATGGTTTTTCTTTTCCCAACTCCTGCTGCAGACGATCAATCTCTTCGCGCAACACGCTGCGAACAATGTCAGGCAGTCTGGATTCGACCATTTGCTTGAGTGCCTCGAGCAAACGATCCTCAATTTGAGCGACAAAATCCTCTATCGAGATCTTCTCATTGCCTGTATCGCCCTCCTCAGACGGAGCGACATGCAATGACGCATGGCCCCCGGGCTCGATTTTGATCGCTTCGCTCACCGGGGCGGGGAACTCCTCCCTTGTCAACTCAGAGGGCAGCTCGGATTCCTGCTCGGGAGCGATGCTTTGCGACGCATCCATGGACTGCTTCCGATGAGCGTCCCGGATGTTTTCCTCTTCGAAAGAGAACCCGCCCAGGTCGTCCTCCAGAAACAACTCTTCATCACTCTCGAAATCCAGTTCGATCTCCTGCAGGTCCAGTTCCGAGTCGGTCTCTGCACCCACCTCGCCAGGAGGGACTGGCTCTTCCGCTATTTCCAGAACATCCTCCAGCTCGATGATCTCTTCGCCGTCATCAAGGTCAAGATCAAAACTGGCCTGCGCCCTCGGGTCCACTTCATAATCCTGCCACTCGCCGGGCCGTTTGGGTTTTTTCATGGCATGACTCTCTCATTCGCAGCTCCGGCATCCCAGAGCCGCCTCGCAACTGATACAAAGAAACCATATCCTCCCGGCCGTGCATCCCCGCCGGATGAATCCAATTCCCGCCGCCGGGTCCCGCCCCCGAAAGGTCGAACATCAGGCAACATGACAGGCAGGTCTGACTGCCGTAAGGCATTAAAGCAGCAAGCGGCCTTTGCCATCATCGATGTCCCGGGCCCCTTTCATGCCTGCCAAAAGAGGTTACTTTGCCGGATGCCCGCAAACTTGTCAAAATAGAAATCGCCGTCGGCCGCATATTTGTCTTCCACCACCTTCCTGTCAATCCGGCGGTTGCATGACGGCAATTCCCACCCGCACATGCTCTTTATCGGCATACTTGTAAGGCAGGTCGTGATAGACAATATTGAATTGATGCGGGGCGACCCGCACCTCGTTGCGCAGAAATGTTTTCAATCTGTCGGGCATCCCGTCCGTCTTTGTGCTTTTCCAAAAGGCTACCAGGCACCCTTCTGCAGATCTTCTGTCGCTGTCAAGCCCGGTGAGGTTGGATGCCAAGACCAGGCTATCAGGCAGTTGTAATCGGATGTTGCCGGCATCCAGCTGACTGTCGGCCAAAATCATATTCGGAACCGAGCACTGCTCCTCTATTTTGTCCGCCAACGCAGCATAGGGAAAATTAAACGCTGTGTAATAGCCCAGAGAAGGCCCCAGGACTATTCTTGCAGGCATCATCACCAGAATCGTGGAAGCGGTCAACAGGGCCAGGGCCAGAAAGACGCGCGACGCCCTGGGGTGGGAGGAAGTATCCTTGACATAGGTGAAAAAATAGAGGGGGAAGAGGAAAAACAACGGTTGCATCCAGCGATCCTTAAAGTAGGTGACGCGCCAGACCAAAATCATGACCCACAACAGGCAGAAGAGCGCCAGGAAGTAGCGTTGCACCGGAAAAGAAGTCCTGTGCATGGGGTGATGGCGCAGAATCATGGAGAACCCGCGGGGGAAAAGCAGCAGGTAGACCAAACAGAGGGGACCGAGAAACATAAGTGTGACATAGATCAGACGCCCTGTCCCTTTGACAAAATAATTGCTCGGGCCGATGTCGAGGTCATGCAGAGACGAAGTGACGGAATCCAGATGGAAAACAACCCACCCCGCATAGGGCAGCACAATAATCAGCACAGCCGCAAGAGTCAGCAATGCCCGTCGATCGGACAGCACCGAGCGCCCGCGTGCGTAGGTCAAGAGCGTGATCAGAACAGCCGCGATAAACAATGCAAAATTGTATTTGGCCAGGGTGCCGAACCCGATGGCCACCCCCAGCCAGACATAATCTCTGCTGCATTGAGACTGCAGCAGCCGCAAGACAACGTAAAAGCTCATGGCGCTCAGAGCCGTAACCAGTATCGAATGGGTGAGATCCCTTTGCGATTCCCAGGATATCTGAGGAATCAACAATAGGGACAGGGTCGCCAGGACAGCCAAGCGGGCATCATTGAAAAGCAGGCGTGCGCCGGCAAACACAAAGGCATAGGTCGAGAACAGGAGACCGTTTTTCAGCAAGCTCAACGCCAACACATTGGTGCCGAACAGCTTAAAAAACAAAATTTGCAGCCAGGTATACAAAGGAGGCTTGGAAAGATAACTGGCGCGCAGCCATTGGGAGAACAAAACCTGCTCCGCTTCATCCGTCTCCAGAGACGACGACACCACGGTGCGCAAAAATATGTGGGCTGCAAAGTAACAAAGCAGCCCAATGAGAAACCGTTGCGAGATGATCTGATCGGTTGAGGATACACAGGGAGTGTTGCTATGGATGTTGCTTGAAGAATTCAAGCCGTCGTCCCCAGGCAAAGCCATTGGCCCATCGGGTATCGGGAATCCGGATTTCAGCAGCACACGCCCTAAGGCAGTCGTGTTTCAAGAGCCATTGCAATTTTTTTCTTAAGCTCTGTTAAATCAAAGCTTTTTACCACATAGAAGTCAGCTGCAATGGACTTCATGTCTTCCTTGAACGTGTCATATGCGGTGGACAGTATTACCGGCAGATCGTAGTACTGGTTGCGAATGTCCTGCAGCAAATCAAGACCGTTGTAGTCCACCATTTTGATATCGAGAATCACCAGGTCCGGCTTCTCTTCCTCGATCCGCTCCAGCAGCTTATATCCACTGTCTGCGGTAATCACCTCGTAGCCCGCTTCCTTTAATTCCTCAGAGTAGAGCAGCCTAATGTGTTCTTCGTCATCGACAACCAGAATCTTGGGCATTTCACTATCCTCCACCTTTTTATTCCATTATTTTCACTAAATAGGGTTTATTTTCTTCAAAAACCATGCACTCATTTTCTACATATTCTTCGGCCTGCTGCAACGACATTCTCTCGGTCTTCTTAACGAAGGACAATACCTTGCCCAAATAGAGAGGCAGCAGAGAATCGATGAGGTTGGCACGCTGCTCTCCCTGCATGGCCGAATAGGCTTTGAAGGCTTCAAACAATATTCGGGCCCAGGTTTGACCCGGGAAGGAAAAATGTTGCAGGCCCAGGCTGCGGATTTCCTGCAGCTTATTGACGTGGGTCTGATCAAATTGGGCTTCCCACAGGGCGAAATGATCATCAAAGCCCTTGAGAAACCTCTCATGCAACTTATTCATATTGATTTCAACAGGTACCGGCGTGGCCACTTCCTGAGCGTCCATGCCAAACAGTGCGGTCGGCTTACTCCATTTGACCATGCGCCAAAAGTCGGAATAAACCGCCATAAGGTCAAACATGGCACTCACAATCTGCCTGAAAAGAACACTCAATTGCGCATAGGGGTCTTTCACCCGGTGGATCTTGGGACTACCCATAAATGACTGATAGATGGGCATTCGAGCATTCAGGGCGACGGTGGTCATCCAGATGTCCACTCCGAAATGTTCGATGGATTCCGTCCAGACGGGAGAATCCAGGAATTGGTTCACCAGCTCACCCCTGAAGCCGAAATCCCCGGCGTCCGGCTGTCTCACCCGCCGCCCGTAAAGGCAGCGCGTGAGAGGATAAACGAGGGAGCTCGTTAAAGTCCCCTCATATTTGTGTCGCACATAGAGCGGGCACACGTAGCCGGCACCCTTCACTATAGGCTGCCCAAGATTTCTGATCCAATAGGGCGCCAGGTTCTTGACATCCGCTTCGATGACTACAACCGTCTTCGCCTCCAGTTCCCGCACCTTTTCAAACAGATTGCGCAGGTTGTTGCCTTTTCCCCTCTGATCCTCCGGCGTAGACAGGTATATCTTGGGCACCTCGCCCGCAGCTTTCAGGAAGGCGTCTTTGGTTCCGTCCGTTGAATGATTGTCGCAGTTGATCAGTACGCCCTGCAAATCGCCAAAGAACTCGACCAACCCCGCACCCGCCTGTTCAGCCACGGACCCGATGGTCTCCGCCTCGTTGAACGACGGGATAGCCACCACTATGTCCGCCTTGCTAATATTCCGGGGGTTCTCCTCGTAGAATGCCACAGCTCCTCCTCCTGCTCTACTCCCTCGATGTTCCCGCACTGTTTTTGAGATATTTGAAAATATCCGCATCAGTCGTCAGAACAAAGGAGCTTTTGGGATTGTTGAAATTCTTATAAAAATCCAGAGTGCGGTAGAACTCAAAAAATTCAATGTCTTTTCCGAAGGCCCTTGCATAAATCGAGGTGGCCTCTGCGTCCGCTTTGCCTCGGATCTCCTGGGACGTGCGAAATGCTTCGGAAGTGATCTTGGCCAATTCCCGCTCCATTTGCCCCAGAACCGCAGCTCGTTCACCTTCTCCTTCAGACCGATACTGAGAGGCGATGCGCTGCCGCTCCGAAATCATCCGCTCGAAAACCTTTTCCTGGACCGAGTCAACATAATTGATGCGCTTGATGCGAATATCCAGCAGCTCAATGCCGAACTCGGGCACCAGCCGGGAAGCATCGGCGACCATTTCGCGAGTTATCTTTTCGCGGCCCTTGATCAGCTTATCTCCCTGGGATTCGCGGAAAGCGCCCAGGAACTGCAGGTCGGGCAAGCCCGCCTCCATCAGTTTCTGCCGGGCCTCCTCCCAACCTTCACTGCGAACCAGCTCTTCCAGGTTGTTGTTGGAAACCCGATCACGCACAACGGAATCAATGATGCCGTCCAGGCGGCTGAGAGCGGTCGCATTGGAACCCATCCGTTTCAGAAACAGTAACGGATCCTGAATGCGCCAGCGGGCCGTGGTGTCCACCCAGATGTATTTTTTGTCCTTGGTGGGGATTTGATTCGGACTTCCATCCCATTTCATCACCCGCTTTTCGAAATAATTGGCTTTTTGTATCACAGGTATCTTGAAATGCAGCCCCGCCTCGGTAATCGGTTCGCCGACCGGCCTCCCGAGCTGCGTGATGACCACCTGCTTGGTCTCATCCACCACAAAAAGCGCAGTGGCTGCAAACAGGCCCACCACCGCAACAACAATGATCGCTACTACCCCTGTTCCCTTCGCAAGCATTTAATTCCTTTTCTCCCTCCGAGCCGCAGAAAACTCTCTACTGCTTCAATTGGGTCAAAGAGTCTTCACAAAATTTGTCGACTGCCGACTATTGAGCGTCCACTGCGGGCACGTCCTGGGCGGACATTTTGCCGATGTCAAAAAGAGGCAACAGATTTTGCTGACTCTCATCAATGACGATCATGCGGTCTATCTTGCTGTTAAAATCGGCGAAGGCCTCCAGGTACATGCGGCTGCGCGTGACATCCGGCGCCTTCTCATATTCGGTCAGAATGTCGGAAAAACGGGCCACTTCTCCCTGTGCTTTGTTGATTCTCTCCAAGGCATAGCCTTCCGCCTGAGTTATTCTTTGCCGTGCCTCCCCTTTGGCCCGCGGAATCTTCTGGTTGTATACCTGCTGGGCCTCATTGATCATGCGCTCCTTTTCCTGCTGGGCTTCGTTGACCTCATTGAATGCCTGTTTTACAGGATCAGGAGGATTGGCGTTCTGGAGCTTGACCATCGTGATCTCCAAGCCGGTCTTGTACTGATTCATGATCTCCTGAATCTCGACTGCAGCCATGTCCGCGACGGAAGCCCTGCCCACGGTGAGCACTTCGTCCACATACCGGTTTCCCACGATTCGGCGCATGACCGATTCGGATATGTCATCCAGCGTCGCTTCCACATCCTGCACCTGAAACAGATAATCCATGGGGTCTTGTATCTTATATTGGACTGTCCACTGCAGGTCGATGACGTTAAGATCGCCGCTCAGCATCCGAGCTTCCTCTTCGTAACCCTTTTCTACCAGACGGGAACGTGCACCGGGCTCAATGGTTCGATATCCGTATTCGCGCTGCAGCACACGTCCGGTCACAACCTTGCGCACCGTCTCGATTCCGAAGGGGATCTTAAAATGCAGGCCGGCATCCGCGGTCCGCACGAATTTACCGAAACGCTGGACGACCGCCGTTTCCTGTGGATCAACGGTGTAATAGGAGTTGAAGCCGATCAAAATTAGAACAACGAGCACTGCTATCCACACAATGGAACCGCGTGGAAATTTCGAAAAATCATAGCGGTCTTTGAGCCGCCTGAGCACCTCTTCGAGATCTTGGATGTTCCCAGGTCCCGGACCCCTGTGAGGCTGTCTGTCCCAATCCATATTCTCTCCTCAAAAAAAATTTATCCTCACCACTGCGTTGCATGAGGATCAAAACGATTCCTGCTGCCACAACCATCGAATCGATTCAGCTACTTTTCACGCCGGTGTATCGCTTCAAACACATAGGCAAAGAAAACCAGCACCAGCGCTGCTAAAATTATTGTTGCGGGCCCGCCGGCAGGAAAGAAAAAGCGGGCCAGCAGAAACGCAAAGAAAAGGCCAAGAATAACCCTCATGACGAGAACTTTTGGCTTCATACCGCTTCACAACCCAGACCCTGGTGGAACGCCACCCGGTCCTCAAATCATTCCTCTGCAGTTTTGACCGATCCCGCTGAACACCCATAGAAATCACGCTATCCTATCGGGGCACGGGTACAATGTCAAGATTATCCAAAATTTCTCAGTCTTGCGGCAGGAGGAACAAAGCGAGCAGACCGTGCGTACCCGGACTTGTTGGAGCATGACGCTCAGGTCAGCCAAAGAAGTTATACCGGTTAAACATTAGATGTTTCATTGCAGGCCTTGTTGATGGGTTTCGCTTCGCTCTACCCATCAGTGACTGCCCGCATGGAAATGCATGTCTCTTCCCTCAACAAGTATACTATTGCGTTGTTGTGCTGCCCGGATGTATAAGAATGGCCAACAGTTGGAATGCAGCCCGGCTGGTTCCGGCTGGATGAACGCGGTCAACGCTTTTGAGACGGCCCCTGTCCGCCCAACCAAGGCGGGCAGAAGAGTGTTTGGGACGGGCTCCTTGCCGGCCACTTCAAGGAAATGACGAAAGAAAAGCAGCATGGAACATTTTATTGTCGCACTCGATGACACACCGGGTTCTCTCAAGAGCATTCACTACCTGAACCGAACGTTGAAAGGTGTCAAACACGTCCAGTTGACTCTTTTTCATGTCCTGGACACGGCGTCACCCAATTTGCTCAAAAAAGAAGAGGTGCGCCGCATCGAGAGGATCCACGAGGAACAGCCGCACCTCAGCGGGTATTTTTGGACTGCCGAGAACGAGCAGAGGATGCTCGATACCTTCCATCAAGCCAGGCTGCTGTTGCTGGAAGGAGGATTCCCCGAAGAGCAGATTCGCACACACTACAGCGTACAATTTGCCGAGGTTGCCCAGGTGATTTTGAACGAGGCCAAGGCGCTGCAATGTTCAACCATCGTATTGGGCCGCCGCGGGCTGGGGCGCGTAAAGGAATTTTTTCTTGGCAGCGTTTCCAACACGGTCACCAAATTCGCACGCAACATGACCGTGTGGGTGGTGGACGACTGAGAGGTTCAAGGCCGGCCATTGCCCATTTGAATGGAATATTTTCGCACTGAATTCAATGGAGGTCGCCATGACAAACCATACTTTCAAGCAAATCGCTTTCTGCACCGACTTTTCAGAAAATGCGGACCTGGCCTTCAGTGTCGCCAAAGACTTGGCATGGCATTATGCGGCCACCCTGCATATCGTGCACGTGATGGTGGATTTTGCTCTTTCTCCCCCCATTCACTCGACGTACATGCCGATCGAGTATCAGCCGGAATTCATTGAACAGGTCTCCAAGGCTTCGCGCGAATCCATACAAAGCCGCTATGTAGACCGGCTGAAGGAGAAGCAAACTTATGAAATTCAGCTGCTGTCCGGCTATGCTTCCACCGAGATCATCCGGCTGGTGAAAGAGAAGGCCATTGATCTGATCGTCATGGGGTCCCATGGATTGACCGGACTCGCCCATGTACTGTTTGGCAGCACGGCGGATCGGGTGGTGCGCAAATCGCCCTGTTCGGTACTGACAGTGAGGCCGCAGGGCAAAGCTGAATGAGCTTTCCCTGTGGTATGGGCAACCCATGTGCGAATCAGGACGTCCCACAAATGCATAGTGACCAACCTGTACTGATCACCGGTGCGGCAGGATTTATCGGCTACCATCTGGCGTTGCGCCTGCTTAAGAGCGGCACACCCGTCATCGGACTCGATAATATCAACGACTACTACGACGTCAGGTTGAAGCTGGACCGCTTGAAACAGCTTGAACAATTCCCTGATTTTCAATTTCAGCGGGTCAGTCTTGAAGATCGCCCCTCGATGGAATCCCTTTTTCAGCAGGTGCGCTTCGAAATCGTTGTGCATCTTGCGGCCCAGGCCGGCGTCAGGTACTCTCTCACCCACCCCCATGCTTATGTCGACAGCAACCTGGTCGGTTTTGTCAACATCCTCGAAGGATGCCGGCATGCTTTGGTAAAGCACCTGGTGTTTGCTTCCTCGAGCTCCGTTTACGGCGCCAACACGGCCATGCCGTTCTCGGTGCATCAGAATGTGGACCATCCGGTGTCACTCTATGCCGCGACCAAAAAAGCCAATGAGCTCATGGCTCATACCTATGCGCACCTGTATGGACTGCCCTGCACGGGGCTGCGTTTCTTCACCGTCTACGGCCCGTGGGGAAGACCCGACATGGCATTGTTCCTATTCACCCGGGCGATGTTGGAGGGACAACCCATCCAAGTCTTCAATCACGGCAAAATGCGCCGAGATTTCACCTACATCGATGACATCATCGGGGGCGTGCTGCGGGTGATGGAAAACCCGCCCCGGCCGAACCCCGGTTGGAACTCGGAAACGCCCGATCCAGGCACGAGTTATGCTCCCTATCGCATCTACAATATTGGCAACAATCAGCCTGTGGAGTTGATGGAATTTGTCGAAGCCATTGAAGAGGCGCTCGGAATTGGGGCCAAAAAGGAGTACCTGCCCATGCAGCCCGGCGACGTGCCCGCAACCTATGCCGACATTGACGACCTAACCCGAGACTTGGGGTTCAGACCTCAAACCGACATTCGCCAGGGCGTTCGCCGCTTCATAGCGTGGTACAAAGAATACTACCGAGTCTGAGCTCTCATCGGCCGCGCCTCACTCGTCAACTGCTCTGCCAAGGGTAAAACAGGTCCAGGTGATTGAGCACTTCGCAGCCAGTGTGCGTGACCCGCACCATATTTTCCAGCCGAACGCCGCCAAACCCGGGCACATAAATGCCGGGCTCGACGGTGACCACCATATTCTCTGCCAGGAGCCGGCCTTTCTTCTTTCTCAGCCTTGGCTGCTCGTGCACCGCAAGGCCGACTCCATGACCCAGTCCATGCCCGAAGTAGTCACCGTACCCCGCCTGCTCGATGACGCTCCTGGCGGCGGCATCGACCTCCCCCGCGTCCACCCCGGGCCTGATGAGTTGCTGGGCGGCGAGCTGCGCCTCGCGCACAATATGGTAAATGGCGCGCAATTTTTCCTGCGGCGCTCCCGCGGTCCAGGTTCTTGTCATGTCGGAACAATAGTGGCGCAATTTTGACCCCAAATCCAGGATGACCGGGTCTTGCGCCTGAATTTTGCGATCGGTCGGCACTGCATGCGGTAAGGCGGCGTTGGGCCCGCTGGCCACTATGGGAGGGAAGGAAACACCTTGGCCGCCGCCTTCGCGGATGAGCACTTCAATTTTCCAGGCGACTTCCTTTTCCGTCAAGCCCGGCTTCAACATGTGCCAAACGGCGTCCAGGGTCTTTTCCGTCAGAGCCAGGGAGTCTCTGATGCGATCCATTTCTTCCGGTTCCTTGATCACCCTCAACCGCTCGACCAGCCCCTCGACAGACAGCGTGACGGCTCCGGGGAAGACTTCCTTGAGAGCTTCTTCAACGTCCAGGTAAAGGCTGTGAGTGCAATAGTGCCCCTCGACTCCGAGTCTTTTCACCTGGAGGTCGCGCAGCAGTTCAGGCAGCACCTGGCGGAGCCCCTCTCTGTAGACGACCAGTTCGAACTCCGGTGCATCCTGCCCGGCCTCCTCCTGATAGCGGAAATCGGTCAAAAGCAGCTGCCTGGATTGG
Organism: Desulfoferrobacter suflitae; assembly: GCF_022603395.1. GTDB lineage: Bacteria > Desulfobacterota > Syntrophobacteria > Syntrophobacterales > Syntrophobacteraceae > Desulfoferrobacter > Desulfoferrobacter suflitae. The sequence continues at coordinate 584,666 of NZ_JAIBKA010000001.1, forward strand.
GAAATCAACAGGTATCCTGAACTTTCCACCAGATTCATGTCTTCAGCCTGATAGCCGCTCAGGTAGTATCGGTTTTCAGGAACCGCAACCAGGAAAGCATCCAACCGCTCCTCCACCATCAACTCTCTAAGCTTGCCCATTCTGTTCACTACGGCACTCTTCATCCGTTTCCTGCTCCTCTCTGCGGCACGATGACGCTCAGGCGGCATGGCATCTGCGGGTAACGAGAATACAACCCCATCCACAAAAAAACACCGACAAAACGTTGGGAATTTTAATCACAAAGTGTTATTTTTGGTAGGTTTACATATTTTCTGCTGATGATAAGGAGCCTCCCGCATGCTTGCAAGAATGCTGGTTCTACGTTTTTCCAGAGAAATCGTAGACAAGCCGATCATAACCAATTTGGTGCGCAATTATAATTTGACCTTCAATATCCTGAAGGCTCAAATTTACCCGCGAAAAGAAGGCATGGTGGTGCTTGAACTGCGCGGCAACCGCGACGACTTTCACGCCGGAGTGCAATATCTCAAGGATATCGGCGTGGTTGTCGAGTCCATCGCGCAGGCGATTCGAAGGGACGAAGAAAAATGCTACCAGTGTGGCGCCTGCACCGCCATTTGCCCCACCGGAGCGTTGCACATTCAACGGCCGGAAATGTGCGTTCTTTTTGAATCCGAACGCTGCAGTGCGTGTGAGTTATGTGTCAAGGCGTGCCCTTCCAGAGCCATGATAGTGACCTTTGACAAGAACATTGCCATGGACTGAAAGTTCAGGCCCGCCAGGCGGAGACGCCTTATCAATACCTGACCGGAGATCGGCAAGGAGCGGAGGTAATGAATTACAGTGACAAAGTGCTTGACCATTTTATGAACCCGCGAAACGTAGGGGAACTGGACAATCCGGACGGCGTAGGACAGGTTGGAAACATCAATTGCGGCGATATTATGCGGATGACGATCAAAGTTGTCGACAATCGCATTTCCGACATCCGCTTCAAGACATTTGGATGCGGAGCCGCCATCGCAGTGAGCTCCATGGTTACAGAAATGGTGCGCGGCAAGACCCTTGAAGAATCAGTGACGGTGAATCGTGACGATGTGGCCGGAGCCCTGGGCGGCCTGCCCGAGAAGAAGCTGCACTGCTCCAACCTGGGGACCGACGCCCTGAAGGCGGCTGTTAACGATTATTGGAGACGCACCGGCCATCCGGAAAAAATTGTGCCCCTTGAAGATGAACATTTGGAACATCAGGCGGAAGAACAAAACAGTGCGTGTTGCGGTAGCAATGAGCGGGGGTGTCGACAGTCTGCGGACAGCGGCCCTGTTGAAAGAACGGGGGATTGAAGTTTTCGGTATTCACATGCAGCTTTTCCCCGATCCGCGATCCCGAGGATGGAGCAATGACTCCATCTTTGGAGATCGACAACACAACCTCAAATCCCTGGCTGACCAGCTTGAAATCCCCCTGGCCACGGTCGATTTCCGGGATTTGTTCAGAACCAAGGTCATTTTGCCCTTCATGCAGGCCTACCGTGACGGATTGACGCCAAATCCCTGTGTCATCTGCAATCCGACCATCAAATTCGGTTTTCTCTTCGAGGAAGCACGACAGCGCGGTGCGACATATCTGGCAACGGGCCATTATGTCACATTGGTGCCGCCGACAGGTGCGTCTGACCGCTTCAAACTCTACCGCGGTAAGGATTCCGGAAAAGATCAGTCCTATTTTCTGTACGGGTTGAGCCAGCAGCAATTGTCGCGCGCCTTGTTTCCACTGGGCGACCAGAGCAAGGAACAAGTGCTGGAGTGGGCCTTTAATCAAGGGTTTCCCAGGGATCTTGCCATAGAAAGCCAGGAGCTTTGCTTCATCCATTCGGGTACTTACCGGCAATTACTGGCGCAGGATTCGCCTGCAGCGGCAAGCGGCGGACCAATCGTTGACATGGAGGGCAATTGCCTGGCTCGACACAAAGGAATTTTTGCCTACACCATCGGCCAACGCCGCGGCCTGGGCATTGCCTCATCGGCCCCGTATTATGTCGTTGACCTGGATGCCGCAAGCAACACGGTGCGGGTCGGCCGAGAGCAGGACCTGTATCGTTCGCAACTGCTGGCCGACAAGGTCAACTGGCTTTCCATAAGCCCCCCGCAAACACCCTTGCGGGCTCAGGTGCGCATCAGAAATCAACATCAACCGGCTCCGGCCTGGATTATTCCAGGACAAGGCGCCGACCGGTGTCTGGTACTTTTTGATGCCCCCCAGCGCGCCGTTACTCCAGGGCAGGCCGCCGTATTCTATCAGGACGCTCTGGTTTTGGGCGGCGGTACCATTAAAAAGCAGCCCGCATCATGAATCCAACCGTCGCGCTGGAGACCCTGGGCTGTAAAGTCAATCAGTACGAATCGTCCCATTTGGCGGAAATTCTGACGACGGCGAACTACCATTGGGTACCCTTCCGCGCCAAGGCGGACATCTATATTGTTCACAGTTGCGCCGTCACATCCAGGGCTGCTTTCCAGACCAGGCAGCTGCTGCGTCGCGCCAGGCGCAACAACCCTGCTGCCCTGGTGCTGGCAATCGGTTGTGATGCTCAGTTGGAACCGCACCGAATTGCGCGCGAACGACTGGCCACCCATATACTTGGGACTGCTGAAAAACTTGACCTGCTGCACTGGCTGAATGCCGCCGGAAGTTACTCCAACCCCTGCCTGGCCGTGAGTGATGCGCGCCTGGCCGCTACCCTGAAGCCTTTGCCGACAACCCGCATGCACTCGGGTCGTGCCAGAGCGTTTCTAAAGGTGCAGGATGGCTGCGATTCCTTTTGCTCGTATTGTGTCGTTCCCTATACCCGGGGCAAAAGCAGGAGCCTGCCGCAACAGGATGTTCGCGCGCAACTGGAACGTTACACGCGCCACGGCTACCGGGAAGTGGTCTTTACCGGCATCCATTTGGGGCAGTGGGGGAAGGATTTGGAACCTTGCCAAGACCTAGCGGGGCTGCTCCAATTTCTTGCCGCGGACGCACTCCCTCCAAGGATCAGACTCAGCTCCTTGGAGCCCGGGGAGTGGAGCGATCACCTCCTGCGTTGTGTCAGCTCCAATCCGAGCATCTGCCCCCACTTCCATGTTCCTCTGCAAAGCGGGAGCCGGGACGTGCTGCAGGCCATGCACCGGCCCTACACGCCGGGGCAATACTCCGAACTGATATGCGAGATGCGCCGCAGATTTCCGCGCGCAGCCCTGGGAGCCGATGTCATGGTGGGTTTTCCGGGCGAAACGGAGCACCATTTTCAGGAAACGGTTGAGCTCATCGAGGCATTGCCTCTAACCTACCTGCACGTCTTTCCGTTCTCTCCGCGGCCGGGAACGCCGGCGGCGGATCTCGCCAACCGCATAACCGGCAGCACCCTCAAACAGCGCGCGAAGGTGTTGCACAATCTCGATACCCGCAAACGAATACAGTTTCGCCAGGCCAACATCGGACAGCCGGTGGAAGTTTTGGTCGAAAGCGAGATCGAGGCCGGGCTGTGGCGAGGGACGACCGACAACTACTTGCAGGTAATGTTTCCCATGAACCGCCCGCTCTCCCCGGGCGCCCTGGTAACCGTCCGACTCAGGGACCAGCACAAAAGCGGTATGGTCCTGGGCGAGCCGCAAGTTACTCCCTGAACAGGAAAAATTTAACCAGACCTGCATCGGGTGGATTCCCCCCCTCGAAGGCTCCCACCTCATCCTGGTATGCCGCCAAAAGGTGAGCCAGGTAAGCCTCTATGCAACCGGCATCCGACCCGTCAAAGGAACGCTCGATCCACTGGCCGAGAACCCGCCGCATTGTCTGACCACTCACCAGGGGAAACAGGGTGCTCCACGCCCGCACCGGGATCGGCTCAACCGCCCATTCCCCCTGAATGATGAAGTGAGCGGCGGCGGTCCACAGCATACTGCCGATGGTCACATCCGCCAAATCTCGTATTTGCCCCCGGCGCCACAAGATTGACTGAAGATAGTCCGGTTTCGGCGCGAGGGAATCATACACCTTGCCCAGGACCGCAACCGTTTCCACAATGTACTCAGCATGACGGAGGTCATTGATATCTCTTAATAAATCTTCTCGATGCGGGGATTGATGAGACGATGGCCTGATAATTTTGGGAGTCTTTTCGAGAAGCAATTCGGCCGCTTCCATCCACTGCTGATCCAGGCAGTTGAGCTTTTTGGGCCATTTTGCAATCCAGCCGTGTTCACAGATGTGCTGCAGCCTGCGTTTCAGCTTGGCTATGGGCACCTGCGCCAATCTGAACAAATGTTCCAGGAAGAGTTCCCGAAGCTTTTCCGCGGCAACCTCCGGCGAATCGCCTGCAGCCAGATGCAAACCCAGGTTGACATAAGCGGCGGCTTTATCCACCGCGGCGTGCAGCGCTGCAGGATTGTCCGGAGCCAGCTGGTCCGCCACGACCACCTTATTGGCCAGGGACGCAAGTTCCAGCTGCAAGGAACCGATCATGGAAGGCTCGGTGATCAAGCGGAGAGCTCGACCAAACAAGGTGGTCTCCGACGCCAGAGCCAGAGCAAAAGCGGGGGAAGGGCCGGAGGGGCCGATCGAGTCCGGAATGTTCTTGGAACTGGTGATTTCCTGCGAACTTAACGGTTGGTAGATATTGAGGGCATCATAAAAATCAGGAATTGCCAGGTCTTCCAAACGGCCTAAATGAAACCGATATGCTTCTTCCTCCATTTCCGAATCATTTGAGAAAATGATGTGGTTCATGAGCTCTCGGTAAAAGCCGTAATTGACCTCAAAAATCACGCCCAGCAGCTGCTTGAAGAAGTCCTCGTACTGGGGATAGAGGGGCTCCCAGAAGTACTGGTCATCCAGTGTGTTTCGCGGCATTTGATCAATGAACTCCACCATTTCCACGTCTTCCGGGGCGACACTGACGCGCAGCCATTTCTTGAACAGGGTCACCAGCAACTCAAAATCTGCATGGTACAGCCACTCCAGCAGCTTGTCTTCATTGGCCCGGGCCAGTCTGTCCAGCCAGTCAACCGCCTTGGTTGCATGTACTTGATCCTTATGCCACCATTCCAGATCAAACATATGATTGAGCTGCTGCAAGCGCGCCATGCCCAGAAGCGCAAGGGCATCCTCGGGTCCGATTTCTTTTACCGAAAAATAGAAATCCTGCTCTGCCAGGGCCGCCACAACCTGCTCCGCATCTTCGCGCTGCAGGATCATCTCCAGTCTTCTCCTGGCAGGCAGACGCATGAGATCGAGGCTCAGTTCACCAGGAGCCAGTTTTTCCAACCGTTTTTCTGTAAAATCAATTACTGCTGTGGGCATAGACCGTCACCTGTGTGTTCTTCCATTGATTGTTGTCGCCTGTTATATTCCCCTTAAACGGAGCAATGTCAAGACGGGGTGATGCTGCTGTTCGCCAACTCGCTAACGTTACCCGGGGAGCAGGCGCAGGGGGTGGATTTGCGCTTGCGTTAGCACATTGTAAACATTATATGTAAATTCTAAGTTCAGGACCACACAGAAGATTGAAGAGCGTTGCGCATCCCCTGCGGGGTGCGATAAACCCTTTACAGGAGAAGCAAAAATGCTGCTCATCGAGGATTTGCAGGTTGAACTTGCGGGCAAGACCATACTCAAACACATTGATTTGGAAATCAAGCCCGGGGAGACCCATGTACTATTCGGCCCCAATGGTTCGGGTAAGACATCCCTTTTGATGACCATCATGGGCTACCCCCAATACAAAGTCACGGGGGGCAAGATCGAGTTCAAGGGGGTCGACATCACCCATAGCCCCATCGACGAGCGAGCCAGACTCGGCATCGGGATGTCCTACCAGAGACCGCCTACCATCCATGGATTGAAAACGCGGCAGATGGTTCAGATATGCGCGGACACACGCGGCAAGCAGGACGTTGACGTCGAACAATTGGCTCGAAAGGTGTATTTCGCTGATTTTTTGGAGAGAGACGTCAATGCAGGTTTTTCAGGCGGAGAAATCAAACGTTCGGAACTGCTTCAGCTGATGGCTCAAGATCCTGACTTTATGCTTTTCGATGAGCCCGAATCCGGCGTGGATCTGGAAAATATCGCTTTGGTCGGCAATACGATCGCCGCGCTGCTGCAAAAGGAGTGCATGCCCTCCAAGAACAAGAGCATGCTGCAGATGAAGCGCGAACGAACCAAAATGGGCTTGATCATCACGCACACCGGCTACATTCTGGATTACGTGACGGTGGATAAGGGGCAAGTGTTGTACGACGGCGTGCTGAGCTGCAGCAGCAACCCGCGTGAAATTTTGCGATGCATCAGTGAAATGGGATATGAGGAATGTGTGCGATGTACGATAGAGAACAATTAAGAGAACAAGCAAAAAAGGCTTTGGGCAAAGCCGCCGCCATTGGCCCGGACGTCAATCTTGATGAATTCGAGAAGGCTCCGGTTGACCACAAATATCTTGACGACAATGAACTGCGCTCTCTGCCGGAGGATGAGCAAAAGCGCCTGATCATGGCGGGCCTGGACTTGACCGAAAAAGAACGAGGCGGAACATATTTTCAGAAGGACACGGCAGTCATACACTGCAAGAGCAAGCAGGCAGGCGTTGAGGTGATTCCCATCAAGAAGGCGCTGCAGGAGCTGGACTGGATTCGCGACTATTACTGGAAGCTCGTCTCGGTCGATACCGACAAGTATACGGCCGCCGCAGAATTGGATTTGCATGACGGTTACGTGATCCGCTCCCTGCCCGGCGCCAAGACGGTCTACCCCATCCAGGCGTGCCTTTATCTGGATAAAGAGGGGCTCCAGCAAAATGTGCACAACATCATCATCGCCGAGGAAGACTCCGAGCTGCACATCATAACCGGCTGCTCCACGTCGCCCCACCTCAAAAAAGCGGCACATGTCGGCATATCGGAGTTCTATGTCAAAAAGAACGCCAAACTCAGCTTCACCATGATTCACAACTGGGCTGAAGACATGCAGGTCAGACCTCGCTCTGTGGCCCAGGTTGAAGAGGGCGGCCTGTTTTTGAACAACTACATTTGTATGAAGCCGGTTAAATCCCTGCAAATGTACCCGACCACCCATCTGATCGGCAACGATGCGGTTGCACGGTTTTACAGCATTATCGTGGGAAGTCCCGGTTCCGAATATGATGTGGGAGGACGCATTTTCCTCAAAAAACCCGGCAACCGTGCAGAAATCGTGGCACGCACCATCAGCAACGGCGGCAAGATCATTGCCCGCGGCGATTTGATAGGGGAAGTCGCCGAAATCAAGGCTCACCTGGAATGCAAGGGACTGATTCTAAACGGTGGCGTCATTCACGCCATCCCCGAGCTCAGGGGGTATGTCGATGGCGTCGAAATGTCGCACGAAGCGGCCGTCGGCAAGATCGCGCAGGAAGAAATCACCTATCTGATGTCGCGCGGATTGACCGAAGATGAAGCCACTTCTACCATCGTGCGCGGTTTTCTGAGCGTTGATATCCCTGGGCTTCCCGCTCAGTTGAAGAGCGAAATCGACCGCGCCGTCGCCGCCAGTGATGAAACGGTGATGTAATTGGTGCAGGGGATATTCTTGGTTAAGGGAGGGACATAACCCATGAGACGATTTGCAGTTTGTGCCATCACCGTGTTGTTCCCGGCGCTGCTCGCGGGGCTTTCCGCCCACGCGCAGCAGGCTGGTTCGGATTACACCGCCAGCTACTCCTCCTATTACGTTTCGCCCTATGCTACCCACTACTCTCTGGAGGACGAATGGGACAGCGATCCGCCCGGCGAGCTGATTTTGGCGGATGTTCTCATCTTGCGCCCCCTGGGGATCGCCTCGCAAATCGTGGGTCTTGCAGGCAGCATCGTCTCGTTACCCTGGGCTGCCTCCTCATGCAGCGGCTGCCTTGTGCAAAGGGAGCTCATTCAAGAGCCTTTTGAATACACGTGGTGTCGCCGCCTGGGGGATTTGGACGACTATTAATAATACCCGGCCGTCTTCGACTGCAGAGGCCGGCCGCGGCTTTGCTGCCGGGCGCGGCGGCCGGAGCTTTGGTAGAAGTCTAGAAAGGGAGTCTAGAGCTCCTGAATCATTTCGATGTCCGCCTGGCTGCTCTGCTGATCGAGCCACGCCTGCCACAGCTGATTCTCCTTTTCCGTTTGCAGCCGCTGCTGGATCTGCGTGCGATTCTTGGCCAAATCTTCCTTGGCCGGCTCCTTTTTCCCAATCAACTGATAAACCATAAAAAATTGTCCATTGACATCCAGAGGTTCTTCGGGGAAAGGAGCTGCTTCGTTCAGCCGGAACATCTTGTTGAGAACATCGCCTCCTATCCTCAGGTTCCGGTCCGGTTCCGTGCGTGAAAACCATGCGCTTTTCTTGACATCCAGCTTCTTTTCTGCGGCCGCCCGTTCCAGGCTGTTCACCTTCCTTGCCTGAGCCAACAGCTCTGCCGCAGCTTTTTGCGCGAGCTTGGCGGATTCCTGAGCCTTATAGTCCTGTTCGACCTTCCCCTTGACTTCATCATATTTCGGCACTTCCGGCGCTTTTACAGCGTCAACCTGAGCAATCAAAAAGCCTTGAGGTACTTCCAATGAACTGCTGATCCCGTTTTGCGGCAGATCAAACAACTCTTTCATGGCCTGTGGAGAAGCCGGAGCCTCGGGGAGTGATTCCGTCTGGGCAACCCAATCTTTGGTTTCCGTAACGGAGAATTTGTGCGCTTGCGCTGCCTTTTTGAGATCACCCTCGGCGTATGCCAGGTCGGCAAAATCGCGCGCCTTGTCGAAAGCAATATCCCTCGCCTGGTCACGCTTTAAAGTCAGCTCGATCTCGGAGCGCACCTCTTCCAAAGGAATCGTCCTCTCCGGGCGGGAATCTTCCACCTTGATGATATGAAAACCAAAAGGCGTGCGCACCAGTTCGCTTATTTCGCCCGGCTTGAGTGCAAAAGCGGCTTCGGTAAAGGGCGGCACCATTTGACCACGGGTAAAGTAGCCCAGATCTCCTCCCTTTGGAGCGGTCGGTCCCTGCGAGTACTTTTCTGCCAGCTGAGCAAAATCCGCATCCTTCTGCCTGACTTCCTCCAGGACTTTCCCCGCTTCCGCTTTAGCTTTGGCCACTTCATCCTCGGGGGCGTTTTCATCGACGCGAAAAAGAATATGACGGGCCCTGACTTCCGCCTCTTTGTGATACTTGTCTTTATTGTCCGTGTAATATTGCTCTATTTCGTCCGGCCCGACCGGCACATCCTGCAGGAACGCATCGGTTTTGATCAACACCAGGGAAAATTTTCTCTTCTCAGGTTCCTTGTAAGCCTCCTTGTGCTTCTTGAAATACTCCTGCAACGCCTCGTCCGTCGGCACGACCTGACCGACAAATGCTTTGGGCTCTATTTCCGCGTAACTGATCTGGATGGGGCTGTAGCCGAAACGAAACTCGGCAACCACCTCTTCTTCGGTCACGACCGTCTGACGCTTGATAAAATTTTCCACATTTCTGATGCTCAAATCCTCACGCAGCTGCTGTTCAAACATCTCCGGAGACATGCGATTTTGCTGCAAAATGCGCACATAGCGCTCCTGATCAAATACCCCTTCTTTTTGGAATACTGGATACTCCAGGATTTGCTGCTGAACGTCCTGAGCGGTGGCGGTCAAACCAAGCTGGTGTGCCGCTTCGCTGACAAGATATTTCTGAATCAGCATGTTGAGCGCCTGCTGCCTGAGGTTGAGCTGCCGCAGCATATCCTCGGAAAGAGTGCTGCCAAACTGGCGCTTGTACATCTCAACCAGGTTGTTGTAGGTTTGGTCATATTCAGCAATGGTGATGAACTTGTCATTCACCCTCGCCATGCGAGTTGCGTCTCTGGAGGTAAACGAATAGCCGCCCCAAAAAATAAAAACAATCACGATCAGGAAAAGAGCGACTTTGATCAACCAGGAGGTCGCGTGTTTTCTGAAAACGTTAAGCATAATCGGCAAAGGCCTCCTTGCTAATGAATTAGGTTCTCTCGAGCGGTTCTGTGTGCCGCCGCATGAACAAAATATAAATCATGCCACCCACGAAGGGTAAAGTCGCGACCAGGAAAAACCACATCATCTTCTTTCCGGGAGTGGCAAAGCGCCGCTTGGGGATGTCCAAGATGGACCAGAACGTGGGGATGAGCGGGGTCCCGAAAAGGACAATCAATATCAAAATCTGCAACGGCATAGGTCAGTCTTCCGATTTTCTTTCATGAAGGACACCGATGGCTGCCATGCGCGCCTCCAATTCTCGATCATAATCCTGCATTTGTTCAATAATGGAATCCAGCTCCGCTTCCCACACCCTGATCAGCTCTGATTTGAGTGACTCTATAAACTTTTGAGCATGCCGCTGCAAGAGTTTCTTGTACCGGGCATAAAAACGAAACGCAAAAAACACATTGAGCAGAATGTAGCTCCCCAACGCGGCCAGCCCCACAGGACTGAATAGATGCTGCACCAACGCGGAGAGCACAATAACCAAACCGGACCAGCCCGGGTTTTCCAGGAAGCTGCGCCATGCCGATTCCCCTGCCAGTGCCAGCAGCATCAGCAGCAGGACGAATCCGTATGTCAGATACTGAATCGAGCGAAATCCCACGGCAGCGGGGGCCCGGGTCCTTGCCAGCCACATTTCAGCGGCACGATCCAGTCTCTCCTTTAACTCATCCCACTGGCTTGCGGGGTCAAGAATCGACTCGACTTGTTGCTGGAACATGGGCGGCAGTCCGCGACTCAACAGCCCATGTGCCACGCGATCCTGCAATCGCTCCAACCGGCGCTGCAGCATTTCCGCCGTCCGGCCCTCGATGAGCAGCTGCGTCACGGAGCGCTGCGGCTCCTTCTCGATCCACCGGCGCCAATCCCGAAGCAGGGAGAGCAGTACGCGCCCCGGACCTACCAGAATGCCGGAAAAATCGGTCCAGAAGTAGATGTCTTTACGAAGGTGGCCCGCCAGCCAGACATCCAGGGCCTGACCTCCTATGGCCGCCCAATCGGCGCGCCCATGCTGCACATCTTGGATGAATTTTTCCAGCACCTGCCGCGCGGCTGCAATGTTCATGGCTTCTTTGTCCAAAACCGACAACAGTTGCTGAACCTCAACATCTATGTTGGCGGCTTTGATCGCCATGATCTCTTTGACGTCTCGATGCTGGAAAATTTGCCGGCGAAAGCTCCCGAATTGGTTCCATGGAGCTACCGGGTGATTGCCCAAAATCTGGCCGGCGGAAAGGGCGTAAATCAAAGGATGGGAGACCTCATTTTCAATGAGATATCGCTGAAAATTCTCCGTGACCCTGGATAACCTGTCATAACCCTCCTCCTTGGGCTGCCCCTCAAAGAGGAGGTCTGCTTTGTTCAAGACAAAGTAAAAATTTTGCTTGGCTTTGGGAACATGCCGCAGGAATTGATAAAAGCGTTCATCGGCGTACTTTTCCGGCGAGGTGATCCACACCAGTACATCCAGATGTTCCAGGAATGTGTTGACATGCTCCCGGTGCAAGGTGGACAGGCTGTCGAAATCAGGCAGGTCACACAGCAGGATTTGCCGAATGGAATCCGCCTGGTGCTTGATACTGCGCCAGGGAACCGCGGCCTGCTGCAGATTCGCAGGGAGAAAGCTTGCCTCGTGGTGGTAGATGAGAACCTGATTCGTATGGGGACGGCGATGGCTGGTAGAACTGATCTCCGACCCCGCCAGGGCGTTCATGATGCTCGACTTTCCGACTCCGGTCCCACCCAGGAGGCCAATGGTCAAGAAACCTTCGGCAAGACCGTCAAGCTTGTGCAGGTATTTTTCCGACTGTGCCAGGAGGTCGTCCCTTTCTTTCGCGGAGAAAGTAAAGAAGGACCCGTCACCCAGCAGCGCCTGGAATTGAGTGAGGTCATTGCGCAGTTCCAGTACAGAATGTTTCACAGAACCTCTCCTGGTGCAATTCGATCACCGAATCGCGTGACAGCACCCGCATCCTCAAGCAGCCGCCAGTGAATGCCGCAGCGCCTCCAGTTCATCCATGGTTCCCTTTGGAGTTGTGAGGGACTGGATCCCTTCCACATAACGATCCCGCTGCTCGTGCAGAACGGAAAGCACTCCTTCCTGGTATCTCTTGGCCAATTGGCGGGCGATTTTGTGCAGTTCCTGGTAAGCAAACAGTTCGACGGCTCCCTTGGTCACAAAGGGAGCCAAAACCGAATCCAGTGCCGCCTCCAAAAAAGTAATTCCACCTCCGATAGCGGTTTCAAACGAAAGGATCAAGGCTCCCCACAGAACTGAGGTGGAATAAATACCCCACTCCTTGCTCTTGGGAATGCCCTGGGCCAGTTGATTGAAGGTATCTTCCAGCCACACGGCGAGTTTTTCCTGTTCGTCCCAAACTCGCGCCCTGATCTCCTCATCACTCAGTTTGATCCCGCTCTGGCGCAAAGTACGGTACAGAGGGGCGTTCGGGTCCGAGGGGGACAAATTTTCCAGAACCGACCTGTTCAATTTTTCCACCGCCGCCATGATCGGTTCAAGATTAAGCTTTTTGCGAATTCTCAGCAGGACGTCCCGGCGGGATTCCTGCCGTCCTTGGGTCTGCAATCCAAGCAATTTCAGGGGGCTCAGGAGGATCTTGAAGACAAAACGCCGCGGTTTTCTGAGCACGTCGTATTTGCTGAACAGTGCCCGCACCTCCGCCTGCAGGTAATCGCGGCTTTCCTGATCAAAATGTTTGCGCTGCTGATCGAGCAACTTGTCGCAAACCGACTTGTGAAGCGCCTCGAGTCTGCCGAGCCAGGCTCTTGCTTCGCCGTGTTCGTGTTCCAGGAGCTCAATGAGCTCACCAAGCTGCTCCCGTAACGCTCGTGTTCGCCTCTGCCGCTCGAGTGCGAGCACTTGCGGCATGGTTTCCCTGGCAAGTTGTGCCAGAAAAACCGCGAGAAAACCCTTGAACTCCTCCTGCCGGCGCAGCTGTTCGGAAGGATTGGCGGGGATATACGGCAGCACCCAAAGGAAATCCCTTGCCATGCTGACCCCTTGCTCTACCAGGGAGGCGTTCAGGTCTTCCCATCGCAACACCTTTTCCGCTTTGTTGAGCAGCACAAAACAGATCTTGCCGTCCAGGCGTATGCGCTGCAAAAACTGGAAGGGAACCTCGTCAGCATATTTTTCCTGGCTGGTCACAAAGACGACGGCATCCGCCAGCAAATAGAGGTCTTCCACTATCGCTCGGTTCCTCACTTCCAGGCTGTCCAGGTCGGGTGTGTCAACGATGGCCAGATGCGCGAGATCCTCCCGCGAATGCTCAATGATCAACAGATCCCCCGGGGCCCCCGGGCGAGGGCTCGAGATTTCACCCTCTGCAGAGTGCGAGCGGACGGCGACCGATTCAAACGGAAAATCGTCTTGGACGGGCGCTTGGCGATGAGCACAAACGATGGGGCCGAGGGTTTTCGGCCTTTCTACACCGGTCGCACTCAACCCCTGACCGCATATGGCGTTGAAGATGGTGGACTTTCCCGTTCCAGTACCGCCCACCAACACAACCCAGAGCAGCTCTCTTCCGTGCTTGTAGGCATAGACGGCCCACCTCCTGGGCAGCTCCTGCACAATCCGCTGGATGTGTTTTGCAGCGGGCGTCAGTCCAGGGCATCTGATGTTCGCCCATGCAAGGGGACTGTGATTATCGGGCATGAGATGGCTGGGGCGCCTCCAATCAAAAGAGCTTTTCATCGGGCTTATCTTTGGGAGTCAAATCCGCCGGCAGAGTGGTCGCAAGCGGTTGATAAAGCTGCAACAGCCAGTCGCCGCTGGCGGTCCGCAGCAGCCACTTGGCCAGTAACGAACCCGGATAGCTCTTGTGTTGCGTAAGCTCATCCAGAGGCAGGACCTTATCCTGCAGGCGAAACCGGCGACGGTGAAGCAGGTGAATGGCTTGGGAACTGATGACCACCCGCAGCGGACTGAACTTTGCCATACCAGGCACTTTCAGCGAGTGCGCACGGCCCGTCCAGCAGACCTTTTCACCGGGCTGCTTGTGCTGCTCATAAAATCTGTCATACTGGAAGGGCAACGAGCGCGATTCCATCCAGGCCGCTTCCTTGCGGAGAAAACATTTTATTCTGAAAAGGATTGCTCCCAAAAGCATGCGCACCGTTCGAAAAATGAGGGGGAACACCATGACAAAAATCGCTAAGCACAGCAACGTCAGAAAAAAGGTGACTTTCGGGTAAGCCAGGCTCAGATACGTATATCCCACTGCCAGCACGTCTTCACCGGTGCTCACGACAAAGTTGGAAACGGGCTCGGGGCTGGCATTGACGATGACCCGCGTTCCTGCTTTGGTGATATGCGCCACCGAGGCGAGGCTGGCGCCGAGCATGAAGACCATCACTTCCATCGCGGGAGAAGCTTCCCCCACCTGCATCAGGGCCAGCATTGCTCCCCCAAGAGGGCGAATGATGGTGTGAAGGGAATCCCATAGCGTGTCCAGCCCCGGCACCTTATCCATCAAGAATTCAATGACATAAAGGAAAACCGCCAGAAAAATCACCGCGTCGTTGGCCAACACATGAAGCTCCGGCGGAAGCCCCTGTACCAGCTGGTACTTGACGCAAATACCTGTCACCGCCACCGTGGCGTAGAGGTTGATACCCGCAATAAAGGACAATCCCAATAATGAACCAAGCTTGGCAATCACTTCCATAACGTGTCATCCTGAAATTCAGTTTTTTCAGTCATTCTAGGAAATTTTGCCGTTCATGGCAAGGAAGAGTAACGACGGGCCGGCACCTGAGGGTTCAGACCTTGAGTGACATGGTTCATGAGATATGCTACATACAGCGGCATAATGATCGGTCAATGCCCAAGTGGAACTTGTGCCGAAGCGACTTCGGCAGAAAAAATATTGACCTGCCATAGACAGTCGTGGTATTCATTTCGCTTTATGATTATTTTGGCTCCTTGCTCCGAACCGTCAAGCGGAAGGGGCTGCTAACCCGAAAGGAGGAACTAACAATGCGGAAGTATGAAACGTTTTTCATCGTCGATCCCGACCTGCCCGATGAGGTAACCGCGAGTGTCGACGAAAAATTCCAAACCATCATCACTTCCCAGGGGGGTGTCGTTTTGAACTACAGCCCCTGGGGCAAGAAAAAGCTGGCTTATCCCGTCAAAAAGCGCTCCCGGGGTCTGTATGTGTTGGCGGAATATTCGGGCGGTCCTGAATTGGTCGCTGAACTCGAGCGCAACATGCGGCTGGACGAACGTGTTCTCAAATTCATAACCGTCAAGCTCGAAGATCGTTTTGACCCCGAAAAAGAGCTCCCGCGCGATTCCGGCGCACGTCCCGTGTTTGACGAAGAAGATGAAGCTCTGGTTAAGGCATCTGAAGCATCAGATGAGGAAGAAGGCGAAGAGTACGAGGAAGGCGATTACGAAGAAGAGGAAAACGAGTAAATTCATAGAGCACTTAGATCGGAGCAGATTATGGCTTTCAGACGCAGACGACGAACTTTTCATAGACGTAAGGTATGCCGCTTTTGTGTGGATAACGAATTGAAGATCGATTACAAGGATCCCAAAACGTTGCGATATTTCGTCACAGAACGAGGCAAGATCGTTCCCAGACGCATTTCCGGAAATTGTGCAAAACACCAGCGCGAACTCACTCTGGCCATCAAACGAGCTCGCCAGGTGGCTCTGTTGCCGTTTACCACAATCCACACTATTTAGACGAGGTCCATCCGCGAGCCTGGCAGAGCGGTAATTGATTGAGATAAAGCCGTGCCATGCCGGGCGGCTCGGCAAAACGGACTCGCCGGATTGAAATCATGCAGTTGCTGGTGGAGCAAGGCTCGGTATGACGACCGATGTTGCCCAATAACAAAAAGATGGTGCCACTGCACAACAACAGCGTTGCCCGCGAGTTTGCTGTGGGAATCGCAGCAACGCTCATATTCTTTACCTCCGTACTGCTGATCCCGATGATGGGAATATTTGTGGGGGTCTTTACTCCGCTGCCCACCCTTCTCAGCTTCTACCGATATGGTCCGCCCCTGGGACTTCTCGTCCCGGGCGGCGCGCTCCTGGGAGGGTGGGCGCTGTTTTCCTATCTCAACATTACCCAAAGCATGCCCTATCTCATGGAAATGCTGCTGTTGGGACTCATGCTTGCCGCCGGCATGCGGCGCAAATGGACGCTGGAAAAGACCATCGGTGTGGCCGGCCTGCTTGTGTTTGTGACGGGATCGATGATTTTCCTGCAAGCCCACAGTGCCGCTGACGGGGGGATATTTGCGAGTCTGGAAGAAGGACTGCGGAGAACCATCGAGGTCACTCTGCAACAATACGCGGGCATAACTCCTGAAGCACGCTTGCTGGAAGAATCCCTGGCCGGAGTGGTACCGGTAATCGTCAGGATTCTCCCCGGTGCTTCACTGGCTTCCGCTTTTGTTATGGCGTGGCTCAACCTGCTGATGGCAAAGCGCTTTTGTGAGGTCCGCCGCATTCCATTGCCCCCGTGGGGCAAATGGATCAGGTGGAAGGCCTCCGAACTTCTGGTTTGGGTGGTGATCGTAACCGGTTTTGCGCTCCTCCTTCCATCCCCATCAGTGAAGATGGTCGCCTTGAATCTGCTGATCATATTGGGAACTATCTATCTCTTTCAGGGATTGGCGATTATTTCCTTTTATTTTGAACGATGGAAGCTGCCCAAGATGCTTCGAGCCGTCTTCTACGGTTTCCTGCTGCTCCAGCAGTTTGCTTCTCTTGGTGCAGTGTTATTGGGGCTTTTCGATGTCTGGTTCGACTTCCGACGCCTGTCAAAAGAATCGCCCTCGAACGCCTGACCCCGGTTATCACGACCAACGCATTAACGTATAGTTGTTTTTAGGGAGATGAGCATGAAGATAATCCTTACCGAGAACATAGCTTCGCTCGGCGAAATCGGCCAAATTGTGAATGTTGCGCCCGGCTATGCGCGCAACTACCTCCTTCCGCAGGGACTGGCGCTCAAGGCCACTGGCGAAAACGTCCGTGAGCTCGAGCATCGCAAGAGAATTCTGGCCGCCAAACGAGAAAAAGTCCGCCGGGAGATGCTTTCGGCTGCAGAAAAACTCAATCAGGTCAGCATCCAGCTGCATCGCAAGGTGGCAGAGGACGATAAACTGTATGGTTCCGTGAGTGTTGTGGACATTGCCAATGCGCTCGAGGGGCAGGGATTTGAAGTCGACCGGAAAAACATCATCCTCGACCAGCCCATAAAGCAGCTGGGAACCTACTCAGTGCCAATTCGCATGGGCTCGGATGTCAACGCCAACATTCAACTGGTGATCGAAAAAGAAGAATAAGGCTCATGGAGAGTTCCACCGACGAGCTCAAGCGAATTCCCCCCCATCAGATTGAAGCAGAACAGTCTCTGCTGGGAGGCATTCTGATCGACAACGAGGGCCTGCCTTCGGCCCTCGAGGTCCTCAGAGGCGATGAGTTCTACCGTGACTCTCACCGCACCATATTTCGAACATTCCAGGAACTGTTTGAACGCAACGAGCCCATCGACCTGGTCACCGTAGCCGATCACCTGGCGGAGAAAAATCAGTTGGAAGCCATTGGAGGCGCCACCTACCTCGCGTCCCTGGCGGAGATGGTTCCTTCCGCGACCAATGTCCAGATCTACGCCAAGATTATCAACGAAAAGGCTCTGCTCAGGCGCCTCATTCAAGCCGCCCACGAAATTATGGCATGGTGTTACGGGGGGGGTAAGACGGTGGAGGAGATTCTGGACGTCACCGAAGCGGCGGTATTCAACATTACGGAAAACCGTCTTCGATCCAGCTACTTCGCCCTCAAGGATGTGGTGAAAAAGAGCATCGAGGTGATCGAGAGCTTCCAGGAAAACCGCGAAATGGTGACCGGAGTGCCGTCCCATTTTGTCGACCTGGACAAACTCACGGCCGGATTTCAGGCATCCGATCTGATCATTATCGCCGGTCGCCCGAGCATGGGCAAGACCGCCCTGGCGCTGAACATTGCCCGCAACGCGGCTCTGGAAAGCGGAGTGCCGGTCGGTTTTTTTTCCCTGGAAATGAGCAAGGAACAGCTTGCCATGCGGCTGTTGTGCTCGGAAGCGCGGGTCGATTCACACAAGATTCGAACGGGATTTCTGAGCAGGCAAGAGTGCGCCAAGATGCTGACAGCAGCCGGCTATTTCATGGATGCCGCCCTCTACATCGACGACACTCCGGCAATATCCTCCCTGGAGCTGCGCGCCAAGGCACGACGCATGAAAGCAGACCGCGGACTGGGACTGATTGTGGTGGACTATTTGCAGCTCATGCGCAGTCGTGATGGAGCCGAGAGAAGAGAGCAGGAGATTTCTGAAATTTCCCGCTCGTTAAAAGCCCTGGCCAAGGAACTGAACGTTCCGGTCATCGCCCTGTCACAGCTCAACCGAAAGGTCGAAGAGCGGCATGACAAAAGGCCGCAGTTGAGTGATTTGCGGGAATCCGGAGCGATCGAACAGGATGCCGATGTCATAGCTTTTGTGTATCGGGACGAAGCCTACAATCCCATGACCACGGAAAAAGGCATCGCAGAGATCATCGTCAGCAAGCAGAGAAACGGGCCCACAGGAAGGATCAAGCTGGCCTACATCAATTCCTATACCCGCTTCGAAAATCTCGCGGCGGGCACCTAGGAAACAGCCCGAGGATGCGAGACTTTAATGCACTGGGTCGCCTCCCCCCTTGAGGGGAGAGGGTGAGGGGTGATCGGACGGCCCGGTTACTTACCCAATCCCCCGCCACGGCGTCCTGCATCCAGAGGATCATATGATTGCTGGATTCAGGTGCCTGTCCCGGAGCCTGATCAGGGATTTACCGGAATGACTGAAGAACGCACAAGCTTAATTTTCGAACAGTCTCGTAGATTGTGAATCACCGAGAAAAATTGCCATGGAAAAATTGTACTGGGACGAATCCGTCGAGTCATTATCGCGCTCGGAGCTCGATGCGCTGCAATTGCACCGGCTGCGACACATGGTTGAGCGAGTTTCCAACTATTCCTTTTACCATAAGAAGTTTGCCGACAACCATATCAGCGCCTCTCTGATCAACAGCCTCAAGGACATCAGAAAGCTCCCCTTCACGACCAAGCAGGATCTGAGGGATCACTACCCATACGGCTTCTTGTGTGTGCCCAAGGAGCAGCTGGTCCGGCTGCACGTCTCATCCGGCACCAGCGGTCAGGCAACCGCCATATTCTATTCGCGAGGGGACGTGGAGCACTGGGCCGAATTGATGGCACGCTGCATTTATATGACCGGCGCGCGCGCCGGTGATACTTTTCAAAATCTGACCGGTTATGGCCTTTTTACCGGCGGACTCGGGTTTCATTACGGAGCCGAGCGGCTGGGCCTGCTGACCATTCCGGCCGGAGCTGGCAACAGCAAGCGCCAGATTCAACTGATGAAGGACTTCGGTACCAATGTCATGCACATCATCCCGAGTTACGCGCTGCGCCTGCAGGACATCATGAAGGAAGCGGGCATCCACCCCAGAAGGGACCTCAAGCTGCGCATCGCATACCTTGGAGCCGAACCGTATTCGCAGGAAGTCCGCCGTAGAATCGAAGAGTTTTATGGCGTGCGTGCCTACAACAGCTATGGTCTTTCGGAAATGAATGGCCCCGGGGTTGCCTTCGAATGCCCGCACCAGCTTGGCATGCACATTTGGGAAGACTCCTATTTTGCAGAAATCATCGACCCCGTAACCCTGGAACCGGTTCCCGAGGGTACCATTGGCGAGCTGGTTTTGACCACGCTGCACCGCGAAGCGATGCCCCTGATCCGCTACCGGACCAAGGATCTGACCCGTTTTATGCCCGGCGACTGCCCGTGTGGACGGGCACACCGGCGCATCGATCGCATGCAGGGGCGATCCGACGATATGTTCATCATCAAGGGAGTGAATATCTTTCCCATCCAGGTGGAACAGGTTCTAATGAATATACCCGAAGTGGGCAACAATTACGTGATCGTTCTGCAGCGCGAAAATAATATCGATACCATGATCGTTCGGGTTGAGGTGAACGAGAAAATTTTTATAGAGGATATGCGCCATCTGCAGCGCATTCAGAAAAAGATCACACATGATTTGCGCAGCGAATTGCTGCTCACCCCACAAGTGGAGCTGGTAGAGCCGCACAGCCTGCCGAAAAGCGAGGGCAAAGCGGTTCGATTGGTTGACCAGCGATCCCTTTAGACACAGGAGGTCCATCAGATCAAAAAAGTTTACGGTAATACCGCCGGCTTAAAAAGCAGTATTCTGCAGCGCATCCAGAAGCTGCAGCGGCGACGAGTCCCGCCCAGGCAAGTAGTATCTCCGGATTTATCCCGCGATATCGCTCGATTGTCCTTCGAAAGCGGCCGCCAGATCGGGCTGCTCCTGTCCCGCGACGGTGCGGTAGAAATGGTTCTGGTCGGCGGTCCGCGCTCTCTTTACATCCCCGATTTGCCCAAAAGCCGCGGAGGGCGATGGCGCCTGAGGGGACTTCGCCTGGTGCATACCCACTTGCAGCAGGAGCCTCTCTCCCAGGACGACCTCATGGACCTGGTTTTCCTGCGACTCGATTGTATCGCTGCGGTGCGGGTCGATCAGCACGGTGGAGCCACCCAGCTTGAGGTCGCCCACATACTTCCCCATGGCGGCACCCATCGGCAGGGATGGGAGACCCTGCCACTAATGCCCTGTCATGATCCCCACCTCGACTTTGTGGCACTGGTACAGTCCCTGGAAGAAGAACTGGAGCGCAATCGCCCGGCAATACCCGCGGCCGCGCAACAGGACAGAGCCATCCTGGTGAGCGTTTTTGCCACCCATGACGCTGCAGACAGGGCAACACTGCAAGCTTCCATGGATGAGTTGATCGAACTGGCTCATGCCAGCGGAATCACACCGGTCGACACCATCGTCCAGCGACAACGCCAGGTCAATCCCAAGTATTTGATCGGCAAAGGCAAGCTGAGTGAAATCGTGCTGCGGGCATTGCAGCTTGGAGTGGACTTGCTGATCTTCGACCAGGATCTCAATCCATCCCAGGTGCGCTCGATCACTGACACTACAGAGCTGCGGGTCATCGACCGCACCCAGCTGATCCTGGATATTTTTGCCCAACGCGCCAAGAGCCGGGAAGGAAAAATCCAGGTGGAAATGGCCCAGCTCAAGTACCTGCTGCCGCGCCTGGGCATGAAGGACGACGCCCTATCGCGTCTCACCGGAGGAATCGGGGCGCGGGGGCCCGGCGAGACCAAGCTGGAAATCAATCGGCGCCGGATCAAGGATCGCATCTCCAACCTGGAAAACGAGCTGCGTATCATTCGCAAAAACCGCAGTCAACGCCGCTCCCGCAGATTGCGCAAGGAGCTGCCGATTATCTCGATTGTGGGGTACACCAATGCCGGCAAATCGACTCTTTTGAATACTCTGACGCACAGTTCGGTGTACGTGGAGGACAAGTTTTTCGCCACCCTCGACCCCACCACGCGGCGGCTGCGATTCCCACGCGACATGGAGGTCATCATTACCGATACCGTGGGATTTATCCGTGATCTCCCCAAAGATTTGCTCGATGCCTTCGGAGCTACCCTCGAGGAACTCGATGATGCGGACCTTCTGCTGCACGTGGTTGATATCAGCAATCCGCAGTTCGAGGATCAGATGGCCGCGGTCGAGAAGATTCTCTCCGCCCTGGAATTGCATCGGAAGCCCACCATCTTGGTGTTCAACAAAATGGATTTGGTCAGTGGCGAGTACGTTGCCCAGAAGCTGGGGCGCCATGGCGGTGTGGCGGTCTCCGCCCTTGCCACCCAAACCCTGCAGCCCCTCATCGCTGCCATGGAAGACCAGGTGGAGCTGCTGCTTGAACAGTTTGCTCCGCAATCGACCCGCCAGGCGTTGAAAGAGCCCCCCCAACCGCCGGTCTCTTCCCCCAACTAGCCTCTAACCGGGCGGCTCAAAATGCTGGTCATTCCCGCCTTGGGGCCGCCGTCAGAATCTCTCTGGCTGTTTGAATATCCCGGTGAATTTGAACCGCCAGCTCCTCCGGTCCCGCAAAGCGCTGTTCGTCTCTCAGGCGATCGACAAATTGAACCGTGATTTCCTTGCCGTACAGATCCTGGTTGAAATCGAAGATATGGACCTCCAGGGAAAGGTCGGTATCACCGAAGGTGGGATTGTAGCCCAGGTTGGCCGCACCGCCATACGTCTTCCCATCGATTTCCACTCGAACCGCGTAAACTCCGGTCTTGGGAGGTGCCTGGCAGGACAGGCGAATGTTTGCGGTGGGGAATCCAAGAACACGCCCCCCTCTGTCCCGTCCCTTGACCACCGCCCCGCTGATCTCGTAGGGGCGCCCCAGGAGTACATTGGCTTCCTTGAGCTGACCTTGCTGTATGCACTGACGGATTGCGGTACTGCTCACAACCTTCCCGTCCATCTTGATGCCCGTAACGGCCTCCACGTCAAAAGCATATTTCTTGCCAAGATTTCTTAAAAATTCGATATCACCTTCACGGCCGTGTCCGAACTTGTAATCGTATCCAACCACGAGGGCCTTGACCCCTATTTTTTCCACCAGGATACGCTTGACAAATTGTTGAGCACTCATGCGGGCAAATTCCCGGCTGAACGGAATGACGATGGCGATGTCAATGCCACAGGATTCGATGAGCCTCAATTTACGTGCGTGCTCAGTAATAAAAACCGGTCCGTTTCCGGGGGAAAGCACCTCCAGCGGGTGCGGATGGAAGGTCATCACCACCGACTCGCCGCCAAGGTCCTGGGCGCGGTGCTTGACCCTGTCAAAAAGCGTCTGATGCCCCAGATGAACTCCGTCGAAGTTACCAATGGTCAGGACGGGATTCCTTAAGGGCCTGTTGATCTGATCGATTCCGCAAAAAACTTCCATGTAGGGACCATTACCTCCAGCACTTGATGGCAGTTTCATTTACATATCCAGCCTGAGCATGAGAATCAATTGTGGGCAAGCAACGTCTTCACTTTATTTTTCAACACTAACACTAATCACTGGCATCACCCAATTAAACAGAGGAAAATAGCTCTTGACAGCGCAAGTTTTTTACAATACGTTACCGGCGTTTTCTTTGCAACGGTTTTATCAGCCGAAGTGGCGGAACTGGTAGACGCGCTAGGTTCAGGGTCTAGTGGGCGTACGCCTGTCGGGGTTCGAGTCCCCGCTTCGGCACCATCGATTTAAATCATTGAAGAAATCGTGACAAGACCCTCTCCGGCCCGCCGGTAGAGGGTTTTGTCATTTCTGCCGGTCAAGTATAGAGAGAATTTCTTGACCAGTGCCCATAAATGTCAACCGTCATGGTGGTCGAGTGAAGCCCGAGTTGCTTCCGCACGCAGGCTGAGCTCATGTGGTCCACCAGCAGCATACATTTCGCACACTGAGACCATGGCAAGTAGGCTGGGGTGAGGTACGAAACCCAGCAAAATAGGCGTTGGGTTTCGTCATGCGAAACACGTGACTCAACCCGACTACACCAAATACATTATCCTGGAATCTATATTATCGATTTCGGAAAGTACAGCATGCATGGTAGGCTCATTGTAAGGATGCATGTTTCCCATCCTCGTCGCAAATATGCAGCAACGGACAAACTACAATGTCATTCATTTCACCGGGTTTTCGGGCGGCTCCTCAACCTGTTTTTCGCTCTCCATCGGTTCCTCCGCTTCATCACGTCTTCCTGCCCCATCCTTATCTCCTCGATCATCTCTCGTGATTGCGACAGGCTCTACACTTTTGCTTCGTGCAACAATTGGGGGAGTCTATCGATAGCTTTGGGATTAAGTTTTTCCCTCTTCCGCTTATCATGACTACTCACCAAAAGTACCTTGGCTGTTATCTTAAGAAGCCAATTCTGTAGGAAAAACGAAATTATTCGAATTGACATTGCCTAAGAGACTGCCCGCATATACTCCTTTCATCAATTCGCATCACGCCCTGTGATGTGAAATCCAGAGTTAGACGCGCCCATGAAATTATGTGTTTCTTTGGTTATTGAATCTGGTCTACCACGTATAGTTCACAAAGTTCATACTCCACCTTCTTATCACCTCACCTCACCTATTCCACCGTGATCAGGAGAACGGCAGGCAGCGAGGGGTTGGAGGGCGTCCCCAGATAGATCCCTTCCTGCGCCGATGACCCTTGCCCGCGAAACACAACGTTACAGCCGCTGTTGTCGTATCCGGCAAATCCCGTGAAGTTCCCGCTCCCACCGGGGATGGGGGTGGCCGTATCCGCCACGCTACTGAGGGTGCTTCCCCGGTAATGGTAGATGCCCTCGATCACGGCTCCAATGGCTTGAAAGACCACGCTGCCGGTATTGATGATGGGGAAGTGGAAAGACGTGAAGCGGTTCGACACGCCCGTCACCACCGGCGGGATATCCGTGGTCAGATCGGCCACCTTGCGGAGCACACTACCGTCGAACAGGTAGACTCCCTGCTGCCCGCCCGAGCCAAGCCCTTTGAAGGTAACTTTACCTCCGCTTATCCTGAAGCTAGGCTCAAAATTTGAGAAGTTGCCCGTTCCATCAGGGATGGGGGTGTTGGTGTCCACCACCTTGCTCAGTGTCGCGCCGTCCGAGAGATAGATGCCGCTGCCGACGCCTGGTCCGCTGCCCAAAAAGGCAACACTGGCGCCGCTGATCCAGAAGGCTGTGATGGAACTAAAGTTTCCCGCGCCGCCGGGTATCGCCGTGTTGAGATCCACCCGCTTCTCCAGGGTGGAGCCGTCGAATGCGTAAATCCCCGACTGCCCTAAAGGGCCGGATGCACCAAAAAATACGTGGCTGGCACTCACCAGGCTGGACCCAAAAAACTCGAAGGCTCCTGACCCATTGGGGATGGGTGTGTTGTAGTCGGCCACCCGCAGGAGGCTTGTTCCGTTGTGCAGGTAGATCCCTGCCTGACTGGCTCCTTCGGCATAGAACGCCACATTGGCACCGCTGATTTTAGGGAACCCGAAGCCGGTGAAATTGCCCTCGCCACCCGGGATGGGTGTGGTTAGATCGGCGATCCGGCGCGCATTTACTCCGTCGAACAGGTACATCCCCTGCTGCCCCGTCCCGTCTCCTTTATAGACCACGTTGCGGCCGTCGATGCTGAGAACCGCCGATAGGGCAAGCCCGGTGAAGGTGCCCGTGCCATCGGGAATGGCGGTATTGAGATCCGCCACCCGGTGAATGCCGGTTTCATCGAAAAAATACACGCCCTGTTGCCCGGAGCCCCCCAGGCCCATGAACCCCACATAGCGGCCGCTGATGACATGCCCATACACATGGGTAAAATTCCCGGAACCCTCCGGAATGGGGGTGTTCAGGTCCGCTACCGTGTGCAGCATGAATTTCTGGGCCCTCGCACCCGAAACAACACAGCAAGAAAAAGCACCAGCCAGTAAAACAAGGGAAATTCTTTTTGACGGTTTCATTGCCTCAACCTCCCTTGGAAGGAACGATTTTTTTCCCGTGATTGAAGCCAAGGGATGAGCCCGGTTTAAGTGAGCTGTGCCTGCTTCATCCGGGGAGCTGCCAATGGCACCGGGGTCTCATCAGTGAAATGGAGTGGAAAGAAGTGAGATGGAATGGGATGACAAGAAGTCGCCTTTTAAGGTCTTCTCTATAACACTAACACGTGATGCTGTCAAGGTCATTGTCGTGCCAGAACATTATTGTGCTAATGAATAGATATTTTCGAGCTCATTTTTGATTTCGACTGATTTAAGGTCGATCTTGCCGCTTTCCAAACGAGTAACGCTTTCTTTGAGGCTGCTGGACTCCAAAGCCGACTCCATCGTCGGCGCTCCCTTTGCCAAGTGCCCGACCGGCAGCGACGGTTTCAGCAGCTGCAACTACTCGACCCAGGACCGCAACGACCCCAGCGGCGTAATGCTGGCTTCACTGCCACCCGTTGCGCTGAATCACAGCACGACATACACACTGCAAGCGCGCTTCTCCGACGACGTCGAAATTTACTGCGGATCGGTTTACTGCTATTGCCAAATGTACCCCTCAAGCGGCAGCCATGTCACATGGAATGTGTTTAATCCGACCATAACTCTAACCAAGTGAACATGCCGGCCGGGTCGGTCATCAGAAGGGTCCTCGCTTTCGTGCTACTCTGTTCATGCGCGTCTTCCTGTTGATGCTTCCAAGATTCTATAGCTTCCAAGAGGGAGCATTCCCCATTTGTCCCATGCTATACCGGTTAAGCAATAGATGTTTCATTGTTTGCAGGCCTTGTTGATGGGTGGAGTCGCGCCCGAGCGTGACGAAAACCATCAGTGACTGCCGGCATAGGAATGCATGTTCCTTTGGCAAATATAACAAGTACAACATCACGCAGCGCAAGTTCGTAGCCGGTGACGGAGGCATCAAGAGGCTTGTCTGGATGCCGAAAATGCTCAAGGATGAAATCTATTCATTTCTGGAACAAGTGGGCCATCCGGTTCTCGCGATGGAGCCAATTCTCGGATGAATAAATTTTATTTTAAAGTTGCACCTGACACCAAAGGTCCAAAAGATACACAAGAAGCGGCTGAACAGCGTGCATCGAGAACGCCTCAGGTGATTCGGCACTGTTTTGCGGGCAAAACTGAAGTTCGCTGCCTGGCCTGGATAAATCCCCCGACGCTTTCAACCAATTGTCACATCACCGTCACCCTCGGGTCATTCAATAATTGTTTTATCGAAATGAAATTCTAGGCAGACCCATTAACCCGGCTGCAGCGAGGAGAGCTCCCGTGCTTCAGCAAAGGATTCCCAGGTATCGAACCCGTGCGGCATTGGAGTGCGACTTCGGCGAAGGCTGCAAATCGACCAACTGCCGGCCCGTGAAAAGGAGGTGATACACCCAATCGTTTATTCTGAATCGAACAGGTCATTTGATGCACTCACAACCAACCTGATATTCAGTTTTTCCAGGAGGATGAAAAATGGATTTGAAGAGCCTCAGAAAAGGATTCAAGAGCTGCCTTCTTCGGCCTACCGCTCTGTTAATTGTTACCGCATTGATGCTGGTCGGCGCAGTCCCGATAAGCGCCAAACAGCCCAAGGGCGAATGGCTTGCGGGCGATTTTCATCAACACACCCTCTACACGGACGGCAGCACTTCTTTTGATTTTGTGATGAGCAAGAACAACGAGTTCGGTTTGGACTGGTGGGCCAATTCGGAGCACGGGGGCAGCCGCAACCGCGACGGGAACGGTAATTTTTGGGACGACCCCATTTTTTACCCAACCAACCCGATCCTGGGCGATCAAGCGTTCAGCAACGGTCACCAGGTGATGTGGCGCTGGCAGAGCCTGCGGGACTTTGTTTTTCCTGACATTCTGCAGAACCGAGCTCTGTACCCCGACAAGAAGATCTTTTCCGGCTTCGAGTGGAACGTTCCGGCTCATGAGCATTGCAGCACCGGCATCGTAGCCGACGATGCCGGCGCCATCAGCGCTTTTGAATTCCAGTTCGATAAGTCGGATTCCGATACGAGCCGCACCGGGGAAGACTTTGCCGGTATGAGCCTGTTGAAGAAGAACAAGAGCCATCAAGATGCCGTGGATGCCTGCGCGTGGATGCAGAAACAGTACGAGGATGGCCTGATCGATAATGGCTGGATAATCTTCGCTCATGTCGAGCGTGCACAAGCATACGGAATCGAACACTTCAGGGATTTCAACAATGCAGCCCCCGATGTTTGCTTTGGCTTCGAAGGCGCGCCCGGACATCAGGTCAACGGTCTTCGCGGGTTCGGCAATTTGGCTTTCGGCGGCACATTCGGTGGCGTCGGCTTCTTCACGGCTGAGGTCGGCGGCCTCTGGGACGCCCTCCTGGGCGAAGGACGGCGCTGGTTCAATTATGCCAGCTCCGACTATCACAGGCACTACACCGCCGGCGGTGACGACTTCTATCCCGGCGAGTACCAGAAGACCTGGGTTTATGCCGTCGATCAAGACGATGACGGCGAATACTCCCTGGATGAAATCGCCGACGGTCTGCGCAGCGGAAACGCCTTTTTCGTGCATGGCGATCTGATCGACCACCTGGAATTCGAAGCTCAGAACCAAGACGATAAAGTCAGCATGGGCGGCGACCTTGAGGCGAAAGGCACAATCAAGAACCTCAAGCTGAAGATCAGGTTCAAAAGCCCCGAGAAAAACAACTGTGCAGTAGACGGGATTCACATTCAATCCTGTGCGGCCCCGACGGTCGACCACATCGACCTGATCGCGGGAGAAATCACCGGAGTGGTGAATCCAACGGACGCCGATTACACCAACCCGACCAATCCGACCGCGAAACTCGTAGCGACCTTCAATGCCAAGGACTTCAAGAAAGACAAGGAAGGGTACAGCACCATCGTTTATCACATCAAGAACGTGAACAAGAACATGTACTACCGTCTGCGCGGAACCAATTTGGCGCCCGGCACCCCTTATGAAACCGATGCCGAAGGCAACCCACTGCCGGACAATCTGCTCACTCAGGAACTCGGGATCGACGGCGCCCAGGAGGCTTGGAACGACTTGTGGTTCTACTCGAACCCCATCTTTGTCTATGTCCATTAGCCTTGACCCGGCAGGTGCTTGATCCGGTTCATTACGATGGAAGTTGAATGTTTGGGGGACTCATTCAAGTCCCCTTTCTATTCGTCTCATCGCAGCAAACCTTTTGACACCATCACGACGATATCGGCAGACAAGGAGAAGAGGATGAGTCGGATGAATCAGGAAAATCTCAAGCGATTTGATACTCTTCTGCGGGCACATTTGAACGAGGCGCTGCCCGAGTTTAAAGGACTTCTCTCCAGTATGATGGATGGCGAGCTTCTGCAGGGCCCCATGGATGAAGCTGATCTCGCTTCTGCCCGCTATGAACGAGAGCTCGCTCTGCAGATCCATTATCGCAATCATCGATTGGTTCAGGAAATCCGGGGAGCGTTGAGACGAATTGAAAACGGGGTCTATGGCATCTGTCTGGAATGCGGTCAGGAAATCGGTCTCGACCGTCTGAAAGCACAGCCGATGACGGCTGTCTGTGTGGACTGCAAGAAGGCTCTCGAGAAGCTTTAAATCCGGTGCATGGTCAGTCTGCCTTTTCTTGCAGATCCACCGGGCCAGGTTTCTCAACACAACGAATGGCGGATCGTCCGCCATTTAATTCCATTCTCTTTTGTGTTCAACACGATATATTCATACCCTCGTATCTCGATTGAAGTTCGTCTGCGTGTCCATGGTGCGGTTCGCTTCACCGCCCGCGATATTATGGATCACCAGCGCCCCCAGGGGCGATCTTCCGTTGATCCGGGTCCTGTTGACGATCGAGCTAAAACGGCTGTGAGGCAGCAGGTGACTTAGTCCCGAGCGTCCGCAGTCACCACATTGGTAAAATGATAGATTCCAACGAATCATCCCTTGTCGGCAGAGCTGATGGTCCTCAGCAATTCCGTGAGCAGCTCGGCATTTGGATTCTTATCTTGAAGAAGGGTGACTCGGACAAACAGCATCGCGGCCAAGACAACAATCACAACAATAAATGCAACGATCTCCCCCATGAGGAACCCCCAACTGCAGATCTTAAAGGAAACGCTTGCAACTATGATTTAAGGAACAGTTATGTTGATTCCTGCCAGGCGCGGCCTGTGCCATAGACAAGGCTTGCCTCCCCAGGCGCCGGGATAATGTACGAAACCCATCGCCGGGCCTGCCCGCGTCGCGGCGGCCAGGCTCGGCTAAACAGCCCGGGCCAGGTGGGAAGGCTCCGGTGCACGCCCCTCATAGATCTGCCAGGTCTGTTCAAAGGCTTTTTCAAAAGACCGCCCTTCCATGTAGCGCCGTGCTTCTTTGCCCATGTCTCTCATCACCCCCGGGTTATCGATGAGCTTCAGCACTGCCCTGAGGATCGCATCCGCATCTGCGCAGGGAACTACGATCCCCGTTCTTCCCGGGATTAAATTCTCCTTTGGTCCGCCGCAATCGGTGACGATGACCGGCAACCCGGAAGCTTGAGCCTCCAGCACGACATTGCCGAAGGTGTCCGTGGTGCTTGGGAATACGAACAGGTCACAGGACGCATAGGCTTCTGCCAGCGCATCTCCCTGCAGGTAGCCCGTGAACAGAGTCGGCGTGTTTTCCAGCTCCTGCTGCATTTCCTGCAGGTAGGGTCCATCTCCCACCACGATGAGGGAGACGGTGTCGGCAACAGCGATCAAGGACCTGAACACCTGGACCAGTAGCTGCAGGTTTTTTTCCTTGGAAACGCGACCGACATACAAAAGCTTGATACGTCCATTGAAGCCGTATCGACTGTCCAGAAAGCCGTTTCGCTTGGCCGGATGGAATCTTTCGATGTCGATGCCTCTTGGGAACAGCCTGATTTTGGCGGGATTGACGCCCTTATCCTGCAATTCCCCGGCGGTGCTCCGAGAGGGCACCAGAATGCTGTGCATTTGATCATAGTACCAAAGCACATAGTGCCACATCAGCTCCTCCATATCGGCGTCCCCGGTGAGGTAGCTGGCATATTGGGGAAGTGAGGTGTGATACGTCCCGCTTATCGGCACCTTCAAGATCCTGGCTATTGCCAGCGCCGCCAGTCCGATGGGGCCCGGGGTGGCCGAGTGGATGCCGGTGAATCCCTGCTCGTAGCAATAGTTGAGCATCTCTAGAAAGGGCGGATAAAAAAGCTTCAGCTCCTTATAAAACGGAAGCTCGTAAACACCCACCGGAGCGAAGTTTTGAACTCCCGGTATTGGCGAGTGATTTTCGGCATCACACGTGATGACCGTAAGCCTCTTGCCCGTTTTGACCGCCGCCTGGATATTCTGCTGCAACGTGAGGGCGACTCCGTTGACTTCATAAAAGGTGTCGGTGAAGTGAGCAACATGAGCATTGCCGTTATTGTGGTGAGCCTTCGCAGCCTGGTGGGGAAACCTTTCCCGGATCTTCTCAACCAGCTCCCTGTCCTTGGTGAAATGAGAAAACGAGACGAAATAGGGCGCCAGTACGGAATAGAGGGCGCCCGCAGAGCCGATTGAATTGAAAATGTTGAACAGGTTGGCGCCTGAGAGATGGTTCAGCAGATGGTCGCCGAAGTGCGGCAGGACCCGGTTGGATACCTTGTTGACGAACTCAAACCAGATTTTCTCCAGATCCCGATGCTGCCCGTTTCCCGACCTGGTCACTTCCATCAGGTGCGGATCATTCCAGATAAGCTGCTGGGATTCCAACCGGAGAAGCTGCTGCAGCGAGACGGATCGATCGGTCCCTTTGCGTTGGCTGCGCCTGTAATTCCACATGCAGTAGAGCTTCGAGATCATGCCCTCTTCTTCTTCCCTGCCCACATGCAGGGAGTGGTCGAGGAACCGCAGGAAGATGTCCTTGGGCACATGGCGGCCCAGGTTCAGCTTATGCTTGTAGAACTGATAGGCAATGCCGTAGAGGTTATGGGCCATCGTCCGGGGCGTGGCCGGAAGCCCGGCGACCTTGGCACTGTGGCCGTCGATGCCGCGGAGAAATTCACGAACATTTTTCGCTTTCGCAACCTGCGTGTACCGTCGAGCGATATTGAGGGAACTGTGGTCGTCTGAGCCACCGGTGAGATTCTTCACCCACGGTTCGGGAAAACCGGGCATAAAACCATGTTTATCCGCGAGCCCGCCGATCTCGGCGGAAGTCAATGGGAGCAATATCTGTTTCAGGCACTCGTTTTGTATCTCGTCCCGCGCCCCGTTGAGCTCGAAATTTTTAAACAGCAGCAGCAACTGCTCGAAATGGTCTGCACTGAGCCGATCATTGACGGAATAGAGCGGGTGTGCGAGCACGTGAAAGATCTTTTCCTGCTGAAGATAAGCCACCAGGTCGAATATGTTCTCGCGCGCCTTCTGGATATCCTCATGCCGGCCCTCGTCGATGTCATAGGCGAGCACGTGTATTTTGCAGCCGTCTTGCGGGAAATAGGTGGTGATTTCTTCACTGATAAACGTATCCGCAAGGTGGGCAATCTCCAGGGCACCTGCGATGGTGTTGTGGTCGGTTATGGTAACGAGCGACATTCCTCTCGTTCTGGCAAGCTGATACAGCTGAAGCGGCTCGGTGAAGCTCTCGGGACAGTTCAACTTTTGTAGAAGCCATTGCGACGGGCGCTTGGAAAACTTCGAATGCACATGCAGGTCGGCCTTCATTGCACCTCCTCTTCGAATTTGAGGCTATTGAATAAGGATACTCTCGCCGGCTCTCACCTTGTCGCCGGGTCCGACCCGGATTTGCATTCCATCCGTCCATGGAACAACCAAATCCACCTGGGAGCCGATGCGAATCATGCCGAATATGGCGCCGCGCTCAATTTCCATTCCTTCATGCAAGTAACTGTCAATCCCCCGAACGCTCCTCCCCGCAATCTGAATGACATAGCAGGACAGATCACGCTCCCTGTAGGTGCCGGTGATTTTGGTCACGGTGCGCTCGTTTTGCTTCACATGAAGACTGTTCCGGTAATACGGCCTGCGCTTCAAAACGGTCCGCAAATGCATGGGCCACATACTGAGATTATGCCCCTGTGCCGGATAATGGCGGATGAATTCGACCCTGCCGGTCAAAGGAGAGCGATTATAGTGGACGTTGAAAGGGCTCATGAAAACGCCGATCAGGATTTTTTCCCCGGCCATGTCCTGGCGGGCAATATCTTTTATGCTGGCCTGCGAGCCCTTTTTGATGACCAGCACATCCTGATCCGGGCGAATTTTTTTGACGTAAACCACGGTGCCGTCCGCACAGCTCAAGATCCCCTGCCACCCGGGGGGAAACCTGGCAGGGTTGCGAAAGAACCAGACAAGGCGCCAATAAAGAAATCCTGCAAGCGCGACAGCGAGAAGGCCCGTGCAGGCCATTATCACTGCAGATGCTCCCACACATTGTTCTCCTTCAGCCGAACCAGGGCGACTCCCGATGAGAAGGGAAAGTTGATCACTTCAAAAAGCTCTTTTTCCTGCTTCAGAAACTTGAGCCAGCGGTTCACTCCCGAGTGGCGGATGGTCTCGCGAATGAAAGTATTGGTATCGTGCAGGAAGATATACGTGTTCTTGCGGCTGTACCGGCACGTTTGCTGGAAATCGTGGCGCACGTCCGAGTAACTGTGATTGCCGTCGATAAAGGCGAGATCGATTGGGGGAAGACCTGAAGCTTGGTAGGCGGCAAAGAATTCTTCACTCTTCAATTTATGATGGGACACGATCCCGTCCAGACCGAACTGTTTGAAATGCTTGTGCACCTTTTCCGGTTGATCCCATTGGCCGGTCCCGCCAATGGTTTTGAAAGGTCCGTCTCTCAACAATGCATAGGAGGGGTCGACAAAAGTGAGGCCTCCGCTGCCGTTATCTTTGATGCCCAGGGCCAGACAAACCACCGTGAAGCCATAGCCGGAACCGATGACCAAAGTGTGCCGCGGCCTTAATGCCCGCACCGCCCCATAGTAGAGAAACCCGAAGCCGAGGTTCAGGTTCTTGAGGTTTTCATGATGCCCAAGGGGCCTGGCATGGTGGAAAATATCTTTAATGAGTGCATCATTTAGACTGAAAGCTTCCATAAAGCGCTCCTGCTTGTTTTTGTTCCACTGCTTATAGGAAAAGAAGGTGACAATCAGGTTTCAATGAGGCGAATTTGTGGTGACAAGACATGCGGAAGATGGCTGGACGTGTTGCGCAACAGTGAGCTCCTTCGCTGTGCAAAGGGTTTGCTATACCGGTTAAGCATGAGATGTTTCATTGTTTGCAGGCCTTGTTGACGGGTTTCGTCACGCCTTGCGCATGACGAAACCCGACGCCTGTTTTGCCGGGTTTTGTGCCTCAACCCGGCCTGCAAGCATCGCTCAATCCGCCACAGTTCTCATTTTTATAATAATATTAATAAAATGCATTATGATCTTCAAATTCTATTCAGATACTGCTTTAATTGCATTTCTCCAATCAATTGGATGTAGGCAATAAACAAGGCCTTGATTGACTCTCCGACCTTCGTATGCAGGGGGCACCGGCAGTTCGTTTGGACCATAATCGGTTTTTGCACCGCAGGTGATCTTGAATTTCCGGCTGGGAACTACCAATGAAAAAGAAGAGAAGCTTTATCAAACTGACTCAGGCATGGGGAATTGTCTGCTTGATAGGACTTGGTGTGAGCTTTGTTGCGATCGATACTATCAACTCCTATCGCGACCTCAAACTTCAGGCTCATCAAATTCGAACGGACTTTATTGACCGACAGAAACAGCTAGTCAAGCAGGAGGTGGATCGTGTTGTAGACATGATTCGCTACGAAAAAACTCAGAGCGAAACCTTGACCAGGAAGACGATCAAGTCGCGAGTTTATGAGGCCTATTCCATTGCTGAACATATCTATCAACGCAACCATGCTACTCAGAATGAGATGGAAATTCAGCAAATGATTCTGGATGCATTAAGACCCATACGGTTTGAGAATGGAAAAGGCTATTACTTTATAACCCACCTGGATGGTGTAGAAGTGCTCTTTGCCGATAGACCCGAAATGGAAGGATCAAACCTGCTCAACACACAGGATATGCGCGGGCGATACGTCATTAGAGACATGATTAAAATTGCGGAACAGTCGGGCGAAGGCTTTTATGAATACCTGTGGACCAAACCTAATGAGATAGGCAATGATTTCAAGAAAATATCTTTCATCAAACGATTTGAGCCATACGATTGGCTGATTGGGACCGGCCTGTACGTTGATGATGTTGAAAATCAGATAAAAGCGAATCTCCTCTCGGCCATCAGCAGGATACGGTTTGGCCAAGAAGGGTATATTTTTGTTAATAAATTCAATGGAGATGCGTTGGTCTCAAATGGGACCCTTTTTAATGGAACAAGGAAACTTTGGGAGATTTTCAATGACAATCCCGATAAAATGAAAGGTATTTTTGAAAAGGAATACCACGCGGCATTAAAACCTGAAGGTGACTTCATCTATTATTCCCACATTAAATTGACCAAACCCAATGAAGAATCGCCAAAAGTATCTTTCATTTATGGGATACCCGACCTGCATTGGCTTGTCGGCGCCGGCGTGTATCTTGATGACGTGGAAACAAATATTGCTCTAATGCACGCCAAATTAAACAATCAGATAGAAAGGACCGTCATCTATTTTATCCTGATATCCACATCACTCATTGGACTCTTTTCCTTGTTCTTCAGTTGGCTGAACCACAGACTCAAGAGCGACATGAATTTGTTTATTTCATTTTTCAAGAAGGCGGCACATTCTG
>NZ_JAIBKA010000010.1 GCF_022603395.1 Desulfoferrobacter suflitae
CTATCTGAACGAGGGTGCTACGCTCCAAAAACCGGGGGTTTCCGGATGGAAACTAGCTAATGCCGCACAAATATTCTGAAAGCCCTTCCCGAAATTTTCTCTCCGATGCCCAGTGATAAGCACGAGCGGTTGCCCGTTTGCCATCAATTCAGCGGGGAGTTCGGGTATCAGAGGTGGGTTTGCATTGATTTTCTCAACTGCCATATATAATGCATCAATCACAGTGTTTCCGGTTACGTGAATGCTGTCAGGTTGAACACCTTCTCTTATCAAATTAGCCCGCGAGACTTTGGTAGGAGCAAAGTGCAGGTCCGAAAGGATAACTTAGAAGTGAAAAGTGCAAAACCAGAGCAGTCAAGCTAACTCTGGCTTGGATACCTAAAGGAGATTCATTTTACCGGCTGGAATTTTACAAGGCGTTGTTCCCTATGGCGTGCTAATGCTTAACCTCAAGTTTGCAGGCGGTTTTACTTCTTGTTTTGCAGTATCCAGATTAAATTTCAACACCCTATACCCGAAGGGTTCTAGATCCCCTACACTGAACAAGCCATCTTTGATAGTCGGAGCATCGCCACCACTGCTGTCCGCAATAATTGTTGCAACCTGATCCTGAACACCACTTAAAATGACAGATACCGAACCGCACGCCTTGGAAAAGTGGCCATTGACAATAACAAAATATACTCGGTCCTCATGAGCCAGACAGATAGAAGACACATACGGATTGGATCCGGTCAAAAGGTCACTGTTTGTTTTGGCACTTAGCGTCAGGCTGTTATCCGCCTTTAAAGAACGAGCCAGCCACTCTTGATTAGGAATTACGTCGTTCTTAATCAGATTATACGCATCGTTCCTAACATCCGTATTTGTCTGCATTCCATCGCTGCTTATCCCCCAGCCATAGATCTGATAAGCTCCTTTTGCAAAATAGGACACTGAAGCCCAAAATTCTAACGCCATATCCCGATACGTAGGAATTCTCTGATAACTCCCGGAACTGCTTCCCTGAGCAAATTGCCAGATAGCCTTACAGTTATCACCGGCAAGAGTGTCGGTTTGTAACGTCTTCATAATACCTTGCCAACTGTGGAATGAATTCCAACCAGGATCAATGACAAAAGGGTAGTAATCGATCCCAAAAGCATCCACTAC
The DNA here is from genome assembly GCF_022603395.1 of Desulfoferrobacter suflitae. GTDB lineage: Bacteria > Desulfobacterota > Syntrophobacteria > Syntrophobacterales > Syntrophobacteraceae > Desulfoferrobacter > Desulfoferrobacter suflitae. The sequence continues at coordinate 1,153 of NZ_JAIBKA010000010.1, forward strand.
ATCGCCAATATCACCCCAAGTGACTCCATTATCTTCCTTGTAATGGTCAAATATCACAAGCAAATTCGGTGCAATTTCTTTTATTTTGTTATATGCAGCCAGCATCTCCTCTTTGGTATTACCCACACCTAATTCCTCGTATGATGTAGTACCCTCATCTGGAAACGTTATGGCAAAGAGTGCCTCATGATTCTTGATTCCATTTATGTAAGAAGAGAGTTTTGCTATGTCCCTCACCAAATTCCTTCCGATTCCACAAATCCCGAAAATGCCTGCATTGGAACAAGCATCAAGCATAGTCAAGGTGCGGTTGACGTCTCCAGAATAACCAGCCCACATGTCCAACACTACATTAAACCCATTGGCCGCAACCTCTTTCATAGATTCAGCACCGCAATTCCAAATGATCTTGGGATAAAAGAAAGATCCATTGGCGGTAATTGCACCAGTGCTTTTGTTGATAGAAGTAGCAACGTACGCGTGACTTAGTCCCAAAAAATATGTTGGAATCAAAAGCAAAAACACAGTTATCAGAAGCTTTCTCATATTACCCTCCAGTCAGGCCACCATCTAACCTTGTCACTCACCCAAAACGCGTGTTCATCAGATGTCTTTTTGCATAGGCAGAGCAAATTCTGTACCAGAAAAATAAGCTGAGTTCTGATCACATAAACTTTTGGGGTCAGGTCTTGAAATATCATTTTTTTCTCTTGACGGCTGCTATCTTGCTGACTGTCGTATAGTGGATTTCGAAACAATGTGTATTTTAGGGGAAGCCGTCGAAGGTGGCAAATCCCGCTGCTGCACCGCTTTTAGTTCGGATGCAAACTGCGTGGGTCAGATTCCGAGACAGTATCGAACAGCGTTTTCTACCTTCTCCATCACAGCACTGGAAACCCTTCCGGCGGCAACCAGTGGAAATCTTGCAGGATCAAGCGAGCGAATCTGAAAGCACAGGAATACCGTTTCCATGGCTAATTCACTGTCTTCCTGCTTTATCCGAACATTGGTCGGATAGTCCCTGGTGATGTTTTCGCCTTTTGTGCCAACCACAACGGTCACCACCAAAGGCAAGCTGTTGATGGCATCGGTGGACAGAACCAACACTGGGCGTTGCCCCGCCTGCTCTCTTCCCATAACCGGATTCAGATTGACGAAGTAGATTTCCCCGCGATGAATGGGCATTAGTTGTTTCCCAATCCATCGTTCTCCGCGCAAAAGAATTCCTCATTGATCATCTGCAGCTCTCTCTGGATGTCCGGGTCGGAGGCCATGATGGCCAATTGATCCTCGCGGCCGACCCATTCGCCACAGCTGTTCTCCCTAATATAACGTGCAAGCCGCTCCATCAGCCGCAGTTGCTCACTTGCGGACAGCCGTCGGATGCTCTCTTCAATTTTGGACAGCAAACCTTCACTCATCTTGTGTCTCCTCGGTTTTTTGTTGCCTCATATTTTACACCAGTTGCCTGGCAACCTTCCAGTCCTTCACTGTTTATGCTGATGGGGTCGGGGACCGTGAGACTTTGGTTTTGGGGGACGTCCATGAAATTATGCGTTTCTTTGTATTTTTCCAGCAGTTCACTTCTTTTGTCAGGGGTCGGACCGAGCCAAGTGTTTGAATTCCTGTATTAAACAGTCGAAAATATGCCGTTTGTTGTTCTTAGGTCCGGCATTTTGGCTCTGAAATGGGGGCGATAAGGAAAAGAGTTTTAAGTTTTAAGGGCTAAGTTTTAAGCAAAAGCAGGGTCTGCTGATGCAACATTTAGGGCTTAGACCGAGAGGGTCACCCATTAAAAGGCTCCGGGGGCTGCTCTTGGACGGCGAATAGGGGACGTTGCCACTATTCCACTATTTGAATATATTTGTCAGCGAATTCCTTGCCTTGTGCTGCTCTTCTTAATGCGCTGTAGCGTCGTATAGTCAGATAGCGCCCAACCTCCCGCCCGGTATAGCCCATCTGTTCGACAGCGATATAGCAAAAGACTGATTTTCCCCTGGACACAACCCTTTTCTTGCTCGCGGATCGAAGCTCCTTAACTTTAATGCCGAAAGAAGCAGCAATTCGAGCACAGAGCGTTTCGAGAGATTGTTTTGCTTGCGCCTGGCCGCAATGATCCGTTTTGCTCAACACCTGCGTTACGAAATGTCCGCTTCCTAATATTCTCTCATCAGCCTGCTCTCGCTCCCCTTTCGGACGTCCGAGCAAACCTTGCTTTTCTCCCCCAGCACTTCTGACCAACCCACCTCCCTGCAGGTCAGGCCTCGTGCCGTGTTTGATCCCATCTTCCACGAAATTACGATAGCTGCTGCGCGCCTCGCTCAGTTTATCCCCAAACTGAATAAGTACATTCGCAACCGTTTTTTCTGCAAGCACTATGATGTGGGACTGCTGAGCTCCCGCCGATGAAACGTCGGATGCGGTATCCCTGCACACGGGTACCTGTGCTGAGGCGATGGTCCCACCGGGTACAGTATGAAAGGGTTCCTGCAATTTCCGAGAATGCTGCTATGACCGGTCCACGGATACACATCGAGCTCTTCGAGATTCTTGACCAAGCGAGCTCTCAGTGGGTTCAGGTGGATGTAACGGATCAGTTCCAAAAAATAAGGATCCTCTTCGCAGACGATGGATTTGTAACGGTTTTGAAATAAATGTCCGACTCTCCTGTGCCGCCTGTTAAAGCTGACGGCGTATCCGGTCATCAAGCGGCGCATGACTTTACTGAGCGGGCTTGCCCCAGTTCGAAGCTACAGGTGGAAATGATTGGGAATTAGAGCCCATGCGTAGCATTGTGTCTGGGTCTCTTCCAGGATGATGCCCAGCCGGTTAAGAAAGTCGTTTCTGTCTTCATCATCTTTGAAGATTTCTTTGCGCTCTATTCCCCTTGCCATCACGTGCTGCAGGGGCCCGGGTGCGTCTAGACGAGGTTGGCGGGGCATGATTGAAGCTCAAAGCTGGAAGGTGAAAGCTGTCAGGGAAAAGGACCAAGGACTGAGTGCTAAGGCCTAAGTAACATCGGGGAATTTTATGCTTCCTCTGTTTGCCCTATAATTCTATAGACCCGGCGTTTTTATTCATGGACTGATTAAGGCCGGATATGCAGGGCTTTTTTCAAAGCAGTTGCGATCCGCTCCATGATATCGGCAGGCATGATCCCAAGTCTATTTTGAAGCACCGATTCGTGTACGACAGCAATCTTTTCTGCTTTCAGTAGAGAGGTCTTCTTAAGTCCTGTGCTCGCAAACTCTGCATGCGAATCATCAAGCAGCAGCCAAGTTTTGCGTAATGTCGCATCCGGTATTCGGGAGAAAACACCCATCACAATCACGTCCTCGCCGTGGACAGCAAGAACTAGAGCAGGCCGAAGTTTTGTAGTGGTTAGATCAGTGAAAGGGAAGCGTACCAGCCAGATCTCTCCGCGCTCAGGACTAGGCATCGTAGATGTCCTCACCCTCTTCTTCCCATTCGCGAAAACCGATGTTCGCCACTTGCATCATGGCTAGAGTCTGTGCGCGATCCTCGATCATATCGTTCAATACAAGCAGCTCATCTGCCGGCAGTTGAAAAACGATCCTCTTGATTTGCTCCAAGCTAAGCTCCATCGTGATGTGGGGCATCTTATTCAGCCTCCATTCCAGTAGCAATTGCAGTCATTTATTTCTCCTCAATGACAAGGCTAACCACAATATATCCGTTTTAAGGGAGAACGTAAATGTGGGTTAAGTTTTCTCATGCAATAGTTCATAGGCAAATAAAGGGGTCACCCATTAAAAAGCTCCGGGGGCTGCTCTTGTCTCTTCTGCACGGGGAAAAGAATGCTGAATTTATTTACTTTTTGGGGGACGTTATGTTGCGAGCTTGATTATGTTGTTTGTTGAGTAACCTTACCCCGCCTATCCTGCTATCCCGCCCCTTCCGCATGGAAGATACCCCGCCTGATACCCCGCTTCCAGTAACCCAACAGCGATTTAAGGGTTTTAGGGGCCGTTCTTTACTTTTACACATTTCACATCTTATAACCGCTACGCGCAATTCGTTTTCTTCCGGTCTTTGTCTTTTCTGCAACAGCAACCCCTGCAGTGTGTCTAAAATGGCGTTGGATTAAGCTATTATTCGTTCCTGGTTCCTGGTTCCTGGTTCGTTGTTCCTGGTTTGCGGTCGATGCTCCAGAGATCGTGCCGGCAGGATCTCGCTGTTGCATGAGCTCATTTTGGATTACGGGCGATTTCCATGTCGAAATGGAATTACGGCTGCAGGTAAATTGAACCACAGAGGCATCACGCAGAGTGTGACTTTGTTTTCAACTCAGCACGGGCATAGAGTTGATTGTTTTTTACCAGCCCAGAGGCGGTCGGTAAAAAGGACGCCCCAAAGGTGCATTTGCGGGGGCGGGCCAAACTATGTCTTTGAAATCTCAACCTTAGTGTCCCAGAAATAGATGCTTTCGAGGCCAATATCCCACTTTTCGGCTACAAAACTTGCGCTATCCGTTCATAATCTTCCGTTTGTTGTTCTCGGTTCTCGAGATTCCGTCTTGTTAAAATTTTTTCGGTAATCCGGCTTGCTTCAGAACACAATTGGCTGTATGGCGAGATTTGATCGTGCCGTCAACTATGAAGTGTCGCTCTGTTATTGGGCTATACCATATCTCATGGTCTCCCTTGCCATGGCGGATAAATTGGCATTCTGCCTGGCGCAGGAGCTTTTTCAATGCCGGACTGTAGTCAGCCATTCATACAGGCCTATAAGTTATAGTCTCGGTGCGTTCCGAAGATATATGCATTGGGATGTCCACCGCTTCGTCCTGGTCCAGCAACCCATTGGCTTCAAGGAGTTCTGGAATCATGGCTCTCAGTTTTCCTATCAGCTCGTCTGCATCTCCTGCTTCCGTGACAAGCCCGGGCACGTCATCGCTCGTTGCCACCCAGACTTCCGCCTCGCTGTCCCAGAATGCTTTAACATGAATTTCTTTCATCGGTGCAGCCCTTCTTGCGAGCAACCTGTCCTTAAAATGTTCTCAAAATCGACTTCAAGCATAAAAAATAGATAAAATTAGGGGACGTTGACAACTTCGAAACTTTTGGGGTCAGGTCTTGAAATATCATTTTTTTCTCTTGACGGCTGCTATCTTGCTGACTGTCGTATAGTGGATTTCGAAACAATGTGTATTTTAGGGGAAGCCGTCGAAGGTGGCAAATCCCGCTGCTGCACCGCTTTTAGTTCGGATGCAAACTGCGTGGGTCAGATTCCGAGACAGTATCGAACAGCGTTTTCTACCTTCTCCATCACAGCACTGGAAACCCTTCCGGCGGCAACCAGTGGAAATCTTGCAGGATCAAGCGAGCGAATCTGAAAGCACAGGAATACCGTTTCCATGGCTAATTCACTGTCTTCCTGCTTTATCCGAACATTGGTCGGATAGTCCCTGGTGATGTTTTCGCCTTTTGTGCCAACCACAACGGTCACCACCAAAGGCAAGCTGTTGATGGCATCGGTGGACAGAACCAACACTGGGCGTTGCCCCGCCTGCTCTCTTCCCATAACCGGATTCAGATTGACGAAGTAGATTTCCCCGCGATGAATGGGCATTAGTTGTTTCCCAATCCATCGTTCTCCGCGCAAAAGAATTCCTCATTGATCATCTGCAGCTCTCTCTGGATGTCCGGGTCGGAGGCCATGATGGCCAATTGATCCTCGCGGCCGACCCATTCGCCACAGCTGTTCTCCCTAATATAACGTGCAAGCCGCTCCATCAGCCGCAGTTGCTCACTTGCGGACAGCCGTCGGATGCTCTCTTCAATTTTGGACAGCAAACCTTCACTCATCTTGTGTCTCCTCGGTTTTTTGTTGCCTCATATTTTACACCAGTTGCCTGGCAACCTTCCAGTCCTTCACTGTTTATGCTGATGGGGTCGGGGACCGTGAGACTTTGGTTTTGGGGGACGTCCATGAAATTATGCGTTTCTTTGTATTTTTCCAGCAGTTCACTTCTTTTGTCAGGGGTCGGACCGAGCCAAGTGTTTGAATTCCTGTATTAAACAGTCGAAAATATGCCGTTTGTTGTTCTTAGGTCCGGCATTTTGGCTCTGAAATGGGGGCGACAAGGAAAAGAGTTTTAAGTTTTAAGGGCTAAGTTTTAAGCAAAAGCAGGGTCTGCTGATGCAACATTTAGGGCTTAGACCGAGAGGGTCACCCATTAAAAGGCTCCGGGGGCTGCTCTTGTCTCTTCTGCACGGGGAAAAGAATGCTGAATTTATTTACTTTTTGGGGGACGTTATGTTGCGAGCTTGATTATGTTGTTTGTTGAGTAACCTTACCCCGCCTATCCTGCTATCCCGCCCCTTCCGCATGGAAGATACCCCGCTTCCAGTAACCCAACAGCGATTTATGATCGACCCGGTTTCATCCTTTTTGCTTGGTGGAAGCGACTGGAACATGGCCTTGCATTCGCTCAAGAAGTGGACGAAAAGAGAAAGGATCGACGTAAATGGCCCCGGGGGCGGTGCAATTTGCACGATTAGCTGACAGCGCCTCCAGGCTAGAGCAAATGGGGTCGGGCCAAGCTATGTGGTTGAAATCCCATCATTAGTGTCGAAAGATAGCGCGTTTTCGGGGCGAATATCGTACCTTTTAGGCTCGGAATTGGCGTTATTCGTTTTTGGTTGTTCATTCTTCGCACTTGGTTCCCAGTCTTTTTGCTAATATTCGAGATCGTGATCGAAACTCTTAAACAGACGATAGCACCAACTCTTCAATTTCTTCCAACACTTCTTTTAAATTGGCAGGAGGTGCTGCCACGACCACGTTTTCAGCACGGTCGTGTTTGTGGTGGGGATAGGTGGGCAGCATTAGTTTCTTGTGATGACCGGTGTTGTCATATCGGAAAATCAGACGCCCGGAGCTGCTGGCGTATTGGTAGACCTACATGAGTCGCTCTTCTACGCCTTCAACGTCAACGAATTCGCGCACATACAAGATCGACTCGTCAATGAAGCTGATTTCCGCTTGAATGAAGCCGGCATGAGTGCTCCTCTTATCCAGAGCGATGCGGATAAGCTGCGCCAAAGAGCACGATTCGATTGATTCGCGGAATTTTGAAAAGTAGATTTCAATTCTCAAACCGGACGTTCCGAAGTGCTTCAATCTTTTCCTGGAGCCGCGCCAACAATCTCACCTCCCCAATCCACTCCGCAAGATCGAGAGTCTCTCCCAGTTCATCATTTTCATATCGAGTTAAGAATTCTGCGGTGGTCAATCCGTACCGTTTTTCAAAGGAATGCAATCTTGATTGGGTGCGGCGAAGGCCAGCCTCAAGAAGGCGCAGCTCATTGACTATCGCTGCTTCAATGAGCGGCTTCAGCTGCCGGTCTGAATCGGTAATTAAGGTGAGGGCTGCCATAATTTGTCCTCAATAACTAGGAAAAAATAGGGGACGCTGGTACTTTTGTTTTTATTCTGGCATAGGTTTGTTCCGCCAGCAATTCGCCCCCGCGATGAAAAACACCATAGCAAATTTGGGGTCAGGTCTTGAAATATCACTTTTTACACGTGCCGGTGGAATCCTTTCCAGAAGCGCCAACCCACTTGAACCTATTCGTTGTATAAAGCTGTTATTCCTTCCAGAAGAGCGGATGCTCACCTGTTTGGCAGTAGTAGCGAAAACGTCTTCTTGGGATAATCTATCGTCAGAACAAAGCTGCACAGAAAACTTTTCACCCCAAGCAAGGGAGTACTGAGATTTGGCATGAAATCTACCAGCACATCTTGTGTTGAGAAATCTTCGATCGCGATACGCGTAGTATGGCCGTATGCGACAGTAATTCCATTTCCGGTGCCAATTCTCCTTACCTGTCCCGCTTGCAGGTTATGATCGAGAATCGGAGCAAAAGAGGCAGGAAACGCGCATTCATCGGCTCCCGTGTCGACCAGGGCATACACCCGCACTTCCTTGCCGGTACTCGGGTTTGTGATTGTAATGGGAAGATATGGTCTGGCGATATCACCGGGCCTGACGATATGGAAAGGATATTCACGTAGCATGATCAAAGCCTAACATGGAATAAACATGTACCACTTCCTTTTCAGGCACATAGAGCAGCACCGGATTCTCATAACCTTTCGCGGCTGCATCCTCTAACGCCGTTTCAGGATCGTCCCCCACGCCAACGATGGTATTGTCGTCAAAGCCCTTCATCGCCACATAGCGACCATCATATTCCTCAGAAGTCACCAGAACCTTCTCCATGATATCTCCTTTTCGCCAGTAAAAAATTTGGGGTCAGGTCTTGAAATATCACTTTTTCACGTGGCGGCGTAATCTTTTTCATAGATAAAAGTAAGAGGGGTCTGCTCTTGACTCTTTTTCTTGTCTCTTGAAGGCATCATCCGCTTTCTATCAACGGACAGAATGGACAGTATTGTTGAAATCATTTCAGAATTGCAATCGTAATTTCACATTTTGAGCCAATTTAAGACGCCTAAACGAGCGCATGGCCGCGATGTGCGGCACCTGCCTTGATGCGATCAACCCAGTTTTGGGGAATTTGCACGCTTCCTAACACCCGTTACCTACCTTATAATCCAGCCCAAGATTGAATGAAATTTTTATTAAAGTAGGGTATTTTTATTATTGACATACATGCTATCAAGGTGGTAGCCTTTCATCACACTACAGGAGCACTTGATGGACCTCAAAGAATGGGCACAATTGCAGGAATCCCTATTGAAATCCCAGCTTAAAGTGATTCGCCAATTCTTGCGTGGTACGGAGCAGCCGGTTCGCAAAAAAACGGGTAGGTCTCAAATGGACGTTGTCCATGACGTACTCCAGGCGGCCGGAAAGCCCCTCCACGTTACCGAGATCATCGCCATGGCAGAAAAAGACTTCGGTGTGCTGCTGGATCGCGAGACCATTGTTTCCGCCCTGACCAAAAAAGTTAAAAGCGGCCGCATGTTCCAAAGAGTTGCTCCCAATACCTTTACACTTTTGGATAGGCAAGTGACATAACCACAAACCATTAACGACAGGTGCACGACAGGGTTGAGAAATCTTGCTGCTTTCAGCCTGGGAAATGTCTTGAGCAAACTCAATCGCATCCGTGTCCGTATCTGTCAAAAACATCACCGTCCATTCCTCTACGAGCCGAAGGCCCAAGCCCGAGATCTTCTGGCTCTCAAGCTACTCCTACCAGTCACGCCAAGGCGTGAGTATATCAGAATCGGCAGTTGCGGCCGCATTCAAGGGGGGACTTTCTCACGCCAATGGCGTGATTTGCTCAATGATCGATTTCTCTTTCGTTCGCTCCCTGGTTGCCGATCGGTACGGCATCTTGGGCATTGCCTATGACCCGGTAAGTCTTTTCCTGCTCTCACGCCTTGGCGTGATTTTGCTACCAGGAAAAGTGTCCAGATCTAAAAGCCTTTCTCGAAGCAGTGCACGATAAGGAAAGGGGAAAGCACTACCGGCTCTACTCAGGGCTTCGCCACTCCAACATCCCTTGCGAAGCAACCTTTACAAACTTCAAAGGGCGGCTGGGAAAAGAGCGCTGCCAAGAGATTTTCCAGGTACTTGTCGAGATCGCGGATCTTTTGGGATTCCTCTCCCATAAGGTTATTGCCATTGACGGTACGCTTTTCCCAACCAATGCCAGGTACAAAGGCTGCGCCTACTTTTCACCCGTATGCCGTTGCATCGAGTTTCATGGGCTGATAGAAAATGTTCGTAAAGGATTATTGTTTTGGGGAAATGGAGCGGTTACAAAGTCATAGCAGCTCTTTAAACTCTTCCAGAGTAAGCCCTGCATCCTTGACAATACCTGCCATCGTGCAGGCATCAACAGGATTTGCTCGAGGAATGGTGACGATCCGTTCACCATTGGTCATTGCTATGTGCTTTCCTTGCCTCGCTACCCAGAACCCCTTCTTTTCAAGAGCTTTCACTGCTCGCAGGTGATTTATCCCTGGCAATTTAGGCATGCGAGACATCGACGTACCTGGATTCCTGGTCAGCACTCAATTGATCGGCCACTTGCAGGTACGCTTCAATGGCATCTCTGATATTTTCCAGCGCCTCGTCTTCGGACTCCCCCTGAGACCAGCATCCTGGTAAGCCGGGAACCCATACAGCGTAGCCCTCTTCGGTCCTCTTAATGCGCACTTTGTATCTCATTCGTGTGCCTCGATTAGTGAAATTTGGGGTCAGGTCTTGAAATATCACTTTTTACACGTGGCGGTGGAATCCTTTCCAGAAGCGCCAACCCACTCAGGGGCGAAGGGCCAGAGGCCAGGGGTTAAAGGACTTTGAATAGTGTAATAGGGGTCGGACCGACTCAAGTAGTTGCAATGTCTTTAAAAGCAGGCAGAAGTATGCGGTTTTTTGCTCTTAGCCCCGCGATTTTGGCCTTGAAAGGAGGGGCCTAAGCAGAGGGATACAGGACTTCATATTATGGTTCAGTCTTTCTATTTTGCTTTTGACTTTAACAGGCAAACAGGATCTTGGCTTGACCTTTTTTACTGGGAAGTGTTAGCCCAATTGGGTTCCGGTACCTCGATGGTCGTCATTTGAGCCCCAGGCTCACAAGCAACTTCAGCTGTCAACATGTCTTCTGCACCAATTCTCAGTGACTCCAGCAGCTCCTGTTGTGTCTTTTCCTGTGCGTTCACCCCGGGGAAATCAATCAGCCATCCGATCCATCAGTCATCAACTTTCTTTATGATCGCCCTATACTTCATCCCCATCACCTCACGAAAGGTATATCCAGATCCTTGCATATCTTACGCGCCAGCTCATCGACGATCTCAGTATGCCCTGGCACTTAGGTCTTCACGGTCTTCAGCCCTTCTCTTTGATAAATACTATGCCGTCTCCCTTCCCGCAACAGGAATGCACCGTAATTCTTCATGTGCTTTACCAGACGGTGTCTTTTCATAACTTATTCTGAAAAGCGGTCATAAAAGTACAATAGGGGACGTTGGCAGGTTTGTCAGGTTATTCAAAAGGTTTTACTTAGCTTCTTCCAGAAGCTCAAAGAAACGTTCTCTGGTCATCCCTGCAGTGATCATGTTAGTGCGGGTATGTGTGGCCGGGACAAGTCTTGGACTGGTTTTGATGACCAGTGGCCGTATTATTCCTGCCTGGTCATTATGATATGGTCACCTTATCGGACCCACCCCAGTCGGCGTGAATAGGGGACGTTCCACTCGCTGCAAACGAAAAGGGTCGCCAAGGATTGGTTCTTCTGAACTGTCAAGATATTGAATGAAGGGCGCTCACACCATCACGTCCTCGTCTTCTCAAGTTTGTCACCAATCCGAAATCACAGCAATGGTCAGCAAGGAATCTCAATCCGTTGCCTCTCAGCCGTAAACAGCCACTTCATTCGCCAAATAGTCGGCTGCAAGATCCCGGGCAGCAAGGATATCTTCCGGTTTGAGATGGGGGTGATCGGCAATGATCTCTTCAGTGGTCATGCCGCCCGCGAGCTTACGCAATATATGTTCGACCGTGATTCGGGTGTTCCGGATCACAGGCTTTCCAAACATGATGCCGGGGTCAATTACGATTCTGTCATGTGCTTTCATTGCCAACTCGTAAAGGGGTCGCTTCTTAAAAGGCTTCGTCGTTGGAATCCCAGTTTACCACCTCGAAAGATCATATCGGCAGAATTGGATGCGGGGTTGAATCGGTTTTGGATTACGGGCGATTTCCATGTCGAAATGAAATTACGGTTGCAGGTAACTTGAACCACAGCGGCACCGAGGAAACAGAGTTGATTTCGTTTTACCGGTCGAGGGGCGGCCGGTAAAACCATGTGTTCAATTCCCTCCCGTGGTTTGACACAGCTCCGCCAACTCGGTTACCGTTCCGCCCCGTGTGCGGTTGATTGCGCATGCCGATGGCCAGTTCCGCAACTGAGCCTAATGCATATCATAGCTTCCAAGCTGGAGTTCCGGCAAAGGCTGGGTTGCCTCACGCGGTGCGCGTGACGCAACTCGACGCCTGTTTTGCTGGGTTTCGTCCCTCAACCCAGCCTACTTGGAAGGCAAGATGATTTTCATGAGCACTGTATCATACCATAAAATGACTTCCTTTAACCTAATTGAATGGGGCGAATTGGATAATGTACCCAACCGTGAATAGAGGATTAGAATTAGATTCAAACGTCTTCTAATTACAGCAGCCTGTCAGAGAACTTGGTTCCCTTGAGGAAGAGGAGTCCGCCGTGCTCGGACGGTCTCCCGGACTCACTGTTTGGCAATTTGGGTCGCCATTTTCTGCAGGTCGGCTACAGAATCCACGATGGTCACCAGGGTACCCGAATCGGCCCACCGATAAACTTCCTGCGCCGGTTCCACGGGTAGGATGATACAGCCGTGGGAACATTTCGGCCCTGTGACGTCACCAGCATGTATCCACACATGATCGTATATGCGCATGGCCCAGGGCATCCAGGCCGGTTCGCCAAACGAATTGGAATAACTTCTGGAAACATGGTCGGGGTCTTTTTCCTCGACCTTATACACACCCACTTCGGTATCTTCTCCCGGCTTCCCGATGCAGGCGTAGCTGTCCTTGACCAGTCGGCCTCTTTCATACCAGCCCATAAAGGGGTGTTGTTTGATAATCAGAATCGCTTTCGGCACCGCAGCGAACTCCGGAACCGATTCGGGCAGTGGGCTCCATTCCTTGTAGGCCCTGAAATCGTTGGGAACCATCAAGGGAAGTTTGTTGCGCATATCATCGGAAATGCGATAAGGCGCCTTGGCATTGAGGCGCGCCAGTATTTCTTTGCACGCGGGCGGCGTCAAGGCAGGGTCCATATGGCCGGCCTGCAACAGTTCATCCATGGTGACCAGGCGAGTGGTCCAGCCGGTTGCAGGAGGCGCGGGTGCGGCAGGCCGGTCTGTTCGAACTGCTTTGCTCCGCGACGACACCTCTGATGAGACGCTCTTGACGGACTCCTGCCTGCCCGCACAGCCACTCAACCACACACACAGTGCCAAAATCACCAACCAAACACCCCGCATCACCATGCTGCCGCTCCTCGCTCCTGCTTCAAATGTCATCCTTTTGAAAATAATATCCCGCTCTTATACACCCGATTCAAAATGTCATTTGAAACGGCATTTTTCAAGGGGAATTTCGTTGCGCGAAGCGTGTGACTCAACCCGACCTTCTACACCAAAAACATTAGCCTGGAAGCTATAGTTGTGGAAACGTTGAGGACGCTTTGTTATGGTTGACATGAGAATTCAGAAACTGCCCGGGGAGAATAACAATCCATGACCAAGCCAGCCAAAGCCCATCTCAATTATGCCCGCCCGGTGCAAATAGCCGACGGCATATTCTGGGTCGGATTTTACGATGTGCAATCGGGTCTGCACTGTAATCCCTACCTCATCACAGACGGCAACGAAGCGGTGGTGATCGACGGCGGCAGCCGACCGGATTTCCCTTCGGTGATGATGAAGATCCTTTCCACGGGGATTGACCCGGCGTCCATTGCAGCACTCATCTATCAGCACTACGACCCGGACCTGTGCGGCAGCATTTCCAACTTTGAAGATATCATCGACCGTGCCGACCTCAGGATCATCTCATCCAAGTCCAATCACATGTTCATCCGGCACTATGCCGCCAGTTCAGAACTTTACTCACTGGAAGACTACCCAGGGGGCTTCCGTTTTTCCTCGGGACGCAAGCTCAGGTTCATTCCCACCCCTTACGCCCATTCGGAAGGAAGTTTCGCAACCTTTGACGAAACCACCGGAGTTCTCTTCACCAGTGACCTGTTCGGCAGTTACGGCCTGCAATGGGACCTGGTCCTGGAACTGGAACCGGTGTGCAAGGACTGCCATGATTACGGCAATTGCCCGAACGGAAAGCCATACTGCCCACTGCCCGACCTTTTAAAATTTCACCAACACATCATTCCTTCCACCAAAGCCCTGCGGTTTGCTCTCGAACAGTTGGCACAGATTCCCTTCTGTGCCATCGCCCCTCAGCACGGCAGCATCATCCGCGGGGAGCATATCATCGACACGGTATGGAATCGGCTGGCCGACCTGGAATCCGTCGGAATCGAGGCGATCGTTGGAAATCGCACACAGTTCAACATGAAGAGAACCACGGCACAGGCGGAAACGAAAAACCATGAAATTTAACCGGTTAATTCGCAAGCACTTGCGACCGGGCGAGGAGGATCATCCTTACACGGACGACTGTCTGCAGCAGCTGATTGAATACAGAGCGCTGGAAGCCGACAACCAGCTCAACAAGCAGCTCCTCAAAGAGCTGGTCTTGAAATATTCCGCGGCAGAACGCGAACTGGTCCGGCTGAACAACGAACTGCTGGAAAAACAGCAGCGACTGGACCAGGACCTAAAGGCCGCTGCAGGAATCCAGCGGACCCTGCTGCCGAGCAAGCTTCCCGAAAGCAACCACCTGCGGGCTGCCTGGAAATTCATTCCGTGTGAACATATCGGCGGAGATATCTTCAATCTGTTTCCCCTGGACGAGGATCACCTGGCTGTTTACATGATCGATGTGAGCGGCCACGGAGTGCCCGCCGCCCTGGTCACCGTGTCGGTCTCGCAGGCGCTGCATCCGGACGGAGGCTATGTGCTCAAGAAACCATCGGCGCCTGCGGTATCCAGGCAGATTGCAGCGCCCAGAGATGTTTTGAGCGGGTTGGACGAACAGTATCCCATCGAACGGTTCGACATGTTCTTCACCATGAACTACGGCATTGTCAATACGCGGGAAGGAATTCTGCAATACGCCAATGCCGGCCACCCGCCGGCAATACTGGTGCATCCCGCGGGCGGCATCGAGATCCTGGAAGCGAAGGGCCCTGTCATCGGCATGGGGGGCATTCCTTTCGAACAGCAACAAACCAACATCGCTCCAGGGGACAAAGTCATATTTTACACGGACGGCATCATCGAATACGAGAACGCCGCGCAGCTTTTTTACGGCAAAGAAAGATTCTATCGACTCTTGGAAAAATCCTGCAGAGAGCCTCTGAGCACACTCATGGAAAGGATCATTGAATCCTTGCGAGATTTCGCAGAAGATGCCGCGCCCCAGGACGACATCAGCCTGCTGGCCTTTGAGTACCTGGGCGGAACCTGACAAACAGTTCATCCTTGCTGCTCCCGGCGCCTTGCGCGGAGCGACAGGTGCACGTTTGCAGCGCGGGAATCACGCTTCCCGCAGGGCCTCGATGATGTTCATCCGGGATGCCCGGAGTGCGGGCAGAATTCCCCCGGCAAAGCCCATGATCAAAGAAAAGCCCATGGCCTTGTAGACAATCTCGGGCGACAGAGCAAAACCGAAGGCCAGTTCAGAAAATGTTTGGAAATTGGTCGTGGAAACGGTAAAAAACTGCAGAAACGAAGCGAAGCAAAGGCCCGCCATGCCCCCCAGGAAACCCAGGATGAGAGATTCCAGCAGGAACGCCGTCAAAATGTTGGAACGTTTGAAGCCAAGCGCCCTGAGGGTGCCTATCTCGGCCGTGCGATTGGCCACCGCCGCGTACATGGTGATCATGGCCCCAACAATGGCACCGATGGAAAAAACCACGGTGAGCGACATGCCGAGAATACGCAAAAACTTGGCCAGGGCTGCCGACTGATCCAGATAATAGGTGGTTTCCCGCTTGGCTTCAAGGGTCAGGCGCGGATCGTTTTCGAGGCGTTCCTTCACTCGCGGAAATTCAGACGCGTCGCGTAGCTTGAAGACGACCGAAGAATAGACCGACCTGCGGAAAGCCTGCATGAGCTGATCGACATCGCCCCAGATTTCCGAGCTGAAACCCGTGTTGCCGGCATCGAAAATCCCCACAACATCCCAGGAGCGCTGGGCAAAATTCATTTTGCTGCCAAGACCGGTATTGGCGAATCGCTTCACAACACTCTGTCCCACCATCACTTCGGTCAGCCCCGGCTTGGGCGCGCGCCCTGCCACAATTTTGACCTGCGGGCGGAGCACCAGGGAAGACTTTGAGATCCCGCGGATGATCAAGTTGGCAGGACTGTTGGTCCCCTTGCGGGGGATGTTGATGAGCACCACCAGTTCTCTGGCCGCCAGTCGCCGGCCATCGTTGCCAAACGCCACCTCAGGGTCGCTTTCCACCACCGCCGCCTGATAGCGGTCAATGCCGCTTTGCACCTCGGTTCCGGCACCTTTACGGATCACCACAACGTTATCCGCAGACCCCGTCTGCACGAGCGTCCGTTGTAGCCCTTCCGCCAGCATGACTATGGAAGCAAAGGAAAAAACCACAAGGGCCATGCCCGCCGCGGTGAGGAACGTGGTCAGCCGCCGGGTCAATAGATTGCGGAAGCTGTAGGCAACCAGTAGCCTCATCTACCCGATCCTGCGCAATCCTTCCGCGATGCGAACACGGATGGCCCGCCAGGCAGGAAAAACGGCAGCAATGATCCCGACAGACAGCGCTGCGGCAGCATCCATGACAATAGTTTCACGCGCCACGTTGAAAACCGGGAACCAGTCTCCCACCGCCTGTCCGAATGCCCTGGCCAGAGGGAATGTCAGAAGAATTCCAATAGCCCCGCCGAGACATGTGATCACCAGGGATTCGCCAAGAATCATTGCGGTCAAATACCAGGGGCCGAATCCCAGGGTTTTGAAGACCGCGTATTCCCCCATTCGCTCTCGCACCGACATGACCATGGTGTTGGCCACCACCGCCATGATGATCACGATGATGACCAGTGAAACCAGTTTAATGGCCGTGATGATGGCCTCGCTCATGGACACAAAACCCATCTGAAAAGCCTTTTCGGTTTCCGTCAAAGTCTCGGCGAACGAGTTCTTGAACATCCGGTCGACAGCCACTGCTGTTCGCGCGGCAAGATCCGGGTTGGTCAGTCCGATGATATAGAATCCTACCTTATCGGCTCTCGATGGAGCACTCTTTTTCAGGCTTTCATTCAAGTAATCCCAGTGGAAAAAAAATTGGCTCTGGTCGGTGGTTTGATCGCGCCCGGCATAAATCGCCCGCAGCACAAACTCCCAGTTGCCCGGGTAAATGGTCCCTTTCAGCGTGATGTTGTCACCGATTTCCCAGCCAAACCGTTTGGCCAGTTTGGCCCCAACAGCGCAGGCTTTCCGATCGCGTAGAAACGTTTCCTGCTGTTCGACCGGAATGATGAATTCCGGATACAACTCCAGATAGGTCTTGGGCTCGACCGCAAAGTTGGCGAAAAAGTTCTTTTCCTCAATGTAGATCCCGCCAAACCAGCTCCCGTAGGAAACCGTCTTGACTCCCTCCACGGCACGAATTTTATCCCGGTAGGAAATCGGCAGGGGGAAGACCAGGGATATGGCATTGCGGGTAATCAGCCGGCTGGTCGAAGAGGCCGCCACCCCTGCATACCAGGCGCTGATAACGGTGCGCAGCATGCCGAACGCCAGAATGGCAATGCACATCCCGCACACGGTGAGGGTATTGCGCAACTTGTGCCTAAAAGCATTCCGCAAGAGTAGCTTCAGGAGCATTGGCCAAGACGCCTTTGTCCAAATATTTCATCGATTGAGCCCGCCTGGCGGCACGTGGATCGTGGGTGACCATGATGATCGTCTTGCCAAGATTTTCGCTCAGCCGTTCCATCAACTTGAGCACCTCCTCGGCCGATCCCCTGTCCAGATCGCCGGTGGGCTCGTCGGCTACCAGTATGGTGGGGTCGGTCACGACCGCTCGAGCGATGGCCACGCGCTGCTGCTGCCCGCCCGAAAGCTGCCTGGGATAGTGATCCATGCGATCCGCCAGCTTGACCAGCTGCAGTGCCGTTTCCACGTGTCGGCGCCGTTCCTTCTTGGAAAGGCTGGTCAGTATGAGAGGCAGTTCGACATTTTCAAAAGCGGTCAAAACGGGAATGAGATTGTAAAATTGAAAAATAAAGCCGACATGGCCGGCACGCCAGTCGGCCAGTTCGGTTTCTGACAAGGTGGTGATATCAACGCCGCCGACTATGACGCTGCCCGAATCCGCCTGGTCGAGACCGGCAATGAGATTCAGCAACGTGCTCTTGCCGGAACCGGAAGGCCCCATGAGCGCAAGGAACTCGCCCTCGTGGATGGTCAGTGAAATATTCTCCAGAACCGGCACAGACTGCCCCCCGCGACGGTAAGACTTACTGAGTTCCCTGATCTCTACGATGACCTCAGCGGCATCGACCATGGTTCACCCGTTCCACCAACCCACCCCCATCCCCTGCCCTCTGCCCTCTGCCCTCTGCCCTCTGCTTTCCGCCTTCCGCTTTCCGCTTTCTGCTTTCTGCTTTCCGCTTTCACTCCGCCACACTGACCTTGTCGCCGGGTTCTACTCCGTCGACAGTCACAATGACCTTTTCTCCAACCGTCAGCCCATCACGTACACTGACCATTCCGTTATATTTCCTGCCGAGCTTGACAGGCACTGCGACGGCTTTGCCGTCCTTGACGATATAAACGGACGCTTCTTGGTCCCGCTCGATTACCGCCGACGCCGGAATGGCCGTAAACGGTTGCTCACCCTGCGCCACCTGCTGCGACAAAAAGGCCACCGTAGCGCTCATTTCCGGCAAAATACGGCGGTCTTTATCGACAAAGGCAACCTTGACCATCACGGTCGCCTTGCTGCGGTCCGCCGTCGGCACAATCATGTGAACCTTCCCGCGAAAACGGATATCGGGCAGAGCATCCAGTTGAATTTCACAAGGTTGACCCACCTTGACCTGCTCAATGTTGGATTCGGATACATCGGCTTCCACCTGCAAGGAATCCATGTCGGCTATGGTCACAACGGCGGCCTTGGCATTGGCCGCTGCCCCAAGGGGAGTGATAATGTCGCCGACATCGGCATCTTTGGTGAGAACCACCGCGTCGAAAGGGGCCTGAATGGCAGCATACGATACCCTCGCCTCGGCCTCGGCAAGCGCCGCCTGACTTGCCCTGAGCTCGGCCTGCCGTGCCGCCACAGCGTCTTGCGCTCTACTGTAGCGCGCCACCGCCTCATCATATTCCAGTTCGGATACGAAGCCTCGATCCACCACCTGCTTTTTTCGCTGGTACGCCAGTTGCGCTACCTTTTGCTCGGCCTGAGCCTCCTGCAACCGATGTTTGGCCGCCTCCACTTCCGCTTTGGCCCGGTCTCGAGCTGCTTCGGCATCCTTGTTTTCCAGCCGTGCTATCACCTGCCCTTCCTTGACCCGGCTTCCTTCTTCCACCCCCAGATAGACGAGCTGGCTGGTAATTTTTGCCGCCACTGCGGCCTTGCGCTGGGCAACCACATAGCCGCTTGCATTCAACAAGGTGACCATCTGGGAAGGGTAGTACCTTTGAACGTTGGCCACCTGGACCTCAATGGACGGAGTGAGAAAGCCCTTTTGGTAGAGCAGCAGCAGGACGAGCAACATGCCTCCGACGAAGGCCATGAGTCCATATCGCCTGGTCCTCCTGCGACGTGGAGTCACCTCCTTCTTATCGATGCGCAGCTTCGACAGGTCTTCTTCCGACACGAGAATTCTCCTTTGGGTGACCAGCAGGTGAAAATTTCAGCGGTATCACCGTCACGTTCTTGCATGCAGTCACAACAGGGCATTTATATCAACTTGTCTGCACTGAAAAGAAAAATTGTGGAGCGCCGGCGGTTTTCAGCAGAATGAGGACGTATAAAAAAAACTTTCCCGGCAATCACCTGGCGGCTGAACGGTTACCAAAACGGTTACCAATCTTCCATTGCATCAGCTGATACCGTGAGGTATAAGCCTTTACTGCACGGCCCCTTTCATCACAGAATGATTGCTGATTTGCATTGAAATATAGATTCTTGCAACACCTGCGGATGTTGCCCCACATTTACCGGGCTGCATCTGATGTGAGCGAGGCGCAAGGTATGGCTGATGAGCACCACTTGAAGGTATTGGGTGAGGGGATAACGGTCTGGAATAGCTGGAGAAGTACAAACAGCGACGTTCAGCCCGATCTGGTCGGAGTCGATCTGCGCGATCTGGACTTGCGGGAAATCAATCTTTCCAGGGCTCGTTTGGAAGGAACCAATTTTGCTCACTCCGACTTGCGTGATGCCAACCTCTCCTCGTCCAACCTGGCGGGGGCCTGCCTCGCCTTCGCGGACCTCGAAAATGCGGTCCTGGCTTTTTCCAATTTAACTTCAACCGATCTAAGAGCCGCCAACCTCAGGAATGCTTCCCTGGAGGATGCCGATCTCAAACATGCCGACATGGCGCACGCATGCCTGGAAGGTGCAAGCCTCGCGTATGCGGACCTTTCGCATGCAAATCTCATGGACAGTGACCTCATGGGAGCCAATTTCAAGGCGGCCAACCTGGAAAACGCCAATGTCTCTATGGTCAAGTACGACCGCAAAATCTTCACGCGCAGCATCAAACAGTTGAGAGGCAATCTCAGGTTGCTCTGGCAGCACAGATACGACCTCATGCTGGATACCACCATACGCTGCAGGGGAGTAAACGCCGCTGCGTGCTTTGGCAGTCAGCGATTCAAGCTGTTTTTGCAGGACCAGGATTACCTCGAGGAATTTTTAGACACTCCCTGGGGCAAGCGGGTCTTCTTTTTCTGGTGGCTCACCGCCGACTGCGGTCGATCGGTTGCGCGCTGGGCCGGCCTGTCGATCAGCATTGCCTTGGTCTACTCGCTGGTCTACTTTCTTCTTGGGGCAGACCACTTTGCTACCACCTACCTGAAGTTCAATGTCTTAAATATGATTTACTACAGTGTGGTGACCTTCACCACACTGGGCTTTGGAGACATAACGCCCAAAACGACCGGGGCTGCAATGCTCGTCATGACCGAGGTGATCATAGGCTACATCATGCTGGGGGGACTGATCACCATCTTTGCAAGCAAGCTTTCCCGCAGAAGCAATTAGCCGTCAAGCCGCCGACCATGGGCTGATTTATCCAACCCCTTCGGGGTATCAGGCCGATCAATGTGGCCACTTCGGGGCGCCAAGCAACCTGCCTCGGTCGGTGAATAAAAGTGGGATCAAATCAGATGGCTTGTGCCAGAATGATTTTCATCAACCCAGGAAGCAACTCTCTGGTGCAGGAGTCACAAACGAGGCCTAATTGCGGGTTTTGAACGTCCGGGCCATAAGGAATGTTGGGTTCAATTCAGATTCGATGGTGGAAAGCGAGCAGGCGCCCTGCTGCATGCAGGCGAAAGCCCCACCCGGGAAGTAGAAAACGCAGCCCGGCAGATACCTGGGAATGCCGGGGGTTTTACCGGGCGGTCCTCTTGTGCCTGATCAACCGCCATAAAGTGAGCAACCGTACCGCCACGATTGCAGTGATGAGACGCGGAATCCACAACCAAAATGCATTCAAGCCGAGGGACAAAAACAGCGTGGGGTCCTCCACCATGGAATGATTGATGCCTATGGAAAGCTGCAATTCTTCGAGTTCCTGTGGGCTCAAGTCTCCTCTTTTGGCTTCTTCCACTATCACCGCCGCGCCGTAAGCCAAGCCAAACACCACCGCCGTCATCCACAGCATGCCGACTTTTGGGCTCAATCCGAGGGCCTTCAAAAACGGCAGCAATACTCTGACGATATGATCGATCCAGCCAAGGGCCTTGAGATTCTCGAGCAGCAACATGATGCCCATGATGATGAAAAATATCTTTACCGCCAGGTGCCACATGGTGACGGCCCAGTTTTTCATGGCAGCCATGAAGGGCTGAGCATCCGCCATTACCTTGCCGACATGCGACATGTTCTGGATTGTCGTGGCATTTAGAAATTGAGCGGCGATGATAACGGTGATGAAGGCGGCCGCCAGGCGGAAAATGGTCGCCTTCAAGGGGTGCAAGCCTGATTTGCCTTGAATCACGCCTTCCTGAATCAAATTGTGGGCAATGAGCAGAAAAATTGCCATGAGAGTCATCTGTTCTTTGGAAAAAGGCAGGACCATCATGGCGGCAATGCCCCCGTAAACCCCGGTGAGCATTCCGATGATCAACGGCAACGCCGCCATGGCGGGCAGACCGATGACACTCATTACCGGCTGGATGAGGAAGTCCATGTGCTTCATCAGGCCGCTCCATTCCAACAACGCCGTCAGCAGTGAAATCGGCACAAGGATTTTCAGCATCCACAGGAAGCCCAGCCAGCCCTTGCGAACGCCGCACGCGGAACCTTCCTTCACTGTCCATACCAGGCTGCCGCGGGCCGTTTCGTCACTGCCGGCGGCCACCACGGTTGCTGAAGCGGCGGCGTGCATCCGCCCATCGCCGTCAGATCCAGGTCGCATCATGTGCATTTTTCCTCTTTCCAATCTTGAACGCCAGGCGATCCTCCGTGGGTCTTTGCAGGAAATATTTGTACAAGAACCCGTACATGCATGGCAAACCAAACCCTATAGTACCGATAACCGACGGTCATTCTATGCGATATTTGGGCTCTACAACATGCTCATTCCTGCAGCGCGGGCAGCGGCTTGGTTTGGTAAAGCGCGTGCGATCGGAAAAGACATACCCGCATTCGCTGCAACGGGACGGCGTCACCAGCAAGCGCTTTTTCTGAGCTGCAACTGATTTGGCAATATGCCCCAGGTGCTGATAGACTTCCTTCTCGGATATGCGCAACGCTTGCGAAATGTCTCTCGCATTGCATTCCGACTGACTCAAGAGCTCCTTGATCTGCTGGCGAGTTGTCTGCACCGGAAACAATGACCTCCCCCCGTGTTGTGCCCGGGTGACCCTAAAACCGTCGGTGCCGAACAAATACTCGACGAACCTCGGCCCTTCATACAAGCTTCCCCCTGGAGGAAACCGGCTTACCTTAACATACCGCGCCTCCAAGACCAACCGCGGTTTTCTCGCTTGCTTTATCATCATGTTATTCGTAGTTTTTAAAGGAAGATTCGGGAGGAAGCCCCTGCAATGCAGAAACACAATTCCCATAGGCATCGCATCATCAACCACAGGGCAGGCCGTCAGCCCTGCCGTCCCTGGAAAGGAGATCGCAAATGTTTGAACTGATTCGCAAAAGTTTGCTGGCAAGTCTGGGAGCAGCCGTTGTCACCAAGGAAAAGATACAGGAAGCAACCTTCTCGCTGGTTGAACAGGGGAAAATCTCCGCCGAAGAAGCGGAAAAGCTCACCGAAGAATTGGTGGAAAGTGGACAGCACCAATGGGAAGAGGTCCATGCCAAGATATCCGAGTCGGTGCGCAAGAGCATGGACAATCTGGACATCGGCAGCAAGACGGAATTCAAGGATCTCAAAGCGCGCGTGGAAAACCTGGAAAAACGAGTGGCCATGCTGGAGGCAGCTGCGCTGAGCGATAAGGAAGCAGGGCATGGAGATTAAGGCCGTCGCCCATTTCGGTCGCTTCAAAGACATTATCATCACCCTGTTCAAATACGGGTTTGATGACATCGTCGAGCGCCTCGATCTACCCGGAAAATTTATTATAGAAAAGATCTATCCCGCGCACACTGAGCTGAACACCTGGCAGCGCATCAGGCATACCCTTGAAGAACTGGGGCCGACCTTCATTAAACTTGGTCAGATACTGAGTCTGCGTCCCGACCTGATGCCGCCGCCTCTCATTTTCGAGCTGCAAAAACTGCAGGACGAAGTGACTCCGGTATCGTTTCCCGAAATAGAAAAGGTCCTGCAAAAGAACCTGTCGGCACCGGTAACAGAAGTCTTCGAGGTCTTCGAGGAAGATCCAATTGCTGCGGCCTCCCTGGCACAGGTTCACCGCGCTGTGCTCAAGGAAAACCACCAGGCCGTGGCGGTGAAGATTCAACGACCGGGAATCCGCCACATCATCGACACGGATCTCTATATCCTCTCCGCTCTTGCCCGGCAGCTGCATGACCGCATGGACGGTGCTCAGATTTATGATCTTCCTGAGCTCGTCAAAGAATTCAAGAGAAATATTTTGCGTGAACTGGATTTTCGCAGAGAAGCCAGGAATATGAAAATATCCCAGGCCAATCTGGCCGATTTTCCCAACGTCCATATTCCCAGACTCTACAAGGATCACTGCACCGAACAGATGATCACCATGGAGCTCATTCACGGCACCAAATTGCGCGACCTGCAGCTGGATACTCTGGCCGACCGCCAAAGTCTGGCCAGGCACGGTCTGCAGGTCACCATCAAGCAAGTGCTGGAAGACGGCTTTTTCCATGCCGATCCCCACCCGGGAAATGTGTTCATCCTGGACAACCACATATTTTGCATTATTGATTGGGGAATGGTCGGCAGGCTCACAGAGCAAACCCGAGCGGATGTCATCGAGCTCATCAAGTCCGTGGTGGACAAGGACAGCGAACGATTGCTCGATATCCTGCTGCGCTTCTCCAGCTGGGAAAGCACCATTAACGAACGGCTTCTACAGAGAGAGATACTGGATATCCTGGACGTCTACCACAACACTCCCATTCGTGAAGTCAACGTCAGTCAGCTTTTAATGGACATCGCCGAGCTTCTGCGCGAACATCAGATCAAACTGCCCGCCGATATGGCCGTCATGATCAAGGCCATGGTGACAGCAGAGGGGACCGCCCGTCTGCTCTACCCCGATCTCAACGTGGTGGCCGAAACGGAGCCCTCTATAGAGAAACTGATCGTGCAGCAATGGAAGCCCAAAGCGGTGTGGAGAAATCTCCGACGCACTCTGACCCATCTGCATAACCTGCAAAAAAAACTGCCCGGCCACATCGAGCGAATCATTCATAAGATCGATCGCGGCGAGCTCAGCATTCAATTCCAGCACAAGAATCTGGACGGCCTGCGCAACACGCTGGAAAACGTAGCTAATCGGATCACCTTCGGATTGATCATCGCCGCCATGATCATCGGATCGTCCATGATCATCACAACCGGGGTCGAGCCGTTGCTCTTCGGTTTTCCCGCTTTCGGCATCATCGGCTACATCATTTCTGCCATCATAGGCCTCTGGCTGATCTACAATATTGTACGCACGCGCAAATACTGACCCCCCTTGTTCCTGCTCACCCTCACTTGCTCCGGCGAAAGTCGGGAGCAGGGAGGATGGAGACGCGCTTTTTGCGTCGCAACCCGCCACACACCGCATCCATTGCGAATTATCACGCGTGCCGCGTGACCTCACCCACCTGCCCCTGTGGTCGAGGTACCAAAAGAGAATTGCTGCATCCAGTGGAGGGGCGGTTGAGTTATTGGATGTTCGAGTGTCATCCCACATCGGACGCCGGCCGCTTCGGCGCAACGACCAGGGTCATCCAGTCCTCCTGTTCCATTACCAGGTTGATTTCGCAAACATCGCCGATTAACGGCATCAATTGAGGCAGCTGGGATTTCAAGAAACCGCTCAGCACCACCTGCCGATATTTGGCCCATTCACTTTCCCGAAGCAGCTGCCTGAGGCAGGGCCATTCGAGATTCAGCAGCAGCAGGTCGGAAGGCTCTTTCAAAATCGATGGATCCCTTGCCACCAGCAGCTCAATCCGCGACCGCCGGCCATTGGCAACCGCATTGGACAATGCAACTCGTATGGCCAGGGGATTGCAATCCACAGCAATGATTCTGGAGGCGCCCAGTTTGGCGCAGGCCAGAGCCAGAATACCGGTTCCGGTACCGAAGTCCACCACCGTCTGGATGCAACTTTGTTCAAACAGGCGTGCAACGGCCAAGAGACAACCCCTGGTTGTGGGGTGCAAACCCGTTCCAAAAACCACTCCGGGATTGATTAGAATGGACAGCTTCCCTCTCATGCCGCCGGCGGTGTCGGTATGATCGCCAACCTGAATCACAAACGGACCGACTTCATGATCCCGCCCGGATACCTGCTGCCATTGAGCATAGTCAAGCTGGTAAGTATTCCTCAGACACCATCCATTGCCGTTCTCCAGGAGCCAACGGCGCACCGGAGAATCCGCCGGTCGCTCAAAAAATACATAATAATAAGGGACTTCCGGCCAGATGCCGAGATACCCCTCTGCTTGGGGCTCGGTTTCGGGGCTTGCCGGCCCCGAGCATTCGTACACATAAAGTTGTTCGGGAAGATTGATTTTCATCGTCCTGACCTTTGACTTTTTTCTCAGGATAGTCCATTGTGCACATCAATGAAAACAACTTTTGCCGGGTGCTGATGTCACGGGGGGAATCATGCAAATCATCCAGACACCGGTCGGACACATGGAAGTCTTTTGTTACCTTGTCTACGACGAGACAAGCGGTGACGGGGTTCTGATCGATCCCGCCGGAGATGAAACCCGGTTGTTACGACTTTTGCGCGCAAAGGGCGTTACCCTGCGCTACATTCTGAACACTCACGGGCATGCCGACCACACGTGCGGCAATGATATTTTGCGCGATGCAACCGGAGCCAAAGTGGTCATGCACCAGCTGGACGATGATTTTTTCCAACAACCGGAGAGTCGGCAGTGGGCCGAAATGATGGGGTTCTGTGCGGTGACGCCGGCGGATGTCCGCATTCAGGACGGCGACGAGATTCAGTTCGGCGGCATCACGGCAAAGTTCATCCATACCCCCGGCCACACGCCCGGCGCGTGCTGCATCTTGATCGACGGCAACCTGTTCACGGGCGACACCCTGTTTGTCAGTGCCGTAGGCCGCACCGATCTGCCCGGTGCTTCTTTCCAGCAACTGCTTGCATCCCTCAAGACAAAAATTCTTCCCCTGCCCCCGCAAACAATTGTCTGGCCGGGCCATGACTACGGGGACCGTCCCAAGTCGACGCTCCGGCATGAAATGGAAACGAACCCATACATCACGGATTTTCTGTTGGATGATGAGTGAGAGAGCCCTTTTAAACTACGTCAGTTTCTCGACCCCCATCGGTCGAATAGCCCTCTGTGCGAGTTCGCGAGGTATCTGCCGGATCGACTTCTGTGGTAACGCGATCCCTTCACTCGAATCGATGCTGGAACGTATGCAAATGCTGTTCGCATCGTTTGATGTTGATGCAGGAGCACACCGTGCATTGCTCAACGCCACCAAAAGCGCCATTCTCCAATATTTCTCCGAACACATCCCCTTGCCGGAAACACCGCTTGACATCAGCGCAGGAACGCCTTTTCAACAAGCGGTATGGCAGGCGCTCTGCCATATCCCCTTCGGAGAAACACGAGCGTATCTCGATATTGCGCGCAGCATCGGCAAACCCAATGCGGCGCGGGCCGTCGGGGGAGCCTGCGCGACCAACCCTATCCCCTTGATCATCCCATGCCATCGAGTCATAACGAGCGGCGGCCAATTAGGAGGCTACAGCGGTGGGCTGGATATCAAGAAAATGCTACTGAAGTTGGAAAACGCTGAATTCAACCCATAGTACCCCGGCAAGTCTTTTGCCCCAAGCCGCCATGATCAAGCGTTCACGCCGTATGAGCGAGCTTCCTGCGGGACCCCGATTCCTATTCCCTTGACATAAGCATACCGCAAGAATATGGTACAGACTCACTCGTTTGCCTTAGATAACGATATCTTATCCAGTTGAGTGGAGGATCGACCTTGAAACTGAACAACTTGAAGCTGAAAGATCAGATAGAAAAACCCGGTGGGAAATTAGGAGTGCTCATCCCAGGTATTGGAGGCGCAGTCAGCACGACATTCATCGCCGGCGTGGAGCTGGTTCGAAAAGGCCTGGCTGAACCCATCGGCTCATTGACCCAGGTGGGAACCATTCGCTTGGGAAAACGATTCGAATATCGAACCCCTTTCATTAAAGATTTTGTTCCGCTGCATTCCGTTGACGACCTGGTTTTCGGCGGCTGGGATCTATATGAAGCCAATGCTTACGAAGCCGCGTTGTATGCCAAGGTGCTGAGCCGGGAACATCTCGAATCCATTAAAGGGTTTCTGGCCGGCATCAAACCGATGCGGGCTGTGTTCGACCGGCGTTTCGTGCGCAACCTGGACGGCACCTATGTCAAGCCGGGCCAAAACCTGCGTCAGCATGTGGACGCGTTGAAGGA
Source organism: Desulfoferrobacter suflitae (assembly GCF_022603395.1). GTDB lineage: Bacteria > Desulfobacterota > Syntrophobacteria > Syntrophobacterales > Syntrophobacteraceae > Desulfoferrobacter > Desulfoferrobacter suflitae. Next base: position 29,133 of record NZ_JAIBKA010000010.1, read on the forward strand.
AGATATTGTTAAATTCAAGGAGGCAAACGGGCTGCAAAACTGCATTATGATCTGGTGCGGCAGCACGGAAGTCTATCTCAAGTCCGAAGACATTCATACGGCTCCGGAAAAATTTTACGAAGCCCTTGAACAAAACGACTCGCGTATTCCACCCAGCATGCTGTACGCGCTTGCCGCTCTGGAAAGCGGCATCCCCTTCATTAACGGCGCCCCCAACCTCACGGTGGATACGCCCGCCATGCTGGAACTGGCAAACCGGAACAAAGTGCCTATCGCCGGCAAGGATTTCAAAACCGGCCAGACCCTCATGAAAACCATTCTCGCTCCGGGGCTCAAGGCCCGCATGCTGGGGCTCGAGGGCTGGTACTCGACCAACATTCTCGGCAATCGGGACGGATTGGTGCTGGATGATAAGGATTCGTTCAAAACCAAGGAAGAGAGCAAACTGTCAGTATTGGAATATATACTGCAACCGCAGCTCTATCCGACTCTCTACAAGAACTACTACCATAAGGTGACCATCAATTATTATCCCCCTCGTGGAGACAACAAGGAAGGATGGGATTGCATCGATATCTTCGGCTGGCTGGGTTACCCCATGCAAATCAAGGTCGATTTTCAGTGCCGGGACAGTATCCTGGCGGCCCCGCTCATCCTGGACCTGGTGCTGCTGACCGATCTTGCGCAAAGAGTCGGCATGGACGGCATTCAGGAATGGCTCTCATTCTACTTCAAAAGCCCTCTGCACAAGGAAGGGCTGTATCCGGAGCACGATCTCTTCATCCAGCTGATGAAGCTCAAAAATACCCTGCGTTATCTCATGGGCGAAGAACAGATCACCCACTTCGGACTCGACTATTATATGAATAACGCCGGCTCGGCATGATGGGCGTCGGGTTGAGCCACGCGTGCCGCGCGACTCAACCCGACCTGCACCTGTCTGTCACATGATAAAGGCCCCCATGAAAAAACATCAGCATGACTTCGTTGAAGACTATGATCAAATGATCGCCTTTGGCTTTTCCAGGGAAGTCGATGAAAAGTCCCTGATGGTGTACCTGCAAAAGTTTTCTGACGATGACTTCATGAAAATCCTGGTGCCGCGCCTGAGCGACCGGGAAATCACGCAGCTGTTTGATCACATCAGCGGCCTCATGCGCAAGCACATGAGTGAGGACGAATATCATCGCTACTTCCTCAAAGATCGCTCATGACCGGTCAACGCGGCTCTCACACCGCGGCTGGTCATGGCTCGCGGCGCTGGCTGGACGACTGAAGAGCAAGGCTTCGTTTACGTGATCAAGATCCTGTCCGTTTCCGATGTAGCTGAACCGAGCCTTTTGCCTGCTCTGAAAGACAAACGGTTTGACGATATTTCTCTCATACTCTCATGTGGAGATCTTCCCCCCGAGTATCTTGCTTCCCTGACCGATACCCTAAAAGCCCCGCTCTTTTATGTGCTTGGAAATCACGATATCCGCTATGCCGCCAGGCAACCGCACGGCTGTCTGAATCTGCATCGGCGCCTGGTCACGTTCAGGAGACTGAACTTTCTCGGTTTAGAAGGTTCCATGTGGTACAATGGGGGTCCGTATCAGTACACCGAAAACGAAATGCGGCGCCTGATCCGCCGTATGCGCACCACCATCTGGTGGCGGGGGGGCGTCGATGTGGTGATAACCCATGCTCCACCACGCGGTATTCATGACGAGGAAGACCTGTGCCACCAAGGATTTGAAAGCTTTCGTTGGCTCATTAACAAGTACAAGCCTCAATATTTTATTCATGGTCACATTCACAAGAACTTCGCTGCAGCAGCGGAGCGGATATCTCAAGTAGACGCAACCACCGTGATCAACACTTACGGGCATCATATTTTTGTAATCGACGATGCGGCACATCATAGATAGACTGGTCAAGTTTTGCCGAGGCGGTTCATGCCCGGCCGAGTCCAAGAGCTTCAGTGAAACTCAGCGGGCAGCGGACGCCTTTGAAAGCCGGGTGCGGGGCCTTCGGACGGTGCCGCTCGCCAGAATTGTCGGTAGTGTCGGACGTTATCGGGACTTCGACAGCCGCTTCAAGCCCAAGGATCACCTCCCAGCGGAACGGCTGCAGTCCATCAGGGAGGCCATGAGACAAGGCCGGCACATGCCTCCCGTAAAGCTCTGTCAGATCAAAGACGAGTACTACGTGGAAGACGGCAATCATCGCATCGCCGCCGCCAAAGAACTGGGCCACGATGAAATACTTGCCCACGTGGTGGAACTGATTCCCTCCGGCAACAGCCTGGAAGATGTCCTCTACCGGCAGCGATCAGAGTTTTACGATCGAACCAGGCTCCCCGGTGAAATCACCCTCACGGAACCGGGTCAGTACGACCGTTTGCTCAAGCAGATAACCTCTCACCAGGCCTATCTGGAGAACCGTGAGGGGAAGTCTGTCGCCTTTGAGGAGGCGGCGCTGGACTGGTATCGCTGCATCTATCGCCCGCTGTGTGACATCGTCAAGCGGGGAAATCTGCTCGAGCATTTCCCCGGGCGCACCATCGCAGACCTTTACACTTTCGTGTCTGTGCACCTTTGGGAGTTGGGCGAAAGCCGCCATTACGGCATCGGCATCAACCAGCTCATCCCCCCAACCATGGAGGAGTTTCGCAGGCAAATGGACAAAGCTCGGGAACGCGACTATCCGGATATGCATCGGAGGGTAACGGCCTTCGTCCTGATAAACATTCAACCCAAGCGAGAATCAAGGATCGTTGACAAGCTGTTTGAGTTGGACGAAGTCAGCGAGATTCACAGCGTACACGGTGACGTTGACCTGCTCATCAAGGTCAAGCTGACCCGCCATCTGCTCAGCTCGGATGCCGAAATAATCGCCAACTTCGTGCAGGATAAGGTGCGTCAACTGCCGGGAATCATCAGCACCAAAACCTTGATCCCGGGGTTTTCCCGCATCAAGGATTAGCGCCTTTCCCTGGATCACTGGGGGCGCGGCCGGAGCCATTCACTGAGTCGTTGAATGACGACATAAAAAACCGGCACAAACACCACCATCAGCGCCATAGCGGCAAACATGCCACCCAGCACGGCCGTACCGAGGGCCTTGCGGCTGGCGGCCCCGGCCCCCGCGGCAATGACCAGGGGAAAGACGCCCAGGATGAAGGTGAAGCCCGTCATAAGAATCGGGCGAAACCTCAGTCGCGCAGCTTTCAGGGCAGCCTCCTCGATACCCTCCCCCGCCTCTCGCTGCAGCTTGGCAAATTCCACAATTAAGATGGCGGTCTTGCACGCCAGGCCAATGAGCAGCACAATTCCAATTTGGGTATACATGTTCACGTCCATGCCGCGCACCAACAGCGCGACCACGGTGCCAAACAGCGCCAGCGGAACCACCAGAATGACGGAAAAAGAGAGGGACCAGCTCTCATACTGAGCGCACAGCACCAGGTATACGAACACAACGGCGAGAATAAAGATCGGCATAGCCTGCCCGCTGGTCAGCTTTTCCTGATAGGACATTCCGGTCCACTCAAAACCCATGGCCGGAGGCAGCTTGGCTTCCGCCATCTCTTCCATGATGTTGAGCGCTTCTCCCGAACTGTACCCGGGCGCCGCCGATCCACTGATAGCAGCAGACGGGTACAGGTTGTATCGATTGATGATTTGCGGACCCAGGGTCTTCTCTACTTGGACCATCGTGCCCAGCGGCACCATCTCACCGCGATTGTTTCTCACTTCCAGTTGGCGTATATCCTCGATGCGTCTGCGGAAGGAAGCATCGGCCTGAACATTGACCCGATAGACCCGGTCGAATTTATTGAAATCGTTGACGTATAACGATCCCAGATAAGCCTGAAGAGTGTCGAATACAGAGGAAAGCGGGATGTCCAAAGTTTTCACCTGGGTCCGGTTCACATCGGCATAGAGCTGGGGAACGTTCGCTCTAAATGTTGAATAGACGTTTACCAATCCGGTCTGACTGTTGGCCGCCTGGACCATCTCCTCAGCCAACTGCTGCAGCGCCTGCAGCCCCACTCCGCCGCGGTCCTGCAGTTGCATCTGAAACCCGCCCGCTTCACCCAGGCCGATGATGGCCGGGGGAGGAAAGGCGAATATGTTGGCCTCCCGGATGGCAGCAGCCTCCTGCCACAAACGCCCCACAATGCCCTCCAGGCTCAGTTGAGGCGTTTCCCTCTCATCCCACGGCTTCAAGATGATCCAGTATGCAGCAGCGTTGGAAGCGTTGGCGCCGTCCAACAGAGAATAACCGGAAACCGAGACGAACCCGTCTACACCCTCCAGGCTTTCCAGCCTCTTGTTTATCTTTTGCACGACGGCATCGGTTCGCGGTTTGGAGGCGGCATCGGGCAACTGCACACTGAGCATGGCATAGCCCTGATCCTCGAGGGGCAGAAAACCGGTCGGCAGCGTGATGAAGCCCCAATAGGCGGCGGCCAGCAAGGCAATAAACGGCAGAAGCATCAACACCGCGCGCCGCACCATTACCCCGACTACCCGCACATAAAAGGCCTGCCCCAGGTCATAGGCCCAATTGAACGCGCGAAAGAACCAGTTGCGCCGCTGTGACGTGGGTCGCAGTAGAAGGGCGCACAGCGCAGGACTCATGGTGAGCGCGTTGATGGAACTGAAAACGGTGGCTGTGGATATGGTCAGCGCAAACTGGCGGTAAAGCCGACCGGTAATACCTCCCAGGAAAGCGGTCGGCAGGAAGACCGCCAGAAGCACCAGCGTAGTCGCGATGACCGGCCCGGTGACTTCCTGCATCGCTTTTATGGTGGCATCGCGGGCGTTCAACCCCGTTTCATCGATATTGCGCACCGCATTTTCCACAACGACTATGGCGTCATCGACCACCACCCCGATAGCCAGGACAATTCCAAACAGGGAAATCATATTGAGAGAGAATCCCAGCAGTCCCATGACGGCAAAGGTACCGATCAGGGATACGGGAATAGTGATGCCCGGGACGAGCGAAGCACGCCAGTCCTCGAGAAAAACAAGAATCGTGATGAAGACCAGCAGAGACGCGATGATCAGTGTCAGCAAAACTTCTTTTATGGCGGAATTGACAAACTTGGTGGTGTCAAAGGGAATACTGTAGGCCAGATCCTCAGGAAACCCCCTGCTGAGCTCCTCCATCTTATCGGCAATGCGCCTGGAAACGTCCAAAGCGTTGGCTCCCGGCAGCTGAAACACGGCCAGCGCCGCCGACGGTTGGTCGTTGTAGCGGCTGCTGACATCGTAGGTCACGGAGCCGAGCTCGACACGAGCGACGTCTGCCACGCGGGTGATGCGTGTGCCCTCGCCGGTTTTTATGATAATCTGTTCAAATTGTCGGACGTCGCTCAGACGTCCCAGCGTATTGATGGTGTACTGGAAGCTTTGATCCGAGGGAACAGGTGGCTGGCCGATTTGACCGGCCGCCACCTGAATATTTTGTTCTCGGATTGCCGCGACCACATCGTTGGTCGTCAGCGCGCGGGCCTTAAGCTTATCCGGGTCGAGCCAGATGCGCATGCTGTAGTTTCCGGCGCCAAACACCAGCACCTCGCCAACGCCATCCAGCCGGGCAAGCTCGTCCCTTATGCGCAGCGTCGCATAGTTGCTCAGGTAAAGCTCATCCAAGGTGTTGCCGGGGGAAGTCAGAGTCACGAACAGCACGATGTTGGACGATTGCTTCTGCACAGTAATGCCCAGTCGCCTCACCTCCTCGGGCAGCATCGGCTCCGCCACTGCCACCCGGTTTTGCGTGCGCACCGCGGCCATATCCAGGTCCGTGCCGGTAGCGAAGGTTATTGTCAGCTGGTACTGCCCATTGTTGGAGCAGGTGCTCGACATGTACAGCATGCCTTCCACACCATTGACCTGCTCTTCGATGGGCTGCGCTACAGTCTGCGCCAAAACGGTCGCATTGGAGCCGGGATAAGCGGCGGATACCACCACGGTCGGGGGCAGTATGTCCGGATACTGGGCGATGGGAAGTGTCCTGAAGGTGACCAGTCCGGCAATGACAATGACAATCGAAACCACACTGGCAAAGATAGGACGATCAATAAAAAATCGGCTGAACATATGCTATTCCATGACTCGTGCTGAGAGAATTGCGATCATGGGGGTCAGTGGGAGGCATCGCCGCCACTTGCCGGATCAGTAACTGGAGTGGCAGCGCTTTCCCCGGCGGCGGGCGGCACCGGAGCGACGGTCATGCCCGGCCGGGCCCGCTGCAATCCCTCCACAATAATCCGATCATCGAGCGTCACTCCCGTTTCAATAACGCGCATTCCCCGTTCTACAGGACCCCGCTTCACGGAACGGTATTCCACTTTGTCGGCGGCATTGACCACCAACACAAAATCACCGCGCTGATCCGTTCCTACCGCCAGGTCAGGAACCAGCAGGGCATTCTCATAAATGCCCACAGGCACCCGAACACGGGCAAAGAGCCCCGGCCACAGTTGGTGATCAGAATTCTCGAACACGCCGCGCACTTGAATGGTACCGGTAGAAGGATCGAGCCTGTTGTCCACAAAATCGATGCGACCCTCAAACGGGTACCCCTGCTGAGTCGACAATCCCAGATACACGGGGTTTTTGCCTTTGTGATTGGTGAGAGAATTGTCTCGCGAGGCAAGCTCCTGGTAGTCAAGCAGGTCGCGCTCGTTCAAGTTGAAGTAGACGTAAATGGGATTATCCTGCACGATGGTGGTCAGCAAGGTACGCTCGCTTGCCCCCACCAGATTGCCTTCGTCCACCAATTGCCGGCCCACTCGCCCGCTTATGGGCGCATGCACTCTCGTGTAAGATAAATTCAGCTGAGCCGTCTCGATGGCTGCCAGAGCAGCCTGAATGGCTGCTTTGGCCACATCCCGATCGGCTCTGGACTGGATGACCTCCACTTCACTGACTGCATTGGCCTTATAGGCAAGCTCTTTTCTCCTCAAAGTTGCCTCAGCCTGCTTCAACTCCGCCCGGCGCCGCGCAAGCTCTGCCTTGGCTTCATCCAGTTTGGCCTGGTATGGCTTCGGGTCAATGACGAAAAGCAGATCCCCCTGTTTCACCCGGCTGCCCTCGATGAAATTCATGCTCTCCAGATACCCTTCGACGCGCGCCCGCACTTCTACAAAATTTACGGCTTCCGTCAGACCATTGAAGTCCGCATACTCCGTTACGTTTCTTTGAATTGGATTGCTGACGGTCACCTGTGGAGGGGGAGGGGGAGCATATTCATTCTTCCTGTCACATCCGGCCGGCAACCAGGCAAAGGCCACCAGAACGATGATCCAGATTTGATTTCTAGAAACTCTTCGGCACACGGTAGACCACACGAAATGTCCTCCCATGTCAGGATGAATGGGCTGGTTGCGGATGTTCCCGCAAATGCCTGCCGATTCCTTCCCCGGTTTGGCTTACTTCCGCTTCCCAGCCGCCTCCCAGTGCCCTATAGATCTGCACCAGGTTTATGGCAAGGTTGCCCTGCGCCATGGCAAGCTGATTTTCCACATCGAACACGTTGCGCTCAGCATCCAGCACATTCTGGAAATCTCTCAGTCCATCCTTGTACAGCTGGACGGCCAGCTTGAGTGTGCGTCGAGCGGCGGATACCGAGCGTTTCAAAGCTTCCAGCCGCCTTCGTTCTTCCAGGTAGGCGGTCATGGCATTTTCCACTTCATTGAGGGCGCGCAGCACCGTCTGCTCGTATTGCAGCAGAGCCTGCTCCGCTTTGGCATCTTCCACCTGAATCCGGCTGCGAATGCTGCCGCCGGCAAACACGTTCCAGCGCAACGACGGGCCAAGGGTGTAGAAATGGCTGCCACCGGAAAACAAATCACCGACGTTTTCCGCTTCCAGACCGACGGTTCCCAGCAGGGTCAAGGTTGGATAGAGGTCGGCTGTGGCGATCCCTATGCGCGCTGTCTGAGCGGCCACTTCCCGTTCCGCCCTGCGGATATCCGGTCGCTGTCGCAGCAAATCCGCCGGGACACCCACCGCCACCTCGAGGGGCGGGAGCGGGATGGGTTTTGCTTCGCTCAACTCTGCGTGAACAGCCCCCGGCGCCTGCCCCAGAAGCAGGGCAACCGTGTTGATCGTCTGACTCAGTGCCGAGCGCAACGGCGGCACCTGCGCTTCCGAGTTGGCCAGAACATCCTCTGCCTGAGCCACATCGAGGTCCGTTGCCAACCCGTATCTAAACCGGGTCCTGGTCAGATCCAAAATCTGTCTTTGCGATTTGATATTGCCCAGTGTAGCCGCCAGCCTCGCCTGCAGGGTTCTCACCGTGAGGTAATTGCGCGCTACTTCAGCGTAGAGGCTCACCTGCACATCGCGACGATCTTCGCGAGTAGCCTGGTATACCGCTGCAGCGGCCTCCACCGAGCGAGTGATGCGGCCGAACAGATCGATCTCCCAGATGGAATCGAGTCCCAGTGCATAGCGATTGCCTTCCAGGCCGATTCCCGCCAGGGCGTTCTCACTCCCACGCTGTGCGGCCAGTTCCGCTTGCGCGTCAATCTGAGGGAAATAGACCCCCGTCACTACTCCAACGCCGGCTCGTGCTTCTTTGACCCGAGCGACCGCGGTTTTCAGATCCAGATTGCCGGTTGAGGCCCTCTCGATCAGCCGGTCGAGCACAGGATCATCAAACACCGACCACCAGGCGGGATTCATTCGCCTGTCGGTAGCGAGAGAGACATCGGACACCGAGCGCCACGCCTCAGGCATTTCGGAAGTGGGTGGCAGGTGGTCCGGCCCGACCGTCGTGCAGCTTGTCAGAAACAAGGCGAGAAATAAAAGGAAAGCCTGGTGAAGAAAAGGCCCGACGCAGGATTGTTTCACCGTCGCATCTCTACAGTCTTTAAGAACCTGTCCGAAAAAGGAAAATTCCTCTTCCCCGTGCGGCGGATAGGTTAGGTGAGAAAGTGAGATTTCAATCACTTACACCCTCACGCAACCCCCTCCCTCAAGGGAAAGGGAGCTCCCGGACAAGCCTTCGGGAAACTGGCAAATGCCGATTTACCACCAAATATTTATTATGCCGGCCCCCCAACTGAAGATTGGGAGCCGGCAAACGATATTTCAGTGAATACCGCATCGCTTAAATGTTCTTTAGATGCTTCCAAGCACAGCGGCACACAATTGAGCAGCCGAATCCCGCAGGTTGGTTGAGTCACACGAAACGCGTGACGAAATCCGACATGAGCCGGGCCGGCTAACATTTTCGTTGGGTTTCGCTGCGCCCAACCCGACCTACACCCCTGCAGGTCCGCTGCATTTTGGCCGCTCTATTGTGTGCACCCGTACTCAGCAGAGGGATGCTAGTTAACATGGATCGATGAGGGATTCAAGCAATTAGGCAAGGGCCGCCCGCTGTGGTCCATCACGGATCAGCGCAATTGCTCGAGGGGGAGGGGTTCGGAAAATCCGCGATGAACCGCTCGGTTTCAAGGAGGAATCAATCCTGCTTCCCTGGACAGCAGAATCTATTTTACCGTGAGATCTTCCAGTGCTTCCCGCAGAGTCGCAAATTGGAATTGAAACCCTTCATCCAACAGTCGCCTGGGAACCACCCGCTGTCCTTTGAGAACCACATCTCCGAATTCACCCAGCAGGGCTTTCAGCATAAAGCCCGGCACCGGAGGCATAAACACGGGGCAGCCCAGAACATCCGCCAGGGTATGCGTCAATTCCTTGTTGGTCACCGGATGAGGAGCAGTGCAATTGAAGGGTCCGGCAATATTCCTTTCGAGCAGGAAAGCAATAATGTTGCACAGATCCTCCAGGTGAATCCAGGAAAACCATTGCTTTCCACTGCCCAGACTACTGCCAAGGCATTTTTTAAACGCCGGCAGCATTTTTTCGAACGCGCCGCCCCCCTTGCCCAACACAATGCCGAATCGAGTTATGACCACGCGAACACCAAAATTTTCGGCCCTGTGCGCTTCGCCTTCCCAGTTGAGGCTCACCTCCGTCAGAAAATCGTTGCCGGGAGGGCTTTGCTCATTCAATACCATGTCATCCTTCCGTCCTCCGTAGTAGCCGACGGCTGAGCCGCTTATCAGGGCAATGTTTCTCCCCGAAGCGTCCGCAAGGGCATCCACAATGTTTCGTGTGGTCAAAACCCGGCTGTCCAAAATCATCTGCCGATTCTTGGCCGTCCACACGGTGAAAATGGAAGCCCCCGCCAGATTGATCACCGCATCGTGCTCCAATACCTTCTCCTGCCACGGCCCCGCTTTTACCGGGTCACCCTCGAGAAATTCGGCTCCCGCAGGCAGCCTTTTGCCGGCGCGCACCGAGCGCGTTAATAGAGTGACGGAATGTCCCGACCCAACAAGCTTCTCCGTCAGATGACTGCCCACGAAACCCGTTCCACCCGTCATGAAGATCTTCATGGAACACTCCTTGTTCTATGATGTTTAAGAAAATGATTCTGGCTATCCACCAAAAACATTATCTTGGAAGCTACTTTTCTGGACCCATCGCTTTTGCACCTATCAAGCCAAGAATCCTCGCTGCCAACCCTCGCAAGACGGGGTTTTTCGACCGCAGGAAGGGTTCGATATGAAGTGCCGCACTTTTCAACAAACCGGGCCTTGCCTCAGCCAGCCGCACAAGGCCTGAGAGCACACCCTGCTGGAGAGGCTCATACTCCAGAAAATTGCCGTCTTCGCGAACATAGGAAACCAGCACATGCGCATATTCCCGGGCCAACTTTTCGCTGACCGCCATGATTTCGCCCAGGGCCTCGGGGGCTCCCCAGCCGATGCAGCCGGATTCATCATTGAGATTCCACATGAAGCGTCGCATGATGACCCGCGCGGACTCCGCATCGTGCTCGGCCAGGTTGCCGACAATCACTCCAAGAGCCTTGACCGCTCTCATTTTCACCCGCTCATCCGGGTCGCACAAATGGGCAAACAGGGGATTGACGGCCTTACGGGCCGGTATCTCAAGGAGTTCCGGGAGTCTTGATTCAAAATCAGGAGCTGCCAGCAACTGATCGATGACCCTCCTGATGCTCTCTTTTTTAGCGCTCGATTGCAATTCCCACTCCAGTTGACGGTTCCGGCCTCAGTTGATCCTGCGGAGGGATCGAGTGCCCGTTCCCATCCGACCGGCAGCCTGCCCGTGAATGTCGGCTCATGGATTCAACACTTCCCCATCCATTATTCCGCTTCTTCCCAACCAATGCAGTCGCTGGGGCAGCAGTTGATGGCCTCCTGTATGCACTGCTCGAATTGCGGGCCGCTTTCCAGCACTTCGATATAGCCGGCTTCATTTTTCCGGAAGACCTCGGGGCAGACCTCCACACACGCATCACAATCAACACATCGGCTCAGATCAAGAACGGGAAACCTGGCCATACGGGGCAAAGCACTTTCCACCGGGAAACCCTGATGGGTTTCCCGGCAAACGGTTCATAAAACGTCAAAGGGCGGTCAACAACCGCCCCCGCTACCATTGCCTCATCGCTTGCCGCCGAATCTCATGCAGCGATGAAAATTTATCACTTGCGGCTCACCCTGCGGAGCTCCGCGGACAGCCGACGCAGATGTTCCTGTTCTTCCTTCACCAGCAGGTTGATGAGCTCTTTGCCTTTTCCGTCTGCTGCATCCTGCATGCTCAAAAAGAAAATTACCGAGTCCTTCTCGAAATCGATGGCAAGCTTCAGCGCCTCTTTCATGTCCGTCAGCTTGCACACCTCGTCATCGACACTGCTGCCTTTAACGAATACGTGCTGGTCCGCCATCATCTTGATGTAGTCGTCTGCCCTGTTTTCGGGATCAAAAACCGTCGGGGTAGCCGCCTCTTTGGGAAGTTGAGCCAAAATCGACTCGAACTTTTTTCTGTGTTCAACCTCTTCGCGAGCCAGCTCTTCAAACAGTTTCTTCACCTCCGGATCATTGATGCAGCCCAAACTCTGCTCGTAAAACCGTTTGCCATTCTCCTCAATTTGAACAGCGATGCGGAAAACTTCGGCAGCATTAAAATTAAAAATCATGGATTCCACTCCCGCTCATCAGTGCAAGCCTATTCTTTCTCGAAATCACTCTTGCCCGCCCCGCACACCGGGCACACCCAGTCATCGGGCAAATCGGCGAAGGCAGTCCCCGGAGCAATACCGCTGTCCGGATCACCTTTTTCGGGATCATACACATAGCCACAGATTGTGCACACATAACGGTCCATTCACATCCTCCCCTCATCATTCCTTTTCAAAATCATCCTTACCCGCCCCGCATACAGGACATACCCAGTCATCGGGCAAATCGGCGAAGGCAGTCCCCGGAGCAACCCCGCTGTCCGGATCACCTTTTTCAGGGTCATACACATAGCCACAGATTGTGCACACATAACGGTCCATTCACATCCTCCTTGCAAGCGCATTCTTGATAAAGGTCTCTCTTCGGCAGTTTCCGCTCGTTTCCATCTATTCAGAAGGTACCCAACAGCCATAATAAACGGTGTTTTACAGTGAACTCAGTGAAAGGATGCATCCGGAAATGCACATCGATCTTACTAAAAACCGCAACTTAAATTAATACTTTTCCAATCCAATGCAATCCAAACTTCGTCGGAAAATCTACTTTTGCTGCTTGGAGTGCGGCACAGCCCGTCCTCACTCTCCCCACCTGCCGCTATCCCTGGCCCACAGACGCCTCAGACGCAAGGCGTTGCTGACCACGGAAACGGAACTCATAGCCATTGCAGCAGCGGCGAACATGGGGTTGAGCAGAATGCCGAAAAATGGGTACAGCACTCCTGCCGCAATGGGGATCCCGAGGGAATTATAGAAGAACGCCCAGAAAAGATTCTGCTTAATCACCTTCATGGTCAGCCCCGAGAGTCTGATGGACGACGCAACCAGCCGCAGGTCGTCTTTGATCAGAGTGATATCACTGGCCTCGACAGCTACATCCGTGCCGGCCCCGATGGCGATGCCCACGTCGGCAGCGGCGAGTGCCGGCGCATCGTTGATTCCGTCCCCCACCATGGCAACCACTCTGCCCGTCTGCTGCAGCCTGCGAATTTCTCCCGCCTTGTCGCCCGGCAGCACTTCCGCCATAACACTGCCGATGCCCAATTCCCCGGCAATGGTCAGTGCCGTTTCCCTGCGGTCGCCGGTGATCATGGCCACCTGGAGGTTCATCTTCTTGAGCCTGGCAATGGCCGGCTGGGATGACGGCTTGGGGCCGTCCGCCAGGGCAATGGCACCCACCGGCCGGTCGTCCACGACCATATAGACACAGGTTTCGCCTGCTGCTATGGACTGGTCCATTTTGCTGATGAGTTCGCCAATGTCCACCCCCATGTTCTGCATGAGACGCTGATTGCCCAGAAGGACCCGCGACCCGTTGACCATGCCTCGTGCTCCCAGCCCGGAGAGCGCTTCAAATTGTTCCACCTCGAACGGTGTCAAACCCTCGGCACGTCCCTTCTCAACAATGGCCCGCGCCAGCGGATGTTCCGACAAGGCTTCCACGGAAACCGCCATCTGCAGTAGCTTCGTGCGATTCTCGCCCGAATCCAACAGCACCTGCGTCACTTGCGGGCTACCGCGCGTCAAGGTGCCGGTTTTGTCGAACACCACCGTATGGAGTTGATGCGCTCTTTCCAGGCTCTCACCGCCTTTGATCAAGATGCCGTTTTCTGCACCGATACCCGTTCCCACCATGACGGCGGTGGGAGTAGCCAGTCCCATGGAACAGGGGCAGGCGATGATCAAAACCGACACAAAATTGAGCAACGCCCGGCTGAAAAGAGGATCAGGAACGACCAACCACCAAACCGCAAAGGTAATTATGGCGATGCCTATGACTACCGGTACAAAGATCGCCGCAACTTTGTCGGCGAATCTTTGAATTGGGGCTTTGGATCCCTGCGCCTCCTCCACCAGCAGGATAATTTGCGCCAGGGCTGTCTCCGCTCCCACTTTGGTGGCTTTGAAAGTGAAACTGCCACTCTGGTTGATGGCACCGGCAAACACTTCATCACCCCGCTCTTTGAACACGGGCAGGCTCTCGCCGGTGAGCATGGATTCATCCACCGAAGACGTCCCGGCCTCAACCACGCCGTCCGTGGGAATTTTTTCGCCCGGTCGCACAACGACGACATCCCCGTGCACCACTTGTTCGACAGGAATATCCAATTCCTGATCGCCTCGGACCACCCGTGCCGTTTTCGGCGCCAGTCTGACGAGCTTCTTGATGGCATCGGAGGTCCTCCCGCGCGCTTTATGCTCGAGCAAACGTCCCAGCAGGACCAGAGTGACAATCATCGCAGCCCCGTCAAAATAAACATGGGCTGCCTGGCCTGGTGCAGCCGCGGCGAAGAAGCCGGGCCACAGGGTGACCGCAGCCGAATAGCAGTAGGCGGAAAGAGCCCCTATGGCGACCAGGGTGTTCATGTCTGCGGTTTTCTGACGGGCCGCCTTGAGGGCACCGATAAAAAAACGGCTCCCCACCCAGAAGACCGCGGGAGTGGTCAAGACAAGCAGAATAAAAAGCATGATGGATCTGGGAACAGCGTCAAGCAGGGGGAACCATTCCTGCATGGTTCCCGCCATGATCACAAGACTCAGCCCAATTCCCACAATCAGCCTGGCCTTTAGATCTTTTGCCTCCTTTTGGCTTGCAATCTCAGAAGGATCTCCGAAACTCTCGCGAAAAAGTCCAAGGTATTCATACCCCGACTTTTCGACAACCTCCTTCAGCCGGGCGGTATCAACATTCTGCCCCGGATGCAAGAGAGTAGCTCTGGAAGTGGCCAGGTTGACGAGCGCATCTGTGACGCCCGGAACGGTCTTCAGAGCCTGCTCGACTCGACGAACACAGGCGGCGCAGGTCATGCCCCCAATGATGATCTCGGTTTTGTCGGCAGGAGCCTGAGAAACCACGGGAAGATCCGCCGCCTCATAGCCGATGTCCCTGATTCTCCGCTTGATGTCCGCGTCGCTGACGACCGCCGAGTCATATTCGACCGTCGCCTTGGAGGTGGCAAAGTTCACCACCGCACTGCGCACCCCCGGCACATCGTTCAAGCCGCCTTCCAACCGCCTGACGCAGGCTGCACAGCTTATGCCCTCGATATGAAAATCCTTTTTAGCCAAGTTCGTAACCCGCCTTCTGGATTCGATCGCGCAGCACACTCTCCTCAACAGGTTCGGCCTCCTCGAAACTGGCCTCGCCCCTGGCCAGGTCAACGGTCACATTGGAGATGCCCTCGATCTCACTGAGCCCTTTGATCACAGCCTTGGCGCAGTGTTCGCAGGACATTCCCCGAATCTTTACAGTGCGCATAAATTTTCTCCTTCTTCAGGTTTGAGGCAGAGATCACCGGGTTCTCCTGCCCCCGAGCACCATTCACCGGCTACCGCACAAATCTCCTCCACCGTGTCATCCGGCATCAGCCTCCCCACGGCATATGCGCATAGACATCGGAGAGTTTATCTCGATATTCACGGAAAAAAGCTTCATGTCCCTTTTCCCAGGATGAAAGCATTGACAGGGCTTCTCTCGCCTTTCCGTCAGTTTGCTTGGCCATCTTTGCATAAAACTCGCTCAAATCCTTCTCAATGAGCCAAGCGGTGTTGAACACGGTCACATCGGGAATCATGGAACCTTCCACACACTGCTGCAAAAACTCCTTTTTGGCCCGCTCGTCAAAATAGTTGGTCGGCTCCAGCACGACATCTTTCAGTTGAGAAGGCTCCAAGTCGTGGCCCTGCTTTAAATCGGACAAAATTCGATTGATGAATACAATGTGCTTTTCCTCCTCCTGGATCAGGCGCTTGAAGGCGCTCACCGCAGCACCTACTCCCATTCTTTGCAGGGAATACTCAAAGAAGCTCATGCCGGTTTGCTCCTGGTTGAGCGCGTACTCAAAAATCTTAATCAATTGCTCCTTTGTTGCCATAAAGCTCTTCTCCTTTCGATGCGTGCTGTCAATGCTATCCGTTTTAGCCAATTTTTAATTTTAGTGTTTCTATATCGGCAGAGGGAGCCTGACACGCAAAATTTTCACAAATGTAGGCAAGCGGCTCACCCCCCTTCGATTTCATCGCACCCACATAATGAGACAGTGCAGCAAGCCGGTCCCCCTGCTCACCGCCATCTTTCACCAGCACCACCCGGTTGGGCGAAAATGTCCTGTGCAGCAGTTCCACCATGGTTCGCGTGCGGGGGTTTTCCAGGTCCCCTGCGATGACCACCTCCTGGGCAGGGCCCAGAACAAAATCCACGGCATTGAGAAATTGCGTGTAGGCCGAAGGATAGTCTGCAATCATCGCGGAAAATCGCTGAAGCAAACGATCCGCTCGATCTTCCAGCACCGCATCTCCGGTCAATCTGGCCAGTCGCAGCAGATTGAGGGCCGCGACCGAGTTGCTCGAGGGAACCGCCCCGTCATAGATTTCCTTATCCCTGATGATGAGGCTTTCGCTGTCCTGGGCGGTATAGAAAAATCCACCTTCTTTTTCATCCCAAAACAGATCAAGGGCCTGCCGGTTCAGCTGCACCGCCCGCTCCAGACAGCCAACATCAAACGTCGATTCATACAGCTCGATGAACGCCCACACCATGAAGGCATAATCATCCATGTAACCGGGGTTGGCCACCTCTCCCTCGCGAAAGCGGCGAAACAGCCGGCCGGAATCGAGTCGGAGCTCCCGCAAGATAAACTCTGCAGCATTGCCAGCCGCCTTCAGGTACCTTTCATCCCCAACAGCCCGATAACCCTTTGCCAGGGCAACAATCATCAGACCGTTCCAGGAAGTCAGTATCTTATCGTCTTTGAGCGGATGGATGCGCTTTTCTCGTGCATGAAAGAGCTCCTGTCTGCACTCTTCGAGCAGCCTCTCGAGCGCCACCCGATCCATTCCGACCACTTGCGCAAAAACATGGGGCGGCTTGGGCACATGCAAAATACTGCGGCCGTGCTCGAAGTTTCCTGCCTCGGTGACATCGTAATAGCGGCACAATAGATCCCCTCTCTCTGCTCCGAGCACATCCTTGAGCTGGCGCGGCGTCCACAGATAGAAAAGCCCTTCGACCCCCTCACTGTCGGCATCTTCGGCGGAATAGAAAGCCCCCCCGGAGTCCGTCATATCCCTCAGAACGTATTCGAATATCTCTTTGGCCACACCCGCGTAGCGTTCCCTGCCAGTCACCTGGTACGCTTCCAGATACGCCATGGCCAGCATGGCCTGATCGTAGAGCATTTTCTCGAAATGGGGAGCGAACCACCGCTCATCCACAGAATAGCGCGCAAAGCCAAATCCGAGGTGATCAAATATTCCCCCACAGCGCATGGCATCAAGGGTCTTTTCAACCATTGCCAGCGCCTGAGAATCAGGCTTTCGCCGATGCCAGCGCAGCAGGAAAGTCAGCTGGTGCGGCGTTGGGAACTTGGGTGCCGAGCCAAATCCTCCCCATTGGCTGTCGAAAGCAGCGTTGAGCTGCCTGTAGCCCTTCTCCAATACGGCCAAATCAACCGCTGGGCCTGCCTGGACCGCACTTTTTGGTTGAATCGCCGCGGTGATCTGTTCAGCGGCATCCAGGGCCCGCTCCCGGTTACTCTTCCACAGCCCGGCAATTTGTCGCAGAACATCTACGAACCCCGGCATCCCCATGCGACTGTTCCTGGGGAAATAGGTGCCCGCATAAAACGGCTTCCTCTCGGGAGTCATGAAAATTGACAGGGGCCAACCTCCTCTCCCTGTCAGTGCCTGGCAGACGGACATATAAATCTGATCGATGTCGGGGCGCTCTTCCCGATCCACTTTGATGGATATGAAGTTTTCATTCAGAACTTGCGCCACCTCTTCATCTTCGAACGATTCATGTTCCATCACATGGCACCAGTGGCATGTGGCATAACCGACGGACAGGAAAACCGGTTTGTCTTCGTCCAGGGCCTTCTTGAAGGCTTCGCCTTTCCAGGGAAACCAGTTTACCGGATTGTCGGCATGCTGCAGCAGATAAGGGCTTTTTTCCTGACTCAATCGATTGGACATGAATTCAGCTCCGGTCGAAATATAATTGTTTTCGAGTTGATGAGGGGACATGGAGGAAAATATGAGTGCCTTTTCCTCCATGAAAATGAGGGCGTTCGAAGAAGAAGAATGGAAATTTACACTGGCAGCGCTACGATTTCCGCTGCCACAGTGTTGCTGCAAGACGCTGCAAACCCGGGGATCCGCACAGACTGTCAGCGAGGACCGGCCGCCGAGCCACCCGCTTCAAAACTGCACTTGGTGAAGTCGATTTCCTTCTGGCATCCGGGGCAAACGTGCTTCTTGTCGAACTCGTCTGAGAAGATCTCCTTTTCCTTGCCGCATTCCGGGCACTTGCACACAAAAGAACTCAGGTTCTTGAAACTTTCCCATCCGGGGCAGTGTTGAGGTGTCGTCATCTATCTCCCTCCTTATAGTCCGTCAGACCGGTTAACTTTGAACCACCAAGGGATGGTCGATCCATCCAGCCGCACATCCGCAATCTCCGTATTTTGAAATTGCAATTTATTCGTCTACTTCCTCTTCTTCCACAATCAATTTTCCCCTGTGCCTGGTCCCGCAGCTCGGACAGCGGATCTCAATTTCCTCTTCGGGGCCAATGTACTTATCCTTCATGGTCTCCGGCGGAATAAATGTCACATCACCGCATGCACATTGGGGGCACTCCCCTCGAACTTTATGCCTTTTTCTCTTAGCCATCATTTCCTCCTAAAGTTAACGATCACGTCAACCATTGTCATCCCGATCACCCAGTATGCGGTCATACAAAAAAAGCAATTGATCACTGCCGAAGCTTTTCGAGCTCTCTGACCAGCACCTCGAGCTGGGGCCTTTGGTTTATGTCATGGACATCAATATAACGAATTGCGCCCTGCTTATCTATCACAAAAATCGCCCGCTCCGCAGTGCCGTCGGAGCGTAGCACTCCGTATTCTTTGGCCACCTTTCCATGGGGCCAGAAATCGGACAAGACCGGAAACCATACCCCTCCCATCTCCTGCGTCCAGGCATACAGGGTCGGGAGATTGTCGACACTTATTCCGAGCAGAATCGCCTCATGCTTCTCGAAAATGTCCCTGGCAATGTTGTACCCCGGCCATTGTCCGGAACAGACCGGGGTCCAGGCGGCAGGCACAAAAGACAGTACAATATGCTTCTCGCCCAGGTACCCGCTCAGCGACACTTTTTCCCCTCCAATGGAAGGCAGGATGAAGTCGGGAGCCTGGTCCCCGACCCTCAAGTGAGTCTGACTGTCCACCGGCTTGAGTTGGCCCACAGCGTATATTTGGCCTCCATCCTGAGGTCCGGATCCATAGACGGCGCCCGCGCAGGCGACAAAGAAAATGGTGAGCACCAATGATTTGCTCCAATGGAATCTCATGCTTGACATGGTTCATGCTCCCTTTTTTATTTTCGCCCGCTCCAGCAGGAGGTCGAGAAAATCCTGAGGATCCCCAAAGCTGCCGAGCTGGGAGTAAATCACCTGATGGGATCCGTCCTGGTTGATCTTAACGGCAATGAAATAAGGCGTTCTTACCTCTCCCAAGATTTTGTGAATAGAAAAGTCGGGATCGGCAAACAACGGGAAAGGCACTTCATACCGATCCTCGAATACCCCGACTTCATAGGGCGTATTGCCCACCCCGATGCCGATCAATTTGACTTTATCCTTGAGACTTTTGTTGGCTTGAATGATTTGAAAGAGCCTCTCTACGTTGGGAGCTTCCGCCTGGCAATAGGGGCAATACATACTGAAAATTTCAACTATTACGACTTCGGCCCGGATCTCCGGCAGCGTGAAAGAGCTTTTGCCGGCCAGCCCAAGGTAGTTACTTGCCGCAGGGCTCTCCGGAGAAGGCAGGCTCATTTCCGGCAAAACCCCGCCTACAGAGGGTGCTTCGGTCGCCGCAAAACTTTCCGGTACCCGGAGGCGGGGACTGTCGACAGCCAACGCCAGCACCATCAGAAGGAGCCATATCGCCTTGCCCGAGACCCTCCTCGAAAATCTGCAAGTGCCGGAGTGTGCGCGACGTTTCTCTTCATTTCCGCTTCCGAGACAATTTCGGCGGAATGCGTGGTTTGGCTCGCCAGATCGGCCGGCAGACGCTCTTAGCATGGACCCTTTCCTTTCCTTCCAAGTGGTCAAGGATGGTGCTATCGTTTCCTCAGAGCCGTGTGAATCTGCAACCAGTCATTCATTTCCTGTATGTTTTTGGACAAATTCCATCTGCCATTCTCAAACACGCCGTAGTCCGCCCCGCACATCGCCGAAGAAAACCGCGTCGAATTGGCAAAAAACAGCCACTGCTCAACCCACATTTTCTCGATGAGGTCGTCAAAAACATTGTCGTTATGCGGCAGCCCTCGAACCAGATCCTGCTTCCAGGCCGAGCTCAGGATCTGCGTCGCAGTGAGGGTCATGGCATTGGAAGTCCTTAGGGTATTCTCAAACCTTGCCCAGTGTCCGTTTACCCAGCCCTCTCCATGGCAGGCCAGACAAATCTTCTGCATGGTTTTCCGGCGCTTGAACTGCTCATCCGCATCGATCAAAAACTCACCGACCGGTTCCCCGGTCAGCTCAGTGGGCAAGGGCAAACCGGCCTTATTCTTAATGTTGCTGACGTCGGCCGATGTGGGATGCGGATGGGCATAAATCAGGCCAAAGATCCTCCAGGGAAGCCGATCGCCAACCTCATGGCTCCTTTGGGCAACCATTTGCCCTTCTTCGTCGACCACCAGGCTCATGTGACAACCGGCACAGGTGGGCGTTGTGAAGTCTTTCCCCACGGTCCAGGGCACCTTCTTGAAATCCCACTGGTGCTTCAGCGAATTGTATATGTTCCCGTGTTTGCTCACGTCATACACTTTATAAGCCGGTACATCGGGACCCTTGTGACATTCCGAGCAGGTGTAGGGCTTGCGGGCCGTTTCAATGGCAAACTGATGACGCGCGTGACAGGCGGCACAGGAACCCCGGCTCCCGTCCGGGTTCAGGCGCCCCACCCCCTGATTAGGCCAGCCGGACAAAATCGGAAAGGTCATTTCTCCGAACTCGGTCTCCTTGGTTTGAGTCCCCTTCACTTCGACCTTGGTTCCATGACAAAACAGGCATGAATCTGCAGTGGTCTGATCATCCGGCGGCTGCAGGGCTGTCGTCATGTCCGCAAAAGTCTGATGGCCGTTCACCGATTTCATGAAATCCTGATAGAGACTGTTGTGCACAAGATTCCCATAGGCATGCGCCATCATACTGCGGGAAAACTGTTCGGTTTCCTGGGAATGGCAGGTCGAGCAATCGACCGGGGTCACAACCACATGAACGTCGTACCCGTTGTGTTCAAAGGTATCCTGATGCTTATCATAATTCATGGTGTGGCATTCGGAGCACCCCACGGCGTAAGCCAAAAGTTGTTCAGGGATTTTTTCACTGGAAACTTTCTTTTCCAACCCTGACTGCTTCAGTGCTTCTCCCGGGCTGGTTTCAGCATGGCGGCTTCTCTCCCAGTCGGCTACTATCCCTGGGGAAATGGAAATATGGCAGCCAATGCATTCGTCGGTCGCAGGGCTCACTTTTGCAGCGTACCCATCAGCAGCCCAGGCGGCGGTTAGAAAAACCAAGCCAATCAGTAAACCAGTCTGTCTCATTGTCATTCCCCCTAGGTTCCGCTCCTCGTCTCAATGGCCGGCCCCATGGCTCAGCCGGGAGGCTGCTGGGCAACACCGGTCCGATGTCATCCCGGCGCCATGGCAGTAATCCAGAACTGCACACGGCTGCTGGATTCCGGCGCCCGGTCCTGTTTTTGACCGTCATTAACCAAATGCCACATCCAGAATCATCATCACTGCAAATCCAACCATAAAGGCCATAGTCGCCAGGTCCGTGTTGCCTTCTCGCTGAGCTTCGGGGATCACTTCCTCCACCACTACGAAGATCATTGCTCCGGCAGCGAAGCTGAGAGCGTAAGGAAGCATGGCTTGAGACAATAATACGACGGCGGCGCCGGCCACTCCGGCCACAGGCTCTACCATTCCCGACAGCTGTCCGTACCAAAAGCTCTTGCCGGCAGACATGCCGTCTCTGCGAAGAGGCATGGAGACGGCCAATCCTTCCGGAAAATTTTGGATGCCAATTCCAGCGGCAAGCGCCACAGCCCCGGCAAAAGTGGCTGAAGGCAAACCAGCAGCACTGGCTCCAAAGGCGACTCCGACAGCAAGACCTTCAGGGATGTTATGCAGGGTGATGGCCAGTACCAGCAGGGTGGCCCTGCGCCATTTGGTGGCGATCCCCTCAGCCTCCGAAGTTGGGAAGCCGAGGTGCAGATGCGGCAAGACTCTGTCAATAACGCGCAGGAAAACACCGCCGAGAAGAAACCCGAGGGCTGCGGGCAACCAAACCGGCCCACCCCGGCCTTCCGACATCGCCAGGGCAGGCGCCAGGAGGGACCAGAAACTCGCAGCAACCATGACTCCACCGGCAAAACCGAGCATCCCGTCAAACAGCTTGCGGTTCATGCCCCTGGAGAAAAACACCAGGGCCGCCCCCATGGCGGTCATGGCCCAGGTGAACCCGGTAGCCAGGAGCGCCTGAACGACTGGGTTAAGGTGTTCGAGCGTCGACATAACTCAATGCGCAGCGTCAAACGGCCGCTGAACACCACGTGAGACGGCGCGAGCAACATCAGACATAAAACCGAAGATCCTTTATCTTCCGTTCACAATCACACCACTCCCGGGTCCCTCACCAGGCAGCGAAAGGGAGTTTGTTTTGCCGTCGGCAGGTCGATCACGTCACCGCCCCGGCACCATCCAGCCTGGCTCTGCTCTTTTCCATGAACCATGCTTCCGGGTCAGTGTAATAGAACTTGAGATCGGCAAGCAGGATATAGTGATCTCTTTCTTCCGCCAGCATGCGGTTGATGAACTCGCGCTCGAGGGCATCCATTGACCCCTGCAGCTGTTTTTGAAAGAAGTCGATGCTGGAATTCTCCAGCTGCATGCCCGTTTCGATCGCAACCACATCGTCAAGGCAGGCTCTTGGCATCTTGCCGTGCTCTTGCGCAATTTTTCTCAAAATGGCCTGCTTGTCCTGATCCTCTATCGGATGATATTTGCACGCATCAGCCCAGACTTTGCCCTTCTTAAGTTCTTCATAGGTTTCGTGGATCTGTTTGAGATGCCCGGCCTCAGCGTCCCTGAGCATGCGAAATGTTTCAATGCCGACCTGATCGGGGCAGGTACCCATAGCGTCTTCATAAAGCGCTTTCTTCTTTTCCTTCATCTCCATAACCGTGCAAAACATTTCAAATGCTGCATCACGCTCGTTAGTCATACTGAACTCCTGCGAATGTTAAGGGATTTTCCGATGAGTCGAACACGCACTTCCATTTGTTTATAATGGCTATCATCCATGGTGTCCATGCAAACCTGGAGCGGCACTGCCCGGGAAAAGAGCGACTGACCGGGATCCACCGGCGCCGAACATTCCGCTAGCTTTTCCACATTCCGTGAATGTTGCAGTGTTCGCGCGCTGTCACCTTTTGCGCATCGATGCAGAAGACCGCCTCCGGAGCCTGCCCCGGCGTCAAGAATTGACGGTACGCCTTACCCTGCTCATCGATCACCTCGATCCACTCGATGAAATGCTTGTCCTCCATCGGGTGAGGCACATCTCCTACCTTGACTCTAAACCCCTGATCGGTCTTCTCAACCACGGGCACATGTTTTTCTTTGCCTTCGTCGACGCTTCTTTCTTCCAACAGCTTCATATTTTCGCCACAGCAGACCAGGTCCCCGTCTCCCCCATGCAGCACTTCGACGATGTTACCACATGCTTCACACTTATAGACCTGCAGTTTTTTCGCACCCATTGATTGACCTCCTGTCTGAAATTGATAAAAAATCACCGCCCTGTCTCGAATCAGGGTTCCGCATACATTCTACTCTTGCCATGCTGCGACGGATTCTCAACGAAAAAGAAGCTCTTGGCCGTTGAAAAGAAACCGTCAGTCCCGCGGTACTCGGGGGACGATCCCTCTCCCCCGGCGGAGGAGAGGGGGAATTGTCGGAAAGCATCCTCGCGTTATTCAGCATTTTGATCAGACTCGTGAAAACCGGGATGCCACAACGCTATGCATCATGTACTGCGGTGTCAAGGCGAAATGGTAATGGACCGATAAGGCATTGGGAGGCAAAAAGTCATTGCGGCAGTTTAATCGCTTATTATCTTGACGCGGATTTTGCGCGTTCGCGGTCCATCGAATTCGCACAGGAAGATGTGCTCCCAGGTGCCCAGCTGGAGCCGACCGTTGTCTATCAGGATGTGGGCGCTGCCGCCCACCAGGATCGCTTTGATGTGGGCCGCCGAGTTCCCCTCCCTGTGTTTGTAGCCTGCCCGCCAGGGCACCAGGCTGTCCAGGCTGCTTATCACATCTTCCATCACGGCGGGATCGGCGCCCTCGTTGACAGTGACCGCGGCAGTGGTATGTGGAACATAAACGATGCAAATGCCGCCCAACACTCCGCTATCGCGCACTTTCCGCTCAACCAGGCCGGTGATGTCAACGGCGGCGCTGTGGTCCGGCGTGTTTACCTGAATCGTTTCAACCATTGTGCTTCCTCCCCCCATTAGCGCGGTACGATCAGGCCCGATTCCGTCTCCTGGTAAGACCCCTCGCGCTCTTCCTGCCGGGCAAATTCCTCGGACCAATAAAATTGCATAGAGAGAACAACCACCTGATTCATAACCGGATTTTCGCTCACCCTGGCCGAACTTGCAAGATGCCGGGCGACAAGCCAGGCCTGTCGAGCCAGCTCCATCTGTTTCGATTCCTTGAGGATCAATGCATGCTCTTCAAACAACCGCTGATAATAGTATCTGTTCTCTTCGATGACCAGTTCATCCACGGCTCTGTTCAGCTGTTCCGTCAACCGTTCCTGCTGGATTTCCGGAGGCACCACCAGTACCGATTGCTCCAACTGCCGCAATTTATAAAAATATGGGGATAAGTCCTCTTTCGGCAAGAGCAGGGAAGGCAAAAAAACGCCGTCGAGCAGAGCCTCGACGTCGATTTCCTGCAGTCGTTCCTGGGCATGCTCGATATCGTTAAAAAACTGATAGACGTAGGGCGGTTTGTTCGGGTCATGGTAGGGTTGAAAAAACTGCTTTGCCTTGTCGATATCAGGAGAAGCGCTCTTTTCCCGATTGAATCGGATCATCTCGAAAAAGATTCGCGCCGCATGCCATATCGGCACCTCAAAAGGGAGTCTTTCGGGCAACTGTCGGGTAAGTTTTTGAATGAATTCTTTGTAAAGCTTTTGTGAGCTTCCCACCGCGCGCACGCTGAGCAAGGCAAAATGATCGTCCGCGTAGGCGGTGACCGCAACCGGCTCATCGCCCCCCTCTCCAGGGAAGAAAGCACAAATCAACCGATCCACATCCGGCGCGGGAATCAGATGGGCCACCACCTGCCGAGTCTCTTTGGGGATCAGCACCACTCTGGACGCAGCCTCGTCAGCATCCGAATCCTCGGCGTAGCCCCTCTGGCGGAAGCGGTAGGCCGCCTGCTTTACCACTCGTTTGTATTGTTTGTTTTGTATCCCGTCACGCAACGTCAAAAAGGCCTGAAACCCCACCGGCGAAGGATCTCTGCTCAGGGCGGCGAGCAAGGCCGCCGTCAGATTCTCGCGCCCGGACAAAGCGCTGCCCAGTGACTGGAGATAGCTCTGCAGGCTTTCCCCCTGAGGATCTTGCACCCGCAGCCGGTCCAAAATCATCTGCAGTTCATGCTGCTCTTCCGGATCGAGGCTGATTTCTATTTTCATATTCTTCTTAGGGTCTGGTTTTGCGCTCATGTGACACCACCCCGTCAGCAAACAAAAAAGCCCCATAGGCCGCGCATCAGCGCAGTTCTGGGGCCGACTTAATAGAGGAATAAGGAGTCTTATTCCGATTCTTCTTCCCGCGGCTCAATGATCAATGAATCTGCCACCAGCTCCCACAAATACTTAACTTCGACATCCATGAAGTCGTATTCTTTGCGCAAACTCTTCATGATCTGGTCACGGCAATTGTGGCAGGGGGCTATGAGAAGCTTGGCACCCGTGTCCTTAATCTGCTTTGCCTTGGTCCGGCCATAGTAGATTCGCTCTTCCACGTACGGCGAAGCCCAAGCCCCACCACCGGCTCCGCAGCAGAAGTTATTGGCACGATTGGGATACATGTCCACAAAGTTCTCACAACACTGCTGGGTAACCCAGCGCGGCTCTTCGTAATACCCGTGGCCAAACGCTCGTTCACTCTTGCGCGCGTAGTTGCACGGATCATGATAGGTCGTCAATTCGTGGTGAATCGACTTGTCCAGTTTGATTCGCCCCTCTTCGATGTATTGCTTGAGCAGATCGTGAACGCTGAGAAACTTGACGCCTTCATTGGGAAACCATTTTTGCAGACCAAGCCTGGTCGCATAGTAGGCGTGCCCTCATTCGGGCAAGACGAGATACTCGCATTCGAGATCTTTGTAATTCTTGACGATGCGGCCGACTATTTCTTTCATCGATTCGTCATCACCGGTGAAAAGACCCCAGTTTACGCCCTCCCAGTTCTCCGAAGTGGTGGTCCAGGACTCTTTGGCAGCGTACAGGATCCGCCACCAGAACATCATGTCCTCCGGCTCGCCAAAAGGTTCTTTGGAATTGATGGTGAACAGGTATTTGGCACCCTTCTTGTCAACGGGAACTTCAAAACCGGGAAGCTCTTCCGCCAGCTCCACACCCAGGTCTTCCAACAGGAACAGAAAGTCTTCCTTAGGGATACCAACATTGTTTCCGCTCTTCAGGCATTGCTCCACACCTTTGTGCAGCACACCAGGCACCTGCTCTCGGGCTCTCTTCCCCCGGGCGGACCTCAGCAATGCCAACAGATCAATGTTCATGGGGCAGGCGTGCTCGCAGCGCCCGCACAGCGTACAGACCCAGGGGAATTTGGAATCAATCACTTCCTGATCCATACCCAACAAGGCCAGGCGCACGCACTTTCGAACATCCAGTCCGTCCACCCCGGTAACCGGACAGCCGCCCGCACAGGTGCCGCAGGTGAGGCACAAATCGGCGTACTGGCTGGCCAGCTTGCGTTTTTCACGCTTTGTCAATAACAATGGCTCCATAATTCTCTCCCCTAACGTTTCATGATTGTAAGCAGCGCTTTTTCCTATAACACAGAAGGCCTTGGGTTTAAAGCTTTTTTTCTCAAAGTCATGAAGGCTTAGGCGTGATCAAGTAATCTCATTGATGCGCGACCGAAACCCTGAGTCGCGCTGCTGCAGCGCACACCTCTCAGTACTCGTTGGGCAGGCGCGAGAGCTGTTCAAGGGTAAAAACGGGACCGTCCTTGCACACATATTCCGTTCCGATGTTGCATCTTCCGCAGATGCCAATGCCGCATTTCATCCGCATCTCCAGACTGGTAATGATGCGCTCGGCAGGAAATCCCAAATCGGTGAGCACGGGCAATGTGAACTTGATCATGATGGGGGGACCGCACACAATGGCGTAAGCGTTTTCGGAACTGGGAGCTTTCTCCTTGGTTATGGCCGGGACAAAGCCGATATTGTATTTCCAGTTTGGATCATCCGTGCCATCCACCGTGATGTGCATGTTGATGTCGTCACGCTGCTCCCAGGCTGCCAGTTCCTCTTTGTAGAGCAGCAGCCCCGGGCTGCGCGCACCATAAACCACGGTGATGTCGCCGAAGCGCGACCGGTTGGCGGAATCAAGCATGTAGACAATAGACGATCGAAGGGTCGTGAAGGCGAAACCGCCGCCGATGATGACCACATTTTTACCTTCAAGTACGTCCCATGGATACCAATTGCCAAGGGGACCACGGACGCCCATGATCTCGCCCGCCTGCATGTTGTGCAGGTGATTGGTCACTTTGCCCACTTTATTCACGGTGAACATGATGTAACCTTTTTCAGTGGGCGAAGTGGCAATGCCGATGGGAATTTCTCCCAGACCGGCGATGGAAAGTTCGGCAAATTGACCCGGCGTGTAGTTGAATCCGGCCTCATCGTCGGGGTTGAGGAAAACCAGCTTGAACGTTTTAAGATTGCGATCTTCAGTTTCCGTTACAACAGAATCAATTTTAACAGGATAAGGCAAGTAAGGGTTGTTCACCTCTATTCCTCCATTATCAAATATCTAGACCGGGCAGACACAGCTTTCGGCCATCAAACGAGCCACCTGGCGGATGTCGATATTGACCGGGCAATGCTGCACGCATCGCCCGCAGCCGACACAGGCAATCCCGTCCGCATACTTGTCCGGATAGTACTTCAGCTTGTGCATGAACCGCTGCCGCACCCGCTTGAGCTTCTGGTCGCGCGGATTGTGTCCGGCCCCGTGCAGGGTGAACAAAGGAAACATGCACGAATCCCAGATGCGAATGCGCTCGCCACGGCTTTGGTAAACCTCATCCTGAATGTCAAAACACCAGCAGGTCGGGCAGAGGAAAGTACATGTCCCGCAGTTGATACAGGAAAATTGCACGTCCTCCCAAAACGGCGCATCGAACAGCTCGACCATGCTCTTTTGCTTGACGGGGTCCAGGTTGAATTGAATCCCCAGCTGTGCCTCAGCGGATTGCTTCAGGGCAGCTGCCTGCTCAGTGCAATGCTCCGGAACCGATTCGCCCCCCGCAAGATCACCCATCAGCTGCTCGCCTTTATGCGTCACCGCCTGGAGCAAATAGCCTTCGCCCAAATCCACCAGCAAGACGTCGAGACTACTGGTATCGAACGGACCGCTGCCGGCTGAGGTGCAAAAACACGTGCTGCACGGATCATTACAGGCGAGTCCCACCAGGGTCGTACTTTCCCTGCGCTGCACCCACCATGGGTCTTTAAACTGATCGGTTATGAAGTTTCTGTCGTCCAGTTTGAACGCATAGGCATCGCACGGCCGAATGCCCAACACAATCCGCGACCTGTAATCCTTGGGAACCTCTTTGAGAATTCCCGCATCCGGATTTCCCTTCTCCAGAGTGAACTCGAACATCCTTTCGGAATGAGGGTGAAACAACGCCTTGGGGGAAAGACGCGTATTGCGGAAGGCCAAATCCAGATCCGCGCTCTCTTCGAGCAGCGCAAATTGATGATACTGACCTTTAAGAATCGGTCCGAACACCCGGTGAGTCCCCATCAATTGCTCTACTATTCCGGGCAACTT
This sequence comes from Desulfoferrobacter suflitae, assembly GCF_022603395.1. Classification (GTDB taxonomy): domain Bacteria; phylum Desulfobacterota; class Syntrophobacteria; order Syntrophobacterales; family Syntrophobacteraceae; genus Desulfoferrobacter; species Desulfoferrobacter suflitae. The sequence goes on from NZ_JAIBKA010000010.1 coordinate 58,389, forward strand.
TTCTTTACTGACATATGTTTCCGACATCACCATTTCCTTCTATCGCCGTAGGTGTAGTTTGGGTTGAGTCACGCGTTTCGCGTAACGAAACCCAACGCCTATTTTGCCGGGTTTCGTCCCTCCACCCAGCCTACTTGAAAGCCCAAATCATTTGCTTAAACACTATATCACCGTAATGGGCAGTCACATTCAGCCTGCAACTTCGCATTTGGGGTACCGTGGTATGGCAAATGCTCCGGATATGCAATGCCTTGCTCAATCACTTAAAAAATGGCTCGGGATCGCCCGGTCGATAGGTATCCAGCGGGGGTCTCTCGTCGGTGCTCAAACCGACCTCGTAGCCATAGAGTTCCTTGATGTCCTTTTCCAGTTTCTTGGTGAACCGCCGCACTTTGATTCCCACCGGACAGGCCCTCTCACAGGCCCCGCAGTCAGTGCAGCGGCCGGCAACATGATAAGCGCGCAGAAAGTGGAAGGTGCGCGTGTCGGTGCGATCGATGCTCTTCCCAACCCATTGAGGCCGCGATTCGTCCACAAAGCAGGTGGGGCAGTAGCAAAGCGGGCAGGCGTTGCGGCAGGCATAACAACGGATACAGGGAGCGATCAGATCATCGAAATACTGCCAGCGCTGTTCCGAAGACATGGCCTCAACACGCCGCACGTCGGAATAGCGGTCGACATTTTCCTGCTCCGCCACCAGATCTCCCAGAAGCTCGTCATAGACGACGGGATTCCGGTGAATGCAGATGGCACAGTTATCCTGCAGACAGCTCGAGCGCTCCAGGGTCTCTTCAAAATCCCGGCCGATGAGCTTGATCGTGCCGTTGGCCTCCTCGACCTGCAATGGTTCTTTTCCATCAAGTGCGGCCAGGATGCGCCGCCGATCGATCATACCGTGACAGGGGGCCCCCAGAATGTAGAGCTGTTCGCGTTTGATCTGGTTTTCCAATAAATGGACCACAATGTTTCTCGAATCGCAGCCCTTGGCCACAATGGCCACCCTGTCGGGCCTCTTGGGGAGGTAGTTGGCCAGATTGATTCCACAATTGCCGTCCCAGTAGAGGCGGTCAACCTGATCGAGGCTTTTCACCAGAAAAGGTTCATTCATCAAAGCAACCGTCCCTTTACGAAAGCCAATCACAACATCCACCCGATCTTCAGACAGTAAGCGCTTAGCCGCCTCTCGAATCTTCTCCGTATATGCTCGCATCTATGCTACCTCAGCTTGCTTCTTGATAAAGTGTTGGGCCGGTCCCGCTTTTTTCACTGCATCGACCACCTGTTTTGCGGTCTCCGCAAATTTGGTTGCTTCGGCAGAAGAGATCCATGAAAAGTGCAGCCGCCCGGGTTCGATTCCCGTATGCTCGAGTAAATTGTTCAGCAGCGTAAACTTGCGCCTGGCATAGAGGTTGCCTTCAATGTAATGGCAGTCTCCGGGGTGGCAGCCGGACACCCAGACTCCGTCCGCACCGTGGCGAAACGCCGCCAAAATGAACTTGGGATTGACGCGCCCGGAACAAGGCACCCGGATCACCCTTATATTGGCCGGGTATTGCATCCTGCTCACACCGGCAAGATCCGCCCCGCCATAGGAACACCAATTGCACAAGAATGCGACGATTTTCGGCTCCCAATCGGTCATTTACAATTCTCCCTATATGCTGTCAATCATGGCAAAGATTTGAGCGTCATCAAAACCCTTCAGCCGAATGGCCCCGGAGCGGCAGGAAGCCACACAAAGACCGCAGCCCTTGCACAGCGCCGGGTTGATTTCGGCTTTGCCCTTCTCGTTGAAGCTGGGCGCAGAATATGGGCAGATGCTCACACAGGTGCCGCAGCTGCTGCACATCACCTGCACTGTACCGGCCACCATTCCGCTGAACTGAATGGTTTCCCGGGCAAGCAGCGTCCCCGCTCGAGACGCAGCCGCCTGGGCCTGCGCTATGCTTTCATCGATGGGTTTGGGATAGTGTGCCAGCCCGCAGACGAATACCCCGTCAGTGGCAAAATCCACCGGTCTCAACTTGGCATGCGCCTCAACAAAAAAGCCGTCCTCGTTGACGGGCACCTTGAAAAACTGCGCGAGGCTTTCGTTCCGGTTCGGCAGTATGGCCGTCGCCAGCGTCAGCAGATCCGGTGTCAGTGTTACCGGCCGCTGCAGAACATGATCCATGACGGTCACCTGGATCGTACCATTGTCAAGCTCCACCTGCGGCTTTTGATCCACATCGAAGCGGATAAAAAGGACCCCGGCTTTGCGGGCCTCCAGGTACAGTGCCTCACGTTCCCCATAACTTCTGAGATCGCGGTAAAGCACATACACGTCGCAATCGGGATTGATCTTTTTGAGCTCCAGTGCACTCTCCACCGAATGGGTGCAACATACCCGACTGCAGTACGGTCGGTCAGGCTCGCGCGAGCCAACGCATTGGATGAACACTGCGCTGTTTGCTTCCCTGAGGCGGGCATCACCTTCCCGGAAACGCCTGTCAAGCTCCTGATGGGTCATGATGCGGGGGTCGCGGCCGTACTGATACTCGTCCGGCTTCCATTCGACGGCGCCGGTGGCAACAATCGCGACCCCGTGCTCGACAACTTGGGATGCGTCTCCAGTGACAAGCGTCGTTTTGAAATTGCCGACAAATCCTTCCACTGCCTGGACCGAACTGGAAAGGTAGACGGTCACATTGGGATGCGCCTGGATCTCCTCCGTCAACTGCCTGACATAGGGCTGAATTTCCTCGCCGCGCCAGGTCTTGTGCAGATGCAGGGCCTGCCCGCCGAGCGCCTCGGACTGCTCGACCAGATAAACCGGATATCCCTGATCGGCAATGGCCCTGGCGGCGACCATGCCCGCCACTCCGCCGCCGATGACCAGGGCCCGCTGATCAACCCTCAGCTCGGACTCATGCAACGGTTCCAGCAGCGTCACCTTGGATACCGCCATACGCACCAGGTCTTTGGCCTTCTCGGTGGCCAATTCCGGGTTGGCGCTATGCACCCAGGAATTTTGATTGCGGATATTGGCCATCTCGAAAAGATACTTGTTCAAACCCGCATCTGCCATGGTTTCCTGGAATAGCGGCTCATGGGTGCGCGGTGTGCACGCCGCGACCACGATGCGGTTGAGACGGTGCTCCTGGATGAGGTCCTTCATGGCAACCTGCGTGTCCTGCGAACAGGTATACAGGTTGTCGGTGACGTATTCCACATACGGCAGCGTCCCGGCATAATCGCGTACCGCCTGGACATCCACGACGCCGCTGATGTTGATGCCGCAATGGCAGACAAACACTCCAATGCGCGGACGCTCGCCGGTCACATTGACCTGATCCGGCGCCTGCTTTTCCTTGGTCAGAGTGGCGCGCGCCGCTGCCAGCAAGCCACCCGCCGCAGATGCCGCTGCACTTGCCTCCACTACCGACTGCGGAATGTCCTTGGGAGCCTGAAATGATCCGCACACAAAAATACCGTCGCGACTGCTCGCCACAGGCGCAAAGGAGGATGTCTTGCAGAATTGGTTGTCGTTTACCTTTAAATTGAGCCGTTCGGCCAGTTCCAGCGCAGACCGGGAGGTCTCGAGGCCAACCGAGAGCACCACCATGTCAAACACTTCGCCCCGGATCTCACCCGCCTCACTCACAAAATGGATTTCCAAATCATCACTGCCCGGCAGCGGCTCGATGCTGTGCACGCGCGACCTTACAAACCGCACTCCGTGCTCTCCGCGGGCGCGGTTGTAATACTTCTCGAAATCTTTTCCGTGGGTGCGCATGTCCATAAAAAAGATAGCGGCATCCAACTCGCCGCCCGCGTGCTCCTTGGCAATCACCGCCTCCTTTATGGCATACATGCAGCAAACGCCGGAACAGTAGGCATGATCACAATGGTTGATGTCCCTGGAACCGACGCACTGCAGCCAGGCTATCTTCTTGGGCGCCTGGTGGTCCGACGGACGAGCCAGGTGACCCTGAGTCGGTCCGGAAGCCGACAACAGCCGTTCGAATTCCATGGACGTCACCACATTGGGCAGCCTCGCATAAGCGTAAGTGTCGAAAGCCGTCGGATCGAACGGGTGAAAACCGGGTGCAACAATCATGGCGCCTACCCGGATGGTTCTCTCCTGCGCCTGCTGCTCATGCTCGACGGCATCGGCCAGACACGCCTCGACACATTGGTAACATTCGGAACAAATACCGCAGTTCAGGCACCGTTCCGCTTCCTTTTTAACCTGCTCCTCAGTGAAGCCCAACTGCACCTCGTCAAAGCCGTGCTTTCTGGTGTGGGGCGCCAGACGCGGCATCTGTTCCCGCGGAACTCGGTCGTAGCCTTCCGTGCGCACCTCTTGAACGGCGGTCCACTCCTTCTCGCGCCCTTCCCGCAAATCCTTGCCCTGCAGAAAACGCTCGATGGAGACGGCCGCCTGCTTGCCGGCCGCAATGGCTTCGATAACCGTCCTCGGACCGGTCACTGCATCGCCGCCCGCAAAAATATCGGCATCATCCGACTGCAGCGTCAACGGATCGACCCGCATGGTTCCCCAGTCGGAAAGCCGGCAGGAGCATTCCGGCGTCAGACATGCCCAGTCGGATTCCTGGCCAATGGCGGGGATGACGACATCCACTTCCATTTGGAATTGCGAACCGGGAATCGTTTCCGGTCGTCGCCGGCCGCTCGCATCGGGCTCCCCGAGGCGCATCTTGACGCACTCAATGGCCTTGACCCGGCCATTCTCGCCGATGATTCGAATGGGGTTGGTTTGCGTCAGGATATGAATGCCTTCCTCGTGGCACTCTTCGATTTCTTCCTGATTGGCGGGCATTTCCTGGTAACTGCGCCGATAAATGACCATCGGCTCTTTGGAGCCGAGCCTGAGGGCTGTCCGCACGGCATCCATGGCGACATTGCCGCCGCCGATCACGGCCACCCGATCGCCCAGGGCAACCTTCCTGCCAAGATTGACGTCGCGCAGGAAATCCACTCCGGGATAGACCCCCTGCAGATCTTCTCCCTCGATGCCGAGCATTTTGCACTCATGCGCACCGATCGCCACAAAAAACGCCTTGTATCCCTGTTCACGCAGTTGCGCGATGGTGACGTCCGTGCCGACTTCGACACCGGTTTTGAATTCGACTCCCAGGGCTTTGACGACGTCGATTTCAGCCTGGATGATGTCGCGGGGAAGCCGGTAGGAAGGAATGCCCACCGTGAGCATGCCGCCCAGCACCGGAAGCTTTTCGAAAACGGTAACCTGATAGCCGGCGATGGCAAGATAATAGGCACAGCTCACGCCTGCAGGACCGGACCCGATAATGGCGACCTTTGCCTCGTGCCTTTCTTTGATTTCCGGAATGAAACGGCTCTCAGAGCGCAAATCCAGATCCGCGATGTAACGCTTGATGAAATCAATGGCTACAGGCTGATCCACTGTTCCCCGCTTGCACACCGATTCGCACGGATGATGGCACACACGCCCACAGATCGCGGGCAGCGGATTTTCTTCCTTGACCAGCTTGAGCGCCTCGCCGTATTTGCCTTCGGCTGCCAGCGCAATGTATCCCTGGACCGAAATATGCGCAGGGCATGCCACCTTGCACGGCGAAGTTCCGCTCTTTTCAATGGCAAACGCCCCGGGAACCGCCTGGGCATACCTGCGATAGGCCGCGCGCCGTTCGCTCAAAGCCATATCGTACTCGTTCTTGCGAACAATGGGGCACACCTGCGCGCACTCACCGCAACCCGTGCATTTATCCGAATTGATGTAGCGGGGTTTCCGCACTACCTTCACATCGAAGTTGCCCGGTTCTCCGGCCACTTCCCGTACTTCCGTCAGTGTCAACAGTTCAATATTCAGGTGCCGGCCGACCTCGACCAGTTTGGGCGAGATAATTCACATGGCACAATCATTGGTGGGAAAGGTCTTGTCCAGTTGAGCCATGGCTCCGCCGATGGACGGCTCCTTTTCCACAAGGTAGACGTAATAGCCTGAATCCGCCAAATCGAGAGACGCCTGCATCCCTGCAATGCCGCCCCCCACAACCATGACTGCGCCGGTCACCGGCCGGTTTTTGTTGATTGCATTCATATAGATTCACTCCAATAATGAAATTCTCTGATAAATCCTTGACTTACCAGGATGCGTTGGTGTATCCACTGCCACTTTTCCGATTCATGTGATAAGGGTCACAAGGATTGCGGTTTCATAACAAAATTGAAACACTATTTAAACCTTTTTTTGCTTCGAGATCAACGAAGCGACACTTGGTGAGGCATTAATCATTTCATCTCATACAGGTTATTGACAACTGACTTTATCTATTCATTTCACGCAGCTCAGAGAACTTCACGACGACGGCAGCGGCAATCCGGAAAAGGGGAACAGCCCGCTGCCCTCCCCACCCCTCAAAAGTCGCCGTAGGGAATATCGTCCGCAGGGTCATACACGGCATCATAGTATTCGATCACCTGAGCGTCCTGCAGGGCCGCAAAGCGATGAGCGCAGTTGGGGTGAAGCGCCACCTTGTGACCCGCCCGTACCTCCACATGGCTTCTCTCTTTACATTCCAGATCCACCAGGTCGATTCGAATCCTGCCCCTGACAACGTAGAAGTGTTCGATTTTGTTCAGATGGTAATGACCGCCACGATAGAGGCCTTTGCCGGCCTTGAGGGAAAAATAGCCCAGATGACGGAACGTCCTGCCGTCCTCTATCAATGCCAGTTCCCCTCTCTCCTGGATCAGCCGCTTTTGCCGAATAAACTCCTCAGTCACGGGAAGCTCTTCAATCTGAATTTTTGTAGTCAAGGTTCTTTCTCCTTAATTTCTTGAGGGATTGACCAGTCTCTTTTTGCTTTTATCTATAGCACAATGCCTGATATTTTTATCGACTCCACACCCCATGCCGACAATAAGGGAGGTATCCCCATGCTCAAGACCTTGGCAGTGATGACCAGTGGCGGTGATTCACCGGGTATGAACGCCGCCATTCGTGCCGTAGTGCGTCGCGCCCTTGACGGGGGGTTGACGGTATACGGCGTGCGCGACGGTTACGAGGGACTGGTTCAGGGAGGCGATGCCATTCGCCCGCTTGAATGGAAGGATGTGGGAGGCATTCTGGCGAAGGGCGGCACTTTTCTTGGCACAGCTCGCTGCCAGGAATTCAAGAGCAGGCCAGGCAGGCGGCAGGCCGTGGGTAATCTGCTGGAGCATCGGATTGAAGCGCTGGTGGTGATCGGAGGCGACGGTTCGCTGATGGGTGCACACATTCTGGCGACCGAATGGCTGGAACACCTGCAGGAATTGAACGGTCTCGCTGCCCAGACAGGCGCTGAGCCCTTTCCTGACTATACGCTTCAGGTGGTTGGTCTGCCGGGCTCTATCGACAACGATCTGTACGGCACCGACATGTGCATTGGAGCCGACACGGCGCTCAACCACATTGTCCGCGCTCTGGACGATCTCAGCTCTACCGCGGCGTCCCATCAGCGCACCTTTGTGGTTGAGACCATGGGACGCCACTGCGGCTACCTGGCCCTGGCATCCGCCCTGGCCGGTGGCGCATCATGGGTGCTGTTGCCCGAGGAAGAGCTCGATCCGCGTTGGCATCAGAAAATGACCGGCGCCATCGAGAACGAGCGAAAAGTTGGGCGCCCGCATCACATGGTGGTTGTGGCGGAAGGGACCCGTCACCTGGATGGGTTGCCCATTCACACCGAAGAAATTAAAGAAATCCTGACCAGGCGGCTGGGGATCGATGTGCGCGTTACCGTTTTGGGCCACGTCCAGCGTGGGGGAACCCCCACCGCTTTTGATCGCAATTTGGCCACACGGCTCGGAGTTGCCGCGGTAGACATTCTCATTAAGAATCCCACTACATCCCATCGTCATATGGTTGGCTTGATCCGCAACAATATTACCGCTACTCCGCTGGTAGAGGTGGTGGAAAAGAGCCGCGCGGTGGGGGAACAGCTCGAGCTTGGCAACTACGAAAAGGCTAGAGAACTGCGCGGGGAGACATTTTCCAAGACCCTCGAACTGGTTAAAACTTTGACTCGCATAACACCGGCCCAGGAGAAGCACATGGACGGCGCCGTCGCCATTCTTACCGGTGGAGCGGACGGACCGGGCATGAACGCAGCCGTCAGCGTGGCTGCGCGCTGCCTGCTGAACCAGGGGATATCGGTGGTCGGCGTCAAAGACGCCTTTCTCGGTCTTATCCGCGATAATCTTGTGGAACTCAACTGGAATGACCTGGTCGGGTGGCTCAACCGGCCGGCGTCCGAAATCGGTACAGCGCGCTTTGATTTTCTTTCGGAACACTTTGCAGCGATCGCACAAAACCTTAAGAGACACAACATCCGAGGCATAATAGCCATCGGCGGCTGGGGTACTTACGCCAAGGTCGCCGAGTTGATCGAACGGCGCCCCCGGTTTGATGCCTTCAACATCCCGATGATTCTCGTTCCCGCCACCATCGACAACAATCTGCCCTGCACCGAAGCGAGCATTGGGGCGGACACGGCCCTCAACACCATTGTTGAAGCGGTCGATAGAATCCGTCATACCGCCGGTGCCACGCATCGGGTGTTTATCGTCGAGATCATGGGACGCGATTGCGGTTTTCTTGCCTTGATGGGAGCACTGGCATCCGGTGCGGAAAAGGCTTACCTTCCTGAAAACGGCATCTCCCTGGCGGAATTGAGCGGGGATATGGAATCGTTGCGCAAGGCTTTTGCCTCGGGAAAACGCATGGTGATCTACCTGCGCAATGAGAATTCATCAGACTTTTATACCACGGACTTTATTCGCAGGGTGGTACAGGCGGAGAGCAATAATGAATTTGAGGTCAGAACGGCCGTGCTCGGACATATCCAGCGCGGGGGCGTGCCCATGGCGTTCGATCGCATCCTCGCCTGCCGCATGGGAGCCGCGGCAGCCTTTACCATCGCCGAGTGCATGCAAAATGCCAGCAGCGATGTGCAAGCCGTTGGGCTGCGTGGACGCGGCGTGGAGACCAGGCCCTTTTCCGAAGCACTCAGAGAAATGGACGTGCAGCGGGGACGTCCCAAGGATCAATGGTTCCTGCAATTGGTGGAAGTTGCCGATGCACTCGCCAAGTACGCCCCCTTCAACCACCCCGGGCAGCAAAGCGCAAAACCACGGATGCGCTCTTCGGCATAAACCGCAGCCAACCCAGAAACCAGAAACCAGAAACCAGAAAAAAATGCTCGACCTACACAGCCACATACTTCCCGGACTCGATGACGGCGCCGCCGACTGGCGGGAAAGCCTTGCCATGGCCCGATCGGCGGCAGACGACGGCATCCGCGGTATGGTATGTACGCCCCACTGGATGATCGGCGTGTATGATAATACGCGCCCCATCGTTTTTGAGCAGGTGGCGGCTCTCAGGAGAAAATTGCAGAACCACGGCATCCCCCTGACACTTTATCCCGGCTCGGAACTGCGCCTCGATGCCTCCCTTTTGCAGAGGATCAGGCGGCGAGAGATACTCACTGTGAACGACGGGGGGCGGTATGCCCTGATCGAGTTGCCTGAAGCTATCATGTCCGAACGTCTGGAAATGTTTTTGTGGGACATGATTGTACACGGCATTACACCGGTCATCGCCCATCCCGAAAGAAATGCATTCGTTCAACAGCATCCGGAGAAGTTGGCAAACTGGATCCGCATGGGGATCATGACACAAATCACGGCGGCCAGTCTGCTGGGGCTGTTTGGCAGCCGAACCCTGGAGTTCACCAGGATGATGCTCGAACACCGGCTGGTGCACATCATGGCAACCGATTCTCACGGACTGCACACTCGTCCTCCAATACTCTCCAGGGCCGCAGAGCGACTGGAAGAAATAGTCGGAAAGGATGAGGCACAGCGGATGACGATGGTCACCCCGCACAGAATCGTCTCAGGTCAACCGTTCAGCGTCGCATCACCACGACCGCTCCAAAGGCGGGCATCCCTCTGGAAAAAATTTCTTGTCAACATCGGTATGGAGCATAAAACATAGCAGCTGTAGCAATGTTATGAGCCGGCTTTTGCTGATGCCGTAACTGAACCATCCGTAAGAAATCCCTGCAACGAAAGGAGATGAACAACCCATGTCCAAATTATTCGATACGACTTCAATAGGAACCATGACACTGGCTAACCGTTTCGTGCGCTCGGCTACCTGGGAGGGAATGGCTGCAAAGGACGGGGCGCCTACCCAGAAGCTCATGAATCTGATGGTACGCCTGGCAGAGGGCGGAGTCGGGCTGATTATCACCGGACATGCCTATGTCAGCCCCGAAGGCCAGGCGGGTCCCTGGCAGCTGGGAATTCACCGAGATGATTTTGTCGAAGACCTGCAGGAATTGACCAATGCGGTGCACGATGCCGGCGGCAAAATTGTCATGCAGATCGCCCATGCGGGCTGCCATGCAAACACGGAACTGTCCGGTCTGGAAGCCCTCGGCCCGTCGGTTGTGACGGATGAGAAAGGCCCCATCTGCCGGGAAATGAGCCCTGAGGAGATTGACAGACTGTCGCGGGCCTTCGGGGAGGCAGCCCTTAGAGCCCTGCGGGCGGGATTTGACGGAGTCCAGATGCATGCGGCTCACGGCTATCTCTTGAGCCAATTCTTGTCGCCCTTTTACAATCAGAGAAGCGATCGGTACGGCGGCAGCCTGGAAAACAGAATGCGCTTTGTCATGGAGGCTTATCGCGAGATCCGGCAAAAAGTCGGCCCCCAGTTTCCCGTTCTGATCAAGATGAACTCGGAGGATTTTGTCGACAGAGGTTTGACGGTGGACGAGATGCTTGAGGCGGCCACTGCGTTGGAACAGGCGGGTATCGATGCCGTCGAATTGAGCGGCGGCACCATGTACTCGGGCAAATATGTCGCCGTCAGGCGAGGCAGGCTCAAGAACCGGGAAGATGAAGTGTATTACCTGGAAGCGGCCAGGCAGTACAAGGCCCGCGTCAAGACACCCCTGATGTTGGTTGGAGGAATCAGGTCGCTGGAAGTGGCTGAGCACCTGGTCAATGAAGATATTGCCGATTACATTTCGCTCGCCCGCCCACTGATTCGGGAACCCGACCTGGTCAACCGCTGGAAGTCCGGAGATAGGGCCAGGGCCACCTGCCAGTCGGATAATTTGTGTTTTAAACCGGCCATGCAGGGAGAAGGGATATACTGTGTGACGGCGGCCAAAGGATGAAGGAGCGGGACCGGAACGACATCGCCATGTGGGCCTGCCTTTGCCATTTCAGCGCATTGCTGGGACTCATTTGGTGGATGCCCATGAGCACCATCTGGATACCCTTTGGACATCTGGTCGGCCCCCTGGTGGTGTGGCTCCTGAAAAGAAAGGAATCCGCCTTTATTGACGAAGCGGGCCGCGAGTCCTTGAACTTCCAGCTGACAATGACGCTGTACGGTGCGGTATTCGGCCTGGCTTTCATGGGCGGTATCGGCAAGTTTGTGGTGATGGCTCTGGTAGCGGTCGATAGTTTGCTGGTTGTGCAGGCCGGCATGGCGGCGAGCAGAAGCAAAGCGTACCGCTATCCGCTGATATTCCGGCGTATGCTGTGACCTAATCGATCTCTCTCCATTACAGCTTTCAACCCCCGAACAGGGCCTCTGACTTTGGACCATCCTAAACCTCTCAACGACGCCACTATCACCGCCTGCACTCTCGACTGCCCCGATGCATGCTCCTTGCTGGTGAGCGGGAACCGGATAACAGGCAACCCGGACCATCCGTTCACTTCCGGGTTTATTTGCAGGAAAGGGAAAAATTTTCTGCAGCGGCTGCGCAGTCCACACCGCATCACTTCGCCTCTCCTGCGGTCCGGTGCTCGATGGCACGGCATCAGCTGGCAGGAAGCCCTTGATCTTTGCGCGCAAAAAATTCAGCAGTATCGACAACAGCCGGCTTCCATACTGCATTTTCATGGTGAAGGAGCCAAAGGGGTTCTCAAGCAGGCAAGCAGGTTGTTCTTTGCACTTCTCGGTTCCAGCCGGGTGAAGGGGTCTCTGTGCGATGCAGCAGGCTACCTTGCCTTTGTTGCGGATTTTGGTTCAAGAGATAATAATGACATAACCGACCTACTCAACGCGCGGACCATCGTCAACTGGGGCAAGGACCTTTCCAGAAGCTCCATACACACGGCGGCTCTGGTGCGCCAGGCACGGCGCCAGGGCACCACGGTCATCAGCATCTCTCCGGGGGGCGACGGAAACGGCCCCTTTTCCGACGTATTTCTGCGCATTCGCCCCGGCACCGACAGATTTCTGGCTGCTGCCGTAATCCGCCTTTTCATTGAGCGCCACCGGTTGCGCTCGGACATTCTGCAGCACACCCGTGGATGGCAAGATTTCCGCCGCGCCGTCATGGCGCGGCCATGGGAGGCATGGGCAGCCAAATGCGACGTGGCCCCCCTTGAAATCGAAAAGTTGTTCGCCTGCTATGCCTCTGAACACCCGACGGCAAGTCTTCTCGGCGCCGGTTTGCAGCGCTACCTCCACGGCGGCGAAAACGTGCGGTTTATCAATGCACTTGCCGTTCTTTCCGGCAATATGGGGCGTTCCGGGGGAGGCAGCTATTTTCATCTGCACTCCCTCAGAAACGTCAACCTCGCCTGGACTAAAGACCCGGAGCGAAAACCGCGACGCCCGCTGCTTATGCCGACCATCGGTGCGGATATTCGCGCGGCTCAGGAGCCTCCCATCAAAATGATTTGGGTCGACGGCTCCAACGTCATCAACCAGGCCCCCGATTCCAAGGCAGTCGTGCGCGCCTTCCAGTCCATTGATTTCAAGGTGGTGGTGGACGCTTTCCTGACCGATACGGCGGAGCACGCCGACCTTATCCTTCCATGCAAACTCATGCTGGAGCAGGAAGACATCGTGGCCTCCTACCTGCACGACTTTGTACACTCTGTGAGAGCGGTATTCGCCCCACCGGGGGAAGCCAGATCAGACTATGAGATCCTTTCCCAACTGGGACGCAAGCTGCATCCACCCATCCTGCTGCCGGAACCGGAAGCCATTTTGCAGGCTGCCCTGGACACGCCTCACCTGGATATTTCCTTGCAGGAACTGCGCGCTCAGGGATTTGTCAGAGCCAGAAGGGCTCCCATTGCTTATGCCGACATGCGCTTCAATCATGCCGACGGCAAATATCGCTTCCCCTCCACACTCAGCGGCGCAACACCGCTACCGGAACGGTTTCCGCTGCGCCTCATTTCCGCACTGCGCCGAGACACCATCCATTCGCAAATCCTGCCGGAGCGGCAGGAAATTCCTCCACGCCTTTGGGTTTCACCGGATAACCCGCTTCTGAATGATCTCGATACATCCCGGGCGATATTTGTGGTTTCACCTTTGGGCCGGTTGCGGGTAACATTAGAACTGATGCCCGGCCTGCATCCACAAGCTGTGCTTTACCGGCGGGGCGACTGGATGAAGCTGGGAGGGGGCATTAATCAGATTGTTGCCGCAGGCCTGACGGATGTTGGCAACGGCGCCCCCTACTACGAGCAGTGTGTGAGGATTGAGAATTGAAAGCGGAAACGATATTGCCGGTTGAAGCGCTTCGGCTTTGAGGAGTTGACGGAACGTTATGAAAATCTTGGACGATGGGGTTCGCACAGCGATAACAGATTTTTGCATGATTTTTTCCAAGCGGCTCCAGGGTTTGCGCCGTTATAGCGAGTGCCTTGAACTGGCCGGCAACCAATTGCCACAGTTGCTGCTCGACAGGTCACTCATGACGACACTCGTGGAACATATTGCCGCCGGGGCGGATTATCCCGACGTTCGCGTCCCGACTTTGTTTGACAATGAATTGTTGCTCTATCAGGAACAATCGCGCCTCTTTTCGCTGCGCATGTACCTTTGGGGGCCCGGTGAATACACCGCCCCGCACGACCACAATTCCTGGGGGGTGATCGGCACCGTAACGGCAGGCTTTGAAGTGATCAATTACCGGCGGGAAGATGACGGATCACGCGAGGGCTATGCCCGCCTTGCAGCACAACCGGCAATCCAATTGCAGGCCGGCCAGACCGCTTCCACATTGCCCCTTAACGATGGGATTCATAAGACGGGTAATCCGGGCGGGGAAACCATCATTACCCTGAGCATCTACGGGCGGCCGCTGAGTAGAGGATATCTGCAGGGTTTTAATGTGGCCACTGCTCGAGTCTACCGGATACTCTCCCCCAAACGCAAGAAGATCGCCCTTGCCTGTCAAGCGCTGCAAGGGCTCGAGCGCGCAGAGGGAAGCCGGGGTTGAAGTCAAGCCGACGGCACCGCATGAGTTCATGGCACCCTTTACAAGCAAAGGAGAATGATTATTGTATTTTTGACAATCTTCTCAAGGAGGTGTCAATGATGTTCAAAACAAGTCCCTACATATGGGCTAAAGATGAAGAGGGAAGACGGTATCTGTGCCCGTTCGATGAGCTGAAGGATGCCAACTTCGTGAGCTCTATGGAAACGAACCGTTGTATTCACGACGATTCGGAGCTGGCGAGCCGCAAGTTCGTTCCCTCCAATGATCCGGAGGGCAAACTTCATTTTGCCCGATCGGTGAGTTTGAATTAACGCGCAACACCAAAGAAAAGTGATGCAAACCCAGGCCGGGCCACCAGTGGCTCGGCTTTTTTAATTGCTGCTTTATTTTCTCGGGTGGATTGTAACTCCTTCAAAAATCGTTCAATATAAGGAGGATTTCACTGAACTTGAGAGGGCTGCACTTTCCCGGTTATCGGCATACTATTCAGGGCTGTCGGCCTTGCCGGCGCGGAAAGAGCCTCAGGATAAGGAGAGAGCCATGGCCGTAGCAACAGGTAAGAAGCGGGTTGCAGATCTCCCATCTGCCCTGGATCAAACCGACGTCATCAAGCAGCAGACGAAGCACAAGCGTATAGCTGTTTTTCTGGATTACGACGGGACCCTGACACCAATTGTCGAGCGTCCTGAAGATGCCGTGCTGTCCGATGATTCACGCCAGGTGGTGAAAAAACTGGCCGAACACTGCACGGTTGCCGTGGTGAGTGGCAGGGATCTCCAGGACGTTCAACAACTGGTGGCCATCGACGGCATTTTTTTTGCCGGCAGTCACGGTTTCGACATCGCGGGACCAAGGGACTGGCGGCTGCAAAACGAGACCGGAACAGAATTCATCCCCCTGCTCGACCAGGCAGAGGAACAATTGCGCAGCCGGCTCGGTAACATTCAAGGGGCTCTGGTCGAACGTAAGAAATTCTCCATAGCAGTGCATTTCCGGCAGGTTGCCGAAGAGCGGATCGCTTCAGTGGAACAGGCAGTCGACGAGGTGATCACTGAGCACCGGGAGTTGCGCAAGGGTTTCGGCAAGAAGGTGTTCGAACTGCAGCCCGCCATCGAGTGGCACAAAGGGAAGGCTTTACTGTGGCTGCTTGAGGCTCTCAATCTTGACAAACAGGACGTGCTGCCGATCTATTTGGGCGATGACGTCACCGATGAAGATGCTTTTGAAGCATTGCAAAACACGGGCATCGGTATTTTCGTCAAGGGGAATGAAGGGCCACGGAAGACGGCCGCTCATTACGCCCTCGAAGACCCCCAGCAGGTGCGGCGGTTTCTACAGACTCTGGCGGAAATGAGAACCGGTTAGGAAGTTGCGTGAGGGCCAGGAGCGTCGTTTGGATCGATTTCGACCGAACGCGTGCGGGAATAAGGACCGTTTTACCAATTCATGAACGAACTTTTCCGATGGCTGACGGCAATGACATGCAAAGTGCATCCGTAACATTGAAACATCGCCATTTGCAGCAGATTTTGCAGGAAATGCAGAGTGTGCTGGTTGCCTTTTCGGGTGGAGTGGACAGCTCGCTGCTGCTGCAAGTTGCCGGAGAGCAGCTTGGTGAAGAGCGCATCCTGGCGGTAACCGCCCAATCGGAAACTACCGCCCGGCATGAGATGGATGCAGCCATCCAAATGGCGGCTCGTTTGAGAGTATCGCACCTTGTCATTGCCGGGGCGGAAATGAGTTTACCCGAATTTGTCAACAACCCACCGGACAGATGCTATGTTTGCAAAAAGCACCGGTTCACTCGAATGCTGCAATTGGCAGGAGAAAAGAGATTTGCCTGGGTGGTCGACGGTACCAATTTTGCCGATCACGCAGACTATCGGCCGGGCATCAGGGCAATCCGCGAGCTCGGGGTCAGGAGCCCCCTGAGTGAGGCCGGCTTCAGCAAAGGGGAGATCAGGGCACTTTCAAAACAGCTCGGTCTGCCCACCTGGAACAAAGCGTCCCATGCCTGTCTTGCCTCCAGAATACCTTACGGGACGCCGATCACAGCCGAAACACTGCGGCAGGTGGATGCCTGCGAGGAATTCATGCGCAAATCAGGACTGTCTCACCAGGTGCGGGTTCGACATTACGGCCATATGGTGCGCATCGAAGTGGACGTCGAGAGCATCGCGCGCGTGGCGGAACCCGCGACTAGGAAGAAGTTGGTCGAATACTTCAAGACGATCGGAATCAAGCACATCGGCCTCGACCTGGAAGGCTATCGCATGGGCAGCATGAACACAGCGCTCGATGTGGAAAGGGTGAAACTTGGACAGCAGCCTGCTTAGAATCCTTCTGGAAGACCTCCAGAAGGGAGAATTGGATATTGATTCTGCCCTGCGGAAACTGAAGACGCTGCCCTTTGAAGACTTGGGTTACGCCCGGATTGACAGTCATCGCTGTCTGCGTACAGGAGTATCCGAAGTAGTTCTTTGCGCCGGCAAAACCATCGAGCAAATCGTCGGCATTGCTCAAAGGATAGCTCAGAATCACCGGAATATTCTGCTCACCCGCGCATCAAAAGAGGTTTTTACGGCCGTCGAAGCGGCCATTGACAGCTGTCAATATCACGCAACGGCGCGCATCATTGTCGTCAACCCGACACGGCTGAACCGGTTGGGGAAGATAGCCGTGGTGAGCGCCGGCACTTCGGATATGCCGGTCGCCGAGGAGGCGGCCGTTACCGCTGAAACGCTGGGAAGCGACGTGGATCGTTTTTATGACGTTGGAGTGGCCGGTATTCACCGGCTATTGCACGTGTGCGATGATTTGATGAAGGCCAATGCCGCCGTGGTGGCTGCCGGCATGGAGGGGGCGCTGGCCAGCGTGGTGGGAGGGCTGGTCGCCTGTCCGGTCATCGGGGTTCCCACCAGTGTTGGCTATGGTGCCAGTTTCGGCGGCCTGGCGGCGCTCCTCGGCATGCTCAACAGCTGTGCTCCCGGCGTTTCGGTGGTCAACATCGACAACGGTTTTGGCGCCGGCTACCAGGCCCACCTGATCAATAAGGCCGTATGCTGCGCAAGCTCTTGATCGCCGCCCGTCCGACGCTCGTGCCCCAGCCCGCAATGCGCAACCGGCGCCAACCCAACACAGCCGAGGTTCTCCGGGATTTTCCGCTCGGCTCGTTAAGAGACCCCAACCGAATGGCGGTTTAAGAGACGTTTTCAACCTCGACCAACATTAATTTTAACAGGATCATCGGAGGCTTTCCCATCATCGGAAGGGGTCAGCATTGCAACCAGTTTTTCCACGGCGAAGAGCAATGCCTTGATCTCGTCCTTTTCGAGCTTTTTCAATCGGTCGGCAAATCGTTCCTCGAGAGGTGCCGGAGCTACAGCGATGAACTTCTGGCCCTTATCCGTGATTTCCGCATGTATTTGCCGGCGGTCTTTGCTCACGCGAGTGCGGCGAACAAGACCCCGCTTTTCCAGACGATCAACGATACCTGTCACCGTACTGCTGTTCACATAAACTATTTTGCTCAAAGCGCCCAGCGAGATGGGACCATTGTCATGAATTTCCCGCAGACAAACCAGTTGAGGGATGGTTATCTGGTAGTTCTCCTGGAGATACTTGGAATATCGGTCCACTTCGTGCATGATTTGGCGCAACCGCTTGGCAATCTGTAACACTACCGGATCAATCATTGTAGCACCTCGGGCATATTAAGAAGATGCGGGAATCCACCCGCGCGAACGGGCATAATAATACCCGCGGATTGAAAGGCCGCAAATCAAAATTTGCGCTGAAGCCACTTGGCACTGGCTGCTCATGCCACTGGGTGACACTGGTGCACAAAGGACCGGGCAAAGTCATCCGCGGGTGCGCTTGCCGGGAATCCTTCAACAGTCGCACGTGAAATCCCGCTTAAAGATTGCGGCAAGCGTAGTCTGAGGTTAATCTGACAAGGTAGAAGCGGAACTGAAAAGACCGAACATTGCGGATTTGAAGGAAGCAGCTTGAAGACTCTGATCTTAACGGAAAAGCCGTCCATCGCACGAGATTTCGCCAAGGCCCTGGGGGTGAAAGGCAAAAGGGAGGGATACCTGGAAGGCGGCGACCACGTGATTGTCTGGGCGATAGGTCACCTGGTGGAGCTTGCCGACCCGCAGGACTACGCCGCCAAGTGGAAGCGATGGAGCCTCAACACCCTTCCCATTCTGCCGCAACAGCTGAAATACAAACCCATAGCTAATGTTCGAAAACAACTCAAAGTCGTTCAACAACAGCTCCAGCGCAGCGACATCGGCCGGATCATCATTGCAACGGATGCCGGACGGGAAGGAGAAGTGATTGCCCGCACCATTCTCCAGACCGTCGGCCGGGTCGGCTCTGAACTGGTTCGATTCTGGACCTCGCAGGCGTTGACGCCGCAGGTCATCAGGGAGACTCTCGAAAGTGTCAGGCCTGCCGCTGAATACGATCGACTCTGGCATGCTGGACAAGCCCGGCAGGCGGCGGACTGGCTGGTAGGAATGAATCTCACCCGGGCGGCAACACTCAGAATGGGAAACTATCCGAATGTTTTTTCCATCGGGCGGGTCCAAACCGCTGTCCTGGCGCTCCTGGTCGATCGACAGATGGAACGGGACAATTTCAAATCCGAGCCCTACTGGCTGCTTGCAGCCAACTTTTTCAACCCGGCCAAAGGAACCTGGCGTGGAACCTGGTTCAACAGGGAAACCAACCGGTTCACCAGCAAGCACGAGGCCGACCGCATAACCGCCCTCCTGCAGGGGCAAACCGGGTCGGTCAAATCGGTCAAACGCGAAAAGAAGAAGCAGCCGCCGCAGTTGCTCTATTCCCTGACGGATCTCCAGCGGGATGCCAATTCCAAGTACGCCTTTCCCGCCAAACAAACCCTCGATATTGCACAAAAACTGTACGAACAGAGGAAATGCCTCTCCTACCCCAGAACAGACTCCCGGGTGCTCGGCTCGAAGAATGTCTCCCTGGCCGCAAAGTTGATCGGCAAGCTTTCATCCGTCTACCCCGAGCTGTTTGCGGGAATCAACGAGCAACTGATCGTTGCCTCCAATAAGAGGGTTTTTAACGATGCCAAACTCACGGATCATCACGCTCTCATCCCTCTCGCCCCCCTGCCGGAGCAGGCCGCTCGCAGTGAGAGACTCGTTTACCACCTGGTTCTGCGGCGTTTTGCCGCCGCGTTTCATCCGGACTATGAATACGAGGCCACCACGATCATCACCGAGGTTGAGGGTGAAACGTTCCGCACCCAAGGGAGCCGGCCCGTTGTGCTCGGCTGGAAAACCGTCTACAGCAGAGCTGAAAAGGCTGAAGAGCACACTGGCAAGGACGGAGAAGAACCCGAAGTACAGGATCTTCCGCTGCTCGAAAAGGGTGATACGGCGCAGGTGAAGGATGCTCGACTGGAAGAGAAGATGACCCAACCGCCGCCGGAATATACGGAAGCGCTTCTGCTCAAGGACATGACCAACCCTGCCCGCTACGTCTCCGAGGATGAACTCAAGAAAATTTTTAAAGGCGAGATTGGATTGGGCACCCAGGCGACCCGTGCTCAGATCATCGAGACATTGCTTGCACGCCACTATGTGGTTCGCGCAAAAAAGCTGCTCAGTCCAACCGCCAAAGGCCGCCTGCTGATCGACCGCCTGCGTCTTCTTTCCAGCGCAAAAGCCATTGCAACTCCTGAGGAAACGGCCCGCTGGGAAATGGAATTGGAAAGGATTGCTCAGGGCATGGGAAACTCGGAAGCATTCATGGATGCCATCCGAAAGTTTGTTATAAAAGGAGTCGAGGAGTTTAAAATGAATGAGATGCAGCAACAAATCGAGGAGCCTTTGGGAAAGTGTCCAGCCTGTGGAGGCAATGTCATTGAAGGGAAAAAGGGATTCGGCTGCGCCAACTGGCGGCAGCAGGACGGAGCATGCCGGTTTGTGGTGTGGAAGAAAATTGCCGGCCAGACCATAACTCCAGACCAGGTGAGAATGCTCCTGGCCGGTGAATCGATTCCCGCCATGGAATTCATCTCCAAAGAGGGCAGGAGATTTTCGGCCGGTCTAAAGTTGGAGCAGGAGGGCGAGGAGGGGCGATGGACCACACGATTTGCCTTTGGCGACCAGGACGCTGCGCCCTCCGACTCGGTTTCCGCCGAGCCGTCGCGAGCAAAGCAATCCCTCGGCACATGCCCGCTCTGCGGAGGAGCCATTGTCGAAGGGCGTAAGGGGTTTGGCTGCGCCAATTGGCGTAGCCAGGACGGAGGTTGCCGGTTTGTCATCTGGAAAGAAATTGCAGGCAGGAAACTAAGTCCGGACGACGTAGTCATGCTTCTGAAAAAGGGCGAGACGGGGGTGATATCCGGATTCAAGTCCAGGAAGGGGAAAGATTTTTCCGCCCGGCTGAAGCTGGAAGGGGAAGATTACAAGACGGTTTTTGTGTTCTCATAATCAATCATCTGTTGAGGTGACAACATGCATCCACCCATCATCGATGCACACGCTCATTGCGGACGTATGGATCAATACCCTCCCCAGGATTTACAGGACTATCTGCAGTATGCCGGAGGCAGCGGCATTCAAGGTGCAGTGATGTTCCCCCCGGTCATGGAGATTTACAACCGCTACGATCCCCATTTTGAAGATGACCCGCAATGGTCGGCAAGAAGACGGGCAGCCAACGAGTATCTGGTTCACCTGGCCACCGGGCAGCGTCAAAAATTTAAGGTTTATCCCTTCTTTTTCATTTGGAACGATTTTGCGGTAGAGCAACTGGCGGCCGAACATCGCGGCATCAAATGGCACCGCCACTCGGATGAACCCCGCTACCGCTACGACGCCCCACGCTGCGCGGCGGCTATTGAAGAAATTCGCAACAGGCGCATGCCCGTCTGCCTCGAGGAAGAATGGCCAAATACGCTCCGGTTCATAGACCAATTGGCACCGGACGTGAGGGTGATCATCCCCCACTGCGGTCTTCTAAACGGCGGATACGAACGCTTCTGTAACGCCGGGGTGTGGGAGCGGCCAAACATCTTTGCCGATACGGCGCTGGCACCCTCCCACGTGATCGCCGATTATGTTAGAAGGTATGGAGTGGACAGGATCATGTTCGGATCGGATTTTCCCTTCGGTGATCCCAAGAGCGAGCTTCACAAGATCTTGCGGCTTGATTTGACCGAGCCGCAGAAACGGGCGATCTTGTCGGACAATATCGAGCGGCTGATGGCGGACAGCAACCGATGAAGAAATGGGGAAGCGAGATTGTTGCGCGTCAATGAAATTTTCTACAGCCTTCAGGGCGAATCCAGTTATGCCGGATGGCCGTGCGTCTTCATTCGACTGACCGGGTGCAACCTGCGCTGTTCCTACTGTGATACCCAATACGCGTATGCGGCCGGTGAAGCCATGAGCATCGGCGACATTCTCTCGGCCATTCGGCCGTTTGCCTGCAATCTGGTGGAAATCACCGGAGGTGAGCCGTTGATTCAGGATGAGACCCCGGCCTTGGCGGCCAGCCTGCTCGATGATGGAAACATTGTGCTGGTGGAAACCAATGGGAGCATCGACATCAATCGGGTGCAGCCTCGCTGTATCAGAATAGTGGACTTCAAATGCCCGTCCAGCGGTGAGGCCGACTCCAACGACTACTCCAACATCGACCGCTTGCAGCTTCATGATGAAGTGAAATGTGTCATAGGCAATCGCCGCGACTACGAATTTGCGCGCACGCTGCTGCAGCGTGTGAGGGACAATGGGAAAGGCGGGAGCACGGTGCTGTTTTCGCCGGTCTTCGGCAAGCTGGCACCCCGGGTGCTTGCCGGATGGATTCTGGATGACCGCTTGCCGGTGCGCTTTAACTTGCCGCTCCACAAGTATATATGGAACCCCGAGCAGCGCGGCGTGTAGCATCGACGCGCGCGGGAAAAGCGCGAAACGAGGCAAAGGACGGGCCGCTTCGACGGTGTGAGCTGCACACCCTGCGGGGTTGCAGCCCGGTGAATCGGATTGTAACGAAATCAACGAAATAGGGCAGACATATGGAATCATCCAGGGCGGTTGTGTTGTTTTCCGGAGGGCTGGATTCGACCACTTGTGTGGCCGTTGCCAAATCCATGGGATTCGAAGTCTTTGCCTTGAGTTTCGATTATCATCAGCGCCATCGGGTGGAAACGGAAATGGCCGGAAAGGCGGCTCTGGCGATGGGAGTCGCACAGCATTTGACATTGACGTTGCCGCTCGACCGCATTGGCGGTTCGGCATTGACGGCCGACCTGGCTGTTCCCAAGGACGTGCCCCTGGATGAAATCAAGAAGCGTATCCCGGTCACTTACGTGCCGGCCAGAAACACCATCTTTCTGTCGCTGGCCGTGGCCTGGGCGGAAGTTCTCCAAGCGCAGGACATCTTTATCGGGGTGAACGCACTGGACTACTCCGGCTACCCCGACTGCCGCCCGCAATTTATCGAAGCGTTCCAACGGGTGGCCAACCTCGGCACCAAGGTTGCCGCGGAAGGCCGGCTTCAGTTCAAAATTCACACGCCGCTGATCGAGCTCAGCAAAGCTCAAATCATCCAAACGGGCACAGCCCTGGGTGTCGATTACAGCCTGACGCATTCGTGTTATGACCCGGATGATGGCGGACGCGCATGCGGCCGCTGTGACAGCTGTCTGCTGCGCAGGAAGGGATTCATCGAGGCGGCCGTAACGGATCCAACCAGATATGCAGAGGAGGCCCCACCATGACGCTCCAGGAAAAGCCCCAACTGACCCAACTGGGCCACCATGTCGAACAGCCGGCAACCCCCGCGGAAGCGATTCTGGAAACCTTCGCAAACCCCCACCCGAACCGGAACTACGTGGTTCGCTTGACGGCTCCCGAATTCACCAGCCTCTGCCCTGTAACGGGACAGCCGGACTTTGCCTGCATCATCGTGGACTATGTTCCACAAAACAGCCTGGTGGAAAGCAAGTCGTTTAAGCTGTTTCTGGGTAGTTTCCGCAACTGGCGAACCTTTCAGGAGGATTGCACCGTTTACATCCACAACCGCCTGCAGGAGGCGACTCAGCCGCAATTCCTGCGAGTGGTGGCACTCTGGTATGCGCGCGGCGGAATCACCATCGATGTCACCATTCAAAGCGGGGCACTCCCTCCCCAATGCACGCCGCTGCCTTTGGGCAGGACCGCCTACCGGGGCGGGAGAGACTAGATCCGCCTGCCTGCTTCCACCATCGGTTGTGCGCTCAGCGTGCACTTGATGCGTATGGGGCGGCGGGCACCCCCTTGCAGACGGGCCGATCAACTCACCTGCTGGAGGCGAGCCCCTTGGAAAATTGGCCGGCAAACGCTTTGTTCAAAAAATAGTCGACCCGATGCCCCTTCATGGCAATGTCTTCCTCGATCAGCTGCTGCACCAGTTCTTCTCGATTGTTTTCAAGAAACCGGGCCTTTGACCGATTCAAGTCGGCGTAATCGCATAAAGCGGTGGAGCGGCTGGCGCTGAAATTCGAAATTGACTCGCATTGAGCGATTTGCTGATCGATGCAGGTGTTGTAGAAACGCTCCTGCTGACTTTGGTCCGACATTGCCGTGCCTGCACTTGCCAGCACAATCAGGATAAAGCAGGTAGTGACAATTGTGGATTTCATTACCGTACTCCTTTTTTGGTGAGGGGGTTAGCGGCACTGCAACAAGGTTCTTATCCCCCCTCCCGGGTCTTTGGAAGAGCGGATCGCGGTGATGGGGTGTCGCGGGACGATCCTCCTTCACCTCGGCCCTCTCTGCGAAGGAGAGGCAGCGTCTGTGGCCGCAGACGATGTGAGAAACCTTGTCCAAGTAGTCATATGGATCAAATCCTTTGGCATGAGCTGTGCCAGGTGGCGGAAGGGACGTCGGCCAAAATGATTAAGCAATTGATATTCAAGTACATATTTTCTTATTCATCGGCTATTCAATGGAATTCAACAGGCAGAGCTCTCCATGAAAAAAAGTCAACAAAGTTGATCTTTCTCATCTGCCCTGCACGCAGTTTGAGATGCTCGGAGCTTTTCCGGAAACGGTAAAACCTTTTTCCCCTCGAAGGCTGACAAAAAGACACACCTGACCCCGTGAGTGGGGCGCAGTGTCTCAATCCGAGCAATTCCAGCGTACTGGGTTTTCTCTCCTCCCGGGGTGAGAGGGCGCGTCCCGCGCGCACCGCCGGACCATGTTCAGGTAAGTGCCGGTCTTGAAGCGGGTAGGCATAACCTGACAGCCCGCAAGCAGGTCCCCACCAAGGGCGCCGCAATACCCTGCTGAAAATGGCCCCGAGTGAGGCGTGCATGCAAAAAAAAGGTTGAAACCGACGGTTGCATTTGCCATGAAGAGGCCCTTATAGTTTTGACTAATCGAGCCCATCTGGTTTATTGCTGATGCCTCCGAGACGCTGCGCCAACGGTTGGCTCCTCAGTGTCAACCTGATTGGCAGCCATGAGTCCGGCAGTTCTCGTCCGTACTGCTGCAGCCCGTGCAAAGACGAGCCATGGACTCGCTCCAGTGCGACGCACGCCCGCTGGTCGGAACCCGGCCATTAATGCCTGCAGCTGCACCGTCCGGAGCCGCTTTCATCAGGAACCTCGCAATTCCTCAGCCCCCGGGATGCAGGGGGATGGGGGAAAGAAAGATAGCTTGCCATGACAAGAGATAAACTTGGCGCGCCTCCTGCCCAACCTGGTGACACCGTCACGCCCCAAGCCGCGGTCCAGAAGCATCCCCCGGAGCCGCATCGCGGTTCTTGCGGGAGGGGCACTGGAGGACCCTTGCAGGGGGCTCTCGGGGTATGGATGATTGGCGCTCTGGGTTCAATCGCGACTACGGTGATCATCGGCACACTGGCTCTGCGCAAGGGCTTGACCGAACCTCTGGGAATGCTCACGACAGGCGATCCATTTAAGGACATGGCACTTGCAGACCTTACCGCCATTGAGTTCGGCGGCTGTGACATACGCCCGACGGAGCAGCGGAGTGTGGCGCGACAGGTGCTGAACCTGTCGGATATAGCGGATCCCGCAGGCTGCCGGGAAATCGAGAATGCATTCCTCCAGATTGTTTCACGCATTGACAAGGGAACGGCGCGGAACTGTGGCGACGCAATCCAGCAGTTGACCGACTCATCGGTCATGAGAGATTGCTCCCTGCGCGAAGAGGTAGCCGAGATCAGACGCTGCCTGCAGCAGTTCAAGCGGGAAAGATCGCTCACGGAAGTAGTGGTGGTGAACCTGGCATCGACTGAACCGCCGCTCGAGCTCGACCGATGTCACATGGACCTGCAAGCATTTGAAACGTGTTTGGATCGCAACGACGCCGCCGCAGTCAAAGCCAGCACCATCTATGCCTACGCCGCGGTCCGGGAGGGTTGTCCCTACATCAACTTCACTCCCTCCAGCGGAGCCCTTGTTCCTGCCATCATCCAACTGGCGGAAAAGAATAAGGTTCCGGTCATGGGAAACGACGGCAAAACCGGAGAGACGCTGGTCAAGTCGGCCCTGGCTCCCATGTTCACCTGCCGCAATCTTGCCGTCCTCAGTTGGGAAGGCTTTAATATTCTTGGCAATATGGATGGCTCGATTCTCAGGCATCCGGATAACCGCGAGTCAAAAATCAAGACAAAAGACCAGATCCTTTCCAGAATACTGGGCTACGCGCCGCATTCCAGAGTTCACATAGATTATGTGCCGTCGCTGGACGATCAGAAGACGGCGTGGGATTTCATTCATTTTAAGGGATTTTTGGGCGCCAAGATGTCTCTGCAGTTTGTCTGGCAGGGCTACGATTCGATGCTGGCGGCCCCCCTGGTGTTGGATCTGGTGCGCCTGGCCGACCTCGCCAAAAGAAGAGGAGAAGGCGGCCTCATGCCGCAATTGGCCTGTTATTTTAAAGCCCCCCTGGGAGTGGAAGAACAGCGTTTGTATGAACAATTCAAGATGTTGCTCGATTATGCGGAATTGGCCACAGCCACAAGGAGTCACCATGAGATTTGCGTTTAGTTCCAATGCGTTTCGTCGCTACAGCCTGATCGAAGCCATGAAGATTCTGACGGCGACCGGTTACGAAGGAATCGAAATCATGGCCGATGTACCCCATGCATTTCCGCTGCATTTGAACGCAAGAGACCTTAAGGAAATTCGCGCAGCCTTGCGCGATACCGGCCTGGCCGTTGCCAACATCAACGCATTCATGCACCATGCGGATGGCGACACCTATCATCCATCCTGGATTGAAAAAGATGCGGCTCTGCGCGCCAAGCGGGTGGACTACACGCTGCGCTGCATTGATCTGGCCAACGAACTGGGTGCCCAAACCATCTCCACCGAACCGGGAGGACCGCTCCAGGACATGACCCGAGAGCAGGGGCTGGAGCTGTTTCTGGAAGGTCTGAGGCAGGTCGGGCAGAGAGCCAAAGATCAGGGTGTCCGGATACTCATCGAACCGGAACCGGACCTTCTCATTGAAAACAGCAGTCAATTCCGGGAGCTCTTCAGAATGCTCGACGCCGATGCATTCGGGCTCAATTTCGATATAGGCCACTTTTATTGTGTCAACGAGGATCCCGTTCAACTGATCACCCGCTTGAAAGACTATACCTATCATTATCACCTGGAAGACATCGCCGCGACGCGCCAGCACTATCATCTCAAACTGGGTGAGGGGGCAATCGATCTGCCGGCCGTGCTGAAAACAATCGAGGGCATTGGTTTTGAGGGGTTCGTGACCGTAGAGCTCTACACTTACGAAGACCGGCCGGGGGAAGCGGCCTTCGACGCCTACAGGTACCTCGACCAGTGGCGCCAGGCGACCCAATGAACGACAGAGATCTGGGCCGTTGGCCGCAGCTGAGCGCAGCCATCTGTGCCCGGCTGGTTCTATACCGGGCTCTGTTCCCCGCTAAACGCCGTGGGGGGAAAACAATTCCCTACTCAGCAGAGCGGCTTCATCAGTCGCCCGGTTTAGGACTGCATGATCGTCGATGCGGCAAACCGGCATGATTCCAAGCAGCGAATTGAGTACCCACACGGTTTCGGCGCGCAGCAAGTCCTGCAGAGTCGCTTCCCTTGCTCGAACGACCGTCCCTCGGCCCGCCAGCAGGTTTGTCACCTGCCTGACAGTTATGCTCGGCAACTGGTGTGCATTGACGGGAGTCCACCAGCTTCCACCGGTCCTGGCAAGGAGTGATCCTGCCGATGTTTCGGCGACATTGCCATGCGCATCCAGGATGAGCGCTTCGTCCGCACCCGCATCGAAAGCCTGCTGCCGAGCCAGCATGAAGTAAAGATAGTTGAGGCTTTTGTGCCCGGCCAACGGCGGCGCAAAGCCGGCAAGCGCAACCTGCAGACGCCACCCGCGCCGGTAGACCTGGCTTGCGGGAAGATGGTAGGGCCGAACCATCAGGCACACGGTGGGCGATTCACAGGCGGGCAAACCAAATCCCTGGCAGGTGCCCCGGGTGACAATGATCTTCAGGCTCGCCACGGTGTCGGACAAGCCGTTTTCTATTAACAGTTCCCCCGCCAGTTGCTGCCAGTTTAGTTGGGGCAGGGGTGCGATGCGCAGGGTCTCGAGCGAATCAAACATGCGCTCCAGGTGATCCTGTAGATAAAGAATGCGACCATTCTGGCAGCGGATGGTCTCAAAGACACCGTCACCATACAGGAATCCCCGGTCCAGGGGGGAAATCGCGGCTTCCCGCACGGACACAAAGCGCCCGTTCAGCCACACGACTTGCCCGGCGTTGACGGGCTCACAGGTCATCGGGAACGTTCTCCTATCCTGTTAATGACTTGGAAGAGAGTGCGGCCTTTGTGCAGGGTTTCCTGGTACTCGTCTTCTTCGTTGGAGTCGTACACAATGCCGCCGCCCACGGAAAAGTAGCAGACCCCTTTATGGACCAGGGCGGTGCGGATGGCAATGTTCAGGTCCATGTTTTGATGCCAGCCCAAATAGCCGATGGAGCCGGTGTAGATGTGCCTCACCGTGGGTTCGAGCTCGTCGATGATCTCCATGGAGCGAATCTTCGGACACCCGGTTATGGATCCCCCGGGAAATGTCGCCCGAATCAGGTCTCCATAAGTGGCTCGTTCTGCGAGTGAACCGATAACAATGGAAACCAGATGATGCACGTTTTGATAGCTCTCGAGACGTTTATGTTCGGCTACTCGAATGGTTCGCGGCAGGCAGACGCGTCCGAGATCATTGCGCAGAAGGTCGACAATCATCGACAGTTCCGCATCATCCTTGGCACTGTGCAACAGTTCCTGTTTGAGCCGTTGATCTTCCCAATCCGTGCCGCCTCGTTTACGGGTTCCCTTGATGGGTCGGGTTTCGAGGTATTGCCCCTGGCGTCGCAAAAAGCGCTCCATGGACGTTGAGAGCACCTGGTGATCCCCGGCCTGTACCAGGGCATAAAAAGGGGCGGGATTGATTTCATGCAGGGAACGCCAGAGCTGAAACGGATCGCCTGCAAAGGGAAATTGATAGCGCTGGGAAAGATTCACCTGGTAGACATCACCCGCACGGATGTATTGCCTGACCCGGCGCACTGCCTGCAGGTATTCGGCATGACTGAAATTGCTGGTAAGGGGCCCGAGCACAAATCGATCCCCTGCCTCCCCCTCCAACAATTTTTCAGGGGCCGACGTCACATCGACCCTGCCCGACGTCTTTTCTTGCCGCACGGCATTTTTTAGGCCGTCACCTTGGTAAACCAATTCCAGCCAGCGGCTCTGTTGTGAGAATCGATCATAAATCACCAGGCGGCGGGGCCAGAAGAGCAGCACATCGGGCAGCTGCAGATCATCGACGGCGGTTTGGGGAAGCCTTTCGAGGACATTTTTCAGGTCGTAGGAAAAATAGCCGACAGCGCCGCCGCTGAAGGGCGCAGAGACCAAAGAAAATTGCGGCTGAAAAGCGGCGCTGAGCTCATCCAGCAGCTCCAGGGGATGAGTGTTGGAGGAGAGTGTGCCGCAGGATGATATGATTTTTGCCGAATGCCCCTTGCTGGAAAAAATCAGCTGGGGATCCCACGCCACCATGGAATAGCGATTTTCTTCCTGCGCTTGTACCGGTCCCCCGCTGAGTAGCACTGCGGCGTAAGGTTGCGCCGAGACCCGGTGGGCAAAACGCAAGAATTGTTCATCGCTTTCAACCACACGGGTAAAATCCTCATGGACCAGGTCGACGGGGCAAGGTGCCAAAGGAAAACCCTTCATGGCATGCTCCCCGGTTGCCGCACAGCGCCTGAAGGCATTGGCTGGCTCGGCCGACCGAATCGCGGAAAGCGGTCTTCGCTGCTGTGTTTGGCAGCCATGCGGAAACGGAATCCTTCTTTCAATGAAAGGAAATTGATCACCAGCTCCATACCGAATTCCGTCATGAAGGATTCCGGGTGAAACTGCACCCCGCAAAGGGGCCACACGCGGTGCTGGATCGCCATAATGACGCCATCGGCAGCGCGGGCGGTGAGCAGGAGTTCCTGGGAGGACGGCCGCTTCTGCGCTGCTCCTTTCGGGTTGCGGGGAACGTGAGGTTCAATGGCGAGCGAATGATAGCGTGCCGCCCAAAAAGGCGAAGGAATATTGGCAAGTATCCCCTGACCCGCGTGATGCACTTGACAGCGCTTGCCGTGCATGGGTACAGGCGCCTTACGGGTTTTGCCCCCGAACACTTCGTTGATCACCTGCATCCCCAGGCAGACCCCAAGGATCGGTATACGGTGAGCGAAATGTTTCACCACCAGCTTGCTGATTCCGGCATGGGCGGGATCCTTTGGCCCCGGCGAAATGCAGATCCAGTCCGGATTCAGGGATTCAATACCGGCCAGTGTGATTTGATCGTGGCGATAAACCGCCACCTCCAGGTCGAATTCATAGAACAATTGAACCAGGTTGAAGGTGAAAGAGTCGTAATTGTCGATCATCACCAGCCGCATTGGCTCTACTCCGAATCTGGCGCATAAAAAAAGCCATCCGGACCAATGAGTCTGGATGGCCTGCGCCTGGCATAACTCATGTTAATGTGTGGGCTCTGCGCGGATCAGCGCGATAGAGCACCCCGTTTTCTTGTCGCATTGCTGTAAAGTTTTCTTCCCAAAAAAGCAAAAAATTGTCAAGTAGTGTTTATGCCGATGCAGGCCAGGGAACAGGATGGAGACATGACCAGCGAACGACGGAGAGAGCCGGTGAAAGCCATTGATGTTCTGTGCGTGGGGCTGGCGACCCACGATCTCGTCATGACGATCGATCACCACCCCGGAGCGGATGAAAAATGTTTTGCCTCCAGCCTGCTGAGTTGCGGAGGAGGACCGGCAGCCAATGCCGCCGTTACCGTGTCGCGCCTTGCAGGCAGAAGCGCTTTCGCCGGTTGTCTGGGCCGTGATGTTTTCGGAGACGAGCATCACCGGGAGCTCCTGTCTGAAAGGGTGGATACGGGATGGGTGGTGCGCCGGGCAGAACCGACCCCGCTATCGGTCATTCTGGTGAAACCGGACGGAAACAGATCGGTAGCGTGTTACAAGTCTGCAACAGCCCCCTTGAAAATATCGGACATCAACCCAGCCGAGCACAATCCTCTGACCATGCTTTTTGATGGACATGAACCCACCCTTTCAATCGCGCTGGGACAAATTGCAAGACGGAGAGGAATCCCGACCGTTCTGGATGCCGGCTCGGTGCACCAGGGGACGGTGGAATTGCTTCCCCATACCGACTACCTGGTTGCTTCGGCAACATTCGCCCGCCAGTTTACCGGCCAAAGCAATATGCAGGCCGCTGCCGAAATACTGAGTCGCCATGCCCCTTTTGTTGTCGTCACCCTGGGTGGGCAAGGTCTGATCTGGAGACTCGGCGCCCAACGGGGTAAAATGCCCGCGTTCCGCGTGGAAGCAGTGGACACGACCGGGGCCGGCGACACGTTTCACGGCGCCTTCGCTCTGGCCATCGCCCGCGGCCTCGAATTCTCCAGCGCCATGCGCATAGCAAGCGCCGCCGGAGCCCTGTGCTGCACCCGACTGGGGGCTCGTCCCGCCATTCCCACACTTGCCGAATTGAACAGCTTCCTCAACTCTAGAGGTCTACGATCTCTACCTCAGACTCGACAATAGGTTCCCCGAGGAATGTTTGGCCCACCCGAGCAAACCGCTCCGCCCCATCGGTTGCAT
Organism: Desulfoferrobacter suflitae; assembly: GCF_022603395.1. Lineage (GTDB taxonomy): Bacteria > Desulfobacterota > Syntrophobacteria > Syntrophobacterales > Syntrophobacteraceae > Desulfoferrobacter > Desulfoferrobacter suflitae. The sequence goes on from NZ_JAIBKA010000010.1 coordinate 89,903, forward strand.
AAAAGCGCACATGACCCGGATGGGTGGGCATGGTGCGCAGGAGCTTTCTGGTCTCAAGTTCGTGCGTTACGGCAGCTGCGGTGGTATGTGCCGAATCCACCAGGGTGATGTGCAGCCCGACAACTTTTCGGATGGACTCGGTCAGCACCGGAAAATGCGTGCACCCCAGAACGAGGCAGTCTATCGGTTGCGTGCGCGAACTCTTGAACAACGGGTCGAGGTAATGCGCAACAATTCCTTCTACGAGATGCCCCGCCACCCAGCCCTCCTCGGCGAGAGCCACAAACAGAGGACAGGCAATGGACACCACGGAAGCGTCCGATCGGATGCGCGCGATCGCCTGCGAGTACGCTCCCTGGCGCACGGTGCTTTCTGTGGCGATGATCGCTATGCTGCCGCCGACGGATGCCTTGCAGGCCGCATCGGCACCCGGATCAATGACGCCGATGATGGGGAGAGGATGAAACAGCTCCTGGAGCGAAGGCAATGCGATGGCGGAGGCGGTGTTGCAGGCTGTCACCAGGAGCTTCACATGCCTTTCGACGAGCAGTCCAGCCGCCTGCTGCGCATAGCGTGTGACCGACTGCGCACTCTTGGTGCCGTAGGGAAGCCGCGCGGTATCCCCGAGATAGAGGAAATCCTCGTTCGGCAGCTGCTCTCTGAGAGCCTTCAAAACCGTCAAACCGCCAACCCCGGAATCGAAGACGCCAATGGGCCGTTGCATGATATGTTCGCTCATCACCTTTCCCGTTCCGTCACCAGGAGTCACACACCACTTAAGCGTCCTGCCAAAAATGCAGGTCGGAGCTCGAACAACCGTCTCCCAGGACGTCGCTGCACAAACTCCCGGACCTGCTGCCACAGGGTCCCTGCAATTTGTTGGGATCAGCAGGATACAACCAAAACAGGCGGTGGAAAATCAACTCTTTTTCGCGTTGACGTTCATTGAATGATTCAGCTTTGCCCTAAATCATGCTATCAGATCAATTTTACTCGACATATTTCAGGAGGGATTGCTATGCGCACATTTGGCGGCGGAAATGCCGCAATGCCCTTTGGCGGCAGCATTGTTGGGTTCAGAGGAGCAATAGCCAGTGAACATTACTTGTCCGCTCAAGCCGGCATGGACGTTTTAAAGCAGGGGGGCAACGCGTTTGATGCAGCCGCTGCGGCAACGCTGGTGGAAGGTGTTGTCAATCCTCATATGTTCACCATTGGCGGTGAATGCCCGATGCTCCTCTACGCGGCGCAGGAAGACAGGGTGGTGGCCATCAACGGCAATACCGAAGCACCGGCTGGAGCAACTCCGGAGGTTTACCAGCAGCGCGGCTTTCAGCTGATTCCTCCCGAGGGGGTCTTGGCCGCCGGAGTGCCGTCGGCTTTTGGCGCCTTGATCACCATGCTCCTGCGCTACGGAACACTGCCCTTTGAAACCATCGCGGAACCGGCTTGTTGGATCGCGCGCGACGGATTCCCCGTACATGCCGGGCTGGCTCACATGCCGAGATTTTCCATCCGGGCCAACCGCGAAAAGTTTCTCGACCTATGGCCATCTTCCGCCAAGCTTTACCTGGATTCGCATCAATCCGTGCCCCTGCCTGGGCAGAGACTGAAGAATCAAGCCATGGCAGATCTTTTGGAGGCGTTGACCAGGGCAGCTGGAAATGGTCGGAAAAACGGGCGCCAGGCGGGTCTCAAAGCTGCCCTCGAGATGTTCTACAGGGGAGATGTCGCTGCTGAAATCGAGGCGTTTGTGGTTGCTCAGGGGGGCTTGCTGCATCGGAGTGATCTGGCCCGATTCCAAACCTTTGTGGAGGAGCCTGCTGTCGTTGATTTTCACGACACGACCGTGTTCAAGTGTGGACCCTGGTCTCAGGGACCGGTTTTTCTGCAGCTGCTCAAGTTGCTGGAGGGATTCGATCTGGCCGGCATGGGGCACAACTCGGCCGACTACCTTCATGTCTGGATCGAAGCGGCCAAACTGGCCTATGCCGACAGGGAACAGTTTTACGCCGATCCGCGCTTTTTCGATGTGCCCCTGGGAGAGCTTTTGAGTGCCGATTACGGCGATGCAAGGCGTTCCCTCATTGACCACCGTCATGCCAGCGGGCAGCATCGGCCGGGCGATCCGCGGCGGTCGGCGCCGCTTTTGCCGGAAAATGAGGTGTTTTCCTGGTCGAGCTGGGGATACGGCACCGTCCATGTTGCCGTAATCGACAAATGGGGAAACATGGCGGCGTTGACTCCAAGCGGCGGATGGATTTCCGGAAACGAAGTCATACCTTCGCTGGGATTTCCCCTCACCACGCGCCTGCAGACCTTTTATCTCGACGCTCGCCACCCCAACGTGATCGCCCCGGGCAAGCGTCCGCGCACCACTCTGAGCCCGTCTTTGGCGTTTCGCTGGGGAAAGCCCTGGATGGTTTTTGGAACCATGGGCGGTGACCAGCAGGACCAGTGGACCAGCCAATTTTTTCTGAATCGGGTGCTGTTCAATATGTCCGTTCAGGAGGCCATCGAAGCTCCCAAAGTGACTTTCGACCACAGCCCGGCGATCTTTTATCCACACGATGCATTTCCCAAACAAGTGCGCCTGGAGGGGCGCATACCGGGGCCGGTGGTCGATCGGCTCAACAGCCGAGGACACCTTGCCCGACATGAAGCCGATTGGGCTGCCGGTTTCATCTGCGCCGTAGGGCGCGACACCGACGGCATGCTTGAAGCCGGCGCCGACCCCAGGGGCAACAAGGCCGCAGTGTTCCCCGCATGCGCCTTGGCCTGGTGAAATTTCAACGTCAACGGTTGCGGCTTGAACCATATCTGCTATTATGCTGCGACTTTGCTCCCCCAACGCATTGGGTTCCCTCTTCCCGTCAAGGGAGAGGGGCGGGGTGAGGGAGACATGATACGCAGCATCTGAGTTGAGGGCGGCAGCCCGCAGGAATCGGATGGAGGAAAGATGTGGCGGATAACGAAAATTGTTGGCGGCATTGACCGGCTCAATCAAAGGGTGGGCAGGGCGGTATCCTGGCTGAGCGGGCTCATGGTCGTGGTGGTGACCGTTGATGTCGTCATGCGCTACCTGTTTCGAACCAGCTATGTTTTTGTTCAGGAGCTGGAGTGGCACCTTTTCGGGGCGCTTTTTTTGCTCGGTGCAGGCTATACACTGCTGCACGATGCCCATGTGCGCGTCGACATCTTCTACCAGAGACTCACCGCCAGGCAGCAGGCGTGGGTCGATTTGCTCGGGACCCTGCTCTTTCTTTTGCCCGGCTGCATACTGGTCATCTCAACCTCCTGGGAGTTCTTTATCAATTCCTGGTCCATCGGTGAAGGATCGCCCGATCCCGGTGGCATTCCGGCACGCTATATCCTGAAAGCGGTGATTCCCATCGGCTTTTTTCTCGTCGCCCTGCAGGGAATATCCCTCGCGCTCAAGTCTCTAACGGCACTCTTAGGCTATTCGTTGAAGACCGATGAGGAGGAGGCGCTATGATGGAGTCCCTGCCAATCATCATGTTTGCGGTTCTTACGGTGCTCCTGATGATCGGCTTCCCGGTGGCGTTCACCTTGTTGGGAACCGCGCTGTTTTTCGGGCTCATCGGTTTTGGATGGAACTTTTTCAACCTTCTGCCCCTGCGCATCTGGGGCATCATGACCAACTTCACGCTGCTTGCCGTGCCGCTCTTTGTGTTCATGGGAGTCATGCTCGAGCGCTCGGGAATTGCCGAAGAGCTGCTGGAAACCATGGCGCTGCTGTTCGGCCGCATACGCGGCGGGCTGGCCATATCCGTTGTGATTGTGGGGGCTCTGCTGGGGGCATCGACGGGCATTGTCGGTGCAACGGTTGTCACCATGGGTTTGCTTTCCCTGCCCACCATGCTGCGCCGCGGCTACCAGGCCGAATTGGCCACGGGAACCATTGCCGCTTCGGGGACCCTGGGACAAATCATCCCTCCCAGCATTGTGCTGGTGCTGCTTGGCGACATAGTCGGAGTGCCGGTCGGGAACCTCTTCGTCGGAGCCATCATACCCGGCATGATCCTGGTCACCCTTTATTCCCTTTACGTGCTGGTGATCGCACGGCTGAAGCCACACTGGGCGCCTCTCATCCCCGACAGGGAATGGCGCGAGATTCTTGCCGGGGGATTGGGGAAGAGAGTCCTCAAGGCGCTCTTCCCACCCATGTTTCTCATGGTTTCAGTGTTGGGATCGATCTTCTTTGGCATCGCATCGCCCACCGAAGCCGCTGCCGTAGGCGCCACCGGCGCAACCCTGCTGTCCATAGCCAACCGAAGGTTCGATTTTAACGTCCTGCAGCAGGTCATGGCCTCCACCACCAGGCTCACCTGTATGGTGTTCATCATTCTCGTCGGCGCGGGAGCCTTTGGCCTGGTATTCCGCGGTCTGGGCGGAGACCACGTGGTGCGCAGCTACATTCAGCACATTCCCTACGGAAAATGGGGAGTGGTCTTCATTGTCATGTGCATTATTTTTGTCATCGGGTTTTTTCTTGATTTCATCGAGATCACTTTCATCCACATTCCCGTACTCGCACCGATTATGGCACACTTGGGCTTCGATCCCCTGTGGTTTTCCATCCTGTTTGCGGTGAACCTGCAGACATCGTTCATGACTCCCCCCTTCGGGTTTTCCCTGTTTTACCTCAAAGGGGTCTCCCCGCCCGAAATAACCACCGGGCACATCTATCGAGGGATCATACCGTATGTCGTTTTGCAGTTGATCGGATTGCTGCTGGTGGTGTTCTTTCCGGAAACGGCAACCTGGCTGCCGCGCGCATTGGCTGGTCGCTGAGCACCTCCTTCCCACGGCAGGGCCGGCAAGCGTACACATGGTTCCGCAGGAACGGCACGGTGAGGCGGCAAGATATTACGGGCAGGCGAAAAGTCCTTGCGACATGGCGGATTGTCAGGGAGTGCCGGCGCACCCCCTGACCCCCTGCCGGCACTGCAGCTTACTGCTGCGGACCAAAAGCGATGTAGTCCTGGTATGCTTTTTCGGAAACCTTGTTCCAACCTCCCAGCTTCTTCCTGTACGCTTTGAAAGCTTCATTTACTTTTTTCGCCGCAGCATCCTTTTCAGCCTCTTCCTCCAAAACCTCTGCGGAAAGCTTCTGGAAGTCCGTCAGGACCGAATCGGGGAAACGCAGGAGCTCAACCTTGTGCTCATTCACCAGCGTCTCGAGGGCTTCACCGTTGCGACTTTCAAACTCGCACAGACTCCACATGTTCGTTTCGGCCGCCGCAGCATCCAGAATGGCTTTCAGATCGCTTGGCAGTGCATCGTAGGCCTTCTTGTTGAAGATCACCTCGAGGCATGTCCCGGGCTCATGCCAGCCGGGATAATAATAATACTTGGCCGCCTGGTAGAAGCCCATGCGCAGGTCATGCAGGGGGCCGACCCATTCGGTGGCATCAATCACGCCGCGCTCCAGTGACGTGTAGATCTCGCCTCCGGCCAGCAGCACCACGGTGGCGCCCGCCTTGGCGACCACTTTGCCCCCCAGGCCGGGAATCCTGATCTTCAGTCCCTTAAAATCATCAACGCTTTCTATTTTCTTGTTGAACCAGCCGCCCATCTGTACGCCGGTGTTTCCCTGCGGCCGCGGAACAACATTGAAAGGAGCATAGACTTCCTCCCACAGCTGCAGGCCCCCTCCCGAATAAAACCAGGCATTGATCATCTGCGGATTGAACCCGAACGGCACCGCCGAGAACCACTGGGCTGCGGGGACTTTGCCGGCCCAGTAGTAGGCTGCGCCGCTGCCGCATTCCACGGTACCCTGTGAGACCGCATCAAAGGTGCCGAGGGGGGGCACCAACTCGCCTCCGGCATACACCTGGATCTTCATGCGGCCGTTGCTCATCTCTTCGACACGTCTGGCAAAACGCTCGGACCCGGTTTGAAGAATCGGAAGCTCCGGAGGCCAGGTCGTGACCATCTTCCAATTGTAGGTCTTCCCCTGAGCCCACACATAGGGGGCTGAAACCGCCGTCGTGGCGACTGCCGCCGCACCGACTGCGCCCACCTTTTTGATGAAATCCCGCCTGCTCTTGTCCACCTTTGCTGTTTGATCCTTGGGCATCTCCAAAACAGACAAAAGACTCATACGATCCTCCCTGCATGATGTGAATGATACGGCCCGGAACATCCGGGCCGGCAGAACACCAACCGCCTTGATTGAACGCCGTGGGACTGCGGGCAAGGCCCCCCTACCCTGCTGTTGAAGGCCATCGTAGAGAGTCATTTGAAGCACTGGAAGTTTGAAGTGTGAGGAGAAGTCAGCAGATCATTCCGCAGCCACTGGAACAAGGAGAGCGCAATCGCCGGGTGCCGCCCAGAGTCGGGTTCATCACGCATACCACATTACCGCTCATCCAGCAAATGATTACACCGCGGTGTGACGGCACCCGTTTCAGAGCGACTCGGTTTTCAATACCGAGTCGCTCTTGGAGTCGGTCTTGTTCAATTGGACCGCGGCGCCGCAGGTCCGGGCTTCAACAATCTGCCGAACGCCCGCATCGGGCAGTGAAAGGAAGCATCGTTGTAGTGCTAACGAAGCTCAACGATGCCGCGGCTCCGTTCGGAGACGCGGCCAATGATGGCGGATTGCTCGATCCCCGCCGCATGGAGATTCTCCAGGGCTCTTGCCGCCACTTCGGGCGGCAGGCTGACCAGTAATCCGCCGGACGTTTGCGCGTCTGCCATGACATCGAGCAAAAGCGGATCAATGGTCCCCGTCTCGCGCACGCTCGACGCACAGAAGTTGCGGTTGGCGTAGCTGCCCGCGGGCACCAGGCCCATGCCCGCATGATCGAGCACTTCTGCCATGATGGGAACTTCTGCCGTTTCAATGGTCAGCGTCACCCTGCTGGCCTGAGCCATCTCCAGGGCATGCCCCAACAGACCGAAGCCGGTGATATCGGTGCAGCCGTGGACGGGATAGAGCAACAAGACTTCCGCCGCCTGCTTGTTGAGGGTCGCCATCAGCTCGATGGCGGCGGCCTCAGCGGCGGCCGAAGCCAGGCCGGCCTTGATGGCGGTCGCCAGAATCCCGGTGCCGAGCGGCTTAGTCAAAATCAACACATCCCCGGGCTTGGCCCCGGCGTTGGCCCATACACGGTCCGGGTGCACCAGCCCGGTGACCGAAAGCCCATATTTCAGTTCCAGATCGTCTACGCTGTGCCCGCCGGCAAGCGCTGCCCCGGCTTCATAAATCTTCTCCAGACCACCCCGCAGAATTTCTTTGAGGATCGACTTGTCGAGCTTGCCGATGGGGAAGCAGACAATGTTCATGGCCGTAATGGGGCGGCCACCCATGGCGTAGACATCGCTCAGGGCGTTGGCCGCGGCAATCCTTCCGAAATCAAACGGGTCATTGACGATGGGGGTGAAAAAATCAACGGTTTGGATCAGCGCCAGATCTTCACTTATGCGATAGACTCCCGCATCCTCGCAATGTTCCAGGCCGACAATGAGGTTTGCATCCGGCTTCAGCGGCAGTTCCAGTAAAATTTCAGCCAGGTCCCCTGGACTGATCTTTGCCGCTCAGCCCGCAGCCCGCACGCCTTTTGCAAGTTCTACTGTGGTTTTTTCCATAAATCCAATGTCACCCTTCATGTCATGCTGATCACTCGGTCGGCCAGTTGCATGGAGGTCACAATATCCAGCATGTTGGTGGTCTCACCGACCTTTTTCCGCTCCAGCAGCTCAAAGTGGTTCAGGCAGGTACCGCATACCAGAATACCGATGCCTTCCTGTTCCAATTCCTGCAGCGCCGGCAAAGCGGCGGAATCTTCCACGGCCAGTTTCACGCCGGAATTGAGCAGCACCAGACGCCACAGGCTCGATCCCATTTCTTTCAAAGTTCCCAAAAAACTGATCATCAGCTTGGTGCCGAGCTCGTCGTCGCCTCTGCCCAACCGATCGGCTCCTACCAAAACAAGCACCTTCTGTTCGCTTTTTTCAGCAGTCTCGGGCAAAGCGATTTCACACACAGCCTGTTGTGAACGGCTGCCGCTTACGGCAATATCCTCTCCATTCCGTTCCGACTGCACCTGGTATCCGCTGCGCACCAGGAAACGACGCACGTTCTCTCCCGCTGCCTCATTGTCGACAACAACGGTCAACCGCTCCACGTCCCCCCGATCGATCAGCTCCCTGGTTTTGAGAACCGGGTTGGGGCACGCCAGCCCCCTGCAATCCAGTCTTACCTCTGCCATACCTTCCATCCATTCTGCGTCAATGATTTTAGTCATGCAACTTGCCTTCGGTTTCCAGCAAATCCGCCAGCGCCCTGTGGATCATCGCAACGATTTGCCCTATCTGCGTGGCGGGGGTCGGCTCTGCGTAGCAGCCCGCAATGCGATTGGCCCGAGCGGCAGCAACGCAGGCTTGGGCAATCTTCACACCGGACTCGATCAGCGCGGAAACGATGCCCGTGAGCACATCTCCCGTACCTCCAATGGCCTCCATCGCCTCCTCGCAGGGCTGATCGACGACCGCCAAAATGCCGTTCCGATCCGCAAGGTAATCACGATCTCCCTTCACCAAAAGATAGCGCGCGCCGTTTTCATGCCTGTAGGTTCTCTCGATAAGCTTCGCTACCCGGTTGTCCTGGTGCAGGATGAACCCGCGCGTGTAAAAGGGATGAGGTGCTTGTTCATCAGCCAGAAAGGCAAGCTCACCGGCGTCGGGAGTAAACAGGTCATAGGCTGCCGCCTGCCCGCTCATCTTGGCGGCATACATGTAGCCCGCGTCGGCGATCAAGACGGGTCTGACTTCCATTTCTTCTATAGCGAACAAAATCTTGTTGTGCCAGTCGACATCCGGTTGCAGATAATGAAACACAAGGGTCTGAAACTCAACCTGCGAGAGATGGCGGGCGAGATGCTCATAGAGCCGGCGGCTGCCCTCTCCCAAACCGATGTCGCCCACCAGGTAGGCGAAGGGAGCCGGTTGGGCCAGAGATTCGGCGGTCCTTACGGCGGCGGCGAGCAGAGCCGGGGTTCCGCGCAGGATCGGCACCAGTCTGTCGGCAATTCGGAGATGCCCGCCGGCAATCTGCACCTCACCCCAAAGCAGAGGAAAGTCCTGATCCGGCACCGTTCCCACTACGCCAAGCATCGGCGTGATAGCTCCTCATAGGCGAGATGGAGGGCGTAGCCGCAGAGAGTATGTCCGATCTCTTTGGGGTTGGGTGCTTCGCCAAGGGACTTCCCCACCATCTGTGCGGCAAGGTAGGGCACATCCGGACAGCCGCCGCCCGATACATTCACGATAACACGGGTCTCCTTTTCGACGGTGAGCTTCATGTTGGCGGCTCGAACCATCAGGTAAGGACCAAAGTCTTTGACCTGGAAGAGGTTCACCGGCTGCAACAGAGGGCTGCTCACCGGCACCGCCCCTCTGGGGCGTATCCCGGCGGCTTCAACGGCACGCAGGATATTGAGCTTTTCTATCAGCGGAAACTCGATGACCAGGTCACATCCGCTTCGTATCTCCGGCGGCGGCCCCATAACCCGGATTGTCCACCCGTGACTCCGAAGGATCTGCTCCGCCCGTATCACGTCGCTGGTATGGTCAAAGACAAGAATTCCTCGATCTCGACCATCCCGTGAAGGCGCCGCCTTAGTTCGGAAACGTTTGAAAAAGTGCAGTATTGACAAGGTCAAACCTTTGCCACAGTGATTCGATATTCAATCCCTTCCGGTTGAACACTCCTCACCTGCCATCCTTTGCTCGAGGCCGCACGAATCACATTTTCTTTGGAAGTGTCGGTATCAACGAGAATAACAATTTCGCCATGATCCACTGTCTTGAGCGTGTCCAAAGTCATTAGAACCGGTTGAGGACAGGAAAGTCCTCTGGCATCGACCGTTGCACTCATCTTTTGTACTCCTCAATTTGTGCTCAAGCTGTTTTTGTAGCGGCAGTCAACTCTTCCTTGAGCGGCTGTCGAACCGATTTCTGCCTCATGGTGAAGCCGATCACAAGGCAAACGGCGAAACCGATGATAACCGCCGCCATGCCGTGCGGACCAATGCCTTTGGGAGAACTGGCAAGTCCGAAATTGTGCGCAATTCCCGCCCCAACAATCATCCCGAGAACAAACACCGCTGCATCCCCGTCGCCCTCGCCGGCCAGGAAAAGCTGGCGCCCGGGGCAGCCTCCCGCCAGTGCAAAGGCCAGTCCGGCCAGCGCCATGCCGGCGAAATTCCACAGCTGCATGGTGTGAGCGACCGGCTGTCCGGCAAATCCAAAATGAAACTGTTTGAGGATCAGATTGGTGAGAAAGGCGCTGACTGTCAGAGCAACCACGCCCATGAAGAGATGCGATTGACGAAACAGGATCAGGTCGCGGAAAGCACCCATGGTGCAGAAGCGGCTTCGCTGAGCCAAAAATCCAATGACAAGGCCGGTAATCAGCGAGATGAGCACAGGGGCGTGCATTGATCCGGGTCCTTCCACACTGTAGAAGAGAATCCCGCTCTGCGGCTGTCCCTCAACCTGTGGATAAACAATCAGGAGCGCCAAAAAACCGACCATGATCATGGGTAGCAGCCATCCGACTGAGGAATGGTTGGCCTGTGTACGCCCCAGGTTGTAGCCGGTTCTGAAAAAAAGAGTGCCGATCCATATGCCGGCCGCCAGTCCCAGCAGACCCAGGATCGCATTTCCGTCTCCGCCCGCAAGCCGCAGCATGGCGCGCCACGGACAACCCAGGAAAACCAGCGCGCCGATCATGGCAAAAACTCCCAGCACAAAGCGCGCTATGGGAGCAGAACCGGATTGGGCACGAAATTCCTTGAAGAGATAGGCCGCCACCAAAGAACCAAGCACAAATCCGATTATCTCCGGGCGCATGTACTGAACCACGGCAGCCCGGTGTAAGCCGATGGCCCCGGCTATATCCCGCTCAAAACAGGCCACACAGACGCCCATATTGCCTGGATTGCCGAGCTTTTGCAGAAGCGGAGCCAACACGCCGATGGCGGCCCCGACAAGGATGATTCCCCAGCGGGTCGCGAGCAGGTTTCTATTGCTGAACATCTCGAATCCTCCCCTCGTTCTATGAAGCCATAAGTTCCAGAGCAAACACCCTCCTTTCCCGACGGCTTTTTCATATACATAGGGCGGCCGAATAATACAAATTGATATTCTTGATCATTTGCAACAAACGCATAGACCACAGGCATGCATCAGGATAGTATCGCGTTCCCGTCAATATGGAATTTTCTCATGCGCGTCGCAGCACCGGTTTCACTTCACGCCCTTTTGCGAGATGATCGCATCCCAATGCAGACAAAGCGAACAAAGGCTCCTCGGGTAGAACCCCTTCGCAACCCTTCGACTGAAGGATGGTGCAGCCAGGAAGATCAGCCGCAACGCCCCCTGCCCCTGTGGCAGCGGCAAAAAAATATAAGAAGTGCTGTCTGCCCAGGAAGGTGGTAACAGCGGAACAAATGGATTAGGGAAGGAAGCCGTCGGAAAGTCGGAAAACCTCAGTCACTCCCCGAGGGGTGCGGGCTCATAGCCCGGCGGGTATTTGCGCCACGGCTGACCCCGACGGGCCAGTTGGTAACCCAATTGAAAAAGCTGGTTCATGTAGGCCGTATCGAATGACGAGATGGGCCTGGAGGTAAAGTCTGGGGGGATGTAGGCCAGGTTATAGTCAAACTGATCACGCTGAGCAAAAACATAGAGGCGAAAGAGGTCGCCGACCCCCTGGGATTTAAGGAGGGTGTCAATGCTCCTGATAGCGATGTATTTCAACTGTCTCTTGACGTCCTGCCATTCGGGGTGAACCTGCTCGTTGCGAATAATAAAGAGTCTACGGGAGCGCCTGGATGACACCGTTAGAAACCTGATGGAAGACTCGTACAGCATCACCTGCGCTCTGGTGCCGCCATCCACATGCATTTCCTGGAAATTTTGTCCTGCTGCCTCCACTTCGAAGTTCTGTGGAGGAAACATGACAGGAATGGAGGCCGATGCCACCATGATTTTCCGGAACAGCTCAAGGGCTTGGGGATGGGCGCTGACAGCGATGGCCCCCATGTTCCAGATAACCAACCGCTGAGCGTCCAATTGGGTCGTCCCAATGAGCAACCGCCGCCCCTTCAAATGCTCTTGGGCGACTTTTTGCAGTAAATTCGCATCGATGACCCGAGCCACCAGGCGGGTCAGGGGGCGGCTGTCGGCCATTGACGGCAGCGCTTTCAGGTTAGCCAGCGACAGCAGGATCGTGAGCGGCCCGTATGGTTGATAGATGTCGTCACTCGATATGGTCGTGTAGAATTTTTCGAGCTGTTGATCATAATCTGAACCGAGAAAAGCGAACGGCGCCATCAGCGCCCCGGTACTGATGCCGGTCACCATTTTGAATTGAGGACGGGTGCCGGCCTTGGTCCAGCCGCACAGAATGCCCGCCCCGAATGCCCCTTCGGCTCCGCCGCCCGACAGTGACAGCACGTAAACCACCGGCTCCAGTTCGCCATTATTGGCCACTTTCTCTTCCTCGACGGATTCTAACGCACTCCGTTCGAAGCTTTTGCTGTACTCATCACCCCACGCCCTCACTCCAGGCATGCCCGGCATCTGGACCCGATTTTCGAGATCAACGGGCAACGGATTATTGAGCTTCAAAATGGCGCAGTTCTGAAAACTCAGTGATACCGCGGCGCAGCACACCAGTAACGCCAATTTCCCGAGATCCAAAGTTAGACAACCCTTGACGGCTCGCCTTCTACCTCCTCTCCGTGCAGTTATATCCTGGCAGGTCACCTCGTCTCCTTTTATCGGCATCAGCCACCTCACGGGCTTCTCCGGCCCCCCTGACAGCCTTGATGGAAATTCCTGTGACTCATTCCAGGTGAGCGGCAATGACGACGAGGGCGGCGGCTGCGCCGAACAGCCCTAACAGCAGCGGCCACATAAACCGCAGGTACTTGTCGTAGCCAACCTTTGCGATGGCCAGACCAGCAACCACCACCACATTGGTCGGTGAAACCAGCAGGGTCAGACCGTGGGCCATAATCCAGGCGGTGATGGTGGTGGCTCGACTCACACCGGCAAAATCGGCCAGAGGGGAGAGCAGGGGCATGGCCAAGGTGGCGTGACCGGAGCTGGACGGGATCAGGAACGCCAGGGGAATGTTCACCAGCATCGTGGCTACCGCAAAGGTTCCTACCGAGGCGCCGGCCATGAGCTTCTCAATAGAGTAAAGGATTGTGCCGAGGGTCTGGGTGTTGGTCATGATGACGGAAACTCCCCCTGCCAGCAGCATAACGATGGCCGGCTTCATCATATCCGAGGCGCCCACCGCGATCAGCCGCACGATCTCCTTTTCGTCCATTCGCGCCACCAGCCCAACGAGAACCGACATGAGCATGAACAGCATCGCCAGTTGCGGGAACCACCAGTCCAGTTCAAACCAGAAGGGCTCGGCGCCGGCCACCTTATGCGTCCCGTAGTAGTCGGCCGGCCCGGTGGTGCCGCCGATGAGACTCGACCAGGGGATCACCGAGAAGATCATGAGGCCGAAGGCGAAGACCGTGATAGCGAGCACCCATTTCTGAGTGCTTGTCAGGCGCTCATCGGCAATTGTGGGATTGGCCGTCAGGTCTTCAGCCATAAGATCAGCAGCCGACTCGTCCTCGGTGCGGACATCCTCGAACCCGATCAACGAGGCACTCGGATCCCGGCGCACCTTGGCGGCATAGCGCAGCACCCAACCCACGGCCATAGTAGTCAAGACCGCCCAAAGAAACAAACGCAGCACAATACCGTCGCCGATGCCGACTCCGGCCTCGCCCGCAGCCACACCAATGGAAAAGGGATTTACCGTAGAGCCCATGATGCCGATGGTGGCGCCGACGATAATCATCGCAGCGGTAACCAGGCGGTCGTAGCCCAGCGCAGACATGAGCGGGATGAACAGCGCGTAGAACCCGAGGGTCTCTACCGAAAAGCCCATGGTGGAACCGAGCAGAGAAAACAGCACCATGACGACGCTTATGAGCAGCCAGCCGCGTGTGCGCAGCCGGCTGGCAAGTGCAGCAACGGCCACTTCGAGGCTGCGGGTTGCAAAGCTGATGGAAATGAAGGCGCCGATGGACATGATGAAGACGATAACGCCGATCTGACCGAACAGGCGCCCGACTCTCTCGGTACCGATCATGCCGGTTTCGGGGTTGAACAGGCCGTAAGTGCCGTTGACGGGTGCCAGAACCAGTTGCCCGATCCTTTCGCCGAAGGTGAGCGGCGATTCGACCCTGTGGTAGGTGCCGGGGATAGCGGAACCGTCAGCATCGATGAGATATTTGCCGGGGGGAATGAACAGAGCGGCAAGCCAGACCAAAATGGTGACAATCACCAGCATCGTCACGGGACCCGGAAATTCGAACTCGCGCTTGCGCGGTTGAGCCATATAGCCGGCATTCAGTGTTTTTTCAGCCATAATTACACCTGGCCATTTCTGAGCTGTTCAAGAGCCTCATGCAAAGGTTCATAAGCGTCATGCGGCGCACCCCGGATCAGGCGCTCCGGGGCCGTCGCCGGTTTTGGCACTAGAAGTCGATGGGATCTCGAATCAGGGGGCAGGTCATGCAGTGTCCGCCACCCCGCCCGCGGCCGAGCTCGGCCCCGACAATGGTGATGACTTCGACCCCGGCCTTGCGTAGCTCCGTGTTCGTCCAGGTGCTGCGGTCATAGGCGACCACCACCCCAGGGGACAGAGCGACCAGATTGTTGCCGCTGTCCCATTGTCCGCGCTCGGCGGCGTAGTGATCCCCACCGGTCTCGATGACCCGGAGCTTCTTCAGGTTCAGCGCCTCCGCGACCACGTCGACGAAAGGCTTCTTCTCCAGGGTCTTTTCGATCCCGGAGGGCTTGTCGCTGGGGCGCAGTGAGATGGTATGGACCTGGTCCATGATCGGCGGGTAGAGGGTCACGAGGTCACGGTCGGCGAAAGTAAAGACCGTGTCCAGGTGCATGGCGGCACGCAGCTTGGGCATGCCCGCCACGATCACCCGCTCGGCGGCGCCATTTTCAAACAGGGCGGCGGCGAGCTGAGCGATCCCCTGGCGGGAAGTCCGCTCGCTCATGCCGATCAACACCACTTTATTGCCCGCAACCAAAACATCCCCGCCCTCCACAGTCGCCAGTCCGAAGTTCTGGTCCGGGTCGCCCCACCAGACTTTGATTCCGGCGTTGGCAAAACTCGGGTGAAACTTGTAAATGGCGGTGGTCAGCAGGGTCTCTTCCCGCCGCACCGGCCAGAACAGAGGATTCAGGGAGACGCCGCCATAGATCCAGCAGGTCGTGTCCCGGGTGTAAAGAGTGTTGGGCAGGGGCGGCAGCAGATATTCATAAACACCGTGGGCCTCGCGCACCAGGGACAAGTATTCGGACGTTGCGTATTCTTCCGGAATGTCGACGACCGAAAGACCGCCGATCAGAAATTCCGCCAGCGCCCGGGGCTTCAGGCTTTCCAGGTAAGCCCGGGTGTCTTCCATCAGTCCCAAACCAACGTTGTTCGGGGTGATCTTGCGGTCGAGGATCCAGGATCGCGCCTCCGGGATGGCAACTGTCTCCGCCAGCAGGTTATGCATCTCCACGACTTCCACTCCGCGCTCGCGCATCTTGTTCATGAAGTCGAAGTGGTCGCGTTTGGCCATCTCGACCCACAAAACATCATCGAACAGCAGATCGTCGTTGTTGCTCGGAGTGAGGCGGATGTGCCCCAGCCCGGGAGCGCAGACCAAGACCTTGCGCAGGATGCCCACTTCCGAATGAACGCCATAAACGGGCTCCGTGTTGCTTGTGTCACTCATCTCAATTTCCTCCGTAATTACATGGTGATCATGCCAGTGGCGAGGGCGGTGACACCGACACCCGCCCCGCACAGTATCAGGGCCAACAAGCCCCATTCAGACGCGGTAAACAGTCGTCCGGCCTGCTCCCGTTTGGCAAAGACGAACAACAGGGTGCCGGGCGCAAAAAGTATGCAGGAAAGGAGTACATGTTTGAGTCCGCCCGCAATGAGCATGAAAACGGCATAGATGGTGGCGACCGCGGCAAAGATCATGTCCTTACCAAGATCTGCGGATCCTTGCTGATAAGTTTCCCGGGTCAGAGTCAGTTTAAGACCGTAGCCGGCCACCAGAACGTAAGGGATGAGCGTCATGGCGCTGGTCATCTCCAGCGCCAAATCAAAGGCATATTGGGCAAAAAGGGTCAGGATCAGGAAGACCTGCACCAGGATGTTGGTGATCCACAGAGCCACTGACGGGACCTGGTGCGGGTTTTGGCGGCCCAGCGAGGATGGCACCAGCCCGTACTTGGCGGCGGAGTAGAGGACTTCAGCGGCCAGCAGCGACCATGCCAGATAGGCTCCCAGTACCGAAACGATGAGCCCCGCGCTGACGAACTTGAGTCCCCAGGGGCCAACTACGGCGGCAAAAGCCCCCGCCATGGAGGGCTGCCGTAATGCTCCCAGTTCAGGTCGCGGCAGAACGCCATAGGGCAGAAGGGTCACCAGCACCAGCAGACAGAGCACGCCGATAAAGCCGGCCACAGTGGCCCAGCCCACGTCCTCGCGTCGTTTGGCGTAGCGGGAGTAGACACTGGCGCCCTCGATGCCGATGAACACGAACACCGTTACCAGCATGGTGCTGCGCACCTGATTGAATATATCGGCGCCGGTGTAATCGCCCCCGCCCCAAAAACTGGCGGCGAACAGGTCGTATTGGAACGTAAAGGCCATGACCACAATAAAAAGAATGATGGGAATAATCTTTGCAATAGTTACGACTTTATTGATGAACGCCGCCTCCTTGATGCCCCGCAGGACCATGAAGTGCACCGCCCACAGGACAATGGAGGAGACAAACACCGCGGCCGGCGTGTTGCCGTCGCCAAAGACCGGAAAGAAAGCCCCGAGGGTGGATTTGATCAGCACGAAGTAGGTGGTGTTGCCAAGGCAGGTCCCGGCCCAGAAACCGAAAGCTGCCGCAAACCCCAGGTAGTCACCGAACCCCTCCTTGGCGTAGGCGAAAATGCCCGCATCGAGGTCAGGCTTGCGCACCGCCAGGGACTGAAACACAAAAGCCAGCATCAACATGCCGAATCCCGCAATAAGCCAGGCAACGATCGCCCCGAAGGGCCCGGTGGCTGCTCCTATACGGGCCGGCAGAGAAAAGATGCCGGCCCCCACCATGGACCCGACGACCATGGCGGTCAGCGTCATGCGTGAAAATTTCTGTTCCGATGCCATACTTTACTCTCCTCTGTCATAAGATTTGCAGCGGCCTACTCAGACGTTAAACCGCCAAGTCCTGCACTAAGGATGCATTGTGATCGGCTCCCACCCGCCCCCTAATGCCTTGTAGAGCTGCACCACGGTCAAGAGCTGAGCCAGGTGCACCGAAGCCAGATCCAGCTCAGCTGAAAACAGCTGACGGTCTGAATCCAGCACGGTCAGAAAAGTCTCAAGCCCGCCTTTGAAGCGCTTCCGTGCCAGTTTGGAGTACAGTTCGTAACTCGCAACCAGCGCTTCCTGTTCGTTGCGTACTTCCTCCAATTTGCTGTGGGCCACCAGCCCGTCGGATACCTCGCGGAACGCCTGGCGCACGGTCAATTGGTAAAGGACCAGCGCCTGCTCCTGCTGGGCCTGGGTGCTCTTGAGGGTAAAGTAGTTGAAGCCACTGGTGAAAATAGGAACGGTCATGGTGGGTCCAATATTCCAGATGCTGGACGGCCCCGTGAACAGTTTCCCCAGATCGACACTTCGCGTGCCCGCCAGGCCGGTAAGAAAAATCCGCGGGAAAAAATTCGCCCGGGCGGAGCCGATGCGATAATTGGCGGCGATGAGCGTTTCTTCAGACTGACGGATGTCGGGTCGCCGCTCCAGCAGGACGGAGGGGAGCCCGGCGGGGACAGTGGGGCGCACCGCCAGCTCGCTCAAGGACTTGCCCCGTTGAATGGGTTGCGGGTTGTCTCCCAAAAGAATGCAGATTTGATTTTCTTTTTGGGCTATCTGGCGCTCCAGATCAGGAATTTTGACACCGGCGGTATGGATGAGGACGTCCGCCTGAGCGACGTCCTCCCCGGAAACCAGGCCCTGCCGCTTGCGTAACTTTACGAGGTGTCGAGATGTCTCGAAGGACTCGAGCGTGCTGCGGGCAATCTCCAACTGGCGATCCAGAGTGCGCAGTTCAAAGTAGGCACGGGCCACGTCAGCGACCACCGCTGCCCAGACGGCCCGCTGCCCCCATTCGGAGGCGTAAAAATCTGCCTGGGCGGCTTGGGTCAGATTGCGCAGACGCCCGAAGATGTCGATTTCCCAGAAGAGATCAAAGTTGAATTGGGCCAGGCTCTCAGTAACGCTGACCTCCGGCGGGATCGGCGGATTAGAGCCGGTCCGGCTCACTTTTTCCCGGCGATAGAGGGCCGTGCCGCTGAAATCGGGGAGCCACGAGGAGCGGCTGACGCCCACCTGGGCTCGGGATTCGGCCACTCGGGCGACTGCCAGCCGGACATCGTAGTTTTGCACAAGGGCGGTGCGAATCAGATTCTGCAGTACCGGGTCGTCAAATATTTGCCACCAGGAGAGGTCCGCCAGACTGTTGAGGTCAGGCTGCGCTTGGCCCTGGGCAGACTGAAAGCGATAATCCTGGGGAACCACTCCAGGGTCGCGTTGGTATTTCGGTGCCATGCAGCCGCTCAGGAGCAAAACGGTGATCAGGAGCAAAACCAGGCGTCTCATGACCGTCCCCCTTCTCCCCAGCCGGGCGGGTTGGATATTTCGGTTTTGACCGCGACGGCTGCAGTTTGAGATTTGCGCCGTTTATCCACGAGAGTCTGGACCATGTAGTAGAGCACCGGAATGAAGAACAGGCTCAGGACCGTGGCCGTGGCCATACCGGTGACGACGGCCGTGCCCACCGACCAGCGGGCTGCGGCACCGGCCCCGGAGGAGAGAACCAGGGGCATCAATCCGAAGACTTCGGCCAGGGCGGTCATCAAAACGGCCCGGAAGCGCAGCCGTGCACCTTCCGCCGCTGCATCAAAGGTGGAATAGTCCTCCATGTCACGCTTGTTCTTGGCAAATTCCACGATCATGATGGAGAGCTTGGCGTTCAGGCCGATGAGCATGACAATGCCGACCTGCACGTAGACGTCGTTGGCCAGACCTCTGAACCAAATCCCGGACAGTGCGCCGAAGACGGTGATGGGAAGGCCCATCAGCACCCCAATTGGTATTGCCCAGCTCTCGTACAAGGCCGCCAGGGTCAGGAACACGAACAGCAGGGAAAAAGCGAAGATATAGCCTGCCTGACCGCCCGCCAGCTTTTCTTGATAGGCCAGCCCGGTCCACTCGTAGCCAAAGCCACGGGGCAGATCCTTGGACAGGCGCTCCATGGCGGTGATGGCCTGTCCGGAACTGTAGCCCGGGGCGTATTGGCCTGAAAGTTCGGCGGAGCGAAACATATTGTACCGATTGATGTGGGTTGGGCCGCTCTGAGTGTTGACTTTCGCCAGGGTGCTGAGGGGGACCATGCCGCCGGCCGTGTTGCGCACATAAATGTTGCCGATGTCCTCCGGGTTTTCACGGAATTGCGGCTCCGCCTGAAGCATAACCCGGTAGACCCGGCCAAACTTATTGAAGTCGTTGATCGTGTAACCGCCCAGGTAAAGCTGCAGGCCGTCAAAAACATTTCTCAAGGGGATGCCCAAAGTCTGGACCTTGTCGCGATCGATATCCAACTTCAACTGCGGCACATTGACCTGAAAGGTGTTGAACAGTGCGGCAATGGCGGGTTCCCTGGTGGATGCGGCCACCAGACTCTGGGCCACCTGGAAGAGCTCCTCCGGAGTGCGCGCCGAACGGTCCTGCAGTTGGTACTGGAAACCGCTCACATTGCCCATACCGGGGATGGAGGGTAACGAGTAAACGAATGCGCGAACCTCTGAATATCCGGCAAATTCCCGGCGCAGCTGCTGCATGATGGCCGAAATTTTCATATCGTCGGACGTGCGTTCATCCCAGGGCTTCAGGGTCATGACCAGAGTGGCGGCATCCGAGCTGAAGGTGTTGGTCATGAGATTGAAGCCGCCCCAGCCAAGGACGGTCTGGATGCCGTTGACTTCTGCGGCAAATTGCTCAGCCCGCGTCAATATGACACCCGACCTCTCCAGGGAAGCCCCCGGCGGCAGGTTGAAAGTGGCAAAGATGACTCCCTGGTCTTCCTCGGGCACCAAACCTCCGGGTAGGGTTTGCAGCAGTCCGCCGGCCCCAAAGTACACTGCCAAGAGAAGGATCAAGGCCACCACCAGACGGCGCATAAGGAACTTCACGCCATTGAGATAGCCGGAGGTGGTGAGATCAAACAATTTATTGAATTTGCGATTAAAGGCTGCCAAAAGTCCCTTGGAATCTCTTTTGGGACGGAGGATTTTAACGCACAGCGCCGGCGTAAGGGTCAGAGTCACCAGGATGGAGAGGAAGGCGGCGCAGCACAGGGTGATGGCGAACTGCCGGTAAAGCTGACCGGTAATGCCGCCCAGAAAAAGGATCGGAAGATAAACCGAGAGGAGTGCGCAGGCCACGCCGATAATCGGTCGGGTGACTTCGTCCATGGATTTTTCAGTGGCCTCGAGCGGGCTCAAACCCTGAGCCATGTGGGCCTTTACCGCCTCGACCACGACGATGGCGTCGTCCACTACGGAGCCGATGGCCAGGACCAGTCCAAATAGCGAGAGGGTGTTGATAGACAATCCCAGCGCCGCAAAGGCCGCAAAGGTGCCCACCATGGGCACCGGCACAACCAAACAGGGAATCAGCGTGGCGCGGAAGTTTCCCAGGAAGACCAGAACAACCAGCATGACCAGACCCAGGGCCTTGAAGATGGTAAACACCACTTCCTTGAGTGCAGCCCGCACAAACAAGGTGTTGTCGTAGGAGACTTCATATTCCAAACCCGAGGGGAAGCTTCCTTTCGCCTCTTCCATGAAGGTCCGGACGCGGTTGGCCACGTCCAGGGCGTTGGCCCCCGGAAGTTGATAGATCACCATGGTGGTGGCCGGTAGGCCTGCCCGTCGGGAAAAGGAGGTGTATCTGCGGGCGCCCAGCTCGCTTCGCGCCAAATCCCGCAAACGCAGGATCGAGCCGTCGGGCTGGGTGCGGACGATGATATTGTCAAATTCTTCCTCATCGGTCAGACGTCCTTGAACGTCCACCGAGTACTGGAAGTTCAACCCGGGCGAGGCGGGCGGTTGACCGACCTGGCCGGCCGGGGCCTGAATGTTTTGGTCGCGCACTGCCTGGGCCACATCTCTGGCCGTGAGCCCCAGCCTGGCGAGCTTGTCGGGCCGGACCCACAGCCGCATGGAATACTCCCGCTCGCCAACGATGGCGATGTTGCCGACTCCATAGATGCGGCTGATGCCATCATATAGATTCAGCGACGCGTAGTTGCTGAGAAACAGATCGTCGAAGGTGTTGTCGGGAGAGAATAAAGACAGAACGAGGAGCATGTCCGGCGAGGCTTTTTGCACGGTGATGCCGAAACCCGTCACCTCGGGCGGCAAGGCCCGGTCAGCCCGGCTGACCCGATTCTGTACGTCCACCTGGGCGATATCAATGTCGGTTCCGACGGCAAAAGTGCAGGTCAGGAAATAGCGCCCGTCGCTGGTGCTGTTGGAGGACATGTAGAGCATGTTCTCCGCCCCGTTCACCTCCTGTTCGATGGGGATCGCCACGTTTTCTTCCACCACCCGGGCGCTCGCCCCCGTGTAAAACGTTTCTACGGTGATGGTGGGAGGGCTGATGGGAGGGTATTGTGCGATGGGCAGGCTGAAAATGGCCACCAAACCGGCAATGAAAATCACCAGGCCGATAACGATAGCAAAGATGGGCCGATGAATGAAATATCTGGACACTGCCCTAGCTCCCTTTGTTTTCCCGGCCTACAGGCTTCAGCACGGGCGCAACTTTTCCCCCGGCGATGGCCCGCTGCAAACCTTCCACCACCACCCGCTCACCGGACTCGAGCCCCTCGTTGACAATGAAGTAGTCCTGGTAACGGCCTCCCAGCGTGACGGTGCGCAGAGCCACCTTGTTGTCGCTGCCCACCACGAGAACGCTCTGCACTCCCTGCATGATCTGCACTGCCCGCTGCGGCACCAGCAGGGTGTCCGGTCGCTCCTCCAAAACGACCCGGATACGACCGAAAAGACCGGGCCGCAGCAGCCGATCCGGGTTGGGGAAGCTCGCATACATGTTCAAAGTACCGGTGGTAAGGTTCAGAGCGCGGTCCACAAAACTGATCTCGCCACGAAGTGGATAGACGGAATTGTCGGCCAAGACCAATTCAAAGGGGGCGGCGCTCTGTTCCGCCGGGAACGGCTTTCCTTGCTCGAAAAGATGGGCTCGGTCCAGGTAGTCGGCTTCACTGATGCTAAAGACCACTCTCATGGGGTCCCAGGAAGAGATCGTCGTGAGAATGGTCTGGTCTCGTGAAACCAAGTTCCCCACCGCTATTTCTTCCTTGCCAATGATGCCCGTGATGGGAGAGCGTATTTCAGTGAATTTCAAATCCAACTCGGCCCGGTCAACGCCCGCCTTAGTCCGATCGATGGTAGCGGCGGCCAGCTCAACCGCTGATTCGGCATTGTCCAGGTCAACCTGAGGGGCAGCATCTTCAGCGACCAGGGGCCGCAGCCGCGCCACATCCTTCCGGGCTTGCCTCAAAGCTGCCCGGGCCTGTGCCAAAGCGGCTTCAGCCTCCTGCAGAGCCGTTTTGTAAGGCCTTTGATCGATAACAAACAATAGCTGCCCCGCCTTCACCTGGCTGCCTTCCTGGAACAGCACCTTTTCCAGGAATCCCCCCACCCGGGCTCGTATCTCCACCGTCTGGCGGGCTTCGGTGCGGGCCACGTAATCCCCGACAATGGGGACGGTCTGTGAAATCACCGTTGCGACCGCAACCTCTGGAGGTGGGCGATCCTGCACTATTCCCGTCTGCTCCTTGGAGCCACAAGCGCTGATAAAAAGCAACAAAACGATCAGGCCGATATGGCTGAGAGGTGACAGGCTCTGCCGGCCAGTGAAATATCGGGTCTTAGTCATGGATAACCTTTCGCGACCGGAGGTACGCCTGGACCTCGCCTCCGCTTATCAGCTGAAGTCCACCGCCCTATTGACTTTGTCGACCAGCCTGAAAGCCTTGATTGAATGCCCTTTGATTGCTCTCTACATGTTTGCCGTACAGGAACCCGCCGGTTGCGCCGGCCGCGCCACCAATGGCGGCCCCCAGACCAGCATTGCCGGCAAGAGCTCCAATAGCAGCTCCACCGGCGGCACCCATGGCACCTCCACTGAGCGTGCGTTGCTGAGTTTCCGACATGCCCGCACAACCCACCAGCGCCAGGGTAACAGTCAAAACAGCTATGATCACGATCTTCCTCATGGTATACTCCTCTTATTCCTGATGGTTATTCTTTGCAGGGCCAGTGTTCCGTTAAAAACATGAATAGTGTTTCTACCGGTGCTTCCTTCATATGTTCCGGATGGGCTTTGGCCCATTCCACATACATCCCGATTGCCTCGTTGCGCGACGGGGCAGGATCGGGACAACATACCAGGCGGACGCCTTCGGGCCCGGAAGCCAGTGCATTGTGGTAAGCATAAGCGCCGACCAAATAGCCCTGGCAGAAATGAATGGCCGCGGTGTAGAGAGGATCATCCGGGGCGGTAGTGCAGAGATCGACAATATCGTCCGTCGAGTCGACAATGAAATCTTGCTGTTCCGTTGCTGCCGGCGCCAAAGCGGGTATCAGCAGAACCACCACGAACATCATACAAATCAAATTTCGCTTCATAACACTCCTCCTTTTTGGTCTATTGATCACCAGTCAGGCAGCCCCACGCCGCCTCCTGACCAACCCAATGGCAAAAATCAGCACGCCCAGAGCGGCCGCAATGTGTTTAAGAGTATGGCCGCTGATGACTTTCAACATTTGGAAAATGGGTTTATCGAGTAGCTCAAGGAGCTTGGCATACCCATACATGCCCAACAATCCCCAGACGTAAAAGCTTGGCACAAATTTGGGGGGATAAAGCCAAACAATTAAGGGAATGAGAAGCATTGGCAGGAACTGGACGAGTATATAAATGCGCAGATCACCACCGTCATTGTTGTCCGTAAGCCTCCACCATACGACAGAAAAGATCCCAAGAAGCAGAAGGGGGACGAGAAGTTTTCTGGCAGCAGGTTCACTGATATACTCACCGACGATGATGGTTACGAAGCTCATAAAGGAGATCGTCATGGGCAACCTGTCCCAAACGAGCGTGGAATCGTTTGGGTTGAGATGAAAATAACCCGAGCCTAATGCCACAAGAGAAGCCCCGACAAAAAAAGTAAGGTAGGCGAAGCGCAGAGAATCGAGGCTGCCGGGAGGTGTGCTGTTGCGGAAAAGGAGCAGGCCATAGATGCCGACTAAAAGAAACGGCAAATTGGAGATGACGTCGAAAAAATTGGGAATACCGAAAAAAGGGCATTGAGCCGCGAATTGATAATAGGCTTGAGATTGGGGAACGCGACCATGCAGAGCTAATGCCGCAGTGAATACCGCGGCGATGCCTGCCAGCGCTATGAGTCTCTTATCGGAAAAAGGATGCCTGTCCATCGCCGCGCCCCTCATCAATTGCCTTTAAGATGTCCAAGAGCCGTTTAGGTGAATGGAAAATCAGCTTACTTTCGACTGATGGTGACAAGAAAAAGTCCTGAGCAGTTTCCGGTTACCCAGATCCAGTTGTTCCGATAACCCCAGGCGTTGGCATTCCGGCATGACGCTCCGGTTTCAGATGTGTCGGTCAGCAGGCGGGCCCGCACAATTGATCCGGATGCAAAGCATCGCGTCATGCGATTCGTGCGGGCTCCTGCTGATGTGCCGGAACAGGAAATCCGTGTTTCAAATGTACCGACAACGGCTTCGCCGCCTGCTGCAGTGCCGCTCGACGTACTCTCTTGCTTCGAATTCATCCCTGTGCAGCTGAGGACGAAGGTCAGCAGGAAAAGGAATAGCAAAACCTTGCTCTTGATATAGTTTTTGGGGTTGATCATGGATAATCTCCGCACTGGCTGCCCCTGCCAACATTGGAAACGGCTTGGCGCCCACCGGCGTTATCCACCCATTCCAGGGTGCGGCTTTCAAGGAAATCGTAGAAAGGATTGAACCTCAAACGCAGCAACCACTCAGAGGAAATTCTCAGCAAACCGCGCTCGCCGCGGATCGCCATTTGTCCGAGAAACAGGACCTTGTCATCTTTCGGAAAATGCTGCCCGTAGAGAGGGTCATCCGGCGGAAATGGCAGTGCGACATGGGATAGGGAGATCACCTCGGTCGGCCATGACAGATCGAGGTGTGTGATCTCTGCAGCGGCCCTTGCAAAGGGAGCCTTGCGGCGGGCGATCACACTGCGGCTCTGCGGGCTTTCGTTGGTGACCAATGTGACAGTGAACGGCAAGGTCGCGTCGGTCATCAGCCGATCGGACAAAGGGCTCGGATCGTCGATCAGCAAAGTGGACTTGGCCGCGAACCGATTGATGTCGAATAAAACCAGCTCATGGCCGTCAGCCCCCAAGTGTTTGAGCAAATTGTCAACCACGGCATCTGCCGAAACCGTTGCATCGACAGCAGATTTAAAGACCAACGTCGGTGGGAAGCCTCTTATGGGACCGGACCGTCCTCGAACAGCGATGCGCCTCGCCACATCACGGGTCAAGCGAGAAACCTGCATGCCGGCATTGGTCGCAAAGGAATTGTATTTGAAAGGATCGAATTCAGGCTCTATCGACAGCCAGGCAAGACGAGCCAGTCCGGGTACAGCGGACAGCCGGTTGAGGACGCCTGCCAGTTTGGCCGCCGGATGGAGTCCGACGGCCGGAGAAATCAGCACCAGGCCGGCAGGCAACGGCGAGGCTTTTCCTTCCAACGCATCGAGGGTGAAATTTAGAGCTAACGGAGCCCCGGTCGAATAGCCAAGGACATGGATCGGTTGATGTCCCACCTTGGATGCGAGGTGCTCCATTCCCAGTTGCACGGCAGCCGCCATGTCCTCCCAGGTAATGTTCAACAGCCCCGATGGAGCAGTTCCGTGACCGGGCAGGCGCAGCCCGACGACCCAATATTTACGCTGGTTGAGGGCCACACCCAAGGCCCGAAAGGTGTATGGAGAATCCGACATGCCGTGCAACAACAGGGCACCGCCGACGGGTGAATCGGTTGCCAGCTCGAAGCTGCGGTTCCAGTTGGGAGCGTAGAGTTGCGGGTCAGCGGCACTGCCGGAGCTGTAGCGAACGAGCGCATAGGCGGGCCCGGTTCCAACTCGGAGGTAGACTTGCTCTTCCAGTTGGGCGAACAGTTTGCCCTCCAATTGCCTGTAGTCGTCAAAGGTTCGTACGGCATCCACTTCTTTTGCCGTAAATTCCGCCGACAGTGCTTCGGTGTGCCAGGGTTCAAGAGAAGGACCGCCGCGTCCGACAAAATACCAGGTCATTGCGACTCCGATACAGCCGAACAGACCCCAGATGAGGCACCGACTAATCCGTCCAATCATGCGGGAACTCTCCTCCCTTACCGAAGAATCATGATCAGTGAGGTCACAAGACCGTTAAGTAACTCGTTTTTTGAGCAGGTCAGGGTGCGAGTGAAAGGAGCTCCCTGACATGACGATTTGTCAGGGAGTGCTTCGCGCACCCTGACCTCTGAAGGGTTGCACGCACACTCCGAAACATTTTACAAAATTCTGCCGCAAGGAGGACTAGACGGTTAAGGCCGACCAATAACCCGGCCACTGCATCACCGTCCCCGGGTCAATACCCAATATACCGCGCCCGATGGTGTTGTTATGCGATACTCCGGTCGACTGCTTGGCATAACGACATTGACCAGCCGCAGATACAAATCGTCGAAAAACTGCGGTGTTTCGAGGCTGAAATTGTGAAAATTGCGGGTCCGATTCACCGGCGTCACGTCCACCAGGGTGACCAATTCCTTATCCGGTTCAACCAATTCGAAAATTCTAGCGGCCGCTTCCAACTGGTCCGGATTCTGTGGATTCAGCGTGCTTTCGCCCAAACGTCTGCCGCGGTTTAGAATGCGGCTGATCAACAATGCGCGATCATTGGAGGACACATACACGGTGAGGTTCCTGGCCAGGGCGGCGATCTCTCGTTTAAACTGACTGTTGAACTCGTCTTTGTCGACATCGGGCGCCGTCAGCACCACTTTTTCGATCTCGGTTCCCGCATCGGCCAAGTCGGCAGCGCGATAAAGAATGTGAAAAGCATGAACGACCACCTGACCGCCCATGCTGTTGGCAACCAGCCACAACCTGGCCGGCTCAACCTGGTGAATGATCAGGGACAGGACCGAGGCAAGTTCAGCTCCGGACTCACTGGCAATTCTCTGTGCGCGCCGATAACCCTGCGGCGTCGATCCCTGATCGCCCGGCCAGTCGAAAACCAGTACCGGGGAGTCGATGTCCAGGACGTGACTCAGAAAAGCAGTCTTGCGCAAGGCGGAGGAAAAGCGCTCACGGAATCCGTTCACATTGACGAGAAGCGAGCGTAATGGGGAGGCTTTAACCTGTTGCCGGATCTTCGCAATGAATTCATTCCGGTCGAGCGGCTGCACTTGTTTGAGCTGTATTTCCCTATTCTGGAACCAATCGGTCGGATTGATGATCATACCGATGCCTAAAGTGGGTTCAATCATGGTGTCAAAATAACCGAACTTGAGCATCTCCGCCCGCTGGTTGCCGAAGCATTCCTCCAGCGGTCCGTCCTGGCATTCCAAGCGACGATTGGTGACATAAAAGAAGCGATATGCATCTTGCTCGCCGAGCCTCGTCACCAGCATTCGTCGGAACTGAAAAGATTCGGCCCGTTCCAAAGCCACCCGCGTGGGCCGGTAGAAGAACAGCGCCAGCCCTGTGAGAAGGAGCACGATCAGCGACGTGCTAATCCATATCAGACGTTTGAAACGCACCACGACGCCCTCCCCTTATGGTGCTCCCCACGAGATCTGAACGCGATCCGGTCGATAAAACTCATGCCTGCATTGATGCCGAAGCCAAAGCCAATCAGGGATAGTGAAGTGCGGATCCACCCGATTAGAGTACGGTCATCCGCCCAAGGGGTTCGGTCGGCAGCCATGGCGGTGCGCTTGCGGGCCGGTTCAGTGCGCTCCCGGGCGAACTCAGCGGTCGTCTCGACCTTTTGCAAATCCTGGGTCAATTATTTCACTTCGCCTTCTTAAGAATCCCGGCGCATCCTGAGAGCTCACGAACTTGAGACATTTCGAACCTGCCAGGCAAGGTAACCGATGGCGGCACCTTCGCTGAGCAGCACGATGCCGAACAGAGGACACAAAACCCAGATCGCCGTAACCGGAAGCTTACTCCAGGTGAGAATGGCCGCCACAATTGCGATCAAGCCGCTGACAAGAACCCATTGCCAATTGGGCAAGGGCCGGATAGTCAGGGACAGGATTAGTTTGGAGATGCCCTCCGTAATGAAGTAGACAATGAGAAGCATTGTCAGAACAAAGAGCCGATCTCCGGGAACGCGCAAAAACATCAGCCCAATGATCACAGAAATAAGGACTGACAGCAGTTGCACCCAGAAATGGGGCACATCCCGGGCTCCAATCAAACTTGCGCCCTGGACAATACCGCTGGCGATGAGCAGCCAACCGAGGAGATGCGGAACCGCGGAAGACGGCAGAATGGGGTACGCGAATGCAAACGCGCCGGCCAGCATCATCAAGCCGCCCTGCACGACGTACCAGATTGAATAACGTTTGATCGTCTGCCGCATGGCCTCACGCATTACTCGAGAAGCGGATTTTAGGGATATTGTATCGTTCATGTAGCCTCCCATAATGTCATCCGGCGTTTGCTCGAGACCGAATGGCAAGAACAGAGCGCCGCGCCCGCGCAGGAACCCTCACCAGATAGCCGATGGCTGGCGGCAGCTCAAACAGCCACAGCAACAGGAGGAATTTATCGATCCCCACGGGGTCTCTTCATGTTCCTGCTTGCTCTCCGTGGTGTGAATCAATTAACTTTCAAGGACTTTGCGAAGCTCGTCTTCCGTGTCAACGTTTAGCGAAGTTTGAAGAACTTTTCCTTTGAAACCCTTTTGCTTCAGTCTTTCGAAAACTTTTTCGCCGGTCGCATGGCGAACGAGAATAAAAAGGGCCGACGTCCCATTTGTGAGGTCTGCCGCCAATTCCTTCATGAATTTGTCATTGATCCCGATGTCGTGCAATTTGCCCGATAGCGCACCGGCGCCAGCCCCTACGGCGACGCCTAAAAGTGGGTTGAGGAAGATCATGCCGATCAGCAGTCCCCAGACTGAACCACTCGCCGCTCCCGCCGTGGTTAAGTTATAGGCCTGGTGCAACTTGACCTTGCCTTTTTCATTCTTGGTGACCACCACGATGTCGTCCATTTCGAGCAAATACTCTTTCTCCATCTTGGCAAGCTCGGCACGCATTTGAAAAGCCGCTACCTGATCGTCGAACTCGATCACGACTAGATTACTCATGAGTCATACTCCTTTCCTATCATACCGGTTAAGCATTAGATGTTTCATTGTTTGCAGGCCTTGTTGACGGGTTCCGCGACGCTCCACCCATCCTGCATCACGGTGGTTGCGGGCAGTGCCGTAATGCCGAAGCAAGAGAGGGTGGAACGAAACGAAACTCATCAGTGACTGCGGGTATAGAAGTGCATGCAGCGTCTCCATTAACAGACCAATGCCGATGACTCGGAAACCGTGTTGACAATGATTTCCGGAGGACGAATCAACAGGCTCCTGGCCCCCATCAACACGGCAAATCGTTCTGAGCATAGATGTTTATCCAAAGCTTCCCGATTCACCCACTGAAGTAACAGAGTGAAGTAGTTTTCGTGTTCGATATCGCGGAAGACGTGATGGCCCAAACACCCCTTTTCATTGCGCGTGGGCTTAATGAGTGCGAGCAGCGTTTGTTGGAGCTCCAAGCACTTTTCAGGAAGGGCTCTCATATTTATGATGGCAATGACCATAAGCACCTTTCTGTGACCTGGGAGACATGTTTCCGTAAGACCTCACGCCGACCGATTACTTCCAAAACCCGAGAAAAGGGCATTTTCGCCAGCTCCAGCCCTTTCACCTTCTACCTCTGCGATGCGCTGCGCCCGGCTTCCCTCCTGGATGGTAATGAGCTGACCCTTCACGACCAACGCGTGAAGCGGGACCGGAGTCGAATCCTTGGCGCGCCGCGCGGCAATGCCGACCGCTTCAAGTTTTCTCACCACCGCCTCGCAGAAGGACTTGGCAATGGCCCGTCCACGTTTGATCTCCTCAGAGGGCGGAGATTCCTCGGGCGCCACGGCAAACTATTTGACCCGTCTGTGAAATTTGCGGGGGAGATGCCACAAGGCCCGAAGGCACAACTAAGCCATTGTCAAGATCCGTGCCAGCAAAATTCGTTTGCGATTTGTAAGGCTAAGGTATTGTTTTCGATACACTTTTTGTGACAATAAGCAGTCGGAAGATGTCACTTCTCTATGCCCATATGTGGACAGCTGCCCATATATGGGCAAAACGGGTACAGGAAGAGCGATGGTTGAGAGCACATTATGCTTCATAGCAACCGCGCCAAAATAAGGACATAAATCACCGCGAAGGTCAGTTGCACTGCAGTCAAGGGAACTCCATAGCGAGCGAAAGTAGCAAAACTCAGAGGTCTGCCGTAGCTGGCGCAGATCCCGGCGCTCACCACATTGGCGGAAGCACCGATCAGGGTGGCATTGCCGCCCAACGTTCCACCGAACATCATGGCCACAAATACAGGCAAAGTGAAAGCGGGCCAGGCAGTGAAAGCCGCCCCCAGAGCCAGCTCCGGCACGAATTCGGCTGCCACCAGATACCCTTTCACCACCAGAATCATCGCCGCAACCACGGGGATGTTGGCCAATAAACTGGACGCCACGGCTACGCCCACGAGCATGACCACGGCCACCGTGAGCAATTGTGTTCCAAACCATCCATACATACTGTGAGAAATGCTCTGCAGAATGCCGGTCCTGGTAAAGGCCTCCACCATAAGAAACATGCACATGAGGAAAAGCAGGGTCTTCCAGTCGACGTCCTTAAGCACCTTATCTATCGGTTCGACTTTCACCCCATAAACGACAAGAAGCGCCAAAGAAGCGCCAATAATGGCCACAGTAGGAGGAACCAGCGGGTTCGGCAACATTTCCCCGAAAAGAAAAAGCAAAATCATCACCACCAGCACGAGCAGAGCCAATATGCAAAAGCTGGGGCGATCCAGGCGCGGCAGCGGAAGATCTGAAGGCAGGGATCGTTGCGTCTGCCAAATGTCCTTCATGAGCCACGGGAGGACCGGAGCCACCGTGAGAACGGCGAGCAGCCCGCCCAGACTCACCTTTCCGAGGTAAAAACCGAAGCTCATGCCGATAGAACTGCCAACCAGGAAGGTTGCAGGGTCTCCCACCAAGGTCAGCAATCCTGCGGAATTGCTGACAATAGCCGTAAGAACAACGGGCGCTACGTAATCAATGTCCAGAACTTTGGCCACACGGATGATGATAGGGGCCAGCAGGATCACGGCCGTTGCATTGGGGAGAAAGGCGCATACAGGGGCCGTTAGAACAATGATGCCCAACAGGAAGCGCTTGCCGCTCCCCCCGGTCGCCCGCAGAAAATGCGTACCAAGTTGATCGAAAATTCCCGTAGGCACTAAAGTTCGGGCAACCACCATGCCCCCAAAAAGAAGAGAGATGGATCCTCCGGCAGTCTGCGCTGCAT
The DNA here is from genome assembly GCF_022603395.1 of Desulfoferrobacter suflitae. GTDB lineage: Bacteria > Desulfobacterota > Syntrophobacteria > Syntrophobacterales > Syntrophobacteraceae > Desulfoferrobacter > Desulfoferrobacter suflitae. Next base: position 121,819 of record NZ_JAIBKA010000010.1, read on the forward strand.
TGAGAAACTCCTGGCGAGTGAACACGCCGAACAAAAGCATTGTGCTGACTCCCATGAGGGCAGCCAAAGCCATGTCCAGGACATTGAAGGCGATGGAAAGAATCACCCCGGCAAAAACGATAAGGGTAACAGCAACTTGTACGTCAGTCATGGGAGACCTCACCTGAGGGAATCATTGGGCTGCTTATCCCTTTTCTATCGGTTTTATGTTAGGTTCGGCCCGCCATATCCGATAGCGTACTTCAACGCCTTCAGGTACGTAAACAACGACGGGCAAACGGCTGTTGTAGCGGATGAGGTAAGGCTCTCCGCCAAGCGTGACAAACCGGGACACCTTCGGTTCGTTTGGATCGACCGCCATGAGGGTCCCCCCCATCGGACCGAGCTCCTTGACAATGTATTTTGTGAATCCCCAACCCTCGATGGTTTTTTCCTCAATCGTACCGCCGAAAAAGTAGATGTTCTTTGCGTCAAGCAAAACGGTTTTACCGACCATCAATTCCACCCGGCATAGAGATTCATCATCCAGCTCTGGCAGCTGAAGAACATGTCGAGCCATACCCTTCTCAGCTGGTGGGAAAGCTACCAGGTTGTCCGCCGCCTGGCCGACCAGGACTCCCGAGAAAAACGAAAGAAACGCAATCAGTACCAGTCTTTTCACGGACTCTCCTTTTCCGTCACGATTTGGCTCCTGCGGCCGGTCGGGCCGAATCTTCCGGCGTCGAGGGTGGATTGCTGTCTTCCATCAGATAGCGGCCGGCAACCCAGCCCACAATGCCCCGGTAGCGTACCTTGCACCAACGGTTCCGACCGGCTCGCTTGCGCTCGGCCTCGCTCATCTTTAGCCATTCGGCAAAGGTTGGCCCGCCGGTACAGCCAAGATTTCGAAGACCGCGGGCGTCGTATGGAATTTCACCAACTTTCCTGCTCTCTGCCGAAGGTTCCGCTCGAATGTTTAAGACACCCTTGGCGGCAACGCCGGTGACGGCATAATAATCCGGTCCACCGTCCGCTGTGGCCGTAGCGCAGGCATCCAACAGAACCAATCCGAACACGACCCAAATTGCCCACACCTTTTTTGACATCATGACTCGCCTTGTTCCGGAAGTTGTCATATTTTCGCTTATTCTCATCGAAAAGGCGGAGCGTACATGAGACCGCCGTCTTTCCAGAGTTTGTTGAGGCCTCGTTCTAACTTCAGCACACTGTGCTCTCCGAGGTTGCGCTCAAAGATTTCACCATAATTTCCGGCGCTTTCCACCGCGCGGATTCCCCAGCCGGCCTCGATGTTCAGGGATTTGGCTATGAGCCCATCCAGCTCTTTCCAGGACCTTGCCCGATAGTCGTCCGAATGGTCGAGCCGCGCGCGGACGTTGGCCTTAGTGTAGCCCCCATCCTCAGCCCTTATCAGGGTAAAAAGGATCCATCGGACAAGGGTAAACCACTCGTGGTCCCCCCCCAGAACTACCGGTCCCATGGGCACCGTGGAAACCTCTACCGGTAAAATAAGGTATTGGTCGGGTCCGCCGGCAGCCCCCCCCATTGCAGCCATCAGTTGAGGTCTTTCGGAAGTGTAAGCCTTACAGCTTCCCTCACGCAGTGTCTCTACCGCCATCGCCGGGGATTCCACAAGCACAGGCTGAAAGTCCCAGCCCTTGACACCGAATATCTGTGACAGCTGTCCTGCATGATTGGTTCCATTCACAACACAAATTGTGGCTCGGTTTAACTGCGACAGCTCCTGGATTCCGCTTGATTTTGAGACCAGAAATCCCTGTCCCTCGTAATAGAGAATGCCGGTGAAAAGTACTCCCAGAACGGCTTCACGTTCCATGGTCCAGGTGGTGTTGCGAACGAGAACGTCCACTGAGCCTCCTTTGAGCGCTGAAAATCGGGCGGAGGCCGCAAGGGGCACGAAGCTCACGTTTTCGGAATCGCCCAGAACCGCAGCACCCAAAGCCCGGCAGAAATCCACGTCGATGCCCGACCATCGCCCGTTTTGGTCCTGCATGGAAAGTCCCAGGATGCCGTCGCTCACCCCACAACGGAGGTTATTGCGGGCTTTGATGCGAGTAATTGTATCCCCTGCCTGCACCGGCACAGATAGAAGCAAGAGCGTCCAAGTGGCCAAAATGCCAACAACGATCTTTCCCAGTTGACTCATGCTACCCCTCGCTCCAGGTTCTTTTGTAGTTGTTTGTCTAAGAGCCGATGCGCTCTATTAGGGCGGGGTTTATCCCCCTCCCATGGACATCAATGACAAATCCCGCCCCTACCGACACAGTGTAAATTTGCTGATGGCTCCAGGATTGCTCCGCTTTGGTCATGACCTGATCGATGGTAAAGCCGGCCGGCTTCATCCGCGGCGGAAATTCGGCGAACGTGGCCAGGAACCGGGTCACCGGGGATTGCGTGGCATAAGTCAAACAGGCCTGGTCCATCATCCAGTCCCAATAGGTGTCGGCAATGACGTCGGTCCGTTCAAAGGGTCGGTCCGCAGTTTCAGCATTTGCCTCACGGGCTTGTCGTGCTCGACCCCGTGCTTTTGCAGCAGCCGGGGGCCGCGCATTATCCGGTCAAAGGTCGGTTTGCCGCTCCCGTCCACCCGCTGGGCATTGGGGAGCCTGCGTGAACCCGCGGGGGAACACTTTTTGGGGTCATGAGAGGAATCCCATTTAATATGCAAACCTGCGGGAGTGGCGATAACCCGAAAGCACGACCACCCAGATGTCAAGATGTGTGCCAACGGATCAGTTTGCGGCCTGCCAGGCGAGCATGCGGCTTTTTTGGGCGAAACTTATGGCGGTTAGAAACTGCTGCAAGTCACACGGACGTGCCCATATATGGCCAATTGCCCATATCTCGGCAGAAAATGATCCAAAAAGATCGGCTTTGTATTCAGGGAGGGATTGTGGGGGATTAGATTTGTGAACTCCGCTGGTCATCAACGTGAACTGCGGGAAGGTGTCGAAGATTCTTGCGAGATTATAAGTCATCATGCTGGGTTAGGATCTATGATATTTCGCCCCGTCGGGAGAGCCATATGAGTCAATTACGATGGCACGATGAAGGCCTACGGCTTGTGGATACCCAGCTTCTTCATGCGCGCCAGCAGCGTGTTGCGCTTCAGCCCGAGAATCTCGGCGGCCCCGCCCTTGCCGCTGACTTTCCAGCTGGTCTGCTTAAGCACACCCAAAATATGGTCGAATTCAACTTCCTGCATGGTTTTGGGTAGCGCCGGTAATGCCAATGGCGACGGCTTCAATTCATCCGCCAGCCGCAGCTTGGGACCAGACGATGCAATCACCGCCCGCTCAATCACATTTTCCAATTCCCTAACGTTTCCAGGCCAATGGTACTCCTGCAGGTTCTTCATAACGTTCGCCGGGATTTGTTCAATGGACTTGCCAAGCCTTTTGGACGCATTGCGAGTAAAGAATGTGGCGAGCAAGGGTATATCTTCAAGCCGTTCCCGCAGGGGGGGCACGGTGATTGGAAAAACGTTGAGGCGGTAGAAGAGATCTTCCCGAAACTGGCCCTTTCGCACTTCCTCCTGCAGGTTGCGGTTGGTGGCGACAATGATCCGCACATCGACTTTGATCGTCCGAGAGTTGCCCAACCGCTGGAACTCCCCATCCTGGAGCACCCCCAGCAGCTTGGCCTGCAACTCAAGCGGCAATTCACCGATCTCATCCAGAAAGAGAGTGCTGCCATGGGCCACTTCAAACCGACCCGCACGCGCCTGGGCACCCGTAAACGCGCCTCGCTCGTGCCCGAACAGCTCGCTTTCGATGAGGTTTGCGGGCAAAGCGGCACAGTTCACTTTCACCAGGGGGCGTTTCTCACGCAGACTCGTGCTATGGATGGCCCGGGCAACCAATTCTTTACCCGTACCCGTTTCCCCAAGTATCAGAACAGAAGTATCTAAAGCAGCGACTTGCTTGACCTTGAAAAGAACGTATTGGATGGCGGCACTACTGCCGATGAACTTGTCAAAATTGTGCTCCAGCTTGATTTCCTCCTGCAGGTAGTTGCGCTCGGCTTCGAGTTGATCCTTCAAATGCTCGATCTCCCTGTAGGCATGCTGCAGAGCGGTTTCCGCCTGTTTTCGTTCAGAGATATCAATGTGGGTGATGATCACTCCGCCCTTGGGCCCGCTGAAGGGAATGACTCTCATCCAGAACCAGCGCCTTTCAACCGGCGAATCGCAGGGGTATTCCAGCTCGAATAGCTCGAGGGCCCCATCGAGCACCGATTTTATTCCGTCCAGCACGGTTTGTGCCAATTCAGCACCGTCGGCGGCGCTTCGGCGGCAAACCTCTAAATAGTTGCTGCCAACCCCGATGCGATCCAAACCGTGTGCATCATTTTGGCGGGCAAATTGAATCCAGCTTTCATTGACATCCAGAATGTTTCCTTCGCTATCCGCAACCGCAAGGAGGTATTTGAGGGAGTCCAGCACAGACCGCTTGAATTGTTTGCTCTCGATAAGAGCTTCATCGGATCGTTTGCGCGCTATGGCATTGGCGAAGACCGCAGCCACCAGCTTGAAACGACGTATTAAGCTGTCGCGCCATTCTCTGCGGTGTCTCAGCATCGCCATGGTCAGTACACCCAGGGTCAACTGACCCGCCACAAGGGGGATCACGACCGCTGACTGGACCCCTTGAGAACGAAAGTAGTCCTTCTCGACCCCGGCCTCAGCGGGCAATTCATCAATGTGGGAAAATATCACCATTTCCCCGTTGTAGATCTTTTGTCTGCCCCAGGTGAGCCCGGTCCAATCAACCTTTGAGGGTGGGGCAGCGATATCAGAGTTCGTGTAATAATGAAAAGCGATGAGCATTTGTGTGTCTGCAGAAATTTCAAACACACTGACCCGATCCACTTCGAGCTGCCTGGCAATCGTCTCCAAGTTGCGCCTTATTTCGGGACCTACCTGATCCGGGGGCAGATTCACAAAACGGACCGACAACGCAGATAACATCTCCTCAAAGCGCAATTCTCTCTCGAGCTCGGATTCGGACCGCCGAAGCCGCCTTCGCTGCACCAGCAGAACCGAAACAAAGCCATAGCCAAACACCAGGAGCAAAACGCCGGCAATGATGTACTTGCGGTAGAGTTGCCATGGTGTCGGGGTCTTAAACCGTACAATGCTTTCGGGAGGCAAACGATCTTCACTGATCCCCCAGCGCTTTAGCTGGCGCCAGTCATACATCACGTGATTGAGCAGTCGCGCGGGATAGATGTCCGCCGGGGACTCGCCTGTCAGAATGCGTACGGCAATTTCAGCGCATCTTCTCCCCTGCTCTTCGGCGCTGAGCAGGTGGCCGCCAACAATTCCCTCCCCGAGGTAGGAATCCAGAATGCCGAACACGGGAGCGTTGGCTTTTGCGGAAACGGCACTCACAAAGCTTTTCGAAACAACGGGGGCTCCTGTAGCATCAAGGCTGACGACGGTGTAAAAAAGCGCCGAGTCTGCCGGCAACCGGGCAACCCTTGCAAGCAGGTCTTCTTTGCTACAATTGCCGATATAATTGATTTCAAAAGGTCCCCTATACTGCTGCAACGCCTTCCGCACCACTTTTTCCGCTTCGCGGTCGGTCCGCGAGGAACCCGAAATAATATAGAGATGGCGGGTTTGGGGAACCAATTTTTCAATGAGCTGTATGTTGCTCGGGACATCAGCCTCCCAAACAAGAGACGTCATGTTTGGTTTCAAAGAATCCCGCTGCAATGTCTTGGGGTTGGCCGAAACGATGACCATTGGCATTGTTCCGAACAATACTTCGCCGTTTGCGATCAAAAAATCGGCTGCTTCATCTCCCACGCCGATGATAAGGTCCATTTGAGGATAACAATATTTGTAGCGGTACAGTTCGACCAGTTTCTGCCGGTAAGCTTCGTCAGTATAGCTCACAAGATCCGAATACTCGATGTGCAGCTCGATGGGATAGGGCGAATCTGACTCAAGTTTGGTGCGCAGGCTTTCGGCCATCTCATCCTGCCAGGGTATACCTGCATGCATAAAGAAGATCACCAGAATCCGCCTGGGAGGCACCGATTTTTGGACGTCTGAGGCAAAAGCCAACGTGCTGATCGCCGGCCACGCGAAGCACAGAAAAAGAATGGCTCTTTGGACTCGTCGTACGTTCAAGATTCTTTGCAGTCCAACAAGGAAATCCAAGCGAAACGATCTCCACCAAACCATTACCAACTGCCGTGATTGAAGAACCGCGGCAGACTGCCGGGGCGAAGTGAATCTCTCATCTGCAAACGTACCCAAAAAACTTTATGGGAATCTGCTTGCTGATTGCAGTTGCCGGTAGGATTATGACCGACGTCTGGTAATTTTGCAATGACTTCGCTTGTTCTCCAGCAATTCCCATTTTGGGTTTTGTCGGAATGACTCGAGCCCGGGAAACGCTTTGAGCTTCTGGGAATGCAGGATATTGACTTGAGCTTTGCTGCCCGCTACCCTGCTCAACACAAGATCCATGCTCGTCTTGCCAGGCTCCAACCAGGGGATGCGGCAACCCTGAAAACAGGAAATGGCAAGTTGGAAATAGTCGACGACGAAGGCTGCTGCCGGGCACAGTTATCCAAGGCGGCAAGCAGGTTGTGGTCATCCCGCCTGGCTCAAATCGTGGAACACAGGGTCAGGTCTTGAAATGTAATATTTCGACTGCTATGGATAAGCTATGGCACGGCCTTTAAGAATCGAATATCCCGGCGCAGTGTATCATGTCACCTCGCGCGGCAATGCACGAGCCGACATCTTCCTTGGGGACGGCGACCGTCAGACATTTCTCAATGTTTTGGCCGATACCATTGAGAAATACAACTGGCTGTGCCACGCTTTCTGCTTGCTCGACAACCATTATCACGCCATCATCGAGACGCTCGATCCCAATCTGTCGATGGGCATGCGGCAGCTAAACGGCGTCTACACGCAGGCCTTCAATCGCTCGCATAAAAGGATCGGCCACGTCTTTCAGGGTCGTTACAAGGCGATTCTTGTCGAAAAGGGAAGCCACTTGCTGGAATTGTGCCGTTATGTGGTTCTCAATCCGGTGCGGGCCGGTATGGCAGCCACACCCGGTCAATGGCAATGGAGCAGCTATAAGAGCACGGCCCATGCCGGGAAGGTGCCGCAATATTTGACCGTCGACTGGGTGCTGGGACAATTTGCCAGGAACAGAACCACAGCCCGCCAGCGATATCGTGAATTCGTCGCCGACGGCTTGAAAAACCCGGTGTCTCCATGGAAAAAGCTTACCGGCCAGGTTTTCCTGGGTAGTGAGAATTTCGTTGCGTGCATGCGCGAGCTTGTAGGAGACAGTGAAAAAATAAGAGAAATTCCTCGTGCCCAGCGATATCCCGGACGTCCGCCACTCGATCAGCTATTTGCCGATATCACCGGGGGCGACCGGCAACGTCGAAACAACCGGATTATGCAGGCTCACATCACCCATGGATATACCTTGAAAGAAATTGCCGATTGTCTCGACATCCATTATACGACGGTCAGCAAAATAGTGGCCGCTGAAAGAAAAAACTGATTTTTCAAGACCTGACCCCTAACGCAAAGCCGGGCCAAGCTCAAAACGACTGCAGACGACCCGGAGCCATGCCGGGTGACTGAGACTTGCATAGATGAAAGCCGGCTGGAACTGGAGCCAATCGTTTTTGACCAAAGACTCAGGCGCAAACCGGATGAACTGATCTCTGTCAATAAAGAGCAGGAGGGAAAACCTGAAAGCAAACGGATAAACAATGGATGGCTTGGCAAACCGGATAAAAAACATTATTGGTACAACATTGGTAGTGAAACGATTGATGCGGATCCTGAGCACTGCCAATTTATGTGAGTATACCCAAAGCAGCGAATGGCCGGTCCTTCATTATGGGGTTGCCGGCCGCCACCGATTGCCGATGTCAAGATGAAGAATTGCGGAGCTCTCAAATGGAAAATGCACCCTTGGTCCAAGTGGAGGAGGCCAGAGGCAAGTCATTGCAGGAGCTTTTTGGGGAATTGCAGAGCAGCACCGACGGCTTGAGTGGTTCCGAAGCAGTAAGCCGGCTTGAACGATACGGCCCGAATGCCCTGGAGGAGCACAAAACTCATCCCCTGCTCAAATTTCTTTCCTATTTTTGGGGACCTATCCCCTGGATGATCGAGGTCGCAGCGATTTTATCGGCGCTGGTGAAGGACTGGGTTGATTTCACCATCATCTGTTCTTTGCTTGGTTTTAACGCCGTGATCGGCTTCTGGGAAGAACATGAAGCGGATAACGCCCTGGACGCGCTAAAAGATCAGTTGGCTTTGCTGGCGCGGGTCAGGCGCGACAACAAGTGGGAGGAAGTTCAAGCACGCGAACTGGTACCGGGCGACGTGATTCGCTTGCGCGCCGGCGACATCGTTCCCGCCGATTTGAAACTGTTTAACGGCGATTATGTGAGCATTGACGAGTCCGCTCTGACGGGGGAATCTCTGCCCGTGAGCAAAGAGCCGGGAGAGATTGCCTATTCCGGTTCGATCATCAAGCAGGGCGAAATGGAAGGTCTGGTAACGGCCACCGGCGGCAACACCTATTTTGCCCAAACCGCCAAACTGGTCGAAAGCGCGGGTGCGGTATCCCACTTCCAGAAGGCTGTAATGCGGGTGGGGGATTTCCTCATTTTCATTGCGCTGGGTCTGAGTATCGTACTGGTCGTAGTTCAACTGCTGCGCGGCGTTCCCGCCCTCGAGCTTGTGCAATTTGTGCTCATCCTGGTCGTGGCTTCCATTCCCGTCGCCATGCCGGCAGTGCTCTCGGTCACCATGGCGCTGGGTGCATTGGCCCTATCGCGTATGAAAGCCATTGTGTCCCGTCTGCAATCGATAGAGGAAATGGCGGGAATCGACATTCTCTGCTCTGATAAGACGGGGACTTTGACCCAGAACAAACTCACCCTGGGTCATCCCGTCACCTTTGCGGCCAAAGACGGTCAGGAACTGATACTGGCAGCTGCTTTGGCTTCCAAAGAAGAAAACCGAGATGCCATTGACCTAGCGGTTTTGCAAGGGCTTGCGGATTCGTCTCGGCTGAATTCCTGCCTGCAGGTTGATTTTGTGCCCTTCGACCCCATCAACAAACGTACTGAAGCGACGATCAAGAAAGGAGATGAAACTTTTAAAGTAGCCAAAGGGGCTCCTCAAGTGATCATGGAGATGTGTCGCCTGGATCAGGAAAGCAGCGCAAAAGCTGAAGAGGCGGTCAATGCCCTCGCAGCCAAAGGGTACCGCACAATTGGGGTCGCCCGCAGCCCGGATGAAGATTCCTGGGAATTTTTGGGTATTCTGCCGCTCTACGATCCGCCACGCGAAGATTCCGGCGAAACCATCGCCAAAGCTCAAGCATACGGCATTCAAGTCAAAATGATAACGGGTGACAATGCGGCCATTGCCAAGGAAATTGCCAGGCAACTGGGAATGGGCGCTAACATCCAGCCTGCCGCCAAACTTTTTGCTGGCAACGAGTCCGAAACCCTGAGCAGGGACGCGGCCGGCATAATTGAAGCGGCGGACGGCTTTGCCCAGGTTTTTCCCGAACACAAATACCACATCGTCAAGACCCTGCAGGATCGCGGTCACTTGGTGGCCATGACCGGCGATGGAGTAAATGACGCGCCGGCTTTGAAGCAGGCGGAGGTCGGCATTGCTGTGTCGGGTGCAACCAATGCCGCTCAGTCGGCCGCCGCATTGGTTCTCACGCAAGCCGGGCTGTCGGTCATCATCAAGGCTGTCGAAGAGGCGCGCCGCATTTTCGAGCGGATGATGAGCTACACTATCTATCGCATTGCCATGACCATAGACATCATGTTTTTTGTGGTTTTGGCCATGCTGGCGTTCAACTTTTATCCTCTGACCGCCGTTATGATCATCATCTTGGCGCTGCTCGACGACATTCCCATCATGACCATTGCCTACGACAATACCTATCTCAATCCCAAGCCAGTGCGCTGGGATATGCATCGAGTCCTGACCGTGTCCTCGGTTCTTGGCTTGTTGGCGGTGCTGGAAACTTTCGGTCTGCTGCTGATTGGAAAACTCTGGATGGGTCTCGATACGCCTCACGTTCAAGCCATGCTCTTTCTGCAGTTGGTAGCCGGCGGTCATTTGATGCTCTTTGTCACGCGCACGAAGAAGGCGTTCTGGCGGTCGCCCCACCCCTCCTGGTCTTTGTTTTGTGCCATTGTCGGCACGCAGATCTTCGCCGTATTGATGTGCGGGTTCGGATGGCTGGTACCCAAACTACCGTGGCGTCTAATCGGCATCGTGTGGGTGTACAATCTGGTTTGGATGCTCTTTCAGGATATGGTCAAGCTTGGCGTCTACCGGCTCGTTGAGAACCGGGCAAGGCACAAGCGACGCTTTCTCGAGGTCGTCAATCGCTCGCTGCGTTCCCATGTTTTCTGATCACGCGCCGTCAGAGCTTATCTGGGGAGGCAATCGTTCGGTGCACAGATGGCGGAGTGCGCGGAGACGCAACAAGCCGGCAAGGGAAGCAAGGCAAATCTGCGATGAATCATTCCGACTGTTTTTGGCCCGCTGAATGGCATCGCCAAAGTGCCGTCCAGATCAGCTGGCCCGATGAGCAAACCGACTGGGGCAATGATCTGGATGAGGTGCTGGCGTGCTACCATGAAGTGGCTCGAGAAATCACCCAAAGGCAAACTTTGATCATTGTCTGCCGAAACCCGGCAACAGCGCAGCGACAGATCAAGCTCGCCGGCCTCAGCCGGGAGAATATGCTGTTCGTTGAAGCGCCCATCAATGACACCTGGGCCCGCGACTATGGTCCCATTACCCTACTCTGCGGGGGGAAGCCGGTTCTGCTGGATTTCAAGTTCAACGGCTGGGGACTCAAGTACCCGGCCAATTACGATAATCAAATCACGGCGAAGATCTACTCGTCCCGCATCCTCAGCGACGCAGCGCAATACCGCAACCACCTCAATTTCGTTCTGGAAGGCGGCAGTATCGAATCGGACGGCCAGGGCACCATTCTGACCACAACTTCGTGTCTTTTGTCACCCAACAGAAACGGGGGATACACCCGAGCCGACATCGAAGAGGCTTTAATTGGGCACCTCCACGCCCAAAGGGTACTGTGGCTGGAAAACGGCCAACTGGCGGGAGACGACACCGACGGTCACGTGGACACCCTGGCGCGGTTCTGTTCCGTCGACGCCATTGCCTATGTCGCCTGCAACGATCCCGCAGACGAACACTACGCCGCCTTGAAACACATGGAACAGGAGCTCCTGCAGTTCAAAACACGCGCCGGCGATCCTTACCAACTGATACCGCTACCCATGGCCGATGCCGTTCTTGACGATCAGGGCCGGCGTCTTCCGGCGACTTATGCGAATTTTCTCATCATCAACGGAGCGGTTCTGGTCCCCTTTTACGGTTCGCCGAAAGATGATTTAGCAGTGCAGATATTGCAGCCGTGGTTCAGGGAAAGGAACATCATCGGCATCGACAGCCGGGCCCTCATAAAACAGCATGGATCCCTGCACTGCATGGCCATGCAATATCCCGAAGGAGTGATCTGATGGTACATGGCGCGATGCGGATCGGCCTGGTACAACAGGCCAACAGCTCCAATGCCGAAGCAAACTGGCTGAAGCTGCGCCGGAACATCCGGCAGTGTGCCGCCGCGGGGGCGCAGCTTGTGATATTGCAGGAGCTGCACAACACCCTCTATTTTTGCCAGACGGAGGACGCCGCCAATTTCGATCTGGCAGAACCGATTCCCGGCCCGTCCACCGAGAGGTTCTCTCAGCTCGCCAAAGATTCGGGGATTGTCCTGGTCACGTCGCTTTTTGAAAGGCGAACCGCCGGGATTTATCACAACACCGCCGTCGTTATTGAAAAGAACGGTCAAATAGCGGGCAAGTACCGCAAAATGCACATTCCCGATGATCCCAACTACTATGAAAAATTTTATTTCACGCCGGGCGATCTGGGCTTCCAGCCGATCGACACTTCGGTGGGGAAACTGGGAGTGCTCGTCTGCTGGGACCAATGGTTTCCCGAAGCCGCCCGCCTGATGGCCCTCAAAGGTGCGCAAATCCTCATTTATCCTACGGCAATCGGCTGGGAAGTGCCGGAAAAGGACAGGCCCAGGCAGCTGCAGCTGGATGCCTGGGTGGTTTCGCAAAGGGGTCATGCCATCGCCAATGGGCTTCCCGTCGTGGCCGTGAACCGCACGGGGCATGAAGCGGATCCCTCGGGGCAAACCGCAGGCATTCAGTTTTGGGGAAACAGCTTCGTGGCAGGCCCGCAGGGCGAGATCATTTACCAGGCGAGCGCCGATGAGGAAGTGCAACGAGTGGTGACGGTTCATCTGGAACGTATCGAGAAGGTGCGCAGGATCTGGCCGTTTTTTCGCGACCGACGCATCGATCAGTACCACCAGCTGGCCCGCCGGTTCATTGATTGAGCCAGGTTGACAAGCCATTGGAACGGTTCACCCTCATCAGAAACGCGCGTCTCGATCAGCGCACCACTTTTCGCGTGCCGGCTCGCGCGGCATGGCTGGCGGATGTTTGGAAGAGTTCCGCGCTGCCGCCGTTGCTCGCCGAAACGGCAGCCGGAGAGAGGCCTTTGCTCCTGCTGGGCGACGGCAGCAATATTTTGTTCACACGGGATTTTGAAGGGCTGGTCATCCACCTGGCCACTCGCGGCATCGAAATTCTCGCGGACGATGGGCAGCAAGCGACAGTACGGTCGGCCGCCGGAGAGAACTGGGACGGCTTCGTGCGCTGGACTCTGGCCCATGGGTTTAGCGGCCTCGAAAACCTTATCCTGATTCCCGGCACCGTCGGGGCCGCGCCCATTCAAAATATCGGCGCCTACGGTGCGGAGGTACGGGAATTTGTGCAGGCAGTGGAGGCGTTCGATATCATCGAGCAGCGCTTTACCCGACTGAGCAATGCGGCATGCGAGTTCGCCTATCGCGACTCCCTATTCAAACGGCGGCCGCAGCGCTACATTGTTACCGCGGTCGAATTCCTCCTGCACCGGCAAAGGCCCATGCAACTGGCCTACTCCGGTGTGCGCCGGCAACTGGACGTGATGGGAATCAACCGACCGACGCCCACAGATCTTGGCCGCGCCATCGAGTGCCTGCGTCGGGGCAAACTGCCGGACCCAACGGTGATCGGCAATGCGGGCAGCTTTTTCAAGAATCCCGTGATACCGATCGAGCATCTCAAGCTGCTGCAGCGCGCGCATCCCGATGTGCCATACCATGCGCACGACCACAGGGCGTGCAAACTCTCGGCTGCATGGCTGATTGAAGCGTGCGGTTTCAAGGGAATGCGCGAAGGCGATGCCGGCGTCGCGGATACCCATGCATTGGTTTTGGTCAACTATGGAGGCGCCGACGGGGCACAAGTCTGGGCCCTTGCCGAGCGCATTCGTAACACCGTCGCAGACCGCTTTGGCGTCAGTTTAGAGCCGGAGCCGCTGGTCATTTGATGCGGCCTGGCCGTTTTCTTCCCGTTTCCTGGAAGCTCTCTGATTATGCCTTTCCTGTGCGGACAGGATACTTTTGCGCAGACGCAGCGACCTGGGCGTGACCTCGACCATTTCATCGGCGCGGATGAAATGTATGGCACGTTCCAGGGTCATGGGAACCACCGGCGTGATGATGATATTCTCATCCTTCCCTGCCGCGCGCATGTTGGTGAGCTTCTTTTCCTTGCACGGATTGACATTGATGTCTGTATCGCGATTGTGCTCTCCCACGATCATGCCTTCATAGACGAGATCTCCGGGAACGATGAAAAGCTGCCCCCTGGGCTCAAGATTAAAAAGAGCATAGGCAACGGCATGACCCTGCCGATCGGAAACGATGGAACCGGTAAAACGGGTGGGAAAATCGCCGCGGTAATCCTCGTAGCCAACAAAATAGGAATTGAGAATGCCGGTTCCCTTGGTGTCCGTCAAAAACTCGTCGCGGTATCCGATCAAGCCGCGTGACGGAATCGTGAATTCGATGCGAATCCGTCCGGTCCCCTTGTTGACCAGATTGAGCATCTTGCCGCGGCGAACGGACAATTTTTCCGTCACTATCCCCAAGAAGCTCTCGTGACAGTCAACAAACAGGTGTTCAATGGGCTCCATGCGCGTGCCGTTGGAGAATTTACAAATCACTTCCGGCCTTCCGACACACAGCTCAAAACCCTCGCGTCGCATGGTTTCGATGAGAATGGCCATCTGAAACTCGCCACGCCCCTTGACGATGAAATGTTCCTTGTCTTCTGCTTCTTCCACACGAATGGCCACATTGCGCAGGGTTTCCTTGAGCAACCGTTCACGGATTTTGCTGGACTGCACAAACCGTCCGTCTTTTCCTGCAAAGGGCGAAGAATTGATGGTGAAGCTCATGGAAACCGTCGGCTCGTCCACCCGGATGCGCCTCAGCGGTTTGGGGGAATCCTTGGTGCAGATGGTGTCGCCGATCTTGACTTCTTCGATACCCGACAGAACAATGATGTCTCCCGGTTCGGCCCGCTCCACCTCCGCGAAGCTCATTCCCTGGTAAACCTGCAGTCTGGAAATTTTTAAGGGGATCTGCCCGTTCTGTTCGGTCATACACACCAGGCTGTCGTTGCACTGCACGGTTCCGTTGATGACCTTTCCGATGGCCAGGCGACCGAGATAGTCCGAGTACCCCAGGTCCGCAACCAACATCTGGAAGGGTTCCAGAGGATCATAGGCAGGCGGCGGAATTTCCTGCAGGATGGCGTCAAACAGCAGGCCCAGATTGCTGCCCTGATCTTCCAGAGCCCCCTGCGCAATGCCTTCTCTTCCCACCGCATAGACAATGGGAAATTCGAGCTGTTCATCGTTTGCGTCGAGATCGATAAACAAGTCGTAGATCTCGTCCAATACCTCGTGCGGCCGCGCGTCCTTGCGATCGATCTTGTTGATCACGACAATGATCTTCAGCCCCGCATCGAGGGCCTTTTTCAAGACAAACCGTGTTTGCGGCAGGGGCCCCTCGGATGCATCGACCAACAGTAAGGCACCGTCTGCCATCGCCAGGGCGCGTTCCACCTCACCGCCAAAATCGGCGTGCCCGGGGGTATCGATGATGTTGATTTTGGTCTCTTCCCAAACCACCGAACAGTTCTTGGCCGCAATGGTGATCCCCCGTTCCCGTTCGAGGTCCATGCTGTCCATGAGTCTTTCATCGACTTCCTTACCCGCTCTGAACAACCCGCTTTGCTTGAACATGGCATCCACCAGCGTGGTTTTGCCATGATCCACATGTGCGATGATCGCGATATTTCTTAAGCCTCTATTTTCCACGATGTTTGCCACTGGTACCGGTTCCTTCCTTATTTCACGGATCAATAATGGTGCGCCGCAATATGAACCTTTTATTGCGAGCAGGTCAATCACCGCTCATTTTGCACCGCTGTCGAACTGCCGCGGGGACTGTAAGCGGGTGCGCAATCTGCGGGTGAACCCAAGTGCAGAATAGAGTGTCCGAGATGCAGCGGACTTGCAATGGCGTAGTAGGTTGGGTTTCGCCGCACTCAACCCAACCTGCGGAATTTGGCCACTTCATCGTGTGGGGCTGCACTGAGAATCTATGGCTTGAGGGCTTTTAACGAGAAAAACGCAGGAGAAATGATGGCGGGGGTTAGGCCTTTTTTTCTGCGTACCTGGCCAAAGTGAACAGCAAATCCGCCAGCCGGTTAAGATACGCCTGCAGTTCGGGACGAACATGGCCATCGGCTTCCTGCAAAGCCACGACATTGCGCTCCGCTCTGCGTATGATGGTCCGTGCCAGATCCGCCGAGGCGCTGCAGGGATTGCCGCCGGGATAGACAAAGCAGCGTGGCAGAGGAACATCCTGCTGCAGTTCTTGAATCCACTGCTCGAGTCTGCCAATCTTATCCGGCCCGACCATACACTTTTCATCCACTGAGCCCTCACAGGAGAGCTCCGCACCGACCATGACCAGATCCTCCTGCACGGCGCTGATCATCTGCCGGATGTTCTCATTTTGGGTGAAGACTTTACTGAGTCCCAGTGCTGAGCTCGCTTCGTCCAGGGTTCCGTAGGCTTGAGGCCGCAAGCTCGCCTTGGAAACTCGCTCACCCGTCAGCAGACTGGTCTCTCCCTGATCCCCCCTCTTGGAAAATGTAAACGCTCCCACCCCTCGACTCCTTCCATATCGTATTTCGTTCAGGACCCGCCTTGTAGACCATTCTTGCATGAAGATCAAGGGCGACCCATCAGAAAAAATGGTTCACAATCTCAAAACGAGTTTACCAGCCGGAAAAAGTGGGCACAGATATGTATCGATCCAGGTTCCCGGCATCCCATTCAGTGGGTCAGACCTTTGAACAGTGTGTCAATGGGCTTCCCTTCGTAGGCAACGCGAATTTCCGCCAGAAGTTCGTTAGTTGCCTGCTCAATGCGATGGATATCCTCTTCGTCCACCTGATCATCCTTGACGTAGCGAAGGGATTCCTTCAGTCGCTCGAAATGCTGGACGATTTCCGGCTTGATCTTGCCCTCGCCGAGGGACTTGTTCAGCTCCAGCACAATGGTGACACAACTCTCGATGCGCTTGCGAAGATGCCTGTTGTCGTGCTTATGACGTGAGCGTCTTAAGATCATCAGCTCAACCCCTGCATGTATTATAATTGTCCTTTTTGGGCAAGTTCTTCTTCAAATATTCGATAGTTATGCTCGTACACCTGGATGGCGCGATTCACCACAGTTTTTGCCTTATGTAAATCCTGGATGTTGAGAATCATGTTGACGCCCATCCTGAATGCCTGCAGTTGATCCAAAGTGGGCATGGTCCGGCTGAGCAAACAGAGGAAGAATCTCCTCCTCACGTGCATCGGCAACAGGTTGACTTGCTCCAGGAGATCATTTTCCCGCGAGGCCTCATCAATCACGACCAAATCATAGGGGTTGTGGCGCAGTCTGTTGATGGCGGCCTGTGGCTTTGCCACCTCGGATACATGGAAATCCATTGCGTGCAGGGCTTGCGCGATCCGCCTGGAGATGGTCTCCCGGGATATGCAGGTGAGGGCGCTCTTGAGTCCCTCTTCCACAATTTCCAGAGGAGGAATATCTTCCCCCAGGTCATCCGCCTCAAATGAATCTGCTTGCTGCAAACCGGTGCCGGTGGCATGCTCCGAGGACTGATCCTGCACGTTCAATTCAATCGCATTGCCGCACTTCGGGCAGGCGATTCTCAGTTCTTTGCTCTGCGGAATCTTCTCATCGGCGATGGTGAAAACCGCACGGCATCCAGGGCAACTGAATTTCACTGTGGACTCCACAATCCGACACGGGGCAGCATAGGCTCATTGATCGATCCATTTTGTACAATACAGGTGGACAACCCCATTTGACAATGCAAAAAGCTGCCGCCGAAAGAATTCACAGCCGCACGAGCAGCTGCAGGATGCCGTCACAAGCGGGTAAATACCACAACTATGGGAAGGCCGCCATGTTTGATGTGCCAGTAGCGTGCCCTGGCCAATTTCAGGCGCAGCGCCCGCGGTCTGTCGGGAGCCATGACGGCCGCCTGCCAGCCGGGATAAAAGCGCCGCAGGTGTGCACCCAAACGTTCGTAGAAATCGTCCTCTTGCGGTAATCGCTTTCCATAAGGCGGATTCAAGAAAAGCAGCCCGGGTTCGACATTCAGTTCCTGCGGCCGGATGGAAAAGAAATCGCGCTGATGCCACACGATGTCTTTCCCGACCCTTGCATGATCAGCATTTTGCCGAGAGGCAGCGATCGCCTCGGGATTTTCATCGATGGCGATGATGGGCACAGGCGCCTTTGCCAAAGCATGATCGTTAGCCTGACGCAATAGATAACGCCAGGTTTTAGCCTGATAAGACGGCCATTGCTCGAAGAGAAAAGCCCGTCCGGAGCCCGGCGGCAGTCGTCTTGCCAGCAAAGATGCTTCAATCGGAACTGTCCCCGACCCGCACATCCCGTCTACGAGAGGACGATCTCCATGCCACCCGGCCTTCATGAGGATGGCAGCCGCCAGAGTTTCCCGCAGCGGCGCGCCGGTGTGCACCCGGCGATAACCGCGCTGGTGGAGATGAGCGCCGCTGCTGTCCAGGCTGATTTCACAGGCATTGTCCACCACTCGGACCAGGAGTCGTTGCACCGCGTCGGACGCGCAATCCTCTTGCGCATGGAGCGCTTGGCACAGGGCCGGCGGCACTAAACGCAACTCTTCAAAACGCCTCTGTATTCCCTGCAGAACGGTTTTTTCGATCAGGCCTTCATGCTGCATGCGCGAACGTCTGACATAAACATCGATGTGCAAGCGAAGCCCTGAGTGCAGCCACAATTCCCAACGAAAGGTGCTCACTTTATGAAACAACTGTTCGACGGCGCCACAGCGAAAACGGGCAAGGCGCATCACAATGCGGCCGGCGGTTCGCAGCCGGAGGTTGCACAGATAGCCTGCGGTCAATTTCGCCGAAAACTCTATTCCCGCCTCGGTTGGGGCAAGCTCGAGCAAGCCGATCCCTCTCAGCTCCTGCTCGCAGAGCGGGATAAATTCCGGTGCAGTGATTGCCGCCATGCGATGTTCGACGGCCAGCACATGGCGTTTGAGCTGTCTTCCAAGAGCCTTGTTGGTTTTAACCGCACACTCTTTCATCCGTCCTCCCCTTCTTCAGTCGCCTCGTCTCGTGGTTTGTTTGTGAAAAACTTTTTTAGCACGCTTATCAAGGCGTTATGCTTTTCCACAAATCGTTGCTTGACGAATAACTTTGGTCGGTTCTAATATGTTTCATCGCGCTGGGGCTCAGCTACGTTTAGCTTTTGTGCTCTCCCGACTCCTGCTACGGTGCATTCAGACAAATAGACTTACCATTCCCCATACAATTCGGAAGGGAGTAGTATGTTTTGAAACATGACAGCAGTCCAACACCGCAGGATTTGAAACTACCGGAACACTATCGCCCACGACACTATGCAGCCGTCTGGCGTTCACCACTGCACGGTTGGCGCGAACGGCTTACACAAATTATCGAGCAGACCTCGGCCAGTCACACGGCCGAGGTTTTCTTTCGTGCCGACGACATCGGCGCCGGGGGGCGCGCCTTCGAAGCACTGTGTCACATGTTTCGCCGCCATGCTGTCCCGCTGGGCATGAGCGTCGTGCCGGCATGGCTGAGCACCATCCGCGAACAGCAGCTGTTTGCCAGTGCTCCTGTGGAAGAACCGCTCTGGGGCTGGCATCAGCATGGCTGGCGCCATGTCAACTGGCAGCGTTCCGGCAAGAAATCCGAGTTTGGCGACCATCGCCCCTTCGAAAAGCAGTGGCGCGACATCTGGCAAGGGCGGCAAAAAATGGTCAGCATCTTTGGAGAGCACTTCCTGCCGGTTTTCACACCCCCCTGGAATCGGCTTTCGGGATGCACTCTCAAGATACTTCAGCAACTGGATTTCAGAGCCGTATCCCTGTCCAAACCCTTTCCCAAAGGTCACAAGAATCCTTTGGGCTTAAACAACTTGAAGGTGCCGCTGGACCTCCATACCAGAAAATCAAAGGACGCGGCGAAAGATTTTGACGAACTGCTCGCCCAGTTGACCACCTTGCTGGGTCGCAAAGAGCCTGTCGGAATTATGATCCATCATCAGAGGATGACCACTTTTGCCTATCAGTTCCTTGATGCCCTGCTGCAGTTGCTGAACGGGGCCGAACATATCACCGTTCTTGGCTTGCAAGAACTCCTGGACAGGGGAAATGAGTAGCAGGCCAGTCCTGGTTTACGCCGATGCCAAGGGGAACATCTTTGATTTTCCCGAACTCGAAATGGCAGGGAGCAGCGCCGGTAGATGGCATCGTGTCAGTCCACGGGACTGGATACCGTTGCCGGAAGGCAGCGAGCTCTTCCTTCTGCCGGAGCGTCTCCCGGTCGGCTACCATTCCAGAAGCAAGACCTTCAGAGTCCTCTCGCACGACCCTTACGAATCGGCCAAACCGGTGCAGGCGGTAGCCGCTTTTGCAGCTCCCGCCCACACACAGACCTATTGCGCTGCCTATCAAAAATTGCCTGGAGCAAAACTCCTTCCATTGTTTGCTTATACGGCAGTGGGCTGGCAAAGGGATCGTTTTGTGGTAGCGGCTCGTCGGGTAGACCCTGATGAACGTCAAGACTTCCGTCACTTTGATTTGGCGAGAATTGATAAAAACGCCCGCAGGCGCATGGCGCAGCAATCCACCAACAGGCTGATGCAACATCTTGGCAAATGCGCCCTCACCTACGGCTGCCCTGCCGCCAGAAACCTTTTTTTGGATCGCTGGGAAGCTCCACTGCCGACTTCACCCGATTGTAACGCCCGCTGCCTGGGGTGCATCAGCCGCCAGGACCACCCCGGACTGTGTGCCACCCAGGACCGTATCACCTTCGTACCAACCGCGGAAGAGATAGTGGCCATTGCCGGCCCTCATCTGCAGAATGCTCCCGGGGCGCTGGTCAGCTTCGGCCAGGGTTGCGAGGGGGAGCCGCTGCTGCAGGCCAAGACACTGCAGCAGGCAATCGTTTTAATGAGGGAGACCACTCGACGCGGTACCATAAACCTGAACACTAATGCCAGCCTGCCCAGGGCGGTCGAGAAGCTGCGCAGAGCCGGCCTGGACAGCATGCGGGTGAGCCTGAACAGCTGTCAGCCTCAATTTTATGGAGCCTACTATCGGCCCAGGGGTTATACTTTCGACGACGTGATGCAGTCCGTCAGGATAATGAAGGCATCAGCAGGGTTCGTTTCGCTCAACTATTTCGTGCTGCCGGGGTTCACCGACGATCTGGAGGAATGGAACTCGCTGCGCCGGCTCATCGACGCAACCGGCATCGACCTCATTCAGCTGCGGAATTTAAACATTGATCCGGAGTGGTATCTCAGCAGTCTTGACTTCCGACCTCACGGAAAGCCAATCGGCATCAGCAGACTGATTGAAAAATTGCGAACTGAATTCCCTCGTGTCCGGCTGGGCTATTTCAACCCGCCGTTGAATTCCGCCGAGCACTGATTACGGTCCGGCGGGTGGCCGATCCGCCCGATGCTTACAACTCAACTCACGTCTTATGGCGTGACATCGAAGTGGAAACGATGCTGCAAAGACTTACCCCCTCGGTACAACGCCACTGGCTATGCCTTTTGTCGGGACTGTCGTGGTCTGTTATGGGCATCATGCTCTGCACCATGGCGGCCCATTGGCTGTCGGAGATTATCTGGCCGGTGAGCCTGCTGGCATCCGTTGCCGGTCTCCTGCTCGGCACATGCATCTACCGTTTTGCTTTTGCACCCATGGCCCGAAAGAATGTCGAGCGCATCCTGCGGCTACCCAGCCGAGTGTGCCTGTTTGCATTTCAGGCCTGGCGGAGCTATGCGCTCATTCTCGTCATGATGCTTTTGGGCTTTGTTCTGCGCCATTCGCCAATACCGCGGGTTATCTTGAGCGTCATCTATTTGACCATCGGTACCGCACTGACCTTTGGCAGTTCGCTGTATTACGAGAAATTCTTTTAGGTTGCATCAGAAAACCAGCTGACAATAGTTGAATTTTTCACCTTTTCAAAGTAGCCTTCGTATGTTTTGTAAAAATGAGCTGAGGCGTTCGAGCCTTGGCGGCTGGACTAGCCAGACCGGGTCAATGCGGCAGCCAACAGGAGTATCGCGGAAGGAGTCCACCGACGAATGAATTCAGAACTTATTTATCAGATCTTTGCCGGTAGCTCTGCCATCGTTTTTATTTTTGCGGCCGGCTTTTATCTCGGGCATCGCAGGAGCTCTCGCAAATACCACGCACAAAGCGCCCATGATCGGGCAGAAATGCTGAGCATTGAACGAGCACTCAAACAGTTTTGGGATCATGAAAAGCAAAAGCTCGAAGAGGAAAAGCTTGAATTGCAACGCCGCATCGACTTCCTGGAGGGAAGGCTTGCGCAGTACCGCAGAAAGGCGGCCGGAATCGGCATGATGGGATTGCGCAAGAGCAAGCTCAGCGATATGTTCATATCGCTTCTGATTGAAAACGAAACCCTGGAAGAAAAACTGTTCCTGCAGAATTTAAAGCTTAAGCAGGAAAGGGATGAATTTCTGGAAAATGAGCTCAGGCACATCAGCTACAAGAGAATTCTGCTGTCGGAGCTCATCAGCCAGGGCGAAGTACGTCGGGAAATGGAGCGGGTGATCAATGACAAGGGTCACTGGAAGCGTCTGGAAATCAAACAGCGGGAATTGAAACCCGTGTCATCGGAATCACTGGTCGAGGAAGGGGAGTCCGCCTGACATGATCACCATGGCCGTTCCAACCTCTCAATCTTTTGCCCGCGTCAGCGCGCGCCAAACTGCCCCAGTCCGAGCAAATCTATAGAAAAAGCCAAACGATTGTCCTCGCCTTCTCTCTGGTAAGTCAGCCCCACTCCCCAGCATCCATGCTGGTATTTAAGACCGTAGCCCTGCTTGAAAAGCTCATCTTTGTCAAATGAGTAGTCATGGTAGGTGGTCAAAAAAATACTTGACAACACCTTGACCCCCGCCTCGATGATCATCTCATCGACAACCGTATCCTTGAAAAACTGGTACCCGGCTCGCACATAGTAGCCCGTCCCGCTGTCGAGAGTAGCGTACAAATCATGCCGGTTGATGGCTCCCTCGTCGGGAGAGAACTGGGTATCGTAGGTCACAGTCAAATAGCGACCCGGGAACACGTCCAACAACAGGTTCACGGGAGAAAACCGCTTCTTTTCAAGGGCAGGACGGTCTGATCCGTCGTCTTCATCCTCATCTTCGTCACTGACCAGGAAGTCATCAAATTTGGGATTGGAAAAGTCGGAATCGGATGTGCGCGCCTCTCTGATGTTCAGCGTCTGAAAAATCTGCAGCCGTGCCAGTTCGCGATAGCTTGCGACTTGATTGCCCTGGCCGTCCGACTGAACCCCTTTGGCAATCAGAAAATTGGATAACCCATAAGTGATTCCATGGCGTTCCTCGATATCATCGAGACGGTCGAATTGCGGCAAATCGCCCTGCTTGACGTCGGGCTGGTATTCATAGACGATTTCCGGGCGGATTCCATGCTGCATAGCAACATAATTCCATACCTTAAAGGGATAGACACGATTGAGGCGGCTGGTCATTGCCAGTTTGACGTCCGGCAGAGTCCTCTGTTGCCATGCGTCCCGTGAATCTTCTTCCCAGTCTACACGATAACTCGTGGATCGCAGTCCGACCGAGGGCTCGACATCCAGATAGTTGTTCCAATGGAGGGGGTAGTTGACGCGTGGATACAAGTCCAAGCGGTAACCCTTGTCCCCTTCCCGGCGCCAGTAATTGACCCCTGAGGTCTCGAGGCTGTAGTAGAGAGGCAACCCGTCAATCCAGTCCGGGATGACATTGAAGGATAATTCGGGAAGCCTCTGCAGAGTGAACTGATCGATGGAACGATCCAGCTGATCCCAATAAATCGCGTCCATGAAGAGCAGTGTGGAATCGCCACGGCGGTTGAGATAAAGGGTGTTCTCCCGTGCCTGGATGGTTTCATCGTTGAGGATTCCACGGCCGGTGGACTTGCGGAATAAATCATCGGTGAAATCGTAGGAGGTTGAACCATTCTTAAATTCTTTCAGGTAATTCTTGTCACTGGCAATATCGAGGTCCAGCTTGCCCTCGATTCCGTAAGGCAATTCGATGGAATGGCGGGCGCGGATCCAGTACCGGTCACTCTTGATGAAGGGGTAGTTGAGGTCGGCCAAATGATCCTTGCTCGCCTGATCGCGCAAATAGTTGCCGAACCAGATCCCCTCACCCCAGATCGGATGGTCGATGCGATACTCGAGACCGCTCATCCATCCGCGCTCCTGCATGTAACGACCATAAAAAGTCATGTCCATATCCTGGCGCATTGCCCAGTAGTAGGGAAGCTCAAACTGCAGGCCGTTGAGGCTTGATGAACCTGCCCAGGGAAGCAGAAAGCCTGACTGCCTGTCTTTGTCCACCGGCAGGGCGACCAGCGGCGCATACAGGAGCGGGATGCTGCGGGCATAAAACGACGTGTGCTTCGCCCAGGCAAACCCGTCGGTATTCACTGTCATCTCTTTGTATCTGACTTTCCAATCGGGATTTTGCGGATCGCAGGTGGTGATGAATCCATCTTTGAGCTCGTAGTCGGTCGGACCGGTCTTGGCTATGTGCTTGCCCTGCACATAAAAATGATTTCCCGCGAAATAGAGCAGACCGCCATCCACGTTGCCGGTCTCTTTTTCCAGGTCCCATATGACATGTTCTCCCTTGAGCCAGTCGCCGCCATATTTCAGGAACACACTGCCCTTTAAATCGGCCGTGTGATGTTGGGCATCCAGACGCGCCCAATCGGCCTCGATGGATCGGTCTCCGGAACTGATCTGAACATCTCCCTGGGCTTCATAGACATGATTCTTCTTGTCATAGCTGACCTGCTGCGCACTGATCTGCCACGTGCCCTTGGTTTCACTGACAAAGGATTGCTGATTCAAGCCGTTGCTCATCAAACTCCGGCTGAGCGCTTCGTCCGCCGCAAGAATCGTCACACACAAGGACAACGCCCACAGGGTGAGGGCAAACGCGGCAGCTGCCCTGGGATGCACCGAAAATCTCTTTGGAAACATGGTATCGTAAGCCCGTTTTCAGCCCGTAAGGTCCGCCTGTGCGGAATCAAGAGCCCGCTCACCAAACAATTCTTTCACTTCTCCCGCAAAATAGAGGGACCCCGTTATGCAAATCAAATCGCCTGCTTCCGCCTGAAGCTTGGCCTGTTCTATGGCAGAGGCAGCATCCGGGATAACGTACTGCTTTTGAATATAGGGTCGTGCCAGCCGTTTCAGCATCTCTGCCTTGGCGGCACGGACATACCTTGGCTGGGTGAAGATCACCGACTCGGCCATCGGCAGCAGCCTCCGGAAAATGCCTCGTATATCCTTGTCTTCCATAATGCCCAACACGAGATGCAGCTTATTATAGGAGAAGGATTTTTTTAAAGCTTCCCGCAGCGATTCCGCACCCTGAGGGTTATGGGCACCATCCAAAACGATGAGCGGGTTCTCCTGGAGAATTTCCAGCCGTGCCGGCCACAAAACTGCGCTCAGCCCAGCTTGAATTGCCTGCGGGTTGAGCGACAAACGCTTTTGCATTTCCAGAACTTCAAGTGCGCCGAGAGCAACAGCGGCATTATTCACCTGATGCATGCCTTTGAGGTTGAGCCTTAAAGACGGCAGCTGAAGCCGTAAACCCCGGTACTGGAACGAACCGTTGGGATTGCGCCGCACTCTGAAATCGGTCTTCAACGAATACAACGGCGCTTTGTGCCGAAAGCATGTGGCCTTGAGTATGCCCGTAACCGACGGTTGGCCGGCACCTGTAACGACCGGCACTCCCGGCTTGATGATGCCGGCCTTTTCCCGGGCTATGGCACTCAGGGTGTTTCCCAAATATTCTTGATGATCCATGGCGATGTTTGTGACGATGCTCACCCTGGGCGAGATGACATTGGTGGCATCGAGCCGTCCGCCCATCCCCACCTCGATGACCGCCCAGTCAACCTGCTCCTCGGCAAAGTACAAAAAACCCATGGCCGTCACCATTTCAAAGAAGGTGGGCGGCTCACGACCATTCAACACCTTCTGAATCCTGCCGAATACGTCTAAAATGCGCTGGACCGGGGCTTCCGCATCATTGATTCGAAACCGTTCGGTGAACCGCACCAGATGCGGCGACGTGTAAAGACCGACCCTGAAACCGTGCTCCCTCAATATGCTCGACAGCATGGCTGCAGTGGACCCTTTACCATTGGTTCCGGCAATATGAATGCAGCGCAATTGTTCATGCGGATTGCCCACTCGGCTCAGCATATTTCCGGTACTGTTCAAACCAAATTTAATGCCGTGTTTCTGCAATCCATACAGATAGTTGAGGGACTCTTGATAGCTGAGCAAGTAATGTATACTCCGTCCATTCCTGTCGTTGGCGTCCATGCAGAGGTCGGGGCACGGCGGCAAATGGCGCTGCCGGGAGTTCGTCCCCGAGGCTCTATACTATTACCACACTTTGTTTTTGTGCAAAATGAGGAAAATCAGCCCGGCAGGTAACAAGCACCGGGAAAGCGCCGGCTCTTGCCGACAAACAATAAGGATTGCGGGAAAGTACGCAGAACCTGTGCGCATATCAGAGGAGATTAAAGGCGCCGCGCTCAGCGCAAGTCCTCCAGCGAGGAACCGGTAAAGGCTTCCATGGAGCGCCTTTCCTTGAGGCGAATTGTCACGGGAAGCCCCAACTCCTGAGTCAATTCGGCCGTTAAATTGTGGATGATTCTTTCCACTTCTTTTATTTCGTCCGAAAACAAATGGTCGTCCAGGCCCAGCCATACCTCGATAAAATCTCGACATTCCTGCCGTTTTATAAGGATGCGGACAGATTCGGGGAGATATCCCAGGGAGCGTTCGAGCAACAGCATGATCTGCTGATGATGGACCTTTACCCCGCGCACGACCACCAGTTCATCAGTACGTCCCGGGGACCACACGATCCGTCTGAGAGTTCTGCCGCACGGGCAGGGATCGGCCATAAGGCGCACCCGGTCGCCCGTCCGAAATCTGATGAGGGGAAACGCGCGCGTCGTCAATGTCGTGAGAACCAGCTCCCCTTCCCCACTTTCGATTACGCTTTCGCCCGATGTGGGATCGACCACCTCGGGGAAAAAGTGATCTTCATTGATGTGCAGTCCACACCGGTGTTCGCATTCAAATGCGATGGCCGGTCCGGGAATTTCACTCAATCCGTAATGCGCCCATGTCTCCACATGAAGCTGTTCTTCCAGGCGATTGCGCACGTCCGCCGCGGGCGCTTCCCCCACAAGAATGAGAGTGCGCAGTGCCAGGGCATTGGGATTGAGATTGAGATGAAACAACAGGTTCATCAGCTGGCAGGCGGCTGAAGCACTGGCGATGAGCACCGAAGTCTTGTAATCATGCATGACCATCAGATTTTTTTCCGGTGGCAGCACAGTCAATGGAATCACGCTCGCTTCTATGGCCTCGGCACCGTCCTTATAGTCGCGTCCCCAATTGGCCAGGCCGGGATCGAGTACAATCTGCAGGATATCCGAACTGGTCACTCCGGCAGCCGTAAAGGCCCTGGCCACCATCTCCTGCCAAACTTGCAGATCATGCCTGGTGTAGCCGCTCACCATCGGCTTCAAAGTCGTTCCGGGAGCGGTATGGATCCGAACTACATCACGCAACGGCACGGCAAACAGTCCGTACGGGTAATTGGCGCTCAGGAACTCTCGTTCAGTGAACGGAATGCGGCGCAAATCAGTTAATGTTTCAATGTGCGACGGATCCACTCGGTTTGATTCAAACTGATTGCGATACAGGGGAACATTCTTGAAAGCGCGATTGAGAGTACTCTGCAGACGTTCCAATTGCTGTTGGGCGCGCTCTTCCAAATCAAGGCATTCCTCCGTCTTGTTCCGTATGGGCATGGTCACTCCCTCCCGTCGTAAAATTCCCGGTAATCCTTACCCAGATAAGCCCGCTTGACTTCCTGATCGGCCAACAGATCGGATGACAGCCCCTCGAGGACTATCTGACCATTTTCCAAAACATAGCCCCGGTCGGCAATTTGTAAGGCGGCACGGGCATTCTGTTCAACCAGCAGCACCGTCATGCCCCGTTCTTTCAGTTTGAGCAGCACGTCCAGAATGAGGCGCACCAGGAAAGGAGCCAGCCCCATGGAAGGTTCATCGAGCAACAGCAGGCGGGGCCGCGCCATAAGCGCTCTCCCCATGGCGAGCATTTGCTGTTCACCGCCCGACAGCGTTCCAGCCGCCTGCCTGGATCGTTCCCGAAGAACCGGAAACAACTCCAGGACTTCCTCGAGATCCTTGCCGACATTCTCATGATCGCGTTGTCTATACCTCAAGTAAGCGCCCAATTTAAGGTTGTCGAGAACGCTCATGGGCGGGAAAAGCAATCTGCCTTCAGGAACCAGGGAAATGCCTTTTTTTACAATCTCAGGGGGCTTCAGCCCGTGCAGCGAATTCTTCTCAAATTCGATTTCCCCCTCCCAGCTGGGCAACAGCCCGCAAATGGTCTGCAGCAGGGTGCTCTTACCCGCTCCATTAGCCCCGATAAGGGCGATCAGTTCCTGCTCTCGAACGGACAGGCTCACACCGCTGATGGCACGGATTCTCCCGTAATAGCACTTGAGATTGCGAATACGCAGCATGCCGTTCACTCTCGACCAAGGTAGGCATCGATGACGGCATCGTCGGCCTGAATTTCTCTCGGCGTCCCTTCTGCCAGCTTTTTGCCCTGGTTTAGGACCAAGATCTTGTCCGAAATACCCATGGTCA
Organism: Desulfoferrobacter suflitae; assembly: GCF_022603395.1. Classification (GTDB taxonomy): domain Bacteria; phylum Desulfobacterota; class Syntrophobacteria; order Syntrophobacterales; family Syntrophobacteraceae; genus Desulfoferrobacter; species Desulfoferrobacter suflitae. The sequence continues at coordinate 150,279 of NZ_JAIBKA010000010.1, forward strand.
GGCTCATGTCGTGCTCCACCAAAAGAAGCGTAACCCCTCTTGCCCGGATCTGCTGCAGGAGTGCTGCAAGCTGCTCCGTTTCCACTGCATTGAGTCCCGAAGCAGGCTCATCCAGCAGCAGCAGGTGGGGCTCAGCCGCCAAAGCGCGGGCAATTTCGAGGAACCGCTGCCAGCCGAACGGCAGATCCGCACTCCGATGCCCGCCCACATCTTCAAGCCCTACAAACTTCAGCAGCTCGACGGCTTTCTGTTGAGCATGCTGCTCCTCCCGCTTCACCCATGGCCAGCGGCAGATGGCACCCCAGAAGCCACATCGAGTTCTGACGTGCTGCCCCACCAGCACATTCTCGAGCACCGTCATGCTGTCAAACAGTTCAACGTTTTGAAAGGTTCGGGCAATGCCCCGCCGGACCAGCTGGTGCACACTCCTGCCCCGTATCGGCTGCTGTTCATAAAAGACGCCGCCCTCTTCCGGCGTATAGATGCCGGTGATTACGTTAAACAAAGTGGTCTTGCCTGCCCCGTTGGGCCCGATCACGGCATAAATATGACCGGCCGCCACCTCAAAGGAAACGTTGTATAAAGCCTGGATGCCGCCAAAGGATTTGGAAACGGCTTCAACCTTGAGGAGAGGTTGAAGGACGCGAGTATCTGCTTCTAGCCCGTTCATATATATCTAACATTCCTCGGGTGAATCCCTGGGGAAGAAAAATCATCACCACCATCAAAATGAGCCCGTAAACGACCATTTCATAATCAGAGAAAACATGCAGCCAGTCCGGAAGGAAAGTCAATACCGACGCCCCCAGAAGCGAACCCCAAATGCTTGCCATGCCCCCGATCACAACCATCGTCACAATGCGTATCGAAACAATGAAATCGAACGAGTCCGGGCTGATGAAAGTCACCAGATGCGCATAGAGGAATCCTGCCAGCGAAGCGAACACGGCGCTCAAAACAAAGACCCAAACCTTGAGCCTGCTGGTGTCGACACCCATGGCGGCGGCCGCCCGTTCGCTGTCGTGAATGGCGCGCAGTGCTCGACCGACTCTCGAATTCACGATGCGTTCACATATGACAAAACAGACGACCACAATGCCCCACACCAGATAAAAGTAACCGCTTCCGGTATCCAGAGTGAGCGCACCAATAGAAAGGGGGGGGATGCCCACCAGACCGGATGTGCCCCCGGTGAACCCGGTCCACTCACGAAACAGGATATAGAAAATCATACCGAATCCAAGCGTTCCCATCCCCAGATAATAGCCGGTCAGCTTGAGCATCGGCAGAGCAATCAGGAAGGCAATCACAGCCGTCAGCCCCAGAGCCAGGAGAAGACCCAGCCACGGCGGCCAGTTCCAGTGCACCGTCGCGATGGCGGTAGTATAAGCTCCAATGCCGTAAAAAGCCGCATGTCCGAGAGAGATTTGCCCCGCGTAACCCATGAGCATATTGAGGCCGAGGGCCAGGACGGTGTAGATTCCGATGAAGGTCAGAAGCTGCAAATAGTAGGGATTTGACACCCACCATCCGGTAAGCACAATAGACAGGGAAAAAAGAGCGTACTTCATATGGCTGTTTCGATTCTCCAAACCGCGCATCGGGTTGGCTGCACACCTCTGTTTTTATTGATTGACGCCGCTGCCGTTGAGCCGGTCGCGCCCGGGCTCCATCCCAGGGCAGCATGTGCGCCCAACCCGGCGGATTGCCGTCCCCGTCAGAAGCGCTGAACCGCTTTGGCGCCAAGGATTCCCGTCGGACGTACATAAAGGATCAGGAGCAGCAGAATGAACGCGATGGCATCCCTTAGACTGGAGGAGACAAAACCTACGCCAAAAGCTTCCAGGATACCCAGCAGCAGCCCACCCACAATGGATCCCCAGGAGCTCCCCAGACCACCGAGCATGGCGGCACAAAACCCTTTGAGTCCCAGCATTGTGCCCATGTCGTAGCTGCTCATGGTGATGGGAGCAATCAATATGCCACCAACACCTCCCATGGCAGAGCTCAGGGCAAAAGCAAGCAGCACCATGCGCTCGCTGGGGATGCCCAGAAGCGAAGCGGCTCTCTTGCTGATGGCACACGCCTGCATGGCCTTGCCCGTCAAAGTTTTTTTGTAGAAGAATTGCAGGCCAAGCACAATCAGCAGAAGGCTTCCCAGTATCCACAACGTCTGGGGCAGCAAAGTGGCGCCGGCCAGCTCGAAGGAGGAGAGCCTGGAGAACGACGGAGCACTGTGAGCATCCTTTCCCCACTGCAGCATGCCCACCCCTCTGAGCAGGATCGAGGCGCCGACGGTTATGATGATCAACACGATGGGATGCGGTTTACGTACGCTGCGGATTGCCAACCGCTCGAGCACCAGTCCCACCAGTGAGACTCCTGCAACTGTGGCAACAAAGGCTACGGGGAGAGGCAGCTCGAGCCCGCGCCAGAAGGTGATCAGCCCTAAAGCTCCGAGCATGACAAACTCGCCCTGGGCAAAGTTGATCAAACCCGTAGCATTGTAGAGCATGCTGAATCCAAGGGCGATTATTGCGTAAATGGCACCGTTGGTTATTCCGGAGAAAAAATACTGAAGCAATTCCTGCATGATTATCGCGAGGCCGCAATCCGAAGGGAACCAGGGCGAGCCCGCAAGTCAGCGCCGCCCAGGTTCTGGTTGATTATTCGTCCAGGAGCTTCCACTGGCCATTTTCAATGTTGACCATCACAAAGGCATCCGATCCCAATCCGTTATGATCCTCCGGTGTGAAATTGAATGTGCCCGTTACACCGGTAAAACCACTGACCTTTTCTATTCCCTCGCGAATTTTGTCGCGCTCTCCACCACTGCCCTCCAGGGCCCTGGCCAAGATATGCATGGCATCATAGGCATAACCGCCAAAACCGGAAACGGGCATGCTGTAAAGCTTTTCGAACTGGTTGATATAGTCGAGCAACACCTGTTTCTGCGGATCACTGTCCGGCAATTGCTGTGCAATCAGGATCTTGCCGGTAGGCAGCAGGTTGCCGTTGGCCGCATCTCCGGCCAGTTCAATGAACTTGGGAGAGGCCACTCCATGGCTCTGGTACAAAGGAATGTCCAGCTTCATCTGCTGCACGTTTTTGGCCACAACGGCAGGACCGGGATTGGTTCCCCAGCAGATGATGGCGTTCGGTTCTACAGCGCGGATTTTAGTCAACTGGGCGGTCATGTCGGTATCCTTTCCGCCGAACGTTTCCGCCTGCACCACCTTGATGCCAAACTCGGGCGCCTGCTTAAGCAGCTGCTCCTTGCCGCTTTCTCCAAATGCATCCTCTACGGTCAGTATGCCGACGGTTTTGATGCCCTTGGACTGCATGTGAGTGTACACGGTCTTCACCGCCAACATGTCACTCTGAGCCGTCTTGAACACATAGGGCTTGACCGGCTCAGTGATCTTGATACCCGCAGCGCAGCTTATCAGAGGAATTTGAGCTTTTTCGAAGATCGGTATGATAGCGAGTGTGGTGGGGGTCAGACTTGGTCCGATGACAGCCAGAACACCATCTTTGCTGATCAGCTTATTGGCCGCCAGAACGGCTTTGGTCGGATCACCCTCGGAATCATAGATGACCGCCTCCAATGGATGCCCGTCGATGCCGCCGTTCTTGTTGATTTCATCAACGACCATTTCAAGGCTCTTCTTTTCAGGATCTCCCAGAAAGGATGCGCGCCCGGTGATGGAAAAAATTCCCCCGATCTTGTAAGTATCCTGGGACCAGCAGGCCGGCACAGAAATTCCACCAATGATCAGCGCCAGCACAACACAGGCTGTCAACAAAACAGATCTCCCGTACCTCATAATGTCCTCCTTTGCAATTTTCGATCAATTGTACGGCTGCGCACGCGGCCTTGTTCCCGCATATTCCTCCAGTCGTCTCACAGACAGTGCGACACTTATGAGCCCGCTGCGGCAGGCCGCGCCGCTGTCATTCCCCTGAAATACCGCCACGGCGGCAGCAATCCAGAATGTTACAGAGTCTCCCGGCCCCCCATCGCCGGGTGACGGTTGCACCGAGTCTTTCAGGAGGTTCCCATGTAAACGCTGCCATCAAATGGCATAGAGCTTTTCGGCTTCGATCACTGTGACGCCGTTGGCCTGCAGCACCTTCACGGCTTCGTCAAGGTTATCGAAACGGAAGATGATCACCGCATTACTGCCGCTTTGCTGAACAAACGCATACATGTATTCGACATTCACATTGGCGTGGAAAAGACTGTCGAGGATTTTGTGCAACCCGCCGGGCCGGTCCTCTACCTCAACAGCCACCACATCTGTCTTGCCCACGGTGAATCCATGCTGCTTCAGCGCTTCCTTGGCTTTGTTGTTGTCGTTAACGATGAGGCGCAAAATGCCAAAGTCCGAGGTATCCGCCAGGGACAACGCCCTTATGTTAACGCCGGCCTCAGACAGAATTCGGGTCACCTCAGCCAGACGGCCCGCCTTGTTCTCAAGAAAGACTGAAATTTGCTCTACACGCACTTTTAAGTCTCCTCTCCGGTCTCAAATAGTGTTTAAGGAAATGATTTTGGAAGCTACAGCTTACGATTGTCGATGACTCTCTGGGCTTTGCCCTCACTGCGGGCGATGGTCTTCGGCTCGACCAGCTTGACCTTGGCAGAGACCCCCAAGAATTCTTTGATGTTCTTGGCGATTTTCTTTTCCAGCTCCTGCAGTATCCTCACTTCGTCGGAGAATGCGTGTTCACCCACTTCCACCATGACCGTCAGGCTGTCCAGGTTGCCCACTCGATCCACCATCAATTGATAATGAGGCTCCACTTCCTCGATTTCCATCAAGACGCTTTCAATTTGTGAGGGGAAGACGTTGACACCGCGGATGATGAGCATGTCGTCCGTGCGACCGCTGATACGGTTCATGCGCACATGAGTTCGCCCGCAGATGCAGGGTTCCGGATTGAGGGCCGAAATATCCCTGGTGCGGTAGCGAATAACCGGAAATGCCTCTTTGGTGATGCTGGTGAACACGAGCTCTCCGGTTTCGCCGTACGGCAACACCTCTCCGGTTTCAGGGTTGATGATTTCAGGGATGAAGTGATCCTCAAAAACGTGCAGTCCTTTCTTGGCCTCCTGGCATTCCACCGACACCCCCGGCCCCATCACCTCACTCAAGCCGTAGATATCCACCGCACTGAGATGAAGCTTGCGCTCTATTTCTTCGCGCATTCTTTCCGACCATGGCTCGGCACCGAAAATGCCGGCGCGGAAACGCAGCTCCTTGAAATCGATCGCCGCTTCCTGGGCAACTTCGGCAAGATGAAGCGCATAGGAAGGAGTACAGGTGAGGATGGTCGGCCCAAAATCTTTCATGATCAGTACCTGCCGACGGGTATTGCCACCCGAAATGGGTATTACCGAAGCACCCAGACGCTCCGCCCCGTAGTGAATTCCCAGTCCTCCGGTAAACAGCCCATATCCGTAGGCGTTGTGTATGATATCGCCGCGCCCCGCCCCGCCTGCCGACAGCGCCCGGGCCATGAGCTCAGACCACGAAGCAATGTCCCTTGCGGTATATCCCACCACGGTGGGCTGCCCGGTGGTTCCCGATGAAGCATGGATGCGCACGACGTTGTCCATCGGCACCGCAAACATTCCGAACGGATAGTTGTCCCGCAGATCCTTTTTGGTTGTGAAGGGCAGTCGCTGCAGGTCATTGAGGGTCTTGACATCGGCCGGGGTGATTCCCGCCTCTTGAAATTTCCTGCGATAAAACGGCACCATCGCATAGGCCCTCTCCAACACGGTTTTCAGGCGGCGAAACTGAATCGCCTCGAGAGCTTCTCGCGGCAGTGTCTCAAATTCGATGTTATAGATCATCCTCGCACAATCCTCCCTTAGTTCAAACCTTCACTTTTGCCAAAAAAAAACCGTGAGTTTTTCACCCACGGCTCTTCAAACAATATCACCACGGGCTTCGTCGTTGAGTCTACCCGTGGTTTTCTTCATTACCAGGTGCGGTACTGCCTACTTAGCACGCCCACAGGTAGACTTCCTAAAAAAGAAGCCCGAAAAATATCGAAAGCAGCTATAGCAGAAAGACCGTCCTTTCACATCACTCCTCACCAGCAACAGTGTGATCTCTGTTAGCCAAAATGCTCTGCACTGTCAAGGGAAAACTATGGAAAACAATAATAATTTTATGCAACACCCATGATTTCCGTGGAGTGCCGGTCAGCTGTCTCGTCCCTCTTTCGAAGGAGCCTGAGGGGCTTCCTTGTGTGATTCACTCGAGGCGGGAGCAGCTTTGAGCTTTGCCATTTCCAGGTCTTGCTGCACCCGATGAGCGCTGGGATAAGAACCCTCTGCTTTCAACGCAGCCTCATACTGTTCGACCGCTTTGGCATAATCCTTCTTGACGGTATAGAGTCTTGCCAGGTGCCAACTCACCTCACGCTCGAAACCCTTCAGCCCGCTTCCGGCGAGACTCTTCCACTGCTCCATGGCCGCATCGATGTTACCCACCTGTTCATAGGTTAGAGCCAGATGATAGCGCACCAGAGGCCGCAATGAACTGGCTGGCGGGGTTTCCTTCAGCACCGCCTCGGCAGCCTTGACGGACTCATCGTAGCGTTTCATGTGGAAATATGCCTGAGCCAGATCAAACTGGGCGTTCAAAGCCGGCTGTGTCCCTTGATGTTGCTCGCTAAATTTCTGCAACTCGGCCACCAGATGATCCCAGTTCTGGTAATCGGTGATGTCGTTGGTCGGCCATTCCTCTATTATTTTGAAATATTCCGCGCGCGCGCGCCGTTCGTTTGCCTCCCGATAGCTGTTGACTCCCCACACAATCCCCATGATCAACAGTACCCCTGCGACTGCAGCGATGATCCAGTGCGGGTTTTCTCTGGCATAATCGGATGCACGCTGCGAAAAACTCAGGAGCTCCTCGCTGGCTTCAAAACGCTTTCTTGATCCTTTAATCTTCGTGAAACTCAAATATCACCTCGTCAAAACGTTGACATCGACCAGCCTCAATCGCGCTGTTTGCGAGCCGATTCGATCCGGTCTTTGATTCTATTCATTTCTGCCTCGCTCGTCTGGCGGGTCAGGCTGCACTCTGCACTATCCAGGGCTTCAATGTGGCCTTCCTGGAACATCTTGATCCAGAAGGGAATGCTCTCTTCGTTGGCGTTCTTGACACGAATGATGCCCGGATCCTCCACATAGAGCTCTCCCTTAAAAATCCTTTTGAGATATCCCAGGGCTTCTCTGCCGCCACCTCGTCTTTTCGGCCCCATGACCTCCAAATAGTATAGCGTGATCTCCTTTGCGCCGTTTTCTGAAAGCGACAGGCTCAACTGCCCACGGAATGTCCCGGGTTTTTCAAACTGCAAGATCTCCATTGGGCCGAAGCCTTTCAAAATCGTCAGCAATTCCTTGACCGAAAGGTCACCATAGGCAGCGCTCCAGATGATGCCTTTCCACTCGATGTCCGCCAATTTTCCCAACCTCATTGTTTCTGTTACGATATCTGCCAGGATGCGGTTTTCTTGCGACGGGCTTTTTAGGCGCAGCAGTGGTTTTCAACTTGGCTCCCGCCTCCATGACTGCGCGGCGCAAATCCTCTTCCCAGGGAGGCGCCATCGAAACCACATCCACCATTTCCTGATTGTGTCTGATTTTGAAGGAGCTCAACGGAGGATTCTTGCGAGAGCAATCCTTGCTCTCGAAGAAAACCACTCAGTAGCGCGCTCCCTTGCCGATTACTATCGGATATAGACCCAGTTGATCAATCTCGGGACAGAGTTCATATATTCTCGCCTTTAAACCATCCTTATCCTGACCGCTCATGTGGCTTCACCTCTTTGGACTGGTGGCTGCCTGTGAATTGACGACTCAGTAAAAACTACTCCGCATGGCGCTAAATCGACCGTTTTTCCAGCAATGCAGACTGTCGCAGAGCCTCGAACAAGACGATCCCCACGGCTGAAGAAAGATTCAAACTTCTGACTCGAGTCTTATCTACCGGGATCTGCAGAACCGTTTCCTGCTCACCGGCCAGCATCTGCGCAGGGAGTCCCCGGGTCTCGGAACCAAACACCAGGCAATCGCCCGGTTGAAAGGCAAAATCGAAATAGGATCGTTGCGCATGGCTGGAAAAATAAACCCATCGGCTGTGCGCCAATTGTTCACGCACAGCCTCAAAGCTCGGATGAACCGTTAAATCAACATATGGCCAATAGTCCAGCCCCGCCCTCTTCAGATAGCGGTCAGTCAATTGAAAACCAAGAGGTTCGACAAGATGAAGGGGAACATGGGTCGCCGCACATGTTCTAGCAATATTTCCTGTGTTCTGAGGGATCTCAGGCTGAAACAATATCACCCTAAACTGGGGTTGATGAAGATATAGCTCCGTCTTTACCTTGTCACAGCTGCGCATCCGCTGATTATTTGCTGCGCACGGCTCGGACAAAGTGGTTGGCATAATTTTCTTCTACCAGATAGATGTCGCCGTAGTAAAAGTCGGCATAACAGGCGCGATGATGCTCCGCTGTGGTGGAGCTCCAGCAATTTCTTTGATTGCCGAATTGGGGTGCGACATAGAGTCCACTGTGGCGGTCTTCTTCGGGAAGAATGATGGTCCGCAATTCATCCTTTGAAGGGTAGTGCCAGTCACCATAGCCTGCAAATTCCTTCTCATTGAGCTGATCAATGTAGGCAAAACCGTCTTTCCAAACCATACGATCTTCAGATGCTGCGCGCTGCCACATCAGACCCGTCTCTCGGTCCAAGACGATGAGGTTTCCCTGCAACACGAAACGTTCGCTCATGACATCTCCTTCACTTCAGACGACGATTACTGTGTGCTCGAACGGATTCAGAGGATCGGACGGAGGATTTTGGATGAACGATTTAACGTCCATATTGAAAGTGTTGAAAGGCCATCACGTCCGTTTCCGACAAGTTGAAATTTTTATCACAAAATATGCTCCAAACAAAAGCGAAAACGAATCGGTCCATGAATTTATCTTTTCCGCTTTCATCTTGACGAGTCGCAAGGCCTTAATCTACCATACCCCTTCCTGATGCGGCGAATTCAGAGCCGAAAGTTTGTGGAACCGGCAAGCACATCTGCGAGGAGGGAAGATGCCTTCGTGTCACTGCCAGGGAATCGACATCTACTATGAAATCCAGGGCGCGGGACAGCCGCTCTTGTTTATCAGCGGCCTGAGTGGCGGAACCTGGTCATGGTATAAGCAAGTTCCTTTTTTTCAAAAACACTTCCAAACCATTGTGTTCGACAACCGAGGCGCCGGACGTTCCAGTATGCCCGCCGGCCCTTACTCCGTCCGGCAGTTGGCAAACGATGCCGCCTGTCTGCTGGATCACCTCGACAACAAAAAAATCTTTCTCGTGGGTCTCTCCATGGGAGGGATGATCGCCCAGGAATTGGCTCTGCTGCAACCGGATCGAGTTGCAGCCATGGTTCTCGGTTGTACTCATTGCGGCGGCACTCTCCGTGTGGCGCCCTCCCCGCATGTGCTGGCAACCCTTATGAACAACGAGGGGCTGGATCAGGAGCAAATCATCGATAAAAACCTTCCCTTGTTTTTCAGCAACCGCTGCAGGGAGAAGCACCCGGAAGTGGTCGCGGCCTACCGCCAGGTGCAGCTGCAGGCGCCGCTTCAGCCCGAACACGCGTTTCACGCCCAGCTTCAGGCCATCGGCAACTTCGACTGCTGCGACCGGCTGCCTCAAATCCGAATTCCCACACTGATCCTCACCGGCACCGAAGACGTCCTGGTACCCCGCCAAAACGCGCACCTGCTTGCCGAACGTATCGCTGGCGCCCAATTGGTTGAATTTGCGGGGGCCGGCCACGCACTTCACGCAGAATGCGCCGATCAGTTGAATCAACTGAGCCTGGATTTTTTCAGCCAACACAGGTGAAGCGCCCGCAAGATTTGCGACCCCGCTCAACACCTCACTCGTTTTTGAAGTGCCGGGCGAGGAACATGCCAATCTTTGCCGACAACAGCGCTTCATTGACCCCATAGAAGTGATCGCAACGGGGTAACAGCTCGACCTCGATCAATGCTTCGTCGACCGTTTGTTGCGCAATCCATTGGCGCAGAGAAGCCAACCTGCAGAAATCATCTCGATCGCCCAGGGTAATGAGACACGGGGTGGAAGGCAACGCCAGGTTTGCGAAGCTCAGAAAGTCCACCGGGGGTGATACCAGAATCGTGCAAGCCGGAGACAATTGCGGTCCGACTGCCTTCAGGGCGACCCATGCCCCAAAGGAATACCCTCCCAAGCAGATCGTATCGAAACCTTGTTGAGAAAGATATGCAGCGACACCTTTGGTGTCTTCCGCCTCTCCTTCGCCTTCTCCATAGGACCCGCTGCTCCCTCCAACTCCCCGGAAATTGAACCTCAGGGTACTCCACCCGCAACTTCTCAGCGTTTTCTGCATGGCCACCACCACTCCATTATCCATGTCGCCGCCATACAGAGGATGAGGATGACAGACAATGGCGGCCGTTGACGGATTCTCTCCCCGGTCGAACAGACCCTCCAGCATGTGTTGCCCGGTGTCGATCATCAGGTTCCCTTCAGACATGGCTATCCTCTTGTATTTGATTAAAAATTACATTAGATGTAGGGCTGAATTAAAAATAGCATCGGTGGGATGAATGTTCAATCCGATGACGACCGAACGATTCGCTATGCTGCGGAGCTGATGTATGCCGCGTCAATTGTTCAAAACCGCTCTGGCACTGAGTGGGGGAGGTTCGAGAGCGCTGGCTCATCTGGGGGCCCTGGATGAGATCGTCAAGCATCGCGTTCAGCTGGATTTGATCACCGGCACCAGCATGGGCGCCATCATTGGAGGCTTATACGCCTACTATCAGGACTTGCCAACGGTAACCGACAAGCTGCGGAACTTCCTGGAAAGCGAACTTTTCATCAAAACCCTCGCGCTGGCCACCGAGAACGAAGCCGAAGACACCTCGGAAAACCTGGTCAGTCGATTTTTGGGACTGTTCCGCAAGGGGATCTATTACACACATTCCATGGTCCGCTCGACTCTTGTTTCCGAGGAGCTTTACCTGGAGGTGATGAGCCGGTTGATTCCGGATGACCCCATCGAGGGATTGCCCATACCCTTTGCCGCTGTTGCTCTGGACATTGTCAATGGCGAGGAGATCGTGTTGCGCAGGGGCAGCTTGCGCAGAGCAGTTTCTGCCAGCGTTGCCATTCCGGGAATCCTTCCCGGCGTTCGCTACGACGGACGCTGCCTGGTGGACGGCGGCTGGATAGACAACCTGCCGGCCACACCCGCCATTGCCATGGGAGCCCATTTCGTCATAGGAATTGATGCCTCCTCCCAGGTCGGCCAACTGGGACCTCTGCCCAATTCCGCCCTGGACACTCTGCACAGGTGCAATGACATCACCCGCATGCACTTGAGTCAGGAAAGAGGAGCCTGTGCTGACGCATTGCTTGTTCCGCACCTGGGGCACCTCTACTGGGCGGATTTCAGCCGTGTGGAAAGCTGCATCGAGGCCGGCCACGAAGTGGTTCGAAAAAACATCGGCAGGATCAGAAGAAAACGAAAGTTGCGGCGCATGATGACATTGAATGGCTCCGTCTATCCGGGACGCGCACCGGGATGGCGACGCCCTTTGATATTTTATTGAAATCATTCAAAGTCTCGCCCGGCCAGCGGATACAGATCAAAAAAATGATGGACCGGACCCCGACCTTTGCCGATGGCGAGCCCCTTCTCAATGGCGCCCGTAATATAGTCCTTGGCCGACTCAACAGCTTTTTCCACCGAAAAGCCACGCGCCAGTCCTGCAGCTATGGCCGACGCAAAGGTACAGCCGGTGCCATGAGTATGCGGGGTATTATGGCGTACGTTGGCGAATTTTATAAAGTGCTTTCCATCGTACAAAATGTCCATTGGAGCGCCTTCCAGGTGGCCTCCTTTGATGACCACATAACGAGGGCCGAAGTCTTTGATGATGCGGGCTGCCTCTTTCATGGCAGGGGCCTCTTCCACCGCCATGCCGGTCAATGCGGATGCTTCATGCAGATTCGGCGTAACCACCATCGCCAGGGGGAAGAGACGATGAATCATGGTATCGATGGCCTCTTCGCGCAGCAGACGATCGCCGCTCTTGGCAATCATCACCGGATCGACCACCAGGTTTTCAATGGCGAATTTTTCCATATCGGCAGCCACTCTGGCAATGATGGGCGCACTTGAAAGCATGCCCGTTTTCACTGCATCCACTCCGATATCGGTAACCACCGAATGGACCTGCATGGAAACAAAATCCGCATCCAGCTCGACGACAGCCTGCACTCCTACGGTGTTTTGAGCCGTCAGGGCAGTGATAGCACTCATGCCGTATACCCCGAGCGCGGCAAAAGTCTTGAGATCGGCCTGAATGCCGGCTCCACCCCCGGAATCTGAGCCCGCAATGGTGAGTGCTCGATAAATTCGCATAGGATCAATCCCTATTCCTCTAGCTTTTCACTGTTATGGCAACATGTCGGCAGACTCTTCCCGGCCAATCCGAAAGACTAAAGGCTGCACCGGGCCGCCTGGAGTCTCTCCAAAACGGCTGCAGAAAAGACCATTTGCCGCGCTTCACGGTGGCGCAAAATGATCCCATCCTCTTTTTTCCATCAAATAGGACAGCCTGCGGCCGTCCGGAAACAGCAGGTCAATGTCGCCCTGCGCAGCCGTTATTCGCCCTATCGCCCGGCAGGAAGTTCCTGTTTCGTTCACCAGCAGGCTCTCGATTGCGGCGGCCTGATCCGGGGAAGCGGTGAACAGCAATTCATAGTCTTCCCCGCCGGACAAAGCCCAGTCCAATCCTTCCACCCCTGAGGCCAAGGCCACTTGGGAACAGGCGGCGCCGACCGGCACCTGGTCGGCCCAGATTTCGGCTCCCACCCCGCTCGCCCTGCACACATGCTCCAGATCTGCCATTAAACCGTCGCTGACGTCCACCATGGCGTGCACCTTGCCGCAGCGGCCGAGCACCCGACCCTCCCGCAAGCGCGGCCGGGGGGTGAGGTGTTTCACCATAACCCGCTGTCGAACCTCTTGCGCGACTTTGAGGCGATCATCACGCAGCACCTCAAGACCTGCCCTGGAGTCTCCCAGGGTGCCTGTAACGAGAATCAAATCTCCCTGCTTGGCGCCGTTCCTGAGGATGAGATTTTGCGGCTCTGCTTTCCCCATAAGGAAAAGATCGACCACCACCCCGCCGTCATTCTTGCTGACATTCCCTCCCACAATGGCGGCGGCGGCAGCCTCGATTTCTTCCAGCATGCCGCGGTACAGTTCATCGACAAAGCTCACGGGCCGGCTCGCAGGCAACGCAAGAGAAATCAGTGCCCACGCCGGAATTCCCCCCATGGCGGCAATGTCACTGACATTGATGGCGACGATTTTTCGGCCCAACTGATAGGCGGAAATCCTTTCGGGCAAAAAGTGCACGCCTTCGATCTGGATGTCACAGGTGGCGAGCAGGTACTCGCGAGACCCGGTACGCAGGACCGCTACGTCATCGCCAACGCCGACCACCACATCGGGAGGTCCGGCAGGCAGGAAACGGGCTATTCTGTCGATTAAACCAAACTCTCCAAGATCGCTTATCAGCATGAGCCCCTCTCACCCGACACGCCGCATACCTTAAAGAAAGCTGGTACGGATCGCCGTCAACGGCGCTCCGCCTTGGCAGCCTGGATCACATGGCACAACGTTTGCGCGGCTGAAAATGGGTCGTCTGCGGACAGCACCGCAGAGACCACACAAACGCCCTGCACCCCGCTGCGAATCAATTCGGCCGCGTTGGATTGGTTGATCCCGCCGATGGCGACTACAGGCAGATGCGCCTCAGCCGCCAGCATTTTGATTCCATGCGGGCCCAAGGGAGTCTGGTGGTCGGGCTTGGTCGATGTGGCAAAGACGGGAGCCAGCGAGAGATAATCGGCCCCGTCCCGCTCTGCCTGCGCGATTTCTACAGCATTGTGCACCGTAACCCCGACCATCTTATCCTTCCCCAAAAGCCTTCGGGCAATGACGGCGGGCATATCCTCCTGGCCCACATGCACTCCATCGGCACCCACTGCAAGGGCAACATCGACCCGGTCGTTCACCAGGAAAAACGCCCCCAGTCGATGGCAAATGTCACATAATGCGGCGGCGGTCTCCACCATCTTTCGCGTGCCCGCCTGTTTGTCCCGATACTGGACGATTCCTGCGCCACCCTTTACGGCCGCCTCAACCGTTTGAGGGAGGGGGCGGCTTTGCGATAGGTTCGGATCGGTCACCAGATAGAGAGACCAGTCGACCGCTTTGCTCCTGCGCATGCCGTTCACTCCCCGGCAAACCCTTTGGATTGGCCGATTCGTTCAGAGTATTCCTGGTCGATTTGGAGCCCTTCAATGTCGGTAGTCTTTTCCCCACGTGCGGCTTTGATCTGGTCTATGCCGCGCTTGACCACAGCTCTTTTGGAAGCATATGCCAGCGCCGTTTCCTCGGTAATGAGCCCGTGCTGATAGAGGTCGATAATGTTGTCGTCGAAGGTGATCCAACCAAACGGCCGGGCCTGCTGTATCATTTCGTAAAATGTTTTGCCTTCCGACTCACCATGGACAATTGCTTCCCGGACCCGCAGATTCGTTCCCATGATCTCGAGCGCAGCCACGCGCCCGGTTGCGCCGGCTTTGGGGAGCAGCCGCTGGGATACAACCCAGCGCAGACTGTCAGCCAGGCGGATGCGGATCAGTCGTTCTTCTTCCAATTCGAACATGCCGATGATTCTGTGAATGGTCTGACCGGCATCAACCGTGTGCAGCGTGCTCAGCACCAAATGGCCAGTTTCCGCTGCACTCAGAGCAATTTCAACCGTTTCACGATCCCTCATTTCTCCCACCAGAATCACCTTCGGCGCCTGTCGCAGAGCCGCCCGGAGTCCGTTGGCAAAACTATCGAAATCGAGGCCGAGTTCCCTTTGATTGAACGTGGCCCTCAGAGGCTCGTGGACGAATTCAACGGGGTCCTCCAGAGTGACCACGTGAACCGCTTTTTCGCGATTGATGATGTTGAGAACGGCCGCCAAGGTTGTGGATTTACCACTGCCGGTGGCACCCGTGACCAGGGCAATACCGTTCTTTTCCCGCGCCACTTCGCTGAGCACCGCGGGCAAGCCCAACTCATGCAAAGTCGGGACTTTGGTCGGGAGCTGGCGCATGACGATAGAATAGTTGCCGCGTTGCGAAAAAATGTTGACTCTGAAGCGGGCTCTACCGGACAAATAATAGGAGACATCGCAGGAGCCATGGGTCAGGAGGTGGCGAATGCCGCGCCGATCATTGCCGACCAGGTTCAGCATCATCGTCTCGGTGTGATACGGGGTGAGCTTCTCGATGCCGAGATCTTGGCAAACGGCTTTGAGGAAACCGTCGACCTCCGCCTGCAGGGGCTTACCGACGGTAAAGTTTATGTCCGACAATCGCGGGTTTTCGTCGAGCATGCGGCCAAGGATAAAATCGAATTCTTTGCGCGTCACCGAATGAACCTCGATTGGACCGTTGCGTGCCGGCGGATCTTTCCCGCAAGCACATCGCTGCTGCACGATGGGCAGCAGCACCTATACTCATGGAGATCAATCGCCGGTCGGCGGTAAGGGCTGCCGCAATCGGCGCGACTCCAGCGATGCCCCCCGGGCATCAGACTTCGGTGAAGTCTGCGGGAGTCTCTGTCAAATAAGGCTTGAATTTTTCTTTGTCCACACACTTCATGTAAGCCTCATTGGGGTCAATTCGCCCCGCCTTGAGGTGAGCCATGATGCCATCGTCGAGAGTTTGCATGCCGTACTTTTTGCCGGTCTGGATGGCGGAGGGGAGTTGATGGGTTTTCGCTTCCCGGATCATGGCACGCACACCGTGCGTGGCCACCATGATTTCCAAGACCGCGATGCGGCCCTTGACGTCCACGCGTTTAAACAGGGTCTGGGAAATGACGGCACGCAGACCATCTGCGAGAGTCGAGCGAATCTGCGGCTGTTCCCCGGTGGGAAAGACCTCGATGATACGATCGACGGTCTTGGCAGCACCGGTGGTGTGCAGCGTTGAGAAAACCAGATGACCGGTGGCAGCCGCTTCTATGGCCAGGCGTATGGTTTCCAGGTCTCTCATTTCACCCACCAGGATGATGTCGGGATCCTCACGCAACGATGCTCTCAGTGCACTGGTGAAAGACTGCGTATGGGTGTTGATCTCACGGTGGTTGACCACACAGTTTTTGCTGGTGTGCACAAATTCAATGGGATCTTCGATGGTGATGATGTGGTCTTTGCGCTTGCGGTTGCATTCGTCGATGATGGCCGCGAGGGTTGTGGATTTACCGCTGCCGGTGGGACCGGTCACCAGCACCAGGCCGCGCGGGAGCAGGGCAAGCCTGCTGATCACCGGGGGAAGCCCCAACTGCTCTACGCTCATAATGTCACTGGGGATTTCACGAAAGACAGCGCCTATGCCGTTTTTTTGCCTGAAATAGTTGGCACGATAGCGGGCCAGACCGGTGATCTCATAAGAAAAATCGAGATCCCCCGTTTCTTCAAAAATTTTGATCTTGTCCTCAGGGGTAATCTCATACAGCATGGACCTCAACTCGTCATCGTCCAGAACCTTGAATTTGACTCTCTCCAAATCGCCGCGAATTCGCAACACCGGCGCCTGACCGGAGACGAGATGCAGGTCGGAAGCCTTCTGTTCATGCATGAGCTTAAAGAATGCATCAATTCTGGCCATAAAAGGGCCCTTTCAGTTTGGTCTTTCTAGAGGAACAGCCAGTTCTTCAGTCGCTTATCAAGTCGTTTGAGCCCTAAGTCCTGAGCCATTTGCAGGGCTTCAGCATATTCGTCGTGGGTGATGCTTCTACCCATGTGAGGCTTTCCCAGGGCACCTCCACAAGGCCGGTATTGATCCATAATATTGAGGTAGGTATTCTTGGAAATCTCACTGGCCAGAAATTTCAGTATCGGGCCGGTCCCGGCCAAACCGGAGGGCATGACCAGATGCCGCACCAGGAGACCGCGCCAGGCGATCCCGCCCGCTTCCAATTGCAGATCGCCAACCTGACGATGCATTTCTCTGAAGGCTTGGCGCGCTCTTTCGGGGTAGTCGCGGGTGCCGCACATCTGGTCGGCCACCTGTGGGTCCCAGAACTTGAAGTCCGGCATGTAAATGTCCACAATTCCATCCAGCAGTCGCAGGGCCGAAACCCGCTCATAGCCTCCGCAATTGTACACCAGGGGCACCTTCAAACCCTTTTCAATCGCCTCGGGGAGCGCCTCGAGGATCTGCGGAATCACATGCGACGGTGTAACCAAGTTAATATTGTGGCACCCGCGTTTCTGCAGATCAAGCATGATGTTGGCCAGCTGTCCTGCCGTAACCGGAACACCTTCACCCCCGTGACTGATTTCATAGTTCTGGCAAAAAATGCAGAGCAGATTGCAATGGGAAAAAAATATGGTACCCGAACCGTTGCTGCCGACCAAAGGTGATTCTTCGCCAAAGTGCGGTCCATAGCTGGCCACAACGGCCAAACGTCCGGTGCGGCAAAAGCCCACCTGGTTCTGCACGCGGTTGACTCGGCAAAACCTCGGGCACAGGGTGCATTTGGCCATCCAGCGAAGGCTCCGCTCGATGCTCCGCTGCAACCGACCATTCTGATGTGCTTCACGGTAGGCGGCCGGCATTGGCTGCCTCCTCACGCCAATTGATTCGGGCCACTGATCGAGCCTTTCATACCATTTCACAGGCGGGCCGTGCAGGCACCCTCAATACTATCTCACTCTTGTTCTTTGGCAAGGATAGCCACCTCAACGACTCCGTCAAGAGCCTTCTTGAACTTTCCGGCATCCTCTTCGGTTCCCACGATGGCTCCATAATGCATGGGAATCGCAGCCAAACTTGGCTTTATGGTCTTGGCGGCCTGCACGGCCTCCTCAGCTGTCATGACATAGGTTCCGGAGACCGGCAGAAACGCGATATCTGCTTCAATCTCCTCCATTTCCGGAATGAGGTCGGTGTCTCCTGCGTGAAAATAGCGCACACCATCGAGCGTCACAACAAAAGAAAGCATCCCCGCTTTCTTGGGGTGAAAATCTTTGTTGACATTGTACGCAGGCCAGACCTCAATACTCACTCCTTTCACCTGCAGGCGATCCCCCGGGGCAACGACCCGGATGTCGCCTTTGAGTTTTTTGGCTGAAGCGGCATCCGTGACAATCACTGTGTCCGGTTTCTGGATCTTTCCTACATCCTCTGAAGAGCAATGGTCGAAGTGTTCGTGAGTGATCAAGATGAGATCGGCGGGTTGCGTTGTGGATATTTGATAAGGGTCGAAATAGACCACCTGACTGCCCTCGATCCTTACCGTGTCATGACCAAGCCAGTGGATCTTTTTCAGGGCTTCTTGCAGATGCATTGTCTCCTCCTTTTTGAAAAGGCAACACTTGCCGGCGACTTTTCAATTGGGTAACCTATTTTCCGATAACAACCTGCGGCAAATGCTGTCAAGTTCCGCACAGCCGGGGGTGGGCACTTCACATGCACGAACCTTGTACAAACCCGATACCTTGTGGGGAATATTCCCGTGATTCAAAATTTTCTCGATATTTTGCTCACCAGGCGCTGGCGCGGAGCCAAAGTCATTCATCATGCCGTTTTGCCGCACCGATCAGGCGATTACCTTGACCTCCCGCCACCCCCTCTGCCAAAAGTTCTCACTGCGGCCCTGGGCAAGCTCAACATCTATCGCCTCTACAGTCACCAGGCTCAGGCGCTGGAGCAGATTCGCGCGGGCCGGAACGTGGTGGTGGCTACCCCTACCGCCAGCGGCAAATCGCTCATCTACAATCTCGCGGTCACTGAGGAGCTCCTTTCCGACGCTGAACTACGCTCTCTATACCTGTTCCCTATCAAGGCCCTCAGCAGAGATCAACTGGCAACCCTCGAGACGTTCCTGGATGCCATAGAGTGCCGCCGGCGCTTTTCCGCCGCTGTCTACGATGGCGACACCGCACCGTACCACCGAACCAAAATACGGCAACATCATCCGCACATGCTCCTGACGAATCCTGATATGCTGCATTATGCGCTACTTCCTCACCACAGTAAATGGGAAGCTTTCTGGAAGCATCTGCGTTTTGTGGTGGTTGACGAGATGCACACCTATCGAGGGATCTTCGGCAGTCATGTTGCTCAGATCTTTCGCCGCTTCCAGAGAATCTGCCGGTTTTATGGAAGCCGCCCGCAATTCATTTTATTGTCCGCTACCATTTCCAACCCCGCGGAACTGGCACAGCAGCTGCTCGGATCCAGTGGAGACCACATAGCCGTCGTGCGAGATCACGGAACTCCCCAAACGAAGCGGCATTTTATTTTTCTCCAACCAGAGGAACAACACGGCAGCTATCTTCCCGGTCTGGCTGCTCGACTGCTCGTACTGGCGGCGGAATCGGGGCTCAAAACCATCGTCTTCACTCAGTCCAGAAAGCTGACGGAATTACTCCATCTGAGCGTCATTCGGTCGGCGCCCACACTGGCAAAGCGGGTTAGCTCCTACCGTGCGGGATTTCTCCCGGAGGAGAGGCGCGCCATCGAGCAAAAACTGGCCAATGGCTCGCTTGCCGCGGTCATTTCCACAAGCGCCCTGGAAATGGGTATCGATATTGGTGGCCTGGACCTGTGCATTCTGGCCGGCTATCCCGGAACCGTCATGAATACCTGGCAGCGCGGGGGACGGGTTGGACGAAGCGGGCAGGAATCGGCCATCATCCTGATTCCTCAACTGGATGCGCTGGACCAGTACATTGTGCAACACCCGGATCAATTTCTACGGAGCCAGTATGAACTGGCGGTGACCAATCCATTCAACCAGGAAATTCTAAAAGCTCACCTTCCCTGTGCCGCTGCAGAGCTCCCCCTCGACAAACGGGAAATAGAACAACAAGACGCAATCGTCGCACGCACTGTGGCGCAACTCACCAAGTCGGGTAAACTACTCCAGACCGCTGAAGGAGAGCGATGGCTGGCGCGCAGCAGGCGCCCGCACAAGGATGTCGATATACGCTCCATCGGCAGTGCATTCGCCATTGTCAAAACCACGGACGAAGGCAAGAAAGTCCCGTTGGGCAAAAGTGACGGCGTCCGGGCTTTCAAGGAGTGTCATCCGGGTGCGGTCTATCTGCATCGAGGTGTGCCCTATCAGGTGGAAAAGCTGGATGTGAAGAGCCGATTGATCGAAGTGACAACAAACCACACACCCTATCTGACCAGGGTCAAAAGCGAGAAGGAGACCGAAATACTGGAAATTCTCGCATCCAAACCGGCAGCCAACTTCATTGCCCGGTTGGGACGGCTGCGCGTCACTGAGACAATCACAGGGTATGAAATGCGAAGATTGTTCTCTCAGGAGCTTCTGGGCTTCAATAGCCTTGATCTTCCCGAGCAAGTCTTTGAAACGATCGGGCTATGGATCGAAATAGAGCCGCTCATTGCCGAGCGGGTGCGGCAGGACAAACTGCATTTCATGGGTGGAATACATGCCATTGAACACGCCATGATCAGCATGTTCCCGCTGTTTGCCCTGTGCGATCGAAATGACATCGGCGGCATCGCATCGCCGCATCATCCTCAGGTCGGCAAGAGTGCCATTTTTATCTACGATGGCTTCCCCGGCGGCATCGGTTTAACGGCGCGAGGCTATGAAATCGTGCTGCCTCTGCTGGAAAAGACTCTCGAGTTGCTGACATCATGTTCTTGCTCGGAGGGCTGCCCGGCGTGCATCCATTCCCCCAAATGCGGCGCCGGCAACAAGCCCCTCGACAAACAAGCCGCCCTCGCCATCTTGAACTGCCTCACCGGAAAACGGCAGCTGGCAGAACCGGCGGCAGTGGCGACGGCCCCGGAAGACGAGCCTGACTGGATATCAGTGGAGGTCTTGCCGGCAGTGAGCCAGTCCGGCCCGCGCATTGGTTTCTTTGATCTCGAAACCCAACGCCTGGCCAACGAGGTGGGAGGCTGGCAAAACAAACACCTGATGCGGGTCGCGGTAGCCGTTCTTTATGAGGTTCCGACCGAAACATTCCACGTCTACTTCGAGGACGATGTGCCCCGGCTGATCAAACATCTGCAGGAACTCGACCTGATCGTTGGGTTCAACGTTCTGGGATTCGACTACGAAGTGCTCAAAGCCTATACGCCGATCGACTTCAACAAGCTTTCCACCTTCGATCTGCTCAAGGAAATCCACCAGCAACTGGGTTTCAGACTCAGCCTGGATCACCTGGCCACCCATTGCCTGGGCAGAAGCAAATCGGGCAACGGCATTCAGGCCGTCCAATGGATGCGGGAAGGCAAAGTCGATTGGGTGGTTGACTACTGCAAAGAAGATGTGGCATTGACGCGGGATCTTTTCTATCATGCATTGGAGAAGGGATATCTGCTGTATCACAACAGGCAAGAGCAACTCTTAAGGATTCCGACGGAATGGAAACTGGAAGAGATACTTTCGACAAGACAAAAGGCCCCCTTGACATAATGGATCATGCAATCGGATCAATGTGCCCGATTGAGATATGTTTTTACGCCCTCTTGACCGCCCACGGTTGATCGGACCCGTTGTCCGCTGACGCAAAATATTGTATGAAATATATCCATGATGCATCGGCTTTGTCAGCCCTGTAAGGGCAAGTTCGGATATCCCGCCGGACAACGGCGAGTGCGCAGCAGCACAATCGAACCACGAAAGCCTAAACCCGTTCTGTATCGGTTGACTGAATGCCCCGGCGTTTCTGTGGGGACGATCACTGAATATAGGAAGAAACGAAAGCACCATGGCCGAAGAAATAAAAATTCCAGGAACAAGTGATGAGGGTGTTTCATCCGGGCGTCGTCTGGTATACCCAAGCCTGACCGGCGATGAAAGTGCATGGTTCGCACTCTATGTGCAAGTGAACCACGAAAAGGAAGTAGCGAAGCGACTGGAACAAAAGTCCATCGATGCTTTTCTGCCCCTCATGGAGTCGTGGAGCAAACGCAAAGATCGGAGGAAGAAAATCCGTGTTCCGTTGTTTCCAGGCTATGTTTTCATTCACACGGTTCTTGACAACTACACCAACGTCAACGTTTTAAAAACACCGGGTGCTATCACCATCTTGCGGAATTCGGAAGGGCCCTTACCCATTCCCGAGCAACAGATTCAAAGCCTCCAGACCATGTTGGGGGCCGGCTGCGACCTGAGTCTCCATCATTATCTCAAAGAAGGCGACTGGGTGCGGGTCAGGCGCGGTCCTCTGAGCGGGTGTGTGGGCTTGTTATTGCGGCACAATCCCAAAAAGGGACGGTTGGTTGTCAGCATTGACATCATCAAGCAATCCGTGGCCGTCGAGTTGGATATAGAGGATGTCGAGTTGCTGCCGGGGTCTGCCAATTAGAGACAAAACAACCCGACGGCAATTGCAGCGGGAGAAGGACGCCCATGCCTGCGCACCCGCCCCGGCCGGCTGACGGTTATTTGCTGCCGGTGTTCCCTGCATCCGGGAGTTCAGCGGGAAAAGAGGTGAATTTCAACCTCACTGCCCTGTTCCAGGCCTTCCACATGCTCCGGCACGATCACGTATCCATCGGCTCTTGCCAATATGCTGATCATGGCCGATTTGCCGAATATCGGGACCGCCCAATCCTGCCCCTCGCTCCATGAATGCATGACCGGCACATAATCGGTTCGCCCCTGGACTGACGGCAACTGGCGCTTGAGGGTGGCTCTGATGGGAGTGCCACTCAGTCCGGCAATGTCCACCTGGCCTTCCAGCCGCGCCAGCGAGGCAAGCACAAAGGTTCTGTAGATCATCAGAGCGGACACCGGCTGGCCGGGCAGTCCCCAAAATATTTTGTTGCCCACCCGGGCCAATATCGTCGGTTTGCCGGGTCGAATGGCGACTCCATGGACCAACAGCTCAGCTTCTGCAAAGTGATCGAGAATTTGCAGGGTAAAATCCCTGGCACCGACCGAGCTCCCCCCTGAGAGGAGCAGCATGTCATTTTCCACAAGTGCGGATTGGGTCGCCGCCACCAGTGCATCCAGATCATCGACAACCACATCTCTGGTAGTGACGATCGCCCCGGCTTCTTCCAGTTCTGCAGCCAGTGTGGTGCTGTTGATGTCCCGTACTTTGCCGGCCGGCGGTGGATCTGCCGTTATCGGAACAATCTCATCGCCCGTCGAAACGACCGCAACCCGCGGTCGGCGATGCACTTCGAGGCGGGAAATTCCCAGTGCGGCAAGCACGCCCAAATCCTGGGGACGCAGCCGCCAGCCGACAGAAAATAGATTTTCGTGATGCTTTATGTCCTCCCCAATTCTTAACACATTGTCACCTGGAGCGACGGGCTTGATCACCTCGATGGTTTTTTCGTCCAGATTGTACGTATACTCCACCATCACGACCGAATCCGCATGGACCGGGAGCATGCCTCCGGTCGGCACAGCGACCGCCTGTCCCGGCTCGAGGCTGGCCGAGACTTGAGTTCCCATGGTAATCTCGCCCACAACCTCGAGGAGTGCCGGCAGGCTTTCCGTGGCACCGAAGGTATCCCGGGCACGCACCGCGAAACCATCCATAGTGGCCCGCTCAAAATGCGGCAGCGGTTCCGGTGCCTTTACGGCCGCCGCAAGCACACGTGCACGCGCCATTTGCAGGGCAACCGACTCACTGGGGAGCGGTTCGAAATTTTTTATGATGTGCAAAACTTCTTCCGCGCTCTTCACCTTGAGGAACTGAGACATGATTTTCTCTCGCATTTTATTGGTGATTTTATCCGTACTGCTCCAGAGTGCACCCGAAAGCAACATAGCCCATGGTCAGTCCTGCAGAAGCACTAACAATCAGTCCATTGACGTCAAAATAGGGATGTGCCACTATGAGCCAGCCAGAGCAGTATTTGCACGGCGGCCGCTGGTGAGATGCTGTGCGTCGCTTGAGTAGTCGGCTCCCCGATGGCGCCTGCATCCTGTATCGGCATAAAAAGGGAACTGAGAAAATGCCCACAAAGCCTAAAAGACTCGTTATCAAGTCTAAGATCTGGATTGAAGACCAGGACGGCAACATGGTTTTTGGTTCGGGCCGTCTGCGCATCTTAACTGCGATCGAAGAACAAGGATCCATTCTTGCGGCAGCCAAAGAGCTGCACATGAGCTATCGTGCAGTATGGGGGAAAATCAAAGCCACTGAAGAACGGCTGGGGCAGCCTTTGTTAAGTCGTCGAGTGGGAGGCGCCCAGGGGGGAGGCTCGGAACTGACCCCCCTGGGCAAGGCCCTTGTCAAACGCTTTCGCCAACTGCAGAAATTGACCCAAAACAAAGCGGACAGTATTTTTCAGGATTTATTCAGCAACGAGGCACTCTAGAAGACCTTCTTGCAGGTTTCTCCCAGTTTGCCCAGGTTCTCTACCACGGTGATCCCCGCTTTGCGCATGGCTTCTATTTTGGCCTGAGCGGTGCCGCTGGAACCGCTGATGATCGCTCCAGCATGCCCCATGCGGCGCCCCGGAGGAGCGGTCAAACCGGCGATGAAACCCACCACCGGCTTGGTCAAATTCTCGGCAATGAATTCGGATGCTTCTTCCTCTGCTGAACCGCCGATCTCACCAACCATGACGATGCCTTCAGTGTCCGGATCCTCTTGGAACGCGCTCAGGCAGTCTATAAAATTCGTTCCGTTGACCGGGTCTCCGCCTATACCGATACAAGTGCTTTGCCCTATCCCCTGCTGAGTCAACTGATGAACCACCTCATAGGTTAGAGTCCCCGAGCGTGAGACAACGCCCACCGGCCCCGGTTTGTGTATGGGACCCGGCATGATTCCTACCTTGCACTGTCCGGGAGTGATGATCCCCGGGCAGTTGGGACCGATGAGGCGCGAAGGCAGGTTTTTCAGGTACGTCTTCACCTTCATCATGTCGAGAACGGGAATACCTTCGGTGATAGCCACTATCAACGGCACTCCCGCCTCCGCCGCCTCCAGGATGGCATCCGCCGCGAAGGCAGGAGGCACAAAAATCATGGCGCAGTCGGCGCCGGTCTCACGCACAGCTCCTTCAACTGTGTTGAAAACGGGTATGCCTTCTACCTTCTGCCCCCCCTTGCCGGGGGTAACTCCCGCCACTACATTGGTCCCGTATGCAACGCACTGCATGGTATGGAACTGACCTTCACGGCCAGTTATCCCCTGCACCAACAAACGAGTGTTCTGATCCACCCAAATGCTCATGAAATTCCCCCTTTAACCTTTAGCGATTGCTGCAACCTTTTGGGCGGCATCGGTCAAATCTGATGCTACTGTCAAGTTCATTCCGGATGCTTCAAGAATTTTGCGGCCCTTCTCCACATTTGTGCCTTCCATGCGAATAACGACCGGTACGCGCACATCAACCTTCTTGGCCGCTTCCACAACTCCCTGAGCGAGTATGTCACAGCGGAGTATCCCACCAAAAATATTGATAAAAACTCCCTTGACAGCGGGATCGCTCAAGATGATACGAAAACCGTTTTCAACCATTTCCTCGCTCGCACCTCCGCCCACATCAAGGAAATTGGCGGGATCGGCCCCGGCCAGTTTGATAATATCCATCGTAGCCATAGCCAGGCCGGCACCATTCACCATGTTGCCAATGTTCCCATCCATTTTGATGTAGTTGAGGTTGTATTTGGAAGCTTCGACTTCCGCGGGATCCTCCTCGTCATGATCCCGATATTCCAGTATGTCTTTGTGCCGAAAAAGCGCATTGTCATCAAAGTTGACTTTGGCATCCAGAGCCAAAATGTTCCTATCCCGTGTAATGATTAAGGGATTGATCTCCACCAGCGAGCAGTCATATTCGCAGAACAGCTTGTAGAGCCTGGCCACCATCGGCACGAAGAGCTTGACCAGATCCGGCTCCAGGTTTAGACCATAGGCCAGCTGTCGCGCCTGAAACGCTTCAAATCCAAGCAATGGATCCACCTGGACCTTGATGATTTTTTCGGGCGTTTTTGCAGCCACCTCCTCAATATCCATACCGCCGGCTTCGCTGACCATAATGGTCACCCTGGCACTGGATCGATCGGGCAGCATACCCAGATAAAGCTCTTTTTCAATCGCCAGTCCTTCTTCCACCAGAACTCTGCGCACCAGCCTTCCCTCGGGTCCCGTCTGGTGGGTGACCAAGGTCATTCCAAGGATCGCTTGGGCCACCTCTTCCACTTCGACAGGTGTCTTCGCCAGCTTGACGCCGCCGCCCTTGCCGCGGCCTCCGGCATGAATCTGAGCTTTAATCACCACTGGCAATGTTCCTAATTCTGCCGCCGCGGATTTGGCTTCCTCAACATTGAAGGCCACCTGTCCACGAGGTATAGGAACTCCGTATTTTTGAAAAAGCTCTTTTGCTTGATACTCATGAATTTTCATTTTTCTCCTCGCTCGCCCTAACAATTGATTTCTGTAGGAAATTAGAATAGCTGCTGAGAATGCCCATGCAAAAACGGCTTTATTGAGATCCCGTTACACCTAAATGAAAAATCTCACAGTGTCAAACGTTGTTTGGGCGGCCAGGAAATTTTGCCCACCTGCCGAGCCCTCATGCCTTCATACATCCCCATCCTCGCAATCAAGGCAGCTGTGATCATCGGCATTCTCGCAGGCACAAAAGGCGGCTCCCACTGTTGGTACCGAACCCCGCATGGAAGTTGCCCGTCTTTGAGGTTGGTGCTATAAGATGCACGGTGACGCTGAACACTCGACAACGTGGAGCCCATGAGCGTCCAGGCACGTGCACCGATAAGCCACCAAGGGAGAATATTGCCCACTGGCAGAGACACTTTTCACCGTCCGAGTTTGACTGCTATAGAATCTGCCGCAAGGTGCGTACCACCATGTTTTGATAATCATTGGAGCCCTTATGGAATATGAACCAATCATTGGACTGGAAGTACACGCACAACTGCTCACCCGGAGCAAGATCTTCTGTGGTTGTTCCACCACTTTTGGAGCGCTGCCCAACACGCATACCTGTCCGGTCTGCCTCGGTATGCCCGGGTCTTTGCCGGTCTTGAATGAAAACGTGGTTGAATTCACCATCAGGATGGCCCTGGCGACCCACTGTCAAATTGCAGCAATCAGCCAATTCGCCCGAAAAAACTATTTCTACCCCGACCTGCCTAAGGGATATCAAATTTCTCAGTATGAACTGCCGCTCGCCGAGAAGGGATGGGTAGAAATAGAAACACA
The DNA here is from genome assembly GCF_022603395.1 of Desulfoferrobacter suflitae. Classification (GTDB taxonomy): domain Bacteria; phylum Desulfobacterota; class Syntrophobacteria; order Syntrophobacterales; family Syntrophobacteraceae; genus Desulfoferrobacter; species Desulfoferrobacter suflitae. The sequence goes on from NZ_JAIBKA010000010.1 coordinate 177,633, forward strand.
AAGAGGACCACAAAGGATCAGGATCAACCGCATTCACATGGAAGAAGACGCCGGCAAACTCATCCACGATGAATTTCAGCCGGTAAGCCACGTGGATTTCAACCGAACCGGCGTACCTTTGATTGAAATAGTCAGCGAACCGGATCTGCGCACCCCCGAAGATGCCGCATCCTATCTCAAAATGCTCAGGGAAACATTGCGCTACCTGGAAATCTGCGACGGCAACATGGAAGAGGGAAGTATGCGCTGCGATGCCAACATCTCGCTTCGTCCGGTCGGCACAGAAAGGCTTGGCACCAAGACTGAGCTCAAGAACATGAATTCCTTTCGCAATGTGCAGCGGGCATTGGAATTTGAAATTCGAAGACAGCGAGCTCTATTGGAGAAGGGCGAAACAATCATTCAGGAAACAAGGCTGTGGGATACCGGCCGGAACACCACGGTCAGTATGCGTGGCAAAGAAGAAGCACACGATTACAGGTATTTTCCAGATCCCGACCTGGTCGCCATAGTCATTGATGAACAATGGATCGAGCGGGTCAGAGGATCTCTTCCGGAGTTGCCCGACGCCAAAAGGGAGAGGTTCATGCGTGACTACGAACTGCCGCCATACGACGCCCAGGTACTCACCTCTTCAAAGGCACTGGCAGACTATTTTGAAGCCGCAGTGCAGCGGTTTGCTCAACCGAAGCTCGTCAGCAACTGGATCATGTCGGAATTGTTGAGAGAACTAAAAAAGGACGAGAAGGACATCGAGGGCTGCCAGGTGACTCCTCAGCAATTGGCAGAGCTGCTGGAGCTGATCGATAAAGACATCATCAGCGGCAAAATTGCAAAGTCCGTGTTTCAAGAAATGTACACGACGGGTAGGAGCGCCGCCGGGATCATTGATGACCAGGGCCTCAAACAGGTGAAAGACGAAAGTGCCATCGAGTCAGTCATTGATGAGGTGCTGGCTGAAAACAACAAAGAAGTGGAACTATTCCGTGGTGGAAAAGAAAAACTGTTCGGTTTTTTTGTCGGGCAGGTCATGAAGAAAACCAAAGGAAAAGCAAACCCTAAACTGGTCAACGAAATCCTACGCAAAAAACTGTAAAGCAACCAGGAGGCAACCAACCAATGCCGGAACAATACTTGCCGCCCATTTACTGGGACGGAGACGAAGTGGCGATGATCGATCAAAGAGTACTCCCGCGGCGGGAGAAGATACTCAAATTCACCACACCGCAACAGATCATCAAGGCCATAAAAAATATGACCATTCGAGGCGCCCCGGCGGTCGGCGTAGCGGGCGCCATGGCTCTGGCCGTAGGGGCCCGGCGCATCGAAACAAACGATTCGAAAACCTTCAGTAGAAAATTTGAACAACTCTGCCAGTTGGTCAAAAAGGCACGCCCTACCGGCAACAATCTGAGTTGGGCCGTTGAGAGGATTTATTCCGTGGTGGTGGAAAACCCGCGCACCGAAGTTGCCGAATTGCAGCGGCTCATCCGGCAGAAAGCGGATGAGATCCTGGCCGAGGATGTGGCCGCTAACAAGTCCATCGGAGCTTGGGGGAAAAATGTCATCCCGACTGGAGCAAGAGTGCTTACCTATTGTAATGCCGGCGCTTTGGCCACCGCTGATTATGGCACGGCACTGGGCGTCATACGCGCAGCCTATGCTGCAGATTCTTCCATTCAAGTTCTGGCGTGCGAAACCCGCCCTTTTCTACAGGGCAGCCGGCTGACGGCTTATGAGTTGATGCGCAGCAATATCCCGGTGACCGTTTTGACGGACAATGCCGTGGGAAGCATCATGCAGCAACAAAAGGTGGATGTGGTGGTCGTGGGGGCTGACCGCATCGCGGCCAATGGCGATACAGCCAACAAGATCGGCACATACACAGTGGCCGTTTTGGCAAACACCCACAACATTCCATTCTATGTGGCGGCTCCCCGTTCTACCATTGACGCGAGCATCGCCGATGGGAGCGGAATTCCCATTGAGCAGAGGAACCCCTCCGAAGTCACGCATTTAGGCGGGAGAGCCATAGTGCCTCCAGGAGTTCCGGCGCTGAACCCCGCCTTCGATCTCACCCCAAGTAAATACGTTACGGGAATCATTACAGAAGTTGGAATTCTTAGAAAACCATACAAAAGATCTATTCGAAAGGCTCTGGAAATTTAGACCCGCGGGTAAGTACCGCGTATGACGCCTGCAATTTGCACTTCAGGGGGTGCTTTTCTGCGGGCCGACAGGATGCCGTGCCAGCACGGGTGAGCGTCATTGCGGTTGGTCCAGGTCCAAGACCCGCACCAACCGCGCAGCTCAGCCAAGAACCATGGGCCGTCTCGTGCCCGATCTGCCAAACAGTGTTGTTACCCTCACCAAATCTGATAACAGACACCACTTTCTCAGCGACTGCCTGTGAACACGGCCTCGAGTAAATCCTGCAGGGATCTCACCCCGACGCACTCCCCATTCAGTTCCGGTGCGAGACGGTCGGCGTTGCTTACGGGAATCACATGCCGGGAAAAGCCAAGCTTCCGGGCCTCGCCTATCCTTGCGGCGGCATGCCCTACCCCCCGCACTTCACCGGCCAATCCGACCTCCCCCCAAACCACATAATCGGCGGGAACGGCGCGATCCAGATAAGTGCTTACCAAAGCGGTAATCAGGGCCAGGTCTGCAGCCGGCTCCAACAGACGAACACCGCCTGCCACGTTTACAAAGACGTCCTGCTGCGCAAAGTTGAAACCCGCTTTCTTTTCCAGGACAGCCACCAGGAGTGACAACCGATTGTTGTCCACTCCCATGCAGGTACGACGCGGCTGCGTCCAGCCGGTGGCCGACACAAGGGCCTGCAGTTCCACCAGCAACGGGCGCGTGCCCTCCATGGAACACACCACCACCGAACCGGAAACTCCCCTCGGTCGCTCCGACAGGAGCAATTGCGAAGGGTTTGGAACTTCTTCCATACCTGCCTCCTTCATTTCAAATACGCCTATTTCGTTGCAGGACCCATAGCGGTTCTTCATGGCACGCAAAACACGAAAAGCGTGGGTGCGGTCCCCCTCCAAATAGAGCACCGTGTCCACCAGGTGTTCCAGAGTTCTGGGACCCGCGATGGAACCTTCCTTGGTGACATGGCCCACAAGAAAGATGCTGATGTTTTCACTCTTTGCCATTCTCATCAACTTTGACGCACATTCACGGACCTGGCTGATGGACCCGGGAGCAACTTCCAGCATGTTCGAGTAGATGGTCTGGATGGAATCGATTGCCAGGATTGCCGGTGGGTCATGCAAGATCACATCGATGATGCTTTCAAGCAAAGTCTCTGCATAGATGAACAGGTTGGTCGCATCAACCTTTAATCGCGCAGCTCTCATTTTGAGCTGCTGCGGGCTCTCCTCCCCTGAAACGTAAAGCACCTTTTGCTGCTGTGCCACCCGTGCTAGATTCTGCAAGAGTAATGTAGACTTACCGATACCGGGATCCCCGGCCAGCAGCACCAGGCTGCCTGGAATCAATCCCCACCCCAAAACCCGGTCCCATTCTCTAACCCCGGTCAGAATGCGGTCTTCCTTCAGTTCCGGGATTTCTGCCAGCACCATGGGGACGGATCGGCCAGGGAAGGGACCGGCCCCTTTGCCTTCGGCCTTGCGTGGACTCTCCTCCAAGAGAGTGTGCCAGTGCTGACAATCAGGACAGCGCCCCATCCATTTGGGGCTCACATAACCACACTGCTGGCAGCGAAAAACTAGTTTGCGATCACTCATGCGCATTTCACCTGCATTGGAAGCTCATCGTCGCCCTCGGCGGCAACCTCAAGCGAAGTCAATAAAACCCTTGCAGTACTGTATGTGCGGCTGCGGATACGTCCGACAATCGCATGACAGACATCCCACATCACCGATCCCCCCGCACGGGCCCCCGGCAGATGGTGCGACAGTGCCGGTCGTAAGCCATTCCGACACAAGTTGAAATGCGGAAAGGCTGACCATTACTGACTACAGACTTGCGCCGGCAGGAAGAATGGGTGCGACGAACTCAATTTCCGACAGCCTCCCGGTTTCAAGCCGATTATTGTTAGATTGACAACCCCCTTCTGTTTAGTTTATATGACATATCTAGTTGTTCCTTTGAAGCATAGAATCAAGATGCAAGAGTTTTTATTCGTTCTCACTGGCGCTGAAGAGAGGAGCATTCGTAATGGCAGGAGCAAGTATCATAGAGATTAACGACGGCACTTTTGAACAGGAAGTATTGCAATCCGATGTGCCCGTTTTGGTTGATTTTTGGGCTCCGTGGTGCGGACCATGCCGTGCTATCGCCCCGGTCATTGAAGAACTCACTACGGAATATGCCGGCAAGGTAAAAATGGCTAAATGCAACGTGGACGATAATCCCAAGACGCCGTCCAGATACGGTATCCGTGCCATCCCTACGCTGATCATTTTTAAGGGAGGCAACGTAAGCGAACAAATAACCGGCGCGGTCGCAAAATCTCAAATAGCTGCAGCCATTGATAAAGTTGTCAGTTAGGATCTTTGCTTTTTCGGGGAAAACCCTAAGCGGGTAGCCACTAAGACACCCCGGCAGCATCATTCCATCTCGTCCGAGAGCGCATATTCTATTAATCTCATGAGTGCCCCCTATGCATATTGTGATTGGAGAAAGTAAACCGGCTGACATGGCAGCCGGTTTTTGTTGTATGCGGGGTAGACTCTGCAGGACTTGTCGCCCGCCCCTGGAGCAGGTACATTGACTTTGCCCCGGGAAAGGGCTATTCAATGTGCGCCCAATTTGGTTGTTAACATTACTGATAAATTTTCCTTGGGAAATGGAGGACTTCGAGGTTGCCGGTAGATGCCTGTAACCACTTGCTGCGATTGTGTTTGACCACTGAATGGAAACCAGGCATGATATTTGTGCCCAAGAGGAAGCGTCTCGAGCGGACGGCCCCCCTGAGTCTCACTCAAGTCACAGGATAGTGCATGTTGGTTGGTTTGGAATACTTGAAGAACTTCTCTAAGGCTTCCCGAATATTTTGCGGCGTATTGCTTGCCTTCATCCTTGTGGGAGCCTCCGGATGCAACTCGTACCTGGTGAATTTCTATTTTGGCGATTTATTTGGCGACGGGGCATCGGAAACCGAAAGAAATGCACAGCAACTGGCCTTCGACGGTATGCAGAAGATGAAGGATAAGGATTACGGCGATGCTGTGAAGGATTTCCAGCAGTTGAAAGAACGCTACCCTTACAGCAAATATGCTATTCTGGCGGACCTCAAACTGGGTGATGCGTATTTTTTCGATAAAAAGTACACGGATGCTTCCATTGCCTACGAAGAATTCGTACGATTGCATCCGCGCAATGAAGTGGTGCCCTATGTCCTCTACCAAATCGGCATGTGTCATTTCCTGTCATTCAGCACCATCGATCGAGACCAGGAAGAGACGCGCGTAGCCATGGAGAGTTTTCAACGGGTCATTCAGGCCTATCCGGCATCTGAATATGCGCGCAGGGCGGAAAAGCAGCTGTTCGAGTGCCAAAAACGCATCGTGGCCCATGAATTTTACGTGGGCGAGTTCTACTACAAACAAGGGAAGTACACACCGGCGCGAGATCGATTGATGAACATATCCAACAACTACCCGAGGGCTGTACAAGAGCTCGGGTACCAGGATCGCGTTGCGACAATGCTCGCAGAATGCCAGAAACACGTCGATGAAGGGGAAAGCAAACCCAGCGTCTGGACGCGTCTGGGATTCTGACCACCTGTCCTCTCACTCCATTGCCTTTGTGCCCCTTCGGAGGAATATACACAAACATCTTTTACAGGTTTTATGCAAGCGGGACTATGGACCCAGTTCTTCGCATTGAAGCAACTTCCTTGGAAGCATCCTGATTCCCAGCAATAGATCCAACCCTTATGGTCAGCATATCCTGCAATCAAAATAAATCGTGATAAATCACTGAGACGTTGTCAACGCAAAGGAGATGAGCAATCATGGCAGAATCTGCAAAGAACCAAACCAAGGCGGTCGCAGACGACAAGGATCAAGAGATTGTCGGTCGGCAGGATGAAATGATGAATCTGGTAGAGCTCAAGAATAAGAACATCAGAGAACTGATGGGGATGGCCAAATCCCTCAATATTGAGGGTGCCAGCTCCATGCGCAAGCAGGAACTGATATTTGCCATCCTGCAGGCGCAGGCGGAACTGAGCGGTCTGATTTACGGAGACGGTGTTCTTGAAATTCTGCCCGATGGATTTGGCTTTCTGAGGAGCCAGAACTACAACTACCTGCCCGGTCCCGATGATATTTATGTATCTCCTTCCCAGATTCGACGTTTCGGCCTGCGCACGGGAGACAGCATCTCAGGACAAATTCGTCCTCCCAAGGACAACGAACGCTACTTTGCGCTGCTCAAGGTCGAGGGAGTCAACTACGAGGATCCCGACGTCGCTCGAGACAAAATCCTGTTTGATAATCTCACTCCCCTCTATCCCGATCGGCGGGTCCACCTGGAATCGATCCCCGATAACTTCTCGACGCGAGTGATGGATCTCCTGACCCCGATCGGATTCGGCCAACGCGGTCTGATCGTTGCGCAGCCGCGCACAGGAAAGACCATGCTGCTGCAAAACATCGCCAATGCCATAACCATAAACCATAGAGACACTTACCTGATCGTGCTGCTCATCGATGAGCGTCCTGAAGAAGTGACCGACATGCAGCGCAGCGTGCGCGCAGAAGTGGTCAGCTCGACATTTGACGAGCCGCCGCAACGCCACGTTCAGGTCGCTGAAATGGTGAGTGAGAAAGCCAAACGGCTGGTCGAGCATAAGCGCGATGTGGTCATTCTACTGGACAGCATCACGCGGCTGGCCCGTGCTTACAATACCGTTGTCCCGCCAAGCGGAAAAATTCTTTCAGGCGGTCTCGATTCCAATGCCCTGCACCGTCCCAAACGGTTCTTTGGAGCCGCACGCAATGTCGAGCAGGGGGGCAGTCTGACCATCATTGCCACCGCCCTCATCGACACCGGAAGCCGCATGGATGAAGTTATCTTTGAAGAATTCAAGGGAACCGGCAATATGGAAATCGTATTGGAGCGCAAACTTGCTGATCGACGTATTTTTCCCGCGATCGACATCAATAAGTCGGGCACTCGCAAAGAGGAGCTCCTGTTGCCGGCCGACGATCTCAATCGCATTTGGATCCTGCGAAAACTCTTATCACCACTCAACCCGGTCGATGCCATGGAGTTTCTGCTCGATAAGATGCAGGGAACCAAGAACAATGCAGAGTTTCTGGCTTCCATGAATCGCTAGACGGCCTCCTGTTTGCGGTTTGGCAATTCGTCGCGGAAGGCTTTGGATATGCAGGGCTCACAACCAGGGAATCAGCCGATTGACCCGCTGTCATGCATGAGCAAGCACACCTGCCCGCCACTCTGTGACAGCCTGCTGCAGTCTCTTCTGATGCCCGGAGGGGCCGCCTAGACCTTTGCGACCGAAGTGGAAGTTGATCTCTATGAAAACGGGCTCCCCCTCATCGGGAAACATTAAGTCAAAGCCGGCGATATCGATGACGGCGCGTCGGCAGAATTGCAGAACAGCCTGGACCCCGGTCTGCTGTTGCGCGGGATAGAGTTCGTGATCGATGCGTCCGCCGCGGCATACATTGTTGTAGAAGCCGCCGTTGCCCAAACGGAAGTAACTTACAGTCTGACAACCGTATATCACTACGCGCAGATCCCTGCCCCCATGCCTCACCCATTTTTGCAGCAATACCGGTTCGTGGCGGGGAAGCTTCTTGAGCCGTCTGGCGATGTCGGCTGAAGAATAGACCGGAAAGACGGTGCTGCCGCCTGCGCCTTGATCCCCTTTCAAGACCAGCGGGTAGTCCCACGGGATTCCCCCTCTGTGAAGCCGCTCCATCAGTTGAGACGGATCTCTGAATAGCAGAGTCTCCGGGCAATTGACGCCGATCCGTCGGAAGAGTTCGATCTGCTTGCTCTTACCCTGGTAAGCAAAGCGGGTCTCCAGTCTGGGGAACCAGTGTCTGGCCAACCGTGTGATATCCCGGTAGCGCCATGGAGGCACATAGGGGGGCAGTAAAACTCCGGCGGATCTACTCAGCAATTGGTGTGTGTTGTGGTCATGCAGCGGTTCAAAAATGGACAAATTTTCATCCAGCGGAATGCGAGGATAAAAGGAAACAAAGTAGGTGACCATATGACAGCCTCAAAACGAGTTGATGGTTCTCTTTTTAGGTTCCTAACACCGTGGCGGCATTTTACCGGGATGACGCTGGCAGTTTTGCCTGAGACAGGCGGCTCAATCCAGGTAACATATGTACTTAACATGGAGCTTGAGGAAAGAGGAACATTGAACTCACGGTAAATTTGTTCTCATTCTAATTGCCGGTGAGCAGGGGTACATGAGTTTGTTGTCATACACAGATAGTCGAGAACTGAGCGGACATTGCGATTGAGTTGACGCATTTTCTGTGCGACGCTGTATACACCCTTGGACTTGATGAGCCCGACGGCAAATCGCCTAAGCCGGGTGATATTTTCGGGACCGTAGCCCTTGGATATCCTGCTGCGGTCCTCGTCATAGTTCCAATCGATGATATAATGGCAGGAATTTTCGATGCTCCAGTGGCCTCGATTAGTGTTGAGAACGTTTTGTGCGTCGGCTTCTTCCGGGGATTTGCTGGTGATGCCATAGACGGTCTCACAAGATTCTTTGCCTGATTTTTTGTCTATTGAGTGACGTTCGATTGCGAACGCTTGCCCAACATGAGGAAAGTTGAGGTAGTCGTTGAGCTCGGTGGTGGTCCAGATTTTACGGGTTTCAATCCGTCCATGATCACAAGAGTCGTTGTCGATATAATCCGGCTCTTTTGGGTTTTGGAAGAAGAATTCGATGTCTGTACGAAGTGTGGGTTGGTTATCCTTAACGGTGAAATGATAGTGAGCTTTGCGCTCCAGAACCAGATAATCGGCGAAGGCGCGTTGCGTTAGAAGGGCATCCGCCGTGATGACTTTGTCTTGAATATTGATAGGATCAAGGAGTGGGGCGGCCATTTTTATCTCGTTTGTTCGCTTGGCCTCCTCATCCCCTTCCTTGGGAAGGGTACCTACTTTTTTTGGGTGTAGCAATTCTTGGTCTGATGACCAATGGCGCTCATGATGTGGGTCTGATAGCCCTGCTCATCGATAGCATTGCGCATGACCTTGCCGTCGATTGCCAGGCTTTCATCCTTTTCGCCGTGGGTTTTATTCCAATTTTGCAGGGCGTGGTCCAGGTCCAGTGGATCGACACGGATAAGGACATTCCGGAAGACGTATTCGCTTGGAACCACACATCGGCCGTTTTCCACACGACACCTGAAACGTTCACGCGCCTTTTGGCCAAGGCTGTTTGCCCAGTCGGTGATAGCCTTATAGCCTCGCATTCCGCACAAGATTGCACCGGCCGCGATGGCGAGTACGGTTGAAAGCCTGTGGCGACGTCCTTGTGCACGACGGGGATCTGGTATATCGGTGAAGAATTGCGGCAAAGACTGCATATGCTCGGCAGTAATCATGATTTTGGCTCCTCCTGTATTAAAGGCCGATTCGAGAAGTGGGCGCGAGAGCAACTCTCGTGCATTGGGTCGCAGTGGTCTTACGAAGATCATTTTGGGCGGGTGGGTTCTAGCACTGTAGCCATTGCCGGTGCGGCGGAAGCCCCTGGTCTGACCGACACAGTGCCAGTTAGCTGCTCTATAGACGGTGCCCTGAAAGCGTCGAGGGTCCACAAAGGTTTCAAGCAACAACAAAGGATGGCCAAAGATATCTTGCCAATCGCGAGGGATTCTCTTCTGGCACAATGATAAGACGCGAGAGCCCAAATTCGGAAAGTGCCAGTCGGGAAGAATAAGAAAACGACTGTTGTTGGCTACCAGTTTCAACCGATCATACTGATGGCGTGGGCTCCAACCGATCCATTGGTCCCGCGCCGCGCACTTCCATGCGGCGGCGGAAAAGCTCAGAAGCGCCACCCACTGGTTGCGCCATAGGCCAATGTACCAAAGCGTTTCGCTGATCTTAGGCATGCGTCCCAGATAATGATGCTCATCCATCACTTCCTGATAGCGACCTTCCTCTGATCGCTCAACGGGCCTGACATGGACCTCCCATAGGTTCAACGTGGATCACCTCCAAAGTGAAGTAAGTAGCGTACTTTCTATACACCAATGGGAGGCAGTTGACCAGAAATAAGTGTAAGTCATGGAGTTTACTGGAAAATATATAGAGCACCTATTCACCGTGACATTGAACTATGCTTGCTTTCCTTCTTTCGGCAGCAATAGGGGATTGCCAGATTGCCAAATGCCATTTTTCCATTGAAAAGTGGGTTTTTTGCGTCTATATTTTATGATTCTCTAGTTAAATTTACAAAAAAAGCTGAGGAGGAGACCTTAATGAAAGAGAATATTCACCCCGCATATCATGAAACCGTCATTCGCTGTGCTTGTGGCAATGAGATCCAAACCGGCTCAACAAAGCAGGACATACGCGTGGAAATCTGTTCCAAGTGTCACCCTTTCTACACCGGAAAGCAAAAATTGGTTGACTCTGCCGGCCGCATTGAACGTTTCAGGAAAAAATACGAAAAATATCAGACCAACAAAGATGAACAACGCGCGAGTGAATAACACTGCATGTGTGTGGAGTTGCGCAACAGGCAACGGCAAATATGTTTGAACGACTGGACACCCTGGAAGAGAAGATCCGTAAACTGGAAGAGGATCTGAGCAACCCGGAGCTTTTGGCGAATCCCAAGGAATATCAGAAGGTTGCCAAAGAGCACGCCGAGCTCGCTCCTATTGTGGAGAGATACCGAAACTACACCAGGGCAAGAACCGAGCTGGCGGAAAACCAGGAGCTCCTCGAAACCGAAGATGATCCTGAAATGCGGGAATTCATCAGGCAGGAGATGTCGCTCCTCAAAAGGGCAGTCGATACTTCGGAAGATGAACTGAAAGCAATGCTCTCCCCCAAGGATCCCAATGATGAAAAAAACGTGATCCTGGAAATCCGTGCGGGCACAGGCGGCGATGAAGCTGCCCTGTTTGCTGCGGACCTGTTTCGCATGTATTCCCGATACGCCGAATTACGGCACTGGAATGTGGAAATAATCGACAGCCACCCGACAGGAATCGGCGGATTCAAGGAAATTATCGCTGCCGTCAATGGAAAAGGGGCTTACAGCCGCCTGAAATATGAAAGCGGAGTGCACCGGGTGCAGCGGGTGCCGGTCACGGAGAGCCAGGGGAGAATACATACATCGGCGGTCACTGTGGCCGTTCTCCCCGAAGCCGAAGAAGTCGATATCTACATCGATCCCAACGAGCTTAGGGTGGACGTGTTCCGCTCCTCGGGCCCGGGGGGACAGAGTGTCAACACCACGGATTCGGCTGTCCGCATCACCCATTTACCCACCGGACTGGTGGTCATTTGCCAGGACGAAAAATCGCAGCACAAAAACAAAGCTAAAGCAATGAAAGTGCTGCGCGCCCGCCTGCTGGATCAGATGCAAAGCGAGCAGGAAGCCAGGATAGCGCAGGAACGCAAGAGCCAGGTGGGAACGGGCGACCGCAGCGAGAGAATCCGCACTTACAATTTTCCCCAGAACCGGGTTTCCGATCATCGCATCAACCTTACCCTTTACAAGCTTGACGCGGTTCTCAGTGGATCAATTGATGAAATCATTGATCCCTTGATCACCCACTTTCGGGCGGAAGCTATCAACAACGACGAACAGCAATGAACTAAGGACAAAGGATGGAAGAAATTTGGACCATCCTCAAAGTGCTCCAGTGGACCACGGACTATTTTAGCCGCCACAAGGTGGAGCAGCCCCGTGCCAGCGCCGAAGTCCTTCTGGCCTACGTGTTGGGAAAAGAACGTATCCAACTCTACCTGCACTACGACCAACCTCTCACCGCAACCGAACTGGCCCGATACCGCCGGGCAATCCAGAGACGTGCCGCACACGAACCGACTCAGTACATCACTCAAAAACAGGAATTCTGGTCCCTCGAATTTGAAGTCAACCCGTCGGTATTGATCCCAAGACCTGAAACCGAGTTGCTGGTTGAAATGGCCATTGATCTTTTGGGCCACCATGCACACACGGTGCTTGATCTGGGCACGGGTTCGGGGGCCATTGCCGTGGCCATCGCCCACGAGCGTCCCGCTGCCCGGATACTGGCTGCCGACATTTCTTACGCCGCTCTTCAAGTGGCCAAGCGCAACGCTTTGCGTCACCATGTGCAACACCGCATATGGTTTGTGGCAGCCAACTGGTTCGACAGTTTGGCTCCGCTTCGGGCCGGCTTCGACCTCATTGTGAGCAATCCCCCCTACATTGGGGACGATGAGCTCGCCGGGCTGGCCCCTGAAATCGAAAAGTACGAACCCGCAACCGCCTTAAAGGGTGGAGGTCCCCAGGGACTGGACACCATCCGCACCCTTCTTGAAACCGCACCGGATTATCTGCGGCCGGGGGGGGCAATTCTGCTGGAAATCGGACAGGGTCAGGCTGATATATTGCAGAACGAGTTGCAACAAAACCTGAATTTTCAAGGCTACCGCATCAAGAACGACTATTCCGGAATACCCAGAATTTTGCACCTAACCAGAGCGCGAAGGTAAACCATGGACAAGCTGATGATCGAAGGCGGTATCGCACTGCGCGGCCATATTCCGATCAGCGGAGCAAAAAATGCGGCCCTGCCCCTGTTGGCCGCCTCCCTTATCGCACCCGGAGAACATACTCTGGTCAATGTGCCGCGACTCAGAGACATTCGCACCATGCAGCGGCTCCTGGAGCACATGGGGGCAGAAAGTCAACAGGACGAACATTTTCATATCGATACAAGCCGGATACACACTCCGGAGGCACCGTACGAACTGGTCAAAACGATGCGCGCTTCGGTGCTTGTCCTCGGCCCTTTGGTAGCGAGATTTCAGCATGCCAAAGTGTCCCTGCCCGGCGGATGCGCCATTGGAGCCCGCCCCATCAACCTCCACTTGGAAGGTCTGGAGCGCATGGGAGCGGAAATTCAATTGCAGCACGGTTATGTCATGGCTAAGGCCAAACGCCTGCAAGGGACAACCATCACTTTCGATCAAATCACGGTAACCGGCACGGAAAATCTGATGATGGCGGCGAGCCTGGCTGACGGCGTAACGGTGCTGGAAAACGCGGCGCGTGAACCGGAGGTGATTGCACTGGCTGAATATCTTAATGAAATGGGCGCTCATATTCGCGGTGCCGGTACCCCGCAAATCACCATTGAAGGCGTTCCCAACCTCAGCCCCGGTACTCACACCGTTATTCCCGACCGCATCGAAACCGGCACCTACATGATAGCTGCCGCCATCACCGGAGGACACCTCACCCTGTCTCCATGTCATCCCGAACACCTGGAAGCGGTGATCAGCAAACTCGAAGGGACAGGGGCGACCATATGCGTCAACGACGGCACGCTGGAGATTCAGGCGGCTTCCGCTATACGCAGCGTGGACGTGAAAACCTGGCCGTTCCCCGGATTCCCGACGGATATGCAGGCCCAGTTTATGTCTTTGATGGCATTGGGAGACGGGGTCAGTCTTATTACCGAACAAATTTTCGAAAACCGTTTCATGCATGTCCTCGAGCTCAGGCGACTCGGCGCCGATATCAACCTGGACGGCAGAACCGCCGTGGTTCGCGGCGTCGAGTCCCTTTCAGGAGCCCCCGTCATGGCGACCGATCTACGCGCATCGGCTTCTTTGGTCCTGGCGGGGCTGGCTGCCGATGGACTGACCGAGATCAGACGTATCTATCACCTGGACAGGGGTTACGAGACCATCGAGCAGAAGCTGACAGCCGTGGGCGCCAGAATCTGGCGCGAGCGAGACCAGGACTAGCGGGAATCCGACCCCTGAGAAAGTGCACCGCTCAAACCGTGTGTGCTTCAGCCACCATTGAGGAAGAGCATGGGAACTCGCCCTCTTTGCGTGATTTCAATCGCTTTTGTGGCAGGAACTGGTGCTGCACAGTGGATTTCTGCCGAGCATCCCGTCCTGATCTTCCCGCTCGTGAGTCTTGTTTTTCTAGTCTGTTTTATCGCCGCGATCTACCCTTGCCCTCCTCTTGTTCGTCGTGCCTGCGGAATTGCCGCCTTCCTTTGCCTTGGCCTTCTGGCCGGTCTCCTGGTACGTCCTGAATTGCCCGCGCCAGCGAGCCTTAAACCGTTCCTAAATGAACCCGACATCCTGGTAATGGGTGAAGTGACTCGGCCGCCCGACTACCATCCCGATAAGATGTTACTTCCGGTTGAACTGCAGCGAGTCGTCACTCCGCAAAACAGTTTTCCGGTGCGCGGCGGCATTGTCATCACTCTTCGTCAAACGGACATGGAACCGGGCACCTGGCTCCCGGGAGACAGATTACTGGCACGGCTTCACGTGAAGCCATTCCGCAATTTCGGTAATCCCGGCGCATATGATTATGTCGGAAACCGGGCAAATCGAGGATTCTACGGCCGAGCCCACATTTCCAATCGTGGTCTGTTGCTGAAATTGGCTCCCACGGGCAGCCTATTGTCGCCTTTCAAAAACCTGGGCAGAAGCCTCGAGCGGTTTCGACAGAGTGCTCTCCTATGGTTGCAGAACAACGCATCCTTTGACGTTGCCGCCTTCTACTCGGCACTGCTGCTCGGATACCGCCAACAATTGAGTGCCCAGTGGCGAGATCACTTGAACCGTGCCGGAGTGACCCACCTTCTGGCCATCTCGGGACTGCATCTGGGAATGGTGAGCCTGGCAATCTTTTGGCTGAGCAGTCGAGCAATCCGCCTGTGTGCACCGTCCCTCCTTCAGGCTCGAAGCGATCGCCGCATCGCTTTGTGGATAGCGTTATTGTGTGCATCCATGTACGCTTGCGTGGGAGGCCTCGCGCTGCCCACCTGGAGGGCAGCCATAACGCTATTGCTGATCTGCTGGTCCATTCATCTGTATCGTCGGCCGGACCCGGCCACATTTCTGGCAGCCGCAGCCCTGTTAATTCTTGTGCTCTTTCCCAACCAGTTGCGGCAAATCTCCTTCCAGCTGTCTTTTGCGGCGATGATCGGCATCCTGTTATTCTTTCCCCGACTCTACAGGATCTCCAAACATCTCCTTCCCTCTGCCACTGACCGCGCCCTGCACCCGGTACATCTGTTTAAACCGTTCCTGGATGCCTTGCTCCTTTCAGCCGCCGTAACAATCACTGTTGCCCCCCTCATCGCCTACCATTTTAACGGAATTTCCCTGGCGGCATTGATCGCCAACTCGTTGCTGGTTCCGCTGATAGGATTCCTGGTTTTGCCGATCGGGCTTGCAACGCTCGTCGCGCTCCCGCTGAACGAAACCGTTGCAAGGCTCTTGCTCAAGGCCGGCGCATGGCTGGTGGAGATTTGCCAGCACATCATCCACTGGTTCAGCCACCTCTCATGGAGCTTCATCTGGGTTGGCATCGTGCCCCTCATCTGGGTAGTGGGCTTTTACGCATTTCTTGCCGTGTCATTGTCCCGGTGGAATTGGCAGAAGAAGTTGACAGTCCTCGTGCCGATGATTCTTGTATTGTTGGGTTACACGGTCTCAAGGGGCATCTCGGCGGCTGACGGCAGACCCGATCAGCTGCTCACCGTCACTGCAATTGATGTGGGTCAGGGAAGCTCCACTCTGGTGCGCTTTCCCAACGGTGCGACCATGCTCGTGGACGGAGGCGGCTTTTTCGATGACTCCTTCGATGTGGGACGCCATGTACTGGCACCGTTCTTCCGGCACACAGGCATCGGCAGGCTCGACTATGTGATCCTGTCACACGATCATCCGGACCATCGAAATGGTTTACGGTTCATTCTCGATCATTTCGAGGTGGGTTCTTTTGTGGAAACCGGCATCGAAAGCCGGGATGGAGACGAGCACTTAAATGAACTGAGAGACATCGTACACCAACGCAAGCTGCGCCGGATGCTTATGCCCGAGATCCTCCACTTTCCCGGAAACATCGGCGAGTGCCGGGTCAACATTCTTCATCCCACACCCGACTATCTCCAGAAACAGTGGGATCACAATTTGAATAATGCATCCCTGGTGCTGCAGATAACATTCGGCAAGACATGCGTCATCATTCCGGGCGACATCGATGCCTCCGTCGAAAAACTCATTTTTGAAGACCATTCCCCTTGCCAGGAGCTGCTTCTCATTTCTCCTCATCATGGCAGCGCAAGTTCCAACAGCAGCTTCTTGTTCGACCGACTACAGCCAAAGCACATAATTTTTTCATGTGGATTTGATAACTGGTTTGGCTTTCCGGCACGGCAAGTACTGGAGGAATGCCGCAGACGAAACATAATCATCCATCGAACAGACATCGGGGGAGCCATCAATGCCTCCTCCAACGGTCTGCAATGGAACATCACGAGCTACTTGCATTGAGGGGTTCATGCGCTATTATTTTTTCGGCGACATCCACGGAAATGAAGACGCTTTAAAGTGCTGCATCAACCACCTGAGCGAAACCCGTATCGACCGGGTTTACTGCCTCGGCGATATCGTCGGTTGGCTGCCGTTTGGTGATCGCACCTTCAAGCGACTGCAATCTTTGCATCTTCCGACCGTAGCCGGCAACCATGATCTGCTGGTGGCCGGTCTTTTCACCGATCATCCGCAGCAACTGGATCGCATGCAAGCGAGCGCCTACAATGCCGGTCTTCTGTCAACAGTACCCGGTGCCATCGATTATCTGAGTCAACTGCCGCTTTTCATCGAAGAAGAACACTTCATTATGACTCACCACAGTCCTTTTCATCTGCCGCGATCAGGGGAGGCCGTCACCATCGAATCATTCAACTATTTGGACAAGACGGCCCTTGAGGAGAGCCTGGAAAGGTGGCGGACATTTCCACACAGTATTATCGTGAGCGGCCACGACCACATCCCGGCAATTTATGAATTGCCGCACACCCATCATTCCCCCCGGTTTGAAGACGTCATCGTCCATCGCTGCGAAGCAATTGCCCCCTTCGTAGTGAGGCTGAAACCGCATGCAAGATACTGGATTAAAGCGGGAAGCGTCGGTGGCCCTTACCGCGACGGCATTGCCGTGTGCAATTCGGCACTGCTGGATACCGACCGGATGACTGTGACTCTCTTTCGGCTGCCATTCCCGCTGCAGAGACTTCACGAGGAACTGGCCAATCATCCATTTTGCAGAAATCTCCCGACCCTTAAACGCTACATGGAACTGTTGGAAAAATCCGCATAGATCCGGGTTCGCAACTTCCAAGATGACGTATTTTATGAAGCAATAAATGCTTACGGCACTACTCTGTGATGGGCAACCATCACTGCTTGGAGGGCATGAAACGGGTGTCAGTGGAGAGAAGAATTTTTTTGAATCATTTTCACAATGTTGGTGGTACTGGAGCCGGCCGCAAGCGGCACCAACACCACTTGACCGCCCCAGGCTTCCACCAGTTGATGGCCGACAACGCCGGTGCGTACATAGTCGGCACCTTTCACCAATACCTCGGGGCGCAGCACCTGGATCAGATTCAAGGGCGTATCTTCATCGAAAATAACAACCATATCGACACACTCCAATGCAGCCAGAATGGAAGCGCGGTCCTGCTGTCTCAAAATTGGTCGGCCGACACCCTTGAGCCGACCTACCGAAGCATCCGAATTCAGTCCTACCACCAGCTTGCTGCCTTCCTTGGCAGCGGCCTGCAGTAGCTTAATGTGGCCGACATGCAACAAATCAAAACAGCCATTGGTAAAAACCACCCGCTCGCCCAGCACGCGCCAGGCATCCACCTGCATTTTGGCATCGTCAAGATTAAAAATCTTGTGCAGGGAACCGATTTCATCCAGGCGCAAAGCCACCTGTAACTCATCCATACTGATGGCATGCGTGCCGACTTTACCAACCACGGCTCCGGCCGCGGCATTTGCCACCCTGGCCGCATTGGACCAGCTCAGCCCCGCCGCCACGCCGGCCGCGAGTACCGCTATAACGGTATCTCCGGCACCTGAAACATCGAAGACTTCTCTGGGCTTCGCTGCTATTACGGCCGGTTCCCCGTCCCGCCGGACCAGGATCATGCCTTTTGCTCCTCGGGTAACGAGCAGGTGGTCCAGGCACAGCTCTTTTTGAACCTTGATGGCCCCTGTCAACAGGTCCTGCTCGCTCTTGCCGGGCCCGCCCAGCACCGCTTCCAACTCGCTTTCATTGGGAGTAATACAGGTTGCGTGCCGGTATCGATCCCAATCCTTGCCTTTGGGATCCACCAGGACGGCGACATTCCTTGCACCGGCGTGACCGATCATATCACGGCAAAGTGCCCCGGAAAGCACTCCCTTGCCGTAGTCGGACAGAATAACCGCCCGCTTGCCCGGCAATAGCGCTCTGTACCTGGAAAACAGCTCCTCGGCCGCCGCAGCTGACAGAATTCCGATTTCCTCTTCATCAAGGCGAATCAGCTGCTGACCCTGGGCAAGTACGCGAGTCTTGGTGGTGGTGGGTCTATGCGGCTCGATCAACAACTTGTCTTCAATCCCAGCCGAGCGCAAATGATGCGCCAGTACCCTGCCTGCCTCATCATCGCCTCTGGCACCCAGGAGGACTGTTTTGCAGCCAAGCCCGGCAAGGTTGGCCGCCACATTGGCGGCTCCCCCCAACACCGAGGTCTTGTCTCTCACCCTCACCACGGGCACCGGAGCCTCAGGGGATATGCGGGTCACTTCACACCATTGGTAGTAGTCGAGCATCACATCACCGACAACCAGGATGTTCACTCCGCAAAATGAGGATAACCTGTCAGACATACCGGTCACTTCGTTAGGTTCAAATCAATCCTTTTTCTCTTCTGCAGCGGGCTCCGCGGGCTTTGTCGCCTGCCCCTCAGGGGCCGCCGGTTGCGGCGCAATGCCCAACTTTTCAAAAAGTGTTTCTTCAGGCAGCAGTCCCGGGTGGTAAGTGCCGTCAGGAAAGATGTAAACAGGAGTTCCACTGACCCCTTTGGCCTTCAAAAATTCTACCGTATCTTTAACCTTCTTAACTCCCTCCGGGCACTGATTGTCGGATTTATAATTACTCTCCAACCCTTCAAGGCCTTTATTATCGCAGATGATGGAAACGCACTCCTGTTCGGCCCCTTCATGCATGGGCAACGGAAAAAATAGAAAATTGACAGTGACCTTGCCTGCTTCAGCCAATTTCTTCAGGGTTTCTTCCCCCTTCTTACAATAAGGGCATTGCGGATCTGTTACGTAGTAGAGAGTCTTGTCCGACGTACCGATCGAGAAGGCAGTGAGAGATTCCAGTTTGGTCATCTCTTCAGCACTCAACCTGTTCAGCTCAGTCATGGCATCCTGCGTCAGATTGCGCCCACCCTCAACATCCAATATCTGGCCCGCAAAGAAAAATTTTGCATCGGGGTCGATGTATAATATTCCTTTTCTGTTGTTCACCATCATATCCACTTCACAAAGCCCCGGCACAATGCTCTCTTTAACATGGATCACCTGGCCTTCGCGCTTGAATACCTTGGAGAAAGCTTCCATAACCTTTTCCGGTGGCGGGCATTTCTCAGCCGCTGTCGCAATAGCGGGAACCACCCACACAGCAGTAACGATCAAGAACATCAGTCCTGCCAAAATGTGCTTAGTTTGCTTCACCTTATTTCTCCTTGTTTTGCTTGAAGAGATGCAATAACTCTGAGTTTGATGGATTCCCATCCGCTCTGCTGCTTCCGGCATCCAGCAGGAAGCGCCTGCGCCAATGGCTTTAAGGTAGACATGAAACAATGCCGGCCTCATTCCATCTTGAAACTTGCCAAATCTTTGACCACGTCTCGCAAGCTCTTAAAATCATAATTGAACCAGGTCTTCAGGTAACTGTTGTCAGCCACCAGCCGGGGTGGATCCCCCGGACGTATGGGATGTTCTACGACTTGAAGCTTTTTACCGACGGCCTCCTCCACAAGGTGCACCAGCTCTCGAACCGATACCCCTTCCCCTTTACCCACGTTGGAGATGAGTTTCGGGCGGGACTCGATGATGTCGAGTGCGCGGATGTGTGCACGGGCCAGATCCATCACGTACACATAATCGCGGACAGCCGTGCCGTCTTCTGTGTCGTGGTCGGTACCAAACAACGAAAATGAGGCAGCGGATCTGGCCGCCTGCATCAGGTTCGGCAGCACGTGCGTTTCCGGTTCGTGTCTCTCGTAAATCTCTCCCTCTGGGTCGTTTCCCACCACATTGAAGTAACGCAACGCCGCGAAATGAACCCCCACCACCGGTGCGACTTCGTTGATCACCTGCTCGCATTGCCACTTGGAGAGGCCGTAGGGATTTTTCGGATTCTTGGGATGATCCTCGCCTATGGTTGGAGTTTGAGCATCACCATAGACCGCACAGGAACTGGAGAAAACCAGCCGCCTGGTTCCCGCCCTCTTCATTGCCTTCAGCAAAGCGATGCTGCCGGAGACATTGTTGTCGAAATATTCTTCGGGCAACCGGGTGGATTCTTCCACATAGGCTTTCGCTGCAAAATGAATCACTGCGTCCACCTTAAACCCCACCAAGGCCCTGTAAAGACTTTCCTCACTGCGGATATCACCGAACACAAACGGACCAAAGCGCGCCCATTCAGCCCAGCCGTTGGAAAGGTTATCAAAGGCAATCGGTACGTGCCCCTCTTGCTTCAACAACTTCGCAGTGTGGGAACCTATGTAGCCGGCCCCGCCGGTAACAAGAATATTCAATGGCACCTCCCAGCGGTATGAGTATGATTTTACGGGACAGGTTGCATGGCTCTCTAACATGAAGATTTGAGAATGGAAAGTCAAATTTACTGCGCAATTCGTGTGCGCTGATTTCCACTCCATTGCGGCATGGCACAGCTTGCTTTAAACCCCTTGGGGACAGGATGGTACCCTTGCGTCAGGAGAAAGGGGAAATGTGCGGCGCGGTTTTGCACCGTTGTCTCGCAGGGCTTATTAAGTCGACTTGCTGCACGGGAGAAGGGCTTGCCTGTCTTGTTGATTGACAGCGGAATATCTGCGTAAGCGTTCTGCGAACCCCATATTTCGCGGCAACTTAGGTTGTGGGAAATTGGCCTCCAGAACAGCCGAAGGAGGTCAAGCATCGAGACTATCAAGCCGTAGGATGGGTAGAGCGAAGCGAAACCCATCAACAAGGCTAAGGGCGAAGACCGCGAAGCAAGACGAAGATTTTGGGAAGAGCACCTCGGCGAATGGGAGGCAAGCGGGCCTTCTCAAAGTGAATATTGCCGTCGAAACGATCTGAATCTACCCAGCCTTTGTCCCTGCACCTGAAATCCGCTCATCCGGAAGTGGACTGGAGGGGCATTTCTGGTTTTCGAAATATCCTGGTGCATGATTATCTCGGCGTCGGTATCTGATTGATTTACCAAGATCTTTTATCAATTCCTGTGCAATATTTAGACTTTCCAACCGCATTATGCTTTCTTGCGCACTCCCGTAGCTCAGCAGATTGATGCTGCCGTACCAGACAATTTTCTGATCTATGATGGCAAACTTCTGATGTATGTTGGCCTTCAACAGAAGGCGCACCCCTGCATCTTGCAGCGATGCCAGAGTCGCCTCCAAGACTGATTTATCTTTATACACATCTACCGGCCTTGTGACGACCACCACAGAAACCCTCTTCGCCAATGCCGCCAGGTCTGGAAGCATCTGCGCGGCTCTCCATTTTGTAACAAACGGGCTGACAATCACCGCCTCCCGAACACAATTCGTCATATCGTTCTGCAAGACGGGGAGGAAGTTGGTATTATCGAAGATGATATCGGCGGGGTTATCAGAGAAGCTCTCCGCCTTTGTCCGATAGCCGATGTCAGCATATCCAGAAATCCTTTTTCGATACATCTTCTCCAGAGCCCTAACGTGAATATCGACGTAGTCATAGATCTGGACTTCTTTCTTCTCTTCGAACAAACGATGTAGTCTGCCTGCGTACTGCTGCAGCGTTCCTTTCCAAGATATTGGCATTGCCAGAAATAGGGTATCCAGCCGCGGCTCATCAAACCCTTCTCCTGCGTATCTCCCGGTGGCGACTATGGTCAACGGGGCGGTGACTGGGACCTCAGCGATTTCCGCCATAATATCCCCGTTCGCTTTTGTTCCCTTCCCGCCGATTAGAGTCACCACATGGGGGATCTTCTCACGAAGCTTTGCTGCGAGCAATTCCACATGGGCCGTCCTCTCCGTTAGGATGAGCGAGTTTCTGCCAGCTTCATGGCCTCTGAGGACGTCGTCGAGAATCTGCTCGTTGCGAAGTCCATCCGTCACCATCCACGAATAGAGCTCTTGGATCGATATATCAGCTTCTTCCCGATCAGGGGGAATCCTGAAACCGGTGAACCGGGGTATGACGTAGTGATCGAATGGCCGTTTCTCCGCCTCCTTCTTCGCATTTGCCCGGTACCTTATGGGACCGCAGTGCATAAAGATAATCGGATGGCGACCATCCCGACGAAACGGTGTGGCAGTCAAGCCATAGACGTATTTTGATCGGACCTTCTTGATGATTTGCTCGAAGCTCACGGCCGAAATGTGGTGGCATTCATCAACAATCACCATGCCATAGTCTCTCACACATTCTTTCACCTCATGATCGCTGATTAAAGACTGCATGATGCCAACATCGATGATACCGTTGGCGCTGTTCTTTCCAGCGCCGATTTGTCCGATGACGCTCAATATCGGCCGCCGACCTCGCTTCCCGGGTATCGAAGGTAGTTCTTCGTTGATTTTAAGAAATTGGGACAATCGGGCCATCCACTGTGAGAGAAGTTGCTGTCGGTGGGTCAGTATGAGGGTATTCACTTTTCGTTCGGCGACCAGTCTGGCTGCAACTACTGTCTTCCCAAACGCCGTGGTGGCAGAGAGGACCCCGCAATCATGCTTTAACATCTCCTCCGCAGCAATTTCCTGATCCTCCCTCAATGCCCCGGTGAAGGTGACTTTGATAGGCCTTCCGGCATAGGTTTTGTCTGTCCATTGAATCTCCACTTCAGCGTCCCTAAGCACGGTTTCAATATCAATGTCGCACCCTCTTGGCAGGCAGAGGTACTGCTGTGTTTCTTCAGAGCACGAGATGATTGGCGGTTCTCTGTAGGTCGATTGGCGCATTGCCTGGAGACGGTAGAACTCAGGATTCTTGAAGGCGGCCAGCCTTTTCATTACATTTAAAGCCTTCTGGGAAATGCCGGATTTGTCAATGAAGAGCATGTTGGCTTTGACTACCTGCACTACACTCGGAAACTCCTGTCGTGAGAGTTTGGCCCTGTTTGCATCTCTTCTTTCCCACGGTTTGGTGGGTTCCTCATCGTTTTGTTTCAGGTCCCCGAGTTCGTTGCCAAGGCAAAGCTTCGAAATTAGAACGCCGATCTCGTCTTCGGAAAGTCGCCTGATTTTGGCCAGGAATTCCCACTGGTCCTCGTAGGGGAGGAAACTCTCATCGATGAAAACGCTGTTGCCATTTCGACGTGCCTCTTTTTGAAGCGGTAAGGCAATCAGATTGCCGAATCCGCCCCTCGGCATTGTGGCCTGATTAGGAAATAATCGGTCGTAGGATTTGAACTTGATTTCGTGCCGCTTACTCATGGCGTGGGTCAGCAAGGCGCTCCCGAATCTTCGGGCCAGACTCGCGGACACCGGATCCGCGAAAAAGAACCAAGCGTGAGCGCCCTGACCGGATCGAGAACGCTCAAAGGCTACGGGGATGTTGAAGGCTCCACAGACGTCCCTGAGGGTGGATGCATCTTCCTGCCACCCCTCTTTGTCAAAGTCGATCGCCAGAAAATGGCAGGTTTCATCTTGGAGTAGAGGGTAAACGCCGGCAACAATTATACCCCTCAAGTGGGCATCGATGGCATTTTCATCCAAGGGTGCATAGGATCTGTGGTTGCAGGAGGAACACTTGACCTTGAACTTTCTGCAAAGACCGGGCTTTCTTTCATTTTCACAGACGGGTGTGTATCCAGCCCTGGCGCCATCCTTGCCTTCCCACCTTCTTGCATAGATGCCCTCCCGCCCCTTGAACAGCGACATAAAAAGGCGTATCTTTTCCGCCGGATCAGCCTTGGCGGTGACAAGAGAGGATGGCTCCGCCAGCGAGGCTTCTTGCCGCGCCGACTTTGTAACAGACGTTCGATCCAATGGTTCTGCCAGACCAAGCTGTATCTTTAAGGACAGGTTCTCTTCCTTCAAAGCTTCGTTCTCGGCAAGTAGGGCATCATGTTTTCGAAGTAACGTTTCAAAATCCATTTTACCCGCTCTGCCAGTGGATAATGGATCCAGAACCATTGGAGTCAAGTGCATACCCCGGGTTCTCTTTTATTATTCCCCGATGCCGATTTTCTCTAAAAACGTGACCGGCTCCAAAATCCTAATCCCCTCATACGCTTTCAACGCTTTCAAGTGCTCATCGCCTGAAATGATGAAATCGGCTCCCCCTTCAATCGCGCAAGAAAGAAGCATATCCGCTAATAATCACATTGGTGTCAAGGACGTACTTTATCATTTCTTTGTTTTCAGCTTACTTTCCTTTTTCCTCGTTTCCCTTAATGCTTCATCTACCATTTCTTGCGTTTCATCGGGATCCGTCTGCCCGATTTCTTGCCACACACCTTCCAGGGCCTTGACCGCCCTTCCCCTGTCCTTTTTGGTGACCCTTCTTATTGCAACTGGCCGAATAACTATCTTGCCGTTTTCAATATCGGCTTCCACATAATCACCTTCCGCAAGATTGATTTTTCTGCGTAGACTTTGTGGAATGGTCAATTGATAATTCCTTCTGACTTTTAGCAGCTCCATTTCGTTTTCCTGTTCCCGCCCTCATTCGCGTTTTTAGATTATTCGACGTGCCGGAGGAGAGGATCAGAGCTTCGGGTAAAGAACCGAAAACGGGTTAAAGCAAAAAGCGTTGCGGCTTACCGGGCGGTTTGGGAATTGGGCATGGCCGGCACCGAGGGGGGAAGGCCATTGCATGATTTCATGGGCGTTCCTCTCTGAGTCCCCCTCTGACAAATATCCGAGCTGTTCTGGATTACCTGTGCAGGACAAATGACTCCTGCGCCCTCGTCAACACTTGAAAAACTTAAGACAAATTAACCGTGTATCAGGCATGGACAAGCGGCATAGAAATGGTCTAGAAATGACCCTGGCAGTACCCGAAACTTCCGTTACTGCGCAATCCCAGTATGGCGCTTCCCTGCAATCAAGCTGGTAGATGGCCGGTCCGTGTTCAATGTGTATCCCGGGAGCTGCTGCGAGAGTTAAAAAGTTCTGGAAAAATACACCGCAAAATGCCGTGCCTTTGTGTGAACCAGTCTGGCTGGCGTGCTGCTGGAGCGGACACAACGGTGTCGTACTCTGACCCAAGAGGCACCGATCCGCGGTGCCAGGCCTGCCATGAAAGAGCGATCCGATCAGCGACGGTCAATCCGGCCTCTGCCGAGATGTTTGGTTATTCCCTGGAACGGTCGTTTTTCCAACCGCCGAACGCCGGAATTTACTCACGCCGGCCGCGCATGATAGGCGGATATTCCATGGCTGTGCCGCTTAGAAACAATTAATGCAAGAAGGGGAGGAATAAATGGATGGATAGCAACGCCATAAAGTCTGTCTTAGTTGTGGATGATGAAGAGGGTTACCGCAGGTTACTCCAAACCTATATGGAAGTGCTCGGTCTCGCTTGTGATATGGCCGCGGGTGGCAATGATGCAACCGCTATGTTGCACTGCCGGAAGTATGACCTATTGATCTCGGACATTAGAATGCCCGGCAAGGATGGTCTTACACTGACAAGGGAAGCTGTGTCGTTGCAGCCGCATCTCGCTGTCATAATCATGACGGGCTATGCCAACGATTATACTTACAGTGACATCATCAGTGCGGGTGCTGCCGACTTCATTGTCAAACCCTTCGAGATTGATGAATTGAAGGCCAAGGTCGAGAGGATCGATCGCGAGCGCAGGATCGTCTCCGACTTGCTGCAAGCCAAAAATGACATTGAATACGTGTTTGATAACACCGTTGAAGCCATTTCTTTTGTTGATCGTCACGGCAGACCAATCCGATGGAACAAGGTGGCCTGTGACACCTTCGGATACAGCAGACAGGAAATGCAGGGCAGGAAAGTGTTTGATCTGTATCCGGACAAAGATGCCCTGGCCAAGATGCTCGAAATTCTGCGCCGGGAAGGTTCCGTCAAGCGCTACGAGATCGACATGATCAATAGGGAGGGGCGCATCGCGCCGTTCGAGGTTTCCATCAGGCTGGTGAAGAACAGCAAAGGGGAGACGACGGGCAGTGTTGCGGTGGCTATGGATTTGAGTGAACTGAAGAAGGCCATGGCGGACCTCAAACAGGCTAACCAGCAATTGCGGCAGGAAGTCAGTGAGCGCAAACGCGTGGAAGAGCAGCTTCGTCAGGCGCAGGAGCAGCTTAGGCAATTGCTTGAAGAGCGCACTGCAAAATTGTCCAAGGCTGGAGAGGTCATGAAGAGAAGCATCGACCGGTTCAAGTCGATTGCCGAAGAGTGAGCAAATCCCCAATGGGTACCGGTCTGGAAGGGGAGAAAATTGGGTGAGCAAAAGGACAAGACCTGGATGAAAAGGATTCTTGCCGGATTTTTTGAGGCACGCGAGGGATCACAGGAGAAACCATCCGAAGGACGATCTGAAACGGCAGCTACAGGCCGCGAGCAGAAAGCCCCAAGCAAGTTCCCGATTGCGGGTGGGAGAGTGTCGCACACCACTTCCGAAATCGCGGGTAAACTGGCCATCCTAAAAAAAGCTCTGGAATTCGAAGAGGCAGACAAATCCCGCCTGGGCCAGATCGGCTCGCTCCAGGAACTGCTGCTGTATGTGCACGATGTGGTCCTGTTCAGATTCAATAGGTTGGGTGAAATCGGGCTGCTCAGTGCCAAGTCAGCTGAAACCGTTGACCACATAAACCATAAGCTTGAGAACTTTCTGACGAGCCGGTCGGATCCAGCGTCAGCCGACCCGCATAGGCTGGAAGAACTGAAAGCCGAAATGGAAGAGTGGCGGCAAAAGTATGAAGCTTTGCGGGTAAAGCACATGCAAACGGGCGTGATCACCGCAAGAGAAATCGAAATTGAAAAAGAATGTAATTACCTGAAGGCCAGAATCCGCGAACTCAACACATTTCTACGGATCGCCAATAAACAGATTGAAGTCCTGACGGCCAGTGCGGAAATGGTTCAGAGCCTGCGCGCCAAAAACAGCCTGCTGGGCTCCAAAGTTGAACATCAAGCCCGCCTGCTCAGTTCCCTCACCACTGGTCAACCGGAAAATCGGGAACTGCTTGCTACAATCGAACAGCTCAACAGCGAAAATACCCGCATGAAAGCCCAGCTAGAGAGCCAAGGGTCCCTGCTGGAGCAGTTTCAGGCGCACCTGCCCACTGATTCAGCGGCCGGCAGTTTGCTCAAGGGACTGGTCGATGAAAACATAGGCCTGTTGACTCAGTTGGAACAAAGCCAGGATCGCCTGGAGACTCTGGCCACCAACCAGCAAAGCAGTGGAGTGTGGGACGACGTGGATCGCCTACAGGACGAGAATATTGAGCTCAAGAGTCGCCTGGAGGCTAATCAGTCGATGTCCCACGTGCTTGCCGCCTATCGAGAACAGGGACAGGAAGCCAATACCTTGGCAAAAATGATTCAGGCGGAAAATGTGCGCCTGCAGCACCTACTGGCTGCCAGGAAAGAACAGATCAAGGTGTTCTCCCATAGTCCGGTCAACAGACGACTTGTGCAGGCCATCACCCGGTTGAAAGATGATAATCGGCAGCTGTTGCGGATCAATGAGCAAAAAACAAATCATACCAACCAGCTGCTGCAGGAAAGAGAACAATTGCGAGAAAAACTGCGCCAATCCCTAAAGCTGACCAAGGACTCCGGACGCCTCAGGGGCCAATTGGAGTTCACCCAGAAACTGGTCGCGTCTTATCGCAAGGATCAATATCAGCACGAGCTCTTGAAGAAAAAGTATGCTGAAATGCGCAACAAATATGAAATTGCCCACAATGAAAGAGCTCTGCTGCATAAGAAGTTGAATCGTCTTTCCGCTGAATACGAAACGCTGGTCAAAGAATATGAAAACCTGTTTGGAAAAGGCTGAGTTCGACCAGGCGTGGCCGGATCTGACTCGACTGTCGTCGTCACCGGAAGCAATGTCGAGAGACCAATACAGACTATTCTCGACCGCCCAGCGACCAAATGCGGCCCCGGCGAATCGCTTTGCGTCACTGG
>NZ_JAIBKA010000011.1 GCF_022603395.1 Desulfoferrobacter suflitae
CCCAAATCACATGGTCGGCACATATCGACGGCGCCGCCTGTTGAAACATTGGATTCGTCGCGGACCACCATGCGGTGCTCAATCTGGTGCGGGCGGGCATAGTAGCGACCCCGGCGCGATGACAATAAGGCAGCGATAGTTGTGAATGAATTCAGGCAGCAAAATCTGGTCTTGATCTCGAGTCACGGGCAGGTCAAAGGCTTTCGACTGCTTTTTTTGTCGGCCGGTGTCAGATGAGCGATCCAAAGGCTCATTGTCATGCAGGGCAGGGGCGAAGGGAGCGAGCTCCCCAGGTCTTGCCAGGGAGTGCTGCCACCCCCTGGCAAAGGAACGTCTGGATGTTACGGTAAGCCGCGGATAATTCTCGCTTTCTGCAATCCGGGCAGCACTACAGCGTATAGCCGACTTCGCCGTGCAGTTCACGGTCGAGGCCGACGACTTCGGTGTCTTCCTCCACGCGGAAGCCCATGATCTTATCCAGCACAAAGCCGATGGCATAGGTCAATACATAGGCGTACATGGCCACCAGGGCCACGCTCACAAACTGAATCCAGACCTGTTTGGCGTTTCCGGCCATGAGCCCGGCACCGCCCACCGTGGCAAACACACCGGTGACAATGGCCCCCCAACTGCCGCCCACACCGTGTATGCCAACCACATCAAGGGAATCATCAAAGCCCAGCAGTCCCTTTATTCTCACGCCGTAATAACAGATAACGCCCGCCGACAGTCCAATGATCAAGGCCGGGCCGGGCATCACAAAACCGGCTGCCGGAGTGATGGCAACCAGACCCGCCACGCAGCCCGAGGCGATACCAAGAGCGCTCGGTTTTCGATGAAAAACCCATTCCATCATCATCCACGAAAAGGCCGCTGCGGCCGAGGCGATCATGGTGGTTGTGAAAGCCAGGCAGGCAATGCCGTTAGCCGCCAGTGCGCTGCCCGCATTGAAGCCGAACCAGCCGAACCACAGCAGCGCCGCGCCCAAAACGGTCATGGTCAGATTGTGCGGCACAAACATTTCACCGGGGTAGCCCAGACGCTTTCCGATGAGATGTGCCAAAGCCAGAGCCGAAGCTCCCGATGACAGGTGAACCACGGTTCCGCCGGCAAAATCCAGCGCTCCCATCTGCTGAATCCAGCCGCCGCCCCAGACCCAATGGGCAATGGGATCATACACGATGGTGGCCCAGATCAGCAAAAATACCACATAAGTGCTGAATTTGACCCGTTCTGCGATGGTCCCGCTGATCAACGCCGGAGTGATGATGGCGAACATCCCCTGAAACCAAATGAAGACATAGGTAGGAATCGTGCCGCTGAGAGTATCCGGGGTGACCCCGGCCAGGAAGAAATGACTGAAGTCTCCTATAAACGTATTGCCCGTGCCAAAGGATAGCGAGTAACCGAGAATCATCCACTGAATGCCGATGACCGCCAGGGCCACAAAGGAATGCATAATGGAGCTCAAAACGTTCTTTTTTCGCACCATTCCCCCATAAAACAGGGCCAGCCCGGGAGTCATCAGCATGACCAGGGCCGTCGACGTCAACACCCAGGCAGTATCTCCCGTATCCAACGCAGGGCCGGTTGCCGATTCGGCGCTTTCCTGGGCAAAGGTCAGGCTGTTCGCCATAAGCATGGTGAAAAAGGTGCCCCATAGGGTGGCTAAAAATGTTAAAAGCCGTTTATTCTTGCGCAAAGCAGGTTGGCAAAAGTCGATTCGAGGCAGCAACAGCATACGATTCTCCTTCATTCCACGGAGAGCAATGGCTCCGACAAATAACCTTAAAAGTGTTTACCATGACGCATGCTCAGGCATCATCAGATGGCTTCCGGGCCGGTTTCGCGGGTACGGATGCGCATGACTTCATCAATATGCGAAATGAAGATCTTGCCATCGCCGATTTTCCCCGTATAAGCAGCCTGTTGGATGGCGTTCACCACCTCATCCACGCGCTCCTCGGCAACCACAAGAGTGAGTAAAATTTTGGGAACAAAGTTTACCTGGTATTCTGCACCCCGGTAAAATTCAATGTGTCCCTTCTGACGTCCGAATCCCTTCACCTCGGTGACGGTCATTCCCTGGATTCCCAGGGCTGACAGCGCTTCTTGAATTTCTGTAAGACGGAAAGGCTTGACGATCGCTTCAATTTTCACCATGAATGATTTGCCTCCATTCTTTGGATGGCTTCCAGCCCAAGGCGACACTCTGTCGGGTGCTCCGCTGCAATTGCCGGAAATTTGCACCGCACAACCCTCATGCGGTTCGGCTCGAGAATGCCGCTCAAGGACGAAAACCGGTCGCTGTTTGTTCAACGCTTGCTCGTAACCGAATTCAGCCGAAGGAAAATACCAAGAGACGTGCCAGATGTGCTGCAGCATCCAAACTGACTTATTAATATATTAAAATAACTAAACTATTTTTAAGGAAGGGAAGGCTGAAGGGAATCCTGCCCCGTGGACAAGATTGTATAATCGATGGCCGCCGGGTGGGAAAAAGGCACAATTTTGTACCGTTTTCCACCAGAGAGCCGACTCAAAAATCAATTCCCACGGTATACGAAAACATATTCCTGATTGTTTATGTCCACAACGATGTCGCCGCCGCGTGACTCAGCGTAAACCAGCCAGCCCGGTTTTTCTTCGCTGCAGCATTCCACCTGCGGAGAAAATCTGCCCGTGCGCTTTTCGTACCAGGCCATCAGCATCGGGTCATGCACCGCCTCGGAGGCTTTGCGGTCGGCAATTTCCCTGGCTTGGTCATAGTCCAGGCGTGAGTCGACATTGACATCAATCGAATTGGTGAACATTTGTTTATGGAGCATTGTACAGGTTGTCACGGTCATTTCTCCTTTCGTTAAGAGCGATTGTTATGTTTTCTAATCATCTGCTGCGGCAGTTGCAAGTAGAACCGTTCCCCAGTGAACTGTGAGAGGGTGCCGATCAACGGCACAGAGTTATTGGCCCTCCTTTTGGCGGCGAATCATTGCAAGACTTTCCGAGATTCCATTTTGAAGATTGCGCAAACGGCGGCTGGAGGATAATGTGGAAAAGCAGCACTGAGCGTCGTCACAACACCCGCTGCATGGGAGTGGTTGCCGGGATAGGAAACGGACCCAGGCAGTCGTTGTGGCCCTTTGGTGCAGGTCCGGTCTAAACAGACATTCCAAGGATGGGGTTGTTCGATCATGAAAGGGACCAACCAAAACGGCAAGTCCAGGCACATCGAACTTGACTTGTTGCGCCGCCGTATCAGGGAACTGGAGGCTCTGCGCTATCTGACTCAGCGGACGGATGAGGCGCTGGAACGTAATATCCGCCTGCTGCGCGCCGTGACCCTCTCCCAATCCAAGTACCTGCTCGACACAGACCCGCACTCGCTGTTTGATGAACTCCTGGCCGTGATTCTTGAGCTGACCGAAAGTGAATGCGGCTTTATCGGAGAAATTCTTGACGGTGATGATGGACGCCCCTACCTGAATACCTACGCCGTCACCAACATTGCATGGAACGTGGAAACTCACCGGAGATATGCGGCGGGCCGTAAAGCAGGCTTAAAATTTCACAATTATAAGAGTCTTTTTGGGGAGGTCATGACCACGGGAAAACCCGTAATTTCCAATGCTCCTGATCAAGATTTTCGCCGCGGAGGGGTTCCCGAAGGGCGCCCGGCCCTCAAATCATTCATGGGGGTTCCCTTCTACAGCGGCGACAGACTTATGGGAATGGCGGGCCTGGCAAATCGAGCCGAGGGGTACAGTCACGAACTGATACAGTATCTGGAGCCTTTTTCCCTCGCCTGTGCCAACATAATTGTCTCATACCGGAATGATGTGCGACGCCGCATGGCCGAGCAACAGCTGCGCGATAGTGAAGAGAGGCTGCAGGCGGTTGTCAATACAGCGGTCGACGGCATCATCACCATTGACCAACAGGGCATGATCGAATCCGTTAATCCGGCTGCTGCGGCCATATTCGGCTACGATCCCAATGAAGTGGTGGGTCGTGACGTCGGCATTTTCATGGGTGAACCGTATCGCTCGCAGCACGCTGCTCATTTGTGCGACTATCTCGCAACGGGCCGTTCCAAGCTTATTGGGGTGGGCCAGGAACTTTGGGGAGCGCTGCGCAAAGATGGCACGGTGTTTCCCGTATACCTGGCGGTGAGTGAAATGTGTGTGGCAGGCAAACGCATGTACACGGGAATTGTAAGAGACATCACCGTAAAGAAGGAAATTGAGGCAGCACTTCAGAAGGCTCGTGACGAGGCTCTGGAAGCTTCTCGGCTGAAATCCGAATTCCTCGCCAATGTGAGCCATGAAATACGTACCCCCATGAACGCCATCATCGGCATGACCGACTTGCTGCTCGAAACCGAGCTGGACGAGGAGCAGCGGGAATTTGCCGCAACGGTTCAAAGCAGTGCCGGGGCGCTTATGGCATTGATCGATGACATTCTGGATCTCTCCGGGATTGAGAGCGGCCGGCTGGAGATCGAGGAGATGGATTTCGATCTGCACGCTGCCCTTGAGGAAGTTGTTGACAATCTTGCCGAGAGGGCTCGGGTAAAAAATTTGGAGCTCGGTCTTGTCATTGCTGCCAGTGTCCCTCGCCCAGTGCGAGGTGATGCGGTGAGAATCGGACAGACCTTGACCAATCTGGTCGACAATGCCATCAAATTTACGCCTCAGGGAAAAGTGATCGTGCAGGCGGCCACGCAAAGCGAAACCGATCAGCATACCACTCTTCGATTGAGCGTGCGGGACACCGGGATCGGCATCTCGGATGCAGCCAGGGAGATGTTGTTTCAGCCTTTTTCTCAGCTGGATGGATCAACCACCCGAAAATATGGCGGAACCGGTTTAGGCTTGGCAATATCAAAAAGGATTGTGCAGCTGATGCAGGGCGAGATTGGCTTCACCAGCGAGGAGGGCAGGGGATCTGAGTTCTGGTTCACGGTGAAGTTGACCAGGAGAACTTTTGCTGAGGAACCTGGTGAGAACAGCTCGGAACACTTGCGCGCAACGGTGAAAGTTTCTGGTGTCGATGACTCCATGAAAATGCAGATTGCGCAGAGCGACGACAAATTCTCCGGAGCTTCGCGGAAATCCATGGGGGAATCAATACCACGGGGGAGTGAGCCTATGCGGGTTTTGGTAGTCGAGGACAACGCGATCAACCAAAAAATAGCGCTGCGTTTGCTCGACAAACTGGGTTATTCGGCAGAGGCCGTCGGCGACGGCAGGGAAGTGCTGGAAGTCACAAAGAACAAGCGCTATGATGCCATTCTGATGGATATCCAGATGCCGGAAATGGACGGCTTCGAGGCGACCCGGCAGCTTCGATTGCGCGAGGCGCCCGGCCATCAGACGCCGATCATTGCCATGACGGCTCATGCCATGGAGGGAGACAGGGAAAAATGTATGGAAGCGGGCATGGATGATTACGTGTCCAAGCCAATCAGGCAGGAAGACCTGGCAGCGGCACTGAAGCGCTGCCTGGGGGATCGGGGAACCGGCGTAACGTAACAGCTGTAACAAGTGGGGGAGCATGGTCGTCAAAGGAACGAAACTGGCGGGAGTACTCGTCATTGAGCCGCAGATATTTGCCGATGCCAGAGGGCATTTTCTGGAGATTTATCAGAATCAACGTTATGTAGCGCAAAGCATTACAGACCACTTTGTGCAGGACAACCTTTCTTTTTCCGCGAAGGATGTATTGAGGGGTCTGCACTATCAGCTGAGGCAGCCCCAGGCAAAGCTGGTCATGGTACTGGACGGCCGGATATTCGATGTGGCTGTTGATATCCGCCTTGGCTCACCAAATTTTGGGAAATGGTTCGGAGTGGTGCTCTCCTCGGACGATTATCGGCAGGTTTTTATTCCTCAGGGCTTTGCTCATGGCTTTTGTGTGCTCAGCGAGACTGCCAGGGTGCTGTACAAGTGCACCGACTACTATGCCCCGGCGGATGAGCGCGGTCTCGTGTGGAACGACGAGACTCTGGCCATTGAATGGCCGGTGCGCGATCCGGTTCTTTCGCCGAAGGACGCGGCGTATCCTTCCTTGAAGGAAATTTCTCCGGACGATCTGCCGCTTTTCCACCCAGCCGGTTCCCCTCCGAAGGCCTCGTGATTTCTCCCTGCCCAAGGAGGAGCAGCAGTCTCCCGGGGGCGCCGGTTATACATTGGGAAATTCCAGTTTGACTCTGGTTCCGATTCCCGGTTGGCTCTCGATGAAGATTTTTCCGTTGTGATCGGCCATGATCCGTTGCACTTTGCATAACCCCATGCCAATCCCCACCGCCTTGGTGGTGAAAAAGGGGTCGAATATGAAGGGCTTGTTTTCGGTGGAGATGCCGCTGCCGTTGTCGGCAATCTCGATTACGACCCGGCCGTCGCTTTCCCGACGTGCAACGATTTCAATCAATCCGTCGGGCCGACCAAGAAATTCAATGGCGTTCCTGACAATCTCGCCCAGAGCGTCCTTAAACGATTTGGGATCAACGGTCGCCTGTATCGGCTGGGAATGAATCCGCCACTCGATTTTCCTGGAGATGCCGGCGGCCATGGCGTCTCCTTCCTGACGGAGCTCCTCCAGAACTGCCGCGATATCAACTTTAACCGGAATGAGCGCGGGAGCAGCGGTATATTCTTCAACGCTTTTCACGATTCGTTCCAATCGTCTCACGTCGCTCAGTATGTTTTCAAAATATGTGTCGTACGGTTCCTCGCGCCCGATCTTTTTTTTCATCAACACGGCCAAACCGCCAATGGAAGTGAGAGGGTTGCGCAACTGGTGTGCCACTGCAGCGGCCAGCCGATTGAGGCTCTCGGCTTTTTCCCTTTGAATGCGATGGCGCTCCTCGAGAATTGTCTTTTCACGTTCCTGCAGTTGATGCAATGTGGTGACATCGTCGAGCAGCACTACGATTCCCTCAAGACCTTCTTGCGCCTTGAGAAACGATGTGGTCATGGAGAGGTACAGCATCTCTCCGGTCGTGCGCTTGTATTGAACGGTTCGATGCAGGTTGAGCCTCTCTTCCTGGATGACATCCAATATGACTTGATTGAAGTCGGTGTTTTCTTCGATTTCCAGAAACAGCTCGGCCCAGCCCTTGCCAAGCAACTGATCTTTTGTGTATCCGAGAATAATTGCGGCAGAACGATTGGCTACCGAAATCTGGCCCCTGGGATTGATCACCAGGATCCCCACCGGCAGACTATCCACTATGTTTTTTATAATAATTGCCTTAATGAGGTCCTCCGGTCTTCGTTCAGTGTCCGTTCCGTCTTGCATCGAGAAGCCTTCACGGCCTCGACGACTCGGTCGCGCACAGGAAATTATCGAGTACTTCTAGGAACCGGTCGGTCTCTTCCAGGTGAGGCATGTGCGAGCTGTGTTCGAAAATGACCCATTGGGATCCGCGTATTCCATCGTGCAACACTTGCGCTATGGCGGGGGTCGCTTCATCATGGTGACCGCTCATGATCAGGGTCGGCAGCTCAATTGCGTGCAGACGATCCCTGATGTCCCAATCCCTCAGTTTGCCGGTAACGTGGAATTCACTGGAACCCCACAACACATTGTACACCTCCGAGTTTTGTGCCATTTTGCGGAAAGTTCGCAACAGGCATTGCGGCCAGGGATCGGTGCGACACAGGTGACGCCGATAAAAAAACGTCATTGCTTTTTCATACAGGGCGGCGTCTCCGCAAGTCGCGCATTTCTCACGCGCTTCAAGCACGCGCCGCAGCTCTTCCGGCAATCCTGCGCGCAGCCGCCTGGCTTCCTCCACCCATTGCGCCGTGTTGGAAAGAGAGTTGGCCAACACCAGACTGATGGGACTCCGGGGCGGCTTCCCGGTGACGAATTCCATGGCCAGCATGCCCCCCCAGGACTGGCCCAACAGGTGAAAACGATCCAGTTTCAGGGTCCGGCAAATGGTTTGCAGCTCCTCGACGAACAGGTTGATGCTCCACAGGGACGGGTCGTGCGGCTGGTCGGAATTGCCGTTTCCCAACTGATCGTACAATATGATTGGGCGCCCCGCCTGGGCCAGGTCTTCAAGCGGTTCGAGGTAGTCGTGGGTCGCTCCGGGACCTCCGTGCAGGCAGATCAATGGGAGCCGCTTCAAAGATTGCTCCGCGCCCACCATCTTATACCAAACCTTATACCCCCGAAATGGGATGAATCCTTCATGCTGAAGCTGTGTGGATGACATGACAGGTATCTCCAACGGGAATCGTCACTGCCGGCAATCGTCAGCTGTGCGCATACAGGGTCACACGGTTCCGCCCCCTCTCCTTCGACTGGTAGAGAGCAGCATCCGCCGCCTTGATGAACCATTCCATGTCCCGCCCTTCGAAATTGGCGGTACTGACCACTCCGACACTAATTGTTATACAATGGGCAACGTCTGAAAACCGGTGCTCGATTCCCAATCCGAACACCTCCAGGCGAAGCACCTCGGCAAGGTTGCGGGCTCTTTCGGCCGGGGTGCGCGGGAGGATCACGGCAAATTCTTCGCCGCCATAGCGGGCGCTCAACTCTCCGGACCGTTTGAAGACTTGAGGAAGCAGCCGGCCGATCACATGCAAACATTGATCGCCCGCCATGTGGCCGTAGTGATCGTTATACCGCTTGAAATAATCGACATCGCACATGATCAGCGACAGGTCATCAGTGTGGCGGTGTCCCCGCTGTATTTCCGCGTTGAGCACCTCGTTAAAATGCCTGCGGTTGGCCAGTCCCGTAAGAGCATCTTCTATGGCCATTTTTTCAAGTAAACGATTGGCGTTTTCCAATTGGAGCTTCTGCTCTTCCAGGGTTACGTTCGCCTGCCGCAATGCTTCGTTTGCCAGGTGAAGCTGAATGCTCTTGGCGTCGAGAACGTCCCGCTGTCGTTTCAGTTCCAGCTGATTTCTCACCCTGAGCTTGACGATGGCGGGATTAAAGGGCTTGGTGATGTAGTCGACGGCTCCCAGTTCGAGACCTTGCGTTTCGTTTTCCACCCGATCCATGGCGGTTATGAAAATGATTGGAATGTCCTGCAACGAAGGATCATTCTTTAGCGAACGGCACACCTCATAGCCATCCATTTCCGGCATCATGATGTCCAGTAATACCAATTGGGGCATTACTGCAGCTGCTATTGCGAGTGCATCCTGACCGTTTGTGGCAAAGTAGATTTCGTAATCGTCATGCAACATCGAATTGAGGATCTCAATGTTCGGAGGTACGTCGTCCACAATGAGAATCTTGTTTTTGCCTGATTGCATAAACAAACCTATGCAAAGCACAGTCTAGGGGTTCAAGGGATCGAGCCGGACGGGATGCACAACTCCTGCGTTACCTGAACCGGATCACAAGGTTACGTCATGCTTCGCTGCCAATGCCTGCAGATGCTCCAGTGCTCCCCGGAAATCAAGATTCTTCAAACACCGACCCAGGAGCCGGCTCTCCTCTGATGATCCGGGCAGCAGTTTCTTCACATCGCTATACACCTGCAATGCCTGAAGGTTATTCACCAGAAGCATATCGCGCAGATTGTTGAGAAGTCGAGAAAGCTCTTGTCCGTCAGGAGACGTTTCACTCGCCGGGGGTGCATCATACCTCCTTCGGGTGGCGAGCAGGTTAGCGGCACGAAAAACATCATTCATTTGCTTCTCGACGGCTTGCAGCGAACTCTCAATTGCCGATTCGTCGGATTCTTTTAGGGCTGTTTCGAGCTTCACTGAGACGTTGAACAATGCGTCGGCCCCTATGTTGCCTGAGACGCCCTTCAAGGTGTGCACCAACCGCCTTGCCAGGTCATAATCCTCAGTTCCCAAAGCATCGCGAATGTCTGCCAGAGTGGAGGCGTTGTCCTGTCTGAAGCTCACGATTATGTCGGCCAGCAGTTCTTCATCATTGCGGAGCCTGGCCAGTGCCGATTCGACGTTGATTCCCGGCAAATCTGGGGGAATAATGGTCCTCATTTCAGCTCCATCCTCTGTTGCTTGCAAACGGCCACGCAGCGTGGATTCTTGCCGCCGGCTCATGGTTTGTGCGCGGTTATGGCTGCCGTTCATCAACACTAACTCAATAAATCATGTTGACAAAGACTACAAACACAAATATGGATGAATAACACTTAATGTTCGAGGGAAATAAATGCAGGTTTCACCGACAGAGAGAGGTTTTGTTTCGGCACCCCGCTTCGGATGGTTTAGCTGCTTTTTGGGCGGTTTTTTTCTGATGAATCCGCCTGGGTGAACGAATTTGATAGGATGCCCCGGGTGGATTCATGATCCTCCCGGGGTTTGTGCGACAAACTACAGCCCCGAGGAACGCTCCTTGGGGTTTTTTATTTTCAATGAGCGGCATGTGCCTGCCCAGTGTGCCGACAGGAGAGACCCATGATACTGGTATTGAAAAAAGGCATCAGTCAGGAGGAGACGGAGCAGTTGAAAGATCAATTGCGGACGGAAAACTACATGATCAAGGAGATCCAGGGGGTCGAAGAAACCATCCTCGGCGTGGTTGGCACCATTCGCAAGGATTCTCGCCATTTCGAAACACTGCCCGGTGTGGCCAAGGTCATTCCCATATCCAAGCCCTATAAGCTGGTGAGTAGAGAGCTCCATCCCGGCCCGTCGATTATCCGGGTGGGAGACGTCTCCATCGGCGGCGACCGCCTGGTGGTGATTGCCGGACCCTGTGCCGTGGAGGATCGCAAACGCACATTGGAGATAGCGCACGTGGTGCGCCAATGTGGTGCGGTGTTGTTTCGCGGCGGAGCGTTCAAGCCGCGCACTTCCCCCTATTCCTTCCAGGGGCTGGGAGAAGAGGGTTTGAGGATTCTGGCTGAAGTGCGGGAAGAGACCGGAATGGGGGTAGTGACGGAAATGACTTCTCCCAGTCAAGCGGATCTCATGGTTAAATACGTTGACATCGTGCAGATAGGCGCCCGCAACATGCAAAATTTCGAACTGCTCAAGTGTGTGGGTCGTATCGGCAAACCGGTATTGCTCAAAAGAGGTCTCGCCGGAACCATTGAAGAATGGTTGATGTCGGCGGAATACATCCTGTCCGAGGGCAACGGGCAGGTCATTCTGTGCGAGCGCGGAATTCGCACGTTCGAGCGCTACACACGAAATACACTGGACTTGACCGCGATTCCGGTGATCAAGAAACTGACCCACCTGCCCATCATTATCGATCCGAGCCATGCCACGGGACTGCGGGAAAAAGTGAGCCCCATGGCCCGTGCCGCCATCGCAGCCGGGGCCGACGGAGTGATCGTCGAGGTGCACACGGAGCCCGACAAGGCCTTATCCGACGGTCCCCAAAGTCTTTATCCCGAACAGTTCAAACAGCTCATGCGGGACCTTTATGTGATCGCGCCGGTGGTTGGAAAGCAGCTCGACTTCGCCTACCTGGATAAAGCCAAAATCATGAAGCGGCCCGCCGTCGCCGGAGCGCTCCAAGCGCACGTGGTCTATCCGGGAGTTCCCGGTTCCTTCAGCCATAAGGCCTGCCTGCAGTTCTTCGGTTCGGAGCCGCCTCACCAGAACCGCCCGTCTTTCCGAGAAGTGTTCGAAACGGTCCAGAGCGGAGCAGCCAGTCTCGGCATCCTGCCCGTGGAGAACTCCCTGACGGGTAGCATCCATGAGAACTATGACCTGCTGCTCGAGTACGATCTTAAAATCGTTGGAGAGATCACTCTGAGGATTCAACATAATCTGATCAGTCACCCGAACGGTTCCGTGGATGCTATCAAGCGGGTCTATTCGCATCCCCAGGTGTTTCAGCAGTGTCGCGAGTTCCTGGAAAATCACCCGGATTGGGATCTGGTTGCGTGCAAGGACACGGCCACTGCGGTGCGCCGGGTGAAAGAAAACAACGACTCTTCGGAAGTCGCCATCGCCAGCAAGGAAGCCGCCGAATTGTTTCACATGAGCATTCTGCAGGAAGGGATCGAAACCAACCCACGCAACTTCACCCGCTTTGTCGTTGTTTCGCGCGATCAATTCCTGGAGGGCCCCAAGGACAAGTCCTCCTTGATCTATTCGGTGAGTGATACTCCGGGCAGTCTTTACGAGACCTTGAAGGTATTTGCAGAACGTCGCATCAACCTGGTCAAGCTGGAGTCCCGTCCCATTCACAGCAAGCCCTGGGAATACCTGTTTTATGCGGATATCGAAGCAGACATCGAGGATCTAAAATACCGTGATCTGCTCACCGAGCTCAAAAAGAAAACGGAGTTCCTCAAGGTGCTGGGAAGCTACAGCAAGGGAGAAAGCTGATCATAGGAGCGCCCTGATCTGAGCACATTTGCAGGCGTATCCCCGGGTTAGGATTTCGTCCAGCACTTCCAGGAAAGGCAGGTCCGTGTCGACGCGCAGATAAATTTCAGGGGGGAACTCGGTGATCGGTTCAAATGCTTTCTTCATGTGCGGCAAATGGTGCACCCGAGCGTGCGACAATCCCGAGTCATCGTCGCGCCGCAACAACCGTTTACGGATGGTTTCTTCACGACATGCGCATTCCACCACGATAAAGTTGGCGTCCAGGTCGAGGGCAAGCTGGTGCGCATCCTGGCGCCATTTGGCCCGCGAAAAGGAGGCATCCAATACTGCCGACCGGCCGCTCTTGAGCTGGTCCTGAGCCCTGGCGAACATTTGTGCGTAGACCCTGTGACGCATTTCCAATCGGTAAGGTCCTTCCCCGTAGGCTACCACCCCGGCAGACATGGGACAGCCGTTCCCGGCCGTTCTGACCTCGTCGGATTCCAGGCGGACCAGGGATAAATCCTCCGCCAGTTGCTTTGAGAGCGCCGATTTTCCGGTTGCCGGCAGGCCGGCAAAGACCCACAAAGTGGGTCGGCTGAACTGCAGCGCATAACGATAAGCCTGCTGCATGTATTTATCGGCTTCTTGGCGCTGTGGCACGGCGTTGGCGCCGGCCGCTTCGGCAGCCCGCAGACAGGCGACCTTCAATTTGACCACGGCGCGATAAGCCGCGTAGAAGTCGAGTAAACTGTATAATTCCGGGTCGTCAGCCTGTTCGACATAAGCCCGCAGTACGGTGCGACTCAGGTCTGCATGGCCCAGGTGCTCGAGATCCATGTGCAGAAAGGCCAGGTCGCTCACTACGTCGCCGTAACGGAAGCGGTCGTTGAACTCGATGCAGTCAATGATTTGAATGCCGTTGAAAAAGTAGATGTGTTCGCAGCGCAGGTCGCCGTGGCCGTCGCGTATGCGCTGCGTTGCAATGCGTCGGCGGAAGAGATGCTGCCAGTTGCGGAAAAAGGCGCGGCTCACCTGACGTACGAATTCCCATTTTTCCGCAGGCACCCACTCCCCGACAAAGGGTTCCATCTGGCGAAAGTTTTCCTCCATATTGTAGGCGATCACTTCGGGATCGCCATAATGGTCGATCTCCGAGCTGCGCTCGCTGCGTTCGTAAAAGGCAGCGAGATAACGGCCCAACTTCTTCAATTGCGCCGTTTCGATTTGCTTGCGCTCCAGGAGGGATTTCATGCTGTCCTCATCCGGCAGCTGCACCATTTTGACGGCGTATTCGACCGCTTCACCGGGTCCTTCGAGCGACAACCGGCCATCTTCTGATCTGCGTATTGCCACTATCCCTTCATAGATATCATGGCTGAGCCGCTGATTTAACGTGACTTCCTGCCGGCAGTAACGTCGACGCGCTGCAAGGGTCTCGAAGTTAAGGAATTCGAAATTGACCGGTTTTTTCAGCTTGTAAACCCACCGGCCGGTCAAAAACACCGCCGAAATATGGGTGTCAATGCGCCGCAGCTCGACAACCGGATGAGGATAAAAATCAGGATCTGCCATCGCCTGGCAAACTTGTTCAAAATTTTCAATAGGCATGGGTGCTGTTCCTGGAGCGTCAGGTCGGTGTCACTTATGCCGCTGGATACAGGCATAGGCGCTGTGATTGTGGATGGATTCGAAATTTTCCACATCGACTTTGAACCACAAAACATTGGGGTCGCTCTTCAGCTGTTGAGCGATATCGCGCACAACGTCCTCGACAAATTTTGGATTGGCGTAAGCCTTTTCGGTAACATACTTTTCGTCCGGGCGTTTCAAAACCGAGTAGACCTCGCATGAGGCGGAACATTCCACCAGTCGCACCAAATCTTCAATCCATATGAACCTTTTGAAGCGCACCGCAAGGCTCACCGTGCCTCGCTGATTGTGCGCCCCCTGCATACTGATTTCTTTCGAGCAGGGGCAAACGGTTGTGATGGGAACGTTCACTTCCAGAATCAAGTCGTAGCCGGTCTTGGAATCCAGCGAGCCCGAAACCCTGCAGACATATTCCATGAGACCGGCGCTCTCAGTTACCGGGGAGAGTTTTTTCATGAAATAGGGGAAGCAGATTTCAATGTGTGCGGATTGTGCCTGAAGCCTTCGCTGCATGGCCTCGAGGATAGTAGAGAACTCGCGTATGTCCAGGTCGCCGTGGAATTCGTTCAGGATCTCGATGAACCGGCTCATGTGGGTGCCCTTGAATTCCCTTGGCAGGTTGACGTACATGTTGATGGACGCCACCGTATGCTGAAAGCGGTTGGTTTTGTCCATGACGGTGATCGGGTAACGAATGTCTTTGACGCCTACCTTGTCCACATTGATATTACGATGATCGATTTGGTTTTGTACATCAATCATTGCCGTACTCGACTCTACAGACTGCTCGGAGGGCCGGCCGCAGACATGCCGCTCACGTTGTTGCCGATCTCTTCGAGAGCTTTCCTGGTTTCGGCAGTCATATTTTCGGCGAATTCGCCCTTGAGATCTGCTTCGATGATTTGCTCGTCGTATGGAATGAAGCCGAGAAAGCGGTACTCCGCCATGTTATCCAGCAGGAACTGTCGGTCCTTTTCTCCTCTGACCTTGTTGCCCACCAAGGCAATTCGCGACAAACCAATGTCAGCGGCCAGTTCCTTGATCTTTGCAGCGGTCTCAAGGCTGCGCCGGCCCGGTTCCACCACAACCAGCAGGCAGTCCACGGACTGAGACGTGCCACGGCCGAGATGTTCGATGCCGGCCTCCATATCCATAATGACCACGTCGTCACGCCTCAGTATGAGGTGCTGCACCAGATTTTTAAGCAATATGCTTTCCGGGCAGACGCAGCCCATACCGCCTTTTTTCACTCCGCCCATCACCATCAGACGGATTCGGTCGCCGCTCCTGATGGCGAGCTTTTCAGGCAGGTCGTCCACCTTAGGGTTCATCCTGAAAAACCCTCCGAAACTCCCTGGCACCGATTCGGTTCGTTCAGCCACCAGCTCCTTCATCTTGGCAATGGGTACAATCTCACCGGTGTTTCGTATGCCCAGTCCGTTGGCGAGATTGGCGTCCGGGTCGGCATCAACTGCAAGCACATTCTTGCCCTGTTCGGCAAACCACTTGACGAGAAACGCGGAAAGAGTCGTCTTACCGACTCCTCCCTTGCCACTGACAGCAATTTTCAAAGTATTTTCCTCCAGAGGATCATAATCAGAATGGAATTTGAAGCATTCAAACCAGGCGGCCATCCATGGTGATGCGGAAGGCACCATCGACGCTTGCCGCAGCTCTGCTCTGTTTTTTCATCTGGTACCTATGTCTGCTGATTTCGAGCAAGGCCCATCAAGCGATAAACCAACATTCCGCTGACCACCGCAACATCTTCTACCGGAAGCCGGTTTTGTATGCTCGCATCAAACAAAATGCTGGCTTCTGGCGGAAACTCATCGTCTCCTTGCCAGAGAACCAATTGAATGTCAATGCGCGGCAGCACCTGGAAAACCATACCCACGTCACCTGCCTCGACGGATTTTGCCCCGAGCATCTCTCCACAGGTTCGAAAAAGCTCCGGATCATGGCCAAAGGTTGCCAAAAAAGGGTCTCTGGCCCTCCTCTGGAAAGCGTCGAAGTAAAAGTGGCCGTCGGCAATCTGTCG
The DNA here is from genome assembly GCF_022603395.1 of Desulfoferrobacter suflitae. Taxonomy (GTDB): domain Bacteria; phylum Desulfobacterota; class Syntrophobacteria; order Syntrophobacterales; family Syntrophobacteraceae; genus Desulfoferrobacter; species Desulfoferrobacter suflitae. The sequence goes on from NZ_JAIBKA010000011.1 coordinate 15,967, forward strand.
AAAGGTGATGAGCTCTCCCGAGGCGGGTTTGTTTGAGGCGTGGAGCAGATAATGGCTGATCACTATCTTTTCGGGCAGCGGAACCTCACTTTCCGGCGCCTCCCTTCTGACATCCACCGGCTCGCCAACTTCTACAACGTGAGGGACCCCAAAAAAAGGCAGGCGCAATTCCACCTTGGCGCCATTGAGATCGATCTTTGCGCCGCTCAGTTTTGCCAGCCGGTGTAAATTGGCATTTTTGAGTTGTTCTGCAGCAAGCCTGAAGGATTCCTTATAATCGTCGATACGAGCCAATTGTTCCTCTTTTCGCCTGGGTTTGTTGAGGGTAGTCGATGACCGCACAAGTGTCACAAAATGCCGTCACCTTTCCATTATAAGTTGCTGGAACCGCATAAATCAACATCTTCTTGGCCGTGCGTAACCTGCTGTGCAATTTGCTTGAATCGTCGTGTTTTTTCATTCAAAATATCGCATAAGTCAGTGAGGCAAACTTCCAAGGGCACGTCCTGTATTTTATCAGGCCATGGCGGGAAGAAGGCCGTCGAGAATCAGGCCTTCAGGTGACAATGCCGGCGGGGAATTCACTCAGCATGTTGTGGCAGAGCCCGGAAAGGGATCACAGAGGCGCCCATTTTAACAGCAATCCCGCCATGTTGACCGGACGACCCTGTGAATAGGACCCTGTGGGTATGGAGAGAGAAAATAGCCATAGCTCGGACTCCCCCGTAAACTCGATGAAGCAAAGTTTGATTCTTGATCCCGTTGAGGCGGAGCAACAGCAGATGCTCAAACGCTTGCGTCTCAATGTGGTGCAAATCCCCATTCTTCGACTCATTGGCGTTCTGGCGCTATTCTTCCTGGTGGTGCTCAACAACGCATGTCTCGCTATTCTTGCATGGCCGCCGTTGTTAAAGTTTGCCGCGATTTTGACGGCCTACACATTCGGGTCATGGGCCCTACTGTATCTGTTCTACCCCGGATTCAGGTCATTTGACCTCGGCTTCTTTTTCCTCACGACGGACATCATCATTTTCACATTGGCGGTTTATTATTCGGGAGGCGAAAATAGTTTTTTGTTTTTCCTGATGATCATCCGGGTTGCCGATCAAGCCAATACAAGTTTCAGGCGCGTGCTGTTTTTCAGCCACTTCTCCCTGCTCTCCTATGTGGTCCTGTTGATTTATCTGGCTCACTTCGAGCAGCGGGAATTGAGCTGGCCGATGGAGATCACCAAGTGCTGTTCCATCTATCTTGCCAACATCTACATATCCCTGACTGCGAGGACGGCGGAGCAGTTGAGAAACCTGACGCGGGAATCCATGGCCCTGGCAAGGGACCTCATCAGTCAACTGAAAAAGAGAACCGATGAATTGCACCGGGCTATAGTCAAAGCCGAAGCTGCAAATATCGCCAGAAGTCAGTTCCTCGCCAACATGAGCCATGAAATTCGCACCCCAATGAACGGCATCCTGGGTATGACGGATTTGTTGTTGGATACTCCATTGGACGACGAGCAAAAGGAAGGCCTGGAAATCATCCGAAGCTCTTCAAATTCGTTGCTGACACTGCTGATGGATCTTCTTGAACTGGCCAAAACAGAGTCGGAAGTGGAATTGGAATCAGGAGTGGAGTTCGAACTGGAGAGTTTTCTGCGGGGAGTCGCAGACGTCTACGCAGAAAAAGCCGCAGCAAAGGGCCTCAGGTTTTCGTACCGCGTGGCAGCGGACGTGCCCAATGCCTTCGTCGGAGATGTGAACTGTTTGGGCCGAATTCTGGCCAAACTGTTGGATAACGCGGTGAAATTTACCGATGAGGGGGAAATCCTGGTTGCCGTGGAAAAAGAGGCTGAGGAGCAGAACAGGACGGTTCTTCGTTTTTCCATCAGAGACACTGGCGTTGGAATTCCACCGTCGAACCATGAGCTCATTTTCCAACCTTTTACCCAGATGGATGGCTCAACGACCCGCAAACACGGGGGCTCCGGCGTCGGCCTTGCCTTGACCGAGAGACTGGTGAAACGAGTGGGCGGCAGGGTGTGGGTGGAAAGCGACGCAGGGCAGGGCAGTACCTTTCATTTCACCGCCCTTTTGCAAACCGTTCACGACCGACAATAGACCACTGGCCGTGAACCCGGAAATCTGCCGGAGAGTGGTAAATTCCGTGCCCGCATACAAACGGCAACAAGAAGGGGATCATGTTCAACAAGAGCACTGAACTGTTTCCGGTCAAGAAGAGCCGCATCTATCTTTCCCACTGCAGCATTGCACCCTTCTACAGCCGGGGGTATCTGCAGGAAAAAAAGCTGGCGAAAGAACACATGGAATCAGGGGTGAGCGCCTTCAGTCACTACGAGAGCTTTCTGAATGATCTGCGGGCAGCAGCGGCGCGACTCCTTGATACGTCGTTTGAGAACCTCGCGCTCGTCAAGAATACCTCGGAAGCCATGGGCCTCATTGCCAACGGCTATCCGTTCGAGGAAGGAGATCAGGTCGTCGGTTATGTCCATGAATATCCCGCCAACCACTACCCCTGGAAGTTGCAGGAAAAGCGCGGTGTCGAACTGGTGCTGCTGCCCAACTGCGAACATCCCGGCCAGGCTGCCCGTGGTTTGCCCTGCAGCTGGTCTATGGCGGACCTTGAGGAGCGGGTGACGGGCAGGACCAAAATCGTTGCCATCAGTCATGTGCAGTTCACCAGCGGCTTTGCGGCTGATCTGGAGAAGCTTGGCAGGTTCTGCAAGAGTCGCGGGATCGATCTGATTGTAGACGCCGCCCAAAGTCTTGGCTGCCTGCCTTTGTACCCGGAAAAGTGCCATATCTCAGCGGTCGCCTCATCCGGTTGGAAGTGGCTCATGGGGCCGGTAGGAACCGGGCTCCTCTATACCTCTGCAGAGTTTAGAAGAAAAATCGATCATGTGATGGTGGGCGCCGAGCTCATGCTGCAGGGAACCGACTACCTCGATCATACCTGGCAGCCGCATCACAGCGCCCGACGCTTCGAGTACAGCACTTCACCGATCACCCTGGCGGCGGCGTTGCGCGCTTGTATCGAGGATATCCCGCTGCGCTACGGTTTGGAAAACATTAGCGCCGAAGTGTTTCGTCTGCAGAATATCATGCTGGCACATGTCAATAGAGATCGTTTTACTCCCGTTGTGTTTCCGCTGGAAAATCGCTCGGGAATACTCTCTCTGATGTGCCGGCACGACCCCTCCATCATCGCCCGGAAACTGGAAGAAAAGGGGGTGGTCTGTTCTGCCCGCGGCGGCTATTTGAGGGTGGCGCCCCATTTCTACAACAGCGATGAAGAACTGCTGCAGGCGACGGACTGGCTGAATTTCCTGGGTGAATAGCGTGTTCTTATGCCAGTTTGATGCCGACCTGAGACGACACGCGAATGGCCTGCACCGCGACCAGGGATATGCAGGCCATGCCGGCGCCCACAAAGAACGGGATGCGATAGTCGATAACCCGGGCCAGGCCGCCAAGGACCGGGAGGACCACTGCGGCGATGTGGTTGATGAGTACTTTTTGCGCAGAACCATCTTTTTCCACCGGGAAACCAGGTTTCGATCCCGCGGGTCGCGTGTGAAGCCCCAAACTGCGATTGCTACGATGAAGCCGCCCACAACGAGACAGATTTCCCGATAGTGAGAAAATACGTGATTCCGTAGATAAACGCCCCGATGGCGATGTTCGAGGCGGCCGCCAGACTGCGCAGTTTGCCGAAGACCCAGGGCGCCACCTTGATGTCAAAATACTGCAGCGTCAGCGATTGGTTGGTGGTTTCATAATAGTGAAAGGCGAAGCTCATGATGAGTGTGGTTGCCAGCAGGCCGGCGTAGGAGGGGAAGAGACCGGTCACACTGATGCCGAAACCGAGAAGCAGGATGGATAAGACCGAAAGGCGGTGCTCGTCAATCACCCTGATCAAGAAGACGGCAAGCAGGGTCAGTCGCCCGGGAATTTCCCGCACCGACTGGATCATGCCGATCTGATCCCCCTTCAAGTTAGCCGTCTCGACGGCGAAGTGGTTGGAAAGAGTGGTCCACGCCCGCATGCCGATGGTGGAGCTCATGGTGAGAACCATGAGAAAGGGAAACATGGGATTAGGTCGGGCCCGGGCGAAGGCATGACTGTCAGCCGGGGCGGCTTTGTATTTGGGCATGGTCACTATCCGCGGGCACTCTATCGGTTTCCGTTCGAGCGCCTTGTCGATGGGAACGGTGCCGGTCTGCTATTCAGGTGTTTGCTGCGCACTGCCGTAGTGTTCTTTGATGCGCCAATAGGATACAGCCAAACGCCAAAATTCTTCGGGTGTGAGCGTCTCAGGGCGTCTTTGGGGATCGATGGCGCTCGCTTGAAAGGCCCGCTCCATGCTTTCTGAACCCAACGACTTGAGGCTGTTTCGAAGGGTTTTGCGCCGCTGTTGAAAGGCCAGATTGACCATGGTGCGAAAGCGTTCAAACGACGGTTCGCCCATTGACTGCAGCTCAGGGAAATCAATTCGAACAACCAGTGAGTCCACCTTGGGAGGAGGATAAAACTGCTGTGGTCCGACAGAAAAGAGATCATAGGCTTGCGTGTAGACCCCCAGTAGGACGGACAGAACGCCGTAGCTTTTGGTGCCCGGGCGCGCAGTCAAACGCTCGCCAACTTCTTTTTGCACCAAGAATACGGCTCGTTTGACAACATCCAAAGATTCCAGCAGAAAAAAAATCAGAGGCGATGTGATGTTGTAGGGAAGATTGCCCAGGAGCACCAAACGACTTCCTTCACGTACGCTGAGGGAGCGCAGTTCAAACGTTAAGATATCCTGCTGATGCACCCGGACCGTCTCCCGCAGCGGGTGGGTTACCCTCGCAAGGTGATCGGCCAAATCCCGATCCAGCTCCACCAGGTGAAGGGAGCGCACTTTGGACAGGAGAAACTGGGTCAACGCGCCCAGGCCCGGTCCGACCTCGATCACAACGTCCGTTTCTTCGATTTGGGCACTTTCGATGATGCGCCTGGCCGTTGCGGCCTGGGTCAAAAAATGCTGCCCGAACCTCTTGCGCGGCCTCATGCCGTGCAGCTGGTAGTATTGGCGCGGCGTAAGGAATGGGTTCATGACCATCAAATCACTCCATGGCGACACGCACGCAGGCCCTCAAAGAATCACTAGAACCATCGTGAGACGGCATCCAGGTCCATCATGTCGCGGGTGAATCCGGTTCTTTTCCACACGGTGTAGGCAGCGGCGGCAATCATAACGGCATTGTCGGTACAGTAGCGAAGAGCGGGCAAGTGCAGAGTCAGCCCCCGGTAGCCGGCCTCTTCCTGCAATCGTCGTCGCAGCCGCTGGTTTGCCGACACGCCGCCGACCACGGCGATGTCCTGAACACCACAGAGGTGTGCCGCCATGATCGTTTTGTTCACCAGAACGTCGACAATGGCTTCCTGAAAACTGGCGGCGAGATCTTCCAGGCGGTAGGATACCGCGTGGGATTCGCTTGCCGGAGGTCCATAGTGGCGCAAAAAATTTGCCACTGCCGTTTTGATTCCGCTGAAGCTGAAATCCAGTGAGTCCTTCTCGAGATAGGCTTTGGGGAATTGAAACGTATTGGGGTTGCCCTCGGCGGCCAATTTGTCTATCACCGTGCCGCCGGGATAGCCCAGGTTGAGCAGCTTGGCCACCTTGTCGAAGGCCTCACCCGCCGCATCGTCGCGCGTGCTCCCCAGAAACTTTGTCCGGCCCCCAGGATCGATGCGATAGAGGGCAGTATGGCCGCCCGACACCACCAGGCACACAAAAGGACCTGCGGGCGCCTGGCTGCCCAGAAAGGCGGCGTGCATGTGGCCTTCCAGATGGTTTACAGCGATCAATGGCTTGTCCAGTGCGAAAGCCATAGCCTTTGCTGCACACAACCCCACCAGCAGTGCCCCCACCAGTCCCGGACCCTGAGTCACGGCGATGGCGTCCAGTTGGTCCCGGGTGACGTCGGCCTTGGTCAATGCCTCGTCAATGACCGGCAAAATCATTTCGACATGCTTTCGGGAAGCCAGTTCGGGAACCACACCGCCATACGGCATGTGGACAGCAATTTGGCTGGAGATCACATCGGACAAAATATGCTTGCCGTCTTCGACGACTGCAGCCGCCGTTTCATCACACGAAGTCTCAATTCCCAGAATCAGCATGATTATCCATTCCGGTGCCCGGCTTGCGGTTGTGCCGGAGCCATCCCAACAAAACACAATGCGGCTTTCTGCCGTACCTATTCGGACCAGGCAACACATATCACGAATCCGGGCGGCTCTCAATCACCACAATGAATTACCCGCTCTCCCCATATTGACATAGCGGGACTTTGGAGTTACATGGAGCAAGTGCGTTGCTGTTTTCTTGGCAGGGTGATTGACGGTTCCTCCAAATTCTCACAGACGCTCTATCCTGCCCGGCCCAACAACGTCGTCAGAACGTGGGAACGGGTGTATTGCGCGCGATCCTCGCAAGGAAGGATGTTTTCATGCCCTCGTGCCTCGTGGATAATCACCACCGCCGCATTGATTACTTGAGGCTCTCGATTACCGACCGGTGCAATCTGCGTTGTATTTACTGCATGCCTGAGGACGGGATGCCTAAATTGAGCCACGATGAAATCATGACCTATGAAGAAATGCTGCGCTTGGTTGAGTTGGCCACGCAGATGGGCATCAGCAAGATCAGGGTTACGGGTGGCGAGCCTCTGGTGCGCAAAGGGGTGCTTTATCTCTGTCGAAAAATAGCGGAATTCGAGAGCGTCAAGAGCCTCAGCATCACCACCAACGGTTTGTTGCTGGCGGATTATGCCGAAGGTCTGCTGGCGGCGGGTATCAAGAGGATTAATGTGAGCCTCGACACGCTCAAGCCTGAGAAATATGCGCGCATCACCCGCCGGGACTGTTACCACAAGGTATGGCACGGCCTTGAGCGGGCTCTTGCGTTGGGCTTTCAGCCGGTCAAGTTGAATGTGGTGGTCATGAAAGGCTGGAATGATGATGAGATTGAGGATCTTGCCAGGTTGACCTACAGGTATCCGTTCCATGTCCGCTTCATAGAATTCATGCCCTTCAGCTCGGTGGATCAGGCGTCAAAATACCTGTCTTCGGATGATGTGCTGCAGCGCCTCGTTAAAATGGCGCCCCTCGTGCCGGCTAAAGTCAATAACGGCAATGGTCCCGCCCGCCACTACAAATTCCCCGGGGCCGTGGGAAAGATCGGCCTCATCAGCCCCATCAGCCATCATTTCTGCCCCACCTGCAACCGTCTTCGTGTCACCGCCGACGGCAAGCTGCGCACCTGCCTTTTCTCCCGCGAGGAAACCGATCTGCGCGACCTGTTGCGACGTCGTGCTGCGGATGAGGATATTGTCGCCGTCATACGTCGCGCCATCGATCGAAAGCCCGAGCGCCACACCCTGGAAAGCGAAGTATTTCGCAAATGTATCGGTCGTCCCATGGTGGCCATAGGGGGATAGCGCCGGGCAGCTAATTTCCAGGGGCACGCTTCCCGCGCACCATTGATTCCATGGCAAAGCGCGCAGCCCCCAGCAGTGCGGCATTGTCCCCGAGCCGACTGGGCAGGATGATCATCGCACTTTCCTGCAACATGCAGCAATGATCTGCCAGGCTCTTGCGCAGAGGCTCGATGAACAGGTCCCAAGCGTCACTGACGCCTCCTCCAATGATGGCATGGCGAATACCCAGGAAAGTGAAGAGATTGCCTATGGTCAGCCCCAATGCCCACCCCATCCGCTCGAATAGCTTGATCGCTGTGGAGTCTCCTCTGACGGCCTCCAGGTAGACATCCTTTGCCGTAAGAGTGCGGGTGCTGCACAGTTCGGCGAGGCGGCTGCCTGCCCGCGTGCCGCCGGTTACACTTTGTCTGGCTCCTTCTGTCAGTGCCCGGCCCGATGCATGAGTTTCCAGACAACCCCTCATGCCGCAGGCACAAACCGGCCCGTTGGCATCGATGATCATATGGCCGATTTCCCCGGAAAAGCCGAGCCCATCACCGTTCCACAATCGGTTTCCCAAAAATAAACAGCCCCCCACCCCGGTTCCTAAAGTGATCCCTATCCAATTTTGCATCGCGCCGGCGGCCCCAAGCCACTGTTCGCCCAGACCGAAAACGTTGGCATCATTTTCCATGAAAACCGGAAGCTGGATTTGATCCTGCAGTTCAGCAGCAAGGGGGTAGTTATTCATTGGCGGCAAATTCGGTGAAAAAATCACACGTCCTTTTCCTGCGTCAATTTTTCCTGCAACCCCAAGACCAATGGAAGCAACGCGGCCCGAGAGTTCGATGCTCCTGGCAACGAGTCGTCGGCACTGCTCGGCCAACCGTCTGCCGGCCTGTTGAGCGCCGAGCGAAATGTCGGTGGCAACCTTTTGCGCTTCAATAATGTTCCCCTGGCGATCCACCAGGGCCGTCCTCATGTGGGTGCCGCCGATATCGGCCCCGATGTAGAATTGTTTTTGCATCAGCTCAAAGCCCTCCTGGTGATCATCCGGCCGCGCACTCCATCGCCGGTTCTTGACAAGAATGACCCCTTTCTCTCTTCTTCCAATCGTAACGGTTTTCGGGTAAATTCCAGTGCACGTGAAGGCCCAAGAACGGACGGTGGTTGCTTTAAAATTATTGACGTGCGCTTATCAAATGGCAAAGGGTTTCGAGTGAAAGTGGCAGCATCGCTGGAGAGAGCGGAGGAAGGTCCAACCGAGAAAGTCTGGCTGTATGCCAAATTGGTCTTGACCGCAATTTTCTGGGGGGGAACCTTTGTGGCCGGCCGCAGCATCGCCGGCCAGATCGATCCTTTTGCCGCCGCGTTTTTGCGTTTTGCCATTGCTTCCTGTTTCCTGGGCGCTTTTGTTTGGCGCTCTTACGGTGAGATTCCAAAACTCACAAAGCATGACTTTGTGCTGGTCTTTCTGCTCGGGTTGACGGGAGTTTTCACCTACAACGTGCTGTTTTTCTCGGGTCTTAAAACCGTTGCCGCCGGTCGTGCTTCGCTCATCATCGCGAGCAATCCTGCCTTCATTGCACTCTTTTCGTGCTGGCTGCTGCGCGAGCGCCTCGGCATAACGAAGGCGCTCGGCATTGTGCTTTCCATGGGGGGAGCCGTTGTCGTCATATCCCGCGGCAACCCTCTGGCCCTGCTGCACGGCGGAGCAGGCTGGGGAGAGCTGTACATTTTCGGATGCGTGCTGAGCTGGGTTTTGTACTCCTTGATAGGTAAATTTGCCATGAACAGGCTCACCCCGCTGGCGGCAGTCACCTATTCCTGCATCATAGGGGCAGCATGTCTCCTGCTGCCGGCTTCCATGCAAGGCTTATGGCAGCAGCTGGCCGGTTATTCCCTGGCAGTTTGGGTGGGGATCCTGTATCTGGGCTTCTTTGGCTCGGCCCTCGGTTTTTTCTGGTACTATCAGGGCATCAGGGAGCTTGGTGCATCGCAGGCCGGGGTCTTCATCAACCTTGTTCCGGTCAGCGCCATTCTTCTCGCTCACCTCGTCCTGCAAGAGGCGCTCGATGGGTCTCTTTTGATCGGTGCATGCCTGGTGATTGCAGGGGTGTATTACACCAACAGGCCCGGCAGGCGGCCTTCGATGACGGAAACAGAGCCGGGCTGATCCCCCCTGCACGGGTGAGGGTTCAGCGGCCCCGGTCGATGTCTCTGTCTACTTGCTTTCAGCGGCAGGCTGGTTAAGCGATTGCAGCTTGCCGGTGATTCCCTGCACATAATCCCAGCGTTGTTCCTCGGGCAGGATGCCGGTCTTGGGAAGAATCGCCAGATATTCTCGAATGGCGGCCTCTTTGTCGCCCCGCTTCTTATAGGCGTCGGCAAGGTAGAGGCGGTTCAGGGGATGGTCGGGAGCGATACGGATGGATTCTTCGGCAAGTTGGATGCACTTGTCAATATTGCCAAAAGGGGTCCATTCGGGCGCTCTGCAGTAAAGCAGCCCCAACACCCTGGAAGCTCCGCCGTGGTCGTATCCCGGCATGATGTTGCGGACGGTTTGCAGTTCCCGGATTCCCTCTTTGACAATGAAGAATGCCTGTAATCCTCCCACCTTTTGTGCCTTCTTCAACAGAAACAATCCGTGCCAGTAATGGCCTTCTGCGCGATGAGGATTGATTGCTATTGCCTCCGCAGCATACCGACCCACCTTTTCGTAGTAAGGGTATTCCTGATCGATATCCTGTTCGGGGTCGGCCATCAGATAATGGGCCTTTGCCAGGTAAATCGGTATTCTGACGTCCTCGGGGAAGCGGGCTCGAATGCCTTCCAGGAGCGCCGCCGCCTGCTGCAGGTCGGAAGGGCCGGCTGATTCCTTGTCAATCAGCTTGCGAGCTTGCGCGATAACGCGCTCTTTTTCTTTGGTCGCGTCACCCGCTGCCGGGGCATGTAGAGGAAATAGGGTCAATGTCAGTAGGATTATGGCCGGAATATTTCTTGTTCGCATTTTTGTCAGGAACTCTCTGGTAGGGTTTCCAAAACATTCGGAATGCTTCCTGAAACCTTTAAAATTCATTGTTCACGTTCTTCCTTAAAGCAATTTGCAAATACCCATTCCATGGCGCCAGCAATTGAGTCATTATATACAGCATTTTTGCTCTAAGGCAAACCGGCACATACTGGTGCAGACAAACGGTCAAGTCGGAAATGCCTGGTTGAAGAGCCGTCCGGCCCCTCCAACGAATGGCACAGAATGCGGCGCGCAGATCGATCCGGCCGGCCGAATAAAAGGGTGCACAGGGGGGCGTTGGCCATTATCAGAGGATTCTACAGTACAGATGTGAGCCTGTATCACTTGGCTTGGAATGGGCTCTCAGGTAAGCTGAATAGATCCTTCGGAGGGTTCGGCTGAAATGCGAGTCAAGCCGTGCCGGTCGCGACCTTTCAGGATAAGCAGCGAGCATTGCGAACGGCGGGCAACTCTTTCGGCAGGCGTTGGGCCGGTCATCTGCTGGAGCCATGTTTCAGCCCTGGGCGCGAGCACAATCAGGTCTGCCCTGCGCTCCCTCGCTACCCGGTCAATGGTCCGTGCCATTGGACCTTTGCGGACCAAACCATCAAGCTTTATGCCATGCATTGCCGCGACCTTCCGCGCGTGCTCAAGTACTGCGTGTCCCCCTGCAATGCTGGAATCAGATTGATTCGATACCATTCGTTGGCTGCCGAAAAAGCCCGGTTGCCTGAAAAGTACGGTCAATTCCCCGCCGATGGTGCCTGTCAGGGTCACGGCCCGTTCGGCTATGTCTTCTCCGTCCGTCCGGTCAAGGACGAGCAAAATTCTGTTCCAGGCTAATTCTTTGTTGTGAGGAATCACCAGGATGTCGCGCCGGCTGGATCGACTGATGCGTGAAATCACTCCGCCGGTGAGGAGCTCGTGAAGGAGGCAGCGGCCGGAATTTCCCAGCACAATGATATCCGCGTCCTCCTTTTCTGAATGCTCGACTATCTTTTCATCAACGTGCCCTTCTTCGCAGACGATGCCAATCGCGGTGCCCTGTTCTTCTGCGACTTCCATGGCCGCGTTGAGGATCTCTTCGCACTGGCCATGCAGCACGGCTTTGATATTCCTGACCCCCACGAGGTTCAGGTCACCCTCATAAGAAGGGGCCACGGTGATGACCGTGACCCCGCTTCTGGCCCACTGGGCAAGCCGGATGGATTCCTTCAAGGCATGCAGGCTTGCCGGGGAACCATCCACTGCGGTCAAGATTCTCCTAAGTTTTCGCATAGCCCTCTTCCAGCCGATACTCCTCCCTGCTGGCTCGACTCGCCTTCCACATGCTGCCCAGAATAATCGTGGCCCCCACGAGCAGTGCGATACACATGGATATAAAGCTCACTTTTGCTAGGATGTCAATCGTTGCCGCACTGACGTTTATGATGCCGAGCTGGTTGAGGTACCTTGGTACAGCCAGCCCGCGGCTCACCGCTACGATCAGCATGATGGTCGCCATGACGATTTTGATCATGTTCTCTTTGACGTACGTGGTACCGATGGCTCCCAGCTGAACGCCGAGCAGTGAGCCGGCAAGGATGATCAGGGTCAGGCGAATATCGACCATACCGTGCATCGCCCAGTTGATCGAACCGCCAAAGCCCATCACAAAAGCGATCACCAGCTCAGTTGCGGAAGCCACCAGGCTCGATGCCCCCACCACGTAGATCATGCCCGGAACGCCGATAAAGCCGCCTACGGCGATGGTGGCCGCCAGCATGCCGGTAGCAAATCCTACCGGAATGGTGAACCACAAGGATATTTTCAGATTGGCCCGCTTGAAATGGATCATCGGCGGCAGATTGATGGACTGCAACTTTCTGGCAAGGGCCGAAACTTTCTCGTTCCCACCGGACTTGGAGCTCCTCATGGCATCCAGAAACACGTAGCCACCGACAACGACCAGGATCACCACAAAAGAGAGGCTGACGTAAAGGTCCGACCCCGCCTGTCCCCATTTTGCCAGAATCCACTGCTGGATCTTGATGCCTATCTGAACACCCACCCCCGCTGACGCCGCCATGACGAGCCCCAGTTTGATGTCCACCTGACCGTATTTGTACCGCTTGAAGGCCCCAACCAGCGCTTTGGGGAACTTATGACACATATTGCTGGCCACCGCCACCGTGCCGGGCACGCCAAGGCTCATCATGCCGGGTGTCAATACGAATGCTCCTCCCGATCCAATGAAACCACTGACCAGCCCTCCGATAAACCCAACCAGGAATAAGAAACCGATGGATAGCACATTCAAATCAATAAACTGGATTATTTCCTGAGATACTTCGTGCATGGTAGGACTCCTCTGTTGATTCAGTGACTTGGTTCAAGTTATGCGAACAACCAGGTCGGCGCGTCTTCAATTCAATCAAATGCCGCCTGCGAGGCGCCGAACCGGTGATCGGGCCGGGGCCTCGATTTCAAGCGCCGCGACTAAAGTCTGTGAAAGGGGTTGACGTAAGCGTATGCGCGCGGCTTTTTGGCTGCCTTCTTGCGTTTTTCCACAACTTTCTTTTCCGTCTGCCGTAAAGCATCTTTCTTCATGGCCTCGATTCCCAGAAGCGACCACAGATTGCTGGCAAAGGCTCCGTGTGCAAATGAAAACAGAAACACTGTCGCAACCGGCAGGGCGCCGTACCATCCCCCTTTGGTGAAGTAGGTCATGACGCTGTCGGCATTGAGAAACACCGCCGCGTACATCCCAACGGTCAGCAACCCGTAGCCGATGGTTTGCCCGACCGGCTTCTTCTTTGTCAAAATTTGTTCTGTTGCCATGTCTTTTCCTCCCTTTTCCTTGAATGAATTTGAAACAACACTGAACATCGGTATGGTGACTTCCCTGGCGACGGCTTCCGTGTAGACCCCGGAGTCCGCCACCACAAATTCGATCCGCTTCACCTCATGGTTGAGCTCCTCGACCGCTGCACCGAGGTCGCCAAACTTCACCGCGTGACTAAAACCGATGCCGCGGCGCGATGCCTTGCGGCGGAACTGTTGAACAAACTTTTTGGACTTGCGGCTGCCCGTCTTCCCTGATCCCTCGGGACAGACATTCATTGCCAGCAGGTCATAATCCAGCCGTTCGGCCAAATGGATGGAATAGTCCATTGAGTCGGGCGAGAAAAACTGCCGCGTCGCAACGACCAGGATTTTTCTCCGTTCCTGGAAAGAAGCCGTTTCCCTCTTGTTATCGTTCATGCTATCCTGCACCTCCTTTCGGGAGTTGAACTCAACAGCCGGTGCCATAGCTACTGACCATTACAAGGCGTGTGCCATTTCTGCGTAAAACATCTAACAGGTTGATTTGGCTCTATAAAAAACATTGTAATGAGGCTGAGGCGGTGTATGGTGTGTGTTGCATAATGCAATATCTCTCCCTCACATCGGTTTTCAGATTGTTTTTTAATCGCTTGATTTAACTCAGTAATTTGATTTTTTGCTGACAGCTGTTGCACCGTTACAATGTGCAACATTCAGCCGGGATAAAAACATGGCTCTCTTCCGTAAATCTGTTCCAACCGAATCGTCGTCTCCGGCCGTGACCGAGGATCTGGCAGAGTTGCGTGCGGCAATCGACAAGGCTCACCTGCCCGAACAGGCAAGAACGGTTGCCGACAGGGAATTCGAGCGGCTTGAAAAGATGGACGTTTCCATCCCTGAGTATGCCATCGGGCTGAACTACCTCGATTTTCTGCTGGCACTGCCGTGGCATGCCTTCACCGAGGACAACCTCGATTTGCACAGGGCTGAGGACATCATGGAAACCCAGCATTACGGCATTCGCCACGTCAAAGAACGGATGCTGGAGTATCTGGCTGTGCGCACTCTTTGCAGCACCGGGGAGTACCACATCCTGGTGGTAGACGACGAAGAGATCGCCCGGACCAACATGCAGTACGTTCTGCAGAAGGAAGGATACCTGGTTCGAGCGGCGGCTAACGGACTCGAGGCATTGGCCGAGATGAAACAACGCGAGTTCGATCTGATCCTCACTGACCTGAAGATGGAGAAGATGGACGGGATCCAGCTGCTCGAGTCGGCCAAGCACATTGCACCGCACACTCAGGTCGTGTTGATAACCGGTTTTGCTACGGTCAGTTCGGCGGTGGCGGCCCTGAAAAAGGGGGCGGCTCACTATCTGCCCAAACCCATCGATCTGGAGGAATTACGTTCGACTGTGCGGCAGCTGCATGAGAAGAAACGTTACATGCAGATGACGCGCAGCCCGATTCTGTGCTTCAGTGGCCCGCCGGGAACGGGCAAGACCTCCATAGGGCGATCCATTGCCGAGGCCCTCGAACGTAAATTTGTGCGCATTTCCTTGGCGGCGCTGCGGGACGAAGCGGATTTGCGAGGACATCGGAGGACCTATGTGGGTGCCATGCCGGGAAGGATATTGAATGAGATCAAACGCCTGGGGGTTAGAAATCCGATTTTTATGCTGGACGAGATCGACAAGATCGGCCAGGATTTCAGGGGCGATCCCGCCTCCGTGCTGCTGGAAATCCTCGATCCGGAACAAAACAGCCATTTTATCGATCATTACCTGGATTTGCCCTTCGATCTGTCCAGTGTCATGTTCATCGCGACGGCCAACGTGGTGGAAAGGCTTCCCGCCCCTTTGCTCGATCGCCTTGAGGTGATCCCGTTCCCGGGCTACACGGAAAAAGAGAAGAAGAACATCGCCAGGAAGTATCTCATTCCCCGCCAGTTGCGCGAGCACGGTCTGAGCCATGCAGGGATCGGATTCAGCGATGAAGCGGTCGTGAAGATCATCCGAGATTATACACTGGAGGCGGGATTGCGCAATTTGGAACGGCAGATTGCAACCGTTTGCCGCAAACTGGCCCGGCTTCTGCTCCAATCCGAAGGCCAGGCGCAACAGCTCAATGTCGATGAGGATATGGCTGAAAAGTTGCTCGGTGTGCCCAGATTCACTCATGAAATTGCCGCCGGTAAAGACCGCCTGGGGGTGACCACGGGTTTGGTTTGGACGGAATTCGGCGGGGAAATCATCGCGGTGGAGGCCACCATGATGAAAGGCAGCCAGCAGCTGATCCTCACCGGCTCCCTGGGCAACGTGCTGCAGGAATCGGCGCAAACGGCTTTGAGCTACATTCGCAGCAACGCCTCCCGCTTTGCTCTTGATGCGGGCTTTTTTGACGACCGTGATATCCATATCCATATTCCTGCCGGTGCCATACCTAAGGACGGCCCCTCAGCCGGTCTGACCATAACTCTGGCCCTGCTTTCACTGCTCACCAATCGACCGGCCCGCAGGGCCGTGGCCCTCAGCGGGGAAATTACTCTAAGCGGCAATATTCTACCTGTGAGCGGCATACGCGAAAAGATCCTTGCTGCCCAGCGGGCGGGAGTCAAGACCGCGGTCTTTCCCCTGCGCAATAAGGTGGATGTGGACAATCTGGAAGAAGATGTGAAACAGGACGTAAAGGTTGTCCTCGCCGATGAGGTGCCGCAACTGCTGGATTTAGTGCTGGTGTGAACTAATCCATGTGATAACGTTTGAGTTTGCGCCACAGGGATACGCGGTCGATGCCCAAAATTTCGGCGGCCCTGGTCTTGTTGCCGTCGACCTGTTCGAGAACCCAGGCAATGTGCTCCTGTTCGTTTTCCTCCAGGGTCTTGAATTCGCGCCTGGGGCGCTGGAGTTTATGAGCCATCCGCTGCAGGTCGGGCGGCAGGTGATGCACTTCGATGGTTTTTCCTTGAGCCAGGGCTACGGCGCGCTCCATGATGTTTTCCAACTCGCGCACATTGCCCGGAAAGGGGTAAGATAACAGAATATCCAGAACATCGTCTGCGATGGCCTCTACCTGTTTGCCCTGCGCCTCTGCAATCTTGCGCAGAAAGTGAAGGCTGAGCAGCAAAATATCCTCCCTGCGATCCGCCAGGCGCGGTACAATCAGGTGAATCACATTCAACCGATAATAGAGGTCCTGGCGGAAATTGCCCTGCTTGACCTCTTCCTTGAGGTCCTTGTTGGTGGCAGCCAGCACCCGGATGTCGATGGGAATTTCCTCGGTCCCACCCACCCGCATGAGGTTCCGTTCCTGCAATACCCGCAACAGTTTCACCTGCATGGCCGGGGGCATATCGCCTATTTCATCGAGCAGAATCGTTCCTCCATGGGCCGCCTCGAGCAGACCTTGTTTGATGCCGCGCGCTCCGGTGAAGGCCTCCTTTTCATGTCCGAACAGCTCGTTGGCCAGCAAGTCGCCGCTCAGCGCCGCGCAGTTGAAGGCCAGAAAACGATTGGCGGACCTGGGGCTGAGGCGGTGTATGGTTTTTGCCACCAGCTCTTTGCCGGTTCCAGTTTCCCCCTGGATGAGCACGCTGCAATCGGTGGGAGCGATTTGTTCGATGGTTTTCTTGAGGGTCTCCATTTCCCGGCTGTTGCCGATCATCAGGGGGACGTCCTGGCGCTCTTCGAGCCGCCGCCGCAATTCACCGACTTCCAGGCGCAACAGCCTCTTTTCCATGGCCTGGCGGACCAGAGTGCGCACTTCCTCGATATTGTAGGGTTTGGGAACGTAGTGATAAGCCCCCAGCTGCATGGCTTCGACGGCGCTATTCACGGTGGCATAGCCGGTCAGAATGATGACCTCGGTGGCGGGATAAAGCTGCTTGACAGCGCGCAGCACGGCAAGTCCATCCACCGGCTGCATGCGCAGGTCGGTCATGACCAGATCGAATTCGCGCCGTTCCAGTTGTCGGATCGCCGCTTCTCCGTTTTCCGCACAAACCGTGATGTAGCCCTCCCTGCGCAATATATGCTCAAGGTTTTCCCGGGCGATGGGTTCGTCGTCCACGATCAGAATCCGAGCTTCACTCATCCGGTCTTACGCTCCCCGGCAAACTGCTTCATGGGGAAAACGGATGATGAACTGGGTGCCCTTTCCTTCCTCACTCTGCACGGAAATGGAGCCGTGATGCTTTTGGATGATGCCGTAAGCGATGGAGAGTCCCAGGCCGGTGCCGATGCCCACCTCCTTGCTGGTAAAAAATGGATCAAAAATGCGGCCTATTTCATGCTGCGCAATGCCGACGCCGGTGTCCTGAACGGTGATGATCACTTCGTTGGTGTCCAATGCCTGGCGCGCCGTGATCTTGATCTGCCCGGGGGGTGCGATGGCATGGACGGCATTTTCGATGAGGTTCAGGAAGACCTGCTGCATACGCTGCGCATCGAGATTTAGAGAGAGATTTTGAGGGATCTCTTTGATGATCTCGATTCCTGGAGGAATTTGACTGGACATCAAGGCCACCGAACGGTCTACAATCTGCGCCAGCGAGGTCGGTGCCAGGCAGAACTCCCGCACGCGCGAAAACTCCAGAAGTCCCCGTACAATATCCCGCGCACGGTGCACCTCCTGCTCGATGTTCATGAGCATCCGGCGGGCCAGGTCCCCTTCCTCGAGAGCAAGTTCTTCCAGCAGGATTTGACAGGAGGTGGAAATATTGTTGAGCGGGTTGTTGAGCTGATGTGCCACCCCGGAGGTGAGGGTTCCCAAAGAGGCGAGTTTTTTCGTCTGCAGCAGTTGATCCTGCCTTTTGATCAGTTCGGCTACCATGCGGTTGAAGGCTTCCACCACCGTCTGGGTTTCGTCGTGGGTTTCGAGCACCGGAATCGGCCTGAAATCGCCTGAGGCAATGCGCACGGTGGTTTTCTCGATGACTCGCAGAGGTCGAATGATCTTCTGCGCCACAATAGTGATGAGAAATCCTCCGAGTACCAGGAAGGCCGATAGGGATAACAGTAGCTGAGCCTTCAAAGTGCGGATGATGTTCAAGATCCTTTTCCGTTCGAAGGAGACCAGGTCCTGTGAGAAATCCACCAGTGCTTTGCCCCGTTCACGCAGCTGTTCATTCACCAATGCGGCGTCGACGGTGTTGGGGTGTTCATCCGCTGCCAGCTGCGTGATCACGTCGTGATAGGCAAGAAATTCTTGTGCAATGGAGTTCAACAGCGGGGCACCCTTGAGGGATTCCATTTCGGGTGAGATTTTCTGCAACAGTTCCATGCCCTGATCCAGGTAGCGGCGATTCTCAATGAGATCCTCCCTGGAGCCATAGAGCAGGTAGTTCTTTTCATAGCGCCGAACTTCCAGAATGATGTTGCTGAGGTCGTCTGCCACCTCGACAAAATGCTGCTTGCGCTCGATTTCCACCAGGTAGTGGTAAGAGATTCCGCCAACCAGCCCGATCACCAGCATGCAAAGAGCGAACCCGACAATGACTTTCTGTCGTATGTTCAAATTGGGCAAAAACTTCCAGCGCATGGGCCATGTCCTCCGGGTGTTTCGATCGGACCGGATCGAGCCCGTCTGCTCGCCGTCGCAAGGCTCTTGCTCGAGTTCATTCCTGCATGGAGCGGACCGGTTCTCAATCTCGTGCTTCCATGGTCTGCCCGAACCTGCTCAGCGCAGGCGCGCTCCACACCTGGGGCAACGCGTCGGGTTGATGGCGGTTCCCAGATAGTATCGATCGTGAGCGCGAACGATTTCGTTGCAGACCGGGCATCGGTACTGCCAGAATCCCCGCAGAGCAAACACCACACCGGCTATCAGCTGAGCGATTGCGGCCGCTGTCCAGCCCGCCCGGCCAATCCCCAGGAATCCGTCTATTGCCTCGGAAAATTGTTTTGCCGCAAGCCCGAGAGCAAACAGGATCAGGGCGAGGAGGAAATTTTGCAGCATGGTTTTTCTGCGCTGCTGAAATTCCACAACCACTGGGTCTCGTTCAGTTTCCGGCATGGATTGGCGCTCCTACCATCCTCCGTTCTGCAGCACCCTGCGCAGTAATAGAAAATGCCGACTTGGCAGGCTGTGCGGAAATTGGCTTGCCGCCCCCGGTCGTCATTGCCGCGTTTTCAGCCAGGATCCAGCGGCGGGTTGCTCACATTGCGAAAAACACGCTCCTCACTGCCGAAAGCTCTTCTCTGGATAGGTTCTTGAGCGCCAGGGCCAGAAACGATTGGGTAATGTCCCAGTTGCGCCCCTTGTTGGTCTGACGATTGCAATCCACCAAAAATACCAGCCATGTTTTCAATTGCGGGATCTCCTGAAAAAGGATTGAGCAGCACTCTATTGCTCTTAAAAAAACCATTATAGCCTTAAGTGCCGGTGCAGGCCATAAAGAATTTGGCGGGGACCCGTCTCGTTCCTGCAACTGGAGATAAACCGCACGGGGCACAGCGGCGGGCCTGACGGGCAATTTCAAAAAGGCTGTAAAAATTTATTCGAAGATGCGCGCAAAATGCATTTTTGGGTTTGACTTTTTGCGTCAAATGAGCGAATGAAATAGCGGCTATTAGCACTCGATATAGTAGAGTGCTAATAGCCGCTGAGGCGCTGCCGGCAGGCAGCAGGAAGTGACCAAACATATGCGTAATAAGGAGGAGCCCTGATATGAATTTGCGGCCGTTACAAGATCGAGTCATCATCAAACGAACTGACGAAGAGGAAAAGACCGCGGGAGGCATCATCATTCCCGACACCGCCAAGGAAAAGCCCCAGCAGGGAAAGGTGATCGCGGTCGGCCATGGCAAGATTATGGAAAACGGCAGTGTCAGCCCGATGACGGTGAAGGCGGGGGACCGTGTTCTGTTCAGCAAGTATGCCGGCACCGAAGTTAAGATAGAGGGCGAAGAGCACTTGATCATGCGAGAAGACGATATCCTGGCGATCGTGCAGTAGCGACACAAACGGTGTGACAACGAAGGAGGAACAATTCTATGGCTGCAAAAGAAATAAAATACTATGGCGAAGCCAGGGAGAAAATCATGAAGGGTGTCGATACCCTGGCGAATGCGGTCAAGGTCACCCTGGGACCCAAGGGCCGCAATGTGGTTCTGGAGAAATCGTGGGGATCTCCGACCATCACCAAGGACGGGGTCACCGTTGCCAAAGAAATCGATCTGGAAGACAAGTTTCAGAACATGGGTGCCCAGATGGTCAAGGAAGTGGCCAGCAAGACCTCCGATGTAGCAGGGGATGGTACCACCACCGCGACCATTCTGGCGCAGGCTATCTACCGTGAAGGTTCCAAACTGGTGGCCGCCGGGCATAATCCCATGGCGCTCAAACGCGGCATCGAAAAGGCCGTAGCCGCCTCCATCGAGGAGCTCAAGAAGCTGAGCAAGCCCACTAAGGACCAGAAGGAGATCGCCCAGGTGGGCACCATCAGCGCCAACAATGATGCCACCATTGGCGGCATCATTGCCGAAGCCATGAACAAGGTGGGCAAAGAAGGCGTCATTACGGTGGAAGAGGCCAAGAGTATGGACACCACTTTGGAAGTGGTCGAGGGGATGCAGTTTGACCGAGGCTACATTTCGCCCTATTTTGTGACCGATCCCGAGCGCATGGACATCACCCTGGAGGAGCCCTACCTGCTGCTCAACGAAAAAAAGATCAGCAACATGAAGGACTTGCTGCCGATCCTCGAACAAATTGCCAAGATGGGCAAACCGCTCCTGATCATCGCCGAAGATGTGGAAGGGGAGGCGTTGGCCACCCTGGTTGTCAACAAGCTGCGCGGCACTCTCAAGGTGTGTGCGGTCAAGGCGCCCGGTTTCGGCGATCGGCGCAAGGCGATGCTGCAAGACATAGCCATCCTGACGGGAGGCCAGGTCATTTCAGAAGACCTCGGCATCAAGCTCGAGAACGTAGCCCTGAATGATCTTGGTACCGCCAAAACCATCAAAGTGGACAAGGACAACACCACCATCGTGGATGGCGGTGGGTCGCGCGAAGCCATTGAAGGCCGAGTGAAACAAATCCGCGCACAGATTGAAGAAACCACCTCCGATTATGATCGCGAGAAGCTGCAGGAACGGCTCGCCAAATTGGTCGGCGGAGTGGCGGTCATCCAGGTGGGGGCGGCGACTGAAACGGAAATGAAAGAAAAGAAGGCGCGCGTCGAGGATGCGTTGAACGCGACCCGTGCGGCTGTCGAGGAAGGGATTGTTCCCGGCGGCGGCGTAGCCCTGCTGCGTTGTGTTGCTGCCTTGGAGAAGCTGGAGGTTTCCGGCGAAGACGCTTTTGGCGTCAACATCGTGAAACGTGCACTGGAAGAACCGGTTCGGCAGATTGCCAGCAATGCCGGCCACGAAGGCTCGGTTGTGGTGGAGCGCGTCAAGCGGGAAACGGGGTCCTTCGGCTTCAACGCCGAGACGGAAGCGTATGAGGATCTCACGGCGGCCGGCGTCATCGATCCCACCAAGGTGGTGCGGTTTGCTCTGCAGAACGCCGCCAGTGTCGCTTCGCTGCTCATAACCACCGAGGCGATGATT
The DNA here is from genome assembly GCF_022603395.1 of Desulfoferrobacter suflitae. GTDB lineage: Bacteria > Desulfobacterota > Syntrophobacteria > Syntrophobacterales > Syntrophobacteraceae > Desulfoferrobacter > Desulfoferrobacter suflitae. The sequence goes on from NZ_JAIBKA010000011.1 coordinate 37,816, forward strand.
GCCGAAAAACCGAAGAAAAAGGAACCTGCTCCTCCCATGCCCGGCGGTGGCATGGAAGACATGTACTAGAATTTGCCAATCCGGCGGCTTGCCGGCGGCCTGCCCGCCGCCGGCAAGAGTTCCCCACCTCGCTGTGCTCTGCTGCGAGCAATCCCCCGAGAGACCAGCCTTTGCCCGACAGACGCCCCTTCATGGGCCCCGTCATGCCCGTGCAATCCCGCGCCGGAGCTTGTCCGGCGAGGCCACCGCCCGACATTTCTCCAAGTTTCTTTTGGCTCATGATCGGTTACAATCTTTGCGTTTTATCGTGCAGCGATCTCTGCTGAAATTTGTTTGTGGCTAGATTTGTGATCAGAAAGGAATATTCTCTTGTCCGGCGACAATGTGATTCGCTTGCGGGGTGTGTGCCAACACAACCTGAAAAACCTGGACCTGGATCTGCCGTTGAATCGATTGATCGCCGTCAGCGGCGTGAGCGGTTCGGGCAAATCGAGCCTGGCACTCCACACCCTGTATGCCGAAGGCCAACGCAGGTACGTGGAGACCTTTTCGCCCTATGTGCGCCAGTTTCTGGAGCGCATGGATCCGCCCCGGGTCGAATCCATCGACGGCATCCCCCCCGCCATCGCCATTGAATCGGGCACCGCCGTGCGCAGTTCACGTTCGACCGTCGGTACCATTACAGAAATCAACGATCACCTGAAAATCCTCTACGCCCGCCTGGCAGTGCCCCATTGCCCGCACTGTGAAAAGCCCGTCGAGCAGGATAATCCGCAAAGCATTCTGCAGAAATTGAACGATCTTCCGGCGGACAGCCGGGTTCTGGTCACTTTTCCCTATCAACCGAAGCCCCGGCAGGAATGGGTGCGCTACCTGATTTCTCAAGGTTTTTTACGCATTTTTGTCAATGCCCGGGTGGTTGACCTGGAAAGCCTCGATCCCGGTGCCATCAGAGACCTTGCTGACAGGGAAATCCTGGTGGTGGTCGATCGCATCCCCTGGGGCAGAATTCCCCCTGAGCGCGTGCTGGATTCCCTGGAGACGGCCATGCGCATGGGAGGCGGCCGCAGCGCCGTGGTTATTTTCCCCGACCAGGTGCGCCGGTTCAGTGCTGAGCTGCGCTGCGCCGGCTGTCCGGACGCCGAACCCATCGCCGCGCCGACACCCAACCTGTTCTCCTTCAACTCGCCGCTTGGAGCCTGCCCGGAATGCCGCGGATTCGGCCGCAGCATCGGAGTGGATGTGGATCTGGTCATTCCCGATCCGACCCTTTCCCTGGAGCAGGGGGCGATCAAGCCGTGGGGCATTGATCGGATGGAATTTGACGATCTGATGGAGTTTTGCCGAAAACAGGGCATTCCAACCGATGTTCCCTTTGTAGCGCTGCCCGCTTCGGCCAAAGACAAGATCATCAACGGTACCAAAGGATATTACGGGATCCATGGCTTTTTCGAGTGGCTGGAAACCAAGACTTACAAAATGCACGTGCGTGTCTTCCTGTCGCGCTTCCGCGCTTATGTGCCGTGTGCGGCGTGCGGAGGCAGCCGCTATCAGCCGATGACTCGACTCTACCGATTGCGCCATGTGCCCATCGATGAGTTGAGTGCCTGGTCCATCGGGCGCTGCCTCAACTTTTTCGACCAGCCGTGGCCGCAGCTGGCACGGGATGCGGCGGCTGCACTGCTGGTTGACGAGATTCGCAGCCGGCTGCAGTTTCTCAAGGCGGTGGGGCTCGACTATCTTTCCCTGGACCGTCAGTCGCGCACCCTTTCCGGGGGTGAGGTACAACGGGTGCATCTGACGCGCGCTCTCGGTTCGGCGCTGGTCAACGTGCTGTACGTGCTGGACGAACCCAGCGTGGGGTTGCATGCCCGTGATCAAAGGCGGCTGATGAGCCAGCTGCGACGCTTGGCCGACCTCGGAAACACGGTGGTGGTGGTCGAACACGATCCCGACATGATCCGTTTTTGTGACGAAGTGGTGGACATGGGTCCAAAGGGCGGCGAAAGGGGAGGGGAAATCGTCTACCAGGGGACGCCCCAGGGCCTGGCGGAGTGTGAGCAGAGTGTTACGGGCGGATACCTGAGCGGCCGTCTGCAGGTTACCTCCCCAGCAAGGCGGCGCCTGCCGGATCAAACCCGGCAACTGGTGCTTACGGGGGCACGTGAGAATAATTTAAAGAACCTTACCGTGCGCTTCCCGCTCGGGCTTCTGATCGGAGTCAGCGGGGTTTCCGGTTCGGGTAAGAGCACCCTGATTGAAAAGACACTCTACGCCAACTGGCTGCGCAGCGTCGGCAGACCCGCCGATCAACCGGGGTTGTGCGACGCCATCGAGGGGCTCGAACTGATCGATAACATGATTCTGGTCGACCAGCAGCCGGTGGGGCGAACCCCGCGAGCCAATCTTTTGACCTACACCAAAGCGTTGGACCCCCTCAGGAAGATGCTGGCTCAGACTCCCGAAGCGCAAGCCCGGGGATACTCGGCCGGGCATTTTTCGTTCAATGTTCCCGGCGGCCGCTGCGAATTGTGCAAAGGCGAAGGATTCGAACACGTCGAGATGCAGTTTCTGGCCGATGTGTACATCCGCTGCCCGCAATGCGGCGGCAGGCGCTTCAAGGAAGAAATTCTGGAAATCCGCTCGCACGGTCTTTCCATTGGTGACATGCTGGAGTGCACCGCGCAGGAGCTGCTGGCGGTTTTTCCCGACCTGGAGCCCCTGGCGAAGGCGCTCCATCCCGTATTGGCCATCGGCCTGGACTATCTGCGTCTGGGGCAACCCCTCAGCAGCCTTTCCGGCGGCGAGGCCCAAAGGCTTAAACTGGTCCGTTATCTCGCCCGGCCAAAGGGGCAGAACAATGCCCGCAGCGTTGGACGGCGCACACTGCTGCTGCTGGACGAACCGACCACCGGATTGCACCCGCACGATTTGCAAAAGCTTTTGGGGGTGCTGCAGCAAATTGTCGACAACGGCCACACCGTGCTGGTCATCGAACACAACCTGGACCTGTTGCAAGCCTGCGATTGGCTCATCGATCTCGGTCCTGAAGGAGGTGAACAGGGGGGCGGCCTGGTGGTGGAAGGTCCGCCGGAAGTGGTGAGCTCTCATGCCCAGAGCCACACCGGGCACTGCCTGAAGGAAAGAATGGCGGGGGTCGGCAAAATGCCCTGCGAAGCAGAGCATTCCATACCTGCCACGGCGAGGCAGGAATGGGCGAACCAGGCCGCTTCGCCAGGACCATCGCAGGATGACTCGAGCATCGTGGTGCGCGGTGCCCGGGAACACAATCTGCAATTGGATGAAATCCGTTTGAATCGCAATGAAATGATGGTCTTGACCGGGCTCAGCGGTTCCGGCAAATCCACCCTCGCCTTTGACGTACTGTTTGCCGAAGGACAGCGCCGCTACCTCGAGTGTTTGTCGACCTATGTGCGCCAGTATTTCAAAATTTTGGAAAAACCCGAGGTCAACCAGATACTCGGTCTGCCTCCGACGGTGGCCATCGAACAGCGCACCAGTCAGCTCACGCGCAGGTCCACCGTGGGCACCATAACGGAAATTTATCATTTCTTGCGGCTGCTTTTTGCCAAACTGGGGCGGCAGCACTGCCCCCACTGCGGCCAAGCGTTGGAAGCCCTGAGCTTCGACCGCATCCTTTCGATCCTGCAGCAAAAGCTTTCCAACGGCGGGGTGCAGGTGCTTGCGCCGCTCATTCGAGGTCGCAAGGGAATCTATCGCGACCTCTTTACGCGACTTTTCAAAATGGGATACCAGACGGTGCGTGTGGACGGCCGATGGATGCCGCTCGATCCCATACCCAGGCTGGACCGCTATCGCGAGCACGACATCGAGGTGCTGATTCCCGAGCTGGATCAAGCGTCCCTGTGGTCCAACGCATTCAGGGAAAGACTCAGACAGGCCCTGGCCATGGGGGGCGGTTCGTTGCACCTGGAAGGGCAGGGGTGGGCGGTTTTAAGCCAGCACCTGTATTGCTCTCACTGTCAGCAGGGGCTCGCGCCGCTCGATCCCAGGCTGTTTTCCTTCAACAGTCGGCAGGGGGCTTGCCCCCAATGCAGCGGAGTCGGCACAACGCAGCGCTTCAACCTGGAACGGCTGCTGGGTGCACCCGACGTTCCGCTGAAAGATGGCCTGCTGCCCTTCCTGGAGGCAAAAAAGCTGGCCGCCGCCTTCATGATCCGCCCGCGGGGGCGCGTGAAAAAACGCCTGGAGCGGTTTTGGCTGGAAGACCTGGGGATTGACCCGGAAAAGTCTTTTTACCAGCTGCCGGAGGACGTCCGCCAGGCCATGTTGCATGGCAACAGGGGCAAATTCCCGGGTTTGCTCGATCTGGTGGCGGATGTGAAGGAAGAGGACGGAGCCTGGTACGCGCTCGAGCCGTTCCATGATCAGGTGCCGTGCCCCGCATGCGCAGGGCAGCGCTTGAATCCTCAGGCACGCTCGGTTCTGGTAAAGGGGAAATCCATCGGAGATCTGGTCGCCTTGAGCGTCTCAGAGTTTCGCAAGATCTATGGGCGGCTGCGTTTCAACGATGGCGAACGCTCCATTGCCGCGCCAATTTCCAAAGAGATCCACGAGCGGCTGGTGTTTTTAAAGGAGGTGGGACTCGATTATCTTGCCCTGAATCGATCCGGCGATACTCTGTCGGGCGGCGAGACGCAGCGCATCAGGCTGGCGGCTCAGCTCGGTTCAAACCTCCGAGGGGTCTGCTACATCCTGGATGAGCCGACCATCGGTTTGCACCCGGCCGACAACGAGCGGCTGCTGCGCAGCCTGCGGCGACTCAAAACAAAGGGAAACACCATCGTCGTGGTGGAACACGATGCGGAAACCATGAAACGGGCCGATTCCCTGATCGAACTGGGGCCCGGGGCCGGCCGCGAAGGGGGGCACGTGGTGGCCCAGGGGCGCTTCAGGGACCTGTGCAGGCAGCCGGATACCCTGACCGGGCGGTGGTTTGGCAAACCGCTGGAAGCGGTTATGTGCCATGCCGCCGGCAAACCGTCGGTAGACAATGACAGCGAGGTTCAATGGTTGCACGTGGAGGGAGCCAGGGCGCGCAATTTGCGCGATATCGAGGTGCGCATCCCGCTGGGGACGCTGACTTGCGTGACCGGGGTTTCAGGGGCCGGCAAGAGCACCCTGCTGCACCAAGTGATCTACCGGGGGCTGCTGGAGCACCTGGGCAGGATCTACGGCGCCGGCGATTCGAGCTTCCACCGCATGCGCGGCCAGGAAAGCGTTTGCCGAGTGTTGCAGGTGGATCACAATCCCATCGGACGCACGCCACGTTCCATCCCGGCGACTTACGTGGGAGTGTGGGATGACGTGCGCAAACTGTTTGCGGCGCTGCCTGAAGCCAAAATGCGCGGGTTTCTGCCGGGACGATTTTCCTTCAATGTGGCCGGCGGTCGCTGTGAAGAGTGCAAAGGGCAGGGGCAGGTCAAGGTGAAGATGAACTTTTTGCCCGATGTCTACGTACCCTGCGAAACGTGCGGCGGCAGCCGTTTCAACAGGGAAACTCTGGTCATCCGCTACCGGGAAAGGAGCATTGCCGATGTGCTCGCCATGACCATCGAAGAAGCGGCACAGCTGTTCGATGCGGTGCCCGGGATCGCCCGACCGCTTCGTGTTCTGGTGGGTCTGGGATTGGGCTATTTGACTCTCGGGCAGCCCAGTCCCACCCTTTCGGGGGGGGAGGCGCAGCGTATTAAACTGGCAAGCGAACTGGGGAACCATCACGGGCACACCGTGTACCTGCTGGACGAACCGACCACGGGACTGCATCGCGCGGACGTGAAGCGGCTGATTGACGTGCTGCGCCATTTAATTGAACATGGGCATACGGCCCTGGTGATCGAACATAATCTGGATTTTATCCGGGCGAGCGACTACGTGATTGATCTGGGGCCGGGCGGCGGTGACCAGGGCGGTCGCGTGGTGGCAGCCGGAACGCCCTTCGAATTGCTCAATCAGACGGAAAATTCGGCAACGGCTCGCGCATTGTCTCAGCAGTTGCACAGCGAAACCAGCATATGTGCATGACTGGACCCGCCATGAAGCAGCTTTCTGACCATGACTCTTTGTACCTCGAACCCCGGCAGCCGGTTGGCGATTTTCAGTTCGACGCCGATGTGGCCCGGGTCTTTCCCGACATGATTCGTCGATCGGTTCCGGGCTATCCCGTGATCGTCGCTCTCCTCGGGATTCTGGCTGCAAGGCATGTGCAGCCGCACACCCTGTGCTACGATCTGGGCTGCTCCCTGGGAGCGGCCAGTCTGTCCATGGCCCGGCATATCCAGCAGCCCGGCTGCCGGATTGTCGGTGTAGACAATTCCTCAGCCATGCTGCAACGCTGTCGGGAGATTCTTGGGCAATCCCGCCCCAGGGCCCCGGTGGATCTGATGTGCGCCGATGTGCTGCAGGTGAACATCGAGCGGGCGTCGGTGGTGGTGCTCAATTTTACCCTGCAGTTCATTGATTGCACGCGTCGCATCGAGTTGCTCGCAAACATCCACCAGGGACTTGTTCCCGGCGGGGCGCTCATCTTATCGGAAAAGATCACCTTTGCCGATCCCCGTCAGACGGAGCGCTTCACTCACCTGCATCACGCCTTCAAGGGGGCCGAGGGCTACAGTGACCTGGAGATAAGCCAGAAACGCACGGCCCTGGAGAGAGTGCTCTATCCGGAAACCATCGAAACGCATCTCGAGCGCCTTCGGGCGGTGGGATTTTCCAGCTGCGATGTATGGTTTCAATGTCTCAACTTCATGTCCATACTGGCGCTGAAATGATCGATTTCAGCCCATTATTCAACGATCTGTCAGGGACTGTTCCGGAACCATTGTCGGAATTGCTGGCGGCACGGCTGGATGAGGCTTGCCGTGCGGAGCGCCACGGGGACATGGAAAAGTGGCGGGCGCTGCTGGAAGAGCTGCCTGCAGTGCGGCCTTCCTCGGTGGATTTACGTTCGGCGGCGGTGCGTGTGGGCGCACCGCAGGATTGCCATGGCACGGTGCGGCGCAGGCTGGAAGAACTGCTGCGCCGCTTTCATCCCTGGCGCAAGGGGCCGTACTCCGTCTACGGCATTACCATTGATGCGGAATGGCGCTCGGATTGGAAATGGGACCGCCTGTGCAACCACATCCAATCCCTTGAAGGGCGACTGGTGCTCGATGTGGGCTGCGGCAACGGCTACCATTGCTGGCGCATGCTGGGGGCAGGGGCGCGGCTGGTGATCGGGATCGATCCCTACCTGCTGTATGTCTGGCAGTTCCGGGCGATCAAGCATTACCTGCCCACCTTTCCGGTGCATGTGCTGCCCTTGAGCATTCAGGTGATGCCCCCTAATCTGCAGGCCTTCGACACGGTTTTTTCCATGGGGGTCCTGCATCATCAGCGTTCTCCCTTTGATCATCTGCTGCAGCTGCGCTCCTGCCTGCGCAGCGGTGGTGAACTCATCCTGGAGACCCTGGTGATCGACGGGGATGCCGGGCAGGTGCTGGTGCCGCAAGGCCGCTACGCAAAAATGCGCAACGTGTGGTTTATCCCGTCCTGTGCGGCTTTGCAGGCCTGGCTGGAACGCTGCAGCTGGCGCAACGTGCGGCTCATCGATGTGAGCGCAACCACCCCCGAGGAACAGCGCCGCACCGACTGGATGACCTTCGAGTCGCTGGCGGACTATCTGGACCCGCACAATTCGCTGCTCACCGTCGAAGGTCTGCCGGCTCCCCGGCGCGCCATCTTCCTGGCAAACGCTCCATGAAAGCATGGTGCTTCGTGCGCAAATCTTGTGTTTCCCCACCGGACGATTCAGACCAACTCGGTTTTTAAGGACCGAGTTGGTCTTGACGACGTCGGTCTTGTCCAATTAGACCACCATGCCGTAAGTCAAGCCTTCAAAAACGTTCTGAACGTTCATTCTGAATCTGTTTTAACAGGTTACGCCACTGGTCCTCCCCGGCAGGCCGCAAGTCAAATTCCTCGCCCGCTTGCAGGATGGCGTGCGCCATGTCCTGACCGTATCCGCGTGAACAGGCAAGCAGCAAGGTTCCATCCAGGTCGCGGCGCTGGGCGATGACCAGTTGACAGGCGACATGGCAAAACGGTCCCTGCAGCAGAAAAGGGGGCTTCGGCCCGGGATCGGTGAGATCCAGGTTGGTCAGTTTTTCCGTGATGGCAAAGACCTTGCCTCCGGCCAGAGCCATCAAAGCGGTGGCATCGGTTGTTTCGGTGCAGACGGGATCGGCGGGCGGTTGCGGTGTATCGCCGAGAAGATGCCAGATGGAGCACTGCGTCCGGTTCATGCGGTTCACCAGAAGGCCCCGGTCCAGTGTGCATGTTCCCGGATCAACCGGCACGTTCACGGGGAAAGGTTTACACCTTCTGATATCAGCGTCTTGTAGATCCCACCTGGGGTGGTGGCTGAGGTCGATGAGCCAGGGGCCTTCGCCCTCGTTTGTGTATTGCTGCACCACGGTCCAATGGCCGATCTTTGTGCTGCGCACCGCCCGCACCGGAAAAGCAACAGGAGATCGGCGTTCGATGGTGGCCATAAAGATCTCCTCTCACATCCTCATGCGTTTGCCTGTCGGGTCGTAAAACGGCATTGGAACTACTTTTGCCTTCATCAGTTCACCTTTACAGTCGTCTTCAAAAATCGTCAGCCGTGTTGCGTTTTTCGCCAGATAGCCTTCCACCAGTGCCATTCCCACGGGTTCCTTGAGAGCATAGCTGTAGCGGGCGGTACAGACGTATCCGCGAATTCTCTCGGCAACAATGGGTGAACCGTCTCGAGGAGCGCGCGCAGCCGGCTCTTCCATCTTGAAACCGACCAGCTTGAGGCGGCTGGTATCGTTTTCCGTCTGTTTGAGGGCGACTGCGCCGACGGTTTGCGCTTCGAGTTTGTCGCGGTGCCAGAAAAACCCCAATCCGATATCGTGCAGGGTGGTGCGCTGTTCGGATTCCGATCCAAGGATCACATGGCCTTTTTCCAGGCGCAGGGTATTTTGGGCTTCCAGCCCGAAATTCCAAATAGCGAACTCCTCCCCGGCTTCTTCCAGAATGTCCCACAGGGACTGCATGTAGGAAGAGGGCACGTGGAGCTCGAACGAGAGCTCTCCCACAAAACCGAGGCGCATGGCTCGGACTGGAATCGCACCGTGCACCATGAACTCGCGGAATCCCAGAAAGGGAAAGGCCTCGTTGGAAACAGCGCCATCGACCACTTTCTCCAGGACTTTTCTGGCATTGGGGCCGGCCAGGTTGATGACTCCATAGGCGTCGGTCAGGTTGATGATATGGAAATCCCAACGGTCGTAGCGGGTGTGGTAGCGAATCCATTCGCTGGTTTCTCCCGCACGCCCGGTCGAGGTGGTGAAATAATAGTCGTTTTCGGCGATTTGTGTCGCCACGCCGTCGTCAATCACACAGCCGTCTTCATTGCACATGGCCGAATAGTACATTCGACCAGTGCTCACCCGGGCCATGTCGCTTACGTAAACCCGCTGCAGCGCTTTCAAGGCATCCGGGCCGAAGATCCTGAATTTACCCAGGGTGGAAGCATCCAGCATGCCGACGTTGGTGCGCACATTTTCGATTTCCGCGCGTGCCGTTGTGTCGGCGCAGAATCGGCGGGCGCGCTGCCACGGTTGGAGGCGCTCCATCACGCCGCCCGCCGCCACCTGCGAAGCATGCACGGGGGTACGTTTGCTCATGGGATGGTTGGTCCCTGCGTAGGTCGCCAGGAGGGTGGGCACCAACGGAGGGCGCACGGTGGTGGGGCGCGGATGAAGATCAGGAGAGCGATGGGTCAGCGCTACATAGAGTGGCAGGTTATGCCCCGCAATGCCGCCCTGTCCGGGGCCGGTGCCGGCTGAGGTGAAACGCTTGATCAGTTCAGTGACATCGAAGCCCAGCCGCATGGCTTGATCGATGTTCTGGATGGTGACGTCCTCATCGAAGCACACAAATGTCTTTTTGCCCTCGACCGGCGCGACGACAAACTTGGAACCGCGGGCCGGTCCGGGAAGCTTTGCCAGCTCTTCTTCCACACCGCTGATCGTTGCTCCGACGGCCATCCCGCAATCGGCGACGGCGCGCAGTCCGGCGAGCCGTCCGCTCAGTTCGATGGCCGTCGGATCTTCCAGGCCGAGCATCCTGCCTGCGGCGTGCATCTTTTGCGGTATGCCGGTCGGTAGAAAATAGCCCGTGTGCGCATCGTATTCAAGCCTTGCGCCGGCCAGAGCAAGCGGCCCGGTAACAGGAGTCAGGCCGGCAGAAGCGACCAGCGTATCGCAGTCAAATTGCTGTTTACAGACGCCGGAAAGGTTGGTCAAGGTGACCTTCTTCAATACCTTCCTGCCGTGGGCTTTTGCGGCGACCCAGCCGGGGTAGAAGGGAATGTTGCGTGCCTCGAGCTGGGGCGGCAGGGCGGGATCGCACCCGTCCTCCCGAACATCCGCGACGCACGCAATGGACAAACCCAAATCGTGGAGATCGATGGCCGCCTCGATTCCCAGATCATGACCGATACTGAACACCGCTTGTTCGCCCGCAAGCACACCCCAGGTGCGCGCCAGCCTGTGAGCGCAGCCGATTTGCATGATGCCCGGACGGTCGTTGTTTTCAAACAGCAGCGGCCGCTCGATGCAGCCCGTGGCCACAACCACGCTTTCTGCCCGAATCTGCACATAGCGCTCAGCGAAGCAGTCTGCTTCCGAGCCTCTTTGGAATGCCGTGATCAGATTGTTGCTGTAGCAGCCGATGACTGCAGTGTGTTTGAAAATGCGAATGTTGGGTGCCTGTTCCAGTTGATCGGCCAATTGCCTGCCCCTCAGATAGAGCGGCATGCCCGGTTTGTGGTTGCGCGTCCGGTAATCGAAATATCCTCCCAGCCACGGCCGGGATTCCAGCAGGATGACGCGCAGCTTCTGTGCCGCCGCTGCGAGCGCCGCACTCATGCCGGCGGGGCCTGCGCCGATGATGCATACGTCGGCCGCTGGATAGATTTGATCAAATCGGCCGCGCAACTCCACATCCGGTGACAGTGATCCCAAACCCGCCGTCTTGCGAATGTGCCTGACGGCGATGGGCCACAATCGGGCGGGCTTGTGAAAGATGGTATAGTAAAAGCCGGCCGGCATGGCCCAACTGAGTTTGTCCATGAACGCCATCCAGTCGTGTTCCGGAGTCCCCAGCACATTTTGGGGCTCCACCCGCATGCCGTTCCCGACGAAAGTATTCTCGGCGCACACGTTGGGAATGTCGTCGACATCCACGTAGGTGTTGCTCGATTGTCCGTCCAGGCTGTAAAGCCCGCGCGGCCGGTGGTACTTCAAACTGCGCGAAAAGATCCGGGTGCCGTTGGCATAGAGCAACGTGGCGACCGTATCTCCCTCCACTCCATGGAACCGTTTGCCGTCATATTCAATGCTCACTGCCCTGGCAGAATTGACCCGCAGCGTGGGCAAACCCGCTAGCCGTTTCATTCAAACATCCTCCGATTGAGGTCCCGCCACTTCAAGGTTTTTGGTGGTATCGCGGTAGATGCTGAACCATGTGCCGCATCCCTGCCGGTGACACCACCATTCCTTCTGTACCCCGGCCACGCAGTTGTTCCTGTGGACGTAATCGCACCACGCCGCAGGCGTCAAGCCCGCTGCCTGCGGCGGGGGACCCTTGTCTTCACCGCCGAAGCGAAATTCATAGCCGCTTCTCTTGCCACAGATGGGGCATGTGATGGTGAGTGCCATGCCGTCTCCTTCGCTGAATTCAGCGCTGCCAAATTGTTCGCAGAGCGCGCAGAGGACACGGAGTCCTAAGTTTGTGTCAATTCTCAGTCGTCTCTGCGCTCTCTGGGTGCGCTGTGAGAAAAGTCAGCTCAATTGTCCGGGCTGTAGTGCACCAGAGCCGGTGTTTCCCCCATCAGCCGGTGCTGCTCGAAGCGCCGCCCGGTGAACGGCCGCAGGATCTGCGGACAGACGCCCGAAGCCATGAAATCGGCCAGGTACTTGCCGGTGACCACGCACGACTTGAATCCGAAGTAGCCCCAGCCGCAATCCAGGTAGTAACCGCGGACGGGATCGTTGCCGTCGATGATGGGTGCCATGTCGGGGGTCATGTCGGCCAGTCCGGCCCACGCCCGCATGAATTTGACGCCTTTCAGGCACGGCAGCAGTTGCGTCAGCGCTTCGGCCTGGTGCTTGATGTAGTGGGCCGTGCACTGGGTGGTGTAGTTGGGCCACGGGTCCATGTGCGCGCCGGTGGCGACTTCGCCCTTGAGGGTCTGATTGGCGTAACAGTGGTACGTGCCGGAAGAAATCACATGATGCAGGATCGGTTTGAGCGGCTGCGTCACCATGGCCTGAATGGTCAGCACACTGATGGGCAGGCGCATGCCGAGCATTTCACAGGATATGGCGGCGGCATAGGCACCGGCGGCATTGAGCACGCGCGGTGTGGTGATTGTGCCGTGGTCCGTTTCGACACTTGTGATTCTCCCGCCCTGCACCCCGATGCCGGTGACCGCGACCCCCTGAATGATGTCGACGCCCTTTTGCGACGCTCCGCTTGCCAGACCCCATACCACCGCGTCGTGCCGCACGATGCCGCCGGGCGGGTGATACATGCCGCCGTATATGGGGTAGCGGAGTCGATCCGAAACGTCCAGAGCCGGCACCAGTTCCTTGCATTCTTTGGGGTCGATCAGGCGACTGTCGATTCCGTGGAACTGAGCCGACGCCACCTGCAGGCGCATGGCCTTGAGGGCCGCTTCGCTGTGAGCCAGGTTCAAGTTGCCGCAATTGTAAAACATCAAGTTGAAATCGAGCTCTTGGGTTAAAACCGGCCATAACTCCAGGGCTTCTTTGTACAGGGGCAGGTTCTCCTGAGTCCGCTGGTTGGCTCGCACAATTGCTGTGTTGCGGCCGGCACCGCCAAAGCCGATGTAGCGCTTCTCGACAACGGCAACGTGGTTCATGCCGTGGCGGGTGGCGAGAAAGTAGGCGGTTGCAAGCCCGTGCAGGCCGCCGCCGATGATGACCGCATCGTAGCTGGACTTGAGCCGTTTCGACCTGCTCCAGAGTCGCTTCCCTCTACCAAGCATAAATTCTCCCCGTCATACGCTTGCTTTCTATACTCAAACAACTTTGGTTTTTCTGAGCAAAAAAATGGCCGATCTGGCAATATAAAGAAAAAACATAGAAAAATTAAAATATTACACACTCTGGACAAATTATCTTTTTGATGGTACACCCATGCTACAGACGACTAACCCTAACAACAGTGAGGTCAGCATGGATGTATCGAGTTACCAATTCAGCGAGGAAGAAGTAATTCGCTTGGAACAATACCGAGACACACAGCAAGATGCTCGTCTCAAAATGCGCTTCATTGCCCTGCTTATGCTTGCCAAAGGCATTGCGCTGAAGGATGTCGCCGCGATAACCGGAGTGGCGATGAAAACGATCGAGAATTGGCATCATCAATATCTCAGCAAAGGAATCGACTGCCTTAATTCATTCCAATACAAACCTAAGCAGCCCTATCTGAGCGACGAACAAATACAGCAGTTACTCAACTGGGTTCGGTCTACAAATCCGATTCACCTAAAACAAATCAGAGCCCACATCATCGAACAATTTGCGATCAAGTACACGACGGAGGCCATCAGGAAGCTTCTGCACAAACACGGCATAAAGCTGATTCGCCCGAAGGTGATACCCGGCAATCCTCCGAGCGAAGAAGAACAGGAAAAAAAATTGCCGAGTACTTCGACATGAAGTCCAATAGTGAGCCTGGAACGGTCTTTCTTTTTGGAGATGGGATGCATCTAGTTCACCAAAATATACCCCGGCTATGTTGGGCTGATCCCAAAGCACGGCCCATTTTTAAGACCAACACCGGGCGACAACGGCTTAATATTCTTGGAGCTTACAATCCCGACAGCCATGAATTCGATCATATAACGGGAGAACAAAACTGCGACGCGAACCGCGTGATTGAATACTTTGAGATGATCACAAGAGCATACAAGCAGGCCCCAAAAATTATCCTTTTCCTTGACAACGCTAAGTATTTCAAAGCACAAATCGTCACCGATTGGTTGAAACAGAATCTGCGGCTTCACGTTGTGTTCTTGCCTCCTTATGCTCCAAATCTAAACTTGATCGAGCGCTTCTGGGGATTTGCCAAAGAAAAGTTGGTCAAAAATACCTATGAGCCAAAATACAAGGTCTTTCGGGCAAAAGTATTCAGGTTCCTAAACAATGTGGGCCAATATATTGATGAGTTAAGAACCTTAATGGTGGAAAAGTTCCAAATCATAGCCACTAGCAAAGCATAAAATGTGCCAGGAAAAACCAAAGTTGCTCCGGTATACCTTACCCGGATGAACCGTCGCCCCTCGGGCATCTCAAACAGGCTCCTATCAACCGTCTTCAAAGTCAAGAGGAGAGCATGTAAATTTTCGAGGCGGAATCATCACGGCTGCCGGGCCTTTCCCGTCCCGCCTTGCCTAATATCTGATCAGGTATTCCCGTGCTCAACGCAAAGAGTACTTTTCCTTCAGGGAAGAACGGCCCCTGAATGAAGAACTGAAGGGAGAGGTGAAACGGCGCCGGTGTGTGGAAGCGGAGCAGCGTGAGTTGATCGAAGACCTGCGGCGGGATCCTGCCGCACCGCGTCTTGCGGGCGGCAGGCGACCCGCCGGTGCGGAAACAGGCTAAGCGATCCCCACTTCCTTTCCCAAGGCTTTATGGGCCTTGGGAAAATCGGGTTGAAAATTCAGATAGGGCGTAACCGGGTAGCGAACCCCCATGGCTTTGCCGACTTCTTGCAGCCCCTGAATCAAACCGGGCACGGCTTTGCCGGGTAATGCAAAGACCATCTCGTCATCCTGCGTACCGGCAAAGATGCGTTCCCCATTGCCGGGATTGACCACGCAGGGAGCTTGCTTCCTAAAGGGTCCGATCAAGTATTCATCACACTCCACCTTGCCGCCGAAATGGCCGGAGACCCGCTCGCCCGTCATATACGACCAGGCTTGGGTCAAACGCATGATCTGTGCGGCGTTGCCATAAACAACAACGGTATCCGGCTCAAAGGATGCCCGTTGCAGAGGGCTCACAACCAGGGCCGGGAATTCTCCCTTTTGCAGCCAGTTCATGGATTGCGTTTCGCGCTTTGCAGCCTCTTCGTCGCGCGAAAAATTGACCTCACAAAACAAGCGGGTAAGGGTTTCCGGCGGGTTTTCGGAATCGCTCAGTCCGAACATGACGGCGGCCGGAACACAGATCACATCCTCGCGGGTGAGGCCTACCGTCCAGCCGTAATTGCGCGCCATGGTGACCGCCTGGCACAAAGCGACCTTCTTGCCCAGTACCTTCGAGGGCTGGCGCGTCTTTTCCGGAAAATCGGCTGCGCTTTTCAAAAATTTTGCCGCCACCGGAAAGGTCTTCAAGCGCAAATCATTGTGAATGAACTCTGCCGCTTCCTTGAAATTCGTTGCACTCATGCTGTGTCCTCCCAGTCCGAAAGGGTTAGATTTTATGGTGTGCGCTGTGACAAAAACATCATTGCGACCGCGCCAGAAAAACCAGCTCCGATGCAGCTTTCAACAAGTCTCTCATGCGCTCTTCTCCCAGTCCCTGCATGACTCGTTTCTGAGCCCTTTCCCAAAGGGGTATGACCTGCGCCACTTTGGCTTCACCTCGTTCGGTGAGGCTCACCCACCTCTCGCGTCTGTCCTGTCCGGTCTCGATGATCACCAGCCCGTTCTTTTCAAGAATTGTCAGATTGCGGCTCATGGTGGTGCGGTCCAGAATGGCCAGATCGGCTAACTGGGTGACGGTGATGGGGCCGCGAATTTTGGCGGTCATGAGCAGGGAAAATTGAGTGGTCCTGAGTCCGGACGGCCGCAGAAAATCATCGTAGAATTTGGTGATGGCACGCGCCGCCTTACGCAAATTGTAGCAGGCGCATGTACGCCCGATTTCCATACATCGGTGTTTATCCAGGGTAGACGGGCTGTCGGGTGGCATCGGAATCCTCACAATCGATTCGCCGGTTGTGGCTTTCATATATGTGCATATACACTTTTGTGACCCTTTGTCAAATTCTTTTGCGCATCTTTGGGGCTCCCGGAAAATTTGTCTTGACAACTTAACCAATCACCGTTTACCGTGGCTTCCACTATGGCAAATGCAAAAACAACAACCGTGCTCAACCCCGATTCACCGCTGCCCCTCTATCACCAGCTGGCGGATGTGCTGCTCGGCAAGATTCGAACGGGAGAATACCCCGTCGGTTGCCGCATTCCGTCTGAACATAAGCTGGCCGAAACATACAACATTGGGCGGCCGACCGCCCGGCAGGCGACGGACCTGTTGGTGCGCAAACGTATCCTGGTCCGAAAGAGGGGTGCGGGAACATTTGTGCGGGCCGAGGAGAACGAAGTGGATCTGTTCTCCTTGGCCGGCACCATTTCCTCGTTTCATAAGAGGGGCATATCCCTCGATACGCACATCCTTCGCCAAACCCAACTGAAAAAGATCGATCATGATCCGGAAAACCCTTTTTCGGGGGACGAAGCTTACTTTCTTTCGCGACTGAGCCGCGTCGGTGGAAAGCCGGTGCTGCTCGAAGTCATCTACCTGCACCCGGTTGTTTTTGCTGGAATTGATGACATCGATCTCACCGGTCTGTCGCTCTCGAGAGTCGTAGAGGAGCGCTATTACCTGCGACCCACCGGCGGCAAGCAAAATTTCAGAATCGGCTACCTGGACGGGAAAGAGGCGGAGCAACTGGCCGTCACAGCCGCCACCCCCATCTTGCTGGTAAAGCGTTTCCTGCACTTCAATCAGGCGAAAAATGCCGTGTTTTCAGAGCTGTACTGCAGAACCGACCAATTTGTGTTTTCCCAAACCATCAGAGGAATTGCCGATGATTAATCGAGGCTATTACGCCGGATTTGGAGGTGCTTATCTACCCGAGATCCTGGTAGCCACTTTTGACGAACTGGTCGAGACCTTCTACCAGGCCAAAAACGACCCCGTCTTCTGGCAACAATACGTCGAGGTCATGTCCACTTACTCATGCAGGCCGACTCCGTTGACCTTCGCGGAGAATCTCACGCAGCACTTTGGTGGTGCGCGTATCTACGTCAAGCGGGAAGACCTGAACCATACCGGGGCGCATAAGGCCAACAACGTGATGGGGCAGGGGCTCCTGGTCAAACGCATGGGGAAGACGCGTGTCATTGCTGAAACGGGCGCCGGCCAGCATGGCGTGGCAACCGCTACGATGGCGGCCAAGTTCGGTTTTGACTGTACCATCTACATGGGAGAGGTTGACGTGGAACGGCAGCGCCCCAATGTGTTCTGGATGGAACGGCTGGGGGCGGAGGTGGTGCCGGTGCGGGAAGGCACCAGAATCCTGAAGGATGCCATCAACGAAGCCTTCCGTGACTGGGTGTCCAACATGGACAGCACTCACTATGTATTGGGCACTGCCTGCGGGCCGCACCCGTTTCCGGAGATGGTCTCCTATTTTCAGTCCATCATCGGCAAAGAGGCCCGCAGTCAGATCCTGGAACGTGCGGGAAAGCTGCCGGCGCGCGTCTATGCCTGTGTGGGGGGCGGATCGAACGCCATGGGCATGTTCAGCGGATTCATGAACGATCCGGTGGAACTGGTCGGCGTTGAAGCCGGCGGCAAAGGTCTCGATTCGGGCCAACACGCCTCCAGGCTTTGCTCCAAAGACGCCAGTGTGGGGGTTGCCCAAGGCTATAAAACCTATTTTCTCCAGGACTCCGACGGGCAGATGCGCGAAACTCACAGCGTGGCGGCAGGGCTGGACTATGTGGGCGTATCACCTATCCTTTCCCACCTCAAGGAAAATGGGCGCGTACGGTTTGAAGCGGCAACGGACCGGGAAGTGGTTGATGCCCTTGCCCTGACCATCCGCAAGGAGGGATTGATACCCGCGCTGGAATCGGCTCACGCCTTCGTGCAAGCCTTCAAAGAGGCGCCGTACCTGTCCAGGGACGACATCCTCATCATCAATCAATCGGGGAGAGGGGACAAGGACATTTTCACCGTCGCCGATGCATTCGCCGATCCCAAGTGGCAAGAGTTTATCAAACAGAAAGCGGAGAAATACCGTGCTTGAATCATACCTGCGCAAGCGGCTGAAAGAACGAGATATTCTTCTCATGACCCATATTGTTTTGGGGTATCCCTCATTTGAAGATTCTTACCGGATGGTGGAGGCGATGGTGGCAGCGGGGGTGGATCTCATGGAGCTGCAGATCCCCTTTTCCGAGCCCATCGCCGACGGACCGGTGATCCTGCATGCCAACCAGAGGGCGCTGGCGTCAGGAGCCACGGTGCAAAAGTGTTTCGATTTCGGCGGAAAAGTGGCTCGGGACTTCGATATTCCCTTCCTGTTCATGACCTACTTCAACATTCTCTATAAGTACGGAGTGCATCGATTCGCTGCCGATATGGCCCAACAAGGTTTGCAGGGAGCCATCGTGCCCGATCTTCCGCCGGAAGAAGGCGAGGAATATCTTCGCTCCATGGAGGAGCACGGACTTGCACCCATTTTCATTTTTTCTCCCACCACCGCGGATGAGCGCATGAGCTATCTGGCAAACTTTGCCAGAGGATTTGTCTATTGTGTGGCAAGAAAAGGGGTGACGGGTGCCGATACGAGTTTTTCCGATCAACTGAAGGGCTACATGGATCGCTGCCGGAAGGCCACCGCTCTGCCGCTGGCTCTCGGCTTCGGTGTCCAGGGGAAGGCGGATATTGACTTCCTGCGGGGCAAGGCGGATATCGCCGTGATCGGGACCCAGACTATTCGCGTTATGGAGCAACAGGGCATCGAGGCGGTCGGCGAATTCATTGCCGATATAAGGTAGCGGGTTCCAGCGGCGGGCGAGCCGTTTGCAGAAGCTTTGCAGGGTCATCCCCGGGGAAAGTCGGCGGGGCGACCGGCAAGCAGATTTTTCAGGACTTTCGGGTCCCCTTTCCTTTTGGCGGTATTACGCCGGGATGACGAATTCAGCGAGTTTTCACGGGCCCAAGTGACAATTAACCTCTGGAGGGTTGAGACGATGCGAAGACGTTTTGTTGTATTGGCGGCTGTTTTGTTGTTGGGATGGGGAGCTTCGGCGCATGGGGCCGAGCAGCTCAAAGTCGGGTATATCGCCACCATGTCGGGTCCCGCGGCGAGTCTTGGCACGGATATTCTCGACGGGTTCAAGCTGGGCATCAAGCATTGCGGCGACCAGTTGGGCGGCCTGCCGGTCGAGTTGGTGGTGGGGGACGATCAGCTCAAGCCGGATGTCGGAGTCCAGGTCGCCAGCCGCATGATGGAAAAGGACAAAGTCGATATTGTCACCGGAATTGTGTTTTCCAACGTCATGATGGCGGTGGCTGGACCCATCACGGATGCGGGGCTGTTTCTCATCAGCGGCAACGCCGGTCCGTCTCCGCTCGCCGGCGAAGGATGTCTACCCAATTTTTTTGCCGTTTCCTGGCAAAATGATCAGACCCACGAAGCCATGGGCAAATACCTTCAGGATCAGGGGGTGAAAACCCTGTATCTGATGGCTCCCAACTACCAGGCGGGGAAAGATGGCCTGGCGGGTGTCAAGCGCTATTTCAAGGGCGAAATAGTGGGCGAAGTGTACACCAAGATCAACCAGCCGGATTATGCGGCGGAGTTGACGCAATTGCGTGCGGCCAAGCCGGAAGCGGTTTTTGTCTTCTATCCGGGCGGCATGGGCATCAATTTCGTCAAGCAGTATGCTCAATCCGGGTTGAAAGAGGAAATTCCCCTGTACACCACGGCATTCACCCTGGACCAGTCGGTTTTGCAGGCGATGGGCGATGCTGCTTTGGGTCTCAAGAATTCGAGCTTTTGGAGCCCGGACCTGAAGAACCCGGCCAACGAGAAGTTTGTGGCCGATTTCAAAGCAACCTACCAGCGTATTCCATCCCTTTTTGCAGCGCAGGGGTATGATGCGGCGCTGCTCATCGACAGTGCCGTGCGCGCCGTCAATGGCGACCTGAAGGATCAGGACAAACTGCGTGAGGCCTTCAGGAAGGCCGATTTTCAATCGGTGCGCGGCGAGTTCAAGTTCAACCACAACCACTTTCCCATTCAAGATTTTTACATTCGTGAAGTGGTCGAAAACGAGGATGGGGTTCTAACCAACAAGCTTCTCGGAGTCGCATTCGAAGACCATGCGGACGCGTATGCCGCGCAGTGCCCAATGAAATAGCGGAGCTTGTGTGGATCCTCTGTTGATTTTCATCCAGGGCCTCAACGGCCTGCAGCTGGGTGTCATGCTTTTCTTGATGGCTGCCGGATTGACGCTGGTGTTCGGGGTGATGAATTTGATCAACCTGGCCCACGGTTCCCTGTATATGATGGGCGCTTATCTGGCTGCCACCGTTCAGCAGCGTACGGGTTCTTTTCTGCTCGCCGTACTCCTGGCCATTCCCCTGACGACCATGCTGGGCATGCTGGTCGAAGTGACGGCCCTGCGCAGACTCTACAAACGGGATCATCTCGACCAGGTGCTCGCCACCTTTGCCCTCATTTTGTTTTTCAACGAGCTGGTGCGCATCGTTTGGGGGCCGCAAGCCTACTTCATGGCGGTCCCTGAGCTGTTTTCAGGGTATTTCTCCATCCTGCCCGGAGTGAGCTACCCCATCTTTAGACTGGTCATCATCGGGGTCGGGCTGGCGGTGGCCCTGCTGCTCTATCTGATCGTCTCCCGCACGCGGCTGGGTATGTTGATTCGGGCGGGAGCCACCAACCGTGAGATGGTCGGTGCTCTGGGCGTTAACATCCAACTGCTGTATACGGTCGTTTTCGGACTGGGGGCGGCTTTGGCGGGACTTGCCGGAATCATGGCCGGACCGATCCTGTCGGTAGAAGTCGGGATGGGGGAGTCCATCATCATTCTCACCTTTGTGGTCATCGTAATCGGCGGGATCGGCTCCATTCGCGGCGCTTTGATTGCGTCGATGCTGGTCGGACTGGCCGATACCTTCGGCCGGGTGCTGCTACCCCCGGCTCTGGCATCAATGGTCATCTATGTCCTCATGGCAGGGGTGCTGTGCTGGCGTCCTCAGGGTTTGTTTCCGGCTTATGGCTAAGCTCAAGTTTCCTCGCCTGCAACAACTCATCCTGCTCAGTGTTGTGGTCCTCCTGGCGTTTGTCCCCTTATTCGGCGACTTGTTTTACCTGAGGCTTTTCACCCGTATCATGATCTATGCCATGGTGGCGTTGAGCCTCGACATTATTCTTGGTTACGGAGGGATGGTCAGCTTCGGCCATGCCGCTTTTTTCGGATTGGGCGCCTACACCGTGGGCATTCTCGCGCGGTTCGGGGTGGCGAGCGCTTTCCTTGCCTGGCCTGCGGCGATCCTGGTGAGTGTGCTGCTGGCGGCGGTCATCGGCGCTGTCAGCTTGCGAACCGGCGGAGTCTATTTTATCATGATCACTCTCGCCTTCGCGCAGATGCTCTATTACTTTTTCTTCAGCCTGGACGTCTATGGCGGGAGCGATGGGATGCCCATGGTGGCGCGCAACACTTTTGCCGGGTTGATCGATATCAACCGGCACACCACCTTTTACTATCTGGTGTTCGGCATCATGGTGCTCATCCTGTTTGTCGCCTTGCGCCTGATGCAGTCGCGCTTTGGTATGGTCATTCAGGGCATTCGGGACAACGAGCGGCGCATGCGTTCTCTGGGTTTTGCCACCTACCGCTACAAGTTGGTGTGCTTCATAATTTCCGCTGCCGTTGCCGGACTGGCCGGGGCTTTGATCGCCAATCAGACCCTTTACGTCAGCCCCTCCTTTCTGCACTGGACACGTTCCGGAGACATCTTGATCATGGTCATCCTGGGCGGCATGGGAAGCTTGGTCGGGCCTATGCTTGGGGCTCTTTGCCTGCTGCTGACCGAAGAGGTCCTCTCCGGTTACACGGAACACTGGATGATTGTCTTGGGGCCTCTGCTGATTGTGGTGGTGCTGTTTGCCCGGCATGGCATTTACGGTTTGCTTGCGGGAACAAAACAAAGTGGCTGAAACGCTTCTTGAAGTACGACGGTTGAATAAATCTTTCGGCGCCATGATGGTCAGCACTCAGATCGACCTGTCCATCGTACGTGGAGAAATTCATGCCGTCATCGGTCCCAACGGTGCCGGTAAGACCACTCTGCTTGCCCAACTTGCCGGAGAGCTGAAACCGGATGCGGGCCTCATTGAATTCATGGGACAAGACATCAGCCTGCTTCCGGTTCACAAGCGGTCCCGGCTGGGGATTGCCAGGTCTTACCAGATTACCAGTATCTTTCCCGGGTTTTCGGCTGTGGACAACGTCGCATTGGCTGTTCAAGCCGGTAATGGTCACAGTTTCCGCTTCTGGCGGGATGCCCGAGGGTATTCCGCTGTACGCGAGGCGGCCTGGAAAGTGCTGCAGCGGGTGGGCCTGGAGCAGCGGGCCCAGGTGAGGGCAGGCCATCTTTCCCACGGCGAGCAGCGGCAGTTGGAGATCGCCATGGCACTTGCCACCAGGCCCAAACTGCTGCTGCTGGATGAGCCGATGGCGGGGATGGGAGCCGAGGAGTCGGAAAGGATGATTGCCACACTGCGCGGCCTCAAGGGAGAAAACACGGTGCTCTTGGTAGAGCATGACATGGATGCGGTTTTCACTCTTGCAGATCGCGTGACGGTACTGGTCTACGGCCGCGTGATCGCTACCGGCAGTGTAGATCAAATTCGTTCGGATGCGGCAGTTCGCAAGGCTTATCTCGGTGACGAGGGGAGCGCGCTGAACTATGCTTGAGGTACGGGAGATACAAACCTTTTACGGCGGCAGCCAGATTCTTTTCGGCATGAACTTCGCAGTGCACGCCGGCGAAATGGTGAGTCTACTGGGGCGCAACGGCATGGGAAAAACGACTACGGTACGCTCTATCATGGGACTAACCCCAGCTCGAGCCGGTGCCGTATACCTGGATGGTATTGATATCACACGGGCTCCGCCGTTTCGTATTGCCCAGTCAGGGGTAAGTCTTGCGCCCGAAGATCGCCAGGTTTTTCCCACGCTGACGGTGCGCGAAAACCTCGTTGCTACAGCCGCCCGCAACCACCACGGTGCCGCCCATGATGCATGGACCATCGATCGGGTAATGGAATTATTCCCCATTCTTCGCCACAGGCAGAATCATCTGGGTTCGCAGTTGTCCGGTGGCGAGCAACAAATGGTTGCCATCGGCCGCGCGCTCATGACCAACCCGCGACTGCTGATCCTGGATGAAGCCACCGAAGGGCTGGCGCCCCTGGTGCGGCGGGAAATCTGGCGCTGCCTCAACTGTCTTAAGGAGTCGGGCTTATCCATTCTGATCATCGACAAGAGTGTCGAAGTGTTGATGCGGATTGCCGACAGACATTATATCGTGGAGAAGGGCAGGGTAGTGTGGAGTGGGGGTTCTCATGAGTTGGCCGCCCACCCGGAAGTGCTCCGCGAGTATCTTGGGGTATGACAACGGATGCGCGTGTATAAAGCCTGCGATCAAGAAAGCCTGGATCGGCAATACAATGCTCGATCGACGGTAGCGGATTTCTCCAAAGTTGTGGAATCCTGGCACCACCGAAGCGAAGATTGACGGCGGAATGGATAAGAGACTGTTAGCGCGATCGTTTCGAATTTCACTGCTGGGGCTGCCGGCCGAGAGATGCCTGGCGGACATCGTTGACCAGATCGTCCGACATGGAATTGGAAACATTGTGTATGATAAGGATGTCGGTCGCGGTCGCGGGCTTCCCATAGTATGCGTGATTCCAACTGTTGCGCGTCGCAATGACGGCACCTTCCAGGGAAATGCCGGCGAACAGTCCCTTGGAGCGGGAATAGCTGATGATGTCGGCGCTCAGATTGGCGGTTGCGGCCTCCGCTCCGATGCCCACAGGCCCTGCGGCAATACCGGCATCCACACCCAGTTTCAGGTTGTTAGAAAGAAAGGCTTTCACACCCCGGTCGGTCATTGCCAGCAAAATGATCTCTGAGGCTATGCCCCCGGCCTGGAGGCCCAGGCTCAGTTCGCCCATGGTGTAAAAGGCCGGTTCGCTCCACTGTCCGGTTTTCGAATCGAATGCCAGGAATACTCCACTGCCCCCCGACACTCCGATCAGGAAAGCCCCCTTCAAAACCTGCGGCGAAATGTAAATTCCTCGGGCGCTTTTCATGAGCTGCCGAAAGGCCTCCATATCGGGTGATGCCATGAAGTTTGCCAGGGTCATGCGCGCTCTCTGGACCAACTGCGCCGCTTCCCTGGCGTCGTCGGCGATGGCCCGAGCACTCGTGAAGGTGCTGATCAATACCAGCAGCATAACGATGGCGATGCGTCGAATCTTATATGGGTGCTGTGTGGCGAATTTCACTGTCTCTCCCTTCCTGGTTCTGCACTGCTGCTCCACTGTTTTGCCTCAAAGTACGTTTACTCAAGTCTTGTGCCAACGCACATGGAGCACTATTGCATTAAATTCAAGGGAAGTGCAAGTCCGTCGCTGGGTGAAATGAGGCAGGAAAGCCCAATGGCCCCGCCTCTTTTGCATGCCGCTGAAGACAGTTTTATTCTGCTTCCTTGCCGGATTGTCTGGCGAGTCGCAGGGTTCTCCACGAGATGCTGTCACATACCTGACAGCGGGGCAGCTTTTCTCCTTCCCGGCAACATTCGTGCTGGTTGGCGCAGGCATTACAACGGTATACACCCGCCTTGACTTCCGTGCCGGCTTCGATGTGTTCTCTTGCCATGAGTGATTCCTTTCCAACCAACCGCCGATTTCAATCCTCGACCGCCGAACCGGGACCGCGAACCGGACGAAACATTTTCTTGCCGGCCCCACATACGGGACATTTCCAATCCTCGGGCAGATCTGCAAAATGGGTACCCTTCGCTACCTTGCCTCTGCGATCGCCCCGATCGGGATCATACAAACAGCCGCAGTTGGTCGTCTGACACTGGTACATGTCTTCTGGTTTTGCCATCGTGTTTGCTCCTCAGTGTGAATGACCGCACGCTCACGCCCATTTTTGAATCATTGCGCTGAAGAAAATGGGCTCCAATGAATTTTCTACCGACATCAACCTAATACCAATTGCTCAGGAATCAATCCTCGATATCATTGTCACCTGCAGCTTTTTCTATGTTTTTCTTTGAGCGATCAATATAATGGAAGAACTTTTCAGAATTTCGATAGCCGGGAGATTGACCGAGCCTGACAGTTCAGAATCATGCGTCTGTGTGCGAAGGTATCGCATCGTCATTGCGAGGCAAGGCGGCATGCAGAACAGCGCGTGCCCGCTGGACGTCTGCCGCCTCGGCAGTGGCTGGCCGGCATGTGCAACCGAGGTGATCCGCCAATTTTCACACAGGCCCCCAAGAATAACCGGAGGAACGGAGATGAGAGTTCTGATCGTCGATGACAAGCCGGAAAATCTCTACCTGCTTGAAGCCCTTCTGATGGGCAATGGTCACCAGGTGCAGGCGGCGGCCAACGGGGCCGACGCCCTCGAAATACTGCAGGCAGGCGGGATCGATCTGATCGTCAGCGACATCCTCATGCCGGTCATGGACGGGTTTCAGCTGTGCCGCAGGGTCAAAGGCGACGACAGCCTGCGCGCCATTCCGTTCATTATTTACACGGCCACCTACACCAGTCCAAAGGATGAAGCGTTCGCTCTGAAACTCGGTGCCGACCGGTTTCTTCTGAAGCCCTGTGAGCCTGATGTCTTCATGGCGGTGGTCGAGGAGGTGATGACCGCCGCCATGCCGAACAGCGCTCATGCATTTGGCGAACCGTTGCAGCAGGAGGAGATGCTCAAGCTGTACAACGAGCGATTGGTGAGGAAGCTGGAACAAAAAATGTTTCAGGCGGAACAGGAAATCCAGACGCGCCTGGCCGTGGAAAAAGCGCTTCGAGCAAGTGAAGAAAAGTATCGCAGGATCACCGAAAACATTTCGGACGTAGTCTGGATTGCCGACCTCGACCTGAAGACAATCTACGTCAGCCCATCCGTCGAACGTTTGTTGGGAGAACCTGCGGAGGCGCATCTTCAGAGGACACTGGAGGAAAGGTTTCCCGGCGATTCCCTGAGGTCCATTCGCGAGGTTCTGGCCGAGGAACTGGAAAAGGAACGGGAGCCGGACTGCCACAAGAGCCGTTCGCGATTGATCCAGGTGCAACAGCACCGGGCAGATGGCAGCCTTGTTTGGGTGGCCATCAATGTATCCTTCGTGCGGGATGAAAAGGGAACCGCTGTAGCGATACAAGGAGTCATTCGCGACATCAGCGAGCAACGACGGATCGAAGTTGAACTGCGCCAACGGGAGCGCTATCTGAGCGCCATGCTCGCGACCATGCAGGACGGCTTCCTGGAGCTCGATGCCGAGGGGAAGTTGACCGATGTCAATGAGGCATACTGTCGCATGTCGGGCTATAGCAGGGAAGAAATTTTGCAGCTTGCGATCTCCGACCTGGACGCGGATGAAACTCCAGCTGACGTCGCTCGCCGCATCACGCGCATTCAGACTGATGGGGCAGACCGTTTCGAAACACGTCACCAACGCAGGGACGGCAGTCTGTTTGACTTGGAAATGTCCGCCACCTGGATTGCTTCGGATCAAAAATTTGTCTGCCTGGCACGCGACATTACCGAACGTAAGCTGGCGCAGGAGTCCCTGCGCAAGAGTGAAATCCAGTACCGTTCCATCTTCGACCTTACATTCCGCAGTTACCACTCATTAAATAGATGAATTTGTTGTGCATAGACCCCTGGACATTCAGGGATCACTCCTGTATGAATGCGATTGGAAGTCTGCATTCGACTATTCAACCGCAGAGGAGACAGGATGATCGAACCCCGGGAGATCGAAGTCTATGACGTTTACCACCTTCCTATCATCAAAGCCTATGCCGATCGGATCGACCTGGTGAGCACGATCAACCGGCTGGTGCCAACCAAAATGAATATCGATCCGGGAACCCTGGTATTGGCCATGGTGCTGGATGCCGTCTCGGGCCGACACCCGCTTTACCGCATAGACAGCTTCTACCGGAACAAGGATATTGAGCTGCTTCTAGGTCGCTCTGTTGATATTGAAAAGCTCACAGACGACAATTTCGGCCGAGGTCTGGATCAACTGTACAAGGCCAACACATCCCGTCTCTTTTCAGCGATTGTGATAAATGCTTTGCGCTCCTTCGATGTTCCCTCGCAACACATTCACTTCGACACCACCAGTGTGAATGTCTTCGGGCAATACAACTCAATGACTCCGGACGTGCCCAGTACCATCAAGATCACTAAGGGACACAGCAAGGATCACCGGCCGGATCTCAACCAGTTTGTGGTTTCATTGCTTTGCACGGGCGGTAATGTTCCCATTTTCTCCAAGCTCGAAGACGGCAACGCTTCAGACAAGAAGCTCAACAATGGCTTGCTCACCGAAATCTCCAAGAAACTGGCCGACGTAGGTATTGACCCGGCTGCTTCCATCTACATTGCCGATAGCGCTCTCGTTACTGAAGAAAACCTGCGCCTGATGGGAGATAAAACCCATTTTATCTCTCGTCTACCGGCCACCTTCGGCGAACATCAACGCTTGATCGAGCACGCCGTTGAGAGCCAGTCCTGGCAGGATTACGGCATTCTTGCCGCAACCGCGCCCACCCGAAACCGTCCCGGCGTCCATTACCGGGGTTTTGAGACCAGCGCGACCCTCTACGGGCAAACTTACCGAGCCGTCGTCGTACATTCCAGCGCTCATGACCGACGCAGACAAAAACGACTGAATCGTGAGGTCAAGGCAGAGTATTCCGCATGGTCTAAAAAACTCGCACAGATCGAAAAGACCTTCTATTTCTGCATGGCGGACGCCCAGGCAGCAATGGCCAGACTTCAAACGGAAAACCTTCGTCTTCACGACCTCCAGTTCGCCATGGAAGAGAAGCCTCTCTATGCCAGAGGAAGGCCAAAGGCCGATGGCACACGAACCGTAAAACAAATGCGCTATGCCATCACTGGTACCGTTACGCAAAAGCCTGAGGCCGTCAACACGATACGCGAACAGGCTGGATGTTTTGTCCTGATTACCAACGTCCCGGTCGAGGGACCACCCAACAGCGACATCCTTTACGATGGCAAAAAGATCCTTCAGGCCTACAAGGATCAGAATGGCATCGAGCACAACTTCAGTTTCCTCAAAGATCCCGTAGTCATCAACTCGGTCTTCCTCAAAAAACCCGAGCGCATCGAAGCCCTGGGGCTGATCCTCGTGATCTCCCTCCTGCTCTGGCGCCTCATAGAGTTCAACATGCGCACCCATCTGGAAAAACAACAGACGACCATCCCCGGCTGGGACAACAAACCCACAGAACGGCCAACCACCTTCATGATGACAACAAAGTTCGACAACATTCGCGTCATAAAGATTCGACGCCAAAGGACTCTCAACGGACGTCTTTCACACGTCCAGGAGAAGTACCTTCTGGCACTGGGGGTGACCAGCACCATTTTCACTCAACCGGCTCGCTCTCATATATCGACAGGATAACGATGACGCCCTTCAGAGGTAACATGGCTGGCGCAGTTCATAATTACCCATTCATCACCGGCACAACTGCGGAATGTAAGTTCGACAACTCGCTGGATGCCATTTTTCTGACCGTGCCGGATGGCTCAATCCTTGAGGCCAACCCGGCGGCCTGCAAAATGTTTGGATGGAGTGCCGAAGAAATACGAAGGATTGGTCGTAGTGGTCTGGTGGATGTCACCGACCCGCGTTTAGTCAGGGTACTGGAAGAACGGGCGCGGACCGGCAAAGCCCACGCGGAGATCACCATGATCCGTGCGGATCAGAGTAGATTCCCCGCTGAAATTACCTCCACGGTATTTACCGTGGAGGACGGACAGCGAAGAACCAGCATGATTGTGCGTGATCTCAGCGAGCGCAAGCGGGCCGAACAGCGCATCGAGCATCTGAACCGTATTCTGCGATCAATCCGCGATGTGGATCAGTTGATCGTGCGTGAGCGCGACCCGGCCGTCTTGATGCGGGAATGCTGCCGACTGCTGGTGGACAATCGGGGCTATGATTCCGCCCTCATCGTGCTGACGGACGAAAGCGGTCTGCCCCTGTCCTGGGCTGCGTCGGGAATTGCCTCGACCTCGGAGTCGTTGAAGGCCTTGCTTGGAGGTGGTGAGCTGCCGCCCTGTTTCAGTGCCGAGTGCAACGGGGAGGTGCTGCTGATTGATGACCGGCAAGGTCTTTGCCGCACTTGTCCCATTGCAGTGAACTGCGCTGATACGAGGTCCCTCTGCGTTGAGCTGATCCACGAGAGAACCGTCCTGGGTCATTTTGTTGCCGCCCCGGACCATTGTTTGAGTGTGGAGGAGGAGGTACGCAGTCTTTTTGCCGAAATGGCGCAACACCTGGCTCACGCTCTCTATTCTCTGAAAATGGAATCCGCCCACAGTGAATCGGAAAGGAAGCGCCAATCCCTCGAAGCCCAACTGCACCAGGCGCAGAAGATGGAATCCGTGGGCCGCCTGGCCGGAGGGGTGGCCCACGACTTCAACAACATGCTCAGTGTCATCATGGGATATACCGAAATGGCCCTGGCCAGGATGGACTCCAATGATCCCCTGCGCGAATACCTCAAGGAGATCTACACGGCCAGCAGGCGCTCGGCCGATCTCACCCGGCAACTGCTGGCCTTTGCCCGCAAGCAGACGATTGCCCCAAGAGTGCTCGATTTAAACGACGTCGTGGAAGGCAGCCTGAAGATGCTGCGGCGCCTCATAGGCGAGGATATCGATCTCGCCTGGATGCCGGGTCGGGATCTGTGGCCGATCAATGTCGACCCGTCACAGATCGATCAGATCCTCGCCAACCTCTGTGTGAATGCCCGGGATGCCATCAAAAGCGCAGGTAAAATCATCATTGAAACGGGCACCAGACATTTTGACCAGGACTATTGCGCCGACTACGCCGATTGTGTTCCGGGTGACTATGTGCTGCTGACCGTCAGCGACGACGGTTGCGGCATGGACGAGGAGACGCAGGAACACCTTTTTGAGCCCTTTTTCACCACTAAAGGAGTGGGAGAGGGCACCGGACTTGGACTTGCCACGGTCTACGGCATCGTCAAACAGAACAATGGCTTCGTCAATGTTTACAGCGAGCCGGGGCAAGGGTCGACATTCAAGATTTACTTGCCCCGGCATAAGGCCGCAATGGAACAGATGACCACGGAAGACGCGGCGGACTCCTATGCGCGGGGAAGCGAAACTGTTCTGTTGGTGGAGGACGAACGGTCGATTCTGACAATGGCGAGGAAAATGCTTGAACAGCTTGGCTACACCGTGCTGACGGCCAACACTCCCAGCGCGGCCCTGCGCCTGGCCGACGACTGCCAGGGCGAAATTCATCTGCTGGTGACCGACCTGGTGATGCCCGAAATGAACGGTCGTGTGCTGGCCGAACGGCTTCATGCCATTTATCCCAGTGTCAAGATCTTGTTCATGTCCGGCTACAGTGCCAGTACCATCGCCCACAGAGGGGTACTGGAAGAGGGTGTGCATTTCATCCAGAAGCCGTTTCTGAAAAAGGATTTGGCGGCTAAGGTGAGAGAAACACTGGACAGGAGCCAGCATTGACAAGAGCGATGCCGGTGCGAACACTGCCGCGTATCATCCTTTCCCCCCTCGCTGTTTGACGGCATGAACAGCTTTTGAGCTCCTTCTTGGCCTCATCTTGCACTTCGCTTGATACAGTCCCACACAATCAAGTGGCCGCATTCCGCAGGTTGCGTGGAGTCACGCATAGCGCGTGACGAAATCCAATATGGGCTGGCCGGACTGGGGTGGTTGTCGGGTTTTGCTGCGCTCTACCCAACCTGTAACCGTTCACCATACAGCTTTTTATGAACCACGAAGGCGCAAAGAACGCCAAGGTTCGCAAAGGTTGCGCCCCTTAGGGAGGATTCTTTGCGTGTCTCTGTGCCCTCCGCGTCTTTGCGGTGCACGATTACCCCAACCTGCGCTCTACGCTCTGGAGAAGGACAGTTGCTGCGATCTCTTACCGTTTGAGGGCATGTCGATTGCGCTGCCCGGCCGGCTTCTGGAGACCATGGTTGCACTGCTCTGGCCGTTTCCTTTGTCACAGCAGCAGCAACATCATGATGGACGACGGGTCAAGATCGGCGGGATTGGCTTGTCTGAAATAGCGGGCTCCCATGTCGACGCGTGTGCCGTCCGGGTCCCTGGGGGATGCCGGATCACCGCTGTCGATGCAGGGTGATTTGCCGGCATCGGCGATTGGATAATTGGGCCAGGACAGATTGAAATCACCGGCGGCCGGATTGGCAAAGCGCGGATCGACCGCTATGCAGCCCGTTCCGAACCACGGCTCGGCGGAACCGCCTTCGGCATCCGAGTAGGTCATGGCAAGAGGGCCAGCGCCCGATCCGTAAGAATAATTGAGCTCGTTTGGCTGGTCGTGCCACAGGATATTGTTTTTGAGGGTTGTCTGAGCGGTGCTTTGGTCGAAATAGAGATACATCCCGCCCCCGTCTGTCGATGCCGAGTTGGCATAGTGGGTATTGTTGGTACAGAGCAGTGTGCCGTTGGTCGTGGCGTAGGAAAGACCTCCCCCCACATTTCCAGCGGTGTTGACGGAAAAGGTATTTCTGGTGAAACTTGTGCTTGCTGACTCCGTCATGACCATCAGCCCCCCTCCGTTGTTCGCCGCCTCATTGGCTCGGTAGTTGTTGCCCGAGATGACGGCCGTTCCGACGAGCAAGGTGAGCGACGCTCCCCCTCCATCCTCAGCGGAATGGTTGTTGCCGTAGCTGTTTTCGGTACAATTGAGCGTCCCGCTGTCGATGTAGATCAGGCTGCCTGCGCCGCTGCCCACCAGGGTGGAGTTGCCGGAAAAACTATTTCTGTGGAAGGCCGCAGAGCCGCTGTTGTTGATCCGCACAATGCAGCCGCCCCCGCCCAGCCCTGCCTGATTATTGGTGAAGGTGTTGTCCTCCATGGTCACCTCGCAAGCCGCCCCCATCTGATAGGTCATGATTCCTCCGCCGTCCGGATTGCTGCCACCGGACGCGGTATTGCTTTCGAAGGTGTTGTGCCGCACCGTGATGTGACAGGTTGCATGGCCATAGAGCATTGCTCCGCCGCCGTCGCCGTAGTAATCGTAGCCCCCGGAGTTGACCACCTGATTTTGTTGAAACAGGGAGCGGGTCAGATGGATGCCGCCGGTGACGGTTCCGACGTAGAGCCCCCCGACATTGCCGTTGCAAGCGTTGCGCCGAAACGCACAGGAAGTGACCCATATGGGGCCGCTGTCGGAGCCGAGATTTACGCCGCCGCCGATGCTGTCGTTGGCGGTGGCGGCATTGTCGTTGAACTCGCAATTTTCAATGGTGATGGAAGCGGCGCTGGTGGCAGCTTGCAGGGCACCTCCACTGAGTGCGGTCGTGCCGTTTTGAAAGGTGATGCCGCGCAGTAGAAGTTGAGCGCCTGATTGTGATGTGGCCAGGGTGAGTATTTGCCGGGCGCTTCCGCCATCCAGCCTGGTGCTGCCGATGCCGGCCCCGACAATGGTCAGGGAATGAACCCCGCCGGAATGGTAGGTGAGTGTGACGTCCACATGGTACGTCCCTGTGGAGATATTGATGAGGTCATCCTCATCATTGGCCGCAGCTTCGTTGAGTGCCGTTCTTAACTGCTGAACCGTTGACACGTTGAAGGTTTCGCCCATGGCGTGTCGAGCCGTACAGTTCAAAATCATGGCAACCGCCAGCCAACCCCAGAAAACCCGAGATTTTTTCATCGTCGAATCCTCCCTTAGCTTCCTGCATCACAATTTGTAAAAAGCAAGAAGGTCACCCGGTTTCTCCCTTTTACAAGACATATCATATGCTGCCGTCTGTTAACAAAAGGCAAATCAGGTTTGCCCCTCGCGGTGTGATTTTGACTGCTCGTGCGTGCAGGCCTGGACCGCGGGGGACTTTATTCTGGCTTCTGACTCCCCGATTGGGTATTCTCATGGGAACAACCCGGTCACTTGCAAAGGAGCCGACATATGACTGATCAGAAACCTCTCACCCAAAGAGACGAATGGAAAGCTCTGCAGAAGCATTATGAGGAGACGAGAAACGTTCATCTCAGGGATTACTTTGCCGCAGATCCGCGGCGTGGTGAAAAGATGGCTGTGGAAGCGTGCGATCTCTACCTGGACTACTCCAAGAACCGCATGAGCGAAGCAACGCTCAAACTGCTGATCAAACTGGCCGAGGCCGTGAACCTGCGACAGCAGACGGAAGACATGTTTACCGGTAAGAAAATCAACATCACCGAGGGTCGGGCGGTTCTGCACACCGCTTTACGTGCGCCCGGGAGCGAGCGGATTGAAGTGGACGGGGTCAATGTTGTGCCCGAGGTACACAGGGTTCTTGAAAAAATGCGCACGTTTTCCAGCCGCGTTCGGTCGGGCGAGTGGAAAGGCTTTACGGGCAAGAGGATAACAAATGTCATCAACGTGGGCATCGGCGGTTCGGATCTGGGGCCGGCCATGGCTTATGAGGCGCTCAAGTCCTACAGACACAAGCACATCCACTGTCGGTTTGTGTCGAACATCGATGCCACTGATTTTGTGGAAGCTGTGTCCGACTGCAATCCCGAGGAGACATTGTTCGTCATATGCTCCAAGACCTTCACCACCCTCGAGACTCTGACCAACGCCCACTCTGCGCGCCGCTGGCTGCTCGATGCTGTGGGTGACAAAGCAGCGGTACGCAGGCATTTCGTTGCCGTATCGACGAACGATCGGGAAGTTGAAAAATTTGGAATTGACCGGGACAACATGTTCGAATTTTGGGATTGGGTGGGAGGTCGCTATTCCTACGATTCCGCCATAGGACTGGCGCTCATGATTGCCGTCGGCGCAGACCGTTTCGATGAAATGCTGGCGGGTTTCCGCTCCATGGACGAGCACTTCAGGACGGCACCCTTCGAGCAGAATATTCCCGTTTTGCTGGCCTTGATCGGAATCTGGTATAATAATTTTTATGGGGCCCAGACGCATGCGGTGCTGCCCTACAATGAGTATCTGGCACTTCTGCCGGCTTATCTGCAGCAATTGGATATGGAAAGCAACGGCAAGTCGGTGGACCGAAACGGGAATCGTATCGGGGCCTATCAGACCGGTCCAATCATTTGGGGGCAGCCTGGAACCAACGGGCAACACGCCTTTTATCAGCTCATTCACCAGGGAACCAAGCTCATCCCCTGTGACTTCATAGGGTTTGCGCAGTCCAACAACCCGCTGGGGAACCACCATAACCTGCTCATGTCCAATTTTTTCGCCCAGACAGAGGCGCTTGCCTTCGGCAAAACCCGGGAGGAAGTGGAATCTGAAGGGGTACCCGACTTCCAGGTGCCTCACCGGGTCATGGACGGCAACCACCCCAGCAATTCGCTGCTGGCCGTGAAGCTTACCCCCCGGCTCCTGGGAGAACTGGTGGCTCTCTATGAGCACAAGGTGTTTGTCCAGGGAGCTGTTTGGAATGTCAATTCTTTCGATCAATGGGGTGTCGAGTTGGGCAAGGTGCTTGCCAGGCGCATCGTGCCGGAGCTCGATGCGAAAGAGACCCCACAGCTTGCCCATGACAGCTCGACCAATGCTTTGATCAGCAAGTACCGCCGCTGGTGCAGGGATTAGGGATTAAGCGCCGTGACCCAAACTTTTTGCGGTTTCGAAGCCGCCAGGATGAATCGTAGCTTCAAATAATTAAGTCAGAAAACCCCCTTTTTGAAGCGATGCTCCTTGTAGCTGAAGATCGCCCCGTCCGGCGTGATTTCTTCCAGTTTCAATCCGGGCGCTACTTCTTGTCCTTCCCGGGTCATTTGGCCGTTGATGCTGACCATCCGATCTTTCGGCTGCTGGGAAAAGACCAGAAAAGAGAGCTCCAATTTCGGCATTTCCTTTTGGATTGCCCTCGGCAGATCCTTCAAGCCCGGCACCTGAGGCTTTTCCAGGGCGGGTGCCGCTTTGGGCTGAGCGCTGCCGCGTTCGGCTGTTCCGTCTCTTATCATCAAAGCCTTCTCGATCATTTGCGAATTGAGCTCGGCGAGCTTCTCAACGGACATTGCATTGCCGGCCGCACGCTTCTCTGTACTGGGGGCATGGGCAGATTTGGCCTGCTCCAGTGGTTTGGCCGGCTGGGTTGGCATCGGCGCATCGACGGTCTTTGCGGTCACAGGTTTCTTTGCGACTTTGCTTTGAGCAGGCCGAGGATCTCGCCTTTCAGCGGCCGGGGCAATGTCCGTGCGGTCGGGCTCCACCCGGGGGGAATGGGTTTCCATCGCTGTCCCGGGCGAAGACTGCGGTGTCACGTGCGGTTTCGACACTGCCGCTGCGGGCACGCCGTTCTCATCGGCCGGAATGACTTTGGCCAAAGTCTCTTTACGGTTTTCCCCGGCTTTTTCCTGTCGGGCCGCGCGCAGGTCCGGGGTGGCTGCCGACCAGGGCCGCAGCCAGTAAAGAATCAATCCCGCATTCAAAAGCAGGGCAAACAACAGCAGACCAATCCACCACGGTCGCCTGCTGGACGCAGGTTGCGGGGTGGCATGAACGGTCTGCAATCCAGGAGCGGCACCGCGGTTGCGTTCCTGATCCGATTTCTTGAGCGCATCCAGAATGTACGACATGGCTGTCAGCCCTTGTGGTCACGATTCAGCAGGGGGGCATGCGACCCCGCCGCGTTATTTAACAGGATCAAGGTCTGCGGACCAGCGATCCCGTCGGGCTGCAGGCCGCTACTCAGCTGAAACTGTTTGACGGCGGCTTGCAGTGTTGCGTCAAATATGTCGCTACTGTCGCCCGGGTCATCCATTCCCTGCCAATGGGCGAGCTGTTGACGCAGCCATGCAACCGCAGGTCCTTGATCCCCCATCTTGAGGAGACCTTGATAACCGGGCGGGGTTCGCCAAAGCAGGGTATAGTCGCCCAGCCAGTGCAGGGCGACGGCCTTGATCGCAACGGTGAGCTTCTTGGAAGCCACCAGGAATTCAGCCCGTTCCCCGCTAAGTGCAGTTAAAGTAGCGTAAAACTCACGCCCCTGTCCATCAAAGAGCTGCAAAATGGCAGGGCGATTGAATTTGCGCAGATCGTCAAGGCCGCCCTTGCCTGCAAGACATTGCAAGCCTTGCGCTTCAGCCTGACGGCATGGCGACAGGCTCTCATCGGGTGCGAAAACGGCTCCCCAACTGTTGAACAGGTCCCTGTAGGCAAGCCCTTCACTGGCGGCCATGGGCGGGTCGGCGGGCCACGTGAGGTTAGCTCCGGAATCGTCGGTTTGGGCCGATTCGGCGGTGCGGTTCTGCTGTTCCTTGGCCGTTGCCTCCCGCTGAGGCTCAAACATTGGTTCGGGTTCATTGGGAGGAATAGTCCGGGCAGGTTCCGGCGAGTCTTTGAGAGCACTGCTCGTCCCGGGTCCATCCTGTGCGGTGGCAAGGTCGCCTGTGACGATCGCTGTTGCAGGGGCGTCTGCCGCACCGGCAGCTTCATTCTCCCGGTCTGTTGATTGAGCGTTATGTTTGACGGCAATTTCCTTTTTCACGGAGGTACCCGACTGAACCGGTGAGGATGACTCGGATTGGCTGGTCGAGAACTTTTCCTTCTGCCCGTCACGCGGGGCAAAATGATAGTATCCGAATCCCAGTAAAGTGCCCCCCAGCACAATAACCCCAGTAATCAGTGCCCAAAAAGAAATCGCCGCATGTCGCCCGGCCCCACTCATTTTCGGCGCTGTCCCGAAGACTTCCCGGGCCGCTTTCTTCAGGGTGGCCTGATCGACCTTTTCTTTTCCTTCCACATAGCAGCCGAGCAGGGCGCGATCACTCAATACGTTGATCAGTCGGGGGATTCCTTTGCTGAGGCGATACAGCTGGTTGAGGACGGCAGCCGGAAAAATAGGGCGGCGCGCACCGGCAACCGTCAGCCGATGGTTTACATAAGCTGCTACTTCAGCGCGGCCGAGCGGTCCCAAATGATGGCGGGCGACAATGCGTTGGGAGAGCTGGCGCAGTTCCGGGCGGGCTAGTTTGTCGCGCAGTTCCGGTTGACCCAGCAGGATGATCTGCAGGAGCTTGCGCTGATTGGTTTCCAGGTTGGTGAGCAGACGGATTTGTTCCAGCACATCGCTGTTGAGATTCTGGGCCTCATCGATAATGAGCACCGCTTTGCGATTGTTGGCGTGCACCTGCAGCAGGTAGTTATTGATGAGATCCACAAAGACCTTGATGCTGATGGTCCCCGCAGGATAAGCAACGCGGAATTCATCACAGATGGTGGACAGCAGTTCTTCGACGGTGAGTTTAGGATTGAATATGAATGCCACATCACAGTTTTCCGGGATCTGTTCGAGCAGGCACCGGCAGATGGTGGTTTTGCCGGTTCCCACTTCACCCGTGAGCATGACAAAGCCGCCCTCGCTTGCTATGCCGTAGAGCAGATGGGCGAGGGCCTCGCGATGCTGGTCGCTCAAATACATGTAGCGGGGATCGGGGGCGATCGAAAAGGGATTCTCATTGAGGCCAAAATAATCGATATACATGGACATCTAATGCCGAACACCTCGCTTCCGTAATACTCTCAGGGTTCCGCTTCCCTGCGTCCGGGGTCCAGGAATATGCCCGTCCTTTCCGCCTGGTCCCAGGGATGGGGAATGAGCATTTCGAAAATCGGCGGCTTGCCCTGGATGTGATTTTCATAAAATTGTACGAACTTGGGACTGAACAGGTGCTTGATCAGGCGAAACTGACTGCAGAAAGTTGCACAGCGGCCCCATTGGCGAAACAGGTTCATCCATCCATGATTAGCGGGGGCATTACCGTAGCGGTGAAGTTTTCTGGCGTAAAACAGCTCTTCCATCAATCGTGCCTGCACCATACAGACCTGCGTCACGTGTTCGTTCAGCTCCAGGGGCTGCAGTGTGTTCCCGTCCAAATAACACTCCTGGTAATATTTGCCAAGATGAGGCGCTGTCAGGAACATCTGCTGAAGTCGTATCAGCTTGTCGTCAAGGGCCTGAAACGCATCGGCATCGGTGGCGTAGTGGGTCGAGTGGCAAATCTGCAGGCAGGTCCAAACATCATCTTCATTTTCGACCACTGCCGGCTGCCGGGCAGTCGGTGCCGAAAACGGACTGTACTGGCTCTGCACCGCCCTGAACCCGGGTGAATTGACCCACGTGCCAAACGTCTGTTCCGCAATGTGTACTCCGAGTGCCCGATATGCTTCAAATTGTGCGTCATCGAAAAACTGGTCGGCGGTGGTCTGATGGGGGAACGAAGGATTATCCAGCTTATAGTTGAGCACCGGTTCGGGTTCGTCGCCGGTCAGTGAATTCTTCAGGTAGATGAGCCAGCTCTTCTGGTCCGCACGATCCTCGTCCGGATAGCGAATACGTCCCACCGCACAGTGATTCCGGCTGTGACCCGTTAGCGGGTCGGGACGAATCATTGTCAAATCGATGTCCACGTCGATTCCATCGTCAATGTAGGCGTGCCGCAGAGCTTCGGTGAAGGAGCCGAATGTGAGATCTTTGTCGCATTCGGCGTCGCACGCGATGATGATCTTGCAGCGGCGCTTCAGCAGCGGGTAGATGCCGACGTTGTCGCCGGTGTGCCCGCCGTCCGAAAGATTCACCAGCCAATCCGTTGCGGTAGTCGAGGAAAACATCTCCCGCAGCAAGTACCACGGCCAAAAGACACGGTTTTCCTGGCACTCGACACTCCTCTCCAATCTTGGATTCTCCAGCCAGTAGCCCAAACGGATATTGAACAGAGACATGGCAAAGCTCTGGCCGAAAAAGGTGTGAAAACCCATTGCCGAAGAAACCGCCGCCCCGGAAATGGTCAGCGCCCGCGCCAGCCTGGTTGCATTGTTGCGATATACTTCGGTCTTGCGGTAGCCGGTTTGATCAGATCCGCAAAACAGCTTGGATAGGAGAAAATATCCGGACTTGCGGTCCTTGCGGGTCAGGTCCTTGCTGCCGGTCAGGTTGATGGCCGCACTGATCAACTGATAGGGGGCGGTACATCCGAACAGGCCTGGTCCATGGAGATCGCTCAAACGCATTTCCATATGGTCGCGGATTGTCTGCATGATTCCGTCTCCTCGATCCTGTTCGGTACGAAGATAGGTTTCGATCAATCGATCTCGATAAAAGTAGTGCGGACTGAGCTTGTTCAGATTAACAAAGAAACCGAGGAACAAAAAGCTCAGCCCGGCGACTCCAAAGCTTGTCAGTGGAGGCAGGTTCCACTTGACTATCAGTACGCAGAACACCAGGACGATCAGCAGCAGAAACAGTCCAACCGCGAGACCCAGAGCAAACTTGATCAACCCGCCGGAAAGTTTTCTTGTTTTCTTTCCCGGCGAAAACAGGAACGATACAAGAAAACGCATGGAGAGGAGCGACATGACGGCACCGGCGGCTGCCGCCAGACCATAGTCCACCAGCGCATAGACAAGAAGCGGAAAAACAGCCGCCAGCAGAGAAATCAGTAGACCGTAGCTGGTGAATGCTTGCAGGGCACCCCACAGGGAGCGCAACTGCCGCGTCCAGCGCATGCCGCTGCAACTCGCGTAGAGGTGTGCGACAAAGGTTGTGATCCTGGCGCCCAAAAAGAAAAGGAAGGGGAAAAAGAGTGCGGCAATTGCCGTGTGTGGGGTCTGCACGCGATGAAACAGCCAGCAGGCCGCCGGCACGGACACCAACGCGACAATGAGAAAAACGCCATATAAGCCGTAAAGCAGCCGGCGTTCAAAGGCTTCTTCGTCGGATTCGCCGACGATGGGCGTGACTCTGGCGCGCCACGGGCAGGCGTTGCCGGCGGCGTGCCTCACCAAAAGAAAAACCGGGAAAACCGTAATCACCCCCGCGCCAACAAGCGTCAATATCAGAATTGAAGCCTTATCAGAACTCGTTGCAAGGTCATGCACGGCCTTGCCCAGAAGGGCTCCTTTGTGCCGCAGGTGATCGAGCAGGCCGGGCCGGCCCAATTGAGTCCGCGTTTCGATTCTGCTCTGCGTGGCCTGGGCTTCTTCGGTTACGATTTGGGTCCTGGTCGCAACGGTTGTTTCCGGCGCCTGCGTGTTGAGGATGGCATCCATTGCCGGGACCATCCGTTCAGCTGTCCACAGGTACAAGGCACTGCAGGTGAACAGAAAGAGGAGCGCTATAAAGATGTGGTAGACGATTCCCGTCAGCACGTTGCCGATACTGCGCATGGTCTCGCGGGTGAACATTCCCAGTCGTGCAATCAGGAAATTCCCGTGAGTCCGCAAATGTTTGATCTGGGCCAGAGCTTGTGCACAACCCTGGTTCTGATCTGCGCAGAAGGGGAAGTTGCGCCACTCGGTGGTGAAGGCGCTGTCTTTTCTTGAGCGGGCGCTGGTGCTCTGGCAGTTCGGCCCAATGCCCGCCTTGCTCAGTGACAGCAGCGAAGAAAGGCAGCTTCCGATGTAGCCGCCGCCGGAAACGGTCGAGAGATAGTCGACCATCGGCAGGACGCCCATTTTCGACAGTCCCTGCAGGATGCCCAGGTTGGTTGTGGCGGATCGGATGCCGCCGCCCGACAAGGCCAGGCCGATGGTGCGCTTTCTGATCTCCTCGGCACTCGGTTCGGTTTCGCCGCCTTCCTTCCTGCGTCTCCGGCAAATGTATTTGAGCTCTTCTTCGCAGACTTCCTGGATCTGAAAGACACCCTTCTCCATATAGTCCTCCATTTTCTGTCGGCTACGGTCTATCCAAGAATACACCAGGGGCAACCCAGAAGCTAGAATGAAACCCGTATCTTACCCGCGTGCACCCGGGACGGTGCGCAGTTCCGGTGGAAGATGGCAGAAGATCTCCACTGGTTTCCCGGTGTCCGGGTGCGTGAAACGGAGTGTGTGTGCGTGCAGATGATAGCCGATGTCACCGGGTAGCGAGGTGCTGCCATCCCTGAAGACTCCCCCGGATGTGTACAGCGGATCTGCGACCAGGGGATGTCCCGCCGCAGCCAGATGAATTCGGATTTGATGCGACCTGCCCGTGGTGATGCTGACGTCAAGCAGGGAGGAACCCATTCGCTGTTGCACCACCCTTACGTGGCTACGCGCTTTTCGGCCCGCTGCACAGGCGGCATGCACCATGCCCAGGCGATCGTGGGGAACCGGTCCAATGGGCACATCCACCGTGAAAACGTCGATTTTCGGGTGACCCACGACCAGCGCCCGATAAATCTTCACGACCTCATGGTTGCGAAACGCCGCGTGGAGTTCCTTGCGGGCTCTTGCGCTGCGGGCAAACAGCACTACCCCGGAAGTCCCCCTGCCGAGACGATGTACAGGGGTAGCTTCGGGAAAATCGATTTGTACGCGAGTCAATAGGGTGTGCGCGAGAAAGCCCCCGGCGGGCAGAGTCGGCAATCCCTTCGGCTTGGCTACCGCCAGAACAGCCCGGTCCAGGTGCAAAACGGCATAGCACAGGGGAACATCCGGTTCATGCCACGGAGGGCGGCACCACATCAACCGCTGGCCTGACCGCAGCACAGTCCCGACTGTTGTCGCTGATCCGTCCAGGAGCACCAGCCCGCAATTCAACCTTTGGCGCCATTCGTCCTCAGAGGAGTGGCGATAGCGTCGACTCAGATAATCCAGAACCGTCAGCCCCGCTGCCGCCGGGCCGATCTTTTCCGTGTAATCAAATCCCTGATTCAAAGCCATTGTTTTTGTGTCCGGTTCCGCTCCTGAAGGTTTGTTGGAAAAGGACGGCCTTGGGTCATCCCGAAGCTCCATGAGCCCATTTGCGGCCAGCCTCCTAGACAAGGGTGGAGCCGGTAATTATGCTTAAAGCGAAAAAGTTGCTCGTTCACTGCGTTGCCGCAGGACAGCGCGAACAGTGTATTGCAGATTGCGGGCAAGCAGGTTTGTCATGTTTTCCGCACAGCAAAGCAGATGATACGTCCCATTATTTATGACACACACCGCCTGGTACGAAAATACCATACCAGGCGCCTTAGTCTTGAATATATTAGGAGATGCCGATGATGACCAGTGTCAGCGCGCAAGCAGCCATGCTGCCCGAGGAACTTCCGGAAAGGCTTCCCATCATGCCTTTGCGCAACACGGTATTGTACCCGGAGTTGACCGTACCCCTCAATGTGGAGAGGGAAAATTCAAAGAAACTGGTGGATGACGTCCATGCCGCCAAGCAGTGGATATTGGTGGTGGCGCAAAAAGACAAAAGAATCGAAAAGCCGCAGCCCCAGGATTTGTATGATGTGGGCGCCCTGGGCAGTGTGTTGCAGGTCAACAAACAACCCGACGGTTCCTACCAAATTCTTGTTCGCGCCGCCCATAAGGGGCGTTTGCGGGATTTTCAAAAAAGCGGCGATTATTGGACCGCGGCTTTTGATGTGCTGGCGGAAGATTACGAAAGCAGTGCGGAAATCGAGGCCATGGCCATGAACCTGCGCACTCAGTTTCAGAGGTTGGTGCAATTGTTGAGCCTGCCCGAAGAACTCTCCACTTTAGCTTTGAATGTCGAGCATCCGCGACATCTGGTGTATGTGGTCGCCGCCAATCTAACGCTGAATGTGGCGGAACGCCAGTCCCTGCTTGAAATTGCAGATAACCAGACCGTC
Source organism: Desulfoferrobacter suflitae (assembly GCF_022603395.1). Classification (GTDB taxonomy): domain Bacteria; phylum Desulfobacterota; class Syntrophobacteria; order Syntrophobacterales; family Syntrophobacteraceae; genus Desulfoferrobacter; species Desulfoferrobacter suflitae. The sequence goes on from NZ_JAIBKA010000011.1 coordinate 80,633, forward strand.
CTCGAGCGGGTCACGTTTTATCTGACCAGGCAGCTTGAGAGAATGGAGCTGGGCCAGCAGATCCAGAACAAAATCAAGGCAGGCATGGACAAACGCCAGCGCGAATATTTCTTGCGCGAACAAATGCGCGCCATCCAGCGGGAACTGGGGGAAGGGGAAGAGAGGAATCCGGAAATCGTGGAATTGTCGATCAAGCTGGACGATCTGGATATGCCTCAGGAGGCCCGCCAGGCGGCAGAAAAAGAGATCGAGCGACTCGCCCGTATGTCACCGGCCTCGGCAGAATACAACGTATCGCGCAATTATCTGGATTGGCTGCTGGAAATGCCGTGGAGCAATTTCACCGAGGACAGTCTGGATGTGCGCATGGCATCGGAAATACTGGATAAGGACCACTTTGACCTGGAAAAGGTCAAACGGCGTATCCTCGAGTATCTGGCCGTTTTGCAGTTGAAAAGAGACATCAAGGGCCCGATTCTCTGTTTTGTGGGTCCCCCCGGAGTCGGAAAGACTTCTCTGGGCCAGTCCATTGCCCGCAGCCTGGGGCGCAAGTTTCTGCGAATTTCCCTGGGTGGTTTGCGCGATGAGGCGGAAATCCGAGGACATCGCCGTACCTATGTTGGTGCTCTGCCCGGACGGATCATCCAGGGTCTGCGCCGCGTCGGTGTGAAAAATCCCGTCTTTATGCTGGATGAGATTGACAAACTGGGTATGGATTTTCGCGGCGATCCGTCATCGGCTCTTCTCGAAGTGCTGGATCCCGAACAGAACTTCGCGTTCTCCGACCACTACCTGGGAGTTCCCTTTGATCTTTCCTCAGTGATCTTCATCGCTACCGCCAATGTGCTGGATCCGATACCGCCCGCCCTCAAGGACCGCATGGAAGTGATCGAAATTCCCGGCTACACCGAGGAAGAAAAACTGCAGATCGCACGTGATCATCTGCTTTTGCCGCAGATCAGCAATCACGGTTTGACCACCGAGCAAGTCAGCATAACGGATGCGGCGATTCTGGAAATCATTCGATCACATACGCGGGAAGCGGGGGTGCGCAACCTGGAGCGCAACCTGGCCGGAATCTGCCGCGCCATTGCGCGGGAAGTCGCAGAAGGCAGGAACGAACAGGTTGTTATCGAACCCAGTGAGGTGGCAACCATTCTGGGGCCCGCCAGGTTTCTGCCCGAATTGTCGACCCGTTCGTGGGGTCCGGGCATTGCCACGGGCCTGGCATGGACACCGAGCGGGGGCGATCTTATTTTCATCGAAGCGCTGCGCACACACGGTAGCGGCAAGTTGATCCTCACGGGCCATCTGGGCGACGTCATGAAGGAATCGGCGACCGCCGCACTCACCTATATCCGAGCCCACGCTGCAGACTTGGGCATAGCCGAGGAAAGCTTCGAACAGAGCGACATTCACGTGCACGTGCCCGCCGGCGGCATTCCCAAAGACGGCCCTTCCGCCGGAGTCCCTCTGGTAACGGCGCTGGCGTCGCTCATGAGCAACCGGCCTATTCGACGTGATGTGGCCATGACCGGAGAGATAACTCTGCGCGGCGACATCCTGCCCGTGGGCGGCATCAAAGAAAAGGTCCTGGCGGCCCGTCGAGCCGGCATTCGAGAGGTGTTGATTCCGCAGCACAATGCCAAAGATCTGATAGACATAGCGCCACATTTGCGGGAAGATATGACTTTCCATGAGATCCAGTTGATATCCGAGGCGCTGGAATTTGCCATCGAGCCCTTTGTGAGGATCAAGGATTAAGGATCAGGAGTGGGGATTAAGAGTGGGAAAAGGGATCGGTGTGTCACTCGAGGAGATGGAAAAGGAACTGGCCGAACTCCGCCAAACCAAGCTGGAGTTTGAGGCGTTGACGGAGGCGGCGCTGCTCATCGAGCGTAAGCTTGAGGAAAGTGAGGAGCAATACCGCTCGGTGACGGAAACGTCCATTGATGCCGTGATCACTGCAGATGATGCGGGTACAATCGTCAGCTGGAACCGGGGATCAACTCAAATATTCGGCCGTGGCTTGGAAGTGATAGGACAGCCGATCACCACGATCATTCCCGAACCCCTGAGGGAGGCTCACAAGGCTGGATTCGACCGGTTTCTCAAGTCCGGAGAAAGTCACCTCATCGGCGGCAGAGTGGAGCTCGACGGCCTGCACAAGAACGGTAATATCTTTCCCGTCGAGCTGTCGCTGTCCACTTGGGTCACCCAGCGTGGCCGGCGTTTTGGCGCGATCATTCGCGACATTACCGAACGTAAGAGAATTGAGCGCATTCGAGAGGATGTGCAACGCATTGTGCGGCACGACCTCAAATCTCCTTTAGTCGGCATAGCAGGACTTGCGGGACTGCTGCTCAAGGCAGACAGCCTGAACGAAAAACAGGTGAAGTGGGTGGAGATGATTCGCCAGTTGAGCGAACGCATGTATTGCTCCATAAACCGCTCGATGGATTTATTCAAAATGGAGCAGGGGACCTATCAACTCAGGCCCGCACCGGTAAACCTCTGTGCCATCTTTGATCGGCTGCAAAGGCTATTTGAGACCTATGCCCACAAGAAGTCGGTCCACTTGTCCTTTTTCCATTTCAACCAGGCCATGGATCCCGGCAACGTGTCCGAAAGGAACTATGTCGTATCAGGCGATGAGTCGTTGCTCGAAATTGCCTTGGAAAATCTCATTAAGAACGCCATCGAGGCCTCTCCCGATAACGTACAGGTGAGGGTCAGCCTGGAATCCGACGGCGATTTTTGCACCATCGACATTCACAATCACGGGGTCATTCCCAAGGAAATCCGCAGCAGGTTTTTTGATCCCTACGTGACCTGCGGCAAGGAGAGCGGAACCGGGCTCGGCACCCACAGTGCCCGCCTGGTGGTGTGCGCCCACAAGGGGGACATCACTTTCACCACCAGCGAAGGTGAGGGAACTCACGTCATCGTCAAGCTGCCGCGGTCAACCCCGGACCCGCCATAGGGCGCTGCTCGGAGTTTCTATTACCGGGCGGTGTCCATCGCCACCTCAGCTCCGCTGACACCCTTCTTGCGGGGATAACCACGGTATCCTCCCTCAGAGTATGCTTTGCCGCTGTTCAAGGTCTTGGCCAGCACCGCCACTGCCAGGGCGCTGGCTGGACTGGCTCCGCTTGCCATGTGACTCTTGGCGATGAGCTGATCTGAGTGGAGGGGATTGTCACTTCCCCAGTAACCTATGCAAAACAGGATATCCTGGCGCAACAGGCCAATCTTTTCCGCCCTGCGAATGGCACGCAGATAAGGCACGCCTTCCATTTCCAGTCCCTCGATGTGGTATTTGCGCATCAGGTAGCGCAGCACGATTTCATTCTGAATGGCGATGCCGGGCACCGTCAGCATCGGTCCACCGGTGTGCACACGGCAGTCAACAAGCTCTTCAAAATCTGTCTTGGTCAGTTGGTTGCCGTTTGGAAAATCGTGAACGCCGCCTTCCAGTTCCTGGGGAATGAGATAAGTGGGAAGCATTATGTCAAAACGATCTCCGCAAACGATCCCGGCCTTGCCAATGATCGAAATGCTTTCAATCCTGGTGGCAAAAGCCTCCGTCAATTCGCGCATGATTTCCGTGGCCTGCAGTCCGAACGCGTAGTGGATGTTGATGATGCAGGGAGCCCGCTCCTTGATCGATGACCAGTCTTCTATCCGGATGCGCTCATCAATTTTGTCCGGATCAAGCCGGAAGGTGTCGATCACCTGCAGATCGATGCCGGTATTGTGGATATCCGGAATGAACCGGATACCGAAACTCTCTTCATATTCGAGCTTCTCGGTAGACAGGTCCGGACGGGTCTCGCACAATTTGGAAAGAGCGTAGTGCAGGTTGCCCGGTTGTTCCAGGTCCAGATCGCTGAGCTCGCTGTGCTCCATCGCCATGGTTCTGATTCGATCTTTATTGATGCGGGCAAAGTCGGTCAGGCAGCCGACAACATTGTGCAAATCACTGGATATGATGATGACCGGTCGTACTTCGTGCAGTTGCCCGCACTTCTCGAGGTTCTCTCGCCACAGGCGCGCCTTAATGGAGTAATTGGTTTCGGCAAATTCACTGGCAAACTCGATCTCCAGCTGATCCAGATCGTTTTGCATGATATTCTTGAGGAGGTCGAACAGGCCGTGTCGCAGGAAAGCATCCAGGCCCGTCAGTTCCTCGTAGCTCACACTGAACTTGCTGGCAATCTTGCACAGGACTTGATTCCTTTCGGGCGATTCGTGCTTGCTGTCCAGCTTGCCGATATCCTCGAGCAATCGGGTTCCTGTGAGCAGTGCTTTAATCTTGCCCGATTCAATGCCGTACATGATAAAGGATGTGATCATATCAAATATATCGGTCTTTCCTTCCAGGGCGATGCACTTGAAATACCCTTCTCCCATTTCGTAAATGGTCCTGACTCTTGCCCCCTTTACCCCGCTTTCGCGAAGACTGACGCCGGCTACTGCCGTCAGATTTTCGGGTGATTTCTGCACATGGAAGTATTGGGCCCGGGAAATCTCGTAGGGCAGTCGCTGCAGGGCGCACATCAAAACGTTCACATCGACTCTGCGCTCCTCATTGCAATAGGTATGGATGCAGGGCTCCATGCGCTTGTAGAGCTCGTACAAACTGCCCAGTGTGATTCTGCCCGAGATGATTGCATGGCTGACGGTGATACAGAAATTTGACAACGCCTGTAGAGTTCTGTGGGCTCGATACTCATCACTTTCCCAGCAGATCTCATCCCTGTAAGCATCCATTGACTCCTCCTGGTTGCATGATGCTGTTGTCCCCCGGCCCTCAATGGTACACGGGTCTGCCTGGCGTTGCAATCCTGTCACGATCCGCAGTACTGTTGCCGTTGGGCAGCAGCGAGCCCTATCAAAAGCAGCGCCGCATTGGGCGAAGAGTGAGAATGCGCTAGCGGCGCCTCACACTTTTTCTCTGCTGCCCTCCCCGGGCAAGCTCTCAGCGGTATCCCACGCTGATCCGTTCCGATTTGCGCCGGTCAATGAAATAGGCGACAGCGGCCACCATGGCCGTCAGCAGGATGATGCCGGCGGCCACCCGATAAGTCAGTTCGATACCGGCTACCAGGGCGCCGGGCAAAGCCGTGGCCACATCCACCTGTGCCTTGGGGAGAGGGGATGCTGCCATCAATTGAGTGGTAAACAACGAGCTCAGAAGGGGCACTCCAGAGGCCATCCCCAGGTTGCGCGACAAGGAGAGGAGGCCGGATGCAACTCCCAGGCGCTCCCCGGGAACAGCTCCCATGACCGCGCTGTTATTGGGTGACTGAAAGAATCCCAGGCCGATTCCAAACGGTGCAATGCGGAGAATGTAGCCGAGGATGCCGACGTTTTCGCTGAGCGTACTGATGGTCAGAGATCCGCTGAACATGATGCATAGACCAATGAGACTGATACCGCGCGGCCCGTAACGATCCGACAGTGCTCCCGCCCATGGGGCCACCAGGCCCATGCTCAACGGAATGGTCATCATCAGAAACCCGGTCGTCTGGGTGGAATAGCCCTGAACATTTTCCAGAAAAAAAGGCAGAACCACTATTCCGGCCAATGTGATAAACACCATCAATCCCATCAGCACATTGAGACTGAGCAAGATGTTGCCGAACATGCGCGGATCAATCATGGGTTGTTTGAGTCGCCATTCGACCAGCAGAAAAACCAGGAAGCCCGCTACGGAAAAGCTCAAGAGTGTCAATACGTCGGCGTTGTCGAAGCCGCTCCGCTGCCCCAGTGTCATACCCAGGGAATAGCATGCCAAAGTGACCAGGAGGATGAATGCGCCGCCCAGATCAAAGCGTTCGCCCCGCTGTACACGCTTGGAAGGAGGGACCGCAAAGGCAACGACCACGAAGGCAATCAATCCGATGGGAATATTGATCAGGAAGATCGATTCCCAGCCGGCCCAGCCGATGAGGACTCCCCCCAGAGCCGGTCCGACAGCCAACCCGAAGGAAACGATTCCGCCGATGATGCCAAGGGCTTTGCCTCGCTCAGAGGACGGGAAAATTTCTGTGACAATGGCTGCTCCCAGGGCCTGCATCATCACCGCACCCAATCCTTGAAACGATCTGAATCCAATCAGCCAGCCCACCGTCGGAGACATGCCGCACAGCAGGGAACCCAGCGAGAATATCCAAAGCCCGACAACGTAGATGCGCTTTCTGCCAAACAGATCGCCCAGGCGAGCCACGCCCATCATGAGTGAGGTCACCACCAGCGCGTAGCTGAGGATCACCCACTGCACGGTGGCCAGATCCGTGTTGAGCTCCTTCACCAGGGTTGGCAGAGCGATGTTCACAATGCTGAAATCGATGGTGGACATCAAAACCCCCAGTCCGACCCCCGTCAATGCCAGCCAGCGGTTGTGCGCAGACGGCACAGGTTTTGACAGTTGGGATTGCTCTGGGAGGATTGGCTTCGCAACAGACACCTTCTGTTTTGTGCGTTGGTTAAGGTGACCATCTTTCATGTTCAACACCGACCGCAGATAAACACAGATGAACGCAACCTTCCAGTTTGATTTGTTTCCATAGGGTCCATGCGCAGCCGTGAAGTCGTTTTTCGTGTTTCATGAATTGTGAAATTCGTTGATTCCAATTGCAGTTTCCCATGCAATCGGGAGATCCAACAATTCGCTTATGTGCGGATTGGTTTCTCCTCTTGAATATGAGATATGAAGAGTACAACGCAAGTGCTTTCTTCCGACTTTGATGGGTGGGGCACGGTCATTCGGAAAGACGACAATGGCGCAAAGCGGGAACCATCGACTAGAATACAAGTATACAAGCGGGAGAATTTCATGCTCAAGGTGAAGCCTCATCCGGACTATCCTCCCGAGGAAGGCAGGTATCTTCGAGGGAACGATGAATCGTGCGTTGCTGTGGCGGTTGTTTTGAATGCGCGTGCCGAAGCCATCCCCGTGCAGCTGCAGCGGCTTGTGCATGCAGCCAGGGAGGGCGGAGCGGCGCTTGCGGGAACGGTGCAAACGGAAAACATCGGCATCGAGAAAATCGTATGCAACATCGTGGCCAACCCGAACATCCGCTATGTTGTTCTGGCCGGTCCGGAATCCGAAGGGCATCGGGTGGGGGATGCGCTGCGCCGTTTCATCCTGAACGGCATCGACCAAAGCAGGCGTATCATCGGCACAGATGCGCCCACTCCGCTGCTGCTCAATCTGCCACGGGAATACATCGAGCGTTTCCTCCGGCAGGTTTCCCTCGTAGATCTGCAATTCCAGGGGGATGTCGCACTCATCCATCAGGCGGTGACCGCATGCCAGGGGCAAACCCCTGTGGAATTCATGGGCTATGCGTTACACGATCCGGGAGCCTATCCGCAGCCGGCCCTTGGAGGAAAAATTGTCTGGCGGGTGACGCAGCCCTGGGCAGAACCCGAAGATGAATCGGAACGGCGCGCTGTCCAAAGAGCGAAGGAACTGATGGAACAATTGCGGGCGCTGGGTCGCCGCCGTTATTCAGCGGGCTGAATATTCAACCGTTTTATCTTGCGCCTTAGGGTATTCTTGTCAATGCCGAGTTCTCGTGCGGTCGCCATGCGCCGCCACTGATTCCTTTCCAGGGCCTCCCAGATGGCGCGCCGTTCAATGTCCTGCAGGGTCATTCCCTGAAAATCGGGAATTGCGCAGCCATGCCCCTGGAAATGCTCGGGAAGACACTTGGGCTCAATCAATCCCCCCCTGCAGAGGATGAAAGCGTGTTCAATGGCATTTTCCAGCTCGCGGATGTTGCCGGGCCAGTCGTGCCGCATGAAGGTTGCCAAGGCTTCATGGCTCAATCCCAGCACATTCTTGTCTTTGAGCTTGTTGAGCTTGGCGATGAAATGATCGGCGAGCAGCGGGATGTCTTCCTTCCTGTCCTGGAGCTTGGGCAGCTCCAGTTTGACGACATTGATTCGGTAATAGAGATCCTTCCTGAAGCTGCCTTCATCCACCAGTTGCGCCAGGTCTTTGTTGCTGGCCGTAACTATTCGCACATCCGCCTTGACCGTCTTGGACGATCCCAGCGGCTCGTAACATCGCTCCTCGAGTACGCGCAGCAATCGAACCTGCAGGGCGGGCGAGATGTCTCCAATCTCATCCAGAAAAAGGGTCCCCCCTTCCGCCAGGGCGAAGCGCCCGCTCCGATTTTTCTTGGCATCCGTGAAGGCCCCGGCCACATGCCCAAAAAGTTCCGATTCCAGCAAGGTGTCGGGCAGTGCCCCGCAGTTCACCGCCACAAAGGGGCCTTTGCTACGCCCGCTGAGATTGTGTAAAGCGCGGCTGATCAACTCCTTGCCTGTTCCGCTTTCGCCCTGAATGAGTACCGTGCTCTCGCTTTGCGCCACCTCAGGAAGAATGGAAAGCAACTTCTGCATGGCCGGAGATTTGGAAATAATGTCGCCGAAGCGATACTGCCGGTCGATTTCCTTGCGCAGGGTCTCCACCAGGCTGAGATCTCGAAAGGTTTCCACCCCTCCGATGATCTCCCCGGATTCGTCTCTCAGCAGCGCCGTGCTGACGCTGATGGGAATTTCCTTGCCGTCGGCTCGCAGAATCGCTATGGGTCGGTTGATGACCGGCTTTCCGGTTTCCAGGGTGTGCCTCAGCACACAGGTGGTCTCGCATACGTTGGCGCGGAAGACCTCGCAGCACTGCCGTCCAAGCGCTTCCGCCGCCGGCACGCCGGTGATCTCTTCGGCCGCCGTGTTGAACGAGGTAACGCGCCACTCCAGATCAACGGTGAAAACCCCGTCGGCGACGCTGTTCAGGATGATTTCTGTTTGCGGCGACAGCCCCGGCCGCTTGCCGACAAGGTCGGCAGAATCGTCTCTCAAGCGGACGTTTCGATTTTCATGAGTTCCTGGCATCGTTCCTAAAATTGTCACCCTTCGCTTGCGGAGCTTTCTATTCGCCTGGGCTATCCCATGCGTTACGTATGCGCTCAACAGATGATTAGCCACTCATTTCTTGGCAATTTTATAACAGCACCTCGCTCGTCAGGTCGGTGAACACCGCTCTCCAGCAACCCGGCGCTACCCGCTGGACGTCTACCGCCCGGGCGGAATCTCGTGGGCATGACGAGGAATACGGGCGAAATCGCTTGGATGCAGATAACACCTAATTAAAGCAAGTCTATCCCATATCGTCAACGTGAGTTGTACATTTGTATGAGGGCGTGATGGCTGCCGGAGAGGGACCATGGTCCCGTAACATGAAAAGGCATTGCCTGAAAGGACCTCGCATTCTGCATGATGCAGCGCTACTTCCCGGAAATTCCATTCACTTCAGCATCCAATTGTGAATGGCGGCATGCAATGTTTCCGCGGCCAGATAGGCGCAGTGGGACTCGCCTTCCGGCACTTCCTTGAATACTGCCAGGATGGTATCCCCTTCAATCTGTGCCGCTTCATCGATGGTCATGCCCTTTGCCAGTTGAGTGGCCAGGTAACCGCAGATGATGCTGAACAGGCATCCATCGGCAACAAAGCCTGCATCGGTGATGAGCTCCTCATCGACTTTGAGATATATTTCCATACTTTCGCCGCAGCTGCCGCGGATTTTTGCAGAGCAGTCGGCATCCGCCATGGTTTTCATCAGCCCCTGACCGGGCAGGGAGTGAAAAGCCTGTGCGGTACTTGTCCCATGAGTCTTGCCGATGCGTCGATAAATTGCACCCATGAAGTCATCCATTGACTGACCCATAAAGCTCAACCTCTCTTGATCTCTCTTTTGCGGTTCCGGTAACGTCTGGGGCAGCCCGGCAGACGGAAACGGGGGTCACTCAGTTCCTGCGAGCGATAGGCCTGCAAAACATCGCAAACTTCCCCGGAAACATGGTCGATGATGATTATTCCCAAAAGTTCGCCATAAGTCAAAAGCTCTGGACTCAGCGCGCCGCAAATCAAAGTGTGCACCTCTTCCTGCTTGAGTATCTTGAATCGGTCGAACGCGTTGATATTATGCACGATTATTTCATGACACGGTTTCAGGTCGTGTGGGTCTTGCAGAAAGATTTGCAATTTAGAACACCAGTTGAACACCGGTGCCACGCGTGAACGCAATACCGGTATTGCCAACCTGGATGCAGGCTTATCCATGGTAACTCCCAACGCATTCAAAGGGTCGAGGGAAACATGGCGCCACCCTGCGGTTAGCCGCAGTCGCATTGAACGCAGCAGGAAAGATAGTTACCCATTCTTTTTCCATCGTGTTTGCCAGGTTCGAGTTTCCCGTATCAAAGCTCAAGAAATATCCACAGGGATTTTCAAAAAGCGGGCCAGCCTCGATCAAAAAAGACATTTCCGTTTGAAGTAATGCCTGCAATCAAAGTGTCCGACCTGGGGAATTCGGCCAGGTAATTGTGTGGCGCTGTACTGAGTTTTCAGGTGGAGGCCGATGGATCCTGCGGTCGTCGTATGGGTAGCTTAATGACGAAAAAGGAGCCTTCACCCGGTTCGCTGGTGACCGAGATGGTTCCCTGATGTTCCTGGATGATCTTGAGGGCGATGGTCAGTCCCAACCCCGGTCCCGACGTCTTGGAGGTGAAGAACGGATCGAAAATGTTCTTTATCTTGTCTTTGGGTATTCCTTTGCCGCTGTCCAATATGTGAATTTCAACCCAATCCTGTTCGACCTTACTACAAACGCGGATACTCTTCTGTGGTGCTTTCTGCAGCGCCTCTACGGAATTCTCTATAATATTTTTGATGGCCAGTTTGAAATGTTCATCGTCTACGGGCAGAAGCGGCAGACCGTCTGCCAACTCGATGCCGGTTTCGATACCCCGAGTGGAAAACTCCTGCTGGAACTCATCCAGGACCTCTGCGATCAGTCTATTGATATTGTTCGGTTCCTTGTAGGTTATGGCAGTGGTCTTGAGTTCAACCAGATGTTTCACCATTTTTTCCAGCCTTGAAACCTCCTTGAGTATTATTCCGACGTATGCTCTGTTGGGGTCACCTTCCGGCAGGTTATCATACACCCGCCTGGAGAAGCCGCCGATGGAAGTGAGCGGATTTCTCAGTTCATGGGCCAGCTCATCCATCATATGGTCGAGCGCCTCGGATTTTTCTTCCTGCACCAGCTTCTCTCGGGCCGATTTGATGGTCAGAAGCGACTTGACCCTGGCGGAAAGTTCTTTGTAGTCAAAAGGCTTGGGCATATAATCATGGGCTCCGACATCGAGCCCCTTGATCTTGTCTTCGACATCACCCTTGGCGGTGAGCATAAGAATCGGGATGTAAGCAGTGCTTCTGTTTGCCTTGAGCCGGCGGCATACTTCATAGCCATCCAGCTTGGGCATCATGATGTCCAGGATGATGATGTCCGGGTTGTGTTTGGATGCCTGCTCCAGACACTGCTCCCCATCATAGGCCTCCAGGGTTTCATAGCCCTCAAAGCGCAGCCTTTTCTTGAGTAGCTCAACTGTATCCAAAGCGTCGTCTGCAATCAGGACCCTAATCTTTTTCTCCACCGTGAACGCTCCCGCGCTCTCCCTCCAGGTGAGCCTTGACTTCGTCCGGCAGTTTGCGAACATCGATTGGTTTAACGATATATCCCTGGCAGCCCGCGGCAATAGCCTTTTCCTTGTCCCCGCGCATGGCATGCGCGGTCAGAGCAAGAATGATGATGTGTTGGGTAGCCGCATTTGTTTTCAGCCTTCGTGTAACTTCCAGTCCGTCTATTTTTGGCAACGAGCGATCCATCAGGATCAAATCCGGCTTGTCCTGAAAAGCTCTGGTCAAAGCCTCTTCACCGTCCACCGCCTCAATGATCTGATAGCCTAACCGTTTGAGGACCTTTACCGTAAGGTCACGGCTGTCCTTGTTGTCATCCACTATCAGGATCTTCTTGCTGGTCTCCCCGTCCATCGATTTTCTCCCGCTCCTTCATGCCTTCTCTCATTTTGGTAATGGTCTTTCTCAGGCTGTCCACCAGCTCCTCTTCACTGAGCACCCCTTTGTTAAGTATGGCCTTGATTCTGCCGTCCAGAGCATCCCTTTGCGGTTCCGTGAGTTCCTCGGAAGTGAGAATGATCAACGGCAGTTCCTTGGCTTGCCTATCGGTTTGCAGAAATTCTATGACATCCAACCCGCTCACGTGAGGCATCATGAGGCTCAAAACCACAAGCTGCGGTCTGAAATCCTTGATGAGTTTGACGGCATCCTCACTATTATAGCTGGTCAGCACTTCGTATTTTGCATCCTTGAGAAATTTTGCCACCTGCCTCACGTTTTCAACGTCATTGTCCGCCACCAGGATGCGCGTGATGGGTGTTTCCACTTCCAGGCTGTGCAGCTTTTTCAACAGTACATCCCTGGCGATGGGCTTCACCATGTATTCCGTTGCGCCCAGACTGAATCCCAGGCGCTTATCGTCCAGAATGGAAACGATGATCACCGGAATGTCCCGGGTCTCGGGCGTCTTTTTGAGCTCCTGCAGTACCTGCCACCCGTCTTTTTCCGGCATCATGATATCCAGAGTGATGGCGATGGGATTGAGGGTCATGGCTTTATCCACGGCCTCCTCACCAGAGAGCAGTCCGATGACTGTATATTCCTGCCCCAGATATTTTCTAATGATATCGATCCCGTCGGGATTGTCATCGATGGCCAGCACAACCTTTTGGGCGGACTTTTGGAGGCTCTCGTCTCTGTCCTTTGCAGAAACCGACGGCTCATCCAATTTCAACATGATGCTTTCTATCAGCTCGCAACCTTTGCAAAAATCCACTTTTTCCGGATAACTGGCAATTTTCAATCCGGCGCAATGAGTCCCCAGAATCAGCCAGCAGCGGCTTTCTTCACTTCCGTACGCCGGGCAGCTCGGCTGTCCACAGCGCACGTAATGCCAGCAGCGGATTTTTCTTCCGGCGTATTCGGGTTCCATCAAAAACTTAGCCGTCGGCGTTCCGAAGTAATCCGCCAGGGCTCCAGCCATTCTCGGTTCGATGATCGGTTCGCGCGAGCCCTCCAGAATTTCCCGCGACAGCGGTATGGTGAAACAAAACCGGCTGCCTTTGCCATAATCGCTCGTCGCCCAGATCATCCCCTTGTGCAGCGCAACCAGTCCTCGGGCGATACTGAGACCGAGACCGGTGCCTTCCGGTTGGCGCACCGTCGTCAGATCCACCTGGACGAATTTGTCGAAAATGGTGCCCAGGTCCTGTTCCTTAATGCCTATACCTGTGTCCTCCACACAAACTTCGGCAAAAATTGGAGGCTGTCCCGGTTCAACTCCCCGTTGGGACGGTTTGACGGTGATCCTTATCTCGCCTGACTCGGTGAATTTCACGGCATTGGACAAAAGATTCATCAGGATCTGCCTCACGGCGTCCTCATCGCCGTACACCATGGGAATCCTTTCATCCAAGTCCTGCTTGAAATCGAGCTGCTTTTGCTTCAAGAGAGGCTCAATGGTCTCGGTGACCGTTTGAATCAACCAGACGATGTCCAATTCCTTCGGGTTCAGCTGCGTCTTGCCGGACTCGATTTTGGAGATGTCCAGGATGTCGTTGATCAGCTGCAGCAGGTAGCGGGAATTGGACGCTATTTTATGCAGACTGCGTTCCTGTTCCGCATTGATGGGACCATCGACCCCGTCCAACAGCAGATCAGTGTAGCCAATGATCGAGTTCATTGGAGTGCGGAGTTCATGCGACATGTTAGCAAGAAAAGTCGATTTCAGCTGGTCTAAATTTCTCAGCTCGCGGTTTGCCTTTTCAAGCAGCGTTATGAGTCTGGTTCTCTCTTCCAGAAGATCAGTTTTGCGCGCCACTTCCTTCTCCAGGGTGTCTCTGGCCGAGGAAATGCAGTCGACCATGTAGTTGAAGGTGCGGCTCAAAACGCCAATCTCGTCCTCTGTCTTGACTTCCGCTTTCACCGACATATCGCCTTCGGCAAACCGTTTCGCTTTCTCCGCCAGTTCCTCTACGGGGCGCCTGATGAACCTGTTGACAGTAATGTAGGTCATTAGAATAACAAATGATACTCCAAATATGGTCAACCAGAGAGTGCGATTTCTTTGAGCCGCCACCGTTTCGTAGGCTCTCTCGACGCTCATGGAGATGGCCATGCTGCCAAGAACTTTTCTCGAGGTGCCGTGGCAGTGATAGCAATCGGGTTGGTTCAGAATCGGGTAGAAATAAAGAATGCGCCTTTCACCTGAGACCGTGTCTTCAAAGAGTTTGTTTGGGCTCACCCCGGATTGCAGTATCTGCTTCAGAGTCTGGGCGGCGGACGGGTTGTTGATGTGGTTGGCCAGCTTGGTGTTGAGCTTATCGCGGTCGGTAGAATAAATGATTTCCTGTTCAAAATCGCAGATGTGTACCTGCACATCTTTGGCTGTTTCTTTGATGTCGGCCATTTGTTGCACAATGGCCTGGGCGTCTCCAACGGCCATCGGGTGCTTTATGCCGGCATAGGTTGAAGCGGCCAATTCCCAGGCGGCAATGTTGATCAATTCAATGCGGTCTTTTGTGCCGAAATAAATTCGAACCGCGATTTCTGCTCCCATGATCAGAATGATGGCGGCAATTATGGCAATGAGAATTTTGTTGGCAAGACGCTTTTTGAGGATCCCCACCATCGCTTGCTCCTCCTTACACTTCCACTCCCATTAATGAGCTCCTCCGCGGATGAGCGGTTTGTATCTGAAAGCTCTCACCCTTTCTGAAATGTGGCAGGCTTCGCAGTCCTGTTCAGTTGGATGCCCGTTAATGTCGGCACTGGCCTGGGATGTGACGTGCACTGCACCGGGACCGTGGCACACTTCACAGCCGGCATTCTTCAGATGCGGAGTCGATTGCTCACTCACAAAGCCGCCCGGTTTGCCGTAACCGGTCGTATGGCAAACATAGCAGCCGCGAATTTCTTCCTCTGTGAGCTCTTTCCGAAGCCTGACGATGCTTTGATAGGAAGAGCTCTTCTTGGCATGGGAGGTGAAAGCGCGGTATTCCTTTTCGTGGCACTGCTGGCACGCCTGGGAGCCGACATAGTTTATGGGTTGTGCAGGAGGTGCTGCCGGTAATTGAACCGGCAGACAGATCGAAACGGCCGCCAGGAAACCAAAAGATAGACAGGTGACGTAATACTTGCGAAGGATCATGGCCCTGTCACTCCTTGAAAGCGGGTTGTGCCGATGCGGATGCCTGCTCGCTGCAGCAAGGAGATTGGCTGAAGATATGGCTTAACGCGTCAAATCCGTGCCGATGATACCTGTGTCAAGAAAAATGTTTAAGCAAATCCTGTGCCCTTCCACCTCGGGGGCGTCACAGGAGAATGGCATGGATCATGCATTCTTCGGCAATTCCACGCCGACCGATGAGACCCAGGTGGGATGCCGAAGGATCTGCAGGGTCTACAATTTCTTCGCCAGCTGCCGGGCGGCTATCAGCACGGGGTCCCACAGGGGCGAGTAGGGCGGCGCATAGCTGAGGTCCAGCCCGCTGACCTGCTCAGCCGTGAAGCCGGCGTGCAGTGCCGTTGCAATGATATCGATGCGCTTGGCCGCCCCCTCACATCCGACAATTTGCCCACCCAGCAGACGGCCACTGCCCTTTTCAGCCAAGAGCTTGACGGTGATCGGTCCGCTTTCCGGGTAGTAGCCGGCACGGGTGGTGCTCTCTATCACGGCGTCGGCAAACTCGATGTGTTGCTCGGTAATCTCCTTTATCTGAAGTCCTGTGCGCGCCACTTCGACGCTGCACACCTTGGTCACCGCCGTTCCCACCACTCCTGCAAACTCGGCGTTGCCTCCCGCGATGTTTTCACCGGCTACCCGGCCGTGTTTGTTGGCAACCGTTCCAAGGGCCACATAGAAGGGTTTGCCGGTGACCAGATGAAAGGACTCGGCACAATCCCCCGCCGCCCAAACATTTTCTATTTCCGTTTGCATCCTCTTGCTGACTTTTATGGCCTTTTTCTGTCCCAGAGTCATCCCCGCCTCGTCGGCAAGCGCCGAGTTGGGAGCCACACCCATACCAAGGATCACCACATCGGCAGGAATCGTACGCTGGTTTGTCACTACCGCCTGGACCCAGCCGTTTTTCTGGTCAAACCCTGCGACTGCTTCCTCCAGGTAAAGTGTTGCTCCCTGCCTGCGCAGAGCCGCGGAGACCAGTGCACCCATGTCCAGATCCAAAGTTCCCATGACCTGCGGCGACCGCTCAACCAGAGCCACTTCGATGCCCCGCAGCAGGAGTGCCTCGGCCATTTCCAGTCCTATGTAGCCTCCGCCGACAATTACTGCCCGCCTGGGCTCTCTATCATCGACAAGGCGGCGCGCTTCGATTCCGCTCTGCAGCGAATTGATCGACAGCACGCCATGGGCGTCAATGCCGGGGATGTTGGGCTTGAGAGCGGATGCGCCGGTCGCAATGAGCAGCTGATCGTAAGGTTCCAGCCACTCTCTTGTGGATTGAAGGTCGCGGACTCTCACCTGCTGACGGCGGATGTCCAACTCGATCACCTCGTGCAGCGTCTTGACCTGGATATCGTGTTTTTCCTGAAACTCCTCAGGAGTCCTTGCAATAAGCGATGCAACATCGTCGACAACCTTGCCGACATAATAGGGAATGCCTCATGCGGCGTAAGACGTGTAACGCGTACGTTCGAAAGCGACGATTTCCAGTTCCGGTTTGCGACGTCGAGCTACCGAAGCAGCACTCATCCCTGCGGCATCTCCACCGATTACAACGAGTTTTTCTCTCGGCATGACCCCTATCCCCTTCTTATTACGTTGACTGGAGCTCTCGCCTCTAGTTTCTTAGAATCTTAAGCGCTATCCAAGATGTGTGCAATCATTCTTTTCACAGGGCCTCAGGAGTTGGTCCGAGGCGCCCGGTTCTATGTCGTTCCGCTGCCGGACCGCCGCCATCCGCGCAGGAATTCAAAAATGCTCACGGATACTGGATTGCGGCGTTCACCGCAATAACTGAAAAGCCTGCAAATTCACTACTCGGGCAAGCTCCAGGACTTGTTCGCAAGGGGGCCGAAGACGCTGGCGAGGAGGGGGGGTATGTGAGGGTGCAGGGAGGGCTGGCATTGCCAGGATCAACAGGACAATGGAAGCCGGGCATATCCAAGAGATCCTGTTGATCCGGTCTTATTGGTTATGTTTTACTCTGTGCTTAATTTTTCTTTTTCTCTTTTTCCTTCAGATTCAATGTCTGCTTGACGATGCTCTTGTCGTGCTCGAAGTCGACCACCCGCTGCAACATGATCTTTTGTGCCGCCACCGGACCCGCGCCGTGCCAGGTTGCCACGCCGTGCTGGCCAGCTGTCCAGTGTTGCAGGAGCTTGTGCACTTTTAGTATGTTCTCCGTCGGCTCATCCGAGCCGAAGCTGAAGAATTCGGTTACATAATCTTTGGTTTCCGGATTCTTGAGCTCCTTGAGGGACGGCATGGTCACAATCAAGCCCCCGCCGATGTCGCCGGCCAGCGCCATGGCCCGCCAAAAGGAATTGCAGATATTCAGTTTGGCCACATTGCCCATCAATTCATCCGGCAGGTAGACGCCCGATCCGGGAGGCTCCTCCTGGCCCTTGTTGGCGGCTGCCAGGCCACAGGCGCGGCCCGTCTCCCGCAAAACCACCATTTCAGTCAGCTGGTCGTTGATATGGGTGACTTTATCGAGCCCCTTATATTCCTGAATCAGCTTGCAGGCCCCGATGATCTGGTTCATGAAACCGACCTTGCAAGTGCCTCCGCAGGTCATTCGGTGGGTCTTGGCAAAGCGCGTGACAAACTTGACGGAGTATTTGGTTTCCCCGCAATGGAACACGCGATCCCATGGCACAAACACGTTGTCAAAGATCACCATGGAGGTCTCTCTCTGGCCGAACCTCGGATTGCCGAGTTCATCCAACTCATCGGCATTGTCTCTTTCTGCGGAGTACGGGGAGTACTGGCACACATAGGTGATCCCTTCAGCATCTGTCGGAATCGCAAAGGCGATGGCGTAGTCTTCTTCTCCCGGCCCATGCGCCGACTGAGGCAGTACGACCAATTCATGGCTGGCGAACGCACCGCTGATATTGATCTTTGCACCCCGCACCACAATGCCGTCGGCGTTCTTGTCTACAACCTTCAGGGACAGAAAGGGATCCGGCCAGTCCAACGTCCTCTGGCTGCGCTTGCCGCGTGGTTCCGTCAGTGCTCCGGCTACGGAGAGGTCTTTGCGCTGTATCATTTTGAGGTATTCCAGGAACCTGGGGTGGTACTCGGTGCCCAGATCCCTGTCCATTTCCCAGCAGGTGCTGGCCAGCGAGTGAAACGCATCGTATCCGACACAGCGATAGATGCAGGTTCCGAGCATTTCCGCAGTGAAGGTTCCGGCTTCCGCTTTCTTGACCAGGTCGTCGGTATTGGTGCTGACGTGGGTGTAACGGTTCACCACGTCGTCGATGAGCGGTGAATAGCAGGACATGATATCCTTGTAACGGGGATCGAGGGCCCATTCATAGCTGGCCTTATTGGCTTCAACCACGGTTCGGGTATTTCTGTTTTCCAGTATGCTCTCCACTTTCTTACCATTCATGAACACTCGGGGCTTGAGTGCTTTCAGGCTGTCTTCAAACTGTTCCGGAGTCATAAGAGCCATTGCTTTGATCCTTTCCTGTTGTAGAGTTCGCGATTCAATCCCGGCAAAAAAAATATTTCCTTTGCTACCCTCTGTGAAGCTTCTGCAGGTCCCTGCGCCAACCGGCTGTGGCCGGTTCAAGGACTCAAGCGGCGCAGATAGTCAAGCAGAGCATTGATGGTTTTGTCCAGATTGGCGGGAGACTTCTCCATGCCGTAAATGATGGTGGCCCCCAGCATGCCGGCAAAAATCATTTCGGTCACCGCCCTGGTGTCCGTTTCTTCGCGCAGTTCGCCCGATTGTTTGCCCTGTTCAAGCAGCCGCTGAATCAACGACTTCAGGCCAACGAACCCCTCATTGACCGCCTGGGCCAACCTGGGCCTTTGATCATCCAGTTCGACCGAGAAGGTTACAAAAATACAGCCGCCCGGCAGGCAGGTGGTGTCTTTAAGGTACAGGTCCCGATAATTTTCCAGCAACTTTTTCACCTTGGCGACCGGCTTGGAAATCTGGTCGAGACCGGCCAGGTTCTTTTCCCGCCAGATTTTACGTGCCTCGTCCAGTACGGCGAAAAAGAGCTCCTCTTTGCTCTTAAAGTGGTTGTACAGTCCTCCTTTGGAGGTGTTTGCGGCGGCGAGGATATCCTGGATGGAGGTGCTCAGGAAACCTTTCAGGGAGAACAGCCGCAGCGATTCGTAGACGATTTTATCTCTCAGTTCCATGGTGCCCTTTCTCTGCACGCAACAGACAGACCGGTCGGTCTGTTGCCTTTTATAGAAAAATGTTTTGATGATGTCAAATGATTTCTGGAAAATTTCTGGAAAATTTTGTGCAGAGGGTTTCCCGCTCGAAACCGACGGCGTCGCGCCACGAAGGGGAAATCGAGGGTAGCTTGTTCCCTTGGGCCCGAACAAAAGGGTGCAAATTGTCGCCCATTGCCGGTCGGCAACCGGCCGTTCTTTGTTATCTTCAGATTATGCAATACATGGCATGTCTTTTGCCAATCCAGCTGATAAGTGGCAACGCCCTTGAAGGTCATCTTAGATGGGCATTTGCTTCAGTCACTACACAGACAAGGAGGTACAATCATGCCAGGAAGAGACAGAACTGGCCCGATGGGATTTGGGCCCATGACCGGAAGAGGTTTGGGATGGTGTGGTCGAGTCGGCGCAGGCTCCTACCGGGGGTATGGAAGGTTCGACACGTTTGGCTGGGGCCGGGGAAGGGGCTGGAGGAACCGCTATTACGCTACTGGAATGCCGGGCTGGGCCTGGTCAGGCTGGGGCGGTCCATGGGGGGGAGCGTCTCCCTTTCGGGGTGCGGCCGCCGGCGAGGATGAACTGAACAGCCTGAAAAACTATGCGGCGGGGCTTGAAGAAGAACTCGCCAACATCAAGGCGCGCATGGCGGATCTGGAAAAGGAGCAAGAAGCCCGGTAACCGGCGGCAACTTAGCTGCAGTGATGCTCCGGAGGCCGCTTGCCGGCGACCTCCGGATTTGTTTGAATGGTGTTCAGATGACAGGGGCATGGAACCAGAGGTGGCGAATGAAGATTGCTCTAGCAGCGAACCGTCCCAACATGGATGGAGAGATAGATCCCCGATTCGGCAGGTGTCGATATTTCATTTTCATCGAACCTGACACCCTGCGGTATGAAGTGGAGGAGAACCCCAACCAGGGAGCTGCCAGCGGGGCCGGCATCAGCACCGCTCAGTTTGTTGTCAACAGAGGCGCACAAGTGTTGATAACCGGCAACATTGGTCCCAATGGCTACAGGGTGCTTTCCGAGTCCGGCATTCAGGTGTTTACGGGAGTGAGCGGTGGTCTTCGAGATGTCATGCAAGCCTACCAATCCGGCGATCTGAAGAGCTCCTCGGGGCCGACCGGAGGCATGGGAATGGGCCGTGGAGCAGGGCAGGGCGGTGGTATGGGCCGTGCCAAACTTGGCGGACTGGGTATAAATCAAGGTGAAGCGTCCTGGCGGGCGGGCGACAAGTTCAGAAAGATCCTGCAAAAGAGCGACAGTTCCAGAGATGAGATAGCATTGCTCAAGGTACAGGCTGAAGTGCTTGCCAACGAGCTGGTCAAGATCCAGCAGCGCATTCAGGAAATGGAAAATCAATGATAATGGGTCGGGCGCGGCCGGCGGCTGCTTCCAGCGGCCGGACACCAAGCGCCGGGAGGTGGCGGTTGAAGGAGCCTGTCCGAGCGCGCGTCGAGTCCGTCATGGGGACGTATTACCGCCGCCGCTGCAGGAATCCGGGGAAGCCCATGGGTGTTGGATTGCGGCCTTGGGCGGAATGACTGGAAAGCCTGCCGACTCAATTCCCGGACAGGTTCCCGGGATGTACCGCACAGGCCAGACTCAGGTATCTGCCGTTTTCTGCAAACATGAGCCTTTTGTCCACCATCATTTGCAGAAACTTCAGCAGCCGTTCTTCGCCAAGGCTGGGGAAATGTCGCCTGATCTGCCCGAGTGATCGATGCGCTGCACAGTAGAGATAGATTTCCCTGGATCTTCCCTCGAGCCTGTGGGCAAGTGCAGGGGACTGGTGCTGCCTTTGGGTTATGATCATGAATTCCGGGGCCGTTCGAAAGCTGAGAGCCGGTCCGGCACCAGGGTCTTTATGCAGGCCGGCATAGATCGCCTTCCAGGTTTTCAGCTGCTTTTGCACCGGTTTCCAGATTTTCTTCTGATGATTCAGGTTTCCTCGATAACCCTGGATCATGAAGTCCACTGCGCCTACCATTTCGGCTGGGAGCAGCGCTCGGTAATTGGGATGATTAAACCTCGCGCTGATTCCGAAAGCACCCGGGGACAGCCAGACGGGACTCCCAAGCCCAAGCCAGAACTGCACCGCCTTAAGTGGTCTAAAACAAAGAGCGAACTGCAAAACGCGCAGCGTTTCCTGCACATCGGCTTCGTCGCTGCCGGGAAAACAGAGGATCAGGTTGGAATTGCTTCTGATACCCAGTTCCTCGCAATATTTCATGGTCTGTAAATTCTGGATGGCCGTGGTTCCTTTGTTCATTTTCGCTAACAGGCGCGTGCTGAGCGCCTCTATCCCCACCTGGAGCTCCTCAATCCCAGCGGCTCTCATGATCTGCAGCCTTTCTCTTGAGGTGGCGGCACGGATTTCGGCGAACAAACGCAAGTCCTTGGGGATCTTACTCAAATCGGTGAAGATCTTGGTGCTTGTCTGGGTGGGCAGCACATTGTCCGTAAAAGCCACTGAAAAAGTCTTGTGTCGGCTGCTCAGCTGATCGACCTGCGCCGCCACTTGTTGTGGGTGTTTTGAGCGGTAGCCCTGCCATTGCACATTCAAGTTGCAGAAGGCACAACCGGACGGGTTGTCCGATCCACGACTTTGCTTCCACCAGCAGCCGCGGGAAATCTCAAACGGAAGCGTAGGGAAGAAGGTGCCGTTGGAACCCAGGCGTTTCAGGAGTTTGAAATAGTCATCAAAGTCGGGGATGGGGAGAGCACTGAGGTCTTGCACCTGCCGACAAGCGGTGAGGGTGCTGTCGGTCGTTGTTTGACGCGAAACCACCCCATCGATGGAAGGTATCTTTTCAGGGGGTCGAGGTTTCTCCCTGTGATGCTGAACAAGTTCTGTCAGGGGGAGTTCGCCTTCGCCGACGATGATAAAGTCCACCTGAGGGAAAACGGTCAGCATTTGTCCGGCTGATTGTGCGGTGAAATTTGAACCGCCGATGACGATGGGTATACTGGGGATCCGCTGCTTGATCCGCTGGAGGAAAAAGATGCTGGAGGTGAACTGACAGAGGCAAACCGAAAAGCCCAAAAGGACTGCCTTCTGCCAGTCGATTTCGGCAAGGCAAGCGTGAGATGCCTGCTCGACCCTGCGGCTCAGATTTTCCAGACCAATTGTTTGCAAAAGAGGGCTGGATCTGGTTTCGGCGTTGAAAACGCGTTGGATGCTTTGCATCTGCTGGGGGTAGAGGAGACTTGCGTAAATGCTTTCTGCAAGCCAGCTTCTCTTGGAAATCTCCCGGTAAACTTCGTAGCCAACGGCTGCCGCTACCTTCAAGTAGAGATGGTGGGCTGCTACGGTCACGTCGGGTAAGTGTTTTTTCAGGTAAGCCTTCAGAGTTCCCAGCTGGATTGAGGGATAATTGAATAAAGGCCATGGAGCCGATGCGAGAATCACTTGATCGGGTGATGGTTTTGCTGGGTTCATAGTCGTTGTGATCTTGTGTAGTGTGGAATCGATGGTGGTTTCAACAATATCGACGTGTGCCTTCGAATTCCTCTTCCCCGCAATCCCGCCGGTTACCCGCACATGGCCCCGCAGCACGCGGGGCACGCTCCCTCTCCCCCCGCGGGAGGAGAGGGTCGGGGTGAGGGGGGGGAGGGAGGTGAATGCCGGGCCTGGCGCGGCACAATTTTCAAGGGGTCTCCTACAGAAGGGCGGCGGCCAAAAAGGTCTCGGTTTTAACGTGCTTCATGCAGCCTGTAAAATGGTCTCCAGTTTCCGGCGACTTTCGGTAAATTCTCCGCTGAATAACGGTTTACATTCTTCCAGTTTTCGCTCGTTTTTCAATAACTTTGTGGCAAAGGCCAGGCACGTGGGCTCTGCGCACTCTCTGCAATTGGTTTTTGGCAGTTGCCTCAGTACTTCCATGACATTGAGCTTCATCGTCGTCCTCCTTCATTGTTTTTGGCTATCGTTGCTCGTGCCCATGTTGGATCGCGATGCTGGATCCTTGGCTCTTGAGCGGTATATCCGTAGTTGTGTACCTGCCCGATTGGTAGGCATCGACGACCCCTTGAATCGTTCCCGATATGCCGGTAAAGACTTTGATCCGTCCTTCCCTGCAACGCCTTTCATTCACCGGGGCAACGGGTTTCAGCGTGACAGCCGTGGAGCGCTTCGGTCTGCTACCGGTAAGGCGCGCGGTTCAAATAGGAGTTCAAAACTAATATACGGAACTTTTCGGATGTTCTGGAGCGGACGATCAGTTGTTTGGGGAAAGCAGCCGCGACCTATAATGACCGCCGGAGCACTGCAGCGTGTCGCCTGAACAATGAGGAATGAGGCACAGCAACGCTTGCGTCACGTCAAAGGGCAACCTGCGATGCCTTGTGCCGATGGCAAAATCAGCAGGAGATCTCGTTGGAACGAGCCGTGAGAGGAGCCACGGAGTCGGATTCACCGTCCGATCTTCATCAGCCGTTTGGGTCGCACGTGAACTGTCTCGCATGAAATTCTAGCAATACTCGTGTGCAAATTCAAGGCATGACAGCATTGCGCTCCTCGCGTGGGGGCAGAATTTTTTATTGTCGTGTCATGGCCCGTCCGCATTCGGGACACTTCATCTGGGTGCAGGGAGTGCCCTGAGCATGCGGGGCGGTCGCGCCACACGCAGGGCAGATGCAGTTTCCTCCGGGGCCGCCTCCGCGTCCGCCCATTCGGCCTCCCGGTCCTCTTCCCTGGCCTTGCCCGGCCCCTCTCCCTTGCCCTTTTCCCTGGCCCCTGCCGGATTCTTTTCCTTGACTTTTTGGCATCATTTCTCTCCTTCTTTGGCGGGTTTGATCAAGCATTTTACGATGACAATGTTTCTGTCTGCAGCCTGGCAGACGGAAGTAAGAATCTTCCAGCTGATGCAGCTGATAGGCCTTCAGCACCTCCGGAATATTTCCCGCTACTCCACAGATTATCTGAAGATTGAGATGGCCGGCATACCTCAGCAGGTCCGGGCTCAACGCCCCACAGATCAGCGTTGTGACTCCCCTGTTGCGCAAGATTCTGAGACGTTCGAAAGGGTTGGCCACATCGGTGAAGAGTTCCTCCTGGCACACAGTGCCGTCCAGGTGGTCCTTGGGAAAAAGCAGAACCCTCGAGCACCAGTTGAGAGCCGGAGCCACCCGTGATCTGAAAATGGGGATGGCAAGCATGGAAAATCCTGTCTAATGTTCGGCTTGTGATTGCATATGATTGTGGATGGCCGCCTGCAATGTTTCCGCAGCCAGCACAGCACAATGTTCGTGTTCTTCGGGAAGTTCTCCCAACACTGCAAAAATGGCATCCGCCCCGATTGTCACGGCCTCATCCAGGGTCTTGTTGAGCGCCAGTTCTGCAGCGACTGAGCCGCACGCAATGCTGGCTCCGCAGCCGTCGGTATAGAAGCTCGATTCCTTTATCGATCGCATTTCGATTCTCAGGTAGATTTCCATGGATTCGCCACATGGACCGGTTACTCGAGCCGCACCAGTGGCATTGGGCAGTTTGCCGAAAAACCTGGGTTGGAGCCATCTTTTAAACACGCCTGAGCCATAGACTTCCTTGGTTTCCGCAAAAATTTGCCGTTGACACTGATTAACGAATTCATCCAACTTACTTGCCATTAATCTTCATCCTCCCTGTGCAGAATTTTGAGTAGTCAGAAAACTTAGCAGAGACAAGCTCGGCTCCTCTATTCGGTCCCTCTCGACTATAGGGCAAATTGAATGCCAAAACAGCTATAACAGCTATTGAGGCTGACAGCGGTGAAGATGGCGCTACTGGGCGGCGCTGTTTGGGTACTCATTGAGAGCGCTGGAGGGCTGTTCGAGTATCCTGGCTTCAACTCTTGGCCGGTGCCGGTCGCAATCGGGCGATATCCACCGCTGCCCGCTTCCGCGGTCGGCCGGAATGGCTGAAACGTGCGTGAAGCCGTTCTCGGGCGAGCCTCGGGGATTTTTAGGAACGTTGCACAAGGTAGACAAAGGGGGAGTGAGTTTGAAAACAGCGGAAAGGAGTAATCCAGAAGGTGTGCCGGGGGGATAAGGGGCGATCTGAACCTTCCTGCAACCAAGGCAGGTGAATTTAGTCCCTTTCCCGAGCCATCGAGCAGATCCGTGGGTTTCCTGCAAACGCAGGCGGGCGGGTTGTAACGCCCGCCCGCGTTGCAGTTGCACCATCCACGGGGCATGGGTCAGGCTGCGCTGCGGCCCGCGAGAAAAAACATCCCCGGGTTTAGCGACATGCCCTCAGGATATGGCCGCCTGACCTGCCGGCCTGATGTGGCTCATCCCGCACCGCTCCACTACTTCTTTGACAAACTTATTTAGGGAATTGGCAAAGGGACCTTCGGCGCCCAGCTCCAGAACAGATTTTCCCTGGTCACCCGCTTCAACTACGCGCGGTTCAAAGGGCAGGCTGCCGAGGAAATGAACGCTCATTTTAGTGGCGGTTTTGACGCCTCCTCCCTTGCTGAACAAAGCGATCTCTTTATTGCAGTGGGGGCAGATCAGGCCGCTCATATTTTCGACCAATCCAAGAATGGGCATGTTGACCTTGCGACAGAAGTTGATCGATTTTCTCACATCGGCCAGAGCGACCTCCTGGGGTGTTGTGACAATGACTGCGTGCGCATCGGGGATGGTCTGCGCCACGCTCAGGGGTTCGTCGCCGGTCCCCGGCGGTGAATCGATCACCAGAAAATCCAATTCCCCCCAGGCCACATCGGCAATGAACTGTTTGATCACTCCGTGCTTCACCGGGCCACGCCATATCACGGCCGAATCCCGATCCTCGAGCAAACATTGGATCGAGACAACCCCCAGATGATCGTTGTAAGCCCGTGGAACCATGCACTTGCTTTCCTCATCCATCGCAAACATTCCGGTCACCCCAAGAATGCCGGGGATGCTGGGACCATGCAAGTCCACATCCAGCAGTCCCACTTTGTAGCCGTGCCCGGCAAGGCCGAGGGAAAGGTACGCAGCCACGCTGCTCTTTCCCACTCCGCCCTTGCCACTCATGATCAGCAGTTTGTTTTGAATACGTTTCAAGTGGTCGCGCAATTTCTTATCATCTTCGGTTGGTCCGCTTGATTGATGATCTTGATTCACTGAACAGTTACTCATTCGCTTCACTCCTAAAGTAGTTGCAGATACCGGACGAAAAATTACCCCGCATAGCTCTTGGCTCCTGCGACCGGCTGAACCGATCCTGGAATCCCGTGCCACTTCCTTTTGATCCAGGCGCGCGTTGCGACCTGCCGAGATGCGGGCTGCTCTGTTGCCAAATGAACAGTTCCAGATTGTCTTCTACCAAAGAATGTGCCAAGTGGCACAGATAGTCAACATTCAGAGCTCTTTAAGAAAACGAGAGGGTGTGGCGACCGCTGCATGCAATTTAGGGAACAAAGTGCACCTTGCCACTTTCCCGCCAATCGCGGCGCCCGGGCGACCTCAGGCAGCCGAACAGATGACCTCACCCGCAGCCCATCGTCTGGCCGCGCGCGATTTTCAGGGGCACAAATGTTGCACAATCTGAAATATTTGACCCGGACCATTGTAAATTAAAGAGAACAAAGGAGGAAGATTATGAAGAAGGTGGCTATCGTTGGGTGCGGCGCTTATATGGAGAGCGGCTACGGTTGCCCTGGAGAGTGGAGGTGCCTCAAGGCGGCTGCTATGGGTGAGGGCAAGTTCGACGAGCCTGCTCAGGTGGTTTCCTTCGTCAAGTGCGAATGCCCCGGTCGCAGCCTGGCTCCCAATGTGGGAATGGCAGCCAAGCTGTCGGAAATCAAGCCGGATGCCATCTATTTGAGCTCTTGCATGGTGAACGCCAAACCCGGTTGCCCTTATGCCAGTGCCGAAGATTTTGCCAAGATACTGGAGAATAAAACCGGCCTTTCGGTGATCTTGGGCACCCACGAGTACCATTGAACTTAGAAAAAATCATCGCCTGCAACATTGTTGTTTGGAGGAGGTTTGGAGGCCGGCGTCGGCGCGCCGCCGGCTTCCCCTCGCCAGCCTCGTTACATCCAAACACCAAAGCGGAGCCTCCATAACATGGCCGGTCCCGCGGCCAGCACAACGAACAGCAGTGTGGCGCTGGCAATGCTAAGTCCAGCCAGTTGCGAGCGGTTGTACGCAGGGATTGCAACCTGCGGGAAGTCCCGCGCAACTTTAAGCCCCACCCAGAGGACACATCCTTCCAGGCAGGTCACTGCCAGCGCTCCGAACAGGGGATACCCGACCAGATGATGGTCGGCTAAGAACAGGCACCATGGGCAGTGGTGATACAACACTTGATAATGATACGCCGCCAAAACCCGAATCAATGCCAGGTAAGCCAGCGGAACCCAGAGGAGTGAAAGCCCGGTGAGTGCAAAACTCAGCGGTGAACTCGGCGGGGATTTTGCCCGCCAGACTCTCAGGCCGAGGACAATGAGCAGTATGCCGGCTGCCAGGAATACTGCCACCATCCATGCATCGGGTAGACTGAGGAGGTTACCCGTTGCCGGGGCAAGGGAACGGACCTGGTCGTAGACGACCGCACAGCAATCCACCGGCTGATGAGTGTCAAGGGCCATGACGGCGCGCACGCTGTCCAGATAGGCCAGGAAGAGAACAGGGACAAGCAGCAGGCATCCCCGGCCGCTCACCGTTGTCAGGGGGGCGTCCGGGTGCGCTCGATTCAGCCGATCCACGCTGCACCACACGTACACGATGACAATGGTCAGCAGGCGAAACGCCAGCGCGCGCTGACCGAGTCCTCTGCAGGCCTGCAGAACACCGGTGCCGCACATGGCTCCAGGCACCAGGGCCGGCAGTACGTTGCTGACGGCAACAATGAACAGCACGCTTGACGCCACAAACAGGAGCCCTGCGCCGCGCACCTGAACAGAAGCGACTTCGGCTTTGACCTCCAGGCGGATTTGATGCTGCTCTGCACTTTGGGGCGACCAGCTTATGACTATGCGCAAGGCAGTCACAGCGGCAGCGGAGACCATGAAAAAACTGAGGGAATCCAGGATAAGGACGGCCAGCAGGAGGGGATGCCAGATCATTCTATTCTCTTCAATTGCCCGTTTGCCAGCAGCCAGCGGTCATCGGCGATGTTGGCCTGGATGCAGCGAGCATCGTGGGCGGCAATCACAACGGTTGCCTCGTTCTCTCCGGCTGCCTGCAGCAGTTGCAGCATGACGCGGCAGCCACGCTCGTCCTGGTGGGCGGTCGGCTCGTCGGCCAGGAGAAACAGCGGTTCCCCCATGAGCGCCCGGGCCATTGAAAGTCGCTGCTTCTGTCCACCCGATAGGGTGGCAACGTTTCGTCCGGCAAGTTGGGAGAGTTCCAGTTGATCGAGCAGTGTCAGAGCGCGTTTCCGTACAGTGGCGCCGTCAAAGCCACGGGGAGCCAATGGCAGCATGATGTTTTCGAGGGCGGTGAGGTCATAGAGAAAGTGGGGGTTCTGAAAAAGCATGCCCACTTTGCGACGCCACAGGTCCCGGTATGCGCTGATCCACCTGGAAACCGGCTGCCCGGCGGCGTATACGGTGCCGGAGGATGGTCTGAGAAGGCCCGCCAAAATGTGTAGCAGGCTGCTCTTACCGGCTCCCGTAACCCCGGTTATGAGGGCTATGCATCCGGCGTGAAAACGGGCGGAAACATTCTGCAGTACAGTCTGCGCATGGCTGCCCGCACCCTCATGGATCAGGGTGACGCCGCGGCACTCGAGTCCACGGTCGATGACGTTATCTTTCATGACCTTGAAGCAAATCCTGCGGATCAGCCGCTACGCCTTTGAGAGCCGGCCACAGGGTCGCTGTTAGGAACGGCAGAATGATGATAGCGCTGATCTGGACCAACACCCAAAAAGCCCCGGAAGCGTTGATATGCAAGGCGGCGGGGTGAGTCTGCCAGCCGCTCAAAAAAAAGCCGGCCCAGGGGGATCCCGGCCAGAAAACCAGGAGGCAGGCAGAGAGCATACCGCAGGCCGCCGCAGCCATCGCCAGTAGTATGGCTCGATACATTTGCAGTCTGATCAGGTCGGTGGAGGTCCAGCCCAATGCCTTCAGCAATCCGACTTCATACCTGCGGCCGAGGCGGTCCCTGATGGTTCCTGCAACGATCAACGCCAGTGCGGTCAATGCCGGTAACAGAATAAAACCCGTCATTCCGCCGAGCCGTGCCCACCCCGCCGAATAGCTGCCGATCGCCTCCCTACGAGTGGTTATTCGCACCGGCCATGGAAATGCAGCGGCCAGATCAGGCACAATCGCCTGCTCCTCTTCTTCATGGAAGACCTCGATGGCGAGATCGCTGGCAAATCCATCTGGAACACCAAGCAATTTCCCGGCATCGGTCGCATCGAGCAGAACAATGTCGTGGGTTGCCACGCTCGTATGCGGTTCGAGTATCTGGATTATTTTAAAATTCAATGTTTCCTGACCGGTGAGGGTAATAACTGTCTGGTTCAGCTGTGAGAGTACCCCATGGCCTATCACCGCCTCCCCGGCAGCAGGCCGGCGCGAGAGCTGGTGGGCGAGCAGCAGGTCGCCTTCAAGCTGGTCCACCCCGAAGAGGGTGACCGGGCCTTCGGGACCGAGCACAGTTCCCCACAATCTGGTTCGGGCATGGACCACGCCGGGTACTGATTTGGCCAACTGCAGGGATTCCCGTTTCGGCAGGGGAACCCATCCGCCCCCGCTGATTCGCCTCACCACCAGCGACGGTCCCGCTTTCAGCAAGTCGGTTGCCTCATGGGACACAGCTTCAACCAGGAGCAATGCAGCCCCCATGATGGCAATGAGGGAGGTGAGCGACAGCACAAGCAGAAGCGCTTCGTATGGGTGGCGCATCAGGTCCCTGGCGGCCCATATCCAGAGTGGGCTGATGATCGGATGCTTCATCGCAGCCCTTCACTCACAAGGGGTGCTCGTGGTTCAAAAAGAAGTGCGTGAGGATCTGGCGGCGGGTTGCCGAGCAGTGGGGAGAAGCACAGATCAACCGCGGGATGCAAAAATTCCGGATGGCGCAATGCGTGTCCGGCCGCTATGAAGGCAGGGCTGGTGAGGTTCAAGCTGCGGGCAAACAGCCTGATGCGCTGCTGAGGAGAGCCGGCAAAAGAGGCCAATAGAATCCCTGCCGCTGCAAGCACGAATAAGATCACAATGGCACGCACGATTCGGCTGGCGGCTGTCAGTTTGTCAGGTTGCATCACGGTTCCCTCTTGCCAGGCGTTACCACTCAGGGAGTTGCTCGCTTTCCGGTGAGTTGCTGCCACTTCTCATCGGTCATTTGCTGCAGGAGAAAGGTGGCCCTGCCGCCATGACGTCTCTTGAAGACTTCGACCAGCTTTGCGTCTTTGAGCGGCACCATTGCCGGTCCCATGGGGCCGATCACATCTGAACCGGCAACCCAGGTGGCGGCGAGGGCATCGAATTGTTCCCCGCTGAAATAATCTCTGACCACAGCACGTTTGATATCCTCACGAGGAGCCGCGAGAAATGTATCCGGATGGAGCCAGGCGCGAATCATGCACCCGCTGCCGCAGAAGTAGTAAGTGCGCCCATCAGTAAGCTGCAGGGCGCTTGAAAAGTTGGGATAATTGGCTACCTTCATGGCGCATACGGGGCACCTGTCGGCATCGTTGATCTGCATGCAGCCGGTCGCGTCCAGGCCTTGCACGCCAGGCTGAGGACCGCTGGAGCGTTCCCGGGAGGCATCGGGTTGCCCGGCCAAAACCGGCGGCACTTTTGCAATCCCGCTCAGGAAAAGGGCTGCCGACCACAGGATGAGCCAGATAAGGACTAAAACCTTTGCGGAAGAATGATCGATCATTTGCGCCTACCTCGGCATGGAGCTGATTTGCTGAGCTACGAAACCCAGCAAAATAGGCGTTGGGTTTCGTCACGCGCAACGCGTGGTTCAGCCCAACTTTCTATACCAAAAACATTATCTTTAAAACTTATAATATATAGGAACGATTACTCATGGCAACGGTCAAAAGGATAGTCTCCCTGGAGGAAACGATGCTGGCGCGATGGTTGAGTAAGAACCCATGATGAGCACTGCCGATATGTTTTCCATGCTGGCTCTCGGGCTGCTCGGTACCGGTCACTGCATCGGTATGTGCGGGCCTCTTGTGATCGCGTTCCCGGCACGCTGCGGCGGGTTTGCCGCGCATTTTCTCTATCATCTGGGCCGCCTGACAACCTATGTTGTGATGGGTGGGATCCTCGGAGCACTGGGAGCCGGGTTCAGGATGATAGCGGCAGGGTCCGGCTACCTGGCCTGGATGGCTGCACTTCAGGTCGGCTTTTCGGTGGTGGCTGCCGTCTTCCTGCTGACCTTCGGGCTCATGCAGATAGATGTCCTGCATGAACCGGCCTGGCTGTCCCTGGCCACGCCCGTAAGGATACCGGGTTTTACCGCCGCCCTGAGAGCAGCCCAAAGAGCGAACAGTCGCTTTGCGCTGTATGTCGTTGGGCTGATGCTGGGACTGCTGCCGTGCGGGTTGTCCTATGCGGCGTTTGCCCGTGTGTTGCCGTTGGCGGATCCGGCCGGCGCGGGCTTTTTGTGCCTCGCATTCGGCCTTGGTACCGTCCCCGGGTTGGCCCTGGTAGGAACGGTTGCCTCCAAAATGACCCGGCGTTACAGAATCTACTCGGAATTCCTCTCGGGCCTGCTCATGATCGGCATGGCACTGTCACTGTTTGCCGACGCCATTCAGGCGCTGATCGGCCGGTCCGGGTGAATGAGATGACGCTGCCTCTGGCTTTTTAGGATAGATTGCGCTTACCGGGCAAATGGCGCTGCAGGCGAGGCAGTCAAGGCAGGGAAGCTCAGAGGGCGGCGTGCTTCCCATGAAGCCGATCACCGTCTCGAAGCCCCTGCGGGCAAAGGTGAGAACGGGATGCGCCTGTTGCCGGGTGCAAACATAGATGCACTTGCCGCATAAAACGCATTTGCCGGGATCATATTCGAGCACGGGGTGGTTCAACTGGTAGTCTGTTTCATCAAGCAGATGGTCCAGATGTTTCACCTTCAAAGGCACCTTGAGAAACTTTGCCATCTGCTGCAATGCGCAGCGCTTGTTGGAGGCACAGTTGCGGCAGTCCACCCGATGGGCGGAAAGCAGCAGTTGCAGGGCGGATCGTTGCAGCTGTCTGACGGCTTGGCTCTGCGTGGTGACAACCATGCCGTCGCGAGGTGCTATGCGGCATGAGGCAACGGTTCCGTTGACCCCTTCAATTTCCACCAGGCAGAGTCTGCAGGATGCCGGAGGATCTTCCATACCCTCCATGTGGCAAAGGTGCGGAACGTAGACGTCGTTTTCGAGGCAAACCTGGAGCAGGTTTTTTCCCGGTTGAGCCACTATTTTAGTTCCATCTATGGTCAATTGAATCATGCCCTCATTCCTATGGACAGACAAAATCAAACAGCCAGATCTCATTGGGGGAACCAGTCCACTCAGCTTTCCGGACGTTCCACGATTGGCGCCAACTCAGCGGGGGACACCTTTTTGACCGCATCATATTCGGGCGGGCAGCTCACCATGCACTCTCCACATTTGACGCATAAGCTCTGATCAATCGCCTTCTTGCGCCCCTTTGCAGTGAAGATGGCCTCTACCGGACAGCAGCCGACACAGACTTCGCAGCCGCGTGCACACTTGTCCGGGTCGATATAGAAGGCGGTCAGCGTCCGACACATCATGGCGGGACAACGTTTTTCGCTAATATGGGCCTGGTACTCTGATCTAAAGTAATTCAGTGAAGTGAGAACCGGATTTGGAGCTGTCTTGCCGAGTCCGCACAGCGATCCCCGTTGGATGTCGCGTGCCAGACTGTCGAGCACATCGAGATCCGATTCCTTGCCCTGGCCCTTAGTGATTCGATCCAGAATGTTCAGGAGATGACGTGTGCCTAAGCGGCAGAAGGTGCACTTGCCGCACGATTCGTTCTGGGTAAACTCGAGAAAATATCTGGCCACATTGACCATGCAGCTCTCTTCATCCATCACCACCATACCGCCTGAGCCCATCATGGCGCCGGCCTGGGTGAGGGAGTCAAAATCAACCGGGGTGTCAAGAAAACTTTCGGGCAGGCATCCTCCAGAGGGGCCGCCGATCTGCACGGCCTTGAACTGTTTTTGTTTGGGTACCCCTCCGCAGATGTTAAAAATGAGCGTACCGAGTGTCGTCCCCATGGGGATTTCCACCAGCCCCGGATGAATCACCTTTCCCACTACCGAGAAGATTGCTGTGCCCGGGCTGGTTTGGGCGCCGACGGAACGGAACCATTGGGATCCGTGTTCAATGATGGTGGGAATTGTGGAGAGGGTCTTGACGTTATTGATCACGGTGGGCTGGTCCCAGAGACCGTGCTGTACCGGGTAGGGAGGACGGTGTTGGGGCATTCCCCGTTTCCCTTCAACGGATTGGATAAGTGCGGTTTCTTCGCCGCACACAAAAGCCCCGGATCCCTGGAAAACGGTCACCTCCAGGTCAAACGATGTCCCCAGGATGCTCCGCCCCAAAAGATTGGCGTCTCGCGCCTGGTCAATGGCGGTTGTGATGGTTTCGACTGCGAGCGGGTATTCCGCCCTGACGTAAACAACTGCTTTTGCAGCGCCCACGCAGTAAGCGCAGATCGCCAGGCCCTCAAGCAACTGGTGCGGGTCACTCTCCAAAAGAGTCCGGTCCATGTAGGCTCCGGGATCGCCCTCGTCGGCATTGCAGATCACCGTCTTCTCAGTGCCTGGATCGGCCTTTGCCAGTTCCCATTTGCGGCCGGTGGGGAACCCGGCTCCTCCCCGTCCTCTGAGGCCCGCTTCGGCAACCATGCGGATGATTTCCTCGGGCGGCAGGCTGAGAGCCCGTGCCAGGCTTGCATAACCTCCCTTGACCAGGTACTGATTGATATCGGTTGGATCAATAACCCCGCAGTGCCGCATAACAATTCTCTGTTCCAGGTTGAATCGGGGGAAGTCGGCAACTGTCGGAATCAGATCGTTTTCTTCCATGGCCGCCAGAACATATTCAAACAGCGGGTCCCCTTCGACCAGGAACGATTTAACCAGAACCTTGGCTTTACCAGGCGTCACCTGGTGGTAAGCGATGGCGGGAAAGCCCGGGTTCTCGATGACCACAAGCGGTTCGGCATAGCAATGGCCGAGGCATCCTACCGGGATGATATCCGCCTCGATGTGCTGTTCGGCCAGAACCTCTTCAAAGGCGGCCTTGGTTTCAGCGGCTCCTGCAGCCAGGCCACAGGTAGCCATGCCTATGTAAATGCGGGGAATGGTGTCGCGCTGCTCCGGCGCCGCACACTCCCCGGCTTTTTCCAGCAGCGCTGCAAAACGTTCCTGGGGCGACTTTTCAAGATGCAGATTCACTGTCTTGTGCTTCCTTATCTCGTTGGTCTCTCTCTAGCTCAAAGTTGAAAAGAATCCCCTCCACTCGACTCGGCGCAATATGCGCCTCAACCACTTCGTCCACGACGGCGACAGGAGCGAGCGCGCAACAGCCCACACAGGCGACTCGCTCGATGCTGAACTCCCGATCGGCAGTCGTCTCACCGTCTTTGATGCCCAGTTTGCGCTCGAAGTTTTCCAGGATGATGTCGCCTCCCACCACGTGGCAGGCGGTGCCGAGGCATACCTTGATCCGGTGTTTCCCCGGCGGGTGAAAACGGAATTGGTTGTAGAAGCTGGCAACCCCATAAACTTCGCTCGGTGAGATGTCCAGATGCCCGGCCACCATCTCCATGGCGCTTGCCGACAGGTAGCCGTGGTCCTTTTGAATCGCCTGCAGCATGGGGATGAGATTGTTTCTGTGGCTGTCATAAACGGAGATGCTTGAGGCCAGCTCCTCAAGCATCGCTTCCTCTTCTGCAATCCATGGATCAGCTCTTGAGTGATTCATATTCATGGGTTTTCCTCCTCGTTAGGTTCCAGTTGCTGCACAAGATGACGGAGCCGCTGTGTTCGACATGGAGGCTTTCCCTTCGAAAGCAACCGCATCAGCATTACCGCAGTGGGCGCACGCCCATTTTTCCTGTTTCCCGCTCATTGCAATCCTCCTTTTCGCCCCTCATACGAGAGCAAAACTCATGCCGCATAGGCGGTGCTGGTGGGTTGCCCTTGCTGCTACAATAATGAAGCAATTCATCCCTTGTCAGCGATTGGGCGGAACATTATGCATCCTGCAGATTACCCCATGGAACAGTTTGATTCCAAATTGCCCGGATGGGACTGATTATCCGATGTTCCGGCGGCAGAAGAGATGTCGCATGCCGGGCAGGGAAAACTGCCCGAAGAGCAGATGGACGAACCCTTCACAATTAGATTTTATTAACGTAAAATCCATTACTTGCATGGTAAGCGCGGGGTGATGGATGATTTCTCGGCGGAATATACGGTGATTGACCGCTGGCATGTATCTTGCCTTTTCTCGTCAGTGTAAAACGAATGTAATTCGCTATCAATGTCGAGCGGAGTCTGTTGAATTTACACCATTGAAAGAGGGAACAGCATGAAAATCGCCGTATCAGCAATGGAGCCAACATTAGACAGTGAAATTGATCCCCGCTTCGGAAGAAGCCGGCATTTTATCCTGGCGGATCCCGAGACCATGGAGTTCGAGGCAATCGACAATCCCAACCTGGAAGCGTCAAGCGGGGCGGGCATCAGCACGGCACAACTCATTTGTGATCGAGGGGCAAAAGCCGTGATTACCGGCCGAATCGGACCGAAAGCCGATCAGGTGTTGTCCGCTGCAGGTGTGCAAATGGTGACCGGGGTAAGCGGAAAGGTTGCCGATGCCTTAAAGCGATTCAAGGCGGGTGACTTTGCAAAGGATGCCTATGCTGGAGCAGCCTCCAGTAGTAGGAGAGGGCCTCAACAGGGGCGCGGAATGGGCACGGGGGCCGGCCGGGGAATGGGCGGCGGCGGCCGGGGAATGAAGGGAGGACGATTGGGTGGTTGTGGCGGCAGAGGGATGGGCATGAGGCAGGGAGGATCTGCAGGTGGGGCGCCGGTGTTTCGCAACTGGGACACCGAGCCATGGTCCGCCAGGGGTGCGGGGCAGAGCGATCAGGATGAGCTGGCTTGGCTCAAACAGCGGGCCGACATGCTGGCCGATGAGCTCAGCAGAATTCGGCAGCGCATTGACCAGATACAGGAAAAGTGATTCTGCCGTTTCTTTGTTCTCTATTGGATGCCATCGAGGACCTTACGGATGATCATCGCCAGCTGTTTTCTGCCGACCGGTTTCAAAGCGTATTCCCGGGCACCCAGCATGAGGGCCCTTTCTTCGTCGATCCGTTCGCTGAAGCCGGTGCACAAAATGGCGGGCAAATTGGGACGGATGCCGAGGATTTCTGCAATGAGGCGATCACCCGTCATGCCGGGCATGGTCATATCGGTGATGATCAAGTCAAACCGGTCGGGGTTCGAACGGAACATTTCGAGCGCCTTCTGAGGGTTCGTCTGTGCCGTCACGTGATACCCAAGGCTTTCTAATTGCAGAGTGCCCAACTGCGCGAGTGACTCATCATCGTCGACAAAAAGGATCCTCTCTGTCCCTCTGGGGATATCTTCGTGCTGTTCCTCGGCAGGATCCATTGCCGCATCTGTGGCAGGGAAGAAGAGTTTGAACTTTGTGCCCGCTTCCCGGCCGCTCTCCACCAGAATATGTCCGCCGTGGCTCTGAACGATACCATGGACCACGGCGAGCCCCATCCCAACTCCCTTGCCCGCTTCTTTGGTGGTGAAATAAGGATCAAAAATTCGATTCACCACTGCTGCGGGGATTCCACCGCCCGTATCGCTCACTTCAAGCACGACATACCGGCCCGCATCCAGCTTGGGCTCGTTTTCCCCATTCGCCTCGCTCAACGTTGACTTTTGCAGCGAAAATTGCAGAATCCCCCCTCGGTCCTCCATGGCATGAGCTGCATTGGTGGACAAATTGATCATGATCTGCTGAATCTGAGTTGGATCGGCAGTGATGATGCACTCTTCGTTGCTTATGTTGGAGCGGATTTCAATGCTTGTGGGAATAGAAGAGCGCAGAAATTTCACGGCTTCTTCGACCACCAAAACAAGGTCGATCGGCCGTCGGTTTTCTTCCCGTTTGCGGCTGAATGTGAGCAACTGCTGTACAATGTCTTTGGCGCGCAAACTGGCTGTTTTGATCTGATCCAGATTGAGCTTGGCCGGATTCCATTGGGGAATATCGTCCGCCGCCAGTTCCGCGTTGCCCAGAATGATTCCGAGGATATTGTTGAATTCATGGGCTATGCCTCCTGCAAGCGTACCGATGGCTTCCATTTTTTGGGCGTGGCGCAGTTCGGCTTCCAGTTTCTGTTTTTCCTGCTCCGCCACCTTGCGCTCGGTGATGTCGCGCCCGACCGCCTGGAATTCGATAATGTCACCTTCCTCATTGAAGATGGCCCTGTCATTCCACTGTTGCCAGAATATTTCTCCCCGCCGGTTAACGACCCGGTGTTCGATGGTGTTGACTGACTTTTGCGGGCTGAAACCGCTCAAATATTGCCTGAACATTTCCTGGTCTGCGGCCGGCACATGATGCCAGAATTTTTGTCCAACCAACTCTGCTGCGTTTTCCTCGAAAAACCTGCAATAAGCTTGATTGACAAAAGTGAGGGTTCCATCGGGAAGGAAGCGCGAAACCAGCTCCGTCTGATCCTCGACAATCGCCCGATACTTCGCTTCGCTCTCCACAAGAGCCTTTTCGGCCAGTTTGCGATCCGTTGTGTCTTCCATCGTACAATCAAAGTAGACGCATTCACCATCCTCTCCTTTGATCACCCTGGCGGTAATGGAGCCCCAAATGGGGGTTCCGTCTTTTTTCTTCAAACGGTGTTCCGCCCTGAGGTTGCCTGCGGCTAAAAGTCTTTCTGAAAATTGTCTGCGCTCCGCTGGATGGATATATTGCTGAGCGGGAGTGGTTTGCTGAAGGTCTTCAAAGGATTCAAAACCTAACATTTTGAGCAAAGCGGGATTGGCCGATAAATATGCGCCCGTTTCTCCCGGCGTGGTTCTATAGATTCCTATGGGAGAATTGTCGACGAGTGTGCGATATTTCTCTTCACTCTGCCGCAGATTTTCCTCTACCTGCCTTCTTTTCGCCACTTCTCGCATGATGAGAAAAGCCCGGCTGAAATAGTAGGACAGAGAAACGACGACGATCAGCATGAGGCCGGTGATGAGCAGCAATTTGTTCCTAAATCCACGAATGGTAGCCAGTACTTCGTCTTCCGGGGTAGCGACCACGATCGACCAAAAGGTTCCCGGAAGTCGCACCGGTAGATAAGCGGCGAGCTTTTTGGCCGGCTCAATGTCCTGCCCTTTTATTTTGTCGAACGTGTACCAAGTCACTCCCTGCTTGCCCTGCAGCATTTCCCGGGCCATGGCGAGAATGGAGGGGAAGTCCCGGCAGTTTTCGAAAACCGTTTTGCCGATGTGCCCCGGCACCGGACAGTAGAGCTCCACGCCCTGCCGGCTTACCATCCAGGCATAGCCACTCTCAGCGATCTTGATTGCCGCCAGGTAGTCCTTTGCCAGGTAGTCGAAAGGAATAAGTATTCCCAGAGACCCCCGGTAGATGTCTTGCTCAAAGACCGGTACGTGTAAGGCTACGCTTGCGAATCCCTGCACGCTGCGGAAAACGTCACTGACCACCGGTTGGTGTGTTCTCATTATCTTTTGCACATGTTCCTGGTGGGATAAGTCAGCGGCCAAAATGCTTGGAAGCGGAGGGTAAGCGTAAATGACTTTGCCGTTTTCATCCAAGCGAGTGATGGACTTGATGTCGGAGGTGTGGGTGTGGTAAAAAACCTTCATCAATTCTTTACTTCGTTCGTCCATATCAATGATGCTGTCCATGCCGGCGAGACTGGTCATGACCCGGACGTAATGATCAAAAAAATCTTCGATGCTTTTGGCCGCCTGTTTCGCCAGCAACAGTTGCTGAGAATTGACTTGATCGATAGTCTGTTGCTTGACTTCAAGGTAGGCTGAATGCAACAGATATCCAAACAGAGCAAAGAGCAACACCAATACGGCAAGCGGATTCCTGTACTTCATGGGGTGCTTTCCCAAGTCGGTCTCAAATCACATGCGACAGTCTGATCAGCATATACTGGAAGAGATCACGTTGCTCGCAAGAGCAATTGGATCCAGGTCTTGCATCCTCATCTACGTCTTTCCAGGCCGGCAGCCATCAAAGGCTGACAGTTTCCACACACGACTCCGCGGCACTCGGACGAGACTCCCGCTCCCTTCCGGGGGGAATGGAACCCAATATCCTGAAATTACTCTATTTTAAACACTGAGCCCCACCCACGGGGTCAAGTGTCTGCCGCTATCAGCTCTAAGGGAGCCAAAGTCAAAGATTACCAGGGAAAGAACGCCGATAAGAACAAAGCCCTTTCCAAAATAACGATAAACTGCCAATGTCAGGTTGTTTTGGAACATATCCAAGAACTCGTTTTTATGCAAGAATTTGTGATGTCCAAGGCAACTGCTTAATCGGGCATGAGAATTCGGTTCCAAACCGTATTGCATCGGAACGACCTGCTGTTGGGGGCGAATCCGCCCGATTGGGGTGAAAGCTTTTTGCAATGGTTCAAAGGAAATAACAAGGAGGACATGATGGCTCTGGTGCTGACTGAAATGACGCAGCAAATCGGCACATTAACCATGAATAATCCGCAAAAAAGGAACTGCCTGAGTCATGCGCTCATCGAAGATTTTTTTGCCGCGCTCGACACGTTCGAGCGATCGAAAATGCGCGTCATTATTCTGCGCGCTTCTGCCGGAAGCAAGGTTTGGAGCGCAGGTCATGACGTGCATGAGCTGCCCAGGCCGGGTCGCGACCCTCTGCCTTATAACAGCCCGTTTGAACAGCTGCTGCGCCGCGTTCAAGACTACCCGGACCCGGTTATTGCCATGATTGAAGGCGGGGTATGGGGAGGTGCCTGTGATCTGGTCCTCACCTGCGACATTGTGATTGGCTGCGAGACGGCCACCTTTGCCATGACGCCGGCGAAAATCGGTATTCCCTACAATCCTTCCGGGATGATTCATTTCATTAATGTGCTCGGGTTGAATAAAGCCAAAGAAATGTTCTTCACGGCGGCTCCCATGAACGCTTCGGAAGCGCTCAACCTAGGCATTTTGAATCACCTGGTTGAATCCGACAAACTGGAATCGTTCACCCGGGGGCTGGCGGAAAAAATCGTGGGCAATTCCCCTTTGGCCATTCGCGCGTTGAAAGAAGAATTTCGCCTGCTTTCCAAGGGGCATCCCATGGACGCGGAAACCTATGAAAAGATTGGTGCGATTCGCCGCTGTGTTTATGACAGTAAAGATTACTGCGAGGGAATTTTGGCGTTTCACGAAAAGCGCCGTCCGCAGTTTAAGGGAGAATGAGAAGTGAGCGGGTGGGAATGCACTTTTGCCGCGAGAAAAATTCGCCACCGCATCCAGCTGAAAACAATGCGCAGTCGGCACTTGAATACAACCGGCGAGGTGGGGGTGAGGGAGTGAGGGGAGAGAGATTCACTCCCTCACCATCTCCTTCGGTTGATGGTGAACAGGCACCTGGCTGCCTAAGTTTCCGTCTCGCCTGTCCGCTAGAAACCAATCAAGAAGGAGAAGAACATACGGGTTAAGCATTAAACGGGCCAATGCCGCATCACTGGTGCTACTCTTCACCCAGTTTCCGGATTTTTGGCAAAAAAACCGTGAAGGTCGATCCCTTACCCGGTTCACTGGCAACCAGAACGCGCCCTCCGTGGCCTTCCACTATGGCCTTCACGATGGCCAAACCTACGCCGTAGCCCTCTTTTTTTTCGGCGTCCCTTCCGCGATGGAAAATATCAAAAATGTATGGCAGTTCCTCGGGGTCTATGCCTATTCCGTCGTCCCGGACCGTGACCATCACCTCTCCGTCGCTTTCCTCAACGGTGATGGCCACTTTACCGCCCTGTCGTGAAAACTTGAGAGCGTTGCTCAAAAGGTTTGCGAAGACTCTGCGCAGGCGATTGGCATCCGCTTCAATCACCGGCAGGCTGGCGGCACTCTCGAGGGTGAGCAGGATCCCCATGGCGGCTGCTTTGGGTTCATAAATACTGAACAGTTCATAGAGTTCCTTGTCCAGAAAGGTGGCGTCAAAGGTTAAATTCAGCTTGCCAGTCTGCAAACGTGAAAATTCGAGAAAATCCTTGACCAGAAACTCCAGCTTGCTTGCCTCCTTGGTGAGGACTTCGATGAATTTACGCGGTTTTTCCTGGTTGAGATCTTCAGTCTTGAGAAGCCGCAATCCAAGTCCATGAATCCCGGTCAGTGAAGAATTCATGTCGTGGGCAAACATGGAGATGAGATTGGACTTTTCCCGTTCCTGGGCTTTTTTCTTGGAGATATCCTGAAAGGCTTCTACGGCGCCGATAAGATTGCCGCTTTGGTCGAACAGTCCGGCAGTGTTCATTTCTACGGGAATGGCGTTGCCGCCCCGGCGGCGTATGGTCGTTTCAATGCGGATAATGGGCTCCTGACGGCTGATGACGGTGCGCAAGGGGCAGTCACGGCTGCACATTCCCCCCTGCAACACATCGCCGCAGTACCGGCCAATGGCCTGCTTTTCGGAATGACCGGTGATTTCTTGTGCCCAAGCGTTGAATCGCGTGATGCGCAGATCAGGATCCACCGCGACAATGGCCAACGGCAGGCTGTCTATGACGAAATAGCAGAAGGATAGGTCGCTCTTCCTCTGAGTTTCGGTAGCACTGTCCGTCGACACTGGTGCGGCCTCGTATACGGGTTGGGTGGAAACACCGCGACGTCACCCGATGGCAGGGGAAATCGCGGTATTTCCGATACAGGAATGGGGATATGGATCCCGTTCAAGGGATAAACAAGAATTGTGCCAATTGGGGAATTGTGAGGGTGTTCTCTTCGGAGTCCCCCATCGGTTTGGAATCAGTCGAATGCCATGTGGGTTTTCCACACTTCCCAAACCTTTCCCACCAGCTCGGGTCCCGGTTTGAGAGTCGGTTTTCCCGGCCTCCAACCGGAAGGCGTTGCCTCTTTGCCCTTGGTTTCGCGCACATGCTGGAAGGCCTGTACCTGACGCATGCTTTCCTGAATGTTCCTTCCCACCGGAGGCGTCAGAACTTCGTAGCCCTGCACCACCCCCTCGGGATCTATGATGAACCTGCCGCGTGTCTCGACGCCGGCTTCTTCGTCAAATATACCGAATACTTTTCCGACCTTTCCACCCGCATCAGAGAGCATGGGAAATGGAACTCCACCCTTGACCATCTTGGACAGTTCATTGTCATTCCACATCTTGTGCACGAACACACTGTCGATGCTCATTGACAGGATTTCCACACCAAGTTTCTGGAATTCTGAGTATTTTTCGGCAACTGCCGAAATTTCCGTCGCTCAAACAAAAGTGAAATCACCGGGATAGAAGCACAGGAGCACCCACTTTCCAAGGTATTCCGACAGCTTTACCGAGGTGAATTTGCCCTGATGATAAGCGGGCGCTACAAAATCAGGTGCTTTTTTTCCGACTTGTATCATGGACTTGACCTCCTTGACCGGCGTAGTTTCTTGTGCAGTTAGTGTGTTGCTTGTCTCCCCAACCGGACCCCCGGTAGGGCGTGCGCAACCGACCTCCATTTCCTCTCCCATATTCGGCTCCTTTCTTTTCTGATGGGATGGTGATGCTGTGCGGGTCTTCGAGCAAACCAACTTCCGCAACGGAGAGTTTAATCAAGCAAAACTCGCTCCAACCAAAATAAAATCCGGTGTTCATAAAATCCATCCTCAATAGGACGAAAAATAGATCGTCACCATGATCACTGGGGGCAAAACAACCCTTCCAGCCACAACTTTCAGGGGCAGATTGTTCCCATGGCCGGGTTTGTTGGAAACGGAATCGGGCCTCGGTGATGCGTCGACCCGGGCCTGCCGGACGGGCGTGCCGGCCGCAGCCGACAGCATTCAGCCGAACCTGCCCGTTACAGTTCGTTGACCATTTCACTCAGCTGTTGACGAGAGAACACAGGACCGTCGACGCAGACGTATTTTGCTCCGATATTGCACCGGCCGCAAATTCCAACC
Organism: Desulfoferrobacter suflitae; assembly: GCF_022603395.1. Taxonomy (GTDB): domain Bacteria; phylum Desulfobacterota; class Syntrophobacteria; order Syntrophobacterales; family Syntrophobacteraceae; genus Desulfoferrobacter; species Desulfoferrobacter suflitae. Next base: position 124,157 of record NZ_JAIBKA010000011.1, read on the forward strand.
CCGCATTTCATACGCCTTTCGAGGGTTGTGATGATCTGGGAGTCCTCGAATCCCTGTTCTTTCAATCCGAACAGCACAAACTTGATCATGATCGGCGGACCACACACGATGGCGACGCGATTATGCGGGCTGGGTGACTCTTCCGAGAGCACGGTCGGCACAAACCCCACCCTCTCTTTCCAGCCAGGAAATTCGTTGTCAACGGTCAGCACCAGGTTGACGTTTGCCTTTTGCCATTGGTCGAATTCATACTGATAGCAAAGGTCGTGCGGCGTTCTGGCTCCATAGATGACCATGATGTCGCCATAATCTTCCCGCTTATCCAGCATGAACAGAAGCAGCGTGCGCAGTGGAGCCATCCCGATGCCGCCGCCGATGAACAGGATGTCTTTGCCCTGCATGTTTTCATAGTCAAAACCGTTGCCCAGCGGAGCGCGCACTCCAACCTGGTCGCCGGCATTCAACTGGTGAATCCGCTGAGTCACCTCGCCCACCCGCATCACACTGAATTGCAGGTATTCCCTGCGAGTCGGCGGTGAATTGATGACAAAGGTGGATTCGCCCACCCCGAACACCGAAAGCTGCGCCACTTGTCCCGGGCGGAAGCTGAAGTTGTGCATCACTGACTCGTCCTCGAAGACAACACGTAGAGTCTTGATATTGGCGGTTTCCTGGACGACCTCGCGAATGCTTGCCAGGTCGGGACGATAGGGGTTATGAGCATGCATGATTTTGTCCTTGCAGGTTTTGTACTGCCTTGCGGATATCAATGGAGACGGGACAGTTGCGAATGCATCGTCCGCATCCGCAGCAGGCGATCAAACCTTGATATTTCTCGGGAAAGTAGCTGAATTTGTGACCCACTCTGTTCCGGTAGCGCTCCAGGCGGCTGGGGCGCGGATTATGGCCACTTGCTTCCAGGGTGTAGGTGAAAAACATGCAGGAGTCCCAGGAACGTATGCGCTCGCCGTGTTTGTCTTTCATCTCATCGGTGATGCTGAAGCAGTAACAGGTGGGGCACACAAAGGTGCAGATTCCGCAGCTGAGACACTGTCCGGCCACTTCCTGCCAGTAGTTCGTGTCGGCAAAGCGCTGCAGGAAATGCTGTTGGCATTGATCGACCGCCAGATTGCCCACTTGTTGCCTGGCCGCTTCTTCCTGGACTTTTCCGGCGGCGGCCACGTGCAGCTCGGTAGCCGCTTCCTGCAGCCATGCCATAACGGGATGCGCCCGGTCGCTGAGTGCTTCCACTACGTAGCCAGCGGCGATGGGAGTGATCCACAGATCGCTGCCCGTCCTGTCGGTCGGGCCGCTGCCCACGGAGGAGCAAAAGCAGGCGGAATCCTGCTGCCCACAAACCATCGTGGCAAACAGCGTCTGTTCGCGCCGGGCGGCGTATATTCCGTCCACAAACGGTCCCGCAGAAAAGACCTGATCCAGAACCAGAAAGCCCTTCACGTCACAGGGGCGAGCGCCAAAAATAAGCGTTGGCGCCGGCGGGTGCGGGTCCTCCAGTTGCACCTTCTGCCGCGAAGGTTCATCCGCACTTTTTCGGTAGTCAAAGCGAAACAGGGCTTCCACCTGGGGCAGCACCACTTGTTTGGGGCCCAAAGTGGTCTGATGGTCCAGCACCAGTGTCATGCCGGGTCGATAGGGTGCAAATTGGATCACCCTTTTCTGGTCCTTGGATGCAACAGGAACCCAGACATCGAGTTGCTCAGAAATTCTGTCCAGAGCTGAATTCAGTTGATCAAAAGCAATGAACTTGATTGCGGTGTCCACTCGAACGTCCTTCAAATTCTTACAGGTTAGGTCGACAAGATGATTCCTCTGTCAGATCCCCGTCTCGCCGGCGTCGAAGGTCAGCAGCGGGGGCACTCTTTGGGGATCGAGGCCGGCTTCGAAGTCAAGCAATTCCAGGGTGATCTTATTCAATGCCTCCTTGATCAGGGCGACGGGAATCTCCATGGGGCACACTCTTTCACACTCACCGCATTCGGTGCAGCGACCGGCCAAATGCAGGGCATGGATAAAATGAAACATGAACTTCTCCGGCAAATGCATATACTGGGTGAGCCATTTGGGGTCGCGCGTTTCCGCAATACAGCGATCCTGGCAGACACAAAGGGGGCACGCGTTGCGGCAGGCATAGCAGCGCAGACATCGATCCAGTTCGCCCTGCCAGAAAGCGAGTCGTTCCTGCAGGGAGAGACGCTCGATGGCGGCGACATCGTTATAGGCTTCATGAGCGTCGGTTCTCGGGGTCAGCGGGTCGCCGACGAGGACATCGTGGATGAGTGGATTGGGATAGCGACAGCGCCGGCACTTGCGCATAAGAACCTCATCCAGGGGAAAGTGTAGTACTCCGGCCGCGCTTTTCAATGCTACCTGCTCGGCATTGACCTGCACCGACAAAATCCTGGCCGCACCGGACAGAGCGTGTAATTTTCGCAGGTCCACAATTCCCTTGCACGGCATCCCAATGATATAAAACCGCTCTCGTGCCACCAGGTTTTCCTGCAGGAGGGCGATCAGTGAACGGCTGTCGCAGCCTTTCACACAGACGCCGATTTTCTTGTCGTCCTTGCCGCTGCTTGCAGCAAAGTGCTTTGCCACATATACGGCGAGATTCTGGGTACACCACGGATTCCAGATGAGCTTGGAGATTTCCGCAGAATCCCGAATGAATACCGGGGTTGTGTGCAGGTCATCGTAGCCGGCTTGCCAGCCGATCAACAGCTCCAGATCAGGCCATGCCTGCTCTGCTTTTTTGTGCAGTTCCGAACGAAGGTCTGAATTCACGATGCTTCCTTGCGTCTCTTTGATCCAATGTGCAGTTTGGTTTGCCGGTCTGCCGCTGACAAAATGCTACGCAGGCATCCTGCCAAGCCTGTCCGCTATGTTTTTGTTTAAGCTGTTGCAGCGGCTGCCGATTTTCCGGTTACTCCGGGATTGGGACCGAGGGATCGAATCTGTTCGGAAAATTCGGTCACCACTTGTTGCCAGCGCTGTCCTTCGGACGCTGAAACCCATGTGTAGCGAAACCTGTCCCCATCGATTCCCATAAACGGCAGCATACGTTTCAGGACTTCCAACCGCCGCCGTGCATACAGGTTTCCCACGGCATAGTGGCAATCCTTGGGATGACAGCCGGAAACCAGCACGCCATCCGCACCCAGAATAAGCGACCGGGCAATGAACAGGGGATCCATGCGTCCCGTGCAGGGAACACGGATGATGCGCAGATCCGTTGGTTGCTTGAAGCGACACACCCCGGCCGTATCCGCTCCTCCATAGGAGCACCAGTTACAGAGAAACCCGACGATGGTCAGGGCCTGCTTGTGAGCGGGGTTATCGTGTGATTGCGTCATATGAATAGGTCCTCTCTAGGCACACAGCACATCGATTTCGGCGAGAATCTGGTTGTCGGTGCAGTGCTGCAATTGAACGGCTTTGGGTGGACAAGTGGCGTTGCACAGGCCGCACCCCTGGCAAACACTGGGCAGCACCTCGGCTTTTTGGATTCCACCACGCAGTTCCTTCCACTGAATGGCGCCGAACGGACAGACCTGGATGCACTTGCCGCAGGCGACACATGCGCGTTCATTGACCAGGGCCACCTGCGGGCTGGTTTCTATGGTATCGCGTGAAAAGAGTGCCTGTACCTTGGCGGCGGCGGCGCTGCCCTGCGCCACCGAGGAAGGAATGTCCTTGGGGCCCTGGCAAACCCCCGCCAGGTACACCCCCGCCGTGTTGGTTTCCACCGGCCGCAGCTTGGGATGGCTCTCCATGTAAAAGCCGTACTGATCGTAGGAAATGCGCAATTTTTCAGCCAGTTCCCTCGCTCCGGCGGAGGCCTCGACCCCCGTTGCAAGCACTACCAGATCCGCTTCCACTTCCACCTGGGCACCCAGCAATGTATCCGCTCCCTGGACGATCAAATGATTGTTTTTCGGGTAGATTTTGCCAACCCGACCGCGAATATAGTTCACGCCGTACTCTTCCTGCGCACGACGGACAAACTCGTCGTAATTCTTGCCGGGCGAACGGATGTCCATGTAGAACACGTAGCAGTTGGAGTCAGGCAGGTGATCGCGGGTCAAAATGGCCTGTTTGGCAATGTACATGCAGCAGACGCCGGAGCAATAAGGCCGGTCGACGGAGGCATCGCGCGAGCCCACACAGGCGATGAACACGATATTCCTCGGCTGCCTGCCGTCCGATGGACGCTGGATGTGACCCCCAAACGGGCCCGAAGCGCTCAGGATACGCTCATATTGCAGACCGCTGATGACATCGGGGAACCGTCCCCCACCGTATTCTCCATAGGAGGAATGATCAAACAGATCGAAACCGGTGGCCACAATGATGGCCCCGAAATCCTCGCTGATGAATTCATCCTCCATCTCATAGTCGATGGCACCGACCGGGCAGATCTTCTTGCAGACGCCGCACTTTCCCCGGGTGAACTGGCGGCAGTGCTCCTTATCAATGGTGGCCTTCTTGGGGATGGCCTGGGGAAAGGGGATGCCGATGGCACGTGTATTTCCAAGGTCCTCGTTGAAATGGTCCGGGACCTTTTTGGCCGGGCACTTTTCCATGCAAAGTCCACAGCCAGTGCACAGGTTCCAATCGACACAGGTGGCTTTTCTCCTGATTTGAACGGAAAAATTGCCGATATAGCCGGCAACCGATTCCACCTCGCTACAGGCGTAGAGACGAATGTTTTCCTTCTGCGCCACGTCGACCATTTTGGGTCCAAGGATGCATGAAGAGCAGTCTATGGTCGGAAACGTCTTGTCCAGTTTTGCCATCTTGCCGCCGATGGAGGGCTGGCGCTCCACCAAAACCACTTCCAGTCCCCCTTCGGCACAGTCCAGTGCCGCCTGGATTCCAGCCACGCCACCGCCGATCACCAGAACTCTTTTGTTGATGGCAACCCTGGAAGGGGACAGCGGATGATTGAAGCGCAGTTTGGCAACCGCCATGTGGACCAGTTCGGCGGCCTTCCTGGTATTGGCTTGGCGGTCATTGCTGATCCACGAGACATGTTCGCGGATGTTTGCCATCTCAAACATGAATCGATTCAGGCCGGCTTTTTCCACTGCCCGGCGAAACGTAGGTTCATGCATCCGCGGCGAACAGGCCGCCACCACCACGCCCTGCAGATTTTCTTCCTGGATGGCGCGCTGAATTTGCTGTTGCCCGGGCTCAGAGCAGGTGTACATGTAGCTGGTGGCGTACACCACGTCAGGATGCTGAAGAGCCTCCCGCGCCACTGCCTCGGTTTCCACTGTGCTGGCGATGTTGGTTCCACATTGACAGACAAAAACCCCAATGCGCATAAAATTATCCTGTTGGCAGGTGCTCGAAGTTCAAAGCTGAAGGCCGAAGCGGGAAGCCCTTTGAGCCCTCAGCTTTGAGCTTTTTCCAAGTGATCACGTTCAACCGCCGGTGCCGTCAGGGGCCAATCCGGCTCAACAAACAATTTATCCCAAGCGAGCTGTTCGGGTTCAAGGCCGAGAGCCAATCCGAGCAGCTGCGTGATATACACGACCGGTATATCAAAACGGCGCTTCCAGTAGCGGTTCACCTGCGATTGGCGCAGATCGAGATTCTGCTGGCACAAGGGACAGGCCACGACGATGGCTTGTGCGCCAAGACCTGCCGCCATGTCGAGGATTCGCCCTGTAAGTCGAGCGACGATCTGGTTGCGTGTGACCCCGTAGGTAGCGCCGCAGCATTCCGTCTTGTAGGGAAAATCGACCAGTTTCGCTCCCGCCCCAACGAGCAGCTCATCCATGGAAATGGGATTTTCCGGGTCGTCAAACTCGGCAAACTGCGCCGGCCTCGACAGCAGGCAGCCGTAATAGGGCGCCAATACAAGATCGTTCAGGGGACGGATCACACGCCGGGAGATCTCGTCGACCCCAATGATTTCATAGAGCAGTTGCAAGATGGATATGGCTTTAATGTGCCCCGTAAAGGGCATTGCCAAAATCTCCAGGAAGACGTCCCGCTCGCTCTGGTTGTGAAATGCCTGCAACGCCCCTTTGAGGGACTTAAGGCAGCCCGGACAGGGTGTCATGGCAAGCTCGCAACCGGTCGACTCGGCGATGGCCAGGTTGCGCCCAGCCAGCACTGCCGACAGCAGCGCATCGTGGGAATGGGCCGGTGTGGAACCGCAGCAGCTCCAATCGGGAATTTCCACCAGTTCTACATCGAGAGCCTCGCAGACCGCCCGGGTTGAAGTGTCGTATTCAATCGCCAAACCTTCCAGCGAGCATCCCTGATAGTATGCTATACGTCGTTTCATGTGCTGGTTTCTCTTTGCTTATTCGCATTCGTCGGGGTGGCTGTCGCCTTCCACAGGCTGCGTCAACCCTGCCTGCCGCAGTTCCTCAGTGCGCTTGAGCTGATGAGCTTCAAACCTGTGAAAAATCGCGGCTACCTGCTTCCGTCCTTTGATGCGCTGAGGCAAGAAGGCCAATTTGCCTTTCTTGAGAACTCGAGGCGCGAGGTCCATATCGGTGAAAGGCTTCCCGGCCTTCAGGCTGAACATTGGCAGGAGGCCGGTTTCGAACACCCTGCCGAATGCTTTGATGGACTCCAAAAACTCATGATAGAAAAGCTCAATGTCCCTTTCCGCCACCATGTTTTCCTGTCGGGACATGATACGGAGAGTTTCCATGATCCGGGCCACATCGAGGTTGTTGGGGCAACGCGTGGTGCAAGCCTGGCATGTGGCGCACAGCCAAATGGAACGGGACTGGAGCACGGCTTTTTTTTGTCCCAACTGAACGAGGCGCATGATCTGGTTGACAGGGTAGTCATAGACATGGGTGTATGCGCAGCTGGCCGTGCAATTGCCGCACTGGTAGCATTTGCTGATGTGCTGCCCGCTGGCCTCTTCCACTTTGCTGATAAATCCGATGTCGCAGGTTTGTTGAATGGCTAACGTGTGGATTCGTTCCATTACCGCTCTATGTCCTCGATTGCATCACTTGTGAGAGTGTCTTTTGGCGCAGGCTGGGCTGAGTCACGCGCCTTGCGTTTATTTGCCCCGGCGGTTGCTTTGCCGGGTTTCGTACCTCGATCCACCCTGGAGCCCGGGGCCGCTTTCCCGGGATCCGGCAGATGCCGCCATGCGCCGTTTGCTCAGTGACTGCTGCCGTTGTAGTCGAAGTCGATCAGCAGCTGCTGATATTCATACTTGAGCTTCTGATAAATACGTGCATTCTCAATGGCAAAGGCGCACTGCTGAGCGACCGCGTTGGCGAACTGTATCTCGCGGTTGGTGAAAGGCGGACGGTCGGCGGTGAACAGCCGCAGAACACCAATAACCTTGCTGCGCACGACAAGCGGGATGGAAAGTATCCTGCGAATGCCTTCCTCAATGACTTCGGCCTGATATTGCAGGCGAGGGTCGGTGAGCACATCGTCGATGACCACGATTTTCCCCGCCATGTTTTCGGCGATACTTTTTTGTGCGTCCACGGGCCCCTTGTTCAGAAACTCCTGGCTGAGGCCAAAGGATTGCGCCAGGTAGAGCTTTTGCGTCTTGGGATCCAGCAGACGCACGGTGCAGCCTTTTCCACCCAACAGCTGCGCGACCTTTTGCACCACAAATTCCAGCACTTTGTTAATGTTCAAGGTGGCATTGATGGTGCTGCTGATATCCTGAAAGCTCTTCAAATATTCGCGCTCACGCTCGATGGTTTGATCCATGTTACGGCGCGCGTTGAAGGCGAGAATGCCGCGGCCGGCCAGCGCCTCGGCGAAGCTCAGCTCGGTCCTGGTGAATTCGCGCGGTTCCGGAGCACACAGCACCACCAACGCGAGGGACTTCTGGTTCACTTCGATGGGGACGGCGGCAACCGAGCGAATCCCCTCGATGAGCATGGCTTCACGTTCCGGTGTGAACTCGGCGTCCTTGAGACTGGGTAGACAACAGATATCTTCCGGTATCCTGAAACACAGGGTATCAGGCGAACTTTCGGGTTCCCTGAACAAAAAATTTTCACTCAACCCGTAGCTCGAGAGCAACTCCAGGCGATCCGCATGCGGGTCGAGCATCTTGATCAGGCACCCCTTAAGCTGCAATGTCTCGGTGATGCGACGCGCAATGAGATTCATCACGCTGTAGGTGTCGGCGCCATCGCACAGGGCTCGCCCAACCTCCACGAATGGAGTCAGGTAATCTATGGAACACATTCGGCTTTTTCTCCTTATCCTACAATTGCGCGTTTTCCTGGATCACCTCGAATAGTGGCATTCTGCAAACGATAGAGAGGGAACTGCCATGCCTCACGCCGGCGGTTCCCTAAAGGATCCGTGCAGGGGATGCCGGACCTGTCAGACCATGCGGCGCCAGTTGCTGGTAAGATCCAGATGCGCCGGCCTGCCGTTGGCCATTGGCCGCGGCGGTACCAGAATGCCCCGCTGGGTGAGCTCCTGGATGGCTGCCTGAAATTCTTCTTCGCTGCCGTTCCAGAGTTCCTTGGTTCGTTTAAGTGTCGGTGTCTGCCCCTCGTCCAAAAGAGAACAAATAAGAAGGTAAAGGGACGTTGCCGGCACACTCGCGCGCAAATGAAAAATGGTTCGATCCATGTGTGTGTGCATGGTTTCCTCCTTCAGTTTGTGCAAGCAGAGGATCGTTAAACACTTTCGATCATGGCAAAAATCTGCGCATCATCGAATCCCTGCAAACGGATGGCGCCGGATCTGCAACTGGCGGTGCACAATCCGCAGCCTTTACACAGTGCCGCATTGATCTGTGCCTTGCCCCGCTCGTTGAAGTAGGGAGCCGAGTAGGGACAGATGCTGACACAGGTTCCACATTCACTGCAGAGTGCCGGGTTGGTCTCGGCCACCATTCCGCTTACCGAAACGCGTGCTTTGGCCAGCAGACAGGTGGCCCGCGACGCCGCTGCAAGGGCCTGAGAAATGCTCTCGTCGACCGATTTGGGATAGTGGGCAAGCCCGCACAAAAACACGCCCTCGGTGGCGAATTCGACGGGCTTCAGCTTGGCATGCGCCTCCATAAAAAAGCCGTCTTCATTGATGGGAACCTTGAAAAACCGGGCAAGATTTTCGTTGTCCGACGGTTCAATAGCGGAGGCGAGCACGATCAGGTCGGCCGTTATGGCGACAGGTCTGTCCAGGATGGGGTCACGGGTCAGTACCTGCAACCTTTCCCCGTTGACGCTCACGCTGGGTTTGGCGTCGAGGTCATAGCGGATGAAGATAACCCCTTGTCTGCGTGCTTCCGTGTAGAGGTCCTCGCGTTCTCCGTAGGTGCGTATGTCACGGTAAAGGACAAACACGTCCATGGCGGGATTGCGTCGCTTAAGATCCAGTGCGCTTTCCACACTGTGGGTACAGCAAACCCGGCTGCAGTATGGGCGATGCGGTTCCCGTGAGCCCACGCACTGGACGAATACCGCCGAAGCTATCTGCTGCAGCTTGGGATCGTTTTGGATAAAAAGCTTGTCGATTTCAAGGGAGGTGATGACTCTCGGGTCCTTGCCGTAGAGATACTCGTTCGGTTTGAGCTCATGCGCACCGGTTGCCACGATGGTTATGCCGTGCTGCAGGCTGAAACGTTCACCCGTCCCATTACTGAACTCTGACGTGAAGTTGCCGACGAACCCGTCGACTTTAAGCAGTTCGGTTGACTTATGGACATCGATGAGGGGATGTTGCTCCACCTCTCTGACCAACCGATGCGTGTAGTCCTGAATGCTTTCTCCCTTCCAGGTCTTGTAAAGGGACTTGGCCTGACCTCCCAGCTGCGTCGTTTTTTCCACCAGGTCCACCGCGTAACCCTGGTCGGCCAGAGCCTTTGCCGCCGTCATTCCGGCTACGCCCCCGCCGAGCACCAAAGTCTTTGGGTTGAGGTCCAGTTCCGTGTCTCTCAAAGGCTCCAGCAGGGCGGCCTTGGAGACCGCCATGCGCACCAGATCCTTGGCTTTTTCCGTGGCCGCGTGAGGATCGTTGTGAACCCAGGAATCCTGGTTGCGGATGTTGGCCATCTCGAACAGGTACTTGTTGATTCCTGCGTTGAGCAGCGTTTCTTGAAAAAGGGGCTCGTGGGTGCGCGGGGTGCAGGCGGCTACAACCACCCGATTGATCCCTTGCTCCTGGATGACCTGCGCCATCTTGACCTGGGTGTCCTGAGAACAGGTATAGAGATTGTCTTCCACGTATACGACGAAGGGCAGAGCTCTGGCGTAGTCACGCACTTCGGGAACGTTCACCATGCCGCTGATATTGATACCGCAGTGGCACACAAACACCCCGATACGCGGACGGTCGCCGCGCACATTGGTTTCATCCGGCAATTGCTTTTGCCTGGTCTGGGTCCATCGACTGTCGGTCAATAACACTCCGGTGGCCGCAGCTGCAGCCGAGGCTTCCATGACCGACTGGGGAATATCTTTGGGTCCCTGGATGGAGCCGCATACATAGATGCCCGGTCGGGATGTGGCAACGGGAGTGAAGCTCTTGGTTTTCACGAAATGGTGTGCATCCAGATCCACTCCCAAGCGCCCTGCGAGCTCCATGGTTTCCCGGCTGACCTGAAATCCGACGGACAACACCACCATATTGAAGATTTCTGACTGGAGCCGACCTTTTTCGTCCACGTATTGCAGCTCGACGTCCCCGTCACCGCTGGGCAGGGCAGAATGGACCCGCGAGCGGATAAAGCGGATGCCGTGTTCCTTGGCGCGTTCGTAGTAACGTTCGAAATCTTTCCCGTAGGAACGTATGTCCATGTAAAAGACCGCGGCGTCCAGCGACTCACGCGCATGCTCTTTGGCTATGACCGCTTCCTTGATGGCGTACATGCAGCACACCGACGAGCAGTATGGATTGTCACTCTGGTTCAAATCACGCGAACCGACGCATTGCAGCCAGGCGATTTTGGCCGGTTCTTCGCGGTCGTAGGGGCGCATGAGCCGGCCCCGATAGGGTCCCGATGCGCTGAGTATGCGCTCGAATTCAAGGCTTGTCACCACGTTTGGCAGGGTGGCATAGTGGTAGGTGTCAAACCGGGTTGGATCGAACACTTCATCGCCCGTGGACAGAATGACGGCCCCAACATTGAGCTCCATGCGCTTGGGTTGGTCGTCGTAGCGGATGGCTTTAGCCAAACACACCGTTTCGCAAATGCCGCACCCGATGCAGGATGCGCGGTCAATGGTATAAACCAGCGGCACGGCCTGGGCGTACTTGATGCAAGACGCCGTTCGGCAATCGAGACCACAATTGAACTCATTCACTGCCACCACCGGGCAGGCTTCGGCACATTGGCCGCAGCCCGTGCATTTGTCCGCATCGATGTAGCGCGGATAGTTGACCAGCCTGGCGGTAAAGTTGCCTGCCTCACCTTCAACGGTTTCCAGTTCCGTGTTGGTGACGATATTGATATTCAAGTGCCGGCCGACCTCGACCAGTTTGGGCGAGATAATTCACATGGCACAGTCGTTGGTGGGAAAGGTCTTGTCCAGTTGGGCCATAAGCCCGCCGATACAGGGAGACCGATCGACCAGATGGACATAATAACCCGAGTCCGCCAGGTCTAAAGCCGCCTGCATGCCGGCTATGCCGGCTCCAACGACCATTACCGAACCAATTTTCTGAGTATTCGCAAGTTGTGTCATCATTCCTCTATCCCTTCGCAACTCGAATGTGATGTTTTGAATAGTCGCGTGAACTTGTGGTGGAGATCGTTCAATGTCGTGTCTTCTCCAATCCGTTGCCGGGCAGGCTCCTCACTGCGATTTGAAACATCCCGGCCCGGCGCCGCGGATTGGCGGTCGATCTTTCAGGCAACTCCGGCGAACTTGGGGGTCGTCCCTTCGTAACTGGAAAGGTCTGCCTTGCCCTTTTTTTCCAAGTCGCCCAAACGAATCGACACGGTGTGAACGGGCAGCCGCGTCAGCATCGCGATTTCTCTGACTGAGCGGGGGCCGCCCTTGAGTGCTTCCAGGATCATCGCCCGCTGATACTCCATCTCTACCGCTGATGTGAGAATCTGCTGATATTCCTGTTCGTCAATTTTTTCGTGATACACATTTTCCTTTGTGGTGAGCTGTCGATCGATTCCCAGGAGCCAGCGGAGCCGCGGCGCATCGAGCGCTGCCGCGATGGCGCAGAGCTGCATGTGGAATTGATCGGGATCGAAAGGCCCGAGGCCGTGAACCAGTTCCGTCAGTTCGGTCACATAGTCGGCAAAGATTTGCCCTTCGGCAGCACTGACCCACCGTATCTGGACCCTCTCGTCACCGATTCCAGAGAGTTGAAAAAGTTGCTTGATGACTTCGATACGTTTTGCCGCGTAGTAATTACCTTCCAGGTAATGGCAGTCTCCCAGGTGTCACCCGAACACCAGCACGCTGTCGAAGCCGCTTTTCAGCCCTTCTATGATGTGCAGCGGATCAACCCTTCCGGAACAAAGGGTGCGGATGACTCGCACCGTCGGCGGGTATTGAAAGCGCGATACTCCGGCAAGATCCGCGCCGGCGTACGAACACCAGTTGCATAGAAAGGCAAGCATTTTGGGTTCAAACGTTTCGCTGGTCATATGCGTAGCTCCTTCACTAGATGGGTCATTTTCATCGATGATGCGCGTGTAGGTCCTCAAGCTCGCAGCTTTTCCCCTCCGGCCCGAATGGTGGCGACGATCTGCTGATTTCTAAAGTGCATGATATCGATCGCCTTGTGCGGGCACGCCGCCGCGCACACGCCGCAACCTTTACATGAGGCGGGAATGCTTTCGGCAACCAATCCCCTGCCGGGAACTTCATGACGCTGGATGGCCCCGAAGGGGCAGGACTTTTCACACAAACCGCAGCCCGTGCACAAGTCCGGGTTGACGACGGAAACAATGGGCTCGGCCTCGATATGCGCCTGCGACAGCACCAGGCCCGCGCGCGCCGCTGCCGCCTGTGCCTGGGCGATGGACTCGTCGAGAGGCTTGGGATAGTGTGCGAGCCCACACACGAATATGCCGTCCGTGGCAAAATCCACCGGCCGAAGCTTCATGTGGGCCTCCAGGAAAAACTGGTCCTCGTTGAGGGGCACTTTGAAGATGCTCGCCAGGGCTTTGGCGTCCCGCGGCTCGATGGCGGTGGCCAACACCAGGTAATCCAGCCGGATTTGCAGAGGCCGTTGCAGAATATGGTCGCGAGCGGTGACAAGCAGTCGTCCGTCATCGTTGGCGGCCGCTGCCACCGAAGGTTTTTCATCGGGTGAGTAGCGAACAAACAGCACTCCCAGTTGGCGTGCCTGTTTGAAAAGATCTTCGCGCAAACCATAGGTGCGAATGTCGCGATAGAAGACGTAGATGTCCAATTCCGGTTTGCGCTCTTTGAGCTCCACCGCCTGCCGGATCGAGGCGGTGCAGCAAATTTTTGAGCAGTAGGGGCGGGCGGGTTCACGTGAGCCCACGCACAGGATGAAACCGACGGCCTCGGTCTTTTCCAAACGCTCGGGCTCCCGCTCAAAAAGCTGTTCAAGATCATGCCAGCGCTGCACTCGATCGCTGACACCGTACAGGTACTCCCGTGGTTCAGAGGCTTCGGCACCGGTTGCCAGAATAACCACCCCGTGGTGCAGTTGGCGTTGTTGGCCTCCGCTGTTGACGGTGGTGATGAACTGCCCGACAAAACCCTTGCTGGCCTCGATCTCGGTCCCCGTTACAACCTCGATGCGCTCGTGTTGCACTATTCGACTGCGCAACAGGGAAAGATAGGCCTGCACGTCCTCGCCTTTCCAGCTGGTTTTGATGACGCGAGCGTTCCCTCCCAACTGCTCCCGCCGCTCCACCAGGAAGGTGTGAAAGCCCTGATCGGCGAGATTCAAGGCGGCATTCATGCCGGCAACGCCGCCGCCGATCACCAGGGCTGATCGATTCAACTCAATGTGAAAACGCTCGATGGGCTCCAGCAATGCCACCTTGGCGACGGCCATGCGCACCTGATCCATGGCTTTTGCGGTGGCCTTCTCGGGTTCTGCCTGGTGCACCCAGGAATCCTGATCGCGGATATTCGCCATTTCGAAAAGATAGCGGTTCAAACCGGCTTCGCGAATGGTTTCCTGGAAAAGGGGCTCGTGTGTTCGAGGGGTGCAGGCGGCCACCACGACCCGGTTGAGCTGATGTTCTTGGATAGCCTGGCGAATGAGCTGTTGGGTATCCTGGCTGCACGTGAACATGTTGTCGGCGACATAGGCCACATCGGGCAGCGTCTTGGCGTAGTCGCGCACCGCTGGAACATCGACCACACTGCCTATGTTGATGCCGCAATGGCAGACAAAAACGCCGATACGTGGTTTCGCATGGATGGCGGGTTCCTCCGGAGGATAGACCTTCTCCCTGGTCAAGGATGCCCGCGAATCGCTGAGCAATGCGGCGGAACCGGCTGCAGCGGCCGATGCCTCGATGACCGACTGGGGAATGTCCTTGGGGCCGGCAAAGGCACCACAGGCAAAGATACCCGGCCGGGAAGTGGCCACCGGCGCAAAGCTCGGCGTCTCCGCAAACCCGCTGTCATTCAATCGAATCTGCAATCGGTCCGCCAATTCCCGCATTTCCCTGTCGGTTTCGAGGCCCACCGACAGCACCACCAGATCAAAAACCTCACTCTGCAGTCTTCCATCCTCATCGGCGTAGATGATGCTCAGGTCATCGGAGTCCGGTGCCGCCCGTTCGACGCTGTGCACGCGCGAGCGAACAAAACGAACTCCCGTGTCACCCCGGGCACGATCGTAGTAACGTTCGAAGTCCTTGCCGTAGGTGCGCATGTCCATGAAGAATATGGCGGTATCCAGCTCGCCCTTGGAATGTTCCTTGGCAATGACCGCCTCTTTGATGGCATAGGTGCAGCAAACCCCTGAGCAGTAATGATGCATGCCGCGATGCAGGTCGCGTGATCCGATGCACTGCAGCCAGGCGATCTTCCGGCAGGGCCGGCGATCCGAGGGACGTTCCAAATGGCCTTCGTAGGGACCGGAGGCGCTCAGGATGCGCTCGAACTGCATGCTGGTGATGACGTTGGGATAGAGGCCGTAGCCATAGGTATCGTAACCCTGTGGGTCAAAAGCCTTGAAACCGGGAGCCAAAATGACCGAGCCCACTTCCATCTGGTGAGTCTTGGCCGTCTGCTTCAGGTCAATGGCGCCGGCCGGACAAAATTTTTCGCAGGCTCGACATTTGCCCTTCTCAAAGTAGATGCAGTTTTCTTCATCGATGAGATATTTCAAGGGGACCGCCTGGGGGTACATGAGGTAAGCCGCTTTGCGGGAATTCAGCTGCTCGTTGAATTCATCCTTGACCTTGCGCGGGCACTTTTCCGCGCAAACGCCGCAGGCGATGCATTTGTCCATGTCCACGTAACGGGGCCGTTCGTGCACGGTGACGGTAAAGCGGCCGGCTTCACCTTCAACCGCACGCACGTCACACATGGTCATCAGTTGGATGTTCAAATGGCGACCGGCCTCCACCAATTTGGGGGAAAGGATACACATGGAGCAGTCGTTGGTCGGAAACGTTTTGTCGAGCTGTGCCATCACTCCGCCGATGGAGGAGGCCTTTTCCACGAGATAGACATAGAATCCTGAATTGGCCAGGTCGAGCGCAGCCTGAGTTCCGGCGATCCCTCCGCCTACGACCATGACTGCACCGGTTGAACCCTGAAGGGTGGGGGGGGCTTGATTCATAAAACTTCTCCTCTACACAACTTAAAGCAGCGAATTTGAGCTTCCGCAATAGACCGCATTCTGCATGCAACCCATACGACTCCGTGAACCGTTCCGCGCTGGCGGATCATGCGGCAGCGCCGCCGGGAAATTCCCAAGCCGTGCTCCTCGCAGTGAGAGCGATTCACTGTTCAGCGATGAAGGCTTGTTGATCGAGTCAAACGGATGGAATTTGCAAGGAACAGACCAAGCCTCTCTCTCGGCCGGTGAAGATCGCCCCGCAGAGTCCCTGTGGAATCCTTTATTGCTGTAAAAATGGTAATGATTGCATGGTCATAAGAGGTATCTGGAAAATTGAGGTTGGATAGGACCCGAGGTGGTATTGATGGAATTTAAGCCAGGGCCTGGAAGGGCCAGTGTTAAAATTTGTTGGATTCGGTGTCGCGCCGTGGCATGCCGGCTGGGCGTCGGCGTGAAAATGCCCGCGAACGGATGCCGGACAGGTCCGCGGGCGAACGGGTTGAATCGCATTGCTCTACGGTCGGTCGTGGGCTTTTCCGCCTGCTCCGGTCAAATCTTGGAATCGGCGGTGAGGACCGAGTCGATCTTCTTCTGATAGCGAATTCCGTAGCGCTTCATGCGGTTCCAAACGGTGACCCTGGATACTCCCAGAATTTCGGCGGCGACGGATTGGTTGCCCTTGGCTTTGGCCAGAGCATCAATGAGCTGCCGCTTTTTCATTTCTTCCTTGCTGATGCGCGGAACCTGGACCGATTTCAGTGCGCGTTTATCCTTTAGAATGTCAGGCGGCAGGTGATACGATTGAATAGACCCCGAGTGGCAGGTCACAAAGGCATATTCGAAAGCACTCTTGAGTTCCCTGACATTGCCGGGCCAGGAATATTTCATGAGAATTTCCATGGCATTGTTGCTGATGCCTTCGATATTCTTGTCACTCTTGAGGCAGAGCTTGCGGAAAAACGCTTCGGCCAGCAGTGGGATGTCTTCTACACGCTCGCGCAGGGGCGGCAACTGTATGGGAATGACATTGATACGAAAATAGAGGTCCTTGCGAAAACTGCCTTTTTCCACCAGGTTGACCAGGTTGCGGTTGGTGGCGGAAATGATGCGCACATCCACGGGTATCGGCTGGTTGTCACCTACCCGCTCGATCACTTTCTCCTCCAGCACACGCAGCAGCTTGACCTGGGTGGAAAGCGGCACGTCACCGATTTCATCGAGAAAAATATCGCCGTCCTGAGCCAGTTCGAAGCGCCCTTCACGGCCCTTGTAGGCGCCCGTGTAGGCCCCTTTCACGTGTCCGAACAGCTCGCTCTCCAGCAGGGTTTCGGTGAGTGCGGCGCAGTTGACTTTGACATAGGGTCCCGTTTTCCTCTCTCCCAGCAGATGGATGGCGCGCGCTACCAGTTCCTTGCCGGTCCCGCTCTCCCCTAAAATAATGACGGGGGCATCCGACTGCGCCGCATTTTCAATCAAATCGAATACCTGGCGCATGGGCGCAGAGCCTCCGATGATGCCGTGAAAGGTATCCTCGGATCTCAATTCGCGTCGAAAAGCCGCAATTTGTTTGTCCTTTTCCACTACTTCGGTGATATCCGCAATCGATTCAACGGCGCCGATGATCTGTCCCTTGCTGTCCTCCAGGGGCGAGGCGTTTTTGAGCACATGAACGATGGAGCCGTCTTTGCGCGTGAGGGTGCAGCGGCGGACCTCGAGGGAGCCGGTCTTGAACAGCGTGCACCAGTGATTTCCGCTTCTCTCCCGGGTCGCTTCATAGATGCTGCATCCCAGAATGGCACACTTCTGTCCGATCAATTCCTCGTGGGAATATCCGGTGATGTTTTCAAACGCTTTGTTGACCGAGATGATAGATCCTCCGGTGTCGACGATCATGATGCCGTCCTGCATGGTGCTCACTACCGTTTTCCAATACCTGTCAAGATCCTGCTCAAACATTGAATGCCTCATGTTCAAATTTTAATAAATGTTAAAGTTAAAACATTAACATTTTAACAATTCCTTGATCATTTTGCTTAACATCGCCCAATAAATATTAATGTTATTCACCAAATCTATTTAACATTGGTAGAGTACATACAATAAATATTCCAATTCCCTTGTGCTTGGCATTAACTTTGCGATAACCCACCTGCGAACTAAAACGAAGGAGTCCGAGATTTGAATCCGACAGGTTTTAAACATAAGGCCGATTACGTACTCGATTTTAAAGAGACCATTACTCCTCTCGCCCTCCTCAAGATGACCCAAGTGCTGAGAGAAATGAAAACCGATCAGATCCTTGAGATCATTGCATACGATCCGGATACTCGCACCGATCTGTTCAAGGTTTTGCCACCTTCGTCGTGCGAGCTGCTTGATATGGAGTTTAATGAAAAAACCGATTGCTATCGGATCCAGTTGAAGAAAATCAGACATTTTTGGCCGTGAACCCAAATCCAGCATGGTGACTCTCAGTTAAGAACATCCGCTTTGGTTTAAGACAACTTTCACAAGGAAAAGGAACCGCATGAGTTTTCAGAAAAGGCTTTCGTCGGGTGAATTTGTAGTTCTGGCAGAGATGAACACCCCCAAAGGGGTGGATACCTCGCAATTCGTCGCCGATGCGCGCCGCATCAAAGGGCGAGTTGATGCAGTTATTGTGCCAGACATGGACAACGGGGTGATGAGGATGAGCGCACTGGCAGGAGGGGTGCTCATGCATCAACTGGGGCTTGAGTCCATTATCCACGTGTATTGCCGGGATCGGAACAGAATGGCCCTGCAGGGCGATCTGCTGGCGGCCTATGCACTGGGTATTCAAAACATCGTGGTGGTGTGCGGGGAAGACATGAAAAATGCCGACCATCACAATGCCAAGCCGGTGAACGATTTGAGCGAATTGGAGTTGCTGGGTGCAATCCGCACCCTGGAGGCGGGCAGTGACCTGTCCGGCATTGAGCTCAACGGGGCACCGCAGTTCACCACCGGTTGTACCATGGCCCCATGGCGGGATGAAAAGGGGTTTGAGCAGGAACTGGAGCTTACCGGGAGAAAGGTCAAAGCCGGGGCCGAGTTTGTGGTCACCCCGCCGGTCTTCGACCTGCAGCGGTTCGTCCCGTTTGCTGAACAGACCAGGCAATTGGGAATTCCCGTTATTCCCACCGTATTCCTCATCAAATCAGTCGGTGTTGCCCGCTACATTGCCACCAATGAGCCTGCCGCGGGCATGACCGAAGAGATCATCCAGCGCATTCGCAAGGCCTCGGACCGCGAAATGGAATGCGTGCGCATAGCTGCAGAAGCCATTTCGGCCATCAAGGAATCGGTGCAGGGCGTGCGGCTGGTGACACTGGGGTGGGAGCACAGGCTCCCGGCCATCCTGGACCTGGCAGGGCTTTGATGTCGGTTAGAGGGAACTCATCCGTTTTGTTACTCCAACCTTAACAGGAAGATCAGGATAGACATGCAAGAGAAGACACAGACGAACAATAAGGTGCTGGTAGTCGGCGGCGGTATGGGCGGCATCCGTTCTGCCTTGGATTTGGCAGAGTCAGGTCGGGATGTGGTGCTCATCGACAAAGCCTATTCCATTGGCGGACTCATGACTCGCCTCGACAGGACGTTTCCCACAAACAACTGCGACTTGTGCACCCTCTCGCCGCATCTTTCCGAGAGTGGAAGAAAGCTGCACATCGAACTGTTAACCATGACGGAAGTCTCCCGGCTGGACGGAGAGGCGGGCGACTTTACCGCCACGTTGACCACTAAGCCGCGCTACATTGATATGGACAAATGTACCGCCTGTGGTCAGTGCCATGAGAAGTTTCCCGAGGCGGTGCGGTTCACCCCCGGGCTGGACCATCGGGCCCCCACCTGTATGCGTTATCCGCAGGCCACTCCGTACGCTTTTTCCATTGATCTGGAGCGCTGCGAGGACGTCGATGCACTGGTCAAATCGTGCCCGACGGGTGCCATCGATCTCAACGAGACCGAAACGGTACGGAAGCTCTCGGCGGGGTCGATTATTCTGGCTCCCGGAGCGGAATTATTTGATCCGACGGTGCTCGACACCTACGGCTACGGGGTTCACCCCAATGTGGTGACCAGTATGGAATACGAGCGGATTCTTTCGGCCACCGGGCCCACCAACGGTCAGTTGCTGCGGCCCTCGGACGGGAAGGCGCCGCAGAAAATAGCCTGGATTCAATGCGTGGGTTCGCGCGGCGTGCAGGAGGGCTGTGTCGCCTATTGTTCCAGTGCCTGCTGCATGTACGCCCTGAAAGAAGCCATTGTTACCCGCGAGCGCTTCAGCGATGCCATTGAAACCACGATTTTCTACATGGATATGAGGACCTTCGGCAAGGACTACGAGCTCTACTACCAGCGCGCCAAAAACGAATTTGGGGTGCGCCTGGTGCGCAGTCGGCCGCACAGTGTTGTCTCGGAGAACGGCAGCGGCAACCTCGAGATCGCCTTTCTGCCGGAAGACGGGGGCCAGGCCCGGAGCGAAGTGTACGACATGGTGGTTTTGACTACCGGTTTTCGCATCACGCCGGAATTGCGGGAGCTCGCCGGCAGATTGGGAATCGATCTGAACGAGCACGGTTTTGCCCGGACCCGCAGCTTTGATCCGGTAGCCACGTCCAAGCCGGGAATTTATGTCTGTGGCCTGTTCGAGTCACCCAAAGACATTCCGGAAACCATGATCCAGGCCAGCGCCGCGGCCTGCAGCGCGGGCGGCGATTTGAATCCGTTGCGCATTGTTGCCAAAAGCGAAGAGGAACTGCCGCCCGAGCGCAGTGTCCTGGGAGAAGATCCCAAGATAGGCGTTTTCATCTGTGATTGCGGCCTTGACATTGGTGGTGTGGTGGACGTGCCAAAGCTGGTCGATTTTGCCGCATCGCTGCCCAACGTCGCTTTTGCGGAAGCGATCGGTCACGGGTGCAGCAAGGAATCGCTGGGGGTCATCCGGCAGCGCATCGGGGACAAGGGGTTGAACCGTGTGGTGTTTGGCGCATGCTCGCCGAGAACTCACGAGATGCTGTTTCAAGATACCTTGCGCAAAGCCGGGTTGAATAAATATTTGATGGAAATCGCCAACCTGCGCGACCAGGACACATGGGTGCATGCGTCGCAGCCCGATGTGGCCGCCCAAAAGGCCAAAGAGCTCTTGAAGATGGCGGTGTTTTCGGTGCGCCTGGCTCATCCTCTGGCCGATCATACGCTGCCCATGAACAAGGACGTTCTGGTGGTCGGCGGCGGTGTCACGGGCATGGAAGCTTCCCTGAGTCTTGCCGACATGGGCTTCCGCGTGTACCTGGTGGAGCGCTCGGGGCAGCTCGGAGGCAATGCGCGCAACATTCGCAAGACCCTCGAGGGGGAGGACGTCCAGGCGTATGTAAAGGGATTGATCGAGCGTACCGAAAGCCATGATCAGATCCAGGTACTCACACAATCTTTGATCGTCGACCATACGGGCATGGCCGGAGCGTTCCGCACCGGTGTACAGTTCGGCCCGCAGATGTTTTACCGCCCCATCCGCCACGGCATCACCATTCTCGCCACCGGCGCGTTGGCCAATCGACCGCGCGAATATCTGCTGGATGAACATGAGGCGGTCATGACCCAGCGCGATCTGGATAATCTTTTGGAGGACCGGGCGGACAAGGTGCAGTCCTGGAACAATGTGGCGATGATCCAGTGCGTTGGCTCGCGCGTGCCGGAAAATCCGAACTGTTCCAGAGTGTGCTGTCAGGCCGCCATAAAGAACGCCCTGCGCATCCTCGATATCAATCCGCAGGCCAGGGTGTATGTTTTGTACCGCGACATGCGCACACCGGGGTTTGAAGAAGACTACTATCGAAAGGCACGTGAACGTGGGGTGATCTTTGTCAATTATGGCCTGGAAAGCAAGCCTGCGGTGAAGGCGAACGGTAAAGGGGTCACGGTCTCCTTTAGGGACCCCATCGTGGGTCGGGAGATTCAGCTTCCCGCCGACTGTCTGGCCCTCAGCACCGGCTTCATAGCCGATGAAGAGTCCACGGAGGACCTGGGAACCATTTTCCGCCTGCCGCGCACTCAGGATGATTACTTCCTGGAAGACCACATCAAGCTGCGACCGGTCGACCTGCCGATTCCCGGATTTTTTGTGGCGGGTACGGCGCATTCGCCCCGCTCCATCCGCGAAAGCGTAGCCCAGGCAAAGGCGGCGGCGGGTCGCGCGCAAACCTTCCTGGCACGCGACACTATCAATCTGGGTGCGGTGGTGGCCACGGTGGACAGGGACAAATGCGCTTCCTGTCTGATCTGTGTGCGCGCCTGCCCGTTTGATGTGCCCTTCATCAATGCCGAGGGCTATTCGGAAATCGACCCCGCCAAATGCCACGGGTGCGGGACCTGTGCTTCAGAATGCCCGGCCAAAGCGATCCAGCTCATGCAATACGAGGACGATCAGATATTAGCCAAATTGGACGGACTTTTGGAAAGGATGGTGTGATGCAAAACTTTGAACCGGTAATCGTAGCTTTCTGCTGCCATTACTGCGCGTATACAGCGGCAGACATGGCAGGCAGCAAAAGACTCGGCTACCCGCCAAACGTCAAGATCATTCGGGTGCCCTGTTCTGGAAAGGTCGATGCCATACATATGATGAAGGCTTTGGAAAAGGGGGCCGACGGAGTGTATGTGGCGGGTTGTCTGGACGGTGACTGCCATTTCAAAACCGGCAACATTCGAGCGGCCCGCCATGTGGAAGCCGTTAAGAAGCTGCTGGATGAGATCGGCATCGAGAAGGAGCGCGTGGAGATGTTCTCCATGTCTGCAGGAATGGGGGAGAAATTTGCAGAGGTGGCTTCTGAATTCACCGAGAGGATTCGCAAATTGGGGCCCAATCCAGTCAAAACATCGGCGTTTGCGCAAGTCAGGCAAGCGGTCGGCTAAGCTGAAAAGACGAGGGAGTTAGTTAAGATGATTACAGCGGAACGAAAGCCTATGGAAGAATTGACGGAGTGCATGAAACCCTTCGGACGTATTCTGCTGGTTGGCTGCAACGAATGCGTGACGGTGTGTGCCGCCGGTGGCAGAAAAGAGGTGGGACTGCTCTCGTCTGCATTGCAGATGCATTTCATGAAAGAAAACAAGCCCTTCGAAGTCAAGGAGTTGACCCTGGAGCGGCAGTGCGATCCCGAATACGTGGAAGAGCTGGCTCCGCACATCAACCAGGTGGATGCGGTGTTGTCCATGGCCTGCGGCTGCGGCGTACAGGAGATTGCCCGGCGCTATAAAGAAAAACCGGTATTCCCTGCAGTCAACACCAAGTTCATGGGAGCATCCGAGAGTCAGGGGGTGTGGGCTGAACGCTGTGCGGGCTGCGGCGACTGTGTGCTGGGAATAACCGGCGGGGTTTGTCCCATCGCACGCTGCTCCAAGCAATTGTTCAATGGTCCCTGTGGCGGTTCCACCAACGGCAAGTGTGAGATCGATTCCAGCGTGGATTGTGCCTGGCAGCTCATCTGGGATCGTTTGAAAGCGTTGGGCAAGGTGGATCTGTATGAGGAAAACATCGCTGCGAAAGACTGGCGCACAGGACGCGGTGGCGGACCGCGCAAAATCATAAGAGAGGATTTGGCATCATGAAGACGGATAGCATTCTTGAAAAGATCTTGGCTGCAGGGCACTTGGCGGTAACTTCTGAATGCGGACCCCCGCGCGGCGCATTGCCAAACAAAGTCAAGGAGAAGGCGGAACTGCTCAGGGGCTGCGTCGATGCCGTCAACGTCACCGACAACCAAACAGCAATGGTCAGGATGAGCAGCCTGGCGGCCTGTATACTCCTCAGACAGATGGGGTTGAATCCGATTCTGCAGATGGTCACCCGGGACCGCAACCGGCTATCCATGCAAAGTGACATTTTGGGGGCCTATTCCCACAATATTGACAACATGCTTTGCCTGTCCGGCGACCATCCGCGCTTCGGCGACCATCCCATGGCTGCCAATGTCCACGACATCGATTCCGTGCAGTTCATCGAAATGGTGAAAACGATGCGCGATGAGGGGAAATTCCAGGGGGGAGAGAGCATCGACGGTCCACCGAAGATGTTCATTGGAGCCGCCGCCAATCCGTTTGCCGACCCGTTTGAGCTGAGAGTTGCCAGACTGGCCAAGAAAGCCAAAGCCGGAGTTGATTTCATTCAAACCCAGTGCATCTACAACGTGGATAAATTTGCCAAGTGGATGGAGGGTGTGCGCGATCGAGGCCTTGATCGGCAGGTGTACATCCTGGCCGGCATCACCCCGATGAAATCAGCCGGCATGGCACGCTACATGAAAAACAAGGTACCCGGCATGGATGTACCCGATGAGCTGGTCAAGCGCATCGCCGGGGTTCCCAAGGAAAAGCAGGCGGAAGAAGGGATCAAGATCTGCGTCGAAACCATCGAGCAATGCAAGGAGATCAAAGGGGTTCACGGGTTCCATATCATGGCCATAGAATGGGAGCAGAAGGTTCCTGAAATTGTTGAGAAGGCAGGGCTGCTGCCACGCCCCTCGGTGAACTGACGCAATGCGGCCCGGGCTGAAACCGCTCCGGGCCGGCCTTGTCGCATAAGCCTTAAGACATGAATAAACAGGTGACAGGAGTTGTCTTGAAAGGAGACTACCATGAGTAATCAGCAACACATCTTAGTAGTGGACGATGACCCGGGTGTGGTCGAGGCCGTTTCCATGAAATTGAACAGCCTCAATTTCCGCACCTCAAAGGCTTACGACGGCGTTGAGGCCTGGGAGAAGATCAAGCAGGACAGACCGGATCTGGTGATCTTGGATGTCATGATGCCCAATAAAGACGGCTATCAGGTGTGTGACGAACTGAAGAAAGATCCGGCCTACAAGGACATCGCTGTAGTGCTGCTGACCGCCGTGGCAGACAACGTCCAGACGACAAGCTACACGCACCTTTCCGGGAAAACCACGCTGGCTGACGACTACATTCCCAAGCCGGTGGACCTGGACAAGCTCATGGAAATCGTCAAGGACAATCTGGCACGCTGAGGCGGAGGCGGGTGCCGGCAAAGTCTGGTCCTGGCTTTCCGTAAACCAAGCACGTCCATGACGGCGGCGGCAACCGGGCGGGATTGGTTGCGCCGCTGCCTGGGCGGATTTGCGGGGGCGGGTCCGCATTCGAATGAACCGAAGTGGGTGTGGTCGGACGAGCTCTGGAACATCGTTTGATAATCGCTTGATTCGAT
Source organism: Desulfoferrobacter suflitae (assembly GCF_022603395.1). Classification (GTDB taxonomy): domain Bacteria; phylum Desulfobacterota; class Syntrophobacteria; order Syntrophobacterales; family Syntrophobacteraceae; genus Desulfoferrobacter; species Desulfoferrobacter suflitae. The sequence continues at coordinate 149,127 of NZ_JAIBKA010000011.1, forward strand.
TATAATTGAACATATCCGTGGACTTAAAAAATAATTCCGAAGAAATGGAGTGGCGTGCCAGGGTTTTTGATTCCCTGTCATTGCCGGCTTTGATTTTGAAACCCAACCGCGTCATTGTGAGCGCCAATGAAAACTTTCTGAAAAAATACGGTATTGGGAAAGAGCAAATCCTGGGGCGAACCTGTCATGACTTTTTCTACCAGTCGAAGGATACCTGCCCCTATGAAAACTGCCCTCTGCCGGAGGTGCTCGACAAAAACAGAGGCCACTCCATTCTGAGGAGGGTCACTACGCCAACGGGTGAGGAGAAGTGGGAAGACCGGGTATTTTCTCCGATTTTAGACGATCGGGGGGAAGTCCGCTATATCATTGAGAGCATTCGCGATGTCACTGAAGTGAAGGCTCTCGAAAAAGAGTTGTCCGGGATCAGGGAGTTCACTTCGAAACTGATCCAGAGCTCCACGAGCGGCATCGTTGCCGCGGACCGGCAAGGCAAGATCCTGATCATGAACAAGGCCGCCGAGGAGCTCACCGGGTATTGCATGAGACAATCGGGGAAAGCCCTGACGGTGCTCGATTTGTACCCTGAAGGGATGGCCAGGGAAATCATGAAGCGGTTGCGCAGTGAAGACTTCGGGGGAGTGGGGAAACTGCTCTCTACACGAGTTAACTTCATCAACGCCCGGGGTGAGGAAATCCCGATAGAACTGACCGCCGCCATCATTTATGAAGGCGGGGAAGAAGTAGCAACCATGGGCATATTCAATGATCTACGGCCCAAGCTGGCGGATGAGGAACGCATGACACACATGCTGGCACGGGTCGCCCACTCGGAAAAAATGGCCTCGCTCGGACAGCTTGCCGCCGGTGTGGCGCATGAAATCAACAATCCCCTGACGGGTATCCTGCTCTACGCCAATATGCTCATGGAATCGATGGATACCGATCCGGCCAAAAAGCAGGAGTTGAAAAACATCATCGAGGATGCTCAACGCTGTGCGGAAATCGTTAAGAACCTGCTGACCTACAGTCGCCAGACCGACAAGCAGACCGAAGTCATCCACATCAACTCACTCCTCGACTACAGCCTCAACCTGATACGCGACCAGCGGCTGTTCATTCAAATTGACGTGGTCAAGGAGCTGTCGGATGAAATGATGTTGGTGCAGGTAGACAAGAATCAGATGAGTCAGGTGATCATCAATCTGGTCATCAACGCGGTGGACGCCATGAACCGGCAGGGGACCCTGACCTTCAGGACCTACCGCGATAAACAGGCGCAAAAAGTCTACCTGGAAGTCGCCGATACCGGCTGCGGCATCGCCCTGGAGAACTTGTCGCGCATTTTCGATCCATTCTTCACCACCAAGGAGCCGGGCAAAGGCACCGGCCTGGGGCTCAGCACCGTCTACGGGATCATCAAGGAAAACGATGGCAACATTTCCGTGAAAGAAACGGGCAGCAAAGGAACTACGTTTCTGGTCGAACTTCCCTCGTTCCAGTTGCAGCAGGACTCCGAGAATGAAGCGGCAAGCGATCTGTTGATGTGAGGATGTGAGCGGGAAGGAGTGAACCTACGCTAATGGAACAACAGCAAGCAACACACAATAACAACAACCTGCCGACCATCCTGGTGGTGGATGACGAAGAACGGATTCGCAGCGGCTGCCGCAAGGTCCTGACACAGGAAGGCTTTGAAGTCCTCACTGCAGAATGTGGCGAGACCGGTCTGAAAATGATTGAGGACCGGCATTTCGACATCATTCTGTTGGACCTCATGATGCCAAGCCTGTCGGGATTTGACGTGCTGTCGCGTGTCAAGAGCCTGCATCCCGATACGGTCATTATCGTCATAAGCGGGTACGCTACGCTCGAGCACAGCATCGAGGCGATGAAAAAGGGAGCTTTTGATTTCATACCCAAACCGTTCACGCCCGATCAGCTGAGAATGCTGGTGACCAAAGCACTCGAATACACCAGGGCACTCAAGGACATCGCCAATGAAAAATCGCGTATGCGGGTTCTCATCAACCGTCTCAGCGACGGAGTCATGGCGACTGACGCCAAAAAAGAGATTGTGCTCGCCAACCCGGCGTTCCTTAAAATGGTTGGCTACCAGGGAGAAACGGCGGTAGGCCATAACGTGGTGCAGGTCGCCCGATACGAGAAACTGCAGGCGATGATCGAGCAGGCGTTGGCCATGTCAAGTGATGAATTTGTGGAACTGGTGGACGAAATCGCGCCGGAAAACGGCAACGGTCGCCCCGACTGCATCCTCAGCGCCCGCTGTATTCCCTTTCGGGACCGGGCCGGCCGCAACATCGGGACGATCACCTTGCTGCAGGACATCACCGCCATGAAGCGCATGGATCAAATCAGGTCGGATTTCGTTTCCATGGTGGCCCACGAGGTGAGAGGCCCGTTGAATTCCGTTTTGATGCAGCTGCAGGTGGTACTCGATGGGCTGGCGGGCGAGGTCTCGGACAAACAAAAAGAAATACTGGAGAGAGTCTCCGGTAAGGTCAACGATCTGGTCAGCCTCTCTTCGGAATTGCTGGATCTTGCCAGGATCGAATCGGGTTTGATCAGTCAGGAGAGAGAACAGTTCGATTTGACCTCAATTATTGTGGGTCAGGTGGAGTTCCATGGGAAAAAAGCCGAGGCCGGCGGCGTTGCACTCAGGTTGGGCAACATCCCCCAAGCACTGCCCGTTGTGGCCAACAGGCGCAACATGGAAGAAGTCCTGTCCAATCTGGTGGTCAACGCCATCAAGTACACACCGGCGGGGGGAAGCATCACCCTTTCCGCGGAGAAGGCAGGCGATTATGTGCGCGTCGATGTTGCCGATACCGGTTTGGGAATTGCCAAGGAGGACCAGCAGAAAATCTTCACTCCCTTCTATCGAATTAAGAACGAGAAGACCAGGTTCATAACGGGGACAGGTCTGGGCCTGTCCATCGTAAAAAGCATCATGGATGCTCATAACGGAATGGTTCAGGTGGAAAGCGAGCCGGGCACAGGGTCGATTTTCCGCGTTTACATTCCGTGTGTAATAGCACAAGAGTCATCAGCGGCGGTGCCATGCGCCGCATGTGTTTCAAAGTCCTAATTACGAAAACGCGAAAACGAGGGAAAAACCGGTACGGCAGCTTGTTTCACCTTGATTTCGTGGTTTCCCAAATTTCAGAGGAGAGTTTTATGCAGCCAGCAATCGTACCTCAAGCATTACCGGCGCCGGTTAAAGAACACCTTTCCAAGTTGGATTTGAATCTCTGCATGACCTGCGGAACCTGTACCAATGGATGTCCCGTCACCGGCACACCGGGTATGGAGGGCTGGGATACCAGAAAAGTGTTGCGCATGTTGCACCTCGGCCTGGTGGACGAAGTCGTCCAATCCAAGTTCCCCTGGGTCTGTACCGGGTGCGGACGCTGCGCCCACGCATGCCCGATGAATATCGACATTCCCTATATCATGCTCCATATGAAGCACCTCAGACCGAGGGATAAGGTGCCGGGAATTCTGCACAAGGGTGCCGAGAACTGCTTCAACACCGGCAACAACATGGCCATCCCCAAGGAAGATTATCTGTTCCTGATGTATGACATGGGGGTGGAAATGGCGGATGAGGATTGCCCCGGCTTTTATGTGCCCATTGATAAGCAGGACGCCGACATTCTGTTCTTCCCCAATTCCAAGGAAGTGTTTGCCGACAACGAGGACATGAAGTGGTGGTGGAAGATATTCTACGCCGCCAAGGAAAACTGGACGATTCCGTCGGAAAACTGGGAATCGGTAGACTGGGGATTGTTTACCGGCAACTACGATTACATCAAGACCTTCGCTCAGCGCAAGATCGACTTTGTCAAGAAGTTTAACATCAAGCGCATGATCATGCCCGACTGCGGCGGCGGTTCCTATGGATGCCGTGTGGGCATGAAATATTGCGTCGCGGAAAACCCGGACAGCAAGATCAACGCCATTTATCTCTATGAGTATCTTATGGAGCTGATCCAATCGGGGCGGATCAAACTCGACAAGAGCGTCAACGAAGGCAAGATTTTTACCTGGCATGACTCCTGTAAGCACGGCAGAGAGCTGGAGCGGCATTTCGGCAAAGGGTTCTACGATGAACCGCGCTGGATCATTCAGCAGTGCGTCGATGAGTTTGTGGACGTGGAGCCCACCCGAGCCAACGGGCATTGTTGCGGCGCGGGCGGCGGCATGTGGCCCGGCCCCTATGAGGAAGAGGCCGCCTACCATGGTCGGGAAAAATACAACTCGATCAAGAAAAGCGGCGCCAATGTCCTGGTGGTGGGCTGCTCCAACTGCCACGATCAGCTGATGAAGCGCGTTCCAAAATTTTATCCCGATTATAAGTATGAGGTGAAATACATCTGGGAACTGGTGGCCGATACACTGATTCTCGAACCCTGGTCCGAGGAGGAAATCGAAAAGGCTGAAGCCGAAGCCCAGAGCCAGTGGGAGCGACTGGGTGTTGACACCGAAATGGAATATTAGGCGGTGGTTGCCCGCTGCATGTGCTGCTGCGGGCGGCATTTATTTTCAATGATCGGAGGCCCGGCCTTTTCCCTTCCAGAATTCTGCCAGGGTGTGAGCGCGCAACAGCTCGGTTTCCACCCCGGCATTGGACAGGACGTAGGCCGGGCCTTTGCCTTCCAGGCTCCTGGGGATGTACAGGCGATCGACTCCCTGGTCGATGAGCCAGTGGCCTACCGCAATTCCCTTGCCTTTTTCCTTTTCCCGATATGGGTTGGCAATGAATCGTTCCTCCAATACCCGGAAATCCTTGTTGCGCAGGGAGGCTATGTAAAATAGATGGGCTTCCCCAAAATGCCGGGAGATGGTTTCTCTGTCGGATTCCATCGGAATCGCGATGGTCAACGAGAATTTTGACCGGGGTTCGTAGTGGATCAATATCCGATCGATATTGGGGACTTTTTTGCGAATACCCGCCTCAATCCGTTCGCTGATGGCATGGGCCATTTCCAGGTCCTCGACGCGCAGCACCACATCCCCCTCCAGGAAGCGAAACCGTCCCGCGTTGCGCCCGACCAGAAAGCGAACCTCCACCACCGCTGGTTGCGACTCGATGAGTCGCCGCACCTCGTCGAGGGTTGCGGGGTCGATGGACACGTCCAGCAGCACGCGCATGCCATTGACCAGCAACTCGAGGCCGGCGAAGGCGATAAAAATCACCACCAATCCTGCCGCGATTCGGTCAATGGTGATGCCATGGTAATTGATGTGTAACCCTGAATAATGGGCTGCCACCGCGGCCAGTACCACTGCTGTGGAGAGCACGTCGGCCTGGCGATGACGGCCGTCGGCGATCAGGGCAGGCGAGCCGGTACGGCGGCCAATCCACATGGTGTACCAGCCAAACACCCAAGGAATCAGGACGCTGATCCCCATGCCGATGACCACCGTCAGGGTCACATTGGGTGTCCCGGCAGGAGCGGTAATGATTTCTCGAACGATTTCGTAGCCAATCAAAAAAATGAGAAATGCCACAAACACCTGGATGACATTCTCGATCTTATACAGTCCGTAGGGGAATCTTTCGCTTTTGCGGGTGGACAGCTTCAACCCTGCCCAGAGGGCAAGCGAGGCCGCCGAATCCGCTGCCGAATCGACCGCAGAGGCCACAACCGGCAGGCTGCCGGATAGACAGGCAAGCATCGCCTTCAGACAAGTGAGAGCGAGGTTGACCAGAAAAGAATAGAAGCCTACCCGCTGCACTTGTTTGGTTTCATCTTGCCTGTGCGGCATCCGTGATGTCCTTGGGGAGCAAAGAGCCGTGTTGGAAAAGGAAAACCGAGGTCAGGTCGGCGTGCTTGTGACGGGTTTCAAGCCTGCGACCGCGCGGCAATCGCTGTCAGCTTGCCAGGCCCAGGATCCTGCGCAATCGGCCCACCAGCTCAACGGCATCGTCTTTGCCGGGATCCAGCGGCAAGCGGGCAAGAATGCCCAACCCTTCACTTGCCTCATGAAACTCTTCGTCGGAAAGCGGGCTCACCACGGCGCTATTGATCATGGCGTTCAGCGTTAAAATTTTTGCTACCAGCTCAAGGGGATCGCCATCGGGCAGTTGGTGATCCAGAATGATGAGATGGGGGGCGGATTGACGCACCGCTTTCAGCACCTCGGCGGCTGACGCGGTGCGCGTGAGGCGCACCTGAGGGGCGGCCGTGAGCGCTGCGACAAAGGGATGTTCCGCTGCAAGTCGGGTGGTGGCGAGCAGAATGTGCAACATGTCGTCTCCTACTGTCATCTGGCATTGTTTATAGAACCTTGGTCGTGGCCAGCACCGCGCAGGGCACGAAGAGGAGGGATTCATCGAATCGTTTTCCCTTCGTGCCGCTTCGTGCGCTGTCTGGTTTGGTGCGAACAACCTCAGCCTGCGGTAACGATAACGCCCGGTATTGACATCTCAGGCGGAACCATTGGACCCGCAACTGGATTCCCGTCGGTAGTAATCGGCAATGGCCTCGCCCAGAGTGTTCACCGCAAGCCTGGCACAGTGTACATGGTCTTCGGGCAAACCGCCGACCGCCGCAACCACATCATCCGGTTCCAGTTCGAGGGCCCGCTCCAACTCCCGTCCTTTGGCCAGTTCGCTCATGGCGCTCGCACACACCAGTGTATAAATACAGCCGTAGGGGATCACTCGGATATCGGCAATCGTTCCGTTTTCAATGCGCAGGTGAACCTCGATGGCGTCTCCACACTGGCCGACGGCGCTGCCCCTGGCACTGGGATCGGGCATGGAACCAATGTTTTTGGGATGCCTGGCAAACCAATGGAACTGCTCACTGGCCTGATCCGGCAGCAGCAAGTCATCAATGGACACGTCAGCTTCTCCTTGTCAAATCAGAACCGGGCGCCCATCTGTGGATGTCCTCCTCCACCGCCGCCGCAAGTGAATTCGCTGGAAAAGCGCTGCAAACTTCCCTGCAGAAAGGCCTCGACAGCTTCTCCGACAGTCTGCAGACCACCGCCGTAGAAAACATTGATGCCCACCTGATTGAACCCCATCAGAGGTCGCATTCCCATGCCGCCGGCAATGAGGATCTGGACGCCATTTTGCGCCAGGTGGTTTACCGGGGCCATGCAGCCTCCCTGTTCATGGGGCACGTTGGGCAATGTACGAACCGTCTGTACTTTTCCTTCCGCCACTTCCACCAGTGTATACACGTCGCAGTGGCCGAAATGAGCGCCCAGTGCCGATTCGAGACCGCCCGGATGGGTCGAGGGAATAGCAACAACTGTACTGTTCATGAGACTCTCCTTGTAAACATGGTGTCTTGATTCCGTGTGCGGAAGCCGCCTTCCGCACACGGGTTGTCAATCTTCCTGAGGATGCCCTCAGAGACCTTGGGTGGCTCTGCCCCCTGCAGGGGCACCCACCCGCCTTGAGAATACCTAGCGGCACGTTTCCATCAGGCCCCCCCCCTTATCCAGAGAGCAGTGGAGCCACTGGGTTTGTGAAAGGAAACGCGCCTGAGGCTGCGGGATTGCGACTACCTGCCCAGCAACGCTTCAATCTGCTCCCATGCGCGTCCGAGCTCCCGGCTGAATTCGCTTTCGGGCAGCTCCGTGACGACCAGCGTCTGAACCATGGCTTCAGTGACAATCCTGTCATGTGGCAAACTTGCCAGCACAGGATAGTCCTTGTCCCGGCAAAACGCTTCAATTCGTTTGCTTTCCTCGGGGTTGAGGTCACACTTGTTGATGATGACCGCAAAGCCTACCTTGAAGTGCCTGCATAGATCGGCCACGCGCTCCAGGTCGTGCCTCCCCGAAGGGGTGGGTTCGGTAACCGCTACCGCCAAATCGGTTCCCGAAAGCGAACTGATCACCGGACAGCCGATGCCCGGTGCCCCGTCGCACAGCACCAGATCAAGGTCACGGCTCTCGGCCAGTTCTCGCGCCTGTTGCTTGAGAACCATGACCAGCCTTCCCGAATTTTCTTCACCGGGGAACAACTGGGCATGCACCATTGGGCCCATGCGAGTCGACGACACGTACCAGTTTCCACAATGTTTCTGCGGAAACTCAATGGCATCGGCAGGGCAGAATGCTACGCACACCTTGCATCCCTCGCAGCGCAGTGGATCCACCCGGAAGCCGCTGTCGTTCTCGTGGATTGCCCCGAACCGACACATGGCCGCACAAGTGCCGCACCGCTCGCACAGTTCGGGGTCGATTTTGGCCTCATAACCCGACCAGAATTCTTCCTCCCGTTGATGGGCGGGACGCAGCAGCAAATGCAAATCGGGAGCGTCCACATCCAGATCGCAGATGACTTTTTTCGCTGCCAGATGGGCGAAGGCCCCGGTGAGCGAAGTCTTGCCCGTACCACCCTTGCCGCTGATGATGACCACTTCACGCATGGGCCGCCTCCTTGGAACTGCGGCGCTCTGCCAGGTGGCGAATGCCTTCCTTGAGATCAATGAAGATACGCTCTATGTCGCTGGAAACTTCCGTTATGATCCTGCCGCGTGCATAGGCTTCTGCAATGGCGCGGTCAAACGGGATCTGCGCCAGAATCGGCAGGCCCTTGTCCTGACAGAAGTGATAAATTTGATCGTTGCCGACTCCGGCTCGGTTCACGACGGCCCCCATGGGCTTTCCCAGGGGACAAAATGCCTCCCAGGCCAGCTGAAAATCATACAGGCCAAACGGGGTGGGTTCCGTGACCAGGATGATCACATCACTGTCGATCACCGCATTCACCGCCGGGCAACTGACCCCTGGAGGCGCATCGATGATGACGTCGCGCGAACCCCCTGCCGCCATGGCATTGAGCCTGGCTTTGACCTGCCGCATCAGCGGGGGGCTCATGGCTTCGCCGACACGCAGCCGGCCCATCAGGAACCCTGCGCTGCCGGCACTGCCCCAGCTGATTTCACCCAATTCCCGTCTGCCCTCGGAAATCGCTTTCTCCGGGCAGATCGCCATGCACCCTCCACACCCGTGGCACATTTCCGGAAAAGTCATGACCAATTGATTGACCACACTGATGGCCTTGAACTGGCAGAGATCCGAGCAGGCGCCGCAATAGGTGCACTTGGACTCATCGACCACGGGGATCTTGATGTAGGCTGTCTCGTTTCCTTCCATTGCGGGGTGCAAAAAGAGATGCAGATTGGGCTCTTCCACGTCCAGGTCGACGGCCACAATCGGCCTCCCCCAGATGGTTGTCAGTGAGGCGCTCACGGTGGTCTTGCCGGTTCCGCCCTTGCCGCTTGCCACAGAGACGATCATCGCCCACCCTCCCGGTTGGCTTGCTCGGCCATTTCCACCTCACCCCTTTGGAAGCGCTCCACCGCCTGCCGTACGGTCAGACCTTCAAGGTTTTGCCCGATTTTGATGCCGGCGGCCGTCAGCGCCTGAAAAGCCTTGGGGCCCACGTAACCGGTTAATAGACAGTCGACGCCGGACCTGGCGATCAGTTGCGCGGCTTGAATCCCGGCACCCTGAGCCAGTACCTGCGATTGTCCGTTGTCGATGTAGCGGGTTTCCATGGTTTCCAGGTCCACCACCACAAATCCCGCAGCCCGGCCGAAGCGGGGGTCTACCTTATCGTCCAGGGTTGGGCCTTCGCTGGTTATCGCAATCTTGCTCATAGTCATCTCCTCACTCGTCGCTCGTTTCCATTTGAGTTGATCTTTTGAAAAGGCACCCTTCCACCTGCAGCCTGGTCGCTCGACAACGCCATTGCAGCAGCCGGCAATGATATAGTCGCCCCCCTGAATGCGCAGGGTCAAACCCTCGATCAAGGCCTCCGCCACCACTCGCCTGGCTTCAGCCAGAACCCGGCCGAAGGTATGGCGGGAAACTCCCATGAGTAGAGCGGCTTCCTCCTGGTTCATCCCCTGTAAATCCGCCAGGCGAATGGCTTCGTGTCCCTCATGGGTGAGGCACACCTCGCCCGGTTTTCGGACGGAAATGCCCTGCGGTTTGAAATAGGTCACCCGCGGGTTATTCCGTATGCGGCGGCATTTACGCGGTCTTGCCACGGCGGCTCCTTCGTTTTGCTCATTTGAGCGAAACTATAATGCCGGGTCAACACAACGTCAAGCCCATAGAGCAAAATGAATGCCAAAAAATGGCAATGCCTCAGGAATGCGCCGCCCCCTCCCTGCTTGCTACCCCCCAGCCATATGTCCGGCGGCAGCGCCAACCGAATGGAATCCCCCGCCGGCGTTTCGCCTGTGGGGTTCTCCCCGGCCTGCCAACGGCGTATGCGACCCTCGCATCGCGCCCCCGGGTGAAGATTGTTCCCGGGCAGCGGATCCGCCCCTGTAAATTTGTTATCACCATTGGCGCCCTCGCACCTTTTTTGCCGCCTTTGGCATCGGTTCCAGGAATTTTCCTCACAACGCCAAACAAATGGAGGACGGCATGCGGTTGGGTTCGGAGGAAAAAAGTTGTGCCGGTGAAAAGAAGAATGTCCCCACCTTCACCTATGAGCTCCTGCACGGAGAATCTCGCTTTTTACCCGGCAGAAGGGAGGCGCATGGACACAAATCCGGTAAGGGCATGATGGTGGATGGACACAATCCCGGAGCAGCACTCGATCAATTGAACGAGATAGCGGAGATCAAGCATTTTGTCACGGCCATGGACGCTTTTGAAGATGTCCAATGGGGGGCCGGAAGAGGCAACAGGGGCTTGCTGCGGGTGGGGATGACGCCGGCGGTGGTCGAGGGTCCCGCCGCTGACTTTGGATCCTGCGGCCCGCAGGCCGTCCGGGGGCTCCCTCTCTCTCGAGGGACAGAGGGAGCTTTGCGGTCGGCATGCCCTGAGAGGACGGCATAGACCAGACCGGGGTCAGCCGGGCGCCGCCCAAGGGTACGCGGTTGCGTCAAGCAATTTGTTCTGAAAGGGTTACTGCAGCTGTGTATAGGCAGTGTGCAAATGGTCCAGCCATACCTGCACCACCCGGGGATATTCGCCGGTTCCCTGGAGGATGCTCTCGCAGGTGTAGCCGTTCTTTTCCAGGATCGATTTCCAGCTGTCGGCATCGGGTCCCGCCATGTCATTGCGGGCATGGTCTCCGGCAACGGCCATGAGCGGCATCAGGTACACCTTTTTGACCTCCCTTGCGCGCAGCTTCGGCAGCAGGTCATCGATGGCGGGGTACCCCTCGACCGTGCCGACAAAAACATTGGGATCCATTTCCTGAAAAACTTGATTCATGGCCGGGTATATGGCATCGGACGGATGATGCTCACTGCCGTGCCCCATGAGCACCACGGCCTCATCCGCTGTTCTTTGGGCCGGAACATGGTGCAGCATGGCCTTTGCCACCTGCACCATGTCCTGGTGTGAGGAGAGCAGCGGAAGGGCCACCGCGACCTGTTGAAAACCGCCCGCCATCTGCCCGAAGAGACGAACGTTGTGGTACAGCTCGTGGAATTCCGCGCCCGGGATGGTGTGCAGCGGCAGCACGGCCACATGCGTGTAGCCCTCGTCCATCAGCCGGGAAAGAGCCGTTTCGGGAGAATCGATGACTTTGCCCTGTTTGGCCAGTTTGTTTCTGACGATCTTCGAGGTGTAGGCCCAGCGGATTTCCACCTGGGGGAACGCTTGTTTGGCCAGCGAATCGATATGGTCCAGGGCCTTTTGTGCCTCGGGCACGGTGGTGCCGAAAGCCGCCAGGACAATGGCCTTGTTCGTGGCGGGCCTATCCCCATGGGTGGCAAAGGAATGGATCGACAGAGCCAGGATGCCGACAAGCACCAACAGACCAACCATCCATTTCATTGTTTTCATGTTTCCCTCCCTGTGCAAAAGTTATGACTCATTGCGCGGTACACCCTGCCGCGGGCATTCAGAGCAGCACACCGAGCCCGGCCAAGCGGCAGCCACATTTCCTTAATCCTTAAAAAGCGGGCACCTGGAAGCATGAACGCTCCCAGGTGGAAAGAGGTTATGAAAATGCGATGAGGAGAGGGATCGATCTGCCTCGGCAAGCAGTCTGGTGCGTTGGCTCCCTCCCAAAAAAAAATCCCTAGAGCCTTTGGCCCTAAGGATTGCACCCTGGTTCACTTGTTCCTTGTTCGGTTCGCCGGACAGTTCCTCGCACCGACTCCCCAAACAGCATCAGGCAGGTCTTCTGACTTACGGATCTTGCTACTTTCCGCGCCTTCCCGTCGACCGCGATCGGAATCGAGACATCACCAACCGGATGAGAGTCGTCGTAGGGTGTTCCTTCCGGCAGCTGACTGCTGTTTTCCGAGCTGCGTCATGACAGTGGCGTGAGCGGATTTCGTCCCCGTTTACAGCGGCGGGACCGTTCCCGAATTGCACGGGATTCCCTTTTAAGCTCAACAGCACCTGATCTGTCAGCAACAATTTGCAGTGTGCTCACAGTACCGGTTACCGTCGCCGCTGTCAACCCCGGTTTTTCAGCAATTTTCATTTTGGCCGGGGATCGTGGTCCGCAGGGTCGATCAGGCGCGGCCTTTTGTCACGCGCTTCGCGTGATAACTCACCGGCCGGCGGGGCCTTCCTTTCTTTTTCAGACGGGAGGGTGGCATAATGGGCTCCTGCTTGCCCGGCAATTGTAAACAAAGACAACCAAGGCTTCTCGACCAGGTTCGGTCGGCCATCAGACTGCGCCACTAGAGCATACGAACAGAAGAAGCCTACATTCAGTGGATCAAGCGGTACATTCCGTTTCACGACAAGCGGCATCCCCTGGACATGGGAGGTGTTGAGATCAATCGGTTTCTGGAAAGGAAGTATCCCAATGCAAATCGAGAATGGGGCCGGCAGTACGTATTTCCCGCTCAAAAGCACTCCGGCGATCCACGAACGGGACTGGATAGGCGGCATCATTGCAGCGAGGGGATTTTGCAGCGAAACATCAAGGCAGCGGCAAGAAAGACACTCATTCACAAGCCCGTAGGCCCTCACACGCTGCCATTCGTTTGCAACCCGTTTGTTGCAGAGCGGCTATGACATTCGAACAGTGCAGGAGCTTCCGAATCATAGCGATGTAAACATAACGATGGTCTACACGCATGTATTGAACAGGGGTGGCAAAGGCGTAAGCAGCCCTATGGATGAGCTTGTATCACAACCCGGTCCGACCGTGGGTGATCTTTGACACATTTTATAGAACCGATCTAGACGGCGATTTTGCCGGATACCTCGCAGGCAGCCGTTTGTCCATAAATAGTGTCCGGTAGTAAATCGCAAGCCAGCAGTATCGGTCTACAAATTGACTTCCGAGCGAACCTTACCTTAAACTGATTGGAGAAGAGTATGGACGTCAACGAGAATTTTTGAGGAATATGGCAGCAAGATGAGTCAGTCAGGTGGCTGGATGAAATTCAATATAGTCCGCAGAGGAACTGGATGCTCCACATTGGTATCGGGAACAGATGGCGTTAATATTTCCAATTTTATAGGGGATTATAATCAGTTGAATTAGGGCCGCTTACTTATTCGATTTTGCTTTCTTGCCCATTTAGGACAGGAGCACGAGGGAGGAGGCACCATGTCAATCAAGAATCTAGACCCTAATGGGCTCGAGCAAAACAAAGATTGGGAAGGAAACAATGCGGCTTTCACATGCCCAGTATGTCAAAAAGTATTCATCGTTAGTGATACACGTATGCATGTAGGGCCGCGCAAGGAAAAAGGTTATAGAAAATGCGCCGCTTGTGCAAGGTCATGGGATCGTGTAACCGGAGAAAGAAAATCAGGTGGAACGGCAAGTATTGAATGGTAACTATGGGACGGAGAGCCAAAGGACGTCCCAATGCCACCAATGGTGAGGGATCTGATCACCGACCTTGAAAATGCGGGTTTTGTGGACCGAGGCGGAAAGGATAGTCATCGAAACGTCGTCCACCCACAAGTGAGAAGACCGGTAACTGTATCCGGGCAACTGGGCGACGATGCCAAACAGTACCAGTTGCGAGCGGTAAGGCTTGCTATAGAGGAATCGAAGAAATGAAAGACAGTGCCAGATATATAAAGATCGTTGAGTGGTCAGAAGAAGACCAGTGCTACGTAGGCAGCTCACCAGGATTATTCTATGGAGGATGCCACGGAGACGATGAGATGGAAGTTTTCGCAGAACTGTGTCGAATTGTGGAGGAAGCGATTGCTCTCTATAAAAAGGATGGAAAGAAACTCCCACCGGCAACTTCGGGTCAGGATTTTGCCAATAAGATGCAAAACGTTGCATAACGTGTCATTCCAGTGGAACCTCGCAGCGCAGGCGCTTGCGCAGCCCTATTCCGATTCGGCTACCATTGGGGAACGCTTCGAAATTTGGTATATTGGCGATATTGAAAATGCCCCTTTTAGAATAGGCAGAAAGTTGAGATCTGGTATAAAAATATCTCTTAGATGCCCTGACATAGCACCTCAGGGTGGAGTGCTCTTCGGTCCCTGCGACAGATGAAAATCCATCTGAAAAGCGACGAACGGATATTGGGTGACAGCGAATTTGTTGACTCTGTTCTTGCCGCGGCCCGGCAGACGATGCAGCGACAATAGGTGATAGGAAATCGTTTTTTTGAGGTTTTTTGAAAGCAGGTGTTGGTGGTACTGTCAAGGGCAAGTCAAGGCCATTTTTGTGCGGATTTCATGGTGAGCAATGACAAACAGCACCACGGTGTGGCACCGTGGCGGTTGCATGATCGGCATATTTCGACGCAGATCGAGTTTCGCGCACGTTTTCTGGTTTGTGGAGGAGTTGAAAGAGGGTATTTGACCGCGTTAGCGGGCAGACTACTCCTGTGGTAGCCGGTCAGGGATTTGTCCAGCGCCCTGGTTTAGTGGTATCTGTAGGCGGGCTCTTCATATCCGGACCGGTCACGCCAAGGCGTGGGCGAAATCTTCGATGACAACCGGCCCATCGCCAGGTGTTTTGGTTTTTCCCTCATGAAGATCTGGGTGCTGTTTCCACAGTCCCAGATGGCCGAGGATGCGCTCGATCACGGCGGGTTCGTGAATCAGGCTTATGATCTTCATGTCATGGCCGCAGCGGGGACAAGTCAAGGGATCCACCTCGTAGATCTTCTTTATCAAGTCTCGCCAGTCACGCCATGGGCGTGATTGATGGGATGCGCGCAGGCTGGTAGTCTGAGACATCAAGTCCCGCTCAAAGCGGGATCACTTCATTGGCGTTCTCGCCCTGGGGCGGCTCATCCCCGGGCCTTAAAACACCTTTCTTGATTCTGTCTCCTCTGCTTCTACTGGAATACCACCCATAGTATCTGACCATCTGAAAATGCTTATCCGGGATATGCTGAGTGATGGCGGCGATGAATTCCTCGGCGGTGAAGATCTCGAAGTTTTTCTTGTTGCACCCGTGAGTCATCGCCGATCGATAGAGGACTTTGCCTGTGTCCTTCAGGTAGGTAATCTTCTGCTCCGAGAAGGCGTTTCGGAGGATATATTCCGCCAGCGCCTGCTGCCCGTCCCGATTATCTAAAATGAACATGACGGAAGGGTCCATGAAGTCCTTGAAGGCTTCCTTTGCAGGACGAATTGCAGAAAGACCCTGCATCACACCAATGACAATGCTGGTGATGCCGATTGGCAAAACCTCGAAGACCCACAACACTCCGGCCAGCAAGAACAGACCGATGGACGCCTTTCCCTCCTGAGTGAGATCGAACACTTTGCCCGTTGGGTCAACGGCACTGCTCCAGGGCGGCATCAAATAAATGTAGAGAAAGAGTCCAAAACCGGCCAGAATGATCAAAATTCTCTACCAATCGATGGATCTGAGATTGTTCGCCAAAACCTCCAGACCATTTCGGGTGCCTGCCAAATGATCAAGCCGCTTTGTTCTGGTCAAAGTCTGCATCGTTTGGTCCTTCCCCAAAACTATTCCGATACGACAGCCAACCACAGCACTTCCAAGATGTTTGATTTCATCTCTTGGCCTTCGACACCTTCATGGGAGCACTCCTTTCATACGGCGGCTCCTCCCTGGAGCCAGGGTTCTTTTTGCTGTAGCGCACTGAGTAAATGATAAAGAGAAGCATCGGCACGCACACAATCATCAGTCCAATGAGTTCGGATGCATTTAACGACATGATATGACTCCTCATGTGTTTAGGTGGCCATTTCCTCATTGCTCACAACCTGCTGGGTTGGAGGTGGAAATCAATTGCTCAAAAACCTGATAAACCTTTTCAAAGTCCCCCGACTTATCAAAGAAAAAGTCCGCTCCCAAATGCATACATCGCTGCCGGTATTGAGGATAAGGATAGTTGGTCAAGATAATGACCAACGGCTTTTGGCTCGCTTTGTTGATTTCCGCCAGAACGTCAATTCCGCTGCCGCCCGGCATGCGGATATCCAGAATCACCGCATCCGGCCTCAATTCCCGGATGGCTTGGGTGGCAAGCTGAGCATTTTCGGCGAATCCGATAATCTCAACCCCTTGCAAATCGAAAAGCATGCTACCCAATCGCTCGCGTACAATGGCAGAATCGTCTGCTATAAAAACTTTCATGATCTCACTTGCTGCAGGAGAAACAACCGTGTTTTCGACTGATTAATGACATGCGTGGAGGGGCGAAAAAATCGGCGGGCGTCTGATTATTCTGTCGGAAAAGACGGCCTGCGGGTGTCGGCCTTTGTCCTACTAGGGAGAGAGTCCATGATGAATTGTTCAAACAGAAAAGCCCATCGCAACACCTTTGCGGTGGCGGCAATCAGCCTGGCGGATCGCATGTAGCAGCGCAAACGATGATATTGTTCATTAAGGACCTGTCAGCGGGCTTTGAAAGTTCTCCAGGAAACGATGAGCAGCGTCAGAACGGTAATGGGAATAACAAAGCCGAGCATTGTCCTGCTGAATAGGGGAAGCATCTGATGGTGCATTGAATTGAGTATCAGGTAGCAGCTGTAAATTATGTAATAGACAAAAAAGCAGAGCCCTTCCCATTGAGATATCCTGCTGCCGGTGAAAAAAATGGGCAGACAGGCAACAGAGACCGCGGTCATAACTGGGATGTCGAAGCGTTCCGCCGCCGCGGAGACCTCTATCCCGCTGACCGCGACGGCGCTGGAAAGCCCCAGCACCGCCAGGATGTTAAAAATGTTGCTGCCCACGACGTTGCCCACCGCAATGTCGCGCTCGCCTCGCAAACTGGCAACCACCGAAGTAGCGAGCTCAGGCAGGGAAGTGCCGGCGGCAACCACAGTCAATCCGATCACCAGTTCACTGTTATTAAAGGCCTGGGCCATGGAGACGGCGCCTTGCACCAGCCAGCGCGAGCCGATAACCAGCAGCACCAGTCCCAAAGCGATCAGCGCCAGATTGCAGCCTATGCGCCAAGGCGAACTCGATTCCCTGACCTCAGTGCTCTCAGGTCGATCATTGCTCTGTTGTCTTGTTGTGAGTTCAATGTGGATCAGAGCATACGTGTAGGCCAGAATACACAGAAACAGAAAAACTCCATCCAGCCTGCCGATTCGCCCATCCAACGCCAGGACCCACGTGAGGACGGATGCGCCGATCATGATGGGGACGTCCAGTCTTACCAGTTGGCTCGAAACCGTCAGGGGAGCGATTGCCGCAGAGACACCCAGGATGAAAAGGACGTTGAAGATGTTGCTCCCAACCACATTTCCCAGTGCCAGGTTGGGCTGGTCCATGAGGCTCGAGTGAACACTCACCGCCATTTCAGGGGAACTGGTGCCATAGGCGACCACCGTCAGTCCAACAATGAGAGGGGCAACCCCCAGGGCTGCCGCCAGCTTTGACGCACCTCTCACCAGCGCTTCGGCGCCAATGATCAGCAGCAGGAGGCCGCTCACAAACAGAAGGTAAATGGAACCGCTCAAAACTGGCATCCTGTTTATCAGCCGGAAGAAATCTGCAGACCTGCCCCCTCAACCTTGCCGTGCTTGCGCGTGGTAAAATGGGCAATCCATATACTGATCTCATAGAGCAAAAGCAAGGGACCAGCCATTAAGGTTTGCGTGAAAGCGTCCGGAGTCGGGGTCAACACCGCCGCCACTATGAATATGAGGAGGATCGCATAGCGACGCTGCTTCCTCATGAATTTAGCGTCAATGAGGCCCAGTTTGGTGAGGAAGAAGATGAAAATAGGCAGTTCAAAGATGATCCCGAAGGCCAGAAGGAATCGGGCCGAGAAAGAAAGGTATTCTCTGATGCTGATCATGGGCGCCAGATGATCGCTGGAAAAAGAAGTGAAAAATTTGAAAGCCTGCGGAAAGACCAAAAAGTAGGCAAACAACGACCCGGCCACATAAAAAAGGGTTGAAAACAGCAGCAGCGGAAAACCGCATATCCTTTCGTGACGACATAAACTCGGCGCCACAAGCGTCCATAGTTCAAACAGAATCAGAGGCATGGCCAAAGCTGTGCCGGCGATCAGGGAGACCTTCAAATAGGTCATGAATGCTTCGTGAGGGGCGGTGTAGAGCAGTTTTTCGAATCCCCCGTGCGGCAACGCCGCAATCATCGGCTTCATGAGCACCGCAAATAGACGTTCTTTGAAACAGTAGGCTATCAGCACACCTGCAGCGATGGCACAGACACAAATGATCAGCTTTCGTCGCAGTTCCCCAAGGTCCAGCTTAAGCGGCAACACATGATTTTTCATCAGATGGGAAGTCCTCACATGGAACGTTTCAAACCAGGATGGGTCTGAAGCCTTCTTTTTACCAACCCCCTGACCGGGAAGTCGGTCACAATGAAGCATGCTATAAATGAATGGTTATGGCAGCCGGCTCTCCACTTCCGGCACCGAACACCCCGCTGGAATGCAAGCAAGCTATACACATCCATCTCTTCCAGGGTTCTCGGAGCAGCTGCCGGAGTCAGCATCGCACGGGGCCGCAGTCAAGACTATCAGGAGCCATCTGATACTGGCGTAGGAATTCTGTCCGGTAGCCTGTCGGATTTTGTCCTACAGCAGCTGTTTGGAATACGCTCAACGCCAGAAACATGCTGAGCAGACCGATAACAACCTCAGTCAACCAATCGGTTTTTTACCGCATAGTGAGTCAGTTCCGCGTTGGTTCTCATGTTCAGCTTTTCCAGAATTCGCACCCGATAGGTACTGATGGTCTTTATGCTGAGGACCAGCTGTTCGGCAATTTCCTTCACCGTCTTACCGGATGCAATCATGCACATCACTTGGTATTCTCTGTCTGAGAGTGCTTCGTGGAGCGGTCTCTCCGCATCACTTCGCAGGTCGAAGGCCAACTTCTCAGCCAGAGAAGCGCTCACGTATCTGCCGCCGCCAATGACCTTGCGAATCGCTTTGACCACTTCTTCCGGCACATTCTCTTTGGTGAGATATCCGGACGCGCCGGCTTTGAGCACGCGAACTGCGAACTGGTCTTCAGGGTGCATGCTCAAGACCAGGATCGGAAGTTTCGGGTACTGTTGTTTCACCTCTTTCAACACATCCAGCCCCGATCTTCCGGGCATAGTGATATCCAGCACCACAATGTCCCATTGCCCTTTTCCCAGTTGAGCAAGGAGTTCCTGACCGTTTCGGGCTTCACCAAACACTAAGGGAGAAAACTCCTCGCTGAGGATCATTTTCAACCCCTGCCGAACAATGGCATGGTCATCAGCAACCAGCAGCCTTAGCATGTCTATCTCCTGTAAAAAGCAAAGAGCCGCATCCGGTTCGATAGCTCTGCAGGACAATGAACCGCAACTACATGGGCGCCACACCCAAAGGGATTCTCACCGTCACCGTCGTTCCCCGGGATGGAATCCCCACAATGGAGAACTCGCCCCCCAGCAGCAGAGTCCGCTCCCGCATGCCGAGAATGCCCAGCGACTTAACACTGCAACTCTCCTTTTCTGTCACCCCTCTGCCGTTGTCTTGGACCTTCAAGACCAGCTGCTGCGCTTCCTCCTTGAGGCTGATGTCAATGCGGCTTGCATTGGCATGGCGAGCCACATTGGTCAGAATCTCTTGAAAGATGCGAAAAACAGCCGAAGAATTCTTTTCGTCCACGGGTAGATCCTCATTCACCTGTGTCAGGACCACGCACGGAATTCCCGTCCGCGCCTGAAAATCCGAGGCTTGCCATTCGATGGCCGCTATCAGCCCGAGGTCATCCAGGATTCCGGGCCGCAACTCGGTTGAAATCTTGCGCACTGCCTGGATGGTCTCATCAATCAGCTTTTTCATGGCAGCAGTCTTATCCAGTAAGCGTTCAAAGGGTATTCCTCCGCCCCCGTCTGCAATTTTCTTGTCCAACCAGGACAGGTCCATTTTGAGCCCCGTAAGGGCCTGTCCGAGCTCATCATGAATTTCCCGGGCAATGCGCGTTCTCTCTTCTTCTCTGATGGCTTCGATGTGCGCCGCCAATTCGCGCATTTGCTCACTGGATATCTTCAACTGCTGTTCAACGCGTTTTTGATCGCTGATGTCAATCAAAATACCCTGAAGAAACTGACGATTCTCCTGTTCGGTTTTCATCAACACCGCCTCATCGTGAAGCCAAACGGTGCGGTTGTCTTTGGAAAGCATCCGGTATTCAGACCGAAACCCGATGACGCAGGCGGTGTGCGGATCACCATGCATTTCTGTCAAAACACGGTCCCGATCCTCGGGATGCAGCTGCCTCCTCCACAACTCAGCATCGGCCAACCATTCTTTTGGAGAAAAGCCGAGGATGGCTTCCACCTGCGGGCTGATGTATAAAGTGCCGGCGGTCTTATCCACCGGCGTGACATAAGTAACCATTGGTATTTGCTCCACTAAAGTCCGGTACTTCGTCTCGGCTCGATTGAGCTCCGCAGTTCGTTGTTCGAGAGATTCGGCCATGTCATCAAAGGAATCGGCCAGCATGCCAATTTCGTCGCCATCGTAAGGTGGACCGATGCGCGCCGTTAAATCGCCGTTGGCGAGACGTTTGGTCGCTCTGACCAATTCGTCAAGCCGCCTCAGGATGAAAATCTCACCGCCGAACCAGGTCGCAAGCAGCGCCGTTGCTCCAACCAGGGCGATGCCTATGAGGTTCCGCATGAAAACACGGTCCACCGGTGCAAATGCAGTCTTCTTGGAAACCCCGATGCTCACGTACAAGTTGTTTCCCGGTGCACCTTGGACCGTCGTGATGCCGTACAGGCGCGGGATATTGTCCAGGCCCCGGGCCTCGACCATGCTCTCTTCCCTCTCAGAGTGGACCATCTGACTGATTCGATTCTCCGGCAGCTTTCGTCCCACCCACTTCTCGGGGTCCGGATAACGAGCGAGGATGGTTCCCTCCGCGTCGATGACGATCAGGGCCGCCTCCAACGGCAGTTGAGCTTCCACTTCCAACTGCTTGAACCAGGCCAAATCGAGATTGGTAAATACCAATGCCTGAAGTTTTTGGGTTTGACCATACACCGGATAGCCAAAACTGATGACGGCTTGCCCCGTAATTGCATCCAGTTGATACCCACTCATCAAGAACCCGTTGGTTCGCAGCGCAGCAGCAATGAAAGGCTTGTCGGCCAAATTGACCATCTCCACCGTCGGTCGAGCACTGCAGAACAGGTTTCCTTTCGCGTCGAGCACCCCGAGATTGGTGTAGTAAGGGTACTGCTTCAACAGATTTGCAAAAACCGCACTGCAGACAGCCGAATTGTTGGGAAACACTTCCGGGAGCTGCGACAGGCCAATCAAGAGTTGACGGGCCCCTTCAATGGCCTGCACCAAATCACCTGCCGCCAGACGAGTGAGACGCAAAACATTTTCTTCCACCAGGGATCGCTGGATGAGCCGCTCTTCAAAGCCGGTGTAGAGCGCCCAGCCGAGTGCCGGCAAAATTGCCGACATTATCAGAGCCAAAAGCCTGATGCGCAGACTCGCAAAGGTGAAGAGGCGCATGGTTTCATTACCTCAATTCTAGGGCAAGGAGTGAGACCGGTCCCGGCATAACCAAGCTCAATCGTATTTGGCCGCAATCTAGAAAATATCCACAACAATTCAAAATAACAATAAAAATTCCATTCATTCCGGTCCTGGACCTGTGCGGACCAAACGGACACAACAAGAGTCAGCCACTGTAGGACAAACACGGTCAGGTCCCCAAATTAAATTCCTACAAAATAATCAGACCGCTGCCGATATTTTTGGAAACCCCTGGATGGCATTTTAAATCCAAGTTCAGTCGTTTGGCTGCTAAGACCATGAGGCGCCGCGGCAGGGGCTGTTCCACCCGACCGCAGTCTCATAAGGACCGATATGAAAGGAGACAAAAGGATGGCCACAGATGTAGCGGAATTTGCTCGACAGTTACGCCAGGACGGCATTGATGCGGCCCAAAGTGAGGCGCAGAAAATCATTGCCGAGGCCCGCGCCACAGCAGAACAAACCACAACGGAAGCCAAGCTCTCCGCCCAAAAAATGCTTGCTGAGGCCGAGCAGGAAATCGCCCGGAAGTTCCAGCGGTCCGAGGCCGAATTGAAACTTGCGGCGCGCGACATCATGTTGAAGCTAAAGCGGCAAATCGAACAAATCGTCCAAGACCTGCTCAAAGAGAAGACCGGCAAGGTACTCTCCTGTGAACAGGTGATAAAGTCCGCCGTCATGGAGGTGATCAAGAGTCAGAAGACCGGCAGTGATTGGGAACTGGCGCTGGGTCCATCGGTCGGCGAGCCTCTTGCCAAAGCGGTGGTGGACGAATTCTGCCAATCCGAACACAGCCAAATGAAGCTCGTTGACGGCTTCAACAAAGCTGGATTTCAGCTGAAGTCCAAAGTTGGATCTGAAGTGATCGAAGTTTCCGACGATTCCATGGCAGAAGCTTTTCGACGCCTGCTTTCGCCTGAACTGCAAAGGATCCTTAATTCAAAGATCGAGGCAGCCGAATAATTTATGAGCACCCGTCTATACTACCTGCTGGCGCTCTTACCGCCATTGCCTCCCCTTGGGGATACGCCCCCCATTACTGAGTCTGAAGTGCTGTGCATCATTGACCAGGAAAAGGTTTCGGATGCCCGGTTGCTGGCGGAAGCGTTCAATTCTCGAACGCAACTCATGCAGGCGGCAACCCTCAAGCTTGAAGGACATGATGCCGGTGACATTCCAGCAATTTGCTATTTTGGGCACAACTTGTCACCGCCTCTCTTCGAGCTGTTTCTGCGAGACCCGCAGGAAGCCGGAGAAGACGCGTGGCTTACCGAATTCTGGATGGAACTTCTCAGTTTTTTTGATGCTGTGGGCAAAACTTTGAAGTCCTCGCTCCTGTGCCGCTGGGCCGCCTGGGAAAAATCGCTGCGCAGCCGACTGCAGTCAGTCCGAATCAACAGCATTGCTGATTCCGGCCGCAAAGATCTATTTATAGACGCCCATGACCATCGCCCATTGATCGCTGACTGGCGAGCCGCCTCCAATCCCATGATGGGTGAGAGGATCCTGGATCAGGCGCGGATGGATTTCATCGAGGCAGAATCGCGCAGATATACATTCAACATCGATGAACTGGCCGCATATTTTTTGAAATTGGGCCTTCTGACCCGGCATGCGCGACTGGACCGGCAACAGGGCCTTGACATTCTGGAGGAGGTTATCGCGCTGTGAGCCTAACTGGTCGAATTGCATCAATATACGGCAACATGGTAACGGCAGAAGTCGACGGTTCTGTTCGACAGAACGCTGTGGCTTACTGTCACCGCTTCGACGGGGTAAAACTGATGTGCGAGATCATTCGCATTCGAGGAAACCGCGTCGACATGCAGGTCTACGAAATTACCAGGGGACTCAAGATAGGTGACTTGGTGGAAGTGACCGACGAGTTGTTGTCCCTCGAACTCGGTCCCGGGTTGCTCGGGAAAATATATGACGGGCTGCAAAACCCACTTCCCGAGCTCGCGCAATCGGTCGGCAACTTTCTTAAACCCGGGAACTATCTCCCCGCCCTCGATAGAGAAACACAATGGGCCTTCACACCTCTGACCCAGAGGGGTGAGGTTGTCGCAGCTGGGGATAACTTGGGCAAGGTCCCCGAAGGGATTTTTG
>NZ_JAIBKA010000012.1 GCF_022603395.1 Desulfoferrobacter suflitae
TTCCTTTCTATATTAGAATAGCGACCTGGAAGCCTGCACCAACCCTAGGCCACATGATCATTTACCGCTTTACTTTAACTGATGGCTGCAAGGGTCAGACATTGAATTTGGCAGCTCTAAAAGAGGTCCAAAAGCAAGACAGTCGTCTCTTTGACCGGGTCAAAGCGCTTTAGCCTGATTGGTGTCTTTTAATTACACTTGCCAAACGATGAGACCGGATCTCCGAAGAATCCGGCAGAGATGACCGTCGGGAACTTATCTCTTACTCAAGCAATGCTTCATGGTGGCATTATAAACAGATTTTGCATGATCGTATTAATAGCAATTGCCGCAAATGATGTCAACCTTTGTGGCACCATAGTGATGCTGACATGGTCATCGTTAACGTGTTGTTTGCTATCGACCGCTGTTTGAATGATCAGTTTGCCTCTTGACCACAGCCGGTTTTTCTTTTAAAAGTTGGCATCAATTAACAAATCGATGCAGCGGCCTTTGGGCAAGTAACGATCGTCTTATAGACCAGAGGCCGCCCCATTTAAGAGGATGATGGCAGTGAATTTATTGCAGCAAAGACAGGCCGATCGACCGTCAATTTATCTGCCAATGATCCATCCATTGTATGGAAATCCACCCTGATTGAAAACGCTGTACGCAGCGGGCGATTGACCCGCCTTATCGTCCTCTCTCATGTAACAGTGAACGGTGATCGTTGAGCAGTGAGCAGATAGAGTGTTGCATTGTTGCCACCGGCCTGGGCAATGAGGATCAAGGAAGGACTTTATCGGCAGCTCGCCTAAAAATCATTGATTCGAACCGGCGCCCTTCGGAAACACTGAAATTGGATATTGAATCAACTGACTAGATCTTTCATCCGGTATTCGATAGCCGGCATCTGGAAAATCGAAGTTCTCAACTATTTCTTAACTATTCATAACGGGCCGACAGCACGTTGAACCGGACTTATTTGAACACTTGCAGGAGGAGACGATGGAAGAAGAAGAAAGAAGAGCAGTCGGTGAATTGATCGCTAGTGGAATAGAGACGTTAAGAGAACGCATTGCCGAAATGGAGGATGCGGCCCGACCGGTCTCTCCCGACAACGCTATCGGCAGGCTCAGCCGGGTGGATGCCATGAGCAGCAGACAAATCAGCAAGTCCACCTTGTTTGCATTGAAATCCAAGCTGTCCAGGCTGGAGTATTTGTCGGAAAAGATAAATGAGCCCGATTTCGGAATGTGCGCAAGGTGTGGTCGGCAGATTCCGGTCAAGCGCTTGATGGCCATACCGGAAACCACCATGTGCGTGCAGTGTGCCGCCGGTTGATAGGAAGAGAAAAGAAAGGAAGGATTTTAAGTGGAAGTAGATCGATCGTTCTCAAACGAGGTGGCTCGGCGCCGCACCTTCGGGATTATCAGCCACCCTGATGCCGGCAAGACAACCCTTACTGAAAAATTGCTTCTGTTTGGCGGGGCTATCCAATTAGCGGGAACCGTCAAAGCGCGCAAAGCTACTCGTCACGCCACCAGCGATTGGATGGCCATCGAGCAGGCGCGCGGCATATCCGTCACCACGTCGGTGATGAAGTTCAACTATCGGGATTATGAAATCAATCTGCTCGACACTCCCGGCCACAAAGATTTCTCGGAAGACACTTACCGGGTTCTCACTGCCGTGGACAGCGCTCTCATGGTGATCGACAGCACCAAAGGAGTCGAGCACCAAACCGAGAAATTGATGGAAGTCTGCCGCATGCGCAACACCCCAATCATCACCTTTATCAACAAGTTGGACCGTGACGGAAAGGACCCCCTTGAGCTTCTGGATGAAATCGAGGATAAGCTTCAGATCGAGTGCACCCCTTTTTCCTGGCCGATCGGCATGGGCAAGAATTTCAGAGGAGTCTACAATCTTTATCACCTGCAGCTGCAACTGTTTGCGGCCGGAGCCGATAGGGGCAGAAGCGCGGAAACGGTGATCACCAGCCTGGATGATACCCGCCTTGATGAACTCCTGGGAGCGCAGGCCGACCTGTTGCGCGAAGACGTGGAGCTGCTTGAAGGGGCGGCGGAACCATTTGACCTCGAGCAGTATCTGAATGGGAATCAGACGCCGGTCTTTTTTGGCAGCGCCCTCAACAACTTCGGGGTGCAGGAACTGCTCGATGTCTTTGTCGAACTGGCGCCTGCACCCGGGCCCCGATCTACCGTTAGCCGACAGGTCAGTCCGCTTGAGCCGGAATTTTCCGGATTTGCCTTCAAAATTCAGGCGAACATGGACCCGGCCCATCGGGATCGGATTGCTTTTCTGCGGGTCTGCTCGGGCAAATTCACCCGCGGCATGAAGGTGGTCCATCACCGCACCGGCAAAGTGACGGCGCTCAACAATGCCATTATCTTCATGGCCCAGGACCGAACTAACGTGGAAGAAGCCTATCCGGGGGATATCATCGGCATTCACAATCACGGTACCATAAAAATCGGAGACACGTTCACCACCAAGGAGTCCCTTGAGTTCACCGGCATTCCCAGTTTTGCTCCGGAGCATTTCCGCCGGGTGCGCCTGAAGGACCCCCTGAAGGGCAAACTGCTCAAGAAAGGCTTGACCCAACTGGCCGAGGAGGGAGCCATCCAGGTTTTTCAACCTCTATCGGGCGGTAGCGCGATCCTGGGGGCGGTCGGAGAGCTCCAGTTCGATGTGACGGTGGCCCGTCTTCAGTCAGAATACGGAGTGGATGCCGACTATGAGCCTGCCGGCTACGCTGCGGCCCGCTGGGTGGCCTGCGAAGATAAGAAGAAGCTGCACGAGTTTGAGCGCAAACAATATTCCGATATGGCCTACGACGCCGAAGGCCATCTGACCTACCTGGCCCCCAACGAGTGGCGACTCGGATTTGTCATGGAAGACTGGCCACAGATCTCATTTCGCAAAGCCCGCGAACACCACTGAAGGTGTACTCAAAGTTTTGCACGAGCCATTTTAAAGGTGTCAACAGCCAAGAATCGGTGATGTGTTTCCAGGCTCATACAAGACCATCATTGCTAAAACGGACCCGCACCTGATAAATATTGATAGGCATGGGGCGTGTTTCATTAACAAGTTGCTTTTTCGGCAAAACGTGAATAGTAATAGTCCCACTATGGAATGGATATCTATTGGCATGAGCGACAGAAAGCTGATGACCGTTATAGCTCTTCTCCTGGTTCTAAGCATCGGGTTTGGCGGTACATGCACCGGCTATTCCCGGTATCTTGGCCAGGAACCGCAAAGAGAGAGCATAAGCTCGCAGACCGACGCGGGACCGGCTAATTCAGGACCTTGCAGGGCTCAAATGTGTAAGGCCGCCAACAAGACTCTGTATGTGATCACCGATTCTTACTCAGGGCGAATGGAAAGAGGCGCATCGCACTGGCTGGAAGGGGGCAGCGCCGGGCAGCTTTCGGAATCGCTCCGGGCTCTTTCTAATGGACGCCCCATATACGATCGTTGCAAAGACCCCTCCTCCTGTTTCCCACCCGTTTTCCTCATAACCTGCTCTTTTCTTTGTTAACTCCTGCCCGGTTTGGACCGGATATGCTTTCGGCCAGGTTGCGGTTTGCTTGCGGTTCCATCAGCGGCGGTTGCCCGATCATCCGACGACTTTTTCACAGACCTGTCAGTACGAGCTTTTGACCCTGCTTACAAAATTCAATTATTGGTTGAAAGGAGAAACATCTTGAATTCGATTGCTAAAAAAAGGACTCAAAACGCGATCATTCACCCTGAGGTAACGAAGGGTGAACTGCGAGTTGGCAATACTCATGCTTCGATACACAAGTCCGAACCTAGGGTGACCATGCCGCCCGTTTCTGAGACGTTGTTCGAACCTTTTCGAAACAGGCTGTTTGGTCTCTGCCTGTTTGTCCTTCTTCTCTTCTTGTGCTGCTTTGGTGCGGCGTGGGCCTCAGCTCCGCTGACCGTGGACGAGAAGTATCCGCACCTGGCTACGGGGATACTCAGATTTGCTGAGCTCGCACCTCTGGAGGATGAGACTCTGCTGGCAGCAGGCGATCTGAGCATCAGCCGCGAGGAGATAATGAAAGCGGTCAACAATGAAGATGCATCCCTGCGCCGACAGCTGGAATCAAATCTTTTTTTCGTTTTGGAGCAGGAGGCCGCCCGGCGGGTTTTGGTGAATGAGGCAAAAAAGAAGGGTATTTCGGCCGCGGGCGGGGATGATAATCGGGCAATTCAGGCATTGTTCGAGAGCGTTGCCGGAGATGTCTCGGTATCGGATGAAGAGGCCGAAAGCTTCTATCGCGCCAACAAGGAAATGGTCGGCGGAGCGCCGTTTGAACAGGTGAAAGACGGTATTCGGCAATATCTGCTGCAGGACAAAAGACAGCAGGCCGTCACTGCCTACGTTGAATCGTTGACCAAAACGCTGCACATACGTGTGAATCAAAAGTGGGTGGAGGCGCAGAACCGAATGGCCATGGACAATCCGGTGGACAAGGCGCGAAGCTCGGGAAAGGCCACCATGGTGGAATTCGGGGCCGCAGGTTGCGTCCCCTGCGATAAGATGCAACCGATACTGGATAAACTGCGCAAGGACTATCCTGAAAAATTGAATGTGGTGTTTGTCCATGTGCGGGAAGAGCAAATCTTGGCTGCCCGCTACGGCATCCGCTCCATTCCCGTGCAGGCGTTCTTTGATGCCGACGGCGAGGAAGTGTTTCGGCACGTGGGCTTTTTTCCGGAAGAAGAGGTGCTCAAGCAGCTTTCCCAAGTAGGCGTCGCAAAACAAGAATAGCAAATCGTTGCGATCAGGAGCGTTGATTAAGTAATGGCCATTGAATGGGAAGCACACCTGTAAAAACGTTTGACAAACTAAGTGTATTTTTTTATATGTGCATTCGTGCACAATATTTTACTCCGCGTTGATTCATGCCGCATCATGAAGATGTGAACGATAGAAGCTTGGAAGAGCGATCAAACTGCTTATTTTGGCCCGGGAGCTCGGCAATTTAAGTAGCTGGATTTAAGGCTGGCAGGCTGGTGAACGTTCCGGATTAAGATGAAATCACCCGCCGGCAGCTGGTTTTGGTAACATCCCCTGGCGCAATCAGTGATTTAAATAAGGCCACGAAGGTCTTTTGGGAAAAGTCCGAAAGATCTCGTGGCCTTTTTTTTGACCGCAACGGGTCAATCGGCGCTTCCCCGGATTATCCGCGGAGGCCGATTGCTCCATACCCATTATGCCACGAGTGACGCGGCAGGGTGATGACAGGGTCGGCACACTCCGCGAATGGTTGAGGAAGCATTGGGGAGTCGGGAAGAGGTGATTTGATCAGTGGCCGAAGGTTTTGATGGAGTCGCATTTCTGTATGTTGCCGTAGAGAGG
Source organism: Desulfoferrobacter suflitae (assembly GCF_022603395.1). Taxonomy (GTDB): domain Bacteria; phylum Desulfobacterota; class Syntrophobacteria; order Syntrophobacterales; family Syntrophobacteraceae; genus Desulfoferrobacter; species Desulfoferrobacter suflitae. The sequence goes on from NZ_JAIBKA010000012.1 coordinate 5,381, forward strand.
TGAAGACAATGAGAAAGCAAGTATTGCTTCTTGTGTTTATGTGTTTTGCGGCGGGTGTTGCCGCGGCGGAGGAAAAACCCTTGAGTCTGGAAGAAATTGTCGTATCGTCCACACGGACGGAAACATCGACCTTTGATGCGACCCAAAGTGTGACGGTGATCACTGAAGAGGAGATCATGGCATCTCCTTTCGAAAGGGTCGAGGACATCGTGCGCAGCATGGCGGGCATGTACAACTTCAGGTATTACACGCAGCAGACGAATGGCATTCAGAGTCCGCTGATCCTTCGCGGGGCCGGCAAGAATAAGGTGCTGCTGATGGTGGACGGCGTTCCGCAAAATGACAATTTCAACAATGCCGTTGCCTGGGTGGCGTGGGGGCACATACCGAAGGAGGCCATCCAGAGGATCGAAGTCGTCCGCGGCCCGTCATCGGCGCTTTACGGGTCGGAGGGTCTCGGGGGCATCATTCACATCATTACCAAAAAGCCCGCAAAAGAACGCAAGACGCATGTGACGGGCATGACGGGGACAGGCGACACCTTCGGCGGCTCGATGTTCCATTCCCAAAGCGTCAAAGACTTCGGTCTTCTGGCTACCGGCGGCTACGAAGGAAGCAACGGCTTTTTCATGGATGATCCGCTTGAGGACTTCAATACCAGGCGCTATCGCAATGTGGGGCAGGTGCTCGCCAAGGCGACCTATGATGTCGATCCGCATTCTAACCTGGACGTTTCAGGCATATACTACGAACATGACATGGGCAAGGGACGGGAGTTTTTTTATGACGAACTGGAGCTGGACCAGTACTGGCTGACCTACACCCGGCAGTCCGGCAGCCTTGGGTTGAAAGGTCTCGTCTATCTCAACCGCTCCGATAAAACCGCCTATCAAGATACGGCCAGCGATGACTATTCGTCTCTGTCTCGGATAGAGAACTACCCATCCACCTACACTTGGGGCGCCGATCTGCAGTCGAATTTTCAGCTTGCAGAATGGTCAAGCTTGGTTGTCGGAGCAGCTTATAAGAAGGTCTCATGGGGGTACGACGAGGATTATACAACGAGCAGCCGCGATGCCGGCGCAGAAGGCCAACAGGACTTTGTATCACCCTTTGTGAGTGCCGATTTTCGGTTTTTCGACGATCGCCTGATTGCAAATATCGGAGCGCGCTACGACTGGATACAAAACTCCGATGGGAAGAATTGGGACACCAAGCCGGAGGGGGGCATCACTCCGTATGATAACAGCTATGATTCCAGTGTTTGGAACAACTTTTCGCCCAAAGCCGGCATCGCTTTTCACCCCGACCAGAAAACCACGCTGCGGGCCTCAGGTGGAACAGGGTTCCGCGCACCCAGCCTGTTCGAGCTTTACAAAGTGCATGTGCGCAGCGGCGGCACCTATTATCGATATGCAAATCCGGACCTCGATCCGGAAAAGATCATTTCCTACGACATAGGAGTGGAGCGGTTCCTGCTGAATAACCTGATGGCTAAGCTGACCTTTTATCAATCGTTTGCCAGTGATTACATCGGCGACAAACTGGTCAAATACTACGAGAAAAGCGGCAAGATCTACAATGAGTATAAAATCGAAAACATTGATAAGGTCGATATTTACGGCATTGAGCTCGAAACCGAATGGAGCCCCAGAAACGACCTGACCCTGTTCGGCAACTACACCTACAATATCTCCAAGATCAACGAAAACAAAGATGATGAAAATCTCGAAGGCAATTATCTGACCAATGACCCCAGGCACAAAGTGCACCTCGGAATCTGGTATAAGAATCCCAAAATCGTCAATGTCTACTTCCTGGCAAATTATTATGCCGACATCTTTTTTGACACTGAAAACACGCAGAAGGTCGGGAATTTTTGGACCCTTGATTTCTCGCTTTCAAGGAAGCTCTTCGAACGTTTTACTCTCGGTCTTGACGTGCAAAATCTTCTCGACAAAGAGTACCTTCTATCCACGGGGAGCAATCAGGACACCATTGCCCCGGGCAGGATCATCATCGGCAGGGTGAAGGTGGAATTCTGATCGGCTTACCGCGGGTCGGCGCCAACGTGTTGCTCCAAAGCCTTTCGCCCTTAGTTGCAGAAGGGTAGACGGCGTGAACAGCTTAAACCCAGGTAAAGGGAAAAGAAAAGATTGTGAATACACCTGGCAGATTCTCTTTGGGCGATCGCAACCGGATACCTTTTCGGATCATGCTTTATTCGCTTCTGACCGCGGCCGCCTTGGTGTTTGTGCTATTGCGGCCTGGGCTGAGCTGGTCCCAGGAGGTGCGAACTATCACCGATGCAGCGGGGAGGGTGCTGTCCATTCCGCAAAAAGTGACCCGGGTGATCTGCTCGGGGGCCGGGTGCTTGCGCCTGCTGACTTATTTACAGGTTCATGATCGCATCGTAGCGGTGGACAGCATCGAGCTGCGCGGCTCACCCATCGATGCCCGGCCTTATGCCATCGCCAACCCGCGGTTTAAAAACTATCCCTTGTTCGGCGAGTTCCGCGGGTTGGACAATCCCGAGCTGATCGCCGGCCTTGATCCGCAACCCCAAGTGATCTTTAAGACCTTTGTCGGCACGGGTCAGGACCCGGATCGGGTTCAGGTCAAAACGGGCATTCCCGTGGTCACCTTGGAATATGGCAACCTGACTTACGGCAGGCAAAAGTTGAACCAGTCGCTGCGCCTGATGGCTGCGGTCATGGGTGTGGAGCGACGTGCCGAGGAAGTGATTGCCTATTTCGACGCGTTGGAGGGGGATATCAGAAAACGGACCGGTGATGTTCCGTTGAGCAAACGACCCTCATGCTATATCGGCGGACTCGGGCAAAGCGGACCGCACGGGCTGCAGTCCACGGAGCCGTCCTTTGCCCCGTTTGTCTTCACTCACGCAACAAATGTGGCCGCCGATCTTTCTTCTCGACAAAAGCTTCTGTCCCATGCCACGGTGGCCAAAGAGCAGATTGTGGTCTGGGACCCGCAGGTGATCTTTGTAGACGTCTCCACCATGAGGCTCGATCCGAGCGCCAACGCCCTCGACCAGTTACGCAGCGATCCGGTCTACCATTCTCTGACGGCCGTTCGAGATGATCGGGTTTACGGCTTGTTTCCTTACAATTCCTACAACCAGAACTTCGAGGCAGTCTTTGCCAATGCCTATTTCGTGGGCAAAGTGCTTTACCCCGAGCGCTTTTCCGACCTTGATCCCATGGCCAAAGCCGAAGAAATCGCTGTCTTTCTCAACGGAGGGCAGGCGTTCGAACAATTAAACCGGGAGTTCGATGGTCTGGCCTTCAGCCGGATACAGATAGGGTATTAGTCATGTCGCATTTGGATCATGGCCGGCTTCCGGCTGGATATACGGCCTATGTGAACCGAAAAGTCTATTTTATTCTCGGGCTGCTGCTTTTTACCATCTTCCTCCTGGTCACAGCCATATCCGTGGGGGCGGTGCATGTACCGGTGGGCGAGGTGGTGCGGGCCTTGACGGGCATGCCGACGGAGGCTCGCGCCCAGGTCATCATTTACAATATTCGCCTGCCTCATGCGTTGGCGGCGCTGCTGGCAGGTTCGGGATTGGCGGCTGCCGGGGCGGCCATGCAGTCGATACTGCGCAACCCACTGGGCTCCCCTTTCACCCTCGGTCTGTCCCAGGCCGGGGCTTTCGGTGCTGCTTTTGCCGTCATGCTGCTGGACGCGGGCACGATGCAGTCCACCCAGGTGAGCGCGGTAACTATCGCCAATCCTTATCTCACCACCCTTTCCGCCTTTCTTGCGTGCGTGCTTACCTCGCTGATCATCGTCGCCATCGCTCGCATTCGCGGGGCCAGCCCCGAAGTCATGGTTTTGAGCGGGGTCGCTCTGGGGGCGCTTTTTTCCGCCGGCACCATGTTTTTGCAATATTTTGCCGATGACGTGCAGCTTGCGGCCATGGTTTTCTGGACCTTTGGCGATGTGGGCCGGGCGGGCTGGCGAGAAGTGGGATTTATGGCGGCGGCCGTGGCTGCCGCGGTGATTTATTTCGTGTTCAATCGCTGGAACTATAATGCCATCGATGCGGGTGATGAAACCGCCCGGAGTCTTGGAGTGCAGGTGGAAAGAGTGCGCATGGCGGGTATGATCATCGCCTCCCTGGTGACCGCTTTCATCGTCTCATTCTTGGGAGTCATCGGATTTGTGGGACTGATTTGCCCGCACATCGTGCGGCGCATCATCGGCGACGACCATCGTTTCGTGCTGCCGGCCTCCTGCCTGACCGGCGCTGTCCTGCTGCTGGCCTCCGATACGGCAGCCAGATTGATGCTCGCCCCACACGTTCTTCCCGTAGCCGTGCTCACTGCTTTTCTGGGCGCCCCTGCTTTCCTCTATCTGCTCATTCAAAGACGGAGCCGATGATGCTGGCGGTTAAGGATATCCGGATTGGGTATAAAGGTGGCGGTCTGGTCCTCGATGATTTGGAGTTTAATCTCGGTCGCGGCCAATTATTGGCAGTTCTGGGACCTAATGGTGTGGGCAAGACCACTCTGCTGCGCTGCATCAACGCCATGATCAAACCCTGGGCCGGCAGCGTGCTGGTGGAAGATGCCAGTGTTTTTCACATGACGGCGGCAGAAATTGCCAAATACCTGGGCTATGTGGCTCAGCGCAACGAAGCCGGACGCATGACGGCCTTCGATGCAGTACTCCTGGGGCGCAAGCCGCATCTTCGCTGGAGAGTGAGCCGGGAAGATCTGACAAAAGTGAGCGCGGTGCTGCACCATCTTGGACTGGAACATCTGGCGCTGCGGCACATCGATGAGATGAGCGGCGGCGAGTTGCAGAAAGTGTGCATTGCCCGCGCATTGGTGCAGGAGCCACAGGTGCTCCTTTTGGATGAACCCACCAGCAGCCTGGATTTGAAGAACCAGCTGGATATCCTCGGCACCATCCGCCGGGTGGCCAAACAGCACGGGATCGCCGCCGTGATGACCATGCACGATTTGAACCTGGCCTTGCGTTTTGCGGACCGTTTCCTTTTCCTGAAACACGGCAGAGTGTTCGCCTGCGGCCGACCGGACCAGGTCACGGCGGAAATGGTGCAAGCGGTATACGATGTGCAGGTAGACGTTCTGCATCATGATGGGCAGGTGGTCGTAGTGCCTGCCGCCAACGCATCGACTTCAGCTAAAAGATATTCTGACCGGCCCTGATTCAAATGCCGGTACCTTTAGGTGCTGCCGTCGCCGTCACAGCACCGGTTGGGTGAGGAGACTCTTGCGTATTTGTTTTGTGTCCCAAACAGCTTGTCTACTCGGCCGAAGGGTCAGCCAGCTTAACTACGATCTCTTCGATTACTTCTGTGATTTTCTTGTTATTGAGGCCCCGAAGTCCAAGCGTGACGAGAACTTGCCGAAGGTTCTTTCTATCCTCCCATTCCATGGATTCGAGCAACACACCAAAGGGGAGAGCTTGATAGAGCGCCTCTCGATCACCGGGTGAGTGCAACAGATGACCTGCAAGAGGGCTCCCAAGCCGAGCTTGCCGATAAAGGCATTGAACCAGTTCGGGAATGGGTGCAAAGTTGATGGCGCGCAAAGCCCTTTGCAGGTATTTTGCAGATTCCCCTCGAATCAGAAACCTCCTGCCGGCTTATGAATTGCCAGTTAGGTTAATCGCCCCTGAGCCGATATTCTATTTTTTTCAAGGGCACTCAGCAAGGCAGCCTTATGCACTTCCCCTGCAAAATGAACGGGGCTTTTACCGTAAAGCGGATCCCAGCCCGCCGGGTCGGCCGAACAGAAGTACTGAGTTTCCAGCCCGATGCGGGTGGCGGCTTCCTCCAACGGCCAGCCGACAATTCTCGCCGCAGCTTCTCTGGTTGCGCCGCAGGGAGCCCCCCGCAATACCTCCACACGATCAATTCCGCCATTGGAGACTTCCGCTGCAAGCTCCGGGGCGCCAAATCTTTCGCCGTAGGTTCCCAGGCAGACCTGCCTGGAGAGTCCACATCAAGTTGGCGGCTTGATGGCCCACTTGACTCGATGTTTCTTGCCCGAGGCGACTATGGCGATTTTCAGAGATTCACAGAGTTTTGCCAGGTCGAGGGAAAGGTCCGGGTGCTTGAGAAAATCCAGCACCAGGTCGGCCTTCAAATGCGTGGGTAGGTACTCATCGGATTCATCCAGGATCGGAGGCAAAGGAGAATCGATGGAGATGATCTCCAGTTTTATCAGCCCGTCTTTCTGTAACCTTAGTTCGTGGATCTTTTTTTCACCACTGCCATTCTGCTGAAAAACGACTATTTTTTGAGGCATTCGGTTCAACCTATCTTCCTGAGTAGTAAGCAGTGAGCGGTGAGCTCTTTTCATTGGTCTTCGTAATCAAACGGTTCGGCCGCGCTTTAAAGATTGACGATGTGCACTTTGATTTCCTCTTTCTCTCCAGGCACGTCGGTTTCCACCCGGATAATGGTTTCGGTCCTGGTGCCGGCAGAGATATTTTCCATTCTGGGTTTGATTTCCAGCACAAACCCAGCCTGCTCATACAAAGGTTTTTGCATGACTTCAAGCAGTCGCTCATCATAGCTGATGCGGGTGATCTGAAAGGATTCGCCGCGGTTGTTTACGATCACTACCTTGCCCGATCGCACCGGTTGCTGCGGGTTCGGTTTCCCCACCGCCACCGTCGGCGGTTTTACGGCAATTGTTCCCTCGATTCTGCCATTCACCCGAACGATAAGCTCCGGCTTTTCGGGGTGATCGGTAAGGACCTTGATGAACCCTGCATAATTCCCTTCTCTGGATTCATTTGCGATGATCAGCCGGTAGCGCCTGCCGTCCTCTAAAGTTTCCATCCGGTAGGAGACGTTTCCCTGCAAATTGTCTTCGGTTTTTTGCACATGAAACGGCTCCGGGTTGGCGATCAGCTCGACCGTTGCCGGCGCCAGTCGCTCTGCCGCCCCCTGGAACTGCACATAACGATTGGGGCGAACCGCAATGAGCGGCTTGACCGTTCCCTTCATGGTTAAAACGGTGCGCTGGTTGTGAGGATCATTGCACATCACGGTGGCTGTTTTGCTCACCGGACCCTCGTAGCCTTTGAGCTTCACCCGCAAAGTGATCTTTCCCTCGCCTCCGGGAGGGACGGCCCTGTCAAAATGGGCCACAGCGCAGCCTCACCCGGGGCGCACCTGCTGGATTTGCAGTACTTGGGTGCCGGTGTTCCTGACCACAAAGTCATGGGCGACTTCGCCCGTTTCGGAGGCTTCGCCGAAGTCGAACTGCGTTTCCGGCAACTGCAGGGTCGGACCTTGCCCCGTGTTTGCCGAACCGAGCTTGGTTTCGGGCTGGGCAGCCTGCACCTGTGCATCAGCCCAGAACCCTGTCGCCAATAACAGAAGGTACAAAGCAATACAGCTTTTGAAAGTGCGAAAAATCATTCCTTCCTCCAAATCTGTGAGTGAGCAGTGATAGCGAAAAAATCCGCAGGTTTCTGACCTATCTTCTGCTCACTCATCACTGTTCACCGCTCACTGTTTTCATGCAATTCCAAAGATCGGCCGCAGGATGAAATAAATCCCCAACAGCCCGATCACGGCCCCGGCGCATTTTCTAAACCACATTCCGCCCTCATTGAAGGAGCTGCTTTCCAGCAGCTTTTTCACCGTGGCGGTGGAGCTTCCGGCAATAACAATGGGAATGCAGTGGCCGATTCCGAACAGCACGATCAACAAGATACCCGTCACGATTTTTTGCTGAATGGTGATGATGGCAAGAATCGGCGCAATGAAACCGAATGTGCAGGAGCCTGAAAGCACCCCGTAGGCCAGTCCGAGGACAAAAGCGCCGATCCGTCCCTTGATTTTGATGCGGCCCAGCAGACTGCCCGACATGGAGCACTTGGCAAGTCCCAGCATGTCAACGGCCACCCAAATGAGGACCGCCCCCACCAGGATGGTAAAGTAAGGCCCCACATCGCCCAGCATGCGGCCAAGCAGTGCGCAGATGATGCCCACCAGGGCAATGGTGATGAACAATCCAATGGTGAAAGCCGCAGCATAGTGAACGGCGTGCTTTGCCTTGAGCGCCTTATCCTGCCCTGCCACATAGCCCACGATAAGCGGAATGGAGGCGAGATGACACGGGCTGAACACCACACTTACCATCCCCCACAGAAAACACCCCACTGCGGCAAGGATCGTACCGGCCATCATCCACGAGTTAATGGTCAACAAAAGCTGATCGAACATACATGACTCCTCGTTCAGTGAGCAGTGAACAGTGATGAGTGAACAGTTCACGGATCACCTCTTCACTGCTTAACCTTGAGATATTTGATGAGGCCCACGGTCATCTTTCTGACCCTCTCAATACTCGTTTCCAGGGCAATCAAAGCTTCAGTGAATTGGAGCTCTTTTGCCAGAATGTACTGAGTATCGAGCTCAGCTATGGAGCCCGAAGTGATGTGCAAGAAATGGATAAACTCCTTGTCCGTGGCCCTTGCCGCACCTTCTGCTATGTTGCTCGCGATCGATACCGCCGACCGCCTCATCTGGGAAGTCAGCCCGTACAGTTCAAATGGGGGGAAGGTTGCTGTCAACTCATAGACGAATTTGGCCGGCTCAATCGCCTGCTTCCAAACTTCCAGCTCTTTATGAGTCGGCATTTCCCACACCCTCACCTGACTGGCATTACTTATTCACCATCACTGCTCACCGTTCACTGCTCACTCCACTCCCAATTTTCGCAGCTCTGCAACAATGCTTTCTTTATCCATAAAGCCTTCATGGCGATAGACTTCTTTCCCCTCCTTATCATAGAAAATTTGCGTCGGGATTGCCCGGATGCCATATTTCGGACCCTGCTCCCGATGCTTCCAGACATCGATAAAGACAATGGCCGCCTTGCCGTGGTACTCTTTTTCCAGCTCTTCCATGATGGGCGCCATCATCTTGCAGGGGATGCACTCGGTGGCGCCGATATCCAGCATCGTGACCATGCCTTTGACCGGTACGTCCGGAATACCACCGGAAGAAACCGCCGCCGACGGGGCGCTTCGTGGTTCTTCGTTGCTGCAGGAGATGAGCGCACCGCCAAGCAGTGCGATCAGGAAAACAAGAACAAGTAAGGCATGAAAATCAAATTGCTTTCTCACCAATACCTCCGTCAAAGGGTTTTTGATTTCGACTTAGGCCGAGCCGCTTCTTGAAAAAGCCACATACAGGCACGGCATAAAAAACAAGGCAACCAGCAGCCCCATGCTCAGACCGCCGATGGCGGCAACCGCCATGGGCTGGAGCATATCGCCGCCTTCGCCGAGGTTCAAAGCCAGCGGGATGAACCCGACCACGGTGGTCAAGGTCACCATAAGGCGCGGGCGCAGGCGCACTTTTGCCGCCTCCAGAACCGCTTCAACCGAAGCGCTGCCCCGTTCGCGCAATTCTTCGGCAAGGACCATCAGCAGCACGCCGCCGTTGATGGCGGCGGCCACCACCACCAAGACTCCGATGATAACCGTGGCCCCGATCGGAAGGCCCGCAAAATATAAGGCATAAATCATACCCGCCAGGCAAAACGGGGCGCTCACAAGGATCAATGCGGGCAGTTTCAAGCTGTTGAACTGCACCGCCAGTACTACAAAGGCGAAAAACACGGCAAAGCCGAAAATCATCAGAATAGTTCGGGTCATCTCGGTCATCATCTGGGCCTGACCGCCGTAGGTTACTTCATAACCTACCGGAAACTCAATGGCTTGCATAGCGTTCTTGAGCTCGGAAAGTGCCTGTCCGACGCTCACCCCGGCGGCGTCGGTCCTTACGATCACTTCTTTCACCTGATTTTCCCGAATGATCTCCACCGGGCCCACGGCGGCACGAACCTCGGCCACATCGCTCAGCCGCAGGTAGCCGTCCTGAGCGCAGTTGAGGATTAACTGCTCGAGGTCATGCTGCGAGTTGATTTTTTCTTCGGGAATCATCACCCGCACGTTGTAGAATTCGTCGCCATCGCGATATCGCGTTGCCACAGCCCCAGATACCAGGGACTTGAGCGTCCCGGCCACATCGGCCATGGAGACCCCGAGCTCGGCGGCCCGCACCCGATCCGGGATCACTTTGAGCTCCGGCTTTGTCATGTCCAGGGACACATATACGTTGGCGAAGTGGTTTGAGTTTTTGATCGCATCCGCGGTCTGACGGGCCAGTTGAAACAGTTCATCCGTCCTTTGTCCCTTGATTTTGACTTCGATATCCGCTTCGCCCATCTTCCGCAACCCCTTGATTTTGGCCTGCATGACCATCACTTTGCCGCCGGCGGGGGCCGCGCCCGCCAGTGCTTTGCGCAAACGCTTGATGTAGCTCTGGGTGCTCAAATTGCGGGCGGCGCGCGGCGCCAGCTGGATGTCGATCTGGCCCTCATTGGCGATTTCATAGGTGTAAAGGCCCCACACTTTGCCGCCGGCCAGAGTAAAATAGCTTTCAATCAGCGGGTCGTGAGCGAGCTTTTGCTCTATCTGCGTCAGCACGCTTTCCGTTTGCCCAACCGAAGTGCCGGTGGGCAACTTCACCTTCACCATCACCCGGCCGTCGTCCACCTGCGGCAAGAATTCACTGCCGACTCTGGGCGCCAACAAGACGGCCCCGCCTAAGACGCACAAAAATAAGGGAATAACGAACCAGCGAGCTCGCAAGGTCAAACTCAAAAGAGCTCCGTACGCATTGGTGACCGCATCATAAAAGCGCTCAAAAAGATTCTTGCGATCAGTTGTCTGTTGCAGACCACCCGTCAAAAAGTCGGTCAACATGGGCGTCACGGACACGGCCACCACAAGGCTCACTACAACGATTCCGGCGATCACCAGGATCAACTCCCGGAAAAGCAGGCTGGTTAAGCCCGGAACCAGCAGAAACGGCACGAAGAGGGCCAGGAAAGCAATGGTCGCGGCAAGGATGGCCGATCCGACCTCTGCAGTCCCCGCGATGGCCGCTTTGGCAGATGTGTCCTGTGGGTTCAGCTGCTTCAAACGGGTGATATTTTCCAGCACCACAATGGAGTTGTCGAGAACCACACCGATTGCGACCACCAACCCCCCCAGTGAGAAAATATTGAGGGAGAAGCCGCCGAGCTTCATGAGAGCAAAATTGAGCACCACCGTGACCGGCAGTGCCAGGAGCATCACCAGCGCATGGCGCCAGCTCCCCAGGAATAGGTAAACCACCAGAATGACCAAGACAACGGCTTGGGCCGCTGCGCTGCGCACCCCGTTCAAAGCCGCCGTCACGTAGTCGGCCTGGTTTTCCACCGTGCCGAGCTCGATTCCTGCCGGCAGAACCGGCTTGAGGTCACGAATTCTTTGGTCCACCGCCTGTGCCACCTCTACGGTGTTGGCATCCGCCTGCTTGAGGACGCTCAGCTTGACGCACGGCTGCCCACCCAAACGAGTGATCACCCGCACCTCCTCATGGCCGTCTTTGATTTCGGCGATGTCGCGCAGATGAATCTTTGCCTCCCCGTTTCGGGCCAGCACAATCGAGCCGATGGATTCGACCGACTGGTATTCACCCATGGTGCGCGCAATGTATTCGTGCGGGCCGGATGTAACGCGGCCGCCGAATTGCTCGATGTTTTCTTCCTGCAGCCGTTTGAGCACGGCGGGCAGCGAGAGGGAATATTTTTCCAGGGCGTCCGGGTCCAGATGAACGCGAATTTCTCTTTTAAGCCCGCCGACGATCTCGGTCCCGGCTACTCCGGCAACAGACAGGAGCTGATCCTGCAGCCACTGGTCGGCCCAGGTGCGCAGTTGCACCAGGTCCCATTGATCGGACTTTACCGTCAGCTGCACCACCGGAAGCTGGCTTGGGTCGGCTTTGATGACAATGGGCGGATCGATATCCTTGGGTAATTGCCGGGCCACCCGAGCCATAGCCGCCAGGGCGTCCTGGTAAGCCACATCGATGTCGATGCCGTATTTGAAGTTGGCAACCAAAGTATACATCCCCTCGATGGAAGAGGATTCCAGGTAGTCGATCCCATCGACGGTGGCCATTTGCCGTTCGATGGGCTCGGCCAGGTTGGTTTCGATTTCGTCCGGAGTGGCCCCGCGCCACCAGATATGCACTTTGATCATGGGATAGGTCATGTCCGGCAAAAAGTTGACCGGAAGCTGCAAAAACCCATAAATGCCAAGCACAATCAGAGCGACGGTGATGACGCTGGTGGCGGTGCGGCGATTAACCGCGGCCGGCGTGACTTTCATTTGCTGCCTCCTTTATCAACGCGAACGGCTGAGCCGTCTTTAAGTTTTTCATGCCCCGCCACGATGACCTGCTCCCCAGGATCGATGCCTTTCAGGATCTGCACTCTGCCGCCGGCCTCAATGCCGGTTTCGATTTTGCGCAAAACAGCCTTGCCGTCCTGAACCACGAACGCGATGCGGCTCTCATTGGGAGAAATCCTTACCGCTTCAACGGGAACCACCAACGCTTGCCGGACTTCCTCGAGCACCACTTGCGTTCGGGCGAACATGCCCGGAATCAAATCGATGGGATCCTGGATAGAAACCTCCACAGTACGGGTGCGCATACGGGTATCCAGCTCCGGGTAAACCCTGCTGATCTCCCCTCTGAAACGCTTTTTCGGATAGGCGTCCAGCTCCACCCGTACCGGCATTTTTTCCCGCACCACCGTCGATTGCCCCTCCGGCACCGCCAGCTGCACAGCCAGGCTGCGCGGATCGTAGATTTCAATCAGAGTGGCCCGCGGCGTCACGTAATCCCCATCGGCGACTAAGACTTTGGAGACCACGCCGGCCCAGGGAGAGGTGATGGAATAGTCTTCGGCGCTCTCTTTGGCCTTGGCGAACTGGGCCCGGGCGTTTTCGTATTTTGATCTGGCGGTATCCAGTTGAGCCCCGGGGATCGCCCCGTTGTCCACCAGCTGTTTGACCCGCGACAGCTCTTGCGACTGCTCACTCAACGCCTGCTGCGCCGCCGCCAGCAGGGCCTCTGCGCCCCGGCTGCGGCCGATCACCACAACCTGCTGGCCGGGCTCCACCCGGTCTCCTTCCCGTACTCGACAGTTTTGCACGGGTCCTTCTACCGGGGCGGCAAGACGCGCGATCTTGGTGGCCGTAACCGAGCCGGTGAGCTCCAGAGTGCGAGATATGGCTTCCGGCTGCGCCGGCTGCGCCACGACCCGCGGAAGGTCTTTGGGCGGCTGTCCGGCAGTGTTGTCTGGTGCCGCGGCCATGGACCCATTAGCCGGTTTTTCCGACTGGTCCGCCGCAGTGGCAGGGTTGTAGAAATATATCCCAATGCATCCAATCGCTATTAAAAGAACCAGCAACATTATGGGGAGAAGCCATTTTTTCACGAGAGTTTTCCTCCTGTAGCCAGCTTAAGTCGGGCAATGGCGCTGCGGAAATCCGCCAGTGCCCGATAGTAGCTGGTTTCCGACTGCAGCAGAGCCGACTGTGCATCCAATACGTCGACGATCGCCCCCATGCCGAGATCGTATTTCATCCGTTCGATCCGCAGGCTCTCTTTAGCCTGTTCGATGGCCTTTTCCACCGCCTTCACGCGTTCGCGGTTGGATCGCACGTCCAACAGCGCCGTCTCGACTTCCTGGCGAATCTGCAGCTCAAGCCTGCGCAGCCGCTCCTGGGCGGCCGCAAGCGCGGCCTTTTCTTCGTTGACTTTGGCCACAACGCGGCCGCCTTCAAACAACGGGATGCTCATTCCCAGCCCTACGGCGCCCGCGTCTTCTGCGTCACCCTTGAAATCGGCGCGCAAACCGTATGCTCCCAGCACCGATACGGTCGGCCAATGACCTGCCCTGGCGATGTCGACCCGTCGGGCCTGCGCCTCCAGCCTGGATTTAGCCGCCTGATAATCGGGCCGGTCCTGCAGGGCGGCGGCAAGCAACCGGTCGGCGTCATAATCCACCGGCTCGAACTGGAGCTTACCCTCGAAGGAAAGTCTCTCCGAGCGATAATCCAGCCCCAGCAGATTGGCCAACACCCGTTTCTGGATGGCCAGGACGTTCTCTTCCCGCACCAAGCTCTGTTTGAGGTCGGCTTGCCGCACCTCGGTGCGGAGCAAATCGACCTTGGCGGCCTTTTGCACAGCTAAAAGCTCGGCCACCTGTTTGTGATTTTCTTCCATGGCCTGCATGGAAAATTCGATGGAGCGCAGCACCTTGCGCTGCCCTAGGATGGCGTAAAAGGTGCTGGAAACATTGAAGATCAGCTCGTCTCGGGTGCGCGTCAGGTTGCCTTCCTGCGCCTGGCGCAGTAGCTCCGCGGCGCGAATCTCGTTGGTGATGCGCCCGCCGGTAAAGATTGGCAGTCTCAACACCAAATCCTGGCGCACAATCTGATCGTCGAAATCACCCGGCTCGCCGTTGTACCGAGTCGGAATCAACCTCTGATTGTCGAGATATTGCGCTACATTTGCCTCCACACCCAGGCTGGGCCAGCGAGAAGCTTGCGCCTGCTTGACGCGGGCGACCGAGGCGGCCACATCCCAGTCGCTTGCGGCCAGTTCGGGATTGTTCTGCAATGCCGTTTCTATACAGCGATCCAGGGTCATTTCCCCGCTCAGCTCCAGCGGTTGAGTATGCTTGGGGGAAGGAACCGGAATTTCTTCCTGGAGAAACCGAAGATCCTCAACCGGCACGCCGGAATTGGTTGGGTGAACCAGCGCGCAGCCGCCGGTGTAAAGAAGTGTAAACAGGGTCAACATGATCAGCTTCATCGGTTAGGTCCTCAAGTTCTCTTTCAGCTGTCGAAGTGGGATTCGGCAACGCAGATGGTGAGCACCCTGCCGGTATGCAGGGTTTCTTCAGGTTTCAGTGTATTGTGAGTCAATATCTTGTTCAGACTGGTTTCAAAGCGCCTGGCGATGGACCAGAGTGTGTCTCCGGCGCGCACTTTGTAGGATGCGAGTCGGCAACGGTCCGCTGAAGCAGGGTTTGATACTGACCTCTGCTTGCGGGCAGAAGCAGCTACTGCTCTTTTGCTCAGCAAATTAGCAAAAGACTTGCGGCTCGCCACGTTCTGAGAGCCGCTCAGGGGGATGCGGATGGTTTTTCCTGCGACGAGAGGGTCCGCCAAACGCATGCGATTGAAGGCGGCCAAAAGCGAAGCTCTGCTGCCGAACTGCTTTGCCAAACCATATAATGTATCGCCGCGTTTGACCTTGTATGGAACGGCTGCGAAGGCTCCGGGCGTAAGCGACAGGTTGGAAAGCCTGGCCGCCGCCAGCTTTCGTTTTGCAGCCGGCACACACAGCGCGTAGCGTTTTTGGCCGGGCGGCGTCGCCCCGTTGCAGATCTCAGGGTTGTGAGTCTCAAGCTCTGCCACCTCGATGTCCACCTGTTCGCTCAGCCAGGCGAGGCTGATGCCACCCGGCACGTTAATGGTTGCGCAGGCTGCGGTGCACTCCTCGGGGTCAAACCGAAACCCGAAACGTTCAGGCTGGTTGATAATCCGAATGGCGGCAAGGACTTTGGGCACATAGTCGCGGGTTTCCTTCGGCAGGGAGCCGTTTTCGGCAAGCTCCCAAAAGGTTTCGAAGCCGGTTGCCTCCAGAGCGTCCTGTACCCTTTTTTCACCGGCATTATAAGCAGCGAGAGCCAGAGGCCACGATTGGAAGGTGTCGTAGAGAAATGACAGGTATTCCGCCGCGGCCCGTGCCGCCTTAAAGGGATGCCGCCTCTCGTCGATCCACCTGTTCTGGCGTAAGCCAAAGCGCTTGCCCGTTGCCGAGATGAACTGCCACATCCCCACCGCATTGGCGGGGGATTTGGCCGTTGGCGAAAAACCGCTTTCCACCAACGCAACATAAACCAGATCCGGGGGCAGCCCCTGCTGCTGAAAAATTTCGCGCGCCTGTTTGACATAAGGTCGTGCTCGGTCGAGACAGGCTTGAAAAGACTTCGGAGTTTCCTCCACATGGTGGGCAACCCACTCATCGATTGCTGCATGATTGGGAATGATGAGCTGGGATTTGGTGGCGGAAGTCTCTTGCTGGGAAGCATCGAGGTGCATTTTGGGAACTCCGGTTGTGGGGGCTTCAAAGGGGTGCAGGGACGCTGCAGGCTGGCTCACGGTTGCCGCTTGCTGGAGGGGAAGGGTGCTGCAGCCAACCAGCAGCGTGACCGTGCACCCCCAAAACGGCAGTTTGAGAAAGCTGGGAGGTATCTTGGCTTGTAGTTTCCCGATGCGGTTCAATCTCGACCATAGTAACTCCACAAGAAAAATTACGTCCGCCATGAATCGACTTTTTCCCCTCCCGAGTTAGTTTTTTGCTCCCGCCTCATCCGATTTCAGCCGGGATTTTTTTGTAAAAGACCCTCATATCGTGGTTTGATATGATGTCGGCGTTTCCAGGCTGTGTTGATTTCCTTCTTGAGCCATTCGAGAATCCTGTCAGCTTGGAATTCATCGTCGAGGTTGCTGATAAAAATGGTGCGTGACTGGATCTCAATTACCTTGCCGGCTGTCTTTAGTCGCAAAGAGGGAGGATCCCTGGTGTACTCCAGGCCGCCCAAAATCGCGTTGACATACGGCAGCGCCTCGCCGACGTCCTCATTGAGGCTCACAATACATGTAAGAATTCTCTCCTGAGGCTCACCGCGGCTCTCAACGATTTCTTTTCCATAACTTGTGAGAAGCATGAGAAGTCGCCTCTCGCCGTTGTGGCACAGTGTGCAGACCGTGCCACAACATGCAAAGGGAAGCGCGGACTTTCGCCGAGGCGTACTAGCGTCGCCGCCATCCGCTCCAGACGGGAAAGCCGCTGTCGTCCCGCAGTTTGAGCACCTTGTCGCCTTTCACAACCTCGGCGGCAATGATGGCCGGTTCTCCTTCAAACGTGATTCTGGAGCCCTTCACCGCGATTTTGTCGTCGGGGGCGATCGGGATATCCTGGTTTTCGATGAACCAGCCCGGACCGAGATGGACCGAGATGGTTTCCTTCTCTGTTTTCAGCAGCAGATGCACGCCGTAGGACGACATGCCGCGCATGGATGACGTCTCATCCACACTCACCACCTCACCACTGATGGTCTCGACGGTCTTCGGATCGTACATCCGGTTGTACTGGCTGCCGGAACCCCAGCCGCCGCTGCCTCTCCATTTCATGCCGCGCTGGGCAAAAGAATCCGCGGCCCAGAACAGGCTCAGGAGAGATATGAAGGTCACAACAACTCTCGCTTGTTTCATGGAATTTTCCTTTCCTTACTAAAGCGACATGAGGAAACGAGGCGCCATTTATCGCGCAAGCAGTGTGCTGCATCTGAACCCTGTGGCTCCTGCCGCCCCATGTCGCTTGTTCCCGATTGAGGTGAGCCCTGCCGGCAAGCGCGCAGGGAGGGAGGAGAGAGGTGCTCCCTGCGCGCTCCGATTTTACCAGTTGTGCATCTTCCGGCCGGGTCCACCCCATCCGCCGTGATGAGCCACAGTGGTTCCAAGTTTCTCCTGCTGTTCAGGAGTCAGCAGCTCACGGCATTCCAACTGGTATTGAGTGGTCTTTTCCTGAATCTGGTTTTGGATGGCCTGAATTTCCTTTTGCTTTGCGCTGATAAGGCTCTGCTCCGGACTGGCCTTTGCCCATAATTCTCTAAGCTCCATACGCTTGCTGAACAATTCGTCCCGCAGGGGATTGATCTCATCCTGGAAAACTTCCTGCCTGGCCTGGATCTGAGCCTTCTGCTCCTCGCTCAAATTCAGGCTGGATGCGATGTCGGAGCTCATGCCAAAGCCCGGCCCCATCCCGCACCCGCCGCGATAGGCCCACGCGTTTGAAGCGGCCAGGATCATAAATACTATGAGTATGCTCGATTTCTTCATGGTTGTGCCTCCTGTTTCAATGAGATATTGTTGATTTGCGCGTCGTCCCGTGTTTATGGCAACTGTCATGCCAGATGCCAAAAACCGTGGTTCAAAGAGAGCAAGCCGTTGAAAATACTATCTTTTGATAACTTCCTTGGTTTTGCCCGGGTGCGTTCGCTCCTCACGGGGCGGCAATAAATGTCGCGTTGCTGACGCCCACTATTTGGATAAAATGTCATAGATTCAGTGTCTTATAAATTCGACAAAGGAGAGAGCGGCATTGTCCGAGCTCGACATTTGTGTCGAAGGGCAACGCCGGCGTCTCCCCTTGTC
Source organism: Desulfoferrobacter suflitae (assembly GCF_022603395.1). GTDB lineage: Bacteria > Desulfobacterota > Syntrophobacteria > Syntrophobacterales > Syntrophobacteraceae > Desulfoferrobacter > Desulfoferrobacter suflitae. The sequence continues at coordinate 23,534 of NZ_JAIBKA010000012.1, forward strand.
GATGCCTAAGCCTGTGGATTTTCTACTTGCATGATTGGATGGTGCGCAGGTTGATCTGGTATAAACATTGCTTTAAGATTCCATTGCGACCAGATGAGGTGGAATCGATGAAGAGAGTAAGCATTATTGTGAGCATAACGCTTGGCTTACTGTTTTTGCCATGGGCGGCCGGCGCGCAGCCAAGGCATCAATGGCTGGGAATGTCTTCCTACATGCTTTCCGGCGGTGTTTCTCTGGAAAGGCTTGACCTCAGCAGTGAACAGCTGGCACTTGCCCATAAATTTGGGCAAGCCTATGATGAGCAAATAGCCATCCTCCAGGGCAAGCTGATGAGTAAACGGCTCGAGCTGCAATCGGTGTTTAGAAATCCTCAGGCAGACGCGGGTGTCATCCGCGCCAAAGCCCGAGAAGTCTTCGATCTCGAAAAGCAGTGCCTGAACCTCGCTATCGATTATCAGATTCAAATCAGGGGGATTCTCACCGCTGAGCAGCTGCGCAACTGGTGTACTCCAAACGAATGGTGCCTGCCACATAAGTGGAGAAAGCAGGAATGAATATTAAACCGATGGATTTCATGCGGGGCTTCAGTGTTCGAGCCAATCGCCGCTTTCTTCAACCCGTAGCTGTCGCCCTGGTCTTTCTGGTTTTTGGGGTGCTTTTTTTCACCATGGCTCAGCTAGACCTCAGGCGCCTGGAGCGCCTTCTCATGGATGCTCTCAAGAAAAAGGCACTCTACGTCGCGGAAGTCGTTGAAAAATCATCGAAAGAAAAATATCGGCGGCTCATGCGGCAGGGAGACGAGTATCGAGGTCTCTATGCCGGGCTGACCATTGACGAGGAAGGTTTTTATCTGCAGGAAGCAATGGCCAGGGCGCTGATCGATCTGGCCCGATTCGTCGACTCGCAGGACCTGGCGGGGACTGCCGTGCAACAGAGGCTGCAGGAGCTTGCCGCAGAGGAGAATTTCCAAGCCATTGTCCTGTTTGATCAAAGGGGGCTGCCGGCTCACCAGAGCAACCCGCTCCCCGCCGATCTTACAGCCCATGCTCGATCGCTCACCGAAGGGGGAAACGAGGTAGTTATTCACCTCTTCCACGGATTGAACAGAAGAGAATCCATTGGCTACGTCGGCGTTCGTAAGCATGACGGCAGGGGCGCAGTCTTTCTGGCATTGGATTCCAAAGGCCTTAAATACTGGGCGTGGAGGGTGGCGATCCAGTCGGCCATAGAAGAGCTTCAGTGGGGCAGAGGTGTGGTTTATCTCGCTGTAGAAGATGCAGGAGGCCGCATTCTTGCGCGTTCGGGGAGCATTCCCGAAGAAAAGGTGGAAGAGTGCCTGCTGGTGGCCGGGGCGGCGAGAGACCCGGCTAGTCCGGTAGGCCAATGCGTCCGGGTGGGCGATATGAAGTTTCTCGAGTTATCTTACCCTTTCCAGCTTGAAGGAAACGCCGCGGGTACCACCCGAGTCGGCATTGAAACCCAGGAAACCGACCGGCTGCTGGCGGAGAACCGTCGACACATCTGGCTATGGACCGGATTGATGGTGATGATCGGCCTGCTTGCCATGGGACTCCTCTATCAGAGCCAGAACCGCCACGTAGCAAAGTTCCAGGCCATGCAGGAGCGATTGCATCAGGCCGAAAGGCTTTCTTCCCTTGGCATGCTCGGGGCCGGAGTGGCCCATGAAATCCGCAACCCACTTAACTCCATCAGCATGGCGGCCCAGAGAATCCAGAGCGACTATGCTCCCAACGAGCCGGGCAAAAAAGAAGCCTTTAATCGCATCACCCACATCGTACGTTATGAAATCAAACGGCTCAATGGTATCATTGAAGACTTTCTCGGCCTTTCTCGAAGCAGCCGCATGGATTTGCGGCCGCAGTCGCTGATCGATCTTCTTGAGAGAATCGTTTTTCTTGCTCGGGAGGAAGCACAGCCAAAAAATATTCAAATACAAAAGCAGTGGTCCAACCATGTGCCCTTGATTTTCATGGATGCCCGCAAAATGGAGCAGGCAATCCTGAACATTGTGAAAAACGCGATGGAATCCATCGCGGATGAAGGTTGCGTCTGCGTGGGCGTATCTTGCAAGAAACGAGTGAAGAATTGGGTAATTGTCGAAATAAGAGACACCGGTATGGGTATTCCTGAAGACAGCGAGCAGCGAATTTTTGATCCTTTTTATACAACCAAAGACAATGGCGTCGGGCTCGGCCTGGCCATTGCCCGCGAGATCATACTGGCTCACGAGGGAGAGATTCGAGTAAAGAGCGAGCAGGGCCGAGGAACGGCCGTGCAGGTTCTGCTGCCGGCGGGACGCGAGAAGCGAGAAGCTGGAAGCTGGAAACGAGAAGAGGAGTAAGTTGAACACCCTAGATATCCTGATAGTCGAAGATGAACCCTTTCAGCGGGAGATGCTGAGCGATTTCCTGAACAGGGAAGGCCATCGCATCACGGAAGCCGGAAACGGTGAAGAAGCGTTGCGTGTGCTCACCTCGAGTTCGTTTGACTTGGTACTGCTTGATTTCAGAATGCCAGGGATGAACGGCCTGGAGGTGCTGCAGGAAGTAAAGCGGGTGAACCCGGAAATCGACGTCATGATCATCACCGCTTTCGGCACCATCGAAACGGCTGTTTCCGCCATGAAGGCAGGGGCCAGGGATTACATCACCAAGCCGGTCGATCTGGATGAGCTTTCTATAGTGATCAACCGAACGGCAGATCATCGTAGGCTCATAAAAGAAAATCAGATCCTCCGGCAGGAAATGAAGGCAAGAGGAGTAACAGCCGATGCGATTCGCTACAAGAGCCGGAAAATGGCCGAGCTGATCAATCTTGCCGGGCGTATCGCATCCAGCCAGGCAACCGTTCTCATCCAGGGGGAAACCGGCACGGGTAAAGAGCTTTTTGCCCGTCTGATCCATAGTCTGAGTCCGCGGGCCGAACACCCCCTCATTACGGTTAACTGTGCAGCCATTCCTGAGACGCTCATCGAAAGCGAGCTGTTCGGGCACGAAAAGGGAGCCTTCACAGGAGCTATGCAGCGCAGGATCGGCCGCTGCGAGCAGGCTGACGGAGGGACCCTTTTTCTCGATGAGATCGGCGAACTGAGCCTGCCTGTGCAGGTTAAGCTGCTGCGCTTTCTGCAGGAGCGCGAGCTTCAAAGGGTCGGCGGCGAGAGGACGTTCAAGGCGGATGTGCGCATCATCAGCGCCACCCACCAGGACCTTGCTGCCAGGGTCAAGGAAGGCACCTTCCGCGAAGATTTGTTCTACCGCATCAACGTTGTTACCATTAAAATCCCCCCGCTTCGGGAGCGCCGCGAAGACATTCCCCTGCTCATCGACCATTTCGTCGGGCGCTTCGCCCGGGAAAACAGCAGGAAGATCGACGGAGTAAGCCGGGAAGCGCGGGACCTGCTTATAAGGTACGATTACCCCGGAAATGTACGAGAGCTCGAAAATATTATCGAGCGCGCCGTAGTGATCTCCCGGGGCTCGCTGCTGGGCCTGGAGGATTTGCCTTTTCAGGAAGCCCTATGCACGGACGACGCGATCACGATCGGCCAACAGGCGCGGGAAGCGTCGCTGCAGCAGGCCATCGAGTCCCTCGAGCGGCAGCTGATTGGCGAGGCACTGGAAAGGGCCGCTTTCAACCAGACGCAGGCGGCCAAGCTGCTGGGGCTCAGCGAGCGAATGCTTCGCTATAAGCTGAAAAAGTATGGCCTAAAGTGATTACTTTTATCTGCGATGTCGCACGGGAATTGATATGAGCAGCCAGATAACAAGGAACCGGGAAACAGGCTGCGGGCTGCAGGCTGCGGATCTGACATTCCCGCTCCCTGTTCCTGCGGTCTGACGGCTGTAACCCGAAAACGCTTCTTCTTACCAAAGGGATCAACAATTTATGAAACAAGGCAGGACCTGTTCACTACCATTCGTTCTCATGGGCGTTCTCTCATTGTTCTTCATCTTGAGGAGTCAGGCCCTTGCACAAGGATGGCTTTGTCCTTTCTGGGGACCAGGTGTGGGCGGAATGGGAAGTTTCTTTGGCTGGTTTGGAAGCATCTTTACCATGGTCTTCTGGATCCTGATTCTTGTTGGGCTTTTGCGCCTGATTCAATGGCTTGGGAATCAGGGCAAAATGTCCGGACGGCAGACACTGGCATCGGCCTCCGAGACTCCCATCGACATTCTTAAGAAGCGCTATGCCAGAGGTGATCTCGCTAAAGAACAATACGAAGCTATGAAGCGTGATCTGGAATGAACCGCGCCCTACGAGAATAGATCGAAAAGTCCTGTTTAACGGTCAATTTCATTGTGCTTCGCGGCTTTCAGCAATGGCCCGGCGAACGAGTGCTGCCGGCGGAACCTTGGAAAGCTGACCAGCTTCTCCCGGGTAGGTGCGTCAACCCAAGCCGTAGTTCAAGGATTTGTCCGCCTCGGGTTCTATGTCCCGACCATTGATTCGAACCGTGGGCGAGCCCGGAAACTTCAGCGCTATCGCCTTTACCGCCGTATCGACGACAATCACTCGAGGGCGAACTTCGGGTGCAAGTTCATCGAGAATTTTCTGCAACAACTCCTCCGTGTCCTGCCTGGCAGGGCAACCGGGGGCAACCAAAAGCTCCACCAGCATTGTTTCTCCTTCCCTATTTTCTCGGCATCTTGGTTAGACTCGCGGCCAGTACATGATCACTGCTACGCCAACCAAGGCAATACAGCCGCCGATGATATCGAAACGGTCGGGATCGATACCGTCCACTTTCCAGCCCCACAGGATGGAAAGCACAACGAAAACCCCTCCGTAGGCGGCATACACCCGGCCGAAATGCGCCGGCTGTAAAGTCGGAATGATACCGTAGAGCACCAGCACAAGCGCCCCTGCGAGGCCGTGAGCGAGAGGCTTTCCTTCCCGCAGCCACAGCCACACCAGATAGCCGCCGCCGATCTCGCAGAGCCCGGCCAACAAAAAATAGCCAATGGACTTCAGTGTCTCCATTAATTCCACTGCATAACCCCCACTGCGTCAAAGATTAATTTATCTTATTACTTATGACTTGCAGGGGTAACCTTGTCAACGGTGTGAGTGTGATTCGCTGCCGAGCTGTTGTGCACGGAAAAATTGGGTTGACAAAGCGGGAGTGCAATATTATAGTTCGCCACATAACGAAATAACTCGACCGGAACCTAAATGCGGAAAGGTGGTGCAACCAATGAAAACATCGGCGGCTCACTTGCAGTCAACACAGTTGACGTTAAGAAACCTGTTGCAGATCACCAAGGCGCTCTCGGACGAGCAACGGGTGCGCACCCTGATGCTTCTCGAAGAGGGCGAGCTGTGCGTCTGCCAGCTGATTGAATTGCTTGGACTGGCGCCCTCGACGGTTTCCAAACATCTGTCGATTCTGCGTACCGCAGGTCTGATTGACTGCCGGAAGGACGGTCGGTGGGCCTATTATCGGTTGGCCGATGGGAACGAGGCGGAGGGTTGCAAACCCGCAGTGGAATGGCTGAGGCAGTCCCTGGCAGAAGACAGGGTAATTCAAAATGACCGGGCAAAACGGGCCGAGGTGCTCGATTCCGATCTGGAAGAGCTCTGCCAGCGGCAGCGGAAGGCTTGTTGATGGAGCGGTGAGCTGTGAACAGTGAGCTGTGAGCGGAAAAAGAGCGACTTTTATGGTTTCTTGCGACCTGCCTCGTCCTTGGGGCTATTTGATGTTCTCTTGATGCATTTTAGTCGATTGAAGGGAGGAGAAATGAATGAAAGCTAAACAGGACGCTGAAGCAAAACAACTGAATGTGTTCGAGAAGTATCTGACTTTGTGGGTGGCGCTTTGCATCATCGGCGGCATTGTATTGGGCAAGCTGGCTCCGGGCTTGGCCAGGCGCCTGGATGCCATGGCCATCTATGTGGGTGATGCACCGGTGGTCTCCATCCCCATTGCTATCGCCCTCTTTTTCATGATGTATCCCATCATGGTGAAGATCGATTTCGCCGAAGTGATCCGCGCCGGCCGAACCCCGAAACCGGTGCTGCTAACCCTGATTGTCAACTGGGGGATCAAGCCGTTCACTATGTTCGGCTTCGCCATGCTGTTTGTCGGCTACCTGTTTCGGGACCTGCTGCCCGGCGTGGACATTTTAAAGGACGGGAGCCAAGTGCCGCTGTATCGCTCCTACATTTCGGGGATGATCCTTTTGGGCATCGCCCCGTGCACCGCCATGGTGCTCATGTGGGGCTACCTGGCTCGAGGCAACCAGGGCCTGACGCTCGTCATGGTGGCCATCAACTCCCTCACCATGCTGGTTCTCTACGGCGTGTTGGGCAAGCTTTTGCTGGGGCTCAACGAAATGCCGGTGCCCTGGGAGGCGCTGTTGCTTTCCATATCCATCTACGTGGCGCTGCCGTTGATTGCGGGCTATTATTCGCGCAAATGGGTCATCAAGGCGAAAGGAGAGGTGTGGTTTGCCACCAAATTCCTTCATGTGTTGACGCCGGTCTCCGTCATCGCACTGCTGGCCACCCTGGTGCTCCTGTTCAGTTTCAAGGGCGAAACCATCATTGAAAATCCCCTAACCATCCTCTGGATCGCAATACCTCTGACTATCCAGACTTTCACCATTTTTTTCATCACCTATTTTGCCGCCAAGGCCCTCAAATTGACCTATGAGGATGCAGCTCCATCGGCCATGATCGGCGCTTCCAACCATTTTGAAGTGGCCATCGCAACTGCCACTATGCTGTTTGGGCTTTCGTCAGGAGCTGCCCTTGCCACTGTGGTGGGGGTACTCATCGAAGTTCCGGTGATGCTTTTTCTGGTGAAAATTTGCCTGAAGACCCAGCACTGGTTTGAGGACCGCCTCAAGGGCATGAGCCTGAGGGAGGCAGTCGTGTATTTGATGGATGAGGTGGCTTCTCTTCGCGGGGAAGTGAAACGTCTCGAGCAAGGCTCACCGGCGCCGCCGCAAGGAGCGCAGGAGCAAACTGTCAGGCGACTTGGAAAAGGAGTGTAAACCATGCTGAAACGAATGCTGATTGCTACGGATTTGTCGGAGGCTTCCGCCAAGGTGCTTGGCTGCGTGGACTTTCTCTATGGTCTGGGCATGAGAGAAGCGGTGCTGCTCTATTGTGTGAACGTGCGGGATGTGGGCTTTATAACCGATGATTTGCGCGAAAGTCTGCACGAGCCGCTTGAAGAGCAAATGAAGGTATTGGAGGCACGGGGCCTGCAAACGACCAGCGAAATCGTTTTGGGACTGCCCCACCGAGAAATCCTCCGAATTGCCGATGAAAAGGACTGCGACCTGATTGTGGTGGGCTCCCACGGGCGCAGCTTGATGGGCTCCGTGCTGCTCGGCAGTGTGGCCTCCAGTGTGGTGCAAAGCGCGCGCAAGCCGGTTATGGTGGTGCGCTTGAAAATCGTTGAGCAGGAAGGCTGCAAAGGCTGTGAAATGGCGTGCGAAAATCTTGCCCATCATGTTTTGTATCCTACCGATTTTTCCGACAACGCCGAGCGCGCCTTCGATTATGTCACAAAAATGGTCGAAAGCGGCTGCAAACGGGTCACTCTGCTGCACGTGCAGGACAAGGCTAATATTGAAAGACACCTGCGGGACCGGCTCGACGAGTTCAACCGGATCGACCGGGCTCGCCTGGAGCGACTTGAGGAAATTGTTAAAGGAAAAGGCGCCACCGAAGTCTCCATCCTGATACCGTACGGATCTCCCATCAAGGAGGTGTTGAAATGCGCCCGCCAAAACGACGTCTCCTTGGTGGTGATGGGGAGTCAAGGGCGTGGCTTTATGGAAGAAGTGTTTGTGGGCAGTGTGGCCAATAACGTCACCCGCTTGGCCCCTGTGCCGGTCATGTTGATTCCGGCCCTGCGCTAATGAGAAATTGAGAAATATGCACCGGAGTGCGCGCCTAAGTAATCGGCACCGCTCCGTTTTGGCGGGGTGTAAACGGGGGAATGAAACTATTGAAGTTTCAGAGAGAGGGAAGGGCCTATTCCCGGGGTGCTTCCCTCTGCTTTTACTGTTCCGTCTGCAGCCAGAGGTTGGAAAGATCCAGCTCAGTCTGTTGGAACGGTTCCGCCCTCACCTTCTCCTTTTCGGAAAAGACGCTCAGCAGCAGCCAGTGGCCGGATTGAAGCTTGAAAACTTCCAATGTCATCTGCAACGGATCAATCAACCACATGTGCGGTAGGTCATGACGGGCAAAGAGCCGCATCTCCTTGACGCGGTCAGTGCGCGCTGTGCCGGGGGAAAGAATCTCACAAACCCAGTCGGGGGGCTGCCGAGATCCAGTTGTGGTCCTCCGCTTCTCCGCTTGAGGAAGCCAAATAGTTTTCTACCATGCCCAATGATCTTTGGAAAAACCGCTTGACGCAAACAGGACGAATGTCTATACTTCGCTAAGTGGCGAATTATAGGAGATGACGATGCGCGACATTATGGCCATAACCAAAGCCCTGGCGGACCAAAACCGAGTGAGCATTTTGCTTGCCTTGCAAAGCTGCGAGCTGTGCGTCTGTCAGATTATCGCGTTGCTGAATCTGGCGCCTTCCACGGTTTCCAAGCATCTGTCCATCCTCAGGCAGGCGCGCCTTGTGGAGGATCGCAAGGAGGGGCGCTGGGTCCACTACCGGCTGGCCGGGGAAGCTGCTCCTCCGGAGGTGCGCGCAGCTCTGGCATGGGTTTGCACTTCCCTTGCCGACTCCGACACGGTGCAGGAGCACAGACGGCGGTTGGAAAAGATTGTTGCTGTCGACCCGAGCAAACTCTGTAGCGAGTAACGCTGCCGCTGAGTTGAAGAAGGCATTTTGCCGGCGCATGCACCTGCCAACTTCCAGTGTAACTTCTCAATAAGTGTGGGCAGACACCCAGACTGAAAGCTCATGATTCCAGTGTCGTATGAAAGTCTTTTAGTCATACCCGCGCATACCTTCGCCGTGCCGAAGCGAGCATCAGAGCTGTAGTTCTAAAGGCTTCGGCCACGCAGGCGGGCGCCCGCACGGCGGGTTCCCGGCAGCAGCATGCGGGAATGACGGACCGGCAACTTGAACTTACATATATCCACGAGGCCTGAAGATCGAGTACGAAACTTCAGTATAAGGATACGTTCAAATTATATGATTAGTTAATTAACTAAATATAAGACTGTGTGAGCATGGCCCGTCCCTACGCGGCCGGTGGCCTTTTACACCCGGAAGAAATACAATAAAAAAACGCTTGACGGGGCGGGAGAATGTGGTTAATCTCATTTCGTTATTTAGCTAAATATACAATTGTGAGGGTGCCAATGGAAAAGACACTCACCATCACCAAATCCCTGGCCGATGGCAACCGGATGCGGGTGATCGCCGCTTTGATGGAAAAAGAGGAGCTTTGCGTGTGTCAAATTGTCGAAATGCTTCGCCTGGCGACTGCGACCGTATCCCGCCACATGAGCATCCTGCAAAATGCTCGCCTTGTGCAGAGTCGCAAAGACGGAAAGTGGGTTTACTATCGCCTTGCCGAACCGTTCCCTGAGACGCTGCGCATTTGGCTGTTCGAATCGTTATCCGGTTCGCCGGAAATTCAGGCGGATCGGGTTCTTCTGGAATCGATTCTTGAGTGTATTCCCGCGGATCTGTGTCGGCGGCAGAAAAAAAGGAAAGGATGTGCTTGCTGAAATGAAAGAGAAGAGAATGAACGAACCCGTAAAGGAATTGGTGGCTATCGGCGCTTCTGTCGGCGCTCACTGCCAGCCGTGTCTTGAATACCACATTCAGGCTGCGATTGAGCTGGGCGTGACGGCAGATGACATCCGCCAGGCTGTGGAAGTCGGCCACATGGTGGAAAAGGGAGCCATGGCCGCCATGAAGAAATTCAGTGCTGCGGCTGTGGAGGAAATTCTGTCTGCTGCGCGGTTTTCGAAAAAACAGCCCGAGGCTGTTGCCGAAGAAAGCTCGGGCGAAAAAGTCCTGAAAATATATGATCCCGCCATGTGCTGTTCTTCGGGCGTCTGCGGACCGAATGTTGACCCGGCTCTCGCCCAGTTTGCCGGAACGTTGAAGTTTATTAGCGCTCAACCTGGCGTCCGCGTCGAACGATACAATCTCGGACAGCAACCCCAGGCCTTCGTTGCAAACGAGGAAGTCAAATCGATGCTCGGCAATGGCGGAGAAAAGAAGCTCCCCTTTATCTTCGTCAATGATCAATTGTGGCTTGAGGGTCGTTATCCGTCCAGGGATGAATTGCTTCAGGCGTTGAAAATCAATAGCGTACCGGTTCTGTTCCGAATCGCAACAACCCTTGAGAACGCGCCATGCTGCGGTGACGGAGGATGCTGCTGATGAAATCTTTTCTGAACAAAGCGTCACGATATTTATTCTTCACAGGTAAAGGCGGCGTGGGCAAAACTTCCATGGCCTGCGCCACTGCTCTGGGCCTTGCACAGCGAGGCAAACGGGTTCTGCTGATCAGCACGGACCCCGCCTCGAACCTGGATGAAGTCCTGGAGACATTGTTGTCTTCCAGCCCCACTGCCGTGCAAAACGTTCCAGGTCTGTTCGCCCTGAACATCGACCCCATTGATGCGGCCGCCGAATACCGCGAGCGCATGGTTGGGCCGTATCGCGGTGTATTGCCCGACGCGGCTGTCACCCAGATGGAAGAGCAGCTTTCCGGGGCATGCACGGTTGAGATCGCCGGGTTCAACGAGTTTTCCAAGCTGCTTGGCGATGACTCCGCCATGCGGGACTATGATCAGATCGTATTGGACACCGCCCCTACCGGGCATACCCTGCGCCTGTTGAATCTGCCTTCGGCCTGGAATGATTTTATCGCCTCCAACCAGACCGGCAGCTCTTGCCTTGGGCCGATTGCCGGGTTGAAGGAACAGAAACTTATGTTCGAGCAGGTGGTCGCTGCCTTGAAAGATCCGTCCAGGACCTTGCTGGTTCTGGTTTCCCGAGCTGAAGCCATGTCATTTTATGAGGCGCATCGTGCCAGCAATGAACTGGGCGAGCTGGGCCTGATGAATCAACACCTGATTATCAATGGGGTGTTCACCCCTGTCTCCGACGACCCGATTGCTGCAGCCTTTGCCGAAAAGTCAGCCATGGCCATAGCCTCCATGCCCGAAGAACTGAAGCATCTGCCGACAACCCGGGTGCCATTTCGTCCTGCGGGGGTCATGGGTGTGGCGGCATTGCAAAGCGTGTACCAGGCTCAACCCGATGATCCGGCCCCGGAAAGAGTTGCTCATCTGCAGTCCGAGGCGGACGCCGTGTTGCGCAGAATCTCGGGCTGGCCGGACTTTCTGGGGGACTTGGAAGAACAAGGCACAGGGGTCATTATGACCATGGGCAAAGGGGGTGTCGGCAAAACCACCATGGCCGCCGCGATCGCCGCCGAACTGGCGCAACGGGGTCATGCGGTTGTGTTGTCAACCACCGACCCGGCGGCCCATGTCGCGCAAGCCATCGGAAAAGATCTGCCGAATCTTACCGTTGAGCGGATCGATCCGAAAGTGGAAACCGACCGTTATGTGGCAACCGTGCTGGAAAAGAATCGGAGCAAGCTTTCCGCCGATGACATGGCCCTCCTGGAAGAGGAGATGCGTTCGCCCTGCATTGAAGAGATTGCCGTATTTCAGGCTTTTGCCCACACGGTTGCCAAAGGCGAGAAGGGTTTTGTGGTCCTCGACACCGCCCCCACTGGACATACCCTCCTGCTGCTGGATGCGACCCAATCTTATCACCGGGAGGTGGCCAAATCGGTCGATGAGCTGCCTGAAGCAGTCAAAACCCTTTTACCGCGAGTCCGAGACCCGAAATTCACCAAGGTCCTGATTGTGGCTTTGCCCGAAGCCACGCCGACGCACGAGGCGTCAGCCTTGCAGGAGGATTTGCGCCGGGCCGGAATCGAACCCTACGGCTGGATCGTTAACCGCTGTTTTGCCTTCTCCGGCACCGGGGATCCGGCGCTTTGCGCCAAGGGCGTGGATGAGCTTTACTACCTGAACGAAATCCTCGATCGCCATGCTCAAAGAGTGGTCGTTTCTCCGTGGGTTCCCCAAGAACTGAACGGGGCGGAGAATCTGAGGCATTTGCACACTACGGTGGAGGAGGGAGAAGCGGCATGATACGACCAAAGATAGAGAAAACGGACAATTCGGATTCTCAAGCGATCCCCACCTCTGTGCCGCAAAGTAATGATAATTTTCCTCTCCTTTGCGGTCCCGGGTGTGCTTGTGGCAAGGCGACCAAAACCAGCAAATTGAAAATCGTGATCATGCTGGTCGTCCTGGCGGCGGTTGCGATCGCTTTGATTTACAGAAGAACAATATGACTGCAATTGAAGATTTTTCCCTCTCCTTCTTTGCAAGAGGGAGGGGGAAAATTTACCGAAAACACTGACGAATCAAAGGCGGCAGTGACCATTTTCCGAAGCAAGGAGATTAGATACAATGAAACGAAGCAAGACGCAAGGAATCAGCTTCTTTGACATTGCTGACGCACGACTTACAAGCGCAAGTTCCGAGCGTTGGTTTGCGGGGAAATCCAAGCCTGTCTGAGCAGAGTGCGGGTGCTGGCCGTGAAAAAAATCAAGATTCGCACGCGGCCAGGACCTTAGATTTCCGACTTTGTCTTCAAGTGGACATAGTTTGTCCCTCTTTCTCCCTGAGCGAGAGGGTTTCAGCCTTGATCTGCGCTACATTAACCGAAGCTGTAACGGTGCGGCGAGGCGCTCCTTGATCCACGCATGGTCAAGCCAGGGGCCGGCTAGGGTTTGGCGAACGAAGGAGATCAGTCCTCTAATTCCTGTGTCTTTGATGATTTTCCTGAGCTTTTCCGAGTATTGGGCCATGATGTTGAACATATGACCCAGCTGCATCAAGTAATGATACCCCTTCATGGCATTCCAGTCGTAGGCAAAACAGTGTTCGTACTGGTAGCCGTGATGTTTTTCCACCAGAAAACCTGTCTCTATGGTCCATCGGGAGCGTGCGCCCAAATTGCAGCGTTCATGCAGGTTCCACCGGTCCAGAGGCTCGCTGGATATCCAAAGATGCCGACTGCTTCTTGAGACCTCCCGCGTGCCCCCTTTTTCGATTTCCCGCCAGGTCTCCAGGCATTCGACCACGTGGACGGTCTCGGTCTTCTTTTCGTTCGGACCAAAGCAGTGCTCTATATGGTTGGCCCATCTGAAATTCTGCCTTCTGTTACCCCATGTGCGCGTATACCGATTGTTGGGCTCGAGCGCGCTTATGGCTTCAAACTCTCCCTGCACGGTCGGTAAGCTCTTATCCTGCAAAACGATCATGTATCCCCATTTGTATTTACGGCACAGCTCCATCACAGGACCCTTGGCGTACAGGCCATCCAGAAACACCATGATCCGCAGAGCAGGAAATGCCTCCTTGAGGCGCGCAGCCAACCGATAAAACGCTTTGAGCTCACAATCCTGTTTGCTCTTGCTGGAGTCACCTGCCGTATAACTCAGAAACTCGCTCATCAAAGGAATGCTCATCCCGTTACGGAATGCCAGGCTGGCCTGCAAAACGTAAACATAATACTGCGTGTGCGGGGTCTCGCCCTTATCAAAAGTTCGCTGCAAACACTCTTCTTCCCAGAGCCAATCGCGACTCAATTTCTGGGTACCATCCACTGCAATAGGATAACTGTTCTCTATCAAGTACCGGCGAAACTTCTTCTTTCTGATCCATTGCCGGATCAAATCTATATGCGTGCTCTCGATCTGTTCTATGTCAATGTGCCATAAGAGCCGTTTCAGGGTGTCATGATGGGGCACATCCTCAAGTTCCGGAAAAACCCTTTTCAAATTCTCCCAAAACATCGGGCGGCTCATTTCCCTGGTGGCCTCCCGAGAGGAGCTCATCTGCAGTACAAATACCAATATCCCGTAGATTAGAAGCACTGTATGCTTGTGCTTGGTCTTTTTGGCATTTCTCGGGTCCGGAATTTTCGACAATCGCCTCAGCAGCACCGGTAACTTCGCTCGAAACACCTTCAATTGCTCCCAGATCGCCTCGTTGCGAACAACACGCTCCTCTTCCACGTCCTTGTATGCGCACTTGCGATTGGAGATCGTTGCATGCGATGAGCCGTTCAATCCTTTTCTTTGCAGCTCCTCGCGTAACGCCTTCTGAGCCTTCTTTCTCTCCTTCCTTTGCGCTTTGATTTGTTCCCGATCAGGACGTCGGCTGGCCTTGCTCATGCCGCTGTCCTGTCCGGCAATGAACAAAGCACTCCACGGAAGTCCTCGCAAAGCGGCAATACGAAAATCTTTTTGGGCCTCGTCGTGTAGCACTTGCCCTTGCGAACCAGCCCATCTCCCGTCGTCATCCCCAGATAGCGCCAGTTGGCCGCCCGGTAACAGGTCCCCTCATAGAAGCGAGGATCAACGAAAGTCTCCAGCAATACCGGCCGGTAATTCCACTGCTCCTGCCAATCTTTCTCAATACGCCTTGCCGCTTGCCCCAGTACATGGCTGGCCAGGTTTTTCACCCGCACCCAGGGAAAGATCACAAAACGAGTATTGTTCACTACCCAGCCCAAACGGTGCAATCGCTCGGTTGTACTCCAACCAATCCACCGATCCCGCTCCCGCAATGCCTTCGCTGCTCCCGAGAATAACAAACAGCCCAACTTCCCTGCTTCACTCTCCACAAAATAGCGCAGGTAACAACCAAAGGACTTCTTGTAACCCAAATAGTGATAGCGACTTACAAATTCATTCCACAGACCTGCAGCCTGCCGATCCCTCACCAACTCCAATCGGACCCCGCCGATCCGCCCGACTTCACCTTTTATGGGCGGCTGTGGATTGCTCCTCCGACTCCGCCTTGGCTCTTCCAATTGCCCGGGCACGGACGTTCGCTTGGCGGGCAGCTCTAAATCTCCCCGTGCCTCCAACTTCTGCAGTAACTTAAGGCACGCATCCAACTTGGGACTTCCCGAGGCACTATACCATTCCAAGTGCTCACAGATCGTAAGCGCCAGCTCCTTGCGGCTCAGTTGCCCGCATGCCTCTACCGTATCGCAGATCCCCTCCATTTCCTCACGGCTGATTCGCCGACCGCACTGGATCACCGCTTCTCCTCCTTTACAGTGTAGTTTCGGGATTCTTCGTCAGCTCACACTGACTCTCCACTACACTATCAAAGAAGCCGAAGGCTGTCTACTCCTATTTTGCGACAAAATTTATTTGCCTCTCCCAGTGGGACCTTGTTGCACGCAGATTTGTTCGCTTATGCGTCAGCACTGCTTCTTTGAGCGGAACCTGACGCTGTGGGTCATTCTGTGCATGGTCGCGGGGGTTTTGATCGGAAAATTTCTCCCCGCCATCCCGGTGGAGTTGGCCAAATTTGAATACGCGAAAGTTTCCATCCCCATTGCGGTTTTGATCTGGCTCATGATCTATCCCATGATGATGAAGGTTGATTTTGCCAGCATTAAGAATGTCCGTAAAAACCCGACAGGACTTTATGTCACCTGGGTCGTTAACTGGCTGATTAAACCCTTTACCATGTTCGGTATCGCCTCGTTTTTTTTCTATGTGGTATTTAAATCACTGATTCCGCCTGAATTGGCGAAAGATTATCTTGCCGGCGCCGTTCTTTTGGGGGCCGCGCCATGCACCGCCATGGTCTTTGTCTGGAGTCATTTAACCAGGGGAAATCCTGCCTACACGGTGGTGCAGGTGGCAACCAATGACCTGATTATCCTCATTGCCTTTACGCCGATAGTGGCGTTGTTGCTGGGTGTGGGCGGTGTCAGCATTCCCTGGAACACATTGCTTTTATCGGTTTTCCTTTTTGTGGTTATTCCGCTGGCCGGCGGCATATTGACCCGGAACCTGGTGATTAAAAATAGAGGGGAGGAATATTTCAACAAATCCTTTATCCCCAAATTCAATAACATCACCATCGGCGGATTGTTATTGACGCTCGTCCTTATTTTTTCATTCCAGGGTGATATTATTCTCGGGAACCCCTTGCATATCGTTCTGATTGCAGTCCCCCTGGTTATTCAAACATTTCTTATTTTCTTTATTGCCTATCTGACCTCTAAAAAACTTAAATTATCGCATGACGTTGCTGCGCCTGCGGGGATGATCGGCGCTTCCAATTTTTTCGAACTGTCGGTTGCCGTTGCCATCACTTTGTTCGGAGCCTCTTCGCCTGCGGTCTTGGCAACCATTGTCGGGGTTTTGGTCGAAGTTCCGGTCATGCTCGCTCTGGTGAAAATCGCCAACCGCACGACCTCATGGTTTCCTGATCAAGAAAGCGTCAAGAGGCAAAGGGAAGTCAGGCAAGTTGCTGAATGCGAGCCGGTGGCCCGGAGCGGCTTCGGCGATCATGTTCTGTTCGCCACCGATTTCTCGGAGATGGCCGATAACGCATTCACCTGTATCGAACAACTGGCGGCCCACGGCGCGCGGAAGGTCACCCTGGTTCACGTCCAGGATAAAACCAAGCTGGAGCAACACCTCATGGGACGGCTGGAAGAATTCAACGATCAGGATCGGAACCGTCTCGAAAACCTGAGAGAGGCCCTTCTCAAGAAAGGCGCCTCTCAGGTCAAGACCGAAGTCTGCTACGGCGTGCCCTTCCAGGAGATCACCCGCCTGATCCGGGAGCGCAACGTGCAGCTTGTGGTCATGGGGATGCAGGGTCGGGGCTTCGCCGGAGAGTTTTTTTTGGGCAGTGTCGCTCAGAATGTAGCGCGCCATTCGATAGCGCCGGTATTGCTGGTTCCGGGCAGTCGATAAAGGGGCAGCGGGGAACCCCAGGAGCTTTAAGGTGATTTCCAGCAAAGAATACCCCGCAGAGCTGGACGACTCTCACAAACTTGAGGCTTTACTCCTGGCTGATGGGTATCATCCCTGCGGGCCTTGGCGTCGCGGATTTCGCAACCAGAATCGAATGTAAACCCGGACGGATTCAATACCATGCTTGTTCTGGTCAAAACCGCCAACCGAACAACGTCCGGCTTTGTTGATCAACAAAATATAAAAACGAAAGGAAAACAATATGTTTGATCGTTTTATTGTAGCAACAGATCTTTCCCCTGCGTCCTTTGCCGTAGTGGGTTGCCTTGGTGGATTGAAAGCCTACGGTGCGGCCCAATGCCTGCTTCTCCAATGCTTGAGTTTTAGTGATGCGGCTTCGACGGCCTTGTCTTACAACACCGAGCCGCTCAAGGAGATGCTTGAGCAACAAGAAGATATTTTGGCAAAATATGGACTTACGGTTGAAACCAGAACTGTTGTGGGAATTCCCAAGCAGGAGATTATCCGGATCGCGGCCGAGGAAAATTACTCCCTGATTGTAGTCGGAGCGCAAGGTCGCTCCCTGGTCAAGGAGAAGCTTTTGGGCGGAGTCGCCTATGGTGTCATTACCAAATCGGTGAAGCCGGTGCTGGTGGTGCCGGTCGAAAAGAAACAGGGGGAAGACAATGCATGCGCGCCGGTATCCCGTTGCAGCTTCAGTGACCACGTTCTGTTTGCCACTGATTTCTCGCTGATGGCCGATAATGCTTTCACCTATGTCGAGAAGTTGGTGGCTTACGGCGCGCGGAAGGTCACACTGGTTCATGTCCAGGACAAGACCAAGCTGGAAAAACACCTTAAGGCGCGGCTGGAGGAATTCAATCAACAGGACCTGGGCCGCCTCGAGAACCTGAAGCAGTCCCTCCTGAAGAAAGGCGCCCCTCAGATCGATATCGAACTCTGCTATGGCGTGCCCTTCCAGGAGATTGCCCGCCTGATCCTGGAGCGTAATGCGCAACTGGTGGTCATGGGAACCCAGGGACGCGGCTTCATCGGGGAGTTCTTTTTGGGCAGCGTCAGTCACAATGTAGCACGCCATTCGGTCGCCCCGGTATTGTTGATTCCGGGCCTTCGATAGAGATAACGGGAGAATCCCCAGGAGTTTCAATGGTGTGCCTCATTGCCCGGCAGTTTAGACATTCAGCGTGCATTTCAAAGCAGGATTCTTGGTGAGATGCGAAGCGCTGCAACATGATATTTGTGACGGAACATTGTTTTGGAGCAACGCTTGACCATGATGCGGGAAAAGTATGTCCCATCTGGGATAGTGTTGCCATGTTTTTTCCCTTCAATTTTTGGAAAGGTAACCCGATCATGAACACGAAAGCAATCAAGCGGCTAGCCAAGCAACACGGTATTGATACACTTCGGAAAGCAAATCCTGAACTGATTCAAGCAATCCAGCGAGCAGAGGGTAATTTTGACTGTTTCGGGTCTGCTCATGGGTATTGCGATCAATTGGAATGCCTATTCAGGAACATGTGTTTGAGCAAATCTGGTAAGTAGTCATTCCGCGAGAATAAACGGAGAGAAAATGTATCTTGCCGCCATGACCCATCGCGACGAGCTCTTCGACCTGGCCCTGCGCTGGCTGAACGATGACCTTGCCCCGACCGACGGCCGAGCGATCACCCGGATATTTCTATACGAAAGCGCCGTCTCGGCGGTCGTTGTCAATCGGGTGATCGCTTTTCTGAGCCGGCTGTTCAAAGGGCCGTTGCGGCTGGAAAGAATCCGGCAAAAACAGGCGTTGCGCCGGCGGTTGATTCAGTATCTGCCCCGACCTGGGGAGCGGAGCCGGCAACTGATTCACCAGTTTGAAAAGGACCCGGAGTATTTTTTCCCCCGCCTGCCCATCGACGCTTTGCTGGTCACTTCAGTGGATTCGCAACTGGCGGCCATCGGCCGAATCAAGCGGCTTTCCCGTATGGCCGAAAAGGTATCCTTCCGGCTGGTGGAAACCCTTTTCCGCGAAATCCAGGCTGAGGCCCGGCGCATTGCCGACAGAAGGGCCGCTGCCACCGGGTTGCTGCTGACCGATTTGGTCAGTTCCGAAAAAGAGATGCAAGACGATTTTACCGCGGCCGAAGCGGTGGTGGTCGGCCGTTTTCGCAGCCAGAACGTGCTAATTTCCCGCGCAGCATTGACCATCAATGATCTGCTCGGCTTCAAAATTATCGGCGCACCGGAGTTGCTCGAACAGGTACCGGCGTTGTTGGATCAAGCGGCCGGGATCACCGTTTTGGAAAGCGAGAAACACACCGGCGCTTACAATGCCGTAAACATGCTGGTGGAAATCGAACTGCCGGCTCCGGGTGAACTGGCCGCGCACCTGGAGCAATTTGATTGGTCCATCGCCCGGCAGCGCGGGCTGGATCCAGCAGCGGCAAAACAGGGATTCATGGATTATCTGGCCCAGGGCGCCGACGCGGTGCGCATGGAAATCATTCTAAGCACCTATAATGAGCTCATGGAATCCGAATTCGGTCGTTCGCTGCACGAGCTTCGAATTCTGCGGCTGCGGCACCGGCAGACGTATTGCGGGCCTCTCAAACAAAACGCCGGGTATCTGATTGAATATCTGCTCGCATTGGCATCCTCACCGACGGTCTCTATTTCGGAAATACCCATCAAAATGTATGGACGGTATCTCCCCGAAGCCATCGCAACCTTGAAATGCGCACTGCACGGCAATGATATCGATGGCGGCCTACTCAGCACATTCTGCCTGCAACAAGACTGTCTGGGGCAATTCTGTTCGCCTGGAAGCGTGTTGCGCTGACCGGCACAAAAGATCTTTGGGAGGAAGAGGTATGAGATATCCAAGACAATCCGGGAGAAACTTGAACAGGCCGATGTCGCGCCGGATGTCGTCGTGGTCGAAGATGAGGTGGAAAAACTCATGTGGAACGCCCTGGTTGATTTGCATATGCGCAATGGGGGCCGGGTGAACAGCTCCACGGCGATTTTGCAGGCGACCTACGCGGGTGCCACCGTGACACCCTTCCTGGAAAAAAGGCTGAATCTCGGTTACGGCTGCTACGGCTGCCGTGATGCGGCGGACATCCGTTCATCGGAGACGGTTCTCGGGTTTCCCGCTTCGGCTTTGTCCGGCATTGTGGCCCATCGGGAATATCTGGGAGAAAAGGCAATTGCCAATTCCCGGTCTAAAAAAGCTGATGCCATGCTGAATAAAAGCCAAGACGGCGAGCGTGAGCAAGCGAAGGCGGATTGTTCCGCAATTGAGGGCGAGGGAGTTGTAAAATCGGATAATTGAGAATCAGAAATAGAAAACAGGAGGAGACATGTTAACAGTCACAAAAAAAGCAAGTGAAATGATTAAAGATGCCCTGAAAAATCAAACGGAGCCGCTGGTTATCAGGATTTTCATGCAGAATGGGTGCTGTGGTTCTTCGCTACGCATGGCGATGGGCGAACTGAAAAAAAGTGACGTCACATTCACGGATCAAGGAATTCAGTACGTCATTGAGAAGGATTTGTTCGAAGAAATAAAACCCGTCAAGGTTGACTTCGTAGACGCTCCCGGCGGATCAGGTTTCCGGCTGACATCGAACCTGCATAACAGGACGGGTGCCGGAGGAGGTTGCTGTGGCTGAAAGCTTAGCAATGAAAAAGAGGTTATAGGATGACTCGCTTTCGATTTGAAACCTGTCAGGCGGGACCGGACTCGCGGCGCATCGGCTGGGTATGTTCCTACACGCCGGAGGAGCTGATCATGGCGGCGGGCTTCGTGCCTCATCGAATCGAGAGCGGCGAAGCGAATGCGGAGGGCGCCGATGCGTTTCTTCCCGCCAATCTATGCCCCTATGTCCGCGGGTTGCTCGGGGCCGCATTGAGCGGCCGCTGTGATGGACTCCACGGTGTGGTCCTTGTCGCCTCATGCGACGCAATGCGCCGCCTCGCCGATATATGGACGATCTACGTCGGTGCCCGCTTCATCCATCGGCTTGACGTGCCGCGGCGGAGCGACAATCTCGCCGAGGTCTTTTTCGCCGAGCAGTTGCGTGTGTTGCGGTCCGCACTCGAACGGGAGGCAGGCCGCGCCATTGAAAACGATGACATCGCGCGGACCATTGAAACGACCAACGAGACGCGGAGACTGATATCGCGCATTTCCCTGTTGCGGGCTGATGCCTTCTCTCCGCTTTCCGGAAGCGAGTTTGCCGTTATCGCACGCTGTGCCGCGGAATCGGACAAGGAGCGCTTCAATGCCGAAGCGAAACGGTTCCTGAGCGCTTTCGGCGAGAGGGCGGAAAAACAGTCCGAGCGGCCGAGGATTCTGCTCTGCGGTTCTATCGTCAACGGATGTGCCTTGCAGAAGCTTATCGAAGACGCCGGCGGTGCCGTTGTTGCGGATGATCTGTGCACCGGGCTTCGTCACTACGACGGGTTGGTGGATGCCTCGCCGGACCCGCTGAGGGGGATCGCCAGGCGGTATCTGAGGCGAGCGGGATGCGCCAGGATGAAGGGCGCCGAAGCGCGCATCCGTCGCCTGCTGGGACTGGCAAAGGAACACGGAGCAGCAGGCGTTGTCTATCACACGCTGAAATTCTGCGACCTGGTGCAGGCTGACCTTCCGCGACTGCGCGAGGCATTGCGGCAGGAGGGAATTCCTCTTCTGCACGTTGATCGGGATGGAGCGTCCGCCGCCGGCGGGCAGTTGACGACGCGCGTCGAAGCTTTTGTTGAACTCCTCGATAAGGGAGGCAGGCAGGATTAACGGAATGAAACCAATCGTGATGCGCACCCTTACAAGACTGCTTATACACGGATACCTCTGGCGCAAGCGCTGGGCGGCGCGAAAAGATATGCCGGTTGCCGCCCGGATCGACTGCCGGACGGCCCGGATGCTCCTTGACATTTACCGGCCGAGCAAACTGACGGTGCTTTCGGGATTTCTCGTTCCCGCGGAACTGTTGCATTTGTATGGAGCGGTGCCCATGTTCATCGAGCATCTGGCGGCGATGATGGCGGCTGCCGGTTATGCGGGAAGAGCGCTGGGACATGCCGAATCCGCCGGCTTCAGCCGGGACGGGTGCTCATTCCACCGGGCAACGCTCGGCGCTTGGCTGGGTGGATATCTCCCAAGTTTCAAACTTGTGGCGGCCACGTCGCACCTTTGTGATCTGCAGAACCAAACCCTGGAAGAACTAGCCGTGCGTATGGGCGTTCCCTACGTCCTGCTGGATGTGCCTCAGGAGCACTCTCCGACCGCGGTCGAGTACTTGGCCGGGCAGCTCGCGGAGATCGAGGAGACCCTGGTGGCTCTAAGCGGGAAACGGGCGGAACCGGGGGATTGGGACCACATTTTCTCCCTGAGCAACGAGACCAGGGAGCTGATGATCCGGGTCAACGAATTGCGCCGCAGGCTCCCGAGCCCGCTTTACGGTCGGGAAGCCTTCACGCTGGCTCTCGAAGCGCTGCTGCTGATGGGCACGCCCTTCCTTCGAGACTGCTACCGCGACTTGGTCACAGAGATCCGAAAGAGTTGCGGAAAAGAGGGTGACAACGGCGAGCGATCCGAGCGCTATCGGATCATTTGGCTGCTCGCCTATCCCTATTTCGAGGGGAACTTTATCGACCGTCTTGAGAATGAGCTCGGGGTGCATGCCGTCGCCGAGGAGCTGGGGCACGTCTACTGGTCCCCTTTGGATGCCAGCAGGCCCCACCACAGCCTGGCGGTAAAGATGCTGCAGAATCCGAATCTCGGGCCGGTGACTAACCGGATTGCTCTCATCGAGGGCATGGTGCGGGAATACGAGGCGGATGGCGTGCTGCAGTTCTCGCAATGGGGCTGCCGGCAGGGGTGCGGAGGCGTAAGACCGATTGCCGACGCTCTGCAGCGGCTCGACGTGCCCTTTCTGGACCTTGACGGCGACTGCGTCGACAGTCGAAATTATTCCGAAGGCCAAACCCGCACACGGCTCGATGGCTTCGTCGAAGTAATGGAGAAGCGCAGAGGGAAAAGCGGCAGAGTGATATCCAAGGATGGTTTGTTTTTGGGTATTGACATCGGGTCCCTGTCGGGCAAGGCGGTGGTCATCGATTCGGCCGGGCGAATCCTGTTTCGAAAGGTGATCCTGACCGGGGCCAGTAGCCGCCGCGCCGCCGCAAAGTTGAAGGAGATGGTTTTCGATGGGAACGGTTTCGAACGGAGGATCCAAACCTGTGTTGCAACCGGATATGGACGCAAAGCGGTAGATTTTGCCGATGAGCAGGTCACGGAAATCACCTGCCATGCTCGGGGGATGGCCCACCTGGTGCGTGGAGTGGGCACGATCATCGATATCGGGGGGCAGGACACCAAGGCCATCGCTCTTGACGGAGAGGGAGCGGTGCAGCGCTTCGCCATGAATGATAAGTGCGCCGCCGGGACGGGCCGCTTTCTGGAAATGATGACGCGCGCGCTCGAAATCGATATCGAGGATATGGGCCGGCGGGCGCTTCAGGCTAAACGGTCGGCAAGCATATCCTCGCTGTGCACGGTCTTTGCCGAGAGCGAAGTGATATCGCTCATTGCCGAAGGGCGGCCCGTAGAAGAGATATGTCGCGGCATCTGCGAGAGCATTGCGGTTCGCACGGTGTCCATGTTGGGGCGGGTCGGCAGGCATGGGAAAATCGCCATGAGCGGCGGGGTGGCCAAAAACGTCGGGGTTGTCAAAGCCCTTGAGCGGGCGCTGGGAGCGCGGCTGGAAATCCCGCCCGAGCCGCAGGTCGTCGGCGCCATCGGGGCCGCACTGATTGCACGTGAACGCCTATAACAAGCAGCCTGTAAAACAAATTAAAAGCACAAATAAAACGATTTTGCGGAGGGAGTCCTGATGCCAAGACATAATCCTGTAATTAAAAAGAGATATTTAGAGATTCCCGCACCTTCTTTAAGCGATACACTTGGTGACTATCAGAGGCTTTTGAGGGAGATTGAGAGGGAAACACGGTACAAAGAGGTTGAGGTTGATCTATCATTACTTGAAGGTATGGGGAGGATACTGAGAGATAGTGATTGGAAGGTAACCGTGACATTTTCTGAAATAGACAGTCAGGTGCGATTGGTCAACTTAGAAAAGGGCAACACAGAGAAGGCATTGTACGCACTATCCTGTGATATAGGAACAACCACGCTGGTGATGAATTTGATAGACCTTAACAGCGGTAAAACAATAGAGTCAAGGACGAGCAACAACCCGCAGCGGGTCCATGGTGCAGATGTAACCTCCAGGATGATTTATTGTAAAAAAGAGAATGGATTAAGGGTGCTTAACGAACTCCTTATAGGCGAGTTAAATTTAATGATTGAACAATCATGTAAATTGCATGAAATCAGACAAAATGAAATTAGCGGGTTAATATGTGCGGGAAATACAATAATGGCCCATATATTTTTGCGACTTGACCCGACAACGATCCGCATAGAGCCCTATGTGCCTCTAACCACTCTCTATCCATCGACTTTAGCAGCAAGCTTAGGGATTAAAATAAATCCACATGGTGTTATCAAATTTCTTCCTTGCGTGAGTGGGTATATAGGCAGTGATATTACCGCTGGAATATTATCTACAGGGCTGAATGAATCCGACAATCCAATACTGCTTATCGACATAGGAACAAATGGAGAGACCGTATTGGGAAATAGGGACTGGATGGTTGCCTGTTCTGGCTCAGCAGGCTCAGCATTTGAAGGATGCGGCCTGGAGTTCGGGATGAATGCCGCATCCGGCGCCATAGAAGGAGTAACCTTAAGGGAAGATGGAGAGTTGAGATATAAAACCATACATAATGAGTCTCCAATGGGTATCTGTGGTTCAGGATTAATTGATCTTCTGGCACAAATGCTTAAACGAAACATGATTGATAGACGAGGAAGGATAAACGCCGGTTTCAAAAGTCCCAGAATCAAAGAAACAGATGCTGGTTTAGAGTTTATCATTGCTTTTAGTGATGAGACGCAAATAAGTAAAGATATTACTTTAACACAGGCTGACATAGACAATCTTATAAGGGATAAGGCCGCCCTCTATGCCGGCTCTACAATACTACTGAAAAGTATGCAAATGGAATTGGGTGCGGCTCTTTTGGAACGGTGCCGCACTTACTGAGGCCACAGTCACCCGCATGCAGCGAGGCTGGTGTCCGAACCATAATTGCGTGCTTTCTCCCGGGCCTTGTGGAAGGCCCAATACTCTTCAAAGTCACCGCTTGATCGCAACGAACGGAGCCTCAGCACTGCTTCGGCACTTTTCAATCTCCAACGAGCTCCGGTCAGATCCATCCGATCCTTGATCAAATGCCTGCAGGCCCCTTCAATGACACCCGTGGCAATCGGAAGCCCCTCCAAGAGATACTCTTCATAGTGCAGGATCGGAGTATATTTGCTCAGGTAAGCGGCACATTTATCGATTGGCTTTCGTTGCTTTTGGCTGAGTTGTTCACGGGTAGCTTTGCGACGCATCGCGACCGCAACTTTGCGGGCTTCTCCCTTGAGAATCTTCAGGGCCTGCTGCGCCACCCAATCTAAAGCCTCCTGGCTACCCGGGCTAAAGAAAGCATGCGCTGCCTTCCAAACGTATTCCAGTACATGGATAAAGTCCAGGATCAGCGTCGCATCGGGGCGGTGGCACTCGATAAAATTGAGGATCTTGTCTAATTGTTCTTCCGCCCCGTCGACCAGTATAGCCCAAGGACGACTGCGATCGGGATCTCGCCGCAAGGCCTCTTCAAACATTGCTCCGATCACTTCCTCTTGGCCCCGCTCAACGCTGGCCCAAACACGCTTGTCTGTGGCTTTCGGCTGACGTGGCTTTTCGGCATCCGGACAAAGACCCATGATTTGCTCTGCAGTGCGCAGATGCGGCTTAACGCTGTAAACAGTGGCTACTGTTGCCATGCGCTTGCGGTTACGTTTCTCACCGGGCTGAAGGCGGGCGCCGGTTTCCTGTTTTGCCTGCTCGGCAGCCTTGCGTGTCGCCGCCCGCAGGTCTTCCTTTCTCATCACGATTCCCTTGCCGTCTGTACTCATCACCAGGATATCCGATGTTTGTTCAGCTCCCTCAGTTTTTCGGCCCGAGTAAAATGTCTCGAAATCCCGAGCTGCGGCAACTGCGATCTCCTGCATCTGGCGCTTCGGAATTTTACCGCCCGTGGTTTTCTTAACGTCGGCTACTGCTTCATCAAAGGAATGCCGAGCGATCTGTTCAACTGCTCGATACCTTAGCCCATGTGAGTATTTGTCCGGGGCAAGGTTAAGCTCTGCATCCAGTGGAAATTTGCTCTCAATCCCGGGGGCACCGTAACCTTTGCGTCTAACCTTTACGTCGCCGAAGATTGTCGCCAGGGTGCGTTCACAATTTTCACGACAATCAGCCAAATGGGTGCCGTCTGGCGCAGTCAACTGCTTTCTACGCGGCTCCCGCAAAGCACGTAGATCCAGATGAGCCTGTATCAAGCGCCGCAGTAATTCGTTTCCCATTCGGCAAATCAGGTCTTCTATCCGGCCATGCTCCATAGCTGCCGTGCTTTCATCGCAAAGCGCACTGATCAGTGATTCAAACTGCTGACAAGGCAAATCGAATACTCCGAATAAGTCATCAAGATGACCGGTTTGAATCATATGAGGTCTCCTTTGGGTTATGGGTTGGCGGGATACCATCCCATAATGGAGACAAAATGTCCAGTCCCTTGATATCAATCCAAATTATGATCAGCTACTGCCTTTCAAGCTGTCGTTCTAAAAGAGCCGCACCCAATGGAATTCTATGATGTGGAAAGATTATTGATTGCCGGAAACTTCGGAAGACACCTGGATATTGAGAGGGCAATAAAGATCGGGCTATTACCGGATATAGAAAGGGGTAAGATAGCGTTTATCGGCAACAGCTCAATTGATGGCGCCACAAAAGCACTTTTATCTATAGAAGATATGGAGAATATCCGACAAATAGCAGGATCTGTTACTACCTTTGAGCTGACAATGGAACCAAGTTATTATGATATTTATACCTCAGCACTGTTTTTGCCCCATACAGATATGAGATTATTCCCCTCCGCACAATTCTGAGGGTAAAATATGGAGATGGATGATATAGCAGATTCCACTGCTGTCCGGTTAACTATTAAGCAAAATCAGCCACTTACTAAGGTGGCGTAGCTCTATAGTGTAACTTCAGTATTAGAATTTAAATACCTGCTTGATATACATTATATCTTGAGGGTTCGGAAGAAAATTACTTAAACACCAAACAAAGTCAACTGCTTATAGGTTTCTTCCTGTTTTTGCTTAAAAGTTCTAGCATTCGGTCTAAAGATTGAAATAAGCGGTTTTTGCTCGAATAGGTTAACCTCCAAAAAGTGTAATAATTGGGAGAGACTTTGCTCCAGGTGGTAGCGTTCTTTCAAGATGGCGAGTAAGAGGTATACGGTCATGGCGATCCAGATCTGAGTCTTTACGGCATTTGGGGAAGTGCCATAAAACGCCTTCACCCGTAGGTTTTGCTTGATCCATTTGAAGAACAGTTCGATTTCCCATCTGGCCTTGTACAAGGCGGCAATGGTCTCAGCCGGCAGAGAAAAATTATTTGTCAAAAAGACCAGAGTTCGCTCTTGTGTTTGATCGCGGAAGCTGATCCGCCTCAGCCGGATCGGGTAGAGTCCCTGTAAGCGTTTACTGGCCAACAAAATTTCTTGGTCACAACGCAAACCAAGGGACTTATCGACAGGACGTGAAATGACGCGGGTCCACTTTATTGTTCTTTTCAATCTGGTGACGAAGAAGGCATCCGTTCGATGAATAGACCACAGCCAGGCGAAGTCAACGTATCCTCGATCGACTACGTAAATGCCGTCAGGTTCAATGGGGATCAGCGGTGCTGCTTTGACATCGTGGACTTTTCCATCTGTGATCGTCAAAAATGCTGGAATATTGCCCCGCAAGTCGAGCATGGCGTCCAGCTTGATCGCTCCCTTGGTTTTGCGGAACTTTGCCCAAGGAAACAAGGATAGCGTTAAATCAATGACGGAGGCGTCCAACGCATAAACGGCATTATCAACGTCGATTGCCAATTCGGTGTTGGGTGCAGATCTTTTGAAACGACATTTAGGGTAACTCTCTGAGTTCAGCAAGCGGTCGCATAACGACGGGCGTAATTACGTTGAAGTTCTTGTTCCCGATGAAATTTCCAGTAGGCATCAAAATCGCCACTGGAGCGAAGAGATCGAATTCGTATTATGGCTTCGGCACTCTTCATGCGCCAGCGAGCCCCGGTGCGATCCAGCCGATCTTTTATCAGATGACGGCAGGCGCCCTCAATCACTCCCGATGCAATGGGGAGTCCATCGGAGAGGAAGGAGTCGTATTCAAGCATGGGACTATACTTATCCAAATAGTCTGCGCACTTGTTCACGGGCCGTCGTTTGTTTTGGCTCAGTTGTCTACGCGTGGCACTACGTCGCAGGTCAACAGCCACACTCTGGGCGGCTCCATGCAAAACCTGCAAAGCTTTCTCTTTTACCCATTCTTCAGCCTGGTTACTGCCAACGGGGTGGAAGCAATGGGCCGCTTTCCACAGGTATTCCAAAACATGGATGAGATCCAAAACCAGAGTGATCTTGACCTGGTAGGTTTCGGCTATGTCAAGTATGTCAAGGAGTTGCTGCTCGCCTCCATCCACCACGACCACCCAGTGACGGCTCTGCATAGGATCTCTTTTCAATGCCTCTTCAAAGACAGCTCTTATCACACCCCGGCTATCGTGTTCGATACTGGCCCATACCCGCTTGCTTCGGGCTCTCACGGGAGCAAGCTTATTCTCTTTCGGTCCCATGATCTGTTCGGGTGTGCGTTTTTGAGCTTGCAGGCTGTAGACGGCTGCCACAGTGGCCATGCGCTTGCGGTTGAGCTTTTCACCCGGCGCCAGACGCGCTCCATGGGAACCCTTTTGCTGCTCAGCGGCCTTGCGTGTAGCGGGCCGAAGGTCTTCTTGACGCATCACGATCCCCTTACCATCCACGGTGATGACCAGCAGATCCGATGTTTTCTCCGGCTCCCCTGGAAGCTTGTAGAAGGCATCGAAATCTTGCGACATCTTGACCGTCTGTTGGATGGTCTGGCGCTTGGGAACTTTCCCACCCGTCGTCCTCCGGATGCTCTCTACACCTTCATCAAAGGAAGAGTCCGCCACCTGTTGAGCCACCAGGCGGCACAGCTCCGAAGAGTACTTGTCTTGCGGAAGGTTGAGCTCCGCATCCAGGGGAAACAAGGTTTTGGTTCCCTTGGTCCTACGTCCCACAATATTTGATTTGAACAGTCCCAAGTAATCTGATCCCGCCTATCCCGCTATACCTCGCCATGCTTTTGCACTTTACCCTGCCTACCCCGCGCGCCGGGCGCTAACCGGTCCCAAGACCACGCCGGATAACGGCTGGGCATCAGCGGGGGCGCCGAAGCACCTCCGGAATGTCAACATTACTGGTTGTCGCAGCGCCACGAGCCTCGCCGACCACCTGCAGGCCATGGCTCGGCTGCAAGATCTATTCTGCTGATGACGATGCAGACTCCAGTTCAGAGGCTTTCTTCAGAGCCCATTCAATGGCTTCGTTGTCAAATCCTGGCCTTGAGCGCATAAAAGCGGCCGCCTTTCGGTAGTACTCAGCGGCCATCCTATTCTGCCCCTTGGCTTCATAGACCGTTGCCAGTCTGTCGAGCCCGTCAACATCGTCCGGATATTGCTCCAATAGCTTGTGACACTGAGCTTCCGCTTCGTCCAGTTTCCCGGCTTGGATGAGATCAATGACACTATTCGATAGGTTGTCCAACTCCTCCATTTGGGCATGGATCTGTTTGAAGACATCTGAAGGAGCCTGCGGCGGCCGTGTCGCTGAGACCTGTTCGCGCAACAAACAGCATTTTTTGTACTTCTTTCCACTTCCACAAGGGCAGGGCGCATTGCGGGATATCTTACTCATGGGTAACGCAACTCCTTTGTTGAAAAACCGTTGCCAAACATAGCATCTGGCGCGTCGGGCGCCGGCGGTTTTGCGCTTGCGGGCGGCGCCAGGTTGGAGTAAACGAACGGCTTTTTCGGAAACCTCTTCGATCATGACTATTCGCTCAAGTGGGAGACGCCATGTTTGCTCCATTTACCCGCTCAGATATTAGAAAATACAGCTTGAATGTGCTGCGAAACAAGATCCGCTGCGGTTTGCCCTCCTGCCCCGTCTGCAATACTCAACCGTATTTGTTCAGGCGGCATCAGGCACGCCCCCGCAAATTCCGCATTCTATGCGACGCATTGGTCCAGGTGGTAAAATGCCTTGTCATTCGGTGGAAATGCCCCGGCTGCCATAAGACCTTCACCGAACAGCCTCCTTTCGCGCTTCCCTTCAAGCGTTACACCAGCGACGCGATACTTCATCGCTCGGCAAGCTATCTGGAAGATGAGACGTCGACCTATCGGAAGACAGTCCTGGAAGAAGGCTCGGAGATCTTCCATGCCTCGACGGACGAAGGAAATACGCCGGTCGATAAAGTCCTCTCCCACACAACCCCTTACCGCTGGATCGACACTCTTGGCCGCTTCAAAGAAATCCCGCGCCGCGCTCTGGACCTCATCTTACAGAAGGATCCGGCGACAAAAGTCTACCGGGATCTCGCCGCGCTAACGATCTCCCCCAATAAGTTCGTGAAAACCGCTCGGGAAGAAACCCTCAAACGCTCTCGCCGGCTCGTCCACCTGGAGGCGGTATTCCGAGTTGTTTTTGGTGCTTCAATTTTCCCCTTCTTTGCAACAGGCTGCGCCTGGCAATGATTTATGCTCGCCTCCAACCATAAAACAAAGGAGGCGTTATGAAGCAAAAAGATGAAAAATGGGCCCTGTTCTGGTGCGATCTCCTTCGCCCCGTTCTCTTCGACGAGGTGGAGCCGGAATCGATCCAGGATTTTCTCAAAGAGATCTCTCAAAAGGAGATGGTCTTTCCCGGCGGACGTACCGGCAAGCCCTCCCTTTCCACCCTCAGGCGAAAGCTGAAGCGCTATCGAACCGGAGGATTCGATGCTCTCGCAAGAAAAGACCGCCATGACCGCGGCCATGCCAGGGCCGCACCCGCAGAAATCATTGCAACCGCCATCGAGCTTAAATGCGAGCAGCCCAAGCGCTCCCCTGCCACCATCAACCGATTCCTAAAGGACCTCTATGGCGTTACGCTCTCCCGCTCTACTTTGTATCGCCATCTTAAAGGTGCGGGCGCAACCCGCCTCAAGCTCGGCGTTGTCAAAAACAAGGTGAGAAAACGTTGGACCAGAGACCATACCCATGATCTCTGGGTTGGGGACTTCGAGGAAGGCCCCTATGTTGTTTTCGGCCGGGAGGTCCTGCCCACCTATCTTTCCGCTTTCATCGACTGCCACAGCAGGTATATCGTCGAGGCCCGCTACTACCTGCGCCAAAGCCTCGATATCCTCATCGACTCGCTGCTGCGCGCCCTGGCCAAGCATGGCGCCCCCGGCGAACTCTACCTCGATAACGCCAAGGTCTATCACGCAATCGGCCTCAAGGCTGCCTGCTACCGGCTCCACATCCGGCTTCGCCACCGGCCGGCCGGGGACCCTTCCCCGGGAGGACTCATTGAGCGCTTCTTTGAGACCGCCCAAGACCGGTTTGAATCCGAGGTGCGGGCACAAGATGCCATAAGCCTCGATGATCTCAACCGAGCTCTCAGCGCATGGATCTCGGTGGATTATCATAGCTCCATTCATTCCGAGACCGGCGAGACTCCCAAGGACCGCTATCATACCGGACTTTCCGTCATCCGCCACGTGGAAATGGACCAGGTGCTCGCTTCCTTCCTTAGAAAGGTCACTCGGGTCGTCCACAAGGATTTTTCCGACATTAGCCTCGATAAGCGGCTCTACCGGGTCGATCCAGCTTTAAGGGGAGACAAGGTCTGGGTCCACTACGATCCCTTCTCGTCTTCAGATAGCGTGAAGATCTTTTCCCTGAAAGGCGAATACCAGGGATCGGGCGTGCTCCATCACCGCGAGGCCGAGCAACCGCCCCTTCCCGCACAAGCTCGGGGAAAACCCAAGCATAACCTCATCGATCTCCTCGTTCGCGAGCACCGGGAGCAGCTCGCCGCAAACACTCGCGGCATCGATTACCGCAAGGTCGTCTCCGTGCGGCCGTGGCCGTTTCATGCCTTTGTCAAAGCCTTTGCCCGGCTGCTCGGAAAAGAAGTGGGCATCTCCGCCTTCACGGCACAGGAGCTCGAAACGCTCAAAAAACTCTACAATCAAAACGTTCAGCTCACAGAATCCGTGCTCACGCAGGCCTTTGCCCGAGTGCCTAACAAGTCGTTCCCCCACCTCGTCGGTGAGCTCAAACAAATCCTACAGCAAAAGGAGTAACCACCATGTTCCTCGATCATTTCAAAATGAACAGCCATCCCTTCCAGGAACGCCCTCCCGTGGAATGGATCCTCAACGACCACCGCATCTCCCAGTCCCTGGCCAGACTCGACTACTTTGCCCGGCAAGGGACCCTGGCCCTCCTCATCGGACCAACCGGTGCCGGAAAATCCACACTCTTAAGGCTCTTCATCCATAACCTCTCTAAAAACCGCTACCGCCCCGTTTATCTCCACTTCACCGGAATCCCGTCATCCAGCCTGCTTCGCCTAATCGTGACTCAGTTGGGAGAAGCCCCCCGGCGAGGCAAGGATCATCTCTTTTTACAAATTCTCGATCGCACCGCAAAAGAAGATCTCTCAACGGTGCTTATCATCGACGAAGCCCACCTTATAGATCCGCAAGCTTTGACCGATCTGCGCCTCCTGGTTAGCTCAGCCCTCGATACCGATACTCCCGTAAAGATCGTCCTCAGCGGTCAGGAGCCCCTCGCCAAGCTCCTTGCCCGTGCCTCTCTTAGCGATCTTGTCAACCGAATCACCGTCCGATGTCACCTCGGCGCCTTAACCTCGGACCAGACCACCTCCTATATCGACTCCAGGATGCGTTTCGCGGGGAGCAACGAGAAGGTCTTCGAGCCCGAAGCCAAATCCCTCATCCATGACTATGCCAGCGGCATCCCAAGGCAGATTAATAACATCGCTACCGCCTGCCTCCTCAATGCCGCCGCCCAAAATCTCAACAAGATCAACGAAGCCCTGGTCACCGACACCATGGCCGAATTCCGCCTTCCCTAGGAGAAGACATCATGACAAAGCTCTATTCCAAGCAAAAACTCCGGATACTGCGTAATCAGATCCCCATCTCCCGGCTCATCTCTGATTTTCTGCGCATCCCCTGCAAAGTATCAGACGGGTATTTTCGCTTTCTATGCCCCCTGTGCTCTGAGTTTCAAACCGCCACCAACCCCAAAACCAACCTGGCCCGGTGCTTCCGGTGCCAGAAAAACTTCAATCCCATCGACATGGTCATGGCCGTCAAATGCTGCAACTTCCGTGAGGCTGTTGAAATGATCGACGGCTTACAAGACTGCTAAAATACTCACGTCTTCCCTCACAAGCTCCCACCAACTTGTGGGGGAGGACATCTTCATCTAAACTGGGACTCTCAGAGTCAAATATTGTGAGACTTAGCACCTTGGCGCTGTAGCCTTTTCTTCTAACCACCACCTGTCCAAACTCAGTCATAAGGTTTCTCTCACAGTTCTCACGACACCTAGTGCGCACAGTCCCATCGGCCCCCTGAAACGATTCCATCCGTTGCTCGCCATTGCACCGTTCGTTCAAATGGCCTTGAAGCAGGAGTCGCATCACTTCCGTTCCCTGTTTCTTAATCAGAATCTCCACCTGATCATGTTCCATTTGAGCCGTCGCATCGCTGCGCAGTTGATCGATCATAGCCTGAAACTGGTGGCAGACCGAACGAAATCCTTCATTCAGATTCTTTATATCACGCACTTGGTTCATCAGGGCGTCTCCTTAGGTTGTAGGTTGGCAACCTACAATGCCCTAAGGCAGAGCAAATGTCCAGTGCTTTGACATTGTTGAGAAAAATAATGTGCGACAACTCCTTTGCGGTTTCGTTTCAAAAGATCTGCACCCGAAGTGTTTGCATATTCTCGGCGGGCACGCTGCATCATAGATTTGGCAAATTCCTCGTAAATCCGATAGTCACGCCGTTCATTGGCATCTGCCAGAGTAGACTTTGGACATTGCTGGAGGCCGATGTGGTAGAGCTTGCTGGAATGTGCGTTGAGCGCAACATCGATATCGCGCAGGCTGCTTTCCTGCCGGATATGAGCGAAGATCATGCAGGCCAACTGGTTCCAGCACTTGAAATGCCTGCTGCGATAATCCCCGTTGAATTTGTTCACAATACGTTGGAATTCGTATCGAGGTAGGAGACGTAAGAATTGACCAAGAACATATGGATGACGCGGCATAGGATGGCCATGGTTGGTTCCAGATCATCGTCAGTATGCTGTCCGGTAAAAATGTAACGCCCGGCAGAGAAAACATATCAGAATTCCAGATTTTTTGGGAAGGTTGAAATTTAATCTAAAAAAGGAAATATCCTGATTATCTTTTTAAGTACAAAGGCTTATTGTGGTCACGAAAAAGTTAACCGGACAGCAGTGAGCAGATTCAAACTCAGTGGTGCCCCGTCAGAGTCAGGTGTTTAATCGGAAGAATCTTTTTTAACCGCCTCTGCCACTTCTCTTTCTCCTTATTGCACATCGCCTATGCCTGCCATTTGCATGGCGTCATCTCTGTTTCTATTGTAGCAACAAGGTCGCAAAAGGCAAAGGATGCTCTGTCTACTGAAGTCATTCGCGTGGCTGATCAGCGCTCTGGCGCAGTCTTGCTTGTTTTTGTGGAAGTAAAATTGTACCTGCCGTCCGCGATGAGCTTTAAAA
This sequence comes from Desulfoferrobacter suflitae, assembly GCF_022603395.1. Taxonomy (GTDB): domain Bacteria; phylum Desulfobacterota; class Syntrophobacteria; order Syntrophobacterales; family Syntrophobacteraceae; genus Desulfoferrobacter; species Desulfoferrobacter suflitae. The sequence goes on from NZ_JAIBKA010000012.1 coordinate 58,269, forward strand.
AAACCGCTTGACGCAAACACGACGGATGACTATTTTTCGATAAGTGGCGAATTATAGGAGATGACGATGCGCGACTTTATGGCCATAACCAAAGCCCTGGCAGATCAAAACCGAGTGACCATTTTGCTCGCCCTGCAAAGCTGCGAACTGTGCGTCTGTCAGATTACTGAGCTGCTGAGGGTGGCACCTTCTACGGTTTCCAAACACCTGTCTATCCTCAGGCAGGCGCGCCTTGTGGAGGATCGCAAGGACGGGCGTTGGGTCTACTACCGGTTGGCCGGGGAAGCTGCTCCTCCGGAGGTGCGGGAGGCGCTGGCATGGGTTTGTCGTTGTCTTGCCGACACTCACTGAGTGCAGGAGAACAAAAAACGGTTGGAGGTGGTTCTTGCAGCCGATGCGGACACGAACAAACTCTGTAGAGCGTAGGAAGGCCATTGAGGGGGAACAAAGGCATTTTCTTGGTGCATACACCTCCAAGCTTTGGAGTGTATTAGTGCCTCGATATTTTAGTGAATATAGAGTGCAGAAAGGAGCCTATCATGTTCAAATTGGAAATATTCGATCCTGCTATGTGCTGTTCGACGGGGGTATGCGGCCCCGTGGTCGACCCCGTACTGCCACGCTTCAGCGCCGACCTGGAATGGCTGAAGAGCGGGGGCGTGGTGGTGGAGCGGTTTAATCTCGCTCAACAACCGCAAGCTTTTGCTGCGAACGAAACGGTCAAGCAGGCAATGAAAGAAGATGGAATGGAGTGTCTTCCGCTCATCCTGCTGGACGGGCGCATCGTGAGCCGAGGGGCTTATCCCGGCCGGCAAGAACTGGCTGAGCTGCTTGGTTTGCCTGCACCGCGGGAGCCTAACCCGGTGCTGCTTCCGATGGCGGACCTTGAGTCCGCGTGTGACCCGTCTTCCAATTGCTGCTGAGTTGAAAGGAAAGTAAAATGAAAATTATCGATAACGCATCCCGATATTTATTTTTCACCGGTAAAGGGGGAGTGGGTAAGACCTCGCTCTCCTGTGCCACGGCGATTGCTCTGGCCGATTCCGGCAAACGTGTGCTGCTGGTGAGCACCGACCCGGCCTCGAACCTTGACGAAGTGCTGGGAGCTCGGCTTTCATCGACCCCCACCCCCATCGGCTCTGCACAGGGTTTGTGGGCCGTTAACATCGATCCCGAAGCGGTTGCCGGTGATTACCGAGAGCGGATGGTGGCCCCTTACCGTGGCGTGTTGCCCGATGCCGCCGTTGCCAGCATGGAGGAGCAGCTTTCCGGGGCCTGCACCGTGGAGATCGCCGCTTTTGATGAGTTTTCGAAACTGCTCGGCGACCCGGCCGCCACCGCCGAATTTGACCATGTGGTTTTCGACACCGCCCCCACCGGCCACACTCTTCGCCTGCTGCAGCTTCCTGCCGCCTGGAGCGGTTTTCTGGAATCCAATACCGGCGGAACGTCCTGTCTTGGACCTCTCTCCGGGCTGCAGCAGCAGCAAGCGCTCTATGCAGCCACACTGCAGACGCTGACCGATGGCGCCAAAACCACCCTGGTACTGGTGACCCGCCCTGAACAATCGGCGCTGGCAGAGGCCGACCGGACCAGCGCGGAGCTTTCGGCTTTGGGGGTCGCCAATCAACATCTTATTTTGAACGGCGTTTTCCAGGCTCGAGATGCACAAGATGCCATTGCACGAGCGATTGAGGCGCGCGGCCAAGAGGCGCTCGAGCATTTTCCGCCCGGCCTGGCGGGTCTCCCGTGCAGCCAGGTGCCGCTGCTTCCTTTCGGTCTCATCGGGGTGGACGCCCTGCGGGCCATACTGCATCCGGAATCCGCCCTGGCCCGAATTTCCACCGATGGATTAACGGCATCCACCAATGGAAACGGCTTGCAACCGCTCTCCTCACTGGTTGCCGAGATGGCCCGTCCGGGCCGTGGGGTTTTGATGGCAATGGGCAAAGGTGGTGTGGGGAAAACCTCCATTGCATCAGCCATTGCCGTCGAGCTTGCGCTGCAGGGATACGGCGTGCACCTGACCACCACGGATCCGGCCGCCCATCTCGACATGTCGCTGACCAACAGCGTGCCCGGCTTGAAAGTCAGCAGGATCGACCCGGTTGCGGAAACGCTCGCTTACAGGCAGGAAGTGATGGCGAGTGCGGGGAAGGACTTGGATGCGGAAGGGCTGAGGCTGCTTGAGGAAGATTTGCGCTCACCCTGCACCGAGGAGATCGCCGTATTCCAGGCCTTCGCGCGCAGCGTCGCGGAAGGAGAGGACGGATTCGTGGTGCTCGATACCGCCCCCACCGGCCATACGCTTTTGCTGCTGGACGCCACCGAGGCATACCATCGCCAAGTGTTGCGAACCAGGAGCGATTTGCCCGATGCGGTGAGACATGTTCTGCCCCGGTTGCGCGATCCCGAGCTCACAAAGATTTTGCTGGTCACCTTGCCCGAGGCGACCCCGGTTCACGAGGCTGCGCTGCTGCAAAAAGACCTGGATCGAGCAGGCATCAGCCCGTTCGGATGGGTCATCAACCAAAGCCTCACGCCTCTGCAGGTGACTGACCCGGTGCTTTGGGCCAAACGCGAGAGCGAGTCTTCCTATATCCACGAAGTGGTGGAACAACACGCGGCGCGTGCGGCCCTGCTGCCCTGGACGAAACAGGCACCGAGTCTGCTTGAGTGGCTGCGCATGCTGATGAACGGTGCGCAATCTAAGCGATGATGCGACTATCAATTGCCGTACACTCGATGCATGCATTGAAGTATGGCGCTTGAGATTTTTTGAATCGCGTTCTCACCTCCATTGTCTGCTGGAGGTGGGAATCCGCATTCGGTGCGCGAAACAATCGATCAATTCTACACCTCAGGGTGTCCCACAGGAGCATATCCCAGAAGGATTCTACCGAGGTTTTTTGATCCTTTAATCACTTTGTTTTATCTTTAGGCCTTGATCATCGTTTCGGTCGGACCATATCCGTTCGTGCTGAGGTATCGAAGCACGAACGAGCCTGTTCACCCTTCGATACCTCAGGGCGAGCAGAAATACATTGGACGGTGGCCGAGACGATGATCAAGGCCTATCATCACTTATGGGTTTTTACCGGTACCAGTCAGCGCGTGTCAGTGGTAAGGCGGCTTTGCCTCGGTCCAGTTTGGCCAGTAGCGTCTGATAGACATTGATCTGGCCTTTTTCAAAGCCGTAGGCGGAGCCGGCCATATACAGCCGCCAGACCCGGTAGGTGACTTCGTCCGCCGAGCTGCACGCCTCATCGTGCTGCGCTTCCAGGCGCCGCACCCAGTGGCGAAGGGTGAGCGCATAGTGCTCGCGCAAATTTTCCACGTCGCGCACCTCGAAACCGCTCAACTCGGCCACCCGCAGGGTGGAATTGATGGGCAGCAGATCACTGTCGGGAAAAACGTAAGTATCGATGAAGCTTGGACCGATGCGTTTGCGCTCGGTGGCTGAGCGACCGATGCCGTGGTTGAGAAACACGCCTCCCGGCTTGAGCAGCCTCCATGCGCGGTTGAAATATTCGAATAGCTGTCCTTCGCCGACATGTTCGAACATGCCCACGCTGACCAGCTTATCGTAGCTTTCGGGCTCATCGATGTCGCGATAGTCACGTACTTCGACCCGGCATCGATCCGCCAATCCGGCCTCGCGAATACGCTGGTTGGCCAGTTCCGCCTGCGGTTTGCTGAGAGTGATGCCGAGCACCCGCACCTGATATTCCCGGGCGGCGTGCATCACCAGCCCGCCCCAGCCGCAGCCGATATCGAGCAGCCTCTCACCGGACTTGAGTCGCAACTTACGGCAGAGGTAGTCGAGCTTTCTCTGCTGCGCCGTATCGAGATCCTCGTCAGGAGATTCAAAGTAGGCGCACGAATAGTTCATCAGACTGTCGAGCCATAAGGAAAAGAATTCATTGGAGACGTCGTAATGGTAGGTGACCGCCTGCCGATCGCGTTCCTTTGAGTGGCAGGCACCTTCGAGCTCGGCCGGCCGGCGGCCATTGACAGATCGGTGCCCATTGCGCGGCAGCTGCAGCAGCAAACCGGCACACCGCAGCCATTTGCCGGCATTCTTGCGCGGGTCGGCGATATGGTCTCTGAGGGCAAAGACGGACTCGATGTCGCCTTCCACATCAAAATCGTCATATAGGTAAGCCTCGCCTAATGTGACATCATTGGGCAGCCAAAACATGTTGCGCAGAGCCCCCGGATGGCGAATCACCAGGGTGAAGCGGGTCGGCCGGCCCGGCTCGGCCTCCCAGGTAGTGCCGTCCCAAAAGCGCACGGCAAAGTCGCGCGGCCGGCAGTCTCCGAGCAGGTTCTGAAAAAATGAGAGGCTTGTTCGAACCAGCCTGTCAGGCTTGTGCTGAGTTTGCAGGGTCATTGTTTCCTCCTTTCTTTAAAGCACACCTTTTCGACCTGATTGGATACCCTTCGACACCTCAGGGCAGGCCCGAGAGGAGAGTGGAAGACCTGCCGGGTTTCCCCGCCGCCCGCGGCAGGATGCGGCCGACAGGTGCTATCTTGAATCCGCCCCGGCGTGGGTAACAGGGGGTCTGTGGTGTGAGCGAATTCAAGGCCCCGGCAGCTCCATTGCCCTTTATATGACCTGCCCTGAGCTATTGAAGGATATCTAACGGGTCTTCTACTGCATCCTTGCATGTATACATTATTGGCGTTCGCTCCTTTCCGGAAGCAGGAGGCTAGACGCTGCAGGCTAGAACCCAAAAACCGGAAGACAAGGTTGAAAGTTTCTGTTCACCGTTCACTGCTCACTCCCTAGATCCCGCCCATATGTTGCTCCACATACTCCTTAACGGCGGCCTCATCCAGCAATTCTTTGAGCTTCTCGAAGCACTCCTCATCGCGGCCGATCTGCGGCCAGATGGCAGGGAGAACTTCCATAATCAGCCCTTTCTGATGTACCGGGCTCCAATTCACAGCGGTTGTTTTGATTTGTTCGAAGTCCATTTTATCCTCCTTTCCTGATGCAGGCTGCGGCTTTTGGCATCTCGGCTGCTCACAATGTCAGATAGGCGGCGATAATTGGGAGGTAGATTTCAACCAGCCGATAGCTTTGATCCAGAATGCCGTACGTGCGCATTCGACCAACCATTTGACTGAGCTCTTCTGCCGGGATTTGAAGCTGCTCGGAGCAGGCCGCGACCCTTTTGCGGATTTCTTGATAGCCCTGCCCGGGAAAAGCGCCCAGAGAGTCCGGGTTGTCAACTAGGAGCCGAAGAAAAGTGCGAATGGCTGTCTCCGGCACCGTGACCGACTGGGTGAAGCGGCAGAATTCGCGAACTTCTTTGGGCACTGCATCGAGCTTCCGGCGCAGTTCCTTGATTCGGCGGTAGCGGAAATCCATCTCTCCGTGAAGCATTTCCCGGTCAAACTCGCCCTCGGGATATTCGGCCTTGATTTCCGACAGCAGGTTTTGACATTCGGCGAGCTGTGTTTTCAACGGCATGTTCATGACATATCCTCGTTTTCCGCTAAATTTTTTTTGGCTCTGGCAGATTCGAGCAGTGCGCGCAGAAACCTCACGTAAGCGATGCTACGGTAGCACCTCTTGGCCGCGAGCTTGTGGTTTGCTCTTCTGGCAGATTGCCGGGCCAGTTCCTGCCTGATTTGGTCTTCGTTCCAGCTTCGTGCAAGTGCCGCCAGGACCACATCCACCTTTTCGTAAGGGCCTAAGATTTCCTCGTCGCCGATCCCGCCGAACCCCGGTGAGGGCGGCTGCGCAAGCAGATAATCGGGCAAGCCCAAATATCCTGCGGTGCGGTAGACTTGGGATTTATAAATTCCGGCGAGAGGCGCATAGTCGCCCATAGTTGCGTCGTCAACACCCTGCTCGACGAAGAAGCCGAGCGAGACCTCGGTCAGATTGGCACAAACGACAACCAGCAGATGGTGGTCCGCGGCAAAGTTTTGCAGCACTTCCATGCGAACCCGATGGGCAGTAGTGAGAGCTTGATAATGGCGCGTTATCCATGATGGGGCATTTGCCGACATGATCTGCAAGATGATATGCCTGCGCACTTTTACCGGCAGCCACCTAAGCAAAACCTTCATTCCCATTGTGGTCAGAAAACGCGATGGCGCCCCCAGTCGCCTTTCCGCCTGCTCGATCCGGTGTGTGAGGTCAATCCGCTCGAATTCGGCTCCCACCACTCGGTAAACTTCGGAATTGTAGTACTCTCCTTTCACTCTTGCATCGATCATCTGCAACGCGGCTACACGGCTTTGCCCCGAGTGCCGCAACGCTCGAGCGCAAAGGGCCGCCGCAAGCGCGCTGTCGATCCCGCCGCTGGCGCCCAGGGCGACCCCCTCAAGTCTCCTGGAATCCATTTTCGCTGCAAGCTCCGTGTGGCAGGATCGTACGAAGTCGGCAGCCGGAAACTTGAAAAGCTCCTGCTCGATGCTCGGCATTGGGTTCGCCTGCAAAGCCTCTGTTTCATTTTCAACATGCCAGTGTGCCAGGGAGGATTTCATCTGTTCCTCTCATTGCAGTTGCAGGCTGCTCGGAGTTCAGCAGCATGCATCATAGGATAGAACATCGACCTGCCAGCAGGGGTCAAGCAGTTCGGCCAGGCGTTGGTCGTAGGTGAGCATGCATCCGCGGTATTGCGAGTCTGCCAGCGCATCGGCTGCTTCCTTATTAAGCGGTCGGGCGCCCGTAGTTTGAATGGCGTGGTAGGCAAAACCATAATGATCGCGTATGGGGCAGGGACGGAACAGATTTTGAACCCGATCCGGAGGTTGCGCGTAGCCGTAAGCAGCCTGCCAGCCGCGGATGGCGCAAAACAGCTCGGATTCCAGGACTGACGAGATGGAGCCATTTTTCCGATAGATGTCATGGATGTTATCTACATAATAAGGGAAGAAGACGCATGGCGCCACGTTGCCGTTCCAGTCGATGTGCAGGTAGCCGCCCGGACGTCCTGCGGCGATGCACCCGACCGACATGGGGCCGCCGTTCCAAAAGTCGATATAAAAGAGCTCCCTTTCTCTAAGCAGCTGCATCTGTCGCTGCAACATGAACAATCTCTGCTCCGGTGTGACTACCAGGTCGAAGGTATAACTTCGGCCGATGGGCATATATTGAAAAATCCAACCGTAAGCGGCCCCCTGCAGATCGAAGAAAAACCGAACGAAGGATTCGGATACGATCAGTTCTGCGTTGTTGCGCGTTGCCGTTACCGAAATGCCGAACGGCACACCCGCGCCGCGCAGATTCTCCATAGCTTCGAGCACACTCTGAAAGACCCCTTGGCCGCGCCGAGCATCTGTTTCCTCTTTAAAACCTTCCACCGATATGGCCGGTGTCACATTACCGAGATCGGCCATCCTGCGGGCTACTTGCCGGGTTATGAGGGTGCCGTTGGTGAAAACAAGGAAATAGTTGTCCGCGTTTTGTTGCAGCAGCTCCCAAAGGTCTTTGCCTTCGCTGCGATAGAGCCACGCTTCACCGCCGCTCACAACGGTGAAATGAGAGCCCCAGAGCTCGGTTTTTTCGCGAATAACCCGCTGCAGCACCGAGTAGCTCAGCGATTTCGCCTTGCTGGCGCGAGCGGCCGCATAGCATCCGGTGCAGCGCAGATTACATTTCTCTGTCGGGCTGACGATGAGAAAGCCCGGCGGCTCGTAGCCGTGTTTCAGCTGGAACGTTTCCGTGCGGGCCGGGTCGGCTATAACGAATTTTTCAACGAAGGTGTCGAGCAGCGAACGTCTTTCCGCGTCGCATATGCGCCCGCGCGCAAGGGCCCGTGCTCCGCTGCGCAGCAGGTTGCGCATACCGAGAAAACGCATTTCCTGAACTTTTTGCGGCCGATGGTCGGCATTTTGACTGACAATATAGTCCTCCAGCGCCCGCTCTGCCTTCTCCACCGCCTGGCGGCGAAACAAGTTGTTTTTGAGGCCCACTTTCATGAGGTTCTTTGACAACGCCTGTCGGAAGTTTCGATCGCTCATAACCGCCCTCTCTTTATAGTGTCAACCTGTTGATTCGGTTTTCATGGCAGGCTTGCCGTCTTTTCAGCGACCTGTCAGTGAGGAAATTGCGGTCAATTTGCCCAGGACCTCTTCCACCTCTCCAGTCACATTGGCGATTACCCGGAGGCCGCGCCTTTCCAGCCAGCACTGGGTGGCTTGGTCGATGCCGTTGCAAACCAACGTGGTTACCCCCAGGGACAGCAGCTTATTTCTCCTATCCACCAGGGACACCGCCGCCAGCGGCATGATCATCGTCGAACCGGGCCGCTGCTGTTGCACTACCACCACCATCAGCTCCGGGGCGGTGGAGAAATGGGGTGAAACACGCTCTCCGTACAATGGTATGGCGATGGTCATCGATCGGCTCCCAGATTCCCGTTGTGTTGTGAGATACAGTAGGCAATTTTAGTGCCACACCTCAAAAGTGGAATGAGGGCAACACTTCCGCGGTAAGACTGCGGATTGAAGCTGCTTTTGAGGATGGCGTGGTGATGAGTCAAAGCAGAAGTGGAACTGTTGCAGTGAATCAGTTGCAGATTTGCAACGATATATAGTGAGCAGTGAACGGTGAGCAGTGAACAGAATAGTGGGGATTTCACTGATTGGGTGGGACTGATGGGCTGGGGTGGTTTTCAGGGGGAGTCGATGTGCAGTTTCTTGATCTTGCGCCACAGAGTGGTGCGGCTCACCCCGAGCTCGCGCGCTGCAGCGATTTTGCAGCCGTTATGCGTTGCCAGAATTTGGCGGATGGTGCGGGCTTCGGAAGATTCCAGCGGATTGACGGGAAACGAGGCATCAACAGGCCTTTTGGCTTTGTCCAGAAACTCCTGCGGCAAATGCTTTGTTTTGATGAGCGGTCCTTTGCACAGCACGTAGGCGTGTTCCAAAATGTTTTCGAGCTCCCGCACGTTTCCGGGGAACTGGTAATTCAGCAACAGCTCCATGACCTCCTCGGTGACTCCCGAAACACGCTTTCCCTTGATGGAGCCCAGCCTGGCGAGCAGGCGGTCCACCAGCATCGGAATATCTTCCTTGCGCTCGCAAAGGGGGGTCAATTCCAGTTTGATGATGTTCAGCCGGTAGTAGAGGTCATCGCGAAAACTTCCCGCATCCATCAGTTGTCTGATGTCTTTATGGCTGGCCGCGACGATGCGTACATCGACCTTGATGGGAGTGGTTCCTCCCAACGGTACGAACTGCTTTTCTTCCAATACGCGCAGCAGCTTGACCTGAAGGGCGGGGGAAGTGTCGCCGATTTCATCCAGAAAGACCGTGCCACGGTTGCCCAACAAGAACCTGCCCGGTTTGTCCTTTCGCGCATCGGTGAAGGCACCCTTGACATAGCCGAACAATTCGGATTCGAGCAGGGTGTCGGGAATGGCCCCGCAGTTGATTTTAACCAGCGGCTGGTCTTTCCGCGGGCTCAGCTCATGAATCAATCGGGCCACCAGTTCCTTGCCCGAGCCGCTCGGCCCCTGGATCAGCACCGTGCTGTCGCTTTCCGCCACGTCCGGCAGAATTTCAAAGAGTTTTTGCATCGGAGCGCTCTTGCCGATGAGGTCCCCCAGGCGATACTTTTCTGAAACGGCGGTTCGCAGAGTTTCTATCAGGGAGAGGTCCCGGAATACCTCCACCATGCCCAGAACTTGACCCTCATCGTCACGCAGCAAGGCCGTCGAGATGCTGACCGACACTTCGCTGCCGCTTCGGTTGATGATCACCGCCGGCTGATCGTATACGGGCTCCCCGGTTGCCATGGTCTGCCTGAGGGGGCAGTGAGTCTGACAGATGTCCGCGCGAAACACGTCGAAGCAATAGCGGCCGATGGCTTCCTCCGAGCTGAAGCCGGTGATCTGTTCCGCAGCTCGATTGAAAAAGCCGATGATGCGCTGGTCCCTGCCCACGGCAAACACGCCGTCGTTGACACTTTCCAGTATGACGCAACACGCCGATGCTTTCTCGCGATCGTTGCAAAGTATTTCCCGGTGCATTTCACTGCAATTGCGGGGTGGCTGCTTTGTTTCCATAGACAGTAACAGTGCTCACTTCATCAAGGGTCATTCATGTGCTCTGGAGTCGGCGATAGATTGCATCATCATTTCTTTTCCCCACTAAGGCTACCTTGAGACAATCTTGCTCGACCCGATAGAGAATTCGATATTCTCCAATGTCGGCTCTTCTATAGGGATAGCCTCTAAGGGGAGAAGAATCAGACGGCTCCGGGTCTTCCATGAGCGCCGGAATCTTATTAAAGATTTGGCGATATTGCCTTGCCGGCAATGGACGCAGGAACTTCATCACCTGTCTTGTAATGCTAAGCTTTAACACGGAGGGAGCTTTCAATGAATTCCCTGGTTTCCGCTTCGCTCAAATACCCCTCTGCCTCCGCGGCTTTCGCCCTTTCCCCCCAATAAGCATCTTCGAGCCTGGTGAGACGTTCGTATTCCTTCATCGACATCAGCACAGCTACCTGCTGGTTGGTTTTTTCAACCACAACCGGTTCCACCAAAGCCACTTGCAGATAATGGCCCAGCTTGTTCTTCATCTCAGTTGCTTTTACGGTTACCATGGTCAACACCCTTTTCTCTCAACCCACTTTGACTATTTTAGCTATTATAGCTGCTTCATCTTTTTCTTTCAACTTCGTTAACAACCAACGCGACCACGAATCATTTGGGTGCCTCCTTTATCGTGGCTTTTCTATCTCCTCATCTAAGGCTATGATAGCTAGGATCTTTGGGCACAATCAACGGGCCAACGGGCGGTTTTTCATCTCTTCTGCGCATCCCCAAGAATAGCTCTCGGCCGATTGGCGAAATGAGGTTGGTGGTCGGCTTCCGTTTACGCAAAGGCCCACCCTGAGTCCTGCTCTGAATTATCGAGGGCTATTTTGGGAAAGCACAGCTGATGATTCTTGAGGTATAAATTCTGCATATTCAATTCGGTGAGCAGCAGCCATTGGGGGCCTCGTCCGTTCACTGTTCACTGTTCACCGTTCACTGTATCACCGGCAATGCCATTGGGGAGAACTTTCAGATGTTCAAAAAAATTCTATTTGCCACAGACTTATCGCCCGCTTCCGAAGCCCTCATCCAATGTGCCGGCGAGCTCAAGACAATCGGCATGGAAGAGGTGGTGCTTGCTCACATCATCTATGTTGCCAACCGGCCTGGAGTGGGTGAAATGCTGGCCCAGGATGCACAGCCGGACCTGGATCGGCAAAAGGAGATTTTGCAGCAGCAGGGCCTGAAGGTCACCTGTGAGCTGATCGTCGGCCCGGTCGGTTTGCCGGCTGTCATTTTAAACGACCTTGCGGGCAAGTATGGCGTTTCAGCCGTCCTCATCGGTTCCCACGGCAAGGGTATCTTTGCGCGCGCCGCTCTCGGCAGCGTCTCCTCACGACTGCTTGAAATCACTGCTTACCCGGTGCTGCTTGCCCGGATCGGCATCGGGGAGGAAGAGAAGTGTTTTTTGCAGTGCGAGCGCCTGCTTGCGAACTTGCTGTTCCCCACCGATTTTTCCGATACGGCCGAGCGGGCTTTTTTCTACTTGGGATCTATCGTGACAGCTGCAAAATGTCCGGTAACGCTTCTGCACGTGCGCAACCGAGATGCCGTCCAGCCTCATTTGCTGCACCGTCTGGAGGACCTCAAACAACTCGATTTATCCCGCTTGGGCAGGATGAAAACCAGGCTCGAGTTACTTGGATCGAGCCGCGTTGCCGTAGAGGTCGGCTACGGCGTTCCCAGTCGGGAAATCATCGAGAGGGTGGGTGGAGGTGATTTCTCGATGATTGTCATGGGAGGCCGGGGCAAGGGATATATCAAAGAAGTTTGTCTGGGCAGTGTGGCCAATGAGGTTGCACAGCATAGCAAGGTTTCCGTGCTGTTCATCTCGGCAATACGCTAGGAAGCTGTCCGAGAATGCGTTTGCCATTGTTTCCGTTATTCCCGCGGGCATTTGGCGGGAATGACCGGGGGGGATCCGGTGAGCGCGTGGTGAAACCGTGCTACTCATCGAGTTCATTTTTAAAAACTATTCGGCTGCGGCCAGTGGCCGTGCGTTGACCCGAGAGGACGAGGATGAGCCATGCGAAAACGCGGCTGCGGGCATGGAGCCGGCTGCGCCACATGCCTCTGCGCTACCGGCTCAGCATGGCTTTCTTTCTGCTCGGTTTTGCCGGCACTGTTACCCTGGTAACTTTGGCCATCCTGAGCCAGAATGAACTCATCGGCCAGCAGGAGCGCGAGCGATTGCACGGTTATGCCCGAGCCTTCGAGTACAACCTGGATCTGCAGGGGCGATGGGCGGTGAGCCTTGCTTCCAGCTTTGCCCGCAATCCCGAGGTGGCTTTTGCTCTTGCCCAAAAAGACCGCTATCGGCTGATCAAGCTTTGTTATCCTTCCTACCTCTTTATGCAGCAACATTACGGCATCACTCAGTTCAACTTTCACGTGCTGCCGGCGAGGAACTTCCTGCGTTTGCAGCGATTGTACGAATTCGGCGACGATTTGAGCTATCGCAGCACCATTGAAGCGGCAATATCCGGCAAGACAGAGATATTCGGCCTGGAAGAAGGCTTGACCGGCTATGGTATGCGCGGCGTAGCACCGGTCTTTTGGCGCGGTGAAATGATCGGTACGATTGAAATCGGTTTCAGCGTGGGGATGCCCCTGCTCGCCGAAATGAAAAGACAGTTCGGAATTGAGGCTTTGCTCTTGATGCCTGATACGGACAAAGGGTCTTTTTCCGTCTATGCCGGCACTCTGCCCGAATCTCTTGATCGCAAGGGCTGGCAATATATGGCCGCCTTTCAAAGCGGCAAGCCGCAGCTTTTGCTGCGCTCGTTTGGCGGCTCGTCCTATGCCGTGCTGGTTGCAGCCGTGCATGATTACAGTGGGAAAACCGCAGCCCTGGTGGAGCTGGCGGTGGATCGCGCGGCCGCTCTTGCTCTAAACGAGCATTATCGCTACCTATTGCTCGGCGTGGGAATGATCGGGTTGCTTCTCACCGTTGCCGCCACCTATTTGATCAGCGCCTTTTTCGCAAAAGATATCGAGGCCATGGTGGGAATTGCTCAAAAGATCGCCGCGGGAGGTGAGGTCCGCCCTCTAGCCGCCGGGCCTTCGGGCGAACTGCGCTTGCTGGCTGAAGCCTTGAATGAAATGCTGGCATCTTTGGACAAATCACGCCGAGCGATGCATCGATACAAGGAAAATCTGGAGCATAATGTGCAGCTGAGGACCAAAGCCCTGCGCGAATCGGAGGAAAAATACCGAACTCTGGTGGAGAGTGTTCCGCTGGTGGTTTACCGGCTGCTTGGCAACGGTCGAACCATTTTTGTGAGCCACTTTATTGAAGAACTGATGGGCATTTCGGTTCAACAGGTCATGCAGGATTTGAACTTTTGGAAAAACAAGGTGTGTGAGGACGACCGGCAGCGCATTTGGCCGCTTATGGACGGCTGTCTGCAGGACGGGCATCTGTTTAGGGCAGAGTATCGAATGTACAATGCCAAAGGGCAGGTCTTGTTCGTTATGGACTATGCCCTGCCGGTCCTGGACGAAGAGGGAAAGGTGGAATCCGTGGACGGCATCCTGGTGGATGTGAGCGACCGCCGTCGGCTCCAGCAGCAAATCATTCAAACGGAAGAGCTACGCACGCTGGCCGAGATTTCCGCGCGTCTCGCCCATGAAATCCGCAACCCATTGGTTGCCGCCGGCGGTTTCGCCCGAAGGCTGTTGGAGAAACTGACCGAAGAAGACGCGAATCGCGCTTCGCTGGCCATCATCGTTAAAGAAGTGGCACGGCTTGAAATGATCCTGGACAAGACCATCAAATATCTTCGACCTTTTGAGCTGCACCGGCAGCGAACGTCCCTCAACGCGCTAATCGTCAAACGGTTGGAGCGCCACCAGCCGCTGCTTGCAAGATGTTCCTGCGGTGTTGAGCTGAGTCTGGCCGGCCAGCTGCCGGACGTTCTCCTGGATCGGGATCTGTTCGGCAAAGCCGTGGAAGATATTTTTTTGGCGCTTGCAGGTTACTGCCGGGCTGGCGAAGGGCTGCAGGTGCTAACTTACCAGCGCAGGGAAACGGTCCACCTTGAAATTCAGGCTTTTGCCGCATCAGTTACCGACGACGATCTGGAGCACTTCTTTTATCCCTTCGCCAGTCGGCCGGGGTACTTTGCAGCAGGCGATCTGCCCCTCGCCAAAATGGTTGTACACAAGCACCAGGGGATCATCGAGCTGCGGCGCAAACGGCCGCACCAGATTGTCTTGACCATCACTCTGCCGGTTTAGACGGTGAGCGGTGAAGGGAGTTGATTCTTTGCCTTGGTAAGGCCAAAGGGGCCAAAACAGGCGGCTCATCGTGGATTAGCGTCATCGTGTCGCTCTGCAGCCGTTTGCCCTGAGGTATCGAAGGGCAACCCACCCGTTCGTGCTTCGGTACCTCAGCACGAACCGAGCGCGTAAATTACGGTAATCTGCGATGAGCCGAAATTGTTAAGAGGAAAGTGTTGGACACTCCGGTTTTCCAGATTCACCACCTCTCGGCTTTGGCAGGAAAAGACTTGCCGAGGTATGCGCTGATTTCGGTTTGGATCTTCCGGAGATATTTCATGCATTGTCCAGGAAATGAGTAAAAGCTGACTCAACACAGAGCGTTAAGAAGATAGCAGCCAAAAACAAATATGGAACCAATGGATATCTTGGAGATAAGAAGAGACGTAAACAAAGATTCTTAACCTTAAATTATGGCAGAGGGCGGTGTTAACGATTTCTTACCCATTTGAATCTCAACCTTCCTTTCTCAAGTCTTATGATTACAAATATCGATCATAGGCCGTTTCCATGAGTGCCATCATTTGCCGATAGCGCTGACCGACTTCGTTTTCGTCAGCCTTATGAACTGCATCGGCGAAGACGTCCACGGATTCGGAAAACCTCTCCAGTGCTTCCGTATCCCGGATAATCGCCCCCGTGCCGTCAACGGGATGTGATACGGCCCGTTTCTTCAGATCCAGAAGCGTTTGAACCGCAGGTGTGATTTCAGCGAGATTTTTGTCCCGGACCTGCTGTTGCAGCGACTTGGCGGCCTTGCGAAATCGAAATAGAACATCGGTAGTCAGTTCAATGCCGGCTTTTTGATTCATTTCAACGAAATTCCGGCAAGTGCGGCCACAAGAGGAGAAAGCGGTTTTCACATCCTTGGTTTCCACCGCCTTGAGCATTTGCCGCATATTGCCTTCAACCGCCTGAGCGGCTTCTTTCCAAGCCATATTTTGGGCAAAAACCGGAGGCGTAGCATCGGCATGGTCCTTGAGAAATCTTTGCCAGCGATTCAGCGCGAGGGCCGTTTTCGCTTCCGCTTTATGCAAGAGGCCATCTTCATCTTTCGCTTCCGCATCAATCGTCTTGATCTTTGCGCATGCGGAGCGCAACGACCGCCGCACCTGGGAAATTTCCGATAAGTCGCTGTGTTCGGGAGTATGACTTGACGTTGCGCCAAAGACGACAGGCGCCGAAACGCCCAGCAAGATGATCAGGCAAACAGCGACCGCTGTCATTAGGGTTGAACTCTTAGTATCCACCATATCCAGATTTCCTTTCTAATTTACCCGTCCGTTTGAAAGTTTCTTCCTCTCAGAGACCGAAAGGCACGCTGCTCTCGCGGCTTTGCTGAGCATCCCATAGCATTTTATAAACCCCATTTCGATTCAGCAGTTCCTGATGCTTACCCGACTCGGCGATTTCCCCCTGCGAAAGCACGACAATACGGTCCATTTCGGCAACGGTCTTCAACTGGTGAGTAACCACAATGGTGGTTTTTCCCTTGGTCAATGATTTCAACGCCTCGCTGACTTTTTGTTCGGAAATGGGGTCGAGTCCCGTGGTCGGTTCGTCCAGCAAAACAATGGGAGCATCGCGCAAAATCGCGCGGGCTATGGCGATCCGTCTTTTCTGGCCGCCCGACAATCCGGCTCCCCCTTCACCGAGGTGGGTGCGGTAGCCTTGCGGCAGCTTCCGGATAAATTCATCGGCCCCGGCGGCCCTTGCCGCACGAGCAACTTCGAGCTCGGTTGCTCCGGGCCTTGCCATGGCGATGTTACCCCTGATGCTCAGGTTGAAAAGATGCGAGTCCTGGAGTACAATAGCTAACTGAGTGCGAAGCGAGGAGCACGCTAAAGCGCTTATATCAAGTCCATCGATTCGTACCGTCCCCTGCTGTGGACTGTAGAGTTTCATGATCAGATGAAGAATGGTGGATTTGCCGTTTCCAGAATCCCCGACGAGTGCAACTCTCTGTCCCTCTTCGATGATCAGGCTGAAGTCGCTCAAAACGGGGCGGTCCTTATGGTAGCCAAAAGTCACCCGCTCAAGTTCAATGCGACCCTTCAAAGCGAGCTTCTTCCCCAACTGCTGTGTTCGCCGGCATTCTTTATCCAAAGGCCTTAGCTGCATGACTTCTTCGATTCGCTCCAGGGCGGATGCGGACTTCGCCAGCCTGTTTGTAAATTTGGCAATTTCCCGAACGGGTTTGAACAGGCTGTTCACATAGGCGATGAAGATTGTGAGCTGGCCGATGGTGAGATCTCCGTGGAGGATTCGCAAAGCTCCAACAAGAATAACGACCATTGATGTTACCCCAACGAGTGTGTCCATTGATGCGGTTAGCATGCCCTGCAGCCGCCCCGCCTTTACTCCCTGGACGGCACTCTCTTGCCCCCCCGTCAAAAAATCCCCTATCATTTTATTTTCAACGGAAAGCACCGTGACCGCCCGATGATTGTAAAATGCCTCCTGGACGTTCGCGGCCAGGGCACCCTCGATTCGCATCTGTCCTTTCACAGCTTCCCTGGCCCGCTGCATGAAAAGCGCATTGGCCCAGCAGGCCATGGGAACAACGAACACCAGGGTAAGGGCAAAACTCCAGTCCATGACAAAGCTCACGATCAGGATTCCTAAGACCAAAGGAAAGCTTCGGATGCTGACAATGAGGAGAGCCTCCAGCACATCCTGAATATGCGCCGTGTCTTTTGAGATTCTGCTGGTGAGATCACCCGTCCGAGCCCCGTCGAAAAATCTCTGGGGAAGAAACATGAGATGAGAGAACAGGTTGCGACGAACGGCAAGAATCACCTGCTGGCTCAAGCGCGCAAGAGCAAGATTTTGGAGATACAGCAGAAAAGCGTTCAGCAGATAGATGCCGAGAAGTATTGTCAGGTACCCGAGAAGAAACCTCACGTCCGGCGAGGTAAAAAACTGGCTGATGCGGGCTGCCGCAAGCTCCATCACACCGCCGGTAGGCCTGAAGTCATGGCTTATGGTCGGGCTTTTGACAACGTAGTCGATAATGACACGAACCGGCCAGGGCTGGGCCAAAGTAAGGATCGTCTGGCCTACGAGGCAGAATACGACTGCAGTCGCTAGCGCCCAGTGGCCCCTCAAGGCAAGGAACAGCTGGGAATTCCTGATGAGTTGAAGGTAGCGTTCGAGTCGGCTGTTCATCATCTCCATAATCACACGATCAAAAACAATAATTAATCATGGTAAACCCCCGGCTTTGCCGGGGGACTCCCAGAGTTTGACAATTCCGGGATTGTACGAAAGCCTTCCTATTGTGAACCGCTCAAAGTTTACAGAAAGGAAAGCTTTCGTATGGATGAATATCAAAGTCTAAGCCACACCGTCTGGGACTGCAAGTACCATGTAGTATGGATTCCCAAGTACCGAAGGAAGAATCTCTATGAACAGCTTCGAAAGCATCTGGGCCAAATGCTTAGACAGCTTGCCATGCAAAGAGAGAGCAAGATAGTGGAAGGGCATCTCATGTTGGACCACGTTCACATGCTGATCAGCATACCACCCAAGTATAGTGTTTCGCAGGTGGTAGGTTTCATCAAGGGCAAGAGTGCTATCCATGTTGCAAGGAGCTTCCTCGGGAGAAAGAAAAACTTCACTGGCCAAAGTCTATGGGCCAGAGGATACTTTGTATCTACGATAGGCAGAGACGAGCAAACTATTCGCGAGTACATCAAAAAGCAGGAGGCTGAAGATCGAAGGCTCGACCAACTGCATATGTTCAGAACTCTTGATCTCTGGCACTGCTATGTTCATCGGATTCTATTTAATAACAGACCCTTACCAATTTTCCTATGTTCCAAAGGCCGGAAAATGCTGGTGACACCTCTCGGCTGAAAGGTGTCAGGAAAAAACTTGCTACTATTTACACAAACCATTGAGAGGCAGGCGTTTATTAGTTTCATGACTAAAGATTTCCTGCCACCTTGGCACCGAATGACGTCATTATAACCGGCGAAGGTGTCACCTTAACTTCCCAGAGGTAAGGAGTTCTGATGTTTGAGTAGCTGCCACCTTTAGGTGGCTAATGGTTTACAACCGCTTTGAGCGGTCCACACTTTCAAGCCTCCGGCTTTGCCGGAGGTATTTGACTAATATGAGAATTCAGAATTCAGGAGTCAGAATCCAGAATGAAAACCAACAATTCCCCGGCATACTCCAACCATTCTCACGTTTTGTAGTGTAGTGGCCGGGCTATGGGGGTTTATCCGGAGTCACCATTATGGTGTGCCCAGAAGGTCGGTCCGCTGTCCGGCACATACCCATGGCAAGTCGCGTGCCAGGTTGCACTGATTGTGCCGGCAGGAAAGGCAAGCTATTGAAAAGACAGGTTAGATGGCCTGCGGCACACGATGCACCGGGGTGCGGGTAGCATGGCACAGAGCGGCAATGAATGTCGAACCGCTGTCCGGAGGTTTTTGAAAATTGTCAATAAATTTAATTAAATATCAATTCGACAGATCCTGTCGTGATTAATACGGAGCTCGACATAAATGTCTACGATGCACGCCCGACACCTGGCAACCTGTTTCGGGCACCATCAGGGCCGAGCGTGGATTTGCGGATTGGCATCAACCTTGCTTTTGTAAAGATTCGATCACTTGGCCACAGGAGGTTGATATGCGTCAACAGACAGGAATCGGACTGGCTCTAAGCGGCGGCGGGGTCAGGGGGCTTGCGCATGTAGGGGTTATCAAGGCCCTGGTGGATGAGCGAATACCCATCCATTTCGTTTGCGGGACAAGTGTGGGGGCGCTCATTGGCGCCGCCTTCGCCGCCTGTTCTGATGTAAAAGACTTCGACCTACGAGTTTCGGAGATTATCCGACACAATGACAAGCAGTTCCGCAGCCTCTCAGCACTTTCTCCCTTGTTGGCCGGTCCACAGTCGGAAGATCTTTATGCCAGGATTTCGCAGCGCTTTTGGCGGCAACTTTTATTCAATCTTTTGTTTTTCCGAAAGGCTTTGATCACGCTCGATGAGGCAATGGATTTTGTCAGTCTTTTTGTCCCCGACATAGATATTCGAGAAACGCTGTTGCCTTGCGCAATCACGGCGGTCGATCTGGTCTCGGGTAAGCGGGTGGTGTTGACGGAAGGGCCTCTGATCAAAGCGGTTGCAGCGAGCAGTGCGATTCCGGGGATAATGGCCCCGGTGCCCTGGCGGGATCGGCTGTTAATCGACGGAGCGGTATTGGATCCAGTCCCCGCTGAAACGGCGCGCTGTTTTGGAAAGCCCCCTGTCATTGCGGTGGATGTTTACAGCTCACCGCGAACACAAACCGGATTGCAGGATGGAATCGAATTGCTTTATCGGACCTTGGAAGTCATGAGCCTGCAAATCGCAGAATGGCAGTCTCAAGGCGCGGATCTGCTGTTGCGACCGGTTGACGACAAATTTTCTTGCGGAGAGGAGAGGTCCATTCAAGAATGGATCGACTGCGGAAAGATCGCGGTCCAGGAACTGCTGGGGGCAATCAAGAACTTACTGGACAAGCCGGTGCTTGGCAGTTTGCCTCGTACTGCAAAGAAATTTCGCCATGATGGCGCACGACGATCACACCGGCCGAATTTTCCGCTTTCGAGCATCCAAAACAGGTCGGCCTGAAAGACAAGGCAAGTGTTAACGGTCCCATCAAGGAACAATATATCTTCATGGGCATTGCTCAGCGTTTTGATCGTTTCTATCGGGGCAGTGGTAAACAGTGAGTAGTGAACTAGAGGGGGGACGATGAATGGTCGGATGATCACCTGGAGTTATATTTTAGTGCTCGACACATGGCGCCCCACATGATTAAGTTCAGGAGTATTATTCAACAGTTCCATTAGGTGGATGCAACAACTGCAAGCGGATCTGTCGGCGAGAAAGCGGGGTGAACATGGCAGTCTATGACCTTGTGATAATCGGTGCAGGACCGGGTGGGCTGGCTTGCGCCATCAAAGCGGTGGAGCTTGGGCTCAATTATGCGCTGCTCGAAAAGGGGGCGCGGCCCTTTCAGGGCATCGTCGATTCCTATCCCAAGGGCAAAAAGGTGTTTCCAACCATTCCCAAAGACGAGACGGGGCCTTATCCAATCCCCGGCCTGGAGCCGGGCGCCGAACATCCTCCCATCGAAGAGTATCTGGAAACCATTGAGAAATGCATCGCGAGGCACCGGATCGATGTTACTCTTATGGAAGAGTTTCAAGAGCTTGCCAGGGAACAAGGGCAGTTCGTGGTGGTTACCCGAACCGGTCGATACAAGACCCGGAATGTAGTCCTTGCTTTTGGCAGCAACGTCCCCATAGATCTGGGAGTTTACGGTGAAGCCAAAACCATCGCCCGCACCCTCGGCAATCCGGAGGATCACATAGGGGCCCCGACATTGGTGCTTGGGGGCGGCAATGCAGCGGCAGATGTGGTCTCCACTCTGTCCAAGGCGAAACGAGCCCAAAACGACGATACTCCCGTCTACTGGGGGCACCGCAAGGAACATTTCAAAATCGATAAGGATGTGGCCAGAGATCTGGGTGAGGAAATTCTTCTCGGCGGACATATCAAGATCCTGCAAGGGGCTGTACCCAAGATCGGGGAAGTGGACCAGGACGGCGTCGAACGACTCATCATCCAGACCCAGCAGATACCACTCCAGCAGGGCGTTCAGTTGCAGCAGGGAATGAGCTTTCCGATGCGCAACGTGATCGCCTGCATCGGAACCCAAGCGCCGGCGGCCGTGTTTGATCGGTTGGGCCTGCAGCAGATCACTTGCACCGAAGGGGTTTGCAGGATCGGCAAGGAAGGGGCCAAGCTCATCATGCTGACGCGCCATTTTGAAACCACCAGCAAAGGGATCTATGCCATCGGTGGAGCCGTCAGTCCCGTGTTTATGCTTATAGAAGAAGAAGGAACCTTGAAGGAACGCAAGCATTCCAATCTCATCTTCAGTGCGGTTCGAGACGGAGTTGTGGTGGCCGAGCATATTGCCGGCAAGATGAGCATAGGCTAGGAGCTTGTCGGAGAATTGACTCGTTGCCCCGGTTTGTCATTCCGGCATGTTTCCAGCCGGAATCCAGCCACACCCAAATCCAACAGTGGCGCTGGTGTGGATTCCGGCTTAATCCCGCCCCGGCGGGACTGCCGAAATGACGGTGTGAGCTACAAACTGTATTCTCAGACAAGCTCTGGAAGCACGTTCGGGATGGCCGGTATTTTGCCGCTTCACCTACCTTGGATTTGTTTTGAGTATGGAGTAGGAATCAACATGGAGATAATACCATGAGCATCCGGGAAATCACCTCATTGACCATGCTAATTTCTTTTGTACTTTGTGTCCTGACGAGTGTCGTACTCTATATTACGCCGCACGGCCGCATCGCATACTGGACGGATTGGCGTCTATGGGGCTTGAGCAAGACGCAATGGAGCGACTTGCATCTCAATCTCGGTATTCTGCTTTTATTGGCTGGATTGCTGCACGTTTACTACAATTGGAAACCGATAACCGCCTATTTGAAGAACAAGGCAAAAGAGATGCGGGTGTTTACTGTAAATTTCAATGTGGCTTTGGTTCTTACCCTTATTGTGGGTGTCGGCACTTATTATTCAATTCCACCAATGAGCACGATAGTTGAGTTGGGCGAATCAATCAAAGCCTCGGCCGGCATCAAGTACGGCGAGCCGCCTTATGGCCGTGCAGAGCTGTCCTCCCTAAAGATGTTTACCCAAAAAGTCGATCTTGACCTGCCCACAAGCATCGAGTTGCTTCGAAAAGCCGGCATCAAGTTTGACAATGAAACACAAACTCTGGCAGAAATTGCAAAGAAAAATGATCTTTCGACAAAACAGCTGTATGAGATCATTAAGCCTGCAGTTCGCAAGGAGCAAAGCCTCGGAAGTCCCGGTATGCCGGACTCACCGCCTCCCGGGTTTGGCAGGAAGAGACTTGCCGAGGTTTGCGCTGATTTTGGTCTGGAGCTCCCGGAGATATTGGATGTATTGTCGGGGAAAGGAGTACAAGCCGACGCAGTGGAAAGCATCAAGGAGATAGCCGCAAAAAACAATATGGAGCCAAAGGCCATTTTTGAGATAATCAAAGACTTGAGCAAAGGACCGTCTTCCGGATGAGCCGCGTTGCCCAGTGAAGGTGTAAGCTGCGGCCCGTTTCTTTAAAATCGGAAGCGTTTAGACAGCAGGTGTGACATTCTAAGACGATGCTCAGGGCGCTTGACTCGAGTGGAGGGCGTTGATCAGCATGAAGACGGCGGCGGCAAACGTTGTCCAGGCAAACAGCAGTTTGAGGCTTTTGGGTTTTGTTTCTAAAGCGAGTTTGCCGCCGAGCATTCCACCGGCAACCGTTACGCTTGCCAGCGGGATTGCCCACATGGGATCAAAATCGCCTTGCAGAGCATGACCGACAAATCCCAGAGATGCCGTGGCGGCAATCAGTGTTGAAGCGGTCCCGACGGCAATGCGCATGGGCACTCCACATACCAGCACCATTAAAGGCACCAGAAAGGAGCCGCCCGATACGCCCACCATCCCGGAGCCGAATCCAGCCAGAAGGATTACCGGAACAGCCACCAAAAAATTGACCGAATAGCCAAATGGTTTTGCGCCGAGTCGCCAAAAACCGAATCTCCCGCTCGGCGCCTCCTTGATGGCATCATTGACCGGGAGAAACATCAAGATCCCTGCGAGGAACAGCATCAACGCGAAGACAATTTTCAACGCAAACCCGCTGAAATGATGGGAAAAGTAACCCCCGGCGAGAGCTGCCAGCGCGGACAGTGGTCCGATAAAAAAGGCGATGGGCCAGGCAACCATTTTGTGTTTCTGGAAAACGAGCAAGGCCGCCAGAGCGGTTACGGCCAGGATAAACTGTCCCGTGGTTGCAGCTTGATGCATCGGCATGCCGGCAACGACCAGAGTTAAAACATAAAAATTGCCGCCGCCGCGTCCCGCCATGGTCATCACCACGGCCAGGATAAAAATGACAGACGCTACTGTGATAAGTTCCAGCACCTTTTTCCTCCAATTGGCCGTCTGCTCCGCCCTTTGCCATTGGCGACCTTGGAGCCGCAGTGCCAAAAAGCGAAGGGCTCCAGAGACTTCCCCTGCACGAATGCTATCCCGCTCTAATTGTCTGGTGTAAGTTGAGCAATTTTTATTCCAAGTCTTATGGTGGTTTTGCGTATTGCCCCGCGGCGGTTGCTTGCTGTCTTTTTAGCTCGAATCCGAAGTACCCAAAATATCATATAATTTCCTTGACATACCGAACTTGAAAAGAACCGATGATGGTTCCTTTATTCAGGCGTTGGGCATAAAAGTTGCCTCTACTCAACTTGAGGCTTTGCAGTATTCGGGTTCAGGTAAATGGCCAGTCGGTTCGACACTGCAAGAAGATGGCTATATGCATGCCATATGAAAATCCCGAGAAAGGAAGGTTCAATCCATGGAAAAGCATTTTTTGATCACCGTTGGAGATGATCCGCAGTATCTTTATGGAGCAAAATTTATGGCCTTTTTTTTCAAAGACAAAACGGGGCTGAAACTCAATCTGCTCTATATGGCGTCGCGCTTCGACTGCATTTGTGAATCTGACAACCCACGCCTGCATGAAATCAACGCGCGACTGGCTGAAATTTATCGCAAGAAGGGAGAACTGGCGCTGAAGGAAAGCAGAAGAATTCTACAAGAGCACGGCTTCTCTAGCCGTCAAATTAGCACCAAGGTTTTTGACTTGATACACGATGTGGTCCAGAACACCGTCGAATATGCCAGGGTCGGTGCTTATAACGCGCTGCTCCTGTGCAGACGTGGCTGCTCCGTGTTTGCAAAGACCTTTCGCCCCATCGTGAGTGAAGCCATAATCGATCTTCAAATTGATTTTCCGGTGTGGATCATCAGACGCCCTCAGCCTGATCGGAAGAACGTACTGCTTTGCGTGGATGGCTCGGAGGCAAGTTTGCACGCTGCGGATCATGTCGCATTTATGCTGGAACAGCAGGAACAGCACAAAATCATTCTCTTTCACCTGCGGCGCGAGGAAAGCGGCGATCCCGAGACAGTGCTGGATCAGGCTCGGCAGAGGCTGACCGAGCGAATCGAGAGCCACCGAATTGATACACTCCTCATTCAGGGCGGTCGAGTATCGGAGACCATCCTCAACGAAGCAACCAGAGAAGGGTTCGCCGCGGTTGCCATAGGCCGTCGCGGCCAAAGCGCCGGCAGCCCGGCTGAAAAGCATATGGGGTCCACCTGCATCAACCTGCTCCATAACCTCGAAGGCGCGGCTCTGTGGGTGAAATGGTAAGGATTGATCCTATGAAGATTTGCACACACACTCATCGCGGCTTAGCGTGTATACACCATCCAGCCCTCGTGAGGGATCTTAGCATTAACGGATGGCTGACTCTTCGATACCCTAGAGAGAGCGGTTAGAAGCGATAGGAGCGCGCTAATCCGCGATGAGCGAACTTGCATTACCGGCTCACGGACTCAAATATCAATTAACTTACGTTTCTCAGCACCTCAGTGCTTCTGTGAGAAGTCATCCCCAAAGGACCTTTTCAAAAGATAATTCAAGACGGTCCTTATGCGGTGTACCCGGAGTCTGCCTTTGCCTATTTGACGGCAGCGCCTTCTGACTGCCCATTGCATGCTGCCCTCACAGCCGCCTTCACTTGTTCGATTTCTTCACGTTTGAGCTTAAAGTTCTTATTCTTTTCGATGCCGTGTTCAGTGAGAACCACGTAGCCTTTAACAGTTATTTGGGCGTGCTCCAGGATCGCCTTGGTGCAGGCCACCGGACAACCGTCGATGGCGACCATTTGGGGCACATCCTTGGCGGATTGTACAAAACCGCTCAAGTGAGCACCGATGCCCGCCAGGCAAAACATTTTACCGAAGCCTTCCTGAGTGAGCTCGACGGCGGCCTGATTAGTCAGCTGCCCCACGTTGGAGGCGCCCGAGCATGCCAGAATCATAATGTTTGAACCGGGTGTACAACAACCTTCAGCCATTTTGTTCCTTTCTCTTTTCGTTTGAAGCGGGCGGGCTAAAAACGCAAATGAGGCCCCACCGGCTACCCATGAGTAAATTTTTCCCTGCCAGTTTCTAATCGCTTGCTTCTTGCTTCCTGCTTCCAGCCTCGACCAAATACCTCCCCAGAGCAGTCGAAAGCCCGTCTCAGCTCTAGGTGCCACCTGGGGTGGTGAAAATCATGCCCAAATCCTGGAGTAAGAATTGATGCCATTTTTATTCCGTACTTCTCGCCACTTTCAGGAATGCTTTTCTCTGTGATTGAACCGATTGACCGATTTTTTCCTTGAACCATTCATGGATCTTTTTAGTTGGAACTGCTTGAAGCGCTGTTTGGATTGCGTCCTGGGTCGTCTTCGATAGAAAAGCTGAAAATGATAGGAGCATGGATGTAAAACCACTTTTGACTTGATCTTGTTCAAGGGTCTTGAACTTACCAATAGCCGATTCAAGGACTTCGCTGCTTCCAAGCAGAACTTCGTCTGGTTTGGCATTTAATGATTGTTGTTCTACAAAACAAATCAATTCAGCGCGAACCCGGTTTGCTCGATCGTCATTGCCGCATTCCTCGATAGCAGTTTCCAAGTCGATACTGCAATAGCGGTAGATTCCAACGGACCTCACGAAATCAACGGCACTCTCGACCACATTCATCAGAGTGCTCCAGCTACCAATTTGTTCACGGTATTCGTGCAGCCAACCAAGCTTTTCATTCATCCGGGTGAGATCGAGTCCATCATTGCTGACTCCTCGATCCAAGTAATTGAGCACATCTTGTCCCCATTGGACCAACTTATCCACGTTCATGTAGCGCGCCTTGCTCCTCTGGTTGGGTGGAGCGAACGCCATTAGATTCGTTTGCTGAACTTTCTTGGCAGTCTGAGCGGCGCTTTGAGTAAACTTGATCCAGTCTTCGTCGTCTTGAAGTTCGCGCTTTAGCAGGACGGCTCCCTTGTGTTTGATATCGTAAATGTAGCATGTGTTTTGGTACTGGCGGCAGAATCTTTCAATTCCCGACTTTATGTCCGGCCCGTAATCACCCACGATTTGCCGAGGCACCCCGGTTTTCTCAATCGTTTTAACAAGCTGTTCATACACGATGGCGCCGTTGGAGTGCGTCACGGGCAACAACGCAATCGGTTCCACATCTTCATGGGTCAGGCGAAGCTCAACAGCCGGCAAGGAACTCTGGCGAATCCCCACAATGACTAAACACTTCTCACTTCCCAGTTGAACGGTGTGGTCCACTATCCATATCCAGTCCGTTGCTTTCTCCTTTGCTCGCTCAAGCTTATAGTAGCCCAAACGAAGCAACCAAAACCGACCCGCATACCAGGACGGAGTCGATCTACCGAGTCCCAAAGAGGATGAAATGATCTTGAGAATCCGACTTGCCCCTCTCAGACTCGATCCCCCTGATAAAACAAACTCCACGAAAAGAGAGATATGCGCGATGGAATAGGTATGAAACGTTGGGACGATGTCGAATTTCTCACAGCCAGGGATGCTTATCGTTTTTTTTCCTGCAACTCTTCGAGCTCCTTTTCAAGCTTCTTCACCCTTTTTTTAAGATCTGCCTTGCGCTTCTCCAAGTACCGAATCTTGTTGCTCAGCAATTTGATCTGGTACTTTGCGCTCAGGCATTTGGCCTTCCATTGGTCACGGCTTTCTTCAAAAAATTTGATGAGCTTGCGGGCCGGGCTTCTGTAACAATCACTTTCAGATTTCGAGTTCTTATCAAGCATGGATCGGTTCCTCCTAAAAGATGAGAGCCTAAAATTCTATCCATACTTGAATTTATTCAAAAAGTCCCGCACAATCGACTTTGTTATGTTGAAAATACAACAACAGTTCGGAACAATTCTCGGTTGAAATATTTGAGCATATCAGGGACGATTTTCACCACCCCAGGTGCCACCTAGCGGTAAATTGGGCACTCCCAAAAATTGCACGCACTGGCCCGACCGCCGTCACCGCCAACTCCGGCTTCGCCCGTATAAATGAAGGCAAAGCTGGATATCGATGCCGCTTCGGAAAGTATCAACTTGTTGTTGAATGTGACATCACAGATGTTATCGAGAGATCCAGTGGTGACCAGCGCGCGGTTATTGATGATGGTATTTTCTTGATCGGCAAAA
The DNA here is from genome assembly GCF_022603395.1 of Desulfoferrobacter suflitae. GTDB lineage: Bacteria > Desulfobacterota > Syntrophobacteria > Syntrophobacterales > Syntrophobacteraceae > Desulfoferrobacter > Desulfoferrobacter suflitae. The sequence continues at coordinate 85,795 of NZ_JAIBKA010000012.1, forward strand.
ACGATGCTCAAATTGAAATAGCGCAAGCCCACAAAGTTGCACGTTAAATGGCCGGCAAAATGGACGCTCCCGACGATTCGAAACTCCTCATTTTCTAACGTGTACTTGTAGGTGATTGTAAGGTCCCTGATAAGGTAGCTTCCCGCTTGTGATTTATTCGCTACAATAGGAATTTCCCGACCCTGTTTTATACGAGCCCCCTTGTAGGTTAATAAGAGTCGTCCTGCGCAGCCATAAATCGTGAAGACCGTGAGCAACGCTGCCGGTATAGCAACAAATCTGAGTACCGGGATGACTTTTATCAATGTTTGCCTCGCACCATCTCGCCAGTTATTCGATACCGCGTAAGCTTAAAAACGTTTTATTACCGCTTTTTCATTGGGTTTCGCTCCAAACCGACCGACCCGCAGCAAACCCTGCCTTCAGTTTCTAGTTTCTCTCCTCTAGCCTCCAGTTTCTCGCCTCTCGCTTCCAGCTTCCAGCCTCTAACTAATCCACCCTTTGACTTCTTCCTTGGTGGGCACCTTTCCAACCGACTTGACTTCACCATCGACCACCACGGCCGGGGTGCCGAACACTCCATATTCGCCGATCTTCAATACATCCGTTATCTTATCTATGGCGGCCTGCATGCCCAGTTCACTCACAGCCTCGTTGACCACCTTTTCGGTTTGCTGACATTTTGCACAGCCAGGACCCAAGACTTTGATTTCCATCTGTATTCTCCTTGTTATCTACCTTTTGATTACGATGACTGGTTTCCTGCTATGTCGGATGACATGCTCGGAAACCGAGCCGAGGAGCATTTCCTTAAGGTTGCTGCGACCATGGGAGCCCAAAATGATGGCATCCACGTTTTCCTGCTCCTCGACCTCTAGGATTTTGAGTTGCGGAACACCTCTTTCAATTCGTGTCTTAACCTTGAAATGCGCTTCTTTTAGAGCGGCTTCGAACGGTGCAAGGCCTTCTCGTGCTTCCTCTTCCTGTGCCCGATAAACGCTTTCCAGAAACGCCGCGACTCCTTTTCCCGGTGTCTCCAAATGAGCGTGAGTGCCGGGAAAAAAGTGTTTATGGTATTGCGAGAGGCTTTCCGCGTTGCTTTGACTGATCACCCGCAGCAGCACCACTTCCTTGACGCCTCCACTTTTCATGGCAAGCAGACAATTGAGGGCCTTCTTCGACACATCGGAAAGATCAGTTGGGTAAAGAATTTTCTTGAACATTTCAGCTACCTCCCGTAGGGATCAAGTGTTGCTCGCAGGCTCTCTAGCGAAAGTAATGCCCGAAGATCATGCCGCAGATGGTAGACATGATTACGACCAGAGTCACAAATACCACGGTCTTTTTGGTTCCCATGACGCTGCGGATCACCAGCATATTGGGCAAGGAAAGCGCCGGCCCTGCCAGAAGCAGCGCCAGGGCCGGTCCCTTGCCCATGCCCGAGCCGATCAGTCCCTGCAAAATGGGCACCTCGGTCAGTGTGGCGAAGTACATGAATGCCCCCACAATGGCGGCAAAAAAATTCGCTCCGAGAGAATTTCCTCCCACCAGCCCGCTCACCCACTTGGAAGGGATGAGCCCTTCCGTGCCGGGCTGTCCCAGCAAGAGGCCGGCCGCCAGCACGCCGCCGAACAGGAGCGGCGTGATCTGCTTGGTAAAGCCCCAGGTAGAAAGAAACCACTCCTCGGTTTCTCCGCGGGTGGTGGTGATGATTACGGTGAGGGCAATGATGCCGGCCCCGAAGGCAATCAGTGGCTCATGCGGGAAGGCGAACGCCAGGGCCGCCACAATGACGCCGGCAATGACCACCTTGACCGCCTTCACCCGAAACCAGATGCTGAGCTCTACGCCGAAGACCACCGCAAAGGCCCCCGTCAACCACCATTTAACCTCGTATATTGCATTCCAGAAGCCCACCGGATCGGACGGCCGGCCCCAGGTGGCGGAAATGAGAAGGCCCACCATGGTGGCAAAATAGATCACATTCTGCCACAGGGGCCGCTCGACCTCGGCGGTCGGAAGGTGCAGGGCAGCCTCGGCTTTCTGTTTTTCTTCCTTGATGAATATGAGGTACATGAGGAACCCGATCACTAAAGCGAAAATAATGGCCCCGACGGCGCGGGCGATGCCGAGCTCAAGGCCGAGGATTCGGGCGGTGAGCACAATGGCGAGGATATTTATGGCCGGCCCCGAGTAGAGAAAAGCAATGGCCGGTCCCAGTCCGGCGCCGCGCTTCCAGATGCCGGCGAAAAGCGGCAGCACGGTGCAAGAACAGACTGCCAGAATGGTGCCCGAAACGGAGGAGACCCCGTAGGCGATGACCTTCTTGGCGTTGGGTCCCAAATAGCGCATCACCGCCGCCTGCGATACGAAGCAGGAAATGGCTCCGGCGATGAAAAAGGCCGGCACCAGGCACAGCATCACATGCTCCTGGGCATACCACTTGGCCAGGGAAAGGGATTCCATTATGGCGTTGGTGAACCGCTCGCTGTCCATGGGAAGATAGAACAGCACCAGAAAAGCCCCCACGATCAGCGTCATGGGCATCCAGATGGTCTTCCAGTCGATGCGGCTCGGCTCTACTTCCTCCCGGCTTGCCACTGCGTCGCCGCCGATCATTTCCTTGCCGGACACTTGCGTGTTACTCATTATTTGCTTCTCCTTATCGATCTCATCAAGAAACTTTTTGGTTTGCGCAGTCAGGAAAAACGGCTCATTTTGCTTCAGCAGCCCAGCCGAAGGCTTCCCGCTGGTATGCTTGGATGACCTCCCTGGCCGGACCGCGTCGATTGTCCAGTACGACTGCGCCCCTATCTTCCAACCATTGTTTACAAGCGCTCTGCATTCCTCCACAGATAATCGTCTTGACGCCAAGGTCGATCAATCGGGCCGCCAACTCCATGGCGCTACTTTCGCCCAAATCCCAGACCGCTTGCTGGATGATTCGACCGTTCCCCAGTTCGATCAACAAAAACCGTGACGAAGAACCGAAGTGCGGCGACACACGGTCTTGGAAAAGGGGAGTCGCGATCTTCATCGGCGCAGGCCTTTACCCACTCAACCTCTCATAAAAAGAAACGACCAAAGACCAGACCCACCGTTGCACTCATAACGACCGTAAGGAAAACGAAGACGGCAGTTTTTTTGAATCCGAACACACTATAGATCACCGCAATGCTCGGCAACGATAGTGCCGGGCCGGCCAAAAGCAAGGAAAGGGCCGGACCCCGCCCCATCCCGAGGCCGATCAACGCCTCCAAGATCGGAATTTCCGTGAGGGTGGCAAAGTACCACATGGCTCCCATAAGGGAAGCCGCCAAATTCGCCGTTAGACTGTCCCCCCCAACCCATCCTGCCACCACAGTTTCCGGGATCAAGGCACCGACAAAGCCGGTGACGAAAACTCCCCCGAACAGCAAAGGTATGATCAATCTGGAAAACTCCCAGGTTTCTCTCAGCCACGCGTTCACCTCCTGTCGGTCGAACCATCTCCACACCATCAGAGCCGTTGCCGCCAGGAATGCCAATGCGAAATACCATCGGTTCACATACACCCACTTGGCCCATTCGTAGCCCGGCGCAGTGTTGAATTCGCTTGTGGCTATTTCGCTTTTGGGAATATCGAGCTTCATGCCCCTTCTAAGGTCTCCGACGGGCTCTTTCAGTTGCACCCGCAACGTTTCGGTCATCTCCAACAGCACATCGACCTGCATCTTGGTTCCGTCGGTCTTTTGAATGATTGTCCAGGTCGGGTTGGCCCAGTCGCTGAAGACCAGAAAAAGGATCATCGAGGCCAGAAACAAAGCGGTTTGCAGCAGGTTGCGCCGGCTGGGAGGTGGATCTGGAAGGTGCATCACGGCAGCCTCGCGGCGCTCTTCCTCCTTGTGAAAGATGGCTGCCATGATGACGCCGATGATGACCGCAAAGACAACGGAGCCGATCACCCGGGCGATACCGAGATCGAACCCCAACACTCTGGCGGTTAGAAAGATGGCAATGACATTGATGGCCGGTCCCGAGTAGAGAAACGCCGATGCCGGCCCGAGTCCCGCACCGACCTTGTAGATGCTTGCAAACATGGGCAGGACGCTGCAGGAACAAACCGCCAGCACGGTCCCTGAAACCGAAGCTACCGAATATGCTTCGATTTTATTGGCCCTCGGTCCCAGGTGGCGCAGCACCGCTTCCTTGGAAAAAAAGCAGGCAATAGCGCCGGCGATGAACATGGCGGGTACTACGCAAGCAAGCGTGTGATTGCGCGCGTACCACTGCAGCATGTAAAATGCGTCCATGATCGCCCCCTGAATCTTGGGATCGGTAAAATTCAGAAAGTAGGCAATCAGGAAAACGGCCAGCAATCCTATGAAAAAGCGCCAATCTTTGCTCATGAAGCACCTCGCAGAGTGTGGGTCCGCACGCCAGGTTCTACGGACATGTTCCTGGCAAAGCGATCATTCGAGCCCGACTTTGCCGTCGCGGTTAGTAATGGCAATCTTTGTGCCAGGCCGATAGGGATTGCTAAATTATGGAATTACGAGAGCTTAGAGAGTCAGGAGGAAGGGATTCAGGGATAAATGAAGCTTCGACGTGTCAAAGAATGAAACTGTGTCATGAAACGTTTCAAATCACTCGGCCATCAGCCCGTGCTTTTTCATTTTGCGCCATAGGGTGCTGCGACTGATGCCGAGAGCGCGGGCTGCCTCTACACGGTTGCCCTGATGGTGCAGCAGGGCAGAGCGAATCTGTTCCGCCTCAGGGTCCGACCCGGCAGTGGAGTGATTTGGGAGCGACGTCCAATTTTCAGCATCCTTTTCCAGCAGCTCTTTTGGCAGGTGTTCCACGTCGATCAGGTCGCCCTTGCAAAGGATGAACGCATATTCGATGACGTTGGCGAGCTCGCGAATGTTGCCCGGAAACGAGTGACGCATGAGTCGTTCGAGCACTTCGGGAGTGACGGTGCGAATCGAGCGCCCCTTGCTCAGGTTGAATTTTTCTATGAAGTGTGCCACCAGCAGCGGGATGTCTTCTTTTCGTTCGGCCAGGGACGGTAGGCTGATTTTCACCACGTTGAGCCGATAGTAGAGATCTTCGCGGAATTCTCCGCCGCGGCTCAGTGCCTTCAAGTCGACATTGGTTGCTGCGATCACGCGAAAGTCGGCCTGTCTGGCTTTGCTTCCACCAAGCGGGGTGAATTCCCCCGTTTCGAGCACCCGCAGCAGGTCGGCTTGAAATGCAAGGGAGGTGTTGGCGATCTCATCAAGGAACAAGGTGCCCTGATGGGCCAGCATGAAACGGCCTGGTTTATCCCGGTGGGCGCCGGTAAAAGCGCCTTTCGAGTGGCCGAATAGCTCCGATTCCAGCAGCGTATCGGGCAGGGCAGCGCAATTGACGGCGACAAAGGCGCCCTTGCCTCTGGCACTGAGGTTGTGAATCGCCCTTGCCACGAGCTCCTTGCCGGAACCGGTCGGCCCCTCGATCAAAACGGTGCTGTCACTTTGGGCAATGTCCGGCAGAACGGAAAGGATTTCGCGGATTCTGGGATGTTGTCCCACGATGTCGGCAAAGCTGTAGTTTTGGTTCAACTCTTTGCGCAAACGTTCCATGTCGGTCAAATCACGGAATATTTCCACTCCTCCGGTGATCTTGCCCTGCTTGTTCTTGAGGACGGCGGTGCTGATGCTGATGGGCTTTTGCTCGCCGTCCTTGCTGATAATTAAGGCGTTGTAATGGGACCGGGGTGACTGGGTTGCCAGAGTTTCATCCAGAGGGCATTTTTTTTCACACACATCCGCTCGGAAAATGTCGAAGCAATACTGACCAACGGCTTCCTCCTTGTCGAACCCGGTGATGAGCTCAGCCGCCCGGTTGAAAAAAGTGATCTGGTTGTCGAGATTGATGGTGAAAACACCCTCGCCGATACTATCAAGAATAGTACAGCAGGGAGAACCGCCCTCAAAGGGATTCTCGCAGAACAAAGGGCCGGTCGGGACGGACGAGGAAGCATCCTGTTGATCGTGTCTTAAGCTCGGATGTTTTGATTTATTTTTCATCGTGCAAAAGGTTTCCTATCATCTCGTATACATAGGCGGCAGTTGTAAATGTAATATTCTCTCTGATGAACGCCAAGGGATAAATGCTTTCGATGGTGGCCGAAACGATATCATAACCGGTCATCGTTTGCCTGAAGGAAATTGAATCGACTGAAGACCGGGGTGGATCCCGGACATATGCCGCGAAAAATTTAGGTTGACACTGTCAACTAAATCGTCTATTATTTTTTCGGGAGGAAATCGGATGAATAAGACGCAGATGCCTGAGCTAAGCCGTGCACTGATTGAGATTGTTTGGCATTTCGGCCCCAAAGGTTTGGACGGCCAATGCTGTGAAAATCTGTCGTTGCCGGAGTTTTTGGCGCTCGATAAGGTGGCCGGCACGAAAGATTGTCCGGTGCAGGAGGTGGGGCACGCGCTTGGATTCACCAAGAGTGGAGCGACCAGGATTGTGAACCGGCTGGAAAAGAAAGGATATGTGGAGAAAGTCAGATCCGATGAAGATGCAAGGGTTTGTTGTGTAATTGTGGTTCATCCGGTTAATGAGTACCCGGAGTTGAAAAAAGAAAATGGACATGGCAATAACCCCAGTTGTTTGACTGTGATCGAACAACGGGAGGGGAAATCAAGCCATGTCCACATCCATACTTTACCATGCTTTCGGTCTGAAGGGTATTCACTATGAATCCACTCACTTTTTGGGAGATTGTATTTACATCAATGCCCGAATGACAGATCAATATGTGAGATGTCCAGAATGCAGAAATCGAAAAGCCAGCTTCAAAGGCCAGAAAAGAAGACTTCTGCGTATGAGTCCCATTGGAAGGAAGAGGTGCTTCTTGGACCTTTTGCTCCACCGACTCAAATGCCTCAGGTGCGGACATCTTTGGTGGCCCACTCTGCCCTTTATGGATGGCAAACACCGTTATGTCAGGTCCTTCGCACTGACAGCTTTGGATCTTTTGAAGTTCGGCACCATCCGTTCGGTCGCGGAGTACCTGGCAGTGGGCTGGGATCTTGTCAAACAGATCCACAAGGAGCGCCTCTCTTTGCTCTACAGGTCGGTTCCCTTGCATAAAGTCAAATACCTTGGAATTGATGAGTTCAGCATAAGAAAGGGCCATGAATACATGACCATTTTCGTCAATATCGAGGATGGAAGAATTCTGCATGCCGTTGAAGGCAGAAGTAAAGAAAAGATCCAACCCTTCATCGAAAAGCTCTCCAAAAAGGCAAAGAAACTCACTGCGATCGCCATGGACATGAGCGGAAGTTATTATTCTGCTGTACGTGGGTGGCTGCCTCATGTTGATATTGTCTTTGACCGTTACCACGTATCGGCTCTCATGAACCAGGCCATTGATGAAATCCGAAGAGGCCAGCAAAGAGAATTGGACAACCTCGGACAAAAAGCTCTCAAAGGGAATCGCTTCCTACTCTTGAGAAACTATGATTCCCTTGAGCCTGATCGCAAGGCCCGACTTGATGCCCTCCTTAAGGCCAATCACCCCCTTTTCATTGCTCATTCCATGAAAGAACAGTTGCGACTCTTTTGGGACGAGGACTTTGACAGTGCAAAGAGCTTCCTTGAAGTGTGGATTAAGGATGCCATGCAATCTGGAATCGGCCCCCTTGCCAAGGTGGCCAAAACTCTGGCTGGCTACAAAACAGGGCTTCTCAACTATTTTAAATATTCTATCACCAGTGCCGTTGTCGAAGGAACCAACAACAAAATCAAAACCCTTAAAAGGCAGGCGTATGGGTTCCGAGATATGGTCTACTTTAAATTGCGACTCTATCATCTCCACACCCAGAGGTACTCATTAACCGGATGAACCGTAATTGTAACCAAAGATGGGGAAAGGATTCTCAAATCGGCGACCGAGAGGTATTCGAAAGAACTTGAAAGAATAGTTTCCCGGATGCCCGAAGAATCGTTGCCCAAAATGAAAGAATTGCTCATCACCATGGCCAGGCTACTGAAACAGTAATTTTTTTTCGAACATAGGTTGATAATGTCAACTATTTGGAGGCTGGAATGAACACCTTTATCGCGACCCTTGAATACTTTATAATCATTACAGCGGAGTTGACGGTCCTTTTTCTCGGTATCAGCGCAATCGTGGCGTTGGCATTGATGTACATCCCTCAGGAGAAGCTCAAGGCATGGCTTTCCAGGCGGGGCATTTTAGGTAATTTGCTGGGCGCTGCGGTTGGCGCATTAACCCCTTTTTGCGCTTGCTCGACCATTCCGATGACATTGGGAATGCTCAATGCGGGAGCCCCTTTTGGACCGGTCATGTCGTTTGTCATTGCTTCGCCGCTTCTCAATCCAATTATCCTTACCATGATTGCAACACTCATGGGCTTGAAAGCAAGCCTCACTTATTTTGCTATAACTTTTTTAGGCTCGGTTGTTTTTGGCGTGCTTTTGGAAAAAACCGGTAGCGCCAGGTATGTCAAGAACGTGCGATTGAAGTCCAGTTGTTGCGGCGCCACAATCGAGGCTGTCCCTGCCGCTTTCTCGATCAAGGTCAAAGTTGCAGCAAGGGCGGCCTGGGGGGATTTTAGAGCGGTCTTGATCTATCTCCTCATAGGCGTTGGCATTGGCGCGGGTATTTACGGCTATATCCCGCAAGAATTTGTCGCCCAGCTCGCAGGACCGCAGAACCCGTTCGCCATTCCCGTTGCCGCGGTAATCGGCGTTCCTCTCTACATCCGTGCGGAAACAGCTATTCCCATTGGCTTAGCCCTGTCGCAAAAAGGCATGAGCATGGGGGCGGTTATTGCGCTCATTATCGGCGGAGCCGGGATGGCCATCCCGGAAATGGCGATGCTCATGAGTATATTCAGAAAGCAACTGGTGGCGTCCATCGTTGCGGTCATTTGGGCGACGGCGGTTATCGGCGGCTATGTGTTCAATGTGATCGGGTGATTTCTGCAGGAGATCGACCAAAGACATTTCTAGAGAAAGGAGACATTCATGACAGAGCGAAAGTCGGAAAAAGGGTTTTTCAACAAACTGTTTGGCCAAAAAGGCAGCTGCTGTTCTTTTCAGGTCGAAGAAGCGCCGCAGCCAGGCAGTGACGATGTGGCAGAGGAGAAGCACAAAATTAACAACATTGAAGTGGTTTCAGAAGATGAAGCCGGAATGGGTCGAGATTGAACATGAACTAGATTAAGATTTATCAATGGATCAAATTTGCCGAGGGCAACCTGCCGCCTGATTGGATTGGCAAGTCGATGGCACTGCGGTGTATGCAAAGGCATGTTGGCAGAGAGCCCTCGATCCTTCATCGGATTCATTGGAGTCATTTTAAACCGCATATTTTTCGTGATTGGTTTTCAGTTCCTCTCTGGCTTTTTTTATGAGCTCATGCTCTTTTATCAAGCGGTGAATATGGCTCACGGGAGGAAAGCTGACGGCATGTGCGGGGCAGATGTTTGCACAGGTTACACAGCCAACCGCACAGCTGTCGGGATCTTTCACTACGGCCTTTTTGTCTTGGTAGTCGTAGCGGAAAACCAACCTACCGCATCCCGTTACGCAGAGTCCGCAGCCGATGCACAATGTTTCATCGACGGTCGGGTGCCACGAGATCTTCTCCCGGGGTATGCCATGCCAGGGTTTTAATTTAGCATCCATCCTACTCCTCCTGTGAGTTAGTGCCGTTAAAGAGTCAATGAACCTTTCTGCTTCGAATACTCATTTTGACATACCCTTATATAGTGGACTGGAGCCCTCTTCGTCCGCTTTGTGTTCCAGCTTGTGCAGCGTCTGTTTCGACCTGGAGGTCGGAATGGCCTTGTCGGCCAAAAATACCAGGTGTTCAATGACAGGTGACAGAGCCGCGGCGGGAAACCCAAGAAGCGCTTCTCCCGGTGCTATATCAGTTGCTTCCCGGCAACCGTAACAGCCGTAGCCGAAGTTCAAACGGTTTTCCAAGTAGGGGACAATGGTGCTGTCCACGCATGCGTTTTGGAGGACCGCTGTGGTGGACATGACGCGCTGCCCGCCGGTGGCATGAAGATAAGAGAGCACAATCCACATGAGCCTTTCGACCAGGTCCTCGACCACGACAATGTCGGGTACGTACAGTGAGGCTTCCAAAGGAAAGAGGTGCAGTGCCTCAATTTGTCCGGGCGGCAGCGTCGGCATATCGGCGAACATCCTTTTGCCGACGGCCTCATCCGAAACAATCCCGAATCCGACAAGGGTCTTGCCGGACTGCAATCCGACCGGTCGCTTGCGAAATCCAAATGCCGCCGCTGCAGCCGGACAGGAAATGCCCTGCCCATCGAGCACCACATCGTCACCTCTGCGGGCCAGCATCAAGGCCTGGCAATAGCGATGGCGCCTCAACCGTGTCGCTCTCTCGGGCCATGGTTCAGCTTTCCGCAGCAGCCTCACCCCGACCGGCGAGTTCGACAATCCCACAGCTGCAATCATTTTTCGACCCGCAGCCCGGATTTCATCGATTTCCATTTGCCGACTCATCTTTTACTCCTCAAGGCTCATAAATTGCTTCACTTTATTCATCCACCCTGGAGCCTCCAGCACGCTCTTTTCACGCCTGGCCCCGACGGAGACATTTTCCTTGAAGGATGTGGACCACCGTGGAGTCCACCAAGCCCATCCCTTCAAGCGATATTCTGCCCAGATTGCGGATCGATTGTTCGGCCGAGCAACCGACGATCCCGTCTTCCATGGAGATGCCGTAACCGGCAAGGGCCATGAAAGCCGAACGCATGGCCGTATCCGCTCCGGTTACGATTTTCATGGAGCAACCCGGCTTGGCTCCGTCACAGATGATACCCGAGAGATCCGCAATGATATTGTGGACGGCGCAGGTGATTTTTTCCATGTCGATTCCGGCCGTCTGGTAGACGATGGCCGTCGCTGAAGCGATGCCGGCGGCAATGGTGCAGCCGCATACTACGGACAGCTCCCCCGTGAAGCATTTGATATAGGAATTCACAGCGTGGCTGACGGCAATGCTTTCCTGGATGCGGGGCAGCTCAATCGATCTCTCCCGACCGACCAGATACGGCAAAAGAATGGTGAGCACGCCCTGGTTGCCGGAGCCGCCGCTCGTCATCACCGGCTCCGCAAGGCCACCCATGCGGGCGTCAACTGCAGAGGCGACCCGCTGTTTGACCCGGTAGAATAAATCGTCGGCCATAAGGCCTTGTTTCATCATCTGCTGCAACTGATAGGCGTTTCTTTTCAGATCGACGCCTTTTTCCGATATGGCCAGGTTCATGTCGATGCCGCGCTGGATATACGAGCGTGATTCATCATCCAAGCTGATGACCTCGCGCAGCACCTCCTCCAGTTTCATTGCCCTGAGCCTGTCTCGGTAGCCTCTGGTCTTTCTCCCGGCATGGTGATGGACCTCGATGACAGACCGCCCGTCTTTTTCCAGGCGGGAGATGTTTGTATGGCCTTCCGATACGATGCAATGAACCCGGGAGCCGCCGCCATGGACATGGACTTCCACGTGTAAACTCTTTGCATCTTCTTTGCAGCGATAGGTCAAGTGTCCTTCATCGACGAACCGCTTTGCCTTTTTGAGGATCTCCGGGGTGACGGCGCTTAAGATCTCCAACCGCAGGCTTGATTGAGCGATCATGGCACCCATCGCCGCCGCGATCACGTTCCCCTTTTGTCCCTGACTATTCGGGATGGTTACTGCTGCACCGTTTTTAAAAGTGCCCGGATCAACAGTAAGTTCAATCCCTTCCACCGGGGCATTCAGCTGCTCCGAAGCAGCGGCGCACGCATAAGCACAAGAGATCGGTTCGGTGCACCCAACCGCCGGGAATACCTCGCCGGCAAAGATTTCCTTGATCAGATCCATTGCAGTCCCTTCATTGTTTCAAGCTCCATGGCTGTCTGCGGTCGGTTTTTGCAGTGGGACAATCACTAAAGCCCATGACCGGTCTCCCGAATGGTCTGATCGATCTCCTCTTCCAGGCCGGGCGGCAACCCTTCGATTTTTACCTTGAGAAAGCCTCGAACGATGGCGGCGACCGCCTGGTCTTCATCCATGCCGCGTGCCATAAGGTATTCGATCTCCTCGGCAGCGATCCGGCCCACCGCCGCTTCATGCGACATTTCGACCCCCGCCGTCCTCCCTTCGAGCTCCGGCACGGCATAAATGACACCGTTTTCAGATAGAATGAGGCCGCGGCATTCCAGGTGCGCTTTGACCTCGGGCACCATGCCGATGAGGTGCCCGCGGCTGACGCAGACCCCGCCAACTGTGACACTGCGGGAAATAATTTCGGCCCGCGTTTGCGGAGCATCGAGGATAACCTTGCCGCCGATGTCCAGTTCGGAGCCCGGATGTGCGACCAAGATGGAATTGATGCGGGCAACGGCGCCTTTGCCCTGCAGGGTGACTGTTGGATAGGTCTGCACCGAGCCTACCGGCTTGAGCAGGATATAATTGGAGATAAACCGCCCGGCTTCTTCCACCAAAACTGCCGTTCGAGGCCGCACGTGCACGTCTTTGGCCCAGTTGTGAATCATGGTCGAGGTAAGCCGGCCTCCGGCGCGTACATAGAATTCGGACACACCGATGTGCAGGCCCGTGCTCACCACGGGGTGGACGGTGCAGCCGGTGATGACATGCAGGCTGGCGCCTGGCTCGACGACGATCAAATTATGGATGTGTTGAGCCAAACCGTGGGTACGCATGTAGAGGCATGTTTCAACCGGCAGAGTCATTTGCACTCCCGGCTGGACGCGAATGAAAAAACCGTTGTCCAGTTCCAGCTCGGCCTGCGCCGTATACTTGTCCGTATCCACCGGCACCAGCCGCCACAGGTGGTCAGCGACCCAGTCGTAACGGTTGATCGCCTCGGCAACGGGCAGCACCTCGATGCCGGGCATGTTCACCTGGCAGTGGACCACCGACGCATCCGCCTGCATGAATGTGGCGGCATGCTCTACATCGGTCAGTTCGACACCGACCCGCAGCAGCTGGTCGCGCTCTTTGTTGTCGAACTTTTGAAATTCCGAGTCGTAGTCCCAGGATTCCTTGGGGCGCGCAAAGTCCTTCAAGTTCACATCGGCACCCAGCAGGGCTTTTTTGTCGCGGGCTTTCTCAGCCTTTTGCTTTATCTCTGACATTGGATGCACTCCTCATAGCCCATGTTTTTGATATCCGAAAGCAGTTCCAACGGGTGCCCGAAACAGCGGATTTGTCCATCGGAAAGAACATAGCCGCGGTCGGCATGGATGTAGTCCAGGATGAAGCCGGTGTGACTGATGATGAACCCGGATTTTTGCCGCTTCTCACAGCGGCATTCCTTCTGCAACAGACGTCCGATGATTTCTCCGACCAGCTGCAAACTCTCGAGGTCCACCCCCGATTCCGGTTCATCCAAAAGCACCAGCAAAGGGTCCTGCACGAGCAATTGGAGGAGCTCCGAGCGTTTCAGCTCACCTCCGGAAAAGCCGTAGTTGACGTCCCGGTCTAGAAACTCTGAGAAATTGTACTGTTGGACGAACTGCTCGGAGGAGATCCCTGCAGCGGAGCACTCCCGCAAAAGGTCCCGCATGGTCACTCCGCGGATTACCGGCGGGCGCTGAAAGGCTAGGCCGAGACCAAGCCGGGCTCGCTCATAGACGGGAAGATGCGTGATATCCCGTCCGCTAAAGGCTATCCGGCCCTGTTTGACCCGGTAGCGGGCGAAGCCCATAATGGTCATGAGCAGGGTAGACTTTCCCGACCCGTTCTTGCCGAACAGGATATGAGTTTCTCCCTGGGGAATCTGCAGCTTGACCCCCTTGAGAACTTCCTTTTCCTCGACATCCACCCAAAGATCTTCAATTTCAAGCATAGCGACTCCTTTATTTGCTCAGTGAGCAGTGAACAGTGACCGGTGAGCAGTTTCTATAACGGGTGTGCGGCAAGCTGAGACATTTTGGCTGTTCGCGGATTGCCAGCCTCACGGCGATCCCTCAGCATGCACGGAATCCAACAACGCGGCGAAACGCAATGGGGTCGATAAGCTCACCTTGGGCCGGGGGGCAGCATGGCCTCTTCTCCCGGGAAAATAAATGGTGAATTTTGGCCATCGGTTCCGGGTTTATAGTCAAAAACCTCCTCTACCAGCCTGTTCACTTCTTTATAGAGCGTGCGTAGATGAATCCTTGCCGGACAAACCTCTTCACACAGTCCACAGTCGATGCATCGGCCCGTCATATGAACCGCACGAACGAGATGAAAGGAGGTATCGGGTGGAAGTTTGTTTGAGGGAATCAGCTTTTCGTGCTCCATGCTGCAGTCCGTACAAAAGCAAACCGGACAGACGTCTCGGCAGCCGAAGCAGCGGATGCAACGGTTGAAGTGGGAGAGCCACCACTGCAGGCGGTTTTCAGCGGTCATTTTTTCCAAATCCTGGACCCTTTTGCTGCCTTTCACCGGTGGCACAGGCTTGCCGTAATCCACTTGAGAGGGATACGGCTGCCAGCACTCGCAGTGGCGTGCGAGCTCCGCAGGACAGGCCTGGCCAAGCATCACCACACGCTCTCTTTCAAGCTGGCCCCACTTGAAGAGCTCCCTGATTGCCCTTTCTTCGCAGCCGCGTACAAGGATTCCGTAAGTTCTATTTGGATTCCCCCGCGCCAGGGCGAGCAGCAGTTTCGCCATTGGGTAATGCGCCTTGGTCTGCTTCCAGGGCTCCAACTTCCGGGCATTTTCCCTTGAGAAGAGATACGGGAAAAAAAAGCCGTGGATGGTCCTGTATGCGAGGAAACCGTCAACTCGAGCTTCTTCAAGAAGCTTCCCTATCTTGGTATTCATGGGCTGTTCCTGTAATTCATCGAGGAGTTAGCGTTTTATGTCACTTTAATGGCTGTCGCTTTGGGCACCGCCTCGAATGAAGGCGCCGGGCCGAGCTCGCGTATCCTTTCCGTGAATTCGCGCACTGTATCTGCAAACTTTCCCCCCTCCGCCGCCGAGATCCATTCAAGATGCAGCCTCTGCGGTTCGTATCCGGCAAAGCGCAACAGCCCCTCCAGGAATTTCATGCGTTTCATCGTCAGGTAATTGCCTTTGAGGTAGTGGCAGTCGCCGATATGGCAGCCTGCCACCAGCACGCCGTCCGCTCTCCGTTGAAAAGCATGCAGAATATGGTGCGGGGAGACGGTCCCGGAGCACATGACACGAATGATGCGGATATTGGGCGGGTACTGGAGACGGCTTACTCCCGCGAGATCGGCCCCGGCGTAGCTGCACCAGTTGCACAGAAATCCCAAAATCCGTGGCTCGAAAATTTTGTCTTTCATGATGTCACCTGTGTTTCTAGGTAAACAGCTCAATGGGCAGTTATGCACCAGCGAAAACGGCTGGCGTTACTGTTCACTGCTCACCGTTCACGGATCACTGCAAGGTAAGCGCCTCATCGATCTCCGCGTAGAGCTGAAGATGGCTGAAGCCCATCAGCGTAATGGCTTCCGACGGACAGGTTGCCGCACAGGTGCCGCAGCCCTTGCAGAGCGCCTGATTCACCTCGCATTTCTGTTCCTGTTCAAGATAACTGATAGCCCCGAAGGGACAGCAATTCAGACATGCCTGGCATCCGACGCAGGCAGGCTTGTTGACAACCGCGACAACCCCGCCCGCAGTAATAGAGTCCCTCGCCAGCACCGTTCCCGCACGGCCCGCAGCCGCCTTGGCCTGGGCGATGCATTCCTCCGTTGCCTTGGGATAGTGCGCCAGCCCGGCCACAAAAACGCCCTCGGTGGCGAAATCGACGGGGCGAAGCTTCATGTGCGCTTCCAAAAAGAACCCATCGGCGCTCACTGGAACCTTGAAAAGCTTTGCCAGCTTCTGCGAATCCTTCACCACGAGAGCACCGGCAAGCGTCAGGATATCTGCGTGCAGAGCCAGCGGCCTTTGCAGCACGTGATCGAGCACGGTGACCCTGATGGTACCATCTGCTGTGAGTTCGACCTGAGGCCGACGGTCTAGATTGTAGCGAATAAAGATAACCCCTTTTGCGCGGGCTTCTTTGTAAAGGTATTCCTTGAAACCGAAGGTCCGGATGTCGCGGTAGAGGACGTAGACCTCCATGTCCGGGTTAAGTTCTTTGAGACACAGCGCGTTTTGCACCGAATGGGTGCAGCAGATCCTGCTGCAGTAGGGCCGCTCAGGTATCCTCGATGCCACACACTGAATGAATACTGCCGACCTGGCGTTGGCGATGCTCTGGCGATGCTCGTGGATTGCCCGATCCAGATCGAGGTTGAGATACACTCTGTCGCTCTGACCGTAGAGATACTCCGTCGGAATGTACGGTTCCGCTCCCGTGGCGATGATGGCCGCACCGTGATCGACCTGGTGGCGGCCGCCGTTTTCTTCCAAAACCGTGTGGAAGTTTCCGACGAAGCCGCTCACCTCTTTTACCTGGCAGCCCGTACGGACGGTGATGAGCGGGTGAGCTCCCAGCCTTCCGATGAGATCGTCCAGGTATGGTGCAACATGTTCCCCATCCCACACAGCCAGCAGCTTTCTCGCATGCCCACCTAATTTCTCGGCTCTTTCAACCAACGTGACCGGGTAGCCCTGAGCAGCCAGGGCGAGAGCCGCTTCCATACCCGCAATACCGCCGCCGATCACCAGACCGCTTTTGGTAATGTTCAACTGAAGCTCGGTAAGGGGTTGCTGGAGGCCGATCTTGGCCACGGCCATGCGCACCAGGTCTTTTGCCTTCTGCGTTGCGGCTGCGGGCTCGGATTGGTGCACCCAGGAATCCTGGTCCCGTATGTTGGCCATGTCAAAGAGGTACTTATTGAGCCCGGCTCCCCGGATGGTGTGCTGAAAGAGAGGCTCATGAGTCCGCGGGGAGCAGGAAGCGACAACGACGCGGTTGAGTCTCTTTTCCCGGATGATCTCCTTCATTTTCTCCTGAGTGTCCTGCGAGCAGGTGAAAAGGTTCTCTTCCGCGTGGACGACGTTCGGCAGAGTGGCGGCATACTCTTTCACCGCCGAAACATCCACTACCGAGCCGATGTTGATCCCGCAATGGCAGACGAAGACTCCCACACGCGGTTCGGCCATCTCCGCAAGATCCACTTCATTCACTTCCGCAGGCTTTTCGATCAGTGTGCCGCGAACCGGGGCAAGCAGCGATGCTGCCTCGGACGCCGCGGCCGACGCCTCCATTACGGAAAGAGGAATATCCTTGGGCCCCTGGAAGGCACCGCAAACAAAAATCCCGGGGCGCGACGTAGTGACCGGCGTGAAAGGCGAAGTTGCGGTAAACCCGTCTTCGTTGAGATCGATTCCCAATCTTTGGACTAGCTGAGAGGTTTCAGGAGAGATCTCGATCCCGACCGAAAGCACCACCAGATCGTATTCCTCGCTTGTAATGTCTCCGGCCTCGGTGACATATTGGATAGCGAGATTCTCCGAGCCGGGGTCCGGCACCACCGTGTGCACGCGCGAGCGAATGAAGCGTACGCCATACTCTTCCCTTGCGCGGTTGAAGTACTTCTCGAAGTCTTTGCCGGGAGTGCGCATGTCCATGAAAAAGACGGCGGTGTCGAGATCGATCTTGCTGTGCTCTTTGGCGATCACGGCTTCCTTGATGGCAGCCATGCAGCAGACGCCGGAGCAGTAGCCGTTGTCGCAATGATGGATGTCACGAGACCCGACGCATTGGAGCCAGGCAATCCGCGCGGGCTCTTTTCGGTCCGAAGGGCGCACCAGGTGCCCCTCGTAGGGACCCGTTGCAGAAAGGATTCGCTCGAACTCCATGGAAGTCACCACGTTGGGGTGACGCGCATAGCCGTAGGTGTCGTAGACCGCAGGGTCAAACGGCTCAAAGCCTGGAGCCAGAATGATGCTTCCCACCGAAAGAGTGAGGTCCCGGTCCCGATCTTCGAACTTTATGGCCTTTGCCGGGCAAAACTTCTCGCACGCACGGCACTTTCCCTTCTGAAAGTAGATGCAGTGGTCTCGATCGATGGCATATTTCAGGGGGACCGCCTGCGGGTACTTGACGAATATTGCCTTGCGCATGCCGAGCTTCCGGTTGTACTCGTCGGGCACCTTCTTTGGGCATTTTTCGGCACAGGTACCGCAGGCGATGCATTTTTCCATATCGACGTAGCGAGCCCGGCAACGCAGTTTGACCTCGAAATCCCCAGCTTCCCCCGAAGCATCCAGCACATCGGTCAAGGTATGGATATGAACGTTTGGATGTCGCCCGCACTCTACGAGCTTTGGCGAGAGGATGCACATGGAGCAGTCGTTGGTTGGAAATGTCTTATCCAAGGCGCTCATGGCGCCGCCGATGGCTTCGGACTTTTCCACCAGATGCACCAGGTAGTTACTTTCGGCCAGATCGAGGGCCGCCTGCACGCCGGCGATTCCGCCACCGACCACCATGACCGAGCCAATGATTTGTTTCGGCATATTTCTTCCCTCTCTCCTGTCTTCTACTGCAAAAATTCATGCATGGCGATCCCCGCGCGTCTCCCTTCACCCATGGCGCTGATTACGGTCGCTCCTCCAGATACTATGTCTCCACCCGCCCAGACGCGAGCCTTGGATGTCTTTCCGCGCTCGTTTATCGTTACCGTCCCTTTGCGGCTTGTCTCCAAGTCAGGAGTGGTGGAGGCAATAAGCGGGTTGGGTGAAGTGCCGAGCGAAACCACGACCGTATCTACATCCATGACGAACTCGCTTCCGGGCATGGGCGAAGGTCTCCGGCGACCGCTTGCATCCGGCTCTCCCAGTTGCATGCGAACCAGCTCCATTGCCGCAACGTTGTTGCGCCCATCGCTCAAAAGGGCAGTGGGCGCGCATAGAAAGAAGAAGCGAATGCCTTCCGCTTCAGCGTTTTCCACCTCCTCATGGCGAGCGGGCATCTCCTGGCGGGAGCGTCTGTAGATGACGTCAACTTCCCGGGCGCCCAGCCGCAGGGCACAGCGGGCCGCATCCATGGCCACGTTTCCGCCCCCGATCACCGCCACGCGCTTGCCCATCTTAATCGGTGTGGCATAGTCAGGGTAGAGATACGCTTTCATGAGGTTGGTGCGTGTCAGAAATTCGTTTGCCGAGTAGACCATGTTGAGGTTTTCCCCCGGGATGTTCAAAAACATGGGGAGCCCGGCTCCCGTTGCCAGGTAGACTGCATCGAAACGGCCGTTGAGCAGTTCGTCCAGACTGTAGTTTATACCGATCACCGTATCGAGCAGCAACTCGACGCCCAGCGACTGGACATAGCGCACTTCCCGCTGAACGATTTCCTTGGGCAGCCTGAATTCCGGAATTCCGTACATGAGCACGCCCCCTCCGACGTGCAACGCTTCGAAAATGGTCACGGCATGCCCGTTGATGGCAAGATCGGCTGCGGCGGTAAGGCCCGAAGGACCCGAGCCGACAATCGCCACGCGCTTGCCCGTGGGATGAGCCAGCTCCGGTATGCTCGATTTTCCCTCCGTTCGCTCCCAGTCGGCGAGAAAGCGCTCAATGCGCCCGATAGCTACGGGAGCGCCTTTTTTGTCCAACGTACAGGCCGCCTCGCACTGAAGCTCCTGGGGACACACGCGGCCGCAAATCCCTGGAAGAGAGGTCTTACTCTTCAGGACGCGCAAGGCGAGTTCCAGCTCTTCGCGTCGGAGGGCCTCAATGAAGTCCGGAATGTCGATATTGACGGGGCACCCTTGTTGGCACGGGCGCTTTTTGCACTGGATACAGCGTCCAGCCTCCTCGATGGCCATCTCGTACGTGTAGCCAAGGGCCACCTCCTCGAAATTGTGCCTTCGTACTTCCGCAGCCTGCTTCGGCATTTCGACCCGGTTCAGGTTGATCTTGGCTTTCTTGCCCGTGCCTTTTTCGGAACCATGCCCGATCTGTTTGCTTTCACTCATGTTTCGACTCTCTTCACTGCTCACTGCTCACCACTGCGAGCAGCCGCGGCATTGAAATCCTTGCTGCAGGATGCTTTGATCGGCATACGTGCAGCGCCTCGCCATCAGCACCTCCCAACCGTCTATCTGGTGCCCGTCAAGCTCGGGACCGTGTACGCAGGCAAAGCGATTCGCGCCCCGCACGCTGAGTCGACAGGCACCGCACATTCCTGTCCCATCCACCATGAGGGGAGTGAGGTGCACCATCGTTTTGATTCCCAGAGGGCGGGTCATTTCGCAGATGATCCGCATGAGGCAGAGCGAGCCCATGCACACGACTCGGTCGACAGCTCGCTGCCGATGCCGATCAAGCATCTTTCTCAGCATGAATGTCGCCGTCTGGTGCATGCTATCGCCACCATCTCCCAGAGCCAAAAAGACCTCATCGCTCACAGCTTCCAGCTCCGATTCACCGAATAGCCGCTGCCGGTCCGGCGCCTGGTGGATGACGCTTATGCGGTTCCCCTTCTCTCTCAACGCCCGCAGAATGGGCACCATGGCGGCAGCTCCGTAGCCGCTCACGACCGCAACCACGTGGCCGTAATGATCGATCTCCGCCGGGCGTCCGAGAGGTCCGACGAAATGGGCCAGAGCGTCTCCGGGGCGTAAATTAGCAAGCTGCTTTGTGGTGTTGCCTACTTGGATAAAGACGAAATCGACCGTTCCGGATTCGATGTTCCATCCGCTGATGGTGAAGGGGACCCGCTCTCCCTTCTCATCGACAATCAGGATGACAAACTGGCCGGGCCGCGCTTTTTGTGCCACAAGAGGCGCTTCGATGCTCAGCCGATGAACCTTCGGAACCAATTCTTGGTGTGCAACAATGGGAAACATGGCTATCCTTTCTCCAATCTGGCAAAGCATACGCTTCTGTCGAGATCGACCGATCCGGAAGAGCTTCGGTACACATCGGCAGAAACGGCCACCATCTTCGAAGGAAGGAGGCGACTGATCACAACTCGGCCTGCGAATTCCCCATTTCGGTGAATCACCCGCACCTTTTCCCCCTCCTTCAAGCCCATTTCGATCAGGTCCTGTGCATTCAAGGAGATTCCCGGGAGAGGATTCAGCAATGCGACAGATTCGGGGGAGAGCAGAGGGCCGAAGACATTGGGTTTCAGCCTTTCCCAAGAAGTCACTGCAAAGGGATACTCAGCCTCCCATCCACTTCGCGATGGTTTCCGGATGCTAAGTTGTGGGGCCTTCCACTTTGGCTGGGAATTGCCAATGATACACGTTGCATCGAGCTTGGGGCCAAGACAGGGCCACTCACGGGGGCTCTTGCGTATTTGTTCAGTGGTCGAACCCTGGTAGGCTCGATAGAATGGAACGAGGCGGCGGATTTCAGCAAACACCTGCTCGACGTCCTCGTAGCGAAAGCCCGCTGCACCCATTCTTTCTGCGAGTGCCGAGAGGACCCATTGAACGGACTGGGCCTGTCCTGGTGCGGTAAGTACCGGAGATACCATCTGGATTTTTCTCTCGCTGTTGGTCATGGTGCCGCTCTTTTCGAGAAGAGACGCCAGGGGAAACACGACATCGGCCCCGAGGCCGTCAGGGGGAGCGTAAGTGTCTTGGATGACGACGAAATCCAGACCTTCCACATACGGCCGCAGTGTATCAATCATGCTTCGGTTAAGGTTTTCCTGAACCACGTAAAGGGCTTTGATCTTTCCGCGTGCAAGCTCCTCAATGACACTTTCCGCCAAGGGAAGATCGAGATCGCTCTCCCAGGCGTCGGAGAACCGCTTGCGCCGTGCTGCATCCGACCAGCTTGTGTGGCCTGGAAGGAGGTAGTGTGCCATGCCCATATCCCACGCTCCCTGGATGTTTCCGTTTCCGTCAGCAAGAGCGATTCCGCCTCCCGGCTGTCCGAAGCTCCCTTTTATATGCTGCAGAGTGACCAACGCTCGAAGGAGTGCATCAGCCAAGGGCGAATCCATGACGCCGGGTCCAACCAGAATGGCGACCTTTTTGCTTTGTGCGAGGATGGCAAGGGCATCGTTCAGGATTTCCTTCGGGATTCCGCTTCCTTGGTGGGCCGCATCCAAGTCAAAACCGGTCAGACTTCCTCTCAGCTTCTCGATTTCAGCAGAATGGTCTTGCGCAAATATGCAATCGATTCCACCTCGGTCCATCAGCGTGTGCAGAAACGAAAGGACAAGGAGAGGCTCGGTTCCCGGGGGCGCCGGCAGATGTACGTCCGCGAAGCGGGAGGAAGGGTTGACGCAGGGATTCATAACAATTAGCCGGGCGCCGCTCAAGCATGCCTCCCGCAGGCGCACTCCCAGGATGGGATGAGTTGCTGCGGGGTTGAAGCCAATTGCAAGCATACACTCGGCCTGTTTGAGATCCTTGACACTGTTGGTGCTCAATGCCATCACACCAAGCTCTTCAAATAGCACCTGAGCAGCCAGATCGTGTCCCGGTGGGCCGAGGCATCCAATGGCGTTGGTTCTCAGTGCAAGACGGGCGAATTTCTGGAACAGATAGAGCTCTTCGTTCGTCAGGCGGCCGTCCGTCAAAACGGCCACCTCGCCAGGGGCGTACTTGTTGAAACGATCGGCCACAAGTCCAAGGGCCTCGCCCCATGTTGTTTCGACCAATGCGCCGTTTTCCTTCATCAGCGGGAGCTTCAGGCGTTCAGGTCGCATTGGGTGGCGCTTCAGCAAAAAGCGCCCCTGCACGCAAGCCTGCCCCTGGTTTGATGGCCCGTTGAGGTCTGGTCGTGCCCGGATGATCTCGTTACCGTCATTAACTTCGAAAGTAAACCGGCACCCGGCACTGCAGACCGGACAAATCGAGGTAACCCTCCGGTGAGGGCGCTCCTTCAAATACAGGCTCATCACAATATCGGTGAGGGCCGCGCATATTCCATCCATATGTCCGCGAGGCTCTCCATTGAAAAGCTCCATATTCTCGTGCAGCGCTCCCGTAGGGCATATGTCGACACATGCTCCGCAGAACTGACAACCCACCTCTTCAAGCGGCCCGTCGAACGGTGTTCCCACTTCCTGTCGACCGTCTATTTCGCGAAATACGATGGCTTTCGCCCCGCGTACCTCGTGACACATCCGTACGCACCGGCCGCAGCGTACACAGAGACTGTAGTCGCGTTCAAAATAGGGCCCTCCGGCTTGTACCGGCGGACGCTTTGCCGCTGGTAGCGTGTAGGGAAAATCAATTCCTATGGCCAAAACGAGATGCTGCAGTTCACATCTACCGTTCCTTGCGCAGGCCAGACATTCTCGCGGATGCTCCTGAAGAATTAGCCGCAGCAGTTCCCGCCGAAAGTCGACAACTTTTGGTGTTTGCGTGTATACCCTCATGCCTTCGGCAACAGGCGTGGTGCACGCGGAGGGAAGGCCCCGGTAGCCGTCGATTTCAACGGCGCACAGTCGGCACGATCCACCGGGCTTAAGCTCGGGATGATAGCAGAGGCTGGGGATAGTAACACCCAATGTGTGGGCGGCTTGCAGAACGGTCTTGTCCGCTTCTGTCCTGGTTTCCAGGTTGTCTATCCATAATCGAATTTCGCTCATAACACGCTCAGTCCTTTTTGCATATCCTTAATCCCGCGATTTTCTTAGATCCAGGAGCTCAACCGTCATTGCGGCGAACGCCTGAAACAGCAATGATCCACTACCCCTTAGTTGACGGTGCTTGTCCTGGCCCCGATCCGTGTCTCTGCTGCATGGCGGGTATGCAGCGATCAACTTGCTAAATTTGACTATATATACACGAGTTGGTTGACAATGTCAACCAATGTCCATCGCCCAGCGGGTGGCAAAAGAGCAGGCGAATCGTTGGGACATAATGGATAACATCTCGTTTTTTTCTTACTTGTTGCTTCTGCCTCTTCCATCTGTTGCCTTTCTGTTGGTTTCTCGCCCAACTGCTTGCCGGAGACTCAGTCGAGTGTTTTGGAGATTGACACAAAGAACATCGTGCCTTCATCCGAGGTCGATTCGACCCACACGCGGCCGCCGTGCCGTTCGGCAGCTTCTTTGACGCCGGCGAGCCCAAGGCCCAGGCCTTCGACTCTTTTGTCCCTCGAGTTGCGTTGGAAGAGTCCGAAGATCTTTTCGAAATCATCGCACTTGATCCCAGCCCCGTTGTCTCGTACCGAGAAAATATGGGCCTCATCCGATTCATCGTAGCCCAACCGGATCATGCTCAGGGTTTCACCCCCATACTTGAGGGCATTGTCCACCAGGTTGCGAAAGATCCGTATGAGCGACAGGCGATCGGCTCGGATTTGCTCGGAAGCGGCCGATTCAATCCAGAGGATGCCGCGCTGTTCGACCCGTTGTGAAAACTCATCGCGGACAGCCGCAAATATTTCTTCGACTTCGAGAGGAGAGATATCCAGCACGGCCTCCTTGGCGGCAATGTAGCCGTTGATCTTTTCCACCAGGGCTCCCAGCTGTTCGGAGGCCCGCAGGATCTGCTCGCAGTAAGTCCTGCCCTTTTCATCGATGAGATCGCCGTATTGTTTGCGCAGCAGACGAGCGAGGCCATAAATTCCGATTGCAGGACTTTTGAGATCATGACAGATGAGGTAGGCAAACAACTTGATTTTTTCCGTGCTCTCTTGCAAGGCTTGTTCGGCCTTCTCCCGCTCGGCGATCTCCTGTTGCAGTTGCTCATTTTTGGCCGAAAGCTCGGCGGTGCGATCCTCAACCTTTCTTTCAAGCTCCTCATAAGAACCGCGCAGAGCGCTTTCCGCTTCTTTACGGCGCATGATGTTGCGCGCGATCATGGAGGCGCCGACGACATTTCCCTTCAGGTCCTTGAGCGGAGAGACAATCAACGAGACATCGATGCGGCGGCCGTCTTTCCGCATGTGCACCGTTTCATAGTGATCCCTGGTTTCTCCATTGCTCACCTCGTCCAGACTTTGTAGCATGGTCCCCCAGTGCTCGGCCGGGATAAGAGTCAGGATGCAGTCACCCACCATTTCTTCCTCACTGTAGCCGTAAACGTTTGCAGCTCCTGAATTCCAGCTCAGGATTTCGCCTTCCAGGTTCATGGAAATGATGGCCGCATCGGAAGATTCGACCAGAGAGGCCAGCTGCAGCGCTTTTTGTTCCGTCCGCTTCTGTTCGGTCCGGTCGTTGTGGACCAGAACAACTTCGCTTGACGGCAGTCGATACACGGAATACTCGTGCCACCTGGTCACGCGCCCATCCTGCTCGAAAGCATCCAGCCAGGTCTCTGCCTGCCCCGTTCGCCATACCCGCTGCAGAACCTCCAACAGATCCGAACCGCGCATGCGGGGGAAAACTTCCAGGACGTTCTTGCCTCTATGATTTTGGCGATTGACCCCATCGATCTGTTCAGCCGCCTGGTTGCAGTCAATTAGAATGAAGTCTTCTTCACCCTGCCCCAAAGGTCGGCATACCGCTACGCCGTCACTCATGTGTTCGAACACCAGACGATAGCGGGCTTCGCTTTCCTTCTGTTTTCGTTCGGCCTTTTCGACCCTTCCTGAGAGCAGCGCAACAATCGAAGCGGTGAGCACCAACACCAAAGTCCGCAGGAGATCATCATTGCTCATAGCTTCTTGGGGCCAGCAGCAGTAGCGGCTAAAGAGCATGTAGCCCGCCAGCAAAAGAGGAACCAGCAACCCTTTTCGTTTCCACCAGAAGGCGGAGAGCACTACCGGGATGTAGAAAAGGTGGGTAAACAGAGTGCTCGACCTTAAGACCACATGGAAATAATAGGTCAGTGCCAGGCAGCCCAGCGTCAGCAGGCTGACAATGGCGATTTTGAGAATGTTTTTTGTACTTGAGGCTTGCATAAATCCTTTCTGCGTTTCCACGCTTGAGCGTGGAAACCAGATGAAAACGCCGGGACCTTTTGTCCGCAAAACCCTGGTGGGTACAACCGAGCATGAAAACGGCTCTTTTTCTGCTTAGCGCTCACCGCTCACTGCTCACTGTTCACTGTTCACCGCTCACTGCCCCAGGTCCTTGGCTACGGCCACGTAAAAGGTAACTCCTCCGGATGCACGCTCCTTGAGCCACACTTTCCCGCCGTGTCTGGCGGCGACCTCTTTCACGATGGCCAGCCCCAAACCGGTGCCCTCCGTTCCCTGGGAAGTCTTCTCCCGCTGGAACGGTTTGAATAACTTCTTCATATCCTCATCGGCCAATCCCACCCCGTCATCCATGACCGAGAGGATATGAAAGCTTTCATCTTCTCCGTAGCCGATCTCGATCCGGCTAAGTTTCTCTCCCCCGTACTTGACGGCATTTTCGACCAGATTTCTAAGAATTCGCTTGATGCCCAGTTCATCCGCGGTAATTTCGGGCAGCGCTTCCGGCTCGGACCATGAGATGCTACGCTGATCCAGTTTGGCTGCGAATTCTTCCCGGATGGAGCCGATCAGCTGCTTCATGTTGATACGGACGAGATGCAAGGGACTTTCCTTCGACTGCACATAGCCGTTGATGCCGTCGATCAGCGCCACCACCTGCTCGGCGGCTTTGAGGATTTGGTCGCAATAACGCCTCCCTCGTTCATCCAATACGTCAATATACTGTTTCTTCAACAAATTTGTGAGGCCGTACAGCGCGATGGTTGGACTCTTCAGATCGTGGGATGCAGTGTAAGTGAAAAATTCGATGGTCTCTTTTTTGTGTTTTATCTCCTCCAGGCTCTTTTCCATATTTTCGCACAGTTCGGCACGGTTCACAGCGACGGCGACCGCACTGCCGATAGCGACCAACACATCGATCTTTTCTCTGGTGAGGCGGATTTTTCGGTCCGTTCCCAAATTGATGACTCCAATCACCTCGTTGCCAAGCAGCAGGGGAACGCAAACGATGGTTTTGATTCCCTTACTCAGCAACAGCTTTTTTCGATCTTCATTCCCTAGATCAGTAACTTTTTGGGCAATAAAGGAACGCGTGCCAGCCGCCCGGCCCGTGAAGCCTTCAGAAATTTTGACGACCTCCAACCCGGTCGGATCAATTCCCCTGGAGCTCACCAAGGTAAACAATTGCCTATCCTTATCCAGCAAATACACCCGCCCGGCTTTGAACTGGAAATGCTTAAAAACTTTGGCTAGTGCTCCATCAAAGACCTCTTTAACTGTCTGACAGGTTGCAAACAGGTTGTTCATCTCTATCAAGATGGAGACGTTCTTATTACGCCTCCGCAACTGAGCCTGGCTTAATCCAATGGTGATTTGCTCTGTGTTTGCAGCGGCCATCAGCAACCTCTTTTCTATCGGTTGATTGTGGATTAGCGGTGGTTGAGTTAGTTCCAGTCTATCGGGATTCATGTATTCCGTTCATGCTGCGGCCTGTTCTGAGGTACCCAAGGGTTTCGAAGCATGAGTTCCAGCATCCGCCCATCGATACCTCACTCAAGAACGGCCTTAATTAACGGTATTTTTCCAGCTGACCACCATGACCGCGACGGGTGCAGCAAAGCACGAAAGCCGGCTTTCTTTCTCTCTTCTGCTCACTGCTCACCGCTCACTGCTCACTGATTCCCAAATAATCTCAATGGGATGAACCACTCGATACGGAACCATCTGGTTGAATTGTATGCGGCAGCTCAAACAGTCGCTCACCAGTCTTTCCGGATCCATTTCTCTAATCTTATCCATCAGCCGGCTGCCCATCTCAATTGAGACTGCGTGAAAATCGCGCTTGAACCCCATAATGCCGGCGATGCCGCAGCAATAAAACGACCCCTCGATGGTTGCCAAATCGATCTCCGGGATCAGGCGGAGGAGCTCGACATAGGGCTGCCCGATTTTTTGCTCGCGCATATGGCATGGCGGATAATAGGCCATGCGTCCATTGATCGGCCCAAAGCGGGTGTCGAGAGCTCCGGTACGGTGCAGATTGAGCAGGTATTCTCCCAGGTCGTAGGTATGGGCTGCAATGGCGATCCGATGGCGAGCGCTGATGGCGGCAAAATAGCCCTCATCCTTGAGCAGCCCTTCGATGGGCTTTTTGGCGGTGGAAGGTTCGCCGGCGCCCTTGTGCACGGTAGCCTGCGGGCCCTGAGAAACTGTTCCGAGACGATCGGCGTGCCGACCCGTATCCGGAGCATTGGCGGCACCCTCGGCCATCACCTGCTTCAGCATATAGCCGCAGGTCGGGCAGGAGCAGACAATGTCGTAGCCGGCCTCCACCGCTGCAATCAAATGTCCAACGTTGAACTTCACAAATTCAAAGGTGAGATCGCCGTCCCCTTCGAGCAGGCTCGGCATGCCGCAGCATTTCTGCTCCGAGTAATAGACCTCGATGCCGTTTTGGCGCAGCACCTCGACGGCGGCTTTGGGCACTTGAGGAAACAGGTATTGGCCGGTACAGCCCGCAAAGAATGCTACTCTTTTCTCGCCTTTTGCCCGCATGACATCAAGCCCCTGCTGTTTGGCCCAGACCGGGAAGCTTTCCAGCGGAAACTCCGGCACCTTTCTTTGCGGGTGTATGCCGGCCAGCTTCTTCACTAACTCACCGCTGCCTTTGCTCTGCAAGAGTCTGTTGGTAAGTCGGGGATAGGCGCCGCAAACTCGCGCGACCCGTTCAACATCTTCCAGAAAACGAATGGAGGGCTTCAGCCCGTCACGGCTGACAAAGGCATGCTTGGCCTTCATGATGTCCGAGCGAATGTTGGGACAGGGGCATAGACCACAGAAATTGCACAGCTCTATCAAATGCTTCAGTTCTTCGTCAGTGACTTTGCCCCTTCGGTCCACTTCTTTATCATACAGTCGATATAATTCTGGAAACACCAGACAGGA
Source organism: Desulfoferrobacter suflitae (assembly GCF_022603395.1). Classification (GTDB taxonomy): domain Bacteria; phylum Desulfobacterota; class Syntrophobacteria; order Syntrophobacterales; family Syntrophobacteraceae; genus Desulfoferrobacter; species Desulfoferrobacter suflitae. The sequence continues at coordinate 114,545 of NZ_JAIBKA010000012.1, forward strand.
GGTGTCCTCCATGAGATATCGGCAGATGTCGCAATCGGCGCAATCGTCAAGAAATTTGCGCGCCATTTTTTCAGGATCTTTGCTGAGCATATTTCATCTCGCACTTATAACAATCATTGTGGGTCAAAATTCGCAGGCCTGGCTCTTTCGATGAATTCTAAGAACTCAAGGAAAAATCGGTCATGTCTCTTCCCCCTGAGCAAAGTGTACATTCTAAATGTACATATAGCGAAACAATGCAGCGACCCGGTTGATTGGTTTCTTCCGGAATATCAGTCACTCTGTCAATGAATGCAGGTGAAACACCGCTGTCTCAACGGCTAAAGCGGTCCTGCTGGCGAGGCCCGTAACTGGCCTCGAAGACCGGCACTCAGTGGGGCTGCAGGCATTTTTTGACCTGCTTCGCCAGGCGCTCCTTGATAAAATTGAGGGCGCGCCCGGCATCGTCGTCCAGATCGATGGCCAGGATCTCCTGTACATCGGCAATATCCAGTTCGATGTTCACTTTCTTCAGATTCATGGTTCAACTCCTGTGCCTCAGTCTGTTCCACCCTTCTTTGGAGTCATCCAAAAGGGAATAGAGCACCGGGGTGACCACCAGCGTCATCACGGTGCCTGCCAAAAGACCGAAGCCGGCTGCGGCCCCCAGCGGAGACATCCGTTCCAGTCCGACGGCGGTTTCCAGGATGATCGGCAGCATGCCCACCACGGTTGAAATGGTGGTCATGAGCACTGGCCGCATGCGCAAGCGCACCGCCTGTTCCAGCGCTTCCTGCCGCTCCATGCCGCCTTCCCGCGCCTGTTTGATGAAATCGATCAAGAAGATGGAATTGTTGATGACGATCCCCGCCAGCAGCACGATTCCCATCATGGCCGGCATACACATGGGCTTGCCCAGCAGCAGTAGTCCCCAGAGCGATCCGATGAGGGCCAAAGGGATGGCTACGAGCACCGGGACAGGCAGGAGAAACGAGCGAAAGGTGCCGACCAGAAGCACGATCAGCAGCATTGAGCCCAAGGCCATCGCCCCCATCATGCGGCTCATACTCTCTTTCATTTCCGCGGCGGTGCCGCTCATGCGCATGCCGTAGCCGCCGGGGAAGGCAACCTGCTGGGTGCGCTCACCAATCTCCGCCAAAACCTGTGAGATCCGCACCGTGCGATTGTATCCGGTGAGGTCGATGGTGTTTTCAAGGTTCTCCCGGCTGATGACCGTCTGGCTTTGCGCTCGTTCAACGGTTGCCAGAGTCCGCAACGGCACAGCGCCCTTAGGCGTGTAAATATCCAGCTCGGAAAGCCTTTCCGGAGTCGCTACCCATTCATCGCCGTAGGCGAGCTGAATAGGGATGTCCAGAAAGCCGCTCAAACGAAAGCCGGAAACCGGCAAGCCGCCGACGGCCAAGCGCAGCTGGTCGGCCAAAGTTTGTGGGTCGGTTTCATAGAGTCTCGCCGTGCGGGGTGAAACCCGGACCTGCACCTCTTCCTTGTCAAGCCACCAACTGGGAGTGAAATCCAGCAGCCCGCGAGTCCCCGTAAGCGCATCTTGCAGTTCCAGGGCCAGTCGATCCAGCACCACCGAATCCCTGCCGGTCAAAATGATATCGATGGGCGCGCGCGAAGTGGACATGGGAGTTGCCCCATACTCATATATTTGCAGCGAGCGCAGCTCCGGCATTTCTTCAATGCGCTCGCGCCAGTGATCGGCAATTTGCCAGATGGATCGCTCGCGCCGGTCCCGGGTGGTGAGATTGATGGTGAGCAAGCCCTTTTGGGCGGTCTGGCCGCCGGCCCCGAAGGAGACCTGGCCGGGCTCCGAGCCGACCACGGAGGAAATCATCAATACATTGGGCTCCTCCAGCACCACCTTCTCGATTTCCGTCAGCGCCCGGTCAAGGTCCTGGATGAGCGCGTCCGGCGGCAGCTCGAAAACGATATTGACGATCCCGGTATCCATGGGCGGCATCAGTTCTCGGCCAATGACCGGCATGACGGCGCCCACCGTCGCTATCAGCAGACCGAACGCCGCGCCCACCGTCAGCAAACGGTGACGCATGCCTTTGCGCAACAGCGCCACATAGCCTTCCGCCAGCCGGGCAAGGAGGTCTTTGACCAGCTGCGATGCTCGCACTCCCCGGCGCAACAGCCAGATGTGAACGACCGCAACAAACTTGCGAGCTCCCCTAAGGGGTGGACATTCACCGGTTGGACGCCTCTGGGCAGTCGCTTCAAGCAACCGGACGGCGATGGGCGGAATCACCAGCACGGCGGCCAGCAGGGAGCCGAGCAGGGCAAGAGTCACCGTCAGGGTGAACTGGCGCATGACCTTTTCCACGTAGCCGCCGGCAAACATGATGGGAATGAGCATGGCGACGGTGGTGAGCATCCCGGCGGTGATGGAGGTGAGAATCTCGCCCACCGCCTTTTCCACTGTTTCCCGCGGGTTTTTCTGCGCAATGGCCCAATGGCGGTTGATATTTTCCACCACCACCACAGTGGCATCCACCACCATTCCGGTAGCGATGATGAGACCCGACAGGGTGACCACATTGAGGGTGTAGCCCGTAAAGCCGAGGGCCGCCAGGCAGAACAGGAAAGAGAGGGGAATACTGACCAAGGCCAGCATCGAAGAGCGCAGGTCGGTGAGGAACAAAAAGATGATGAGCACCGTGAGCACAATGGCGCTGTAAAGGGAGGCGCGCATGCCGGCGGTGTTTCTCTCAATCAGCGGCTCCTGATCGTTGGTGATGGTGAAGTCGATATCGCTCCACATGGCGGCCATGAGGGGCAGTGCCTGTTTGACCGAATGGATGGCTTGGATGGTGTTGCCGCCCTCGGGGCGCAGTACGTTGACGCCGATGGCCGGCCGGCCGTTGCCGTGATAGAGGCTCCTGAGCTCCTCTATGCCGAGCTCCACCCGGGCTACGTCTTCCAGCCGCAGGTAGGCATCGGCACTGCGTTTGACTATCAGGTTTTCAACGTCCCGAAGGTCTTTGAATTCTCCGACGGTCTTCACCAGGGCTTCCCCTTGCACTCCTTCCATTAGTCCAGCCGGGGTTGTGATATTCTGCGCCTTGATCGCCGCGGCGATTTCCATGGGGGTCAACTGGAAGGCCCTCAAGCGATCCCGATCCAGCCAGATGTTGATCTGCGGCTGATTGCCGCCGAAGGTATCCACATCCGCCACACCGGGAAGGTTCAGGAGATAATCGGTTATATCGTTGTCGGCCAGCAGGCGAACCTGGGCGAGGGTGAGGGCAGAGTCTTTTTTAGGGGCAAGCGCCAGGGTCAGGACCGGGCGGGTGGCATCGGTAATGCGATAGATGCGCGGCTCCAGAATGTCTGCCGGAAGGTCTGCGCGGATTTTGGAAATGGCGTTTTGTACATCCACCACAGCTTCGCCGATGGGCTTTTCATAGACAAATTCCGCGTTGACTGAGGAAACCTCATCGCGGGAGGTGGAGGTGAGCTTTTTCAGCCCGGAAAGGGTGGCGATCTCTTTTTCGATCACTTCGGTGATGCGGCGGGCGACGTCCACCGCCGGGGCGCCCGGTTCAACAGTGACCACCGCCACCTGCGGCGGATTGGTGTCGGGGAAGTATTCCACCGGCATCAGGAAAAATGCCCGCAGCCCCAAGACCGTCACCAGCAGGGCGCCGACCAGCACCAGCCATGGATTATCCAGAGCGAAACGGTGGGGCTTCATGGTTGATACTCGAGGCTGAAAGCTGGAGGTAAGATGCTCGAAGCAAGATGCGAGAGGCTGGAGGCAAGAAGGAAGAAGAATATGTGACGATGGAATTGGGATTCACAGCGCCTGCCTTCGTCGTTCCCACTTGCTGCAAAGCTGTGCAGCATCATGGCTGCACCTCGACCCGTTGGCCCTGGGAGCGCCTCACCCATTGCAGATATTCTCCAACTGCCACCTGTTCACCTACGTGGAGGTCCCCTTCGACTAATGCGCGGGTCTCATCGGCAAGCAGAATGCGTACCGGGACCAGTTGCAGCGAACCCGAGCGCACCACGTACACCGCCGAACCGCCTTGCTCGGTTGGAAGCAGAGCGCCGCGCGGCACGGTCAGACCCTCACCTTCCTCGGTCACCACATCGATGGGGACAAAGCTGCCGATTTTCAGATGCCCTGGAAGCACGCAAAACAGGTCGACTTCGGCGCGCACCGTTTTGCCGGCTTCAAGAGAAGGAAAAATGCGCGAAATCGTAGCCTGATAGGAGGCCTGGAGGTCTTCGGAAGGAGAGGAAGCAACGGGATCAAATCTAGCGGTGTGGGTATCCTGCTGCCAGTAGACAAGCACCTTTTGGCCCTGTTGGATGCGCACCAGGTCTTCCTGCACCAGGTCAAAGGCGAGGCGATGGCAGGATATATCCATCAGGCTGAAAATGGCTTCGCCGGGCCGGGCCATATCTCCCACTTCCAGGTATTGCCGCCGGATGATCCCGGCTGAGGGACTGCGGATCTCGGTGAAAGTTAGCCGGGCACGGGCTTCTTCGAGCTGAGCCTCTAGGGCCTTGCCTTCGTTGACTATGCCAACGCTTTCCTGCTCCAGGCTCTGCAGACGGCCAAGGGCGGCGTCCAGCTGATTGCGGCTGCTTTCGACTTGGGAAGCACTGATGCCTTTTTCACGAAACAGGCGCTGATCGCGCTCGAATTCCCGCCTGCGGAAGGCAACATCCTGGCGAGCGGCTTCGAGCGATGCCTGATTGGCCTTGAGGCGGGCTTCCTGCGCTGCGATTTTTGATTCTATGGCCAATACTTGCGCCCGGATGTCGCGGTCGTCCAGAGCCGCAAGAAGCTGGCCGGCTTTTACCCGATCTCCGTCATCAACCTTCATATCTTCAATGCGAGCGCTGATGCGAGGAGAAATTTCCGCAGTCGCCAACGGCTCGAGGCGGGCCAGGTAGCTTACCGTTTCACGCATAACCGAGCGTTCAACAGGCTGTACGTTCACCGGTGCCGGGCTGGGCTGCCATCCGGGAGCGGATGCCAGACGATCGCGTCCCTTCTTCACGGCGACAGCCAGCAACCCAATTGCTGCGAGCAGGACTAGAGCGAACACAATCCGCCTGCCAGCGAATCTCGAATTCAAGGATTTTACTGAACTAAACAATGGATCTCCAATCCTGTAAGCATCCTGCCTCCAGGTTCTAGCTTCCGGTCTCCCATCGATCAATGAAGGCCTGCAGATCCTCCCCTTTCGATCTCTCCCAGCCGATCCGAGCCAGCAGATAGTCCACTACGGCTTGAGAATACTCCACGTCGGCGCGCAGCATGGCCGACTGCGCGTCTAATACATCGTTGATGGTGTTGCGCCCTTCGGCATAACGTAGCTGTTCGATACGCAATGTCTCTGCGGCCGCGGTGACATTCTTTTCCGTTACCTGCAGGCGATTCATGCTGTCGGCAAGCTCTGTCAGCGACCGATCCAAATCTTCATCGATGCGCAGCTTGACGTCCCGCATAGTCTGCTCGGCCTGGCGTATTCTTAAGGCGGCCTGTGAGACGCGGGTCTGAATGGCGCCGCCGCGAAACAGCGGGATGTCCATGGCCACCCCGACCGACCAGGTATCCTCATTGTCCAGCAGGTCCGCGCCACCAGACTGGGAAAACGGCACGCCGCTGCGCACCCCGTAGCGGGCGAATCCGTCGATCCGCGGCCAGTGTTCGGAACGGGCAACGTCTAGTGCTTTTTTGGCTTGTTCCAGTTGCGTGTGCGCTGCTTTGAGCTCGGAGCGATGGGCGCCGGCAAATTCACGCGCCGCCCCCATATCCGGCAATCTTTTGGGTACCACCTCGAGCTCGCCGGTGAGCTGCCAAAGATCGGCCTGCTGAGCGTCGGCCCCCAAAAGCCGGCCCAATTGGACCAGCAACACATGTCGATCGGCTTGCAGCTTTGACAGCTCCTGTTCGATACTCGCTACCCGCACATCCACTTTCATGGCGTCCACCGGAGCCGCCCGACCAACATCGAGCATCATGTGGATGGTTGCCGCCTGCGCTTGCAGGGCTTTAAGCGATGCCTGCGCTGCACGAATCACTTGTTCGGTTTGCAGAATTTTGAAAAACACCGAGGCCACGTTGAGTATCAAATCCTGCTGGGTGGTGACCAGTTGCGCTGTTGCCAGCTTGCCGGACAGCTCGGCAATACGGTACTCGGCAATGCGCCGGCCGCCCTGAAAAATCGGCAGAAGCAGCACCAGCCCGGCCTCCACCAAGTCATCATCAAAGACTCCCAGTTCGTTGTTGGAGTGAGCCGGGGCAATGCGCTGCTTTTCGCCGAAACGCGTGTAGCTTCCCTCGACGTCCAGGGTGGGAAGAAACGTGGAAATGGCCAGGGGTTTTTCCAACCGCTGGATGGCTTGCTCGGTCTGTGCAGCCTGCAAAACTGGATTCTGCTCGACGGCCAGGCGAACACATTCCTTAAGACTCAGAGCTATGACAGGCGAAGAGGTCGTCTCCGGTTCGCGGCCTCTTGCCCATGATTCACTTGACTGCTCGTTTTTGCCCATTTGCCCGCCCTGGACTTGGACGGATTGAACCAGCAACAAGAGACAGCAAAAGAAGAGAAACAAAACTCGCTTTATGGACATCATTTTTACCTGAAGCAATCGGCGCCTTTATCATCGTTTTGACGAACGTCCGTTTGGCGAGGCCGGATGCTGCATCAAGCGACTTTATGCGCCATTCGGTATCCATCATGCAAAATCTGATCTAAGCAAGCTGACGAAACAATGTTCGTCGCCGCAATCAAAAAACGGCATCAGTTCGATTGTAGCCCGAAATATCAATCCAGATGGGATTTGAGTCCCTGGTTTTTCTGCTGCTCCAGCCGTTTCACCAAGTCCTTGAGGATGCGCAACGCCCCTTCTTTGTCGAGGTCCAAGGCAACCATCTTCATACGTACAAATTCTTCATCGGAAATGTTGAGAACCATTTTATCTCCAGTGTTCAGTGTTCAGTGAGCGGTGATCAGTGAACAGTGAGCAGTCTTCTTGCAGGATGATTAACGAGCACGACCATCATGCTCTTTAAGTTTCTTATGCGCCCATGAAGGGCCGGACAATGAAGTAAACACCAAGAATGCCGATGGCGATTCCGGCGCATTTGCGAAACCACAGGCCTCCTTCGTGAAAAGAGCTGCTCTCAAGTAGTTTTCTAACCGTTGCGGTCGAGCTGCCGGCAACGGCAATGGGAATGGAATGGCCGATGCCGAAGAGCACGATGAAGAAAACCCCCGTAATCACTTTCTGTTGAATAGTGATAATGGCAAGGATCGGGGCAATAAAGCCGAAGGTGCAAGAGCCCGAAAGGATCCCATAAGCCAGACCCAGAGCAAAGGCGCCGAGCAATCCCTTGATTTTAATGCGACCGAGCAGACTGCCGCCCATCGAGCATTTGGCAAGGCCCATCATATCGAACGCCACCCAAATGAGTATGATCCCCACCAGAATGGTCCAGTATGACCCCACATCGCCCAGCATTCGGCCAAGCAAGGCGCAGACGATGCCGACCAGGGCAATGGTGATGAACAGGCCAACCGTGAAGGCCACCGAGTACTGCGCTGCAGACCTTGCGTTAAGGGCTTTTTCCTGCCCGGCCACATAGCTCACAATCAGTGGGATGGATGCCATATGGCACGGGCTGAAGACCACGCTCACCATGCCCCAGAGAAAGCAGCCCACGGCAGCCAGCGCAGTGCCGGTCATCATCCACGAATTGATGGTCAGCAAAAATTGATCGAACATGTATAAATCCTTTATTGAGTGAACAGTAGACAGTGAGCGGTGATGAGTGAGCAGTGAGCAGTTAAGAGATTATTTGTTTCTCAGGTACTTTATGAGGCCCACTGTCAGTTTTCGGACCTTCTCTATGCCCATCTCCAAGGCCTGAGAGCCGCTGATGAATTGGAGCTCTCTTGCCAGAATGTACTGAGTATCAAGTTCAGCTATAGAGCCTAAAGTTATGTGTAAAAAATGGATGAATTCCTTATCTGTGGCCCTGGCTGCACCTTCGGCTATGTTGCTCGCAATCGAAACGGCCGAGCGCCTCATTTGGGAGGTCAGCCCATACAATTCAGACGAAGGAAATTCACCAGTCAGCTCGTAAACGATTTTCGCCAGCGCAATCGCCTGTTTCCAAACTTCCAGTTCCTTATGAGTCGCCATTCACCATACTCCACCCAACTACCGATACTCTTTCACCGTTCACCGTTCACTGCTCACCGTTCACTGCTCACTCAACACCCAGTTTCTGCAATTGGGCGACGATGCTCTCTTTATCCATAAAGCCTACGTGGCGGTAGGCTTCTTCTCCGTTCTTGGCGTAGAAAATCTGGGTAGGGATTGCCTGGATATTATATTTGGGCACTTCATCCCGGTGCTCCCAGACATCTATGAATAGAATGGCCGCCTTGCCTTTGTACTCTTCCTTCAGTTCCTCGATGATGGGGGCCATCATTTTGCACGGAATGCACTTGGTGGCGCCCAGATCCAGCATGGTCACCATGCCTTTGACCGGCACTTCCGGCGGCAGGGGCGACTCTTCCGCTGCAAAGATCATTGCTGTCGATCCAAAAAGAAAAGTAAGAACAGCCATCAACAATATGCACTTTTTCACTCATATCTCCTTTCAACTATTCATGCCTTCAAGCAATTGGTAATTCCCAATTGTGCATCACACCTATTCCTTTGCTTCCCGTTTCCAGTCCCTATCTTTTCGGTTGTGGTCTCCCGCTTTCTTCAGAGCGGCATCAATCAAATCCTGGAAGTTCTCCAGGGAAAGTGCGCCGGAAGAGGGAACTCCATTGATTACGAAGGTCGGTGTCGAGTTGATCCCCGCCTTGCGCGCAGTCTCGACATCGGTCTCGACGGCGCTTTTATATTTTCCCGAGTCCAGGCATTCATCAAATTGACTGGTCTGTAGACTCAACTCAGCTGCGTGTTGTTTCAACCGGTTCGGGTTGAGCTCCTCTTGACTGGCAAATAAAACATCTTGATATTCCCAAAATTTTCCTTGTTCACCTGCGCAACGGGCTGCCTCGGCCGCCTTTTCCGCCCATTTGTGCATACGCAGGGGCAAGTCTTTGAAAACCCATTGGATTCTACCTTTGTATAGTTCCTTAACCTTACCGGTCACTTCATGGGCTTTGCGACAGGCGGGACAGAGATAATCGGAAAACTCAATCACCGTCACTGGAGCATTCGCCGGCCCAAGGCTGAAAGCCCCTTGCACATTCAGGTGAGCCAGGGGGGCAGCGGGTTCTTGCAAGTAGACAACGACATCCTGCGGTTCGGCCAACGATCTGCTGAACTCAACTACCTTCTGTTTGTACTCTTCGCTCTGTAGATAAGCCCGAATTCTGGCCTTAAGCTCGGCCTGAGAGTCCTTCCAGTCGAGCCATTTGTCCTGATTGGCTTGATAGTACTGTTCCACTTCCTCCTCAGTCACACTCACTTGTTGTGGAGGAACCGACTCGCGCACCAGCTGTTGAATGGTAACCCCACGCCGCTTGGCCTCTTCTTCCAGCAATCTTTCGGTGATGATCCGATCGAGGCGCTCCTTCTTCTTGGCGAAGATCTGCATCTGCAACTGATACAGTTCGGATGCCAGCGGTTGCACCAGCTCTGCCGCGGTGATGGGCCGGCCCTTCACCATGGCGACAATTTTCTCGCTCTGCCGGTCAGGTTCCATGGCGAGCGATTGGTTTTCTCTGGGGATGATATAGGTTGCCAGAATGAAGGCGAGCAGGCTCACTGCGATGGTTTGCCATAAGCGCTCCCGCTTGAACGAAAAGAGCACAATCAAAATGACTATCAAACAATTGACCAGACAAAAGATACACAGGGCATGAAGCGAAACCATGATCCAGAGCAGGCTCAACTCAACTCCGAATGCGACCGCCACCCACCAGAAAACCAAAAAATGCGCCCAATACAGCAAAACCGCCAGAGCAATGTAGTAGATTGCACCCCAAAGCCATAACGGTAGTGTGAACAGAGTGAATTCGGCGGTTTCTTTGCAGCCGCCCGAAAAGCTGCCACACATTGACGCCAGCCATGGAACGTATTCGGCGGCCCCGCTGACAGCTGCCACCCCTAAACCCAGCAGGCTCAGGACCAGCAAGAGCCTTTCTCTATTGAACTTCAATGACATTCTAACCCCCATCACAACAACGGTCGCAATGAAACATCAACGTAACACTCTTTCTGCTCACTACCACTCCTCACTGCTCACCGCTCACTTGCACCAGCAATAAGCTCCTTGTAGAACAGGTAGCCGCCCAAGATGAGGAATAAGCTGTCCCGAAACAAGTACCAGGTGGTGGCGGGGTCTCCCTCGGTGTTGGTAGTGAAGCAGCCGCAGTGCACATCGAGGCCGCGGGCTAGATTGAACAGTAATGCTCCGAAAAAGGCGACCAGCAGCAGATTGGTCAGCAGCAAGGCTCCGGGCAGCCATAAGCCAAATACCAGCAGAAGGCCGAGCGCCAGTTCCAGCCATGGCAAGATGATGGCGGTCAGGTTGACGACTGCGTCTGGAAGAATCTGATAATTGTAGACGGTTTGAGCAAACGCTGCAGGGTGCCATATTTTATCAATGGCGGCAAAAACGAATATGGCTCCCAGCAACAGTCGAACCCAGAACTGGAGGGGCTTTTTCGTGAACCAGCGGGTGCCCGTCGAGGTCCGCTTGTCTTCGACGGAAGATGAAGCATTGTCAGTGTTTGTGCAGGACAGCTCGCAAAGGACGCTGCCGTTGCCGCATGCCGCGGTCTCGAACTGCAGAATCGGGTGATCGATGTCAAAGCGATCGTGCAGTTGTCGCCGTACTTTGTCACACAGGTCGTCCACTCTGCTGAGATGCTGGTCCGGCACGACCACATGGCACGAGAAGGCGACGCTGGATGAGCTCACATTCCAGGCATGCAGGTAATGAACCCCGAGGATGCCCGGCATTTGCTCCAGATAGTCCCGCACCCGATGGATGTCGATGGTGGCGGGGGTGGCGTTCATCAGAATGCGGGTTGCTTCTTTCAATATGGACCAGCAGTTTTTGAAAATGAAAAGGGCGATCAAAATCGACAGCACCGGGTCGAGCCAGTACCATGGCTTGAACATAAGCACCAGGCCGTTTAAGAGTACCACGACCGAGGTCAAAAGATCTCCCAGCATGTGAAGAAAAGCTCCGCGCACGTTGAGATTATGCTTTGAATCGCGGTGCAGAAGCCAGGCTGAGAGGCCGTTGCCGGCTACGCCAATGCCGGCGATGAGCGCCACCCAGCTTCCCAGCACGGCTTCGGGATGGTGCAGACGATGCAAGCCCATATAGATGATGAAGGCTCCTGCGCCTAACAGCAGCGCGACGTTGATAACCGCCGCGAGGATCTCGGCGCGTCGGTAGCCGAAAGTATTACTTGTGGTGGCCCCCTTCATGCCGATGCGGTTGGCCACATAGGCGATCAAAACCGCGGTGAAATCGCTGAAATTATGCGCCGCATCGGAAATGAGCGCCATACTGTGCGCATACAATCCTCCGATCACCTGGGCTATGGGAATCAGCAGATTGAGGCCGAGGGTGATCAGCAGCCTGGAGCCGCTGGTATCTCTCACATCCACGTGGCAGTGCCCAGCCACATGAGCATGGCCTGCTTGTTGATCATAATCGTGTGCCGTATGTTCGTGCGAACAGCAACCCGAAATTTCGTTTCTGTGTTCCACTTTCCTTCCTCTTTAAACCTGTTGTTGCAATTCGGCCTTAACCGAATGATTGGATACCAAACGCTTCCCGGGCAAATTAGTCAACCAACTCTTTCGCCTTATCTCCCCGTAAATACTCTGCTAATGCTACCAGACCGTCTTGCAGGTATTTCACTTCAAAGCCTTTGGTCTTCAGATAGACCATAGCGATGATGGCGCGGTCTTTGTGCGGACATGCCGCTACAATGGTCTTGCTGCGATCCAACTCAGCAAGTCTGCCGGGCAGCTCATTCAATGGGATGTTTATGGCAAATCCCATGCGCCAGGCTTCGAACTCTTCCTTGAATCGAATATCAACGAGCTGAACTTTACCTTCCCTGTATTGCTTTACCAACTCCTTGCTGTCTATTTTCATGTCCTTGCGGGCCTGGTAGTCGAAACCGGCAAGATAATCCTCGAGTGAGGTTTGAGCTGGCAAAGCGGTTGCAGAAAGAGTGAACAAACCTATCGAAAACAAAGCAACTATCAATATTATTCTCATTTGTTACCTCACCATTGTCGCCACTTAAAAAGAAGCAAATTCTAAGGCTCGGGACCTGTTGCAACCGGCAGAGAATTTTCCTGCCAAAGCGTCCAGCCGTTGACCAGCACACGAACGTTGGTGTAGCCCTGATCCATCAGTGCAAGAGCCAGCTCTTTACTCAAGTTGCAGCTCTCCCCGTCGCAGTAGGTGATGATAAGATCCTCCCTGCCGACGTCTTTCATCACTTCATCTACGCGCGCATCAAACTGATCCCACGGCAGATTATGACCTCCCGCAATGTGCCCCTCGGCATACAGCTCGGGCGAGCGGGCGTCAATGAACAAAGCCGCCTCGGCATAAAAAAAAGCTTCGGCCTCCTGCAAAGAGATCATCAGGTTCTCGCCGGTCTCCAGAGTCAGCTGAGCTTCGGGTGTCCAGTCTCCAACCCAGGGCAGTCTCCCTGGGCGCAGCCCATTCACCAAAAGAGCAAAAAGCCCTGCGAGAAGAATAATCGCCACAGCCTGTAGGACGCTCTTTAATCCCGTCGAAATACTACCACCTGTACCGTCCACATTCACCTCAATCGCAAGTAGTCTCCTGTGCTATAGCTCGGGAAACCTATGCTCTGTCTTTCTGGGAATCAAAAGGACCGGACAGGGAGCGAGACGAGCGATGTTGTAAGCCACACTTCCAAGCAGTATTTCCGAAAGCGGGCTTTTTCCTTGAGCGCCCATGACCACGAGGGAATAGTCTCCCGTCACAAGGCATTCCATTATTCTCGATACGGGATGGCCTTTGGAGATTTTGCCATGAACCCGTGGCACTCCTGCATCCTTTATATGCTTAACCACAGTTCCAATCTCGCTTTGCCCAGCATCGTCGGGCTGTTTCAGGACAGACAAAGGAGAGATGTACACGGTTTCCAGCGCGTGCAAAACGGTAACCTCAGAAAGTCCTTTGGGAACCAGGTACTCCAGATAGGCGGTAGCGCCGGCGGCTACCTCGGAAAAATCGGTCGGAAAAAGTACATGGCGCAGCAACTCTGAAGTGCGCAACTGGCAGCTGCCTTCACGTCCTCCTCCCATGAGGCGATCAACATTGATGAGTAACACCGGGAATCGGGCATTGTGCAGCAAGGCAGCGGAGAAGGAGCCCAGCACCATCTCGCGCCAGGCGGATTTGCCGTGAGAACCCAGCACCATGAGCGAAGCGTGATGTTCTTGCGCGACTTCGTTCAAGGAAGCAGCCGGCCGGCCCACCGGGGTCTCCACGATCACTTCAAACCCCTGGCTTTCCAATTGCGATTTTTGTTCTTCCAGTTTGAGCCGGGCTGCCGAACGTAGAGATTCATCCGCCCCGACCAGGCTTTTGGTGACGATGACATGGGTGAGTATCGCTTGCGAACCTCCCAGTGCCCGAAGATCGGCGCCACAGCCTACAATCAGGTCCCAGTCCCTGGAAAGATCCGTGGCCAGCACCATCGTTTGCAACATGAGAGTATCTCCTAGTCAACTTTCTGCTCACTCATCACTCAAGACCGAGGGCAGCTTCTCGACAAATGTCCTGATTTCATCGCGCACGCGCCGATAGTGGGCCATAATTTCTTCTTCACTTGAACTTCCGGCGGCAAGTCTTGGCGGATCATCAAACCCTACGTGCATCACTTTGGTTTTAGCCGGGAAAAACGGGCACGACTCGTGGGCTCTGTCACATACGGTGACAACGTAGTCAAAATCGATCTGCTCGACCTCAGAGACATCCTTTGATCGATGTTGCGATATGTCTATGCCGACTTCCGCCATCGCCTTGACCGCCCTTGGGTCGATGCCATGTGGTTCCACTCCGGCCGAGTAGGGTTCAATGAGATCCGTCTTCAGATGTCGCGTCCAGCCTTCAGCCATCTGGCTGCGGCAGGAATTCCCGGTGCATAAAAACAGAATTTTCAATTTTTCCATTCTGAATTACCCTTATTTGTCCTCACCGACCGTCATGCTCTTTTTAAGACGGAACAAAGCATGACAGGTGCTATCTTTCTGTTCACTCATCACCCTTTTTACTCAAATTGGAACTGCTGCAGATAGGCTTCGAGCTTGGCCCTGTTTTCTCCGGTTAAGGGCGGACAATCCTCCGGGCCTTTACCACCTTCAGCCACCTGGGTGGCAAACACCATGCAGGTCGGCTGACCGCACTCACGGCAATTGGTTTTTGGCAGCAATTTCAGGATATCGATGACCCTTGGCTTTGGAGCGCCTTCGAAACGGGGCTCGATGGTTGCACGATTCTCCCATGCAGAATTCACTTCGTCCTTGAGCCATGCCAGGATTTTGTCCGCCTCCGTCTCGTCTCGAAGCGCATTAACGGCGATCTTTCGCGGATGAACCGCAATCAACTTGCCTTGGGCCTTGAAGGAAACCGACGGCGGATCCTTGGTGTACTGAAATCCCCCCAAGACTGAGTTCAGGTAAGGCAAGGCCTCACCAATATCTTCATTGAGATGAGCGATGCAGTGGAGTGATTCCGCCTCTCGCCGGCATTCGGGCCGAATGATTTCTTTTCGATAACCGCTGAGTAACATAGTGCACCTCCTTGGTTGGTGCATTGGGGCATAGGGCAGCCACTCAAACAGCGGCCTTTTGTTGATCTCCCATGCAGGACTGTTTAATGGCCTCCTTGACCTGTTCAATCTCCTCGCGCTTCAGATTAAAGTCCTTGTTTTTCTTGATGCCGAGATCGGTCAACACCACATACGTTTTGAGCGGCACTCCGGCCTGCTCCAGAGTAGCTTTGGCGCAGCCAAGCTCACAGCCGTCAATGACCACCATCTGCGGAACATCCTTTGCCGATTGGATAAAGCCCTGCAGTTTGCCGCCAATGCCGGCCAAACAAAATATTTTGCCGAAGCCTTCCTGAGTTAGCTCGACGGCGGCCTGATTGGACAACTGCCCCACATTTGAGCCGCCCGAGCAGGCCAAGATCATGATGTTTCCACTCGTTGCACAACAACTCTCAGTCACTTTTGTCCTCCTTTACCTTCTGAAACTCCAATTTTGCATTTATTGTTGATCACCACAAAGAGCACTGAGAAATACGAAGAAAAGACAAAGAGGTAAATAAATTCCTCTTTGTGATCTTGGTGGCCTTCGTGGTTCAAATGAAATCAGCTAATTACGTGAGAAGTGCAAAACCATAGATTCTGAGACTGTCTATAGCCCGGAA
Organism: Desulfoferrobacter suflitae; assembly: GCF_022603395.1. GTDB lineage: Bacteria > Desulfobacterota > Syntrophobacteria > Syntrophobacterales > Syntrophobacteraceae > Desulfoferrobacter > Desulfoferrobacter suflitae. The sequence continues at coordinate 129,990 of NZ_JAIBKA010000012.1, forward strand.
CCTGACACTATAGCCCGAAGGCTAAAAGCAAGAGGCTGGAAGCAGGCATCAGCCTTCCCGTTTCCTGCCTCTCGCCTCCAGCATCTAGCTAATCCAGCCTTTGACCTCATCCTTGGTGGGGACTTTACCTACCGACTTGACTTCACCATCAACAACTACGGCGGGTGTTCCGAATACGCCGTAGCTGCCGATATCCAGTATGTTGGTGATCTTTTCGATGTTGGCCTGTATACCGGCTTCGCTAACAGCTTCTTTAACCACTTTTTCCGTTTGTTGGCACTTCGGGCAGCCAGGACCCAATACTTTGATTTCCATTTGAATCTCCTTTCTTATTTATCTTTTGACCACAATGACAGGTTTCTTACTATGCCGGATAACGTGCTCAGAGACTGAACCAAGAAGCATTTCCTTGAGGTTGCTGCGGCCATGGGAGCCTAAAATGACGGCATCCACATGCTCATCTTGCTCGATTTGCAGAATTTTCAATTTCGCGACGCCCCGTTCGATTCTAATCTTCACTTCGAAACCTGCATCTTGTAATGCTGATTCGAAGGGTGCCAGACCTTCGCGAGCTTCCCCTTCCTGCGCCTTTTGTACTTCTTTGAGAAACTCGGCGACCCCTTTGGCGGGCGTCTCCAAATGAATCCCAGGGAACAGGTGGTGATGATATTCCGAAGTGCTTTCAGCCTCGCTTTGGCTAATGACGTGCAAAAGTATCACCTGTTTTATGCCGCTGCCTTTCATCTCAACCAAACAACTCAGAGCCTTCGAGGACACTTCAGAAAGATCAGTCGGGTAAAGAATTTTTTTAAACATTTCGGTTACCTCCACTGGAGCTCAAGTGTTTTGAGCCGGTTCCCTAACTGAAATAATGCCCGAAGATCATACCGCAGATGGTGGACATCACCACCACTAGAGTCACAAATACCACGGTCTTTTTGGTTCCCATGACACTGCGGATCACCAACATGTTGGGCAAAGAGAGCGCCGGGCCGGCCAAAAGCAGAGCCAAGGCCGGTCCCTTGCCCATCCCGGAGCCGATCAATCCCTGCAAAATGGGCACCTCGGTTAAGGTGGCAAAGTACATGAACGCCCCTACAATGGCGGCAAAAAAATTCGCTCCGAGAGAATTTCCTCCCACCAGTCCGCTCACCCACTGGGAGGGAATGAGCCCTTCCGCGCCGGGCTGGCCTAAAAGCAGTCCGGCCGCCAGCACACCGCCGAACAGGAGCGGCGTGATCTGCTTGGTGAAGCCCCAGGTGGAAAGAAACCACTCCTCGGTTTCCCCGCGGGTGGTGGTGATGAGCACCGTGAGTGCAATGATGCCCGCCGAAAAGGCGATCAGAGGTTCATGCGGAAAGGCGAACGCCAGTGCCGCCACAACGATGCCGGCAATCACCACCTTGACCGCCTTCACCCGAAACCAGATGTTGAGCTCTATGCCGAAGACCACCGCAAAAGCTCCGGTCAGCCACCACTTGACCTCGTATATTACATTCCAAAAGCCGACCGGATCGGAAGGCTTCCCCCAGGTGGCGGAAATGAGCAGACCGACCATGGTGGCAAAATATATCACATTCTGCCACAGGGGCCGCTCGACCTCGGCGGTCGGAAGGTGCAAGGCGGCCTCGGCTTTCTGTTTCTCTTCCTTGATGAATATGAGGTACATGAGAAACCCGATCACTAAAGCGAAAAAAATGGCCCCAACGGCGCGGGCGATGCCGAGCTCAAGGCCGAGGATTCGGGCGGTGAGCACAATGGCGAGGATATTTATGGCCGGCCCCGAGTAGAGAAAAGCAATGGCCGGTCCCAGTCCGGCGCCGCGCTTCCAGATGCCGGCGAAAAGCGGCAGCACGGTGCAAGAACAGACTGCCAGAATGGTGCCCGAAACGGAGGAGACCCCGTAGGCGATGACCTTCTTGGCGTTGGGTCCCAAATAGCGCATCACGGCGGCCTGCGATACGAAACAAGAAATGGCTCCGGCGATGAAAAAGGCCGGCACCAAGCATAACAGCACATGCTCCTGCGCGTACCATTTAGCAAGCGACAATGATTCCATGATGGCGTTGGTGAACCGCTCGCTGTCCATGGGAAGATAGAACAGCAGCAGAAACGCTCCCACAATCAGCGTCATGGGCATCCAGATTGTTTTCCAATCGATGCGGCTCGGCTCCGTCTCCTCCTGAACCTCCCCCACATGGTCTCTTGTCATGTCCTTATCGGCAACGCGAGTATCACTCATGATCAAATCTCCTTTTGTAACTGCAGGTCCGATTTCTACGAACCGCTTTATCGCATGAAAGGAATGTCTCTCTTACTCAGTAATAGAAAAAGCCTTTTCGCGCGTCGGGTTAAGCTGACTTCTGAACAGCTCTCTTTTGCTGCACTGCGGGCAGCCTGGCTGCCAACTCGAGCACATCCGGCGAATTTTCCAGCCAATGCTTGAGATGCCCTAAGATGCTTGCTGCATAAGGTGAACTGCTGCCGTCGGCGAGACGATAGCTCACCCACAAGCCATCTTTTTGATACACGACCAAACCGGCATCCGTTAACAGTTTCAAATGGCTCGAAACGGTCGCTTGCGCTATGCTCAAAATTTCTTGTATTTCGAAGACGTACATGGATCTCCGCTGCAACAGCTTAAGTATTTTCACTCGATTGGGCTCTGAAAGGGCTTTCGTTACTTTGACGAATTCTTTCATCTCTTCCTCCTGAAGAGGCAAATCTATACTAAAATATTGAATAAATAACCGACTATTAGGATGCCGCAGGCAACTACAGCGATGAAGGTTGCGATCAGACGAACTTTCAGCACGTTTCGCAGGATGACCATCTCCGGCAAAGACAGCGCAATGACCGACATCATGAAAGCCAAAACCGTTCCCAGGGCGGCGCCCTTGCCGATCAGCGCATGCACCACTGGAATAATTCCGGCGGCGTTCGAATACATGGGAACTCCAATGATTACTGCAAGGGGCACCGACCACCAAGCTCCCTTGCCCATGATCGAAACCATAAAGCCTTCGGGAACATACCCGTGAATGGCTGCGCCCAAAGCAATACCAAGCACCACATAAGTCCAAACTTTGCCGACAATGGTGCGCACTGCCTCGAAGCCGTAATCAATTCGCTCCTTCCAGCTTAAAGATTGTTCTTCAGGCTCCTCATCGCCTTCCTCCTGCATCTCATAGACCCAATCCTCAAGATGTCGTTCCATGTGCAGACGGCCGATAGTCCAGCCGGAGATCATAGCGATGAGCAATCCCATGCCGAGATAAATGCCGGCAACTTTCCAGCCAAACAGTCCATAGAGCAGGACCAGGGCGATTTCGTTGACCATGGGCGCCGCCACCAGAAACGAAAAAGTGACCCCGAGCGGCACGCCGGCGGTTACAAATCCAATAAAAAGAGGCACCGCCGAGCAGGTGCAAAATGGAGTGACAATACCAAGCAATGCAGCGAGCACATTGCCGAGCGATTCGCGCTTGCCGGCCAGAATTGAGCGGGTACGCTCGGGTGTGAAAAACGATCGAACCACACCCACCCCGAAGACGACCAATGCGAGCAGCATCAGCACTTTGGGAGTGTCATACAGGAAAAACTCGACCGCGCTGCCCAGATGGCTTGATGCTGACAAGTCAAGCAAACTGTAGGTGACAAATTTGGAAAAGTTGGAAAGATTTCGATAGATGAGCCACCAGGCAGCGAGCATCAGCAACGCCAGCAGTCCTTTTTTGACTGATATACGCCGGTCTTGCCCGCCATTGGTTGGCAGGCCCGCCCCCTCGACAGCATAGCAGCAGGTTTTATCATTACTCGAATTCATCACTTATGACTCCTACTTGGTGGCTGTTTGGGCAGCGGCCTCAGTCACCCATTTTCTGATCTTGTCTTTGCTCGGCACATTTCCCTTGGCCATCACCTTGCCATTGATCAGCAGCGCCGGCGTGGACATGATGCGGTATCTCGCGATCTCTTTCATGTCCCGAACATGCTCGAGGCCGGCCGGCAGGTTCAGTTCCGCAAGCAGCTCCATAATGATTTTTTCCAGCTGATCGCACTGAGGGCATCCCGGGCCGAGGATCTTGATTTCCATCTCCCCGGTGGATTCCTCTTCGTAAGGTTGTCCCATGAACTTGCGAAACTCACGCAAGAAAGCAATGCCATATTCCTCTCTCGCCCCGGATGGGATATAGTTGCTTTTACCCAGCTGCTCCAGCATATGTTCTTGAATTTCCTTATTGTCCTTGTTGGCGTAGTCCTCAGCCATTTCCTCCATGAGCTCTTTAATTCCAATAATGCCCACCCCGAATTGGCCTACTTTTATACGGGCAACTTGCTTCTCAGTCATACAACGCTCCACATTCAATTTTTTGATATCGATGTCCAACTATTTAATTGTTCACCATCATTTTTTGCAAATTCTGTCCCTAGATATCCCGGGCAGATGTCCATAAAGTCGCGTGACTTCGGGATCATCGTCCAGCCAGTGCCTGAGGTTACCGAGAAGTGCCGCCGCATAAGGGCTGCTTTCACCGTTGGTAACAAAATAGTTGACCCAAAGACCGTCTTTCTGATAAGCGAGCAACCCTGCCTCCTCCAGCACCTTGAGGTGATTCGATACGGTCGGCTGAGAGACTCCGAGGAGCGACTGGATTTCGCAGACGCAAAGGGATCTGCGTTGCAGCAACTTAACAATTTTGACCCGGTTTGGATCGGATAGCGCTTTCATGATCTTAACGAACTGCTTCACCGGTGTGCCTCCTTCATACATAGTGAAATAACTATATATAAACTTAACAATACGGGCAAGGTTTTTTTCTCGTTCATCACACATTTCTGCAGATTTATCTTTAAACAGCTTAAGTAAATGGAGAATGCGGAATCAGACAGCAAAGATCGCCTTTAATAATCTGAACCACCAAGCCATATCGATGAGCAGTAATTTATAAATCCGGCAATTGAAGAAATTCGAACATGGCAAGCCGTTCACCCCTTCCAAGAGACTATGACACGCTTAATTCAGAGTCAAAGATCAAGCCCGATCCTATCCTCAAGCCTGCCACCCCGTCTTTATCGCTAATCGATGGACAATAACGGAAAATCTTCTTGTAGCGCTCTAGTTCATGAAACCCCTGTTACTCGTGATGATGAGGCCGGCCCGCCCTCAACAGTGCACAAGGAGGCGGGAAAAGCTGCCGGCCACCTCGTGGGTGAGCCGCAAACAGCCAATGTCGTCTGTAGTAAGATGCCTTAAATTGACGGCGAGGCTGTGCTGTCCGGTGTTCATGAACTAAACCGGTTGATTGCCTGTTCTGCTTGAGATGAAGCGCCAGAAGTTGCCTCGAAATTTGGAAAAAACTGCATTTGGGAGCAGGTTTTTTTGTCCCGTTTGGTTGTACGAATTCTTTCGTTGCACATAAAAACGATATGACAAGAGTGATTCATCAATCGAGTCCTCTTGATGTGTCGCCCACGTGATTCTTGGCGTACCGGCCGAGAAAACATTTTGTAAGAACAAAACGTTGATATAGCAACATGTTACAGCAAATGCGAAAAATTAGGTGTTATAGATGTGTCAACCAAACACAAAGGAAATGCAAATGCAAAAGGGAGGAATCATAATCAGTATCAGTAATAATAAGGGCGGGGTCGGGAAAACCAGCGTTACCTGCAACCTGGCTGTTGCTCTGTCCAGATTGAAAAAACGGGTCTTGGTTGTGGACATGGACCATCAATGTAATGCCTCGGAGATACTGCGGATGGAAGGAGTGCCGCCAACAAACACAATCTATGAATTGCTGGACCCGGACTCAGGTCATGCCGGTAATGTTTCAGAATTCGTCTACCCATCCAGACAGTCGAACGTCGATTGCATCAGCAACATCGAAGAATCATCGGCTCTCGATATTCCCCTCGCAAAAGCATCTCCACAGTCCTTTACCATTCTCCGTGATAAAATCCGCAGGTTTTGTCTTAAAAGTTATGACTACACATTGATCGATAACCCGCCAAGCATAGGGCTGTGGCTGACTCTTTCCCTGTACGCAAGTGATTTCGCCTTGGTTCCGGTCGACGCCGGATCGGGAAACAGCCTCGATGGTCTGCGCCGTGTGCTGGAAATGATCAATGACATTCGCACTGCCGGAAATAGCGACTTAAAATTTCTTCGCCTGCTGGTTAATAGAGTGCACATGCGACTTTCAGTCAGCCGGCAGATTGTTAAATACCTGCAAGAACGTTTACCTGCCGACCAGTTATTCGACACCAATGTTCCAAGCAACACGGCTATTCAGAAAGCTGAGTTCATGAAACAGACAGTCTTTGAATACGAACCCACAAGTCGAGCCGCCTCGGCGTATCGACAGCTTGCTAAAGAACTTGTCACTATCACCAATGGAGCAAATACGCTGGAGCCTGCTGATAAGGAGTAACCGGTGGACGAGATGAAACGGCCCCGACGTAAGAAGTTCGGAGACCTGATTCGAGAGCTGGATGAGGAGAAAAGACTTTACCCGTCATTGGATGAGGCGGCTGAAAGCATTAAACGTCTCTCTGAATCATCGGAAGAACCAGCAGTAGTAATTCCAATCACTCAAGCTGGGTTGAAACAAGATAGTCAAGCGCCCGGACGGACACCCACTCGCTCACCCGCTCAGACATCCGGTCAAACACCCGATCGCTCAGCCAGTCAGTCGCTCACTCACCCAAACACCCACCCGCTCACTCAGTCAAACACTCACCCGGTCAGTCGCACACCCACTCGCACACCCGATCACTCAGTCAGTCACCCGGTCACACAGCCCCCGGTTCGCCCGAGGACCTTTGTCGACATCGAGATCACTAATCCGCTTGCTGCATTAACCGAAGCCCAGTTTAGAATACTGGCGACCATAATCGAGCACCCGACTCGCCGCCTATCCTATAAGGAACTATCTCAACTAACTGGAATAGCAAAGGAAACTGTTCGCGGTTCAGTTACTTCCATGTCTCGGCAAGGAATTCTTCAAAAGAAACCAGATCGGTTTGGGCGATTTCAAGGATTGAAGTTTTCCGTACCAGATACCATCATTTCCAATTATAAAACGGTCGAACACCCACTCAAACAGGCAGTCAGTCGCTCAGTCGGTCATACAGTCGCTCACTCATCCACTCGGTCACCCACCCACTCACCCACCCCAAACCACTCTATAGATGATGATTTTTTATGTAGTAATAGAAATCATCATCTAGACGACAACCAGTTGCACGACATGTACCCAAATCTTTGGAGTTTTGGATTTCGCTTCCATCACCTCGATCAGGTTGAATCCGCCTGGCGGATGAAGAAAATAGACTTGGAGCTTCTTAACGATTCACTCGAGATGGCCGATTGGGATGTAGAAAAACATCCCGACAAATTCCACACCGGAGCCTGCGCCTACGTTATTGCCTCTCTAAAAAGAGGTCCATACAGCAAACCGGCCGGCTTCAAGTTCCAACGGGAGATCGCCGCCGAAATGGCCAAGGCCGCCGATGAAAACGTAAAGCGGCTACATGAAGAATCGCTGCAGCTAAGGTTTATGCAATGGTGGGCCGAGCTTTCAGAGGATGAAAGAAAGCAGATCGATCATGAGTGCAAAGCGCATCTGGCGAATCGAGACGAGAATAAAAGTGAGATGCGCTTGAACTATTACAGGAAATCATGTCAGAGGCTCCACGGCTAAGGCCGGGGGACATGCGGATAAGCCAGACCGGCGCTGACCGGACAAGGCCACCAGCGACAGAGCTGACAGGGCTGTGTCATTCGGGTCATAAATCTTCCGTCGATAGTTGGATTGCCTCGAATTTAGGAAAAGAGTCCATTTCGGGGCTTCGTTTTGCATCCCACGTAGTTGAACGCTTTCGTTTCTTTCCCATAAAATCGAATCCACGTTCTTTGAAAACATATTTGAGGATTTGCGTTCGCTGTCCGTCCTCGCCTTACGCAGCGGGATGTCCGCTTGAGGGCATACCAGGCGGCAGTGAAAAAGCAGGATTGACCCCCATGTGTCGGGAAAAAAGCATGTCTCCCCCCCGCCATGGGAGAGTTGCATGCTTTTTCGCCCAAAAAGGAGAAGAAAGCATGCAGAAAGAGAAAGGAAAAAGTACAGCCAAGGGCGGTAACACCGTTGAATGCCCGCGGTGCTACCAGGAAGTAAACAGCAGCAACATGCGGTGTCCTCGATGCGGGTACTGCATCAGGTGCTGCGGATAAGTTTGCACCCGCAAACCCTAACGAGTGGGGGAGGAACATATCACCCTGCTCTAAAGGGGTAATCTCCCTCCCTCGGTCAAGAAGTGACGGAGGTGGTTTATGGTACGAACTAGAACGCATGCGACCGTCAGCATGCGGGCCGTTGTCAAGAATCCACCGGTCTTTCGGCGCACCCGCGATGGAGACCTGGTGAATCTGACTCTCAAGGTGAAGCAGGATTCGCAGGGAGGGGAATGGCTGGACTATGATGCGGTCGCATTCAACCAGGCGGTGGTTGCCAGGTGCCGCGCGCTCGAAGCGGGAATGCTGGTCTCCGTTTGGGGCCGTTTTCAGAGCTGGAAGCGAAAGGATCGGCATGGCTATGCAGTGAAGATCCGCATCGAGCGAATTGCTGTAGATGGCGGAAGATCTTTAGCCTCCGAGGTTTTTCACCATCGGCGAGAGCAAGAGAGACCCGAAAACGGGCCTTTGGCACGCTATGTGGCGTTAGTCGTTGAAGGAACGGCTGAAAAAGCCGAATTAGAAGCTGCTTATGCCCTGGTGCCGGAGAGCCAGCATTCTTTGATCCCGGCCGCGGTAAGATGCATGCAAGCTGTGGTGAAGCGAGAACGCGAACGTCGAAATACGACAGGCAAAATGGTTTCCCTCAGGTAACTACCCCAAAAAACACCCACCCCTCAGCGGGAAAGATGGTCGTCTCCTCCCGCAAGGGTCCGAGCTGTGCCGTCTTTCCGCAATGAAAGGAGAAAAATGGCACGGTTGGCAAGTCAATCAAAGTTGGGGTACTACCCCACTCCCTCAGAAGTAATCACACATCTCAGGAGATCGCTCAGGTTTGAAGCAGGTACTCGAATACTGGACCCGTGTTGTGGTTCAGGAGAAGCGCTTGAGCAGCTTACAACCGGTCTGCCCGTTAACACCTACGGGATAGAACTGGAGCAGAACAGGGTACTCGATGCTTCGAAAAGGCTGCATTCGGCACTTTGGGGCGACGCTCTAAGGGATGTACCTGTGGCATACAACCAGTTCGACCTCATATATCTCAACCCGCCTTATGATTTTGAAAATGGCGGGGACGAGAAGTCTCAAAGGTTGGAATTTCGCTTCCTCAGAAGATTTAAATCGTTCCTGGCTCGCAAGGGCCTCATGATCATGGCGTTTCCATTGAGTGCACTCAAATCTGAGGCACTCGTCGACCAAATTGCCAGATTCAAGGATCTGGAGATCTTTGCCTTTCCGGGCGAGCTGTACGAGGTATTCAAACAGCTCGTCATAGTTGGACGGAAGGATAGTTGCACTAAGGCTGCCTATGAAGAGCAAGCCAGGTATCTGGAGAAGATAGCCGGAATGCCTGCCGCCGAAGTTCCCGCAGTTGTCGGGACGACAGAGCGGCTGGCCTCGAAAGAATATAAGGTAGCCCTTGTCCGTGCGGAGCAGCAACCATTTCGGTTCGAGTCTTATCGACTTGATCCGGATACTGTGGACACCGCAAAATCGGGTGTACTGACAAAGGCATTGGCCTTTCTAGAACCACCCACAATGCAAAAATTCAGACCCCTCTCGTCTTTGCGTCAGGGCCATCTGGGTATGGTGGTCGTATCGGGACAGTGTAACGGTCTCCTGATTACCGACACCGATGAACACAGGGGCCGCATGCTGGTGCAAGGATACGTCAGAAGCTCTTCCAAAACCGTAGAAGAAAAGGAAGATGATGGAACAACGATCAGCCGCACCACACGGTCATATAAGGCCGGCCTCCGGGTGCTTTACGTGGACCAGGCGAAGATCGTAACCATTGCGCAAGGAGAAGATGAACAGGAGGAAACCTGCCATGCAGCATAGGGCAATCCATTCCAGCTATGTCCACGGTATCGTCACGTGTTACTCGGACGGATATATCCTGGATGCAAGCGGAGAGATCCTCTATCTGTCCATATTCGGCGGACAGATGGAGCTTAAGACGATAACCGCCCAAATCATGCAAGGGTGGCAGGTTAATGTCTATGAGGACTGCACCGACTGGCGATATGTTACACGGATCGCCAGAGGACGGAAATTTGTCAAACCATGGAACGCAAATATAGCTAATGTCGGCCATAAAGTGTTTTTCAGTTTGACCGATTTTACTCCGTGGAAAAATGAGTTTTCAGGGCCTTGCGCACTGGTGTTTGGCCGAGATCTTGAGCAGGCCAAAGAACGCCTGTTTCGGATTGTCAGAGCGATGTCCACAGTGCCACTGAGCCCGCAATGGTCGGACTGGCTGTGGTCGGTCTGTGAAGACTTGGAGTTTCAGAAGTTCGGAGAACAAGAGGAATTCAAGGTTTGTCGATATGCCTTTATACCGGATAACCTCGACGAGATCCTCCTCGATGACCTCCGGTCAGGAAGGCTCACCCTGAATCGAAAGGAATATTAGCAGGAACCAAAACATCTACCCACCCGAGGGGGCGGAGAGCTTCGCCCCCGAGAGGCTGCGGCGCGTTCTCTGTCTCCCTCTTTACGAAGGAGAAAAGAAAAGATGAGAATGCGCCGTTTCGGCCATACTGTTCCGAGTCCATTGACGTTTGCAAGAATCGCGGCAGAGTCAGGTGTGCCCGTGGATACCACGATGGTACACCTGGCGTACGCTGCTTTTCCCGTAACGAAAGTAAAAAAGGAAAATGTCCCCGGGGCGCTGTTCCGCGCGCTCATGAGCGATGCGCCGGCTCTTTTCTTTCAGGGCCTTGAGATGCTGGGGATCAACCTCTTCCCTGAAGTATCCCGCCTCAAAGGAATACCTCAGCCGAGAAGCCATTGCGGGTTGGATGTCTTCGATCACACTATGAAGGTCATCGAAAATACCCCACGTGAAATCATCCTGAGGTGGACCGCCATGTGCCACGACCTGGGAAAAGGACTTACCCCCCGAAGTCAGTGGCCGCATTTCATCGGGCACGACCGATTGGGCGCAGTCGAAGCTGCAAAGCTAGCGCGACGCCTGGGTGTGCCAAAGGATATAGCAGCAGCAGGTGTGTTGGCGGCTAATGCGCATATAGTGTCACTTTCGGCCACCACACTCCGACCGTGTACATTGGTCCGGCTCGTTCGCCGGCTTGAAGAAGAGTTTCCCGGTGGGGTGAAATACTTCTGCCAGTTTTTGCTGGCAGACGGCGGAAGTCGGAAGACCGCCGAGTATCTCTGCAAGGCGGCAGAAGCCATGGAAAGCCAAAAATATGAAACGGCCTGCCACGAAATAGCAGCGCTACATGATGCCAAGTGACCAATACCGACCCAACGGGGGAGGGCATGATATCCCCCCTGGGGGGAAAAGCATGCTCTCCCCAACCATCCAGGAGGGCTGATGAACTTCAAGGAATTTATTGAAACATATGCCTCGGAGTTGAAGCGGGTCATCATCGAGCATAACAGCCCGGTGTACGATCCAGACGACGAGGGCATTTGGGAACAGGAGAAACGTGAAAGGTTGAAAAGCCTTAAGCGAGCTCCTTTTCGAGCTCAAGCAAATGCAGTGATTGCCCTTGCAAAAGGGTTTCTAAAGCTGAATGAGCGAGGACTCATCCTGACGGCCGAGATGGGAACGGGCAAAACGATGATGGCAATCTGCGCTTCGTTTCTTGTCTGCGGCCCGAAGTCCCGAACGATCGTCATGTGTCCCGGCCATCTCGTGAAGAAGTGGATCCGGGAAATAAAAGAAACGGTGCCTCATGCGGTATGTGTCAACCTGAACCGCCCGGGGTTGCTTGATCTTTTCCGGTTGCACCGCACCAAACCGAGTACTCGCGAGTTCTATGTGATCGGCAAGGAACGGGCTAAGAACCACTTCCAGCGTGTGCGTGGAACGATGGAGAGGGAATACCTCACTGCAATTTGTCCGCGCTGCGGAAATGAGGCCGCGGAAGAGGTAAAAGCAAATATCCGCAAATGCCGTTGCGCAGAATGCGGCGAACCGTTGTGGCAAGCAGACCACAAAAGCAATCTTCGGCGGTTTGCCAAATCGGAGTGGGTCAAAAGATACCTTGGGAGGGGCTTCTTCGACTTTTTCATCGCCGATGAAGTTCACCAGTATAAATCCGGTAACTCGGCCCAGGGTCAGGCTTTTGCAAACTTCGTAAATGCTTCGAAGAAAACGCTTTGTCTGACCGGGACATTGATGGGCGGCTACTCGTCCAATCTTTTCTACCTCCTTTGGCGGCTTTGCCCGAGAAGAATGTCGAAACTGACCGGCACGGGATATTCGCACGTGCAGGCCTTCTCGGAGCGATACGGAGTCATCGAGGAGATTGTCAAGGAAGCGGAGAGCGCAAATGCGGCCTCCATCGGAACCAGAAGAAGGGTGACGGTGAAAGAGAGGCCGGGGATCTCCCCCTTAATCTTCACCGACATACTTCTTGAAATATCAATCTTCATGAGGCTGGAGGATGTAGCAACAGAGCTTCCTCCGTATAGAGAGCACGTAGTCACTGTCGATATGACGGAGGCACAGCGCGAAGAGTACATCGATTTCGAGAGGACTCTTCGCGAGGAGGTGCAAATGGCTCTTCGGGCCGGCAGCCGCTCTCTGCTTGGAGCTATGCTCCAAAGCCTGTTGGCGTACCCTGATGGGGCCAGGCGGGGTGAGATTGTGAGACACCCCTACAAGGTCTACCCGAATACCGGCGAGCCTTTGGTAATCGCAGCCGGGAGTGCACTTGATATTCCGATCCTGCCAAAAGAGGAAAAGCTCCTGGAAGTGCTGAAGGAGCAAAAAGCATTGGGGAGAAAGGTCATGGTGTGTCTGGAACATACAGGCACTCGGGATCTCATCCCCGACCTCATGGAAAGGATGGAGGAGGCAGGACTCAAGTTCCTGGTCCTGCGTCAGACCACAACTTCTGCGGAAAACCGGGAAGAGTGGTTAAAGTCGAGGATTCAGGATGGATATGATGGTCTTATCAGCAACCCCAGGTTGGTTGAAACCGGTCTGGACTTGTTGGAGTTCCCGACAATTCTCTTTTTCCAGACGGGATACTCGCCGTTCACGTTACGCCAAGCGAGCCGTCGATCCTGGCGTATAGGCCAGGATAAGCCGGTTGAGGTGTATTACCTGGCCTACAAAAACACGATGCAGGAGATGGCCTTAAGTCTTATGGCTACCAAAATGCAGGTGGCTCTTGCTGTCGAAGGGGATCTCTCGGACAAAGGATTAACCGCCTTGGCCGAGGGGGACACTTCGATGCTGGTCCAAATGGCCAAATCGTTAGTGGCAACCGAGAAAACAGTTTCGGTGGAAGATGCGTGGACGGAGTACACCAAAGCGGCCATGAAAGCGGAAATGCCGCTCGGCGATAAAGATAAGGTATCGATTACGGTCAACAATGGCATTCGCGAAATTGCCGTTACCTTCGATTACGTTCCCTGCGGAACCGTGAAAGTCCACAAAGGCTACGCTGTGGCCACCGTAGATGGAAAACAGTACCTGTTCCGGAACTGTCGCATTCTGGATGGAACCAAGGTGGTAGGAAACTACGACCGTAGTATGCGGGGAACACTCAACGAAAAGAGTTTCTTCCTGAAATCGGCCGGACTGCCGGGAGTATACCAGTTGCTGCAGGAAAGGGAAGTCGAAGCGGCCTGAAAAGGCTTAGGTGCAAGCTATTTTGCACAAAAAAACCAAACGTAATGGGGAGGAAAGTTTCGCCACTGGAGGCAATACTTCGTCCTCAGTCAACGCAAGAAGGAGAAAAAATGAGCAGATCACTGAATAAAGTCACGTTGCTGGGTCATCTCGGAGCAGATCCGGACATGCGATACACAGACGGCGGGACAGCGATAGCAAGATTTTCGCTCGCGACCAGTGAAAGTGTGCAGGCGGGCGAAGGAAACTGGGAACCTCGAACCGCATGGCACCGAGTCGTTGCCTTTGGTAAGCACGCGGAGAACTGCAGCCAATACCTCAAAAAGGGCTCTCAGGTCTGGCTTGAAGGAAAGCTGCAAACGCGGCAGTGGGAAGATTCGAAGGGAGTGCAACGGTGGAGCACGGAGATTGCCTTGAGGGATATTATCTTTCTTAAAGGCGGAAATGCGAGCGAAAATAGCGCCACCGCACCTGAGGATGCCAAGTCAACCGGGTCCCCGGAAGAAGACATCCCATTTTAGGACATAAGAGTCGAACAGTGAGAAATATACCCTTTCGTGGGGGACGTATGCGGCCCCCCACGGGGAGACCTTCATGCATATGCTTTCTCACGTTGGGATTCCGGGAGGAGCGTATGTTTGATGAACTGTTGTTTGAGGCCCTTTCAAGGCCAAAAACTGACATCGGAGATCGAAAACGGATAGTCGGGAGCAGTGACCTCGTGTGCGCGTTCAAGGCTTACCACTCAAAGGTCAACCCGAAAAAAAGGGCGCTCAAGGATCTCTTGATCTTTTCTCGTGGAGACGGAAGAGAGCAGACCATCCGGGAAGCGATGATGTGGCTTCACCAGAAGGGCAAGTTGGGAAAGAACACTGAGATGATATCCCAACTTGAGCTCAAGCACATAGATTATCCAGCATTCATGGCCCATTTGGATATCACACTTATGAACCAGAGGGTGATGTCTATTGTGGAAGTCAAATCGACGATGAACTTGCCCGAAACACTTTATCCCGGCTGGTTCTACCAGGGGACGTTCCAGGTAGGACTGGCGAAGATGGCGTACCCGGACAAAATTATTCGCTGCACGATTCTTGCGGTGGATGAAGCTAAGGGAAAACACCGGAAATATATATGCGATGTCGACTGGCAGTTCGATCATCTCGTTTTCAACGAGTTGGTCGAAAAGGCTAAGAAGATCCATGCGGCAGTTCGAGCCAATGACCCGAGTGGAGTGCAGCCGGAACCCTCGCTGCTTTGCTCCAAGTGCGAGTATGCAGCAGAATGCCCAGCGATCTGGCCCGACACACGGCAGCCTCTGGATCTCAGTTCGCATGAAGATTCAATTGCTGAGTACGCAACTGTTAATGACACATACAACAAAGCGAAAAAGAGGCGCGAAGCCATCAAAAATCAGCTCGAGTTCTTTGTTCACCGGGTATCGGGAGACGCGGCAAATACAGCCAAGACGCTCTTCGGGCAATCACATGGGTTTGACGTTAAGCTGCAGGCTCGAGAACAGTTTCGTGTTTCCTCTGACAAGCTGAAAGAGAAGTACCCCGAGGTCTACGCGGACGAAGAGATCTGGGACAAGTCGTCTTACTCTTTTCTGACCGTGAAAGCTCGTAAGGACTTTAATGAGCGTCTTGAAGAAGAGAAGCCTTCACAGACAAAGGGCAAAAAGAAAGTAGCCCAGCAGCCAGTGGTGGAAAAAGCCGCATAGCAGACCAGTTGAGTAGAATATCAAAACAGATCCCACGAGGGGATGCAGCATTGCCCCTTTTGTGGGGCGATCTGTATCTCCTCAAAAGCGAGGAGAACTCAATGGTAGAAATAGAAGACAAAAACGGAAACCTTAAGGCTTATGAAACTGTGGCTGAACGTGTGAGGAAATTCCGGGAAAAACACCCGATTTCCTCCGGGTGGAGGCTTCTAACAGAGGTTTCTTTCCCCTTCGATAAGACAGTGCTTTGCCGCGCAACAATCGTCGACCCGAATGGACAGACCATCGCTACTGGAACAGCAGAAGAGATCCGGGGCCTTGGCTATGTCAACAAGATTTCCGCAGTGGAAAACGCAGAGACCTCCGCAATCGGAAGGGTCCTTTTTGCGGCCGGTTTTGGCGGAGGCGAGTTCGCCTCGGCGGATGAACTGCTTGCCGCGATAAAACGGCAGGAGGAAATCGCAAAAGAGGTAGAGAAAACCAAGGGCCACGGTGCGAATGGAAACGGGCGGAAAAGCAGTCCAGACACTGGGGCTTCAGGTGGTGGCAACGGCGCTCAACGCGCCGGCGGTCCAACACGGTCTAAGACGGTTGCACTTCCATCGCTCCCGGGGATAACGTATGAGCGGAGCGGCGGCAATCTGGTTGCCAGGGAGAGTCAAAAAGGTGCTACTTTCACGTATAAGAAGCAACTTTCAGCAGCCGGCTTCTCTTATTCACTGATGGATGGGGCCGGCAAGAAGTGCTGGTGGAAAGCAGCTTAGTTTGACTTAAAGACCATCAAATAAGGGAACCGTCCACCGTTTTGCGGCTGGACGGTTTTTTTTGCTCAAAACTCGCCGGATGGAATCCTCATCAGTAATTTTTCGCCTTCTTTTTCCAACCCTATTTGCCTCTTTTTTAAGAAAATACTCTATTCCCGGCCATGAAATTACACCCCACGCGGTTGAGCGGTTTTCTTGCTTTCGAATAAGATATTCGCATGTAACACAAAACCCCTGACTGAGGCCTTAAAGGCCAAATGTTCTTTCCCCCTTGTCCCCCCTTCTGGAGGCCACCCCTCCTCCTTGAGGGGGGACATCTATATCCGTTCAAAAACCTGATTAAATGTCGCTTTCCATGCAGCGGGGTCAGATATTGCCTCGAAATTAAAAAAAGAATGTATTTCGGGACTTCGTTTTACATCCCACACAGTTGAAGACTTTTCAGCCTCTCCCATAAAATCGAAACCACGTTCTTTGAAAATCTATTTTTGTATTGGCGTTCGACTGTCGCTCCCGGGTTACGCACCGGGATGCTCGCTTGGGAGCATATAAGGCGGCAGCGAAATCAGACCCCTGGACGGGGAGGAATGGATAAGTTGCCATTTCCCCCTCTGAGGGGAGTTGTGCGGCCTGCCATGGCTCTCCCTCCAAAAAGAAGGAGAAAGGTAGGCCAGAATGAAATCGGCAAAACAAAAGAGAGAGCTCATTACCAGTGATGAGCTATTGGAACGGTTGAAGGGTTTAAAAATCAAATTGGACTGCGGTCATTGTTGCACAGTGGGCCATCAGTTGGCCAATACGCTGGTGGTCACCTCCACGGGTGGCGGGAAAATCAGAACGTACTGCCACGAATGCTACAACTGATGCCGTTCAGTTCTTTTTGAAGCCAGTAACCCCAAGGCGGGGGAAAGACGATCCCCGCAGCAAGGGTGCGCCTTTCTCCTGCGCCATCAAAGGAGACAAGATGACCCCGGTTGCCGATGTGTCTGATATGATAATCAATGAAACAATGTATAATGAAAAAGAGCGTGAATACCTAATGAACCTTATCGATGAGGCACTCAAGCAAGAATCCGCGCACGGTTCCTCGGAAGACCTCAGCAACGAGGATGGCGAAGTCTTCTGCATCGACGAGGATGAATTAAAGCCTCTCGAGAGGCTCTTGGTGATAAGATAAACATAAATGGCAAAGATAGTGAAAGGGGGAAGCGTCCAACGCCTTCCTCTTTTTTTTTGCGAGTGCAGTCTACTTAGGACGGCGACTGTCAGATTTACGATTTGAAACGACGGAAATGGAACCTTGAAATTTTGAGCGAACGCGCCACAAATTCCCTTATTCCGTCAGATTGTGGAGGATCTATTACTTCTCGCTAGTATTCGTTTAAGAACCGGGGGCGGTCAAAGATCCCGAACGGCGCGAGTTGGTGGTCAAATGGCTGGCCCCCAATTCCAATCAAGCTTGAAGAGACAAAGGATCTGCTTTCGATCATTCGCCGGCTGTTTGTTATGGACGAAAGTGTGCATCAAGCCATCACGCCGGGCTTCCAAGGACCGGAAGCGGACCAAATCAGGTTGAATTCCGCACCTTCTTGAATGCAAAGAACTGGGGGCATAAGGAAATCTCTCAAGAACGCGGTGACATTCGGGAAAGATAGCTTCTCTGTCGACAAGCGATTTTTGTGTAAGAAAGCATCCCACTGGGTTGCCTTTGCGCGGTCCTGTGAGAAGGAATTCGTGAGTGCCAGTGGATCTTCCGCGGGCAAGTTTGTGCGCCGCCGCTCAAACGTCGCCGCAATTGCCCGGCTGAGCAGCAGGCCGTCAAAGTCAAACTCGCGCGCGAGCGTCCAAATGTCGTAGAAATCTTTCATCCGGCTGTTGGCAATTCCCAGCATGACCATCGCCTGGAATTTTTCTGAAACGACCGAATATCGAGAATATGCCAGAACTTGTGGTGGCGGCAGGTCAAGAATCGTTGGATAGCGAACTTCTTCAGGAGCCGGCACGACAGCATCTCCAAATGCCACATCAACCTGCAGGGGAAGCATCGCGCCGGCAAGAGTTGCTGTCATCCGGATTCGCACTCCATGATACTCGTTCTCTCCTCTGATCTCAGCGCCACGAACGCTTTCTTTCATGAACGCGAGGCCATCTTCTTCAACAGGGATTTCGCACAGGGCACGAAAGGTCTCTGTGAGGTGTTCGATATCGTACTGACCAAAGGCGAGCAGATCCAGGTCCCTCGTAGGCCGGTATGGAGCATCATAGCAGAGGGTGAATAGCATCGCGCCTTTGAGCAAAAACCTTGTCCTCCATTGAGATTGGCCTATCCGGTACAACAGCCGTTCCAGAGCGTAGCGGGTCAATACCAGATCGAAAGCTTCGGATTTTTTCCTGGCAAGATCGAGAAGGCGCTGACGGATGGATGCCGCGAAGTTGCGAGGTTGATTCTGAGTCAAGGCAGCGACTCCAGATAGGGCCTCATCACATTGGCAACACGGCACATCTTGGCATAGTGCCAAAGATCATCCATCACGCATCGCCGCTCTAGCCAGCATTCTCGAAGAGCTTCCAGCGCTACATCGAGACCAATCTTGTTACGATATTTGAAGCAGTCGGCAACTGTCTTGGCTGGATTATAGACCTTTATTGTGACACCCTGGATGAGATGCTCTTCAATTCCGGAGCGAAGGGAATCCCCCGAGAAACGCACGATATGCAGCGGAAGACCGTCCCCTTTTGGCTTTCTCGCCTTGACATCAATGGCCATCCAAACTTGGAATGGCGCCTGCGTGGTCAGTCCGTGAAAACGAAGAGCCGAGAGCAGACAAATCACACCTTGGGGGATTCTCTTACCGGCCTCCGCCAGACTATAGTGTTCGCTGATGTCAGCATCCGCCAGAGTGTAGAGGCCTCTTCCCACTCGCTGCACCACGCCTTTGCGGTACAGCCTCATGAGGTATTCGCGAGGGATGCCATGAGGATCGAGATCTTTCGGACGGAAAATCCCAGCTTTTCTGACAAGTTCGATGACCCGTTCAGTTCCTTTTGAGGGCATTTTAGGCTCTCACACTCTGTTACTATATGTAGGTTATTCTCAGTAAGTACCGACATTATGTAACTCAATCTGCACAAGGAGTCAACCCATTAGGCTATCGGCAACAATTCAAAAGCTGCTCCAGCCAAAATTTTTCTCAGCTTACAACCACGAGAAAGAGAGCACGAAGCTATAGTTTCAACTCTGAGAGTCGCAGCCAAATCCTTGCCGGCTGGTTCTCAAGGTCCACAAGGCATTCGGTTTCAGAAATCTCAATGACCTTGCCCGGCCCGTGAGGCGTTTGAAGTCCTTCGCCCAACTTGATGGACCGCCGGATTGCTGCAGGTTTGGGTTTCCTTTCGATCCCAGATCTGTCTGGTAATCGTTGATGCTCGCCGGTTCCGAAATTTTTGCGGCCGCTTGCAGTCAACCCAGATTGCTTCGATAGAGTTTTTTTTGCCAGAGTCCGCAAATGGTTCCTCCATCGGCTGCTCAACAAGGTCTGGAAGACAGGTGGCAAGTGGAGGTGACTGCCGGCGCGGGTGAAGCCCACATAAGCCACATTGACTTCTTCGTCGAATTGCTCCTTATCGCCATCCGCTGCCGCGGCAAGCGTTTCGGCGACATCGGTTTCGATATAGACCTCATCATATTCCTGCCCTTTTGCAGAATGTACAGTTGAGAGGACCACACCATCCTGAATTTCAGTGCCGTTTCTGCTGCGCGAAATATCAGACATTTCAAAAACCACCGAAGGGAATGAATCGTCGCCATATCTTTTGACTATTTGATACATTCCCAGCAGTTGAAAATCATTCATAGTCTCCGCGTAGTCCCGCAACTGAGAAAGCGATTCGAAAGAGCCGATAAGCGTATCCCTGATCTTGCTTCTTTCTTCCCGCGACAGCCAGTAAAGGTCAAGGGTCCGAAACAAAACAGAGTGGAGATCTCGCTCAAAGCGAAAGGCTTTCCTCTCGGCCCGCATTCGCATGGCGCCGGCAAAGAGGGCCAGATTGGTGCGGCTCAAAATCGCACAGCTGGCGTCTTTTTGCCTGAATGGGATTCTTGACGAGACAGAAACATTCGAGGACTTTTCGGGGTTTCCTGCAATTCTAAATATGCGATCTTGTTTTGCCTCGCCAATGAATATGCTGGCGAGATCAGCAATTGCAGTGCCGAATCTAAAGCTCAATGTCAGCTGCAATTCCTGATCACAGGGGAGTCTTCGCATGGCATCCATTGCATAGCGAAAGCTATAGATTTGCTGGTGGGTGTCTCCCACGAGGACGATGCGGCTGCGGCATTGTTTCAGAGCATCGAGCATGACCGGAGAAAGATCCTGGGCTTCATCTACCAGGACCATATCATACCGGTTGAGCTCTCTTTGAAACGCCCCCGAACGGTGGAAGAGCTTCAGGTAGAAATCATGTGGGCAATTTTTTTCTCGACGATTCCATGCAGTCGCGATTTCCCTGCAGGTTCGAATGACTTTTTCGGTGTGCTTTTCAAAAATCACCGCCGCATCCTTTGGGAGGTATTTAACAAAGGATTCCGGTGCATCTTCGAGTTTCCTAAAAGGAGAATTCAAAAAATAGGTTAGAAACTGATGGCTCATTGCAGCGAGTAGGTGCGCTACCCTGCTCCTCCCGAACGCAGGCAGCATATCGGCGACAGAGAAAGCACCGAGGTTTTCTTTCCATTTACGACCTTCGTGCTGGAAGGCGAAAGAGTGGACGGTGTGGGCACGAACATTCGCCGGGAACCTTTGCCGGGCTGTCTCCCTGGCTTTACTATTGAACACCAAATAAAGGATTTTTTGATGCCGGTTTTTCTCTGAAAGCATCACCAGAGTCGTTGTCTTACCCGTTCCTGCTCTTGCGTTGATTCGAATTATGCGACCATTGGCATCAAGAATGGCTTCTTGCTCATCTGTAGGTTTCACGCGGGACCTCAAGAACTCCTAAAAGGCTAAGGATGGCTGCCTGGACATGTTTAGCTATTCTGTTCAGTTATTTGTGATACCTTCCTGGTATTTCTCTACAGAATCCATTCCGACTAGGAGTCCACCGCCTTCTGGGTGCTTCCTCCATGTAATGTCACTCGCGGTCGGGTTTTTACTTTGATGGCCTTTTGGGTCCAGTCCGTGTGTGTCGCCTTATTCGCCCAAACAAATGCCTCACCCGGTTGTAGCGATGCCAACTGGGTCGCCGTTAGATCATTGAGGGCAACGACTGATTTCTGTATGTGTCTCAGCCATGCAGGGGAATTGAATCGATGCAGGATGAGAACCGAGCTCAGTTCAATCACTGCATTCGGAAGTGACGGTGGATCTTGTGAGGCGATAAGCATGGTGACACCCTGATGGCGCATTTGCCGAATCACCTCGACTACATGGGAAGTTAGGTCTGAGTGAGTTATGTATTTATGGGCCTCATCGAACACAATTAGCTTATTGAAAAGACCTCCGTCTTTTGTTCGAGCCCCGGCAAAGATATTCAGCATGACCACAAAGAGACCGAGGGCCTGGTCTTTTTCTATGAACTCATCACGTAAATCCACAATTACAATTCGACCTGGCTTTAGGAATTCGCGCAGCCTGCACGAATCATCAATGAATTGGGCGGCTAATTCCAAGCGATTGTGGGCGTAATCTTTTTGTGCATCGCTCAATCCAGAACTATCAACTTCGTTGCG
This sequence comes from Desulfoferrobacter suflitae, assembly GCF_022603395.1. Lineage (GTDB taxonomy): Bacteria > Desulfobacterota > Syntrophobacteria > Syntrophobacterales > Syntrophobacteraceae > Desulfoferrobacter > Desulfoferrobacter suflitae. The sequence continues at coordinate 152,055 of NZ_JAIBKA010000012.1, forward strand.
GATATATTCTAGACTCAGCTTGTCTCTTCCCTTTTTCATAATCATGTTGAGGTGCTGAATATACATGGCCTGGTTCCCCAATGCTCCCATGAGGAATTTCCAATCTTTTATGGACAATTCCTTACTTGAGAAGGCGATGGGGGCGACTGTGAGTTCGGGATATTGCCGCTTGCGGTCGCTTATCTTGTCGGCCGGAGCCAGTAAAACGATGTCTTCAATAGCATCCGGTTTTGCCCCATAGACTTTTTCGAGAAGATCAACTTCGCTGCTGTTATCGTTTTTGTGCCGCATGCTGACGAATTCAGGAGGATAGTCTTCGCTTTCGTGAAAATGGAAGATAACGCTTGCCAGAGGACTCGGCAGACTGTTTATTTTGTGGATATTCTTTACAGCCATTTCGACGATTGTTCCCAGTGTGTAGCTTTTGCCTGCCCCCGGGACTCCGAATAAGCTGATGGTGTTGCAGCCATTGAGATCAAGAGCGATCATCCGATTATTTGGCGCGATTCCCAAGAGACCATACTGCGGACTCTCTTCCGAGTCTCCCAAGAGATCAGCAAAATGAGGAGGCACAATTTCCTGTGGAACCTGCTCTAGACTATTGGCTTTCCCAGCTTTTTCTACCCCATTCCCCAGTCCATTCGGCGAGGAGGATGCATCGATATTTTCAGGAAGAACCTTGTGTTGATCGATACCTGGTTTCATAGTTGGAGTTAAATTCTCCCCTTCTTCCTTCGCTGACCCAACAATCTCGGGCTGGTCTCCAACAGCACCCGGTTCTTCATTTCCAAGTTCCTGGCTGTCCGAAGTACTCTTGAGTTTCTCATCAGCTAATTCACTACCAGTAACAGTGGCGCTTTTTTCTTCTTCCCGAGATTCTACCTTAGCTGCCTTTTTTGGGTGCACGCGCCTATGCTTCGTAATGGTAGCCCTCAGCAGTTGCAGATCGGGAGTAAGCGGAGTCCTCCTGGTGACCTCTCTTTCTTCTTCCGGCGCAGTGAAACTGGTAAACAAATCTTGAATCACTTTTCTGCCCACACGAATGAACACCAGGTCTTCAGCCTCTTGAGACTGAATTACCCCCTCTTGATCCCCATCGAATTCGAAAATCAAACCCACCCTGTTAAAGATAAGTTTATGCCGACCGTGCAGGGACGAGAGAAAGCTGAGGCTGCTCAAGAAAGTCTCTTCACCGATCAAATGGTACCTTTGGGCTCTGTCCAGATAAAATCCGAGAAATTCACAGAGCTGCTGGTCTTTTAAAGGTCTGTCAAGGCGATCCGGTATTCGAAGCGAGGGGTCATAGTGGTACTGCAGGCATGAAACCGTTTTGTCCATTTGGTCGGTCATCTTGGCCTTTAAACTGTTCAAAGCCTCACCATCACCTACATGCTGTCTGCACTTAACCTCAACCACTTGCAGGTTTATGGTTTCTAGCCCCTTGTCACAAGAAACGATAAGCAAATCAGCACGTTCTGCGGTGATCTGATCGTCATTGGCAGCCTTTGCCGCTTCAAAAAGATCTTGGTGAGGGTCTAGCGGAATAATAAAATGATCCTTGAGGACACTAAGCCTCTCCAAAAGCATCCTCGACAGTCCCAAGCCGATGGTTTCAAGTGCCTTGTTGGGGCTCGATATAGATTGCATTATGACGACACCCGATACCGATCTAAGTATCTCGAGAAAACGAAGGATTGAGCCCGTGCCTTCCGATCGCATAAGGCCTAGCTTGGTCAGGAGCGGAAGAAATAAACCCATGATCTCTGAGGCCGGCCGAGTCGTAACAAAAAGTGGAGCCTTCTCGATTCCTGAACCCGGTGAGTAATCCAATAAATATGGAATGCAGTCTTCGTCTCCTGGTGCATCGTAGAAGTCCACCCCCATATTTTCATCGATGGTGATGACCCAATCACTGTATTTATGAATCTGATACAGTAATGTTCTTTGGGTGTCGTTGATAAGCAGTGACAACGCTGGTGAATCTTCCGTCCAGCGCCCAGCCAATGCAATAGCCACAAGCGACTGGTTTTTGCCCAACGCGTCTACGAGAATCTTCGTCATAGAATCGTCATCGGATATTGGCACCGGTTCATTCAATCGAAGGCAATGGCTCCAACCATGGACTCCTTGATCGGAGGTAAGCACACTATTTGCAGGTCGAACTACAAGACCAAAACAAAAGATAGAAGGCTGGCCAGATTCAGACATCTTTTCAAGTCGGACGTCTACCGGCAAGACCTCAATCATGAAACTCACATGCGCGGGGTAGTCCTCAGGGCTATTTTGATATTCCGATATGGTGCTTCTGCTAAAACGGATTTTGGGAAACAGCGCATTATCTGAGGGAACTGTAAATACATCCGCCTCTTCGCTCACATTTCTGGATGGATTGAGAAAGTCATCAAAAGCACCGCCTGCGGCTTTCAATCGATCTTCCGATGCAAACAGCCTTATTTCATATCTAAGGTTCGCAAATGCAGTTTCGCGCTGAAGGTACTTCAGACATTCCACGAGTTTGCGGCCATCTCCTGGATTGAACACATTGATATGCAAAACTTCGACATAGGGATGCTGAATCAAGAACCTGCGGATTTGCCGATAAATGCTTTCAGGAGAAAAGCCTACCAGGTCTCGAAGCGAATTAGGGATGCCCAACAGATTTTGGATCTGCCCAAACAAGGCCCGGTCAATGATCGTTTGATCACCGGCAGTGTTGATAAAAGGAACCGGAAGATAGCCGGCCCAGCCTGGAGATAATTCCCCCGCATAATAGTAGGACCTCAGGTTTGCGCCGTGCAAGACCAGAGGATGATTGGTGGGATACAGATCCCCCAGGAATAAGCTCTGTACTTCTTTAGTCCACAAAGCGGCTGGATTTGATTCGGAAATACTCTTTTCTTCCCAATCCATGCAGGTCCTCTGCAACTGTAAGAACCAAGCCAGCTTAAGTGGATGCAGCGGCGTTAGCACAAAAACATATTGCCTGTAGCCTGCAGACGAAGGAACAATTAATTCTGCGTGGTCCAGTAATTGAAGTTTCCTGATGGTATCGAGAAGTCTTTCATCAACATTCACTTTAGCTTCTGGAAGCAAGGAATCCATCCATTGGTCATAGGCTGCTAGATAGATTTCAATCTCGTTGGCCATGCTGATAAAATCACATGTCTCAACAATGCCAAGGCCCTGACCGCTATCATCTTTGACACTCTCCAGGATAGCCTGGAACACGTTCTTCCGAGCTGTCAGAAAGCTGTCAGGAGCTGATTGAGCAAGCTGGTTATCTCGAAGATGCGCCTTTCCAGAATGGATTTCTCCCGTCGAGCTGAAATCCATCCGGAATGTCCCCAATTTATCCGGAGCTCTCAAAATTTGCAGGGAGAGTTCACGAAGTGCGGTAGCCATTGGGATGACATACTGGTGACGCACATCATTGAATCTTACTTCCAAAGCAGATTCTTTACCTTTTCCTTTTCCCTGGTCGACCCAAAAAGCCTCTTCAATCTTTATGTTTTTGATGTCTTTGTACTGCTTGGCTTTCAGGTAGTCCTGATGCGCCTTGAAAAGCGCCTGAAAAAGACTTGCTGCCTTTTGCCGCTTGCCCAGATTTTCCTCAGGTGGCTCAGGTGGATCTTCTGGATCGGTTTTTTCCACCTCGAAAGTAAAATCCTCAGAATCGCAGGTCAGTTTCCCATTTAGATCATCGCGGGAGGCGTTCTCTTCGCCTAATTCCTTTATGCGGCGTTCCCACTCTTCCTGAAGACGGGGATCTTGAAAGGCGTCTTTTTGATTGAGAACCACTCCCGCCTCGTCCAGAGCGAGCACTCGGAAAAAATAGGTTCCTTCGGCCAATTCAGCAGGACTCAAAGCAACTTGTTTGCTGCGTGAAGCGGTCTTTCCTGGAGATTTCTTGAACTTCAGCAGGGTATTGACATATTCGATTATTCCCTGATCTCCGGTTCTCATGATTTGGATGCGAAAATGAGTGAGGCTGTTGACTTCCATCGGTCCAGGTTTTGTTAAGAATCCGATAGTAACCTTAGCATCCCGGTTTTCTTTAGTAACGACCCTTTTGTTCGTATCCCCGGGCTGTCTCGGAACAATTTGCTTCCCTTTGAGAGGATGGACAAAAAGCTCGAGTTCTTGAGGAGGACGCAAGTCCAGAAATTTCCAATTTTCCAAGTCCAGGTGCTGCCAGTTGGCATCTTCCGCAATCATGCGCCCCCACCCGCGGACATCTTCAGCCTGGGCTTGAGAACTCAGTAGATCAAAAAGGGGCTTTTGAATATTGTTCCCTTCAATCTGAAGGGCTGCGATCCTGGAAATGAGCGGCTGTCGTTCATCTTTAAGACACTCAACCGCCATAGCGTTTTGGTGCAGCCTTTGTTCCAGAATGTCCAGATTCTTTGCAAGCAAACTGTCGGGAATAAGTCCTAGGTGACAGAGACACTTCCCCCATGATTCCAGTGAGTAACTGTTCTGTCGGCACGCTAGCAAATAGGAAGCCCAGTCAGAGAAATGCACGCGGACGAGAGTTCTATCCAAGAAGTCTTTAATCCTCAAAAAGAGCTTTCTCGAAGGTTCCGGAAGCTCCTCTTGAAGCTTTTTGACGACCATAAGAGGAAAGCTTCCCACCTCAAGTTGTTTGAAAGTTGCTCGATCGAATGAATCTTCCGCTGCGGTGCGCAGATTGGATGGTATGAGAACCAGCAATGGGTGTGATTTCTCTGCTGAATTGCGCAGTTCAATGAGCTTAGTGGCAGAAACCTGATAAGGTTCTTTCGGATTATTGGAAAGCAGCACAATTTTTGCTCCGTTCACCTCACTCTGAAGTGCACGGCAGACACTGTCTAAAACATTGTGGGGTAAACCCTCCAGGCGCAGGCAATGTCCGGGTTCTGCAGTCTGTAACAATTGGGATAAGCTGACCGTAATAATTTCAGCCAAAAGCTGCTGATAAGTAGTCGTACCTTCCATATCAAGCCTCTTGTTGTTTCTCGATTTGGTATCTTGGCCTAATCCGCTGCATGATGTATGCATCGCTCAGAACATTGAAAAATCCTATTTCCCTTAATCGTTCTTTAAGTCGCAAGATGTTGCTCTTGAAAGCCTTGTGAACCACGATACCCGACGAACTGAAACGATCACTCCCCACGCCGTTGATCACTATGCCGTAGCGGTTTTCAAGCCAGTGCACAAAAGAGTCAATCAGGATCGGCTCTGAACTGAATAAGGATTCCCCATTACCACCCTGATGGGGCCTAAGCACAGACAATTGCACCAAAGTTTCCAAAAGTCGGCTCGACAACCAAAACCGTCTTCGATACTTTCGGCTTCTTCCCAGCCATATGAGTCCAGTTTCACGGTTGCTTTGAAAAAGACTGTCCAGTAATTCCCTATGATATCTATAATGGAAGCTAGCTCTCGCCTGGGTCACAACCTCGACAAATGTATCGAACTCGCTTAATTGCAGATCCAGAATTGGTTTGAAGACATCGATAATCTCTTCCTGGTCGGAGTCTTTCAAATTTGCGAAGAGGTTTTGCTTGCGTATTTTGAAATAGGAATTCCAATCGACGCCGCCTTTGTTTATTGCGGCTAGCGCCTCATCAATATCTTGAAGACGCTGAGCATCCGATTTGGACAGAAACTGCAAGGCCATATTGATGGCAAAAGTAGCACGTATGTAATCGTGGATCCTTGCGTAATAAAACGTCGCATCTTCGTCTGCCAGTTTCGCCATATCCGAGGAAGGATCGTTGCCACAGTCCACTACGAACTGGACCTGATATGGGCAGTTATGAAACGGCTGTTCCATTTCTCCGTTGGCGGAACAATCGCGGCATTGAGGATGCCTTTCTCCTTGTTTCACCCAGTCTGGCAACATCTTGAAAAGCTTTAAAAGATAAAGGCCCACGTGCATGCCAATTAGAGTCCGTAGATATTCCAGAAGCACATGCCGTGGAACTGCTCTCTGGTAAACCAACAATTTTCTCACATCATCGGCAAACACCCTGGCTTGTCCCGGACAAACACAAGGACGGGGCTTAAATGTATGATCACCGGATGGTTGTTCTTTGGCCATCTCTTTTTCCACAATTCGAAGAATGCCCAAAGTATCCAGATCCACGGCGTCACCAGGGTCCAGAGCGTTGGTGAGGTCGTTCCATCCCCGCCCTAGAAAGTCTCTCAGTTTGCCGACAAGATCCACGTGCGACTCCTGGAGCATGCTATATACTTGCTCGGAAACATTATAGTCACGTGCATGCTTTGGATTCCTATATTTGTAACTATTGAGGTGAATCGCCCGGAGGGACACGACGGCCTCTTTTTCTGGATTACCGCGGTTTACCAGGTCGACTAAGTTTGCAGTGACCCACCACCGCAGTTTATCTTCATTCCCGGCAAATCCTTTAACAACACCGTCTGCTTCCCTCTTGACTAAATGCTTTATGAAAGTCTCTATGGTTACGGGTTTCCTGCCTACCTTGGCAGCAGGGCGAACGCCGTGATATTTGATCAGCATAAAAAGATTCAGCAAGACTCTTTCCAGGTCTATGGTCTTAGCATCGCCTGCAAACAAAAGAGGGTTGCGGAATTCCTGATCTGGCTTGGTCAATTTGAGTGCCATTTCACACTTTCTCCAAAACAAGCTGGTTCTTATCCGTTGCCTTTATACTGTAAAATTTGCGGTGGTCCTCTGTGATAACGACACTTCTGTACGGCAAATGCTGGAGCGTATTCTTGAAGATAATCAGCTCGATATAACGGCCATATAGATCATTGAGCGAGGGAGTGAAACCTTGAGCCACGTAGGTCAAGAGTTCAAAAAGATCTAAATTTACTTCCAGACTCACTTCCTTGCGATGCTTGTGGCGCAAGATGAATCGGTCCTGAGTATGTTCCAGATAATTTGCCAGTCCTCCCAATTTGGGCACATGGATTTCAAAATCGTTTTCAGGGAAGAGCCGCAAAGAAGTCCACCGAGGATCTTTTTCATTAGTGGCCGCCACACAGATATTGTTCCTAGCAAGGTCCTTATTTCTGCATCCCTCCCCTAGAGAAACAGCTTCAATAATGGTTGTTCGAGCTTTTTCCGTTGCTTTCTCGGAGCTTCCGGCAATCACCTCGACAAACCAGCTAATGTGCCTGTATGGTAGCCTTTTATGAGTCTCCTGACTCCTTCCTTCAAAAAAGAACTTTCGGACCGCAAGTGCGTGGTGTCTTTTGATCAGAGCAAGGGTCTCTTCGTCCCTTTCAGCTGGAATTCCTTCACGCATTGCAGCATGCATTTGTTCGAGCACTTGATGAGGAAAGTCATGACGATGATTCTCCATAACAAGAACGGGCATCTCGTCAAGTGGCAGGAAGTGTAAATCGCGGTCCACCCCGGGCTGTGCAACTCGGCCCACATCGATCGTCCGCAAGAGCCCTACCAACCTGTCCAATGCTCCGGTATCATTAGCTTCTTCGGTAATATTCCAGTAGCTATGACCGATGTAGTTCAGCCGCTCAACATCATTGCCGATTTTGTTTAGAAGCTTTGGGATGTCTTCACAGCCGCAGTCTCGGCAGATAAGGAAGGAGAGAGCGGAACGAAGATCGCGCATGGTGATATGAAGTTGCCGGCGCAGATGGACCGCTTCAAATATTTTTCCCAAACGAGCGCGGATTTCCGATCCCGCAGCAGGGTCTCCGAAACTCATAGAGTTGTAGTGGACGAAGCATTCGGAAGCATGATCACAGCTCTTGCAAGACGCCCAGAATTCCTCTTTGAGGAAAGCTCGCAATTGCTTTTCCAGGATGGACGGCGTTTCAGAATCGCCTGCAACTACCGATCTCCAGTTCAAGTTGACCAAAATCATCCCGGCAGGCAGTTGGACATCGCCTCGCTCGTTGAAATATTGGTCAATCACTTCATAAAGATGGCCATACTGGGTTGCCCGATCAGGCTCACCCATGAACTCCATCAGCCGCCCTTCGTTGATAGCCAGAATCCGACCCTCTTGAGTCAGGGAAAAGTCTTTCAACCCGGCAAAGATCCTCAGAAAACGTGAGAGCACTTCGTCATTTTTGATATCCCCTTCATCTTGCGAACCGTCGTAGTTGCTCTCAAAAGGAATACCTCCAATAGAAAAGCGACTTCCGTTCTTCGACGGCAAAACTTCGACACCCTTGGCCTGGGCTTCCAATTGTTGGATAAAAGCGGTTTTCCCATCACCCGCATTTCCTGTGATGATAACGAGCCGATAATTTCCGTGCAGGATAGCAGGTATGAGCTCTTCATCCAATCTGGTGGGGATGTAAGTGTGTTGCGCGACTTCATCCAGGCCGCGTGTCCCTGCGTTACTGAATTTTGCCTGGCTGAAAAGCCGACGCAGTCTCTTCACGAAGGGATTATAGTTTTTGAGCCCCTTTTCTTCTTGAGTGAGCTCGAACGTCTGCGGCATTTTCTCAGGATGGCGCAGGTTGTAGAAAGGTCCATGGGAGATAAGTTCAAGAGCGTCTTCCATCTCGTTTGCCGTTTTGAAACGGGCATCCATGATTGGTTGGACTGCTTTAAAAAGAAATTCAACAAACGGTTCCGAGAAGTCCTCACATCCAGCGATATCCCAAGGGTGGATTGGTGAAGCATCAGTCCGCGGCTCGCCATTCGGGTAAGGGTGTTTTTTACAGACCAGTTCATACAAGGTGACACCTAAAGCAAAAGTGTCTCCGGAGTCGTTCCAGTTGATTTTCGGCCCCTCAATGAGATCCGGAGCGATATATGGCCAGGTTCCTACAAAAGTTCTACATTGACGGGCTTCCTTGGCGATGTTGAAATCAATGAGCACAAAACTCCGCTCTGGAACCCAGATGATATTGTTTGGTTTGATATCACGATGATAAAGTGGCTTGCCTCCGAGAACGCCCGAGCGCAACTCACCCTCATGCAGATAGCGAAGAGCGCCCAAAATATTCTTCGCTAAATCAATCACCTGAGGAATCGCCATTTTCTTCTGGCCCCAGGCATATTCACCCAGTGATTCTCCCTCCAGGTACTCCATAGCGATGTAATAACGCCCACCGGGAAGTCGGCCGCTCCAGTGAACTTTGACTATGTTCGGGTGAACCAATTCGTTGAGATATCTGAATTCATCAATCAAGGCATCCAGCGGCACACTTTGATTGTTGACTTTGAGCGCGTAATCCTTGTCGTGCAGCACGTGGGTTGCTTGATAAACCTGGGCGAAGCCTCCACTCTTGATGTGACGGGTGATTCTGTAATCGCCTATCCGTTCCCCAACCTGGAAAATTCGATTCGGGTCAGTCAGTTCATTCACTTTTGGCGATGGTTCCGGTAAAGCTGAAGGAGATAGACTTGCAGGGGAAGGCGCCTGCTTCAGATAAAAATCCTTAAGGAAGCACTCTGCATCTTCATAGCGGTTTTTCACGTCTGCAGCGTATAGCTTTGATATCAGCTCATCTATCCATTCTGGAAGTCCGGCAACGGCCTTCGACGGCAATTTGTCTCCGGAAAGAACACCGCCGGCAGCTTCGAATGACTCCGGACTGTCGTAAGGCACATCTCCGCAAAGCAGTTCGTAAAAAATGGCTCCCAGACTGTAAAGATCCGATGCATCATAGACGTCGTACTGGCCTGCCGGGAGTGCCAGTTCGGGCGGAAGGTAGCGGCGATCCAGGTTAGCAGACCTGGCCGACCATACGGTGTGATATTTTCCTTCCACCATGTATGCACGATCAAAGTTCATGATCTTGGGACCGGAAGCCGCCATAAGAACGTTCTCCGGCCGCAGGTCACGGTGCACGATGCCTTTCCCATGGGCGGCCTGAAGACCCTGAGCAATGCCTTGCACGATGCCGAGCTTTTGGTCCAGGGTCAACGTCCCTTTGCTCATAACCATCCTGAGCGTCCCTTCTTCCGCCCAGTCCAAGACTTCGACCAGTTGGTCGGCTTCATGTTCATGAAAACCTTTCAGACTGACGATGTTCGGATGCGAACCGATGGTCTCCAGGGCTTCAAAATCGCGCATGATCCTTTCTTCAAGCAGTTTTTTCTCTTCGGGGCTTTTATAGAGGGGCAGCGTGAATACGCGCAGACGTTTGAGAGGCCCTTTGCCATGGCCGTGAATGGATCGTCCCAAATACTCGATCAATCCTTCCTGGATGTGGAGGGTTTCCTCCACTCTGTATCCTTCGATGATTTTGGGGCCATCTGAATGGGCTTGCCCTTTCCCAACAATGGCTTCGACCAGGTCCTTTTGAAACAAGGCTATCTGGTCCTCGGCGACCTTCTTAGGGGTCGAAAGCCGCAGTGGGTCTTTCAAATAACTCGAAAGACTGGAGTCCAAGGCATAGCTGGTGAATTCGCAGTTGCCTTGCAGATCCAGAAAGACGTTCTCGCGCGCGATGACCACAACTCCCTGGTACCAAACTTTCGTGTAGAGGTCGGCTCCCGCTTGACCCATGAGCGTGCGAAGAACCTGGCATTTATAGTTCAAGGTTCGGTGAGGGTTCTTGCGCTCACGCTTGCCATTGAGATACCAGAAATGGTCATTGCCCTCTATGCGAGGCCCCCAATCTTTGATCTCGACTACATAGACCGCATGAGGCGCGATAATGATCGCATCGATTTCGAGAAATCTGTGAGCTCCGGTGTCTGGAATCTCAATATTGGGAATAACCACATACTCGTTTACGCCACCCTTAAAACCATCCATTTTCGGCATAGGCGGCAAAGGGGGAAGGTTCTCCACCAGGAATTGAATTGCCCTCTGCTCACCTTCGTTGACTGGGCCGGAACCGTGTGGAGGAAGGATCAATCGAGCCATTTGGATAGCTCCTTTTGTATTAGACCGATTGCAGTATCTTCTAACTCAGCAGCCCGTTCAAAATTGGAAAAAGCGTCAATAATGCCTCTACCTATAAAATGGCGTAAATCTCGATTGGGCCAGATGATGGGAATCGTTGATACCATTTCAGGAACAATTCGCGGAATGGCGCTCCCGTAATTCAGTCTCTTGATAAGAACCTCCCCGATTGAGGATGACAAATAAGCATAAATATAACCAGCATCATTAACATTTTTTGCTTCAATCCTCATCAGATCATCACCACAAAAAATGCCGGACAATCTATCAAGGACGATCAGGGGACGGCCAAAATTACCGTCTGTTGAGCCGGCTGCTGGAAAGATGACCATGCCTTTTCTTAAAAGGAATTCTTGGATTAGTGGTTGCTTATGGGATAAGTAGTATTTGGGTTTAGGGTTTAACTGATAAGGTTCTGCCTGCCCCATGAATGGAATGCCATTCTTATGTTCAATCCTGTGCCTCTTAAATATTGGAGGTTTAAATATTCTAAATGTAACATCGCCAAGGCGGGACAGTATATGCTTATATTTCTGTATCATATCTTCAATTTTCTTGGCTATTTCAGAAAAGTAATCCGCTTTGAATCGGTTAACCTCAATCAACTGTGAACTCGTTACTGATCTTGTTGAGAAAGAATTAAATACTTCTATATTATTTAAGGGGATTTTCAATTCATTAAACAGTTTGTTGATAAATCTATCTTTAGTGTTATAGAATTTGTCCCTTTCGAAATTTGCTGCTATAATAAAACTATTAATCTCCATCATTATATTGTTTTCTAATACTGGTACAGGAGTTGAATAAATGTGGTGAGCTTCAATGTGTGGTATAACTGACCCGTATGTGTTTCTGGAGATAAGAGCCCTACCTAAAGTAGTTGACAAAAATGCAAATAAATAGCCCGGTAAAATTTTGTTCACATCAGGAACGATTCTAAGCAAATCAGGGGAACCCAAAGACCCCATAAAGTACTCAGAAATATAAACAGGATTTCCGATAATGCCCGAACAGGTTACCACCACCATTTTTGGTTTTAGTAGGAGTTTATGAACGTTTCGAGTATATTTACGAGAGAGGAATTTGCAGTTATTTAAAGGATCATTCTGTGTTATCCCAGCCCCAGTCAAATACGGATAACCAGTTTTCTTGCTATTAACAAATACTCTTTTGAAGCGACTAGGAATGAAAATACCCTGTTGCCCCCCAAGCGTAAGCTCGTATAATTCTTTTTTCTTCATCTTGCTTTGAAGAAAAGTTAGGCATTCCCCTTGCCCAGGACCACAATAAAACGAAGCGTCCAAGCGTTTTGCTTCCTCGTAAAGCGTCGTTGAATAGATTCTTGCACTCGACGGCATGTGAAATTTTCCTCCACAGAAAAGCTTACTTAGTACCGAGGGGCAGACAGGATTAAGATAGAATATTCCGTTTCATTACTCTTTCATTTTCTATCAACTGCGTTCTACCAAGCTAAACTAAGCAAAATTTTGATCTTCAATAGTTCTTATGGACTTGTTCATTCAAGCCTGCGATCTTTGCTTGATAAGTGTAAAAAATCCTTCCACTTTGTTAATACCTTAGGCAGGTCATCATCGATCTGCCGCTCATATATTTTCAATTCCTTAGTTTTGCGATTACCGTTTGCATCCTTCCGTAACTCTTCAATTACCTTTGGGAATACCAACTCGGCCCCATCTTCATCGCGGACATAAATGGGATTGCCACGCCGATCTTTACCCACCTTTTCAGCTATGGCCATGAAAACATCATATTCGGCAGGCGTGGTCATGAGCTTTTCCTCATACGTCTTGCGTTGCAGGAAAAGCAAAGAAGCCTGCACCCCGACTTGAGGGAGAAAAGCCTCAACTGGAAGGTCAATGGATGCCAGGACTTTGGTATTTTGCAAAATCCAATACCGGACATACTCCAGGTCCGGGTTGCCAAGAATACCATCGGGCAAAACAATCGCCATTTTGCCGCCTTCCCGGAGGAACTGAAAACAACGTTCGATAAAAAGAATTTCAGGCGGCTGGCTGCTTTGCAGATCGCCCGTCTTTCGCCACTTGCCGTCCAGTTTGCTCCAGCGATAGCCAAGATCGTAATTTTTGAGGATTTCGGGATCATCTATCGGGATTTTTGCTCCAAAAGGAGGATTCGTAAAGACGAAATCGAAATAGCCCAGGGAAATTTCAGGGCTCTTTGTCCCGAGGCCCGCTTGCCGCTCCCGAAGGCATTCTTTAAGCTCATCCAAATCTTTGTCGGCCCCATCGGGATACTGCAGGCTGTTCAAGCAAAAGATATTGCCATGTCCATCCCCGGACATAACCATGTTCATCCGAGCAGCTTTTTTAAGATCGTCGTCGAAGTCGATGCCAAAAAGCTTATCCTGAGCGTATTTCTTGGCCCTCGCCAATACCGCCGGGTCGCTGTTGGCCCGGTCGGAAAGTAAAATGCCGGTCTCTTCAGGATACAAATGTCTCGCGATCTTGCGGCGGACATGATCCAACACCATCACCAAAAAACCGCCGCTTCCACACGCAGGGTCAAGTACATAATGCTTTTCCGCCGGGTCCATCATTTGCACCATCAACCGGACGATGTTTCGGGGAGTGAAAAACTGCCCTCTCTCCTGCTTTAAGGTATTGGACACAATAGCTTCATAAGCCATGCCCTTGGCGTCGACGGATGCATCCAAAAAGCTGTAACGGGACATTTCGCCGGCGATATAGGCGAGGACCCGATCATTCAGACTGATTGTCTCATTGCCGGAAAAGACGTCGCTATACTCGTCCGACTGTTTGACTTCCTCAAAGAGCCCTCTGATCCTCTCTTCTATCCGGCTCAAACCCTCTTGAGTGTTTCTTTCCTTCACCCCAACCCAGAAGCGTCGCCGGAAAGTCTCGCCGTTTTTCTGACAAATTTCTCTTCTTCTCTCGTCGTAGATCTTGCAAAAGATGATATAAAGCAGTTCCCAGAAAGCGGTTTTAACCTTGCCCTGATTGCCGTAGATGTAGTCATGGCAGCGTTTGAAAGTGCTCAGGAGGGATTCGCCCGCGGCAATGCGCAGCATTTGCCGATCCGGGCGGTCCAGGTCCTCCAGGGATTCGTCTTTGCCCGGAAAATCCGAGATCTCCTCAAAGATCGGATCGGGTTCGTGTTCTTCATAGCGCTTTTGAACGTAATAGAGCTCCGACCCATTGGTCCATAACCCAAATGCACAGCCGGGGTTTTCTTCGCTCTGCTCTCCAGCCACAGATCCGAGGGCGTCATAGAGGAGATTGATGCCGTTCTTTTTATCAGTGGCTTTGGTTTTATCCGGAAGGATCATGGCGGTCCGGATAATATTTTCTTGCACATGTTCTAAATTCTCTCCAAAAACCACCAGGCTCAAAGTCATGCGCCGCGTCTTTCCGGTATTCGGATCTAAGTAGGCGACCTTGAAATCTCTTTCCATATCCTCTACACGGAAACCATATTCGCCGGATAGACTCCGCGCGACCATTTGCAGTGTCTTCTCTTTCGGAGTGGCCTTCATTGGCTTTCCGCTGAGGATGCAGACCAACGTGTTTTCTCCGGATGCAAACACCTCCTCAGAAGATTCTACTTGGTTATCTCCGCCTTCCAATTCATCAACACTCATAGATCCGCCCCCAATAAACTTTTTCAAGACAAACAAGATCCCAATGCCGGCATACGACGACGATAAGAAATGACTTCGGATCTTTGGCAAAAATAATTGACTGAACGGCTTAAAAAGTAGCCTCAGTTCCTTTTCTTCTTCGCATTTTGCAAAGCCCGTGAACGCGGTGTGTCCTTCTTGCGCTCTTCGATCCAAAGATCAATGTCTTCGCGTTTGAAGCGCCAAACATTCCCAAGCTTGAAAGCAGGGATCTGCCCTTTTTGCGCCCAATCGTAGATGGTTCTCTCTTTTATCTGCAGATATTCGGCAACTTCCTGCAGGGTCATCAGCCGGTCTCTTTCTAGATCCTGCCCGGTCACCACGTGTCCCCCTTTTACCCCTTTAAAAACAAGGGAATTCACCATTCCGTCATCTCACCCAGCTAGTTTACATGGATACTTGAGGATAAGTAAAATGTCAACAAACAACATCAATACAAAATATTTGACATTTAATGACACTAAATGTCAATATATGACACATTATACATCTGATATGTTTTCGAGGGGAAAAAGCCAAGATCACGGAAGAACATGAATACAGCCTGCCGGTACTCAGGAGCTAGCAATCAGAATAAAAGGAGGGGCACAGAATGGAGATCATCACACACAAAGCGCCATTTCTTTGGTTTGATCCGCGAATCCAAGAGGGTCTTAATGTTTATGAAGAATCTGGGCCACTTTTTCACATTTTGAGGGCTTCCGAAAGCGTTTGTGGTGTTTTGGATAGCCCGGATGATCAGACAGTCAAGGTTCTTAGGGAACTTCTTTCCCAAGA
>NZ_JAIBKA010000013.1 GCF_022603395.1 Desulfoferrobacter suflitae
AGGGACCCTCGCAATCCCGAGTTTCAATCCTTGTTGTTCTGGATGTGCCTCCATCGGGTGGCAGTTAGCCTCCGCACGCGGCATCTACCTCAGTTTCAATCCTTGTTGTTCTGGATGTGCCTCCATCGGGCCATGAGCGATGCAGATTTCAAAGCTTGGATGGATGTTTCAATCCTTGTTGTTCTGGATGTGCCTCCATCGGCACATCGATCAGGCGGGCGTCGTCCAAGGGGTGCTGTTTCAATCCTTGTTGTTCTGGATGTGCCTCCATCGGGCTTATTGCGCCTGGCGATTCAAGAGCGCTGACTGGTTTCAATCCTTGTTGTTCTGGATGTGCCTCCATCGGATATCCTGGGGTATATCATCGACCATGAGCCTTATTCAGTTTCAATCCTTGTTGTTCTGGATGTGCCTCCATCGGGTTGTTAGAACATAATTACGTCGTGTTGTATTTCGAGTTTCAATCCTTGTTGTTCTGGATGTGCCTCCATCGGGGGGCGTAAAAGGTTGTTGCACACTAAGATAGTTTAGTTTCAATCCTTGTTGTTCTGGATGTGCCTCCATCGGTTTGAGTTGTTCCAAGACAACGCGGGAAAAGCGATGTTTCAATCCTTGTTGTTCTGGATGTGCCTCCATCGGCTGCCGTGGTGGGTTCATCCAAGTTGACTTCATCTAGTTTCAATCCTTGTTGTTCTGGATGTGCCTCCATCGGGTGTGGGCTGGAACAGGATCACGTCCGGCTCCAACAGTTTCAATCCTTGTTGTTCTGGATGTGCCTCCATCGGTAAATCTCCATCCGATCACTCCTTTTTCTTCACTTTGTTTCAATCCTTGTTGTTCTGGATGTGCCTCCATCGGCGTCTAGCTGATGATCGGTCGGGATTAGTTCTGTTGTGTTTCAATCCTTGTTGTTCTGGATGTGCCTCCATCGGCCAAGACGCGGCAGAGTTCGACGGCCGCGCGGATTGAGTTTCAATCCTTGTTGTTCTGGATGTGCCTCCATCGGGCAAGGGGTGTTTTTGCGAGCGGTTATTGACAGAGGTTTCAATCCTTGTTGTTCTGGATGTGCCTCCATCGGTGGATGGTGGAAACGAACAGAGCGGCGTGTTCGTGGAGTTTCAATCCTTGTTGTTCTGGATGTGCCTCCATCGGCCGCCTTGTGCTCTTTCACCCGGTTCTTGTAATCAAGTTTCAATCCTTGTTGTTCTGGATGTGCCTCCATCGGCGGCGTTAAGTTCCATAAGAAGCAGAAAAAGCTAAGGTTTCAATCCTTGTTGTTCTGGATGTGCCTCCATCGGACGCGACCAGCTTTGCGATTTTCGCATTCACTACCGGTTTCAATCCTTGTTGTTCTGGATGTGCCTCCATCGGGCGTTGACAAGTTCCGCCTTGACGAAGACATCAACGCGTTTCAATCCTTGTTGTTCTGGATGTGCCTCCATCGGCCTGTCTCGAAAGTGACAATGTTGGTCTTGAATTGGTGTTTCAATCCTTGTTGTTCTGGATGTGCCTCCATCGGTCGTCGTAGACGTGCCAGTTGACCCCCTTGGTCCCGGTGTTTCAATCCTTGTTGTTCTGGATGTGCCTCCATCGGATTCGCGGTCGTAGGTGCGCCGGTAGGCTTCGCCTTGTTTCAATCCTTGTTGTTCTGGATGTGCCTCCATCGGCAGCTTGAAAGCGGCAAAAGCAGCGCTCATACTTTTGTTTCAATCCTTGTTGTTCTGGATGTGCCTCCATCGGCGGATCACTTGCCCGATCTGATTTTTCACCTTCTGAGGGTTTCAATCCTTGTTGTTCTGGATGTGCCTCCATCGGATGCGGGGGAGTGCCCGAGGGCTGCCGTCCCGCGGCGGTTTCAATCCTTGTTGTTCTGGATGTGCCTCCATCGGGAGGATATAGCGAGGGGATAGCGTCGAAGTACCGGTTTCAATCCTTGTTGTTCTGGATGTGCCTCCATCGGGCGCCTTGTAGTAGGTGCCAATGACCTCTCGCTGAGTGTTTCAATCCTTGTTGTTCTGGATGTGCCTCCATCGGCGGATGCCGCCGGCATGGCCGATGCCTTCGCCTGCCTGTTTCAATCCTTGTTGTTCTGGATGTGCCTCCATCGGCCGCCTTTACTTTCGCTGCGTCCGCCTCGATCTTGGGTTTCAATCCTTGTTGTTCTGGATGTGCCTCCATCGGCAAAATCAAAAACACCTTGAGCTTGTTTACGTAAAGTTTCAATCCTTGTTGTTCTGGATGTGCCTCCATCGGTATGGGTATAGCCGGGCCTGTTGTGGCCCGTGTGAGGTTTCAATCCTTGTTGTTCTGGATGTGCCTCCATCGGCTTTAATGAGCACGTTGAGAAGCATATGGACGCTAAGGTTTCAATCCTTGTTGTTCTGGATGTGCCTCCATCGGCTTCGCGCCAATCCTTGCGCCTATCGTCATAATACAGTTTCAATCCTTGTTGTTCTGGATGTGCCTCCATCGGGACCCCGGCGCTGGCCGCTATACCTGATATCTGAGGTTTCAATCCTTGTTGTTCTGGATGTGCCTCCATCGGCTGCGCGCGCGGGGATCAGCTCGCTGTTTTTCGCCGGTTTCAATCCTTGTTGTTCTGGATGTGCCTCCATCGGGAGAACATCATCATCCTCCACGGCCTTTGAACCGGGTTTCAATCCTTGTTGTTCTGGATGTGCCTCCATCGGTGGAAACAAACTGATGCCCGGTAAATCCGCCTCAGGTTTCAATCCTTGTTGTTCTGGATGTGCCTCCATCGGTGGCTTTAACGACGCCAGTTATGTTTTTATATTTCTGTTTCAATCCTTGTTGTTCTGGATGTGCCTCCATCGGGTGCCGGTCCAGATATTGGTGTGACTGGTCCCGATAGTTTCAATCCTTGTTGTTCTGGATGTGCCTCCATCGGGTGAGTAGCGTGTACGCTACCAGAGTCTGGCCTGATTGTTTCAATCCTTGTTGTTCTGGATGTGCCTCCATCGGATTTCGACCGCGCCGACCTCGATTGATTCATCCAGGTTTCAATCCTTGTTGTTCTGGATGTGCCTCCATCGGGCGGCCGGATTTGCCGGGCATCTTATCGATGATCGAGTTTCAATCCTTGTTGTTCTGGATGTGCCTCCATCGGACCGAGGCCATGATGGTGATCCGCTCGACATACGGGTGTTTCAATCCTTGTTGTTCTGGATGTGCCTCCATCGGAAAAAGCGCTTTACGGTCCCCGCCGCCCCTGGTAAGTTTCAATCCTTGTTGTTCTGGATGTGCCTCCATCGGTCTGACCGTTTCCGAATTGCTCAGCGCCTACCACAGTTTCAATCCTTGTTGTTCTGGATGTGCCTCCATCGGATAATCACCACGCACAACCACACAATCAGCCAGAAATGTTTCAATCCTTGTTGTTCTGGATGTGCCTCCATCGGGTGAGGTTTTTCAGCTCCATTTGCTTGAAGCCGACAAGTTTCAATCCTTGTTGTTCTGGATGTGCCTCCATCGGCGTCGAGTTCATCGGCGTCCCTGCCATGCAAATCGAGTTTCAATCCTTGTTGTTCTGGATGTGCCTCCATCGGTATAGGTCAAGGCGTCGATCTCAAGAATGCCTTTTTGTTTCAATCCTTGTTGTTCTGGATGTGCCTCCATCGGGTATAGCCGAGATCGGTGCCGCCAAAGGTGACTTGAGTTTCAATCCTTGTTGTTCTGGATGTGCCTCCATCGGATGATTTTTGCGTCACCCGCACCCGCAAGCACCCTCCGTTTCAATCCTTGTTGTTCTGGATGTGCCTCCATCGGCCTTTAAGCTCGTAGATTGGCAATTTCCGCTCTTTTGACGTTTCAATCCTTGTTGTTCTGGATGTGCCTCCATCGGAAGTGGAATCCTTTATGTGGAAAATCCTGGACAAGATGGTTTCAATCCTTGTTGTTCTGGATGTGCCTCCATCGGGGTGCGTGGAGCGATGAAAAATACCGGCCGGATATTGTTTCAATCCTTGTTGTTCTGGATGTGCCTCCATCGGTGCACTTGGCATAAAAGGCCGCATCGGTTCCCACCACCGGTTTCAATCCTTGTTGTTCTGGATGTGCCTCCATCGGCAATTGAACGCCCCGGCAAAATTCACCCAACACTGAGTTTCAATCCTTGTTGTTCTGGATGTGCCTCCATCGGAGCGATTTCGGGGAAACTTATTAGAAATTAATGGCTTACATTTATTTTCAACCCTCCTTATCATACTACTCTTTCGCGGATGGAGCGCTTCATTCCGCATAAATTGCTTTATCAGAGCACCGTTAACTTACTGAAAATGCCAGACTTCCTTAATTAGACCACCTTTTCGCAGATATTTCGGTAGCAGCAGTCGGCGCATCGTGCAGGGTAGCGGGTCGGATCAGGGTAGCGCCCCTTTTGCACGATTTCAAGGAATTCTGCAATGATTGTGTCCAGTTCGGAATAAACGGCCGCGGTGAGAGCGATCTCCACCAGCTTATTGTGACTGCGGGTGTAAACGATAAAGCCCCGCTGCACGGGAAGATCGAAGCATTCCCGGATCAGGCTTCCGTAAAAAGCAAGCTGATATCTGTGATTCTTGAACGTTCGCTCCTTGTATTCGGCGTACTTGTAGTCCAGCGGTGCCGCGGTACCATCCCGCAGGAAGAGGATTTCGTCGACCACGCCCCGTAATCCCCGCCGAGAGCTCAGATAAACGGACTTTTTCCGCTCGACGCAGCCGAGCTTCTTGCGTAGATAATCCGGATTGATGGTAGCTCTTTCTTCGTGGATCGTTCTTCCCTTTTGTACCTTGAACCGCTTTTCCTGGTGCTCGGGAATCTCGAGAACCAGCTCGAAATAGGTGAATCTGGGGCAGTAAAGATGCTCGAGAATGTCCGTGGCTGTTATCGAGTAGGAACTTCCATCGGCATCCTGGATCCCACCTGGGATGATTGTCTCTGACACCATTTACCTCAATTCCCACTGCAACGTTTAGCTCAAGCCGCCCAAGGACTTTATCCAGCCAAAGCCATGACTCACTGCATGCCCGATGGCGAAATCATCGGGAAGAACAGCATTGGTGACGAACCTGCCCTGAATACCGTGCAACTGCTGTTTCTTGTACCTGCACGGAACTGTTTTCTTTTCCGTAAAAGTAGCGTAAAGCCTCGTTGTAAAGTCAATCCCCAATCCCCTTAAGGCAGTGAGGATCTGCGCCTGCAGAAGCCGGTCTTCTTCGTATAGCCTATCGTAAAACTTCAATGACTTATAGTTGACATAATTTTTCTGGTTAAATACCAGTACGGGAGTTGTCAGACGATAATGAAAAAGCCGTTCTGATACACTGAATTGTGCGCATGCGGGGTTCAAGAAAACGTCGGTGGGACGCACCTCCGTACCATCGAAGTGGAACTGGAGATCCAGCCAGGGAAACTGAAGCAATTTTTCGGCCGATTCCATCCATCCCACTATTACTCCATTGTTATTCCGCCATTGATATTGGATTCGTGGGTATCGGTAGATGAAGGTGCCATTGGATTCGTGCTGGTGGAATTCACTATCCTGAACAGCGTTGAGGATGCCGCCCCGGAGCTGTGTGGCAAGAGTTTGCCTGAACCCTTTGATTGAATGGTCGAAAATGAGCTCTACCGTGGTTTTGAGGCGTTCGCCTAAAACACGCATGTCGCTTCCTTTTCGGGCAGTCGCAGAAAACCGGTTTCCCGGCAGTAGTGATCCGGAGAATCCAGCAAGATCATTGGATCGCGCTGCGGATCTCTCCTGCCATAGACCTGAATAACTCTTTCGTAGAACCTGTGGCGGATTCTTCTGAATCGCTTTTTCTTTGCAAGGTTGTCTGAATCGCCGGCATATATTGACTGGTACTCTTTCCATATAGCATCATCGACTGCCGTCCGGTTAACGAAACAAGTCAGCCGGGGCAATCCTTCTTCGATGAGCTGGAACACTCTGTCAAATGCTTGGAAATCCCCTTTCAACCAGTATTCTTCAAGATCCTTCTGATCGATACGTCCCCAGCAGCGTTGGAAATAATCCTGACTGAGGGCAAGAAAATCCTTTTCGTCGAATTTAACCGTTCCACCCGGCTTTTCTTCCGCTATTGTCAGCACATCGTTCGTCGCGTCGATGAGGGGTACATCATAGATTTTGGACCACGTTGGCTCTTTTAACTCACCGTTCTCATCTTCCCTGCAAAGCTTCCAGACATGCACCGTCCCGAGAGTCTCGCCGTTATGCCGGTTGGAACGGCCACAGCTTTGAATGATCGCATCCAGCGGTGCGATTTCGCGGTGAACCGAAGGAAAGCTAAAATCCACCCCGGCTTCAACCAGTTGCGTGGACACTACCACGCACGGGATGTTCTGTCTCAAAAGTCCCTGCACCAGACGAATTCTGGCACGCCGGTCCCACGGCGTCAAATCGGTGGAAAGCAGGATAACCCGAAGGTCTGGAAATGCCTCCTTCAGTTTCTCGAATACGCTCTTAACGGATGCGCGGCGGTTTAGAATGATAAGAGTGGAACGGAATCGTCCCTGCAGATCGGCTATCAACCGGTTACAGAGCTCTGAGAGACCGATCTTTTCGGCATGACAGAAAAGCTCGACACGCGAGAGCCCACGAAAATACTCCGGGTGATTGGGCAGCAGTTCTTTGATGGCTGGATCGTCCTGCGGAAAAATGAGCGGCCGTGTCGCTGTCAGCAAAACGAAGGTCATGTTTAGGGTGGTCGCGGCGCGGCCGAAAATGTGACGAATGGTTTGCCAGTAGCGCAGGGGTACCGCCTGAACTTCGTCCATCAGCACGATGCTTCCGCAAAGCTGCCCGGCCCGTTTGAGCTCTGAGTTGCTTGCGGAGATCAAGCTGTGGAGGAACTGATAGAAAGTGGTGATGACTATTTCACTCTGCCAGGTTTCCGTCAGCAGCGCGCCGGCATCTTCGGAATCGAATTCGGTCTCCTTTGACCGGTAGAGTCCCGGCACCAAGTGGTGATGCTTCAATAAAATGTCTTCGCGGTTTCCCAAATCGCACAACCTCATGACGTCGGCCATCACCTTGTGATTCTGGTCGATGACCGACGTGAACGGCAGGCAATAGATGATCCTGGGCGGCGCGTTTCGCATTGCGGAAAATCTATCGCGGGCATGCAGAGCTGCGTTGAATGCGGCGAGGGTTTTGCCCGAACCGGTCGGCGCGGTGAACGTGAAGAGACGATGCTCGGGGTGTG
This sequence comes from Desulfoferrobacter suflitae, assembly GCF_022603395.1. GTDB lineage: Bacteria > Desulfobacterota > Syntrophobacteria > Syntrophobacterales > Syntrophobacteraceae > Desulfoferrobacter > Desulfoferrobacter suflitae. Next base: position 7,224 of record NZ_JAIBKA010000013.1, read on the forward strand.
CGGCCCATTGTTCTTGCACTTCAACGGAAATGGCCTCCCGCAGGCGGTTCATTTTTTGATTCGTTCGGTGAAATTTGTGCGCTTTATAGATTGTTACCAGCTCAGCGGGAATGTGGGGTCGCGCCAAGCCCGTACCGATGGCAGAATCGACTTTATCCGCAGCGAGGAGCGAACCGTAGCCGGCCAGGAAGCCCAAAACATCGGATGATTCTGCAAAACAACTGCGGATTTGCAACATCCGGACCCCGGAGAAGCTTTTTCGAACGGCCTCTACCGTGAAGTCCTCTTGATCAAAATCTATGTCGTGAACATATCGTGAGATGTTTTCTGATATCCATACCAGGATATTTTCAAGATCCAAGGATTCGAGTTGAAGGGGCAATGCTTCATCCGTTCTAACTTGCTGCCGCACATGACTATACGCCGTTTCCCAGGAATCAAATTGCAGGTTGCCATGGTGGCGCAAGATGGAAATAAGCACGCTAAGCCTCATCCAAAGAGGCATGGATAGAATTTCTGTAGCCTTCCAGGCGACGCAGGCACTGCATAGAGAATGGCTGGTTAACCTGTCCCTTTTTTTCTTCTGCAGCCGGTTGATCTGGAAGTAAGGGGTGGCTTTCCCGATATCGTGCAGCAGCCCGGCTAGAAATGCGATTCGTCTGACCTCTTCGCCGGCGTCATAAACGGCCGCCTCCGCGGATTCTGCAACCCGAAGGAGGTGCCCGGGAAGCGGATCCCCTTGGTGGGCCAGGCATTCACAAAAAAGACATGATTTCATCATTCACCTGGTATACTTCGGCTGGTTCTCTGATGCGGCATTCGATGGGACCGGCATCGTCTGCGAGCAGAATTTCCTGATAGCGATGAACGATTCGCTCACCATCCATGGTCGCCGGAATGCGAGTGCGGTGATACCGGCGGCCCGGTTCATAGATGGGGGTAATGCCCTTTCCCAGTGAGATCACCGAATCGATGACAGCTTTTCCTGTGACTCCTTGCCGTACCTCGGCCTCCCCCAACCAATTGACGTCGGCGAGGCACTGGGCCAACCCAAGTACCGGCGTATAGACCGACTTGCCGGCTCCGAGCAGATTCTTCAGCCGATTGTGCATGGCGGACGGTAAATCGCCGACTACTACTCGGAAGGCCGGGTCTTTCAAAAACTCGTAATTCACCTGGATGTGTGTGTTGGTATGGGCACGAGGCCGGAAGTACTTGTCCGTGCCGTCTTTAGTATTGATGAGATTGACCGCCGCGCGAAATATCCGAACAGGGGTCAACAAGCGAATGGCGATCCGGGCTCTCGCCCATGCCAGTTGTTCAGGATACTCGGTCTTCGATAGACCGAGGACGGCCCCCAGCATTCCCAGCACAGCCGGTGGCGGGGGAAGTGGAAAGGTCACGGGGCTCATCGGGGAGTAGGGCTTTTTGAAATGCCCGTATTCACCACGAATATCAAAAGCGAGGGCTCTCATCGGCTAGATCTCCAGGCTCTCTACAGCGAGGCTTCTTTCCTTCAGCAAATCGATAACGCCCGCTTCATGCACGCCGTCTTTCACCCGAAGCCGTGTACTCTGACGAGCTTTGGTCGAAACGACTTTGTCATTTTGTGCTATCGCATCGAGCAATTCTGAAAGGTCGATGCAAAACTGGCTCGAATCCCGGATGGCAGTCTCTTCCTCGGGCTGGTCGGTCATTTTGACCCTGCGCTGGAGTGCTCCGATTTTGTGACCAGCCTGGCTTTCCACCACCAGCAGCAGCATGGGATCATGTCCCATCTTTGAGTGGGTATTGAGCTCAGCCGTCCCCCGCCAAAGCGCATCCAACAGCCTGTTCAGGTCTTTTGGCGACATCCCGGTCGTGCGTGCGGCGTTCTCATTGACAACCCCGTAAGCAGCAATCAAGGCATAGGGGAGCAGCCACCGTTCGGCAAACGATTTTTGCGAAGCCGTCGCCGATCCGGCAAAGGCGGCCGTTTGCTGCACCATTTGCGGAGCAACGCGATGCAGGCTGCGGTTGAACGGCATGAATTGAACCGGTCCCGTCACCTTCAAAGAAGGCTCGTTTTTCCCCATGGGCAGCGCGCAGCCAAACAGACGGGCATCGATGCATCCTTTCATGATTGCATCCTGCAGCGCCTGAAGCTTTTCGAGCCCCTTCTTGCCTTTAATGGCCTCGTCAATGAAGTTCTCGGCGCGGTCCTTTCCCTGCGAGAGAAATCCGTCCTGTTTGAAAGTGTCACGGATCAGGATTTCCGTACCGCCTTCGATCCGTTTTTCAACGTCCGGCTCAATCGCCAGGAAAAAGTCCCGAACTGTTCGTTTGATCCGCACATCGGTGACGGTGGCCACGCCGGTTTCCGGGTCGGTACGGGGCCGGTTTTCGTCTAACGGATCGCCGTTGGGATTGCAGTCCTTGGCCTCATAAAGGAACAGAATTTCGTAACGATTCTCAATCGAGCTCATTGTTCTCCGCCTCCTCGGCAAATTCAGAAATTTCTGCCAGTTCCTGGTCACCCGAAAGAGCCCTGATGCGCGACTCCAGGCTGTAACCGATGGTAAATGCGAAAGTCGATTCCTCGTTGCTGATCTTCCAATCTGCTCCGCACTTGACCCATGCCTCAGCCAAGTCCGGATCCATCTTCTTGGCCACTAAGCCGAGAGCTTCGTATTGGGCCAGCTTGTCATGTCCTTCCCGGTAGAGTCTTTTCAGATGGTCTCGTGGCAGCAGTCTTCCGACAAATTTTTTGGCGAACGGGGTGCTCCTTCGCTTGCGGTATTGGACGCTGGTAACTACAGAGACGTAGCAACCCGTTAGAAAGGCCACGGCTTTTTCCGGGCGATCGAAAAATTCAGGGTGATCGAGAATGTACTGCCCGTAAGGGCTAGCAAGAACAGCACCTTCCATAGAAGCTCCTTTCTTGTCCGGTACGATGAGATCAACCAGGCAGGCGTAACGATAAAATGCCCACGCCTGGCGCAATGTCCACGGAATAAGGGCATTCTCTTTCCTGCCGATGTAAACGAGCCGATTGACCAGGTGGTGCAAAAACTCGCGATAGCCAATCTGTTTATGCTCAAACAGGGCAACGAGCCAGGCTCGGAATACCTCCTCGCTTTTCTTTTCAGATGCTTCGGAAAAATTGCGGATCAGGTTAGCATTGATTTCAATCCGCTTTTCTTCACCTTTCCTGTCGGTATAGGTCAGGTCCTTTGCCTCGCTGATTTTGCGGCCGGCATCATGCAGGGATTTCATCCGGCTGGGGAGCACCTGCTGGACCTCTGCCTGGATTCTCCAGGCCGCATTGTCCTGTTTAAAAAAGATCAGGGCGAAAGCCATCTGGTCGGAAAAAGCTTCAAAATCTTCCAGAAAAGATTCTTCCTGGGCGATGAGATCGAACTGCTTACTACTGCCCAGTTTAAACCGGCCCGGTTTATTGGTCAGCAGGTGCTTCATCTCCTCCCGAACTTCTTCGGAATTGCTGTACGGCAGAATCATGTAACTTTGGCCGGCCATGGTGCTGGTCAGGTCATTCTCGATACGGATAACGGCACCTGAAATCCGCAGAGCGCATTCTTCGCAAACGGGAAAGTTTTTGACTCCGTTTGCTTCCTTGAATCCCCCGGCTATGCTGCCGATTTTGTCCAAGTTGTAGCAGGCCAAAAGCGAAAAATTCCCGAGCACGGTCCTGTCTTTTTGGCCACAGATAAAACAAGTCCCTTGCTCTCTGTAGCCACCGCGGGCTTTCCAATTGGCCACTACCGACGCCTGCATGTGGCGCTTGCAGCTATCCCACTCGTATAAGGGGAAAATATTGCCGTTTGTGCTTTTCGCCCAGTAGGCATACCCGCGGTGTGTCTTCCCGTCGATTTGAGCGTTGCGGGACTGCTCCTGCACCTCGGTCCAGATGCGTTTCACGTTCTGTTCATAGGCGCCTATAGCGAGAGCCAACCACTGTTCTTCCTTGGGAGATAGCTGCCCGGATTCCAGGAGGTTCTTTGCCGCTTTCAAAAGACGGTTGTCCGTTGTCTTGGCCAGCTTGCAGCAGGGGGTGTAATCGGTTCCGTTGGAAGGACCCGAGCGGTAAATCACGCTTTCCCTGTTATGGAGTACTTCAACCGAGTGGTAGTTCCCATTTTCATCAAAGCAGATAGCCAGGCCACGATCATAAACTTCGGGCATGCCTTCATTTAAATATTCGACCACTTCCGCAACCGGTAAAAGCCTACTGAACTCGGAAAGCTTCTGGAACATGGGGATTTCCTTTTTCAAATGAGCCCAAACTGTCTTTGGCCTTTTGGATTTGCTTCAGAGATTGATTATGTGGGCTCTTAATTTATCAAAATCACGGTTAAATGAAGCAACCGGTCTAGTTGAAGAAGAACTCGCGTAGAGCAGGCAGTCGACGAAATCGATGGGATGCTCCTGGTATGTGAGCAGGGCGTTGAGCAATCATGCTTTGTTTGAATTAATGTCAATATCATTTTTTCGTCTTGTTGTTTAATTCGTGTTCGCGGTTTGCATTTCGAGCAATTTCCTCTTGAATTTTCTCTCTGATTTTGTCTAACGGCTCATATCTATCGGCATATCCTTTCAGACTTCCGGCCAGGCTTTCCGCCGCTCCGGCGGCTACGCCCTTCAGTTTCACTTCGCCATTCTCGACGACGAACAAAACGGCACCGTTCTCTCCGATATTCAATTTCTTCCTAATCGATTTCGGGATTGTGATTTGCGCCTTTTTTGAGACCTTCGCATACATTTTAGTCCTTCCCCCAATATCTGGGGACCTAATTTCAAATTAGCTTGACAAAATTAATTCTTCATCACTTTTGATTTTGTCAAACTCTAGGGAGATCTTTTTGGGTCGTCCATTGGGCAAATACAACAGCTCTGTTCTGTGCCTCTAAATGACGAGGTCGAATGGGCGGTTTTTGTCAAAAAAATTTGGCCAGCAGTTCGTCGTTGACCAGTTTGCGGTCGAAGCCCTGGCCGAGCACCTGGACCCGCTTGAAGTCCTCCTGGCAGAAGGGGAAAAGGTAGACGCTGTCGACTTCTTCATCGATCAGGCTGCGGCACTTTTCCGTCAGCTCATCGAAGCGGCTGGCTTCCAGCCGGCCCAGGAAGGCGCTCTTCTGCACCCGCTCCAGCCCGTAGCGCTTGCACGCCTTGGACACTTTGCCGCGCATCTTGTCGTCGGAGATGTCGTAAATGATCCAAACCAATACGGCCATGGTTGCGGTCCTCCGGGTCAGAGCTCTTTGATGTCGAGCCAGTCGGGCCTTTGCCGCCCGGTTTCGGCCAGCAGCAGGTTGGCCAGCCGATGCGCCTCGTGCTGGATGATGGTGCGGCGTTTGACGTTTTTCCGGCGGTAGCGCACCGATTCGTCCAGGTGACTGTTCAAGGCTTCCACGATCACCGGCTTGCCGGCCTGGTTAAGCGACACGGCGCCGTCGCCGCCGTCGAAATAATCGTCTTTGATCTTCCTGCCGGTGAAAAGGTAGACCACCGTCTGTTCGCCAAAGATGCGGAACGGCTCGATGAGGTCGAAGACCATCGATTTCTTGTTGTAATTGTCGGTGTGGAGAAAGCCCAGGTAGGGATCGAGGCCGGCGAGGATACACGCCTTTTCCACCAGCGAATAGAGGATCCCGTAAGCGTAGTTGAGGCAGGCGTTGAAGGGGTCTTTGGCCGGGCGCCGCGAGCGTTCGCTGAAGCGGTATTTTTCCGGCAGCAGGGAAGCGAGGCAGCGAAAGTAACTGCGGCCGGCGGTCCCTTCCAGGCCCATGATGCGATTGCGGGCCGCGTCCAGATCGACGGTTTCCAGCGCTAAGCCGGCCTTAGATCTTTCGACGGCCTCGACGGCCGGTCGGATCGACTCCTCGCTTCCGGGCCTTGCGTGCATAAGCTTTTTCAAAAAGAGGAGCTGGTTGTTGAGCTTTTGCCCGACCATTTCGGTCGCCAGTTGCAGGCCGAGGGGACTGTCGTGCGCTTCCAGCTGCCTGCGCCGAATCAGAGCGGTGCTCCCGAGCTTGGAGAACCAGATGCGTCCCACCGGATCTCCGTACTTGTCCAGAAAGACCACATCGATGTTGTGCTCCAGGGCCAGGACCACCGCCTGGGTGGTCACCATCGCCTGGTTGGCGATGACGATGCTTTCCACTTTGAGCGGAGAAATGTCGAAGGTCTTCTCCTGCTGCTTGAGCCGAAAGCACTCGTCTTTTTGGGTGAGAAAGGTTCCCGGTGTGTTGATGACAAGCTGCATCTCTCGACACCTCGCTGGATTGCCCCAGCCATTTGGCATAACAGTTCGCTGCAGCCAGGCTCAATTTGTTTGTGTCATTTGCATTACCTTAAATTCGCACCGGTTAAGCACTTGCGATACAAGCGGGAATTCAGATCAAAACACTTCAGCAAAAAGGCAGTAGAACGGAGGTTAGAACCAAGCTGCTCGCTACCGAAGTGTCATCGAGCTTTAAAGAATATTTGTGCGTTGATTCTAGAACAGAACAATGCGTTCGTCAAACATTTGGTCACCAAAACGTGCGGACTCCGTTGCGGCAAAGGCGGGGCCTCACGCACGCCTGACCAGGGACGAGAAACTACTCCGCGGCAGGCGGGTTAGGGAGCGGCGTCGAGCGAATTCTGGGCGCGGCTGAGCCATTCAAAATACTGCTGAATGAACCTGCCGGAAACGACGTCAGGAAGCGCAAAAAGCAGGCCGTCTTCCTGCGGAAAGAGCGAAGTCAGCGCGTACCACATGTCAGCCGAGATCTTCTGCCGGGCGACCAGAAACTGTTCGTAGACGGACGGCACGTGATCCTCGCCCGGCGCCCGCATGGACCTGCCGATATCGGCGGGGCTGTCGAGATAATCCCGGGGAATACCGTAGATTCGGCACGCGATGGGGCGAAAGGGATACACCACACATTGTGTGTTCACACTGAGGGGGCATCGAATTTGCGCCTGGCTGTAGGCCGCTTCCAATTCGGCCCTGCGGTCGCCCGCTAGACCCGTCCCGGAAGGCAGAGATTTTCGCACCCGGCGCATGGCTTTTGCCGCTTGCACCGCCCGTTCGATGGCCTGTCGGCGTTCTTCTCCCGGCAGCACTTTGTTCATGTGGTGACTGAGATAGGCTGCTTCCACAAAGCTGAGCTCAACATAGTTGCAGCAGCAGCCGTCCGTCCGGGAACCGCAACTGAGCAGCCCGGAGTGCTTCTCAGAAGCCTCTTCAAACAGTGTATCCACACGCTCGAGCAATGCCCGGCAGTCGGTAAAAAAGCCGCTCAGGTCAACGACTCGTCGGTTTTCCAGGGAAGGCTCGCGAATGGTCAGCTTGCCCGACTTCTTGCTGTATTTTCGCAACAGCCTCCACTGGGAGAAACTGCTGTGCATGGAGCGGGCTTCGGCCACTTTTTTCCTGGCAAGTTTCAGGGCGAAACCCTTGCGCAACAGATACGCCGCAACAAAAGTCGCCGTTCTGCCCATGCCGTAGCGGCAATGCACCAACACTTTCTTGCCCAGGTAGATCGCTTCGTCCAGCCAGTCGAGCGCTTTTTCCAGTTCCGGTTCGGGGGGTGCATCATCATCGCACACGGGCAGATAGTAGACCTCGAAACCGCTGGTCTGCTCGATTTCGTGAAGATCGCAAAATTCCGCGCAAAGATTGATGATCGCCCCTATGCCCTGCTCTCTTATGGAATCCAGTTCCGCATAGGACATCGGGGCATGCCCGAGGGCGAGATTATCGGTTATCCAGGAAAGCTCATATGCTGCCATGCACGCCATCTTTCTGCCGGTTGCAATGTTCGATTCTATCCATACCGTTGGTTGATAAAAAGCTTGGTTCGCGTGGTCCGGAATTTTGATGGGTTTCGTTTCACTTCACCCATCCCGCCTTCGATCCACCGCGCAGACCAGGACGTCTTGCGGGATGGATAAGCTGGTCGATCCGAGGTATCCTGGATGACGCCGGCGGTCGGCTCCAACACAAATCGCTCAATCGAGGTACCTGCTGCCGCGTCTCAGCCGGGTCCACTGCCCGCCGGCGTCAGGGGATCGCTTCCCGGGCCAGCACCTGCTCCACCTTCTCCTCCAGTTCGTCCTTATCGATCGGCTTTACACAGTATTCCATAGCACCGTGGCGCAGAGCCTCGCGCGCCGATTCGAGGGTCGGGTAACCGGTCAGCATGATGGCGCGGATGCCCGGATCAGCCTTCCTCATCTCGGCAAGCACTTCGACTCCGTCTATCTTTTTTAATTTGATGTCGAGAATCACCAGGTCAACCCTATTTTTTCTAACATGGCTGATGGCTTCTTCCTCTTCGGTGAAGCACAGGACCTGGTGCCCCTTTTTTTCGAGAATCCGCTTCAACAGCGTAACCGCATCAAACACATCATCCAATACCAGAATTGTGGCCATGCAATCCCTTTCCCTCAACAATCGTGGCACCCTCTTTGGCGGCGGGCAGGCGTACGGTAAAAACAGTGCCCCTGCCGTTTTTCTCCCGCGCTAAGCCGCTGCCCAGATGCTCGGCCAAAGCCGCCGGCAGCGGGCTCTGAACTTCGATGGTACCGCCGTGCTCTTTGACAATGCCAAAGGTAACGGAGAGTCCCAGGCCGGTCCCCTTGCCCACCCCTTTGGTGGTGAAAAACGGATCGAAAATCTTATCGATGCTTTCCGCCGGAATACCGCCACCACTGTCGGCCACCGAAAAAAGCACCTCACTTTCTCCCCGGCGAGCGCTTGACACCATTATGGTGCCGTCGCTTCCAATGGCATCGAAAGCGTTGTTGAGGAGGTTGACCACCGCCTGCTTGAGCTTCTCCACATCGCCCACCACCGGGGGGAGATCGCCTTCCAGCCGCTTTTCCACCTTCACTCGTTCCAGGCGGAAGGTATGCTCGACCACGGTCAAGGCCTCCTCGATGACCGAATTGACAAGCACGGGAGACATCCGGCTCTCCGACTGGCGTGCAAAGCGCAACAGGTCCGAAACGATTTTTTTGCAGACCTGCGCGTGTTTTTCGATGGTCTTGAGATCCGTGTACAACTGGCTGCTTTCGTCCACTTCCTCGATGAGCAATTGGGCATAGCCGATGATAATGCCAAGGGGCGTATTGATTTCATGGGCAATCCCTGCGGTCAGCTGCCCGACGGCTTCCATCTTCTGTGACTGGGTGAGCCGTTCCTGGAATTTTTTCAATTCGGTGATGTCTCGGCCGCTGCACAAAAGCCCAATGATGTTTCCATCACCGCCGCGCACCGGCAATTTCATCAAGTGGATCCAGCGTTCGCTGTCGGCTTTGCCGACGCATTCTTCCTTGGTGAGCGATTCACCAGTGGAAAGCACCTTCAAATCCTCTTGGCGGTTGGCCCTGGCCCGATGCTGAGGAAACAGGTCGTAGTCGGTCCTTCCCACGATGTCCTCCCTGCTCTTGCCCACAATCTCGCAAAACGCTCGGTTTACCGCACGATACACCGAATCGCGATCCTGCAGGCTGACAAAATCGGGAGTCGCATTGAGAATCGTTTCCAGCAGCTGCTGCTGCTCGCTCAAGGTCTCCCCGACGGCCTTCAGCTCGGAGAGGTGATTCTTGAGTGTGCGTACCATGAAATCAAAGGATTCGGCGAGGTTCTGGATTTCATCACCCGAGCAGGCTGTATATACAGGACATTGATAGCAGCTCTCTATTTTTTTGGCGTACTCGCCTTCCACACAGGTGGTGCAGAGTGTTCCCGCCACGTACCAGCAGCGCAGGTACGGTTCGTGGTAGGCCGGGCACTCCTCTTGGTCGCACTGCATGATGTCCCAACAGTTCTTCTTGAGACGCGGCGCTGTTTTGACATCGAGGTTTCCCCGCATCACCTGGTCGATGGCCTGGTGAAGGGACTCGATGCGCGTGCCGACGGCCCGGGCAAGAACCGCCCCCACCAGTCCCAAAAGGACGGCGACCAGAACGGTGGAGAGCAACATCAACCAGGAGAGACTCTTGATCGCCTGATTCAGCCGCGTGCGCAACAAACCGATGCGTACGGTTGCAAAGCGCTCTCCGGCAATCAGGACGGGCACGGCGAAATCGTAGATGAGCTGCTCACCGGTATCCAGCAGGCGCCTGCTGTAGTCCTGGGAATCCGCAACGCTGTTCACGCCCTGCAGCTCAACCGGAAATCCCCTGGGGAAAGTGTGCACCAACACATCTTCCCGATCGTTTAAAATGAAAGCATAGTCCACGTCTTCATTCACGTGAACCGCTTCATCCACCAAATTCTTGAGGCGCAGAAGGTCCATGGCCAGGATGGGCTCGGACGCCCAGGCCGCCAGGTTGTCGGCAATGAGAAAGCCGCGGCTGGTATGCTCCTCGAGCAAAGCGTTGCGCATGATACTGCTCGCCACGGCATAAATACCGCCCCCGAACAGGATCAGGATCAAAATCAAGCTGAAATAGATTTTGCTTCTGAGGCCCAGCTTCATAGTCGATGCGGAGTCCCCCTCATTTGGAAAGATCCATCCCCAACCTTTCAGCAAGGTTCCGCACAGCGTCGAAATCCTGATCCTGTGCGGCAATGATGCCGAAGATGTTGGCCGCGCGCAGGATCTCCTCCTGCTGGGGAACACCGTTGGACAGCTTGCAGAGAGCCGTCTTGATCGTTGTGACGATATCGGTCGGCAGACCTTTTCTCGCAGCGAAGACCCAGCCCGGATACCAGCGTGTGTTGGCAATGACTTTTATGGCACTGATATCTATTTTATTGGCGACAACATCGAGGGTCCCTTCCCGGATCGATCCAATGTCGTATTTGCCTGCATACACCGCCAGCACCACGTTCTCCTGTTTGCCGCCCGGCCCCGGAGCAAAATCGATCTTGGCGAAATCATCCGGTTTGATGCCGTTTTCAATAAAATGCCCGAGGGGATAGAGGTACCCACCGGCCGAGCTCGGATCCACCGCAATCCACCGTTTGCCGCGGCAATCGGCAAGCGTTCTGATTTCCTGGTTGTCGGCCCGGCAGATGATCTGACCTCGGAAATTCTCTTTGCCGTACACCTCCACTGCCCGCGCAAATGCCCGTGCTCCAAAGCGATCCGCCATTTTGACATAGACGAAGGGATTGGAATAGGAAATATCGATTTTTCCTTCGCCCAGCATCTCGACATGCTGATCGAAGTTGTTGGGAAATATCTGTTTGACGTTTAAACCGGTCGTTCGGCTCAGGTATTCTACCAGCAAGTGCTGCCGCTGGTAGGAGACGGTATGGGAATACTGGGGAAGAAAGGCGTAGGTAATCGCCTCCTCCTGCTCCACAAGAGTCTTGTTCTGCTTCCTGCTCAGGTCGACTCTCACGGCCGGCTCCTCATTACCGCAACTCGAAAGGAGCAGTAGACCTGTCAGAACAAAGGCATAGAACCTGCTTCGCATCGTTCACCCACCATTTTCACAGCCCAAAAGCGCGCCACCCCCCCCGGGGGGAGACCAACCACCCGCCCAAACAATCATGTAACACTCTTTTCCTGATTTCACAAATGGTTGCGACCGGCATCCGGGCATGCCCTTGTGATTACCCACACCGTTGCTTCCTGCTTGACCCGACCACGCGCCTTTGCTAGAAGGATTCACCTGCAAATGACTACTTTTAGGAGCCTGCGATTGAGCAAATATCATATACTTCTCGGGAATGAAGCCATAGCCTACGGACTCGTCGAATGCTCCTGCACGCTGGCCGCCTCCTACCCCGGCACACCGGCCTCTGAAGTTTTGAGCACACTGCTGGGGTTGAAGCGGCAACACGCACTCGATCTGCATGCAGAATGGTCCGTCAACGAAAAAGTTGCCTTTGAAGTCGCATTGGCGGCTGCTTATACCGGCCGGCGCGCGGCTGTGATCATGAAGCAGGTGGGCCTCAATGTGGCGGCCGACCCGTTGATGAGCGCCGCCTACACGGGCGTAAAAGGCGGCTTTGTCCTGGTGGTTGCAGACGACCCCGGGCCCCATAGCTCTCAGACCGAACAGGACAGTCGCTTTTATGCCATGATGGCCAAGCTGCCGGTGCTCGACCCGACGTCGCCCGCCGAAGCGCGCCAATTTGTCCGGATGGCCTATGAGCTGTCAGAACAGTTCGAAATCCCGGTTATGCTCCGCCCAACCACGCGCATATGTCACGCCCGCCAGGACATGGAACTGCCTTGTTTTTCCGGATTCCGCCAGACACCCGCATTCGATAGGAACCCGGGCCGCTGGGCGGCGACTCCAAAATTTCGCCTGATGCTTCACCACCAGCTTAACGAAAAGATTGAAAGCATCGCACAGCAAGCGCAGTTTTATCCCCGCTTGGCGAATGACGATCCGTTGCGGTTGGCTGCCGAACGGGGAAATAGATCCGGTTCTGTTTGCATTCTGGCGTCGGGAGTCGTTTTCGCTCACACCAAAGAAATCCTCGCCGATCTCCACCTGTACGACAGCATTCCTCTTTACCAAGTCCTTATGCCCTACCCTCTTTCCGCCGGCTTCCGCCAAGAACTGCTGAGGCGCTATGACAAAGTCCTGGTGCTGGAAGAAACCTCCCCGGTCATCGAGCTCCAGCTGCAAAACAAGGAAAAAGTTCTGGGGCGTACCAACCATGTGGTGCCGGCCGCGGGCGAGCTGCTGCCCGAAGTGGTGGAAGACATTGTGCGCAAATTTCTGGACCTGCCATCCGCCGAGCGAATCGAGCCGCCCAACATTGCCGGCCGGCGCCCGACGCTGTGTGCAGGATGCCCCCACCGGGCTGCATTTTTTGCCATAAAAAAAGCCTTTCCCAAGGCCATCTACCCGAGCGATATCGGCTGTTATACTCTGGGCCTGAACCTTGGGGCGGTGGACACGGTGCTGTGCATGGGGGCCGCCATCGGGCTCGCTGCGGGATTTTATCACGCGTATCGCGCCGGCGGAGTCGACCACCCGCCCATTGCGGCAACCATTGGTGATTCCACTTTCTTTCACGCGGGTATTCCGGCCCTGCTCAATGCCGTAGTGCAAGGAACCCGATTCGTTCTGGTGGTGCTGGATAACAGCACTACTGCTATGACCGGGCATCAACCCACTCCGGCCGGCGGAATGACGGTTGACGGACATCAAGTCCCGCAGATCTCTATCGCGGAAATTGCCAGGGCCTGTGGCGTTCGATTTGTGGAAACGGCCGATCCCTACCGGCTACCCGAATTCATCGATTTGCTGAAAAAGGCCGGGAACCATACCAGGGACGCTGATGGGGGAATTGCGGTAGTGATTGCCAAACGGCCCTGCCTCATGGATCGCACCCAGCCGCGCAGTTGGACACCCCGGAACATCGTGATCAACGACAAATGCAAGAGCTGCGATTTCTGCATCAAGCATTTTGAATGTCCCGCCCTGCAGAGCCCGGGAGAAAAGATGCCCGTGCAGATCGACAGGACTCTTTGCACCGGCTGTGCGGTATGTGTTCATGTGTGCCCCAACCGGGCGATCGAGATTGCAGGTTGAACAGCACCATGGCCATCTTCCGGGCGCGGCGCGGTTAACGATCAACTCAACCCAAAGGTAACGTCATGCAGCAGATCATCATAAGCGGCGTGGGTGGCCAGGGAGTACTGTTCATCACCCGGCTGCTGGCCCAGGCGGCAGTGGATCAGGACCGCCATGTTCTCATATCGGAAACGCACGGCATGGCTCAGCGCGGCGGCAATGTTGTGAGCCATCTCAAAGTCGGGGAACCGCGGACGGAGTCTGCTTTGGCAGAGACCGGGGCGGGCCGGCGGAGCCCCCGTTTCGAGTTCAGCAGCCCCCTCATCCGACCCGGACGTGCAGACGTTCTGCTGGCACTGCATGCAGACGGTTTAGCCGTCCACAGACATTACCTGAAATCTGCCGGCAAGGCATTCAGCAACACGCAAGATGCGCAGGACAGCAATGCCCTCGATGCCACTCGCATTGCTTCCCGTCTGAATGCACCGGTCTCGGCCAACCTGGTTCTGTTGGCCTTTGCCCTTGCTTCAGGAGAACTTTTTTGCAGTGCCGAACACATGCAAAAAGTCTTGAATCGCTCGGGCGGGAGACAGTTGGAGATGAACCTCAACGCTTTCCGCGCCGGGCTCAGTGCAGCCAGAGAAAAACTGAAGCCATGAACTGGAATCTGATTCCTCAATTTTTCGTTTCCGGAATCACCAACGGCAGCATTTACGCCCTCATCGCCCTCGGATTCTGCCTCATCCAGAACGCCACGGGCATTGTCAACTTCGCTCAAGGCGACTTTGTCATGCTGGGCGCCATGATCGCCATCTCCCTCCACCAGGTTGCACACGTTCCTCTGCCCCTCGCTCTCATGATCGGCATACTCGGTACGGCGCTCGTTGGCATTGCTCTTCAGCAGGGCCCGGTCCGTCACTCGCGAAACCGCGACATTTTGACACTGGTCATGATCACCATCGGAGCTTCCATCAGCTTTCGCGGCGCGGCCATGCTGGTCTGGGGCAAGAGCTCGAGGATTTTGCCGCCCATTGGGGGCGATGCTCCCCTATTTTTCCTGGAGGCCGCCATTATGCCTCAGACCCTTTGGATACTGGCTGTCTCACTCATGGTGCTGGGCCTGCTCTATGTCTTTTTCCACCGCACCCTGCTGGGAAAAGCCATGCGCGCAGCCGCCGACAACCCTTTCGGCGCCGCACTGATCGGCATTTCGGTGCGCAGGCTGGTGGCTCTGGCATTTGCCCTCAGCGGGGCCCTTGGAGCCCTGGCCGGTATTTTGATCACTCCCATCACCAGCATGAGTTACGAAGGGGGGTTGATGCTGGGGCTGAAGGGTTTTGCCGGGGCCATTCTGGGCGGCTATGGAAGCACAGTGGGAGCCGTGGCCGGAGGACTGCTGCTGGGCATCCTGGAATCCTTCGGGGCGGGCTTCATTTCATCCTCCTACAAAGACGCCATCGCTTTCATAGTGCTGCTGGGCATCCTCTTTTTGCGGCCGGCGGGCCTGTTTGGCAGTGTCCGGGTACGAAGGCTTTAACTTGACCGCACGAACGTATCAGAACGCCAAGGACATTTGCCACCTCCCTCTGCTACCCGCCCAGTGGAAAGCTCTTCTTGCCCTGATCGGCCTCTTAGCACTCATACCGGTGATACTGCCAAACGACTATTTCCTGTTATTCTTCAACGTAATGGCCTTGAACGCCCTGGTAGTGCTCGGACTGAATCTCCTGATCGGTTCGACCGGGCAGGTCTCGCTGGGGCATGCGGCTTTTTTTGGAATCGGCGCATATGTGAGCGCCATTGCCGGCACCACATGGCAGTGGCCCATTTTTTATTCTTTTCTCTTTGCCCTTGCATCGGTGGGACTGATCGGATGCCTGCTGGCACTGCCCACCTTGCGGCTGGAAGGCCATTACCTGGTCATGGCGACCCTGGGCTTCAATATTATCGTGGATATTTTGCTCAATCAGATGGATGATATCACCGGGGGACCCTCGGGATTTCCCGGAATTCCGCAATTGTCCATGGGGCGGTTGACCATCGACAGCGACCTGAAGTTTTATATCTTCATCTGGACTTTGTTCGTTGTGGTTTTTGCTCTCACCTTGAACCTGACCGATTCCCGAATGGGTAGAGCGCTCAAGGCCATTCATGAAAAGGAGCTGACGGCCGAGACTCTGGGCATCCCGTGTCACCGCTACAAAGTCGCGGTGTTTGTGTTGAGCGCGCTGTACGCCGGGCTTGCCGGCTTCTGCTATGCCCACTACGTCACCTTCATAAGCCCCAAAACCTTTGATATTTTTTATTCGGTTCAGGTGGTCACGATGGTTGTGGTGGGCGGGATGGGAAGCCTTTGGGGAGGGCTGGCAGGCACGATGCTGTTGACTTCGCTGCCGGAACTGCTGCACCAGTTCGAGGATTGGTATGTGCTCAGCTATGGGCTCATCCTGATGGGCGTGTTGGTCTTTTCACCGCAGGGGCTGGTCTCCGCCCTTGCCTCCCTTTCACGATTGCGCCGGGCCGGACCGACGCAGTGGCAAGCAGACGGACAGGCGCATGGAAAGCCTGCAGCACCGGCCAGCGCGAAGCTTCGGAAGAAACGCCGATTGGCCCGGGAAGTTTCGCCTCGCGGGCCAAAACCTGAGCCCCTGCTGCGACTTGTCGATGTCTCCGTGAGCTTCGGCGGACTGCAGGCTTTGAACCAGGTCGGCATGGAAGTCGCCGCGGGGGAGATCGTGGCCCTCATTGGTCCCAATGGTGCCGGCAAGACCACTGTTCTGAATATCATCTGCGGATTGCTGAAACCGGACTCCGGAAAGGTATGGATCCAGGGGACCCCACTGGTGGGCAGCATGCCTCACAGGATTGCCGCCCGGGGGGTCGGCAGAACATTCCAGACGGTACAGATTTATCAGGGGTTTTCCGTTCTGGAAAATGCGCTTTTGGGCAGTCACATCAGTGGTCATGCGGGGTTTCTTCAAGCCTGCCTGCATCTTCCCAAAGAGAGAAGCGAAGAGGCTCAGCTGCGCGCTCGCACCGGGCAGCTCCTGGAAGCCTTCAACCTGGGCGGCAAAGCAGACTATCCCGTTCAGCGTCTTACCCTGCTCGAACAGAAGTTGCTGGAACTGGCACGTGCGCTGGCGCTCTCTCCAAGCGTCCTGCTGCTGGACGAACCCGTCGGCGGTCTCAACCCGCGCGAAAGCGCGGTGTTGGTCAAACACATCGAAGAGCTGCGCGAACGCGGCATGGGCACTATTCTGGTGGAGCACGACATGAACGTGGTCATGCGGCTGGCCGACCGGGTTGTGGTGTTGCAGCACGGCGCCAGGATCGCCTCCGGCATTCCCCGGGAAGTGCAGCGCGATCCGAAAGTGATTGCAGCGTACTTAGGAACGAGAAAAGCCGGGGAGCCGCCCGCCGGGAAACAGTGAAGCACACCACCGACATAATTGAGGGCGCGGATCAATAAAGGGCGTTATTGCGGCTGCAACCCTCAACCGAAAAGCTGATTGCGAAAATGCAAAACAAAGGGCGATTCGGAACTTTTCCGGGAGTTTTTACCCCGAATGTTCTGACCATACTCGGCATCATTCTGTTTCTTCGCCTCGGCTGGGTCGTTGGCCAGGCCGGCTTGATCGGTGCACTGATCATTATTGTCATCGCCAACCTGATATCGCTCCTCACCGGGCTGTCGCTCTCTGCAATCTCAACCAACATGCAGGTCAGAACCGGCGGCACCTACTATATGATCTCGCGCACTCTGGGGCTTGAGATAGGAGGCGCCATCGGGCTGCCGCTCTATCTCTCCCAGGCCATTTCGGTAGCCTTTTACCTGATCGGATTCACAGAAGCTTTTGTTGCCGTTTATCCTGTCGCCGATCCCAGAGTGGTCGCAACCTCCCTTGCACTTTTATTTGGTTTGCTGGCCTACATTGGAGCCGACTTTGCGTTGAAGATTCAGTTCTTTATTCTGTTGATTCTGGCTTCAGCACTGGTCTCTTTCTTTGCCGGCAGCCGGCCCCATTGGACCACCCTGCAGCTGTTCAGTTCGCCAGGCTCAACGGCTTCCTTCTGGCAGGTATTCGCTATCTTTTTCCCGGCGGTTACGGGAATCGCCGTTGGGGCCAGCATGTCGGGCGACCTCAAAGATCCGGCCAGGAGCATCCCGCTGGGAACGCTTGCATCCATCGCAGTCACGGCACTCGTCTACATCCTTGTTACGGTCTGGTTGGCGGGCCATGCCACAGTGGACGAACTGCTGAACGACTATATGATCATGCAGACATTGGCCAAATGGCCGCTGCTGATCATCGCGGGCGTCTGGGCGTCAACCCTCTCTTCCGCCCTTGGAAGTATTTTGGCGGCTCCCAGAACCTTGAAGGCGCTGGCAACGGATCACGTGGTCCCCAAAATTTTCGGCGCTCAGCTCGGCAGCATAACCGAACCAAGGCTGGCGGTTGTCGTGACTACGGCCATTGCAGTTGGAATCATCTGGATGGGCAATCTCGATTTCGTGGCGGCCATCATCACCATGTTCTTTCTCAACACCTACGGAATGATCAACTTGACCGCCGGCCTCGAGCAGCTGATCGGAAATCCCAGCTTCAGACCCCAGTTCAGAGTGCCCTGGATCTTCTCGCTGCTCGGAGCCATCGGCTGTTACGCCGCCATGTTCCTCATCGACACTGCGGCGACCCTGGTGGCCATCTGCATCAGTTACGGCGTGTTTCTCTACCTGGGGCGGCGCGCTTTACGCCATGACTGGGGGGACATACGCAGCGGAATATGGTTCGCCTTGTCCCGTTTTGGCTTGATACGGCTGGAAACGGTCCCCTGGCACGTGAAGAACTGGCGGCCTAACATTGTGGTGTTTCTCCGTTCTCCACAAACCCAGGAGCATTTGCTGGAAGTGGGAACCTGGCTGGCGCGGGGCAGAGGCTTCATCACCTTTTACCACCTTATTGCCGGCCAAGTGGAGCAACTGGCCGGCAAAGGGCTGCGTGACACATCCAGAAAGCACATGCAGAAATATCTGCGGGAACACGGTGCGGTAGCATTCACCGAATGCAGTATTGTGGAGAACCTCTACAGCGATGCGCTGACCATGCTTCAGGCCCATGGACTGGCAGGTCTCGAGCCGAATGTCGTGCTGTTTGGCTGGGGAACCCGCCACGCCATGCAGATGGAGCAATTCAGGCTGCTGCGCAAAATGGTGGCTCTCAAAAAATCGGTCCTGTTTCTCAAGTATGATGAATCCAGGGGCTTTGGAGAAAAAAAATGCATCGATATATGGTGGCGGGGACAAGACCGCAACGGCGAGCTGATGCTCCTCATCGCCCACATCATCGCGCAGAGTCTTGCCTGGAACGGCGCCCGCATGCGAATTCTGCGGCTGTTGACCCGGGAAGAAGGGGTGCCGGGAGTCACCCGGCACATCGAAGAGCTGCTGCATCGTGTTCGCGTGAATGCTGAACCCAAGGTATTTATTCGCTCCGCTCCGGAGCAGCCATTCACCTCGGTGCTGCGACAGCACAGCGCTGAGAGCGATCTGGTGTTTTTAGGGCTGCAAGTCCCAACGGAGGAGCAGCTCACGGCCTATGTCAAACAGGTCGAAGAAATACTTCAATCCACCGGCACCTGTATCCTGGTCCGAAACGGCGAGACGGAAAACATCCTGGATGTCGACACCGAAGCGTGAGCGGGATTGTTATTTTGCCGCAAAATGGTTCACACAGGCAGCTTTGAGGTTGGGTTGCCGTCATGATCCATGCGTCTTTGGCAGTTCCCGCGCGACTTCGGAAAGCCCCAGGCGCTCCAGGGTTTCAGCCGTCTGCAGACCCGAATCGCCGTCCCAGTTGCGCAGCTGGTAAAATTCTCTGCGCATCCGTTCAAATACTTCACGATCAAGAGTTTGGCCTTTTCGGCTGATAACCTCTTCTCCCGGTCCAGGCACGATCACCTCAGGGTTCATGAAGACCGTTTCAACCGGGTCGACGAAATTGAACTCTCTGGGGACATCATCGGTTTTGGGCCTCCATCCTTCTCGCAACAGGACCGCTCGCTGCAGATTGAAAATGCGTTCGCCGTATTCATTGAGAGCCCCTTCGTCGGTTTCGATACCGGTTACGGCGGAAAAAATGCGGCTCTCGAGGGTCGGCTCGCCGAGGCGATCGGCCGTGTTCCACGAGACCATGATGGGCCAGGCGGAATCACACAGTATCAGGCTGTCTTTCACATAGGTGCGATCGATGATGCGGGTCGCCGCCACGGCTTTCCCCTCTTCGCTGTTCAAGTCCCAGGCTTTTTCGTGTCCCCAGAACCTGCTTGCCGCCGCTCGAAAGACCTCGGAAGTGACCGGAGAGGATTTGGGGTCGGCGCGATTCATGACCCACAAACCGGTCAACCAGCTTATCTCATGCAGCATGGCAATGGGCTGCCTTGGCTCCAGTGCATAAAGCAAACCGTTTGTCAGATATTCCCGCGCGGAGTAGGTCGCACCGGCCCCAACGCCCGACACTTCGTTGGAAAAATGCGCCCTGGCCGACTCCCCGAGCGTTTCACCGGTGCGCAGCAGACCCTCGGCGAGGAGGTCGCCAAAACCCTCTCGACGGGCAATCATGTGAGCCAGGCTGTAGAAAAATTCATGCGTTCCCAGCTTGGACATATCCAGCCCGGTCTTTTCCGCAGTGAGGTAGCCGGCTTGGCAGCAGCTTTCGAGCCACTGGAGGATATTGGCCATCTCCATCGTGCAAATGGACAGGTCGTTGCAGATTCCCGTCGCATCGATGGCGGTCTCGACGGGCTCCCCCGGCCTTCTCATGACCCACGGAAAATACACAAACATGGACTGACATTTTCGCAACACCTCTTTCCCTGAGGCTGTTCGAAAAGTGTTTCGGTACTTGCAGTCGAGTCCACACTGGTAACAGGAAGACTGACCGGTTCGCTGCACCTGCTCAGGGGGAAAGGGAGGCACCAGGGGATCGCGCTGGTTCAAATGAACGGCGAGTCTATTCAACTCCTTCAATTGTTCCGGTCGGGCAACCAGCGGGTTGCCCGTACCCAGGACGGCGACCGCCTTGAGCTTTTTGGAGCCCATAACCGCACCGAATCCGCCGGTGGCGCTGCCTTCATTGTCGGTCATCAGGTTGGCACTGCGGCACATATTTTCACCCGCCACCCCGGTGGTTACAAAACGAACTTTCCGCCCGTGCATCTGCTGGAGGATGTCTCGCGTGTCATAAGTCCCCTTGCCCCACAGGGGAGAAGCATCCAGGATGTGGGCCGCGCCGTCGTGAATCCATAGATAAACGGGCTTTTCCGATTTCCCTGAAATGACCACTCCGTCGTATCCCGCTCTTTTCAGAGCGGGTCCGAAGAATCCTCCCAGGTTTCCGTAGCAAAATCCCTCCGGCATCAACATGGGAGACTTTCCCACCACTTCAAAGCGGGAAGCCCCCTGAGCTCCCGTAGCTCCGAGAGGGCCGGTCATCAAAATGAGGCAATTTTCTGCATCAAAGGCGCCCACACCGGGCCCCACTTCCTCCCAGTAAAGGCGCGTGGCGATTCCCCGGCCGCCCAGGAAGCGATCCGCATAGTCCATGGTGTTCAGCCGGGTAACTTCCCCTGCAGAAAGGTCCACCCTGAGTATTTTTCCGCACCATCCGTATCTGTTGGTTTCCATCTGTCCCTCCACCTGTGCCGCGGTCCTGGCATCTTTGTTCTTGTAATCATTTGCTGTCGCGGGCGGTGATGCCGGCAGACAGGCCCTTTGGTGTGTGCAACTGCGCCGTGCCCGTTTGCTAATTGCGGTCTGCCTGCACCGACCCGCTGCTACGATGGTCTGCTCTCCTCCATCGAATCATCGTGATCTCCCTGGAGAGCAGGTTTTTTGCGATCCAGCAACTTGGCGTTGATCGCCACGATCACGGTCGAGGCCGACATGATCAGAGCCCCGACGGCCGGCGGCAGAATAATGCCCCACGGGAACAATGCACCAGCCGCCAGAGGAATGGCGAAAGCGTTGTAGCCGGCCGCCCACCAAAGATTTTGCACCATTTTGGAGTGGGTCGCACGCGCCAGTTGCGTGATGGCTGCCACATCACGCGGGTCTGATCGCACCAGCACGATGTCGGCGGCCTCCATGGCGACGTCCGTACCCGCACCGATGGCCACCCCGACGTCAGCTTCCGCCAAGGCTGGAGCGTCGTTCACACCGTCTCCCACCATAGCCACAGTAAGGCCCCGCCCTTTCACTTCCTTTATCTTGGAGGCCTTCTGCTCGGGAAGGACCTCGGCGAAGTAATCGTCTAACTCCAATTCCTGCGCAACGGAACGGGCCACAGCCCTGGAATCTCCGGTTAGCATCATGACCCGAATACCCATTCTCTTGAGTCTTGCGATGGCTTCATGCGACTCTTGCCTGACTACATCGGCCAGTCCCAGGGCCCCCTCGACCTGGTCGTCGACCAGCAGGTAGACGATGGTATTGCCTGCTTCGGCCATTTGCAAAAGCCTGTCATCATCCACATGCAGGTTGTTTTCCTGCAGATAACCGGGACTCACGACTTTGACGCTGCGATCGTTAATGCGCGCCTGAGCACCCTTGCCGGCGATGGCCTCGAAGTCCTTCGGTGCGGGATAATCCAGGCCGCGCTGTTTGGCTTCTGCAACGATACCGCGCGCAATCGGGTGCTCCGAATGACTCTCGATACTCGCGCATTGGCGCAGCACTTGATCTTCCTGCAGATCGCCAAGGGATACTACCCGGGTGACTCCGAATCTTCCTTCGGTGAGCGTTCCGGTTTTGTCGAACACGATGGCCTGCAGCGACCGAGCCCGTTCGAAGGCGGTGCGGTCGCGAATGAGCAATCCGCTGCGCGCCGCAAGTGTGGTGGAAACCGCTACCACCAACGGGACGGCCAGCCCAAGAGCATGTGGACAGGTGATCACCATGACGCTGACCATACGTTGCAGCGAGTAGTTGAAATCGCGCCCGGCGAAATACCACCAGACAACCAGCGTGCCGACCCCGGCGGTGATGGCGATCAGGGTCAACCACTTGGCCACGCGGTTGGCCGTATCCTGAGCCCTCGACCGGGACCGTTGCGCTTCCTTGACCATGTTGACCACCCGGGAAAGATAGGTCTCATCCCCGGTCTTTTGCACTTCCACGGTGACCGTCGCTTCTCCGTTGATAGAGCCGCCGATCAGTTCGTCGCCGTCGCCCTTCTCCACCGGCTTGGTTTCCCCGGTGAGCATGGATTCGTTGACGCTGGTGCGCCCTTCCGCAACCACCCCGTCTGTCGGTATCTTTTCGCCCGGCTTGACCAGTACCCGGTCGCCTTTTTTGAGGGCGGAAACCGGTACATCTTCTGTGTCGCCGCTTTCGGTGACCCGGTGGGCCTTGGAAGGCATCAGCTTCACCAACTCTTCCAGTGCGCCGGACGCGCCCAAGACCGATTTCATTTCGATCCAGTGCCCCAGCAACATGACATCAATCAGCGTTACCAATTCCCAGAAGAACATTCGTCCCGGCAGCTTGAAGACCACAGCAGAACTGTAGCCGTAGGCTACAGCAATGGCGAGCCCGATCAGGGTCATCATTCCAGGCTGGGATTTTTTGAGTTCGTCGAAAAATCCTTTTAGAAATGGCCAACCGCCGTAACCAAACACGACTGTGGCGAGTCCGAATTGGACATAATTTTGGTAGGGGAATGCGATCAGCCCCTCATAACCAAATGCCTGCTGGAGCATGGGAGCGAGAACCAGAATGGGGAGGCTCAAGATGAGAGAAACCCAGAAACGACGCCGAAAGTCCGCTACCATCCGGGCGTGATGGCTTTGGTGGTCAGTCCCCGCCTGATCCTTCTTCTCTCGATCCTTAAGCTGGTCACTCATGCTGATTCCTCCAGAAACTCAAGCCGTTCCAGCACCTGGCGTCCTGCCGGTCCAGCCCCGCTGCCCCCCTCTGCAGCGCCGCTTGCACAAACAGCAATCGGTCCATGTTTATGACGCGTCGTCACCGGCCAGGGGACATCCCACGGCGTCGCAAGCTTCCATCGATCCAAGACAATCCTCCACCTGCTTAAAACCGTTTTTCTTGAGAATAGACGCCGCAATGATCGCCCTCTGGCCACTTCCGCAAAACGTCGTGACGGGCCTTTCCCGTGGGACCCTGTCGAGGTGCTCCGGAAGGTCTCCCACGTAGATGTGGAAAGCGTTCCTGAGGTGTCTTGCGGTGAATTCCCGTGTGCTTCTCACATCCAGCAGGGTAAATTCCTCACCGGCTTCAATCCTGCGCTTGATCTCGCCGGCATAAACAGCGGGAATGCCGTCGTATTGACAGCCGGAGGTTTCCCAGCTGGTGAGCCCCCCTTCCAGGTAGCAGACCACTCTGTCATACCCCAAACGATTCAGGTAGCGCACGGCAAGTGCGACCTCCTGCCGTTTTTCCACCACCAGACCGATGTTTTCCTGATAGGACAGGTAATAGCCGGCAAAAGCCGGCAGCATATCCAGCGGGATCGCGAGACTCCCGGGTATGAAGGCGGCGGCGAAAGCCTCTGGGCTCCGTATGTCCAACACTGTCATGCCGTCCTCCATAGCCTTGGCAAATTGCCTCACCCCGTAAGGTCTGGGTGCCGGCAGTCCGGCGAGGGGAGGAGCCCCCTTCAGGTTGTATTCCTCCATCCGTTTGAAGTAAGGCGGCTGGTAGTGATGTTCATTCACTTTTTTTTGAATGAACTCGTCCCGGTCCTGCACCTGGAGGGCCCGATTGAATGCACGTTCATAGCCCAACGTGGAAAATTCCCGGGCCGCCATCCCTGAACCGCAAACAGAGCCCGCCCCGTGGGCCGGATAAAGGATGACGTGGTCCCCAAGAGGAAGGATCTTTTGAAAAATGCTGTCATAGAGAAGAGCGGCAACCTCTTCCGCTTTATCGGGGAAGAAATCCGTTCGACCGACATCGCCGATGAACAGAGCATCCCCGGTAAAGACTGCCGCCGCCCGGTCGCTGAAGGCCGTATCGGCGAGCACGATGGAAATGCTTTCATAAGTATGCCCGGGCGTTTCAAGGACAGTGAGATTTATCTCCCCCAGCTGGAACTCGTCGCCCTCGCGCACCGCATTGCCGTACTCGAAGGGGAGCTGCCATCCGTGGTAAATATCCGCTCCCGTCTGGCCCGCCAGTTCCAGCGAGCCAATCACATAATCCTCGTTTCTGTGCGTTTCAAAGATGTGGGTGATCTGGGCACCCTGGCGGTAGGCAATCTCGACGTAGATCTGCCAGTCGCGACGCGGATCAATCACCGCCGCCCTGCCGCCATCACCGACAATGTAGGACAAGTGCGCCAAGCCTTGCGATCGAACGACTTCCAGAAACATGGCATCTCCTCCCGGAAAGCTGCTGAGTCTTCCTTGCGACCAAAATCTCCTGCATGATTGAACATTAAGATAAGCAATGATGTGCATTTCGCCACCTGCCTTGCATGCACAATACACCCGGGCGGCCTCGAGTCACATCCCTCCGTTGCGGCGCCAGCGGGATCGACCCTCGAGCTCCTGTTTCATCCTGCCGGCACGGCTGCCCGATTGGAAAACCTCGACAACCGGAGTTCACCGACCTATTCTCTAATTTCTACAGCCTGAAAGACAATGTTTTGGGGGTGGGCCCAGCAATTCTCATTTTGAAGATTTTGTCCTGGACAGCACGCCCATAGTCGTGTATGCAATTGTTATTTGGA
Source organism: Desulfoferrobacter suflitae (assembly GCF_022603395.1). GTDB lineage: Bacteria > Desulfobacterota > Syntrophobacteria > Syntrophobacterales > Syntrophobacteraceae > Desulfoferrobacter > Desulfoferrobacter suflitae. Next base: position 32,450 of record NZ_JAIBKA010000013.1, read on the forward strand.
CTGTTTTTAGGCCCATAACAATTTGCAGCAGGACTGGAGGGGAGATGTCCAATAAACCGGTTAAATTGGAGACGTTGTTGAGCTTTCTGCGAGCCGCCATTGATCACTTCCCGGATCAGCGAACCGGCAACAATACCACCTATAGCATGCAAGACATTGGTATGGCCGCGTTTTCCGTGTTCTACACTCAGAATCCTTCATTCCTCGCACATCAAAAAGCAATGCGCCAACGCACCGGTAGAGACAATACTCAAACTATTTTTGGTATCCAACAAATTCCTTCCGATAACCACATCCGAGACATGCTTGACCCAGTTGCTCCATCATATCTTTCGCAGGTCTTTGACAATGTGTTCGAAACTCTTAAAACGCAGAATCTGCTCTCGCCTATGCTCTGGTACCGGGACAATTTGGCGATGGCCTTTGATGGTACCTACCATTTTTCATCCAAGAAGATTCATTGCCCGAATTGTTCAACCACTATGCGCAAAGATGGTTCGGTAACCTATCATCATAGTGCCATTACACCGGTGATCGTAAACCCTGCCCACAACGTGGCGATTTCCCTGGCTCCTGAATTCGTTGTCCCTCAAGATGGCAGTGACAAACAGGACTGTGAAACCAATGCCGCTAAGCGGTGGCTGGAAAAGCACGGCGATAAATTCCGTAAAATTGCTGTAACTATTCTGGGCGACGACCTCTATTGTCGTCAACCAATGTGCCGGCTGGTTCTCTCCAAGGGGTTCAACTTCTTGTTTGTGTGCAAGCCCGATTCGCATAAAAGCCTTTATCGATGGGTGGAACTGCTGGAGCAGCATGGAGACCTCAACCAATTTGTTATCACCCGTTGGAATGGGAAGCAGCGGGAGATCTACACCTATAAATACGCCAACGACGTGCCTCTGCGCGACACCGAAGATGCATTGACAGTCAACTGGATGGAGTTGACCATTTCCAAAGAAGACGGTCAAGTGCTCTACAAAAATGCCTTTGCCACCAATTTTAAGATTACCGATCATAATGTGGAGATCCTTGTCGCCGGTGGCCGCAGCCGCTGGAAAGTAGAAAATGAGAACAATAATACGCTGAAGACCAAAGGCTACAATCTCGAACACAATTACGGACACGGCAAGCAGCACCTGTCCTCACTGCTGGTCGCCTTCAACCTGCTGGCCTTTTTGTTCCATACCGTCTTGGAATGGACCGACCAAGACTACCAGCGGCTTCGAAAGATTCTACCGTCACGCAAGACATTCTTCGATGACCTACGGGCCTTGACCCGCTACATTTGTTTTGATAGCTGGCAACACCTCCTGGACTTTATGCTAAAGGGCCTTACGCGCGCTGCACCTGGATAAGCGATGGATTGTAGAGAGGACATCTTCAGCGTATATTGCCCGCCCGCAACACGAACTACAGACAAGATTGAACTCGGAAACGTCTTACCAGAAGACGCAGGCTATATCTTTGCCCTCGCATCACCTGGGAGCAAGTGCGAAAAACTCGACAAAACCCAAAATGAGAATTGCTGGGGTGGGCCGGGTTGGACACGCTTTTCGCGAGGCTCAACCCAACGCCTACTCTGCTGGTTTCGCACCTCAACCCAGCCTTGAAAGCCAAAACCATTCGTTTAAATGGTATAGGATGACCAATTGTACCGCTGATGGAAAAACCTGCACAGGGGATTTGCATGGCACAAAAATACTCCAGCGTAACCAAAAAGCCGCTTCGGACCTGGATAACTTCAGATAATCGAGGGCTCCAATTGCTTCTCGTCGTCATCGCGGCCCTGGCCGTATTTGCCAATCTGCTGCCGCTCGAGATGCAAAAGCGCATTGTCAATGAAGCGATCAGCCTGCGCAAATTCGACCTGTTGGTCGTGTATTGCGGCATATACCTGGCTGCCGTGGTTTCAGCCACCGCCCTGAAGTATGCCATCAGTGTGCTGCAAAACGTCATCGGTCAGCGCACCGTGTACGCCATGCGCGATGAAGTCTATCGCCATATCCTCACCCTGCCTCTGAGCTTTTATCGGAAGACCCAACCGGGTCTGGTGGTATCGGTTCTGACCAAGGAACTGGCCACGGCGGGCGACTTCGTGGGCATGGCGGTGGCCATACCGGCGACCAACCTGATGATGCTTTGCGCCTTTTCCGGCTACCTGTTTTGGCTCAATCCCGTGTTAGCCGCACTCTCTCTAAGCATTTACCCCGCCATCCTGCTGATTGTGCCGTTACTGCAAAAGCGGGTTGATCGTTACAACAGAATGCGCGTCGATGCCACCCGCAGGATGTCGAGCAAGGCAGGAGAAGCCATTTCCGGTATCCATGAGATTCATGCCAACAGCGCCTATGCCATTGAAGCCGACAAGTTTTCGCCCCTCATAAAAAATCTGCGCCGCATCCGAATCATATGGAACCTCTACCGCCACGGTGTCAAGCGGGTGAACAGCCTGTTCACCAACTTCAGCCGGTTTCTGGTGTTCGCGGTCGGGGGATATCTGGCCCTTCACGGTCGGTTGGAACTGGGCGCGCTGGTCGCTTTTCTTTCGGCACAGGACAAGCTGTATGACCCGTGGAAGGAGCTGATCAACTTCTACCAGGCCTATCAAACCGCACGGGTGACCTATGATCAAACCATGGACTATTTTGATGTGGCAACCGATCATGCTTTGCTGCCAAGCGATCGGGAACCCCTCCAGCTGAGCGGCGATATTGAGGTGAAAAACCTGGACTTTGTGACGGAGGACGGGATTCAGCTGTTGTCCGATATCACTTTTGACCTCAAGCACGGAGAACAAATGGCGCTGGTGGGATTTTCCGGAAGCGGCAAAAGCACATTGGCCAAGTGCATCGGGCAGCTGTACCCTTACAGTGGAGGCGAAATCCTCATTGACCGCAAGGAGGTTTCCCGGTTGACCAAAGCAGATATGGCCCATACCATCGGGTTTGTTTCCCAGGAGCCTTTCATATTCGAAGGGAGCGTCGAGGAAAATCTGCTGTATTCTTTTCTGGCACGCGGCCACGGGCTGCACGGCGAGGGGATCGCCCGTGCACCGAGCCTGGACGATAAGATTCTGGCTCTTCAGCAAACCGGGCTGTTTACCGATGTGCTGCGCTTCGGACTGGATGCGATGCTGGTCGAGGACCGTCACGAGGCGATGGTGGATCAAATCCTGCAAGTGCGTCAAGCGCTGCACAAGGAATATGGCGACAAACTGGCCGACATTGTAGAGTTTTACCACCCCGAGCGTTACCTTTATTGCTCCAGTGTGGCTGAAAACCTGATGTTTGGGCCGTCACTGCAGGCATCCGTGACGGCCGAACTGCCTGAGAAGGATGAATTCATTCGGTTTCTAAAGAAGGCGGAGCTTTTGGAACCGCTGCTGCAGCTGGGCACGCAGCTGATTGAAGCCCTCATTAAGCTGTACGACAATCGTTCTTCCGAGAAAGAGGCATCACAAATTTTGGAGTTCATTCCCCCTGACGCTGTTCGCGAATATAAAGCGATCCTGTATCACATGAAAAAGAGGCAAGGCAGGCACATCAACCGAAAAAAACGCCGGAAAATCCTGCAGGCGGCGTTGCAGTTCGTACCGAAAAAACACATTTTCATTCAACCCTGGCCACAGCTCACCGAACGAATCATCCAGGCACGTGCCCTGTTCAAAAAAACCATGTGTGCATTGCGGCCCGATGACATCAGGTTCTGCGCACCCTCGGATTATCTCTACGGCCAATCGATTCTGACCAATCTACTTTATGGCAAATTGAAGGACGACTCTGCGGCAGCTCAGGAGAAGCTCAATACCGTTGTCATGCGGCTGCTCATCGGCAAAGAATTTTTGGAAGAGATAGTAGCGATGGGCATGCAATATCAGGTCGGCAGTAAAGGCGCCAATCTTTCCGGCGGTCAGCAGCAAAAACTGGCCATTGCCAGAACATTCATTAAAAACCCGTCCATTTTGATCATGGATGAGGCGACCTCCGGCCTTGACAATGAGTCCCAAACGCGCATCCAACAGTTGCTGGAAGATCGATGGCGGGGCCGCAGTACCCTGCTGGCGGTTGTGCATCGTCTGGATATCATAAAGAATTACGATAAGATTGCGGTCATGAAAGAGGGCAAGATTGTGGAATTGGGAAACTATCAGGAACTGATGGATCGACAGGGAATTCTGGAAGAACTGGTTCATGGAAAAGGACGCTGATGAACCGTCAAAGCTGTTACCGAAGCTAACCATTCCCCGCCCGCTTTTCCGACACGAGCGATCGGCACAACCGCCGGCGGAGGCACAAGTGTCTGAATTTTCTTGACGCGACGTCACACACCTGTTAGGCACATAAGGGATGTCAAACAGCAGTTTCTAATACAAACCACCTCATTTTACCGTAAGCCTCAACAAGTACTGGGAGATATCATCATGATCCGGCGACTCGTTTCAGGATTGGTTGTTGTGCTTTTCAGCGCGACTCTGGCCCAGGCGAAAATGGTCAGCGTAGCCCGCGACAAGGTCAACATGCGTTCAGGGCCGGGATTGAATTACGCCGTCCTCTGGGAGCTCGGGGAGGGCTATCCGCTCGAGGTGATTGAGCGGAAGAACGGCTGGTTGAAGGTCAAGGATTTTGAAGATGATACCGGCTGGATCTATGCCAAACTGGTCAGTGACAAGGCTTATCTGGTGGTGATGAAAGAGCGCATCAACCTGAGGAGCGGGCCGGGTGTCACCTACAGCGTGGTGGGCAAGGTGCAGCGCGGAGAGGTGCTGCGCCGCATCAAACAAGACAAGGACTGGTTTCAGGTAAAACATGAAAACGGCTTGGCCGGCTGGGTTAGAAAGGACCTCGTGTGGGGCTGGTGAGACTTTCTGCACCAGAAAAAAACTGAACACGAACCTTAGGGGATCAGCAGCGTCACCATCATCGACCTGCCCAACCAGCTTTCCAGAACTTTGGTATCTTAACCATGTAAGAGGCGTACCCCATCAGACAGCGGCCATGGATCAAAGGTCAAATTGCCCGCGGATTGAACAGCTTGTCATCCGGACAGCACCTATGCTCTGCCGCTTTTTTACTATGATTACATGGACTTATCCATTCCATACCATGACCGTGCAAAACCGGCAAGCTCCATAAAAGCTTCACTGCGCGCGCCCGCATGAGGCGAGGGAAAAACCTGTTCAAGCGCGGACGGCCTGCCGGTGAATCCATTCTGAGATTTATCCTCGGATATTGCAAGTCGCAACAAAAGAGTCTACTGTGAAACCGCAGCAGGCATTGCAAATTGATGAACAACGGGTCTCCATGTCACCACATCTAATGCATCACAATTCAGGGGTTGTACTGTCGGTGCGCGGAAGCGTAGTGGACGTTCGCTTTCCGCATGGTTTGCCGGGCTTGCACAATATTCTCCTCACCGGCCGAAATAACGAGATCGTCGTAGAGGTGCAAAGCCACCTCCATTCCGAGTTGGTGCGCGGCATTGCCTTGAACCCGACGCGCGGGTTATGGCGGGGAGCGCCGGTGACCGACACGGGTCGGCAGCTGAGTGTACCCGTCGGCAAAGAGAACCTGGGGCGGATGTTCAATGTCTTGGGAGAGGTCATTGACAAGAAGGAGCCGCCGCGGGCTCAGGAAATGCGCTCCATCCACAGTGAACCGATTCCCCTCGAGCAACGTGCCGTGACATCCGAGCTTTTTTTGACAGGGATCAAGGCCATCGATGTTCTGGCACCGCTGGAATTGGGAGGCAAGGCGGGGTTGTTCGGTGGCGCCGGAGTCGGCAAGACTGTGCTCATCACCGAGCTCATTCACAACATGGTGGGTCAGCATGAGGGCATCAGCATCTTTTGCGGGATCGGCGAGCGCTGCCGTGAAGGCGAAGAGCTTTACCGGGCAATGGAAGAAGCCGGGGTGCTGGAGAACACCGTCATGGTTTTCGGTCAGATGAATGAGCCGCCCGGGGCACGATTTCGCGTCGGCCACACGGCCCTCACCATGGCGGAATTTTTTCGCGATGATGCCAGGCAGGATGTTTTGCTGTTGATTGACAACATTTTCCGATTCATTCAGGCGGGCTCCGAGGTTTCCGGACTGATGGGGCAACTGCCCTCGCGGCTGGGGTACCAGCCTACCATGGGGACAGAACTGGCAAAGCTGCAGGAGCGCATCGCCAATACCAAGACCGGCGCTATCACATCCATCCAGGCGGTTTACGTCCCGGCGGACGATTTTACCGATCCCGCTGCAGTGCACACCTTTGGGCACCTTTCGGCGTCCATCGTACTCTCCAGGAAAAAGGCCAGTGAAGGGCTCTACCCCGCGATCGACCCGCTGCAATCGGCCTCCAAAATGCTCACTCCCCAAGTGGTGGGAGCACAACACTACCACATCGCGCGCGAGGTTCAGAGAACTTTGGCGACCTACGAAGAACTGAAAGACATCATCGCCATGCTCGGCCTCGAAGAACTGTCCGAAGAGGACCGCAAAACGGTCTATCGAGCGCGGCGTCTGGAGCGCTTTCTCACTCAACCGTTTTATACCACGGAACAGTTCACCGGCATGGCGGGAAAAATGGTTGACTTACAGGATGCACTGGATGGTTGTGAACAAATATTGAACGATGCCTTTTCCGACTATCCGGAAAAAGCTCTGTACATGATCGGTACGGCGGATGAAGCGAAAAAACCTGAGGGTTAGCCGCCCGAAGCAACGGGGCAACGCCGATTGCATTGCAGAATGGACCTGCTCACATGATGAACTTGAAGATCCTGATTCCCAGTCAGACGATGCTGGACGAAAAGGTATCCAAGGTGATCGCGGAAGCCGAAAACGGACAGTTTTGCCTGCTGCCGCGACACATCGACTTCACTGCCGCCCTGGTGCCCGGCTTGCTCTCTTTTGAAGACGCAGGCGGAGCGGAAACCTTTGTGGCGGTAGACGAGGGGATTTTGGTGAAATGCGGATCCGAGGTCTTGGTTTCCACCCGTAAGGCTGTACTTGGGGCGGATCTTGGCATGCTGGCCGAGACCGTAAAGAAGCAATTCCAGTCCCTGGATGAAATGGAGAAGAAATCCCGCTCCGCCTTGGCGAAAATCGAGGTGGACTTTGCGCGGCGCTTTCTGGAGCTGGGTGAGTATGGCCAGGCAGGATGATCCATTGGGAAAAGCAAAGAGGTCTGGCAAGGACGTCCCGCAGGAAGTCGGTCAAAAGGAAGAGCGGAAGATACGCGCGCGCCGTGAGCGCGATCGCAGCGTCTGGTTTGGCCTGGGAATGTTTGGCCTGGTCGGCTGGTCGGTGGCCATACCCACCCTGCTGGGCATAGCCGTGGGGGTATGGATTGATATGCAGTTTGCCAGCCGCTTTTCCTGGACCTTAATGGGGCTGGCTGCCGGCGTCATCCTGGGATGCCTCAACGCCTGGTTTTGGATAAAGCGGGAAAGTGGACAGGACTCGTAAGAACGACCGGGCGGCATTGGATGACCCGGCTGCATAGCGCCCGGAGCGCTGTGAGGCAGGCAGTATGAACCACGCTTTATTCTTTCTTTTGTTACCTGTCATTGCCGGCCTGGCACTTGGGTTTTTCTTTTTCGGAACCCTTTGGATGACAGTCAGGCGCATTCCCCGTGCAAAACGTCCGCAGCTCTTCCTGCTGCTGAGCTTCTGGCTGCGCATGGGAATGGTTGTACTGGGATTCTACCTGGTCATGCACGGCAGCTGGCAGCGGCTCCTGGCATGTGCAGCCGGTTTCATGATCATGCGGCGGATCATGGTCAAACGGTTGGGACCTGAAAGGGGATACCTGAGGATGAAAAGTTCCACCCTGTGAAGCGGGGTTAACCGCTCTCGCCATTGGATGAGCAAAGATGGGCCGAATTAGTTACGGGAGACGACATGCACATCACACCCGATCAGATCGTATTCTGGCAATGGCATTGGGCATCCCTCAACGCGACCATTGTGGTCACGTGGGTGGTGATGATCGCCATGGCCTTTGGCGCCTGGCTGGTCACCCGGGAGCTGTCAAGCGGCATGAAGCTGTCGCGCTTCCAAAACCTGCTGGAAGTCATCGTCGTTCATGCGAGAGAACAAATCCGTGACGTGACCCGGCAGGATCCCGGCCCCTACCTGCCGTTCATCGGTACTCTCTTTCTGTTCATTGCGGTTGCCAATATCCTCACCATCGTGCCGGGCTACCAGGCACCCACCGGTTCCCTATCCACGACGGCAGGCCTGGCCCTCTGTGTTTTCCTGGCAGTACCGGCTTACGGCATTCGCAAGCGTGGCGCAGCGGGTTATTTCAAGCAGTACCTCAAGCCGTCGGTGTTCATGCTGCCGTTCAACGTCCTCGGCGAACTGTCTCGGACTTTGGCCCTGGCTGTGAGGTTGTTTGGAAACGTCATGAGCGGAACCATGATTGCGGCCATACTGCTCGCCATAGCCCCCCTTATTTTTCCCATCGTGATGCAGGTTCTCGGCCTTTTGACGGGACTGATTCAAGCCTATATTTTCGCCATACTTGCCACCGTATACATCGCCGCTGCAACCAAAGTGCAGCAGAAGCGCGAAGGATCTGAACCAGATCAGCAGAAAGGAGAGATTTCCAATGGATAGCCTGAGTCTGATTGGCATGGTTTCCATCATTACAGCGGGTCTGACCATTGCGATTGGAGCGATTGGCCCGGCACTGGGAGAGGGGCGGGCGCTGGCCCAGGCGCTGCTTTCAATCGCCCAGCAACCCGACGAAGCCAACACCATCACTCGAACTCTGTTTGTTGGCCTGGCAATGGTTGAATCGACGGCCATTTATTGTTTTGTGGTCTCCATGATTTTGATCTTCGCCAATCCTTTCTGGAATTATCTCGTTTCCAAGGCAGGAGGTTAAGCCGTGCTGATTGATTGGTTCACGGTCGCAGCGCAGATCCTGAACTTTTTGATTCTGGTTGCACTGCTCAAGAAGTTCCTCTACGCTCCGATCATGCGTGCGATGGATGAACGTGAAGCAAAAATTGCCGAGCGGCTGGCAGATGCCAGGCGGGAGAAGCAGGAAGCTGAGCGGGAAGCTGAGGTATTCCGCAGGAAAAATCGCGAATTCGATGCCCGGCGTGAACAAATGATGCAGCAGTCGAAAGCCGAAGCGGAAGCTCACCGCAAAGAGCTGCTGCACCGGGTACGCAGTGAGATAGAGCAGAAAAAGCGGGATTGGCGGGAGGCAGTGGCGCGAGAACAGGAGGCTTTCCTGCGAGACTTGCGCAGCCGTGCGGGGGAAAATATCCTCGCTATTTCCCGTCAGGCCCTCAAGGATTTGGCCGATCAGCGGATGGAAAGGCAGGTCGTGCAGGTTTTTTTGCGACGTCTGGAGGATGCCGATTCCGCCCCCATGAAAGACTTTGATGATCCCGGCGGAGATAAACAGGAGCCCATGACTGTTTTCAGCGCCTTCGAACTGCCGGGCGATCTGCGCGAACGGATCATCGCGGGGGTTCAGCATTGGCTGGGAGCTTCAGTGGCGCTCGACTTCCAGGTCTCAAGGGACCTGATAAGCGGTATCGAGCTCAGAGCAAACGGGCGCAAAGTGGCCTGGCATCTTAAAGATTACCTCGATTCTCTGGAAGAAAGCATGCGCAGCGCAATGGATGAGGTTGCCGATTTTACATATCGGACACCGGCCAGGGAATGAATCGCAGAAGCCCGGAAAGCCGGAGCTACGGATCGATGACGAAAAACAATGAGCAACGGCCGCTCAACGAGATCATAGATGGTGTTTTTTCCCCTTTGCAGAAGATTCTCGCAGACAGCGCCGCCCACATAAGAGTCAGCGAGTTTGGTACGGTTAAGTTCGTTGGCCAGGGGATTGCCCGAGTTGCAGGCCTTCCGCAGGTTCAATCGGAAGAGCTGGTCGTGTTCCCAGGCAATCTGGCCGGCATGGTCTTCAACGTGGATCCTCATGAAGTGGGCATCATCCTGCTGGATGAAAGCGAACTGCTGACGGCCGGCAGTGAAGTGAGGCGAACCGGCAGGACGCTGGATGTGCCGGTAGGAGAAAATCTGCTCGGCAGGGTGGTCGATGCCATCGGTCGTCCGTTGGACGATCAGGGTGCCGTGCGGGCGGCAGAGCGACGTCCCATTGAAAGGGATGCTCCGGCTATAATGGATCGTTTGCCGGTGACGGTTCCCCTTCAAACCGGCATCAAGGTCCTGGATGCGCTTATTCCCATTGGGCGCGGTCAACGGGAATTGATTCTCGGCGATCGGCAAACGGGCAAGACCGCCATCGCTCTGGATACCATCATCAACCAGGCGGACAAACAGGTCATTTGTATTTACTGCGCCATCGGACAGCGCGGCTCATCGGTTGCCAAGATCATCGACGATCTCAGGCGACTCAATGCCATGGACTATTCGGTGGTGGTTGTGGCGGAAGGCCATGCCCCCCCCGGACTACAGTTTGTGGCTCCCTATGCTGCAACGTCAATGGCTGAATACTTCATGGAACTGGGGCATGACGTATTGGTGGTCTACGACGACTTGACGCGACACGCCCGTGCGTACCGCGAACTCTCTTTGCTGTTGCGGCGCCCGCCAGGACGGGAAGCTTTCCCCGGTGATATATTTTACATTCACTCGCGCCTCCTCGAGCGCTCCACGCATCTTGCCGAACACCACGGGGGCGGTTCGCTGACGGCCCTTCCCATTGTGGAAACGGAAGCGCAAAACATATCAGCCTACATTCCAACCAACTTGATTTCCATTACCGACGGGCAGATTTACCTGTCTCCCACCCTGTTTCAGAAAGGCATCATGCCGGCGGTCGATGTAGGCAGGTCCGTTTCGAGGGTCGGGGGCAAGACTCAGTTGCCGGCTTACCGGGCGGTTGCCGGAGATCTGCGATTGAGTTATTCGCAATTTGAAGAGTTGGAAGCGTTCGCCCGCTTTGGAACCCGCCTGGACGAGGACACGCGCAAGACTCTGGAACGCGGCAGAAGGGTCCGGGAAATCTTCAAACAGTCACAATATGAGCCACTGTCGGCGCCCGAGCAGATCAGTATTCTGGTTGCGTTGAATGAGGGATTGTTTGACCGGTTCGCCGTGGATCGGGTCGCTGAAGCTGAGAGGGCGATCCGAGCGGCATGCCGGGAGCATTTGCCGGATGTCTTTGAACTAATCGCAGGCGGGGAGAAACTGCACCAGGAGCACCTAGATCGACTGCTGACGGTCGCCCGGGAAGCCATTCTTCAGGGGGTGGACCATGGAGACCGTTGAACAGCTCAGACGAAAAATAACCAGTGCCGAAGACTTGCAGTCGGTCGTTCGGACCATGAAAGCGCTTGCAGCAGTGAGCATCCGCCAATATGAAAAGGCTCTGGAATCCCTTGCCCACTATTACCGAACCATCTCTTTGGGATTACAGGTGGTGGTGAAGAATGATCCCTCCCTGTATTCGAGGGATTGGCAAACCGAAAGGGGAGCCCGGCTTTCCGTTATTCTGGGATCGGACTACGGAATGGTAGGCCAATTCAACGACCAGGTCGTCTCTTATGCCATGGAACGGATCGCTCCGGCTGGAGCGCAGGTTGGGATCTGGGCAATGGGAGAAAGGGTAGTGGCCCGGCTGGAGAGATGGGGACGTGGCGCCGATCATATCTACTCCGCACCAAGTTCGGTAAGCGGAGTGACCTCAGCCGTGCAGCACATGCTTTTGGACATCGAAGAGGCCAACCTGCAGCAGCGCCTTGAAGGGGTTGAATTCTTCTATAATCGGCCGTTGGCCGGCGCCGCATTCGAGCCCGCCTCCTTTCAGCTCCTGCCGATTGATCGCAGCTGGCTGCGCAGCCTCTCGCGGCAGGCATGGCCCAGTCGGGTTTTGCCCACCTTCAGCATGCAATCCCAAAGCCTCTTTTCGGCCTTGATCCGGCAGTTCCTGTTTGTTTCCATCTATAAGGCCATCACCGAATCCCTGGCCAGCGAAAATGCCAGCCGCCTGGCGGCTATGCAGGGCGCTGAAAAAAACATTGACGAGCGGTTGGGCGAGCTTCAGTCGCGCTACCACCAGCAACGCCAAAGTGCCATTACCGAAGAGCTGATGGATGTGATTTCCGGCTTCGAGGCGCTGACCGGGGATAACGACTGACGGGGATTTGATGCGGGCAAAGTCAAACACATTGCCTCCGGTGAGGAGCGAGGGTGCTCGAGGTACAAGGACTTTCGGTCAAATACGGTGCACTGCAGGTGTTGCGCAGAGTCACCTTCCACGTGGGCGCAGGTGAAATCGTTGCCCTGATTGGGGCCAACGGTGCCGGCAAGAGCACTCTGCTGAAAACCATCAGCGGCGTTATGCGCCCCTTCGAGGGAGTGATCCTCTTCCAACATGAGCCGATTCACAACCGGTCTGCGGAACGGATCGTTCAGCTGGGACTGGTCCAGGTTCCGGAGGCACGGCAGCTGTTTCCCAATATGACCGTCCTGGAAAACCTGGAGTTGGGCGGTTATATGTACGGGCGCAAGTACGTGGCAGAAAGCCTGCCGACCATGTTCGAGCTTTTCCCTGTCCTGGTCGATCGACAGCAGCAAAAGGCGGGAACGCTGAGTGGCGGTGAACAGCAAATGCTGTCCATTGCGCGCGCACTCATGACCGACCCGCGGCTGCTCGTTCTGGATGAACCCTCGCTGGGACTCGCACCCCTTATGGTGGAAGAAATCTATCGAACCATCAAGGAACTCAGCGAGCGGGGGACGACCATACTGCTGGTCGAACAAAATGCCATGGGAGCTTTGAGTATCGCTCAACGAGCCTACGTAATGGAAACCGGCCGAATCGTTCTGGCGGGGGAGGCGCAGGAATTGATGGAACACGATGACGTTCAGAGAGCCTACCTGGGCAAAGACTATGCACACAAATGGGAAAGGTGACAAGCAGCCATGCCGTTGAATCCCATTGACACTCTGTCACGCAAAGACATCCGTCAACTCCAGCTGGAACGGTTGCAGACAACCCTCAACCGGGCCTATTTCAACGTCGATTTTTACCGTCATCGTATGGATTCTCTTGAACTGTTGCCCGAAGACGTGGCCACCTTCGAAGACCTGCGACGTTTTCCCTTCACCACCCGCCGGGACCTGGCCGATCACTACCCCTATGGATTATTTGCGGTTCCATTGCGCAGCATCGTGCGCCTGAAGGTATCGAGTCCGATGCTGCGAGACCGCGGTCACCCCATTGTTGTTGGTTTCACCCGCCATGATGTCGGCATGTGGCAAGCACTTATGATGCGGCTTTACGAGCAGTTGGAGGTAACCGATCGAGATATTGTGCAGGTGGCTTTCAATTTCGCCCTGTTCCCGGGTGCTCTGACTTTTAACCAGGCGGCCGAGAGCATCGGTGCGACGCTGGCTCCTTCCGCCACCATATCCGCCACCTTGCAACTGCAGATCATGCAGGACTTTCGCTCCACCGTCCTTGCCACCACAGCCGCCTTTGCCTTGCACCTGGCCGAAACCATGAAAAGGCAGCAACTGGAGCCCGCCAACCTGCATCTAAAAATTGTACTGATCGGCCCCGACCCGCTTGCCGAGGAAACCCGAACCCATCTCGAGCGCGCCTTTGGTGCTCCGGTCTACGGGCTTTACGGAGTGAGTGAAATGGTGGAGCCGGGCATCGCCGGCGAGTGCCCCGCAAAAAACGGACTGCACTGGGCGGAAGACCAGTTCCTCGCGGAAATCATCGATCCTGCCACGGGCGAGGCGGTGCGGCAGGGACAAGAAGGAGAACTGGTCATCACCACTCTAACTGCCGAAGGGTACCCCATCGTTCGATATCGAACGGGAGATGTTACCGTATGGCATGAGAGCCCTTGCCCGTGCGGCAGGAGCCTGGCGCGCATATCGCCCATCGCGCGCAGAACCGACAACCGCCTATCGGTCCGAGGTATCCCGTTATATCCCGAGCAGTTGGAAGCGATGCTCGCATCCATTGATCCGGCCATCGATGACCTGCGCCTGGTGGTGCATACCCGCCACGGCATCGGCGAACGGCTGGAAATCTTACTGGCTCGGCAGCCAGACAGGGAATTTTTGCAGGGGGGGCGCGCACACTACCAGGAATTCTTGCGCAGTCACGTGCGCCGTGCTTTGGGTCTGGGCGTACGAATCCAGCTGGTGGAACGAGATCGTCTGCCCAGGGAAGGCTTGATCCGCAAAACCATCTTCAAAAGAGCCGATACACCATACGATCAAAGACGCTGAGCGGGATCGGCAAGAAAATCCAAACCGCTGAAAAACGGTCCTGCGTCACATACCATGGCTGGACCTTATTCTCGTGTTCATAGTCCCGCCATATTTCACCTGCGGCCCCTCCTCTCCCCTGCCGGCGTCACCGGTCGCACAACTCGTCAGGCAGCCCATCAGGACAATGAGCAGCAAAGCGACAAAAAAATCCTTCATGCAAAACTCCCCTGGCTCTGGTTTTCACTTCCGCCCTTCGAGATAGACTCATCAGCGGCATGCAATCGACAACATGGTGCCGACCTCTAATCTTTGTAAATGTCAAAATCAGGATAATACTTTTTGGCGCATTCCGGACAGATGCTGTGACTGAATTCGGCTTTGGAGTGTGCGCGGATGTATGCTTCCAATTGATTCCAATAGCCTTTGTCGTCCCTGATCTTCTTGCAATGGGTGCAAATGGGCAGCAGACCGCTGAGGGTCTTCACCTCCTGCAGGCTCTTCTCCAGTTTGGCGACCGTATTGGTGAGCTCAGCGTTGTATAGCTCAATGCGTTGAAAATTGTCCTCGATGACATCCAGCATGCGGACCAGTGCTCCGGCAATCCTGCTCATTTCCGAGCCGGAGTGCGATTTCAGCGCAGCCAGCTTACGCCGAAGAGTATCCGGGGTTATGGTCGCGTCGGCATAACTCAGGATGAGATTGACAAGAGCGGAATATGGTTTCAGCTGACGATGCAGAAAAAACAGCAGAAGACCCAGCAACACCAGGGCCGAGGCAATGGTGCTGGAATAAATCACCCGTTTTAGACTGATCAGCTGCATGAGATTCTGGTTGCGCGTGAACAGGATGGCCAGCCGGCAAGGGACATCGGTGTTCCCCTGGAACAATGCGGGCAGCTCCACCGAGTGAACAATCGCAGCAGCTTCCTGCGAACTGCTCGCAGTGAAGTCGGCGTGCGTGAACCGCAAAACAATGTTTTCCCCTTCCACCAAGGACTGCAGCATGCCTTCGTTGATTTTGCTGCTGACGCATACCAGGCCCACCGGAACATCATCGTATTTGCGCACCAGGCCCGCGATCACAAAGCTGACGGCCCCATCAACACGGCTTATGCCGCGGAAAGCGCCATGCTGCAGAGCTGCTTGAAAATAATCGCTCTCTGCGATGCTGTCCCCAAATTTGAATTCTTCAGGTGAGCGTGACAGCACGATACCCTCCATGTCGGCAAAGATAATGCTGTCAACACTTCCAATGAAATCGTTGCTCAGATCGAATAATACTTCATTGTCAGCCGAGGCAATGGCGTTGCTCACCTGCGTCGACTTGGACAACACCGCCTTCGCCGTATCCAGCTGCTTGATCAGAGCAAGAATGTTTGCTTCCACAGCCTTGGCCTGAGTCGCATAATTTTCTTTGACCGCCTGCTCGTATTCCTGCGTCACTTCCTGGACTTTGATCATATCCACAGCAAGAAACAGCGCCACGGGAATCAGTACCAGCAGCAACACTTTGGCGTATAATGTCATGGCTTATTCCAAGGCTTCTCTCATTGAGTCATAGAAGCGATCGTCCCTGACTTCAAAACCGGCCGCGCTCCACCCGAGGCTGTCTTGCATGGCCCGGTTGAACTCATGATCGAGGGGCATGGACGTCAGGATTTTTCGATAGAGCAGTATTTTTTCATCCGGCATGCGCGCGGGCGCCACGATGGCATCGAGGGGAATCGGGGCCGACCGCTCGATGATGCTGAAAATGTCGCCATACTTGCGCACCGCAGTATAGTAAGTGCCGTCGGAAACCGCCCCGGCCTCGATGGACTTATTGACCAGAGCCTCGATCACCCGGTCGTGCCTCTTCAAGAAAAAGACTTTGGCGAAGTAGCGCGAAGCGTCTATTCCCTTGCGCTTGAGGATCATATTGGGGTAGGCGTAACCCGAAGTGGAGCCAATGTCGGTGAAGGCAAAATTGCCCCCCCTGGCGTCTTCCAGGCTGGATATCCCGGAACTTTTCAAGGTGATGACAAATGACTGATAATAGGGCGTCACTTCGCCCGTCTCTTCGTTCCGTTCCCTGTAAGTGGCGATGTATTTCAGGGCGGGGTGTTCAGCCTTGATCTTGATGTAGTTCACCGGATTGATCCAGGCGATATCCACGGTTTCGTTCTTGAGACGCTCGGACAGCTCCACATAGTCCCTGGTTACGATAGCAGTGAATTTTTCGCCGCTTTGCTCCGTCAGATAACGGGCCATGACCTGCATGGGAATGATGAGCTTCTTGGGGTTGTTGGAAGGGTATATGGCTAACTTGAGATCGCTTGCCCGGACTCCGGACGAAACCAGGAGCAATAGAATCGCAGCGGCTGAGAGTATGCTTTTTATCATGCCCGGCCCCCCTTTGCAGCAATGAACAAGCCATTTGTGTTTTTGACCATAGCACACCTGCCTTAAGGCTTCCCGAAAATCAATGGCAAGCGTAACCGCAAGATTTGCTCTTCTGCGCAGAAAAATTGATCATTTTCGCCACGCTGGGAGATCCCTTCGAGCCGGGGTCATGGAATTGAGCCAGGCTACCGAATGATCCAGGTCGAAATTCTGCTGTCCAAGATGAGCCTCTTGTTTTTCACTCACAGGAGCATTTCAATCAAGTAGGGTCCCGGGGCGGCGAGGGCACGGGCCAATTCCCTGGCGAGCTCCTCGGCAGTGTCCACGCGCGCGGCGGGCACCCCAAAGCCTCGGCTCAGCTCCACCCAGTCCAGTGCAGGGTTCGACAGATTGGTCAGCGATTCGGCATGTTCGCCCGGAAATTGCTTTCCTGCGCGGGCAAGTTCCAGCCTTAAAATCGCGTAGCTGCGATTGCAACAGATGAGAGTTTTTACATTGGCCCCTTGGCGCGCCTGCGACCACAGGGCCTGCAAGGTGTACATGGCGCTCCCGTCCGCCTGCAGATTGATGACGGGGCGATCCGGACAGGCCAGGGACGCCCCCAGGGCGCAGGGAATTCCCTGGCCGATGGCACCCCCGGTGAGAGCCAGGTACGTGTGCGCGGGAGCAGTTTTCGACAGTTGAAAATAATCGCCGGCAGACGTGATCGCTTCCTCGACTATAATAGCTCCCTCGGGTTGCAGAGCGGCGAGCACCGCAGCAACTTTGAGGGGAGTGAGTCCACCCCGCGGCAACTGGGGGCGCTGAACAGAGGCGCATTGTCCACCGGCAGCGGAATTTTTCGACCCACCATTGAAGGAGTCGGCCAACCCTTGCAGAGCATTTTCCATGTTTCGGGGAGACGCCTTGATGTGGACTCTGACCTGCTGCTCGCTCAGAAAGTAGCTCGACTGGCCCGGATAACCAAAAAAGGCGACCGGTTCCCTGGCTCCAGCGAAAATGACGCATTCATATTGGGACAGAGCCGATACGGCCTGGTCGGGAAAATATGGAATCCGTTCCAGCAGAGGCAGTCCTGCACCACGTTCCACCCGGGCGGGAAAGGTCTCAATGAACAGGCTGCAGCCGGTTGCGGCACTCACCTTGGCCATGGCGGTCAAACCACGCCGGCGCGCTGCGCGTCCTCCCAGAATGACGGCCGTGCGAGGACCACTTTTGTGCAGCATCCGGACCGCGGATTCGACCGAGCCCTGATCGAGATGGTCGTCCTCATGCGACGATTTTCCAACCACCGGGACCTGCACCGGAGCCAGTTGATGGTCATGCGGAACGATGAGGGTGGCAACCTTGCCCTGAAGCGCGGCAGATACGGCATCGGCCGTGTCCCGTGAGAGCCTGTCCAGGTCCCTGTTGGTGCGCTGCCATGCGGAAACCGTTGCAGCCAGCGCTTCGATGTCCATGGCCAGCAGCGGATCGGCGGGCAGGTGCCAGGAGGCATGTTGACCAATGATGTTGACCAACGGAGTGTTGGCCCGCTTGGCATTGTGCAGGTTG
This sequence comes from Desulfoferrobacter suflitae, assembly GCF_022603395.1. GTDB lineage: Bacteria > Desulfobacterota > Syntrophobacteria > Syntrophobacterales > Syntrophobacteraceae > Desulfoferrobacter > Desulfoferrobacter suflitae. The sequence continues at coordinate 50,607 of NZ_JAIBKA010000013.1, forward strand.
GCCAGGCCGTTGGCCAGGCCTGGCCCCAGGTGCAACAGCACCATCGCGGGCTTGTCCGCCATGCGCCCATAGCCGTCGGCAGCACCAGTGCATACGCCTTCGAAAAGACCAAGAACCGAACGAATCCGCTTGCTTTTGTCGAACGCTTCGACAATGGGCATTTCTGTAGTCCCGGGGTTGGCAAAACAAATGTCCACCTGCAGACCTGCTGCTGTATTAACGATCAGTTCCGCACCTGTCATTCCATCTCCTCCTTGTGAGCACGCCGGGGTGCGAGCCATACGTCCTGCAGCGGATAATCCGAAGTTCGAAATGCGAATTGCGGCTTCAGCCCCACTGACCAGGAACGACCGTGTTTAAGACAATGACTTTGGCGCCTGCACCAAAAACATCATCTTGAAGATCATATGAGTCGAATCGCCAAACTTGGCGCCGGCAGACTCACTTGCCGCCATCGAAGCCGTCCAGGGCGTTGGCATAACTCTGCTTGACCTGTTCAGCCAGTTGCGCAGCATCATTCTCCTTCAGCCATTCGACCTGGGCCAACACATCCTCGCGAATCAATTCCAGCGCTTCTTTACTGAACGACGCTTCTTCGATATTCAGCAAGGTCAGGCGGGCGACCGCCGCGGCCAGAGTCGCGTCGGCTCCCTTCTGCTGACTCAGCAGATAATAATTGTAGCAGTCCACCACAATTCGCTGGGCTAAAGGGCTGGGGCCATACTGGTGCTGCATCTGTTCCATCTTTTCGGCACACTCAAGCCAGTTGCCGTCCGACGCCTCGCGCAGTGCATCGGCGGTGGCAAAGGCTGTTTCCGAAATATCCACGCAGGGACATTCCAAATGGACCTGCCCGCCATTGCGCAGCAGCGTCAGCGCCACGGTTTCTCCGGGACCTTGCCCGGCTATCAGTTCCCGCGCCTGCTTCCAGTCGTTTACCGCCTTTCCATTCACTGCGATGATTTTGTCGCCCGCAACGATGCCCGCATCCTGCGCGTTGACCCCCGCGTGTAAAATCCTGCCGTCTGCACTCACTCTCAGGCCGAGAATACAGAAATGTTGTGAATCCGCCCTGGCAGACAGATTCTCGTAACCTCTTTGGGCTCCCTGGCGGGCCTTCATCAATGTGTCGTCGGTTTGGGTCTGCACGGAACTGCAGCCGGCCAGAGACAAACAGAGCACGATGAATGGCAACACCCGTCGCATGGCTCCTCCTGCTTATCCTTTAATGACCCTTCATATGTAGTCGATTCCATACACTACTGTAGCACTTATCCTGCACCAACGGGAAGCCAATGAAGTGCAATGGGATTCTACCAATCCCGCAATTCTTTTGGCAATGCTTCAAATCAGCGGGATCGATGCCGCTGCCCTGGATCGGCAATTTCCTTTGCGGCCTTCCTTGAAATTGGCGCGAATATTGCTCACTGGGGTCAAGCACGCGGCATTGGGGATCGGCTTAGACCATTTTGAGGAAGGATCGGTGTCTACCATACTTATCGTCGATGACGACGTTTGTCTCAGTTTCCTGTTGTCGGAGTACCTGTCGACAATCGGGCACCGCTGTATCCGCGTCGAAAACGTGGCAGGAGCACGCGCTCATCTCCGCACTCACCAGGTCGACCTGGTGATCTCCGACGTGAACATGCCCGGTGAATCGGGATTTGATCTGCTGCGCCACGTTTCGTCCTGCTATCCGCAAATTTCGTTGCTGCTCATGAGCGCCATGGATGATGCCGAGAGCAGACGAAGAGCCGCCCAAATGGGGGCCCGCGGTTATCTGGTCAAGCCCTTCAAGTTTGGCAACCTTCGTGCTCAACTGACTGCAATGGCAGAACAAAGTCATCACCAACGATTCCCCGAACAGAGCCAATCACCGGCCGTCTGACCCCACATCCTTTTCAATCTGGAGCCGAATCCGCCTTCTTCCACGGTCATGCACCCTACCCCGACCCTTCCGCCCATTGGGGACCAGGCATGGAACAGACAAATTTCAGTTCTCAAGTCCCGCACACTCCTGTAAGATTGAACATGTTCCGATGAGCCGCCGGGAGGTCCGAGATAAACCATTCCATCACGAGGAGACATTGAATGAGATTCAAACAGCGTAGAGCGTTTGTGCTCTCCCTTATTGCATCCGCTATGGCAGCTGCCTGCTGCTGTCCCGGGGTAACGTTTGCGGCCGACCCCCAAGCCCTTGACCTGAACCGGGTGATGCTGGCCGCTCCATCCTCCGAGGAAGCCCGACAATACCTTGGAATCGGAGCAAAGCGACTGTTTCCGCTGTCCGACATCAACACCAAGTTCATAGTTTTGGGATACTACGGAGTCAAGTGCCCTTATTGTCATGAACAGGCACCCGTTTCCAACCGAATCTATGAAATGATCCGCAGCGACCCCGAACTCGAGAGCAACGTGAAAATGGTTGGAGTATTGGTAGGAAGCAACCCCGAGGAAACGGCGGCTTATGCGGGTAAATATCGCATTCAGTACCCCATGGCCAATGATCCGTTTTTCGAAATCTACAGAAGGCTGCACAAGCCCAAAGTCCCTCTCACCCTGCTGCTCAACGGACAGGGTGAGATCCTGGTGAGCGTCACGGGGGCTATGAATGGTCCTGAAGGATTCGTGAACAAGCTCAAGCAATTTCAAAGGGACCATTGATCCGTTTACTGCCGAATGATTGTGGCAAGTCGGTAGTCGCTTGGTGTAATGCTTTTGCTTGATTTCCAAATACCATGCGGTTAATTTAGGTCAAAAAAATTTTGCTGGCATCTTGAGTTGACAGGGCAGACTGGTGTTGCTCGCATGAACAAACTTAATTCACGGAGGGAAGATTATGACCTTTGAAGAAGTAAAAGCGGCAGTCCTGAAGCTGAGTGAAGCAGATCAAAAACGCCTCATCATGGAAGTGGTACCGCAGATTTGGCCCAAGGCCTGTATTGACGATTCGTGTGTTGATAAAGTCAGGGGACTTGTAGACGAGGCAACCGTGAAGAAGTACAAAGAGCAACACATGGGAGGAATTTAACCGTCGTTGCCCCACCCTGCCCCATAGCGCAGAGCTCACGCGCTGCGCTATGGCAGCATTCCGAATTCCCCTCGGACAAAGGTCAAGGACTGTAGCTGAGAATAAAATCTTTCACGGCCGGCCTCTCTTCAAAGGTACGGCCAAACCAAGGCAGTTCAGCCATTACTGTGCCGTTGGATTCTCCCAGGACCCCGATTCGGTACACTGAAACCATCATTCCCGTACGAATAATCCCCGCCTGACAATGGATCAAAACCGGCAGCATATCCGGATTGCTCACGACGCTCATGAATTGATCAATTTGTGCCGGATCGGGCGGGGTGTCCGGCAACATTGGGATATCCACCATATTCATTTCATTGGACCGGGCGAATTCTTTCTGACGTGCGTACCAGTCCCGTTGCATTTCCCCTTCGGAACGAAGATTGACAATTGTTTTGATCCCATAGAGCTCATGGGCTATTTTCAGGCCGATATTGGACAAGGTTCCACTGCGATAGACTTTCCCGGTATCCACGGTCTTAAAATGATACATGGTCTTGTGCCAAAATATTGCGGCACCGGCCACAATAGCTGTTCCAACAATGAATGAGGCAATGTAGGCCCGAAACTTTTTTTTCGACAGCAATGTCTGGTAAAAAATGTTAATCCTCCTTCCGGGTGAACAACTTTGACGTTGCTCACTGTCATGGTAAAATCTTTCTGCAAAGGCCTTCGACCCGACCAGCTCGAATACTACCCACTGCAGCATGGAAAATCAATTTCCAACCACTGTCTGCTCCTCGAACAGCCGAAAGCCCACGGCGGATGATCAAACAAGGAAATAGATTGAAAGTTGGGTCGCTTTCTGTAATATCACTGCGTCGGTTATGAACCGATGTGTTGCTGAAAGAGAGAAATGATGGAAAAATTTTGGCTTGGTTTGGGTTTTTTTGCTCAGGCACTCTTCGCCGCGCGGTTTGTGGTCCAATGGATAGCAAGTGAGCGAGCTAAAAAGAGTGTGGTTCCCCTGGCTTTTTGGTTCCTGAGCCTGGCTGGCGGGGGCTTGCTTTTGACCTATGCGATATGGAGAAAAGATCCGGTCTTCATTCTCGGGCAGAGCACCGGGTTTCTTATATATAGCCGCAATCTCTATTTGATTTACAAGGAGCGTCGTGTGCTGCGCAACGGATCGGCCGAGGATGGAAATGGAGCATCAGACTGCGAGATTCGAGAGAGCATGTAAATGGACAACAGCGGTGTAGTCCTTTCGGTTGTCATTCCCATCAAGGATGAAGCAGAAAATATTGAATTGCTGGCTGAACAGCTCAATGCCGCACTCGGCAGTGAGTTGTGGTCATGGGAGTGCATCTGGGTCGATGACGGCTCGTGCGATGAAAGCCTGGCCATCTTGGAGCGTCTGGTGGGACGGGACAGCCGTCATCGTTACTTGTCTTTTGCGGCCAACGCGGGGCAGTCGGCTGCATTCTGGGCGGGTTTCAAAGCGGCCAAAGGGGCCTTCATCGCTACCATAGATGGAGACGGCCAGAATGATCCTGCGGATATCCCCGGACTTATGGCGAAAATACAAGGGGGCTCGATGGATATGATCAACGGCTATCGCGCCCGGCGCAAGGACACCTTCATTCGCAAAGTTGCGTCACGTATTGCCAATGCTTTCAGGAATTTTGTAACGGGCAACACGGTGAGCGATGTTGGTTGTTCGACCCGCGTTTTCAAGAGGCAGTGCATCGAATCGCTTCCGAAGTTTAAAGGCATGCATCGATTCTTGCCCACCTTGGTTGCCATGCAGGGATTTACCCTGGCGGAAGTTGCCGTCAACCACAGACCGCGCCAGAGAGGCAAGACTAAATACAGCATCAACAACCGCCTCTGGGTCGGGCTCATGGATACATTTGGAGTTTTGTGGCTGCAGAAGCGTTCCTTCACCTATCGCGTCAGGAAACATTCTTAGCTGGTGAGAGGTGGATTGATCTGAGGTTCGATTCAATGACGCCCACTGCCGAAGCGCATCAATCAGCCTCAACCACGGCTTTGGAAAGGAGCATTTCATGAGCGTTTCCTTCATGCCCAGCCGGGCGGGCCAGGAAGATTTGGACGCTCTTCAACTGGAAGGATTGCGGTGGACCATTTCCCACGCCTATCATAACTGCGCATTTTATCGCCGACGGCTGACGCAGGCAGGAGTTACTCCCGACCAGATCCGCAGCCGGGATGATTTGCGCAGACTTCCTTTCACCACCACACAGGACCTGCAAAACGATTATCCTTTTCCACTGCGCTCCGTACCCTTTGAGAAAATTGTGAGAATTCACGCCTCCTCGGGGACTACCGGCAAGCGCAAGGTACTGGCGTATACCCAAAAGGACATTGACGACTGGGCAACCATGTTTGCCCGCTGCTATGAAATGGCCGGCCTTGACCATTCCGACCGGGTGCAGATCGCCGTCGGATATGGTTTGTGGACTGCGGGTGTGGGGTTTCAGCTTGGCTGTGAACGATTTGGCGCGATGGCTATCCCGGTCGGCCCGGCCAATACGGAAATTCACTGTCAGATGCTGGTCGATTTGCAGAGCACGGTATTTTGTGCCACAGCCTCAATGGCCCTGCTCATGGCGGAAGAGATCGAAAGCCGGGGCCTCAAAGATCAAATCGCCCTGAAGAAGTTTATTTTTGGTGCGGAGCGGCACAGCACGAGAATGCGCGAGCGCATCCGAGAAATCACCGGTGTGACGGGACTTTATGACATTCCGGGTCTCACCGAGGTGTACGGCCCGGGAACCGGGCTGGAATGCTCCGCCCACCAGGGGGTCCACTATTGGGCGGATTATTATATTCTCGAAATATTGCACCCCACAACCCTGGAACCGGTTGCGCCCGGTGAGACGGGCGAGATGGTGATAACGACTCTGCGCAAAGAAGCGGCGCCACTCATCCGATATCGCACCCGAGATCTCACCCGACTTATTCCCGAACCATGCCCTTGCGGCAATCCATTGCCCAGGCACGACCACCTTTTGGGCCGTTCGGACGATATGATCATATTTCGTGGAGTGAACATCTATCCCGGCCAGATTGACCATGTACTCTCTCAGATTGCGGGAGTGGGCAGCGAATATCAGATTCACCTTTATCGTCGCGAGGACGGCCGCGACGAGATGCTGTTAAAGGTGGAACGTACCTGGGAGGAGTCTCCCGATGCCGATAGACGACTGGCAGAAGCGATCACGGCCGAAATTCGCCAACAGATCCTGGTGCGAGTGCACGTAGAGGTCCTGGAATACGGCACACTGCCGCGCACCGAGCGCAAGAGTAAACGGGTGTTTGATAACCGCTCACTGGAAAATTGAGAGCATCCAAACAAAGGAGGAAAAGCGATGGGTGGCAAATCGGCAATTTGTTCTCTGGCACTGGCATTAACGTTGGCATTGGGTGTTGGCAACGTCGCGGCACAGAAAGATGAACCCATTAAAATCGGTGCTTTTTTTGCCCTTTCAGGTCCGGCTGCCTCGATTGGCACCCCCACCAAGCTGGTAGCACAGATGGTCGTGGACAAAATCAACAAGACCGGAGGAATCAACGGCAGGCCCGTCGAACTGATCATTGGCGACACCGAGGGGGATCCCACCAAGGCTCTCATGGTCGCCAAGCGACTGGTCGAAAAGGACCAGGTCGTAGCGTTGATCGGTCCCACTCGCACGGGCACCGGCATGGCAGTAAAGCCATACATCGAGGACAAAGCGCATATCCCTGTCATGATGACGGTGGGAGGAGATCCGGTCATCGCCGGGGACAAATTCGGGCCGTACCGATGGACCTTCAAGACGCCTCAGCGCACCTCTACCGCAGCACGTAAGGTCTACGAATATCTCCAGTCGCAGAAATTGCAGCAGGTTGCGGTCTTGACGGCTTCCGATGCGTTCGGCAAGGATGGCCTGGTCTGGCTCGAACAGCTGGCTCCCGAATATGGCGTGGAAATCGTTGCTCGGGAATCTTTCGCCCCTAACGATGCAGACATGACCACGCAGCTTGCCAAGATCCGCGACACCAAGGCTCAGGCGCTCATATGCTGGACCATCGGCCCTGCCGGCGCAAAGGTCGCCAGGAACGTCAAGCAGCTTGGTTTATCCATCCCGTTGATTCAATGCCACGGTCAGCCGGACCCAAAGTACATCGAGCTGGCCGGTGAAGCGGCTGAAGGAAGCATTATGCCGGCAACCAAGCTGATGGTTTATGATCAGCTTGCGGACAGCGATCCACAAAAAGCGGTCATTCAAGACTTCGTGGATCTCTACAAGAATGTTTATCACTTTGACGAGCAGTACCCCATCAACACCCATTCGGGTTATGCCTGGGATGCCGTTTACCTGCTGGCCAACGCCATGCGCCAGGTGGGACCGGATGCGGAGCCTTTGCGCGATACCATTGAACAAATGCAGGGCTATGTCGGAGTGAGCGGCATATACAATCTGACTCCTGAGGATCACAATGGACTGGACACCGATTCCCTGGTGATGGTCAAGATTCAAGAGGGCAAATGGGTGATGCTCAAATGACGGGTGCCTAATGCAGTATCCTGGATCAGCAGGGAAACAGGCTGATTTTCTTGGGCGGGCGCTGTGGCCCGCCTTTGCTTTTACCCAATGGTGGCGATTCCGCTTTGCAGCTCTCCGTCAGGCCGGCGAAAGCCCGCCTCCGCCGAGCTGCCCGGCTTTGCTGGATTCCTGCCGCCCGGGCGGTATTGCCCGCCAGGGAGGCTCGCTGGCCGGTGCAACATGAATCGCCAAATCGAGGCCTTACATGGTAAGGTTCAACCGCTTGTTTGAATGCCATGAACTCACATGAAACCGGGAAGATACTCATCCGATCCACCAACTGGCTGGGCGATGCGGTCATGACCACACCGGCCATGGGTGTGGTGCGTGCCACCTTCCCCGGTGCCGAGATTACCGTGGTGGCCAATCCTGCGGTGGCCATGCTGTTTGAAGGCCATCCTTACTGCGACCGAATCGTGGTTTGGGATAAGAGCAAGGTGCATCGGGGCATAACCGGCCTGTTGCGGTTCACCAAGACGCTCCGGGAACAACACTATGACCTGGCCATCCTCTTTCAAAATGCCATGGAAGCCGCAGTCATGGCCCGGCTGGCCGGTATTCCCAGACGCTTGGGATACCGTTCGGACGGGCGGGCATGGCTGTTAACCGATGGCGTACCGGTGGGCCGCCGGGAAAAACGTCTGCATCATGTGGACTACTACCTGCAGCTTCTCAAAAAGAACGGCATGACGGCCCGCCCGGGCGATCTAACCCTTTGCTGCACCCCCGAAGAGACCGCCGCTGCCCGCAAGGAGCTGGGAGATGTAGATTGGATCGCTGTTCATCCCGGTGCTTCCTATGGATCGGCCAAGCGCTGGCTCCCCGAACGGTTTGCTCAGAGTGCAAACAAAATTTACCAGGAATTCAGGACGCCCATTCTGCTTCTCGGAAGTCCCGAAGATGCTTCGACGGGAAAACGGATTGCAGAGCAGCTGAAAGTTCCGCACAAGAGCCTCATTGGCAGGACCTCCATCCGCCAGCTGATGGCGGTTCTTTCTCAGTGCCGCCTGCTGTTGACCAACGATTCGGGCCCCATGCACATCGCCGCCGCTTTCCGCGTGCCCCTCGTCGCCTTATTTGGCCCAACCGATCATACCACCACTTCACCGCCCGGTAATATGTCCATAATCCTCCGGCATGAAGTGGATTGCGCCCCTTGCCTGAAGCGCCGCTGCCCGAGCGATCATCGCTGCATGACTGCCATTGGAGTAGAGGAAGTGATAGTAGCGGTTCGCACCTTGCTGGACTCGACGGCATGAAGGTCTTGGTCATCAAAACCAGCGCGTTGGGAGACATTGTCCATGCGACGCCCGTTATCCGCTACATGCACAGAACGGATGCGACGCTCCAGATCGATTGGCTGGTGGAAGAACCTTTTGCCCCTTTGCTCGAAAGCCAGCCACTCATCCATACGGTGCACCGCATTGCCACCAAGCGCTGGCGTCGGCCTGAAAACCTCGCCGGCGCATTGATCGAAATAACCAGGGCCATCGGGTTGCTGCGCAAGGAAAAATATGATGTTATTCTGGACTTGCAGGGTAACAGTAAGAGCGGCCTTTTTACTTTGCTTTCAGGGGCTCCCCTGCGCTACGGCTTTGCCAGGGATGCCGTGAGAGAATGGACGAACCTGCTGGCGAGCAACCGCAGAGTTGCCATTGGCACGACGCAACAGCACATCAGCGATCGTGCACTGAAAATGGCGGCCGCTGCCTTTCCCGGCGGAACCATGGCGGACGGCGCGGCTGCCTTAACGGTTGATCGGGAATGTCTTCTGCGCGTTCGAGACAAATTGCACCAGGCAGGCCTTTTAGAGCGCAAATTGGTGCTCCTGCATCCCGGCACAACCTGGAAAACCAAGCAAATGTCCTGTGAATTTTGGCAGCAACTCATCACCGCTCTGAATCGAAACGATGGGGTCAATCTGCTGTTCTCCTGGGGTACCCGGCAGGAGCGCAATTTCATCATGAAGTTGCAACAGGCCGTATCAGAGCGCTCCATGGTGTGGCCGAAGGTTTCACTCCCCGAGTTTATGGCTCTGACGGCTCAGGTGGATGTCGTGCTAGGCGGCGACACGGGACCGGTGCACATCGCTGCCGCGCTCGGCACACCTACGATTTCCTTTTATCGAGCGACGGACAGCCGACGTAACGGTCCACGGGGGCGGAGCCATTGCACCTTTCAGTCGTCCATGGAGTGTTCTCCCTGTCTGTTGAAGGCATGCCCCCAAAATCCGGCTTGCAGTAACAGCATCGAAGTTCACCGGGCAGTGCAGGCTGTGGACACGATTCTGGAGATGAATTCCTGACTGGATATGACAGACAATTATGAGTTTAATCGGTCCCACGGAAAAGTTTGCTTTCACTCAGCTGGCAGGTCTCCTCAAACCCCACAAGCGCAGGCTTGCCATAGCGGTAGTCTGTATGCTGGGAGCCTCCGCGGCAACCGCCGCCACAGCCTATCTTATCAAGCCGGCCATGGATGATATATTCATCCGGAAGAACCTCACCATGCTGCAGTTGATTCCCCTTGTCTTTCTGGCTGTTAATCTGATCAACGGACTCTGCCAGTGGGGCAACGATTACTACCTCAAGTCCGTAGGACTTTCGGTGGTGGCCCATCTCAGGCAACAACTGTACAATCACATTCAGGATCTGCCTCTGTCATTTTTTGACCGAACTTCCACCGGCCTTTTGATGAGCCGTATCACCAACGACGTCAATGAAATCCAGAACGCCGTAACCAAAGGCTTCACCGGCCTGATCAAGGATTCCTTGAGCGTGGTGGGCTTGATTTTTGTGGTCTTCTATCAGGACTGGAAACTTGCCTCCATTGCCATACTGATTTTACCCCTGGCTTTCTATCCTCTTTTCAAGTTCGGCTCCAAACTGCGCAAGCTCGCCACCAAAGGTCAGGAAACGATGGCCGATCTCAACGTGGTCCTGCATGAAACCTTCACCGGAAGCCGCATCGTGAAGGCCTTCGGAATGGAAGACTATGAAAAGAATCGCTTTTTCGATCGCAATCAAAAGGTGCTGCGATATTACCTGAGATCCGAATGGATCGATGCCCTCTCTTCCCCGCTGATGGAGTTCATCGGTGCCCTGGCCATCGCCGTCGTGATCGGCTACGGCGGCTATCAGGTCATTCAAGGAACCTCAACCCCCGGTACTTTTTTTTCTTTCCTGGGCGGTCTCTTAATGCTGTACCGGCCGATCAAGAGCATCAGCAAGGCCAATTCCGTCGTGCAAAAAGGAATCGCATCGACCATGCGGGTTTACGCCGTACTCGGAGAACGGAATACGCTTCTGGAAAAACCCAACGCCATTGAGCTGCAACCGATTCAACGGAGCATCGATTTTCGCAATGTGAGTTTTGCATACGACGACAAGATGGTGCTGCATGACATCAACCTGTCGGTTCCGGCCGGGCAGGTGCTGGCCCTTGCGGGAAGCAGCGGCGGAGGCAAGACCACTCTGGTCAACCTGATTCCACGCTTTTACGATGTCACCAAAGGAGCTGTCCTGATCGACGGGATAGATGTGCGCGATGTCAAGCTCGGTTCGCTGCGACAACAAATAGCTATTGTTACCCAGCAGAGCTTTCTTTTCAACGATACGGTCCGGAACAACATCGCCTATGGCAACCTGAACAAAGGCTTCAAAGACATTCAATGGGCCGCGAAGGCCGCCTATGCGTATGATTTCATACAGCAATTGCCGTATGGCTTTGACACGGTCATCGGCGAACAGGGCGTGATGCTCTCCGGTGGTCAGCGGCAAAGGGTATGCATTGCCAGAGCCATTTTGAAGGACGCCCCGATTCTCATCCTGGATGAAGCAACATCCTCTCTTGACAGCGAGGCGGAGCTCGAAGTGCAGATGGCGTTGGAGAATCTGATGCGCGGGCGGACCACTTTTGTGATCGCCCATAGACTTTCTACCATCCAAAAAGCGGACCGCATTTTGGTCGTTTCCGCTGGAAGAATTGTCGAGGAAGGAACCCACAGTTGCTTGCTTTCCCAAAATGGCGAGTACCGAAGATTATTCGACATTCAGTTCATGCGATCGGCGCTCTAAAGAATTTCACCGCCATTGGCAAGTGCAACCCGAAAACGAATCATGCTGCCATGCAACCCGCGAGAAAAGCTCCTTGAGCAAAAAGCACTGGAGGATGCGGCTAAGACTTTCGGCCTCAATATGCTCCTGACGGGTGCGCCACGCCTCGGGGATTTGCTGTTTGCCTGTCCGGCAATTGATTATCTCATGGCCAATGATGCGGTGGATCGTCTTACCGTCTTGAGTTACGGGTACGCAGCACCCATACTGGATGGCCTGACCGGTGAGGTTGAGCACATCGAACTTCCCGGCAGTTCCTGGAATCCACTCGGCAAATGGAGGTTGGTGCGCACCATCAACCGACGGAATTATGACGCCGCTATTGTCCTGGACGGGAAAAAATCCATGCGCAAGCTTTTGGCGGCCACCAACATCCCACTGATTTTGGTCGAAACGCCAACTGCAATGCACAAGACCTGGCAGCATTTTGCATCGATGCTGCGAACGTTTCCGAGCAACGGCCTATGGAATGAACCCGAATACCGGACACCCGGTATACGGGTGACGCACAGGGCGCAAGCCTGGGCATTGACCAGACTGCAGCAGATCAGCCGCCCCAGAGTTGCGTTTCACGTCGGATGCCGGCGCGTAGGTCGGAAGAAGCTTTGCCTCTCAGAAGTTAATCGAACGGCAACCAAATTATGGCCCGTCGAGAGGTTCATGGAATTGGGACGGAAGCTAATTCACCGTTTCGGCGCAAGCATCGTGATGGTCGGCTCCGGCACCACTGAGCAGGCGCTCGCCGACCGGTTTGCGGCTGTCCTGGGACCGGCCTGCGTCAATGCAGTCAACTGGGGTGACAGCATGCAGACTGCTGCCCTGCTGCAGCAAAGTGACCTGCTGGTTGCATCGGACGGAGGAATTCTTCACCTGGGGGCTGCCGTCGGCCTGAAAGTGGTAGCCGTCTGGGGACCGACTCCCTATGAGATATTCGGCCCCTGCGGGTCGCCCGATAAGATCAGGGTCCTGCGCAAAGAGGCTGCTTGCAGCCCCTGCAAGAAGCGCACGTGCGACGACAAAGTCTGTCTTCGCTCAATTTCTGCCGAGGAAGCGTTGGCAGCGGCAGGTGAGCTCATGCAAAGGCAAAACGATAAACCTGGAAGCTATCGTGACAAGAATGATTGGCTGTTTGAAGCTCCCGTTCATCCGCCCAAAGATCCGCATTGAAGACCCGACATTGTTCTTTGAAGAACACGGCTTCAAGGAATTCGACTCTTTTATGCGGTTCGAGGGGGGTGAACGCATCGCTTTACAGCGGGGCAGGACAGTAACCCGCCTGGAACTGGCCGGACGCGCATTTTATCTGAAACGAAACCGGTTCAACTGGGTAGAATTCATTAAAGCGGTCGTGCACTGGAAATGGCCTCCGAGGAGCGCCCTGGACGAGTGGAACAGTATTGTTGCAGTGCAGCGCCTGGGCATTCCCACGGTCACTGCGGTTGCGATGGGAGAAAGCAGAGCTTTTGGCCTGGAAATGGCCTCCTTTTTGATCACCGAAGAATTGTACGGCGCTGAATCGCTGGAAAAAATCATTGAGAAGGAACTGAGGGGCCCGCTGTCACATGCCAAACGCATATGGAAGTACTCGATCATCAAAGATGTTGCACGCATTGCCCGTGTGCTGCACGGCAAGGCAATGTGTCACCAGGATTTTTATCTGGGGCACTTCTTTTTAAGCGGGGAGGATACGCTGTACCTGATCGATTTGCAACGGCTGCGCCGCTGGGGAAAAATCCCCAAACGCTATATCATAAAAGACTTGGGGCAACTCAATTATTCGGCAGACTTTGTCGGGCACATCTCGCGCACTGACCGCATGCGTTTTTTCCTGGAATATCTTGAGTTGCGGTCTCTGGGCAGCACAGAGAAAAAATTAGCCCGCTCGATAGCCGCCAAGACAGACCGAATCGCCGCACATACGGTGAAATTGTTGAAACGGCGTAGACGGCGACGCGAGATCCCATGATTGATGTGTCGATCGTTATAGTCAACTGGAACACGAGGGAGCTCTTGAAACAATGCCTCGACTCGGTGTGCGAAAACATAACCCGGGTATCATACGAAATATACGTGGTCGACAATGCCTCGACAGACGGCAGCGAGGCAATGGTTGCCCGGGAGTTCCCGCGCGTCAAGCTCATCCGCAACAGCGCCAACCTGGGCTTCGCCCGCGCCAACAATATCGCCATGCGCGCAGCCGGGGGGCGATTTCTGCTGCTGCTCAACTCGGACACGGTGATCTCAAAAGGGGCCATAGCAGGGCTCATGAAAACCATGGAAGCGGATCCTTCCATAGGGATAGCGGGGTTACAGCTGTTGAACGGTGATGGCTCGCTACAAAACTCCATATGTAATTTCCCGTCGCTTCTGACAGAACTGACCAACAAAAGCCTCTTGAGAATTCTCCTGCCGTCTCGCTACCCCGGCAAGGAACACCGGATTCGGCATCCGGTCCAAGTAGACGCCATCATCGGTTCGTGCATGATGGTTCGAAGAGAAGCAGTCGAACAGGTTGGACTGCTGGATGAGGACTTTTTTTTCTTCTTTGAAGAGACGGACTGGTGCCTGCGCATGCGCCGAGCCGGATGGAAGGTGGTATTTGACCCGCGATACGCCATTTTTCATCTGCAGGGCAAGAGTGCGGCACAAGTCAATGTTCGAGCGCGGATAGAGTACTGGCGATCGAGGTACACGTATTTTGCCAAACATCACAGTACGGTCTCGCAGTACGCGCTGAGAACGGGGCTGCTCATCAGGCTTCTGATCAGCATGGCCGGCGGCGCCGCATGCCTGGCCATGCTTTTTAAAGGATCTGCACGGTGCGACAAGTTAAGCCTGAACGCAGCGATATTCTACTGGCATCTCAAAGGATGCCCCGCCGATGGAGGTCTCGCCGCACAACAACCTTTGGTGGAGACTGACAATGCCTAACTGTCGGGTCCACGCAATATGAGTTGCATTCGCCCCCGCACTACAGCCGGCACCGCATCGGAACCAGCATCCTCAACCGCAACGGCGAGCATTGCACTGCATCCTGTCCACTGGCTCTACGTGAGGAAAGGAGGAGCGCATTCCGCATCATTTCATGCTGCACGGGAAGTCTCGGGCGTGGTTATCAAGTCGTCTCGCAAGCGATTGGTGATCCGTTCAGCCGATGGAATATTTGCCAAGCAAATTTGCTATCGTGGCCTGCGTTCCCTGATGAAAGGCGTGGCCGGCGCAACCGCCTGCAAAGAGGGAATGATTAATCTGGAACTGGCGCGCCGCGGAGTGAGCGTGCCCGCGGTGATCGCCTACGGCGTCGTGAAACGCTTTGGCATACTGCAGCGCGACGTTCTGTTAACGGAAACGGTTGACGATGCGCTATCCTTGGACGTCTTTGTGGTGAGCCGGGGAAAGCATTTGCTTTTTGGCGAGAAGCAAGCATTCATCAAGGAATTTGCACACTTCATCAAGGACCTGCACGGCAGAGGAATCGAGCACAGGGACCTCCACCTGGGCAACATTCTGGTGCAGGAAGAGACGCGGCCCCGCTTCTACCTTCTGGATGTAGACCGCGTACGGTTGCACGGCGGAGAGCTTTCGGCAACGGAGTGCGCAAGAAACCTGGGGCTCCTGCTTGGCACGTTTCAGACCCTCACCCGTTCACTGGAACGATTTCATTTTTTTAGATGCTATTTCGATGGGGCCCGTTTACGAGAGGTGTCGGGCAAACTCGAGGAAATCAAGCAAGCTGCTCTGGATGTCTCTTTGAGAGTCTGGCGAAAGAGAGCCGGGCGCTGCCTCCACAGCAACTCCAGGTTCGTTGCAGGAAAATTTGGCCATTTCAAGGCTCACTGGGTCAGACAGCCCGCGGTCCAAAAAGCGCTGCACACGCTGCTGCCAAATCCGGACACACTTCTCAACGAAGGTGTTTTATTGAAAAACGGCCGGACCGTGCGAGCTGCACGAATTGAAATTGACGGTCGGCACTATTTCCTCAAGCGCTATAATTGCAAAGGGCATGTTTACCGGATAAGAAATACCTTGCGCCGTTCGCGGGCCGTGCGTACCTGGCTGTCCACCTGGAACCTGACGGTGCGCGGCGTTCCAGTACCGAAAGCGCTCATTTGCCTGATCGAACGTCGCTTGGGCATGCTCGAAAGATCATATATATTATACGAACACGTTGAGGGCTGCAGATTATGCGATATTTGGCCGCGCCTGGATGAGTTCGGCAGGAAACGCTGCCTGGCTAAACTGGCCGTTATGCTGGGCACCATGCATCGGTTCGGAGGATACCACGGCGATCTGAAATGGCCGAATATCCTGGTGGAAGAGGGGCAAGGAAGATTCCATATCACTCTGACCGACCTGGACGGCAGCCGCATCTATAGAGACTTGCCGGCGCACCTGGCAGAAAAAGATATCACACGATTTCTCGCGGACCTGGACAAAAGCGGCGAGTGCGCAGAGCTCAAACAGCTTTTTCTGGAAACCTGGAGGAAGTGGTCACATTAGTCGCCAGAAGCTTGTCCGAGGGATTCGGCGGCACGGGTTTCTGGCCCGTTCCTGCTGCCGTCTGCAGAACAAGGTCCTGCCGTCGGCATCGAGTAAAGAGGAAACAGTGCACAGCCTGCAGCACATGAACTGGACTCACGAGGAAACCAAGCGGGTGGCCCGGGCTTCCCTGACAGCATTAGCGGTGTGTGTGCCTTCCCTGATATGGCAAAACATACCCACTCGAGATTCAAGTCTTTACGCGCTGTTATCCCTCGAATTTTCATCCGGAAATTTTGAGAATGCGTTCAGCCCGGACTTATCCCCTTTGCTCACAACCGTGGGCGGTTCCATAAATTATTTCGTCGGGCACCCTTTTCTCGCCAACCAAATTGCCTCTGTTTTGCTGTTTCTGCCCGGAGTTCCGGGCACCTATTTGTTGGCGAGGGAGCTCAGGGGGGCCAAGGTGGCCTGGCTGGCAAGCATTCTCTACGCGGTATGCCCATACACCATCGAACTGGCGACCTCGGGCGGGGTGGATTCAGGTAAATTGGCTCTGCTTCCCTGGCTCGCATGGGCCGCGTTGAAATGGTGTCGCAGTGAGCGCTTGATCTGGGGATTATGGCTGGGCCTGATCGGAGGACTGCTGAGCTACTCCCGCGGAGAAGGGCTGCTCTTTTCCGTTTCAGCCCTCGTGGTGTGTGCAGCGTCATGGGTCTATTCCAGGTATACATCCAGGAATATTCGGCCGATTGTCAGGCCGTTGACATCTTTCCTGGCGGCATCCGTGACGATGGCTCTGGTCATCTCCCCGTGGCTGTGGTTTGAACAGCGGCAGACGGGGTACCTCGTCACTCATCCCTCCCAGATTCGAATCCACCAGTTGCTGGACGGCGTGAAAGGCAGCTTGATCCGTGAGGCGAGCGCTTCCTCCCTGGATGAGACGACCGGCGGCGGAACCGCTTCAGGAATCCAGGCCGTGGTGCAACAACAATCGGAGGATCTGTATCGAGACGTCCCCTGGCTCAAAAATATCGAAAAATCGGTCAAAGGGTTGTACATGCCCTATCTATTGCTGGTGGTTCTTGCAGTCGTGCGCCATTTCACGGGGGCCGCATCCCTGTCCGGAAAAGACTTTTTCCCGTTCATTTTCATTGGACTGAACTTTGCCATTTTCTTCCCGACCAACATTTGCGCCGCACGATACTTCCAACCGTTGATTCCGTTACATCTTCATTTGACGGCCCTCGGCTTTATTGCCGTCGGAGATATCCTTTCCAACCGCATGCACTTCTCACCAAAGCGCATCCAATGCCTGGCAATAGTTTCCTGCGTTGTCCTCGCACTGCTGGCGCAAAAAGAGTGCGACACGTTCAAGAGCAAAAAAAAGATCGGAGAGGCTCGGGCGCTGCAGCAGATGGGTCAATGGATCAGCGACAACCGGCAAAAATTCCCTTTCTACGGCACCTTGTCAAACTCCAGAGCTTTTCATAACGGCCGGTTTCCGGTAATTTTGGCCCCCGATTTCAGGATCTGTTACTACGCGCTTTCAGATTGCGTCATCTTCCCCAGGGATCACGATCTACCCCCGGAATGGATTGTTGATTTGTGCGTACAGAACAAAGTCTCGCTCATTTTCTACACAAACCTGATCAAGGAGGTTAATCCAAAATTTGACGCCTATTGGCCAACCGATCCGGCCTTTCGGCCGATCGCCGTGGCCAGTGACCACCTGGCATCAAAGTATGGATTTCGCATCCTTATGTTCGACCGGGAAAAAGCGGGCGGGGTAGCCTTGGAGCCCTGAGCCCACAGCCTGGTGCCTCTTCTCCGAGAAGTCACCACACAAAATATGGTAGGCGGAGCAAATCCGACGGTTAACCGATTTGTCGCTGGTTGAAAGGTTGCTTAACTTGCTCGTTCACTTTGGACTGCGTGGTTGTAGACCCTCCTTGCCGCATGCTTTGGTAGCACTGGCATTGTTGACCGCATGTGGTTTTTTTCTCGGCTCAACCATCAGAGGTCTTTGTGGTCCATCAAAAACGGTCATATGGGGTTGGGACGATTCCTTCTATTACTTCTGGCTGCGCTCCCCCCTCATCGACGGAGACCTGGATTTCTCCAACGATATACTCTATTGCGACACCATGCCCGAGGAACTGAAGCTCACGGCGTTGAATCAGCCGCGTTCCGAAACCGGGCTCATCCCTAACAAATACCCCATTGGCTGGGCGTTATCCTCTCTGCCCTGGTTCCTGGCAGGGGATGTGGCAACCAGGGCGGCCAGGCTCTGCGGCACACCTTTGAGGCTGGACGGGTTCGGCCCGGCTTACCAGTTCATGCTCATGCTCGGGCAGTTCCTGTACGCCCTGGGGGGGCTCCTGTTTGCATTCAAAATTCTTGAGCACCTGTTCGACCGAAAGACCGCCATCGAATCAACACTGCTGGTCTGGTTGGCCTCATTCATGCTCGCCTACCAAACCATACTGCTGACCATGGCGCACAACATCATGTTTTTTGCCTTAACCGGCACATACTATTTTACTTTGCGCCTGAAAACATCTGTGGAACCCGTGCTTCCCTGGATCGTTACGGGTGTGTTGAGCGGGCTGTTGATCCTGTCGAGGTATCAGGCGGCTGTCTTTCTAATTTACCCGTTTACGGTGGTCGTGCTTCTGGTGATCAAAAAGCGCGTACCATGGCCGAACTTCGTTCTCTTCCTGCTCTCTTTGGCACTGACGGTTGCCCCGCAGTTAGTCGCCTGGCGGTTGGTCTACGGACATTACATCCTGTACACCTACACCGGTGAGAGCTTCTTCTGGCTGTCTCCCCGGCTGCCGCAGGTATTATTTTCCCCGCGTCATGGCTTGTTCTATTGGCACCCTGTATATCTCATCGGCTTCATTGGCTTTTTCATGTGGATGTTGAAGACCCGCAACCTGGAGGCGATCTGCTGGTCTTTGGTGCTGTCCGTCATGATCTACGTCAATGCCTGCTGGAGCTGCTGGTGGCTTGGCGCATCATTTGGTTCGCGCGCTTTTGACGGGCTTACCCTGTGGGCGATGATCGGCACGGCGGCGTTGCTCCAAATATCAAGCTCACGCCGTGTCACAAGAATTTTGCTGGTTGCTCTGTTGCTATGCCTGGCCGCTTGGAATCTGAATCTTTTGGTGTTATTCAGTCTCGGCAGGATTCCCCATGAGGAGGCGGTCCCCTATGGAGAGATGCTGAGATCCTCGGCGGCTTACTGGTTCAACCTGCATTGACCATCAAGCGAGGATCGGCAGCGGGAGGCTACCTCAGGATTCCCTTTTTGCGGCGGCCCGTCAAAAATCGCTGAATTCCGGGAAGCATGTGAGGAGAGCGCGGGAACTTCGGGGAACAAGGATTCAGCGCAACCGGCTGAAATACTTTGACACCCGTTGGATGCTAAAATATATGATTCAGGCGGTCGTTTTCAGAGCTCTGCTCGAAAAATGTGCAATAAGAACTGTAATGCATTGGCTGAAACAGGACAGACCGCTGTTCCATTGGACTGAGGAGGATTGGTGGAAACTAGAATCTGGCCCATTGCGCTTGCATTATGCTGCGCCGTAATGGGATCTTTGGCACAGTTGCTGTTCAAACTTGGCTCGGCCTCTCTGCAGCCGGATCCGTGGACATGGCTGAGCAATATCAAGGTAATCGCCGGCATGATTCTGTACGGCATTTCGGCCGTTCTTTTTGTCGTAGCCCTCAAGCACGGCAACCTTTCGGTCCTCTATCCGGTTATCGCAACAAGCTATGTGTGGGTTACCTTGATTTCTTTCAGAGTATTGCATGAACCGGTTTCATTACCCAAGTGTCTGGGGATAGCGCTCATATTGAGCGGCGTGATGCTGATTGTGAAGAACGGATAAGCATGAAGATCTCAATCGTCATCCCCGTATACAATGAACGCGCCTTTATCGAAGAGGTCGTTCGCAGAGTGAGTGCCGTTCCCCTCGACTGCGCCGGCAAAGAAATTATCATCGTTGATGACGGCTCCACAGACGGCACTCGGGACTTTCTCCAACAACTGACCGAGAATTGGGCCGAAGGCCGCAAGATGGCCGGAACACACTGCTCCGAAAACATAACCGACCATCGGGATGTTTCGCTGACGGTCATCTTCCAGCACGTCAACCAGGGCAAGGGAGCCGCACTGGCGCAAGGCTTTCAGCAAGCAACGGGAGATGTCGTGATCATACAGGACGCGGATCTTGAGTACGATCCGCAAGAATATCCCAAACTGCTTGACCCCATTCAAAAAGGAGTGGCCGATGTCGTCTACGGATCAAGATTTCTAGGCGGCCCCCATCGTGTTGCCTACTTCTGGCACTACCTGGGGAACAAATTCTTGACGCTGCTGTCCAACATGTTCACCAATTTAAACCTTACGGACATGGAAACCTGCTACAAGGTCTTCCGCCGGGAAGCATTGGTAAACCTCAGGCTCAAGCAAAAGCGCTTCGGCTTTGAACCCGAAATCACCGCTAAAATTGCCAAAAAAAACTGGCGCATATACGAAGTCCCCATCGCCTATTACGGCCGCACCTATGCCGAAGGCAAAAAAATTGGATGGAAGGACGGCGTCAAAGCCATTTGGTGCATCCTGCGCTACAACCTGTTTCCTTGACATCGTCAAACCGCATGGTTTCCCCATTTTTAAAGATACATCGAAGATGAATGAATCCGCTGAACCGCCAAGACAGGCAACCTCGACATCTCAATCCGGTCGAATCCTCAATACCATACGCTTATTGCGTGACGTAGCCCAAGACTTGATGACGGCATTCCGGCGCGGTCGCGGCGAAAGGTCCAACGACAAAGGCCGGGAGCTGACCATAGGCTTTGACGGCTATCCCTTTGTCGAACCCCTGACCGGCATCGGTCACTACGCCTACCACATCCTGAAAAACATCGACGGGCGGGGCCGAGTGCGGATCAATCTGTATACTCACACCCTGATTCCCGAAAAGAGAGCACCGGGGCTTTTCATACCGCTCGACCACCTAAAAAACGTACGTTACCGATGCTACCCGATACCCGAGAAGATATTGTTCGGAACCAGATTCTGGTTTGGAGTGGGAGCCGCCGTAGTGACACCCCTTTTTGTGGCGTTTGATCGCAATGACGTCTTTTTCGCCCCCAACTATGTGGCTCCGAAGCTTTTTTGGGTCATGGGCAAAAAGGTCATCACGGTTCATGACTGCACCTTCGCCTTTTACCCCGAACTGTTGCGCGCCGAGACTCTCAAGCACCTGGTCAAGCACCTGCCACGGGAGGTCAAAGGAGCGGCCCAAATAATCACCGACTCGGCTCAAACCAAAATGGACATCCAGCAGATCTATGCTCTGCCACCCGAAAAGATTCAAGTCATTTCCCCGGGAAACCCGATCCGCAACTCGCGAGCAACCCTCAACTTAAAAATGCCTTATGTACTGTTTGTGGGAACCCTGGAGCCGCGCAAGAATATAGCGGCGTTGCTCGATGCGTATGAAATTATCCGCAGGGGTGGCATTCATCTGCACCTCTATCTGGTCGGAAAGATTGGCTGGGGAAGCAGGTTGATCCTTGAAAAGATCAGGTCTCACCCCTTTGGTGAAGACATTTTCCAGGTGTCTTACGTGCCCTCGGAGCATCTGCCGGTGTACTATAAGAAAGCGTTTTGCCTGGCCTATCCATCATTATACGAAGGATTCGGCTTCCCGGTTCTGGAGGCCATGAGTCTGGGGTGTCCGGTGATCACCACCCGCTTGTCTTCATTGCCCGAGGTAGGAGGCGATGCCTGTTATTATGTGGAACCCGATCCCGCATCAATCGCCGCGGGTATCGTTGTCCTCCACGGTAATGAGCAACTCCGCAAGGATCTGATAGAAAGAGGAAGAAGGCAGGCTCAAAAATTTTCCTGGGAAGCGTGCGCTGGAAAGACATTGGAGGTGCTGGCGCAGGCTGCGGCGCGTTGACCCTGCAGCTGCCCGGGTGAATCGTTGCACCTTGTAGCTCCGCCCTTTGAGAGCGTTACCACCGCCGAGCCATGGCGCTCGAGGGTGAGCATTTTCATGCGCAGCGTGGCAAATTCTGACGGGTTCCGTCACGCGGGCCGCGCGACGAAACCCACCCCGGTCAGCCGTTCCCGAAATCCGACGCCCACTTTGCCGGGTTTCATTCTTCAACCCAGCCTGCATGGGATCCAGAGTCTGCTACCGGCAGACCCTGGTGTCAGGACGTCAGGTCAGACAAGTTCTTATAAAGATCCAGAGCTTCGGGATTGGCCAGCGCATCCTTATTTTTCACTTCCTGGTTGTGGATCACCTTGCGCACCGCCAACTCTACCTTTTTACCACTGATGGTGTAAGGAATGTCCGCGACCGCAATGATCTTGGCGGGGACATGGCGCGGTGTCGTGTTTTGCCGTATGGTGGTTTTGATGCGCTTTACAAGCTCGTCGGTCAAATCGTGTCCTTCGCGGAGCTTGACAAACAGGATAACCCGCACGTCATTGTCCCAATCCTGGCCAATGACCAGGCTGTCCAATACTTCCGGAATATTCTCCACCTGGCGATAGATTTCAGCCGTTCCAATCCTTACTCCGCCCGGGTTTAGAGTGGCGTCGGAACGCCCGTAGATGATCACGCCGCCATGTTCGGTAATTTCAATGTAATCGCCATGACTCCATACACCGGGCCAGACTTCGAAGTAGGCGCTGCGATATTTTTGACCGTCGGGATCGTTCCAAAAGTAGATGGGCATGGAAGGAGCGGAAGCAGTGCAAACCAGCTCCCCCTTTTCCTGCAGAACGGGTTTGCCTTCATCACTGTACGCCTGCACCTTCATGCCAAGTCCTCTGCACTGGAGCTCCCCGGCATACACCGGGCCGATGGGGTTCCCCAGAGCAAAACAGGAAATGATGTCGGTTCCTCCGGAGATGGACGACAGCACCAAATCCTCCTTGATGTCCCGGTACACGTATTCGAAACTTTCTATGGACAAAGGCGAACCGGTCGACAAGATCGCTTTCAAGGGAGAGAGATCAAAGGATTCTTTCGGTTTCACACCGGCCTTCTCGACAGCCGCCAGGTACTTGGCGCTGGTTCCGAAGATGCTCACTTTTTCATCCTCAGCCATTTGCCAGAGGGCACCGGGGCGGGGGAAGAAGGGCGAGCCGTCGAACAGGAGAACCCGCGCCCCCAATGTCAGGGAGCTCACCAGCCAATTCCACATCATCCAGCCACAGGTGGTGAAATAGAAAATGGTGTCATCACGCTTCACGTCAGTGTGCAGCTTGAGCTCTTTGATATGCTGAAGCAGCGTTCCTACCACTCCATGGACAATGCACTTGGGGACACCCGTAGTGCCCGACGAATACATGATGTAGAGTGGATGATCCGCGGGAACCTGCTCGAAATCGATCTCCAGGTTGTTCTCCTTGGAGAGAAAATCGTCAAAAAGAATTCCATTGGGGACGATGGCAGGGTCAGGATCGGTTTTTGTGTAGGGCACAACAACAACTTTTTCAATGCTGGGGATCTCTTTGACCACTTCGCTGATCCGCTCCAGCGAATCAAAGGTCTTCCCGCTGTAAAAATATCCGTCGGGAGCAAATAAGACCTTGGGGGATATCTGCCCGAAGCGATCCAACACCCCTTTGATACCGAAATCAGGAGAACATGAAGACCAGATTGCCCCTACGCTGGTGGCTGCGAGCATGCCGATGACGGTTTCAGTCATGTTGGGCATAAAACCCGCCACCCGGTCTCCCACCGTCACCCCCATAGCGCGGAACGATTTGGCCAGGCGCGCTACCTTGTCATACAGCTCGGCGTAGGTGATGCTTACGGTCGGCTTGCCCTCCCCTTTGAAACTGATGGCAATGCGGTCATCGCGATAGCGCAGAAGATTTTCTGCGAAGTTGAGGCGAGCTCCCCGGAACCATTGAGCCCCCGGCATCTTTGTGAAGTCATCCACTACTTCGGCATACGGTTGACTGCAGATGATTTCACCAAAATCCCAGACCGCCGCCCAAAACTTGGGGATTTCAGTAACAGACCATTGATAAAGATCATCGTAGCTCTGAAAATTGGTGTTATGGCGATCATTCACATACTGCATGAACTGGAACATGTTGGTGCCTGCAATGCGTTCCCGGGAAGGTTGCCATAGGAGCTTGCTCATGATTTCCTCCTTTGAAGTTGGTGCGGTGCGGGTATCGAGCCTCTATTTGATTGGTTCAGAAAACATTTGACATTATCAAATGATATTTTTAGAAGTCAATGCTCTATTGAGAGAGTTTGCACAAAAGTTGATCTGTGCACCCCATGCCGACCGGCTGAGTGCGCTCCATCGGGTCGGGGACAATGCCGCGCAGAGCAACCCACGGGGAACGGCAGACATAGCCCTTGACAAACCACCGCTTCCTTGATACCTAACTCCCCAATTCAACGGGATTTTGCTCCGCTTGGATCCGGTCTGGACCGAGACGGCGAGAGTGCATGAGGCAAAATATTGGTACGGGGCGATTTTTGCCCTGGTGTATAGCCTTCCGGACAGCGGTCCCGAAGGCTTTCTATGTTTTGGCAGTTCTAAGGACGGTAAGGAGCGAACATGCGCGTCATCGAGAGTATTTCCGAGATGCAGCAAGCTGCAGAGTCATGGCGGAGGGAAGGAACCAGGATCGGCCTGGTGCCCACCATGGGGTATTTGCATGAGGGGCATCTGGCGCTGGCGAAAAAGGCCCGCGAGCTTGCCGATATTGTGGTGGTGAGCATCTTTGTGAATCCCACTCAGTTTGGTCCGGGCGAAGATTTCGAGCGCTACCCGCAGGACATGGAAAGGGACATTGGCCTGCTCACGGAAATGGGAGTGGATATTACCTTCGCACCTCGAGCCTCTGAAATGTACACACCCGACTATCAGACCTACGTCGAGGTCAGGCAGCTGACCCAGCCCCTTTGTGGCGCCAGTCGGCCCGGTCACTTCATTGGAGTCACTTCGGTGGTGGCCAAATTATTCAACATTGTGAAACCCCATGTATCGGTATTCGGGGAGAAGGACTTTCAGCAGCTGGTCACCATACAGAGGATGGTCGACGATTTGAATATGGATGTCGAGGTCGTCGGCCACCCCATCGTGCGCGAACCGGACGGCCTGGCAATGAGTAGCCGCAACACTTACCTGAATAAGCAAGAGAGGCAAACGGCTCTGCGTCTCAACCGGTCGCTGCAGCAGGCAGAACAACAGGTAGCCGCGGGGGAACGCCGCGTGGAGGCGATCCTGGAAAGCGTCCGAAACTGTCTCGAGGAAGGGGGAGGATTGCGTATCGATTACGCCGAACTGCGCAATCCGGTCACGTTGGGTGAAGTTTCCAGGGTGGAAGGCCCGACCCTGCTGGCCATGGCCGCGTACGTAGGCAAGGCCCGCCTGATAGACAATTGTCTATTGATTCCACCCGGCTCTCCCTAAACGAATCTCGAGATAAGCCATTCTTCCAAGGAGGCGACGCCATGCAGCGTGTGCTACTCAAATCCAAAATTCATCGGGCTAAAGTGACCGATGCCAACATCAACTACGAGGGAAGTTTAACCATCGACCGCGACCTGATGGAAGCGGCCGACATTTTGCCCTTCGAACAGGTGAAAGTCTACAACATCTCCAACGGGGCGCGATTCGACACCTATGCCATTGGTGGAACCCGCGGACGAGGCGATATCTGCCTCAATGGCGCTGCAGCGCGCATGGGCCAGGTAGGCGATCTGGTCATCATCACAACCTATGCCCATTATCAGGAAGATGAAACATTGGCGCATCACCCCAAAATAGTTATGGTTGGACCGGAGAATAATCTCCTGCCGCAAAGGAAAGGCGTTGCTCAAGAAGATCAAGGACAAAATTAGAAACTATTTCATAGCCGGACTGTTGACAGTAGTTCCGCTTTCCATAACAGTCTACGTCATCAGTATTCTTCTCAGGAATGCCGACCGTATCTTCAATCTGATACCGAGCCGTTTTAATCCGAAGGCCTATTTGCCCTTTCCTCTGCCTGGCCTGGGAGCGATCCTTGTGGTCACCATGATCTTCCTGATCGGTCTCCTGGTCAAAAATTACGTGGGAGGCCGCATCATCGATTTCGGGGAACGCATTGTTTACCAAATCCCGCTTGTCCGCCCCATTTATTCGGCCGTCAAGCAGCTTTTGATTGCCATTTTTTCTCAATCCTACGACGGCTTCAAGCGCGTGGTGATGATTGAGTACCCTCGCCGTGGGATTTATGCTCTGGGGTTTGTAACGGGAGTCGCTTCGGGCGAAGTTCAAGCGCTCACCAGGGAACGTGTTCTCAACGTGTTTCTTCCCACCACCCCGAACCCGACCTCCGGCTTTTACCTTCTGATCCCGGAAAAAGATGTTATTCCACTGGAAATCAATGTTGAAGACGCCTTCAAATTGATTATATCGGGTGGCCTGGCAACCCCCGAATACGTTGCCGACCGCCTGCTGCCAAAGAGAGAAAACCATGCTCGAGGTAACCATCCAGACAATCCTGATCCTTTGGACAGTCCGGATGTTGCGCTCATCGCACGAGAATCGAAGGTCCCAAAAGTTTGCTAGAACTTTGCAGCGACATTCCCTGCTGATCAAATGAAAGGAGGAATTTCAGTTATGTCCATGAGCAACTTCTTGTTTACGTCGGAATCCGTCACCGAGGGCCATCCGGACAAGGTAGCAGACCAGATTTCCGACGCGGTTTTGGATGCCATTTTGACTGAAGATAAAACCGGGCGCGTAGCCTGCGAAACTCTGGTGACCACAGGTCTGGCTTTTGTGGCCGGAGAAATCACCACCAGCACGTGGGTGGACATTCCGGAAATCGTACGTCACACCATCAGAGATATCGGGTATAACAACTCGGGCATGGGGTTTGACTGGGAAACCTGTGCGGTGATCACCAGCATCGACAAGCAATCCCCGGATATTTCCATGGGGGTGACCGAGGGCGAAGGACTGCACGAAGAGCAAGGAGCCGGCGATCAAGGCTTGATGTTCGGCTTTGCCTGCAGCGAAACCCCGGTGCTGATGCCAATGCCCATTTACTATGCACATCGGATCACGAGGAAACTCGCCGAAGTTCGCAAGAACGGCATTCTCGACTTTCTCCGCCCGGACGGCAAGAGCCAGGTGACCATAGAATACGACCATCACCAGCCAAAGCGGGTCGATACGGTGGTGGTTGCGGCCCAGCATACCCCCCAGGTCTCCTACAAGAATCTGCAGGAAGGAATCATCGAGGAAGTGATCAAGAAGACCATTCCTGAGGACCTGATAGACGGCAAAACACGGTTTTTTATCAACTCCACCGGCCGCTTTGTGATCGGCGGCCCCATGGGAGACTGCGGCCTGACCGGCCGCAAAATCATTGCGGACACCTATGGCGGACAAGGGAGCCATGGGGGCGGTTGCTTTTCCGGCAAGGACCCCTCCAAGGTGGATCGCTCCGCTTCCTACATGGCACGCTACGTTGCCAAGAACATTGTTGCGGCGGGCCTCGCCGACCGCGTGGAAGTCCAGGTGGCTTACAGCATCGGAGTGGCGGAGCCGGTATCGCTCATGATTGACACCTATGGTACCGGTAAGATTTCCCCTGACCGCATCGCCCAGATTGTGCGTGAAACATTCAGCTTTAAGCCCGCAAACATCATTCGCCACCTGAAGTTGCTGCGGCCCATTTATAAGAAAACCGCCTGTTACGGCCATTTTGGAAGAAATAATCCGGATTTTACCTGGGAAAAGACGGACATGGTGGACACCCTGCGTGAAAAGGCCGGGTTCTGATGGGAATCGCCTCCTCGTCAACCGCCAGGAACAGACAAATCATCTAAGGAGACTTCATGAATTTTGACATTAAGGATAAGGGCTTGGCCGACAAAGGGAAGCTTAGAATTGAATGGGCCGCGCAATCTATGCCGGTACTGCGCTCCATCCAAGACCGCTTTGCGCAAGAAAAGCCCCTTAAGGACATAAGAATCGCCGCCTGTCTTCATGTCACCACCGAAACCGCTGCGCTGGCACAAACGCTGCAAGCCGGCGGAGCACACGTCATGCTGTGTGCATCCAACCCTCTGAGCACCCAAGACGATGTGGCGGCTTCCCTGGTTGTGCACAATCAGATTTCGGTGTTCTCGATCAAGGGCGAGGACAAAGATACCTATTACCGGCATATTCATTCAGCTCTGGCCGGCAGACCACAGATCACCATGGATGACGGCGCTGATTTGGTGAGCACCATTCACTCGGAGCGCAAGGAGCTCCTGGCAGATATTCTGGGCGGCACCGAGGAGACCACGACGGGAGTCATCCGGCTTAAGAGCATGGCAGCCAACGGTGTTTTGCAGTATCCCATCATTGCAGTGAACGATGCCAACACCAAGCATCTCTTCGACAATCGTTATGGCACCGGGCAGAGCACGGTGGACGGCATCATCAGAGCGACCAACCGGCTGCTGGCAGGTTCCAATTTTGTGGTCAGCGGCTACGGATGGTGCGGCCGGGGCGTAGCCATGCGGGCCGCCGGGATGGGAGCGAAAGTGATCATCACCGAGGTGGATCCGTTACGTGCACTGGAGGCCGTAATGGATGGCTATCAAGTCATGCCCATGAGTGAAGCCGCCAAAATCGGCGACTTTTTCTGCACCCTCACCGGCGACATCCATGTGCTCCGCAGAGAACACTTCGAAGTGATGAAAAGCGGGGCGATCATTTCCAACTCGGGGCATTTCAATGTAGAGCTGGATCTGGATTCGCTCGCCGCGATGGCCGCAGCGCGTCGACAGATCAGGGAGTTTGTTGAAGAGTACCAGCTCGCCGACGGACGTCGCA
Source organism: Desulfoferrobacter suflitae (assembly GCF_022603395.1). Classification (GTDB taxonomy): domain Bacteria; phylum Desulfobacterota; class Syntrophobacteria; order Syntrophobacterales; family Syntrophobacteraceae; genus Desulfoferrobacter; species Desulfoferrobacter suflitae. The sequence continues at coordinate 79,718 of NZ_JAIBKA010000013.1, forward strand.
TTTATGTGCTGGGTGAGGGTAGACTGGTCAATCTGGCCGCCGCCGAAGGGCACCCTTCCAGCGTCATGGATATGAGCTTTGCAAACCAGGCATTGTGTGCCGAGCATATGGTAAAAAACGCCGCAGCCATGGAAAAAAAGGTCTACGGGGTTCCTGTCGAGATAGACAAGGACATCGCTCGCCTGAAGCTCGAGGCCATGAAAATACACATCGACACACTCACAGCCGAACAGGACAAATACCTCAACTCCTGGGAAATGGGCACCTAAATTCTTTCCCTCGAGGGGAAGAAGAGTCTCCCATCCTGAGGCCACCTGTTGGCGGGACTGTGATGAATCTGCTCCTATCGAATCCAGTTAAGATAATGATATGGGCCGCTTGCCTGCTGCTGCTGACGGGCTGCCCGAGCAAGCCCAAGGAAGAGCGGCCCCAAGCACCCGGACTTGTTCAGGTTCCCGCTGAGCAGCTGCCCGCCCTGGCGGATGACCTGGATGCCGATTCCCTGAGACGAGTGATACAGCAAAGCTTGGTTTTTTATGGCAGGGTACCGCCGGAACGCACCTATGCGCTGGGACATCTGCAGGTACGCGCCGACCGCCTCAAGGCGAGTTTGCAAGAATTTTTGAACCTGTTGAATGCGCAGCAGCTTGACTCGCACACCATCGCTCGCACGTTTGACGTGTATCGGTTTCAGCCGGGGGAAAATCAGGTCGACTTGTTGCTCACGGGCTATTACGAACCGATTCTTTCGGGAAGCCTGGAGCGCACGGATCTATACCGGTATCCGCTGTATCAAGCGCCACCCGATTTACTGACCATCGACCTGGAATCCTTCAACCCTGAACTCTATGCCGGCAAAACCCTGCGCGGCCGATTGGACGGGAAGCGCGTCGTGCCCTATTTTGATCGAGAGGAAATCGACGGCCGCGGCAAATTGCTGGGGCAGGGTTTAGAAATGGTCTGGCTGCAGGACATACTTGATGTTTTCTTCCTGCAGATCCAGGGGTCGGGCATGATCGAACTGCCCGACGGGAAAAGGGCTCGGGTGGGGTACGCGGCGAGCAACGGCCGCCCCTATCGAAGCATCGGCAAGTATCTTTTGAAAAAAGGTGCGTTGCAGCGGGAAGAAATTTCACTGCAGTCGATTCGCGCCTACCTGCGGGCTCATCCCGACATGATGGACGAAGTACTGTGGCACAACGAAAGTTATGTTTTTTTCAGGTGGGTGCAAGACGGGCCATTGGGAAGTTTGAATGTGCCGCTGACCGATGGGCGGTCCATAGCGACGGATCCAGAATTTTTCCCCCGGGGTGGAATTGCGTACCTCTCATCGGAAAAACCCCGTCTCGACACAAATGGTCGGGTCATTGCCTGGGAACCGTTAAATCGGTGGGTGCTCAATCAAGATGCAGGGGGAGCCATTAAAGGCCCCGGGCGGGCGGACCTTTTCTGCGGCAGTGGAGAGGCGGCGGAACAGATCGCCGGCAGACTGAAGCATCCGGGCACCATCTATTTTCTCATAAAGAAACAGAGCGGCGACCATGGGGAAGCTCCTTAGGCCTTATCCGCGGATACACCACGCGGGGCTTCAGATATTGAATTGCGTCATGCGTGACACAACCCCACACCGATTTTGCTGGGTTGCCTACTTGAACCCCACATGCTAAGTACAGCGCCACACAATCAAGTGGCCGAATTCCGCAGGTTGGGTAGAGTCACTCGCTGCGCGCGACGAAACCCAACATGCGGCACTGGACCATGGTGGCTTGTTCGAGCGATCCGGGCTTGCCCCGGCGCAATCCATCCCGACTCGGATAATCGACTTTGGCGCAATCGATTGGGCTGAAGCTCCAGTTCGGCCGGTGCACGTTGATTTTGGTTGATTTTTCTCATTCTTGAGGGTTAGAAATATACCCAATGAGTATGCTGAACAATATACGCATCTCATCAAAGCAGCGACTGATGGTGGTCACAGCTTTGACGGCGTTATCATCTTCGCACTGTCGGGTATTATCCAAAAACGCGAACAGTGCCTGTTGAGCCGCCCTGAAATGGTCGGTAGTCAGTTCCCCTCGAGCCGTGAGCTGCTGGATTATCCATTCAGGTTGAGCATTTTGGCAGATTTTTTCCAATTCCACATACTTGGTTTGGTATTCCTGGGCCAATTGTGCCAAAATTTGTAGATGGTTTGAAGATTGATCTTTCATTGCAACTCCTTTTTCGACGGTTTTTTGTTCAGCTCAAGATCGGGCGCGCTCTGCGATTTTGCCGGTCCAGATCCCCGTCAATCCGGCGGATCCCGGATCAGCACCGTATCCACAGTCAACTCTCCGCGCTCCTTTTCCGAGCATCAAACCTCCGGCATCGTGGAGTGCTGCGCAGCACACCCGGAAATGAGACATTTCAATACATTGTCCGGCCGGATGATGGAATCGCCCACAAACAGGAACAGTGACATTCATAACTCCAGAATCACCGGAAGTCATCAAAAGGAATTTGGTTGAATGAAGATAAAACCTCTTAACATTTTACTGACGGAATGGATCAAAATTCCCTCAGAAGGTTTGCCCCCGCTGTTGGAACGTAAAATCCATGAACGCCTGGTTTTCACCAATCCCGATTACGAACTGCGCCACAATCGGGGCGAATGGATAGGCAGCATCCCACCACAGATTAATTGTCTTCGCCAAAGAGGACGAAACTATCTTTTGCCTCGCGGTTTTCTGGACCAATTTCTCGAGTTATGCAAGAAGTTTCAACAGCCCTATCGTATCATTGATAAACGCCGTTCGTTCGATCCGGTGCCCATTGAATTCCACGGCGGGCTCAAGAGTTATCAACAGGAAGCGGCCGAGACAGCCCTGGAAAGAGACTTCGCCACCCTGGTTGGCGGACACAAGAGCGGTAAGACGGTCATATCCCTGTACGTTTTATCGCAGCGCCAGCAGCCCACTTTGATTCTCATTCCGAGGATGGACCTGCTGGAGGGATGGCTCACCAAGATCGAAAACTTTCTGCAGATTCCACGCTCCGAAGTTGGCGTGTTCACCCGGGGAAATCACCGCATCGGCAAATGGATCACCATTGCTCATACGGGGGAAATGATGCGTTTCTGGCGCAAGATCCACGACCGCATCGGTAATCTCATACTGGACGAATGTCAGCGCTGTCCATCCAAGGTCTTTACTCACCTCATCCCCAACTTCGATACCCGCTACATGTTGGGGCTGTCGAATACAATGCAGCGCAAAGACAGACTTTCCCGCCTCATTTACTATTATGTGGGCGATGTGGTCTATTCGATCAATGAGAAAGACGCGAGAGAAGGAAGGGGAGTCATCGGCGCGCAGGTCGTGGCACGCCCGACGGCGTTTGATTACCCGTATCAGTCGCGCACGGATTACTTTCCAATGCTGCAGGCCCTGATGAGTAACGCAGAGCGGACCAGGCTCATTGTGGACGACATCCAGGCGGAACTCGACCGGCAACAGGGTCCCCTGCTGGTGCTTTCCGGCGGCGATGAGCAAAACGCAGCACTAGGAGCGGAATTGGGGAGGCGCGGAATTGAGACCTTCACCTATGAAGTGGAGGACATAGTCGATGAAGAGGCGGAGGAGCAATCCGATGAGCAAGCCTCCCTCCGTTGCCCGGAAAACATCCCCCAGGGCCGTGTGACCATTTTGCTCACCCCCAAGACGCTGGCTCAGTGTGCCGACAAGCTCAACAGTCAGGTGTTGTTCCTGGCTGTTCCCATCTATTTCCGCAAGCACCTGGCGCACACCATTCGCGATCTTTACCAGAACGGCACGGGTACCCAGGGGCGCCTGAAAATTTACGACTATGTGGATCAGCATATCGGTCTTCTGGAAAATTACTTCAGAATGCGGAGCTACAATTACGGAGTCCATCCGGACGTGTTGTTGAATCCCAATTGAGCTCGAACGAATCAACAGCCCGAAAATCGAATCGGCGGGTCGCACTGGCACCTTTCATTGAGACCTGCCCCAGCGTCTTGACTCTCGGCATTCGACCGTGCCTGGATGACTATTCCGAGTACGAAAGACGGTTGATGCGCGAGGCAACCCGCATCTTCTTTCCGACCCCGAAATACGTGGATGTTTTTAGAGCCTGCCGAATCAGGACATTCCCCAACCCGGTCACCTACCGCTACCAGCGTTCCAGGATTCTTCAGTTGCTGCTTTTGGATTACGCTCATGTTCCCCACCCCAGATCAAGAGTCTATTATGGAAAACGGCAGAAAGCCAAAATCCTGGAGGATTTTCGGCTGCCCGTTGTGGTGGTGCAAACTCGAATAGGCAGAACACCGGAAATAATTGCCCGGCACACGCATGAATTGGCAAAGCTTGCCGGCCTTCAGCATGCGGTGATAATCCGTGAACACATTGCCTGGGAGAAACGTATCCAACTTGTCTGCGTCCAGTTCGAGTGCCTCGGAATACTGCGCTATCCCGTCGGTGGCCGCAGTCAAAAACCCTTGGAACCCGTTGCCCTGGACGATCCGGCTTTCAGGCAACCGGTGCATCTCTCCAAAAGGCTTTTGCGCGCGGCTCAACTGGATGATATCCTTATCGAGTGGGGTGAAGCCAACGGCCGATGGATGGTCATCGGGATGGGGCGCCCACCTGCTGCGTGGCCCACATGCAGCGGCAAGTCGAACCGTTTTCACTACATTTGTGATATGATCCGGACGGGTTTTCTGTGAATCCAGTGACAATCGCATTGAAGGATAGGACTCATGACCGCTAATTGTGTGATCAGAATGTTCGTGTTGATCGGCCTGTTACTGAGCGTGACACAAACCGCGCCCGCTGCGGAGCCATCCGCAGGATTTCCTGCTTTACCCGCCGATATACAATCCTCCGTTAAACGTGTGTTGTCCTCGAAGCCCGACGATCTGTTTGTGGTGCTGAACAATGGGCTTACCGTACTGATGCGCCATTCGGGCGCCGGCGACGTCGTCTCGGCGCAGGTCTTTGTGCGTGCGGGATCGCTCTATGAGGGCCGCTACATGACAGCGGGGCTCTCTCATTATCTGGAACACGTGGTCTCCGGAGGGTCCACAGAATCGTTCAGCGAAGCCGAAGCAAAGAAGAGACTGCAATCCATCGGAGGAGAGACCAATGCCTACACCTCCTACGACCGAACCGTCTACTACATCAATAGTTCCGCAAACAATTGGCGGGAAGCCCTCGACCTGTTGATTTCCTACGTGAGCGAATCCAAGCTGGATCCCCAGGAAGTGGCACGTGAAAAGGCCGTCATTCAGCAGGAATTTAAGATGAGAGAAAACAATCCCGACAGCGAACTGTGGAATCTCCTGATGAAAACCGCCTACCAGGTTCATCCGGTGCGTAATCCCGTGATTGGCTATGAAGAGGTCTTCGTTCAGCAGGACCGCGACTCCCTGCTTGACTACTACTCGCGACGCTATCAGCCCGAAAACATGATCATTTCCGTTGCCGGAAAGATCGACCCGGTGGAAGTGTTGCGGTTCCTCATTCAAAAGACTCAGGATTTCAAACGCAAAGCCGATGAACCGATCGTTTTACCGACCGAACCGACTCAGCTGAACCCCCGCTGGGAGCAGGTCGAATCTCCCTTGGCGAGAATCAAGAAGGTGCTGTTGGGATTCCCTTCTGTAAGTCTGCATCATGAGGATCTCTACGCCCTGGATGTGTTGGCGTTGTTGCTCGGACAGGGAGACACCAGCAGACTGTACCAGCGTTTGAAGGCCGAAGGAAACCTGGTTTTGAGCGTCACCGCTTCCAACTGGACTCCAGCTTATGCACGCGGGCAGTTTATCATTGCTTTGGATCTGGCGACAGAAAACTGGCCGGAGGCTTTTAACAAAATCAAACAAGAATTAGAGCGTTTCAAGAAGGAGCCGGTCACTGCCGAAGAGTTGGAAAAGGCAAAAAAAACCGCCATTGCGCAACACATTTTCGGCAAAGAGACGGCATCGGCCATGGCTTCTTCCCTGGCATCCTCCTACTTTGACACGGGAGACCCCTATTTTGACGAGACTTACCTGGAAGGCCTGCGCGGGGTGACCCCGGAAAAGATTCTGGACGTGGCGGCGCGCTATCTTGAAATGAGCCGGGTGAATGTTTCCATTATCCAACCCCCGACGGAACATGCCGACGCTGCGCAAGGCACTACGGCGCCAGCGGCGCCTTCGCAAGTGGACCATCATAAACTGGACAACAACCTGCGAGTGCTGCTCAAACAGGATGCCTCGCTGCCTGTGGTGACGCTGCAACTGTACGGACTGGGTGGACTGCTGCTGGAAGCGGGAGAGCCCGCCGGAATCTCCTCCTTCACCGCGTCTCTTCTCACAGCGGGGACAGCCGAGCGCAGCAAGCTGGATATCGCCAGGGCCATCGAAGATGTGGGGGGAGACATCGACAGTGGCTCCGGCAACAACACCTATTACATCACAATCAAGGTGCTCAAAGATGATCTCGATATGGCGCTCAACATTCTCGGCGATATCGTGCAAAATTGTCAGTTTCCGCAACAGGAAATAGAAAAGAAACGCGTTGAAACCCTGCTGGCGATCCAGACGCTGGACGAAAGCTGGCAACTTGAAGTCGTTCGACTTTTCAAGCAAAGTTACTTCATCAACTCGCCATACGGCCACGAGCGACTGGGAACCGTCGAGAGTGTCGAAGCCTTCAGCAGGGACCAGCTTCTCGCTTTCTATCGAAAAATGGTCAACCCCCACAACTCGGTTCTCGCCATTTATGGTGATTTTTCGCCGCAAGAGCTCCTTCCAAAAATCCGCAGCAGGTTTTCTGCATGGCATGGGGAATCCGCTCCCCTGCCCACCTGGGACAACGATACAGAGCCTCTGGCTGCGGATCGAACGGTGGAGAAGAAAAATGAAAAGACCTCCGCAGCACTGTTCATCGGCACAAACGGACTCGCTCTTGACAGTGAAAAACGCCCGGTGCTGGACGTTCTCAATACGATTCTCTCCGGTGCCGGAACTCCTTCAGGGCGGCTGTTTGAAGGTCTGCGCGGCGGCCGGGAGGACTTGGTCTATGTAGTCGGCTCCTTTCCCTTCTATGGCAGGAACGCAGGGTATTTTGGGGTGATCACGCAGACCACCATGGGAAACCTGGAGAGGGTCAGAGAGGTGATTTTGCAGAATCTTGAACGATTGCGGCAGGAACGAGTTTCTGAGGAAGAACTCAAGGTTGCTCAAAATATGCTCGTGACCGCACACCACATGCAATTGGAAAGACTGGCCGCGCGCGCCCAAAGCGCTGCAGTCAACGAGGTCCTCGGGTTGGGCTGGGACTATGACCAGAAATACCCCAGACTGGTACAGGAAGTTCAAGCGCAGCAGATCCAGGATTTGGCAAAAGCATTGTTTGCTCACACTCTGATCGTCAAGACTCTTCCCGAAAATCCCGTCGAAACGCTCTCTATTCCTCCCCCGGAGGACGATGTGAAGGTGCAGTAGGCGCGCTGCGCACATATTCCACGTTGTTAAATGAGCAGCGTTCCACCAGGTTTTCTTGTTCCAGGCCCATGAGGACAGCCGCCAGATCGGCTGCCTCCACCCCCAGCGACGCCGCCATTTCGGAAACCGTGCAGGGCCTAATTTTCACCATCGCCACCACGCGGGAAGCGAGCTCGGAATCGAGCTGCGCAGCAGTGGAACTTTGGTAGCGGCCAACGATATGGCTTTTGTCTTGGGGGAAGAACTGCAAGGCGGATCTCATCTGCGCTCCTGTCAATCCACGGGCAGTCACCTCGGCCGGGGGCCTCACCACGGTATTGAGCTCTACCTGGTCGGGGTTGAGCTGATCGATGAAGCGACGCAGTTGGCGCAGATGGTCGGGGTGGTCGTTGAAGCCCGCAACCAGCAGCACTTCCAGGTTGAATTGACCCCGGTAGTCCCTGCGAAAAGCCATCAGTCCTTCCTTGACGGCGGACAGATCGAGACTGGGGTGAGGGGCGTTGATCTTTTTGAACACCTCTGTTGTGGCGGCATCCAGAGAGGGAACGACCCTGTCCGCAGCCATCAGGTCTTTGCGAACCTGCGGATCCCACAGAAGCGATCCGTTGGTGATCACGACCAGAGGCAGCGCCGGGAACTGCTTTTTTATATTGCGCAACAGCTCACCCAGAGCTGCGTACAAAGTCGGCTCTCCGGCGCTGGAGAAAGTGATGGCGTCTGCACCCTGGGGATACTTGCGGAAGTAATCCGACAACTCCTTGAAAACCAGGTCGGGCATCACGAATATTTTGCGTTTGACGGTAAGGAAAGTAGTATGCCCGGACTCGCAGTAGACACAATCAAAACTGCATGTTTTATAAGGAATGACGTCAATCCCCAGGGAACGTCCGAGACGACGGGAGGGAACGGGGCCGAAGATATTTTTCACAGCTGAGACCTCTGCTGCAACGCTGGGATTCTCCTTAAACGCTTAACCGCCCGCAGCGGCGAGGGTGCGGCGCATCAGGAACCATGGGCCTGGTTGCTGTTGATCTCGGAACACTCTCGCAGCATGACATGATTCATCTTTTTGAGGTAGACCTCGCATTCGGCACAGGAATTTCCACTTTCTTTGCACACGCGTGGAACCAGATCCCAGCAGGGGACCGGAAAATTAAGAATGGCCGGACAGTTCTTGCGGATTTCTTCGCCGCAACCGCGGATTTCCCAACAGGGGGCTATGGTGAGAAGTTTTTTGATCCCTGCAATATTGAGCCCCTCTTCGGTGAGCAATTTACGCAGACATTTGAGCCACTGCAGATCATTGTTCGAGTAAAACCGCTTGCCACCGCGCCGTGCCGGCTTGATCAATCCCTCCTGCTCGTAGATGCGCAGGGTTCGCGGGTGTATACTGAGAAGTTCAGCCACAATACCGATGGGATAGAGCGCCTTTTGATTTTCAGAGTCCATAAGCCAGGATCCTTTCCCTATACAAAATGATCACAAAGTCAGTTTAACTGGAGGTGATTATAAAAGCTAGAGCCATGACTGTCAATTCGTTTCCCCACACAGCCTGTATTCCACCGCTTGTCTTTTCTGCTTGCCAGTGACTTCGCCAATAAAGTAACTTTCTTACAAAGGAATTGGAACCAGACTGTAGTCCCGGCAACACGACCACGAGCAGGAATCGGGATTCCGGACGGGAAGAGAATTAACCAGATGAACGAGAAATAGGAACAATTCGTATGCGCAGCGATGCAATGAAAAAAGGTTTGGAAAAGGCCCCTCACAGATCTCTGTTTAAGGCCATGGGATATACGCAGGAGGAACTCAACCGGCCGCTGATCGGAATTGCCAATTCGGTCAACGAAATCATCCCGGGCCATGTACATTTGGACAAAATCGCCAAAGCGGTCAAAGCGGGGGTCCGCCTGGCCGGCGGGACGCCCATCGAATTCAGCACGATCGGGGTGTGTGACGGCATCGCCATGAATCATCCGGGCATGCGCTACTCGCTGGCAAGCCGCGAACTGATTGCGGATTCCGTCGAAATCATGGCCACAGCTCACCCGTTTGACGCCATCGTAATGATTCCCAACTGCGACAAGATCGTGCCCGGCATGTTGATGGCGGCGTTGCGGCTCAATATCCCCGCTATTCTGATCAGTGGCGGTCCCATGCTTGCCGGTCGACTGGGACAGAAACCGGTTGATTTGATTTCTGTATTCGAGGCGGTGGGCGGAGTAAAAACGGGGCTGCTGACCGAGTCCGAATTGCAGGAACTGGAAGATTGTGCCTGTCCCGGTTGTGGGTCGTGTGCCGGCATGTTTACCGCCAACTCCATGAACTGTCTGACCGAAGCACTGGGACTCGCACTTCCGGGCAACGGAACCATACCCGCCGTGACCGCCGCACGCATTCGTCTGGCCAAAACCGCCGGCATGCAAATCATGAAGCTCGTCAACAGCAACCTCCTGCCGCGCGATATTGCAACGCGCAAGGCTTTTGAAAATGCCATTGCCGTCGATATGGCTCTCGGTTGCTCGACCAACACCGTCCTGCACGTGCCAGCCATTGCTCACGAAGCCGGGATAGATCTTGATCTTCAGCTGTTCAACGAGATCAGCCAAAGGACGCCTCACCTTTGCAGTTTGCGCCCGGCCGGAGCGCATTTTTTGCAGGATCTCGATGCCGCCGGCGGAGTATCGGCCGTCATGCAGGAACTCACAAACAAAGGACTGATTCATCTTGATGCCGCCAGCGTTACCGGCCAATCCGTCGGTGCGAACCTGCAGGCCGTATCCATACTGGATCGGACTGTCATCCGTTCCATCGAAGATCCCTACCACATCGAAGGTGGTATAGCCATCCTGTACGGCAACCTTGCCCCGGAAGGGGCGGTCGTGAAGCAATCGGCAGTGGCCCCGGAAATGCTCGTGCGCAAAGGTAGAGCTCGAGTGTTTGAAAGCGAGTCCAGCGCCTCGGAGGCTATTTTGGACAATCGGATCCACCCGGGAGATGTGGTCGTTATCCGTTATGAGGGTCCCAGAGGAGGACCGGGAATGCAGGAAATGCTGACGCCGACCGCAGCAATCATGGGCATGGGCCTCGGCAAAGATGTCGCCCTGATAACTGACGGCAGATTCAGTGGGGGAACCCAGGGAGCGGCTATCGGCCATGTTTCGCCTGAAGCTGCGGAAGGCGGTCCTATTGCCCTGGTGCAGGAAAATGATGAAATTTTGATCGATATTCCCAACAAGAAATTGCAGCTTCTGGTTGACGATGCAAGCTTGCACCAGCGTCTGCAAAGCTGGCGGGCACCGGAACCCAGGGTGACCCAGGGGTATCTGGCGCGTTATGCGCACCTGGTGACGTCGGGGGCCACCGGTGCAGTTCTTAAAACGCACGCGGGCTCAGGTCTATAGCCGGCCCGTAACAGCGCATCATCTTGTGTGGATTGAGGCTGCAGCGTGAGATATATCTTTAACATCGAAGATGCCCGGCGCTACAATGAATGGTATCAATCCGACCTGGGCCAATCGGTGGCGCTGGTGCAGAAAAGGCTTCTCCTTCGCCTGTGGTCTCCCTCGTCCTTTCAAAGGGTGCTGCAGGTGGGCTGCGGAACGGGCATTTTCCTCGAATGGTTTGCCCAACTGGGGCACCAGGTGTCAGGCGTCGATTCTTCAGCCGCCATGCTGAACATTGCGCGACTGCGGCTGCCGCCGCGCATCCTCCTGGAACAGGGTTCACCCGAAGAGCTGCCGTACGAAGACAATGCGTTTGACACGGTGGTCATGATGACGGTACTGGAATTTGCCGATGACCCCGTTCCCGCCCTGCGAGAAGCTTTCAGGGTGGCAAGGCGACATGTCGTACTGGGAGCGTTGAACAAATATTCGATCATTTCCCTGCGCCACTACCTGGAGCGTTTTTGGAAGACTTCCGTTTTCAGCCATGCGCGATTTTTCAGTGTGTTCGAATTGCGCCGTCTGGTGGAAGTCGTCATGGCCGGCCCGGTCCCTCACAGTTGGGGCACCTGTCTGACATTGCCCTATAGTGCGCTGCGCTTCCTGCGATTTCTGGAATGTTCCAAATATTTCCAGTGGCACCCGTTCGGCTATTTTATCGGGATGCGCGTGGATCTTCGCTACCCGCTGCAGACCGTGCTCGATCCTCTCCTGTGCGACCTGGGAGCAGGCCTGGGAGCAAGATTTCAGGCCTATTGGAGGCATTCGCAGGAAAAAGCCGAGGGAAAATTCATTCATCTCGAAAAGCCTCGAGAACGCAACACAGGCACTTGATTTCGTTTTGAATTTCGACCGCTTCTTAATCGATCTCTACCCAACAGGAGCAGCAGATGCATGAGGCCGCATGTTATGAAAAATTGGAAGAGGGCAAGGTGCATTGCTTCCTCTGCTCTCAGCACTGTCGCATCAAACCCGGAAAACGTGGGAAATGCGGGGTTCGAGAGAATCGCGACGGGTCCCTGTGGAGCCTGGTTTATGGCCGGCTGATTGCCCAGCACATTGACCCCATCGAAAAGAAACCGCTGTATCATTTTTTCCCCGGCAGCCGCAGTTATTCCATTGCCACGGCGGGATGCAATTTCAGTTGCCTGTTTTGCCAGAATGCGGACATTTCCCAGGGCCCGCGCGAACACAAGAGCATCTTCGGTCACCCGACCGATCCCGAAGTGGTGGTCACAGAAGCGCGGCAGTCCGGCTGCAAGAGCATTTCTTACACCTACACGGAACCTACTATCTTCCTGGAGTATGCTCTGGATGTCTCGCGCCTGGCGGCCGAGCAGGACATCAAGAATGTTTTTGTGAGCAACGGATTCATGACCGAACAGTCTTTACAGCTGATAGCACCCTATCTGGATGCCGCCAATGTGGACCTCAAATCCTTTACCGATGATTTCTACAAGAAGCAGTGCGGTGCCAGGCTGGATCCAGTGCTGCAGACCCTGGAAAGGATGAAGCGTGCCGGCGTCTGGCTGGAAGTGACCACCCTTCTGATTCCCGGACTCAATGACGACGAAAGCGAATTGCGCCGATTGACGCGCTTCCTGGTGGAGCTGGATGCGGAGATCCCCTGGCATGTCAGCCGCTTCCATCCTACCTACCGGTTGACGGATCGTCCCTCGACACCGGTGGGTACCCTGCACAGGGCGCGGGAAATAGGCCTGGAAGCGGGACTCAGGTATGTCTACACCGGCAACATCCCGGGAGACGATGGGGAGAACACCTTCTGCCATGCATGTGGGAGCCTGCTCATCAGGCGCATGGGATTTTCCATGAAAAAAGAAGGGCTCGATCAGACCAAATGCAAGCAGTGCGGCGCCACCCTCGCGGGAGTAGGCATTGAGGCGTGATGGCGGTGCAACCCGTACCCATGAAGACAGAAGAATCGTCCTGCTACCGGCATCACATGAGCGATGGCCAGTGGCATCGAACCTTGAGCCACCTGAGGAACTCCCTGAAGAATTCAAATTGGGCGTATTGCAGGACTTTGGCTGGGGCTATTCAGGAGAAGATAGCTTGGCTCGATCCCATAATGCACCGGTACTGTTCCCTCACCTGCCGGGAATGCGACGATCCCTGCTGCCAGGCCACCAAAATTTACTTCAATCGAGCCGACATGCTTTATCTTACCGTACTGGACCGGGAACCCCCACCAGGGCAAACGCGCACTGAAGAGTCCGCGCGCTGCCGCTACCTTACCCCGAATGGCTGCAGTTTGGCGCGCGCGGTTCGCCCCTACGTCTGTGTGTGGTTTATCTGTGACGCGCACATGACGCTCTTTCAGCAGGAATCCGGAGTGTGCCAGAGGCGCTTCATCGGAAATCTAGCGGAAATCAGGCAACACCGGCTGGCCCTCGAAAGCCTTTATGCGCAAGCCGCCCTCCCGTAAACTCGGCGCCGGAACCGGCCGCTTCCCTACAATTTGCCCAATGTTTTTTCTACCGGCCGGCGTTCGGGAACATACCGATCCGGTATTTTCCCTTCATTCCACTCGCGCGACACATAAAGGTTGCAATAGCAGCTTCCATACTCCCTGACATCGGGTTCCCGATACACGCAGGGACAAATGATGTCCTTGTCCCATTCCCGGTCGTTGGCGGCAAGACGACAGGGGCAGCACATGTAGCCGTAGCGTTCCCGATTGATGATAAGGCCCTCCAGAAGCTCGAATACCTTCTTTTTATCCTTGTTAAAATAGTACCCCTTTTTTTCCTGGGCAGTCTTCAACGTTTCGTACAGTTGCTCGACATTCATCATCCTTTGAGCGCCTCCGCGATCTCGTCTTTGCGAAAACCGACAATCACCTTGTCCCCAATAATGATGGTTGGGAACGAACAACTGGGATTGATCTTTTTGATCTCCTCGAGTATGGCATCTCTTTCCTCTTTATCCAGTTTATCCACCTCGACACAGTCATAGTTGACCCCGCAATCATTCAAATATTCTTTGGTGTTCCTGCAATGGATGCACGTGCTCAGAGCATACAGCTTGATATCGCATTCTTTCATGTTCGTCACTTCTCCTCTTCATGCTCGGTAAAGCCATCGTCACAAGTTGTAGAACATCACTTTGTTTCAATTGTCGCTCTGGAGATAATAGCCATTCCCGGATCAACAATTCAATACGCCGCACCTTCACGCCCGGCATTTTTATCCTCGCAGCTGTCAGCGGCTGCGCGAGTCCATCTTTGCCTCCAGGCGTTGGGTCAGATAGGAAAGCGGATAGGTGATCAACAAATAGAGGCCGGCCAATGGGAGGTAGGCTTCAAACGTCTTGTAGGTCGTCGCGTTGATCACTTCGGCTGCCTTGGTGAGCTCCCTTACTGAAATGATTGAGAGCAGAGAAGAATCCTTGATGAGCGAAACAAATTGTCCGGTCACAGGCGGTATGATACGCCGCAGGGCCTGCGGAAAAACAATGTAGCGCATCGTTTGCCGATCACTCAGTCCGGTCGACTTGGCCGCCTCCAGCTGGCCCTTGTCGATGGATTCAATCCCCGCTCTAACCATCTCCGAGATGTAGGCTCCCGAAAAGAAGGCCAGGGTAACGATCCCGATCACTTTGGGATTGTCCAGATGCACCGCGGCGGCGATGCAGAAGTAGAAAATGTAGATTTGAACCAATAACGGCGTCCCGCGAAACAATTCCACATACAGGGTCGCCACTTCACTGGCAACGATATTCCTGGACACGCGCGCCAGACCGCCGAGAACCCCCAGGATGAATCCCAGTACAATGGCGCCCACAGAGACCACGAGGGTATTGTAAAATCCTCGTATGAAGAGTTCCCGGTATTGCAGAGAAACGCGCCAGTTCCACGGATAATCGATACCCGCAAACAGTAAAACGAGCACCACAACCGCCGTCAGTCCAACACACAGTCGCACCAGGATCCGACCATAAGAACCACCCGATCTTTCCATCATTGCAGGATTTCACTGAAATACTTATCATAGAGCTCCTGGTAGCGACCGTCTCTTTTGATGGTATCAAGGTACATGTTGATCCAGTTCCAAAAGTCAAAGTCACCCTTGCGCATGGCGATGGCATACGGTTCGTAGGTGAACGGCGTCAAAAGCGCCCGGGTAGTCTCGGGATTCTGCTTGTGATGCTTGGCAACAGACAGCTGGTCGTAGAGGAATGCGTCCGCTCGCCCCGTCACCACTTCGCGCACACAAGCGGTTTCATCCTTGTAGCGGTTGATCTGGGCATTGGGAAACAGCCTGGCGGTGACAAGATCTCCCGTAGTCCCTACCTTGACTGCAATGATGCGGTCCTCCGCATTCAATTCTCTCGCATCTTTGATGGTAGGGGCCTTTTTCTGACTGAGGAGAGCGCACAGTCCGGTTTCAAAATAGGGCCGGCTGAAGGTAACCGCCTTCGCCCGTTCTAAGGTGGCCGTCATTCCCGATATGATCATATCCACTTTACCGCTTTGCAGTGATGGAATGAGTCCGGTCCACTCGATGTCCTTTATTTCGATTTCAACTCCCAATTCCTTGGCCGCCAGCCTGGCAATATCGACGTCGAATCCGATGGGATTGCCCTTCTCGTCAGCATACTCAAAGGGGAAAAACTCGACCTCCATGCCCACAATCAACTTGTTTCGTTTGATAATCTGATCCAGGGTGCTTGCCTGAAAAATCTCAAAAGGGCTCAAGGCCATAGCCGAACCCAGTGACATGACCAATGTCAGCAACATGGCCATAAGAACGACAGCTTTTCGACGCATTTTCTTCCTCCTCCTCAATTGCATGCCTAGCGAGTCCTGTTAAGTCAATTCATTAATGCTCACCATTCGTGTCCAAGTTGTACACCTGAGTAACAGTGCCACAAAAAGATGCATTCGTCCACTCACGAGTTCCCTTTGACTGGCAAGAAACATGGGCAGGTCTGCGCAACTTTTTGGCGAATGACAGTGGTTGCTTTGACCTACATCAAGGGATTCAGGTTGCAGCCGTGCTAATCTCCCGGTGAATTGGCAATGTCGCAAACTGGATGGGCAATCGATTCCGGTAGCCATTGCTCAGCAAAGTGATTAACAGATAGCTACGGAACAGACCGTTGGCAAGATTGCAGGAGAAGAATTGTGGAGTGGGGGAAAGAAGCCAAACAAGCCCTGTTGAGGGTTCCCTTCTTTGTTCGCAACAGGGTCAGGAAAAGGGTTGAAGAAGAGGCAATCTCACAAGGGGCTACCAGCGTTGAACTGCGGCATGTCGGGTCATGCCGGCAAAAATTTCTCACGGATATGGAGAGTGATATTGAGGGATACCAGGTGGAACAGTGCTTCGGCCCCAGTGGATGTTCCAACCGAGTTTTGAAGAACGACGATCTGGCAGCCCGGCTCGAGACCATTTTCATGCGAAGAAATCTTAAGGAATTCCTGCGTGAAAAGGTTGCCGGTCCCCTCAGAATGCACCATCAGTTTCGCGTTTCCATCTCCGATTGCCCCAACGCCTGTTCACGGCCGCAAATTGTGGACATCGGGATTATCGGCTGCCGGCAGCCGATGATCGATGGGGAGATTTGCAGTGAATGCGGAACATGTGTCGAAGTGTGCAAAGAACAGGCGCTGGCGCTGGAACCTGGTGGGAATTTCCCAAACCTGGCACGCGACAAGTGCGTGGGCTGTGGTCAGTGCATCGATGTCTGCCCGACCGGCACCCTACAGGAATCGCTAAGCGGCTACCGGGTGCTGCTTGGCGGCAAACTGGGCAGGCATCCGCAGCTGGGAGCCGAGTTGCCGGGTATTTATTCAGCACAACAGGTTCTAACCCTAGTGAACTATTGTTTGGATCATTATCTGAATTATAATCTCAGCGGCGAAAGGTTCGGCGAGATCTTGAGGCGCAAGCCGTTGACCATCGACATGAAAGGCGTTCCCTGCAACAAACAATGAAAAGGAGGAGTATACGATGAAGCACTTAAATCTGTTTGAAGCCAATGACTTTTCCGACAAGGCTTTCAAGCGCATTCTGGTCCATGATTCACCTTATTTTAAGATCTTGAATTTCAACTTTAAGGCGGGGCAGGAACTGCCCGTTCATTCTCATGACATCGAAGGTGAAGTTGCCATAGCCGTCATTGAGGGCAATGGAGAATTTTTGGGCAAAGACGGGGCAACCATTCCAGCCAGGACGGGCGATGTTCTGGTTTGCGCAATAGCCGAGCCCCACGGCATTCGTGCCGCCACTGACATGCGGGTCCTGGTCACCATAGCGCCGCCGATTTAACCATTCCAGGTTGCACAGCGGTGTTCGAGAAACACTATACTTGCGGCGCAGGAGCTGCCGGTGTGGGAACAAGGCTTGGCTGCGCGGTCACGGACCGGCTTCTGCGCTTTTGGTATCAGCAAGCCCCCTCGCCCGTTGAAAAACGGCGGGCTGGCCTCTTGTCTTTCAGCTCGAGCCTCTATCGCTATTTTTTGCAGCGCGATCAACAAAAAGCTTTGCGCCGCCAGCGACGCTTACCCGTGCGCGTCATAAGCGTTGGGAATCTGGTGGTCGGAGGCACCGGCAAGACCCCGTTTACCCTGTGGCTGGCGCAATACGTGCAAAGCCTCGGAAAGCGCGTGGCGATCCTGAGCAGAGGATATGGACGCGGCAGTCATGCCGCACGGCAAGCGCCTGTAAAGGCATCTGCAGACTGGCAGGTGAACGCATTTGGGGATGAGCCGATTTTGCTGGCGCAAAAACTCCCCCACGTTCCCGTCTGGGTCGGCCGAGACCGCTGGCAGGCAGGGAAGTGCCTTATGGACAAACATGCGGTGCAAGTCATTATTCTCGATGATGGTTTTCAACACCTCTTACTCCATAGAGACCTGGATTTTGTCCTGCTCGATACCCAAAATCCCTTTGGCAACGGGCACCTGTTGCCACTCGGGCCACTGCGCGAACCCACCGCTCATCTGCAGCGGGCGGACGCAATTATTGCGACACGCGCGGATGACCCGCAGTCAACCCAACGGGCACTGGCTGCCATCGGTCAAGCATTTCCCGATAAAGCGATCTTTTCCTGCCGCCACCACCTGGCAGGTTTCAGGTTCGGCCTGGCGGGACCCGCCATCCCCCTCGATAAGCTGCAAAGCACACCGTCTGTGGCTTTCGCAGGCATCGCCCGCCCCGAGTCCTTCTTTGCCTCCCTGCAAGAGCTTGATATTCCCTTGGTGGAACGGGTGGCCTTTCCCGATCATTACCCATACCGGCCGGACGATTTGCTGCGTCTGCTGCGGAGTCGCTCGCGCCACAGGGCACAGCTGCTGATCACAACGCAAAAAGACGCGGCCCGGCTGCCTCACGAATTCCGTGAACAGTTGGCAACCGCGGAGCTGCAGCTTGATTTCGGTTCAGATACAGCTCGCCTGACGCGCTACCTCAAAAATTGGTTGAGCGGCTGAGGCGAGCACTCCCCCTTCTTGCTCCGGCAAAAGTGTTTATATTGAAATCGACAAAACCCATCGACAAGGTCTGCAAATAATGAAACATCTGATGCCTAACCGGGATAGAAGCCGGACAGTGACCCGCCGGCAATGGGACAGGATCGAGGGGCAATGGGACTGTTTCGCCGACGGGCGGCGGTGCGGCCGTCCTGCCCTGACCGGCGCCTCTCGGCTTGGCGAATGATCGGCATAACGGTCCTTCGGAACGCGAGGATGAAGTGCTCCGTATCGACGGTTCAAAGCATTCGGGAAGCGGAACGGTGCTGCGCTATGTCGCAGCACTAGCCACCTTAACGCGGCAAGCGGTGAATATTGTCAATATCCGTGCAAGACGAGACAAACCCGGTCTCAGGCCGCAGCATTTGACGGCGTTGCGCGCTTGCTGCACCCTCTGTTCCGGCCGCCTGGAAGGAGACCGGGTGGGATCGCAGGAAATTCGCTACTGGCCCGGAAAATGCGTCAAGGGGGGCGATTTCTCCTGGGACATAGGAACTGCAGGCTCGGCAACCATGCTCGCTTTCACTCTGATCGCCCCGGCTCTGCACGCCAAAACAGTCTGCCGCTTCAACATAACCGGGGGGCTTTTCCAGGACTTTGCTCCAAGCGCCTTTCACATGCAGCATGTTCTGCTTCCGCTGCTGCGCAGAATGGGCGCACACGTCCGACTCGCTATGGGCCGCCCGGGGTATGTGCCAAAAGGAGAAGGCTGTCTGCAGATGACGGTGATACCTCGGCGCAGTGCCTTACAGGCTCTTACCCTATTGGAACAGGGAAACCTTTTGCAAATTCGAGGGATTGCCCTGGCTTCTCACCTGCAGAAGGAACGGGTGAGTGAGCGGATGGCAGAGCATTGCCGGGAAATCCTTACCAAGGCAGGATATCAGGGGCAGGTGGAGGTGCGACACGACCACAGCGCCATTCAGAGAGGCGCCGCTCTGTGCCTCTGGGCGGAGACGGATCAGGGCTGTATTCTCGGATCGGATCAGGCGGGCAAGCGTGGCAGAAGATCGGAAGCGATAGCGGAGGTCGTCTGCAGCAATCTTTTGCAGGACCTGCATTCCGGTGCCACCACCGACCGACACCTGGCGGATCAGCTGATCCTGTTCGCGGCTCTGGCTAAGGGAACAACTCGATATATGATCCCCATGACAACCGAGCACGTCAAATCCAACCTGTGGCTTGTCGGGAAGATTCTGGGCGCACGGTCACAACTGGCGGACAACAGGTTGTCCCTCGAGGGGACGGGTTTGGGTTTATTTGAGAGCAGTTCGTAGTTAGAGTAAAATTATCTATGGAGTCACGAGTCAAAGTCCAACAGAAAGGGGATTGGTCATGCCGCCTCACACGAAGATCAGGGGTATCCACTCGACGGCTCTAACTAAAATCGCTCTGGATGGAGGCTATCGCGTGGTCGATTCATCGCCCCACATCCGTGAGCGGTTCGGTCTGCCTGCGGATGACACCGCGCCCGGCCTGGTGATCCATGACAAAAACGACCGGCATGGGATCGTGCTCATGGGTGAACCGGAACGGGTCACCCAATTCCTGACTTTTCTCCAGGAAAACCTGGCCGATGCCACATTGCTCCAACTTGAAAGCATGGAAGACTCCGACAGTGTGGTCAAGGCTGCAGTAGAATTTCCCGGTGCGTCGAAAAGCAAACTGGATGAAGTACGCTCCACCATCTGCCCTACTCTTGCAAGGCATCACCGTCTGCGCATCATCGACAGTCATGGCCTGGAACGGTTCGAGCAAACGCTGGCCGGAAATCCGGACGCGAAAGAGCGCCTCGACACTGAGGCCTTCAAGGAAATGATATTGCTGCCGCTGGAAAAATCGGGACTGTTCAAGCTGGAGCACATTCGTCCCTGCGGCAAGCCCATGCGCCCGAGAAAAGGCGCCATATGGGATGCGCAGGCACCCAGGATGATTTTCCATCGGTCATTCACCCAGGGGCGCTACGATGGTCTCGATCTGCCCATTGAGCGCGGCGACTACGGCCTAACGGAAGTTGAGGAGGGCTCCTGGGTCGTCAAACACACCTATTACTCCGTGACTAAACAGCTCAAGGGAGAATACTACAACATCAATACTCCCGTGGAATTTTACCCGTACGGCGCGCGCTACCTGGACCTGGAAATCGATGTAATACGCCGCCCCGGGGAAAAACCCACGCTGATCGATGAGGAAAAGCTGGCCATCCTGGCAAAGGAGGGCCGCATCAGCCGTGAGCTTAGGTCCCGGGCACTGGCTGTGGCGGAAGAGCTGTTGCGGTCACTGCAATGAGGCCTCAACAAACCACACACCATGGCGGATGATCTGTTAATCAAGTACGCTCACCTCTTCACCGCACAAGCCCCGGCGGGACCGATTCTGGACCTCGCTGCAGGATCGTGCCGTAACGGAATTTTCCTGGCATCAAAAGGGCTCGGCGTGGTCTGCTGCGATATTTCCGGCGCAGCACTGGAATCGGCCAAGAGGACTGCACACGCGCAAGGTGTCGACATCGCCGTTCAGCAAACGGACTTGGAAAGTGAGGCGGGAAATTTTTTGCCCGAGGATTTCTATGCGGGCATCATCGTATTTCGCTACCTGCATCGCCCCCTCATACCCTTCATAAGAAAGGCCCTTAAACCCGCCGGGATACTGATTTATGAAACCTTCACCGGGGCTCAGCCGCGATTTGGCCGGCCGCACAATCCGAGGTACCTGTTAAAGCCCGGAGAGTTGCTGAACTGGTTCGCAGATTGGGAGGTGATTCATTATTTTGAAGGTGTGGTGGAAAATCCGCAGAGAGCTGTTGGGCAAATCGTCTGTCGCAAGAGGGTACCCGCCGCAAATAAGACAAGCACTCGCTGATTTTTCCTCGCGCTTCTGCGAAGCAACCGTCATTGAATTCGACCATTGATTTTGATAAAGACTTTGGCGCCCCCATGACAAGAATGTAAAGGAACCGCCGAACAGTGAACATATCCGCCGATATTCCCGCTATCGTCCGCGTGCTGATCGTTTTCGTTCTGGTGCTCGCAGCCATTAGAAAAAAGATCTCCCTGGGAAACTCCCTTTTTTTCGGGGCCGTCATTTTGGGCTGGCTATTCGGACTTGGCTTTAAATCCATGGCATTTTCCATCTATCATTCCGTCACCCACCCCAAGACCCTTGCTCTCACGGTGATGGTCTGCCTCATCCTGGTGTTCAGCCACAGTATGGAAACAGCCGGCCAGATGCAACGCCTGCTCGAACGCTATCAGGGATTGATTACGCGCCCCAGGATCAACATGGTGGTTTTCCCCGCGCTGATAGGACTTCTGCCCATGCCTGGCGGTGCGATCTTTTCTGCCCCCATGGTCAAAGCGCTGGGGCAAAAACTTGACTTGACGGGGCCCCAGCTGAGTTTCATCAATTACTGGTTTCGTCACATCTGGGAATACTGGTGGCCGCTCTACCCCGGCGTTCTGCTCACTACGACCCTGGCCGACTTGAACCTCTGGGGCTTCGTGGCGTTTCTCTTTCCACTGACCTGTGTCGCCCTCTCGGTAGGATATTGGCCGCTGAAGACACTGAACGGGGGGATCGACGGGTCTCACAGCCGCCACTTTGGCAACCGCCCTTCCCTCTGGCCCTTTGTCAAAGAACTGTTTCCCATTCTCATTGTCATCGCTTTGGGTTTGACCACCGGGGCACTGCTGACGGCCTTCCTCGAACCCTACCAGCTGGCTGTCACCAAAGAGTTGGGGCTGATTTTTTCGCTGCTGGTGGCCATCGGCTGGGTCTGGCACAGGAATCGGCTCTCTTGGGTCCAAAGGCGACAGATTCTTGTGCAGAAGCAGCTCTTGAACATGTTTTACATGGTGATTGCCATTCTGGTCTTCAAAGGCATGCTGGAGGACAGCCGGGCAGTGCAGATGATCAGCCGGGAACTGCTTGACTGGCGCATCCCTCTCATGCCGATCTCCATGATCCTGCCATTCATAGTCGGCGGGGTGGTCGGAATCACCATCGCCTTTGTCGGCACCACGTTTCCCATCCTCATTTCCCTCATTCAAACCCTGGGCGAATCACAACACATGCTGGCCTACATGATGCTCGCCCTGGTCAGCGGTTTTGTGGGCGTGCTGCTCTCACCGCTGCACCTCTGCCTGCTGCTTTCCAACGAATATTTCGGAACCGCACTGACCCCGGTCTACCGCTACCTGTGGGTTCCCTGCAGCGTACTGCTGATCACCGCCTGCCTGTACTTTTTTCTGCTGCATGGCTAGGCGGCACCGCATCCTGACCGTTCACCATACAGCCCTTTACAAACCACAAAGGCGCAAAGAACGCCAAGTAGGGGTAGGTTGGGTGGAGCAGCGCGAAACCCAACGCCTATTGTGCCGGGCTTCGCACCTCAAAGCGGCCTGCTTGGAAGGCAAAATCCTTTTCTTGAACATTATATACCGGTTAAGCATTAGATGTTGCAGTGTCGGCAGGTTTTGTTGACGGGTTTCGTCACGCTTGGGCGTGACTCTACCCATCCTACGACTTTGTGTCCTTCGTGTCTTGGCGGTGAACGATTACGCCGCATCTCCCTCTCCGTCAACCGGGCGTAAGTTATCAGGAGGATACGGTACGGCGGGGAGGGAACCGGAAAGCACAACCCGGGGAGCCGCTGCGGCCCCCCTTGTGAATTTGCCCACTTGGATACCGGCCCCGGTTATGTTAAAAAATGGCGGGCTTACATTGAATTCCTGTGAGGGACAGCCAATGGCACAATTCACGGACTCGGATCGTCTATTTTACCCTTGGCGACTCTTGGTGTTCTCCGTGGTGACTACCTGAGCACGGCATGAAAAGGGAGGAAACATGCGGGCAAAACGAATCTGGACGTTACAAAGCTTTCTCAGCTGCTTCATCTGGAACGGAGTATTGATCGGCCTCTTGTTTTATATGGCTGCACAGATTCTTGCCGGGCTGCACTTGTGGGTCGAACCCTACCTGGGCTCCGGCGGTGAGAATCTACCTCAGGAGCTGCAAAATGCATTTGCCAGCATGAGTGAATTTCTCAACCAGATGCAGCAATATCTCGCCCCCGCATTGTTCGGAATCGGCGGCGTTGCGACTGTCGTGCTGTGGTTGTTTGTTCTCCTTCAGGGGCGCGGTCTGGCCAATCGGGTGCAAACCGAGGTGTCTGCCGCTCACACCCGGGAAGGAGCGGCGCAGCAGGTGAAGTCCGCGGAATCCGCACCCGCAGCAGCGGTGGAACCTCAATACGTGCAGGCATCGCCTCAGGCCGCCGTGCAGATGCTGGCCGTCCTGCAGCGGGAAGGACGTCTGATCGATTTTCTTGAGGAAGATTTGAGCCGGTATGAAGACGCTCAGATCGGTGCGGCCGTCCGCAACATTCATCAGGGCTGCAAGCAGGCTTTAGCCGAGTATGTGGAGCTCAACCCCATTTTCCAGGAAGACGAAGGCAGTCACGTCAGCGTCCCCGCAGGGTTTGACGCCAAGGCAATCCGTCTGACGGGAAACGTCGTGGGCGATCCGCCCTTTTCGGGCACGCTGCGCCATCGCGGCTGGCGTATTGCCAGAGTCACACTTCCGCAACCCACCACGGAGGAGAACAAAGACTGGGTGCTGGCACCGGCGGAGGTAGAAATTGAAGAGTAGAGGACAGACGACAGAGGAGACTAATGTTGGCTGAAGCAAAATACATCATCGGCATCGATCTGGGCACTACCCACAGTGTCCTGGCATATACTGAAGCTCAACTGAGCGAAGAAAGCGAACCGCGCATTGACATCTTTGCCGTTCCCCAGGTGATCAGTCCCGGGGAAGTGAAAGCACAGAATCTGCTCCCCTCATTCCTTTTCCTGCCGGGACCTCATGACGTCCCAGCGGGAAGTCTTGCCCTCCCCTGGAATTCAGCAGCGGAAACCGTCGTCGGCGAGTTCGCCCGCAAGCGCGGTGCGGAAATACCCAACCGGCTGGTTTCTTCGGCCAAATCATGGCTGTGCCATGCCGGAATCGACCGCACTCAGCCTATCCTGCCCTGGGACAGCCCGGCCGATGCCAAAAAAGTGTCACCGGTGGAAGCGTCCGCCATGTTCCTCCAGCACCTGACAGTCGCATGGAACCATCAGATGGCCGCCGATGACCCCACTGCACGCCTGGAAAACCAGGACATCTATCTGACCGTGCCGGCATCGTTTGATGCGGTGGCCCGGGAGCTCACCGTCAAAGCCGCCGAGGCCGCTGGAATCCGGCAAATGACGCTGATCGAAGAGCCGCAAGCCGCGTTTTATGCCTGGGTGGAAAACCGGAAGGACCGGTGGCGCAAACAGGTGCGCGTGGGTGAATCCATCCTGGTGTGCGACATTGGCGGAGGAACCACCGACCTGACCTTGATCAAAGTCACCGAGGAAGATGGAGAGCTCACTCTGAGGCGTGTGGCGGTAGGGGAACACATACTGCTGGGCGGTGACAACATGGACCTGACCCTGGCTTACATGCTCCAGGCCAAACTCGCTCAAGAGGGCACCAAGCTCGATGCCTGGCAATTCCGCGGCCTGTGGTACAGCTGCCGCACCGCCAAGGAACGCCTGCTGGCAAATCCATCCATGGAAAGTGAACCGGTGGTCATACTGGGACGCGGCTCCTCCCTCATCGGTGGCACTATCAGGACCGAACTCACCCGCAACGAGCTGGAAGCCACCCTGCTGGACGGTTTTCTCCCCATTTGTGAGAGCAGCGACTATCCGCGGGAAAAACCGCGCGTCGGAATGCGTGAAATGGGACTGCCGTATGAGTCGGATCCTGCCATGACACGCCACCTGGCAAAATTTCTCGGGCGTCAGGTCGAGAGCACTGCCGGCGGAGAAAACGGCGATGTGGCCTTTCCCAGTGCCGTGCTCTTCAATGGCGGCGTTTTGAAGCCGGACCTGATTCGTCGACGAATACTTGAGGTTTTGAAACACTGGCACGGAGAAAAGGCAATCCGTCAACTGGACTCGGCCGACCTGGATCTTGCCGTGGCCCGCGGTGCCGCCTACTATGGATTGGCGCGGCGCGGTCGTGGAATACGCATTCGAGGCGGCGTGGCCCGCCCTTATTACATCGGGATTGAAAGCGCCATGCCCGCCGTTCCCGGCGTCCCCACACCAATGAAAGCGCTTTGTGTGGTCCCCTTTGGAATGGAGGAAGGAACCGAAGCTGAAATCCGTGAAAAAGAATTCGGCCTGGTTGTGGGGGAACCCGCTGTCTTTCATCTGCTCACTTCGACCGTGCGCAAGAAAGACCGGGTTGGAGAAATTGTCGAAGACTGGTCCGGTGAGATCGATGAAGTGACCACCATGGAGGCGGTGCTGCCGGCTACCGATGCGGAACAGGGAGGCCAGGTCATCCCCGTGTGGCTGCAGAGCAAAGTAACAGAAATCGGCACACTGGAGTTGTGGTGTGTGGCAAGGGACGACGAGCGCCGCTGGAAGCTCGAATTCAATCTGCGAGAACGCGAGCAGTAACGGATACGGCCATCCACGGATGGACGTATTCCAGACGCAGGCGTAAAAAATTTCTCGGCGAACCTTTGTGTTCTTGGTGGTACCAGCAGGAGCAATGGAATCGGAGTCAATGGACAATCAGTTTGAATATGAAGATCTTTCCCATCGCTACATAATCGGAATTGATCTTGGCACCACCAATTCGGCCGTCGCCTATGTGGACTTGAGCAGGAACGATGCGAGCGGGAAGACTATTCAGTTTTTTGACATTCCGCAGTTGATTGCCCCGGGCGAAGTCGGACGGCGCCCTGTTTTGCCCTCCTTCCTCTATCTCCGCGGTCCACACGATCTGCCGCGGGAAAGCATCCAGCTTCCATGGAACAAGGAGCGCAACTATGCCGTTGGTGAATTTGCCAGGGAACAGGGTGCGCTGGTGCCCGGCCGCATGGTTTCTTCAGCCAAGTCGTGGCTGTGCCATGCAGGCGTCGATCGAACCCGCCCCATCCTGCCGTGGGGTGCGGGGCAGGATGTAAACAAAATTTCTCCGGTTGAAGCCAGTGCCAGGTATCTGCAGCACATACGCGAAGCATGGAACGAAACCAGGGCGCTCGGGCGTGAGGGGCACCGCCTGGAACAACAACTGATCATTCTCACGGTACCGGCATCGTTTGACGAGGTTGCCCGGGAACTGACGGTCGATGCCGCCCGGCATGCCGGTCTCACTCGGGTTGTGCTGGTGGAAGAGCCGCTGGCGGCTTTCTATGCATGGCTGTATAGGCACGAAAACGACTGGCAGGATGCCATGCGGGCGAACCAGATCATCCTGGTGTGCGATGTCGGCGGCGGCACAACGGATTTCACCATTGTCGCTATCCGGGCGGGTGACAAGGGGCTGCGTTTCGACCGCCTGGCAGTGGGCGATCACCTGATGCTGGGCGGCGACAACATGGACCTGGCCCTCGCACGACACATCGAAATGAAACTGCTGGGGCAACCCGGCAAGCTCGATTCCAAACGATGGCTGCAACTGTGGCATCAGTGCCGCAAGGCAAAAGAAGTCCTGCTGGGTGAAACGACAGAGCCGGAGTCATCTTTCGACATCACCGTCATGGGGACAGGGGGAAGGCTCATTGCCGACACCATGAAGAGCAGTCTCACCCTGGAACAAGTACAGCAGATGATTGTCGATGGATTTTTTCCCCTGGTGTCCCTGCAGGACTCCCCCCGGGGAGGGCGGCGCAAGGGGCTCACCGAGTGGGGTCTGCCCTATGTTCAGGACGCCGCTGTAACCCGCCATTTGGGGTCTTTCTGGCAGAGGTTTCAGGGACTGCTGGGGGATGAAACCGGGCGCTCGGCTTTGTACCCGGACTTTGTCCTGTTCAACGGTGGAGCTCTCACGCCCGTTTCTATTCGCCGGCGCATCCTGCAGGTTGTGCAACAGTGGTTTGCAGGCGAAGCGGAAACGGGCTGGACTCCCATAGAACTCGAAAACCCTCGCCCCGAGCTGGCGGTAGCGGTTGGAGCCGCCTACTATGGATTGGTGCGGCTCGGTGAAGGGGTGCGCATTGGAGCCGGCAGTCCGCGCGCCTACTACGTCGAGGTGGCGGCGCAGGATAGCAGTGCAGCGGATGAACAGCAGCGACAAGCCGTCTGCCTGATTCCACGGGGAACCGAGGAGGGTTTTGAAACGCATCTCGAAGAACCGAATTTTCAAGTATTGACCAACCAGCCGGTGGCATTCCAACTCCTCAGTTCGAGCACCCGTCTGGGGGATCGGCTGGGGCAAGTGGTCATCCCGGACGCCGACGAAATCACCGTACTGCCCCCCATCCGCACGGTTTTGCGCTTCGGCAAAAGGGCCTCCGCTCAGCTTCTTCCCATAAGCCTCGGCGTGCATCTCACCGAAGTCGGCACATTGGAGCTGTGGTGCGAATCCCGGCAAACGCCCCACCGCTGGCAACTGCAGTTCGACGTGCGGCAGGAAGCTGAACCGGAAGGTCAGCTCACCCCGGGTGAAACACTGGATACCGATCTCATTGATCGGGGGCTGGAAAAAATTCGAGCCACTTTCCAGGGAGGTGATTCGATGGCGCAGCACCCACCGGAAAAATTGGTCAGGGAGCTTGCCGCCATCTTCGATCTTGGCAAGGAAAAGTGGCCCGCATTGCTGATCCGGAAATTGGCCGACACATTGATCGAATACCCGGACGGTCGGCTGCTGACCGCCCACCACGAAGCCCGCTGGCTCAATCTGCTTGGCTTTTGCCTGCGCCCGGGCTTTGGCGATCCGGTTGATGAATGGCGCATGAAGGAAGCATGGAAGCTCTATCCGCAGGGCATCGAATTTCACCGGCAAGCCCAAAACCGTTCCGAATGGTGGATCTTCTGGCGACGAATTGCAGGCGGTCTGAGTGCGGGTCAGCAGTTGCACATCTATCAGCAGCTCGCTCCCTCCCTGCAACCCGCCCAGGCCAAGAAGAAAAAAGGCGGCAAAAAGGCGGGAAAAAGCTTCACTGTTCAGGAAGAAATAGAAGTCTGGATGATGCTGGCAAACTTCGAGCGATTGCCCGCGGATAAGAAAGCACAGCTGGGCGATACACTGGTCACCGGAATGGACCGCAAAAAGCCGCGGCCACAGGAACTCTGGGCAGTCGGCCGATTTGGAGCAAGAATCCCCTTGTACGGGCCCCTCGACCAGGTGGTCCACAGTCGTCAGGCAGTAAAGTGGCTCGACAGTCTCCTGTCGATGAATCTTACCCCGTCGGAACCGCTGGCGAGGACTCTCATTCAGTTGGCCCGGCTGACGGGTGATCGGGAACGGGACATTCCCGAGGAGAAGCGCGATTACCTGGCCGGATGGCTGGACCAGTTACCTCAGGCAAGCCGTTTCCGCCAAATGCTGACACATCCGGAAACCATGCTGCAAAGCCGGGAACAGGACTGGGTATTCGGCGAATCGCTGCCCGCCGGCCTGGTTTTGTCCGGCTAGACGCTTGTTGGAGAGCTCCCTCTCCCTTGGAGGATGAGGAGCCTCCCATGCTCGAACAAGCTCCTTGAGCAAAAAGTCAGCGATTGCTCCACACCGGGTCGCGTTTTTCCAGAAACGCCCGCATCCCCTCCTGAGCATCGGCAGCTTTGCAATTCATGACCATGGCCTCTTTGGCAAAATCGTAAGCCGACCGCTCGCTCACATCCACCTGCGAATAAAAGGCGTTCTTGCCCGCAGCCACAGTAAACCCGCTGTATTGGGCAATCTCCATTGCCAGCCTGGTGGCTTCTTCGGCAAGCTGATCGATCGGCACCACGCGATTCACCAGGCCGAATCGCTCCGCCTCCTGCGCCGAGACAAACCGTCCGGTCACGAGCATCTCCATCGCCCGCTTCCTTCCTATGGCGCGCACCAGCGGGACCATCGGCGTGATGCAAAACAGCCCGATCTTGACGCCGGGCGTGGCAAACTGCGTGGTACTTTCCGCCACCGCCAGATCACAGGCGGCCACCAACTGGCACCCGGCCGCCGTCGCAATCCCATGGACCTGAGCGATGACGGGCTGGGGCAGCTCGTGCAAGCGGAGCATTATACGGTTGCAGGTCGTGAATATTTTGCGGAAATCCTCAAATTCCAACTCCTCTCCAACCATTTCTTTCAGGTCATGCCCCGCGCTGAAGACCTTTCCGCTGCCCCTGATGATCACCACCTTAATGGCTCGATTGTCCGCCACCTGGTCGAGCCTTTCAAGGACAGCTGTCATCAGGTCCAGCGAGAGAGCGTTGCGCTTTTCCGGCCGATTTAAGGTCAGCCAGGCGAGGGGGCCATCGTATTCCAACAGAACCGGTTCCATATAAAATTCTCCATACCTTTCAAATTGCAGTGGGTTACGCCGCAAAAAGATGCGTCTAATCCATCCCGTCAGCATTGTCGCTTGATTCGGGACCATCCAGCCAAAAGAGCAGCGCACGTTTGATCTCCTCGATTTGCTCGGGGTCGGTGACCTTTTCCCCGGTGTTCGATTTGATATAAAAAACATCCGCCACTTGATCAATTTTTGTCGTAATCTTAGCCACATAAATCCTCACCTGGAGATCCCACAAGGTCCAGGTGATGGTGTACAGAAGTCCCACCCGGTCGGTGGTGTACACTTCCAAAATGGTGTAGATCTGGGACGATTCATTATCGATCAGGATCTTGCTCGGCACAGTCCTGCTCGGCGTCTGACCATGGACCCCCCGCTTCGCCGCATGCGCTGCAATGCGATATTCCAGCGACATTTTCCCTTCCAACACCCGCTGCATATCCTCTTTGGCCGATTGCCAGTCGGGTGCCTGCAGGGAGCCTTCCGGCAGGCGGCATTGAAAAATCAACAGTACCACGCCGTCCCGTTTGGTAAAAACCTGCGCACTGATGATGTTTAAGTCGCGCAAGGTCAGGATGCCGGCCGCACGGGTCAACAAACCAGGGATCTCCCGGCTGAGCAGTGTGACGTTTGCCAAACCGTCCGACGTGGTGGCTTCCCATATGAGAGACTCCTGTGAATGCTGCAACCGCCACTCCATACGAATGTGCTTGGCAATGGCGCCGGGCGGCATGGAAAGAAGGTAGCGGGGGGCCAGCTGCTCGAAGTAATTTTCCAGCTGAGGCTTGCTCACCAGGTCGGCAACTTCCTGTTCCACCTGCATACGGACCTGCTCGATGCGGTCGGCGATGGCTTGCGGGCTGGGCTCGCCTTTCTCCAGCAGATGGTAGACTCTCTCATGGAGTGCCAGGACCGGCGTATCACGCAATTTCTGCTGCGCCCTGGGGCCGGTTGCCAGCATGTCGGCAAAGCTCAACAGCATAAGCATATCCAGCTGCCGGGGAGTCTTGGTGATGAGGGCACACTGGGCGAGCATCTCTTCATCGGCGAGATCCCGCAAAGAGGCGCTGTCCATGAGCAGCAGATGCTGGGCCACGAGGAACTGAAGAGTGTCGGATTCTTCCAGGCTCAAACCGAGGCGCCTGGCGATGGAAGGAATCATTTCACCGCCGTGCAGCGCATGATCCCGCCCCGCACTCTTGCCGATATCGTGTAGAAATCCCGCCAGGAGAACCAGCGTGGGATCTTCCACACGGCCGGCGATTCTGCTCAGCTCGGGTTCGCTCTCGTCGTAGAAACCGGCGAACAGTCTTTTGAGCTCGGCAAGGGTACGCATGTGATGTTCGTGAACCGGATAAAGGTGAAAGGCATCGTGCTGTACGAGGCCATGCACCGAAGCCAATTCGGGAATGAGTGAGGTGGCCAGGCCCAGGTTGTAGAAACGCCGCACAACCGGCAGATCCGGGGCGTCGGCACAAATGAGCCGGAGCAGCTCCTGCCTCACCATGGAGTCACCCGCAGCGGTATCCAGGACGTTGCGGTGGTGGTATATCCACTGCCGGGTGATATTGGTGAACCCCAGGTTTTCCTTGGCGGCAATGTAGAAAAGATGGACCAGGTGGCCGGCGGTAGCCGGGTAGAGCTCCGATTGCAGTTGAATTTTTCCATACTTGGCCGATAACCCCATTTCCATCGCATCAGCCTGGTAGTCATCCTCTGGCGCAGTATCGCGACGGCTCTCCTGCAGCCGCTCCCAGAATTCCTGCGATACACACACAACCCCGTGCAGGAATCGATGAATTTCCTGCATGAACGCCTCTACCGGAAGAAAACCTACCCGGGCTGAATACCCCAGTTGATTCCCCAGTAGTTCCTGGTCCTCGAACCGCAGTACGCTGGTGGAATTCCCGCTCAGTGCGCAAATCAGATTGAGCAGGCGGGTGTATTTCTTTTCCGCCTGCTGCAGAAAATCCACTTCCTGCCGATTGAGGTATCCCTGGAAAATGGCGTCATCCAGGCATCGGATATGGGAGGCGATGCGGCATCCCAAACGAATCGCCCCGATGTCCATCAGGCCCCCTGGATTCTTCATCAGATCCGGCTCCAGCCAACTCTCCGGCGTATGCAGCAGGGCATCGCGCGACTGGACCGACCTGTGCAGCTCGGCCAGAAACGAATCCCGCCTCTGCTCGATGAGCGCCTCGAGTGCGTCATCCAGTTGGTCGACCAATGGGCGGGTGCCGGAAATGTAACGGCCTTCCAGGAGCGACAGGAAAAACCGGAAATCATCCTGCGCTCGTTCCAGGAGCCGGCCCATTTCCCCTGTCTCCAGGTCCACATCCCAGCCGGCTTCCTTCATCGGATCCGCAATCTCATCCATCCAGCTCTCTTTCCAGGGTGATCCGTCCGCCGTGACAACGAGGATGGAAACGGGCTGCCGCGGTCCGATCATGCCCCGGCCAAACGCTCCCATGGCGATCACCGCACCGCTCGCCCTGAATTCCGCCGCATCCACCTTGAGGGTGTTGACCAGTCGATTGTAAAGGGAAATGATGGCGATCTCCAGCAGGCTGGTGTGCCGGCTGAGCATCTCTTCACTGCCGTCCTGGAGAATTTGTTCACGTTGCCTCTTCAAGGATTCGGAAATATTTTGCACGATTTTACCCTTCCATTGCCAAGCATGGTGCGTTTAGGACATTTTAACAGATACCGTATACACAAATCGGAACACCAAGAAGCTCGTCCGAATCATCTGCTCCTCTCGTTGTGTCCCGCCCGGTCGGAGCAATTGCTGCAAACACGAAACATATCTTATCGTGACCATTCAGGCGGGTAAAGGCAGAGTTTCGCAAGCCCCCGGCGCACCGTCATTGCCACATGTTGTCAGCGGTAACCGGGCAAAATTTCAGCTGACTGCCGCACACAGAGCGTCGACAAGCCCTCGAAATGCTTCAACGAGGGATCAAATTGAGGGCAACATGCTAAAATTATATCGATTCCTTGCATAATGGCTAATGAATATACCCCATTCATCCCTACAAAAATACCCCTTTACGTGGGAAAACCCCCCAATTAGATTAATGTCGAACGGTTGCCACCGAACCCCGTGCAAAAAGAGGGAATCACATGAAAGCAGCGAGTGAATTGGACAGACGTCAGTTTAAGCGGCATCCGGTCAAGGGCGATTTTTTCATCACCTTTCGACCTGAATTCCGTCGCATGGGCAGAGTCAAAGATATCAGCAAGGGGGGAGTGGGGCTTGAATATACGATTTATGACGATCAAAAAGCGCTGGAAAACGTCGAGGTCGACATATTTTCAGCGGAGGCTGATTTGCACATATCCAAAATTCCCTGCAAGGTAGCCTATGACGTGAGAGTTGATAATTACCCCTCGTTCGACAATCTCCAGGTCCGCAGGTGTGGCCTGGAATTCGCCGAACTGTCCTACCAGCAATATGCGGCCATCAATTCACTGGTCAGCCTGCACACTGCTTCCCCTTAGACGTCAAAAACACAAAAGCAAAGACAGGATCTCTCCCGTTGAAGTTACCCCGATAGCAGGTAGTTCTTCAGGTTGTATTGTGTACTGTTGATTTTGAGCTTCCTGCGGATATTCTTCCGGTGGGTTCTCACCGTGCTCGGGGAAACGCTCAATTGCGTAGCGATGTCTTCAGTGGTCAGCCCATTTTTGATCAAGGTGGCAATGCGAAATTCTGTGGGAGACAGGACGGAGGAGAGTTTCCCGTCCATGGTGAGGTCCGAAGTGAGCTCTTCTATCATCTGAGTGATCAAAAACTCCAGCTCACTTCCCCGGTCCAGCAGATTCTTATTGGTTTGGAGCTTTTGAATGGCCGGAGAAACGACGGATTTCAGTTTGAACAAAATGCGCTTTTGCAGTTCTTCTCTTTCACGATCGATGTTTTGAGCGAAAACCGTGAGTGCTTTATTCGTTTCGAGCAACCTCAGATTCAGATGTTCCAGCCGATTCTTGTGATCCAGCAGCTCTTCCTGACTTTCCTTGAGGTCCTGAAGCAGTTCCAGCTCTTTCTCTTCGGCCCGGTGAAGATCCAAAGCACGCTGCACGACATGAGACAGGAAATCCATATCAATCGGTTTCTCAAGAAAATCGAAGGCGCCCAGCCGCAAAGCGGTGACGGCCGTCTCCTTGTCTGCATAGCCTGTCATGATGATGACTTTTATGGTCGGAAACTGCTCCTTCAGAGTGGGAATCAGGTCAAGGCCGCTCACATCGTCCAGATACACATCGAGCAGGATGACCCCGTAATCCCCTTCCTCACATGCAGCAAACAGCGCTTCAGCATCGAGGGCGCTGCTTGCCTGGACCCCCCAAACCAGCATCATCTCCCTCAACACTTCACAGATCGCATGGTCATCGTCGACTATGAGAACCTTCCCCGCGTCACGCCTCTCCACAGCTGACAAGCTTTCGATCTCACTCACCATTATCCCCTCACACGGCTGTCCTGCCCGAAGCGAGCATGCAGACCTCGCCCACTTCATTCACCCGCACTCCATTCCTTTTTCAAGGCCGAGGCCTCATCCAGAGATCGCTGGTCCATCTTTTGTTCAAGCGCCTTGTTGAGATAATCGAGGGCCTGCTGTCTATCGCCCCGGGCATAAGCGATCATCGCCGCATGAAAATTGTGCAGACCATTTTCCGGAGCCTTGAGAAGAGCGTTCTGGATGGCAGTCCAGGCGGCGTCGAAGTTTTTCTGCTGGTAGTGGATCCAGGCGGAGGTATCCAGAAACGCAGGGTTATCCGGCTCCTGCAAGAGGGCTTCCGCAACCAGTTTGGCCGCTCTTTCCAGGATCGGCTTCTCCGTGGAATTCTCGGCCAACAGATAAGCCAAATTATTCAGAATCTCCGGCGAACGCTCTGATTGGTCCAGGAGCTCATCATAGATCCTGATGGCATCCTGATAACGTCCACTCTGTTCATAAAGTGCCGCCAACTGCAGCTGGAGAATGGCTGAGGGGCTTTTCCGGTTAGCCTCCTCGACCCGCGCGACGGCTTCCTTCAGATTGCCTTGCCGCATATAGACATCGGCCAGCCCGCGGTAAGGATCAGGCCAGTTTGGCGCCAACTCCGAAGCTTTTTCGAAAGCTTCTTCGCTTCCCTTCAGATCCCCGGTAGCCAGAAGAATCTGCCCCAAAATGAAGTGCATGGGCGGCGAATCGGGCCTTTTCGCCACCTCGGATCGCACTGCCTTGACGGCCTCCTCGGGCTTATCCCGGGCCATATAAATTTTTGCCAGCGCCGGAACTGCGATGGGCCAGCCATTTTCTTTATCGGCGGCCTGGCGGAACCAGTCGAGCGCCTCATCCAGGCGGGATTCGGTCACCATAAGCCGGCCCATTTCGATGTAACCCAGGGAGTCCTCCGGCTTCAGCTTGATGATCTTTGCAAAGTTTGCCCCGGCTTTGCCGAAATCTTTCTGCGACGCCTGCAGTTCGCCCAAGGTTTTGAGAAGCGATACGTCGTTGGGCTGCAGCTCCAGGCCTTTTCTTAAAAGCTCGAAGGCTTGCGCTGAATTCTTCTTGCTCAGATAATAGGTGACCAGTTCGAGCCGCAACGGAGCACTGCCGGGATTGGCCTCGACGGCCCTCTTGAGCGTGTCTTCGGCGAGGGACTCCTTTTTGTTTTGAATCTGGCTCCGGGCAAGCAGGGTTTGTGCCTCTTCATCAGTGGGGCGCGCCGCCGCTGCCTGGTTCAAGTGGATCTCCGCACTTTCGGCCTCTCCTGTGCCAAGAAGAATTTTGCCGAACAGCAAGTGCGCATCCATGTTTCCCTGGTTCTCCTTGAGCACCTCCTGGCAGATGTTCTTGGCCTCGTCCCACTTGCCTTCCCGCGCCTGCAGAGTAGCCTTGGCCAGGAGCAATCGTTCCCGGTCGGGTTTCTTCAAGTCCCCGGCAAGCTTTTCGTCCAGCAGGGCCATGGCTTCATCATTGTTGCCCTGGTTCATCATGACCTGCCCGAGCTTCAACACCGCGTCCATGTCATCAGGGGACTTGCCGACCAATTGCTGCAAAAGCTCACGCGCTTTCTCGGCATCTCCCTGCCTCAGCCAAAAATCGGCCCTGGCCTTGATCATTGCGGGCGTATCCGGGAGCCCTGCGTAGGCGTTGCGGGCCTGCTCTGTCAGGCCGAGCTGCTCCAACAACTGCGCCCGCACCAGTCCCATTTCGCTGTTTTCCGGATCAGCCGCCGTCATCCTGTCCAACTCTTGCGCCGCCTCCTCCCGGTTTCCCTGATTGGCGAGATATTGAACCATAAAAAGATAGGAAGACGGATCCTTGGGATCGATGCTGCGCCAGTTCGCAACGGTTTCCTGCATGAGATCCGTCTTACCCGCCTCCCTTGCCGAAACCGCCAGCAGCATCTGTGCCTCTTTGTCTTGCCTGCCGTCTTTGACCTTCTGCAAGATATCCATGGCTTCCTCATAACGATCGGATGCCAGCAGCGCCCGGGCCTTCACCAGGTCGACCTTGGGTTGAAATTTCTCGGGCTGCTTGACTTGCTGTATTTCCAGCAGCGCCTGCTGTCCCTGCTTCCCCATGGCCAGAAGCCAGGCCAGTTCGACCCTTGCCTCATCGCGGGAGGGGTCCATCTCGAGGATCTGGCTGAAAGTCGCAAAAGCCCGCTGAAACTCCTGCCTGCTCAACGCCACCCTGGCCAAACCCAGCATGGCCGGTATATTCTTGGGGTCAATTTGCAGTGCGTTCTTGAATTCCAGCTCGGCCCTCACCGGGTCATCCGCCGCCAGCAATTGCTCCCCCTTGGCAACGAAGCCGGCGATCTTTTCTTCCCTGCTCTTGCAGGAAGCCAAGGTGAAGCCAAGCACCAGCATCACAGCCGCACACCAGACCAAAGATCTACTTTTCACGACCAAAATCGCCTCCGTTTCTTGCCGGTTTCCGCCGCCAATTCGGCCTCTTGTTTTTCTCTCTTCATCTTTTCAAGCTGTGACTGCAGCATCTTGTAGCGCTGATTCAGCAGCGTCAGTTTTTGAACGTACTGCAGCGAGGCATGCCGTTCCTTCGTTAGAACATCCTGGAGAACGCTTACCGCTCCATTGCTGCGCGCCGTTTCGAGCATTCGAAGGCGCTCTTCGATAGACTCCAGCCTGCTGTAAAGGTTCCCAACCAGGCACCGAACATCGTCAGGAAAAGACGCCTGAGCACACCCCGCGGCAGGTTCCGGGACCGCCGGCACCGGTGCCGCTTCGCGCGCGCTGACTAGAAGAAGCTCATTGTCCTCGATCACCTTGGCAACCATTTCCCGGTCAACCACAGCAATCTCCTCGGCGAAGGCATACGTGAGGCTGCCGTCGCAGATGGTATTGATGATCCTCGGCGTTCCCCTGGAAGCTTGCGCAATCAGTTCCACTGCTTCCTCACGGAACAAGGGTGCGGGCTTCTCATAGCCGGCCACTTTCAGGCGGTGCTCGATGTACTGGCCGACTTCCTCGACAGACAGCGGCGCCAGGTGATAATAGACGGAGACCCGCTGCGCCAACTGCAACAGTGACGGGTGGAACAGCCGTTCCCGCAGTTGCGGCTGGCCCACCAGCACGATCTGCACAAGAGACTCATTGCCCGCCTCGAGGTTGGAGAGCATTCGCAATTCCTCAAAGGTATCCAGCGGCAGATTCTGCGCCTCATCCACCACAATAACACAATGATCGCCCTGAGAATAAGTCCGTAGGAAATGCTTGTAGAGAGCATCAATCAGGTTGCTCTTGCCCGCCGCGGGAACGTCCAGCTCGAACTCTCCGACAAGCGCCTCAAGAAAAGCCTGGGGGTCCAAGTGGGTATTGAAAATCATACCGACATCAAGAGTCCGTTTGACTCGTTCGAACAGGTACTTGAGCAGCGTTGTCTTGCCGGCCCCCACTTCACCGGTCAAGGCCACGATCCCCATATTGTTGAACAGGCCGTACTCCAGATGCGTCAGCGCCAGATCATGACCGCGGCTGAGGAACAAAAACTCCGGGTCCGGCGAGAGAACAAACGGTCGTTTTTTCAATGCAAAAAAATCAAGGTACATATTGAAATCCAGAAGCCAGAAGCCAGAAGCCAGAAGCCAGAAGCCTATGGTCCGAAATCTGAAATAGCAATTAACTTTTCAAAATGGATGACACGTAGCCCTCCAGCAATTTGCTCACTTCTTCCAGCTGATCCATTAAATGGGATGTGTCACAATAATCAAGATCATTCGCTAAGATAAGATAGTAACGGCATTCCTCCAAGGATCCTTGCGCTATATTGTAAAACCTTATTTTGTCTGGTTTTGTTCTTTTCTTGAAACCTTCTGCAATGTTTGCGGCGATCGAAGCACCAGCTCTCCTGATCTGCGAGGTGAGCCCGTAGCGTTCATCTTTTGGAAAGAGCGCACTCCCCCGATAGATCGCCAAAACAAATTGATGAGCCTTCTGCCAAACGACCAAATCACGGAAATCCTTTGCAGGCATCTTTATCATTCTTGATTCTGGCTCCTGGCTCCTGGCTCCTGGCTCCTGGCTCCTGCCTCCTGGCTTCTGGCTCCTGGCTTCTGGCTTCTGGCTTCTGGCTTCTGGCTTCTGGCTTCTGGCTTCTGGCTTCTGGCTCCTGGCTCCTGGCTCCTGGCTTCTGGCTTCTGGCTTCTGGCTCCTGGCTTCTGGCTTCTGGCTTCTGGCTAATAGTATCTCCCCACCATGTCCGGCGCCACATCATTCAACACCATACCCAACACCTTCTCCCGCGGGATGCGGTCAAGAGCCGTTTTGATATTTTCCTGCAATGTGCGCTCTTGCCTGGCCACCAGCAGAATACAATCCACATAGTCCGAAATGACGACAGGATCGGGGCAGACACTGATGCCTGGAGTGTCCAGTATCACGTAGCGGTCTTCATAGCGCTCCTTCAATTCCTTAATGAGCGCTTCCATCTTGGGGGATCCCAGCATCTCGGTGGCGCGGCTGACTCTGCCCCCCGCCAGCAGCACCGATAACTTAGGTATTCCGGGATTGATCAGCAACTCTTCGAGCGGAGTTCCGTCAAGAAAATACGATTTCAATCCGGGGACATCAGACCCGATTCCAAGCAGATGGTGCAGACTCGGCCGCCGAAAATCCAAATCGACCAGCAGCGTGGTCTGCCTGGCATCCTTTGCGATGCTGATGGCCAGGTTGGCAGCCACCAGGCTCTTCCCTTCCCCGTCCCCAAACCCGGATATCTGAATGGTATTCCACTTTTTCGGCCGGGTGCGCTGAAAAATTTGCGTGCGCAACAGCTTGAACTGGTCGCTCACCAGACTGGTCTCGTCGATAACGGCAATGCGGTTGTTCAGCAGCGTTTCCCTGGGGACCTCTACAATACAGGTTGTGGCGGAGCATAAGTCGATTTCCTGCAGCGGGGCTTCTTCCTTGGGCTCTTCCGGCTGCTCTGCGGTCGGCTCCCGCCCCGAAGACTGTTTCAAGCGCTCCGCTTTAGCCCGCTCCAGGGCCTTTTTGATATGGCTCATGCGGTTTCTCCCAATCCATATAAATCTCTCACAGAGTTGTGATGCTCTAATCTATTCCTCTGCGCTCTCTGTGTGCGCTATGAGAGACACCCTCCGCTCCGCTCTCTGTGAGAAACCGGCTCACACAGGGAACTTCCTCTGCATCAGCCGCATCAGCTTGGCATAAAAGATATACAGATCCATTACGAAGAAATGAAAAATGGCCACCGCCAGCACGACAACGCTCACGGCGCCGACAATCCACGCCAGCCTCTTCCTTCTGGTATGAATTCGATCACGTTCCGTGATGATGCGGGGAATGAGTGCAAAGACCGGGATACCCGTCTGTTCCTCGAGGGTTCGGACATCGCGCACGCTGGTGTCGCTAAACTCGCGCAGCGACGCAAGGCCCACCGCAGCCCCGATGCCCAGCACCACACCGATCAGCATGATCGCCAAACGATTCGGCCTTGCCGGCTCCTCGGGCA
Source organism: Desulfoferrobacter suflitae (assembly GCF_022603395.1). Taxonomy (GTDB): domain Bacteria; phylum Desulfobacterota; class Syntrophobacteria; order Syntrophobacterales; family Syntrophobacteraceae; genus Desulfoferrobacter; species Desulfoferrobacter suflitae. Next base: position 119,469 of record NZ_JAIBKA010000013.1, read on the forward strand.
GGAATGCCGGCTCGACAACCTTGAAATTCTCGCCCAGCTGCTCTTCTTCCATCCCCTGCGCCACCCGTGCGGCGAGGAGCTTCTGGTACAGTTCAGTATAATGGGCCCTGGCATTTTCGTAGTCGGTGGTGAGCTCATTGTATTCCTTGGCCACCTCGGGCATTGCACGAAGTTTTTGATAAACTTCTGCAATCTGCTCTTCGGTCCTCTGCTTTTCGGCTTTCAGGGAATTGATGGTGGCGTCGGACTTATCCAGGTCCGTTTTCAGTGCCACATAAGCCGGATTGGTCGCCCTGCTCACGGGCGCACTGCGCCCCTCTCTGGATTCCGCCTGCAACGATGCCTGCTCCTGCCTGGCGAACTGCAGTTCCTGGACAGTCTTTTGAACATCCGGGTGCTTCTCGGTATAGCGCGATCGCAAATCGGCCAGCTTCAGCTCCAGCTCGCGAACCCGCCGGCGCGCGCGGTCCACCCCCAGCGGATCACTGACGCTGCGCGACAGTTCGGCAATTTCCTGATCCTTGGCCTTAACCTGCGGGTGCTTATCCGAATAGCGCGCCACCAGGGCCGCCCGCTCCAACTGTGTCTGCTGCAGCCTCTCCTCCGGGCTCATCACGCGCTCGTTGCCGCCCGAGTAGGGATCGACCGTGGCGAGCCGGTTGCGAATGGTCGCCCGCTGCTCTTCCAGGGAACGGATCTGCATGTTGATGTTGCCGATGTCGGAATTCAGTTTTTCCAACTTCTGCATATTGAGGGTTGTGAACTCGGGCAGTGTTTCCAGGTGCTTCTGGCGATAGACCGCCAACTCGGACTGCAAAGATTCCATCTTCCGTTTCGCCTGCTCCATCTGTTCTTCCAAAAACCGCGCAGTGCCGCGCGCATGCCTCTCGCGCGCCTCCAAATTTCTTTCCATATAGTAGGATGCAATTTCGTTGGCCACCATCTGAGCCTTCTTCGGACTCTCGTCCTCATAGGAGAGCTCGAAGGCAATGGTCATCAGAATCGGTCGGTCCTTTTCCCGCTTGATTTCCGCATCGATGGGCTCGACCTTGATGCGCTCTTTGATTTTCTCCACCAGATCTTCGGCGGTGAGCTTTTCCCGCTTGTCGGGCAACAGATCGTATTTTTCCACCAGGCTCAAAATTTTAGATCGCGAAGTCACTTCCTGGGTGATGGATTGGATTCGTTGATCCGCATAACTGGTGACGGTCGAAGGCACAAGATCGGATGGTATCTGCGGGTCCTGAATGAGGATGGTCGCCGACGACTGATAGACATTGGGCAAAATCAGGGCAATGACGCCAACTATCAGGACAACGCCAAAAAATGGAACAATGAGCCACCATTTGCGATTCTTGATAATCTCTTTTATTCTTTTCAGGTCCTGAGCCTGCTCCATGCCGCCCCCTAAATAGAATGTTTCTCACAGAGGTAAAAGAGACCACAGCGTCTTGTGCACATGTTTCCTCTTTCCTCTCCAGGTCCTCTGCGCACTCTGTGAGAACCACCCCAACAGCCTCCGCCATCTGCTCAATCGAGCAGCCTGGGCAGTTCGTAAGTGAGCATCAGCCAGGCTCGAAATCGGTCGGCAGTGGCCTCCCTTCCGCCCTGGTCCCGCAGCTGATAAGCATACGAACCGCCCACGCTCAGCCAGAGGTCCTTGCTGAGGTTGCGCCTCAGAGTGGGTGCAAATTGAACATAGTTGACGTCTTCACTCACCCCCTCGCCGCCGATCTGCCTGTTGTAGTACCAGTTCAAGTCGCAGTACAGGGAAGTAACCTCGGAGAAATCATAACTCAATTTGGTTCTCAAGTAATTCCGTTCGAAGGTGCGTGCGTCCGCCGTATTGTACTGGTCCCTTCCGGCCGACAGAAACATCTTGACCCGCTCGCTCCATTCTTTTTCCAGATTGGCGAGAAAGGAAAAGCCGAAGTCGCTGGTATTGCGCGTTTTCTCGACCAATTCCAGCTGTCCGTCGATGATTTCGAAGGCGAAAAAAGGGCTTTCCGTCCAGGTCAGCAGGTAGCCGCCGCCCAGGGTGAACGTGGTGGTTTCGCTGAACTGCCGTTCCCAGAAGAGGAGCTGCTGGAGATATCGTATGATTGCGGAATCCGCATACGATCGGTACGAGTAAACGGTATCCACGCCCACGCTGTCCTTCTCGCTGAGCGCCACGGCGGGCCGCACCGCCGCCTGCCAGTAGCTGCTGTCGGGAAAGGCGTCGCTCTGGTAAGTGATCCGGCCGCCGCTGGCGGAAACCGCGCAGGAGAGCGTTTCCGAAAATTGATAGGTCTGCGTACTGCCCAATTCGTAAAGATAGCGCTCGACCCGCTGAGTGGTGATGCCCGCCTCTTCCACCTGCGATTCCAGCGTGGTGTCCTTGGTGAAGCGCGCGTTGAACTGGGACGTAAACCGTTCCGACCAGGCATGCGCCAGTGAGGCGCTGGTGTAGTTTTCCACCACATCGAGATCCTGGTTCTTGATGTACTTTTTTCCGGCCACAACGCTGTCGAATATGAACTTGGTTTGCTCGCTCTCGGCAAATATTTTGAGTTGCGGATAGGCGATCAAAATAAAATCATCGATCACATTATCGGAGCTGAATAGCACGTTACTGTCATACTCGGAAGTGGCCCGAATGGATGGATTGGCGTACCAGTCCATGGCAAAAGCCACTTCAATCCAGGCACTGAGCAACAGCAGCAGGGCCACCGCACGCGATGCCGTATGCAATTGACCATGTCGGCGTTTCAATGTGAACTCCCCCCTCCTCAAGAGTTCCAAATTCCATCTGTCAGCCCCTGACACTCCATTATGGATACAGCGTTTTTCGACTTATGTAAAGATATCTTTATGATAGAAGCCAATTATTTGCGGCTTCAGTTTGCCGGAGAGGGTCAACGAACAAACGGTGCGATTTTTTGAAAGCAATTGGTGTCCTTCAGATCCTCCTTCATAACAAAAAGTTATTGTATTATCAAAATATTGGAAATATATTAGGTAAAATATCTACCCAAATTATCCCCCTAAGAATCCCCCTTGTATGCTTGTAAAACCTCAATTAAGTTACAAACTAACCAGAAGGGGCCAAACCCATTGTGAAGTGGGGACGGAAAACCACGGGTCTTAAAATAAAGATAGCCGGGTTGCCTGGTAGAGGCAATCCGGCTTTTTTATTGGGGGAACCTGGTCAGAGCAAGAGCTGGATTGGAGTTGAAAAGGAAGAAACGGTTCATCCCTTCAGAAGGCATAGAACAGAAGAGGGAATCAATGAATAGAAAAGCTGGTTACATCATCGCATTGGCTTTCATCCTGTGCCTGGTGTTTCAAATCCGCGAAGGCTGCGCCAGCTTTTATATCGATGACTCGCCGCAGGGGGCGGCCACCTACTGGGGTGGAGACGAGCAGGTTGTGAATCTGCCCAACAGTGATTTCATCGGTACCGGCTATGATGTGAGCGGAATGACCATCAGCCTGGATGGAAATCAGATGAGCGTGAGGTTGGACGGGGATTATTTCAAAACTTATGCCGACTATTTGAATACCGGGCGAACCGATCTGGACGAGGCGATCTACGATCCGGGTGATCTTTACATTGCTTCCAAGGGTTGGAAGGCGGACAATTCTCACGCCCACTACGCCTCTGATATTTTCACCTTCCATGAAGGCTGGGATTACGTGATCGACTGGCGAACGGGCCAGCTGTACACTCTGACTTTTTCCGACGGCATCGATAATCCCATCAAGTACACCGACGTATCCAGGACAGGCCAGGCTCACACGGGAGGCTACGGGGATCCCATATCTGTGGCGACCGTGAACCTGAATCTATCCGAATATTACATGGAATTCATTTTCACCATTGACGGGCTGGATCTGCAGGACGGGTTCGGTCTGCATTGGACAATGGCATGCGGCAATGATGTGGTGGAAGGGGCGGTGAACAGCCCGGGGCCTGTCCCCGTTCCGCCATCGGTTCTGTTGTTGGGTTCGGGGTTGTTGGGTTTGATAGGATTGAATTACCGGACGAAAAGATCTGTGAGTTAGACCTAATAATCAGGGGATACCAGTATCAGAGTCAAGTATTTTTGGTTGAAGGATAGATTGAGCTTGAGCCAGTTTTTGAGATTGATGGTTTGGAGTTGTCTTTAGCTGGTCAATGAATTGAAAATCGCCACATTACTTAAAGGAGGTAAAGATCATGCGCAACTTAAATTTGAAGAAGTTATCTGTAGTCAGTGGGCTAATGTTATGTTTATTTATTTTCAACTCAACATGCTTAGCTAGTTCAGTACCCATCGTCGCTGATCCCAGCGAGAGCAGTAATACAAACAGCTACGGTCGATTTACCGGAACGATTACTTATGATGCAACAAGCAACTCCCTAGCAACCCTAACATTTAATTTGAACAATACAACGGATATTAACATAGGTGGATTTCTGACCGCATTTGTCTTTAACAACCCAGATAGCACAAAAATTACAGGTTGGTCATTGACGGGTTCTCCTACAGGTTTTCAGCTTTTCACATCAGCCTCCGCTAATCCATTTGGCACTTTCGATTTTCTGATTAGTGCTCAAGGTAACGATTTTGAGGGTGGTGGAAAGCCTAAAGGAATTGCTGCCGGGTCTTCGGGAACCTTCATCTTGTCGTTAACCGGAAATAATTTGCTGTCCCTCGACGTGCAGGATTTTATTAACGCTACAACAAGTTCAAGCAAGGGTGACCAGTTCTTTGTTGCCCGCTTCAAAGGCTTTAATAATGTAACCCCTGACAGCGATAAGGTCCCAGCAAATGCAGTTCCAATCCCCGGAGCAGCCTGGCTGTTCGGCTCTGGGTTGCTGGGCCTGGTGGCCCTGAAAAGGAAGCTAAAAGGTTAGATTCGCGAACCAGAGGCTTTTTCAAGCATTCGAATAAACTGTGACGGGCGGGATTCAAGTGAAAAGCCGGTGGAAGAAGCGGTCGCTTCCACCGGCTTTTTCTTCACACCACTGCTATCAACAACGGATGGATACACCGGCAAGCCTCAAGCCTCCAACCGTGTCTTTATCTCCACTCCTGTAGCTTCGTGCCTACGGCACCACCACCACGTCCCCTCGCTCCAGCACAATATTTTGCTCCAGGTGCCTGCCCTTTTTAACATCCTTGTAGTTGAACGGCAGGCGCACCGTTTTGTCCCCCTCCTGGCGCAGCACGGAAATTTTATCTTCGTCGGCGAAGGTGATGGGGCCGCCGGCCAAAGCCAGGGCCTGCAGCACGGTGATGGGCTTGGAGACATTGAACATGCCGGGCTTGGCGACTTTGCCCAGCACATAATACTGCAGGCTGGTGAGCTGCGTGACCGAAACATTGGCAATGGCCCCCGGTATGAACACTTTGGCTTTTTTCTCCACCGCCTCTTTGACCTGCGTTGTGGTTTTGCCCGCCGCCTGGATGTCACCGATCAGGGGAAACGATACCTTGCCGTCCGGCCTCACCACCAGCTCTCCCTTGGTGAGCGCCTCCTCGCCGTAAACCGAAATCTCAAGAACATCCGACGGCGCGATGATGTAATCGCCCTCGGCGGCAAGACAGCCCGCCGAGCCAAAACCGCTTAAGGATATGACAACCAAAGCCAAAGCCAAACCCGCAAGCCACCGACCCTCTCTCATAACAGCCTCCCTCTATTCCGATCAAAAAAACCTCTGTGCGCTCCAAGCGCTCTGTGGGAGCTGCTCTTTTTTCTCTCACAGAGGCCGCAGGGAGCGCAGAGCTTCTCAAGCAAAAAGATCCGCCACAGGTTTATGATGCGGGTTATACCATCTTTGAGCAGAACTTCGTTGAAATTTATCAACAGCCCAAGCGGTTTGTCGGCCGGCCGAAGATACGTGAGCAGCTGTTTTTTGTGCAGCGGCCGGACCTGCTCGACCGATTTCAGCTCAACCACCACCACGCCCGCCACCGGCAGGTCCATGCGGAAGCCATGTTCATCGATCTTTGTAGGTTATCGGTATGATTGAAATTCGTATGCCAGGAATTGGGAAACTCGTGTTTGCGTAGGTCAGGGTGCGACTGGAAGGAGCTCCCTGACGTCACGATTTTGTCAGGGAGTGCTGCGCACACCCTGACCTACGGAGGATTTTGCACATGCTCCAAAGCTGTTTCCAAATTTCAGTATACGATTTTTCCGTGATTTTTGTGTCCTTCGTGGTTGAATCAAGTTTGGTTGCACCTGTGTCACTCTGTGTTCTCTGCGGGCCCTGTGAGAGATATGTTCCCATGACAAGCTCTGTGAGAGCCGAACAATCACTCGGGGATGTAGTCGCGCAGCACGGCCATGAGCGGCACGGTGAACCCGTCCAGCACCGCCTGCGCATCTTCCACCGTCTGCCCGGGCCGCATCACCATCTCCACCCGCACCAGCGCCCCGTCGGTTCTGCGCCGCGTCACCCCGTCCCAGAATAGATACCACTTATTAAAATATTCACTGGTGATGATCCTTCCCCGCTGCTGAAACCAGAAGTTTGCAAGGATCCTCTCTTCTCCCTTGAACAAGACCATCTGCCCCACGGGAAAACCGCGCCCGGAGGCCGGATCGGGCGGAGCAACGCGCTTTTCCTTGAGCTCCCAGCCGCTTCCCAGCAGGCACGAGGTGGGCGCATGGGCGGAGCGCCGCGCTTCCTGAAAATGATAGAAGGGGACCAGCAGGTACAACACGTTCCCGCTGTTTGCGCTGAAATAGCTCGCCGTCACATAATCATCGGTGTGCAGCGAATTGATGATCCCATCATCCAGGTAGCTTCTCTTCCCCTGCCACCCGCCGATCTGCATGGGGAAGTCTGCGAAGCTTTTGCGCTCAGGCACGTTGGCTGTGGTCACCAGCGCACCCTGCAGGAAGAACAAACCGAGGAAGATGCCGGATGCCGCCACCAGGTGTTTCCAGCCGGAAATGCGCGCGCTGCCGGATTGAGCCGGTGCAGCGCCATCGGTGGCCGGCTCGTCTGAACCCTGCGCATTCCCTTTCCTTTGAGATATCTTCTTGAGGACGGCGCTCAAGGCCAGCACAAAGCCGATCGAGACAAGGAAAATAAGCCAGCCGGAAAAATCGTGGTAAAATCCTTCCTCGCCGAACTTTACCGAAACGTGGCGCATGAGCAGGGCAACCACCACGATCCGCAGCGAATTGATGACGATGGAGACGGGTACCGCCAGAATCACCAGCAAAACCCGCTCCCACAGGGTTTTGTTGAACAGGTAGCCGGCCACCAGCGCCACCAGGATGGTGGAGACCAAATAGCGCAGGCCGCTGCAGGCATCCACCACCTGCAGCTGGGCAAACCCGAGGTCGATGATGTTTCCTTCGCGAAAAGCGGAGAAGTTGATGAGGTGCAGCAAATCCACCGCAATGGAGGATGACAGCAGGCGCAATTTGAATGTGAGCAGATTGGTGATGAAGGGTGGAGCGGGAATGGCAAACGCCAGGACAAAAAGCGGAAAAGCCAGGGGCCTGAGGGATCGAATCCCGAACAGCAGGACGGAGACGGCAACGATGGAGACCCACATGGAAACAAACGTGATGGTTTCAAGCGATCCCAGACGTCCCATGATGAAAAACATGGCGGCAGCGCCCAGCAAAAGGTATCCGGGCCAGGTGCTTCCACCCCGCCGGCGGCGCAGCCGGTCTTTGTTCAGGTAAGCGAGATAGGCCGCCAGGGGCGGCACCAGGTAGCAATAGGAATAGTCCTCGTTGTTCCACTGCCGGGTGAGGGAAGCGAGCGATTCCCAGTAGAGCAGCGACCAGCAGGCAGCGAACAGAAGCAAACCGAAAACGGTCTTTACATCGAAGTTTGATTCAATCTTACTGTTCATCGCAACGTTGATCCCAACCTCCCATGAAGCCTGCGCATACCGGACAGGACCGCAGTGAAGTGCGGCTGGAAACGGGGGCCGTCAAACCATCCCCTGTCAGATGATCCACGGCCAGAAGGCCATGGCAAAATTCAGCCCCAACGAAGTCAGCATGCCGCCTATCAGGACGTCCATCCGGTTTCGCAGTTTGTAGAGAACCAGTTCAAAAGCCAAAAACATCAACATGATCATGAGTGCAATGCGGTGCACGTGGTATTCCCGTATAAAATCCGAAGGGAAAAAGAACACCAGAGCCACCGCGCTGAGGAGCAGATAGTCCATCGTCACTATAGGCATTTTCTCATAGGAAATAACCAGATAACCGCAATAAAAGAGTGCGATGACGGCAAACAGGTAGGTCAGAAGGCGGCCCTGAGCGGGAGCCCACATCATGGGATTGGTCCCCAGCTCGAGTGTTACAATGTAGTAGACCCCGGCAAAATAGGCGGCAACGCGCGTGGTGATCTCCAACAGCCCATGTTTGACAAATCTCGCCAGCAAAAGGGCCGCGGCAAAAATTATGGAATAGACTCCGATGTCTTCGGGCACAGGCCTGATCCACACGGGGGCCGCCAGATAAAAAATCCACAAACCCGCCAGCAAACCAAACGACATGATTCGCGCCGCCCCGTTCCTCAGAGCGACGATGTACAGACCCGCGCTATGTTCACTTGGAGCACCCGCCGGGCCGGGCCGCTCCCGGATGATCCGCCCGTAAAAGAACAAAAAGGCCACACATGCGCCAATGACTGCAACGTACGCGGCGGCGACAAGATAATCTTCATACGGGCTGAGGGTGAGCCCCAGAATGATCAGGGCAAGCTGCGTGCCGTAGATGGCGATGACCGCCTGGTGATGCTTCAAGCCCAGCTTCAGCAGCTTGTGGTGCAGGTGGCGTTTGTCCGGTTCGAACAACGGCCGCCTTTCGGCCAGCCGTTGGAGCATCACGGTCATGGTGTCGATCACGGGGACGCCGATGAGGTAGAGAATCAAAACCGGATGGTAAGCCGTTTCCTGCTGTGACAGACTGAGCATGGTGTAGCCCACCATGAACCCGAGAAACATGCTGCCGGTATCGCCGAGAAAAACCACGGCCGGATGCGCATTGTAGCGCAGGAAGCCGATGATGGCGCCCGTCATGCACACGCACAGGACGAGCGTCTGCAGGTCGCGGTTAAAGAACGCAAGGGCGCCGCTGCTGAAAAAGATGAGCAGGCAGATCCCGCCGGCGAGCCCATCGAGGCCATCGGCCAGGTTGATCAGGTTGGTGGTGGCCACCAGAAAGAAAACCGCCAGCGGAAACCCAAAGCTGCCGCATCGGAAGTCCACGCCCGGCCACAGCTCGCCCAGACTGTGAAACCGCAGACCGCTCACGGCAAGAGCCGCCACGGCCGCCACGACCTGCCCGAGAAACTTCCAGCGGTGATCCAAATCGCGGCTGTCATCCACAATTCCCAAAACGAGAAGCATTCCGCCGCCCAGTAATACTCCGCACACCAGCCGGGATAGGGGGAGGAGGAAAACCAGGGGGATCAAGGCGCCCACCAATATGGCGAGCCCGCCGGTCCTGGGAATGATCCCCGAATGGACCTTGCGGGCATCGGGCACGTCAACCATGCCCACACGTCGCCCCACCTTCATGAAAGGCGGCACCAGGACAGTGGTCAACACCACGGAAACAAAAAGGTTGAGGAGAATCGTCATGTTCTATCGAATAACGCCGGGTTGAATTGAATCCCCTGCTCCGCGCTCTCTGTGTGCTCTGCGAGAGAAAAAACGCATCTCGCAGAGTTCACAGAGGCCAAAGAGGAAAGGTTTGTCAGGTTTCCGTCCTCTCGCCCCCTGCGATAACCTCCCAAATCCTTTCCGCCGCTCGGCCATCCCACCTGGGCGGCACGCCGCCTCTCTTTCCCCTGCCACTCAAACTTTCCCGGCAAGCCCTCAGTATCGAATCCCGTTTCACTCCCCCCAGGATGTTGGTCCCCATCTGGATGGTGATCGGCCGCTCGGTGTTTTCCCGCAACGTTACGCAGGGCACTCCGAGGGCCGTCGTCTCTTCCTGCAGGCCGCCGCTGTCGGTCATGACCATGAGGGCGTCTTTCCATAGATACAGCGACTCCTTGAATCCCAGCGGCGATAACAGATGAATTCTTGGCGAAAGCTCGACGCCGTGCACCTCCATCATTTTTCTGGTGCGCGGGTGCACCGGAAAGATGATGGGATACTCTGCGGCCACCTCATTCAAGGCATCCGCAATTTCCAGAAAGCTTTCCCTGCTGTCCACGTTGGCCGGGCGATGGAGGGTCAGGAAAACGTACTCTCCCAGGCCGTCCTTTAAACTCACCGTGGGAAAATCCGCCTTAGCCCCATTTTCCAGCTTTTTCAGCTGATGGAGCAGATTGTCGATCATCACATGCCCGACAAAGTGGATGCGCTCTTTGGGCTTCCCTTCCCTCTCCAGGTTTTCAATGGCGCTCTGCTCAGTGACGAAGAAGTAATCCGTAATGGCATCGGTCACCATCCGGTTGATCTCTTCCGGCATGGTGAGATCGAAGCTGCGCAGTCCCGCTTCCACGTGCGCCACCTGAATGAGCAGCTTTTTGGCCACGATGCTGCAGGCCAGAGTCGAATTCACATCGCCCACCACCATGATGAGGTCCGGCTTTTCCTGAACACAGACGTTTTCGAAGGCCACCATGATCTTCGCCGTCTGCTCGGCGTGGCTGCCGGAACCAGCATTGAGAAAGAAATGCGGTTCGGGAATCTCCAGGTCCTCAAAAAAAGCCTGGGACATTTCGTAATCATAATGCTGCCCGGTATGCACCAGCTTGCAGACAACACTCGGGTGCTTCAACGCCTCCCGATAAATGGGAGCAATCTTCATGAAATTGGGGCGCGCCCCGGCAATCAGCAGTACTTCCATCTCTCTCCTTCCAACTCTTTCATCTCTCCTCTGAGCTCTCTGCGCCCTCTGTGGGAGAAAAAACGTATCTCACAGAGACCACAGAGCTTACCACAAACCCACCTTGTAGGTCTTTCTCTTCTCTGATTTCCTCGCTGTGTTCCGCCCGCCCTGCCTTCCGCTCTTCCCTTTCTTTCACCGCCAAGCCGCCAAGTCAATATAAAGAAACAGAACTCAACGTTTGTGCCTTCCCTTCCCGTTGCTCTTTTATTCAGATGGGCTTGACGTTTCGCACCTAAAGGGTCATCTTGACTAAGTAAATCCAGGAAGGAGCTGCAAATGAGCGGACAAACCATGAACGTAGCAGAAGCGAAAAAGCACTTTTCTGAGATCCTCGGACGGGTCGCCTACGGCGGCGAGCAAATCATCATCACCAAGAGGGGCAGGCCCCTGGCAAAACTGGTTCCCGTAGAGGAAGAAGATAAGCATTTGGCAGATGCTGAAGGCCGGCTGGACGATGACGACGAATTCTTTACCGTGCTGGATCAAATCATGCGCGGGCGAGGTGCGCATTTGCCAAGAGTGGAGAAAACAATGAAGCAGAATATTGCTTTAAGCCTGGACAAAGAGCTGATCAGGAAGATCAGAGTCCTTGCCGCCCAGAGGCAAATATCAATCAGCGGGTTGCTCGCTCAAGAGCTGAGAGCAATGGTGGAAGATGAAGAACGCTACGAATGGGCCAGAAAGAAGGCCCTTGCCAACCTCAAACAGGGCTTTCATCTGGGTGGTGAGATAACCGCCACCAGAGAGGAGCTGCATGAAAGGTAGAATTTTCGTTGACACCAACGTCTTGATCTATGCTCACGACCGGGATGCCGGACGCAAACACGATGTGGCTGCGGCGCTGCTGGAAGCACTATGGAAGGAAGAAGCGGGAGCCATCAGCACTCAGGTGCTTCAGGAATTCTAGGTGAACGTTACCCACAAGATTCCCAATCCTCTCTCCCCATCACAGGCGCGCGGTATCATTGAACCGTATAGTGCGTGGCATCTGGAGGTCAATGACTTCGCGTCCGTCCTGATGGCTTCGGAGCTTGAGGAGCGCCATCGGTTGTCATTTTGGGATGCGATGATTGTTGCGGCGGCCTGCCGGGCGAAGGCTTACAAGATCATAACGGAGGACCTGAACCATGGCCAAAACATCGACGGAGTGCTGGTGGAAAACCCGTTTCTTTAAGTGCGCAAGAGGATAGTGCACTTGTTGGAATTCGTGGATTGTGAAAGGGATATGTTGTGCAAACATCAAAAAGTCTCTGTCGGTTGTGAGAATCGAAAATTCTGTCCATAACGCAATTGCGCAAATCAAGAAATCGGTGTTCGAGCCTTGAATTCCCTTTCTACGGCAAGTATTAAAAAGCCTTGCGGCAGAGACATAGTCTTCCGTGCTGATTGGCAGATCGGAGAAGGCGTCAAGATGGCTTTTCAGTAATTTGAACTGTTTCCCTTGGCGAATCGGCCCGATCATTTGGACGCGACGCTCCTCTATCAGAATTCTAAGCTCTTGGACGGCCGCGCAATGATCTGGACTCTGACGACGCGACGCCGGAGACCAAACACAAGTGTCAACGATTACCATCACGTCCGCCGTCTCTGTTCCTTGTAGTCATAATCAGGATCATACTCGACCTTGCCAAACATGGAAAAAATTCCAGTTTGCTCCAGATGCTTTATATAATCGATCAGGGCTTGCCTCACCGCCGCTTTCTTGGACTTATGTCCTCCAAGTGTAACGGCTTTTGCAGCAAGATCATCGTCAACTGTAAGGTTTGTCGGCATTTCCTCCGCCTCCTCTCAGTTCAGTGATTCTTCTTTTTGTAACCGCCAAGTCCCCAAGGCGCCAAGAGATATTCTACCGAGTTCTCTGAAAGAGGAAAAACCATCTCACAGAGACCACTGAGAACACAGAGTATAGGGTTTTCTCTCTGGTATTTGCTGCTTTTTTGCCGCCGGCCCTTAGCCCGCAAGTCGCTGGAAAGCTGGACCTATTCAGCAAATTCGCGTCTGCACCACTTCTATTGGTCGCATTTTATGCGCCATAACCCATCCGCTTCCTGCACCCTCAGCGTCTCCGCGTCTTGGCGGTTCATTTTCTTTGCTGCTCTTCCGTTCTTTCTTCTAAACCAGGTCAAAGACGATTTTTAGAGCTTCGTCCATGTCTTTTAGTTCTTCAGGCGACAACTGCCCCCGGATTTTAACCAGTCGATGACGGTGATCAATAGGACGTGTTTGCAGGCAGTCAGCTATGGACTTCTTGGACAAACCGTTTTCAGCAGACGGATGAACTTCAATATTTGTCTTGATGCGAGCCTTCTTGGCACTCCAGTCGGTGATCGGCACGACTTGAATAACCGGTACACGCTCATTATAAACGTTATTGGTAACTACGACACAAGGTCTGATTTTGCCCGTTTCCGAACCCAGGATGGGGTCCAGGTTCACATCTATAATCATGCCTCTAACCAGGCGCGTCATTCGGGCCATCCAGCAAGTGCTGCTGCAGTCAATTCCCTCACGTTTCGGTCTTCAGCATAAACCTCAGCATACAAGTCAGCCGATCGTCTCAAGGATTCAGATTCCAGCTGTTTCTTGAAATGCTCGATGGCTTCACGCAACATTGAACTTTTGTCTTTAAACCCGTAGGCTCTGTATGTGTTCAGGAAGTCAGCCTGTTTTTCATCGATACTGAATTTAGATTGGACCATGGTGGGCCTCCTTGCAGACTATATTTAAGGTCTAATTATGCGACCCTATTCTAGCCCCTAAAGAGCGATCGGTCAATACTGCCCGCTTGACAACCAGCAATTCTCATTTTGAACATCTTCAATGCTCGACCACTACGACAATGTGCTTTCCGTTTCGGATGGTATCATACCACCTGGAAAATAAGCGAGATACTTCACATCGAGCAGTGCGACGAATTGATCAGGTGCTGCGAGGGTCTCAATCAATTGGGTGCGATGTGCAGGTAACAAGTCGGGATGATTCCGGGCAATATGAAATTCTCGCTCTTGGATCATTGTTCGGGAAGCCCAGTCACACGTATCCGGCCAGACCGGATCACCACAAAACGACCTGCGAGCCTCTCGGTTGCCTGCTCGACGAAATCGGTTATTGTTTGCGGCCATTCCTATCACGTCCTCGTCCGCAATCCCTGGGCGACACTCTTTTACCTCTGGATTAAAGTACTTTTCAGAAACTCGTGCTTTTTGTGGTGGTGGAAAATCCGAGTTTCATGGCGCGCCGATAAAGCTGTTCGGGTATTTCCGTGGTCACCGTCTTTGTCTTAGTAGTTCAATCCTGCATTCGAAATTCTGCTGTTCAGTATTCTGCTGTTCAGTATTCTGCTGTTCAGTATTCTGCTGTTCAGTATTCTGCTGTTCTACGGTTCTCTTTTTCCGCCCCATGCCATCTCCCCCTTTGCCTGACAAACCTGCCAACGTCCCCCATTTTCTCACAATTGTGCCTTCTTGGAGTTGACCCCCCTCCGTGATAGCATATAATAGGCTATAAGAACCTTATGAGTGGAGGAACCTATGGGAACCAGAAAAACAGCGACAGCGAGGGCACTGATAGATCCTGAGGTAAAGGAGAAGGCAGAGAGCATACTCAAAGAACTGGGATTGTCGGTCTCGAATTCAATTGAGTTGTTTTACCGGCAGGTTGTTGCTCAACGAGGGCTTCCTTTTGATCTTCAGGTGCCTAACGAAATAACGATGAAGGCCATCAGAAATTCAAGGGCGGGTCGGGGGAAGAGATTCACAACTGCAGATGACCTTTACAAGGATCTCGGGATTTGATCATATGCGCTCCATAAGGCGTGATATCCAATTCAAGAGGGATGTCAAGCTCTTGATCAAACGCGGCAAAGACATGGGCAAGCTGAAGGAGATCATTGATTGCCTTGTGAAGGGCGGGAAGTTGCCGGCGCGGAGCAGAGATCATCAACTCAAGGGGACCCTCAAAGACTGCAGGGAATGCCATATCGAGGCGGACTGGCTACTCATCTATCGTATCGAAGGAAGTGAATTATGCCTGGTCCGCACGGGTTCTCATTCAGACCTGTTTGGATAGGGAAACTTCTCGTGCTTGACGATTGAAGATTCACTGTTGGCGGGGTTGCCAATTTTGACCCCAAAAAGTGAATAACGGACCTTGTAATTTTAATTACTTGCGAGGATGGGCAGCAGAACTATTCGAGTAACTCAATCGGTAAGTGCGTGTCACAAAATAACATTTACAGTTTATGCGGATTGTGGGCGTATAGCATAGTTCCACTCGCCATGGAATTCGTCACGGACGATGTTGACCTGGCGCAACTCCTTGTCCGAAACCTTAATTCCTTTGGGATACTTATTGGTATCGAGCTCGCACTTGACTGTCAGGCCTGTGCGGGTCTTCGTTGAAGCAATGAGGTTGACGATCACTTCATGACTCACAAGAGGTTTACCCCGCCAATTCTGACTGATGAAGGAAAAGAGTCGATGCTCGATCTTGTTCCACTTGCTGGTGCCCGGTGGGAAATGGCAAACCGATATGACAAGACCAGTTTCGTTGGCGAACTTCTGCAACTCGATCTTCCAGAGTCGAACTCTCGCCCCGTTGCTGCCGCCACCATCAGCGGTAATCAGAAGGCGAGCCGCCTTCGGATAAGCTTCCCGTCCCATGGTAATCCACCACTTGCGGATGCTTTCCACGGCAAACGTTGCAGTGTCATGGTCGGTTCCGACATTGACCCATCCGGTATTGCGGGTCTGGTCGTAAATCCCGTAGGGGGCCACTTTTCCAAGTTCGGGGATCTCAAAATCGTAGACGCGGACTTTTTCCGGGTTGCCCTTTGGTCGGAGCTCCCGTCCACCGTTCTTGAAGTCACCCACACGTTCCTTCTTTTTTGTGTCCACCGAAATAACAGGCTGGTTACAAGACTGAAACTCCTTGACCTTCCCGTGAATGTGCTCAAACTGGGCATTCCGGTCCGGATGCGTGCCTCCCTCAGCGGTCTTTCGGTTCGCCTGCAGACTATAGTCCATCGCGTGAAGGAGCTCGGCAACCATCCGGTGACTGGTCTTATGTCCCATTTTCTTCAATTCATCGGAAAGATTACGCACACTCTTAGCCGTCCATCGCAATGGCGATTCGGGATCTCCTCTTGTGACGGGTTCAATGAGTCCTTCCAAGTCACTTCGAAGTGTCTCGTCAACTTCGATGGTACGCTTTCGTCCTCCGCCTTTCTTGCGCACACGCACCGCAGAGGACTTCGCAGAAGCCTCCTTTGTCGTTTCATCAAGAAGCTCTTTGCACCCCATAGTGATCGTTGGCCGCGAGATCCCTGTCGCTTGAGACGTCACGGAGATGCCTCCACGGCCAAGAACCAGCGCCTCGGCAGCCACGTAGAGTCGCAGCTGCCTCTCGTTGAGCAGTGGAGCCAGAAATTCAAATCGTTTTTTGATCAGTTCTTTCTCCATGACAGCAGTATATCATGGCAAGAAAGAGTGTAAAGTTTATTTCGTGACAGGCACTAAGCCACGGGTTCGACCAGTGAGACTTGCAAAGCTTTGAACGTTCCAGGAGTAGAATTCTCCTCTGGTGGCTTGATGAGTTTGATTACCGGAGGAGAATCTCAAGTCTGCTCCAAATTCAAGGACGGCGTTTCTGTGGGGTCCGGTCAGCGAGCTGCCGCGTCCAAGATCGCCTTGAACTGTTCCATAGAATCGACGGTGGCACCCTTCTTAAGGAGTAGTTTGAGCGTCTGCAACTCCTCGATCTTTTCAACCTCACTGACAATCGATTGCGGGACGACTTCGAAGCGGACTTCGAGAATATCAAGAATGTTTTCCCGAGCCTCTTGGAGCTTTCCTTGCTGCAGTCCTTGCTGCAGTCCTTGCTGCAGTCCTTGCTGCAACCCTTCTTGCAACCCTTCTTGCTTGATCAAATCATAGGCGGCAGACTCGACCATAATATCCCTCCTGCGGGAAAGAATTTGACGGGGAAGGTCAGTCGAAACCAGCCCCGAGAAAACGTGACAGGATCTCTTCTCGGCATTTCTCCAGCAAGACTTTAGCCGCAATGTCGTAATGCATCCAGTGGACCTTCCCTTCCCCGTTCCCTGTTTTGCACACATCCAACCTCTTATGCGGTGCACCGCATAAGAGGTTTGCCGGCAGCCAAGGTGCTTTTCACATATTCAAAGTGGCTGTCATGGCGAGTGGCAATGAAAACCGTGTTGATCTCATCGTCTGCAAAAATATCGGCGGGATTGGTGGTAGAGAATTCGAAGCCAAAGCGTTCGCCGGCTTACAAGAGATTGGAAATATTCTTCGATCAGCACAATTGGGTGTTCCTGAGATCGTCATAATCGCGCTGGAGTTTCTCCAATGTCTCATATTCACCGGCCCAGCGGATATATTCCATGTCATCACCAAGCTTTCCTTCGCTGAACTGCCGATAGAAATCTTCGCTAGCCATTCCCAATCTGTTTTCCAGTTCCTGTAACTTTGCTTTCGTCCCGGCAATACCGAATTCTATAATCCTGAGCTGGTTATCCACAGCCGCCTGGATGAGGACCTTCACATTCGTTGCAGCCTGTGGCTCGATGGTTACCCGCACCATAATCGATATACTCCCTATTCTATGTGCTCCATCCTAAATCAATAATCATTTTTAGAACAACATGAGCTTATCTGTAAAAACAGGGCGAGAAAAAATGCATCTCACAGAGCCCTCAAAGGCCGCAGAGTTTATCCCAACCCACCTTGTAGGTTTTTCTCTCCCCTGCTTTCCTCGCCCTTTTCCGCTTTCCCTACCTTCCGCTCTTGTATTCTGTCCTCAGTCCTCTGTCCTCTGTTTTTTCACCACCAAGGCGCCAGGGCACCAAGTCAACACAAAGAAAAACCAATCAACCCTTAACGAACCCCTTAGCGCCTTCGTGAAGCCACATTAGATCGCCAGCACTTGTCGAAGAGAATTTGTAATCAATTCCAACTGCTGCGGCTCAACGCAACCGAGATTGCGAACAAGCCGTTCTTTGGATATGGTCAGTATCTGCTCACACTTCACAAAGGATCTGTCTTTCAGGCCATTGCGCTTGGAGGGGTCAATAGATACGTGAAATGGTACAGGTTTTCCTTTGGTGCTTAAAGTTAGCACAATCGTGTTGGGATAGCGTGGATTCAAATTAGCGGCATCGGTTTGCACCACTACTGCCGGCCTGGTGCCGGCCTGCTCAGATCCCCGACTCGGAGACCAGTCTACCAGCCAAATCTCCCCACGACGTACCTCCTTACTCACCTTTCAATACCACCTCTCTTTGGGCATCTGCAGCAAACTCGACGTTTGCTTCCTCCATATCTTCGCCAACCAGACCAAAGGCGGCAAAGAGCGTGGCGGCCTCTTGCTCAGCCAGCTTTGCGGCTACGGCCTCCTGTAAGAAGGCGGTAATACTACGGCCTTCATGTTCCGAGGCCTTCTTGACGCGTTGGTAAAAATCCGGATCGAAACGCAGCGTGAAAGCAACTTGATTTTTCATGACATCACCTCAAGGTTGTTCGATTTTACAACCAAAAATATACATCAAACGGTGATGCAATGTCAAATTCACCCCTTGAAAAAAGAAAAGCACATCTGCCCCTGGCCCCTGGCCCCTGCCCCCTGCGCTATGCCCTTTGCCCTCTGCCCTCTGCCCTCTGTGAGAGAAAAAAATGCATCCCACCGAGCCCACAACACTTGGCGTTATGCTCGGTTTTTGATTTTTTCGGCTACATAGGTGAAAAAACAAAAAATATGGACCGTAAAAAGACAGGAAAAGACATGCATGAGAGGGTATCAATAACAGTGAGAATTCCAACCGTCGACAAACGGCGTCTCGAAGCTCTGGCTGACTCTACTGGACACACTAAAGACTCCCTTGTTGCCAAGGCGATTCAAGAGTACCTGGACAACCAGTCTTGGCAGATTGAAGAGACCAAGAGAGCCTTAGCTGAGGCGGAAACCGGGGATTTTGTTACTGACCGGGAAGTGGAGGCATTTTTTGCCGAGTGGAAAGTGTGAGGTCTCAAGGAAGAGCTCGCCGAGGCCAAACTCGACCTGGTTGCCAAAAGAGGATTGCTCCACACCATAAACCTGGCCGATGAAGTTGACTCCTTTGCCTTTACCTGTCCAAAATTACCCTCGGATACAGAAGCCCGCATGGGGGTACGAAGAGACCCCAAAAATCCCAACCGCAAGGAAAAAATCTTTGGCTTCAATGCTGTCATTGCAACTGCGGTTGAGCTGACTCTCGGCATCGAGCTTCCCGTCGCCTGCATCACCATCGCCGGAAACTCCCGGGAGGGAAACCAGTACATCCCCTTGAAGAAACAGATTGCCAAGTATCAGGGAAGAACGTCAAAAATTGAATTGGCCGACGCCAAGTATGATGAATTGCACAATTACGAATTTTCCAGAGCCCATGGAGCGATTCCCATCATCGACTATAACGTCAGAAATGAGAAGGTCAATCTCCCGGCATTAAAGCAAAGAGGCTATGATCAAAACGGCTGGCCGTATGCCCCATGCGGCGCCCTCACCCGGCCCAACGGTTTCGACTTTGCCTCCCAAAGAGCCAACTTCAGCTGTCGCCGGCAGTGCCTGGAAACTTCGAATCCAGACATCAAAAAATTTGCCGATCATTGTCGCCACTGGATCAACTATCAGGGCTTCAGTACCCATATGTCCAACAAGCAATTTCCGCGGCTCATTACAGAAGTTATTCGCGGCACCCCAAGGCACAAAGAATTGAAAGCAGATCTTGCCGCTCAGTTCCCCATCCGGCACTTTGGCGGCCTGCGTGGAGCCGTCTTGGATTGCCTCTTCTCAAAGTTTTTCACCCTGCGCTCCTCTGTGGTTATCAACTGCCTGCCCCCAAGCCGCTAGATTGCTAACTTCAAAGTCGCAGTCTTCTCAACCAACCGAAGATAGCGCTCCGCCAAAATATCCCTGCTGTAGTGCGCTTCCACGAAGCGCCGGCCATTGAGGCCAAGCTTCTCGACTCGATCCGGCTCCTCTGATAATGCGAGCACCGTTTGCGCCAGTTCGTTATAGTTTTCCGGCTCAATCCAAACGCCGCAGCCGCCTTGTTCCACAATGGCCCTGCTTTCTCCCTCCACCCCCAGAATGATCGGCCGCTCCATGGCCATCGCCTCAAAGATTTTCGATGGAATCACGGTCTTGAAAAGATCGTTTCTTTTCAGCAACACCATGCTGGCATCCGATGCCGCAAGAAATTCCGGTATCTTTTCTTTCGGCTGCTGGGGGAGCATCAAAACGTTTTGCAAATGGAGCGACTCCTTCTGTCGCAGGAGTCTTTCGCGCTCGGCCCCATCGCCAATTAGGAGAAATACGATCTGATCCTTGCCGCGCAAGATCTCTGCAGCTTTCAAGACCGTATCGAGCCCATGCGCCATACCGTGAGTTCCGATATAGGAGGCCACGAACTTGTCCTTTAACCCGAGAGCCTCCCGCACCCCGTTTCGCTTGGCCATCGGCCGGAACTGCTCGAAGTCGGCACCGTTGGTCAGCACCGAGATGCACTCGGGCTCAACCCCCCGGCTGATGATGTGCTGTTTAAATGAACGGGTCACGGAAACGATGTGATCGGCCCGAAAGTACAGGAGGTTTTCGAGCCCTTCCAGCAGCCGGATGATACTCCGATGTTTAATAGCTCCCACCGCAATGATCGATTCGGGCCACAGGTCTCTTATCTCCAGCACCCAGGGGCGGCGCTTCAGCAGGGACACCCACAGGCCGGCCATGCCGCAGAAGAACTGGGGCGATGTGGATATGACCACATCCACATCTCTGACCAGCGGAGAAAGCGCCGTAGCTGAAAGCATATAGGAGAGATAATTGCAGGTGCGCTTGAGGAAGCCTTCGTTGGGGCTCAGGTAAGTAAGTACGCGCAGGATGCGGATGCCGTCCTTTTCGTCCCACTGTCTGAGGCGGTTGCGGTATCCCGGGTAAACTATGCCTCGCGGGTGATTGGGGGCACAGGTGATAACGGTGACTCGGTGGCCGCCTTTAATCCATCTTTTGGCGTTTTCATAGGTGCGGGAAGCGGGGGCATTCACTTCCGGCGGGAAGTAGTGGGTGAGAAATAGTATGTGCATTGGTGCTTCCTTTTGAACCCTAAGACACAAAGGAACAAAGGGGTTCACAAAGTCTTTTTCAGTTTTTCTTTGTGCTTAACTCAGTGCCTTGGTGTCTTTGTAGTTCACGGGCACCTGAAAACCCATCCCCCTGACCAGGGCAGCTTCACACCGCGTGCCCGTACCCGCACCACCACACACGCTTCCTTCCGCCCAAATTCCGGGCAATACCATCCCTCGCTAACTTCAGGCCGCTCAAAGCACAAAGGCACCAAGCGTGCCAGAATGCCCGCGTTGTCTCGCACCACCGCACCATCCCCATCCACTTTCACCGAAAGGGCGGGGTGAATATGCAGCCTCGATTCAATCTCATGCACCCCGATTCCCTCCACGCGATCCTCAACCCGCAGTTCGCTTCCAGCCCACACCATCCGCCGATGATGCACCGGGCTACCTTTGAGCCTCCTGTACCCGTCATGTGCCCCAGCAAACACCAACTCGCCGCCGTCGCCCTGCTCCAGCCCGGCATAAAGGGCCCTGGCCCGGCGCGCACAGCGGTGAGCCCCCCACACCTCCGACTGGTTCTGGTTATCGATGGAGATGGTGTTGTGCCCGGCGTTGCCCCGGTTGTAGCGGCGGATCTCCGAGTCTTCGTACTGACAGCAGCCGGAATCGACGATTACGCGCCGGTTTTGCAAAGAGAGCTCGAAGCTCAGGGTGTCGCAGTGGCTGTGGCCGGGCTGGTAGTCGGGGCCGATGGGGCCGCAGTCGATGATGAGGCGGTCGCCGGGGTTTGGGGACATGACGAAATAGCCCGTCTCGGGAAAAGAGCATTTTTTTTCACCGCCAAGACGCCAAGACGCCAAGTTTTTTATATTTTTTTCTTGGCACCTTGGCGCCTTGGCGGTGATCTTTTGCAGGTAATCGCCCAAAGCCTGCGGTGATGCCTCGATACCGAATGCTGCATCGTTGAACAGGGCGATCTCCCCATCGGGGTGGGTCATGCCCGCGAGAAAAGCGCTCATCCGCGGAACTACCTCCTCCAGCCGGTCAACCAACTCCCGGCACTCAGCCCGGTTTTCTCCCCGGCACACATTGAGCAAATCCAGACAGTCTTCCAGGATCATGCTGTGATACATGGGGCTTCGCTCGAAATGGCCGCCATCCGGCAGGATCTGCTCAGCCAATTCTTTGCTGACGATCTGCATCCCCTTCGCCAGCCATCTTGCGGCATCTTCGCCGCGCAGAAACAACCCGGCAAATATCAGCGCCTTGCCATTCTTGAACAGGTGGTTTCCAAGCAGGTGATACTCCAGGCTGCGTGCGAGATACCCGGCCTGCTCATAGGCCGACCGAACCAGCGGCTGAAGCTCTGCCTCCTCCATAGGCGTCACACTGAAATACTTGATCCAGTTCACCAGCCGCAGTGAAATGGGAAAGGGATCCCAGGCATCGGGTGCGCCCACCGGATTGTGCGCCACCCAGTGCTGCATCAGGGGCACAGCCACCCGCGGCGCAAGCCCTCCCGGCGGGAACAGATATTGAAAATAATGCAGGTTGTATCGCCAAAGCCGTGACTTAGCATCAACCTGCCAGTCAATTCCAGTGTCAAAGTAATGGGGATTGTTTAGAAAGCGGAAGATGCCCCGCTCGATATCCGAGGAAGCAAACGAGGGACAGGAGAGAAAGGCAGTCCTGAATTCCAGGCGCCTCCAGCCGACCTTCTTTGCAAAACGATGCCGCCGCAGTGCCCCGTCCGGAAGGGATTGGCGCAACCGGCTGCGGATCGCATAACGAACCCGATACAGCACCTGAACAGGCCGAAGATGCTCCAAAGTACGAAATAAGAGGCTAATCGCTTGAATCCTGCTCACTGTCGTCGATCGCCAGGAAATGGGGCAAAGACGTTTCATTCATTGAGAATAGGAACGGGAAGATTCTCCCATGGCTTATAAAAAGGAGTGCTTTAATAATGGTAACGGCAACTCACTACAATAATGCTATTCCCTTCCACTCTATACACGAGGCGGTGCTCCTGATTGATCCTCCGTGACCAGCAGCCGGACAATTGGAATTCCAAACGCTCGGGCTTGCCTATCCCCTCCTTCGGATGTCGAATGATATCCCGTAAAAGCTTGCGTATACGTACGGCGACCTGCTTGTCATTATCGAGAAACCACTCAAAATCCTGCCATGCCGCTTCGGTAGACTGGATCTTTATAATCGTCAGGAGGTAAATTGACCAACTTGCCATCTCGAACCTGCTGCAGGGATTCCTCCAAGTGGGCACGGTTGGCTGGTGTGCGGAGCAAGTATGCGGTTTCCTCTAAACTACGATAGTCCTCCAGTGAGATTAAAACCGCCTGGTTTTGCGACGCGCTGTTGACTATGATAGTGGGTTCGACGTTCTCACACACCTCCTGGATGAGAGCGTGCAGGGTTTTTTTCGCCTGTGCAACGGTAACGGCTCTCATATTCTACCTCATTTATCGAGCGAATCAATTATGCCAGACATACTCATTATGACCCCGCCAAGGCACCAAGACACAAAGTCAAATATACTCAAACAACTTTGGTTTTTCTGAGCAAAAAAATGGCCGATCTGGCAATATAAAGAAAAAACATAGAAAAATTAAAATATTACACACTCTGGACAAATTATCTTTTTGATGGTACACCCATGCTACAGACGACTAACCCTAACAACAGTGAGGTCAGCATGGATGTATCGAGTTACCAATTCAGCGAGGAAGAAGTAATTCGCTTGGAACAATACCGAGACACACAGCAAGATGCTCGTCTCAAAATGCGCTTCATTGCCCTGCTTATGCTTGCCAAAGGCATTGCGCTGAAGGATGTCGCCGCGATAACCGGAGTGGCGATGAAAACGATCGAGAATTGGCATCATCAATATCTCAGCAAAGGAATCGACTGCCTTAATTCATTCCAATACAAACCTAAGCAGCCCTATCTGAGCGACGAACAAATACAGCAGTTACTCAACTGGGTTCGGTCTACAAATCCGATTCACCTAAAACAAATCAGAGCCCACATCATCGAACAATTTGCGATCAAGTACACGACGGAGGCCATCAGGAAGCTTCTGCACAAACACGGCATAAAGCTGATTCGCCCGAAGGTGATACCCGGCAATCCTCCGAGCGAAGAAGAACAGGAAAAAAAATTGCCGAGTACTTCGACATGAAGTCCAATAGTGAGCCTGGAACGGTCTTTCTTTTTGGAGATGGGATGCATCTAGTTCACCAAAATATACCCCGGCTATGTTGGGCTGATCCCAAAGCACGGCCCATTTTTAAGACCAACACCGGGCGACAACGGCTTAATATTCTTGGAGCTTACAATCCCGACAGCCATGAATTCGATCATATAACGGGAGAACAAAACTGCGACGCGAACCGCGTGATTGAATACTTTGAGATGATCACAAGAGCATACAAGCAGGCCCCAAAAATTATCCTTTTCCTTGACAACGCTAAGTATTTCAAAGCACAAATCGTCACCGATTGGTTGAAACAGAATCTGCGGCTTCACGTTGTGTTCTTGCCTCCTTATGCTCCAAATCTAAACTTGATCGAGCGCTTCTGGGGATTTGCCAAAGAAAAGTTGGTCAAAAATACCTATGAGCCAAAATACAAGGTCTTTCGGGCAAAAGTATTCAGGTTCCTAAACAATGTGGGCCAATATATTGATGAGTTAAGAACCTTAATGGTGGAAAAGTTCCAAATCATAGCCACTAGCAAAGCATAAAATGTGCCAGGAAAAACCAAAGTTGCTCCGGTATACCACGTTCTTTTTGTATTTTTTTAAATTCATCTTTGTGAAACCTTTGTGCCTTTGTGTCTTTGTGGTTCAATTCAAAATCGCACAGTCTCCCCACTATTCAAAGCCGCATGCACCGCAAAGGTAACCTGGGTAGTCTCCACGATCTCCTCCAACGGTATCGGCGCCGCCCCCCCATCAACCACCGCCGTCACAAACGCCCCGACCTCAGCATCAAACCCTTTATCCTGCCTCCCCTTAACCACCTCCCGCTTCTTTCCCCAGATATCCATTTTACAATAATCATCCAAAGCAATCACCACTCCATCAGCCGCCAGCTCCAACTTCTCCTTTGGATAATCCCCATTCCCAACCGCATAGTAAAGTATGGTTCCCACCGACCCATCCGCATAGGTCAAAGTAATCGCCACCGAATCCCGATTCACCTGCCGCACATCATCGGTTTGGATGCAGGCCGCCTGCACCGACCTCACCGGCGCCCCCACCAGAAACCGCAGCGTATCCACAAAATGGCAGACCTCCCCGATAATGCGCCCGCCTCCCTCCACCGGGTCCTGCACCCACATCTCCTTCGGCACAAAACCGGCGTTAACCTGATACGAAGCCACCAAGGGCGTCCCGCGCCACTTCAATACCTCCGCTGCCCGCCAAACCATGGGCGAAAACCGGCGATTGAACCCAACCATTAGAAGGGGAGCCAAAGAAGCCGATCTACTGCCGCAAGCCGCAACAATCCGTTCCAACTCCCCCGGATCCAAACACAGCGGCTTTTCCACAAAGACATGTTTGCCCGCCTCGATCGCCTGCACCACCAGCGGCCCGTGCAGATTGTGCCGGGTCGCAATTAAAACAGTGTTAATGTCATCGTCACTGAATATCTCATCCACATCCCCCGAGCAGTACCCAAACCCGAACTGCTCGGCCACCGCTTTGGCGCTCATCCCTTTGGCCGTGATCACCCCGTGCAGGCTAACCTTTTCCTGCTTTTTAAACCGGGGCAGCAGCACACTCCGAGCAAAATTCCCGGCGCCGACGACCCCCAGCCTGACACCGCCCGCTGCCGCAACCGGCGCACTCTTGACGACCGGAATTCTTTTGGGCTCTCCCCTTGGCTCGTACTCCAGCACCACCCCAAGAAACGGTTCTTTCCCCTGGGTAATGAGCTCATACGCCGCCAAAGCCCGCTCGAACGGAAAGCGGTGGGTGATGAGTGAGCGCACATCCACCCGCCCGGCCGCCAGCAGCTCCACAAAGGCCTGCATGTTGCGCCCTTCGCTCCAGCGCACGTAGGGCAGGGGATAGTCGTGGCCGCGCTCTTCGTATTCCGCATCGTAGCGCCCGGGACCGTAGGACATGGAAAGCCGCAGATCCAGCTCCTTTTTGTAGTAGACATCGCGGGGCACTTCCAGGCCGACCAGCCCGACCACCACTACCCGCCCTTTGATGCGGCAAATTTCTCCGGCCAGAGCCACCAGCTCACTCCCTTTAGCGGCTGCGGTAATGATCACCGCATCGGCGCCCACGCCGCGGGTGAATTTGAAAACCTCCCTTTCGAGATCGCGGCTGTGGACCGCCTCATCCACCCCCAGTTTTTTGGCCAGCTCGATTTTGCCCAGATCGATATCCGCGCCAAGAACCCGGCAGCCGTTGGCTTTGCAGAGCTGCACCGTGAGTTGCCCCAAAAGCCCCAGGCCGATGACGCAGACGCTTTCGCCGAGTGTCAAGGCCGCCTGCCTCACTCCCTGCAGAGCAATGGCTCCGACCGTGGCAAAAGCGGCCTCTTCAAAACTCAATAATACATTTGAAGGCTCGCCATCCCTCGCTTCTGGAATTTTCACGCACAGGTTCTTCGGCACCAGGTTGAATTCGGCGTGGTTGGCGTAGCCCGCGCCGGCGCAGGCCACCGCATCGCCCACCTGAAAGGTGTCCACATCCGCTCCCATGTGGCGCACAATCCCGGCACAGGAGTAGCCGAGGGGGATGGGCGTATCGAGCTTGCTCCGGACCTTTTCGAGGGTATTGACCATCCCTTCCTTTTTGACGGCGGCGATCACTTTCTTAACCAAATCCGGGCGGGCTTTGGCTTTGCCAATCAGCGACTTTTTGGCCAGATCCACCAGCATCTTTTCAGTGCCGGCCGACACCACGGAGGCTTTGGTTTCCACCAGCAGCCCTCCGGAAAAAATCTGCGGCCGCGGCACTTCCTCGAGAGCCATCTTTCCGGTCTTATAGGACTGTATGATTTGCTTCATGGAAAGTCTTAAGGATTGTGGTTAGAGGTGGGATGGTTTCAAGGCGTTTTATGAAACCCTTGGCGTCTTGGCGGTTCCATTTTCACTGCCAAAGACTCGCAAAGAAATCTAACAACTTTTGCACTACAAGAGGCCCTGTTCTTGTAGGGTTGAAAAGCACAGCAATACGAACTCTTCAATTTCCGTCCTGCGCTCAATCGAAACATGAGCTTCAGGCTGATCTATCGGATGGCAATGATACTGTCCTCCTTCGCTGTCAAAACCAAGCATTCTGCTTTTTCCAAAAACCAAAGCCAAGTTCAGTTTGTTTTTCTTCAGGTTTCGGTAAATTTGTATATATACCGGAGCAACTTTGGTTTTTCCTGGCACATTTTATGCTTTGCTAGTGGCTATGATTTGGAACTTTTCCACCATTAAGGTTCTTAACTCATCAATATATTGGCCCACATTGTTTAGGAACCTGAATACTTTTGCCCGAAAGACCTTGTATTTTGGCTCATAGGTATTTTTGACCAACTTTTCTTTGGCAAATCCCCAGAAGCGCTCGATCAAGTTTAGATTTGGAGCATAAGGAGGCAAGAACACAACGTGAAGCCGCAGATTCTGTTTCAACCAATCGGTGACGATTTGTGCTTTGAAATACTTAGCGTTGTCAAGGAAAAGGATAATTTTTGGGGCCTGCTTGTATGCTCTTGTGATCATCTCAAAGTATTCAATCACGCGGTTCGCGTCGCAGTTTTGTTCTCCCGTTATATGATCGAATTCATGGCTGTCGGGATTGTAAGCTCCAAGAATATTAAGCCGTTGTCGCCCGGTGTTGGTCTTAAAAATGGGCCGTGCTTTGGGATCAGCCCAACATAGCCGGGGTATATTTTGGTGAACTAGATGCATCCCATCTCCAAAAAGAAAGACCGTTCCAGGCTCACTATTGGACTTCATGTCGAAGTACTCGGCAATTTTTTTTCCTGTTCTTCTTCGCTCGGAGGATTGCCGGGTATCACCTTCGGGCGAATCAGCTTTATGCCGTGTTTGTGCAGAAGCTTCCTGATGGCCTCCGTCGTGTACTTGATCGCAAATTGTTCGATGATGTGGGCTCTGATTTGTTTTAGGTGAATCGGATTTGTAGACCGAACCCAGTTGAGTAACTGCTGTATTTGTTCGTCGCTCAGATAGGGCTGCTTAGGTTTGTATTGGAATGAATTAAGGCAGTCGATTCCTTTGCTGAGATATTGATGATGCCAATTCTCGATCGTTTTCATCGCCACTCCGGTTATCGCGGCGACATCCTTCAGCGCAATGCCTTTGGCAAGCATAAGCAGGGCAATGAAGCGCATTTTGAGACGAGCATCTTGCTGTGTGTCTCGGTATTGTTCCAAGCGAATTACTTCTTCCTCGCTGAATTGGTAACTCGATACATCCATGCTGACCTCACTGTTGTTAGGGTTAGTCGTCTGTAGCATGGGTGTACCATCAAAAAGATAATTTGTCCAGAGTGTGTAATATTTTAATTTTTCTATGTTTTTTCTTTATATTGCCAGATCGGCCATTTTTTTGCTCAGAAAAACCAAAGTTGTTTGAGTATAGATTTCGGGAAGAATCTCAAGCCGACAGAGGAGGGTCACGTCAGTGAAATCAAGAGTGAGTATCTGCAGCCCGTAATTCTTAGCAACGTCCAAAACTTCCTGAACATACTGTTTCACAGGTTTTCAAATTCTTCGAGTTTATTTCGGGCATATCTAATGCCTTCCACGGCGTGTTCCCATTCCATGGCATCGGACTCAGCCTCCCACGAATAGCCTTCTTCGCTGACCATATTCCGACTTTCAAACTCAACAAAATTCATTCGATATTTTCTCTTCATGGCTTCATCAATCATTTTATACCGAATGACACGCCTGCGATACTCGTTTGTGATGGCTTCCCTGAGTTCGGCTAAAGGAACCCTGCTGATGAGTTTCTCTGCTGTCACGTCTTGGCCTATGGTCATTTTAGTGCCTCCTTCGGTATTTTGACTTACATATGCTAAACAATATCATACCGAGCAGATAAGGGGCACG
The DNA here is from genome assembly GCF_022603395.1 of Desulfoferrobacter suflitae. Lineage (GTDB taxonomy): Bacteria > Desulfobacterota > Syntrophobacteria > Syntrophobacterales > Syntrophobacteraceae > Desulfoferrobacter > Desulfoferrobacter suflitae. Next base: position 148,548 of record NZ_JAIBKA010000013.1, read on the forward strand.
AATTCTTTCTGAATTTCGCTGTCGTCACATCCACTCCGGTGCAGACCCGCCGCTTTTCACATCTTCCGCTGTCTTCTTCACCACCAAAGCGCCAAGGCTCCAAAAACGCACGAAGAAAAACCAAGCTAACCTGCCTTTGTGAAATCCTTGGCACCTTCGCGTCTTGGCGGTTCATTGTTTTTTGCTTTTCCGTTCGCCACCAAGGCGCCAAGACGCCAAGCAGACCTCCCTGGCACTCTTCACCATCGGCGCAAACGCCGGTGCTCGCCCAAATTCAAGCCCAGTAGCCCCTTTTTCTAAGTATTTCTTCAGCGCCACAAACTTCCAAATACCCTCCAGCAACCCTGTCGTCAAAAATTTGCTCCCGTAGGCAGCTTCCGCCGCGACTTATTAAATCTCCTCGAATATTGCCAAACGGAATCGTACTCGGGTTGCGCAAGTCACTTTTCATGATTTTCACTTGCAACAAAAAGCGTTCCAGCATGGAAGACATCCAACCGCGCTTTGTATTTTACGCTGAGTCCGGTTTCGTTAGCTCAGCACGCGTGACAACCGCTCCGGAGACTGCTTCCACCTCATCAATATTGCTGGTGACCAAATAGACTGTGCTATGTAGCAATCCTGCAAACAGGTAGAGGAACCGCGATCCATTGAAGTCCCAATGCGTCAACGCCGGCACAGTCATTGACCAGACAAGCGCGCTGACTCCTACTACCAAAAAAACATCCTCTCTTGACTGGCATGCGTGGAGCCCCCTAAGAGTCGTGCGCAGACAGACGATAAAAAAGTAAAGCACGGCCATTATACCTATTAGCCCCTCTTCGTACAGCGCTTCAAGGAGGATGCTATGCGGCCATAAGGGCTGATCCTTATGCAAGAAATCCATGGCGTAGCTACCGGGCCCATGGCCTAAAAGAATTAAATGGTCCCAGGCGTTTGTCAGGCAAAAAGCCCAAGCTTGCGAGCGAGTGTTACTCAAATCTCCTTGCTTGATTTGTTCCGAAAAATCAAGCCACCGTTCGACTGGTATCTCTTGGTTCATGATTGGCACTAGAAATGCGGTCAGAAAGATAATTGAGGTTGCAACAAGTGAGACAAACTTTAGCTTGCCTCGACCCTGGCGCCCAACTATGAATGGAGCAAATGGCAGAAAGGTGCACAACCCAAGCAAATTTGCACGCGATCCACTGATCAGTATCCCCCCTAATCCTATTGGGAATATAAGAAAAACTGTATATTTTAGGATATTGGGAGTAGATCCAGTCAGAACTCCAGTGAGTAATACAAGCAGCCCCGCAACTATTAATGTAGCAGGTGTGTTCGGGTCCGAACCCAAGAAAGTACCACGATCGTAATAAAAACCGTATCTAACTCCCGCCAAGTGTGAGTTCGGCAGTGCTATCAGTCCCAAGGCAATCACCACGCTTATGGCGATTACCAAAAAGAGCAGGCGCACAGCATCGCCTTTGGTATAAACGAAGAATGAGGGTAGCAACAAATATGGCAAGCCTATTCCCACAAAACGTATGAGCTTTTGTTGGCCATATTGGGGCGCAGTGGTCCAAAGCAACCCCAATAAGGAGACAAAAACCACAACCCCAAGGGAGGCGAGCATTGGATAGGGGATTTGTGGCGCCATGGTTTTCGATGGTCGTCGGGCATAAGCCAAAAAAGCAGCAGAAGCCGCCAATAGATTTGCAAAAACCGTTAAATCAACAGCTCCAAAAAAGGGCACATAGTTAACCGCAGGAACTTTGACGATAGGAACCATTACAAGCAAACCAATTGCCATCCAAGGATGGACAATAAGTATCCAAATACCAGCAACAATCAGTAGCAGAAGTGCGCTATGCAACAACCCAAAAGTCTTAGACACTACTCACCGACTTTCTCTCAAAAAAAATTGGGATTAGGAGGCGCTCATTCACTCTCGTGCAGGTCGAAAATTGTAACACCTCAATCCGTCACACAAAATAGGTGATTCTGACTGACATCTGGTAGGTCAAAACCATCCTATTATGAAGGGCATGCAAGCTAGAGCTCTTTTGAGAACGCCTATAATCAAGAAATCACTTCTTGAAGCGCCGATAATCATTCACCAAGCACCGAACTTCCTCTAGCTCAGCGTCTATTCTTTGATCCCACGTCCAGATGTGCTTCTTAGCAAACTCAAGCGCCCCATATGCCAGAGCATGTCGCTTTTGGTCGTCACACAGAAGTTCCACAATTATCTCACCAAGGCGAGGCAGGTCCTTTTCTTCAATGAGTTTGCCTGTTACGTCATCACACATGACTTGCGAAGTCCCGCCTATATTGTAGGCCACCACACACGTCCCACTATGCAACGCTTCCATGATCTGATTACCCAAATTTGTCAAATCCTGAACAGTCAAAAAGAGGTCGGCTGCGTTGTGGAGTTCCTGAATTTTTCCATGCGGTACGAAACCAAGAAACCTCACATGATCGGCAACCCCCAATTCTTTTGCCTGCCTTTCCAGATCCTTTCGCAAGTCACCATCTCCAGCAATCACCAAGTATGCATTAGGAACTTCTTTCAAAACTTTCGGCACAGCATCTATCGCCCGATCAACGCGTTTCCAGAAGTCCAGCCTGACTGCCTGAAAGATCATCTTGTCTGTCGCTCTGAGCCCAATGGAATTCTTAACCGCTGCAACATCAAGGTTCGGCTTGTAAATACCGGGAGCAGTTCCATCCAGCCAAAAACGGAAACGATGTTGAGGGAATTTAAGGCGCTCAACAGCCCTGTCACCCTCGGTACCATCGTTACTAATTATTAGAAGGTCTACCGGTATTTTCATGGCCAGTATTCTTGGTAAAGCTGGCAAACGTTTATACCAAGGTACATTGAACAGATAGTGGCTCAACCAGGTTCCCCAATAATGTACGAGATGAGGAACCGCGTACCTTCGAGCGAGAAAATAACCAGCAGGAACGAACGTGCTCCTATAAGAATAAATGACGTCCGGCGGCGAGCTTTTCGCGAAGTGGTTTACGACTTTCAGAGCTTTCCATGTATTTATAATCATTCCAATTTTAATGTAATACCTTATGGGAGTACCACGAAGTTTAGGGGTAAACGATGCAGGAACACAACGACGATGGAAATGGATGCCTTCTAGAACAAAATCTTTTTCAGAGCTGAAATCTCCTGTAGCGATCACATGAACTTCGTGCCCTTTCTGCGTTAGACGCTGCCAATAGAGAGGTACAAGAGGAACTCCTGCAATGCTGGTCCAATCTTCCGTTTCGATCATCCTGTGCAGGCCATCCCTGTCACCGACCAAGAAATAAAACGTAAGATTTCCCAGATCATCCATTTGTCTTACATTGGTATGCACGGATTCCCCTCTGCTCTGTAGTTCACACTGAACGGTTTAATAACAGGCAAGATTGAGGCAAAATGCTGTGAGGAGTTGACGGACCAACTATTTTGCTACCTCATTTATGATTGAAATAAATTTGCCGGAGGTAGTGCGCTCAATATCTGTAACGTATTCAAGGTCGATATTAGTCGAATTGCCGATCTTTCGTCTGAACTGCTGGAAAATGTTCATCTCGTCTTTTGATGAATAGCCGGGTGCTCGAACGACTCGAACGAGTATAGAGCCAATCTCTTGCTGAACAACCTGCATGAGTTTAACGTTAGTACACTTCTTCGCAATAACCGAGATGTTAGTTATGCGACTACCGTCAGGAAGCTCGAAATATCGCCCCGTCCTGCCGTGAATGCGCCGAATGACCTGGCCAGGATAACCAGCAGCGCAATGGTCATCGGGGTTGTAAACAACTAAGTCGCCTGTCCTGTACCTTATCAAGGGCCATGCGGTGTCATGCATGTTGGTCCCGACTACTTCCGCCAGTATTGCTCCATCCTCGTGTCCCACAGGCAGAAACTCGAGGATAGAATAATCCATGTCATAGTGTAAATGACCGCAGTCGTACATGGTGATTGAGCCAACAAATTCATTCTGACCATAACGATTTCGGATGTTGCTGCCGAATGCGTCAAGCAGTGCATCTTCGTAATGCGGTTGTAGCTCTTCTGAACTTGTTAAAATGTAGTGTGGAGGGCGATGCAAATAAAATGACCTTTCCTGCATGAATTTCGCAATCGTATACATAGCGCTGGGGTAACCAATGTAGAGATGACTGTATCGACTATCAAGAGATTTTATGTAGTAAGGCAAATTGCGCGTACTCATGTGGAAGATACTGTACATCCTTTGGCGATTCATCCAATTGTCCACCCAAAATGGTGGCTTGCTTTGATTCGGCGGTATAAGCTCTAGTCCTGTAAAGGACGAATAGGGGGAATTAATCACATCGCTAGGGTAGAAACGTGCGTGTAGAAATGCCCATTCCATCTGTTCTATGTAATACGGCCGCGGCACTTGCAGTGGAGTGCCTGTGGAACCGCTGGTTGGATACCACCTGAGTTTTCTTATTGGCCACGCACGACTGATAAGATCAGTACCGGCTTCAATGACGTCTGACTTCTCCAACAAAGGGAGTTTGGCCAAATCTTGCACAGAACGAATATCAGCGGCCGTTATGCCTAATTTTGCAAAGCGATCCTGGTAATAAGGTACTTCTTGGAATGCCTTTCTTACCATCTCTCTAAGTTGTAGATTTTGGAACTCATGGAGTTGCTCTTCTGTCCATCCTTGGGCGGCTTTAAAGAAGTTAAGCCAAACCCGGAACATACCTCGGTAGCGCCGGTAGTTCTTTGCCACCCCGAAGCCGCTTGCCGCAATGTTACGAAATAGTGCAGGAGAGCAATCATAAAAAGCTCGACTGACTTTATTTTCCACCTGGCTACCGCCTCACGCTACGTGGTGGAAGTTGCAACAGTTGAGCATAAAATCTCCTAAGCTTTTCTTGTTCTCTCTCGCCATTCCACTCTGCCTGCACGGACGCCCGAGCCAGATCACCCATTTGCGCGATTCGATCATGGTCTGAAAGCATATTACGCATTGCCTTGGCAAGGGCTTGAACATCACCAGGGGGATACATAGAGCTGATCTCAGGCGTCAAAAACAGGCGTTGGGGTGGCAGATCAGATGCAATCGTGGGCATTCCACAGGCCATGTACTCAAAGGCCTTGCACGCAATGTTGCGATGAAACTTTGGATAGTCAAGAAGAGGCACAACCCCGACCCGTGCCTGCGCGAGGACCGCAGGAACGTCCGAATGAGACAACAACCCAGTACAGTAGACTCTCCCTTCTAGTCCGTATTTATGGATTCTTCTGTCAATCTCCTTTTCCATCTCATTTTCGGGTTGGCCTATTAATAATAACCTGATGGCCATCCCCTTTTCGCTAAGCACTGCAAGTGCATCTAATACATCTTGTGTGCCAGATCTTAAAGAACTCATTGAGCCCAATACAGCTACATCATATTTTCGCTCTTTGATAGGGGGGTAGTTGGCAGGAAACTGCTTGAGCAGGGCCGCATTATAACAGATAACCCTCCGCTCGGCGGGCATGGCGCTAAAGAGTTCGTATACGCCTGGATCGGCAGTAATGATCCCGTCAAATTGACGTGCGGCAAGTGATTCCAGAACTCTAACTCCCGAAAAGATACCCCGGCGCAACCATTTTGGTAACCGCTTATGTCGTTCGAAAAGAGCTGAAGCCATATCCTCACGACAATCGTAAACTACACGGCAGCTATTAAGCGCTTTTAGGACAAAACCGAGAGGAAGCTGCTCTAAAGAGCACAACTGGACCACGTCAGGATTCAGAGTCTTGATGCGTAGATACAGGTTCAATCCACCGGTTCTACGAGAGAGCCAACGCTCCTGTTCGGACAGTGGGACCCAAGTAAAGACATGTTCCGCCTGTGCCCGAGGAGCTCCTGACATATAAAACACCTGGTGTCCCGCTTCTAGGAGAGCCGGCCCTTGGATGTCGTACAATCGAAAATCGCGCCACGGGGTACGCGTTAGCAGTAGAAGAACTCTCGCCATTGTAACAATTACTATCTGTTTGCCAGCTGCAAAAATTTAAAGGTATCGAAAAGATACCAATTCAACCCCCGACTTTTGGATGAAAGAAGCCACTTCTTGGTCCAGACAAAGAGGCGTATCTTCCTCCCAAGTGCGCAAATGCCACTCTGATGGTTTATCTTCAGAGCCGTGGGCCCCTGGGTGCAAAAGAATTTCAGAGCAGCCCTCCGGAACAGCAAGAATACAAGCTAGAAGTTGTTCTTTGGGTGCAGGGCCGCAAGGAACTCCCATACTACGAGTGGCTTTCCAGTCTGGAATTGTTATTCCGTTGTGCTTTAGACTGTAGTGTCCCCACGCATGTGAAGCGATGGCAGGGGCGCGCTTCAAGTTGCGCTTCAGCCAGGGAATCGCACCCTGCAAAATCCCAACATCTCTTCTAATGCGATGATAGCTAAGGGTCGTGCGCGCCCGCGTAATGATTTTATCCCGCATGACTGAAACCATCGCACGTCTGACTACCGGGAACTTGTGAACACCATGGTGGCTATCACAGTGCGTTGGAACGATGCCAAGATCAAGGCACCTTTCAACTTGGGCCTTGATTTCTCGTATTACTTGAGTGAAGTACTTTTCACCCCGCCAAAGGCGTTGCCGTATCTTAGCATAGCCAGGGAAATTACCGGACTCATCCAGCAGGTCCGGGACCAGTTCTTTTTTAGATAGGGGAGGCCCCTCGGTCAAATTCAAGTGTACCCCGACACTGAGTTCCGGTGCTTCCATCGCTTTTTTGGCGGCATACTCCGCCGCAGGCATATTTACCATGAGTGTTGTGCTGGTAACGATTCCGTGGAGGTGGCAATCCAAAATTGTGTCCGAGAGTTTGCGACCCCACCCGAAATCGTCCGCATTGATAATGAGTGATGCCTTTGTCATTTACGTCCTTAATTTCCTTGTCTTGAAGCTAGAGTATTGAGCCTTATCAGATAATTGGAGGTACGCAGAGCTTTTACACCCCTTAGAACACCGAAAGGTTACTTGCATCTCGCAAAGTTTTTCTTAAATAGCTACCCTGCCAAAGGGTGTGGAGTGTATAGGCAATGAACGTTGCCAAAGATAGACCAAGTGCCCCAAAGCCCTTCTTGATAAAAAATCCAGCAAATGACAACAGCACAACAGCCCAAAGCGCATTGAAAATGAATCCCAGCCACATCTTACCTTTACTTGCAATAGCCTGCCCAATGACGTTGTTTACTGCCATAAGCATTGCCGTCAACGCTAAGATTCTAAGTACGTTTGCACCTATTTCGTAACCTGTCCCATAAAAATGCATAATATAGTGTGCAGTGAGAATCAGAGGAAGCACAATAAGCAAAGCAATGCTCCCATTGAGAACAATATTGAACCAAATCACCTTGCGATAATGGCCGGTTGTAGAGACAGCATTGAGGTTTGCCAGGATTGGTAAGATCACCTGCCCCAGCATTCCTGGAACAAAGAGGATAGCCATACGCCACTGATTTGCAGCGCTAAAGACACCCATCTCACCGTATCCCTCAGGCTGATTTACTAACATTGCCCCACAAGCCCAATTGACGGGTCCTGTCAGGGTGCCACTCAACACGGCAGGCAGGCTGAACTGCCACAGCACGGCAAACTCACGCCTGCAATTATCAAATGTCAGATGGACACCATGACGGCTCGCTTCTTTATGCAGAGCTACGTGATTCAGTAGCCAGCTGACAGCAAGATTTATCAACAATGCCCAGACCGCCCCAGTGAGCCCCCCGACCCATGCTCCGCATACAAGGATTGGAAAGGAGATCAGTCCCACACAAAAGTTAACGTAGGCTATGGTCTTAAAAGCTTCGAACCCAGCCAAGGCACCATTCTGTGCTCCATTGAGTGAACTAAGTAGTAATAAGGGGGCACCAATGCGAAGAGCGCCTGCTAGGTGTGGAGCATTAAGAGTATTTTCTGCCAGCCATCGTGCAGACATAAGCAATACTGCAGCCATTAGGCCGCCAGCGCTTACGGCAACAAGGCCGGAGAGTCCAATGATGCGCCCGGCACGAGCAGGATCACTCTGGCGGAACTCGGCTACGTGCTTGGTCGCGGTCAACCCGAGACCAAATGAGATAAAGACGCCAAGCATTCCGACAGTAGATTGAATCATCCCTAACTCGCCATAAACAGTTTTACCCAATATACGGGCGACCAAGACTGTTGCTAAAAGCACTAGTCCGCGTGAGATCACCGCACCACCTAAAGACCAGAAGATGCCTTTTGCCAAACGATGGCAAGTTTGGGATTGCATGATCCGGTTGACTATAGAGCGGAGAGAATTAGGGCAGTAGGCAGGCACTCTTGTTCTGCCGCTCATTATTTCAAGACTTTCAAAAAGGTTGCACAAGAGGAAAGTATCCGGGAGGTCGCTTGACAGTCACGATAGGAATTTATTGCATTTACCATGGCCGCGTAGGCATGATTATCTGATAGGAGTCTGTGGACATTATCAATGATTTCTTCTTGTTCGGTTCCGACTAACTTGACTGTTCCCATTTCGACCGCCTCCGGGCGTTCGGTTGTGTCTCGCATCACTGAAACTGGCTGACCCAGGCTTGGAGCTTCTTCTTGCACGCCCCCTGACTCTGTAAGAATGAGTGTTGAACGATTCATCATAGCCACGAAAGGAAGATAATCGAGTGGCTTAACCAAGTAGATGTTCTTTATATTGCCTAAAGCACTTAGCACCGGCTTTTGAACGTTTGGGTTGAGGTGAACCGGGTACACAAATGCCGTCGATTGAAAGTCTCATGCAAGAGTAGCTAGTACAGCTCGGCGAAAGTGCGTGGCCCATTTTAGCATGCCAGCGGGCGGCCGGCGTAAGTCCATTTGAAAGCCTTGGCCATGGTGGAATTGAAATAGTCGATAAAAGCCAAGATCCTTTCCCGCAGGTTCTCTTTTGAAGTGAAGCTGCCACGACGGAGTAACTTTCGCATTAGTATGCTGAACCAGATTTCTACCTGGTTGAGCCAGGAAGCGTGCTTCGGGGTATAAACGAAACGAATGCGATGATTCTTGTCTTGCAGAAAAGCGGCCCGCGTTTCCATGGATTGGAGAATACCTGATTTGCCCTTGATCCCGAGGTCCTCCTTGAGTGCACATTGGTCGGCAACCAAGCGGACCAGAGCTTCTGATTTGTGGGTATTGAGTTGGTCCATTACGAATATCCACCGCGCTTGAGGATCTGTTTCGATGGTACGTTTGATGTGTTCGGCAAAATCTTCTTCAGTGCGTGTGTCCCCCACCGTGGGCGTAATCATTCTGCCGGTAGACACATCAAAATTGGCAATCAGAGTCTGTGTTCCGCGGCGAATATATTCAAACTCGCGTCGTTCAGGTTTACCCCGTTCCATGGGCTTCGTAGGATGGAGGCGCTCGAGTGCTTGGATGCCGGTCATCTCGTCCGTGCTGATCACATGCAGTCCGTCTTCTTGAGCGGTGGGTGCCATAGCATAGACATCACATACGCCGACGACCTGTTCGTTGAAGGTTTGTGGATTATCATATTTGGCATTCAACCAATAACGGGACAGATGGGGTTTAAGGTCTGCTTCTTTTAAAAAATCGCCCTGCACTGCGGGGCGAGATGTTTTCAACTATGCCGCGTTTGATGGCCTCATCAGCCAGTTCCCTTGCCGTCCAGTGACTGATGGGGCGCTGCGAATCTTCAGGTTTTTCGCAGCCCATGGCAACAATCTGACAGATCTGCTCCGGGGTAAACAGAGCCGGTCTGCCGCTACGCTTTTCATCCGTGAGGGCATCGACAATGAGTTGCTCCAATTGCTTTATGTCACCATTCTTTTCAGCAGTGTGCATGGCTTGGCTAACCTCGATCCAACGTCGACGCCAAAGGCGGACAGTTTTTACATTCAAATTGAATCGTTTGGCTATGGACCGATTCTCCGACTGATCGGCTGCCGCCAAGATGACTTGAGTTCGTCGGATCTGTTGCTGCGTGCTCTTTTCTCGACGAACTATCCTCTCAAGCAGAGCACGCTGTTGATCAGTCAGTACAATTGAGTCGGGTTTGAGTCTTGGCACGGGCAAATATCCTCCATGTTAAGGTCTTCGAGAATTTGACCCTACATGAAGGACGATCATTCGTCCAGCCAAAAGTTTAGCGATTACGTAAACATGAGGTACTTACTTTCGCCGCAGTGTACTAGTTTGTTTCCATCCGGAAACCTTAAATGATTAAATTTATTGCCAAACATGGTTGTTTTTGGTTGCATTTTGGCTCCTCTTATGGCATCTTGTGATAAGCTAACCCATGGATTTTAATTTACAAACCGAATTTTCAATGGGGTCAAAATGCGCCAAAAAAGAAGCGATCAGTTGAGCTTTTCGCACATCATACCGAACACTACCATTGGCCGGGAGTTGGCCGCTATCTCTGAGATACTTGAGGACAACCCTGAGATCTTGGAGCTGGCCGCGAGGGACTTGGTGGGTCTCAAGCGGGCGGATAACGGCCGAGTTGGGATGACAGCCGAACAGGTGGTGCGCAGCGCCGTGTTGAAGCAATACCGGAGTTTGTCCTATGAGGAGTTGGCTTTTCATCTGAGCGACTCGCGGGCCTTCCGGGCTTTCGCCAGGCTCAGGATGGGTCAGTGCCCGTCGGGCTCGGCTCTGCAAGAGAACATCAAGTCGTTGAGTGAGGAGAGCTGGGAAGGGATCAACCAGATTATTGTACGCTATGCCAAACAGCAAGGGCTGGAGAAGGCGAGAAAGGTTCGCATGGATGCCACGGCCGTTGAAAGCGACATCCATTATCCCCTTGACTCTACCCTGTTGCAGGACGAGATTCGCATCATCAGTCGCTGTCTCGCTCAGGGAAAGAAGTTGCGCCCGGTTCCCGGGTATCGGTTTTCTGATCATAAAAGGGTTACCAAAAAGTGTGTGCTCAAGATTCAGAATGCCAAAAAGGAGGAAGCCCGAGAGAAGACCTATCGGAAGCTTCTTAAGATTGCGCAACAGGTAATGGGATATGCTTTGGAAGCGATTCCAGTACTGAATGATTTTGAGAGCGCAGACCTTAAGGATATGCTGGTGGCTCGCGGGTTGGCAGATCAACTGGAGAGAGCTGTATACATCCTGAATCGGGTGATTGATCAAACCCATCGCAGAGTCATTTGCAAAGAGAAAGTCCCGGCAAGCGAGAAGATCGTTTCCTTTTTCGAATGCCATACCGACATTATTCAAAAGGGCGGCAGAGACACGACTTATGGACACAAGGTGTTTCTTTCGGGCGGCGTTTCGGGCTTGATCATGGATTGTGTGATCGAGCGCGGCAATCCTGCTGACTCGGAGCGGTTCACCTCTTTGCTGGAGCGCCTCGGGGGCATTTACAAAAAGATTCCCGGACAAATAGCGGCAGATGGGGGCTTCGCTTCTCGCCCCAACCTCAAATGGGCCAAGGAAAATGGGGTACGGGACATGTCCTTTTCCAAGCGCAAGGGGCTTTCGGTTCTGGAGATGGTCAAAAGCAACTGGGTCTACAAGCGGTTGAAAAACTTTCGTGCTGGTATTGAAGCCAATATTTCCACATTGAAGCGAGCCTTCGGTCTTACCAGGAGTACCTGGCGGGGTTGGGCCGGTTTCAAACAGTACGTATGGAGCTCCATTGTCTCCTACAATCTGAGTCTGCTCGCCAGGCTCAAATTGGCCCAGTCGTAAAGGGTTGCTCAACAGGAACCGCGAGGCCTGACAGGAGAGGTGCGTTTTGAGTCCATAAAAATCACCCGAAAAACATGTTCAAAATCCTAAATGGGCAGTTATTGCCTAAAAACGGCCTCCAGTTGCTTCCATGGAGCTATCT
>NZ_JAIBKA010000014.1 GCF_022603395.1 Desulfoferrobacter suflitae
CTTCAGAGGTAACATGGCTGGCGCAGTTCATAATTACCCATTCATCACCGGCACAACTGCGGAATGTAAGTTTGGGGGTATCGGTGCCGAACAGCCATTGAATACCTATGCACTCGTTGTATGTGCCTTCGGCACTGCAAGTTCGTGCCACGGCTCATGTCATGCGATGGTGTAGTTAGGCGGCCCATCGCGTTGTATTCTTGGGGGAATGCTATTTCCGATTGACTCCGTGCCCCAAATTTCCATATAATAAGTGACAATTTCTTCCTGCACCTCTTCCACTGATGCTGCCTATCTCGGTTTTACTGAGTTCAAGCTATTGGCCGTATATCCTTACTCAATTGCGAAAACGCCATACGAGTAAATTTGTTTTTGAATAAAAGGGTAGCATCTCCAAAGGTTTGTCGATGTCCTTTATCGGCCTTTTGTGTTTTGCATGCCCAACAAAAAAATGAACTGCTGTCATGGGGGGCGGCCCTACTGACAAAAAAGCCAGAAAATGGGAACGAATTTTGAGGAGGTCGAAGATGAAGGACTTTTGCAGACGACTTATTTACCTCATCTCGCTTTTTCTAACGTTCATACCGATGCTGTCTGAAGGGAAGATGAGTTTTCAGGTCTATAATTTTGAGGCTCCGACTTCTGAAGCTCGAATGCATGAGGATGCATCTCATAAGATCTCCATCGAGGGCTATTTTTCATACGCCGTACCGGGCTATCCCGATCTTCCGAGCAAGCTCTATTGGATAGCAGTACCTCCGGATGTGGACGAACAAACCAAAGAGGTTGAATATATCGTCAAAAGAAAAACCCCTCTTGGGCAATACAACATTAACAAGATGCCTCCTTTGTTGCCTCGAATGGACAACAAGATCTCGCATGGCGAGGCTGCGGAGGTCTTCGAACAGGACAAGTTCTTTCCGGAGAACCCAGTTGAGAATTTAGGGTTTTCCCGAATGCGCAAATGGAGACTAGTCAGAATAAGGTACACCCCTTTTCAATACAATCCAGTGACTAGACATGTGAACGCCATTCCTGAGGTAGGGGTGACAGTGAAATATCTGAGGAAAGGAATGGAAACGGTGTCACAGGCCGAACTTACCGATAATGTCATGGACAGCAGAGCCAAAGAAATGATCATGAATTTTTCTGAAAGTCTGGATTGGTACAAAGCCGCTGAGGAAACCGCCACGGCATCGTCAATTTATAATTATATCATCATCACCACCAGCACCATAAAGTACACCTACAGTTGGTACCTGAGTGGAGATCTGGTAGGACATTTAAAAAATAAGGGGTACAAACCTCTTGTTGTCACTGAGTTCGAGTTTGGAGGTCTGGTTGGTCAATATCCTAACGGAACCGCTGAAAAGATCAGGAAGTGGTTGCAGGATCACTACCTGAGCTATGGTATTGAATATGTTCTATTGATAGGCAACCCCGATCCCGATGACCCGGAAATAGCGGATGATACTGTTGGAAACATCCCCATGAAAACGTGTCTGGGCCGCGGAAGTGACTATTTTTATGCGGACTTGACAGGGAACTGGGACCTTGACGGCGATGGGGTCTTTGCCGAATACGAGGATGATAGCGGTCCCGGGGGAGTTGATTTCGTCAACGAGGTCTATGTTGGGAGAATTCCGTTCTACTCCAGTTCGGATGACCTGGTCTCCGTTCTGACGAAAATCGTGAATTACGGTAATGAGACGAACATATTCTGGCGAAGAAACGCACTCCTACCTATGCCTTTTCAGGACCCGACGACGGATAAGGCCTATTTTGGTGAGGCCATGGTCTCCGGATATCTAGCAGGCGCGGGTTTTTTGCACTGGAAAATGTACCAACAGGGAACTGCCTATGCTGAAGCCAATTCCATATTTGCAAGTGACGAAGAGTTAAGAGGTGGGAAAACCAAAGACAGATGGAGTGCGAATAAATATGGCGCCGTCTGGTGGGCGGGCCATGGAAACCCGACCGAGACTTGGATTGGGTGGGGAGACCACTGGGATGGAACGGTTATGACCAGCTCCGATGTCGCTTCCTTGAACGACAGTTACCCTTCCTTTGTCTTTCAGTCTTCCTGCCGGAACGGTGAACCGGAAATTTCCAACAATTTGGGGAAATCTCTACTCTATCATGGAGCCATTGCAACACTCAGTACCAACAGAACCAGCTGGTACGCAGGTGGCAACTGGGGTACATGGCTTAAATACTACTGCGATGATTCAAGCATTGGGTATTACTACGGTGAGGAGTTGATAAAATCAAATAAAACGGCAGGAAAGGCCCTTTTCGATGTGAAAAGCGACATGGGAGTCAACCAGAACGGCGATTGGAAATGGGACAGTTGGAAAAATCTATTCGGTTATAATCTTTATGGCGACCCCTCCGTATCTATTCTTGAAAACGGCATAGGACCAGCCGTCGACAATAATTTTTTGCAGTGGTTCACCATCGGAGATGTAACCGCTGTTTGGTTTATCCAGTTCGCTACATACTATTACGATGGTGATGCCGCCCAGAGTGGGGACATCACCCATGGCGAGTCAGTCTCGATATTCTCCAAGGTCACTGGCCCTGCAACATTGACATTTTACTGGAAGGTCTCCTCGGAAGAAAATTATGACTTTCTTGAGTTCAAAATAGACGGGTTTACCAGGGACAAAATAAGCGGGGAAACGGGCTGGGAGAAAGAAACATACACCATCCCAGCGGGACTTCACGGTATAAGCTGGACCTATGAAAAGGATTGGTCGGTTTCTTCCGGCTCCGATTGCGGCTGGCTCGATAAGGTGGTTGTACAGGAATCCTCCGTCAATCCCGGTGTGTTTCTGTTGCTCCTTGGCGATTGAAAGCATTTCACAACATAAAATGCAGGCGGCACATGCGCATCGCTGCTTGATATGAGCCGAAGAACCAGGTGAGCACCTTAGCCAAGAAGCTCCCTGTTGGCGAACGCAAAAACAGAGGCATCAGCAAGGACGTAATAATTATACCTGTCCGTTTTCAGAGAGATCAAGAAAGGAGGGCACCATGACAAAGAGGAGTAGAAGGCCTATTTCATGTCTGTTTGTAATGGTCGCTGCGGCTTTTTTTGTTGCTCCGGCATTCGCTACTCCCTGGACCCCTGCAGAATGGAAAGAACACGGCAAACTCCACAACTGGGTGCGGGACACCAACCACAACTTCGTGGACGACCTCATCGAGACGCAATCCGGCCAAATGAAGGTGATCGTCGATTTAAATCAATGTATCGGCGATCCGAGCACAAGTCAGATCATTCAGTTCCTTCGCACATACGGAGACATCACCCATGTGGGCAAATACCTCAGCTTTGTGATAGTGGCTGGGATTGATCGGGGGGAAGCCGTAACAATTGCGGCTCGCCCCGAGGTGGCCATGGTGGAGCTGGCCGGCGCCGACAAGTGGCTGGCAGACAATTATCGGGCGACCAAGGTTCAAAACAGTGCCTTTTACGGCACCAGTACTCTTGAAGGGATGTTTGGGTGGCCTGCGACACTCAACGGCAGTGGGGTGGGTATCGCCTTCCTTGATACCGGCGTTGACAATTCTTTTGCGACCGCTCATGGATACAACGGCCTCACCAACACCGAAGAAAACCCGGCGCCGGATCCCGTCGTTGACCACGCAACCTGGATGGCGTCATGGGTTTTTGGCCCAGGTTCTTTGGCCCCTTCCGCCAGCCTGATCGACATTAAAGTGGGCGACCAGAATGGCGTCGATGAAACGGCGCTTCTCAGGGCACTCGAAAAAATCTACGAAAAGAAAACCGACTGGAACATCAACGTGATCACACTGATGTTTTCCGGCAGTGCTCAATTGGATGGCAGAGAAGCTCGACAGCAAATGTTGGATCTTCTGTCCGGGGTCGGCGTGTTGGTGGTGGCCGGCTGCGGCGAAAACAGCGCCGATGTCGCCGTGACCGGTCCAGGCGCTGCAACGCGGGCAATCGGCGTCAGCACCGCAGACATTCATAATACAGTCAACAGGGCGGATGACACCGCTACTTTTGTCAAAGGTCCCCGGGCAAATGACGGAGACATTGATCAGTTGGACGATCTTAAACCGGAAGTGATCATGCCCAGCGGCGAGAGCGGTACGGCAATTTCCAACTCCATTGCGACCGCCATGACCGCCGGACTAGTCGGCCTTGTGCTGGACTATAACCCGCAGATGGCAGACTTTGCCAATAAAGCTTCCGGCAGCGTCAAAGATCTTTTGATCCGTAGCGCCGAAAATAAAGGCAGTGCCGACACGACCGTGGCTTATCCCAAGGCCGCACCTACTTGGGATCAATACTGGGGGTTTGGCGAGATCGATGCATTTGCAGCTTTCACAAACATCTCTCCTTCTGCTCAGCAGGGACGTACCGATCTCACATTCAGAGGTTTTGACGACACGGCCCATCCGAGCAGTCCATGGTATTATTCACATGCCGTGGAAACGCAAAGCGAACGTAACGGAGATAACATCACCACCGGAGTTCCCAACAAGATTTTCGCGCGCATTCTAAACGATGGACCACAGGATGCCGAGAGGGTGAGAATCAGCTTTGGCTTTTATCCTTTTACAGCGGGCATACCTAAATTCTATGACATCGGCAGCCAGATAATAAACATCGTAAAAAACACCGTGCAGGAAGTCTCAATGGACTGGGTTCCTCCAGATCTTCCCGATGAGGAGACGCATGGCTGCATCCTGGTGACAATTGACTACGGTTACGATATCCGTTTCTCAGGTGGCTCGAATTTTGCCCAAAAAAACATCCGAGTTCACGACACAGCTTCTCCTGCGGTTTTCACTTTCCGGGTAGAGAACACATTTCCTACAAAAGCTGAAATTAGGCTTGAGGTTCGCAATGCAAATCAGGACTGGAGCCTGACGCTGAGCGAGAACAAATTCTTCATGGAGGACTATGAATGCGCTCGAGCCATTCAGGCAACGGCAACACCTCTTGTTCCTATGGAGCCGGGCAGAGAGGCCCTGTTTTTTGTCACTGCTTACACCAGGCCATGGGCCACTGAAGTGTGGCATGAAACCGGAGGCGTGGCTCTAAAGGCACGGGTCGGCAAGAAACCTGCCAATCAGGTGCCCCCAACGTTTCTGCTGCTTGACAAGTAGGTGAGGTGATAAGAAATAGCTTTTTGATACCATAAGAAGCGGAACTCCTGACTGCCCACCACCCTGCTCCCTTGAATTGAGAATGCAGATACCTATAGTGAGGTACAGGGGCGCATTGATGAATTCAGTCCTCGAGGGTGAATATGGAAACAGTAGATGGATGGAAGCTCTTGGTGCTCGGCGCGATGCTCATGGGTGGTTTTCTGGCGCATCTGAGCGGCCCGCTGATTCATGTGCCACGAGTGACTCTGTTGCTGCTCCTGGGTGTGATATTTGGTCCCGGCGGCTTTGCTCTGGTGCCTTCCCAAGTGACTGACTGGTTTCCATTCGTCGCACATCTCGCACTCGCGATCATCGGTTTTCTCTTGGGCGAGGAGTTCCGGTGGCAGGATATCAAGGAAAAGGGTCAGCAGGTGTTGGGGATCTCTTTGGGTGAGACGATAGCGGCGGCGCTGTTGGTCTTTGCGGCCGTCTATCTTCTGCGCGGAGACCCGGCGTTGGCTCTCATCTTTGCGGGAATCGCCCCGGCCTCAGCACCGGCCGCCATTTTCGAAACCGTTCGTGAGGTCCGGGCCAAAGGCAAACTCACCGATACCTTGCTGGGCGTGGTAGCCGTCGACGATGCCTGGGGGGTCATCGCGTTCAGCTTACTGCTGGTGGCCGCCACGGCCGTCGGGGGAGCGGGTGCTGCTACCGGCCAGCTGTTCACCGGATTGTGGGAAGTGTTCGGAGCATTGCTGCTTGGCGTTGCGATGGGATTGCCCATGGCATGGATCAGCGGTCGGATTCGCGGGGGGGAGCTCACCCTGATCGAGGCTTCGGGGTTGGTTATCCTTCAAACCGGCATCGCTGTCATGATCGGCGTCTCCTACCTGCTTGCAGCAATAGTGCTCGGCGTCGTGGTCGTCAACCTGTCGAAGAGAAAACAGTGTTTCAAGGAAATCGAACACCTCCGCGAGCCCCTGCTGGCGATCTTTTTCATCCTTGCGGGGCTGAAATTTGATATTAGACAACTCCCCAAAATTGGACTGATCGGCGGAGTCTACGTACTGGCCCGTGCTGCAGGACTTGTGTTCGGCGGATGGGTCGCGGGCGTGTTGTGCGGAGCCGAGCAGTCTGTCAGGCGTCGGATCGGCTGGTGCCTCATGCCTCAGGCGGGCGTGGCACTGGGCTTCGCGCTGCTGGTTCAGCAACGCCTTCCAGAATACGGCGATCTTGTTCTCACCATCGTGATCGCCAGTACCGCGCTGTTTGAAATCACAGGTCCTCTGTTCGCCAGGCTTCAGCTCCATCGGGCAGGCGAGAGCTCGGTTGGCAGGGAGAGCTAAAACGAGTAACCGCAGTCGACTCATCGCCGTTCTGCAAGTTTTCTCCCACAAACAACCCGTAATCGATTTCGTACTGTTTTCCGACAGGATCCTTAACAGTTTAAAATTCATCCCTTCACCTCAGTTGTCCCGACGGAATAGTTTTCTCAGTTCCGTCCAACTCTTAGTGTTCAAAACATCTTCTGCTTCCAGCCATCCGCGGCGCGCCTGATAGACACCAAAACGCATATCCTGCAAATCGTCGACGCCGTGGGCGTCGGTTGAAATCGCAATCTTGACTCCCATCTCTTTCGCCATTTTGCAGTAGATGTCATTGAGATCCAGCCGATCCGGCTGGGCATTGAGCTCCATAAAGCAGCCGCGCTCCCTTGCCGCATCCATCAGCCGTTCCATGTCCACTGCGCAGGGTCTGCGTTCATTGATCAATCTGCCGGTCGGATGAGCCAGGATGTTGAAATACCGATTGTCCATGGCCCTGATGATCCGCTCTGTCTGTTTTCCGCGCGGGAGGTTGTGTTTATCGTGCACCGCACACACGGTCAAATCCAGCTCCTTTAGGATACTGTCGGGCAAGTCCAGGGAGCCATCCTCTAAGATATCCACCTCGATGGCTTTAAGGAGCAAAAAATCCTCAAAGTCTTCGTTGAGAGCATCTATCTTCTCGATCTGCTCAGCCAATCGTTTGGCATCCAACCCTTTGGCGACAGTCAAATGCTTTGAATGATTAGAAACGGCCAGGTATTTGTAACCCACCTTCTGCGCTGCTTCCGCCATCTCCTCCAGACTGTAACGCCCGTCCGTTTCCTTGGTGTGCGAGTGCAGATCTCCCAGTATCTGATCGAGTGTGATCAACTGAGGCAGTCGGCCCATTTTGGCCGCCTCGATTTCCCCTCTGTCTTCGCGCATCTCCGGTTCTATGTAGGGGAGATCGACTTTTTCATAGACTTCTTCTTCGGTCTTGCCGGCAATCCGCTTGTCTCGATTGTCGAATACACCGTATTCGTTGATTTTAAGATTTTTCTTCTGACCCATTTTGCGAACTGCGATGTTGTGAGCTTTGGAGCCTGTAAAATAGTGCAGCGCTGCACCGTAGCTCACCGCCGCAACGGCGCGTAAATCCACCTGCAGACCGGACCTCAGGATGACGGTGGAACGCGTTTTGCCTTGCGATACGACCTGTTCGACATCGTCGTATTCCACGAAACGGGTCATCACTTTTTCTTGGGAGCCCTGCCGGCAGGTAACCAGGATATCCAGATCCCCAACGGTCTCTTTCCTGCGCCGATAGCTGCCCGCCACCATAATCTTTTTTGTCGCGTTAGACGCATCAAGATACTCCGTCAGGGATTTCGCCACTTCTTCCACGACAGCCAGCTTCGTTCTCTGTTCACTCGTTCTTTGTTCAAGCCCCTGCAGAATTTGTTTCTCCGTCTTTTCACCGAATCCATGAAGATCCCGAATTTTTCGCTTTTCGGCGGCCCCGCGGAGTTCGACCAAGTTGGTGACATGCAGTTCTTTGAAAAGCGTCTGTGCTCTTTTGGGGCCCAACCCGGGTATCCTGAGAAGTTCGTCCAGTTCCGGCGCCGACTGCTTCATCAACTCCTGCAATAAAGGCAGAGTCCCGGTTTCGACGATCGTCTCTATTTTGCCGGCCAGGTCTTCACCGATGCCCGGCAGATCCGTCAGGGATTTATTCTGTTCCAGCATATCCCGCACGCTTCGAGAAAGACTGGATATTTGCCTTGCAGCGTTTCGATAGGCCCGCACCCGGAACGGATTGGCCCCCTGGATCTCCAGAAGATCCGCCACCTTGGCAAAGATCTTGGCGATATCAGCGTTGTGCACCGGCATGATTTTCCCCCGGTTTCTGGTGCTGCGACCTTACAGCGCCGCGCAAGCCAAACTCCGCTACTGAAAACCAATTCAAGAACGTCCTTTTCGCCCCCACAGACTCGGTAGCACCGTAGGTTGGGTTGAGCGCAGCGAAACCCAACACCCCCACCGCCACAGCAGCGCCCGGAACGAATGCGAATGCTCACACCTATTCTCGCCCCACCGCGGCATCAAATTCCATGGGCTCATGCGCGCCCCAATCGAGATCATACACCCCGCGCCGCACGTATCTGTGAAAACTGGAATATTTCCAATCCCTGGGCGCCTTCGCCAACCCATGCTTGACCGGGTTGTAATGGATGTATTCCACGTGGCGCAAAAAATCCTGTTCGTCCCGCATGAGATGCTCCCAAAATCGGCGCTGCCAGACGGCCTGCTCCTTTTTCTGCAACCTCGACGGTGTTGTTGGCGGTCTGCATTGGTTCCCGCAGCGGCGGCTGAAATAACTCTTGATCAAGCGCCACCGCTTGGAAAAATCCATGTCATTCTCGGGCAACGTCCAGATACAGTGCAGGTGATCCGGCAGCACCACCGCGGCATCCATGCGGAACGGATGACGGCCCATGACCTCTTTGAGCGCCCGCCTCAGCAATTCAATGTTCTCAGGATGGGAGAATAGATTTGCCCGCCCGTGAGTCACGAGGGTAAAAAAATACGTCCCTCCCTCTATTTTGGCTCTGCGGTATTGCATCCGTTTGCTGATTTCGTAACAGTCTTGTTTTTTTGTTGGGTTTCGCTGCGCTCAACCCAACCTACATGGCTGGAACGAGAATTCCTCTGGTCGGGCGTTGGCTCGTGCGTGCTCGATGGTCATGCTCACCAGGTTTCCCTGCCCGTCGAGATCTATGGGTCTGTCGAAAAAAGCATTGTGAAAGGTTTCGCCATCTTCCAGCAATATGACCCGAAGGAATTTGGTTTCTTCTTTGATCCACCCCCACTTCCGAATTCTCCCGTCGGATTGAATCTCGGTCTTCCGTGGGGACTGGATCACACGCGCTATCCACTCCTTTTGTATTGGAGCCCGGTCTGGCCTCTTCCGCATGTATTTGAAGTACGCGGTCGTTTTCACCTTGGATTCCCGACATGCAGAGCTGGGGTAAAGCGAGCGTCACAGATGAGCCATTCCTTTGACGAACGTCCGGTTGCAGCGGCTGCAAACCGTTGACGGGTTCTTTCCAACGAAGAGGAGCCGAGAGCGATCCCCTTAGGCCGAGTGTTTGGCTCGACGATCCTTCTTGTTGTTGGAACGGCCAATCTTCCCGGGGCCTTTCAGTTTGCCGTTCCAATATTCCACGTATGCCACATATCCTTTTTCGTCGATCAAGAATCTCATCTGCCGGTGAGCACTCAGCTTGTACGCTCGGATGCTATTTATCCCCATCCTGCGAGCCTTTTCCACTCTGTGGTGGCCATCGATCAGATTGTATCGTCCAGGGCATATCTCTGCCAATATTACCGGTCTTGAAATGTCGACTGATTCCACATGAGACTCGTTTATGGATGAAAAAGCTTGGGAGAAATCGCTCACACTTACTTCTTCAACAGCAAAGCTCTCAGGGTTCCTTTGAATGTACTCGATCATTTTTGTGATGTTAAATACGAAAATGCCGTTTGGATACAGCTGATCTCCGGCATCAACACGGCATGGGGTGAAATCATCATCTATTTTCAATGGCTTTTTCAAAACGTGTTCCTCTACCTGATTCTTTCAGCATCGAAGCCCGGCCAGTCGCTCCGCAACGGCCGCCATACGGTCGTGCCTGCCAACCTCGAAGCCATACTCGCGGGTCAACCGCGCGTAGTCGGTATCCTCGAGGGGAAAATCCGAGGAGCGGCTCCCGTCAGTGACAAGGGCTTCCGGAAAGCCGATGTCATGCAAGATCCGCTCGACCTGCTGCCGATGATTAATGATCTTGTCCTGCGGTGCGATTTCCACTCGTCCTTCGCCAACAGCACGACGGATACTCACTGCGGTCACTCATCTAGGGTTTCCCCTCATGAAAGCGGTTTCCTTCTGTCAATATGGTCAAGGCATGCGCAAGCGTCTGGCCTTCTGCGTCAAGATGGTTATCCGCCATACCTGGACATGGCTGTAAACCATAGCGGTCCTGCCGTCTTGGTGGCCCAAGAGCTCTTGAACAGTGCGGATGTCGTAACCGAACTCCAGGCGGTGCGTTGTAAACGAATGGCAGCGTGTGTGGGCCTATGGGCTTGGGTTGGAGGGTTCATCACCAGCAGATGCACGTGGTCGGGCTCTACATTGAGCTCAATCACTTCACTGCCCAACCGGCCGAAAAACACTTGAATGCACTCGTAGACCTCGCGCACCACTGGACCAGTGAACACTCGCAAACGATACTTTGGAACCTACACGATCCGGTATTGACAATGCCAGACAATATGCGATGTTTTCCTAAACCTGCTCACCCGCTACTCCTTCATTTTGAATTGTGGGGACAATCCAAATGGAGGTGTAGCAGCAGGTTTATTTCAGGCCAAGCCAAACAACTCTGACCCCGCCCACAGGACGGGGATTTTCAAATTCAATTAAAGAACTCGAAAAGAAGCTTTATCTCAACTACAATACCGCCGTCATGATCTATCTGCAGAGTCTGTAATCAACCTGCCACCGAACGGAGAGAATCATGAAGCCGATCTACTTGGACTACAATGCGACCACCCCCATCGATCCGCGGGTCGCAGAGGCGATGCTGCCTTTTATTCATGAACATTTCGGCAATCCCTCCAGTGCCCATGTCTATGGGGTCACCGCCAGGAAGGCGGTCGAGAAAGCCCGCGGGCAAATCGCGGCCATGCTGCATGCGGAAAGCGAACAGATCATTTTCACCAGCGGCGGCTCGGAATCCAACAATTACGCCATAAAAGGAGCGGCCTGGGCGCGTCGACACAGGGGAAATCATATCATCACTTCGGCCGTAGAACATCCCGCCGTACTGGAAGTCTGCCGCTATCTGGAAGGAAGAGGATTTGTCGTCACTTATCTGCCGGTGGATGGACATGGGCTTGTCGATCCACAGCAGGTCGAGCAGGCGGTGACCGAGCAAACCATCTTGATCACCATCATGCATGCCAACAACGAGGTGGGAACCATCGAGCCCATTGAAGAGATCGCCGGAATTGCCCGCCGTCATGGGATCCTCATGCATACCGACGCGGCCCAAGCGATCGGCAAAATCCCTGTACGGGTGGATGACCTGGGGGTGGATCTGCTCTCCATCGCAGGTCATAAGTTGTATGCACCCAAAGGGGTCGGAGTGCTTTACGTGCGCACGGGCGTCGACCTGGAAAAGCTGATTCATGGAGCGAATCATGAAATGAACCGGCGCGCGGGAACGGAAAACGTAATCGAAATAGTCGGCCTCGGGGAAGCGTGCGCGATGATTCATGAACATCTCGACACCTACCGGGGACACATGCGGACAATGCGTGACCGCTTGGAACTAGGTCTGCTGGAAGCCTTTCCCCGACTGCGCATCAATGGGCACCCGACCAAGCGATTGCCCAACACCGCCAATGTGAGTTTCAGGGGAGTGCAAGCCAATAGGTTGCTTTCCCAATTGGAGAGTGTGGCTGCTTCAGCGGGAGCCGCCTGCCACAGTGACCATGTAGCACTATCCAGTGTATTGGAAGCCATGCGTGTGCCGCTGGAATATGCCATGGGAACCGTTCGGTTCTCGGTAGGCCGCTTCACCACGACGCAGGAAATAGACGGAGCCATACAGGAGATTGTCCGAGGAGTGACGCCGCTCTCGCCCCAATAAATGACTGTGTGTGCCTGCGCGCCTCTTTTCAAGTGATTATCATGGTGCCTGACAATCCACTGAGAAAGGAGCAACCGCCATGCATGCTCTGACCAGCGCACAGGTGCTCAAATGTCTGCTCCTGCTATTCACATTTGCCTGGATCATGTTGCTCGGGTGCACGGCACAGGTTTCAACATCGCGCAAGCCCCATCACACCGGTGACGGATTCACGAACGTGCACCTCACCGAGCAATCGCGCTTCGTGGATTTTTTGCGGTGGCGCTGGGATCGTCTCTGGAAGCAGATTCCGCCGCCCGAAAGCTATCATTTTCCGCCGGCGCAGAACAATCCACACTTTTTGCGCTCAAACCGTCAACAAACAACTCTCACATGGATCGGCCATGCCACCTTGCTCTTGCAGTTGGGAGGGCGAAACATCCTGACCGATCCGCACTTTTCAAAGAGGGCTTCGCCCGTTCAGTGGGCCGGCCCGAAACGCGTAGTCGAACCGGGGCTCACTCTCGCCCAGTTGCCTCCCATAGACATCGTCATCATTTCTCATGACCATTACGACGCCCTCGACAAAAACAGTGTCAAAAAGCTCTACCAACGCGATTCCGGCGATAAAATCACTTTTTTCGTGCCGTTGGGACTCAAGCAGTGGTTCCAACGCTGCGGGATTGATCGGGTCGTTGAATTGGATTGGTGGCAGCAGCATCGCGACGGCAACCTGGAAATCACCGCCGTACCTGTCCAGCATTGGAGTAAGAGGAACGTGTTGGCACGTAACAAGAGCTTGTGGGCAGGTTGGGTGATATGTTCGGACGACTACCGCTTTTTCTTCGCAGGGGA
Organism: Desulfoferrobacter suflitae; assembly: GCF_022603395.1. Lineage (GTDB taxonomy): Bacteria > Desulfobacterota > Syntrophobacteria > Syntrophobacterales > Syntrophobacteraceae > Desulfoferrobacter > Desulfoferrobacter suflitae. The sequence continues at coordinate 12,983 of NZ_JAIBKA010000014.1, forward strand.
TTCGGGATACACCCCGCATTTCAAAGAAATCGGCCAAAAGCTTGGCCCTTTTGACTTGGCGGCAATCCCCATTGGAGCGTATGAGCCGAGGTGGTTCATGAAGCACCATCACATGAACCCGCAAGAGGCGGTCATGGTGCATCAGGACATCGCATCCAGGAAATCCGTAGCTATCCATTGGGGCACTTTCATCCTGACGGACGAACCCCTGGACGAACCCCCGGTAAAGCTCCGCCAGGCCATGGACAAGGCCGGCCTTGCGCCCGGGGAGTTTCAGCTTTTACAGCATGGTGAAACAATCATTGACTGACACCGCCCCCTCACCCATTTCGTCCCACCGAGGGGCCTTGCCCATACCCATTGGTCTGCCGGCGGAGATCGCCAGGAAAGACACGACCGTCCCGTGCAAAGATCCAAGTGCGTGGATGCATGATCACCTCGCACAAAAGCGAACGTGTGAAATCCTTCGGGTGCCAACGAGGATCGATCCAGGGAGAAACAATTTTCAGATGAAGCTTCTTTTGTGTCGTTTGTTGACAAAGGACGATGCCATAGAGTAGATTGCATATGGCACCGCAGTGGGCAGTTCTGCAAAATTGAGTGTGAGCTCTGGCACATACTCGTAACCATGTAAAGGTGCGTATAAGTAATGCCGATCCAGGATGTTACCGACCGAACAACCTGCTCGACCACCTCGCCATCGGACTCCGTACGTAGTTCCGTTGACTTCAAAAAACCCGCAAGATTTCTCACTTAAGGAGGTGATAGCCGCCGCAAAGACAGACTGACAAGGCCTAAAGAGAGCGCAGGTCTCTTGCTGCAGACAGGCGCGAACCCAATTAGTGGACAAGGAGGGAAATCATATGAAGTTGACACGAAGGGATTTCCTTAAGATCTCCGGTGCGGCAACCGCTGGGCTGGCCTTGAGCGGGATGGGGTTTGACCTCAGACCCGTGCACGCCTTCAGCATGGAATTGCGCACCAAAGACGCTAAGGAATCACCTACAATTTGTTGTTACTGTGCCGTCGGGTGTGGAATTATCTGCCATACCAGCACACAGACCGGACAAGTGGTCTACACCGAAGGGGACGCCGACCATCCCATCAACGGTGGATCGCTGTGCGCCAAAGGCGCCGCGGCATATCAGATTGCCCAGAATGACCGGCGGATAACCAAGGTACTGTACCGGGCTCCCAACGCCTCCGAGTGGGAAGAGAAGAGTTGGGACTGGACCCTCAAAGAAATTGCCAAGCGCGTCAAAAAGAGCCGCGATGCGAGCTTTACGGCCAAGAATGAGAAGGGGCTTGTGGTCAATCGTTGCGACGGCATTGTTTCGGTTGGCAGCGCGGCGCTGGATAATGAAGAATGCTGGACTTACCAGGCCATGCTGCGTGCCCTGGGGCTGGTGTACATCGAACATCAGGCCCGTATCTGACACAGCGCCACTGTTGCGGCTCTGGCAGAGTCGTTCGGACGTGGCGCAATGACCAATCACTGGATCGATATCGCCAACAGTGATTGTATTTTGATCATGGGCAGCAATGCCGCGGAAAACCACCCTATATCGTTTCGCTGGGTGACCAAGGCGCAGCTGGCGGGAACCCCGGTAATCCATGTGGACCCCCGGTTCACCCGCACATCAGCTAAAGCCGACATCTATGCACCGATTCGATCCGGCACCGATATTGCCTTCCTGGGCGGAATGATCAAATACATTATCGACAATAACAAGTATTTCAAAGAATATATTGCCAACTACACCAACGGCGCGTTCATCGTCGGGGACAAATTCAGTTTCAAAGATGGTCTGTTTTCTGGATACGACGCGGAAAAACGCAAATACGATCAATCCACCTGGGCTTTCAAGATGGAAGCAAACGGCATGCCTGCAGTGGACAAAACTCTGGAGGATCCGCGCTGTGTATTCCAGCTGTTGAAAACGCACTATGCAAGATACGACCTGGACACAGTCTCCAGCATTACCGGCACGCCCAAGGACGATTTGCTCAAAGTCTATGAAACCTATGCGGCAACCGGCGTCCCAGACAAAGCCGGCACCATCATGTACGCCATGGGTTGGACCCAGCACACGGTTGGGGTGCAGAATATTCGCTGCATGGCCATCATTCAGCTGCTCCTTGGCAACATGGGAGCCGCCGGCGGTGGTGTCAACGCGCTGCGCGGCGAATCAAACGTTCAGGGTTCGACCGACCATGGTTTGCTGTTCCACATTCTGCCCGGCTACCTGCCGACGCCCGCGGCGTCACTGCAGACCCTGGCCGAGTACAACAAGAAATATACCCCCACCAGCAACGATCCTCTGAGCGCCAATTGGTGGCAGAATCGGCCCAAGTATGTTGCAAGCCTGCTGAAGTCAATGTATGGCGACGCCGCCACACCGGAAAACGAATTCTGCTACAGCTGGCTGCCCAAGGTTGAAGACGGCAAGACCTATTCGTGGCTGGATCTGTTCGATTCCATGTACCAGAAGCAATTCTCAGGCTTCTTGTGCTGGGGCCAGAATCCCGCCTGCAGCGGCGCCAACGCGGACAAGAACCGTGACGCCATGGCAAATCTAGACTGGATGGTAGTCGTCAACTTGTTTGAAAACGAAACCGCATCATTCTGGAAGGGCCCCGGGGTAGATCCCAAGCAGATCAAAACTGAGGTCTTTTTCCTGCCCTGCGCGGCTTATATGGAAAAGGAAGGGTCGATCACCAACAGCGGCCGCTGGGGTCAGTGGCGCTATAAGGCTCAGGAACCCCCTGGGGAGGCTCTTCCCGACGGCGACATCATCATTGAGCTGTTTAACGAAATCCGGGCTCTCTATAAGGAGGATAAAGAGGCTACGTTCCCGGATCCTGTTCTCAATCTCAAGTGGGATTACATAAGCAACGGGAAATTCGACGCCCATTCGGTGGCTAAGGCAATCAACGGGTACTTCACCAAAGACGTCACCATTCAGGATAAACAGTACAAGAAGGGTGACCTGGTGCCCTCCTTTGCCCTGCTCCAGGATGATGGCTCCACTTCGAGCGGAAACTGGCTCTACTGCCAGAGCTATACCGCAGATGGAAACAACATGGCTCGCCGCGAGAAGGACGACCCGACCGGTCTCGGCCTCTATTCCAAGTGGTCGTGGTGCTGGCCGGTCAACCGCAGGATCATTTATAACCGCGCTTCGGTGGATCTCAAGGGCAACCCCTGGAATCCCAAAAAGCCGGTCATTCAATGGGTGGTTGAAGACGGCAAGGGAAAATGGACGGGTGATGTGCCCGACGGCGGATGGCCGCCTCTGCAGAACGCGGATGGAACAGCCAATGACAAGAGCAAACTGCCCTTCATCATGAAGCCGGCCGGAGTTGCTTCCATATTTGGGAACGGGGCCAAGGACGGTCCTTTTCCGGAACATTATGAGCCATTGGAATGCCCGGTGGAAAAGAATCCTTTGAGTGCACAGCTGACCAACCCGGTGGCGGCGGTCTACGGCACCGCGAGAGACATCATCAAGACGTGCGATCCGCGTTTCCCCTTTGTGGGCACCACCTACCGGGTGACCGAACATTGGCAGACCGGAGTTTTGACTCGTTGGCTGCCATGGCTGCTGGAAGCGGAGCCTCAACTGTTTGTGGAAATGAGTGAACAGCTGGCCAGGATGAAAGGTATCAACAACGGCGACATGGCTATCGTCGAATCACCGCGCGGTAAACTCGAAGCCGTAGCCATCGTCACCAAACGCTTACAGCCATTCACCGTACTGGGCCAGGAAGTCCATCTGGTCGGCCTGCCGTGGCATTACGGCTGGACATGGCCGCCCGATGGGGGCGATAGTGCGAACCTGCTGACCCCGGCTGTGGGGGATCCCAATACCCGCATCCCGGAAACCAAGGCGTTTATGGTCAATGTAAGCAAGAAGGAGGTGTAAGCCATGGCAGGGAAAAGTTTCTTTATCGATACCACGCGTTGTACGGCCTGCCGCGGTTGCCAGATTGCTTGCAAGAACTGGAACCAGAACGGGGCCAGCATGACCAAGAACACGGGCAGTCATCAAAACCCCCCGGACCTTGACGCCCAGACCTATAAACTGGTGCGCTTCTCGGAAAGCGTGGACAAGAACGGCAAACTGGCCTGGTATTTTTTTGCCGACCAGTGCCGCCATTGCATTGAACCCCCCTGTAAGGATGCCATAGAAGCTTATGTGGAGGGGGCCGTCATCCATGATGAAAAAACCGGAGCCGTGGTCTATACCGACAAGACACGCGAAGCAAATTTCGATGAAGTCAAGGATTCGTGCCCCTATAACATTCCTCGACTGAGCGAAGATGGGCGCATCGTCAAATGCACCATGTGCTTTGATCGAGTGAGTGCCGGGCTGCTTCCGGCCTGTGTCAAGGTGTGCCCCACGGGCGCCATGAATTTTGGCGACCGCGAGGAAATCATGGCTATGGCTAACAAGCGCCTGGAAGTGGTGAAAGCCAAGTTCCCCAACGCGCAGTTGCTGGATGCGGATGAAATTCGCACCATTTACCTGGTGGTCGACGATCCCAAAGCGTATCACGATTTTGCCATCGCCAGTGCGGCTTCGGGAATCGGTCGAAAGCTTGCCATGCGACGCATGACCAAACCGGCGAGCCGCGCACTTCGTGCCATGTTGCCAGGATAGGCCGGCAGCGGCAAGTTGGGATGGTGTGGTGTTATCACGCCGCTGACCCATTAGCATGTGCTTAAACCGAAAGGAGGGAAGCTGATCGATTCGGCTTCCCTCCTTTAGTGAGGAAGGTTTCTTTGAAAAGGCCGTTGGATAAAGAAAAGGATAAGATCAAACAGGCCATCAGTTCGGCCAAGTCTGCAAAACCTGCGTACAGCAGCCTGTATCCGCTATTGGAAGCGCTTTTCCTGGCGCAACTCGAAGTCAAGCAGAACCTCGCACTGGATCCGCCCTCCATCGCTCCCGAACGGGTTCAAACCAGGTGGAGCGAAGGATTTCCCCTGTTGAAGCGATGGGAGTTTCCCATTGACACGGATGCAGCGGAAAAAATATTGACTGCTCTGGAAGAAAATATTCCAGCGGACAATCTCCCGCTGCGCGATGCCGGCCGCGCTTTGCGTGATGCCCTGACCCGACTGCCCCAAAACAGGGAGGAAATCTGGAAAAGTTTTCTGGAGCATGAATGGGAGCCGTGGGAAGAATGGGTGGACACTACTGAAAAGGACGTCGCTTCGATCATTTTTTGCGCGCGCAGCAGCCTGCGACCTTCTCTGGAAGTAGCGGCACAGGACTTGACAGACAGGTTCCCAGTGCCCGCAAGTTGGCTCAAGGGGTATTGCCCGGTGTGCGGATCGCTGCCTTCGCTGCTCTCCCTGCAAGGCGAGGGTGAACGTCGTGCCTATTGTTCCTGGTGTGCTACTCAATGGGGGCTCTACAGAATACAGTGCCCAAGCTGCGAGAACCGGCATCACGAATCCCTCGGCTACTTGTACACCGAGAACGAACCCCAATATCATGTGCATTATTGCAGACTCTGCAAGACGTACTTCAAGCAGATCGATGTGCGAGAAATGATCGATCCGGTCTATTTTCCATTGGAGGAGTGGACCACCCTTCATCTGGATTTGCTGGCGCAGAGAGCCGGGTGGCAACAGCCCGCCTCCCCTTCGCCCATTGTATATGGAGAAGCGCAGAGTTAGAAGAAAAAGCCTGGGATCCCGCAGGGGCGGAGAAAATATAGGTGCATCGCATAGTCGATTGCCATCTGTGGAATTCTGTTTTATAAGTGCAGGTACCCGTGAAACATGTTCACTGGCTTCAGCCAAGGCAGCCGGGTAATACACCCGAGCGTCCACCCGTTTTGTTAGCAAAATCCAGGGACAGTTGTTTGTATGTATTTTGGGGATGGATGGAAATCCTATTATTGCGAACGCTTGATTCAGGCGGATACGGTACTCGACTCAATAGTTCGTGATGGAAATCGCATCTTCATTGGTTCCGGTTGCGGCGAACCGCAACACCTGGTGCGATCCCTCCTGCCCCTGCTCGCACGGCGGCGCGATCTGGAATTGGTGCAAAACCATTCCATAGGCGCCATTCCAGAAGACTGGTCGGATCTTGCCACCCACTGTAGTCTGCGCACCTTCTTTGTCGGACCCAAATCCAGGAAGGCGGTCAATTTCGGATTGGCAGATTATGTGCCGATCTACTTCTCGTCGATTCCCAGACTTTTTCGTGAGGAAGGGTCCCTTGGAATCGACGTGGCTCTGGTGCAGGTTTCGCCTCCCGACGGCCATGGGTTTTGTTCCCTCGGCATCGCCGTGGACATCACCAAGGCCGGAGCCGAAACGGCCAGGCAGGTAGTGGCTCAGGTCAACCCCAAAATGCCGCGTACGCTGGGAGACAGCTTTCTCCATGTCACCAGCATCCAGCATTTTGTCGAATACGAGGAACCGCTGCTGGAGATTGTCTTTCGCGAACGCAGTGCGGTCGCCGAACGCATCGCCCGCTACGTGTCCAGCTTGGTGGAAGATGGCTCGACCATTCAAGTGGGAATGGGTCGAATCGCCAATTCAGTGCTGCACTACCTGGAGGATAAGAAGGATCTGGGAGTGCATGCAGAGATCATAACCGATTCCCACCTTTCCCTGGTGCGTAAAGGTGTCATCAACGGTTCCAGGAAGAACTTTCACCAGGGCAAGATCATCACCAGCACCTGCCTTGGAAGCAGAGAGCTGTACGATTTTGTTCACAACAATCCGGAGGTGGAGCTTTATCCCATCGACTATGTCAACGACAGCCGAATTATCAGCCGAAACGATCAAATGGTCACCATCAATTCCGCCCTGGAAATCGACTTCACCGGCCAGGTGTGTGCCGACTCGATCGGCCATAAAGTCTACAGCGGTATCGGCGGCTATGTTGACTTCATGCACGGCGCGTCGCACGCGCAACGCGGCAGAACCATCATCGCCCTGCCGTCGACCAGTCCGGACGGGAAAAAATCCCGCATTGTCAGCCACTTGACCAACGGGGCCGGGGTTGTCAGCCCGCGCAGCACGGTACAATACGTGGTGACCGAATTCGGTATCGCCTACCTGCACGGCAAGACCATTCGGGAGCGGGCCCTTGCGCTTATCAACATAGCTCACCCCAAATTTCGCGAGCGCCTTTTGGAGGAAGCCAAACGACTGCGCTACGTTTACCAGGACCAGATCCTTGCGCCCATCTTTGAACCTCTTTATCCGGGCCAATGGGAAACCTATCAGATATTTCCGGGTGGCGGGCAGGTATTTTTTCGCCCCGTCAAACCCACCGATGAACGCGCTCTGCAGGAATTTTTTTATTCCCTGCCGGACCAGGACATCTACTACCGCTTCTTGTCCGCCATGACGGTGTTCCCGCATCGCAACACGCAAAGTATGGTCAACATCGATTATGAGCACGAGATGGCCATTGTGGGCGTTACCGGTGAAATCGGCAATGAAACCATAGTGGCACTGGGCCGCTATATTCTGGACCAAAAAAGCAATATGGCCGAGGTGGATTTTGCCGTGCGGGCCGACTGGCAGAGGGGCGGTATCGGCACGTTTTTGTTGCACTATCTTTGTCAGATAGCCAAGAGTAAAGGCATCAGCGGTTTCACGGCTTATGTGCTGGCGGCTAATCGCAGAATGCTGGGAATTTTTCATAAGGTCGGCTATGTTGTGCACAGCCATTTCGAAGACGGCATCTACGAGATCTCGTTTCGCTTTGACGAACCGGCCCAGGCGTGTGTCACCGATGAATGCAGTGTGGAGAATAGTCAATAGTTATGCGTACAAGAGAGGCCATCGAGCCGAAAGAACTGGCTTTTGATATAGATGGAGTAGTTGCCGACACAATGGAGGTGTTTGTCAGGCTGGCTCATTCCAGGTATGGATTATCCCACCTCAGCAAAGAGCACATGACGTGCTATGATCTGTACCAGTGTCTGAATCTGGAACGAGAGATCATCGATGATCTCATCTGTCTCACTCTGGACGACGAGCACACCCTGCAAATTCCCCCCATGCCGCTGGCTCCCGACGTGCTCACTGAGCTGGCCGAACATGGTCCCCTGCGTTTTGTCACCGCGCGCATCTGGCCGGAATCGATCATCCGCTGGCTGCAGCAGACTTTGCCGCAGGTAGCGCCGGAAAACATTCAGGTGGTGGCGACCGGATCCCCGGAAGCCAAGTTGGGAATTCTCCAGGAACTCGGGGTTCGCTGCTTCGTTGAAGATCGACTTGAAACGTGTCATTTTCTGGTCCGGGCCGGCATTCAACCGCTCCTCTACGACCAACCCTGGAACCGCACCTCCAACCAGTATCCTCGATTCAGGACGTGGCTCCAGTTGAGGCAAACCATTTTCCCGGAGAATGGAACCAATCACAATACCGGCGCAGGAGGACCCTAATTGCCGCTGAGGAATGCTGACAGACCACTGCCGATTCAGATCAAAGCAACCCGGGACGGATTCACCCTGGTGCCCGATGCGACGACTCCTTTCCAGGAGATCATGCGTTACATGAAACACCGCCTGGATGAGTCGCATGATTTCTTTTATCATTCGGAGATGAGCCTGGATCTTAGCGCGCGACCACTACAAACGGACCAGATTCTCGAACTGCGCTGCCTGCTGGCAGAAAAAGCCGGTGTGAAGCTGGTCGAAGTGAAGATGCGAGAAGATCTCGTCTGCACCCTTGAGCCGGCGCGCACCCGCCCTAAAGCGGCTCCTCAATGCTCCAGCCCGCGCAACCGGGAGGTAACCCCCATGATTGTGCGGTCCACCTGCCGCTCCGGCACGCGCATCGAGTCGCCGGCGGATTGCGTGGTGCTGGGGGATGTGAATCCCGGTGCAGAAGTCATCGCGGTGGGCGACATCATCGTTTTCGGCAGCCTCAGAGGTGTTGCCCATGCGGGAGCAACAGGGGACTGCTCGGCACGCATCTGGGCACTCAGCATTGAACCCAGTCAGATTCGTATTGCTGATCTGGTGGCGCTTCCTCCCGCCGGCAACAAACCGACTCCAAAACGTTTTGAAATCGCCGAAATTCAGAACAACATGATCCAGGTCTTGACTTTGTGACGCTGGGGGTGGGGTGGCGGGGAGCAAAACCACAAACTGTAACCTTCCGACAATGCTTTGGATGCCCTGGTCGCGAACAGGGGAATGGCGCAAACGGCGGATGGGGCAATGGCATTGGCACCTACAGGGATGGATGACACATGGCTGGAAAAACGATTGTGGTAACATCAGGCAAGGGGGGCGTCGGGAAAACCACGACCGTGGCTAATATCGGCACCATGTTGGCCAAGAAGAAGTACTCTGTCTGCATGCTCGATGCCGACATCGGTCTGCGCAATCTGGATGTGGTGATGGGCCTCGAAAACCGCATTGTCTACAACCTGGTGGATGTCATCGAAGGACACTGCCGCACCGCACAGGCCATGATTCGCGACCGCAAACTGAGCAATTTGTGTATGATCCCGGCTGCCCAGACCCGGGAAAAGAACTCGGTTCAACCGGAACAAATGAAGACTCTGTGTGCGGAGCTCGCCGAGGAATTCGACTATATCATCATCGATTGCCCGGCAGGCATCGAGCAGGGTTTTAAGAATGCTGTGGCGGGAGCGCAAACGGCGATTGTCGTGACTACTCCCGAAGTTTCCGCCATACGCGACGCAGATCGAGTCATTGGGTTGCTCGAAGCGAGTCTCCTCAGAGACATTCACCTCATCATCAATCGCTTGAATCACCGCATGGTCAAGAAAGGCGACATGATGTCCACGGCGGACATCCTTTCTCTTCTGGCAGTGCCCCTGTTGGGGGTGGTGCCGGAAAGTGAGGAAGTCGTCATTTCCACCAACCGGGGAGTGCCCCTGGTGCATCAGCGCGGCAGCCGGGCTGGGCGCGCCTTCACCCAGATAGCAGCTCGTCTCAACGGTGAAGAAGTGCCATTTGAGGATGAGAGTGGGAACGGCTTTCTTGGCAAAATGAAGCGGTTCATCTGGAGCTGAACAGGAGGATTAGCAAATGCTGAAGGCAATCCGCAGATTTTTTGGAGAGAAACCGAGCAGTCAAGAGGCCCGAAGAAGAATGCAGGTAGTACTGATGCATGATCGCATGGATCTGGCACCGGATGTCATGGAATCCCTGAAGAACGACATTCTGGCGGTTCTTGCACGCTATATGGAAATTGACCAGCACAGTATTCGGGTCGATCTGGAACAGGGCAAGGATTACACCGCGCTGGTATCCAATGTACACGTCAAACGCGTTTACCGTCACGCCCATTCCAACTAGAGGCGACTACAAAGGGCTCTTGGATGGCATTACAGGTACTGCTGGCGGCGACCTTAAGAAAATACTTTCCCGACTATGATCATGCAAACGGCTTGACTGTGCCGATCCGTGCGGGGATGACGGTGCGCGATCTGGCCGAACAGCTGAAATTACCCGTGGCCGACATCAAGCTGATCATGATCGACGGCCGTGCGGCGAACTGGGAAACGGTGCTGTACGGGAACGAGCGCGTGGCACTGTTTCCTCCCGTGGGCGGCGGTTAGCCCGCGAGCGCAGAAAACCCGGGCAGGGGCGGGCGCTTGCTCGCAATCAGGCAGTGCGGCTTTTCCGACCGTTTTAGCGTACACAGGGATGGCACTAAAGGGGGTAGAAAGCCATCACACCGGACTATCACAGAAATCTGGCAGCATCATGGGCCAACACAGCCGACCCGCTTCAACCACGCCTGAGAAGCCTCCTCCAACAGGCGGTAGAAATTTTTCGATCCGCCCAGTCCCTTCCTGCCAAAATAATAATTGATCTCGAGGAACAGCGGATGGCCCGTCACGTGCCCCTCATTCACAGGAAACAGAAAATCGAGCCCCGCCAGATTGATTCCGCTCACACAACTGAGATGCCTCGCCCAGTGTCTGCCCACAGCCTGTAAATGCGGGTCGCTCACCATATCCAGGACCGCTCCTTTGCTCAGATTGTGGTAAAAGCTCTCCTCAGCCCCTTGGACACGCCAATAACTGTATATCGTGTCACCCATGATGACCACCCGCAGATCTCGACCGTTCGTTGGAATCCGCTCCTGCGCCAAAAAACCGGAGAATCCGTTTTTCTCCATCCCGGCAAACATTCGCAGGATGGGTGCGACGCTCTCCCGATTGTTCAGCAAAAATACGTGGGAGCCTTCACCCCCTTCGTTGTGTTTGACCACCAGAGGATAGGTCGCATTATCCCAAAATTGCGGCGGGCACGAGTCAACTGTTGGAAACAGCCAGGAACGCGGATGAGGCAGACGATAGTTTTGAAAAAGGCGAATGTCCCCTAACTTACCCTTATACAGGAACCGGCATCGGTAATCCGGAAAGATGCGGGAACAACATTGGCGGGCGGCGTTCCACAGGGTTTCGGTACAACCCTGAGGCAGCAATATGGCCGACGCCTGTCGCATCAAAGCAAGATCCTCTTCATTGGGATCTCTGCCGGCACAAATCCGATTGACATCCCCTGCGAGAACAGGGTGGTACGACACAATCATGGCCCGAATCAGTAGGGTGGCTCAGCCGGGCCGGTATAGCCGCACATTCCAAGGCGCGGTGAATTGACCAGGGGGATCGGCTCTCCATAGTCATGGTGCGGATGATCTTTGGCATGCTCATCGCACAGGCTGCCATCCTCATCATGTTCATAGACGCATTCCAGACACAGCCAGGCAGCAGATTTGCCGCACTGCATGCATTTGAATTCCAGCGGCCTGTTACGTGCCATGAGGAAAATGGGATGTTTGCTCAACGGTTTCCCGGATCGGACATCCGACACCTTCACCTGCGTTTCCGAAGAAGTCCCGAAATCGTATATGTGGGTGAGCACCATGCCCGGCTCGAACGTCTGCTCAGCCCGTCTGGACATGGCAATCTCGCTTCCGCCCCAACCGCCGGACCCCGTCTGGAACACACTCATGTGGCCACAGCATTCCAGCCAAATCTCCCGCAGGTAGTGGTCGAGTTCCTGCAGCCTCGCCTTGCCGTTCATTTCCAGGTGCAGCCAATAATCGCCGTTCCATAAATCCTGCACCTGCAGATGATAGATGGTCTGGGGCTGCCCCTTTTTCTGCCCCGCCTTGCCGATTGCTTCCTGCCGTTTCGGACATGTTTTCAGATGCCGCGTCAAGCCGCCCTTCGCCAGTTCACGCCGGCAAAAAAAACAGACGCCCTTGGATTGTTCCCTTGCTGCCATAATGTTTCACCTCATCGCGAATGTTTCCTTATTCCCTGAAATCCATTATCCCTTGCCAGAAAGAAAGTACATGGACGATCAGGATAGCAAATCTTTTCATTTCTTCAAGCACGAGAAACCACCAGGGGGCGGCCCAGCATCGGATCAACCAATACCCGTTTACCAACTGCTGGAATGACATCGGCTTGCCGGGCCTTGGGTGCAGAGCCTGCGCTCGCGTCTGCATTGACCAGGAAGAAGCCATCGGCATGAACCTCTCATGTATCAGAAACAGGAGTGTCTCAAAATACATCATGAGACACATACCCAAAGAACCATCCCGAAATTTTTCCTGCGCCGTCACTCCGGAAAGACACCGTCAAGGCGGCGGAGCTTCAGGAATTCTCGAGAATACCGCAGTGCAGGCCGACATATCTTGTTTAAACACGATCGATCTTGGGATAATCTCCAAGGGATGTGATCTCTGATGGTCTCTCACCACGGACCTGAGTGAAAGCAGACCGCTGGTGTCTCGATTGCTCCGCTGCCCCACCCTCCCCCAGTATGGCTCATACCTTTTCCGAGCCATACTGTTGATGAAAATGATTTTGGCTTCCAGGTAGGCTGGGTTGAAGTACCAAACCCGGCAAACGAGGCACTGGGGTTCGTCACACGAAACGCGTGACGCAGCTCAACCTACACCAGAAACATTATCTTGGAAGCTATAGAATCATGATATGCAAGATTGGCACAGTTGTTGTTAATGCATTCCCTACGAATGCGAATCACCTCAAACGAGTGGGAGGACAACATGGCGCAAAAACATCTGCATATTTGCAAGAATTGTGGCAAGCCGGCGGGCGAAGCGGGGCATCTCTGTGACCCGGCCGAACTGGAAGAGGCTTTTGTATGCGAACATTGTGGCCAAGCCTCAACAGACCCTAGACACATTTGTAAACCCAAACTGCAAAAAATCAATTTCGTTTGCATTGCCTGCGGCAGGGTGGCCCAACTGCCGAGTCAACTGTGCAACCCGCGCGACATCGAGTTGATGGCCAGGCAGGACCCGCCAACAAAGATCATCTAGCAGTTCAATGTCCGGCAAAAGCGGGCTGAACCGGATGAGGAGCAGGCAAAGACTCGTGGCCGCAGGCAGCGCCCGTTGCCGGATCCGGGCAACCGGGCGTTCCTCGGCACGGGGAGGCTGCGCCCACCACACTGCTGATCAGCGGGCGCACTCCCTTGATTCTGTCAAAATTGAAAGCCCCTGGTGAGTGCCGTCTTTCAGCCCGGTGAACGTCTTCGAGTCCATTCACCTCAGATCAATGCGCGTTCTCCCAGGTTGCCATAGCGATGATAATTGTCACAAATGCTCTGCTCCTGAAAATACTGCAGCAGTTCAATACGCCCCTCCATCATGACCCGGGTGCGGGAAATATAGAACCCGCTTTCCGCAGCCGCCTGATAGATCCTCTGAGGCACCCGATCCGGCGCTGCATATCGAATGCGTTGAATTTTAGGCAGCAATGCAACAAGCTCCTCATCACTCTGACCATCGAGCGGCGTATGATCGAGAAACTTTCTCCCCTCGCTGCCAACCAGGAATGCCCTTATGGAATTGTTTAAGCCCGGCGGGATGCTGATCGCCAGATCGCACCCTGCAATCCTGACCGCAGCAATCCTCGCCAGCACTTCGAATAATGAATCGTCCTCATGAACTCTCACCACCACTTTGCCGATGGGCAGGTAGCGCAGAATGTTGTCCTGGCCGCGCAAATGGAAGTAGTCCTTTTCCTGGGAAAATTCCTGTCCAAAGCAGTAAAGATAACTCTTCACCGCGCGGATGGTTTTCTGCAAGTCTTCGGCAAATTCCTTCAGCTGCCCCCAGTCGAGTTTCCGTTGCCAATCGCAGGCCACACGCAGCAGCGCGTGATCTTGCTTGATGGCTCCGACCACCGGGTAATCCTCCTCCTCAAAGTTCATGAATTGGGTCACATAATTGGGACCGCCCACTTTGATACCGGCTCCCAGGGCCGATTTTCCCATTCCGCCGAAGGGCTGGCGCAGTACAATGGCCCCCGTTGTGCCGCGGTTGATATAGAGATTCCCTGCTTTGATACCCGCCTTCCAACGCTCCTGCTCACGCGTATCGAGACTTTCCAGTCCCGACGTCAGACCGAAGCCCGTTTGGTTGACCAGTTCGATGGCGTGATCCAGATCCCTGGCTCGCATAACCCCCAGAACAGGCCCGAAAAATTCGGTCAGATGAGTGTAGGATCCGGGCTGCACTCCCCACTTGATGCCGGGCGTCCACAAATAAGGGTTGTCCTTGAGATTCTCGGGCTGCAAAACCCACGATTCCCCGGGCTCAAGCCTGGTCAAAGCCTTTTCCAGATCTCCCCTGGGAGGATTGATGAGGGGCCCCATCTTGTTGGCAAAATCCCAGGCCGATCCCACAGCATAACTTCTGGCTGCGTCCACTAGCTGTCGCTTAAAGTTTTCGTCCTCGTAGACTTCCTTCTCCAGTATCAGCAGGGATGTTGCCGAGCATTTTTGCCCGCAGTTTGAGAAGGCGGAATGAATGACGTTTTTAATCGCCTGATCCCGGTCGGACATGGCGGTCACAATGGTAGCATTTTTCCCGCCGGTTTCCGCTGCCAGAAAAGCATCCGGTCTATGTTTCAGAATCTCGAGTCCGGTATCCGTTCCGCCGGTCAGAATGATGAAGTCCACATCCGGATGATTGGTGAGCTTTGTTCCAATGTCGCCACCCGAACAGGGCAGGAACTGCAATACATTTCGCGACACCCCCGCTCTCCAGAAACACCGACATAGATACCAGGCAACCAGCACTGCGGCCGACGCGGGCTTGAAGATCACCGTGTTGCCGGCGGCCAAAGAGGCAAGGATGCCGCCGCAGGGAATGGCTATGGGAAAATTCCAGGGAGAGATGACCAGTCCCACTCCCCGGCCCCGGCATTGGATATGTTGCAAATCCGAGAAATATTTGGCCGAGAAAGGGTAGTACTCGGCAAAATCTATGGCCTCTGACACTTCACCGTCTGCTTCCGTGAATACCTTGCCGGTATTGGCAACGGCGGCACCGATGAGGTCTCCACGGGCATGCCGCAGCTCCATCGCCACCTGCGCGAGAATCTCGTGCCGCTCGGCCTGACTCCTATTCCTCCACCCGTCGGGATCGGCTTTGGCCGTTGCCACGGCCCGGCTGACGTCTTCCTCATCCGCCATGCAGTAACGGGCTACGCACACCTTGGAATCCAATTGTGACGAATCCAAGCATTCACGCTTTGTTCTGCCCTCGTGAACTTCTTTTCCCGCAACCACCACGGGAATTTCTTCAGGCTGGTCCGATGCGCTCCTCCGCCATTTTGCCCTGACCGCTTCGGCCCATTTTCTGTTGGGTGCCAGAGACCAGTCCGTGTCCGGCTCATTGCGAAATTCTCCCGTATAGAAGGTCCCCATGGTCTCGGAAAAAGTTTCGTTCGATCTGTTTTGTATCCGGTGGGGAGCTTTGGACGCCCTGTCCTTGTGCTTGCACGAAGCAATGAATTGCTCCTTGAGAAAGCTCCATGCCCTGGAATCCGTTTTCAGCTTAGGCAGATAACGCATGAAGTTTTCCTCCGCAGTATTTTCATCCAGGCGCCGGATGAGATAGCCGATGGCATTGATGAAATTCTCCTTGGTAGCCACCGGCGCGTACAGAACAACCTGTTCACCCAGTTCCTGTATGGCACGACGCACGTGATCGGCCATGCCCTCAAGCATTTCAAAGGAGAAATAGTCGGTCACCCGGTTTTCCCTGGCCACCTGATAAGCGTAGGCCAGTTCGAAAAGGTTGTGCGAGCCTATACCGAGATGGGCCGCCTGGATGCGCTCCGGCACCATCGCAAAATCCACCATGCGCTTGAAATTGGCGTCCACATCCAATTTGTTGTCGTAAGGAGCCAGGGGCCAGCCGTGCAGTGCCGCCTCCACCTGCTCCATTTCCATATTGGCGCCCTTGACGATGCGGATCTTGATGGGGCTTCCGCCCTCGGCCACTCTTTTCTGAGCCCAGGCGGTGAGGTCCCGCTGCACATCGTAGGAATCCGGCAAATAGGCCTGCAGCACTATGCCGGCGGAATGATTCTTGAACTCCTCCTGGTCCAGCGTCTGCCTGAAAACACTGACAGTGATTTCCAAATCGCGATATTCTTCCATATCCAGGTTGACGAACTTGGGAACCACTCTCCCATCGATTCGGCTGAAAGAATGGTCCCTGGCAGCCCTGAAAAGCCTCGAGAGGCGGTCTTTGAGAATGCCGGTAGTATGCTCGAAGGCGAGCGATTGGATCTGAGAGTAGATGGTTGAGATCTTTATGGAAATGTATTCGATCTCGGGGTCCCTCAGATCCTCGAGATATTTATTCAGGCGGGCGAGGCATTCTTCTTCCCCCAGCACCGCCTCGCCGAGGTTGTTGATGTTCATTGTAACGCCTTCGATTCTCCTCTTGCCCAGGTGCGCGTACAGCACATCCTTTTCACCGGGAATAACCGAGCGACTGCTGTCTTCACGCATCTTATCGATCACTTTGGGTACCGAAACATGCGGAAAATATCTGCCCACTCCAAGGAATAAACGCATGAGCAGCCGGTCCCCCGAAGAAAAAAAATCCGGAACTCCATGTTTAGTCAGCAGGTAATTGATTTGATCGGCAATACGGCGAGAATCATGGGAACGAAAGCTCTGGTCGATCATTCTCACCATGATCACCTTGTCGATGGGATTGGTGAGCAGGCGCAACATCTGATCCTGAATGTCTTTTTCCTCGGCGGTGAGCAGTTGATTTGCCCGATTCTGCCAGGTCTCGGCCAGGCTGATAGCCGCTCTTATGGTTTCTTCAGCTGGTTGTCTATTCATCTTTGGACTCCATTCATTAGTGATCCGCTCCTAGTGCTGACCGGCTGCCAATCGGTCCAGTCAATATCCTGCATACTAATCAACAGGCGCAATGGCAAGCAATTCAATTTTTTTGGCAAAAAGGAACCATTGTGTGGTAATTTCAAAGCCGCTGACCTAGTGAATTATGGTGTTTGCTGCAACCCATCAGTTTCAAAGGAGACAGATCGATGACCAGAAGCTTACTCTGCCTGATGGCGGCATTGGTTTTATTGTTGGTCGGGTGTACCAGTACCAAGCAATCCGTGCCCAGGGTCGGCATCAACGCGCCCAGCAGTGAGCAAGCCGTGATCTCCGTGGAAAGAAAGTATTCGCGTCGAGGCGGCATGCGACAGATCACCGTTTTGGACAATGGCAAGGAAGTCGGCAAGCTCGGCAATTGTGGCAGACTGACTTGGGCGCGTCCTGCCGGAGATATGACATTGTCGCTGCAGCCGTCCTTCTGGATGGTCAAGGACAGCGTCACCCCGCTGGAAACCTCCGTTACCCCTGGAGAGACGCACCGTTACTCTGTTGTTTGGGATAACCAGCAAAACAGCTTCGTGGTTGTCGCGGAATAAGGGAAAACTCCAAGGAATCAAAGAAGTATATTCTGAGGGGTCTCTCTCCTCAATTCACAACAGCTCGTTTTTAAATTATTTTTGACTGCCTTTGCGGTGAGCGGTGACACGCAGGGCCTGCGGGTGAGCTGCACCGGCGGGGGCGGCCTCGAGGGCGGGACAGCACCTCTTCCGCTGGGCACAGTCCTCCCTTCCATAGCATTCATGAAGAAATAGCACGTCACTTGCTCACAGCTGCACTAAGGGAACGGATCGGAGGAGAGCCAGCGTTCAATGCGATCGAAGGCTTCGTGGATTTCCTCTTCGCTGCCCCCGAACGAAAGCCTGATGTGACTCTCGCCGTCAGGTCCAAAGGCAGCACCGGGAATGGTGGTAACACGGGCTTCCCGCAACAGGCGCAGGGCGAACTCCATCGAGTCCACCCCTGGCGCCTGGTAGCGGGCCATCAGGTAGTAGGCGCCCCGGGGCTTGACGTACGAGAACATCTGCTGCATCCGGTCAAGCCGCCTGCAGGTGAGATCGCGCCGCGCTCTCAACGCCGAACGGATTTCATCGACACAGCCTTGCGGGCCCTGCAGAGCCGCGAGGGCCGCATGCTGCGACAGCGTCGGGGCGCAAATGGCGGCGGCGTCATGAATTTTCATGATGTGGTCCAGAAGCACTTCAGAGGCGTATACAAAGCCGACCCGCCAACCCGTCATGGCGTATTTCTTGGAAAAGCTGAAGGTTGCGATCATGCGATCCTGGAGCTCGGGCAATGCGGTCAAACTGAAATGCGGCTGGTCGTCGTAGACCAGAAAATCGTAAGTCTCATCAGAAATGATGAAGAGGTCGTGTGCGATGGCTAGTTCGGCGAGTTCGCGCAGTGCTGATGCGCTGAAGTTGGCGCCCGTCGGGTTGTGTGGATTGCACAGGATAAGCGCTTTGCTTCGGGGCGTGATCGCCGTGCGGACGGCCTCCAGATCCAATTGCCAGTCACCGGGCTGCAGCGGCACAAAGATCGGCACACCTTCAGCCAGAAGGACCTGCTCGATGTGAGATGCGTAATTGGGCGACGGCAAAATCACTTCATCGCCTCGTTCGACAACGGTGAGGATGCTCGCCAGCAGAGCTTCCATGGCACCCACGGTAATGCAGATTTGCGTGTCTCCATCGACCGCTCTTCCGATCTGGCCGCTCAGACGTTCGGCAACGGCCCGGCGCAGTTGCGGCATACCCGGTCCCAAGCTGTACTTGCCGCAATCGGGATCGTTGCGCATCACTCGACACACCGCCTCCACAATGTGATTCGGGGTCGGAAAGGAGGGAATGCCCTGCCCGAGGGAAACACAATCGCCGACCTGGCTGGCGAGGATGGGCATTTCCTTGATGGCTGAAATGCTGATTTGCTTTACTCGCTGGCTGATTCCGCGGGTTTGGTAGATCTTACCCGAAGCCACCAGGGCAGAACGCACCGACATGGAAATAGTCCCCGATCTATTGAAAGATTTTCCCAGGATTGAGAATCTGATTCGTGTCAAAAACCTGCTTGATGCTCCGCTGCAAGCAAACGTTGGCAGGTGCTAATTCAAGATGCAGAAAGCGACGCTTGGCAAGGCCGATGCCATGTTCTCCCGAAATCGTCCCGCCCATCGACACAACTTTTTGCAATATGGCGTAAATGCCCTCTTCTACCTGCGACATCGATGCCCGGCTCTGAGCCGTAATGTTGAGATGGATGTTGCCGTCTCCCGCATGACCGAAGGCGTAGATCTTCACCTGATAGCGCTCTGCAAAATCGGGCAGATTGTCGACAAAGTCCGCAATCCCGGCAATCGGTACGACAACGTCCTCGGGAATGTACACAGGGGAGCTGTTCTCTATGGTAACGGAAACCTGCTTGCGAACTTCCCACATCTGTGCCCGCTTGTACGAATCGGGCGCCCAAATGACATCGATGGCGCCGTTGTCCAGGCAGTAGGCGCCCATTTTTTCCACTTCCGCATCCACTACCGTCGCTGCTCCATCGGCCTGCACCAATAGAAAGGCCCCCGCCGAACGCGCGCTTTCAAAGGGCAGGGAATCGCCGACCAGATCAAGGCAGTTGCGGTCCAAAAATTCCAGTGCACACGGTATGCATCCGTTGGCAAGAATAGCAGAAACACTGGACATGGCTGAAGTGAGATCGCGGAACAAAGCCACCACCGTGCTGACAGCCGGCGGATGGGGGAGTAATTTCAAGATCAGCTTGGTGATGACCGCCAGAGTTCCCTCCGAGCCCACCAGCAGATGGGTGAGATCGTACCCGACCACCCCTTTGCGGGTCTGGACCCCGGTTCTGATCAGCTCGCCATTGGGCAGCACCGCCTCCAGTCCAAGCACGTAATCGCGCGTGGTTCCATATTTGACACAACTGGAGCCCCCCGCATTCGTTGCGGCATTTCCCCCGATGGAACAGGTGTCCATACTGGCCGGGTCCGGCGGATAAAACAATCCCTGCCTGCGCGCGGCCCTTTTGAGGTCGGCATTGATGACACCGGGTTCCACCACTGCAATGAGATTATTCTTATCAATCTCGATGATGCGGTTCATTTTGGCCATGGACAGCACCACGCCCGCAAAAACCGGGACCGCTCCTCCGGCCAAGCCGGTCCCCAAACCCCTCGGAGTGACCGGGAAATGATGCACATTGGCCAGTTGCAGCAGGGCCCTTACCTGTTCCACGGTAGTCGGTTCAACAACGAGCTCAGGAAATTTTTCTATCCCCGCCATGGCATCTCTGGAAAAATCCTCCAGCTTGGTCGGATCCTGGATGACGCACGCATCGCCCACCGCTTGACGAATGGCAGCAATGACCGGCGGGGAAAGAGGCGCATAGGGAGAAGATTCGGATTCAGTCAAGGATCATGTCCTATGGAATTCAAATCCCGGAAGGCTGAGGCGATTTTCCATGTGTCGCAGCAGCAGCCCCGCCAAGGATACCAGCACCAGATAGAAAGCTCCGACAATGAGAAAGATCTCGGTATATTTGAAGGAGTGAGACGCCAGGATTTTTCCCTTACCCGTCAGTTCGATGCACGTTACCATGTATGCCAGCGATGAATATTTTATGAGGTAAATCAGCTCATTTCCGCAGCCTGGCAGAGCCCGTCGAAGGGCCTGTGGCAGAACAATGGAACGTAACATTTCCAACCTGCCAAATCCCAGAGCCTCTGCGGCCAACATCTGGCCTTTCTTTATGGACAGCAGAGCACCGCGGATGTACTCCGAGTGATAGGCGCCGCTGCACAGGGAAAAGGCCACCACGGAGGCCAGAAAGGGTGAGAAGTAAATTCCGAAGTAGGGCAGCCCAAAATACCAGATAAACAATTGCACAACGAGGGGGATACCGCGAAACAGTGCAACATAGATATTGGCCGCCATCATCACGGGGCGGCCGGCAAATACCCGTGCAGCCCCCATCAAAATACCAATGACAAGCCCCAGCGAGGCCGACGGGATGATCAGCAACACGCTGATCCACAATCCCTGAAACAGGCTTGGCAATACCTCATGCTGAATGTAGACAAGCTCTTCCATAGGCGCGATGGTTCGTCCCCGCCGGTACTCTCAGCTGTCGGCCGACAGGTGCGTTATCTTGGCACAAAATTCTTTGGTCCGAGTGCACTGAGCATTCAAAAGGATTTGAGTCGGCGGTCCCTGTTCAACGATGCAGCCATCCTCCATGAATATGATCTCATCGGCCAGGACGCTGGCAAAGCCGATCTGATGGGTGGCCATGAGCATCGTCATGCCATTGGCCACCAGATCCTTGATCACCGCGTGCACTTCTCCGATCAATTCCGGATCGAGAGCCGAGGTCGGTTCATCCAACAGCATCACCTTGGGATCCATCGCCAGAGCACGGGCGATGGAGACTCTCTGCTTCTGGCCTCCGGACAATTGGGCAGGGTAATGCCCAGCATGCTCTGCCAGACCCACCCGGCGCAATTCCGCCGCCGCCCTTTCGTGTGCGCTCACCTTGTCCATCTTTTTGACGCGCACCAAGCCGATCTGAACATTTTCCAGTGCGGTGAGATGGTCGAACAGGTTGAAATCCTGAAAGATCATGCCCACCTGCTGGCGGTAGGCATACAGTTCCCGTTTCTTGGCATAGTTGATCTTCCGCCCCTCCAACCAGACTTCCCCCTCATCAGGCACAACGAGAAAGTTGATGCATTGCAGCAGCGTACTCTTACCTCCTCCAGACGGTCCGATGATGACCTTGACTTCCCCCTTTTTGACGGAAAGGGACAATCCCTTCAAAATTTCCTTGTCACCGAATGACTTTCGGACGTTTTCCACTTTCAGTACGGGATTGTTGTCAGTTCTTGCCATAAATAATTCCACTGCCGGTCGCAACCGGCTTTCCATAAACTACAAAGATTGCGCTTGACGTCCGTTGACGTTGATTGGGTTGAAGATCCCATGCATTTTCAGCAGCCTTCAACTTTAATAGGAATACCCCGGTATTCTGACATTTTTCTCGAGTATTCGAAGCCCTTTGACACCGATGTAAGTCATTAAGAGATACATCATCCCGGCTGCGATATACAGGGGAAGGTGCTGGTAGGTTCGGGAGGCCACAAAATGAGTGCGCGCCATGATCTCCGCTACTCCGAGGGCATACGTGACTGCTGAATCCTTCAACACAATGGAGTACTCATTGGACCATCCCGGAACGGACAGGCGCAGAGCCTGGGGCAAAATAATGAATAAGATGGCCTTGACATCGCTCATACCGAGTGCTCGTGCAGCCTTCAGCTGCCCTTCCGGCAACGACAGCATCGCTCCTCGAAAAATTTGTGATTGATAGGCTGCACTGATCAACCCCAATACGATGGTTCCTGCCGAAAAGGCAGAAAAATTGATGCCCATCCAAGAAAAAAGACCAAAGTAGAACAGGAAAAGCAACACCAGAAGGGGAACACCGCGAAAGAACCAGACATAGAAGCCAATGATCTTACGCAGCCAGCCCGGACCGTATACCAGCCCCACCGCCAGCGGCACGCCCAGGCTAAGGCCCAGCCCCATGGCACCGAACACCACTCCAATGGTCACCAACGAACCCTTGAGCATATAAGGCAGGGCATTGATTACCGCAACGAAACCTTCAGTCATTATTGGTTTAACTTTTCATTACAGCTTCTGCAAACAGCTGCGTTTGGCTGGAAACAACCGGTGAGTTGCGCGTCACAACAAAAAACCGGAAGCAATCAGTGAAAACCGATGCTTCCGGAAATAAAATACAAGCCGACATCAACTATTGCTTCAGATCGTATTGTTTCTGCAGTTCCTCCCATTCGGGAGAAGCCATAAGCTTTTTGAGGCCTTCATTCAACGTGTTCAGCAGGTCGGCATCATCCTGGCGCACGGCATAAGCAAATTCCTCGTCATGCATGCCAAAGCCGCCGATGATTTTTACCGGTTTCTTGCTCACTGCATCATTCGCTGGAGCATCGTCCATAGCGGCAGCGACAATTCGGCCGTTCAGCACATCTTCCACGGAAAGCGGAGCGGAATCATAGTATACCAGTTCAAAATCCTTGCCTTCCTTCTTGATCAGGTTTTCTTCCATCCATTTGGCTTCGGACGTACCACGCTGCACGCCTATTTTGTTGCCATTGGCGAGGGCGGTCTCAGGGGTCAGGTCGGAATCGTTCTTGACCACTAAAACCTGTTTGATCACCCAATAGGGAATGGTGTAGGCCACCTGTTTTTTGCGCTCGTCGGTGACGCTCAGCCCGGAAGCGATCATGTCTATCTTCTTGGCGTTGAGGCTTGGGATGATTCCGTCCCAATCCATCGGTTGATGTTTCACTTTGAAGCCCATTTCCTTGGCTATCCAGTCCACAGACTTGACGTCAAATCCGTCCGGGTTGCCATTCTTATCGACATAAGCAAAAGGTGGAAAATTGGCGTCAATCCCATTGATGATCACCTTTTCCTCAGCAGAGCCGAGGTTGACGTTGACCCAAAAAAGGCACGATACGACCAGGACGATACCCACCAAAATCCTCATGCGCATTTTCTTCTCCTTTTCTGACAAACCCCTAAGCCAAAATTTCAAGCATTTGCCTCTTACACATTCATACGGCGCCAGGACCGAATTCAACCCCCATGACTTCCCCACAGGGCACTCACGGCACAACTCATATCAGATGGACTTTAGTGGATCAAGCGAAATCAGATCTTCCCCATCGAAAGGTAAAAGTGTGAACCGAAACTATCTCAACCCAAAACATATGGGTTGCGTCCTTTGCCAAAATTTGCTAGAAAAATATAAGCGCCCCATTAATTTTGGCATAATGCTTATCTCCCGTACGGTTTTCTGACAACTCTGACAATGACCCTGACACCACGACCTGAAGAAAGGAGGGAACAGGAAAGGAACCGTTTGCGGCCAACCGACCATCAACAATAACTAAGAACCTGAACAGAAAGGGAGGTTGAAGATGAAGCGAGGTTTTATTTTGAGCATGGTTTTTGTGGCTGGATTTGTCTTGGCCTCAGGAGTCGGCACGACTCCTGCGAAGGCTGAAACCAAATTCGTCACCATCGGAACAGGCGGCATCACCGGCGTTTACTACCCGACCGGCGGCGCCATTGCCAGAATCGTCAACAACAAGAGGGACGTTTATGGTATTCGCGCCACCGTCGAAGCGACCGGAGGATCGGTCTTCAACGTCAATGCGGTCATGTCCGGTGATCTGGATTTTGGAGTCGTCCAGTCCGATCGTCAGTATGAGGCGGTCAACGGGCTGGCTGAATGGAAAGAGCTGGGACCCCAGAAGGATCTGCGTGCCGTGTTTGCCATCCATCCCGAATCCATCACCCTGGTGGCTGCCGACGACGCCGACATCAATACCCTGCAGGATCTCAAAGGTAAACAGGTGAACATCGGCAATCCCGGTTCCGGCCAGCGTCAGAACTCCATCGATGCCCTCGCTAATGCCGGAATTGACTTTGAAAAAGACCTTACGGCTCACGGCGTAAAGGCGGCTGAGGCCCCCGGTCTGTTGCAGGACGGCCGCATCGACGCTTTCTTCTATACCGTAGGGCACCCCAGCGGCGCCATCCAGGAAGCCACCGCCGGGCGCAGAAAGGTCCATTTTGTGCCGATAACCGGTGTCGAAAAGCTCCTGGAAGAACATCCCTACTATGCCAAAGCCACTATTCCCGTTAAGCTCTACCCCAGCGCCACCAATACGGAGGATGTCGAGACATTCGGCGTGAAGGCCACCTTTGTCACCTCCGCCAAGGTGCCCGACGAAGTAGTCTATGCCGTCACCAAGGAGGTTTTCGAGAACTTTGACGAATTCAAGGAACTGCATCCCGCTTATGCGGTCCTGACCAAAGAGAACATGCTCGAAGGCCTGTCGGCCCCAATTCATCCAGGCGCTTTCAAATACTACCAGGAAGCGGGACTGGACAAGCATATTGCTGACGAGCTCAAACCAAAACAGTAGAGTGGCCGGAAGTCTGTCCGAGAATCGGGTGCTTCCGTGGCAACCCTTGCGGGTTGCCAAAATGCCCGTTATCGGTCGGCTTCCTGCTCAGCTACACTGCCCTCGTCACACACGCGCCGGTCAGCTGCCGGCGGTCTCAGGATGACAGCCCAGTCGATGGGTGCCCGGGAAGCTGGAACTTTCCCGACGGAAAATGGATCGGGACAGCCTTCTGGGTGTGCACCGGGGCGTGTTTGAGAACCGTCATTTTGCCGCAAACTCATGAAGGATCCCCTCGCCATGCCTGAAGTGAACAAGATTCTGGTGGCCATCTGTTTCTCCGACTATTGCCCCGTCACTTTCCGTTATGCCACAAGGCTCGCCACACAACTCCACGCTCAGCTGGTGGCAGTCAATGTCATCAACATCAAAGACGTCCGGGCGGTCGGCAAAATCGAAGCCATGGGGTATGCCGTCCATACAAAAGATTACGTCCAGGGCATGATCGATGAACGAACCGAGATGTTCCGGCAAATGATAGCCGATTCGGATTTTCCTGAAGAGAACGTCAAGGTCATTTTTAGAGTCGGGCACCCGTTCGAGGAGCTCATCAAAGTGGTCAACGAAGAAGAGGTCGATCTTGTGGTGATGGGTCACAAGGGCAGGAGTGACCATCCCCATCTACTGGTGGGCGGAGTCGCTGAAAAGATGATGCGTCACTGCCCGGTGAGTGTCGCTTTTTACCGTAAAAAAGAGTCTTAGGATAAAAGATGCTGAAGAAACTAGGCTTGCAGAGAAAGCTAAAATCTGCCGAGGAACTGCTCAAGGAGGAAACCGGTGATGTTCGCACTCTCCGACCGCATGAAAGACTTCTGGTTTCGGTCATCGCCATTGGCTGGGCTCTTTTTCAACTGGCCCTGCCAAGTGTTCTGGTCCTCGACAGTACGCAAACGCGGGCGATTCATCTTGCCTTTGCTATGGCCCTTCTGTATCTGCTGATGCCGTGTCAGAAGGAGCGCAGGAAGGGGCTGGGCTATCTTTGCATCACCGACCGCATTCCGTTCATGGACTATGCCTGCGCAATCCTGGGCACCTTCACGGCGCTCTACCTCGCCCTGTTCTATGCCGAGATCGCCATGCGAGCCGGAGCTCCGACTACTTTGGACCTGGTGTGTGGAGGCATTCTAGTCGTTCTCCTGTTGGAAGCCACCCGCAGGATCATCGGCCCCGCCCTGTCGATAATCGCACTGCTGTTCACCGCCTACGCCTTTCTGGGTCCCCATATGCCTTCGCTGATAGCCTTCAAGGGCGTTTCCCTGAGCAAGTATATCAGCAACATCGCCCTTTCTACCGAAGGGATTTATGGAATACCGCTGGGGGTCTCCGCCTCCATCGTTTACCTGTTCGTACTGCTGGGGGCGCTGTTGGATCGCGCCGGTGCGGGAAGGTTCTTAACCAACCTGGCTTTTGCCGTTCTGGGACGCTTCAAGGGGGGCGCAGCGAAAGCCGCCATCGTTGCCAGCGGCGGCACCGGACTGGTGTCCGGCTCGAGCATCGCCAATATCGTGACCACCGGCCCATTCACCATTCCACTGATGAAGAAGATGGGCTATCCGGCCAAAAAAGCCGCCGCCATCGAAGTGGCCGCCAGCACCGACGGTCAGTTAATGCCGCCGATCATGGGCGCCGCCGCCTTTATTATCGCCGAGTATGTCAATGTGCCTTACGTCGAGGTGATCAAAGCCGCTGCCATCCCGGCTTTTGCGTCCTACTTCGGACTGTTTTGCATAGCGCACCTGGAAGCATCCAAGCACGGCATCGAGGGGCTTTCCTCCGAGGACCTGCCGAACTTTTGGGAAACTCTCAAAACCGGAGTGCATTATCTGATCCCCCTGGCGATGCTCATGTGGGAGCTGATCTATTTGAGGCACTCACCGGAGTTGGCCGCGTTTCGCGCCATCATGGTCCTGTTTGGAGTGATCTTCTATCAGGAGGTGCGCAATGCAATGCAACGAAAAACCGGGCTGTTTTCCGGCATTGGAGAGGCATTTCGCATTATTGCCAACGGCTTCGTGCAGGGCTCCAAAAACATGATGTCTGTGGCCCTGGCGTGCGCTTCGGCGGGAATCATCGTCGGCGTGGTGAATATGGGAATCGGCGGAATGATCGCCTATGTAGTGGAGATTCTCGCCCGCGGCAACATCTTTCTGCTGCTGCTCATAACCGCCATGGCCTGCCTGATCATCGGCATGGGGCTTCCGACCACTGCCACCTACATTGTCATGGCGTCTTTGACCGCCCCCATCATTGTGGAAGTGGGAGGCCTATTCGGTTACCTGGTGCCCCTCATGGCGGCTCATCTGTTTTGCTTCTATTTCGGCATCCTGGCCGATGATACCCCGCCGGTAGGGCTGGCGGCCTACGCCGCATCGGCCATTGCCGAGTCGGAGCCGATTCCCACCGGGATTCAAGGCTTTTTGTATGACATAAGAACGTCCTGCATCGCCTTCATGTTCGTATTCAATCCAGAGTTGATTCTGCACGGCATCAACAGCTGGTCTCACGCCCTGCTGATCTTCGGCATGGCTCTGATCGGCATGTCCGCCTTCGAGTGCTTCGCCCAGGGGTGGTGCCTGGTGAAGAATAAACTTTATGAAATCCCGTTTTTTCTGGCAGCATGGTTCACCCTGTTCCACCCGGGCGGAGTCGCATGGCTTTTCCATATCGACCCCGCCAACAAGTATTACATGTATCCCGTCGGCATTGGCGTCTACGCCGTTGCCATCAGCATTCAAAAGATGCGAAAAATGGCTGCGCAGCGAGCAATGGAAGGCGCGGCAGGGTGACAGGATGTGCGGCAGTGAGCCGCGAGTACACCCGCGTCACGGCAACCCGTACCGGTGAACCTAGAGGGACATGGCGAATGGACAAGCTCATCATCACAGTCGCCTTGACTGGCAACGTACCCACCAAGAAGATGAATCCCAACGTACCCGTAACGCCCGGGGAAATCGCCGCAGATGTCAGGCGCTGCGCCGATGAAGGCGCGGCCTTGTTTCATGTTCATGCCCGTGATGAGGAGCAGCGCCCGACTTTGCGGCTCCCCAACTTCAAGGCCAATGTGCGCAAAATCAAGGAGCTTGCCCCGCAAGTCATCATCCAGCTCTCCACCGGCGGCCGTGCGGGGATGGACTGGGAAGATCGCGTCAACCCGGTGCGGCTCCTACCGGAAATGGCCTCCTTCACCACTGGATCCAACAACCTTCCCGGCATCGTCTACGAAAATTCACCGCAATTCATCGAATATCTGGCCAAAGTCTATCAGCAAACCGGCGTCAAACCCGAGATCGAAGTGTTTGAAACCGGCATGATCAATAATGCGCTGCATCTCCAGAAAAAAGGCTACATCAAGCCGCCCCTGCATTTTGATTTCGTTCTCGGCGCCCCCGGCGCCATGCCCGGTTCCGTCAAGAATCTGTTGTTCCTGTCCGAGAGTATCCCCGCGGGTTCCACCTGGTCGGTGGCGGGCATCGGCAGGCAGGAAATTCCTCTGGCGGTTGCGGCCATCGTGCTCGGTGGGCACGTGCGCGTCGGCCTGGAGGACAACTTGTTTATGCCGGACGGCTCCCCGGCCAGCAATCCTCTGCTGGTGCAGAAGGTGGTGCGCATGGCGCGGGAAATTGGCCGGGAGATAGCCACACCCGCTGAGGCAAGAGCCATTTTGTCCCTCAATCCTGCCTATAAGGACCGCATCCTGGATATGCTCTGAAATGGTGCAACTGGGGATGACCAGCTACTTCATAAGAAGGCCGGGATGCCCCGCATGGGGATAAAGCGGCCCCCCTCCGGCGGCCACTTCTCCTTTGAACCGATGATAAGGTAGCCGCCCTGCGCAGAGGCTTCCCATATTTTCGGCAATGCCGCGTCAAGTAAGACTTCCCCACAGTACGTCAAAATATTGTTGCGCAAAAAGACCATGTGAAAATCCTGTGCCGGCGGCTCGTCTGCCACGAGATCGAGACACCTCCACGAAATCCCCCCTTTAACCGACTCTCGAATTGCCAACAGCGACTTCTTGGGGAGGCGTTCAAAATATCGTTGCTTCAACTCGTCAGGCACTTCCTTAAGACTGCTTGCAGAGTAGACACCCCTACGCGCAGCATCAATGCATTCCTGGTTCATGTCGGTGGCCCAGGCTTGCAGTTGCGGCATCGAGTCCCGACCATGGCCAAGAAGATCCCACACCATCTTGAAACTGTAAATTTCTTCGCCTCTGGCACAACCCGCCGACCAGACCCTGAACGGATCCACCCCGGCATTTATGAGCTCAGGAAGAATCTCCTCCTGCAACAATTGCCAGAGGGCGCGGTCCCGAAAAAAACGACTTATGGAAACGTTCAAAAGAGTCCGACACTGCTCTCTCAGTGTTCTATCCTGGGTCAGCCGCATCAGGTATGTGCTGACATTGCGGCAGCCGCACTCCAGCATGTGCCTGCCAATGCGCTTTTTGACTCCTTTTCTGACCCGGTAGTAGCCGTCCCGGGACAGGCCGAACCAGTCCAGAAGCAGCCTAAACCGGCGATCATCCATGGGGGGTGCAGCAACTATCGCCGGCTAGTGAAGATGGGCAATGCATTTTATTTCGATCAGCGCCCCCTTGGGCAATGCACTCACTTCCACGACGGCACGCGCCGGTCGATGGTTCGAAAATACCTGCTGGTATAGTTCATTGAAAGCGGCGAATTGGCCCATCTCCGTCAAATAGACATCGACCGCGACCACATCGGTCAGTCGGCAGCCGGCAGCCGTCACTATTTGACTTAGATTTTCCAGTGCCTGTCCGGCCTGTCCGGTTAGATCGTTGCTCACCAACTCCCCCGTTTCGGGATGCAGCCCAATCTGACCGCTCACAAACAACCAATCGCCCGCTTTGACTGCCTGCGAATACGGACCAATGGCCGCAGGCGCCCGCTCCGTGTGAATCACTTGACAACTCATGAAGAAAACCTCCTTGAACGATACACTGTCGGGGGTAAGAAACTCATTGCAAATCAATCGACTTAACGCTAGATATCATTCCAGTGTCACAATGTAAAAAGTAATGTGGATCGTACAAACGACATGTATCGAGCAAAAAATATGTGGTCCGGGACCGGCTTTTTTGATTTTGACTCCATAGATCTTTATTGCCATTAGCATTTATTGTTTTTATTATGCATTTTGCTAATGCTGAGTTTTGGTCATATCCAGATTGCCCATTGTTGCCAGGATGGCGTATTGCGTAACGTCGGTGAGTTGACCAGTTTGGTCTGGATCAAGCGAACGACGCCGCCCGCACGATTGCCAGCCAACCGAAAGAAGTATCGTGAGTGATAGTGTCCCCTACAAAATCCTGATGTATTCCCATGATACCTATGGTTTGGGGCACATTCGACGAACCCTGGCAATCGCTCGCAGTCTCAGGAAAAGTCCCGCCAACATTCTGATATTGACCGGCTCTCATCTGGTAGGCCGCTTTGACATCGCCAAGCGCGTGGATTTTGTGCGCATCCCCGGCATGATCAAGGTCACCAATGAGCAATACCTTCCCCAGTCCATGCGCCTGGAAGCGACCGAAGTGCTGGAAATCAGAAAGAGTCTTATCCTGGCAACAGCCATGGCATTCAAGCCCGACTATTTCATCGTGGACAAAGCTCCTTTGGGTTTGAAGAGGGAAGTGGTGGACACCCTGCAGTGGCTCAAGGAGGAGTTCCCTCACTGCCAGTCGATTCTCGGGTTGCGCGACATCATGGACAGCGCCGAATCGACCATTGAAGACTGGACGGGCAAGGACATATACGAGGCCATGGCACAACTTTACGGGGAAATCTGGGTCTACGGCCAGCGGGAGTTCTACGACGCCATCAGCGAATATCGGATTCCTCCACATGTTGCCGCCAAAGTTCATTTCACCGGGTACATTCCAAGGCATGTACCGTCTCCCGATGAAATCCGCGCAACCCGAAAGGATTTGGGAATAAGAGAAGACGATCGCCTCATACTGGTCACCACGGGCGGAGGCGGCGACGGCCATCCGGTCGTGGATACCGTGCTGGCCGCTTTTGACCCGGCGGAAGGGGGTGTTCCAGCGCACACGCGGGTGGCCGTAGTTACGGGCCCCTTCATGTCACGCAAGCACTATCGCGAAGTGGCCAGGAAATGCAAAGCCCTCGGCTTTATCTGCCTCAAGTTCCACCGCTTTGTGGAGGGTCTCATCGGAGCTTCCCAAGTGGTGGTGAGTATGGGTGGTTACAATACCGTGTGTGAAATCATCAGCCAGAAAAAACCCTTTTTGATCGTCCCCCGAACGGTTCCTCGGGAAGAACAACTGATTCGTGCGCAGGTATTGTGTTCGCAAGGTTTTTGTGATTATATCGATCCGCGTGAACTGAATCCCCGGATACTGCGGCAAAAACTGCTGCTGCTGTTGGACAATGGAACCTATTATCGGCGGAAAATGGAGTCTTTTCCGTTCACGGCGCTGAACATCATCCGCAAGCGCATTCTGGAGAACAAGAAAAACAGGAACGAGACACCCGCACACCTCCTTGACCGGTATTTTCACATGAACGCAAAATAACCCGCCAGACCCTCCATACTATGACCGTAGCGAACAAGCCAAACAAACATCTTTTGGGGATGATCCTCAAAGGTTACCCGCGCATTTCCGAAACCTTCATCAGCACCGAAATTTTACTCCTGGAATCGCTTGGAATACCCATTGAAATCTATTCGCTCAAACAGCCGCGAGAAAGTTTTTCACACAAGAAGGTAAAGGCGATCCAAGCGCCGGTCACTTACCTGCCGGAATATGTGCTGCCGCACTGGCAGGTCCTGCTGCGCAGCAACTGGACAGCGGCGCGAAAGCTGGGCTTTCGCTACTTGAAAGAACTTGGCGCGGCATTTCGCAGAGCCTGGCAGCGGCGAACGACTGCGACCGTGCGGCATTTTTTGCAGGCCGGGCACCTCACTGCAAAGCGCCTGCTGGATCGGCCGGTGAGTCACATCCATGCCCACTTCTGCCACACCCCCACCTCGGTTGCTCTGTTCGCCGCACAACTGACGGGATTGCCATTCAGCTTCACGGCTCACGCCAAGGACATTTACACCTCGGACCCTCAGCAACTGACACGCAAGATACAGAACGCCCAGTTCGTAGTCACCTGCACTCGCTACAACGCCCGCTATCTCGCCGGGCTGAGCCATAAACGCGCGGCGCAGAATCCCTCGACTCCCATCCACACCATTTATCACGGCATCGATTTGGGCTTCTTCACCTTCGATCATCGTCCGGATCCTGCACCGCCTTATAAAATTCTCTCCATCGGGCGTCACGTGGAAAAGAAGGGCTACGACGATCTGTTCAAGGCGGCGAAGCTTTTGGACGATGCCGGCCTGGATTTTCAACTGGTGCAAATCGGAAGTGGAGAACTCACCGAAGAATTCCACACGATCATTGGCCGACTGGGAATTCAGCACCGGGTCACGATGCTTGGAACCCTCCCCCACGAGAAAGTCATCGAGCACTACCGTTCCGCCCACTGTTTTGCCCTGGCATGCAAGGTTGCCGCCAACGGCGACCGGGACGGCATACCCAACGTGCTCGTCGAGGCGATGGCTGTGGGGTTGCCGGTTATCGCCACCAGGGTTTCGGCCATTCCCGAACTGGTCGAAGACAACCTCAGCGGGATTCTGGTGGAACCGCAAGATCCGGCTGCCCTGGCCCACGGAATCATGCATATGCTGGGCAACTCCCACAGCTATGATAAACCAAGAGAGAGAGCGCGGGCCAAGGTGGAGAGGGAATTCGACAACCGCCGCTGCACGGCGCAACTGTTTGAACTGTTCCGCAGAGCCCTCGCCAAACGATGAAGATCGCTTTCTATTGTCCCAATAAGCCCCTCAGTCATCCGCAGCCGTCGGGTGATTTGACCATCGCACGCGGCATCCGGCAGGCTTTGAATGCTCTCGGCCACGATTGCCGAGAAATTGCCGAATTTCGATCCAGGTGGTTCTGGCAAAATCATCGGGGCCGGCTGCAAGCCGCCGCCAGTTTTGTCTCGGCCTATCGCCGCAGCATACGCTTCCGCCCCCACCTGTGGCTCACCTACCACAGCTACTACAAGTCCCCCGATGTGCTCGGTCCCTGGATCAGTCGTCTGCTGCATATTCCCTACGTCTTGTTCCAGCCCATGTACAGCACGCGCAGGCGCAAGCGCAAGCAAACCCGGTTCGGCTTTTATTGCAACCGACTGGCCCTCAAGGCATGTCGACATGCCTATACCAATAATCTGGACGATCTCGAGGCGCTGCATCGCGCTCTGCCCGCCCACCGAATAACGTATATTCCGCCGGGAATCTTCCCCGAAGAGTTTGAACGTAATGAACCTGCGGGACTGGCAGTGCGCAGACGGTATGGCATTCCATCCGACAAGACCCTTCTTTTGACGGCGGCGATGCTGAGAGCCGATGTCAAATTCGACAGCATCCGCTATCTTTTCACATCCCTGGCCGTGCTCAACCTGGAACAACACGAGCTCGCGCTGCTGCTTTGCGGGGACGGCCCCATGGAAGGCGAGGCCCGTGCCATGGCGGACAAGCTCCTGCCGGGCCGGGTCATTTTTGCGGGAAGAGTGGAACGTCAAGAGATGCCGGCATTCTACTCGGCAGCGGATATGTTCGTTTTTCCGGGGCTTGGAGAATCTCTGGGGATGGTTTTTCTGGAGGCCCAAGCGTGCGCCTGTCCGGTCGTAGCCCTCGATACGGCGGGTGTGCCCCAGGTGGTGCTGGCCAATGAAACCGGCCTGCTGGTTACGGATGACGGGGGAACGTCTCTGGCGCAGGCCGTCTCCCGATTGATCCAGGATCAGCAGCTGCGCACAAGATTGGCGGCGAACGGCCCGGAGTTCATCAGAACACGGCGCAACCTGCACACAAGCTACCGGCTCCTGTCGGAAAAACTCGGGGAACTGGCAGCCGGCCACTGAGCGATTACCTGGCGAAGTTTCCTCTCATTGAATTCCTTCCGCATACCCCGCACGAAACCCTAATGGAGGGCCGAATAGACGATGGAATTCAAGGCACTGATTTCTTTGCCTCACCAGGCCGCGCAGCGGCCCCTCGGTCACTTTTCCTGGTGTAGGTGATTTCCATCATTTTTTCTTCTTTACCCCCTTTTGCCGTGGCGTACATTTCAAACAGCATGGTATCGCCGTCCACGTACTTGGTCACGGCACGCCAAATCATGGGGCCTCGCACAGGGTCGTCGTAACGGGCCTCCTGTGTGATGGTCTTGCCATCCCGGCCGGCAGTTCCCTCAAAAAACATGATGCCCGTGCCCATCGAGTCCATCCAGGTGGTCACATACTTTTTGGTATGGTTGTCATATCCGGTGAAACCGAGGCCGGTAAACGGCGTGCCCATCATATCGCCCTTAAATTCCTGCTGCAGAAAGCGTCCGCCAACGAGCATTTTCTGTTCGCTGGTCCCTTCCGATTCCATTGGTGACCTGCCCGGTTCCATCCAGCACTTGCTCTTGGTTTTCCAGGTCCCCTCCATGCTCGCCAGCAACTTGTGTGGATCTCCCGGAGTCGCCAGTTTGGCATACAGTTCCATCGCCGCCTGCATGTCCATCGTGCCTTCTTGTTTTTCTTCCTTGGTCATCACAAGCCTCCTTGCGAATTTATTCATCCTTGCTTTTACCAGAGCCTCAATAGCTCCGTTCTCAAGGTAATCATTCTCAAGATCCGTATCTCAAAAACAAACCACGAAGCATACATCGGGCTGCCTCCGCCAACTGTTCCTCCCAGCCTCATCCAAACGAGATTTTCAGCCCGGGCGTGCTTGTCGGTTTTGCTGATGTTTCCCGCTGTGGCGGCCATCTCCCGATGATCATCGAGCCGCAGGGGATGGCGGTGTCCATGCCCAACACAATTTCTTCAACTTCAACCATTAGATCGATAATTTCAGAGGGGCTCAGCTCGGGAATGCGGATTTTTCGGTCGCACAAGCGGCGAAATCCCGAACAGCAGATTGCGGGGAAAAGTCAAGTCGCGGTTGAAAGTCCCCCCTGCAAAGCGAAAGTCGGGATACACACAAGGCATGTGCCGGACCGGCGGGGAACGTTCTCCGGAATCATTCACTGGGCTGATACTCTGCAACCAGGATCTGTTTCGTCTCCGGGGTGATCCGCACCCGGTGGTCCAGTCTCTGCCCCATGATCCAACAGATTTTCAGTCGATCGCAGAGCAGCGGAATTCTGCCTCGGCGGGACCTTGAGATCCTGCAATCGGTAAAATAATCCTGCAGCTTCTTGCTCCCTGCTAAACCAAGGGGTTGAAAACGGTCCCCCGGCTGCCACCAGCGAGTCGTCAACGGCCAGTTGACTCGATCGGCATCCATCCACGCGATATTGGGCTCTGCCGGTGGCGCATCTGAGGAATTGCGGCGGATACAGCTAAGATTCAGCCGGAACACGCCAAAGTCGTGAGATCCCAATTCGGAAATGCCTTCCAATAAGGGAGCGGGGGCGTGCAGGGCTTCCGTTGCAATAATCAGTGTATCAGCCTCCTTGTAAGCGCAAAGCCTGCGGGGAAGTTGGAGGAATTTGCCGGAACCGGGCTGTGTGCTCCATTCATGGAGCAATACCCAATGCACCGCATAGAAACCGAGGGTGCTTCCTTTAAGCCGTTTGACGGCTTCGCGCAGAACGCGCTTCAGCAGGACGGGGTGGAGCGTCGATAAACCGGCCAGACGGAGCGAAATCCGCGTTTGGGCCTCCTCGCTGCAGACCCCGGACCAGATTCTCTCGACCTGCTGCTTCCAGTAGCTTTCTTCTTCCTGGGCCAGGCTGGCATGGCGGCAGAGAGTCTGAGTGATTTGCCGGTGAAAATGTTTTTCCAGCCGTGGGAACATTTCAAGTCGGAGAACATTGCGCTGGCAGGTGGGTTCCAAGTTGGAGGCATCCAGCCGGAAGTCAAGCTGCCTGGCCTTAAGATACTCCATCACCTCCACTCTGCCGGCGAAAAGCAGGGGACGGATGATTCCCTGCTCGGTACCGGCCGCCATTCCCGCCATTCCCGAGGGGCCCGTTCCACGCATCAGTCGCAGCAGCAGTTCCTCCGCCTGATCATTTGCCGTGTGTCCCAGCGCAACTTTCTGTGCTGCGTTGGTCAGCATAGCTTCGCGAAAAAAGCTGTGGCGGCAGGCACGCGCCGCCATTTCCAGAGAACCCCCATGATCTTTCTGACAGGCACGCACATCCTGCTGAGCGGCGCAGAACGAAAGACCCAAACGTTTCGCCAAAGCAAGCACAAAATCGTGATCTTGTGCAGCACTATGACCGCGCAGCTGGTGGTTAAAATGCACGACCGTCAGCCGCGCGATCCCCAGATCGTTTTGAAGTGCAACAAGAGCGTGCAGCAGAGCCACTGAATCGGGTCCTGCCGAAACCGCCACGAGGACGTGATCGTTGTGATCAATGAGTTGCCGTTGCCGCACAAATTGGAGAACTCGCTGCTCAAAGATGAGAATATCCATCACCTGCCATCACGATTTTATAAGGGTTAAGAAAAGGAATTGCCTCAAGACGATATGAGACCGGCAGGCTCGCACAGTTTCCCCAATGGCCATCGCCTTGGAGGCATTGTGCCGGGATGGGAGCCTTGCTGAAGCCCGCAAAGGAATCCGGAACATGGAATCTTGATCTGGGCGGCCGAAACCTCAGGTCGATTTGAGATCAGCCGTTTGAGTCGCCAGATTTGCGCCGGGATCGGCTGGCGGTCGGGATTCGGATGAATCCGGCAAGAGCGGCACTACATCCTTGAAATTTTTGCCCTGAAGCAGCGGCGTTCCTTCACTGTTGAGGACGGTATTGTCTTCGAGAATGATCAGGCCGTAACGTTCAGCAACATCGGCCTTGTACTTGTATTCCATTGACTTCTTGCGCAACTTGAAGTTCAGGACCAGCAAGACAACGCCGAAAACCGCCCCCACAGCCAACAGGATAGCGGCGGCCGTCAACATGATCTTGACCGTCTTTTCCCCTACGGCACCGATAAAACCCAGGATGACGTCCAGGTTGTAGAATACCCCGACGGCAATTCCCAAAAACAGCAGCAGGCTGAGAAATGGCAGGCGCTGGAGCCAGTTCATCGCCACATAGAGCTTGTAGGCGCGACTCGACTTATCTTCCGGAGGAATGTCTTCCTGTGGCTTTGCAGTGGCCGCTTCAGGTTCACCAAAGTATTTGTTGAAACCAACAATAATGACGCCAAGGAGAAAAGTGATAGCCAGGGGCACCAGGAAGGAGAGCAGGAAGTAAACCTTCCAGGGAAAGGGCGTTGTGATGGGTCCGTATTGGTCGTAGCCCTGGTCCCCCAGTTGATAGAGAAAGCAACCCGCAAAGATCAAGAGTTCTACCCATCCAAGGAAAAACAAGTATTTGCGAAAAATCTCCTTGCGCTCCGCGTCGTCGAACAAAGCAGCAATTCCGCGCAGAGATCCGACTGAAAGGTGTGGTGATTTCTTCATGAATCACTTCCTGTTATGAGCTGTTGCACTGCATCGGTGCCTGGAACATGGAAGAAAACCATTGAGCATTAATGCAGCATTCATTGGCACCCTCTCGCTGCCGTTTAAATCGCCCTGCCTGTCTGTAGCTGCAAAATAACAAGAGCTCTGGGGTGGGTCAACCAGGATTTGAGCAGGAGCGCCCGGATCGGTAAATGACCTGCTTGCAGATTTGCATTCTGGCAAGATTATGATAGAGAGATTCACAATCGTATCTATAGTGTATGGAAAGCTGTTATTGGCTTTGCAAGGCTGGGTTGAGGTACGTGTGATGGTTGGTGACGGGCGGGAAACACAGCCGGTGAGTTTTCACCAGATGGAGGAAGACGAATGTCGCAAAAGACGTTGTTCCAAACGAATTTTCCCGAATTGAAACTGCTCTCCAGAGGCAAAGTGCGAGACATATACGATCTTGACGATTCACTGTTGATCGTGGCGACTGACCGCATCTCCGCCTTCGATGTCGTGATGCGGACCGCCATACCCGATAAGGGCAAAGTGCTCACCCAGTTGTCCGAGTTTTGGCTCGAATTTCTCCAGGACTTGATCGAGCATCATCTCATCAGCTCCGATGTGAGCCAATACCCGGCAGTGTGCCGTCCCTATCGGGCTGACCTGAGCGGACGCAGCATGAGAGTCAAGAAGGCTCAACCACTGCCCGTCGAATGCATTGTCAGAGGTTACCTGGTGGGATCGGGCTGGAAGGATTATCAGAAAACAGGAATGCTCTGCGCTATTGCTCTGCCGCCCGGCATGCAGGAAGCTCAGAAGCTGCCAAGGCCCATTTTCACGCCTTCAACCAAGGCAGCCCAGGGGGCGCACGATGAAAACATATCCTATTCCGAAATGGCTGCCCTGGTGGGGGAAAGGATCGCTCGACAAGTCCGGGACAGGAGCCTCGCAATTTACCAGAAGGCAGCTTCATACGCTGAAAGCAGAGGGATTATTCTGGCCGACACCAAGTTCGAGTTCGGTCTTATGGACGATCGGCTGATACTCATCGACGAAGTCCTCACCCCTGATTCAAGCCGGTTCTGGCCGGCCGATCGATACCAGGTCGGCTCTAGTCCGGAAAGCTTTGATAAGCAATATCTGCGGGATTATCTGGTGCAGTCCGGGTGGAAGGTAACCGACCCGGCGCCGGAGCTGCCGCCGACGGTGGTAGAAAACACCCGTTTGCGCTACATCGAAGCCCTGCAGCGCCTCTCCGGGAGAACACTCGTTTAACCTACATCTCAAACTGTTTGGCTAAACCACAATGAACAGCATACACGAGGACCTGACCATCAACGACCTCGATTGGCAGGACCGCACTTTTGCCCTTTTCGCGTTGGAGCCTTCGGCTGAACTGCGTACTTCACTGCAGCGTCACGGTATACTCTCGCCACCCTGGATTTGGCAGAAACCGAATGGATCCAGGGTCATTGTTGACGGATTCAAGAGGCTTTTCTGGGCCCGCCGGGAAGGATTGAAAACATTCGAGTGTCTCATTTTCCCCCAGGATTACGATCCCGCCAGGTTGATGATCGAGCGCGCTGCAGTGAAGCTTTCAGGCGCACCTTTGAACACCGCGGAAAAATCTCAGCTGATTGCACGACTCACGGATCATCTTTCGCAACAGGAGCTGCTGCGTCTTTACCTGCCGCGGTTGGGCATCCCCGCCAAACCAGGCGCTATTGGAAAGTGGGTGCGTCTGGCTGCTTCGCCTCAGGAACTGCTGACTGCAGCCGCATGCGATGACATTTGTGAGCGAGCCGCTTTGCAACTGGCGGACTGGGAAGGTGAATCCCAGAAGAGCATGGTTGCCCTTTTGAAACAACTCCGCTGCAGCAGCAGCATCCAGTGTGAGATTCTTGATCGAGTAAAGGAAATTGCTTTGCGTGACAGCATCCGAAAGGAGCAAGTGCTCACGGACCCAGCAATCACTGATATTATCCTGGACGAAACTGTGAACCATCGTGAGAAAACTCAACTGGTGCGTGCCCGGCTTTACCGCCGGCGGTATCCTCGAGTCGCAGCCAGGGAAGAACGTTTTGTGCGAGACATGAATGCTGCCGGACTTCCCAGCAACGTAAAGATTTTGCCTCCACCTTCATTCGAAGGCGCGACCTGGCAGCTGCAGCTCTATTTCCAGAATCCGCAGCAACTCATGGAGATGTTGCAGGATTTGAAACATTCAGTGAGGACCGGCCAGTTTGCGGCATTGATCCGCCCATGAGATACCGCACACAAATCATTTACCGGAACCGTTAATGAATCCTGGAGAGGCAGCTCTTAATGCGCAACAAGCCGAGCAAGATTTTGGTCGAAGAGGCCTGCAGGACCAGCCGTCTGGTTGAGAAACTGCGGCGCAATCTGCCCGCAGCCCAATTCGAGGTGGTTGAAACCATTTCGGACTCGCCGCTGAGAGATCCGCGAAGACTCGAGGTGGTGCAATTTCGCGGACGTTTTCTTAAGTCCTGCCCGGGAACGCGCCACTATTTCTGCTGCGGCTATCAGATCCTGCACTTTGGCGTGCAGTGCTCCTTGAATTGTACTTACTGCATTCTGCAGGCCTATCTCAATCATCCCAACCTGAGGATTTTCGGCAACCAAGAGGATCTCTTCCGTGAATTGCGACAGGAACTGGCTACCCATCGCGAAAGGCTTTACCGCATAGGCACCGGGGAATTCACGGATTCCCTGCTGGTGGATCCCTGGACGGAATTCTCACGCGATCTGGTTCCGTTTTTTGCTAAACAGCCCAACGCCGTACTGGAGCTCAAGACCAAGACCGATTTTATCGATAATCTGAGGGATCTGGATCACAGGGGACACACTCTGGCGGCATGGTCTCTGAACGCAGCACCCATCCGCCGTCGCGAAGAGACCGCAGCGACCACCATCAAACAGCGTCTGGCGGCGGCCAAAAAAGTTGCCCAATGGGGATACAAACTGGCGTTTCATTTCGATCCGATGATTGAATATCCCGGCTGGCGCGAAGGTTATCGAGAGGTCCTCGATCGACTGTTCTCATCCGTCGACACGAGCCGCATTGTCTGGATCAGCCTGGGGGCGTTTCGCTTCATGCCGGAATTGAAACCGATCATCCAGAGGAGGCATCCTGGCAGCACCGTCATCTACGGCGAATTCATCCGAGGATTGGACGGTAAGCTGCGCTATTTTCGCGATATTCGGGTGGAACTTTACGCTTGGATGGTGGACCGCATACGCGAGGTCGATGCGCATATTTGCGTCTATTTGTGCATGGAAGGTGAAGACATCTGGCAGCAGGTTTTTGGATTCTCCCCGCAGGAACGAGGAGGACTCCCCGCCATGCTCGACAAGGCGGTTGAGACACGCATGGGGATCGCGCCGCGTTAGGCCGGCTGGTTTTCTTGTATCGCCCGCATTCCGAACTCTCTTGAGACTTTTGTGAATTTTCGTTTTTGAATTCCAAGAAAAATTTGATATTAACAAATTCGTTTCACTTTTGATTAAATGAATTTTTTCAGGTTCGTCAGCGAACTGGCAGGAGCTTGCCCGAGAATGGCGGACGCCTCTGTCACAGAGGAGGGAGCTGCCGTACAGCTTCCTGGCGGCGGATCGCATGCGCAATGGATATTGCCACTGCCGTCTTGGCAATTGGGCAATTGGCCGATTGCAACACGGCAGGGTATGGAAGGAAGGGCGTCGAAGCGCATTTGCAGTTCTTGGAATGAATCGAGTGATGGTGACTAACAACGGCAACCGCGAGAATTCGAACGGAAGGGAGAAGACAAATGGATTTCCAACTGACCGATGAACAACGCATGATCAAGGAAACAGTTTACAAGTGGTCCGTGAACGAATTGGGGCCTTTGCAGGAAAAGATTGATGAAGAAGACTGGTTTCCGCCCGATTTCTTTAAGAAATGTGCCGACATCGGCATTCTTGGAATCACCATCGACGAGAAGTATGGCGGACTGGGCGGCGATGTTTTGATGCAGACATTGGCCATCGAGGAGATGAGTCGCATTTGCCCGGGGCTGGCTATGACTTATGGCGCCCATTCCAATCTGTGCGCCAACAATATTCACAAGAACGCCAGCGAAGCATTGAAAGAGAAATATCTGCCGCCCATGATGACCGGTGAAAAGATCGGTGCATTAGGCCTCACGGAACCCAACGCGGGTTCCGACGCCATGAGTCTTCGCACCAGAGCGGAAAAGAAGGGCGACAAGTACATTTTGAACGGCACCAAAATATTCATCACCAATGGACCCGTAGCCGACACACTGTTGGTCTATGCCAAAACGGCTCCCGAAAAGGGTGCCAAAGGTATCAGTGCGTTCATAGTGGAGAAAGATTTTCCCGGCTTTTCAGTCTCCCGCAAGCTGAAAAAATGCGGGATGCGCGGTTCCCCGACCGGCGAGCTGGTGTTCGAAAACTGTGAGGTGCCTGCGGACAATCTGGTGGGTCAGGAAAATATGGGCGTGCACGTCATGACCAGCGGCCTTGACATTGAGCGCATCGTGCTGGCGGGCGGTTCGGTGGGCATGGCCCAGCAGGCATTGGAATACTCCATTCGCTATTCGGTGGAACGTGAGCAGTTCGGGCAGCCCATTGCCAATTTTCAAATGATTCAGCAGAAACTGGCCGACATGTACGCCAGAACCGAAGCCGCCAGACTCATGGTCTATCGGGCTGCTGAATTGGCGCAGAGATCGCCGCGCGGCGGCAAGGGCACAGAGCTCACCAAGTTGGCGGCTTCAGCCGTTCTGTTTGCCGCCGAAACGGCCACCTGGGTGTGCGATCAGGCCATCCAGATTCACGGCGGTTACGGCTATTGCCTCGAATTCCCTGTGCAAAAACTGTGGCGTGATGCCAAACTGTATGAAATAGGTGCCGGCACCAGCGAAATTCGAAGAATGATCATTGCCCGCGAACTGACCCGGGAAGAATTTGCTCGCAAAGCGCAACGCTAAAGACGTCAGGCGGTGGTCGAGTCCGTTCTGGTCACCGCCTGTTGCCAAAGAGGGGGAGTTATGGATCAACAGCTAGTCCTTGAGGAAAGAAAAGATCAGGTCGCGCTGCTCACGCTCAACCGGCCCGAGGTGATGAATTCATTCAATTTCGGCATGCTGCTGGCTCTCAAAGAGCGCATCGAGGCCATTCAGTTTGATCCTGAGGTCCGGGTAGTCATCATCACCGGTGCCGGCCAAAAAGCCTTTTGTGCGGGTGCCGATTTGAAAGAGAGGGCCACCTACAGCGAGCAACAGGTGAGGGAATTCATATTCACGATCCGCAACCTTTTCACCTTCATTGAATACTTGAACAAGCCCGTTATCGGGGCGGTTAACGGGATCGCCCTGGGGGGTGGAACGGAGTTGGCTCTGGCCTGCGATCTGCGCATTGCGTCCACCACAGCCAGTATGGGACTCACCGAAACCCGTCTGGCCATCATTCCGGGCGCGGGGGGCACCCAGAGGCTGCCGCGCCTGGTGGGACGAGGCAAAGCCAAGGAGCTGATTTTTACGGGGCGCAGAGTGGATGCTCAGGAAGCCCTGGATATTGGGCTGGTCAACAAGATCTGCCCGCCTGAGTCTTTACTGGATGAGTGCCTGAGTATGGCCGCCATGATTTGCGAGACCGGTCCCATTGCCATCCAGCAGGCCAAGTATGCCATCAACTACGGTTTGGAGACGGATCTGCACACCGGTCTTGCCATTGAATCGAATGCCTATTGGGTGACCATCCCCACAGAAGATCGACTGGAAGGGCTGGCGGCATTTCGCGAAAAACGCAAACCGGTCTACAAGGGTAAATAATATCAACTACGCCTGGTAAGGATGATGCAAAATGACCGATTCAGGAAATGAAAACAGAGCGTTTTGGGAAAATGAAGAGCTCAAGCTCGACCAGCAGGTCTATGACGCCACCTGGCCCGGTGGGGAAAAGGCCATCGAGCGCCTGGCCAAGCAGGGAAAACAACCCGTACGACAGCTCATCGAGAAGCTGATCGACCCCGGGACCGAGTTTTTCGAGCTGAGCCGTATCGCCGGTTTCGGAATGTTTTACCCGGATGTGGACGACGTGCCGTGTGGCGGAATTGTGACGGGCATTGGGAAAATTTATGGCAATTGGACCATGATCGTGGCCAACGACAGCCGCGTGAAAGCGGGGACCTATTTCCCCATAACCTTGAAAAAGCACATGCGGGCCCAGGCTATAGCCGAGCGCTGCGGCCTCAACTGCGTCTACATCGCAGACTCGGGTGGCGCTTATCTACCCATGCAGGCGGACGTTTTTCCGGATGATCAACACTTCGGCTCGATGTTTTACAACATGGCGCGCATGTCTGC
Organism: Desulfoferrobacter suflitae; assembly: GCF_022603395.1. Lineage (GTDB taxonomy): Bacteria > Desulfobacterota > Syntrophobacteria > Syntrophobacterales > Syntrophobacteraceae > Desulfoferrobacter > Desulfoferrobacter suflitae. The sequence continues at coordinate 57,140 of NZ_JAIBKA010000014.1, forward strand.
CAAGGGCTTGAAACAAATCACTCTCAGTACTGGAGGCAACACCGCCGGTGGTGCGTATATTGTTTTTATGGCATGCCAGTCCATCATGATCGATAAGATGTCCTACTCTTTCCTGGGCGGGCCTCCGCTGGTAAAGGCCGCCACCGGCGAAGTGATTTCCGCCGAAGATTTGGGAGGAGCCCGGGTGCATACCCAAATTTCGGGCGGCGCCGACCATTTCTGCACCAATCAGGACGAAGCGATTGCCAAGGTGCGCGATATTTTGTCGCTGGAAGCCCCCCAAAAGCTGCATATCCATCGCTACGCCGAAAGTCCTCCGCAGATGCCCGTCGAGGCCATTTATGAAACGTTTCCCGCCAAGATTCATCAAGGCATCAGAGTCCGTGACTTCCTGGAAGCCATAGCCGACGACAGTTATTTCATCGAATACAAAAAGACCTATTCGCCGGGTCGCGGCGACAATATTGTGACCGGAAAAATTCGCCTGAAAGGAATACCGGTGGGAGTCATCGCTTCCAACGGCCTTGGCATCATCTTTGCGGAAGCGGCGCGCAAGGCCACCGAGTGGATTGTCCGCTGCTCCCAGGAGAAGGTGCCCCTGTTGTTTGTGCAGAGCTCACCCGGTTACATGGTGGGGTCCGAATCGGAACATATGGGCATCGGCAAGTACGGCGCGGATATGGTGCGCTCGGTGTCGTGCGCCCAGGTCCCTCGCATCCAGTTGGTGGTCGGCCCGGATAACGGTGCGGCCAACTACGGCATGTGCGGCAGAGCCTACCGTCCACATTTTCTGTTTCACACCATGAGGGCGAGGACCTCCGTTATGAGCGGCCGGTCTGCAGCCGAGGTGCTGCTCTCGATTGAAGAGCGCAAGCGTGCGGCTACGGGCAATCCCATGAGCGAAGGGGAAAAGCAGGCCTTCCGCCAGCAGATGATGGATAAATACGACGGTGAGGCTCACCCCTTCTATTGCGGAGCGCGCCTGCTGAGCGATCGAGTGCTGAAGTTCAGGGAAGTGAGAGACTGGCTGGCAATGGCTTTCGAGGTCAGTTTGCTGCAACCGATTGGCGAACCGGCCTTCGGCAATTTGAGATTCTAGTCCATGACGGCAGAAATCATTGACCGGCCGGGATGGATTCCTCCCTTGAGGAACAAGGGGGGGCATCGTTTAGCGACCATCCACAGCACTTCCCTTCGGGGAAGGAGAGCGGCCTTCGACCAGCATGAACCAGAAACAGTGTTGAGAGACAAGGAGATACCACCATGACGATAAAAACAGAATACGATTACTGGAAAATTTTTCCAAGGATGCCCAAAAAGGTGACCATCGGGGACATTACGATCCGTGACGGTTTTCAGCATCTGGAGAAATTCATTTCGACGAAGGCCAAGATTTTCTACGGTCAGGAGCTGATCCTTGCGGGTTGCCGCGAGCTGGAAGTGACGAACCTGGGCGCCATTACCACTACGCCGCAGTTTGTAGACGCCGATGAGGTAATGCAGGCCATGCGCAGTGACGCTTTCCGGAAGCGCGCCGCAAGGAAGGGCATCGACATTGACAAGGACGTGACGCTCACCTGCGTGACCATTCGTGAGACCGCCGTTGACCGCGCCATCGAGATGAGGCAGAAGGGTTATGGTCCCGACCGTATCCTCATGATGGTTTCCACCGACGAAGAGCACCACTTCGCCAACTCGGGCACCACCCTCCCGGATTACTGGAAGGAAGCCGAGCGGTGCATCAAGAAGGCGCGCGACGCGGGCATCAAGATGTGCGGCACCGTGAGCACCATCTGGGGCAGCCCCATCAGCGGCGCCACGAAGCTGGAGGATGCCGTGGAGTTCACCAAACGCTGGTTTGAAATCGGGGCCCACGACATCGAGCATGCGGACCACGACGGTTCGGCCAACGCCGCCGACGTGTACCGCTACTTCTCCATGATCCTTGATGCCATGCCGAATCCCGAGGCGCACCTGTGCCACCTGCACGAAACCAAGCGCATCGCCTCCTCGTCCGTTCTGGCGGCCCTCCAGGCGGGCATCTGCCGTTTCGAGTCGACGCTCGGCGGCCTCGGCGGCCAGCCGGCTAATTTCCTCGATGACTGCCCCATTAAGGGCACCGGCGAGTACTATTATGAGGACCCCCGCTACGTCGGCCTGATCTGCACGGAGGATCTACTGGTTCAGATCGACGAACTGGGCATCGAGCATGGCTACGACGTGGACCGCATTCTGTGGCTTGGCCGGAAGATGGAGAAGACAGTGGGCACGCGGCTCCGTTCGGAAGCTGTCATCAATGGCCGGACACTGAAAGAGGGGCACATGAAGTTTGCCCGGCCGGGCCTCGGCAAGAAGAAGGAAAAGCTCGGCGAGAAGCCTGGCACTAAGCTTCCCGATGGCTGGGGCGAAAAGGCGGTCCTGCCCGAAAGTTATGGTCCCGAGGATCCCATCTGGAAAAAATAGGCTGTTTGCTGCCGGCGGGGGAAGTTTCGTCTTCCCCCGTTCGGGGCTCGGCCCCATCGCAGGTCCCACCGAGCTCAGAAAGACCGTGGAATCCACCAAGCACTGGTCGCGGATTCCCTTCGGAATGCGCTCATACGGGCAGGATTTCCAAGCCCTTAACCGGCAGGTATAAATCTCAACCATCCACCGCTGGCGTTAAACACACAGAAGCCCATGGGCGGAACTCAATATCCGCTGTGGTCCATCACCCCTGCCCTACTCCAGTGACTCGCACTGCCTGCTTTAATGGCTTGACTTTCTCCCCATAAAATGCATGCTCAATGCCGATACCGGCTGGCTGGAAGCCACAACCAGCATTCATCCAGGATACCTGACCAAGTGTGGGAACCCTTATGCATTATACACTGAGACGCTACGAGGCCATTCAAAGACTTTTCTGGTTCATTCTTTTCCTGGTTTGCCTGGGATTCGCTTACCCCCTTTGCAATCTTTATCAGGTCAAATATCAGGGAGCCGCCGTATTGGCTTCGGTCCATCCCGAAGTTCTCAAAACCCGTCAATTTTGGACCCAGAGCTATTGGTTGGGGTTGGACCCTGTGGGTGGAATCGTCCTGTACCTGCTTTGGGTAGTCGCACTGTTTTTGTTTGGCAAGACGGCCTGGCTGCTGGTTCAATATCTTGGCAAATATTTGGTGAAGGTTTTGTTGAAGCAGACCGTCAAGAATGTCCCCGGCAAACCCAAAGTAAATTTCGCTGACTTTTCCGGTCAGTCGCACTCAGCATTCCCCACGGACATGCTCATGGAGAAATTGCAGAGCGTTCGCCTGCGGTTCCTATTTCATGCCTTTCAAAGGTTGCGTCTGATACTCACCCACTCTCACCGGACACTCTCCTCCGAGGACATGACGGAGAAGGAGCGCCGTGTCGTTGAAACGGACTGGCAGATTCTCTGGGCATCCTGGACGCCGTTCCGCTGGCTGCTGTGGTCCTTGCCGTTGCTGGCATTCGTCCAGACCTGCTGGCTTTTTTACCTTGAGTTGCTACCCGCCTTGACGGCGCAAAAGGAAATCAATGATTCACTGGGGCCTCTAACGGCAAGCCTACTCCCCATCGCACAGGTGATTGTCGTGGTCATCGCGCTCAGCCTGGTGAGCGGTCTGCTACAACGCATGGAGAATCTTTATCTATCCAATGTCGATGCGCTCTTCTATGATCATTTGCTGTCGCGCGTTCCCTTTCAAAGCAGTGATACCGTTGTCATTCTGGAAGCCATGCAGAAGCATTTCAAACAACTTCACACCATGTTGGAGCAGCTGCGGGCCGCTTCAAACAACGCGACTCATTCGCAGGGCAGGGGTGAATGAAGGCAGCAAGGGGCGGCCGGCAGCAAATAGGGGAGCTGCTGTGCAATTTTTTGCAGAAACACCCGGCTTTTTCAGCCAACCCATTAGGGGACTGGGAAAAATTGGTGGGGCCACAGCTGGCTCGTCATTCCCAGCCAAAATCACTCAAGAACAAGGTGCTGCACGTTCATGTTTATGATTCCATCTGGAAACATCATCTCGAACTCAACAAGACGATCCTGCTGGATAAGATCAACCATAGCCGGCCGGAGCCTCTGGTTGAAAAGATAGTCATCAGGATTGGGGAAATTGCCCCTGACCAACCGGTTCTGAATCCCAATCACCGCCTTTTGGGTAGACTCAAAAAAAAGAAAGTACCGTCCGGCAAGAAATCAAAATCCCCAAGCCGTCCGCTGACTCGTGAGGAAAAGGAACTGCTTGCCGGGATACCTGATGTCGAATTGCGTGCCCTGGGCAGAAAATTGTTAAGACGCCTGAGCTTGGAAGATGACGAGGAATCCGGCTAGGGAGACGCTCCGAGCATGGAAGATTCCTCTCTTTCTTGAGGGGGTGAGGCTTCAACCAGTTACACCCCCACCCCTATCCTCTCCCTCGAGGAAGAGGGTGTCCTTGGACAAGCTGCCGGCTGACCGTCCGAGAATTGAGCCTGCGTACCCTTTTCATTGGCTGCTTCGATCCTGGCAAACGTACTCATAGAGAGCCTCCGCGACATTCCTTGGCAACCCGGGAACTCCATTCAATTCCTCGATGCCGGCCTGCTGCAGTTTTTCCACACTGCCGAAGTGCTGAAGTAACAGTTGGCGCCGTTTGGGTCCGATGTTGGGCACAGAATCCAGCATCGAGGACAGCAGCCGACTTCGGTGGCGATGCTGATAGTGCGTTATGGCAAACCGGTGGGCCTCATCGCGGAGCCTCTGCAGGAGATGCAGGATAGCGGGAAAACGCGATAAGAACAGAGGATTCTTGCGCCCCGGCAGGTACACCTTTTCATAAAGCCCGCGGCCTTTATCGCCCCGATCGGCTTCCTGTTCTTTGGCGAGGGCAATGACGGGAAGCTCCTGGTCAATACCGGCGGCCGCCAGAACGCGATGTATTCGATTCAATTGTCCCTTACCACCATCCAGGACCAGCAAGTCCAGACTGGCGGTGAGCTGCGCATCTTCCGTTATGAGCCGCTCCACGACCTCGGCCATCATGGCGGGATCATCCGGTCGGTCTTTGCCCCGTATGTGATAATGGCGATAGGATGATTTATCGGGTTGCCCGCGGTCAAATACTACCAGAGCCCCCACCGCATGCATTCCTTGTATGTTGGAAATGTCCACACACGCCATGCGAAGAGGACAAGCGGGCAGTCTCAATATGCTTTGAAGACTTTCCAGCAGATTCTTTTCCTGCCGCCTCCATTTTCGATGGCCGGCAAATTTTTCCCGAGCATTTTTTTCTGCCAATGTGAGCAAATATTTGCGGTCTCCGCGCTTGGCGGGCCAAATCCTGACACTTTTGCCGCGGCGCTCGGACAACCATTCTTCCAGGATTTCCTGGCTGTCGAGGGGAAGGGGAACAACGATCTCATCAGGAATATAGCGTCCTTCGGCATAATACTGTTGGATGAAGGAAGTCAGCAGTTCCGGCTTCTCCCCTTGAGCCTCTTTGATATCAAAACTACTCTGCCCCACCAGAGCTCCCTGGCGAACGAAAAGAACGACGATTTCCGTGCCTTGTTCTTCCTGGTAAATTCCCAACACATCCTGGTTTTGCAGGCGGTTGGAAACGATATGCTGCTTTTCCAGAGTCTCTGCGACGGCTTGCAATCGATCTCGATAAAATGCCGCCCGCTCAAAGTCCAAAATTTTTGCCGCCTGCTCCATCTGCTGCCGCAACCGCTGCTGCAGCATGTCGGTCTTGCCTTGCAGAAACAATACAACTTGCGCAACCACATCGGCATACTGCTGCTGGCTGACCTTGCCCGCGCAGGCCCCCAGGCAGCGTCCCAGCGAGTAGTTTAGACAGGGTCTTTGCCTGGTCACCAGGTTTCTGCTTTTGCATTGCCGCAAGGGAAAAAGCTGATTCAAGAGTCTCAAGGTTTCCCGAACCGAATGCGCCGAATGATAAGGACCGAAGTAAAATGCGCCATCGCCGCGAAAGCGCCTCACAATCTCCAGCCGTGGATAAGGATCCCGGGGATCGATACGCAAACAAGGATAATTCTTGTCATCACGCAGGATGACGTTGTAGCGCGGCCGGTGTTTCTTAATGAGACTGGCCTCGAGGAGCAGAGCCTCCTTTTCGCTGGAGGTGATCACATATTCGAGCTCCGTAGCCCTTTTGAGGAGGACTCTGGTTTTCATGTTTTCCGAACCGGTTTTCCGGAAGTAGCTGCTCACCCGCTTTCTCAGGTCAATGGCCTTACCGACATACAGCATTTTCCCCTGAGGGTCCTTGAACAGGTAGACTCCAGGTGAATGCGGCAGGGTTTCCATCTCGCCCGCAAGGGGATGGCTGCGCTGCTCAGCTGGTTCTGCCGTGGTATGTGGTTCGGTTGGTTTGACTGTCATCGTCGAATCCATCAATGCACAACTTATATTTTTTCTAAACATGGCTGATTCCGCCCATTGTCACTACAAAAATATCTGAAGCAACTGCATTTGAACAGCCTCAGGGCATTGTTTTTGCGCTTGCATTCAAGTGCAATTCAACTTATGCTTTTTTGGACTGCGCAGCAAACCTTCATTATTACAGATGAAAATACCATTTTTCGAATTCGTTGCTGATTGCAATTCAGCTAATTTGGGGTTGACTGAAAATCAGAAACGTGTTGCTCTATCAAGCAATGTCAAGGGAGAATGAACCGCCGTCTCGAGCTCGCTATTCCGTGGCCGTATTTGAAGCAATTCAACCGTTGCCGGTGCTGAAAGGGACAGATATTTTGACTGGTTGTTGGTGCCGTACCGAAAAGAATATGGTCGCCCTGATGCAATTCAAAGATAGGGGTTCGAAGGGATGAAAAGACTCACCCTGCCCGTGTCGCTCCAGGAAAAATTTGAAGGCCTGACCACGCAGAGGAAGATTTTGCTGTTTGCAGGCACCCTTTTGGCCTTGAGTGCGGCTTTTTATTTCTCTACCTACAAGCCGTTGGCTGAACGCATCAACGGCCTCAAAACGAATATTGTTCGGCAGGAAAAGCGCCTGGTTGAACTGAAAAAGGCCAGGGAACGGGTGGATGTTCTGGAAGAAGAGGTGGCCCAGTCAGAGGTCGAACTTGCCCACCTGTTGGCCATGCTGCCTGACCAAAAAGAGATACCCGGTCTTCTCGACAGTGTGTCCCAATTGGGCGCTCAGGTGGGTTTGGAGAATATCTTGTTCCAACCACAACCTGAACAACCACGGGAATTTTATGCAGTGATTCCGGTGCGCCTTGACTTGATTGGGTCGTATCATGAACTGGGGACTTTTTTTGACAGGATCAGCAAGCTGAATCGAATTCTTAAGGTCGACAATCTAACCATCACCCGCCGTGATGATTCCACTCTGCAGGTGGGCTGCACCATCGTTACTTACCGTTTTCTTGAACCGGCGCAGCAACAAACCGAGGGAAAGAAGAAGAGAAAATAGGCACACCATGAACAACGATTACCTTAGTTGATTTCCTTGCAAGATCGGTTAGAGAAGAGGGGGACATGCAGGGAGCAGCAAAATTTACCAGCACATGCACCATTGTGACTTTCATTCTTTCCTTTTGCCTGGGTTGCGCCACGCCGTCGCCCCCTGCAGATCAATGGACAACGGTGGAAACCGCCGGACAGCAAGCAGCGGCGGTGCCGTCAAAACTTCCTACCAGGGACTCTGCAACCGCTGCGCCTGGCGAAACGGCAACCAACCGGCTGCTCGACATAAACATCTCCGAGCAACCCAACGAAATAGTCATCACTTTGTTCGGTACAGGCCCGCTCAAGAATTATCAAATGCAGAGGCTGGGAGAAAACCAATTTGTACTGGACCTCGGCGATGTGCAACGGACCCCGCCCCAGCCACCGGTGCCGACCGCCTCTGATAAAGTCAGGTTGATCTACCGGGATTCGGCTTCATCCCGGGGCATACAAATAGTTGGAACGCTTAACAGGCCTTTTGAACGCTATTTTTTGAGCCCGACCGACAGTAATGGTCTAATGTTGAGGCTTACCCTGGCCGACAAATCTTCCCCGCGTGCCGTCCCTGTCACCCGGAGTGTATCGCCCTCCCCTTCTTCCTCAATGTCTGTGGGGCCAGAAGCACGCCCCGTAGTTGCTCCGGGTAGAGTAACCGGCCCTGCTCCTGTACGCGGTTCATCGGTGGGATCCGGACAGGAAACCGGTTTGAACAAGAGCTTCGTGGGCAAACCGATCAGCCTGGACCTGCTGGACGCGGACGTTAAAAATGTTCTGCGTTTGATTGCCGATATCACCGGCACCAATATGGTGATCGATCCAGGCGTTGCGGGTCAGGTGACCCTGAAGGTTGAGCAAGTGCCCTGGGACCAGGTCCTCGACTTGATATTGTCCATGAACGACCTGGCGGTAGACAAAGTCGGCAATGTCATTCGCATCGCCACCAGGGCAAAGCTCCAGCAGGAATGGAAACAGCAGGAAGAGACGTTGAAGGCGCGCCAGCAGCTGATGGAGGCGAGCAAAGATTTTGGTGAAATCACAACGGAATATCTTGCCGTCAATTATGCCAAGCCTGCCGACATTGCAGCGAAAATAAGCGAAATCAAAAGTGAGAAGGGCAAAATTTCCATCGATGATCGCACCAGCCTGGTCATTTACACAGATTATCAGTCGCGGCTGCAAAATGCCAAGACGCTGATCAGCCGCCTGGACAAACCCACTCCTCAGGTGATGATCGAAGCGCGGATTGTGCAGCTCAATAAGAACATGGAAAGGGACCTGGGCATCGAATGGAATTTCTTCCTGGCCAGCACTTCGGGAAGCGGCTCTCATTTGTTCACTCAGGATTTTCAAGTGAATCATCCGGCTACCTCGCCGGATTCGTTCGGATTCAGCTTCGGGCAACTGACCGGCCAGACGATTTGGAACGTTGATCTCATTCTGACGGCCCTCGAAACCCGCGGAGAGGGCAAGATTGTCTCGGCACCGCGAGTGCTGACCATGGATAATGTTAAGGCCCTCATCAAGCAGGGAAAGCAGGTGCCTTACCTGGTGTTGAGCGATCAAAATGTGGCCTCCACGGAGCTTGTGGATGCTGTTCTTGAACTTGAGGTGACCCCCCATATAACACCCGATGAGCGCGTGCGGCTGGAGATCAAGGCCAAGAAGGATCAAGTGGATCTGAGTGCGCCAATTGGCATTCAGAGCCAACCACCCATCGACACCAAGGAAATACAGACGGAACTTCTGGTTGACGACGGCGCCGTCATAGTGATCGGCGGCATCATAGAAAACAGTGAGGATCGCAGCGAGGAGGGAGTACCCGGGCTGAACAGAGTTCCTCTGCTGGGGTGGTTGTTCAGATCAAATTTCCATAAGATCACCAAAACGGAACTGCTCATCTTCATCAGTCCCAAAATAGTCGGCTATAATGTTCCACCTGTCCAGGGATGACATTACAATGGAGTGCCGGACTCCTGGAGAGCTAACGCGAGGGGAGCAGGGATCTCAAAAAAGTCATCCCGAGATCATTTTTTGTATTTCAACAAACCGGAGAATTCGCTAAACTAGCTTTCGACTGTCGCCTTGCCGGACCAAATCAATGCAGGAGGAAGTGAGCCGTATGCGTCTGTTTGCCCTGAACCGATCCCGCGTTTGTCCTTTGCTGGGACTGCTGTTGTTTTCAGTCGTCATTTCTGCATGTTCCATGCAGAAATCAGGATCCAAAGTCGATTCGCTGGACGCCCGGACCGAAACCTCAGGGCAGGCTGGAAGCAGGCATTCCGGACGGGATTTGCTGCCCCTCACGGTAGATTATCTTACCCCTCTGGATAAAATCACCAATCCGGAAGTCTATGTATATAAGGAAAAAAGAAGGTTGTACGTGATCCAGTCCAACGTCCTTGTGCGCGACTACCCCATTGGATTGGGCTTTAACCCCAGAGGCGACAAACAGACCCAGGGCGACGGCAAAACCCCTGAGGGCAACTTCATCATCTGCGTGAAAAACCCGATGAGCCGCTTCATCAAGTCTCTAGGGATCAATTACCCCGATAAGAGGCGTGCCGAACGTGCTCTTTTTGCGGGACTCATCACCCCCCCGGAATTCAGGGAAATCGTGGCTGCCCTGGAAAGGACGCTGTTACCTCCGGCCAACACAGAGTTGGGGGGCCAGATCTTCATCCATGCGGGCGGCGCCCACAAAGACTGGACCAATGGCTGCATAGCTTTGTACAATAGAGACATGGACGAGTTGTTCCGTGTGGCAGGTGTAGGAACACCGGTAGCAATCAGGCCCTGATTTCACTGCCTCTCCGGGGCTTTCTCGAGTGTTTTCCGAAACATCCACCGACTCACATTTCGATGCTTTTCAGCCGGATTCCTTCGCCTGTTGCAGGTGGTGGCCGTACATTTGATTCAAACGGACGCTCTCCTGCCACTCTCGGTACATTTTCCAAACAAACCGGCGGGCAAAATGAGGCCTTGAGATATAGTCCAGATTGGAACGGATGAACTCTCCTTTGAGTTCCACCAGGATCTGATCCACCTCGCTGCGGTCGATGAAATTGCGCAAGCGGCTGGCTTGGAAATGAACCGTGTTGCCGACGACGGAAACAAATTTGTCGTATGTGGTACCGGGGTTATCGGTATTTTCAAAGTATTCCCGCTTGATTTCTATGGGTATCGAGACAACCATCTTGACCTGGCAGCGGTCTCCAATGATTCCCACCGTTTGATCATAAAAGTAAACAGTCAATCCGTTTGCCAGGTTCATTGTTCCAATCAGGCGGCCTTCCGTTTGCATCACTTCCCTCGCTCAGTTGATCATCGATCCTCCCGTAAGCTGACCCAGCAGGAATTAGCCAAAAGGCGCCCAAAAAGCAAGTTTAAAAGGGGGCTCTGTTGACTCCGAACGGACAAAGAGGTATTAAACTACGTCACAAGTCGGCAAGGTCATGAAAGCAATGGTTTTCTGCATCAATCGGTTGCCGCTCTTGCTGCGGATGGATCGGATTTACTGTCAGTAACGGGTACAGGGGCTGAGAGGTATGCGAAGAAACTGTGTTGAGGTGCGATGGCATGGCCGCGGAGGCCAGGGAGCTGTTACGGCTGCCAGTATTTTGGCTGAAGCGGCGTATTACGACGGCTACAAAGGTGTCACAGCGGCGCCTTTCTTCGGAGCGGAGCGACGGGGTGCACCCATCATTGCCACCAATCGGTTGGGGCGAGAACCGATCAGGACGTTTTCCCTGGTGGAATATCCCGATGTGGTTGTGGTCCTGGATGCAACACTGCTGAAAGTTGTGAACGTGACGGCAGGCATCAGGCCCGATGGCATCGTACTGATCAACTCAGGGAAACCGCCGGAAGCATTGGGCTTCGATCCGGCGTACAATGTGGCCACCACCAATGCCAGCCAATGGGCCAGGGAGGCTGGGCTGATCGTTTCCGGCACGGTGCTGTTCAACACCGCCATTCTTGGAGGCTTTGCCCGAGCGACCGGACTGGTGAGCCTGGAGAGTATCGAAAGAGCACTGCGCAGCCATTTCAGCGGGCAGGCGGCAGAAAGGAATGTGCAGGGTGCCCGCCTCGCCTATGAAGGAACCACGACACTCAGAAAATTTGCACTGGCGTGTGCCTGATTTGTCCGACTTGACCATCAGAAAACCAAAAGGATTCATATACATGGCGGATAGAAACAAAGACGAGTTCACCTACGCGCACTCCAAATTGTGCATCGGCGAAGCAGGAAGAACTGGAGATTGGAGAGCGTTCCGACCCGAGATTGACAATTCCAAATGTGCACCGGCCAAGAACAAGCGTGCTTCATGTTTCATCTGCTGGCTGTACTGCCCGGAAGGCGTGGTCAAACGAAGCATTCCGGTAGAGATCGATCTGGAATACTGCAAAGGGTGCGGCATTTGTGCGGAAGAATGTCCCACCAAAGCCATTTCGATGGTTGAAGAACAACAGGAAGACTAGACCTTTCGGCAGGAAAAGACCACCGGATACAATAGATCGCCGCTCGCTTTCCGGCGATTGAGCCTCATGCACTCCAAGGCATGGGACGTCAACAGCTGGCCCAGCCTTTCTTCGGTACAGGCGCCACTCATGCACCATGCCCACGCATCCTTTTCCTGTTCGAAGTAATCGGGCAGCATGGACGCGGCACACAGGTCGGCACAGCAAAACACTCCGAGCGGTTTCAGCACCCGCCGAATTTCCTGCAGAACAGTTGATTTTTGCGGAAACAAGTTGAACGATCCATTCATCAGTAGCCAGTCGAAGCTTTCATTTTGGAAAGGAAGCTTTTCACCGTCCGCACAAAGCCACCTCAGCATGTGCTCAAAGGGTGCCCTGCGCGCCTGACAACAAGCCTTGTGCAAGGCCGTGAAAACCACATCGAGATTGACGATCTCGATGCCATCCTTGTGCAGTGCCGCCATCACAAAAGAATCAATGGCCGCCCCGCAGCCGAGGTTGAGTAAACGATCTCCACTCTTGGGAGAGAGCAAGCCCATGGGATTGCCGCACGGCAAGAAATGTTGCCAGTAATTGTCCGACAGAAAGTGAAGCAGCGTTAGCGGGTAGTTTAAGCATTCCGCCAGTAGTCTGCCTGTCTTCACCGGCAGGTGACGTGGCTGTTTATTTTCATAAAGCGCCGCATAATATTGGCGAATATGGAGCTTGATCGAATCGTTCCGCATGCACCGTCAATCTTTGCAGAATCTTTCCTTTTCACTATAGATGCAACCGCAATATTGCTGCCGATATATACCGAGCCCCTCAGCTCGCTCCTGCCCCGCTTTCCAGCCGGTGCGGAAATCCTCATAAAACAGGGGGATGCCGACGCGCCTGGCAGCTTCCTCGGCTATCGAGCGGATCAGCTCATGTTTTTGCCGCTTGCTGTAAAACAAGGTGGTGGAAAATGCGTCAAAACGACTTTTCTTCGCCAGTCGGGCTGCCGCTTCCAGTCGAGTCGAGTAGCAGTACAGGCAGCGCTGCTTTTCGCGATAAGCCGTATGCCGGAAAAAGGCCTCCAGCTCATAATCGGGGCGAACAATGAGGTTCAGATCTTCTTTATGAGCGATCCACTGAAGCGCTTCAAGCCTCCTTTGCAGCTCCTGGTAAGGCTGGATGTTGGGATTGTAGAAAAATCCATGCACCGTCCAATTCTGTGCGCGGAGTCGCTGCAGGGGATAAAGAGTACACGGTCCGCAGCAGGTGTGCAGCAATATTTTGTCCATTGTCACTGTTCCTGAATCGCCTGGTAAAGCTCGCTCGGCAAACCGTCAAAGCTTCCGTTACTCATACACAACACCAAGTCGCCTGTCCTGCAGTAGCCAAGCAGGAACTGCAGCAGGTTTGCCGTGTTCTCAAAGTAGTGCGCCTCCTGTTTGGCCCGGCGAATATCCTGCACCATGCGCCGGGCGTCCAAACGTTCTTGCGGCAGAATACTCTCCAGGCCCGGGGGTTCTTTTATAAGAACGCAGGCAGCATCCTGAAACGACCTGGCATAGGCATTCTGAAACACACGTCTGCGGCTCGAGTTTGTTCGCGGTTCAAATACCGCAATGATGCGTCTTTCAGGGAAATGCAGCCGCATGGCTGATATGGTCTCCCTGACCGCCGTCGGGTGATGGGCAAAATCGTCGACAACAAGAATGCCGCGGCTCTCTCCGATAACGTCCTGCCTGCGGGTTACTCCGGCAAAAGCCAAAATGGCCTCTTGCGTGCGATTGGGAGTCAAGCCGGCGAGGGAAGCGGCGGCGATCACCGCCATGGTATTCATGAGGTTGTGGTCGCCCGCAAGCCTGGTGACCATATCATGGCGGTTTAATTGTGGATCTTGGTAGCGAAAAAAAATTTCTCCCGGGCGGTGATTTATGTCAAGAATCCGCCAGTCGGCATCACAAGAATAGCCGTATGTCATGACCCTGCCGTTGCATTGGCGCGCCAGAGCAATACAATTGGGATCGTCTGCATTGACAATCAAATGGCTCTGGGGACCAAAGAGTTGCATGAATCTCCCAAAAGCATCGATGACCGCCGCAAAGTCCGGGAAGATATCAGCATGGTCATATTCGATGCTGGTGACAATCCCTATAGAAGGTCGGTAGTGGAGAAATTTGGGACCCTTGTCGAAAAAAGCGGTGTCGTATTCGTCACCTTCGATGACCATGTATGGCCCCGTCCCCAGGCGGTAACTGCTTTGCCAGTTCTTCACAAAAGCGCCGATGAATGCGCTGGGATCGAGGCCCGCATGACTCAATATCCAGGCCAGCAGAGATGCCGTCGTGCTTTTCCCGTGAGTACCGGCGACCACCATGGATTGGTGCCGGTCCAAAAAGAACTCGCCGATGGCTTGCGGCATGGACAAGTACGGCAGCCCACGCTGCACGACATGGAGAGCCTCAGGGTTGTCGCGCCGAATGACGTTGCCGATGACCACCAGATCCGGGGCAGCCTGCTCCAGATTTTCAGCCCCGTAGCCGGTAAATATCGGGATACGCAACTGTTCCAAGTGAGTGCTCATGGGAGGATAAAGGTTCTGGTCGGAACCCGTTACCTGGAAGCCCTTTTCTGCCAGCATCCCTGCCAGTGTCCCCATGGCGATGCCGCCGATGCCCATCAGGTAGATCTTTTTAATGCCGTGAGTGTGCATAAAATGCCTTCATTGCAAGGTCGTGAACCATTGGTCGGAAAATTTTTATTTTCTCGTTTTTCCGAGTCGGGTAGACCCGGTTGGTCAACAAGACTAGCAGAACTTGCCGGTCCAGGTCCATCCAGAAAGAAGTGCCGGTAAACCCGAGGTGGCCGACACTGTGCGGCGAAAAATAACGACCCGCGCTGGAGCCCTGGCTACTTGGGGTATCGAAGCCCAAGACCCAGGTGCCGACTTCGTCTGCATTTGCCCTCGTCCAAAAGTGTTCGAGCAGATCTGGAGGGAACAGTGCAGCTTGGTTCTTCCTGCAGTATGCACCCAAAAGGTGCGAAAGTACCGAGTAAATCCCCTGCCCCGTACCGAACAGGCCGGCATGGGGGGCTACTCCACCAAGGCAGTAGGCATTCTCATCATGCACTTCGCCCTGTACCAGTCGCCGGCGCCATGGACACCATTCGGTCGCTGCGAAAGCAGACCCGGGTTGGCTCGGAAATGCCGGCGTAATGGTGGGATTCGACGGGGGAATCAGTCGCACAAAACCAAGCTCCTCGACACCAAGGGGCATAAAGACAAACTGCTGAGCAAGCACATCCAAAGGGTCATGCAACACCGATTGGATAATCGTTCCCAATACCAGAAACCCCAAGTCACTGTACCTGGACTGTCTTCCCGGCCGGGACTGCAATGGCGTGCGCATGATCCACTCAAGCAGTCGAGGCGCCCGCTCCCGTTCGGGAATCTCGATGAGCTCCAGATAGAACGAATGGTACGCCGCCAGTCCCGAAGAGTGATTCAACAGTTGCCGGATGGTGATGGATCGTTTTTCCAGCGGTACCAAGCCGGCGGGGAAAAAGCTTGCCAGACAATCATCCAACCCGAATTTCCCGGCATGGACAGCCTGCATGACAAGCAGTGTGGTAACCAGCGGCTTGGTAAGGGAGGCGAGATCGAATCGGGTTGCGGCATCGACTGGAATTCCATCGCTCCTGGTCCGCCCCCAACATTGTTGAAAAATTATCTTTTCGGAATCGCCCACGAGCAAACTGGCCCCTGAAAAGATTTTCTCATCCAGGGCCGTCCGAAAACAGCGGTCAAGCTCTGAAGATAGTGGAAAATCAGGCTGCGAAAGGGCTTTGCGTTGCTCCGAAGGTTCGTTCATAGGTATTCAAGGTAAAGGGAATCCCGAAGGGAATCACATCGTTGGGATCATCGTGGCCAAACGGCAGAGCGACAATGATCGGAAAGTCGAAGGACCTGCAGTGATCCAGCACCATATCATGGATGGCATGGGGTTCACCGCAATCCTTAAAATTGCCGAGAATCAGGCCGCTGAGACGCGCCAGTAATCCGCTCAGCTTGAGATGGTTCATCGCCCGATCCAGGCGATAGAGCGCCTCGCCGCAATCTTCCACCAGCAGCAGACCGCCCTCGAGGTCAGGGAAATACTCTGTGCCGATAGAATGGGCGATGCAGGTGAGGTTGCCGCCAAACACCCTGCCCGTCACTATTCCGTCACGCAGAATCTGTTGCGGTTGCAGGAGCCAGGAAAAGCAATTTTCCCCCTGGAGTGCCCGGAAAACAGAGTCGAGTTTTCCCGGCCGAGAGTTCGCATCGATAAGGTTGGGTCCATGGAAGGTAATCCAGTCCATCCGACCAAGGAAAGCGAGATGCAGGAAGGTAATGTCACTGTAGCCCAGGAATATCTTGGGACTTCCCCGCAGCCCTGAAAAAGGCAGCCAGGGGAGCAGCCGACTACTCCCGTACCCGCCGCGCACACATATGATGGCGGCAATGGACGGATCGTTTATGGCATCGATGAGGTCCTGAGCCCGGTCGGCTTCGGTGCCGGCCAGATATCCGTGCCGACAAAAGAGATGACCGCCATAGACAAGATCGAATCCCCTGTCGCGCAGAATTCCGGCCACCTGCTCTAACCGTTCCGTCTCAAAAGGGCTGGCGGGAGCCACCAGAGCAACCCGGGCTCCGTCTCTTAAAGCACTCACGGACATGGCTATTTCTGATTTCTTTCGAATATGATTCTCAGCCCCTTGAGCGTGAGGTATTCGTCGACTTCGTCGATAGCCGGGCATTCACTTGCGATCAGGGGAGCCAGACCGCCGGTCGCGACGACCTTGAGATCTCTCTTCAGTTCCTGCTTGGTTCGCCTGATGATTCCTTCCACCAGGCCGGCATAGCCATAAACAATTCCAGCATTCATGGATGCTATAGTGTTCTTGGCCAGGATGGATCGAGGTCGGGCAAATATTTCGACCCTGGGCAGTTTGGATGCTTTCTGAAACAGCGCTTCACAGGAAATCATGATTCCGGGGCAGATGACACCACCCATGTATTCGCCTCGTTCGGAAACATAATCGAAGGTGGTGGCCGTTCCAAAATCGACCACGATGGTGGCGCTCCTGTAGGCCTCAAAGGCGGCTACCGCGTTGACGATGCGATCCGCCCCCACCTCTTTGGGATTATCGTAAAAGATAGGCATTCCGGTTCTTATGCCGGGTCCGACAATGAGCGGGTCGATGTGCAGGTACTTTCGGCAGAAGCCCTCGGCGGAATTGAGAACCGGCGGCACCACGCACGATATGATCACGTGCTTGACTTTCTCCGGCGCCTGGTCATTGGCTGCAAACAGACTGCGCATCAGAATTCCATATTCATCCGTAGTGGCGTTGACTTCCGTGCGGATGCGCCAGTCCTGAACCAGTTGCTCTCCCACAAAAATTCCCAGGACCGTATTGGTGTTGCCGATATCCATAGCGAGCAGCATGGCGATGTCCTGTCCTCAAGCCATATATTTTTGGATGTGAAATGCCATCTCCTGGGCAGTGCTTTCAATCAGTCCCTGGTCGATACCTTCCACCATCACGCGCACCACCGGCTCGGTTCCGGATGGCCGAATCACCAGACGCCCGTCCTTGCCGAGACGTCGCTCGATGTCTTGCTTCAAGCCGACCAGTTCAGGTATGTCATCAATGGGTCTGCGGTTCTTAATGGGCACGTTGAGTAAGGTTTGCGGATAAAGTTCCATGGTCTTCTTGAGCTCCGACAGAGGACGTCCTTCGCGCAGCATCACCGCCAACACCTGCAGAGCAGAGAGAATCCCGTCGCCGGTGGTGCTGTAATCGAGAAAAATCAAGTGTCCGGATTGTTCGCCCCCGAGATTGTATCCTCCCTGTCGCATTTGCTCGACCACGTAGCGATCTCCCACCGGGGTCCGCAACAAGCAGCCGCCGATCCTGCGGATCGCCATTTCCAGTCCCAAATTGCTCATGATCGTGGCAACCACCGTCTTGCCGTTCAGTCTGTCATTCCTGACGTAGTGACCGGCGCAAATGGCCATCAACTGATCGCCGTCGAGAATTTCACCCTTTTCATCGGCAAACACCACCCGATCGGCATCCCCATCGAAGGCGAATCCGGCATCGGCGCCATGTTCCCGGACCAGGGCGGCCATATGTTCGGGATAGAGAGAGCCGCGCTTTTCATTAATGTTCTTACCATTGGGAGAATCGCCGGTGATAATGACCTGTGCACCCAATTCCTCGAACACGGTGGGAGCCACTTTGTATGCCGCACCGTGGGCGCAGTCGATGACCAGTTTCAAGCCTTCCATACTCAACGCCCCGGGGAAGGTTGATTTCAGATAGACGATGTAACGTCCCTGAGCATCATCGATACGCCGCGCACGGCCGATGTCGGAGCTCGATGGCCGTGGCAGACGCTCGATCTCCCCGCTTAGAATGAGCTCTTCCATAAGCTTTTCCGTTTCATCGGGAAGCTTGAATCCGTCTGCGGCAAAAATCTTGATTCCATTGTATTCGTAAGGATTATGCGATGCCGAGATAACAATACCCGCATCCGCCCTCATGCTGCAGGTAATGAAGGCGATGCCGGGAGTAGGCAGAGGACCGACCAGCAGGACATCCACACCCATGGAACAGATCCCCGAGGTGATGGCGTATTCGATCATGTATCCGGAAAGACGGGTGTCCTTGCCGATAATGATTTTGGGTCGGCGGTGTTTGTTCTTAAAGACATGGGCGGTGCTGCATCCCACCTTCAAGGCAATGTCAGTGGTCATAGGGGGCACATTGGCTACCCCGCGAATTCCATCGGTACCAAACAAGCGTTTCATCGCTGACTCCTCGTCAAGTGCGATCGGAAAAAGGCTTCACTGCCCGGCATTGCGGAGGGCGTCACTCAACACCGCCACCTGCTTGTTGATGGCCACGTCGTGAACACGGATGATATGCGCCCCGGCCGCAATTCCAAGAGTATTCGCTACTGCCGTCCCAATCTCACGATCTTGTTCGGGGCGGTCAAGAAGGCTTCCAATAAAGCGTTTGCGCGATGCCCCCAGCAGAATGGGACGATCCAGGCACTGCAAAAGATTCAGCTCCCTGATCAGCAGTAAGTTATGGTTCACGGTCTTGCCGAATCCGATGCCCGGATCCACCACAATTTGTTCCCTCGCCACTCCGTGCCGGACGGCAACATCAATGCGCTCCTGCAGGAAAGCAATGACTTCGGAAAAAAGCGCAGCGTAGGTGGGATTTTTTTGCATCGTCCCGGGGACTCCCTGCATGTGCATGAGGATAAGAGGGGCACCGGTGGCGGCAGCCAGATCTGCTATCCGGTCGTCAAAGCGCAGTGAACTGACATCGTTGATGATGTCCGCTCCGATTTCCAATGCACGACGAGCCACCTCGGCTTTGGTGGTGTCTATGGAGATGGGAATGTCACTGACGCGTCGAACGGCCTCGATGACAGGCAGAACCCTTTGCAGTTCCTCATCAATGGAGACGGGTTCGGAAAAAGGCCGGGTCGACTCTCCGCCGATGTCTAAGATATCCGCCCCTTGAGAGATAATCCTCAAAGCCTGGGCGCTGGCTGCCTCAAAATCGAAGAAAAACCCGCCGTCGCTAAAGGAATCCGGTGTGACGTTCAAAATTCCCATGACCAGAGTACGCGGTCCGAGCTCCAGCGTGCCGGACTTGAGCCGAAGCACATATGGCTTGCGCGGGGAAACGCTCATCGCTGCGTGCCTCCCGTTAAGTGATGTCGCTCTTATCGGAGGGCTTGACCGATTTTTCCGGTCCCGAATCGTCGCCAGGTTTTGGGTTCTCTTCCGGCTCTGTACTGGAGGCCGCTTCCATCGATGGGGAGATGACCAGGCCGGAATCCGCCGGCTCCTGCTCTTTGGGGGGAAGGTCCTTAATGAGCTCCGGCTTGACCTCACCGATGATCCTGTCTATGTCGCGGATATCCAGGGTCTCTTTTTCCAACAAGGCACCGGCAATGAGGTGCAGCAGATCGATGTGCTGTGTGAGTATATCCTTGGCACGCTGATAATTTTCCTCCACAATACTGCGCACTTCCTCATCGATCCGAATAGCTGTCTGCTCGCTGTAATCGCGATGCTGCGCTATCTCTCGGCCAAGAAATATTTGCTCCTCGCGCTTGCCGAAACTGAGCGGCCCCATCTTTTCGCTCATGCCCCATTCGCACACCATGCGCCGGGCCATTTGCGTCGCTCGCTCGATATCATTGGAAGCCCCTGTGGTGCGCTGGTTGAAAACCAGTTCTTCGGCCACCCGGCCTCCCATCAAAATGGCGATGCTGTCCACCAGGTAGTCTCGTGAGTACGTGTGCCGATCATCCTGGGGAAGCTGCTGGGTCAGGCCCAATGCGCGGCCGCGTGGTATGATGGTGACTTTGTGTAAAGGATCTGCCCCGGGAAGCATTCGCGCAACTAACGCATGTCCCGCCTCGTGATAAGCAGTGGTGCGCTTCTGTTCCTCACTCAGGAACATGCTCTTGCGCTCGAGACCCATCATCACCTTGTCTTTGGCTTCCTCAAAGTCCGACATGTCAATGGCGTCTTTGTTTTTCCGCGCCGCCAGCAGGGCTGCCTCGTTGACCAGGTTTTCCAGGTCCGCCCCGGAAAATCCGGGCGTCCCCTTGGCCAGTGTCCGATTATCCACATCGGCGGCCAGAGGCTTCTTGCGCATGTGCACGGTGAGAATGCCCTCCCTCCCGCGTATGTCCGGTACGGGCACGACCACCTGCCGGTCGAATCGGCCCGGACGCAGCAGGGCCGGGTCGAGCACATCGGGCCGGTTGGTCGCTGCAATAAGGATAACGCCTTCATTGGATTCGAAGCCGTCCATTTCCACCAACAACTGGTTCAGCGTCTGCTCGCGCTCGTCATGACCGCCTCCCAGGCCCGCTCCCCGGTGTCTTCCCACGGCATCAATTTCATCGATGAAGATCAGACACGGAGCATTTTTCTTGCCCTGCATGAACAGATCGCGCACTCGGGAAGCGCCGACTCCGACAAACATCTCCACAAAATCAGACCCGCTGATGGAAAAAAACGGCACCCCGGCTTCCCCGGCGATAGCTCGGGCCAGCAAGGTTTTGCCGGTACCGGGCGCACCCACCAGCAACACACCCTTGGGTATTCTTCCGCCCAGTCGAGTGAACTTCTTGGGGTCTTTCAAGAACTCCACAATTTCATGCAGCTCTTCCTTGGCTTCATCAATGCCTGCCACGTCGTCAAATGTGACCTTTTTGGAACTCTCGCTCAGCAGCCGCGCACGACTCTTGCCGAAGCTCATCGCTTTGCCGCCGCCCATTTGCATCTGGCGCATGAAAAAGATCCACACCCCGACGAGTAGCAGCATCGGGAACCAGCTGATCAGGATGGTCATGTACCATGGTGATTCTTCCTGAGGTTTGGCCTGTATCTCTACGCCGTGTTCCCTGAGAGTACGAATCAGATCTGCATCACGCGGAGCAAACGTACGAAAAGGCTTGCCGTCAGCATAGACTCCGGAAATATTGTCGCCCTGAATGGTGACTTGTGATACTTCCCCTTTTTGCACCGAAGTCATGAACTGGCTATAGTTGACTTGATGGCTGGTTTGCTGCGGCTGATGAAACATGTTGAACAATAGAATCACCATGAGACTGATGACCAGCCAAAGGGCTAAATTCTTGTAAAAAGGACTCAAAATCAAAGCCTCCCTGCTTTGCGTATTTAGTAACCCCTCAATTATAGCACGATCAGGATGAGTCAAGGATGAATTGCCCGGCTCTTCCAGGGGATTTGAACGTTGCTATTTCCAGGCGTCTGTATGTCGGTCGCTGATTCTATTCTGGAAGCGAATAGATAACAAACAGAAACGCACAAGTCATAGTTCTGTGTGGCGATTCTATATCAGATTACAAGGGCATCGAAAAGTAGCATTCTCCCCGGTGGTCGCAAAAAATCACTGCGCGCCTCGCATTATCCCGTTCTTGTTTGAACCAATGTTCAATGAATTGTGAGGGGGTCTAATCCGGATTGGGTTATCAGCCAATTTTGCATTTTTTCACTATATGACCAGATCTGTGTGACCGTCTCTGTCTTAAGGTTTGGATCATTAGTGAAATAATAACGATATCGTATAATTACCGGAACGGAATGGGCAGTGCTCTGCCAGTTTATGTGGCGAATATCGTACTCGGTCAATCTCATCCGACCTTCCAGTTTGTCCGACTGCCGCCAGAATTTCTCCTGGTAAGCAGGCGCAACAAATACCGCAGCCTGCTTGAAATCTCCCCAGCGTAAGGCTGTGTTGAAGGCTTCAATGGCGCTGGCCAGTTCTTTCACGTTGTTCTTGTTCTTGTTCAAGGCTGCGCAGCCGGCGACCAGTCCAAAAATGACAATAACGGGGACAACGGCCAGACCTCGATAATTTCGCATAAAGCACATGTATCATCCTAAAATTTCAGGTAAACAGCGAGACTCTCTCAGTTTCGACAGCACTCCGTTCTATATCAGAAAAGAGCCGAATCGTGGCAGCATTTTTTTATGCACCGGTTCAATTTTGAAAATTTCGGCCATAGTGCCCCGGATTTCGCGATTTTCCACGTAACCCTTTGTCATGCCAACGAAATACCGTCAGGACGGTAGGCATTCAGCGGTGATGCAGACACGCTGAATTCGGGCGTTCGCCGCAATGACCACGGTAGTTTGCCTGGCAGAACTCACTCCATTGGGGCGATGAAATCCCGAACAGGATTCCGCTTTTGTTGCGCCGGCGGATCCTCCCTGTCCCTACGACACTTTTTTGCAGGTCTGCAGAGGTTTGCTTATAATGTAAGGTGAATAGATGTCAAATCGTAGGGTTTTGTTGCAGGGCTTTATGCCTGGGAGGATCAGACGATGCGCTGGAGAACAACCTTCGTGCTGGCTGTTTTGTTTTCTCTCCCGCTGGTACCGCAGGCCGCCGAGTACAAAAGTTACGCGATCGTGAAAAATGATGGTTCGTTGCGTGTGCAGGGACGGACTATTTGGCTTTACGGTCTTCGTATACCTCCGACTTATGAATCGTGCCTTGACTTCTTACGACCGCCGCGGTGTGGCCCCAGAGCGGTATTGATGCTGGAACTGAAAATCGATCCCTATTTTGTTCACTGCCACGAAATAAGCCGGAATGGGGATGGCGGCATCAATGCCGTGTGTACCTCGCAAGGCGAGGATCTCGCCGCCTATATGTTGCAGAACGGATGGGCGGAGGCTTTGCCCCATGCGCCGGCAGAATACCACAGACTGGAAAAGAGCGCACGTGCGAGAAATCTCGGCATTTGGAAGCTGCTGCCGGGAGATATGATACCCTCACCGCCGGCAGGAAAGCAATGACCCCCCCCCTTGCGCGAGCTCTCCTCTTGAAAGCCAAAGGGGCCACCGTGCAAAAAAGCGGGTAGCCCCCATTATATTGACGGGGAGGGAGGCTGCACCTGTGCCTGCCCACAGGATTTGATCACACGGCACACCCAGTATTCCGGCAAGCCTCCCGGGGGAGGGGCTCGTAGTTGCCCTCACCGCACCCCGTTGAAGAGCAGCGGGCGATCCGGTCCTTCACTGTTTTTCGGAGAGACCCACAAACAGGCTTCTGCTGTCCCTCCGGACCAACAACAGGAGCGCATCCTCATTGTTGTTCCCGGCAATGTTCCGGGTCACATCCTCAACCGTTGTGACAGGATGACGGTTGACCTCCAAGATGATGTCGCCCGGCCGTATTCCCCCTTTGTCAGCCGGACTGCCCGCTTGCACGGCGCTCACCATAACGCCCCCCTGGACTTGGAGGTCGAGCTGGCGAGCCATCTCCGGCGTAACATTCTGCAGCTGCAGACCCCATTTTCCCTGCTCGGGCTTTGCTGAGGATTCCACCGCGTCGTTGTCGGACGGCAGTTCGGCAACAGTGACTTTTATCTCCTTCTTTTCACCGTTTCTCAGAAGGGTCACCGTCGCCTCTTGACCGACAGGCGACTCTGCCACTATCGCGGGGAGGTCGTGACTGTCTTGAACCGGCCTGCCATTGTAAGCAAGGATGATGTCACCCCGTTGGACGCCCGCCTTCGATGCCGGTCCGTCCGGCATAACATCTGCGACCAGGGCGCCTTTATCATCTGGAAGTTTCATGGCGGCTGCAATTTCCGGGGTGACGGATTGAATGTTCACTCCCAGGTATCCCCTGGTCACCTTGCCGTCTTTCACGAGTTGCGGAATCAGCGGCTTGGCGGTGTTCACCGGAATGGCGAATCCAATGCCCTGGCCGTTGGGAATGATGGCGGTATTGATGCCGACGACCTCACCATTCATGTTGAAGAGAGGTCCGCCGGAATTGCCCGGATTGATGGATGCATCGGTCTGAATGAAATCATCGTAGGGCCCGGCACCGATGATTCGCCCCTTGGCACTGACAATGCCCGAAGTTACCGTGTGAGTTAGCCCGAAGGGATTGCCTATGGCGATGACCCAGTCACCCACCTTCAACTGATCCGAATTGCCCAGCTGTGCAGCGGGCAAATGGTGCCGGACCGGAATCTTTAAAACCGCCAGGTCGGTCTTGGGGTCGCGGCCGACAATGTCCGCTTTCAACTCTTTCTGGTCCGCGAGTGTCACCGTGACCTCCTGCGCCCCTTCAACTACGTGGTTGTTGGTCAGAATAAATCCCTCCTCACTGATGATGACCCCCGATCCGGCACCTTTCACTGGTTGTTGATTGGGCAACTGAAAATTGTCGTTAAAAAATCGTCTGAACATATCCCCAAAAGGCCCCTCGGGAATTTCACGTGGATTGAAAACCGCCTTCTCCACTTTAGTGACTTTGACATTCACCACCGCAGGCGAAAGTCGTTCTGCCAGAGGCGCAAAGGATTCCTGCAGAACCGCCGGCCTCGTCGGCAGTGCAGGATTTTCCGATGTGTGAGCTGCTACGGAACGAGTCCAGTCCGTGCCGCAAGCCAGTATCAGCCCGGTGATCAGACCAATAACGGCAACTGTGGTGAAGAACCCCACTCGAAATCGTTCAACCTTGACGTATTGCTTGACATTCTTGAGCATTGTTGTCCTTTCTTCATGTGCGTTCTTATGACCTGCATGCTTGTCGACAGTGTTGGCGTAACTATAGGAAGGAAAGATTAGAAGAAGATTAGAGGGAAATTAAAATTTTCTAATGGAAGTTTATTTGAGATGATTCTGCCCCGTGGGCAGAACAATGCGCAAGGTGCTTCCCTTTCCCGGCGCACTGTCAATTTCGATTCGACCTTGATGGGCCAGAGCGATGGAGCGCGCAATCGATAAACCCAACCCGGCACCTTTTTCCGGCAACGCATCGAGGGTGCGATAAAACGGTTGAAAGACTTGTTCGTGTTCTTCTTCAGGAATTCCGCCGCCGGTATCAGAAACTTCCACAACCGCACAATCATTCGCCTGCCTCAATGAGACCGCAACCCGGCCGCCGTCACCCGTATACTTGACACCGTTTTCGATAACGTTGACCAGCAACTGTCTCAGGCGCTCCCGATCTCCCTGCACGCTCACACAATCCGGGCGATCCAGCAGCAGATCCACTGATTTTGATTCGGCCAAGACTCTAAGCCGCCAGTAAACCTCTTCAACCAGTGCAGCCAGGTCAATCTGCCGCCGATCAAATTTCAACACGCCGGCCTCCGCACGCGACAGCATCAACATGCCGTCGACCAGTTGAGAGAGCTTATCAATCTCTTCCAGCGAACTTCGTATGATCTGTTGATACTCATCGGGGCTCCTCGAGGAGCGAAGTGCGACCTCCAGTTCACCCCTGAGTATTGTCAACGGGGTCTGCAGTTCGTGCGATGCGCTGGCGCTGAACTGCCGCACCTGGCTGAAAGCCGCGTCCAATCGCGCGAGCATTTGATTGAAGGTCTTTGCCAGCCGGTCCAGTTCATCGCCGGCGTGGGTTTCCTCCACGCGCTCGGTGAGGTGCTCGGCACTGATCCGGCTGGCCGCTTTGGTCATACGATCCACCGGCTGCAATGCCCTCCTCACCAGAAACCACCCGCCTGCGGCGGCTACCAGCAGAACCGCGGGAAGCAGCACCGCCATCACGAGCAGATAGCGAATGAGAGTCTTTTGCAGGTTTTCCAGCGGCATTCCCACCTGGATGATGTTGGTCAGGCGCTTGCCCTGCATGACCGGCATGGTCAATAGTCGCACCGGATAGTGGTATGGGCCCTGAACAGATTCGAAGGTGGGCAGTCCGCGCGCCGCATTGTTGAGAGCATTGTTGCTGAGGGGCAGTGTTTCCGAAGCCTGATTGAACTGTGTAGAAGCCCTGTTTCCAAGAGGGCTGAGCATGCGAAAGTATCTGTGAACCGGTGAAAAACCAAAAAAGCGGCGAAAGATTTCATCGACCTCGCCCGCAAAGGACGCTCCCGGTTCTCTGGCCGCCCTTTCGGCCAGGACTCTGGCGACGCTGGTCAAGGTGTTGTCCATCTCCTGGTTGAGGCTGTAGGAGAGCAGCTGATAGGCGGCGCCCCCGAGGATGACGAAGGCGACGGTGAGCAGCCCGACATACCAGGCTGTGAGGCGATTTCTAATGGTTTTAAAAAGCAAGCTCTACTCCGCCTTCAACACGTAGCCGACGCCGCGCACCGTGTGAATCAGTTTCGGTCGCGCGCCGGCATCAATTTTCTTGCGCAGGTAGTTCACATAGACGTCGATAACGTTCGTCATCGAGTCGAAATCATAGTCCCACACGTGTTCGGCGATCATGGTCCTGGTCAGGACGCGACCGGGGTTGCGCATGAAGTAATGGAGCAGGCCGAACTCTTTGGCGGTCAGTTCAATCTGCCGATCACCCCGCTGCACCACTCGCTGCACGGGATCGACCGTTAAGTCTGCAATTCTGAGGAGCGCCTCCTTGTTTTCGCTCTGCCGTCTGAGGAGCGCTCTGGTTCTGGCAAGAAGTTCCTGAAAGGCAAACGGTTTGGTCAAGTAATCATCAGCTCCCGAATCCAGACCCAGGACTTTGTCCTCGATGGTCGCCCTCACGGTCAACAGCAACACCGGCGTGGTTACCCTCTGGCGGCGCATCTCCTGCAACACCTGCAGTCCGTTTCTCCGGGGAAGATGAATGTCGAGCAGCACCAGATCGTGCACCCCGTCCAGAGCCATATGCAGCCCCATTTCTCCGTCGAATGCCACATCCACCGCGTAGCCCTCTTCTTCCAATCCCTTTTTCACGAAGTTGGCCACCTTTTTTTCGTCTTCCACAACAAGTATTCGCATCACAACCATATCCAGTCCAGGAGGCTGGACTGCAGCAACGAGGTGAGCTCGATTGTCCGACCTGCTCCGTCAGGCGCTGGGGGCTATTCCTCCATACCGCAAGTGATTCCCCTGATTGTGGCGTCTCCAACAACCCTTTGCGCTGTTGCCGAGCACGTTCACGAGCGGCGTTCTTGCTCACGGCGAGATGCAATGTGACCCATCCATTTCACCATCCACCATTTTCCGTGTATGATTCGTGGGGATAACCTTGCGGTCCGCGCAACCAAAAACCATTATACTGAATAGAGCGGACAAGGCAAATCGGTTGATGCTCGCCGATTGAGGGCAAACCACGCCGGACGGTTTCACCGTCGCACAAATGAGGCACAGTATGAAGGTGACCCTGGTAATGGCCCTGACTCTGGATGGAAAGATCGGGAAAACCCCGGATCATTTCCCCGACTGGACGGGCAAAGAAGATAAGAAATTTTTCGCTGCGCTCAGCAGAAAGGCGGGAGTGGTCATCATGGGCTCGAAGACGTTCGATACCTTTGGGACTCCGTTGCCGGGCCGCGTCAATGTCGTCATGACCCGTGACTCCAGCAGAGTGTCACGAGACAGCAACCTGTGGTTCACCCAGGAAGGGCCGGAAGAAATTCTCAGAACCCTGGAGCAACAAGGCTATTCAGAAGTTGTTCTGGCGGGTGGATCCCTGGTCAATACACTCTTTGCCAGAGAAGGTTTCATCGACGAGATCATTGTCACCATTTCCCCTGTTATTTTCGGCCGGGGCGTTTCGTTGTTCTCCGACGACGTCTCACTGATTCTGAAATTACAGGCAATGGAAAGGATCGGTGAAGATCTGGTGTGCTTAAAATACACTGTAATCAAGGAAGCAAACAGATGGAGATCACCGTTATGATGTCCGTGGACCCATTTGCTGCGGCGGGAATCAGATCACATCGAGGAACAATCGGTACCATTGCTGACAGATGAAGGACTATTGATGCTTAAGTGTGGAAGAATTGAAGAAGTTGCCGGTTCGGACAACCATCTGACGGAAACTGTTCGTCAAAAGATCATTGTTTTTCAACAAAACGGCAGCGGAGAAAAAAAGATTCAAGGATTGACAAGGTACGGTGTCGGGCTGTTTGACTTGCACGTTATGTCCATCGACGCTCCTTTGCCCGCCGTCCTTGATGAGACGGAAGAATATCTCCCGACCAGCCTTGAGGCTGATCTGGTGCTCGATTTCCTCGTGCACCCGGATTTGTCGCATGATCTGGCAAGGCTGTGCGAGGCTTTGAACATTCCAATTGTTGCTTCGGGGAAGAAGCATCGTGTCAAATGGGCGGTTACGCCCCCCACCTGATGCGGCCTCTCCAGGCAGGTCTGCCTGGGAATCTACGGTGAAAAATTCGGCGCACCGGAGTATGCCGTACACATCGCAGACGGCAAAATCGCCCGCGTTAAAGTATTGCGAGGAGCCCCCTGCGGCGCCAGTTGGGAAGCCGCAGCAAGAATCATCGGATGGCCCGTAGATGAGGCGGCGACGCGTATCGGTTTGGAAACCCAATATTTTTGCTCGGCGGATCCGGCCGGCTGGGACCCGCTGTACGGCAAGAGCCCGGTCCATTTCGCCGGAGAGGTTCACAAAACCGCTTTGCTGCGCGCCATGGCCGAATTTGGTCAAGCTTGTTAACGGCAAAGGCCAGCATTTCAACCGCAAATGAACCCAGATGAACGCAGATTGGATAAGGCTATCTGTGCTCATCGGCTTCGCTCGGACAAGCGCCCGCGCTTTCCTTGCAGTTGTTCCAAGAGAATGCGTCGCACTTCTGCAATGGTGTGGGGATGCCCCTGGCAGGAATGGGCCGAACGAACCACGTGCTCTGATTCGACATCTGCCAGATGGGCGCTCTGATAGGCCACAACGCCGTCATGGCCATGGTCCACCGGCATTCCTTCTTTGACGGCAATGATGGAGTGAGCCGAAACGCCTGGAGCGATGGGCAGTTCCGCCAGGATTTTGAGGAAGGCATTGCCCGGGGTCATATCGCCCACGCTGGTGGGTATTCTGCCGGTTGAGATAAACGCCAGGCTATGCTGCTGCAGAAGGTCCGCCAGGCCCAACAAAATGTTGGTGGGTAGCTTGATGAACCGCGTAATCCATTGACTCGGACGCCATCCCGCGATGAAGCTTCCCCGGTGGGGAGTTGCAATAAAAATCACACTACGAACGAAGGGAAGAGGTTTTACGAAAAGGCTCTTACGCAGCAGGGTGCGCGTGCTCTCCCGAAGATCGAGCTCATCCATAGGCTTTTTGCTGATAAGATTCCAGAGCTTGTCGCCGCTGTCGACGACCGTCATTTTGGTCAGCAGCCCCCCCTGGCTGTGGCCCATGACGACCATTCGGTGCAGGGCGGGATCTTCGCCCCGCGGATCGAATTCTTTGACCGCCTGCGTGAGTGACTCCCGCAGTAAGGAGGCCGAGTAGGCGATCGGGTTTCCCGTATCGTAGCCGAAAAACCAGAACTGAAAGTGTTGCTGAATGATCGGGTCGTTTTGCAGTTCATTGACCATTTCAGCCCAGCGGCCGGGACTGGAAGCCGTACCGTGTACCATCACCACCGGTATCAATCCTCGTTGGTGAGGTCGCAGTGCGCGCAGCTGGGAGCTCCCCTTCATGTTCAGTATGCTTCTGAAGAACCCCACCAACTCCATCTGCCATACCGGAGATTCGGCCAACATCGCTGCCAGAGAGGCAGTCGATTCCACCTCCAAAGGCACTTTACGGCTGCCGATGTCAACCGACTTGGGAACGGATACATCGTAAATCTCAAGAATCCCGTGCAACTTTTTCCCGGTGATTTGCTTTCTCGGCTCGGGGATACGCAACAGGGCCGTGATCGGCACCTGCACATCATCTGCAATGAGCTCCGACGCGCCGGCCTGCCTGCTGAAAGACGCCGCTCTGGCCGATAGAGGCGCTCCAATTCCCGACCAGCGATAACGATTCGTCAACCCGCGCACCTGAAGCTCGGCAACCGGTTGAAAATACACCAGGACCCTGTTGTTCCAGAAAAGACTTGATGAATCAAATTTGATTTCAATACAGCCGAAGGGAAGGTAGAAGCTGCCCCCTCGAAGAGCCACCGTCGATCCCGTATCGGTCTTGAAAGCCGAGGTGATGCTCCTGTTATAAATGTCGCAGGCCAGGCGAAAACGGGGATCGTAGGGACTGGGTTCTTCCTCCTGGTTTTCCGGGAAAAGGAATGCATACGCATAGATGGCTGAAGCGAGGTAGAATTCCCTGTTGGCGGAACTTTCCGCATGCAGAAAGCAGGTCTCTACAAGGGCTGAAAGATCATCTGCATTGCCGCCCGCGACATATAGGGCATGAAGCTGCGCGATAGCTTCACCCGGGTCCTGCTTGAACAGCGTGGTGAGACTTCTCCGATTGAGGACAACCCGGGTTTGCTCACTGAGCTCACCCGAGGATAGCACATTGCCGGTCAGCTCCCGATGAACGGTTTGCGGATCCACCTGTTTGACGCCTACCGGTGTTGCGCATCCCGGGAGAATCAAAAACGCGAGGACCAGCCACCCGTAAAAGAGACTCCATGCAGCCCACCTCGACGATCGAGCCGGGAGTTCCGAGAGCTCATTCTCGTCATCGAAGATGCTGCCCAATGTTGCCGTGATCTGTGCTGTGCTCATATCCTCAATCCACCCAATGAAACATTTGCGAATAGAGCCTGGGAGGCGCTTTGGCGCCAGCAAAGCTGTCGATTAAACTTGCAACACCGCATAGCCACAGTGTATAGTCCGATCATCGCCTAAAGGCGAGGGATTTCCACCCCTCTCACACAGCGCCGTTAATCCTGGCTCCAGCGGACCGCGTGAAGTGGTTATCTCCTTCAGATTTTTGCAGCCGGGCACGCAGCGCGGCCGGCAACCATGCAGCGCAGTAGGGCGCCATGGTGTTGAGAGCTGACAAGCATCGGGCGAAAGGACGGAGAAGACAGAAATGCGCAATCGGAATCCATCACTTGCAAGAATGCTGCTGGCAGGGACTGTTTTGTTGTCAAGCATGTGCTTCTGCTTCATGGTCTGTCCCCCTCAAACGACTGCTGACGACGATAGCCACAAAGGCAGACCGGTTGACTGGAATACGCTTTTCGGCTCTGAGCATGGCAAAATGAAAGGTGACAAGGGAAACGAATTCACAGGGGAGTCTGCCGCCTGGACATTTGCCGCCGCGAACCTTCCGGTTCTGCTCAGCCTGCTGATAAAAGCCCTCACCCACAACAACGCCGTGTCGGTAAACCTGCAGGAGCGGCTCAAGAGACTCAACCGAGCTCAAAAAAAGTACCTGATGCCCTTCCATTACATTCTCAACCCTTTGGCGCTGCTTCTGGCCTGCATCCATTTCAGCCTGTCCCGCTGCAGATCCAGCTCTCTACCGGAATGGGGCTTGGTGATTATGGCCGCACTGGCTCTCATCGGAGTCCTGATGAAATTCAAAATGAGTCCCAAAAGGATACGAAAAACTGTTTACCAAATCCATACGAACCCTCTGCCCTTCGGCCTGCTCGTCATCATGTTGCTGGTTGGGCACAGCATCGTAGATTGAAGCGGGATCGCTCATATCGAGACCCCGAGCACTTCCTCACTTTGTGAAATTTATTTTCTTGACTCACCAATACACATTGTTTTTTGCTAGAGATACCGGCATCGAGAAGGACGGCACCGATTACCATCGGTTGCCTGAAGTCTCGCGGATCACTTCTTGGTGATCATCCACAATACATCTTGTTCTGGCCTGATCCAACGGTTTTGCATCCCTGTTGAACCAGAATTTTGATTGAAAATGAACTCGGCATGTCCAGCACAAACATCTCCATCCTGTTCGGCGGAGCCCGTTGTTGACTTCATTGGTTCACCCGTAACCAGGCGGGTTTGCTGCGCGCGCGAGGATATTGCGTTTTTTCAGGTCGAAGCTCGTTCGATCCGGCCCGTTCGCCCGGGTCGGTTGGGCAACAGCCGATTATTCCCACGGAAAATGGATCAGCTTTGGGCAACCAATTAAAGGATTGTTAACATGAGGTCATCCCTACCGAACTGGATTCATGCATTCGCCGGCAGTATTCTACACAGACGACCCCATGAGGCGCCCGCGCCGAAATTCACCTGGAGCCTCGTGGAAGATCCTGCTTCGGACATGCATTTAATTGAAATTTCTCATCAGATATTTCGGATTGTGCGCTCGGAATCGCTGGGCTGGGGATTCTCACTCGGTCTTCTGGGCGCTCACTACGAAAAGTACTGCCAAGAGCGGTCATGGCCTGAGCCTTTGCGCCAGGTCGTGCAGAGAGAGTATGGAAAAGGCAGTTATTACACGCTGACTTTCGGCCATCCCGACATCCCGGCATCGCCGTTCACCTTTGCGACCCTTCTGCAGGACCGAACAGGGAACCTGCATCTGATCGAAATGACCGATGAAGAAGACGAGGCCGGTTGGGGATTTTTCACGATGGCGGCGCAGCTGCTGACGGAGAGAGTAGACGACCCGGCACGTTTTGACGACTTTGGCGACTTTCTCACGCTGGGAGCCCCGTCCATTGTACAGAGGCACAGTACCGAACGACTGACAAAACACATCTCCAAGAAGGTCGTTTACGACCGCAGACTTTGCACCCATTGTCTGCGCTGCACAACGGTGTGCAACGAAATGCGCGCCATCGTAACGGACAAGGGGGCCCAGCTGCTGGGACCGAGTGAAGACTTCTGCACCAATTGCGGACTGTGCCAGAAGAGGTGTTCATTTCTTGCCGCACGGCCCAAAGAAGAGCTGGAAAAATCCAGCGATCGCCGAAGACCGGGTATCAATGAAGGAGGCCCGGCCATTCATTTGTACGGCAAACCTGCCGAAAACTATCTGAACTTGCTGAAAAACGGCAATGGTCATAAGGATGCGCAATTCCCCTATGACACAAGACCACGCCTGAAAGTCCCGCAGGAATTGTCGAACACAAGCCGCTCCCTGCCCGTTGAAGAACAGATCCAGCTTGACCCGCCCGCACGAGGGGCTTTCCCGGACAGGCGACCACTGTTGGCCACCGCGGTTCGCTGCAAACGCAGGGAAAATCGTGTGGTGCTCCTGCGTTCCCTGCTGCGCGCGGCTTTAGTGCTGCAAACCCAAAGTGGCAGAGTCGAGCTGGATATGGCTCGAACCGCCATGAAGCTCGGGCTCGACGTCGCTGCTGTGGCTCCCTCGGGCCATGGAGACACGCTCTTTCCCGTCAATGAGACCAGTAGATTATTTCATGCATTGGGACGTCCCGCAACCATCGGTCAGTCTTTGGTAGATCTCTGGGAAGAAGGACAAATCGATCTTTTTCTGGCACCTTACGCGGACCGGATTCCCGTAGAGCTCCATCAGTTAATCATCGAGCACACCGGCCGGCAGGGGCAAATCCTGTCGCCCCACATTCCGCAAGGATTCCCTTTGGCAAGAAATCCACTGCTGACAGATCTGGGGCCTGAGTTTTTCAAGATTTTCACCAGCCACCCGGAGCTCATGCATGCCGAAGCCGATCAGGCCCGGCAACTGCTGCAGGATATTCCACGCAATCATGCCCTCATCCATGCCCGCTACCGCAACCTGGCCTTTGCCAGCGGGCACAGTGCCTGTCCCAGCTGCGCCGAAGCGCAAGTCCTGGCGATACCGGTCTATATGGCCATGGCCATGAGCCTCGCCCGAAAAGAGCTACCCCGGGTCTATTTTACCTGTGAAACCGGATGTATGAGCGAAACGCTCAACAAAGTCAATGAGGTGGCACAGAAGGTGCCCGGCGGCCGTACTGTGTTCGGCGGTGGCTTTGCCCTGGGGGAAGCCCTCACCATGGCCCAGGATCACGCCGTGCGCATGGGGTATCTCAACAAAGGCAGACGCTATGTGGTCAGTCAGGGAGGCGACGGCGGCGCCGTTATCGGCCTTCCCGCATGGCTGAACGCCCTGCGACAGCAGGCATATATGATTTCCCAACGCCATCCCAATGTCCTCCATTTCATCAACATTACCGATACGCAGGTGTATTCCAATACCGGAGGAGAGAGCTCCGCCACCTCCCTTCTGGGTATGGGCACTTTGACCACACCGGTCGGCAAATTTCTGATTGGAAACCAGAAGATTCAGTGGAACCTCATCAACCTCGCCTGCGAATTTCCCGGTATTCTGGTCGGCTCCGGCCACAGTGCAAATCGTACAGCCATGCAGCAGTTCTGGCAACTGGCCGATCAACTGGGGCAGTCGGCAATCCGCTGGGACATCACTCCATGCCCGGAAACCGGCAAATTTTTCGGTGAAGACCCCGACGACCTGGCAGAGATCATGGCTCATGCCGGCATGCTTCCGGAAATTGTTTTTGTGGGCCGTTTTAGAAAACGCATCACTCCTTATCATCCTGAAGAACGCGACAAGCCGTATGCCCAATGGAGCCGTACGCCCAAACCCATCACCTACTGGCTACAGCGCGATCCGCGCTATCGGGCCCTGTTTCGCAAAAATCCCCGCACAGGCAAGCTGGAACCGAGCAACCTGACAGCCCATTATCTGATCATGCAACTGGAAAGTTACCGCGATCAACTCAACTGGCAAATCGATCTGGAAACTCATCTGGTGTGCCAGGCGGAAGAGTGGGCGGCATCCCTGATGTCTGAACTCAAAGAGGCATGGAAGCATTACCGGTACCGCCTGGAACAATTCCCGTATGCGATGCTTTTCAACCAATCCGGAGATCTCAAGCCTGAATACGCCGTCTCCCTCGAGATGGAGCTGGTGCGCCGCATCATGGGTTGGGACCAGCTGGCACGATACCTGGCAACACGGGAAATAACAGCGCAAAAACGGCAAAGCCAACTCGAGGAATTCATTGCCCGTCTGGGAGAACTTGAGAGGATCGCTCCCCCGAACGCGAATGAACTTCCCGCGCACGATTCAGGCAGCGGCAAGGTGGCTCAAATACTAACCGCCATCGAAGCGTTGCAGCAAGGTCTTCAGGAGCAGCTCGGCAAACTCAAGAAAGTTGCTGAAACCACAATCAAAAGTGATCCCATAGAAGATGAATTGTTCCACACCGCCGGAGAAAATGACCACACCCCTTTCGAGACGAGGAGAAAGAGTCTCTATGCTCTCCTGGATCGTATCATCGAGGAACGCAGCATAGCCAGACAGATGGAGCTGCAACAGTTCCGGCTGGCGCAGCAACTGAAGCAGGATTTTTTAAAAAGCGGTGGGCTGATCAAGGAGTCCCGGCAAAGCGCTGCGAGTGAAGAACGGGACAGAATATTCCAGCACATTGATCAACTTGGTCCTTTTTCGGTGGGAGTGGCAAGTCTGGCCGGCGACAGAGGAATCGCCATCAACCGAATCTTTGCCAACTTTTTCACGGCCAAAGGCGCCTGGGCTGGGATGGCCTGGCAGTTTGGCTCATCAAAACGTGGCACGCCGGTTCTTTCCGCCACTTTTGTCGACTCTAAACCGCTTCAGAGAAAAGACGCCATGTACACTTACCCGATGGCTGTCCTGCTGGTTACCAACTTCGAGGAAATGAAGAGACAGCCGGACCTGTTTTTCGGACAACTGCATCCCGATGGATTTCTCATCATCAACAGCAACAAGTCCGGTGAGGCTTTATGGCACGAACTGGCGGGCTTTTATCCGGAAGAAATCCGTGCTGCGGCGACCGCACTTCGTGAACGGTTGTCTTCCGGTACCAGACCGGAGCATGAGGCGATTCTCGAAGAGATTGCCCGGCTTCTGTGGAACAAAACCCACGGCTCCCTGAGCGAGGAACAGCGCCGACTGGCAGGAAAGGTCCTGGCCATGGGCGGTGTCCGAATGGTCACGGTGGACATGGATGGCATTATGCAGGAAGTCACCGGCACCTCCAAAGTGGTATCCAACCTGGTGGCCGTGGCCCCGATTTTCGAGGCCCTTCAGGAACTGGGATTCCCCTTTCGTTGGGAGCGCGACCTGCCTGTACTCACCCAGGGTTTTCCCGCGGCGGTGATCAACAACAAGAAATTGCTCAACCAATACTACCAGGCAATGGACATGGCCAAAGCCCGGGCCGGCATAAGAAGCGCTGCAGAGCAATCCGGGGAAAAGCTTCCTCAGGAAATGCCGACCGGCTTGTCAACGGAGCTCGACTCCCGACTGCTGGAAGAGGATCCGAGTCAATACCTGATGATCATGGGCGGCACTCTGGCCGGGATGGTACTGAGCCAAATAGCCACCGGCGAGCATCCTCTCTTCTACGTGGGGTTTCCCATCACTCCGGCCGGCAATCCATTCTACGCCATGGCCGAAGCCTTCGCCAACGGACACCCGTACATCGTTGTCGATGAGGTCAATCCGTCGGAGAAAGTCGCTGCTGAAAAATTGCTCGGCATCGCACGCAACGGTGGTTTTCTGCCCGTCACATTCACCGCTTCCCAGGGCTGGCGCCTGTTCACCGAGGTAATCCCGCAATTTGTCGGAGCCCGCCTGGAAGGGCTCTTCCTCATTGCCAAGCGCGCTCTGGCCGCTCCCAATCTGAACATCGAAGAGAGCCACACGGATTTCATGAGCTTCCGTGATGACGGCGGGATCATGCTCGCCCCCAAGGGCATTCAGGAATACGTGCCGACTCTGTACCTGGCACGCCTTCTCACCCATTTTGCCAAGATACCCGTCATCGTCGCCATCGGAGGCATCACTGACACGCATAAGATCGGGCTGGTGAAGGTTCCCTCCGATGAGCGGGTGCGTGCCTGGCTCAAAAAGGCGCTGAAAGATTTTGACTTCCTGGAACATAAGCTGATCAATGCCCAGGGAGAATTGATTGTGCACGGCCCCAGCGGCACTTCCGCCGTTTATCAGGAGACCCAGTCGGAACTCGAAAAGGCGCACCAGGCCGCAACCCGAGTTTACCCCTATGCAGTCCAGGCCGTTCGGGAACTGACCGGCATCCAGCTGGATGAGTTGGAAATCCAGTCCACTACACCGGCGGATCACATAGAGACCCTTTTCGTCCTGCAGGGATCGCTCTACCCCAATGCAGTTGAAGCTCTCCAGGAACTTGAAGGGCAGGGCTGGAGCGGAATGGGCTGTTTGTCCGTGCGCTGCTTCAACCCGTTTCCTGAAGGTAAACTGTTCCCATGGTTCGAAAAAGTGCAACGACTGGTGATCATGGATCGCTCCAACAGCTTCGGATCCATTCCGCCTCTCGCCTCACGCGTACTCACATCCCTCGCCCGGTTTGATTCATTCCGGGCAAACCCGGACAAAAAACGGATTCGAATACTGGTGGGCGGCTTGGGAGGCAGGGAAATCACGGTTCCGGAAATGCGGGAGATACTGCTTTCCACCCACTTGCTGTTTCACCCGCCTCAGGCGTGGGAAGTGCCTTTGATCCACAAGTGGCTTGCCGAGGATAAGCTGCTGCGGGCCATGCTGCAGGAGGCGGCAGCGCTGGATCTGCGCAACACCAACCGGCACACGCGGGTGCCCAAACACATGCGGCGGCCAAACGATGTGCAGCAGGAATATGAGGCACATGCAAACAGACTGGAAGGCTTCCTGGCAGCTAAAAACTATAGCATGTTACTGGCCAGCCATCATCAGGTTGAGTTCATTGGACCGAGGGAAATATTGCAGGAGACTGCCCTTTTGCAGCAGATCGTCCTGTACGTTGAAATGCGATTGGCAAGGCATGCCGTCCAAAACCAGCTGGCAGACTGGCGACACGCACTCATTCTTCTGCATTACAGCAATGATCCGCAGGACCATGAGAGTGCCCGAGCATTCCTGGAGGAGGACGGGCGAGTAGCAAGCGATGTGTCTCACACCCTGCTCATGCATCACGGAGTCTCTCCGCAAACAGCTGCTACGGCGCAGATCGAGGGTGCACAACCAGCACCTCCTCCCCATACGACCGTCGAATCGCCCGAATTTCAAAGGGAAATAGACATCCGGCCGGACCAGACACCCTTCCGGCAGACGTTTGAACCCGAGGAAAAGCTGCTCATTGAAACCATTTTAAAGCAAATGGTAACACTCCAGGGTGAACAGCCATTGTTCTACAACCCGGAAGATTATCAGCACCTGCTCATCAAACGACTGGAAAAGGAACCGCATTCAGCCCTTTATCAGTTGACCGAGCGCTGGTCGCCGGACCAGGTGGATGCCATTCTGTTCGATTTCAAAGCCTGCTATCGGGACGTCATTGACCGCACATTGCAGTGTGAAGTACTCGCCCAGCACTACGCTCCTGAACTGAGGGAATTGTTTGAAGGGGAAGGTTTGAGGAGGCTCCGGGAACTGGCGCGGAGATTGCGGGAACTGGCGCAGGAGGCACACGGAAAGGAGTTCGATAACACCGTCAGCCTCGAACTGGAGCGCTACCTTGTGGAGCGATGCCTGCCTGCGTACCCCAAAAATCCCTGCTTCTACCTGGAATATTATCGCACTTGGGTGCAACCCGCACTGCTGGGCTTCGCCCCTTAGCTTTTCAGGCTCTGTCATAGCGGCAGAACAGGCGGGGCAGCTCACTGAACTCGACAAGAACACCGACCCTGACGCAAGAAGAGGAAACCTTCATGATCGATGAGACTATCCGTTCAAAGCTATACGATCAATTGGACAGACAATATCCCATGCGCCCGAGCGGCAAACCGAAAAGCGCGCATGGCGCAATGGGGTCGAGAGAAGAACCCGTCGACTTTTCGGTGCAGTGGCAGAGCGAGGTGTTGGCCTGCAAGCAGCAACTCCTGGCGGAAATCCTCTTTCAGTTGCATACCCTGTTTGAGTTTTCGGTGGACGATGCAGAGGTCAAGCGTTTGGCTCGCGAAGCGCTTGAGAGCAACTTTGCCTTGGATGAGACATGCAGAACCAAAGGGGAATGCGACGTCTCCAGCTACGCATCCTGTTTGTTCCGTCGAGAGTGGTATGAGGCATCGTTACGCCTGCCGTTTACGGAGGCGCCGGGAAGAACCGACGCAGGTCATGGTATGTTTCATTTCTCGGAGGCTTCCCTGCCGGCTGCCCTGCTCTCGAGCCTGCAGCATCTGGAGAGAGCCGGTTTTTTTCAGAAGAGCCGGCAAGACATTACCGGCTGGACCAAACGCTTTCTGTTGATCGAAAGATACCACCGGCTGGACGCCATCGAGCACGAAGCCAGACTGGATCGCTACCGTCAACTGCACTCTCACATCATCCAGGGGGAGCCTTTGCGAAACCCGGAGGATCTGAGCATCTGGCTGGAGTTTCGGATGCTTGAGGAATCCGGCTTGTCCGATGGCGGCGCCGGCATGTTGAGTCACCAACTCGCTCAGGAGCTGGACGGTCACGTTTCCCCCGAATTGCTCGCAGAAGAATCGCTGCTGGCACCATCCCTTTACGTCCTGCTCAGATGCCATCAATACTGTCTGGCCGAAACGCTGACTGAAAGCGAACAGGGACGTATCGAAAAACTGTTTGCCACCCGACGGCTGGACAGCCTGTTGGATCTCATGCGCGTGGTGCTCAACAAGACCATGGGCGAACGCACGATACCCGAGGCCGGTGCTGTTCTGGATCGGCTTCAGTCGGAGGGATTTAACATCGAACATCAGGGATTTCGTGATCCGTATGAAGCGGATCTGGTTTCGCTGGATGAAGTGGAGCGATTCGAGAGAACTCCCCTGCCCCTTTTTTTTGATTTGGAAAGTCTCACGGGGCGCATCGAAAATGATCTGGCTTTCAGCCGGCAAATCTTGACTGACTGGCACAATCGCATCATAAGAGACATAGTCAGTGAGTGTGCAGCCTACTCACAGGCCGTAGTGCAACCGTTGCCCAGGAACCGCTATATCGCAAGACTGGTCCGGTTTGCCACCGGCTGGACCATGGCCGCTCTTCCCTGGCTTCCGCAAAAGCAACCTGAAAAACTCCACGAAACAGTCCTTGGGACTCTGCCCGATCAATGTTTACGACTCCTTGTTCGACCAAGGAAAGGCTATGAACTGAAATCGCGCAACGAGCTCAAGCAATGGATCGATCGAGAAATTCAGAGCCAGTGGGACGCGCTGCAACGCATTGCACAGAGCCGACGAATTCAGGGTTATCACGATTACACCCAGTTCACTCGCTACATTGTCTTTCAGTACCTGCGCAACGAATGCTCCAATAATCCAGCATCGCAGCTGAAGGAATCAGCTTCAGCCGTTTGCGAACGGGCAAGACCCGACTGGGTCGCAGATACTGGGAAAAAATGGGGGCTGAGCATCCAACAGGTTCATCCCCATGCCATAGAATCGGTTGAAGATTACTGTCGCGCGGTCATCCCCTCTGAGCATATTTTGCCGCAGCTCCAGCGGGCTTTTGAAACGACCGAAAACGACCTGCAGGAGGTCTACGGTTCGATGGTCAGCGAGTTCTACCCTGCGTTCTACACTCTGCTGGTGGGCTATGGCAGACACCGGGAAGACCTTTCGCGCATTGCGGCTTCGGTCGACCACATAGGTCCGATGATAAGAGTGCTGGCTCCTCCCCTGGATGCCCTTCAGGCCGTCACCCTCGATTCTTTAAAAAAAGACCTGGCACGGCGCGGCGCGTCACTGTATCGAGCCGCCCTGCGCCCCTGCCTTCTCAATGCAGCGGAATGGAAAGCGTATCTGGCGTGGGAAGCACACCGACGGTTGGGCGGTAACATCCCGTCGTTCCTGGACCATGGGGATCTGGATGTATTTCTGGCGGAGTTGGAAAACTGCGCCGCGCAGGTGGATCTGCCGCCGCACACACTCACCCATCAATCCGTCCAAGCAACGCTTTTGAGTCTCCTCAAGCCTGAGGAAACCACCTCAGCCATACCAGAAGATGCCCTGCAGAAAATTGTGCAACTGCTCCCTCAGCTGGATTGTGCCGCCTGCGGCCAGGTCGGCTGCCGGGAATTTGCCCGCAGTTTGCTGACCGATCGAGCGCAGCCCCAGCACTGCGTGCACCTGCAGAAACACGCTGTCTCTCACCTCGTGGGCCTTTTGCGCCAGTTCAAAGAGACGGCCGACAACGCCGGGGAGTCCGCCAATTGGCTCGAGATCCTTTCTGATCCCAACAAATGGCAAGCCTCGGCGGAAAAGGAGTTGTTCCGAAAAGTCTTTTCCAGCGAAACACAAAAAGCTCGCCATCTGTTGATGGCCAGGCTGAAAGAATTATGGCGCAATTTTCCCACTAAGCCGCAAATATTCAAGAACCCGAGCATGATGGAATTTCATGAGAGTCTCCGGGCTTTTATGGGTCCGGAGGCGGTTGAACGCCTGCATGATGATGAACGGGCGCACCTGATTGAACACGGTGAGGAAAGGCTCAAAGCCGAATGGCAGGCATTGAAGGATCGTCAGAACTGGTTGAACCTGCTGAATCGCAAACGTCAGAGTCGACCGCTTTTGCAAAGGAAAGATCCTTCCTGGGTTGCAGCAGATTTTTATAAAAACACTTTCTTCCTGCACCAGTTGTGTGCAAAAGACCGCCAACTGGTCCTGCAGCACCGATACGAGAGATCTCAGGATGGATTCAGTTATTGGTGGAATGAAGATCTTTTGAGCATGAACCTGCCCGACTTTTTCATCAGAGACTGGGAGGACTTTTCCAAGATCATCAAGAACGCCTACTGGCATCAGGAGTCTTCCCTTTCCGCGGGTCAGGCGCTGGCCACACTAAAAAATGAAGTCCTCCTGGAAGAGAGCTCCTCTCACATTGGCGAGGCTCTCCTGACCTACTGGCTGGATTCCGAAAGTCTCGCCATGGAAAGAATGCATGCCGGACTCACGCAATTGCGTGACCAGCCCGAAGACCATTTGATCGGGACCCTGGCACAATTGCGCGAACTCATCCCGGCGCTCGTCGATGAGTCAAAACTGGCGGAAGCCTCTACTGAAGAGCTAACCGTCGCGCTGTTTTCTCTACCCATCTCAACAGAGGAACAATTCCTGCTGGCAGGGGACAGAATCTGGAAACGTTTTCAGGAAGAAAACTTTCGTTTCTCCGTTGATTTCTGTTGCCTGTGGGAGCAACTCTCGGCGGAGGAGAAGAACTCTCTACGGGGTTTGCCCGGTGCCGATGATGGAAACGGCAGCGGGGTGAACACCGGCGGCGGCTCCGCATGGTACCTGAAGAACTGGCAGGAGCCGTTGCACAAACGTGTTGCCCTGATCCGTGCGGTGATTGTGACAGCCATCAAGGACAGATACCGGGAGGAGCTAGAATGCCGCTGGTTTGATCGACTCCTGGGCGATTCTTCTGCCAGGGCGAAGGAAGACGCTCAATTGCAACCGGCAGCAGCCGACCACGCCGGGGAAGATCGTCGGCCGGAAATCCCCTCTGCCTATTTCCGGCTGCTCATCCGACGCGGTCTCAGGGAGGGAAGGCACAAGGAGCAGCTTGCAGCGGAGATTCGTGAACTGCTTAGGGTCCATCCATACTTGAGGGAACGGCTGATAGAGGATGCCCTCTATCGCATCATTTTAACCTGTCAGCATCAATCGCTGAGCAAAGCCAGCCGGCTTCCACTGCTTTCTCGAAGCGCCCCGGGGGATGTGATGCAC
Source organism: Desulfoferrobacter suflitae (assembly GCF_022603395.1). Taxonomy (GTDB): domain Bacteria; phylum Desulfobacterota; class Syntrophobacteria; order Syntrophobacterales; family Syntrophobacteraceae; genus Desulfoferrobacter; species Desulfoferrobacter suflitae. The sequence goes on from NZ_JAIBKA010000014.1 coordinate 100,007, forward strand.
CCTTCGAAGGATCCCCATGAAGCGCCGAGGGAAGCTGATGAAAAGCAGACCCGCTCCAAGGAAAAGGCCGCCCTCGTAAAGATGCTCCCGGAGTTGAAATCGGTCATCGATCTCCTTCTGGAACGCCACAGAACCATGGATCGGGAACGACTCCTGCACTACCTTTTCCTGCTGGCCAAGATGGAGGGCAATCTGGATTCTTTGACCGCCCTCATGAGGGAAATCAGGGAAACCTCCGACATCATGGAGGCGGCATGGCTGCGCTTCACTCAGGAGCGCATACTGGAAGGTCCGGGACCCAAGGGCCTGCCCGGCACCTCACTGGGGATTACCTTGCTGGCTTCCCGCGTCAAGGACAAAGACGCCATCAATCGAGGGCTGCGCGACGGGGTGTCACGCAAGGAAAAGCGCGCCATTGCGGCGGCGGTTAACGAACTGACAAATTTCATACGTTTTCACGTGCTCCTCAACGAGGAACATAATGGGAACTTGCAGGGTCTTGTAGCCGATTTCAAGAATGCCGGCTACGATCTGGCGGGCATCCATGAACCTGCGTTGGAACTTGCCATCCAGCGCCAATGGGAAAGAAGAGAGCAACTCAAAGACAACAAGATTTGGATTTACACGACGGTGACGGCGCGCCGCCTGGCCGCTCAGGATCAGGAACTGCAAGAGGTGGAACGGGAATTCTATGGAATCCGATCCGACATTCTCAAAGATGACGTTTCGAGCAATGAACGCTGCCATGAAATTGCAAGCCGACGCGGTGTCGCACTGGGGAGAATCAAAGAAGAAATGTACCGACAGCTTTCGGATCTGCTCGAAAAGGAACGTATCGCCACTTTTCAGAGGCGAATCGAGCAGATCGTCGACCAACTGGATAACAAAAGGGAAGAAATTTACCGCAGTTGGTCCAACGGAAGCATCAATCGCCGGAGCGTTTTTTATACCCTGCGCCAATATCAGAAGAGGGAGGCCGACCCGAGCTTTGATGACTTCAGGTGCTTTCTGCGAGACCACTGGTTTGCTCCACTGGAGGAACTGCGTTCCTCTCAGCGCCCGGATCGCGATGCAAGGATCAAGGAGCTTGACAACCGTCTGCGTGCGCTGCTGAGAATTTCCTTGCTGGAATGGGAGGCCCAGGCGGAGCAGATGGCCGAAAGGGACCTGGACAACTGGGTGAGCGAGCAAATGGTGACTTTGGAATCACGCCTTGGTTGAGGAGGAATTGAGCATGGCTGAAATCAATCACACCCGAAACGCACTGGTGCTGCCTACTCCTCATATGAGTCCCGATGAGTGGATAGAGTTGCACGACAGGGCTCACGAATACTTCTGGGGCCCCGTCGATACCCGAATTCCCGGCTATTTGCCGCAACTTGCCCAGGCTGTGTGCACCATGCGGCTCAGCTTGAGTCAACTTCGACTGGCTTTCGAACAGCGCCCCGACAAATTTCATGCTTTTCGTGCAACCCTGCTGGGCAAAAAAAAAGGCCTGCACGGGCAAGATCCGCAGGGGCTTCTAGTCAGATTGTTCGACAGTCACCTGGCGCGGATTGATTGGCGTGAACAGGACGTTTTGGAGATGATACTGGAATTTTTGTCCGCCTCCGACGACCCAATTCTGGAAGAAGAGCTGCTGCAGTTCCAGACCCTGCGGGAGACAAACTGGGTCGATTACGAACGTACCGTTCGCGGATTGATTTCTGAAGCGCGCGCCAACCTGATGGGGCTCACCTATGCCCGTCACGCCATCAGAACAAACCAGACCGCCGCCAAGAAATTCGGTGCGGATTCCATGCCGTTGCTGATTCGCGGGCTGCTGCAGAGCATGGGTCTTGCGGGTGATGAAAACCAGGTTGGCCGCAATTTGGCGGATGATCCGGCGCAGTGTTGGGGTCAGCTCTATGAAAAAGCGCAGGAGTTGTGGACGGCCCACGGAATTCGGCTACCCCTCAAACCTTACGAGAAGGCGTCTTTGTTCCTGCTGGAAGCCCTTCCCATCGAGAACAAGGGGCATTCGAGCTTCGTCAGATACTTGATCGAACATGAAGAGGCCTATCGGAAATTGCTGGCCACGTGCTACGCACCTTCGGCCACGCAGCACGAACGACTGCAGCATGAAATGGAGCGCTACAATCGTTTGCCGGAGCATTCGACACGCAGAATATCCTACAGCGACGAGGAACAAGCGTGGTTTCTTTATGCGTTCATGTTACGTCCGGACGTCGTTGCCGCTATCGCTGAACGGGAACAGCACAAAGACATTTATCACGTCATTGCGGGTCTCGGTCCCAAGGCCAGGCTACCCCGGGTTCTCCAGGAGGTGCACAACATCTTCGGATATATCACGCCGGAATCCTTTCATAAGATCGTGCAAACCCTGGAGCTCGATCCGGTAGACGTCATTCGCGTCATCGCATCCTACAAACAATACAGTGCAGATCCCGGCGGCGATATCATCATCTACATCTGCAAGGGAACGGCTTGCTTTCTGCGCGGTCAACCGGATTTGTCGCGTCGCCTCGCCGCAGAGATTGCGGCTGAAGAGGGAGAAGTCGGGCGGCATGGCATTCAGTTCATTGAGATGGACTGTTTCGGGGTATGCCACCTGGCTCCCGTCATCAAAACGCGCGATGCTTTCCTGGGAAAACGCACTGCGGACGACATACCCAGGACTATCGAGCACCTCTTAAAAGGACCCCAATACGAAAACCGCATCATGTTCCTGAACCGGATCAAGGAACTGCTGGCGCCGGGGCATGAGAGCGATCTGCTGGAAGAAGTCCGCATATCCGCAATCGTTCGGAACAACGGACCTGCCCGGGTGGCGCTGGATACCTCACAAGATATCGATGTCACGGGATATTATTTGAAAATTGATGCCGCCGGGGAAGTCTATGCCTGTCGAAATGGCCGGCGCCATGCACTCGGACAGTTTGTCCCTCACAGCCTGGCCTTCAGCTATACGGCACCCGACGGGGTCGAACAAAACGGCTGCGTGATCCTCGACCAGGCGGCACAGATGGAAACCTTCATCAACTATCCCGCAGGATTCCTCGCCAGGGAACTGCAACAGAGCCTGAAGCCGCAGGCCAGAGTTGTCGACGGGTTTGTGCAGGCGGAGAGAACCGAGGGTCCGATGCGCATGGGGGTCTATAACGCCAATGCCGTTGCTGTCAGGCGGAAGGATGGGAGCTACAGGCTGATATGCCTCAGCGGACCCCCGAACCACGCGCCCCCAGTCGAAGACCAGGGGCTGGCTGACAGCCTGGTACAAGGAGATGATCACTCCTTCCTGAGAGATCAGGATCGCTTGGTGCTGGGTTTTGCCTCCACCGGATCACCCGGGGACGATATCGAATCCTATAGCGCCAATGGCGGGTACGCTTCAGTTTTCCGGGTACTGGGACTCACCTCGGAACCCGCATGGGAACCAAGAGACATTGTCATAGCGATCAGTGAGGCAAAGCTCCGGGGGCGCGGCGGCGCAGGCTTTCCCACTGGCCGCAAGTGGGACGCGGTACGGCTGGCAAAATGCGCAATTGACGAAAAAGACCCGAACAAGGATGACATCAAACTCATTGTGGCAAACGGCGATGAAGGGGACCCGGGAGCCTTCATGGACCGCACTCTCATTCAGGAACAGCCCCACCAGGTGATTGAAGGAATGCTGCTTGCCGCCCTTGCGGTGGATGCCCGCTATGGGGTCATCTACGTGCGCAAGGAATACGAAGATGCCGTGCGCCGCCTGGAACATGCCCTGTTTCAAGCGCGCCGCAAGGGTTTTTTGGGGAAAGACATCTTCGGCGTTTCGGGAAAACACTTTGATATCGATATTCGCCTTGGAGCGGGCGCCTTTGTCGCCGGGGAAAAACGGGCCATCATGCGGGCCATCGAGGGAGAAGCGGCAGAGCCCACCCTGGGCGCCATTTCCAACACCTTCAGGGGACTCTGGGGAAAGCCGACCCTGTTGAACAACGTGGAAACCTTCGCCAATGTTCCCCTCATTATCCAAAAAGGCGGCAGGTGGTACGCCAAACAAGGCACCGAGCGCAGCGGCGGCAGTAAAATTTTCTCCGTTGCCGGCATCGTCAAACATACCGGACTGGTGGAGGTGCGATTTGGACGTACACTGGATGATATCATTCGAATTTGCGGCGGCATTCAGGAGGGCAAACATTTGGCCGGGGTTCAGATAGGCGGTCCGTCGGGAGCCATTCTGTCACTCACGGGAGTGCGTTCCTACTTGTTGCACACGCCGCTCGATTTCGACAGCTTTGACAATGTGGGCGCGATGCTGGGGTCCGGCGGACTGGTCTTCATCGGTGAAGACGACGATGTGGTGCGATTGGCAAGGCATTTCACCGATTGGCTGTCGGAAGAATCCTGCGGGCAGTGCCCCGCCTGTCTGCAGGGGACGCTCTCCCTTGGAGCCACGTTGGACAGTATTCTTCAGGGAGAGGGGCTGAGCGACCACGTCCATGCTCTGTGGGCCAAGAGTGATGCGGTCAAGGCCGGAAGCCAGTGCGGCTTGGGGATGACCGCAGCCAATCCCGTCACCAGTGCCCTGCGCTTTTTTCCCCACGCCTTCCTCCACCATCTGCTGGTCAATGCACGTCTGGATCGGCTTGAATGTTTCAAGAGCCTCGAAGCCCTGCGTCTCCTCACACGCGAAAATATCGAGCAGATCAGCGGGCGAAAGAGGCAGACGGTCGGATACTCGTTTATCCTGAAAAAACATCTGTTCAAGCACCTGGTCACTGAATTGGAGAAACTCGATCAGTATCGGCCGCCTCACCAGCGCTGTGCACGGCGTTTTCTGGACCTGCTGCAGGTGCCGGTGCACGAAGTCGGGGCAAGGGATGTGAGCGCCGAATGCTCCACCGAACAACTGGAATATCATCGGCTCTACCTGCACGACCGCATCTTCGGCGCAACGGGTCATGAAGCAACCATCTGAACATAATGAGAGATTTGGCAACCCATGTGGGCATGGACACGTTCACTTGCAGGTCGTTGGTAGGTCACGGTGTGCACAGCATCCCCTGACAACACGATTGTGTCAGCCGTAGGTCAGGGTGTGCGCAGCACTCCCCGGCAGCACAACCCTGTCAGCGAGCTCCTTCCTGTCACACCCTGACCTGCGCCATGGCGGGTTTTCATTTTTTTCTGTCATTTTTTTGATGACAAACAGCTGCGGCTGTGTTAGCAGAGAGCACAAACGGTCACGGTTAGTGGATTGATCGTGTGGAGGAGTGTTAAAGTTTATGCATCGCATCAGGATCACGGATCTGTTGGCAGCATTGAATGCAGCAGCAGTGGCGGCGGCCGCCGCGGCGCGCAGGCCCGTGGTCCGGATGGGAATGGTATAGAGAACCGCACAGACTACCGACCATCTCAGGGCTGCGGGCCTTCCACCGCAGCCCTTCTTGTTTTCAGGGCTGCCCGTTGTCGCAGCCTTTTTCTTTTTGATCTTGATCAAAGAACACAAGCCCGATCGGCTGAAAATAACTGGAAAGGAAATTACTGCCATGCGAACTGAAATTGTCCATATAGGCGCAAGCAAGCTGACCTACGAAATACGCAACATCGTCAATGTGGCTCAACGGCTGGAAAAGCTCGGGGTTGTGATCAATTCTGAAAACATCGGCGATCCGGTGGCCAAGGGAGAAAAAATTCCCGACTGGATGAAGGCCATTATCTCCGATTTGGCCATGGAAGACTGTTCCTACGGCTACTGTGCCACCCAGGGTGTTCTGGAAACACGCGAGTTCCTGGCGGCCAAGAATAACAGCAAAGGCGGCGCCGCAATCAAACCGGAAGACATCATCTTCTTCAATGGCCTGGGAGACGCCATCACCAAGGTCTACGGCTTTTTGCGGCGCACCGCTCGAGTGATCACCCCTTCGCCCACCTACACCACCCATTCCTCATCCGAAGCCTCCCACGCCGGGCTGCCGCCCGTGAGCTACCCTCTCGACCCACACAATCACTGGCTGCCGGACGTCGCCGAACTGCGCCGCAGAGTAAAATACAACCCGGCCGTGGCGGGCATTCTCATCGTCAATCCCGACAATCCGACGGGCATGGTCTACCCGGAAGAGACCCTGCGGGAAATCGTAAGCATCGCCAGGGATTTCGATCTCTTCATCATCGCCGACGAAATCTATCAGAACCTTATTTTCAACGGGAACAAAACCAAATCGCTGGCGGAAGTGATCGAAGACGTCCCCGGCATAGCCATGAAGGGCATCTCCAAGGAGCTGCCCTGGCCCGGAGCCCGATGCGGCTGGCTGGAAGTCTATAATGGCGATAAAGACCCGTTGTTTGCAGAATACGTGCGCAGCATCGTCAACGCCAAGATGGTGGAGGTCTGCTCGACCACACTGCCGCAGAGGGCGATCCCCCGCATATTCGAGCATCCTGCCTATCCGGGCTATCTACAGGAGCGGCTGCAGCGCTATGAACGTTTGTCCGGGGCGGCCTATCACAGGCTTGGAAGCCTGCCCGGCATCGTTGCCAACCGCACCCAGGGAGCGTTTTACATGACCGCCGTGTTCGAGGATGGCTGGGTCAACGGCTCTCAGTCATTGCCGCTGGAGGACCCCGAGGTGCGTGTGCTGATCGAACAGCTGACCGCCGACCGAAGCATGCAACCCGACAAGCGATTTGTCTATTATCTGCTGGGAGCGACCGGAATCTGTGTCGTGCCACTCACTTCGTTCAGCTCGGAGCTGCAGGGATTCCGCATGACCCTGCTGGAAACGGACGAGGAAAAGTTTTGCCGTACCTTTGACACGCTCGCTGCAGCCATCGCCCGCTACCTCAGCCCGTGGAAAGACGGACGCAACGATGCGCTCAAGACCGCTGTAGGGTTGTGACGACGGTGAGCGGTCGGTAACATGTTCCGGAGGAGAGATCTCGGACAAGGTCCTGGACAGCATCATCCCTATTGACGTAATATTCGATCCTCACCACAACCACAGAGGAGAAAATCTATGATGGGCAGTTTGAAGAAGTTGCTTGGGTTGGCTATCGTGTTGGCGGCACTCCCGGTGTGGGCTCAAGATGCGGTGGAAGTGGGATCCATAACCCCATTGAGCGGCAAGTTGGCGGTCTATGGTGAAGGATTCCAGCGGGCCATGAACCTGGCTCTGGAAGAGGTCAATGCCGCGGGCGGTATCCAGGGAAAACCCTTGAAAATCATTTTTGAGGACAACGGATCGACCTCGCAGGGATCGGTTTCTGCCATCCAGAAGCTGATCACGGTGCATAAGGTGCCGATTATTTTTGGTCCCGCAGCCAGTTCGAATTTTTTGGCGATCTGCCCCATCGCCCAGCAGAATAAGGTTGTCCTGATTGGTGCGGAAAGCGCTGCAGCCGACATTTCCCAGTGCGGCTCCTACGTGTTTCGCGTGTTTCCGTCAGACATCCTGCAGGGCAGGGGCGGCGCCGAGCTTGCCAAAGAATTGGGATACCGCAAGGTGGTGCTGACTTACATCAACAACGACTGGGGGGTCGGCCTGGCGGAAGCGTTCAAGGACAGCTTCACAGAGAGCGGCGGCGAAATCATCGATGAGTTCCCCCATGAAGAAGGCAAGAGCGACTATCGCAGCGAAATTCTGCGCATCAAACAGAGCAACGCGCCGGCCGTGGTCAACCTGACGTACATCAAAGAAGGGGCCGCCATGCTGAAGCAAGCCTTTGAAATGAAGGTTAAAACCCAATGGATTATGGGCTCCGCCTCGAAGTCCCCCAAGCTGGTGGAGATCGCAGGCGAGGCAGCGGAAGGAATCATCGGCACCTATCCCACTTTTTCTCAGGATACCCCGCAGTATCAGCATTTCAAGACCGCCTGGGAAAAGGCTTATCCGGAGAGCAAAATCGGCGTGTTTGCGGAATACAACTACGACATGGTGAACCTCACGGCCAAGGCTCTCAATCTGGCCGTAGAGTCGACCCCGGAAGCCCTCCGTGAGGCTTTGATGGAAGCGGGTAAAGGCTATCAGGGTGTCACCGGTGACAAGACCTTTGATGAGAACGGCGACGTGGGGGCAGTATACGGCAAATGGACAGTGACGGACGGCAAAATCGTAGACTATCGAAAGTAGTCCACTGGCGGCCCTTTCCCTGGTTCAAACAACCTGCTCGATTGCGGGGGCAAACGCGCCCCCGTTGTTTGCCTCCTGATAGAGCACAGGCGTGTATTATCTGCAACTGGTGATCAACGGCATAATAGCCGGCAGCATGTATGCACTGTTTGCCGTCGGCCTGACCATGGTGTACGGCGTGTTCCGCTTCATCAATTTCGCCCACGGGGAACTGATCGCGCTGGGAGCCTACAGCGCGCTTTTTTTCACCTCCCCTCCCCTGTCTTTGCCGCTGATTTGGGCGACGGCACCTGCGGTCGCCTGCACCGTCTGCGTGGGTCTGCTGCAGGATCGTCTGGTGTTTCAGCCGCTCTGTCACGGCACCCGCATGACCCTCCTGATTGCCTCCATCGGCCTTTCCTACCTGCTGCGCAACGCCATCCAGTTCGGTTTCGGATCGGACCTGCTCTCCTACAATGTGGACCTCGCCGCAGGCTATGAATGGGGACCCATCATCGTCACCCGGATGCAGCTCTCCATGTTGATCACCGCCGTCGTATTTCTCACCTTTCTCTACTGGCTGTTCACCCGCACCATGTTGGGCAAAGCGCTGCGGGCGGTCGCCGACAACATGGAGCTGGCCGGAATCATGGGGATTCCGCTGGGTCGGGTGAATCGTACCGTGTGGATACTGGCCGCCACATTCGCGGCAGTGGGTGGGATACTGTTGGCCATGGACACGAGCCTCGAACCCATGATGGGGGTGATCAATCTTTTGAAAGCCTTCGCCGCCGTGTTGCTGGGCGGCCCGGGAAATGTCTGGGGGGCGCTGATCGGCGGCATCGCGATAGGCGTGGCGGAAAACCTCAGCGTGGCGGTACTCTCCCCGGGCTACAAGGATTTCATCGCATTCGCCGTCATTTTGGTCATGCTGCTGTTTCGGCCGGGAGGAATTTTCTCCTTCCAGAAGGGGATGCGCTGAGGCATGGATTACCTGTTACACATCGCCATTTCAACTCTCATCTACGCCATCTTCGCCATGTCGCTCAACCTTGAGCTGGGTTATGCGGGTCTGTACAATTTCGGCCATATCGCCTTCTTCGGCATCGGCGCCTACACGTCTGCATTGATGGCCGTCGGCGGCCTTCCGATTCCCCTGGGAATAACGTCGGCCATGGCCCTGGCAGGCCTGATCGGTGCCGGACTGGCATTCACCGTTTTGCGTTTGACCGGCGATTATTTTGGCATCGCCACCCTGGCTTTCGGCGAAATGATGCGCCTTCTGTTCCTCAATGAACGCTGGCTGACCAAAGGTCCCATGGGTATTCCCGGAATTCCCCGGCCCACCCTGCTGGGCGGGATGCCGGCCGACCTGCTGCAGTACCTGATGTTCACCGTCGCGTGCACCATTCTGGTTTTTCTTATCCTGCACCGACTGGAAACATCCCCTTTCGGCCGCGCCCTCAAAGTAGTCAGAGAAGACGAGTTTGTGGCGCAGGCGTTCGGCAAGAACCTTCTCTCACTCAAGATGCGCTGCATCGTCGTCGGATCGGTCATCGCCGGTCTAGCCGGCGCTCTATGGGCACATTACATGACCTATATCAGTCCCAACGACTTCACGCTGCAGGGGACCATCATCGTGCTACTGTGTGTCGTGCTGGGCGGTAAAGGATCTCCCTCGGGGCCGCTGCTCGGAACCTGCGTGGTGGTTCTCTTGCAGGAATCCCTGCGTTTTTTGCCCATCCCGACCGATTTTGGACGGCACGTGGCGCCCCTGCAGGGGATGGTTTTTGGGCTTATGCTGGTGCTCCTCATGCTCAGACGCCCGCAGGGTCTCATTGCCGAATTGCACGGGGGGCGCGGTGCTTAGAATCGAACATGTGAGCAAGAGCTTCGGTGGATTAACAGCAGTGGCCGACGTGAGTGTGGATCTGGCGAACAACCGGGTGACCGGACTGGTGGGGCCAAACGGTTCCGGCAAGTCCACACTGTTTCATATCATCACCGGCTTTTATCGAGCGGATAACGGTTGGATTCTGTTTCGCCACAAGCCGATCCAGGATTTGCCGCCCGACGTCATCAGCCGCCTGGGTTTGATCCGCACTTTTCAGCAGACCCGAGTGCTGCCCTTTCTTTCGGTGCGCGACAATCTATTGGCGGTGGCTCCAGAGCAGCTGGGAGAAAACATCTTAGCGGTTTTTTTCCGCCCGGGAGCCATCAATCGGCAGGAACGTGGAAACCGCCGCCGCGCCGAGGAAATTCTCCAACTGCTCAAGCTTTCGCACCTGGCAGACCGGCCCGCAAGTGAATTGAGCTATGGGCAGGAGAGGCTGATCGAGTTGGGGCGGGTGCTGATGTGCCGACCGCAACTGGTGCTGCTGGATGAACCCACTTCGGGCGTAAACCCTTCTCTGATTCGCCACATTGTTCAGGTCATCCGGCAGTTGACAGCGCAGGGAATAAGGTTTTTTGTCGTAGAACATAATATGCCGCTGGTGACCGAGTTGTGCGAACGAGTTCTGGTGATGGATGCAGGCCGCCTCATCTTTGACGGGCTTCCTGAAACGGCACAGCGAGACCCCGCCGTGATTGAAGCCTATTTGGGAAAAGGCTGTGAAGCTACTTGAAGTGCGGGATTTGCATGCGGGCTATGGACGTGTCACGATTCTCTTCGGCATCTCACTCGCTGTGATGCCCCGAGAGATCGTGTGCTTGATCGGCCCCAACGGTGCCGGTAAATCCACTGTGCTGCGCGCCATTGTCGGACAATTACCAGCGACTCGAGGAGAGATTCTGTTCGAGGAGATGGCAACGGCCGGGATGGATCCGCAGGAAAAGGGAACCAGGGGACTTATTTTCATTCCCCAAGGTCAAAACATTTTCCCCAGCCTGACGGTAACCGAAAATCTGGAAATGGCCGGCTACCTGCTGCCCGACCGCGAGACCCTCAAGAGCCGGAGAGAAGAAGTCTTTGCCGTGTTTCCCTGGATCGCTCAGCGCCGCCACCGGCCCGCCCGCGAACTGTCCGGCGGTCAACGGCAAATGCTGGCTCTCGCCCGTGTACTCCTTATGCAGCCGAAGCTGGTGCTGCTCGACGAACCGTCGCTGGGACTCGCGCCTCTTATGGTCGAAGAGATCTTTGAGCGGATCCTCCAAATGAATCGGCAGGGCACTTCCTTTTTGCTGGTGGAGCAGAATGCCCGCAAGGGTCTGGCCGTTTCTCATCGCGCCTATGTGCTGGAACAGGGCAGGAACCGGCTGCAGGGAACAGGTCGCGAACTGCTGACCAACCCGCAAGTACAAAAACTCTATCTCGGCGGCTGAAAGGGTCCGCGCCGCCCAATCAACAATCCGTTATCAACCGTAGAAGGCTCCCGTAAAAAAGTAAATTTCTAATTCATTTCAAAGTATTAAGCTAAATGCGCCGGGACAGAACTCCCTTGCAGCGGCAGCGAAACCGTCAAAATGATCTCGCTCGATTCATTGGCTGCGGCATGCACATGCCCGCCATGTTTGGTGATTATGATCTTGGACATGGGAAGGTCGGAATCACCGGGTCCAAAGTGAGAGGTAGTAAAAGGATAGAAGAAATGTTCGATATCATCGTTGGATACGTGTTCCGCGGGATACCTTATGCATAATTTGGCAAACTCGTCTTCCTGCATACTCAGAAAGAAGATCCTGCCGTTCGTGGGCATATGACAAACGGCATTTCTGACGAGAGCCTCCAGGGCTTGTTCCATCAGCACCGGATCGACTGCCGCGGGGGGAATCTGCGCTGCCAATTGGAGCTTGGTTCGAATGCACTTCTCTTCGAAACTCCCGGCCAGCTTGCGCAACACGGAATGAAGCAGGTCAGCCACTTCCGTAGGTACCGGTTTCAGTTCGAGGGGCTGGATGTAGTTGATAATCATGCGCAGGATCGACTCCAGTCGCCCCACCTCCCGCACAATGATTTCCACTTTTTCTCTGTTGGGATCACTGCTCGCCATAGAAGACAGCAGCAATCGCGCAAATCCGCCTGCGGACACGAGGGGATTGCGGATCTCGTGCGCCAGCCGCTGGGAAACCTCGCTTATGGTCTTAAGGCTCTCTGCCCGCAGCAATTGCTCCTGCAGCCTCACCCTGCCGGTCATGTCCATGATGATCCCATCCAGGCTGCTGATGCGGCCATCGGTCGAATAAAACGGGACGGCATGATCCAGCACATAGGCCAAATGACCATTCTTGTGAATGATTCGATACTCGGCGAAAAAGTCTCTTGCTTCCTTGAAGCTCGCATCGCGCAGGTTCATGACCCTGCCCTGGTCCTCTCCGTGCACTCTGCTGTGCCAGAGCTCCGGATTGCAAAGGATCTCGCCGGCAGTGAAACCGAATACCTGTTCAACAAACTGGTTTAGGAAAAAAACGTGCCCCCTTGGTCTCATCCGATAGACCACCAGGGGCACATTCTCGACCAAACTACGGTACCTCTCCTCGGATTCGATGAGCTCCACCGTGCGCTGCTCGATGCGTTCCTCGGCTCGCTTGTATTCACTCACGTCACTCAATATGCCCACCGATCCGATGATCACGGCAGATTCATCGTACCACGGGGAAGAGTGGTCCCGAATCCATTTCAACTCGCCGGACTTTGTCTTCAGAAGATAATCTGCCCGATATTCCCGAGTCTTGCCCTCCAGCCGGTTCTTGATAATGGCTTGAGAAGAAATGTTTTTTTCACTCGGCGTATCTATTCTCAGAATCAGCTTGCCAAACCCGTACTCCTCGATTTCATCCCTCGTATACCCCGTCAAATTAAAAATTCCCGGGCTGAGATAATCGTACGTCATGGAGTCATACCTGAGACGGTAGATGACATCGCCGGTGGTCTCGGCCATGAAGCGAAACCGTTCTTCACTCTCCCTCAGCAGTTGTTCCGTCCTGCTGCGTTGGATTTCGGCAGCGGCGTGTTGCGTCAACCGTAAAAAAGTATCCAGGTGAGTACCGGTAAAAATGTCTTCTTCGCTGAAGACATAGGCGTAGCCAAAACAGTGGCTCCCCATTCGGAGTGGTGCCCGCATCCCGGACACGACATTGGCCCCTCCGATGATTTGACCGGCGATGGGGTCGTCCCCTGCAACGTCTGCTTCAAAAATAACCGCTTCCCCCCTCCCATCGAACTGCGGAGAACTTGCAGCAAGCCAGCGGTTACGCAGAGGTTCTATCTTGTTCCCTGCACATGCGGTGATAGTCAAGTTCTTCGCCTCCGCATCCAGACAGGCAAGGCACGACCCAACCGCGCCAAAAAACTCTCTGATCTTATCTGCGATCAACTGCAGGCTTTCCCCGAGACTTGGGCTGGTACCGAGCGCCGAGACAAAAGCGTACAATGCTCGAGTAGTGTTCAATTCATCCTGCAGCCGGACCGCTTCATCCCTCAACTCTCGCAGTTCTTGTTCCAGGTGATGGACTCTTGTTTCCTGATTTGCAGATCCGTTCTGATCGCTCATCTGAGGATCCTCTAAAACCTCTGCTGTTGCCGAAATTCAGCCACCTTTGTACGGGCAAACAACCTTCGTCATTCAACCAGACGCCGCGATCCAGAGAGTCGGCCGTACCCACTGGATGCCTCCCGCCTTGGCGGCATTTCGTCGGCATGACAAAGGCTTACCGATAAAATCGATAAATTTGGCTGCTGTCAGCTCGAATTAATGGTAACTTAACTCAATCAAGGTGAACATTCCAATACGCAACTCCATCGGTGCAATCGAGAAACTGATTTTGCAGTAAAACGGCACCTCACCGGCGTCACTGCTCTCCCCCATGGTAATCGACAAGAACACTTCGAGCGCCGCTATGGTGCTGGCATTCATGCAATATTGTGGTAGAAAGCACTGAGCTTGCGAAGGGCATCAGCGATATCGACAATGAAAAAAAAGGGGACTCGCTCCATGTTGAAGGCTAAGGACAAACTCAGAGTAGCAATGCCGGCTTGGGAAATCGGACGAGCGGAAACCGGTCTGGGAGTAAAGATTGGTGGATTGGGGGTAATCATTGAAGAGTTGCCGCTGGAATTGGTCAAGGCCGCCGACAGGCAGGGCATCCAACTGGAAGTGACCATCCTTTCCCCATGTTTTGCCCACTATGACAAGCGCAAACTGATTCCTGTCGAATCCAAAGCCTCAGCGACCCTGCTGGGCAACCCTTTTGAATTCGATGTCTACGAGCATGTTTTTGGTGACGGCCAGAAGGTCGTCTACTTCTGGGACAACCTGCAGCTGAACTGGACCAATGCCCAAGCCGTTTACCCCGATGATCCGCAGATGGGACTGCTCCTCTATTCCTCGGTAAGCCAGGCCATGGCTTCATACATCAAGCAGAGCCATTTTGATGTGATTCACCTGCACGACTACCACGTGGGCCTAATACCCTTTTACCTGGGTGATGCCTACCTGAGCGAAGTGCCGGTGCATTTTACCATTCACAACGCATCCTACCAGGGAATCACGCCCCTCATCGGCGGTGGCTACCATTCTCTTGAGCGTATCAATCTGCCCGGCGAAAAACTGTTCCACAGGTATTTTGATTTTTTTGACAACCTGAATCTGATCAAGGCCTGCATGCTCAAAGTGCATGAAATGGGCGGCAAAATCACCACGGTGAGCGGGGACATCGCCGGCACCTGGGGCTACGCCGCGGAACTGAAACAAAATCACGCCCAACTCTGGGCTCAGGCATATGCACAAAAAGGCGGGCCACCCGGTGAAATCTTCGTCCCCAATCGACATCTCAATGTGTTTGAGAAGCTTCCCATTGCCGGCATAACTAACGGGTTGAGCGACACGAACCGGCCGCAAAATTTGCCTGAGTTGAAAGCGGGTGTTCTGAGGGCGATGCAGTCAAACAGGACAAAGCCGATTTTTGCCAACCCCGTCACGCAATCCGAGATGCTTGCCGGGGATCACAATTTCGGTCCAGCCAGTCTCGCCACCAAAGCGCAATTGAAGCGATTGCTGCACCTCGAAGCTTTTGGCTCAGAACCGCAGGGCGATCCCATTCTCCTGACCGCGGTCGGCCGTTTGGTGGAACAGAAGAATCTCGGCCTGGTAGCCGACATTATCGATAGAACACTCGACTACGATCATCAAATAAAATTTATCATTCTGGCCTCCGCGACACTTGGAGATCCGGTCGGCAAAGCCAGCGAAGCCGCTTTTGCCACGCTCGCGTTAAATCATCCAACCCGGGTCTATTTCAACAACATTTTCAACCAACCGCTCTCCAGGCTGATCCTGGCGGGCGGTGATTTCTGCCTGATTCCCTCGCGGTTCGAACCATGCGGCCTGGTCGATTATGAGGCCTCACTGCTGGGCAATATTGTCATCGGAAGAGCCACCGGTGGTCTCACCAAGGTAGCGCACTGCGCCTATCTGTATGAATGGCTGGACATAAGCGATCGGGCGGGCGAGGCCGGCGCATTTTTCCAGCAGATCAAGACCGCCGTCGACGTCTACAGACATGACCCCGAAAGACACGGCCAACTGGTCCAGGCGGCCATGCAAATCGAAGCCGGGTGGGAAGTCTCCGCTCTGCACTACCTGCAGATGTATCATTATGGCTTTCTCATTAAGAAATGGCGTAGAAAGAGAGCAGCCCTCGTTGCCGATTTCATCGAATCGCTAAACGATGATTTGGATATTTTTACACAATTTTTCATTCCCGCACGGGACGAATACGGAGATGCATTTGACTGGCAACTGAAAAAGGCACTCACTGAAGCAGCAGTCCGGCAGGCGCATCGCCGGATGCCGCAGGTGCCGCGTACAGTAAAAAAAGAACTGGTGCAGGAACGCGTGACCCGCGCAGCGGATGGTGCGGCGGGCTCTGCCGCCTCAAAGGAGAAGAAGTTTGATCCAAGAATGCATTCCGCCGAACACCTGGTGAACCAGACCATGATCAGGATGTTCAACTGTCAACGCTCTTTCGGCGCTCACATTGAAAAGAAGAAATCAAAACTGGACTACCATTTTAACAAGCCGTTGAGCAGAGACGAGATCGGCGCATTAGAGAGGAAAGTGAACGAAATAATTCAGGCGGATGTGCCGGTGACGGAAGAATTCATTCCTCGAGAAGAAGCAGAACAACAGTTTGACATGCACAAGCTGCCTGCCGACGCAGGAAACCGCATTCGACTGGTGAGGATAGGGGACTATGATGTCTGCCCCTGTATCGGGCCTCATGTCAAGAGAAGCGGTGAAATCGGACCACTTCGTATCATATCGGTTGATTTCAGGGAGGGTGTTTTGAGAATCCGCTACAAATTGGGACAAGCCGGCCAGGCGCCTGAATGAAACGAACCTGTCAGGTGCAGCCACTCTATGGCAGGTATACGGATGCCTCATCCGTGGAACATCGCAGCTCTCGCAACTTGAATTGAAAAGTGTACTCTTTGCCGCATTGCCGACATTTGAGTGTGCACTTGTCATGAGCATCGAAAGTGATGTTACCGATCCTCATCCCGCAGGTATCGCACCTGCGGCACACACTGAATCCATTTTTGGTTTTCGCTTCTTTTCCCATATCTGCTCAGCCACTGCTTCCTGAATTCACCACCATATCCCGACAAAAAAGCCAAGACCCGCCACAATTCTGTTTCTGGACTACGCAGATGAGATAACCCGTCCGCCCCCGGCTTGGTGTGCAGGACATGTGGCTTCCCGTCTTCCGATCACGCGGAATTTGGCTTTTCTACGGTCGACTATTTATTTAGTCGATTTGAACCAAAAGTAAAGGTGTATTTTGGGTGGGATTGATTGGGTAGCGCAGTTCCCCCATGGCAGCTAATAGGCTCTTATTTTCAAAATGTTAATGAAATGCAGAGGGAGCACCCGCAGGCAGCACCTGACAGCGACTGGAAAGATGCGCTCACATCCCGGTTGGGCAAGCAATGGGTTGGCATCACCAAAGTAATCCCTGTGGCCTCAGGCCACATTGCCACAACGATGCCATTTTTCAGTTGAAGCTTATCCGAAAGTGGGTCTATGATGGTTCAGGACGTTGCGCGTGAGGTGGAGTCAGCTATCCGAGATTTTACAAGCCTGCCGGCCCGAACAGGAGGAATTGCTATGACGGCTCTGGACAAAACCTATTTCAAGTCTTTCCGTGATGTCGCCAAAGCCATCAGTTCCACCCTCGATCTTCAACAAGTGCTGGATATGCTGGTGACCAGCATGGTCAAGGTCATGGATCTCAAGGCCTGCGCCATTCGCCTGCTGGATTCCAAACAGCGGACACTCGAACTGCTGGCCGCGCACGGTCTGACCGATGCGTACATAAAGAAGGGTCCGGTGGATGCCGACCGCAGCATTGCGGAAGCCATGCAAGGAAAAATCGTTGTGATCAACGATGCCGTCACCGATCCGCGCGCTCAATACCAGCAGGAAGCGAAAGCCGAGGGGATCGTCAGCATTGTATCCATCCCCCTGTCCGTGCGCGACCGCATCATTGGAGTTGTGAGGCTTTACAGCGCAGCGCCCAGAGATTTCTCGGAAGAGGAACTTGACTTTGCCGTCGCTCTTGCCGAAATGGGCGCCATAGCCATTGAAAATGCGAAAATGTATGAGAGGATCAAGAAAGACTACGAGAGCGTCATGAGTGACATCTACAATTTTGTAGGTTACCGTCGCAGCATATGATGAGCGCATTGGGGAGCGATTTGAAACGACAATTCAACGTGGAATCAGCATGGAATTTGAAAGGGTCACCTCATGAATCAGAGAAAAGTCAGAATTTTGATGGCTAAATGCGGCGAAGGCTATGCGACGGCCGTGATGAATCTGGCCAGGGCGTTCAGCGAAGCCGGTTTCGAGGTTATCTACACAGACTTGCAGGAACCTGAAGCCATCGTTGCATCCGCCATTCAGGAATCGGTGGATCATATTGGAGTGACTACACTTCCGGGAGCGGACATTGAGTATTTCAAGAAGATATTAGATCTGCTTGAAAGAGAGGACGTTCGCCAGATCCAGATCACCGCCGGCGGCTTCCTTGCGGAAGAGGACATCGAGAAGGTCAAACAGATGGGCGTGGCCGAGTTCTTCCCCAAAGGCACCACGTATGATCAACTCATCCGCTGGGCGCGTGCAAACATTACCCCCATCGACAATTGAGGAACGCCCGTTTGACGCGTGGCCGGACTACTTCATCCGGCGGCTGGGATCGGGCCGGGCAGGGGCGGCCGGAGCGTCGTCGTGAGGGGTTGGATGCCTGTTGTGCGTGAGGCTGTTGCGCCGGGTTGGTGGAGGTTTGCGGGGCCGGCGGCCGGGGGATTGCGAATAAGAAAAGCCGGGT
>NZ_JAIBKA010000015.1 GCF_022603395.1 Desulfoferrobacter suflitae
GAAAACTTGATGGGCGTGAGTCAAATTATTTTTTTGAATTGACGACGGTTAAGTCACGTATTGTAACATCACAAATTGAAGGGAATGCCGAGACCGGAGCGGCGACGGCCGTCACGGCACCCTGAACGGAGCGACACCGACTGCGGGATTTGACAGCGGGCAGGCCTATTACTTCGACGGCATAAACGACTACATAGAGGTTCCATTGAAAATCAACCCCTCCCAGTACGTCAAATTGACCATGGGTGCCTGGGTGAAGCCCAGCTCCGCCGATCCGGTGCGGCAGGTGTTGTCCTGTGACAACTGTGGTTACGACCGTTCGCTTGGGATCGATTACCGCGGCGGCGGCATCGGCTGGTCCGCTTTCTGCGGCAGCCAACAGGTGCTGGGCTTCAAGGCGGTGGTGCTGGAAGCCTGGGTTTTCCTGGCGGTGGTCTACGATCAAACGGCAGGAACCGTCAAACTATACGCGGGCAATTATGCTCCTCTCAATAAGAGCTCGTGCACCCTCTATGAAGAATACAACATAGTGGACATTGGGCGCAATCCCGGTTATGGAGAATACTTCCACGGAGCCATTGACAACGTTTTCTTCCTTGGAGAAGCGCTGAGCGAAGGACAGATCAACTACCTGCGCACGACCGGCCCTTCCGCCCTGTTTTTATTCGCGCGCGGCATGGGACCCGCCGGTTATATACCGCTGCTGTTTGACTGATGCATGGCGGATCCAGTTATGACTCAGTCGCTCAGCAGCAGGTGAAGCACACCCGGCGCCACTCCGGGCAGCGCCATCGGTGTGGGCACCGGGGTATACTGGATGCCCGCTGCATCGCCCAGGCCCCACTGGCCGTTCCGCAGGCACAGGTGACTGCGGGAACCGTCACCGTTGGAAATGCCGATGGTTTTGTCCCTCTGCGCGATCCTGCCGGTGTGCTCATTGCCGTCCCCGTAGAGGAACCGGATGACTCCCGAGGAACTCAGCTGCACGGCGACATTGACCGGGCGCCTGTCCCGGTAGGTGTGAGCCGCCCAGCGGATAGTCACCCCGTGCGGCTGTTGGCTAATGTAGACAGCATCCCCGTCCGCCTTCAATACGGTGAGATCGTCCCAGAGTGGGGCTATGGCCTGTTTGGCCTTGAGACCGTCCACGCTGTTCTGATAAGTCGGGTCCTCCCGGGCGCCGAGGTAGATGAGGCCGTTGGCATCCACAGCCACCCTCGTATATCTCTTTCCATAATAGGGGAATGTGAAGGGGAGAGGATACTCCCAGGCGGCATCGTCCCCCGACCAGCCTTGGGCCACCCCTCCCGTCGGGAAACTTTCCTCCACCTCGACCTGCGTGTAGCCGCTCAGGGCGGTATCGGCAACCTCTTGAGCCAGTCCGCTGAACGAAACGCGACGGCCCAGGTCCCATGGATCAGAGTAGTAGCTCGGATGTTCCCCCAGGTTATCGTCGTAGTAATCCATTTCCTCCGATTGTCTCGAATCGTGAGCCAGGGCATACAGGTAAGCCTCTTCCATGCTCACCACCCCGTCGCCGTCGGCGTCTCCGCCGGCCGGGTTGGCCGCCGCATAAGTGAAGTGATAGCTGAACTCATCGTACTCGTAAGTCGGGGCCATGGCGTAGGAAAGCTCCCAAAAACGCGCAGCTGAAATGAGCACCCGGTTGGGGGCCTGCAGATCGTCGATCATCCCACCGGAAAAACATTGTTCAAAGATGCAGACGGTAGCCCCGGCCGTCACCTTGTTCACTTCCGCAGCAAATTCGGCGTCCGTGATGGTTTCACCCCAGAGGTAAAGGATAACCGTCGGGTTGGCGTACGGACTGACATCATTGGACCCGCCATGGTCCGTAGCGAAAATGTAGAGGATGTCGTCGGCGCCGAGCCGGCTTCGCAGGCTGTTAAAAACCTTTGTGATATTCGCTTTGGTGGCGCTGAACCGGATGTCCGGATCTCCATCGCCATCCAGGTCAAGGGGCGAGTCGGTGCCGTCGGAACGATCCGCCGACGGGTCGGTGCCGTCGCTCATGAGCACATAGATGTGGTCATCCTGGAAGCCGTGAGCCGTCAATGTGCGGTAAAAATAAGAACAGTCGTTCCAGTAGCGGACGTGATTGGACCATGCATTAAAACCCCCGGAAATGATGACCGCCCAACGATTGGCCGGCGGCGTGCCGACTTCTTTGGGCAGTATGTTCACCCTGGCAGTGAGATCCGGAGGGGAAAGGGAACCCTTCGGCACATCAATGGAATTGCCTTCGAGCTGCGAAGCAGGAAGCGACGGCATCTCCCTGAAAAGAGACATGGTCTTCGGCGGCGTCATGGATGGGGTCACGAGGATTTCCCCCGATTCCTTCACCAGCACAAAACGGCAAGCGTGCTCCCAGTTGGCCGGTGGATTGTCGTCCAGAAAGAAAACCCAGCCGGGACCGTCGCCCAGGATGAGTCGCTCCCGCCAATTTTCCACTGCCACCTCACCCTCCAACCGGCCTGCAATGGCGTATATCTTGCGGTTTCCGACCGTATGCCCGAGCAGTCCGTCGATCAACCGTTGGTAAGCCATCGGTAGAGACTCCACCGCAGTTGCAGAGGCAAAGTTGGTCGATGTCAGCCGAGTCATCGTCAGATAAGAGGAGAGGGACAGGGGCCTTCCTTTGGTGACTTTCCCAACGACAGCACCTGACGGGGAGACCAGGACCACCTGGTGAAGCGGATGTTCGGACAGGGTGTCCTCGATGAAGAAGATCCAGCCCGGGCCCTCTCCCAAACGAACCGGACCTTCTGTTGTCTCGATCACAACCAGGCCATCCGCCGCCTGCGGATCGCCGAAAACCTCCCGGCCTGCAAGGTCGTCGCCCAGTACCTCGGCAACCAGCTTGTCGTAAGCGAATTGCAGGGAATTGATCTGTGCGTGGCAAATGGGAGAAATATACAGAGGAGCCACAAAGAGGAGCAAAAGCAGGCATCGGATCCGCGGGTTTTTGATTGTTCCCATATCACCCTCTTAAGTATTTGAGAATTAGAGTTATATTTTGCTTTGCTGAATTAGAGCAAGCATGATACGTGCGTCACGACGGACTCGCAAGGCTATTTTGGGCTTGTGCCCCAGTGGGTGCCTCGCCGCCCCCCCGCCCACAGTGGCCTTCAACCTTGTACTCCCGCAGGAAATTATTGAATTCATTGTATGTCTTGACAGTTCTCAGGGGCTTGGAGTATGTTTTGGGCAGTGGTTGGCAGGGGGGGATTGTTTTCACGCTTTTCACAGCAATCAAAGCCTACTCGACATGGCCGAAGGCAGCTTGCCGTCGGGCAGGGTAGCGCCTGCGGGCGGGAGGCGGGGAGGTGCGTATGCGGGACGACCCGGAAGGAGGCCGGCCATGCGCAGGAGCGTGACGGTATCACTCGCAGTGGGGGCACTGTGGCTTTGTATCGTTTCTCATTCCAACGCCGAAACCTACACTGTTCGACCGGACGGGGGCACGGCAGAGCAATGCAACGGCGTGACAGATGCCCCCTACACGGGCTCGACCGGTGGGCAATGCGCCTGGGCGCATCCTTTTTGGGCGATCAACGGGGGTAACCCGCCAAGCTGGAAGATCAACGGCGGGGATACCCTGATTGTCCGTCCGGGGAGTTACCGCATGGGCTTCGGCGCCCCCAACACCTCCTGGTGCGATGCTGCCTACCCCTGGGATTGTGTGCTCCCTGCGTTGCCCTCAGGTGCCGATCCTCTGCATCCAACCCGGCTCCTGGGCTACGGATGGAATCAAGGCTGCCCGCAACCGCCGGAGCTGTGGGGAACGGAGAGGGCCGCCCACATCCTGAGCCTTGAAGGTACGTCCAATGCAGTGGTCGCATGCCTTGAATTGACCGACCATTCGGGCTGCATCGAATCCTTCTGCCCGGACTGTTCGGACCCGGCTGCCGTGGCGGTGAGATGCAAGAGAGACTCTTATTCATATGGTGACTGGGCGGTGCGAGGCATCGTGGCTTATGATTCCAGCGATGTGCGTCTGCAGGACCTCGACATTCACGGACTGGCCCATACCGGCGTGCACGCAGCGCGACTTTCGGACTGGATCGTCCAGGACGTGAGAATTGCCGGCAACGGCTGGTGCGGTTGGGATGGGGATATGGGGGCCACAACCAGCAGCAATTCCGGTACCCTGACCTTCAGACGCTGGATAGTGGAGTGGAACGGGTGCGCCGAGACCTACCCGGGCCGACAGCCCGATCACTGCTGGGATCAAGAACACGGCGGCTACGGCGATGGAGTGGGGACAGAATCCACCGCCGGCCATTGGATCATCGAAGATTCCATCTTTCGCTACAACACCTCCGACGGACTGGATCTTCTCTATGTGCGGGAAAATCCGAGCCTGATCGAAATCCGGCGCACCCGGGCCTACGGCAACGCGGGCAATGGCATCAAGGTCGCCGGTCCGGCCGGGATTGAAAACAGTCTAATCATCGGCAACTGCGGCTACTTTTCAGGCAAGCCCTTCGCCCAGGAAATGAGCGCGCACTGCCGTGCGCTGGGCAACAGTTTGGAGTTCAGCTTCGGCGCAGGCGATCAGGCGACCGTGATCAATTCGACGATTACGGGCCAGGGGGATTGCCTGGTGGCGGTGGCAGGAGACCGGGGAAACCTGCCCTGTGACGGATCCGAAAGCCTGACCGCTCGAAACAACATTTTCATCGGCCACCAGGATTTTCTCCAGCCCTGGGAGAGCGCCTGCTACATCTGGTATGATGAAGAGAATTATTCCGGTACCTTCAACACCGATTACAATGTGGTCTATAACACCAAGATCGGGAACGTGGCCCCGGCGAGTCATGACCTGACCCAAAATCCTCTGGTTGTCAATGCCAGCCTGGCAAGCTTTGACGGCCATCTGCAGTTTAACAGCCCGGCCATCGACACGGGACTTCCGGTAGGCGGCCTGGTCCCCGATCATGACCTGGAAAATCGGACGCGCCCCTGGGGTGCACAGGTGGATCGCGGTGCCTTCGAATACCGCAGCGCCCCGCCGCCCGCTGAGCCCGGCAACCCGCTGACCGCTCTGTACCCGCTTCTTTGGGACTGATGCAACTGCCGCCCGCCTTCAAGACGGGGAGAAACAGCAATGCAGCACCCCGCAAGCCATATTCATGCGCTGTACGAATGGTTGTGGAGCACTTGGCAAGCTTAACTATCGCCCAAATCAGGAAGGAGGAAAGAAACATGAGGAGATCATCCCTGCCTGGAATCACTGCAGGATCTTCGTTGCCCAACCGACCCGGCATATTGTTGCGGCTATCGATTGCCGGCGCCTTGCTGGCGGTTGTGATCAGCCTCTGGCTGCCACAAAGCGGATACGCCTATGGAATATCAGTCACCATATTATCCGACCCAACTCAAGAAGAAAGCTATTACGGTTCCGAGTGCAGGTCTGTGAGCGTCAGTGAGGGGACATCGAGCGCTCGAGCTGCCCCTTTCAATTTGCTTGCCCGATCCTCATCATCCGGTGGCCCCGGCAACGCTTTCGCTTATTTTTATGAAATGGTGATAACCGTCCAGGATCGACAAAAATTTCTCAATCTCATTCCTGCGGGCCAAAACTATCTGGATCTTCTGCTCAATGTGAACTTGGCAATAACAGTCAATACTCCATTGCATAAACTTCCTTTCGGCGTTTGGGCCGTTTCAACCACAGATGCATCATTGGGGCTTTCTGGCGGCCCTGAAGCATGTTTCGTGGAGACTCTCGGAGGACACATCACTCATGAGATCGATTGGGTAGACGTAATAACCGAGTACACGGGTTTTTTCGCCGGTATTCCTGTTGGTGGCGCCAATCAAGTGGTGAGTCTGCCGGTGAGGATTTGTAGACCAGTATCAAGCACTGCCCTTCCTAGTCTCACGATCCTCACTGGGGATGTAAGTTCTCAAAACGACTCAGTCGACTCTTACGCCCAGAGCAGCATCAGAATGTGGTTGATGTTGAACGACAATCTACTCACCTTGCCCAACGGCACTCCACTGGCGTCTTTGGGCATCAGTTACACGGTGCAGCCTGCTTGCCCTAACGGCAGCCTGAATGCGCCCGGTAATTTTCTGCTACTCGATTGAGCGGTGTACTCTAATGTTTTCAGACTGCTGTCTGCACTTTCTGCTGGTTCCCAGGCTGAAGCCTGGGAACCAGCAGAAACGCGGACCGGCCGCGAACACCGCTTCGTTGCGCACAGGGCACCTACGATAAAAAGGATTACCTACATTCAGGTAGAGCTGCAGCGAGAAACGTTGTGCAGCCCTTTCCGGACAAGCTCCCAGGGCAAGTGCCCGGCGGTTGTGTGGATCTTCCGGCAAAGAAGGTCGCATACGCTGCTCCCTCACAACCTGGCCCTGGCGAAATACAGCCAAAGGGCCGTGCTCACCCCCCAAACGGCGTTGGTGAGAAAGACGAAAACCGGCGTCAGCTTCCCCAGTGCCAATCCCATCATGCCCTTGCCGGCCAGGTACGGCAGCCCATAAAACAGCTGGAAGAGCGTCGGAAAGAGGCTGAACAGGATGCCCCGGCTGAATACCCCGATCCAGAACCCGGTCCGCCACATGGGCAGAACAAACAGAAAACCCCAAAGACCGCCCCACACCAGGTGCGAATAAAGAAAAGCGGCACTCCAGGCGGGTGTCACGGCGATTCCGAATCTCTGCGGCACCCCCTTTTGTGCCAGATACCAGGTCAGCCAGCAATACACCAAAGCTCCGACACTCCCCGCTGCGTAGGTCAGGCTGACCCGCGTCATGATCGAATTCATTTGTTCATACTCCTTTCTTTGGATGTCGAAGAAAGTAACAGCCAATACGCGTTGAAGAGACTGCAGCAGCGTCACTGTCCACCGTCATTCCCGCAGGCCTTCAGCCGCCATCCAGCAACATGGCGGAGCGGACTTGAGCGCTGCATTGGGGCTTGGCGCCGCCCTAAGGAACCGCCCGACGATATTTTCTACAACGGCGAGTTGATACCACAGCGGGAAAGGTTTATAAAGGTCTGTAAGTATGGCAGGAGTACGAAATCAGTGAAAAAATCATATGTTAGCATAACTCTCTGGGGCCTTGCCTGGATGCTGCTGACGATGGCTCAGCCGGCCGGGGCGACCCAGGTGCATGCCGAACCTGAGGGCCTCTATGTCCACCAGATCGCGCACCTGTTTTTCATCGTCTCCATGGGCATCCTCATATACTGGCTCCGGGAATGGAAGTTGGTCGAACAGAAGGGCTGGCGCCTGGTGCAATATTCAAGTCTCTTTTTTATCCTGTGGAACATAGACGCCATGATCGTTCACTATCTCGATGAGCAGGGTGCTATTTTTCAAACCATCAACGCCGGAACGGATTATGCCAGCCTGGCATCGGACCCCGCCTCAAGCGGTCCGGCACTGCTTTACTACCTTGCCAAGCTGGATCACCTGCTGTGCGTGCCCGCCATTGTTTTTCTCTACGCCGGCCTGCGGCACCTCCTGCAACAGGCCCAGGCAGCCAAGAGTTCGGACAGCGCGACATGACCCTGCCCCTTTTTCCAATCTGGATGGTGGATCTGGCGGGCTCCAGCCTCATGATCCTGTTTTCCTTTCTATGCGTGCGGTTGGCCAGGAGACTCAAGAACCAGGATCAGAGCAACGTCATCTGGACATACCTTTTGTGGCTGTGCTACGCTCTGGCGGCCTTTGCCATCTCGCGCTCGGTAGGCCACATCGCAAAGCGAATTTTGTTGACTGCAGGCCATAACGATATCTGGAATTTGTTGCGTCCCTACAGCGGGTCCATCAATTCGCTGATGTTTGTGGTCGTCGCTTCGATCACCCTTTTTTTCGAGAGGACCTGGAAGGTCTACCAGCAGATCTCAAAAGACCAGAGAGCTTTGCAGGAAGCCCATGAGGAACTGATTTACCTCAATCGCAACCTGGAACATCTGGTTGCTGCCAGGACCCAGGAACTGGCCCTCTCCGAACGAAAATATCGCAGAATCTTCGAAGTCTCCCGTGACGGGATCATACTGGTAGATGGAGGTGCAGCGATCATCAATTTGAATCCCGCCGGCCTCGCATTGCTCGGGCTCTCCAGCTTGACCACCGATGGCGAACGAATTCGATTTTCCCATTTCTTCGCTGCCGCGGAGGAGTGGCGTGGCATTCAGGAGGCTCTCGAGCGGCAGGGCTTCGTCCCGGACACGGAAGTCCTCCTGAAAACGGATCGCGGCGCCCTTTTTCCTGTGCTGTTGAGCGGGACCGCCGAAACCGGCGACAACGGCGCAATCGATTCGGTGCAGTTCCTGATCAAGGACATCAGTCAGCGCAAGGCCATGGAAAAACAGCTCCTGCAAGCGGACAAGCTGGCTTCCATAGGCCAGTTGGCGGCCGGCATCGCCCACGAAATCAACAACCCGCTGAGCATGATCCTGGGCTACGCTCAACTGATGCTGCGCGGCGAACAGGAAGGCACCCAGCAATATGCCGACCTGAAAATCATTGAAAAGCATGCCCGTAATTGTAAGACCATCGTTGAAGATCTGCTCAGCTTTGCGCGCAGCACTCAGACCAGGCGGACGGTGGGTCATGTGCATGCCGCCCTCGACGAGGTGATGAGCGTGGTGCGGCATCATTTCGAACTGGATGGGGTGCACATCGAAAAGAACTTCGGCGCGCAGGTCCCGCAGATGATCCTGGATGCAGAAAAAATCAAGCAGGTGTTCATGAACCTCATCATGAACGCCAAGCAGGCCATCGGCAGGAAAGGAAGCATTCTTCTGCGCACGCGCTATGATGCGGCGCACGCGCGCGTTTCGATTGAGGTCCGCGACACGGGGGCGGGAATATCCCGGGAACATTTGCCGCGCATCTTCGACCCGTTTTTTACCACCAAACCCACCGGCGAGGGCACCGGCCTGGGACTTTCCGTCAGCTATGGAATCGTCAAGGATCACGACGGCGACATCCTGGTCCGCAGCGAGCCCGGGCAAGGATCGACATTCACCGTGCTGTTGCCGGTAACGACTACCCGGGGGGCAGAAATCGATAATGGCGGATGAAACTCTTCTCATTATAGATGACGAACAGGACATGTTGCAGCTCCTCAAGCGCAGCCTGGAACCGGAGATGGGCTGTAGCGTGATCACCGCTTCCAGCGGCGAGGAAGCCTTGAACATCCTGGCTTCAGAACCCCTGGACCTGGTCCTGCTCGATATGCGCATGCCCGGTATGGACGGCCTCGAGGTCCTGCAGAGGATTCGCGACAAACACTCCTGGCTGACGGTTATCATGATGACCGCCCACGGCTGCATCGAAACGGCGGTTCAGGCCATCAAAATGGGGGCCTATGATTTCATCACCAAACCCTTCGATCATGAGGCACTGGTGTGGACGCTCAACAAGGCCCTCGAGCGAAGCCGCCTGCTGCGAGAAAACTTGAAGCTGCAGCGGCATGCGCACTGCCACCAGGCGTTCCAAAATCTGGTGGGAAGGAGCGCCAGGATGCAGCGGGTCTACGAAAGTGTGCAGATGGTGGCCAAAACCGACCTGACCGTGTTCATCAGCGGCGAATCGGGAACGGGCAAGGACTTGGTCTCACGCGCCATCCACGCCCTGAGCGAGCGCCGCGATCGCGCTTACGTGGCGGTCAACTGCCCCACGGTGCCGGAAAACATCCTGGAAAGTGAGCTGTTCGGCTACAAGAAGGGGGCCTTCACCCACGCCAGTCAAAACAAGATCGGCCTGTTTCAGGAAGCGCACGGCGGCAGCATTTTTTTGGATGAAATCGGCGATATCAGCCCTCCAATTCAAACCAAGCTGTTGCGGGTGCTGCAGGAAAAGGAGATCAAGCCCCTCGGAGATACCAAATCAATTCACGTGGATGTGCGGGTGATCGCGTCCACCAACCGGAATCTGCCCGACAAGATCCGGCGAGGGGAGTTCAGAGAGGATCTTTTTTATCGGTTGAACGTCTTGCCGATCGAATTGCCCCCCCTCAGAGAACGGCGCGAGGACATCCCTCTGCTGGTCGACCACTTTCTGCAAAAACATTGCAGCGATCTCAAGAAGCCGCGCAAGTCCATATCGGCCGAACTGATGGACCGATTCCTGAGGGATCCCTGGGAAGGCAACGTGCGGGAACTGGAAAATGTCATCATACGAGGCATCCTGTTTTCACCGGAGGAAGAAATTCGCCCCGAACATGTGGGATTTCGCGAGGCCACACGGCAGACCGGCGACGTTCTTGATGAGACCTGCCATGAGCTGGATTATCGGGAAGCCAAGGAAGAAGTCTTGCGGCGCTTCCACGCGAGCTATATCGGCAACCTCCTTGCCAACACCCAGGGGAACGTCACCCAGGCCGCCAAACTCTGTGGATTGGAACGTCAGGGACTGCAGCAAATCATGCGCCGATACGGCATCCGCCCGGACAAGTTTCGCGATAATACAGGAGCTTGACGTTTCTCCTTGAAAAAAAGCTGCATCTACGGCAGGAAGAAATGAGCTCAGGCGTCGATTCGAATAAATGCATATCAAACGATCGCGGGTTCCTGGAAGCCCGAAGGAAAGGTCTGAAAGTAGATGAAAGAGCGACTGAAGGAAATGATTTTGAAAGAGGCGTTTCAATTCTCCGATACCCCTATATTTAAGCTGGTCCACGGAGGAAAGAGTCAGTTCTACTTCAATTGCAAACGCGTCACCCTCGATCCCGAAGGACAGTACCTCATTGGAAACCTGGTGTTTAGATCCATCCAGGATCTCAACGTCCAGGCAATCGGCGGACTCACCCTGGGTGCCGATCCCATTGCCAATGCCGCCGCCTATACCTCGTGGATCGAGCACAAGCCCATCCAGTCTTTCGTGGTGCGCAAGAAACAAAAGGATCACGGCGCCGTGAATTTGATCGAGGGAAAGGTCACGGCCGGTGATCGCGTGGTGGTTGTGGATGATGTCATCACCACCGGAGGCTCTACTCTCCAGGCCATATCCGCGTGCCGCTTTGCCGAATTGGAGGTGGTCAAGGTTATCGTGCTGGTGGATCGCCAGGAAATGGATGGAAGAAACACTATCTTGAAGGAAGTGGCGGATGTCGAGGCGCTCTTCACCAGAGATGAAATCATGGAGCTGTACCGCAGGCATTAGGCCGGCAGGTTGCATAACGCTTTGGCTGCTTGGGCGCCCTGCTCAACCAAGCGTATCGTGTTTGACGTAAGCTCGGGAGAAGGGAGGGATCCGAGATGAGACGGGAACTATCAATCTATTGCTCTCTTGCATTGACAGCGCTGCTCATACTCTTCGGCGCAGGCGGTGCAGGTGCCCAGTTTAACCCGGAGGCCGATTCAGAGCTAAGAATTCCCTTGCCCATGCGCATGCTCATGGGAGATCAGGGCAAGGACACCCCGGGCCTCAAACTGGAGATGGTCATCCAGAGTAATTTTTTCGCCAGCCAGCTGGCCGTCGATCAGAATGTTCTCTACTGGGTGAATCGGGGCGGCAGCACCGTTCTGCGCTATGGGAAGGTCAGAGGCGGGCGGCTCGACATGGATGGAGACCTGGACCGGGACTTCCAGGGGGACATGCTGACCGTCGACCAGGGCCGACTCTATTGGATAGATCCCATCAAGAAAAATCTTCACTATGATCAGATAGTGGACGGACGTTTGAAGAACGACGGGCATCAAATCAGCAATTTCGCTCCCAAACTGTTCACCGTGGACGACGGAACCCTGTATTGGCAGGAAGAGGGCGACAGCACGCTGTACTTTGGGAAAATAGCCGACGGCCAGGTGCACAAACAGGGGCAGCTTGAAAAGAACTTTCGCGCCAAGTTGCTGACGGCCGAAAAGGGCGTCCTCTACTGGGTGGATCGCAACACCAGAACACTCCGCTCCAGTAAAGTGCAGGACGGAAAGCTGCAACCTCCAACGGTGCTCAGTGCCAATTTTACCGGAAAGCTTCTGGTTGTTGAAAACGGCGGGTTCTTTTGGCTGGATCCCAAGAAGGAAGAGCTGTGTTTTGGCAGAATCTCCTGATCCGGCAAAACCGCCCGGCTCATCTCGAAAAATGGAAAAATCGAGGAGGACTTATGCGACACGTCTTGGCTGAAAGGCATCACATGCTGCTTCTGATACTGCTGCTGAGCACCTGGGCGATCGTGGTCGGGGGCTGCGCCACGGTTCCTGAGGAACACCCCGCACCGGTATCCGTAGCGGAAATTCTTGATATGAGCAAATCGGGCGTGCCTCCCGATGAAATCATTCAAGAAATCGCCGAATCCGGAACCGTCTACCGGTTCCAGGCAAGTCAGCTGGCCGATCTCGAAAAACAGGGCGTGGCCCCATCGGTGATCGACTACATGCAGCAAACTTACCTTGACTCGGTGGCGAGCAGCCCGCACCTGGAGAGCTTCGACTACTGGACTCAGGAAGGAGACGGCTACTGGTACGGGGGCATGCCCTACGGGTGGGACCCCAATATCTTGCCTTAATAAAGCTCCACACAATAGACTGGCCGGATACGCAGTCACTCGAACCGCGTGACGCACTTCAACAAGTGCGTTACGCGACCCAGCCCTGATTCTTTCAGGTACAAGCTTTAATCCGTAGGCCAGGTTGCGACCAACGGGCCTTCGCCGTATCGTAGCGTGTGCCAGAGCTTGACTGGACGAGGCTTCGGCCGCGCAGGCGGGAGCTACCTGACACCACAATTCAACATGAAGTGCATTGGGAGGGGGGTCAGGGAGTGCTGCGCACACCCTGACCTGCGAGGGATTTGGATTGTTGGCGGATGACGTCGGTCGTTCGTCCCAAGAAAGAATACGTCAACCAGTCGGCCGCGGGATGGGTAGAGCGAAGCGAAACCCATCAACAAGGCTTGCAAACAATGAAACATCTAATGCGTAACCGGTATAACCGTCCAGGGTCCCGCGGCACTCGGGGCCCACTCCCCCTCACCGCGCATGCACCCATTTATTCCCAGCCAAAAGTCCTTGCCAAAAAGGCCGCCATTTGTTCCCTGGTTACCGCGTCTTCGGGGCAGAATCGCAGCGGCGAATCGGCACATCCGCTGGTAATCCCTTCGTTATAGAGCTGTTCAATCCAGCTGCCGGCCCAATGGCTGACCGGTACATCGGCGAAAATTCCCGTTGCAGGAGGTGCCTCATAGCTGTTGCCATGTTTGATCTTGAGCAGGAATTTGGCCATCTGTCCCCGGGTAACCACATCCTCCGGGCAGTACCGCAACGGCGAATCGGCACACCCGGAAGTATAGCCTTCACCATACAGCTGCTCGATCCAGTCGGCTGCCCAGTGGCTGGTGGGTACATCCGCAAAGACGCCGACCGCATCCGGTGCAGCATAACCCTCTCCATGCTTTGAAATGAGCAGAAACTTGGCCATCTGTGCACGCGTGACGAGATCTCCCGGACAATATTTCATGGGCTCTTCCGAACAACCCGAAGTGACTCCGCGCGCCCGCAGGATTTCAATGGACTTAAACGCCCAGTGGCTGTTTGGAACGTCGACAAAGGTGCCGTCGAACTCAAACTCATAGAAGTGATAAAGCTTGGTCGAATAGGCCGACTCCTGGAAGAAATTCTGCGCCGGATCGCCGGTGTGATAAACGTTCAGGTTGTTCAGATAGTAAGGTCCGTTCTTGCCCGACTTGCCAATCTCCTCCCCCGCAAAGCTGAGCACCAGCGGCGTAGAAGTCTGGGCAGAGACTTCCACGAAATTGTCGCTCCAAACCAGAATGTTTCCCTGGGAATCGGACAGGTTGGCCTCCGCCTTCACCACGCCATCGGCTTTCGCCTGGACCATGACGGTCACGTTCAGCAACTCATGCAGCCCATTCACATTGTCGTCGACGGTCGAGTCCGAATAGTCGAGCGCAAACGCCAAAGGAGGCTCGAACTGGTTGTATTTGAAAGCGCTGGTAGTGAAAGCGTTGGTCTGCCGGTCGGCAATGCCCTCGGCCCCTGCGCTGACTAGTACGTTCCTGAGATGATAGGGGCCGTCCGTTTGGCTGGCAAATATCTTTCCGCCGGCAAAACTCAAGCCGGCCGTCTTGCCGGTCGGGACCGATTCGGATTGGTAATCCAGGTC
The DNA here is from genome assembly GCF_022603395.1 of Desulfoferrobacter suflitae. Classification (GTDB taxonomy): domain Bacteria; phylum Desulfobacterota; class Syntrophobacteria; order Syntrophobacterales; family Syntrophobacteraceae; genus Desulfoferrobacter; species Desulfoferrobacter suflitae. The sequence goes on from NZ_JAIBKA010000015.1 coordinate 14,114, forward strand.
GGCGCTCGCCTCGGCAATTTCATTGCCGGCGCCATCGGTGAGAATTGCCGAAAGAATATAACGGCCCTGCTTGATCACCTCCATGGTGACCTCCACCTTGAGCTCATCGAACAGGCCGTTGCTGTTGGTATCCACCCCCGTCGCCTGATAACTTTTCAATTCCACCGCCCCGCCTTCAAAGTCGGTGTAATCGTATGCCTCGGTGCTGCATGCCTCACCGGCTGAAACCATGGTTTTTCCGTTCTGGTCAGTCAGCGTCACCTGGCCGAGTGTGTACGAACCGTTTACGTGTGCCCAGCGAACTTCCCTGCCGGCAAACGAGAGCAGCACCTGGTTGTTGCCCGCCGTCAAGTCGGTTTCCTTTTGGGCGTAGGCAATGGACTCGCCGGAACCGGTCTGCAGCCACCCGCTGAGCCCGTAATGGCCGGCCTGTTTGACCGACACCGGAAGCTGAATTTCCAGGACGTCAAACTTGCCGTTTCCGTTGGTGTCCTTGGCCGTGTCCGCACAAGCGCTTCCAAACCAGGCCGGCGGGTGCTGAAAATCGTCGTACTGGTAGCTGGATGTGGTAAACGCGTCCTGCATCACTTCCAACGGCTGGTTGTCTTCGAACGCCACTTCCACAACTTTGAGCACGTAGGGGCCATTCAATCCGCTCTGGAAAATGGCGGTTCCCGCAAAATGCAGCTCCACGGGCTGCTGGCCCGCGTTGAAAAATTTGGCGGTGGTTGCCCACGCCACCTCATTTCCCAATAAATCGGCCAGGCGGCCATGGACTATGTAGTGCAGCCCTTCAGGGATATTGACGGTAAAAGCAATGATCAACTCGTCCAGGTAGCCGTCGCCATCGCTGTCCACGGAGCTTTCACTGAATGAAGTGAAGCTTTCCCCGATCTTCACGGTCTCCGGCAGCAGCCCTTCCTGGTACTGTTGAATGATGACCCTGCTGCCCTCATCGGCCGGCACTCCCGACAGGCGGGCCGCGCCCTCTGGGCTCATTACATATTCCTTTTCGCCCAGCGGGGAGGATTCGGCCTTGGCGCTGATCCCCTGTGCCGTGGCAATCTTGCCATTGTGTGACCAGTCTTTTTCAGCGACCCCGGAGGCGCCGTCCCCTGCCAGGATACAGGTGTATTCTTCATCGCCGTAATACTTATAGACGTTGTTGACCGGTGATTTTGCAGCATTCACATTGAAGGTGTCGGTTTTGGTCTTGTCTGTGGGATATGTTTCGCTAGCCCCGTCCTTTTCCACTTCGTCAGGCAACCGGTCGTCATAGTTTCTGGCGTCATTGGGGCCTTTGGCTACAAAATCCGAATTGGTCTTGCCATGCCAATCTCCGCCGGCAGCATTTTTTTGACCAATCATCTTATGATTGAATTCATGTGCCAAAACTTGTGCTGCGGTATCGATCCCCTTGGTGTTGTAGACGGTCTTGTTGGTGCCGCCGAAATTGTAGGTCTTGGCGGCACGATCCGCCGCCGCGCAATCATACAGCAACACCTTGCCATCCGAGCAACAGGCGCCGTAGCTGTATCCCGCCGCTGCACTGCAGGGCTTGCCGCTCACATACATGCTCGCGTTCTTGTGGGCAAAGGCATTGTCGGCCACCCAGTAAGTGTACCAGTTGGGCGGCTGATTGGCGCCTTTGTCCTTGGCGGATTTTTCAAAATAGAGATTGAAGCTTTTCTTAAAGGTCGCCTGTCCCTCTTCATCCTTTGATTTATCCCGGTAGTAGAGGGTGGCGGTTATGACATTGCGCCCGTAGGTGCCCACCTGCGGCTTGATTTCCCATTCGTTGTTGTCCTTTTCATAATCTTTTTCCTCGACGTCCCACTTCTTCAATCGTCCCTTGGATTCGATGACCCAAACCACTTTTTCGTTTTCGAATCCGTCCACTTCGGTGATTTCGGCAGTGAACTTGAGGTCTTTGTTGGTCACGGGAACGCCGAAATCGGCATGCGGGGTGATCTCAATGTCCTTGATTTCAGGGAACTTGGTGACTTCCAGTTCGACTTCCCGGTCCACGACGTTTCCCCACCCCCAGGTTTGTTCGCAGGGATCATTCGGATCATGACCATATCCCAGGTTGACACGCAGCCAGGTCTTGGCAACGTGCTCTGCGGGAATGGCGAACTGTTTGACGAAGGTCATGGTCCCCGAGTAGTTGATATTGAGGTACCCCGAACCTTCCAGGTCCATGACCTTTTCACTCGCTTCAAACTGCTGATTGCCGTTCCAATCGAGCCACGCGTTGACGTACTCGGGGCTCGCATCATACGAGGGGCAGGGCTCGCCCGCCACGCACCCGGCCGGATTGGCAATGTAGACCCCGACGGTGAGCCGCATGGTCTTCTTGTCGGGCAGCGTCTCCAGGTTAACGTGGTTGATGCTCTCATACTCGGTACTGCCCCCCGAAGACGGGCAGTAACCCGCGGCTTCCATGACCTTTTCCGGCGCCGGCCCTGGTGCGCCGCGTCCCTGCACCAAGCCCTTCGAGGCATCCACAGCCGAGGTGAGCGAAAGCAACAGGCTGCAAAGCGCAATTAGCCAGACAAACCCCAACGATGCTCTTGTTGATGCCATGATGTTCCTCCTTTTGATGGTACCGACGGGCGACGGACCCATTCCGCGCTGCCCATCCCCTATGTGTTTACTCCCCGCGTTGGTGGAAAGTACAAAACAGCATGGGCAGCATCGTCCCTGCATGGAACGAAACCCGTCGTACTTTGGGTCCACCAAAATTGTCCTCAACGATCACAAAGCATCCATGGAGTCAATATTCTTGATGCGTGCGGGTTTCCAGGCGGATCGCCATGCTCCCACCCCCGACTGAGAAGCCATTTCAGGCTATCCCAAACAAGCCGGGGGAGCAAGAACAATCGACGCCGGCCGGCACAACGCCCGGCCCCACCAGCCACGGCCTTCGAGTCCCTTATCAACAGGGCTGCGGCCACTCCTCCCCGAGCAGGTCTGAGTGCAACTCTGGATGGAATCCCGTGCCAACAACGTTTTGTCAGGGAGTGCTGCGCACACCCTGAGCTGCGAGAGTTTGGGAAACGGTTGGAAGGCGCAGGTCAGGGCGCAACCGGGAGGAGCCCCCTGTCACTTGCCTGGGTTGGCTGCAAAGCCGTCATTGGCTGGCGGCGGACCACCGGGCATCAGCGCATGCAGCAGAGCTTGTATTTCTTGCCGCTGCCGCAGGGGCAGGGCTTATTTTTGGGGTAGTCGCCGGCATCGAAACGGAAGCGAATCTCGATTGGCTTCTCCTCGGCCTTGATTCCAAGCTCCCGGGCAAATTCCTTGCGCTTTTGCCGCACCATGGCTTTGAATGCCGGGATGTCCCCGGTGAGGTAAAAGTTCCCTTTATCAAGGTTGTCGTAACACGCCTGCAGCCACTCCGAAGCTTCCTTCATTTTTCCTTCAGCGTGATCCAGCCGGACCAATCCCGCCATGCCTTCCACCGCCCGAGCGTCCAGGTCGATCGCCTGCAAATAAAACCTGCGGGCGGAAGGATAATCCTTGATGTATTCGTAGAATTTGCCGCACGCCAGATGGACTGCCGGCCTGGACGGCTGCAGCCGGACCGCTTCCAGATGCTCGCGCTCGACGTCCAAAAGCGACAGCGGCTGCCCTTCCCGTTCCTCCAGGCGCACATGTTTGAACGGATAGTGAGGCGGCGGCTGCCTGTTCATCTTCTGAAAGGCCAGCAGCTTGAAGGACTCGGTGGTGATCTGAGCAAAACTCGCCGGAGTCAGCTCGAACCGGTTCAAAGTTTGGCAGTTCTTGCAGCGAACATCATCCACAATGACTATCCCCTGCCTGTAGGGTGTAAAATCCTTTTCGGCCTGCTCCGGCTCCTGCCTGTCATGCGGGTGCTGGTGCACTTCCCGCAGCTGGTATTGATACTTTTTGCCGCAGTTCCTGCAAGCCAGCTCCAGTTGCATGAAGGACGGCCAGTGTGCCTGGCGATCGCTCAAAACGCGGCGGCTTTCCTGCATAAAGGCATCGCCCCTGGCGACATCTCGCTCGATTTCAGCAAGACGTGAGGGATGCATCCGGTTGACCTGACAGAGGTGAACGTAGACGCGCCCCAGGTCCCACTCGCCCGGGCGATACTCGTGCTCGATGACGGGCAGGAATTCTTTGGCTCCCATGTCGTAGGCCACCTTCAATGTGCCTTCGGCATTTTCGGCATAGAGAGAAGCAAAGAGCGGCGCAACCGTTTGGACACTCTCCTCAGTGGGAAGCTGGGCGAGGATTTCCAGAATCAGGTGCTTTTCTCTCATCTGCGCCTGGCTCAGGCGAGTCAGCAGCGGCCCAACCGCATCCGCACCCATTTGCAGCAGAGCCGATTTGGCGGCTTCAACGGACCATTCTTCCGACAGATCCTTGAGCAGCGCCACGATCATGGCGGTTGTCTCGGCAGCCCCCAGGCGGCCGAGCAGGATGAGACATCTGGCGGTTCCCCAACCCGTCGGGTGATTCTGCAAGTGGTCGCTCAGACGGGCCACCAGCTCACGCCGGTCGGCTTCAGCCAGCACGGCGGCCTGCAGGGATTCATCATCGCTTTGCGGCAGCCTGTCGCCCAGCAGGTACTGCAGCTTCTGTTGCCACTGCGCCTGCGGTGCAGGGGGCGGGAAAAAACGCCCTTCGAGCATCTTGGCGAGGGCCGACCAGGCCAGACAGCACAGGCCGTAACGCCAGCTCATATCCCCTGGAGAACCGTCTAACCCCTTAATTGTGTGACTCACTATGGCGTTTTCAAATTGGCGACACTCACCCCCGTCCAGCAAATCACGCTGCAGCAGGGTGAACTCATGCACCGACTGAGAATCATCACCTTCCAATGAATCAACCGCTCGTTGCAAAGCCTCGAGTAAATCCGCAGCATCAGCGGCAGCCGCCGCCCGCAAATCGGCCGCACGCCTTGCCAGGTGGCGCGTTACCGCGGGCCTGTTGCCAAAAAACACATCGGAAGGGTTCAACATCGGGTCGACCTGGGCGAGCAGCAACCCGAGAGCATCGCGCCGGCGCTCTTCCTTGCAGTTGCCATCCAGGACCACGTTGAGCAGCGTCGCGACATCTTCAGGCTTGCGGTGTTCGAGGAGCGCGGCATAAAACAGGCGCCAATGGGACGAATCTTTGTCGCGCACCGCCCTCTCGGTATCCTTCAGCAGAGAATAGGCATCTTCCCCTGGAATCCGCCCGAGGGCCTGGATCATGGCGGCGATCTGTTCTCGCCCGAGCGGCGGGCTGCCCAGGATACGCTCGCGCATCCAGGCCACAGCCCCGGCTGTCCGCCAGTTCCCCAACACCTGGATGGCCTTGGCGGAGATGCTCTCGCTTCCGGTGAGGTAGAGCTCCTTCAAAATGGCAACCAAGTCCTCCCGGGATGGTTCGTCCATTAATCCCAGGCTGGTTTGCACCACCTCCTGGTGCTCATCCTGCAACAGTTCAGGCAAAAGCTCCCGGAACCTCCGTGGATAAAGAGCGGACAATTTCACTACGGCCCATCGCCGCACACCGGCCTGAGAATGGTTCAACAGTTCTTCCAGTCTGGACTGGGTCCAAATGAATGACGCCATGGATTCTTTTCCTCCGCTTAATCGGCTGACGATTGATCGCATAATGACACCCGGGAGCCTGTCCGAGAATAAAAGATTCCTTTCCCGCAAGGGGGCGGGAGCCCGCCCACAGGCTCCTGGCCTCGGCGATTGCACCTGGCCAAACTTGCACCGTCATTCCGGCGGGATGCCGCCGCGGCGGCAGTGCCTGAGCATAACGGCGAGTCCAGAGTGTAATCGTAAATTCAGGGGACAGACAAGGGGTCTAATAGAACAGAACCGGTCACGATCTGTCAAGGAATGCAGAGGAAGCGGCAGTGCACCGCCTTGGCGGGCGCAAACAGTCAGATGGACGGACCATGAGTGGAACCGTGATGGAGAGTGTGGCGCGGCATACGTCCCCGCCGCCAGGCGGGGGCGCATGTCACGCAGGAGAAGCGGGCAGGACCCGTTATTCAGGAGGGTGATGTGGATGAGAGCACCGTGGACAGGCCACGCGGCACCCGTTAGATGTCAAAGTACAGCATGAATTCATGGGGATGGGGTCGCATGCGGACCGCATCGACTTCATGCTGCGTCTTGTATTCGATCCATTTTTCGATGACGTCTTCGGTGAACACATCCCCCTTGAGCAGAAATTCATGATCGTTCTTGAGAGCCGCCAGGGCCTCATCCAGGGACCCGGGAGTCGAGGGGACATTGGCCAGTTCTTCCGGGGTCATGGCATAGATGTCGCGGTCCAGGGGTTCGCCCGGGTCGATGCGATTTTCGATGCCGTCGATGGCGGCCATCAACAGAGCACTGAAGGCAAGATAGCCGTTGCAGGACGGATCCGGGAAACGCACTTCCAGCCTCTTGTGCTTGGGCGAAGGCGAGTACATGGGAATGCGCACCGAAGCACTGCGATTGCGGCTGGAATAGGCAAGGTTCACAGGGGCTTCATAGCCCGGCACCAAACGCTTGTACGAATTGGTGGTGGGATTGGTTATGGCACAAATGGCAGGAGCATGTTTGAGAATTCCCCCGGCAGCGTGCAGAGCCATTTCGCTCAAGCCCGCATACTTGTCGCCGGCAAACAGAGGCTTCCCTTCCTTCCAGATACTGATGTGGATGTGCATCCCCGATCCGTTGTCGGCAAACAGGGGCTTGGGCATGAAGGTGACCGTCTTGCAGTTGCGCCGGGCCACATTTTTCACCACATATTTGTACCACTTGAGATTGTCGCCCATCCTGACCAGCGGAGCCGCCTTCATGTCGATTTCGGCCTGACCGGCCGTGGCCACTTCGTGGTGCTGCGCCTCTATTTGCAGGCCCACCTGCTGCATCACCATGACCATCTCGGTGCGCAGATCCTGCAAACTGTCGGTGGGAGGCACGGGAAAATAGCCTTCCTTGTGGCGTGGCTTGTAGGCCAAATTTGGATTTTCAATGCGGCCGCTGTTCCAAATGCCCTCCACCGAATCCAGAAAATAGAAGCCATATTGCGACGCCGTGTCAAAACGAACGTCGTCAAAAATGAAGAACTCCGCCTCAGGTCCGAAAAAAGCCTGGTCGCCGATCCCGGTGAATTTCAGGTAGGCTTCCGCCTTCTGGGCAATGTGCCGCGGATCGCGCGTGTACTTCTCCTTGGTCACCGGATCCACGATGTTGCAGATCAACGTCAGCGTGGGCACCGCCATGAACGGGTCCATCACGGCGGTGACCGGATCCGGGATGATCAGCATGTCGCTGGCATTGATGGGCTGCCATCCGCGAATGCTGGAACCGTCAAATCCGTAACCATCCTCGAAAGAGCCCTCGTCGAGCTCGCTCATGGGAACACTGAAATGCTGCCAGGTTCCAATGAAATCCAAGAATTTAAAATCGACCATTTTGGCGCCCTGCTCCTGGGCAAAGGCAAGCACTTCTTTAGGCGTCATGTGTATTCCTCCTTGACTGGTTGATAATGGCTTTCAAAGTGTCCTTTTCAGTTAAGGCAATTTGCTTGCCAAAAGGGAATGATCTCAACAATATTTGCAGAATGAGATCGGCTGCAGCCGTCGAGAGAATTTCGCCTGCTCCTTTTGAAGAAACAAATCCAAGCATATTCCAAAGGTTATTGAGAGTCGGGGCGAACGGATGCGGTCCTCTCGATTGAACGGGAAGATTCGTGGCGCAACACTTTGGATCTGAGTTGCAGGTCACTGGGCTGAAATCCGGCACAAAACCGCTTCCCACATTTAACAAAAATGTACCGTCCACGGGAACAGGGCACAGGCTTTCCCTGCGCGCCGCTTCGCTCCATTCATCTAATAGCCATAAATACAGGAAGTTATGTGGTTTGTAGCCGCTCCACAAGGCGGGTACAAAAATGTAGCACTTGTCAGGACAGCCAAGTGCTTCACACGTGGCATCAATTTTCACGCCCCTCTGCCTGGCCGCACCATCGGTCAGCCAATGGCCGCCAGGGCCGCCAGCAGTGTTTCGCGCACCGCCCGATGCGCTTCGGGCTCCTGCAGTTTGTTGCCGTACAGGTCAGTGACATAAAAGACGTCGGCGACTTGCGCGCCGGGGGTTGAGATTTTGGCCAGTTGAATGGTGATGCCGAGCTCGAACAACGCATTGGTGATACTGTGCAGCACTCCAGGGCGATCCCACGTATACACTTCGACAATGGTATAGAAATCCGATGCCTCTTCATCGATCACCACCCGGTCTTTTCGACGCGGAAGGCCTTTGGGCTGCAACAGAGACGGTTTGCGCCTGGCAGACAGCAGATGGTTGAGATGGGATCTCGAATCGAGGGCCCGGGTGAGATCATCGCGCACTTTGCGCCACAACTCGTCGGCACGCAGAGGATCGGGGAGCCGCTCGACGATCAGGACATCCATGGCGATGCCTGTTTGCCGGGTGAAAATATCGGCCGAAAGGATGTTCAGGCCGCGCGCCCATAGAACTCCCGTTATGATGGCGAACAAACCGGGACGATCGCGCGTGGCAATGGTGATTTGCCACATTTCCCCTGCACTCCGGGCGGTGTGCATGGCGAGCAGAGAGCCGCTCAGTTCCTTTTCCAGATAGTAGTGCTGCACAATGGATTGAGGTTTCTGTGAAAGCAGATAGCGAAACGAAACCGTTTCCAGCCAGCGCAGGATTTCCTGCTTTTCAGGCTCTTCGACCACCAGGTCAAGGACTTCCTGCTGCACCTTGTGCGAGCGCTCCTGCAGATCGTCCCGTTGCCATTCTCCGCGCCGCAGCTGGCGGTCCACTTTGACAAAAAGCTCCCTCAACAGGGAGGCCTTCCAGGTATTCCAGGCGCCCGACCCGGTTGCTCTGGAATCGGCGATGGTGAGCAGATAGAGCATGTTGAGGCGTTCTCTGTCGGCGATTTCGATGGCGCAGCGGAGAATTGGCTTTTCATCCATCAGATCGCGCTTCAGGGCGATTTCAACCAGAATGAGATGGTTCCTGATCAAGAAGCACAAAAGGTCCGCCTCTTGCGGGCTGAAGCCGAGCCTTTCGGCAATGGGACGAGCCATCTTCTCGCCCCGCAGAGCATGCCCTTTTCCCCCGCCTTTGCCGATATCGTGCAGCAGGGCCGCGGCGAACAGCACCCGACGGTGCGTCAGAGTCTGAAAGATTTCCTGCAGGCCGAGCTTGAGCCCGGACTCTTCGGGTTGCTGCTCCATCTGGTGCAGTTCTCGAACCGTCCTCAACAGATGTTCATCGACGGTGTAGAGATGATAGACATCGTGCTGCACACGATAGCGCACACCGGCAAATTCCGGCAGGAATGCATCGAGGAAGCGGGTCTCATGCATCACCTTGAGGACGCGGAACGCCTGTTTCGGGTCAAGCAGGATGTGGAAAAACTGGTCGAGCACCGCGGCGTCGGTACGGGCCGGATCGGTAAAAAACTCGAGATTTTCCCGGATCACCTGGCCCGCCTGATGATGGAAATGGGCATCCGACTGTGCGGCCTGCCAGAAGAATTGCATGAGCAGCCGGGGATCTTTCCTGATCCATTCGGGCTCCATGAAATGAAGATGCAGGCCTTCCAGCATGAACGGTCCGGGCAAGACCCTTCTTCGCAAACGCAGGCTCAGCTTCTTTCGGTTGCTTTCCTCGAGCCGTTCGAGAAAGAATGAGGTGGTCCTGCGGATTCGCGCGGTGTGGCGATAGTAGAGCCGCATAAACGCCTCTACGGCGGACCCCTGGGAACCGTCCAGGAATCCCAGACGGGCGGACACCTGTTCCTGTTCGGGGAAGAGCAAATGGTCCTGGCGTCTTCCGGTCAGCTGATGCAACTGCAGCCGCACCCGCCAGAGAAAATCATAAGCCTGCTCCAGCCACAGCTCTTCATCCGACGTCAACCAGCCCTGCTCGACCATATCGGCAAAGCAGGAGCTATGCAGATAGACCATACCCGCCCAGCGAATGATATGCAGGTCGCGCAGCCCACCGACACCTTCTTTGACATGCGGCTCCAGCAGATAAGAGCTCTCCCCGTATTGCAGCAGTCTTTTGCCACGATAATAGGCAAGATCCTGCAGGAACTTCCTGCGCCGTTGTTTGCCGAAATCGTGCAGGAAAGCCCTTCTCCAGTCGGCATACAGCGCATTGTCGCCTGCGATGAAGTGCGCCTCCAGGTAATTTGTGAGAATGGTGAAATCTTCCCGCACCATCTTCTTGACGGCAGACAGTGAAGCAGTTGCGTGTCCGACTTCAAAACCTCCATCCCACAAGCCATAAACAAATTCCTGGATGATCTCTTCCAGTACTCGCGGCAGACGATTGCGATACAGGAATAATAAATCCAAGTCCGACGCATGACTGAGCTCACCCCGGCCGAAACCGCCCACGGCGATCAAGGACCATCCGGCTTTGGATTTGACCTGTTCTTCAAAGGATCGCTTCAAGTTGTCGAGAAAGGATTCAGTGTACGTGCGCGCAGCCAGCAGTCCGGGAACATCAATGCGACACGTTTGCACAAAAGTTTGTCGGACTTCTTTGAGGCGCCTCAGGAGGGCTGGAAAACGTTTGGGCGACATGCCAATCTTTCCACAGGATACAGAACAATAAACACCACTTCGGGTACAGGGGCGATCTAGAGCGCCATCTCTCCCTGTTCACCCGTGCGAATGCGCACACACTCTTCCACTGGAAGCACAAAGATCTTGCCGTCACCGATCTTGCCCGTAAAGGCCGCCTGGCGCACCGCTTCGACCACCTCGGCAACGTGATCGTCCGGCACCACCACCTCGATCTTGATCTTCGGTAGAAAATCGACGACATATTCCGCACCTCGGTAGATTTCTGTATGACCTTTTTGCCGGCCGAATCCCCGCACCTCGGTAACCGTCATTCCCTTGATGCCCACCTCGGCGAGCTTTTCTTTCACGTCATCCAGTTTGAACGGCTTGATGATGGCTTCAATTTTCTTCATAAGAATTCCTTTCCGGCATCGTTTTCAAAGGTCGTTGGTCATGGCCCGCCGCATTGATCGGCACCATCGAGCAATCAGAGCAAAATTCGTTCCAGAAAAAGAAATCCCGTCGGCACATGCAGGAATGATGTTCGGCGAGCATTTTTGGACGATCTCCCGAAGGCGAAAACCGCGAGGTACGGAAACCTTCTTGTGCAGTGACAAGCGGGCAGGGGGTCACGCAGTGGGCTTGCTGCGAAAGCGCTTGGGATCGATGCCGTATTTTTGCACCTTGTACTGTATGATGCGCTTGGTGGTCCCGAGCAAGCGGGCCGCTTCCGATTGATTGCCGTGCACATCCTTGAGGGCATCCGTAATGAGATCCCGCTCAAAAGCACCCACCAGAACCTCGAGTTTGCCGCGGCTGATGTTCTGCTTGCCGACCGGCTTCATCTGCAGCGTTGGCGGCAGGTGCCAGGCTTCGATGGCTTCATCGCCGGCCAGCAGCACTGCGCGTTCGATGCAGTTTTCCAACTCGCGAACATTTCCCGGCCAGTGGTAAGACATGAGCATGTCAATGGCACTTGTCGATATTCTCTTCACGTTCTTGCGGAAATCCTGTGCATACCGGGAAACGAAAAAGTCGGCCAGCAGAAGAATGTCCGGCCCACGTTCACGAAGTGGAGGCAAGAAAATGGGGAATACATTGAGGCGGTAATACAAATCCGATCGAAACGCCCCCGCAGCCACTTCCTGTTCCAAATTCTTGTTGCTCGCGGTGACCACCCGCACATCGACCTTCACCGTTCGGGACGAACCGAGCGGTTGAAACTCTCTTTCCTGCAGGACCCGCAAAAGCTTTGCCTGAGCAACCGGGGAAAGCTCACCCACTTCGTCGAGAAAAATGGTGCCGCCCTGAGCCTCTTCAAAGCGGCCCCTCCTCCTTGTGATTGCACCCGAAAAGGCTCCCTTTTCGTGCCCAAAAAGCTCGCTTTCCAGCAGCGTGTCGGGCATGGCCGCGCAATTGACCTGCACCATGGGCCCTTTGGCTCTGCGGCTGTTTTCGTGGATGGCACGGGCGACCAGTTCCTTGCCGGTTCCCGTTTCCCCATGAATCAGCACGGTGGTGTTGGTATCGGCCACTTGATCGATGAGCCGCAACACTTCATGAACCACTTTGGAGCGGCCGATTATATTGGTCTTGGGGCGTCTGGCTTCAGCCAGCATACGCCGCAAACGACGGTTTTCCTCCTCCACGGCACGAAAATGGACAATTTTCCCAAGCAGCTCCACAACGGCGCCAAGAATTTCCACTTCGCGCTCAATACTCTCCACCTGATGGGCCAGCTTATCCGCCGAAAGCACCCCGACAACGCGGCCCTGGTACAAAATGGGCACACACAAAAAGGCAAGCTCTGCGCGATTAAGAGACTTGCGGGCGCCCGTGCGGTCGAGAAAATGCGCTTCGTTGCTCAGATTGGCGATTCCCATAGGGCGGCCGGTTTGCGCCACCTTCCCCGTAATCCCCTCGCCCGGCTGATAGCAGACCCTGGCTGCCTCAACATCCACGCCGCGGGCAACGTCCAGCCATGCCTCTCCCGTATGCAGGTCGAGGATGGAAATCATGCCACGTTCCATGCCCAACCAGGTGCTCAAAACATCAAGAATCTGCTGCAACTGGTCCTTGAGCTCGATGGCACGCGACAAAACCCGTGCCACCTCATGCAGGGCCCTAAGTTCCAGGTAGGTGAAATTTGCCGCCATTATGAATCGACCGTTTGCTCTCCCAAAATTTTTCTTGCGCTCATATCGTATTATCCCATGAAAGTCATGCAATTTCTGGCGGGATGATCTCCGCCGGCCCGGCACTAACTCTGCCGGTGTTCCGGTCTGAGCAGATCATTGACGGTTTTAACCGGATTGAAAGTGATGATCGGCACCTCGACACACAGGGTTATCCAATCCGCCATGGCCCCATTCCACAAACCGGGAAGTTCCAGTGCTTTCAGCTCACGACCGCCGCTTGACTTGTGCGAAATAAACACAGCTTCGGGATTGGTGTGGCGCCTCAGGTCAAACGGCCGCCCCCGGTAGTCCAACATGCAACAGACCAAATCGACCGGATTGAAATGGGTTGAAGAATTCCACAGGGATTCCTGTTGCGCCGTATCGAAATTGACCTGTGCCTTCTCGACAATCTGAATAGAGCAGGTGCCATCCTTTTCTTTTACCCAGAACGGAGCACCCCCCGGTTCACCCACATTGCGCACCACACCGCAAACCCTGATGGGGCGGTTGAGCTTGGAAAACAGGAAATGGTAGCGTTTGGACGACGGCCATTCGGCATATTCCGCGGGGAAATCGATGCGCAGGTCGTTTTTCACGAACCGCTCCGCATCCTTTTGCACCTCCTCGCCGGCATCATCCTTGAGGCGCTTCAGATGGGCATGGATCGATTTCTGCAATGCCACCAGTACACCACCCAGAACACGCTTCCAAAAATAGGTCGCCTCCTTGAGGCAATCCGGAACCACATTGTCGATATTCTTGATGTAAACCAGATATTCTTTCAACTCACTCAAATTCTCCAGAAGCGCTCCATGGCCGCCCGGTCTGAAGACCAGCCGCCCATTGTCATCGCGCAAGGGAGTGTTGTTCAAATCAACAGCAATGGTATCCGTTGACGGCTTTTGAAATGAAAACTCGACCTTGAATCGAACATTGTATTGGCGTTCGTAGGAACTTTGAACCTTTCCCAGAAGCCTTTCAAAATTTTCCTGCTGCTCCGGTGAAATGGTAAAATGAAGTCGGCAGATCCCCGCCGCATCCCGCACATATTGGCTTGCTTCGACAAGGTGTTCTTCGAAGGCGGTCCGGCTGCCGTTCGGATACCGATGAAACTGCAGCAGACCCTTGGCCATGGAGCCATAACGCAGTCCCGGTTCCCCCAGCACATAGCTGAGCACTTCCCTGAATTTGCCCCGCTCCAGTGACCGCTCGGCATCGAGGCCATCCCGCGCCATGATTTCTTTGAGGTCTTCCCAAAAAGCAAACCCGGGCAGGTTGTCCACGAACTGCTTGAACTGGATGCTGGTGGCATCCCCCTCCTGCGCCGCCCTGTCGATTTCTTCCCGGGTCGGTTCCTGCCCGGCCTGCATCACCTGGAAAAGGAACTTGAACATTCTTGTGGCAGCGCCCGAAGCGGGAACAAATTTCAGGAATCGCCCCGCCTCGGCGGCTTGCCGGTGAATTTCAAGATAGCGATCGGCGTGCTCCTGTTCAATCTTGACAATGCCGTCCCCCACGGTGCAGTTTCTCACAAGTTGCACGCTGAAAAGAGGTTTGCGGAAAATATCGAGTTGCTCCAGCACCTGCTCTTCCGATATTCCCAGCTCTTGCAGCTGGTTTCGATCCGCTTCGCTAAAATTCGATTCGGTCATCTCTGGTCCTCCTCCCGCAAAAAAAATCGCCGCACCTGCAGCACTTCCCTGGACCTTGAGGATTGCCTCGGGTCTATTTTGTCACATTAACCTTTGACTGTCATTCCCGCAATCTCCCAGCAGGCATCCAGGAGCTTGTCCGGGCATGGGAAAGCTTCCTGGCTCAAGCAAGAGAATGTTTGCGGGCCGGCTTCCAGGCTGCCCCCGGAAGATCGATGCAGCGCGGGTTTGCCTGCCAAGACCGCCACATTGAGGATCGAAGGAAGGTTTTGCACTGAACCGGGAGGGATAATGGAGGGATAATGGAGACGGGGGCGCGTTTGCGTCTGCCGCGCCCCCCCGCAGAAGAATCCCCAAAGCGAGCGAATTTCAGGTTGGGCCATTGCCAACCTGAAGGAACGACCAAGGCAGTGTCTAATTTTTCAAAAATTCCTGAATTTTGGCGTCCTTCTTCAGTTGCGCCGCATACTGTTTGACTTCTTCACCCATTTTCTGCTGCTCGAGATAGCCCTTTATCTTGTCTTTGGCTTCGTCGAAAGTAACGGTGCCCGCCGGTTTCTTGTCGGTCACTTTGATCAGGTGGTAGCCAAATTGGGTCTCGACAATATCGCTCACATCACCCACTTTCATGGCAAACGCCGCATCCTGAAAAGGTCCAACCATCTGGCCGCGCTGAAAAAAGTCAAGGTCTCCCCCTTTGGCACTGCTGGGGCAGTCGGAATATTCCTTGGCAAGACCGGCAAAATCTTCGCCTTTTTTCACTTTCTTTTGAACGTCCTGAATTTTCTGGCGGGCTTTGGCTTTGTCGGCCTCACTGGCATCGGGCTTCACATTAACCAGGATATGACTGGCGCGAACCCTTTCGGGGGTCTTGAAATAATCGGGATTTTCATCGTAGAATTTTTTCATTTCCTGATCGGTAATTGTTGCCTTGGCGGCGAACTTTTTGTCCAGAAGCGCTTTTATGGCCAGTTCCTTTTCGAATTGAGAACGCAACCCGGCCTCGTTAAGACCCAGTTTTTCAATCATCTTGTTGAATTCTTCCTCACTTGGGAACCTCTGCTTGAGGGTGTTTATGCGTTCATCAACCTCGCTCTTGCTTGCCTTGATACCTTCTTTCTGACTTTCCTGATACAGCAGTTCGCGATCGATGAGGCCATCGAGCACCCGCTGTTTAATTTCATTGAGTTGCTCCGGGTTGGGAGTCTGGCCCATCATGGCCATTTGCTGCTCGTAGCGTCCCACTTCCCTCTCAAAATCGCTGCGGGAAATAGCCGTACCATTCACCGTCGCAATCACATCCTTCTCTGTCGCCTCCTCCTTGGAGTGACTCACGGCCGCAAAAGACAGAGTGAGAAAGAATAACATTAGAAAAGCAGTGAATATCTTAGACTTCGAGATCATGCCAAGCTCCTTTGGTAGCTGTTTCGAGTGGCCCACGCAGGGTTCCCGACTTTCTGCGGAAGGAAGGTACCGGGGTGGGAAATCAAAAAAGTACAGTTCAACACCAAGTTCATTAATCAGCATCTATATATCAGTTAATTCTTAAGAGTCAATTGGAGTATTGCGGTTTGGGTCTGGGTTCGCCTGGTTTGACCTCATTTGCCGGGAATGCTAGTATCGCAGCGCACCAACCGATTTTTTTATTGCATCGGCTCTTTATTGGACGATCTTCCTTGACTGCGGGTTGATCATGCTGCTGGTCCGGTCCCTTTTGACATTTTCAGTAACGGCTTTGCTGGTGATCAGTTGCGCCATCTTCATCCTGGCTCATTGGGCAGCATGGCGGCAATACAGACGATTCCCATCGGAAAAATCACCAGAACCGCCGCCGGGCGTATCCATTCTCAAGCCGGTAGAAGGCGCCAACGAAACCACCTACGAAGCCTTCGCCTCATTCTGTCGTATCGCCTATGCCGGCCGCATCGAGCTTCTGGTGGGGACAATCCGGCCGGATGACGCCATCACGACTGTGGTTGATCGACTCCGCAAGGATTATCCAGAATGCGACATCCGGCTGTATTTCGCCGAACTTCGAGGAACCAATCGGAAGACAAGCATCATGGAGACTCTATGGCAAAAAGCTGCGGGCGATTACCTGTTCTTTTCCGACGCGGATGTGCTGGTGGCCCCGGACTATTTGCAGCAATTGCTACCTTTACTGACCAGACCCGGAGTGGGCTGCCTCACCTGCCTTCCGCGCGGGATTGGCGCCCACACGCTGGGTGGAAAACTGATCGCGCTGCATTACGACTTCAATTATCTGCCCCAGTGGATGCTGGCCATGCGGACCACCGGTATCGACTGGGCCATCGGGCATACCATGGCCGTTCCCCGGGAAGTGCTTGGCGGGTTGGGAGGTTTTAGAGATTTTTTGAACCATTTGGCAGACGACTATGAGCTGGGGCATCGTGTCACCCGGCTGGGCCTGAAAGTTCTGGTTCCGCCCTATCTCATCGATTGTTTTATGCCCCGGGAATCGTTGCGTGCAGCCGTACGCCGACTGCAGCGGTGGAAACGAACCATGCGCCGTGCACGCGGACCGGCATTCCTGGGCAGCATCCTCACCTATCCGGTTTTTTGGGCCCTGTTGCTGGCTGTGCTGCAGCCTTTGTACTGGTGGTCGTGGGCGGCCCTGGCAGGAATCGTGGCAATTCGTTATGGATTGGCTTTCCAGTTGCAAACGTTCGTACGGCTGCCCGGGTGGAAGCGCAGCTGGTGGCTGCTGCCCCTCGTCGACATCATCGAGGGTATTACCTTTGTGGGAGCGTATACGGGCAAGACCATCTATTGGGCCGGCCGACGCTATCGACTGATGCCCGACGGCACCCTCGCCGCTGCATCCGAGAACCGCCACGGCAGTGACCTTTGACCGTGCACCATAGCGTGGCATCTCGACCCCGCATCGGCTGCATTTAAGACTTGCTTTCATTTTTCTGTCTGTTTATAAGGGAAAGCCAACAGGCTCGTTGGGTTTCGTGTCTTAGAGCCCTTACGAAATCGGTCTTGTGCCTGAACTCGGCGGTTTCACAGCAGCTCTTCATAACGTCCCGACAAGCACCTTACATTCTGTTTGGAAAGGAGGGATGAAGAGTGACTGAAGGCCGAGTGAAGTGGTTCAATGACAAAAAGGGATATGGCTTTATCGAAACCGAGGGCCAGGGCGATGTCTTTGTTCATTACAGCTCCATCGAAGGCAGCGGGTTCCGTTCTTTGAGTGAAGGCGAACGCGTGCAGTTCGATGTGGAACAGGGCTCCAAAGGACCTCAAGCGGTCAACGTACAAAAGGTTGGCTAGATTTCGCCCTCCTCCATCTTGTTGATTGTTGACAAAACACATAAACATCGGGCCGGGGATCGCCTCCGGCCTTTTTGCTGGTCGACCTTCATGGGTAACGCGCCCGCTGCACTGCCGAGGGCGCATAAAAGAGAGGATCAGGGCTGATGCTGTTGAGCTTGATGTTAAGAAGCCTTATTGTGATTATAATCATCTGTTCCACCGGCAACAGTGGAACTGCGGGAGAAAAGGGCATGAAACCAACCACGGAAAATCCCATGGCAGTCATCGAGACCAGTGAAGGTGCAATAAAGGTTGAGCTTTGGGCGGACAAGGCACCGATCACTGTGAAAAACTTTATCAGCTACGCTGAAGAAGGGTACTATAAGGGCACCGTCTTTCACCGGGTGATCGACGGATTCATGATACAGGGGGGGGGACTGGACGCAAATCTCAAACCTAAAGCGACTCGCTCGCCCATCAAAAATGAAGCCGCCGCCGAGCTCAAAAATGAGCGCGGAACCATTGCGATGGCTCGAACCAACGTGGTGGACAGTGCCACATCGCAGTTTTTTATCAATGTCGCCGACAATGACTTCCTCGATCATCAGGACAAAACTCCCAAGGGGTACGGGTACGCCGTCTTTGGAAAAGTGGTGGAGGGGATGGACGTTGTCGATCGCATTGAGAAGGTCGAGACAAAGAGTATGGGGCCGCATCAAGACGTACCCGTAAAGTCCGTTGTCATTAAAGATATCAGGCTGGTCAGCGAATAAGCGGATCTCCCGCTTTCAGCGCCCCCTGGCCTGCTCTGCATCCGGTTCCGGTATTTTTAGCAAGGGCGTTAAACAACCCTGTCTGCTTGCCTGAAAGCAGCAAATCAGAGTACCCGGGTCTCCCGCGGCAAACCCGAGATGAAAACTGTCATCGCGGGCTTTGCCGTACACGGGAGAACCTTTGAGTTTACAGGTGGGCGGCTTTTGTCAGCAAGGGCGTTGTCAATGCCGGAGCTCCAGCATGAAGATCAAGAAAAATAAGTGGGCCTGGGGAGCAGGCCTCGCAGCTGCCCTTGCCCTCCTGCTCTTGCTTGGGCTTGCTTGTCTGCCCATGATAATCAATCTGCAGCCCATTAAGGACAGCATCCTCGACGACCTTTCCCGAAAAATTGGCGGGCGCGTGAGCGGCGAAAAGATCGACGTTGCTTTGCTCCCCGCACCACACCTGACCATTCGGAAAATGCAGGTCGCCAAAGAAAATCGCTTTGCAGGAAGTCTGGAATCATTGATCGCCTATCCACAGATTTTTCCCCTCATGCGGGGTCAAGTGAAGCTGACCAGGATGCGGCTGGTGGCTCCAGATTTGGCCGTGTGGATGGCTGAAGAATCCGCCGCCGGTGGGGAAACCACTCCCCGCCGGCCGATGATGGCAAGGCTCCGGGAACAATTGACTGCAGCTTTGGGTTTGTCCACTCTGTACGCCCCTGCTCTCTTCCTTGAGATCGAAAACGGAAGCGTAACCATTGCAGCGGAAAACAAGCCGCCTCTCCATATTGCTTCCATCAATGGCAGCATCCAACTCCCGCCGGCTGGATTTCGCATCCAACTCACATGCCGCTCCGGCCTATGGAAATCTTTCACCGCGACGGTTGAGGTGGGATCCGATTTGACCACACGGGGCCTACTCCAGGTCGATGACCTGCAACCACAAGTCCTTGGGCAGTGGGTCGCGCCCCCCCTCTCGACCACCATGGCAAACAGCAGTGTGAACCTGAATGTTGAGTTTGCATCAAAGAATCTCGAGACGCTGCATTTGGACTTCCAAGGGACGGCCCCGCGACTGCAAATTGTTCAGCAGGACGAAACGGTGAGAATTGACTGCGAAAATTTGCAGGCAAGCTTAGATCTGGATAAAGACGGGCTCACCATCGATTTGGCCGAGCTGCGGTTAAACTATCCCCGGCTCAACCTTTCAGGCCAATTTTTGCGCCACCACAACCCCTGCCGCTATCAACTGGCACTCAAAGCAACCGAGCTCGACGCCGACGCCACAAGGCAGGCAGCACTGGCACTTCTTGGCAGATTTTCAGTTGTCCGAAAAATATTCCAGATCGTTCGAGGCGGCACAGTACCGGAAATCACCTTTTCCACGCATGGAAGTTCCGCACGTGACTTGGGAAAGGCGGAAAACATTCATATCGTCGGCAGCATGCACAACGGGAAGATTTTTGTGCCGGCTGCGGAACTTGATTTAACGGAAGTTTTCGGTGAAGTGGACATTTCCCGGGGAATTTTACAGGGTGACAAATTGAGGGCACGCCTGGAAAACTCTACCGGCACGGATGCCTATCTGCGCCTGGGCCTGACAGGCGGTGACGCTCCATTCCACCTGGACATCATCATAGATGCGGACCTGGCGCAACTGCCCCCGATTCTGGTGAGAGTGGTGAACAACGCTCTGTTTGACCAGGAAATGGAGCACATCCAATCGCTTGCCGGAACCGCAACGGGCAGACTGATCCTGGGCGAGAGCCTCGATTCGGTCAAAGCCCTCGTCGATGTCAAGGACATCAAGTTGAACGCGGCTTATGCAAGGCTGCCTTATCCTCTGGAGATCACAAACGGCGAGTTTTCCTATGACGGCATCGAGGAAACGGTATCCGCAAAAGACCTGAGCGGAACTTTGGGGAAATCGACCTTCTCGGCATTTTCGGCGGCGCTGGGCTGGAGCGACCGGTTCCATCTCCAGGTTGAAGCCGCCAATGTCAATCTGTCCGTTGACGAAGTCTACCCCTGGATCACCTCGTATGCCACACCGAGGAGAATACTCAAGGAATTCAAGTTCGAGAACGGCCGCATCGAGGTGGCCAGGCTGACGTTGACCGGGCCTTTGCTGCAACCCGCAACATGGCAGTTCGAAACAAGCGGAACGATGCAGGACTTGGCCGTCCAATGGACCTCCTTTCCCGATACCCTGATGATATCCAACGGGAAGTTCAGGGGAGTTCCAGACAAGCTCGTGTTAACCGACACGCGGGGCCGTCTGCTCGATGCCGCTTTTAAGGCCACTGCAGAGTTGGATGAATTCAGAAAGGGACTGCTTGCAGCCGATTTGAAAATAGGTGGCCAACTGGGCGCCAAGACCATCAAATGGATCGCCGGGCTGAGCAATCTTCCTGCAGCATTCTATTTTCGGCCTCCTCTCGTAGTCGCCGATGGGCACCTGATCTGGGAAAGGGATGTCAAAACGACTTTCATGGGTGTTGTGACGCCCAACAACGGACCCAAAGTGACCATCGATCAAACCTGGCAAAAGGAAGATTATCTTTCCATCAACAAGCTGCTCATCCAGGATGCCGAATCCAATGCACTCATATCGGCAGATCTTAAGCCGGAAGCATTAGAGTTGACCTTTTCCGGGAAATTGACCAAAAACACTGTGGATCAGCTTCTGCAAAACAATGATATGCTCTGGGGCTGGATCAACGGGGATTTCACCGCTCACTTTTTTTTCACCCAGTATATGGCCTCCACCGCACAAGGCAGCCTGCAGGGAGAGAGGATCAACTTTCCGGCGATCACCGGGTTGGAGCAAATTCAAAACTTCTCGATCCATGCCAATGGGAAAAGCATTCAGGTGGATGCCGCGACGATCCTTTGGGAAGATAACAAACTGGAGACCAATGGATCGGTCGTTTTTTCCAGGGATGGATTTCTGCTCGACCTCGATGTCAAGTCCGGCGGCATTGACTGGAGCAGCATCAGCAAGATTTTCCAGGCAACCAGGCACAGTGCAGCCGCATCGAGCCAGTTGGAGCGACTGCACATCCTCGGAGAGATTCGCTTTGTTGCGGATTTTTTTGCCTTCGAGCACTATACTCTGCAACCTCTTGAAGCGAGTATCCTGTTGATGCCCCAGGAAAGCCAGGTGCGCGTGACCAACGCCAAACTTTGCGGAATTTCTCTTCCCGGCCTGCTAAAGATTTCCCATCAAAAGAAAACAACCGTCGAGTTCACGCCACAGGCCCACAACCTGCAATTGAAAGAAACCCTGGTTTGCCTGTGGGACAACAACGGCCTGATGGTAGGTGACTACAGCTTTGACGCAGATATGAAAGGATATCTTTCGGACAACCGGTTCATCAAGACCCTCTCGGGAGAATTTGACTTTCATTCCGATAACGGCCGCATTTATCGGTTCGGCTTGCTGGAGAAAATTTTTTCGGTATTGAACTTTACCGAAATATTTCGCGGCAGGCTGCCTGATTTGGCACAAGAGGGGTTCGGGTACGATTCCGTGCAAATTGAAGGGACTCTGAACGACGGCAGGATGGATATCGCCGAGGCCATTATCAAAGGCACGTCCCTCGAGATGGTTGGCCGGGGCAGTGTTGATCTCACCAGCAGGAGCATTAATCTCACCTTCCTGGTGGCGCCCCTCAAGACCTTCAATGTGATCATGAACCATATCCCTGTGGTCGGTGGAATCCTGGGCACGATCGTCTCTGTTCCGGTCCAGGTTACCGGTGACCTGGAGAACCCCGTCGTTATACCGCTGTCGCCAACCGCCGTCGGATCAGAACTGCTCGGTCTCATGAAAAAAACTCTGGAGCTTCCACTGAAGATCATCCAACCGCTGATGCAACAAAGTGACAACGACCGACCCGAAGAAACGCCTCGCCCGCAAGAACCGGAAATAAGGTAAAACAACCGCGAAGCCTACACAACATGGAGAGACGCAATGGACTACAGTGAAATCATTTTTCGACGAGATGGTGCGATCGCTTACCTGACTCTCAATCGTCCTGATATCCGCAACGCCATCACCAGCGATGTGATGATCGAGGAAATTGTCAATGTCTGTGATACGGTGCAGGCGGATGAAGCGATCAGGGTCCTGGTGGTCACCGGTGCTGGAACCTGCTTTTCGGCAGGAGGCAATGTCAAAGACATGCACGAACGCAAGGGCATGTTCTCCGGCAACCCCGAGCAACTGCGCGACAACTACCGCAAGGGCATACAGCGTATACCTCTGGCTTTCAACAGATTGGACGTGCCGACCATTGCCGCCGTCAATGGACCTGCCATCGGCGCAGGCTGCGATCTGGCATGCATGTGCGATATGCGCATTGCGGCAGAATCCGCCCGATTTGGGGAAACCTTCGTATCCGTCGGATTGATACCCGGGGATGGCGGCGCTTTTTTTCTGCCGAGAATCGTCGGATTTGCCAAGGCCTGCGAACTGACCTTCACCAGCAGAATCGTGGATGCCGCCGAAGCCCTGCGCATCGGCCTGGTCAACGAGGTGGTGCCTTCCGAGCAACTGCCGGCCCGGGCGCGTCAGCTCGCCGAAGAAATTGCCAGGCAGCCCGGCAAGATACTGCGAATGGCCAAGCGCCTTCTCTACCTTGCCCAGAACAAAACCCTGCAGGACACCTTGGAGCTCTCCGCCGCTTTTCAAGCACTGTGCCATTACAGTCCCGAACATAGACAGGCCCTGGAAGCCTTCTTTGCGCGGCAGAAAGCGGGCGGCAAATAGTTGAGAAGCGAGCTTGACCAGTATCCACTGGATTTGCCAGGCTTTCATTCCCCCTTGAACTCGATAAAGGATGCGCAATTGATGAAGACCGCACTGATCATCGCCTCCAATGACAATGGACTGCAACCTGTTTTCCGCGTGCCCAACATACGCAGACTGATCCTGCTTGCGACCAGGCTTGGATTCGACAACGTGCACATCGTAGGACGTATCAACTCCATCGCCTCGGCAGTATCCGACCTGCTGCCGGGCAGTTCCCTGCATACCGCTGAAGAGCCGGCACAGGCCAAGGACGTCCTGCAACAGATGAACTTGAATGAACAGGAGCGAGTGTTAATCCTTAAGGCCGATGTCGTTATTGACCGCCTGTCCCTGAGTGAGTTTCTCGAGGGCGCCCAAAGCGTCCGCACGGCCCGCATGGAACTGGCCTCCAACGGCACGCCGGATGGCATCTATATGTCACATCCGGACCATCTTTCTGAGATACTGGAAGCGCTGTGGGTCCCGTCGGCAACCGGGGCAGAATCCTTACTGCGCAACGTGGTGAGCTTCCCCGGTCGCAATGGCCTGCCGCGACTCGTCGACTCCCGGGAAAACGATGCCGGCGCCGCCGAAGAGAAATTAATCGGAGTGCTGGCCGCTCAGACCGCGCAAAGCGACGGTTTCATGGCGCGTCACTTTGATCGGCGTATCTCCCGGTTCTTTAGCCGAAAGCTGGTGCGCACCGGGATCACCCCCAATCAGGTCACCTTGATTGGCGTGTCCATCGGATTGACCGGCGCGCTGCTGTTGTCGCTGGCAAATTACTGGGCACATCTGGTGGGAGCGATGCTGTTCGTGTTCTGCGTCATTGTGGACGGTGTTGACGGGGAGGTCGCCCGCCTGAAGCTGATGGAAAGCCGATTCGGCCATTACCTCGACATAACCACGGACAACTTGGTGCATGTTGCCGTCTTTGCGGGCATTGCATTTGGATTGTACAACGGTAGCGGAAACCGCCTCTACCTCTGGGCTCTGTGGTTTCTCCTGGGAGGGTTCGCCGTTGCCGCCGTGGCGGTTTATCAATGCATCAAGCGCGTGGATCCGAAAACCTTCAAACAGTCCCCCAAACTGGTGCGTTTGATGAAGATGTTGAGCAATAGAGACTTCGCGTATCTGGTGCTCCTGCTCGCTTTGATTGATCATCTGGAGTGGTTTTTGCTCGGGGCTGCAGTGGGCACTTACCTGTTCGCTGTGGGACTGTGGCTCCTGACTTCCAGGCCCGGCAAGGAAGCAGCCCAAGTACAGTGACACACAATTAAGTGGCCGAATTCCGCAGGTTGTGGATTGAGCGCAGCGAAATCCAACCTGGGCTGGGCCAGCTAACGTACTCGTTGGGTTGAGTCACGCGAAATGCGTGACTCAACCCAACCTTCTACGCCTGTACCTTCGCAAGTCCGTCCACTGCATTTTGGGCACTCGATGGGTGTGGAGCTGTGCCAGGAACATCCCCATTGGCAAGCCAGGCGGCGGTGCCTGCCGCTGCAGTGCAGACCTACAGCGCCTGCCTCGCTTCGGAGATAAAGCGGCTGACGGACCACGGTTCCTGTGCCGCCCCGCGGCATGAATACCAGCATTGACCGCAGTCGGTCGGCGCAAAAAAAGATTTTCTCCATTGGCTGTAATGACACGCTGGGGGATGGTCCGAACAGCGCTTGATCATGCCGTCGGGGGTGACCTGAACCCAGTTCAGCCCGGCCGTGCAACCGGGCACATTTCTCCTGGCGACAAACTCTGCCACGCGATTCAAATAAAAATCCCCGGTGGTCACATTGCCAAGTTCACTCTTGAGGCGTTTCACTTCCGCTATCACCTCACCCAGTCGATTCAACTCATCGGCATCAATCATGTGTGTTTCGTTGTTGATTCGCCAGCAATTATAGGTACTGAGCGAAACCTTGACTCCCATCTCATGGGCCCGTCGAATGATCCGGGGCATCTCGGCATAATTCTCTTTCTTCATCACAACATTGAAGCACAGGCTCACCCCTGCCTTGCGCAGTTCAGGAACCACCGCCAAGATATGCCTGGTGAGACCGGGCAACCCTCTTTCCCGGTCATGTCTCTCATCCAGATAGTCGAGCGACAGCGACAGCCCGTCCAGCCCTGCCCGCCACAGCTCGAGGCCCCGTTCGTGCGTGAGCAGTGCACCGTTGGTGATCAGGCCGATGTGGAGAAATTTGAAATTATTGCGCAAGCCTGCGATCAAATCAGCCAGATCGCTGCGCAGCAAAGGCTCTCCTCCCGTCAAACCAACGGACAAGGGATTGAGCTTCTTGACGACGGGGACATAGTCCGCGAGCTCAGCGGGCGGCTTGACCTTCCAGTAGTCACAGAAGTCACAGCGCGCATTGCAACGCTTGGTGACCTCTAAATTGATATTGAACATGCCGCCGCACATCAGATACTCAAAGAACCTGCCTCCGCCGCCTATCAGTTCAGTAACGCTGAGTTTTCTGGCCATCTAACCCCCGCTCAAAGACCCTTCTGTTTCGTGCCCAGCCGCGCTGATCCCTGCGGGCAATAGACCACAACCATTGTTTGCCATCCGGAACACCTTTCAGGGGGACTTGGCGATGGCCTTTTGTTGAAGGCGCATTCTGTTCAACAGAGCTTCAAAGGATTCCTTCTTGATGACCCTGTCAAAAGCATTTCGGTAATTTCCCGCTATGCTGACCCCGTCGACCTTGACGTCATCGACCAGCCAGTCTGTCGCCCTTTTGGACAGAGAATAATCGACGGTGATCTCATCGTTGGCCCTGACAATCACCGTGCTCACCGTAGCACTGTCCCTGCGCACATCCTCTTTAGGGTAGAGGACTTTCTCCCGCTTGATGAAATTCAACACCAAACGCGAATAGGAGTCCTGGAAAAGGTCCCGAAAGATCTGTTTGAACTCGTTGCGCTGGGCTAAGCTCAGATTCCGCCATTGTTTATCAAGGGCTATCTGCGCCATGGCATCAAAGTCGATGTTTTCACCTATAATCTGCTTGATGGCAGCCCGTCTTTCTTCACGATGCTCGGAACCTTCCAGCTGGGGATCGGTTTGAATCGTCATGATTTCTTCCAACATGGCACGGATGCGCTCCGTTGGCTCTTCCGCACCCGCCCTGGAACGGATTGCTCCGCACATGAAAAAAACCACCAAAACAGCTAGTATCATCAGTCGCATCTTCATATCTGCTCCTCTTTAAGAGTACCGTACACCTCATTTCCATGCCTTGTTCAGGAACAAGCGCCCGGCTGCCGCACATTTTCGGCAACGGGCCGCCTCCCGTATGGGTATGTGGGTATGACGGTTTCCCCACAATTCCTCTCTCCCCATGGGAGAAAAAATTACTGGTGCGGTTTCCGGATGGGAACCAGCTATTCCGCCAGAGTACCCACAACATATTCCAGTTGGGCCAAGCCCACGTTGTAGTTGTACAAGGCCTCGATGTAGCTGCCTCGATTCTGCCCGTATTTTTCGATCGCCTCGAAGATCCGTTGGGCCGTGCCGATTCCCATGTCAAAATTAGAAAAGGCTACAACCACCCACTTTCTGGATGCAGATGCAGCCTCCTCATATGCCTTCACCGAAGTGGCATATTGTACCACTTCCTGATACACATTGGCAACCTGGATCGGGATGTTCTTCTCCGCATCCGCTTTCGTGTTCAATAACTTGCTGTATTCCGCCCGTTCCTTATCCACTTTGGCCTGTTGAATTCCAAAATCAAAGTGCCACTGGAGCCCTGCAAAAAAACCGGCGTACTCATGGTTGAATTCATCTGTAAAATAGGGCGTATCAAACTGGTCACGTCCTGGAGCGCCCGCAACTGAAGCAATCACCGCGAAAAAAAAGGATGGATAAAGATCACTCTTGGCAGCTTCCCACAGAAATTTCTGGGCTTCAATACCTTGCTTGAGTTGTTTCATCTCGGGACGCTGTTCCAGAGCTTTAGCCACATATTCCTCCTGGGCCTGCAAGTCCAGCTGTCGTTCAGGCAGAGACTCCTGGGCAAGGGTGAAATCTTCCGAAGCCGCCATGCCCATGAGCGATTTGAGTGCAAAATAGGCCACTTGACGACCCTTCTGGGCTTCCGCCTTGAAGCCCTTGGCCTGGGCGCTGTATGCATCAATCATGTATAGATCGCTTTCATCCACATGGGTGGCGCCCAGTTCCATCAGGTTTTCTATGCGCACACGAATGTCCTGGAAATAGCCCTCGGCCTCATCGGCCACACCTAATCCCTGCTCCGCCAGCACCATGGCATAATAGAGTTGCTTGACGCGGAATATCAGTTCCGCGCGCTTCTGATCAATCCCCAACTGTTTGGCTTTTACCCCGCGCAACGCCGCCTCTCGGCGATTGGACAGCTTGCCGAAGGTGTACAACGGCTGGGAGATGGTGATGTCAATACGACCGAAAATGCCCAGATCAAAAATTCCGCCCGGCGACGGGTCAATAATCTTTCCGTTCTCTACCCGGGGCTCATCCGCATCCGCTGCGGGCCCTGTCACCAGCGTCGCATCCAGTTGCGGGAAATAGGCCGATTCCACTTGCCTGAGATCACTTTTTGCCGCCATGACTTCACTCTGGCCGATTTCAATATATGGACTTCTGGCCAGCACTAGGTCCTGGATTTCCTGCAGTGTCAGAACCTTCTTCTCAGGCGCGGCCGCTCCTTTCTTGGCGAGAGCGCTTCCCTGCAGCGTTGTGATCAGCGTAACCATGATCACAGATAAATAAATAGCCAACCATCGAACCTGCCCATCTTTTTCGAACTTTGGTCTGGTCATTCCCTTCCTCTTTTGTATCCCCAGAAAGCCAATGCGGAACTCTGCCCTGTGACAGCAAGTGAGCTTCCCTGCCTCTTTTCTGACAGCAAAAAGATATAATTGATGAGGCCGAACAAGGCCCAAAAAATCTGCTCCAGACGCAGCGTTACCCCATAGGTCATGCCGGTAACCAAATCAAAGCCAAGCGCCTTGAACGCGATGACCCGGCTCCCTTCCTGAACGCCCAAATTGAAGGGTATGGCAAAGATCAGCAGATCAAACCAGGTCCCCAGAAACCAGATGCCGGCCGCTACCGGCATGGACGCTTCAGCACCCAGCAGCGTGAGGAAATACCAGGTCTTGATAATGCCAACCCCGAATCCCACAATATGCCAGAATACGGCCACCGGCAAGCTGGCTGGATGAGTCTGATAAAAAAGCCTGAGGGCATTGTCCACCTCGTTGATCTCGTGGCTCACTCTGCGCAAAGGATTGCCCCCTATTCTGTGCGACACCAGCCAGCGAATCAGTGCGCCCAGCTTGCCATATTTTTGGACAAGCAAAAATCCAATGATTCCGATTAATAACAACGCACTGCTGAGCAGCATTCCAATCCACAAAGCCGCTGGAAGCCGGATGCGTGACAGCACCAGGAGCGAGCCGAAGGCGACAAAGAGCAATTGCGAGAGGGCAAATGAGAGCTTGCCGATGAGAACGCCCGTTACCGCTTCGGGGCTCTTGTGGTCCAGCGAGAGGAGCGCCCCTTTGGTGACTTCTCCGCCCAAACTGGCGGTGGGCGTCAGATGATTGATGGCGAATCCGGCCATGCGGATTCTGAAAATGCGCACGAAGGGCAATGACCTGTGAGGGCCGCTGAGACAATAGCGCCACCCGAGGGCGTGAAAAATGTCAGCGATCCCTTCGATCAGTATCAGCGGCACCAGCCCCCAACCCAGCAGCGTGAGCTCGTGCCACAGGGCGGAGATACCGATCTTCCACATGAGGAAGATGAGCAAAAGCAAGCCCGTCCCAATACTAAATATATGAAATTTTTTCATGCACTTAGTCGCTGACTATGCGCACCACGCCAGCGCCGTCGGATCCGGCTTGAGCAGTTCAATCGGCCGCGACGCTTCGCGATTCGACTGATAGGCCAGTTGAATCAACTGGGTGCACCATTGGGCCTCCATCAGATTGACGCCCCGTTCATGCACATTTTTGATTTCGCGATGAAAATTGTCGATCACCGGCGCCATCCATTCCGGATGATGCGACCCGGCGGACAGCGCTTCGGCAAAATCAAACCTGACGGGAGATCTATTCCGGCACTCCAGGATTATATGATCATCGTTGACAAAAATGGTCCCCTTATCCCCGACAATCTCCCCGAAGTTGCGCCGGCAGTCGGCCTGCCAGGTCAGGTGCAGGCGGGCTTCCGCCTGGCGAAAAAGCACGGACAGATCCACCGCCTCTTCGCAGCAATTGTGAGCCGCTCCGGGTGTCTCCATCCTGGCCGATACCAGCAGCGGCGGCTCGCGCAACAGGGAAAGGAGCACGTAGAGATTATGCCAGCCGTGATCTATAAGGATTCCTCCCCAGGCCACATCCAGACGTTTTCTCCAGTCGGCAGCTCCACCGCCCGAATTGGAAGGTCGCAAAACATTCAAGGAAACCGAGCGAACGGTGCCGATTTGTCCAGCGCACACCAGTTCGGTTGTTTTCAACCAGAGGGGCGCATACTTCCAATTGTTGACCGTAAAAACAACCCGCTCCTCGCGGCTTGCCACCGCCTGCATGGCGCGCAGGCTCTCAAGGGATGCAGCCAGGGGCTTTTCACAAAATACGTGAAGCTTGGACTGACATGCCGCCATAACCAGATCGACATGGTGGCAGGGAGGAGTACAAATATCGACAAAGTCCAGTCTGCCGTTGTTCAACAATGCATTGACGGTTGCGTACACACGTGCCTCGGGCAGCAGCCGGCGCGCCATCTGAGCTCTTTGCGGATCGGGCTCTACTATCGCCTCAATGGTAAAATGCTCACTCACCTGCCAGGCGGGCAGGTGGGCATAGATCGCCGCATTGCCGAAGCCCACAATGGCCCCGCGAAGCGGCTCTCCATTTTCATGATTGACTGCATTCATGCTGAAACCCTTCAATCCAACCGGATCACTCTCATTACTTATAGGGAATGTGCTCCGCGACGTGCGCGAAAACCTCGTCAATAATACCCAGCCCCTCGTCCGC
Organism: Desulfoferrobacter suflitae; assembly: GCF_022603395.1. Taxonomy (GTDB): domain Bacteria; phylum Desulfobacterota; class Syntrophobacteria; order Syntrophobacterales; family Syntrophobacteraceae; genus Desulfoferrobacter; species Desulfoferrobacter suflitae. The sequence continues at coordinate 44,383 of NZ_JAIBKA010000015.1, forward strand.
TTCCGCTTTACTCAGCGTAAGCGGCGGATTGATGCGGAAGTTGGCCTTATAGTTCATGCTGATCAGCCCGCGCCGCAGACTCTCCAGATAGATCTGTTTGGTAACGCTCTTGTCCAAAGGTTCCTTGCTGCGGCGGTCCTTGACCAGTTCGACGCCGATGAGCAAACCGCGACCGCGCACGTCTCCTATGAATTCATACTTTTCCTGCAGCCGTTTGAGCCCATCCAGCAAATGCCGCCCCACGACGCGTGAATTCTCCACCAGGGACTCATTGACAATGGTCTCAACAGTCGCCAGCGCTGCAGTGCTGGCCAAAGGATTCCCGCCATAGCTGCTGGAGGAGGAACTCGGTTTGGAGAACGGATGGCTCGCTGTGATTTCATCGGTTGAAATCAGGCCGGAAACCGGAAATCCGCTGCCCATCCCTTTGCCTACCGTCATGATGTCAGGCTTGATACCGGTGTGATGGCAGCCGAACATCTTGCCTGTGCGCCCAAAGCCGGTGATCATCTCGTCAGCAATAATGAGCGCATCGTTCTTGCGCGCGATCTCCACCAGCCCGGGCAAGAATTCGGGGGGAGGGATAATGTTTCCTGCAGTTCCTTGAATCGTCTCCACAATGATGGCGGCCAGACTGCCGGCGGTATTGTTTTCGATCATTTTTTCGATGAATTCGAGGCAGAACAGACCGCACTGAGGATATTGCATTTTGTAGGGGCAACGATAACAGTCCGCATACGGAGCCAGGTGCAGCCCGGGGTGCTGCACCCCCCAGTGCTTTTTAAAGGGATCCCCGATCAAGCCCAGAACACCGCCGGTCTTTCCATGAAACCCTCCCCAAAAGCTGAGAATTTCAAATTTTTTTGTATAGGATTTGGCTAACCTGAGGGCCGCTTCAACCGCTTCAGCACCGCCACTGTATAACTGAGTGCGGGTCAGACCTTCGGGAGTCAGCGCAGCAATGGTTTTGAGAAGCCGCACCCGGTTCTCCGTGGTGAAGCTGCCGACAGATACCCGATCCAGCTGCTTTTTCAATGCCTCGACATAAGTGGGATGGGAGTGCCCAAGGCTGCAAACCGCAACACCTGCCATAAAGTCCAAATAGCGTTTGCCGTCCACATCCTCCAGATAGCAACCTCGCCCCCTCTTGATAACCAGCTGGGAAAGCTGCGCTACTTCCTGAAGGCCGGGCGACATGAACTGCTGCTCTTCATGATATAGCTGGGACGACTCGGTCTCAACGTCACTTGCACTAAAGTCTTTGTAATACATTCGGCTGACCTCTGTTTTCTCGCACAAAATCGGCTCGATGGAGCGAACCAGCGGCCTTGAGTCAATTCCTGTTGATCACGTAAGAGGCGATGCTCTCGGCCGCACTGCTGCGGCAACGGGAAAAGCTGGGCCAATCATTGAGATCGATCAGGAATACCTTGTTTTGACTGGTCAGCACTGCATCTCCACCATACACTTTAAGCCCGATGGTCCGGGCTGCATGGGCAGCTATCCGGGTGAGCGGCTCAACCTGACAGGTGAGTTCCTCACCGGACTCTGTACAAAAAGCTCTAAAATATTCCCCCTCGCCAACGCCATAAAACTTGACCACGCGGCCCTGCACGTGGTCCTGAACCAGAATGTCCAACACATGGTGACGGCGGAAATGGTCTACAGCGACGGCAAAATCCTCATGCGAACTGGAGAATACCACATCGCCCGACTGCATGGCGTGGACGTCACCACGCTTCAGCCAGACAGGACCCGAGCACTGCCAACTTTTTCGATCTGCTGCTTGTTCCAGTGGAACAATGCGGCTGGGCGGCAAATGCACACCGGCTTCCAGCAACAGCCTTATCAACGGCTTACGATAGCAGTTGCGGATCGACCCGGCCGAGTTGATCACCTGAGTACCCCCAGCTTCCCACTGGTCGAGGATTTCAAGACAGCGCGCGGACTGCGCCATATTGAGGACACAGTCAGGACGAGGCAGGGACCCTTGCAACGCTTCGGCTTTTACACCGGACACCTTGCACCCGAACTGTGACAGCACAGCGAGAGTCGCATCGAGGATGGCTGCGTCATCCTGCACCTTTCCCGGCGAAAAGATCTGTTCGCGAAACACACCGAGCACCGTGGAGGGCTTCATCGTTCGTTAATCTCTTTCAAAAAACGGTCGGCTTTTTGAATATCTTCCGCATAATCCACATCGATGGTCTTTGCCACGGGCAGGCCGCACAAGCTATGCCCCGTAGCGATAAGCAGTCCCAGGAATTGACGCAGGGCCGTCAAGTTCCGCCGGCGGGCCGCATCGACCAGGGAAAATATGGTCGGCTCAAAATAATAAAAGCCGGCGGTAACGTACCGGCTTCCCCTGGCTGTATCGCCCAGAGCGGTGATCCTGGAATCGCCCTGAATTTTTGCCCACAGGGGCTTTTCATCGTCGATGTGGTCCGTAAGGGCCAGCACACCGGCCGCTCCCTTGCACTCTTGTGCAGCGGCCAAAAAGTCCCGAACCGTGGCGAACCCAAATACCACATCCACGGTGAACAGCAGAAATGGCTCCTCCCGCAGAAACGGTTCAAGGCAAAAGAGACTCTCCATGGAGCTCGGCGTGGTTTTGACCGTGAGCTCCAGAGGAATCGGCCATGAAGTCGATCGCAAGAACTCGGCCACGTCCCGCTGCACATCATTAACGATGCAGGCAGCGGAACTCATTCCGAGTCGTGCAGCGGCACCGATGATTCGTTCGATGAGAGGCCTTCCTCCCACCGGCACGAGCGGTTTGGGAGTCCTGATTCCTCCGAGCGTCAGCCTTTCTCCAACTCCGGCTGCGATGATGGCTGCCTTCATAACAGTAAGGACTCCAATTCAGCCAGACTTTCAATGGTCCAGTCCACTGGCTCGGGTTCAGCCGGAAATCTCGGGTTCGGCCCTTTAATCCAGATGGTCTTCATCCCCATGCGGCGCGCCGGCAACATGTCCCTGTCGTAGGAATCTCCAACAAAAATGCAGTCCTCTGCTGTGACATCCAGATCCTGCAGGGCCCGTTCGAATATTTCGCGGTTTGGCTTGCCGTAACCCAATCGGGTAGAATCCAGAATGGTGATCAGGTGTTCCGTCAATCCAGCCTCTTCACACAGGGCTGCAACATTGCCATAGAAGTTGGAAACAACCCCCATTCGGTAATCGTTGCGCAACCGCCTCAACAGCGCCGCATTCCGCTTGAGGCAGTACTCCGTCTTGGCGCAGAACTCAAGGGCCATTTGTCGTGCCTGTTGCGACGCCTCGTGCAAATTCAACAGTGCGAACTGATGCCGGATATGGTACTCCATCAAAGGTCTGAGCCCCATCCGGTCGACTTGCGGATCATCGCAACACGTTTGATCCGCTTGATAAAATACTTTTTTGATCAAATCCCTGGGCACCTCGAGACCAGCGCTCTCGTACAACGCATAAAATCGATCCAGCCAATGCTCGCCGTCGGAATCCAGGGTGCCCCCGAAGTCAAACAGGATGGCCTTACAACGGCGCAATTCGCTCCGCGTGCCCACCGAAAAGCGGTCGCCTGGCATGCCCGCTCCTACTTGAGACACTGTAAGTGTTCTTGATTCGTCGCCGCATGGCCGGTATGCCGGCGCGCGTTGAGGTAACTCAAAAACTCTCTCCCTTCCCGCAAACGGCGCATCAGCAGATGGCCGTTGGTCGCCATTTCCCGCAGCATGCGCAGAATCGGCCTGGGATGGAAATAAAACTCGCGATACATGCGTTCGACCGCATCCTGGATCTCCTCCAGGGTGAGATCGGGGTAGCTCAGGGTGGCCATTTGGATTCCACTGTCAGCCAACGGTGCATCGTTTTTCAGCCATCCGTTGCGCACCGCCTGCTGATAAAATTCCGTGCCCGGAAAAGGCGCTGCGATCGACACCTGGATACTGTAAGGATCCAGCTCCTGGGCAAAGCGTATGGTCTCCTCGATACTGCGGCGACTTTCTATGGGCAAACCGATCATGAAAGTCCCGTGCACTTTGATGCCCAATTGGTTGCAGTGCTTTACAAACCGGCGCGACATGTCAAGGGTCACACCCTTTTTAATGCGCTTGAGAATCTCTGCGTTACCCGTCTCAAAGCCCACTACCAGCAGGCGCAAACCGTTTTCTTTGAGCTGCTTGAGGGTGGCAAAATCGAGATTGGCACGCGCATTACACGACCAGGTCAGCTTGAGCTTTTTAAGTCCTTTGCTGATCTCCAGAGCGCGCTCGCGATCGGCGGTGAAGGTATCGTCGTCAAAAAACCATTCGCGCGTTTCGGGAAAAAGCTCTTTGCCCTCTTCCAGTTCACGGATCACAACAGCCGGGCTTTTGGTTCTGTATTTGTGCCCTGCAATCGTCTGCGGCCACAGGCAAAAAGTGCAGCGGCCCGGACAACCGCGCCCCGTATAGAAGGATACATAAGGATGCAGCAGGTATCCGATGAAGTAGTTGTTGACATCCAGATCGCGATGGTAGACCGGCAACACACTGGGCAGATGATCCAAATTGCGGGAAAGCTCCCGCTCCGGTGTGTGCTTTATGGAACCGTCCGCAGCGCGATAGCTGATTCCTTTGATGTCACGATACGGCTTGTCCCGAGCCAGCTCCAGGCAAGTGTAATCGAACTCATTGCGGCACACAAAATCGACTGCAGCGGCCTTTTGCAGGGTCTCTTCGGGCAACACCGTTACATGAGCACCGACAAAACCTATGCGTACACCGGGATTTGCGGCCCTCAACGCCTCTGCACACCTGCTGTCGTTGGCCAGAGAAGAAAAACTGGTGTGCATGACGATCAGCTCATAGTCGGCGGCAATGGCTAACACGTCCCGCATGTGCAGCCGCTGGGGCGGCGCATCGACCAGTTTGCTGCCGGGCACCATGGCGGTCGGTTGAGCCAGCCAGGTAGGGTACCAGTAGGAAGTCACTTCACGCCTCGCGGGATAACGTGCACCCGCCCCCCCATCGAAGCCCTCGAAAGAGGGTGGATTGAGGAACAGAGTTCTTTTCACGACGATCTATACTCCTTAGAGAGCCTCAATTTGCCTAAAAATTTAAACGTTATTGCCTAACAAACTGGACCGGGATTGTCAATCCTGATCATCGCCATGTCATCGCCGTCGAGTCTTGTCGATCCCGTTCATAGCCATGCGCCGTCCCCGCGAAACATAGCCCGACTTGGTGGCGGTGCATACGGAAGGGAGGCTCGTTTACGTGAACCCCGCCGGAGTCAAGCTGTTGGGTGCCACCTCGCGGGAAAGCCCGATCGGAAAGCCGGTGCTGGATCTTATCCATCCGGATTTTCATGCTCAGGCCAAGAACCGCATAAGACAGGTGCTCGAGCAAAAGATACAAACGCCATTGGCAGAAGTTTCCATTATTCGCCTGGACGGGCAAGAATCACAGGTGGAAGTCAGCGGCACCTTCCTCGAGTCCCTGGACAGGCCCTCGATTCTCTTGATCGTGCGGGATATAAGCGAGCGCAAGTCGGCGGAAAAAGAAATTAATCGCCTGAACCGGGATCTGTGGGCGCGGGTAAACGAACTGCAAACAATCTTTGAAGTAGTGCCTATCGGCTTGGCTATCGCAGAGGATTTCCAAGGCCTCAATATTCGCGGCAACCCGACTAATGAAACCCAAGATTGGCTCTTCCGAGCAGGAACCAACTCGATGGGTTCAGAACTCCATTTTTGGGGTTCGCATAATCTCTCTTGGATCTCGCCGATAAATCGTGGAATACGCAAGGACTGATAATCAATTCCAAGCATGTCAGCATACCAGCTGTGGGAACGCAGATATGCTGAAGTCTTCTTCCACGCTTGCATGAGGACGTATTCCAATCTGAGGTCATCTACAGAGGGTTTGATGTGCTGCTTCATGATACAAACGCCTCCACTTACCGTAAAAGAAGTGACAGATTTCTTGCTCGTCTACGGGCCTTGGAGATGGCTGTTTTCCCCCAGTCCTTGCTACTCACGAGCGGATGTCGTCTGCAGTTTGGCAATGCAGCATCACCAGGTCATCATCCAATCCGTGCCTCAAAAGCTCCATGCGCGGCGAAAGAGACGCTAAGCGCTCCGCGGATATGTGCGCCAGACGGAAGGGGAAAAGGCTGGGACTGTCGAGCAGGTCCCTCAGCGGTGCCGATCCATTGGTTCGTGAATGCAAGGAGGCCTCAACAAGCCATGCGATCAGCGCAGGGCTGTCAACGGTCACTGGGGGAGCTGCGCTGTAGATTCCTTTCGCATCAGTCTTTTTGAGCACGCCCCAGTCCAGGAACGAGCGTAGAACGCGACGGGCGGCGCGGGAGACTGTTTCTCGTTCGCCGTGCTGCTCGCGTATGCGGCGTTGGACATGTGCCGCAGCGGCAGAGCCTTGGAGTCTCAGGAGACGGCCGACCTGGGAGGCCACGTCCGCCCAGAAGGGGTAGACGGCCATGACCATTCCCCAATGCACGGGCAGGTGGTCCAATCTAGGAACACGCTTGAGCAGCTCCAGGCCGCTCACGCGCAGGGACTTGAGCTCGGCCGGCGCCGTGAGCCACACTTTCAAAAGAATGGTGATGATCTTCTCACGATTGCCGCGGACTGCCTGCCCGCCGATGGAAACCTTGTCCTGTAAAAGCTCCTGAAGGGCATCGTTGACAGCAATTCTGTCGTTCCCGGAGAGGACGAGGTTAGCGGTCTGTTCGAGCCATTCCAGTCGCACACGTTGGCTGAATCCGATCTGGCGAATGCGTCTTGGCGTCGCGCGTCGCGCGTCTTGCGTCCGGCTCTCGTTGTGGCTAGTCATTTGCTGGAATCCCTTGACGCTTGACGTTCGACGCAAGACTCCCAGACACAAGGCTCCCAGCCGTTCGCTCGATTTGTACCAGAGGAACGATGAGCTCCTCGAGAGAAATGCCCCCGTGACCCACGGTGCGCAGTTTCTCGTGAATAAATGCCTGTCTGGCCGGAGCCAGGAGAGCGAGGTAGTCGTCCGGGAGACCGATGGGGTCCCATGCCAGCGTGCCCGGAAAACGTTCTTTCACATTGGCGCGAAGCACAGCGTCGGGATAGACGCGGACTCGTTCGCCGCGCAGGTCCGCCACGGCCCCTTCCGTGGGACGGCCGCAGCCTTCGGCTTCGATATTGCCATGGTCGGAGGTCAGGTAGATTCGAAACCCATGATCCAAGAGCAGATCAAGGAGCGAGCATAAGTAAGGCTGCTGGGCCCACTGGCGCACCTGGTTGTGCATGCCGGCCGTGCCCATTTCCATCCCGTGCATGATCTTGTCGACCTTGTCGATCACCAGGCCGGCGATCCTCGCCTTGGGATGAGAAAGCGCCTCCGAAACCCTCTCCAGACTACCGTCACCCAAGCCCTTGAGGTACACGATCTCACTCGATGTGAAGCCTTGATCCGCCCAGAATTGCGTCCACAGAACCGATTCCTTGTCGGTGATCCGGATGCTTTCGGGAAAGAAGACGGGGGCCTTGCCGGCAAAGGCGGCCTGGCGCGAGACGGATGTGAGCGAAGGAATCCAGGCGAAGACCGCCTGCTCCCGAAAGCGGAAACCGGACTGCCGTGAGGCGAGCGATTCCCGGACTACCAGCCACTGGTCCAGGGCAAGACCATCCACCAGGAGCAGCGCGACCTTGACGCCACGATCTTCCGCCACCTGGCGGGAAAGGAATCGCGGGAGGTGATGCAGCATGACCGGAGGTACGGGCGGGAGGTTGACAAGACCGGCGTACCGCTTCAAGAGCCAGGTGCGGAATCCCGTGTCCACTTGTTCCTGCAATCTCTTGATACGCTCGCTCGTTTTCGCGGGAACGGCTCCATCCTCTCCATTCGCCAACATCACCAGCTCCGCCCATATGCGAGCGAAGTGAAGCCACTCCCCGTGCCTTGCATCCTCTGCCGGAATGGATGGCTGAAGGCCTTCGACGAGCTTGGTCAAGCGACGAGACCGGTCCGAGGCGGGATCGGTTCGAACGCCGACGCTTACCCATGTATTGGACAGGGTATCTGCATGCTCATGAGATACGGAATGAAGCAGTCCATCGAGAAACAGGTTATCGACGTAAACACGGATGTCATGATGCTCGAAGGGAAGATCGGGAACCAAGTGCGTGGTGCGAGGTGCGTAGTGCGTTTCCTCAGCGTACCCTGAGGCTTCAGCCTCCCGCACTTCGCACCTCGCACCTCGCACTGCTTCTGCCATCCGGTCAAGGAAAATAGGCCAACGTTCCTGGAGAAAGCCGAAAAATGCTTCCCTGTCCGGAATAAGGGTTTCAAGTGGCCAATCGTCGAAGGCATTGTTCCGGCGCAGGAACTGGATGAACCGTTCGTCGAGGATGGCAGGGATTCGCTGACCACGGTAATGACGGCGCAATAGTACCCTCAGCAGATCGGACGGCTGTTTGATAAGCTCAGGGGCGATTTCGAAGACATGCAGGAGGACGAATCCCTTGGTGGCGTTATCGCCAAGTTGACCGGGGGTATGCCGCTTTTGAGCCTGGTACAAAGCATCCAGGTCCCCACGGTCCAAAGCGGTTACGACCGGATAGCTGAGGTTCGGGAAGATGTCCCCGAGGTTGAAGGACAGCTTGCGGCTTGCCTCAAGAAGGTCGTAAGGCAACGCACCGAGATCGCTTGCCTGGGAATGCAAAACGACCACCAGGTCCGTATCCTCGCCCCGGTCCCAACGGGAACGGAATTTCGATTCATAGGCGTAACGGAACGCGATGTGGTCCTCGAAGGGGATCAGCTCGAACCCCCGTTCACGAATGCCTTCGAGAATTATCTCCTCGAGCAGCAGACCGTCGGGGTCCGCCACCAGAGTGAGCCGAGCGACTTTCGGGGTAAATTCTTTCAGAATTTGATCGCGCCAGCTACTCATGGATTACTCCAACCGCGAATGGACGCAAATGAACGCAAATTTAGAAAGGAAGGGGCTCTGCTCATTTCGCTTTCCTGCCCTGTTGCAGCACGATCTTTTTCCACTCGAGTTTTGGATGCTTGAAATTTAGGATCACTCCAGCTTCCAGGTCGCTAATTCTGAGGTAGTTCAGCACTTGGCCGATATGCTCGTCAACGATTCTGTCTACTGTCTTCACCTCAACAATCAGGCGACTCTCTACCTCGAGATCAGGGATGTAGTCATCAATATGTTGATTGCGGTAATAAATAGGATAGATGTGTTGCTGCTGAAAGGACAATCCTTGATTTTCGAACTCAACGCACAGAGCCCGCTCATATGTCTTTTCCCGCAGACCATGACCCAGCACGTTCACAACCGCCATTGCACAGCCGACAACCTTGTATGTCAGGTCACTTTCTATATATTCGCGTTCATTTGTGTTCATTCGCGGTTCCCTTCCACGCGAATCATGAGCAAGGCCACCATCTCGGGATAGACATGGGCTCTTTCGTCAAGTTGTTGCTGAAAGGTTTTCTCCTCTTGAGCGAGAAGGGCAAGGCGGTAATTGCGCACTTGCGGCAGGCCGATCCGCTCGATGGTTTTGCGTCGGGCCGCGAAGGCATAGTCGGCTTTCTCCCGCTCACGAGCGATTCTCGCTCGGTGTTCCTGTACGAGTGCCTCGTAGATGGGCTTTCCTTGCTCTTCGGCGGCCTTGTGCATCTGTGCGTGGACGGTCTGGGACACCTGAGTGTCGAGAATGGAACAGACTTTCGGGCTTGCCATGAGGAGCTGGTCCCAGACATGCCTTGCCGTCGGCATGAAGACCCTGCCATCGTCAGCAAGGAATAACGGCATGATCCTTCGGCGGTTCCATTCCATGGTTGTTATGGCGATCCGCCACAGGGACCAGACTCCATTGATTTCTTTGGGGACGCCAGGAAGGGATACGACTGGGACCGGCTGACCGGGTGCGAAGCGGGGAAGTCGCATGGCCAGGCCGCGAATTTTCGGCTCTTCCAGGGTGAGGTGCCGGGCGGTGGGAAACCTCTCAGCCTCCTTGCCCGTAAAGACCGCGTTCGTGTAAATCTCGCCATCGGGCCAGGTGATGTTCCAAGTTTGGCCTTTTCTTTCAGCCTGGCCACCGTGCGCTTTCAGATAGCTCACGGTCATGCGCTCAACCCAATGGGGCAACGGATGGGTCAAGAGTCGCTGAGCTTCGCCCGGCTCAAGGTCTTCCGTCGCCCCAAGTACCGAAGCGGTCGTACGGGCTTCGCGCACCTGGTCTTGCAGCCGGGCGATTACGCCGTCCACGGATTCCTCCATCTTTTCCGGGTTGAGGATCGCCTCCAGGTACATTTCGTCGAACATTCGACCGGCCTGGGCCGAATCCAGCACGTCACCGGTCTTATCGATCCCGAATTCCTCGAAGATGACGGCGAGCTTCTGCTCCAGGACCTCCCGGACCCGGTGTTCGACCGAGTCTTCAAAAACGAAGTTGACAGCGCGCACGGTGTGGGGCTGCCCGATACGATCCACGCGGCCGATCCGCTGTTCGAGCCGCATCGGGTTCCAAGGAATATCGTAGTTGATCACCACGTGGCAGAATTGCAGGTTCAGGCCCTCCCCACCAGCGTCGGTGGAAATGAGGATGCGGACTTCATGGGCGAATGCTTCCTGAACCCTCTTGCGCTCCTCCATGTCCATGGAGCCGTTCAGGCAGACCACCGAAAATCCACGTTCGGTCAAGAAGCGCTGCAGCATCTCTTGTGTTGGAACGAACTCGGTGAAGACCAGCGCCTTGAGCTCTGTATCACCTTCTTCGGATTGGAGACGGTAGAGCCAGTCGAGCAGTGCCTCGGCCTTGGCATCCGGCCCTGTCTGCTCACATCGGGCCGCGGCATCGAGCAGCAGCTTGACCTCCGCGCGCTCGTTCTTGAGAGCTTTGAGACGGATACCGAGCAGCATGTCGATCTGTTCCTGGCCGTCCAGGTCCTCCCATTCCTCTGTAGAAAACCGCGAATAAACGCCAATGGACGCGAATGGTTCCTCTTGTCCTATTTGCGTCAATTCGCGTTCATTTGCGGTTCCCTTCAGCGCATCGAGGCGTCTTTCAAGTGTCGTGCGGATGGCGCTTGTACTGGACACCACCAGACGTTGCATCAGAATCATCAGGAAGCCGATGGTGCTTCTTTTCTCCCGCATGGCCTGGTTGTAACCCTCGCGAACATATTCCGTGACGGCTTCATAGAGAAGCTGCTGATCGCGGTGGCGCTCTTCCCAGGAGACCGGGCCGATCTCGGTGCGCCGGGGTTTGAACAACGGCTTTCCCTCGGCGTCGATGGCGCGGCGCTTTTCGGTTCGGATCACATGCGGCTGGACCCTCTCGCGGGTCACACTGCCTACGTCCGGAAACTCCTGAGCGTCGATCAGGGACATCAGCCGGTGGAAGGCGTCGGTCTTGCCCTGGTGCGGCGTGGCCGAAAGAAGCAAAAAATATGGTGCCGCCTCGGACAGTCCTTGGCCTAGTTTAAAGCGCGCCACCTGGTCGGTGCTTCCCCCCAGTCGATGGGCCTCGTCCACGATGACCAGGTCCCAACCGGCCGATATCAAGTCCTCGAACCGCTCGCGGTTGTACTCGTGCACCTGGCTCTTGGTCCATCCCCGACGCTTGTCCATGGGTTTAACCGAGTCCATTGGCACAACCACCTGGGAGAACATCTGCCAGGGATTTGAGATTGGTGATTTTTGATTTGAGATTGCAGATTGGTGATTGCAGATTGCCGCAGTCTCGTTTTGAAATCTAAAATCCTGCAATCTAAAATCATCAATTCCCCCGATCCGCCTCAGTGTCTTGATGTCCTCGGGGAGAACAAGCTGGAAGGTTTCACCAAAGTGAAAGCGCATTTCGCTGACCCACTGACTCACCAACCCCTTCGGAGCGATGACGAGCGTCCGCTTGACCAGCCCGCGCAGCTTCAGCTCCCGCAGAATGAGACCGGCCTCGATGGTTTTGCCAAGGCCGACTTCGTCCGCCAGAAGATAGCGCACCCGGTCGTTGGCGATGGCGCGGGACAGGGCCCGAATCTGGTGCGGAAGCGGGATGACGGAGGACTCGATGGGCGCTAGGAGAACGTCCTGAGTCAGGGCATCGGCCACCCGCGCCGCGGCCGCGACGTAGGTGATGCCGTCTGGCGAACCAGTCCCGGCGCTGTCCAGAGATTTAAGCGTTGAGGCCGGGATGCGGACCACGGCATCACTGCCGGGCAGCCATACGCGGCAGGTCGTTTCGCCCCAGAGCGACTGGACTTCGATGAGCTGGCATATGCACTGATGATCGACGGAATAGAACCATTGATTGACCAAGCGGGATTCAACCGTAGTCATGCCAGTGCCCCCAGTTGCAATCGATTGGCTCTGATCCCCTTCCGCAGCCAGTGTTCTGTAATCGACTGGATGAATTCAGGGCGAACCAGCTTGGCACGCTGATCGAGCCAGTCTCCCTTGTCATAACGGAGATAAAGGCCCTCTGCGGGTTTATCAGTGAACCGCGACTGTGAAAGCAGATTTACGAGATCAGATAGTGCAAAGCGCCCTTTGGCTATTGTGGGCACTTGGAAGATGCCAAGCGAATGCAAAACCGCATCGCGTCTGGGACTTGAAAAGAATCTGCCGTTGTTTTTGTCAAAGACATCGAACCCGAGAAATCGATCCGGCAGCCGAACATAGAAGATGGAATGCACCGCATAACACCATTCTCCGAACAGGATGTACCGATCAGATAGAGTGTCCAGAAGCAGGTCAATCCTGGGTTCCAACCACTCCGAGAGTTTCTTCCACTGGCCTGAATAGGGAGAATGGAGGTATGATCCTCTATTCTGGACTCTTAAGTTACCAGAAGCGTCAAATGAAATGCCCAGATTTGAGCCATCCACTTTTTCTTCAACGGCGAGCTCGTGTCGCAGGAACTGATCTCGTTCCTGCCCACTCAAGACCTTGTCGTCTCGGACCGTGTTCTCGCCAAGAATTGCCAGATGTGGCGTCGAAGGGAATTTATAGAAATCGTCCTTCACGTTCCCATCTTCTCTTCATACTTTGTCCTTGCATAGTCAGGACACAGGAAGTTGACAACAATTTCGACATCCAAAAGAGCATGTTGCCAGCCCCACCATTTGCTGTCTGTTGCTTCCAGAATGGGTGGTTTTCTTGGATGAGCATTGGCAACCGCAACGAACTTGCGGTCAGAAGGGTCGAAATCCGAGAGACCTTCGTGATCAGGGAATTCCTTGTATGAGTCACCGTCCCTTGTGATAGTCACCCGATCTTCCGTGGGAAATCTCCAGCGATTGTCATGGACCCATTTCACGAACCGGTCTCCAACTCCTGGTTGCCCTCGCATATCAAGTTGTCGGCGATACTCATCGAAGATCTCATCTCCAGCATCCATGACTAAACCACCCGTTTTGACCACATGCTCCAGTGCTTCCACACATGCAAGCACACAACCTGTCAATTCATCGGGAATTGTGGCGGGATCGATTGCTAGATTCGCGGTCTTGGGCACGTTGGTATCCAGCAGGCACTTCTTCAAAAGCTTATTCATGCTGAGCGACCTCCGGCTTTTTGCCGGCCCATCCGTTTTTGCATTGCAGCCTTGGATTGCTCAGTTATGTCCCCCATCTCGTCACCAAAGAAATTCTCTGGCCAGTTTTGAATGTTCCCATATATATCGATTTGAAGCTGCTCCAGTTTCGCCGGCGTTTTAGATACATTTGCAAAATATGCGGACACACTTTTCTGTGGAATTGCGTCTTCTGCAATTCTGCGCTGGAGCCGTCTTAGAAAATGTTCCGAATGTGTTTCGATGAGGAGCTGAATGTTTCTGTGCGTTCTCGATTCACGTGAGTTAACCACGTCAATCATCACGTCGGCCAAAGCAGCTTGTGCGCTTGGATGTAAATGGATCTCCGGCTGTTCCATAATGATGATTGAATTGTGAGGTGCATAGAAGCACTGTACCAGCACCGGCAGCACTTGGGAAATCCCAAAGCCGACATCCGGAAGGTCAACCCAGTCTTCCGATCCCTTTGTTCTGAGTTTGACCTCATATTCATTTCGCTGCTCAGAAATGGGATTGACCTTAAATTCTTCAATTAGGCCCATCTCTTTGAGTTTCAAAGCGATGATTTCTTCAAATGGCTTTGTCTGTTTCCTGTATCCAAGTCCTATCTTACGGTTTCGAGCGGCCAGAATAGCAGCGATTGTATTCTCACCGGAATAACCAACGCTTTCCGGTTCGATGCCAGTCCAGGAATAAAGCCGCTCTGCCTTCATGCGTAAGGGTCCTAAATAGTTAAGTGATCGGAAGAGCTTCTCGTGTCGGAGATTCAATTCCTGAACGAAGTCTGCATTTTGATGGTAGGCAACCACTTCATCCGGGAAGCCATAAAAGCGCACCGGAGAACCACGCTGCCATGGCCGTCCAGGGTTTCGCTTCAATGAGTATTTAGCCGCCACGACTTCATATCCTGGTTTAGTCTCAGAACGGCGGTTCATGCTAATGGAGAAGACTTGGTTGCCCTTTTCAACGAGCTCATACTTGAGACGGTACAAAACTAGTGGATGCTGCTCGTTGTCTCCACTGCCGACTTCAGCATTAAACGACAGCATATTCCCCGAGTAAGACTGGGCAGAGAGAGGATCCCTAATCTTTAGTGCATCTGTGACGTCCCATTTGTATTCAAAGGCAATTCTGTTCTTGGGATTTCTGTGAAATACCATCTCCTGGAAGGAGCCAAGCTGGACTGCGGAGGTCTTGCCGCCTGGGTAAAAGACCGCCTTCCGGTCTGGGGACTCCACGGTTTGCTTCAGCATCATCAAGAACTGACCGATACTCGACTTTCCGGAACTGTTGATGCCGAAGAAAAGGGTGATTGGAGCCATTCGGATGGAGCCGGTGTCCTGCCATAACTTAAAGTTCTGAATCCTTAAATTACTGAACATCCTGGTTACCTCCCATTCGCGTGACTGCTTGATCATACCACATGAGCAGCTTCGGATCTTCCTGTAGGACGTTTTCGGGTATCTTGCGGGCCACTGTGATGATGGTGGTGTAGTCGCGCTCTTGCCACGCCTTCTTGAAGCCGGCACGTACGGCTTCAAGGCGGAAGACTTTGAGCCACCGCTGCTTGGACTCTCGGTACTCTTCGAACTCTCGCAGCAGAGTTCGCTCGCGTAGTTTTTCCAGGTCGCCTGCCTTATTGGGATCGGGCACGTACCAACGGTCTTTGGCCTTGATGCATAGAGTCGGATCGTCTTTGGGAAGGTTGCGCAGCTCTTTGAAATTGGTGGACAGATAGCTGTGGATCTGAGTGGGTACATCGCTTTTGCCGTCGTAGAGCAGGAAGTTCTGCGCCAATAGATCCGAAAGCTCCAGGGGTTTTTCGTGCTTGTGCCAGCCACCGATCTCCTTGAGGAATTGAGGGTGGAGCTCTTGGAAGGTCTGTGGTTTTTTCGTGAGCTGCTGTTTGAGCCACTGGATCGCCGAGGATTCGTCTTTGACCCAAATTTCGAGTTGGAACATCTCCTTGACGGTCAGCCGTTTCTTGTCGTACTCGGCCGCCTGTTCCGGCAGGAAATACATGCCCTCGCGCTCGGGAAAACGCTGAACCAGTCCCTGGTAGAACTCCGCAGCGGATAGAGGCACCGTCACTCCACGCTGAACATGGAAAGCGACCATGCGGTCGAAGAGAAGGTAGTTCTGACGCTCGGCGATGACCTCAGCCTGGCCGTCCTTGGAGACGAAAACCGGGAGTTGCTTCAGGTGCGTTCGGATGAAGTCCCAGACGCCTTCTTCGGTTCCAGCAGTCAGCTTGAAGCGTTCTTCAAGGCCGCCGTTTGGTTTGTAGGCAGAGATTACCAGGTCCTGTTTGACGGCCGTGCTGGTCACCTGTCGATATGATCCCTGCTGTTTGTCCATGGTTCGGACGTCAGCCACCACGAACCGCGCCGCCAGCATGGCTTCTTGGATGGCGTTCCAGACGGCGTTTCGGGAGTTGTGGAACACCACCGTCATCCACCTGCCGGGCTTGAGAACACGGCAGTATTCCGTAAAACACCGCTGCATCAACCGCTGATACTCGGGTAGCCCTTTCTTCTTGAATTTGTCAATGATTGCCTCGGGTGCAGCATCCGTAAACACGCGATGCCAGGATTCAACCAGGAAGTTGAGGTCTGCGTAGTAAATGTTTTCTCCGAATGGCGGGTCCGTAAAGATATAGTCGATAGAGTTGTCAGGAACTCCGATCATGGTTCCGGTGCCAGTAGAGATGGTTGCGTTCTCTCTTGTAGAAGCACCGAGCTGAAATACTCTTGGGAGTCTTGCAAGCTTACCCTCCAAGATGTACCAGGGGCTACATTCTGCATGTTGGGATGCAAGATAATAAACACCGGTCATATATTGGTTGACTTGAGAGAAACCTGTTGGACGGTAGCGGTTGAGAAGTGAAGCTGTCCATATTGCCTGTTCAACAAAGAACAGCAGCATGTGTCGAATGCGCAAGTGGTTATGGGCGCTTGCCTTTCGCCACATGGCCGTCAATGCTTGAGCAGCCCGGGGAAGGAAGAAGTGATGGATGTGTGTGAAGCCCTTCGGCTCTATCCGTGATCCGTGGTACATCTGCTTGATGGGAAATCGGTTTGCCGGCATTTCACTTGGCAGCGGCATCTGTGCAATACGATCAAGCAGCTGGAGGTCAGCATCGTCGGGCTTCTTCTCATATCTCTGACCGCTGACATCATAAGAGATGAGCGATGGTCGAAACTTCACGCGCCTCCAGGTATCGCCCGTGATGGGATCTACTCGCGACTCGAACACCCGCCCAAGATTGTCCTTGGTCAATTCCGCACTAAAGTGAGGACAGGGGAAAGAACCTCTGACTCGCTTTGTCTCCTCATCAAGCGCCTCATCGAGGAAAACCACCTCGCCGGTACAGTCCGGACAGATGAAGACTTCGCTCCAGACTGTATAGTCGATCCGGCCCTTTGTCTTGCCGTCGGTATGGAGGGTCTCATACATCCAGCCGAGCTCTTGCTCCATCTCGGCGAGGAGTTTCTTTCCGGCCTTGGCAAATGCCTGGACGTCGAACGGCAGATTGTAGTTGGCGGCAATAAAGGTGGCCGCCGGGGCCAGATCGTTCAACACCACGCGACGGGTGCCCCACTTCGGTTTATCGAGTCCCTGTTTGGCCCAGTCGGTCTCCAACCGAAATCGATATTCCGCCGGAGCGGCCCCACACCACTGGGCTGCAACACCGGTCATTCCCGAGCCACAGAAGCCGTCCAGAATAACGTCCCCCGGGTCCGTATAGTGGAGGATGGATGGCACGATGGCCAGGTGCGGCACCTTGGTGTGATAGGAGTGGGCCTTGTAAAGAGGGTCGGTCTTCCCCTCGCTCACATCAATGGCAAAGGGGTTGCGACTGTAAGGTACGGACGGATCGTAAGGCTTTCCGTAACAACGAATGAAGTCGTCCAGGAATGGGTTGGGGCATGCGGTGTAGTACGGAGGGTCGGACAAGGACAGGATGTCCTCGTCCGAGCCTATCGGAAAGCCCTCGATCTTTCGGAATTCCGGGTCCTTTAGCTTCTCACGCAGCTTTTCCAGGAAGTACTTCCGGCGCTCTTCGTCGTTCGGAAACGTCATGCCCAGGCATTCTACCGGTTCGGTCGGTTTGGCGGTGAATCGGGTTTCAAAGATGCTATGTTCGCGATAGTCCTTCGCCATCGGGCCGCTCCTTAACATCCACCGGCAAGGGAAGGAGTGTGCGCAACAATGCCGTGCAATTCGCTTGCATTCGTGTGCGGCGCATTTCCGCGATGGAGTTTCTTGTTGTATTCGTTTATGGTTTCAAGTGTATTCAGGCGGGGCTTAGTGCGGGCAAGCGCGTTATGGTCTTCGAAACGCGTGAAAATACACGCGGCACGCGTAACATGCGCGCGGCGCGTGAAAGTACACACGGCGCGCAAAAAAACGCTCGATTCGCCCGCACTGCCGTTTTTGGACATAAGACGCTCCTTTGGCGTGCCCCTCCTGAACGCTCGTATTTCCGCATGCGCTCATATCGCCGCTCGTAAAATACGAGCGCGCACGTATTTTGAGCGGTTCGTGGGTTTCACCGATCTCGGGGCTCTTCCCACATGTGTGTTGTGATCTTCCCACATGTGTGAATAATCACCCCTTGCGCATGTAGGCGGCTTTACACAATCAGCTCACCCCAAACGTGATCATGCCAGTCAGCCTGATCATATTAAAGCACTCATGATCTCATTTCCATAAACATGATCATCTGACCAAAAATGATCATATTAATGCGATCATGATCACGTTTTCCGCCAGATGGCATCACGCCCTCCCTTTACGCACACGATTTTTCCTGCCTCCCGGAGGTCTCGGAGGGCACGATTGATCGTGGGACGGCTGACTCCCGGACAGGTGCGCTCGATGTCCGCCACCCGAAACTCCTCCGGTAAACGTCCAATCGTCTCAAAGACCAATTCCTTCTTGGCCCCATGGGTGGTGGTCAGCTCGCCGGTTCGACGCTCGAATTCATGGTAGGCGCCGAGGAGCATCACACCCAAGAAATACTCCCACCATGGCAGCAAGGTGTGTGTGCCTTGGTGCCAGCCCTGAGAGGATTTGTAGAGTGCGTCGTAGTATCCTTCCCGCTGATTTTCGATCAAGTGCTCGAGACTGATATAACGGCCGACTTCGAAACCAGCCTGATAAAGAAGGAGCAATGTCAGCAGCCTCGCCATCCTGCCGTTTCCATCTGTAAATGGATGGATGCATAGAAAATCGAACACATAGGCTGGGATGAGCAGAAGAGGATCGATTTCTCCATAATCCCATTTTTCTCTGAAAAGGGCGTGGAGCCGCTCCATGGCTTCTGGCGTCTGATGTGCGGGAACCGGCCTGAAACGGACAAACTTCGTTCCATCGGCCCGCGTCTCGGCAATCTCGTTGTCCGTCATCTTCCATCGTCCCCCTTGTTGGGCGACGAATTGATAGAGATCACGATGCAGTTGGAGAACAATACCGACCGTAAACGGCATATTGGCATGGTTGGCATGAATCGTCGCAAGGGCATCACGGTATCCGGCGATCTCCTGTTCGGATCGATTCCTTGGCGTGGTCTTGTGCTCCACAAGCTTCTTGATCCGTTCAGCCGGTGCTTCAATGCCCTCGATACGGTTGGACGATTCGGTACTCTGGATAATGGAGACCTGGCGCAACGATTCGAGTATTTGGGGCGTCTGTTCCTTGAAAAGTGCTTCCTTTCCTCGGTATTCGCCCAACAATCGGATGGTCCGCAGGAACGAGTGGGGGATCGCGTGCCTTTCGAGGAAGTCTGACTGGAATGAATTCATGGGCGTTCCATTTTAGATTTTAGATTGTTGATTTTAGATTTTTGATTGCTGATTGAAGACTTGGTGGTGCGGATGGATGCCACGAATATGGCGGTTAACTCATTGGCCTCCTGGCGAAGGGGTTCAACTTTAGCGCGAGGGAGAAGCTCTCCGTCCATGATCAATTCCAGCCAGAAACAGCATTCATCGGCTTCTTCCAATACCGTTCCGAGTTTTGAGGCGAATTCCGCCTTTGATCGTCCACGACAGGCAGCCCGATAGTTCGCTCCAACCGACGTTCCCGCCCGGACAAGCTGATTCGCGATCGCTCGCCCTGAAATGGAGTTTGGCAGAGCATCCACGAGCTTCATCACGCGCAGGGCAAAACGCTTTGTCCGCTCCTTCAGCTCTTTCTCATTCAATTCCAAACCCTCCTATGTTCTTAGATTGACGATTGAAGCTTGTCGACTGCCAGTACAATGGCATGCAATGCATTCAAATCAAAAATCTGCAATCAAAAATCTAAAATTACTCTAAAATTATCCTCACCTTCCCAGGCTCCTTGCCCTTGGCGAGCTGGTCCAGGTATTCCTCGAACCGCTTTTTCATCTCCGCCGGGGTGGCCGGGGAGCCCCCCGAAAGCAGCGCGGCGCGCAGGTCCTCGATCTTGACCGAGACCTTGGTGAGTCCGGATAGAACATCCTTGAGCGCATGGATGAAGTCCTGGCTCAGGTCGTCGGGTAGGGCCCCCTTCTTGATGAAATCCTCTACCAGTTTGCGCGGCTCGGGTTTGAGAAGGCCGAGATTGGTCTTGGTGGTCGGGTCCGCGAGATTGGTCAGCAGCGTTTGCGTCCATCCCTCAATCAGCTTGTCGAGCTCGCCGTCAAAGTCGTCGAGCATGGTTGCCGCGGGGGGGCCTGGCGGCTCTGTTGCCGGCTTGAACTTACAGTGTGGACAGAAGGGCGAGGCGTCCAACTCCTGTTCCGTCATTTCGAAACAGCTCCTTAATGCCGCCAGGCGGTTCTGGAAGTCTAACAAGTGTTGGCGCGGCATGAGGTCGATAATGGAGAGCTTTTGCAGGTCCTTTGAGTCGCTCATCGCCCATGAGCCTGGCCTTGCGCTTGTCATCGTTCACTCCCAGCCGCGCCTTGACGTGCATGCTGATGTACGTCCGCAGATAGGCTTTCTTGAGATCGTTAAGCTTGTGCTGAGTTTGCTGGCGGAAGCCCGCCGTACCGCGCTGGACCGGATCGCCAATCTGGTCGAGGACCTCGTCACGCACAGCCTTCATCTTGTCAATCCATTCGTGGTCGGTGGGTAGAACCGCCTCGGCCGTGGAAAGATATGAGGCTGCTGACCCGAGGTCGCCCGCCAGCTCCTGTAGCAGCTCGATCTCCTCCAATGACTGTAGCCCATTGCGATGGCCGGTGATCTCCTGAACATCATAGCGCAAGTTCTTGAGCTTTCCGGGCGTGGTGTAGGCCTGCAGAGACTCGAGGAATTGCTTGGTTCTTTCAAGGGAACCGCGAATGGACGCAAATGAACGCGAATGCCCATCTTCGATTCGCGTCAATTCGCGTTCATTTGCGGTTAAATTCACCCCCCAGAAAAACAGGCCGGTCTGCAAGTTTTGCTGCGTGAGCACCAGCCGTTCCACGGCTTCGGTAATGGCCTTCTGTAGTTGTTGGACCGGTCCATCATTGCCCTGGGTGACCAGCTGGGCCATGCCCGGCGTAAGGCCGAGCAACTCGAAGAGCGCTTTGAGCGCGGGCAGGTTCCAGTCCTTGGGCCGTTCGACATGCTTAAACTGGGTGAGCTCGTCAATGCCGGTTCCGGCCAGTTGCGGCAGGCCGGTGGCGTCGAACTTCTTGCCGGGAATGGCAAGGACCAGCTCGCCGGCGTAAACCAGGGCGGCCAGTACGACCACGGCCCATTCAGGCTCCAACCGGAGTATCTGTGGGGCAAGATACTCGATTCCGAAAACATCCTGGATCAGCTCGGAGCGGTTGACCACCTGGCCATGGCCCTTCTTCTTCACAATGGCGAGGATATGCTTGGCGTACTTTGACCGGTACGGGTCCAACCTATCGCCATCGAGAAGCTCGAGTCCATCCAGCACTGCGGTTGCCTGCCTGGTTGGTTTCTGCCCGGAAATGGTGCGGAGCGCATCCTGTGCGGCCTGTGCCCGGGAGGCGCCAAAGATGAGAACTGAAAAAAACGGATATTCAGGGGCTTGGTCGCTGAAGTGAGGGCCAAGGCAGATGCCGGCCACGGTGTTTACCACGTCACGAAAGTTGATACGCTCCTGGGAGCTTGACTTGCCTTTGGTCCACTCTGCAATGGTCTTGGCTCGGCCCTGGTAGGTGGCTTCAAAGACACTGGTCATGTTCTTCTGTAGCCATTGAACCAGGTTGCGCAGGAAACTAGTACACTGCGGCGAAAGTAAGTACCTCATGTTTACGTAATCGCTAAACTTTTGGCTGGACGAATGATCGTCCTTCATGTAGGGTCAAATTCTCGAAGACCTTAACATGGAGGATATTTGCCCGTGCCAAGACTCAAACCCGACTCAATTGTACTGACTGATCAACAGCGTGCTCTGCTTGAGAGGATAGTTCGTCGAGAAAAGAGCACGCAGCAACAGATCCGACGAACTCAAGTCATCTTGGCGGCAGCCGATCAGTCGGAGAATCGGTCCATAGCCAAACGATTCAATTTGAATGTAAAAACTGTCCGCCTTTGGCGTCGACGTTGGATCGAGGTTAGCCAAGCCATGCACACTGCTGAAAAGAATGGTGACATAAAGCAATTGGAGCAACTCATTGTCGATGCCCTCACGGATGAAAAGCGTAGCGGCAGACCGGCTCTGTTTACCCCGGAGCAGATCTGTCAGATTGTTGCCATGGGCTGCGAAAAACCTGAAGATTCGCAGCGCCCCATCAGTCACTGGACGGCAAGGGAACTGGCTGATGAGGCCATCAAACGCGGCATAGTTGAAAACATCTCGCCCCGCAGTGCAGGGCGATTTTTTAAAAGAAGCAGACCTTAAACCCCATCTGTCCCGTTATTGGTTGAATGCCAAATATGATAATCCACAAACCTTCAACGAACAGGTCGTCGGCGTATGTGATGTCTATGCTATGGCACCCACCGCTCAAGAAGACGGACTGCATGTGATCAGCACGGACGAGATGACCGGCATCCAAGCACTCGAGCGCCTCCATCCTACGAAGCCCATGGAACGGGGTAAACCTGAACGACGCGAGTTTGAATATATTCGCCGCGGAACACAGACTCTGATTGCCAATTTTGATGTGTCTACCGGCAGAATGATTACGCCCACGGTGGGGGACACACGCACTGAAGAAGATTTTGCCGAACACATCAAACGTACCATCGAAACAGATCCTCAAGCGCGGTGGATATTCGTAATGGACCAACTCAATACCCACAAATCAGAAGCTCTGGTCCGCTTGGTTGCCGACCAATGTGCACTCAAGGAGGACCTCGGGATCAAGGGCAAATCAGGTATTCTCCAATCCATGGAAACGCGGGCCGCTTTTCTGCAAGACAAGAATCATCGCATTCGTTTCGTTTATACCCCGAAGCACGCTTCCTGGCTCAACCAGGTAGAAATCTGGTTCAGCATACTAATGCGAAAGTTACTCCGTCGTGGCAGCTTCACTTCAAAAGAGAACCTGCGGGAAAGGATCTTGGCTTTTATCGACTATTTCAATTCCACCATGGCCAAGGCTTTCAAATGGACTTACGCCGGCCGCCCGCTGGCATGCTAAAATGGGCCACGCACTTTCGCCGAGCTGTACTAGACGCCTTGGATTCATGCGTAGCCTTGGCCTGACCGGAAGAAGTGGACGCGAGGTCCAGGGCTGCGGCATAACTGCCCAGGGCCATGCGGAATTCTTCGTCCATGCTTGCCAGGTGCAAGAACAGCTCATCGGATTTCTTTTCGTCCTTGAAATGCGGTGCGTCGAAGGGCTGGATGAAGTAAAGGTAAAAGTCTCGCGGCGGCACGGCGGTAGATCGTTCGTTGGGCGCGCCGAAAAAGAGATATCCCTGGCGTGCGGCCTTGCGCTCCAGCCACTCCATTTCGTGCTGCCAGATTTTGTAGCCGGTGACGTATGTCTGGTCGGTACACTCCATTACTCGCCGAAGCGCATCATAGTAGTAGCGATCCAGTTGCGAAGAATCCAGGCTCTCGACCCGTTTCTCAATAAGAGCATCGAAGTCGTCGGTCTTTTTGAGGTCCAGGTAATACTGACGGTTATCCGAATTGGAGGAAATGAATTGTCCACTCACGGTCTTGTGGATTTCCCGCAGGACGGTCTCTACCTGGGAGAGCAGATCGTCGGCGGGATCGCCTCCCAGCTCCTCGATACCGGGCTGGAATAGACAAAGAGCATCCCGCAGTTCTTCAGCCGTCGCGCCGAGAGTCGCGTAGATGTCGCCCGTAGTGAGCCGGTGGACCGATAGAGCATGGATCAGTCGCAATGCCATGGGCTTGTAGGCAGGGCGTGTGAAGGCCTGCTGGATGCGTGACTCCAATACCTGACTGCAGTCGATCACCGCCTTGATGTCCGGCACCGCTCGGAATGACGGGTTCTCGCGCAGGGTCGTCCAGTATCCGTCGTAAGCGAGCAGCCCGGGGGGCTGTGTCCATGGGTCAGGCGTCAAGCGTCCAGCGTCCTTTGTGTTGTGACGTTCGACGTTCGACGCAAGACTCGGGACTTCTTTGTCGATGAGCTTTTTCATGGACAGAGACAGGGTTTTGAGCACCTCGCGCTTTTCCACGGCGGTCACCCGTTCAAAGGTATCAATGTAGTCCGGATGCACGGGGAAGAGGCGCACGAACTCATCCATGCGCTCATTCATGCGGCCGTAGAACTTGGTGAAGGGCGTCAGGTACTCACGGATTTTAGCCTGCTGCTCGGCGGTCTTCTTAAGCAGGCGCTCCGCGACCACAAATTTGACATCCTTGCGGGCAATAAGGATTTGCTCAAAGCGGTCCTTTACCCGGCGAACACTATCGGCCACAAAGGCGAAGCGGGGGCTGTCGAAGATAGCTTCCTGCACGCCGGCGATAAAGCGGAACCGCAGGTCCTTGCAAACCTCGCCAATTTCACGGAGGAAATTCAGGTCGAGGATCAGCTCCTGATCTTTTCGGCTCCTAAGAAAATCCAGCAATTCATCCACCAAGAGAAGCAACCCTTGATTTGGGTATTTCTCATGGAAGGCAGCCATCAGGTTCTCGAAAGCCACTTTGTGGTTCGGTAATTTGTCCTGCGGAGGAAACTGGTAGTCCACTTCCCATCGAGCCAAAGCCTCTTCGAGCTGCAAGCAGATGAAATCCCGGAACGGCATGGTTGTCGCTCCGAGCTCGGTTCGGATGACTTTGAATCGACCGGCTATACGGGAAAAGGATTTCGCGACGGACTGGTTCGAAAGACCGTCCGCCAGTTCCTCGTTTTCCGCAATCGAAGATATCACCGACATGAGGTGTGATTTGCCGGTGCCGTAGTTGCCGACGACGAGTAACCCCTTATTATCGGTCGGCTGTTCGAACTGCAGCATCGGGATGGCGACAGCGGTCAGCCGGTCGGCCATTTCCTCCGAGACCACATAAGTTTTCACGTGCTCATGTGCTCGGTCGGTTTGGTCGGCGTGAATGAGCTGTATGGTTGATTCGATTGGCTCGAATTGAATCAGATCTCCGTATTTCATATGTTCGTCTCCAACCGCAAATGGACGCAAATTAACGCAAATAGGAAAAGGATCGATGGCTCATTTGTGTGCATTTGCGTTCATTCGCGGTTCCAGTTCCTTGCCTTCATGCCGACGCCTCCGGGCTGACTACCAGGAAATCCCGCAACGGATATCGTTTGTATTCGGGGTGATCGGGCTTGGCGTAGACCATGTGCTCTCCGCCAATGGGGCCGCCCCAGGACGCAACCACCGTCTTGTTTCGAGAGAGCCCCTGCAGCAGTCGAAGCGGGTCCTGTTTGAGCGAGACATCGAACAGCACTTCAATGTTGTCGAGAAGGACCACATCGGCCCGGGCCGCATCCACTACATCGGAGAGGAGACGCGGCAATTGAAGCACCCGCTGACGTTCGGTGAGGTCAAGCGTCCGGCGCGACAACTCGAGATTGACATTGAGCAGCGGAGCGTTCGTACGTTCGTGAACCTCCTGGAGCACGGCGGTCTTTCCCATCCCGGCAGGGGCCACCAGCATGACTAGGCGGTGATACAGCTCGGCAGCCTGCTCGATGCTTCGTATGACTCTTTCCGCAAGCGGCTCCCCCATTACTGATCACCCCCTGAATCCGCCTGGCTGGATCGAGTTTCATCGAGCCATCGGTCAATGCCTCCTTTTCGGAAACGCCAGTGTCGACCGATCTTCTGGGAGGGGATCTTGCCTTCCCGGACGAGCTTGTAGAGTGTGGATTGTGGGATCTTCAAGTAGGCCGCCAACTCTTTGATGGTCAGTACATCATCTGGCTTTTCATCCATCGGGCGCACCTCTCCAACATCAAGACATTGTTCAACCGAAACATCATATTTATCTCGGAATTTACAGTTACTGGCAATTGTTGTCGAGCGTTTTCCCGAGTCGAAGGCAGGGGCTACATGGTTGTGTGGTCCGCTTGGAGAAATGTGAGCATGAAGACGCCATAGTCGCAGGCATCTAGGCATGGACCTCATCCCATGACTTTCCGCTTCTTACATCGGCGAGAAGGAACCGTGCCCCTTGATTGTCGGTTGGATTGAGCCACAACATCCGTTGAAAGACCTGCTCTGCTTCGGCAACCCGTTTGAGACGCGCCGGAGGCAAAGCCCGTAGCCATGCAGACATCGCAGGTACGGCCGGTTGTCGATCCACCCCCAGGCGAGAACACCGTCGAAGGCCTCGCCCAGGGAAAGCGCGCCGATGCGCATGCGCATTTCATAATGACGCAGGGCGTCTTTCGGCATACGGTCAAAAGTCATGGTCCCCAGATGAGCATGGGCATCGAGACAGCGGAGATCCGCAGCCAGAAGCTCCATCAGCAGCGTTCGCGCCTCATCGAGGTCACCGGCCGCCTTCAATTCGTTGGATCGGGTGATCGGATCGTTGAAGGGGTCCGAAGGGTTCGCGCCGGGAATGACTTGCTCCATCTCGAACAACATGGGGCGAGGACCACGCGCGATGATCGGTGATGCCCACTTCGGAATCGGTTCGTCGGGCTCCCCCCCAATATTCATCGGCAGGGTCCCACAGTCCGCGATCATAGAGTCCCAGAGCTTTGAGATCCAAGAAAGACTTCATTTTTCACGACCTACGTCATTGTTTTGTGCCCAATATGAGAAGAGCAGGGGTGGCTGAAGGGGAAAATGATGGCTTTTCCGTCTTTACCGAAAATGGAAAACGCCCGCCCGTCGTTACTCGTCGTTACCGGGGCAAAAGAGGCGGGATGCGATTTGACGGGGCAAGGCGTTTTACCAATGATTTCTGGTGCCTGGGGCGAGAATCGAACTCGCACGGAGCTGAGCTCCAAGGGATTTTAAGTCCCTTGTGTCTACCTATTCCACCACCCAGGCCCAAGGTTTAGAGGGAGAAATTTGTATCATAAAGTGAAAATTGCTGACAAGGAAAAATCCTCAAAGCCACAGTCCATAGCCTGGGATCGGGAAAATCGCATCCGAGTACGCTGCTGAACTGATCCCTTTCTTGCGAAAAAACCACCTAAAACAGCCCACGGTTAGAACGAGATCTCCGCGGTTTCCCGACCATTGTTTTCGCTTGACAGGATTTTTCAAGATTTACTATAGATGAAGGCATGCAAAGGATTATATCCCCTGCAATGAAAACAGCATTCAAAAAGGGTGGATAGCGATGGGCAGCCGAACCGACAAGGCGCGTTCCTACCTGGGTTACTACTGTTACGCCTATTTGAGGCGGTCTGCCCTTTGATTGTGCGCCTCAGGGATCCAAGGCCGTGGGCAGATCGCTAAAAGGGTTTGCCCACGGCTTTTTTATTGTTGAAGCCGTGGTGTTGCAGCCGCGGCTTTTTTTTGGGGCATGAGCGGTTAACCAACAACAAAGGAGTCATTATGAAAGGTTCAAATCGACATTTCGCTTCGCTATTATGGTTCATCGCTGTGTGCAGCATGGTGTTATGCCCATTGCTTGCCGCACCAGCCAGTGCCGCGGAGAAAGAACCCTACAAAATCGGTGCGGTCTTTTCTATCACCGGTCCGGCCTCTTTCCTGGGTGAGCCGGAAAAAAAGACCGCGGAAATGATCAGGGACGCCATAAACAAGCAGGGCGGTGTGGATGGTCACCCGGTTGAACTGATCATCTATGACGATGAAAGCGACCCGACCAAGTGCAATCTGGCCGTCAAGAAATTGATCAAACGCGACAACGTCCCGGTCATCATCGGCCCCAGCACCAGCGGCACCAGTCTCGCCGTGGTTGGAGTCGCCGAGGAGGCACAGACCCCTCTTATTTCCTGCGCGGCCAGCTACAAAATCGTGACGCCCATT
Organism: Desulfoferrobacter suflitae; assembly: GCF_022603395.1. Taxonomy (GTDB): domain Bacteria; phylum Desulfobacterota; class Syntrophobacteria; order Syntrophobacterales; family Syntrophobacteraceae; genus Desulfoferrobacter; species Desulfoferrobacter suflitae. The sequence goes on from NZ_JAIBKA010000015.1 coordinate 72,259, forward strand.
GAAGAGCGCAAGTGGATTTTTAAGGTGGCCGGCTCCGATCTCCACGTGGTGGGCAAAATGTATGACCACATGAAGGCAAAAGGCATCAATAAGATAGGCGTCATGACTGTCTCCGACGGCTTTGGAGCAAGCGGACGGGAAGAATTGCTGAAGCTTGCTCCCGAGTACGGAATCGAAATCGTCGCCGACGAACGATACGGTCCCAAAGACACGGATCTCACGCCGCAGTTGACCAAGATAAGAGCAGCCGGGCCGCAAGCGGTCGTCAACTGGTCCACCGGGCCCACGCAAATTCTGGCCGTCAAGAACTGGCGTGATTTGGGAATGGAATCCATCCCCCTTTATCAAAGCCACGGCTTCGGCAGCAAGAAGAACATAGAATTGGCGGGCAAGGCTGCTGAAGGAGTACTGCTGCCGTTGGCCAAGGTCAATGTGGGACCCCTGCTTGCCGACGATGACCCGCAGAAAAAGGTCATCATGGAATACACCAAGGAATATGAAGCCCGGTACAATGAGCCGATTTCGTCCTTTGGCGGGCATGCATGGGATTCCATGTACCTGGCGATGGCAGCTCTTGAAGCAGCCGGACCGGACCGGGCCAAGGTTCGGGATCAACTGGAGAATACCAAAGGATTCGTCGGACAGCACGGGGTATTCAATTTTTCCCCTGAGGACCACAACGGTCTCAGCAAAGACGACTTGGTCATGGTGGTGGTAAAGGATGGTGACTGGGCCCTGGCGCAATAGCGAGCGGCCATACGCTGCAAGCATCCGGGTTATACCGACCTGTATCGGGTGATTCATATGGTACCAGCGCGCAGGCGACGTTTCGGCCCAATACCGCCGGGGCGGCAGGAATCCAGAAAAGCAGGGCAATGCTCCGGGTGGCTGTCTCCCTGGTGGTATTTCACCGGCAGGACGCAAGGGCAGGACGGATTCATTAACATTCCGGCTGCTATTGTCAGTTTCGAGTGTTGAGGTTGACTGTTCAACCCGAATTGAAGATGCGGGCTTCGGTTCGGAGCTTTTTTGTGCTCCAGCTGACCCGCATTTTTTGCCTCTATTCGGCAATCTTCATTTAACAGAGCCCAATCGGTATCCCGCCGTGCTACCGCCAGGACGGCAAGCAATAATCGTTGCATTGCATTGAGCTAACGGGTATTTTACCTAACTTTGGCGTGGCCTGAGCAACACGCGGACAAACCATGCGCTCGCATCCAACAAGGAGGCAAATACAGAGATCGTGGATGAATTTGGGCTGGGCACCGACCTGCTGCAATATACCGTCAGTGGTCTGACGATAGGCGCCATCTACGCCTTGGTGGCCATTGGCTACAACATCATTTACAATGTTACCGAAATCATTAACTTTGCGCAGGGCGAATTTGTCATGCTGGGCGGCCTGTTTGCCGTCTTTTTCATGGGTACGCTGCATTTTCCTGTGTTTGCCGCTTTCTTTGCAGCCATCGTCATGGTCGCCCTTGCAGGGTTTGCCATGGAGCGCTTTGTCGTGCGGCGGGCACGCCATGCCAGTGTCCTCTCTCTCATCATCATTACGATCGCCATTTCCATCATATTGAAAGGGACAGCGATGCTTGGGTGGGGCAAGGACCCCTACAGTCTGCCGGCTTTCACTGCGGGCAGCCCCATCCTGATCGGCGGGGCGGCCTTACAGATTCAGGCGCTTTGGGTGCTTGGAGTGAGCATTGCCATTGTTGTCTCCCTGACCCTCTTCTTTCACCATTCACTCTACGGGAAGGCCATGCTGGCCTGTGCGGACAATCCTTCGGCGGCGCGCATGGTGGGAATTCGGGTACGCCAGATGGTGTTGCTTTCGTTCGTCCTGAGTGCTGCCATTGGAGCGGCTGCGGGTGTGGCCATCACGCCGATTTCGCTGATGGAGTATGACCGAGGAGCGCTGTTGGGTCTCAAGGGCTTTGGCGCAGCGGCCTTGGGTGGCCTCGGCAACTTTTATGGAGCTTTTGTGGCAGGACTTCTGTTGGGCCTCGCCGAATCCTTCTGTGCCGGCTATCTCTCCTCCGGCTACAAGGATGCGGTTGCTCTCATTCTGCTGCTGCTGGTACTTTTCTTTAAGCCCGAAGGCTTGTTTGGAAGCGCTGAAGCGGCGAAGCTGAAAAGGTTTTGAAATGAGGACAACGGACCGTTGGATTTTCACCGTTGTATTCCTGCTGATTGCCGTGTTCCCGTGGCTGGTAGGGCGCATCAGCGGCATTTCGCACTACATCGAGGTCATGATATTTGCCGGCATCTTCAGTCTGGTGTGCCTCGGGTTGAGCCTGCTGATGGGCTACGCGGGGCAGATTTCTCTCGCACAAGCCGCCTTTTTCGGTATTGGCGCGTATACTTCAGGCATCCTCACGGCCCGGTTTGACTGGAATCCGTGGCTTGCCATGCCCGTGGGCGCAGTTTTGGCGGCTGCCGTAGCGTGGATCGTGGGAGTCCCCGCCCTGCGACTCAGGGGTCACTATCTTGCCATGGCCACCCTGGGCTTTGGAGTTATCGTGCATATCGTTTTCAGTGAGGAGGTGGAGTGGACCGGCGGCCCTTCCGGGATGGTCGACATACCGGGTCTTGCCATCGCAGGCTGGCGTATATCGAGCGAAGTTCAGTGGTATTACCTGATCTGGGGGATCGTTTTCCTGGCCCTGCTGTTTTCTTTTCATATCCTGCATTCGCGCGTCGGCAGGGCGCTGCGCGCGATTCACGAAGAGGAGATCGCGGCCGAGGCCATGGGCGTACCGACGGCACGCTACAAAGTGCAGATATTTGTGTTCGGAGCTGTACTGGCAGCCATAGCAGGCAGCTTTTACACACACTACGTGACATTCCTGAGTCCCAGTTCCTTTAATCTCATGTGGTCCATCCGCTTTGTTCTGATGGTCATGGTGGGCGGTATGCAGAGTCTCTGGGGGGCGCTTCTCGGCACCGTGCTGTTGACCTTTGTGGGAAACGAATGGCTGCAGGTGTTCGCCGATTTTGAAGTTTTGGTGTATGGTGCGATTCTCCTGGTTGTGGCTCTGTTTCTGCCGCAGGGACTGATCTCGGTGCTGCGTCGCGGCCCTGGAGGCGCGCGCAGTTCCGTTTCTCGATTGGGCGGCGAAGGTTGATGGAACATCCTGCACGACAACCTGGGGCATCCATTTTGGAGCTCAACGACATTCAGATGAGCTTCGGTGGAGTCCATGCTCTCAAGGGCATCAATCACGCTGTTCCGGAAGGGATCATTCAGGCCGTTATCGGCCCCAACGGAGCGGGCAAGACCACTCTGTTCCACTGTATCAGCGGACTGCTGAACCCCACTGAGGGTTCGATCCTTTTTCGGGGAGCAGAAATCAACGGACTGGCCCCTCATAGGATCGCGCATCTGGGAATTTCGCGCACTTTTCAGCACGTAGCCCTGTTCAAGAGCATGACGGTACTTGAAAACGTCATGCTTGGCCGGCACAGTCGAACACGCAGTGGGTTCTGGGCGACCGGCCTGCGCTTTCCCGGCATGCGCAGTGAAGAGCGTAACATCCACAAAAAAGCCGAGGCATTTCTGGATCTTGTAGGATTGGCGGATGCTTCGCGGTTGCAGGCTGGAACGCTCCCCCTCGGTAAACAAAAGATTCTCGAGATCGCTCGTGCGCTGGCCACGGAACCACGGCTTGTGCTGCTGGATGAGCCGGCCGGCGGTCTCAATATGACCGAAACCGAAGAGCTCGGAGTGCTCATTCAGAAGATTTGTCAGACCGGAATAACAGTGGTTCTGGTGGAGCACGACATGAACCTGGTCATGGATATCTCGGACCAGATTCTGGTGCTGCACTACGGGCAGTATCTGGCTTCTGGAACACCGCAGCATATCAAAGACGATCCGGCCGTCATCGAAGCCTACCTGGGGGAAAACTGATGCCATCGGGGTTTGAGGAAGCATGCTGACTCTCAAGAGCATCCACACCTATTATGGCAGCATCCATGCGCTGAAGGGCGTTTCCCTGCACGTCCGCCCCGGCGAAACGGTGGCTTTGATCGGCGCCAATGGGGCCGGCAAGAGCACCCTGGTCAGTACCATTTGTGGTCTGGTGAAGCTTCACAAAGGCACGGTGGAATTTCAGGGCAGGAACATCGCCGGGTTTTCGCCCGAAGACATCGTGCGGGAAGGAATCGCGCTGGTGCCCGAAGGCCGCCAGATTTTTTCCACTCTGACGGTGGAAGCAAATCTACAGATGGGCGGCTTCATTCATCGCCACAACAGCCGGCAAATGGCGCAGGATATGAAACGGGTGTACGAACGGTTTCCCATCTTACGGCAGCGCAGTCAGCAACTGGCCGGGACTCTCAGCGGAGGCGAGCAGCAGATGCTTGCTATCAGCCGCGCCCTCATGGCTCGCCCCAAGCTCCTCATCATGGATGAACCCTCGATGGGGCTGGCACCCCTGGTCATTAAGGAAATCTTCAAGATCATTCGCGAGCTCAGAGAAGAAGGGCGCACGATCCTCCTGATCGAACAAAATGCTCGCGCGGCTCTGCAGATCTCCGACCGGGGCTATGTGCTGGAAACCGGCAAAATGGTACTGCAGGGAGAGGGGGCGATGCTGCTGGAGCACCGAGAGGTGAAAAGGGCCTATTTGGGCAAGGGAGCGAAACAGATTTGGGAAGCCTGACAAAAAATTTGACTGCAAAAGATAGGATTTAGCCATGCCCATTTGGCAACCGGACAAAGAGTGCATGTCCCGGGACCAGCTGCACCAGGTACAACTGGAGCGGTTGCAGTCTACCCTGAATCGAGTCTACAGAAATGTCTCCTTCTATCACCGACGCTTTAAAGACATCGGTTTTTCGCCCGAGGAAGATCTGACCGACGTCAAGGACCTGGAGCGGCTGCCTTTCACCACGAGCCTCGAGGTGAGCGACAGCTACCCCTATGAAATGTTTGCCGTGCCGTTGCGCGAAGTCGTGCGGGTGCACTCTTCTTCCGGCACCATGACAAATCCTCGGGTAGTCGGCTATACGCGGCAAGATCTCAAAACATGGGGAAACCTGGTGGCACGCATCCTATCCGCCGCCGGTGTCACGCAGGACGACGTCATCCAGGTGACCTTCAGCTACGGCCTGCTGACCGGGGGCCTCGGCATTCATTACGGAGCGGAGCTCGTCGGGGCATCGGTACTCCCAACATCTGTGGGACGAACCGAGCGGCAGATCAAGATCATGCAGGATTTCAGAACCACCGTTCTGGTTTCAACCCCTTCCTACGCCCTGGTGATGGCGGACCATATTGAGGAACTGGGTGTGGATCCCAAAACGTTCTCCCTGAAGTACTGCATCTGTGCCGGTGAGCCCTGGAGCGAAACGATGCGGCGCGAAATCGAGGCAAGGCTGTTCGTAAAGGTTACCGACAACTACGGCATCAGCGAAGTGATGGGTCCCGGGGTGGCGGGCGAATGCCTCGAACAGACGGGAATGCATCTGCAGGAAGACCATTTCTATGCCGAAATCATCCATCCACGCACGCAGGAGGTGCTCGAACCGGGGGCCGAGGGCGAACTGGTGCTCACCACCCTGACCAAGGAAGCGTTCCCCATGATCCGCTATCGTACCGGAGACCTCTGTCGCCTCATTGCCGAGCCGTGCACATGCGGTAGGACGTTCTGGAGGATGAGTCGCATCAAGGGTCGGTGTGACGACGTAGTGGTCATCAAGGGCATCAACATCATACCCGAGCGGGTGGGCGATGTTTTGCAGCAGGTAAGAGGGCGCAGGCCGGTTTATCAGCTGGTCGCCACCCGCCAGGGCCACAAAGACCAATTGGAGATCCGGGTGGAAGTGAGCGAGGAGTTGTTCTTCGATAAGATGCGCGAACAGCGTGCCCTGGTCGATGTGATGCGGCAGAAGGTAGCCAACTTCATCGGAATAACACCACGGATCAAGCTGGTGGAAGCGGGTTCATTGGAAAGAGATGACGGTAAAGTTAAACTCTTTGTGGATCGCCGACAAAATAGTTAGTGGAGATTGCAATGCATGAGTTGTTAATGCCTAAAGACGACAGAAAACAGCTGCTCCTGGGAAATGAGGCCATCGTGCGCGGCGCCCTGGAAGGCAACGTCAGATTTGTTGCCGCTTACCCGGGAACCCCGTCATCTGAGATTATCGACCGTTTTTACCAGGTTGCGGCGGAGGCCGAAGTCTATGTCGAGTATTCCGTCAATGAGAAGGTTTCCATGGAAACCGCCTGCGCCGCAGCAGTCTCCGGCGTGAGGAGCCTTTGCTCCATGAAGCATGTGGGGCTCAACGTGGCCGCCGATGCTTTCATGACCCTGGCTTATGTGGGAGTCAAGGCGGGCATGGTCATAGTCGTGGCCGATGATCCCTCTTTGCATTCCAGCCAGAACGAGCAGGACAACCGCTATTATGCCAAGATGGCAGGTGTGCCGATGCTGGAACCGGCTACGCCGGAAGAGGCCAAAGCCATGACGCTGGCGGCGCTGGATTTGTCAGAAAAATATCAAATTCCCGTTATCCTGCGCACCACGACGCGGGTCAATCACTGCCGCGCACCCGTTACCCTGGGATCTCTCCCGGACGAATCACCCAAGGCAAAATTCACCAAGGATCCCTTTAATCTCGTGGTTGTTCCCATGGTGGGTCGCAAACTGCACCTGGCTCTGCTGGAAAAGCTGCAGAAACTGCAAAAGGAGGCCGAAGAGAGTCCCCTCAACCATTCCACCGGCGACGGCAGATGGGGGGTCATCACCAGCGGAGTATCTTACCTTTATGTGCTGGATGCCGTCAGAGAGCTTGGTCTCACTGATCGAGTCAAGATTCTCAGGGTAGGTTTCTCTTACCCTCATCCCAGGAAGACCATCGCAAATTTTCTGCAGGGTCTTGAGAAGGTTCTGGTGGTTGAAGAACTGGAGCCTTTCCTGGAAGAAATCGTCAAGGTGGTGGCTCAGGAAGAAGGGCTTGCCGTCAAGATCGCCGGTAAAGGAGGCGGGTTGATTCCACGCGCCTTTGAACTTGATTCGGCCAAGGTTAAACAAGCGATGAAGACCTTTTGGGGAATCGCATATGAGGCTCCCCGGCTATTCAGTGTACCGGAGCTTCCCCAACGCCCCCCCAATCTCTGCCCCGGCTGCCCCCACCGGGCAACCTATTACTCCGTCAAGAAGGTCTTTGGCGAAGAAGCCGTCTATCCTACTGATATAGGCTGTTATACGCTGGGCTTGCTGCCGCCTCTGGGCATGGCGGATTTTCTCATCTGCATGGGATCCAGTGTTGCGACCGCCGGAGGGTTCAGCAAAGTTTTGGATCAACCAGTGGTGGCTTTCATCGGCGACTCCACATTCTTTCATGGCGGCCTGCCGGGACTGGTCAATGCCGTCAGTCATGACCACCGCATCCTCCTGGTGATTCTCGATAATGGAACCACAGCCATGACCGGACACCAGCCTCACCCCGGAGTGGAATTGACTGCCGAAGGCAAGAAGGCCCCCAAGGTGAGTCTGGAGGGAATCGTGCGCGGCTGCGGCGCAGAGCGCGTGGTGACGGTGAATCCGCTGCAGACCCAAAAGACTCAGGAAGCTCTGGAGCAGATCCGCAACCAAATGAAGGACCCGGGTGTTTCCGTGCTGATTTCCAAGAGTCCCTGCCCGCTCTTTGAGCGACGCATGACCCACAAGAAGCAGAAAGTCGTTTTTAAAGTCGACGCCTCCTGCGACCTGTGCAAGAAGTGCCTGACTGAGTTGGGTTGCCCGGCCTTTGTCTGGGAACAGACCCCAACCCGCGAGTGCATTCAAATCAATGCAGCCCTCTGCAGCGGGTGCAGTGTCTGTGCCCAGATGTGCAAATCCATACAACCGGAAAAAATATCCACATAACAAGAGGACAATCCGATGCCCCTGGACAACAAAGCTTTTGATGCAATACGCATATTCTTTACCGGAGTGGGAGGTCAGGGCACTCTGCTGGCCACGCGACTGGTGGGAGAGGCAGCTCTGCAGCAAGGAATCCCCGTTTGCCTGAGTGAAATTCACGGGATGGCTCAAAGAGGAGGGGTGGTTGAATCTTCAGTTGTTGTTGGAAATAGAGCGAGCCCGACCATTGCGGACGGAGAAGCCGATATCCTGATGGCGTTTGAGCCCCTCGAAGCCGCACGGGCCCTGCCCAAATGCCGCAAAGAGACGGTGCTCATCACCAGCACGGTTCCCATCGTGCCTTTCACCGTGGCCGTGGGGCAGAGCACCTACCCGGATTTAGCTCAATTGTATGCGCTACTCGAAGGCAGCGTAGCGCGCCTCATCAAAGTCGAGGCGGCCGTCCTCGCCAGCCGGGCGGGTTCAGAAAAAGCTGCCAACATCGTGATGACAGGAGTGCTCGCCGCCCTCAACCAACTGCCAATTTCCCGGCAAAACTGGCAGGAGGCGCTGAGAAGAACCATCCCCGAGCGCTTTTTAGCGCTGAATAAAAAAGCTTTCGAACTGGGCTGGCAATTCGGGTTGCAGGTATGAATTGGTATTTCCTGGGGCAGGCTCATCAGCCTGCCCTGTTTGATTGTCGCCTGTTCTCTCAGTTTTCTTTTTGGATAGCCTCCCTGATTCGGCTGTCGACATATTCCCTGAGCGCTTTTTCAACGCTCGCTTTCGTGGCTTCGAGCCTGGCGCGTTGTTCCGCAGACTCATAACAGCCGCTGAATTCATTTGCGAGGCCACAGTCCCAGTCATTGCAGGCACTCACCGGAGCACTCTTAATTTCTTTCTTGATCTGCAGGTATTGTTCAATTGCATCGAGAATTCTTCCAGAGTCCATGACTATCTCCATAGGGTTCGCTCGGATCAGGATTCCATCTGTTGTGATTTGAGGTGGATGAACTCGGCTATCAACGACTCGTATTCTTTACCCACATACGAACGACGGGCCAGCAACTCATGCTTGAGCTCATTCCAGTAACCCACAAGACTTTCCCGCGAGGTGAACTCATTGATACGTTGATATATTGAATCCAAATAGCGTTCGCGCAATCGAGTGCGGTGAAAATCGCACATTTCCTCCAGCAGGGAGCTCTGCTCCTCCGTGAATTGCAGTTCCTGCCGTTTCCCCTCTATTTCCTCCTGAATCGCCTGGAACTCGAAGAAATGCAACGTGGCACTCAACCGATTCTGGATCTCCCTGAGGGCCGCATCATTGATCTTTTCCTGCTGGAGCCGGTACGCCTCAGCCAGCTCTCGTTCCAGATCCCCGGTATCGTAAGGGAGCACTTCCTGCAGATTCCGGATCATCGATTTGAACTGCTTGGCGAGCTCCTCATGATTCCACTGAGACTTGAGGGTGTGGATCATTTCATCCAGCTGCACCGCCTCCTGATAGTGCACTTTGATGGCCGGTTGATGCTGGCTTTGCAGAAAATACAGACCACCATAACATTGCGGCAGGTAAAAGGACTCCTCAACCTCAGCACAGCTTTCCGGCAGATGGATGTGTTCAAGCAAGAGCTTCAGCACCTCCCGGCGTTGCTCCACCATTTGGCTGATATGGCGAAAGCTGATCAATCCATTGCGAACCTCTTCGCCAAAATGATGGTGAAACGCGCGAAACGCAATGAGCAACAGCTTCAGACATGCTTTCGGCTGCAAAAAATTACTGAGGGGATGGAAGTCGTAGATCCTCATTCCAGCCCCGAGGTGATCTAAGCAATAAAGCAGGTAGTTGCGCATTTCCAGTTGGAGTGAACAGACCAGACCTAGAATGGCAAGGGCGGTTTGCAGCTGCTTTTCAAAAGCAGCCAGTCCGACACTCTTCAGTTTCTTCTTGTGGTATATGAAATTGACGGGCATGTCCAATTCATACATTTGGATGTCCTGATAATCGACCCAGGTAGCTCCCATCAGTTTCAACAGCCTTTCAACGGCGGCAATCTGGCGCCCTCGCCACAAGGCGGGATCCTCGATATCACCATCGATAAATCCGCACTGGCGTGTCGGCTCTACGGTAAACAGGCAGGTTCGCGGAGAATGCGCCGAGGAGTCTGCCAACAGGGCATCCCCGGTTTCCCGAAACACTTCCTTGAGCCAGGCTTGCCAGTTGCTATTGGATTTTATGATTTCGAGGGCCACGGCCCTGAAAGATAGAAACGTGTCCAGCAGGTCGGCGATCATCAGCCCTTCCTGGACGGCAGCGGCAGCCAGGATGGCATGCAGCACAAACGCATCCAGCATGCGGTCGTCTTGGTTGATGGTCAGTTGTTCCAGAGCCGTGATCGGCTCTTCCCCCTGAACAACATGCCCGAAAAGCCCATGGTAGCGCACCAGCATAATGACCAACTGCTCGACCCGAGCCCCCACCTGGTACTTTTCAAGCATCCTGGAACCTTCCAGGATCAGTGCTCCGGCTTCGGCATGGGTCCACCAGTCCGCTGCGGCGGGCAACACGTCACCATAAATACCGATCTTGCCGATCTCCTGAAACAGCAACGCAAGTGTGAGCGCCTGATAAATAGTGGAGCGTTGCTGCACATGATCGACCAAATACTCGAGTGTTTCCATTTGTGCATGGGTTGCCCCGATACCCTCTTCAGCCAACGGACCGAATTCCTGTTTGGCCAACTGGTAAAACGTGTTGCGGTCCTGGAATGCATTGCGATCCTTGATAATCAATGCCTGGAATTTTTCCAGACAACGCATGACGTAGGCCCCCAGCGACTGTTTCTGGCGCGTCGGCCAGTTTTCGATAAGGCTGCCAAAGGCTTTAAATTCCGGCAGGTTGAAGGCGAGAATCTCGGGGCAGTGTTTGGCAAGCACACTGATGTTGTCATAGATTTCCTCAGGAACAAAAATCTGATTACGCAAAACAAATTGCAGTCGTTGCTCGAGCTCCTCGATCTCCCGATTCTTGTCACCAACCCCGGCCGCCTGCCCAAGCAGATCACATTGCAGTTCACACCCCTCCCGGTCGAGATACTGGTGAAAGCTGTCCAGTTCTGAAAAGAGTCGCTCCATATCCTGCAGATTTCTCAGGGAAATGCCACGCAATTCCTGCGATTCGAGATGGGCCAGCAAGACCTCAATCTGGTGGATGTTTTCATCCACATCCACAAAGGAAACATCAATCGCTCGCGTCTGGTGGTTGTACATCATGCGAATGCCGCTGTCGAATATGAAAGCGGGACGGTCTTCCATCAGAGTCTGCTGAATGTCTTCGAAAAATTTTGGCTTCAGCCGATCGATGGGTAGGCGCAGCAGAGTCTCTCTTATCTTGCTGAGTCGCTGTTCGTAGCGATCTTGGGGGATGCCGGTTAACAGGGGGTTGAAGTTGATGATGTGTCGCTTGGAAGAATTGACTACGATCCAAAGGAGGATAAAGCCCGCCTTAGTTCCAAGCCTGGGGAAAAGGTGTCCGGTACCGTGAAACTCTGTGTTCAAGAACTGGCGAAAGAAATAGAGCTTCCCAAATACGTAGTCTCCCAGGAATTTCTGCTTAAAAAGATCGGCAGTGTGCGCTAATGTCAGGGCTTCTTCAAGTCCGGCCAGTTTGGCCGGCTGATAATCGCAGAAGACCTCTTTTTGAAAAATGTTTGCATCAAGAAACTCCTGCCAGCTGTCGAGAAATTCAAACAGATTGAAAAACTTCAACATTTCACGAATCGCTTTGTTTTGCGCCCCGCCCATGGCGCTGATGCGAATATCGTGCAGCTTTTCCCAATTTAGATTGGGATCGGTAGCAACATAGATGGCATCATCGTAGAGCCGGTACAACTCCCTGGCCTGTTCCCCGGTGAATGCATCCCCAAAAGCGGCGGCTATTTCAGCCATGCTCATGAGCCGGCAGACGCGAAGTTGGCTGAGTATGTCCTGATAGTTGCCTTCTTTGGCTTTGTCGGTAATGGGTTGCAGGGTTCGGGCCGGAAGCTTGCCGAACACAATACGACTCATGGTGGTATGCCCGACGACGATGAGCAGCATTTCCCGCAGTTGCTCGGGCGACAATCCCTGCAAGGAAAGCTTATGGATATTTTCCAGCACGCGGGTGTTCTGACCGTTGATCTGGTCCGGGTTTAAGCTCTCTCGGATCTTCTCGAGCCGGGGGATTTGTCCGAGCAACTGCAATATGGCCTCAAAATTTCGGTTTCTGGCACGAAACGGATTGGCCAGACGAGCTCTTTCCAGCTCTGAAAGCTTCGGGAAGTCGTTGTCGCGAATCTGGGCAAGGGTGTGAAGCACGTCCAACATGTAACGGAACGTGTCACGATATTCCGCTATCAATTGGAGGCTGCATCCCTGCATGCCGGAAGCCTTGACTTCCTCCTCAAGCGAGTCGAGGGAGACTTTCGGCTGCCGCGGACGTCCCACCAAAACAGACAGGCTTTCCGGCAACCGGCAGTCCAACTCCAGCCGATCCTGCCAGTGCAGCCGTTTGCGATTGGCGTGCTGGCGCTGACTATAGCTGCTCTCGAAGTAGGTTTCGACCACCGATTTCCACTTTTTCACCGGATCTTTGATGAAAGCTTGCGGCAACCGAAGATTGAGATAGGGGAGCCGATCAATGTCCTCGATACTGAGTTCTTCGGGTTTCCTGGCACCGAGCAGGCGCTTGAGCTGAGGTTCCGAAAAGGCAAACCGGTTCAAGTAATAATGCAAGTCCGAAGTGTGGACTTTCAGCTCCCCGTCAGAATTCGTTGCATACTTCCTCTTGGTCTTATAAATATGGGTAAATAAGAGAAAAAACTTGAACTCTTCGGTACTCTTAAAACGCGCGCGGCACAGCTGATCGCCTTTGGGCCCCGCGGAATTGGCCAGCATGACGAGCTTACCGTTGGATTCCAGCAGATCGTAGATCCTGCCCGCCAAATACCCTGCGTAGTTTATCACCCGCCGCTGAGTCATGGGACTCTTGGCGGCCCTGGGCAATTGCTGCTCGAGCAGAAACTCGAAAATATCCTTGGGGATGACAGCAATATCCAGCGGCAACCGCCAGGAACGGATCTTGTCGATGCTCTCGAAAAGAAAAATTTGGTGGCTGGAGAGCCGCGCCGTCAATTCATGTACGATCAAATCATGGCCGGCTGTCAGAAGCCCGATGTCCAACCTTTCGGTGCCGGTTTCCAGGGCATGCTGCAGGATGAGTGCCTCTATCTCATCCCCTTTGGTCTTGATGTCCCGCAGTGAGTGAGCCACCAGGTTGATGGGAATCAAAAAGTAGCGCTTCCCGGCCGAACTGAAACGAATCAGCAGGCCCAGTTTATGATAGATGGCATTGAGTTTTTTTGAATGGCGGCCAAGTTCGATGATATCCTGATAGTTGACCCCCTCGAGAAAGTCGGTATCCGCTCTGCTCAAAGCGGTTTGTTCGATCAAGCCAAGCCCGTAGGCATTGCCGCCCAATCTGCTGGGAAGAAAACTCGGATGGTCTTCGGCGGCAAATGTTCCTATGGGGACATCTTGCGGATCGATGCCGTAACGCGCATACTCTTCCGGGTTGATCAAGCGGAAGAAGGTGTCCTGCTGATCAAGGTGCTTCGACGGTCGGGATGCCTGCCTTTCCTGCATCATGGGTCCTTCAGATCTATCCTTTCACGCATCAGGCTATGGGTTCATCCCCCATGGCCCTGACTGAACAGCTCCGGCGAAAGCGCCTGCCCAAAAAAAATATCGAGCAGCCCAGAGAGAGGCCGATAAAATCAAGCAGCAAATCAAAACAGCTGGGCATTCTACCGGGAATGAAAGACTGGTGTATTTCATCCGAAACGGCGAAGGCCATTCCCCCTGCCAAAACCCTGCGGATTAAAGGCGCCGCACCCCGAGAAGGTAGCATGGCGTGCCCCATCCAGCAAAAAAATATGGCAAGGAAAGCGTATTCCACAGGGTGAAAAAAATTGACGTTGATCCCCACATCCGCACCGCTAAAGGATTCGTTGGAGAGCGAATAAATGAACAGGCAATAAATCGCTGCGGGCACCCAGTGGTGCAGCATCCTGGGACCGACTCTGCCGCCACTGGAGCGCACGACCACCGCATGCAACGTTCCCATGACCAGCAGAGCAATGGGTAAGATCATCTGTCTTGGCTCGAGCCCGAATACCGCGGCCGCTCCTGCGGCACCCAGCACCTGCGCCCCGTAGAGCAGGGCTATCCAGGTCCATGGCTCCACCTGAGCCAATGCAGCCATCTTTTCTTTGGTCAGCGCAAAGTTCATGCTGACAGAGCGACTCCTTCTTTCCGATATATCGGCACATATCGTTCACCACCGCATGGGTTTGTCCACCGGCCTACTTTTTAAACTATACAGGTCGAACACAGAAGCTTTATATTTAAAAATTGTGAATAAAGTTGAATGACGCGAGTTCAGTCGGCCGCCGGAGGATACCCAGTCATGTTGATGTGCAAACTGAAGGGTTGGTTTGAAACCTTCGCACTTCTGCTTTGGACAACGCACATGTTGATGTGCTGCCACCCAGGCGCAGCCTTCGCCTTCACCCAGGAAGAAATGAACACCATGGCCGTCTACAAAGCGGTCGCGCCTTCCATCGTGAACATCACCGCAACCACTCTCACCTATGACTTTTTCCTGCGGCCCTTTCCTGAGGCGGGCAGCGGCTCGGGGATAATCTTCCGAGAGGACGGCACCATCATCACCAACTACCATGTGGTGGCCGGGGCGAAACGCATTGAAGTGACCTTGTCGGACGGCAGCCACTGGGATGCCCGGATAATCGGGGCTTCCCCCAATGACGACCTGGCCGCCATCCGTATCGAAGTTCAGGGACGCACACTTCAGGCCATCCACCTTGGTGACTCGGACCACCTCGAGGTGGGCGAAAAAGTCCTGGCCATAGGCAACCCGTTCGGCCTGGGACAGACTCTGACGGTCGGGGTTGTCAGCATGCTGGGGCGCAACATCCGAGACAACGGGCGCATACTCAAGGATCTTATCCAAACCGATGCATCAATTAATCCGGGAAACTCGGGAGGAGCCATGGTCAACGCCGGAGGCGAACTGGTCGGGATCAATACGGCCATCTTGAGTCCTACCGGGAGCAGCATCGGCATCGGCTTTGCCATCCCGGTGAACAAGGTCAAGCAGGTTGTACCCGGAATGCTCTCCTTCTGGGGAAGGTGGCTCGGCTGGATTCTTGCCGTGCTGTTAGTTTACTGGCTGTTTCGTAAGATTTATCGTTGAGAAGAAGGGACGCTATGAGACAAACATCCCAATCCATTTTCTTCGCTACGAACCCTTTCACGCCCGGCGGTTGGAAACCCTGGCGGCCGTCTTCCTGGCCAAGGATGCCGGCTGCATGGTCAATCTGGCTGTGCGTGGTGTTGCTCTCTGCCACCGCCTCTTTTGCTCTGACGGAGGATGAAAGAAACAACATCGAACTGTACAAGAGGCTTTCTCCGGGAGTGGTGAACATCACCAGCACCGTGCTGGAACGGGATTTTTTCTTCAACATTGTGCCTCGGCAGGGAACCGGTTCGGGTTCCATCATCGACACCAAGGGTTACATCCTGACCAACCATCATGTCATTGAGGACGCGCGGAAACTCGAAGTAACCCTGGCCAATGGCAAGAAATACACCGCCCGCTTCATCGGCTCCGATCCGAGCACGGACCTGGCCGTTTTGAAGATCGATGCTCCCAGCAGATATCTCAGCGTGATTCCCATGGGCTCGTCCCAAAACATCCAGGTGGGACAAAAAGTGTTAGCCATCGGGAATCCATTCGGTCTGGGTCAGACCCTTACCACCGGCGTGATCAGCTCCGTAGGGCGCACGTTGCGATCGACGAATGGAGCCCTGGTGGAAGATATCATTCAAACGGACGCTTCTATCAATCCCGGAAACTCAGGCGGGCCCCTGATCGATTCATCCGGGAAGATGATCGGCATCAACACCGCCATTTTCAGCCCCACCGGCGCCAACGTGGGAATCGGCTTCGCCATCCCTGTGGACACAGCGAAACGCGTCCTACAGGACTTGATCGAAAAGGGCCACTACGCCTATCCCTGGTTGGGGGCAACCCTCATGACCCTGTTCCCCGACTTTGCCGAGGCACTCAAGCTGCCGGTTACAAACGGGGCCATGATAGTTGATCTGGTGCCGGCAGGTCCGGCCGCCAAAGCGGGCTTGCGCGGTGGAGACAAACGGGCGCAAATTGGTAACAGTATCATCGTGGTCGGCGGCGACGTGATCACTGCACTCAACGGTCAAGCCATTGAAGATGCGGATTCGGTAATCCGGGAGATTCGCAAGATGCGGCCGGGAGATCGAATACGCCTGCAAATCGCACGCTGGGATGGCAGTCGCGATGAGGTGACGGTGATTCTTGGTGAGCAACCCCGTCGCTCCCGCTGGTAAACAGACAAAATCTTAGGGAAGCCCGATACGGCAATTCAGGGTGCCCGCTTTTGCGCACGATTGCACCCAGCTTGAAAGGAAATCAATGAACTCCGCACACCCCATTTTGACCAAACGTCATGCCAGACCCTTAACCATCGTGATCATGGATGGCATAGGCTATCGAGCCGAGCGGGAAGGGAACGCCGTCGCCGAAGGTTTTACACCGCATCTGGATTGGCTCCTGGAGAATTGTCCGTACACTCTGCTGAAAGCGCACGGGACGGCGGTGGGGCTGCCCTCGGATGAAGACATGGGAAATTCCGAAGTGGGTCACAACGCCATCGGAGCTGGACGGTTTTATCCTCAAGGGGCAAAACTTGTGAACCAGGCCATCGAATCGGGGCGCATTTTTGAAAGCAAAGCCTGGCGGCTGTTGGTCCGGTTTTGCCGCGAAAACCGTGGAACACTGCATTTTATCGGGCTCTTTTCCGACGGCAATGTGCACAGCAACTTGAGCCACCTCCGGGCCATGCTGCAGCATGCCGCATTTACCGACCAGCTCAGCAGAGCTCGCATCCATATTTTGCTGGACGGCAGAGACGTCCCTGAAACTTCGGCACTGGAATATGTCGATTCGTTCGAGTCCTTCCTGCAGGATCTCAATGACAAGGCGCTCGTAGACTATCGCATCGCAAGCGGCGGAGGGCGCATGGTCATCACCATGGACCGTTATCAGGCGGATTGGAATATGGTCGCCCTGGGCTGGCAGACCCACGTTGCAGGCGAAGGCCGTACGTTTTCCTCAGCCCGAGAAGCGATCGAGACATATCGCCGGGAGAACCCCGGAATCATTGACCAGAACCTGCCACCCTTTGTTATTGCCGACGCCTCCGGTCCGGTCGGCCCCATCCGAGATGGAGACTCCGTTGTCTTTTTTAATTATCGCGGTGATCGAGCGATCGAGATCAGTCTCGCCTTCGACCAGCAGGAGTTCGACAAATTCGAGCGCAATCCCCGCCCCCGAGTGAAGTACGCGGGCATGATGGAATATGACACGGAGGCTCACATTCCATCCAACTATCTGGTTGAGCCGCCTTATATCGAAAATACCATGGGGCAGCTGCTGTGTGAACGGGGCATCAGGCAAATGGCCATTAGTGAAACCCAGAAATTTGGTCACGTCACTTACTTCTGGAACGGCAACCGATCAGGCAAGTTTGACGAACAGCTGGAAGACTACATTGAAATACCTTCGGATAAGGGAGCTTTCGAAGACCGACCCTGGATGAAGGCGGCAGAAATCACCGACCGGGTCATTGGGGCCATTCACGGTGATCGGTACGATTTTATCCGACTCAATTTCGCCAACGGCGACATGGTTGGACACACCGGTATCTATCAGGCGGCGAGACTTGCCGTTGAGACGGTCGATCTATGTATCGGCAGACTGATGCGAGCCATACAAAAGACTGAAGGGGTACTGCTCATTACCGCCGACCATGGCAACGCCGACGAGATGTACGAAATCGATAAGAAGTCGGGGAAGACAAAGACCGATGAAACCGGCAGGCCAAGAGCCAAAACTGCTCATACCCTCAGTCCCGTGTGGTTTATCGTGTACGACCCCAGTGCTGATCGGGTAATCAAGATGAATACCGAAGTTAAAGACCCGGGGCTCACCAATATCGCAGCAACCTGCTTTCAACTGCTGGGCCTGGAACCGCCGGATCTGTACGATCCGCCCCTGCTCCTATTCGGGTAGCTTCTGCCCCGGGACCCTCCAGTACCACAACGAGGCTCTCGGCCCCTCTTCCCGGCGAACGGGGGAGAGGAGTTTTCCCTTCCCGGCCAGGCTCCCGGGCCGGAACGTCGCCACTGACACAAGACGAAACGGAAGCTGCCGGGTTGACCTTTGCGCAATCCCCCGGTTGGGAATGGCTACCCGGGAAGGTCGGCATCGCTTTGGGCTGGTGGAGAAAGTCCGCGCCGCAAAGTGATCAGTGCCACCTCTCCCTGGGAAAAAAAGCGCAAGGGCACCCCGGAAACACCCGCCCCATCGCTGGTGTACCCGGTCATCCCGCGATATTCCCAAATGCCTTTGCTGTAACGCCTTGGCGCGCGGCTGTGAGTGAAAAGTGGACCGATACGTGGTATCTGGATTTGGCCGGCGTGGCAGTGCCCGCACAGATAGAAGTTGGCACCAAACTTGTGGGCTGCGCGGTAGGCCTCATTGGTGTGAGCCAGAAGAATGCTGAAATCCCCCGCCGGGACTTGCTGGAAGGCCTGCTCCAGGTCATCGCAGCGATAGTAATGGGGATCATCCACTCCAATGAGCCAGATCTTCTCACCATTCCTTTCGATGGCCAGAGCATCGTTTATCAAGTAGGTCATCCCCTCTTCCTGAAGAGGCTCGACGATCTCCATGCAATCATGGTTGCCCAGGATCCCTATGATTCCGTCTTTGACCCGGATTTCAGGAAGCAAACGACGCATCCGGGCCATGCTCTCAACAAACGGACCATGCGTTTCCATTCTCAGGTCTCCCCCGATAACGCATAAATCAGCCGGCAGATCACGCACCAGGGACTGCAATTTTTCGGTCAAACCGCTGAGACCGTCCAGGTGCAAATCGGAAAGGTACAGGATCTTGTAGCCGTCAAACGCCTTGGGAAGCTGCGGAAAAGCAAAAGCAAGGCGCGACACTCTGATCTGCAGAGCATTCTGCAGACCTCTTTCGTAGACCCCCAGCAAACGGAAAAAAGATTTTAAGATGAGGTGATAATAGATGGCATCTTCGAAGTTGAGGAAGTGGTGCAACGGATGAGATGTGATCTGGCATGCGCGCAATTCGCGCAGGCGGACTCGTGAATTGACGGTGCGCCGATACCCCTCATAGGGCTTCTGCAATAAAATCCCTTTGAAAAAGCGTGAACCCAGGTAGGCTCCAACCGAAAATACCAGCGTCAGCAGAAGAACATCGCGTAAACTCAGGGAAACATAGGGCCCCACAACGGCCAACGGTAAAAGCCCCTCGAACACCTGGTCCAGGCCGAATACGGTACTGCCGGATGGAAAACTGCAACGACGCTTGACAAAACTGGACAGCAGGTCACCCGACATGCTCAAAATTCCCGTCAGGCATGCCAGCCAAAGGGGAAACCCCAGCGCCCAGCCGCCAACAACACCGGCCGCAATTCCCGCAAGAACCCCCCTCCGGGTCTTGTGCGGTCCCAGGAGAAACTGTCCATCCCGCAGCGTACAACCCCCATCGAGAGGTGCATTCCACTTGTCGCCAAGCAGATGTGCCAGCAGAGGAGGCGCAAAATTAATCAGCCAGAGAAGCAGCAGAATTTTTGTGTAAAGCAGCATTGGACCGCCATGCGTGAATCAGGAACGGAGGATTGCGCTGATAAGATCAGTCGGGCAGTTGAATTTTTCTGGTTTCACACGAAGCCAGGTAACAGGGTTCCGGTTCCCGGTACAGAAATACCGTCCGGCCTACCAGGTGGACATAGTGAGCACCCACCTGTTCGGCCAATTGCTCCGCCTGCTGCTTCTTGCCGGCTTCCTGCCTGGACAGACCGGACCATTTGACTTTGATCAATTCATGGCTCAGCAGTTGTCGGCGTACTTCCCCGATCACCGCTTCGCTGATTCCTTCCTGGCCTATCAGAACCACCGGTTTCAGGTGATGAGCCAGTCCCTTCAAGAATTTGCGTTGTTTGGCCGTCAACCTGCCGGGAGGATTGGGCGCCCAATTCAGTCGGGCAAGCTCCCTGGCACTGGTTGGCGCTTGCACGCCGGGATCTGCATTGCCTGTTCCATGTTCTTCGGCGAATCCATTCACCCTGTTCATGTCCTTTCCTTATGACCAGTCAGCCCAAGTCGTTCAGCGCAGCGCGTCGTGCATCAGCAGTTTGCCGTTCACAGCCCAGCGGGGAGTCAAACCTTGCCGCCATGCAACCACACCAACGAGCAAAGCCCGGAATTTCATCCAGCGAATGCCGGTAACGAAATCCGGGCTCTCTGACCGGTAACGTTTTGGATAAATCGGTTCCAGCAGCCTGCATTAAGCCTGGCAACTATTCCATGAACGTTTTCAGCGAAGACTGCCGATTCGGATTGCGCAACTTGCGCAACGCCTTCTTCTCGATTTGTCGAATGCGTTCTTTCGACACATTAAAGCTCTTGCCGATCTTTTCCAATGTCTCGGCGGGCTGCCCGTCAAGCCCGAAGCGCAGACGCAAAATCTTCTCTTCGCGCGGCTGCAGGGTCGACAGAAGCGATCGCGTCACTTCCGCCAACTGCTTGTCCGAACATTCTTCCAGGGGCGATGCCGCCCGCTCGTCTTCAATGAAATCCCCCAGACGCTGCTCGTCCTCTCCAATGGGAGTCTCCAGGGAAATGGGCTGGGCCGCCAGGGTCAGCACCATTTGCGCCTTATCCAACGGAATATCGGCACGGTCGGCAATTTCCTGCGCTGTGGGCTCCCGCCCCAGTTCCTTCAAGAGTTCGTAGAATACCTTGAAAAATAGATTCTTCAGCTCTATGAAGTGCACCGGCAAACGAATGGTTCTCGTCTTGTCGTAGATTCCTCTGATAATGCTTTGCCTGACCCACCAGGTGGCATAGGTACTGAACCGATTGCCTTTGGTATGGTCGTAGCGCCCCACAGCCTTCAAAAGCCCCAGATTGCCTTCCTGGATCAGGTCGTCGAAACTCATGCCCCTCCCGCGGTAACGCTTTGCCACGCTGAGCACCA
Organism: Desulfoferrobacter suflitae; assembly: GCF_022603395.1. Lineage (GTDB taxonomy): Bacteria > Desulfobacterota > Syntrophobacteria > Syntrophobacterales > Syntrophobacteraceae > Desulfoferrobacter > Desulfoferrobacter suflitae. The sequence continues at coordinate 93,349 of NZ_JAIBKA010000015.1, forward strand.
AGCGCAAGTTCGCGCGCACCATCTCCTGCTTGGCAGCATCAACAGAGGCCATAATGTGGCGAACCTGAGAGAGCAAATCCGCATATAAAACTCGTTTGGGGTTCTCTTTGGCGGCCCGCTCCAGAGTGCGCAAAATGACTTTCAAGATCTTGTCGCGGACACCGGGGAACGATTTTTCATGGCTCAAAAGCTTTTGAACCTTATCGTCCAACTCCTCGAACAATTTGTTTTCTGCGGCGTGGCTGGCGACCATCTCCACCAGCAGTTCCTGGCCTTGACGAATCTTCTGTGCGAGTTCGATTTCGCGTTCCTGGGTCAGCAGAGGGTAGCTGGCAACCTCTTTAAGGTAGCAGGTTATGTGGTCCTCATCAAAATCATCACTGACCTGAAATTTCGCATCTGCGCCTTCTCCGTTCTCCTCATCTTCCCCGTCATTCTGTTCTGAACAGGAAGCAGCCTCATCATTCTCGCTCGTCTCTTCTTCTGCCCGGACAACTTCATCAAGCGCGAGGTCTTTCTCAGAATACTCTGAGTTGAGAGTATCTTCGGCTACGAGACCTTCGTACTCTTCCTGCATTTTCTTACGTTTGATGAAGAAATCGTAAGAAATGCATTTTTCGCTTGAATACATTTGCATCATGTCCCTCCAAATGTGGTAAGGTTAACGTCTCTGTAATCGTCAACCTTCTCCCCGCGAATTCATGGGGAGGTAAGAGCCGCAACGGCTCTTGCTCTATCAAAAAATCTAAGCATACTTAAGGGCTTAGTCAACGCTGGCGAATCAACGGTTGGGACTGAAGCGCAACATTATCCGGCGTTCGGAAAGCCCGATATATGCTCGGATGTAATCTTACATAATAACACCATATTTTTTATTGTCAAGAAGAAATATCCCCGATTGGCCGTTTTTTACAAACTAGCGCTTGACACATCAGGCTCCCGATGCTAATCTTGTGCTCCTTCCAGGGGTTGTTCCGGAGGGATGGCCGAGTGGTTTAAGGCGGCGGTCTTGAAAACCGTTGTTCCGTTAGCAGCGGGACCGTGGGTTCGAATCCTACTCCCTCCGCCAATGTAAAACCTCGCGCGTCACCCGTTGCGGAGAGATGGCCGAGTCGGCTGAAGGCGCTCGCCTGCTAAGCGAGTGTGGGGTGAAAGCTCCACCGAGGGTTCGAATCCCTCTCTCTCCGCCACCCAAGCCAATTTAGCCCCGCATCCGGTGGCCCGGATCACGGGGCTTTTCTTTTCATGGTACCTAATAAGGTACCTTCAGGTAGTCGCCGAAACGGTACCCGCCTGGGCCCATCACCAGAGTGTTGGCCGGATGCCCGACGGGACTCATGAACCTGGCGGAGGAAGCCAGAGCAACCACCATTCCGAGAGACTCGGCCGAAAACCCCAGATCAGCGGCTGTATCCAGTGCAATGGGCGCCATCAGCATGGCCACCGCCGCCGTGGGGATTATTTGGGCGGCGATTGCCGTCACCAGATACAGACCGGCGACCGGTTTCCAGGGTAAGGACCCGCCTCGCCCGACAATTGGTTTACGACCATGGTGTCCCTCCGGCCTCGGCGGCAAGGGCGTTGGGTGTATCCACCTCGGCGGTCAGCAAAATTACCAGGAGCACCGAACGATAAGTTGACAAATTCAAGAACGTCCCGGTATGCGTTCGATTAGATTCTGAGCTTTTGCTTTCCGGAGGAAGGTGCGCTATTATGGGATAGTAGAGGTTAAGCCCGTATGAGAGCAGAGCTACCTAAATACACAAAAAGTTAAATGGTTTGCAACTGCATAGCCTTAGAAAAGGCGACCGAAAATGCTCTACGGCTTTTTTGCTGATTAAAGGCAGGTGTATAATGGGTGAAATTCAATATATTTCGGACGAAAATAAAAACGTCACCGCGGTCATTGTACCCATTGATCTTTGGCGGGAGATTCAATCGGAGCGAGAGACGGCCTATTTGCTCAAGAGCGTGGCCATGAAACAACGATTACTCGAGGCCAGGTGTCGCAAGGAAGGCATTCCGCTGGATGAAGCCTGTGCGCAGCTTGGAATTTGACCCCGCCGCTTTTGAGGATCTGGCTTGGTGGGTTGAAAAGGACCGCAAGAAAGCCCTGCGAATCATCAAGCTCATCAAGCAAGTCCAGCGAGATCCTTTCAGTGGGGCTGGACAGCCGGAACCTTTGAAGCATGCGCTGTCCGGTTGCTGGTCTCGCCGTATAGACCAGGAGCACCGTCTGGTCTATGAAGTTGAAGAGAACAGAATCAGGATACTGGCCTGCCGCTATCACTACTGAACCGGGACGGCACTTCATCTGTCGTTCTCATGAATCGCATCCCCCCCCCCGAGCAAGTCAGATTAGTTCAAAAGAAAGCTCTGAGAAGTTCCAGCTTTTTTTATCTGAATGGCTTTGATTTTAGTACATTTTTGCGGTAATGTGGTACCTGTTTTTTAAGGAAACAATCTCGCTAGAAAATACAAAATCCAGCAGTCAACTGCGTCGAACTATCTATTATACTTCCAACCTAAATTTGGCGATTATGAGATAGATTAAATCAACAACATCGCAGTATGAAATACCATGAAATGGCAAGCTCTAGATCCCGCTTGTTCAAGTCAGGTGCGGTGAAACGAGATTTGACCCGAAAATTGGTGAGTCGCTCGGTCAACTTTTGGGAATGTTCCAGTTTCTTCTTTGCCAATAGCTTAAAGTAACGCTTATTTACCAGTTCCAATTGTTGACGTGTCCACCGGTAATCTTCTTCGGATATCCAATGCTTGAGCTTCTTAAAGGTACTTTTGAATGAAGCAGTATCTTCTTCCTCAAAAATCTCGGGAGCATATTGTATGGCCAACGATGCCCACGCTGCCGCCCAGCGCAAAGAGTGCTTAAAGTCACGCGTGCTGCATTCTTCTGGAAACCTGAGTGCCAAGTCGGCAAGCCTTGCAAATTCTTCTAAGGGAGAAGTTCTGATTTTCTTTTTGTCAACAAGCCATGTGCCTGTAGAAGTCATTAGGTTGGGGGCGGATTCAGTGAGCATAGGTTTTCCCTCCGCATTATCAGCAGATGACTTGTCTCTCCCATCCGCTGCAGTTTCCGGCGGCACAGGTCTCTTATGATCAACCTTTATTCTTTGTTTAGAGCGCTTTTTCTCTGAAAGTTTTGTATTGAGGCCGAGGGAATTTGCTGCTTCCGCCAGTTGCTCCTGGAAAGTCTTTTTCATCCTTTTCACTTTGAAGATATAGAGTTGGAGGACTACTTACCACTTGCGCTTCAAGAGATGTTTCCCATCTCTCATTCGTGATTTCACTTCACACGGGTGTAGGTAATTGCCGTTACCTTGCACTTGCGTTTGGTCTGGTCCATGAATCCGAGGGAAAACTTGTCCTCGGGCTTTTGGAAAATGTCCAGACCGCGGCCCAGCATGATCCGCCACCCTGAGTCCGTTTCGATCCACCGATCGTGGAGGTCATTGTCAAACTTGTACTCCAGCAGGATCTTGTCCTTCACCAACCCTTTTTTCAATTCTTCGAGTTTCCCCGTCAATTCAGCTTGCTGGTAGGGGTCGCAGCCAGTCACCAAATTCAGATTGAGCGGCTCTTCAGTTGGCTCCAGGATTTCGCAAAAACTCATCAGATTGTAGATCTGATACTGCAACCTGATATAAGGGTCGCAAAGCGTGACGGACTTGGCCCCGCGCAAATAGGGCACGAAGAGCTTTTCGTAAGAGATTCCTTTCTGCCCTTCGGCAATGTCAACAGTCATTTCTTCGGGCTTTCTGTCCGCAGACAGCGGGTCGATCTTCTGTTTTTCAATGGCCGCTGCAGGCTTTTCCTCCGGATGGGAGAGTTGAAACTCGTCGGGAAGCTCGCTCTTTATGGTGACCCACTTGAATTCAGCATCGATCTTGGATAGTTCGTCTCGGATCTGCTGTCGCATCCGCAGCGCCGGATTGACACAATACGTGGTAAACTCTTCGTCGCTGAGATTGAGGTCGGGGAAGAGTAGCTTCAGATAGCCTTCGGCCAGCCGTGATATGGCCTTATTGTCGCGCATGTCCTCACACTGCGGCAGGTGAAGACTTTGTGAAACATAATCGGCGTAGCGGAGATCCGTACGGAGCTCATGAAGCACTTCACTGAAGAAATCCCCCTTGAATCCAAGCGTTTTCGACGGCGTATTTTTCGATATGCGCGGCATGAACCACCCTTCGATCAAGCCGTGAATGCGGTCGATGAAAGCGGATTCCTGCAGGGCAACCGGCAGTTCCTTAAAAACTCCGTCGCTTTCATAGAGCGGCAAGCGGTTTGGCCCCAAAGTGATGTTTCCCAGCATGACAAAGCCGGATTCAGATGTCCCCAAGTCTCCTGTCGCCCGCCTGTACCGGCCGCTTTCCAGGTACATCTTCAAAGCAGCCATGGCTTCCCCGGCGGCGTCCGTATGGATTTTTTGTATTTCATCGACAACCACCACATCGTATCTAGGGATCAGGCCAAGCTGTTTGGTATTGCTGTTAAAAAAAAGGGCCGGGGCGGAAAGCTTACCTCCCGGAATGACCGCTGCGTACCGGCTGATATTGTCGAACACAAATGATTTTCCGGTGCCCTTGGGCGCCAGTTCCGTCAAGTTTACTCGTGGCTCTATGAGAGGAATGATCCGGCTCAACAGCAGCAATTTTTGCGACAGCCTCAAGACATCGGGATTGAACTGACAACTGGACACGAGAAGATCCACCCATTCATCTATGGTGAAGTGCTTGCGGGAATCGCGAAAGTACTCCAGGTCCACGCCGGGACTCTGAAACGCTTTGAAATCCACCATCCACACTTGCCCTTTTTTGACTTCTTCGCCGTCAGGGGGCACGTACCTCAGCGTTCCTAGTCCCCACATGCCGGTCTTCAAGAGCATCGGGTTGTTGTCAATGATATCCTTCTGAACCATTCCGCTATTGACGTCGAGCAAAGGTATGCTCAACTCATGGGTATTTCGATCCAGGTTCACGTTGACTCGAAAGTCATCCAGGATCCTGACCTCCTCCTGCTCCATGAGTCGATTGAGTATGGTGTTCTTGTCGGCTTTCTGCGGCAAAAAACGAGAAATGGTAGCGACAATTTCACTTCGGCCCTCTTCCGTAAGGTCATCTCCCTCCATGAATTGGCTGATGATCCATTCTCCCACGTAGACCGGAATAGCGCGCGCGCCGAATCCTGCCTTACCCATGAGTCCTTTGTTGATGACGACTTCACCGTAGTAATCTTTTGCTTTTTGCTCGAAAGAATTCATTCGACTCTTAGCTCCCCTTATGCACCCTCACCCCAACCCTCTCCCTCAAGGGAGAGGGAGCTATCGGCCAAGCTCCTATAGATCTTTCAGGCTAAAGCCGGTGGTCATTGCCGACTTGAATTCGCTCGCTACGGCGGCATTCGTAGTGTGTGTCCCGCCGGCGATTTCATAAACGATTTCGATCTCAAGTGAGTTCTCATTCAGCGCTGCCTTCTTAAAATAGCAGTCCAGCTTCAGAACACCAGTCGCCAACGGTCCAACGACCGGTAACTGATAGCCTTTGATTTCCGTATCCGGCGTAACCACGCTGACCCTTAAAACCTGCAATTCAGCGGTATTGGGATTCTGTATCTCAACTTCCAAGGGTACGATTCTTTGAACGTAGAATTTGGCCTTGCCGGATTTCTGATCCAGTTCGAGTTGCAGAAAGCGTGCAGCAGGTTTTTTCCATGCCACCTCGACGGGTTTATACAAGTAAGTTGGTACGATGACTTCTTCCGGAGCCGCTCCTCCGTGAACAAACACGCTCTTTTTGCCCGGCAGCCGGACCGTGTTGTGTCCACGCGGGATGAAGTAGATTTTATCCTCGGCAATAAACGGCTGCTGGAACTTGTGGCCAAGTGCCCAGAGGTTTTCCGGAACCTCGCAAGCCTGCTGTTCACTTAGCTCTGCAAATCGATACTTCTCGTCCGGAAATAACTTACTGATCACTCCAGCGTCCAGGGTGTGTTTTTCCTCATCGAGAATTCGGCAGGCCCCATGGTCTGTCACCACATAAACATAAAAGTCCTCTTTTTTGCCCGTCCATGCGCCGGCCAGCTGGTCAACGGTTTCCGCTAATCGGTCGAAAAGCCTTTGCAGTTCTTCCTCGTGAGTGGTGTTCTTGGCCTCGAGGTCCTCATGCAACAAATCATCACTGTCGATGGAGTTCAAAACGACTACGGAAGGCTCCAATTGGAACTGCAGGTCGGAAAGTCCTTTGAGAGAGCTGAGATAAATTACCTTTTTGTCGTCCCAGTCCGATTTTGCCCGAGCCTTGAGAATATTCTCGTAACTCTTCTCAGAATAATCCCAGGCGCCACTCAATACCAAGCCTTTGTTTCGTTCAGTGATCGTGGGCAGCGGCGCGTAACGGTATTGCGACCCGTGCAGGCTAAATCCAAAGTTGTGCAGGGCCTGGTCCACCAGCCCCATGAACTGAACGGAAAGGCCGTCTAAGACCAGTATGAGAATGAGTTTGTTGTCACTGCCTGCCACCTGGATTCCGGACAGGGAATGCACCAGACTCAGTTCCATATCCTGCTGGATAGCAGTGTACTCCTGCAGATACCAATCAGAGAAACGCTTTACCGTGGCCTCGAGCTCCTCATCGTAGTGCCGGTTATAGACTTGCCAGGCCCGATAGGGGATGTATTCCTTAGTCGTCCAGGCAATCCAATCCCGAGTGGACCATTCTGTTCCATCCGCGAGGAGTCGAGGTCTGGCGGGCATAACGCAGTGGTCCAACAGCTTGAGCCGGCTTGCAGTTACCCCGGGGCATTGTTTGAAGATCTCCCTGACTTTTCGGACATCTTCCATGGTTACTTTGAATTGCCCGCTCTTGATTAGCTCCTGAATGTGTTTGAACTCCAATAAAACGCGTCCTGAGACAAATCCCAGCACCTTCAGAAAATCTTCTCTGGTTTCGACCTGAGGGGTTATCTTATTAAAAAATAGATCAATCTGGGTGATCCCTTCATCCCTGGCTTCCGGCTCAATCGGTATTCCGGCAACACTGGCAGCGGGAACGCTTGCAACCCACATCACATCCTGTGCTGCCAGCACATATTCCAACAACTCTTGCGGGTAAGTGTGCAGCACAGCCCAGGAACTCAAACACTTCCAAACATGCCTCAGTTTTTCGGGTATACGAACAGCAATGGCCTTGGCCCACTTGTCCGCGCTTTGCGTTTGCCACTCGTCGCATTTTTCCTGAAGACAGCGCTCCAAACTGGAGTACTCCTCGAAAAGCTTAGTGCGTGTCACAAAATAACATTTACAGTTTATGCGGATTGTGGGCGTATAGCATAGTTCCACTCGCCATGGAATTCGTCACGGACGATGTTGACCTGGCGCAACTCCTTGTCCGAAACCTTAATTCCTTTGGGATACTTATTGGTATCGAGCTCGCACTTGACTGTCAGGCCTGTGCGGGTCTTCGTTGAAGCAATGAGGTTGACGATCACTTCATGACTCACAAGAGGTTTACCCCGCCAATTCTGACTGATGAAGGAAAAGAGTCGATGCTCGATCTTGTTCCACTTGCTGGTGCCCGGTGGGAAATGGCAAACCGATATGACAAGACCAGTTTCGTTGGCGAACTTCTGCAACTCGATCTTCCAGAGTCGAACTCTCGCCCCGTTGCTGCCGCCACCATCAGCGGTAATCAGAAGGCGAGCCGCCTTCGGATAAGCTTCCCGTCCCATGGTAATCCACCACTTGCGGATGCTTTCCACGGCAAACGTTGCAGTGTCATGGTCGGTTCCGACATTGACCCATCCGGTATTGCGGGTCTGGTCGTAAATCCCGTAGGGGGCCACTTTTCCAAGTTCGGGGATCTCAAAATCGTAGACGCGGACTTTTTCCGGGTTGCCCTTTGGTCGGAGCTCCCGTCCACCGTTCTTGAAGTCACCCACACGTTCCTTCTTCTTTGTGTCCACCGAAATAACAGGCTGGTTACAAGACTGAAACTCCTTGACCTTCCCGTGAATGTGCTCAAACTGGGCATTCCGGTCCGGATGCTTGCCTCCTTCAGCGGTCTTTCGGTTCGCCTGCAGACTATAGTCCATCGCGGGAAGGAGCTCGGCAACCATCCGGTGACTGGTCTTATGTCCCATTTTCTTCAATTCATCGGAAAGATTACGCACACTCTTAGCCGTCCATCGCAATGGCGATTCGGGATCTCCTCTTGTGACGGGTTCAATGAGTCCTTCCAAGTCACTTCGAAGTGTCTCGTCAACTTCGATGGTACGCTTTCGTCCTCCGCCTTTCTTGCGCACACGCACCGCAGAGGACTTCGCAGAAGCCTCCTTTGTCGTTTCATCAAGAAGCTCTTTGCACCCCATAGTGATCGTTGGCCGCGAGATCCCTGTCGCTTGAGACGTCACGGAGATGCCTCCACGGCCAAGAACCAGCGCCTCGGCAGCCACGTAGAGTCGCAGCTGCCTCTCGTTGAGCAGTGGAGCCAGAAATTCAAATCGTTTTTTGATCAGTTCTTTCTCCATGACAGCAGTATATCATGGCAAGAAAGAGTGTAAAGTTTATTTCGTGACAGGCACTTAGTTGCTCTCTCCGTTGTGAGAATGCTGATTATTTCTGAGAGATTTCCCGCATCCAAAGTTCCGCCCTGAAAATCAGCCCCGAAAAAGTGCGCCAGAAAACGATTCTGAAAAGTCTCAGGTAAATGAGCTTCGATCGGCAAGTTCAGAAGTTTTTCGTCAAGAATAGTTTTATCGTCCAGCCAATCGGGTAAGGACACTTTCCACTCGTCTGCAAGCACATCGCGCGCCGTTTTTTCTCCACCTGTGCAGGCCAGGCCGATTTGTTCCGCAAAGTTGCGTAGCCAGACGAAGTGATTCTTCTTACGCACCCGAATGCTCAACGGGCTATCCGTTGAGAAATGGTCGGAGATCACTCTGCAAACGCGAACATAATCGTGATCGTTTTCTACCAGGAAAACTTCTTCCGCAGAGGGAAGTGCCAGATCTCCAATAAAATCTATGCGAAGATGACTACTTTGATTTAACATCACTTTTCTTGTCACTCTTCTGCTGCTTCTGCGTAACTGTTCATACCCCCCTCACCCCGACCCTCTCCCCCCAAAGGGTGGAGAGGGAGACCGTGCCGGAGCTTACTTCAACAACATTGGCCCCGCCCCTCTTCCCCGCAAGGGGAGAAAGGGAACTAGAGCGGTTCTGCGTTCCCTCTCCCGCAACGGGGGAGAGGGAGCTGGAGCGGTTCTGCCGTTCCCTCTTCCCCTCTGGGGAGAGGATTAGGCTGCGGTTCCCTCTCCCCTCTGGGGAGAGGGTTAGGGTGAGGGGGGGAGAGTGAATAATCACTCTTCTGCAAGCACCTTGTTCAGTGTAACTTCAACCTGTTGTGACATTTCACTGCTGATAATCTCTTTTTGCGTGGCATAGTTCAAAAGCGACTTCATAACCGCGACCAGCCCATCTTTGTCGTTTGGGCATTTGAAACTGCCTTCCGTCCCCCAGGTAGCTTGTTGAAAGAAGATTTCGTATTGTTTTTCCTTATTAATAAGCTCCACGCTTACCGGATCACTGTAGTTTCCATCGGCGTCAACAGCCCTCATCTTGACCTTCACCTTGGGCTGGTCCTTTACCAGTTTTGCAATATCCAGATAATTATCACACACCAGAGTCGTACTGGACTGCTTCGGATCAGTGCCATCCAGGGTGTATACGATTTTGTTCGCCCCATCGGGAACTTTAATGGGAACGGCATCTTTTTCCTTAAGGAAGTAGGTCTCTTTCTCCACAACCGGCTTGTAAACAAACGTTTTCGCGGTGTCGATCTCAGCTTTTGCCTGTTTCAGCTTGGTTGCATAGTCTTCGACATGAAGGGAAGTCCAGTCCCGCACGCGACCAAATCCGAAATCCTTTGGCAGCAACTTCATCATCTTATCGTCAAAGGATGCCGACTGATCAGCCAACCGGGTAAGCAAACAAGAGGCTTCCTCCAGTTCACACTTGGCGGGGTCCCGCTGGGCTGGATCAAGTTCCTTATGCCATTTGCCGATAGCCTTTTCGCACTCAATCATATCCCCTGCGGCATCGTAAATTGCGCAGACAGCTTCAGCGATCCTTCTGCGCACAACCTGCTCTCCGGTATTCAGGAGTTTCACGTCTTCGGCAAACGCCTGGCAGATTTCTTCGGCTTCGGCATCCGTCATTTTCCCACTGTTTTTCTCTCCATTGTAAATTGACGGAAGTCGCTCCAAAAGAACGTCGAACCGGTCTGCGCTCTGATTGAGGCCGCCTAGGAGCTGCTTCAGATTATTCAAGCGGGACTGCCTGTCTTTGTCGTATAAAGTTGTGATGCGGGCAACTTCAGGAACCTTGGTCCACCAGCCTAAGAGAGCTTCGAAGGCCGATCCGAGCGTCCTGACTTCCCCATGTTTCAGTGGTGGAGCATTGACTGCACTGGCGGTAAGGTCGATGATCTTGTGCTGCGCTTCAGAAATTTCCCTGACCTCAAAGACCACCTTGGAGGCCGGATCGGACACGATCTTGCACAAATCGTCGTAAGTCTTGACGGGAAGCTCGACCATCTTGGTCGAATCTTTAAAAACGATCAATCTTTCCCCGTATGCTCGAATGACATGGGCCAGAGCGAGTATCATCGGCGTGCCCCCGACCCCCCAGGGTTCAGCCATGACCTCGCCGACAAAAGACCCCACTTGAAAGGACTCGCCGGGATTGAGACGGGTCAGCCGCCCGCACAGTTCCTTCAGTACCGGGAAATCATCGCTGATTTTGGCCGGATCTCGTTCGCAACTGAAATAATTGACCGTTCCTTCAGTTCCTGTCTTGCGGAGTGCCCCCGCACCTTTCAGCAGCACTTTTTCGAGGTACCTCTTTTCGCCGTGATTTTCAGGATTACCGTTGTCGATAAGCACCCGCTCCCCTTCCAGCAGCACGTTCACTGCCTGCTTGAGAGCCGTATTCTTGCCGGTGCGCCACTTTTCATCATGGCTCAAGTTGAGGTCCGGATGCTTGATCCGGCAGCGTTTATTAAATAATTCATCAGCCAGCATGTCCGCCGGTTTGTGGGACTGCTTGGGCTGATCCACCAGGATCTTGCCATCCTTTTTGTACCAGCAAGCCTCCTCTCCCTCTTTGATCGCATTAAAAATGCGCTGAAGTTGAATCAGGTAGCCGTCACCCGGGTTTTCAAACAGGTCGCGCAGACGCGATTCCATTTGCGCACTGATATTTCCCGCCTGGCTTGGCGGCAGATAATGGCGACAGGCCTTTACTTTGAGCAAAGTTTCGGTGAACGGCTGGGGCGCATGAGGTATCGCAAGGGCCACCTTTTCGTCGGGAATCGATTTAGCTGCTTCCAACGCCGTATGGATTTCGGTATCGTTCTCACATAATGCATAAACCAGCGTTCCTTCAAAGCTGGTACTCGGTTTATTGCGGTTTTGTTCCCAGTCATTGCGGACTTCGTCCCAAAAAGCCGGCCCCAGGTCTTTAGCCGGTACAAAACGAGTGCGGAAGCGCTTGTCTTCATTGAAAGGAAGGTTGTAGCCCTTGGCTTCCAGAAAATCTAAATTCTGCTTTGGTCCCCCTTCTTCCAGAAAGGCTTTGACCAAATCCTGGGGATGCAAGTTCGGATCGGAAACATAGCGGTCAATCAGTTCGTAAGGGTCTTCGCCCGTGCCGGCAGCTAGTTCATAGGTATTGGACTGCTTGCGGAAAAATAGCGCGCCGTTCTTGACGAGATCCTTGAGAAGCGCATCTAGCTGCTTTTTATCCGCCGCGCTGAGCGCATAGAGACCGAATATGATGTTGTCCAGACTTGCCGGAATCTGGCAGAGCTGGAAGATGAGCACCGTTTTGAGGATTTTCAGGCCCTTGTGATCCTCGAGCCGATACATCGTTCTGCCCTGAATGGCTTTCCGCAGCGCATCCAGGCTGGCATAATAGCCGTTCACAAATTGTCTCTGCCGGTCCCTGAGCTCCGGGTTTTTCGATGAAAGCTCCTTTTCGAAGAAGGTGAAGAGCTGATCGACCGTGTAAAGGTTGAGCTTCCCGCCGGCGACCGTCAGGTCCGAATTTTCAATGAATTCCGCATAGGAACCGGCAGCCCCACCCACATCCCCGGAAAAGAAGGTGAAGGTGCTGCGCGCATCGGAACCGATCTCGGAGGAGAGCCGCAGAAGACAAGCCAAAGCCATGGGATGCACGCCGTAGATGTCCTCCAACACCCGCTGGCGAATCCTGTTCACATCATCGATCCAGGGAAACAGGTCCAGGCTCTTGCAGGGAGGAACCAGCATGTCGAACACGCCGGTCTTGGGTTCCACGGCCTCTTTCCAGAGCTCACTTTCCTTTTCCGTTTCGACGATGGCGCCGATGATTTCCTCAATCCCTTCATTGAGGAGATCCACCTGAGTGAGCCGCGCGCTCATGACTGCGGCATCGTCTTTGCTGAAGCGATCGGCATAGGATTTGAAATCTTTGTGAATGCAGCCCACAAACAAAACATTATGTTCGTTTTTGCAGATGCTCTCCATGAAGCCCTGCAACACGTCTTTGGAGTAGGCGCCCTTTTCCAGGGTGAAACCAAATTCGTCGAAGAAAACCGCCAACCCCTTGAAACGGTCTTTGAACGGCTGGCTTTTGATCAACTTGGAGACGATCGGGATGAGGTTGCCGGATTGAGACTGAAATTCAATGCCACCCATCATTTCCCTGAAAGCGGCCCGAAATTTGCCAAGGGTCTCGGAATTGTATTCCTTGAGCTCGAATCGCAATTGGTCCACGGAAAGACCCGGTGCAACAGCTTCCAAGGCCTTTTCGAAATCTTGGTAAAAATTTCGAATGCCGCCTTGCTTACTTTTTTGTTCCCAGACTGCAAGCTGCCGTTCGGCTTCATCGAACTCGGTCTGC
>NZ_JAIBKA010000016.1 GCF_022603395.1 Desulfoferrobacter suflitae
CGTTTACGAAGAGCGCATGCTTCCTTCACAGCCACTCATCACCAAGCAACGGATCATTGACACCTTTTTTCCCATCATGTTGGGCGGCAGCTACTGCATCCCGGGGCCCTTTGGTTCCGGTAAAACCGTGCTGCAGCAGATCACCAGTCGCCATGCGGAAGTGGACGTGGTGATTGTTGCGGCATGCGGCGAGCGTGCCGGAGAGGTGGTCGAAACGTTGCGCGAATTTCCGCATCTCGCCGACCCGCGCACCGGGCGCACTCTGATGGAGCGCACCATCATCATCTGCAACACTTCGAGCATGCCGGTTGCAGCCCGGGAGTCCTCCATCTACACAGCCGTCACATTGGGCGAATATTATCGACAGAATGGACAGCATGTACTGCTGTTGGCCGACTCGACCTCGCGCTGGGCGCAAGCCCTCAGAGAAATGAGTGGACGTCTGGAGGAAATTCCCGGTGAAGAGGCGTTTCCGGCCTACTTGGAAAGCTCCATTGCCCGCTTTTATGAGCGCGGCGGAGTGGTCCGCCTGCGCGATGGAAGAACTCCTTCGCTGACCATCAGCGGTGCTGTCAGCCCGGCGGGCGGAAACTTCGAAGAACCGGTGACCCAGAGCACCCTCAAAGTTGTAGGGGCCTTCCTCGGTCTGTCCTACGCACGATCCTATGCAAGAAGATTTCCAGCCATTGACCCGCTGGATTCATGGTCCAAATACCAAGGGATCATTGAGCATGATCAAGTGAGCTGGGCGCATTCTTTTCTCAAAAAGGGCCGCAGCATTTTTGAAATGATGCAGGTGGTCGGCGAAGAAGGAACCTCCACTGAAGACTTCGTAGTTTATCTCAAATCCGAATTGCTTGACTCAGTTTATCTCCAACAGAACTCTTTCGATGTAGTGGATGCGGCATGTTCAGTAGGCCGTCAACGCTATCTCTTCGACCTGGTGAGCAAAGTTCTCTCTCACCGCTTCACCTTAACCGACAAGGAAGAGGCTCGCGACATGTTCTTCACCCTCACTGCATACTTCCAGAACTGGAAGTATGCACCGTGGGAAAGCGCTGACATGGGCGAGGCCGAATTCAAAATCAACTCTTGCCTTGCCAATGGGGAATCCGTCAATGCGTAAGTATTACACTCGAATAGAAAACATAGCAGGCAACGTAGCGACCCTCAAAGCCTCCCACATCGGTTACGAAGAATTGGCGGTCATCCAGGGCAAATGGGGTCAATCGCTTTGTCAGGTCATTCGCATGGCCGGCGAGGACATCTACCTGCAGGTCTTCTCCGGCACCAGAGGGTTATCCACCGGGGATCAAGTGAGCTTTCTCGGATCATCCATGCGCTTCAATTTCTCAGATAATCTGTTCGGCCGCATATTCTCAGGCGGCGGCGAACCTCGAGACCACCGCAGTCCGCTGGCCGAAAACCTGGTGGAGGTTGGAGGTCCTGCCGTCAACCCTGCGGTCCGCCTGATGCCCCATCAAATGATTCCAACCAACATTCCCATGATTGATGTCTTCAATACTTTGGTTGAAGGACAGAAACTGCCGATTTTTTCCATCCCCGGGGAGCCCTACAACGAACTGCTGGCGCGCATCGCCCTGCAGGCTGAAGCCGATGTCATCATCCTCGGCGGGATGGGACTCAAATACGACGAATACCTGTACTTCAAGAACCGACTGGAAGCAGGCGGCGCCATGGCGCGCTCCATCCTGTTCATTCACACCGCATCCGACCCCGTGGTCGAGTGTCTGCTGACACCCGATCTGGCCCTCACCGTAGCCGAGAATTTTGCCGTCCGAGGCAAGAAGGTCCTAGTGCTCCTGACGGACATGACAAATTTTTCAAATGCGCTCAAGGAAATTGCCATCACTATGGAACAAATCCCCAGCAACAGAGGTTATCCTGGGGACCTCTACTCGCAACTGGCCGCGCGCTATGAAAAAGCGGTCGTGTTTGAAAATGGCGGGTCAGTGACTATCATGGCTGTCACTACGATGCCGGGCGATGATGTGACTCACCCCGTGCCCGACAATACCGGCTATATCACCGAGGGACAGTTTTACCTCAAAGGCGGCTACATCGAACCGTTCGGTTCGCTCTCGCGCCTCAAACAACTGGTCAACGGCAAAACCCGCGACGACCACCGCGCCATCATGGACGGCTGCATTCAGCTCTATGCAAAATGCCGCGAAAGCCGCGAGAAGCGCGCCATGGGGTTTGAGATGTCGCCGTGGGATGTGAAACTGCTCAATTACGGTGAAGCTTTTGAGAATCGCATCATGGACTTGTCTGTCAACATCAACCTGTTTGATGCACTCAATCTTTCCTGGAACATCCTGGCGGAATTCTTCGAGCCTCGTGAGACCGGCATCCGCTCCAGTCTCTGTGAGACTTTTTGGCCTCAGCGGAACTAGCCGATGGAAGAGAGGATTTGGTCTTCATCGGACACAACAAAAATGCCTGCTTCGGAGACAAAGATCCGGCGTCCAGGCTGTGCAGACAAAACTGAGGCAAAGAGGAACTGACCCACTATGGCGGGCAAAACAAAGAAAACCAGACCCGAGCTTCTCAAGCGGCGGCGTCTTTTGGCAGCCTATGAACGCTTTCTGCCAACGCTGATTCTCAAGAAACAACAGATTCAGATGGAGATTCTCAAGGTTCGCACCGCAGCTGCCCAATCGCGCACAGAAATCACCCGGCGCATCACGGCCAATGACAGCTGGCTGCCTCTTTTCAGCGAATCCTTGCCTGGTCTCGTTACGCGGTTGGTGTCGGTGGACCGGGTCGAACTGGGAGAAAGAAATGTCGCGGGCATTGCACTGCCGACCGTCATAACAGTCCATTTCATCCTAAAGCCCTATAGTCTTTTCGCCACCCCCCCATGGGTCGACCAGGGTTTGGCTCTTATCAAGGAGCTCCTGGAATTACGGGAAACCATCAGAGTTCTCAGGGAGCAGGAAAGGCTATTGCAGAAGGAACTGCGCAAAGTGACCCAACGTGTCAATTTATTTGAAAAAGTCATGATTCCACGAACCCGGGAAAGCATTCGTATCATTAGAATTCAGTTGGCAGAAGAAGAAACCGCCGCGGTGGGAAGGGCCAAGATCGCCAAAGGCAAGTCGGCCGACCAAAGCCGGTCGGTTCAGGAGGTTTCAGCATGATCACGCCCATGAAGAAAGTCCTGATTGCCGGTCGTGCAACGGATCGGGACAAGGTGTTATGCGCGCTGCGTGATGAAGGAATTGTCCACGTAGAGCCGGTCTATCCTGAACTGGTTGCTGCTCCCCCAAACCTGCAAAAACAAATCGACCAGGCAGCCAAAGCCATTGACAGCGTGGCAAAGCTCAAGCCCATACCCGAAAAAGATTCCTCTCTCAAAGTCTCTCCTGCCGATCTCGTAGAGCAGGTGAATGGATTGACTGAAGAGCGGGCGCGTTTGCAGTCTGAACTGATGGACCTCAAAAAACAGCCAGACTCCGTTGCCCCTTGGGGTCGAATCCATCGAGAGGATCTCGATGGTCTTCGCAGGGCCGGATTAGCGGTTGAATTTTTCATCTGTCCCGATGGGTTGCAGGACCTGATTGAAGCGGAGTTGATCCACATCGTAACAAAACAGAGTGGGCTCGTTTACCTCCTGGCCATCTCCCGCCAACCGATACCGAGCACTGCCGCAGCGACACGCATTCTCCAGCCGCAAAAAGACCGTTTCCAGCTGGAGCAGGAACAAGCAAACCTCACAGCTGAGCTCGACCATATTGAAGATGCACTGCGCGCATTGGCAGCCCGACGCGATGCTATGAAAGCATTCCATGCAGAGCTTGAGCAGAATAAGCGGTTTGCAGAAGTGGAACTGAGCCTGATGAGTGAGGGGTCTGTGTTTGTTCTCAAAGGTTGGCTGCCTGCATCCGCTGCATTTTCACTGGAATCAAATTTTGCCGGCAAAGGGCTCAGTATCGGTATAAAATTTTCCGATCCGGATACCGATGAGCTGCCCCCAACCAAACTACAGAATCCCTGGTGGTGCAGACCCATCCAGGTCCTCTACAAGGTGCTCGGCATAACGCCAGGCTATCACGAGGTGGACATCAGCCCATTCTTTCTGCCCTTTTTGACCATCTTCACCGCGATGCTGTTTGCCGATGCAGGCTATGGGCTGGTCGCTCTGGCAGCTCTTTTACTCGCCTATAAGCCCGCCACGGCCAGGGGAGTTCCCAAGGACCTGTTGCAACTTTTCCTCGTGCTCTTTGCAGGGGTAGTCAGCTACGGCCTAATGACGAATACTTACTTTGGGGAAACCCTGATCAAGCTCACCTCATTCGATTCCATGAGTCCGGATGGAGAGGCTTTTCTGAAGAAATGCTGCTTTTTCCTGGGGGCATTGCACATCTCCATCGCACATCTTTGGAAAATTCGCCGTGCGCCCATAGGGCTAGCCTCCCTTGCAGAGTTAGGCTGGGTGTTGTTCGTGTGGGCCATGTTTGCCCTGGTGAATGTTCTGGTGCTGGGAGAAACTCAGCCGCCCTGGATGATTCCGCTATTTGGTGTCTCCCTGGGGCTGGTGCTGGTTTTTACTTCCCCTTCCTGGAACCCTGTCACAGCCCTCAGCAGAGGACTGGGATCCATTGCGCTCAGCGCCGCAGCTTTTTTGTCGGATATTATCAGTTACATACGGCTCTGGGCGGTGGGGTTGGCGGGAGGAATCCTGGCCGCCAGCTTCAATGAACTGGCAGGACCTCTGCCGCTTTTTTTTGCCGTGGTCATTCTGGTCGCAGCCCACTTCATGAATATCGCACTGTGCATGGTTGCGGTGTTCGCTCATGGAGTGAGGCTCAATCTTTTGGAGTTCTCCAACCATGTGGGAATGGAATGGAGCGGTCGGGAGTATGAACCTTTCCGCAAGAATTGAAAGATTTCTTAACCGTTCAATGTCGCTAAAGCTTAACGAGGAGATGCAAAATGTTGGATGTAATGGGAAAGTTGGCAGCTGGGTTGGTGCTTGGTATCGGTGGAATAGGCAGTGCATTCGGCATCGCTGCAGCTGGAACAGCGGCTGCAGGCGCCTGGGCGAGTGAAGGAAAAGCAGGCAAAAAGCTATCCTTTCAATATATCATCATGGTCGCCGCTCCAATCAGTCAAACCCTGTACTCCATGATTCTTATGAATGGCATGCTCGTTAAGGCGGTCACCCCGACCAACACCATGCTGTTGCTTGGTGTGGCCATCGGCTGCGGTTTTATCGAAGCGTTTTCGGCCTATTTTCAGGGAGTGATTGGGGCCGCAGGAGTTCGGTGTCTCAATGAAAATGGAGGGAAGGGATTCGGCCTTTTGATCATCGCCATTGGCATCATTGAAACCGTTGGTATTTTCGGCATGGTATTCGGTCTCACAATCCTCAAAGCAGCTCAGGCCGTCGGCGCCGCCCATTGATCGGCGACCTCCCCAGGGTACCCCCCCTTCAGTTCCCGCTTTCCTTCCGGCTCGCCGTCCTCATTCCAGGCGACGGCGAGTCCCTCGCGACTTCAGCAGATGACAGGGTTCAAATAGCACCTCCAGTGTGGGGTCGTGAAAATCAACTGAAAAGCCGAGGCGCCGGGTGATCCCGTTTCCATTCGTAGCGCGACCCCTTGCGGGTTGCATGGACAGCCCTCTTTTGCAAGGGACAAGCCCTTGCGCTACGGTTTACAAGAAGGATTGTGATAAGAATGATTTTCACCACGCCGCCTCCAGTCTCTCTTTTGAGAGAAAACACCCAGGTACGATGATTCGGGTTGGACGATTGCCGCAGGTGACAACAGGGGAAAAGCAACGGGCAACCAAGTTTCCATGACCCTGATTGCCCGTGTGTCTTGCAGATATTCCGTGCTTGCGAAGGTTAAGATCACCTCACTTTGATTGTCTCATATTTGGTCACATTGATGGTCCTGTCTCCTTCAGCGTCTTGGGTTATCTGCCCGGTGACCTTGACCATTTTTCCTCGCTGCGAAGTCAGGTCCTGCCCTGCCAGATGGTACCTGATTCCAGAAGTCATGTCCCGCAACACCAGGTCGCCCTTGTGCGGCTCAAGAATTCCTTTGACCGTGCGATCCTTCGCCTTGGTATCCATCCCATAAGTCAGGGGCATGAACACTGTAAAGACAAATAAAATCGACATGGTAGCGGCCACTGCTTTGAATACACTTCGTCTCACTTTCATTTTGCTGGTTTCCTTTCCTGATTTGTTGATGGTAGCCATTGACTGCAGAGGTCATCTCCTCCCGATTCGAAACTGTCTGTGTCCGGAGTTCCAGACGGAGAGGACTATTTCACGGAAACCACAATGGCGATATCGGCGGATGTCTGATATTTTTGTAGGAGGCATTAGCTCGCTTCTGCCGGTTTTACTCTTACAAAATGGGCGACCGTCCCAGAGCATTCGACAGTCAGGTGAGGTGATAAGAAATCGCTTTTTTGAGGTTTTTTGAAAGCAGGTGTTGGTGGTACTGTCAAGGGCAAGTCAAGGCCATTTTTGTGCGGATTTCATGGTGAGCAATGACAAACAGCACCACGGTGTGGCACCGTGGCGGTTGCATGATCGGCATATTTCGACGCAGATCGAGTTTCGCGCACGTTTTCTGGTTTGTGGAGGAGTTGAAAGAGGGTATTTGACCGCGTTTGCGGGCAGACTACTCCTGTGGTAGCCGGTCAGGGATTTGTCCAGCGCCCTGGTTTAGTGGTATCTGTAGGCGGGCTCTTCATATCCGGGCCGGTCACGCCAAGGCGTGGGCGAAATCTTCGATGACAACCGGCCCATCGCCAGGTGTTTTGGTTTTTCCCTCATGAAGATCTGGGTGCTGTTTCCACAGTCCCAGATGGCCGAGGATGCGCTCGATCACGGCGGGTTCGTGAATCAGGCTTATGATCTTCATGTCATGGCCGCAGCGGGGACAAGTCAAGGGATCCACCTCGTAGATCTTCTTTATCAAGTCTCGCCAGTCACGCCATGGGCGTGATTGATGGGATGCGCGCAGGCTGGTAGTCTGAGACATCAAGTCCCGCTCAAAGCGGGATCACTTCATTGGCGTTCTCGCCCTGGGGCGGCTCATCCCCGGGCCTTAAAACACCTTTCTTGATTCTGTCTCCTCTGCTTCTACTGGAATACCACCCATAGTATCTGACCATCTGAAAATGCTTATCCGGGATATGCTGAGTGATGGCGGCGATGAATTCCTCGGCGCTGAAAATTTCAAAATTCTTTTTGTTGCTCCCACGCCTGCGGCGTGGTCATGGCCGAGCGATAGAGGACCTTGCCGGTGTCCTCGAAGTAGGTGATCTTCTGTTCAGAGAACGCGTTACGCAGGATGTATTCGGCCAGCGCTTTTTGACCGTCACTGTCGTCTCGGGTCACGCCAAGGGCGTGATTGCCGGCATGCACACTGAAGCCGCTGTGGCGCCAGTTCATCAGTTTATCAATGAGCTCGTCCTTGATTTTACCCTCACCTTTGAGTCACGCCTTGGCGTGACCAGGACCTTGGTGCGGAAGATCTCTTCCAGCTCTTTCAGATCCTTTTTGGGGAGGCAATAGAAGGTTGCGTTCGGGCGAAACAGCCCGTCGGCGATCACGCCAAGGGCGTGACATGGAGGTGTGGATGAAGCTTCACCGCCTGGCCCCTACCGTGCAGCAGGCCGGTGGAGGTCTATGAGCAGCTGGAATTGTAATTCGTCCAAATTTTTCTCAGTATTCTTTTTCCCGAATCAACCCTTCGGCCAGCTCCAAAGCGTCCATGGGCCAGCAACACTCGGGGCGGGGACGGCGCACATGCGGTTTTACGGCCGCAGGGCGGCAGTTCAGCACACATTCGGTCCATTGGGCGGGAATCGCGTTCCGGCCCCACACAGCGCCCAGAAGCGCCCCACAGATGGCGGCGTTGGTGTCGGTGTCTCCGCCGCGCATGACGGTGTCCACCACGGCTTCCTCCAGATTCGGGGCATGCAGAAGCTGCCACAGGGCGTTGCGGAATGCCGTTAAGACCCACCCCTGCTGGTGGACATAGTCGGAGGGCGGTGCCTCGGCCGCTCCCCGGACCGCTTCCAGGAGGCTTCCATCCACCTCCATGTCTACCGCCCAGGTCACGATCTGCTCGTACAGGCTTCGGACGTCGCACCCATGGCGGACGGCATGGGCAATGGCCATCGTGAACAAGGCGTTGGCCTGCCGGCAGACCGGATGGGGATGGGTGATCGCAGCATCCTGGCGCGCCCACTCGGCCACATGCTCCAACTCTTGGTTGGCGCCAAAGATGCCCAGCGCGCTGATCCGCATCAGCGCTCCATTGGCCTGGCTGTCGGGATTGGGTCGTCCCCGCAGACCTCCGGCAACGGTCATGCCGCAATCGAAGGGCCCGGAGTCCAGCCAGAACAGGTAAGCCTTCCTGGCTTCCTCGGGATCATACCGCCCCCGATCCACCAGCATACGGGCCAACAACAGAGCCATCTCGGAATCGTCGGTCGGTTGGCCGGCAATCGTGTTCCAAGTGCCTCCGTCGGCAAGTTCCCGGACGCCGTTGGCATACTGCCGTCGAATCTGTTCGGGGGTCTGAAATTCGACCAGGCTTCCCAGAGCATCACCGGCGAGCTGCCCAAGGAGACAGCCTTGGGCACGTTCCAACATTTTTGCATGGTGCAACTGACTACTATTCATCAGGCCCCCGGTGCGCCGTGGCATCCTCGTCGATCCAGTCCTCCTCGGTGCATGACATGCCCTTTCGCCCCGGCACCTTGCGCGTCGGTCCGGCCTTGTAGAGAGCACAGCTTTTCGGGCCGTAACAGAAGGTTTCAAACCGGTACTGTTTCTTTGACGGATTCCAGTGGTCGATGATCATCTCCACCGGCATCCGGCATCCCCAGATACAGGTCGAGCATTTGATGGCGTAGGTCCGGGCGTCCAGACGACGATGCCCACGGCTGCGGTAGGTCTCCAGGTCAGGCGGCACGCCGAGGAAAGGCGGCCCGGCAGGAATTTCACACTCGGCATCCTTGACCACCTTGAGCCCACTCGTCTTGTAGAACGCCGCCGTCTCCTTGCGCGGGTCTTCGACCGGCACGGAGGAACCGTTCAGCTCCATGCCTGAATGAAATTGGTGCTTTTGGTGCGCAGCTTCACCGACGGCGATCAGGAATTCGTCCACCTGCCCGCCGCAGGTCCCGTTGATGCGAAGCACGTACCCCAGGTAACCGTGGGACCGCTGATCGAAAGACCGCGTGAGCCGTATGCGGGGCTGGACGGCCACGACACGGCCTGACCAAGATATTTTCTTCGAGCTTGCCTTTACACCGAGCATTACTCTTCCACCGATCCTTCGAGTTTGCACGGGACCGGAGGATGCGCCTCCCCCCGTGCCCCCGCGCCTGAGAATCCTCGCGGGCAACGGTCTGCTCCGTGTCCTCGATCAATTTGGTGACATTCGGGTCCTTCTTGAAGCAGTAGCGGACGCCGTCGTAATGCAGGTACAGGCATGTATTACGAAGCTCGGATAAGACGGCGGTGGCCGTGATGTTGTCCAGATCGGGACCGACGCAGGCCGCAAGCAGTTCGTTTTCCGTAACGCCGGGCGGCAGTGTCTCGTCGCTGCCCGAGCCCTCACGCTTCAATCCGCCAAACGAATACAGAAGGATGGCCGTGGCGATGCGTGTGGCGGGTTTCACACTGGCAAGCGCGGGAGTCTCGCGTGCCATCCGGTCGTCGATGCGTTTCGCCCGGGCGTTCGGACCGTCGATATCCGCCGTGATGACCGGGTCGTAGTCGTTCTGTACCCCGAGCTCTTTGAGCATCTTCACCCGGACATCCACGTCCTTCACCGGCACGTCTCCAGGCCCAAGAAGCGCCTTGGCTCCGTCGTTCTTCTTGAGGGAATGCATGCAGGAGGCAAGGAACCGCAGCGCGCCGCGTGTCCTCTGGAAGGTATCCACCGCGGCCCAGCGTTCCCTCATGATGTCGATGAGCGCGGGATGAAACGGATAGGCGGCCCGCATCCGATCACGCAGGAGGCGGCCTTCCTCCTCGGCCTGCCGGCGCTCGGAGGGGGTTTCGGCATGAGCCCGCCGCATGCCGGTTATAACCTCCTGATATGCCATAGCCACATACCGGCCGAGGTTTTTCTTGCCTCCCTTCTTCTTGCAAAGCCAGGTCTGTTTGACCAATGGCACAGTAGCCCCGCACGAGGGGTTTTTGCAGCGGACGGTCCGCGTCCAGAGATAGGCCACGGGCATGAGGTATCCGGGAGGGATGCTTTCGACAGATGAATCAGGTGGCACAGGCATCTTGCCTGTGCATTCATAAAAACCAATCCAATCCTCGGGCGAATTAACAAGTTGCCTTTTCACGGGGTTATTGCGGATATAGTTCCACTTCTCCAGAAACTCGCCTTCATCCCTGACAATCCGGTCGAAGGATTCATCCTGCCATACGGTGCCGGTTCTGCGCATGAGGGCATTGATTTTGTTGGCGGTGAACGACTTGATGGAATGAAGGATCGAAGACAAGGAATACCATTGGCCTTTTTCAATTTCCGTAGGTTGCAGAAGCATGTGTACATGGTCTGGCATGACTACGGCAGACCACGGATTGTATCGCTCACCGTCAAAATATCGGCAGGAATCGAGAACGATTGTTCGCACCTCAGGAGTTAACTTGATGCCTTTGATCCGACATGTCACAAAATAGGTCGATCCACCGATTTGCCAGTGCGGCAAGTTTCTTCGAGTTTTGTAAAGATCCAGCTGCACAGGCTGGAAGCCTGTTCCACCATTTTCTTGCTTCTTTTTCCTGTACTCGGGGTCCGGTATGAGCGGGTAAAGGTCGCCGATTTCGGCCTTGACCTTCTTGAGCACCCATTTGCCCCAGTAGCGGACCTCGTTAGCCAGACCGCCCCAGGTGGTTTCGCCCTTCACGTTCTTGAGGCCGGTCATACCGCGGGCATTCGGATCGGGCTTTCCGTATTTCTGCGGATAGACCAGGGTGCAGAGTTGTATGATGTGCGCCACCAGGTTGAGGTCAAGGGCGTAGGCTTCACAACCGAGGCGTAGGGCCTCCAGGGGAATTGCCCCGCCGCCTGCGAACATGTTCAGCACCTTGGGACGCGGGGCGCGGCCTTCCTCGATGTCCTCGACAGTGACCTTCTTGCCGGTCTCTTCGGTCAACCGCTCGGCGTGGGCTTCGAGAATGTGCCGCTGGGCTTCCTTGATGACGGTCGGATTGCCCGGATACTTGCAGAGCCGCTCGATAAACTTGGCCGCATTGGCCCGGCCCAGGCTCTGTTTTTTGTTGTCCGGCCC
Source organism: Desulfoferrobacter suflitae (assembly GCF_022603395.1). Classification (GTDB taxonomy): domain Bacteria; phylum Desulfobacterota; class Syntrophobacteria; order Syntrophobacterales; family Syntrophobacteraceae; genus Desulfoferrobacter; species Desulfoferrobacter suflitae. The sequence continues at coordinate 11,314 of NZ_JAIBKA010000016.1, forward strand.
GTTTTCCGGGATAAACCGCGATGCCGGCACGAGAGCCCCATATACTGCCGCACGGCACGCCACCAGTGGCCGTCTTGCCCACCACAGATGCAGGGTCGAAATGTGCCCCTTACGGACCGATTTTTCCCGCGACGCTTCGGCGCTGATCGCCTGTATCGGTAGGAAATCTTCTATGAGTCTGCGGTCGTCAGACATGGATTTCATCCCTGGAATCATTCGTTTGTTCATCCCACATTTCCCGATATGCGTTGACGTAAAAAGCCGTTGCCTCCGGGTCAATTTCAAAGTAATGGCGGCAGAGCCTTTTGTATAACGCCGGTATTTCATCGTCGAAACAGAAGTCGAGCATGCCGTCAAGGCAATGTTCGATGCGCCTTGAATCTCGGCATTATGTCTTCAAGATGTCATCGACCTCGGTCGAATATTGTGGTACAGCCTCACGGGCAAGCTCTTTTGTGATCTTGGCCGGTTCGCCTATACGATTAACAAGATCATCCATCTATGATTCTGTTTTTTTCTTCATCTGTGCCCGCTACCCCCGCTTGGTTCCTTTCTGTTTTGCGTCCGATTTCCAAGCTGACCGGGCATGCCCCTTTGTCCCCTTTGTGGCCCAATTGGCCCATATATGGCCCAATCAAATTTAGCGTCACTCGTGAAAAGCTTTGGCCCAATTGGCCCTTTTATGGCCCTTTGCGCTGTAATTTGTAATAAGCACCTTTCCCTCTTGTTCCAACTTTCATGAAAAGTCCCTTCTTGACAAGATCGGCAAGATCTCGATGCGCAGTACGCTTGGAAACTCCCATGAGCTCTTGGTATTCGGAATTCGCGATCTGCCCGACTCCCTTGACATGAGTCACTGCCTGAATCTGCCGCTCATTCAGGTCATACCTGGCCATCACTTCCGTCGTCAGCCAATCCCGCCAAAGGGTCACCACCCACTGGCCCGCCCGCTGCTCGAAGTCCGGCTCCGGAAGCTCGGCGGTTTTACAGCGTTCGATCATATCCAGCGTGCCGCTGCCGGCCTTCTCGATGTATCTGGCAAGGTAGAGCGGTTCGGCGACCATCTCACACTGCGCATATTAACTCAAATTTTCGGACTTTAAGAATCGTCCATCCACATCACCCTCTTTTTGGGCAATTCGTTCCCCTTGTGAAAGTCTGGGAACACAAGAAAAAACGCTACTACGTTATTCAACTCCCGGATAAAAGCAATACCCGCATTCCGCTCCACTGGGCAGACCAAGGCAAAACGCCTCTAGCGGAATTGACGGCCGAGCAGCCTGTTTTTACCCTCGATTCAATCAGAGAATTAGTCTTGCTCATCAGAAACCTCAAGGCTTCAAAGGACTGAGAGTCGCTACTATGCTTTTCCATTCCACACCGTGCAAAGGAGGAAGGATATGGAAAAGCAACTGCACCTTTTTCGACGCGACATCAACTGCTCCACTATTTGGCCGCGGCTGCCGGAGGAAAGCAGGCAAAAAATCGAAGACATTTTTGCTGAGTTGATCATCGAGCAACTGAGCTCACTTTCCGAGGAGATCAAAGATCATGAGAAATGACAGTGTGCTTTCGGCAAGCCTGCGCAGGCGATTTTTTTTCATAGGGAGCGGCGCAGCGATTTTGGCGTGATTTGGTATGGGCATGAGGCTGGTCGTGCCCAGAAGCCGAGACTCAGAGGGAGGGTGGCGTGGTGTGGCCCCACGGTGCGGCAAAACGATACCCATGAGCCCGGGTAATGGGCAAGCTTGGGTTGTCGCTCGGCGTTGAATTTTCCGGCTGCCTACCGACAAGGGTGCAGGGAACTGATGTAGATAGCGAGTGTTCCGAGGAGCCGTGACTACGGAGGGCTTGAAAGTGCCGCCTCATAATTCCACGGCATCCATCGACTGGGATTCCGTGCAAGCTCGGATGCATTCCGCAAAAGAGTTGTGAGATAGTGGAAGGCGTTTACCCCCGTCAGATGACAGGTGTGGATGAGGCTCATGAAGAGGTCTCCCACCCAAGCTCCCCGCTGAGTCTTGTAGAAAAGGGAGTTGCGGCGGTGTCGAATGGCCATCTTAAGGGCTCTTTCACAGATATTATTGTCAAGGGGAGCACCGGGAACCCTGAGGAAGAGAGTGAATTGCTCCCAGCGCTTGAGCATGTATTGGATGGCGTTTCCCAGGCCTGAGTTGGGCTCGATCTTTTTGTCATCGAGTTGTGTCTCCATCCAGCTTTTTAGCTCATCCATCACGGGGCCGCTTTGCTTTTGATGGAATTGCAGTCTCTCTTCTGGCGACATATTGCGCTCTTTGGCCAGGGCATCATGGTGGTAGACTTTGGCCAGGTTCTCTATGACGAATCGGCACTCTTCGGGAAAGGCATCGAGCACCCCGACGAAGTTCCTGCGAGCGTGGCTCATGCAGTTGCACAGCATGGTCAGGAGGTCCGCCGACATGTTGCGAGACAGAGCGTCGCACATCTGGATGGGAAGAGAAAGCTCCTCGATCCTTTGCAGGAGGAGGTCCCTTAAGTTTTCGCCGGCGTGTTGCGTGCCGGTAACAAAGCAGGCAATGGTTCTGTCTTCCGATTCACAAACCAGTCCTGTTGTGAACGTGCCGGTTCTACCGTCGGTTTCCTCCCGTTCCTTTTTCTTGGCGTTAAGAGCGAGGACCTTCATGTGGGTGTCGTCCTGATAGATTCTTTCCGCCTGTGCTGCCTCGTGGGTCAGGTGATCGAAGACAGGTTTGAGGGTGGCGGCGTGTTCATTAACGATCTCCCACTGGGTGGATGCGGCAAGAGGAATACCGCAGCCGGCCTGCAGCTTTTCGAGCCGATGAAAGGGCAGTCCGAAGCCATAGCGTGCCAGTGCAACCATGGCGCCGACTGTCTCGTCATATTTTTTCTCGCTCGCCTCAGGGGGCTTTTCGGCAGTGAAAATCTCGCCACAGAGATTGCAGCGGAATTTTTCGAGCAGGTAGAGGATGGCCTGAATGGGAGCCGCGGCAAAGAAGTTCAAAAGGACTCCGGGGTCGACTCGATAGACCCGGCCTTTCTCACATTCGGGGCAACGGTCACCGTGCTCCAAAGAATCATGAGCCACAGCGACTTTGTTTGCGCCGGTATAGTCTTGTGCACTATTTCGACCGTGCCCCTTTTTGCGAGCTTGCCGCTCGACACCGGCATCTTTGTTTGCGCTCTCCTTCAGTACCCGTTTGGAGGTCTCCGTTTTGACCCCGAAGATCATGCGGAGAAGGCGCACGATGGATCTGGATTTACTCTGGAGAAGGTCTCGAAGGTTTGAAAGGGCACAAACCAGGGAAGCCAGAAGGGAAAAATCTTGCGGACTGAGGCACTGCTCAGCCCTCTTGAGAAAAGCGTCAAGCTTTTCCGGATCGAGTTCTATTGAGGGAAGCTTTGTTGACATAGCTTTTCTCGAAAACGCCTGGTGAGCGGATATCCCCATACAGCTTTTAGAGAGCGGTTGGGTTTCATGGTATGGTCATTTTTGCCCCGTCCCGTTGTCAGACCGAGATAGATCCAATTGGCAGCCTGGTAGCAGGTGCCTCGGAAACGCTCGGTGTCCACGAAAGTCTCGAGAAAATAAAGGGGGTGTCCGTAAACCTGCTGCCAGTCCGAAGAGATCCTTCGCACCACTTTCGACAGCAGATGGGACGCGAGATGGGGTACCGAAACCCATGGCAATATGAGAAAGCGGCTGTTGTAGGCCAAAAAGTAGAGATTGTCACGACGTTGCCTGGCTGTCCAGCCGATGACACGGTCTCGTGAGCCAATATGGCGAGGCGGCGATGACCAACTGAAACAGGCGATGGGCCGCTCGCAAGCCATCACCAGGTACTTGAGATGCTCGCCCACCGGCTGGCAGTAGCCCAGGTAATGGTAGTGCTCAACGAGACTGTTGAAGAGTCTCTCCAGCGGCCCCCTTCGTACCTGCTGAAACTCGAACTGCGGTAGTCGCGACAAGCGGCCACTTATAGGGGTTTGATCGATCTCGCACGGTTCTGGCCTTTTACGAACAGCCAGTGGGTTGTGCGGAGTGAATTTCTTGGGTGGGAGTTCGATATGGCCCGCCCTGTCAAGTTCGAGCATGAGTGAGCGGCATACCATGTCACGAAGCTCTCCGTTGCGTTGCACCCAGTTCCATGCTCGGCACAGCCTGCGGGAGAGCTTGCGGCGGCTGTCGCCTGGATGATCCGCTATCAGAGAGCGGATGAAGGCGACGTCCTCCTCGGTCACTGTCTTGGCTCTGTAGATTAGTATCGTTTCCACGTGAGGACATCTACCACGCGGAGACCTGGAACGCAAGATGAAAATGCGAATCTACTGCAATTTTCTGAAAAACTTCACCACCCCTTGGGGAGTAGGGAAGTTCCAGATGAGGTTCTGAAGCTCGTGGGCATCCATCTGACTCCTGTCAGGCCAAACCTGGAACCGCCCGCTCGATAGCCTCTTTTGACAAAGCCAGAACCCCTGACCGTCGTAGCAAAGGACTTTGATGGTAGTCCTGCGGCGGTTGAAAAAGACAAAGACGGTTCCGGAGAATGGATCAGCATCGAGCACTTGGCGGCAGATGCGCGAAAGTCCGTCAATGCCTTTGCGAAAATCAACAGGCCTTGTGCAGGCAAGTATTCGCATCTGAGGGCTGATCTGGATCATCGGCTATGGCTCACAAAGCAGCTTATGAGATGCACGAGCTCAGACTGAAGAGCGGCATCCGTCTCGATTTTCAGCTCAAAGCCAGAAGGAGAGCGCAGTTCCATAACGCATGGGGATACGGAAAATAAAGAGGGCACCTTCACCTCGACAAATTGTGAAGCCATGCTTTTGCCCACTCGTTCATGAATACGTTCCTTGAGCTGAGTGTAGTTGAGCCGAAGCGTCCTCGCAATTCGCAAGGTGGGATATGAGGCGGAGAGATCGACCGCCGCCCGCCAAAGCTCCTCGGGGATACGATCCCGCTTCTGTCGTGAGCGACGCCACTGTTCAAAGGCGTCACATACTGTCTGCAAATCTTGCGGTTCTTCCGGTAGGTGCCGCTCTTGCTTCATCGGCTGTTCTCCTTCCTTGCTAAGGGTTCAGCCGATCATAGCACCTCGGGCTGGGGAGTTCATGCAGGCTTGCCGAAAGCACACGGCCGCGGCTGCCGGAGGAAAGCAGGCAAAAAATCGAAGACATTTTTGCTGAGTTGATCATCGAGCAACTGAGCTCACTTTCCGAGGAGATCAAAGATCATGAGAAATGACACCAAAATCACTTCTTCCCACTTGCGCCGTAATGCTTACATCTACATCCGCCAATCCACCGAACATCAAGTCCGCGACAACATTGAAAGTCAGCAGCGCCAATACGAGCTCGTGGACCTGGCGCGACAATACCGTTGGAGTGAAGAATCCATCATCGTTATTGATGACGACCTGGGCAGATCTGCCAGTTCTACTGTGGGCCGAACCGGTTTCGCTAAACTGGTGGCGGATGTAGCCCTCGCAAAAGCTGGCATCATCTTTGGTCTTGAAGTCTCCAGACTGGCAAGAAATAATAGGGACTGGTACCAGCTCCTGGATCTGTGCTCCCTGACCGCAACCCTTATTGCCGATACAGATGGAGTTTATGATCCTTCCTCCTTTAATGATCGCCTCCTCCTTGGCTTGAAGGGAACCATGAGTGAAGCAGAGCTCCATATGTTAAAGAACCGAATGTTGCAAGGTCTCTACCACAAGGCCCAGAAGGGAGAACTTCGGTTTCATCTTCCTGTAGGCTATCAATTTGACGAAGACGGCAATATCATCAAGTCCCTTGACGAGCAGGTGACTCATCTTATTGATTTAATCTACCAAAAGTATTTCGAAATCGGCACCATCAATGGCGTCCTCAAATATCTCCTGGAAAACAATCTGCTGTTTCCGCGAAAAGCATCCTTTGAAAAAAAGATTCGCTGGGTGCGCCCATACAACAAGGCTGTCCGAGACACCCTCGTAAACCCTCTCTACACTGGAGCGTACGTTTTCGGCAGAACCAAGGTGGTCAAAGAGCTGGACGAGCATGGCAATCAAAAATCGCGCCAAAAGGTCCAAGCCATGGAAGACTGGGATGTCATTATCCACGATCATCATCCTGCTTATATTTCTTGGGAAGACTACCTTAAGATCCGTCAACAGATGGAAAAAAATGCCGCTGCCGCCAAATACCAGGCCAGTCAGGTGGTTCGAGAAGGCTCGGCTCTTCTTCAGGGGCTTGCTCGGTGCGGCAACTGCGGCCGCTCGATGCATGTAAACTATCATGGTCAAGCTCAACGGTCTTACCCCTATTACGTATGTAATATGGCCAACCGGAATTTTTCAGACAGATACTGTCAATCCGTTGGTGGTCGCCGAATCGACCAATTCGTGGCACAAACTTTACTTGAGGTCGTTGCGCCCGCTAGTCTAAATATCCACCTGCGTGCTCTCCAACAAATCCAACAAGAGCAAGATATTGCCTTGAAGCAACTGGAGCTCCAGTTGGAAAGGGCCCAGTATGAATCCGATCGTGCCTTTCGCCAATTCGATGCAGTCGAGCCTGAAAATAGACTGGTTGCCCGCACGCTGGAGCGCCAATGGAATGAATCGCTAAAGCGTGTCGAAGAGTTCAAAGCCCGCATCAGGAACCGTAAGCAAAGCTTTAAGGATCGGTTGTCAAAAATCGAAATAGGGCAAATCCAAAGTCTCTCTCAAGACTTGCCGGCCGTTTGGGGCGCGGCCACGGATAAAGATCAAAAACGTTTACTCAGAGCTGCCATCGAAGAAGTCTACCTGGCCAAAAAAAATCGCGACGTCGAGGTCAAGATTGTGTGGGCCGGCGGCGCCGTAACGGAAAAAGTGGTCCATTTGCCCAAGGTGAGAAGCAAGCGAGCCACATCGCTCGATTTGGTGGATCTGGTGCGCCGCCTTGCCGAAAAATTCACCGATGACCAGATCGCTCGCATTCTTATCCGTCAAGGTCACAAAACACCCACCGGGTTACCCTACAACGCTCATAAAGTGGCGAATCTCAGGCGCAGCTATGATATCCCTCGCTTCCAAAAACCAAAAGATGAGCAGCACAAATCCTACACAGCGCAACAAGCATCGAAAGTTCTTCAAGTCAGTGTTCCCACCATTCACGGCTGGCTCAAAGCCGGATTTATCAAAGGTCAGCAAGTCACCGATGGCGCACCATGGGAAATCTTTTTAACGGATGAAGACATCAAACGCCTTACAGCCCAGGACGTACCGGCAGGCTGGGTTCCTTTACACCGCGCCGCCAATGAATTGGGAGTTTCCAAACAGACCGTTCTCAATTGGGTCAAATCCGGGAAGCTAGAATACATCTATGTCACCAAAGGCAATCAAAAAGGCTTAAGAATTAACGTGAATTCAACCACTTGTCGTAAACAACTCCATCTTTTCCAATAAATTTTCTACATTGGAGGTTAGTATGAAACCATCGCTTCGGCGATAAGGGGGTTCCGGGGTATGGACGGGTGAGGTTGTCTGAGCAGATCGGGCGTGAGCGGGGGCGGTAACTCGCCGGGGTTCCACACCTCCAACCTGTCGGCGAAAAGCATGACCTGCACGCTGGCATTACTGCTGTAGTCGCGATGGGCAACAGCATTGACGATGGCTTCCCTTACCGCCTCCAGGGGCAGCTCGTATTCCACAGGGGCCTGAACGCTGTGTGCCCGGGTGCCGATGCGCCGGTTGACCTTCGAAAGGACGACGTCCAAAGCCTGATCGGTGAGGTGATAAGAAATTGCTTTCTGACGATTTTTGGGTAGCAGGTATGGTGAGATGGGTCAAGCACATTTTTGTCTCGATTTTGGACCGTATGTCACTATCATACACGCGCTCAGGGGCAAGATTGAAGCAAGTCGTTCGTTACGATAGCTTCTTGGTGTGGAGGGGACGGCAAGGTGTCTGCCCGGGCCCCGGATCCGGGGGTCCGGGCGGACACGCGGGCAAACTGCACCTGTAAGGGCTTGTCGGGACTGTCTCCAGTGCCAAAGCCACGCCAAGGCGTGGGCGAAATCTTCGATGACAACCGGCCCATGTTCCGGTGCTTTTGTCTTCCTCCCGGATGGGGCCGTTTGCTGTTTCCAGGGCCCGAGATGGCGGAGGATGCGTTCTATCACGGCCGGCTCGTGAATAAATCCATTAGAACTTCTTGTACTACCATTCTGATAATCTTTTTCTTGACGGCGGGGTCGGTTTTCGGGTGCCGCCACACTTCCGGAAGTCGCCGGGAAAGAGAGTGGATTGTCTGTAGTTCTTCCAGACTCGGTTTCGGGACCTCTCTTCTTTCCTTTTCAATTCGTTCTTTCACCTCATTAAGGTCCTGGAGCTTTTCATTCCATCTTCGCTCCAGTTCGGCGGCAACCAGCCGATTCAAAGGGTCAGGGTCCACTTTGTTGAACTGCAAAAAGCCCCAATCGGCTTCATATTGGGCGCCCTCAAGCTCCTTTTCAAGATAGCTGATTTTCTCTTTACGCTGCCGGCTCACAACATCATGTGCCGATAGGGCCGCTTGGATGGGATAGTAATATCGAAATTTCAACATGATAGCGTGGCCCTACCCCGGTCGCGGCCCTGAGAAAAACCCCCGGCTACCCGCTTGGGTAATTCGCCCAATGAAGATGCGAGCAGGTTTCGAGCAATGATCGACCATAGGTGTCCTTATGCACACTGCTTACTGCCCTATTATGTTGCCTTAGGCCGCGATTATCTGCTCGATTAGTGGCAACTTATTGATTGTAAGCTTTTGGAGTTCAACCTTCTTGCTGGCATTATCAATGTCGATACCGACCAAGCGCCCTTCGGCATCATAATCAAGGACAATACCCTCAGAAATTTCACGACTCTCGGCACTCACCTGTTCCGATAGGTCAATGTAAAGAGAGTCTGTATCAGGATAGTAGCTGATCTTCATTTCTTGAAACCTCTATCAGGAAAAGCATTGTGTATGGTGATCTTATCCTCAAGGGTCACAACTCTAAGAACTCTGCCTCCAAATTCATCTATGCGCCCCCAAAATCGAAAACGGTTTCCATCCTGAGACTCAGTCCTAATTGGATTCTCCAGAACCTGAACGCACCATTCCTTTTTAAGATATGGTCGCTTACGCAGAACTTCATTCTCAAAATATGCGGTGTACCTATAATCTGCCATGACAAAGTGTACCCGTCTATATGATGAAGTTCCTGCCAACCCAACGTATTGCTGAGGGGCGCATGTCTTTTTGCCTCCCATCATGCCAATTGTGTACGCCCGGCATGGGCGTGAACTTATGGGGTGAAAGTCCCCTGTATGTGAATTCTGCAAGTGTGTTTACCACATTTGCACAAGATCAAAAAAATGGGGGAAGCCCTTTAGTTTAGTTTACTCTCCGGACTCGAAATCCGCCGATTGCAACAAGCAGTAGTTGTGCTCGGAGACGATCTCTTCACCTCGCTTTACAGAAAAGGTGACAGCGGCAGGCGAGAGCTTCAGTTTTCGAGCTAATTCAGCCTGACTGATGCCGAGCTCTCTTGACGCCCAGTAGCAAAAAAGACTTCGTGCACGGACCCTGTTGCGTTCCTTGCCCGCCGCCCAAAGCTCGGATTCGTCCACTGCCAGCAATTCGCACACTCGCTTAGCCACCTTGGAAAGATCAAATCCCCGGGAGCGCACCCTGTGTCTTCGCTCCATTTCCTCCCGCGCTTGAAGAAGGACCTGTTCAACAAAGTCCCCGTCGCCTAAGATTCGCTCGTCAGATTTTTCGAATAATTGTGCCCTGCGCCTTGCCTTTACTTCTGCCCAGCCCCCACTGCTGCGTACCAGTCCACCCCCGGTAAGATCACTGCGCCGTCCCTGGTTGATGCCCTGCTCAACAAAAGCACGATACCGACGACGAGCGACCGAATTTTTATCGCCAAATAATTCCAGCACTTCATGGATTCGCTGCCAATCATTTTTGAAATAGCCCAGAATTACACCATGGCCGCAGTAGGCAAAGCGCTCCAAATCTTCAAAAGTGGAAACGACCCCGGCTCGAAGCGGATTCAGGTGAAGGTAGCGCACCAGTTCAAGAAAATACGGGTCCTTTTGACAGAGAATCGACTTGTACCGGTTTTGAAAAAGATGACCGCTGCGCCGGTGCCTGCGATTATACGACACCGCATAGCCGGTAAGCAACCGCCGCATCACCTGTGATATCGGCACCAAGCCGCTTTTCAGCAACAGATGAAAATGGTTGGGGATCAAAGTCCAGGCATAACAGTGCGTTCCCGTTTCTTTTAAAATGCTCCCCAATCGTTGCTCAAAGTTGTCTCGGTCCGACTCGTCCTGGAAAATCCGCCGCCGTTCTATTCCTCTTGCCATGATGTGGTGCAAAGCACCGGCTGCTCAATTCGTGCGTTTCTTGGCATGGCTACCAATATACCATCAACCTGCTCACCTAAAAACTAAAAATCTAAAGGGCGTCCCCCATTACGTTAAACACATTACCATTACCCCAAGATTGAGGTCCCCTGGAGCACCATTGAAGCAAAGCTTGAGCTGGCGGCTTAATAACGAAGGCATGGCCTGGCTAAGCATCTAATCGAAGTGAAAAATGATTAGAGGCTCACCGCGCTTGCCACTTGGCACACCGGAAAGGAACTCCGGCTTTCCCCCTCTCACGCCTATCGACTGGACAGAGCTCAACTTTTCATATGTGGGGGAGCGAAGAATACCGGCAAAAAGAAAAAAAAAGAAAAAGGGGACAGGTAAATAATGCTTGTCTCGATCTGAAACTGTATCTACTTGGATCAGGTAATGCAAATTTCCGAATGCAGGAGGAGTTTTGCCATGGCCGGCACACCCCATCATGATTATCGATCGAGAAACTTCCGAAGCCGATTATGGGGCTTGCGGGAGTCTATTCTCCGAAGAGGCTGACGGAATGATCGTCGGTACCACTTTCTTGACGCTAATCGAAATCCCAGCTATATTGTCACCATGATGACTGACGGGAGGACATCACGATGCGTACTACCTTAACCATTGACGACCAGGTCGCCATGTCACTCAAGGACATTGCTCACCGAAGCGGTAAACCGTTCAAGGAAGTGGTAAACGAGGCATTGCGGAAAGGAGTGCATGCACTCGAACACCCCGAAGCGCGACCCTACAGATTATCGTCGACGTCGCTGGGCTCCGTTCGTCCCTCTATCAATCTTGACAAAGCACTGAGTCTGGCCGATGACCTCGAAGACGCCGCAATTGCGATGAAGCTGGAGTTGCGCAAATGATTTTGGTAGATGCCAATTTACTGCTTTACGCTGTGAACCTGGACCTACCGCAGCATGCGCGCGCACTTGCGTGGTTAGAAGAAGTACTGTCCGGCAATGAAAGCGTGGGGCTGCCATGGTTGGTGATTCTTGCTTTTCTGCGACTGACTACCAATGCGCGGGTTTTTGAGCGTCCACTTACCGTCGAGCAGTCCGTCGCATATGTTGAGGAATGGCTGTCACAGCCGGTGGTAACAACGGTCGCCCCCGGCAAGGGCCATTGGCGAATCCTACGCAACCTGCTGACCGCCTCTGGAACGGGAGGAAATCTGACAACAGACGCCCATGTCGCCGCACTTGCCATCGAGCACGGTTATACCGTTTACTCCTCGGATAACGATTTCGGACGTTTCAGTGGCCTTCGCCATGTAAACCCGTTGCTGTCATAGCAGAGCCATTTTAGCGGGCTAGGGCTGCCCTTTACCCGTAAATTAAGACTGGACAAGGGTTTCCATGCCATGTAGCATGTGGGCATGGAAACCCAAAACCAAATCAAACGGACACTGTCGCGGCCTGAAGTAATCGAGCACATACGGTCGGTGCTCGATGAGAACGGCCATATGAACCGGACAGCGGTTGCAGAGCAGCTCTGCGTGCACTATGGTTTTTTCGATGCCCTGGGCACTGCTCAGACAAGCAGCTGCCTCAAGGCTCTTCGGGAATTGGAGTCCAGGGGCCACATCGAATTGCCCAAGCCCCTTGTGCAATCGGGTCCCGGCAGCCCGAGACGTCTGTCGGAGCCAGTCGCGGCACCACAGGGCGTTCCCGCGCAAGCCTGTGACTTGCGCGGACTGTGCCTGATCCTCGTGGAAGCAGAGGAACAGATGCGGATCTGGAATGAGATGATGATCCGTGAACATCCGCGGGGTGCGGGCCCCCTGGTGGGACGGCAGCTTCGATACCTGATCGGCTCGGAGCACGGCTGGCTCGGAGCCGCTGGATTTGGAGCAGCGGCACTGCAGCTTCGGGATCGGGATCGATGGATCGGTTGGGATAGCGAAACGCGGCGTTGCCATCTGCATCGGGTGATCGGACTCAGTCGATTTCTGATTCGCCCGGATGTGCACTGCCACAACCTCGCCTCGCAGTTGCTGGGAATGATCCTTAGAGCAGTGCCCGGTGATTTTGAAAACCGATACGGGTTCCGTCCGTGGCTGGTGGAAAGCTTTGTGGACACTACTTGTTTTTCGGGTACCTGTTATCGGGCAGCCAATTGGGTGCGAGTGGGCCGCACCCAAGGTCGAGGGCGTCAGGATCGGCATTGGCAGATGGCCGAAACACTGAAGGATATCTACCTCTACCCTCTCGAGAGAGACTTTCGGCTCAAGATGGGGCTTGCGCCAGACAGTGGTTTGAGTCCTCTTGAGGTTGCCGATGGTCTTGATGCTGAGCAATGGGCGGAAAAGGAATTCGCAGGTGCTCCGTTGGGTGACAAGAGACTGAGCAAAAGGCTTGTGGGGTGTGCCGGTGCAAAGGCCATTAAACCGGATCGCGCTTTTAGTGGTGTAGCCGAAGGGGACTGGGCAGCGGTGAAGGGATATTACCGACTCATCGACCATCCGGATGAAGCGGCTGTGTGCTAAGTCTCACAATATTTGACTCTGAGAGTCCCAGTTTAGATGAAGATGTCCTCCCCCACAAGTTGGTGGGAGCTTGTGAGGGAAGACGTGAGTATTTTAGCAGTCTTGTAAGCCGTCGATCATTTCAACAGCCTCACGGAAGTTGCAGCATTTGACGGCCATGACCATGTCGATGGGATTGAAGTTTTTCTGGCACCGGAAGCACCGGGCCAGGTTGGTTTTGGGGTTGGTGGCGGTTTGAAACTCAGAGCACAGGGGGCATAGAAAGCGAAAATACCCGTCTGATACTTTGCAGGGGATGCGCAGAAAATCAGAGATGAGCCGGGAGATGGGGATCTGATTACGCAGTATCCGGAGTTTTTGCTTGGAATAGAGCTTTGTCATGATGTCTTCTCCTAGGGAAGGCGGAATTCGGCCATGGTGTCGGTGACCAGGGCTTCGTTGATCTTGTTGAGATTTTGGGCGGCGGCATTGAGGAGGCAGGCGGTAGCGATGTTATTAATCTGCCTTGGGATGCCGCTGGCATAGTCATGGATGAGGGATTTGGCTTCGGGCTCGAAGACCTTCTCGTTGCTCCCCGCGAAACGCATCCTGGAGTCGATATAGGAGGTGGTCTGGTCCGAGGTTAAGGCGCCGAGGTGACATCGGACGGTGATTCGGTTGACAAGATCGCTAAGAGAGGCACGGGCAAGGAGCTTGGCGAGGGGCTCCTGACCGCTGAGGACGATCTTTACGGGAGTATCGGTATCGAGGGCTGAGCTAACCAGGAGGCGCAGATCGGTCAAAGCTTGCGGATCTATAAGGTGGGCTTCGTCGATGATAAGCACCGTTGAGAGATCTTCTTTTGCGGTGCGATCGAGAATTTGTAAAAAGAGATGATCCTTGCCTCGCCGGGGGGCTTCTCCCAACTGAGTCACGATTAGGCGAAGCAGGCTGGATGACGGGATTCCGGTGAAGTGGAGATAAACGGGGCGGTAGCGGTTTTTAGAGAGGTTATGGATGAAGAGCCTTAAGAGTGTGGATTTTCCGGCACCGGTTGGTCCGATGAGGAGGGCCAGGGTCCCTTGCCGGGCAAAGTAGTCGAGTCTGGCCAGGGACTGGGAGATGCGGTGGTCGTTGAGGATCCATTCCACGGGAGGGCGTTCCTGGAAGGGATGGCTGTTCATTTTGAAATGATCGAGGAACATGGTGGTTACTCCTTTTGCTGTAGGATTTGTTTGAGCTCACCGACGAGGTGGGGGAACGACTTGTTAGGCACTCGGGCAAAGGCCTGCGTGAGCACGGATTCTGTGAGCTGAACGTTTTGATTGTAGAGTTTTTTGAGCGTTTCGAGCTCCTGTGCCGTGAAGGCGGAGATGCCCACTTCTTTTCCGAGCAGCCGGGCAAAGGCTTTGACAAAGGCATGAAACGGCCACGGCCGCACGGAGACGACCTTGCGGTAATCGATGCCGCGAGTGTTTGCGGCGAGCTGCTCCCGGTGCTCGCGAACGAGGAGATCGATGAGGTTATGCTTGGGTTTTCCCCGAGCTTGTGCGGGAAGGGGCGGTTGCTCGGCCTCGCGGTGATGGAGCACGCCCGATCCCTGGTATTCGCCTTTCAGGGAAAAGATCTTCACGCTATCTGAAGACGAGAAGGGATCGTAGTGGACCCAGACCTTGTCTCCCCTTAAAGCTGGATCGACCCGGTAGAGCCGCTTATCGAGGCTAATGTCGGAAAAATCCTTGTGGACGACCCGAGTGACCTTTCTAAGAAAGGAAGCGAGCACCTGGTCCATTTCCACGTGGCGGATGACGGAAAGTCCGGTATGATAGCGGTCCTTGGGAGTCTCGCCGGTCTCGGAATGAATGGAGCTATGATAATCCACCGAGATCCATGCGCTGAGAGCTCGGTTGAGATCATCGAGGCTTATGGCATCTTGTGCCCGCACCTCGGATTCAAACCGGTCTTGGGCGGTCTCAAAGAAGCGCTCAATGAGTCCTCCCGGGGAAGGGTCCCCGGCCGGCCGGTGGCGAAGCCGGATGTGGAGCCGGTAGCAGGCAGCCTTGAGGCCGATTGCGTGATAGACCTTGGCGTTATCGAGGTAGAGTTCGCCGGGGGCGCCATGCTTGGCCAGGGCGCGCAGCAGCGAGTCGATGAGGATATCGAGGCTTTGGCGCAGGTAGTAGCGGGCCTCGACGATATACCTGCTGTGGCAGTCGATGAAAGCGGAAAGATAGGTGGGCAGGACCTCCCGGCCGAAAACAACATAGGGGCCTTCCTCGAAGTCCCCAACCCAGAGATCATGGGTATGGTCTCTGGTCCAACGTTTTCTCACCTTGTTTTTGACAACGCCGAGCTTGAGGCGGGTTGCGCCCGCACCTTTAAGATGGCGATACAAAGTAGAGCGGGAGAGCGTAACGCCATAGAGGTCCTTTAGGAATCGGTTGATGGTGGCAGGGGAGCGCTTGGGCTGCTCGCATTTAAGCTCGATGGCGGTTGCAATGATTTCTGCGGGTGCGGCCCTGGCATGGCCGCGGTCATGGCGGTCTTTTCTTGCGAGAGCATCGAATCCTCCGGTTCGATAGCGCTTCAGCTTTCGCCTGAGGGTGGAAAGGGAGGGCTTGCCGGTACGTCCGCCGGGAAAGACCATCTCCTTTTGAGAGATCTCTTTGAGAAAATCCTGGATCGATTCCGGCTCCACCTCGTCGAAGAGAACGGGGCGAAGGAGATCGCACCAGAACAGGGCCCATTTTTCATCTTTTTGCTTCATAACGCCTCCTTTGTTTTATGGTTGGAGGCGAGCATAAATCATTGCCAGGCGCAGCCTGTTGCAAAGAAGGGGAAAATTGAAGCACCAAAAACAACTCGGAATACCGCCTCCAGGTGGACGAGCCGGCGAGAGCGTTTGAGGGTTTCTTCCCGAGCGGTTTTCACGAACTTATTGGGGGAGATCGTTAGCGCGGCGAGATCCCGGTAGACTTTTGTCGCCGGATCCTTCTGTAAGATGAGGTCCAGAGCGCGGCGCGGGATTTCTTTGAAGCGGCCAAGAGTGTCGATCCAGCGGTAAGGGGTTGTGTGGGAGAGGACTTTATCGACCGGCGTATTTCCTTCGTCCGTCGAGGCATGGAAGATCTCCGAGCCTTCTTCCAGGACTGTCTTCCGATAGGTCGACGTCTCATCTTCCAGATAGCTTGCCGAGCGATGAAGTATCGCGTCGCTGGTGTAACGCTTGAAGGGAAGCGCGAAAGGAGGCTGTTCGGTGAAGGTCTTATGGCAGCCGGGGCATTTCCACCGAATGACAAGGCATTTTACCACCTGGACCAATGCGTCGCATAGAATGCGGAATTTGCGGGGGCGTGCCTGATGCCGCCTGAACAAATCCGGTTGAGTATTGCAGACGGGGCAGGAGGGCAAACCGCAGCGGATCTTGTTTCGCAGCACATTCAAGCTGTATTTTCTAATATCTGAGCGGGTAAATGGAGCAAACATGGCGTCTCCCACTTGAGCGAATAGTCATGATCGAAGAGGTTTCCGAAAAAGCCGTTCGTTTACTCCAACCTGGCGCCGCCCGCAAGCGCAAAACCGCCGGCGCCCGACGCGCCAGATGCTATGTTTGGCAACGGTTTTTCAACAAAGGAGTTGCGTTACCCATGAGTAAGATATCCCGCAATGCGCCCTGCCCTTGTGGAAGTGGAAAGAAGTACAAAAAATGCTGTTTGTTGCGCGAACAGGTCTCAGCGACACGGCCGCCGCAGGCTCCTTCAGATGTCTTCAAACAGATCCATGCCCAAATGGAGGAGTTGGACAACCTATCGAATAGTGTCATTGATCTCATCCAAGCCGGGAAACTGGACGAAGCGGAAGCTCAGTGTCACAAGCTATTGGAGCAATATCCGGACGATGTTGACGGGCTCGACAGACTGGCAACGGTCTATGAAGCCAAGGGGCAGAATAGGATGGCCGCTGAGTACTACCGAAAGGCGGCCGCTTTTATGCGCTCAAGGCCAGGATTTGACAACGAAGCCATTGAATGGGCTCTGAAGAAAGCCTCTGAACTGGAGTCTGCATCGTCATCAGCAGAATAGATCTTGCAGCCGAGCCATGGCCTGCAGGTGGTCGGCGAGGCTCGTGGCGCTGCGACAACCAGTAATGTTGACATTCCGGAGGTGCTTCGGCGCCCCCGCTGATGCCCAGCCGTTATCCGGCGTGGTCTTGGGACCGGTTAGCGCCCGGCGCGCGGGGTAGGCAGGGTAAAGTGCAAAAGCATGGCGAGGTATAGCGGGATAGGCGGGATCAGATTACTTGGGACTGTTCAAATCAAATATTGTGGGACGTAGGAGCTGTGAGTATGGAAAACATCCTCGTGCCCCACCGCGAGAGGACTATTCGCCGCATGAAGGCACAGCAGACCGTGCTGTGCATCCAGGATGGCTCGGATCTCGATTATTCCAACCTGGACCGATGCGAAGGGTTGGGTGTGATAGGCTCCAATCAAACCGGAGCCAAGAGCATGGGGCTTCATTTGCATTCCACGCTGGTCGTTACTCCGCGTGGACTGCCATTGGGAGTGTTGAACGCCCACTGCTTGGCTCCGGTCTCGAGATCGGAGGCTGACAAGCGGCGCCCTTGCGACATCCCCATCGAAGAAAAGGAGAGTTTCTCCTGGATTGTGGGGCTTCGCGGCTGCATGGAAGTGGCCAAGGAAATGCCGCACACCCGGCTGGTATCGGTCATGGATCGGGAGGCGGATTTTTTTGAGTTGTTTGATGAGCAGCGCCGGAATCCTTCTGTCGAGCTCCTGGTGCGTGCCAAGCACAATCGGACTACCACCGAGGAGGGGAAGCTCTTCGACGCCGTCAAGCAGACACAAGTGCGTGCTAATCTTCGCATCAGCGTCAAGAGGCAGAGTGCCAGGCCGAAGAAGAGCAAGCAGAAAGCCCGGCCCGGCCGTTGCGCACGTACGGCGGAGACATCGGTTCGCTACAAGCAGGTGGAGTTGCGCCCTCCCGATTACCATAAAGACAAGCCCCCGATTGTTCTGTGGATAGTGCACGTGGTCGAAGACAACCCTCCCGAGGGGGATGAAGGAATTGAATGGTACTTGCTGACAACAATGAAGATCGAGTCCGTGCAGGATGCCGAAAGGTGCCTGCGCTGGTACTGTCTGCGCTGGCGCATCGAGGACTGGCATCGGGTATTGAAATCCGGATGCCGCATCGAAGAGGCAGCCCACCAGAGCGCGGAGCGTCTCAAAAGATCCATCGCGATCAATCTGGTCATTGCCTGGCGCATCATGCTGATGACCCTTATGGACAGAGAGACTCCGGAGCTTCCCGTGGAAGTGCTCTTCTCGGATCTCGAAATCGAGGTACTGAATGCCTACGCAAAAAAAAAGACCTCAAGTTACCGCTCCTACTTGGAGATGCGGTGCGCCTGGTAGCGCGACTGGGGGGCTATCTCGGCCGAAAGAACGATCCGCCCCCGGGGCACCAGTTGATGTGGCATGGCTACTCATACCTTCAACTCCTGTGTGAGGGATTCTCGCTGCGAGGCGGCTGATACTGCCCCGGCGCAACTCATGGGTAAAGGGCAGGGCTAGGGATGTATGAGATCGCTAAACTGGTTACTTCCCAACAGGTGAGGTGATAAGAAATTGCTTTCTGACGATTTTTGGGTAGCAGGTATGGTGAGATGGGTCAAGCACATTTTTGTCTCGATTTTGGACCGTATGTCACTATCATACACGCGCTCAGGGGTAAGATTGAAGCAAGTCGTTCGTTACGATAGCTTCTTGGTGTGGAGGGGACGGCCCGCGTGTCTGCCCGGGCCCCCGGGTCCGGGGGCCCGGGCAGACACGCGGGCAAACTGCTCCTGTAAGGGCTTGTCGGGACTGTCTCCAGTGCCGAAGCCACGCCAAGGTGTGATCAAAATCATCGAGGACAACCGGCCCCTGTTCCGGTGCTTTTGTCTTCCTCCCGGATGGGGCCGTTTGCTGTTTCCAGGGCCCGAGATGGCGGAGGATGCGTTCTATCACGGCCGGCTCGTGAATCAGGCTGATGATTTTCATCTCGTGGCCGCAGCGGGGACAAGTCAAGGGGTCCACCTCGTAGATTTTTTTTATCAAGTCCCGCCAGTCACGCCATGGGCGTGATTGATGGGATGTGCGGGGGCTGGTAGTCTGAGACATCAAGTCCCGCTGACAGCGGGATCACTTCATTAGCGTTGCCGGCCTGCGGCGGCTCATCCCCGGGCCTTAAAACACCTTTTTTGATTCTGTCTCCTCTGCTTCTACTCGAATACCAGCCCCGTGGAATAATCACAATTGCAAGCACAATGCCGGCACGCACTTATTCCACGGGGCCGGCCATAGTATCTGACCATCTGAAAATGCTTATCTGGAATATGCTGAGTGATGGCGGCGATGAATTCCTCGGCGGTGAGACAATTCCTGCCGGACGTTTCATCACTGCTCACATCCCTCCGGTCAAACCAGTAATCGGCAGGCGCGCCTGCCACGTCATTGATGTTTGACGACGGCCCAAGTGAACAAGGCCGACGTTATCAAGACCGACTCGGTTTTATCCACCGAGTCGGTCCGAATCGGCCAGAGATACTGAACTTCTACCACCTGACTTGGCTCCCTTTGCGCCCGGTGAACGGCTACGGCTGGTGAAAGCGGACATCACCCATGCATGATCACGACGATGTTACCTGCTCCGTCAGCTGTGATCAAGAGCATCCACGATAGGTTTGCCGCAGGCCTTGCGCGCCGGCAGTATGGCCACCAAAGTGGCAAGGGTCAACAGGAAAAAAAAGCTGACGATGAGATAAGAGGGAATCAGATAGACTTCCAGCGGTATCTCTCTCGGTATATTCGGCGGGACCCATTGCGGCTCGATGACTTTCACCAGGAGCCAGCAGAAGATGGTCAATACAATTCCCAACAGACATCCCAACAATCCCAGCATGGCGCTCTCGACGGCGAACAACTTGATGACTCCGCGGCGCTTCAAGCCCAGTGCGCGCAACGTGCCAATTTCTTTTGTCCTTTCGATGATCGACATGGTAACCGTATTGATGACGCTGGTGACGACGATCATGAACACAATGATGAAGACAAAATTGAAGATGATGTCGAACATTCTTTTCACTTTGGTGTAAAGCGGTGAAAGCTCCGCCCACGTCTTGATCTGCAAAGGGAGGCCGCGACGCTTGATCTGTGCCTCGAGATAAGCCTTCACCTCCGGCAGATGTGACTCGTCGTCCAACAGTAGGGTCATCCTGTCAACGCCGTCGGTGGCATAAAGCGATTCGGCAAACTCAGCGGGACAATGAGATATTTGTCGTTCAGTTCTTCCAGGATGGTGTAAAAGAGTTGAAACACCTGAGCATCCAGTGCATTGATTCGACCATCCACTGTCGAGGCCATGACGATTGCATCCGAGCCGACCTCCAGCTTGAGCCTCTTGGCCAGTCCAAACGCCATGCCGATGCCGTAAGGGACCGAATCGTCCAGCGGCTTGCCGTATAAATGCTCGATCCTGGCCAATATGCCCGTTGCCGCCCGCTGAATCTGGTAAGTGTCCGAGGGCACTTTGCCGGAGGCGATGAAGATGGTGCTGACGCTGCCGTTGGTGACCAGTCCCATGATACTGAGCTGGCCTGTTGTGACAACGATGTGGGGGTTCGATCGGCAAAGGCTGTGAATCGTCCGGGCTTGATCGGCGTCAATCAGAAATTTCAGGGGTTCAATTTGTCCCTCCTGTAAAAATCCTTCCTTGAAAATAGTGATATGCCCATTGGCCTGGGCATATATGAAAGAATCCTTCAAGCATCTAAAAATGTAACCGGTGAAGCCGCCGAAAACGTTGACCGCGGCATATCCCATGGCAATGGCAATGATGGTGAACAGTGACCGGCGTCGGTTCCGGAGAAGATTGAGTGCGGCTATTTTGATCCACGTAACGGTCATTGGGCACAGACAAATGGAGGATTAGCTGAATGAGACCTCGGCGCGCATCGGTTCAAAGGACCTCCCGAAGCGGCGTTCATGTCTGACGGTCGGCCATGATCAAACCGTCGGCAAGATGGATTTGCCTCTGAACCCGTTGCAGCAGACGTTGGTCATGGGTGGAAAAAACAAATGTTGTTCCCCGGCTGGTGTTGATCTCCCTGATCAGTTCAATGATGCGCACGGCATTGGCCGTGTCCAGATTGGCCGTGGGCTCATCGGCAATGACCAGCTTGGGATCGGTGATCAGCGCGCGGGCGATGGCGACGCGCTGCTGCTGCCCCCCCGACATTTTTTGCGGACGTTGACGCAAATAGTCCGCCAGCCCCAGTTCGGTCAACAGTTTCTGTGCTTTGTATTTGGCGTGGGGGGGAAGATGTCCCCTGGATTTGCAGCGGCAAGGCCACATTGTCGATGGCGGACAAGACCGGAATGAGATTAAAGCTCTGAAAGATGAAACCCAAGTGGCTGTTTCTCAGGTCACTGAGCTGATCGTCTGTGAGATGATTGACGTCGCTTCCTTCAAATTCCAGGCGGCCCGAGCTCGGGGTGTCGATCAGGCCGATCAAATTGCACAGGGTGGATTTCCCCGAGCCCGAGGGGCCCCAGATGGCGATGAACTCTCCCTGCTCTATCGCCAGGTCCACCTGCCTCAATGCTGTGATCTCGGTTTCTCCCAGCCGGTAGACTTTGGAGACTTGTTTCATGTTGATGGTCGGCACACGGGCTTCAAACGCAGTGACACAACAAGAGTCCGCGCAATTATGGTGGATTGTCACGGGCATGTAAACTGAAATATGACCGAAATGGGTGTTCCGCCGGACGACCGGGGCAAGGTGCTTGACGAAGTCAGCGCCGCGATTCCCGGCTATCCTATGAGCAAATTCGGGCGCATATGCAATCTATCGTTCTATAGGTCGTCTGACTACCTTCCAGTCTTGGCATCGATATATTCTGGATCGAAATCGACGCCGCAGTCCCATTGTGTTGTATCGAAGGAGGCCTGGTCACGCGTGAACTGGTTGAGATCTTGGATTCGCCTAAATACACCAAAATGGAGCATTGGCTTGATATCGAGGGACTGGTCGAGGTGGGATCCAGCACGCTCGATCATCGCCGACATAGTTCGCTGTCAAACCTTGCCGGCAGCGGGGCTGCCCCGGCAACAACAAATGCGTTTGCTGTGATTCTTCACCTGCCCAACCTTAAGGGGGCAGTGTTGAATAGTGCTCATTGACGTAAATCGCGGCTCGTGTTGCGAACGTCCCGAAATTGTCCACATAGATAATATTGGGCAAAAGGGTCTGAGTGATGACCGGACTCGGGGAGCTCCAATCATGAATGTAATTCATCAACTGGCTGTCCGCCTCACCCGCCAAGTCCAGTATTGATGTGGGGTTTCCAAACCCGGTGCAATCATACGCTTGATCACCCGACAGCGTGAGTGTCCATGAGAGAAGGAACAGCTCTGCGTTATGAATTACCGGGTTTATCATTTTCTGTTTTTGATTGTCTTTCATTGTGGAAAAATCGTTGGTATTCGAATATTCGTTATATATGGGAAAGTCATCGGAGTTGTATACGCCATTCTGAGGATCCGAGGATATAGCCTCCGTTTCAAAGCGCAAAAGCACATGCTGGATCGCCGCTCGGTCGCCGAATATTGCTTCCCTGGGGTCCTCGTATTTGCTCCAATCAATCAAAAAAGCTGACAGCTTTTCCACTGCCGTATTACGAACATCGTCCACCCATTCATGATCGGAGCAGTCGCTGCCGGTCCAATCGTCGCAGTCGTCCCCGGTCACGATGTCGTAGCAATGAGAAAAATTCAAAATGATGAGCTCCTTGCCACCAGT
This sequence comes from Desulfoferrobacter suflitae, assembly GCF_022603395.1. Lineage (GTDB taxonomy): Bacteria > Desulfobacterota > Syntrophobacteria > Syntrophobacterales > Syntrophobacteraceae > Desulfoferrobacter > Desulfoferrobacter suflitae. Next base: position 34,063 of record NZ_JAIBKA010000016.1, read on the forward strand.
AGGTTCCATCTCAGCACAAAACTTGGCTACATCGTCCAGAACGGAGTCAAGCGACTGTCCCGTACATCCCAGCCAATCCAGCCCATTCACATACGCCCAATGTCCCGTATACCAACCTCTAAAGGAACCCGAACAATCAACATAACTGGTGGGCCGGATATCAAAATACCTTGCGCCATTTACAAGTTGCTGATAAATGCCGCTGGTTTGGGTTTGTGTGTCACAGGCATTGGCGTATTTGCTACAAAACCCAAGCTCACTCATTCCAGCATCGTGTGATCCCGGGATGGCGATTTCTTGTAAGGTCCTGTCCTTGAGCAAGTCATACATATGGGTCATCCACGAGCTTGGGTTCAGGTAGGCCGGGTCGACATAGATAGGGAAAACGAACTCGTAATGATTTTCCCAGTTCCCATCGGTGCCTATCCGGCTTCCCATCGTGCCGCCGGCCAACACTTCCCTGATGTTCCAGTATGTGCCGCTTTGCAGGAAAAGGAAGGTCCTGCCATTTATTGAATAGGACGCTACCGTACTGTAGTAATAGTTCCAGACGCTCTCATCCATAATTCCTATCGGCTCGTTTTTCGTAATTCGCCAAATCTTCCACTCCTTGGTATCGCTGTTCTGGACGAACAAGAAGACTTCGCCTCCTACCATGAATGTTTGTACACTGCCGTAATAAGTGCCGAATTGGTCCGTATATGGCTCTTCACGCTGCACTTTGCCGTCCGCGGATATTGGCCGGAGAAACCAGTTCCCGTCAGAATCCTCGCCGAACAACATCGGGGACAGGCTGTTCGGATTGGTCACCAGTGCGTTTGGATACCATTTGTCCCAGTAACCATCATCTACAAGCGTCGGTTGCAGTTCCGGTTCCGGAGGGGCGCCTTGCTTTACTTCCATAATGATCCAGAAGGATGAGTCCTGTTCATTATCCGTCACCTGCATCTGGCCGTATATAAATGTCTTTCCGCCGGGAAACGTGAACGCCGATAAGATAGGGTAATAATGTTCCCAGGAGGTGTAGACTCGCACAATCTATTGACTCAATGAGCAGTGTTTTTTTCACAATGACTTGACACAAGTGGGCAGATTATCGAATTATTCTGCTCACAGGAAAAGGCGGGGTTGTTTTGGACAATGAAGTTGGATGAAGGGTGGGACAAGCACCCCTCATCCGTTGAAAAGTGAGTTAAACTCACAAAAGGCCCTTTATTGATATTGTTTTTTGACGTATGCGTCAAGACCCTCTTTGAGTTGGGCCGCAACTACCCCTGGCCAAGGCCCGAAAGATGCTCGTGCTGTAAAGGGCGCATCTGGGCTCATGGCTTTGACACCGCCTATTTTGATGACTTCCCGGAACCCTTGTGGATTCGAAAATATCGATGTGTAGATTGCCGAACCGTTTTCAGAACTCGCCCCAGCGGCTACTGGAGCAGATTCCAGGCCGCCATTGCCACCATCCGTGAACATATTGCGCACCGCTTAACCGAGCGCAGGTGGAAGCCGGACCTGCCTAGATCCAGGCAGCGTCATTGGCTCAATGGGCTCAGGAAACAGATCCTCACCCATTTTGGCACAGGCGCTTCCGATGACCCGTTGCAGGCTTTTGATTCCTTGATCGCCCGGGGAGTCTGTGCCGCCTCAAGGGCCATATAATCTGCCAACCCGAGTGCTCGTCTCGGACCCAACCGAAGGGTGCCTTTGTAGTTAAGCCGGCTTTCGGCAATAAAGCAAGGCAACCATCAACCACACAAGGAGGTCCCTATGGATGAGCAACAACAAAGAGAAATTGCAGTATTTCGGTTCGGGGTCATCAGTGATTTTGTCAACTGCAACCACTTGAGTCATGCAAAACGGGCCAGGCTGCTGCGAGAAAAGTGCGAAAAAGAGTGGCAGATCCCCCATTCTGCTCGCAGCCGGCTGTCGGCTTCCACCATTCGAGAGTGGATAAGAGTCTACCAGAAGGCCGGAGGGCGGTTGGAGGCGCTTTATCCAAAAAGCCGAAGGGATAAGGGAGTGGCCCGTGCCATCGATGAAGAAACCGGCCAGGCGATCATTCGGCTGCGCCACGAGCTGCCTGAGAGCCCTATTAATGCGCTCATCTCCGAGATGCAGCAGCGATCGCTCTTAAAGCCGGGCGAGGTGTTGACTCAGGCAACCGTCTACCGGTTTCTCCATCGGGCGGGGCTGCTCCGTCCGCAATGTCCGGCCCCGGTGGACCGCCGCAAGTTTGAAGCCGAGCTTCCCAATGACATTTGGCAGTCGGATGCCATGCACGGACCGATGATCCGCGTGGGCGATAAAAAACGCAAAACCTATCTGTTTGCCTTCATAGATGACATGAGCCGCCTGATTCCTCATGCCGAGTTCTATCTCAGCGAAGGCCTGCCTTCTTTTCTTTCCGCCTTGCGTTGTGCCCTGCTCAAACGAGGGCTCCCGCGAAAACTCTATGTCGACAACGGCCCCGCCTTCAGATCCACTCTCCTTCGGGAAATCACCGCCTCCCTTGGCATCGCTCTGGTTCACTCCAAGCCCTACAAGCCCGAAGGGCGGGGCAAGGTGGAAAGGGTCTTCAAGACTATCCAAACCCAATTTCTGCCCGGCTTTAAGGGCAACTGCCTGGATGAGCTCAATGAAGCCCTCGATTGCTGGCTGCGAGATGTCTACCATAAAAGGCCCCATGGCGCGACCGCAGAGCCCCCTCTCAAACGCTATGCCGATCACATGGAGTGTATCCGCCCCGCTCCCAAAGACCTCGAAGATTACTTCCGCAAACGCGCCCGAAGACGTGTTGCCAAAGACCGCACCGTGGCCTTGAACGGCAGGCTCTATGAAGCCCCGGTACCGCTCATTGGGAAACAGATCACGCTGCTCTACCATGACCATGATCCGGCCCGCGTGGAAATTACCCTGGAAGGGCGCTCCCATGGCTTCCTCACGGTTCTCGACCTCAACGCCAACTGCCGGGTCAAACGCTATTCACAGCGTCTAGTGTTGGAAAGCTCCCCGCCACAGTCCATCCCCACCGGCAGGCTGGCCTTTGCCGGCGAGGAGGAAACCTCATGAAACCTCTCTATCGAACCTTTTTCGGTTTTACCCGTGAGCCCTTTACCGCCGAGCTCAAAGCGGACCAGATCCTGCAAACCGCGGAAGTGACCGCGGTTGCAGAGCGCTTCGACTATGCGGTGAACCTCGGAGCCATCGCCCTGGTGACCGGAGAAGTCGGCAGCGGCAAGTCCACCGCTCTCAGATGGGCATTGAACCGTTTGCACCCCTCAGAGTTCCGCCCTATCTGGATCACAGCTTGCTCCGGCTCCATCCTGGAACTTTACCGCTTGCTCAGCTCTGAGCTGGAAATGGAAACCGCAACTTACTCCCGAGCCACTCTTTTGAAATTTATCCGCCGCCAGATCCTTGAGCTGACAGATGGCCGCAAACAAAAACCGGTCCTCATTATTGATGAGGCATCGCTTCTGCGCCTTGAAGTCTTTGCCGAACTGCACACCCTCACCCAGTTCGAGGGAGACTCAAGACCTCTTCTTCCCATCATTTTTGCCGGCCAGAATAACTTGCTCGATCTGCTCCTCTATCGTACTTCCATCCCGCTTGCCTCAAGAGTTGTCGCCCGCTGCCACCTGCAGGCTATTTCTCGATCCGATATGGAGCTCTACCTCAACCATCACCTGAAAATTGCAGGGATCAGCCATCCGCTTTTTGCCGATCAGGCCGTAACCGCCATCCATCAGGGTTCAGGTGGGCTTTTGCGGCGCGCCAACCACCTGGCCAGAGGGGCCCTCATCGCCGCTGCCCATGAAAAAATCCAGCAGGTCTCGGCCGAGCACGTTCGCATCGCTTCAAGCGAGCTCATCTGAAACCATCACAAGGGGGTTTAAGAACATGAAAGAACCCGATGAAATAAAAATCGCCTGGGTGATATGGACCCTTCTCTCCTTCCTCAATGACATTCTCTGGGACAGGTATGAACAAGAGTTCCTCCAACTCAGCGCCGATTCCCACAAAATGCAACAACTCGATTGGCTCGTTGCCTATTTGAAGGGCTACGATCTGCCTTTCTAAAACCCTTTTATACTGCAGGCCGACTCACCAAAGCCTGCAGTTAAAAAAACCTTGCCGTCGGCACTGCTATGGAAAAAATCCTTGTCAAACTCGCACGCTATTTTGAAAATCATTGGCGAATTGCAGTTCTCGACTTCAAAAAAGGACTCTGGTGCGTTGCCCCGATCTCCTCCAATATCGCCTACCTCAAGGCACAGAACCTCAACGGCCGCCACATCCTCATGCAGCCGCTGCACTCTTCCCATTACCTGCTCGCCGACGATCTCACCTGGCCCCTCGTCTGCCGTCATCATCGCTACCCGCAGGGACGATGGAAACCCGGCCGCATGGTGGTTGAGACATCACCCCACAACTTCCAGGTGTGGATTCACTCCCATACACCTCTTGCGCTTCAAGATAAACGCTACTGGCTAAAGATACTTCGCAGCGACCCCGCAGCCGATCCCGCCAATCGCTTCGGCAGATGTCCCGGCTTCTGCAACCCAAAACAAAAATACCGCAGCCAAAAGGGACAACATCCTCTCTCCAAACTCATCTGGATCGATTGGCAAACTGAGGCCATCATACCGGCTATAACACCTCAAGATTCATCCAGATCCCGCATAATCCCTTTTCCCTTTACCCCAGTGGGGGGTGTGTGCCATCAATCCACTATTTGCCGAAAACAATTTGACTGTGGCGATGAATCAAGAACTGACTTTGCTTATGTCCTGGCTCTGCTTCGCCGAGGACTTAATGATATCTTCATCCGAGATCGGATTCTCACGGAAAGAACCTGCTGGGACAGCCATCTGGGAACAAAAAGAATCAATCACTACCTCACCAGAACAATACAGCGTGCAAAAAAAATCGTGCAAAATAACGATCCTGCAAAAAACTCAAAATATACTCAAACAACTTTGGTTTTTCTGAGCAAAAAAATGGCCGATCTGGCAATATAAAGAAAAAACATAGAAAAATTAAAATATTACACACTCTGGACAAATTATCTTTTTGATGGTACACCCATGCTACAGACGACTAACCCTAACAACAGTGAGGTCAGCATGGATGTATCGAGTTACCAATTCAGCGAGGAAGAAGTAATTCGCTTGGAACAATACCGAGACACACAGCAAGATGCTCGTCTCAAAATGCGCTTCATTGCCCTGCTTATGCTTGCCAAAGGCATTGCGCTGAAGGATGTCGCCGCGATAACCGGAGTGGCGATGAAAACGATCGAGAATTGGCATCATCAATATCTCAGCAAAGGAATCGACTGCCTTAATTCATTCCAATACAAACCTAAGCAGCCCTATCTGAGCGACGAACAAATACAGCAGTTACTCAACTGGGTTCGGTCTACAAATCCGATTCACCTAAAACAAATCAGAGCCCACATCATCGAACAATTTGCGATCAAGTACACGACGGAGGCCATCAGGAAGCTTCTGCACAAACACGGCATAAAGCTGATTCGCCCGAAGGTGATACCCGGCAATCCTCCGAGCGAAGAAGAACAGGAAAAAAAATTGCCGAGTACTTCGACATGAAGTCCAATAGTGAGCCTGGAACGGTCTTTCTTTTTGGAGATGGGATGCATCTAGTTCACCAAAATATACCCCGGCTATGTTGGGCTGATCCCAAAGCACGGCCCATTTTTAAGACCAACACCGGGCGACAACGGCTTAATATTCTTGGAGCTTACAATCCCGACAGCCATGAATTCGATCATATAACGGGAGAACAAAACTGCGACGCGAACCGCGTGATTGAATACTTTGAGATGATCACAAGAGCATACAAGCAGGCCCCAAAAATTATCCTTTTCCTTGACAACGCTAAGTATTTCAAAGCACAAATCGTCACCGATTGGTTGAAACAGAATCTGCGGCTTCACGTTGTGTTCTTGCCTCCTTATGCTCCAAATCTAAACTTGATCGAGCGCTTCTGGGGATTTGCCAAAGAAAAGTTGGTCAAAAATACCTATGAGCCAAAATACAAGGTCTTTCGGGCAAAAGTATTCAGGTTCCTAAACAATGTGGGCCAATATATTGATGAGTTAAGAACCTTAATGGTGGAAAAGTTCCAAATCATAGCCACTAGCAAAGCATAAAATGTGCCAGGAAAAACCAAAGTTGCTCCGGTATAATCCGAAAATCAAACCATCCTGCCAAGATAATGAGAATAATTTAAGCAGCTTAATCTGAAAAACTACACCGATTGAAACAAGCAGTAGTTGTGCTCGGAGACGATCTCTTCACCTCGCTTTACAGAAAAGGTGACAGCGGCAGGCGAGAGCTTCAGTTTTCGAGCTAATTCAGCCTGACTGATGCCGAGCTCTCTTGACGCCCAGTAGCAAAAAAGACTTCGTGCACGGACCCTGTTGCGTTCCTTGCCCGCCGCCCAAAGCTCGGATTCGTCCACTGCCAGCAATTCGCACACTCGCTTAGCCACCTTGGAAAGATCAAATCCCCGGGAGCGCACCCTGTGTCTTCGCTCCATTTCCTCCCGCGCTTGAAGAAGGACCTGTTCAACAAAGTCCCCGTCGCCTAAGATTCGCTCGTCAGATTTTTCGAATAATTGTGCCCTGCGCCTTGCCTTTACTTCTGCCCAGCCCCCACTGCTGCGTACCAGTCCACCCCCGGTAAGATCACTACGCCGTCCCTGGTTGATGCCCTGCTCAACAAAAGCACGATACCGACGACGAGCGACCGAATTTTTATCGCCAAATAATTCCAGCACTTCATGGATTCGCTGCCAATCATTTTTGAAATAGCCCAGAATTACACCATGGCCGCAGTAGGCAAAGCGCTCCAAATCTTCAAAAGTGGAAACGACCCCGGCTCGAAGCGGATTCAGGTGAAGGTAGCGCACCAGTTCAAGAAAATACGGGTCCTTTTGACAGAGAATCGACTTGTACCGGTTTTGAAAAAGATGACCGCTGCGCCGGTGCCTGCGATTATACGACACCGCATAGCCGGTAAGCAACCGCCGCATCACCTGTGATATCGGCACCAAGCCGCTTTTCAGCAACAGATGAAAATGGTTGGGGATCAAAGTCCAGGCATAACAGTGCGTTCCCGCTTCTTTTAAAATGCTCCCCAATCGTTGCTCAAAGTTGTCTCGGTCCGACTCGTCCTGGAAAATCCGCCGCCGTTCTATTCCTCTTGCCATGATGTGGTGCAAAGCACCGGCTGCTCAATTCGTGCGTTTCTTGGCATGGCTACCAATATACCATCAACCTGCTCACCTAAAAACTAAAAATCTAAAGGGCGTCCCCCATTACGCAACGTAAAAAATGAAAGCCGCCCTGCGTTTTGCGTGTCAGCTTGATTGGCGTGTTCGGTTGTCCGGCTGAGATCGGCTATCTACTTCCTGAAAAGAGAACTCCTGGAGTCGCGCATTGGTGCGCGCATGTTCAATCGTCATACTCACGAGATTCCCACGACTGTCTATGTCGATGTATATGTTTTCGCTGATCTCTCTTGTTTCAGCAACTTCATTATCCGTAAACTCAACCAGTGCTGTATCCGTATCGGAAAAGTATTTGACTCTCATTGCCGCTTCTCCCTGAACGACCTGTCGAAGAAAGCATTATGAACGGTTTCACCGTCTTCCAGCAATATGACCCGAAGGAACTTGTCTTCTTCTTTGATCCAACCCCACTTCCGGATCCTCCCGTCGGATTGGATTTCGCTCCTCTGTGGAAACTGGATCACACGCGTTATCCACTCATCTTGTATTGTAGCCCGGTCGGGTCTCTTTCGCACATATTTGAAATACTCGGTTGTTTTCACCTCTGTTCCCTGGCATGTGGGTTTGGCGAGCCGAACAACAATTTGAGCGGCGCGGCCAACGGATAGCGGAGAATACCTCCCACGTGGTTCCGCGTCCGCTCGAAATATTCGTTCTGCAAAGCTATTCATAGTGGGTCCACATGCGGATGATCTTTACCGTCTTTTCATTGTCGATGATCTGGTAAACTAACCGATGCTGAATGTTGATACGTCGTGAATATGCGCCGTCCAGATCACCTAAAAGCTTTTCATAAGGGGGTGGTGTTTGATAGGGATTATCACAAAGGATCTGCATTAATTTTTCTGCTTTGGATCTAAGACCGGATGCTGACATTTTTTTCGCATCTTTTTGAGCCTGCTTCGTGAAAACGATTCGCCAACTCACCAATCAATTTCCTCGGTACAATCCTCAATAGGAGTCGCCAAGCCTTCACGAATGGACTCGCGCATACCGGGAATATTCAAAAGATACATGGTCTCTTGAATTGAACGCCAATCATCTTCTGAAATCAGAACTGCATTACCCCGTTTCCCAGTGATCACGATCGGTTCATGCGACGTGGATGCTTGGTCGATAAGGCGGTACAATTTGGACCGCGCCTCTGTTGCTGATACAGTGGGCATCTTTCACCTCGATATTTTCTGCAAATGGTACGTCATAGCGTACGTATTGTCAAGGCCATAATGGAGCAGAACAAGAAGTTCACCAGCGCCATGCTTTTCGGCGTCTGGTGCTACCCGATTGGGCATGCTGTCTGCCTGCAAGGAGGACAGGGCACAAGCAAGGCGACGAAAGAATCGCATAATTTCATGAGCGTCCTCTCCTCACAACAGGTCCGAGACCCTGGATTGACTCACTCCAAGAATTCCAGCCGCCTTTGCCTGCGTCAGGCTGTTCGCTTTAATAAATTTCCGAAGATTGGTCATAAGGTCGGCTCGCATCTGAAGAATGGCGGCTTCATCAGGAGAATACCCCAGATCTATAAATACGTTACCCGAAGAATCTATGACCTTTTCAATCATTTTTATTTGGCTGGGCACGATCATTCCGTCAATCTTTTCAAAGAATAAACACCCGCCAGCCCTGCAACCGGCTTTGGCAGTTTCTCGCGCTTCGACCCGTACACATCTTTGACTTTCCGGTAGGTATCCGACACAAAAGCTTTGCCGCCGATGATGCCCGAATCGGTAAAATAGCGGGCGCGGTACTTGAAGCGTTGCGCGCGCGTCAATTCGAAGTCCTTTCCCTTTTCCTTCTCAACAACAGCGGGATCGAGCAGTCCACCTTTGCCCCTGTCCACCGCCCCGGTTTCATAGAGAAATTCTCGATAGCGGCTGAGTCTTTCCTTGTATCCCGGCACGCCAAACTCTTTCAGCCCGAAATCCAAAAATAGAAAGCCGTCTTTATTGTTCGTCTGCGCATGGTACCCGATGGAGTTCCAACAATCATTATTTACCTGTCTGCTAAGTCTCACAATATTTGACTCTGAGAGTCCCAGTTTAGATGAAGATGTCCTCCCCCACAAGTTGGTGGGAGCTTGTGAGGGAAGACGTGAGTATTTTAGCAGTCTTGTAAGCCGTCGATCATTTCAACAGCCTCACGGAAGTTGCAGCATTTGACGGCCATGACCATGTCGATGGGATTGAAGTTTTTCTGGCACCGGAAGCACCGGGCCAGGTTGGTTTTGGGGTTGGTGGCGGTTTGAAACTCAGAGCACAGGGGGCATAGAAAGCGAAAATACCCGTCTGATACTTTGCAGGGGATGCGCAGAAAATCAGAGATGAGCCGGGAGATGGGGATCTGATTACGCAGTATCCGGAGTTTTTGCTTGGAATAGAGCTTTGTCATGATGTCTTCTCCTAGGGAAGGCGGAATTCGGCCATGGTGTCGGTGACCAGGGCTTCGTTGATCTTGTTGAGATTTTGGGCGGCGGCATTGAGGAGGCAGGCGGTAGCGATGTTATTAATCTGCCTTGGGATGCCGCTGGCATAGTCATGGATGAGGGATTTGGCTTCGGGCTCGAAGACCTTCTCGTTGCTCCCCGCGAAACGCATCCTGGAGTCGATATAGGAGGTGGTCTGGTCCGAGGTTAAGGCGCCGAGGTGACATCGGACGGTGATTCGGTTGACAAGATCGCTAAGAGAGGCACGGGCAAGGAGCTTGGCGAGGGGCTCCTGACCGCTGAGGACGATCTTTACGGGAGTATCGGTATCGAGGGCTGAGCTAACCAGGAGGCGCAGATCGGTCAAAGCTTGCGGATCTATAAGGTGGGCTTCGTCGATGATAAGCACCGTTGAGAGATCTTCTTTTGCGGTGCGATCGAGAATTTGTAAAAAGAGATGATCCTTGCCTCGCCGGGGGGCTTCTCCCAACTGAGTCACGATTAGGCGAAGCAGGCTGGATGACGGGATTCCGGTGAAGTGGAGATAAACGGGGCGGTAGCGGTTTTTAGAGAGGTTATGGATGAAGAGCCTTAAGAGTGTGGATTTTCCGGCACCGGTTGGTCCGATGAGGAGGGCCAGGGTCCCTTGCCGGGCAAAGTAGTCGAGTCTGGCCAGGGACTGGGAGATGCGGTGGTCGTTGAGGATCCATTCCACGGGAGGGCGTTCCTGGAAGGGATGGCTGTTCATTTTGAAATGATCGAGGAACATGGTGGTTACTCCTTTTGCTGTAGGATTTGTTTGAGCTCACCGACGAGGTGGGGGAACGACTTGTTAGGCACTCGGGCAAAGGCCTGCGTGAGCACGGATTCTGTGAGCTGAACGTTTTGATTGTAGAGTTTTTTGAGCGTTTCGAGCTCCTGTGCCGTGAAGGCGGAGATGCCCACTTCTTTTCCGAGCAGCCGGGCAAAGGCTTTGACAAAGGCATGAAACGGCCACGGCCGCACGGAGACGACCTTGCGGTAATCGATGCCGCGAGTGTTTGCGGCGAGCTGCTCCCGGTGCTCGCGAACGAGGAGATCGATGAGGTTATGCTTGGGTTTTCCCCGAGCTTGTGCGGGAAGGGGCGGTTGCTCGGCCTCGCGGTGATGGAGCACGCCCGATCCCTGGTATTCGCCTTTCAGGGAAAAGATCTTCACGCTATCTGAAGACGAGAAGGGATCGTAGTGGACCCAGACCTTGTCTCCCCTTAAAGCTGGATCGACCCGGTAGAGCCGCTTATCGAGGCTAATGTCGGAAAAATCCTTGTGGACGACCCGAGTGACCTTTCTAAGGAAGGAAGCGAGCACCTGGTCCATTTCCACGTGGCGGATGACGGAAAGTCCGGTATGATAGCGGTCCTTGGGAGTCTCGCCGGTCTCGGAATGAATGGAGCTATGATAATCCACCGAGATCCATGCGCTGAGAGCTCGGTTGAGATCATCGAGGCTTATGGCATCTTGTGCCCGCACCTCGGATTCAAACCGGTCTTGGGCGGTCTCAAAGAAGCGCTCAATGAGTCCTCCCGGGGAAGGGTCCCCGGCCGGCCGGTGGCGAAGCCGGATGTGGAGCCGGTAGCAGGCAGCCTTGAGGCCGATTGCGTGATAGACCTTGGCGTTATCGAGGTAGAGTTCGCCGGGGGCGCCATGCTTGGCCAGGGCGCGCAGCAGCGAGTCGATGAGGATATCGAGGCTTTGGCGCAGGTAGTAGCGGGCCTCGACGATATACCTGCTGTGGCAGTCGATGAAAGCGGAAAGATAGGTGGGCAGGACCTCCCGGCCGAAAACAACATAGGGGCCTTCCTCGAAGTCCCCAACCCAGAGATCATGGGTATGGTCTCTGGTCCAACGTTTTCTCACCTTGTTTTTGACAACGCCGAGCTTGAGGCGGGTTGCGCCCGCACCTTTAAGATGGCGATACAAAGTAGAGCGGGAGAGCGTAACGCCATAGAGGTCCTTTAGGAATCGGTTGATGGTGGCAGGGGAGCGCTTGGGCTGCTCGCATTTAAGCTCGATGGCGGTTGCAATGATTTCTGCGGGTGCGGCCCTGGCATGGCCGCGGTCATGGCGGTCTTTTCTTGCGAGAGCATCGAATCCTCCGGTTCGATAGCGCTTCAGCTTTCGCCTGAGGGTGGAAAGGGAGGGCTTGCCGGTACGTCCGCCGGGAAAGACCATCTCCTTTTGAGAGATCTCTTTGAGAAAATCCTGGATCGATTCCGGCTCCACCTCGTCGAAGAGAACGGGGCGAAGGAGATCGCACCAGAACAGGGCCCATTTTTCATCTTTTTGCTTCATAACGCCTCCTTTGTTTTATGGTTGGAGGCGAGCATAAATCATTGCCAGGCGCAGCCTGTTGCAAAGAAGGGGAAAATTGAAGCACCAAAAACAACTCGGAATACCGCCTCCAGGTGGACGAGCCGGCGAGAGCGTTTGAGGGTTTCTTCCCGAGCGGTTTTCACGAACTTATTGGGGGAGATCGTTAGCGCGGCGAGATCCCGGTAGACTTTTGTCGCCGGATCCTTCTGTAAGATGAGGTCCAGAGCGCGGCGCGGGATTTCTTTGAAGCGGCCAAGAGTGTCGATCCAGCGGTAAGGGGTTGTGTGGGAGAGGACTTTATCGACCGGCGTATTTCCTTCGTCCGTCGAGGCATGGAAGATCTCCGAGCCTTCTTCCAGGACTGTCTTCCGATAGGTCGACGTCTCATCTTCCAGATAGCTTGCCGAGCGATGAAGTATCGCGTCGCTGGTGTAACGCTTGAAGGGAAGCGCGAAAGGAGGCTGTTCGGTGAAGGTCTTATGGCAGCCGGGGCATTTCCACCGAATGACAAGGCATTTTACCACCTGGACCAATGCGTCGCATAGAATGCGGAATTTGCGGGGGCGTGCCTGATGCCGCCTGAACAAATACGGTTGAGTATTGCAGACGGGGCAGGAGGGCAAACCGCAGCGGATCTTGTTTCGCAGCACATTCAAGCTGTATTTTCTAATATCTGAGCGGGTAAATGGAGCAAACATGGCGTCTCCCACTTGAGCGAATAGTCATGATCGAAGAGGTTTCCGAAAAAGCCGTTCGTTTACTCCAACCTGGCGCCGCCCGCAAGCGCAAAACCGCCGGCGCCCGACGCGCCAGATGCTATGTTTGGCAACGGTTTTTCAACAAAGGAGTTGCGTTACCCATGAGTAAGATATCCCGCAATGCGCCCTGCCCTTGTGGAAGTGGAAAGAAGTACAAAAAATGCTGTTTGTTGCGCGAACAGGTCTCAGCGACACGGCCGCCGCAGGCTCCTTCAGATGTCTTCAAACAGATCCATGCCCAAATGGAGGAGTTGGACAACCTATCGAATAGTGTCATTGATCTCATCCAAGCCGGGAAACTGGACGAAGCGGAAGCTCAGTGTCACAAGCTATTGGAGCAATATCCGGACGATGTTGACGGGCTCGACAGACTGGCAACGGTCTATGAAGCCAAGGGGCAGAATAGGATGGCCGCTGAGTACTACCGAAAGGCGGCCGCTTTTATGCGCTCAAGGCCAGGATTTGACAACGAAGCCATTGAATGGGCTCTGAAGAAAGCCTCTGAACTGGAGTCTGCATCGTCATCAGCAGAATAGATCTTGCAGCCGAGCCATGGCCTGCAGGTGGTCGGCGAGGCTCGTGGCGCTGCGACAACCAGTAATGTTGACATTCCGGAGGTGCTTCGGCGCCCCCGCTGATGCCCAGCCGTTATCCGGCGTGGTCTTGGGACCGGTTAGCGCCCGGCGCGCGGGGTAGGCAGGGTAAAGTGCAAAAGCATGGCGAGGTATAGCGGGATAGGCGGGATCAGATTACTTGGGACTGTTCAAATCAAATATTGTGGGACGTAGGACCTGTCCCCTTTTCTTCTTTATTCTGAGCTTGTCGAAGGGGATTTGCCAGAGTTCACTGCACCAACTCTCAGTGCAAAAATGAATACATTTTGGCGGTTTCCTGCAAAGGCCGCTGGTTTTGCCCGAGTTGTCATTCCAAGAAAACGATTCAGTTCGCAGAGGACGTCACCAAAAACATCCTCTATCTCTCCGAGGCGTAGGCTCTACGAGCCGGAGGCCCGTCCCGCATCGACAGTTTGTATTCAGTATCCCGATCCCGCTCGAAGCGGGACTGCGCATTTATTTCAAATACAACCGCAAGCTGCTGACCAAACTCTGCCATCACGCCTTCGGCGTGACCAAGGACAGCCTTGAGACCTTCTTTCGAATCCCGCCGTGGCGGGACTGGGCCTCAATGACGGCATCCTGGGCATGATTATGGTCATCCATACCTTCGGAGATTATGCCAGGTTTCATCCACACCTCCATGTCACGCCCCTGGCGTGATTTCGTATTTCGGATTTCGAGCTTCGAATTTATATCGAGTAATCTGTGGCAGAGCCCTTTGCTTCTGACCTGGCCCTGAGGACCAGGTTTTCTATGTTCAAATAGGAATATCCAACGCTCAATCCAACGCAATTGACGAAGGTTTGGTACTTGCCGCTCAAGATATCGTTATCCACCGTTCGGTCTTCGTAGAAATCGGCTACATAGGCAAAGTCAACTGTCCATTTTTTCAGTTTGTAGCCCATGCCGACACAGAGATTGTGCTGGTTTGAATCCGGGTTTCCAGGTGCGAGCGTGTAGGTGGGGACCGGGTTCATGGAATACATGTACCCTCCCCTTAATGAATAGTGGTCGTTCAATCTGTATTCTGCGCCCACCTTGACAAACCAGACATCATTGTAGTCGAAATCAACGATGAAATCAGAAAGCCCGACTTCGGGCAATTCTTCTTGGAGATTCAAATCCATGTAGTCAAAGCTCGACCATCCGGTCCACTCGAGCTCCATTCCGAATGTGAGCGATTTGGTCGGCCGGTAAGCCGCTCCGAAGCTGAACACTTGCGGGAAATGCAGGGTAGTTCTCGCATCGGTGGAAAAATCGGGTCCTCCCGAAAAGATTTGAAGGGCAGGGGCAATGTTGTCAAGATCCACCGTGACATCCTGGTTGACGTGCACTCCGCTGCGGTAGGTCAACCCAAAACTGAACTTTTCCTCCGGAAACAGGAGGATGCCCACATTTAAGCCAAGCCCGCCGCCACTGCCCTCGAGGGAGAGCTTTGCGTCGCCGGCTCCTAAAGCCGACTGGTCGATCATTTGCTTCGAATCGCTGGAAGAATAAAGGTAGAAGGCTCCCAAACCGACTGACAGCCAAGGATAGACCCGACATGCGAAAACCGGGTTGATGGCGAAGGTGCTTATGAGATTTTCGGTACCGGCGTACCGGGTGATACCCTCGTCATCCCATTTTCGGCCCCCGACCCCAAAGGGTGAATAGACTCCCAACCCCAAGGCTATCCCCTCATGCTTCATATCGCTCGAGATATACAGATGAGGCGGGAAGAAAACCTGAAACTCGGTGGATTCGGTTTCCCCATCACGGCTCTCAAACTCAGTCGGGCCGAAAACGGCGGTGGCTCCGGAGTAAGAATTCGTTCCTTTAATCGTCGCTAGTCCCGCAGGATTGAACAAGACAGCAGATGGATCGTCGGCTATGGCCGCAAAGGCACCTGCCATGCCGGCAGCTCTTGCCCCGTGGATAAGCGTGCCGGCTTGTGAGTCAACGGGGAAAAAAAAGAAGTATAGCCCCACCAGAAAGACGATTCGCTTCTCAACCCATGCCTCCAACCTCATTTTTTCTATTCCCCTCCTTGGTTAACGGTAAGATCATGCTCCCATCCACAGCCCCGCAACACTGAACCAGGCTTGCATCGTCTGAATTCGATGTGACAATTGCCGGTCTCTAAAAAAAGCAAAAGCTCGCCGTCCCATGTCTACGTAAATCAGATCGCCATTGATATTGGAAATTTAGGGGTAAGAACGCCGAAGCCATAAACTTAGGTGTTTTAACAGACGACACTCTGTGAGTCAGCAAAACCACAGCCAAATCGTGATCATGCGAACAAATGCATTCTATCTGTAACCCGGAATCATCACTTTTCGAATAACGCCAGTCTACAGATCTTGTAAGACGCCTTACAATCTTCGCGCAAAAAACTGGCTTATTGGCAACTACTCGTACCTCATGTCGCCATATTTAATGAGGTTATTCGGCTACTCGTAAGGCTTCTTGCGCTTCGCGTGGCAGCTGTATAGAAACAAAATAAGAGCGAGGATAAAGATAATCTTCGCCTGATTCGTCGATGATCCTCAGATATCCTTCCGCTTCAGCATCATTATCTGGAAGGACGCGATAAATCTTGCGCTTCTCCAAATCTTCACAGTCTCTATCTTCTATGCAAAGTACAAAGCTGTAATTTTCCATTCACAGGATCCTAATTCAAGAATCTCTTGATTTTGAGTTTCTTTTTGCCAATTCCATGAGCTTCATACCAGTGAAGCTCGGCCTTGCAGACCTTGCCGTTCAGGAGCCGAACCCTGGCAAAGCCTTTGAGTTTTCGCCATCTCCCTGGCCCGTATTGCTTCTGAAGACGCATTATATCACGAATATTGCCTCCGATAGCCATAGTCTCAATCTGCTCGATCTCACCAATTATCTCAAAATACACAAGGACTGCACTCCTCTGGTCTCAACCATCCTTTCCGCACCCCAATCGGGATAGGGAGAGGCCTCGCGACCCCTCTCCTCCCACACCACCTGGCATACGGATCACGTACCAAGGCGATTCGGTCGAGGTGATCGTTTGATGTACAGCCGAGGTACGTCGAGGCGGTCAAAGTACTGTCCAGTCAGGGCAAAGGCGAGTGCGGGACTACGGCTCAGGCGCCACGGCCCGTGAGCCGATTTGGCTGTATTCCAGGCCAGTTGTCGGCTGACCCCACGCTTGCGAAGCTCCTTATATCCCCAGCGACCCCATTGTTTCCAATGGTAGCAGCGGAGACGACGCCGAATCCAGGAGTCCAGTTCCTTGAATCTGGAGCTAACCTCGCTTAGGCCAAAATAGCCCTTCCAACCCAGCAAGTACTCGCGGAGTTCCCGCGCGACCTGCCAGATGCTCCGTCCACGGGTACGTCCCGTGATCTCCCGGATCTTTGCCTTGAAACGCTTTTCGGCCGCCTCACTAACGCACAGCTTGAACCCCCGACGAGTGAAGCTAAAACCGAGAAACTTTCGCTCCCATGGCCTTCCGACCGCGCTCTTGGCTTCATTGACCTTGAGCTTCAGCTTGCGGGAAAGGTAGCGCGATATACTTGCCAATACCCTCAGTCCCGCCCGAAGGCTGCGCACATAGATGTTACAGTCATCGGCATAACGCACGAATCGGTGGCCTCGCTTCTCCAGTTCCCGGTCCAACTCATCCAGGAGTAGATTGGCTAAGAGCGGGCTGAGTGGCCCGCCTTGCGGAGTGCCTTCTACCGTCTCATGCAGTGCATCGTGATCCAGTACTCCTGCTTGCAGAAAACTCCGGATCAATGTGAGAAGGCGTCTATCCTTCACTCGCTTGGCGACTTCACCCATGAGCTTGTCGTGGTTCACTCGGTCGAAAAATTTCTCGAGGTCAATGTCCACGACCCACCGAGACCCTCTCCTCAGGTGCTGTTGTGCTCGCCTGAGTGCCTGATGGGCGCCGCGTCCAGGTCGAAAACCGAAGCTCCACTCCGAAAACGTCCGGTCCCATTGGGCTGCAATACCTGTAGAACCGCCTGTTGAACCAAGCGATCCACTGCCGTAGGCACACCTAATTTTCTTGTTCCTCCCCCAGGCTTAGGAATATTTACCCGCTTTACTGGTTGGGGATGATATGTGCCTGAAAGCAACGCCTCCCGCAATTCCGACCAGTGTTCTCGAAGATATGGTTCCAGTTCCTCTACCGTCATCCCGTCTATTCCGGGACTCCCGCCATTCCTCTTGACACGTTTGTACCCCTTGATCATGTTGTCTTGACAGACAACGCGTTCCATCAGCTGTACCTCTTCCGACGAACTCTCGGTCGCAATTCCATCATAAATCTGTTCGCCCTTCTTTCCGAAAGGCAGCCACAATTGAATTGCCGGCTTACAGTTCATCCGATCTTGCTCCGAAAAAGTTCACTCATACCGTTCGGGCCTTCAGTCTCCTGGTTTCCGGCTCGGCATATCTGTTTACTCCGCCTTTCGGCTTCCGGAGTGCCTCACTAGCTCTGCCTGCCAGCAAACCTAATATGCCCTCTGCTGATCCCGCCAGCGGCGGGACACGGCGGTCAGGGTGGATTGCTCCACCCTCAGTCCATCGAGATGACTTAGGCTTCGGCATACCTGTTTCAAGGGTTTACCCAAACGTGGACTCAATAGCCGCATGCCGTATCCTTCCCGACGACACCGTACAGGCCTCCCGGGGTAAGACACAGAACCTTCCACGCGTAAACGCCGGATTTATAAAGCACACCCCAATTGCGGATGGAGGACTTCATGGTCACGTGCCCACTCCTCCCGAGTGTACCACATCCCGCCTTTGGCGGGATTCCTGTTCGTCGTCCCGCGCTTTCGGATTGGGCTTGCTCCAGACCCCACCTCACGATGACGCCCTTGCCCTTTCCC
This sequence comes from Desulfoferrobacter suflitae, assembly GCF_022603395.1. Classification (GTDB taxonomy): domain Bacteria; phylum Desulfobacterota; class Syntrophobacteria; order Syntrophobacterales; family Syntrophobacteraceae; genus Desulfoferrobacter; species Desulfoferrobacter suflitae. The sequence goes on from NZ_JAIBKA010000016.1 coordinate 52,385, forward strand.
TTATCACGCCTCGGCGTGACTCCGCGAAAACCTGGTGTGAGGACTTCCACCTCACAAGCTCTGTGCCATGCCCCGCACACACGCCGGCGATAACCAGCGCGCGCCGTAGTACCTGTAATCTTGCTAAAACCGATGCGTGGCGCGCGTCTGGTTCATTGCCTGGTTAGCAAGGGAAAGCTCCAAAAGGCTCACGATGCCTTCCTGGCAGGTTTGGTCCTGTCACCAATGCCGAGCAAAAGGGCCTTGACAGATATGTCCTCATCGAGTTCGTCCCAGTGGAGGCCAGTACCTCCGCCACTGATGATGCAGTCATCCCTCTGAGCTTGGGCTGCATTGAGCAGTCTGGGAAAGTAAGCCAGTGGAACACCAAGCTGACGTCCGTCAGTGAGCTCCACCCACATGTTGTCCGTATCAAATGTTACTTTCTTGGCACGAGGCTCAAACGCTAAGGTGTTCATTCCAATACCTTTCTATGAGTTCCCTGTTCTTCTCAGCCACTCGCATGAGCTCGCGGAGTTCAGCAGAGTTCATCCCGTATGATTCCGCAAGGCTGATCTGCGGTGACATCCAGAACTTCGCCGTAGCCTCACCACGCCGCACATGGACGTGCATCGGTTCAAGCGGAACCCTTCATTTGAGAAGAAGAAAAAGCGATATCCTTTGTACCTGAAGACTACCGGCATATGAAGATATCTCCTTTGTCGGCCGGCCAGCAAGCACGCTCGACGGCGTCAGGCATTAACCCGCAAAGCTTCTCTGACCACTTGCGCAACCGTGTCCTTGCTGATGCCGCGCTTATTACAGTAACTTGACCGGAGCCAATCTGCGAGTGTCTTTGTGCCTTTGCTGGAGTTGCACGCTGCGCAACATCGGGTGATATTCTCACGAGTGACGATGCTTGCGTCGTTGATAATGTGTTCCCACGTTGCCACAGCCTTTCGGGGGCCACGCCGAGGCATCTGCTCGGTCATTGGGATGCCACAGTAGACGCAAGTCTTATCTCGCTCCTTAACTTCCTTTTCGAGCCAGTCAGGGATACCCCAACGGTTCATATTCGGTCCTGATTGCACGGCTAACACCGGCCATCACCGGCCCGAACCACGCTGCCAATGAGCTTGCAGACAACACCGGCCAAACTTGCCCGGCGTGGTTCGGGTCCGCGTGGATGGCCTCGTTAGCGCATAAGGAACTACTTCTAAGCGCTTCTTCTTATTTCCTGTCCTGTCTCGTAGAGGAACTCCGGAGCGAAATCGGCACCGTTGGGCCATTCGATCGTACCCGTGTCGGGATTCACATAGACTTTCTTGAATAGCTCGGTATCTATTAGTGGCTCGAAAACCTCACCGTAAAGTTCATCTTTCAAGTCCAGTTCTTTGATTTTCCCATCGTTGAATTCAAGCCGTAGCTTGTAATCTTTCAAGTAGAGTACACGCGTTACATGCAAAAACATCTCGACCCCCTATGGCAGTGGTGGGACTTTTTGTAGCGGTTTGCGCTCTCTTGCACGCCCCCAGTTTTCCGTCAGTTCCTCCTGATGGATTTCAGACCATTCGAATAGCATGCGGAGTGCTCTCTTTGACATTTGGCCTTTGACGATCCCGCTCTTGATCTCGATTGAGACCTCCTGGTCTTCGTATCTTGCATGGAAGTGAGGAGGATCGTGATCATTGTAGTTTATGAATATGATAATGCCGTAAAAGCGGCAGATTTCTGGCATCTGCCTTTTCCTTCCCTGTTTTCACGTAAACAGCATACTTTGGCGCTC
>NZ_JAIBKA010000017.1 GCF_022603395.1 Desulfoferrobacter suflitae
CCCCGGCTTTTCTTATTCGCAATCCCCCCCGGCCGGTTTCTCCCGCAAACCTCCACCAACCCGGCGCAACAGCCTCACGCACAACAGACATCCAACCCCTCACGACGACGCTCCGGCCGCCCCTGCCCGGCCCGATCCCAGCCGCCGGATGGTGAGCCATATGACGATCATGCTCTTTCCAAACATCGATCTCTCAATTCAGGTTGGGTTGCCTCACGCGGTTCGCGTGACGAACCCCAGCCTACTTGGAAGCCAGAACCTTTTTTCAAACACTATGCACGCTGTCAAAGGTGAATTTCCACCACATCCCCATCATGTAAAACGTAGTCGCGGTGCACCATTTGTCCATCATGAACCCCTTGGCCCCACACTTTGGCATATTTTAAATGGGCCGCGAAGTCCTTGTGAATTTTGGCTGCAAGATTTTCCAATGTACTTTGTTGAGGGAGAACAAAAGGGACGCCCCGGTCTGAGGATTTGCTGCCGGGTGCCTTGGTATAAATGCGGATGATGTCGGACAGCTCATAGATTTTTCGGGGTAGGGCCGGCAGGTTTCGACCGGTGGAGGCTGAGAGGCCTATGGCCGGCAGGGTGATTTCAGATAATTCCAAAAATACCGCAAAATCTTCTTCATCGTCAGCTGTGTCCATCTTATTGACTACGATTAAGAGTTTCTTAAAGAATGGGGTTTTCGTGAGGCCATCAGGCACGGGGCTGCCCTCGGCATATATCCTCAGTTCCTGCAGAATTGCAAGGGAGTCGTCCAGTTGTTGCAATGTTCCGCAATGGAGATCGACAACAACCATCAACATGTCTGCGCGCCGCAGCAGATCAATCATCCAGGAATCGACAAAATCTTTGCTGATCGGCGGGGTGTCCACCAGCTGAAACTGAATATTTTCAAAGACCATCATCCCAGGTGTTGGCTTCCATGTAGAATGAGGGAAATCTGCGATTTCCGGCTGAGCATTGGTGAGCGATGCAACCAGTGAAGATTTGCCCACATTGGGAGCCCCAACCAAAACCACCTGGCCCGCCCCTTCCCTCTCGACTGAATATTCACTCTCGCGCTTGGATGTGCCTTTTTTTGTTGGGATTGAGCTTTGCATTTAGCGATACGGCGACGCAGGTCGGCTCGCAGCTTGTCTGTGCCCTTGTGCTTGGGCATGATGGTGAGCATTTCTTCGAGTGCATCAAGCTTTTCTTCCGGGGTCCTTGCTTCCCGGTACCGTTTCTCCGCCTCATAGTAAGGAGGGGGAAGGTTGGCCGGCATATGCTTTTCTCCTGTCAGATTGCATGATGTGGCGGTCCAGCTGTATAATCGACCCAGTAGAGTTGCGTTAGTGATTTGCTTCACACGTAATTCTCACTGAGGGGAGTTGTCAGCAGACAGCAAATCCTTTAAGTAATAGCTCCGGTGTCCGGCGCATCTGTGTCAACGCAGAGGCCTAAATTGAGTTCTTTGTTGAGCAAAACCACGATCATCAATTGGGCAAACGCCGGAAGCTGGAGGGTCAGCATCACCCGCTCGCCCACTGGATGCCTGCCGCTGTGGCGGTATTGCGGCGGCATGCCAAGGGGGTTATGGGACGGATCGCTAAGTTTAGGAACCAGTAAAATAATCTATCTAATAAGGAGAAACCCTGTGGAATGTCCCCACTGTAACGAACAGCTGAGCATGATTCGAGCCTGAGGTCAGATATATTGGCGCTGCCGGGGATGCGGCGCATGCTTCCCGCTTTCCGAGCTCCCTGAACTGCTCACGGATGAACTGGAAGACGTACTTTCTGCTTGCAGGATAGATCGACTGTGAGAGCAATCAATAACTTGGGACGAGCAAGCTTTTCCTGGCCATCATCAGTCAGAGTCGACCGATGGGCAGGGGAAGCTTCGTCACTGGAGCTTTTCCCTCAAGAGTTTTCCAGCCAGACCGAGAGCGTGCTCCAATTTTTCGGGCTGGTTTCCTCCAGCTTGAGCCATGTCCGGGCGGCCCCCTCCAGAACCTCCCACTGCCCCTGCTATTTCTTTAATTAAATCACCGGCGTGAACGCGCGTTGTTAGGTCAGCGGAGACTCCAACCAGCAAAAACACTTTTCCATCATGGGCAGCCCCCAACACGACCACACCGCTAGACACCCTTTCTTTGAATCGATCATTGATTTCTCGCAGTACCTTGGGGTTATCGGCCTCCACTTGAGTCACCAGGATCTTTACTCCGTTAACATCTTTGGCGTCTGCAAGCAGGTCCGAAGATCGCTGACTCGTCAGCGAAGCCTTTAACGATTCAAGTTCTTTTTCCAGGTGTCTCTGGTAGGTGATCAGTTTTTCCACCCGTTCCGCAACATCACCTGGACTGGTTTTCAGAAGAGCGGCCGTCTGGCGCAGGATGTCTTGTTGGGTCTCCAGGTATTTCAGGGCTTGACGTCCTGCGAGTGCCTCTATTCGCCTGACCCCGGCAGCAATTCCGGTTTCCTGCAGGATCACAAACACTCCGATATCACCCGTTCTGTGCGTGTGCGTTCCTCCACAGAGCTCGCGGCTGAAACCGGGAATTTCCACCATTCGAACCCGATCTCCATATTTTTCCTCGAACAGAGCCATGGCTCCAGTCCTGAGTGCTTCTTCGAGATCCATCACCCTGACCTGCAGGTCGTCATTTCTGCGGATAGCTTCATTCACCAGCCGCTCGATTTCGCGCAATTCATCATTGTTGAGTGCCGTGAAGTGGGTGAAGTCAAATCTCAATCGATCCGGTCCTACCAGGGAGCCTGCTTGTTTTACGTGATCGCCCAAAATCTTGCGGAGCACGGCGTGCAGGATATGAGTGGCCGTATGGTGGAGCTCGGTGTCTCTTCGCAAGCCGGCATCGACTCTCAGCTGAGCACTCTCTCCAACTCGAACTGTTCCCTCCTCCACTTGGCCGATATGAACAATCAGATCGCCGGGTAGCCGCAAAGTATTGGTGACGGCAATTCTGCCGGAATCCGTTAGGATTTCACCTCGATCGCCCACCTGCCCTCCCGCTTCTCCATAAAACGGTGTACGTTCGGTGATTATTTCCACAACATTTCCACTCTTGGCCTCTTGCAGACTCTCCCCTTCCTGAATGATGGCAACAATTGGCGCATGGGCTTGCAGGGTTTCGTATCCCAAAAATTCAGTCGAAACACCTCTTGCCGAAAGTTGCCGATGAGCTTCCGAGATCTCTCGTTCACCGCTGCCTTTCCAATGCAACCGGGACTGCTCTCTTTGTTTTTCCATGAGCCGTTCGAAGCCGGCCTCATCGGCCTGGAAAGAAAGCCCTCGCGCCAGGTCGGTCACAATGTCTATGGGGAAGCCGTAGGTGTCATAGAGCTTAAAAATCAGTTCGCCGGGGATGATGGAAGCCTTTTCATCCTGCAGCCTTCTGATTTCGCTCTGCAGAAGACGCAATCCGTGGTCCAGAGTCTCGTTGAAACGTTCTTCCTCGGCCACAATCACGCGGGAGATGTAATTCTTGTTTTCCAGGAGCTCCGGATAAGCATCGTGCATCGATTGCATCACGGCAACGGCCGTATCATGTAAAAATGGCTCATCCAGTCCGAGGAATCTGCCATGCCGGAGTGCTCTTCGGATGACCCGCCGCAGCACATAACCTCTTCCTTCGTTGCTGGGCAGAATTCCATCGCCTATGAGAAAGGAGGCCGCCCGGCTATGATCCGCGATAACCTTGACCGAGACGTCTTTTTCACCGTCGGTTCCATAATGGTAGCCGGTGAGTTCAGCGATCCGTGACATCATCGGGGCAAACAGGTCCGTATCGTAATTTGACGGAACTTTTTGGATAACGGCAGCAATTCGTTCCAAACCCATGCCGGTATCAATGCTGGGCTTGGGAAGCTTTTCAAGAGTTCCGTCATCCCTGCGGTTGAATTGCATGAACACAAGGTTCCAGAGCTCCAGATAGCGGTCACAATCACAACCGGGTCGGCAATCCGCCGCTCCGCAGCCGACCCCTGCGCCCTGATCGATAATGATTTCTGAACATGGACCACAGGGTCCGGTATCGCCCATTGCCCAGAAATTGTCTTTGGTCGGAAACGTCAGGATGCGCTCTTGCGGCAGGTATTTGGCCCAATACTTCCTGGCCTCTTCGTCCGGGCCCAGATTCATTTGCCCATCGCCCTCATGAATGGTTGCATACAGCTTGTCCTTTGGAAGTCCCATTTCCTCAGTTAGAAAAACCCAGGCGAATTCCACCGCATGTTCTTTAAAATAGTCGCCAAACGAGAAATTCCCAAGCATTTCAAAAAAGGTATGATGTCTGGCGGTGCGCCCAACGTTTTCCAGGTCATTGTGCTTGCCGCCGGCCCGCATGCATTTTTGACTGGTGGTCGCTCGCGAGTATGGCCGCCGGTCTTCTCCCAGAAAGCACCTTTTAAACTGAACCATGCCCGCATTGGTAAAAAGCAAGGTCGGATCGTCGTGAGGAATGAGCGACGAGCTCTTGACTATAGAGTGGTCTCTTTGTCGAAAAAATTCCAGAAATGCCTTCCGAATTTCGCTGGCTTTCATGAAGGGAGTCTCCTTGTTGGGTCTGCAACGCTCTGCCTACTCTGCAGTTACTGCTTCTGCCGCATTTTCGAGTATACTCGGGTCGTGAATTTGGCGTACTTTCTCTTCGATCTCCGCAAGCAGCTCGGGATGGTCGCGCAGGAAGTTCTTTACGTTTTCGCGACCCTGCCCCAGCCTCTCACCGTTATAGGAATACCAGGTTCCCGCCTTATCGATGACGTTTGCCAACACTGCAAGATCCAGCACATCGCCTTCGCGGGAAATCCCGCGACCGTATATGATGTCAAATTCGACTTCCTTAAAAGGCGGTGCAATCTTGTTCTTGACGATTTTGACGCGGGTGCGATTGCCTATGATATCCTGACCTTCCTTGATGGGTCCGATTCTTCGAATGTCCAGTCGCATAGTCGCGTAAAATTTTAGCGCATTGCCCCCGGTGGTGGTTTCCGGCGATCCGTATAACGTACCGATCTTCATTCGGATCTGATTGATGAAGATGACGCATGTCTTGGATTTGCTGATAGCTGAAACCAGCTTACGCAACGCCTGGCTCATCAGTCTCGCCTGGAGACCGACATGGGGATCTCCCATCTCTCCTTCGATTTCTGCCTTGGGGACCAAGGCTGCCACCGAGTCGATCACGATCACATCTATGGCATTACTGCGCACCAAAATTTCCGCGATTTCAAGTGCTTGTTCGCCATAATCGGGCTGACTGACCAGTAAATCTTCTACTTTGACGCCCAGTTTGCGCGCATAGTGAATATCCAGGGCATGCTCGGCATCGATGAAGCTGGCCAGACCTCCCAGCTTCTGCGCTTGTGCGAGAATGTGCAAGGCGAGAGTGGTTTTTCCCGAGGATTCCGGCCCGAAAATTTCGACAATGCGACCACGTGCCACGCCTCCGATTCCCAGTGCCAAATCGAGTGACAGGCAGCCGGTCGAAATGACTGGCACCTTAGCATCTTGGGAGCCCTCACCCAAACGCATTATGGAACCTTTTCCACAAAGGCGTTCAATCTGTGACATGGCCATATCAATGGCCCTTTGGCGATCATCTGTTGACCCCATGAATCGGGTCCTCCTCTGTTGCAAAAAGTGGTCTTACTTTTTGACGCTTCATGTACTCTGCCCGAAATTAGGCAATCCCTGCCGCACGGATGAGCAAGCGCCATTCGGCCAAAAGACCCAATCCAGGTGGCAGGAAGAACCCTCTGGATGCGCGTCGCCCTGGCGGTATTTCCTCGGCATAATGCTCACTTATAAACCGAATCGCTCAATTCAGGTATTCACGAACCGACGATAGGACTGTAAATAGGTTTATACAATACAAGTTCAGTGAGGTCAAAAGCTTACCCGCTAACGTCCTTCCGGCGCAATTCCGTCATGTCCACGGGGGGTTGGAAACTCCCCAAAACTCAGCATTCCGGCGTTCGCCTTAATCATGTACTAACGAAGTTTGATGCATTTTGCGATCGTTACCAGAGGATTCACAGGTTTTATTTCTGCGCCTGGTGTTTGCGGTGGGCCAGCACGAGCCTGATTTCGCCATAGGAATAGCCGTCTCCCAGGGCGTGCTTGATTTGGCTGAGAGAATTGGCGGTACCCAACTGCTTTTCGATGACGCGTTGCTTTTCGGCGGTCAACACTTTGCTGATATCCAATTGACCCCTTTCCACAAAAAAACACAGATGCCCTTCGATGGTGGATAGGGCCAGGCCCCTTTCCTGTGCGATGTGATCGATCGTCATGCCTTTGTTGAACAGGTCGAAGCTGATTTGTTTGCTGTCCGAAACCGCTGGATTTTGTCTGTCCGCGAATCTTGCTTCGATCCCGACCCGGGCGTTGCCGGGGTCACCCGCTGGATGCCGTGTTTATTGCGGTAGGCCGCCGTCAGCGAAATCAGTTCCTGGCCGTACTTGGCGATGGTTTTTTTCCCGATCCCCTTGATTGCTCCGAGGTCGGCTGTGTTGTTGGGCAAAAAATCTGCGATTTGAATCAGTACCCGTTGATGCACTATGTGAAAGGGAGCGACCCCTTCCTCTCTCGCCTTGCGCGTTCGCCAGTTCTTGAGGTCTTGGAAAAGCTCGGGATGCTCGATGCCTTTCGCAGTATAGTCCTGAGAAGTCCGACGTTTGCTTGGCTTACCAGCCATGACATCCATTGCGGCAGTGGCTACGGCGCGCAGATAACCTGCCGGAGAAAAACCGTTCTCACAGGCTCTTATGCCCGCCAACTTGACAGCAATTTCGTTTTGTAGATCCTCTATGGCATTCTTCACTTTCCTGAGGAGTTCGCGGTTGTCCGTTTCCACGGGTAGGTTTCCCGCCAAGTCTTCGAACAGCAGTTTAAACTGCTCCTGAAACCAGGCCGAAGCCTTGACGATCCGTTCCAATACGTAGGCATCCGTTTCCGGCAGGGTGCCTTCAGGAAAACTGGCGTGCAGCTGGCGTTTGAATTTTTCACCCACAGCCAGGATTGTCTGTTCGCAAGTCTGCCGCAATCGGGCGATATCGACGGGACCGCCCATGCGGACCACACGGGTATGACTCAGCAATAGTCCGGTCAGTCGGTTGAGACGGCTTTGCAGCCGCTCAAAATCAAAACAATCTAATAACAACCGCTGCTGATAATTTATTTTGGCCGCCGACAAACAACTTTCGGATGGTGGGTTTTGACCGGTTTGGGAATCAAAGTGGAGGATGGCTTCATCGGTTTGCACGCCATGGGTTGGGACAGGGGTGGTCAGCACCAGGCCGTCAAGAGTGCGGCAGCGGCTCAAAGCCACATACACCTGGCCGTGGGCGAAGGCGGCCTGGACGTCGATTACGGCCTTGTCGAAGGTCAGTCCCTGACTCTTGTGAATGGTAATGGCCCACGCCAGCTTGAGTGGATACTGTTTGAATGTGCCGATGACCTCTTCTTCAATCGCCTTACTTTCGGGATTCACGGCATATTTGATATTTTTCCATTCTACCGGTTCAACCTCGATGTCATCATTATCTTCCGGGCATACGACAAGGATTGTTGATCCTGAGATCTTCTTTATTCTGCCTATTTTCCCGTTGAAATAGCGTTTTCTGATGGAAAGATCGTTGCGCAGAAACATCACCTGCGCACCCTCCTTGAGCCGCAGGGTGGCTGGGGCTGGATAGTTATATTCGGGGAAATCGCCCGCAATCTCCGCGTTGAAACACCTCTCTGTTTTCTGCAAGGCGCGCAGCCGGCTGCGGTTGATGCCGTCGGCCGTGGCGTTGTGGGTAGTCAGGGTGATGTAGCCCTGATCTTCCTTCGGCATAAAGTTGGGAATGTACCGCCGGTTCAGGTCAGCGACGGCGGATCTATCCAGGCGGTTTTCGCGCACGCAATTCAGGACTCGGATGAAGCCCTCGTCCGTCTGCCGATAAACATGCTTCAGTTCAATGGTGATCAGCTCTACCCGGGAGAGGGCATGACTGCTGAAAAAATAGGGTGATTCATAATATCGCGCCAGCAGTTGCCACTCTTGCCGCGCGGCCACCGGGGAAAGTTGATGCAGGTCTCCGATCATCAGCAGCTGCAGCCCCCCGAAAGGCCGGTTGTCGCGGCGCTGACGCCGCAAGACGGCATCCACTGCATCAAGCACGTCGGCCCGCACCATGCTCACTTCGTCAATCATCAGCAAATCGAGTCCCTGAATAATGCGCTTTTTTTCCTTACTGAAGCGGTGCAGACGTCCTCGATTGGCCTCGTGTTCTTCACTGCCGGGGATGAAGGGGCCGAAGGGCAGTTGGAAAAAAGAATGGAGTGTTACGCCGCCGGCGTTGATGGCTGCTACCCCGGTTGGGGCGGTCACGATCAAAGCCTTAGCGCAGCTCTTTTTGATGCTGTGCAAAAAGGTGGTCTTTCCGGTTCCCGCCTTGCCGGTCAAAAAAATGTGGCAGTCGGTATGATGAACATAGTCGTTGGCGAGTCGCAATTCATGGTTCATGGTATCACTGGTGCATCTTCCTTGCCCGCTGCCCCTGTCAGCGAGGGCGGTTATGGCGCACGTCAGTCCGAAACCTGCTATGCTGATTGAATCACTCTGATAATTCTTTAACATTCACATTAACTCATTCTACTGTGTTTTCCTACGTTTTTTCAATTGCTGAACGGTCCCCAAAATGGCCCTTCCATGCGACTCAATTCTCGGGCAAGCTCTGAGACGAACACAGATAGGAGCCAATTGCTGGGACTTGCATAGACGTGCTTCGGCGAATGCCATTGCTGTAATGAACCCAAAAAGGTGAGCCCCATGCTGACTCCGGGGACTTCGGCTTTGGATCATGAGAAGCTTTTTGCTACAATGAGCGCCGGTGAAAATCGGCGGAAGGAGATGTTTTGATGGAAGAAGCGGAGAATGAGTATGGTGATCTCACATGGTGCTTGGCAATAAATAAATAAAAAAGGGGCTTGCCGATTTCAGCAAACCCCTTGCCTTTTCTGGTGCGCCCAGGAGGATTCGAACCTCCGACCTACGGATTCGTAGTAGGTGCGTCACCAAAAGCAGTAGGGAAGGAAAAGTAGGAAATAGTAACATTTGTTTAAGTAAATCAAGCAATTATTAGCTTCGCCACTTTCGCTGATTTTCACTATTTATACCCTGTCCTACTCATTCTTTGGTGTACTTTTGGTCATTTTTGGCAAAATTTTGGCAAAACACTTTTGTCTGTAAGCTATTAAAACAACAACGAATTTTCTGTGGGTAAATTCCAGTGGTGCTAATGCCTTTGGCCACAGAAGTGAATCTGCTGGGGTCCTTATCTGACATTGGCTCCTCCTGGTAGCTGGATTTGCCCTTGATTGCTTGCACTATGTGCAAGACCTAGTTCGGTAAAAACCTTTTTCGACACACTCTAACACTGCTAGCGTCAGCCGGGTGAAGCGCAAGGGAGGTTGCGCCAATAATCACTGTATCTATGCGGAACCGGTAGAATTATCCCCCCAACCCCAATGGGCCGGGGAATTCAGAATACTTATATTCCGCAAGAGGCGGTAGAGCAATGCAAGCAAACCCTAGTGATGACCGCCGCCGCCCGAACCTCCCCCACCACCGGAGCCCCCACCTCCACCTGAACCACCGCTTCCGCCACCGGAGCCACCTCCGCCGCCATGCCCCCCACTGTTGTCGCCACCTGAAGCTCCGCCATGATCGCCGCCGCTGCCTGAATGATCACTGCCGGAGGAGCCCTCGTGGCCGCTTGAGCTCCCGCTCATCTGACCGGAAGAATGGCTCCCGTAGTCTTCGCTGTGCATGGCCGGGCCCGTTCTTGAGTCATCCTGGTGCCCGCGGTCTTGCCCCATGTGGCCGGACGAAGTGTCATGAGCCATCCCTGCCGCGTGACCCAGACCGACTGCTGCATGAGTATCAGTGCTTGCGGCCATTTTCACGCCCGGCATATGCGAGACTCCAAATTTGAAATCGCGGTCGGTCAGCCGATCATGGGTTTGATTAATATTCCGCTCATGAGATCGATCACGGTCGTGGCTGCGGGTGGACAATCCGGTGGCTGAATGATCTCGGTCCCGGGATTGGCTCCCCTGTCGACTGCCATGATCCGCGCCTAGCGCATTGGGATGCATGCCAAGTTCGTCGGCGATTTCATCCCATTCCATGTGAGCGTCGCGCATTGCTTCAATGTCTTTGGCTGAAACCGAAGTTGCGGCCGCCACGGCCTGCACCAGGCCATGTTCCGTTTGTTCCCGGTTCTTTTCATTAATCCCCGTTGCGTGCGACTGCCGGGCCATTTGATCCGTTTTCACCGCCTTTTCGTTGAGCGCTAGGCTTTCCACAGCCGCTTCCATTTGCATCTGGCGGCCCTCATAAGCCTTTTCTGCCAGTTCCTGAGCGCGCACTGCTTCTTTTGGGCTTGAAAAGAAAGACTTTGTCTGTTCAGCGCCGCGCGGCACACTTTGTTGAGCCCAACATGGTCCAAACGCCAGCTGGAAGCTCCCCGCAAAACAAATGATCAATGCCAAGCATTGTTTTCTTGATGGTGTCCTCATTGTTTTCTCCCTCTGTTTCTAAGCGACCCAGGCGAAACCTGAGTGATGAAGTTAACTTCAGCTTTTTCCCTGAATGCTCTGCTTCCGACCTTGATACGTTCGCCTGTTCCAAACCAGCTCAAAAGCAGGCGATCCGCTTGTACCCTCGGAAAACGGTCGAGCAAGGTTTGATAAATCCGAAATGCGCGTTTTCGGGCCAGCTCCTTGCGGCCATCCACATATACGACCACATGAATTGTTAGATTTTGGTTGTTGCTGAGCATTGAGCCGACAACATCCAGCGATGGAAGACTCGATGACTGGAGTTGGGCTGTTCCAGGCTCAAACTGGATGGTGCGAAGTGTTACCTTACGGAGTCCCAGAATCATATTTCGATAGGTAAAATCTCCCGCCGAGTTCAGCCGCTTCGTTGCTTCAATGGCGCGCCGTCCATCCGGATAACGATTGAGGTAGTTGATCCAGGCGAGGCGTGCTTCATCGGTTCGCTTCAGACTATGGAGTGCCAGGGCACAATAAAAAAGGGCTTCTGGATCAGTCGGGTCGATTGTCAATACCTGTTCATATTGCGCCAGTGCTGCCGACCAGTCGGCTTGATCACTGAAGTGGTGACCAAGATACAGGCGAGCGGATTTGTAACCGGGGTTAACGGTCAGAGCTTGTTCGTATTGGCGCCTTTCTGCAGAAAAATCAAACAGCGCCCAGTGGCAGACTCCCAACCAGAAGTGGGCTTCGGCATCCTGTGGGTTGAGTTCAACTGCCCTAGTGAGGTAGGAAACCGCCTGCTCCGGTTTTCCCATAGCCAGGTAGTAGCGCCCCATCCAATAAGCGGCGGATGCATCCTGCGGGTTTCTGTGCAAAACCGAGCCGAGGTCTCGAATGCCTTCGGCGTATCGCTCTTCTTGCATATAACGCTCCGCATTGCGGCCCACCCACCAATCATCATAAGATCGCTGGAGAGTGGCGCAGCCGGCCAGCAAAAAACCAAGACTTGCCAACAGAACCAACAGTCTTCTGGGACACAACAGTCTCCACACACATCCAGTCATTCTTCAGATACTCCTTTTCTAAACAATACGACCGAGTCTGTGAGTCGGTCACAACCATCTTCTGAAATTCTTTTTCTAACCTTACTCATTTCAGTTCTCGCCGGGTGAAGCCCATTTGATCAAGGAACTCCCTGAGAGAGCCGTTGTTTTTCAGGGTGGCCGCAGTCGCTTGAGCAATCTCTTTATCGCTGAGACCTCGCTTGCGACAGGCAACAACCGCCCGCGGCAGGTAGATCCACTGATCGTCAAATGAACGGTTCCGGAGCCCTGCTTCAAAGATCAAGTTGAGTGCAGCCGGCTCAAAATTGATCTGGGCAAGGTAGGCCCGGGTCTGCAAAACCAGCAGTATTCGTTCGAGGGGCGTGCCTTTGTGAATCATTACAGCGTGTTCCAGTTCTTTCGGTGCGATGCCTTTGTTGAGCAGACTGGCAAAAGCAGTGATCATATCAGTTTCACCCTTGGATAGATCGTGACATCTCTTGGATAAAAGCGAGTGTACGAACCCATACTGTTGGATCATTCGGTCGAGAGCGGCCTCGATCTTCGAAGCCGGTTCCCGTTTGGCCAGCCCCTCTTCCAATTTTTCGACCAGAGGAATCACCGGAAGATTCCGCCGGCAGGCAGCCAGCAAAGGCGACAGCAGAGTCGGCACATCATCCGGGGAAATCGTTCCGTCCACTATGGCTGCCAGCATTCGGCTGACGGCATCCGGGGGAACACCGCAGCGTCCCAGTGTTAGCATGGCTTCGTGAATGCCTGGGCTTACAGTTGGGGAATCCGCTTCGATGGCAGTCTTCGGATCACTCTGAGCACGGGCGCCGGTAAATCCGGCCATCGTCAGAACCGAAGCGATGACCAGCAAAGCGAAAACTGTATTAAAGGGATCGCGTCTCGATGATTTCATAGTCTTCCGGCAGAAGCAGAACAGTGTTGCGGTTGCCGAATCCGTCCTGTTCGACAAAAGGAACTGCGGGATCGGGAATCTTCTTCGATCCATCCACAATGAAAACATATTCATGAGTTCCGGCGCGAAGTTTAGTTTGGCACACCCACGCCTTGCGCTCAGAGGAATAGCTCATTTCATAGCCTTTGGGATTCCATTGGTTGAATGAGCCGATAATGGCCGCCGATTGGATCCGTGCCTCCGGGTCCGGCAAAACGAAAGTAACCGGCACTTCTTTTGCGGTGTTCTCACGAGCAATCTCCTGCCGATATTGTATATCGCGGGCCGGCCAGAGAGCGACCAGGAGCACGATTGCTGCGGTGGTGCCAAGGGCGGCTCGAAGTGGGCTGAAAGTCACACACCTGGGTGCCAGGGCCTGGAATCTCAGCCTGCGCCACCAGGAGATCCGCTTGGGTTGCAGATTGGAAAGAATCCTGTCTCTCATGGGGTATGGAGGGGCTTGTTCGGGCAAATTGTAAAGAGCCTGGATCAATTCCCGCTCGTCAAAATCGTCAGACATCCGTTCAAATGAGTTTTTAGTCTCTTTTTCCATGGGCACCCTCCCGCATGATCTCTCGCAGCATGGCAAGACCCCGGTGAACGCGCATTTTGGCGCCGCTTACCGACATCCCCAATGCCTGTGCGATCTCCTTCATAGAAAGATCCCTTTGATATCTTAAAACCAGTGCTTCCCGGTATTCGAGGGGAAGCAACGTTAGCACTTGAAGTATTCTGGCTCCATCGATTCGATCCTGGATTTCCTTCCGTATATCAGATCCGGCATCGTTTCCGGTGTTCGCCTGGCAGTCCTCCAGTGGGGTTTCTCTGGCTGCTTTTTGCCGCCGCAGGTAGTCTCTAGCCTTGTTCAATCCAATAGCGTACAGCCAAGAAAAGAAACGGCGCCGCGGGTCGAATTGATCCAGCTTTTCATAGGCTTGCATGAAAGTCTCCTGAGCAAGATCGGCGGAGGTTTCCGTGCACCCGGTCATACGCAAGAATAGACTGTAGATCGGCCGCTCATAGGTGGATATCAGAATGCCAAAGGCCTGCGGGTTCCCATCAAGTATTTCGAGAATGATTTTGTGTTCAGTCGTCTGATCCATGCCTACGGCCTGCGTTCACTCGTGCCCCCTGAGGAAAAGGGGAATCCGCTCACTACACAATACGAACAAGCTGCCCAGGAGGTCACAAACTTTTTCAACAAATCACGTTGCTTCAATACGTGAACCTTCCTCAGCTCGACTTTGGCCAAATCAAGCTACCTCCGATACGTTATCCAACAGCTGGTTGATGAAGTCGGA
Source organism: Desulfoferrobacter suflitae (assembly GCF_022603395.1). Classification (GTDB taxonomy): domain Bacteria; phylum Desulfobacterota; class Syntrophobacteria; order Syntrophobacterales; family Syntrophobacteraceae; genus Desulfoferrobacter; species Desulfoferrobacter suflitae. Next base: position 13,872 of record NZ_JAIBKA010000017.1, read on the forward strand.
AACAAATTCAGTGGACTGGGGTTGCGACAATGAGTCGACGCAATACCGTGCAGCCCAGAGTCTACGCCGGACGAAGGCGATGACGTCGGAGAAGATCGCTTGCTCTTTTCGCTACCACGCGGTCTGTGCCACGGGAAGCTGTCCGTCCCTCACCGTGTGTAGAGCCAGTAGCGTTACCAATGAGAACAACCCGAAGAGACAGGGGGTGGTGCGCTCGATAGCACGGTCGGACCATTGTCGTTGGGTTTCCACGCCAAGGTGAGCACGCAACTCTTCGAACGTAACCTCTATGTTCCATCGGGGTACGAACCATTCGATGATCTGTTGCGCAGTTGCGTCCAGGTCGGTGCAGAGCAGGGGCGTGTCCTCGAGCTCGCCACGGGGGTCTCGTACGACTACCCAGCGGATGGCAACGGGGGGCTTTCCAGGAGTGTACCACAGACTGGTACCAGAGAAGGCGAAGAGTTCCCGTGTGGTTCCGGTGTTCCAACGCACCGACAGATTTTCCCAGATTGTTGAGGGATCGACAAGGCGTTCTTTCAGGGAAGGTTGACGTTTCCCCTTCAGAGGCTTGCGGCCGCGTTTGCCAGGAATGGGTGCCGGGGGAGGATCGTAGAGTGCGGCGTTCCACCGAAAGCGTGCGCCCAGAGTAGCGGGATTGGGAAGCGAACGGCAAGACTGAATCAACTCGACGGCGGCGTATGCACCGTCGCCCGTAACAACCAGGGTGCGATTGGGAAACCAGCGCCGTATGAGCCGTAGCGCGAAGCAGACACGGTCGATGACGCTTTTGTAGCGCTTGCCCAGTTTTTGGCATGTCTTCTGTGACGGCGCCTGGACCGTGTAGAAGGGTAACGCCCAAGGGCGGCGAGACCAGGGAACAGGAACAAGAAGCATCATGGCGACCCAACGCAGACCGTAGCATTGAACGACTTTGTTGCGGGAAGAGCGCACAGCATCGCGAAACACCCCTTTTGTCTTGATCTTGTCGCCGTTGCGCCGTTCGATGGTCTCGTCCACAAGCACCTGCAACGGTGCTTCCGCCGGCAAGAAGGCAACCAATAGTCCAAGCAAGACCTTTGCAGCAAACCAGGTACACCACACGGCCCGATTGAGGACCCGATGGTAGTTGGTGAAGCGATATTCCTGCGCGAGACCCACAGCACGCAGGGCTGATGTAACGGTTCGTTTTCCACGCGCGAGGATGGCTCCGGTGAGCAGTGAACGGTGAGCGGTGAACAGTAGTTCGTTTTCCACGCGCGAGGATGGCTCCCAGCAATAACAGCCGGGCATGATGCCAAACAGGGCGAGTGAACAGAGGAACGAAAGCCAGCAGGACATTTTCGATCGGGACGGGCAAGGTAAGCATACGGACCCTCATGGTGTTGGCGGTTGAATCCACCAATACCGTAGGGGATTTGTAAGTGCCTGTCCAGCATAAAGAATTCGTTCATTACCCCCTCAAGCCATTTTTCGAGGGGTTAGCAACGCCTGCGCCATTGTAATCCGCAAATGGCCAAAGTCGAGCTGAGCATTGATGTCAAAATTCAAGCCATGTTTTTGGAGTGAGTTCCCATCAATCAAGGGTAGAGGCTTGGTGAGTCGGCCACAACCATATACCTGCAGCAATCTTGACTGTATGTCGTTGTCGTCATCGAAACCAGATAATAAGCAGCGACTCAGTGAAATGGCAGGTTCAAAATGACGTGCGGGAAATGTTATCCGGCACCGAGGTGATTAGCTGTTGCAACTATCTTTCAACAGATTGAAAAATACTTTCACGGGCTAAACTTGTAGGACCGAAATGGCGAATATCATTATTCCAAAGCTAGTCATTCTCATCTGTTTTGTATTCATTTCGCCTTCCTGCTCGACTCATTTGGGCTCTGTGCCGGCAAGAATTGGGATCAGCCCTCATTAGTAGCCGTAATGGCCGCAGCCAGAGTAATGCCCGTACCCTCCATAAGAAGAGCAATAATTAGGCCCATAATTTCTATATGGTTCGTAATTTCCTGAGTAGCCATGGCCAGCATAGTGACCGCAACCGGCAAGAAGGGCCAACAAAGCGATTAGAACTAAAATTTTTTTGAACATGATCGAACCTCCTATCATTTTTTCTTAATCTTGACAGCCGGGTCTATCCTTTCGAGATAAATTCCAGGTCAAGAGCGACGACTTCAACTTGCTAACACTGGAGTCGCCTTTAACCTTTTGTCAATTTTTATAGCAAGCTATGTGCCAATATTCTCGCTTTCTATGTAAGCAATTAAATTTACAATATTATTATGGAATAGCATGACCGCAGGGAAAAACAGAATGATTGTTGCCAGCTTCAATCTGTATAAATTTTATCCACCATTGCGTTCCAGGAAGCATGAATCGGATAATTCTTCTCCAGATTGATTTGTCGGCCAGGGATAATTAGCTGGGAAATAGCAAAATGCTAACCTACGAGATGCGAAGAGGAGTTCCACTTCAATATCTTAGAGTTCTTCCGAAACATAACTCTTTCCAGGTTGCTTCAATGCATCCAGGCGTCTTGCAGGCCCATGAGAAGCTTTTAATTTAGGGATATTCGCGGGATGCTGGCATATCCCATGCAGGAAACATTCGAGAAACGAAAAGAACAAAACGTTAGGCGATGTTGAACTCATAGGCATAGCGAAACAATCGAATGAGAAAGCAACCTGGAGCGATACAATTAACTTGCTGGAAAGGAGATAGAAAATGTTAGGGGGTGCTGAGAAATCCATTTTGACTGCATGGGCTATAGCCCTACTTCTGGTTCTTGCACAGGCAAAAGTAGGTTTTGCTCAAGTTGGTTTTTGCCCATTTTGGGGTTCCGGCTTTGGAATGATGGGAGGCACTTGGGGCTGGAATGGGGGGATATTCATGCTGCTCTTCTGGATCGTGATCATAGCCGCGGGTATATTTTTCGTTCGCTGGTTGATCAGTGTCGGTAAAGGTGACGGTACAATTTCTCTCCCAAACCGGAATTCTCCTTTGGATATTTTGAAAAGGCGTTATGCCATGGGAGAAATCAACAAGGAACAATATGAATCCATGCGACAAGACGTCCAGTAGACCTGAGTGGTAATTTCACGTTGAAGCTCATCTATCCTATGAATTTGCGGAGTCACCCGGTCTGCAGAAGTGTAAATGAAAATGGTCGTTAGAGGAGATCTAAAATGATAGATAGCAAAAAGAGGACTACCACAGACATAGACACTGCAGCCAATTTAGAAGATGATGAGTCGTTTGTGCCCAGTGCCGAGGGCATGAGCACCGCCACGGCGCGGCTTGTCATCGACAAAGGTCTGAGGAAGAAGATCTTGCAGGACTACGATCTGGTAGCAGTGGAAAACAAGGGACGCTACTGCGCCGCCAAGGCATTCAGCAAGGATGGAGAGTGGTTGTATGAATTGTTGATTGATAAACAGACCGGTGGTATCCAGGTGGCGAGCCAGAGGGAAGTGAAAGGTGAGAAGGACCGTTGATCGTGTGCTACGCAACAGCAGCAAGAGTGCCTAAACTAGATCCCGCAGACACTCCACTAGAAATTTGATATTTTCCATGGCGCCATCCTGGGTGAGCCAGCCACAGGGATGTGTAGTAAACAGCGTTAAGTGCTGGTATTAGCTACCTAATAATGAAACAAAAGGATGTCCTTCGTTGACGAGTAAAAGCGAAAGCAAAACATTTACGATTGGAACGGTGATCAACGACAAATGGGTCATCCTCGAATTCATCGGCAGAGGCGGCATGGGTGAAGTTTATCGGGCTCACCAGCTCAACCTGAAACGTGATGTCGCTATTAAAGTCATCTCAAAAGAATGGGTGCGATCTCTGGAAGGCAACACCATCGAAGCCTCTGCTTGTTTGGAAAGATTCCGCCGGGAAGTCGAGGTGATGGCCCAGATCCGCCATCCTAACGTCATCCAGATTTTCGACCACGGCTTTGTCCAAGTGCCCAAAGCCGACGGCGAAACCTCTGTCGAATACATGGTGATGGAGTACATTCCCGGCTCGACGTTACGTTCCACTATGTCCGATGAAGGGTTTTACCCGGAAGAAGATCGCACCAGAGAATGGTTAAAGGACTATTTTATGCCCGTGCTCGAAGGCGTCCATGCACTGCACGAGGCGGGCATTGTGCACCGCGATTTGAAGCCGGAAAACATACTGCTTGACAGAGGTAGGCCCAAAATCGCCGATTTCGGCCTGGCCCGATCCTGCCAGCTCAGGTCGATGACTCAGTCTTTCGATGTCAAGGGCACGCCTCCGTACATGTCGCCCGAGCATTTCATGGATCTCAAAAGAACGGATGAACGAGCGGATATTTATGCTCTAGGAAAAATTATTTATGAAGCCATAGCGGGGAAAATGGGACCGGACACGATACCCTTCAAAAGCGCGCGACTGCCGGAAGCCGATTCCCCATTTTTCAGGGAGCTGGACCTGATCCTCCAACAAGCCACGGCAGAAGAAAAGACCGAACGATTTTCCTCAATTGAAGAGTTCCGGGAAGCAATGGCCGCAGCTCTGGTGAGGTCACGACAGAAACCTTCGATAGCCCGGCAAACCTTTGAGGGCAAGAAACTGCGATGGAAAGCGACGACCATTATCGCTGTCCTCCTGGTGTTGATCGGTTTGGTAGCACTCTATCTGCACGAAAGACCGCATATCGATTCCCCGCAAAAGACGTCGGCACCCGGTTCTGTGCAGAAGCTCGAAAATGGACAAGAACCCGGTGAACCTCCACCCTTGCAGTCCACAGGTCCTCCGCCCGCAAGACTGCAGGGGAAAGACTACGACATTATGCGTCTGGTGCCCGGCGGAGAGATCACTCTGCCGCAGGATTTCGGCCCCGACGGCGGCAACAGCGTCAAAGTAAAGTCTTTTTATATGAACGAGACGCCTATCACCAATCAGCAGTATGTGGATTTCCTGAATAAAGTTGTATCAAGGGTTCGAGTGGAAAGCGATGTGGTCCGGAGCAATGATCAAATTTGGCTCATGCTCGGAGAAGTGACCAGAGGATATGAGCCCATTATCTTTCGCGACGGCCGATTTCAAGTCAAGAACGCCGCCCATTCCGCCTGCCCCATACTGCGAGTTACCGGCTACGGAGCTTTGGCTTATGTCGAGTTTTACGGACTCAGACTTCCGACGGCCAGAGAATGGCTGTTTGCCGTGACGAAAGGTAAATTGCAGTCGGACAGTTCTTCCCCGACTCCCTCTGAATCCTCTCAGGGTATGATGGGTGAAATGCAGGGGCATATGCAACCGACGTCACCCTCAGCGCCAGGAACAGAGTCCGACATGCCGCTGATGACCCCGGTGATCATGTTTGAGCCGAATGCCTTCGGCGTCCGCCAGCTGAACAAAAACATCGGAGAATGGGGCACTAAATTCAATCAAAGTGCCGATCCAAAGAAGCTACCTCAAACTGCCTATGTGGTCATGGGCGGACCCGCCCGAAGCGCCGGAGCTACCGGTGGCGGGCCATCGGTGGTTCAGCGAAATCCCTGGGAGGCATTTGAGGAAGTGGGGTTTCGCTGCGTACGCGACGCTCCGGAGAATCCAAATTAGTGGCCGTTAGCCGTGTTGTCGTATAAGCCGCTTATTTGCCTTCAATGCAGAGGGGGCGCGTCCACATAATGTTCACTCCCTTTTCAACAAAAGCCTTGACCTGGAAGCGAAGATTAATTATTAAAAGACTACCATTTTGATAGGGAATTGAGAGTTCCTCATGAAAAAGAAATTGCCGCTTATTGTTATATTATTAATACTTGGCATCGGGTTGCTGCACGTGGTCTCTGCACCAGCGGGAGATCATGGGTTTAGTTACCCGGAAGGTCTGCATTGTTTCAGCCCCTGCCACGCATTCATCCACACCGATATTGAGCCTTACGGTTTTTTCGGTTCTTTTTTGATCGGTTGGTTGCTACAGAAGAAGACTGATCCTCATCTCGATAATTATTTTCTCGCCCTCTTCAAACCCCCGAGATGCTCTCCCTGAATTGATTCATTTCTTCTGATAATTATTCTTATATCATGAATCGGCACCGGGAGTAAGGTTTCTCCAGAGTATGCCAGGTTTGCCGGTTCAGCATCATCAAATTTGCCGCCGGTAGTTTTCCCGGTCCATGAGATAAGGAGGACCACAATGGAAAGCGAACTACGAACAACGACTTGGGAAGGGAGGGTTGCAGGGTTGGATTGTGCCGACTGCGCCGCCACCCTTGCAAAAGATATTGAGAAACTGGAAGGCGTGAAGTCCGCTTCTCTCAATTTTGCCGTTGCCAAACTGACCGTCGAATATGATCCAAAGCTCCTTGGGTTGGAGCGAATTGAGAAGGAACTGAAAAGGGCCGGTTATCGCCTGGAACAAATGGCTGAACGGCACCGCCTCGTCCTTCTAGCTGAAGATATGTGTTGCGCCGACGAAGCGTCCATCGTTGAAAAGCAACTACGGAAGCTCCCTGGCGTGGCTGATCTGCAATTCAATACGGTGGCCGGGGAAATCACAGTTGAATACGAATTGGGACGGCTAAACCCGGATCAAATCATGCATGCGGTTTCGGCAACCGGGGTGAAGGCAAAATTCAAAGGGCGGGATGAGCCGATCGAGTCCTTTTGGGAGACACGCAAACACGAAATTCTAACTGCAGTTTCCGCAATTCTTATTTTGACTGCTTTTATAGGCTCCAGGGCCGGCCTCGGGCACTCGGTGACAGATCCTTTGTATATCCTGGCCATCCTGGCCGGCGGGTATTTCATTGCCAAAAAAGGGCTCCTGGCACTGAGGACACTCAACCTCGATATGAACTTTTTGATGACCATCGCCGTTATCGGAGCGGCCGCTATCGAGGAATGGCTGGAAGCCTCCGCCATCGTTATTCTCTTTTCTCTGGCGAACATCCTGCAGAACTACACCATGAACCGGGCAAGGAACGCCATACGCTCTCTGATGGAGATTTCCCCGACGCAGGTGGTGGTCAGAAGAAACGGCGGCGAAGAGAAAGCGGCTATTGAAGAGGTTCAATTGGGTGAAACCATCATCGTTCGGCCAGGTGAAAGAATCGGTTTGGACGGTAGGGTCTTGCAAGGATCGTCCCATGTCAACCAGGCCCCCATTACCGGCGAATCCATGCCGGTGGAAAAGAATCCGGGCGATGTCGTGTTTGCGGGGACCGTCAACCAACAGGGCTCGCTTGAACTGGAGGTAACCCACGACTACAGGGATACCACCCTCGCCCGCATCATCCATATGGTGGAAGAGGCCCAGGCGCAAAGAGCCCCGTCGCAAAGTTTTGTCGATAAGTTTGCCGCAGTGTATACGCCTGCCGTGATAGCCGCTGCCTTACTGGTGGCGTTAGTGCCTCCAATTGCTTTCGGCCTGCCTTTTACCTCTTGGTTCTATCGGGCTCTGGTTCTATTGGTCATCTCCTGTCCCTGTGCCCTGGTGATCTCGACTCCGGTTTCCATCGTTTCCGGCCTTACCACTGCGGCGCGCCGCGGTGTGCTGATAAAGGGCGGAGCCTATCTGGAAGCGGCTGGTTCCCTCAAAGTGATGGCCTTTGATAAGACGGGCACTCTTACCCGCGGAATACCGAAGGTGACCCGGGTCATCCCCTTGAACGGTCACAGTGAACAAGAAGTCCTGCGCATCGCGGCGGCCGTCGAATCCCGCTCCGAACATCACCTTGCCGCTGCCATTGTCGAAGCGGCTCAATCGACGGGAATCGCGATTCCACCCACGGTTGAATTTCAGGCCATCGCCGGCAAAGGAGCACAAGCCCGAATCAATGGAAAGCTGCACACCATCGGAAGTCACCGCTTCCTGGAAGAGGCAGGCCTTTGCAATGGCCAGGCTTGCAGCGGAATGCTTCAGTTGGAAAATGAAAGGAAAACGGCTGTCATTGTGGCTGATGAAACGGGAGCCCTTGGAATTCTGGCCATTGCCGACGAAGTCCGCCCGGAGAGCGAGTCGGCTTTGCAGGAGCTCCGGTCGTCTGGAGTCGAAAAGATCGTAATGCTGACCGGTGATAACGAGGGAACGGCCCAGGCGATTGCAGAAAATCTCTCAATTGATGACTTCTACGCAGAACTATTGCCCGCAGACAAGGCGGCAATTGTGAGCCAATTGGTGCAGACACACGGCAAGGTGGCCATGGTGGGCGACGGGGTTAACGACGCTCCACCCATGGCCGCCGCCGACATCGGCATTGCCATGGGCGCCATCGGCACCGACACGGCCCTGGAGACCGCAGACATTGCCCTGATGACCGACGACCTTTCGCGATTGCCTTTCCTGATCCGGCTCAGCCGAAGGACGCTGCGAATCATCAAGCAAAACATCGCCTTTTCCCTTTTGGTCAAAGCGGTTTTTATCGGCCTGGCCATTCCCGGGCTGGCTACTTTGTGGATGGCTGTAGGAGCGGATATGGGCGCTTCCCTGTTGGTTATCTTCAATGGCTTGCGGCTGCTGGCTCAAAGGGATGTCGCTTCGGCGGCGTCCTGAAATGCTGAGCACTGCTAAGAAGCAGTATTAACCGAACCAAAGAAGGAGGGGGAAACCGTTGGTTGACGGCAACTTATGGCTGAAGAGGGTGAGGTGGTCTATTTCTGTTGTAATAACACTAAGAGTAAGAATTCTGAGGGGGACAAGAATTGCCATTTTGGGCTGTGCAACCTGTGTTCTCGCCACCGGTTGCGCCACCCCTTCGGCCTATCAGATTCCACCTGAAACAAACCTGTCGAGTCTCGATAAGGTTCTTTCTGTGTCGCATTTCGAGCCGCCCGAGCGAGCTGAATTGGATTTGCTGAAATCTTCCGGCAAAGCTGAGCTGATCATACCAGAGCATCGCGCTGTGAATGCATGGGTTGAGCGCTATACGGGAAAGCAGCGTCGCAGTTTTGAAGCGACTCTCGAACGAGCTCGCCATTACGTCGTTCCCATGCAGAGGATTTTCGTCGAGAAGGGACTGCCAGGGGACCTTGTTTTTTTGGCGCTGGTGGAAAGCGGTTTTTCTCCAACAGCACGTTCGCCTGCCAATGCGGTCGGCATGCACCAGTTCATTGCCGCAACCGGCAAGCGTTTCGGGCTGGAGCACACCAGATGGGTTGACGAGCGTCGTCATCCTCTGAAGTCGGCCCGAGCGGCAGCCGAATACCTTTCTTTCTTATACGACATGTTTAATTCCTGGCCGCTGGCCCTCGCCGCCTACAACTGTGGGGAAAACGCGGTGCAAGACGCCATCAAGCGGAGTGGACTGAAAACCTACTGGGAGTTGATCGAGAAGGGATATTTACCCAAGGAGACCCGCCAGTTCGTGCCCAAAATATTGGCCGCTGTTCGCATTTTGAGACGGCCCGACCGGTATGGGCTCGACTATGACCGTGGCCAGTGGAATCCCCTTTGTGAAACAGTATCAGTACCAAGTGGCTTGAGCCTCGCCTGGCTGAGCAAACGTGCGGGAATACCCTTGGCGGTGCTGAAAAAATGCAACCCCGAGCTGTGCACTGTGAAAACGCCGGCCGATCAGTCTCAATACGGGCTATGCGTGCCTACTGGAAAAGGAGAAATTGTCGCCGCACTGGCGGGATCCGGAGACACATCGAAAAAGCCGGCCATGATGGCCCACAAGGTCAACCCGGGTGACACCCTGTACGCCATTGCGAAAAGATACGGAATCTCCGTTGCGGCACTTGCCGCCGAAAATCGCATGAAGCCTTCACAACCGCTAAAGATAGGTCAACTGCTGACCGTCACAGCGAGAACGGCGATTATGGCAAAAAAAGATCGGCAAAATGGAACCTCTTCGACAAGAAATGAAATCAGCGCGCATTCGGCGCGAGTTTGCCGGTCCGGCTTTTATCAGGTGAGACCGAGCGATTCGCTTTGGACAATTGCCCAACGTTTTGGCGTTCCCTTAGAGCAGCTTCGCTCACACAATGGGATCTCGCGAGCTGAAACATTACGTTCCGGAGATAGTCTGCGTATTTGCGGCATCACTGCCTATTCAGGAAGTTAATGGGTGAAGCTCAGGCTATGGTTTGGTGCAAATTAGAAGGGACTATTTTCCATTATGATTAAAGTAATCAAACAACACAGCAAAATAGCTTTATTGATTTTGTCAGCCTCGGGTTTGGCCATTGCAGCACTATCCGGCCTTTCAGCGCATATCGACTGGCTTGCGAGCCTGTGCACACAAGGCGGGAGCGGGTGCAGGGAAACCGCCGGCTTCGCCATCCTGCGTCTGCCGCTATGGCTTTGGGGCGGGATCTTCTACCTAAGCATGCTCCTGATTATTTTACGAGCTCCGTCTTTCACATTTCTGTGGGCTGCCGCGGCATTCGGTCTTGAGTTCAACCTGCTGCGAATTATGTTCGCGATAGACGTTATTTGCCCCTTCTGCTTGGTGAACTTTGCCGTCGTACTTTTTCTTGTTGCAGCCTCTTTTGAAAGAAGCACCTTGTGGCAGAGCTTGAGCGTCAGCCTCGCCGTTTGTTTGATCTCCTACACGCTGCTCGTGCAACAAAATGAATCGCTATTGAGTGGTTATCAGGGGAATAAAACGGCGATCATTGCCAGGGTTAGAGATCAAAAGATCAGCAGTGCTGAATTGGAGTCTGCGACAGCCGCAAGGACCTATCCTTTGGAACGAGAAATCTATGAGCAAAAGAAAGAGCAGCTTGATCGGATGATCACCGGCATTCTGCTGCAACAGGAAGCAGACCGACAGAAGGTGCCGTTGGAAGAACTGATCAAACAGTTGGCCAAAGCTCGCACAGTGCAGATTAGCGAGAAAGAAATCGATGATTTTTATGCCCGCAATGAAGCACAATGGCGGACCTCGGGTGCACCTAAGGCGGAACTCAGGGCGCGTATAAGAAACTATCTAATGCGGCAAAAAACTTATGAAACCGTGGCAGATTACGCTCGATCCCTGGCCCCTGAGGAAGAAGTCGTCTCATACCTGCAGGAGCCGCCACCTCCTATGGCCGGATTAGATGTGGATGATGCTCCCGCACTGGGACCTCAAGATGCGCCGGTTACCGTCATCGAGTTTTCAGATTATCTTTGTCCGGCATGCCGCAAAATGCACGAGACGACCCGAGTAATCAAGGAGATGTACAAGGACCGGACCAGGTGGGTTTTTAAGGATTTTCCCCTGAGCCGACACAAGTGGTCGAAAAAGGCCGCCGAAGCCGCCCGATGCGCGGGGAGAACAAGGCAAATTTTGGGAATATCAAGATATTTTGTTTGCCGGTGAAACAGACCTCAACTCACTGCAGTTGAAGCTATATGCCAGGGATTTGGGACTGGATACGGAGCAATTTGGCGCATGTCTGGATACAGGAAGGTATGAACGGACTATTGAACGAAACCTGGAAGCGGCTAAGAAAGCCGGGGTCAATTCAACGCCAACGTTTGTCGTCAACGGCGTTCCCGTCATCGGGCCGCTTGAGGTGGCTCGATTCAAAGATCTTATTGACTTTGAGCTCGGCAGGCAAACAGATAAACTCGCTCGAGATTCCAGAAGCCGCGCAGGCTCGAACCTGACTAACTAACAGCTGCGGGGCCAATACATGATGATGGCAACACCTGCCAAAGCGACCAATCCTCCTATGATGTCAAACCTGTCGGGGGCTATTCGGTCGACTTTCCAGCCCCACAGGATGGAGAGCACGATGAAAATGCCGCCATAGGCGGCATAAACCCTTCCAAAATGGGCCGGCTGCAAAGTGGGGATAACCCCATAGAGTACCAGCACCATAGCCCCGGCAAGTCCGTAGCCTATTGGCTTTGCTTCCCGCAGCCACAGCCAGACCAGATAGCCGCCACCGATTTCACATAGCCCTGCCAGAATGAAATAGCAAAACGATTTGGCCGCTTCGACAATAGCCATCTATCACTCCAATCGAATTTAATTTGAGATTCTGTGATACTATGGGCAAGCCATCGGATTTGTAACACTTTAACAACTATTAAAGCTCATCTTTGAAGAACGGTTATTGCCTAGCGCCCACTCCCATGTGAAACCAATGGACCATGCCACCCAGGAGGGCCGAACCGCTGCTAGGGCAATCCAGGAATTCGCCATCATTATAACCTCGGCAACTTGCCGGCCGAATTGTTTAATTCACCTGGCGGCTTTAATTCAATACAATTACGGGTGGCCGCTGTGATCCCGACTGTGCGGCGGATCGGAGTAAGGATGCGCTCGACGGATCTTTTTTCACATGCAGGCCTTGACCTTATACTTGGGTAGAAGGTTTACCTTATGAGTGAAAGGACAGGCAATGATGCAAATCGGCGAACTTGCAAAGAGAGTGGGCGTCAGCACCCAGACGATTCGCTACTACGAGCGGATCGGGCTGTTAGGGAAAACGGCTCGAAGCCCATCCGGCTACAGGCTCTACAGCGAAGAAACGGAAAGGTTCCTGCGATTCCTCAAGAAGGCGCAGAAGCTGGGATTCACTCTCCGTGAGATCAAAGCCATCTGGGAAATCAGAGCCACCGGCAGGAAACCCTGTGGATACGTCAAGCAACAGGCGGAGAAGAAAGTTCTTGAGCTCACTCAGAAAATCAAGGAGTTCGAGGAACTTCGTCAAATTCTGATCGAGATCCAGAAGGATTGGGACACGCCGAAGCTCTCCCAGCCAGACGAAACCCGTTGTGTCTGTCCTCTCATCGAAGGTACCCAAATACTTCAACAAGATAAGCGCAAAGGAGGCTAACCATGGCAGAAAAACGAAAAGTCGAGGTCTTTATCGCAGGTTGTCCGGTATGCCAGGGAGTGGTGAACATGGTGAATGAGCTGGCATGCCCTCATTGCGATATCACCTTTTACAATCTCAACGAGAATGAGGGAGTAGAACAGGCCAAAGCCTACGGAGTCAGCTCGGTCCCTTCAGTGGCGGTTAATGGGGCGCTGCTCGAGTGCTGCAAGCACCGGCCCATCACCAAGGAAGATCTTCAAGCTGCCGGCATCGGCAGGCCGCTTTAGTCCCTCGGGGCCATTCGATTTCTAACCACCAATTTTCAGAACTCCGAGCTCCCGGTTGTGTGGCCACGGTCCGACCGGGGCTCGGAGCGGCGTTTTGGTAAGTTTCAGGATGCCAATAGCTGGAATTCCGGTCTTACAATAAATCGCTTTTCCGGTTTCAAATTCGAACAACTTGTCGTCATTGCAAGGAGCTCTTTGTTACACCGCCGCAGAGAGAATCCCTGCGGACCCCAACACACATAACCCACAGGCCAGGTTACCCGCAGTTCTTCCCCCTCGATCACCTCCAAAGCATCAGCCAAGAATGCCGGACTTTGATTTGTGGCACCCCCCTTGACTCCGTATCTTGGTACAGTGCTTACAATTCAACATGAAAGGTAGCTGATATGAAACAGCTGACTATAGGCATAGTAGCCGAAAGAGCCAATGTTCACGCTGAGACCGTGCGCTGTTACGAACGCCGGGGACTCATTACGCAACCGGCCAAGAAAGAAGGCGGCTACCGGATCTATAGCGAGGACACCATTGCCCGCGTGCGCTTTATCAAGCGCTCAGGAGCTTGGATTCACCCTGAAGGAAATCTCGGAGCTGCTTTCTTTGCGGGTTGAGCCCGGAGCCACCTGCGGCGATGTGCAGGCGCGCGCCTTAGCAAAAATTGACGAGATCGACCGGAAGATCCGAGCTCTGCAAAAAATCCGAACCGCCCTCGAACAACTGCTGCCGGCATGTCGGAGGAAAAACCCGATAAGTGAGTGCCCCATACTCGAGATGCTCGATTCCAAAGATCTGTGATAGCGCCAATGGAGGTGAATCATGAAAAACCTGCACCTGGAAAAATTCGGCCTGGCCGGTTCGCTTTTCGCCCTGATGTGCTGCCTCGGGTTTGGACCCTTGATTGCCATTGTTTCGGCGGTCGGTGCGGGCTTCATCATAAACGATGCGATTCTTGCCCCGCTTCTGTTTTTCTTTCTGCTGCTCGGGGCCGTGGGACTTGTGATCACCCGGCGAAGGCACCGCCGTTGGAGCCCGCTGGCAGTGCACCTGGCTAGCGCGACGGCAGTGGTGATCTTCACTTTCGTTCTCTATGTTCCTGCAATGATCTGGATTGGAGTCCTGGGGCTTTTGGCCGCAATTTTTTTGGATTTCATGTTGGGAGAGCGGGCTGTGCGGCCCGGTCCGTAACCCTATTGGAGGTGAATCATGAATCGGTTCGATTGTGATCTCTTGATACTTGGCGCTGGTTCGACCGCATTTGCCGCGGCACTGCGAGCCCAGGAACTGGGGAAAACGGCCATTATGGTTGAGCAGCGCACGATTGGGGGCACTTGCGCCAACCGAGGGTGTCTGCCATCAAAAAACCTGATCGGGGCGGCTGCGGTGATGCACGAAATGCGCCACTCTCGGTACCCCGGCCTGAATCCGTTGGGTATGGATTTCGATTTTAAAGAGCTCATTGGGCAGAAAGATCAGCTCGTTCAGGAATACCGCAAAAAGAAATACCAGAGTCTGGTGGGGGATAAAATACGTACGGAAACGGGCCACGCGGAATTCATTGACGCCCACACCGTGCAGGTCAAAGATAAGCTGCTGAGTGGCCGAAAGATTTTGATCGCCACGGGAGCGCGTTCTTTCATCCCCCCAATTGAGGGTATCGAGCAGGCGCCTTTTTTGACCAGTGATCTTCTTGGTAGCGGCGAATCGATGGAACTGACCGAATTCCCGGATTCGCTTCTGATCATTGGCGGTGGATATATCGCACTGGAGCTGGGGCAAATGTTCCAGCGTTTTGGCACAGCAGTTACGATACTGGAACGCAGCAGCCAGTTGTTGGTCTCCGGCTACGAGCCCGAAGTAGGAAAAGCCATCGCCCGCATACTGACTGACGAATCTATCCGCATTGTAACGAATGCAACCGCCATGCAGGTGGAAAAAACCGCAACCGGGGTCACGGTTGTTGCTTCGATAGCAGGAGACGAGGAGCGTTTTTCAGCTGAGCGCCTGCTCATTGCGACCGGGCGAAGACCGAATACGGATCGAATCGGCATCGACCGCGCGGGAGTTCTGCTCGACGAACACGGAGCCGTAAAAGTGAATGAGCGTCTACAAACCAACATAGCCAACATTTTTGCGGCGGGAGACGTGATCGGCCGTGAGGCCGGCAGCCAGATGGCCACTCCGGTGGGCAGCCAGGACGGGGGCATTGCCGCGCACAACGCGCTTGCAGGCAAAGAGCTCAAATCCGTCGATCACCGCGTCATTCCGCGCGTCATCTTTACCGACCCGCAGATCGCAATGGCTGGCATGACCGAAGAGCAAGCGGAGGCTGCAGGACATCGATGCTGGTGCAACACCCTGCCCATGGCTCTGGTGCCGCACGCCAGGGCGCTGCGCGACAGCCGGGGCATCATCAAGATGGTCGCCGATGCGGAAAGTAACGAAGTCCTCGGAGTTAGCATGGTCGGTAGAAATGCCGGGGAAGTCATCCATGAAGCGGCAATGGGGATACGCTTCCATGCAAAACTGGATGATTTCATCGACCTTCTTCATGTGTTCCCTACCATGGCCGAGGCGTTGAAAATTGTTGCCATATCACGTTTCAAGAATCCGGAAAGGCTTTCCTGCTGCGCCCAATGATAGAAAAGTAGAATGGCGGTGCGAGTAAATTGAAAAGGGCGATTCTTGACTGACTCGGGTGGAAAGAGACGATCGGGATTGTGCATAGTTGGTTTTGAATCTCAGAAAGTACTATGGCACTGGTCGGTGTTTCGATCTTATTGCACTGGCCGCATACCTGAAGCGCCCCAACGGCCTCAAAAGATCTGTCATAGCAGCCGTTAGGCTGCTTCACTTCAACCGTCTCCTCTTTATTTCAAAACCCGCTCCATGACCGTCTTTAAGGCTTTGAAATCGAGCGGCTTGGTCAAGTAGTCGGAAGCTCCCGCTTCTAACGCCTCCGCTGCCGAAGTAACAGATGAATAGGCCGTCATGATGACCACTGGAAGTTTCGGTTTGAATTGTTTGACTCGCCTAGTGGCTTCTATTCCATCCATTACCGGCATTCGTACATCCATAAGGATAAGGTCAACGGGATGGGTGCGCACGTATTCAACAGCTTTTTGTCCATCGCCTACCTGCATCGACTGGTAGCTCCAATCTTCCAGGAAAGTGGCGAGCATCAAGCAGTGTGCAGAATCATCATCCACGACCAGCACCAGCGGCGGTTTCTTTTCCGTCATGTTGGTTCACTCCTTTCTGCTCAAATCGAGAGAGAGTCCGGGAGCTTGGGTCTTCCGAGAGGGGCAGACGAACTGTGAAAGTGGTTCCTTGGCCCGCGAGGCTCTCCACTTCAATGGTTCCTCGATGGGCTTCCACCAATTTGTGTACATTGGCCAGTCCCAATCCAACTCCCCGCGGCTTGGTGGTGAAATAGGGATCGAAAAGATGCGGGAGGTGCTCTGCCGCTATGCCTGTTCCGGAGTCGCTTATCTGGAAAATGACTTCATTTGAGCGCATAAACGAATTGATCTTGAGTGCACCCCCGGTTTCCATGGCCTGCAGGGCATTCAAGTATAGATTCAGGAGGACCTGTGCAAACCTGTCGGCATCCAGCTCCACCTGCAGGTCTTCGGGATCGATTTGCCACTGGATGCTTACTCCCTGGTCCCCGGCCTGCTTCTCCACCAGTTGCAGGCTATGGCGGATCAACTCGCGGCAGCTGAATGTCTCTTTGTTAAGCTCGGTTGGTCGGGAAAATTCCAAAAGATCCGTGATAACGCGGTCGAGCCGGTCGACCTCCTTTTCCATAACCGCAGCGAGGCCGCTGCTTCGCTCATCCTCTTTGCACCTGGTGGCAAGAATGATGGCAAATCCCTTGATGGAGCTCAAAGGATTTCGAATCTCGTGGGCAACGCCGGCTGCGAGCTGCCCCAATGCGGCAAGCCGCTCACTGCGTCGGAGCTGATCCTCCAACTGCTTGAGTCGGGTCAAGTCGCTGAAAAGAAAGACATGCCCGGAAGTCTGCCTTTCCTCATCACGAATGATGGCGGCATTGACCAGCAGCGGTGTGGACCGAGAATCGTTTGCCGAATATTCAACTTCCTCTTCCAATATGGCGCCTTCACTCTCCAGCCGCTTTGCCATACGAAGAAAACAGGGGAACTGGTCAATGCGGCCGGTTATGGCTGAGGAGTGAAGAATTTGCTGAGCCGCTTGATTGACCCTTTGAATGTCGCCTGCTTTGTCCGTAACCAGAAGACCCACCGGCAGCTGACCCGCCAATGTTGAAGTGAATCGTTCCATTTCGTGCAAAGATCCACGTGCCGAACGATAGTTTTGCATCCAGACAAGAGATATGATTCCCGCAGCGCCAGCCAGAAACATCACGAGAAAAAGGACATAGGTCTGCTGCATGTCCTGGCGAAGTGCTGCTTCAAAAGGAGAGGGATCTAACCCAACGATGGCGAACATGTTATCATTTACAGGTGCACCGGGTGCCAGCCTGCAGGACATGTTCCCCTGGCCTCTTTTTTTCTGTCTATACCAAGGGCTGTATGCGCGGATCACTTCAAAAGACTTTTCTCTTCCTCTGATATAGCGCTGGAGGATCTGTCCCGGTTGTGGAGCGACAAACGGCAAAATGCTGCCCACCCGATCGGCACGGCTGTCGGCGATCACCTGCCCTGCCGAGTTGACGATCGCCACATAAAGCACATCCGGCTGCTGAGCGGTCTCTTCCATCAGCACCTGGACCTGCCTTTGGCCCCATCCCATGCCCATCATTCCGGTGCGACTACTGGCCTCCAATGAATCGACAAGAATGTTCGCCTCCGAAAGCAGCGCCCGCTCCATGAATACCTTTTCTCTATGGATGTTCTTGGAGGCCAGAAAAATCAGAATGGCTGCTAGAATGCAGACCGAGCCAATGATCATCCAGGGCGAAAACCATACCCAAGGTTTTTGCTTGTAAAAACGAAGCTCCATAGTGAATCTCTCCTGAATACTCAATAACCATTTGATGTAACATTATTTAGCATAGTTTATGCCACGAGTGAAACTGGCAAGCAAAGTCGATACCTGTCCGCCTTGTGCGGCAAAAAGTGCGTAAATTTTATCCACCAGGAAGACCATTTATTGAAAAACTGGATAATTATTATCCAGTATAGTCGATCCATAAAATGCACGAACGAATGCCATTAGCCGTCGTTGAGACAATAACAATGTGATTTAAGTATCTTACAATAACAACGAGAGAGATTGGCACGGCTTATGCTTCATCTTAACGGCAAGTCCGTGTACAAATGGAGATGAAGGACCAGGAACCTACCTTCCGTATTGGTGCACAAGTGACACCGGAAGAATTTTAGAAAGGAGAAAGAAAAATGACAAAGACACTTTTCATCGTAACCGCAATTGCCATCCTTATGGCCGTGGGTCTTGGGCTTGGTTACGCTCAGACCGTCGCTCAGGGGTATGCCCAGGGTGGCTGGTACTGCCCATGGCACAATCAGGCGATGGGCCAGGGATATGCCCAGCAAAATACCGGTGGATGGTATTGCCCCTGGATGGGCGGTGGTTATCAGCAAGGTCAAGCCCGCGGCACAGGATATGGCATGATGGGCCATGGAGGCTGCATGGGCTACGGCCGGGGATATCGTGGCTGGGGACCGGGTTCGCCGTATGGTTCAGGCTACGATAACTCAGCAACACAAAACCAGATTCCTTGAGCAACGAACAGGGAGCAAGGAGCACAGAGCTAAAAAACCACATTTTCATCCAGTATTTGTGAATGATTAGCAGTGGCAGTTTGTATGAACCGGCAAATGATAAAAATTCAGAGAGTGAGGATAGAAGGCTGCAGCAAAACGTGTGTGCCCTTAATAATCCTGCAGAATAAAGGAGTAAATTATGAAAAAGACAACATTGGTTGTATCGATTTTTGTGCTGGCAATGGTGCTTGCCATCCCCGCTGTATATGCGCAGCAGCAGGGCGGCTGGACCTGCCCGTGGATGGCGCAAGGATACCAGGGCGGCCAGGGAGGCTGGTATTGTCCCTGGATGGGAGGAGGCATGGGCTACGGAAGGACGCCAAGCAGACAAGGACAAACCCAACAACAATACGCACCCGGTCAAACCCCTGGCAAACCATTAACCCAGGAACAGGCCAAGACGCTGGTTGAAAATTACGTGAAGAACACGAACAATCCCAACCTGAAGTTGGGTGCTTTTTCTGATAGGGGAGACGTGTTCGAAGCGGATATTGTCACCAAAGATGGTTCTTTGGCAGATAAGATTCAGGTGGACAAAAACACCGGCTGGTTTCGGTCCGCTTACTGATGCGTGTCGGACTCTTGTACTTGAACCTTAAAAGGACGAATAAGCCGGACGTCAAACCCCGGCTTATTCGCTCATTGATATGCGAACGATTTTAGCAATGAGGCCCTGTTCAGCCGTTTTGTTGATTGGAAGAAATGAAGGGGGAAGAAGAAAATCATGAAGTACTATAAATGGCTGTGGATAGTGACTCCAATGGCGGTTTTATCCCTGGTTTTTGCCTACGGTGAAGCCTTGTCGCAAACGCCCTCATGTCCATTTTGGGGGATGGGACCAGGAATGATGGGCGGCACATGGGGCTGGATTGGAGGTATTTTTATGATTCTTTTTTGGGTCCTGGTCCTGGTCGCATTGGTGCTTTTCATCCGCTGGCTGGCCGGCTCGGGTAGGATGAGCAGCGGCGCGCAACCTCCCGCTGCATTCGAGTCGCCTCTGGAAATTCTGAAAAAGCGTTACGCCAGCGGAGAAATCAACCAGGAGCAGTACCAATCCATGAAAAACGATCTTCAATAATGGAGCGCGATAAGAAAAAAAGAGCATTCTCCCGAGTTTTCAGGATGCTCAATGAAAGGAGAAGACTGTGAGAAAAGGTATCCTTGTGGTTCTAACGATGCTTTTGATGGTGGGAACGGGCATGGCGACGGCACAGACCAAGAGCGGAGAAGAACAAGCCGCACAACAGCTGCAGGCAGCGACGGAGCAGAGTGCGACGAGTGAGAACAAAGTGGAGCAGGGCGCAAAAGATGAAGGGAAGAAGGACCAGGAGAAGATGATGTGTCCCTGCATGAAAATGATGATGAAGCAGGGTCGGATGTGCTGTGGGGCCATGAAGGAAATGCAGCAAAGCATGGGGCAGATGGGAAGCATGATGATGCAGAACAATATGCTGATGATGCAGCAAATGCTTCAGCAACAGCAAGGACAAATCGATGACTTGCGCCGGCGCCTGGACGCCCTCGATAAGCAGGAAGAAAAGAAAGGTGAAGAAAAAGAGGGGAAGCGTTGGAAAGAGTAGGAACTCTTTCCGTATCTCCTGGTATGAGCGCTTCTCCTGCAGCGAATGACCGGGTACGGCATTTTCTCAGGCGACGCACGTAGCCGCCCCGGTCGTCATTCCCGTGCAAGCGGGAATCCATGCGCCTGGGAGCAGGCGCAAACAGAGGGGTGCAAGTCTCCTTCCTGGAGATGCCCATTCCTCGCGCTGCGCGGGCATGACGGGCGTTTGCTGAAGAAATCGCTCAGATTGGATACCCGTCAATATGGCTGGTGTCTCGCATTGCTTTGAATACTGTTTTTTAATGTCGGCAGGTGTTGCGGTGATATATGGGGTTGGATACATTTTATCCACCAAGACGCTTCCGGACGGGCAACTGTGAGTTTTTTTGCCCAGGATAATGGAGTGTGGTGAGGAAGGCGCAGACTTCTAGTGCTTACTTACGTAGTCGGTCAGTAATACCGCAGCATAAATGACGCTTCGCACATTTTGTGCTTATATTTCACATCGACAACGAGCGAACCAATGATTAAGGGCACATATACCGGATGAAAACATGAACCTGCCATTAGAATCAGTGGAAGATACAAAGCTGAAGGGGACTTCGGACACCATGGGCAATGCCTCGGACAAGACCTTTAAAATTGGTGCGGTGGTCAATGACAAGTGGGTGATCCTCGAGTTCATCGGCAGAGGCGGAATGGGCGAGGTTTACCGGGCGCATCAGCTGAACCTGAAGCGGGACATTGCCATCAAGGTCATCTCTCAGGAATATGTCCGGTCGCTCGATGGCGACACCGGGGAGATTGCCGGCAGCGTTGATCGGTTCCGCCGGGAGGTTGAGGTGATGGCTCAGGTTCGCCACCCGAACGTTCTCCAGATCTTCGACCATGACACCATATCGGTCGAACAGGCCGGGGAGGAAGTCCTCGTCGAATACATCGCCATGGAATACATCCCCGGGGGAACGCTGCGGTCCACCATGTCCGATGAGGGATTTGATCCTGAAGAGGACCGCATGAAAGAGTGGCTGTCCCGCTACTTTCAGCCCCTGCTCGACGGGGTCCGGGCGCTGCACGAAGCCGGCATTATCCATCGCGACCTTAAGCCCGAGAATGTTTTGCTGGACGGCAATACTCCTAAGATTGCCGACTTCGGCCTCGCTCGTTCCTGCCGGCTGAAGCCTTTGACCCAGTCTGTGGATGTGAGGGGAACTCCTCCTTACATGTCCATGGAACACTTTTTGGACCTGAAAAGAACAGACGAGCGAACCGATGTGTACGCTCTGGGGAAAATCCTCTACGAGGCGGTTTCCGGCAGAATCACGCATGACCAGATACCGTTCAAAAAGGCGAGCCTGCCGGATCCGGAAACACCATTCTTTCGGAAGTTGGACCGGATCATTCAGGAAGCCACCGCTGAAGACAGAAAAGAGCGGCTTCCCTCTGTTGCAGCCCTCAAGCAGGCAGTGAGAGAAGCTCTTGGGGAGACCGATCCTGTGCCGCCTCCAGGCGAAACCGCTGCGGTTAAGACAGCCAGACAATGGAGGCCGCAGGTTCTCCTGGCAGCGGTGGTGTTGCTGGTTGGCGCAGCCATCGGGCTTGGCGTCTGGTATTTTCACGAGAGGCCGCACACCTCACAGCCTTCCCTAGATAGCCCGGCTCCCGTCCTGGAGCAGGGGCAGACGGTCGAGAAGCAGCCGGAGGTATTGCCGCCCGTGTTACGCGGGACTTCTCCGGCGCCCACATTGAGGTGGAAAGATCAGGATATCATGCATCTGATCCCCGCAGGCGAAGTGACTTTCCCTGAAGGGTATGGACCGCAGGCCGGAAGATCAGCAAAGGTGGGCGCTTTCTACCTGGATGAGACACAGGTGACCACCTACCAGTATGTGGAGTTTTTGAACAAGGTTCTTGCCAGGCTCAAGGTGGAAAACGGAATCGTCCGGGGGGACGGTCAAATCTGGCTGCTTCTTGGCGAAGTGAGCAAGGGATACGAACCCATCGTGTTTCGCGACGGCAAGTTTTCGGTAAAAAATGCGCCCTATGCCGCCAGTCCGGTGCTGCGGGTTACAGGATACGGAGCCTCGGCTTACGCACGCCACTTTGGGGGCCGGCTGCCCACCGAAGCGGAATGGCTTCGGGCAATGAGCGGAAACGCGGCGGTCGGAAAATCTGTCGGCAATGTTTCCGGATCTTATCAAAGTATGGGTCAATGGGCATGTCCAATGCCGGATCAAAGCTCATCTGCGGTCGCGGTTACTGAATCTCGCCGGTCATCCATCCCTTCCCCGGTCATCCTTGCCGAGCCGAATGCCTTCGGTATTCGGGGTCTGACCGGGAAAATCGGAGAATGGGGCGTGCGGGTTGTAACCGATCCGAACGAGCAAAACGGGGAACAAACAGAATATGTGGTTTTGGGCGGCCTCTCGGAACATGCGGGGGCTGGAGGCGACCTGCCGGAGGTCGTGCAGCGGTATCCCTGGGAAGCCTTTGAAGAGGTGGGATTTCGATTTGCGATGAGCGTTCCGAGACAGACTAAATAGTTCATTATCCCAATGCCACGCGATGTTTTGAAGGCCACACAAGATATGGAGGATGACTATGGATGATGAAAAGAAAAAAGCCCGAACAGAGGACGCTGGCGAGTCGCCGGAAGACGTCGGCTCCTTGCGGACCGACGAAGAAGGCATGAGCTCGGCTACCGCCAGACTCGTCATTGAGAAAAAGCTGCGAGCGAAAATAATGCAGGATTACGACCTGCTGGAGGTGGAGAACAAGGGCCGTTATTATGCTGCCAAGGCCTACAGTAAGGACGGAAGCTGGCTCAACGAATTGCTGATCGACAAGCAGAGCGGCGCCATCCAGGTGGTCAACCGGATGAAGAGGAGCGGTGCGAAGGAACAGTAGAAAAACGTTAAAGCATATGGATATGAACGAGGAAGTGAATCTCTTGAACTTGAACGCTTATAGTCTCACCCACCGAGGCATGGTCAGGAAGACCAACGAGGACCGTTCTCTCATCCAAAAATTTGCCGGTGGGGACGTGCTGCTGGCCGTGGCGGACGGTATGGGCGGGCATGCGGCAGGAGAGAGGGCGGCTCAGATTGCCGTGGAAAGCTTAAATCTCATCCGTCCGGAATCACCGGACATAGAAGATCAGCTCGTTGAACGACTGCTGGCTGCAAGACGAATGATACTCGATATAACCGCAAAAGACCCGGCCTTGCAGGGAATGGGAACAACCCTGACCGTTGCTCTGGTCGGGAACGGGACCGTACACTGGACCCACGTAGGGGACAGCAGGCTCTACCTTTTCCGGGAAAACGAACTGGTGCAGGTTACCGACGACCACACCTTTCCCGGTCATCTCGTGAAAGAAGGCGAAATAAGCCGGGAAGAAGCCAGAGCTCACCCCTTGCGAAGCATGCTTTTGAGCTGCATCGGCTGCGAGCAGTTTGAGATGGATACCGGTACCTTTGATATAGCCGCCGGTGACCTCCTGTTGCTTTCCACCGATGGGCTTCATGATGGGGTGCCCGAACAACATATCATATCCATTCTCAGGTCGAACACCGGCCTCAAACAAAAACTGGATGCCTTAATGGATGCGGCATTGGCCGCCGGCGGAAGAGACAACATCACCGTTGTGGCGGCCGAATTATGAAAGCTGATTCCTTTTTCTGCGACTGATGGCAGCATTTGTCTTTGCCTCTCATTGGTCCTATTCACTGTTGTCAGTCAAAAATAGGCGGTTGGCAGGGCGAGACGTCCAAATCCGCCCGCCAGGAAATTCGCCTTTGACAGGTTGTTTGTGCGCACCGGGCTACGGGCGCAAACAGTGCGGAATGAAATCTCATCGAATCCTGTCTGATAGAGGAAACCGTTATTAGATTGAAGCATTAAGATCCGAAGATGAGACGATCTTAAGGACCCGAACAATCGAAATGAACGACGAACACTTTATATGAAGGAGATAGAAATGAAAGTGAAAAGGCTTTCCACTCCCTGTTTTACCCTGATCCTTTTGCTGGCATCCATCCACCTGGGTGCATCGCTTGCTTCGGCAATTCCCGGTGCAGAGGGACTCGATGTCAATGCCATCGCATCGGACCCTTTTGCTTACAGCGGCGAGATCACCGTACGCGGCGGAGTGATGAGCGTCGATTCGGAGAAGAATCAATTTCAGATCATCGACTACCGTGAATATCGCGGCTGCGGGGTTGTGACCTGTGCGCTCAAGTGGATGACGGTGCTGTCAAACGAAAAGATTCCCGCAGTGAAAGACGTGGTGGAAGTGAAAGGCGTGATTGAGAAGAACGATTCGGGAAAGGGTGGTTTTGTCCTCAAGGCCGCCGAGATAAAGGTTAAAAAATGACTCGGTCAAAACTGGTCATCAAAAACATAACCCGCAAAAAGAGCAGATTTCTTTTTACGATCTTTGGGATCGCCGTAGGTATAGCGTCCCTGGTCACGCTGCTCTCTCTGGGAGCCGGGCTCGAGTCGGAGGTCCGCAGGCAATCAGAGCAACTAGGGGCCGAGCTGGTTGTCACTCCGAAAGGGTGGTGCGCCTACGAGCAGATTTCTGTTCTGACCGGAGAAACGCTGCCCGAAGCGATACCCAATGAGGATGTGGAAAAGGTTGCCGGCATCAAAGGCATTACTGCGATCCCCTATCTTGTTCAGCGCACAGCTCTAAGGAACCAGCCCGTCCCGGTAGTGGGAATCCTTTCCACTCAAATGATGAAATTCAAAAAGTGGGAGATCGATAAGGGGGAATATCTCTTGGATGGGGGAAGCGTGGTGACGGGCTTTGGCATTGCCAGGCAATTTGAGCTGAATGTGGGTGATGCGCTGACCATCCGAGGCGCCCCTTTCCGCTTGAGCGGCATCTTAAAGGAGAAAGGCAACCGGGATGACCTTGCCATCTACATGGATCTCGCAACCGCCCAGAGACTTTATCAGGTGGGAGATATGGTCTCGTTCATCGCGGTCAAAGTGGATGACATCACCCGGATTGACGGATACAGCCTGGAGATTCAGGAGCGGGCCAATGTGGCCGTAGTTTCGGATAAGCAGTTGGTGAGGTCGGTCCTGGCGATCGTGGGCTCAGTCCGAAATACTCTGCAATTGGTTGCGGCAGTTGCGATTTTGGCAGCGTGCTTCGGCATCATCAACACCATGGTGACCGCCATTCACGAGCGGAAAAGAGAGATTGGCATCCTGCAGGCGTTGGGTGCCGGCAGGGAAACGATCTTTTCCTTGTTCCTTTACGAGTCAGCCTTCTACGGATTCCTCGGAGGGGTCATCGGAATCGTTGGGGGGGTGATCTTTTCTTACGTCGCGGCGCCTTATATTACCCAAAATGAATTCACCGCTTTTCTTGGAAGTGCGCAAAGCGTAGAGGTTTTCAATCCCGATGTTGTCGGAAAAGCGATGTTATTTTCCCTGTTGGTTGCCTCGCTGTCCGGGATCTACCCTGCTTTTCAGGCTTCGAGACTCAGCCCTGTGGAGGCCATAAGTTATGAATGATCTGATCATCCGCACTGAAAAGCTCACTAAAATCTATGAGGACGGCTACCGGACGGTGGCCCTGCAGGATATCGATCTGACCATAGCGAGAGGGAGCCTTTCATGCATCATGGGACCTTCGGGCCATGGGAAAAGTACGCTCCTGCACCTCATTGGTGGACTCGATAGGCCTACCTCAGGTCGGGTTTACTTGGAGGATATGGATCTCACTTCGGTCGGTTCGAGTAAGCTGGCAGTTCTGCGCTGCCGCCGTATTGGTTTTGTCTTTCAGTTCTTCAACCTGTTGCCGGTGCTTACGGTACTTGAAAATGTCGAAGTCTCCATGATGCTGGCAGGGGTTCCACAAAAGGAGCAGCGTGAACGAGCAATAGAGATTTTGCGCCTTGTTGGCCTGGAGGAGAAATGTCATGTCAAACCTAATCAGCTTTCCGGAGGACAGCGGCAGAGGGTGGCCATAGCGAGGGCTATGGCGAACAATCCCGACATCCTGTTAATGGATGAGCCCACCGGAAATCTAGACAGCAAATCCGAGCAGGAACTGCTGACACACATCCACAAGGTTAACCAAAACGGGAAAACCATTGTGATTGTGACTCACTCTCAGATGGTAGCAGCCGTAGCTCAGCGCATTTTTCTCATAAGAGACGGAAGACTTGAGAATAGTTGAAGGAGATTGACTTGTAGGTCCAGCCTTATCAGCGCACGACCCATACGGCTGTCTCTCTGGCGGCCTGCAGGATTTTATTGCTCACCCTGCCGATAAAGAACTCTTCAGCCCTGGAAATGTTTCTCCTGCCGACAACGATGGTTCCATAATTCCCTTTTTTGGCCTCTTCGAGAATGGCGCCGGCTCGACTCGTTACTCCTGAAACCACCCTGGTCTTAATCCGGTCCGGCTTGCCTCCTTTCTGTTGCACTCTTTTGATGCTTTCATCAAGAAAGGACTGCGCTTCTGCTTCGGCCTTTGTCAATCCTTCCTTGGCTGCATAACCCCAGTCTTTTTGTTCCTGCCCAATCAAGGTCCATTCCTGTGCGCGCGTAAAGATGCCGTGTGGAACGATGGCATGAAAAAGAAGTATTTCCGGGTGGTCGCCGTCGAAAAGGCTGACAACGTAATCCAAAGCAGCTTCGGATCCTTCAGAACAGTCTGTGGCGACGAGGATTTTTCCAGGATCCGGGCGCTTTCCCGCGACCCATACGGGAACTTGCGAAAGGCGGCTGATGAGCTTGTTGGCAATGCTTCCAAAAATCATGTCCTGGAACGTACTCACCCCCCGGCGACCCACGACCAGCGCATTATAGCCTTTTTGTGCCTCCTGAATGATATCTTGCGCCACTCCAAGTTGTCTTCGATGGAGAACGAGCGATATAAAATCTTCTGCATATTTGCACTCTTTCAAAAATTGTTTCGCTCGTTCCATAAAATCCCGGGCATGCTTCGTCTCTTCCAACTCGTGCGCGTGCATATCAAGAACGGTGTCTTTGAACACTGGATTGGATTCGATATCCCAAAAGGCTTCAGGAATTCGCACTACGACACGAAAAAGTGTCACTTTTGTTTGTTCTGCCGGCAACATCCGCCCGACGCAACGAACGGCCTCAAAAGAGTGTTCGGAGCCATCCACGGCAATCAATATATTGTTTTGTTTTTGTTCCATTGTCTCACCTGAACTTAAGAATCGTTTCACAAATGAGCCAAACATGCACTTTGCGAAAGGCATCTTGCATCGACCATAACCTCTTTCATCCAAGGAGGACGCTCCCACATAACAAAATGACCGCATTGGTGTTTGTTACTCTCTGGACGAATTCAAACACCCGGAACCAGCAGGTCCATCTTCATGCGATCGGGATCATGAGCCTGAAGGTAACACGTTTTTCGGGATTGTCCACAATCTTAATATGCCCCTCATGGGCCTGGACGATCTTTTTCGAAATCGGCAGCCTGAGACCCGTTCCTTCTTTTTTGGTGGTAAAAAACGGATTGAAGATCTCCACCCTGTGGTCGAGCGGTATACCGCAGCCGCAATCGGCAATGTCGACCACCAGGGGGCTCCCGTCACGATAGGTTCCCACCGTCACCGTTTCACCTTCGGGTGAGGCTTTAACGGCATTCATGATGAGGTTGATCAGCACCCGGTCCATCCTCATGGTGTCTATGGCAATCAATGGCGTCTTCATGTCATGGGCCACGCCAGACATCGCCTTTCCCATCGCCGCAAGCGATTCGGCTTCCTGCAGACGCCTCTGTTCCAACCGCTCTCGACTCCTCAACACCCCCAGAATCACTGCCACAACATTGAAGAATAAGATTTCAATCAACTTATTGGGATCGTCTGAACCTGTGAATCTCTATATCAATATCCATAATAGCCACAGCCACCATAGTCACCGTAGCCTCCATGAGCACAGCTCTGGTAGGACGCATTGCCGCGATAGGGGCCATAATCCCTGTAATAGCCACGGCCTCCGTGGTGACCGCAAGCGGCCAGAGTCAGGGCCAGAGCAATCAGTATCAGAATATTTTTAATCATGGCGTTACCTCCTGTAAGCTTTCTTATTCATTAATTATTGGCTGTGCTTCTCGTATCATCTTCACTTCTCGTTGTTTCAGGATGTTTAGCAAAGCGAGTCTTAATACTACAACGGGACATCAATGAAAGAGCAACATTTGTGGGGCCCTTTCCAGCCCGCCCCAGAACGAAGTATCGTTGTAGTACTAAGCCTTGACCAAAAAATTGCGCATCATGCCCATGTCCTCATGAGCTTTCTCGGGATTGAATTCCGAGAGGCAGAGGGACTGCGGGCTGGGGGGTAGTCATGCTGGTTTTGGCGGGCAAAGTGGAGGCCATAGACTGCTCTTTGGGGAAAAATGGGGGTAAAGTGAAGGCTATTGGACGGCCGGAGAAGGTAATTTCCCCGGCGAAGGGCAAAGGCTTCGTGTGCGGTCCATAGGGGCTTTTGGACTGCATGAGGTTTTAACCGGTTATTTCAAGCAGGCTTTTTTTACAGTTGTTCCTGCAGTCTCATCCCGTGTCCAAATACTCCTCCCGGTAGATGATGGCAAATTTGTGCAATGTTTCGTTCAAAAGCTTTTCCTTGGAGCATGTTTTCAAAGCTTCCAGATAACCAACGACGGCATGCTCGACAATGTTGGCAAGGGTAAGGCGGATAAGTCCATAATCGGCATTTCTGCAGGATCTGTCGAGACGGTAGGCGTCGTTGAGGTAGTTGCAACGCTCGGTGGAGGAGCGCTGCTTCATGATTTCCCTGAAACGCTTGGTGTCGCGTGCAATGGGCGGGTAGAGTCTTGGGTCGGTGTCGGATCGAAGGTAGACCAGAGGAGCAATGGAACTCCCGGGTGCACAGTCGGCTCCCGCAGGACATGCATTCAAGTGGGTGACATAAATGGATTTGCCGTTTCTGTGCGTGTTTCTCTTGGCGGGACAGCAGTAGATATGAACCTTCCTGCTCGCATTGTATTGGTGATGGCGCATTCGGGCGCCTTGGGGACAGAGTGGTGTGCCGTCAGTGTCGAGTTTGATGCCGCGTTCGTCAAGGAGATGGGGAAAGACTTTCTTGCTGTTGTCTGAAAGAGGGATGACGGGGCTGACCTTCTTTTGGTCAAAATAGCGGTAATGGGCGTTGGAGTCGTGGTGGCCGTCACCGCAAAAGACGCCGATGTGCATGTTGAGGCCGTTTTCCCGGGCAGCCTTGAGGAATCGGTCAAAGGCTTTGAGGGAGAGGGTGTAGTCGCTCTCATCGCCGCCTGGCATAATGGTGAGCAAGGGCAGATCGTGTCCGTTCTGGTGAACAACGAGATGGTAGTAACGGTCGCCAAAAAGAAAGCAGTCGCGGTGGGCATCATAGCACCACTTGGCAGTGGGCGAGGTATAATAGCGATCGTGCTGGCAGCGATAGATCCCTTGCGAGCGGCAGGAACAGGTGGGTTTTCCCGCGGCTGATGCAGCCGTCCTTAAGATCGAGCCATCGCCTGAGACGATAAGATGGTTGAGGTCAGCCAAGAGGCCCTGGTCAATGGAGGGCATGATGCCAACGCGGATGAGCAGATCTTCAAGGATTTTGGGAAACTCATCGTCTCTTGGCTTTTCGGCGCTACAGAGGAGTTCACCCACCAGTTTTTCCGACTGCGAGCGGTAGAGGTCTAGATTTTCCTTTCTGCTCTCCTTTTCAACGCGAAGATTTCTCCGGTGCAGTCCGCAAACGTAATCGGTTCTTCTGATCCGGTGCTCACACGGTTTTCGATAAGGTCCGTTGATGAGGCGCTTGAGGAAATCGTAGTATGTACCGTGTGCTTTCGGCAAGCCTGCATGAACTCCCCAGCCCGAGGTGCTATGATCGGCTGAACCCTTAGCAAGGAAGGAGAACAGCCGATGAAGCAAGAGCGGCACCTACCGGAAGAACCGCAAGATTTGCAGACAGTATGTGACGCCTTTGAACAGTGGCGTCGCTCACGACAGAAGCGGGATCGTATCCCCGAGGAGCTTTGGCGGGCGGCGGTCGATCTCTCCGCCTCATATCCCACCTTGCGAATTGCGAGGACGCTTCGGCTCAACTACACTCAGCTCAAGGAACGTATTCATGAACGAGTGGGCAAAAGCATGGCTTCACAATTTGTCGAGGTGAAGGTGCCCTCTTTATTTTCCGTATCCCCATGCGTTATGGAACTGCGCTCTCCTTCTGGCTTTGAGCTGAAAATCGAGACGGATGCCGCTCTTCAGTCTGAGCTCGTGCATCTCATAAGCTGCTTTGTGAGCCATAGCCGATGATCCAGATCAGCCCTCAGATGCGAATACTTGCCTGCACAAGGCCTGTTGATTTTCGCAAAGGCATTGACGGACTTTCGCGCATCTGCCGCCAAGTGCTCGATGCTGATCCATTCTCCGGAACCGTCTTTGTCTTTTTCAACCGCCGCAGGACTACCATCAAAGTCCTTTGCTACGACGGTCAGGGGTTCTGGCTTTGTCAAAAGAGGCTATCGAGCGGGCGGTTCCAGGTTTGGCCTGACAGGAGTCAGATGGATGCCCACGAGCTTCAGAACCTCATCTGGAACTTCCCTACTCCCCAAGGGGTGGTGAAGTTTTTCAGAAAATTGCAGTAGATTCGCATTTTCATCTTGCGTTCCAGGTCTCCGCGTGGTAGATGTCCTCACGTGGAAACGATACTAATCTACAGAGCCAAGACAGTGACCGAGGAGGACGTCGCCTTCATCCGCTCTCTGATAGCGGATCATCCAGGCGACAGCCGCCGCAAGCTCTCCCGCAGGCTGTGCCGAGCATGGAACTGGGTGCAACGCAACGGAGAGCTTCGTGACATGGTATGCCGCTCACTCATGCTCGAACTTGACAGGGCGGGCCATATCGAACTCCCACCCAAGAAATTCACTCCGCACAACCCACTGGCTGTTCGTAAAAGGCCAGAACCGTGCGAGATCGATCAAACCCCTATAAGTGGCCGCTTGTCGCGACTACCGCAGTTCGAGTTTCAGCAGGTACGAAGGGGGCCGCTGGAGAGACTCTTCAACAGTCTCGTTGAGCA
Source organism: Desulfoferrobacter suflitae (assembly GCF_022603395.1). Classification (GTDB taxonomy): domain Bacteria; phylum Desulfobacterota; class Syntrophobacteria; order Syntrophobacterales; family Syntrophobacteraceae; genus Desulfoferrobacter; species Desulfoferrobacter suflitae. Next base: position 45,305 of record NZ_JAIBKA010000017.1, read on the forward strand.
CTACCATTACCTGGGCTACTGCCAGCCGGTGGGCGAGCATCTCAAGTACCTGGTGATGGCTTGCGAGCGGCCCATCGCCTGTTTCAGTTGGTCATCGCCGCCTCGCCATATTGGCTCACGAGACCGTGTCATCGGCTGGACAGCCAGGCAACGTCGTGACAATCTCTACTTTTTGGCCTACAACAGCCGCTTTCTCATATTGCCATGGGTTTCGGTACCCCATCTCGCGTCCCATCTGCTGTCGAAAGTGGTGCGAAGGATCTCTTCGGACTGGCAGCAGGTTTACGGACACCCCCTTTATTTTCTCGAGACTTTCGTGGACACCGAGCGTTTCCGAGGCACCTGCTACCAGGCTGCCAATTGGATCTATCTCGGTCTGACAACGGGACGGGGCAAAAATGACCATACCATGAAACCCAACCGCTCTCTAAAAGCTGTATGGGGATATCCGCTCACCAGGCGTTTTCGAGAAAAGCTATGTCAACAAAGCTTCCCTCAATAGAACTCGATCCGGAAAAGCTTGACGCTTTTCTCAAGAGGGCTGAGCAGTGCCTCAGTCCGCAAGATTTTTCCCTTCTGGCTTCCCTGGTTTGTGCCCTTTCAAACCTTCGAGACCTTCTCCAGAGTAAATCCAGATCCATCGTGCGCCTTCTCCGCATGATCTTCGGGGTCAAAACGGAGACCTCCAAACGGGTACTGAAGGAGAGCGCAAACAAAGATGCCGGTGTCGAGCGGCAAGCTCGCAAAAAGGGGCACGGTCGAAATAGTGCACAAGACTATACCGGCGCAAACAAAGTCGCTGTGGCTCATGATTCTTTGGAGCACGGTGACCGTTGCCCCGAATGTGAGAAAGGCCGGGTCTATCGAGTCGACCCCGGAGTCCTTTTGAACTTCTTTGCCGCGGCTCCCATTCAGGCCATCCTCTACCTGCTCGAAAAATTCCGCTGCAATCTCTGTGGCGAGATTTTCACTGCCGAAAAGCCCCCTGAGGCGAGCGAGAAAAAATATGACGAGACAGTCGGCGCCATGGTTGCACTGGCACGCTATGGCTTCGGACTGCCCTTTCATCGGCTCGAAAAGCTGCAGGCCGGCTGCGGTATTCCTCTTGCCGCATCCACCCAGTGGGAGATCGTTAATGAACACGCCGCCACCCTCAAACCTGTCTTCGATCACCTGACCCACGAGGCAGCACAGGCGGAAAGAATCTATCAGGACGACACCCACATGAAGGTCCTCGCTCTTAACGCCAAGAAAAAGGAACGGGAGGAAACCGACGGTAGAACCGGCACGTTCACAACAGGACTGGTTTGTGAATCGGAAGACAGAACCATTGCCTGCTTTGTTACCGGCACGCAACACGCCGGCGAAAACTTAAGGGACCTCCTCCTGCAAAGGATCGAGGAGCTTTCTCTTCCCATCCAGATGTGCGACGCTCTGTCTCGCAACATGTCGGCGGACCTCCTGACCATGCTGTGCAACTGCATGAGCCACGCTCGCAGGAACTTCGTCGGGGTGCTCGATGCCTTTCCCGAAGAGTGCCGATTCGTCATAGAGAACCTGGCCAAAGTCTACCACCATGATGCCCTGGCCAAAGAGCGCAATATGTCGCCAGAAGAGAGACTGCAATTCCATCAAAAGCAAAGCGGCCCCGTGATGGATGAGCTAAAAAGCTGGATGGAGACACAACTCGATGACAAAAAGATCGAGCCCAACTCAGGCCTGGGAAACGCCATCCAATACATGCTCAAGCGCTGGGAGCAATTCACTCTCTTCCTCAGGGTTCCCGGTGCTCCCCTTGACAATAATATCTGTGAAAGAGCCCTTAAGATGGCCATTCGACACCGCCGCAACTCCCTTTTCTACAAGACTCAGCGGGGAGCTTGGGTGGGAGACCTCTTCATGAGCCTCATCCACACCTGTCATCTGACGGGGGTAAACGCCTTCCACTATCTCACAACTCTTTTGCGGAATGCATCCGAGCTTGCACGGAATCCCAGTCGATGGATGCCGTGGAATTATGAGGCGGCACTTTCAAGCCCTCCGTAGTCACGGCTCCTCGGAACACTCGCTATCTACATCAGTTCCCTGCACCCTTGTCGGTAGGCAGCCGGAAAATTCAACGCCGAGCGACAACCCAAGCTTGCCCATTACCCGGGCTCATGGGTATCGTTTTGCCGCACCGTGGGGCCACACCACGCCACCCTCCCTCTGAGTCTCGGCTTCTGGGCACGACCAGCCTCATGCCCATACCAAATCACGCCAAAATCGCTGCGCCGCTCCCTATGAAAAAAAATCGCCTGCGCAGGCTTGCCGAAAGCACACCAACTTCTCGCACACCGACTCGGCCACCTTCAGGACGTCACGGTGGGTGTCATGGAACGGCCACAAAGCTCCGTTGCGGATTTTTACCGCGAGCTTGGCGCCATCTTCGGCGTGAATCTTTCGCCCGCCAATCGATACGGGGGCTTCAAGGCCCTGAGAGAAAGGTGGCACAGCCACATCAAGACCACCCTATTCAGGCCTGTCCTCCTCATCGACGAGGCTCAGGAGATGGTATCTTCCTGTCTTAACGAAGTAAGACTTCTATCCAGCACTCACTTCGACTCCCAGTGCATCCTAACCACCGTGCTTTGTGGCGACATGAGACTTCCCGAACGCTTCCGCTCAGACGAGCTGGTTTCCCTCGGCACCCGCATGCGCTTGCGCCTGGCCCTCGAGCCTCTCTGCAAAGAGTACCTTCTCGACTATCTCCACCACGCCCTCGATCAGGCAGCGGCTCCGCACCTTATGACCGAGCCCCTCATGGAAGCTCTTGCCGATCATTGCCTGGGAAACCTCCGTATGCTCAATCAGATCGCTGCCGACCTCCTGGATGCGGCCGGTCAAAAAGAGCTTCCCGTTCTGGATGACAAGCTCTACATCGAGACTTTCGCTAGGGCTTCCCGCCCCGTTAAGACACGATCTTCAAAGGGGGTAAGAAATGAATCAGTATAGCTTTCACCTTCTGAAAGAACGCGTCTCCATTGAACGGGTGCTTGCCGCACATGGGCTGCTATCCAGACTTTCACGCAAAAACGACCGACTCACCGGACCCTGCCCACTCCACGGCGGCGACAACCCCACTGCATTCCGGGTCCACCTCCAAAAGGGCCTTTGGCGTTGTTTCACGGCCTGTGGTGGCGGGGATACCGTTGATCTCGTGCGACGCATCCACGGATGCTCCCACGCCCAAGCAGCCCGCCATTTATCTCGTCTGGCCGAGGATTCCCCCGCCAAACCCGCAAGCCTTGCCCCCATCTCGCACGGCAGATCTTCTTTCTTCAGGCCCTTCACTCGCTCCCTCTCTCTTAATCCAAGGACCCCTTTCCTCCAAGATATCAAAAGAATCTCCGTTCATACCGCTTTGCACTTTGAGGCAGGCACCACACAGAGCTCGCCTTTCTTGAAAAATACCGTGGCCGTGCGCCTCCATGACATGGTCGGCAATCCCCTCGGCTATTGTGGCCGTCTACTCCTTCCCGACCACATAAATCGTTTCGGAAAATGGCGATTCCCCAAATACTTCCCCAAAGCCCACGTACTTTATAATGCTCACCGCGCACGCCAGTTTCGCGGTTGGGGAATAATTGTCGTCGAATGCCCATGGGCTGCCATGCGCATCTCCCAGGCAGGCTTCCCCAACACCGTTGCTCTCCTCGGCACTCAACTCTTTGAAGACCAGATTGCCTGGCTCTCTAGAGCCCCAACGGTCCTTCTCATGCTCGATGCCGACCCTCCCGGACGTGAAGCCTCTCTCCGTATAGCCACGCTGCTCAAACCATTCACTACCGTTTATACGCATCACCTTGAACAAGGGATAGAACCCGAAGACTTATCTGATCAAGCTCTAAACCGAATTATCGCGAATTATCCTGTTTCCTTTTGAACCAGTACCCTACCAAAGGTCAAATATATGTGTCTCCTTCACCATCCTCGCGATTCTCCATCACTTAATGTGCAAATACCACCATCATGTAGCGAGATTCTGCTCACCGATACTCCCGTAAAGATCGTCCTCAGCGGTCAGGAGCCCCTCGCCAAGCTCCTTGCCCGTGCCTCTCTTAGCGATCTTGTCAACCGAATCACCGTCCGATGTCACCTCGGCGCCTTAACCTCGGACCAGACCACCTCCTATATCGACTCCAGGATGCGTTTCGCGGGGAGCAACGAGAAGGTCTTCGAGCCCGAAGCCAAATCCCTCATCCATGACTATGCCAGCGGCATCCCAAGGCAGATTAATAACATCGCTACCGCCTGCCTCCTCAATGCCGCCGCCCAAAATCTCAACAAGATCAACGAAGCCCTGGTCACCGACACCATGGCCGAATTCCGCCTTCCCTAGGAGAAGACATCATGACAAAGCTCTATTCCAAGCAAAAACTCCGGATACTGCGTAATCAGATCCCCATCTCCCGGCTCATCTCTGATTTTCTGCGCATCCCCTGCAAAGTATCAGACGGGTATTTTCGCTTTCTATGCCCCCTGTGCTCTGAGTTTCAAACCGCCACCAACCCCAAAACCAACCTGGCCCGGTGCTTCCGGTGCCAGAAAAACTTCAATCCCATCGACATGGTCATGGCCGTCAAATGCTGCAACTTCCGTGAGGCTGTTGAAATGATCGACGGCTTACAAGACTGCTAAAATACTCACGTCTTCCCTCACAAGCTCCCACCAACTTGTGGGGGAGGACATCTTCATCTAAACTGGGACTCTCAGAGTCAAATATTGTGAGACTTAGCATCGAAGCTTTGATGACTAGATTTGCCAGGAGTCGAGGCTACCGAGAGCTACTGTCTCCGACCTGCCCAGACTGAGGTTTTGGTTAGCCTGCTTACGATCAAAACCGGTTCATCCCCAAACTGCATGGCCTGAGGAAGTATGTCACCGTTATCGGGAACTCCTTAGGCTGTTCTGTCCTCTGCAGAGTAGCCTATACTCAACACACCGACTCGCGATCCTAGACTTTAAAGATACTAAGCCAACCAAATGGTGAACAGTCTCTTGCCCGTCCCTTCTGCAACAAGATTACCTATGCTTTTAATGTAAGCGAACAAGCGATCCGGGTAAAGGCTTGCACCTCGCAAATAGCGTTGCTGTTTTTAATCTCAGAGTCTTGAACTCAATGACAGGGCTCGAAAGAGCGCATCCTGATTTGAGGCTACAGAAAAATTGTACCGGAAAAGTTGAAGCCAGGGAGTAAGCAGAGATCGCACCCTGGCTCCCAATCGACGAAAAGATGTTACCGTGCAGTTTACTTCTCCCGCTACTAATTCTTACTCTCGATTTTGGCATTTTCTCGCATCAGTGCAGCCAACGCTCTAATCTCCGTCAAATCTCTTTGCATCTCGCTCCAACCATACCAAAAGGCATAATCCGGGTTGGAATGAAAAGATCCCTGAAAAGTCCTCATGCGGTGTTCCAGGAACATAATAAAGAGCTTTTGTTCGATAACCGTTGGAGCGTCATGGAACGTCAATAGGTCCGGGTAGGCATATGGATACTCTTTGGGTTTTTGCAAGATGCCGTCTTTGTATAAATCGGCGACGATTTGAATCCCTTGCGCCATTAGACGATCCGCTTCTTTGATCATCAGGTCCCCTTTTTCCAGTTCGGCCTTGGCAAAATTTGCCGAATGACACTGTTCGCAGACTCGAAGCATTTTATTACGCTGCTCTTCCCAATCTTCCTGGGTAAGTCGGGCGACCTTGGCCCCTTTGACTACATCGAGCCGTGCGGTGGGCTCTCCTTTGGGGTCCAAGACCCCAAGCGCCGTCAGAACTGCAGCCCGGTCCGCCGCCCATTGTTTGTCTTCCGGCATCGGCAGTCGAACCGCCAGAAATCCCCAAGCGGTCATAACACCATGATCACCGTTTTGCATATGACAGGTCTGACAGGTAGGCGCGGCGACATTTTCAGGTAACACTCCACTTTGTTTCAGAAGAAAGCGAACGCCATGCTTCGAAGATGAGTACATTTCCCATTGGGCATGATCGAACCCCATGTGGCAAGTCTGGCATGCCTGCGGAGATTGGGCTTCCTTGATGGAAAACAAATGACGTGTATGGCAGGTATCACAAGAAGAAACCCCAAATCCGGATTCTTGCTTGACCAACTCCTTCACTTCAGCTTCGCTCTTTATGCCGAACCTGTGACACGCACCGCAACCTTTTAACCCTTCTATCATGGCCATTGGCTGAAAATGCAGCGAGGGCATTGCGTTCATCGCTGCCCAGGCCAGCGAATGTTTTCCACCTTTGAATTGTTTGACTTGTTCGGGATGGCAGGCGGCACAGGTTTCTGGCAAAACAAGGCCGGCTTCGGCAATGTCTTCCTTCGAGACGTGCTTATCACCGTGGCAGGCAACACACCCCACATCGCTTTGGCTATGCACGCTCAGTTGCCAATCGGTGACAATACTTGGAGTGGCCTCCTTGTGACATTCTACGCAAAGGCTCGTCTGTGGCTGGTTGCCGGATTGCTGAGCGAAAACGGTTGAAACTCCCAAAATTCCCATCGCGATCAGGATTGCAGTATTAGCCAATGATCGAGCCATCTCTTCCTCCTTTTGAAAGACTATTGCCGAAGGTCAAGTACTCGGTACTTGTAACGAAAGCCGAAATCATCCTCAATCAAAGTTTGCTAAATTTCTTTGGTCAATTCGGGTCAATTTGGGTAAGCGAAATACAGAAATTGACCCTCATTGCACTTATCCTGCCCGTTATGTCCTTAAATGTCAAAAAAACCGGTAATTAAGATGATAGAATGCTTGTCTGATGGTATGTTAAGTGATTTGGACGCAGAACTCATTGCATACTGGATCAAGGAAATGAGAGGAATTACAAGGACTTTGAGGAAGTGGCAACATAATCAAACTCGCAACATAAGTTGAGGACAAACTGGCCAACTGAATGGTTGTATACTGTGTTCACAAGTCAAAAATGGAGAAATCGGGATCATGAACCGAAGCCCTATCCTTTTATTCTAGAGAAGCG
>NZ_JAIBKA010000018.1 GCF_022603395.1 Desulfoferrobacter suflitae
GATAAGCCGGCCATCCTTGGGATCCACCAGGTAGGCCACGCTCAGGTCCCAGGATTGATAACGGATTTTCAGCCTCGGGAAGTGACGAAGGCGGGCCGGTACTTCAAAGCGAATGCCTCCTATGGATATTGTTCCATCGCTGCGACGCTGTGATCTGCCTTCCTCGACACAAAAAGCGAGCTTCACCTGACTGCTGTCCGGACAAGGGCGGCTAACAGATGTTTCATCAAGGAGTCTTTTTAGGGGGCATGTTCCAATCTCGGAGTGAGTGGAGCGGTTGTATTCCTGTTCTATCCAAGCCTGGGTGGCATAATTGAGAAACTCCAGGGACAAGGGATTGACCAGTTTGAGCATGGAGAGCAGACGTCCCTCCAGCTGGGACCAAAAGGCCTCTTGCTTCCCATTTTGGTATGGGCTGTACGCGAGGGTCGTTTCGTGAATGACGCCAAGGCGCGAGAGCCCGTTTTCGGTTTCACCGGCCAGCATGGCCGCGCCGTTATCGGTAAGAAGCGCTCGTGGCAGCCCTCTTTTGAAGAAAGCCTGTACGAGTCCATGGATGAGATCTTCCGCAGTTTCGGTAAGGTACCACTGGATATGGCAGCACAAGCGCGAGCGGTCGTCGAGCACGCAAAGACAGACGGGAGTATGCCAGAGTCCGCTGGAATCCACGACACGCCTTCGGCCCTGGTGGAAATCAAGATGCCACAGGGCGTGGACATACTTGGATTCAAAGCTTCTAACCTCTCTATTCTCCAGGCGGTCTGCTGCTCGTTTTTGCCCGGCGGTTGCCGGGTGTGGTTTTCTGAGCCAGCCCCTTGCCACCATCAGCCGACGCACGGAGGCGTAGGAAGGGGCTGGACCAAGCTGCCCGTGCTCCTCGAGATACGCGGCAAGGTTGTCGGCATGAAGCTTATAGCTCCAGTCGGGGTAGCTCAGATACTGATTATGTAAAACCTTTGAGATATCTGGACCGATGGCTTTTGCGCTGCCGTCATCGGAGCGTATCTTGCGGCCCAGTGCCTTGATGGGGTCATCATTTCCCAACGCCCGGTAATACCAACGCTCGATGGTGGATACCCCGAATTTGACCGTCTCTCCCTTGCGGCTTGGATGGGGATAACGGCACCCGGCGAGCTTTTCCAGCTCTTTTCCAAGCTCACCTTGCTCCGGTGGCCTTGCCAGCAACGGCCCTACGATGGAGAAACGTAAATGTGCCCAGCTCTTGAGGGTCCTTTTCGATTCTTCCGGCATTTGGCGGCTCCTTCCTTATGGGTTGATATCAGTCTCATGCCTTTAAGCCGCTCTATACCCCTAGCCGCCTTATCCTGGAATTCCCCATCTTCCGCGTGGCCGAAATTCCCCCTCACCTATCCCGCTTTTCTATGTCCCCACGGCCAGCAACCGGCAGCACGCAACAAGCCCGCTCAGTGCGTCCGCCGCATGGTTCAAGCAATGCTCCAGCAAGCTGCCGAAAAGCCGCTCATCGGCAACACACGAGCTCAGACGGCCTCGAGCCCTTTGCCACTCCATGGAGCCGGCATACACCTTCTCAAAGTAATCGAACCACCGCACGAGGGTCTTTCTGGATATTCCGAACATCCGGACAAGCTCGCCAGCACTCAGGCTGTCGGGCCTTCTCTGTCGCAGCGCCATCACCACAAGCACCACACTCCTCCAGTAGACGCGCCTGCCTATGAAAAGACAGGATTCAACGGAACATCTTCGCCTGCATCCTTCATTGCCGCAGCACAGACTCTGTCGGATACAGTATTGTTCCGGGATGTCCACCGGACCACCCCGTGGTTTGCGTCGATAATTGGCCTTATGAAGTGGGCCGCCGCAATGAGGACATCTTTCCTCGCGCTTACGGGCGGCAAGATCGGAATCGATGACAAAAAGAAGGCGAAATAGACTAGTCTTTTGGAGCAGTTCTGGTAACATATTCCTCCTACTACCCTAAGTGGTGTGGGGGGCAGGAGGCTTTTCGCAAAGCGTGCAGGCTAATTGAGGGCTCTCCTGCCCTGTCCCTCAGTTAACTCGCACATTTTCCTCTGGATTTCCATCAATTATCGTGCTCCTTCACATATCGGTATCGAGGGCTGAGCTAACCAGGAGGCGCAGATCGGTCAAAGCTTGCGGATCTATAAGGTGGGCTTCGTCGATGATAAGCACCGTTGAGAGATCTTCTTTTGCGGTGCGATCGAGAATTTGTAAAAAGAGATGATCCTTGCCTCGCCGGGGGGCTTCTCCCAACTGAGTCACGATTAGGCGAAGCAGGCTGGATGACGGGATTCCGGTGAAGTGGAGATAAACGGGGCGGTAGCGGTTTTTAGAGAGGTTATGGATGAAGAGCCTTAAGAGTGTGGATTTTCCGGCACCGGTTGGTCCGATGAGGAGGGCCAGGGTCCCTTGCCGGGCAAAGTAGTCGAGTCTGGCCAGGGACTGGGAGATGCGGTGGTCGTTGAGGATCCATTCCACGGGAGGGCGTTCCTGGAAGGGATGGCTGTTCATTTTGAAATGATCGAGGAACATGGTGGTTACTCCTTTTGCTGTAGGATTTGTTTGAGCTCACCGACGAGGTGGGGGAACGACTTGTTAGGCACTCGGGCAAAGGCCTGCGTGAGCACGGATTCTGTGAGCTGAACGTTTTGATTGTAGAGTTTTTTGAGCGTTTCGAGCTCCTGTGCCGTGAAGGCGGAGATGCCCACTTCTTTTCCGAGCAGCCGGGCAAAGGCTTTGACAAAGGCATGAAACGGCCACGGCCGCACGGAGACGACCTTGCGGTAATCGATGCCGCGAGTGTTTGCGGCGAGCTGCTCCCGGTGCTCGCGAACGAGGAGATCGATGAGGTTATGCTTGGGTTTTCCCCGAGCTTGTGCGGGAAGGGGCGGTTGCTCGGCCTCGCGGTGATGGAGCACGCCCGATCCCTGGTATTCGCCTTTCAGGGAAAAGATCTTCACGCTATCTGAAGACGAGAAGGGATCGTAGTGGACCCAGACCTTGTCTCCCCTTAAAGCTGGATCGACCCGGTAGAGCCGCTTATCGAGGCTAATGTCGGAAAAATCCTTGTGGACGACCCGAGTGACCTTTCTAAGGAAGGAAGCGAGCACCTGGTCCATTTCCACGTGGCGGATGACGGAAAGTCCGGTATGATAGCGGTCCTTGGGAGTCTCGCCGGTCTCGGAATGAATGGAGCTATGATAATCCACCGAGATCCATGCGCTGAGAGCTCGGTTGAGATCATCGAGGCTTATGGCATCTTGTGCCCGCACCTCGGATTCAAACCGGTCTTGGGCGGTCTCAAAGAAGCGCTCAATGAGTCCTCCCGGGGAAGGGTCCCCGGCCGGCCGGTGGCGAAGCCGGATGTGGAGCCGGTAGCAGGCAGCCTTGAGGCCGATTGCGTGATAGACCTTGGCGTTATCGAGGTAGAGTTCGCCGGGGGCGCCATGCTTGGCCAGGGCGCGCAGCAGCGAGTCGATGAGGATATCGAGGCTTTGGCGCAGGTAGTAGCGGGCCTCGACGATATACCTGCTGTGGCAGTCGATGAAAGCGGAAAGATAGGTGGGCAGGACCTCCCGGCCGAAAACAACATAGGGGCCTTCCTCGAAGTCCCCAACCCAGAGATCATGGGTATGGTCTCTGGTCCAACGTTTTCTCACCTTGTTTTTGACAACGCCGAGCTTGAGGCGGGTTGCGCCCGCACCTTTAAGATGGCGATACAAAGTAGAGCGGGAGAGCGTAACGCCATAGAGGTCCTTTAGGAATCGGTTGATGGTGGCAGGGGAGCGCTTGGGCTGCTCGCATTTAAGCTCGATGGCGGTTGCAATGATTTCTGCGGGTGCGGCCCTGGCATGGCCGCGGTCATGGCGGTCTTTTCTTGCGAGAGCATCGAATCCTCCGGTTCGATAGCGCTTCAGCTTTCGCCTGAGGGTGGAAAGGGAGGGCTTGCCGGTACGTCCGCCGGGAAAGACCATCTCCTTTTGAGAGATCTCTTTGAGAAAATCCTGGATCGATTCCGGCTCCACCTCGTCGAAGAGAACGGGGCGAAGGAGATCGCACCAGAACAGGGCCCATTTTTCATCTTTTTGCTTCATAACGCCTCCTTTGTTTTATGGTTGGAGGCGAGCATAAATCATTGCCAGGCGCAGCCTGTTGCAAAGAAGGGGAAAATTGAAGCACCAAAAACAACTCGGAATACCGCCTCCAGGTGGACGAGCCGGCGAGAGCGTTTGAGGGTTTCTTCCCGAGCGGTTTTCACGAACTTATTGGGGGAGATCGTTAGCGCGGCGAGATCCCGGTAGACTTTTGTCGCCGGATCCTTCTGTAAGATGAGGTCCAGAGCGCGGCGCGGGATTTCTTTGAAGCGGCCAAGAGTGTCGATCCAGCGGTAAGGGGTTGTGTGGGAGAGGACTTTATCGACCGGCGTATTTCCTTCGTCCGTCGAGGCATGGAAGATCTCCGAGCCTTCTTCCAGGACTGTCTTCCGATAGGTCGACGTCTCATCTTCCAGATAGCTTGCCGAGCGATGAAGTATCGCGTCGCTGGTGTAACGCTTGAAGGGAAGCGCGAAAGGAGGCTGTTCGGTGAAGGTCTTATGGCAGCCGGGGCATTTCCACCGAATGACAAGGCATTTTACCACCTGGACCAATGCGTCGCATAGAATGCGGAATTTGCGGGGGCGTGCCTGATGCCGCCTGAACAAATACGGTTGAGTATTGCAGACGGGGCAGGAGGGCAAACCGCAGCGGATCTTGTTTCGCAGCACATTCAAGCTGTATTTTCTAATATCTGAGCGGGTAAATGGAGCAAACATGGCGTCTCCCACTTGAGCGAATAGTCATGATCGAAGAGGTTTCCGAAAAAGCCGTTCGTTTACTCCAACCTGGCGCCGCCCGCAAGCGCAAAACCGCCGGCGCCCGACGCGCCAGATGCTATGTTTGGCAACGGTTTTTCAACAAAGGAGTTGCGTTACCCATGAGTAAGATATCCCGCAATGCGCCCTGCCCTTGTGGAAGTGGAAAGAAGTACAAAAAATGCTGTTTGTTGCGCGAACAGGTCTCAGCGACACGGCCGCCGCAGGCTCCTTCAGATGTCTTCAAACAGATCCATGCCCAAATGGAGGAGTTGGACAACCTATCGAATAGTGTCATTGATCTCATCCAAGCCGGGAAACTGGACGAAGCGGAAGCTCAGTGTCACAAGCTATTGGAGCAATATCCGGACGATGTTGACGGGCTCGACAGACTGGCAACGGTCTATGAAGCCAAGGGGCAGAATAGGATGGCCGCTGAGTACTACCGAAAGGCGGCCGCTTTTATGCGCTCAAGGCCAGGATTTGACAACGAAGCCATTGAATGGGCTCTGAAGAAAGCCTCTGAACTGGAGTCTGCATCGTCATCAGCAGAATAGATCTTGCAGCCGAGCCATGGCCTGCAGGTGGTCGGCGAGGCTCGTGGCGCTGCGACAACCAGTAATGTTGACATTCCGGAGGTGCTTCGGCGCCCCCGCTGATGCCCAGCCGTTATCCGGCGTGGTCTTGGGACCGGTTAGCGCCCGGCGCGCGGGGTAGGCAGGGTAAAGTGCAAAAGCATGGCGAGGTATAGCGGGATAGGCGGGATCAGATTACTTGGGACTGTTCAAATCAAATATTGTGGGACGTAGGAGCTTCGATGAGGGTCTGTCAAAAGTCTCTCTGCTAGGTGTTAGACGTATATATCGTGACGATTTAAAATGCGAGATCGAAAGGACATGCTCAACTTGTCCAAAATAGCTCAGCTCTCCAACAATCTCCAGGACCATCTTCTGCCTCTTTTCTGTGCTTCTCCAGAAAGAACAGCCAGAAGGTTACTTTGGCCTATCCCTCGTCAATCATCATTTTGTTACGTACTGGGATAGCAAATCTTGATCGCTACCAACCAATAGGGTTCTTGGAACTGGACCAGATAGAATAGAGAAACTTGGTTTGTGTCAATTCACACCGCGCCTTGAAAAAATCGTAGAGGGCGGGATCCGAGGGTAGTGGACATCACCCCCCCTACGGCCCTTTGTTCCGTTCCTAACGAAATTGCTCTCACCTCAGAAATAAGCGAACTATGGTGTTTCCTTAGAAGATCAGTAGGCAATACTGCTCGCAAGTTCCTACCAGTCTTCATCCTTTTGATTAAGGTAGTTTCTTGACTATTTTCTTGAATTCTTCCGTTGTGAAGGCCTTGACTGTTGTTGTTCTTACATTTCCTTGCGAGCCCAATGCCAGTAAAAAGTCAACGCTGTTTCATCACCTGGAGCTTCACCGATGGCTACAATGGCCTATTCGCCCAGTACCGGGTAAACACCGATAACTTTACCTCCCATCTTTTCTTAGTTCTTTATGCCTCTTCAATTCGATTAGGAAACTCTTTGATACCCTTGATTCCCTGGTCAGTGAATTTGTATGGGGTGACATAAGATTTTGAGATCCGTTATGCACAAAAACCTCTTTCGTGTGGTTCCGAGCATACCAATCATCGTTGAGTTCTAACTTCCCCTTTCAGCCTTTTGCTTCGTGTCGATTCTTATTGATGGTTATGTTCACTCGCTAGCGGCTCCGACTAACTAGCCAGGAGACTTGTATCGGGGCTGAGTGCTCAAGAATTGCACACTTCATAGATTTCAGACAAAACTCCGAATATCATTCGATTGAAAAAGTTTAATTCTGTCAGGTAGTTGTTGTTCAACTGAGAGATCCTGGTTATAAATTAGAAAGCCTAATGATCGTGACAAAAATTGAGTCACACCCTCTTATAGGGGACTTTATGCATAGGATTTTAAGCATTTTTGCAAATAAACGAAATATCTTTGTTCTCTTCTCAGCGTTACTTTTGCTTTCATTCCAGGCGTGCAGTCGTGAAAATGACTCCAAGGTCATAGATTTCAACAAGAGGATCCCTGACCCGCAGCCACTTGTTCACAAATCGAGCGACATTCCGCTTAAGTTCGCCGTCGGTGCTATGATTTCACCTAAAGCAACCTTCGTGCATTACCGTGAGCTGGTTGATTATATTGGTAAAGGATTGGACCGGCCGGCCGAACTTGTGCAACGTAAAACCTACAGTGAAATCAATGAGCTTCTGGGCGAAGGTGAGATCGATCTGGCCTTCATCTGTTCGGGACCATATTTAGCGGGAAAAGATAAGCAGGGATTTATGGCGGTGGCCACCCCGCTGATTCGAGAAAGCGACCGATATCAATCGTACCTAATTGTCAACCGGAATTCCACCCTGCAAGATTTGAAAGATCTGAAAGGGGGAGTGTTCGCTTTTACCGATCCGGACTCGCTGACGGGAAAGATCATTCCGGCCGTGTGGCTTGCGGAAATCAAGGAAACGCCGGAGACATTTTTCAGCAAGGTAATTTATACCTACAGCCACGACAATTCGATACTGGCTGTTGCCAAGGGCCTTGTGGATGGAGCGGCTGTCGATAGCCTTGTCTGGGACTACTTTCAAGAAAAAGACCCTAAATGGACTTCTCTGACGCGCATCATTCAGAAATCCGATTCCTATGGGATTCCCCCCTTGGTGGTGTCAAGAAACATTTCAGTCAATTTAAAAGAACGTCTTAAAAAGACTCTCTTTTCAATGCACGAAGACCCTGAAGGAAAGAAGATTCTGAACGGGCTCATGATCGATCGCTTTACTGCTCCGAGTGAGGGATGGTACGAGGCCATACGACAGATTGAAGACCAATCGAATCATTTGACAAGGCAGCGCCATGCGACCCAAGACGCTCAAAAGTAAATTATTGATCGGGGTTATTGCCCTCGTTCTCTCAAGTGGCCTACTCATTTCAATTTTGGTTACACAACGCTACAGTCGGAGTCTTTCCGACGCAATGGCCGCCCAGGCCAAATATCTGAGTGATGCGGTCGCCCATCAAGCCGCCGACCTCATTTTGACCAACGATCTGGTTGCCTTGCAGAAAATGCTCGACCAGCAACTCTCAAGCAACCCCGCGCTCTCTTATCTCTTCGTGATTAAGGATGGGCAGGTGCTGGCCAGCACATTCAAAGGCGGCATACCCGCTGATCTCATCCCGGCAAATACGCCAGGTCCGGAGCTTGGATCGCGCATGCAGCGGATCGCTTCAGAATCGGGAGATCATTATATCGATATAGCTCTTCCGATTTTCGAGGGCAAAGCCGGTACGTTGCGGCTGGGATTTTCTGAAGAGCCATATCGCCAACAGGTAAGCAGGCTGCGCGTACAGATGGCTTTGTTAACCGGTGTCGTGCTGTTATTGGCTTTGACCGGCTGTCTGCTTTTCGTAAAACAGATAACCGGTCCACTAACCGAGCTTTCTCGGGTTGTAGATAGAGTCGATCAAGGCGAGCTTGATGCGCGGGTAGAGTTGCGGGGAGAGGATGAAGTGGCCGTTTTGGCTACTTCATTTAACCATATGGTGGGGCGCCTTCAAGTTTACACCACACGACTCGAAGAACAGACGCTGGAACTGGAGCGCGCACACAATCAGACCCGCACTGTTTGTGGGATGGTGCAAGAAATTGGCGCAAAACAGACTTTACAGGAAATCGGGACCTTCCTTGTCAAAAAGCTGAGTTCCATTGTCACTTGCCGCGACATGCTTCTCATTGTACTCAATGAGACTAGTAACACGGTCTTTTTGTTGTCTGGAAATGACACGAAGGTCTTGAACGATCCGGACTTCATTCAGAATATTTCGAGATTTCTTGAGGAATCGGACCATCGGGCTGAGCCGCAGTTCAGCAAGGAACCCATTCTGAATGAATTTTTTCTCACCGATGGTATGCACGATTCTCAGCGACAGGCTTTTCTTCCCCTTTTCCACCAGGGACAGCCCTTTGGCGGACTCTTCATGAATTGCTCGGGCAATCCTTCGTGCAGCGCCGATGAACTTAAAATGGTTGCCGTGATGTTGAACCAGTCAGCGCCGGTCATCAAAAGGGCCGTTCTTCATGAGGAGAAGATTCGTGACCTGCAGAGCCGTCTTGAGACGTCCGCCGAATTCCATGGCATTGTTGCAAAAGACCCCAAAATGCAGGTGATCTTTCGACTGATTGAGGACATTGCGCCCACGGATGCGACTGTTCTGATTCAGGGTGAGAGCGGCACAGGCAAGGAACTGTTGGCCAGAGCCATCCACCAATTGAGCCCGAGACACAACAAGCCGTTTGTTGTCATTAACTGTTCCGCATATCCGGCAAGTTTGCTCGAAAGCGAGCTTTTTGGACACGAGAAAGGCGCATTTACCGGCGCCATTCGCCTGAAACCGGGTCGTTTTGAACTGGCCGACGGAGGCACGGTTTTTCTGGATGAAATCGGCGAAATTTCTTCATCTGCTCAGATCAAGCTGCTTCGAGTTCTGCAGACTCAGGAGTTCGAGCGCGTTGGAGGCGAGGAATCCATCACGGTGGATGTGCGTATATTGGCTGCGACCAACAAGGATTTACTGGATGAAGTCAAGAATGGTGAATTCCGTGAAGATCTATATTATCGCCTCAGCGTAATTCCTGTCTTGCTGCCCGCACTGCACGAACGGCGCAGTGACATTCCACTTCTGGCCCGCCACTTCCTCCAATACTTCGCTGCCGCTCATGGTAAAAACATCGAATCATTTACCACTGAAGCTATGAGGTTTTTGTTGGCACACCCTTGGCCAGGCAATGTGCGAGAGCTGGAAAACAGTATCGAGCACGCCGTGGCGCTCGCCAAAGATGTTCATATCGAGCCGGGGGATTTGCCTGCTGTCATCCGGTCCAGTTACGCCGAATCGGTGCTGGGTAACGAGAAGCCGCCCACCATTGCCGAACATGAAAGTGAACTTCTGAAAAGGGTTTTGGACGAATGCGGCTGGAACAAGAAAGAAGCCGCCCGCCGCCTCGGCATCAGTCGTAACACCCTCTATAATAAAATAAGAAAATACGGCATCAAGCAAACCTGATCCGTGAACCCTGTTGGTGCGCTCCTCCTTCCGCACGGATGCGCGACCTGACCGTTGCGCGGAGATTGAGTCATCCTTTCGTCAGGCCTTCAAAATGACCAGTGCGTCCCGTGGCGTGTCATCCCCTCCTGTGCTGTGTCCTAATTTTTAACACATTTAAGATCTCGCTATTATAGAATAAAAGCAAATAAGGAATAATCGTGTCTCTTATGAGGACACTTTTAACGGCGAAAGGATCCGCCACGAGCACCTTCTATCCACACTTTCCAGGTGATTTCGGCTTTGGCACGCGAATTGCTCACCAATCAGGAGGTAATTCAAACACATTGCTTGGCGTGCCCGGAGAGTCGCGTGGGAAAGAAAACATTCGAACCTGTCCTTGTTGTAAGTGGAAACCTTAAAGAATGCGAGCAAGTATGCAATGTGCTCAATGATTCCGGCTATGAGGCGGTTACTGTAAATGCGGTGGAGCATATAGAAGAGAGTCTTCTAACAAATGGGGCGCGGGTGGTTTTTCTCGACCTCGATTCTTTTTCGGTCAACAATCATTTTATCAAGATGTTCAGGAAGCGCAATCCCGAAGTTTGTATTTTTGTGATTTCCAGCCGCCTGCTTCATCCCGAATTGCAGGAGTCCATCAGCACAGATATTTCAGCATGCCTGCGCAAACCGGTTGATTCGGAAGAAATGCTGTATCTGTTGCGCAGCATCATTAAAAAAGATCATGGTGCAAGGGATTCTCCTAAAATATGAGAAAATACTATGCAGTGGGGATCTCTGTAATCTTTCAACTGGAGGCTAATTCGATGGAAAAATCCGGAAAAACTGTCAGTCGGCGCGAATTTTTTCGGAAATTCGGCAAGCAAGTGGGTGGCGTGGGAGTCGGTGCTTTTCTTGTGCAAGTCGCGCGTCCGTCGCTTGCAGCGGCGAATTCCCTGAAGAAGTACGGCATGGTAATAGACACCAATCGCTGTATCGGCTGCCATGGCTGCACTATCGCCTGCATCAGCGAAAACAACGTGCCGGACGGCCATTACCGCAGTTGGGTGAAGATCATGAATAAGGGATCATACCCCAACGTGAGCACGCATTTTCTGCCGCGCCTCTGCAACAACTGCGAGGATGCTCCTTGTCTGAACCTGTGCCCGACCGGCGCCACCTACCGAACCCACGAAGACGGCGTGGTCCATGTTGATCGGCAGATCTGCGTGGGGTGTCGTATTTGTGTGGTTGCCTGCCCTTACGGTTCGCGTTTTGTCAATCCCATCACGCACACCGCGGATAAGTGCGACTTCTGTTACCACCGCATCACTCGAGGGCTGCAACCGGCATGTGTGGATGCCTGTACGGGAAGGGCGCGTATTTTTGGCGACATGAACGATCCCGAAAGCGATGTTTCGCGTTACTTGGAGAATCATTCCACGCAGAGATTGCGCGCGGATTTGGATACTCGGCCGAAGGTCCATTACGTGAACGCTGACGAATATATTATGGGGCCTGACTACTCAAGGCTCCTGGCGGGGAGGTCCTCATGAACGAAAATATACAATACATCTACTTTATACAGCATGGCGTAGCCTTGGGCTACCTGATCGCCTGGTATCTGTGGTTAATCTCGTTGGCCGAGGGCACTCATATTGTTGCCCACCTTAGCTGGCTGTACTATCGCACTGAGGATTATCGGCCGTTGGAAAAGGTCGGGACCTTTCAGCCCTTTATCATTTTAGCTTTGGTGCCTCTTTTTTTAGTAGCAGACTTGGGGCACCCGGAGCGCTTCTACACCATGTTCTACAACTGGCACTGGACGTCCCCGGTCGCTTACGGCGTTTACATCATCACCTTGTGCATGATTTCCTACGCGATCCACGCCTATTACCTGTTTCGACCGGAATTGATCCATCGCGCCAGGCAGGAGGGACCGTTGCAGGGACTCTACCGGCTGGCGGTTTTCAACCAGGTGGAAAGCGGAGACATCAGAGAGATCAGAGATCGCCAGGAACGGGGTGAACGTTTCTGGGCGGGTGTGAGCCTGTTGTTCTCCTTTTTGGGCCTGATTTATTTGGGAATCCTTCTCTCCTCGTTCAAGGGCCGGGTGATGTGGCATTCTTCGGTGATGGTCTTTATCTTTTTCAGCTTTGGAGCCTGTTCGGGGTCGGCTTTTCTGATTTTGCTCACTCACCTGAAAAACGCCCTGGTTCACACGCCGCCAAAGGCGCTCGCCGAGCAGCAGCGCTACCTTGCCGAGTTCGGCATCATCCTTAAATATGCGCTGGTGGCGCAGGCAGGGGTCTTCTTTATCTACTTTGTGTTGCTGCAATACACCGGCATAGGCGGCAGGTTGGCCAGTAAGGTTTTCTTCACAGGCCCGCGTGCCTTCCAGTTCTGGTTTTTTCAGGTGGCCATCGGGCTCATCCTCCCTTTCGCTCTGATGCTCTATAAGAAGATGCGGGAGAACGTGGTGGTCTCCTGCATCGCCGCTGTGGCGGCTATGGTCGGTACCCTGTTCGGCTGTGTGAATATATTCATCGGCGGACAGATGCTCCCCATGACCAGTTTCCGCTGGGAACATTTGGAGCCGGAACCGGGGAGGATGACCTTCGGCATCATTACCATGGTGCTCATGTTTGTGGTTTTCCTGGTCACCTACAAAATTCTTCCTTATGAAAACATCGAAGTTCAGGAGGGAGTGTCCTCATGAGTGCAACCAGCAGAAGAAATTTTATCAAAGGAGCCATGGCGCTGTCCGGTTTATTGATGACCGGGGGGTGCATGAGTGAAAGTTCGCAGCCGAAGAATTGGATCAGCGGTGCGCCGGATCCCGATATGGTTGAAGGGGCCAAAGTGGTGCGCACGGTGTGCCTGGGCTGTCATAGCGCCTGCGGCCTACAGGTTAAAGCAAAGGATGGGGTGGCGGTAAAGATCGATGGCAATCCGTACCACCCAAACACACGGGAACCTCAGTTGCCCTACGCCACAGATCCTAAAGAAGCAGAAAATGTGAACGGTACAGTCTGCGCCAAGGGAGGGGCAACGTTGCAAACCATGTACAACCCCTACCGTCTTCAGCATCCGTTGAAGAGGGTCGGACCGCGCGGCTCCGGCAAGTGGAAAACCATCACCTGGGAACAGGCCTACGGTGAGATCATCGACGGCGGTGACCTGTTCGGCGAAGGTCATGTGGATGGACTGAAGGCCATTCGTAGTTTTGACCCCATCGATCCCGGGGCGCCAGAGCTCGGTCCCAAGGCGAATCAGCTCAGTTTTATGGCGGGTCGCATCGAGCACGGCCGCAAGGAATTCACCGACCGCTGGTTTGAAAATTGCTACGGCACGGTGAACCGGCGAAACGACCACACCTCCATATGCGAAACCTCGCACCACATCGGGCTCGATCTTTGTTTTAAAGGCAGCCACCACATCAAGCCTGACATCATGAGCGCCGAATATATCATCTTTTTCGGTACCACTCCTTATGAAGCCAACTTCCCCATGCAGGCCCTGGCGCGAAAGCTCAATTATTTCCGCGAGCGCGGCGGCACCATGGTGATCGTCGACCCCAGGTTTTCCAATTCGGCGGCTAAGGCCGCCCGCTGGATCCCGATTCTGCCTGGAACCGATGCGGCCTTCGCTCTGGGTATGATGCGCTGGATGATGGAGAACGACCGGATAGACCTGGAGTATCTCTCTTTTCCCAACGCGAAAGCGGCCAAGCAGGGGGCCGGACATTTGACCTGGTCCAATGCCACTTGCCTGGTGCGCGACGACGACCGCAAGCTGTTAAAAGACGGCGACAACCTGCTGGTCATGTCGAACGGCAGCCTGGCATCGGCCGAGGAGGTCAAAAGCGCCGACTTGCTGGTCGATACGACGGTCGACGGAGTGAGGGTGCAAAGCGTCTACAAACTCCTCAGGGACCGTGTGATGGAGCGCACCATCCAGCAATACGCTGGGATCTGCGGGTTGGATGCCGCTGCTATCGAGCGCGAGGCGGATGACTTCACCTCGCATTCGCGAAAGGCCACGGCCGACTTCTACCGCGGTTCCGTGCAGCACACCAACGGCACCTACACCGCGCGCACCTTGGGAATACTTAATTTCCTCATCGGCAATATTTCCTGGCGTGGCGGATGCGAAGCGCACGGCGGAAGCCATTGGCACGAGTTGGGTGGAAAGCCGGGCAATCCCTATGACATCAAAGATAAAAAGAAAGAGTTCCTGCCAGGCAAAGTGAAGGCTTCGGGCGTGCACATCGATCGTCATAAGAACCGATATGAGGAGACCACCGAGTTCAAAAAGAACGGCTATCCGGCCAAGCGGCCCTGGTTTCCTTTTGCCTACAACCACGTTTATCAGGAGGTTTTTCCCAGTATTGCCGCCCAGTACCCTTATCAAACCAAATGTTTGATCACCTATTGGAACAATGTGGTGTACTCCGCTCCCGCCGGCATTCGTCAGATCGAAGCAGTCAAGAACCCGAAAGTGTTGCCTCTGTTTGTTGCCATTGACATTGTTATGGGCGAAACCTCCTCCCTGGCCGATTACATCCTGCCCTGTCGTCACTTTTTGGAGGACTACGGTACGCCGCATGTCGCCCCGACGATTCTCACGACCACCAGCGGTCTGCGCCAGCCGGTGGCCGAGCCCGCCTTTAAGGACACCAAGATGCTGGAGCAGATATTCATTGATATCGGTTTAAAGATGGGTTTGCCCGGCTTTGGCAAGGACGGACTCGGCCCCGGTCGAGACCTTGTTGAACCGTGGGATTGGTACAAGCTGCTGGTGGCTAATATTGCCTACGGCGACAAGGAAGGTGACTCCGTGCCGGGCGCCACCGAAGAAGAAAAAGTCCGCTACGTGGTGGAGCGTGGGGGGCGCTTCGAAGATTATAAGGATGCTTACAAAGGCCCTTACACCAAGCATGCCTACAAGGGCCCGTGTTTCATTTACAATGAGGAACTGGCAACCAGTAGCGATTCAATGACCGGTGAGTTTTATGACGGCCTGCCCGTGTACGAGCCCGTCAAGGACTGCCTGGGGCGACCGGTGGAAAATATGGCGGCGGAGTATCCGTTCCACATCATCACCTATCACCCGGTTTATCACGCCCAGGCGCGCACCGCCGCAAGCCCCTGGCTGATGGGGGTCACCCCCGAAGAAGTAATCCAGATCAACGCAGGCGATGCCGAACACCTCGGGATCAAGCACGGAGATATGGTGCGCGTGTATTCTGAGAGCAACAAGGACGGAGTGCGCGGCAAAGCCTGGGTGATGGAGGCGATTCGGCCCGGCATCATCTGCATCCCGCATTCGCTCGGGCATTGGCAATATAGCAGCAAGTCCTTCGAGCTGGACGACAAACCGACCGGATCGGCCTCCTGGATAGGCCGCGGCTGTTCGGCCAACCCCGTAATGCTACTCGACCCCCACCTCAAGGATGTCTGTTTGCAGGACCCCATCGGAGGCAGTTCCTCTTTCTACGATACTCGGGTCGCGGTGGAAAAGGTGTAGGGAGGTTTAAGATGAAGCACGAGATCGCAGAAGCTGCTGCAATGGAAAGAGCAAGGGCGCGCCTGTATACTTTTTTTTCGGACCTGCTGCTCAATCCGCCAACCGCGGAACGATTGGACAAGTTATTTACCGTCGCTGGGGAAACGGCCATGGAGATGCTTTTTCCCGGCCATCCTGACGTTGAGACGTTCAAACAGATCAGTTGGCGGCATCGCTTCGGCCGGCGGCAGGATCAGGATTTCTTGCTGGATTATGAAGCGCTGTTTCGAGTCCCGGGAGAAAGCTACGTGCACCCCTTCGAATCGGTCTATCGGCAACACGATGATCCCCATGCCAAGGGTGGCAAAGCCGCTTTATGGGGCCGCGAAGCACGAGAGGTGGCGCAACTTTACAAGGATGAGGGGTTGCAGCCACGCGAGCACTTTGACGGGCTGCCCGACCATTTGGGAGTGGAACTTGAATTTGTAGCTTTTCTCAGCTGCAAATGTGCCGCTGCAATGGAGTGCGGAGATCAAGACAAAGCCCAAGGCTTCTATGCAAAAAGGGCCGCCTTCCTTGCAGAGCACCTGCTGGCGTGGAGTGGAAAGTGTCTCACACGAGTCGGACAAAATGCAAGTACGCCATTTTACGCCGCTCTGGCAGCTCTGCTTAAGAGCTTTTTGGAAGACGAGAAATACCAGATGTTGGAAGCAGCGAATTTCTAAAGGGGAGATGCGGGAGAACAACCCATGAAGGATTTTGAGGCCCTTCTGGCAGAATCGGCGACGGCGCACGGGCACCTGTGCCCCGGCCAGGTGGTGGGGGTGCGCATGGCCATGCTGGGCTGCCGGCTGATCGGGCTGGATGATCCAGCCAGCAGGGAACAGATCAAAAAACTCGTGGTCTATGTGGAAATGGATCGGTGTACCGCTGATGCCGTGGCGCACGTGACCGGAGCCAAATTGGGCAGACGCTCGCTCAAGTTCATGGACTACGGCATCATGGCTGCAACATTCGTTCATCTGGAAACCGGTAAGGCCTACCGGGTGCTTTCCACCGAGGAAGCCCGCGATCTGGCGCCGCTGTTTGCGCCGGAAGTCGCCGGTAAATATCCACAGCAGCTGGCTGCCTACAAGCGCATGCCGGACAGCGTGCTGTTTCGGGTGCAGCAGGTGCGTGTCAAGATGAGTGAACTGGACCTGCCAGGCCCCACCCGTAGAAAAGTCGTCTGTGCAAGATGCGGCCAGGTGGTTCGCGATGGTCGAGAAGTCATGGAGGGCGGTGTTCCCCTTTGCGTGCCTTGCGGCCGGGGAGCATATTTTGAGGAGATTCGTGAAATCACCTTGGAAGAAATTAACCAGCCGTCGACTCTTCAATCCACGCCTCAATCGAGGGCGTGGGTGCCGCCTGCGACATCCGCCGGAGCGACTTCCCGCTAAATCTCGGGGAACCAACGCAAAGCCGACGCGGCTACGGCCCGCACGGAATTTCCGTTGTGAAGAGTTCAGCACCGCAGTGAACCAAAGGAAAGTCGCAAGGAGAACAAGATGAGAAACATTGTTATTATCGGGTCAGGAGCGGGCGGCACCATGGTCGCGGCCAATTTGCGAAAAGAGTTGAACGGGGATTGGCACATCACCATCATTGATCGTGATCCCCGGCACCATTTCCAGTCCGGCTACCTCTTCATCCCCTTTGGAATCTATTCCCCTACGGACATTGTCAGGCCCAAAAGGGACTTCATCCCTCAAGGGGTTGAATTCGTGGTGGGCGAGGTAACCAGGATCGATACGGAACAGCGAAGGGTGGAGACGGCCGGTGGGGACTTTTTCAACTACGACTGGCTGGTCATCGCCACCGGCTGCCGCATCGTCCCGGATGAAATCGAAGGGATGATGGACGCCTGGCGGCAGGATGTATTTGACTTCTACACACTGGATGGGGCAATTGCCCTGCGCAAAAAGCTCAAATATTTCAGTTCAGGCAAGGTGGTTCTCAATATCGCCGAATTTCCCTTCAAATGCCCGATCGCTCCGCTCGAGTTCGTTTTCATGGCCGACTGGTTTTTTACGGTGAACGGGGTGCGAGACAAGGTCGAGATCGAATTCGTCACGCCGCTCGACAACGTTTTCACCAAACCGATAGCGGCCAGTGCGCTCAAAGAGTTTGCCAATCGCAAGAAAATCAAGATCACCCCCTTCTTCGATTTGGCCCGAGTCAACGCAAAAGAGAAAACCATTGAATCCCACAAGGGAGATAAGGTGGGATACGATGTGCTGGTCGCCATCCCCCCCAATTTCGGTGATAAAGCCATCATGGATTCGGGCATGGGGGACCCAATGGGCTATGTGCAGGTGGACAAGCACACCCTGAAGGCCCAGAACTTCGACCGCGTGTTCGTGCTGGGAGACGGCGCCAATGTACCTACTTCCAAAGCGGGCTCGGTTGCCCACTATATGTCGTACACGGTGGTGCAGAATCTGGTGCGCGAGATAGACGGATATGAAGCCTTGCCGGGTTTTGACGGCCACGCCACCTGTTTTTTGGCATCAGGTTTTGAAAAGGCCATATTGCTCGACTTCAACTATGACGTAGAACCGCTTCAAGGCAGTTTTCCGTTTCCCGGCCTGGGACCGTTCAGCCTGCTCGATGAGACGTTTGGCAATTATTGGGGCAAGATGATGTTCAAGTGGGTTTATTGGAACCTCATGATGAAAGGGCTCGATCTACCGTTGGAAGCCCAGTTCAATATGGCGGGCAAGCTGCGACAGGCAGCGGCTTAAATGCCGGGAGGACCTCATGAATAGCGACGAAATGGTTGTCGAACGACTTGACCTCTTGACCCGGCAAGTCGCCGTGATTACCGAATCGGCGAGAGCCTTGAGGGAGCTGAGGGATGATTTATCGCCCAGAATCAACGAAACCGTCAAGCACCTCATCACGGAGCTGGCCGAGATTGAAGCCGATTGCCGACGCGAAGACCTGGTGTTGCTGCTGAAAAACGTGGTGAGAAATGTCAGGAACCTGAACTGGTCCCTGGACCAAATGAAAAGCCTCATCGATTTTCTGAGAACAGTCGAGCCCTTGATGAAGTCGGCTGTACCTCAGGCCATCATGGCCCTCGATCAGCTGGAACAGAGAGGTGTTTTGCAAATCGGGCTGCGCGCCCTGGAGGTTTTCCAAAAGATCGCCGAGACCTACACGCCTGAAGATATCGAACAGGTCGGAAAGGTCGTGGTGCATTTTGTCGGAGTGACAAAGAAGCTCAGTGATCCAAACACGTTGGCCCTGCTGGATCGAATGGCTGAAGTTCCGGCTCGAATGGACCTCTCCAACGCCCGTCCGGCGGGACCTTTCCGGATGATGTTCGCGCTCCGCAACAGTGAAGTAAAGCAAGGCCTGGGAGTCCTTCTGGAAATGACAAAGGGGCTTGCTGCGCTCAAGGACGGCGGTCCAATGGAGACGGAGGTTATACCTGTGGCGGAGAGCTCGGAGCAACCCTCTTCGAGTGAAGAGCGCGAGGGATAGTGACGAGACACGGTGCCCGATCGGTTATGAGGCAGCTGAGAATATGGACGCCGAAGAAGTTAAAAAACTGCTTGATGTTCAAGAGCTTCACGGAACTCCACGGCAGATAGAGAGGCTTTGCAGGTGGATTGAAATCAAGGTCGCAAATTTCGGCACGGATTACGTGCAGTGGAACCGTCATAGTCTTATTAAGGAATGGGAAGAACATAGTAAAACAGGGTTCACGAGCTGTGTTTAATGGCTGGATCGAGAATCTGAGTCAAACAACCGGAGCTCGTCCATTCGGTTCGATTGCGGGAGGCATGAAAATGACTGATCCTTTATTCATATGCAGCGTATGCGGCAAAGAGCAAGAATCTGACAAGGAAACAATGACGGAGTGTCGTGTTTGCGGACGAATCCACTGCAGTGATTGCGTTGATGAATTCGGCCGTTGCGTGGAATGTGCCAAGCAGGAGTCGAAAGAAAAGTAGCTCATCGCGGATTAGCGTGACTCACGCACCGTGAAGGGGGGCAACGCTATCATGCAAGCCCGCAAAAAGCAAGAAAAGTAAAGTCTGAGGGCATTAAAAGCGACGCCGCATTTTGGTTTAATTTATCGGACAAGGACCAATGGACATGAGGCGGAGACAACCGCTCATCGGGACGCACTGACCGCGGGTGCTCTGGGGGCCTGCCCGAGAGGAGAAATAAGGTGCTGAAAATCATTCCGTTGAAAGAGGCTGTCGGGACCACCCTGGCCCATGACATCACCGAAATCCGTCCCGGCGTTTTCAAGGGAGCGGCGTTTCGCAAAGGCCATCAGGTGTGCGATGAAGACATCTACCGGCTGCAGAAACTGGGTAAGAACCATCTTTATCTGATCGATCTGGAAGAGGACGAAATTCACGAAAACGAAGCGGCGGCGATTCTTGCTGAGGCACTTGCGGGGGAGAACATTGTCTGGAAAAACGAGCCGCGCGAAGGGAAAATTTCTCTACTGGCCGGAATAGATGGGTTGTTAAGGGTCAATCCGGCCACTCTCGCCGCCTTCAACATGGTCGATGAGGTCATGTGTGCCACGCTGCACAACCACACCCTGGTTCGAAAGGGTGAACTGGTTGCGGCCACCCGGGCCATACCTTTAGTCATGAAGCGAACGCCCATCGAGCGCTCTGCCTCTATTGCCCGGAGCAATGGTCCGGTGCTCCAGGTCAAAGCCTTGCGGCAGGCCCGGGTGGGACTGGTGATTACCGGGAACGAAGTCTATCATGGATTGATTGAGGACCGATTTGCGCCGGTTCTGACCGAAAAAGTGAAGTCCCTGGGGTCGGAAGTAACCTCGCTGGATTTTGCTCCAGACAGTGCCGACCTGATTTCGCAGACCATCCGGTCGCAGCTCGACCGCGGCTGTGACCTGTTGCTGTTGACCGGAGGCATGAGCGTCGACCCCGATGATGTGACCCGCTATGGGATTCGGCAGGCGGGCGCAACACAAATGCACTACGGTTCGGCGGTCCTGCCCGGAGCCATGTTCCTGGTCGCGTATCTGGGTGAGATTCCGCTTTTGGGCGTTCCCGCATGTGCTCTGCACCATCGGGCGACGGTGTTGGATCTGGTGCTTCCGCGCATCCTCTCCGGTGAACACGTGGGCAAGGCCGAGCTGGCCTTCTACGGCCATGGCGGCTTGTGCCGCGACTGTCCCGACTGTTCCTACCCGCACTGCCCGTTCGGCAAGAGCATCTAGGAAGAAATACAATGGATCTGCAAAATTTTTTCTCTGATCCATATCTTAACCGTGAAATCAGGCCGCCGCCGTTGAACCGGCGCGTGCTGCCTGAACCCACGCCATCGCGTTGCCATTTTTGCTACGCATGCGGTTCCTGCCTGACGGCCTGCCCGGTGAATTTGGCGACCAACCGGCTGCAGCCGCGTAAACTTGTGATGATGGCCAATTTCGGCCTGATCGAGGAATTGGTTCGACTTCCTGAGATCTGGTACTGCCTTTCCTGCAACCGCTGCAATAATGCCTGCCCCATGACCGTCAAACCGGCTGCGTTGGTCGCCCATCTTCGCCTTGAGGCGGTTCGCCAATCCCTGGTGAAAAAAGACATCTTGTCGGATATCCAGGAGCTTCAGCGGCAGCTTCACCGGCTGCGCGCTCATGTGGCAGCAGCAATGCTTTCCGGCCGCGATCCGGTCCTGTCTTCAGACTGGCGGGGGATGGCAGAGCTCCCCATCGAATATTGCAGCAAAGATCTCACCCCGACTGAGATCCCCGCCGATGCTCGATCTATTCGCAAGGCCTGCAGCACCTACCTTGGTTATCCTACCAATCTCTCGGAGTGTTTCACCTGCAGCGAATGCCGCAATGCCTGCCCCGTCTGCCATGAACCATCTGTGTTCGATCCCATGTGGATGCTACGTATGATGAACCTCGGTTTTGCAGCCGATCTGCTTGCCTCCCCCATGATGTGGCTTTGCATCGACTGTGAAACCTGCACGCACGCTTGTATGCAGCGGGTTCGCGTACATCTTGTCATCCGTCGCATCCAGCAAATCGCCTTGCAAGAAAACTATGTGTCCTCAGCGTTTGTTCGTTCCTGGAAGCAGGCTCAGAAAATCGTATATTCGCGGTTCATCGAAGAAATTGACAGGCTGCTTTCATTCCCGGCTGTTTCATCGACGAATTCCGAGCCAACCTTTTGTTCCAAGCAAATTCAGAGCTGTGTTCCAGCGGTCGAAGAAAATAGCACAAGCCGGGTGTTATGGGGTGGGTAGTAACGAAACGCGCATCAACCACGGTATTCGGTAAAGCTGCCGAGCAGCTGGCGAAATGAAGCGGGCTTGTATTTGCTAAAGCTTTCCTCGTCCACATAGACAAAATCATAACGGACCTCCTGCTGGGCGAGGTTGACGTCTTCGCACCACTGCCGGAGGCGCTGCATTTTCAGCGGCACGTCCGGGTCTTCCCGCCCCTTGGTCTCGACGATATAAATCTCTCGCTCCGACACCTTGACCAGAAAATCCGGGTAGTAGCCGGCAATGTCTCCGTCGGCATCGACATATTCCAGTTTGAAGTGCACCGCCAGATAGTTTTTGGCAAAGGAGACCACATCCTCGCAACCGTCCAGGAACTGGGCGAACAGCAGCTCGAAACGGCTGTCGCCGATGATCCGGTTGAACACGCTCTTTTTGGGGATCAGATAGCCTTGTTCCTTGGCGACAAACGGACGGGTATCCCGCAGTTTGATGCGCTCGCAAATCACGGCGCCGCCCTTATCCTGAATGGTCAGGGCGTTGATCGCCTGCTTGCACGCCTCCATGAGCGTCTTTGTGGCTGCAAGCTCGGCGAGGTTGCGCAGGGTGTTGGGATCTTCCAGGTCCACGCTCCGGTCGAACAGCCCGTCCTGCACAAACTCCTTGACCTTGCCGTAGAGCACGTCGTAGCCGCTCACCAGCCGCAGGTCCTGCATGAGGGTTCGCGCAAAATAGCCGATCGCGCTTCGATAGTCCGCCACCCCCAACGAATCTAGAATGGTTTTGTGTGTCACCTCCCCGGTGGTGATGTCCTTAAAGACGATCTCGCGCTGTTCTTCTTCGCTGAACCGCCGGTAGGAAACTCGAACATAATCGACGGCATGCATGTCCAGGCCGTCCAGGTTCTTATACTTGCGCTGCATGCGGGGAGTCAGCAGCGGAATTTCGATATCCAGGGCGGCCAGGTCCTTTTTCTCATTTTCCCGGTCCACTTCGATCACCAGCGGCGTGTTGGGACGGGCGCCTTCCCCCATGGGCTTTTGCTCCAGCACCACACCCTCGGCTTGAATGGACTCGACAAACTCCATAAAAGCGTTGGTGCCCACCACGCTGACATATTCATCCACACTGGCGGCATACATTCTGCGTAATCCGCGGCCAAGCGTCTGTTCCGGCAATATGTTGCTCTTGGCCGAATAGGCGCGCAAACCCACAATGGTGGTTACGTTACGCACATCCCAGCCTTCCTTGAGTACGAGCACGGAAACAATAGCCTTATAGGGGCTTTCCTCGCCGTCAATCTCGTTGGCCTGTTTTCTCAACCGCTCCAGCTCTTCCTTGTTCTTGCCGCTCACCGCTTCGGATATTTCCCCGTTGTTTTTAGTGTGAATCACCAGTACGGCATCTTTCAGGTCGGGATAACAGTCTTCCAGATAGGCGGCCACTTCATCGCAGTTTTTGGTGTCGTCGGTCATGACGAATAAGATGGCCTTTTTGCCCATTTTTTCGTGTTCGGCATACGCCTTGCGCCATTCCACCACGCCAAGATGAATGTAGTCGGCATATTTTTCGGTGTATTTGGAGCTCTGCCGTTCCGCCAGCCGGGAGCGGCTGGGAGCGTCGGGCAGCACCGGGTGTTTGACCACGTTTTGCCAGATGGCCTCAACCAGAGGATAGTCGGCCACCGTCTGCACGAAAATGGCCCCGTTGTTGTGCCTGGGGGTGGCGGTAACATCCACCTGCAGGGACAGGGCATCGCCCTTTTGCTTCAAACGGTGGTGAATATCCTCGA
Organism: Desulfoferrobacter suflitae; assembly: GCF_022603395.1. Classification (GTDB taxonomy): domain Bacteria; phylum Desulfobacterota; class Syntrophobacteria; order Syntrophobacterales; family Syntrophobacteraceae; genus Desulfoferrobacter; species Desulfoferrobacter suflitae. Next base: position 23,504 of record NZ_JAIBKA010000018.1, read on the forward strand.
TGGATTTGAACCAGGCCAGGCGTTTGTCGTGGATGTGGTGGGCCTCGTCGTTCAATACCACCAGTTCATCGATGTCGCGCACAATCATCCCCAGGTCCACTCGGGAATCGGTGGTCGCACCGGTGGGCCGTTTGCCCAGAAAATAATCCATGGTGTTTTCATCGTCGGGCGATGGCGGAATATCTTCGCCGGCGTACACCCGGTGGATGTTGGTCAAAAAGATATTGCCCGTCGGACGGATGACGCGCACCTCGTCCTGCACATGCAAGGTGAGCTGAAAATCGTCCCGCCAGTTGCGCCCGTCGAAGCCGTTGTCCGGCAGCACCGGGTCCTGAAAGAAGATGCGCAGTCCGCTGAAATCCTTATAGATGCGATCCAGCACGATGATGTTGGGGGTGATCACCAGAAAATTTCGCGCCAGCTCCGAATCCGGCTCGTACAACTTGTGGAAATAGCTCCAGGCGAGCACCAGGCTCATGACCTTGGTTTTGCCGGTGCCGGTAGCCATCTTCACCACGAAGCGCCGCCAGGTTTCGTCGAACATGCCCGCCGTGACCGCACCCGAACTGTCGAACCTGAGCAAATCGTATTTATCCTTCACTCCCACCACGTCATAAAGATAGACGATGGTCTCCAGAGCTTCCCGCTGGGCGTAGTAATACTGAAATTCGGCTGAAGTCCCGTCCAGTTGGGGCAGCAGATGCGGCGTTTCGAACCACCAGTTGAGGAGGCTGCGGCTGGTATCCGTTGCCCTTTCGTAGCCCGCCTCCCGCCATTCCTTAACCTGCCTGCGTAGTTCCGGCACCAGCGGCGGCAGGAGCTTCTCAAAGCTCGATTCGCGCAGCGCCTCATCGGCCGGAAACCAGCGGATGGCCGGGTCGAGCACGGCGTGCGGGGAACCGGGAAAATCAGGGTGCAGGGCCACTGGCAATCTCCCTCTTTATCTTCTCGACCGTCGCAATCAAAACTGGAATGTGGTCGCGGCAAATGGCAAACACGACTTCCGAATTGATGTCAAAATAGTGATGACTGAGGATGTCGCGCGCTCCTTTGGCTCCTTTCCAATCCACTTCAGGATATTTTGGGAGAAGTGCTTCGCCAGTGATCCTATCAAGGTGTTTCAGGCTTTCCCCAATGGCAATGAGCATCATGCTTATGGCATCCAAGCGATCAAGTCCTTCGTCAGAGCTCAAGAAATCATCCGAATGATGGATGGGGTGAAAACGCCGTTTGATTCTGCGGGCCGCTATCAGGATCTGCTCCAAAATCTCGCTGACCAGTTCAACGTCATACATAGACAGCATCCCTATCGATCCGCTTCTTCAAGAAAGGGTTCATTTTTTTCCGATAATGGATAATGTCCACGTGCCCGTGGAGTGCGCCCTCAAGAGTATCCTTGATATGCACCATGTAAAACAGATTCGGCTCACGCATGCGCACCACCACGTCCACATCGCTCACCGCCGTCGATTCTCCTCGAGCCACAGAGCCAAAGAGGCCCAGCGCGGTGACCCCATACTGTTTTGCAAACTCCGCTTTGTACCTTTTCAGGATTCCAAGCACCTCTTCACGGGCAAGATATGCGGCCGTCATATCGTGACCTCCACAATCTTCATGGTGTCGTTGCCGAAAATGTCCATCACCTTGACGGCCAGCTTGCGCTTCCCCGGCAGGCATTCGTAGAAAATGCTCATGAGCTCGAGAGATCGGTCCTTCTTGGTGCGAAACGACTGCCATTCGTTCTCGAAAACATAATCTCCGGTCCAGACCTCTTCCCATTCGCCGCTCTCGACGTTTTGCACCCGGATGATCTCGCGCTTGTTTTCGAAGTCGAAGTCCACCGCCCAGTAATCCACCCAGTCGGTCCAGTGCCGGGTGAGGACTTCACGGCTCGTGAGGCCGTCTTTGTCCTTGCTCACCTTGACGATTTGGCCCTTTTCCACCACGATTTTACTGCCCTTGTTCTTGAGGGCCGCTTCGGCGGCGGCCACCGAATCCTGCGAGTAAAAGACCGAAAAATCGGTCAGCTCCACCGCTACTCGATTTTTCTTGAGGTGCGGCTTGACTTCGAGAAAGGCCACGTCATGGAAGACCACCTGATTTTTTTCGACGGCGCGCTTGTCGAACACTTCGGCGGGGATGTACTTGGGGGCGATGTCGATGCCTTTGGCCCTGGCTTCGTCCAGCACATTCGGAAACAGCCCCATCTCGAACTCGAAGGCCAGAATGTCCACCCGGATGATGTGCTTCTGCCGGCATTCGAGGATCACTTCTTCTACAAACAGGCGCGTCACCGGCAAATTGACCGGCCCGACCGCCACCAGCCGCGCGGCCTTTTTGCCGTGGAAGGTGCGAAAGCCCTCCACTTTTTCAGCTCGATAAGCGCGCAGAATCAGCTCGAGAAAGGCCGCTTCGCGCTCTTCCAGCTGCCTTTGCTGCTCCTCTTCCCGCAGGTTGGGATTGATCCCTATGTAGTGCTGCCGCTCGTATTTGCCGAGATTGAGGATCTCGAAGGCGCGGTAGGTTTTTCCCTCGGCTTTTCGCTGCCGCTGGACCCCGATCATGCGCTTGCGGGTGGTGTGGATGGCGAATTTCCCCAGATCGCTCACGATCCATTTGCGGCCCAGCTTTTCCGCCACCGCCGCGGTGGTCCCCGATCCGCAAAAGAAATCGGCCACCAGGTCGCCTTCGTTGGAGGAAGATAGAATTATTCGTTCCAGCAACTCTTCTGGTTTTTGAGTTCCATACCCTGTGTCCTGTATAGCCTGAGAGTTTACTGGCTTAATATCTGACCAGATTGATTGAAGAGGTACCCCCTTTGATTCGTCCAAATATCGTTTGTATCTAGGCATACCGGAAGAAGTGAAGACTATTCGCCCTTCGTTAATGAGGGTCTCCATTTTGTCTCTTGTCCATCTCCAAGTTCGGACGTGACCATTAACCTCATAACGGAGGTTAGGGCGATCTTTATTCTGGTTAAGGCAATTATCAAGTGTATAGCGCCGTCCAGTACCCTCCTCTATGTTGTTGTAGTGAGATTCCACAAGCTCCATTTTTACCGGCGTATGCTGCTGATTCCATATAGTTTTTTCGCTTTTTCTGCAGAAAAGTATCGAATCATGGGTCGCGGGATAGTAGTATCCGTGGCTCCTTGCAGATACACGCTGCCATATGATTTCCCTCTCGAATCGATTTATCCCAAATACATCTTCAACAATGGCTCGCACATGGTGACTTACATTAGGCCCAATATGCACATAGATGCTCCCATCCTCCGCCAGCAAATCCCGCATGAGCACCAGTCGCTCGTAGATCATGCTGATGAAAGAATCGGCGCCTTTGCCCCAGGTGTCGCGGTAGGCGATCTCTTCCAGGATGTTGGGCTTCTTGGTGAAGGTGTCGCCGCCGATTTCGATGTCCATGGAAAAATCCGCACCGACATCGAACGGCGGGTCGATGTAGATCAGCTTGAGGCCGCCCTGCTTCTCGATTTCTTCGCGCATGGGGCCGTTTTTCAGGCTGGATAGGATCAGTTTGTTGTCGCCCCAGATGAGCTTGTTGGTCCAGCCTTTGAGCTGGCGGCCCCGGTTGTCGGTGTTGAACAGATGCAATTGCAGGGAGGTGTCCTTTTCGGAGCGCGGCTCGTCCACCTGCTCGATCACCTGAAACGGCAGCACCAGGTTGCACACTTCGCTGGTCTTGCCGTTCCAGACCAGCTCCACTTCACGTTTGTCCGCAAACAGCAGAAACCGGTACTTGTCCGGCAGCGGCTTGTCCGCCTCCAGGTAGCGGATGATGTCCTGCTTTTCCTGTTCCGTCAGTCGAGCCATGGGAAGTCCTTTTGCAGTTGAACCCTTCACGCCCGCTACAGCGCGCTCAGTGCCAAAGAGCTGATTAAGTGGCTGCCCGAATTCATGATTGAATGAGTTTTGCGAAAGAGAGGCGGGATGTCAAGAAAATTACCAGAAAAAGCATGCCGTTGGATTGCATGAAGCGACAATCCGTAGCTCGTTATTGTTCAATAAACCTATTCACACGTCTTCAAACTTTCCGAATCGCAGGCCCTCCGCCTGCACTTCGATCCTTTCTTCATACCGAAAACAATAAAACCATGCCGCTCTGGAAAGGGGCTACACACCCCTCTCTACAGGGTTTTGTCAGGGAGTGCTTCGCACACCCTGACCTTCTACGGAGTACCCTGTGCGTGTTGCGAAAAGGGTTTCCCCATTTCTATTACTGGTCAAGCTGCGGAGGCTTCGGCGATTTTGTTCTGATAATCTTCGATGGCGTTACCCATGCCAATAGAGGAAGCACGAGCTACTGTCAGACCAAGGCATTTCACCTGAGAAATCTTCAAAGAAAATAATGTTTATTTATTGGGTCGACACCATTGTTCAAAATAGTATCTCCATGGCCTTATAAGGGCATGCAGGGACGCACAGTTCACAGGCGATGCATTTATCGCCGAAAAAGGAGACGTGCATGGTCGGACGCTCCACCGCCAATGCTCCGCTAGGGCAAATAGAAACGCAGGCGCCACATTCGATGCACCGTTCCTGACGCCGATTGACTTCCTGGGCAAGCGACTGCACCGCCAATCCTAATTCCGCCAGATAGCGAAGGCCGGCTTCCAGCTTGCTCTTTTTGCCGGATATTTCCACCATCAGCTTTCCTTCTTCCCGGGGAGTGATTCTGGCGCGAAGGATGTTGACTCGCAAATCGAACTTCTTGATCAACTTATAGGTGACCGGCTGATCGACCAGATGTGCTGGGAAATTCAAAATCAAACGTTTCACAGCCATTTCCCCTCTGCTCCCTAAATTGATGAGTCCACACCCAAGCGTTGTAAACCCATAGGCGTCGCCCGATTCTGGACAGGCCTTTCCGTGAGCGGTCTGAACTGAATGCCGGAATCCACGGATGGCAGCGAAACGGATGATTCGGTGAGGAAGAACCGGCCGTTAAGAATCCATTCTCTGAGGATCGTAGCAATCTCCTTGGCCCTGGCGTAGGAAGATAAACCGGCGGTTTTCACTTTTTTACCGCGGACCGAGATCGAACCGGACTTCAATTGTGCATAGCTCACTTCGCCAAGACTGATGGGATTGCAGTTGGGATAAGCTTCGCTATAATCCACCACCTGGGCGAAAATATCCGCATCCTGTACGCTGGCAAAGCGAAGGACCTCCTCGTCGAGAATGGGAATGGGTACCCCGATGCCTACGGCGAGAGTTGTTCCATATCCTGTGAAAGATGCTCCCCGCAGCCAGCGCGAGCTCATCTGCTTCAAATTTCCCATCACACAGAGCGTGCCCGCTCCCATCCGCGGCACGCCATTCTCGCCGCGAGGAACCGTCGGGTTGTGCTGAGTGCCGCTACCCACGATATAGCCCACGCCGCCGCCAAGAAAAATGGCTGTCCCCATGCCGATGGTGCGGTAGTAAGGATCGTTCATGAGGGGACTCAACTGGCCGGCGCTGCAGTAGGTGGCATTTCTCATGCCGGGCTGGAGCAATCCCATATAGGTGTGGATGACACGATCGGAGAGATTGACGGCCACATTATAGTTCTGGTAGGCATTGCGCATGTTGAACAGCACCGCTTCATTCATATCTTCTAAACGTATCCAGCTATCCAGACCGCGGCGCGGGTAGCAGTCGGTGCCGTATGCCTGAGCGACTAGCCTGACATCTTTGCCCGCCACCAGGTCCTCGATCACGTGGGCACCGCCGTATGCAAACTTGCCCGGGTAAATTCTATTACGCGGATCATCTTCGGGCAGCGCCGTCGAACCCAAAAACAAATCGACGGCCGCAAAGCCGGTATAGGCCGGCACATCATTTAGCGTGACCCGCCCGCCGCCGAGTTTTATACGAGGCCTGGAATGGCCCGTGTTGAAGTAGGCTCCCGATGAACACATAGGCGCAAAGGTTCCGGTGGTGACCACATCGACTTCGGTCGCGGCTTGTTTAATCCCTTTTTGTCTAACCATTTCGATGACCTCTTCCGCATCGACGACAACCGCTTTACCATGCTTGATTTTCTCATTGATTTCCCGGATGGTCTTTGCCATGAATGTCTCCTGTGAAATTGCATAAGCCGCTACTTCCACATGCTGAATTTTCCCGTACGTCACACCCCAGCCGTTTGGCATGTTTGTTCTTGACTTTAAACTATACTTGTTTAATATAGATTGTCAAGCTTTCTTCATTAAATGGTCAGACCTTGGAGAAACCGGAAGCATCGATGAAGTTATCCACCCGCAGCAGGTACGGTGCAAGACTCCTGCTGGACATGGCCCAGCATCACCAAAAAGGGCCGGTCCAGATTGGAGACATTGCGAAACGCCAAAACATTTCCGTCAAATACCTGGAACAGCTTATCATCCCTTTGAAGAAAGCACGCATTGTAAAGAGCGTCCGCGGAACCAAGGGAGGTCATTATCTCGCCAAGCCACCCGAGCAGGTCAGCATAGGTGAAATTGTGGCCCTTCTTGAGGGAAGCGAAACCATCCTGGCGTGCACGGATCATCCCGAGAGCTGTGAGCGTGCCGACATTTGCCTGACTCGTCAGGTATGGAAAGAAGCACAAGAGGCCATGTACGCTAAGCTCAACTCGATCAGTCTGGCCGACCTCATTAAAAAGGGTGAGTCAATCGGTGGCTCGGACCATTCAGAAGAAACGGAGGGACAACCATCGTGACCGATGTGATCCGTGAGATCAAAAGCATGCAAGATGCCGAGCAACTCACGGAGGGTATCCTGCGGGGGCTTAAAACCGGAGAGCCCGTGTTCAACCCTTTTAAAGGGTCCTTGGTCGAGTTGAGTAACGGCGCCTTTATGTTTAAAGGCGAACCTCTTGAGACGGATCAAGTGCGCCGCGCTGTGAGGGATCACCTGTGGAAAAATCGGGTGAGATTTAACCGCCAAATCAAAAGATGGGCAGCGGTAGGCGGCAAGGTCATCGATTGCGGCTGCTGAATATTGAGAAGCAGGAGTTGATAACCAATATGAACGAAAAATCGCCATCTCTACAGCTGGACGGTCGAATTCATTTGTGGCCGCAGGCGGTGGCCGCCGAGACGGGCATCAAGGCATCGTCGTGCTACCAATGTCTGCGCTGCACCAACAGCTGCCCGGTGAGTACTTTTATGGACATCAAGCCGCACCAGGTCGTGCGCTTTGTGCAGCTGGGACAAAGAGAAAAGCTGCTGGAATGCTCATCGGTGTGGGTTTGTCTGTCCTGTGAAATGTGTTCCACCTACTGCCCGAATGAAATCAATGTGGCGGGTCTGATGAATTTCGTGAAGAATTCCGTTGTGGCCGGCCACAAGAGGCCCGCCGAAATGGAAATCGCGCTGTTTCACGAGATTTTCCTGGAGGTCCTTCACAAGTACGGCCGGATGAATGACCTTCAGCTCATGCAGAGATTCAAGTTGAAAACATTGCTCACCGGCCATCTGCCTTCCTATTCGGAGTTCAAGCAGGAAATGAGTCTGGCCAGGGAGCTTTTCGAGCGCGGCCGCCTCAAACTGTTGCCGGAAAGGAGTCGGGCGGTGAAGGAGATCCGCGCGATACTTGAACAACGCCGCGGAAAGGTGATTTCGACATGATACAGATGGCTTATTATCCCGGCTGCGCGCTGCAGTCCATGAGCTGGGACTATCGTGAGTCCATCAAGCAGGTTGCAGCGGCACTCGGCCTTCAACTGGTTGAAGTTGAGGAATGGACCTGCTGCGGAGCTACAGCCGCCCACAGCCTGGATGAACGCATGTCGGTGATGCTTCCGGCCAGAAACATCGCGGGCGCCGAAGCGCTCGGTCTCGATATGGCTGTTGCCTGCCCCATGTGCTTCAAGCGGCTGGCTCTTTCGAGAAAAATGCTGCAAGAAAAACGGGTGGACGATCCCTGGCTGCTGAAGCTGGATCGGAACATCTTCGACCTGGCCCGGTTTCTTGCTTCGGAGAAGATGCTGGAAAAGATTCGGGATCAGGTGCGGCGCCCTCTCGCGGCGCTGCAAGTTGTCTGCTACTACGGCTGCCAGGTGGTTCGGCCGCCCAAGATCACCGGCTACACGGATTACGAGAATCCACGGCATCTGGACCTGTTGGCGGCGGCTGCCGGAGCTACGGCCATCGACTGGTCCTATAAAGCTACCTGCTGCGGCGCCAGCATGGGAATACCGAAAAAGACGATCGGACTCACTCTGGTGGCAAAACTGCTCAGTGCCGCTCATGCCGCCGGGGCCCAGGCCATCGTGGTGTGCTGCCCGCTTTGCCACAGCAACCTCGATCTTTTGCAGCCTGAGCTGCGTGCGCAAAACAGCTGGGATTGGGAACTGCCGATCCTCTATTACACCGAACTACTCGGCATCGCCTTCCGTCTGCGTTCCATTGACGCCGGCCTGGCCAGCCATTTGGTCGACCCGAGACCGTTTATCGAAGGATGGACTGTGAGCAGTGATGAGTGAGCGGTGAGCAGATCACAATTTGTGGCTGCAAAATGAGGATTCACATCCGAAGCGGCTATTCAATAGGAAGAAGTTGAAAGTAATGATGAAAGCAACGAATCAAGGTTCCCGGGCGGTATTGATCATAGGGGCGGGAATCGCCGGTATGCAGGCGGCCCTTGACCTTGCCGCCATGGACTATGAAGTTTATCTGCTGGACCGCTCCCCTTCCATCGGGGGCAACATGGCGCGCCTGGACAAAACCTTCCCCACCAACGACTGTTCGACCTGCATGATTTCACCACGGATGGTAGCTGCTTCGCGCCATCCGAACATTCACATCATGACTCATTCCGAATGCACGGGACTGGCAGGGGAGCCCGGAGCTTTCACGGCTCAGGTGCGCGTCCATCCCCGCTATGTGGACCCGCAAACCTGTATCGGTTGCGGTCTGTGCGTTGAAAAATGCCCGAAAAAGGCGCCCAACGAATACAATGCCGGTATGGACACTCGCAAAGCCATCCATTTCCTTTACCCGCAGGCCATCCCGCTGGTTCCCGTAATCGACACCGAAAACTGCCTCTATTTCCAGAAGGGAAAATGCCGCATCTGCGAGAAGCTTTGTCCGACCAAAGCGGTTCGTCTGCAGGATCAGATCCAACAGCTGGAGCTATCGCTGGGGGCGGTCATTTTGGCCGCGGGATTCGAGCTCGGCCTGGTGCCTCAGGCCGGGGAATACGGCCACGGCCGGTATCCCAATGTGGTGGCAAACCTCGAATTCGAGCGAATGCTGTCGGCAGCCGGACCTTTTGGGGGGCAGCCCAAACGGCCGTCAGACGGAAAGAAGCCTCAAAATATCGCCTGGATTCAGTGCGTTGCCTCGCGCGACAGCGCCCGCAAACGCAATTTCTGTTCTTCGGTCTGCTGCATGGCTGCGGTCAAACAGGCCATTTTAACCCGCGAGCACGACCCGGAAAGCCGCGCCACCATTTTCTACATGGATATCCGGGCTCACGGAAAGGACTTCGACCGCTATGTGCTGCGGGCCAAAGATCAATACGGGGTGCGGTTCATACGCAGCATGCTCTCTCAGGTCATGCAGAATCCGGAAAACGGCAACCTGATCATCGAATATTACGACCGTAATACCCTCGAACACAGACAGGAAGAATTCGATTTGGTCGTCCTTTCGGCCGGATTTAAGCCGAATAAATCCATCGGGCCTCTGATCCGCACCCTGGGTCTGCAGCAGAACCGGTACGGCTTCATCGAACCCGATCTGGAAGACCCTACTCACACCTCCAAACCGGGAGTTTACGTGTGTGGCGTCCTGGACGGCCCCAAGGACATTCCCGAATCGGTTTCGAGCGCCAGTGCTGCGGCGGCAAGTGTTGCCGCACTGCTGGGCGGACATTCCGATGCAGATGTGCCGACCCAATCCGAGCGTCCGAAGATGCGAGACATGACGGGGGAAGCGCCGCGTATCGGCGTTTTCGTGTGCCATTGCGGAAAGAACATCGCCGGCGTGGTTGATGTCGAAAGCGTGCGCCGTTATGCGCAAACACTCCCGCATGTGGTTGCAGTCGAAGATTTCATGTTCACCTGCTCCTCCCAGACCCAGCAGCGCATGCAGGAGCTAATCGGCGAACACCGGCTCAATCGGGTGGTGGTTGCGGCCTGCTCACCCCGCACTCACGAGCCGCTTTTTCAGGAGACGCTGCAGAGGGCAGGTCTGAACAAGCATTTTTTCGAGATGGCCAACATCCGCGATCAATGTTCTTGGGTGCACGCAGACGATGCGCATGCGGCCACCGACAAAGCAAAAGACCTGGTGCGCGCAGCGGTCGCTCGAGCGGCTTTGCTGGAGCCGTTTGATGATGTGGCAACTGAAGTTGTTCCTTCGGCACTCGTAATTGGAGGCGGTCTGGCGGGCATGACGGCGGCTCTCAACCTGGCCGACCAGGGACTGACCGTCCATCTGGTGGAAAAAGAAGAGCAGCTGGGCGGAATGGCAAGAAGGATTCATCACACGCTCGAGGGCGGTTCCCCGCGGCGCATGGCGGAGCGGCTGGCGCTTCGCGTCAAAAGCCACCGCAACATTGCACTTCGAACGGCGGCCACTGTGCAGGCTATTTCCGGCAATGCCGGGCGCTTCAAGGCGCTTGTGCAGCAAAACGGAGCATCTTTTGATATTGAGTGCGGTGCCGTAATCCTCGCAGCCGGCGGTTCTCCGTACCGGCCGGCAAGCTCCGACTACGGCTACGGGGAGCATCCAAAAGTGGTCACGCAGCTGGAGCTGGAAGAACGCATTATGAGCGGCAAGGGCGCGCTTCCACAAACGACGGTGATGATTCAGTGCATCGGCTCGCGCAACGACGACTTTCCGCTCTGCAGCCGAGTCTGTTGCGCGGCAGCGGTGAAGAACTCCATTTTGCTGCTGGAAAAGAATCCAGCAGCTTCGGTTTACATCCTCTACCGGGATGTGCGCACCTTTGGCTTCAAGGAAGAATACTATCGAAAAGCGCGGGACCGTGGAGTGATCTTCATCAAATTCGAGCCGGAATCGCCGCCCGAGGTCCTGTTTAATGGGGATGAAGTGCGAGTCGACGTGTTCGATCCCGCCAGCCAAATGAACCTTGAGATCGGACCGGACCTGCTGGTTTTAAGCGCCGGCATCCGGCCGCAGCCGGAAGTGGACCAACTCGGGAAGATCCTCAAGCTGCCCTTTATGCAGGAAGGCTTCTTCATGGAAGCCCATCCCAAGCTGAGCCCGCTCGACTTCAGCAGGCCCGGCGTGTTCGTTTGCGGATTGGCACACAGCCCGCGATTTATCGAAGAAAGCATCACTCAGGCGCTTGGCGCCGCCGCCCGGGCCAGCGGACTCCTTTGGAAGAAGCAAGTCTACAGCAGCGGCATTGTGGCTGAGGTAAAACGGGAGCTTTGCTCAGCCTGCCTGGTCTGCGTGTATACCTGCCCTTACCAGGTTCCGTATATCGACAAGGAACGGGTATCGGTCATCGACCCCGAAGGCTGCCAGGGCTGTGGCATCTGTGTTTCCGAATGCCCTGCCAAAGCGATCACCTTCAAGCACTACAACGACGACCAGATTCTCGCTCAGATTGAGGGGGCGATCAATGTTTAGGGACTCCGAAAATGCGCATGGCCAGTTAAACACCTCGTTCCCACGCTCCCGCGTGGGAACGATTCCGATCCTCCAGTAACTTCCGTGTTCCCTTAACAACCCAATCGGTTGGCGACCGATACCGCCGAGCAGGCGTGGAACCGTCAGTTGGAATCGCACTATTGTTATCGACATCCGCCGGTTGACATGATTAAGGGTAACTTCTCAAAAAATGCAGGAACATGGAGCTAAGCTCCGCGTCCGTCATTCCCGCAGGTTTTTTAGCGGGAATCCAGAAAGGCGCGCGGGGCTGGATTCCCGACAAATATCCCTGATAATGTTATCCTTGCAGCCACGGCTTGTCGACCAAAACAATGTTGGTTGACACGGAAAACATTATCGGCTAGAAAATCATAGAACAATCAAGGCAATGAAGTCTGCCTGAACTGCCCGGAAAGCTCCGGGATGATGACTTCTACCCAAACGGGGTGGAAGTCAGAGAAGATGAAGACTTTTCACCCCACTTGGCAAGGCCGGTGGGGTTTTTGTTTTGGCAACCGTATTTATTTAGACCCCGCGCCAGCCTGACTGGGCGGGGTTTTTTGCTTCAGGAGAATGCACCATGATGCTCGATGCCTTTAGACAAAGACGTCAGAACTTGTTCGATGCTCTCGGCAGCCTGAAAGGATTGGCGGAACTTCGCGAGGATCGAAATGTCCTCGAAAGCGTTGACGAAATCAGTAGAAAGCTTGCCGACAACCGATTTTACCTGGTGGTCCTGGGCCAGTTCAAACGGGGCAAAAGCACCTTCATCAACAGCCTGCTTGGAACCAGGCTGCTGCCGACAGCCGTGGTGCCTCTCACTTCTATTGTGACTGTGCTTCGCTACGGCGAGGAAGAGTGCGTTGAAGTCCGGTTCGAAAACGGTGACAGGCGGTGTGTTGCTCGTGATGAACTGGTTGATTATGTGACCGAAAAAGGCAATCCGGCGAACGAAAAAAATGTGGCCCAGGTCGAGATAAGCTATCCCTCCCCGTACTTGAAGGACGGTGTCCATATCATCGATACGCCGGGTGTGGGATCGATCTTCTCGGACAACACCCAGGTGACTTACAATTTTCTGCCCAAAGTCGATGCGGCTCTCTTCCTCCTGGCGGTGGACCCTCCCATGAGTCAATCCGAGCTGGATTTCCTTAAAGACGTGAAGCAATACGTCCAGAAGATCTTCTTCATCCAAAACAAGATTGATTATCTGGATGAAGAAGACCGGCGGGAATCGATGCTCTTTTCCAAACGAGTGATCGAGGAGGCTCTGGGAGACGGCAAAGTGAACATCCATCCGCTATCGGCCAAACAGGCCCTGGAGGCCAAACTGAATAGGGACGAAGGAAAATTGGAACAGAGCTTTCTGCCCGACTTTGATCGCGTTTTGGGAGATTTTCTGACCCGCGAAAAGGGCAAAGTCCTCCTCCAGTCGGTGCTGCAAAGCGGGCGCAAATTGCTCTCAGACGAAGAATTCGCCGTCAAGTTGGAACAAAAGGCCGTGGCCACCCCGCTGCAGGATCTGGAAGAAAAGATTCGCCTGTTCGAAAAGCAGCTGGAAAAGATCCAGGACCAGAAAAAAATTAAGGGCGCGAAGAATCGATTCCGCATCCCTCGGCCCAAATAACTCTTGAGCCTTTTCGAGAAACAGCTTGTGCCTTGTTTGCTCCAGATTATCCGGCGCCATGAGACCGAAATGCCCTGAATCCTTAACGAGATAGCCACAACACGCAGGAGCTGCGTCCATAAAAAAATTTAGTTCAGCTTCGAAAATTGTCAAGTAAATAGTCTCAAAAAACTTAGTAGAAGAGGATCAAAGCACCACTGAAGCATAGAGTTCATCGTGTGCAAAAAATCTAATTTTATTAAATGATCAACCGACATTTTCCATTGACTTTTGTCCACCAGCTGCTAATTTTTGTTTGTGTTTTTTTATGTTTTATAAATCAAATGTAGTTGAATACGAAAGGACGGCAATGGGAAGGCTTGTCGGATACGCACGGATATCGGTGCTGGAGCGGTCATTCGAACCCCAGATAGAGGATTTGCGGAAGGCTGGGGTGAGTGAAGAGCTCCTTTTCAGTGACGAGGCCATAGTCGTCAGAGACACCTGGAGAGGACTGCAAGATTGCCTGGATGAGCTTCAGGCAGGTGACACTTTAATTGTGTGGCGACTTGACCGCATTGGAAAATCCCTTTCTCAACTTGTCAATTTCGTTGAGGACTTGCAGAACCGGGAAATCGGCTTCAAGTCATTGCGCGACACGGTAATTGACACAACACAGAGTGACGGCGAAGTAGTGTCAGACGTTTTTTCTTGCCTTGCCCAATTTGGCCGCCGTCTGCTTCAGGAGCGCGCTCGAGTCGGCGTCGCGACCGGCCGAGCCAGGGGCAGACAGGGAGGAAGAAGACCCATCTTTGCCAGCGACCCACGGGTTCGAGCGGCAAAGGCAATGAGCCTCGATGAAAACATCACAGTCAACGAGATTTGCACAGCACTCAAGATATCGAGGGCAACATATTACAGGTTTCTCGCCCTGGCTGATGAATAGACTGGTTACGGGGAGGTTACCCAGCGCTCATTTGGCTAGCACCTCGTCAATTTGGTTGTGCACTGGCTGTGCAGGGTTGCTACAGCACGGGTGTTCTTCCCCTTCGACAGGCTCAGGACAGGCTTCGATATCTCAGGGCGCACGGCCCCCGGTCGGTACCCGTAAAGCAAGCTTGACACAGCACTGGTGAAATTCAGTGAAGGAAAGGTTGATGGTGGATGCTCCTGCAAAAGCTGACGGTCTAGTCTTGTTTGAAGGCGATAATAACGCGTCAAAAGAGCCTGGCGCCGGACTGCAACATCTGAAACAAATGACCCTCACGGTTCGCAAGATCATCAGGAACTCGGAGTTTAGCGGCAAGCAGGCGGAATTGTATACAGAGACGGATAGTATTCTAGATGAAATCAAAAGCTTGCAGCAGTTATCCGCTGACATGCGGGTTCATCGCAAGTTGATTGAGCTCTATGATGATCTTTTGGGCGAACGCCTGTGCGGTGAACTCGATAATGAAGCACGCAGCTATGTCCTCTCTCGCAAGGAGCAAGCACGCCGCACACTTGACTCGCTGCAAACAAGGCTGGACCGAATATACGAAATCAAAATGAGGCTACATAAGTTGGAATTTGTTGCAAACGCCGGCGCCCGCGAGAGGATGGGCGGGGTGCAAATTGATTTGGAAGGGTGCGGCAATGAAGTGCACCGCCCGGCAAAGACAATCCAAGTACATGGCCCTGACAATCAATCCAATTCCTGGCTTGATGAGTGAGAAATGATTTCAATCTTCACAGTTATCATTGAGAGACATCAGTGACGATGACCGTTCGAGCTTATCCCACACATGGAATTGCAAAGTTAAGTGGTTGTCCGTATTGTTCCAGGAATCTCTGTGATCAGCAACACCACGAAGCGGGTCATTCGAGAGATCAGGGCCTGTTCAAGGTGAGGTGCCCCGCTTGTGGGTTCACCAAATGGTACCGATTGAAGCCTCATCCGTGATCGGATTTGGTTGAGCTGGAAGGAGAAAATCACAATTGCAGGGACATATTTGGACCGAATAAAATCCAGGCGATGGCAAAAAGGTGGCAGGCCCAAAGGATGGTACTTTGCCATTATTCTCATGCAAGATGACGGCGCATACGAAAGTGTCATGCTGGAGCCTCAATTTGATCACGGTGAGTATGCCATCAGCTGGATTCGGCGCAGGTCAGAGTGCAAACGTGGGTGAACAGAAGATCACCTACTTCGAGGACACCGACAAGGTCCTCTATCGCTCGGCCATGACCCATGCGAGCAACAAAAAGAATTTTGAAATTTTCACCGCCGAGGAATTCATCGCCGCCATCACTCAGCATATTCCAGACAAGAATTTTCAGATGGTCAGACACGGAGCCTGTCCTGAGCGAAGTCGAAGGAACTGGTATTCGAATAGAAGTAGCAGGGACAGAAACAAAGCCGGCCTCCCGAGGCCGGGAGATGAGCCGGCGTCTTCGGCGCAGTCCCTGGATGTGACGGTCCTGGATGTGTCCGACTATAAGCCCCCGCGCATCCCCTCAATCACGCCCATGGCGTGACTGGCGGAAGCTCATTAAGAAAATCTGCGAGGTGGATCCCTTGACTTGTCCCCGATGCGGCTATGACATGAAGATCATAGGCCTCATTCACCAACCCGCCGTGATAGAATGTATCCTCCGTAATCTCGGGTTGTGGGACCGGCACCCGACCCCTCTTGAGGGAAAACCCAAAGCACCTGTCGATGGGCCGGTTGTCCACGACGATTTTGATCACGCCTTGGCGTGACTGGCCCGGATATGAAGAGCCCGTCTTCGTATACCACTAGACCAGGGCGCTGGAGAAATCCCCCAGCGGCTACCACGGGAGCAGTCTGCCCGCAAACGCGGACAAATACCCTTCTTCAACTTCTGCGCAAACCAGAAAACGCGCGCAAAGCTCAATGTGCGTCGAGGTATGCCGATCGTGCGACCACCACGGTGTACACCGTGGTGCTGCTTGTCACTGCTCACCTGAAATCGGCACAAAAATGGCCTTGACACTACCGCCAAACCCTGCTATCGAAAAATCTCCTAAAAGCAATTTCTTATCACCTATCACCTCACCCATTGTGGCGCCGTTTTTCGTAGCCATCTTCAAAATGCCGGTCTACACGATAGCCGGCGCCGCTCTTATGGGAACCTTCATCACATCCGTTGCGGGCGTTGTCTTCTATCAGCTGCTGGACTTTTACATGAGTACGCAGATGTCGGTGGGACCCGATTGGGTGCTCGGCGCCTTATTCGGCATCGGAGGCTTTTGCGGCATGTACCTCGGAGCGCGCTGCCAAAAGTACGTCCCCAGCCGGGTGATCAAACTGATTCTGTGCGCCTGCATTCTGTTTGTGGCTCTCAAATACGAGGTTGGGTTTTTTTTGCAGTGAGCAGTGAATAGTGAATAGAGCCGCTTTCAGGTTCTGCTCGGTCATGCAGGCTTTGACGCAAAAACCTTGATGCTTGCTACCGAGGTTGCAAGGTCGTTCAGCGCTTCGGGTGACATGCTTGAGTCTGAGCAGATGGCCTGTGCTGTCGGGTCCCCAGATATGAGCTCGATTGGGTAGATGTCCTCGCCAACCACCTTAATTTCCAGGAATCCTGCATCTTCCATGGCTGCAAGGTACTCATGCTTCATCAAAGCTCCGGCAATGCAGCCGACATAGGCTTCTATGGACCGCCGAATGACCTCGGGCAGCTCTTTCAGCAGAACCATGTCGGAGACCATCAGGCGACCGCGCGGCTTCAGCACCCGAAAGGCCTCCCGGAAGACTTTCCCCTTGTCCGGCGATAGATTGATCACACAGTTGGAAATGATGATATCGACCTGATTGTCTGAAACCGGCAGGCTTTCGATTTCTCCCAACCGGAACTCGACGTTTGTGAAGTTTCCTTGCGCAGCGTTTCGTCTGGCCTTCTCGATCATCTCGGGGGTCATATCCACCCCGATCACCCTGCCATTGGGTCCTACCTTGGAAGCCGCGAGAAAACAGTCGAAACCGGCTCCGGAGCCAAGATCCAGGACGACTTCTCCTTCCTTGAGAGAAGCGAGCGCCACCGGATTGCCGCAGCCAAGCCCAAGGTTTGAGCCGTCAGGTACGGCCTGCAGTTCCTCGTCGCTGTAGCCTATCCTTTTGCTGATATCTTCCGCCGGGCCGGCGCTTCCACAGCAGGAGCTGTTACTGCCGCAGCATGGTATATTCTGCAGCGCCACCTTAGCATAGCCCGATTGTACCGCCTTTTTGATCTCTTCAGCTTTCATTTTAAACACCTCTTTCTAATCTTTTGAAAATCTCAAAGCCCGCTCATGCTCTTCAGCACCGGACCGAGGAATTCCTTGACGCGCTCCGCGAGGGCATCAGCCTTGATCAGGGTGAAACAGCATATCTCTCCGTCCTTCTTCCAGCTGACGAGGGCCAGCTTATCCCCCGCCCGGATATTTGCCCGGTCGCGCAGCTCCTTCGGCAAAACCATCTGCCCTCTCTCGTCAACCGCAATGAGCGACTCGATCTTGCAGCAGTCTTGTTCTGAAGCCTCGGGATTCCAGCAGGGCTCGCTTTTGCTCTTTCTTGCCATGATTTTTGTCTCCATGGAGGGGCTAAATTAGGTTCAATCAATTCAGAATATTCTGATTGATCAGAATTTATCATGACACCGTTCTTTGTCAAGCCCAAAGATTTGGTCTCAACTCCCGGAGATAGACCTGCGAATCAGTTCGCTTGGAGGTATTTTTGAAAGCTGACCAGCTTCTCCCAAGTAGGTGCGTCATCCCAAGCCGTAGTTCAAAGGGCGCGAAACGGAAACAAATCGTACGCTAACGTTTGGCAAACGATCATAGTGCCCTGTGCTGATCCCGCGCAACATACTTCCTTAAGTGGTCGACCTAGGATTCGTCAAAGAAGCCTTGATGCAATCCCATTGCGTCTCATGGTGTTGTCCACCACCTGGCGGACGTCGGCAAGGCATCAGCGACCTTTGGGGTTTTTGGTAGCGCACTGACATCCCCCCGCCTTCTTTTCCGATACAATTTTATCCATGATGGTGGATCTGCCATTTTGCAAAACATCCCTCTCGATATCCAAAGTGGTGTAATTGAAACAGTAGCAAATCAGGTCTTCCATTGACTTCTCCCATAAATTTTTCTTGATCTTTGTGTTCCGGGTTGCTCCTTGAATGAGCCCGAGAATGCCCAGCCAGACAAGCGGCGCGGCAAAACTGACAAAACTGAATATAAAAAACACAATGCCACTTTATGTATAGGCCACCAATGGGCCGATGGTCCGAGCCCAAAGCAACACAGAAGAGCAAAGGGTGGACCTACCTTATTCAAGTGGGGATACTTCATTCTGCTTCCTTCAATCGGCGCAGCACGAAAGCTTCTCAGGGTTCTTGTAGCGCGAGATGGCGGCTATTTTCAGCGCTTCGGCCATCGTCGGATAAACATGGATCAGGTCGATAAAATCTTGAAGCTTGGCATGAAAGCGCATTGCCATCGCTGCCTCATGGATTACTTCGCCCGCATTGTGCCCTACCATGGATACCCCGAGCACCTCATTGGTCTCCGCATCAGCGACCATTTTGATAAGGCCGCGCGTGTCGCGAATCGCTCCGGCCCTCGGCACCAAACTCATCGGCACCGTGTTGCACCAACAGGGATGGCCGGCGGCGATGGCCTCTTCCTCGGTCATGCCCACCAGCCCGATCTGGGGGTCGGTGAAGAGTGCGCGCGGTATGACACGGTGGTCAACCTTACGAACATCTTCGTTGGACAGGGCATTATGGGCGGCGATCCCGCCATCGTGACTGCCGACGGGCGTGGCAAATTGACTACCAAGCTGTGATCCGATCACGTCGCCCGCGGCAAAGATATGCTCTATGCTGGTGCGCAGGTGCTCATCCACCATTACCTCCCCACGCTCGCCGAGCCGTACGCCGGCTTTCTCTATGCTGAGCTTATCGGTGTTGGAACGCCGTCCGGCAGCGACGAGTAGAAGTTGGGCTTTGAATGACCGGGACCGATTATCCAGGATGGCGTGGACGACGATCCCCTTATTCTCCTGCTCTACACCCTGTACGTTCGCTTTGGTTAAGATCTGTACGCCCTCGTTGACCAGGATTTCCTGGATTGCCTGACCGACCTGTGGCTCGTAGCCGTGGGCGAGCACTTGGGCGCTGCGCTCAAGGATGGTGACCCTTGTGCCGAAACGCTGGAACATCTGCCCCAGCTCCAAAGCAATATAGCCGCCGCCGACGATCAGCAGGGACTCGGGCAGATCTTTCAGTTCCTGCTCCTCGCCCACGGTCAGCAGATCGCTGGTCAGATACGGTACGCGGTCAAGCCCTTCGATGGACGGCTCGACCGGCCGCGATCCCGTTGCGATCAGGACCTTCTCGCCGCGCAATCGCCGACCGTTGATCTCCAATGTGTGCGGATCAATGAAAAGGGCATGGCCGCGCTCAATGCGAATTCCTCCGTCGATGAGCCTCTCGTACTTCTTCCGGCGGTAGTCCTCGACAAGCTGGTCCTTTTGTGCGATCAGATCAGCGAAGGCAAGCCGCATTTCGCCGGTGAGGCCAGGGTAGCGTGGGTGGTTTGCCTCAGCCAAGATGTGAGCCGCCTCGATCAGGTTCTTCGACGGCAGGCAGCCGCGATTGACGCACGTACCTCCAACGGTGCGATTCTCGGTCATGATGGCAGTCTTACCCAGTTCCCGAGCGCGCAGAGCCGCGGCAAAAGCTGTCGAGCCCGCACCGAGGATCAACAGGTCACAGTCGAATCGCTTCATGATTCACCTCCAAAAGAATCAGTGGCTTGGCCGGGCAGCCAGGGGCAACCAAAAGTTCAACCATCATATTTCCCATATCCTCTGCTCTCATATTCTTCCGATATCCTGGTCAGCCACGCGGCCAATACATGATAACAGCCACACCCACCAGGGCAATCAGGCCCCCGATGAGGTCGAAGCGGTCGGGAGCGATACCGTCCACTTTCCAGCCCCACAGGATCGAAAGTACGATGAATACCCCGCCGTAAGCGGCATACACACGTCCAAAATGAGCGGGCTGCAACGTCGGCACGATTCCGTAAAAAACCAGCACAACTGAACCCGCCAAGCCGTAGGAGAGAGGCTTTCCTTCCCGCAGCCAGAGCCACACCAAATAACCTCCGCCGATCTCGCAGAGCCCGGCCAAGACGAAGAAAAAGATTGATTTAATTGCTGCGACGGTTTCCACACAACCTCCCATCGTTATTATTATAGCTTACATTCCGCAGTTGAGCGGGTGATGAACGGGGTAATTATGAATTGAGGCAGCCCATGTTTTTGAATGGAGTGTCATCGTTATCCTGTCGATATATGAGAGCGAGCAGGTTGAGTGAAAATGGTACTGGTCACCCCCAGTGCCAGAAGGTACTTTTCTTGGACCTGTGAAAGGGGGCCGTTGAGAGTTCTTTTGCGTCGAATCTTTATGATGCGAATGTTGTCGAACTTTGTTGTCATCATGAAGGTGGTTGGGCGTTCTGTGGGTTTGTTGTCCCATCCGGGGATCGTTGCTTGTTGTTTTTCTAGATGAGTGCGCATGTTGAGCTCTATAAGGCGCCAGAGCAGGAGGGAGATCACGAGGATGAGCCCCAGGGCTTCGATACGCTCGGGTTTTTTGAGGAAGACGGAGTTGATGACCACGGGATCTTTGAGGAAACTGAAGTTGTGCTCGATGCCGTTCTGATCCTTGTAGGCTTGTAGGATCCTTTTACCGTCGTAAGGGATGTCGCTATTGGGTGGCCCCTCGAGCGGGACATTGGTAACCAGTACAAAACATCCAGCCTGTTCGCGTATCGTGTTGAGGGCCTCAGGCTTTTGCCCAAGGGTAGCAGTGATGGCATAGCGCATCTTTTTCACGGTTCGTGTGCCATCGGCTTTGGGCCTTCCTCTGGCATAGAGAGGCTTCTCTTCCATGGCGAGCTGGATGTCGTGAAAACGAAGGCTTTCCTTTTGAAGTCTGAGCATTGCTGCCTGAGTGTCCGCCATGCAGAAATAGAGGGTCTTTTCGATCTGTGCGAGTTTTCTTGACCATGAGGCGTACTCTGCCTTGACCTCACGATCCAGTCGTTTTTGTCTGCGCCGGTCGTGAGCGCTGGAATGTACAACGATGGCTCGGTAAGTTTGCCCGTAGAGGGTTACGGTGGTCTCGAAACCGCGGTACTGGACGCCGGGACGGTTTCGGGTAGGCTCGGTTGCGGCAAGAATGCCGTAGTCCTGCCATGACTGGCTTTCAACGGCGTGCTCGATCAAGTGTTGATGTTCTCCGAAGGTGGCCGGTAGACGAGAGATAAAACGGGTCTCCTCTCCCATCAGGCGCAGGTTTTCTTCAGTAACGAGAGCGCTGTCGGCAATGTAGATGGAACCAGCCGGATCAATACCTACGTCAGCCAGTTTCTTGGAGATTTCGGTGAGCAAACCATTGTTGAGCTTCTTGTCTGAAGCGTTGCCGTCTTCGAGCTTGGAGAAAATGGGAACGTTACCGCCCGTGCAAAGCAGTGAAACCACAAACTGGTTAAGATCCGGCCGATGATCCTTGCTGTAACCCTTGGTGATCTTGATGGTGCTGGGCGTGTCCGGAGCCTGGCTGTTGTACTGCCCGAAGACGTTCACACTGGTGGTGTCGTAGTGAATGTGGCGCGTGGGCACATCGAAGGAGCGCAAGGCATTCATCGCAATCGGTGAAAAGAGACGGGATGTGTTGGCCTTGTACAGTTGATCCAGACCTCGGCCGAAATTGTCGTCCGTGAGCTTTTCAATATCAATGGAGCGGCCCAGAAGCAGCTCGATATCCTTGTTCCTGTAGAAGCTGTCAATGCGGTAAAGCGGGTGTCGGCCCGAAACGGCATCGAGCACCATGGCCAGAACCAGGGTTCCCGGATCGATGTCCATTCTGGTTGGTACCAGGCGGTTGATCGTGTTCACAAGATCGATCCGATCGGCATAGGCTTTGATAATAGGAAGGTGGTAAACGTCATAGACTTCGATCTCCTGGGACTCGATCATCCTGTCTCCTTTGCGGTTGAACAGTCGAATTCGGACTTCCAATCGCATTCATACAGGAGTGTGCTCTTAATGTCCAGGGTCTATGCAAAACAAATTAGCCTAATTGAATGGGCGGTAACTGCGGAATGTAAGTTATAGGCTCGAGTCACATAGAATTGAAGATTAGAGCATTAGACTTTTATGCTGCTTCTTAGCCCGGATATTGAATGGTATGGACACCATTTAACCTGTGAAAAACCAGAACCACAAATTAGTGGGGTAAAAGAGATGTCACACAAAAGACGCCAACTTGTAACATGTAAAGACCTATGTGAGCTAACAATATACCCATTTATTATATGTTAAGAAAACTTCAACCGCGAAGGATTCGCCTTTGTCCAAAGGAGTTTTTACCGTGAGAAAAAAGAGAATTCTTTTCATATGTCGGCACAACAACGGCCGCAGTCAAATAGCGGAAGCCTATTTAAAAAAATTTGCGGGAGAAGAGCTGGAGGTGGAAAGTGGCGGATTTGAGCCCGCCGAAAAGGTCAATCCCCTCGTAGTCGAGGTGATGAAAGAGGAGGGTATCGACCTCAGTGACAAAAAACCGCAAAAGGTCTTTCAGCTTTTCAAGGAGAGCAATCTTTACGATCATGTCATAACCGTCTGCGAGGAATCTGAGGGAGAATGTCCGGTCTTTCCCGGTATTACCAAACGGTGGTCCTGTCCTTTTCCGGATCCGGCTGCGGTTGAGGGCGCACCGGAAGAAAGGATTGCCAAAGTGCGCGAAATTCGGGACATGATCAAAAATTGGCTGCTATATCCGGCCGAAGGCACTTTTTCCTTCAAAGCGCTAATTGAAAAATAGAACCTTACTTTCTTAATATACTCGTAACATTCGAGTCACTAACTCGTGTGAGTGAATTAGCCTGGGAAACAATCCACGAGTGTTCCGCCATTATGTCTCGTGTGTCAAAAGGAGAACCCTGTGCCGAATCTCCTCATTATTGGCGGCAGCGATGCTGGTATTAGTGCTGCCTTGCGGGCAAGAGAGCTCGACCCCACCATCGAAATAACCGTCGCCGTTGCAGATCGTTACCCCAATTTTAGCATTTGTGGTCTGCCCTTTTACCTCAGCGGTGAAGTCAGTAACTGGCGTACTCTCGCCCATCGATCAATCAAAGAAATCGAGAGGGCGGGCATTCACCTCCTTCTTGACCACTCAGCGACTTCCATTGATGTTGAGAGAAAGGAGGTAAGGTCCACAAGCCGCGAGGATGGGGTTCACAGACTGGCCTATGACCGACTGATAATTGGAACTGGAGCCGAGCCCATTCGACCGCAAATCGATGGGATCGATCAGCAGGGTGTCTTTTTGCTGCGTTGGATGGACGACGCCTTTGCTTTACATGAATTTATGGCAGCCAAACAGCCACAGTCGGCAGTTGTCGTTGGAGGCGGCTACATCGGCATGGAGATGGCCGATGCATTGACATATCGTGGACTGAAGGTAACGGTTGTGGAATATGCTGCATCGGTGTTGTCCAACTTTGACCGCGAATTCGGCGAGAGAACTCGACGGGAGCTTGAATCCCACGGTGTGACAGTTGCAACCGGGGTTGCGGTTGGAGAGATCGAGCGGCGAGGCCATCGGCTTGTGGTTCTGGGGTCGAATGATTTTTCGGTTGAAGCGGATCTTGTTCTAGTGGCTGTCGGCGCCCGACCCCGGAGCGAGTTGGCTCGTTCCGCCGGTATTGAAACAGGGATTAACGGAGCTATCAAGGTGGATCGATTCATGCGAACTAATACAAACGATATCTTTGCCGCCGGAGACTGCGTGGAAACCTGGCATCGAGTAATGGACCGGTATGCCTATTTGCCGTTGGGCACCACGGCTCACAAGCAGGGCCGGATAGCAGGAGAAAATGCAGCGGGTGGCCGCCGAAAATTTCAAGGCTCACTCGGGACTCAAGCGGTAAAAATCTTCGACCTCGTGTTTGCCCGAACGGGGCTACGCGACTCGGAAGCAGCTACCGCAGGTTTTCATCCCCTTACTGTTGAGTGCGGGGTTTTGGACCATAAAGCCTATTATCCCGGTGCAAAGAAACTGCACATTCGGATCACCGGTGATTGCAGAAGCCATCGTCTTCTCGGAGCTCAGATTGTGGGACACAAGCAATCGGAGGTCTCCAAGCGGATCGATATTTTCGCATCAGCACTTTACAACGGGATGCGCGTAGAGGATCTCAACGATCTGGACCTGAGCTACACACCCCCACTCAGCAGTCCCTGGGACCCGATTCAAACGAGTGCGCAAACGTGGAGTCAAGCAGTTCGCAAACCGCATAAAAGCTGATGGCATGACGTGCACACACTTCGGACACTGCAAGGTTTCGGAATCCGCGAGCTTACAGCTCGCTCGAACACCCGAATCGAACCACATGCTCCGCGCTTTATCTGAAATGGGGGACGCTGGTTCTAAAACAACTTGTTTTTTGCTTCCCGGGAAACCAAGAATGGATGCGCTGGGCACTCTCCACCATATCATGGGCAGAGGGATCGAGCGGACAAAGATATTTCGTAAGCAGATAGACCGGGAAGATTTTCTCGCCCGGTGGGCGGATCTTTGTCTGCAGGAGAATCTGGCTGTCTAGGGTTGGGCTCTCATGTCCAACCACTTTCATATCCTGGCCAGAACCGGAAACCTACCGCTTTTAACGAGTATGCGACGACTTCTTAACGGTTATGTGGTCAACTTTAACAAACGACACCGACGTGCCGGCCATCTATTCCAGAACCGTTACAAGTCAATTGTGTGTGAGGACGATCCATACCTGCTGGAGTTGACCCGATATATTCACTTGAACCCGACGCGGGCCGGCATGGTTGAAGGGATGTCAGGGCTGAACAAATATCTCTGGTCGGGTCATTCCGCGTTGATGGGAAAAGTGCTCAGAGAATGGCAGGATCAGAAGACGATTCTGGACTATTTCGGATCGGAGCTCGCGAAGGCGAGAAAAGGCTATGAGAGTTTTGTAGAAGAAGGAGTCGCACTGGGCAGACGTCCCGAACTGGTTGGCGGCGGTCTCGTCCGTAGTCTTGGAGACTAGTTCCAGGTGGTGTCAATGCGGCGCAAAGGTGCAACTATCAGTTCCGATGCCAGGATAGTGGGCGGCAGCGACTTTGTTGACCGTATATTGTCGGAAGTGAAGGAACAGGAAAAGGAGACGTTGCGGTTCGCTTCCGGAAAGTGGGATTTACTCGTTCACGGCGGATCAGGTGACCTTGGGGGCTAGACGTTCAACGGCAATGCTGGACGCCCGCTTGCGTACCTGCGCAAGATCGTAATTCATCTGCATCCGAAGCCACGTGTCAGCTGTGCCGCCAAAAGCCTTTTCAAAGCGGACCGCCATTTCGGGCGTTACGCTGCTACGCTCGGCAATGACGTTGTGAAGCTGCTGGCGGGAAATACCGATTCCCTTGGCGGCTTCGGCAACGCTCAAGCCGAGGTCTTCAAGGCACGCCTTGACGAGCTGGCCAGGATGCGCAGGGTTTTTCATATCCATGGTTCTGCCTCCCTTCAATGGTAGTCGATGAAATCCACGTCGAAGGCGTTTTCATCTTCAAATCTGAAAACGATCCGCCAATTCGCGCGAACGGTCACCGAGAAAAGGCCTTTCATGTCCCCTTTGAGATGATGCAGGCGAAAGGTTGGTACGTCCATGCCTTCAATAATCTGCGCCGCGTGAAGGGTCGAAAGAATGAGCCTGATCCGTTCCAACATGTCCGGCGGCAACTTGCTGCCGTCGTCATCCTCGAAGAACCGCCTCAATCCTTTATGTCGAAAGGTCTTTATCAGGGGTGTTAATTGTAAAGTGTAAAATGACATTTTACAAGACCTTTTAAGAAGGAACTCGGAAAGCACACCAAGAACAGTGGTACAAGCAAGAAAGTTAATAAGCCAGATCGCGGTGCGCAGGTTCGGGTATGCAGGTGCGGAGGTTGCCCGCTATCTCAATATTTCAACCTTTGCAGTTAACCGTGTGCTTTCGGCAAGCCTGCGCAGGCGATTTTTTTTCATAGGGAGCGGCGCAGCGATG
>NZ_JAIBKA010000019.1 GCF_022603395.1 Desulfoferrobacter suflitae
CCTGATGCTTGGATCGAGCCTTGAGAAGTCCAATGATCTTGCGCTGTGCCGTAATGGGTGATCCCTCCGGAGTAGGTGCCCCCACTCAAGGCAACGTTTGTGTTGTAGGCAAATGCGTCGCTTTGAATGGAAAAGGGAGTGTATTTGTAAGTAAGCACGGAACCATCAGCTTGCGTTTCTGTCCAGCTCCTCGAAGTGCCCATGGCTGGATATGCCAGGCCAAAAGTTCCGGTGAGGGTGCCGGCGACAATGCTGGTAATTGAAAGGATAGTCTGTGTCTTCATGTACTGAAAACTGAGAGACCGCGTAAAATCACACCCGTCAAGGGATGTATACACACCATGGCAGGTCGAAATATCGACTTGATGGATCGTCTTTGTGGTAGTGCCGTGTTGGGTTTCCTCGACAGTACAGCCGCCAAACAGGGCATTGGCAGTCGCATCGGTGCCGTTGGAGATCGCTTCGCTGGTCGCTAGAAGATCGATAACGAGCTCGTCTCCGGAAAGGTCGGAAGGCGGATTCTCGCTTGCAGCATTGTTGATCGCCGAAAGTGCGCTGTCAAGGTCCGCAAGTGTAGCATTGTAGTTGTCAATCGAGCCCTGCATCATATTCTCGGGTTCTTCGATGTACCCCTGAAGAGTTGAAGTGTCTCCGGTGCCACCCGGAAGCATCTCTTCGAGATAAATGTTGGAAGCACTCGATTGCTGATCGGGGGTTGGCGTGGTCGTCTGGACGCTTGGCAGCTCGGACGCCTGGAATAGGAGATCTACGCCAAATGACTGCCCTGAGGTGGCGGAATCGAGAAAATCGTCCGCACGGGACTCCCGGCAAAAGGGCGTCCACGCCATCGGTGGCACCACCTGCAAAAGACAAAGAAAAACTACAATCACTGCCCGCATTATTTCGCAACTCCTCAAACTTCTGAAGCATCAATTGCTGTGCGAGCATCCTAAGAGAAAGCTAGAAAACGTTCATTCAATGGGGATTGAAAAGGGTCCGTCGAGAAGCAACTTTTTCCGAAAATCGAGCCAATTTCGAAAGATATGCTTTGTGCTGAGCGTCTCCATAGCTAAAGGCAGGGCGTTGGGCTACGCATTCATTGTTGGAAAAGAGTGTTTTGGCGTTTTTCGCAATCTGCGTTTGCTCCGATATATCAGCAACTAACCGAGACGCTGGATAGTCTGGACAGCTGGAACGGGAAAAGGTGCATTTGGCGAGAGGGTTTTCGTGCCCACGAGGTTTCAGTGTTCCCGCACGGCTTTGTAAGATGGCACTCTGGAGTAGTGTGATAACGACAGAGACTGTAATTACAAGGAGGAGGGAATGGAGAATCTGTTAAACCGGGTAATGGTAGGGCTTGTCTTATTTATGGGCTTGTGTGTTCACGTAGCGCATGCCGATCTGGTGGCGTTGGAATACTCCGACCCATCAGGAACAGCTAAAAGTGATGTGCCGTCGCAACATTACATCAACCCGGCCGGGGAGATCAAGGCGATAGTATCCGCCGGTCTCCAACGAAAAGCCAACCTGCAAGTGATCAATAGATCTGGCGTTTTCGTTTTTGATTCAACCAGTTCGGTGATTGGATCATCTGATACGGTAATATTCGGGGGGCAAACATACTACGGAGCGCCGTTCAGTATCCCCACCCTCGATGAGGGTCAGTACACTTTCAGGGCGCGCATTCTTGATTCTCTCAATAAAGAAGTTGCCTCAGTAGATTATGCAATTACGGTGGATCGCGCAGCACCAACCTATGGTGAGTTTTATTCCAATGCACATGGTACATATGAAATTGTAGGTCGTGGAGATTTGTTTAAGCTCGGCATGAGGGGAGCCAGTACGGATAGTTTTTTTTGGAACGATTTGGATGATAGCAATGGAATTGCAGGTGTTGAAATTGAGATTACAAAGGCAGACGGCAGTGTGTTGACAAAACAGAATATGGATTATTTGCAGGCATCAAAGAGTGCCTCAATCGTTTATATCTATTATGGGAACTGGCAGTGGCCTATGCCAGAAAGTAATCTCGATGAGGAGTTTACGTTAAAAGCTCTTGTTTATGATAAAGCTGGAAATCGGGCCACTGTGGCTAAACATTTCCAGTACGATAATTATGGCGGTGCTCCTGCACCATTTGGAGTATTTGATCCGGACAGCAATAATGTTCTCGGTCCTGGTTTAAATGGTTTTGTAGCATATGCACCTGGGATGACGGTAAAGACAAATCCGATAAAGCTGGCTTATAAGATTATCAAATCTAACTGGCGTGAATACAATGAAGGCGGTTTAAGTATCTATAATGGTCGCGGTGAGTTTCACAAGGTGGGAGAAGACACGGAATATGTTTATTGTTGGATTAGCTTGCCATTCGGATATACAGATACAAATTATTTAAGATTTGTAGATTTTGGCCGATGGATCGCTGGTTCTGTATCTTATTCATTGGTTCTCGCTGATTCGGCGCCTAAAACTCCTGCTTTAGCTGGTGTGGATTTTCTTTTCTCAGACATCGGCTGGGCGAGTGGGATCAACCGTAGATTGGTTCCAGACTCTTCCCTTCCTGTTACCATAAGCCGAGTCCGAATCAGGGCGACACCACAGAACTACATTCAAAAAGCCTACATGTTTGATAAGACATGCAATATAAATCCAGGGGAGGCTTCGTGCGAATTTGTTCATTCAATCACTATGAACAGTGGCACGCGTGGTTATATCCATAATGGAGTGCTAATTTATAATGAAGACGGATCATTGATTGGAAATCCGAGATGGGCTGAAACGTATTGGGATGGTAAGAATTATCCAGTTATTTCAGATTATTCTTTAGATTTCTATAATAAACAGGTGATAGTAACAGCAGAGTTGCCGGAATGTCGCTGGTTCTGGTCTTCTTGGCCCACGATAGGATCTGCTCATTTAAATTATGGGTCGGGAAACATTTCAGGGAGTCTGGTAAATAACATAGGATGTACATTTCAGTACAAATTCGATCTAAGGTCTATTCCTGATGGAAATTATGACATAAAAGCGATTGTCAAACGTACTGATACAAATAAGGCGACAGAGCTGGGCCTGGGGCCTCTCACAATAGACAACACTCCGCCTTCCGCCATTTTTTACACCATTAACGGAACCGTCCTAGACGATGGTGACAGCATTGAATCTCTTGATGGGATGTACGTACAATTGAATGATGCGATGGACAGTGCACCTGTCCTTACAGACGTAAACTTCACCGGGGGGCCGGATTCCATCGACTTTCATGTCGGTTGGCGCGAAACCGTAATCGGTCTGTACAAACTCGAATATCCAGTGCTTCTCCCGACTCTTGACATAGGTTCCAAATACACCATCACCGTGAAAGCGAAGGATGCCTCGGGGAATACCTCGGCGTCTTCCCTGCAATTTGTCTATGCCTCGAAAATGGTGGATCTCTCTACCAACACTTCGCAGACCATCAGTATTCCGGCTATCGGCAAAAGTCTGAAATACACCAAATTATTGTGGCCGCTCACAAGCAAGCAAATTCTCTTCGGCGACAGCACGCTGACCGGTAAATACAACGTGTACGCCTTTTATCGCGGCACTGACCTTGGCATGACCGTAGGCAATGTCGCCATCACGCCCGAGCATAAGATCCTGATTGCCGCGAACTACGACTTTGAAGCAAGTGGGAGCAAGTATGTATTCTCAGTCTCTGCAAGTGAGGTTGGAACCGGAGAGCTCATAATCATGAGCGACGCACCCAGTGCGCCAGTCTTGCGGGTCGCCGTGATCAGTTGGCTGCCAACCCTCACTCTCACAAACGACAACAACTGGCAGATCACTACCGGCTATAATACGACCAACGTATACGCCAGTGATTCATCAAACCATTGCACCCTCGTCAAGGATGAGGAGTCCGCCAGAAACAATCTTTTGGCAACTCCGAAGTGTCTCTTGAGATGGGTGGAAGTCCCCAATGGATTAGGTGCGCGTCAGATTGCCCCGATCGGTCTGACCGGGAAGATCATGACAAAAGGGGAATACCAGGTTGCAGCTCGGCTAATCATGTTCGATATGGATGGCGTCGAGCATAAAGTCGCGACGCAAGAAGCGACTCTCACTGTGGTGGACCCGGATCCGATCTCGTTTGCATTTGAGTATTTGTACTCTTATAAAGATCTATCGGGGTCAGACAACCTGTATACCTATACTGGGACAAATATTGTAGGGAAGGCATTCGTGACGGGGTCTAAGCCGGGTCTGTCGGTCACGATAAAAACTGCGAGCAAATCAAAAACGGCCGAGACGAAGGCAAGCACGTTCAATGATTTTGTGACAACCAACATCACCGATCTATGGGGAACGGAAGATATCACAGTTGAGGCATACTACACGTTTCTCTCCGATCGGGTGTATTCTGAGACGTTTCACTTCATTGCTGTTCCGAAAAGCCTGACCGTAACCCTCAATGCCACTTCCGGCGTAACCACAGAGGACATTGTCCTTAAAGGGAATGCAGGTCTTTACCAAGGAGGCGGCAAGTATCTTTATGCTTCCGCGGCGTGCGGGGTATGGACACTTCAAGCGAAC
Source organism: Desulfoferrobacter suflitae (assembly GCF_022603395.1). GTDB lineage: Bacteria > Desulfobacterota > Syntrophobacteria > Syntrophobacterales > Syntrophobacteraceae > Desulfoferrobacter > Desulfoferrobacter suflitae. Next base: position 4,579 of record NZ_JAIBKA010000019.1, read on the forward strand.
CTGAACAGCTATGCCGGCGGCAAATTGAATCAAACTGCGCTTGGCACAACGGAGACAATCAACTCCGATGGGTCCTTCGAAATCAATGTCGGCAAGCTCGCGGCAGGTACTCACCGGATATCCGTTACGGCGACGCTCAAGGAAACCGAGGACTACTCGCTGTCGAAAAGTGTCGCCAGCATGCCCGTCACGGTGGTGGTGAGAGACGGCAGTGCAATTCCTGCAACGCTTTCCATACGGGAGACCACAAGCGCTACGCCGTTTTACCCGATCATCAGCGTAGTGATGAGCGACTACAAACGCTATCAGGATATCAGCTCAATAACATGGCAGACTTCTAAGAATGGAACAGACTTTGAAAAAGCAGAAGGGATGGGCGGGGTTGCGATCCGCCCGACCATCACAGAATCAGGAAAATTCTGGTACAAGGCCACGCTTACGAACCGATGGAGCAATACGACCGCAGAGACCGATTCTGTCATGGTGCAGACGTTTGCTCGGCCGGTCATTACCGTAACCGGACCAAACGCGACGATAGTCGGGAATCCGGTAACCCTCAAAGCTTCGGTGCAAGATGGCGTAAGCGCCAACTTCACCTGGTTGGTCATGCAAAACATGAATGACACAAGCGGTACGGTCCAATCGGGAGACAGCTTGACCTTCTCGCCGGAATCAACCGGAAACCTTATTGTGCGGGTGACTGCACAGGAGGTGGACGCTCCGGGAACGAACAAGGCCTCAACAGCAACCACCTATTACATTGTGCGCGTAAGTGCACCTACGCTTCAAAAAGCGCTCATAAGCGGGCCGCGTTATGTGGAAACAGGAAAAACCTACACATACGAGGTTACTGTGCCGGGTTTGTTCCCGTCCACTTATGTCTCCAATCTGACAGCGAAGGGTAATTGGGTGCTTCCGGATGGAACAACCGCAGAGGGGGAGACTCTCGATTACACTCCAAAGGCTGGAGAAAACACTCTGAAATATGTGACGTGGATTGAGCAATACCCTGAAATCATTGCCAAGGCGGAGCTCTATTTCAGTTCGTGGACGTACAAGTGGCCGGACTGGCAAGTCATTACACGAATCATTGATAACAGGGTGCCGGCGGAAGTCAGATTGCAGGTGCTCACGAAGAGCTCACAAGATTTGCTGAATCTCGGGGGTGAAACAATCGCCTATGATTGGGTTTTGCCCGAAGGTGTGGAACTTCTGGAAAAACAGAGCTCATATGCCGTCCTTCAGTTCAACACGGTCGGGACCTATCAGCCGGCCGTTACGATTTCTGACACCCGGGGAAACAGTACCACGATCCGAACGGACATGATTCAGATCCTTGCCTCACCGGTACTGGACGGCACACTGATCACGACGGTAGGGGACCGATGGAACCGGGCGCCATCAGATGTGAACGTTCGAGTGATCGTAACGAGTCTGCCAAAGAAAGATTCCTTCGCGAGCGCAACGTACAAGCTGGATGGAGTCACCTTGGTCGAAAGCGGCTCAAGCAGCACCCAGATGAAAGTCCCGGCAGCGGGGGAACATGAAATTGGGGCGACTATAAGATCAAGAAACGGCGCCACGGCAGACTTGAGAACGCAGGTGACTCTGGTAACCGGAGATAATCCTTACTGTACGATCAAACCGGTTGGAGACGGGGTGAAGAGTCTCAGCCTCATAGCTCAATGTAACGTGAGCATGGGATATGTCGCTTCTTATCAATGGAGAGTGAACGGCGAAGAAATGCCATCCAAGGGTGCGACGATCACCTTTGCGGTGTCGGATTTGGAGAAGGGAGTGGATGAAGTTGAAGTAACAGCCACGACAGACAAGGGGCAGACCGGAACCGCAACCTGGAAAAAATCCTGACCTGAATGTCGAGTCTTTGCGGCCTGACTTTGGTGTTGACTTGAAAGTCAGGCCGCCATAACTCGACCTGCCCAGATTTTCTGGCATTTCAAGATTCTCCCCGACTGAATGATGGAATTGGGGCATTACCTCGAACTTGACTGCATGAATCTGTATAATGGATTGATTTGTAAAATGATGACCCTCTGATTGAAATCTGGTGCAAGGCTTAAAAGAGTTGACCCAGTGGAAGCGAACTTGAGATCGAGAATGAACAGGGCATGCAAGAGGACAGCGAATCAACCATAGATTTGGGACCCCACCTCGCCAGAGAGCTAGATGAGGTGCTCAAGATCTTCCGGGCCAAAGAACCTACAACTGAATGGACTCCCGAGCGGCATCTGATCACAGGGTTCACTTCGTGCATGGTGGCAGGCACTGGATTGGCAGGCCGGATATTTTGACCTGTAGCGCGCCGGCATTCATTTTCCAATGGCGGCACAAAAGGAAAAAAAAGGTGTATGGCATGGGAGAACGACTGTAGACAAAGGAGGTTCCCATGCAGGACGTCGTTAGTTCGATGGATTCAATCCCTCGACGGGATGTGCGGCGGCATCTCATAGATGGCATCAAGTCTTTGTTGAAGAGCGCTGCAGTCAAGCTGAAGGGCAGTGCGCGTCGCCGGTTCTAGGCCGAGACTGTTCGAGAGCTCGGACCCGGTGGGCAGACTGTTGCGGAGCGAGAGTTCGGCTGGAACCGTGGCACCATCCGCAAGGGAATGCACGAGCTCACTGCAAACGTTGAATGCGTGGACGCGTTCTGCCTGCGTGGACGCAAACGCTCCGAAAACCACTTGCCCAATTTGCTCGATGATATCCGCGACATCGTTGATCCCAATGTTCAGGCGGATGCTACACTACGTACGTCCCATCTGTACATTAAACTGACAGCTCGTCAGGTGCGAACGCAACTGATCGAGCAAAAAAACTACAAAGATGATGATCTTCCGAAACGGCGTACCATCAGCACGATTCTCAACAGGCTGGGCTACCGCCTGCGAAAGGCAAAAAAACAAACCGTTGAAAAAAATCCCTGAAACAGACGCCATTTTTAACCAACTTCATGAGGTCAACCGTAAAGTCGATGAAACTGAGGGAGTCCTGCGTCTGTCAATGGATGCCAAGGCCTCCGTGAAGCTTGGCTCTTTCTCCCGGGGCGGCTACAGCAGAGTTGAGGTAGAGGCAGGCGATCACGACTTCGGTAGCGAGGGCTCTCTTATACCTTTCAGCATTCTGTTGCCGCAATACGGTGACTTATTTCTCTCCTTTGCACACTCGAAAGTAACGAGCGACTATATATGGGATCGCGTAGAGGAGCAATGGTCCGAGTGGGAAGCCAAGCACCACCCTTCGACACTGGTTATCAATCAAGACAATGGTCCCGAAAGCAGCAGCAGGTGCACGCAGTTCATCAAAAGAGCCGTGGACTTCGCAAACCAGCACGGGATAAACATCCAGCTCGCATACTATCCTCCTTACCACAGCAAGTACAACCCGGTCGAGCGAACTCATGGAGCCCTCGAACAATATTGGAATGGGATGTTACTAACCGACGCCGAAACCACCATCAAGATTGTAGAGAACATGACATGGAAAGGCAAACATCCAGTCGTGACGTTCTGGTAACGCGGATCTACGAAAATGGAGTCAAATTGACAAAGAAGGCCATGGCTGCCTACGAAAAGGTCATCAACCGAAACCCGGGACTCGAAGACTGGTTTGTCGATATCAGTCCCTCACCAATATAGTAGCCGGTGTTTAGTTTTTGCCATTCACCTTAAAGAACGCCTCATGCCAAAACCGAAGGATTGGAAGGCGGGAGCATGGCCAGGCCGGAAGCCCGGACATTACCAATGGCATGAAATCCAAGATACTGTTGCCTATTATGAAGAGTTCGAAAAACCCAAGATCGTCATTCCAGCCATCGTCCAACGAGCCTCCTACACGTTCGAAACGCAAGGATTCTATTCGAACGACAAAACCTCGATCCTGGTGGCCGATGACTTCTATCTGCTTGGCATACTGAATTCAAGAGTTGCCGATTTTGTGATTCATTCGATTTTTTCAACCAAACAGGGCGGCTACTTCGAATATAAGCCAATGTATGTTCAGCAAATCCCCATCCGCGCTGTTGAAGATTCTAGCCCTGCGGGGGTTAGTTTAAGCGATGGCATCGAAGACCAGGTCAGGGCCATGCTGGACCTGCAAAAGCAACTCAAGGCGGCTCGAACCGGCCACGACCAGGCGGTCATCCAGCGCCAAATTGAAGGCGTCGATCGGCGCATCGATCTACTTGTCTACGAGCTGTACGCCCTGACCGATGAGGAAATCCGGATTATTGAAGAGACAATTGTCTGACAATGCAGAAGCTTTCCGCTGGCGTGGTCTTCGTTTGCCGCTTCGAGTCATTTTTGTCACTGGCTCGCCATTGCCACATTCCTTTAGGGCTGTTTAGTTCTTGACTTAAATCAAAGCGTCTATTCTAAGTATTTTAGTAATCTCTATATCGCGTATTGCTCAGATTCAGTCAAAACGATTCACTTTTGTGAACCGGCAAACAAGGAGGATGCGATGTTTTGTTTTCAGTGCGAGCAAACGGCGAAGGGTGAAGGCTGCACCAAGATCGGCGTATGCGGCAAGCAGCCCGATGTGGCCGCCCTGCAGGATCTTTTGATGCATGCCCTCAAAGGGCTTTCGTTGTATGCCGTCGAAGGCCGAAAAGTTGGGGTGAGCGATCCAAAGGTCAATACCTTTACCTGTGAGGCCACCTTTTCTACCCTGACCAACGTGGATTTCGACCCGGAGCGCTTCGTCAAATTGATCGATCGCTGTGTGGAACTGCGCGAAGCCCTTAAGGAAAAGGTACGGGCCGCCGGCGGGAAGGTCGACTTTGCCGAAGGGGCGGCCACCTTCAGGCCCGACCAGAGCCTCCATGGACTGGTCAAGCAAGGTGAGGCCGTCGGCATCAAATCGGACCCCGATATCAATTCGGATATCCTCTCCCTTCGGGAAACATTGGTTTACGGCCTGAAAGGCGTTGCCGCCTACGCCGACCATGCACACATCCTTGGACAAGAAGACGATGCGGTGTACGCCTTTATTCACGAAGGGCTGGCCGCAACTCTAAACCGCAGCCTCGGCCTGCAGGAGTGGGTCGGCCTGGTTTTGCAGTGCGGCGCGGTGAATTTGCGCGCCATGGAATTGCTGGATGCCGCCAATACGGAAACCTACGGTCATCCCGTTCCGACCCGGGTGCCCCTCGGCGCCAAAAAGGGCAAAGCCATCCTGGTCTCGGGCCACGACCTCAAGGACCTGGAAATTCTGCTCAAACAGACCGAAGGCAAAGGCATCCACGTCTACACTCACGGCGAAATGCTTCCCTGTCACGGCTACCCTGAGCTCAAGAAATATCCCCATTTCTACGGCCATTACGGCACTGCCTGGCAGAATCAGGCCAAAGAGTTTGCAGAATTTCCGGGCGCCATTCTGATGACCACCAACTGCATTCAGAAGCCGCGCGAATCCTATCAAGACAACATTTTCACCACCGGACTGGTGGGCTGGCCGGGGGTGAGTCACATCGCCGACAAGGATTTCACGCCTGTCATTGAGAAAGCGCTTGCCCTGCCGGGTTTCCAGGAGGAGAGCAACGGCCGTCAGGTCATGTGCGGATTCGGCAGAAACGCGGTCCTGGGTGTGGCCGACAAGGTGATAGAGGCGGTCAAGAGCGGGGCCATCCGCCACTTCTTTCTGGTGGCCGGGTGTGACGGCGCCAAACCGGGGCGCAACTATTACACCGAATTCGTGGAAAAGGTACCCAAAGACTGCGTGGTCTTGACCCTGGCTTGCGGCAAATTCCGCTTCTTCGACAAAGACCTTGTCGACATCGGTGGCATTCCGAGGCTCTTGGACATCGGCCAATGCAACGACGCCTACTCAGCCATCCAAATCGCCGTGGCCTTGTCCAAAGCTTTCAACATCGGGGTGAACGAACTGCCCCTCTCCATGATCCTTTCGTGGTACGAACAGAAGGCGGTGGCCATCCTGCTCACCCTGCTACACCTGGGCATCAAAGGCATACGGCTCGGTCCGTCGCTGCCCGCCTTCATCACGCCCAACGTGCTCGATGTGCTGGTCACGAATTTCAACATCAAGCCCATCACCACCCCCGACGAGGATCTCCAGGCCATTCTGGGTTAAAGCTCGCTGAGCGGGGTAGATCTGCGGACTCCGCCATCCCCGCGGCGAACCGTTACGAGATTCTCATCGCAACCGGTATGACATGAGCTCAGCCGGCGTCATAACTTGAGGGAACATCACGATCTGAGCCGGCATTAATCACAGCAAGCCGCAATGAACCAAGATAAGCGGAGGAACAACATGAGCTTCAGTATCCGCGATCACATCGCCTGGGTTGGAAAAATAGATTGGGAGCTGAGAAAATTCCACGGGGAAGAGTACTCGACCCATCGAGGAACGACCTACAACTCGTATCTCGTGCAAGATGAGAAGACAGTCCTGATTGACACGGTGTGGGAGCCTTTCAGCCGGGAATTCCTGGAGAGCCTCAGGGCGCGAATCGATCTGAAAAAAATCGATCTGATTGTGGCGAACCACGCCGAGATCGATCACAGCGGCGGCCTCACCGATCTGATGCGGGAGATACCCGACACCCCCATTTATTGCACGGCCAATGGGCTCAAATCGTTCAAAGGACATTTTCACCAGGACTGGAATTTCAAACCGGTGAAAACCGGCGAGAAAGTCTCCATCGGCTCGCGCGAGCTGGTTTTCATCGAGGCCCCCATGCTGCACTGGCCGGACACTATGTTTTCCTATTTGACCGGGGACAGCATTTTGTTCAGCAACGATGCGTTCGGCCAGCATTACGCCTCCGAGCTCATGTACAACGACCTGGTCGACCGGGCTGAGCTTTTTCAGGAATGTATCAAGTATTACGCCAACATACTGACGCCGTTCAGCAGGCTGGTGGACAGGAAGATCAAAGAGGTTGTGGCCATGAACGTCCCCGTGGATATGATATGCACCAGCCACGGAGTCATCTGGCGCGACGACCCGCTCCAGATCGTCCGCCAATACGCACAATGGGCCGACGATTATCAGGAAAACCAGATCACCCTGCTGTACGACTCCATGTGGCAGGGCACTAGAAAGATGGCCGAGGCCATTGCCGGCGGAATCCATGCGGCGGACGGGGACGTGGCCATCAAACTGTTCAACACCGCCCGTTCGGACAAAAACGACGTGATCACCGAGGTCTTCAAGTCCAAAGCCATCTTGGTCGGATCGCCCACCATCAACAAGGGAATCCTCTCGTCCATTGCGGGTATTTTGGAGGAGATAAGAGGCCTGGGCTTCAAGAAGAAAAAGGCGGCCGCCTTCGGCGCCTACGGCTGGAGCGGAGAGTCAGTCAAGATGATTGCCCAAAAGCTCGAGGAAGCGGGCTTCGAGGTCGTCAATGAGGGCATCCGCGAGCTTTGGAGGCCCGATGAGGCGGCGTTGGATCGGTGCGCGGACTTTGGCCGGGATCTGGCGCGCCGGGTGTGACGCCAAGGTGACACGGAGAGGGGGGACGCGTTGACATGGGGCCTTACCATCGTTTGGCAGGTCGCCGCTCAGTGTGGACACCTTGACGTACTCGCCGCCATGGAGTGCTTCGCACTCCCTGTCGTGCGATGTCTCCGCGTCTTTTCCATCGCGGAGAATCGTATCAGGGTCCGGCCTTCAATAATCTCATTTGCGACCGGGCCCAGCCCATAAAGGTGGCGCACCAGGCAAGCAGCGCGGCATAAATGAAATACTTCGGGATGTGGAATAGAAAGTCTAGTCCGGTCACCTGCGCCAGCCTGAATGTGCAGGTGGTGTACATCCCCAGCGGGAAGACCATTCCCCAGTACTGCGGCTCATAGGAGAATCCGCCTCGCCGAACGATGAAGCGCCAGGCTCCGAGCAGCAGCAGCAAAGGTATCCACCAGCTGGCCGTGGCCCAGAAAAAGACCGTCAAGCCCACGGTGAACGGCAGCAGAGGCAGCAGAAACGCAGACTGGGAACTGTTTGCCGCCAGGGTTGCACCGGCCAGAGTGGTGATGGCGACCGCGCCCATGTTGATCCAGTAAGGATGACTCAGGTCCTCCGGTTTCAAATGAAAAAACATGATGCGGTAAAAAATGAGGGTGATGATCATCAGGTAGAGCATGCAGCCGATGGAGAACATGCAGAAAGAGAAAAAAATGGTGATCTCCCGCTCAATCGGCATATGACCGGTCAGCAGTCCGCACAGGATCGACACGGATTGCGTCGCCACAACCGCGACCAGCCACACCCCGTTGATTCCCTCCTGCAGGGTCGGCTTATTCTCCTGCACGGCAAATGCGGCAAAAACCATGTAGAGCAGCATCGCCCATAAACCGATTCCAACCACCAACAGAATAAAGGCCGGTCCGTGGGCACCCCGTAAGATCACCAGCTGGCTTCCCAATATACAGGTCCCCGCCGCCATGGTGAAAAATCCGACTCCGCGGCTGTGACTGCGCAGGTCCGCATAAAAGCGCTCCCGGAACAGCAGCACACGCATCAAGGTCAGCAGCCACAGTCCAGTATAAAACAACATATTCAGCCAGAAAAGCGGCTTGGCAAAAAACGCCAGCCCCATAAGATGCGAAGCGATACAAACGATCCCCGTCGACATCACCATGGCGAAATAGGCCGGCGGGAGACCGGCAATGGAAGATTTTAGGGCATCAGTTAGCACTCGCATACTACAAACTCAAAATTCAAAACTCAAAACTTATAATTCCTTCTGCGGAACAGCAAGTAGCTGCGCGGTAAATACTGTATGGGCAGGCTCCAGATGTGAATCAAGCGGCTGAAAGGGGAAAAGGCGAACAGCAGGAACGCGGCCAGGATGTGAAGCTGATACGCGAACGGCACCTCGGCCATGAGCTCCGGATTGGGGGAGAAGGAGACGATGCTGCGAATCCACGGGGCGAGGGTGTCGAGCAGGTGATAATGGCCGAAAAAGACATTGTAGGTGCCGACCAGTATGACAAACAGCAGCAGCGCCAGTGTGACGGTATCGTTTGCGGTAGACGCCGCTGCAACCCGGTCTTTTGCCCTCCGGCGCCACAATAGCAGAATGACTCCCGACAGGGACATGACGCCGAAAACCATGCCGAGCACAATCGCAATGCGGGTGTGCTCGTCGGCATCGATGCCGACCGCATCGTAGATGGTCTGCGGGATCAAGAGTCCGCCGAAATGGCCTATGAAAGTCAGAACGATCCCATAGTGAAACAACGGGGAGGCATATTTCAAGCTGTCTTTTTCAAGAATCTCGCTCGATTTCGCATTCCAGTGGAACGGATCGGTCAGATACCGCCAGGCATGCCCCACCGTAAAAACCGCAAACGACAGGTAGGGAAAAATCAGAAACGCAAGCGTGTTCCAATCGAATTTCATGTCCCCCTCCCTCCTTACCTTTCAAACCGCTGCGTCAGGGAACTCTCCCCCGGCGCATCAATAATGCTGATAGTGCAGTGATGTAAAACGGATAAAATTACCCGCATCGCGTTGCGCAACCAATCAATAACCCACGCAAAAACGAAACATCCAAACTTAATGGATTACCGCACCGTAGGGTGGGCTGTGCCCACCGAAACCAAGCATTACACCCCTGTCTGGTGGGCATAGCCCACCATTGTACGCAGTCTTATCACTTTTCTGAGATGAGCCATTATTTCTTCCGTGCTTCCCTGCGCCTCTGCGAAAAATGAAAAATAAAGTTGCCGTTGTTTTCAGTCTTTCGTATTTTCGCGCTCCTTGATTTGTACGTCCAAAAGCTCCCCGGCCAACCTTAGCAGCCCGGCGTAGGGGCTTTGCACCTCCTGCAAGCCTGCGGCCAGTGTCGCCAGCGGTTTCCGATATGCCACGGCCATCTCCCTGAAGACCTCGGCAGGGCATAAGGACCAGAACTCGAGCATGACCGGCAGGTAATCGGGCAGCTCGCCCAATAGCGGCTCATAGCCAGCCTCCCGGTAGACCTGCAGCAAGCTCGCCAGGGCGGCGCCCCTCTTTTTGCCGTCTCCCACCAGATGATAGGTCAGGTTCAAGCTCATCGCCGTGTTCATGTCAAACGTTTCGATGTATTCTTCCTGCACTCGAATCAGCGGCCTGCTTTTCAGATAAGCCAAAAATCCGGTCACGATCTCTTTTTCAGGCAGCGACGAAAATCGCCCCATCTCTCCTTCAATTTCGTGCAATGATCCCGCAAGCTCTTCATCCGGATAATGCAGCAGCAAAGCAAGCAGTTTAAGAATGATTCTTCCAGGCTCCGGCATTTTCCATCCTGTCGCACACTAGTCCAATCTCCCCGACCTAGCTCCCAAACTCTGTTTGGGAACTCAAGTGATGAGTAACTCTGTTTCATCGCCACGCCACTTACCCGCCAAACCGCAAACGGTGTTCGGGAACGAGCAGAACGAGATCGATCTTCGCTACTCCTCACTCCTTGCTCCTCACTCCTCACTCCTTGCTCACCCCAGGCTGGCCGGCGGATAGCCGCATTCGCCCTGCCGGCGGTGGAGGTCTTCGACGGTCTCACGCCTTACCGTTGGAATGACGTTGCGCTCATCGTATTTGGCAACGGCAAGAAGAGCGTACATCTCTTTGGCTGTTGCCTCGTCCAATCCGACTTCTTCCAGAAACGACGCATCGGGCTGCAGCTCGACACGGACCGAGCGCATATAACGGCGTAGCGCCATGAGCCGCCTTAAGGCAAGCCGCACGGGAGCCTCTTCGCCGGCGGCCAGAACATTTGCCAGGTATTTGAGCGGAATGCGCATGTTGTCACTGATATCGATCAGTTCCCCGGAACGATCCGCCTGATCCACCAGCGGACTCAATGGCGGAATGTACCAGACCATGGGAAGTGTTCTAAATTCGGGATGTGGCGGCAGGGCCAGCTTCCATTTCACAATCAGTTTATAAACCGGCGAGCGCCGGGCGGCATCGAGGTAACTTTCCGGTATGCCGTTCTCAATCGCCCGAGCTGCAATATCCGGGTCGTTTGGATCGAGGAAAAGCGAAGTTTGAGCTTCGTAGAGAAGCTTCTCGTTTATGGTGGAAGCGGCGCGAAAGATCCGGTCGGCATCGTAGAGCAGCACGCCGATGTAGCGGATGCGCCCCACGCAGGTTTCCGCACATAAAGTCGGCAATCCCGCCTCGATTCGAGGATAGCAGAAGATGCATTTTTCCGACCGGCCGCTTCTCCAGTTGAAGTAGACCTTTTTATAGGGGCAGCCCGACACGCAGTAGCGCCAGCCGCGGCACTGCTCCTGGTCCACCAGCACAATGCCGTCTTCATCCCGCTTGTAAAGCGCCCCCGAAGGACACGACGCGACACAGGAAGGATTCAGGCAATGCTCGCAGATCCTCGGCAGGTAAAACATGAAGACTTTTTTGAACTGCAGATAGGCGTTGTGCTCCTTGACGCTTCGAAAATTGACATCCTCGAGTCCGGTGACGTTCACCCCCGCCAGGTCGTCTTCCCAATTGGGGCCCCACTTGATCTGCAGGTTCTTCCCGGTGAGCAGGGATTTGGGACGGAGCGCCGGCTGGTTTCGTTTGCGCGGGCTGGAAGCGAGGTCGCCGTAGTTGTAGGTCCACGGCTCGTAGTAATCGTCAATTTCCGGAAGGTCGGGATTATGAAAAATGTTGAGCATCTTGTTCGACTTGCCGCCCGCCCGAAGGGAAAGCCTGCCGAACTTGATTCGCCAGCCGCCGTTCCATTCGGACTGATTTTCCCATTTTTTCGGGTAGCCCACCCCGGGCTTGGTTTCCACATTGTTGTACCATATGTATTCGGCCCCTTCCCGGTTGGTCCACACATTCTTGCACGGGATGCTGCAGGTGTGGCAGCCGATGCATTTATCCAGATTCATCACCATGGCGATCTGGGCCTTAATCTTCATACCATTGCACCTCCCTAGCCTTGCGCACCACGATCACTTCATCCCGCTGAGCCCCGGTCGGTCCGTAATAGTTGAAGGCGTAGCTCAGCTGAGCATAGCCCCCGATCATCTGGGTCGGCTTCATGAGGATGCGGGTTACGCTGTTATGGGTGCCGCCTCTTTTGCCGGAAATCTTCGAGCCGGGGGTGTTGATGAGCCGCTCCTGGGCATGATACATGAACGCCTTGCCGGGCGGGATGCGGTGGCTGACCACCGCCTTGGCCATCACCACGCCGTGCACGTTGTAGCATTCCACCCAGTCGTTGTCCTTGACCTCAATTGAAGCAGCGTCCCGATCGCTGATCCAGATGGCCTCGCCGCCGCGAAACAGGGTCAGCAAGGTGAGCACATCGGAATAGGTGCTATGAATCGACCATTTGGAATGCGGAGTGAGATAATTCAAGATGATCTCCCGCTGCGACCGGTCAACCTCGGGCACACGGGTCGAGCCCATGGCCTGCATGTCGAGCGGCGGGCGGAAGATCGGCAAGCCTTCTCCAAACTGCAGCATCCACTCGTGATCCAGGTAAAATTGCGCGCGACCGGTTAGGGTGCGAAACGGGACCTTCTCCTCGATGTTGATGACAAACGGCGAATAACTGCGCTGTTCCGATTCGATGCCGCTCCAGGTGGGACTGGTTATGACCGGCCGCGGACGGGCGTTGATTCCATCGAAAGTATACTTTTCCCCTTCTTCAGCCGCGCTCAGATGCACCAAGTCCAGCCCGGTTTTTTGTTCCACGGCACGCCACGACTTGACGGCGGCCGTTCCATTGGTCTCGGGAGAAAGCACCAGGATGGCTTCGGCCGCCTGCCTGGCCGTCGTCAAATCAGGCATCTGCTGGCTGATCCCGGCTTCGGCCACCGCTCCGTTCCGCCTTTTCAGCTCCTCGTATTCTTCCTCCGCCTGCCAATTGATTCCTTTGGCGCCGATTCCCGCCTGTTTGACCAACGGCCCCAGGGCGGTCATCATCCGATACGTGTTGGGATAGTCCCGGGTCACCACCTTGAGGTTCGGCATGGTCCGTCCCGGAACGGCTTCCACTTCGCCTTTTTTCCAATCTTTCACCCGGCCCAGCGGCTGAGCGATTTCGCCCAGGGAATCGTGCAGTAGCGGAAAGGCCACCAGGTCTTTTTTCACGCCCAAGTGATCGGTCGCCAGGTGCGAGAATTTCTCGGCAATGAATTTGAACTGGTCCCAGTTGGTTTTGGTCTCCCAGGGAGGATCGACGGCCGGGTTGAAGGGGTGGATGAAAGGATGCAGGTCGGTGGTGCTCAGATCGTGCATTTCATACCAGCCGGCGGCGGGCAGCACGATATCGGCGTACAGGGCGCTGGTGCTCATGCGCAGCTCGGTGGTCACCAGAAGGTCGAGCTTGCCGCCGGCGGTTTCGTCCCGGTTCAGCATCTCGCCCGGCTCGACAGCCATCTTCTCTTCGTTCAAAACCGAATGGTCGGCTCCCAGCAGGTGCTTCAGGAAATACTCGTGCCCTTTGCCGCTCGCCCCCAGGAGGTTCGCCCGCCAGAGAAACAAAATGCGCGGGATGTTTTGCGGATGGGCGGGATCCTCCAGGGCAAATTTAAACTCGCCTTTTTTCAGCTTATCCACCGTATAGGAAACAATGTCGTCCTCACTCTCGGCGCCGTTTTCCTCAGCCTCTTTGCAGATATCCAGCGGGTTTTGGTCGAATTGCGGATAGGAGGGCAGCCACCCGAGCCTCGCCGCAACGACGTTGTAGTCCGCCAGGTGCTTTTCCTGCAGGTCCTGATAGAGCGGCGAAGTGAGCGCCTGCGTGCTCAGGTTCTCGTAGCGCCAGTGATCGGTTGCAAAGTAGTAAAACGAGGTGCCGTTTTGCTGGCGCGGCGGACGCAGCCAGTCCAGGGCAAAAGCCAGGGTCGTCCAACCGGTTAGCGGCCGCACCTTTTCCTGGCCGACGTAGTGGGCCCAGCCGCCGCCGTTGACTCCCTGGCAGCCGCACAAGGTGGTCAGGCTGACGATGGCCCGATAAATGGTGTCGCTGTGGAACCAGTGGTTGGTGCCGGCTCCCAGGAAAATCATCGATTTGCCCCTTGTTTTCTCGGCATTTTCAGCAAATTCCCGGGCCACCCGGATAACCTCCCGGCGGTCGACACCCGTTATGCTCTCCTGCCATGCCGGGGTGTACGGCAGATTGGAATCGTAGACCGCCGCCACGTCCCCGCCCCGGCCTCGATCGATCCCGAGCTGGGCCGCCAGCAGATCGAATACCGTGGTGACCAGCATTTCGCCGTTCTCTCCGCTGATCCTTTTAACCGGTGCCGCACCCGTTTTGATCCCGGCGCCCGCAGCTTCGAACAACGGAAATTTGACCGGCACCCAGTTCTCTTCGGCAGCGAAGCTCAGCAGCGGATCGAGCTCGGTGCAGGTTGCACCGTCCCGCATCTGCAGATTCCAGCAGCCGGGCGTGCCGTAGCGGAAGCCGATGCTGCCGTTGGGCACGGCAAATTCGTCCGTCAATGCATCGTAGACCGCCGTTTTCCAATCGCCGTTTTCAACCTCTTCACCCAGGTCCGAGGCGCGCAAAAAGCGATCCGAGACGTAGCCGTCCCCTTCCTTTCTCAGCACCACGGCAAACGGGAGATCGGTGAACCTTTTGGCATAATCGATAAAATAGTCGCACTGGCGGTCGATGTAGAATTCCTTGACGATAACGAACATCATGGCCATGGCCAGCGCCGCGTCGGTGCCCGCTCGGGCCGGCAGCCAGGTATCGGCGAATTTGACGTATTCGGCGTAATCGGGGGCCACCGCAACCACTTTGGTTCCGCGGTAGCGCGCTTCGGTATAAAAGTGGGCATCGGGGGAGCGAGTCATGGGAATGTTGGTCCCCCACACGATCATGTAGGTGGATTCATACCAGTCGCCGCTCACCGGCACATCGGTCTGCTCCCCCCAGATCTGCGGCGAAGCCGGCGGCAGGTCGCAATACCAGTCATAGAAGCTGATCATGGGAGCACCGATCAGCGACAGGAAACGGGCGCCCGACGCGTAGCAGACCATGGACATGGCGGGGATGGGAGAAAAGCCGAAGATGCGGTCGGGCCCAAACTCCTGAAGGGTGCCGACCAGTGAGGCGGCAATCAGCTCAGCCGCTTCATCCCAGGAGAGCCGGACGAAGCCGCCCTTACCTCGCGCCTTCTTGTAGCGGGCCGTTTTGTCCGGGTCGCGGGCAATGCTCTGCCAGGCGGCAACCGGGTCCGGTTGAGCGGCCAGGGCCTGTTTCCACAACCCGTACAGCTCCGAGCGGATGTAAGGATGTTTGACCCGCACCGGGCTGTAGGTGTACCAGGAATAGGTGGCACCGCGCGGACAGCCGCGCGGCTCATAGTCGGGCATATCGGGGCCGGAACCGGGGTAGTCGGTCTTCTGCGTTTCCCAGACGATAATGCCGTCTTTCACATAGACATTCCAAGAGCAGGAGCCGGTGCAGTTGACCCCGTGAGTAGAGCGCACCACCTTGTCGTACTGCCAACGCCTGCGATAGAGGTCCTCCCAGTCGCGCTCGCCGTACCTGAGCTCGGCCCAGCCGTCGGATAATTTTTCCTCCCGACAATGCTCCCCGTCCGCCCGCCGACGGAAAAAGCGCAGCGAGGCAAGCAGCTTGTTCGTTCCCATAGATCGTTCCTTGTCATTTCGACTGCGATTCGAGCGCCGCCAGCTTCTCCTTGAGCTCCTTTTCCTTCTGCCAGCGGACGGTTACGTCGCGAATAACGGCGGCAGAGCCGATCGGTTCGCCTTTTTCGTCCCGCACCAACACAATGGTGAACTCGATTGAGATGCGGGTCCCATCCTTGCGCACCGCCGGTACCGCCAAAAGTTGCTCGCCGTAGCGAGTGACGCCGCTTGCCATCACTTGCCGATAGCCGCTCCAATGGCGGTCCCGTAGCCGCTCGGGAATGATGATGTCCAGAGATTGCCCCAGCGCCTCCGAAGAACTGTAGCCAAACATCTTTTCGGCACCGCTGTTCCAGAGCCTGATAACGCCCTCCCGGTCGGCAAAAATGACGGCGTCCATGGCCCCGTCCACGATCTGTTGACACAATCGGGCATGGTCATAACTCGGCATGTTCTACTCCTCGCAAGCTACCGGTTCTTCACCGCACAGGCGCAGACATTTACGGCCCGGCGCGGATTCCCCTATAACAAAATACAGAAGTCAGCAGTCAGAAGCCAGAATTAATACAAAGTCTTATCCCATATTCATCAGTGTTCTGATTTTTCGCTGTGACCTCGCCCCGGCGGGATCTTGGCAATTCATAGGTGTTGAGCATGATAAGTTGCGCTTTTCCTGCAGAGATTGATTTCATCAGTCTTTCCTTGCGTCCTTGCGGGAAATGAAAAATAAGGATTTCATCCTGCGCAGGTATAGCAGGATTAATGTTAGGTACTAAAGTTAAGATTGGCTAGCCTTCGTGTTGGTTCGAATCGAGCCTTTCCGGTTTGGAGTTGGGTCCCCTTAAGGTTGGTTTTCCTGGCAAGCCCGACTCGGAACCATAGCGGCGCAATGAAATGAAAACGTAAGCGAGAGGGATTTAGTCACAGCAAAGGAGAATAAGAAATGACAGCGAAAATCAGTAAATCTATGTGTACTGGATCGGCAGCAGCGCTATTGTTTGTCCTTGGGCAGGTAAAGGATGGTTTTGCGCAAGCGGGTTTTTGCCCCTTTTGGGGCTCCGGCCCGGGAATGATGGGCGGCACTTGGGGCTGGATTGGAGGGATATTCATGATGCTTTTCTGGATCGTGATCATCGCCGCGGGTATATTCTTCATCCGTTGGTTGATAACTGTCGGTAAAGGTGACGGTACAGTTTCCTTTTCGAATCGGGATTCTGCTTTAGACATATTGAAAAGTCGTTATGCCGGAGGAGAAATCAGCAAGGAACAATTCGAATTTATGCGACAAGATCTCCTCACATAGGCCTGAGTGACACCTCCACTTAGGTTTGCCGGCCTTCCTCTCGGGCATGGGAGCCAGAGCTGACTCCTGCAATATCCGGATCTTGGTTGCCCCCACGGTCATGGCGATTGCCATGGTCTCTTTCAGTTGATCCTCCGTTGCGCCAAGTGCCCTTGCAACTGCAAGGCAGTAACGCGTTCGGGGGTCGCATCCGGCAGCGAGCGATGCTCCAAGCGCGATCAGATGTTTTGTCCTGCGGTCGATGGCTCCCTCCGCGTACACCACATTGAAGAATCGCAGGTACTTGCCGAGCAGGTCCTACGATGACACTTCCACCCTTGCGTCATTCGTGATCGCTGGCCGCCTGGCCCGAAATAAAACCCCTTTGGTCACCGGAGAACTATTGAAGCCGGTTTGGGCACCCAACTCGACCTCCGTAAAACCCGCCTCGCGAATCATGTCCAGGAAATCCTTTCCTGGTAAAGCGCCTCCCTGTCACCTGGCCCAGTTCTCTACCACGGATCCGGTGTCGGCCGGCTGTTCGGCCGTGAGGACCTGATCGGCCAGCATGAATCGGCCATTCGGCTTTAACACCCTGAACACTTCACTGAGTGCTCTCGCCTTGTCCGGCACCAGATTGAAGACGCCGTTGGAAATCACCACATCGAAGCTTGCATCCGGGAAGGGCAAGTCCTCGGCGGAGCCTTCCTGCAAGGTCACGTTTTCAAGCGACACCTTCTTCAAGTTTTCCCTTGCCCGCTCAAGCATCTCTGGTGTGAGATCCATGCCGATCACCCTGCCTTCAGGGCCGGTCATGACCGCGGCAACAATTGTATCCACTCCAGCGCCGCATCCTATGTCCAGGACTGCCTCGCCCTTCCGGACCGGTCCAAGGGAGAAGGGATTTCCCACACCGCAGTATGAGGCCAGAACCTCTTCAGGAAGCGCCCTCAGAATCCCGCGATCGTAGTTCTGCCCCTCAAGCCCGGCCAGCCCGACAGGATACTTGAAGTTCCCTTCCGGGCTGACAGCGACTTTCCTGTATTTTGCGGCGATGCCCTCCCTGATCCGCTTCCTGTCTTCACCAGTAAGTAGATTTTCCACCGTTTTCATCCTTACTTTATTGATCGCACCGTCCATACAAAACCGTCTGTCTCTCTGCCGTTGGAAAAGACGATCCCTTCTCTCAGGGCGTGTCTGAAAAAATGTCGCTTCGGGCGGGTGTAAACTCAGCTCCTACCAGTGGCGTAGCGAATATAACTCAGGGGTGGGCTTTATGACCGCCCGCCGGGCGTTAATTCAGCCAGGCAATGAATTTTTAGACAAGCTCTCAGAATATCGAGGTTCATCCATTCAGCCAATAAAAGGGTGGCTGAATCTTTTTTATTTTACACCTTTAGCTGGCCTCTGCCCACGCTTATTGAGAAGCTGCCAAATTTTAACCGAGCATCCCGAGCACCGCTGCGCATAGATCTTCACTCCCTGTCGCAGCCAGGGGGAGAATTTTGTTTTTGACCGCACAACATTTGGGTGCCCCCTCCGGTCTTTATGACTTGACCAACTTAGTCAATTAGACTAACTTCTCTGAAGAACTGGCAAACTGAACAGGCATGCCGACAGCCTATGATTTCGACTGGGTGTAAAATGATACCCGGCCAAATTTGAACAAGACCGGATTCAGAAAGGAAGGAAATGATGAAGGTTGTCAATGTTCACGAAGCAAAAACGAAACTTTCGGCTCTCCTGGCTGAAGTGGAAAAAAAGGGGGAGCGAATCTCCATATGTCGGAATGGCAAACCCGTGGCTGACCTGGTGCCTCACCGGCGTCCAGATCGTCTTACGCCGCATCCAATTATGGGCGCCATAAAGATCAAGTATGATCCGACAGAGCCTCTAAAAGATGATGAATGGCCGGAGACTGACTGATGCTGCTTGATACATGCGCCTTGCTCTGGTTGGTCCTCGGGGGTGGCGAGCTTTCCCCGGACACCCTGCAAAAGGTGGCTGCGGCGCCGTTTGTCTATGTTTCAGCCATCAGTGGTTTTGAGATCGGCATCAAATATAGAAAGGGAAAGCTCGAACTACCCACCCTGCCTTTCGATTGGTTTAAGGTGATAATTGAGCATCACGATCTTCAGGTCCTGCCCCTTGATCTCGAGCTTTGCATCCGTTCCACACAACTGCCGCCTGTTCATAGCGATCCATGTGACCGTATGATCATCGCCACCGCTCAGATCCATAAACTCCCGGTGGTCACGGCGGACCCTATTTTCAACCATTACGACATTGAAACCCTTAACTGAGCCCGGATATGGAGCCTTGGGAGGACTTTCCCGTAGGGCGCAGATAAGCCATGAGTCGGAAGCACCTTCTTACTACCTCACTGCGCCTTAGCGGCCAGGGCGCCGGTGGCCCGTTCAAATTCCGTCATGGCGATGTGATAGCTCCACTGGGCCGCCACCAGATCGGCTTCGGCCCGGGCCAGAGCAGTTTGGGCATCAAGCAGATCGGTTATGACGGACACTCCCACCCGATAGCGCTCCCGGGTCAGACGCAGACTCTCGGCGGCATCGGCCACTTCCGTGCGCGCCGCATGGATGCCCTCGAATGCCTCCAGGAGTCGCGAATGGCTGTTCCACACCTCGCGGCGAACCTTCAAGACGAGGTCTCTCGTTTTCGCTTCCTCCTGCGCCGCCTGCGCCCGGGCCTTGCTCAGTTGGTGGACCCTGGAGAAACCGGTAAAGATAGGCAGCTCCACAGCGACCCCTACCAGCCATTCTTCATCTTCCGGCAAAAAGTCGGCATCCCGCCAGCCGAAGCCGCCAGCCGCCTTCAGTTTGGGCCCGAAGGCGCTCCTGGCGCCATCCACCTCATAGCGGGCGGCGGCGATGCTGCGCAGTGCGGACTTGACCTCCGGGCGGGTATGGACGGCCCGCTCGAAGCCCTGATCCAGGTCGATGGCGGTGGGCGAAGTAACTTCGCTCAAGGTGGCATCGATTTCCAGGGCGAGCTCGACCGGCAGCCCCATGGAGGTATTCAGCTCACCCCTGGAGACGCGCACCCCGTGTTCGGCTCGCACCAGCGCCAGCCTGGAATTGGATACCTCGGTTCGCGCCCGCAGCACGTCGGCCTGCGGGACCGCCCCCACAACCAAGCGCTCCTCGGCCAGCCGCAGGTTGTCCTCGGCCCTTTGCAGGTTCTCCTTCTGCACCTTGAGGTTTTCCAGGCCGGCCGCCAAGTTGTAGTAGGCCTTGGCTACGTTCAGCAAAATATCCTGGCGAATGGCTTCGGCATCCTCTTCGGCCACCCCCTGCATGGCCAGGGCCGCCCGCAGCTGAGCCTGCCGGTTGCCGCTGTCGAACAGCACATAGCCGGCACTCAGTCCGGCCGACCAGTCATCGGTCGGGCCGATCACGCTGGGAATGTCTTCTCTCACCTCCAGCAGCCCATCGGGCAGGAAAGCGTGCTTCTGCCAGCGGGAGTACCCGGCCTCGAGGCCCAGTTCCGGATAATACGGCGCACGGGCTACCCCTACTTGCTCTTCGGCCATCACTATACCTTCGCGGGCAACCAGCTCCAGCGGGTTTTGCGCCAGGGCGATGCGATAGGCCGAAGCGAGGCTCAAGGGTTGCGGCCTTGCAGTTTCGCCGGCGGCTGCGGACTGCTCTTTTGCAGGGGCCGCCCCCATTTGCCCGGTCGCCGGCGCCGCTGGCGGAAGGTAGGTCTCGACCGGCGGAATCATCGGTTCATTTCGGCCGGCACAGCCTGCCGCCAGGACACTCGCCAAAAGCAGAATGGTAAACAGTGAACGATGCAAGACGAAGGGCGAACGACGAAGAGCTGGAAGCCACTTTCCCATGGTTCGTTGAAACCAGCCGCAAAGGGTCGCGATTCGCCTCTCCGGCATGAATGGTGCGCCGAGGAGTCGATGGTGATGGTGGTGGTTTGGAATCATGATCTTTATCCTTTACTGTTCGCGGGGTCGTTACACACTGGTTTTCTTGAACCGTTTGGAGGCGAACCACAGAGTGATCAGGCCCATCACCAGCAGGGCCGCCATCTGCGGCCACAAGATCAGGGGCCCAATGCCCTTGAGGAAGATGCCGCGCACGACAACCAGAAAATAGCGTAGCGGGTTCAAATAGGTAAGCCATTGCACTGACTCGGGCATGTTGGCGATGGGAAACATGAAGCCGGACAGGAGCACCGCCGGAAAATAGAAGAAAAAGGTGCTCATCATGGCCTGCTGCTGAGTGTCGCTTACGGTGGAAATGAGCAGCCCCACGCCGAGAGTGGTCATCAGGTAAAAGCCGGTGGCGAGAAACAGCAGCGCCAGATTGCCGCGAATGGGAACCTCGAACCAAAAAACCCCGACCACGGTCACCAAAATCACGTCGGCAATGCCGATCAGGGCGAACGGCACGGTTTTGCCTAAAATGAATTCAGCCGGAGTGATGGGGGTGACCATGATCTGTTCCATGGTGCCGATCTCCTTTTCGCGCACCACGGCCATGCTGGTGAGCATCAAGGTGATCAGCATGACGATTATGGCAATGACTCCGGGCACATAAAAGTTACGGCTCTCCAAATTGGCGTTGAACCAGGGCCGGGTGTCCAAAACAACCCGGGGGGGATCCACGGGCTGCCCCTGCAGTCGTGCGTAGCGCCGGCTCAAAACCTGCTTGGAATATTCGCGAGTAATGTCGGTTGTATAGTCGAGTACCGTGCCAGCAGTATTGGAGTCGGTCCCATCGACGATGACCTGCAGCTGCGGAGTTTTGCCTGCGCGCAGATCATCGCCGTAGCCTTCCCGAATGCGGATGATCGCCCGCACTTTTCCATGGTCCAGCAGTTCTGTTACACGGCCTTCATGGTAGATATACTCCGCCACATCGAAGTATTCCGTACCAGCAAATCGACTCACCAGCTCCCGGCTGGCCGGACTGTTATCCTGATCATAGACTGCCGTGGCCACATGCTTTACATCGGTGGTCACCGCATAGCCGAAAACCAGCACCTGGATAACGGGCATCAGGAAAATCACCCCTTTCATCTTCGGATCGCGAAAAATCTGGATGAATTCCTTGATCAGCATGTGTTTGATTCGCTCAAACATGGCTACTCCAGTTTCTTCTTGAACTTGTCATTGGCAAGAATGACCATCACTACCCCAAAGGCTCCGAGCAGTCCCGCCTGGATGGCCATTACCTCCAGTCCCACCCCTTTTAGGTAGATTCCCTTGAGAAGACTCACAAAGTATGTGGCCGGTATGACGTAAGTGATGATTTGGATGGGCTGGGGCATATTGCTGATGGCATACATGAACCCGGACAGTAAAAAGGAGGGAAGAAAGGTCAGCACCATGGCAAGCTGGCTGGCCAGCAGCTGACTTTTAGTCACGACACTGATAAGGATGCCGAGCGATAGTGCCCCCACCAGAAAAACGGCGGCCATCCCGAACAGCAGCGGGACGCTGCCACGCAGGGGAACATCGAACAGAAATTCGCCCATGAGGACCGCCAGCAAAACGTCGAACATGCCGATGGTGAAGTAGGGAAACAGCTTTCCCAGGATCAGCTCGGGCCCTTTGACCGGAGTCGAGATGAGCTGCTCCATGGTGCCGCGCTCCCACTCGCGGGCTATGGTGAGGGAGGTCAAAAGCGCTGCAATGACCATCATGATGACGGCAATGAGTCCCGGCACGATATAATTTTTGGACTCCATGTCCTCGTTGTACCAGGTCCTTGGCCGGTAATCGAGCGGCAGATCAAGGGTGCGTCCCGTTTTCCTTTGAACCTCGCGCACGGCCACCTGCTGCGAGAAGCTCTGGGCGACCGTCTCCGCATAGCCTATGGCGGTGTCCGCCGTATCGGAATCGCTCCCGTCGACGATCAGCTGAACCGGCGCGGCCCGCCCCGCTTCGATGAGCTGCGCGAAATCACGAGGGATAATGAGGGCCGCCAGGGCCTCGGCGGAATTGATGGCACGGTCGACCTCGCCGTAGCCGTGCACAAATTTTACAATCGAAAAATAGGGCGACCCCTGAAAACCGCTCAGAAAATCGCGGCTCACCTGCGATTCACTTTGGTCCCAGACCACCGTCGGCACGTTGTCCACGTCCAGGCTCAAGGCGTAGCCGAACAGCAGCAGCAGGATCACCGGAATGACGATGCCCATTCCCAGGCTGCGGGGGTCTCTGATGATGTGCAGGTATTCCTTGCGAGCGACGGCCCAGGTTCGATAGAGCTTCATCGCTTCACCTCCTGTTGCGGCTGCTCGGCCCGGTCGCGGGCTTCGATGAGGGAAACGAAAACGTCTTCCAGGGAGGGAACGATGCCTTCGACGCGCGTCACTGCGTAACCTCTGCGCTGCAGCAGATCGGAAATTGCAGCGACCGCCCGTTCGGTCTCTTCCACCACCACGTGCAGCCCCTTGCCGAATAAGGCCACCTCTTTGATCCCTTCGATCTGCTCGATCTCACCCATGGCATCCTGCGGACGCTCACAGATCACTTCCAGCACATCTTCCTGCATCAGTTCGGTTTTCAAAGTTTCAGGGGTTCCTGCGGCAATCAGCTCGCCTCGATAAATCAGCCCCAGTCGGTCGCAGTATTCGGCCTCATCCATGTAATGGGTGGTCACAAAAACCGTCACTCCCTTTCCGGATAATTCATAGATCAGGTCCCAAAACTGGCGGCGGCTGACGGGATCCACTCCCGAAGTCGGCTCATCCAGGAAAATGACCGGCGGCTCGTGCAAAATGGCGCATCCCAATGCCAGCCGCTGTTTCCACCCGCCTGATAGAATGGCGGTTCGGGAGTGCCGGTGATGTTCCAGTCCGGCCATCTCGATCACCCATTCTTTCCGCGCCTTTTTCCTGGCGGGATCAATGCGATAGATGCCGCTGTAAAAATCGATATTCTCGGAAACCGTCAAATCGTCGTATAAAGAGAATTTCTGGCTCATGTAGCCGATATGTTTTTTAATTTCTTCAGCCTGGGTGCGAATGTCGAAGCCCGCCACTGTGCCTACCCCGTCCGTCGGCGCAAGCACTCCGATGAGCATGCGGATGGTGGTCGATTTGCCGGCGCCGTTGGGCCCCAGGAAGCCGAAAATTTCTCCTTTTTTCACCTCAAAGCTCACCCTGTTGACGGCGATGAAGCTGCCGAACCGGCGCTCCAGGTCTTGAACGACCACAGCGGTCTCATTCGAGTTCTTCTCGACGCTGTTCATCGGGCTTGCTCACTCCTCTCTTGTTCTGCCAGCACCGAAACAAAAACGTCCTCCAGGCTTGGCTCGATGGGGCGAGGCGCGCTTGCATCAATTCCGGCATCTTGCAGTATTTTTGCGGCCTCGGACTCGACTTTTTGCGGGTCCCTGGTGACGATGTGAATCCGCTCTCCAAAGAGCCCCACCGACTCTTCCCGGAGCTCTTTTTTGAGCAGCTGATAAGCCTTGCGCGAATCCGCAACACGAATTTCCAGAATGGCTCCGGGCATGATTTGCTTGACTTCGTCCGGTGTTCCCAGAGCAAGGATCTGCCCCTTGTAAATGAGGCCCAGACGGTTGCAGCGCTCGGCTTCATCCAGGTAGGCGGTGGAGACAAAGATGGTCACCTTCTCACGCAACAGCTGATAGAGAATGCGCCAAAAGTCTCGGCGTGACACGGGGTCCACTCCATTAGTGGGCTCATCCAAAAAGAGCACTTTTGGTGTGTGAATGAGGGCGCAGGCGAGGCCCAATTTTTGTTTCATGCCGCCCGAGAGATTCCCTGCCAGGCGCTGTTTGAAAGGCGTGAGGTTGCTGAAGGCGAGAAGCTCGTCAATTCTTTTGCTGCGGCCTTTACGCGGAACTCCATAAATGTCCGCATAGAAATTAATATTTTCCATCACCGAAAGGTCCGGGTAGAGGCCGAACTTCTGACTCATATAGCCGATCCTTTCCTTGATTGCCTCGGCTTCTTTGACGACGTGGAAGCCGGCCACCCAGGCATCTCCTGAAGTGGGCTCCATGATCGCAGTGAGCAGCCGCATGGTGGTAGTCTTGCCGGCTCCGTCCGGGCCCACCAGTCCGAAGATCTCCCCCTCGGTTACGGTGATGGTGAGGTCATCGACGGCAACGACTTCGTCAAATGTTTTTTTAAGCTTGGAGGTACGAATGGCACTCATAAGGCGTAAACTCGATCTGGTCTCACCACGGACACGCAGAGGATGCAGAGAAATACACCGAAAAAGCTGCGTGCGGCGGCCTGATCCTTCTAAGGACATTTGTTTTAATTACCGGCAAGATTGGTCGAGTTTTATCTCGGCATCGGCGGGCATGCCGGCCTTGAGCTCCATATCCGGATTTTTGACATCGATTTTCACCCGATAGACCAGCTTGACCCGCTGCTGCTCGGTCTGGACCTGCTTGGGGGTGAATTCCGCTTCCGGGGAGATGAAAGAAACGCAGCCCTCGAAGCGCTTGCCGGGATAGCTGTCGCAGGTTATTTCGGCGCGCCGGCCCACCTTGACCCGGCCGAGATCGGTCTCGTTGATGTAGCCCCGCAGCCATACGTTGACCAAATCGCCAACGGTGACCACAGGGGTACCGGCGGAGACGTATTCTCCCGGCTCCACATTTTCGGACAGCACCAGGCCGGACAGAGGCGAAGCCAGACTGGCATAGCCCAGGCGGGTTTCAGCCAGCCCCAGTTGCTCGCGCGCCCGCTCGAGCTCCGCACGAGCCTGCTCGATTTCCTCCTCCCGCGGTCCGTTGCGCAGCCGCTCGAGCTCCGCTTCCGCTTCACGGGCGGCGGCCGCGGCTACCTGGTAGCCGGCTCGGGAGGCTTCGAATTCGCGCTGCGAAATGACTTTTCTGTTGAAGAGGGTTTGATCCCGCGTATAATCTGATTTCTGCCGGGCTTCCTCGGCCCGGCTCTTGGCCAGCAGCGCCTCCGCCTTGGCAATCTCTTCGGAACGATAGCCGGCCTCGAGCTCGGCAAGCCGCGCCCGGGCCGCTCGCACTTCCGCTTTCCTGAGGGCCGTCTCGCGCTCCAACTCGCGGCCGTCGAGGCGGGCAATCAACTGGCCTGATCGGCACATCTCGCCCTCCGCAACCAGCCGCGCCTCGACTTTTCCCGGAATCTGAAAGGCCACTTCCGCGTCCGTGATCTCAATGTTTCCGGAGGTACGAACGATATTCCGATCTTTCTCAGGCCCCTTCCAGATGAACAGGTAACTCGCTACTCCCCCGCCCGCTAACACAGCCAACAAAACGATCATCCCAATTTTCTTTTTCATCGGCCCCCCCTCAGTGACAATGACCTTGGCTTCCTAATCTGAAACTATTTTGAGCATCTCCGAATATTCGAAATTCAGCCTCTCATCATCGTCCCCGCACCGGCATCCGGGCACATGGCCCGTATTTGGATTCCCGCTCGAAGATCCCGCTACCGTGGTATTGCGCGGAAATGACAGAAGAAGGATATCGATATGTGTGTTTAAGCCACCCGCCTGACGTTTCTGAATGCCGGCTCAGGAACGATATCCGGTTTCGGCGCCAATTCGATCTTCCTCACGGCGCTGCGGTGAATCACGACCAGTCGATCATCCAGCTCCAGGAGTATTAGAGGTTCGGCTCTCGATTCGTGGATCTGGGTCAGGATATCCCTGGGGCGCTCCGGGTGTGACGGGGCAAATTCATAAATTTCTTCAGACCCATCCGTGAAATACAAATGCAACTGTCGTACTTCTGCTGCTTGTGGCATCCCGCCCTCCGTTGAGCCATATTGGCTGCAGTCTGATCACTGAACAATTGCTTTATGTTCGTCATTGATTCCCCACATCCCCGTTATACAGAGGATTGCCGGAACTGACCGATTCTAATTGGATCCGTCCGCATTAATTAGCTATACTTCTATAATTTCCTCACCGTGCTCATACAGAGCCAATGGTCCGTCCGCACTGATCTTGATAACAAAGCCCTGTTTGGATAGCTCGCGAGCCACTCCAGATCGAGTACCTTCAGATCCACTCGGGCGATTTGGAATCACTGCTCCGTACGTGAGGAGCTTTCCGTTATTGCTGACAAGGGTAGCACCATCGATTGAAGCCAGCATTGCAATGGTCGATGCCCCCAGTAAAACCGCATCGTCGGTGGGTAACAACCTGTGAAATAACCATTCGGGATGTACACCTTGAGCCTCCCTCGGTGAGGCTCCGGGGACTTCCAGTCTGCCGCTCGCGCCTGAAGACGACCCCTCAGCGGTTGAGCGAGAAACACTTTCCCTGGCGATCTCGATGCAATCCTTCTCATGCAACCCGTCGGGGTAACTCTCTACCAGACCCAATATACCGCCGTGCCCGTATGCTGATAAAAGTAACGCCGCATCAAACATGACCATCCCAATCTGTCCATACTTCTTGCCTATTATTTCCCTTACAGTCCCCCATAGCATCGCCTTCCACTTCCCGGAGTGTCGAACAAAAAGAGGCTTCCCTTTTTCGAACAGGACAATCGCACCATTTTTACGCAAAGCCAGGGAAAGCCCGCCCAGCGCTTGTGAAGCTTGCAGCAGAAAATCCAGACCCCCGAATCGATATCCTGTTGGGGCAGTATGTATGTTTAGATTCTGCAGTGAATCTGTCGTGATCCACCCGACAGGTTCACCGACGGGTGAAATCCATAGTGCTGCATTGATTCCGTCTGCCAGAAGAGGGGTTCGTTTCAGCTTCCTAAAGTCGTCGGGATAAACACCTTCCTTGAGCGGCCTGGCCGTTCTTGAGGGAGGTGCAATGACAACTCCGTGGGATAATTCTCGATGCTCTACACGACTAGTAGCCAGGCTTTCGAAGTATCTGATAACTTCGGCTACGGTCCGGGCCAACCTCTCTTGATCCACCTGCATACCTCGGTGAACTCCAGACGAATAATAAAGCCCCGCTGCGATGCGAGAGATCAGCCAGAGAGGAAGCTGAGTCGTGATAGATATCTTTATCTCGTGTGCTGCAGCCCTATAGATGCGCATCGACCAAACGCGTGAGGCCTGGTCACAAATAGCAACTGCAAGATCCAGTTCTCCGGGTATATTCTCCCGAAAGGCGATGTCGTTAATCCTTAGAGTCTCACCGACTGCCTGAGCCGAAGGCACTTCGACATTCGATTTTTCCGAAGGAAAACCCAAAAAGCGTCTCCCTGTATCGCTCATTAAAAGAAATCTCTCACGCCACCATCCGTGATGGCCGGGCACCGGCATAATGGTCTTCCTCAATAGACTCAACGGATAAAACGAGCTGTTTCTCAACGTTTTCTTCTCAGGGTTCTTCACGTTTTTCTCCACGTTTTTGTACCTGAGAATGACACGTATGCCCGGGAAAAGCTCAGTCAGGAATTCGGCGGCCTTTTTCCCCACGAAGTCGAAGTGTTCCCCCGCCCTGTAATGCGGCGGATCAAATTCAATACGCACCTTACCCATTTTGTTTCCTTGTGCAATCAAGCCTCCCGTATGACCGGAAAGCTAACTATCGTTGCATCTGCCTTGAGCATCCGGTCCGAGCGACAGGGTCTTGCAGGGCACAATTACTCCTTAATTATGCTGATGCTCAGTTTCAGCTTTACCCGTCTCGGCCTCGCTGTGATGTGCCTTCAACCCCGCAGCATCAAGGTGCAACCGCTCCACGTAGTGAACGAACTCAACATAAGATGCTACAAACTCCCGCCCTGCTTCAAGGCTGTCGCCAGCATGCTTTTTCTTCTCGACGGTTTGATGAAACCGTTCGCGTACTCCGGTGGCCACATTGTTCGTCAACTCGGTCACCAACTGGTCCGCCGAGCCTTTTTCCAACGCCCTGTCGGCTTCTTTGACCGCCGGGTCCAGATCCATCCCTGCAGGCTTCAGGCCCGTGTAGGGCGCACCCTCGCCAGCCCGGTGAATGCGAACCAGCTTCTCGAAAAAATATCTGTCTGCGAGCTTTTCCGCTTTGGGACCTAACTTCCGGACAGCAAGAGTCTCTTGAAAGGATCTCTTGATTTCAACTTCGTCCCCTTCTTGCACCCAAATAAGCACCGGATCAACGTTCTCGGTTTCCAGGGCTTCTTTGGCAGCCTTGACCACGGGGCCGTCCATGGTGTCGCAATGTGCAAAGCACTTTGCGGCCCCCGCAAATGTAACGATTGACAGGACAATAAAGACATTACTCAAAGCGACGAAAAGCTTATTTTTCATAATAGTTTTCTCCTTATCTGCTGATGTCGTTGGCTCATAATCGTCGTGGCTTACCCCATCCAGTGTTACTTGACTGAACCTTCCAACACCCGCCCGAAGACTTGTTGAGCGCCGGCACGAGGTGGCGCATGCAATTCATCCAGGTTGTTATTCCTCCCGGGAAATACACTCCTCAGGGCAGGTGACGATGGCTTCCTCAATGCACTCCTCATCACCGCCCTCGGACAAAATACGTAGGCCTTCTCCGCATCCTCATCCATCTCGAACACCTCTGGGCAGAGCTCAGCACAGCTCCCACAAGCGATACAACACTCTTCGTCCAGCAAAACTCTTCGTCCCATTGCTGGCTCCTTTTCTGCTTGAAAATCTTTATTTCGTCCGGATCGCCTCACAAAAAATCTCCCAGGCCCTGGATACCTGGCCAGTCGCATCGAAGCGACCGGCGCTCACATGCCACAGAATCGCAGCCGGTTGAATCAGCCCCAAAAACATAACCGCGACGGTCGCCGGATCGAGGTCGTCTCTGATGGTGCCCTCCCGCTGCCCCCGGCGTAGGATCTCTTCCACCTGTTTGAGATACCCCTCGATGATGCCGTACAGTCTGGCCCTTCTTGCCGGATCGCCGAAACCCACTGCTTCCGAGAAAATGATCCGGGGAATGGCTTCATTTTCCCGAATCAGTCGGATATGGCGCATCAAAAGCAGCCTCAGGCGCTCCAGGCAATCCGGCGACTCCTGGTAAACCGCCTGCACATTTCCGAGCAGCCGTTGTTCAATAAGCTCCAGCACCGCGACCAGGATCTCGTCCTTGCTTTTGAAGTGGCGATAAATCGCCGACGGCACCATCCCGATGCGCTGGGCCACACGCTCTATATTGAGCCCCTGCAGGCCATGTGCGGCCAGTAGGCTCAATGCGGCCCGGGCAATCTGGTCTTGTCTGACCTGAGTCCCCAGTTTTTTAGTCATCATAGTCTCCTCATGTGAATGCTTATTCACATAAACCATAGCACAAAAAATCCTTGTGTCAAGAGGCTAACGACGGATGCGCTGGACCGGGAATCGCATCAAGGCTGAATTTGAGATCGGGACAGAGCGCTTGCAGTTGGTTGGCCAAATCGCGGCCGTTGATCTCAAGCCGCCAGGCCAGCTCAAGGTCCTCCCCGATCAGAGGCCGGGGCATCTTGAGCATGCCTTCCACAGTCTCGTTCAAATCAAGCACCCGCGTCGCTACGGTCAGCTTGCAGGCAACAGCCGACAGTTGGCTGGTAATGACCACTGAGCGACAGAAGTCCTGGAGGATCTCCTCCAGGCAGGCAGCGTGTTCGACGGGTCCGTCCTCAAGAAGGCCCGCTAAGTTCTCGCACCATGAACAAGGAGATTCTTTCGTGTCGCAAAGCAGGATTAGCCCTCAGGCAGTATAACTTTGCAGCGTGCGCGGATATTCGGTCAAGACGATTGGCCGGTCGGGCCCACCACCACGGTATCTTCCACGCGCACGCCCCACGGGCCGGTGTACAGGCCGCAATTGCCGATGGCTATGACCACATTGGCATCGAGGGGCGGAGGCGCCGCTTCGCCATGGAAGAAGGCATGCCCCGGCGGCAGTGGAGATTCTTCGAATTCGATGCCGATGCCGTGGATCGGCGGGCCGAAGATATGATCTTTGTGCCCTGCCGCTTCGAGCGCCCCGTGCATCGTCCGCTCCAACTCCGTCATTTCCACCCCGGCCCCGGCTTTGGCGATGGTCGCTTCAAGAGCTTCCACATAGAGATCGTGGGCGGCCTGCTGCTCCGAGGCAGGCGTGCCGACACACGCCATTCGACACATGTCCGCACTGTAGCCGTCCACTACGGGATGAATGTCGATCATCACCAGATCGCCCTCTTGCAGCTTGCGTAAAGTGGGCAGCCCGTGGGCGACATTGGTGCGCGGCCCGGACGACACATAACTGCGGTAGAAATCCACCGCTCCGTTCAGCCGCATGGCATACTCGGCCGCCGCCACCACCTGGCTCTCCGTCACCCCATACGTGACCGCCTCCAGCGCAGCCTCCATCCCTTGCACTGCCACTTGCGCCGCTTTTTTCATCGCCTCGATTTCACCTTCATATTTCACCAAACGGAGCTCCGACATGATGGGCGTGCAGTCTTTGGCAACCACACCTTCGGGCTTGGCATGGGGGTGGGTGAGCATCCCCATGCGGGGCTGCGGCAGAAAAGCATACTCCAGGCCCACGACTCCCTGGCGAATGCCGAACCGCTCAAAATAATGGGCGATGGAGTGAATCATACCCACTTCATCTTCAAACCCGGTTAGATGGTCAAAATGGGCCAGCCGCCTGACATCTTCAAGATCGGTTGAGGGGACGCCCAGCGCCAATTCCCCTTCCCGGGTGATCATCGCATAGGCGCACAGGCGGCCGTCGCCCGTCAGATAAAACATGTTGGCCGGTTTGGTGAGCACCATGACATCCAGCCCGGCTGTTTCCATCAAACGGCAGCATCGCCGGATGCGCTCTTGATAGAAATCATTCGCCATCTCCCCCTCCTTTCTTCTTACCTATACCCGTTAAGGTTTGAGAGCTTCGTTTTTGAGCTGTTCGCGGATTACCGGGATATCATCCTATACGCCGCCCTTTGGTTGGTCCAAGTCGTCTTCAGTTTCGTTGGTTCAAGTCTCCGACTTGAACCAACCCGAATGCCGTTAATCCGTGATGAGCCTCAAACCCTCAATTCACCATGTCAATCCTCCCAGGAGATGCACTCCTCCGGGCAGGTGGCAATCGACTCCTCGATGCACTCCTCATCGCCACCTTCAGTGAGAAGTACGCGGGCCTTCTCCGCATCCTCATCCATCTCGAACACCTCCGGGCAAAGCTCGGCGCAGCTCCCACAGCCAATACAGCATTCTTCGTCCAGTACAACTCTTCGTCCCATTTCTTGCTCCTCCCTTGTCTGCAGAAATTATCTGGTCCGGATGGCCTCACGAAAGATCTCCCAGGCTTTGGATGCCTGGCGGGTCACATCGAATCGGCCGCTGCTTACATGCCAGAGAATCGCAGCCGGCTGAATCAGTCCCAAAAACATAACCGCAACGGTTGCCGGATCGAGCTCCGCTCGGATGGCTCCCTCCTTCTGGCCTCGACGCAGGATCTCTTCCACCTCCTGGAGATACCTGCTGATGATACCGTACAGCCTGGACTTTTTGGCGGGATCGCCAAAACCAACTTCTTCCGAAAAGACCACTCGGGGCACGGCTTCATTTTCCCGAATGAGCTGGATATGGTGCATCAGAAGGAGCCTCAAGCGCTCCAGTGAATCCGCCGACTCCTCACAAACCGCCTGCACATTGCCAACAAGCCGTTCTTCGATAAGCCCCAGGACCGCATCCAAGATTTCTTCTTTACTTTTGAAATGGCGATAAATTGCCGACGGCACCATCCCGATGCGCTGGGCCACACGCTTTATATTGAGCCCCTGCAGGCCATGAGTGGCCAGCAGGCCCAGTGCGGCCCGCGCAATCTGCTCTTGTCTCACCTGCGTGCCCAGTTTTACAGTGGTCATACTGTCCTCATGTGAATGGTCATTCACATCAAACATAGCACAAAACATTCGACTGTCAAGAGGCATTGTGGCAGAGGCATTGTGGTGACTTGAGGGACTGTAGCATTCCCGCAACACGATCAAGAAAGTAATACTGATCTTTAACAGCGGAAGGTCCCAAAAGGCCCTCCGGCAGCCGCAAATCCGCATGAAATCTAGGTGATGTTTTTTGGAGGGTCAAAAATGTAGTGCCATGAATAGGTATGAGTTTACTTGTACTTGGCATTGGACCAAAGTATTCTGGGAGCACCAAATTGTAGTGGAGGCTCCCATGTTTGCAGGTATCAAGAAGTCCGGTCCACATCAGTATGTTCAGATCGTTGAGAACCGGCGAGAAGGAACCAAGGTGGTTCAGCGAGTCGTGTCTACCCTCGGCCGCCTTGATCGGCTCAACTCCAAGGGTGACATCGAAAGCATCGTTCGGT
The DNA here is from genome assembly GCF_022603395.1 of Desulfoferrobacter suflitae. GTDB lineage: Bacteria > Desulfobacterota > Syntrophobacteria > Syntrophobacterales > Syntrophobacteraceae > Desulfoferrobacter > Desulfoferrobacter suflitae. The sequence continues at coordinate 37,682 of NZ_JAIBKA010000019.1, forward strand.
CCCTTTCGCGGTTTTCCGATCAGGTCCTGATGGTGATTTCGGGAAAGAGCGAACTCCTTGCCGAGGCAAAGAAGATCGGTCCCGCTTTGATCTTTGAGCGTCTTTGGGCGGAGCTCGGGATCGGAAAGGTGCTCAGGGAGCTTCTTGCGAACCGGCTGTTCAGCTTCGATGTGGAACGAGCCGTGTTTCTCACAGTGCTTCACAGGCTCATGGTCTGCGGCTCCGATAGGTTCTGCGACAAATGGCGAAGCGACTACCTCATTCGGCAAACGGGCGGACTGTCTTTGCACCATCTTTACCGGGCCATGGCTTTCCTCGGAGAAGAGACCGAAGATCAGAAGGATGCCACACCTTTTTCCCCCCGGTGCACCAAGGATCTGATCGAGGAGCGGCTGTTCCGGGGGCAGCGGCACCTTTTCACGGGGCTCGATCTTGTCTTCTTCGATACGACCTCCCTCTACTTCGAAGGCCAGGGTGGAGAGAGCCTCGGGAAGAGGGGGTTTAGCAAGGATCACCGACCGGATCTCAACCAGATGGTGGTGGGAGCGATCCTTGATAGCAACGGCAGACCCATTTGTTGCGAGATGTGGCCGGGCAATACCACGGATGTGAAGACCTTGCTCCCGGTGGCTGAGCGGATCAAGCAACGTTTCCAGGTGGCCCGCTTCTGCCTGGTGGCCGACCGGGGGATGATCAGCCGTGAGACCCTCGCTGCTTTGGATGATCTGAAGACGGGGCTCCCGCACATTCTGGGTGTGCGGATGCGTAAAGTGAAGGAGGTCCGAGAGGAGGTCCTCTCGGATGCGGGAGACTACCGGGAGGTACACACGGAGGGCAAATCCTCCAAGGACCCTTCGCCCCTCAAGGTCAAAGAGGTCAAGGTAAACGGCAGGCGCTACATCGTTTGCCTCAACTCCAAACAGGCACGAAAGGACAAGGCGGATCGGGAAGCAATCATTGCCTCCCTCGAAGAGCAACTGAAGGGCGGAGCAAAAAAACTCGTTGGAAACCGCGGCTATAGGCGCTACGTCAAGACCGAACGAGATGCCTTCTCCATCGACTATGAGAAGATGAAGGAAGAGGAGCGATTTGACGGAAAGTGGGTGCTCACCACCAACACCCACTTTACCGCCGAGCAGGCAGCGCTCAAATACAAGGAGCTTTGGCAGGTTGAGCAGGTCTTCAGAGACGCAAAGTCTCTTCTCGAGACCAGGCCGGTGTTTCATCAGCGGGACGATACGATCCGTGGCCACGTGTTTTGCAGTTTCCTTGCTCTCCTTCTCAAAAAGGAGCTGTACCGGCGCATCGAGGCGGCCGGCCATAGCTTTGAGTGGTCCGATATCAAGCAGGACCTCAGGGCGCTCCAGCAAGTCGTCATCGAAGAGGAAGGCAAGCGGCTTGCCATCCGCACCGAGTGCCGCGGCACCTGCGGAAAGGTATTCCAGGCCGTCGGTGTCGCCATACCTCCGGCCATCCGCCACCTGGAGCCCTGACGATGTGGCCGGGCGTAGATCGGATTTGTAGTGCCAAGAACGAGATGTGTACATCTATGTTAGCAATATTGCAGAATATTTTTATGCGTGCTGTTAAAGATCAGTAATACGCGGTGAGCCATGGAGATACAAGGAGCTGAATCATCAGCCGTTCGCGGCGCTGGGGAATTATCTGGCGATTATCGACAAGTGGCTCGAAAGTGACAAGGAGAAGCCGGCAAAGCAGCGACATACGGCGCATCGGATATACAACCGGCTGGTGGATGAGCAAGGTTTTAAAGGGAGTGAATCCACTGTACAGCGCTATGTGCGACTTGCCAAGATGAGGCTCGGTATTGCAGTTCCTCGCGCGTTTATTCCATGCGACGCCGAGGCCGGTTATTAGGGCGAGGTGGATTGGGGCACGGCGATGGCTATCATATCGGGAGAAGAAGTGCGGCTGAAGTTTTTCTGCATGCGGAGCAAATACTCTGGTAAGCACTTTGTCCGACTGTACCCTTGCGAGCGGCAGCAGGCGTTCTTTGATGCGCATGTACGTGCAGTTGCTTTTTTGGACGGAGTTTTTCCGGTGCTCGTTCCAGTCAAGCTCCGTACGGAAAGTGATGCAAGGCAAGGATCGCCAGGAGCAGGAAGCATTCATCAAGTTAAGGGGTATTACAGTTTTGAGGCGCGTTTCTGCAATCCTGACAGCGACCACGAGAAAGGCCGGGTGGTCGGCATGGCGCGGCGGAACTACATGGTTCCCGTTCCGGAGGTGGGGAGCCTTGAGGAGCTTAATGGAATGATTCTGCGCCAGTGTCTCGCCTACGGGAATCACAAGATATCGGGACGAGATCGGAAAGTAAACGAATTGTATGAAGATGAGAATGTGCAAGTCTGCGACGGACGCGCCGACAAGTACGCCACTGTTATTGTGGACAAGAATCGATAATCCGTGCCGAGTTGTTACGCGGGTTTCAAGGTAAAGGTGCTGCTTCACGTAGATCGGGTGGAGATCTTCACCGGTGGAAAGAAGCTGGCCACTCACGAGCGGATGTATGGCAACAACAAATGGTGCCTCAATCCGGATCACTATCTTGAACTGATCCAACAACGACCGATGGCTTTCTTCCATAGCGCCAGGCCTATCCGGCAGTGGCGGAAGAGTTGGCCAGAGTCCCTACACGTGCTTTTGGAGCGCTTTTGTCGCGCTCAAGGCGAGTCAAAAGGAATCAAGGACTTCATCACCGTTCTTATGCTCTACAGAGATCATACAGCCGACGAGATAGAAGCCGCGGTGGAGTTGGCCGGCAAAAACAATATCAGCACCAGCGAAGGAGTATGTCACATTTTGACCCATGCGGGCGATGCCGATACAACCATCGCTCCCCTGGCCGCCTGGTCGTCTCTGCCTGCTCCCGATGTGGCCGTTTACGGACAACTGGGAGGTATCCAATGACAATAGGAACATTGATAGAGCTTAAAGCTAATCTCAAGGCGTTGAATCTTTCCAGCATGGCTCGAAACCTTGAGGGACATCTTCGGCAGGTCAAAGAGAGCGGAACCGACTACGATGAGTTTCTTTTGGATCTGACGGCCGCGGAGCTTCAGGCCAGAGGGGAAAGCAGGCTGAATCGGCGCATCAAGGAATCGAAGTTCCCCCTCTTGAAGCCCATCGGTATTCTTTTTCATGGCAGCTTCCGTTTTATTTGTGGTTGTGATGACTTAGGAAAATCAACACAACCACATTTGGGGCTGCCTTTTCATCAAAAACCGTTAAATTTCACATGGTTTACATACCCATAACGTAATTAAATGGTGTGCGAAACTCAAGATAATAATTTGTCCAGAGTACGTAAGATTTTAATTTTTCTTATATTTATTATATGCTAGATGGGAACAATTTTTTGCCCAGAAATACCAAAGTTGTTTGAGTATAAGAAAGGGTCAGACCTCTGGAATCTTCCTGAGCAAGGTCCGAGGACGGCTTATGCATATATCTCACGCTTCCCGAAACTTATCGCTTTCATCGAAAAGCACGAAGGGGAAATCCAGTCTGACCTATGGGGGTTGCTGTACGGCTATCCATTGGATGAGGTACACCAGTCCACATATGCGCATAAGAGATGGGAAAAGACCCAGGATCAAGTCAGAAGAAGCAAGGACTCTTCGGGCAAACGAGGATTGAATCAAAGTCCGTCAAATCTTCCTGAAAGATAATCTACAAGCGCCTTCCCATCGCTTAGGACTGCCAGGATTTCGTTGTAGTAGGTCCCCATGACCTGCACTCGATACATTATAATCCATTATGGAATGAAAAAAATTTATGGTAAAAACAGATTGAGCATTGTTTTCGGCGTGCCTATTCCCCCATCCTTTAGATAGAACTACTATCAAGGTGTAACGGATTTGTTATGTCATTTGGACCGATCAGCGATTCGGCCATCATAAAAGACGCGGAGTCTTTGCCGCCCTTTCCGCGGGTGGTGGATAAGGTTATTCCTCTGCTCCACTCGTTGGCTCCAATGAGTGAAGTGGAGCAGGTGGTTCAGTACGACCCGGTTATAGCCGCTCGTGTACTCAGGGTAGCGCGGTCCCCGTATTACGGAGGGTCCAGGGTGAAGACCCTGCGGGACGCTGTCATATTCCTTGGACAAAGAACGCTTTGCGAGACCATTCTTGCCGCATGTTCCATGGGCTACTTTAAAGACCTTGACGCGTACAACGGAACATCTGCCCATCGGGTCTGGCAGCATTCTATCGCCGTGGCGGTCATGTCGCAGACGTTGGCGACCCGGCTGGCGTTACGAACAGCCCTGGCCAACTTCATGGCCGGACTGCTGCACGATTTTGGCAAAATGGTGCTCAACTCGTATTTGCGACCTCATAAAGAGGCCTTCGCTCAAGCTCTCGCTTCCGGTCTCTCGATGAGACAGACGGAAGAAATGATTTTAGGTACCGATCATGCCATCGTCGGTGGGATCATCGCATCAAGCTGGAAGCTGCCGAACGTGGTCATAGCAAGCATCCGGCACCACCACGCACCTGAAGAGGGCGGGGAATTCCGCCGAAATGCGGCAGTGGTCTGCGCGGCTGATGTCATCGCAATGCAGGCAGGCTATGGCTATGAAGGTGAATGGCACACTGAAAAGAACCACCAGTGGGTTTTAGATGATTTAAAGATCACTCCCGAGGGACTGGCTGCACTGGTAAAGCAGGTCAAGCAGGCCGTAAAAGGCGCAATGACCTCTTTTGGTGAGAACCCCGCAAACTCTGCAAAAACCTTTTCAGACTTGCGTGGGATGCCCCGTAGTTAATCTAGAGCTCTTCATCAACAACCGCATTAGTCCTCTCCAAGATGCATGGGATGAGAAACCAGTGAATCATCGGGTGAAAATGTGATTCGAGTTATCCCCCGTGTATCCCCATTGTGCGTGTTGGGTCAATTATGTTAAGGTACAACGTCTATATGAAAATGATGATTGGTATTAATGATTCCGAATAGTTACCGATTATACATTTTCATGCTTCGTTGTGACCTACCGGGTCATGGCCGTTAGTAGACAGAATGATGGAGGAGGCAAAATGTCCAAGGTGGTGACAATCCGCATCGATGAAGAAATTAAAGAACGGCTTGATAGACTGGCAAAGGCGACTGCTCGCAGTCGATCTTTTTTAGCTGCGGAGGCTATTCGTAATTATTTGGATGTGCAGGCCTGGCAGATAGACCAAATCTTGCAGGGCATTGAAGAAGCCGAGACTGGTAAGTTCGTAGAGCATGATCGGGTAGTGCAGCAGTGGGAGAG
>NZ_JAIBKA010000002.1 GCF_022603395.1 Desulfoferrobacter suflitae
GACCAGCACCACGGCCGGCGCGCCGCCAAAGTCCTTGAAGACCTGCAGGGATATTTTGATGATCTTTTCCGAGAAAAGCTCTTCCAGGTGCGGCAGTATATAATCCTTGGACTTTGCAACGATTTCCTTCAGTCGTTCGAGGTTGTCCCCCTGCACCACAACCAGTTCCCAATCCTGTCGATTCATCCCCGATGGCGCCCACAATGCCGTATCCAAGACTTCCTGCAACAGCTCCTGCGGGATTTCTCTGGGCATATATTTGCGGATACTTCGACGTTCTTTTATGGCCGAATCCAAATCCATGGCAATCCACCTTAATTCCGAATAAAAACAATCTTCGCAGGTCTTTCTGCACAGAGCTCTATAACATTATCCCTCATACCATCTTTGCTGTGTTTTTGTACATGTTTTGAACGACGATAATGTCGGGTCAACTTGTTGACCCCCCGGGAACAGACGCGATATTATAGTGTTCCAGTAGAGTTTTCTTTGCCATTTGATAAACAGGGTTTTCTTTGGGAATCATCTCGCTACCTCGGGGGGATGCAGCCATGGATGCAAGCCTGTGATCGTTCCGCCGGATGCATCACCCGCCTTTTTTGGCGGGAGGTCGCCCAGGCGATGTATGAACGATTGAATGCCATAACCTTTGCAGACTTATTGGAAACCACTGACACAGATTCCCCCTGTAGACGATTCAGGTGTGCGATCCATGAAAATTGTATCCATTGCGTTCAGCCCAAAGAAAGGAACGCGTAAGACGCGGGTAGATCATGCCGTCGTGATCAAGGACCACGGTTTGGATGGGGATGCTCATGCCGGGGAATGGCACCGGCAGGTAAGCTTTCTGGCGGCTGAAAGCATTGCACGAGCGCGCAGTCAGGGACTCGAGGTTAGCTTTGGCGATTTTGCAGAAAACATTGCCACGGAAGGAATCGATTGGCTTACAGTAGCCCTCGGGACTCAGTTTCAATTGGGTGAAAAGGCTGTTGTCGAGATCACTCAGATCGGCAAAGAGTGTCATAAGAAATGCGCCATCTATTACCAGGCCGGGGACTGTATCATGCCGCGCGAGGGTGTTTTTGCCCGGGTTCTCGAGGGAGGCGTCATTCGAGTGGGGGACGTCATTAGGCGCCTGCAGTGATGCACCGCGTCACCTCGAACAGTGTGCGGTGGGATGATGCGGTTGAGAAGAATTCGCACCATTTCGGAGAAGATCATGCAAGTGGCATCCATTCAGATGTCCGCTGTTGATGAAGACAAATCCAAGACGATAGACAAGGCGACCGGTCTAATTCGGTCGTGCCGGGGTTCGGATTTGATCGTTTTGCCGGAAATTTGGAATGTCGGTTTCATGAGCTTCGATCGCTACATACCTGAAGCAGAAAGCAGGGATGGACCGACTCTGTCCGCACTGCGGGAACTGGCGGCGGAACTAAAAGCCTACCTGCACAGCGGCAGCTTTGTCGAAAAAGACGGGGATCATTATTATAATTCGAGTTACCTGATTTCGCCAAAAGGCGATCTGCTGGGGAACTATCGGAAGATCCACCTGTTCGGCTACCATTCCCTGGAAGCTCAAATCCTGACGGCGGGAAAGAGAATCTCGGTGGTCGCCACACCACTCGGCAGAATCGGCATGGCTACCTGCTACGATCTCCGTTTTCCGGAATTTTTCCGCCGCATGATCGATCTTGGAGCAGAACTGTTTACCGTTTGTTCGGCCTGGCCGCAGGCGCGACTGGAACACTGGCTTCTGCTCAATCGAGTTCGTGCGCTGGAAAATCAAAGTTACCTTATTTCGGCCAACTCCGTTGGCTTTGATCAGGGGATTCTCATGGCAGGCCGCAGCATGACCGTCGACCCATGGGGGATCGCCATAGCAAGTGCCGGAGACCACGAAGTGATCCTCAAGGCACAAGTCGATCGTGCTCGAGTAGATCGGGCCCGCGCACAATTTCCAGCCCTGCAGGACCGCGTCGACTGGCTCAACCCCGCAGCGGGAGCATGTGATGAAACTTCGCCTGTGTGACGGCAACGAAGCGCTGGCATGGGCTGCTTTTGAAGCCGGCTGCCGCTTTTTTGCCGGGTATCCCATCACGCCGGCCACATCGATCTTCAACGCCATGCTGAACATCCTCCCACCCGCCGGCGGTATCGTTTTGCAGGCGGAAGATGAAATAGCCGCCATGGGGTATTGCATCGGAGCATCCATGTGCGGTCTGAAAGCCATGACGGCCACTTCCGGTCCGGGTCTCAGCCTTTACTCGGAGCAGCTTTCATTCGCCATAGGGTCTGAGATACCGCTGGTGGTCGTCGATGTTCAACGCCTCGGCCCTTCCACCGGATCCGCTACCAAGGGCGCCGATGGGGATATCCAGTTTTTGCGCTGGGGCACTTCCGGGGGCCTGCCGGTGATCGTACTTGCTCCGGTGGACGCGGGGGATTGTTTCACTTTGACCCTGCACGCCTTTAATTTGGCTGAGCAATATCGCTGCCCGGTGTTTCTTGCCTCCAACAAGGAAGTGGCACTGACCCGGGAAACTGTCGACTGGAGCAGCATGGAACGACCAGCAATAATCGATCGCGCTCCTCCCCGTGCCGACCGGCCGTTCCTGCCTTTCCAACCGCTTCCCGACAGCGACGTGCCGGGCTTCCTGCCCCTGGGAGATGCCACTCTGGTGCGGCAGACGTCTTCGACTCATGGCACGGACGCCTATATCACCACCGATCCCGCCGTCATTTCATCTATCAATGAGCGCATGAAGCGCAAAGTCGAGAGCCGGGTCGACCGCTTCAGTTACGCGCAGGCGGTCATCGAACCGCAGGCCGAAACCATGATCGTCACCTACGGCATTACCGGGAGGGCGGCGCGAGACGCCTGCAAGGAGCTCAAAGCCCGGGGGAAACCCGCTTCCCTCCTGATTCTCAAGACCCTTTGGCCGGTCCCCGAGGAACTCATCCGGCAGCAGACTCAGGATGCCAAACGCGTGCTCGTAGTAGAGATGAACCTCGGCCAGTACGTCACGGAAGTGAAGCGTATCCTGAAGCATAAGTCCGTTGAATTCCTGGGGCAGATGAACGGCCGTTTGATCACTCCCGCACAGATCAGGGAGGCGGCCATTGGCTAGCTTACTTAACAAGAATCGCCCTCCGGTGTTTTGCCCCGGCTGTTCACACGAAACCGTACTGCGCGCTCTTGACCGAGCCTTTCAGAATATGGGCCTGTGCCGGAACCAGATCGTGATGGTAAGCGACATCGGCTGTTCCGGGTTGTTTGACACTTTCTTCAACACACACGCCTTGCATGGACTGCATGGCCGGGCGTTGACCTATGCCGCCGGAATCAAGCTGGCACGCCCGGACCTGCAGGTGGTGGTGACAATGGGCGATGGGGGTCTCGGTATCGGGGGCGCCCATCTACTCGCCGCGTGCCGGAGGAACCTGGATCTCACGCTGCTCCTGCTCAACAATTTCAACTTCGCCATGACCGGTGGCCAGTTCTCGTCCACAACACCTGCTGCGGCTTCCATCGGCTCGGGGTTTTTGAACAGCATCGAACGCCCCATGGACGCCGGCCAAGTAGCAACAGCGGCAGGCGCTCCCTATGTTGCCCGGGTATCCGCGTACCATAGGAATCTCGCCCACCTGCTGGAATGTGCCCTGCGTTATCGCGGTTTCAGCTTCGTCGATATCCAGGGCATCTGCCCGGGCCGCTACCTGAAACACAACAGGTTGACGCCGCAAATGATCAATGAGAACCTGTCCAAACTGCATCCTTTGGAGGGTGCCGTTGCAGAAAATGAACGACCGGAATATTTCGACGCGTATGCCAGCATCACCGCACGGCTAAAGCCGGCCGAGCCGCCCAGCCCGATCGAAGTAACCTGCAAACCGCCCGACTCCGAACGCCAGGAGATTGTATTGCTCGGCAAAGCGGGACAACGTATTCAGACAGCGGGTGAAGTTCTGTGCATTGCCGGTTTGACCGCCGGGTTGCAGGTCACGCAAAAGACCGATTACGCCATCACGGTCATGACCGGTCCCTCGGTAAGCGAAGTGATACTGTCGCCGCAAGCCATCCATTTCACAGGGATCACCCAACCAACCATTGTCATTGCTCTGGCCAAGGAAGGAATCGATCGTCACCGGGATATGTTTTCCCGGCTGGATTCCAAGACCCTGCTCATTCAGGCAACTGGAATCGCTGTTCCCGCCAGCCGGGCCCGAGTGATCTCGCTCGATTTCCAGGCACTGCACCTCAAAAAATCCGACTGGGCGCTGGCCTGTCTTGCGGTTTTGGCCGCAATGAACAAAGCCATCAGCCGCGCCATGCTGGACGCTGCGATCAATCTGCAGTTCAAGCCGCCCGTGCGCGAGACCGTGAAAGCCCTCATCCATCACACCTTCACCAAAACTTTCATGCAGCGTAACGCCTGTATTGAATCCATCACGGAAAATTTTTAGACGGTTGTTCCCTGATCAACATGGTAACATCTTCGTGGCGACCCATGACCTGCGTCTTTAAAGGCGGCGATTGCATCACAGCAACCTAAACTTTGTATCACAGCGTGACAGGAGCATACTGATGATTGTCCCGACCAAGGCATTTTTCACCAAGGGGATTGGCTTCCACAAAAATGAACTCCAATCGTACGAACTGGCGCTGCGCGATGCACGCATTGAAACGCAGAATATTGTCAGTGTATCGAGCATCTTCCCGCCCGAGTGTCAAATCATCGGTTTGGAGGAGGGATTGAGGCTTCTGAAGCCCGGACAGATCACATTTTGCGTTATGGCCAAGCTGAGTGCCAACGAGTACGGCAGAATGATCGGCGCATCCGTCGGCATCGCTTTCCCTGCCGACCGCAGACATTACGGCTATATCAGCGAGTATCATGCATTTGGCAAGGAAGAGATCGAGGTGGGAGATTTTGCCGAGGACCTGGCTTCCACCATGCTTGCCACAACCCTCGGCGTGGAGTTCGATCCGGACAAGGACTACGACGAGAGAAGAGAGATTTATTTGATGAGCGGAAAGGTTGTTGAAGCATTATCTTTTCCGTGTGTCGCCATGGGCAGAAAAGGCGGCTACGTGACGGTGATATCCTGTGCGGTATTCATCGAGTGACGGGCCGTTTGGGGGCTGCTGCGGACCCCCATTCATCGGAGAAGAAGTTTTCTGTTCGGCCGACCGGAATATTTTTTCCAACTCCTCGCTCGGAGGTTACAATCATGTTCGATGGTTTGGATCCTGTTTTGCTGTCCCGTATCCAGTTTGCCTTCACCATTTCCTTCCACATTCTTTTTCCGGCCTTCACTATAGGACTGGCGAGCTGGCTTGCCGTGCTCGAGTGGCGCTGGTTGAGGACGGGCAACCCCGTCTATGCGGAAGTTTATCGCATGTGGGTCAAGATTTTCGCCGTCACCTTTGGCATGGGGGTTGTCTCCGGCGTGGTCATGTCTTTTCAGTTGGGCACCAACTGGTCGGTCTTTTCCGACCGGGCCGGAAATGTACTAGGCCCGCTACTGGGATTCGAGGTACTGACTGCGTTCTTCCTGGAAGCCTCTTTCCTTGGGGTGATGCTGTTCGGCTGGAACCGGGTGAGCCCCAGGATGCACTTTTCAGCGACCGTCATCGTGGCGGTTGGGACCCTCATTTCCGCCTTCTGGATCTTGTCTGCCAACAGTTGGATGCAGACACCGCAGGGATTCGCCGTGGCGAAGGACGGCCTGTTTTACCCGAGCAACTGGCTGCAGATTATCTTCAACCCTTCTTTTCCATTCCGTTTTGTGCACATGGTCACGGCCGCCTACCTGACCACCGCCTTCGTGGTGGCGGGAGTCGGCGCCTTCTACCTGTGGCGCAGCATCTATCTCAGGCATGCTCGAGTGATGCTGGGAATGGCCATGATCATGGCCATTTTCGTGGCCCCGGTGCAGTTGCTGCTGGGCGACATGCACGGGCTCAACACCCTCGAACATCAGCCCACCAAGGTTGCCGCCATCGAAGGTCTTTGGGAAACCGAGCGAGGCGCTCCACTGCGGCTGTTTGGCTGGCCGGACCAGGAACACGAGATCACCCGCTATGCCATTGAAATTCCCAGGTTGTCGAGTCTCATCCTGACCCATAGCCTGGACGGTGAAGTGAAGGGACTGAAGCACTGGCCCAGGAATGAGCGCCCTCCAGTGGCAGCGGTTTTCTGGTCGTTTCGCATCATGGTGGGAATCGGGATACTGATGATTGTGACCGGCCTCAGCGGACTGGTTCTGTTCTTGAGAAAACGCTTGTTTGATACCCGCTGGTTTCAATATTGGTGCATGGCCTTGACTCCTGCCGGGTTCCTTGCCGTCCTGGCAGGCTGGCTCGTCACCGAGGTCGGCCGGCAGCCTTACATCATCCAGGGCTATATGCGCACGGCTGATGCCGGATCGCCCCTGCTGTCGACACCCGTTGCCATGTCACTGACTGCCTTTATCGTCACCTATAGCTTCGTGTTCGGCGCCGGCACCTACTACATTCTGAAATTGATCGCCAACGGGCCCGATACCGAGGATGATGCCTATGGCTCCCACGGCGTCAAACAGCCGCCCCTCATCACCACCTTAGGTTCCGAAAAAGGAGGCCGCCATGTTTAGTTTCGATACCTTCCTGGATTTGCCCCTCATTTGGTTCGGCCTCATCGCTGCGGCAATATTTCTTTATGTACTGCTCGACGGTTTCGATTTGGGAGTGGGCATTTTGTTTCCCTTTGCCCCCTCTGAACAGTGCCGCGACAGGATGATGAATTCCATCGCCCCGTTCTGGGACGGCAATGAAACCTGGCTGGTGCTGAGCGGCGGTGGGCTGTTTGCCGCGTTCCCGCTGGCCTACTCGATTCTGATGCCGGCACTTTATATTCCGGTCACCTGCATGCTGCTGGGATTGATTTTTCGTGGGGTGGCCTTCGAATTTCGCTTCAAGGCGCACAGGTCTCGCGGGATATGGGACTACTCGTTCCATTTTGGCTCGCTTGCGGCCGCTTTGATGCAGGGCATGATTCTGGGGGCATTTGTGCAGGGAATTGCGGTGGAAGGCCGCAGTTTTGGCGGGAGCCCTTTGGACTGGCTGAATGCCTACAGTGTCATGACAGGGATAGCGCTCATCTTTGGCTATGCCTTGCTGGGAGCCACCTGGCTGGTGATGAAAACGGACGGCATCGCACAGGTCTGGGCGAGAAAGTGTGCGGCTTACGTGCTGGGCCTTGTCGGGCTGTTTCTGGTAGTGGTCAGCATCAGCATGCCAATGATGGATGAACGGATTCAGAACTTGTGGTTCAGCTCTCCCAATCTATTTCGTCTACTGCCCGTCCCTTTGCTGACAATATTTTTCTTCGGCCTGATTTGGTCGGATCTCCACAGGGGGCATGAAACCCGACCTTTTTTCCTCGGCATCGGAGTCTTCCTGACCGGTTACATCGGCCTTGGCGTCAGCTTATGGCCGTGGCTGGTACCGTTTGAAGTCACCTTTCGGCAGGCGGCGGCGGCGGGACCGACCCAGTCCCTGCTGCTGGTCGGCACAGTGATCCTGCTGCCGGTGGTGCTCACATACACAGCCTATTGCTACTACATCTTTCGCGGCAAGGCATCCCATGAAAGCACTTACTGACAAGCAACGACAATGGCTATGGTTTGCACTGCTGTGGCTTGGAGGGCTATGTACCGCGGCGACCCTCGCTCATATTTTTCGGTGGCTCCTCTCGGTTGCCCGGGGAATTTAGAACCCTCTGTTCTCCATCGATACATTGCCAAACCACGCCCGACGCCTTGGGAGAACCCCTCATTTGCTCTACAGATCGAAAGTGCGGACCAGGAACGCCGCCATCTCCTCGCGCGTTACCGGGTCGTCGGGGCAAAACATCAGCGGACCGGCGCTGCAGCCGGTGGTGATTCCTTCCCGATAGAGTTGTTCAATCCAATCGGCGGCCCAGTATCCTGGCGGTACGTCGGCGAAAAGTCCGGTGGAAACCGGAGGTGAGTAAGAACTGTCATATTTTGCCCGCAAAAGAAGGATGGCCATTTCGGCACGGGTCACCTGCCGGTCCGGGCAGAAGCTGAGGGGGTTGGTGCTGCATCCTTCAGTGATGCCGTCCTGATAGCACTGTTCTATCCAATCCGCCGCCCAGTGACCCAGCGGCACGTCCACAAAAATGCCGGAGGCGGGCAGGGGCACAAAATTACCATCATGCACCCCCCTTTCCAGAAACACCGCCAGTTGATCGCGGGTGAGGGCATATCGCGGACAAAACATCAGGGGAGAACTGTTGCAGCCGGCAGTGATGCCGTTCGCGTAGAGTTTTTCGATGTCGCCAAAAGCCCAGTGATCGACCGGCACATCAGCGAACAACAGACCCGTTTGGCAGTGAGTTCCTGCAAACGGAAGGAAGTCCGGTGTGATGGCAACTTCTGTGGTCAGAGTAATGGCATGGTCGAAGTCAAGCTCTACCAGGAACGCGCAGAATCCTGTTGGAGGCTGAGGCACGTAACCAGTGTAGACGCCGTCGCCCTGGTCAAAGAGTGGCGAACTGGTCCAAACGGGACCTATGGTTTCCAGACGAAAATCACGCGCTACAGGGTTATGGGCCTGCCATAAGCGGACTGCATTGGGAGTGGTCTGTGTTTCTACCCTGATGGAACCGTCGGCTTCAAACGACCAGGTGAATTGCGGCAAATTTTCCTCATATATGGCCCTGCCCGCCCATGACAGAGCAAACAGGATCAACTTTTCGATGGCCTGCTGCTGGCTGTGATCGGTGTTGACCGTATAGCGCAGATGTTTGACCTGGGGCAGGGCGGAAAAGTAAAAACGGCTCGAGTCCGGCAGGAAGAACTGATCGCCGGCAGACACCACCAGCAGTTTTGGCATGGTGTATTTTGAGAAGTAGGTCATGGGGTCGATGATCTTCAGAGCATCCTCTGCATGGATTTCGGCCGGGTTTTCCATGCGACAAAACAGGTCGAATTTAACGTATTCGTGCAGGGCTGGGGCATAGAATCCATAGGCTTCCCAGTGGTGTTTGATGTTTTCAAGGATGTTGGGAATATCGATTGACATTGGAACCATTGCTTTCACTCGAGGATCAACAGCGGCTGTCAGGTAGGTCGTCCAACCCCGCTTGGATGCACCAGCAAGCATGAATTCACTGACATCGCCCAATGTTTCCTGAACCACGTCCATGGCGCGAACCACGGCCTTGACCATAGCCATATGGGCGATCCACTCCTGATCGCCGGTCACCAGCGCTTTATCCAGCCCGTATGCCAGGATTGCATCCTCCTTGCGGCTCTTGCCATGGTCATCGGCGAATTTGAGGGGCTGATTCGGCACCTGGTCCAATTGCACGTAAGTGATTCCGGTCAGCAGGCAGGCCGCAGCAATTGCGTCATTCGCCTCTGCGGGCAAATCCCCATTGTCGCCCCCGCCGATCACCATCAGCACTTTGTCCGTTCTGAACAGGGGCTCAATGATGCCGAGATCATGCTCCCACAGCACGCGATCCACTGCGTCTGCAGAGCGCCATTGCTGCGAAATCAGTCGAATTGTGTACTTGGTCCACCCGATATTGTGGTCGCGTTTGTATTCATACCATGTATAATTCGTGTCGAGTTTACCGGCATAACGTGCCAGAGCATTTTCCGCACCGGCCTGGTTGGGAATGAACACAGCCGTGACACGCTTGTTTTCATTCATCGTCAGCTGGGCAGGGTTGGTTGAGCCGCTGAGGCTGCCTTCCCAGTGGTCGAACTGCCAGCCATCGGCAGGTATCGCGGTGATCGTCCGCTGGCTGTCGTCGGATAACCGGTGGACTCCTACGGCCGGATCGGTGGCTCCCTCGCCTATGGAGGTCAGGGAAAGGTAGTTCGTCGCGGCAAGCGCTGCGCCATTTGGCGGGAACAGCGCAAGAAACAGGGTGCACACAAGCACAAAAGGAAGCCTGGCATGGATGTTGTTTGACATTCGGATCATCTCCTTTTTCTTGTTTTTCCTATTGAGCCGATGGAACTATCCCGTCGACGATAGCGCGAGCAAGAAAGGACTATTGGCGGCTATGCAAGTATCAGTCATCCTTGCCCATCCTGTCCAGACAAGTTTCAACCATGCCATTGCGCACACGGTTGTCGCGCAGCTCCAGGCGAACGGGCACAGCGTCTTTTTTCATGACCTGTACGGCGAGCAATTCAACCCGCTGCTGCCCGCAGGAGAAATCCCCAAAGACGCAACCGTTCCGGCACAAATTAGAGAGCACTGCGAAGAGATTCGCCAGGCAGACGGCATCGTTGTCATTCACCCCAACTGGTGGGGACAACCCCCTGCAGTGCTCAAAGGCTGGATCGACCGAGTGATTCGCCCCGGGCTAGCCTACGAGTTCCTGGAGGGTGACAGCGGTGAGGGCACTCCCAAGGGCCTGCTGCGCGCCACGGCTGCCGTCGTCTTCAATACCTCCAATACTCCTCCGGAAAGGGAACAGAACATCTTTGGCGATCCACTTGAAACCATTTGGAAAAACTGCGTCTTTGGTCTCTGTGGCGTCAGTGCCTTTTATCGTTTCACCTTCAGCGTGGTGGTCACCAGCACGCACGATGAAAGGAAGCGGTGGCTGCAGGAGGCGAGGTCCACCATTGATCGGTTTTTTCCTGCACGAGCCGTTAGCTGAATCGTCTACTCTTCGACAACCGGATTGCGCAGGATGCCGATTCCTTCAATTTCGATTTCCACCGCATCACCATGTTTGATGGGGCCCACGCCGCTTGGCGTGCCGGTGGCAATGATATCCCCCGGCATGAGAGTGAAATTCATGGATATGAAGGCAATGATCCTGGGGATGGGGAAAATCATGTGGCGCGTGTTGGAGTCCTGCACCGTCCTGCCGTTCAGCCGACACCGAATATTCAGGTTTTGGGCATCGCCGATAGCTTCCGCCGGCACCAATCGAGGTCCAATGGGACCAAAAGTGTCCAGGGACTTTCCGCGAAACCAGCCGGAGCGATCTCCCGTTTGGAGATTGCGCTGGCTCACGTCGTTCATGCAGGTGTATCCAAGGACATGCTGCATCGCCTGATCTTCCTGCACATTTTTGCACCTGTCCCCGATGACAATGGCCAGTTCCGCTTCATAATCATTTCTGATCTCTTCGAAGCCATAGGTTTTCAAGAATTTCGGTATTATGATCGGCTCTTCGTGACCGATCAGCACGTTGGGAGTCTTGGGAAACAAGATCGGCTCACGGGGAACCTCGTCGGTGAACCCGCGCACCCTGACGGAATGACTCTCCGCAATATGATCCCGGTAATTGAGACCGAGTGCTATGATCTTGCTGGGATTGACCACGTACACTTCTTTTTTGCCGAAGACCGGTAGCGTCACCATCATCTCTACTCCGCGCATTGTTAATCCACAGACTGAAAGGCTACCCTGCAGTGGGTTCAAAGTGCTGCTCCGTCATCCCGGCAGCCCGCAGTCACGGACCTCCCAAGATTCCGAATTTTCTCGGACTGGCGGAGTTGACACCTTTACGTACGCACTCGCAGGAGCGTATGGCCTCATTAAAAGATGACCGCCAAAGAATGTAGCACACCCTCAAATTGAGGTTAACCATTTCCCTTTGCCGCACCGGCAGGATAGCGGCCGAGGGATCACCAAAGCACGCTTGCGGGTTTGGAGAAAGCCAAATCATCCCTTCTGTTAACAAGAGCAGGTAATGTGCTTTCGGGCAGAGCATGAGGGCAACTCGAGATGGTCTGAACGCCATTCTGAGCGTAATGCACAATAGGGCTAGTGGCCGGCTTACCGTTGTGCTATGCTTGATTCAATACTGTTATTTTGTCACTCAATATTGTTGTGCGTAACACACGGGGCGCGATTGACATGCTCCAGAATGAGGGTGCGACATGAAGCCTCTGCCAACCATTTGCCTTGTTGTCTGGGTGACGCTGCTGCCGGCAGTCGCTGCCCATGGTGCCATCAAGAATAAAGGCGACCTCGACCAGACGGTCCAACCTGGGATCATGCCCGGGATGGTGTATGTTTCAGACTTTGCCATCGATGTCGCTGAAATCCACGAGGATAGTGGTATTCTCAACAGGGGAGGCCTGCTCAAAGGCAGGCTGCTGGAAAGGCACGGACCGTTGGAACAAGGGCAGGACGCGTCCGCAGTGGCGGCAAACCTGGTGAGCCGTTTGGCAGCTTCCATAGTCGAAGGGCTAAACGCAAGGAACATACCCGCGGTGCGAATCCCCAAGGATCAGTCGGTACCCGCTATGGGCTGGCTGGTGCGAGGGCAGTTCCTGCAGGTAGATGAGGGCAATCGACTGCGTCGCGCCGTGATCGGCTTCGGGGAAGGCGCGACGGACATGCAGATCCACGTGGAGGTGTGCGATCTGGCATCACATCCCGACACCCCATTCCTGTCATTTGGCGCGGAAACGGGCAGTGGCAGGAAGCCGGGCGCGGTGGTCACCATGAATCCTTATGCGGCGGCGGCAAAATTTGTTCTGGCAAAAAACGCCACCAATGAGGACGTAGACCGGGCCGGCGCCGAAATCGCCGGAGCAATCGTCAAGTACATGAAAGAACGGGGTCTGCTTGGACCAACCCAGTAAAATGTCACATTTAAATGCGCCTGAATTTTGAGCTTGACCTGACGCGTGGTGAAAACAGCTTAGCGCACGTGGGGCAATACTGGTGATGCTCTTTTACATCCGGATGAGGTATGACGCGATCCTGGACATGGCGGAGGAACTTTTCGGTGGCAAAAAGCTTCCCACAGGCTTCGCACCGCTCAAGAACGTGCCGGCCGATGACCTCGCCGCGAATTGAAATAGTCCGCACACTCTCCCTATCGACCAGTTCAATGGCGCCTGTAGGACAAATGTTGACGCAGGTGCCGCAGCCGATGCAGAGCCCCTCGGTGGGCACCACAAAATTTCCCGTTTCGCGCTTTTCCATTTTCAAGGCTCTGGCGCCCACAATTTCTTTGCACACTCGGATACAGAGCCGGCAGCGAATACACCCGTCGGGTGGGGGACCAAGTTCCACACCATAATCATCCGCAAGCTTTCGGATCACCCTGGATTGCGGCGCCATTTGCAGAAGATCTTTAAAAGCTTTGGTGCGAGCCTTTTGCACCAAGTCGCTCTCGGTCCTGACGATGAGTCCTTCTTTCACCTTGAGAACACAGGAAAGCATGGTGAGCTGCCGCCCTGTCTGCCCGGTCACCTCGACCGCACAGAGCTTGCACGAACCGGACGGCTTCAGGGCCGGGTGATAACAAAGGGTCGGTAGTTTAATGCCGTTTGCTCTGGCCACCTCAAGAATGGTTTTTTGCTCCTCCACCTGAAGGGCTTGATCATTCAATATGACTTGAACCATTATTGATCTCCCATGATGTCTAATCCTGTCCTGCTTCCTGCAGGTCGGCAAGGTAGTCGTGAAGATATCGCAGTTCGGCATTCAGTGAAGCCACATGGTGCTGCACTATCTCCCGGAGGGGAATGATGCGGGTGATTCGGCCTCCCTCGACAACCGGCAGGTGGCGGATATCCATCTGCAGCATTGTGCTCAGAGCTTCACTGACTTTTTCAGTGGATTCGGCAACGAACAGCCGATTGGTCATGACCTGACGCACCATCACCTGGGAAATCGGCCGGCCCCGATAATGGGCATGACAGCGCATGACATCGCGTTCCGTAAAGATTCCAACCGGTTGATCTTGGTGGGCGATGATCAAGGCACCGGCTCTGCTCTGCGCCATCAGATCGATTGCCTCCTCGACGCTGAGATCCCCCGATACAAAGTGAACGGACATTCCGCCGGCATCAGGCAAATCCTGCAGTCGCATCAAAGCCTCATCTGTGGTGTTCCACCGCCGCTATCAAGGGCCATGCCGTCGACCCACCGGGCGCTGTAACCGAACTTTTCAATGCAGGATCGCATCCTCCTCACTCCTCAAGAGGGCGCAGACAGTCCTGTGGGAAGCGGTGTGTTCCTTTTTCGTCGAGGCTGACTTCGATCAGCGCGTCGGGATCATTTTTGGAGATGTCCGGATCAGTAATAATTCCGTGCATGCCGATGTACTGATTCATATAGTCCTGCCAGCTTTCATCCTCCGATGGTCTGAAGACAACCACTTTTTGGCCCCTGCGAAAGCTCATCTTGCTGCCCTCCTGATGGTCTCAAAACACGTTTCCACCCGCGCGCCGGCTAATCTGCCGGCTTTCTTGTCGAAGCAGGCGGCGAAATCTCTGAATGTCGCTCGGCTGCCAACTTTCTAGCGCATGCGACGCACAGAGTCAAATCACCGGCGGTGGGTCCAACGCTTTTGATCCTCTTGGTTATATAATCGTGATACCTTGCGGGGCCGACCGGGACTCCACATTGCTGGCAATATTCGAGCTTCAAGCGGTTGAGCACGGTCCCGCAGAGCATGACACAGCGTTCCCCATCTTGGTCGCGTACGATCATGGCTTCATTAGGGCAGTTGGCCGCACAGGCTCCGCACGCGATGCACCGTTCGGCAGTGGAGCGCAAATCGGTGGGCACTGGGTGATCGAAATCGAGATAGCCGAGCTGCAGGGCGTTCACTCCCATCATGTCACGGCAGATTTCGACACAGCGTCCGCAGCGTCTGCAGATATCGCACCGCAGGCAACGCCTGGCTTCCTCTCTGACGGCGTTCTCGGGATAGCCCAACTCCACCTGCTGAAAGGTGATACGTCTTCGGTCCGTATTGAGGAAGGGCATTTCCGGTCGAGTCAGGCTCATTTTTGTCGACGCAGGCATTTCGATGCACTCGAGGCGACGTCTGCGAACCGGAACCGGAGGCATTTGGGGTTGTGGAATCCCGTGCAGATAGCGGTCGATCGCTTCGGCAGCCTTCTTCCCCCCGCCGATGGCCTCAACCACCGTAGCAGGACCGGAAACCACGTCTCCCGCAGCGAAAACTCCCGCAACAGAAGTCTCCATGGTCACGGTGTTGGTCGCTATGGTGTTGCGCTTGGACCACTTGAGATCCTCCAGGTCCGTGAGTCCCACGTTGTCGACCGTTTGACCGATGGCGGATATGACTGCATCGACTTCAAGCAGGTGTTCGCTGCCCTCGATCGGCACCGGGCGTCTTCTGCCTTTTTCATCGGGCTGACCCAGTTCGGCTCGCAGGCACTGGAGTCCTGTGATGCCGTCCTGATCCCCTTTAACCGCAACGGGCACCGTCAGAAAGACGAGATTGACTCCCTCTTCCTCCGCCTGTGTGACTTCCTCCTCATGAGCCGGCATCTCCGAGCGGGTTCTGCGATAGACGATGGTAACCGATTCACAACCCAGCCGGATACAGGTGCGCGCAGCATCGATGGCAACATTGCCCCCGCCAACAACGGCAACCTTCTTGCCCGGAGCATGTCGGTCGCCCAGCGCCACACGGCGCAGAAACCCTATGGCATCAATCACTTGCGGATAGTCCTCTTCACCCGGCACCATGAGCTTGTAGGCGTCGTGGGCGCCGACAGCAATGAGGAACGCTTCGAAACCCTCCCGCCTGAGTTCCTCGAAAGTCACATCCTGCCCCAGTTTGGTGTTGTAGCGGAACTCGACGCCCAACTCCTCGATGGCCCCCGCTTCACGATCAATCACTTCACGCGGCAGTCGATAACGGGGAATGCCGACCATCATCATCCCCCCCGGAACGGGCAGCGCCTCAATGATGGTGACTCGATAGCCTTTCAGCGCGAGATAATAGGCTGCCGTCATTCCGGCTGGGCCGGCACCGATGATGCACACCTTGCGCCCGTTGTCCGGAGCTTTCGACGGATTTTTATAGCGCATTTCAGACATGGCCCGTTCCGCTGCAAATCCTTTCAGATACTTGATGGATATGGGCTTATCCATACGTCCCCGAACACACATGAATTCACACGGATTCGTGCAGACCAGGCCGCAAACCCAGGGGAACGGATTGTCTTCGCGGATCAGCTCGACCGCCTCGGCATCCCGCCCCAAACCGATCAAAGTCACATAACTGGGAACATCGATCCCTGCAGGGCAAGCGATCTGACAAGGCGCCGGGGCCAGTTTGACACATTCTCCCGTGGGGCAGATGTGCGTTTCGATGTGGCTCGCAAAGACCTCGCGATGGTCGTGCAGAGCCGAGAGAACAGTACTCCCGGCCTCCACGCAGGCCTCATCCGGCCCCTCGTCCACCAACGTCCTGGCGAGGGTTTCCATGGCCGTGTAGTGCTCGGCTCCCCCTCTTCCCCAGGAAACGTCTTCCAACAGCTTTAAAAGCTCTTCAGCTCGATGCCTGCAACGCGGATAGGTGAGTCGCCCGGAGGAAAGCATCTCCGCTACACTTTTTATGGTCCTGGTGACTTCACAAATGGGACTCGCCATGAATTTTGATTCCTCTCGGGATTTCGTTAATCGGTATCAGATATCCGGCACCCGCAATGGGAGATCGGCCCCCCTACTCCAAAGCCGACATGGCTTTGGCGTAGCGCTCCCGTCTCACCTGCGGGATCTCTTCCGGTTTTCCAAAATGCAGGCAGTGGGTCGTACACACGGTCACGCAGGCCGGCTTCAATCCGGCGTCGACGCGATCTTTACAGTGATCGCACTTGACCACCTTGCCGGTTTCCGGATTCCACTGGGGCGCTCCCCACGGGCAGGCAGACATGCACGTTTTGCAGCCTACACAGAGATTTTCATCCACAAAGACAATGCCGTCTCTGGGGCGTTTCTGCATCGCCCCGGTGGGGCAAGCCGCCACGCACCACGGATTTTCACAGTGGAAGCAGGGCATGAAGGTATAGGAGGTCTTGGGCAGCTTCCCCACAAATTTGGGGCCCACCGTAACGATCTGACAAATCTTGGGACCCACAGGCAGGTTCTTGTTGCTTTTGCAGGCTACTTCGCAGCTGTGGCAGCCGATGCATTTCTTTACGTCCTGAAACAGATAATAGTTACTCATTAGCGACTTCTCCGTCTGAGAATGGTTGCGTTAAGCACACTTTAGGGCAACAAAGGTATCGTGCAGTGCGGGACTTCCACCCACCGTATCACTGATATTTTCCAACAGCAGGCTGTCGGATACTCCCCTGTTGAAGCAGCGGGTTGCAGCCTGGGCTTCATGGCCGAAACCATGCAGCATGAAGACCGCTTCAGGGTGAATGAAGTCCGTGACATATGCCCTGATCTTGCCGGCCCCGCGACTGGACGTCACTTCCACCAGCGCACCGTCTGAGATACCCAGCTGGGCCGCCCTGCGGGTGTTGATCCACAACACGTTTTCCGGTACGATTTCACTCAAATACGGATTGTTCTGGGTTGATACATGGGTGTGCAGAGCGCACCGCCCCATGGTCAAACGGAACTTGTCTTCGGGCGAAATCTTGGATTGGTAGGCAGGGAATGACTCGAATCCGGAATTTTCGAGCAAGGAGGAGACCAATTCGATCTTCTTGGAAGGGGTTTTGAACTTGATCCCATCCTGGCGGTCCCACAGAATCTGTTTGTCCGTGTAGGCGACAAATCCCTTCTCGTCAAAGTCCTCCAGGGTGAAGCCGGTGCCTTCCAATTGCCACCTGACCAGATCTTCCATGGTTTCGTACGGGAAGTACTGGGCGACCCCCAAACGTTCGGCAATCTGTTTGAGGATGATGGACGCCGGTCGGGTGTCATAGCGCGGTGGAATAACCTGCTTGCGCAGAAACATTTGGGGCTTCAGTCCATTCGCCTGCTGCACGCAGTCCGTCCGCTCGAGATAAATGGATTCGGGCAGAATGACATCCGAATACCAGGCGATGTCACTGAAGTTGATATCGATGGTCACGATAAGATCCAGCTTATCCAGAGCCTGCTTGGTGAGATTGGTGTCCGGGATGGACATCAGCGGATCGAAGCGGTTGGCGATCATTGCTTTGATGGGATACGGATCTTCGTTCAAAATGGCGAACGGAAGCATCTGTCCGACACCGTGGTTGGGGTCGGGCAATGGGAAATCCGGCGTTCCCACCTTATCGAATCTCGCGACTTGGACTTTGGGCAGATCCTGTTCGGTGAGCTTGCGCGCGGGTTTGGCTCCTACTTCTC
The DNA here is from genome assembly GCF_022603395.1 of Desulfoferrobacter suflitae. Lineage (GTDB taxonomy): Bacteria > Desulfobacterota > Syntrophobacteria > Syntrophobacterales > Syntrophobacteraceae > Desulfoferrobacter > Desulfoferrobacter suflitae. The sequence continues at coordinate 18,119 of NZ_JAIBKA010000002.1, forward strand.
CCGGCCCCTTCTTGATAAAGTAGCCGCCCTTGGCTTCTATGCTGCCCATGAGCACATTGAGAATGAGAATGGAGCGTCTGAGATAGATCTCATCAGTGTGACTGGCGCCGCGATACCCCATGTGGAACACGACGGAAGGCTTATCCTTGCTCACTTCCCTGGCGAAATCTACAATCTCCTCCGCCGGGATACCCGTCTCCTGCTCTGCCCATTCGGGCGTGTAGGGGCGCACAAAATCCTGCAGCCGGTGCAGCCCGTCCACCCAGCGCTCCACATAGCCGGCATCGTAAAGCCGCTCCTTGAGGATGACATGGATGAGGGCGTAATTCAGGGCAAGGTCGGTTCCCGGGCGAATCATCCAGTAACGGTTGGCCTTAGTGGCCGTTACGCTGACACGCGGATCGATGTAAGTGAGCTTCGCCCCCTTATCCAGTGCCTCAGTCACTGCGTTGGCAACCTTAACTTCGATGGCCTCAAAGATGTTTCGCCCATAAAGAATCAGCTGCTTGGTGTTCTTGTAGTCGATGCCCAATTGCGCATCGGTGTAGCCGAAAAGGGATCGGCAGGCGGTGTTGACTGACCCCTTGCACAACGCATCGTGGGTGAAGTGATTGGGCGACTTGATGGCCTTCAGAAAAGTCTTGCTGACATGCGTACTCAAATTGGTCCGTTCGCCCAAAACAACACTGTGCCCGCCGTACTGGTCGATGATTTCCCTGAGCTTTTCACCCACCATGTCGAGTGCTTCGTCCCAGTCGGCTTGCCGCCATTTGCCCGAACCGCGGGGCCCGGTACGAATCAGCGGAGTCTGCAGTCGTTCCGAATCATTGAGCAAGGCAATCCCGGCAGATCCGCGCGGGCAAAGACTGCCCTCCATCCCTGCCACATGCGGATTGCCCTCTATCCACCTGACCTGACCATTTTCTGTAACCACGCGAATGGGGCAGCGCACTGAACACATAAAACAAAGACTGTAAGTTTCTTTCTGCATTAGCTTCCTCCAACTTGCCCAAGAACCTATGTTGAATTGTTATCTCCCTTGATGGTGACTTCACGATAACTCATTTAAACAGATTTTTCTATAAACTCTCGCAACTTATGACGCAATCTCCGGATTAAACGAGCAACTGGACAACGTTTCAGTACGCCGTTGGCAATATCCCGCCTCACCCAGCTTCAAGCAGCTTGTTGATACGACTCTCCAACTCGTCAATTTCAACGGGTTTGCTCAAATACTCCTGGACCCCTAACTGGCGCGCCTTGTTCCTGGTTTCCGGCGATGAATACCCGGTCACCATCACCACTTTCGTCTGAATTTCATGGCCGTGCAGATACTCCAGAACGCTTATGCCGCTCCTGCCTTTGAGCTTGACGTCGAGCAGCACAAGATCAGGAGTATTCTGCTGCAGCCACGTTATTGCTTCGTCGGGATCAGCTATGGCGCAAACTTTATGCCCCGAAGTGGATAACACACGCTCCATGAGTCGGCCTGCATCCTTTTCATCATCGACTACTAAAATGAGCCCCATCGCACTGTCCTCGATCGTCATAGGGAGTGGTTTCGCCATGTTTGCCGCGGCTTCTTGGAAAGCAATTTCTATACCACCCATGAACCGCACCCTGCGGCGCTAATTGCCGGTGCAGCTTTCCTCACCGCCGGGCAAAGAGCCATAACCCCGATCAACTTCCGCAGGGACAAAGGGGCGCGTCGTTTCCTACCCAGCCAGGGGCGCCGCTGGAATATATCGATGCAGCCACTTTCAGCACCGCTAGATTCTCGCGGTATGCAGCGCTGTGACGAACATGGTGCAATAATTTTTTTGCACTGCAAATTTTTTAGTTCTCCCGTGCAATATATTGTTTTTACACATAGTAAATTTATTAGCCTATCATTGGTGCAAGGTTTTGTTGCACCTAAAATCACTTGGTCTCCGAAAATTGGTGGAGTACTTCAAGGGGGGTTCCCCCGGGAGCTTGTCCGAGGACTCCCTCCGCCTTGAGGGTGATGATGTAAGTCATGGACAATTCAACCTTTAGCCCAATTTATCGCCGTCAAGGGGGAGAATAATTTCCCCTTCTCGGGCAAGCTCCCGGTTATTCCTCGAGAATATTGGGGCGTACAGGCAATATCGTATTTTCGCCGAACACACCGCGGACACGGCATGGTTGGACTACGCCTGGTTGCACAAGCAACACTGAGATGTTGCTCGAACATGGATGAGCGTCTGCGTTGCTCGGATGACCGACGAGGCAAATGGAGCACGTGAATGTGCTGGCATAAAGTTTGCTCAAGTAACTTCCCGCATTTCGTATTAACCGCTTGGCAGCTTCGCAAAAGAATAATCACTTGAAAGGAGGTGAATTGAGTCAACGGTGAGCCCATTGGTGATTTCGTCCAGACGTTGGGCCATCCTGAATATGAAGCGGTTGAAATATAAGTTCAAAACTTTAGAATTCCCGTAAGAGGAGATTATTTATGCGAATGAAATTTGGATTCCTAGTTGCTATTTTTATTTTAACTGCTTGGTTTTTGTCGTGGGCGGTTGCACCGGCAACTATGGCTCAGACACAAGAACAGACAACGGAACAGGCCGCTCCGGGCAGTGCACCGCAGCAGGCACCCAAGCCGGCGCCTCAGGCTGTCACCCCGCCTCCACCTGCTCAGGCATCTCCGGCACAGATTGCGGAAAAAGCCCCTGTAAAAGAGGTCAAGTCATTGGCGGAAGCGATCGAACGGGGCAAGGCTGACGGAACGTTGCCGGCTGACGCCGCCCCCGGTTACCTCGGCATCCCCGGCGCTCCTTCACCGGGAATCGTCCTCGGCTTTTTCTGGGCGGTATGGGTCGGCTGGATCTTTTCGACGGTGGGAGCTTTCGGTGGAATTATGGCGGGTGTAGGGCATCTGACGGTTTTCGGCCTGGGCGATTATGCCCGCACTTTCAAGCAATCCTCGCCCTTTCTGAACAAGCTCATCACCGACAGTATCCGCGTATCCAATCAATATCTGGTGGGTTTGAGCGCCGCCATATCGACATTGAACTATTACAAGTTGGGGCGTATCGTATTGCCTCTGGGTATTGCTCTGGGTTTGGGATCAGTAGTGGGTGCCACCGCCATACCCTGGCTGACCGCCGGAAAAATCAAGCTCAGCCAGTATCAGGGCTGGTTCGGCTTGATCGTTTTGGTATTGGGCGGCTTCCTCACCTATGAGATGACTCCTGCGGGAGCCAAGAGCAAGAAAGAGGCAAAAGCAGCAGCCCGGGCATTCGAACAGAGCATCAAAGAGAAAAAGAGTGAGGCGGAGATCGCGGCTATGGGTGTGAAGGTCAGCAGGTTCAGCCTGAGCCAGATCACTTTTTCATTCTTCGGCGTCGAGTTCAAATTTAACCCGATCTGGCCGTTCCTCGGCGGAATCGGAATTGCAGCCATCTCTTCATTCATCGGTGTGGGCGGCGGATTTCTGTACGTGCCATTTCTTACCAGCGTGACCGGTCTGCCCATGTACATTGTGGCGGGAACTTCCGCCTTGACCGTTTTGATCTCTATGATCACCAGTATTTTCAATTACATGATGGCTGGAGCCATGGTCAGCTGGAGCCTCGTCGGAGTGGAACTGGTGGGAATATTTGTCGGCTCCATGATCGGACCACGCACTTCCAAGTACATCCCGGAAAAGGGGTTGAAAATTCTTTTCATTGTCCTGGCGGTTTATACCGGCCTTCGCTACTTCTCCAAAGGCTTCTTCGGAGTCAGTTGGGTGCCGCCGTATTAATCCGGGTACCGGCAGGTTGAACGGACTGTGTAAAGGGCAGAGGCTGCGGGCAGGGAGTGTGCCCGCGGCCTGGCAGTTTTTTTGGTGAGGTGTTTTCAAGATGGAATTTTTTAGCAGCATTCCCACGTTTCTAGATCACTATCTGATCAGTTTGTATCGAATGACCGCAGATGCCATGGTCAATTTCCTGCTGGGCACCTTTCTTCTGGCCATGATCACTGTAGTGCTGGGAGAATTCACCGTCTCTCTCGCCCTGCGCTTCAACCGGCGGCACATCGAAACTATGGAGGATGAGCTCACCAAACAGCACCAGCTTTCCATGGCGGCCCTGCAGCTTAAGGATCAGCAAGGCTACAAGGCTTGCAACAAACAGGCAAATGATGTGTTTGGCAAATATTTCTTCAACATGATCGCCTACAGCGCCGCCTGTTTGTGGCCGGTGCCCTTTGCACTCTCGTGGATGCAGAGCCGCTTTTTAGGCGTTGAATTCCAACTTGCCTACCCTCTTTCCATCCTCTGGTCTTCGACACAATACATTACAATTTTTATTCTGCTTTATATTCTGGCACGCATTGTGTTCAAAAACATAAGGGGTTACTTGCCCTATTTCAGACACATTCAAAAAACTCTCGATCTGCATGCGAACACCGCCGGAAAAACATCCGAAGCATAGTCTCCGACGACATGGCTGAGTCGGGTCCATGCCTCTGGTGCCACCGAGGGGCCGCAGTTGGCAAGACCCCTTCAGCATGCCTCTAATCCCCCCGCGGGCTTTCGAATCTGAACCGAATCCAGGAGCCTAAACAAGACGGGAAAGCAGCACGAGAATTCCCTTTCCTCTGGCGATCGAAAGCTACCTGCACATGCCCAAGGCGTGTCGCTTCAGGCTGCGCCGGCCAAAAATGATACTCTTGGTGAACAGTAAATCCAGCGTTCTTGCTCACGACATGCTACAATCTTTGCTGCCGTTGTGCGGTATATTTGCATCAATTTCCCAGTTTGTGCGAGGTTAAGTGAGGAATCCAGATGATGCCTCTGATTGAGAGACTACGGCACATTTTTTCCCGAACCTTTACTCCGGACCATCTCGTACGCAAAAAATATCAGGCGTTTCGGTCACTTCTGGAATTCGACAGTCTGGGCCACAGCCTCATGGCACGGCTCGAACAAGTGCGCGATGAGGAGGAGCGGGTTGATTTCTGCTTCGTCAGGAAAACTTACCTGCAACTATCCCACGCGATCTCAGCAATGATCGAAGAACTTCGCACCCTGGCACCGAGCCGCTATGAGGCCTTGACCGACATCTTTCAGCACATCGACCAGGCGATTCATTGTGCACTGGCCGCGGCTGGGTATGACCGGTCAATGCCCCAGGTGCTGCTGCTGGATGAAATACCCGATCACTCCGAAAAGATGGTCGGCGGCAAGGCGGCGAATCTTGCCGCCGTTTCAAGGAATTTACAACTGCCCATTCCAGCGGGATTTGTCGTGACAGCGCGCGCCTTTCAGGACTTCATCAAGTTCAACCGGCTCGAACCCGAAATCGATAAACTGCTTGCTGAACTCAACGTTGAATCGACTTCCTCAATGAAGGCGACGTCTGAAAAAATCATGACAATGATCAAGCAGTCCGCGCTGCCTGCCGATCTTGAAGAGGCCATGTCCTTTTTTTGTGCCCGTCTGGTAGGCACGCGCACAATTCCTCTCGCTCTCCGCAGCAGTGCCGTCGCCGAGGATTCCGAATTCTCCTTTGCCGGTCAATACCGCTCTGTTCTCAATGTTGCTGCCGAGGATCTTGTCGAAGCCTACAAGGAAGTGATCGCCGGCAAGTATTCCGCGCGAGCCCTCTCATACCGCATCATTAATGGTTTGCTGGATTCAGAAACCCCCATGGCCGTACTGGTTATCCAGATGATAAACGCCAGAGCGAGCGGCATCCTGTATACACAGGACCCTTTCTCGACCGCAGCCGACAGTGTCAAGATATATTCGGTCTGGGGACTGGCCGACCCCCTGGTGAAGGGAAGTGTAGCGCCGGATGTATTCGAGATATTCAAAGACAGCAGCCGCACCATCAAGCAAAGGGAACGGGGCACAAAAAGGCATAAAGCGGTACTTGCGATGGATGGGAAGGGCATAGAACTGATTGAGCTCGATCCTTCGGAAGCACACAGTATCTCACTGGACGATGAATCGGCAAAGCACTTGGCGGCATGGGGCGTGAAGCTGGAATCCCATTTCGGAGTCGCCCAGGACGTCGAGTGGTGCATGGATGTTGACGGAAAGCTCTATTTGCTGCAGACACGTCCGCTAAAATCGGAAGCGACGGCGGATGCCTGCCGGGATATTGCCATTGAGGTGCCGAACGAGATTCTCCTCCACGAGGGTGAAAAAGCGGCATCCGGGAAGGCAACGGGAAAGGTCGCAAAAATCCTTTCCGATTCGGATTTGCAGAAACTGACTACGGGTTCGGTATTGGTTGCACCCACCACCTCTCCCGAATTTGCTCAGGTGATCACCAGGCTGTCCGCCATAGTCACGGATGTGGGCTCGGTGGCCGGCCATTTGGGATCAGTTGCCAGGGAACACCGGATACCTACCCTGGTAAACACTGGAAAAGCCACATGCGTTTTGCGTGACGGCCAAACGGTAACGGTTGATGCCGATCGGCAAATAGTTTTTGCCGGCGAAGTGCGGGGATTGAGTGAAGCACACTGCACCCCCCCCAACAGGTATTTCGAAAGTCCTGTGCAGAAGCGCTTGCAGAGCATTCTCAAACACGTTTCACCGCTTAATTTAACTGATCCAAGAGATGCCTCCTTCACTCCGGAAAATTGCCGGACCATCAATGACATCCTCCGTTTTGCGCACGAAAAGGCTATTGCCGAGGTCTTCTCGCTGGGAGAGGAAGGACGCGGCAAGTTTCGAGGGACCCGGAAGCTCAAGTCCGCTATCCCGGTATCGCTGCATATACTCGACCTGGGCGATGGAATTCGCAAGAGAGCCGGAGAGAGGAAGCAGGTCTCTGTGGAGGATCTGAACAACCCCGGTCTGCGAGCACTCTGGCAAGGTCTCAACCACTCCGGCATAGACTGGTCGTCACTGCCTCCCGCTTTCGACTGGCAGGAGTTCGATCGAGTGAGCGCCGGGATTGTGGACTTCGAATCCACGCTACTGGCCAGCTTTGCCTTGGTCTCGAAGGATTATCTGAATATCAACATCCGCTTTGGCTATCATTTTGTAGTCATTGACGGCGTTTGCGGTCACGTTGCCGACAAAAACTACATCTCCATGCGTTTTGAAGGGGGCGGCGGAGGTTCGCAGGGGCGGCGCATGAGGGTGCAATTTTTGAGTCAAGTCCTGCAGGCATCAGGATTCAAGACCTACCCGCAAGGGGATTGGATCGAAGCCGATTTGCGCAGATCAACGCAGGAGGAGTCAGAAAATAAACTGCAGGTGCTGGGCCGGTTGCTGGGTTACACCCGCCTGCTTGATATCAGGATTAAGGATCGCGGGCATCTGCAGGAGCTCATCGAAGAATTCCTGCAGAAAGATTCCAGTCCGCAGCACCATGATTAGTTTATTGTTTAGCATGGGCACGGATGATTTGCAGCGACAGGCGCACTACCTGGGTCGGAAAAGGAGCATTTCATGCACGCACATTTAAGGGAACTGGTCCTTCTGACGGACTTGTACGAACTGACCATGGCCGCCGGCTATCACAAACATGCCATGTTCGCCCCCGCAACCTTCAGTTTGTTCATCCGCAAGTACGCTCCCAATCGCAGCTACTTCGTCAGCGCGGGACTCGAGGAAGTGATCGAGTTCTTGGAATCCTTTCAGTTCGTTCGGGAAGACCTCGATTTTCTGGACAAGACCGGGCGTTTTTCCCAGGACTTTCTCCACTACTTGAGCCGGATGCGTTTCACCGGCGATGTCCATGCGATTCCCGAAGGGCACCTGTTTTTTAAGGATGAACCGGTGCTGGAGGTCACCGCGCCCATCATCGAAGCTCAGATGGTGGAAAGCTTTATCATCAACGCCATCAATTTGCAGGTGGCCATTGCCTCCAAAGCGGCACGCTGTTTTCATGCGGCCGCCGGGCGGGGTTTGGTGGACTTTTCATTGAGACGCACGCAGGGAACCGATGCCGCCTTGAAAGTGGCCAGAGCCAGTTACATTGCCGGATTTGCGGGATCGAGCAATGTCTTGGCGGAAAAGATTTACAACATTCCGGCATCGGGCACCATGGCGCATTCTTTCATCACCAGTTTTGACGAAGAAATCGACGCCTTCCGAGCCTTTGCCGCAACCTTTCCCAAGAACACCGTGCTGCTCATCGATACCTATGACACCCTGGAAGGGGCGCGCAAAGCAGCTGTTGTGGGCAGAGAGATGCTCGAGCGGGGAGAGATGCTTCAGGGGGTCCGACTGGACAGCGGGGATATGGCGCAGCTGAGTCAAGACGTGCGCAAGATCTTAGATGAGGCGGGACTGGACAAGGTCAGCATTTTCGCCAGCGGCGGTTTCGACGAATTCAAAATCGCGAGATATGTCCGGGAGGGGTGTAAAATCGACGCCTTTGGAGTGGGGACGAAAATGGGGGTGTCCGCTGATGCCCCCTACAACGACATGGCCTATAAGTTGGTGGAATACGATGGACGACCGGTTTTGAAATTGAGCAGCGGCAAGAAGACCCTCGTGGGCAAAAAGCAGGTATTCCGGTTGAAACAAGGTAGCCGAACCGTGAAGGACGTCATTGGGCTGCGTCATGAGGTACTCACCGGGGATCCTTTGTTGAAAATGGTCATGCAGGGCGGGAAAAGGCTGTATGCACCGGAGCCTCTGGAGAAAATACGGGATCGCTTTTGCGACGAATTCGCCACCTTCGACGACGCTTACAAGGCCATCGAGAAGCCGAATTTGTACCCGGTTGAACTGGGAACCGGCCTGCAGAAGCTGCAGGAGGAAGTTGTACAGAAGACCAGACAAAAGGAACTGGGGGAGAGCTGATAAACCAACAATCGTCTTGCAGTGAGGCTGCCAGGGGGGATAACTGTGCCCACCTCGCAAATCCGCACCGCACAACAGTTGTGATGGCAGGAGGCTTTACATTGGAATCGAGAAGCAATCCCGCACGACCCGGATCACGCAGCACCGGGTCTCTTATCAAGGCTTTCATACTGCTCGCGTTCATCCTGTTTGCCGTCTATTTGGTGCGTTTTTCCCCCGTCAAGGAGCATTTCACCGTTGCGGCTTTGAGCCAATTGTTGGAGGCCGCAGGTGCATGGGCGCCGATAGCCTTTATCTTCATCTATGCAGTGGGCGTGTGCCTGTTTATTCCCGGAAGTCTCCTGACGGGCCTGGGTGCCGCGCTATTCGGGCCGTACTGGGGATTTGTCTGGGTGTGGCTGGGGGCAATGCTGGGTGCGAGCGCTTCCTTCTTAATCGGCAGAACCTTAGGCAGAGAATTTGCGGCATCCCTGGCCGGCGACCGGCTGCAAAAATATGATGATGCCATCGAGCGAAACGGGTTTACAACGGTTTTGTATCTGCGGTTGATTTATTTCCCTTTCACTCCCATGAACTTCGGCATGGGCATCACCAAGGTGCGCTTTTGGGATTATTTTGCCGGCACCGCCCTGGGCATCGTTGTGGGAACGTTTGTCATCGCGTTCTTTTTCGGCACTCTCAAGCAGATCTGGGCATCCGGGGATTGGGGGCAAATCCTTTCTACCAGGGTATTTGTCTCTGTTGGGTTGTTCATCTTTTCCCTCTTCATTCCCGTCATCGTCAAGAAGTTCAAGGGGGAAAGGGCGGTGTAGCAGCCTTCCGCTTAGAAACCGAAGAATTTGCCCCTTCAGCTGTAAAATTGAACCACACGGAACGCCAGGGCGTTCAACCGACTCGACCGTCAGCATGCAGGTCGCACACGTGAAAAGAGAATGCACCCCGTGGGCGGTCGGCACAATAAAGCCTTAACGTCTCGCGGATCACCGGGAATGCCAGCTGATCCCAAGGAATGTGCGCTTCCTCGAACAGCCGAATTTCAAGACTCTCTCCCCCCGAAGTGAAATTGGTTTTCACCAGGCGAGCCCGAAACATCAGATAGACCTGGCTTATGAATGACAGATTCACAAGGGCAAACGGCGTCAGGTCCTGGATTGTTGCTCCGGCTTCTTCCCACGCCTCGCGCCTGGTGCCTTCATAAACCGTCTCATTGTTTTCCATGTAGCCGGCCGGCAGAGTCCATTTACCGTATCCGGGCTGTATCGCGCGGCGACAGAGCAATATTTGTCCGTTCTTTTCCGCTATGCAGCCCACCACCATCTTCGGGTTTTCATAATGGATGGTGCCGCAGCGATCGCATACATGGCGCGGCCGATCGTCTTCCGGGGGAATGCGCAAGGTCACCTGAGCGCCGCACTTACTGCAAAAATTCATGCTGATTTCCTGTAAGCAATTTCCGATTGAGAGCTTCTTTCTTTCCGTCGTCAAACCGACGCTCGCTCAACATCATGAGGCATGTCATTCAGCCCCTTTCCTCATTTGCAGGCCTTGTTGATGAGTTTCGCTTCGCTCTACCGATCCTAGGCATTACGGCACTGCCCGTAATCACTTTGAGGTAGGATGGGTAGAGTCACCCCGACCAGCCGCCACAGCTGCACCCAGAAGCCTTGTCTGATCTGCGTTCATGGGCGGCTGACAAATAACTTTGCACCGTAAAAAAGTTCAAATCGGCGCTCATGGCGTGGATCCGCAAAATTTTATCATAAACGTCTCGAACCTAGACCTCAAGGCACTTGCCACGGGTTTCAGGGAAAACCTTGTAGCAGCTTCCCGGCAGGCTCACCCTGGCGACCGCTTCCAGGAACGTTCTTACCTTGTCTATATCCTTTATTCCGGCAAAGGCCTCGACGCCCGAGCTGACATCGACGCCGGCCGGCAATGCCGAGCGTATCGCCTGGGCTACATTGTCGGGGTTCAAGCCTCCTGCCAAAATCACCGGTTTGCGCCGGCAGATCGTCGCGGCCGAGCTCCAATCCCATTGCAGCGCATTGCCGCCGGGCAGCGCCCCGCCCGCGCACTCCACCAGGTATGCTGTCACTCGATACAAGTCCGCCGTTTCAATGGAAGGCTGCTTATTGACATAAAGTCCCTTGATCACCAAGAGCCCCTCCAGCATCAACTTATCCGTTAAATCGGGATCTTCCCGTCCATGCAACTGCACCGCCTGTAATCCGCAGTGCTCGACTTTATGCATAATGGTTACAAAGGTCTCGTCGACAAACACCCCAACGGTGCAGACATGCTGGGGCAACCGGCGGCAAATTTCCGCAGCCTGCTCATCAGTCACATAACGGGGACTGGGAGGGTAGAACACGCAGCCGATGGCATCCGCACCGAGCTCCGCACAGGCCAGCGCCTGATCGGGATGAGTCAGGCCACATATCTTAACTTGCGGTGCCTCGCCGAACCGCGGTTCGGCAGTGTTTTCAGAGAGTATCATCCGCTTGCCCCAACAGTTCTCTGAGAAACAAGGAGGGATCTTCTGCCCGCACCAGACTCTCACCAATGAGAAAGTTCCATATGCCGGCCTGCAAAAGCTCCTCGACTTGTTTGCGAGTACGAATGCCGCTTTCTGCCACCGCAACCTGATCCGCTTGGAGCAGCCGCACCATACGCATTGAGGTTTGGATGTCTGTTTTGAAGCTGGTCAGGTCGCGATTGTTGATTCCTATCAGACGGGCGCCCGCCCGGGTCGCGCCCTCGAGCTCGGCTTCCGAGTGAACTTCTACCAAAACGTCTAATTGAAGCTCTGTGCAGAGCTGCAGATGGTCTTTGAGCTGTTCGGAAGCGAGTGCCCTCACGATCAGCAACACGGCATCGGCCCCCAGGGCGCAGGATTCATAGATCTGGTAGCTCGAGAGGATAAAATCCTTTCGCAGAACTGGAAGTCGGGTTGCTTCCCGTGCCCTGCGCAGATCTTCAAAGCTGCCGAAGAAAAAGGTCTGATCCGTGAGAACGGATATGGCGGCCGCCCCTCCCTCCTCATAAAGGCGCGCATATTGAGCGGGATCCAGTGATTCGCGTATTTTCCCACGCGAAGGCGAGCCGCGCTTGATTTCGGCAATGATATTCGCTCCGTGGGTGCCGGGAGCTTGCAGATGTCCAAAGAAAGAGCGCCGAACGGTGCGCTCTTCTGCTCTGGCGCGTAGCTCCCTTGCCGGGACTTTTTTTCGGGCCTCTTCGATTTCTTTTCTTTTCTTTTCCAGAATGGTAGTCAAAAAGTCTGATTGCATATGGGGCTCACATTCTCATGGTAGTTCACGCGGATGAATCCACCTGTTCGTTAAAGGATAACGACATCGATCAGGATCACTGCGCCATGTTTAACCCCCTCAGGCGCGGCAGCGAAACATCAAGGCGCATTGTCCCTGGTGTACTGGATCAGCGCGTCGAGTTTGGCCGCGGCTGAACCCGAATCGATGGAGTTTTCCGCCTGCTTAACACCGTCGGCAAAGTCTCCCGCAACACCCGCCGCAATGAGGGCGGCTGCCGCATTCACCACCACCACATCGCGTTTGGGACCCTTTTCCCCGGCAAGGATTTGCCGGGTGATTTGTGCATTCTGAACGGGATCACCCCCCTCGAGATCCTGTGGTTGCGCACTTGTTCCCAACAGCTGATCGGGGGTCAGATCGTAAGTCTTGATCAAACCGTCAGCCAATTCGGACACGCGCGTGGGAGCACAAATGGTGATCTCGTCCAATCCGTCATGGCCATGTACAACAAAGGCTCTGCGGCTGCCGAGCAAACGCAGCGCTTCGGCAAACATTTCCGTCAATTCCGGAGCATACACGCCAAGCAGCTGGCAGTTGGCTCCGGCCGGGTTGGTCAGCGGACCAAGCATATTGAATATGGAACGGATGCCCACCTCTTTGCGCGCTTTGGCTGCATACCGCATGGCTCCGTGAAACAGAGGAGCGAACAGGAATCCTATGCCTATTTCCTGCACAGCCTCTTCCACCACCTCCGGCACCACATCCAGATGCATGCCCAGAGCCTCGAGTAAGTCAGCGCTGCCACACTGACTGGAAACCGATCGGTTGCCGTGCTTGGCAACGGTAACCCCGCAACCTGCCACAACAAAAGCAGAAGTCGTAGAAATATTGAAAGTGCGGGCTCTGTCTCCGCCGGTTCCACAGGTATCCACCACGGTATCGGCCGAAGCCTGAATCCTGGTCGCCTTGCGGCGCATGGCCCGGGCAGCCCCGGCCAACTCCGAAAAAGTCTCTCCCTTGGTGGCAAGAGCAGCCATAAGAGCACCAATTTGAGCGTCGGTGGCATTGCCCGACATGATTTCGGTCATCACTTCGGCCATTTCAGCTTCATCCAAATCCTGCCTCTTGCTGATTTTCTTCACCGCTTCCTGAATCATTGGTTCAATTCTCCTTTTCCCGGCAACTACCCAACAGTATGCTTCTCGTCTTTGCCCATGCCATTCGATTTATTCAAAAAGTTCCTCAGCAATCTTTTTCCCACCGGAGTCATGATGGATTCGGGATGGAACTGGATTCCCTCCGTTGGATGATGCATGTGCCTGATACCCATGATCTCACCATCTTCCGCCTGTGCAGTGACTCGCAGACAGGGCGGCAGCTGCTCCTTTGAAACCGCCAGAGAATGATAACGCATGGCTTGAAATGGAGAGCGGATTCCCTGGTACAACGACTCACCATCCGTTGTGACCGTGGAGACCTTGCCATGCATCAGGTGCCGCGCGCGAATGACTTTGCCCCCGAAGGCGACCGCAATGGCCTGATGGCCGAGGCAAACGCCCAGAATGGGAATGTGGCCCGAACATTCCTGAATCAGGGAAATGGAAATTCCGGCCGATTCAGGTCCCCCGGGTCCCGGGGAAATCACAATTCCCCTGGGCTTCCATGATTTGACGTCATCCACCGAAACCACGTTGTTGCGGACCACTTTCACGTCCGCCCCAAGCATCTGTAAGTATTGGACAAGATTATAGGTAAATGAATCATAGTTATCAATCATGACGATCATGATGACCTCCAAGCTGTGTGAATTTTCAGGAATCGGCCGCTTCCCTGATCAATTGAAGCGCCCTATCGATGGCCATGGCTTTATTGACGGTTTCCTGCCGTTCTCGTTCGGGATCAGAATCCGCCACTATTCCGGCTCCCGCCCTGACGGTAAGCTTTCCATCCTGGATGCAAGCCGTGCGAATGGTGATGGCAAGATCCATATTCCCGGTGAAAGAGAAGTAGCCAATCGCCCCGCCATACGGTCCCCGGGGCTCCTTTTCCATGGCGGCGATAATTTCCATGGCTCTGACTTTGGGCGCCCCTGACAGAGTTCCTGCCGGGAAAGTCGCCCGCAACAGATCCCAGGCGTCGCAGCCGGTCTTCAGGTCACAGGAGATGTTGGAAACCAGATGCATCACATGGGAATAACGCTCCACGATCATCAGGTCGGTCACCTGCACCGTGCCGGTCTCGGCCACCCTGCCCAGGTCGTTTCGCCCCAGATCCACGAGCATCAGGTGCTCCGCCCTCTCCTTTGGATCCTGCAAAAGTTCGTCAGCCAACTTCCTGTCCTCCTGCTCGCTCTTGCCTCTCGGTTTGGTTCCCGCAATGGGGCGTAGGGTAGCCACCCCATTTTCCAGGCGCACCATCGTTTCCGGCGAGGACCCCACCAGGACTGTCTCACCCAGGTGCAGAAAGAAGAGATAAGGGGATGGATTGATGTAGCGCTGCCCGCGATACAGCCACCAGGGGTCGGGGGGAGGTGCGCATTCGAAGGGTTGCGAGATGACCGCCTGTATGATGTCGCCGGCAGCCACATGGTCTTTCACTCGCCGGACCTGAGAGCGAAACGATTCGGGGTCTACCCGCGCCTTCAGCTTGCAGGGAGGGATCGAAGCCTGCTGCTCTATCGCAATTGGTTGATTCAATATGGCCTGCATGTTATCGAGGCGGTTCAGGCAGTCTTCGTAAACCTGCGCAGGGTCCTTACCCTCCAGAAACGCATAGGCCACCAGCGTCATGGTATGGCGCACATTGTCAAAAATCAGCAGTTGATCCGGCAAAATGAAATGGGCCAAAGGCTTGTCTTCCGGAAGCAGATTGGGAATGGCTTCAAAAAATGCAACCATTTCGTAGGTCAGATAGCCCACGATGCCGCCCCAGAACCGTGGGAGGCCGGGGAGAGAAACCGGCTTGTATTTTTCCATGAGAGAACGCAGGACTGCCAGGGGATCACCTTGATGGGGCAGGTGCTGTGTGGAAGAGCCATTGTCGACCTCCACCCGGTCTGTGAAAACACGAATCTGTCCCTGGGCGGAAGCACCCAGGAAGCTGTACCTCCCCCAGCGTTCTCCTCCCTCCATACTTTCAAGCAGGAACAGCGGCCCGTCTCCTCGATAGAATTTCGCCAAGGCAGAGACCGGAGTCTCGGCATCCGCCAAAATTTCCAGGCAGACGGGCACCAGGTTCCCCCGTTCGGACAGCCTAAAAAACTCTTCCTTTTCCGGATAGCGTGCGATCTTCATTGTTTCATCTCCCAGGGACATTGAAGGCAACAACTGCAGGTGCATTTTACAACTGCAGCAGCCGGTGCATTCGGTAAGCAAGCCTTGGATTTTCACCGTTTGTTGTGGTCGGGTTTGAAGCAGCCATAGCACTTCCAGGACTATCAAGGTATCGAGATGACGGGGGCAATGCCGTCAGGGCGAAATATCCTGAAAATTGGCGCCACCTGTGAGCAGAGCTCTGTGAACTGCTCCGGATAGAGGGACTGAGCGCCGTCACTGAGGGCCGTCTCCGGCTGATGGTGCACCTCCACCATGAGCCCATGAGCTCCGACCGCAACGGCCGCCCGGCTCAGCGGAATGACCTGGTCACGCCGCCCGGCCGCATGACTCGGGTCGACAATGATCGGCAAATGGCTTTCCTTTTGAACGACCGGGACCGCTGAAAGATCGAGGGTATTGCGGCTGTGATGGGCAAACGTGCGCACCCCTCTTTCACACAGAATCACCCTGGCATTGCCCGCCTCCATGATGTATTCGGCCGCCATCAGCCACTCCTCGATCGTTGCTGACAGCCCCCGCTTCAGCAGAATCGCTTTATCCGAACGGCCGGCGCGGCGCAGCAGGCTGAAATTCTGCATGTTGCGCGTTCCTATCTGGACCACGTCGGCATATTCTTCCACCAAATCAAACAGTTCATGGTCCATGGCTTCTGTCACCACCGGCATGCCTGTCGCATCCCGCACTCGTGCCAGGATTTTCAAGCCATCTTCTCCAAGCCCTTGGAATGCATAGGGAGAAGTGCGCGGCTTGAATGCTCCGCCCCTGAACAGTTTAGCACCCGACTGCTTGACCAGCCTCGCAATGGTGAGAGCCTGCCGTTCACTTTCAATGGCGCACGGGCCGGCAATGATAGTCAGATGACCGTTGCCGATGGCATTCTCACCGACCCGAATGATGCTGTCGTCCGGCTGGAATTCTCGGCTGACCAGCTTATAGGGTCGCGTAACCGGAATCACTTCCTTCACTCCGGGCAACCCCAGGAAGGGGGATGCGTCGATGTGACCCTGGTTGTGCAAAACGCCAATGGCGACCCTTTGACCTCCGGGAATAGGACGGGCCGTTAGACCTTTTGCCTCGATGGCGGCAACCACCGCATTGATTTCCATCGCTGTTGCCGTCTTGTTCATGACCACAAGCATTTTGGTTCTCCTCATTTTTTGTCGATTCCAATGAAATGCGCCACGGCGCACTGAGCAATCCGTTTCCGCACCACCTGATACCGGTCGAAAATATGCTCAGGAACGGCTCAAAAGTACTGTTCAGTCATGCTGTTATCTCCTGGAATGCGGTGACCGCGCACATCATCCGATCTCCGTCGCCCTGGCGGTAGTGTGCCGAGATGATGTGAGGCCGTTACGCTCAGACACTTCCCAAGTCAGTCCTGAAAAAAAAAGGACCGGGGGGCAAATCCCCACGGTCCCTTTTACAAAAACAAAGGACCGGGGGCCAGGTGGCCCACGGTCCTTTAATATCCATTCAGCTGATGGTCAGCTCGTTAAGACCTCCTCGGCACACCCGTCCGGTCTTTGCTCCACCACCAGCACCAGAAACATTTCGCTGCAAATTGATCGCTGTCCATATGACTGCCTTTCCTAGTTTCCATAAACACGGTCTTTCTGTAACAACAAACCCAATCGCATGTCAAGAAATTATTTTGAATATTTATCTTTAATAAACACCGCTAGCCGGCCTTGTGATCATCTTTTAAACCGGCATCATCCCGTTTCGCGAGCCATTTGCGGAACATTAGGTTGGCCGCAACAATAACCATGATGATTCCGGCCAGCAGGGCCGTGCTCTTGAGACTCGGATTGCGCATTGCATACTCCAGGCGATCGCCAAAAAGAGTCACCGCAAAAAGCCCGGGGGCCATGCCGAAGACTGTTCCCCAGGTAAAATCCCAGAATTTGATGTGGGAGGCACCGGCCACCATATTGACCACCGTGAAGGGAGCCACCGGCGCCAGGCGTATGATCATAATGGCCAGGAGTCCGCGATTGGCCAGTTGGCGGCTGATCTGGTTGATGCGCCTGCCGGCAAACCTGCGCAAAACCTCTCCTCCCAGCATATGCCCCACTCCAAACGCACACACCGCACTCAGTACGCAGCCCAGCAAGGCGTAAACAAAACCATACAAAGGTCCAAAGGTAATGGCAGTGGCAACAATCAGAACGGTCGCGGGGAAACTCACCAGACCGCCCACAATATAGACGCCGATGACGATCAGCGGAGCGAACGGGTCCTCTCGAATGGTTTTTGCCAGCCCAATGATCGACTCGAGATCCAGCCAGTCCTTCAAGGACGTCCACTGCCAGGCTGCCGCAAAGCCGAGCAGGGCCGTCAGCAGTATTATGCTGCCAATGAGTCGAGGGTTCCAGGTTTTTCCAACATCTTTGGGCACATACTGATGCATGAGCTGATCCGGATCGACCGGTTTTTCAGGATCGATCAATATGGCGCTTTCCATCAGATCCTGCAAGAATTCGGGCACCTTTGTGTTCAGCGGTCGCAGACTACGTCCTTGCCCGGCTAACTCATCGACGGCCTGGAGTAATGATCCGGTTGCAGCGATTGTTTCTGCGACCGCTTCGGCTGAAGTTCCGAGGTGCTCGCCGAGCAGCCGGTTGCGAAAACCTCCTGCGGCCTTTTCAATCCGCTCCTCACCAGCGGCTTCGATGGCCAGGTCGCATTCCGTATCAAAGCCCATGGACCGATTGCTCAAATTTGACGACCCGATGCGCACAAACCTGTTGTCGACCACCAACACTTTGGAATGAAGATTGATGCAATCCTCGCCGAGACCCGGCATATGCGGAAAATAAACGCCCAACCGACCATACCGGTCGCTCTCCTGAAGCTGCTTGAGCAGACGAGCCCGCAAAGCATCCATGGTGGACTCTTCGAGCCACCCCGAGCTCTTTTCCGGAAGAATGATGAGAATTTCCGGGCCATCCTCCTCTTGCAGGCGTTTGGCCAGAGCATCTCCCACCACCTTGGAAGTGAGGTATTGGTTTTCAATATAGATAAAGCGCCGTGCAGAACCGATGGCATCGCAGTAAAGAGCTTCTATCTCACGGACTTCGGAATAATCCTCATAAGCCGGTTCCGTGCGCGCAACGGCTACCGCCACATCGTTCAGGTCAGGGTGCAAACCGGGCGGCCAACAGTCTGTTTCCGTCTCCAACTGCGGAGCATTCAGCCGCTCCCCCGTCGCCCGCAGCCAACGCTCTCTCAGCAAATCTCCCAGAACCGCAGCGACTCTGCCCGAAACCGCCATCTGCACGTCGTGAAACGGCCGGTACTTCCGGCCACTCTCATCGACCCTGCGGGGATCGTCCGCTGCATGCTCCGGCGTGTCCCAGCGAAATCTGGTCAGGTCGATACCGCCTACGAAAGCGACTCGGTCATCCACTACCACAATCTTCTGATGGTGGGATGCGCCTACCGGGTGGCGTCCATCCAGTCGAAAATGCAGTCTCCTGTGAGTACTCAAACCGAGTTTAAAAATCGGCAGAGGTTCACGCTCCAGAGCATAAATCATGGCGAAATCCCAGGCGAGCACATGCGCTTCCAGGCCATCGACGCGAGATACCACTGTATTAAGGAAGTCTCCGAGACGGTTCGGCAGCTTCATGGTTTCATCGCCGCGCACCAGGGAAACTCTGCTGTCAATGTCCCATCCAACGATGAGAATGGATTTTTGGGCGTGCTTTAGCGCTCCCACGAACGCCGAAAAATAGGATGCGGCATCGACTAAAAAGGATACACGATCTGCCTGGGCGATGCGCCAGCAGTTCCTGCCTTCCTTCAGAACAGGTTCACTCGGCACAGTCCACCGCCATTTGGTGACTTGGGCACGTGATATACGGATGGATTACTGCCGTGGGAAGTCTCCTCTGTAAAGCTCCTCCATCATCTCACTCAAGCCTGTTTGCCACGGGCGCGGGACTATCCCAAAATTTTCTTCCAGCTTACGGCAATCCAGCACAGACCAGGATGGCCGAGCGGCGGGAGTCGGATATTCGGCGGTCGTTACCGGGACAACCTGTTGCACCTTGAGTTCCTCTCTGCGCCGTCCTTCGGCAACAATGGCTTCGGCAAAGCCGTGCCAAGTAGTCTGCCCCTGACCGCAAAAGTGATAGGTACCCCATTGGACCGATGCTGGATCATCCGAAATCAGTGTGGCCATGCGCGCCAGACCCTCGGCAAGATCGCGCGCCCAGGTCGGGCAGCCAAACTGATCGGCAACGACTCGGATCCGCTCTTTTTCCCTGCTCAGCCGGAGAATGGTCTTGACGAAGTTGTTCCCCTGAACTCCATACAACCAGGCAGTTCTGACGATGAGATGCTCCCGCAGGTGGTCCCGAACCCCTTCTTCCCCTTCCCATTTACTCCGACCATAGACGCCGATGGGGCTGGCAGGATCGCTCTCACGGTAAGGTCGTCTGCCGGTTCCATCGAATACATAATCGGTGGATATGTGAATCAGCGGGATGCCCTGATCATGACAGACGGTCGCCAGATTTGCAGAACCATCACGGTTGATCGAAAAAGCCAGCTCGGTTTCCTGCTCCGCCTTATCAACGGCGGTATAAGCCGCACAATTGATGATCAAAGCGGGGGACAAATCCCGCACAACACCAGACAGCTCGTGTTGCCGGGTGATGTCGATCTGCGGTATGTCGAGGCCAAATACGGTATATTCCGTTTGCACCAGAGTGGACATGAGATCCCGCCCCAGCATGCCGTTGCTTCCCACCACAAGAACTCGCATCACAAGAATCCTTATTCGAAAATGACCTCGTCCTGCAAAATGTTGAGCAGATAGAGTCCGTAGCCATTTTTCTTCATGGGCTCAGCAAGTCTCCTGACTTGTTCGGCATCGATGAAACCCATGCGGTAGGCCACTTCCTCAACGCAGGAGATCTTCAGCCCCTGGCGTTTCTCTATGGTTTCGATATAACTGCTCGCCTCAATGAGCGAATCGTGCGTACCGGTGTCCAACCAGGCAAATCCGCGGCCGAGCAATTCGACTCGCAACTCCCCACGTCTCAAATATTCCTTGTTGACATCCGTGATTTCGAGCTCTCCGCGTGCCGAGGGTTGCAAATTCGCGGCAATGTCGATGACATCGTTGTCATAAAAATACAGGCCGGGGACCGCGTAGCGGGATTTGGGTTGCTGCGGTTTTTCTTCAATGCCCATCACTGTCCCGCATGGATCGAATTCGACGATGCCGTAGCGCTCGGGATCACGCACCCAATAGCCGAAAATCAGGCCCCCCTTCTCGAGGCTTACGGCCCTGCGCAGGATTGATTTGAAACCGTGCCCGTAAAAGATATTGTCCCCCAGGATCAGGCAGACTTTGTTGCGGCCGATGAATTCTCGACCAATGATAAACGCCTGCGCCAACCCTTCGGGTTTTGCCTGTTCCTCGTAGAAAAACCGGACACCCCACTGACTGCCGTCCCCCAGCAGCAATCTGAATCTGGGCAGATCCTCCGGAGTAGATATCACCAAAATGTCACGGATTCCGGCCAACATCAGAATCGACAGGGGATAGTAAATCATTGGCTTGTCATAGACCGGCAGCAACTGCTTGCTGACCACCTTGGTGATGGGATAAAGCCTGGTGCCAGCGCCGCCGGCGAGGATAATGCCCCTCCATTGGTGTACCGCTAAATGGCTCTGGCTAGTGTTACACGAGTCGATCATTTCGCAACCCTCGATAGCTGGGTTCGGCTTGCAACCCGGTTGAATGGCAGCGCCCCAGGCAAGCAAATATTTGCAGCCTGTCGAACGGTCTCAGGATGCTCCATAATGACTCCTGATCCATGCTCGATAGGCACCCGTCCTGATCGATTGAACCCAATCGGCCTGTTGCAGGTACCAGTCAATGGTCTTTCTGAGGCCGCTGTCAAATGTTTCCCGGGGGCTCCAACCTAATTCCCTTTCTATTTTGCTGCAGTCGATGGCATAACGCCAATCGTGCCCCGGCCGATCCTTGACAAAAGTAATGAGTGACGTGTGCGGTTTAAAGGGAGATTGAGGGCGCATTTCATCCAGAAGGTTGCAGATGCTGTGAACAACTTCCAGATTGGTTTTCTCACAGCGCCCACCCACATTGTAGATCTCTCCGCCACGACCGTGCTCCAGAACCCGCCTGATGGCTTCGCAATGATCCTCCACGTAAAGCCAGTCGCGCACATTCCGCCCATCGCCATAAATCGGCAGCGGTTTCCCTTCCAATGCGTTCAAGATCATCAGCGGAATGAGTTTTTCCGGGAACTGCATTGGACCATAGTTGTTGGAACAATTGGTGGTGAGGCAGGGGATCCCGTAGGTGTGGTGGTAAGCTCTGACCAGGTGATCACTGGCGGCCTTGGAAGCGGAATAAGGGCTGTTTGGGGCGTACGGAGTTGTTTCCGTAAACGCTGGATCATCAGGTCCGAGCGAACCGTACACTTCATCGGTGGAAACATGCAGGAAGCGGAAGGCGCCACGCTCTGCCGTTGTAAGGTCGAGCCAATAGCTGCGAACTGCTTCGAGCAAGTTGAACGTGCCCACCACATTGGTGCGAATGAATGCCTCGGGACCCGCAATGGATCGGTCAACATGCGATTCTGCAGCGAAATTGACCACGCCGTCGGGTTTATATCGGGCCAGGACGCTGCCCACCAGGTCCCGATCGGCAATGTCTCCCTGAACAAAAACATAGTCGGAATGTCCACTCAAGGAGTCAAGATTTTTCAGATTACCGGCGTAAGTCAGGAGGTCGAAGTTCACAATGCGGGCATGGCCCCGTTTGCATGCAGCGAGTACGAAATTACTGCCGATAAAACCGGCCCCGCCGGTTACCAGCAAAGTCTTTTTATTCATGACGGCTTCGCTTTTCCATTACGACAAACACATCCCCTTGTCGATGAGCTTGCCCGAAAATACCGCTCCCAGGTCATTCCCAGAAGGCACCACCGAAGCGGCCGAATTCCAGTGAGATTCGAACCTGGCGGGTTCCGGCACTGAGCGTGATGGCAGAGCAGCACCCCAGGCGCCATCCTCCTGGATCGCAACAGCCTGCCCGATGCAGCTTGTGCGGCTTGCGCACGCGGGGAAAATACACTGCAACGGTTACGCATCATTTCCTATATTGACTTGCTGAGATTGTCAACAAACGTTAAACCTTTTACAATCGCACGAACCTTAATAAGCAATGGGTGTGTATTTTTTGTTGCAACTATTTTGGCGATCATGTTAAAAAGATACGATTTGCTTTTAACCGCACACCCTGAAAACCTTTTGGTGCCCGAAACGATCGACAACGCGGGTTATGAAGGGTGGAGGCTCAACCAGAAGGAGATTTGTATGGCCATCGTCAGTATGAAGCAATTGTTGGAAGCGGGAGTTCACTTCGGCCACCAGACGCGCCGCTGGAACCCCAAGATGAAACCTTACATCTTTGGCGCGCGCAACGGCATCTATATCATCGATCTGCAGCGCACGGTTCGTTTGTTCCACGCAGCCTATCAGGTCGTAGTTGAAGGCACGGCAAACGGCGAAACGGTTCTATTTGTCGGCACCAAACAGCAGGCCCGCGATACCATTCAGGAAGAAGTCCAGCGATGCGGCATGTACTATGTCAATCAGCGCTGGCTGGGTGGCATGCTGACCAACTTTAAGACCATCAAACTGAGGATCGATCGTCTTAAAGAACTGGATGCCATGGTCGAGGACGGGAGCATCAATCGGTTTCCCAAGAAAGAAATTCTTTCCCTGCAGCGCGAACGTGAAAAACTGGAAAAAAACCTGGGCGGAATCAAGGAAATGACCCGGCTGCCCGGAATTCTGTTCGTAGTGGACACACAGCGGGAAAAAATAGCGGTAGCCGAAGCCAACCGACTCGGTATTCCGGTTGTTGCCGTTGTCGACACCAACTGCGACCCGGATATGATCGACTATCCCATCCCGGGCAACGATGATGCCATCCGGGCCATCCGGCTCATCACTTCCAAAATGGCCGATGCCTGCATAGAAGGACGACGGCGCTACGAGGAAGCTCAGCAGGCTGTGCAGGACAAGGAATCGACTTACCTGGAAGAGGTTCCGGCCGGGCAGTTGCTCAGTGAAGAAGAAAGCGGTCCCATCGTGGAGATAGTCAATCCGGTGGGCGCATCCACAACGGAAACTGAAGACACGGAATAGCCGTCAATTGATCAAGCGGAAGGAAGCCGGAAACACCCGGCTTCTTTCTATTTTACGTTGTTTGATTGTCACATGTATGGATGGACAGGAGGATACAGTTGGAAGTTACAGCTGCAATGGTGCGAGAATTAAGGGAAGCCACAAATGCCGGCATGATGGATTGCAAGAAAGCCCTTCAGGACACCGCGGGCGATATGGACAAAGCCATCGATTTGCTGCGCAAAAAGGGCCTTGCCAAAGCCATGAAGCGCGCCGGCAAAGAGGCATCGGAGGGGATGGTCCACGCTTATATTCATGGGGGTGGACGTCTGGGGGTATTGCTGGAAGTGAACTGTGAAACCGATTTTGCTGCCAAGAGCGAAGATTTTCAAGAATTTGTAAAGAATGTTGCCATGCATATCGCCGCGGCAAACCCGTTTGGCATTCAACGTGAAGATGTTCCCGCAGAAGTGATAGAGCGCGAGAAGGCCATCTATATGGATCAGGCCAGGGAATCGGGCAAACCGGAAAACATTCTGGAAAAGATGGTCGAAGGAAAAATGCGCAAGTTCTATGAAGAATCGGTGCTCATGGAACAGGCCTATGTGAGGGATCCCAACATAACCATACAAGATTACCTCAATGGATTGGTCGCAAAAATCGGCGAAAAGATTGTCATCCGGCGCTTCTGCCGATACCAACTGGGGTCTGAATAGATTCGTCGATATGCCCTGGGAAATCTCCGTGTCAGGGTGCCGGCAGCGCGGTTTGGATGTTCCGCGGGGTAGCGCGTGCGGCGAGAGTGAAGCCTTGCAGCGTGATCCAACTGGACTTACCGGACCTGCTAATCAGGTCAGGCGCCCTCATCACTTACCGATCGGCAGGAGCGATCCAGCCGGCACGCGATCATGACGGCAGGCGGCAATGAACCAGCAGAAACCCCGGTACCGCAGAATTCTTCTCAAGCTCAGCGGAGAAGCTCTCATGGGCAAGGAGCCCTACGGCATTGACACTGACGTGCTGAGAGAAATCGCGGACGAGATCGATGAAATCCACCAAATGGGGGTCCAGATTGCCCTGGTCATCGGCGGGGGCAATATTTTCCGCGGAGTGTCCGGTGCTTCCCAGGGAATGGATCGTTCCACCGCAGACTATATGGGCATGCTGGCCACCGTGATGAACGCTTTGGCGTTGCAGCAGGCACTGGAAAAGCATGGAATTGCTACTCGGGTGCAGTCGGCCATCGATATGAAGGAGGTGGCTGAGCCTTACATCCGGCGCCGGGCCATCAGACACCTGGAAAAGGGGCGGATCGTGATCTTTGCGGCGGGCACGGGTCTCCCGTTCTTTACCACGGATACCACGGCCGCATTGAGGGCCGTGGAAATCAATGCCCAAGTATTGCTCAAAGCAACGAGAGTGGATGGGGTTTACGGCACTGATCCTGAAAAGGATCGCGCCGCGGTGAAATTTGACAGGATTAGCTTTACCGAAGTTTTGCAGAAGAATCTTAAGGTGATGGATGCAACCGCCATTTCTCTGGCGAGAGATCAGGATATGTCGATCGTGGTTTTCAATCTGAAAACTCGCGGCAACATCAAGAAGGTGATTCTGGGTGAACCTGTAGGCACAGTGGTGGAGGGATTCGGTCATGTTGAATGATGTCTATGAAGATGCACGGGATCGCATGCAAAAAGCCCTCGAAAGTCTGGAGCGGGATTACAAGAGACTGCGCACGGGAAGAGCTTCAGTTGCCTTGGTAGACGGCATCAGAGTGGAATATTACGGGACCTCGACACCGTTAAATCAATTGGCAACTCTCACCATTCCTGAACCGCGGACGATCATGATACAGCCATGGGATACCACCATCGTAGGGGAAGTGGAAAAGGCCATATTGAAATCCGAACTTGGCCTGACGCCGATGAACGATGGCAAGATCATTCGTATCAATGTTCCTCCGCTCACGGAAGAACGTCGCCGCGACCTGGTCAAGATCATCAAGAAAATGGCGGAGGAAGCCAAAGTTGCCGTGCGCAACATCCGCCGCGACGCCAATGAGATGATCAAGGACCTCAAGAAAGAAAAGGAAATATCCGAGGACGATCAATTCAGAGCACAGGACGAAATTCAAAAAATCACGGACACATTCATCGGCAACATTGACGCAGCGTACAACAACAAGGAAACTGAAGTTCTGGAAATCTAAGGGATGCATCAATTGGATGTCGATCAACTTCCGCGCCATGTAGCCATCATTATGGACGGCAACGGCCGTTGGGCCAAGAAACGATTCCTGAACCGCATCGTCGGCCATGAAGAAGGGGCCAATTCGGTGAGAGCGGTGGTGCGCAGTTGCCGGGAACTTGGGATTCCTTACCTGACCTTGTACGCCTTTTCCAAAGAAAACTGGCAAAGGCCGCCCTCGGAAGTGGATGCCCTCTGGCACCTGCTCAAGAAGTTCCTGATTTCAGAGTTGCCGGAACTGCTCGACAAGGGAATTCGTGTTTGTCATATTGGTGACCTGGAGGGCATACCGGACGATGTGGTTCGGGAGTTGTTGAAGGTAATCGAGCAGACCAAGCACCTGGATCGGCTGGTGGTAAATCTCGCCGTCAATTACGGCGGAAGGCAGGAAATCGAGAGGGCTGCGAGGCTTTTTGCTGAAGATGTGCGCAGCGGCAGGTATTCTCCCGAAGAACTCTCAGGTGAGCTTTTTTCCAGCTACCTGTTCACTCGAGGCACACCCGACCCGGACCTGATTATCCGCACAAGCGGTGAATACCGGGTGAGCAACTTTTTGTTGTGGCAACTTGCTTACGCTGAGCTCTACATCACCGATGTGCTCTGGCCGGATTTCAGGGAAGAAGAATTTCTTGCGGCACTGAGGGATTATCAAAAGCGCGAACGGCGCTTCGGTACCTATTATGATGATCAGACACCAACGCAACGTTGTGCCGCCGGAAGCCAGCAATGACCCGATGCGGGCTGGCAACCGTCAACCAACAGGGATGGTCTTCAGCGTTCCGCGTGACCTCATTGCGGGTTAACGGCTGATATGTCAAGCCGGCATCATTGGGATCCCCATGTCCAACGCTGGGCTACAGCCTTATTATTGGCGGCCCCGGTTGTTATCGCGCTCACCATCGGCCCTTACTGGAGCTGGACCGCACTCGTGGCAGTTCTTGCCGGAATCGGACTTTGGGAATTTCAGTCAATGGTCTTCCAGAGGGGCTTGCCGTTTTGGTGGCAGGCCTTTTATGTGGCAACAGGCCTGCTGTTCCCCCTTGGAGCATCCGGTTTAGGGCCGATAGGGCTCCATGGGGCCCTTTTCCTTGTCCTGTTTGCAGCATTTTCCACCACGCTTTTCGCCGCCCCGACTGATTCCGGCGGTATCTCGCGCGCGGCCCGATTCGTCCTGGGTTGGCTGTATGTTCCCTATCTCTTATCTTACGTGCTGCTAATACAGCCCTTGAGCTCCGGAAATCGCTGGGTCTTTTTTGCTTTGCTGATCACCATCGCCAACGATGCCTGTGCACTTTACTCTGGCAAGTATTTCGGGAGCCACAAACTCTACCCACAAGTCAGTCCCAACAAGACCATCGAGGGGTCATTGGGGGGCGTGATGGGAGGGATTGTGGTCGGAACGTTGTTCGGCTCCCTGTTCCTTGGGGCGGTACCCATAAAGTGGTTGATCTTGCTGAGTTTGATTTTGGTAATCATCGGACAGATCGGCGATCTCATCGAGTCTCTGACCAAACGACTCTGCGGAGTGAAGGACGCGGGCAACATTTTGCCGGGACACGGGGGCATTCTGGACCGACTGGACAGCCTGCTTTTCGTATTTCCGGTGGTTTGGTTTTTTTTGCATTGGATTGATTACCCATAACGGTTAAAGTCGATAGTCATGAGTAGGCATGAAGCTCCACACAGAGGAGCAATTCCCTCGCATACTCTGCGCACGGTGAAGGCACTAACCCGCGTTCCGCTTGAGATGCAGCTCACTAGGAGCTGACGGTTGTTGTTATGGCGAACAGAGTTCTGAGTATCCTCGGAAGCACCGGATCAATCGGTACAAACACTCTAAATGTGGTTCAACAATTTCCGGATCGCTTTCGGGTGGCGGCGTTGGCGGCAGGTCGCAATGTTTCCCTGCTGCTTGAGCAAATTAGAACCTTTCAACCTCGACTGGTAGCGGTGCTCAACCGGGAGTTGGCCGAAGAATTGTCCGGGCTTTTGGGCCCGGGTGATCCACAACCGGAAATTGTCTACGGCGCTTCGGGCTATGAACAGGTCGCCACCCTGCCCGAAGTCGATATGGTACTTTCCTCCATGGTGGGGGCGGCCGGTCTGCTGCCGACCATCGCCGCCGTCAAGGCAGGCAAGCACCTGGCGCTGGCCAACAAGGAAACCCTGGTGATTGCCGGCCAAATTGTCATGGAATTGGCCATCCAAAACGGCATCAGCATACTTCCGGTCGACAGCGAACACAGCGCTATTTTTCAGTCGCTGCAAGGGAACCACAGGAAAAGCTTGCGCAGGATTTTGTTGACAGCCTCGGGAGGACCGTTTTTTCAAAAAAGCTTGGAGGAGCTTGCCAAGGTCACCCCGCAGGGTGCGCTCAAGCACCCCAACTGGTCCATGGGAAGAAAAATCACAATTGATTCCGCTACATTGATGAATAAAGGATTGGAGGTCATAGAGGCGCAATGGCTTTTTGGCGTTCCGACCGATCAGATTGACGTCCATATCCACCCGGAGAGTATCGTGCATTCGATGGTCGAATACATCGACGGATCGGTTATTGCCCAGTTGGGGATTCCCGATATGACCATTCCTATTGCCTATGCTCTGGCTTATCCGGAGAGATTGCCGGTGAGGAATCCACCGCTGGACCTGTTCCATTTGCAGAAGCTTTCTTTTTATCCGCCGGACACGGATAGATTCCCCTGCCTGCGCCTTGCCTATGAAGCATGTGCCCGGGGTTCCACCATGCCGGCGGTGCTCAATGCTGCCAACGAAGTGGCGGTTAACGCATTCTTGGAGGAAAAGATCGGATTCCTGGATATAGCCCGATTGATAGAAAGTGTGATGAAGCACCACCAAATTTCAGGCGAACTTGATCTCGACGCAATCCTTGCGGCGGACAAGTGGGCTCGGTTGGAAGCCGAGCGTTTAGTCAATCAGAAGTGAGGGTTCCATTTTGCTGACAACGATCATTGCCACCGTTGTGGTCCTCGGGATTTTAATATTTGTTCACGAACTTGGCCATTTTCTCGTAGCCAAATGGGCTGGAGTGCGGGTGCTGCGTTTTTCCCTGGGATTTGGCCCCCGAATTGTCAGCGTGACACGCGGCGAAACGGAATATTGCATATCCGCGGTTCCCCTTGGGGGTTACGTGAAGATGCTGGGAGAGGATGCCGAGGAAGAAGTCCCTGAACAAGACAAAGAGAGGAGCTTTCCCGCACAATCCGTATGGAAGCGTATCGGGATCGTGCTGGCCGGACCTTCTTCAAATCTGTTGTTTGCCATCATCATTTTTGCTCTGGTCTATGCGGTTGCAGGGATACCGCAGATGACCACCGAGATCGGTTCGGTCAATCCCGCGTCACCGGCAGAGCAGGCGGGGCTGAGGTCGGGAGACCTGGTATTGACGATCAACGGAGAGAGCGTTTCACAATGGGACCAGCTCTCGAATATGATTCAGGAACACGGAGAACAGCCCCTGGTGATGGAAATCCAACGGGGCGAAGAAGTTAAGGTCATCACAGTAACACCGCAGAGCCGGGAAATTAAGAATATTTTCGGGGAGTCGATCAAGCGGCCGGTGATTGGTATCTCTGCTGCGGGAAAATTCAATGTCAAGAGGGTCAATCCTCTCCTGGCCGGGTATTACAGCCTGGCCCAGACATGGAATCTGAGCAAGCTGTTTCTGCTCACTGTGGTCAAGCTGATCGAACGGGTTGTTCCCCTGCAGACCCTTGGCGGTCCTCTGCTCATAGCCCAGATGACAGGTCAACAGGCGCAGGAAGGAATTTTGAATCTGATCTATTTCACCGCCCTGATCAGTATCAATCTCGGCATTTTGAACCTGCTTCCGATTCCGGTTCTGGATGGTGGACATCTTTTCTTCTTTTTCATTGAAGCCATCTTGGGGCGACCCATCGACATGAAGAAGATAGAAATGGCGCAACGCATCGGCATGGTTTTCCTCATCGTGCTGATGATTTTTGTATTCTACAACGACATCATGCGCTTGATCACCGGCCAACCCAGTCCGGCGCCCTGACCAGGCGGCGCACGTGAAGATTGTAGCAGTCGATACCTCGACAGCAGCCGGCAGCGTGGCTCTTTTGCAGGATGATCAGGTGGTGGCCGAGTGGTATCTGCAATCGGCGAAAACCCACAATCGACGCCTGCTCGCGTCCCTCGATCATGTTCTGCGGCAGGCCCGTTGGACGCTGCAGGATGTGGATGGATTCGCCGTCACCACCGGCCCGGGAAGCTTTACCGGGTTACGCATCGGTTTGAGCACCGTCAAGACGCTGGCCTGGTGCCTGGCGAAAGATTTTGTGGGCATCCCTTCCCTGGATGCATTGGCTGGTGGCCTCGGGTTTGGCCACCACCCGGTATGCCCGGTGCTCGATGCCCGAAAAAAGGAAGTCTATTTCGGTCTCTACAGACCGGACGGCCAGGGACGGCAGATTCTGCAGGGAGTCTATCTGGTCGATAAGCCGGAGCACCTTGTCCGTCATGTCACCGAAAAGACCATAGTCTGCGGGGACGGTTGGCTGCTGTATAAGAATCAGTTGCTGGCGAAGCTGGGAGATCTGATCATTGAAGCTCCGCCGCCGTGCCATATGATCAGAGCCTCCCAGGTGGGATACCTGGCCATGCAGAAGCTGTCAGCGGGCAAAGGCGAGGACCCCGTTCACAGCAGCCCTCTCTATGTTCGTCCATCCGAGGCGGAAATTCACAGGAACGCCCTGCAAAAACGGATAAGGCGTGAGTGAGTTCACTTGCGGCACAAGAAGTGCCAATTGAATGCGTCAAACGGCATCTCCACCACTTCCAGGTCTTTGAAGCCGGCCTTTTTGAGCATCTCTAACGCCTTTTGACGTCCCCACATCATCCCCAGGCCAGCCCCGCCATCCACCAATCCAACCGGCATGCAGTGCATGAGGCTGACGGTATACAGAAAAGGCGCCATGGGATGGTCGAGGTTTTCGGCCATATCCGTTTGTGCCGCGATATCCACCATGGAAAAGAGACCTCCATCGGCCAGGATGTGGTGTATTCCGCGCAAGGTTTCCATTGGCCGTGTCTGATCGTGAATGGAATCAAATGCGGTAACATAATCAAATCGCTGACTGAACCTTTCATGGGTTTCGAGGGTTGCTGCATCCAAGATGAGGAATTCTACGTTGGTTACCTGCCGGCGGTGAGCCCCCTCGCGAGCCATCCGGATTGCCTCCGGCGACAGGTCCAGGGCGAGGAAACGGCTGTTGGGAAATGCTTGAGCCATCAGCAGCACGGCCACGCCTTCCGCACACCCCACATCGCACACATGGATGCCCCGTTTGAGACGTTCGACAAGCTTTCCCTCGTCCACGGAAGGGAGGAACTGGTCTACAAGTATTTTGCGATGCTTGGCGTCGGCCAGTTCGGACATGAAGGATTGAAACTTCGGGTAATGATGATAGTCGATCCCCTGCCCCGTGTGAAACCCCTGGAATACCTCTTCCATTGCGCACAGCGTGAGGAGAGGAATTTCCTGAGTATACACCCCGAGGTTGGAATTTCCCGCGCGCCGAGTGATATAATCAGCATGTTCTTTGGGCAAAAAAAATCGGTGCTCACCGTCGGCTGAATGGGAAATTTCAATGATCCCTGCAGTTACCATGACGCCCATCCATTCCTGGAGGTATCGAGGATTCAGCCCGGATTCTCGCGCTATGGCGGTAATGGGCTGCGGCGTGTCGAAGGTGTCCAAGACATCATAAAGTCCGGTTCTGTAGCCTATGGCCATAGCCAGATTGATTGCGCCGTAGTTCAAGACCTCAACCATCTTTTCCGAAAAAGCTCTCCCTTTCAATTTCAAATAACCCCCATCCTTCATTTAAGCTTGTCACGATCCTGTGCCACGACGAAGCAGAAACGTTTGCGCCGGGCCATTCATTCATCGCATCGCATCTTCAGCCGCGGTGTTGAGTGCGCATTACCCGACGCAATCATCATGCAAAATCAACACTAATGCCGCCTGCTGTTTTTTTGTCTTGCACTTTTTTTTGTTTGCTGCGGCGCCTTATTTTCATGCGGTGCCGCAGCACTCTCGTCCGACCCCTTTTCGATTCTCTTTATCTGCACATAGATGGCGAGTGCGGTCACAGCAGCCGCAGCCACATAGAATATCCAATGCATTCTAAACCCTCCCAATTGAGTCACGCCTGTGTCATAATTGAGCACATCTTACTATAGTTGACGGTTTGGTTTGAAGCGCTTCACCAAAAAAACCGGGTTGCTTAGAGAACAGTCATGCATCCAAACGGTTACCCCAGCGGAAGAATTCGAAGGTTTTCGGCGTGATCATCAGTGCCAGCCGCCGCACAGACATCCCTGCGTTTTATGCCAGGTGGTTCATGAACCGCATACGCGCGGGCTATTGCACTGTACCGAATCCCTTCAACCCCAGGCAGGTCTCGCGCGTATCCCTGGCGACCGGCGACGTTGAAGCCGTTGTATTTTGGAGCCGCAATCCCCATCCCATGATTCCCTTTCTGGACGAGTTGGACACATGCGGCTACCGCTATATTTTTTACTTCACCATATTAAACAACCCGCGTCTGCTGGATGCAAACACTCCCGCCATCGAAAATTCTGTACGAACTTTCCGTGAATTGAGTGATCGTTTGGGTCCGAGTCGAGTCATCTGGCGCTATGATCCCATCGTGTTGAGCAATGTGACCGACCTCCAATTCCATCGTCGCAATTTTGCATCCATAGCCCGCTCCCTTAGAGGCTACACCAACCGATGCATCATCAGTCCGGTTCACATCTATCGAAAGTCGCTTCAAAGGCTGCGTGCGCTGACCGAACAAGGGCTAGCCATTGATGGGGAAGACGCCTCAAAGATTGCCGTGCTGCTGCCGTTTCTAGCGGACACGGCAGGACAGACCGAGATGGAACTATTCAGCTGTGCCCAGGCAACCGATTTTTCAGACTGCCGGATCAAAGCCGGAAAATGCATCGATGCCGACTACCTATCGGAGGTCTTCCGGGTGGATATGAAAACTGAAAAAGACCGGTATCAAAGAAAATACTGTGGATGCGACGTGAGCAAAGATATTGGCATGTACGATTCCTGTCTGTTTGACTGCCGCTACTGTTATGCAACCAGCAGCCATGAGCGCGCCCGAAAAAACTACCTGCAACATGATGCCCATTCCCCTTCGTTGCTTGGCTGCGCCTGCTGATGATGTTGTTGACCCGGTTCCCGGGCTTGACACCTGCCGCTGCGCAAGCGACCATTTACATTCAGGACGGCAGGCTCGTGTAACCGTTGTTGGATGATTAATGAGATGAAAATCAAGGGGCCATCGATGCTGCAGGTAGAAATGGGAAAATTGCGCCGTGCGATCTTGGATTCCCCTGCCCTGGTGAGGCCTGGCTGCCATCTCGCACCCATGCACAAAGTTCTGCACCATCCAATGTTTCCCCTGACATTTCTGCTTCGCAACGTGATGATTCTAGAGACGGAAGCTCACTGGCAGAGCATGCCGCCGCATCAGAAACGCGCGGCGCTGCTCAGCATTGTGACGGAAAGGTGCGGCGTTTTTAGTGAGGTACACGAGTGGCTCGACCTGCACCGCAAACTACCTGCGATTAAGGTGGTCCCACCTGACGCATTTCACGCCCTGCCGCATGATACCGGCTATTGCACTCACTGCGGAGGCTGCTGCGAGATCGCAAGCGGTTTGGCGGATTTTCCCGCCGGCACCGAAATTCCCCCGGCCTGGAAAAGGCTTTTCGCGGATGGACTGGGAGCCAACCACAGGTTCTGTGCCTTCCTGTGGGAAGCGAACGGCCAGGGCTTGAGCATCTGTTCGATTCACGCATGGCGCCCCAACCCCTGCCGAACATTCGCCGTCGACGAATGCCGGAATTTGATGGAGGATGTCGATTTTTGCACCCTCCTTGATCCGTCCCGGCTGATAGAAACCTGCCGACGCTTATGTGTTCTGCTGAATGGCCGATAACCGCCAGTCGGAATCAGACCCGATATCACGGCAAAAAGTCCAGAATTCTTCGAACCTGACCGGGTTCAGGCGATCACCCTCGACCACTTGGCCCGTTTTATCGTCCACAGTGTAGTCTAAAAGGTTGGCGGTAAACCACACCGTGATGTACTCTTTGCCGCTCTCCTGCCATATTTCAGCCAGCTCCACTTTGCGCACGGCAATGTTTTCCAGCCGGTTGATCCTCCCCTGCTGTTTCATCACGCTGAACTCATCACGGAGGGAATCTCGCATCTCATCGGTCAGCATGTGTTCAATGCCTTGCAGGTCTCGGTTCATCCACGCGGCCTGAATACGGAAAAACATATCCTGGGCCAATTCCTTGAAACCCTCTTCGGTGAAGGAAGGGTCGAACTGGCGAATCTGACCAAGGCCGGTCTCCAGTTCCGTCGTGCTGCCCGAAGCTGCGGAATATTGTCCTCGGTGCGAAGGTTCAATACGCCGGGAAGGAGGGGCCGATCCTTGCGTGCGGTCGACAGGAACACCCGCTCCACCATAATAGCTGGCGGATGCGGAACTGCGTGCTCGACGCGACTTAAAAAACCTCATCAGAAGGTAAAGCAGCAAACCAATGAGCAGTAGATCCAGCATGCCGATACCGCCTCCCCCGGCACCTCCTGAAGAAGCATGACCGCTGCCGCCAAACAGCATGCTGCCAAGAAATCCACCGGCCAGGCCACCCAACAGTCCCTGAGTGAACGGGCTGCGACTCCAACCGCCTGAAAATGGGGATGCGGCGGCTTGAGGATTGCTCGTGGCACCTGGTCGCGCAACATTAGGGGAATTGTATGCCGGGTTGGATGGAGACCGTGGAGTTGACAAGGATCGGCTGCCGCGGCTGCCGAACGAGCGGCCGCCTCCGGCCCGGGCCCAGGCACTCGTTTCATAGACGAGTGCTACACCAAAAAAGAAAATGAAAGCAAACACCACGGTCCAACGCCAAAGCTTTCTATCCTGCATCGTTCAACTATCCTCTCTGATTCATTTCTGCAAAGCTGTTAAGGGCTGCGATAAAACGTGAAGCTGCACGGGTCAATTTTCACTGGGACTATTAACAAACGGGTCCCACGAAGGCAACATAAACCGGTAGTTCTCCATGCCAATGTGGCCGGCGCACCTGGATCACCATGCTGCCTTGTTGACAATTTCCCTATTACTTGCTCTTTTAGGATCGCAAATCATCCCTGGCTGACTAACGTTTTGCTGGAAAGATAATGGTATGACCCTGATAGCCATCGTAGGCCGACCCAACGTGGGCAAATCAACCTTGTTCAACCGCATCCGTCGCAGACGGCAGGCACTGGTGGACGATGTTCCGGGCGTCACGCGCGACCGCAATTACGCACAGGTGACGTGGGAAGGGAAGCCTTTCACCATCATTGACACGGCCGGTTTTGTAAGCCATGAATTCAAAGATCTTGATGAACAGACCAGAGAGCAGATCCGTCTTGCCGTAGATGAGGCGGATCTCATCCTGTTTATTGCCGACGGCAAAACGGGTTTGCATCCGGAAGATAAAGCACTGGTGAATCTCCTGCGGCGGACTTCCAAACCCGTGTACTACGCGGTAAACAAAATAGACGGCCCTGGACAAGAGCAGAACATTTCCGAGTTTTTTGAGCTCGGCCTGGACAAGCTTCACCCCATCAGCGCGGCTCATGGGTTCGGCATGGGGGAACTCATGAGCGATCTGCTGGAGAGTATCCGCACAACGGAGATGACCGAGGTCGAACAGCCCAACGAGATTCGTGTTGCCATTGTAGGCCGTCCTAATGTCGGGAAATCGACCCTCACCAATCGCATCCTGGGGGCGCCTCGTGTTATCGTAGATGCGATCCCCGGCACCACGCGAGACGCCATCGATTCCCCCTTTGAACACGCTGGACAACGCTATGTGCTGATCGATACGGCGGGGATTCGGCGTAAAGGCAGAACCAGGGAGAAACTGGAAAAAATCAGCGTTATAAAGGCATTGCAGAGTATAGATCGGAGCCATGTAGCGGTCCTTTTGACGGACGCCGGTGAAGGCATTACCGATCAGGATTTGCATATTGCGGGCTATGTTCAGGAACGTTCCCGCGCGTGTGTCATCGGCATCAACAAGTGGGATGCAATCGATACCGACCCCAGACGAACCAAGCTGTTTATGGAAGGAGTTCAAGAGCGGTTCAAGTTTCTACCATTCGCACCGATACTGACTATTTCCGCGTTGACGGGCAAACGCGTGGCCAGGGTCATACCCACCGTATTTGAGGTTTTTCAACAATACAATCAACGTATTACCACCGGTCATGTGAACCGCGCACTGGAGCAGGCACTGGAGCGCCACGAACCACCGCAGGTTGCGGGAAGACCTCTCAAGTTCTATTATGCCACCCAGACTTCGGTCAGACCCCCTACCTTCGTCTTATTTTGCAACCGTCCGGAATCCATTCATTTTTCGTATGAGCGCTACCTCACCAACCAGTTTAGAGAAGCATTCGGCCTTACCAAGACCCCGATTCGCCTCGTATTTCGCGGACGTCAAAAGGGGGAGCGGCAACGGTGAAAATCGCTCCATCAAGTAGACGCAAACCGCCGCGCAAAAGAGAGCAAACGCGTCCAAAGTTTCTGATCGGTGCCGTCATCTGCTTCTTGTTGCTCATTGGTAGCTTGTTTGTGTGGCTTTCCAGAGAGGATCATCACAGGCCCGGCACCCCTGTGAATGGCGAGCAG
The DNA here is from genome assembly GCF_022603395.1 of Desulfoferrobacter suflitae. Lineage (GTDB taxonomy): Bacteria > Desulfobacterota > Syntrophobacteria > Syntrophobacterales > Syntrophobacteraceae > Desulfoferrobacter > Desulfoferrobacter suflitae. The sequence continues at coordinate 54,699 of NZ_JAIBKA010000002.1, forward strand.
GAGGTCGAAGCCGAACCACCCATCGCTAATCCGCGTATCGCGCTGCTGCTACCCTTGACCGGTCCTTTTCAGACAGAGGGCCAACTGCTGCATCAGGGAATTGAGCTGGCCTGGAAAGAAATCAAGAAAAAGGGTATACCGGTTGAACTGGCGGTCGGGGACGCCGGTTCCGGCTCTCGCGAGACGTTGCGGCTGGCTGAGGAAATGGCCCATAATCCCGACACCCTTGTTATCATTGCCCACTTGCCGATCGCCTCACTCATCGAGATGGCTCCCCTTCTCGAGAGGAACAACTTGCTCGCTTTGCTGCCCGCCGGTTCGCACCAACAATTGACGCAATATGAATCGTTTCTGCCTCTGGTTTGCCTGGACGGCGAAGAGGGCGCATATGCGGCAACGGTTGCCGCACACTGGGAAGGGACCAGGACAGCCGCAGTAGTTCACAACTCGTCCATCTACAGTGAGCTTCTGTATGAATCTTTCCTGCGCAGGGCGCAGGAGTTGCACCTGACAACCGCAGAATTTGTCAGTGATGCTGATGGTCTTTTTGCGGATGGTGCCATCGATGAAATTCTTAAGCTGGATCCCCCGCTCATCTGGCTCGCAGGATCTCCCTTTTGGGGAGCTGAAATCATCCGCGCCCTTGCAGAAAAGGGATACACCGGCCGTTTTCTTGCGCCTCGCAGCTACACAGGCGCTCTCATTGAAGATCTTCTGGGAGACTACCTGGACAGGCTTTTTGTGATGCGCTCGGCACTGGTCGCCGATGATGAAGCGGAGCCGGTCAAACAGTTCCGGGAACGGTTTCGCGAGGAGTACTGGCGGGAACCTCAACGTCTGGCGGTGCTCGGATATGATGCCATGTCCTGGCTGGGAGAACTACTCGAAAGGGGACCAACTAATCGTTCTGGCGTAGGTGCGTTTTTTCTCAGCTTCAATAATCCCTTGAATGCCTACAAAGGCTTGGCAGGGCCGGTTTATTTTGATTCGGATGGTAAACCCGAGCGTCCCCTTCGGGTCATGACTTTTCGTGACGGGCGGTTCGTTCCGGTCGAGCCGGAAGAGAACCGATCGAAGCGCCTGAGTTCAGCCTCCGGTGGAAATTCCACGGACCCTCGATGATCCTGGATCATACCGCTTGAGCGGTTTGCGGGATGGTTCAGGCTGAAGAGCTGAACCATCCAAGCTCATGGCAATCATGCCCGGCAATTTTCAGGGGGAAGCCGATTTCTTGAGCAACTGTGTCCGGCAACGAAAAGATTCTTTCTGCCTCCTTGATTCTTCTTCGTTTTACACAACCTGTCCCATAAATTCTGCACTTTTTTACCAGTACTTGCATGGTTAATGCCTGCTGACGACAAGTCAGCACTCCGGCGCGCAGGAGCTTCACGAGGGCGGTGATGCGATACTTGTCGAGAGCGGCAACGGTGGTGGAAAGCTGATCCGAGCGCCCGCCTCTTTTCACGACCAAAGGTTGCTGTACCAGACCGATTGGATATTTGCAGCCGATGCGCAGCCACAAGTCGTAATCCTCACAGGCCGGCAACGTTTCATCAAACAAACCGACCTCATCCAGCAGGCTTCGCTGCAACACGGCTGCCGAGGGGCTGATCAAGCAGCGCTCCAGCAATGCGGAAAAGCAATAGCCCGAAGGCTTCCTGTGGTAGCCCCTGGGATTTATCCGCAGCCCGTTTCTCAGCCACAACTCTTCCGTTTGGCAGATGCGCAAGTTTGGATGAAGCCGAAAGAAACTAAGCTGCCCCTGAAGTTTTTCCGGCAACCACAAATCATCCGAATCCAAAAAGGCCAACCAGGTTCCACTGGCTGCCTTGATTCCTGTATTGCGAGCCGCACTCACGCCTTGGTGGGGCTGACAAAAATACTTCACCGGCGCACCGCAGGACTCGATGACCACCCGTGTGTTATCACTGGAGCCATCATCCACCACGATCACTTCCATTTCAAGACCGTCTAAGGTCTGAGCCAGAACGGAATCGAGCGCTTCTTTAACCAGGTCTGCTCGATTGTAGGTGGGGATGATGACACTGACCATCTCAAGCCCAATCACCGTCCTTCAGAGGAGGTACCAGAGCCTTGATTTCATCATGAATGGCAGCCATGTCTCGTGGAAATGTTACTCCCTGGGTTGCCATGATTTTTTGTATCACTTCCCAGTCCGCCATGGATTCGCCCTCGGGGGAGAAAACTTGCGCCAGCTTCAGCAGACGACCTTCCAGGTTAATGACCGTGCCGAGGTGTTCGCCGAATGCAGCCAACGGCAAGACCACATGAGCCAGTTTCATGGCTGGGCTGGGGACGCTTTCCAGCAGCACCAGCAGCTCCAGATTGCTCAACAGGCGCTGCCATCGCTTCTTGTCTCTCTCCCAGAGCAATGCTGCGTCTTGCACCACCAAGCCTTTAATGCGTCCTGCTTCCAGGGCTTCTTCCATGTCGGATACATATTCACCGGGCAACTCCTCCACCTGCCATGCCTCCTGGAAGACCTTGCGATTTCCCGCACTTGAAACATCCCTGAAGCCGGGCAGAAAAGCCGGGCTCAGTCCCATGAGCAGAGCGCCTGTAGAGTTAATTTCGGAGGTTATGGGATAAATGCCCGCCCCTTCCGCCTGCTTCGATTGACCGCAATCCAAAGCAAGTTGGAGCAACGCCTCGACCACACCCGCATCTCCGTCGGAATCTAAGAGATCTTCGGGAAACACGACGGCCAAGCCGTTAGATTTGGAGATTGCCTGCACCAGATTCTGCCAATCGCCGCCAGCCATGCCGAACTCAGCGGGAGTGAATTCAGAGCTCTTGCCCAGAACCGCCCGGTGCAATGCCTGCAACACATTCTGCCAGGAATCGGGCGGCGTATGGACAGCAATAGAGGCAAACGGAGACAAGGAATCCGCATGACCGGTCATCTGCCACACAGGTACCTTGCGGCTCCTTGCCGCTCTGCGTATCATGGTAGCCACAACCGGCGCCAAACTTTCAATGTTGTCTCCGCACAGGAAGATGGCTTGCGCCTTTTCGAGCCCGCCGAGGTCCTGAACCATCCCCTGGTGTTCCCGGTATGCTTGTATGAGGCCCCACATTTTCTCCCGAACTTTGCGGCCGGGGAAGTCAACGCCGTTGCTTTGCCAACCGACCCGCATCCATTTCTGCAGCAGGTACAACGCTTCATTGGTTGCCCGCGGCGAGCCCAAAGCTCCCAACGCCCGGGAACCGTACTGGTCCTGTATCTTGTGCAGGCCATCGAGGAGCCACTTGATTGCTTTGGGCCAGGTCATCTCCTTGAAGCGGCCCTTCTGGCGCACTTTGGGATGCAGCACGCGTTCTCCAAACCAAAGTGAGTCATAAATCCGGAATCGTCCCTGCCGACAGGTAGATGCCCAGTTTGGCGCCACCATCGCCGCATCGCTGATCCATACCTGCCTTTCTCCCTTGACCTTGAGGTTCAATTGACAACCGCACCCGCAATGGATGCAGTGGGTCGTTGCAGCTTCCCAGTCAAGGCGTTCTACAGGACGGCCTTCGCGCTTCTCCATGAGAGCGCCGGTCGGGCAAAGGTCCACGCAGAGTCCACAGTATACACAGCGTTCATTAAATCGCGGCCAGTCCTTGAAATCAATCGCATCTGACACCTGGTACTCGGAACAGGCCACATAGCAACGCTCACAACGAATGCATTTGTTCGGGTCCAGGGCAATGGTGGGGTGAACATCCACGGCGGCCACGCGCTGATAATGAATTTTCTTGCTCGGCTGGTCACGCCAGTCGACCTGAAATTCGTTCATCATTTCCCGCAGCCTACAGTCAAAAGCGGCCGAACAGCCGCACACCAAACACCTGGCCGCTTCTCTCTTGGCCTGTGCCTCGCTCAGACCAAGTTCGACTTCCAGGAAGTTGTTGGTGCGTTTTTGTGGCTCCAGTTCCGGCATCGACTCACGCGACGCCGTTGTGAGGATGCTGAAGGGCTCCCGGTCGATTGTATCCAGTTCTCCCTTGCTGATATTGAAATGGAGCGGTTCGGGCTGAACTACGCCGGCCCGAAAATAGCGATCCAGGGAATAGGCCGCCTTGCGGCCATCGGCCAGGGCAGCAACGACGGTATCCGGACCCCGAAAAACGTCTCCACCGACAAAAACCATTTCATATCCCGTGTGCATGCTCCTGGGGTCTCCACCGAAGGTACTCCAACGGGTCATGGGCAGGTTGGAAACGGCTGCATCCAGATCCGGCATGGGCACATCCGGGGACTGCCCAATGGCGCTGACGACCTGATCCACTTCCATCGTCACCTCCGACCCCTCGACCGGTACCGGACGTCTTCTGCCACTGGCATCCGGCTCTCCCAGTTCCATGCGGATGAACTGGATTCGATTGACTTTGCCGTCGTCACCGTAGAGATGGGTTGGAGCGACCAGAAAGTGAATGTCTACCCCTTCCCGCTGGGCCGCCTCGACCTCTTCATGGCTTGCAGGCATTTCATTGCGTGAGCGTCGATATAAAATGGTTACCTGCTGGGAGCCCAGTCGCAGGGCAGAACGGGCGGCATCGATGGCAACGTTCCCGCCGCCGATGATCGCCACTCTTTTGCCCACTTTCACTGTCTTGCCCGAGGCGATCCGTTCCAGAAAGTCCACACCCGGCACCACACCGTCCAGATCCTCTCCGACAATCCCGAGCTTGCGGCAGGCCCAGGCCCCAACCGCCAGAAATATGGCGTCAAAGCCCTCCTTTTTGAGGTCATCGAGTGTGAAGTCTCGCCCCCATCGGACCCCTGTCTTTGCTCCAACCCCCAGACTGAGAATTCCCTCAATTTCCCAGTCGAGAATCTTTTTGGGAAGTCGATACTCGGGTATCCCGTATCTAAGCATTCCCCCCAGCTTGTCACGCGCTTCAAAAATCGTACTGGCGTGCCCGAGCGTGCGTAGATAATAAGCGGTACTTAAACCGGCCGGCCCACCCCCAACGATGGCAACCCGATGGTTGCTCAGCAGCGGCATCGGGGGCATGATTCTTTCCCCTGATGTATATTCGAAGTCTGCCGCGAATCGCTTGCACAGGTTTATACCGATGGGTTCATCCACCAGGTGGCGCCGGCAAACGGTTTCGCACGGGTGCGGACAGACTCTTCCAATGGTTGCCGGCATGGGAATTTTTTCCTTGATGAGCCGCACCGCCTCGCGGTATTCACCATGGCGGATATGGGCCAGGTAACCTTGGATGTCCACATTGGCCGGACATCTGACCGAACACGGAGCGACGCAGTCTCCGTAGTGTGTGTCAAGCAGCAGCTCCAGCAGGAACTTCCTGGTTTGCTGCAAGTCATCCCCCTGCGTTGTGATCTCCATACCCTGCGTGATGGGGGTGCTGCAGGCTGCTTTGTATTTTTTCTCGCCGGCGACCTTAACAACACATAAACGACAGTTTTCCAAAGGGCGCAAGAGCTCACTGTGGCATAAGGTGGGGATGTAGATGCTTTCCCGCTTGGCGACATCCAGGATAGTGCTCCCGGCAGGAGCTTCCACCGCCTTGCCATCTATGCGAATTTTAAACATATTATCCATTCATTTCCTCCAGATTTTACGTTTTTGTGATTGCTTTCATTGGCCCTCTCGGAGCCCATCACGTCACAATACAGAGGATCGGCAGTGGCAGGGTAGTCAGAATGAGTCAGCAGTGCTCGATGAATGAGCAGGAGACCACTTCAGGAACAGGTGCAACACTCATGAGAACAAATCCAGGTGCTTCAATCCTTTTTCAAAAGGAGCTCTATGTTGTGTTTCAAGGCCTGCGGATCGACCGGTTTTTCCATAAAGATATCGGCAGCAATCCAATCCATGTCATCTTCCAGGCTGCGGCTGTATCCCTTTTCGGTATCAGGCTGGGCGGAAACTATAATGATGGGTAACCGATGCAACGCTTCATCCTGCCGCAGCTTTACGGCAAATTGGAGGCCTTCGTCGATGGTCGCCATCATGATGTCCAAAATCAACAGATCGGGTTTTTCGGTTTCAATGTATTTAAGCCCGTCGGCAGTATTGTTGGCCGACAAAACCTCGTACCCAAAACGCCTCAAAATGGCGCCAGTGATCTCCAAGAAACTGGGATCATCGTCAATGAGTAAAATCTTATCTTGAGCCATTCATCATACCTCCTCTCATTGGGTTTGGATTATTGAACTGAGCCGCCGATAATATGGCACAACTCCCCTCACAGCATCGGCTCTACTGTGTGTGCAAAACGAGCTGATCGAGTGTAGCGGGGAAACTTGCAAAACTGGTCGGGGCCTGGGCCTCTCCCGGCAGGTTGCAGCGCCCGCCCCCTCCTCTGGCCCTTCAGGCCGAATGTCGGCTGATCTGCGGAGGGTTCTCTTTGGGCAGTTCTATGATAAAATTGGCCCATTCTCCTTCCCGGCTTTCCACTCGGATGTTTCCTCCGTGCCTTTCCACAATGGTTTTGGTGATAAACAATCCCAGGCCGGTGCCGCGAACCGAGGACTGTCTGGAAGATTGCAGGCGTTGAAACTTCTGAAAGAGTTTACTTTGGTCCTCGGGACTGATGCCGGGGCCGCTGTTCCACACTTCCAAGCGCATGCGATCACCCAAATCCTCGGCAGAAATACGGATGCTTCCGGACTTCTCGCCATATTTCAAGGCATTATTCATAAGATTGGTCACCACACCGCGGAACAATTCGGGATCAAGTGTCCATACCAAATCTCCAGGCACTTCGGTGGCAAGCGCCACACCTCGTTCCAGAATCGCACCGGCCAGCCCCTTTACCACGGGATCGATCACTTCAGAGAGTATCCTGGTCGGTTGTGGATTGACCTGCATCTCATCCTTTTCGATGCGTGACAAGTCCAGGTAGTGGCGAATCATTTCCATCGACTGGTCAAGATTGCGGCAGATGGCCTCAACCATGATCGATTGTTCTGGAGCCAACGAGCCGAAGATCTCCTGCCGGAGTGCATTGGCGCTCATGTAACTGTTGGCAATGGGGGATTTGAGCTCATGGGTAACAAATCCCAACATTTCCAGATAACGGTGATTGAGTCGCGCCAATTCCCTGTTGGCTTTATTCAAACGTTCGTTGGTGGAGACCAGGGCGTGCATGTGCTCGTGCAACTCGGAGAGGTCATGAAAATAGCCAACCACTGCAATTTCCTGCACTCCGTCATAGAGGATCGTTGCGGACAGGCGGATCGGGATGTGGGTTCCATCTTTTCGGATCAGCTCGGTCGTGTAGTCAAGCAACACTCCGGGACCGCCATAGTCGTCGATCAAAAGGGCCTTTTTGATCTTATGGGGTTCTCCGGGCGGGTAAATCTCGCGCACGGATAGTTTGTTGAGCACTTCGGCCGGGTCGTAGCCAATGAGGCGCTGAGCCCCTTCATTGTACAGGATGATTTTGCCTTCCATATCATTGGCCATGATTCCATCAGGGCATGCCTCACAAAGTCTTTCTTCAAATTCGTAGCGCTGCCGCAACTCTTCCTGGTAGGCTTTGAGATTGACTGCCATATAATGGAAGGCGAGAAGCAGTTTGCTCAGTTCATCTCCGCTTGGACGTTTGAATGCCTCGCACAAGTCACAAGGTGTTTCAGAGTCTTTCTGAAATGCAGTCGAAGGTCGCGCCACGGTCGAAGGCCCCAGGACGGGGCAGCATGCCGGAATATGACTCTTCCCCAGGAATTTGGCTCCGGAACTTTGCAGCTTTTGCAAACAGGGCGGAGCCCTTTCCACTTCCCTGATGGCATCCTCCAACTGTCCTCTGGCGAGCAGATTGGTCATCCGCAGAAGGCGACTCACCGGGCGGGTGATCATATCCGAAAACCATCGAATCAGAAAAAAGCTGATGATCAGAATGAAAAACGTCACAAAAAACAAAACCTTGAACAGCTGCCGACTGAGCCTTTGCACCGATCGAGCGCTGACTCCCACGCGCAACGCAGAAATGGCAAGCCCGGTGCGCGGCATTTGGCCCACGCGGAACACTTCATAAATCGGCGGGTAGGATGCCAACCGCCTCATAAGTAGATTGCCGGTCTCTTTCTGTTCAAGCAGAACCGACTGTCCACCCTCTCGGTACTCATCACTGCCCATCCAGTAAACGGTCTCCCCGTCCTGACCCAGCAGTTCGACGTAGAGCAATTTGGCGCGCACGTTAAATATCAGGGAAAGGAGGGACTCCAGCTGCGACTTGGAAGGAGTCCTCTGATCTTCTCCCACCACCTCCCGCACCTGTTCCACAATGCCGTTTGCTATCTTCCAGGCCTCTTCCTGAACGTCTCTTCCCATGGCAGGCACAACCACTCGATCAATCGCTATGCCGCCGGCCAAAACGATCAGCATGACCATGGCAAAGGTGATAAGAATGATTTTGGTCTGGAAGTTCAGTCGACCCACAAACGTCATTTTAATCTTCCGATAATGGTGGGTAAAAAGCCTGAAATGTTGTCTAGCGAAGGTTCGTAGCCAAAGGATAGCAGAAGCCCCTGAGCAACGCAACTCGAGATGCAGGTAATCCATCAGCAGGAGGTAGGGGGGCAAATGAGCATCAGATTCAAATCAGGTCCACAACAGTGCCACAGTACCGATACCAATCAGCACCGATTCAATCATCGTCTCAAAAACCGGATCTTCTTTCAGGGGCTTCTGAAAGCACATTCGCAAAAACCAGCCATAAGCGGCCACGCCGGGAAGCATCAAATAAGCAAACGTTGTGCTCAGCCCGCTCACGGGGCCCAACAAAAGGGAAACCGCAAGGAGCACCAGAATCGCACTCATGAAATGTGCGGTCTTATTTTCACCCAGCAAAACCACTATGGTTTCCTTGCCAACCAAACGGTCGCCTTGAACCGCCAATAGATCGAGCAGCGCCGTTCTTATCAAGACCAACAGAGCAATCACCCAAAAAGCGTACAGGGCCCCTCCGAAGCCGCTCCAAAAGCGAGGCAAATGGGGCAGCAGGACGGTTGCGCTGGCCCAGGCGATGGGAACAAAGAAGGTTTTGGAACCTGGGATATCCTTGATCTTAAGGGCCGATATATTTTGCCAATATGACGGCAAAAACACCGGTACCGCGTAGAGCACTCCAAATAATACCAGCAAACCCAGCGCCAAGAAAGTTAAAATGCCGGTATTCACCGCCATCCATAACGACACCACCACAGCAACGATGGAAATACTGGTAAAAGCGCCCTTCCATTGCTGGTAAAAGGCGGCTCGCCCGGGATCGTTCAATCGCATGGCATCTCGATCCAGGTAGAGGTTCAGGGTATGCATGGCAAAAACGTAAAAGGCGGCCATCAGGCATTGCCCGAGGGCAATGGGAAACCCGGTCAGGGCCTGACCGGCAGACGCCAGGAGAGCCGCGCTCAAAGCCACAAAAACGTTACTGTAGACCAGTTGTTCGAGTGTTCTATTGATCCTGTACCTGGTGCCGTTGCGTTCAGGTTCGATTGATTCCAGCAGGCGAACGACATTGCGAATCATCCAGTTGGGCGTTGAGGCACCGGCTGACACACCCACAGAAGTGTAGCGGGCCATCTCCTGGGTATCCAATTCGGCCTCTGTTTCCACATGATAAGTGGGAATCTTGCACTCTCTTGCCACCTCAGCCAGCCGAATGGTGTTTCCGCTATGATAGCCGCCAACGATGACAATGGCTTCCACCCTGGAGCACATCTCTCTCACTTCGCTTTGGCGTTCGTGAGTCGAACCGCAAATAGTGTTCTTGATCATGGCATTCGGATATTTCTGGCGAAATTTCTCCTGAATAGCCTTGAAGATCTCTTCATTTTGGGTGGTCTGCGCAACTAATAGAACATTCTCCCAATTCGCCGGAAGGTCATCAACCTGCTCAGGACGGTTGATCACAACGCCGCGCCCCTCGGTGTATCCCATCAAACCGATCACCTCAGCATGATCTGCATCCCCGGCGATGACCGTATGGAAGCCTTTCCGGGCATGTCGTTTGATGGCTGCCTGGACTCTGGCCACGCGCTTGCAAGTAGCATCCAGCAGACTGGCTCCAAGCTTGCGCAATTTTTTGCGCTCCTGAGGGGGAATGCCATGCGCGCGTATGACCACCCTCTTGCCGGCACAATTTTCGATTTGGTCCTCGGCAGTAATTCCCTTTTCTTCGAGCATGGCCAAAACCTGGCGATTATGAATCAAGGGACCAAAAGTGCAGATACTTTCACCTGTTTGCGGGCTCTTGATGGCCTCCAATGTCACATCGAGAGCGTCTCTAACCCCTCTACAAAATCCTGCCGTTCTGGCCACGATCACTTTCATCAAGACCTCATCCCATGCAAAAAAAAGGAGGACAAACGCCCCCTCGAACCACGTAAAAGACCACGTCTTGCTTTATAGAGCGACACCCATCGTCTTTCAAGAGGCATTTCACCGGGTGACCGAAGGCAGCTCCCGCAGGCGGTCGAAGCGATAGCCTCGGGCATCCAAGCCCTCGATCCAGGTATGGAAATGGGGAAGCATCTGTTCCACTTTGTCCAACGCGTACAACTCTGAACGGAGTCTGGCCGATTCGGGAAGTCCTTTGGAATACCACAGCAAGATTTGTCTGCAGTGCCCCGCAGGTTTGCGCTTTTCCAGGACATAATTGTCAAAATGGGCGCGAACAGTGTCATAATACTCCCGCCAGTCGCCGGGGACGGCCGAAGGCACCTGATAGCCCCAGTCATGGGCGATACGGCTGAAAATCCATGGGTTGCCGAGGCTTGCTCTGCCTATCATGATCGCGTTACAGCCCGTTTCCCGCATCATTCTGGCAGCTGATGAGGCGCAACGAACATCCCCATTGCCAATTACCGGGATTCTGACTGCGGCTCTACTTTTTCCGATCCACTGCCAATCGGCACTGCCGCTGTAGAGCTGAGCGGCTGTTCTGGCATGAATGGTGACAGCGTCGACGCCGGCGGATTCCAGCCTCTGTGCCATCGCAACGATATTAATGGAAAGCTGGCTCCAGCCCAAGCGCAGTTTCACGGTCAAAGGAATGTCCACCGTCTTTCTGACTTGCTCAACAATCTCCATAAGTCGATCCGGCTCTTTCATCAGAAAAGCCCCGGCTTTTTGTCTGACCACTTTTTTGACAGGACAACCCGCATTGATATCAATGATCTGTGCACCGTCGGATGCGACCCTTCCGGCCGCCTGCGCCATGGCCTGGGGATCGCTGCCAAATAACTGAACGGCAAGCGGCACATGCAACGGGGTGTTTTGCCTGCAAAGCCGCAGTGTGGCCGACTGAGAGCGTCTCAGTCCTTCTGCACTGATCATTTCAGTGGTGACCATGCCGGCTCCGCAAAGGGCTGCCAGAGTCCGATAGATGTCGTCGGTGATTCCTGCCATGGGTGCCAGGATCAAGGGAGGATCTACTTTGACCGAACCAATTTCGAGGGCCCCCGGACGAATCAAGGGTTGGCTTTCATGCATATAAATAATAACCTTTTCATGTGAGCCTCGCACAAACCTCGGTGCAAGCGTCACGCCGGCAAAAGACCCGGGGAGGGCTTCTAAAGAGGCTCACGGGAATAATTTTCAGGTCATCGTAACAACTCCTCCAGATCTTGACAACGTGCTCACTGGAACAGGTCTTTTTGTACCTCCCAGCGACTTTAATGCCAGCGATTCTCATTTTGGACGGCAGACCTGGTGTCGGATGGGTACAGCGATAGCGCAACCCATCATTGAGGAAGCTTTTAGCGGGTTGCGGCGCGAAAAACCGCGCCTCCACCCACCCTGCGGCAAACCAGCGGAGCCCAAAATGAGAATTGCTGCTTTAATGCATTATGGATTGACACAAAAAAGGGCGTTTGCTAGCTTGCCGACGATTCAGATATGATAAGTTTTGAAACGATGCAAAGATGTTGAACGCATCTTGTCTCCGGGTAGGCACGGTCGCCCGGATGGTCGGCCCGAACGGGCACTGAAAAAACCATATGCAGCCGGCCTTGAATACACCATCTCCGCTGCAAGGAAATATAGATTGCTCTTTCCAGACAGGATCTTTGCCGCCATTCTAGGAGCCGTCCGACCGGAAGTACAATATTTGACAGATGCTTTGGAAAATAGGCAGAGCGTCGAGATGGTGGGAGAAAGGTTTGCCCTTGGGAATCTTCACGGGAAAATCCTGCTTGTCGGCACCACCGGAATCGGCAAGGTCAATGCCGCCATTACAACGGCGGCGCTGCTAACTCGTTTTACCATCGAACAGGTTTGGAATGTAGGGTGGAGCGGTTACTTTCAGGAAGGACCATTGGAGATCGGGGATGTCTTGATTGCGGAAACTCTCATCTGCGGTGACGAAGGGGTCTTGACCAGCGACGCTGTCCGCCCATCCAGGGACATAGGCATTCCAATACTTGAGACGGAAGAGGGGACTTTTTTCGATGTGCTGCCCCCAAGTATTGCGGTGCATCAACTTCGCCAACAAATTGCTCCCGGGTTGTATCGCTCACGGGCAGGCGGCGGCATCACCGCTGCCGCGATGGAAGATGGCAAGCGTTGCCCGGCCGAAGGAGTCTTTCGCCTGGCCTATGGCCCCAGCCTGACCGTTGGCATGGTGAGCGGAGACCTCCAGGTGGCCCGCGCGCGATTCCTGAATCATGGCGCATTGACCGAAAATATGGAGGGCAGTGCCATCGCACAGACGTGCTGCCGTTTCAAAATTCCCTTCATAGAGTGCAGGGGGGTGAGTAACAAAGCCGGTGATAGAGATAAAGCCAACTGGGAGCTGAAAAAGGCCATATCACACTGCCATGCTGTGGTGATGCATTACTTCATGAACCAACAAAATTGATCGATCACCTGCTTGTGGCGACTCATGTTTGCCGAGCGCTGCGCCCCCGTCATGCTGGTGTTCCAAGGAAATCTGAAACGCGGAAAAGAGCTCTTATGACTGAAGTGCTGAGCCTGGGCTATTCGCCATGTCCTAACGATACCTTTATATTTTTCGCCCTGTCACAGGGGCTCATTGACACGGGGCGCACGCGCTTTGAAATTCATCTTGCCGATGTGGAAGAACTGAACGGCAAGGCAAGCAAGTGTGCACTCGATGTAACCAAGGTTTCCATGAGTGTCCTGCCCAATGTTCAGAGGCACTACCTGCTGCTCACAGCAGGAGGAGCCATGGGAAGAGGCTGCGGACCATTGGTGGTGGCGCGCAAGAAGTTCTCCACGCAGGATTTTCGCAAAGCGACCCTGGCTGTTCCCGGCAAGATGACCACCGCTTTCCTGCTCCTCCAGCTCCACGGGGGGCACGGTGGAACAATCGTCGAAATGCCCTTTGATCAGATCATGCCGGCGGTAGCTGCAGGACAAGTGGATGCAGGTCTTATCATCCACGAAGGACGTTTCACTTACCCTTCGCTGGGACTTCAACTCATCCTTGACCTTGGCTCATGGTGGGAAGACAAAACCGGTCTGCCTCTTCCTCTTGGCGGCATCGTGATGAAACGAAGCTTTGGTTACGCGGCGGCACAGAGAGTGGAACAACTGATCAGACAGAGCATAAGGTATGCCCACACCCATATTGATGAAGCATGGCCCTACATAAGATCCCTCGCGCAAGAAATGGAAACCGGCGTCATTCGCCGACACATAGAAATGTTTGTGAACGAGTTCAGCATGGATTTCGGCAATGAAGGAAAGGAAGCCATTCGGGTGCTACTCGAGGCATCCGCCAGGCAGCAGGGAATTGACCCGCGCATCGATTCACTTTGGGGAAATTGGCGCTGAATGAAGCCTTCAGGCCGTTTGAGTGATTGGGAGTGATTAAAATGACCGAGTTTAAATATTTTCTGTTCCCCCATACGGTTCTGCCAGAGGCTGAATACCGTCATCTGGCCGTGTTGTTGCCAAATCTGCATGTTTTGCAGGTCGCTCGCCAACCGCAGACACCAGCGTGGGGGCAGCATTTTTTCTCAATCACGCCGACAATTCCTCAAGAGCAGCAGAAAAAAGTTCGAACTTTGCTGAGAGCATACCAAAACTTTGCAGACCTCGTCGGCGAGGGTACAGTGCTCGCCTCCATCAGTCACATGAACAGGGGGGATAATGCGTGGCACGAAAGCCGCTTTCACCTGCAAAGCACCATCAAAGGCATATCGGACAATGACGATCCGCAGGATAGCGAGTCCACCCTCGTGGAAGCAGCCGTTTTCATGGAGATGGCTCACAATCTGGACCTGCAGGGACTGGAACTGGAAGAAGGAATCAGCAAAGCTGAAAGCCTCGAGAAAGAGTTCCGCAACATCCTGGGAATCACCAGTGAAGAGGATTGGGAAGAATTCGAAAATATTGGAGACATTCCTCTGGTGTCCGCAAAAACTTACCTGAACTTCATGCTGCCCAAGCGCATCGCCTGTTGGCTGCGATTGTTCGGATCCAGTCCAGCCACAGGCTCGCCGGTCTTGGTGACCACAGCCAAAGAAGTTGCAGAGGAACTTTCCGATCCCTTTGCAGGCATTTCGGAACACATTGCTGAGCCCGCTGTCAATCTGTTGCAGTTGCCCCTCGCCTCAGCTCCGTCACTATCCCATTTGGAAATCGATCGGTTTTCAGCCCTGCTTGCCGAGCTGGAATCATCAGACCTGCGCACATCCTATGCCCAGGCACTGGAAAAAGCTCTCGAAACTCCCGGCGACCCGACTCGCCTGACTGAGCTTGGTGAAGCCGCATCCAAATTACATGACGGCCTGGCAAGCTGCTGCACCCATTGCGGAACCGTGCAAAATCAGGGGAGGACCCTGTCCCTTTTTTCCCTGGACGGAATCACCCTCGAAGATTTATGGAAAAAGTTTGACAAAAACGCTGCCATACTCCTGCCCACCGGCTCCATCCTTAAGAACCCATGTCTTCTGTTGTCAGTGGGATAGACAGCAGATCAGCGGCGGTACCGGCGCCGAGTGGCACCGTTTGTGTTATTGCATCACCGGAGCGGGCGTGCGCCGAGATTTAAATGATGACGGAGGTTGCCTAATGGATGGGGCAGGCGGCTGAGGAACAGCGGCCGGGGCAGGATTTGCGAGGGCCTGTGGAACCTGCTGCGGAGCAGGCGTAACCGCGCTCTGCTGCAGTAATTGCTGTGGAGGTTGGGTCATTTGCGGGCTTTGATCCGGCTGATTGGGATCCGGCACGGGTTGCGGCTGGTTGTTCGGGGGCGATCCCTGCTGGATTTGACCGGCGGCCTCGGCACCCGAAGGGCTCTGGGCACTCGCCGGCGGTTCCGGCGATATCGGTGCTGCCGGCAGCGGGGTAACGGGAGGAGCAACTTTTCCGTCCATAAACAGACTTATGATATACAGCTGGTTATCCTTCTGCAGAGAAACGCTTCTGGGCTCTATCTTAAACACTTTGTAATCACCGATGGATTCCCCTTCACTCACCGTCATGTAAGGAAAGGGATCGGTTGTTCTGCCCCCCGACTCGCCAAGGATGCGGGTGTTCACCCTCAGCAGTGCTTTCTTCACCCCGCTCCTGATGAAAACCCCATCCAATTGCACAGACCGGGGTGGCAAGCCGACGTCGGAAACTTTTGCGCCAGGTTTCTCGGGAGCCGCTTCTTCATCAGAAACCGGTTTACGATCCGGCGAGAAGAGATTCTTCTCCACAATGACAGGGGCCGTGTTGCATGTGTTTACAGCACAAACCAGCACAACAGAGGTAATCATCAAAAATAATAATAACTTGCCAATATTCATGAAGCACCACTCCCGATCCTTTGCTCCGCTCCTCAACTCAACCTTTTCAGGATGATAAAATAATTAAGCTTTTAAGTGTACCTATTTTTCCTCAACAATCCTTTTTTGTTAAGCTCTCAATGCCAGGACAATTGCATGAAATCATGCAACCCCGAGAAGCCGCTTTATGTACTCCAGGTCCCGGCCAGCCCGCTTTCGGCTGGCTTTAATACCGATTTTCCGGTTAGGATCTTGCTTAATCAGGCTGAGAGCCAAGCGACGAATAGTCGCGAGGTTCGCCGGAGCGTGCCCGGATCTTACTCGGCTCATCCTCACGGAAAGCAATGTCGAGAGACCAATGGAGACTATTTTCGACCGCCCGGTGTCCCCGTGCTGCGGCAGCGAAACCCTTTGCGTTACTGGGCAGACTGGAAATGAAGTAGCGGGTTTCTACGGTGATGTTGCCATCAACTTCACCTTTCGACTCGATCATCCCGAAGCTGGTCAATTTGGCCCATTTGTTCTTCTCTTCAAACCGGTTCACATCGCCGACAGCGGTGTAACGACGGGTCTCTATCCGCCCATGTTCACCATCCACAGTGGTAAATGAGTCGTGGGGCGGATCCTTGAAGTCGTTGTTCTTGGCATCTTGAAAGAGAAGCTCAACCTCTTTGTGGAGATTTCCCTGATTGCCTTTAAGAGAGAACACATAATCGGCCTCCTGCTCAACGATTTGTTCGGCGGTGTCTTTCTGACAGCCCATAGCATCGACACTCACAACGCAGCCTTTCAGATCCAGAAGTTTCAGGAGTGCTGGAATGGCCGTGATCTCATTAGATTTCGCATCCCTCTTCACCTGACCCAAAACCAACCCACAATGAACCGCCCGGGCGTCCACCATATGGATTGCAGACTTGCCGTTGGAACGATCATGAGATCGGCGCAAGGTCTTGCCATCAATAGCCACCAGCTCATCTGGAATGCTGATCAAGGTACGAACCCAATCCACGTAGCATTTCCCAAATGCATCGGGATCGAGTAGCGCGAACACTCTTTCGAAGGTGTCATGAGAAGGCACGCCACCCGGCAAGTCCAGAAATTCTCTGAACCAGGCCTCCCCGGCTTTTGCATAGGTGGCAATCTCCACCCGGTCATCAGCCCCGGCAACGACGGCGCACAAGGCCATGGCCACGATGTCTACCAGCTTATGCGTTGTTTTCAACAGTATCCGTGGATCGGGCAACTCGGAGAAATGATCGATAGCGCCGTGTCGCTGATCATCGTCTTTTCTGTCTGCCAGCATTTTGTGCAGAATTAAAGGGATGGATAAAAAGCGAAACCTGCCGGGTCGTCAAGAAGCCCAGTAACAATGCAAAAGTAATTGGGATTATTTTAAAGAAAGCTGCTGTCACTGTAGAAAATGTTGGCAACGGATGGGCGAAAATCATATTTGCTCCAATCAGAAATCCGCAGACCGGAAAATACATTGTTTGCAACGAGTGCTATATACGGAGAGAAAACATAACCACGGTTGTTCCGGGAAAATGGTAATACTGGAGCGTTAAAATCTATTGCTAGCTTTTGGCTGAGAGCATCAGCACAGCAAACGTGTCGAGATGAGTTGCCAATTTGCGTCTGTTCCTCCTGGGAGGTAACACAGCCGGGCCGCCCCCCACCAGGGCTGCCTTTTGAGATGCTTGAGCCGTGTGAGGCGAAAGTCTCACGCACGGTTCTAAGGGGGGGAAGGGGCTGAGAAGCCCCCGACCTACCCGATTGAGCGAGGCAAGTAGCTGCTCAGGAAAATGTCTTGCCAGTGCTCACCAAGATGGGTAATATATGCGCATCATAAATGCGCATAGGGAGGATATCATGCAAGAGAGTCTATACAATACCAATGCACCGAAAAAACCGACAAATCTAAGCATCAACAGCGACCTTCTTCGCCAGGCGAAGGACTATCACATCAACCTCTCCAACGCTCTGGAACAGCGCCTGGTCGAGATGCTGATCGAGGAAAAGCGCCGAGAGTGGAAGGAAGAGAATCGCGATGCCATTGAAGCCTATAATCGTCGCATTGAAGCAGGTGGGGTGTTCAGTGACGGCTTGAGGAGGTTTTGATGGCACAGTTTGATGTCTTTGAAAACCCCAATGAAGAAACGAATCAGGCCATTCCTTATGTGCTCGACGTCCAGGCTGACCTGCTCGATACGCTTTCAACACGTGTAGTGATACCGCTTGTCGCCGCTTCAACCGTGGGTAAAGCCATCAAGCATCTTAATCCAGGGTTTGTGATTGAAGGCACCGAAGTATTTATGTCCACAGCAGAATTGGCCGGTGTTCCAGTACGGTCTATGGGGAAGAAGGTTAGTTCACTAAAAGATCAGCGTCACGAGATCATTGCTGCACTTGATTTTCTGTTCATCGGATTCTGAGGGACATCTAACGGTACATTGAGCTTTGAGCTAGAAGGGCCGGAGAACATTCGAGTGCTCATCAGAGCCCCCACCACCGAGGAAAGATCGAAAGGTTACCATAGCTTCAATGCATTCCTCGATATACTTGGAGATTTTGAACTGACAAAAAGGTCCCTACCAGTCTTCAATGCATTGTTTGAGGGGAAACGCCCTCTAGAGCGAGAAAAGGCAAGGTCTGCTGAGGATATGGTCCATCGCGAGGGTTCGTCCTATGGCCTTGAATACTATCCAGACCCTTTCGTATCGTTTGTTGATGCCGTAAGTGAAAAGCTATCTTCAATCGGCCGTGCACTGGTAGACATACTGCATTGGAGATATGCGCAGGAAGGCCCGCCTGCCCCAATTGCGAGTCGAGGATTGTTCTGCTCCGACAATAATGGGGTGGCCTGGCATCCGGTTCCCGGTCGGTATTCGATTCAGAGCGTCACTCCACCACATTCCATTCTTGAACCCCACAAAGTTGATCAAGTGGAGATCCGGGAGCTTCTCGAATCCAATTCACAAGAATCGGTCGGACATGAGTTACTGAGGGAGGCGAAAGAACTCCAGTTTAGCAGCCCGAGGAGCGCAGTTCTGATCGCAGTTTCTGCCGCAGAGGTTGCAGTCAAAACAGTTATCATAAGCCAAGACCGCCGAGGCCAAGGAAAGAATCTACAAGGTCCTGCGAGTCCGTGCCATAGGAATTCGGAGATACGTCAAAATCAAAGCGGCTGCCAATCCTTATCTCCCGGAGTACGCTGGTTACTTCTGGCGTCGTCGGAACAAGAAGGGAAGCAAACTGCTGCCGGCCATGTCCGCCCGGGAATATCGGGCCATGGTTTCGGCTTAGGAGGTAACATAGCCGGGCCGCCCCCCACCAGGGCTGCCTTTTGAGATGCTTGAGCCGTGTGAGGCGAAAGTCTCACGCACGGTTTTAAGGGGGGAAAGGGGCTGAGAAGCCCCCGACCTACCCGATCGGATGCCTCGCACACGCATCATCGAGCTGTGCGCTTTGCACAAGGCTTGGGCTATAATGGAAGCAGGTGCACGGGGATTCAACAAACAGATGGAAGGAAGACTCAATGCCAGAGGCACTCATCACGATTCCCGTTGATGTTGAGACTGCAAGCGCGTATCGCACGGCATCACCGGATGACCAAAAGAAAATCCAACTCCTGCTTCGATTGCGGCTGCGCGAATTGGCTGAACTGCCGAAGAATTCACTTGTTGAAATCATGGACGACATTGGCGCCAAGGCCGAGGAACGCGGCTTGACTCCCGAGATCTTGGAAGCCCTCCTCCATGACGAGTAACGCTCGCTTTGTCCCGGATACCGGTGTGCTGGTTAGTGCCGTCGTTTTACCGCGATCAATTCCGCGGCAAGCGGTCGATCCAGCCTTTGCCCAAGGGATTGTTCTCGTGTCGACTGATACGATCGACGAACTGGATGAAGTGCTTCGTCGCCCCAAATTTAATCGCTACCTACGCGAAGAAGAAAGGCTCTTGTTCCTCGCAGCTTTCATTCGAGATGCTAAGGTGATAGACATCACCGAGAAACTGACAGAATGCCGTGATCCCAAGGACAACAAATTTCTCGAACTGGCAATAAGTGGCAATGCCGCCTGCATCGTGAGCGGTGACAGCGATCTATTGGTTCTCAACCCATTCCGTGGGGTGGCGATTCTGACGCCTCAAGAATTCATAAGCAGGTTCAAGTAGAATCGCCCAACGAATGCTTGAACCGGACCCGAAACCACGTGGGAGACATTCTGTGGTGCTATTCGCAAGCTCTCGGACCGCGTGGTTGCGTGCCGCTTAAGCTGTTGCTTAGCCCAGTGCTCAAAGGTCGGAAAGGAGAGTTTGTTACACATGCACACACGCGAAGGGATAATAGATGAGATTAAGCAGGTTGGGAAGGTACGCCTCCCGGCAAGTCCAGAAGTTCTCTGAAACAGGCCTCCCTGGCTTTTGCATAGGCGGCAATCTCCACCCGGTCATCAGCCCCGGTAACGACGGCGCACAAGGCCATGGCCACGATGTCTACCAGCTTATGCGTTGCGTTCAACAGTATCCGTGGATCGGGCAACTCGGAGAAATGATCGATGATCGTTGTGCAAACGTTCTCTGCCATGGCAAGTCCTCCTGGGGATAATATGGTTCACCAAGGTAGCTTTGCACACTTTCTCCCGGATGTCCGGCCCTATTACGGGCGATTGCCCTGCTCTCGATGCCGGCAAAGTTTACTTTTAACCCACGATTTGATAAGAGACGCAACAATATTGACTCATGAATCGAGGTATTATCATGGATAGTTCGTTACCTCTCATTGAAACTTTTCGCAACCAATTGGGCTTGATCGACAAACAGGTTGAACAACTCCGCACCTCCTATTTTGTCGAAGGATTGCCGCTGATCGAGGCGTTCGAGCGCATTGAATTCACTGACGAAGGCAAAATACTCAGTGTACTTTCCGAATATTTAGACCTGCCTTTGCTGGACCGCGAGGATTATCCCGATAAGCCGGTACTTTTGGAAGACGTTTCCATGTCCTTTCTGAGGAAACATTCGATCCTGCCCATACAGATTGAGAGCGGGCGAGTCAGGGTGGTGATTAACAATCCGATGAATTTCTCCCTGCTCGAGATTTTAGGCAATTACTTCAGCGGCATGGAAATTAGTTTGTGCTTGGGGCAGCGGGAAGAGATTCGCACCTCTATCGATCGACTCTATGGCGCTGCCGTTAGAGAAGCTGAAGCACTTTCGCGAAACGGCGAAGGTTTGGTGGTCAACGCGGACCCGTTTGAAGAAGATCTGGAGCACCTGCGAGGTCTGGCACAGGAGGCCCCGATCGTCCGACTGGTGAATGTTTTGATTTCGCGCGCCTTGGACATGCGCGCATCGGATATTCATTTTGAGCCGTTCGAGAGGAGTTTTCAAGTACGGTGCCGAGTCGATGGCGTGCTGTTTGATCTCGATCAGCCTCCCAAAACAATGCAACCGGCCATCATCAGCCGCCTGAAGCTCATGGCGAATCTCAATATCGCCGAGCGCCGGTTGCCGCAGGACGGCAAGATCAAACTGAGGTTCGGCAACCGGGAAGTTGACATTCGAGTCTCCAGTGTTCCCACCATATACGGCGAGAGTATTGTTCTCCGGCTGCTGGCGCAGGACAATGTCGAATACAAGCTGGACACTCTGGGCATGGACGATCAGCAGCTCGTTCTCCTTAAAGAGATGATTGAGCGCCCGTTCGGCATGATCCTCGTCACAGGTCCAACAGGCTCGGGTAAAACCACCACGCTGTACGGAGTACTGAAGAGATTGAACTCCGTGGAGCGAAAGATTTTAACCGTAGAAGATCCCGTAGAATACCAGATCAACGGCATTAATCAGATCCAGGTCAAGCCGCAGATCGATCTGACCTTTGCAAACGCTTTGCGCTCCCTCGTCCGGCAAGACCCCGACGTGCTGCTGATCGGCGAGATTCGCGACCACGAAACGGCCAACATTGCCATTGAATCTGCTCTCACCGGGCACCTGGTGCTGTCCACCCTGCATACCAACGATGCACCGGGCGCCATTTCCAGGCTCAGAGATTTGGGGATAGAGTCGTTTCTTATGGCGGACTCTCTTTTGGGGATCATGGCACAGCGCCTCGTGAGGGTGCTCTGCCCTCATTGCAAGGAATCTTATCCTGCCAGGGATGTGGACATAGTCCGTCTGAAAGAAGTCATCGAGGATCTCCCCCCATCACCCACGCTGTATCACAATAAAGGTTGCGACAAGTGCGGTTATACCGGCTTTCGGGGGCGCCAGGGGATCTTTGAACTTCTGCCCATAACCGAGCTGATACGATCCGCCATAGTCGCCGGTAAGAGTGCCGGGCATATTTCCCAGCTGGCGTTTCAGCAGAGCTATCGGCCTCTTCTGTATCATGGTTACAGGAAAGCCCTCGATGGAGTCACCACACTCTCAGAGGTACTGCGGGTCACCAGTCTTTCCTAGAAGCCTGTCCGCGCCCCCCTCTCCGTCGAGGGAGAGGGAACGCCCGTCATTCCCGGTCGGACTGCTGGATGGCCGACAGCATATGGTGAAAGGCATTACCGGGAAGATCATGTTCCGCCCGGCCCGGTTTGGCACTCTTTGCTTCCGATGTCGACTTGCAGAAGTCATGCAGCGACCAAGACAGGGTTAGCATCATGGGTTATTTTCAGTATCAGGCACGCGATGTCCAGGGAGAGACACACCGCGGAGTTCTCGAAGCTTTATCGGAAATGGAGGCGGCGCGAAAGCTCAAATCGAGCCGTCTTTATCCCATCAAAATCAAGCCGGTCAAGAGGC
The DNA here is from genome assembly GCF_022603395.1 of Desulfoferrobacter suflitae. GTDB lineage: Bacteria > Desulfobacterota > Syntrophobacteria > Syntrophobacterales > Syntrophobacteraceae > Desulfoferrobacter > Desulfoferrobacter suflitae. The sequence goes on from NZ_JAIBKA010000002.1 coordinate 77,214, forward strand.
GCACGCGCAGACGGATCCCCGAAGAGCATGTTATTCGATTTTTCGGCGAGCTGTCGGACCTTCTCCATGCCGGCCTGCCGGTTGACCGCGCCCTCGCTCTGGTCAGCACCAATCAAACGCACAAAGCCTTCCAGAGAGTAGTCCAGGATCTCCTGGAAGAAGTGCAGGGGGGTAGCGATCTATCGACCGCTCTGGGCAAGTATCGGGATGTTTTCGGCAATGTCTCTGACCACATGATTAGAGCCGGAGAAGCCAGCGGCACGCTGGCACCCATTTTAAAGAGACTGGCCCTGTATCTGGAACAACGCCGCGCTTTCAGGCAAAGTCTTATTTCGTCAATGATTTACCCGTTGATTTTGATAGGCATCAGCCTGATATCCATGGTGATCCTCCTGATCTACGTCATACCGAGATTCGCTCAAATCTTTGAGGATCTGAATCAAGAGGTTCCGCTGCTTACCCAGATACTCCTGCAAGCCGGGGTTTTCCTCAAAGAATACGGGTGGGTTATCCCCCTGTTGATGGCCCTGGGAATTTGGGGAGGGAAATATCTATACGGCAAGAACACCGTTCGTCAAAAAGTCGATCAGATCCTTTTTCGTATCCCTCTGACACGCTACCTGATTCTACACAGCGAGCTCACTCGTTTTTGCCGGACCCTGGGCACCATGGTACAAGCTGGGGTGCCTTTACTCCGATCCATCAGCCTGGGAGAACAGCTGCTGATGAACTCCGTGCTCAAGAATTCCATTTCAACGCTGCACCAGGAAATAAAAGCAGGGCATTCCATGAGCAATTTTTTTCGTACTCGCAGCCCCTTCCCACCCCGGATCGGCACCATGCTGCGCATTGCTGAAGAGCAAGGCAATCTTGGGGAAGGTCTCATTTCCTTGGGCGACTATTTTGAAGGCGAGCTGCAAAGGACTTTGCAGAGAATCATGACCCTGATGGAACCGGCTGTCATAATCTTCACCGGTCTGATCATCGGAGCCATGGTCATGAGTATGTTCAGCGCCATCTTTGGGATCAATGAAATCCAATTTTAAGGTGGTTTCCAACGGAGGCTGCCAGGCCGGCGAACTGATGAGCCACATGAGCCATGTCAACAATCAGCGGTCACGCCTTTTGCCCGGACCCGAAGACCTGGGTGTGGACCGTGGATTCACTCTGGTGGAACTGATCCTTGTGATGTTTATCCTAACGCTCACAATAGGGCTGGTCATCCCGCGCATCGGGGCCGGCTGGAAGCGCATGGAAGATCGGGAGTTTCTGCAGGAATTCGTACAAACCATCAGGCGTGCCCGTCTGCAATCAATGAACCGTGGAGAAGTCACGGCCTTCCGCATAAGGGGTTTCGAACGTTTATATGATCTAAAGGCTCCGCCAGGGAAGCCGATACCGGAAAATGTCGACATTTATGCAGACAACCTGGAAGAAGACCCCGAAACGCGTGACCGACTGATTTTGTTTTATCCCGACGGCAGCCTGGTGGGCAGTGACCTGGAAATTGTCTTCGATAAGAAGCGGTCTTTCCGCATCTCCATCAATCCTCTCTTCGGAATCATTGAGTTGTCTCAGGGGGACTCGAATTAGGAACGCGATCGTGCTGTGTGAAATCGTCCGACAGGAAGTTCGGTGTTTCGGCTGGAACGGCCGGGGGGAGCGGTAATGCATAATTACGGGAACAAGTGCCACAAGGCCTGCAGGACTACGGCGCATAGGTTTTCCCGCAGGAAGGCGACGGCCGGTTTCACCCTGCTTGAAGTGCTGGTCAGTTTGATCCTGGGAACGCTAATCGTGGGGGGCGTGATGGGTGTGATCTCCGTTTCTCTGCAATTCATCCAACGGGTGGAGAAAAAAAGCGCCGTTCAGCCCGTTTTGGAAGCAGCGGCCCAGGAAATCATCCTCTACCCGGAAAAAGCCAAGGAAGGAATTCTCACCCTGGATGAGCTGCCCGGGGAACCCTCAGTGAAGGTAACCACAGCCACTGTTCAGGGACCGGACGGGTATGATATCAGCAATCGCGCGGGAGATCTGCATCGTGTTCAGATCGATTATCAAGGAAACCTGCTTGAATTTAGTCTGATCATTCCGCGGACTGAGTTTTAGGGAACGTTTGAGCTCTTCGGGATTTGAACCATGAGAGGTAAACGGGCTGCACCCAAAGTGCTGGGCCAGTGCCGCGGCTTTACTCTGCTGGAACTGGTGCTGGCAACATTGATTTCCACTTTGGTCATTGGCATCCTTTCGGTCGCCCTGACCTTTTCCCTGAGAATGTGGGAACGGAGGCAGGACCAGAAGCCGAATGAATTTTCCTTGCTTATGGAACTGTTGGTGATGCAGCTGGCCGAATTCGATGCCACTCCCGTCTCCTCGGAGTTTGGCGCCGCCGGTCCTCTGTTTGTGGGGAGTGAGCATTCCCTGGTAGTGGCCACGGATCATTCCGTCAAGGCCTTGTCGGGAGGTGTTCCTGTGGTGGCAAAATACACCTATCTGCCACAAGACAAGACCTTATATTATGCCGAAATACCCCTGGATCCTTACCATCACGAGGAGCTCAGGGAATTCATCGAAATGGCTCCAGATGTGGAGAGTCAACGGCCACGCTTTTACCCCGTCAAAGTGGACAATTTTGCCCTCGAATATTCCGGGGAAGAAGACGAAGGGTATACCAATTCCTGGGATGATCCGGAAAAATTGCCCGGAACCGTCATGGTGCGATGGAGTCTTGAGGAAACGACTGCGAGTCGAATAATCGTACCAGACCTGCTGTTCCCTCAGAGCAAGGATAATTCCCAACGGCGTGAGATCGTGGGGGGATCATGATGCGGGACCAGAGCGGGATTGTAATGGTCGCGGTCCTTTGGATCTGTGCTCTGATCATGTGGCTTGCTCTGCAGATTGGAGCGGAAACGCGCTTGCAATCAGAGGAGAAAGTGCACCAATTGCGCAGGTTGCAAGCGCTCTATCTGGCCATTGGCGGCGCTTACGAAGCTATAGCCAGAATGGGGCAACCCATTTCGCTGGAAACAGAGGGCGACGAGCAACTGACCTGGCAACCCGACGGCACCTTGCACGAAGTAAACTACCAGACCGGAAAGGCCCTGGTAGTCATTCAGAAAGAGACGGACAAAGTCAATGTGAACGAGGCCAACCCTCTGCAGATCAAAGCCGTACTCGAAAAACGGGGGATTGAAGATGAGGACGCGGACACTCTGGCGGACGTGATTGCAGACTTTTTGGACGCTGATGAGACGCCCAGACTGCATGGCGCCGAGAAAGATTGGTATGCAAAAGAAGAGCTGCCCAACGTTCCGTTTGACGGTCCCTTGACCAGCATTGACCAAATGTTGTTGATACCCGGCATAACCCAGCAGCTCTTTTACGGTTTCAATCTGGGGGAGGAGCAGCCTGAAAGCGATATTGTACAGGACGAATTTCAGCTCTTCGCGACCAAAGATTCTTTGTTTCAGATGTTTACGGTACATGGTAAAAACGTCAGCCTGGAAGATGAAGAGATCCTGGAAGAAGCCGACGTGAGGTATGTGACTTGGGAGCCGGATGGAATTTATCGAATCCTTTCCTGTGGCAAGTCATCCACAGGGCCGCCTCCGGTTGTCTTATGGCTGATTATTCGTTATGCTCCGGAGTCTGAAAAGGGCTATGAAGTACTTTATCGAAAAGTCCTTTGATGCCGTTACCCTGGCTTATCGATAATTGTGCAGCGGTTTGCAGCTTGTTTGAGTCAGTGATTTGAGAGGAAGCCATTTGCTAAGACGTCTCATTAGCCAACGCCCCAAGCAGCTATTGGCGGTATACGTCGAGCCCCGACAAGTCGACATTCTCAGGGCACACCGCAAATGGAGATCCTGGCAGGTCGACTCGATCGAACAATTCCCGGTACCTGACAATGAGGGAATCTTTGAATTTCTCCAGCGGCTCAGCCTGAGACCGAGAGGCAGAGGTACAACCGCGCTGTTGTTGTTGTTACCCCGCCTTTACTATGGCTTTCACCGAGAGCATTACCCCGCCGCTTTGGAAAACAATCTGGAAGAGGCTCTGGGGTTCGATTGGCCGGAGAATGTCTTTCAAGAACCGGAACAAACCTTCCATTTTTTTGGGCAGGCGGTTGCCGTCAATGGTCACCTTTCTGTCCCGATCTATTCCTTACGCACCGACATTTACGAGAAGTTCTTTCAGGCCTTGGGAGGAAGCAGCTTCCAGACATTCAGCGTTGTCCCTACGGCCCCTCACTACCAGGTGTTTCTCCCCGACAACAAGGCGCAGAAAACCCGGCAGGACCTGCATATATTCGGCCGTGTGATCGACTCCTCACGTCTCGAGATTCATAAGTTCTACAAAGGGCTTTTGCTGGATTCCACCATCGTTCGAAAAGGCCAGGAACAATTCCGCCTGTTTCGGGAGAATCTGCGCAGTTTGGATGGGACCGAAACATCCAATCAGAGTCCCGTTCAGCTCATCTGCCGTGCGCTTGAAAGTGAACGAAATCGCGTGGCCGCATGGCAAAATGAAGATTTGCCGGTGGAAGTCATCGAGATCGAGGATTCACCGCTGGTGCTCTGGGTGGATCATCTGCTGGAGCAGGAGGCGATCGAGACTTTTAATCCACCGTTGCTCCTCAAACCCTGGCAGGTCCCCAAGGCCGTGTGGATGATCATTACCGTGATCGTGTTGTTTTCGGCTTATGCCTTTTATCAGGTCAAATCCTATGATAGCCTGCTGCAGAACGTACAAACGCTAAAGAAACAAAGGACCCAACTGGAAGCTCAATGGAAGCCGATTGAACAGCTGCAGAACCGAGTCAGCAAATTTGAGCAGGACCAACAAGCTCTGGCAACCTTCAACGATCAAGGCTACCCCATGCTCGGTGTATTGACATTGCTCACCGAATTGACACCGCAGGACACTTGGCTGAATTACCTTTCCTTGCGCGAAGGGGAGCTCATGCTGCGGGGAGAAAGCTCTTCTGCTATCAAGTATCTCACCGAGCTCTCGAAAATTAAAGGTTTCGAGGACGTGCGCTTTGCCTCTCCCGTGACACGCAACCCTTCAAACGATAACGAGCGTTTTAATTTACAGCTCAAACTCAATGTAAAGACCTTGGGTACAACCCTTGAAGCAATCCCCCTGGAGGGGGGCGTGATTGAGCTGCCACAGGAAGCGGGGCAGTCCATCCAACCGCCGTCCTCATCGTTGCGACAACTGGATGGAAAGGGTACTGAAGGGCAGGCAATGATGCCGCCGGATGATAACGAGACGATTATCCGCAGGTCGCCGCCGGCACCTGGCGATGACAATCAAACCCTTGACCCGGATGCTGGGCGGTCATGATGTTGCGGCTACCAAGTTTTACCGACCTGAAGAGGTATCGCATTTCTTTTCTGACCGTACTGGTGACGCTGCTGGCGCTGTTGACCATTTATCTGGTCTGGCTGGCACCCATCAGCGCCGAAATAGAGACTCTTCAGACCCAGGTGGACCAACAGCAGGAGCTCATCGGTAAGTATCAAAGCAAGCTCGAACAAGCCAAGGACATCAAAGAGAACATGCAGAAGCAGGAGAGCAAATTGAAACAGATGCAGGCGCAACTGTTTCAAGGCACCGACCCGTATCAGCTGGCTGCCTCCCTCAGTGAACTGTTATCCACAAAAGATGGGCCAAAACTCGATATCAAGACATACCAGGTTCTGGCCAGCAAGGAGTTCGGGCTCTATCAGGAAGTCCACATCAGGTTTAATTTCATGACCAATATTGAAGGCTTGTACTACTTTCTCGAGCGCATCAAGAACTTTCACACATCTATTTTGGTCAAAGAAATCAACATCCAAAATATCCGGCGCAGGACCGGACCCGATCTGGTGGTCAATGTAATCCTTGCGGCCCTGATGGAAAAAGGCTAGAAGAAGTGCATGATGGCGAGGATTGAATGGCATTCAGCAACTTTTTTTCATACCCTGGACATCGGCTGCAACAGGAAATCCCGGGAATGGATAATGTTCTACCCAAGAGTACAACAGAAACCAAAGAGGCCGACTCATGAATGGATGTAAGTATTTATTTTTACTTCTCTCAATCATATTCTTAGGGAGCTGTGCATCCAGTCAAACCAAACAGCCGCCCCGACCCGGGAGCGAATTTGGAGCTCCTTCCAGCTCCACAGTACCCCAATCCGCTCCAGACCCTGCAAAATATGCAAGGCCCAGCACCGCTCCTCCGGCTTCCCCCAGACCCCCCATGATGAGTAAACCGGCCCAGCTTGACACCGGTTTAATCACTCCACCGGGGGCGCAGGCAGTGCCCAGCAGCATTCCCGGCGGAGCGGAGAAACAGAAGGTCATTTTGAACTACGACAAGGCGGATGTTGCCGAGGTGACCGCTCAAATATTCGGCGACTACCTCAAGCTCAACTATGTGCTGGATCCCGCGTTGCAGGGGAGAATCAGCCTGTACCTGGAAGGCGACTTCAGCAAGCAGGAGTTGCTCCAGTTGGTCACCAAGGCCTACGCGGCCAGTAATATCTCGGTAGTACCGCAAAAAGGCATCTATTACATTCAGTCGGTGCAAAGGAGCACTTCAAGCGGATTGCCATTTGCCGGCTCATTCTATGTGGAAAAGGATCCGTCCGGCATCAGCCCGGTTATTGTCATCTACAGACTCAGATACGTGGACGTCAACCAGGCGGTGAACACTATCAAGCTATTCCTTACCCCGGGGCGGCCCATCGCCACCGACCCCCTCACCAACAGCGTTATTTTTGCCGATGAAACGGATAACGCCAAAACGGTCATCGATATTCTTCGCAGTTTGGACGTCAACATACTCCGTGAAATGGGCATGGAAGTTGTGCCTCTGCAGGCCTTGACTCCGGAAGAGGCGGTCAAGAGCCTCGAATCGTTGATGGGCAAATTGGACATCTTCAAGCAAAGTGGGCTCAAGACGGATATAGCCTTTGTACCGCTGGAAAAGTATGGAGGCGTCCTGCTCATGGCCCAGAATCCTGAAGTGCTGCAAACGGCCAAGCGCTGGCTCACGGCCCTGGACGTGCGCGGTCAGGAGACCGGAGAGCAGGTCTATGTCTACTTTTCCAAGAACGCTTTGGCCAAGGATATCGCCGACATTCTCAACCAGGTTTTCAAGACGGGTGGCAAATCAGACAAGAAAAGCCCTTCCGAACAGATCGTCAGTGCGACCAAAACTGCACAGCAGGAAGGAGAAGCCAAGACCCAGGTGAGCGAAGGGATTTCCATATCCACCACGTTAACCGGAGAAGTGGTCATCATTGCCGATGAAGTCAACAATGCTCTCGTTATAAGAGCTAACGCCGCTGACTACGCCATGATCAGCAACGTGGTCGAGGCTCTTGACATCGTACCGAGAGCGGTCCTCATTGAAGTTCTGCTGGCAGAAATCACCCTGAACAAGAACCTTCAATATGGAGTGGAATGGTTTCTCAAAGACGATCGCGTGCAACAGGGATTGAAATCCGGAGACACAAACTTCACCAACATTGATCTCAGAACGTCGACTTTCAATGGGTACGCATTATTCTGGGACAGTGCCAATGTGAAGCTTCTCATTAACGCCCTGGCCGAGAAGACCGACGTCAATGTTCTTTCTACTCCCACACTGCTCGCCAGCGACAACCAGGAAGCGTCCATCACCGTGGGCGGGCGTCAGCCCATCTCCACGGGAACAAGCGTCACCGAAGGCGGCACCACAGTAACTTCGGTTCAGTATGAAGAGACGGGTATTATTCTCAATGTCACGCCCCATATCAACGAGGGCGGGCAAGTGCGGTTGGAGGTGGATCAGACCATACGCACTCCACTGCCGGCAGGCCAGTTTTCCAATATTGATTCACCAGGCTTTAGTGAGCGCAAAGTCAAGACCACTCTTTTGGCCAAAGATGGTCAAACGGCGGTCATCGGGGGGATTATCGAACACCGCAAAACATTCACCAAGGGAGGCATCCCATTCCTGCAGGATATTCCGCTCATATCGCCCCTGTTTGGCTCCAAGGGGGATCGATACGAGCGCACCGAGCTCATCATCGCCATCACCCCGCATGTCATCATCAACAGAGATGAGGAAGTTCGGCAGACTGGCCAATTTTTACAGAAGCTGGAATCCCTCAAGAGCCGCATTGAAAGAAGGGTGAGCTATTGACGCAATCCCCTGGTTCGCAGCACTACTGGAGCCCGTCGAGAATACCCTTGAAATCATCGGGGAGGGGCGCTTCAAAACACAGGTCGGCATGCGAAACCGGATGACAGAAAGCAAGCCGCCAAGCATGCAGCATCTGCCTGTCGACGCCGACCAGCAGATCCTGGATCTGTTTACGTCTCAATGAACGCGCTCTTTTTTTGCCACCCCCATAGGTTTGATCCCCCACCACAGGATGATTCACATGGGCAAGGTGGACCCTGATCTGATGGGTACGCCCGGTCTCTATGGTCACCAGCAAAAGAGCAACGGCCTCCTCCCACTGCTTTTCTAATTGCCAGCGGGTCACCGCTTCCCTTCCTCTGTTTGGGAGTACAGCTATCTTTTTGCGCTCAGTGGGGTGCCGACCCAGTGGCACCCTGATCTCGCCCTCCCGCTCTGCGAAATTTCCATAGGCGAGAGCCATGTAGAATTTCTTCACCGTGTGCTCTTTGAATTGTCGGATCAAGCTGAGATAAGCTCTCTCGGTTTTGGCGACCACCATGGCACCGGAGGTGTCGCGATCAAGCCGATGAACGATTCCCGGTCTTCTTGGAGCTCCCTGCATGGCTAATTTGGGAGCGTGAGCCAGAATCCCGTGTATCAAGGTGCCCCGTTCATGTCCGGCACCCGGGTGAACAACGATTCCAGGAGCTTTGTTAACGACCAGCAGTTCGTCATCTTCGTACAGAATATCCAGCGGCATTTTTTCTGGAACCAGTGCATCATCCTGTTTTGTGGACGGCAGCCGGACCCGGATGATGTCTCCCGCCTTCAGCTCATAGCTCGGCTTGTTGTGCAGATGGTTGACCAGGACCCGCTGTTCTTGAATCATCTTCTTGAATTGACTGCGGGAAAAACAATCAATTACCCGGCAGAGAAACAAATCCAGACGCACTCCCACGTCTTGTTCACCGGCTACCAGAACATGGTCGGGTGGAAGGGCGGGTCCGATTGCGGGGCGAGTACTGTTGGGTTCTTTTTCACCAGACATTGCGAGCCGTTCGAGGCAGTGGTTCAAGTTTGCGCGGGCAGCGCGCCCGGCGCATCCACAGAAGCAAACCAGGGGCATCCGATGCGAGATGATCGGTACTCGGCATCCGATGCCCGTTCAAAAAACAAGAAATCAGTGCTGGTGCCGACTCAATTCGGCATCCTTAATGGTAGTAAAAATCAGACGTCCTGCGGTAGTCTGCAAAATACTTGTAACCGAGACCTCCACCTCGCGTCCCAGATATCTGCTGGCGTTTTCAACAACAACCATGGTGCCATCCTCCAGGTAAGCAATTCCCTGTCCCTGCTCTTTGCCTTCCTTGAGAATTTGCAGACGCAGCACCTCGCCGGGAAGCACAACCGGTTTGAGGGCATTCGCCAGCTGATTGATGTTGAGCACCCTGATGCCCTGCACTTCGGCAACCTTTGACAAGTTGTAGTCATTGGTCACGATCTTGGCGTTGAGGCGCAGCGCCAACGCAACCAGTTTTGCGTCCACGTCGCTCAAATTTTCAAAATCCTGCCGTTCAATACGTACGTCGGCCAACTCTTCCTGTTGCAGCCGCCGGATCACATCCAACCCACGACGTCCGCGCACCCGCCGTGTACTGTCCGAGCTATCTGCGATGTGCTGGAGCTCCTGCAGGACGAATTCGGGTATCACCAGCGACCCACTCAAAAATCCCGTCTCCACGATGTCGGCGATCCTGCCGTCTATAATCACGCTGGTATCCAGGATCTTTACCTGCCCGCCGCGCACCGTGGCTCTTCCAAACCAGGGCCAGTTGGGAACACGCAATTCCTCAATTTTAATACTCCCTAAAACCATACCCATGTAACCTATAATACAAGATAAGATGACGTAGATTGCGACCCTGATCGTAGGATTTTCCAACCCGGTGAAGGTGAAGCTGATCAGCTTGGCGATGGAAAGGCCGACAACCAGGCCGATTGTGCCTCCTGCGATGACCTTCAGAGGAATATGCTTGATGAGCTTTTCCACGGATAACGCCGCCAGGGCAAACAGCACACCGGCCATCAAACCGGCCCACGGCGCCCACCAGAACCTTGCCAGCGTATCCATTTGGGCTGCTATGAGATAGCCGCCAACGCTGCAGATAACAAACAAAAGAATTCTAAGCACAAGCCAGGCCCATCTCAACGTAATCACCTCCTTTCATCTCGGTCTGAATATCGATCCTAAACTGGATCTTGCTTACGTCACAATTGGAAATTTCCGGTCAGCCGTTCCTCTACAAACGCGGTGCCGGAGCAAGCTGTACCTGGACCTGAAAGCAACCTGAAAAGCTAGAATCAGTAACCCGGAAAAGCATGGAGTAAGGCTGACGCCTATTGCAGCATATCGACAATGTTCTTCTCTACCTGATCCTCGCTGATGGACAACACAATGGAAAGTTCCTTGAGGAGAAGCCCGCGTGCCGTGTCGAGCATTTTGCGCTCGCCGAACGAGAGCTCCTTGTCGTTTTTTAACACCGTCAAATCCCGCAATACTTCAGCCAGTTCATAGATGGAACCGGTCTTGATCTTTTCCATATACTCGCGGTAACGACGGTTCCACGTGCCTCCGTTGACCGCAATTTCTTTTGTTTTGAGAATATCGTAGACCTTGGCGACATCTTTGGACGCTATCAATTCTCTTAGCCCTACCGACTCCGCATTCTGGATGGGGATCATGATTTTCATGTCGTTTTCCAAGATACGCATTATGTAGAAGTCCTGTCGATTGCCTCCAATACTCTTGCTTTCAATGGATTCGATTTTTCCCACCCCATGGGCGGGATAAACAGCCAAGTCGCCGATTTTAAACATCATACCCTCCATGCTTCCATTCCTGCCATGGCTTGCTTAAGCTTTTGGAAAAATTACTTAATTGTACCATCAGCCGCAGTCCATGCAAAGTCCTGTGAAAACCAGGAAAACTGAGAAGATCCCAAGTACGGGCATGCGGTGCATAGGATGGTTGTGCATCAAAGTCCCAACTGATCCAATGAAAACTAAAGTATCCCGATTAGTTAATTTATCAGTTCCGAAAACAATGTGAAAGCAAAGAATGTTTCGCTTACCGGCATTTACAAAAAAAAGCCGGTTCCCTGGAGGGAACCGGCTCAACTCACCTGCGAAAATTGTCAAATATTACATGACAACCAACAAAGGTGCGATAACCAGTGAAATAACCGAAATCAGCTTCATCAGGATGTTCATGCTGGGGCCCGAGGTGTCCTTGAACGGATCGCCTACAGTGTCGCCGACAACCGCAGCCTTGTGATTGGCTGAGCCCTTACCGCCAAAATGACCTTTTTCAATGTACTTTTTGGCGTTGTCCCAGGCGCCTCCGCCGTTAGACATGAACAGCGCCAGCATGGTACCGGCCAAAGTCACACCGAGCAACATGCCGCCCAACGCATGGGATCCGATCAGGAACCCAACGATAACGGGCGCACTTACACCCACCAACCCCGGCAGCATCATTTTGCGGATGGCGCCCTTGGTGGCGATGGCCACGCATTTGGCCGGATCGGGTTTGCCCGTTCCTTCCATCAGGCCGGGAATTTCACGGAACTGTCGACGAATTTCCTCGACCATGTCAAACGCCGCGTCACCCACAGCGGTCATGGTCATGGCCGCCACCAGGAACGGCACGATGGCGCCGATGAAGGCGCCGATGATGACGTATGGGTCGGTGATATTGATGACATCCAGTTTGGCAGCCTGGCTGAAAGCTACGAACAGGGACACCGCGGTCAGCGCCGCAGAACCGATGGCAAAGCCTTTTCCAATGGCTGCCGTGGTGTTGCCCAGAGCATCCAGACTGTCGGTGATTTCCCTGGTTTCCGGGCCAAGCTCGGCCATTTCGGAAATACCGCCTGCATTGTCAGCAATCGGACCATAGGCATCAACGGTCATGGTCGCACCAACGGTAGCCAGCATGCCCACCGCGGCAATACCGATTCCATAAACGCCAGCGGAGATGTAGGCGAAGTAGGTCGCAGCACAAATTCCAAGTACCGGCAGTGCCACGCTTTCCATACCTACCGCCAACCCGGCGATGATGACCGTGGCCGGTCCGGTTTCGGACTGGCCGGCAATCTTCCAAACGGGCTTGGACGAAGTGTAGTATTCCGCCAACAAGCCGATGACGATACCTGCAACCAGCCCGGACACAACCGCATAGAATACGCCGAACGGCAAGGCTACCGCAGTGTTCAAGTAATAGACAAGGGCAACGAAGATACCGGCCGCCACAAAGGTAGTATAGCGCAGTGCCGCTTGAGGCGACATGCTCGCCATGGCTTTCAGGCTGAAAACACCTACGAAAGAGGCAAGCAACCCGGCCATAACCGTCAGCAGCGGCATGGCCATCCAGGCCAGGCGATCCGCACCCATGAGAGCCTCATCGGACATGGTGGCGGCAATGGCGATGGTAGCGATGATAGATCCGACATACGACTCGAAAATATCAGCACCCATACCAGCGATATCACCCACGTTGTCACCCACGTTGTCGGCGATGACACCCGGGTTGCGCGGGTCGTCTTCGGGAATTCCCGCTTCGACCTTACCCACCAAATCCGCTCCAACGTCCGCCGCCTTGGTGTAGATACCACCGCCCATACGAGCAAACAGTGCGATGGAGCTGGCACCCATGGCGAAACCGTTGATGTAGCTGGCGGTCACCGGATCTCCACCGTACAGGTAGAAGAACGTTCCAACGCCCAGCAGTCCAAGGCTCGCTACCGCCAAACCCATGACCGCACCGCCAAAATAGGACACGGTCAAAGCTTTGGCCTGCCCGGACTGATTGGCAGCCCAGGAGGTCCGGCTGTTGGCGCGCGTGGCAGCGCTCATGCCGGTGTAGCCGGCCAGAATCGAACAACCAGCGCCGGCCAGGTAAGCGTAAGCAGTTTGATGATTGATGAAGAAATAGAGCAAGCCAGCCACCACCGCAATGAAGACGACCAGCACCGAGTACTCTGTCTTCAGGAAAGCCATGGCACCCGTGTGAATCATTTCTTCCAGTTCTTTCATGCGATCTGACCCGTTGGGCTGCTTTTTGATCCAACCGTAGATCAGAAAAGCAACGATCAAGCCAGCTAGACCCAGCGCCGGTGCGTATACCGTATAACCTAACATAGATTCCAACCTCCTTTACTTTGTGCAAATTTTAACTTGTAGGCTCAAAAAAAAGCCGTCAAACCTGCGGCTCATGCCGGTTGAACCGGTTCATGGCAGCATCCAAACCAACACACAAAGCCACTTGCACAGCATCGACGCCGCGTCGTACCATTTCCTGGAACAAAGGCGCCTCGTCGGGATAAGGGGCTTGCAAAACATAACTCTCAACTGCCTCCCCCCTGCCAGGCCTTCCTATCCCCAGCTTCATCCGGGAGAAATCCTGCCGGCCCAAGTGTTGGATGATAGACGCCACTCCACGATGCCCACCTGCTCCTCCTCTCGAAACCAACCGCATACGTCCGAGTGGCAAGTCCAAATCATCGTGTATCACCAACATTCGATCAACTGAAATCGCAAAATACTTCAATACTTCCGCCACCACTTCGCCACTTCGATTCATGAAAGTGAGTGGCTCAAAAAGAAAAATCTTCCGCCCTTCGAATACTCCCGTCCCCCAGTTTGCCCTGAACTTGCGCTGCTGCAGGCTGATACCAAGGGTTTCTGCCAGTCGATCTAACACTTGGAATCCGACATTATGCCGAGTCATGGCATATTCCTTACCGGGATTCCCCAGCCCGAATAAAGCCTGGATATTTACCTGTTCCCCCATAAGCTGTCAAACTGACTCAGCTGCCGGTTGCGGGTTTAACAACCCGGTGTCCCTTATTCAGTTGTCACCTCCTCTCCTTCTGCAGTTTCTGCACTCTCTCCTGCCGCTTCTTCACTCTCCTCGGCTTCAACTGGTTCAGCAATTGCCTCCGGAGCATTGACGGTCACCACTGTCAGGTGTGCCTCATCCACCAGCTCGAAAGGCACTTGTTGAATCAAATCAGTCACGTGAACTGTGGACCCTATTTCCAACGAACTCACATCGATCTGAACCTTTTCCGGGATATCGCCGGGCAGACAGCGAACCGCCAAGGTCCTCCTGATCACGTTGAGGAGTCCTCCATCTCGCACGCCGGCGGCTTCACCCAGCACTTCCACCGGAACCTCCACGACGATCGGGTGATCCAGCGGCACTTCATAAAAATCCACATGAAGAAACTGGCGCCGAACTGGATGGACCTGCACCTCACGAATCAACACCTGGCGCATCTGCCGGGATTGCCCATCGGCAACAGTCACCTTTAATAATTTGCTCTCCTCGCCCATCTCCCTCAACAATTTTTCCAAAGCGTTGTCGGCAACCGATATGGGAAGAGGGACCGCTTTGGGGCCATAGATCACCCCTGGAATTTTATCCTGCCGGCGTAAACTCCGCGCCGCTCCTTTACCTGTTCTGGGTCTCACTTCGACCGCAAGTTCCACATTCATTTTCTAGACACCTCCAAAAACGCGATCACCCCGCAATAGACGGGTGTTCCTACCGCTGATTTATCGAAACAGGGCACTCACCGAGTCCTCATTGTGCACGCGTTTGATGACCTCCGCCAGCAGGGGCGCTATGCTCACGATACGCAGCTTGCCGGACTGAGCGATTTCTTTGCTGTGCGGGATGGTATCCGTTACCGTCAAAGACCGAATCGGGGAGCGCTCTATACGCCGCAACGCGTCACCGGACAACACCGCATGCACGCAGTAAGCATTGATGCAGGAAGCCCCTGCCGCCTGAGCCGCCTCAGCGGCTCGCACAAGGGTCTGCCCCGTGTCTACCATATCGTCCAAAATGATAACCGGTCTCCCTTTCACCTCTCCCACGATAGAAGAGGAAGGACAAACCTCCGTCCCTCGATGATCCATAATGGCGAGATCCACGTTGAGTCGGCTGGCAAAGACCCTTGCCCGCTCCACCCCACCGGCATCCGGAGCGACAACCGTATCATCGCCGAACAGATTATCCTTTGCATCCTCCACCAGAACTTCGGTTCCATACAGATGATCTACCGGAACATCAAAATATCCCTGAATCTGAGTGGCGTGCAAGTCGATGGTCACCAGTCGATCCAGCCCTGCAACGGTCAAGAGGTCGGCCACAACCTTGGCGGCGATAGACACCCGCGGCTTATCCTTCTGATCCTGACGGCCGTAGCCATAATAAGGGATCACTACGTTGATCCGCCTGGCCGAAGCCCTTTTGAGCGCATCGACCAACACCAGAAGCTCGATCAGATTTTCGTTGACCGGCGGGCACAGCGACTGAATCACATACACATCCAACCCGCGCACATTCTGGTTGACCTCGACTCGAACTTCGCCGTCGCTGAATCGCCCCACCAGAGCCTGCCCCACTGTCAGGCCAAGGATCGAACACACGCTGTGGGACAGCAGCGGGTTGGAGTTGCCCGTTATGACTATGAGCGCCTTGTTACGCACTGCCAGATCTCAAATTCCATCACCCACTTCTATCGGCAACCGGGCCTGCCCCGATCGATTACATAAAAAAAATGGCTGGGGTGGGAGGATTCGAACCTCCGAATGCGGGTTCCAAAGACCCGTGCCTTACCGCTTGGCGACACCCCAAACACTCGATTACCTGAAAACGCCAGCGGGAGCGGATTGGGTTTTCGTGGTCGCGACCCAGCACCCTTTCCATCGGATTTCCGCCAGTTTTCCTACTCCTTGTGCCCGGCTCTCGTCGGCAAAGACCCCAAATACAGTGGGCCCGCTGCCGCTCATCAAAGTGCCCTCGGCTCCGTGATTTTCAAGCCATTCCTTTATGCTGTTCAACAAAGGATATTCGTGCAGCGTGACGAATTCCAGGTCATTTTCCAGGAAATCTCGAAGCTGCCAGGGACGAGCCAAAAACGTCGAAATTCTAATGCGGCTCACGCCTCTTGTCAACTTCAATCTTTGGTAGACCCAGCCGGTGGATACCGTGATGGGGGGCTTGATGAGTACTATGGGAAACTCTGGAACGCCGTCCAAGAGCTCGATCTTTTCGCCGATTCCCGTTGCCAACGCGGGACTCTGATGCAGGAAAAAGGGCACATCCGCACCCAACATGTGAGCCATCTCAGAGAGCTCTTGGAGACTTAGCCGGTTTTGGAAAAGCCGGTTCATGGCCAACAGGACGGCAGCCGCATCGGCACTTCCCCCGCCCAATCCCGCTCCCACCGGAATGCCCTTGTCCAGCAGAATGCTCACCCCCGAACCACTTTCCGCTCTTGCCAGGTACAACCGTGCGGCTTTGTGTGCCAGGTTGTTATGGTCGGAGGGGATTTCCCTGTGAGAACAGGCCAGCTGAATACCCGCCGAGCGATGATCCAACTGCAGATGGTCATACACTCCGATGGGCAGCATGAGGCTGGACAGCTCGTGATAACCGTCACTGCGCTTCCCGAGTATTTCGAGCCACAAATTGATTTTTGCAGGTATGCTGATTTGAATCGGCAACTCGATCGCCTATTTCTGGCACTTCTGCACATAGCGCATCCGCAGATCATACAACAGAGTCTTGACCAGCCGCTCCTCCTCTGGATCGAGATTGCCTGTGGTCTTTTCCTGCAGCATGCCGATGGTGTCTATGATTTGCTTGGACATGGGCAAATCGATTTCGGATTTTTGTGATGCAGGATCGGGAATTTCGCCCAAATGCACAAGAGCAGAAGAGCTTAGCGACAGGATGAAGGTAGCGAAGGAAACCTCGGGCAAAGGCGTGCTCCTCTTTTGCTCACATTTCTCAGATGCCTGGTCAAATCTCCTTTCAGCCTTCTCCTGCTGCTCGCTCGTGGGTCCTTCCTTTGGGTCCGCAGTCGCCGCCTGCGGCGTTTCGCGATCGACGTCCTGCATCGAGACTTTGCGACGGTCCTTGACTGTGAATCCTTTAGGTCCCTGTTCTTCCATCCCCTTATTCTCCTTGCGCTCAGAGTTCCAGAACTTGCACTACATTTACATTTTCCATGGCCAACAGTTCATCCACTACGTGCTGCGGAACGGGCGTGTCGGTGCGCAGGAAGATAATATTTTGACCTCTTTCCAACACCTGCCCGACATCCATCATGGAGATGTTGATCTGATGCCTGCCAAGACAAGTCCCTATGGCGCCGATAGTTCCAGGGGTATCGATATTGTAAATGAGCACCAGATGCCCCTCCATATTCGCTTCAAGGCGAAAATCATTGATCCGGACGAGGCGCGCGTCCCTTTTGCCGAAAATGGTGCCCGCCACAAGATTTTCTTCTTCGGATGTCTTAACGTACACATTGATGAGGTTGGTGAAGTCTTCCGCTTCACTCCTGGTCGCTTCCGTCACCCGAATATTCCTCTCCTTGACGTGAATCGGAACATTCACAAAATTGACCATATCGCCGAGAATAGGAGAAAGCATTCCCTTAAGAATCGAAATGGTGAGCGGCTGGGTTTCGTGCGACGTGACTTCGCCGATATATTCTATGGAAACCTCTTCAATGGCCCCCCGAGTGATTTGCATGAGCAGACTTCCAAGCTTCTCCGACAACGTCAGATAGGGCCGCAAGCGGGCCAGCACGGCACCGTCGATATTCGGCGCATTGACCGCATTGCGGATGGTGCCGCCCAGCAAATAATCAATGACCTGATCGGCCACCGCCATTGCCACATTCTCCTGCGCTTCGTCGGTAGAGGCGCCCAAGTGAGGCGTAACCACCACCTGCTCCAGGCTCAGCAGAGGGTTGTCCACCGGCGGCTCCTGGGTGAAGACGTCCAGTGCGGCTCCCGCCACAATTCCCGACTGGATGGCATCATACAGGGCTTTTTCATCAAAAATCCCGCCACGAGCGCAGTTGAGGACAAACACTCCCTTCTTCATTTTCTTGAAAGCTTCCGCATTGATTATATTGCGGGTTTCCTGAGTGATGGGAGTGTGCACCGTAATGTAGTCGGACCTGGCAAATACGTCGTCCAGGGAAACTCCTTCAATTCCAAGCTTATCGATCACTTCGGAGCTGATGTAGGGGTCATAGCCGATCACATGCATCCTGAGGGCTTTGGCACGATCCGCCACAATCCGACCAATGCGACCGACCCCGATGATACCCAAAACTTTGTTGAAGACTTCCTTGCCACGAAATCGCTTCTTTTCCCATTTGCCGGCCTTAAGTGAAGCACTGGCCTGCGGAATGTTCCTACTGACCGCCAGGAGCATCGCGATCGTGTGCTCGGCAGTGGTAATGACGTTTCCTTCAGGCGTGTTCATCACCACCACGCCGTGCTTGCTGGCGGCGGCAATATCGACATTGTCCAGACCAATTCCCGCCCTGGCGATGACCTTCAAATTCACCGCGGCTTCGATGATATCGGCCGTCACCTTGGTCCCACTGCGAATGACCAGGGCATCATATTCCTTAATGATTTGAAGCAGCTCTTCGTGAGTCAGGCTGGTGTTTACTTCCACCTCCAACTCAGGGACGTTCTGAAGCCTTTCTATGCCGGATTCAGCGAGGTTATCACTGACTAAAACTCTCATTTCCCCCTCCCAAGATCATACCGCTCTGTCATGTGAAAGGTTGCTCATCCTAGCCACCAACATTCAGTCCAATCAAACAGGTAAGCGAGTTTGTTAGCATCACATGGATCGCATCGTCAAGGTCTAATGCCGGGATTTGCAAATGTCCAAGGCCGGTT
Source organism: Desulfoferrobacter suflitae (assembly GCF_022603395.1). Taxonomy (GTDB): domain Bacteria; phylum Desulfobacterota; class Syntrophobacteria; order Syntrophobacterales; family Syntrophobacteraceae; genus Desulfoferrobacter; species Desulfoferrobacter suflitae. The sequence goes on from NZ_JAIBKA010000002.1 coordinate 96,168, forward strand.
GAATCTGAAACCAGACATGGGCTTTTGTTTGACGTTATCGTGGAATTTGTCGCTCACCACCTTGCGGTTCCCTTTTCCCATGTCTTTTAGCTGCTCATCGATTTCGGCAAGCAGTCTTGCGTCTCCTGCCAGTAAAGTCCTCGCTTTGTTGTAGTGAAAAGACGCCGCAGCAAAATCGTTCTTTTGCTGATGATATCGCCCCAAATGGTAATGGGCGCGGCCCACTTGATTCATCTGACCGAGAAGAACACCGAGATGATAGTCGATTTCGGGAAAGCTGGGGGCAAATTTTTCGATCTGTTGAAGATTCTGCAGAGCTTCCTCTCTCTTTCCCAGTTCTTTGAGCACTAGGGCCAGGCGCAACTTGGCACTGGTCGAGGAAGAATCCAGCAGCAGGGCTGATTGCAGCACGCTTTGCGCTTCTGTCAGTTGCCCGGTTTGATAATAGGCGGAACCCAGCGTGCTCAAAACCATGGGGCTGTCCGGATGGCGCCCTGCGGCCTGGCGAAGATACGTGATCGCCTCATCCATCTGCCCTTCTCGAAGGTACAAACGCCCCAATCCATAGGCCGATGCATCCCGGCCACGATTCAATTCCGTTTTAAATTTTTGCTCTGCAATCCGCGGATCAGAATATTCGCTCACCAGTGCAGCGCGCATCAGATTGAACTCCTTATCGCTGGTGGAGTTCTTGACGACAGCGTCCGGATGGTCTTTGCGGTAATTGTCCACCATGACCTGCAAGTACTGGATGCGCTCACTGGTGAGCGGGTGAGTGGACAGGTAGGAAGGAACGCCGCCACTGCTGTTGAAACGATTTTTGCCCAGCGCCTGCATGGCCTTCACCATGTCGCCGGGGTCGTATCCCGCATCCCTGAGGAAACGAAAACCGAGCTCATCGGCTTCCTCCTCATTCTCCCGACTATACTTCAGCTGCATGCTCTGGGAGCCCGCCATCGTTCCCATCATGACAGCGCCGGCCGCATTTCCCGGAAGCCCCAAAAATGCACTGGCCAGGGCCCCCACCAGGGTAGCAACGGTGGCCATTCTACCGTGCTGCATGCGGCGCTCGATGTGCCGCGCCTGGATATGCGCCAATTCGTGACTGATGATGCTTGCCAGCTCCCCCTCACTCTGCAGAATTTCAATCAATCCTCGATACACGAATACGTATCCGCCCGGAACGGCAAAGGCATTCACGGCGGGCGCATCAACAACAAAGAACTGGTAATCATAAAGGGTGGTCCCCAACTGCTTGACAATTCTATTGCCGACCGACTGCACATAGGTCACGATTTCACCATCGTCGATGAGACGCATTTGCTTTTTCACTTGCTCCAAAACTTTACGCCCCAACTCCTTCTCATCACTGAGGTCAAGCGCCGATGCCAAATTAGGGTTGAGAAACAAGTTAACGAAAGCACAGTACAAGAGAATGGTCACCAAGGATAACGGTCTCCTTCGTCTCCTGCATAAGGTCATTGCCTTCATAACTCTCCCTCAGATAGTGTTGATTTCGGAACCGGTCTCCTGCTGGTCCAGGTGCAATCTCTCCGCCTCAGACCAGAGACTTTCCAAATCGTAGAAGAGCCGGACGGGTTCATAAAAAATGTGCACGATCACATCCCCGTAGTCCATCAGCACCCAGTGGCCTTCTCGCGCGCCCTCGATTCCGTCGGGCCGGATGCCCTGTTTGCGCAATGCAGCGGCCAGATTTTCCGCTATTCCCTGCACTTGCCGGCTTGATCTGCCGCTGCACAACACAAAATAATCGGCGAAGGAAGAAAGCTTGGAGACATCCAGGACGACCAAATCCTGTGCTTGGTGTTCGCTGACGTCCGCCACGCACAACAAAGCTTTCTCCAAGGCACTCATTTGCTTGTGTTTCTCATTTTCTTTCATTTGATACACGCACCATCCAAAGTCTCAGCAGCTGGAATGTTACTGCGGTCACCGCCAAGCACGACCGGACTTTCAGCATTCCCTTTCCGGCGCCGCATAAAGAATGTTTTTTGCAATATAACTCATTACATCGTCGGGCACCAAGTAGCGGATGGATCGTCCTTCCCGCACAAGCCGACGTATTTGTGTCGAAGAAATCCCCATGCAAGTGTTTTCAATGAAGTGGATGGGCAAGAATCGAGGGTGAATGAATGCACTGGCCTGATCGTCCCATGCGTAGCCGGCTGAGATTTTTTTCCGGACGAATTCCTGCAGCAGCGCCTCGGGGTAACCAGGCCGCCGCCCAACAACCATTCTCGCCAACTCGAACAATTCCCGATAATGCCACCAGGTATCGACTTCCATGAAACTGTCCAAACCCACCAGAAAATAGAGCTGGGTATCTGCCGGGATGGTTTCAGTCAACTTGGTCAAAGTGACTACGGTATAGGATTTTCCGGATGATTTTTGCTCCAGATCGGAAAGCTCGAACAGGGAATTACCACGGACAGCTGACTGCAGCATTTTCCAACGATGTTCAAAAGGGGTGATGCACTGCCCCCCTTTGTGGGGCGGGTCAGCTGCGGGAATAAAAACAAACCGGCTGAATCCCAAGAGCTCTGAAGCCTCCTCCGCAATTCTCAAGTGCCCCAAATGCACCGGATCGAAGGTGCCGCCCAATATGCCCAACCGTCGAGGCATGTGCCATTACTCCCGACGCGTTATGTACGCAGCTGGCCGGCGCCCAGAGCAATGAACTTGGTCGTGGTCAACTCTTCGATGCCCATGGGGCCGAAGGCATGCAGACGCGATGTGGAAATGCCGATCTCTGCACCCAGGCCAAGCTGGTAGCCATCATTGAAGCGCGTCGACGCATTGACCAGCACCAAGGATGATTGAACTTCCTGCAAAAATCGGTGTGCTGTGGCGAAGTCGTCAGTAACAATGGCTTCAGTATGCTGTGAACCATACTTGGTGATATGCCGAATCGCCTCATCCATGCTCTCCACCACCCGCACAGCCAATATGAGGTCCAGGTATTCAGCGTACCAGTCTTCCTCGCCGGCCGCTGTGCAGTCGGAGAGCAAAGCACGGGTCCGTTGGCAGCCGCGAATCTCCACCCCTGCATCCCGTAGACTCTTGCCCACCTGGGGAACAAAACTTTCCGCAACCTCCCCATGGACCAAAAGAGTCTCCATGGCGTTACATACACCGGGGCGCTGCACCTTGGCATTCAAGCAAATATTTTCGGCCATCGAGAGATCCGCTTTGGCATCCACATAGACATGGCACACCCCTTTGTAATGCTTCAAAACCGGCATGCGGGCGTTTTCAGCCACAAAGCGGATGAGCTCTTCGCCTCCCCGGGGAATCATCACATCAATGCATTCCTCGAGCTTGAGCATCTCCAAAACCGCCTGCCGGTCGGTGGTCTCCACCAGCTGGACGGCGGCTGGGGGAAGCCCAACAGCGGCAAGAGATTTACACAGGATGTCCGCAAGGCACTTATTGGAATGAAATGCCTCCGACCCACCTCGCAACACCACCGCATTGCCCGCCTTGATGCACAGCGCAGCGGCATCGACCGTCACATTGGGTCTGGATTCGTAAATGATTCCAACAACTCCCAACGGGATGCGCATTCTTCCCACCCTGAGCCCATTGGGCCTGATCCACATGCGGTTCACTTCGCCTATCGGATCGGGCAGCATCGCAACCTGACGCAAACCGTCGATCATTTCCTTCACCACTTTTTCGCTCAGCCTCAGGCGGTCGGCCTTGGCCTGGGGCAACCCCTTTTGCAGCGCCTGCCCGAGATCGATCTCGTTGGCCGCGTTGATGGCTTCGTGCTCTCTTGCAAGATTGGCGGCCATTTGCTCGAGGGCTTCCCGTTTGACCGAACTGCCTGCTTTTGCCATGAAATGTGCAGCCTCACGCGCACGCTCCCCCATCTCTCGAATTTTCTCACGCATAGCAGATCCTCATTCCATGTCACCGATATTACCAGTCAGCACAAAGTTATTTCTATGAATCACTTCATCGGAATGCTTGTAGCCAATTATCTTCTCTATGTCTTCAGTATGATGTCCCTTTATGAGCTCAATCTCGGCCGACTTGTAGTTGCTCAAACCGATGCCGACAATCGCCTCTCCCTCATCCAGGCAACGCACAGGCGCCCCGACACCGAAGCTCCCGCGCACCTCGGCAATGCCTATGGGAAGAAGAGACTTGCCATGCTCTTTCAGTGCCCTGACTGCACCCTGGTCCAAAATTATGTCGCCGGCTGGCTTGGGCAGATTAGCCAGCCACAGCTTCCTGCCCTGGTAGATGCGCTTTTTCGGAACAAACAGGGTGCCAAGCATTTCCCCTTGAAACAGCCGCAGAATCACATCGCGCTCTCTACCCGGTGCAATGATCATCGGTATTCCGGAGGCAAGACATTTTTTGGCGGCATTGATCTTGGTCAACATCCCGCCGGTGCCAATCGGCCCCGAGCCTGAACCGGCGCAAGCCATAAGCTGCGCATCGACCCCGCGCACCAGCTGGATCAGGTTTGCCGAAGCATCCAGGCGGGGATCGCATTCATACAGCCCTTCCGTGTCCGTCAAATTGATCACGAGATCCGCCCCGATGAGGCCGGCAATCATGGCTGAAAGCTGGTCATTGTCGCCAAACTTGATCTCCTCGACCACCACGGTATCATTTTCATTAATTATGGGCAATATACCCCAGTCAAGCAACGTTTCCAGAGTGTTTCGAGCATTCAGGTAACGATGCCGGTGCGCCAAATCTTCAGTAGTGAGCAGCACCTGGGCAACCAGCAGTTCGAATTTATTGAACGCCCCCTCCCAGGCCTCCATCAGAAAACCCTGACCGACCGCCGCCGCCGCCTGCTTTTGCGGGATAGTTCGCGGGCGCTCGGTCAGCCCCACCTTTCTCACTCCGGAGGCGACCGCCCCAGAGGTGACGATCACTATCTCCAGTCCCTTTTCCTTGAGCTCGGCAATCTGGTCGGTCAAGCGGTGGATCATGACCAAATTCAAGCCGCGCGGACCGGTCAAGACGGCACTGCCTATCTTGATGATCAAACGGCGGCATCGATCAAAGATGGTGCGGCGTTCTGCAGAATCCTGGGACACGTTGAAACTCCGTGAAGTCAGGCTGTGTAAGGTTGTTGTTCAGTCGACGCGAGTTATTTTAACAGTAAAATGGGGAAACACAGCAAACCAATTTGCACATGTCGACTTTGGGATCGTCCTGGGGCAGCTTGCCCCGATGGCCGAAAATCATTCCACAGAATTGAGGATCTGCACCAACAGCTTCTGTAAGTCCTGCAGTCCCTCTCGTTGCAAAGCCGAGATAACGACTACCGGGTGCTTTGTTTGGCGATAGGCTGAGGCGATCGTCTCAATCGTTCCCGCATCCGCTACCAGGTCGGTCTTATTGAGGGCAATCACCCTGCGCTTCAAAACGATCTCCTGTGAATAACAAGCCAACTCATTCTCAATCTGGTTGAACGGCAGCAGGGGTTCCGCCCGGGGAATCCGTGAAATGTCAATCACGTGCAACAGAACTCGAGTCCGTTCAATGTGGCGCAAGAAACGTGTTCCCAGACCGACGCCTTGATGCGCCCCTTCGATCAATCCAGGAATGTCGGCCACCACAAAAGGGGGAGAGTCGGCATACTGCACAACTCCCAGGTTGGGCACCAAGGTGGTGAATGGGTAATCGGCAATTTTCGGCCTGGCTGCAGATATGGCGGCTATCAGTGTAGATTTCCCAGCATTCGGAAGCCCCACCAGTCCCACATCCGCCAGCAGTTTGAGTTCCAGAACCAGTTCTTTGCGCTCCCCCTCGCACCCATCCTCAGCAAAGCGCGGAACTCGCACTGCGGAAGTGACAAAGCGCGCATTGCCTTTCCCGCCCGGGCCTCCTCCGGCAGCCAGCCACCGTTGACCTGGGTTGCTCAGATCGGCAATGACTTCTCCGGTATCCACCGTCTTTACGACCGTTCCCACTGGAACTTCGAGTATCAGATCCTGTCCGCCCTTGCCGTGTTTGTTCTGTCCTTGTCCATGCTTGCCCGGGGGTGCAATGAAAGAGTGGCGGTAGCGGAAATCCAGCAGGGTGTGTTTACGTTCGGAAGCCTCAAGGTAGATGTCTCCGCCCTTGCCGCCGTCCCCCCCATCAGGTCCGCCACGCGGCACATATTTTTCACGGCGGAAGCTCACGCAACCCTGCCCCCCCTTGCCGGCCTCTAAGCGAATCCTGACTTCGTCTACAAAGCGCATTGGTCACCCAAAAGTCTAAATGAACTGCTTCTCAAAAATTGCCGGGAATTTCATCGGATCGAATCGTACCACTCATCTTCGCGGGGAGAGTTGCCGGATGAGCCCGGCAGTTCCCTGTCAAAAACAGAGGAACTGCTAAACTGGGGAGACTATCGCATCCTAAGAGTGCTTAAGAAAATGATCCTGGTTTTCAGGCGGACCGGGTTGAGCTGCTCAACCCGGCACAATAGGCGTTGGGTTGAGTCTCGCGAAACACATGACTCAACCCCCCCTGCACCAAAAACATTATCTTCGAAACGATCAATTTTGGTTGGGTATTGACTGTGCACACCCGTTGTTCGCAACCCTGATGCCGCTGCCTATCGATAATAGTTTGACCGCGGACGGCGCGCAAAAGCAGCCTAGTTGGAGCTGGAAAGCGGGTGAACACTGATTTTTTGGCGAGTCTTGTCTTTATATTCGAAGGCAACTATTCCATCAGTGAGGGCAAACAGCGTGTAATCTTTACCCACCCCCACGTTCCTCCCGGCATGGAACTTTGTCCCCAATTGTCGAACCAGTATGTTCCCCGCACGAACAAATTCGCCGCCGTATTTTTTTACTCCCCTGCGCTGCCCGGCACTGTCTCGGCCGTTGCGGGAGCTTCCTCCTGCTTTCTTGTGCGCCATTGATTACTCCTTACGCTTGTGGATTCGCCGACTCTCTCAACAACGAGTTCCGCCTGGACCGGCAAACCACATCATTTCCTCTGGTTTGGTTAACCACGCCACACAGGGTGGACGAACAGGTCATGCCCTTGCTTACAATTCTGCGGAAGCAGTCTCAGTTTGCTGTGCGCCCTGCTTATTGATGGCTTCAATCAGCACCGCCGTATAGTGCTGTCGATGCCCTTGTTTCTTGCGGTAATCCTTGCGTCTCTTGTGCTTGAAGACGATAATCTTTCTATATCGATTCTGCTCCACGATGCGGCCCTGAATGACCACATCCTGCACCACGGGCTGTCCGATTTGGACTTCGTCGCCGTCGGCCGCCAGCAGTACCTCGTCCAAAACCACCTGGTCGCCAATTTCGCCCGGTAATTTCTCTACTTTTACCACGGTTCCGGGTTTGGCTTCGTACTGCTTACCACCCGACTGAAAAATAGCATACATGGGATCATCCTCCGACTTCTCTCGGTAACCACAAACCTTGTTTCGCTGTCCGGCCTGAATCTGGACAAAAAAAGCGGCCCTTCACGGCCGCTTATCGAATAATGGTGAAGGTCCTTTGCTACATTGTTGCATAAATTCCTTGCTTCAGAAGCATTTCCTGGTATTCTCGCAACTTCTCACAGTTCTCTAAACACTTGTTCTTGTCTTCATTGGATCGATCACAATCCCTGCAAGGGCTTTTAAGCATGGTGCGCCTCCTCTTAGAATTGTAATTCTTAAACGTCTTTGTATAATCAAAAGGACAAATCCATGTCAAGGTTTTTTTCCGGACTGATTTATCCCCTTTGCCTTCGCGCAGAACGCTACTTGATGAGCGACCCGAGCGGACCAACAGCATGAAACCAAATGACCCCGGTAATTCCTTTGTGCTGTGGTCCATGGTGTCAGTAGGGATACTCTCTATTTCCGTGGCTTCGATCTTAATACGCATGGCAGACGCACCCGCGCTTTCCATAGCAGCCTTCAGAGTGGGTCTGGCGGCGGTTCTTCTGGCACCCTATTTCTTTTTGTGGCACGATAGAAAACAGGATCGGTGGAATGGCAAGACTATGCTCCTCACCACCTTATCCGGCGGCTTTCTGGCCGGTCATTTCATATTTTGGATTCATTCCTTAACACTAACTTCGGTTGCCAGCTCGGTGACCCTTGTTAGTATGACCCCACTGTTTGTAGCGCTGTTTTCCTCCATTTGCCTTAAGGAAAAAGCTTCTCAACAAGTCATCCGGGGAATCCTGATCACGCTGGTTGGCAGCATACTGGTTGCGGGCACCGATTTCACTTTTTCCAAAGATGCATTGCGTGGGGATATCCTCGCAATCATGGGCGCGCTCATGGCGGCCGGCTATCTTCTCTCAGGCCGTTTTGTCAGACGATCCCTGGGACTGACGGCTTATATTTTCGCCGTTTATACCGCAGCCGCTCTGATCTTACTGGTCTGTTGCCTACTGACGGATACCCCATTGATGGGATTTTCCCAGAGGACCTATTTGTTTTTGCTGCTCCTTGCAGTCATACCCCAGTTGATCGGTCACAGCACATTCAACTGGGCGTTGAAATTCTTGTCCGCCACCGTGGTAGCCGTCCTCATCCTGGGAGAACCGATAGGCGCTACCATACTGGCTTTCGTTTTTTTTGGCGAATCCGTTTCGGGCTTCAAAGCGATCGGCTTGATCACCCTTGGAACAGGTATTCTCCTCTGTTCCCTGGCTCTCACGCCAAGCGGAAAAGAATCGGCATAGCTCTGGCCGGCGGCATATTATTTTCCACCCACGACCGGCTTAACATTGACAACTATTCATAAAAACAGTAGCTTGACTTCGATCATGGGATTGGGCCGACTCGTTCATGATATTGACGATTCCGTTCATGACCCCTGCGTCATGCAGGCGCAATACCGCCACGCCGGAATGGCGCTTGCCGGCCTGCGCAGCAGGCATCGCTGGAGTGTTTAACAAAATGTTTTGGCTTTCAATGGGGCTGGTTGAGGTACGAAACCCGGCTAAACAGGCGTTGGGTTTCGTCACGCCCAACGCGTGAATCAACCCGACCAAAAACATTTCTTGGAAGCTATAGATTCAGGTCGCCATAAGCGTACAGGCTGATGCATGACCACGCCACGTTGGATTCATGGGTAAGAGCGGCAAACATTCGGTTTAGATCCAGGATTTGAAAAGGTGGAAAATGTTCGTCATAGGTAATCTGCTTCTTGCATTGGCTAAAATTCTGCATTTATTGTTAACCTTCTATATGTGGATCATCATCGCCCGCGCAATACTCTCCTGGGTGAATCCTGATCCGTATAATCCTATCGTTCGGTTTCTCTACAATGTGACCGAACCGGTACTCTCTACCATCAGAAGAAGGGTCCCCATAGCGTTTGGCGGTATCGACTTCTCTCCCTTGCTGGCCATTCTGGCTATAATGTTTCTGGATAATTTCCTGGTACCTTCCCTGGCTGGATTGGCCCTGCGCTTCGGAGTGTGAAGCTGGTGCGGTACCAGGCCGAGCCCATGACTGCCTCATCCCCGGGGCCAGTTAATTTCGACAACACCAAAGCATCGCTGAATTCGGTGCGCCGGCGGGTGCAAGCGCGCCAAACCAGACGGGAATTGGACAATGAGTATAAGCAAAGAGCTGTTAGACATTTTGGCATGCCCCAAGTGCAAAGGCGACATCCGTTTGAATGCAAGTCAGGATGGCTTGATCTGCGATCACTGCCAATTGCTGTATGAAATTCGGGATGGTATCCCCATCATGCTGATCGAGGAGGCCAAACCTTTGGAGAAATGACAATCGGATCACAGAAAAAATCCGATTGCGCAAATACTTCCGGATGGTGAGTGCAATTCATGAGCGTGCCGCGGGAACCACAGGATGCGAAACTCATTGTGGGATTACTGTTTCGCGAAGTTGACGTTCAAATGAAGACATTGATTTCGCTCAACGAGCAATTTGGTCCCGTTGATTTTCTGACCGAGCCTAAATTTTTCGACTATACAAACTACTACCAAAAGGAGATGGGACCAACTCTTTATCGGCAAACGGCGAGCTTTGAAAAACTGATGAAACCGGAATTGCTGCCGGACATCAAGCTGTTCACCAACCAACTGGAAAAACGACTGGCCCAGGACCATTGCAGGAGAGTCAATATCGATCCCGGATTCCTTACAGAAGAGAGACTTGTGCTGGCCACAGGGAAAAATTACACCCATCGCATTTACCTGCGCGACGGGATTTTTGCTGATTTGACCCTGATCTATCAAAAGGGTTCCTACAGAGTTTTGCCCTGGACCTATCCCGATTATCGGCGACCTGACCTGCTGCACTTCCTCGGTGTGCTGCGTCAGAAACTCCGCTATCAGCGCACCCAACGATTACCGAGGAGCGCCCCCAGGGAGCAGGGAGATTTTCCGTGATTTGCAGCATGACAGCTTTTGCGAGGGTGCAGCGCGAGTCGTCCGGATATGCCGTAACGGTCGAGGTTAAGACGCTCAACAGCCGCAATCTGGATATTGTGGTTCGGATTGGCAAGAACTACTCTGATCTGGAAGCGGTCATCCGAAAGCAGATTTCGCGAGCGTTTCGCCGCGGTCGCGTGGAGGTTTCCGTTCAAATTGAACCCACTTCCGTCGAGCAAAAAGCGCCGCATATCAACTTGGAAATCGCCACATTGTACTGGCAACAACTCCAGGACTTGCATGCGCAGCTGCCCGCAAGCGATGCCCCCAGACTCGGCGATCTCCTCAGCATCCCCTATCTTTTCGAAGCCCAAAAGGAAATTGTTGATCATGATACTTTAAAAGAGGTTTTGAACGATGCTCTTGGTGAAGCCGTTCGGCAAATTGTCGCGATGCGAACGAGAGAGGGCGTGTCCCTGTTCCAGGACTGCCAGGATCGCTTGTCTGCCCTGAACCGAGAACTTGCGTTTGTGGCGGAGCGCAAGCAGGAAGTATTGCTGGAGTATCAAAGCCGCATCCGGGACAGAATCAAGGAGTTGCTTGGCGAAACCGAGGTTGACGAAAATCGACTTTTGCAGGAGGTTGCTTACTTTGCTGAACGGTCGGATATCAATGAGGAAATTGTTCGACTGCAGAGTCACCTGCAACAGTTCGACGGTTTGCTTCGGAGTTCGCAACCGGCTGACGGCAGAAGACTGGATTTCCTGACCCAGGAACTGCACAGAGAAGTCAATACCATCGGCAGCAAGACGGGAGATCTCGAGACCATTCAAAGCATCGTAAGGATGAAGGGCGAGATAGGCAAATTGCGCGAACAGGTTCAAAACATTGAATAAGCTCTGCCAATAATGGCCGCTTCACATGACTGAAAACAGCATTGAACTCTTTCCAGGATCAAATTGAGGTCTATATGGACAGGAAACTACTCAATATCGGCTTCGGGAATACTGTGGTGGCGGACCGCATCGTGGCCATTGTGTCCCCTGCTTCAGCCCCAATGAAACGGCTCAAGGAAGACGCCAAGCAGTCGAACAAGTTGATCGATGCCACCATGGGAAGACGCACTCGCTCGATTATCATAACGGACAGCAATCATGTGATTCTTTCAGGCGTTCAAGCGGAAACCATTGCCCAACGCCTTCTTTCGGACAACTCCGTCAAAGAAGCCAATCTCCTCAAGCGCGAAAAAAGCAAGTAGATGCGAAAACTCGACAATATCGGACAACTGTTTGTGATTTCAGCACCTTCGGGGGTGGGTAAGACAACTTTGATTCGGCGTCTGCAATCCAGCCGGAATGATTTGTGTTTTTCTGTTTCCGCCACCACCCGCGCCCCTCGCCCCGGAGAGATCGAAGGGCGCGACTATTGCTTCCTGAGCAGAGAGGAATTTGTCCGGGACATTCGCGCCGATCGTTTTCTCGAGTGGGCGCATGTGCATGGAGAGTATTACGGGACGGCCCGTGCCCCGATAGAAACGTGGCTGCAGGAAGGCCAGGACGTGATACTGGATATTGATGTACAGGGCGCTCGCCAGGTGCGTTGTGCTTTCCCGCCGGCACACACAATCTTCATCCTGCCACCGTCAATCGATACCTTGCGGGAACGGCTGCAGGCACGCCGCACCGAGTCTGCGGAAAAAATTGCCGGTCGCCTGATTGTGGCTCGAAAGGAACTGGCAGAGGCCGCATGGTACGATTTCATCATTGTCAACGACGATCTCGAGGAGGCGGTTGCGGATCTTGCCGCAATACTCCGTGCCTGCCACTGCAAAATGGCTTTTCAAGCCTCGAAAGTAAGACCTTTCCTGCGCTCTATCAGTGACATTTGAATCCGCCAGGGACCGACAGCCGAATGTGCCAGTCATGAAACACTCCAAGCCTGCCCCCGGTAAAGGCATTTGGATTGCCGGAGTCAATCCTGTAAGAGCGGCTCTGCAGTCCGGGCATATCGCCATCCTGGAAATGATCTGCAGCCGGATGGACACAAGGATCGAACGTCTTGTTCAATTGGGCCGCGCCAAAAATATTGCACTGCGGCACCAGAGCCGCACCGAGCTGACCAAGCTGATCGGTCATCCCCATCACCAGGGGATAGCCCTGCTTGCTGCGGAATTCCCTTATGCGTCCCTGGAGGAAGTTATGGCGCGCTCGACCGATGCCCTGGAGCCGCTTTTGGTTCTTGATTCCATCCAGGATCCTCAGAACCTCGGGGCGATTTTCCGCAGTGCCTGTTTTCTGGGCGCTAACGGCGTCATAATTCCCAAAGACCGGGCGGCCCAGGTCAGCGCCAGCGTGATTAAGGTTGCTGCGGGAGCAACAGCCTACTTGCCGATTGTGAGAGTCACCAATATCGCGGGCTGCCTCCAGCAGTTAAAGACCAAGGGCCTTTGGGTAGTCGGTTTGGACCTTGAGGCGCAAAGCACGATCTACGAAGTTGACCTGTCGGTCCCCTTGTGCCTGGTTGTAGGTAACGAGCAGAAGGGCATTCGACCGCTGGTCCGAAAAACCTGCGATCTCCTGGCGAAAATTGCTCCCCGAGGTCCGCTGCCGTCGTTAAATGCGGCGACGGCGGGAGCTATTGCCCTGGCCGAGGTCCAGCGTCAGCGAACCATGCGATGATTCAAGCTTCCGCGAGAGAGGGGTAAATGAGTGAAAATTACTTGAAAATTCAGCAGGACTACCTGCAGAAAGCATGGACGAGACCGCGCCAGGTACTGGAACGTAGTATTCCGGCAGAACACCGGCGGGAGTGCCTGCACTTTCAAGCCTTCGGCCGGCACTGCGCCCTTTGCAGGGATCACATTGTGCTTGGGCAAGAGACAGCCACCGGCCCGGAGGGGCTGCTTGTGGCCATGTATGCCAGCTGTACCGTGGATAAACAGGTGCAGATTCATCCTCCCATATCCTTTAAGGAGCTTCCCGGCAGCCTGCCTTACCATGGAGCATTTTACGCTAATGCGGAACGTATTCTGGTGCCCCATGTGCCCGCGATTGCGCACAAACAAAAAGAAATTGTCGCCTCATTCGCGGGACATGTGAACGCTGATGCAGTCAGTGGAGATTTTTCCTTCACCCTCTATCCGCTGCCTCGTATTCCCCTCTACTATATTTTTCACCTGCCGGACGATGAATTCCCTGCTTCCGTGACGTGTCTTTTTGCAGCCAATGCCATTGACTTCATGCCATTGGATGGCCTGGCCGACGTGGCCGAGTATACCGCCAGGAGAGTCCGATCAATGACCGCGGGCAGTGGCGGACAAAACAACCGTACGCCTTAAATCAAATGGAGAAGATTGATGAGCGGAATTTTTGCCGATGTCACTCAGACCATTGGTCATACACCACTGGTTCGTCTCAATTACCTGGCCCGGGGCCTTCTGGCGGATGTATTGGTGAAGGTGGAGTTCAGAAATCCGGCAGGCAGTGTGAAGGACAGAATTGGGTTGGCGATGATCCAGGCCGCCGAACAGAACGGACTGATCACAAAGGATACCACCATCATCGAGCCGACCAGTGGAAACACCGGAATCGCACTTGCTTTTGTCTGTGCAGCAAGAAAATACCGACTCATTTTGACCATGCCGGAAACCATGAGTCAGGAGCGCCGGAAATTGCTCAAGCATCTCGGCGCCGAACTCGTCCTGACACCCGGCGGCGAAGGCATGCGGGGCGCAATCAATAAGGCTCACGAGCTGGTTGCCGAAATACCCGGTTGCTACATGCCGGACCAATTCAGCAATCCCGCCAACCCCGACATTCATCGCAAGACCACTGCAGAAGAGATCTGGCGCGATACCACAGGAGCCGTCGACATTCTGGTGGCTGGAGTGGGAACGGGAGGCACCATCACTGGAGTAGCGGAAGTAATCAAAAAGCGGAAACCGTCCTTTAAGGCTGTTGCCGTGGAACCCGCCGCATCCCCTGTGCTGTCCGGTGGCCAGGCGGGGTCTCACAAGATTCAAGGCATCGGAGCAGGGTTTGTTCCTGCTGTGCTGAACACCCGGGTCATTGATGAAGTCGTGACGGTAACCAATGAAGAAGCATTCGAGGTAGCAAGGGATCTGGCCAAATCGGAAGGCATTCTCTGCGGCATCTCTTCGGGCGCCGCCGTTTCAGCTGCACTGCGCGTGGCTGCCCGGCCCGAGAACAAAGGTAAACAACTGGTGGCTATTCTGCCCAGTACGGGTGAACGCTACCTGAGTACAGAACTGTTTGCTGAGTGACGGTCGATGCAACATCACTCAGCCATACAGCTCCTGTTGTTCACTCTGCGTTGAATGACGTGTTCACACCAGGCGCACTGGTCAAAAAGGCGTCACATCAGCCCGCAGCATGGGCGCCTGTATCGCCCGGAGAGCCCGGGACTCCGGTCAATTGTTTTTCTTTGGCCTGGAAAACCTGAAATCGAAGATAAAAATCGCAGCAATCGCGATCAGCTGAACAGCACCAAAAAGACTTGCGGCCTGCACGGAGCTTCTGCACATTTCAACAGCATACCATTCCATAACGAACGTTCAATTCCTTTCCTCAGCATTCAACCCTCCATCAGCCGACTCATACCCGTATCGGGATGCGGATTTCCATCTGCCTTGCCGTATGTTCCGACGGGTTTCGTGACGCGCAGCGCGTGAGCCTACCATGCAATCCCCGGTAAACATGTGATCCGTCATCCTTAACCAGTATGTCAACAGGCGGAGAGCTAGAATGGGATGATATCCGATAATCTTTATTCGGGCAACTGCCGCTACCCACATTGCGCTCTGAGCCCGCCGCAGCTCAATCGCCGGGACAATGCACCGCCGTTGAATCACTCGGCTCACCCGGTGCGGAGCAGGAACGCCTCCAGCAATCCATTGTCAGCGGCTTCCATAATGTCCCGATGGCAGGGATCATACAAATCCTGAGAATGTTGGCTCAGGAGGCGTAACGGGGACATTCCTGAACGGATAAGGCGGCTTCGCGCAGCGCTTCGGCAAAAGTTGGATGAGCATGAACGGTTCGCGCAATATCCTCGGAACTGGCACCGAATTCCAGGGCCAGCGCGCATTCGGCGATGATCTCCGATGCCCGCGCGCCGATGATATGGATGCCGAGAACACGATCGGTTCTGCTGTGGGCTATGACCTTGACCAGGCCTTCCGTTTCCCCCATACAGCGGGCGCGCCCCACCCCGGAGAACGGGCGGGAGCCCACACAGTAGTCAATGCCCCGTTCCTTGACCTGTTCTTCAGTCAACCCGACGCCGGCCACTTCGGGAGAAGTATAGATCACCGAGGGAATGACGTCGTAATTGACTGCTCCTGCCAACCCCGCTATCCCCTCGACGGCGGCAACTGCCTCTGCCGATGCCTTGTGCGCCAGCATGGGTCCCGCTGTCAGATCGCCGATGGCATAAATGCTGCCGATATTGGTCCGATAGGTGTGGTCCACCAGCACCTGCCCGGTTTTGACCTCAATTTTCACCCCAACCTGATCGAGGTTCAGGCCACGCGTCAGGGGCCGGCGCCCGGTTGCAACAAGCAAGCGGTCGCAGGTCATCTCATCGTTCTGTTCATCCGATTCCAACGTCAGCACCACACGCCCCTCTCTTACTTCGGCCCCGAGGACCTTGGTCTTTAGTTTGAAGGAGAGCCCCTGTCCTGCCAGGACGCGCTGCAGCGACCGGCTGATCTGACCATCCAAAACGGTGGCAATTTTAGGCATCATTTCGATCACGGTAACCGCAGCGCCCAAACGACTCCACAGTGACCCAAGCTCCAAACCGATATAGCCTCCGCCGACTATTGCCAGATGCTCCGGCACCGCGTCAAAGGAAAGGGCCTCTGTGGAACTGACGATGCGCTTTCCATCGAATGGAGCAGTCGGAATCTCTATCGGCTCACTGCCGGTAGCCAAAAGAACATGATCCGCAGTCAGTAGCAAACCTTTGGCATCGGCCGACCCTTCCGCGTCGGCACGAACCTCCACAGTATGCTCGTCAAGCAAACGGCCAGAGCCGTGAAAAATCTTGACCTTGCGACCCTCCAAAAGTTTTCGCACGCTATGGGTCAAATCCTCGACCACCTGGTCTTTTCGGGCCATCGTTGCCCCCAGATCGAGCTCCAGCCGGCCTGCCCGTATGCCGTGCTCGGCCAGGCGATTCTTCGCCAAATAGAAATACTCGCTGGAGTCCAGCAATGCTTTGCTTGGAATACAGCCGACGTTGAGGCAGACCCCCCCCAGGCGCTTATTCTTTTCCACACAGGCAACCTTCAATCCCAGCTGGGCGGCGCGCAAACAGGCCACATACCCGCCGGGGCCAGCCCCTATGACAACCAGATCATAACTCTCGCGCCCGGCCATATCATATCTCCAGCATAATTCGTTCGGGTTGCTCCACACATTTTTTGATACGCTTGAGAAACGATACCGCCTCTCTGCCGTCAACGATGCGATGGTCGTAGCTCAGGGCCACATACATCATGGGGCGAATAGTGATCTCCCCGTCAACGACCACCGGCCGTTCTTCAATTTTGTGCATGCCGAGGATGCCGCTTTGCGGGGTATTGAGGATCGGCGTGCTCAGAAGCGACCCGTAGACGCCGCCATTGCTGATGGTGAAGGTCCCTCCCTCCAAATCCGAGATTTCCAGCCGATTTTCCTTGATCTTATGCACATAGTCGCTGATCGCCCGTTCGATTTCAGCAAAGGTCAAACCGTCGGCATGACGGATGACCGGCACCACCAGTCCCCGTTCTCCCCCTACCGCAACTCCGATGTGGTAGTAATGGTGATAGACGATATCTTTACCTTCAATCACCGCGTTGACCTCGGGAAATTCTTTCAAGGCGGCAACGGCGGCCTTTATGAAAAAAGACATGATGCCCAGGGATATTCCGTATTTTTCCTGGAATTTTTGTTTGAACCGGCCCCTTGTCTCTTGCACTCGGCTCATGTCAATTTCATTGAAAGTGGTCAACATGGCCGTGTTTTGTCTGGCTTCGAGCAAACGCTGAGCAATTTTCTGCCGGATGGGAGTCATCGCTTTCCGGGTAGTCTGTTGGCTCTGTTCTAATTGACGTCGTGTCCCGGTCGTAGCCGACCTCGCGGCACTTTCCTCCTCGTCTTCCGCAGCAGCCTGTTTGTCTTTTGCTGCTTCTGTATCGTCCGCCGCGGTTGAAGGTTGCCTCGCAGCCGCTCCCTCCAAATGCAGCAGGACGTCCCCTTTGGTTATTCTTCCTCCCGGGCCCGACCCCGAAAGCGCGGCCACATCAATTTGATTTTCCGACACCAGCCGCCGAACGGCGGGCGACAGAGGCGGTTCGCCCTGGTCCTCTCCGACGGCTGGCTCTTGAGGTTGAGCAGGGGACCTGGTCTCCCCCGATTCTGCAGGAACCGTTTTTTCCTCCGGCCTTTGAGGTTCTTGACGAGCGTCCACTGCTCCAGGCGGTGTCTCTGGGCGAAGCTCCTCAGCGGCTTTCGTCCTTTCCCCCTCCCGCCCGGCGGCCTCGGTTTCTATGGTCGCAACGGTCGTTCCGACGGAAACCGTCTCGCCTGCTCCGATTTCGATATGCAAAATGCCGTCCGCTTCAGCGGCTATTTCAAGCGTCACCTTATCGGTTTCAATAACAAACAGCACCTCATCCTTCGCAACCCTGTCACCGTCTCGCTTGAACCATTCGGCCAGGAGAGCTTCCTGGACCGATTCACCCACTTCCGGGATCTTGACTTCTATCTTCATGGAAGCTCCTGCACTGAAGTTTGGCTAAACTGGCTTGCTACCGCCTCCAACTGCTTCCTGCAAAATTTTTTCCTGCTCCACTTTATGCACGGAAAAATGGCCGGTGGCAGGACTGGCGGCAGCGCGCCTTCCTGTGTAGCCCACCCGTGTGTCGATCATGCTTTGCAAATAGGGCTGTACGAATCTCCAGCCACCCATGTTTTCCGGTTCCTCCTGCACCCAAAACCAGTGATTGGCGCCGGCATATTTTTCAATCAGCTGTTTCAATTGATGTGACGGAAAGGGATAGAACTGCTCAATTCTGACAATGGCAGTGCGATGCTCCTGCAGCTCTTCTCTTCGCTCGAACAGATCGTAATAGATTTTCCCGCTGCACATCAGCACCTTTTGCGGATCCGTTATTGCCAGGGGGTCATCGAGCACTTCGCGGAAATGGCCCTGCGCCATGTCCTGCAGGGTTGAAACCGCCAATGGACGTCGCAACAGGCTCTTGGGCGTCATGACGATCAGCGGCTTCCGGAAGCGGCGCTTCACCTGCCGGCGCAGCAAATGAAAATATTGGGCGGGAGAGGAGGGATGGCACACCTGAATATTGTCCTCGGCGCACAGCTGCAGAAACCGCTCCAGCCTTGCACTGGAGTGCTCCGGCCCCTGGCCCTCAAAACCATGCGGCAGCAGCATGACCAAACCGCTGCGCCGTCCCCATTTGACTTCAGCGCTGACTACATATTGATCGATGATGGCCTGAGCATTGTTGGCAAAATCACCGAACTGCGCCTCCCACATCACCAACGCATGAGGGCTGACCAGAGAATACCCGTATTCAAAGCCCAACACCGCATTTTCTGAAAGCATGCTGTCATAAACAAAAAATGAGCCCTGCTCGTCGCCCAATGCGTTCAGCGGAATGTACCGCTCCCCTGTCTTGACATCCACCAGAACACTGTGCCGCTGGCTGAACGTACCCCGTTGGCAATCCTGGCCACTCAGCCGGACTTGCACGCCTTCCTTCAGCAGGGAAGCAAACGCCAGGACCTCGGCCGTGGCCCAATCGATTGCTTTACCTTTTGCAACGACTTCCACTCGTCTTTGTAAGATGCGATCGAGTTTCTTAAAGATGGAAAACCCTTCCGGATATTCGCTCAATTTGTGCATCAGAGACGTCAGCCTCTGGGCGTCAACGCCCGTCTCGACCGGCGCATCGTCGGGCTCCACGTCGAATTCCTTCCAGTTTTCATAGTAGCGCACCCGGGGCATTTGGCAGGTTTTATCGTGAGCTGCATCATAAGCCCGCTGCAGCTTTTCGTTGATGCGCTGCTTGATTCCGTCCAATTGCTCCCGGGTGATCAGGCCGCTGTCCACCAGCCTGTCGGCGTAAAGCTGATCGGGCGTTGGTCGATCTTTTATCCGCTCGTACATTTGCGGTTGGGTGAAGTAGGGTTCATCTCCCTCATTGTGCCCGTACCTGCGGTAACACACAACATCGATGACCACATCCTTCTTGAAGTGACGTCGATAATCGTAAGCGAGCCTTATCACGTGCACGGCTGCCTCCGGATCCTCCCCATGCACGTGAAATATGGGAACCATCAACATTTTGGCAACGTCGGTCGAGTAGCGGGTGGAGCGTGCTTCTTCGGGAAGGGTTGTGAATCCGATTTGATTGTTGATGATGACGTGAATCGTTCCCCCGGTACGGTAGCCCTCCAACTGAGAAAGATTGAGAGTCTCATATACCACCCCCTCACCGGAAAAACTGGCATCCCCATGGATCAAGAGCGGTAATACCAGATTGTGATGCTTATCCTGCAATTGCACCTGGCGGGCATGAGCGATGCCTTCAACGACTGGATTGACCGACTCGAGGTGGCTTGGATTGCTCACCAGCAACATGCGCAATGACTGTTCATCAGCCAATTTGACGTCGGTTAACAGTCCCTTGTGATACTTCACATCACCGCTTCCAACCAGGGACTCAAAATCGTAGTTGTCTTCAAATTCGCAGAAGATATGTTCATAAGGTTTCCGCAGGATGTTCGCCTGAACATTCAGACGCCCTCTATGCGCCATCCCCATGATGAACTCCCGGCAGCCCCGGCCGACTGCATGCCGAACCAGGGCATCGAGCAGGACCACAACCGTTTCAGCACCTTCCAGAGAAAATCGCTTCTGCCCCATGTACTTGGCATTGAGGAATTGCTCGAACAGGTTCGCTCGGCAAAGCCCTTTAATGATACGGAGCCGGGCTTCGCCGTCCAATTCGGGGCGATTCCTCACCGGTTCCATCCGCTCCTGCAGCCAGCGCCGCTCCTCAGGGTCCTGCAGGTGCATGTACTCCACTCCAACAGAGCGGCAATACGTCTGTTTGAGCAACCTGAGTATATCCCCGAGAGTTGCCTGTTCCCAGCCGGGGATTTGTTCCGCGTAGAAAGCTCGATCCAGATCCTCATCCGCCAGGCCGAAGGCATCGAGCTGCAACAAAGGGTGATCCGTCGGGCAGGCGACCAGCGGATCCAAACAGGACAACAAGTGGCCAAGATCGCGATAACGATAGATCAGCTCATCAACCCGTGACTGGCGCAACACCTGGGCCTTTTCGCAAACTTCCATGCCGGGTTCAGGCAAACCCGCCAGTTGAAACCCTGCAAAAAAAATCCCCCATTCCCGGGAAACGGCTTCGGGATTAGATTTCCAAATTCGATACTGCGAGTCGATGTATTCTGCATTCAATGCAGTTGGAAGTTTCATCAGCGCAAAGCCCCTCAAATCAAGTCAAGGTCAAGCAAAGCCGACGGCCACCCGGCCCGTGCAGCCTGGATGCTAAACGACGCTTGCCGCATTATACAAAAACCATCGCTGTCAGCACAATGATTCCCCTCCGAGGCAACCATGGCAATCACCCCCCATGGCTGTCAGCCCGACACCCGGCTGGATCATTCGATCGAACCGAATCCCGTTGCGCAGCAGTTGCCATTGAGTGATTATAATAATGCCGATTTTGCAATAGGAAAGCACAGGGAATCACTTTCCCGCATGCGGGTTAAACTGGGGAACGGTCCGGATAACCTGATTTTCCAGCCCCCTTGGGGGGGCTGGCACAAGGATTGACAGAAAGCCCCTGTTTCTTTATGTGTGCTTGTGTAGAATCATTTTCATTGCCCTAGAACCCTGCACCATGGAAGACCCATGAAAGCCTTAAGACCAACCCGCATGGAGCGGTGCATAGGATGTTATTCATGTTCGTTGGCTTGCGCCCGCCTGGTGCACAATAGCCTTTCCTGGCATCGGGCGGGAATCCGCATCCGATCTGCAGGTGGATTGAGCACGGGGTTCGAGGCTCAGGTGTGTCTGGCCTGCGATCCCGCTCCTTGTGTGGCAGCCTGTCCAACTGATGCCTTTGGGCAGAGACGTGGAGGCGGAGTCAAAGTCAAACGAGAAACCTGCATTCGCTGCGGGGCATGCGCCGAAGCCTGCCCGGTTGACGCCGTATACATGGATCTTGAGACCGGCTATCCGGTGGTTTGCATTCACTGCGGACGATGCGTATCGTTTTGTCCTCACGCGTGTCTGGAAATGGTGGACACCACCAATGGGAAAGATACCGATGAATAGTGAGACCTTTAAAGTTTTGATGGTTGATCTGGATAGGCAAAAGGGGGACCTCATTGACTTTGGCAATGCCAAGGAAATGCTTGGAGGAAGCGGACTGGGAGCTGCCCTTTATGCCGCATACAGCCAACCGGATCTGCCGGCCAACCACCCCGATCAGCCCCTGATCTTTGCCATTGGTCCGCTGACCGCTTATTTCCCATTGATGAGCAAGGTGGTGTTGACTTTCAAGTCTCCTTACCACGAACAATTTGCAGAAAGCCACGCCGGCGGCAGGCTGGCCATGGCAATGCGCTTTGCCGGATACGATGGAGTGGTAATCCGTGGTATCGCCAAGACACCCGCCTGTCTGATCATCGGCGGCAGGACTCTCGAAATTGTGGATGTTCATTATCTGTGGGGACAGGACGTTCTGGCAACAGGCAAGTGGTTGAGAAGAATCCATAGAAGCCATTCGGGACACCGCAGTATCCTGAGGATCGGCCCAGCCGGAGAGAAACAGGTTGCATTTGCCGGCATCAATGTGGATACCTATCGCCACTTCGGCCGTCTTGGCGGCGGTGCCATCATGGGAGCCAAGAATTTAAAGGGCATAATTGTCATCGGCGACACCAATTTAGAGCTTCCCCGGGGAAAAGATTATCAGAAGCTTTACAAGACCATTTATCAGGAAATGACGCAATCTGATGTGATGCGCAAATATCACGATCTGGGCACGGCGGAAAACATGATTCCCCTGAACGAAATGCACGCGGTGCCCTGGAGGAACATGCAGGCAACCCGGGACGACGCAGCGGCGGAAATATCTGGCGAGAAGTTCGCCCAAGAACTGCTCCTGCGCAAAACGGCCTGCGCCGGTTGCCCGGTTGGGTGCATTCATGTGGGGCTATTGCGTGAGAATTTTGCCGACGATCACGAATATCTCTATCGGCAGGTTTCCTACGACCATGAGCCGATCTTCGCTGCCGGCTCCATGCTTGGGGTCACTCGGGCCGGCAATGTCCTGATGCTGCTGGAGGAAATGGAACGGCAGGGCATTGACGTGATCAGCGCCGGAGTTGGTCTGGCCTGGGCTACAGAGGCACTGGCAGGAGGCGTGATTGCGGAGAAGGAAACCCTTGTTCCGCTGCGGTTCGGGAATGCCGAAGGCTACCGGCAGGCCGTCCGTCATCTGGGGAATCGGACCAATGAATTCTACTATCTCCTCGGCCAGGGCACACTGACGGCGGCAAAGGCTTACGGCGGTGAAGAATTCGCCTGCGTGCTTGGGCAAGAAATGGCCGGCTATGCCACAGGAGAAGCTTTCTTTGTATCCCAGGCCTATGGTCTGCGCCATTCGCATTTGGACAGCGCCGGCTATAGTTTTGATCAGAAATCCCCAAACAAGGACCTATGGGCTGCCGTCGAGTTTTTTCTGGAGGAAGAGCGCAGGCGCGTACAGCTCACCTGTATGGTGTCGTGCCTGTTCGCTCGCAACGTCTATACGCAGGAACGGCTGCAGGAATGCTTGAGCGTCGTCGGGCGGGAGCAGGCGGCGGTGAGTCTCCCTGCGCAAACCAAACGGGTTCAGGCGGAGCGCTGGCGTTTAAAGTTTGCAAGCGGCCATGATCCTACCCAAATAAAAATTCCCAAACGCTTTAGTGAGATCACTACCTGGCAGGGACCGATCGATCAAGATTTCCTGAATCAACTGGCGCATGGTTATCAAGAGGCTGTAAGAGAACTGGCACAAAGTGCGGAATTTCAGCGCAGCGTGCAAGCCCGTTGAGATCCTCAGTTGCGCACGAAGAATGCCATCCTTTGGACATGGAGGTCTGCCATGAAACACGCCAGGCTGGACGAGGTCATAGCCCGCTCCCGCTTTGATGCCGTCTTGTTCGACCTGGACGGGGTGATAACCGACACCGCATCCATTCATGCCACGTGCTGGAAGGAAATGTTCGACAAGTTCTTAAATCATCGACGGCAGTCCGGTCAGAGTACCTTCAGACCCTTTGATATTGCCGCCGACTATAAGAAACATGTGGACGGTAAACTGCGCTACGATGGAGTTGAGAGCTTTTTGACCTCGCGCGGTATCCGGCTGCCTTACGGCCATCCTGAGGATCCTCCCGGGTACGACACGGTGACCGGACTGGGCAACATGAAAGATGCGCTCTTTAAAGCATCCGTGGAGTCCGGTGGAGTTGTGATCTATGAGGATTCCATTGCGGTAATCAAGCATCTTCGCAGCCACCGATTTAAAATCGGCGTGGTTTCAGCCAGCAAGAACTGCAAGAAGGTGCTGCAAACAGCACAGATTGAAGAGTTGTTTGACATCAGAGTGGATGGGAATGTGGCAGATCGGCTCAAGCTGCCCGGCAAACCTGCACCTGATACATTTTTAAAGGCTGCGGCGATGCTCGGCGTTGAACCGCGTAGAGCCGTAGTTGTGGAAGATGCAGTCGCCGGTGTAAAAGCAGGCCGAGCTGGTGGCTTCGGGCTTGTCATAGGCGTCGATCACCAGGCAGATCCGGAGAAGTTGAGAGAGCACGGCGCCGATATTGTGCTGAAAGGGCTGGGAGAATTGCTGCAGTGAGATTTGCAGGGTCTAGGGACCCCCACCATCAACCAGCTCGAAAGCACCGCCAGGCAACCCTCGGGATTTGCCTTGGGCTTTTCAACGAGATCCAGGAGGGGCTCTTCTGAGCCCTCGAAGCCTCGGAGGTGTGACCCCATCATGCTCCATCGTCAAAGAACGATTCCTCCCCCCTACATTTATCCTGACCACGAGTGGAAATTGATCGAAAGAAGATTTGCTCCCCAGTTCATGGCGCAGATGGAGAGTATTTTTGCTATCGGCAACGGGTATCTCGGGATGCGTGGCACATTCGAGGAGGGTGTTCCGGTGGATCAGGAGGGGACCTTTGTCAACGGCTTTTATGAATCCTGGCCGATCGTTTACGGAGAGGAAGCCTATGGGTTCGCCCAGACGGGTCAGACTATTGTCAATGTGCCAAACAGTAAATTGATCCGGCTTTACATCGATGATGAGCCATTTTTCCTGCCAACTGCCAATTTGATCCACTTCGAGCGTGTACTCGACATGCAGGGCGGTACTCTGGACCGTGAAATACTCTGGGAAATGCCATCGGGCAAGAGGGTCGCCATTCGTTCGCGCCGCCTGGTTTCCTTCGAGCACCGTCATTTGGCCGCCATGTTTTACGAAGTGAGGATTGTCAATGCTGACGCCCCGATAGTGGTCTCGTCCGAAATGGTCAATCAGAAGGCAAACCTCACGGGAACCAATGGCGACCCGCGTCGGGCCAGAAACCGCAAGGAGCGCGTGCTTGTAGAAAAAATCAATTACGCCGACGGCCTGCGCACCATACAAGGTTTTGTTACTGAGAACAGCAACATGTCGCTGGCATGCGGCATGACTCATCTGGTCGAAACCGATTGCTCCTATTCCCACAAGACCGAGTGCGCTCAAGATGCGTGCAAAGTTATTTTCTCCTGCACGGCTCAACCTGGAGTGCCCATTAAGATCATCAAATACGTCACCTATCACACCTCGAGGAGCGCTGCGCCCGAGGAACTTTGCAAACGCGCGGAATGGACCCTTGATCGTGCTTTGAACAGCAGCTTTGAAGAACTGGTCAATTGTCAGCGCAAGTATCTGGATGATTTTTGGCAGCACAGCGATGTTCGAGTGAATGTCGACCCGGAACATCCCATCACTAAAACCGAGGATGTTCAACAGATCATACGGTTGAATCTGTTTCACATCCTGCAAACAGCCGCGCGCGCGGAAGGTGTGGGTATTCCGGCCAAGGGCCTCACCGGACAGGCCTATGAAGGCCATTATTTCTGGGATACAGAGATTTATATACTGCCTTTCCTCACTTACACGCGACCGCGACTTGCCAAAAACCTGCTTAAATTTCGCCACAGCATGCTGGATAAGGCCAGGCAGCGTGCACTTCAGGTTAATCAGCGGGGGGCTCTGTTTCCCTGGCGCACCATAAACGGCGAGGAAGCATCTTCCTATTACGCCGCAGGCACTGCCCAATACCATATAAACGCAGATGTGGCGTACGCTTTGATAAAGTATGTCAATGTCACCGGCGATCGAGAATTCCTCTACCGTGAGGGAGCGGAAATGCTGGTTGAAACTGCCCGCCTGTGGTGTGACCTGGGGTTTTATTCGACCAGGCGCGGCGGCAAATTTTTATCCATGGCGTAACGGGACCGGACGAATACAATACGGTCGTCAACAATAATACCTTCACCAATTTGATGGCGCGCAAAAATTTGCGGGAGGCTGCGGCGACGGTGGATTTTTTACGGCGGGAAAAAACGGAAGAATACGCCGAGCTGGTGTTCAAGACCAACCTCAAACTGGCTGAGGTGGACGATTGGAAGAAGGCCGCCGACTTGATGTACATCCCTTATGATGAAAAATTGCAGATCCATCCGCAGGATGACGATTTTCTCGATAAACAGCCCTGGGACTTTGAAAATACTCCCGGGGACACGTACCCCCTGCTTCTATACTATCATCCCCTTGTCATTTACCGTCACCAGGTCATTAAGCAGGCGGATATTGTTCTGGCAATGCTTTTGCTCGGGCAGGAATTCACCCGGGAACAGAAAAAGCGTAATTTTGATTTTTATGATCCCCTAACGACCGGGGATTCTTCTCTTTCGGTTTGCATCCAGAGCGTGCTGGCGGCAGAGCTTGGGTATGAGGATATCGCAGCCGATTACGCAGCCTACGCCGTTTTAATGGATTTTGCCGATGTCGGCGGCAACGTTAAAGACGGTTGTCATATGGCATCCATGGGCGGATCATGGATGGTATTTGTCTACGGCTTTGCGGGCATGCGGGACCACGGGGGTAGATGGAGCTTTAATCCACGTCTGCCGAAAGTCTTAACCAGGCTCCGGTTTCCTCTGACAATAGGCAGTTGTGTCTTGCAGGTGGACATCAAACGGGAATCGGCGACATACACACTGCAGAAAGGGGAGGCGCTGGAACTTTGGCACGAGGATGAAAAGCTGCGCCTCACAGGGGACAGCCCCTCCGCAACCAGACCAATCACCCGCCTCTGATTCATACTTGTCAAGAAAAGAAATATTCATTTTTATGTCCACACCCACTGATGGGTTTCGCTCCGCTCCACCCATCCTTGTACTGCTTCATGCCGTTTTAGGATGAGCATTGTCGGCATTGCATTCAACCCAACCTTGCTGCTCCCCACCGGATGTCGACTGTTGTCGGCATGACAAAGAGGTCGGCCGGATATCACCAGGCTTCACTTATTCTCAACAGACTTGAGAACCGTGCTGACTGCGGCCATGGCCGATGAACACTCTCTAAAAACGAGGGTCATAAGAACCAGGGCGATAAAATTGAGCATTCCGCACGCGACCCAGGCATGACTGATAGCCGCAAGTGCTGCAAGAACGGCAAACACTAAAGTGATAATTACCCCACCTCGCGGACACCTGGGCCATGCTCTGAAACGGACCAACTGCTTGCCGCCGCCGTGTTCTTCCACCGCCATCAAGATTCTCACGCAGCCGAGCAACCCCCCACGCAATTCCAAGTCCCATCGGTCAAAATCGCCGCCGCGCAACACAACCGTCCGCAGACTCTTCAAGCTCGCCTCCAAAGATTCCAACCAGCTGAGAGGCGAATCCCAATGTTCGCTCCAGAGAGTGAATGTCCGCGGCCACGGCAGCGGGTGTGAAATGCCCACAGCCGCGCATCTGCGCCATGGGGTGAGGCCCAGACGAAGGCGGCCGAGCAGGCGTGCCAGAGGCTGTATGAGATGCATACCGGCAGTCAATGCCCGCAGCTTCAGGATATCTTTTGGTGCCCGCCCCTCAGCACCGAAGTTGATGCGGGCGGCATTAATGGCGGCATTTAACATCGGGATGAACAGGGCCACTGCACACAGCGGCAACGCCGTCAACAAGGGAGGCCATTCCAGCCCCAGCAGGGAAATGCCCATGAGTGCCGCAATGATCACATACCATTCGGGCATCATGGGCAAAGACCACAAGAGACTCGGGGCCGGCTGATAAATAGACTGGAACAGGGCACTGCCCCACGTCCCTTGATAAATTCGACCGCGGAAGCAACCGAGCAGCTGCTCGAATCCCTTGAAATAGAGTCGGCCGGCCCAGGGAATATGGCCCGCGGCATTGTATTTTTCCGGCCATTTTTTTTCCAGATCCGCCTCGGCCTTGCCGTAATTGAGCTGCTGCTTCCAATAGGCCTTGATCGAATTGCGGCGATGATGCCAGACCACGGCCGCCGGATTGAATCCCAGCGTCCAGCCGCGCTGTTGGAGCCGCCAGCACAGATCAACATCATCCCCCGCTATGCGAAAGCGGACATCAAACCCGTCAATCGCCTCCAGTGCGGCCTTGCGGAAAGCCATATTGCATCCCGGTATGTGCTCGGCTTCCTGGTCCGTGAGGAGAACGTGAATGGGTCCTCCCGGCGAGTTGGCGACACATTCCGCTATTGGTCCGTCACCAGGGGGGGGGAGGTTCGGTCCACCGATGCCCACGTGGTCGGATCGTAAAAACGATGCGGCAAGATAAGTCAGCCAGTGGGGATCTGGACGAGCATCGTCGTCTATATAGGCCACTATTTCCCCGCCAGCCTCGCGCATGCCGGTATTCCGCGCGCTGCTCAACCCACGGTTTTCGGTGGTGATGACCTTGAATCCATATTCCTCGGCAACGGCTCCTGTGCCGTCCGTTGAACCATCGTTCACCACAATCACTTCAAAATTAGGATATTCCAGTCTTCTAAGTCCCTCGAGGCAGTCCCGGATGGTGCGCTTGCCGTTGTAGGTGCACACTACCACCGAAATGCTCGGCCAACTCAAGTCAGGCGGGAAGGGCACGTCACAGAAAGCCTTTCGTACGGCGGCGATGGATTCCTTGGGACGCCGGTTGCGATCGGTAATGCCGAACCCCCAGTCGTCAATATCAAATCCCCCTCGATACCATTCATCGGTCCAGGAAAATACGAACACGCCCGCACACCCCGCAGCAAAGGTAGAACGAATCTGCCAATCGAGCATCGAAGCCTGCGCCTGTTCGCCATTGCGCATGCTGTCCAGACCGACCTCGGCCATCACCAGGGGACGATCGCCCGCCAGGTTCTGTAGACGGGCCAGGTAGCCGTCCAGTTTTTCCTGTGTTTCCAAGTACACATTAAAGGAGAGGAAATCCACAAAGGGCAACTGCAGGTATTCCGTGGTGGGGAAGTTCACATAGGTCACAAGGGCTTCCGGATCTTCAGCCTTGGCCGCGTGATAAAGCCGCTCGAGATACGCTTCGATTCGCCGGTTACCGTACCAGCGCACTATCGAGGCGGGAATTTCGTTGCCGATGGTATAGCAGAGAACCGCAGGATGACCTGCACACTGCCGAACTCCGGCACGAACTCGATTTTCAATGTCCCGCGCCACTTTTCTATCATCAAGAAAGGTGATGTGTTCTTCCCAGGGAAGACCAATCATGACACGCAGCCCGCAACGTTGAGCAACATCCAGTAACCAGCGTGGCGGCACGGTATAAATGCGCACTGCGTTTATGTTGTTCTCCGCCATTTGCCTGAAGTCTCTTTCTACAGTCGCCTCGTCATGGTATTCGCAGCCATTTTCATCAGGATGAAAGGGTCCGTAGGTGACTCCGCGGATATAAAGCTTCTCTTCTCCAACAAATATGAACTTGCCGTGTACCCTGGGGCGCACTCCTGCGACAACCGCAACAGATTTGGGCGGATGCAGGAAGAACTGCGCTACCCCGCTGCGTGACCACGGCTCCGAAGCAGCGGCGCGCAACAGAGACGCCGGATCAATTGAAGTTCTCACAGGTTCATCCCGGCGCAATTCCTTTGCACGAACGCCGCCTGGCATGCAGCGCTTACCACCGTGGATACCTTTGCAGCCAAAAGACCATTGCAGGCTCCGCTCCGCTTCATCGTCTATTTCAGCAGCGCTGGAAGCGCGGTCCGTATGCACATTTGGCCACAAATCGTTGCTGTCTGATGACATGTTTTCTTTGAATACCGGTATCGCCATTTCGCCCTCATGAGAGTTATAAAATCAAAAGGTCACAGTCCCGTTTTGCCAGCGAGCCTTCCTTCCATGGAAAAGGTTTATGAAACGTGGCCCGCTGCTGCCGGGAAACCAAAAAGATCCAGGCACCGTGGCACAATCAATAAACATGCCAAGCGGCCGGGAGTTCAGTGGACAAGGCTCCGGGAGTCCGGTGGGGGACGAGCCCCTGCCTGCGGCGTACCATCCTTTCACATCTGGTTACGATTTTTGCCCACATGACCTGAATGGCCGACGCCCCATGAAGGACAGGCATACGAAATGCCGGCTGCGACATGCCGGCAGGATACCGCCCGTGCGGCAGGAAGCGAGACCCCGAGAAATTTATGCCCCCGGGGTGGGCGGCGGGGCGCCGGGAAAGGGATTTTGGAATTGTCAGATTGTCTCTTGTCAGTAGTTATGGACAGAGGGGGTCAGGGCTTCTATAGTGAGCCAGCGGGACAATGGAGTTTAAAAACCGGATAATGTCGAAACACGGAGATAGAGATGCTGATTGAGCAACTGGAAGTTGGTAATTTCGCGGTGTTTGCTTATATCCTTGGCTGCCGGGAGACCGGCCGGGGAGTCGTCATTGATCCTGCAGCCGAGGTGGAGCATATTCTCAAGACAGCCGAATCGAAGGGAATCAAGCACATCAAATACATCATCAACACCCACAGCCACGCGGATCACGCCGGCGGCAACCGCAAGCTCAAGGAGTTGACCGGGGCGGAGATTGTCGTCCATCGAGATGATGCCGAACGGCTGGCTAATCCGGCAGATTTTATTTTGCAGATCTTCCAGTGCGAGGCGTCACCGCCGCCGGATCAACTGGTTGCAGAGGGCGATCGCATCGTGTTCGGCAATGAACATGTGGATGTCATCCACACCCCGGGGCACACCCCCGGAGGCATTTGCCTGTACACTCCGGGCTATGTCGTCACGGGTGACACCCTGTTTGTGGGAGGTGTCGGACGAACGGATTTGCCGGGAGGGTCCACCCAAACCCTGATTCACTCCATTCGAACCAAACTGTTGGCTTTACCCGAAGATACGGTCGTGCTTCCGGGGCATAATTATGGTCACTCTCCGCGCTCCACCATCGGCCAGGAAAAGCGCCACAATCCATTTATCAGTTAGTTCGACCCTTGCTCATGCTTCCTCTGATGCAGGCGACGGTAGGCTTCCTTCATGGTGTCGGTCAGTTTGTCGATGTCTACCGGCTTTTCCAGGTAAGCACAGGCCCCCAGCTCCATGCAGAGCTTTTCAACTTCCTTGGAACCGTGCCCGGTAAGAACAATCACCTCGACACTGGGGTGCTCCTGCTTGACCTTGCGCAGCACCTCGAGGCCATCGATTCCGGGCATTTTGAGGTCCAGAACCATGACTTCCGGCTCATCTTCGTCGACCACCGACAGCGCTTCTGCACCCCCATACACTACCGCCGAAGGCATATCCCTCATTTGCAGACGCTCCGACAGCGTCTGAACAAATTCCCTTTCATCGTCCACCAAAAGCACCTTGGAGGGTACAGGCAAATCGAAGTCATGCTTCCGATAAATGTCACTCTTATAGTAACCCGGCCCCACTTTGGTCGCGACGCTTTTCACACCGGCCACCGAGCCGGCAATCCTCTTCAGTTCGTCCTCCAGTGCCGAAAGCCTCAATACGTTCTTGTTGATGGTGACCGTTACGTTTCCGTCACTGGCCGTTACAGCCACGTCATGCCCTTCTTCCGCCAGTTTCAAATCAACCTGCGAAGCCAGTGAAAAATTCTCGACGGCTTGGCGAGATACGTCCGTCACCTTCAAAACGTCCTTTTGAAGATTGTCAAGAATCAAGGTTGCGGCAGCATCCGGGCTGGTCTTATCCATGGGGATAACGATATCGTAGAGGGACGGATCCCATGGATCTGCCTTATTGAATGCGTATTCGGTCAGCAGGACTCGTCCCTCATCCTCCTTGTGAATCTTTTTTAAGGCGTCCTTTTCGGACAGACCTTCGCGCTTGTGGGCGAGACTCGTTCGATACTTGATATCCGCGATGGCACAGACTTTCAGCATATGAGAAATGTCACGCGGGATCATGTGAGCGCAAAAACTAAAGATGAGGAAGTTGTCCCCTTTGAGCAGATCGGCCAGCGTCGCCTTGAGAATGGCCAGAGAACGCTCTCGCTCATGGGTGAATTTATTAAAAATGGATGTCTTGCCGCTGATGGCTTTCATCAGCTTGCTTTGGTCCGCTTGGGACCGCTCGCTTGCTTGAGCAACCAAAGCACTGTCATCAACCAGCTTGTATCCCAGCAGATCAACGATCTTTTGGGCGACTTCTTCTCCGTGGCAGTAGGAACCGCTGAAAAGAGAGATCACGGACATGATTTCTTTCCTTTATTGAGATTGCTCCAGAAAACAAACCGACAATAGCGGGCACGACCTTTCATCACATTGCGTGTGCGCTCTGGAATGGATCGTGCTGACGGCCTCGTGCATCGTTGGAAACATATTTTCGTAGCCGATTTTGGCATCCAGGTGAGTGCGCTTCATCACCTCGAGCACATTTTCTTTGATGCCGCTGAATGAAATATCGTATCCGGCACTCCGAACCCGGTCAACTATGAGCGAGAGCATTTCCTCGCCGGAAGCATCCATATCGTTGATACCGTTGGATACGATGATGATATGCTTGAGCTCGGGCATGCTGAGGGTGATCTCGGTAATCTTTTCTTCCAGGTACCCGGCGTTGGCGTAGAAAAGCGATCCATCAAACCGGATCAAAGCGATGTGGCGGCATTCCTTCAAACCAAAGTCCCTCGCGCTCCGGTATGAATGATCCGCATACATGGACAGGGTGGTGACCTTCGGCCGCATGCTCTTATAGAGAAACATCACCAGGGAAAGCACCACGCCGATCATGATGCCGCGATCCAGATGCGGCGCAGTGATCAAAGTCGCGATGAAGGTGATGATGGAGAAAAGGCCGTCATACCACTGTGCCTTATAGGCGTGGATGAAACCTGAAACGTTGATCAGGCCGAGAACCGCCATCATGATCACCGCGGCCAAAACCGATTGAGGCAGATAGTAAAGCAGCGGGGTGAAGAACAGCAGCACTATGCCGACCGTCACGCTGGTAAACAGGCTGGATAGACCGGTCACGGCACCCGACTGAATATTGACGGCGGAGCGTGAAAATGAACCCGATACCGGGTAGCTCTTGCCCACAGCGCCGAGGATGTTGGCAATACCCTGGCCGATCAATTCCTGGTTGGGATCGAGGCGCTGGCCCGTCTTTGCCGCCATGGCCTTGGCAATGGAGATGGCTTCCATAAACCCCAGCAGGGAAATGATGGCGGCCACCGGCAAGAGATGCAACATGATCTTCAGGTCGAGCTTTGGAACAGCCAGGGATGGGAGACCCTGGGGAACCACCCCCACAACATCACCTCCACCGACCACGGTCACGGCACTCGCATCGATGGGTGAATTCCTGACCTTGATGCGCCAGATGTTTCCGTCACTCTCATAACCCCGGGGGACTTCATCCTCGGGATACAACAGGAGCCGGCCGTCGCCCCCCTTGACCCCGGTGAACAGATATTCCCGCAAGGCGGCGCGGTATTCCTGAATCTGTCCCTTGAGCTCATCCATGCGCATGGACATCAACAAAGCCTTGTGCTTGAGATCCAGGGCTTCCCTCGAATTGTGACCGTAGCTTTCTTCTGCCCGGGTCACTTGAGGACTCAGCTCCGCCCTCTGCCGGCCCAGCTCTTCAAATTCATTGACGGCCGAATTGAATTGCTCGATGTAAGCACGAGCCGGCTGAAACATGACATCCTGCAGCGGCACTTTTTGGTTTTTTTCAAAGCCGGTGGCCCAGGAAATGATCGTAGCAACGGCGACGGCGACCAATACATAGGGAATCTTTGGATTCAACCGTCTGAGTCCATACATGATACCGAAAGCCAGCAACCCAAGGCCCAAAGTCGGCCAGTGGGTATAATGCGTCGCGGCCTTGATCACCCTGTAGACCGTCTCGTAATGGTGCGCTGCACTGTCAACGCTCACCCCAAACATCTTGGAGAGCTGCGATGTGGCAATGATTATAGCACCGGCATTGGTGAAACCGTTGACTACCGGATGGGACAGGAAATTGACGACGAGGCCCAAACGCAGGACTCCCAGAGCGAACTGGAAAAGGCCCACGATCAGGGCCAACAGGATCGCATAGGCAATATAGGCTTCGCTTCCCGCTGTCGCCAAAGGGGCCAAAGCCGCATTGGTCATCAATGAAACGATCGCTACCGGGCCCGTCGCCAACTGCCGGCTGGAACCGAACAGGGCGGCCAGCATCGGCGGCAGCAGCGAGGCATAAAGGCCGTAATAGGCCGGCATCCCCGCAAGTTGTGCATACGCCATGGACTGAGGGATCAGGATGAGCGCAACCGTCAACCCCGAAACCAAATCCGCTCTTAAGGTAGTTAAGTTAATTTCGCCGACCCAATCAAGAAAAGGAAAGATTTTCTTAATCATATTTGCTCACCCAATCCATGTTCAACCAACCAAGTGATCCGCTCTTGATGTGAAACCACAACACAATCCATGGTTCCCCTCCCTAAAACATTGCAACGCTGCGATTTTGCTATCAATGACACATTGTGCGGGAACGAGTGTTCGCAGTAACACCCTCGATTATCTGCAGGCAGGAGATCATCAGAAAAGCGTAGTGGTGTGAGCATCAAATCATTTGATTTTTCGAGTCTGAGCTGAGGAATTGCGCGAACATCACCCGCCTGCCCATCGTGTCAAGGTTCAGGCGAGATGGAACATTAGTGAACTTCGGTACGAGTTGTCAAATTGTTTTATGGAAAATCCCACTTCAAGGCTTTTTCCCGGAGAGCCCGGCGGGATTAGGTGTGCGGTTGACGGGTCGGGCTTGCCTAAGGTGAATCTGGGAACGGAGGAGGTTGATCAAGGCACGCTTCGGCCGCCTCGTTTTTGAGAAAAATTGCACTTACCGGGCAGATTTCTACACATGCGCGGCAGTCGGAACACGGGAGCCTGTCCGGATCTTTTTCGAAGCAAGTGACCACCGTGTTGAAGCCTCTCTTGGCAAATGTCAGCAAACTGAAGTCATTGTGCTGCCTGCAAACAGCAATACACTTTTCGCACAAAACGCACCGCTCCGGCACGAATTGAAAAAGCGGATGGTCCAACTCGACCCCGATTTCCCGTTGCAGGTGCTCCAACTTTTTGGATTTCAGAGGAACGCCGAGGAATTTAGCCAGATCCTGCAAGACACATTTTTTATTCGACGGGCAGTTGCGGCAGTCCACATGATGCACCGAAAGCAGCAGCCGCAAAGCGCTTTTCTGCAAACGTCTGACGCGCTCGGTGTCGGTCCTGACCACCATGCCATCCCAGGGCGGCACCTTACAGGAGGCGACCGGAGCAGGCTCCCCTTGGATATCCACGAAGCAAAGCCTGCACGAAGCGGGTGATTCCGGCATCCCCTCCAGAAAGCACAGATGTGGAATAAAGATACCCTGCTGCAGGCATACAGCCAGCAGGCTCTGCCCCTCACCGACCTCTATTGCTCTGCCATCCACATTCACTTTGATCATGACGCTTTTTCCTGCGGGCGTTCAATGACGGGAGCCAGCTCACTCGGTGAGACTTTTCCGACGGCGTCATACTCCGTCGGGCACGCAACCATACACTCTCCACATTTTACGCACAACTCCTGATCAATGGCTTTCTTGCGACCTTTGGTGGTGAATATGGCATCCACCGGGCAGGACCCTACACAGGCATCACAGCCCCGCGCACACTTGTCCAGATCGATGTAGAAAGCCGTCAAGGCCCGACACATCATAGCGGGACAGCGTTTTTCGCGGATATGGGCCTGGTATTCCTCCCTGAAATACTCGAGTGAGGTGAGTATCGGGTTGGGCGCGGTTTTGCCAAGCCCGCACAGCGAGGCTGTCTTGATGTCCTGACTCAGCTCCCGCAAAGTCTCAAGGTCCCCTTCCTTCCCCTCTCCCTTGGTGATACGTTCCAGAATGTTCAGGATGTGACGCGTTCCGATGCGGCAAAAGGTACATTTCCCACACGATTCGTTCTGAGTAAAATCGATGAAAAAGCGCGCCACGTTGACCAGGCAGCTGTCTTCATCCATCACCACCATTCCGCCGGACCCCATCATGGCCCCGGCTTGCGTTAACGAATCAAAATCGACCGGAGTGTCCATAAAGCTCTCGGGCAGACATCCTCCCGAAGGACCACCGATTTGTACCGCTTTAAACTTTTTCCTATTGGGAATCCCCCCGCAGATTTCGAAGATAAGCCGGCCGAGAGTCGTCCCCATGGGAATCTCCACCAACCCGGGATGCACCACTTTTCCCACAACAGAAAATATTGCGGTGCCGGGGCTGCTTTGCGTGCCTATCTGACGGTACCAGGCGGCGCCTTTCTTTACAATCGTCGGAACGCTGGACAATGTCTTTACGTTGTTGATCACCGTGGGTTGCTGCCAGAGACCCTTATGGACCGGATAGGGAGGCCGATGCTGCGGCATTCCCCGTTTGCCCTCAAGCGATTGAATGAGCGCCGTTTCCTCCCCGCATACGAATGCTCCCGACCCCTCGAAGACACTCACGCTTAAGCTGAACCGGGTGCCCAGAATATGCGCGCCCAACAGTCCTGCCTGGCCGGCTTGATCTATGGCGCGACGAATCATCTTGACCGCCAGAGGGTACTCGGCTCGAACGTATATGACGGCATTTTCCGCTTCAACCGCATAAGCGCACACAGCCAAACCTTCCAGCAATTGATGAGGATTGCTTTCAAGAATCGTTCGATCCATATAGGCACCGGGGTCCCCCTCATCGGCATTGCATATGACCGTTTTGCGACTCCCATCGGCACTGCGCGCCGCCTGCCATTTGCGTCCGGTGGGAAAGCCCGCTCCCCCTCTGCCTCTGAGCCCCGAATCAATGATCTCTTGAATCACCTCCTCGGGCGTCATCTCCAGAGCCTTAAGCAACGATTCATAACCACCGCCCGCCAGATACTGATCGATGTTCTCAGGATCCAAAGCACCACAGTCGGCCATCACAACTCGCCGCTCCAGATTGAAACGCGGAAAATCCATGACGGTGGGAATCAAATCGTTTTCCTCCAGAGCACCCAGAACGTATTCAAAGAGTGGGTCTCCCTCTTCCAAAAAAGCTCTCACCAGCGCTCCGGCTTTACCTGCGGTCACTTTGTGATAACAAATGGCAGGGAAGCCCGGGTTTTCGATGACGACAAGGGGTTCCCCGTAGCAATGACCGATGCAGCCCACCGGAATAATGCGAGCTTCAATTCCCCGCTCGGCAAGGGTTTCCTCGAATGCTTGTTTGGTCTCAGTGGCCCCGGCAGCCAATCCGCACGTAGCCATACCGATGTAGATGTGCGGCTTGCCAGGCTCTTTGCTCTCCTGAACTGTTTGGCGCGCTTGCCGGATCAGTGTGCGGAAACGTTCCAAAACGTCGCTATTGGCTTGCTTCACTCTCCTGTTTCTCCCTTTCGTCGCGTTCCCGCTCTATGTCGAACCCCAACAAAATTCCCTCTACCTTGCTCGGCGCCATACACGCCTGTACCACATCATCCACTACGGCCACGGGAGCAAGCGCACAACAGCCTACACAGGCAACCCTTTCAATGCTGAATTCCCTGTCGGGAGTGGTTTCGCCATCTTTAATGCCGAGCTTTCTTTCAAAGTTTTCCAGGATAATATCTCCTCCAACCACGTGACAGGCCGTACCAAGACATACCTTGATCTGATGCTTGCCCGGAGGATGAAATCGAAACTGATTATAGAAGGTGGCAACGCCGTACACTTCACTGCTCGAGATTCCCAGATGCAGGGCCACCAGCTTCATGGCATCCGGGGAAAGATAAGCATGCCTTTGTTGGATTCTTTGCAGGATGGGAATAAGATTTTCCCTTTTCTTTTCACTCGTTAAAAGCATTTCGTCGATGTCTTTCAACATAGCTTCGTCTTCCGAAACCTTCGATGGATCATCCCTATCCACGTCGTCTTACACCCCCTGATCGTCGAACCCATTTCAAGGAACTTCAGCGGTTCCCATACGGTTTTGCAGCGATTATATAAGTACTGAATATGTTTATCACATTTGTTAACAAATAGGAAGGAGGCAGGCATCAAAGCCGTTTGAGTTTCCTTCAAAACCGATTGGGGCTCAAGGATCGCTCCAACATGCCTATGGATTCCCCCGCCAACATTTGACTGAGATATTTCCCGGTCACCGGGCCCAGTGACATCCCCTTTGTTGCATGACCACCGGCAACAAACACATTGGACCAGGGCCGTAAACGCCCAATAACCGGCAGACCGTCCGGGGTGCAGGGCCTCAATCCACGCCAGATTTCTCTTATTTCAAGCCCACCGAGTTTGGGCAGATAGCGATACGTCTCCGACTCGATGGCTTTCAGCCTCCTTCGCCCGATGGCCAAATCCAACCCGGACAATTCCAGCGTACCTGCCAACCGCAGCGCATCGGCAAAAGGCGTCACTGCCACCCGGGCCTCTTCAAGGATTAGAGGAATTTGCGGTGCCCCCGGAGTTTTCGCAAAGGTCATGCTATAACCTTTAGCCGCCTCGATGGGGATCTTGGCCTCCAGTTCCGCAGCCAACAAAGGCAGCCATGCTCCCGTTGCCAGCACAACCTGACCCGCCTCAAAATCACCCCGGGTTGTGACCACTTTGCTGACCCTGCGCCGGTCCGTCTTGAGCCAAAACACTTCGGTATCCACAAGGAATCGTACTCCCTTTTCCCGGGCCTTCTCAGCCAACCACTTGACAAATTCCAGCGGATCGATACACCCATCAATTTTATTCAGTATCCCGCCAACCACGCGCACCCCCGCAGCCGGCTCCAGTTCACGAGCCTCATCGGCGTCGAGTATCACCGAGTGCTCGCCACAGCTCTTTACCCGAACAACGTCCTCCCGGGCCTCCTGAAACGCCTGATCGGTAATATACAAATTGAGCATTCCATCCTGTCTGAACTGATACCGGTGTCCCCCCAGATCGGCCAATTGTCTGTGGAGCTGCAAACTCTCCCTACCCATTTTGCTAAAGATTCCGACACAATGGTAAAAATGTTTGGCATTGCAAAATCGATAGAACCTCCACAGCCATCGCACGAGCTCCAGGTCCGCTCGGAAGTGTATGTAAAACGGCCCCTCGGGATTGAACAGGTAGCGAATCCCGCGGGCCACCACACCGGGCGTCGGCAAAGGATTACAATGGCTGGGAACCAGCAGGCCGGCATTCCCGCAGGAACTGCCCGCACCTATGTGATTCTTTTCGATAACCAGCACAGACGCCCCTAAATCGGCAGCATAATAGGCCACTGAAACGCCGATGACACCGCCCCCTATGATGATCACATCGTTCTTCCTGGGTTGCATAAATGAGTCTTTCTCCTGACACGTGGTTGCCGGCTCATGCCGCCATCTATCCCGTCCACTCCGCCGCCACCTGCGAACCATTAGACATGCCAATACCTGACAGGGCTTTGACGCGCAGGGCATCCTCTATTTAACAGTATTCACCCCATGATGCCATCGCATCTTCCTGTGGGCAGCCGCCGCATCGCATGGAACTGCTTTGACCTAAAGCAAGTTCTTATTTTTCCCCTGCCCCCCATGCCATCATACTGGAACTGTTATCGATTGTGTGATACTCAATAATTCCACCGTCGCCCATTCACTGCAGATGGTCATTTGCCCATTCTTTCTGCGGGAATTCGGGCAGGGCTCGGGATTCATACGAACATGATCGCCAGGACGAGGAACCCCAAGGACAAACCATGCAGTCTAAACCGTTGATCGTTTCCTTCGAAAAAGCAGATCCCACACAGATCGATAAATTGGGCGCCAAGGGTGCTAAGTTGGCGGAGGACTTTCAAAAGGCGCGAGAGTTATTCCCTGGCGCGGACGATATCATTTCCGTCCCGGACGGTTTCATTCTTTCCTCAGAAGTCTGGAGAGCCTACCGCGACGCCGGTGACAGGTTGCCGGATGATGTGTTCGCGCAGATCAATCAGGAACTCACCGATTTGGGCACGAGAGTGGGTCGCACGTTTGGCGATTGCAGCGGTCGAATGCCGCTGATTGTTGCAGTCCGGGGAGGAGCGGCCATTTCCCTGCCCGGCGCCATTAGCACCATTCTCAACGTGGGGTTGAACGACGAGGTGGTCGCCGCCCTTATTGCGGCAGGGGAAGATGAGGGTTTTGTGCTCAATACTTACCTGACTGCCATTCGTATTTTTGGGGAAGTTGTGTTGGGCATTCAATACGATCATTTCTACGATATCCTCATGCATTTCAAAGTGGGCGACGAAGGATCCATCGAAGTTCCCCTGATCAACAGGCTCATTCTTTCCTATAAGAAATTGCTCCGGGAGACAGGCGACCGAAGGTTTGAGGATGCGTTTCAAAAGGACCTTTCGTTGCAGCTTCGCTATGCCATAGAGGCAGTGCTCGCCTCATGGATGGCCCCTACCGCCGTAGAAGCCCGGCGCAGTCGAGAGTCGGAAGAGGGCGGGGTATCTGACGATATGGGGACCGCCGTCACCATACAGAGTATGGTCTTTGGTAATCGAGACGAAGCCAACTCTCTCAGCGGTGTTCTGTTCACCAGAAATCAACGCACCGGCGCAGACTTCCCGGTCATCGAATGGGCCCCCAAGGTTCAATGCGACAAGATAGTTTCAGGAAAACTGCGCAAACATCTGCGCGACACTCTGGATCTAAAAGACGAATTTCCGGACATTTACGACCACCTGCTGATGGTGCGCGAAGCATTTGAAAATCTCGCAAAACGCCCCCTGGATATAGAGTTCACGGTAGAGAACCGCAAGCTATACATCTTGCAGCGTCGACCTCTGCGCATGACGTTCCATGCAACAGTGCGCTCCATGTGGGATTTTGTGGATGAAGGCAAAACCATCATTCAACGCGCATCCATGATTATCAACAAGGCATTGGAGCAAAAAGAAAAAGTACTGAAGGACGGATTTCATGACTATGAGATTTTGGCTCGCGGGGAACCGATTACCGATAGTGCCGATAACGGCATACTGGCTTTTGGGACGGAAGAAGCACTGATTTTAGCCGAACAGGGCAAGGATGTGATTTTGTTTCGCAAACGGCCGTACGGAGAAACCGATGTGGCGGTCAACCACCCTCGCGTGCGCGGCGTCGTTCGTTGCGACGGGAACACTACCGGCCACGAAGCGGTCTCTGCGGTGGCCTACAGCAAACCCTACCTCATTAACCTGGTGGATGCCAAAGGACAGCCGCTCATCATCTCTCGAAACGGGAAGCTGGAGGTTAACCCGGAAAGTGCCCTGTACAATTACCTCGGCAAGCAGGTTTTCGTCGATTGTGAGCGCGGCATCCTGGCATATACCCAGGCAGTTGATTTTCTGGAG
Organism: Desulfoferrobacter suflitae; assembly: GCF_022603395.1. Taxonomy (GTDB): domain Bacteria; phylum Desulfobacterota; class Syntrophobacteria; order Syntrophobacterales; family Syntrophobacteraceae; genus Desulfoferrobacter; species Desulfoferrobacter suflitae. The sequence goes on from NZ_JAIBKA010000002.1 coordinate 137,505, forward strand.
GACAGGAAAGGCAGAAAAAAACTTTATGTGGATTGGGAATTCGTCAGGGAGCAGTTTGAACAGGGAAATCACCAGGAACTGGACTACGAGAGCCTTCTTGATCTGCACTATCAGTGGGAACTTGAACTGTCGCGCTACCAATGGCTGGAAAAACATTTGCGGGAGAAAAAGGGGAAAGATACCCCCATCTCACAACAGGAACTTCTCAATGCGTTCAGCACTTACCTCTCTTACCTGCCCGAACGCGACCGCCATCGTGCGCTGCACCTCAAGGACGTCAATGTGGAAGATTTCGATTTCGGCCCTCCCCTGGTTTATCGTGGGAAAGATTTGCGCAAAGAGGTCATGAAGATTCTCAGAACGCTGATGCTTTGCACGACCTGGCGAACCCACTGGGTGCATGAACTGATGGTCATTGAAGCTCGACGGCGCGGCGAATCCGAGAATGACGTCATCCGCGATATCTTCCTAAAGAACCGGACCATGAGCCTGGTGCAAGGTTTTGAAGAAGAAGGCTTCCATGTGATGCAGGTGCCGGATCACTATTTTCTAATCCTTGCCAGCAACTTCGAGTATGGTCAGGATCTGGACAAAGTCGATATTGGCCCGGAAGCATTGAACTACGCGGAGAAAGAAAACCTGGCCAGACAGTTCTTGAGCTACCTGGAAGAGATCAACCCGGCAATCCACCAGAAAGTGCGGATCGTTCAAGGCGAGCCGCCGCTGGGTGAAGGCCATGCCCGCATCATCAGCATCGGGATCTCTATCCCCAATGGCGACTTTGACCTGGTCTGCCGCTACCTGAGATCTTTCCTGGATAAACGACACGCCGTCGATCTATCGGAATTGCAGAACAAGATTCCAATGAACGATTTCATGGAGCTCTATCACCTCGATCCCTTCTTTGCGCGTTATCCGGAATTCAGCATAACCCGCCGATCAGTCGACTCCAATGTGGAGGAAGATTACTTCCTGACCTTCGGTGGATGTTCATTCGGGGAGTTCAACGGCCAGGTTTACGGACAGGAGGACTACGAACGCCTGATGTCGGAAGTCAGACGGTTTCAGGGCCATTTGAGGGCAAGGGGTAAAGACACATCCATTCGACCGTGGCAGTTTGAAGTGGACCCTTATCGGCGGCACTCGGTCATTGCCGCCGTCGGGATTCGGTTCGACAAAAAGGATCTCGGGCACATCATGGAAGACCTCAAGGAGTTTCTCACCGACCCCGGTGCGAAGCGTTCAGATTGACGTCGAACAGGCACGCCGCACGCTCCCTGCATTCCCCCAAAGCTTGTCGGATGCGGCGCCAGAACCACTCCCCAACGAAAAGCCGTGAGGGATCACGGCGGCATCAGCCACTGGGAGGGGGAACCAATCGGATTTCGAAAAGCTTCGGCCATAATTTGCCGGTAACAAAGATTCGGTCGTTTTCGGCGTCATAGGCTATACCGTTGAGAGCGTCCTCTTTGCCGGTGGCACGGCCGGCAATTCTCAGCCCGGCAAGGTCCACCCATCCGACCACCCTTCCCGTTTCAGGAGAAATCCTCGCAATCCAATCAGTGGGCCACACATTGGCGAAAATTTCCCCGTTGATATACTCCAACTCATTGAGAGCCATCACCGGCCGGCCCCCGTCGGTCACCTCGAGTGACTTGATCTCCTGCAGGGAAGCAGCATCCAGAAACCGCAGGGCGGCGGAGCCATCACTCATCACCAGCAAGGATTCCACGCGCGTGATGCCCCATCCTTCCCCATGGTATTGAAAAGTGCCCAAAGTCTCAAAAGTGTCTCTGCGATAAACGAAACCGGTGTGCGACTTCCAGGTGAGCTGTATCAAACGATCCCCCCAAAGGGTGAGGCCCTCTCCAAAATAGAAGACGGGCAGCGATCTACTCTTGATCACTTTGCCCGTTTTAAGCTCCACCAGGCGGATGGAGGACCGTCCGTACCGGCCTGTGCTTTCATACAGGCGCCCCGCATCGTAGGTAAGCCCTTGCGTGAAGGCCTCAGGATCATGCGGATAAATATGGACGACCTGATAACCGCCGACGGGTGAAGCCGGGCGCACCACCCCGACACCGGCGGCCTGCTCGGCAGCCTGATTGCGGCTGGTTTGCGCCGCCAGAATGGGTGCATCCCCGTTTGCCAGGAGCACAGCCATTGACATGAGGGCAAACCAGGACGCAAAAAAACCTGGGAGGCGGATCGAGAAGCCAGACCCTGCGTCACAGCTATTCATGTTTGCCTCTGCCGACACTGTAATAGCGAAACCCGAGCCGTTTCATGACATCCGGGACATACACGTTGCGCAGGTCGACAAAAACAGGCTCTTTTAACGAGACAAGTATTCTTTCCAGGTCCAAGGCACGATATTCATTCCATTCGGTCATGAGCACCACGGCATCCGCCCCTTCGCACGTTTCGTAAGGAGAGCTGCAGTATTTAACTTCGGGAAGCACCTTGGCCGCCTCGATCATTGCCTGCGGGTCATGAGCCCGAATCTTAGCCCCTTTTTCCAACAAGTTTGCCAGGATGGTCAGCGCGGGTGCATCACGCACATCATCGGTCTCGGGTTTGAATGAAAGCCCCAGTACGGCGATGATTTTACCCGCCTCGCTGCCTCCCAAAGCGTGTCTCACCTTTCTGGTCATGCGTGCCCGCTGGGCGGCATTCACCTCCACCACAGCCTCCACAATGCGGAAAGCCACCCCATGTTCCTGGGCAATGCGCAGCATCGCACTGGTATCCTTGGGAAAGCACGATCCCCCATAGCCCGGTCCGGCGTGCAGGAATTTTCTGCCTATGCGCCCATCCAGTCCCATTCCTTTGGCCACATCCTGAACATTGGCGCCAATTTCCTCGCAAAGGTTTGCCACTTCATTGATAAAACTGATTTTTGTCGCGAGAAACGCGTTGGCTGCATACTTGATCAGCTCGGCCGTTTCGATGGTGGTCATCACAAAGGGGGTTTCAATGAGGTACAAAGGGCGGTAAATTGCCTTCAGAACCTCCCGCGCCCGGTCCGAGTCCACCCCAATCACGACCCGATCCGGATGCATGAAATCGTTGATGGCGGCTCCCTCCCGCAAAAACTCGGGATTGCTTGCCACATCAAAAGAACTTCCGGGACTGACTTCGGATATGATCCTCTTGACCTGGCGAGCCGTACCGACCGGAACGGTGCTCTTGTTCACCACCACCGTGTAATCACGCAGATGACCTGCGATTTGCCTTGCGGCTTCATAGACATAGGTGAGATCTGCATAGCCGTCGCCGCGCCTGGACGCGGGGGTACCCACGGCGATGAAGACCACTTCCGCCTCGGGCACGCCGGGAGCATAATCGGTAGTAAAAATCAGGCGATTGTCATTCAAATTCTTATGCACCAAAACATCGAGACGCGGTTCATAGATTGGAATTTCGCCGCGCTGCAGGCGACCGATCTTGGTTTCGTCCACATCGATACAGGTCACCTCGTGTCCGAATTCGGCAAAACAAACGCCACTCACCAGTCCTACGTAACCCGTTCCAATAATCGCAATTTTCATACAACCGAACCCTTTCTTGTCCTTGCCCCGTCCTGGGAATCTGCCGGAATCGTCAATCTGATGGGAACAGCTCATTAACATAAAATGTGAGTGAGCTCCCGTGGAAATTGGAATCCGTTACGCCTGTTTCAGTTGCTGGACTCCCTGCGCTCTGAGAAGAGCCGTGAAATCTTCAGGAATTGCCGTCGGCTTTCCATTGAATCGAACACAGACCATATTCAGACTCGCCCTGGTGCAAAGCGATTGGCCCCTCTGCTCCTCCAGTCGGTAAATGTCCTGGGCGAACGCAAGGCTGCGCCTGCGCCACCACATAATCCTGCTGTGCACCTCGATGCGATCATCATAGCGCAGCGGCTGACGGTAAGCGCAGGTGGCCTCCACTACCGTGAGATGCAGTTCTTGATCCATGAAGCGTCGATAGGGATAGCCCATATCGCGCAAAAAATTCTCCCGGGCCAGCTCAAAAATATGGAAGTAATTGCCATGGTAGACTGCATGGCCCAGGTCCACTTCAAAAAGAGGCACTCTCAGCCGACTTATGTGGCAATGGGCACCTGCATTTTTTTCCATGTTTCCGAGAGATGTCATTTTCTAAAATACGCTCCATTTCTGCAACCAGGTTTTCATCTGCATGTTATCAGGAAAGCTTAAAATTTTTATGATCGACATGAAACCGGCAGAGACATTGACTGTCGCCTGGCGGTCCGTTTTCATTATTGATTCGATTGCGGAAAAACGCAACTCCATCACTTGGAATCCTGCCCTGCATGACTGATAATAGTTCCGGGGTACTGTCGGCAAAAGCAGATCTGCACGCCCAAAGCGGTATATTTTCGACTGCCACAGAGGGGCCCGGGATATTTTGCCCAGAAGAGGACTGCCATTTGACCATTGGCTCAAAATATAAGAAAACTGCCGTCACTTTCCGTAGATACAGGAAGAAGAACGTATCGAAGAAGGAGAATGACGATACCTTTAAATTCCACATACACCGCGCTCTGGAACCGGTGCTCGAAAAAATAAAGGTTCCCGAGCTGGCGCCGTTCGTCCCTGACCCGTTCCAACTGAAAGCGCTCGAGGCGCTGCCCCTCTCGGATGTGCTGGTCACCGCACCGACCGGTTCAGGGAAGACCTATATTGCCATCAAGGCCATCGAAAGTCTTTTTAGGGAGGGAGCAAGAAGCTGGTACGCTTCCCCTCTCAAAGCCCTGTCAAACGCGAAATATGAAGAGTTTTCAAATATTTTTGGTGGGCAAAATGTCGGCATCCTGACCGGCGATAGAAAAGAAAACGCGGACGCCCCCATCATCGTGGGTACCACCGAAATTCTGCGCAACCAGTTGTACGATACGATGCATCGGGGTGAAGACTTGCCTGTCGATCTGGTGGTTTTGGACGAAGCACATTACCTGGGCGATCCAGACCGCGGCGTCGTATGGGAAGAAGTGCTGATTTACCTCCCCACAAGGGCCAGGCTTCTCATGCTCTCCGCCACCATCCAAAACGCACAGGAAATATGTGACTGGCTTGACTGGCTGCGGCAGAAACGCTGCCGTTGGATAAAAGCATCGGAACGACCCGTGCCCTTATACCCGCTGTTCTTGTTTCCGTCTGGTGAATTGAGCCCCTTAAGTGGGCGGCGGGGCCTGTACGGAAAAATTCGAAGCGTCGATCCGGGCTCCTTTTCGCCCCGGGAGTTCCTCGACATCCCCCGACTTATGGAGGCTCTACGCAAGGCCAACTTGCTCCCCGCAATATTTTTTCTGAAGTCCAGAGCCGACTGCGAAAAAGCCATTGCCATGTGTCCCAGGGTCTCTCGCCCCAAGAGTGGCACCGATGCGTCCAAACGGTTTTTCAGCCAACTGCATGACCTGTTGGATGCCTATCCTTTCCTGCGTCAGCATCAGCATCTCGCCATTCTCAAGAAGTGTCGCGTGGGGGCCCACCACGGGGGCCAACTGCCGCATTGGAAACTCCTTCTGGAAAAGTTGATGCAGGCGGGTCATCTGGATGCCATCTTTGCTACCTCAACGGTGGCGGCCGGCGTCAATTTTCCCGCTCGAACGGTGGTCATACCCCAAAGCGATCGCTTCAACGGCAAGGAATTTGTCCCCCTGAGCGCCACGGATCTTCTGCAAATGACCGGGCGGGCAGGGCGCCGCGGGATGGATGAAATCGGCTTCGCTCTGGTGGTGCCCGGCAGGTATCAGGATCCGCAATTGATTCATGACCTGTTCAACTCTCCGCCCGATTCTATCCAGAGCCAAATCCGCATCAATTTTTCCATGATCTTGAATTTGCTTTTGTCTCACACTCCCGAAGAAATTCGAACCCTATTGTCGGCGTCTTTTGCAACCTTCCAGAATCTCAATGAAGATCCGCGCACTGCCGAGGAATTCCAGCAACTCAAAAAGACGATGCGCCAGTGGCTCGCTGAGAGTGCCTGCGGTACCATTGAAAATTTTGAGAAGGTGCAGCCGGAGTTTCAAGAATTGCAGAACCGGGTGAGACAAACGCGCAAGCGCTGGAATAAGCAGGCAACTCAATGGGCTTTTGAGGGCTTGCTCGACACGGGAAGACTCTTTCGCAACCGGCGAGGGGGTGTTTTTGTGGCCGTTTCACCACCCGCATATGAGGCCGGCGTGGTGGAGGCGGTGCGTGTTGCGTTTCCTCTGCACTGGAAAAAGGGAAACATCCGCACCTACCGGGTGCAACTTCGTCGAATCGCCCAATTGGGAAGACTGATTGCGGATGTTCCCCGGCCGATGGATCGGAAGAAATGGGAAAAACTGGTCCACGAGCTCGCTTCCCAACCGTTTAATGCATTGGCCGGCGGCACCCAGCCGGAAGCTCTCCCTGTGGAACAGAGCAATCGCGAACTGGCGCGTCTCATCTTACAGAAAGCGGAGTTGCCCTGTGAACGCTGTGATTTATTCGGGCCTTGCCAGAAAGGCAGCAGTCATCCATTCACACACCTCATTGCACAGTATTTTCAGTACAAAGCGCAGCTATCCTCCATCCAGGAGGAGCTCTGGCGTTCTTTCAAGCAGCATCTCGATTTCTTGCAGAATGAGGGCTATGTGGACGCGAAGGGACACCTGACCCAGGATGGATTATGGGCCTGCAACCTCAGGATCGACCAACCGTTGCTCATATCCGAGGGAATCCGCAAGTCACTCTTTCCCGAAGACCAGCCCGAGCTGTTGGCAGCATTGATCGCCCCCTTCGTGATGGACAGGGATCGAGTGGGCGATATACAACTCTCTGCGCTCATGTGGAAATATCCCGACATGGCCAAGCCCTTCTGCAAAATGTTGCATGAACTTCAACCCCTTATGGATCACCTGAAAACATGCGGGTTTCCCACTGTGCCGCTGCCATTTTGGACCACCATCACCCTGCACCAATGGGCCCTTGGCCAATCCTGGGATGAGGTGCGGGAAGTCTCCGGCATGGCCGAGGGGGATCTCGCCATGGTGATACTGCGCACGGCGGATCATTTGCGACAAATCGAGTCCTTGACGGAGACTCATCCACGGCTGGCAGACTCGGCACGGAAAGCCATTGACTTGATCCTGCGAGAACCGGTGCTGATCGAATGAGCTTGGGCAAAATGATTGACGATCGCGTGAAATGCATTTGATTAATGAGGCACCAGCCCCTATAAATGAAGGCGACAACCTAACCCTGTCAGGTCGCAATACAACCTGCACACGAAGAGACTGAGACATGCCGCGAGCCGCCATCATTTCAGATATTCACGGCAACCTGGAAGCCCTGCAGGCGGTGCTGAAATCCATAGAATCCGATGGCGTCGATTATCTCATTCATCTGGGTGATCTGGTGGGCTACAATGCCAACCCGCGTGAATGTGTCGCCCTGATGCGGGAAAAGCGTGCCGTGTCTGTTTTGGGCAACCACGACCTGGCGATCCTCGAGCCGAGAATGGCAAAAGGCTTCAACGTCTTAGCCCATCAAGCCATCACCTACTGTCAACAGCAGCTGACCCAATCTGAAATACGCTACCTCCAGACCATTCCGCGCATCGAAGTTTTGTGGGATCGATATCTCTTGTGCCACGGAACGCCTGAAAGCCTGGAATCTTATTTACTCAACCTGTTTCAGGCAAAAAGGATCTTCAATCTCTTGCGCAAACGGTTCAGCGGGATACGCATCTGCTTTTTTGGTCACACCCACATCCAAAAACTCTGGATCTGCGACCAGCGGGGCAAGGTCACCTCCCCCTCCGAGATGCCCGACCAGATCAAATTGTCGGAAGAGGAGAACATGTATCTCATCAACCCGGGCAGCGTGGGACAACCCAGGCAGCAGGACAACCGCTCGCGTTATCTGCTGTTTGACACAAGTGGACCGACCGTATGTTTCAAGGCCGTGCCATACGACATCGAAAAGGCTCAGAAAAAGATCTTGCAGGCAAAATTGCCGAAATATTTGGCACACCGCCTTCAGGATGGGATTTAGGAGGCAGGCATGATGTTTGGAAGCAAAGAATCTAAACTGAAAGATGGAACCCCCGTGACCCTGCGGCCGATGGTCAAGGAAGACGAGGAATCATTGTACCGATTTTTTCTGAGCCTCTCGGATGAGCTGCTGATGTTCATCCGGCACAATGTCAGGGACAGAAAAGTGGTGCGCGAATGGTCGCAAAACCTGGATTACGAACGGGTGCTTCCCCTGGTGGCCCTGGTGGATGGAGAAATCGTGGCGGATGCCACACTCCATCGGGTTCCTCACGGATGGAAGCGACACATCGGACGGATTCGTGTGGTCGTTTCCCCACGCTATCAAAACCAGGGCATGGCAACATTGATGCTCAATGAACTGGTCGAGCTCGGGCATGAACTGGGTTTGGAAAAGCTCTGGGCGGAAATTCCGCTGGATTCGGTCGGCGCCATTCGCGCCTGTCGAAATGCGGGCTTTGCATGCAAGGCGGTCATCGAGGAACTGGTCAAGAACGCCCAAAATCAAAATCTCGACATCCTGATCATGGTCTGTGATATTGCATCATATTTTGATCGTCGTTGGTCACAGAAAACATAGTAATTCGCAGGTCATTGCTGGGGGAGCGCCACTCCCGTTCCAAAATCCGGAAATTTTTGAAGCAAGTCTTGGCGCAGCTCATGGGCATCCGCATAGCGTTCTGCCCAGTCTTTTTTCAAACACTTGAGAATGATGGCCTCCAATTCCTGGCTCAAGCTTGGCTCAAGTTCGCGCGGTGGGTCCGGCTCCGTCTCCAGTATGAAATCCATCAGCTGCTTTTCATTTTCATCATAGAAGGGCAAAAACTCCGTTGCCAGGGAGTAGAGAACCACCCCAAGCGCCCAGACATCGCTGGCAATGCGGCTCTTGCCCATAATCTGCTCGGGCGCCATGTAGGGGCGGGAACCGATAACCGTACTACTGATGCTGCCCCGGCTGAGGTCCTTGCTGGTTCCAAAATCGAGCAGCTTCAGCTCGCCGTTGGGAGTGACGATGATATTCTCAGGCTTAATGTCACGATGCATTATGTTGTGTTTGTGGGCGTAGGCGACCACATCCAGTAATTGCAGAAAAGCCTTTTCTTTAGAGGCACTGCTCAGCCCTTCGGCGAGCAGATCATGCAACGTCGAACCCTCGATATATTCTTGTATTAATACCAGCTTATCCTCTTCTTTGACAACCTCTTTCAAGTGCACCGCATTGGGATGACCGTTGAGAGTCTTCAAAATGACCGCCTCTCTCAGGAACTTGCGATTCATTTTCTTATCATGAGGAATTTTAGCCACAGCCAGGCCGCCGCCAGTTTGATCCTTCACCAGGCAGACTTCGCCAAAACTGCCAAAACCGAGCCGACGAATTCTCTGCCACTTACCGGCAATCAGTTGACTCCAGGTTTCAGAGATCGCAGTCTGTGCGGGAGTATCCGGGGCAGCAAACAAGCGCCTCAAACGACTGCCGACATGAGACCAGAGGGACCCCGCACTTTGCCTCTGCGACATCGAGCCATGGGTTTCTCTAATGCTCTGCCCCAACTCCAAAAGCACTCGCAACCGCACCACAAAGGCAGACGAATCCAACGGCAATATCCAAAATTCATCAGCGCCTGCTCGCAAATAGTCCTTCACTTTGCGCATGTGAATTTCTGGCACAAGAATCATCAGGGGAACCGGTCTTTGGAAGGACTTCTTGAAGCGACGAATTTCATGATCAATTCTCCTACCTTTCTCCTCCAATCGCATGATCACCAAGCGGGTTGTCTCATCATCCAAAAAGTGTTTGGCTTCCTCCACCGATGAGACGGCAACAGACTTCAAAGCAGTCTCCTCCAGTTCCTCAATCTCCATGTTCGCAATTAAATTCCGCAGAAACGATTCCTCTTCGGAATTCAAATTGATCAGCAAAACGGTATCTGAAATCATACAGACGCAGCTTTCTCGATGTGGACTTCATCATCTGTTTGCCATGATTATCAACCCGTATCGACACACAAAAAAAGGGGGTGGAAAAATTGCTTTTCCACCCCCCGCCGTTGATCCTATCGGCCTCGGGAGCCGTTCATTCCGATCGTCCGTCTTCCCAGCAGGCCGTCAAGCCATCCTATTCATTGAGTGCCATGGGGCGTTTGGTGGCCCGAGCCAGGAGCACGCCGACTATTAGCAAGACTCCGGAAATATAGAAAGCATAGTTCATACTTCCCGTCACGTCCTGAATGGTGCCGCCCAGTCTCGCCATGAAGAAGCCGAGGCCCCAGCCAATGAACACCAGACCATAGTTGAAGCCCAGGTTTTTCGGCCCAAAAAAGTCTGCGGTGAACGAAGGCATCAGCGCCAAACCTCCTCCATACTGCCAGTACGCAATACCGACTGCCAAGAAGAGAACGAAAACGTTACCACTTGCGATAATGCTCGGCAACAGAAACAAGCAAAGGGCCGAGACTGCGCAGTTGAGGGTGTACGCATTGGTTCGGCCGATTTTATCCGAGTACATGCCTGTTCCGACTCGGCCAAAAGCATTGACCAGCCCTCCAAAGGAGACAAGGATCCACGCGTTGGCAACCAGGAAAGGCACATCCTTTGCCGCCACTGCCAGGATTTTTGCAGCATTGGCGATGATCAGAAGACCCGACTGCGTCGTCAGGATGAACATGAAGACCAAAGCATAGAACTGCCAGGTTTTGACCATATCCTGGGCAACCCAGTCTATCGCCGTGACCGCCGTCTTGACCGGAGCCCCTGTCATTTCCTTGGTCGGGCTGGCGGGTTTTGCAGCTGGCGGCACATATCCTGCCGGAGGCCATGCCAAAAGTTGGCCGGCAATAATCACGACGACCGCGAAGAAAATACCCAGAATGACAAAACTGCCGGTGAGTCCGTAAGCGTCAATGAGGTAGCGCGCCAAAGGGGAAATGTAGAGCGCGGCGCCGCCATAGCCACCCACAACCAGACCCGCAATTAAGCCACGCTTGTGCGGTCCAAACCACCTCAGAGCGGCGGGAGTGGGCGCTGCATAACCAATGCCCATGCCGATCCCACCGAGAATTCCAAATCCAAAAATGAGTCCGCCGTAGCTCTTGGCCAAGCCGGATATGATACAGCCCGCCGCCAGGAACAGCCCCCCCACAGTGGCGCCCACTTTAGGGCCGAATTTGTCCTGGATGCGCCCGCCAGGAATCATCAACAAGGCAAAAATGACTACACAAAGGGAGAACGGCGTAGCCGCCTCAGCATTGGTCAAGTACGTCCAACCTTCATTGGGCGCCGGCAAGGGCTGCCCCGCCAAGTCCACGTTGATCAAGGACTTGGTCCAAACACTCCACGCATACAAAATACCCAAACACAAGTTTATTGCGGTCCCCGCGAAGGTGACGACCCAGGCTTTTCCTGGAACCTTTTCCAACGGTTGTGCCATGTTACCCTCCTAGTTCAGCAAATTTTGACAAGAAAATTCTTTTCGCCGCGGGCCAGACTGTCCGCCGCCAACAATCTCATAACAACTGCTGTCCAGACCAATTCGATCATTCCATTCCATCCTGCTGCACAGACTGCTTTGCCCGACAACGATTAAACACCGGTTCTCGGACCTCCTGAATCCTCCGCAGCCTTCGGATCCAGGCCTTCCAAAGCAAGTTAGAAATGCTGTAAACGTAGAAATGTCTTTACTCAACAACCAGGAGCTAAGCGAGCGAGAGCCTCAACGATGCACAACACGAGTTGCAGTAAACGAACTGCGGCATGAAATTTCGGTTGAAAACAACAAAACGGTGAAGATATTGAGATGGGATTATTTCAAATTCTGCTAAATAACACCGGATTAAACAATAAAAGTTTCGCTAAAAAATACCAATCAAATACACTTATGCCTTCTCACCTCCTTTACCGAGCGTTTTGCCTATCACCTCCCTTGTTCCTTAATGCGGTTCCGTCATCGACTGTTCCACCTACCCGTGACCCACCTTATAGAGCAGCGGTCCTGGGGTGTCAAGCATAAATCATATAAATTTTAAATTGTTACGAAATGCACAAGGGCTCATGAAAAGACTGTCCCGCGAATGGAGGAACATTGCGAACGCTCCCCGCTACTTGGGCCCATAGGGTTGCAGGTGCAAGTGTACAATATCCGGTTTGAGAAAAAAGCGGCTCTCCTGCACCTTTTTTTCCAGCAGACCCGTCGTGAATATGACTTTATTGGCCGCAGCAAAACTGGAGAGGCTCTTGACCGCGGCTAAAGTCACCACGGTCTCCAGGCAGATGGCGTAGACAATTTCCTGTTGGTCATTCAATGCAATGAGATCGCTCGCTCGATCTTGAATTCTCGGGGGCAGGTAATCCGCTACCGCCCGGTATCCCAAGCTGCGCAAATACTGGTACAAATGGCACTGAAGAGTCCTGCGCACCGTATGATCATTCTGAAAGGTTCTTGGAATCGCTCGCCAGCAGGATTCCAGCTCTTTTTTCCACTCAAGAAAATCTCGCCCAACGACCTCTTCCATCAATTCCCTCCTCCTCGATCCATCTTGCTACCGCAACAGCTTCCACCTGCTGCTGGCCAGCATGGCCCAACCGTCCCTCTCCACCCCGCCATCGGCACCGAGCGGCCGCGGCCCGGCAGCACCATGTGAAATTGACACATCGTCCCAATTTGTTTAGTTTAATAAAGTAGTCAATCACGTGGACTTCAGCATCATCGCGAACTTTACCGGGAGCTTCATCAATGAACATGGACCGTGAAATTTTCAAAATTAACCTGGGAGTTGAAGCGACATCCCTCTACATACTGACCTGTGCCCTTGTCGACCAGGGCGAATCTCCGACGCTGGAGCGTATCCGGACCCTGTGGAACGGCAGCAGTGAAAGTCTGCTGCTGGCCGCAGAAGAACTCATTCAAAAGGGAGTTGCGAGCGGAACACTCCCCCTCGAAGAGGGCAGTTCCCTGCACATCAATCCGAGAAAAGAATGGCTCGGGAACTAACCCAAAAAACCTTTTATTTTTTTCTTTTCGCCCAGCAGCTCGGGGTTCAGGTAATCATCCGCCAGCTGCAGGTAATGAAGAACGCTGCTCCGGGTGAGCTCCCGCTCATCCGGCCCAATCGCCTTTTTGAGCGTTGCGGGAATACCCATCACCAATGACTGGGGAGGGATCTCTGTCCCCGGCGCAACCACTGAGCCGGCGGCCACCACGGATCCCGCACCAATCTTTGCACCATCCAAGATAATCGCGCCCATACCAATCAGGCACTCATCTCCAATAATACAACCATGTACAATCGCTCGGTGGCCAATGGTTATTCGATTGCCGATCTCCAGCGGAAACTTCCCTTCAGTGACATGCAGAACGCAGTTATCCTGGACGTTGGTTTCCGAACCAATCCGTATGTAGTGGACATCACCACGCACGACCGTGTTGAACCAGATGCTCGAACGATCGCCAATCACAACATCGCCAATGACCCAGGCCCCCGGCGCAATGAATACTTCCTCACCCAGCCTCGGGTAGCTATGCTTATAGGGCAAAATCCCCATCATTACTGTCCTCCCACAAAATGAACTCCCGCGCAGTCTCTTTTTGCACAGGTTTGTTGGCTTACCACCTGTCCTCGGTTCAGGCACGCCAGCTTTCTGCTGCGTGCTCATTTGCTCAATCTGCTCAATCCCAGTAAAGCGGCGATCTGTTCGGCGCTGTGCTCGACAAAAAGTTGCAGCTCGGTGGCCTTCAACCGCCTGCCGACCGCCGGCGTGGCCATGTCGTCGGGAGGAGCCAGCACAACGGGGGCGTTTCTCAACTCCCCTTTGGGAACTACACCAAATGCGGGCTCGAAGTCATCGGCGAAATACTTTTCCTGAAATACGGCAAATTTTAGAGCATGGGCCGTGGCATCCAGTACCGCTCCGCGCTCCCCTGACAGCTCGCCGGTTTTGGCCAAGCGGCGCAGACCGGCTAAACACTCCCCGCCCTGTGTGCAGGAGATATGACCATTTCGATTAGCCGTCAACATGGCATCCATGATTTCCTGCTCACTCACCTGCACTACCTGAACGCCCTTGTAGCCGGCAATTTCACGATATTTTTCGACAAGTCGGACCACTCTTGGCATCGAAACCGGATTACCGATCATGGCCGCCTGCGCCACGCTCGGCCTCACCACAACCGGTCGGAACTCTCTCTTGCCGGGGTCGGCTTCGAGATAGTAGAGGTAGACAGGATTTGCATGTTCCGACTGCACTCCGACCACCACCGGCAAAGAAGTAATGATCTGCAATTCGTAAAGCTTCAAAAACCCTTCGAGCACCGCCGTGATATTCCCGGCATTACCGATCGGCACCACTACAACCAGATCTTCGACATCGTAGTCAAAGTCTTGAGCAATCTCGTAACTGAATGATTCCTGCCCGAGAATTCTCCAGGCGTTTTTGGAGTTCATCAGAGCCACCGGATAATTCTCGGAAAGATATTCGACAACCTTCATGCAATCGTCAAATACACCCGGGATTTCTATCACTTTTGCTCCACTCCCGAGCGGCTGCCCCAACTGTTGTGGAGTCACCTTGCCTTGGGGCAGCAGCACAGCTGATTTCACGTGATGCGTCATGTAGGACGCATACAAAGCGGCGGCCGCAGATGTGTCACCGGTCGAGGCACAAATGGCCAGTATCTCCCCCCAACCTTGACTTTTTGCAGCAAAGTTCAGGTAGCTGAAAGCACTCGCCATTCCCCGATCCTTGAAAGATGCGCTGGGATTCTGCCCGTCATTCTTGAACCAAAAACGAAATCCCGCCCAATCGCGCAGCCTGCTGTTCGCCTCCACTATCGGAGTATGGCCCTCCCCGAGATAGATGATGGAATCCAACGGCAGCACCGAACCAAGCAACTCATGATAACGATAGATGCCCTTCAGCGGCGCAGCGGTCAGCATGGCTCGATAATCGAAAATCTTGCGCCACAGCCGGCCGGAAATCAGCTTCAAGCGATCCCACTGGTTATCCCTGATCATCAGGACATTCTTGCAATCCGGGCATGTGTAGAAAAGACTCCCGACACTGAATTGCTGGTTGCAGCCGAAACATTGATACACATATTCGCCGGAGGGCTGGGGAATGAGGTAGGGCTGTACCTCCTGTGGAAAATGTTCGATTTTCATCGGCTATGGCTCCTGAATGTTCGATGATCGAATGTGCGATGCCTCACACGCCGCATTGCCTCGAGAGTCTCCCATTACTATTCGCAGCGGCGGATCGTGTCAAGCAACCATTGGAGGTCAGCTGCGGTTGTTTCAGCAAGAACCCTGACGGGGTTTCCAGCGAGCAGGCATAACTGCGCCGCGCTGCGCAATGGCAGCAAATGTTGCATAAATGCCACACATTGGGACCTCAGTGTGTATTTTTTACCACTTCCCCTTTAATTCTTCTCAAGAAAATCCATAGCTTGACCTTTTAACGAAATCCATGTAAAAGGACTTCCAGATTTCAGACTTTCCTTTGACAGAATCGAGGGAAAGTCGTAATTAGACCTTTGGCATGGTTGGTGCTTGAAGGGTTTTTGCGAGGAGGAAAAGGGGCTTGAATAACGGTTTTCTGAGACAGCACACTATCAAGAGAGAAGTGTGGTGTAGAGGGATAGGTTTACATTCCGGCGCAAAGGTTTTGATGAAATTGAAACCGGCACCGCCCAATTTCGGCTATCGCTTTTGCCGGACTGATATCCCTGACTGCCCGGTCATCACCGCACATCACAATCAGGTGGTCGATACCCTGTTCGCTACCACCATCGGTTTCAACGGGGTGGTGGTCTCCACCGTAGAACACCTCCTGGCAACGTTTTTCGGTTCGCGCATCGATAATATAATGGTGGAATTGGATGGGCCCGAAGTCCCTATTTTTGACGGCAGTGCGGCCACCTATTTACGGCTGTTGGAGCGGGCGGGACTGCAAGAACAAACGGCGCCGCGTACCTACCTGAAGATCGAACAACCCATTTTAGTCAAAGAGGGCGACTCATTTATAAAGGCATTTCCCGCAGATTGCTTTCGCGTCCACTACCTGATAGACTTTTCCCACCCTCTGGTTGGCAGACAAGAGTATTCCTGGAGCTTCAACGAAAAAAGCTTTGCCCGTGAAATTGCCAAAGCCAGAACCTTCGGCTTTTTCAAGGATGTTCAAAAGCTCCAGGGCATGGGTCTGGCTCGCGGCGGATCATTGGATAATGCCATCGTGTTTGATGAACATCGCATCCTTAACAACGATGGTTTGAGGTATAATAATGAATGCGTACGCCACAAGATCCTTGATTTCATGGGAGATCTGGCTTTGGCCGGAATGCCTTTGGTGGGCCATTTTCAGGCCTATAAGGCGGGCCATGCCCTGCATAATCGCTTCTTGAACCAACTCGTATCCGCACCCAGCAACTATGCGATATTAAACGTTGCTGCACCAATACCCCGGTCCTACCTGAGGTCTCCATCCTTTCCCCTGTTTCCCGAAAGATTTTCGCCCGCCACCAAGGCCCTTTAGGCTCTCCCGGCAAAACTCCTTGAGTTTGGAATGCCTCTCCGTTAAGATAGCCGCTATTGTCAAAATTGTTATGAGCGGCTTTGGAAATGATGAGAATCGCGTTCCCACTCATACTTTGCTGCGGCGTTTGCGCTGCCGCCCTGGGCGGCTTCGCGCCTGCCACTGCAGCCGCCAGGAATAGAGCGGAGATCGTCGAAGTCTACCTGAAGCCCCACATGAAGAACCTCGAACTGAGCTTGCACATCGAAAATTGCTTCACCCCCAAAATGGAAGAGGCGATCCTGAGCGGTGTGGAGACCACGTTCAAGATATTGTTGGTCTTGGAAAAGAAGGGTTTTCTTTTTTTCAGCAATAAACTGCTCAACCTCTCCCTCGAACACTCCATCAAATACGACCGGTTGAACAATGAATTTCACGTGACGCTTCCCGAACAGCCCGGGAAAGTCCTGGCCACTGCCGATTTCGCTGAGGCCAAACAATGGATGAGCAGAGTGGAAGATCTCTCCCTCATACCCGTCTGGCGGTTGGAAAAAGAAACCGAATACAAATTGCGGATCAAGGCGGAACTTTCCAAAGTTCGCCTGCCTCTTTTTTTCCGCTACATTTTCTATTTCGTGTCGCTCTGGGACTTTGAAACCAAGTGGCATGAGGTAACATTCACCCTGTGATGTCAATTCCCATGGATCACACCCTATCACCCGATCCGAATCGATATCGGCGCAAAGAGCGTTTCTGGCTGATCGCGCTCCTGATTCTAATTGTGACCTTTGGATCTCTGGGCGGATGGTTCTTCGAATTTCAGTCGGACTTGTCCCTTTTGAGCAACATTTTGCTGTTTGGACTGATCAATTTCAATGTCATTCTGCTCCTGCTCCTCGCTTATCTGGTATTACGCAATATCGTCAAGCTAATTTTCGAACGCAAACGCAATATCTTGGGGCACAAACTGCGCACCCGCCTGGTCATCGCCTTCATCGGCCTCTGCCTCATCCCGACCCTGCCGCTGTTTTGGATTGCCACTCAATTCATCTCCTTCAGTCTTGACTACTGGTTCAGTCACCAGGTCGAACAATCCCTGGAACAATCCGTGCAACTTGGCAAGGACTATCTCAACGAGGAAAAGCAGGATCTGATGTTCGATGCCAAACTGGTCAGGAATGAACTGCAGAAGTTTTTCGCGCTAAACGGTGCCATGCCCCAGAAGTCGGAACCATTCTACCCTCCGTTACTCGAACAATATCATCTGGATGGTATCTTTCTCGCCAATGCTGACGAAACGGTCATCTGGAGCGTTCATGACCCGCAAATAGGCGTGGACGATGTGCGTAAATTGCCTCTTCTCCTCTGGCAGGGCAACGAAGCTCATCCCCCTGTTGAGCACCTGAGTTTTGATGGCAAAAGGCAAGGTTTGGCGGTGGTTATTCCGCTCTCCATTTCCGACGGTTCTCTGCGGATGATTTCCGCCAGCCTCATCGCCATCCGCTTCCTGCCCGCAGTCATCACCGACAAATTGGCGTCCATAACCAGCGGTTACGAAGACTACCTGCAGCTAAAATTGCTGCAGAATCCGCTCAAGACCAGCAACTTCATAACCTTTTCCATCGTGACCCTGCTGGTCATCTTTGCGGCGGTGTGGTTCGGCTTTTTTCTTGCCAAGAACATGACGGTTCCCATCCAGTCGCTCGTTTCCGCCACACGCGAGGTTGCAGACGGGAATCTCGAGGTAGAATTGAAGTCCGAGCGACAGGATGAACTCGGCATGCTCATCAACTCGTTCAATACCATGGTGCATGACCTGCGCGAAAGCCGCGAACAACTGGCCAGCGCCTACGTCGCGTTGCAACAAAACCACGCAGAGCTTGAAGATCGCAAAGTGTATATGGAAATCGTGCTGAAGAATGTCGCTGCGGGAGTCGTGAGCGTCGACGCCGAGGGAAAGATTGTGACCATGAACAAATCGGCGGAGGGCATATTTGGACTCCCAGCGGAACAAGTCAGGGGAAGGCCTTATGACGAGTTTCTGGAGCACGATCACCGGGAGATTGTCGAGTCCTTTCGTCGGACATATCAAGCCACCCGCCAACTCTATTTTGAACAGCAGCTGAGAGTCAGCATCAACAGGATTCCGAGAACTTTGCTTATCAAGGCATCCATTTTGCGTGACGAACGGAATCGGCACCTGGGCCTGGTGGTTGTACTCGACGACCTGACAGATCTGGAGAAGGCACAACGGATGGCAGCGTGGCGCGAGGTGGCCCGGCGCATAGCCCACGAGATCAAAAACCCGCTCACCCCCATTCAACTATCCGCCCAGCGGCTTCGCCGTCGCTATTCAGAACTGCTCGGCAACGGTGAATCCACGTTCGACGAATGCACTCGCACCATTTTGCAGCAGGTCGAACTGATGAAACACCTGGTAAACGAGTTCTCAAAATTTGCCCGCCTTCCCCAAGTACGGCCCATCCCTTCCCACCTGCCGGCAATTATTGAAGAGAGCCTCGCTATCTATCGGCACACCTACCCTCAGATCTCGTTTTTATCCAAGACCACTGGAGATTTTCCTTCAATTATGCTTGATCCGGTGCAATTTAGACAGGTGATGGCCAACCTGCTCGACAATTCCGTCCACGCTCTCGGTGGGGACGACGGTCAAATTGAAGTGAAACTCTCCTACGACCCGGTCTTGAAAATTGTACGAATAGATTGCTCAGACAACGGCCACGGAGTCTCTCAGAAAGACAAGGTGCGCATGTTTGAACCGTACTATTCGACGAAGGAAAAGGGCACCGGCCTCGGGTTGACCATCGTGGCAAGCATCGTGGCAGACCACAGCGGTTTCATCAGGGTGCGCGACAACGACCCCAAAGGCACTGTCATTTCGATAGAGCTGCCCGGATCAGCCTGACGGGGAAGCGTGGAGTTCTTCCCTTGCGATCAATCTAGTGTACGAAGTGGTGGTGAGGCATCAGTGGAATCGAGAATCCTGATCGTTGACGATGAAGCCAGCATTTTGAAATCCCTCGGCGGTGCGCTGCAGGACGAGGGCTACCGCGTCAGCCTGGCTACATCCGGCGACAAGGCTCAGGAAGACATTCGCAAAGACCCTCCGGACCTCATTTTTCTTGATATATGGATGCCCGGCAAGGATGGTTTAACGACGCTTAAGGAAATCAAGAAATCTTTTCCCCAGATTCCGGTCATAATCATTTCCGGGCACGGCACCATTGAAACCGCCGTGAAGGCAACGAAGTTCGGTGCATTCGATTTTGTGGAAAAGCCCCTCTCCCTTGAACGGATTCTGGTATCCATCCAGAATGCAATACAATTTCAAAGACTTGAAGAAGAAAATCTGCTTTGGCGACAGCGCGCCATGCACCGCCATCAGATCACCGGCGAGAGTGCCGCGATCCAATCATTGAGTGCCCAAATCGAGCGCGCCGCCCCAACCAACGCCACTGTTTTCATTACGGGAGAGAACGGTACCGGGAAGGAACTGGTGGCCAGGATGATTCACCATCAGAGCCGCAGAAGTGGCCGACCGATGATCGAGGTGAATTGTGCCGCAATTCCCGAGGAGCTGATCGAAAGCGAGCTGTTTGGCCATGAAAAGGGTTCATTTACGGGGGCAACAGAAAGGCGCAAAGGCAAGTTCGACCTGGCCAACGAAGGAACCCTGTTCCTCGATGAGATCGGTGACATGAGTTTGAAAACTCAGGCCAAGATTCTTCGCATCATACAAGAGCAAATCTTCGAAAGAGTGGGGGGAGCTACCCCGATATCTGTGGATGTGCGAATTGTGGCAGCAACCAACAAGGATTTGCAGAAAGAAATTGACACCGGAAATTTCCGGCAGGATCTCTTTTACCGGCTGAACGTGATCCCCATCCACGTTCCACCTCTTCGCGAGAGGCTTGAAGACATCCCATTGCTGGTGGAAGAGTTCATCGACGCCTACGCTTACGAGAGCGCACTGGGGAGGAAAAAGATCGAGCCCGAAGTCCTTGCCATGCTTCAGCATTACTCTTGGCCTGGAAATGTCAGGGAACTCCGCAACTTCATCGAACGACTGATCATTATGAGTCCCAAGGAGAATATCGGGCTGAAGGATGTCCCACAGGATTTCCTTCGCCTGCTGCCGGACAGACAGGAGACCGTTGATCCGTATGCGCAGGACACCCTCAGGGAAGCTCGTGCGCAGTTTGAACGGGAATATCTTCTGAGAAAATTAGAACAATTCTCCTGGAACGTGTCGCTTACCGCCGCGGAAATCGGCATCGAGCGCAGCCATCTGCATCGCAAGATGAAACTTTTGGGCATCAAGGAAGACACCGAATAGCCGCCATTTTTCAGGCAGGAAACTGCCCGCAATTGTAACGTCTCCGAAAGGAAGGAGACTTTCGCTTTTATGCCTGCAGTCCCGGTACATGAAACATTGCTTTGTACTATGTGCTGGTCAGCAAGGATTGAAGTTGCTTGGATACTATTAGTACCCGGACGGTGGCCTGGGAGGCCGGCGACAGATAAGATAAGTAATTGATTTTATTTGGTGGAGATGATCGGGATCGAACCGACGACCTCAGCCTTGCGAAGGCTGCGCTCTCCCAGCTGAGCTACATCCCCACGCCCAAGCTTCTTATATATCTTCTGTTGCCAGGGTGTCAAGAAACGAAAACTGGTAAAACCGCTCCCTGTGAGAGGCCCCATGTCTGCGGAGTGCAGTCAAGAGGTGCGCCCGGTTTCCACCAACAATGCACTGCGCGAAAGCGGTCAACACAGGTGGAAAATAGGAGTCTGGTCCCGGTTCAATCATGGTTCAGGCTGGCCTTGCTCTGGCGATAGAATTCGATCAAAAACTCCGCCTCCTTCGGGGAGAGATCGAAACGTTGAACCGCCTCATTCACCAGCTTTAGCAGAGATTTTTCAGGCTCCTCGTCCAGTTCGGCTGAAATCCACTTGACCGCCTTGCGAATGGCCTCCCCTTCGGGCATGATATTGGTCATCGAAAACTTCTCCTTGTAAGGAATGGGTTGAATTTCACCAGCAAGCACACTATCAAAGACATTTCGCTCTGCGAATGTCGGGCCATCCCCCTCCATCCATACTGCCTTATGCAACCATTTGAAGAAAACGTCAACCATAGGCAAACATTCTCCGAAAATTGGAAAAAGACCTGCCTCTCTCCCGTTGAAAGTTCCCGTTTCAACCTTCAGCATCGGTCACTCCCGCCTCCTGAAACGTCTTAATTTCCTGGAGAACTTTTGCGGATGCTTCCACAATGCCCATGGCAAGAGCCGAGCCCGTGCCTTCTCCCAGGCGCATGTCCAAATCGAGAATGGGTCTCAGCCCAAGCCTTTGCACCATGGCGCCATGGCCAATTTCATGACTGCGATGTGAAGCGAACAGATACTCCTTGGCCACAGGTTCAATCTCGCAGGCGATGAGTGCACCCGCAGTGGCGATAAAGCCGTCACAGACGATAGGCGCCTGGACGGCGGCGGCACCGAGCACAGCTCCCGCCAGGGCTGCAATTTCAAACCCTCCCACCTTGCTCAGCACATCCAGAGGATCCTTCGGATTGGGCCGGTTCACATCCAGTGCTTTTTCTATCACTCCAATTTTTCGCGCCAGCCCAGCGGTATCGATTCCTGTGCCAAGACCGGTCAGTTCTGCCACCGGTCTGCCGCTCAACACGGCAATGATCGCCGTCGAGGGGGTGGTATTGGCGATACCCATGTCACCCGTCCCAAACAGCTGATAGCGATCTTTGGAATGGGCTTCCTGCACCAGTTGCGCTCCGAGCACCAGGCCTCTCACCGCCATCTCTCTGCTCATGGCCGGTCCGTTGACCATATTGGCGGTTCCCTTTGCCAGTTTACGGTGCAAAATCGGCCATTCCGCAGGCAGGTCTGCGGCCACCCCGCAATCGACTACCTTGACGTCTGCCCGCACATGCCGAGCCAGAACATTGATGGAAGCCCATCCCTGCGTAAAGCTGTAGACCATCTGGGCGGTCACCTCCTGAGGGTAAGCGCTGACCCCCTCAGAAGCCACACCATGGTCCCCTGCCATAGTGAAGATCAGCTTTCTGCGCAGATCCAGTGCGAGCGTCTCCTTGATTGCAGCCAGCCTGGCAGCAATGATTTCCAGCTGTCCCAGCGAACCCCTGGGGCGAATTTGCGCTTTCAACCTGTGCCAGGCTTTTTCCTCCCACTCCCTGGACACAGGCTTTATGCTCCGCAAGAGCTCATCAAACTGTTTGTTCAATTGGTCCATTGGGCCATAACCTCCCTGTTAAAATAAAAAATCCTTCAAACCTCAGCTTCAAGGCTTGAAGGATCGCTTGATGGCATCGGCAATCCCTACCACATCATGGTCGCGTTCTGCAACGCGACCCCATCCTTTGACGGCAGGTCTTCTGACTTGCGGTTCCCTTTACTCTCCAAACCTTCCCGTACTCTCGTCCACCGCCAAACCGTCAGCGGCAATCGCCGTGCAGCTGTGTCATGCGCTGCTTGTGCCCTGCCGCATCCGGCTTCCGGTCACGTCACTCGACTTGTCTCAGTACAGTGGTGCTATTTTGGATTTCATCCCCGCTTACAGCGCCGGCCACACGCGACGGATTCGCACCGTCTTCCCTATTAAGTTGAGCACGCCGTCAAAGGAGTGAAAAAACAACTACTGCGACTTTTTACTCGCCCGTTTCAAGAATTTAATGGCCTTCTCGGTCTCCAGCACGGGAATGACCTCGGCCACCCCCAGGTCTGACCAGCGGAACACGGAATTGGCAAGATGCAACTCATCTTCCACCTCAAACAGTCGGAATACTCTGTGCCCCGAGATATCAAACCATTCACCCTTAATCTCGACTCCGGTATTCTTTCCCCTGTCCTTACTTTCCATGCCTCTCTCGATAACCTGATCGCGGTCCTCGGGTGCATAGCTGAATATAGCCAAAAACAACATGGGCACCTCCTTTCCTTTGAATGATGCATTTTTAGTTGGATACGTGCATTATAGATTTATTCGGAGCAAAACACCAACCAACTTTTCTCGTATGGCCTGCACGCCGCGGCGGACCCGCCCGCAGATGCCTTCCTGGCATTCTCCTGGTCTGCCGCCAATGTAATCCGCCTCCAGCCTCAGCCCCCCGGCGGGACCCCAATTACTCGCTTGACATCAAGAGAAATATTTCACTACAATGAGGCGCAATCTGGTTTTTGCCAACCCGTGTTTGCTTAATAACTGCTTAATGTGAAAGGAGGCCCTAGACGTGAATAGACTGGGAGGAAAGACTTTGCTGTGCGGGATTTTGGCGGTGGCATTTATTTTTGCAGGTACGCTTTTAGTAAAAGCTGCCGAAGAATGCAAAACGGAGCCGCCCCAAGGAGAGATGCACATAAAAGACCCGGCATGGAAAGAACATACCAAATGTCCCGTGCCCTTCAACCATACGACGCATGCAGAAGAATACGGCATCGCCTGTGCCGATTGCCATCATGACTACAAAGACGGCAAGAACATATGGAAGGAAGGCGATCCTGCCTGTCGCTGCTCGTCATGCCACACAAACTTGGAAATCAAAGGCGAAAAGAAACTTTCTGAAGAGGACCAGAAGCTCAACCTGAAGCTGGCCTACCACAACAATTGTGTGGAATGCCATAAAGCCAAGAAAAAGGAAGATGCCGCAACAACTGCTCCGGTTACCTGCACCAGTTGCCATCCCAAGGAATGCCCGTAACACCCTGCTGACGATTGGCTTCGAATTGTAGCAAACAACCCGCCGGGAACTCTGTACCCGGCGGGTTGTTTTGTTCCAGTGAGGTCAATCGTTCTTGTGTGCTTGGTGATCTGTCGAACAAACAAGGCCGCCTGGATCGCGATCTCCGATCCAGGCGGCCCAAATGTGTGACAAATGTACCGATCAAAAGGGACGGTCCTGCGACTACACTTCCTCTACTGTAATGGCGCCCGCTTCACAGACTTCCACACAACTTTCGCAGCCAAGACATTCTTCCTCATTAACCGGTTCAGCCTTGCCATCCACCAGTTCATATACGTCCACAGGGCATACATCAACACATTCAGCATCGCCGGTGCATTTGTCCTTGTCAACGGTTACTTTCCACATCTTCTACGTCCTCCCTTTCATCCATTCATCTGAGACCACAAATTGGTCTTTGTTTCGCTGTTCCTTCATGTAAATCTTAAAGGACCGGGGTTTACCTAACCCCAAGCTCGCATAATGTCAAGAGTTCTCCATCTTGACGAGGGTCGCTCACGCCGCTTGGACGAAACATTTGGTCAGCCAAAATCCCCTTGTGTTCAATCACTAGAGTCTCTAAAAAAATAAAAGATTGGCTGTCACGTTCCAGCCAATCCCCTGTGGCAATGCTCTTCACGCAACCGCATTGCCTGAACTGATGCCGGCTCCAAGACACTGAAGGCCATCCTGAAGCCAGCTCATGAATTTACACGCAGCCGGTCGGCTTGGGCAGCCCTGCCATCTTACAGGCACCTTTACCCGGTCCTGACGGGAACAGCTCATAGATATATTTCAGCTTGTAGCCGGTCACCTTGGTGAGAATCCGCACCATCGGAGCAATACCGTGTTTCTTGTAGTAGTCCTGCAACACATGGATGACCTTCCAGTGTTCTTCGGTGAGCTCGCTGATGCCCTCAGAGCTCTTTACATAATCGACCCATTCGGGACACCACTGATCAAAACTGCTGATGAATCCATCCTCATCGATCTCAAAGTTTTTGCCTTTATATTCAATTTGTGCCATGGACACTACCTCCTTAAAAAGATTGGGTTAAAAAGTGCAAAGACTTCCGGCACTTCTGACTGCGGATCCCCTTGTGATCCAAAGACTTGCTCGTATTTTCCCGCCGTCGGCCCCTGGCTGCTCGAACCACCGCGTCGGCCCAAACAGCATTGCCAACGGCATGCACATGCGAGTAACAAGCGAGGGAGTTCTTATAGCATATTCCATCCCAGCCGGCCACTATTCCATGCCCTTTTTGCAGGCGAAATACCAATGGAGCGGAGGAGTCACATCCCACGATACGCGAATAGTGGAACTCATGACCCTTGAATTTCGCGCCTTGTGCAAAAAACGGATTGCTTCGCTCTACCTCCAGGATCGTATAGCCGTGCCCCTGGGGCTTGGGCTCCAGGACCACGTCAAAAGGAAATATTCCGGTCATGGGAAACTTACGCTCGGCCTGGCTGATGCTGGCGCATAAAAACATCAGCCCGCCACACTCCGCATAGACAGGCAACCCTGCCTCAATTTCCCGTTTCAACGACTCCCGAAACACCTCGTTGCCGGCAAGGATTTCCAGATGGGTTTCCGGGAACCCTCCTCCGATATACAAGGCATCCAGGGATGGCAGTGGGCGTTCTTCAAAACTCGAGACTTCCTGCAGAACAGCCCCCTTTTCCACCAGTGCTTCCAGATTTTCAGGATAATAAAACTGAAAGGCCGCATCCCGGACAATACCGATCCTCACCGGATTGTGCAATCCAATCTCGGCCTCCGAAGGACCCGTCATTGCCGCCGGCCATCCCAGGGCACCGGCCGAAGTGGCGAGCTGCCAGAGAGCTTCCAAATCCACACACCGACCTACGCTCCCGGCGGCACTTTGCATGGCTGCCGTAACGTTCTGCGCTTCCTGGGGAGGAACAAGCCCCATATGACGCTCCGAAAAGAACATGTTGCAGTCTTTCGGCAAAACTCCCAGGACGGGTATCCCGCAATATTCCTCGATGGCTCCACGCAGAACCTTTTCATGCCGCCTGCCTGCCACCCGGTTCAATATGACAGCGCCCATGTTGAGCTGCGGATCCAACTGCCGGCAGCCCATCACCAATGCCGCAGCAGTGCGCGTCATCTTGGTTGCATCCAGCACCAGCACGACCGGGGCGCCAAGCAGTTTGGCCAATTCCGCGGTGGAGAAACTTCCTTGAATATCCACCCCGTCAAACAGGCCCCGGTTTCCTTCAATTAAGCTCACGTCTCCGCTTGTCGAGTGGCGGATGAACGACTCCAGAATATCATCCGCTTGCATGAGATAAGGATCCAGATTATAACACGGCCTTTGCGCCGCCGCCGCTAACCAGCCGGCATCGATATAATCGGGACCTTTCTTGAAGGGCACCACGCGCAACCCATGACGCAGCCGCCACGCTGCCGTGAGGCCAAGGGAAACAACCGTTTTGCCTGCACCCCCACGCAGGGCGGCAATCATGAGCCGCGGCTTGTCAAACATCATTGAATTCATCTCGTTGACAAGCGCACCCGAGAGCAGAACTCTCCGGTGCGCTAACACTTCACAAACGACTAAAATTTAAATTGAGTCGTAGTTCTCCACGTCGTCATTGCCAAACGATAATCGTCGATATGCTCATGCTTGAACTCGATACCGGTGGTCTCGAAGAACCGTTCCCAACCGATCCGATTGATCCAGTCGCCGATTCTCTCATAGCGTCGTCCACCGGCCGCATACGCTTCCACGATTTTCTTGATGGTGTTGACCGTGGTCGGCCAGCGGGGCGGTTCGTTGGGGATGTAGGGAACCGCCAGCTTGGAAAACATCGGGGTGGAAAGCACGTTGGAGACTTTGCCGCCAACCCACAGAGCAATGCCGTCACCTTCAGCGTTGGCGAGCGGCAGAGCAGGGCACATGGTATAGCAGTTTCCACAGAACATGCAGCGGCTATTGTTGATTTCGATGCTCTTCAATTCGCCGACCTTTTTGGGCTTGATGGCGGCGGTCGGGCAGGCAGCGATAACCAGCGGAATTTCGCACACATTCTGGACGCGTTCGTGCTCGATCAAGGGTGGTTTGCGGTGCACTCCGAGGATGGCGATGTCGGAGCAGTGCACCGCACCGCACATGTTCAAGCAGCAGGCCAGGGCAATGCGCACCTGGGCAGGCAGCTTGTGCGACCCAAAATAGTCGAACAGCTCATCCATCACCGCCTTGACGACACCCGAAGCGTCGATGGCCGGGGTATGGCAGTGAGCCCAGCCCTGGGTGTGGACGATACTGGTGATGCTGGCGCCGGTTCCACCCATGGGAAACCAGTTGCCACGGCTTCTCAGATCGTCGATCAGCGGCTGCAGCTTGCTTTTATCATCCACCATGAACTCGACGTTGTTACGGGTCGTCCAGCGCACGTAACCACCGCAGTGCTTATCGGCAACGTCACAGATGTCGCGAATCAAATCGACACTGATCAGCCGGGCCGCACCCACACGGACGGAATACATCTCTGCACCGGTCTCCGATACGTGCATCAGAACACCGGGCTCCAATATTTCATGGTACTTCCACTTGCCATAGTTTTCTTTGACGATGGGTGGAAAGAACTTGTCATATTTTGGAGGACCAATATCAGTTATTCGGTCTTTCAATGGATCATTAGGATCAAAAGGCATAGTTTAACCTCCTAAGCTTGATGCCGTGAACGATATGCAGCAATATCATGCTCCCAACCACCGGGGACTTCCGCTGGATCATAGAAAATGTAGGGGTTATAGCGCGGAGTATTGACCATGCGTGGATCGGGGGTCAGCTCACAGTTCTTGAGGAATTCCTGCAGGCCAAGGCGTTGAATCAGCTCGCCCAGGCGTTCGCGGTTCTTGCCGTTCTCCATCCACCAATCCCACATCTTCTCGACAAATTCCTTGAATTCCTCGTAGGGCGCTTCCATCTTCATGAATGGAATGACTACGCTGGACAGCTGTGCTCCTTCAAGGATCGGGGCCTTCGCTCCTACCAGAATGGTTGCGCCGGTATCGGTACCAGGCCGCAGGGCGCGCGGCATAACCCGGATACAGTGCATACAGCGGACACAGTCTTCATCCCAAATCTTCAGGGTCTTTCCATCCCATTCCATGCAGCGGGTTGGACACAGGTCAACGATTTCCGCTTGCACATCCACGGCGCGTTTTTCCGAGCCACCGGCGCCACCGTGCGGCACCAGTTCGCCACCGGCATAGGCGCGGACCGCTTCCTGATCGATTCTGATCTTATCCCGCCAGGTCCCGATGATGGAGCAATCTGCCCGGGCAATCGCGGCAACGCAGTCACACGGGCACCCCGATGTTTTGAACTTGAACTTATATGGGAACATCGGACGATGCAGCGCATCCTGGTATTCCTGGGTGAGATCATAGGTTATGTCCTGCGTGTCGATGCAGGACCATTCGCACCGGGCTTTGCCAACACAGCACGCCGGGGTCCTCAGGTTGGAGCCCGATCCACCCAGATCCATACCAAACTCGTGGGTCAAATCATAGAAAACCGGCTCCAATTGATCGGTGGTGGTACCGAGCAGGATAATATCCCCGGTGGACCCGTGCATGTTGGTCACACCGCTGCCCTTTTCTTCCCACATGTCACACAGTTTGCGCAAAATTTCAGTGCTGTAAAACTTGCTGGCGGGCTGATTCACACGGATGGTGTGGAAATGAGCAACATTGGGAAACAATTCGGGACGGTCACAGTAACGGCCAATGACGCCACCGCCGTAGCCGAACACACCGACGATACCACCATGCTTCCAATGTCCCTCCTTATCTTCATAGGACATTTCCATCAATCCCAGCCAATCCTCACAGGTAGCCTTTCTGGCCGCCATGCGCTTCATGTCTGTCACGAAGCTCGGCCATGGCCCTTTTTCCAATTCATCAAGCATAGGAGTTTTATGCTTTAGCGCCATTCGATTTACCTCCTTAGGCAAAACACCTCTTCAGGTTGAACGCAACTCAGAATCCTCTTCCACAATAAATTTCAGTTGACTCTCTCCTTCACCCCCTTCCAACTCGACGGCTCTCTTCTTCAAGAATCGCTTAGCCTTCATATCGAATATTTTCCGGTACCAGCCGGAAAACAAAGCCAATTGCGGGTTAATTCATTCCCTTTTCTTCCTTTTCAACATCGCCTTCGCCAGGAAGCATGTACATGGTCGTGCTGCCACTGGACCAATACTTGAGCTTGCCTTCATTGACCAGTTCGTTGACCACCTTTTTGGCTTGCATCATTTTCAGCTCAGGAACAGCCTTGCACAAGTCATTGAAGTAGTGCTTTGTCTTTTTTTGACCCTTGACATAGTCAAGAATTTTTTGTTTAGCTTCCTCACTCATGACATCTCCTTCGCTATGCATATGGATTCATTGAAAACAACAGGGGTTCGTTCCTGTCAGCCTCCAGAAAGGTCTATACGTGAATAGATTCACTTTGACTCTCTATCGCGCTGGATTCGCTTTGTCAATAGAAAATTCCCTGCGAAATCGGGGCGGAAGCACATCTGAAGCAAAATCGGCGGTGCACCGCTGGCAGGTCCCCTTGACACATTTTTCACACATGGTTAAGTAACCTTCTACCATGACCCAATGCTCAATTCAAATTCAATCGACCGCCAAGCAACAGGATAATGCGATGACAACTCAGACAACTCAACCGAGCGAAGTTGAAACCCAGTTGAAAGAATATATCCGCTACCTCAAGGAGCGCGTGTTTTTTGAACCGCAGTCCGCCTCGTTACACTACAATCTGGGGCTGGCCTACGCGCGCAAGGGGTTGGCCGATGATGCCATATCCGAATTCAAGCAGGCCCTCGAATGCGATGCCACTCTGGCCCAGGCCCACGTGAACCTGGGAGGATTATACTTTCAAAAAGGCAGTCTGGAGCAATGCATTGAAGCCAATCTCAAGGCTCTGGAAATCGACCCGAAGCTGCCCATGGCACACAGTAACCTCGGCTTTGCCTACCTGCAGAAAGGCGATTACGCCAAAGCCATTGAATCGAGCAAGCGGGCCATTGAATCTTCTCCGGACCTGCTTCAGGCGTATAATACATTGGCCGTTGCCTACCTGCAGACGGATCAAGTGCAGGCAAGCATCGAAGCTTCACAGAACATACTCGGGCTCAACGAGAGCTTTGCCCCTGCCCATTATAATCTGGCGGTTGCCTACCGCATGAATGGCCAACCGCAAGAAGCCAGGGAACATTACGACCGAGCCTTAGCCCTTGGTTATCCCGTTGATCCGGATGCCCGGGCCGAATGGGATGAGCTTGAATAGACCTCACCGGCATAGTGAAAGGCTGTCTGCATGATGGAAGTATCCAAGGACATGTTCGTCATCATCGAGTATACCGTTCGCCTGCAGGACGGTTCCTACGTCAAGGGGGAAAAGGGACCGGTTTCACTCAATTTTGTGGTCGATTACAACCAGATACTGCCGGCCCTCGAGCGCAGGCTGCTGGGGCTCAGAGCAGGGGAAAAGGCGGATTTTGTGATCCCGGCGCGAGAAGCTTTTGGGGAGCATGATCCGTCCCAGGTGCGCACCAAGACCTTTGACGAATTTCCCGAGGGACGTCACCTGGCGGAAGGCAAATGGGCCGTGGCAACCAACGAACAAACCCAGGCCCGGTACAGCTATTATGTGAAGGAAAAGACGGACCGGTCGGTGACCCTGGACTTCAATCATCCCCTTGCCGGACAAGACCTCTACTATCGAGTGGAAGTCACCCATATTCGCCCGGCTTTGCCGGAAGAACTCGAATATTTGAGACCGTGCGAGGGCAACGAAAATCCGCAGGTCTCATCGTTGGCTCATGCGTAACAAAACCGTCCACGCTTTCACGGGAAGATGACTTTGGATTCCATGCAGGCCGGGGGCAATCGTCCCGGCTGGAGTGGCATGTGTCGCTCGCAAGCTGTCACTCCTTGGCGGGAACTCGTTTGCCGTACCAGTTGCAGAATTCCAGAAGGATGCGTGCTCGAGGTTCCCCGCGCAGCAAACCCACACACAATTCGAACAGCTCCTTTTGAATCACCTCGGAATGCCCGCTCTGGGGGTGGACCTGCAGAAACTCCCGCAGCAGCGTGCCGGCATTCAATGAAACCTGGCTGAACATCCGCTCACGCGGGTCTTTCGGCTCCTGGAAAGGATTCCACTTATCGTAGCCCATACGCAAAATGCGTTCCTGGCCGCGTTTGGACATGCCATCAAAAATGGCTTTCTTGCGTATTTCATACTCTTGCTCATCATGCGCCATTGATTTCTACTCCCAAAACAGTTTCAGCCTGATCTTCTTGAATTCTCTCGTGCTGAAGAGAATTTCATAGTCGTGCAGGTGGATCGCCTCCGCAAGTTTTTCAGCAATCCTTCGGCATTCCTCCATAGTACGGCCGTGCACCATGGCATACAGGTTGTACGGCCAAACCGGGTACGCCGGCCGATGGTAACAGTGGCTCACTTCGGCATGCGATGCGAGTATTTTGCCATACCTGTCAATTCCTTCCACAGGGCAGCTCCACACGACCATCCCATTGGCGCTGAATCCCACCTGGCGATGGTTGAGGACCGCGGCAAAGCGCCTTATCACACCGTGATCAAGCCATTTTGAGATAAGCGTCAACAATTCTTCTTCTTTCATATCCAAATCGTTGGCCCACAACTCGAAGGGGCTTTCCACCAATGGCAAATCTTCCTGTATGGTTCTCACAATCCTGATATTTGCGGAAGAAGAATCGAACGTATCGTCCGATTCTGTTTTCGGCTGCCCGGACCGATCATCATTCGCTGCGCTTTCCCCTTCCTCGAGCACGTCGAGCACTACCGCCAGTTTATACTTCTTCAGCGCCGGCAGAATGAGCGCCGGCCAGCCTCCCGCAGCAGACGACAGCCGCTCCACTGTCCCTTCCAGGGACTGCCCGGGAGGAACCGCAATGGTGTACCAAATGTTGTAAGCCCCGGGACGGAGATAATTGTGGCTGACCCCGGGGTATTGGTTGATGACAGCGGCGGCCCTTTCCACCTCATCCTGCGGCACCGCCATGGCCACCAGGCTGCTGCGATAGCCGAGTGCACCGGTATTAAAAATGGCGCTGATTTGCCGCACCAATCCCTCATCCTTGAGGAACTTGATGCGGCCGCGCACTTCTCGCGAATCTATTGCCAATCCCTCCGCCAACCTTTGGTAGGGTTTCGGCACTATTGGAAATGCGCGCTGTATGCGGTCGAGTATGACCCGGTTTACGGCATCCAAACGTCACTCCTTATCGCTCATTCACAGCGAGGCCCACCCGCAACTTCACCGTTCAGATCTCGCAAAGGATCGGTGATCCTCAGCCAATCCCTCAAACCATCATAAAATTCTTCACTGCATTGCGGCAAGGACATTGTCCTGCAAATGTTTCAGCTCAACATCACTGTAATGATACAACAACTCACTGAAAACTTCGACCCGGCTCCCTTTCCCGTTTGTTCTCACCCCCGTCTCGTGATATGTGTGGTTCACCATTTTATGCCAAACATGAGGTATTTACCAATGGCCACCGCCCTCACCATCCGCCACCTCGTCAATACGCCGGCCGGCCCGGTGCCGCTCAGCGCAGAGGGCGAACGGATTCCGCTTCCCGGCGGACCCGACAATGCCCTGTCGCAACTGTGCTACGGGCCATACCTCAAGGCCATCTCCGATTGTTTATGTCGCAACGCGTGTCAGCCCCTGCTGGAGCTTCTCTCCAAGCATGTCAAACGCTCCATTTCTCTGGCCGAAATCAAGCGGGTTGACCTGATCAGCGAAAAACACGGAACCCTTTATCAAGTGGCCCGGCTGAACGCCGATTTGGACGAGGGAGCATACTCACTGGCGGTGAATGTGGCAACCTATCCGGAACAACACGCCTTTTTGGAAAACGAGTTTCATCTCCTGCAACACTTGTGTGATAAATTTTATCCGGCTTTTTTGCCTACCCCCTACTTGAAGGGGGGAGCACTCTATAGAGATGAAAGCCTTGGCTGCATGAACCTGCAGTTTTTTGTCGCCGAATGGTTCGAAGATTTCCATGAGTTCCACCTCACCACACAGCCAAAGGAGGCTCACCCCGTCATCCAAGTGTGGAATGCTGATTCAGCAGACAGTGTGCTCACCCGGGAACAGACCCGTTCTCTCTACCGCTGCGCCGCTGCCATCCTGACAACCTATCTCGATGAACGCTCCTTTGAGCAGATCTATCCCTGGCATCACGCCGCCGGCGATTTCGTCGTGCGGGTGAAGCAGGGTGCCATTGATCTTCGACTCGTCACGGTACGGGACTATCGTTGTCTGCTCGCACCCGGTCCGGGCTGTGAAAATATCCTGGCGGCCATTTTACATTTTTTCCTCAATGCGACCATGCGCCTGCGACTGGACAGGTTGGACGGCACCGGAGCACTGGCCTGGGCAGGTCCTGACAGCTTGACGGGAATGACCGAGGGTTTTCTGGAAGCATGGGCGAAAAAACATCGCAGCACCCCTCACCTGCCTTCCTGCCATGAGATTTTGCAGGTGATGGGTGCCTTCACCCGGGAAGATTGGCTCTCCCTGGTTCCTCACGTTATCGATGACGGCCTGGTGGAAGCCGGTGAAGGGGAGTTTTTGAGGCCGCGTGCGCGGGAGCACGTCATTGCCCTGTGCCGGGCGCTGCGAGAAGCGGCGGCCGCTTGTCGCAGAACGTGACCCCAGAGCTATGGATAAACGACCACCTCCGGTTGTCAATGCCGCCAATGAATTGTATGATGCGGCATGTTTTGCTGTCCTCTTGTCCGTTACAACAAAACCCTGATCAAAAAGGAGTTGCATGATGGATGATGTCAAACGCATTCTGGTTGTCAGCAGATCGACCCAAAACTGCCGCAAAGCGGTCCATTACGGCGTCTCTTTGGCGAAGAAATATGGAACGGAACTGTATGTCGTTCATGTGATCCATGATCCTTTCAGCCTGGAGGGTTGGAACCTGCCCGTTCCCTCCCTGCACGAAGAATACGAAAGGCTGAAGGAAGCTGCCAAGGACGATCTGGATCGTATCATCAGCAAAGAGAAAGCCGAGGGATTGACGATTCACGAATGGGTAAGGGACGGAAAACCGGTAGAAGAAATTTTGAATATCGTGGAAAACGAACAGATTGATTTGTTGATCATGCTGGCGCATCAGGAAGGGCGTTTAGAACACTTCCTGTTCGGCCGCACCAATGAGACCATCGTGCGCAAAATGCCCTGCGCCATTCTGCTGGTGCATTGAAACGTTACTCCTCAGAAAACTGCTCGGGAGAGACAGCTCAGCGCATGATCGACACAATCACTGTGGATATCGGCACTCCCATCCACCTCGGCGCGCATGTATGCGGCGCAGGGATTAATTTCGCCGTGTTCAGTCGTCATGCCAGCCGCGTCTGGCTGGAACTGTTTGATGACCCGAGCGACACAGCAGCGGCAAGAACCATTGAATTGGATGCCCGCAATCACCGAACCGGAGACATCTGGCACATTAGAGTGCATGGGATCGGCCAGGGCCAGCTCTACGCTTTCCGGGCCGACGGGCCATACCTGCCTCATCAAGGGCACCGGTACAACCGCAACAGACTGCTGCTGGACCCATACGCTGTCGCCCTGCACGGAACAAGGAACTGGGATTTCCGTAAGGCCCGAGGCTACGATCCCAAATCACCGCTCGGCGACCTCTCCTGCTCGACCCGCGACAATGCACCGCACAGTCCAAAATGCCTCATTACCGACGGCGCATTTGACTGGCAGGGCGACAGGCCGCTGCGCCATTCCTGGTCCGATACCATCATTTATGAAACGCATGTGCGCGGTCTGACAATGCACCCTTCCTCGGCCGTCACTCATAGGGGATTATACCTGGGAGTCGTGGAGAAAATTCCATATCTCAAGGACCTGGGCATCACTGCCGTGGAGCTCATGCCGATCCAGGAATTCAATGAGAATGAGTTGCAGCGCATCAATCCCGTGACCGGTGCCCCCCTGCGCAATTACTGGGGATACAACACCATTTGTTTCTTTGCTCCGAGAGAACAGTATGCCGGTTGCTCACGGCCGGGCTGCCAGCTGACGGAGTTCAAAACCATGGTGCGCGAGCTTCATCGGGCCGGCATCGAAGTGATTCTGGACATTGTGTTCAACCACACCGGCGAAGGCGACGAACTGGGGCCGACCATCAATTTCCGCGGACTGGATAACCGTATCTATTACATGCTGGAAGATGACGCGCGCTTCTATCGGAATTATTCCGGATGCGGCAACACCAACAATTGCAATCATCCTGTGGTGCGCAATTATATCCTCGACTGTCTGCGCTACTGGACTGCGGAAATGCACGTGGACGGCTTCCGCTTCGACCTGGCGTCTGTTCTGGGTAGAGGCCAGGACGGAGAGTTGCTGGCGAATCCGCCGCTGCTTGAACGGATCGCCGAAGACCCCATTTTGCGTGACGTGAAACTGATCGCCGAAGCGTGGGATGCCGGCGGAGCCTACCAGGTCGGGTGCTTTCCCGGCCGCCGCTGGTCCGAATGGAACAGTCGTTTCAGAGACGAAGTGCGGCGCTACTGGCGCGGTGATGAAGGCATGATCGGCCATCTGGCAAGCCGCATTTGCGGCAGCGCGGATATCTATCAGCAGATCGACAAGGAGCCTCTCAACAGCATCAATTTCATCACCTGCCATGATGGATTCACCCTCAACGACCTGGTCAGTTATCAGTCCAAGCACAATGAAGCCAACGGGGAAGGCAACCGCGACGGGACAGACTTCAACTACAGTCACAATTATGGTTGCGAAGGTGAAACGGATGATCCATTGATTCAAACAATTCGCACCAGACAGATAAAGAACATGCTGGCAACGCTTCTCATCGCCCGGGGAGTTCCAATGATAGCAGGGGGCGACGAGTTCCGCCGAACACAGCAGGGCAACAACAACGCCTACTGCCAGGACAATGAGATTTCCTGGTATGACTGGAGTTATCTTGGCAGGTATGGAGCCGTTCACCGTTTCTGCAAGGAAATGATTGCCTTCCGCAAACGGCATAAACTGCTGCGCCTGGAAAGCTTTTATACCGATAAAGATGTTTTGTGGTTCGATCCAAAGGGTGACAGCCCGGACTGGAGCAGTTCGGACAAATCACTGGGATTGGTGATTCACGCGCGCCCAAACGCACCTTCGGATCGGACGCTCGGCATCCTGTTCAATGCCGAAGAACGCCGGGTGACTTTTAAACTGCCCACCCCGCCGCAGGGTGCCGCCTGGCATGTGGCAGTCGATACCGCCAAAGAGCCGCCGGACGATATTTGTCGTCGAGGTGAAGAGCGCATTCTCCCCGCCCGGCATCACTTCGATATGGAAGCTCGGTCAATGGTCATCCTGGTTTCCCGTAACAACCCTGACGGTGCCTGACAGACCGCTCTAATCCATAGGCCGGGGCAATCTTGAACCGGCCACACACACCGGTCCGGCTTGCCGGCGACGCCCCTAATGCATGCGGTGCCGGAACAGCCAGGCTGCCGACGCCAGGCACACCACCCCGATCACGGCCATGGGCCAGAACTGATGGATGAGCAGAGTAAAGGAAGAATTTTCCAGGAATACACTGCGCAGAACCACGAGATAATACCGTAGAGGGTTCAGCAGGGTGAGCTCTTGGACGATCTCGGGCATATTGGCAATGGGTGTGGCAAATCCGGACAGAATAATTGACGGCACTATGAACAGGAAAGCACCCAACAGCCCCTGCTGCTGGGTTACCGCAAGGGAAGAAATCATGAGCCCCACTCCCACGGCGGAGAGCAGAAAAAGCACAATGCCCGTATACAGAGTGAGGATATTCCCGCGCAACGGAACCTCAAACCACACGACGGCCAGCAGCATGATCAGGGAAGCCTCTCCGAGACCGATTATAAATCCGGGCAGGGCCTTCCCGAACAGGATCTCGACCGGGCGTAAAGGGGTCACCAGCAATTGATCAAACGTCCCCTGTTCGCGCTCGCGTGCCACCGACAGGCCGGTCACCAGAATGGTCACCACCAGCGTGAGGATGCCCACCACCCCCGGCACAATAAACCAGCGGCTTTCCAGGTTTTGATTAAACCAGAATCGAGTCACCAGGCGCGCGGGAGATTTGGGCAGCCCCTGGCGTTCTATCCAGCGGTCGTTGTAACCGGTCACAATGGAGCGCACGTAGCTCAGAACCACCATCGCGGTATTGGAATTTCTGCCGTCGACGATGACCTGCAGCTCAGCCGGGCGGCGCAACAGTAAATCGCGCGTGAACTGCGGGCCGATATGCAGCACCAGGAGCACTTTGCGGCCGTTGATGAGCGGAGCGATTTCCCTGTTGCTTGAAATCCTCGCAACTTCGCGAAAGTTGGTGGAACCGGTGAAAGCGGCCAGCAGGTCCCGGCTGGCACTGCCCGGATCTTCGTTGTACACGGCATAAGGGACGCGGTTCAGATCGAAAGTGGCCGCATAGCTGAAGACCAGCAACTGGACAAGCGGCGGCACGATAATCACGGTGCGGCTTTTTTTGTCCTTCAGCAAGGCCAAAAATTCCTTGATAGTGAGAGCGATGATGCGCCTGCCCATACGTCGTATCCTGCCTACTCGAGACGCTTGCGCGAGCGCCTGCGGGTGATTGCCAGAAACAGGGTTGCCATCGCCATCAAAGCCAGAGCGTTGGGTAACACCACCGACCAGACATTCCCGGCCAGGAATACACTCTGCAAAATGGCCACAAAGTACCTGGCGGCAACCGCATGAGTGAGCCCCTGTATGACGGGGGGCATGCTGCCTATGTCAAAAATGAATCCGGACAGGATAAAAGCCGGCAGGAAGGTGGCAATGATGGCAACCTGGCTGGCGACGAACTGACTCCTGGCCAGCGTGGAAATGAGCAGCCCCATGCCGAGAGCCGTCAACAGGAACAAGGCCGCGCCCGCAGACAGAAGCCAAAGGGAGCCACGCAGCGGAACGTGGAACAAAAAGACCGCCATCAGAACCGACAATCCCATGCCGCCCATGCCCAGGACAAAATAAGGCAGGAGCTTGCCGATGATCACTTCACGCATGGCGACGGGGCTCACCATGAGGGCCTCCATCGTGCCCCGTTCCCACTCCCGCGACATGATCAGTGCGGTCAGCAAGGCCCCGATCAGGG
Source organism: Desulfoferrobacter suflitae (assembly GCF_022603395.1). Lineage (GTDB taxonomy): Bacteria > Desulfobacterota > Syntrophobacteria > Syntrophobacterales > Syntrophobacteraceae > Desulfoferrobacter > Desulfoferrobacter suflitae. Next base: position 176,070 of record NZ_JAIBKA010000002.1, read on the forward strand.
TCATAATCACAGCGATCAACCCGGGTACCAGAAAGTTTTGACTTCTCACCTCACTGTTGAACCAGATCCGCTGTTGCACTTGAACCGGCATGGGGGGTCCGCTGCCCCGGGCCTGCGACTCGCGTCTGATCCAGTCGTTCCAAACCCCTTCCACATAACCTGAGATGAGGCGCGCATTGTTGGCGTCAACCCCATTGATAATGACCTGAATGGCTCCGCCGTCGGCACGCTCAAGGCTTTCGGCAAAATCCTCGCGCACATAGACGAGGCCGTTGGCTTGATGCGTTAAGAGTGACCGCACGCCCTCCTGGATGCTTGGCACCTGCCGGGGATCGAAATAGTTCGAGCCCCAAAACCCCTTAGTGAATCGGTGGGTTGCAGCAGATGGATGTTCCACCACCAGAGTGATCGGGACATTCTCCGCATCCAGAGAAACACCATAACCGAACAAGAGGAGCAGCACAACGGGCATCAGGAAAGCAATGGCAATGCTGCTCGGATCGCGCAGGATCTGGAGGAATTCCTTGCGCATCAGACCGCGCAGGCGCATCGCCGCGCCCCCGCGTCTCGAGCTGCTCGTTTCGTCGGCCTTTGTCCCCATCATGCTTCAACCCCGTGCGAAAACCGGATGATCGCCCTCAACCGTTGCTCTCGCTTTCCTCTTCGTCCGCCTGGATGAGACTGATGAAGGCGTCTTCCATGGTCGGATCGGCATTTTCCCGAGAGCTCGCTTCCTGCTTAATTTCCGCGGGCACTCCCAGGGCGAGAATTTTACCGGCCGACATGATGGCCAGCCGGTCACAATATTCGGCTTCTTCCATGAAATGAGTCGTGACCAATACGGTCACGCCCTGTTCGGCCAGTTCATTGATGCGCAGCCAAAATTCGCGGCGCGCCAACGGATCGACACCCGATGTCGGCTCATCCAGAAACAGTATTTCCGGTTCATGCATGAGGGCGCAGGCCATGGCCAACCGCTGTTTATAACCCAGGGGCAGATCGCTGCTGACCGCATCGGCTTGGCCCTCCAATTCGAACTGCTGCAAAGCCCAGGCAATCTTTGCCGCACGGCGCTGTCCGTGCAGACCGTACACTCCGCTGAAAAAATTGAGATTCTGTCGAACGCTCAAATTGCCGTACAATGAAAATTTCTGTGACATATAACCGATGCGGGCGCGAGCAGCGGCAGCAGCTTTCCTTAAGTCCAGCCCCGCCACCCTCAGCTGCCCCCCACTGGGAGGCAGCAAGCCGCAAAGCATTCTGAAAGTGGTAGACTTTCCCGCCCCGTTCGCGCCCAGCAGTCCAAACACTTCCCCCTGCTTCACATCAAAAGTCACATGCTTCACCGCGTAAAAATCACCGAACCGGCGGGCCACATCATGCACTTCGATGACCTTGTTGTCGCCGCCGCCTATCCGCCGACGTTGATTAAAATCGGTTTGCGGCGCCAGGCTCTTAGGTTTGGACGTCTGCGATCTGAGCATGGCGATGAAGCTGTCTTCAAACCGTGCCGGAACCGGCTGCAGCAACGCATCATCGGAACCTTCCAGAAGTTCTTTGATGGCCGGTCGCTCGGTGGAATCCATGACCAACCGCACCCGTTCCCCCTGGATGACGGCATCGATAACGCCCGCACCCTGGGCGAGCTTTTTTTGTACGTTGCGTTTGTTCAACCCCGGTGCGCGGACTGTATAAGCGTGACCTTCCAGTTTCCTGCTGAATTCGCCGGGGGGCTTTTTGCCAAGCAGCTTGCCCAGATGCAGCATGATGACCTCGTGGCACTGTTCGGCTTCGTCCAGATAAGCCGTGCTCAGCACAACACTCATGCCCTGCTCGCGCACCAGTCGATCCACGATGCTCCACAACTCGCGGCGGGAAACCGGGTCCACTCCGACCGTGGGCTCATCCAGGAGCAGCAGCTGCGGTGGATGGATGAGCGTGCAAGCCAGGCCGAGTTTTTGCTTCATGCCACCGGAAAGGCGACCGGCCAGGCGCGATGTGAACGGGGCGAGCCCCGTCATGCGCATCAACTCCCGGTACCGATCGACCCTCTGGTCCCTGGCGACTCCCTGCAGGTCTGCATAAAGATCCAGATTTTCCTGAACGGTGAGGTCCTCGTAAAGGCCGAACCGCTGGGGCATGTAACCGATGGAGGCCTGCACCGCCAAAGAATCATGGGTGGCATCCAGGCCCAGGACCGTGATGGTACCGGTATCCGGAACGAGCAATCCCGCCGCCAGGCGCATCAGCGTCGTCTTGCCGGCTCCATCCGGCCCGATCAAGCCGGTGATCACCCCTGCCGGCACGCGCACCTCCACGTTATCCAGCGCCTTGATCTTGCGTTTACCGGCCGTGAAGGTCTTGCTGACGTTTTTGAACTCCAGCACCACCTGGTCGGGTGGACTGCCGTGATGGTGTGTCGTGGCTTCGTTGTCGTTCAATTTTGCTTGCAGCGATCGGCTTCGGTCCGTTCGTTGGCAACCGGCTGATCCAGCGGGATGGTCACTGTAGCCGGCATGCCCAGACGCAGTTGGTTTTCCGGGTTGCAGACATAAACCCGTACCTGATAGACCAGCTTGGTTCTCAGTTCCGTTGTCTCCACACTTTTGGGAGTGAACTCGGCAGTCGGGGAAATGAACCCGACCCAGGCTTCGTACCTTTTACCGGGGTAGCTGTCGGTTTCCACCCGGGCGGACATGCCCAGCCAAATTTTGCCCACTTGATTTTCCGGCACATAGGCTCTCACCCACACGGGATTGGTCAGAGCCAGGGTGTAAACCGCCCGTTGCGGTGAAGCCATGTCGCCGGGTTCCAAAATTCGATTTTGAATGACCCCGTCGGTGGGTGCAAAAAGATCCGCATCCATCAGCCTCTGATGTTCGAAGGCCAGTTCCGCCCGGTACGCCTCCAGTGTCGCCCTGGCCGCGGCGATGTCTTCCTTGCGCGGCCCTTCCACAGCCAGATCGAGTACTTCCCCGGCCGCCCTCAACCTGGCCTCGGCCGCTCTCGCATTGTTTCGGGCGACGGCTGTCTGTTCCTTGGAAATGGCATCCTGCTTCGCCAACGGCCGTCTGCGCTCATAGATTTGGTTGGCATTGCGCGCCTCCGCTGCGGCCGCTTCCTTTTCTGCACGCGCCTTGTGAATCTCCTGGGGGCGGCTCCCTGCCACAAGGCGCTCGACAATTTGCTCCTGCGCTTTGACCTGCGCCGCAACACGGGCAACAATGTTTTCCAGACGCACTTTTTCCAGGCTTCCCAACAGTTGCCCCTGCTTGACGCGATCGCCCTCCTGCGCCGCCAGCTTGGCGATGCGCTCACTGCCGTTGAAGGCCAGCTCCACCTGGCGAATATCCACATTGCCGTAGAGCACAAGCTCCGTTTGGGCTTGTTCCGGCTGACCTTGGCGCCACCGCCAATAGGCGCCTCCGGCCGCGGCGGCCATCAGCAACACCACTATAACAGCAACCCGTTTTTTCCGCATGTGCTTCCAAGCTCTCTTTTCAGGTGACAAAACAAACGAGGCGGCTATCCGAAAGGTTCCTCCGTCTGTGGCCTCCTCATCACACAGTCGTGTAGTCTAGCAGATAATGCCGTAAAAATGGACCTGTTATTCACTCCCATCCGCTGCCCCCATGCCCCCGGCAAAAGCCGATACCGGTCAATCCGGTAGCTTCCGGGAGTATCTTTCCAACATTCGTTGGGTTGTGCTGCGCTCTACCCAACCTGCCGGTCCGGCGACTCAATTGTGCGGAGCTGTATTCAGCCGCTTGTTCAGCTGAAATTCCTTGATGGCGCAGTAGATCACCGGGACTGTCAGCATCGTGATCACTTCAAAGGTCAGGCCGCCGAAGGAAGGAATCGCCATGGGGACCATGATTTCCGAGCCGCGCCCGGTAGACGTCAGCACGGGCAGCAGCGCAAGGATGGTGGTGGCGGTTGTCATCAGACAGGGCCGGATGCGCCGTTTGGCGGCTTCAATGGTGGTTCGCCTGATCTGCTCGGTGGTTTCCGGCTCCCGCCCGGCAAATCGTTGTTCCAGGTAAGTCGCCATGACGATATTGTCATCGGCGGCGATTCCGAACAGAGCCAGAAAGCCCACCCATACCGCCACGCTCAGGTTGATGGGGTGAATTTGGAAGAGCTCGCGCATGTTGGTGCCGAGCAGGCTGAAATCGAGAAACCACGGCTGCCCATAAAGCCAAATCATTATGAAGCCGCCGGCCCAGGCCACCGGAATGGACGAGAAAACCAGAAGCGTCGTAACCACCGAATTGAACTGCATGTAGAGAATCACAAAAATAATCAGCAGCACGATGGGCAGGATGACCTTCAATTTGTTCTCCGAACGGATGTGGTTCTCATAACTTCCCGTGAAGGAATAACTGACTCCCTCGGGCAGTTGCAGTTCCCCGCTCTCCAGCTTGTATTTAAGGTAATGCCTGGCCTGCTCGACCACATCGACCTCGGCAAAACCGGGCTTGCTGTCAAACAATACATAGCCCACCAGGAACGTATCTTCACTCTTGATTGCCTCGGGTCCCCGTGTGTACCTGATGTCCGCCAACTGCATCAGAGGAATCTGGGTTCCGTTTGCCGAGGGGACGAGAATTTTGCCCAGGGATTCAAGGTCGTCTCTCAGCTCGCGCAGATATCGAACCCTCACCGGGTACCTCTCTCTGCCCTCAACCGTTGTCATGATCTGGTCGCCCCCGATGGCCACTTCAACAACATCCTGCACCTGCTGCAGATCGATGGCATATTGAGCGATCGCCTGCCGATCGATATCGATCTCCAGGTAGGGCTTGCCGATCACGCGATCGGCGATGACCGAAGATGAGGCCACCGAAGGAACTTCTCTGAGGTATTTTTGGATTTCTCCGCAGGTCTTTTCGATGGTCTGCAGATCGGCGCCCTTGACCCTGACGCCCATGGCCGCCCGAATGCCGCTCTGCAGCATGACAATTCTGGCTGAGATGGGCTGCAGCTTGGGCGCTCGTGTAGTGCCTGGAACATTGGCCGCCTCGACGATCTCCTGCCAAATGTCGTCGGGTTCCTGAATCCCCCGCCATGCCTGACGTCCCGGGTTCAGCCCGGGGTCCAGGGCCGGCCGCCACAGGCGGAAAGGCTTGCCGTTGGGGTCGGCGATCAGCCGGTTTTCGTCATCGCGTTCAAACCGGCCGCGGACCAAATACGGCAGCCCATCCGGAGCTTTCAGGGGGATCCCTGTCGTGCTGCGGAAGAGATCGATCTCATCGGCTGAATACTTGAAAGACAAAGGACGCCCAGCCCGATCGCTGATGAACTTCGGCTTGTAATTGATGACCGTTTCCACCATGGACGTCGGGGCCGGATCAAGGGGGCTCTCGGCCCGGCCCAGTTTACCCACCACCAGCTCCACCTCGGGAATGGCCTGAATGGCCGTATCCTGCTTGCGCACGATGTCGAGAGCCTCACCTATGGAAGCATGAGGCATGGTGACCGGCATAAAAAGATACGATCCTTCGTCGAGGGGCGGCATGAATTCTTTACCGAGGCCGGGGAACTGCCGGGCGATGGAGGTGACCGCCGTCGTTTTTTTTATGAAATTTGGCAGCCATGAGTAAACGGGGGCGAACCCCGTCCACACGATCACCCCAAAGAACAGCATGGCCGCCGGCAACGCCAGGAAGATCTTTTTGTGACCCAGGCACCAGAACAGTATTTGCTCGTAATAGCGTTGCAGGATCAGGAAGGATGCCAGTAAACCGCCGATGAGGCCGCCCACGAACAGCGTATTCAGCAGCAGGCCCTGTTCCGGGCCGAAGGGAAGCCAGTGTCGCGCCAGTAAGATGGTGACGATAACCGCCACCAACCCGCAATTGATGGAGTTGATATACTTTCCGAAACCCTGGGGAAGCCAGTAGAGCAACAGCCGGTAGGCGCCTATGAGGGCCACCACCAGGCCGATCCACCAGTTCACCAGGAAGACGACGAGCAGACCCAGATAGATCAACGCTTCGAACAGGACCCAGCGGGGTGCTTTGATCTTGCGCTGTTTCGATCCAAACAGCATCGCGGCCAGCGGGGGTAACATGGTCAACGCCACGAGCGCCGATCCCGCCAGGGCAAAAGTCTTGGTGAATGCCAAAGGTCTGAAAAGCTTTCCTTCCGGCCCTTCCAAGGCAATGACCGGCAAAAAGCTGACGATCGTGGCCAGAGCCGCGGCAAGCACCGCACCGCCCACCTCGCGCGTCGCCCGAAACACCACCTTCAGCCGATTGTCACCGGCGCCGGCCGCTTGCGTGTGCTTCAGAATGTTCTCGCAGATGACGATCCCCATGTCGTCCAGGGTACCGATGGCAATGGCGATTCCCGACAGGGAAACCAGGTTGGCGTCCACGCCGAATAGTTTCATGGCAATGAAACCGATGAGGACTGCGAGGGGAAGCACCGCCGATATGAGCAGGGCGCTCTCGAGATGCATCACGGCCAGAATAATCACCACGATGGCCACCAGGATTTCCTCATATATGGCGTCATTGAGGGTCCCGAGAGTTTCATGGATCAGGTGGCTGCGGTCATAAAACGGCACAACGGCGACATGACTCACCGTGCCGTCAAGGAGAGTCCTCTGCGGCAGTCCGGGAGCGATCTCTTCGATTTTCTCCTTGACTCCCTTGATGACCGCCAAGGGATTGGCTCCATGCCGGGCCACGATGACCCCGCCGACCGCTTCGGCGCCCCCCTTGTCCAGGGCGCCGCGGCGCGCCGCAGGACCGTAAGCGACGTTGGCCACATTGCGGATGAACACCGGAACATCGTCCTGGACCTTTATGAGTGCATGCTGCAGGTCCTCCAGGTTCTCCACAAAACCCAAGCCGCGGATGACGTACTCCACCTTGTTGATTTCAATGGTGCGCGCACTCACATCGATGTTGGCCCTCTGGGCCGCGCGCACCACGTCTTCCAGCTTGACGTTGTAGATCCGCATGAGGTTGGGATCGACATCAATCTGGTACTCCTGGACAAAACCCCCAACCGAGGCGACTTCAGCCACTCCGTCCACCGCCAGGAGGGCATAGCGCACGTACCAGTCCTGCAGCGTCCGCAGCTCATGCAGATCCCAGCCCCCGCTGGGCCGGCCGCTCTCATCGCGGCCCTCCAGCACATACCAGAAAACCTGCCCCAGAGCCGTTGCATCCGGCCCGAGAGCGGGCTGAACGCCGGGGGGCAGAGTTCCCGCAGGGAGACTGTTGAGCTTTTCCAGCACCCGGGTCCGCGACCAGTAAAAGTCAATCTTATCCTGGAAGATGATGTAGATGTTAGAGAAGCCGAACATCGAGTAACCGCGAATGGTTTTGACCCCGGGAATGCCAAGGAGGGCGGCGGTGAGCGGATAGGTGATCTGGTCCTCGATGTCCTGGGGAGATCTTCCCGGCCATTCGGTGAAAACAATCTGCTGGTTTTCTCCTATGTCCGGAATGGCATCGACCGGCACCGGGTAGCGGGGCAGTCCACCCAAACGCCAGTCGAAGGGAGCCACCATAGCGCCCCAGAAGACGATGAGGAGAATCATCACAAAGACGATGATGCGCTTCTCCAGAGAGAACCAGATAACGCGATCCATCCAGTTGGAAAGATGGGGGGGAGAATTTTTTGCGGACTCGTTCATGGAGGTGCTGGTCACATACCGAGAAACGTGAACACGCTAATTTTCCCTTCTCGGCGGGATCGGTCGGGTGGTGTCGCCGTAGGTGCCTGGCCGCCTTCGGTTGATGATCGATTGGCTGCTTCGACTTCGGGAAGCTTCATCATGCTGCAGTTTGCCGCCGACCGGGTCATCCCCCTGCAAAGCCTGCATGCGACTTTCGGTGCGCTCATCCCAATAGTCCTGGTGCACCGCATCGGAACTGCCGGGGCGGTTGTGAGCGATGGCTGAATGGTCGCCGCCGATGCCCAGCATACTCGACTTGGCAAGAATTTGCACCGCGCTGTCGATTTTGAAGTTGCCGTTGACAACGACCCGTTCCCCCTCCTCCAGCCCACCCAGAACCACGTAGGAATCTTTGGCTTTAGGCCCAAGCAGCACTTCTCGCCCCTCAAACACGCCATCTTTATCCGGTAAAGCCACGTAGACCACCGCACGCTTGCCCGTAATCAAGGGTGCCGAAGCCGGTATCACGAGGGGTGCCTGTTCCTCCCTGCCGGCCGGTCTGTACACTTTGCCGGCGGCGGTCAACTGCGCTCGAATGACCGCCCGCACCAGCATTCCCGCCTTCAAGCGGCCGCCCTTGTCGGAACAAACCGCTGCGATGGAAAAGGTCCGAGCCTTGCTATTGAACACAGGATCGATGAAAACAACCTTCCCCTGGAACACCTCGCCGGGATAAGCGTCGGTTTGAAAATCCACTTCCTGGCCTTTTCGGATCCAGGGAAAATCGATCTCGTAGGCATCCAGCTTCACCCACACAAATTGCGGATCGGCTATGGTGAAAATGGGCGTACCGGTATTCACATAGGTCCCTTCGAAGGCGTTTTGCTCCGTTATCTGGCCGTACATCGGCGCGTAAACCGTGGCGATACCGGTTGCCTCACCCTTTTTCATCAGTTCGTCGATGTCTCGTTTGGGCATGCCCAGGATGCGGAGCTTATGCCTGATGGCCTCCACGGTCCGGTAAGCCTCCTCCACTTCAGGGGTCCTCTCACCGGGCGTCAGACTGTTCTGCTGGCGCGGCTGCACCTCGACGTCCCGGGCGACATGGGGTGATTTGTCCTGAAAAGAGAGAAAACTGGGCACATACCTGGTCGCTTCAACCAGCTGTTGTTGGGTCTGAAGGAGGTCGGATGAATAAATGTCGAACAGCGCGTCCCCCCAGCGCACAAACTGGCCTGCACGCTTGACATACACGCGATCGATGACGCCCGGGGTAAACGCAGTGATATAAGTCACATGGGCGGGATCGTAGTCGATTTTACCGAACAGCCTGACCTCGGCCGATACGAACTTACGTTCCACAGGCGCCGTACGAATTTCAGCCAAGCGCATCGCCTCCGCCGTCAACTCCAGCTTCGCCGCAGCACCCTCGGCATCGGCTTCACCTGAAATTCCAACCAGTTCCATGCCGCAGATGGGGCAGGTGCCGGCCCTATCCATCGGCGGGATGCACATCATCGGGCATACATAACGCGAGTGTCCGTCGCTTTCACCCGGCTTCAAAGCGGTCTGCTCGACGCCGGCGGACCCGCCTGCACCAGTGCCGCCGCGCATGGCATAACCAAAAACGATTCCCGCAAGCATCGCACCAACCAGTGCAATGGCCAGTGTTTTGGGTGAAAAACTTCTGCCGTTGTCCGCCATGTTATTCTCCAGGAAAAACATCAACCGCCTCGGCAGTTGACAAAAATCCTTCTCGACTGGTGAGGAAGCAAGCAGCCCTTCGATTCTATGGGAAAGCCTGCCTTCGCTCAGTAACCTTCCAGCCTGAAGTCTGAAAAGATCATCGGGTACACGGATATCACTGCAAATAACATATATCCGATCATCGATAACAGGCAAAGATGTTTCTGCAAAAGGGGGCCGGCCGCGTGCAAGGAAGGGCTGCCCTTGAATCGATCTATAACCCCGACACCCAGCCCCGCTATGCCGCCCGTGAACAACGCCAGGTAGAGCGGATAGCCAATGTAGTGGTACTCTCTCTGAAGAATGCAGAAGGGACAGTGATGGCCGGGCAGTTCATAAAAATGCGGCGCGATGAACGAGATGACTGCGGCAATGGACAGGATCAACAGCCATGCGGCCGACAAGGAATAGACCAGGGCCGCTCTGCCGGTCCGGTAGTGGTGGATTCCGACCCGCAGTGTGATGAGGACGCTCAAATAAAAAATCACCTTGGTGGGATACGAGGGTAACGCCGCCAGCCCACCCGCCACAGTCTCTTCAGTTTCGCTGAAGAGCATGCCGCAGCACGAGGTGATGACATCGGCCTTCATCTGCACGAAATAAGTGGTTTGGAAGATCGCTTCGATCAGCAGCAGCACCGCTATGCCGATGAGAAGCTTGTATTTGGGCTTGATCAGCGGATAATCGGCCACGCTGTTGTCGGTCCTGTTGACAATGAGCCAGATGCCGCACAAAAGGCAGTTGAAAGCCTTGAGCACCAGGGTCGGATAGCCATAATCGTTGACGTTCAAAGAGCCGGCCGCACACATGGCACCGACGAACAAATCATGCAGGTTTTCGGCCGTGTAGCTGAACAGAAACAGGGAAATGATCTGGTACGCCATCAGCCAGGCAAAAATGGTCGAGATCAGGTAAGTCTTTTTCTCGAGGAGCAGCTGCTGCTCGCTGCCGCTGGCGATATCCCACCCCTGGATGATCTGCATGGCCATTGCCGACGCATAGGCCGCATAGCCCGCAGCCAGCACCGCTCCGGCCTCCAAAGCTATTATGGCGGGGCTTAGAATCACCTGGGGGTTTCCTGATCAATCATTTTACCATCGCGCAAGCTGACCACCCGATCCACTGCCGTGGATTCGAAAATGAGCGGGTCGTGACTCGCGACCAGTATCGTTTTTCCTTCATTTTTGAGGTCGTTTACGATTTCCAGAAGCTCCATTGACAGTTCGGTGTCGAGATGGGCTGTGGGCTCATCCGCGATGACAACGGCCGGATCATTGATCAGCGCCCGGGCGATTGCCGTGCGTTGCTGCTCGCCGCCGGAAAGATGCTCCACCTTCATGGGCACCTTTGATTCGATTTTCAGTTTTTCCAGTAATTCCAGTGCCCTTTGCCTGATCTCCTGATAGTTGCGCCCGGTTGGGTAGGCAGGAATCATGGTGTTCTCGAGAACCGTCAGTCCCCTGATCAAGTTATAATTCTGGAAAATGAAGCCGAAAGTCTGCCGGCGGGTGAGCGTGGCAAATCGTTCCGGCAAGCCGGTGATTTCCGTTCCATCCAGAAAAATCCTGCCGGTGGTCGGTCTGGCCATACATCCAATGACACTCAGCAGCGTCGTTTTGCCTGAACCGCTGGGTCCTTTGAAGACCGTGACACCGCCCGTTTTGATACTCAGGTCTATCCCGTGCAACGCTGTGAACGCGTTGTGCCTGCCGGGGTTGAACACTTTTGAAACCTGGGACAATTCGATCATGAGGAGCTGCTGTCCAATCCCGTCTATCCCTGCCTCATGACGAGGTCGGGATCCGTCACGGAAACTCTCCATATGGGGATGATGGTGATGAACGTGTACGGCACCACCGTCAGGAAAAAAAGCACGGCCAGTTCAAACAGGTTGACTTCGGGGCGCAGTCGAAAGCTGGGGTAGAGGATTGACCAGCCTTTGAGGGCGTGCTCGAAGAAGGGCGCGGAAAAGAAAAAAACATGGATGTAGGCACCGATCACGCCTGCAAAAAAAGCCGCCAGCGAGACGGTCATGCCCTCCCAGAATTTCATGCCGAGGATGTCCGAAGTCCCCCACCCGACCCCTTTCAATATGCCTATCTCGGCCTTTTCCTCGGCACTGAGACCGGTGGCCTTGTCCCACGCAGAAATGCAAAACGCCAGGATTGCCGCGCTCAGAATGACAATCATATAGCCGCTGCGCCAATTGAAAAGAGCGCTGTAGGTTCGAACGATTTCCTCCCGCAGGATGGGTCTGGCTCCGGGCACGATGCCCGTGATCTTCTCGGCGATGGTCGTGCACTCCTGGGGATTGCGGACGCGCACGGAAAAATCGGTCGCGAATTGATCCGGCATGCCGGTCAGTCTTCTGAAGGTCGCTTGCGACATCATGATCAGGTCGGCGCTGACCAAATCGGTTGCAGCACTGAAGGTCGCGGCAATTTTCAAATCCAGCGCCTTGCCGTCAACCATGCGGAAATACAGCTTGTCTTCCTGAACCGCTCCCCACGTGCGCAGCACCCCCTGCCCGACTTCGACCGCATCGTCCCCGTGGCGGAAATCCTTGCGCCCAATCAACGTATAGTTGGTCTGAGTCGCGGGATGAAAATAGTAGCCCCACACACGCGGCTCAACGGAGCGGACACCGCGAATGGAAGCAATGTCTTCCTGGTGAGCAAGGGGCATGAGTTCCTGCCTGCCGGCCATCATTTTCTGCACAATCATTTCCGGTGCATCGTGCAAAACGGCGTCTGCCTGGCGCCGCAGAGCATTGGAAAAAAAGATCACCGAACAGACAACAAATATGATGAGCGTATACACCAGCAGGAACCCAAGATTTTTGCCCTTTCTGCGCCACACGCAGGAAAGCGTGAAGTCCATCAGGCAGCGCTGGCGATCGAGCCACTTCATGGCGTGTCATCCGCAAGCAGAACGGTCGGCCGCACAAGGGACCCGGAAGGGAAGGTGTCAAAAGCCATGGGGTTGTCCTGGAAGGGAGCGTGCCAATCCGCCTGGGAGAGATTGCGGGTGTAGCGTGCTTCGCTAAAAAGGCACAGATCGGTGAGCTGCAAATCCCGCACAACCCGCTTTTGTTCAGCCAGGACCCGGTCGTATTGCTCCGCTGACAAGTGAGGATAAATAAAGCAAAGAAAACCCAGGGCAACCAGACACGATAAGGAAAACCCCAGATAAATCGAAGACCTTCTCATATACGGGTACTCGGCTCGAACAAATGCCTCTGCTGAACGGATTTGCCGTTCATGGGAACAGCATCGCTCCATGAACGGCACGGGGAGAAATCGTTCGCCATTCACAACCCCGGGGCAAACGCCGCAAATTCTGCCGGAGGCGCTAACTCCCCATCTTCTTTTGCATGGCTGCCTTTTTCTTGCGAATCATGAGGGTGTCCTGATACATGTCCTCGAAGGAGGCCTTGACGGCGTCGTCGAAAGTTGCGAGCTCGCCGCCGTGCTCGTTGATAAATTTATCGGCCGCCTCTTTGCCGGCAAAGGCCCATTTGGCCCTTGCCGTCATCACTCCCGGCTTGTTGCCGCCGATCACCCAGTAGGCTTTTTCCGCATCGATGGGCTCCTGTGTGTTGTAGTCCCCAACCGCAATGGCCTTCGGGGTCTTGCCGGTGTTGAGCGCCATGTCCAGAGCCGCGCAGTGGATGGAGCAAACCTCCGATTGGGTGCCGTCATTGTAATCGATCACCATCCAGGAGTAGCCGAACTTGGCCTTCATCATTCCGCAATACCTGCAACTGATGTCTTGTCCCTGGGCCGCGGATGCTTTGGCTGCATCAAAGACCACCGGGCCGGTGACGCCGAACGCGAAAATCATCAGGAAAATACACCCTTTCATCCAACCACTTGTGATAGCTTTCATACAGGCTCCTCCATGTAGTGTGATAACTGATGAGACCACCCCAGCACGCCTGCGCCCCTCAGACGGCGCAAACTTTCCCCTGAGATTAGCACATACTTCCATCGAAACAAAAAAATTTATCGGAAATGATTCGAGCTCCGCCTCCCTTGAGCTGCCGGTTACCCGCACACAGCCCCGCGAGCCACATTCCCTCTCCCCCCGCCGGCTGACAATTACTCACACATGGTCCCGCAGTACTCGGGGGACGCCCCCCCTCCCCCCGCGCGGCAGAAGGAGAGGGTCGGGGGGGAGGGGGTAGGTAACCGGGCCGTCCAATGAGGGAGAGGAGTTTTCCGTTCCCGGGCAGGCTGCTAATCAAGAGTCGCGATGAGAGCCGGATTGATTGCTTGAAATTCAACCACGGCTTTGCCTTTATGGTCCTGCATGAACTCTTCGGCATCCTCTCGCTTCTCGAACGGGATGAGCTCCCTGCCCATGGGACCATAGACATCGCTGCCGATCACGTAATAGGCCTTGCAGGCGTCGATCGACTTGAGATTGTAGTATTCGGTCACATAAATCGCCGCGATATCCGAGGGTTTTTTCTGCGGGTTATATTTTTTGAGATCAAAATAATACTTGAAAAGATCCTTGGCGCCATCAAAGTAAGCCACGGTCTCATCTTTGAACAGGATCTGTCCGAGCCAGTCCGGGTATTTGCTCACGAACATGCCACACACCGGGCATTTGTCCTGCTCCGTTGGTTTTTGCGGCGGTGTGGATTTTTGCACCAGGTGTGCCGTCTGATTTTCATACCTCTGCCTGTAAGCCCGCTCGCACTTTTCCACACACGCCTCACTGGTTCCGCAGTGCTCCAGACATACGTCCCTCTGGGCCTGGAGGGTTTGCTCGATGCTCTTGAGCTGCTGCTCCAGGGCGGCCTCGGAACCGGCAGTCGCAGTATCCGCCGACGCAGTGACGACAAGAAGCCCGAAGCAGCAGATGAACACGAATGGCACTCCCAATACGCTATAAATCGTTGCTCTTTCCATCGGCATGATCACCCTCACCTTTCCCTTGCATTTAATTTCCCGGATCATCGAGGTGAATGCGCCCCCACCCCAACCCTTTTCCTCCAGCTGACAATCATATTTGTTAAGGAGAGAAACTTGCATTTCTATGCCCGCGGTCACTGATAGGCGTCGTTGCGCTCTACCCAATCCAGTGGCCGAATTCCGTAGGTTGGGTAGAGCCACGCGGTACGCGGGACGAAACCCGACATGGACTGGGCGGACTGGCGTGGTTGTTGGGTTTCGCTGCGCTCTACCCAACCTACGCGTTCTGTATTAAGCATTGCCCAAACGCACTGTCAACCTGCGGAGACGCATGAGCCCCCTGCCATAACGGCCATGGATGACAAAGCCGGAACATTTGCTTAAACACTGCAGCTAATCGCTCAGCAGCAACAGGTACAGCGCCGCCGTCAAGCCGCGGTCGCCCCTCATGCGGTAGAAGGCCTCATACACATCGATCAACCCGTAGCCGTAGTCGTTATCCGGCCCTTTCGTCCCCAGATCCCGCGCGGTTTCGATGAGGACCGCTTCCAGGTCGGCCATTGCGGCCTCGGGAAATGCGCTCTTCAGCAGCGCCAGCGCCCCCGTGACGTGCGGAGCGGCGAAGGAAGTTCCCGTAGCCGTAGTGTACGAGTTCGGCTCATTACCCCCATTAGTAAGGTATGAAGTCCTGACCATTACTCCGGGAGCCACCAACTGCGGGAAAACGGGTTCATCGCAGGCGGACGGGCCGCGGCTGCTGGAAAGTGCGATCACCAGGGCGTTGTCAATGGCTCCCACCGCCAGACTTTCGGGATAGTTGGCGGGGCTGACGCTGCTCGCACTGGTCGGCCCCGCGTTGCCCGCGGCAAACACAACGCCGATGCCCGCAGCTTTCAGCAGCTGCACGTCTTCTTGAAATTTCGGCTCGCACTGGCCGGCCAATCTATCCAGTCCCCAGGAGTTGTTGACGACGTGCGGGGCGTCGTCGGTCAAAGGATCGCCGTCCGGATCGAGCAGCCACTGAAAACCGAGGTGGATCGCGCTATCCGACGCCTCTCCCGCGTCATTGAAGATTTTTACCGCAATCCACCGGGCTCCCGGAGCCATCCCTATGGACGACCCTCCGGCATCACCCCCCACCAGCAGGCCCATCACTTGAGTTCCATGCCCGTCGGCATCATAGGGACGATCCACACGCTCTTCATTGGGATCATACCAGCTGTTGGTCCCGCCGCGCCAGCGATCGGTCAAGTCCGGGTGATCCACATCCACACCCGTGTCCATGCCGGCCACCACAACCCCCTCGCCGCTGTAGCCCAGGGACCAGACAGCGGGGGCCCCGGTCAATTCGATGTTCCATTCCACGGCGGAAGCGGACGAAAAAGTGGTCTCCGGCACCCGGATCGTCTCATCCAAAAGGATGGCGTCAACCTTCGGGTAACGGGCAATGACGGGAATGAGCCCGGCCTTGACGGTAAAGCTCAAACTGTTGACCAGCCAAAGGGTCCTGAGTTTTTTAACGCCCGAACGCTGCACAAACGCCCGGAAGTCCTTCTGGCTTCGCTCGGCCCTCTCCTTCAAACCCTGGATCATCTCTGCGCGCCGCAGTTTGAGCAAGGGTCCGAGGCGAGATCCCACATCGTCCGCAACCTTTACGATCACCGGAAGTTCGTCGTTCGGCCCCAGAACATCCAGCATTTTCTGCAGTTCGGGGTCAACCGTACCGGCCTGTGCGCTCGCTCCGCCCGCTGCGATACCCAGCCACAGCGGCAGCCACAGAATGATGATCAGTCTGCCGAACTTCTTGCACAAATCTTTTTTCCCCGGCATGTGGTTTTGTGCTATCTTGTTGTCATGAAACTGGAAAAGATCATTCAATTGAGCCTGCTGTGCGCTTTCCTGCTCGCGCCCGCCGCCGCGCTTGCGGAGGATTTGTCCCATGAGCCGCTGACGCTGCCTCCACAGGGGATTGTCTGGAAAGATCAACAGCAAAAAGAATTCTGTGAAGAGCAAATCGAGCTCCTCCTGGATCACTTTCGCAGCGCGAGGTTTTATTCTATCCAGGGCGACAGCTGTCGGACAGCCCTTTACGCCAAAAGATTCATGGAAATCGTTACGACCTGCCGCCAGGAATGTCCCGCGGAACTGCTGGAAAAAAAAGGGTTCCATGAGGGCATTATCCGAAACCTCAGGACCCTGGAAGAACTGGGGACCAAACGCTGCGAAGACGGCAAGTAGCGGGCGCGCCTGCGGCCCTATACCCTTAGAATCTGCAAGACCACCTCCAAAAATCTGGTAATCGTTCACCGCCAGGACGCGAAGCACGCAACCTTTGCGACCTTGGCGTTCTTTGCGCCTTTGTGGTTCATGAAGGGCTGTAGGGTGAACGGCTGCAGAATCTGCGATCGCATCGTGAGATAGACACGCATCCTCTTGCGTATCTGCAGCTGTAGGTCAGGGTGTGCGCGGCACCCTCTGACAAACCCGCTTCTGCCCCCAACCCTTTGCCCACAACAAAAAAAGGCGGGGGTTATTTCCCCGCCACAATAAAATGGTGGTTTCTGCCCAAGTTCGTTACAACTTTACAAGATCAACAACAGATACATGGGGGACAGGACGGTGTTGCCCTCTGCCGCTGTGGCGCTGGTCATCTCGAAGGGCACGATGCCCGGCACCGAAGCGCCGCTGCCGTCCAGACCATGATTGTGGTGTCACAGATTCCAGATGGTGTTCCCCCAACCCTTGAGACCTTCGAAAAACGGGTCCGTTTGAACAATATAGGCACCCGGATCCCCTTCGGGTTTGAACGGCGTTGAACGGGAGAGGGTTGTGGCGGTTCCATTGATCTCATCCCGCAGAAATTCCACGTATTCCCGCGAAGTCCCCTGGTAATACAGCAGTATCTCGACTTTAGCCGCGCCTTTGGGGAGGATGTTTCTGAGGCTGACATCGTCATAGCCGCCGGCGTATTCGGCTTCGGTGAAATAATTGGGGGCGGAAACCCCGTGGTCCACCGGATCGATCAGCCGGGTGGCGGCATTGGCGATGTCAAACCCTTTGGGCGGGATGCGGTTGTCCTTGTAACGGCCGGTGGCCAGCACAAAGTGAAACGTTTCGTTCTCCCCGGTCAGATCGCTCTTGGGGTGAACTTCGTAGACAAGGGCGTCCACATAGCTTTCATTGGCCCCGACAGGATCGGCGGATGGGAATCCTTTTAGTGTCCCATTGCCGTAATCATATGGATTTATTTCATAAATCAAATTATCCAGAGAATCAAAGGCCTTGATATTGACGAACATGCGCCGCCCTTCGGGAAACCCCGAAATCAGCTTGTGGCCCGTGTTGTTTTGAATGCGAAAGGTGAGGCTGCCGTTGATTGGATTATATACGGCATTCTTGATGGTGGCCGCCCAGGTCAGCTGATTGCCGGCCCTGGTGGAAGCAGCCAGCAGGGCGTCGCCGTTGTCTGTCGGGGTGATGCCGGCTTCCATATCCAGCGTCAGGTTGCTGATATCCGCCGGCACGAGCAGGTTGTGGTTGGTTTCATCAAAAGTGGCGGGGTAGTCATCATCCAGGCTTCCCAGAATATGAGTGATCCACAGGTTGCCTCCCTGCATGTCGTGCAGCGGCGCCCCTGACTTGGGATGCTCCGTGCTCTCGTCAGGTCGCAGCAGAGCGCCGGTTTCTTCACAACCCTTCCCCACCACATCCGGCAGGTGACAATCCTGGCATTTTGCCGCCGACGAAATTCCTGTGGCCGTACGAAACTCCGGATTGGTGGCGGCGCCCCCCTGCTTCCCGTAACCCGACAAAATAAATTCCGAGAAGGTTCGCTCGACATGAAAGTAGCGATGGGCGGCATACTGTTCGGTAATGAGGTCCTTGCCCCCGGAGCGATCGGGCAGGCATTCCAGAGAGGGGAACGATGCGTTGAGGGTCTCACAGGCGTTGGCCAGGGCCGGGTTGGAAACATCGTGGCAGGTGGAGCAGAAATATTTGGACTTATGATAGCGGCTGTACAGGACGGTGTGATCGGATTCGCGGGTGTCGGCAAAGCTGGCCCTTTTCTTGGCGAAGCCGTTGTCGTCGCTCACAAAGTATTGGCCTGCGCCGTTTTCGTTGTAATCCCCATAGTACGGCAGATAGTTGGAAAAGAAATTGCGCGGGATGAGCTCACCTTGAGAAAAGAACTTGATATCCAGGGACAAAGTGCGGTCTTCTTCGCGCGTGAAGGCAGCCGCTCTCTGGGAGTCGGTGTTGCTGTAGATCCCCCAGTTTCCAAACTCATCCCAGTAGCCTTCCCAGTCGCTTCCTTCCCTGGAACCGGCAAAAGTGAGCTCAAAGAAGGGGTCCCACATGCGGTGGCAGGCTTCGCAGTGAACGCCGTCGAAATCGTCCTCAAACGACAGAGCGGGTTTTCCGATACGGCTGGCATTGGGCGGATCGGACCGTCCTCCCAGCCATCCGGCGGGGAAATGGCAGCGTTCGCAGATGTCCACCGCATTGGGATTGCCGAGGGCCCAAACCGAGTCCTGGCCGGCCACCGCCATGCACGCCCAGAAAATCGGGTCACGCCCCGCCTGGGCCATCATCGATCCCGACCAGGTGAACCCCGGAACCACAGTAATCGGGCCGTCAGGTCCCGGGGCCGTCGGATCCTCGCCGTGGCAGTTCATGCAATCGCGCGGATTCTGCAGCACTATGCCCTGATCGGGCTGGCTTCCCGGCATCCGGACCAGGGGATCATCCGCTACCGGGAGCGGCGTGAAAGCATTGCTCGCCGAAAGCAGGGCAAACAGAAACATGAACGTAAATAGAATCGACTTGGGCCTCATGACGTTCCTCCTCCTTTTACAGTCAAGTCAGCACGTTACCAAGACAATAAACAAAGTCAGTGATTTTCCATTCACTTGGTTCGTACCCACAGCCTCAGCACTTTTGCATCGACTGCCGGCACGGTTTGCTCGAGTCTACTGAAGAGCCATGCTCGCTTGCGCCAGGGGGGGAGAAGTGGAACGGCGGGCGATTACTGAACGACGATGTTTTCTGCTTGGAATTCGCCGATGCGCACGTTCACTCTGCTTCCGGATTTCACAAGATTACCTGCATTGGTGAACAACAAAAAATAGACCCGGTCCTTCTCAGGCTTGCGCGTGGTTTGTCGGATGGGACCCAATTTGGTGATGGGAACCGGCAGTTCCGCCTTACTGGCCTGATCGATAAGCACAGCACTCTTGTTGCGATCCAGGAGTGCCGCCGCTTTTTCGGGATCCAGCACGCGGTAGCGAAAATCGATGAAATGCCCCGCGGCGGTGAGACTGACGCTTTCCACCCGGATGCCGTACTGTTGCGCGGCAGCCCTGGCTGATTCGGATTTTGAACCGGAATCGGAGGTGCAGCTCAATTGGGTAAAGAGTACAATGAATAGAATGGTTAAACCCAAACAAAACGGGGTTGTCCTGACGATTCGAATGATGTGCTGATGCTGAGACATTTCCAATCGAAACTTTCTTTATTGATTCCTTCCTATTCGGTTCACGGAGCTGTTTCAATACCAGCCTGGTTCCATACAGAGACATGAACCGGTCCCAGACTTATATGTGGTGAAGGGCAAGGCTCACCTTCCTGCCGCGAACCGGCGATGGGCTCCGTCACGCGGAGCGCGTGACTTCACCCATCCTACTCTCGATCCACGGAGGAGAGCAAGCGATATCGCTGGAGGAGCTTCGTCCCGCGGTCTACGCGACGAAACCCATCAGAAATCTTGGTCCTTCGCCCTCCGGCATCAATCCAGCAGCAACAGCTGGTAGGTCGGCACCAGCACCAGCGGCTCCTGGATCTGCAGCGCAGTGAGCATACCGCCGGGAGTCGCCGAGCCGGCATTGGTCAGATTGAGCCGCCGGTCATACAGGGAGAACTGCCCCTGCGCATGCGGCTGCTGCAGGACCGCATCCACCGTCTTGCCGGCGACCAGTTCGATGGTCACCTGCCTTTTGGGATAGCGAAAGCGGATGCCGTCTTCGGCCACAATGGACATGTGCGGCATGTTCAGAAGCGTCGGCACATGGGTTTCCAGCCCGGCATTGAAGAACCTCAGCAGGATGTTCTGATTGGCATGCCCCGCAATGAGAGGCTGCAGGGCGGGATAAGCCTTGCCGTTGATCAAAAAGTATTTCGGGTGATAGTCGATCAGGCTCGACACCGGCAGCCCCGGTCCGTAGTTGCCGTTGGCCACGGCATTGTTGATGACCGGGTCGATTTCACTGAAGAACAGGATGACTTCCTTGGAATAGCGGGACCCGCCGATCAGCCCGCCGTAAAGCCCCATGGCCACCTGCATGGCCGGATTGGTGCCGCTCTTGTAGATGTAGCTTCCCGGTCGAACATTGGTCCATTCATAGGTCTGGGTGCCGTTAGGCGACGTCTCATGAGCAAAGGATCGCATCCGTGCTGTGTAGTTGTCCGGCGGGCGGAATCCCGATGAGATCACACTGTCGCTCAGCCCGTCGGTCCAGACCGGCCCCAGGTTGTTCGTCATCACCTGGCCGACGATGTCGATGGATGTCGGCCGCGGCAGCTTGTTGGTCAAGTTGATGGTCAGGGTGGTGTCCGTCTCGTCCAAAGGGACCGTCAACAGCGGCCCCGGCACCATGATCTGACCGTCGCCGGCTCCCGGAGCGGAATCCAGGGCGTAGCCCCAAACCGGGATAACGGTCCCGTCCGGCATGGTCACCGTGGTCGCTTCCGCCCTGAGATTATAAACCACTGCCGACGACGTTCCGACCAAGACCAGACACAACGCCGCCGCCATAAAGCCTGCCACTAAGCATTTTATCTTCAACATGCGCAACCCCCCTTTCTTCTATGGAATCGGCGTTCCGGGAGGCTCCACGATCATGAAGGAAACCAGGCCTCCGGGCCAGATATCGTTGCTGGTTAATTCTTTTTCCGTATGGGAATGCCACATGTAGAAAAAGCCGCCGTATGCGTTGAAACCGGGATGGCCCGTTGGCAGTTCCCCCATGCCGCCCAGGAACGGGCTGCCTGAATAGAACTGGCCGAAGGTCAGCTCGTCACGCGGCGGGATGACCACCGGGAAGGGCTTGGCATGATCGGCGGGATCTTCCCCCGGCGCCAGTTGCTGACCGGGCAGATGGCCGTAAATATCCCAGCCGATCCCGGCACCGGTCCAGGTCCAGGTGACGTCCACCGTCTGGCCGGGCAGCACCCGTATGGTGTTGGCCATCCACGCGAGGTCCGCCCCTTTCCCCGGAGCACTCTGCAGCATTCTGCCGTCGACGGCGAGAACGGAAAAGTCATTGCCGTGCTCGTGCATGGGGTGCGGGTCGCGCCCCCCGCCGATGAAGCGCAGCAGCACCGTTTCTCCCGGAAGCATGCGCGGCTGGCAGTTGTATGGCTGATTGGGCAACGTGGCAACGTAGTTTGCCTGCATCACGTCAGGGAAATTTCGGCCGTTGATGAACCAGTTGGTCGCAAAGTAATTGCTCGTATCCACCAGGTTGTATTGGCCGAAGGCAATGGCGCGATGAATGCGCGGGTCCATTTCCGTCAGCAGATAGAGAAACTCGCGGTCGAAACGGGTGTTGGCATGGTTGTAAGCATACTTGGCTCCCAGCTTGGGGCGGATGATGATGGCCCCCACCAGTCCCATTTCCACCTGCAAATCAGGCCTGGTGCCGCTGTGATACATGTAGGTTCCGGGCTCTTTGGCCACAAAGGTGTAAGTCACCGCATTGGCGGAACCCGGGACCGCTTCGCGCGTGAGCAGCCCCTGTGCACCTCCGCTGGCGGTCACGATCTGACCCGGAAACACAATGGAAACATTGCCGGCGGCGGCCGGCAGTTCATTTTTTAAGGTTACGGTGATGGTCTGGCCCTCCTGCAGGATCAGGGTCGGTCCCGGATACTGCATGGATGTGCCGCTTTCCAGACCATACCCCCACATGAGAAAGCTGTCCCCGTCCGAGGTGATGATGTTGCCGGTTCGTGCCACCAGGTTGAAGCTGGTGCCGGTTTCCCCCACGATCGTCGCCGCTGCGTTCCCCGCAATCCCCACGACCATCAAAAGCAGGACAGCGGCGGCAAGCAGGGTCCCTGGTATTTCAATCTTCAGATATTTTGCCATTGCGAACCCCCTTTCAGTTGATCACGATTTCAGTCATGAGACCACCGCGTTCCTGCTGGTTATTGCTGAGAAATTTGAGGTCCGTGGTATACAGAAAATAGGTCCCTTGGGGGACACCGGCGGTATTCAGGATGACGTCATAGTGCTCACCGCCGGCGGTATTCAAGATGAAGGTCTCGTAACTGAGATCCTGGCCGGTTGGCGAGCGCAATATCTGTGCTCCATTTCCCACCACCTTCATGGGAACCCCCAGCGTGGTGGTGATGGTGAAAAAATCGGTGGTGGAGATGTTGGACACCCGCAGCAGGATCTTTTCCCCCGCATTGGCCGAAATTCTCGCGTGCATCGGCTGCGCCGCAAAGCCATCCCGGTTGAGTATCGGATTGGGATTGATCGTGTCCGGGTATCCCCGCCCATTGATCATGGGATACTTGTCTTCCATGGCGGCAAAGGGAAGCGGTTGAACAAAAAGGGAGGCGTCATGAAAGGCCGGGTCAAAACCGGTCAGCTGCACGGCAAATTCACGGTCGTAATAGGTGGAGCCGTCCCCGTCGTTATAGGCGTACTTATTGCCCTGGATGTGGATGAAGCCGTTGGGGAACACAGTGCTGTCCGGCAATTCATTTTGCGCCGGCAGCACCCACAGATTGCCGATCATGCCCATCTGCATGTGCTCGGCGGCCTCCACGTGGCAATGATAGAAAAAGGTGCCGGGATGCCTCGCCTTGTAGTAGTACGTGAAGCTGGCCCCCATGTTGGCGGTGGGGGAGGGCTCCGGCAATCCGTCGAAGATGGGCGCGGCGTTCTTGAATCCATGCCAGTGAACCGAGTGGGGATCGAACAGGTCGGGCCGCATGGTCATCCCCACATTGGTCATGGTCAGGTACAGTTCCTGGCCCTCTTTCAGGACTATGGTCGGGGCCGGAAATGTTGCCTTGAGCGTATAATTGGCCAACACCTGCGCATCCGGCACACCCGGCGTCACATGCCCGAAGCTCAGCAGATACTGCTCGTAGCCGTCGCCCATGTAGGTGAAACCGTCGCCGCCGGTAATGTGCATGCAAACGACGTTGCCGGTTCCCGCCTGACCCGGGCTGATCCAGGTCGCCCCCGGCGGACACTGCGTCAAGACCGCACGCGCCGGACCTGCCGCCAGAAGCAGGAGCAGAATCGGCACGATCGATACGAGACAAGTCCATTTGCCTCTTGCCTTTGACCTCATTGGAACCCTCCTCTCATTCGATCCTTGGAATGGTATGTAAACCTCATAACTTTATTGGATTGATCGGCTTTTAACGATGCGTGCAGCGAGTTCCTGGTGCAGGTCGGGTTGCGACCGGCGGGAGCTGCCTGCCACACACGGTCCGTCAGGGAGTGCTGCGCACACCCCGACCTACAAACACCGACCCGCCCTTGATGCATGCAGCAGGTCAACCGAATATTTTCAATGGCTTTTGGTTCTTTCACGGTTCTGTAGCTCTAACTGTTCCGCCCCCCTGATCAGGGGGGCGGAACGGATGTTTAATCGAACAGCAGATTGTAGACGGGAGCCAGGCTGCCGCCGGGCGACCTGAGCACAAACGCCTTGATGTACTCGGCATCGTACCCGGTGGTGGCCTGGGTGCCGACGTTCAGGACGCGCACGCGGATTTCGTAGGAGCCGACATTGAGCCCGGTGGTGTCCCAGGTCCAGTCGGCACCCGCCGCAAACGGCCGTGCGATGGTCCAGGTGGCGCTGCCCCCGGCTCTCCAGGCAAACTCATACTGCAGATTGCCGCTGCCCAGGTAGCCCGTTGCCGTGAAGGTGATGAGCTTTCCGGGCAGATGCGGCGGCGCACTGTTGGTCAGCCTGAGCGCATCGGTGCTGCGCTGGATGGCATACCTCATGGTCGCCGAATTGGGCACCGCCGGGGTCTCGCCCACGTTCCTCACTTCCACCTTGATCAACGAGGTGCCGACTTGGGTATTCAGAGGAGCGTTCCAGTACCAGATAGTGCTGTTCAGCGCAAACGGCTGAACGATTTGCCAGGTGCCTCCCGTTCCCGGACCCATACGTGAGAACTGAAATTCCACCTGTCCGCTGCCGCCCGATGACTGCGCAATGAAGGCAATGACCGTGCCGACATACTGCGGACTGGTCAAATTGGATGTCATGGAAACGACCGGCTGGCCCGGGTTGGTGATAATGTAGCTGAGGGGCGTGGACGATACCACCGTATTGTCTCCGGCCGAACGGACGTCGACTCTCACCTGATGGGTTCCCAAATCCGCCAGCGTCGTCGCCCAAACCCAGGTGTCCAGGGTCGACCAGGTCTGCACCGGGTTACATACTGAGCCATCCGCGTTGCACAAATAGAACTGATACTCAAATCTCCCCGTCGGCCCCTGGCCTCCCGCGGTGAACTGCACCGGGGTTCCGGCCGGAGTTCCCGCCGGGCTGCCGCCGGTGGTCGCCCAGGTGACACTCACACCGGTGGCATTGGGTTGATTGGTGTACTCATCGGCGCCTCTATCCGACGCCCTGGAATCATTGTCGTAATCGACGTTTATATTGGACCCAAAGCGGTCTTGCACATTGCTCAGAGCGTTTCCAATGCCAACGGATCCGTCCTGCAGATGGTAATCGCCGATGGGGGTGAGGGGTCCAAACCGGACATCGATGAAGTTGCCGCCTTCGTCGATGGCCGCAGCCGTGTTGAGGGGCGTGGTGTTTTCAGGAACGAGCAGCTGCCCTGAACCGTTGTTGACGTAGGGGTCCACGAACAGAGGCGAACCGATGATATTGTTCGATCCTCCCGGGTAGGCCGCCGTCAGCACGCAATAGCGGGGGTTCAGATTGCCGGTAATGCCGAGCACCGCCAGGTCCCAATAATCCGGGGTGGTGGGCAGCAGCCCCCCGATGCCGCCGTTGGCGGTCACGTCCCAGTAAAAGGAGCGGTTGTGCCAGATGATGTTGTTGACCAGTTCCGGGTTGGAGTAACCCGCCTGACCGGGCGGCAGGATTGCCGCCAGATCGCTGCTGTGGGCTCGCGAAATGATGCCCGCCGGCTGCTGGCTGGAGACGCCGATGGGATTTCCCGGGGTGAAGGCTTCCCCCGCAGTGGCGGTGCTGTCGTTGTTGGCGACGGTGTTGTAGATGATCTTGACCTGCACCGCATCCTGCAATGAAATGCCGCCGCCGGCAAGACCCGAGACATTGTTCACAATCATGTTGTTGATGATGTCGATGGCGTGCCACTGGGGCGGATCGGTCGGCTGGGCAGGCTCGACATTGTCAGGGTTGTTCTGCACATCCAGCCCGTTGATGAGGGCCAGCCGGATGCCGCCGCCGTCTCCCGAGGAAGCCAGGTTTCCCTGGATCAGGTTGGCCAGTATGCTCACCGACCCGGAGCCTTCGGTCGGGCCGCCGACGATCACCGGCTGCGGACTGCCTTCGATGGCGATGCCGCCGCCGGCATTGGAGCCCAGCTGCACAAAGGACTGGTTGAAGAGGATCTTGTTATTGGTGATCATTCCATTATCGCTCAATCCCAGATGGCCGATACCGCCGCCCGAACCGGTGGTGAAGTTGCCGCAGATGTAGTTTTGATCGATGACGTAGCCGTCACATCCCTTGTACACGGCAACCCCGCCGGCTCCATCGGTGGTGGTGCCGTTCTGGGTGATGTGGTTGTGGTGGATATTGATGAAATCATTGTGGGAATCGATCAGTTGATCGCCGATCATCGGATGACCGAGCCGAATGCCGCCGCCGTGAATACCGTGGTTGCCCACCAGCTTGTTGTTGCTGATTTCCAGATATTGAGCATAGCCGTTCACCGTGATGGCCCCGCCGATATCCGAGCCGGTGATGGTGAAGCCGTCGATGCGGGCATTGGGACCGGCTTTCCAGGCGTTCGGACGGGTAATGTCCGGCGCCATCACCATAACACCCGGTCCCTCCGCGTCATTCAAAAGTCCCGGTTCATTGTTGACCGGATCGAAATCAATGGTCTGATTGGGCAGCAGGTCCACATTCCCCAGGTTGACCAGATTGGTGATTTTATCCCTCCACGCCTGCAGCTTTTCGCCCGGCGCCTTGACGGCGTTGATCATGGTCGATGGCGCGCCGGCGCCCTGCAGTTTCACATCCTTCCAGAGCACCACCAATTCGTTGTAGATGCCCGGAGTCACCAGCACGAGGTCGCCTGGACTGGCGCCGTCAATGGCTCCTTGAATGACATTCTGGCCGGGTTGGGGATCCACCCGGCGCACCACGCCGTTGAAATCCCAACCCATGGTCACATGTACACCCACCTGGGTGGATCTGCCGTTGTCCGCCCGGGTGATGACCAGCTGCCCGGAAGGAATAGTGTTGGGCACCGTCACGTCGATCTCCAGGTTGGTCCAGACCACATTCGCCGCCGGCACCACCACGCCGCCGATGCTCACCGTTCCCTCTGTGTCACCAAATCCGTAATCGCGCTGCATGGTTTGCGGCGTGCCGAGGGTTTCATTGTAGGCCGGGTTGCTCACCTCGGTATCACCCATCGATAGAATTCTCAACTGGTCGTTGGGATTCTGCACATACGGCCCCATCCAGGTGTTGGTGAAAGCCTGTTTGATCATCGGGGTGCCGTTGGGCAGCTCGCAGTCCAGCGGCAGCTGGTTCGGCCCGGCAAAGGCCGCGATGGGCAGCACCGGGGTATCGAGATAGGTGGTCACCCCCGGCATATACTGGAAGGTATAGCAGAAGGTGCTGTACTGCCGGTCGTAGTACGGATCGGTGATCATCTGCCCGAATGTCAGCGAAGCGGGGTTGGTGTCCACCACCGGCCCCGGATCGTTCATACAGGTGATCAACATATTGGGCGACATGCCGCTGGGGCTGGGAATATTGGTTGTGTAGGTCGAAGGCACCAGCGCGTTGAACTGGCCGTACTGGTCGGAATAAACCCGGTTGATCTCCACCCCGTTGAAATCGCGGATCGACACCGGCACCCAGCGCGGCGCCTGCTTTTCCCCGAAGGTCGGGTTGTTGGGATCAAACTCGTTGGCCAAATCGTTCAGAATCATGCCCTTGATGTGGCCCGAAACGGGGGCCGGAGTGAAGAAGAAGAAGTCCGCCGCCGCATTTCTACTCTCCTCGAGGGGCACCTGCTTGCGGTCGCAAAGGGGCCTCATCTGACCGGCAAACGGGGCTTCCACCCTCACTTCAGGGTTGTTCGCAAACAACGTCAAATATTGCGGCACCAGGTGGTTGTCGCCCACGCATATGGGCGGCAGGGCCAGCGGACTGGGGGTGTAGGAGTCGCCGAAATCGACGTTCTTGCTCTCCTCTTTGACCAGCTCGTATC
The DNA here is from genome assembly GCF_022603395.1 of Desulfoferrobacter suflitae. Taxonomy (GTDB): domain Bacteria; phylum Desulfobacterota; class Syntrophobacteria; order Syntrophobacterales; family Syntrophobacteraceae; genus Desulfoferrobacter; species Desulfoferrobacter suflitae. Next base: position 203,853 of record NZ_JAIBKA010000002.1, read on the forward strand.
CTTGCGGAGTCGCCGCCTGCACGATGTACATGCCGGTCGGGAGACCGTCTACCTCGTCGCTTCCGGAAGCCATGCCGCCGGGGAAGTAGGAGCCAAAGGCATAGCCGCCGTCGAACACGCCCGGCCGCACCTGGTTGAAGTTGCGCAGTCCGTCATAGCACTTGCCCAGATTATAGAAAGGATCGGTGACATCGCCGGGGCAGCCCTCGGGCAGGCTGTCGTCCCAACTGTCGGTCCAGGTGATCTGAATCGCATCCCCCGGCTCGAAAGTTCCGTTCAGAAGATGATCGACGTCTTCCGGCCCCGGAACACCCGTGTAGTCGGGATGAGTGGTATCAAACTGGCCCGTCCACTGGAAGGGGTAGTTGTCCACGTCGGCCACGGTGGGACCGCCGCTGCCGTCGAGATCGTCAATAACGCCGTCCAGGTTGGAATCCCGATAAAGAACCATCTGCGCCCTGGGAATTCCGGGCTGCCAGGTTTCGCCTCCGTTAAAGCGCGGATCATCTTCCGCCCGCGTCGTGTCATAGAACACAATACCCGATATGCCGCCGTTCTCGCCGGGGCCATAGTTCACTTTGCCCCAGTTGATCTCGTTGGTCTGCCCGAGAAAAGCCTGGAAGGCCTGGGTGAGCACTTCTCCGGTCTCGGTGCGATAGGGCCGGTTGAAATTCTCCGGCTGCCGCTGCGGCGTCAAGCGGTTGCGGGACGGCCAGGTCCAGCTGTTGTCGGGCAGCACCTCGCCGCCGGCATCCACCACAATAGTGGCCCCGGTCGCCTTGAAGCGGAGAAAATCGACTTCCGCCACCAGCCAGTTGAAAAAGGGGAAAACCTGGTCGAGGGCGTAATTCCCGCCGTCATCGGTTGTCGTCGATTGATAGACGGAGCCGTCCCGCCAGCGGATATTGACCGCCTGACCCCCAATGCCGCCCTCTCCCGGATCCTGGAAGCCGTTTTGATTGGCGTCGTAGAATACCGTACCGATGAGGTGGGCGAACCAGTCAAACACCGCTACCGGCCCCAACGTCACCGTCGTGTCGCCGGGATTTACGGTGAGACCCAAAGAAGCAAAAATGATATTTAAATTTTCGTCAAATATGACCAACTGGTAGTTTCCCGGAGGCACATCGGTAATGGTGAAGGTGCTGTCGGCGCCGCAAGGAGCTGCATAGATGCCTCGTCCGAGCCCCACCGACATGTCGTTCAGCCCAACCCATGCGCCGGGAAAAGGCTGACCGGCCCAGAAGGTGTAATCGGGCGGCCGGGACATGTGCGTATTGACCACCTGGCCGGTGATGGTGGCGCCTCCCGTGAGCACCGTGGTGTCCTTCATCTGGCGCACAAAGCCGAAATCGCAATGGTGCCCGGCGGGACCGAATTCGGTGAAATAGGGAGGCTCGTTGGCTTTCACCCAGGCATCGATCACCCGGCTTCCCTCGATGGTGCTGGTCTGGATCCAGGGGGCCTGACCAGGCGGGACGGCCGGTGGCGAGACGCGCACGCCGTATTTGCCCGGTGGGAGGTACTTGATCAAGGCAAGACCGTTGACGTCGGTCTCGATGGTGCCGGTCCCCTCGGTTATAATCGATCCGTCGGGGTTATAGGTGGTGCCCAATGGATTGCCGAACGCATCCTGCAGCACCTGGCCGCCGCTCGCCCCATAGCGGCCGCCCGCCTCTTCCAGGATCACCTTGAAGCCCTGCAGGCCCAGCTCCTGGGGAAGGTCGGGAGCGTTACTGATGGGGTAAGTGTCCTCAAAGACAAAAATGGAAATCTGCGCGGTCGGCAGCGGCAGCTGGTTGACGATCGCCGTGGCGGTAGCCTGACCGGGAGCGACCGACACACCGCCGTTGGTATAACCCGAATCGGGCAATACCGAAATGTAGTAATATTTGGCGGGGTCAAGACAGATGGGGTCGCCGGCGGCACCCGTGCACATCGGAGGCAACGGCGTCGCCTGGTTTCCCACCGCCACGACCGGCATGTAACTCTTGTGAAAATTCAAAGCGATGGGCTCCGGGTCGGCAAATCCCGGAATGGGATGAAAGGTCTGATCTTCCTCGATGACCCATTGGTAACTGCTGACAGGTTGCCCATTGGGGTTGACCACGTTCAAAGTGAGTGCCTGAAGGTCCGGCGCCCCAAAACACAAAGCGGCTGCCAGGAACAACGCCACAAAAAACAATTTCGGGTATCGGCCGGCCCTGCGGGCCGCCTCATTTCGCATTGAAGATCCCATGTTTCCTCCTCATCGTTACCGGTAGCCGGTGCCCTGGGTGACTCAGAACCACGTTGCGCCACCACTGCTATAATTTGCTGTAAAACCGTTTCCTCAATATATATGGTCTAAATATATGGTCTAAAAATGTTGTTCCTTGTGATGACTGACAATGAAGCCAAGGAGTCTCTCATTTCGTTAGGTTCATGATTGAATACAAACGGCTGAGCACAGGCGGTGCCCAACCAACCGAGAGCCAATAATCAGCAATAAGAATGATTATTTGTTTTTGCCTATCCCATTTTCGACAATGTCGCTTTGTTAAGAAACACCCGAATATAAATCTACTTAGAGAGGTGAAATATTCAATTAGCAATAGTCGGTATTTTTCATCTACATACCCTACTGGCAACACAGGTTTTTCGGCTTTCGGCTTTCCTCCAACCCGACCCATGTGAGCGCCCGATGTATCTTTTCTATAATAGATGCTTCCTGATTTGCAGGCCTTGTTGATGGGTTTCGCTGCGCTCCACCCATCCTACATCATCAGTGGCTACGGGTTTGGCGTAGTGCCGCAGTGACGGCGGGCAAAAAATACATGTTTGGTCCCTTAACCAGCATAGAATTGCTGCCGCCCTGATGAGCAGCTTGACAGGCGCACCGATAAATGCTAAGCATACGTCCTCATCGGGACGTGGCGCAGACTGGTTAGCGCGCTTGCTTGGGGTGCAAGAGGACGGAGGTTCAAATCCTCTCGTCCCGACCAGCAAAACAGCAAAAAGGGTCGCTTGGGCGCATGTGCTCAAGCGGCCCTTTTGATTTTGCAGCCGTTCAGTGGCGCCGGGGGCAAAAGGCTACTGGAGTTTCACCGGAAGTTCGCCGGGCAGGCCCGGCCGAATACCTCCGTTGCCTGGAACTTTGATGAACATCGTCCGCTGATCCGCAAAAAAATTTGCCGAAAGCTCATAAAACCGCATGAAAACACTGGACTTGCACTCCGGTTTAGTATTAAAGAGTTGGTGGGGCGGCTTTCTACGGGGAATCGGTTGTTTCAAAAAGGAGGGAAAGAATGACCAAAGCAGAACTGACCGCATTTGTAGCCGATAAGGCCGGCATCACCAAAAAGGCAGCAGAATCCGCCATCAATGCGTTTACCGATGGGGTTTCCACCGCACTGGAGAAGGGGCAGTCCGTTTCTTTACTCGGGTTTGGGAGCTTCAAAGTGGCGGAGCGTGCTGAAAGAGAGGGCAGAAATCCTAGGACCGGTGAAAAGATCAAGATTCCTGCCGCTAAGGTAGTCAAGTTCACACCGGGAAAGGCGCTGAAAGATCGAGTCAAATAAACCGGCAGCTGCCAGCCTTCCATGGGAGGGTCACTGAGCAACGCAATGGGAACGATATCCTGAGCCGCCCCGCCTTTTTCTTCTCAGCGAATTGTCAACACACCAGCTCAGCGCAGTGAAAGAGGGTCTCGTTTTCTCGCTTCTTTCACCGGCTGCGCCCATCAGCTCTTTTCCTTGACCGCCGCACCGATCTTGCGTCCGAGCTCGATGCATTGCTTTAAATCGGCGTGGGACGGGGCGTATTTCACCCGCAGCCCGGCATCCGCCAGTTCAATTTTCATCTCCTCCATGACCCCGGTCAGCAATTTTACCGCCTCCCCGCTCCAACCATACGACCCGAAGGCGGCCCCCAACTTGTTGAGCGGCTTGAGCCCCTTCAGGTAAGTGAGCATGTCGGCCATGGCCGGCATCATGCCGTTGTTGAGGGTGGACGATCCGAAAATCAGTGCTCTGGCATCCAGGACCTCCGTCATGACATCACTGCGGTGGGCATATTTCAGATTGAAGATCTCAAAATCGACGTTTTCCTGACTCAACCCATCGCCGATGGCATAGGCCATTTTCTCAGTACTGTGCCACATGGTGTCATAGATGATGAGGGCTTTTTCCTTGCCCTGCTGGCGACTCCATTCAGCATAGGCGTCGATGATCCTTTGCGGCTCTCCCCGCCAGATAAGTCCATGATCGGGTGCAATCATATCGATCGGCAGGCCCATCTGCTGCACACTGCCGAGCAGTTTTTGAATGAGCGGCGAATAGAGCAGCAGAATATTGGCGTAATACTTGGCAGAATGCCGCATCAGTTGGCTGAAATCCACTTGATCGTCGAAGCGCTGACTGGTGGCCCAGTGTTGACCGAAGCCATCGCTTGAGATGAGCAGCCGATCCTCCGGAATGTAGGACATCATGCTATCCGGCCAGTGGAGCATGCGCGTTTCAAGAAACTGCACGCTCTTTTTCCCCAGGCGAATGGTCCGGCCGGATTCGACCACTTCATACGGCCAGTCGTCGCGACGGTAATGCTCCATGAGGGCCTTTTTGCCCATGGCCGAGCAAAAGACCTTGTGCGGCCGGATCGCTTCCATGATCTCCGGCAGAGCCCCGGAATGGTCCATCTCCACGTGGTTCACGATCAAATAATCCACTGTGCGCGGCTCGATAAGGCGGCTGATGTTGTGCAGCAGGGTATCCTTGAAGGGCTTCTTGACCGTATCAAACAAGGCTGTTTTTTCGTCCAGCAGCAGGTACGCGTTGTAGGTTGTTCCCTTGGGTGTCGAATAGCCGTGAAAATCTCTGATGTTCCAATCCACAGCCCCGACCCAGTAGATGTCCTTTTTGACTTCGACAGGCAGCATGTTCTCCTCCCTTACAATGGTCAGCCATGAGATTCGCAGCATTGGGCTCAGTTGTTCATCCGGGCGTTTTCAAACCGGTCCACTGTGCAACCTGTATATAATAATGACTCGCACCTGGAATTGAAAGAGTCGGAAGGGGGTGCAATTCACAGCAGTGCAGTCTTGGAACGCTGAATTCCCGCTCAAAAATCAGCACAACGACATTATACGCGGGCCGGGAACAAGCAGGTGCAATGGGCAATCGAGGTGTGCTAGGATAATATGCCTTTTTGTCTGCAGCTGGTCGCTTCATTCCGGCTGCCGACTCCTGCATCGCGGATTCGCTGGATGCCGCAATGTCAGGTGTGGTTGTCCGGCATTTTTCTGAATCCTTGACAGGCGTTGTGCCGAAATTGGAGATGGCGTTGATGGTGACGAAAAAGTCTCTTTTTTCCTGGGTGCTGGAATGCTGCCGCGGACTGCAGTTTGCTCTGTTCATCATGGTCCTGTTCACCGTCTTTTTCCGCGTCTTTCCTTTGGAGATGCAAAAGCGCATTGTCAATGTCGCCATCCAGTCACGCAACCTGAACGCCCTGTTTGTATACTGCGGCCTTTACATCGGCGCGGTTGTCATGGCCGGCGTGCTGAAATACTTCATCAATGTGCTGCAGGGCTATATCGGACAAAAAATCCTCTATCAAATGCGCACCAGGATCTATGCGCACATTTTGAGCCTGCCTCTGGCGTTTTTCCGAAGAACGCCACCGGGCATGGTCATCTCTTCACTGACATCGGAACTCAGCGGACCGGGTGATTTTTTGGGCAGCGCCCTGGCGGTGCCGGTCATCAACCTGCTCACGTTAATCACGTTTGCCGGCTATATGGTCTATCTCAACCCGCTGCTGGCCTTCCTCAGCTTCGCCATTTATCCGGCTGAAATTCTGATTATTCCTGTACTGCAGCGACGCTATAACAGGCTCAATCAGGAGCGCATCAACGTCACCCGCAGCATGAGCAACGCCATAGGCGAAGCCATCTCCGGCATGCACGAAATTCACGGCAACGCCGGTTATCCAATCGAAAACAAGAAGCTTGACACCTTCGGCTCGATGCTCTTCGGTCTGCGCCATCGCATGAACAAGAACAAGTACCTGGTCAAATTCATCAACAACTTCTTTCAGAGTCTGGGCCCTTTCATTTTGTTTCTGCTGGGCGGCTATTTGACCATCAAGGGCCGACTCGATCTTGGCGCTCTGGTTGCTTTTCTGTCGGCCTACGAAAAGTTGTACGATCCGTGGAAAGAACTGATGGACTACTATCAGGACCTGCAAGACAGCAGGGTGCGCTACCATCAGGTCATGAGCTATTTCGACCAGGCCCCGGAATTTCTGCTCGAGCCGGAGGAGCCACGAGAGCCTTACCGGTTGCAGGGCAAAATCCAGGTGAGCGGTCTGGATTACATCGTTGACGGCGATATACACATTCTGGACCAGATTTCCCTGGGATTGGAGCCCGGCCGGCAACTGGCCGTTGTCGGCTTTTCGGGGAGCGGCAAAAGCACTCTGGCCATGGTCATCGGGCAGCTCTACAGTTATTCCCGCGGGCATGTCCTGTTTGACGGCATGGAACTCAAGCAGCTGACCAAACTGGATGTCAGCTACAACGTGGGCTATGTTGCTCAGCATCCCTTCATCTTCGACGATTCCATCCTGGAAAATATTCTCTATGCCTGCAAGTCTCTGCAGCTCAATGAGCTGCTCAAGGATGAGCCGCTTCCGGACCTGGCCCGCATTCTTCAGGTGGTGGACGAAGTGGGACTGACGGACGACATTCTCCGCTTTGGGCTGAATACCATGCTCGACATCAACCGGCATGCTGCGTTGGCTGACAGGCTGGTCGGGGTGCGCGAGGAGTTTTACCGTCAATGGGGAAGCGAACTGGCGGAACAGATCGAATTCTTTGACGCCGAAAGACTGCTCAGGAACACCAACATGGCCGAGAACATCACCTTCGGCTATCCCAACCGTAAGGTTTGGGAGTTGGAACAACTGCCCGCCAACAAGGCCTTCAGGCAATTCCTGGAGGAAACGCAGCTGACTCAGGATTTGCTCGGACTTGGACTGGAACTGGCAAAGCAGACGGTTTCTCTGCTCGAGGATCTGCAGGACGATCAATTCTTCTTCGAGATGAGCCCGATTCCGCGCCACGAATTTGATCTCTACAGCGCCCTTATCGAGCGCCTGAAAAAGGCCGGGCACCAGCACCTGCCAAAAAAAGAGCTGGAGGCTGTCCTCAAGCTCGCCCTGCGCTTCACCCCCTCCATCCACAAGATGGCCACCTTGTCGAGCTCTCTGGAACATAAGATCATTCGGGCACGCCACAAATTTTACCAACAAATGTCCGAGCGAGATCCGCACGCATTCACTTTTTATCAACCGAACCGATATCTTTTCACTCACACCATCATGGAGAACATCCTGTTCGGTCATCCCAAAGCGGATCATCCGCGCGCCATGGAACAGGTCCAGGAGCGGGTGGTCCAGTTGCTGGACGAGCAAAATCTGCTTGACAAAGTCATGGAGGCCGGCTTGGCTTTTCAAGTGGGAAGCAAGGGAGACCGGCTTTCGGGAGGGCAAAAGCAGAAAATAGCGCTGGCCCGTTTGTTCTTGAAGAGGCCTCGCATTCTCATCCTGGATGAGGCCACCGCCAGTCTGGACAACCGCTCACAAGCGAGAGTGCAGGAGCTTCTCAAGACTACATTGAAAGGCCGGGCGACACTGATTGCGGTAGTCCATCGGCTTGAATTAGTTAGAGATTATGATCAGATTGTATTAATGAAGGCGGGCAAAATCGTCGAAGCCGGTCAATACGAAGAACTCCTGGCACGAAAGGGGCTTTTTTATGAACTCGCCCACGGAGAATAACGCCCCATGTGTTCCGAGTGAACGCGCGGGTCAGTGCGAATTGGATGCCAACCTTGACGTGTTGCGAAAGATCCCGGTTTTTTCGGGAATACCCTTGCAACGCCTGAAACTTTACGCTTATCTATGCAAACGGGCTTGCTACCGGGCCGGTGAATTCATCTTCCGCCAGGGCGATGCGGATGACCGCGGGTACATCCTTCTTTCCGGAAGTGCGCAAGTCGTCAGGGAATATGAAAACCATTCAGTCTACCTGAATGAGCTTCGTGCGGGCGAGTTTTTCGGTGGTGTGGCACTCCTTTCCGACATTCGCAGGCTGTTTTCGGTCAGAGCCACCACCGACGTCGAGTGCCTCACCCTGGACCGTGAGAGCTTCCGCAAGCTGCTCGTACAATTCCCCGAAGTGGGAGTGAAGGTGCTTGACATGATGATCAAAAGAATCGTGCAGATGGAAGAAAAACTCATGCAAAAACATGTGCATGAGTGCGTCTACGGATGAATCCCAAAACGCCCGGACCACCGCCGGTGGAGGACCGCTGCCGAAGGACGGGCCATGGAGCAATACCATGACATCGGAATATACCCCGCGCTTCAGGCGTCTGCCGGCGGAAAAATATCGTCTGCAGTAGGAGAGCCGATGAACCCGCTGCCGCAAAACCTGCAAAGAGAAGCCGAACGTATCGCCTCAAGGCACCCCTGCCCGGCCTTTTATGTACAATTTAAGGCTCCTCTTTCCTTCGCGCGCAGGCTGTTCTTCAACCATCCCCTCCTGATTCTGCTGCGCGACAGGTTGGAGCCCGTTTTGCAGGAGGACCTGGGACACGGCATGTACCACAGCGCGCGCGTGAGCATTGACGGAGCCGCCCTGATACAGGCGGAAATGGAAACGAATCCCATGGAGCCGGCGCGGCTCGAGAGACTGATCCTCATGGGCTTGATTGCAGGGCTGCTGCATGACATCAGCCGGGGCGAAGAGCGTCACGCGGAGGTGGGCGCGCGCGAGGCCCTCAGGTATCTCGAGGCCCTCCCCCTGCAAACCGAAGAAATCGAGTGCATCTGCCAGGCCATCCGCAATCATGAAGCGTTCGTCACGCCCAAAACCTGCGCACGGCCGTCATTTCAGCTGGTGAGCGACTGCCTGTATGATGCGGACAAGTTCCGCTGGGGGCCCGACACTTTCACTCACACCCTCTGGCACATGATGAATTATCAGGAGCTCACCGCGCAGGAGCTCATTGCGCGCTTTCCGTGGGGCATGACCGGCATGGTGCGCATTGCAGACACATTTCGCACCGCCACAGGGCGACAGTTCGGACCCGAGATTATCGAGACGGGAATGGAAATCGGCAAGGAAATCTACCGCTACCTGGTGCAACATTTTGGAGATTAGCTCTATGTCAAACGATACCCTCACGGCCATCCAAGGCATCCAGGTGGGGCACGCATCGCTGGCAAACGGTCCCAGCGGCTGTACCGTCATTCTGACGCGAGGCGGCGCGACCGCCGGTGTAGACGTGCGCGGCGGTGCTCCCGGCACCTACGGCACAGATACACTCAATCCCCTGAATCTGGTGGACCGTGTGCATGGTATTTTTTTTACCGGCGGCAGCGCCTTTGGCATGAGCGTGGCCGAGGGGGTGCGCAATTATCTCAGCAGCCGGGGAATCGGCTTTGACAGCGGCCATGGATTGATTCCCATCGTATCCGGAGCAGTGATCTTTGACCTCGGTCTCAACCAATCGGGGCTTTACCCCGATGCGGCCCTCGGCTTCGAGGCCTGTACCCAAGCCTCATCGGAGCCGGTGCCGCAGGGCTGCGTGGGGGCCGGCACCGGTGCCTCGGTCGGTAAGTTATACGGTCTGCAGCAGGCCATGAAAAGCGGGCTGGGCAGTGCCTGTGTGAAGGCACCCAGTGGGGTTAAAGTGGCTGCGTTGATGGTGGTGAACGCTTTCGGCGACGTCATCGATCCCGCCCTCAATCATCCCATTGCCGGTTGCCGCAAAAGTCCGCACAGCTTGCAGCTCATCGACGCCGACGCTCAGCTTAGACACCTGAAACAACTGAAGGGATTCTCCGAAGGTCAGAATACCGTTGTGGGCGTGGTAGCGACCAATGTAAAATTCACCAAGACCCAACTCACCAAGGTGGCGCAAATGGCCCATGACGGTTTGGCACGCACGGTTTATCCGGCCCACACGCAATACGACGGCGATACCATTTTCAGTTTGAGCTGTGGAGACCTGGAAGGGGTGGAAGTGAGCGTGGTCGGTTCGCTGGCGGCTCAGGCGACAGCCCGGGCGATCCTGCACGGAGTTCGCAAAGCCTGCTCATGGGGACGGCTGCCTGCCTTCGCCGACCTCCATCCTCGGTAACCAAAACGTTCCATGACAGGGCGCGAGCCGCCCTGTGCTATTGCCGCCTTGCTTGGACCACAATTGAGAACCGGCCGGCTCGATGGCAGGATTTGATCCCTAACCAGAAGATAAGGAGTCCCACATGGATCGGTTCAATCCGTTCACCACCGCCCAGCAGCAGTTGGACGAGGCAGCCGGGGAGCTTGGCCTGGACCCCGCAACGCACGAGTTGCTGCGCTGGCCCATGCACGAGATCAAAGCCACGCTGCCCGTAAGGATGGATGACGGTTCGACGCGGATTTTTCATGCTTTTCGAATCCAGTACAACACCGCGCGCGGCCCGGCCAAGGGCGGTATACGCTGGCACCCCCAGGAAACGGTTGATACCGTGCGGGCACTGGCTGCCTGGATGACCTGGAAGACGGCGGTAGTGGATATTCCCCTCGGCGGAGGCAAAGGAGGCGTCGTCTGCAATCCCAAAGAACTGTCGGAGCGTGAAAAGGAGCAACTGGCGAGAGCGTATATCAGGGCCATGGCAAGGTCTCTGGGGGTGACCAAGGACGTGCCGGCCCCCGATGTCTATACCACTCCGCAGATCATGGCGTGGATGATGGATGAATACGAAACCATCGTCGGTGAAAACCACCCCGGAGTGATCACCGGCAAACCGATTCCCCTGGGCGGTTCACAGGGCCGTGGCGACGCCACCGCGCGCGGCGGGATTTACGTTACACGGGAGGCCGCTCAAGCGCATGGCATTGATCTGAGCGGGCAGTCCATGGCCGTCATGGGTTTCGGAAACGCCGGCCAGCATGCCGCTCTGCTCGGGGAAGAGATCCTCGGGCTCAAGCTGGTGGCCGCATCGGATTCCAAAGGCGGCGTGTACAACCCTTCGGGCATTGACGCGGCACAGCTCGTCGACTACAAGCTCAAAAACGGGCAGCTCAAGGGGTTCCCCCATGCAGAGGCGGTGACCAACAGGGAACTTCTCGAGTTGGACGCAACAGTCCTGTTTCCGGCTGCGTTGGAAGATGTCATCACGCGGGACAATGCTCCTCGAATACAGTGCAGGATCTGCTGTGAACTGGCCAATGGACCGACCACTCCTGACGGCGACGGCATCCTCAATGACAAGGGGGTTATTGTTCTGCCGGATTTCCTGGCCAACGCCGGCGGCGTCACGGTCTCCTATTTCGAGCAGGTGCAGAACTCGAACAATCTCTACTGGGAACTGCAGGAAGTGCACTGGCGCCTGGACAAGAAGATGACGCACGCCTTCCAGAGTGTGTATGAGATGAGTCAAAAGAAGCAAATCAGCTTGCGCCGGGCAGCCTACCTCGTTGCGGTGGCCCGGGTGGCGGAAGCATGCAAGCTGCGCGGCTGGGTGTAACGATTCGAGCGGGCGGAGGTTTGAAATTGTCAGAGTCCAGCTGTGTTGCCGAGCTCGTAAAAGTGCATCGCATCGTTCGCACCATCGTGCGTTACGAATCCCTGCAAAGGGAGATCCGCGGCATTTTTCTCACTGCCCTCGAGGAGCGGGGCATCGTCAATGACGCAGCGCTTGAGCGCGAGGCGCGACGGGCCCTGCGCGAAGAGGGGCGGGACGCGGACCGGGAAGCTCTGAACGAATATAAGAACGCCTTGATCGATCTATACTTTGCCCGCCACTTCACCCAGTCGGAGATCGATAACCACATCAATCTGGCGAGGAAGCTCGAAGCATTTCAACATCTTCATGAAGTGGTCAATCGAGAGGATGCGACTTCTGCACGCATCAAAAAGGCCCTCAAAGCGTTCTGTGAGATTCCCCAGGGCAACCTGTACATTCCCCCCAGTGAGGCAGAAGGAGTGCGGGTCGCGCTGATCAGTCACTTCATTTCCAGTCAGCTGCCCTTTGTCGGCGTTGCCAAAAACCATATCACCATTCGCGACATCGATGAACTGATCGATCACTGCTACTGGAACCGCCGTCGATCCGGCAAAATAGGGGGCAAAGCGGCGGGCATGTTCCTGGCCTACAAAATCATTCTGCCGCGGCTGCAGGAGTGCGATCCCGAACTGGAGAAATATATTCACGTTCCGGAATCCTATTATTTTAATTCGGGCAATTTTTCCGATTTTCTGGATTACAACCGGCTCTATTCGTTTCACAGCCAAAAGTACAAAGCCAGTGAGACCATCGAAGAAGAATACCGCAACATGTCCGCGCTTTTCAAAAAGGCTTCCTTTCCTCCCGATGTCATCGAGGATTTTCGCGAATTTTTGCAAAAGGTTGGGGAGCACCCCCTGATTGTCCGTTCTTCGAGCCTGCTGGAAGACAGTTTCGGCTACGCCTTCTCGGGCAAGTATGAATCGGTCTTCCTGGCCAATCAGGGAGAGCTGCAAAATCGTCTCAATGACTTCATGTGGGGGCTCAAGCGGGTTCTTATGAGCATCTTCAGCCCGGCTGCCATCCTCTATCGGCGCGATCACCAACTGATCGATTTCGACGAGAGGATGAGCGCCCTGGTGCAGAAGGTCGTCGGGCGCCGCTTCGGACCTTATTTTTTCCCTTTTGCGGGCGGCGTGGCTTTTTCGCAAAACGCCTATGCCTGGACGCCTCGAATCATCAGAGAAGAAGGCATGGTGCGCATGGTTCTGGGGTTGGGAACGCGCGCCGTGGATCCCGTGGAGTCGGACTATCCGCGCATGGTACCCCTGAGCCACCCGACCCTCAGGCCCGAAGTCGAACCGGCACGAATTCGCAAGTATTCCCAGAAGCTGATCGACGTCATCAACCTTGAAGCGCGCCGGGTGGAAACCATCCCATACGTGGATTTATTTGGCCGGATCGACTATCCCGACCTGTACTACGCCCTTTCGAGCTATGCCAATGAGCACATGGCCGCGCCCATGTACAAGACCCAAACGGTTGCACTGCAGAATTCCATCATCACTTTTGAAAATTTCCTGACCAAGACCCCCTTCGTTCCTCTCATGAAAAAAGTGCTGCGCAGACTGGAGGAAGCTTACGGCCACCCGGTCGATGTCGAATTCGCCTGGGACGATGACAGATTGTATATCCTGCAATGCCGCTCCCTTGCGGTGGGCGAGAAAATAGGCCGGGTGGTGCTGCCGGACAATGTGGCCCCGGACGCCATTCTCTTCACCAACAACGTCGGCGTGTTCAACGGTATCGTCAGGGATGTCGAGTATATCGTCTATGTCGATCCCAAAGCGTACACTCTGCTCGACACATACGAAGACAAAATGCTGATCGCCCGGCTGGTCGGCAAAGTGAACCGGCTGCTGAAGGGCAAGCGTTACGCTTTGTTTGGCCCCACCCGATGGGGCAGCAGCGATATCAATCAAGGGGTCAAAGTGGGCTACGAAGACATCAATCACACTTTGATTCTGGCGGAGGTCGCCTTCAAGGAAGACGGGTCGACACCCGAAGTTTCTTACGGCACGCACTTTTTCAACGACCTGGTCGAGGCGAGTATTCTACCTCTGGCCATCTATCCGGATCGACCCGAAACGGTTTTCCGCGAAGCATTTCTCCTGGAGGCCCCCAATCTTCTCGCATCCCTGGTGCCTGATTTCGCCGCCTGCAGGGATGTGGTGCGCGTCATTGACGTGCCCGCCCGCACCGACGGCCGCTGCCTCCAGGTATACCAGGATGGTCAGGGGCAGCAGGGAATCGGGTTCTGGAGTCACGCAGACCAGTAGGGCCGGACTTCAGCGAACGGTGACGGCAAATTGCGCGGTCTTTTCAGGGGGAACATCCTTTTGCCAGGGGCGCACGTATTTCATGGCGATGGTCGCCTCGCCCGTACCCACCGCCCTGAAGGTCCAGACTTCCTTGCCGCCGGCACCGACCAGTTTGGTCTCAGGCCCCTGATAAACATCCCCAATCAATCTGACCACCCTTTCGTCCAATGGCTCCGCCAGCTCCCAATGATACCCGGTGGTCGGATTGGAATCCAGGCTGACCGAAAACTGTTCTCCCTCATCCACAATCAGGTGTTGTTGATGAGAGTCGTCCGCTCTGTTCACCTGCGTCTCCTCCACCAGGCTTTCCACGCCCACGAGCTTGGTACCGGTAAAATTCCCCAGGCCGTCAAAGCGAAAAGCAAATTTTGCCTGGCCGAGCAGTTCACAGGCATGGCATCCGTCCAGGAGACGGTAATTCAGAATAAAGCGCTGCCCCCCGCCGGCCAGTGCTTCCGCCGATATGTCCTGGTCGCTCGAGCGGTCTCCCGGCCACACCGAGATATTCGGGAACTCCCTGACCAGGTGAACATAGAGCGGATCCTTCTGCAGTTCGCCCCGCGGCAAAACGTTGAAGTTATCCACATCAATCAGTTGAGGGAAGCCGTTCACCAGCAAAATGCCCTGGTTCTCGTTGGCCCGAAAGGGATATTCAACGTAAGCAATATCGACTCTACCGCTCTCCTGAAAATTTCTGACATAGGCCAGGTTGCCCGATCCCCTGGCAAACGCAGCCGCTTCGACCGAGGCTCCGTATGTGGCCATAGCGGCTATGAAGCATTCCTCAAAAACCTGCCCGGTAAAATCGGCGCATTCCCCCCGTATACTATCCATGGCCTCGGCGCCCGGCTGCCACACGCTGGCAGGCCCGACCGCCTGCTTTGGCTTTGTTTCTTGAGCGCCAGCGGCCCAACCCGCAAGAATAAAGAGGTTGACAAGAATGCAGAAAAAAGCGGCGAGCTTATGCGGTCTTCTCATGGCTCCTCCCTGGACTCCGGGGACATGTCAATGGATCAATCCGGAGATATTTTCAAGACCCCCGCGCCTTCCATTCTTCCGTTGCGCAGGTCATCCAGCGCCTGGTTGGCCTGCTTCAGGGTATACAGCTGCACTTCGGTTTGCACCGGCACCTGCGGTGCTATGGCCAACAGCTCCTCTCCATCCTGTCGGGTCAGGTTGGCCACCGAACGCACCACCCGTTCTTCCCACAGCAGCCGGTAAGGAAAGGCAGGAATATCACTCATGTGAATTCCGCCGCTCACCACGGAACCCCCTTTGGCCGTCACACGCAAGGCTTCCGGCACCAGAGAGCCGACCGGAGCAAAAATGATGGCCGCATCCAGTTGATCCGGAGGAGACTGGGTCGAATCCCCGGCCCAAACGGCGCCGAGCCGTCTGGCAAAATCCTGCGCCTCCCGGTCTCCCGGACGGGTAAACGCATACACTTGCACCCCTTCAAACAGGGCAATTTGAGCTACAATGTGGGCCGCTGCGCCAAATCCGTAGATTCCCATTTTCTCAAGGTTTCTGCCGGCCATCCGATAGGTGCGGTAGCCTATCAGGCCGGCGCAGAGCAGCGGGGCCGCTGCGGCATCCCGGTAGCTGGCGGGAATGGTAAAACAGTAACGCTGATCCGCTACGGCATACTCTGCGTAACCACCATCCAGAGTATACCCGGTAAACTGGGCATGATCACAGAGATTCTCCTGGCCTCGCCTGCAGTAGCGACACGCACCGCAGGTAGAGCCCAGCCACGGCACCCCAACCCGGTCTCCCGTCTTGAACTTGTCCACCCGCTGGCCGGCGCGAACCACCGTGCCGATAATTTCGTGGCCCAGAATGAGGGGCAGCTTGGGATGGGGGAGCTCTCGATCGACGATGTGCAAGTCCGTATGGCACACGCCGCAGGCATGGATGCGCAGCAGTACCTGTTCGGGTGCGGGTCGAGGAACAGGTAATTCCCTGTAGCGCAGCGGTTCTCCCGGATTCTCCAGCACCATGGCGCCCATTTTGTCAGGAATTTCCATGCGTCACCCCTTTTCCACAGTTTTCCTCTGCATATGAGCCAGGTAGTCATCGAGTTCCTGCAGACTGGTGAAGATCCTTTCAGGCGGAAGGGCCCTGATGATATCAAAAACCATCCTTATCTGTGGTCGGAGGTTGCTCACCAGCAGCTTTCCATCCTTCTCCCTGAGCCGCTTTCCGGTCTTGACAATGACCCTGACCCCCATGCTGCTGATGAAATTGACTCCCTCCATGTCGAAGATGATGATGTCCGGGCAACTTTGCGCAAAAAGAGTATGCAGATGCTCCTGCAAGATCATGTACGTGTTGGAATCCAGCGATCCCACCGGCTGCACGACGCACACTCCCGGTTCCTTTTCCTTAGAACTGACCTCCAATGGCATAGCGTTGTCTCCCATGCACATACAGCCCCCCGGGCTGCCTGCCCGATCCTTGCGACAAGAATCCGAAAAAAGGCAGCTCCTCCACTGCAAGCCTTTGCGGATGACCATACTTTTCCCAATACTTTAATTTCAAGAATAAAATTTAACTTTGTGTTCCATTCAGACGAGAAAGGCCCCTGCAGTTTTTGGAAACGCAGGAGGGAGGTCGGGCAATTCAGCGGGTGGCTGGTGGTACCAGCAAGTCCTAACGCAAGAACCACTGATGCACGATCGCACCAGCGAGCCACACGCTGAAGCTCGCGACGAGCACGACGGGCAAAGACAGGTGCTTTTGGAAGCAGGCCAAGGCCGTCAGAAAAAACAGGATGCTCGGCAGAATCCCCCACAATGCGGCCTTGGTGTAGCTTGTCATGAGCTCATAGTTGCCGGAGGAATCCGCATGCAGCCACACCAAAACAATCAGGCCGGTCTACGGCATGGTTGCCATGAGACCGGCCAGGGAGGGATATTTTCTGCCGATTTGCGTGCAAACGACAATGATAGTGATGCTGATGATGAGCTTACCGAAAAAGCCCATATCTACCCAAACGGTGCAAGAAGCTGCAGGAGACTGACTCCCATTGTTTTTGTGTCTCAACCGTTTGTGCGTACAAAGTCGCGCATGAACTGTACCAACGCCTCGACTCCTTCCAGGGGCAGAGCATTATAGATGGAGGCGCGGCAACCGCCTACCGAGCGGTGTCCCTTGAGACCGCCCAGCCCTGCAGCGGTGGCTTCACTGATAAATTTTGACTCCAGATCCGGGTCGGCCAATCTAAAAGTAACATTCATGAAGGATCGGGAATCGGCATCAGCCGTACCCCGGTAGAAATCCTCCCGGTCGATGCAGGCATACAACAACTCAGCCTTTTTGCGATTCAATGCGGCCATTTTTTCAATGCCGCCCATGGTCTCTTCGAGCCATTTCGTGACCAGTTGCACCACGTAAATCCCGAAGCAGGGCGGGGTGTTGAACATGGATTTCTTGCTCGCGTACGTGCTGTATTTCAACATGGTGGGGATATTTTCCGGGCAGCGCTCCACCATATCGTCGCGCATGACCACCAGGGTGACTCCCGCGGGGCCGGCATTCTTCTGGGCGCCGGCATAAAAGCAGCCGAACGGCGCCGGATCGAACACTCTGCTGAAAATATCCGAAGACATGTCGCTCACCAGGGGCACCTTTCCGGTATTCGGAAACTGGTGCCACTGAGTGCCGCGTATGGTGTTGTTGGACGTCAGGTGCAGATAAGCGGCATCGGGATCGACCTCGAACTGTCCGGGTATATACGTGTATTCCCGATCTTCGGAGCTGGCGATGACATTCACCTGCTTGCCCTGAATCCTCGCTTCCTTGATGGCCTTGGTCGACCAGGTTCCGGTGTCGATGTAGTCGAGGGGCCTGCCCTCCAGAGCCAAATTCATCGGCACCATGCAAAACTGCATGCTGGCGCCGCCCTGCAGGAACAGCACATGATAGCGATCGTCCAGCTTGAGCAATCGCTTGGTCCGGACAATGGCATCGTCCAACACCTCCTCAAACCATTTGGAACGATGACTGATTTCCAATATGGACATGCCCGAACCATGAAAATCAATCAGCTCGTCTCTAATCTCCTGCAAAACCGGAAGCGGCAAGGTCGCCGGTCCCGCATTGAAATTGTATATGCGCTGTGCCATGATCAAGTCCTCCCTGCACCATTGCAACGCCTGTTAGAGAATATGCAGCCCGCGGGGGTTACGCCCTGCCGGAACGAGCAGTCCCGGGTGACTGCACTCCGCGCAGAAAGCGTGCTCGGGCAGCCTCCCGGGCAAAGTTTCGGTGTAGAGGTGCTACGCTAATGAGCAAGCCGAATTTTGTCAATTACAATTTCCCCCCGGGTTTACAGGTGACTTCATGCAGAAATTGCCGGCGTGTTCGCGGCAGAGGTTCCGTTCTGGATGACCAGGGCAAAAATGCGCCCGACGCGAGTATGATATTGCAGCCGGAGCTGCCTTGATTGTATGCTGCCCGTGCCGGCTCCACTTAAATCCGGCGGTCCAAAAAACACGTAACCAAAGGGTGGATAAGAGCGCAAGAGAAGATGACTGCGACCCTGCTGGAGCGAGCCCATTGCCTTGACTATTTTGGCAGTCCGCAACGCGTCATCGAGGACGAGCCGCTGCTAAGCTGGGCGTGCCAGGCAAACATTTCACCGCCTGCAGCTCAGATGGCAGCCCTGCGGGAAGGGATCATCCCCCTGCGTTACCTCAAGAACTTAACCGCATTGAAACTCAGCGAACAGCACTCCATTTGCGCCGGCAGGGTGCTCGTTTGCGGTTGTGGCGGGCTGGGAGGCATCATCATTCAACTGCTTGCACGCGCGGGAGTCGGACACCTCCGGGTTGTGGACGGCGACGTCTTCTATGCCAGCAATTTGAATCGTCAATTACTCAGCAACGTTTCCAACCTGTCGCACTCCAAAGCGCTGATCGCCGCCCGGGAAACCCAAAAGATCAATCCCCTGATCCGGGTTGAACCGGTCAATTTGATCATGGAACAGAGAAACGCAGCAGAGCTGGTGCGGGACAATGATCTGGTGCTAGATGCGCTGGACAATCTGGCCGGTCGCTTTCTTTTGGCGGAGTCCGCACGCGAGGAGGGAATCCCCTTCATACACGCGGCGGTCGCCGGCTGGTGGGGCCAAATCAGCACCTTTATGCCGCATTCCTCGTGTGATTTGAAAAGCGTATACGGGGGATTGCGCTCGCGAGATCCAGCCGAAGAGGCCACCGGGGTGCTTGGCCCGAGCGCCGCGATCATCGGCAGCCTGGAAGCCCTTGAGGCCATGAGGCTGCTTGCCGGAAAGAATCCCGTTTATTGCGACAAACTACTCTATTTTGATGGAGAAAGCGGGCGGACAGAGCTGATTCCTTTGGCGTGTGAGTCAACGGATTGAGACGGGGTTGTCGCCGCCACGAAACCCAAAAAATCAAGGAGCATTTGATGCATGTGCACTGGTCAATTTCACCCCTTGCGGACTGGCAAGCCGAGGCCATTCTCTTTTTTACGTTCGAAGATTCCCGGCCGCTGTTGCCGGGCTTTGTACAATGGCTTGACAGTCAACCCTGGTGGCAGGCAGAGCTGACCCCATTGAGGGATTTCAAAGGTAAGCACCAAGAGACGTCGATCTATTACGGGCCGAGAGATCATTGCATAGCGCGGGTGATATGTGTCGGGCTGGGACCGGCGGAAAAATTCGACCGGGAAAAGCTGAGAAATGCGGCAGCGGTCGCCGTGCGCAAATGCAGGGAGTTACGCATCAGCCATCCGGCGCTGCCTTTACCGGCTCTGCAAGGCCTTCCGCTGGATGGCGCTACGGCGCTGCGAGAGGCCTTGATAGGGGCGGAAACGGGTCTGTACCGCTATGGCGCACTGAAGACGAGAAACGATGAGCCCGATGCTTTTCCCGAAACGCTTTGCCTTCTGGCCGGGCAGGAACCGGGCGACGATCTGCAGGAAGCTCTAAACGATGCGCAGCGAACAGCGCGGGGCATCTGCCTGGCACGAGACCTGGTCGTTGCGCCGGCAAACATTGTGACCCCTCGATTCCTGGCCGACAAGGCGCGCGAGCTTGCCCATCAATTCGCTTTTCAGATGCAATTGATTGACCTCGACGCCGCCCGCCGGATGGGTATGGGACTGTTTACCGCCGTTGCTCAGGGCAGCCGGGAACCCGCCTACATGATTGTATTGGAGCACCGTCCCCGCGGCACTGAAGAAGACCGGCCTCTGGTTTTGATCGGCAAGGGCATTACCTTTGATGCCGGCGGCATTTCCATTAAGCCGAGCAGCAAGATGGAGCTGATGAAGCATGATATGGCAGGAGCTGCGGCGATCCTGGGGGCTTTTCAGATTATTGGAGAAATGAAATTGGCCAGGCGCATCGTGGGAATCCTGCCCTGCACAGAGAACATGCCTGACGGCAAGGCCTACAAACCCGGCGATGTGCTCCGTTCCATGTCCGGTGTCACGGTGGAAGTCATCAGCACCGATGCCGAAGGCCGATTGATCCTGGGTGATGCCCTGGCCTATGCCCTTGACCTGAAACCTTGCGCCATGGTGGATATTGCCACCCTGACAGGGGCCTGCATTGTCGCCCTGGGCGACCGGGTCGGAGCCGTGATGGGCAACGAGGATGCGCTTGTGGCGAAGATACAGGAGATCGGAATGCAAGTGGGCGATCGCCTCTGGCCTCTTCCTCAATGGGATTTCTACTTCGACGACCTCAAGAGCGATGTGGCCGACTTCAAGAATGTTGGGGAGAGGAAGGGTGGGGCCATAGTCGCCGGGATTTTTCTGAAACAGTTTGTTCCGGACCATGTGCCGTGGGCCCATCTGGACATAGCCGGTCCCGCCTGGACCGAAAAAGATTTAGTCAGTGCGCCCAAGGGGGCGACCGGCTTCGGTGTTCGATTACTGGTCGACCTGGCGCGTCGGTGGCACCCCACAAAACAGTGTGGGTAGCTTCTTGGCCTGCCTTACGGGTCTTGTCTGGCCGGAGTCATGGGGGAGCCCCTGACTTCAGCTATCAATTTTTTCAGCTCCTCCCCTTCGAGGACCTCTTTTTCGAGCAGGATCTTTGCCAATCGCGTCAAAAAGTCCTTCTTTTCTTTTAAAATAGTGATGGTTTGCTGATGCGCCTCACTGATCAAACGGGACACTTCGGCATCGATTTCCCGCGCCGTGCCCTCGCTGTAGTCCCTTTCGCGCGGTCCCAGCCCGAGGTCCAGGTGGGCGGAACGCGGCTCGCGGGTGTAGGTGAGAGGACCCAGACGTTCGCTCATTCCGTATTCGGTCACCATGCTTCGCGCGATGTCCGTGGCTCTTTGGAGATCATTCTGGGCCCCTGTGGAGATATCCCCAAAGATGATCTCTTCGGACACTCTGCCGCCCAGAAGCACCTGCAACCGATCGAGCAGTTCATTGCGCGTCATCAGGTAGCGGTCTTCGGTGGGCAGTTGCTGAGTGTAGCCCAGGGCTGCGATGCCCCGCGGAATAATCGAAATTTTATTGACCGGATCGGCATGTTTCACCGACATGGCCACCAATGCATGCCCTGATTCGTGATAAGCGACGATCTCCTTTTCTTTGGGATTCATCGCCCGATTTTTCTTTTCCAGACCGCCGATGATTCGATCCGCCGCTGCCTGGAAATCCGCCATGGCAACCGCATCCGCATTGCGCCGCGCGGCAACCAGCGCCGCTTCGTTCACCAGGTTGGCGAGGTCGGCCCCGACAAAGCCGGGGGTCATGGCCGCCACTTTGCTCAGATCCACATCCGGTCCCAGCGTCACCCCTTTGGTGTGAATTTTTAATATCGCTTCGCGACCGCGGATATCCGGCTTATCAATGGCCACATGGCGGTCGAAGCGGCCGGGGCGCAGCAGCGCAGGGTCAAGGATTTCAGGCCGGTTGGTGGCCGCCATTATGATCACTCCGGAACTGGGATCAAAGCCGTCCATCTCCACCAACAACTGGTTCAAAGTCTGCTCCCTCTCATCATGCCCCCCGGTGGGGTTTAATCCACGCGCTTTGCCGAGCGCATCCAGCTCATCCACAAAGATGATGCACGGCGCATGCTCCTTGGCCTGCGAAAATAGGTCCCGCACCCGTGCGGCGCCAACCCCCACAAACATCTCCACAAACTCCGAACCGCTCATGCTGAAAAACGGCACCCCCGCTTCCCCGGCGACCGCCTTGGCGAGCAAGGTCTTCCCTGTACCCGGAGCACCCACCAACAGCACCCCCTTGGGAATGCGGCCCCCCAGCCGCTGAAATTTTTCCGGTGTCTTCAGGAACTCCACAATCTCCTGCAGTTCCGCCTTTGCCTCGTCGATTCCGGCGACATCCCCAAAGGTTACGCCCACTTCCTTCTCGGCAAAAATCTTCACTCGTGCCTTGCCAACAGAGAGCACACCCTGGGGACCACCGCCCATCCGCCTGATGAGGAAGCTCCAAAAGAAAATGAAAATAGCCAGGGGCAGCAGCCAGGAAAGCAGCACCTGGACCCATTTGTTTTCCAACTTGGCGCTGTAGGTGATGCCTTTCTCGTCAAGCAGCGGGATAAGGTCCGGATCGTTGACCCGATTGGTCACAAAGTGCTTTACAGGCTTGCCGGGCGTTTGCGGTTCCGCCTTCGCGCCCGGCGTCTGGCCTTCGGCCGTAATATCACCGCGGATCTTTTCCGGCCCCACTACCAGGTTGTTCACCTTACCTTCCTTAACCCATTGTTTGAACTGCGAATAGGGAATCTGTTCGCGCAAAGGTTCGGCCATATAGCTCTGCACCCAGGAAAGCAGCAGCAAAGCCAGCAGGAAATACCAGAAGGAAAAATGAATCTTCTTCTGCGAAGAACCGGACGGCGGCGTGCCGCCGCCCCCTGAGGCCCCTTTGAGGCGATTCATGATCTTGTCCATGGGACTGGAATCATCTTTGGATTGCCGAGCCATGCATGACCCTCTCTATTCAACGCCGATTGTCAGTTCAATTCCTACGTTCCATGTTCGGTCCAGGTTGCTCCGATCTTTGCCATCAGCCGTCGGGAACTGTCAATTTATACCTACTGCCTCGGCTGCACGCAAGGAAACGTTGCTCAACCATCGACAAAAAACCCAATGAAAAAGTTACGTGAAAAAAGGAAATTATCGTGCTTGCCTCTTTCATTTGGTTGCTTACTTTGCACTTCGTGATATTATGGTTCGCAAATCGCGGAGGCAACGGGTGCTTTCAAAACGGAATGTTAAGGAGGGTGTTACATGAAGGCCGGCATAAGGGCTCTAATCATCTCGGCTGCTGCTGTTTTTGTTGCATTATTATGGCCTGCTTTGAGTGATGTGGTCGCAACCAGGTTGTCGTTCGTTGCAACAGACGCCGCCCATGCTCAAAACATGAAGGAATTGTATCCGGTGGAGACCTTTATGGCTTGGCCCGAGGCAGGAGAAGCGGCCATCGCAGACCCGCTGGAACCGTTCAACCAGGCAATGTTCAAATTGAATGACAAATTATATTTCTGGTTCCTGAAACCGGTAGGCAAGGTTTACGCAAAGATCATCCCGGAACCCGGAAGAATCGGTCTACGCAACGCATTCTACAATTTTATCTTCCCCGTCCGCTTGGTGAACAACATACTCCAGCTTAAAATCACCCGGGCAGGAGCAGAAACAGCACGCTTTGTCCTCAATTCGACCTTTGGTTTTGCAGGGTTTTATGACTTCGTTGAGAAACAGTGCACGGCGAATCTGGGCCCTTACGAAGAGGATTTCGAACAGACGCTCGGCCATTATGGGATGAAACCCGTATTCTACATTGTCTGGCCGGTGATTGGCCCATCCAGTTTGCGCAACAGCTTTGGTCTGGTCGGCGACGCATTCACAGACCCTACTTTCTATCTCCCGATCCCCTGGTATGGAGTCGGTGCCATCAAGGCGTTACAGCAGTTCAACGCGATTTCTCTGCGGCTCGGGGAATATGAGGACTTTCTCAAAGCCTCGCTCGATCCCTATGTCTCCATGCGCAACGCTTTCATCCAGTATCGTGAGAATCTGGTCAGGCAGTAACCCGGGCAGCAACACGGTAATCACAGCCCCCGGGCTGCGGTTGCCTTCGTAATGGAAACAGCACATCAGCGACATATTCAATCGGGCGAGCCGCACGCGGCTCGCCCGGTTTTTTTAGTGCTGCCGCCAACTGACCGCCATAAATCCAGCTCCACCCGATAGGGTGTCCAAAATGTACACCTAATCTATGCGGTTATGCTGTTTTAGTGAGGCATTCCGACCGCTCTCAAAATATGCGCAAATCGCTTCCACCAAAGCAGGAATTGTGAAATTCGAGGGCATGATATCGACTTTCAAGCCGAATCTTTCAGCCGTTTCCGTAGTGATGGGCCCTATGCTGGCGATTGTAACCCCGGCCAATAAGGGCAGCATTTCTTCCCGGTCGAGCAGGCTGAAAAAATTGCTGACTGTAGACGAAGAAGTGAAGGTCACGCAGTGGATCGCTCCCCTGCGCAGCAGATCGAGGACAGGGGAGCTGCGCTTTGCGGGCAGCACCGTTTGATAGGCCGGCACCACATCCACCAGGGCTCCTTTTTCCCTCAACGTCTCCGGCAAAACGTCGCGCGCCACCATGGCGCGCGGCATAAGAAACTTCCGGCCGGCCACCTTTTCACCCTGGAGTCCCAGCAAAATCGATTCCGCCCGATATTCCGCCGGCACAAAGTCCGCTCGCAAACCAAACTTGCCAAGCATTTCCGCCGTCTTGGGGCCGATAGCCGCCAACCGGATGCCTTTCAGTTCCCTGGCATCCTTGCCGGCGGCAGACAGTCGTTGCATGAAGAATTGGACCCCATTCACACTGGTGAATATTAACCAATGGTAGGTGGTCAGATTTGTAATGGCGCGGTCGAGTAATTCCCAGGTCGGGGGAGGTTGGATCTCGATTGTGGGGAATTCGATGCACTGCGCCCCCAGGGCGGCAAGCTGTGATTTGAATTCACTCGCTTGTTGGCGTGCCCTGGTCACCACAATGCGGCGGCCGAACAGTGGCTTTGATTCATACCAGTTGAGTTTTTCGCGCAGACGGACAACCTCGCCCACCACAATGATCGCCGGGGGCTTCATGCCGGTCCGCCGCACCTCTGCGGCGATGGTTTTCAGTGTGCCCACCAAAGTTTCCTGTTCCGGAGTCGTTCCCCAACGTATGACCGCCACCGGAGTCTCCTCGGAACGACCGTGAGCGATGAGCTGCCGGCAAATTTCGGGGAGATTCTTCACCCCCATAAAAAAGACCAGGGTCCCTACGGCGGTGGAAAGTTTTTCCCAGTTGATCTTGGACTCATCGTTGTCGTCTCGTTCGTGACCCGTGATGAAGGCCATGCTGGCCGTATAGTCACGGTGGGAAAGAGCAATGCCGGCGTAGGCCGGCACAGCAACCGCCGCGGTGACCCCGGGCACAACCTCGAATGCAACGTTTGCGGCGATCAACACCTCGGCCTCTTCTCCTCCGCGTCCGAAAACAAACGGGTCACCGCCCTTGAGCCGCACGACCTGCCGATGACGGCCTTTTTCAATCAGCAGTGCATTGATCTCCTCTTGACTTAGAGTATGGTCGCCGCCCTGCTTGCCCACATAAATCTTTTCGGCCTCGACGGGAGCATATTGCAGGAACTCTGCGTTGGCCAAATAATCATAGATGACCACTTCGGCCTGCTGCAGCAGCTCTTTTGCGCGCAACGTCAAAAGACCCGGATCTCCGGGTCCCGCCCCCACCAAATACACTTTTCCTCGACCCACGTGCGGCACCTCTTTGCTATTGAAGTCTGTCACTGACAAATCACACCCGCTCCTCGGGTTCAACAGGCAGGGGCTTAGGCCGCCCCGTCCCGGTAGATTTCCTCCAAGATTCTTCGCCCGCCTGCTGCGAGAATCTCACCGG
Organism: Desulfoferrobacter suflitae; assembly: GCF_022603395.1. Lineage (GTDB taxonomy): Bacteria > Desulfobacterota > Syntrophobacteria > Syntrophobacterales > Syntrophobacteraceae > Desulfoferrobacter > Desulfoferrobacter suflitae. Next base: position 229,697 of record NZ_JAIBKA010000002.1, read on the forward strand.
CCAGGCTGCGTCCCAGCGCCTCGGCCTGTTCTCGAGCTGCGCTCCTGGTGAACCGGAACATTTCCTGACCATCCAGAGACGCCACCAGCCCGGTGAGCTCTACCATGCCCCCGGAGACCGTCGCATAACCGCCAATGGGCACCTGGCATCCGCCCTGCAACTCTTTCAGAAGAGCCCTCTCAGCCCTCACAGCGACAGCCGTGTCGGTGTGATGGAGCGGTCCAAGCAGGCGCTGCAAGTATTCATCGGTACTGCGAATTTCTATGCCGATGGCTCCCTGGCCTATGGCGGGAACAAACACGTCGGGATCGAGGTAGCAGGTGATTCGATCCTCCCACCCCATCCGATGCAGTCCTGCAGCCGCCAACACAACGGCGTCGTACATCCCTTCCCGGACCTTGCGCAGGCGCGTGTCAAGGTTTCCCCGCAACGATTCTATGGCACAATCGGGGCGCAATTTCTTCAATTGAGCTGCACGCCGCAGGCTGCTGGTGCCCACTCTAGCCCCCTCCGGCAAATGCGACAGGCTCTGCCCGCGGCTTGCCACCAGAACGTCTCGCGGGTCTTCCCGGGGGGGGATGGCACCCATGCACAACCCGTCCGGCAGATCCGCAGGGACATCTTTCATGCTGTGGACGGCCAGGTCCACCGACCGGTTCAATAGGGCATCCTCAATTTCTTTGACAAACAATCCCTTGCCTCCCACCTTGGCAAGGGGCACATCCAGAATCTTATCGCCCATTGTCTTGATGATCTGCAGTTCAACCTGCAGTTCAGGCCATTGAGCCTGGAGAGCGGTTTTGACGTTCTCGCTTTGTTTCAGCGCAAGGAGACTGCCGCGCGTGCCAATACGCAAAACTTTATCAGTCAATTTATCCTCGATTCATCCTTGCCGGCCGTGCTAGTGACATGAGGCACAGCTGCCGGACGTGCACCCGGCGCAGGATGCGCCCCCCGAGCCCATACGGCTGCTGGCGGCTCCCTTGTCTCCACCGCTCTTGAAGCCGCACACGGACATCACTCGCTGAGCCTTATCAGAATTGCACTTGGGGCAACGCACCGCCTCATCGCTGCGGAACACCAGCGTCTCGAACTTTTCGCAGCAATCGCAACATTCGTATTCATATATGGGCATGGAATCATTCCTCCATTTGAGTTAGCTTCACTCCCAATTGGTCACCTCGGGCAGCGTCTAAAAGCATCGTATTTCATTATTTGAGCCTACCACAGCGCAGATTTCCAGGCCTTCTCAACAAGCATCAGGCCGGACCAAATGGCTGCACTGATCAGGCGTGCCAGCAATTTTAAAGGACATTCTCGATTCGGACAAGTTCACCATCCCGCACAACTTTAAACTCCCGCGCATCGCCTGACACTTTCCCGACCAGATTGACCGCACTGGCCGGTCGAATTTCTTCGCCCCGGCTCGCGGGCGTAGGACCAAAGAAGATGCAAAAGGCCTTGCCCCTCGGCCAATAGCCCAAATCCCCCATGTCAACAATCTCCGCTGCGGCATCATCGAGCGGTTGTTCCACGGGGATGGGAAAGTAGATTTCATCCCCCCAGGTCCTCACGGTCGCCTATGGGTAATGCCGATTCAATGGCGCTTGCCGTGGGTGAATCGTTGAGTTCACCCTGTATACAAACCGAGCCTGCTGTGATGCGAATCCGTCTGCTCATCGGTCACTCCTCATTTTCAGTGCTGCTTCGTTTGGTTATGCTTCTCTTGGGGGGCGCTCAGGGCTGAATCGCGGCGAGGGCACTCTGAGTACAGCTCCACACAATAGAGTGTACGCAATGCAGCGGACTTGCACGGATTGGGTTTCGTCACGCGTGCCGCGTGACTCTACCCAACCTACGGAATGCGGCCGCTCAATTGTGTCGGGCTGTACCTAGTCCAACTGGGACAACCGGTCCAGGACCGCAGCCAGGAGCAATGGGAACATGATTTCGTGATGCCCGATCAGGTTGATGCCGCTGCCTCTGCCGGCCGTGGGGCGATCCAACACATTATTCTGGGTTCTATAGTGGCGCTGAAAATCCATATTGACGGTCGTTATCCCGTGCAGGGAAAAACCCAGGTTCAAGGCCACGCTCACCGCCTTCAAGAAAACTTCGGGGAGTATCACCGCCGATCCCAAATTAATGTAAACCCCCTGCTGTAACTGCGTCACAAGCCGGCAAAACAACTTGAAGTCAAAATGGCTCAAAGCCCCCACGGCGGCCCCGTCCATGGCTGAATGCATATGGATGATGTCGGTTCCCAGTGCCACATGAACCGTCACCGGTACCCCAAGTCGCGCCGCACTGGCGAGCAAGCTCATGTGTGTATGAGGCGCCTTCTCGGCCAGCAGACTCTCACCGACAGCGCGCCCCAAACCCACCTGCCCGCGGCGGCCGTCATGGGCTGAGTTGATGGCCGCATGAATGAACTCCGCGGTCTCACGGGCCATGCCAAATTGTCCCATTTCCAAATGTGCAGCCACATCTTCAGAGGTTTTGCCCGCCAATGCCAGTTCCACGTCATGGATTACACCGGCTCCGTTCACTGCCAGGCCGGTTAGGATGCCGCGTTCCATAGCGTCCACCAGCAGCGGATTCAATCCCACTTTAATGGGGTGCGCCCCCATCCCCATGAGAATCGTCCGTTCCTTGCGCACTGCAGTGGTCAACGCCTCGACGGCTCTCCTAAAAAGGTCGCCGGCCAAAATGTCGGGCAGGTTTTGTACAAATCGCGCGAGCGTCTGCCCGGGTTCCCAAGGTTTTGCAAAATCTTTCAAACTCACTTTGCTGGGTCGATCATTCAGGCTTGTGGTGTGCAGGTCATCAAAACTGATCGGCTCCCAATCAAAATACGATCGCGTCATCGGCTCATCCCATCCACCATTCGGTCGGCACCGAATAGAATTTCATCGACCAGTGCGCACAGGATGTGTCCCGCCGTAATATGGCATTCCTGAATACGTGCCGTCACTTTCGAGGGGACATGCAGCATTTGCCCGCAGCACCCGTCCATGTCACCCCGCTCCGCCCCGGCCCAACCGAGCGTGCGCAGGCCCTGCCGGTGAGCCCACTGGAGAGCTTTCACCACATTCCGTGAACGGCCGCTGGTGCTGATGCCGAGGGCCACATCTCCTGCACCTGCAAGAGCCTGTAGCTGCTTGAGAAAGATATCTTCAAAATGATAATCGTTGCTGATGCTGGTGATGATCGAGGTGTCCACACTGAGAGCCATGGCAGGCAGAGGAGGCCGTTCCCGTTCAAAGCGATTGACGAACTCAGCAGCCAGATGTTGCGCATCTGCGGCACTTCCGCCATTGCCAAAGAGGAAAAGGCGACGCTTTTCCCGGAAAGCCCGACTGACCAGTTGGGCCATTTCAAGGATGATCCCGGCATTGCTTTTAAGAAACGCCTCCTTCACTCTAACGCTCTCACGAAAGCTCGCTTCGATCAGTTGTTGCAAACGCTTGCGCTGAATCTCCTCCATTCTTCATTCCTTGACCGGGGTCAGCATTTGCCGGCAGGTGCGCATGTCCTGTTCGATCAAATCCAGAAATCGCCTGTAAAAAGGGCCGGGACGACCTTCCCCAATGCTTTTGCCGTCATAGGCGACCACGGGCAGAATATCGAACGTCGTCCCAAACACCATGATTTCCCTGGCTTCATAGGCTTGCTCCCGGGTGATATCAGCCTCCGCAACCTGCGCCAGGATCCCTGACGGTACCAGTTCCTGCGCCAATTCAAGCAGCCGCGTCAGGGTAATTCCCTGCAAAATACGATCGAAGCGAGGCACCAAAAATTCCTCGTTGCTGGTGATGATGCCAATGTTTTCCGTGGGGCCCTCCCCCAGAAAATTCTTTTCGTCAATGGAAACAGTGTAGTCAACCCCCGCATCCTCGGCTTCTTTTTTCATGAGTACATTGGGCAGGTAATTGCAGCTTTTCATGTTGGCAAAATAGGACTGCTTGATGGGAATGTGGCTGCTTTTGAGCGTTACGCCGCTCTGGTATTTTGCCCTGGGAGGCCTTTTGAGTGTGGTAACGACGATATAAACCTGGCTTGCAGGGCACTCGTACGGATTGGTGGAAAACCCTCCGGGACCGCGCGATATGAACAGTCGCACGAGGCAATCGGGGACATCGGCCGAGCGCACCGTGGCAAGAATTATTTCAGTCAGCTCCGCACGACTCATCGGCAGGTTCAGACTCGCTCCCCGAGCGGAACGCTCCAGCCGATCCAGGTGTCTTTCGAGCCCATAGAGATTCCACCGAACACACTTGAACGCTTCAAAAATTCCGTCACCCCGATGCACCAGGTGATCGTCCACAGGAACCATCATCAGGGCGGGCTCCTTGATGATGCCGCCGTACCAGCTGGAGTACATCGCCAGATAATGTTGCTGGTAATCCTGTTTGAGTACCAGGAGACGATCTATAACGGTGTCAAAACTGAGCGTTTGAACAGGCTGTGACATGCTGACTCCAATCAGGTGATTTGCTGCCGCAATCCTCGGGATCGCCGGACAATCAGCATAGCTCTTCCCGCGGTTGCTTCGCACCGGGGGTCTGGACCAAGCCGAATCGTGCTCACCCGCTTGGAGCCGGCGGAACAACGCGTCAACCGGTCAAATTGAATTTCAGATTTCCCGTGCAAAGAGAAACCGGCCTATAAAAAGTCCCTTGCCGCATTGATTTGTAAAAAACACCAAACTAGACTATTTTTCCGGACATCAGAAGGAATTGAACATAATCAGAGAATTCGGCTTGTGCAAGGAAAAAGCAGCGGAAGGAGAGCAAATATCTTGCATAATAAGGGTCAGCACAGCATACGGGCCATCGTTTTCGACTTCGACGGAACATTGGCTGAACTGCACCTGGATTTTTTCCTCATGAAGCAGAAGCTGGCCGCACTGGTTGAAGAATACATCGGATGCTCGCCTCCTGCATCCCTGCCCGCTCTCGAGTGGGTGGAAATCCTGACAGCGCAAGTGCAGCAGGTCGAGGCGGCTGCCGGGCACGCCTTCCGGAAAAGAGCGCATTCAATAATACTGACTATGGAGCTGGAAGCCGCCCGCAAAGGTCGCCTGTTCGAATTTTCCCGTCCGCTGCTGGAGGCGTTGCGCGAGGATGACGTGCGCACCGCCATCATTACGCGCAATTGCGATCCCGCCGTGCGGATTGTATTTCCTGATTTGGAAAGCTATTGTGATTGTTTCCTCAGCCGGGACCATGTGCCTCAGGTCAAACCTGATCCCGATCATCTGCTGAGAGCGTTGCAACTATTGTCGATCGAACCCGGATCTGCACTCATGGTGGGAGACCATCCCATCGACATCGCTACGGGAAGACGGGCCGGGGTAAGAAGTGCAGGGGTCCATAGCGGCAATGCGTCACCCAAGGATCTCTTGGAGAGCGGCGCTGATTGGGTCGCAGGGAATTGCCGAGAACTGGTTCAACGGTTGAAAAATCAGGGGTTGATTTGATTGGGGCAGTGCCCATAGTGAAATACGCAAAAGGATAATAAATATAATGAATATACGCACCCTGACACAATCTGTTGACGCCCGTCGCGCAATTCTTGCGTTCTCAGGATGGTGCGACGCGGGGAAACTGGCAGAATTCACCGTCGACCAGCTAAAACTTCAGATATCCCATGAACTGCGGGCGATTTGGGATCTCGACGGCTATTGGCAAACCGAGTCGACCAGACCTCAGATCACCATTCGTCATGGGCAGATCCAGCAGATGGAGTGGCCCGCATTGCACTTCTTTGTCAGCGATGACAAGCAATTGCAGGAACCGGTCGTGTTCGGCGGCGGACCCGAACCCACCGTATCATGGCGACCTTTCGCCAGGGAGCTCGTGGAACTCTTGAAGCAATGGGGCTGCCAGGAGATCCTGCTGCTGGGCAGCCTTCTGGATCAGGTCTTTCACGACGAGATCGTCATATCGGCCGTCGTGCAGGACCCGGAAAGCTACAACAAAGTCCGCGAATTGGACTGCGAGCTCATCGAATATAGTGGACCCGGCGCGATCCATTCCGCCATTATGGCACAGGCGCAGGAAGCGAACATTCCCTGCATCAGCTTCTGGGCCCATCTGCCCTTTTACCTGAGCGGCCCCCATAAAATGATCGCTGCACGGCTGTTACGGATCCTGGCAAGCTGCATGGGCATCGAGCTCGCCACAGATGACCTGCTGAAATCCTGGTACCGGAAAAAGCAACAGATTGATCAGATGGTACAGCAAGACCAGAACCTGCGCGAATCCCTTGAATCCATCAGGAGACATAAAGTCATGAAGCGATCCGGTTTGAGCTCGAAGGTGGTCCGTTTCGAAGACTTCATTAAACGGCGCAATGAATCGGAACAAGACGAAGAGTAGCACAAAAAAAACCAGGGGAGGTGATGCCCCTGGCTGGAATGATGCAAAATCAGCGGCTTCAGGAGTGCTCAGGATAGCTTTACTACCTTGACTGCCTGTGGTCCCTTGGGGCCCCGCTCCACTTCAAAGCTCACCCGTTCTCCTTCGGTCAGAGAACGGAAGCCCTCGGAAACGATGGCAGTATGGTGCACAAACACATCCCCTTGATCAGAGGTTTCGATGAAACCGTACCCTTTCTTGTCATTGAACCACTTAACTCGGCCCTCCGGCATTTTTAATTCCTTTCTTTCTCTTGCTTTACGGTAATGCTGCCGGTGCGCTACTTTGTGAGCACTCTTGAAATCGTTCTGTTCTGCTGCAGGATCGATTTGGCAAAAGCTACAAAATACCGAACCTAGCCCCAATATAATACGTTCATCTGTATACTACAAAAGGTGGCGTGTCAAGCAGGGAATAGCACGGTGAATAGGTGCTCTATATATTTTCCAGTAAACTCCATGACTTACACTTATTTCTGGTCAACTGCCTCCCATTGGTGTATAGAAAGTACGCTACTTACTTCACTTTGGAGGTGATCCACGTTGAACCTATGGGAGGTCCATGTCAGGCCCGTTGAGCGATCAGAGGAAGGTCGCTATCAGGAAGTGATGGATGAGCATCATTATCTGGGACGCATGCCTAAGATCAGCGAAACGCTTTGGTACATTGGCCTATGGCGCAACCAGTGGGTGGCGCTTCTGAGCTTTTCCGCCGCCGCATGGAAGTGCGCGGCGCGGGACCAATGGATCGGTTGGAGCCCACGCCATCAGTATGATCGGTTGAAACTGGTAGCCAACAACAGTCGTTTTCTTATTCTTCCCGACTGGCACTTTCCGAATTTGGGCTCTCGCGTCTTATCATTGTGCCAGAAGAGAATCCCTCGCGATTGGCAAGATATCTTTGGCCATCCTTTGTTGTTGCTTGAAACCTTTGTGGACCCTCGACGCTTTCAGGGCACCGTCTATAGAGCAGCTAACTGGCACTGTGTCGGTCAGACCAGGGGCTTCCGCCGCACCGGCAATGGCTACAGTGCTAGAACCCACCCGCCCAAAATGATCTTCGTAAGACCACTGCGACCCAATGCACGAGAGTTGCTCTCGCGCCCACTTCTCGAATCGGCCTTTAATACAGGAGGAGCCAAAATCATGATTACTGCCGAGCATATGCAGTCTTTGCCGCAATTCTTCACCGATATACCAGATCCCCGTCGTGCACAAGGACGTCGCCACAGGCTTTCAACCGTACTCGCCATCGCGGCCGGTGCAATCTTGTGCGGAATGCGAGGCTATAAGGCTATCACCGACTGGGCAAACAGCCTTGGCCAAAAGGCGCGTGAACGTTTCAGGTGTCGTGTGGAAAACGGCCGATGTGTGGTTCCAAGCGAATACGTCTTCCGGAATGTCCTTATCCGTGTCGATCCACTGGACCTGGACCACGCCCTGCAAAATTGGAATAAAACCCACGGCGAAAAGGATGAAAGCCTGGCAATCGACGGCAAGGTCATGCGCAATGCTATCGATGAGCAGGGCTATCAGACCCACATCATGAGCGCCATTGGTCATCAGACCAAGAATTGCTACACCCAAAAAAAGTAGGTACCCTTCCCAAGGAAGGGGATGAGGAGGCCAAGCGAACAAACGAGATAAAAATGGCCGCCCCACTCCTTGATCCTATCAATATTCAAGACAAAGTCATCACGGCGGATGCCCTTCTAACGCAACGCGCCTTCGCCGATTATCTGGTTCTGGAGCGCAAAGCTCACTATCATTTCACCGTTAAGGATAACCAACCCACACTTCGTACAGACATCGAATTCTTCTTCCAAAACCCAAAAGAGCCGGATTATATCGACAACGACTCTTGTGATCATGGACGGATTGAAACCCGTAAAATCTGGACCACCACCGAGCTCAACGACTACCTCAACTTTCCTCATGTTGGGCAAGCGTTCGCAATCGAACGTCACTCAATAGACAAAAAATCAGGCAAAGAATCTTGTGAGACCGTCTATGGCATCACCAGCAAATCCCCGGAAGAAGCCGACGCACAAAACGTTCTCAACACTAATCGAGGCCACTGGAGCATCGAAAATTCCTGCCATTATATCATCGATTGGAACTATGACGAGGACCGCAGCAGGATATCCAAGGGCTACGGTCCCGAAAATATCACCCGGCTTAGGCGATTTGCCGTCGGGCTCATCAAGTCCAAGGGTGTATACAGCGTCGCACAGAAAATGCGTCAACTCAATCGCAATGTCCGCTCAGTTCTCGACTATCTGTGTATGACAACAAACTCATGTACCCCTGCTCACCGGCAATTAGAATGAGAACAAATTTACCGTGCAGGGAATAGACAGCCGAGCGTGCTGTAAAGATTCTTGACTCGGCGCTTGCAGTCCGTTACTTTCCGGTGATCCTGGGGACCCGTATGGGTTCCCGTCGGCCAGGTCAGATGATGATGTTGGAGAAAATCGTTGCACCCGAACACCTTCCGATCCGATGCCCTGCTGCTTCTCACGGCGACACTCTGGGGGTTTGCCTTTGTGGCTCAACGGGTGGGCATGGAATACCTCGGCCCGTTCACTTTCAACGGCATTCGCTTCGCCCTCGGGAGCCTTTCGCTGCTGCCGTTGTTGATTCTTACCCGTAAACAGGCACGTTCTGCTGCCCAGCGCATCTTGCCGGAAGCCCCTTTCAAAACCAAGCTGACGGGAAGCTTTCTGGCCGGAATCCTTTTGTTTTTGGGGGCATCCCTGCAGCAGATCGGACTGGTTTATACCACCGCGGGAAAAGCCGGTTTTATTACTGGATTATATGTGGTGCTGGTTCCCATTCTCGGGCTTTTGTGGGGGCAACGCGTGCCGACCGGAACTTGGTTGGGCGCCCTCCTTGCCGCGTTTGGCCTATTTTTCCTGAGTGTGACGGAAAAACTCACCCTGGAGTTGGGGGATTTGCTGGTGCTGATCGGGGCGTTCTTCTGGGCCGGCCATGTTCTGGTGCTCGGCTGGCTGGCTCCTCGAATGAATTCTCTCAAGCTGGCCCTCGTGCAGTTTTCGGTCTGTTCGCTGTTGAGCCTGGTTACAGCGCTCAGCATTGAGGTCATCACACTGCAGGGTTTGATTCCTGCGGCACTGCCCATTGTCTATGGAGGAGTGATTTCTGTTGGGGTCGCCTACACTCTGCAGGTGGTGGCCCAACGCAACGCCGATCCGGCCCACGCCAGCATCCTGCTCAGCATGGAAACCGTTTTTGCCGCTGTCGGAGGCTATCTGGTGTTGGGCGAAACCCTCTCGGGCAGAGGACTTTTCGGCTGTGCATTGATGCTCGCCGGTATGCTGTCCTCCGAACTCTCCGCCTACCTGTTCAAGCCGGAACCTGTTTTTGCCGAAAGGATCAAACATGCCAACAATCGCTGAAGTGAAATCGTTTCTCGCCACTCAAAACATCCAGGTGATGGAATTCCAGCAACCGACGCCGACCTCGGAAACAGCTGCGCAAGCGGTGGGGTGTTCGGTCGGCGAAATTGCCAAGACCATCCTGTTCATCGTTGGCACCCAACCGGTCGTTGTGGTCACCTGCGGGGACCTGAAAATAAAGGGCTCCAGGTTGAAACAAGCAGCTCAACTGACGGGCAAGGTGCGCCTGCCCCAGGCGGACGAAGTCGTTCACTACACCGGCTATGAGCCGGGCGGGGTATGCCCGTTCCTCCTTCCCCCCCATCTGACTGTGTTGATCGACAGGTCCATGCGCCGTTTTCCAAGAGTTTTTGCGGCAGCCGGCAACGCAAATTCGGCTGTGCCGATTACCGTGGACCAACTCCTGGACATGACCGGGGGATTAGAAGTCGAAGTATGTGAATAGCATGCCGCGACATGGCCGACTCACTCCCGGTGTACCCCCGAGGGCTACCGCCGTGTCACCCCTCGCCGAATATTTCCATGCATTCACGGCAGGTTAGCAGCTGCAGCAGGGGAAACAACGGCGTTTTTCGATAGGTGTTGAGTACTGCTTCATGGTACTCGGGGTGATGCGCCGCACAACAGTCTTCCACCATGATTGCCGCGAAATCGTTACTGACGGCGTCCAGCGCGGTGGTCAACACACATATGGGAGTGGCGATGCCGCAGATCAGAACCGTGTCAACCGTCAATGTTCTGAGGGTCTGATCCAGATCCGTTTTGAAGAAAGCACTGAAACGCCGTTTAGGGAGGACGTAATCCCGGGGACTTCTATGCAGGTCGGGTATGACCGACTCACCGGGAGTGCCGCGTAAGCTGTGAGGCTTCATCTTTCCCTGAAAAATGAAGTCCTGCGGCAGGAAACTGTCGCAAGCGAAGATCACCGGCATATCTTTGCGGTGGAACAGAGCCAGGAGCTGGTTGAGCCGCGGCAAAAACTCCCTTGCATGCTCAACAATGGCAGATTCAGGATGCTTCTCGAAGGTATCGAGCAGCAGGTCAACAACGATCAGAGCAGGATTCATCCAACACCTCCAGGCTGATTTTTCATGCCCTTCATACGCCGTCGAAAATCGGCTGCAGTGGGCATGTGGGCCTACCCATAAATGAATGGTCATGTTCCGGCAAGTGGTTTATATATACCCGTAAGTCAAGGAGAAAAGATACCGGAAGAGTGCAAAGACATTGACTGGCTGCGTTCAGACCGTGACCATTCGATCAGAGGAACTCTGTGAAATGGAGACTCACTTCAACGACCTGCGGGAATCAAACGAATTTTTGAATCTGCTCTTCAACCATATGAATTCCGCCGTGCTCATCGCGGACGAAAATCTACGTATTCATCATTTCAACGACACGTTCCTGACGTTATTCTCCAAATCAAAAGAAAATGTTCTGGTAAAAAAATTTGGCGGTGCCAGCGGCTGCGTTTTCTCGGTGCGGGAGAATAAGGCCTGTGGAGAGACTTCCCACTGCGAGCGATGTGTGATCCGCCGCGCCGCGCTGCAAACCATGGTGGAAAAGGTGCCGGTAGATAAAATGCGCATGGAACGTACCTTTTACATCGATGGCAAGCCGACCACAAAATATCTCGACATCAGTACCCGGCACATTTCTTTTCAAGGACGTAAGATGATCCTGGTCATCTTGTACGACGTCACTGAAATAGAAACCAAGAAACTGGAGCTACAGGCAAAGCAAATTCAGCTCGATAATGATCTCAATGCCGCGGCAGGGATTCAACGCAGTCTGCTGCCGCAATATTTGCCGAGCGATGGAGCGGCTCAAATCGCCTGGCATTTTGAACCGTGCCGGCAGATCGGCGGTGACATTTTCAACATTCACTTTCCCGAGAAGAATCTGATCGATCTCTATATGCTCGACGTTTGCGGTCATGGCGTTTCGGCGGCACTCATCGCAGTCTCCGTGTCTCAGTTCCTGCAAACTGCGCGCAGCACGGCGGGCAAGGAGTCCGGCCTACACTCTCCCAGGACCATTCTTGACAGCATAGAAAAAGCCTACCCGTTCGAGCGTTTCGACACCTACTTCACCATGATTTACATGACCATCGATCTGCTGGCGGGAACCCTCAAATACGGTTCCGCCGGCCACCCTCCTCCGGTTTTGCTGCGCTCCGAGGGGGACCTCGAGGTTCTTGATCTGCATGGGCCCGTCATCGGTTTTGGAGCGGGGAATGCCTTTGAAGAGCGGGAAGTGAAAGTGGCTCAGGGGGACAAAATTGTATTGTATACCGATGGAATCCTGGAAGCCTACGGTCCAACCGGCGAACTTTACGGCAAGAAGCGCTTGTACAAAGCCCTGAAAAAATGCCGGAAGGGCTCAGTCAAAGAAATTGTCGACACCATCCATAGTGATGTCAAAAACTTTTCACAAGCGCGCGAGCTCGACGATGACATCAGCATCCTGGCAATCGAGTTCACTGGCCAAAAAACCACGCGGGACTCGCGTGAACACAGCGAGCCTGTCAACTCATCATAGATTCTTTTCTGGAAACAGACACCAGGGCTCAATGACACAAACGGTGCACCTGGGTTTGCGCGCGGTACAGGTCTCGCGGCCATGTAGAATGACGGCATTGCTAAACCAGGTCCACCGTTCTCTCGGCACCAGCTGCATCAGATCCCGTTCTATTTTTTCAACCGTTTTGGCCGAAGACAATTGAACCCGCTGTGCCACTCGGCTGACGTGAGTGTCCACGGCGATGCCCTGGTGCAGTCCGTAGGCGTTGCCGAGCACCATGGCTGCGGTCTTGCGGCCCACTCCCGGGAGTTGGACCAGTTGCTCGATGTCCTGCGGCACTTCCCCGCCAAATTGCTCAACCAGCACACGGCAGCAATCCTGGAGAGACTTTGCCTTGTTTCGATAAAACCCGGTGGGTCTTATTTCCTCCTCCAGCTGTTCCCGGGCTATCTGCAGATAATCCTCAGGCGACTTGTATTTCTTGAAAAGCGTCCCGGTCACTTGATTGACCCGCTCATCAGTGCACTGGGCGGAGAGCATGACTGCGACAAGCAACTCGAAGCCATTGTCATAACTGAGGGCAAGCGACGCTTGCGGATACCTGTGCTGGAGGACTTCCAGGATCTTCTGCAGGCGCTCTCGGATGTCTTCAGGCGCTTTTCTTAACCGACTCATCGTATCACCTCCAACGCATTCTCATGTTCTGTTTCGCCAGGACTCACTCAGCGGCGGCCAGAGACCGCAAGAAACCGTGTCGATCCGCGCCGCGAACCCCGAGGTGAAAATACTATCACAAACCACGTCGCCGCCTAATCATTATGTGCTTGTTACCCCTTGGCTTTGTTTTTTAGATGACTATTTTAAGGGATGTGGGCAAGGAACCTTCGTTGACTGCACAATAAGTTGTAGGCCATATGAATCCTGACGGCACATCCAATGGGCTTCCGCTTGTCGATCGGGCTGCAGACCCCGATATTCAACAGCAGGACAGCTCCCCATACAGCCAGGCACTGCTGGACAGTCTTCCGCATCCCGCAATGCTGATCAGGCGCGACCGCACAATCCTGGCGGCGAACACTGCAGCCAAACGATTGGGCGCGAAAGTGGGCGGCTACTGCTGGCGGGATTTCGGCTCATGCAAATTCCTCAGCGAATACCACCGGGGTCTTGTCAAGGATCTCTCGTGGCAAACCTTGCCGGTTCCAATCAAGTGCACCTTCTGCAGGGCGGACGAAGCGCTTGACGCGAAAAAATCCGTGCACATTCCGGAAATCAAAGCCTTCGACCGTTTATGGGATACCTGGTGGGTCCCTTTATATTCCGACATGTATCTGCACTACGCCATCGATGTAACCACTCAAAAACAAACGGAAAACGAGTTAAGGCAATACCGCGAACGGCTGGAAGGCATTGTCCAGGAGCGCACCACGGCATTACAAAGCGTCAATGACCAATTATGGCGGGAAATCGTCGAGCGCAGGAAAACAGAACGTGCCCTGCGGGAGAGTGAAGAGCGTTTCCGTTTGATATTCGAAAAGAGCAAAGCGATCAAGCTGCTGATCGACCCGAAGTCGGGAAACATTGTCGATGCCAACCAGGCTGCCTGTGATTTCTACGGCTACCCCATGGAACGTATGAAATCGATGAATATCAGCTCCATCAACACATTGTCCCCTGCGCAAATAAGCAAGGAGCTCTCCTCCGCTCTGGCGGAAGACCGCAATCATTTTCTCTTCAAGCACAAGCTGGCGTCGGGAGAAATACGCGATGTGGAAGTCTACTCCAATCCCGTGCGCATCCACGATGAAAACCTCCTGTTTTCCATTGTTCATGACATCACCGAGCGGCGGCTGACAGAAGAGCTTCTAAGAATGGAGCACAACAAGTTTCTGAGCATTGCAAACTCTACGGAGAACGCCGTTTTCATCATCAATCCAGAATTCCAGATCACTTACCTGAATCCTGTCGCCGTGCGGGAATTTGGGCCGGTGGGGAATCGTAAATGCTACGAGTACTTCCATGGGGACTCTGCCGCATGCCCCTGGTGCAAGCAACATGACTCTCCAGACAGCCAGGCTGCGCGGTGGGTTTGGACGTCTCCCGGCAATCACAAAACCTATGATGTCTTTGACACCCCGTTTCAGAATCCCGACGGAACGCTTTCCAGGTTGGAAATCCTGCATGACGTCACGGAACACAAGCGCATCCAGGAAGCACTGCGGCTCAGTGAAATGAGGCTTGCGGCCTTGCTTGAGCTGGCCCAGATGAGCGAGGCAACGTTGCACGAGATTACCCGGTTTGTGCTCGACCAGGCGATAAAACTTACCGGCAGCCAATGTGGGGCCATTGGGCTGAAGGATCACGATGGAGACCAGTTGGCCTTTTATACATCAAACGCAGGAGTTCCCGAACCCTGTGCCTTGGAAAACCAACGCAGAGCATTTCCCTTCGGTGAACCCAGCCTCTGGGAAAATGCCCTGCACAGCGGCAGACCGATAATCGTGAACGATTATTCCAAATACGAGCAGAGGGAAGAACGCCGCCTGGATACTTTTCGGCGACTGCACCGCCTGCTCATTGTACCCTTTTCGATGGGCCAAAGGATGCAGGCGGTAGCAGCCACAGCCAACAAGAAACGAGACTATGAATTATCCGATGTTCGACCCCTCACGTTGCTCCTCGACGGCATGTGTAAACTCATTCAGCGCAGACAATCCCAACAATCCCTTGTAGAATCCCAGCAACAGCTGCGCACTCTCTCCTCCAGATTGCTCAGGGTGCGCGAGGAAGAAAAAAAATACCTGGCCGGGGAATTGCACGATAAGGTTGGCCAAGCCTTTGCCGCCATAAAATACGCACTCGAAAACATCTTGAAAATCAACAGGGACAATGCCAACCAGACACTGCTCAATTCAATTGAAGCTCTGTTGCCGTTGGTGCAAAAATCCATTGACGATGTCAGGAATATGTACACGGATCTCAGACCCAGCATCCTGGACGATTTCGGTCTGATCGCTGCGCTGGAGTGGCTGTGCCGAGAATTTCGGAAGAATTGTGCCGACATCCACATCGAGGTTCAACTCGAAGCCGAGGAAGTCGAGGTACCGCATGCTCTTAAGATTATTATTTTCAGGTTTGTGCAGGAAGCGCTGCACAACATTCGCGGACACAGTAAGGCCGGTGTCGCACATGTTTGCTTAGCCAGGGAGGGCAATAGACTGAGCCTGTACATCAGGGACAATGGATGCGGTTTTGATGCGCAGCGGATACTCTCCTCAAGGGCTGCCGGAGGCGGGCTGGGTCTTGCCAGCATGAAAGAACTCACCGAACTTTCTCAAGGATCCTTCGCGGTGGAATCCTCATTGGGGGCGGGAACCCTGCTCCGGGCGTCGTGGCCCGTTTGACCCAACCTCTTGAATACCTTAAGGATCGCCGTCATGTCTCTCAAAGAAAACCTGCAAAAGAAGCTCAAGATCGAACGACTGGCCGGCAAGATCAGCTCGACCATGAGAGAGACTCCGGGCAGCAGGCATCTCAACAAGGATGCCGTGCGGGACCTGCTGGCAATGACCGACTTTGAAAAGACCAGGGCACGGGACCTCACACTTTACCTGCGCCCCCTCCACGGAGAAATGAAGGAAGTGGTAGTCCTGGACAATGAACTGCCCATCTACCATTCAACCGTAGCCGACGTGGCCATGAGGAAAACTCCCCACTGGAAAGAGATGTTCAGTGTGAGCAACATAAGAAAGGTGCTCAATGACAACGACGTCATTGTCAGCAAGGGCAGAGAATCTCTGGCGCGCATAACGGATTGCGCCCTCGCACTGCTCGATCTCTCCTATGCTCGGGAGGATCTGGAGACACTCTTAAGAGGTGCGCGCATCAGTCTTCATAAAAAGTTATCGAGCGGCGTCCGGGAATCTCTCGAGCTATTCTTTCAGCTTGTGGATTTTCGATCGATCAGCACCGAGGTTCAGGATCCCCATGTATTACTCTTCGCCAGAGTCAAGGAAACGGAGGGAGAATCCGTCCTGTTTGAAGACCTGATCATCTTCGACGAAAAGAACGCAGAGGTGCAACTTCTGAGCGGTGAATTTTCCCCCGCAAGTGATCGGGATTTGGCGCGTTTTCTGCTCCACGTGAGGGGGGCGGCGCAAACGACCATTGAGGGTGAGGGCGTTTTCGAATATCTTGTCCAACTGGCGCTGTCGAGACAAGGGGAGTGAGAGCACCAGAAAAGGAGGGGGGGAATAACACGATGTTTGAAACGCCGTCGCCGGATTCCGAATGCATGGGGGAATACCCTTCACTTAAGGCCGAAGAGCTTTTCCAGGCAAAGAGCCACCTTTATAAAGCTCTGGAGATTATCCGGGAGCAATTCGAACTCGTGAGGCAGGGAGCCTATGATTCTCTCCTTACGGCCTCCAAGCTTTCCGAGTGCTGGCTGGAAGTAAACAAATGCAGATTGTATACGGAACAGGTCCTGGAATTTGAGGAGCATCTGCAGCCGGCCATGGGCTTGGTCAACGATGCGCAATGCATGATCGAGCACCTGGCGGCAAAGGAATTGGGCCTCACCAAACAGGGGCGTATTTCCATCCTGCAGTCATTGAGTGAGGCCCATGAGTTGATCCTGATGGTTTTGCGCGAATTGGAATTATGGGACACCGCCGAGCAGCGCGAGAGTGAAGCGTAACGATGCACCAGGCAACGTTAGAAAGGGTCAGGGCCTGACCTTGAGTAACTTGTGGGCAAATTTTTCCAAATGCCTGAGGGTGTTGCATTCCATGGCCAGGTCGCAACAGGGCAAATACTTCAGCATTTCCGAATCGCCGGATCCCCACTTGCGGCGATTTTCCACATTCAGCCAGAAGAGCTTCCTGCTCTTTTGACGAATCAACTTCAGGCTTTCCACGTTTGGGTCGTCATAATTGTTTCTGGCATCGCCAATGAGGATCACGGTGGTTTTCTGAGAAACCGCTGCCAGATGTTTGCGTTTGAAATCGGCGAGAGCTCTTCCGTAGTCCGTCAAACCAAAACCGATCCCCAGATCGTCACCGGACTCGATCATGGAAATCGCCCTGGTCAAAGAATGTTTATCAAAAATGTCGCTCACTTCCACCAAATTGGAACAAAAGACAAAGGTTCGGATTTGCGCCAGCATTTCCGTGAGTGCATACAGAAACAGCAAAAAAAACCTGGAGACGGTCTGCACCGATCGACTGATGTCGCATATGGCCACCACGTTGGGACGATCGATTTTTTTCATTTTCCAGCGGGTTGCAAACAAACAACCCTGATGAGCGATGTTTCCCCGCAGAGTTTTCTTAAAATCAAGCCGGCCGCGTTTGGCGGCTTTGCACTTCCTGGAATAAACGGTATTCAGCTTGGCAGCCAGCTTGCGAACAATTGCATGCATCCTTGCAAAGTCGCGTTCCTCCACATGGGAAAGCCTGGTGTCCGCGAGATCGTGTTCGAGCATGCCATGGGACGCAGAAAGGGCATACAGGTCAAGCTGTTCTTCCACATGATTTCTTACCATACGGAACAATTCATTTTTGGCGTGAGATAAGCGATTGTACAGAGCAACGGACTCTTCTGTGGCACCTGCTGCCAGAATGTCTCGATTGAGCTCTTGGAAGCCCATCCGGCGAAGAATTTTTTGAGTGTAGGCACTTTTTTGGGTAACAAACCGGATGTTGCTCACGTTGACCTCACGGGAAGCCCGTTGCATGGCTATCGCGAGTCCGCCCCGATCTCCGTTGAGAACCATCTGGCTGAGTTGTGAAAGCTCCCCGTAGAGCTCTTCACCAGACTGCCGGTGGCCGTGATTGGGCTCACCCGGGGGCAGTCCCGTTGAAAAGAACCGCTCGAAACACCGGTCAAAGACCACTCTATTTTGTGGCGATTTGGCCAGTGTGGCCGCCAGCGCGCCGCGCAAGACTTCCCGGTCGGAATACCCTATATTTTCAACCGCACGCACGGCATCCAGGGTTTCTGAAGTTGATACAGCTACTCCCGAACGGCGCAGCACCAGCACAAAGTCTTCAATCGCTCGATCCATCTCAGGTCCGCTTCGCACGCTCCAGCATTTGACCGACCTGGGTTCGCACCAACTGGATATCTTCCTCGAATTTCAAAAACACATTGAGTGTTTCCGTCACCATATTCGGCTCCAGCCCATCGGCATGAAGAACGATCAGCACCCTGGCCCAATCGATGGCTTCACTCACTGAAGGAATTTTTCTTAAATCCAACTGCCTGACCTGATGAATGTATCTGACCAGTTGATCGGCCAGCCGATCGGATATGCCAGGCACCCGGGTATGGATGACCTTGCGCTCGAAATCGGGGCAGGGGAAAGGGATGTACAAGTAGAGACAGCGCCGTTTGAGCGCTTCGCTCATTTCTCTGGCATTATTGCTGGTCAAAAAGACAATGGGCCGGGTTACGGCTGAAACGGTGCCGATTTCCGGTATGGAAACCTGAAAATCGGAGAGGACTTCCAAGAGAAACGCTTCGAACTCTTCATCGGCTTTGTCCACTTCGTCGACCAGCAGCACAGCGCCCTCCTCCTGCTGGAGCGCTTTAAGCAGAGGCCTTGGTTCGAGGAACTGCCGTGAAAAGAAGATATCATCGTACTGGTGCAGCTTGAGCATGGAATCCGCCAGGCTGTCTGAATCCTCCAGCACATCCTTGACGCGGTCCCGCAATATTTGTGTGTAGAGCAGTTGTTTGCCATACTTCCATTCATAAAGCGCTTTGGACTCATCCAGACCTTCGTAGCACTGAAGACGGATAAGAGGCAGTCCGGTAAAGGTGGCCATCGACTTGGCCAGCTCGGTTTTTCCGACCCCTGCAGGCCCCTCGACCAGAATCGGTTTACCGAGATGATGTGCCAGATAGAGGGTGGTGGCGATTTCTCGAGTGCATACGTAGCCGGTGGCATGGAAGCCCCGCTGCAACGCCTCTATGGAAACGAACTGCTCTGCCGTGGAATTTTGCACTGGGATCTACCCTAAAAGCCTTGTGGCCTCCCGCATGAGTTGCCCGATCTTCAACCCCTGGGGACAAACCTTTTCCGCTTCGGAATAATCGTGCCCGAGAAGGCAATCCCGGGTCACTGCAGGAAGACCGGCAAACAACGACCGGGCTCGGTCTCTCTCGCCATAGCTGTTGTGATACATGAGATAGCGCATGATATCCCCTATGGGCGCCTGACCGGCGACGGTCGGCTCACATAAGCGGGTGCAGCCTGCGCAGTAGGTGGAGGAGGTGGCATGGGCATAGCGCTGCATGGTCAAAAGATCGGCGGCGGAAAGTCTGGTCTGGTTCAGTGCTGCGGCTATGTTGGAAGTGAGTATCGACATATTCGGCATTTGGGAGCAGACACAGGCAATGTTGGGGTTTTCCCAAACGGCCTTGAGATTCGCCTGCTTATCGGAAAACCCGAGCTTGATGAAGCGGTCGGTCATTTCCCCACCGGATTCGGCAAGCCCGCTGAACCAGCCGCTCCCCTGGGTTTTCATGGCGGTAAGTCCGATGCCGGCTTCGGTGCAAGCCGTCACTGCCGATTGCATCCTGCTTTTGGCCATGACTCGATAGTTGTAGGTCATCATGATTCCATCGATCCAGCCAAGTTTTGCCGCGGCCAGCATCAATTCTTCCATGTTGCTGTGCGTGCTGAATCCGAAAAATTTTATCTTTCCCGAGGACTTGGCCTTTTCCATCCAAGCCCTGGTAGCCGCATTGACTTCATCAATGGCTTTCATGCCATGAATCAAATAGAGGTCGATATAGTCGGTTTTCATCCTGTCCAGGGATCGGTCGAGGAGTCTGGTCATGCCCGCGGGATCACGAGCGTCGGATTTGGTGACCAGAAAAATCTCCTTGCGCTGTTCAGGATATCTCTTAAAAAAGTCTCCTATGCCGATTTCGCTGTTTCCTCCCTCATAGCAGTCGGCGGTGTCCCAGTAGGTCACCCCCCATTTGAGGGCCTGGCGCAAAACAAGCTGGTTGGATGGGATATCAAACATCCCGCCGAGCCCCAGAATGGAAACATTGACCCCGGTTTTTCCAAAGGGTCGGGTGGGGACCCTGTCGTTTTGCGGATTGTTTTCCGCCGCGAACGAATCATTTGGCATGAAAGGCCCCGCAGCGGCCAATAGTGAACCGGTTCCGGCAACCCCGGCAGTCTTCAAAAAATCACGGCGCGACAGCCCCTTCCTGTCCGACATGGCTCCTCCTTGCTTCGTCCCAATGTTCCAGCGGGCGGCTGGAAGTCAACGTAGCCGCTCTCACAGCGGAAGCTGCAGGTCTTTCCTCAAATCTGCTTCTCTTCCAGGGCAACACATTTATGCTGCACTTTTGCCTCGTGGTCACTCAATTTGCGGCACGCCGATTTTTCCCGCACCAGCGTTTCCAGCCGCAAGATGGCCGGCAGGAGGATCACCGCCGCCGCAACCACACTCAGGCTGCCAATGGTGGCCAACAGACCGAGACTGAAAATCCCGCGATGTGATGCGACCATCAGGCTGCCAAAGCCTACGGTGGTCGTCAGAGCGGCAAGGATGACGCCTTTGCCGGTACTGAAGGGCAATTCAACTCCGGAGTTGTTCTGCTGCAGCCAGCGCTGCATGATGATGATGCCGTACTCGACTCCGGCCCCCACAATCAGCGGCAGAAAAAGGCTGTTGGCGAGATTCAGATCCACCCCAAAAAGGCGCATCAGGCCCATGGTCCACGCCGTTCCCACCAACAGTGGCAGCATCGCCATGAGCATGCTGGGAAAGCTGCGAAATGTAAAAAAAAGCAAGACAGATATGAAGATGACCGCATAAATGGAAGCTTTGATGCATGCGTCGCGGAAAGCCTGAGTGAAGACATAAAGGGTTACCGGATCGCCCACTGCGTCCGGGTCAACCGAGGTGAGGTCGGCTACGAACTTTCCGAGCAAATCCGGTTCCCAAATGTCCTCTTCAGGAAAAACGCGGATGAGATACAGTCCATTTTGCCCGACAAATCGAATCAGGATATCGTTGGGAAGGTCGCTTACCTGCATTGGCGATGCGTTGGCATTGGCCTGCATGAGATCAAGCTTGTCGTTGAGATCGTTCATCAAGTGCCTGTCATAGTCTTCCAGCGCCGCCTGCAACTTAGTCTGATCCGCGGTGTCAATGGTCTGCCTGATACGGCCGATCAGTTGGCGCACCTGCACCATCTGATCCTCCAGTGGTGTTCTGTCACCCCACTCAGACTTGCTGGAATCGAGCATCTTGAAGCGAATCCGGGAAAGCGTTTTGTCCAGTTCACTGACGTTCACCGGCTTCCCGGTGGCCTGGAATGCAGCGGGATTGGGGATATAGGGCTTGATTTGCCGGAGTATTTGTATTTTTTCGCGCTGCTCCTGAGGAAGAAGTGTCAGAACATTTTCAACCTCGGAAACGGTCGGAAGCGCTTCCAGCAGTTTGCTTTTTGCCTCCACTTCAGCCAGCGAGCGAGCCAACACGGCACCATACATACTGGATCGCTTACTGTCATCCAGCATCTTCTTTTCCCAAATGATTGATTCCGCATCCTTCGATTGCAGATTGAGCATATTGAGATCGAAGGTCACGCCGGTCGCAGCAAGCACTGAGACAATCAAACCAGCACACGACAAAGCGACAATTGCTGCCGCCCGCCGATTGGTAATGCGAAAAAGCGGTCGACCATCGACCCGGTTGACCTGCCGTTCCGGCTTGGGTTTGTCGAACATCAACACCAGGGGAGGAACCAGAAAGAGAGTAGTGAGCGTGGTCACCAGCATGCCCATGGAACTGATGACTCCCAGCTCCGCCAATCCCTTAAAACCGGTCAGAACCAGTGGGAAGAATGAAAATGCCGCCGTGAGCCCGGCCAGGATAATGCCCGGGCCCAGTTTCACCATGGTCGCCCGAATAGCTTCCCTCCGGGCAGACCGGCCACCTTTCACTTCCTCTTTATAGCGTGACAACCAGTGGACCCCGTAGTCATCACCCAGGCCAACCATCATGGGTGCAAACACAATGGATAGAATATTCAAATGGCCCACCACCAGGGTTGTCAATCCGAAGGTGAGGGCGAGGGCGATCACCGAGTTGGTCACTTGAAACAACGGCCGGCGAACGCCGCGCCAAAACAGAGTCAACAGCAGGGTCAACCCGATCAGCGAAATGATGGTGGCAACGCTCATGTCCGCAAAAGCCGAAGTCATCTCGTCGACGTTCATGGCTTCGCGTCCGGTGACCCCCGCCTGTATCTCCGGGAAATCCTGGCGCACTGCAGCGACAGTGGCCCTCAGTGCGTCCAGTGACTGTTGCGCGTTGTTAAATCCTTCTCCCTGCTCGACCGGAGTTACAAAAACCAGCAGGTAACGCTCATTTTCCGTCCAGAAATACCCCTCTTTCTCCTCATCCCAGGAACTGTCGGCAAAAAGAGAGCCCCACGGCGACTTGAACGGCCGGCCCTCCAGGAAAAAATCCAGGCTCTTCAGGCTGCTGATGAGGAAAGTCAAATCAAAGGGTTCTTCCCCATCCTTCTCCTGGTCATCGTCCAGAAAGCCGGTGAACAATTCGCCCACCATGGCTGCGGCAATCTCGCTGTTGATGAGTTGGAAGAAATTCGTCAGTTGGGGAGAATCGGCCAGGTCCCGGATAAAGTCCTGATGCTCCCGAAGCTTGTCGCGCAATGCCAGCAGATCCTTGCGCTCGGGATAGAGCAGCGCCCATTTGCGCACCGTATCGGGATCAATTCGATAAAAGACCTCGGCCACATGCTCCTTATCCTTTTCCAGTCTGGCAACCAAGGCGTGAAGAAAATCCAGGGAGCGGGAAGGATCCGAATTTTCGATGGCAACAATGAAATTATCCATATCATCGAACTGATCGACGGTTTCAGCCAGTTGAACCAGACGGTGCTTGGGTGAAATGAGATCTCTCTGGCTGGTCTCGAAGCCAAGCTGAGCGGAGGTGTATAAAGCGGACAGACCAGCCAGCGCAAAGGCCAGGACAACGGTCAACGCAGGCCGCCACGTGACAATGGCGAGGATTTTCTTCAATACGAATTGTACCGGGTTCATTCTGGGTATCCTATTGACTCTCTTCGTTACTGAACGATCGATGGGATTAATTACAGCTCATCCACTCGATGTTCACTATCGGTCTTTGCTTGCGCACCTCCAGGATGCCAATGGTGAGCCACCCTTCTACAGGCACCTCAATCTCCTTATGGTTTATGCTCGGACAATCCAGAAACATAGCATAACCGGCCGGGTGCGGCAAAAAAATCTCGTCGACCACGGCTAAAGCCGCACCGCAGAGGCTCTGGCGATAATGCCCTTGACTCAGCCCACCTCACCTGCTACACAAAATCGGACCACAAGCAATTCTTATCACCCCCTGTCCGCCCCCGGTTACAGGCTGCTTGTCAATACCCTAATTACCGTGCCCGAGGAAAGCCGCGCGAGCGTTTCCACAGGGCTGCCGGCATGGGTTTGCCCAGTTGTCGACGCGGCGAGGAGAACCCTTGTGACACCCCAGATGATGGTACTGCTGGTGATCGTTGGTGTAGCCCTGGTGCTGTTTATCGGCGGCTGGGTGCGCGTTGATGTGGTGGGACTGCTGGTATTGTCGGCCCTGGCATTGGCCGGGCTGGTCACGGCGCAGGAGGCACTGGCCGGCTTCAGCAGTCCGGCAGTGGTTACCGTCTGGGCAATGTTTATCCTGTCCGCGGGCCTTACCCGCACCGGTATCGCCCACTGGCTCGGCCTGCCTCTGCAACGCTTTGCAAAGGGCAGCGAAGCACTGCTGACGGCGGTTCTGATGGTTGCCGCAAGCCTTCTTTCAGCGCTTATCAACACCGTAACGGTGGCCGCCATTCTATTGCCGGCCACCATGGAACTGGCACGACGCAGCAAGCGGCCGCCTTCGCGGCTGCTCATGCCGCTGGCACTTGGCTGCCTGCTGGGCGGTCCGTTCACCGGCATATCCACGCCGCCCAACATTCTGGTGACGGACGCACTTCAAACCGCGGGCCTCCGCCCTTTCGGCCTGTTCGAGTTCACGCCTATTACCGCAGCCATCGTCGCGGCGGGCATTCTTTTTATGATATCCATCGGCCGGCGTTTGCTCCCGAGCCGCACAGCCACTGCGGAAGCGGATACCCGCTCGTCCTCGGTGGATATTTTCTACCAGCTCGACAGCTATATTTTCACTATTCGTATTCCACCGGGATCCGCTTTCCATGGCCGCTCCCTCGCCGACAGCCGGATAGGATCGGCCCTTTACTTGACAGTACTGGCAATTCAGCGCAATGGCGCACTGACGCTCGCCCCTCGGCCGGGCGAAGTTTTGAGGGCTGGAGATTTGCTGATAGTGCATGGCAGCCCCGACCATCTGGAGCGGTTTCGCGGCACCCAGCACCTCCAGGTCGAGTCCTCGGACCGATACTCGACGTTGCTTTCTCAGCGCCTTCAGACAGTCGAGGCAGTTGTTGCCGAAGGGTCTCCACTGCGCGGTACTACGCTGGCAGAAAACGGGTTGCGACTGCAGCACCGCGTTCATGTGGTGGCGCTGCATAGCCCAGTGCACGGCAAAATCAAAGATCTGCGCCGTCACCAACTCACCGCGGGTGATCGGCTGTTGCTGCAGGCAGAGCAAAAATCGCTCGAAGCACTGGTTCGCCTCGGCCTTGTCGCGGACCTCCACGTGGTCGCCGCGGATAGAGTGGACGAGCTTGCGGGCGGTTTCATGGAAATCCTGCCGGTGCGCGTTCCCCCCGGTTCGGTTTTGGTTGATCGTGATCTGGTCGAAAGTCGCCTGGGAAATGCCTTCGGTCTGACCGTGGTAGGTCTGGTGCGTGACGGGGAACTGCAGTGCATGCCCTCCCCCCATGAAAAGGTGCAGGCGGGAGATCTGTTGTTGCTGCAGGGATCACGGCACGATCTCGATATTCTCGAAAGCCTTCAGGAACTGGAGTTCACCGAACAGACCTCCGCCCTCGAGACCGAATTGGAATCGCAGCACATCGGCGCCACCGAAATTCTCCTGTCGCCGCGTACCACTCTTGCAGGCCGAACACTGTCGGAACTCTTTTTCCGCGAACGTTACGGCCTGAGTGTTCTCGCCATCTGGCGCAAGGGGAGAGCTTATCGCAGCAGGCTGCAGGACATGCCTCTGCAGTTTGGAGACGCACTGCTGGTGTACGGGCAGCGACGCAATCTCGAGGCGGTGGCGCGAGACCGCGACTTCATTGTACTCGATGAGACCGCTGCCCGCGCACCACGTCTGGAAAAGGCAGCCTTTGCCGCAGCCGTCATGCTGGTGGTGCTGGTCAGCGCCATCGCGGGACTTGTTCCCATCGCAATCGCCGCCCTCACCGGTGCAGCGGTGATGGTGCTGGTCGGGTGCCTGAGCATGGAAGAAGCTTATCGTGCCATTGAATGGAAAGTAGTGTTTCTGATCGCCGGGATGCTGCCTTTGGGAGCCGCCATCGAAAAAACGGGAGCAGCACAGATGGCGGCCAATGCTTTGATCGACGCGGTGGGCGATTTGGGACCTCGCTGGATCGTAGCCGCACTCTTTATCGTCACCGTAGCCGGCACCCAGGTTATCCCCACCGCCGCCCTGGTGGTATTGATGGCGCCTGTAGCGCTCAGTGCCGCAAGCAGTCTGGAAATTTCGCCCCATTTGTTGATGATGACCGTTGCTATTGCGGCTTCCTCGAGTTTCGCCAGCCCCCTCTCGCATCCCGCTCACCTGCTCGTCATGAGCCCGGGCGGCTATCGTTTCCTGGACTACGTGAAAGTGGGAGTGCCGGTGACGATCATTGCCCTGCTCGTGTCGGTAGGATTACTCCCCATCCTCTTTCCGCCATAACAGGGTGCGTCTCGGCTGCTGCTACGGTTCGGAAAACGGGCAATGGTCCAAACAGTGCAGGTTGGGCTGGGCGGACTAATGTAGCCGTTGGGTTTCGCTGCGCTCTACCCAACCTGCGGCATTCGGCATTCGGCCACTTGATTGCGTGGCGCTGCACTAAAGGAGCAGCGAGCGCCTTTTGTTCCTGGATTCATTTTCCCCCGAGACGCGAATCGCCCTTTTACCACTCACCGGGCATTCGTGTTCGCACACTCCACACCCGATGCACAGCTTCGGGTCAACTTGCGGTCGCTGCAGCCGAACTTGAATTTCAATCCGTGATCCAATGGCGAGCTCCGGCCCAAACGGCGTGCGCGGATCTACCGCCAACACCCGGTCTGCGTTGTCGACGATCGGCCGGCGCGTATTCGTAGGGTCGGTCGTCAGCCTGATGAAATAGTCCCCGGTCGAAAGCTGTGCCGCCTGAAACGATGTGCCGGCAATTTCCAATACACTGCCGTTGGATCTGACAACTTCGGCGACGCCATTGCGCAGGGGACTATAGTATTCCCGGACGAAAATCGCTTTGGGACTGACGGGGCACGTTTCCTGGCACACAATGCATGGTTTGTCCATGGCCCACGGCAGACAACGGCCATGATCCACAAAGGCGCATCCGAGCCTGATCGGACCGGGCTCGGCAAAGACTCCCCGGCCGAGCTTTTCCTCCAGGCTGATGGGCCTTATGGCGGCCGTCGGGCATACATGGCTGCAGGCAATACAGTTCAGCTGGCAGCCGCTGGTCCCGACTCGAAAATTGAGGAGCGGTGTCCACAATCCCTCCAATCCAGCCTCCAGGCCCGCCGGTTGAATGATGTTAGTAGGACAGATGCGCATGCACTGTCCGCATTTGATGCATCGAGACAGAAAATCAGCTTCCCTCAGGGCCCCTGGAGGACGAATCACGGCAGGGTTCCAATTCTGATCCGTATAGCCGCCGAGTCTGACCATGGGCACTGCCGCAATGCCCGATGCCAAAGCCACGACAAATCCCCTGCGGGACATGTCGGGAGAAACGATTGCACCTGATGCCGATGGTGCGGTTTGATAGCTGATCAAACCATGCCCGCATTGGTCCAGGCAGTTCATGCACAGCACGCATTCCGGCAGGCGTATTGTGCCGGTCGGCTCGCAGCCCCCTTCACAGTCGGCTTCGCACCATTGACACTGGGCGCACTGGTCCTGTCTCTTGCCAATGCGCCACAGGGAAAAACGACTCAATACGCCATAAAAAGCTCCCAGAGGACAGACATACCGGCAGTAAAATCGAGGCGTGCGCAGGTTCATCAAAAGAGCGCCAAGAAAAACCGTGCCAATCAGCCAGGCCCCTTCATAATGCCTTTGAGTGACCGATAGGGTTGGGCTGGCCGAATCGACAAGGGGCAATAAAACCAGGTTGACGGAACGGTACACCAGTGGGATGGGGTCCAGCAGGCCGGTCTGCAGTGAGGCACCGATCATGGGCTCCATCGAATAGAGCAGACCCACAAGAGTCCAGCCTCCCACGAGAGCCAGCAGGATAGTGCCTGTTTTGCGCAGCTGGTTGGTCAAGCCGAAAATCGTGAGCGCCACAATGGCAATCGTCACCGCCGTTAGAAGCCACAGGCTCGCCGCAAGGGCAACAGCCGTCCGCACCGCGCGCGCCATCAGAGCACCCGCAGCAGCCGACAGCAGGAATATCAGGATGTAGTATTTTATGGACTGCCCGCGCTGATACGCATTGACTGCGGCCTTGCGCGATAAGGTCCGACCCCGCTTGCCCAGATAACCGAACAGGTGGTGCAGCGTTCCAAACGGACAAACCCAGCCGCAGAAGAATCGCCCCAGCACAATGGTCAGCACTGTGGTCACCAGCGCCCACGACAACCCGGCATAGACCGTCTGCGTGGTGAGCATGACGCCGACATGCACCAGAGGATCCAGTTGCAGGAACCAGTTCACCGGCCATCCACGCAGCTGCCACCAGTGCTCTCCAAAGGTGCTCACAATACAGAACCAGAAGAACAGGAGCAAAAAAAACACCTGACTGATTCGCCTGACGGTAACAATTTTCATGGGATCGATTATTCTACTGTTATCTAACAGATCGGGTACAAGAAATGGCTGGAAGCAATCTTAAAGGTCCCCTCTGCCGCCAACCAGCAAACGCCGGAGGCCGGGCCCCGGCCGGACAGCTTTTATCCCACTGCTTCCCGGGCAGGATTGAGCGACTCGTAGTCGGCGGTTCCCAAACCCGCATTCTGCGCCTTTAAAATGAAGGGCAGATCGGCCGCTCTTTTCCCCAGAAGACTTGCACCGCAGGCATCGGCGGCCACCTGATCGGTGCTCACAATCATACAACGGGTCTGCTTGAGATCGGAGAGTGAACCACCGGTCGGACCGTTGGTCATCATGCTGGTTGTTCCGTCCAGGATCACCAGAGTCGGTTTGACCATCATGGCCAATTCCAGAATGATGTCATTGATGTTCTGGTGAAAGATGTTGCGCTGCCCCCCGAGCAGCCCATACCAGTTTTTCATGATCATGGATGCGCCGCTGCGGTGATGATCCTTGACCGGGGCAATGCCGATGACTTTGTTGACCCCCTGGAATGGGGCGTGCAAAAGAGGCCAATCACGGATGAGCTTGCCATGGGGAACTGTAGTGGGCGCAAAGGAGCTGCCTGTTGGCAGCATGAGCCTGGCGCCGGCCGAACGGGCCGCATCCCCGATTCCGCTCAGAGTAAAACAACTCTGCGGATCGTTTATGGGGTTGTCGGTCACAACCACGGAGGAGGCGCCTGCTTTGCGACAGAGGGTCGCCACGTGAGAAACCAACTGGGGGTTTGTGGTGGCGCCAAGGATCGGTGGACTGGCAAAAGCCGCATTGACCTTGATGAGCACTCCGTCGCCTTTGCGGATGAACGCTTCGATGCCGCCGACGGCTTTAAGCCCCATGTCGACGGTTCTTATCCGATCTGCTCCAGTGATGACGCTCATCCTGCCGCTCAGCTCGGGGACGGAAAAATCCGGCAGCACGACAAGGTTTCCCTGCGCGGTCGAGTCCGGACCCGGTCCCCGTCCGTCATACAGCCAATAGCTCAACGACCCGGCGGCGGCCGCGAGTACCCCGGCTCTGAGGGTACGGGAGAGGAATTCCCTGCGGTTCATGGAGCTATCCCGGGGTGATTCATTCATTGGCTCTCATCAACCTCCTGCAGTTCCCGGTAGAGCGTGAGGCCCAGCTCAAGAGCTGCATCCTTGCTTTCGGCCTCGTGAACACCGGCCAACACTCGCCCATGAACGAATATCAACTCATAGAGATCGAAAATTTCGATCAGTTTGATTTCCGGCAGGTTGGTCCCGGAATCAACATCCGAGCCCCCATTTTCGAGCAAGAAGGCATGATAGGCCTCAGCCAGTTGCTGCGCATCCGCGCCTGACGGCCGCACAGACAGAAAGGCTCTCATTTCCTGCCCGGCGATGTTGTACTTTGCCGTAAAGATATTGTTCAACCGGCTGAATCCGAAAGCATCCGAGGCAAGAAGCGCAATGCTCTCGGCGTTCAAATTTTTCCGGGGAAACAACGACTGTTCACTCAGTTCGTCCGATTGAACGGGCTTTCGTTCCACAAAATTTCTGCCAATTGCAAGCATTTCATCAGCCAGGCCTTCCTCTGCCGCGATCACCTCGACATAGTCTCGACCATGGACAAAAAACAGCGCATTTTCGGTCTGGTAGGCATGCCGAGTCAAATCGACAGGTGTTGAACCGGTACGCCGTTGTGTGCTGAACACAGCAAAGGCGTTGCGTGTGCTGCCCATGTCAAAGACGAACAGCTCCAGCCAGGAATCATCCTGATCCGACCTTTTGAATCGCTGACTCTCGAGTTTCTGGAATCCTGCCGCGAGATACAGCTCCGCTTTGCCGTTGATCTTGTCGGAAAGGTTTTCCGGACTGAATGTTTCAAGGGGAGTGAGCGGGACCCAGCCATCCGGAAGCAGCTCCTGGAGATGGGACAACTCGCCGGCAGCCTGGGGTATTTCATGTTCGGACCGGGACATGGTGAACCACTGCGGGTCGTAGCGGGACTGTCTCATGAGAATTCCCGCCGCGATCACCACCAGCAGTGCCAGAATCGCCATTCCCACCAGCGTTTCCGTCTTCTCAGGCTGAACTGCCATAGCCTCTGCCCTTATCCTTCGTCAATGAGTCCTCAATCCAGGACGCAATTGTTCAATCGGCATGCCGTGCAAGCCAGTGCGAAAAAGCATCGAGCAGCCGGTCGTTTTGTTCGGGCAGACGGATGGCAAAACGTACATGGCGATTGTCCAGTCCCTCGAAAGAGCTGCAGTCTCGCACCAAAATCCGCTCCGACGCCAAAAGGTCCTGCTGCAGCCTGGCTGCATCCGCAGCACTCGCATCCAGCTGGACCAAGATGTAGTTGGCCTCGCTTGGGAAGGCCCGGCAGCCTTTGAGCTCATTGAAACGGGCCAGCATCCGGCTGCGTTCCTGTGCCATGAAAGCCAGTGATGCCGTGCGGTATTGTTCTTGCTCCAGGCAGTACGCACCGGCAATCTGGGCAAAGGTATTGACCGACCACGGCGGCAGGTGTGCGCCAATTCGCCCGGCAAGGTTTTCCGAAGTCAGCAGGTAGCCGAGTCTGAGGCCGGGTATCCCGTAAAACTTGGTCATGGATCGAATAAGAACCAGGTTGTTTGAGTCATTAATCAATGTTTTGAACGACCGGGCTTCGCAATAATCGACAAAAACCTCATCGACCAGGCAGTAAATCTCCCTTTGGGCACTCTTGTCCACCAGCCACTCGCGCACCTCGGGGGGCAGAACGGATCCGGCCGGACTACCCGGGTGGGTCACCAGGATTGCCTGCGGCCGCACTTGTTCAAAAGCGGCCTCGAGCTGCTCGACAGTGGGTTGGAAAAGAGTTTCCCCGGTCGTGATGAGTCTTGTCAGGTCGACTTGCTGAAAGGCAAAGGCCCGGGCATACTCGCTGAAGGTGGGCAGTACGATGAGCGCCCTTTGAATTCCAAGGGCTCTCGGCAAGACATAGATCAGCTCAGTAGAACCATTGCCCACCACGATCCGACTTGCCGGCACCGCATGAAAACGGGCCAGTGCATCCACCAGAGAACGGTTGTGGATATCCGGATAATGCTGCAGACGATGATAGTGTCCGGTTAATGTCTTCAAGAGACCGGACGGCGGACCCTGCGGGTTAATGCTGGCGCTGAAATCGAGGATCGCATCGGGCGATACTCCCATGTGCTCGGCAACCTCATAGACGTTGCCGCCATGAACCATAGACATTTAGAATCTCCCTCCAATCCGCACTCGGTATCTGAGACCATGGTCGATGCACACTTCTGAGACCCATTGTTCCGCCGGCTTCACATCGTCGGCAGAGCCCTATCCTCCGGGTGATCATACCGGCTTAGCATTAGATGATGCATCATTTGCAGGCCTTGTTGATGGGTAGAGCGAAGCGAAACCCATCAACAAGGCCCGCATAGAAATGCATGGTTCCATCCTTAACAGGTACAGCCAATGTGTAACATGGAGACTCAGCCAGATAAAGGTGTGGTCAACAAAATCATTCCGGGCCTGACTCGGAGATGGGTGGATTGACAACATCGACCGTCTTCTTTGGGCTCCTCATGATCCTGATGCGTGCTGTCGAGATCAGGGGGGAGAGGCGGCTCACACGAGATCCTGCCCGGCAAAGGATTCAGCTCAGGCAAAGGAGATACCTGATTGCCAGGGAGAGCAACAAAGCTAAAAATGATGTCACGTACAAGAGTCGAATCATCGATCTGTAGACAGCGGCCGATAATTCTCTGCGCGGATCTCCGAGGGTCGGTTTGCTCACCATACGTCCGAAATACCGGTTGGCTCCCCCCAGTTGCACACCCAAAGCACCCGCTGCCGCACATTCCGGGTATCCCGCATTAGGGCTTTTCATCTTGCGGGCATCGCATCGCATCACATGCCAGGAACTCCTCCAGTCCAGCTTCAGGGGAATCGCGGCAAGCAGAATGAGAGCTCCGGTCAACCTGGCCGGCACCCAGTTGGCCAGATCGTCCGCTCGGGCGGCAAACCATCCGAAATGCCGGTAGCGATCGTTCATATATCCCAGCATGGAATCCATGGTGTTGACCGCTTTGTACAGCATCCCACCCAATAGCCCGCCCAACGACAGGTAGACGAGCGGGGCCACTATGCCATCGGAAATGTTTTCCGCCACTGTTTCAATGACCGCACGAATTATTTCCCGGTCATCCAATTGCTCGGTATCGCGGCTTACGATGAGCGCCAGGCGACGGCGCGCTTCATCCGGCATGCCCTGATCCAGGGCCTGCATCACGTGCTGCGATTCACGATGCAGACTGCGCGTCGCCAGGCAGGAATAGGCCAACCAGATGACGACCAAGTCCGCCAGCAGTTCGGACACCTGGAAGGCAAGCCCGGTGACGAACAGAGTCGCACTGGTGACGCCCACAATGACACAGATCCAGCAAGCAAATCCCGCCACGCGCTGTTGGTTGCTAGAAGCGCCATTGTCCAAAAAGATACTCTCGGCCCAGGACACCAGCCTGCCTATCCACCTGACGGGATGCGGCAGTTTCGGCGGATCGCCGAGCAAGAGATCCAGAAAGTAAGCTGTAGTCAAATGCCAGGGAAGCAAGAACAATGGTTGACAAACCCCCGCATCAAAACGATTCAAAATCACCGGGACCGAGCGATCATCCTCGTACTGGTTGAGCACAACCATTGCCTTTGTGCCGACGGTTGGCGATGACCTTCATTCCCTCTACCCATGCTATCCTTGTTAAGGCAAGAAACATGCATTTCTATGGCGGCAGTCACTGAAGGGTTTCGTCACGCTTGGGCGTGACGAAACCCTTCGACAAGGCCTGCAAACAATGAAACATCGAATGCTTAACCGGTATACAATCCCATTGCTCTATAAATACGGGCAACATCCGTATGCCTGCGAACATGCTCCGCCAGCAGATCATACTGCTGCTCCTTCCAGTGCTCGTAGGCAAATCCTCCCGATAATAACGCTCCATCCTTGCCCGATCGAATGCTCAGTACCTGCAAAAAATCCCTGCGGAATCGATCGTTGTCAAAAATACCATGGATATACGTGCCCCACACTCTCCCATCCATGCCAATCAAGCCGTCTGTTACGTGTACCGTGCAGCCGTCCCGCCGATGAATACGAAACAACTCCCGGCAAGCCCCTCGCGGAACGCTCTGCCCCATATGGATTTCATAACCGCGAAGGCGACGCGGCACATCCCTGTCATTGTCATGGGAGCGGGCATCAACCTCGGACGGTTTTCCTTCTGGAGCGCTGAAGTAAGCCCGGGCTTCCTTCAGGAGGGAAGCCTCCACCTGAGAGGTCACCTTATGGGGGAACATTTCCGTTTCCATTTCCAGAAGTCCCAGACCCGGCACCACCCCCAGCTTGCTCTCCACGCCGCCGGGATCCTTCACAGAATGACCGAGCATCTGGTAGCCGCCACAGATTCCGACAACGGTTCCTCCGCATTTGTAGAAAGCCGCAATGGCATCGGCCAGGCCGCTGCGCCGCAAGAAATCCAGATCCTCCAAAGTATTCTTGCTGCCGGGAAGCATGACTGCGTCATAGGCAAAGACCCGGGGTGGGGCATCAAAGTAGCTCAATTCAACCTGCGGGTCCTGCTCGAAGCAGTCGAAGTCCGTGTAGTTGGAGATAAACGGCAGGCGGACTATCCCTATCGCCAGCCTGTCACGCGACTTGGCGGACGGATTTTGCCGCATCCGGCGACCCAATGCCACACTGTCTTCTTCCGGCAACGCGATGTGATCAAAATAGGGAATCACTCCCAAAACGGGCTTGCCGGACCTCGCTTCGAGGATCTCAGTGCCGTTTGCAAAGAGCCGTGGGTCACCTCTCAGCTTGTTGACCATGAACCCCAAAATCCTGGCCTGTTCACGGGCATTCAGCAGCATGAAGCTGCCCAGCAGCGCCGCGAATATTCCTCCCCTGTCAATGTCGCCGACCAGAATGCAATGGGCGTCGGCCATTTCAGCCATCGCCATGTTCACCAGGTCGTGCTCTTTCAGGTTCAACTCGACGGCACTCCCGGCTCCTTCCAGAACTATCACGTCATGGTCTCGCGCCAGTCGCCGGTACGAATCGCGCACGACGGGCAGCAGTTTGTGCTTGTACTGGTAGTACTCGAGGGCGGAAAAATTCCCGACGGCCTTGCCCAGGACAATCACCTGCGACCCCATTTGCGAAGTGGGCTTCAGCAAAACAGGGTTCATATCCACGTGCGGCTCGATGCCGGCGGCCTCGGCCTGGACCACCTGGGCCCGGCCCATTTCACCTCCCTGGCGTGTGATAAACGAATTGAGCGCCATGTTTTGAGCCTTGAAAGGAGCGACCCGGTAGCCGTCCTGCCTGAGAATTCTGCAGTAGGCCGCCGCCAGAATGCTCTTACCGACATCGGAACCGGTTCCCAGAAACATGAGGGACCTGGCTTGCTGTTTCATCTACCACCTTTCTCCGTATTCCGTACAGCGCCTCACAAAATTAGACGCGACCTGCGGGGCGCTCCCCCAGTGCAGATGAATGTAGCTGGCAAGTACCGAACCATGAGTATATCCTTCCAGACGGGTCACCCCTGCCGGTCTGCGCTTATGCAGTTGATAGGCAAGGTTTAACCCTTCAATCTCCTCAGTCTGTGCGATTTCCGAATAATGAAATTCATGACCTCGTATGCGCAGCCCCGGCTCGCCCAGCAAACATGAACGGCGCAATTCCACTTCCGTGTAGCCCAATGCCTTGCGCCGGCTGAGCATGCGCGTTCCAAAGGGAAGGATTCCGACCATATCGTAAGTGTCGCCGGCGCGCGTTCGAATGAAGCGGCTGAGAGTCATCAGCCCGCCGCACTCTGCATAGACGGGCATTCCTTTGGCCACGGCCGACCGGATATCATGGAACAGCCTGGTTTGACCGCCAAGTTGCTCCGCAAAGAGCTCAGGGTACCCTCCGCCCAGGTAAAGGCCGCAGGCCTTGGCCGGCAATGTTTCGCCGGCAAGGGGTGAAAAGAAATGGATTTTGGCTCCCGCCCGGCGCAGCATTTCGAAGTTGTCAGGGTAATAAAAACAGAAGGCCGCATCCCGTGCCACCGCAATGGCGGCTGCTGGAGAGGATTCGGGCATGTCCGGTTGCGCGGTGAGCCATGGCGGCTCAGCCTGAGTTCTGTGCAGCAGAAGATCCATGTCCAGATGTCTTTCCACCAGCTCCGCGAGTCGCTCTCGCCACGCCGGCGTTAGGGTGAATTCGTCTGCCGTTACCAGACCCAGGTGGCGCTCGGGAATGACAATCGCTTCTTCCCGGGGAATCCCTCCAAATACGGGGACATCAGGCAAACTTGCCGACATCGCCTGTTTTAGAAAGGCCAAATGGCCTTCGCCGCCGATCCGGTTGAAAATGACTCCGGCGAATTTGAGATTCGGGTCAAAATTCTTGAATCCATGGACGACGGCCGCCGCGCTGCGGGCCATGCTGCGTGCGTCCACAACAAGAATCACGGGAAGATCCAGCCATTTGGCCATTTCGGCACTGCTCCCTGCTTCTCCCTGCCCGTCGTAGCCGTCGTAGAGTCCCATCACCCCCTCGACAACGGCGGCGTCGGCACGAGGCAGCAGGCGTTGGAAGAGGTTCACGTTGTAACTCCGGGAGAGCATCCAGCCGTCGAGGTTGCGCGATTCCCGGCCGGCGACCTGCGTGTGCAGACCCGGATCGATAAAGTCCGGGCCTATTTTGAAAGGCTGCACCACCAGATTTCGAGCCCTGAGGGCAGCCACGAGGGCCAGGGAGAGAGTGGTTTTACCGCACCCACTGTGAGTCCCGGCAATCACAAAAGCGCATTGGCTTGCTGCACTACTCACCCGCGCCCCTCGACTCGCACTGGGATGGAGGTCACATGCACCACCGTTCATCGTTCAACCTCCACCCCGCGTGTTCCGCTCGACCTCCGCTGCAGCTATTCGCTCATAGAGATCCCTGGCCTCCTCGGATTGCGAGCCGGCCTCAGCGGCTTTGGCCACGCACTGGCGAGCCTCTTCCAATAGTCCGCTCGCCAGCAAGTCCTGCCCCATGGTAATCCAGG
Organism: Desulfoferrobacter suflitae; assembly: GCF_022603395.1. Taxonomy (GTDB): domain Bacteria; phylum Desulfobacterota; class Syntrophobacteria; order Syntrophobacterales; family Syntrophobacteraceae; genus Desulfoferrobacter; species Desulfoferrobacter suflitae. Next base: position 266,165 of record NZ_JAIBKA010000002.1, read on the forward strand.
CCTTCTCGGCATCATCCCCATACAGGCTTTTATAAAGCGTAAACAGAGAAATCTTGATCTGATCGCCGCCCTTATGAAAAACCGGGGCGCCATGCCCCGGCAAGAGATGGCGTACGGGAATTTTGAGCAGCTTCTGCAGCCCCTTGATTTTGTCTTCCAGGCGGCCGCCGCATACTTCGTCGGGCTTCGAAAGCACCGTGGAGAGACTTTCCTTCTGCGGCAATACAGCATCGCCCGAAAACAGGGCAGCGGACGAGGCATCGTAGAAACAGAGATCGCCCGCGGTGTGCCCTGGAGTATGAATGACTCTCAGGGCGGGTGCCCCCTCGACCACATCGCCGTCATACAGGAGCTTGATCTTATTGTCCTGGGCCAGGGCGTCAAAAAAACTGGGAAACGGTTCACGGTGCAGGCGCAGGTGCTCCCGCGCCAGCGGGTGCAGGTAAATGTCCGGGCTGGCCGCCTGATAAATCTCCTGCACTCCGCCCACATGGTCAAAATGGCTGTGAGTCAGCAAGATGCGCTCGATGCGATCCAGCGGACCCAGGTCCCGGAGTTCATCGATGAGTCCGTACATATTGCCGGCATCAATCAAAGTTCTGCCATCCTCCAGCGCATAGACTCCGGAGCATGCCCCCGCATCCTGCACCCAGTACATTCCCTTGAGGGCTCGGTCTTCTTCAAAGAGAGCTTTCATTCATCACCTTTCATGGGGCATTGCAGCAATGAGCAGCCAAACGCCTGGTTGCCCGTCCCCACCGTGCAGAACCTCAGCCGCCCCTGTAAAATTGCGGCAAATGCGCATTAGCGCGCAAACGCGGCAGCATGATAGAAAATTTTTTTTAACCGCAATATTTACCCAGCGGGAAGCGTGCCCCCCATTTGAGGCTGCGTGCTCAGCGGTCATTCCAGCAGAACTCGGGATCCAGCGATCTTACGCCTTTCTGGAGCCCTGACGCCGAAACGATAGTGTGTGCCAATGATGCACAGGCAGGGGTTACGCGCAGCCTGCTACGGGGTCACTGTCAGCAGTTCAACTCCGGCCGCGTCCAGTTCGAAGAGAATTCCATCCCGTTCTTCCTGACTGCTGCCCAGACGGTCGAGGTGGTAAACCACTACCCGCTTGATCCGCCTGCGCTCGACGTCCATCAGCATCTGGTTGATGTTCTTGTAGACTTCGACCTCTTCGTCGGGCTGAATACCGCCTGTATCTCTGAGATACCGCATACATTCTTCCTGCTGACGGGCCACCGGAACCTCGAAGGACCCACCGTCTTCGGGCTTCAGTTCTTCCCGCCGGACCATCACATACAACGCTGTAAACTTATCTTCCATACTGACTCGGCTCCTTGCGCATCAACATCGGCAATCTTCGGTTACATGACGCTGCGCAATATAGCGATTTTTCTCGACCAAGACAATAAACACCGGCAACAACCTGAAATACCGACCACCCAGGCTACGGAAATGGCACTGCCCGTGTTATAAAGAAAAGGTAAGCCGGATCAATTGAACGAGACAAATTTCTAACCCGGATTGGAAAGCGAAGATGCTGTTCGAACAAGGTCCCATTCGCCCTCCCAGTGAAGCCGGCAGTCTCCTTTTGCGCTTCACGCGCAACTGCCCATGGAACCAATGCACGTTCTGCCCGATTTACAAGGGTGCACCGTTCAGCAGGAGAACCTTGGCCGAGATCAAGCAAGACATCGACACCGTGGCTGAGATGATGGAAAAGCTGCAGGCTGTGTCCGAAAGCTTGGGATTCGGGGGAAAAGTCAACCGGCAGGTGTTGCAGGCGGTCATGACAAGCCCGGATGCGCACGCCTGTTTGCGCCATGTGGCCTTGTGGGCCTGCTATGGCAAGGGAACGGTATTTATCCAGGATGCGAACAGCCTGGTCCTTTCGACGGATATCCTGGTCGATGCGCTGCATTACCTCAAAAGCTCCATCCCCGCTGCTCGCAGAATCACATCCTATGCCCGCAGCAATACACTGGCCCGCAAGAGCCTCGAGGAACTGCGACAAATTCGCATCGCGGGACTCGACCGCATTCACATCGGTCTGGAAAGCGGTTCAGACCGGGTCCTCCAATTCATCAAAAAAGGGGTGACGGCCAAACAGCATATCGAGGCGGGACAAAAGGTCGTTCAGGCAGGCATGACTCTCTCGGAGTATGTTATGCCCGGACTGGGGGGGAAAGCCTGGTCCAGGGAACACGCCATCGAAACCGCCGCCGTGCTGAACGCCATCGATCCACACTTCATCAGGCTCCGCAGTCTGCGCATCCCGCCCAATGCGCCTCTCCACCAGGACAAACTGAAAGGAACGTTTGTGCCTTTGCACGACGATGAAGTGGTTGCAGAAATCAGGCTGCTCATTGAAAACCTTGCGGGCATTCACAGCACGCTCACATCGGACCACATCATGAACCTGCTGGAGGAAATAGGGGGCAAACTGCCGGCCGACAAGCAAGCCATGCTGGAGGTCATCGATCGCTACCTGGCCCTGCCGGAGGAAGAAAAGCTGCTTTTCAGGCTGGGACGGAGAGGCGGAGCGGTTCGGTCCCTGGACGACCTGCAAGATCCTTCGCTGAAAAAACGCCTGGTGCAGGCCGGCCGGGATTTGATGCGGCAGACTCAGGGAGATCTGGAGGGAATAATCACGGAACTGGGAGATCAGTACATTTGACGCCGTGTTAAAGAATCTGGCTTAGAAACAGCTTGGTCCGGTCATGGGTGGGATTCTTGAAGAAGTGCTCGGGAGTCCCTTCTTCCACAACCGCACCGTGGTCCATGAAGATCACCCGATCGGCCACTTCCCGGGCAAACCCCATTTCGTGGGTAACGACAATCATGGTCATGCCTTCCAGGGCCAGGGTTTTCATGACATCAAGGACTTCTCCAATCATCTCGGGATCGAGTGCCGAGGTCGGCTCGTCAAACAGCATGATCTTTGGATTCATGGCCAGCGCTCGGGCAATGGCAACGCGCTGCTGCTGCCCGCCGGAAAGCTGTGTGGGATACACATCAGCCTTTTCTGCGATATTGACTTTTTTCAGCAATCGCAGGGCGTTTTTCTCGGCCTCTTGGCGCGGGATTTTTTTGAGCTTGACGGGCGCCATGGTCAGGTTTTGCAGGGCGGTTTTGTGCGGAAAGAGATTGAAATTCTGAAAAACCATTCCCACTTCCATGCGCACTCTGTTGATATCCGTGGCCCGATCCATGATGTCCATGCCGTCAACCAGGATGCGGCCGCTGGTGATCTCCTCCAGGCGGTTTATGGTGCGTAGCAGAGTACTCTTACCGGAGCCGCTGGGCCCAATGATCACCACCTTTTCGCCGGTCTTGATCGTCAAGGAAACATTATCAACGGCTTTTAGATGGCCGAAGCGCTTGGTGACGTTTTCAATGCGAATGATCGGCTCAGAATTTTCCATAATAGTTCAGTCTATCTTCCATGATGCTGACAAGCTTGGAAAGCAGCAACGTGATGAGAAGGTAAATCAGTGCGATGATGGTGTAGGTCTCAAAGTAAGCAAAACTCTCTGCGGCGAATTCTCTGCCCCGTCGCAGCAGGTCGGCGACAGCCAGAATCGAGACCAGCGACGTATCTTTCAAGAGTGCAATGAATTCATTGCCCACCGGGGGCAGTATGGTACGCCAGGCCTGGGGCAAAATGACATAGAACATGGTCTGGGTTCGATTGAAGCCGAGCGATCGGGCCGCTTCCGTCTGCCCCTTGTCAATGGATTCAATACCGGCGCGAAACACCTCTCCCATGTAAGCCCCATAGCAGACCGACATGGCGATGACCGCCGCAACCATGTCCGGAACTCTGACAAACCGCCCCAGCGCATAATAGATATAGAAAAGCTGCACCAGGAGGGGTATCCCGCGGATCACCTCGATATAGGTTGACGCTATCGCATTGGCTATCCTGTTGCGGGAAATTCGGCCCAGTCCGGTGATGAGCCCGATGATCAAGGCCAGGCCGATCGAGAAAAAGGTCACCTGAAATGTCACGATAATGCCGTCTGGTAGGAACTTAACGATTTTCAGGTAGGGATCGGGCCTGGATATGACCAGATAGATGAGGAGCACAATGGCGCCGCAAAAGGAAATCCTCCAGGCTGAAAAAAGCCCCATGTCCTTTTTGCTTGGGATGGCGGCGCCGTCGCCGACGTCGATGATTATTTTTTCCTGGGTCATGAATTGTGGACCTTTAGCAGTGCCGTCGAAGGAGCTCTGGTCGGCAAGTCCAGGCCATCGTAGGAAAGGATTTGACGAGCAGGAGGCCAAATGTGGCCGGTCGGCCTCCTGTAGGTGAAATGCTCACAATTGTGCCGGAACTACTGGCCGATCCATTTGGCCCTGAATTCATTGGCCAGTCCCTTTTCCTCGACAGCCTGGATCCCCTTGTTGATCAGATCCAGGACTTCGGTGTTGCCTTTCTTCACTGCCACGCCATAGTACTCATCACCGGTATCCAGCACTGCGGCAATCTTCAGCTTGGCTTTATAGTCCTCTCTTTGCAGTGCATACTGAGCGGCCACCGGATCATCACAGACAACGCCGTCAATACGACCATTGAAAAGATCTTCCATGGCCAATCCAATTTCATCGTAGGATTTGGCAACAATGCCCTCCATCTCTTTGATGGCAAAGTATCCGGTCGTACCGATCTGGGCTCCGACTGTCTTGCCTGTCATTTCCTCCAGCGTTGTTGCGTTCGACTCTTTGGGTACCACCAGAGCCTGCCGCACCTTGAAATAAGGCATGGAAAAGTCCATGGTTTTCTTACGTTCCTCGGTAATGGTAACCGACGAACAAACGGCGTCATACTTGCCTGCTTCCAAGCCCCCAAAAATACCGTCCCAGGCCACACTCTTGAATTCCACCTGGTAGCCGCCTTCCTTGGCTGCGGCTTTCATGTAATCTATGTCAAAGCCCACGATCTCTTTGTCTGCATTGACGAATTCCATGGGAGGCCAAGTGGCATCGGTCGCGATGACAACGGTTCTGGCCCAGGCGAACCCGGTAATGAGCAACACACCCAGCAAACCTGAAACAATTTTTCTAATCATACCTTCATCTCCTTTTGAATTACTTCTCGAGGTGAGTTTAAAGCCGCTTATGCCGGCAAAAAACCTGACAAATTCCGGCTACCAGGCAAGGATAGTGTCAGAGCGATGAACATCTGTCAAGAATGAATGAAGTGATGAAGATGACCGGCGGCGAGGTCGTGCGTCACTGCCCAAAATGCACCCGGCCGGAGCTGCTCATGGTCCCCTGAGATCGGCGGTCGGCGTGGGCAGGGCGCGCACGGGAAAGTTCTTGACAAACAATGTTTGATATGCCAATACCCTCACTTGGTAAATGGGCACTTTTCCTTGCCTTTAAACACCTGAGTTCATCGTATGAACATTGCCACTTTTGGCGGCCTCCACGCTGCTGACCGGTTGAACATAAACGGCGGGCGGGATAGTTCCATTGGTCCACCTCCGGGCATTGGGCAAAAGTGGTAATAGGATTGGAAGCGCGCGGCATGGCTGGCAAAATGTCAAAACATGAAAGGAGCACATGGATGGGACTTGAGACTTTTTACAGAGATCTGATGAAGGTCAACTCGATGGATGACACTGAGCAAAAAGCTGAGGCGTCCAAGGCACTGTTTGAAAAGCTGAATCACCTGGAATTGCCCGAATATTTCAACTGGGCGGAAGAGATTTTCGAGGGCATACACGTAAAAGAACGCGGCAGTCAGCCAGCATTGAAATGGATTAACCTGGATACTGATGAGAAACGCGAGTGCACCTATGCGGAAATGGCCGCCGAAGGAAACAAGTTCCTCAATTATGTGCGCAGCAAGGGCGTCAAGAAAGATGGCATCGTTTACATGATGTCCCCTTCGGTGCCGGAAACCTGGTTTGCCAGCCTGGCAACCATCAAGGGCGGAATGGTATCGGTGCCGACGGCAACCACCATGACCGTACGCGAGCTGGAATACCGTTTCGAGACCTATGCCCCTGACGCCATTCTGGCTGATGAGGTTTCCACCGATGTGATCGACGAAGCTCTTGCCAACGTCGGCGCAAAACCAAAAATCAAGATCGTCCTGGGGAAAAAGAGCGGCTGGAACAGCTACAGCGAAGTGGCCCAAGAGAGCACCACGGCCGAGGCCGCCAAGACCAAGAAAGACGACATCATCCTCTGCTTCTTCACCTCCGGTACCACCGGCATGGCCAAAAGGGTCGCCCACACGGCCACATCGTATCCGCTGGGGCACCTCTCCACAGCCAATGTGATCGGTATTCGACCGGGTGATGTGCACAACAATCTGAGTCAGCCCGGTTGGGCCAAGTGGGCCTGGAGTTGCTTTTTCGCTCCTTTCAACGTTGGCGCCACAACCACTGGCTTCTACTATGCCAGCAAGCTGGATATAGGGAAATATCTTGCGACGGTAGCCGATTTCAAAGTGAACGTGTTCTGCGCTCCCCCGACGGCATGGCGGGCTTTCATGCAGTTGGACCTGGGTAAATATAAGTTTGACGCCCTGCGCGAATCGGTGAGTGCCGGAGAGCCTCTCAATCCGGAAATCATTCAGAAATGGAAAAAGTTCACCGATACCGAGATCCGCGATTTTTATGGACAGACGGAATCCACGGCCATGATCGGCAATCCGCCCTGGTTTAAGGGCAAGATCGTGGCCGGATCGTTCGGCCGACCGACCTTTCTTTATGACGTCGTGATCCTGGACGATGACGGCAAAGAGATCAACAAGCCTGATGATGTGGGACACATTGCCATCCGCCTGGATCGCTGGCGAGCCATCGGCCTGTTCAGCCAGTACATCGGCAATCCGGAAAAGATGAACGAAGTGTTTGTGGGCAACTATTATTATACGGGTGACAGAGCTTCCTTTGACGAGAAGGGGTACTGGTGGTTTGTCGGCCGCGCCGATGACGTCATCAAGTCTTCCGACTATCGCGTCGGCCCCTTCGAGGTGGAAAGCGCTTTGATCGAACACCCTGCCGTAGCAGAAGCAGCCGTTGTGGGCAGCCCCGATCCGAAGCGCTGGCAGTTGGTAAAGGGCTACGTTATTCTGGCACCGGGTTATGAACCCTCGCGAGAGCTTGCTCTCGAGTTGTTCCAGCATTCCATCAAACTGCTTGCCAAGTTCAAGATCCCTCGAATCATCGAGTTTGTTCCCGAGGTACCCAAGACTCTGAGCGGCAAGATCAGAAGAATTGAATTGCGGGAAATTGAAATCGAGAAGAAAGAGGGGGGCCGGAAAGGCCAACACGAATATTTCTATCACGAATTCCCTGAGCTCAAGTCCTCCTAACCGAGCAGGAATTCAGCGGAGTCAGTGATATGCGTACATGAAATCGGCTTTGGACATTGGGAAGGGCCTCGTGGGGAGGCCCTTTTTCATTTCAGGGAGGGAAGTGAAAGGGCGGTTTTCATTGGATTGAGGCCCCGCAAGCCCTGGCCCTGGCCTTAAGACAACATGATTGCCCCGCTGTTCCTCCATGAAGCCGGCTGATGTCTCTTTATGACAAAAGGAGTGAATCGGATGGGCGAAGAAAAATCCTATCAAGACTATCTGCAAGAGCTATTCAACTCAGGCGATCTGTTTGACAAGCCGGAACCGCTCAAGGGCGTGAGAATCCTTGAGGTCTGCTATGTTGTGCTCGGCCCTGCCGCCTGTGATTACTTGGCTGAATTCGGTGCTGAAGTGATCAAATTTGAGGGTCAGAGGGGCGAGCAGATGCGGTTTGTGACACCTTTTGCCTATTTCTGGAAAAATCTTTCGCCGGGGCTTTTGGAGCAAAACCATAACAAGTATTGGGTGGGGATGCATCTGGGACACCCGCAGGCGAAAGAGCTGTTCCTGGACCTGGTGAAGCGCTCTGATGTGGTGGTCGACAACCTCACCCCGGGCCGCATGAAAGAATGGGGCCTGAGTTACGAGGAACTCAGCATAATCAATCCGCGCATAATCCAGCTCCACGTTTCGGGTTATGGCAGTTGGGGACCGTGGACCGGAAGAACCTCCTACGATGCCGTGGCTCAGAGCATGGGGGCGCTCTCCCCGATCACCGGCTTTGACGGTCGAGGTCCCATCAAATCAGGGGTTTGGATTGCCGATTGGATTACCGCCCTCATGTGCGCCAATGCCATTGTGGCGGCATTGAACTATCGTGAACGCACCGGAGAAGGGCAATTCATAGACTACTCGCAGGTTGAAAACGTGATCCGTTTTCTCGACTGGACCTGGCTGTACACTTCCAAAACAGGTGAAGACCGGCCGCGAAGCGGCAACCGCGATCTTGCCGTGTGTCCCTCGGATCTGTTCGACTGCGCGGATGGCTGGGTGGCCCTGGCAGCCTTCAGCCGCGATGAATTCGAAGGTTTGTGCAAGGCCATGAACGCCCCGGAACTTTTTGCCAAATATCCCGAGCCGGCCGATCGCCTCGAGGATGAACCTGCCCGCCAGGTTTTGCAGGCGGTGGGCCGGTGGACCACAACCAAGAAAGTTTCCGAGATCGAAGATCTCGCCTGCCAACACGGATTTGCCGCCTCCCGTGTGCTCCAGGTCAAGGATGTCTACCATGGAGAACATTTCAGAACACGCGCAAGTGTTCAGACCTATGAGGACGCGCTTTACGGCGAAATGACAGAACCCTGTTATCCACCGCGCCTCAGCGAAACTCCCGGAAGACTCCGCTGGGCTTCACGCCCCATCGGGATGGACAACGAGTACGTGCTAACCAAGATCTTGGGGCTCGCAGCCGAGCGCGTAGCCGAACTTGCCCAGAACGGCGTGATCTTCAAGTGGAATCCTCAGGTGCCTTCCCACTGTCCGCCCCCCGAATGGGACGGGAAACGAGGCGTCAAGTATCCCTAGATTGAACTGCAAAATAAGGAGGCAGGACCATGACAGACAAGAAGAATGCAGAATCTTCGGGCTACGATCTCGATGCGCCCGATCTCGAACAAGATTTCTCCACTGACCAGAATATTATTGGCATGGCTATAAACAGAGAGTATGCCCGCTGGGCTCACCGGGCGACAAACCCCGAAGCGATCGGGGGAAAACCCGAAGCCCTCGACGACATGCTCGTGCTCGACGCCAGCTACGGCAGTTTTGCGGGGTTGTTCGCTTCCTCGATTCTTTCTGAAATGGGTGCCGAGGTGATCCGAATCGAGCCCCCCGGGGGTGACATTGCCAGGAAGATGAGCCCGTACGGAATGATGATTAACGGCACAGGACTCGGCTACCTGGTGGAGGGGCGCAACAAAAACCATATTACCCTGGATGTCTCCAAGAAGGAGGGAAGCCGGCTCTTCAAAAGGCTGGCGAAGCATGCCGATGTGCTGATCGAAACCTTCAAGCCGGGCTTTCTCGACAGCCTCGGCATAGGATACCGGGAGCTGCGAGAGGTTAACCCGGGTCTCCTCTACTGCGCTGTCCATACCTACGGGCAGTTCGGCCCGGATTCTGAAAAGTACGCCAATCAGCCGGACTACGACATTGTGAACCAGGCAAGAGGCGTCATCATGTCCATAACCGGCGAGCCCGAGCTCGATCCGCAGGTTCCCGACGAGTATAAAAAGCCTCTGCGCCAGGGCAATTGGATGGGATGGTACGTCGGAGGCGCCTGGGCAGCTTTTGGTGTGCTCAACGCCATGCTGCACAAGCGCAAGACAGGCAAGGGCCAGTTCATCGACTGCTCGCCTCCCGAGGGGCTCCTTGCCATCTCCAACTATGCCATGCAGTACTTCCACATGTCAGGAAATCAGATGCCGCGAGCGGGGAACTACGACTATGCCGTCTTCCCATACACCTACGTCAAGTGCAAGGACGGCTACACCTTCATTTCCGGTTTCACCGACCCCAACTGGTCGGCCTTGTGCGAGATCCTGAATCGTCCGGACCTCAAGGAAATGTTTCCGACCATCAAAGAGCGGCTCACTCCCGAGAACCAACCCAAGATTCAGCACGAAATCGAGAAGTTCACGACCCAGTATAGTTCCGAGGAGATCCTGCAATTCATTACCGACTACAGCAAAAGGGCTGACAAGAAGGGAACCGTTGCGACGGGACGGCTCGAAACCCCCTCCGAGGTGCTCCAGCGGGAGCACTGGAAAGAGCGACGGACCTTTGTTACGGTAAGAGACCCTCACTACGGTGAGCTGTTAATACAAAATTCAACCTTCAAGGCCATGACCAAGACACCCGGCCGAATTAAGTGGGTCTGCCGCCCCGTGGGTGCGGACAACGAGTATATCTATCAGAAGTATCTCGGCCTGGGGGGCACGAAACTGGCCGCCATGAAAGACAGTGGAGTGGTTTGACAGCTTGGGTTGCATCACGCATTTGGCGTAACGCAACCCAGCGCTCATTTTGCCGGGTTTCATCACACGGACCGTGTAATGAAACCCGGTCTAGATGGAATCACAATTCTTTTCTTGAAAACCATATCACCTGGCTAATCAAAAATTCCGTTGTGTTCAGTGATGGTCATGTACATAGAAGGGCCACTTGTGGAAGAACCATTCGTTCCAAAGCAGAGGTATGATCCACCAGAAGTTCCAAATGAGTGACTCCCCATGGATCAATCGCTCGGCAAGGCCGTGCTCCATATGGTGGTTGCCCAGTCCCCAGTGACCGAAATTAATCACATAGAAGAAAATATAATTGATGGCGCAAAAGACCAGAACGCCAACGGTCCTGAACCAGAAGGCTCCCCAAGAATCGAGGTCGGACATGGGCGCCATGTCGTCAAAATAATGGTGCCAAATGAGGAAGGGAATAAGGGTGAAGCCGGCAATTTCCGCCGCATGATACCACAGGAACCGGGTAGCATCCCCCTTGTCGCCTGCAGGCAAATGATGCAAGATTTGTTCCCAATTCATCCAGGCGGGGGCGATCTTCACACACAGCCAGGCGAGGATGTAGCCAAGGATCACATTGATGATAAAGGAGATCAGCCCCTTCCACGGCTGCGGTGCGGGGATCAAGGACCAGGGCTTCATGCGCCAGACGTTGGGAGTCATGAACAGTACAATGATCATCCATTCCCACCAGCCGAACACCCAGTGCACGTGACTGATGCCGGAAATTCCGTCCCACCAGGGAAAATTCAGACCGAACGAACTTCCCAGCAGCTTGCCGAAAACCAGGCCCCAGAAAGGCACGATTAAAACCGTATAGAAAAACAAAGTCAGCATGCTGCAGTAGCCGATCTCAGCGACGCCTGCCTGGGGTTGCTTCAGATCGCTGGGACGGATGGGCCATTTTCCAAACAGGATGGTGACGAAGGGATAGCTGAAAAAGCCGATCAAAACATAGGTGACCACGGCACTTTCGGCGAAGTGCTTCTCCTTCATGGCTTCCAGGGTGAGCGATTTGGCTTCCGGCAAAATGGCCTGCCCCGCCGCCAGCGAATCGTTGATGGCCTGCTGGATGGCCTCCGCCGAGATGGGCAGAATCGCCTTGCCGGCCGCAGCCAGTTCATTTAGATTGCTTTGGCTCAAGAAGTTGAAGCCGGCGCCCAAAACCCTGTAGAAGACCACATGGATAACAAACCAGACGACGATAAGATTGACAATAGTCTCAATAATGCCTCGCGCCGGTTGAGGCATATCCTGAAAAGGCCAGTCTCCCAGGAACATGTGCTGCCAGAGTCCCACCAGGATCATCATGGCAAGGTACATCACAAAAGGATAAGGAAACGAACCCACGGGTCCGCGGGGGTCGCTGAAAATATACCAAGTAATCCATGCAATCACAAAAAATACGACAAAGGAAACAATACCTGTGACGGGTTGTCCCCATCGAGGTCGAAGTTGTCCTGCCATGCTCTACTCCTCTCTCTTTGTTGCGAGCTAGTGTTCTGTGTGAGCTACTCCGTCCATCTCTAATTCTCTTCAGCTTCCGCAATTTGCCTCTTCAACTGGGCAACTCTCCGAATACCAGAAACTTTCACCTCCTTTCAACAAGGGCTGCCGGAACTTGAAGCTCCGCTTCAATCATCACAGAGATGACCCATAAACCAACTCTACTGTTCGAAAATAAAACCATACACGGGCGGAGGGTTAACATGGAAGAGGGAACCATGGGCGGCAAAGATGCTAGCCATCCAGCGTGAAAATTGCCCCGCCGGGTTGGTAGTCCTGGCAAATGCGGCAACCAGCCCGATCCCCCTCCTGACTATAACGCATTCCATGGCATCGCGGGCCAAACAGCTAGCTCGAGAGCATCAAACTGATCAACGGGAGTTACAGGATATCGACTTTTCAGCATCAGTTGCAGGTCCACTGATAATAAGCCCGTCATGTACTACCGCATGTATCCTGGTTCGGTCAAGAAAAATTTGTTTGACAATAGACAACTCCGTGATTTAAGTGTGGTGCAATCGAAACAGGTGATATTTAGGTCGATTTTAGCGGACATTTCACCATATATTGAGGTAAAATAATCACTCGCTCTTTGGAGTGTGGCTGCCTGCTCGATTCATGAGCGGCACACGCGAAGACAGGCGACGACAATTGATCATTGAAGATGAGTTCTGCTTGAATTCAAATTCACTCACGCGCTTGGCTGAAAGTTCAGGAGGTACCAAAGATGGGAAAAAGGCAGTTCTCTGAATCTGCACTGGAAAGAATGGAAAAGGAATATCAGGAGTGGCAGGCGGAATATCGCAAGGCCCTGCAGAAAGTTCCCGAACGGCTTGAAAGATTCTCCACGGTTTCGGATCTTGAAGTGAAACCGCTGTATACCCCTCTTGACATCAAGGACAAAAACTATTCGGAAGATATCGGTTTTCCCGGCATGTACCCATTTACCCGCGGCGTCCAGAGCACCATGTACCGAGCACGCCACTGGACCATGAGAATGTTTGCCGGGCTCGGCGGGGCGGAAGACACCAATGAGCGCTTTCACTATTTGATCAATCATGGCGAGACCGGGCTGAGCACCGCTTTTGATTTTCCAACCCTGATGGGCTACGATACGGAATCGCCCCTGGCCCGCGGGGAGTGCGGCAAGTGTGGAGTGGCCATTGACACGATTGACGATATGCAGCGCCTGTTTGCCAATATCAATCTGGAGGACGTAACAACCTCCATGACGATCAATCCGCCTGCTTCTGTGATCTGGGCAATGTACATCGCCAACGCCGAGAACGAGGGATATGACCGTAAAAGACTGGGCGGAACCATTCAGAACGACTGTCTGAAAGAATTCATTGCGCAGAAGACGCTCATGCTTCCGCCTGACCCAAGCCTTCGCCTTGTGACCGACACCGTCGAATTTGGAACGCGTGAAGTTCCACGCTGGAACACCATCAGCATCAGCGGCTATCACATTCGTGAAGCCGGCGCCACCGCGGTTCAGGAACTGGCCTTCACCGTCTACGACGGGATAACCTATGTTGAGGAATGCCTCAAACGCGGCCTCAATGTGGATGACTTTGCCGGCAGGTTGTCATATTTCTGGAATTCCCACATTGACTTCTTTGAGGAGATAGCCAAGATGAGGGCCGGGCGGAGAATGTGGGCGCGCATCATGAAAGAGCGTTTCAAGGCTAAGAATCCCCGCTCCATGTTGATGCGTTTCCACACACAAACGGCCGGTTGCTCCCTCACTGCCCAGGAACCTTACAATAATGTTGTGCGAACTACCACGGAGGCTCTGGCGGCCATCTTTGGAGGGACGCAATCCCTGCACACCAATTCGCTCGATGAAGTGTACATGATCCCAAGCGAACACGCCGTATTGATCGCCCTGAGAACGCAACAGATTCTGGCCGAAGAGGTGGGAGTGACCAATGTGATCGACCCACTGGCCGGGTCTTACTTTGTGGAGGCACTCACCGACAAGATGGAAGAAGAGGCCACCGCTTATATCCGGAAGCTGGATGAAATGGGCGGTATGGTAGCCGCCATCGAGAAAGACTACCCGCAGATGGAGATCGCGGATGCCGCGTATCACTTCCAGCAGCAGGTGGAAAAGGGTGAGAAAGTGATCATAGGGGTCAACAAATACCCTTCAACCAGGCCTGAACTGGAGTTTATCCTGAGAATCGATCCCGAATTGGAGCGGCGGCAAGTCGAGCGCACCCAGCAGTTCAAGCAAAAGCGAGACCAAGTGAAGTTTCAACGGGCCATGGATGAACTGCGTAGACGCTGTGAGGGGCCCCCGTGCTGGGAAAACAATGTCATGCCCGCACTGATTGACGCGGTTCGAGCCGGCGCTACCGAACAAGAGTGCTGCGATCTTTATCGGGACGTATTTGGTGTGTATACCGATCCCGGAACCTTTTGATGGGGTGGGTGCACTAGAGGGATACATGACGGGCGGTTCGTGAGCCGCCCCCACGAGCGCTGTGCCGATGTTGCCGCCCTCTATGGCGCATGCCATCGGCCGGATAAAGTCTAACCAGGATATGAGGAGGTAAGTTTCCATGAACAAGAGCAGGAAACTGCGCATATTGATTGCCAAGCCCGGCCTAGACGGCCACGATCGCGGCGCGCGTGTGATTGCAAGGGCGTTTCGTGACGCCGGGTTCGAAGTTGTTTACACCGGTTGCCACCAGACTCCGGAGCAGATTGTGAGCACCGCCATCCAGGAGGATGTCGATCTGATTGGATTGAGCATCCTCTCCGGAGCGCATGCGTATTCCTTTCCGCGGGTCATTGAGCTTCTCAAGGAAAACAACGCGGAGGATATAACCGTTATAGGTGGGGGCATCTTTCCGCTGGAGGATATTCCAGTTCTGAAGGAAGCCGGAATAAAGGAGATTTTTGAACCCGGAACCAAACTTCACGAAATTTGCGCCTGGGTGGATCAAAACGTCAAACCGCGGCAAGCCATGGTGGCCTGAGAAATAAAGCCCGGGGCGGGGAACCGAGCCCTGCCCCCGCGGGATGCCGCGGGCGCACCAAGTGGAAGACAACACAGCTGACTCGTTCTCAGTGAAAAGGTTTAAGTTATGGGCATTGTGGATCAAATTCTTGCCGGCGATGTGAGAGCTACGGCTCGGGTTTTGCGCGATATCGACGATCAAGTCCCCACCATTCATCCAATCCTCAAACAACTTTACCCACATACGGGAAAAGCCTTCATCATTGGATTCACAGGATCACCCGGTGTGGGTAAGAGCACCCTGGTGGATCAATTGACCATCCACTATCGAAAGCAAGGACTAACCGTCGGCATACTGGCCGTAGATCCCACCAGTCCTTTTACCGGCGGCGCCATCCTTGGGGACCGCATCCGCATGCAGAGGCACTTTCTGGACGACGGCGTGTTTATCCGCAGCCTCGCCACCCGCGGACATTTTGGCGGGTTGACCAAATCCACCAACGACATGATCAATGTGCTGGATGCCATGGGCAAGGACATCATTCTGGTTGAGACCGTCGGGGTTGGCCAGGATGAAGTGGAAATTGCCAACAGCGCACATACAACGGTTCTCGTCACTATCCCCGGCATGGGGGACGAGGTCCAGGCCATCAAAGCCGGCATCATGGAAATTGGCAATATTTTTGTCGTCAACAAGGCCGACCGCGAAGGTTCTCGCAAAACCATCCGCGAACTGATGAACCTTATCGAACTGGGTCTTCGCCACCAGGGGCAGAATGGCTGGGAGCCGCCTATTATTCAAACCGAAGCCATCAAGTCGCGCGGCATTGAAGAGCTGGGCGAAGCCATCCAGAAACACCGTGATTTTCTTCTCGCCAATGACAAGTCCAATCTGCGCGATGTCCTGGTCAAGCGGGCCAGGACACAACTCCTCGAGGTCTTGAAAGAAGAGGCGCTGCGCACCCTTATGAAGCGCATCGAAACCCGCGGGATCGCTCTTGACACGCTTGTCGATCAGATCGTCGAAAAATCCACAGATCCCTACTCTGTTGTGCAAGATCTGCTCAATAATGAATTGCCCTGAACCGGTCCCGTAAACGTCGGGTAATCTGCCCGCTCCCTCATTTCTTCGCCAGCAGACTTTCATAGGCCTGCGTCATGCGGATGAATTCCTCGTGCTCTCCGCCGCCGTCCGGATGCATCCTTTTGGCCCGGCGGCGATAGCATCGGATTAGCTCTTCCCGATTCATCTTGCTAAATTCACTCGGGCAAATCCCAAGACATTTGCACGCTTCATCCGTTGCCATTCCGGGTGTCTTCCCCCCGGCGGGTGGAAAATGGCGGCGCCGCTCGAATTCTCCGGCAAATTCCGCCCAAACGCTCGGCCTCTCAAATTCATGATCAAAATAGAGAATGGCGTACTTCATCAGGTAGGGACTGAGACCCACATCATTTCCCGGTTCCACGCCCTTAAAAAATTCTCCGTCACGGTTTAGGCGGCAAAGCTCGAACACGAAGGCTTCGTCGACCTTCTCAGCGTCCAAGGCGGCCGGGGTGTTCTTGGTGAATTGCCCGGCAAAATGCCTTTGCAGATGCAAAGCTGTGTAAACATATGACCGATACTCGTGCGGTCGAAGCTGTAACTCCATCGATTCCAGGGTGTGCTCAATTTCATCACGGCTCTTATCCAGCAGGACGTTCAAGAATTTCCATGGACGTCCATGTAATACGCCTATATCCACGCGCCCGCATCGTAAAAAATGCAGCCGCCGTTTATCAAAAGAATGCAATCCATTTTGCAGCTCCAACAGCTTTTCAGGTGGATAATCCCGCCACCGGCTACTCCGCCCCCGACGTCTGAAATTCTTCACCAGCCTGCGGGCTTCCGGTTTCAGGAAGGGGAAGAAAACATCCTCCAAATCATCGGGTGAATACTGCATGGCCTCCTTTTGCAGGGTCTCTTCCAGTTCAGGGCTGAAGTAAAAGCCACTGCCCCCGGGATAATGAACAAAACGACCAGGATCACTGCCCAGGTCCATCACATCATGATGCCTCCAACAGCCATCAGTCCACCTCGACTCCCGCAACACATAATGCAGCCCGTCTCCAGTTCTTATGCGTCTCAGATACAACCAGCACCTCCCCTGTATTCTGCGAACATCCGCCCGAAGAGCCTCTCGAAAACAGCGACATCTTAAAGCATAACACTGGATCACCAAAAGCCAAGAACCTGAAAAGGTGGGGCCAAGCGGAATGACTCCATAAAAAAAGCCCGGATGAAAATCATCCGGGCTCGGAACTCGCTATTCCAGGCTAGCTTAGCGGCACTCCTGGATTTAGAAGGACCATTGCAGACGGGCACCCAGCTCCCAAGGATTGGGATCATCATCATAAATGGTGTATCCGTCGTTGGCAATCATGTATGCGCCGACCAGGCGAAGCATCAGACCGTCAACCACCTTCTGATCCAGGTAGAAGTCAAATTCGTGACCGATGCTGTTGGAGGTATCGGTGACGAGTTGACCATCTACAAAAAAGATATTGGAGGTAACCGACTTCTCGGTCCCGATATAGTAGTAGTTGAAGGTCAGCTTGGTGGTTTCAAGAGCCTGCCAGGCTGCGCCGGCAGTTACAGTCCACAGGTTGCTCGGACCGTCACCCGCCTGATAGGCACCCGTGTGCGCTCCGCTTACCCGGTCACGGGTTCCAGGAAAGCCGGTGCTGTCGTCCAGAGTACCCAGACCCATGATTTCAGACCAGTAATGGGATCTTCCCTGGGGATAAACAAAGCCCGAGTATTGGCCGTTGATTTTGGATTCTTCGTCATCGCCCGAAGCTACAAAACCGCCCAGGTTGAAGGTGAAGGGACCGTAGAAGAAGTTGGCGCCACCTTCAATCATGAAGCCGTTGTAGTCAATGTTTTCGCCGCTAACTACTGAATCGTAGCTTCCCAGGTTCTGTACATAATTCAAGAACAGGTTCATCCAATCCATCTTGTAGCCCAGGTTAACACCCAGATCGAACAGGTTGTCCGCGGTGCCAAGGGGCGCATCGGCAATTTCGGTGTAGCTCAGGCCCTGGTGGAAATCGCCTGCGTTATGACCATCCTGGTAGAAGCCCATAATGCCTGCCGTGAAAGGACCCTGGGCATACTGAACCGCCACATACCAGTCATCCACTCTCTGGCCCCACTCGGTTACCGGCACTCTGTCCTCAACACTGGAAGTCCGGATACCGTTCACTTCGGAGAGGTAACCAACGGTTACGGTAATCGGATCGAAACTCGCCGAGACATCTACACCGGTGAAATCTTCGTCCACGATCCAGCCCTGCATGAAAGCGATGGGCTGCAAACCGACTTTGGCGCGCACCGGTGTGCAGGGGATCATGAAATCGGCGTAGGCATGCTTCAATTCAGCGTTGATGGTATCCCGATGACCGTATCGAACCTTATCGCCCTGACCACCCCACAGAGTATCAAACTCCAGGCCGGTGACCACTTTCAGGTTCTCACTGGCGATGAATTGGAAGAAAATTCTTAAACGTTGATCGATGTAGTTTTGATTGTCATTGGCAGGGGTACCGGTGATGTTGTTGTTGCCTTGATAGCGAACCCGGAACAATCCGCCATATTTTACTTCGAATGCAGAAGCCGGCAGTGCAATTGCTAGGGCTGCCAGCACAACCACCATAGTCACGAGAACTTTTTTCATCTCTTTCCTCCTCAAAAGCTAACCAATTTGCTTAGCGTTGCCATATGTTTTAGCCCCAAACTACCTCACCCAATGAACGCTTCCCTCACCTCCTTTCGGCAAATATGATAACCAAAATGGACGTCTTGCCCCTGCATACATAGCTTACAGATTGCACATACAATAAGATGAAATAAAGTGTCAAGTCAAAACTCAATGATTGTTCATCTTTTTATCCGTCCGCAATAATCCGGCCTGGTTCTACGTGCAGTGGCGTGCCTCGATCACATTATTTTGCCATTTGCAAGCAACGGTAAATTTAGTATGCTTGATCAGCATAATGAAATTGATTTTTACATGCAACAAAAACCTCACGAGTCCGTGAGGATTGAGGGAGACAATCTCGATGAGGAAATTACCCTTTGTTAAAAAGTTTTTCATTTTGGCCCTGGTTGTGACGTTCTTCGGCGCATTTTCCCCTGTTCAGAGCAGCGCACAAACGCCGGTTAAAATCGCCATCCTTCCCTTCAGCATGCATGCCCCGGCCGACCTGAACTACCTGCAGGACGGTATCCGCGACATGCTCGCGTCCCGGCTGGCTCAGCAAGGCAAGGTCCAGATCATCGATAAGGCCGCCGCACAGCAGGCTCTCAAGGGAACTAAGGACGATCTGTCTTCCGCCGAAGCTGCAAGCATTGGCCGATCCCTGGGAGCCGATTACGTTCTGTTTGGAAGCTTGACGGCCATTGGTCAGAATGTCAGTATCGATGCCAAAATGACACCGCTCGCTGAAAAAACCGAGCCCATGACACTCGCTACTCAGACCAATCTCGATGGCGTTATCCCGCAGATCAACATGTTTGCCCAGCAAATCAACCAGAAGGTATTCGGGCGCTCGGGGGAATATGCTCAGGCCCCTGCCGCCGGTGAGGTTTCTCCGACCAGCAATCCGGAATTGCTGGTGCCCGACAGCATGATAAAGAACGACCGCATTTCCTATCTCAATCCCAACTTCATCGAGGTGACTCCTGAGGATTCCCTCCACAACAGCGGATTGTGGAGGAGTCAGACTTTTCGCGAGGGGATTGTCGGGATGGATGTCGGCGACCTGGATGGAGACGGTCATCAGGAAATCGTGACGGCCAGCTACAACCGCGTGACCGTGCACCGGCGAGAAGGGCAGGCCTTAAGAACCATTGCCTCCTTCAACGGAACCAACATGGATCAATTCATATGGGTGGCTTTGGCCGATACCAACAGAGACGGAATAGACGAGATTTATGTCACCAAACTGTTGCGGCGCAACGATCCCAAGGGGAACACCAGCAGCCGCGTATCCTACGGCCGAGATGTCGTTTGGATACCGGTCTCCCTGGGTCTGACAATGACCGGCGGCAAATTGCAGGTGCTTTTCAGCGACGAGCCTTATTTGTTGAATGCAGTGACCTTCCCTAAGCGAGGCAAAGTATTACTCGGCCAACGCATGGGTCACAACGTACCCAACGCCTTAACGGTCCAGACCTCCAAGACCCTCGATCCCGATGTCTATGAGATGCAGCTGAAAGGCGGAAAGCTGGCTACCGCAGGACGTGCTTCGATTCCCAGCCGCTGCAATGTCTTCAATTTTGCCGTGGCCGATATCAACAATGATAACTCCGTCGAATATATGGTCGTCGACCAGGATAACCGCTTCTATGTGTTAGACTCCGCCGGCAACCAAATGTGGAAGAGCAGGCAGCGATTCGCCGCCACCAGCAATGGCTTTTCGGGAAAAGTCACTGATATCAGCTTCAACCAGATAGACTATTTCTTCCTTCCATCTCCCATCGTGGTTATGGATCTCAACAGCGACAACATTCCAGAAATCGTTGTCAACCGCAGTCCCGATTACGGAAGATTCCTACCTTCCCAGTTGAAATTCTATGAGAGTGGAGAAATCGTCTCTTTTTCCTGGGATCAAATGGGCATGGTGGAAAACTGGAAAACGCGTGAGCTCGGCGGCATGGTGACCTCGATTCGGGAAGGCGATCTAAACGGCGACGGAACCCCTGAGCTGATCGCCTCATTGATCATGGCGAAGGACTTTCTGAAGCTCTGGGAATCCAAGAGCACCATTTTCAGTTATGACCTGAATGTTGCCAGACCAAAAACCGCCAAAGCGCAGTGATCAGCGCAGTGATCAGCGCCGTGGCATCCCGCAACAATTCCATTAACCCAGTCATAGAAACATTTTTAAAGCTCTGGGGAGGCCTGCCTCCCCATTTTTTTCACCGGGCGGCAAGGTGGGGCGGATCGTTGTGGTACAAGCTGGATGGCAGGCACCGCAGAGTGGCCGAATCCAACATACGCCTCGCTCTTGGACATGCATCGGAACAGGAGATCAGAGCACTCGCCAGAGCGAATTTTATCCACCTTGCCACAGTCTTTTTGGAAACTCTGTACGTCGGGCGACTCAATAACGAGAACGCCCATCGCTTTGTGTCGGTCAGCGGACTGGAGTTGCTTGAGGAGTCCCTCGGTAAAGGCAACGGCCTTTTTCTCCTCACCGGTCACCTTGGCAACTGGGAGTGGCTGGCCTATCTTACACCCTTCTACATCAGCAATCGACTCAACGTGATCGTGCGCCCGCTGAGCTCACCCTGGTTGAACAAGGTGCTGGTATACCTGCGGGAAAGATCCGGCAATCGAATCATCGACAAGAAAAGAGTCACCAAAACCGTTTTCAAGGCCCTGCAGAACAATGAAATGGTCGGCATTCTGCTTGACCAGGCGGCGAGTCGCGGCGAGGGCATCTACGCGCCTTTTTTCGGAGTCTATGTGCTGACCCACCGAGGCCTCGCGTCTCTGGCCGTCAAAAGCGGTTCACCCGTTCACCCCGTGTTCATTCAGCGCCGCACCGATGGCAAATATGCGGTTGAAATCGGGCCGGCTATCGAAATTCCCACAAAAGGTCCTGTGAAAGATCGAGTTTATCAAGCCACTACCTTGTTCAACCGCTCCATTGAACAGCAAATACGCAGGGACCCTGCTCAATGGTACTGGATTCATCGGCGCTTCAAACGCCATGTACACCATTTCACAGAGGTCTGAGGGAATTTGGAGCTGAGGAGGGAGATAGGCTGGTCTGTCGGTGGGGCGGATGAGCTTGCACCCACACCACCGATTGTGATCGCGACTGCTGCCTATAGCAAGAAACGATTAAAGCTCATAGTCACCGGTGATATCAAGAATGTATTCTCTGTCCTTCTCACCTGATTTCACCGTAAATTCGCCGCTTCCCGTGATGGAGCTCAATTTACCCATGCCTTTATAGACCTTCCAGGTGCCCTTGGTGAGCTTGGTTGCTCCGTCCCGATGACCTTCAAACTTGCTGCAAATCGCGCCATCCTGAAAGATGGTGGTGGCGTAGCCTTCCATCTTGCCGGAACCCTTGGTGCGATCATGATAGGTCACGCTGCGCCGGGCCACAAAATCACCGGCGACCCCAGCCTGATATTCAATGGGCTCTCCTTCCATTTCAACCAACATGAGAGAATGATCGAATTCATCGTGGACGTAGAGCATTTCCCGACGGGTAACCATCAAACGATAACTTGCTTTGCGCTTCATCATTGCCTCCTTTTGCTAGAATTGATTTCGACTCTGCTGGTGTTGTCATGGTATAGCACAGCCAGCCCACTGATCGCTACAAGATTATACGAAGCGCTGAAGTTTTGCAGCAAACGAATTTTCGCCTGATCAAAAAACAACCGTCAGCAATGGGGAGGCTGGATTTCCACGTCCTATTGGGAGGAGGGCATCATTCTAAAGAAAATACCAGTTCCCTGTGGCTCACTACCTTGAAAGCCTGCAAAATCCACTCGAATTCAGAGCGAAATTTCTCATAATCAGACGTGTGGACATAGCGGCTCGCTCCGCTGCTGCCCAAAGGAACGATATCCTGCCGCCACGCGTAGCCCCATGTACTGAAAATTTTCTTCAGGAGCAGGTTCAACCTGGCACTGGAATGCCGACTTCCGGAATTATTCAAAAACCATTGACGCGGCTTGAATTGTCGCCGATTGTTTAGTGTGAAGGCAATTGCATGCGGCAGATCCTCTTCCAGCACCGCCAATCCTGTATCCCCCTGGAACAGAGACAGATTCATTCCCCCCATGGAAGAGGGAATAACGCAAGGCAGACCAGAGCGAAAAAACTCATAGATACTGCGGCAGGCGTTTTCATACAGGGACAGATGGACGCCAATCCTGCAAAGAGCCAATTGTGCCGGGATTTCGGAGCGCATTAGATTGGCCTTGAGAGTCACTCGGGAAGCCAGCCCCAGCTCGGACACACTCCGGGCAAACTGCCTCACATGCATTTTTTCGCCTCTCCCAAGAAACAGCGCTCGAGTGTCTTGCAACAGCGGATGGCGCAGCAGCTCGAGCATCTTTTGATGACGCTTGCGCGGCATATCATCAAAGGTTGCATTGAAAACAACATCATACTCCTTCGGCACTCCGTCCAGTGGCCATTCCCGCCCATCCAAATCCTCCATGTAATCCCCGTGAGCCAGCGGTACAACCTCCACGCCCGCCTGCGTTCGACAAAACTTGCGGTCTTCGCGTGAACCGACTCCCAGGATGCAGGGATCTTCCAGATTAGAAAAATAGCGCCACCAGGCATGGCGGAAGACAACTCCCATGGGCGGCTCCACATACAACACGTACCTCCTGCTCAGCGTCTTCAGCAGCTGCATCTCAAAGACGAATAAATACGGCAGAGAAAATATCCTCAGCACTCCCTTTGCACCCGCTTCCGGCTTTTTTAATACCTGGCAGAAATGACGCAATTTGTAGGTTCGCTGAGGCTTCCCCGCTATTTTGCGCACCACTTGATGCCGTTCCTCGGCCAAAAATGCACTCATCTCGGGATCGTCACGAAGCAGCCGTTCGGCTTTCAGCAGCCACTTCCACTGTTGCGGAAAGGGAAGCAGCGCCAGGAACAACAGTGCCTGTTTTCCCCCGAAAGGGTCGGCCGATTGCACAGCCCGATCGCAGAATACACGATACCGCTCTGCGAACCCCTGATAAGGCCAGCTCAGGCCCCTGGATGCCTCCAGCCCCGGTCGCTCCCAAATCAGTAGCCTGACCAGTGCCGAACGCAGGTCGTGGCGAAGCTTGCGATGGAATTCCTCCTGCCTGCAGGCAAAAAGAGCCCCGCTATCAACGTGCTCAAAGAATTCCTCCAGGATGTTGATCGATCGATTGCAGGGAGTCACAAATCCTGCCAGGTCATGGTTGCCTGTCATCATGTATGACGCGTTTCCCCTCCGGCACCCATAGCATGCACCCGGCTTATGTGATCCAGTCCGGATACCCCCGATGAGCCGGCCTCAGATGTTTTTCAGCAGACTGTTCTCTGGAGATTTTTCGATCAGAGCAAAAAGATCCTGCATTTTTTCTGAAATTTTCTGTACCTGCTCTGAATTGCCGAATTCCACTTCGTGTCTGCCGTGTTCTTCCCACATACGCACAACCCGGCTTATGGTCATCTTGGCGATATCAAAGGCGGGCTGATAGCAGCCGGCCGAATCATTCCTGGATGATTGACCATTGCTGTGCATTGTGGTCTCGGAGACGACACCCGAATCGAGCAGTTCCTGCACCAACCGGTGTACCAGAATTATTGGAATATCCAGTTCCTCAGACATTTTCGCGGCCGAGCAACTGCTGCCTCCACAATCAAATCTTTTTGCTATGAGCGTCGCTAAGCTCAAAAGCATCAGCTTTCTCTGTGCATAGCTCAGGTTGGCACAATCCGGTTCGAACTCGTATGCTTCCACATTTTGATAGGCGTAGGAAACTTCCGCGCCATAGAGCAGAATGAGCCAGCTTGTCTGAAGCCAGACCAGGAATAACGGCAACGCCGCGAAGCTTCCATAAATGGCATTGTACTTGGAAACTCCAATCTGGAAATTAATATAGACGTACTGAAACGCCTGGTAGAAAGTGCCTGCGATGATTCCGGCCAGCATTCCTGCCGCAAGGCTCACCCTGGTATTGGGCATGACCATGTAGATAAAGCAAAACAGCAGCCAGGTCATGACATAGGGGAGCAGCCTGAGGCTGAATTGAATGACAAAGCCAAATTGACTCAGTATGGAAACCCTACCTATCACCGTGTTGACTTCCCTGGCAATAAAAACGGTCATGCTGCTGGCCACCACAAAAAGTATGGGTGCGATCAACATGATGGAGAGATAGTCGGTTATTTTTCTGATAATGCTCCTTTGGTTGTCGGTTTTCCATATGGCGTTGAAGGAGTTTTCTATGTTGTTCAATACCTTTATGACCGTCCAAAAGAGCACCACGACGCCGATCCCGGCTATGACCCCTCCCTGAGTATTTTCGAGAAAAGAATAGGCAAAGCTGATGATCCATTTGGCCACTTCTTCCTGGCCCTCGAGCTGGATCATGATCTGATGTTCAATGAGATTTTCCAGGCCGAAACCTTTGGCAATACCAAACGCCAGGGCAAAAAAAGGGATAATTGAAAGGAGGGTGTAGAAGGTCAGGGCAGAAGCTCTCAATGAAGCGATGTCATTGCTGAATTCACGAAAGGATAAGACCACTATCCGCGCTGCCTTGACGAAATAGAATTGTTTTCCTTTCAGCTCACCGAGGCGCATCCTCCAGACGTCCTGCTTGACGAACCGAAGTAATTTCGAAATCATTGCAGATACCTGATTGGATTATCGGAAGCTTCAGACACACTCTCGAAGCGGGCATTGACGACCGAAGACGCGCGCTCCTGGCTGACTGTCATGATGATCTCCTCACTCTTGTGGTCCAAGCATTTGACCGCAATTCGCCTATCTGCCCGCCAGTGAGCTCAGCAGAACAACGAGCAGCATGGTGACAGGGTAATAGCTGGATCGATTGAAAAGGGCTGAAGCAAGCAGTGATGTTCTCCCGGTATAGAGGCTGTAAGCCGGAATCAGCAGCAGTACCAGGCCTGCAAGCAGAGCCCCAAAGAGGTAAACGGGATGCAGTTGCGCCGGCGTCGCCCAATAGAGGGCCAGGCTCAGCACCACAGCAACGGTCAAACTGATCAGGATGATCTGCAACGATTTGTCGCTGCCGAAGCGCACAGGAATGGTTTTGGCCCGCAACTCCATATCTTCTTCCAGGTCGGTCCAATCGTTGGGTATGTTTTGCCCACCGATTTCCCAGGAGAACAGCCATAGAAACAGAAACAGCAAAAAAACCCAGGACGGATCGGGGTCCACAGCAAAGACAGCAGCCATGGCCCCTGAGGTTTTCACCGCGCCACTGACATAAGTGCGCAGGTGAGTGATCTTAAGCAGCAGGCAATAGATGATTTCCAATAAGGACCCCAGGACAAAGATGAGTGCGCATAGCGGATTGAGTGCATAAGCTCCCGCCAAGGCGATAAGCGCCCAACTCAGCGACCACGCAATGCCTTCCCTGTAACTGAGCAGTCCCTGCGCCATGGGATGGCGCACGTAGACTGCGTCCAGATCACCGGCGGCATGACGCAGTTTGCCCGACTTGATTTTTTCCTTGTCAACCCGGTAATCCACCACATCATTGAGTGCATAGACCGCAGTGTAGCCGGCGAAAGCCGTGACAAAACCCAGAAAAATCACCCGGGCAGAGGGTATGCCGCCCAGGCACAGCAATGCCGCCGCCGCCGGGGTCGCCATATCGAGAAAACCGTGAGTCATGCGGGAAAGAGCCCAGAAGAGCTTCAGCCTGGACAGGGTAGAGCGATTCAAAACCGATGAGGTGTTCAACAGTCTATTCCCTCCGAATTAAAGCTCCGGGAGTTTATCTGCAGATGTGGTCGTTACGTCCTTTCGGGGCAGTACCGCCCCGGCGCCGGGAATCCGGGAATGAGCCGGCTTAGCGGTTCCGACGTTGACCGGCATGACGTTGAGCAGACATGCTCGGGCCGCCTCCTGAGCAGCAACCTGGATCCAGGTTGCTGAAGCCGGCTCAGCGCCCGTGCGGAATGCACCAAGACTCAGCACCTGCTCAATCAGGAGGAATGAAGTTCGGTGATTAACTTATCAAATTCCTGTTCAGACATAAAGTGTTGTTCCAGGACAACCTGTCTGATCGTCTTATTTTTGGCGTGAGCTTCCTTGGCGACCTCGGCCGCCTTGTCGTATCCTATTATGGGCACAAGAAAAGTAGCCAGGGCCAAGCTCTGTTCCACATTGGCGGCACACTTCTCCCGGTTGGCGGTAATGCCCGTTATGCATTTTCCCGACAGGAGCGCGGCAGCCGAGGTCAGCAAACGGATGGATTGCAAGAGATTGTGAGCAATCACCGGGAGCATTAGATTCAGTTCGAAGTAACCCCCCTGCCCCGCCAGGGTAATGACCGCATCATTGCCGATGATCTGTGCAGCTACCTGCATGGCGGCCTCAGGGATCACGGGATTGACTTTGCCCGGCATGATGGAGGAACCGGGCTGCAGCGATGGCAGATTGATCTCACCAAGCCCGCATCGAGGACCCGATGCCAGCCAACGAATATCGTTGGCAATCTTGCTCAGGCTCACAGCGGCAGTTTTTAGGGCGCCACTGATTTCAACCGATGCGTCCTGGGCCGCCTGCGCTTCAAAGTGGTTTACCGCCTCACGAAAAGAACAGCGAGTTTCCGCATTGATGAGATCAATGGTCGTGGCAGCAAATTGCGGATGGGCATTCAGACCGGTGCCGACCGCGGTGCCGCCCAGAGCCAATTCGGCAAGCCTTTGTTTGGTTGACTGCAAGCGGTCCGTCGCCAAGGTCACCTGGCGGCAATAGCCGCTGAACTCCTGACCCAGGGTAATCGGTACGGCATCCTGCAGATGGGTTCTCCCGATTTTGATAATATCCGAGAATTCCAAGGATTTTTCATGTAGATCCTGTCTCAGCCTGTTCAGCGCCGGGATCAGCCGATCCTGCGTTTCCAACAGTGCAGCGATGTGAATGGCCGAGGGAATGACATCATTGCTCGACTGTCCCAGATTGACATGATCGTTGGGGTGAACCGGCGAGCGGCCGCCTCTCCTGCCCGTCACAATTTCATTGGCGCGGCCTGCAATGACTTCATTGGCATTCATGTTGGTGGAAGTGCCCGATCCGGTTTGGAAGACATCCACTATAAATTGATCGTCCAATTTCCCCTCCACAACCTCCTGAGCAGCCTGGCAGATGGCCTCAGCCCGCATGCGGTCAAGCAGCTCAAGCTGCAGGTTGGCCTTCGCCGCACACTTTTTGATCAGGCCCAGAGCCATGATAAAGGGAGAAGGAAACCGGAGTCCGCTGACCGGAAAATTTTCCGCCGCCCGCTGGGTCTGCGCCCCATAGTAGGCGCTTTCAGGCACCGACACGAGTCCAAAGGAATCCTGCTCCTGTCGCATTTTCATGGGTCGAAGCCTAGTCTTTGTGGAAGGTGTCCCGGATGAGCTTTTTCGTGAGGTTGATGGATTTGGTGACGGGAATCCCTTTTGGGCAGACCCGGGTGCACTCAAAATGATTGACACAGGCGTGCGCCCCGTTGGGGTCATCCACCTGCCGCAACCGTTCCGCAACGTGTTCGTCACGTGAATCGAAAATGTAGCGATATGCCCAAACCAGGGCGGCAGGTCCAATATATTTGTTGTTGTAGTGCATCACTGGACAGGAAGCGGTACAGCAGGCGCACATGATACACCGAATGACAGCATCGACCTTTTTCCTCTCTTCCACAGTCTGAGGAATCTCTTTATCCCCACGGTGTGAAGAGATCAAGTACGGCTTGACCGCATGGATACCTTCCAGAAAGGAATCCATATCCACAATCAAATCCTTGCGCACTTTGAATACCGGCAGGGGCTCCAACACGATCTCCGGGCATTGATAGTCCTGCACCAGTTTCTGGCAGGCCAGCCCGCAAGTTCCATTGATCCTCATGCCATCCGAACCACACACTCCGTGACCGCACGACAGCCTGTAAGCGAGAGTTCCGTCCTGTTCCCATTTGATCCGATTCAAGCAGTCCAGGATGCGCTCTTCCGGTTCCGCCGCCACTTTATAATGTTTCCAATACGGGCCCTTATCGACCTGTGGATCATATCGATAAATCTTAAAATGCAGCTCCATATCAATAAGTCCTCGGTTTAGGTTCGAATCGCGTGATGGTCACCGGTTTGTAGAACACGCGAGGTCCTTGTTGCGTCATCTGGACAAGCGTGTGCTGCAGGAAGTTGTCATCGTCACGGTCGGGAAAATCCTCCCGGTAATGCGCTCCGCGACTCTCCTCTCTGGCCTTCGCCGAAACCACGACGGCTTCGGACAAGCTCAACAGGCATTCCAGTTCGAGTGCCTCCAACAGATCCGAATTGAACCTGGGACTCTTGTTGTCGATGGTCACTTGCCGGTAGCGTTCCTGCAACGATTCAATGGTGCTCAGAGCCTGCGAAAGCTCCTCCGCATTCCGGAAGGAGGCACAGTGCCTCATCATGGTCGTCTGCAACTCCTGCCTGAGCTCTCCCGCTTTTTCACCCTTCCTCCTGTCTTTCAGCTCCTGAATCTTTGCTTCCATTGCCTTGCCCGGTCCGGCGCCGGGATCATTCCAGGGCAACTCTGCCATATCCCGCTTAATCTGCATTCCCGAACGACGCCCAAAAATGACCAGATCGAGCAGTGAATTGCACCCCAGCCGATTGGCCCCGTGCACCGACAAACAGGAACATTCGCCGGCGGCAAACAAGCCCGGGATCACTTGGTGGTTTTTATCCAGCACCTGACCATCGACATTGACCGGAATGCCTCCCATCATATAATGGCAGGTTGGGTGCACCGGGATGGGCTGCTTTGCCGCATCAACCCCCAGATAAATTTTGGCAAATGAGGTGATCTCATTGAGTTTATCCGCCAAGACGTCCGCCCCGAGATGGGTCAGGTCCAGATGCACATAATCTTTGCCGTTTATTCCACGACCCTGTTTGATTTCCTCGAGGATCGCCCGGGCGACCATATCTCTTGGGGCCAAATCCTTGATGGTGGGAGCGTACTTTGCCATGAACCGCTCCCCCGTGGAATTTTTTAGTATCCCTCCTTCTCCTCGAGCCGCTTCGCTGATCAGCACTCCCAAACCATAGATGCCGGTGGGATGAAACTGAACAAATTCCATGTCCTCGAGGGGCACTCCCCGACGGTACGCGAAATAAACCCCGTCGCCGGTATTGGCAAAACAGTTGGAGGTGGTCTTGAAGATTTTGCCAAATCCGCCGGTGGCCAGCAGCACCACCCGGCTTTGGAAAAAGTGGACCGCACCGGTTGCCAGTTCATAAGCGACGAGCCCTGCCAGTTTCTTGTTCTCGAGTACCAGGTCCAACATTTGAAACTCGGGGAAAACCTTCACCCCCTGCTGCACCGCCTGTGCATACAAAGTGTCGAGAATCACGCGGCCCGTATGGTCGGAAGCATAACAGGCCCGCTTGACCGAATGTTTTCCAAAGTGGCTGGTATGGCCGCCGAAGGCACGCTGAGCTATCTTGCCCCGGGCCGTTCGATTGAAAGGCACCCCCATGTGCTCCAATTCGTAAACGGCGCGTGGAGCATCCTGGGCAAGGATTTCTGCAACGTCTTGATCGGTCAGGTAGT
This sequence comes from Desulfoferrobacter suflitae, assembly GCF_022603395.1. Taxonomy (GTDB): domain Bacteria; phylum Desulfobacterota; class Syntrophobacteria; order Syntrophobacterales; family Syntrophobacteraceae; genus Desulfoferrobacter; species Desulfoferrobacter suflitae. Next base: position 296,376 of record NZ_JAIBKA010000002.1, read on the forward strand.
CACCACCCTTAACGGTGTCGTACATATGCCATTCCCAGGAATCTTCCTCTTCATTTCCCAAGGCTGCAGCAACGCCCCCCTGAGCAGCGCCGGAATGCGACCTGGTCGGGTATACCTTGCTGATCAGGGCCACTTTCCCCTGGTCGGCCATTTCAATAGCCGCTCTCAGCCCGGCCAAACCGGACCCCACAATGACAACGTCAAATTTGAAAGCCATCGGCGCGTATCCTTCCGTCGTTATTTTCTGGCTTCCGGTGGTCGATACTCGCAGCCAACGGGACCGCAATAGTCGCCCACATACTCCGCCTTGGGGCGGTACAAGGCTGGCTTGCCCTGAGCTTCGGCGAATTTTTCTTCGATAATATGGGAGCACCAGCCGGTGATTCTCGCTATGGCAAACATGGGCGTCATCAAATCGTTGGGGATGTTCAGCATGTGATACACTGAACCGCTGTAGAAGTCCACGTTCGGCTTAATGGTGGGCTTGCCTCTGGCTTCGAACTCCTTTACGGCCAATGCCTCGATTTGGGTCAAAAGTTTGAACCAACTTTCGTTGCCGGCTTTCTTCCCAAGCTTCTCAGAGGTTTGCTTCAATATGACGGCTCTCGGATCAGTGGTCTTGTAAACAGCATGCCCCATACCCATGATTCGTTCACCCTGGTCGATACGATTCCTGATCCAGCCCGCCAAATCCCGCTCTCCGGCAATGTCCTGGATCATCTTCACCACTCGCGCATTGGCGCCGCCGTGCAAACTTCCCGACAGGGCACCCACGCCCGCAGCAACACCGGCATACATATGCGCCCTGGTGGAAACCACTTCACGACAGGCAAAGGTGGAAGCGTTGAAGGTATGGTCGGCATGCAGCAGCAGGCATATATCCAGCTCCCGAGCGAATTCCGGAGCGGGCTTGTGACCGAGCAACTGCCAGAGGAAATTTTCTGCATGCGAAAGTTTGTCATCGGGCGCCACAGGCTCCAGGCCGTTTCTGATACGGTGCCAGGCAGCCACCAGAGCGGGTATGCGCGCGATGAGGCGAATCGCTTTGCGAACGTTAGCCTCCCTGGATTCATCCTCGAGCTCTTCATCCGCCATAGCCAACAGGGGAACGGAAGCCTGCAGCACATCCATGGGATCCGCTTGCGCGGGCCAACGCTTGTAGCTCTCGTTAATAAAATCAGGCAACCGCCTCGCTTTCACGAGCTCTGCGCTGAACTCCGCAAGCTGCTTCTCATCGGGCAGCGAACCATTGAGCAGCAAATACGCCGTTTCGACAAAAGATGACTTTTGAGCCAAATCCTCAATGCGAAATCCGCGGTATAATAGAATGCCCTTTTCACCGTCAATGAAGCTGATCTTGGTGTCCGCGACAGCCACTCCGCGCAGTCCGGTATTCTTAATGCGCACCTCTTCCGCCATTTTCCGTCCTCCAGTCTATTCTCGTGATATACCCTGAATTGTCACATAACCACGGCATCACGATCACCACCAAACAACAACAAGACAGCCGATACTCGAACAAACGGAGCGCTTTCTCGAACACCTTTGGGCAAGAGGTCCGGGGCCGTTCGGGTGAATCATCCCGCGCTTCTCTGGGAAATGCGGACCATTCGACACAAAGCCATCAACAGGTACGCCTCACATAATTCAAGGCTCCGCCGGCCAGCAGGTGCTGGCGCTGGCGATCGGACACTTCCAGTCGTGTTGTGATTGCCCGTCCGTCCACTTCCACTGGAATTTCGACGGCACCCTCCGCGATGCGCTTCTTCACATCCCGCAGAACGAGCTTCGAGCCTTTCTGGATGGCGTCGTAGTCTCCCTGATTTTCAAAAACCAACGGAAGAATTCCGAAATTGCACAGGTTTGCCTTGTGTATCCGGGCAAAACTCTTAGCAATCTTGACCCTCACACCCAGGTACCGAGGAGCCAGGGAAGCATGTTCCCGACTCGATCCCTGGCCATAGTTTTCTCCCCCGATAACGGCAACCGTCCCCCTTTCCTTACATTCTCTGTGAAAATTGGGGTCGATAGGGGAGAAAACAAATTCACTGATGGCCTCTATATTGGAACGTAACGGAAGGATCTTGTTGCCCGCGGGCATGATCTCATCCGTTGAAATGTTGTCTTTGACCTTCAGAACCACCTCGGCTTCCAGAGTAGCGGGAAGTTCGTCCATATCCGGGAGAGGTTTTATATTGGGACCACGAATCACCTCGGTTGTCCGCGATTGCGGCGAGGGCGCAATGAAGGAACCCTCATCGATCAGGTATTGTTCCGGATCTTTGATGCGGGGGTAGGGCATTTCCTTGCCCAGATCCCGAGGATCCGTGATAACCCCTTTCAGAGCGGCCGCAGCTACGGTCTCGGGAGAACACAGATAGACCTGGTCGCCCTTGGTTCCCGAACGGCCGGGAAAATTACGCGGCATGGTGCGTAAGCTGACTTCACCCGTACCGGGGGCCTGCCCCATACCAATGCACCCCAGGCACCCCGGCTCGTGGATGCGCGCTCCGGCCATCAGCAGTGCCATAAGGCCTCCCTGCGCGGCAACGTTTTCCAGTACCTGGCGACTGCCGGGATTGACGTGCAGACTGGTTTCCGGATGACGGTGACGCCCTTCAACAATCTTGGCCACCACCATGAGATCTCGGAAAGAAGAATTCACACTGCTGCCGACGATCACCTGGTGCGCCTTAATGCCGGCAACTTCTCTCACCGGAACCACATTTCCCGGCGATGAAGGGCACGCAATGAGAGGCTGCAGGGTCGACAGGTCAATTTCAGTGTACTCGTCGTATTGCGCACCCTCGTCGGCCGCCAGAGGGATCCACGAAGCGGCGCGCCCTTGAGCTTTCAAGTAGGCCCTGGTGTTGTCGTCGGAAGGGAAAATAGAGCTGGTGGCCCCCAACTCGGTGCCCATATTGCCGATGGTCTCACGATCCGTAGCGGAGAGGCTCCTGACACCCGGCCCGTAATATTCCACCACTTTCCCAACGCATCCTTTGACATCGTAGCGACGCAGCATTTCCAGGATGACGTCCTTCGCGCTGACCCAGTCGGGAAGCTCGCCCGTGAGCCGAACACCCAGCACTTTGGGGCATGGCATGTAATAGGGATGCCCTGCCATGGCCATGGCAATATCGAGGCCTCCCGCCCCGATACCCAACATCGAAATACCTGCCGCACCCGGCGTGTGGCTGTCGGCGCCAAGAATGATTTTGCCGGGCACTCCGAAGCGCTCCATATGTACCTGGTGAGACACACCATTGCCTGCCGGGCTGAAATAAATGCCGTAACGCGCAGCCGCCGTTTGCAGGTACTTGTGATCATCCGCATTCTTGAAATCGGTCTGGAGGATATTGTGGTCAACATACTGTGCTGCAAGCTCAACCTTAACTGAATCCAGGCCAAGCGTTTCAAATTCGAGCATCGCCATGGTTCCCGTCGCATCCTGCAACAGTGTATGATCTATCTTTATACCGATCTCCTGACCAGCCACCAGTTCACCTTCCACCAAATGGGCTTGCAGGATCTTGCACGTGAGATTCTTAGCCAAATAAACCCCCTTCTCATCTGGTCCTTTGTCAAAGTCCTTCCGCGTCCTGCCGGCCATTGCCGGAATCCAAGCTTCTCGGGCCTTTCTGAACTCTTGCCGCCGTGGCCGGCTGCATTTCGACCGGGCAACCGATTGTTTGAGTTTTGCAGGACGCTCGCTTGTATGCAACCCTTAACGGCTATTTAATTTTGAGCTGGTTTGAACGTAAGATCTTTGCGGGAAACTGTCAATCAGGTTGTGGGCTTTTGGGCGGGTTTGGCGGTAACCTGAAGCACCCATTCGACCGGCACTGGCACTTGCCGTGGCGTGATTGAAATGCCGGGCGGTGCGCGTCGTACCACGCCGGCCCCTGGGTACAGGGTATTTTCGTTGACGCAGAGCCAGCGGCGTGCTACATTTTTCTAAAATAACAGCACTTTCTGACATTTGACCCAGACAACAGACACGGAGGTGGATCATGGCTGTTCGCGTACTGATAGAAAGAGAGATTGAACCGGGTCATGAGTTGCAGCTCCATCAATTGCTTCTGCAATTGCGAGCCAAGGCAATGCAGGTGAAAGGCTACATATCGGGGGAGACCCTTCGGGCTCTGGAAGATCCCAACAAGTTCCTGGTCATCAGCACGTGGAGCAGTTTGGATGAATGGAAAAACTGGGAAAGCAATTCAGACCGAAAGCGCATTGAGGAGCAAATCAGCAGACTCTTGCGTGCCCCGGAGAAAACAGCCATCTACAGCTATATTTAACCTGACTATGGCGATTCTCATTGAAGGCCGCCCGTCGGCGCTGCGTCCCTCTGGAAGGTTGAGAGTGGGAGCCGTGCTCAATCGGCACCGCGCTGTACGGAATACACCCCTTTTTCCGCCCGCAGGGCTGACAGTACCCTGTGCAGGTGCCCGGTATCTCGCACTTCGATTTTCATGCGGCATACACTGGATCCGGCGCTCTCGGATTCCACATGGACATCCACAACACTGGCGTCAAGCTGCCCCAGGACTCCGCTCAAAGCCGCCAGCATGCCTTTATTATTTAAATATGCCACCTTGATATCCACCGGATACACATTGTCCTCCCCGGAATCCCACTGCACCTCTATTTTTCGTTCCGGTTCGATGTCTTCAATGTTCTTGCACGATTCTCTGTGAACGGTAATTCCCCTTCCGCGCGTGATGAATCCCACAATGGGCTCCCCGGGAATTGGATTGCAGCATTTAGCCATGCGCATGAGCACGTCATCCACTCCGCGAACGCGGACCCCCTCATCGCTTCTGCTCGGCTTGCGTTTTTCGATGGGGATCGTCTCTTCTTTGGCTGGCTGTTCTTCGACGAGGGCAACGGGCATTTTGCCGAAAACCTGAGCCGCGGAAACTTTGTAGTACCCGACGCTCGCCAGTAGATCGTCTATGCTACGCAGGGAAAAACTCTTGGCCACTTCCTGCAGTTCCAGGGAATTGATGTAATTGTTAAAGCTCAGTCCCCTCTTACGGAATTCCTTCTCACAAAGCTCCCTTCCAACGGCGATGCTGTTCTCCCGTTCCTGGGCTTTAATCCAATGGCGAATACGGTTGCGCGCCTTGGTCGACTTGATGAACTTCAACCAATCTTTACTGGGATGATGATTGGCCGCAGTCAAAATTTCAATGGTGTCGCCATTTTGCAGCTCATAGCGCAAAGGCACCAGTTTGCCGTTGACTCTTGCCCCGACACAGCGATGGCCCACTTCGCTGTGCACTTCATAGGCGAAGTCGACGGGCGTTGACCCTTTGGGGAGGGCCTTCACTTCCCCCTGCGGAGTGAATACATAGACCTCGTCCGGATACAGGTTGACCTTGACGGCTTCAAAGATCCCTTTAGGGTCGCGCCATTCCCGGTTCCATTCGAGCAGCTCACGCAGCCATGAAAATCGGCGGGTCTCTTCCTCCGTCTGACCTGCAGTCGGTTTCCCCTCCTTGTAAAGCCAGTGAGCGGCAATGCCTTCGTTGGCCACCATGTCCATTTCCTCGGTTCGAATCTGGACCTCCATCCGCTCTCCATAGGGACCGATGACCGTTGTGTGCAGCGATTGATACATGTTGGCTTTAGGCTTAACAATGTAGTCCTTGTAACGCCCCTCGACCGGCTCCCAAACCGAATGCACGATACCGAGAGTCTCATAGCAGGACTTAATCGAGTCAACGATGATGCGGAAAGCGATGACATCATAGACTTTCTGCAGATCCAGATTTTGCCGCATCATTTTTTGGTAAATGCTGTATAAGTGCTTGGATCGACCACTGATACGTCCCGTCAAGTTATTTTCGCGAAGCTTCGCCAGGATGATCTGCTTGACTTCTTCCACATAGCGCTTACGGTCCTCTTCGGTCTTGGCAAGGCCCTGAAAGATCTCCCGGTAGGCGTCCGGATAAAGGCATTGGAAGCTCAGGTCTTCCAGTTCCTGCTTCATCCAGTCGATGCCCAGTCGCGCGGCGAGCGGGGCATAGATGTGCAGGGTCTCTTCAGCCAGCACCTCCTGCATCATCGAGGGGTGTCGCCTGAAGCCGCGCATTTCCTGAAGTCGATCGGCCAACTTGACCAGCACAACGCGGATGTCCTCCGACATGGTGAGGACCATTTTGCGCATGTATTCCGCTTGCCGCTCTTCCCGCTGGCTGAAGTCGAGCTGACCCAGCTTGGTCACTCCCTCAACGATTCGAGCCGTTGATGGGCCGAAGCCTTCCTCCAAATCACGCGCAGTGAGGAGCTTTTCTTCCAGGCAATCGTGCAACAGTCCAGCCGCAATGCTGGCCTCATCCAGGCGCATCCCTGCGAGAATGCTCGCTACCTCCAGCGGGTGGTTTAAATAGGGTTCACCCTTGAGCCGGACTTGCCCTTTGTGAAATTTGGCGGCAAAAACATATGCCTTTTCGATAAAGGATATATCGGCTTTGGGATAATAGCTGAGTATTTGATCGATGATCTCGAAGAATCGCACTGAATCTATTTCCGCAATAAGGAATCAACTTCTTGATGGCATAGGATGCTGCCGCAAATCTTCGTGCGGATGCCCGAATCAACTTCTTCCGGCTTAATCTATAATCACCTCTCCAGTGATCTCCTGGACTTCCATCAGCAGCCTTTGAAGCAGCTCTTCCTCCGCTACGGTTTGCGTGCGTACCCCTTTTTTAAACAAAATCCCTTTGCCGCGCCCTCCAGCAATACCGACATCGGCCTCGCGCGCCTCACCCGGTCCGTTCACCACACATCCCATAATGGCCACTTTCAACGGGCTGCGCACCTTTCTGAGTAACCGCTCCGCCTTCTCGACCAGCGGAATCAAATCCAATTCAGTCCTTCCGCAGGTGGGACAGCTGATCAATTCTACTCCTCTCCGGCGCAACTTCAAAGCTCTGAGGATACTGTAAGCTACAGGAATTTCATCTTCCGGAGGGCGCGTTAAGGAGACTCGAATGGTGTCCCCGATGCCTTGATAGAGCAGCACGCCGATGCCGAGGGACGACTTGATGGCACCGTCAACCAGAGTTCCGGCTTCCGTAACGCCCAGGTGCAGCGGATAGTCGACTCGATCGGCCAGCAATTGATAGGCCCGAATAGTGTCCAACACGTCGGATGACTTGAGCGAAACCTTGATCAGGTCAAATCCTTCATCCTCCAACATCCTGATGTGTCGCAGTGCACTTTCCACCATAGCCTCAGGACTCGGGCGACCGTATCTGGACAGTAATTCTTTTTCCACCGAACCGCTGTTGACGCCGATGCGAATGGGTACCTGCCTTTCCAGGGCGCTCTTAACCACCTTGGCCACACTTTGTCCACCGCCGATATTGCCCGGGTTTAACCGCAGGCCATCCACCCCGGCTGCTAGAGCTCCCAGTGCCAGACGATGATCGAAATGGATGTCGGCAATGAGCGGAATGTCAATGGCCTGTTTGATTCTGGAGAGCTGCTGGACGGCCTGCTGGTCCAACACTGCAACCCGCACCATTTCACACCCCACCTCCTGCAGGCGAATGATCTGCGCTACTGTGGCCTGCCAATCCCGGGTATCGGTGTTGGTCATGGACTGCACCACCACCGGCGCTCCTCCGCCGATGGGGACATTGCCCAGGTGAATCTGTTTCGTTACACGTGTTTGATTAACGGCGATCAAATGGTCTCCTTGAAATTCCTGTAGAAAAGATCATGCATGATGTCGCGCCTTCCGTTGACGAACTGCGCAGAAATATTTCGGACGAAGCACAACAAACGGGTTGCTTAACCTCCCACAAGATGATGCAGAAGCAGGGTTGAGAGACCCAAGAATATGAAAAATCCACCGGTATCCGTGGCCATGGTGACAAAAATGCTCGATCCCAGCGCCGGATCCAACTTGAGTTTGCGCAGAGCTATCGGCACCATGGACCCAACCAGTCCGGCAATGATGAGATTTGACGTCATGGCCATCCACAAGATCACCGAAAGCCACAGATTTTTATGCCAGTAATAGGCGATAGCCGCCAGCACCAGTCCACAAATAAGCCCACTGAACAACCCTACTCCAACCTGTTTCAACAACACCGGCCAGTTCCCCTCAACTTTGATCTCTCCCAGTGCCAAGGCCCTCACCACCACCGTCAATGACTGCGTCCCCGCGTTACCGCCGATACCCGCCACAATGGGCATCAAGGACGCCAATACTACGAAGCTGCTGATGGTTTCGGAAAAAAGGCTGACCGTGTAGGAAGCCACCAGAGCGGTGCATAAGTTGACCAGTAACCAGGGAACACGCAGTTTAACCGAACGGGGCAAAGGGGAAAAAACCTTTTCATCGGTGTCCAGGTTTGCCAGCAGATACATGTCTTCGGTCGCTTCCTCGTTCATGATGTCAAAGACATCATCGTAGGTGATGATACCGATCAGGCGGTCATCGGCGTCCACCACGGGCATGGCGAGAAAATCGTAGTGAGACATCTCTTTGGCCACATCCTCGATATCCTCATCGAAACGTACGGAAATCACGTTGCGATTCATGATGTCTCTCACCTGGATGTCGGGGCGGGCCATGATCAGATCCCGCAGTGACACAAAACCGATCAACCGACGGGCCTGATCCACTACATAAACATAGTAGATGGTCTCCTTCGTCGTCGCCTGAAAACGGAGCTGATCCAACGCGGCCCGTATGGTGGCATCCGGCCGGAGCAATGCATAGTCGGTCGTCATGTACGCGCCGGCACTGTCCTCCGGATAGGTAATGAGCTTGAGGATATTCTGCCTCTCGGCTTTGATAATGAGCGCCAGGAGCTTTTCCTGGGTCTTCTCATCAAGCTCTTCGACCAGATCAGCACGATCGTCCGGGCTCATCAAACTGATGAGCTCCGCCACGGTCGATCGAGGCAGCTGCAGCAGGGTCTCCTTTTGGATTTCGAAGGGCACAAATTCGAACACGGTCAACGCGTCAGCAACTCCGACCAGTTCTATAAATTTGGCTACCTCTTGGGGGCTGAGACCCGCCAGGAGCTCCGCCGAATCAGCCGGATGAAGGTCAGTAAAAATCTGCAATAGAGCATCCCGATCTCCCAGCGTAATCCACTCACGCAGTCGATTAATCTCGTACCTTTCAGCCATCGATATGCTCCCAAAGCAATACGCTCCCAACCCTGTCGATCCAGCAAATGTCCTTCTTCTATCAGATCGCCTCAACCATTTCAATGCAATGGACTTTATGTTTTCCCGGGATGTTGCTAACCTGCGAGATGCAAAGGCACAGGCAGAACTGCCTCAGGAAATCGAAAAAAAACTGGAAAACAGGCAGAATGGGTCGTTACTCGGCTGCAACCATCAAAGGAAAGAGGTCACCATATGGAATACAAGGATGTCTATGAGAAGCTTGCAGATCATTTGAATCGTCTACCGGCCGGTTTTCCGCGCACTGCTTCGGGAGTGGAAATGCGCATTTTGCGTCGTCTGTTCACACCGCAGGAAGCCGCTCTGGCCGTTTTCCTGTCCATGAAGCCGGAAGCCCCTGAGGACATCGCATCCCGGACGGCCAAAACGGCCGAGCACGTCGCCGGGCTACTCGAGGAAATGGCCCGCAAGGGACTCATTTTCAGGCTTCGCAAGGGCTCTGAAACCAGGTATATGGCCGCTCAGTTCGTGATCGGCATCTGGGAATACCATGTGAATGACCTCGATGCAGAACTGATCAGGGATATGAATGAATACATCCCCCATTTCTTTGATCAAGCCTATCATGTGCGCACTCCGCAACTGCGCACCATTCCTATTCCCGCCGCCATAGCCGTCGAGCAGACAGTCATGCCCTATGAAGCGGCGCGGCAAATCATCAGGGACCAGGACAAAATCGTGGTCGCCCCCTGTATCTGCCGCAAAGAGCATCAGATGGCCGGAAACGGCTGCGACAAGCCCCTGGAGAGCTGTCTGGTGTTTGGGGCGGGTGCCGCTTACTATGAAGAAAACCAATTGGGCCGCCCCATCGATCACGACGAAGCCCTGCGCATTCTGCAGCGCGCTGAGCAGGCGGGCTTGGTGCTGCAACCATCCAATGCCCAGAAAGCCGTGAATATCTGCACCTGTTGCGGCTGCTGCTGTCAGATACTGAAGAATCTCAAGAGATTGCCCAGACCGGCCGAATTCGTTGCAAGCAACTTCTTCGCCGTGGTCAATGCGGAACGCTGTGCGGGCTGTGAAACCTGCCTGGAACGTTGCCAAATGGATGCCATTTCGATGCAGCAGGGCAGCGCCGTAATCAGCCGGGAAAGATGCATCGGGTGTGGCCTCTGTGTACCCACTTGTCCGGACACCGCAATAAAGCTCGTGGAAAAACCTGAGGATATGCGCCGCGAACCCCCGCGACATGTAATGGAGACCTACACGCGCATTGCCAGGGAACGCCTGGCAAAACTGCAAGAAACATCCGGCACCCAATGAGGACCGTGACGATTTTTGTTCGATACCGTTGAAGGCCTTGGGAAACACGCGCTCCCTGCCCGTCGGCCGGTTGCGGGCAGGAGCTAATTGGGATAAACGTTTCCGGTCTCGATGATGCACCAGCCGTTGCGCGTTTTACCCAGCAGAAAATTGAGCTGCCAGCCCACTCTGCAGTGATCGGTGATATCCTTGGGGACTTTTACTTCGACCATCTCCGTAGTGGCAGTTCCCGAAAGGATCAATACTCCCGGCTGGATCTCTTCCACGGTGAAATAATCATCCAGTTCCGAGGTCCAATAGCGCGGCGCGTGGTTCTGCGCGTAATCATACAGGAGTCGCGCCAGCCGCTCCGCCGCAGGCAGTTCCCGCGCGGCTTCGGCGGCGATCCGGGTGCCTTTGACGGCCTGTTCTCTGTCGATGAGGTGAGATTCCTCCAGCCATTTTATAAATTTTTTGGTGACGGTGCCGGCCGCCTGCAGCAGCGCTTCGGACGCCATAACCTTACGAATCATAAAGTAATTCAAAAAATTGGAAAGTGACGGTAAAATCTTGTCCGGGCCAAAGATGACACAAAATTCCAAGTTCTTGTGGAAATACAGTTTCTCATATAGGGCCACGTCCGAAGAATTATCCAGTTCATGGTACCCATAGCCATTCAAGCAATGTCGAAGTAGATCGATCACTTCTTCATAGTGGCGATATGTCCGGGGCTTCAACCGCCTCTGTTGGTCCCTTAGAAATCGTGCGAAAACATCCTCAAGATTGGGCGTAGCTATCGTCGGGAAATTCAGCACATTGCTTCTGCTTTTCATCTTTCATCACCTGCGCGGTTCTTCTAAAAAAATTTAAGACCCCTTATATCCGGCTTCCGCATTGCGGGCAATAGCGAAATGCTGGGTCGAGCGAAGCGCCGCATGCACGACACCGAGCAGCGTGGGGCAGCACGCCGGGCGACTCGCGCGATTGATCCGCGGAAACAGCCGCGCCACAGCGCTCGCACATGAGAACCGGGTCTCCTCTCTTTACACGAATCAGGGGTATGAAAAATAGGCTGATATAATGGTCCGTTCTTTTCAAGCGGGCCTGAGCCAAACCACAAACGGGGCAAAGTCCGGGAGTTTCATCAAGAATAACGGTCTTGGGCTGAACTCCGCCAATAAAAAAGAACATCGCTCAATCCTCACCTGGCGTCCTGCGAAATTAAAAAAATCTTAGCATAATCCTGAAACATTGGCTACGATCGGTAGTGCAGTAAGTGCCTGTCACGAAATAAACTTTACACTCTTTCTTGCCATGATATACTGCTGTCATGGAGAAAGAACTGATCAAAAAACGATTTGAATTTCTGGCTCCACTGCTCAACGAGAGGCAGCTGCGACTCTACGTGGCTGCCGAGGCGCTGGTTCTTGGCCGTGGAGGCATCTCCGTGACGTCTCAAGCGACAGGGATCTCGCGGCCAACGATCACTATGGGGTGCAAAGAGCTTCTTGATGAAACGACAAAGGAGGCTTCTGCGAAGTCCTCTGCGGTGCGTGTGCGCAAGAAAGGCGGAGGACGAAAGCGTACCATCGAAGTTGACGAGACACTTCGAAGTGACTTGGAAGGACTCATTGAACCCGTCACAAGAGGAGATCCCGAATCGCCATTGCGATGGACGGCTAAGAGTGTGCGTAATCTTTCCGATGAATTGAAGAAAATGGGACATAAGACCAGTCACCGGATGGTTGCCGAGCTCCTTCCCGCGATGGACTATAGTCTGCAGGCGAACCGAAAGACCGCTGAAGGAGGCAAGCATCCGGACCGGAATGCCCAGTTTGAGCACATTCACGGGAAGGTCAAGGAGTTTCAGTCTTGTAACCAGCCTGTTATTTCGGTGGACACAAAGAAGAAGGAACGTGTGGGTGACTTCAAGAACGGTGGACGGGAGCTCCGACCAAAGGGCAACCCGGAAAAAGTCCGCGTCTACGATTTTGAGATCCCCGAACTTGGAAAAGTGGCCCCCTACGGGATTTACGACCAGACCCGCAATACCGGATGGGTCAATGTCGGAACCGACCATGACACTGCAACGTTTGCCGTGGAAAGCATCCGCAAGTGGTGGATTACCATGGGACGGGAAGCTTATCCGAAGGCGGCTCGCCTTCTGATTACCGCTGATGGTGGCGGCAGCAACGGGGCGAGAGTTCGACTCTGGAAGATCGAGTTGCAGAAGTTCGCCAACGAAACTGGTCTTGTCATATCGGTTTGCCATTTCCCACCGGGCACCAGCAAGTGGAACAAGATCGAGCATCGACTCTTTTCCTTCATCAGTCAGAATTGGCGGGGTAAACCTCTTGTGAGTCATGAAGTGATCGTCAACCTCATTGCTTCAACGAAGACCCGCACAGGCCTGACAGTCAAGTGCGAGCTCGATACCAATAAGTATCCCAAAGGAATTAAGGTTTCGGACAAGGAGTTGCGCCAGGTCAACATCGTCCGTGACGAATTCCATGGCGAGTGGAACTATGCTATACGCCCACAATCCGCATAAACTGTAAATGTTATTTTGTGACACGCACTAAATGCAGGAGGAGACCCCCGTGAACCGCAATTTGCAAAACTTTTGCCGACGTTGCCGGGTAGTCTATGACGGTGAACCGCGGATGCTTGCATCTCCATCCCGCGCCTGGATCATCCACGATGTGGAGGGGAAAAAATGGGTGGCAAAAGAGCAAACGCCCCGCGATCAAACCGTCCAACTGCTCAAGAACTTTGCACTGCTGCACCCCTGCTTTCACTATCCACAGCCCGTATCGGAAGATAGCGAAGAATTCTACCTGTACCCGTACCTGGAGGGAGAGAGGCTGGCCGATAGGCCATTCGAGGACGCCGCCACCATTGAACGGGTCACCGAACTAACCGCGAGACTCCAGGCGCTTTTTCGCTCACTTGTCCTGGTTCCGTTTTACCAGGAAACCTTAAAATCCAAAGTATCAATGATGGATGTGGCCGGTGGGCTGAATCGTTTTGCTCTGGAAAGAGTGCAAAGAATGGACGATCAGCAAAAATCTACACGCCACAAAGAAATGGCGCAATCCTATCAGTGGGCTGAAAAACGGCTGGAAACCTGTGTCAGGCAGCTTGGAACGCGACCTTTGTGGTCTGGAGCCGCACTGGAGGCTTTCCGAAATAAAATGCGCAGCAAGTTCTGCATCCATATGCCGATCACAGGAAATAATCTATCCCATGCGGCACTCACCCCGGAACATCTGGTACTATGCCCCGACCACAATTTCGCCATAGTCGGCTGGCACATTCAGCCCCGACCGCGCTTCTATATGTTCTACACCTACCTGGCATGGAGCTTCACGCATTCCAGGCGGGAGGATGCGAAACCTTTCTATCGAGGCTATCTGGCGGAAAACAGCAGCAAGGCATTCTTCCAGGAGCACCACCTGGTTTTTGCCTTCTGCTTGCTGGAGCAGACGGTCTCCATGCTGGAGAAGCGCACCATGAGCCAATACGGCCGGTGCCGTGGACCAGAACACAACGCAGCAGAGCTGTTCAACGAGTGCCTCGAGAAGCTCTCTGGTTGACAGTAGGAGACGCGAATATTTCCGTACCTCAACTGCGGATATGAGGGTCTTTCAGTATTCCCCGGGTATACTGATAGGCTCAGGCAGTGCCTTGAAAATTGAAAATGCCGGGGACGGCTCCTCCCTCCGCTGCGGGGTGAGAATACACGGCTATCTCATCGATGATCGGTGAATCCCATGGGTTTAAGCCGGCAGGATTGACACCAATCAGCGTCCCACTGCCCCATGCTGAATCTTTGACGCGAACGAAGCCGGGCAGGAGCCAAAAGCCTAGTGGCTGCGCCCCACATACTGCTCGCGCATCGCCCTTTTATTGAGCTTGCCGACGCTGGTCTTGGCCAGGCTGTCAACGAAGACGGTCTTATCGGGAACTCCCCACTTGGAAATGACCCCTTTTGCAACGTAACCCATAAAAAACTTCCTGATGTCGTCGTCGGTTACTTTGCCGCGATAGTCTTCCTTCAAAACCACCAGAGCCAGCGGGCGCTCTCCCCATTTTTCATCGGGCACTGCAATGACGGCCGCTTCGCTGACCGCTTCATGCTGGGTGAGGATGTCTTCCAGCTCCAACGAGGAAATCCATTCACCCCCGGTTTTGATCACGTCTTTAATGCGGTCGGTCACCTGCAAATATCCTTCGCTGTCGATATATCCGATGTCGGAAGTATGCAGCCAGCCGTCCACCCAAAGGTCTTCCGATTTTTCCGGTTCTTTGAAATAGCCCTGAGTGAGCCAGGGAGATCGCACCACCACTTCCCCGGTGCTCACCCCATCGTGCGGCAGACTCTTTCCCTGGGGATCTGCCACCTGTAGATCCACCAGAGGAATAGGCGCTCCGGTACGGCACCGCACCGTGATCTGTACGTCCGGCTCCCAGTCGAACATGTGCGGCTTCAATTTACCCAAGGTCAAAATTGGGCAGGTTTCCGACATGCCGTAGCCGGTAAACACATTGATGCCCTTTTCCAGAGCCCTCCTGCACAAGGCCCTGGATAGCGCCGAGCCGCCAATGATAAGGGTCCACTTGGAAAGGTCAACCGTTTGAGCCGAGGGACTGTTGAGCAGCATATGCAAAATGGTCGGAACACAGTGCGAAAAGGTGACCTTTTCCGTAGCTACCAGCTTGAGGATGGTCTCGGGCTCATAGCGACCGGGATAAACCTGCTTGGCACCTATCAGGGTGGCGGCATAGGGCAATCCCCAGGCGTGCACGTGAAACATCGGGGTCAGCGGCATGTAGACATCGGTGGAATCAAATGACGCCTGGGACTTGAAGCTGCCCAGAGCGGTCAACACTCCAAGCGTGTGCAGCACCAGCTGACGGTGACTGAAGTACACCCCCTTGGGAGCGCCCGTGGTGCCTGTCGTATAGAAGGTGGTTGCTTTGGTGTTCTCGTCGAAATCCGCAAACTCAAATTCCGCTGGAGAGTTGCCAAGCAGCGTCTCATATTCGCCGACGGTTTCAAGGCTGGTATCCGGGGCCGGCAGCGTGTCCGACATGACAATGATTTTCTTAACCGTCCTGAGTTCACCCCGGATCCCCTCCAGAACAGAGAGAAAATCAGAATGGACCAGAATAACATCGTCTTCTGCATGGTTGATGGTATAGGCAATCTGCTCGGGTGACAGCCTGATGTTCACCATATGCAGAATGGCGCCCATCATGGGAATGGCGAAAAAACACTCGAGATACCTGTGGCTGTCCCAGTCCATTACACCTATGGTATCCCCCGGCCGCACGCCCTGCGCCTGCAACGCGTTGGACAGCTGCCCGATGCGTTTATTCAAGGTCACATAATCGTAGCGCTTGAGGTCTCGATAGACGATTTCCTGATGTGGCGAGTAGATCAGAGGCGTCCTCAAGAGTTGTTTGATGATCAGCTGATAATTGTACGCTGACGGAGTCCTGTCGATCAATTCTTCCGGCATAACCTTTCCCTCCCAGATTGAAGTACTGCCCCTCTGCGACTAATCTCTTGCCACTATGGTTGTCATGCCCATGCCGCCTCCGACACAAAGCGTTGCAAGACCGAGCTCGAGATTGCGTCGCGCCATTTCAAAAACCAATGAAACGACAATGCGCAGCCCTGTGCATCCCACGGGATGGCCCAGGCCTATGCCACTGCCGTTGACGTTGGTGATGGACCGGTCCAGACCGAGACCCCGTTCACAGGCAAGATACTGAGCGGCGAAAGCTTCATTGACCTCGATCAGCTCAATATCCTTGAGCTTCATCCCAGCCTTCTGCAAGGCTTTCTCCGTGGCCGGCACCGGCCCATACCCCATGAGGTGGGGTTCCACCCCTGCGACGGCGTGCGTCACAATGCGGGCCAGCGGAGTCAGACCGAGCTCCCGAGCTTTGCTGCGCGTCATTAGAACGGCGGCGGCGGCGGCATCATTCAATCCGGAAGAATTTCCCGCAGTCACGGTGCCGTCTTTCTTGAAGACCGGTTTGAGCTTTGCCAGATCATCCATGGTCAAGCCGAAGCGGGGGTGCTCATCCTGCTCGAACACCGTCTTCTGTCCCTTTTTTCCAGCGATTTCAAAGGGCACTGTCTCATCCTTGAACCGCCCCGAGTTGATCGCAGCTTCGGCTTTGTTGTGACTTTCCAGCGCCACCTGGTCCTGGTCGGCACGGGAGATGCCGTATTTTTCGGCGAGGTTTTCCGCCGTGACTCCCATGATCATAGGGTCCCCCAGCAGGCGGCTCCCCGAATGCAACATCTCCCATACCGCATCGGTAATTTCGTGATTCATCAAACGCATCCCCCAGCGCGCGTTGGCCAGATAATACGGCGCAGAGCTCATGGACTCAACCCCGACCACAAGCACGATGGCGGAATCTCCGCAGCGGATTTGTTGAACCCCTGAATTGAGCGCCTGCATGGACGATGAACATTGCCGCTGAACCGTAAAGGCCGGCACATGGTCGGGGATGTTCGCCATCAGGGCTGCCGTCCGTGCCGTGTTGGCTTCATCGAAGCACTGCACACAATCCCCGGCAATGATGTCACTGATGGTATTTGCGTCCAGGTTGTTGGCCCGCCGCAGCGCCTCTTTCATCACATGGGCGGCCAGCTGCGATGCTCGGACGTCTTTGAGCGCCCCGCCAAATTTGCCAATGGCAGTCCGCGCCGCCGCAACCATGACGACATCGTTGTCTCTACTCACGTCTGTTTCTCCCGTAGACTGGGTTGCACAGGCAAGTCCCCTGCAACTGTCCATTTATAAGGTTTTGGCAATGACCATGCGCTGGATTTCATTGGTGCCTTCGTAAATTTGAGTGATCTTGGCATCGCGCATCATCCGCTCAACCGGGTATTCCTTAATATAGCCATAGCCCCCAAGCACCTGCACGGCCTCGGTAGTCACCCACATGGCCACATCTCCACACACACACTTGGACATGGAGCTCATGCGAATGATCTCCGGACTGATGCGACTCAGATCCTTGGGAAGTTGCTGCATCATGGCGCAGGTTTTATACAGCAGCTGCCGGGCCGCCTCTGTGCGCATGGCCATGTCCGCCAGCTTGAAGCCGATTCCCTGGTGTTCGATGATCGCTTTGCCGAAGCTCTCCCGCTCCTTGGCATAGGCGATCGCATATTCCAAGGCTCCGGCAGCGATGCCCAGGGCCTGAGCTGCAACGCCGGGGCGCGAGAAATCGAGGGTTTTCATCATCACATGGAAGCCGTCCCCTTCCTGGCCCAGCATGTTTTCAGCCGGAACCCGGCAGTCTTCAAAAACAAGCTCCACGGTATCCGACCAGCGAATTCCCATTTTGTTTTCTTTCTTGCCCACGGTAAAACCCGGCGTGCCTTTCTCCACGACGAACACTGCCGCATTCTTGTGGGTCGGTTTTTCCGGGTCAGTGACCGCATAGACCGTTACGATGTCCGCCACCCCTCCATTGGTGATAAAATTCTTGGTCCCGTTGAGGATATAGGAATCGCCGTCCTTTTTGGCCCGACAGCGCAACCTGGCCACATCGGAGCCGGCGGCCGGCTCGGTCAAGGCAAAGGCGGCCAGATGTTCCCCACTGGCAAGTTGCGGCAAGAATCGCTTTCTCTGCTCCTCATTGGCCGCGAGCAAAATGGGCAGGGAACCCAGTTCGTGATCGGCCACCAGAAGACCACAGGCGGCATCGACCTTGGACAGCTCTTCGACAGTGATGGCAAGCGCCAGCAACCCTGCACCGGATCCCCCGTATGCCTCAGGGAAGTCAATCCCGTAGAGGCCGTTTTCTCTCATCAATTCAACCATTTCCCAATCGAATTCGGCGTCTTCATCGCGCTTGCCCGCACCCGGCGCCACCTTTTCTTTGGCCAACCGACGCACCATATTCTGCAACAGTATTTGTTCCTCCGTCAGATCGTACTGCATGGTCTTCTCCCTTTTCCTACGATTTCAATTCTTTCAAAAAAATGCTTTGCCCACATTTCAGCATGTCCTGTCCCTCAGCTATCCCCTGCCGCTTTGCGCTTCCTTCCCCCTGCAGCGACGATACTTTGAATCTACCGGGTATAATCGTAAAATCCTTTACCGCTCTTACGCCCCAGGTAACCCGCCCGCACCATCTTTCGCAGAAGCGGCGCCGGACGGTATTTGTCTTCACCCAATTCCTTGTGCAACCCGTCCAGCACGTGCAGCAGCGTATCGAGGCCGACCATATCCGCCAGAGCCAGCGGGCCGATCGGGTGGTTGGCACCCAGGACCATGGCCCGGTCGATGTCCTCCGCAGAAGCGATCTTTTCGGAATAGACGAAGATGGCTTCATTGATCATCGGGCAAAGGATCCGGTTGACGGCAAAACCCGGGGCTTCCAGCACTTCGATGGGAGTCTTGCCAATTTTCTCGGTAAATACCTTCGCGGCGGCAAAGGTGACGCCAGAGGTCAGAAAGCCCCTGGTGAGTTCTACCAGCTGCATGATCGGAACCGGATTGAAGAAGTGCATGCCGATCACCTTATCCGGCCGTCCGGTGACCGACGCCATCTCCGTGATGGAAAGGCCCGATGTGTTGGAAGCGAGGATGGTATCGGATCCGCACAAACCATCCAGCTCCTTGAAGACATCCTTCTTCAGGTCCATGATTTCAATGACGGCTTCGACAACCAGGTCGGCGCCGCTCACCGCCTCCTTCATGTCGACGGTTCCCTGGATACGGCCCATTACGGCATCGACCGCGGGGCCTTCCATCCTGCCCTTGGAAACGGCCCGGTCCAGATTCTTCCTGATGGTGTTCAGGCCCTTCTCGACAAAACGCTCTTCAATGTCCCGCATGGTCACAGAAAAACCAACCTCCGCCGCAACCTGGGCAATACCCGCCCCCATGATGCCGGCTCCAAGTACACACACCTTTTTGATTTCCATTGGCACCTCCTGTTTTCGTGCTGAAATGAAATCCCCCGAAATTTAGACCAGACAACGGGGAACAACTCACTCCTGTAATGCAACACGCCTTCTACCAATCCGCCATCAACTCGAGTAGGCCGTCAGCGAGCCCATCAATGGATTCTTCCTGCTCGCGCAACAAACCCTGAACGGCAATCCCCTGTACCGCCCCCACAAAAGCGATGGCGGCTGCTCGTGGGTTATGCACTTTGGGATGGTTCGCGAGCAGCCGGGCAAATGCATTGACGAAAACCTCATAGGTCTGCTTCAGGCGCATTTCCATGGGCTGATTGCTGCCGGCGAATTCCGTTGCCAGAGCCGCCAGACAGATGGTGGCTTCGGGGTTGCGTTTAAAATGGTCGCACATGATGACCAGAATGTGTTGCACGGCTTTGCTGGACCCGCTTTCCACCTGTTCAGCGAAATCCGAATAGACTTTCATGCCGCGCGCCAACCAGTCGACCACGGTTTCGAGCAGCATTTCTTTGGACGCGAAGTGATGGAAGATGGCTCCCGAGGTCAACTGGATGGCCTGCGCCAAATCCGCGATGGTGGTCTTGTGATATCCCTGGCGGGCGAACAGTCTGACCGCCGCTTTGAGGATTCGGCTTCGGGTCTGTTTGGCTTGCGCCTCTTTGGTTGCATTGTGTCTTGTGGCCATGGCGGAAACCATATTACATACTATGTGCTATGTCAAAACAAAATTTTCGCCCCCGAAACCATCCCGCCAACGGCACGATCACACCCTCTGCCCCCCCTTGCGCAAGGCAAAGGGAGGTCGCCAACAGACTCTCGGGCAGAATGACGAGCTCAATTATTCATGAGGGAGGAGCCAGGAAGCCAGGCGCTCGAGCAATTCGTTTCTTCCCTGATGGTTCACCGCTGAAAAAAGGATAAGATCGTCACCGGCAACCGTCAGGCTCTGAGCGGCACGCATGACACACGTCTTATGCTTTCCACGGGGCAGTTTGTCGCTTTTGGTCAACACCCCGAGGGCAGCGATACCTTTAACACGCAGCCAGTTCCATAACTGCAGATCGTCAGCCGTGGGTGCTCTCCTGGCATCCATGATTTGCACAACCCCGCGCAGGGAGCGGCGCCCTCCCAGGTAGCTCTCCACCATGGGACCCCACTGGGCACGAACACTCTCCGGCACCCGGGCAAATCCATATCCGGGCAGGTCCACAAAGTAGAAGGCAGCGTTTATGATGAAAAAATTGATGGTCTGGGTTCTTCCGGGAGTGCGGCTGGTGCGCACCAGTTTCTTGCGCCTGACCAGGCAGTTGATGAGTGAAGACTTACCGACATTGGAGCGCCCGGCAAAGGCCACCTCCGGCAGGGCTTCGGCGGGGCACTGCTCAGGTGTGACGGCCGAAGCGACATAATCCGCCGATTTGATGATCAGATCACGGCTCATGGTTTTCCAGGTTTGATGGAAGCCAGGTATTGTTCAATGCGATCCAGCCCTTGGGCTATGTTCTCCAGCGAATTGGCATAACTGAAGCGAACGTAGCCCTCACCGTTGCTGCCGAAATCAATCCCGGGGGTGATGCCGACCTTGGCTTTTTCCAGAACATCAAAGGCAAAGGCATAGGAATCGTTGGTGAATTTTGCCGCATTGGCAAAAACATAGAACGCCCCGGTCGGCTCCACGGTGATGCCGAAGCCCATTTCCCGCAGTCGTCGAATCATGAAACGGCGGCGTTTATCGAAGGTTGATCGCATATGCTCCACGTCTGCCTTGACACTGGCATCCGTCAGGGCGACACAAGCCGCCGCCTGGGCCACTGAATTGGCTGAAATGAAAAAATTTTGCAGCATTTTCTGCATGGGGCGCACCAGGTTCTTGGGAACAATCAGATAGCCCAGTCTCCATCCGGTCATGGCAAAAAGCTTGGAAAAGCCATTGAAAACAATACACTTATCGGTGAATTCCAGCATCGACCGTGCGCGCCCTGCATAGACCAGCCCGTGGTAGATCTCATCACTCAATACCCATTTCCCCAAATCGGCAATCTCCGCCATGCGCTGCGGTTCCAACTGGTTGCCGGTGGGGTTGGCGGGCGAGTTGACCAATATTGCCCTGGTGCGTGGACTCAAAGCGGCCTTGATGACCTCGGGCCGGTACTGAAATCCATCTTCCTCGTACACCGCAACCGTCCTCGGAACCCCCTCGAGGAAGGTGATGAAGTTGGGATAACAGGCATAGTGCGGATTGGACAGAATCACCTCCTCCCCGCATTCCAGCAGCGTGCTCATGGCAATCAGAAAGGCGGGCGACGTCCCGGAAGTGATCAACACCTGATCAGGCTCCAGGCGAGTGATTCCATAAGTCTGGGAATAGTATGCGCACACCGCTTCCCTCAATTTGGCATTGCCCAGACTGTGGGTGTAACGGGTTTCCCCCCTGTGCAGCGCGTCTATGGCGGCAGATTTGATCGCTTCAGGAGTCTCGAAATCGGGTTCGCCGATCTCCAGATGAATGATCGATTCGCCCGCGCACTCCATCTTCTGAGCCCGCTCCAGAACGTCCATTACGATGAAGGGCTTGATCCCTTCGATTCTTCTGCAGATCAATTTTTTTCCCCTTGAGATGCTCCATCACGAACCGCTGCCAGCGGGTAATTTTTCCAAATACCTCCTGGCTTCCGCAGCCGATTCGGAATCAGGACTCATGCGCACCACCCTGGCAAGAGAGTTGTAGGCCTCCGGGAAATTTCCCTCCCGGTAACTCAGCAAACCGATGCGCAACAGAGCTTCGGCCATGTTGGGACTGTGCTGCAGCGCCTTTTGGTAGTTTTGCACGGCCCCCTCCAGGTTGCCCTGCTTTTCTTCGATGATCCCTATCTGCAGGTATGCTGGAGCGTAAGCCGGCTGCACGCGCACCGCCTGTTGATATTTTTCCAGTGCCGCCGCAAGGTCTCCACGTTTTTCATAGAGTTGCCCCAAATTGTACAGCACATAGTGTGGCGTCTGATAAAAAGGATTGGCCAGGGCCTTTTGGAAAGCAGCCTCCGCTTCGGCATACCGGCCCCGTTCCGCGTAGAGGACACCCAGAGCATTCGATGCTTCGGCGTAGTCCGGCTTCAGAGCAAGGGACTTATTGAAGTGATCGGCGGCCAAATCGGGGAGGCCTCTCGCCCCATAGGCCAGACCAAGATCATAGTGAATAGCCGGATCGTTGGGCTTCAATTTCTCAGCCTGGGTGAGGTACTGCAGAGCCAGCCCGGTGTCGCCGGCCGAAAGATAATTTTCACCGATTTGCTGCAGCTGTTCCGCGTTCAGCTTTTTTCCGTTTTTCCCCGCCAGCCCGTTGCACGCCGCAAGCATCAACAGGCACACAACCGACACCATCAAAGTGCGGATCCTTAACATCAGATCACCTTGTTGAGAGAATATTCAATGATGCCCTCCGCTCCCCGCTTAATCAGTTTGGGAATCAGCTCTCTGACCACCTGCTTTGCCACCACGGTCTCCACCGAGAGCCAGTTGCTCTGATACAGATGGGCAATCGTTGGAGCATTCAAGCTGGGAAGGAGTTCGATGACTCCGTTAATGTTGGCTTCCGACACGTTCATCTTGAGGCAGACCAAATCGTCAGCGCGTAACGCACCCTGCAGCAACAGCGCAATCTGTTCGATTTTTTCCCGCTTCCAGGGATCGTCCCAGGCCGTTTTATTGGCGATCAGCTGGGTGTTGGACTGCATCAGTTCGGTGACTATGCGCAGTCCGTTGGCACGCATGGTGGTGCCGGTCTCGGTTACCTCGACAATGGCGTCACACAGTCCTGAAATCACTTTCGCTTCGGTGGCGCCCCAGGAAAATTCAACATTCACCTCGACTCCCGCCGCGGCAAAATAGCGCTTGGTGAAGTTCACCAACTCCGTGGCAATCTTTTTCCCCGCCAAATCCTTCACATCCCGGACCGGGGAATCAAGCGGCACCGCCAAAACCCATCTGGCCGGCCGCTGGCTCACCTTGGAATAGATCAGATCGGTTATCACCATGACATCGGAATCATTTTCCATGATCCAATCTTTGCCCGTCAGTCCGACGTCGAACGTTCCGTTCTCGACATAACGGGACATTTCCTGAGCCCGGCATATGGCGCAATGAATATCGACATCATTGATTTCCGGAAAATAATTGCGGTCGGAAAGAGATATCCGCCAGCCCGATTGGCGAAATAGTCGAATGGTAGATTCCTGCAGGCTTCCTTTGGGGATGCCCAATTTAAGTTGATTCACTTCTTGTACACCTCCTCGGGATCGAATACTCGCTCCCCTATTATTTCCATTGCTCCGTTCACAAAGCGTTGATAAAAGCAGCTTTGGTAGCCTGTGTGGCAGGCCGCACCGCCCAACTGAACCACCTTCAGGAGGATGGTATCCCGATCGCAGTCCAAATAGATTTCCCGAACCAGTTGTACATGTCCGGACTCTTCCCCTTTCAGCCACAGCTTCCGGCGGGATCGACTCCAATAGTGAGCTTTGCCGGTTTCAACGGTTTTACTCCAGGCCAGTTCATTCATATAGGCCAGCATCAAAACGCTGCCGCTTTCGGCATCCTGAACGATGGCCGGAAGCAGGCCATGTTGCTTACTAAAATCAGGTTTCACTGTCAACTCTCCCAGGTCACTGTCGTCGGTTAAGCCTCATTTGCCTAAAATCTATATCAATATCCTGTTTATCTGTCATGCTGATAATGCATGTCAGGCGCGCCCAGGCTCCCCCGAGAACCGGTCGCATCCCGTTGTGTCGCCGCATGCAGAGTGTTTACCAATTGATTTGAAATATGGGCGCCCACACCCTATATTCAGTGAACGCAAGGTGCTGTGGCAAGGTGCCGTCCATTGGGATCACTTCAAACGCGCACGTCCGGGTGGACGTCTGGGAAGGGTTTCATGACGCAAGAGCAAAAACAGATCATGGGCAGTCTCATCACCGTTGGCGATGAGATTCTTCTGGGAGACATACCCAACGACAACGCCCACTATATTGCTGCATGTCTGCGCTCAAACGGTTTTCGTCTGCGCTCCATGGTGACTGTCGGCGACGCGGAACACGAAATCATCCAGGCACTTCATACCCGCCTGGAAGATTCGAGTTTTGTCATAATAACCGGCGGCCTCGGTCCCACCGAGGATGATCGAACCAGCGCCGCCGCGGCCAAGGCCTTTAACCTTCCATTAGTCGTCAACGACCGCTACCGTCAAGGTCTCAAGGAGGCATGCACCCGGCGAGGACTGAGCTGGTCCGAGGAATTGGACAAATTGACCGAACTCCCCCAGGGTGCTGTCAAGATAGGACGAGACATGGCGGGATTCATCCTGGAACATGACCACGTGGTGTGCTACTTCCTGCCGGGAGTGCCTGCGGAAATGCAGCAATTGATGAGTGACCAGGTTCTCCCCGACCTCAAGCGGCGGTTTCCTGAACGGCCGGTCTACGTCAAACAGATTATGCGGGTACAGGGGCTCAGGGAATCGGTCATTGGCCATCGCTTGAAAAGCCTGTCATGGCACGATGAAGCCGTTCAAGTGGGTTATCTGCCGCAGCTTTATGAAAACTGGGTGACCATACTGGTAACAGGCAAAGACCAGGCGTCGGCGACCGCCCGGCTGCAGCAGGTGCAGGCACACATTGTCGATCGCCTGGGTGCGCAGCATATCAGCGGGCTCAACGATGATACACTCGAAACCGTAGTGGGCCGGCAACTGCGAGCAAGGAGCTGGAAGGTGGCCGTCGCCGAATCCTGCACCGGAGGCCTTATTTGCCAAAGGATTACCAGCGTTGCCGGAGCCTCCGACTACTTTGAACGGGCTTTCATCACCTACGGCAATCAAGCCAAGATGGAGATGCTTGGAGTGCCGCCGGACCTACTGAATCAGCATGGAGCGGTGAGTGAACCCACCGCCCGGGCAATGGCCGAAGGAGCACGGCAGCAGGCAAGAGCCGATGTGGCTCTGGCTGTCACCGGCATAGCCGGACCTGCGGGAGGAATGCCGGGCAAGCCCGTCGGAACGGTTTTCATCGCCTGCTCCACGAACTCCCACACCACAGTTCAAAAGCATCTATTTGCAGGGCCGCGCGAAGTGGTCCGCGAGCAGGCGGCCCAGGCCGCACTGGTTCTTCTTTGGAGGATTTTATTACAATGATTCGAACCTTCATTGCCGTCGATGTGCCGTTTTTGGTCAAACGTGAACTGGAAAAATTTGCCGGGGAACTGAAAATGAGCGGAGCGCTGGTCACCTGGGTCAAGCCTGAGCGCATGCATCTTACCTTAAAGTTCCTGGGCGATGTTTCCCCCGAACAAATCGAACCGATCGGGCAGGCGCTGCAGCAGGCGGCCACCGGTATCCATCCCGTACACCTGCAGCCTGCCGGATGCGGCGCGTTTCCTTCCCTCAAGCAAATGCGGGTTGTTTGGGTGGGATTGCGAGGTGATGTGGATCTGCTGCAAACACTGCACAAACGAGTTGAAACGGCTCTAACCACGCTTGGATTTGCAGCCGAGGAGAGGCCCTTCAAGGCGCATTTGACACTCGGTCGAGTTAAGGGCAAGAAACACCTGAATCTGCTCCAGGAGGCCCTTCTGGCCCACCGGCAATTTACGGCGGGAGCCTTTGCAGTGACAGAACTCACACTGTATAGAAGCGATTTGAGACCAACGGGCCCAATTTATCAACCATTGTTGCGGGTGCCCTTAGGCACTGGGACAGATGGATTCGGGGACGGTCTTGTAACGGAGCCTCCCTGACGGTATCGCACAGACCTTGATGGGGGGCGAGTGTCACGGCCTGCCGGCTAATCCGAATCGATGACAAAGTGCCGCTCAAAAAAATCGAGCAGGCGTTGACCATCCTCCGTAACAATCCAGCCGGTTCCCCCACATTCCGGGCAATCGATGGTCTCAGCATGGTCTTCGCCATAAACGACTCCCGTGCCCCAGCATCTCCAGCATTTCACCTCAAGTTCCGGCAGTCCCATAACATCCCCGTCATTGTCTGTCTTGAACCGGCGTTTAAACCTGCCTCACCCTCTGCCAGGCACGTCGTCACTCATGTCATATTCTAATGCGCCTTGATGGATATCCTCAGTGTGCGCCGTCTTTCCACCAACCCCAGTTCAATGATCCTGGTCAGCAGCCCAATTGTCTTGGCGTATGAAGGAGGAGAAGTCGGTGTTTGAGGCAGGCAGCCGGTGGTGTGCGGTTATGGGGATACGGGCGGCCTTCCGCCGCCCGAAGCCATCTTCATACCGGCGTACAGAACCGGCAAAGACCCATGTCCAGACAATGTCAAGATAGGCCGGTCAATGCTCTCCACGCTGGTTATCCTTCCGGTTGTCTATATATCAGAGCCTACCTCAACCCCACGCATGTAGCCTAAAAACAGCTTGGTACTATGGCATGCGCTTTGGCTTCCTTCAGATTGCGGATGATGGGGTCATATTTTTCTTGCCGCTGCACTCGCTGCACCAGTATTTCATCACCACGCCAGGAGAGTTTGACGGTCTGATACGGATTGCACAGCGATCCCTGCTGCAGCGGTAACCGATGGTAAGTGAAATGCATCATGCGGCTCCTCGACCAGCGCTGCGGATAGTAGTCGAGGGGATTGAATGTGAATTTTCCATCGTATACCATGGAGCGCACTACCACGTGGCGAGGCGGTGAAATGACAGCCCTGCGCAGGCGTGATTCAATCTTCCTCACCACAGACGGGATCGAATTGCTGACGACCACCTGCGTTGGGAACTCGTCGCCGCTGGGGCTGCTGCCGAAATTTCTGCGAACCGTGGCAAGGTCTTTCAGCAACCGCCTGGCATCCCAAAAATCCAAATCCGTGTAGATGTGGTAGGCATACTTGGTTTGACTCGGGTGAGCGTAAATGATTCTGGCCATGGCTTCTCCCTGGAAAGTTTCCGTCAGCTGCAACCACAACCGCAGCCGCAGCCTGATCCGAAATCTTCCTGTACCATCGCGATCTTCTCCAGCGAATACTTGCCCATGATGTTTTGAATCTCTTCCATGGTGAGATATTGCACAAACGTTTCGTGTATGTGCGAGATCCGCTGGGCGAAGGATTTCACGGTTTCGTCCATAAGTTTCAGTGAGCTTGCCAGAACCAGAGTGTCCAGTTTGCCATCGTCTGAATCTCCCACTACACACAACGGAAACCACGCCTGTGCTGACTTGAGAAAGCCCACATAAAACATCTTTCCCAACTGCCCTTGGAAGAAACTGTCATGATTGACTAATTCCATAGCGTGCATGTCCTCTGACTACGCATGATAAGGTTTATAATTTATTCCGCATATTTTTACTAAATTAAACTGTTATTCGCCGTCTTTCAAGGTGCTGCCCGGCAGGTCCAGCACTTTTCGTTTCAGAGGCGAAACCTCCTGCTCCTGCGGCCGCGAAAGCCGTTATTGATGCGAGGGACTGGGGCAGCATCCGGGATATTCCAAGGATCAATCGGCAAGCAGATCATCAATAGGCCGGTAGTCTAAGCCAAAAGCTTCGGCTACAGCCTTGAAAGTTATGCTGCCTCGCACCACATTGGCTCCCAGTTTGATTTCGGGATTTTCCAGCATGGCTTGTTTCCAACCCTTATTGGCAATCTCTACGGCATAGGGCAAAGTGGCGTTGGTCAAGGCCAGGGTTGAGGTCTTGGGAACCGCGCCCGGCATGTTGGCAACGCAATAGTGGATAACGCCTTCTACCACGTAAGTCGGATCTTTGTGCGTGGTCGGCCGGGACGTTTCAAAGCACCCCCCCTGATCGATGGCCACATCGACCAACACTGCACCCTTCTTCATGGTCTTCAACATCTCACGTGTGATGAGCCGAGGGGCCTTGGCACCCGGAATCAAAACCGCACCGACCACGACATCGGCCCTTGGGATCAGATCCCGGATGGCTGCAGGGCTCGAGTAGAGAAGAAAACAATTTTTCGGCATCACATCGCTCAGATATCTTAGACGGTCAAGATTCATGTCGAGCACATACACTTTGGCACCGAGGCCACAGGCCATTTTGGCCGCATTGGTTCCGACCACACCGCCACCAATGATCACCACATGGCCAGGGTCAACTCCGGGAACACCACCCAGCAAAATGCCATGCCCCCCCTGCGCCATTTCCAGGTATTTCGCCCCCTGTTGAATGGCCATCCTGCCGGCCACCTCACTCATGGGGGTGAGCAGCGGCAACGAGCGATCGGACTTCTGGATGGTTTCGTAGGCTATGCTGACCGATTTCCTCTTGATCAGCTCCAGGGTCAGCTCTTCGTCGGCAGCCAAATGCAGATAGGTGAAAATGATCTGATCTTCCCGAATGAGACCGTATTCGGAAGGCAAAGGCTCTTTCACATGCATGATCATTTCAGCACGGTCATAAATTTCCTGCGGGGTGGCGACAAGCTGCGCCCCCACTGCGGCATAGTCTCCGTCTCCAAAGCCACTGCCGACCCCAGCGCACTTTTCCACCAAGACGGTGTGCCCGTTATGCTTCATCACTTCGACTCCCGCAGGAGTCATGGCGATTCTGTTTTCTTCCGCCTTGATTTCCTTCAAAACCCCAACGATCATCTTCTCTCCCTTTTGCCTTTGCGCAGCACACTCCCACAGGCTCCCAGACCCGCTGAAGCTTCTCAGCCCTTACGCCGGCGGTGCTCCTCAGCACATGCAATGCCTTCCAGGCCAGTCACCACCAAGCGAGAATACGTCTGGATTCAACGCCGGATATACTATGCAAGACTTTGAGGAAAAAACAAAGCTGTTTTCCAGGAGATTGAGTCGTGATTGGAATGCATGAATCAACGACAACGGGCGATAAACCACCAGGCCCTTCGGAATGATGCGTGCTGGTCTACTCGGCAGGAATCATCAGATTGCGGACAAATCTTGAGGGAAACGGACGACCACAGCAAGGGAAGGGGATCGATCGGGGAAAGGCGGGTTGAGCAACCAACCCGCCCATGAAGAACATTTATGCTGCACCACCTTGTCGTGCGGCAAACCCCTGGGTCTGCAATCCCGTAGCAGAGGGAGTTCCGGCAATCTTGGCCAGGTAGGCTGCCCCAAGTTTTTCGATGTGCCCGGCGATGCTGTCGAAGTAATTGAAATGCAGCTGCTCTTCGTCGATGATGGCTTCAAACAGTTTCACACTGGTGCTGTCACCATTTTCACGGCACACCTGCAGAAATTTGTTGTATGCGGCAATGGTGTCATCTTCCTGATCCGCATCGGCAGGAAAAACCACCTCCACCGGTTGGCCCCTTTCCACTTTCCTTGCCATGTCCGTGGTCGGTTCTCCCCCCAATTCTTTGATTCTTTCCGCAAACATTTCGGCATGACGCATTTCGTCAATGGCTATCAGCTTGACTTTGGCGGCTAATTCACCGTAGTCCAGATCATCCAAATTGTAATGCTGGTTCATGTACTGGCCGATGGCATGCAATTCCATGGCCCGCGCCTGGTTGAGCACTTCAATGACTTTACTCTTGATCTCTTGTCTCGATTCTTGAGCCATGATTCACTCCCGCAGTTCTGTTGGGCGATCCTTTGCAGCGTAAACATCTCACCGACACAATCCATTATTATTTAAAATACGGCTGTCTGTGTGACAAGAGAAAAACAATGTTGAAGGCATCCGCACCGTTCCCTGCTTCAACCTGAAAGGTGCAGGCCCGGAGCCCATGACGGCTCGCCCTACCTGTTACCTTTCAGCAAATCCCCCAGCGCAGCAAACGGCTGATGCGTTGTGGAGGGCGGTTCGTTATCCCGACGCGCAGGGGTCGCGGCGCTCCATTCAGCATCCGCATAGCGGGAATGCTCATTATCGTGGCAGAACAGGCACAACAGCTCCCAGTTGCTTCCGTCGGGAGGATTATTGTCATGATCATGGTCTTTATGGTGAACGGTGAGCTCACGCAGTCGCTTGCCCGAAAACTCGCGGCCGCATCGCGCACATACCCAGGGAAACAGCTTTAGGGCTCGTTCGCGGTATGTCTTTTCCCGGTTGCGACGGGTTTCGGCAATGATTTGATCCGTCTTGTCCATTGGTTTCCCTTTATCCTGCGGTGCCATAAAAAAACCTCCGAGGGCTCGTTCAATGCTTGCCCTGATGTCAAGGGTGTTGAATTTCCGACATGGTGTACTAAATTAATATACCGGCACTGGGGATATAAACAAGATAATGCAACCAATAAATGCTGACATTCAGGGAAGATTTGAAATCAGAGAAAGCTAAGGAGAGAACCCAATGCAATGCGACAAATGCGGGACCTCGATCGATCCCGGTGACGACCGCGAATTCGGAGGGCAGGTCTTATGTGAAGACTGTTATATGGATAGCCTTTCCCCGGCTCGTACCTGCGATCCATGGGCGGTGCACAGCGCCAAGACGTTGAAAGAACTGGGCGGGGGGGAGCCCGAAATCAATGAGCTGCAGGCAAAAATTCTCGCAATTCTGGCAGAAAGCGGCGGCATGGAACCTGCCGTTCTGGCCGCACGACTGAATGTAAAACCGGTGGAGCTCGAACGACAGATCGCTTCCCTGCGACACATGGAAAAGGTCAGAGGGGCCCTCCAGGAAGGCAGGAAAGTGATCCGGCTTTGGTGATTGACGGCAATCAGGTATTGTTTTTGTATTCCGAATAGAATCGCAGGACTTTCTTGAGATAGGCGCGGGTTTCCCTGTAAGGAGGAACCCCACCATAGCGCTTCACCGTTGTAGGGCCGGCGTTATAGGCGGCGAGCGCAAGTTCGAGGTCATTGTCGAAGATCTTCAGGAGACGCTTCAGATAACGCACGCCGCCTTCGATGTTTTCTTGCGGGTTAAAAGGGTCCGACACGCCCATATGGTCGGCGGTATCCGGCATCATCTGCATGAGCCCCATTGCTCCTTTGGGAGAAACGGCGCGGCTGTTGAATTTCGATTCCGCCCTGATTACTGCTTTAACCAGATGAAAGTCAACGCCATGGCGCTTACTGACAGCCAGAATATAGGGATCGTAATAAGACGTGTCCGTCAGCCGCAAATAATGCGCTACGTCCCTGATCAAACGCGGTTGCACCAAATATGCAAAGACCGCAAAGCAAAGCGGAAGTCCAATAGCCAGGGCAATGATTATTCTGCGCTCACGATTCATAGGGAATTCTCCAATTTCGAGCAAAACATGTTGCGGCCCGTTTTTCAAGATTTTTTTTGTGCTTGAAACCGCTCGAACCGACGGGAGTCAGGAATTGACCTTTGCCCCAGCGGAAAACGTGGACAACAAGAGTTACCATGTTTACGATTGTGGTTATCGTGATCGAAACGCCGTTCGGCGACTCCAGGGGCAGCCCGCATGATGCCTGCGCCACGTTAACCTGCAGGGCTTCAGCGGCGGTTCAACCGCGTCAGGCGAAGGGCCGATCTCAGGTTGCGGTGGTTGCGGAGCATCGATTGCGACGGCTCCTGTGGAGGTATCGCTGAATGGCTAAACCGTCAATTGATGAGGGAGATGCATCCTATGCCGTTACATCCGCTGGCAGGTAAGCCCGCACCCAGGTCAATGCTGGTCAACGTGGCCAAGCTCGTGACCGCCTATTACACCATTCGCCCCGATGTCACTGATCCCGCTCAGAGGGTCGCATTTGGCACGTCCGGGCACCGCGGATCTGCCCTCCAGGGCAGCTTCAACGAAGCGCACATCCTGGCGACCACTCAAGCAATTTGCGACTACAGACAACAGCAAGATATTGGCGGCCCCCTGTATCTCGGCATGGACACACATGCTTTGTCCGAACCGAGCTTCGCCACCGCCCTGGAGGTCCTTGCGGCCAACAGAGTGGATGTCATGATCCAGGCAAATGGCGGGTATACACCCACCCCCGTCATTTCCCACGCAATTCTGTCCTACAACCGCGGCCGCAAATCGGCACTGGCCGACGGCATTGTGGTCACGCCGTCGCACAACCCGCCGGAAGATGGCGGCTTCAAGTACAACCCCCCCAATGGCGGCCCGGCTGACACAGAGGTGACCAGAATCATTGAAAATCGAGCCAATGAATATCTCGAGCAAAACAACAGGTCGGTCAAGCGGGTGGATTTTCACAGGGCCGTCAAAGCCCGGACAACCCACGATCACGACTACGTTCAGCCTTATGTCAGTGACCTGCGGAACGTGGTTGACCTGGATGCCGTCAGGTCCGCGCATATCAAGATCGGGGTTGACCCCCTGGGTGGTTCTGTTGAGGGATTCTGGCAGCCGATCGCAGACGCGTACGGTTTGAACATTGATATAGTCAATGAGGTGGTGGACCCCACCTTCGCTTTCATGACCGTAGACAAAGATGGCAAAATCCGCATGGATTGCTCCTCGCCCTATGCCATGGCCAATCTCATCGGCATGCGGAACAATTACGACATCGCCTGCGGCAACGATCCAGACGGTGACCGGCACGGCATCGTGGCCCCGAGTGTGGGATTGATGAACCCGAACCACTATCTTTCCGTGGCCATCTGGTACCTCTTTCAACACCGCCCTGATTGGGGAAAACGGGCAACCGTCGGCAAGACGCTTGTGAGCAGCAGCATGATCGACCGGATAGCTGAACACCTTGG
The DNA here is from genome assembly GCF_022603395.1 of Desulfoferrobacter suflitae. GTDB lineage: Bacteria > Desulfobacterota > Syntrophobacteria > Syntrophobacterales > Syntrophobacteraceae > Desulfoferrobacter > Desulfoferrobacter suflitae. The sequence continues at coordinate 329,440 of NZ_JAIBKA010000002.1, forward strand.
CAGGAAACTTTCAGAAGTGCCGGTCGGTTTCAAATGGTTCGTGGAGGGCCTCATTGACGGTTCCTACGGTTTTGCCGGCGAAGAAAGCGCGGGCGCATCCTTTTTGCGCCACGACGGCAGCGTGTGGACCACCGACAAGGACGGCATCATCATGGATCTGTTAGCCGCTGAGATAACCGCCAAGACCGGGCGAGACCCGGGCGAACATTATCAACTGCTTACTGAAAAATTCGGCCGTCCCATCTATGAACGCCTGGATAAGCCCGCCACGCGTGAGCAAAAAGCCATTCTCAAACACCTCTCCCCCCGCCAAATCACTGCCGATGCTCTCGCCGGGGAGCCCATAACAGCCAAATTGACAACGGCGCCGGGCAACGGTGCATCCATTGGCGGTTTGAAGGTGGTCGCAAAAAATGGCTGGTTTGCCGTCCGTCCGTCAGGCACGGAAGATGTCTACAAAATTTATGCAGAGAGCTTCAGGAGCAAAGAACATTTGCGGGAGATTCAAGAAGAGGCCGAAAATATCGTTCGGGCTGCGCTCGCCTCGGCATGAGCCTAACCCTTGGCGTTTTCTCTGGGGCCTGGAGCGCGGTTTAAACCTCCGACCGTGCTCCAATTGCACCTTTGCACCCCGTGGTAGATCGCACTCGAAGCGGTAGCCTACGGTTCGTAGCGAACTGGTTCCCCCATATCGTTGAAAGAAAAACTGAGGAAAATGTGGTGGCCATCGTAGTCTAGAACACGCAAGTCGTCGGATTCATCGAGGTCACCCATCACTACCGTGTAGTGCATCCCATACTTTTCTTTCACTTTATCGATGGGTACTTCATGTGCAATGAATTTTTTGATCCCTTTGGCATTCAATTTATCCACAAATTTTTTGTCGCCAAAAGAATCGTAGGACGTCAAAATCAAGATGGGACCGGTTCCTGTAAAAACGATTCCGGCTTTCATGGCCTTACCTCCCGCATTGTAAGTTGAAAGATTGGACCCCGTCTCTTTTTGTGGTTTCTTCTTTATTCTGAGCATCCTCGAGTGAGCTGTCAACATTATGGAATTATTTCATATAATGAAGCTGTGCAAGGGCCTGGATGATACCTCGTGGCATCAGCACAAAATTCAAGAACAGCCGGGGTGATAAGGATGCAGTTGCCAACCACGGCGGATTGCATGTGTCGTTGCCTTTACCATTTGAGGTTGCCCGCAGCAGTTACAATTAGCATGAATCTTAAATAGAAACGCGGTAGAGCGAAGCATACTAGGGAGTTTTATGGAACGGCCAAGCTATACCGATCTTCAGCGTCAAGTGAAAGAATTGCAGAAGATCGTCAATATGAAAGTCTACCCCCAGGAAATCCAGTTTGAAACCAGGGACTTGCTTTACTTTCGGTTGGACGGCGACTGGCATTTCGAATTGTTCCATAAACGGGTATGCGAGTTGACCGGATATGCGCGCGAGGACTTACTCAACCGGGCTATCAGCTGGTTGGACATGGTCCACCCGGATGACCGTCAAATGGTCATGGATGCCCGCGAAAAGGGGCTGCAAAATGAATCGTATTACCTTGCCGAGTGCCGCATCATAACCAAACAGGGAGAATTGAAATGGGTCAAGATGCGGGGCCCCATTTTTTCACAGCATGACGGCAGACTCCTGTTCATACAAGGTATACTGAATGACATCACCACTCAGAAAAACATGGAAATGGCTCTGGAGTCAGAGCACGAGATCTTTATATGGGTTGCCAACTGTCTGGAGGATGGAATCTACATTGTCTCGCATAATTACCGCATCCTCTTCATGAATGACGCCCTCATCCGCCTGATCGGGGATCACACCGGGGAAGTATGCTACAAAGCACTATTCGGTAGGGATTCAGTGTGCCCATGGAGCGTGATGGACACCATCAGGAAAGAAAAGTGCGGGTTCCAGGAATATCACCTGCCGAACCTGGGAAGGACCTACCAGGTCAGGAGCTTTCCCCTCAAGACTCGGGACGGATCCATCGGAAAACTCGGGCAGCTCAAGGACATCACGGAAACGAAAAAACTAAGATATGAGGTGGCGGAATTCACCGAACGTCATCAAGCCATTGTCCAGGCAGCCAACGTGGCCGACCTGGGAATATTCATTATCCAGAATCAAGGCCAAACCGAGGCCAAATTCCGCTATGCCAATGAAGCGTTGTGTCGCATGACCGGCTACACGGAACAAGAACTGCTGAACAAGACCATTGCCGACCTGGTTCCTCAACACCATGCAGCGGAAATTTTAAAGCGCTACCGGGACCGGCAGCGGGGCGAGAGCATTACCCATGCCTACGAGCTCAAGTTGGTCAAGAAGGATCGGACAACCATCAGCGCTCTCTTCAGTGTGGCCCTTTCCTCCCACGAAGGCCGAGTCGCCACAATCGGATTCGTGCGGGACATCACTGAAATCAAACGCCTGCAAAAATCACTGGAGATCTCCCAGCGCCTGGCCTCCATCGGCAAATTGGCGGCGGAAGTGGCTCACGAGATCAACAATCCACTGACCAGTGTGTTGACTTTTGCCAAGCTGGTCAACCGGATCCTGCAGCGGGAGCCTTTCCCCGAGAATCGCTTGGCTGATCTTCGCAATTTCGTGAACCTGCTGAATTCCGAAGCGAGTCGCTGCAGCGAGATTGCCAGAAATCTTCTGGACTTCTCCCGGCAATCAGAAATTGTCTTCAGCCAAACGGACGTTGTCACCATCTTGACTCGAACTCTCGATATCATCAAGCATCGGACGCAGTTGAATAAAATTGCAGTGGTCACATCCTACGAACCCGAGATCCCCCCCATCCTGTGTGACTCCAAACGATTGCAGCAGGCTTTCATGAATATCTTCTGGAATGCCATCGAGGCGATGCCGGAGGGCGGAAGGTTGAGCGTATCCGCAGCCTATGATCGAGACCGGGACGTCATCAAAATCGACATTGAAGACACGGGAGTGGGCATTCCCGAGGAGCATCTGGAAGAAATTTTCGAACCCTTTTTCACCACCAAGGCCGAAGGCAAAGGCGTTGGATTAGGACTTTCGGTGGCTTACGGAATCATCCGCCGCCACCAGGGCCAGATTCAGGCGGAAAGCGCTTTGCACAGAGGCACGCATTTCACCATCACATTCCAACCGTCCAAGGGGAACTGGACCGACCACAATCAGGACTTGCAACCAAACGGGTGTAGCCATGCATGAGGATGCAAAAATTCTGGTAGTTGATGACGAACCAATCGTCTGTCTCTCTTTAACCAATTGGCTCCAGGAAGAAAATTACCTGGCACGAGCCGTGCACGATGGTCAGAGCGCCATTGAGGCCATTGGCCAAGAAAATTGGGACATCGTGCTGCTGGACCTTAAGATGCCGGGCATGGACGGGCTGGAAGTCCTGCGGCGAATCAAAGAGATCGCGCCACAAACCGTCATCATCATGATGACCGCCTATGCCTCGGTACCCAGCTCCGTCCAGGCCATGAAGGAAGGGGCTTACGACTACATCGTCAAACCTCTGGACGTCGAAGAGCTCACCCTGATGCTCAAGAAGATCGTCGAGCACCAGCAGTTGGTCACGGAGAATATTCTGCTGCGCAAACGGCTGACCAAGCGTTACCGCTTCGGCGACATCATCGGCAAGAGTCCGCAAATGCTCAAGGTATTCGAGCTCATTGAAACGGTAGCCGATACCAACGCCACGGTGCTCATCACAGGGGAGACGGGAACGGGCAAAGAACTGGTCGCCCGTGCCATTCACACCAACAGTTCACGCCGTTACAGCCCGTTCATCGCGGTGAGCTGCGCCGCCCTGCCCGATACCCTGCTGGAAAGCGAGCTGTTTGGCTACGAAAAGGGTGCTTTCACGGGTGCGGATCGCATCAAAAAAGGCCGTTTCGAGCTGGCCCACGCGGGCACCCTGTTTCTGGACGAGATCGGAGACATCAGCATGAAAACTCAGATCAAGCTGCTGCGAGTGCTGCAGGAAAAAAATTTTCAGCGTCTGGGGGGCACCGAGCGCATCGACGTGGACGTGCGCCTCATCTCCGCCACCAATCGCAACCTGGCCGAAGCGGTCCAGGCCGGACAGTTCCGCAGCGACCTGTTTTATCGCCTGAACGTAGTCAACATCCACCTGCCGCCTGTGCGCGAGAGGAAAGACGATATTCCCCTATTAATCAGCCATTTTATGGAGAAATACAACGTCGAGTTCAACAAGAAATTCGACCGCGTCGAACCGGCCGCCCTGGATTGGATGCTCAACTACTCGTGGCCGGGCAACGTTCGCGAATTGGAAAACGTGATTGAACGGGCCACGGTAATCGATCAAGGTCCGGAATTGCAGGTGCGCCATCTGCCTTTCTGCAATCCCGAGCAAAGGGTCGCGCGGGAACCTGAAAGCCTCGCAGAGGTGGAGCAAAGGCACATTGCCAGAATGCTCCAACAAAACGACTGGAATGTTGCACAGACGGCTCGTGTACTGAACATCGACCGCAGCACCCTGCATAAAAAAATCAAGAAGTTCGGGTTGAAACGGCAATAGCTGAGCAACATGATCATCCGTCCCAGAATCATTTATGTGGTGCGCCTTGGCGAAGTTGAAGCGGAGCACCTCGTGGCCGTTTCGGAGAGCATTCAGGAGCACTTTGCGCTAGAGAGCAGGGTCATGGAAAACCAGGAGATCCTCCCCTGCACGCTGGATCACGCCCGCAACCAATACAATTCCAACCTGATTCTCAAAAAACTCCTCCAAATATGCCCCGCTGACGCACTTAAGATCCTTGGGATCACTAACTTCGACCTGTTCAGCCCGATTTTCTCCTACGTCTTTGGGGAAGCGCAGTTCGGCGGCAAAGGAGCCGTCATTTCAACCTTCAGACTGCGCGGGGACACCGACGGCAGAGTGCTCCCGGGATGTCCGCCGCTGTGCGACAGAGTGGAAAAAGAGGCCATTCACGAATTGGGGCATACCTTCGGTCTGCGCCACTGCGCCGACCCCGACTGCGTGATGCACTATTCGGTGGGTGTACAGTGCGCGGACCGCAAGTTCGCCTTCTTCTGCCGCGCCTGCCGTGAACTGATGCTGTGGCACATGGCCGCCGACCTGTTTCTGAAAGCCTGAGCCAACTCTCCTCCTCCCCCCTGGACCCTTCCGATACCCTCCCCGATTGCTGCCCCGCTCATCAAAACGAGACTCCTTATGTGGCATATTGCAACACCCTGTAGCGTTTTCCAGCGAGAAACATTTAATCGAGTAAAAGCCATGGGTTATATGTAAGGTGCAGGGACTGATGGTTTGCCAAGGTGGCAGATTGCCACACATGCACGCCCGGCTATTCCGATCAACTTCCGACAAAACTAAGAATTTATATAGCCATTTAAGCTACTTGGCTCGTCACAACAGGAGTGGCACAGGACTTGCTCAAGAGACGGGCGATACCGATTGGAGCCACGCAAGCAAGAAACTTGGAAGCATACCAGTCAACGCCAGGGAGGATGTGAGATGGGAGAAAAAATCAAGGTGAATCGATTCAAAGCGGTGCCAAACGGCGAGGAAAAGTGTATCTGGATGGAAGCCGGAGTCATCGATTATAAGCTGTGCAACCATTACTATAACTGCCACACCTGCTCCTTTGACAGAGCCATGAAAGAGACCGCCGACAAGAACGCTCTGGCCCGGCTGCAGGGGTTGCCGCCGAGCGGCAAGAAGGCAAGCATTGTTCCCTGGCAGGAAAAGATGAAAAAGCGCCAGGGGGTGGAGCGCAAGTGCCGTCATACGCTCACCGGCCGAGCACCGGACAGGCTCTGTCCATACGATTTTGAATGCCACAGTTGCCAGTTCGATCAGGTGCTGGAAGACGGCATGGAACTTCAGCTTCCCTATCACGTCAGCAATATCCCCCAAGTCGACGGGTACCGGTTGCCCGAAAGCCATTTTTTCCACCTGGGTCACTCCTGGGCAAGAGTCGAAGCCGGCGGCCGCATCCGCATCGGCCTCGATGATTTCAGCATGAAACTGTTTGGACCGGCCGACAACCTGGAATTGCCGCTGACCGGTGAACAGATCAAATTCAGTGAAGTCGGCATGGCTTTTAAGCGAGGCGGCAAAACGGCTTCCGTGCTCGCGCCCATCTCCGGCGTAGTGACGGCGGTCAATTATGAGACCGTCAAGGACCCGACCATCGTCAAGCAAGAACCCTACAATGACGGCTGGCTCATGGTTCTCGATCCGGTGGACATGAAAAAGAACCTGCAAGACCTCCTCTATGGAAAGGAGAGCACCGAATGGCTCCACGCAGAGCATCAAAAGCTGGTGGAGATGGTCAGTGAAGTGGGCGTGACCTATGCGGACGGCGGTGTGATCGAAGATGTGGTCGGCAGTCTGCCGGATCTGGACTGGAACCGTCTGACCCGCTCATTTCTGCGCACCTGACGGCGCACCCCACGACAGCGTGGGCTCAATGACCCGCTGCAGGAAGTGGCTCTGCCAAACTCGCAATGCAATGCCGGGGCGGGTGGCAGAGCCGCACCATTTTCTCCCCCCGTTGACGCATTTTTGTATGTGGAAAAAAGCCTCAAAAATTGCTAAAATCCCTCTCCTCGCCCGATTCATGAAGGTTTGAAACAATCTTCCAGGCGGTGCATACCGCATGCCGCAGTTCCTTCCACCCCAAAGCTGCTAAAAAAACCGTTAAGTATCAGTCCCATTGTCAAAGATTGTCTTAATTTAACTATATATTCTTGACGGAAGGGAAATATTTTGTTTTTATCGTGGCGGTTTGTTGGCGCCCCCGATGTGAAAAGTGTAACTTAGTCACTTACTCTCTTTCGCCGCTCCCCTATTCCTCTTCATGCAGTGCACTCCGAGGGCGCCAGGCAGGTGCATGCCGGTTCCGGCAGTGGGGATGAAGCTCGATAGTGCCTATTAAAAATATTCTAACATTTTGAGATGTCTTGATTTTATGTTTAAACAAAAGAGTTGTTTCAGCCTTGAAAGGAGATATGAGACAGTGTTATAGTTACACACTTTCTCCATGCCTGCCATTCGAACACCCCGGTCAGGTGAGAATAAATCAACAAAATGAGATACATACAGGAATGGGAATGATGGAAAAAAGAAAAGACGAGCAACTGAAAGCACAACCCGGAGGGAACGGTCATACCGTCGGTTCGGTCATGGTGGTTGGAGGCGGCATTGCAGGAGTACAGTCTGCTTTGGACCTCGCCAATTCCGGCTATTATGTCCATCTGGTCGAAAAATCACCGGCCATCGGCGGCGTTATGGCTCAACTCGACAAGACCTTTCCAACCAACGACTGTTCGATGTGTATCCTGTCACCCAAGTTGGTCGAAATCGGCCGTCACATCAACATCAACCTGCTGACGGCCAGCGAAATCGAGAGGGTGGCGGGGGAGCAGGGCAATTTTCAGGTCACTGTGCGCAAGAGGCCGCGCTACATCGACTTGGAAAAGTGCACCGCCTGCGGCGACTGCGCCGAGGTGTGCCCGGTCACCCTGACCAACGAATTTGAGCAGGGGCTGTCCATCCGCAAGGCCACCTACAAACCTTATGCTCAAGCTATTCCGAGCGGTTACATGATTGACAAGCGCGACCGCTCTCCCTGCACCAATGCCTGCCCCAACCAGGTGAACGCCCACGCCTACGTAGCGCTCATCGCGCAGGGCAAATACCGGGAAGCCATGGAAGTCATTCTGAAGACGCTGCCGCTGCCCGGGGTGATCGGCCGCATCTGCCCGCACCCCTGCGAAACCGCATGTCGGCGCGGCCAGGTCGATTCACCGGTGGCCATTTGCGCCCTCAAACGTTTTGTTGCCGACAAGGTGGACATTGAAGACCTGCCCATCCCCGAAATTGATAAGCGAGATGAGAAGGTCGCCATCATCGGTTCCGGTCCGGCAGGGCTTAGCGCAGCTCATTTTCTGGCGCTGGAAGGCTATCGGCCGACCATTTTTGAAGCATTGCCGGTAGCCGGCGGCATGCTGCGAGTCGGCATACCGGATTATCGCCTGCCTCCGGAAGTGCTCGACAAGGAGATCAGAGCCATCACCCGGTTGGGTGTCGATATCAAATACAATCAGGCTCTGGGCAAAGACTTCACCGTAGAGAGCCTGCTTGCGGAAGGGTACAAGGCGGTTTACGTCGCCATTGGAGCCCACCGCAGTCTGAAGCTCAACATCCCCGGCGAAGACGCTGAAGGGGTCATGCACGGTGTTGACTTTCTGCGCCGGGTCAATCAGGGCCGGCTGACCCGCGTGGACGGTCGGGTGGTCATTGTCGGCGGCGGCGATGTCGCCATCGATGCCGCGCGCGCCGCCCAACGTCTGGGAGCCAGCCAGGTCAGTATTCTCTACCGGCGCTCGTCCAAAGAAATGCCGGCACGCGAAAACGAAATCGAAGACGCTCTCGCCGAAGGCATCGACATTCACTATCTCACCGCCCCGCAACAAATCCTCACTAAAGACAACCGCGTCATCGGGGTGCAATGTGTCAGGATGGAACTGGGCGAACCTGATTCTTCCGGCCGTCGTCGACCCATCCCGGTTCCCGGCAGCGAATTCAGCGTGGAGAGCGATTTGCTGATCCCGGCTATCGGCCAGACTCCTGATTCCATATGCCTCGCGAAAACGCCGGGAGTGTGCCTGACCCGCTGGGGAACCATAGAAGTGGATGAGGTCACTTACGCCACCGGCAGGGAGGGCGTATTTGCCGGCGGTGATCTGCAGACCGGCCCCTGGGTGGCTATTGGTGCAGTGGCCCACGGCAGAGAGGCGGCCATCTCCATATCGCGCTACCTCAAAGGCCAAGACATGGCGACCGGGCGGAAGCGTCTCGAGCTTCCCCAGGAAAATTTTGTTCCCATCCCTGACAAGATCGAAAAGCGGGCTCGGGTGGAGATGCCCATTTTGCCAATGGCTCAAAGAAAAAGCGGATTTGCCGAGGTGGAACAGGGCTTGACCGAAGAACAGGCACTGGCGGAAGCCGCCAGATGCCTCAACTGCATGGCCTGTTCCGAGTGCATGCAGTGTGTCACCGCGTGTAAGGCCGGCGCCGTCGATCACACCATGCAGGAAGAAGTGGTCACCCTGCAGGTTGGATCGGTCATTGCCGCACCCGGCTTCAAACCCTTCGACCCGCAGGTCTATGACTACGGCTACGGCAGGTACCCGAACGTGGTCACCAGCACTGAATTTGAGAGGATCCTGAGTGCCTCCGGTCCCTTCGAGGGGCATCTGGTGCGGCCGTCCGACCACCAGCCTCCCAAGAAAATCGCGTGGCTGCAATGCGTGGGCTCGCGTGACATTCACCATGCCGCTCATGGCTATTGCTCGGGCGTCTGCTGCATGTATGCCATCAAGGAAGCGGTGATCGCCAAGGAGCATTCCGACTACCCCCTTGATACTGCTATTTTCTTCATGGACATGCGCACTTACGGAAAAGAATTCGAGCGCTACTACAACCGCGCGGAAAACGAAAACGGCGTGCGCTTCATTCGCTCGAGAGTCCACAGCATCGAGCCCGTCGAACCGGGGTCGGACGATCTGGCCATCGCTTATACCGATGAAAACGGCGCCATGCAGAGCGAAACGTTTGATATGGTAGTTCTTTCCATCGGCCTGGAAATTTCCAACGAGGGCAAAGAACTTGCCGCACGGCTGGGCATCGCCGTCGACCCGGACGGCTTTGCACAAACCAGCAGTTTTTCTCCCGTTGCCACTTCACGCCCCGGCATTTTTGCCTGCGGCGCCTTCGCCGGCCCCAAAGACATCCCCTACTCGGTGATGGAAGCTTCCGCCGCCTCCGCGGCTTCAGCGGCTTCCCTTGCGGATTCCCGCAATACCCTGGTGCATTCAAAGACCTACCCGGACGAATTGCAGGTGGGCGGTGAAGAACCGCGCATCGGGGTCTTTGTGTGCCATTGCGGCATCAACATTGGCAGCGTGGTGGATGTTCCCGCCGTGCGAGATTACGCCAAAACGCTGCCCAACGTCGTGTTCGTGGCCAACAACCTGTTCACCTGCAGTCAGGACACCCAGCAGTTGATGCGCGAAGCCATCGACGAGCATCGACTGAATCGCATTGTGGTGGCCGCCTGCACGCCCCGCACCCACGAACCTTTGTTCCAGGAAACCATTCGAGAAGCCGGCCTGAATCGCTACCTGTTTGAATTTGCCAACATCAGGGATCAGGATTCCTGGGTCCATCAGGCGGAGCCCGAAAAGGCCACGGAAAAGGCAAAGGACCTGGTTCGCATGGCGGTGGCCAAGGTGGCATTGCTGGAACCCATCGACCGGCTGCAGGTGGAGCTCAATCACAATGCACTGGTCATAGGCGGCGGCGTCGCCGGTATGAGCGCAGCGATCAATCTGGCCGATCAGGGATACCACACATACCTGCTCGAACAGAAAGATCAGCTGGGCGGACATGCCCTCAAGGTCAAACAGACCTGGAAGGGCGAGGACATTGCCGGGTACGTCAAAGATCTCGGCGAGCGCGTGGTGAGCCACCCAAAGATAGAGATCATCACCGGTGCCCAGATCAAGGAAGTGGGCGGATTTGTGGGCAATTTCTTCACCACCGTGGAAGCCGGCGGGGCAGCTCGCGAACTGCATCACGGAGTCGCCATCCTGGCCACGGGAGCTCATTCATTCAATCCTGAAGAATACCTCTACGGCCAGACGGAACGCGTGACCAAGTGGCACGATCTTGAGGATCTCTATGCCCGCGAACCGGAGCGCCTGGAACAGGCCGACGCCGTTGCCTTCATCCAGTGCGTCGGCTCGCGTGAGCCGCAGCGCCCATACTGCTCCAAAATCTGCTGCACCGCGTCGGTCCAGCAGGCAATTGAGCTGAAAACCCGCAAACCGGACCTGGATGTTTATGTTCTCTATCGAGACCTCAGGACCTACGGTCAGCGCGAGGAGCTCTATCGTAAGGCGCGTGAGCTCGGTGTGCTGTTTATCCGCTACACCTTGAACAACAAGCCGGTGGTCGAGAAGGCTGCCGTGGACGGCAGGGAGAAATTGAAAATCACCGTCACCGACCACATCCTCGGCAGACCCATTTCCCTGTACGTTGATCACTTGAATTTGGCTACGGCCATCATCCCCAGGGACCTGCAGACTCTTGGCAACTACTTCAAGGTTCCACTCACCGAGGACGGCTTTTTCCTGGAAGCGCACATGAAACTGCGCCCGGTGGACTTTGCCACAGACGGCGTGTTCGTCGCGGGTCTGGCCCACTATCCCAAGCCCCTGGAAGAATCCATCGCCCAGGCCCAGGCTGCCGCCGCCAGGGCGGCAACCGTGTTGAGCAAGCCTTACGTCGAGGTGGAGCCCATCGTATCGGCGGTGGACCAGGAACTCTGTATCGGTTGCGGATTGTGCGAAGCCTCCTGCCCGTTTGGCGCCATTCGGCTGGTCAAGGTACACGGCAAGGGCTATCGCGCCGAAAATATCTCGGCCTCCTGCAAGGGATGCGGCATTTGCGCCGCAGCCTGCCCGCAGAAAGCCATCGACATGAAACACTTCCGCGACCGTCAGATTCTGGCTGCGATTTACGCCGGAGGACGAGGCTAGCCAAAGATTCAGGCTGCGGGAGCTGAACCGCTGGCGGTTCCCGCAGCCTGCCGACAGTAATCATTGAGGGAGAGAAAACAAATGAGTGATGCCTTTGAAGCCAAAATCCTGGCCTTTCTGTGCAATTGGTGTGCCTATGCCGGAGCCGACCTGGCGGGCGTTTCCCGATTTCAGTACCCGTCCAGCCTGCGGGTCATCCGCACTATGTGCTCCGGCCGCGTCGATCCTCTCTATGTCATAGAAGGATTGAAAAGCGGATACGATCAAGTTGCGGTGTTTGGGTGACACATTGGTGACTGCCATTACCTGGAAGGTAATGTATACGCATCCAAGCGCATGAAAATGGTGGAAACATTGCTGGATATCTGCGGAATCGGCAGGCGGCGCATGGCCCTGCGCTGGGTCAGTGCCGCGGAAGGGCAGCTGTTTGCTGATACCGTCAAGGAACTGACTAAATCCACTCAAGAACTGGGACCTTTCGACGCGCAGGAGCACCGGCTGCAGCTGGCAGCCATTGAAGGCGCCCTGAAGTCTCCGCGCATCCGCTGGCTGACCGGCATGGATCGGCATCTGACAGAACGCGGCAACGTCTACAACGAGAAGATTGATCTGGAAACCTTTCAGAAAATGGAACGAGAGGTGGCTGAAGACGAATACCAGAAAGCCCTGCTGTTGGAAGCGCTCCGGGAGGGGCCGCTGTCGGTGCGAGAGATGGCTGCCAGAACCGGATTGCCCGTATACACGGTGTCGCTTAAGCTGAACGACCTGGAACGACGCGGGTTGGCTGATCTCAAGGGTTTCGAAGGATCTACTCCCAAATTCATAAGACTGGCGGCGTAGCTGCGTCGCAGTTCGAGTTGCGGGCCGCCGCGGGACGGCAGCCCTCGGGCACTCCCCGCATCAAGGGCCGGACAACTCGCAATATACGAACGCGAAGAGGGTGATTATGGCTAATACAAATAATGATCAGAAAAAAGGGGCCGTGCTGGTTGTCGGAGCAGGAGTAGCCGGCATGCAGGCATCGCTCGATTTGGCGAGTTCGGGTTATCTGGTGCACCTGCTCGACAAGTCCCCGACCATCGGCGGCATCATGTCCCAGTTGGACAAGACCTTTCCGACCAACGACTGTGCCATGTGCATCATTTCTCCCAAACTGGTGGAAGTGGGACGTCACCTCAACATCGATATTCACCCCAATACGGAAGTGGCTTCCATTGAAGGGGAAGCGGGCAACTTCGCAGTGACCGTTCAGACTCAGCCCCGCTATATCGATCTTGCCGCGTGCACGGCGTGCGGCCAGTGCCGACAGGTCTGTCCGGCCACCGCAGTGAATGAATTCAACCAGGCCCTCGATCTGAGGGAAGCAACCTACATGCGCTATCCGCAGGCGATCCCGCGCGGCTTCACCATTGACCGCGAGGTGTGCATCGGCTGCGGGCTGTGCGAAAAGGTGTGCCTGGCCGAAGCCATCCACTACGACGATCAGGCGCGTCAAAAGGTGCTCGAAGTGGGATCGGTCATCCTGGCACCGGGCAATGAGGTATTCGACCCATCGCGGTTTGACACCTACAACTACCTGAACTTTCCAAATGTCGTCACAAGCCTCGAATTCGAAAGAATATTGAGCGCCTCAGGACCCTATCGGGGTCACCTGATGCGCCCCTATGACCGGGAAGAGCCACATAAAATTGCCTGGCTGCAGTGTGTCGGTTCGCGCAATATCAACGCCTGCGATAATTCCTACTGCTCGGCCGTCTGCTGCATGTATGCCATCAAGGAGGCGGTGATCGCCAAGGAACACGCTCACGCCGATCTGGATACCGCCATCTTTTATATGGACATGCGCACCTACGGCAAAGAATTCGAGCAGTACTACAACCGCGCCAAGGAACATGGCGTGCGCTTCATTCGCTCGCGCGTCCATTCCATCGAGCCCGCAGGCGAATGTGACCTGAGGCTCAGTTACACCAATGAAAAGGGCGAGCAAAAAGAAGAAGTCTTTGACATGGTGGTCCTGTCGGTGGGCTTTGAAGTGGGCCAAGGCACTATCGAATTGGCCGAGCGGCTGGGGGTCGAGCTCAATGAGCATCACTTTGCGGTGACCGACGGGTTTATGCCGGTGGCCACCTCCAGACCCGGCATTTATGTATGCGGAACCCTGCAGGCGCCCAAGGACATCCCTCAGTCCGTTATGGAGGCTTCCGGTGCCGCCGCGGGCACCAGCGCCATGCTCAGCGAAATGCGCTGGACCGAGACACGCACCCGGGAACTTCCCCCGGAAAGAGACGTGAGTGAAGAGCCGCCGCGCATTGGTGTCTTTGTCTGCAATTGCGGCATCAACATCGGCGGCATCGTCGATGTCCCTGCCGTGCGTGAATATGCCCGTACACTCCCCAATGTGGTTCACGTGGAAGACAACCTGTTCACCTGCTCCCAGGACACTCAGGTGAGAATGGCGGAGGTGATCAAGGAAAAGGGCATCAACCGCATGGTGGTCGCCGCCTGCACCCCCCTCACCCACGAAGCGCTGTTCCGGGAGACGCTGCTGGAAGCGGGCATCAACAAGTACCTGTTTGACATGGCCAACATTCGCAACCAGGATTCCTGGGTGCACATGAACGATAAGCAGAAGGCTACCGACAAGGCCAAAGACCTGGTCAGGATGTCTGTGGCCAGAGCCGGCCTGCTCAAAGAACTGCACGAGAAAAAGGTCGAGATCAAGCAGAGCGGGCTCGTGATCGGCGGCGGGGTGGCCGGCATGAACGCGGCTCTCAACCTGGCCAGACAGGGATTCCAGGCTGTGCTGGTGGAAAAGGACAAAGAGCTTGGCGGCCTCGCCCGCAGAGTCTCCCACACCATAGAGAACCTCGATGTGCAGACATACCTGGACCGTCTCATCACCCAAGTAAAATCCGATGACAACGTTACCGTCCTCACCGAAGCCGAGGTGGTCGGGTTCAAGGGATACAAGGGCAACTTCACCACCACCGTGCAGCACGGCCCGGACAAAACCGAACAAACCGTCGAACATGGAGTGGCCATTGTCGCTACCGGGGCGCACGAATACCAGCCCAAGGAATTCATGTACGGTGAAAGCGACCGGGTCATGACCCAGCTGGAGCTCGACAAACTTCTGCACGAGCGGACCAACGGCAGTGATCCCGCCACATGGAGCAATGTCGTAATGATCCAGTGCGTTGGCTCGCGCAACGAAGAAAACCCCAATTGCAGCCGCATCTGCTGCCAGAGCGCGGTGAAACATGCCCTGCAGCTCAAGGAACTCAATCCGGAAATGAATATTTACATTCTCTATCGCGACATGAGAATGTACGGTTTGCTCGAGGACTACTATACTGAAGCGCGCAAGAAAGGTATCATCTTTTCCCGGTTTGAACTGGACAATCCACCCGTGGTGAACCGTAACGGAGAAGGCGTAGAGGTGACGTTCCATGACCACGTGCTGCAGCGGCCGGTTAAGGTTCCGGTGGATGCCGTGGTGTTGAGTGCGGCCACCCTTGCCAATGAAACCGATAGACTGGCCACCCACTTGAAGGTTCCCCGCAATGCTTACGGCTTCTTCATTGAGGCTCACGCAAAGCTTCGACCGGTGGATTTTTCCTCGGAGGGGATTTATTTGTGCGGCACCGCCCACAGTCCCAAGCTCATCAGTGAGAGCATCACCCAGGCTTTGGCCGCCGCTTCCCGCGCCGGCACCTTTCTGGCCGGCAAGACCCTGAGTGTCGGTGGAGCCGTAGCGCATGTGGACAAGACTCACTGTGCAGCCTGTCTGGTGTGCGTTATGAGCTGCCCCTACGGCGTTCCGCGGATCAACGAAGAAAACGTCTCCGAGATCAACGAAGCCCTGTGTCAGGGATGCGGGGTTTGTGTTTCCGAGTGTCCTGCAAAAACGATTCAGCTAAGTCATTATGAGGATGATCAGGTCCTCGAAAATGTGCATGCTTTATTGGAAGGAGTCATGTAATGGAACAGTTTGAACCGGTTATTGTTGCTTTTTGCTGCAGTTACTGAGCGTATTCTGCAGCGGACCTGGCAGGTTCCATGAGATTGAATTACCCAACGAATATCAAAATCGTAAAGCTCCCTTGCAGCGGGCGGGTGGACATCCTTCACCTGATGAAAGCCATGGAAGAGGGAGCCGACGGAGTTTTCGTTGCCGGTTGTCTGGAGGGTGATTGCCACTATCAGGCGGGGAATTTGAGAGCCAAAAAGCGGGTGGCGTACGTTAAGGAAATCCTGGATAAGATTGGTGTAGGGGGAGAACGTGTCGCCATGTATAATCTGTCCGCAGGTCAGGGTCCCAGATTCGCTGAAATTGCCCGGGAGATGACCGAAAAGATAAAAGCCCTGGGGCCCAGCCCTATCAGGATTGCCAAAAGGAAGGCCGCGGGAAGGCCTACGACGGAGGAAGCTGCATGATTATCGCCAAACCGAAACCCATCGAAGAGATCATCGAACTGGTCAAGGATCTCAAAAGCGTACTCGTAGCCGGCTGCGACGGTTGTGTGACCGTTTGTGAAGCCGGCGGCATGAAAGAAGCTCAGGTGCTCGCATCGGCGTTGCGCATGTACTTCAGACAACAGGGCAAAGATGCCAGAGTGGACGAAACCAGCCTTACCCGTCAGTGCGATCGCCCTTACATCGCTCAGCTCGATGATCAGATCGAAAAGTACGATGCGGTGGTTTCGCTGGCATGCGGTGCAGGAGTGCAGTTTTTGGCGGAACGATTCTCCAAGAAACCCATTTTCCCGGGAGTAAACACCTGTTTCATCGGGGTTACCGAACAAAAGGGAGAATGGACTGAGCGCTGCCAGGCCTGCGGCGACTGCATTCTGGCGACCACCGGCGGCATTTGCCCGATCGCCCGCTGTTCGAAGCGCATGGCGAACGGTCCATGCGGCGGCTCTTCCAGCGGCAAGTGTGAAATCAGCAAGGAAACGGCCTGTGGCTGGCACCTGATCTACGAACGACTGAAAGAACTGGGGCAGCTGGATCGTTTTGAGCGGCCGAACGACCCCAAGAATTGGGCCACCAGCAGAGACGGGGGACCCCGTAAGATCATCAAGGAGGTTTCACAGGTATGAGCACAAACAACTCCGCTAAGACCCCAAGTAAGCTGCAAAAGATCATGGATGCAGGACACTTCGGCGTTACTTCTGAATGTGGGCCTCCGCGCGGTGCTGACGGCAGGATAGTAGAAGAAAAGGCCAACCTCATCGGCGATTATGTAGATGCCATCAATGTCACCGACAACCAGACGGCGGTGGTTCGCCTGTGCAGCCTGGCGGCATGCATCCGCATCAAGCAGATGGGCTTCGAGCCCATCCTGCAAATGGTCAGCCGGGATCGCAACCGCATCGGCATGCAGGCGGACATTCTCGGCGCCGCCTCATTCGGCATCCATAACATGCTGTGCTTGACGGGCGACCATCAGAGCTTCGGCGACCATCCCACCGCCGTCAATGTGTTTGATCTGGATTCCACCCAGTTGATCCAAACGGTAAAAATGATGCGCGATGAAAAGAAGCTGCTGAGCGGCTTCGAGATGAAAGTTGCGCCGGAAATGTTCATCGGCTGCGCGGCCAACCCCTTTGCCGACCCCTTCGAGATCCGCGTGGCGCGCCTTGCCAAGAAAATTGCCGCCGGCGCTCAATTCATACAGACCCAATGCATTTACAATATGGACAAATTCAAACTCTGGATGCAGCAGGTGGTGGATCGCGGATTGCACGAAAAGGCGCATATCATGGCCGGCTTGACCCCGATGAAATCCCTCGGTATGGCCAAGTACATGAAAAACAAGGTGCCGGGAATGGATGTGCCCGATTCGGTGATCGAGCGGTTGGCCGGGGTGCCCAAGGACAAACAGGCCGAGGAAGGCATCAAGATGTGCATCGAACAGATCCAGGAACTCAAGGAAGTTGAAGGGGTTCGGGGATTTCACATCATGGCCATCGAATGGGAAGAAAAGGTGCCCGAAATCGTCAAGGGCGGCGGACTCTACCCGCGACCGAAAGTGGACTAGAAAGCTGACCGGCCCTGAAGCGGGGCCGTCGGTCCATCCGTAAACACGGAACTCCGCGCCGTCAGAAGAATGCAGCTCAGGGCTTCAGCCCTGCGTTATTTGGCGAGCCCGACAGGCTGTTTTTTCAGCCGTGTCGGGCTCGTTCTTTTTGTTGTGGTCCGACCTCTATTTCCCGATCTCACTCATACTTCTCGGCCATGCCCACTGAAGTCGGCATCCAAAAGGTAGCGGTAACCCGCCGGGGGTCTCGCGCCTTGGCGTTGTTTCCCCGACATGGCAGGGGCACATCGGGAGGATTGTCAAATGGGAATTGGCTTTGAACCGCTTTCCGGCCCCCGCAGCAACGCCCCCGAAACGTAGCTGACCAGCGACCAGATGCCTGATCCCGACAGGTAATTTTCTATCGACCGATCGAACAAAACAGAGAGCTTGGGACTGAATTCTTCATCCCCCTCCCAGAGCAGATAATAAAGGGCCACCCGCGGAAACGGCAGCAGCATGTACGCCGCATCCGCCATATCCCGAGCTTTTCCGTCCAAAAACTGCGCCGCCCGTTTGAACCCGTCGAGATCGTTGCCGTAGCGATCGAGCAACGCCTCGGTTTTCAGGGCATGCCGCCCTTTGAAATAGTGCGCTTCTTTGAGATCCTGCGGACCAACGATGTCTTTTCCGAGGGGATACAATCCATTGACGTGGTTCAGATACAGCAGAGTCACCAGCTCCAGGAGTGGATCGTCGAGCCTGATCCAGCCTTCCGGGTGCAATCGCTTCAGGCAACGACTCCCTATGTCAATCAGCACATCGTCGCGCAGGCAGCGAAATGTCATGCCTTCCGGGGGATGCGGGCTGAACAGGGTAAAGTTACACAAGTCGGCGATGTTCTTGCTCTCCAGGCTGTCCCAGTATTCGGCCGGCACCTGGATGGGCGTCTTGTTGTGGGTCAGAGCCGGCGGCTGTTCTTGCCTCCTCCGCTCTTGCATGGCCAGAAAACCCCGGCTGAAGGGATAAGGACCGGCAGTGAAATGATCGCAGGGAAACGAGCTGCAGTCTCTCATACAGTAGTCAAGGTTTTTCATGCTGGCACAGGCAAGAATGGGGCACACGCCGCCGAGTATCCTCTCCTGTGCGGCGAGTTTCTGCCTGGCCAGCAGGCTCTTTCCCGACCCGCAGCTGGAACAGATTTCCATCAGTTGCAGCTTGCACACATCGCAATTGATACCGCACGCACCCGTTGCCATGAACTACTGGGCCTCCTTGATTTACCGTTTGAGGGTGAGAAATTTCATTTGCGTCGCCTGGAATTCTGAAGGGATTCATCACGTGAACCGCGTGCCGAAACCCTTGCCTGCATCGCCTGTTCTCCTCGATGGACTGAAAGCAGGATGGGTAGAGCGAAGCGAAACCCATCACCAATCCTTGGCATCATTGTATCCGGAGGTGTGCTCGTGTCAACTGGAGAGACAGGCCTCAGTGTATTGCAGGGAACCGAAACCGTCGCCACGAGAAGTTTGCCTGATAACCGGCAAAAAGAGCAGATTGCCGGCAAGTATTCTATTGGCACGGCATTGTTATTGGCATATTGTCTCGGCACACAACACACGAAAGGATGGTATGCCTCCTCATATCATCAAACGGCTCCACAGCTGGGTAGCGCGTGTACCCGGTTGCTGGCTTTGGCTTCCGACCTGACCGTATCCCCGGCCTGGGGGGGGGGCGGCTGGGCCGGCACCGGCATGGCGGCCCATCACCTTCAACTCGAACCCGGATGCCATATGAACCTGCCCGGGAATCAATCCCCCAGCAGCAACTGGTATGCTGGAGGAAGCACCGCGATGCTTCTCATCCGATACATCAAGCCGTTCGTGTAGTCAGCGACATAGAGCTCGCCGGCTTCATCCTCGCCGAAAGTGGCGACCAGAAAGCTCGTATCCAGCAGCAACTGGCTGGACCATCCCGCGCCTTTCCTGCGCAGTCCCCAAATTTTTCCTGTCGAAAAATCCGCGAAGAAGTAAGCTCCCGTCATGGCCGGGTATGCTTTCCCCCGGTAGACATAGCCGCCGGTCACAGACCTCCCCACGGTGTGGTCATAATGGTGGATGGGAGCAACATAGCCGGTTGGCTCCACACAACCGGTCGGAGGACTATAGCAGGCAGGCCCTTCCAGAAAATTCCAGCCGTAATTGGCGCCTCCCAGACTGCCTGCAGCCTGCAAGTCAATTTCTTCATAGGTGGCCTGACCGACATCACCGATATAGAGATCACCGGTAACTCGATCGAAGCTGAAACGCCAGGGATTCCTCAGACCCAGAGCCCAAATCTCTTCCCGGTATCCCTGCAAACCGACGAACGGGTTGTCGGCTGGGATCTTGTAGGCTGCATCGGCGCCGGGCCCCGACTCCACGTCAATGCGAAGGATCTTGCCAAGCAGCGAAGAGCCGTCTTGACTGTTCGTTCCGCCGCCCCCACCGTCACCGGTGCCGATATAGAGATACCCATCCAGCGGACCGAAAGCCAGTTGCCCCCCATTGTGGTTCAGATAGGTTGGATGGGGCAGGGTCAAAATGATTTCCTCACTGGCTGCATCGGCAATGTTGGGATTTACCGAAACGGAATACCTGGCAACGACGTTGTCCCCGTCAAGGTTGGTGTAATAGATATAAAAATATCCTTTCGAACTGAAGCCTGGAGGAAAGGCCAGGCTCAAGAGTCCCTGTTCTCCGTCTGTCAAAATTTTGCCTGAAACATCCACAAAGGCATCTGCAAAAACCCCATTGTCTGCGAATATCTTGATTCGACCTTGTTTTTCTACAACGAAAATCCTTCCCGAGCCGTCGCCCGCATGGGTTATGAAAACCGGTTGAACCAGATTGCCGGCGACCAGTTCCAGGTCGATCGGCGCCATAGCCTCTCCCTGACCCCGTCCAAGCGTCAGGAGGAAAAGCAGAACCAGATAATGTATTGCGATCCGTGTCATTTCTTTAATCACTCAACCTTTCCCAGACGAACCCAACCTCTTCTTCAGGCTTTTGCTAATCAGTGCAAGGCACCCAGTCAACGGGCACCGGTGAGCTTGCGACCATTCTCATCTGCACCGGCGGCTGTGGCTGATGAATGACACATCAACCCGCTTGAGGTCATTTCAATCAGCTCACCTGGCCCACCTCTCCCCGCCCACCCTGTAGTGCAGTGCCTCCATGCATATCGGCGATTGACTTTGATACCAACGTAAGCCATTATTTTTTTAAGCGTCAGCGCTTACTTACGGGAGGTGATCAAGGCAAAGCTCGGGCAGGATCGTAAGACCTTGCGAGGAAAGAAACTCTTGGAGACGATGGAGGTTTTGGCTGAGACGTCCTACAGATTGGCTCAGGAGGAGGGAAATGGGTCACTTCAAAATTCCCGTCGTGTGCCTGGCAAGGTGTCTGACCTGCGCTCTTGGACTGTTGATTCAGAGCGCCGTTTGCCATGGGCCGGTTGTTCTCGCAGCACCTGTCGAGGCGCATGATGCTCCAAAATTGGAAGGGTGTTCGGTTTTTCCGGCAGACAACATCTGGAATGTGCCGATCGATACGCTGCCGGTGGACCCCAATTCAGCAGCCTATATAGCGACAATAGGAGCCGGAGAACCCGTTCATGCGGACTTCGGTCAGGGTCCGTTGGAAGGCGGCCCCATCGGTATCCCTTATGTGACGGTGCCGGGCATCGAGCCCAAGGTGGCCGTTTCGTTTCTCTATGATGATGAAAGCGACTCCGGCCCCTATCCCATCCCGCCGGATGCGCCCATCGAAGGAGGCTCAGAGAGCGATGGCGACCGCCACATTTTGATTCTAGAGCGCGACAACTGCATGTTATACGAACTGTTCGACGCCCGGCCACAGCCCGATGGCAGCTGGACGGCCGGGTCCGGGGCAATTTTTGATCTCAAATCCAATGCTCTTCGCCCCACCGGATGGACTTCGGCGGATGCAGCCGGTCTGCCCATTTTGCCCGGCCTGGTGCGCTACGATGAGGTGGCCGCAGGAGAGATCCGGCACGCTCTTCGCTTCACCGTTCCAAAGACGCGCAGAGCCTACGTCTGGCCGGCGCGCCACCATGCATCCAGCTTGACCGGATTACAGTATCCGCCCATGGGGCAGCGCTTCAGGCTCCGCCCGTCCTTTGACATCACGGCCTTTTCTCCCGGAGTCCAGGTGATTTTGCGCGCCCTCAAAAAATACGGCATGATGCTCGCCGACAACGGCTCTGCCTGGTACCTTTCGGGAGTGCCCGATGAGCACTGGGACAATGATGAACTGCGCCAGCTGGGCCGGGTGCATGGCTCCGATTTTGAAGCGGTCGACGTTTCTTCTCTCATGGTGCACCCCGATTCGGGACAGACCAGGGTCGGTCAATCTGTGATCATTGATCATACCTGTACCGACATTGACAAAATCCCCCGCTATTGGATCAGTAAAGCCAGAACAGATTTTCGCATTGCTTACGGTCATACTTCCCACGGCAGCCAGATCGTCACCGGCATGGAAACGCTGCAGTCAGCTCTTGGATCCCTCTATGCTTTCAACTATGACGGCAGCGCAGGCGCATTGTCGCTGCACGACTACCAACCCGACGAAGACCTGGGCAATCCCGACCGCACCACCTGGGCCACCAGGACTCGCGCCCTGCTGAATACTCCCGGCAATGACCGCAACCTCATCATGTGGTCCTGGTGCGGGCAGGTTTCCAGCTCCACGGAAGGCGACATTAACACCTATCTCAACCTCATGAATCAGCTTGAGTCCGACTTTGCAAATGTCACTTTCGTCTACATGACAGGGCATCTGGACGGGAGCGGCGGGAACGGCAACCTGCATTTGAGAAACAATCAGATACGCGACTATTGCCGGGCCAACGGCAAAGTGCTGTTCGATTTTGCCGACATCGAAAGCTACAACCCCGAGGGCAGCGCTTTTCTCCCTCTCGGCGGGGACGATGCCTGCGACTATTGGGGAGGGAACTGGGCCGACCAGTGGTGTGCCACCCACTGGGGATCTCCTTTGTGCGCCGGGTGCGGCTGGGAGGACTGCTGTGCCCATTCGCGGCCCCTAAACTGCAACCTCAAAGGGCGGGCATTCTGGTGGCTGCTGGCGAGGCTTGCCGGCTGGGACGGCCGGACCTTCCAAGCCAAGGGCAACCTCGGCATCCATCTGCTGCTGGAATAGCGATGATTAAAGGATCGACGATATCCTCCCCCCGCTTCATCGCATGGCACGTTAATTGCCCTTTTTGACGGCAGGTGAAGCGCACAATGAACCATTTCATGGGGGGCTGTTTCATGGCGTTTACATCTGAAGTGAATGGAGTGCCTTGCATGGCTTGTAGAGACCGAGTCAATGTTTGGAGCGAGCTGCCGTATCCGCAATTCAAATCGAGTGACAACAAACCAGCGATGCGTTCATGCACATGAAAACACATCTCGATTGTATACCCTGTTTGATTCGTCAGGCCCTTAACGCAGTTCGGATGGTATCGGCAGATGCCGTGCAGCATGCTTCGCTCATGCGCCAGGTGTTGCACTGGGCGGGTGAGATGGACCTGCAGCAACCGCCTCCCGTTATGGCTCAGCGCATTCACCGGCAACTGCGCACGATCACACGAGAAGAAGACCCCTACCGGGTGGCAAAAGCGCATCAGAATCACATGGCGCTGCGTTTACTGCCCGAACTGAGAGCTCAACTTGAATCCGCATCAGACCCATTGGAACAAGGGGTACGGCTGGCTATTGCCGGAAATGTGATCGATATGGGCATCAACGGCCACGTGACCGAAGCCGATTTGCGCCAATCAGTCAACCAGGTTCTGGACGATTCTTTCTCCGGGGATCTAAACGTTTTCCGGGCAGCCCTCAGCACCGCCAGAAACATCCTATACCTGGCGGATAATGCTGGAGAAATCGTTTTTGACCGGGTGCTCATCGAACAACTTGGAACGGAACGGGTGACCTTGGCAGTGCGCGGCTTTCCCGTCCTCAATGACGCCACAAGAGAGGACGCACAAAGCGCGGGGCTGCACGGAATGGTTGAGATCATCGACAACGGTTCTGATGCACCTGGTACGCTGCTTGAGCAGTGCAGGGAAAGCTTTGTTCGGCGCTTCCACCAGGCTGATTTGGTCATTGCCAAGGGGCAGGGCAACTTCGAAACCCTCAGTGAGGAAACGCGAAACATTTTTTTTCTGTTTAAGGTCAAGTGTTCTGTTATCGCCGCACATACCGGCTTTCCAGTTGGCACCCATGTGCTCGGACAGAGCGGTGCCATGGCGTCTTGCGGAAAACCGGCGGTTGTAAGCGAAATGTGAGCACAGGCATGGCAAACCTCATTCGCCGGAATCGATCTGCATCCACAGAGCAAGTCTATTGGGGGCAGAAGGTTCCCAACTCAAAACGCCCTTACAAAAGGAGAAGATCATGAATTTGGGACATTTCAAAGGCTCGCTGTGTTGTGTCATGGTTTCGGTCCTTTCCTGTCTGCTGCTTTGCGGAAACCTTTTTGCCGCTGACCAAAGCTGCATGTACTGCGGCATGGAACGAGCCAGTTATGAGCACTCCTGGGTCATTATCGAACATGAGGACGGCTCTGTCGAAGGTTTCTGCTCAGTGCACTGCGCTGCCATCGATATGGCTTTGCACACGGACAAGCCGGTCAAAAGGGTTACCGTCGGCGACTACAACACGAAGCAGCAGATCGATGCGGAAAAGGCTTATTGGGTAATCGGCGGCGACGTTCCAGGAGTAATGACGGCAAGAGCGAAATGGGCCTTTGCAGATAAGGATGCGGCGGACAGTTTTATATCACAGCACGGTGGCAAGACGGCCAATTTTGATGAAGTCATGAAGGCCTCGTTTGATGACATGTACAATGACACGCTGATGATCCAAAAGAGACAGCGAGAAATGAAGACGAAACAAGAGGGAAAAAGCTAGCGGCCAATGCATGCCATCGATTGGAGACAATTGTCTCTCTGTTTACCGACAAACCGACCTGCGGGGCGATCTGCTCGCCCCGTTCCAGTTTGGCTTCTTATAAATATCGTCTTCTCCCATAGCAACCGGGCGGAGTGGGGGGCCCCGCCCTTTGGTGAGCGGCCTCGCTTGCACCCCATCCTTTCGAAAATCGACCAAAATCTCAAGACTCCTGGCGGACAGGCAAGACATGTGCACGGCGTCAACGTGATATATCGATACACCGATGCCCGTTTCTCCCTCTTTGGCGACCTCACATGACAATCTACGATGCCCCTCCTGGATGAACCACTGCGGAGCCGCACGTGCCTACCGACGTTATCTCAACCCTTGATGATTCGCAAAACATCGAGGGGACAGGAAGGATCCTGAAACCGCGCCCAAGGATTTGCCTGCACAGGGGTTGAGTGCAGACCATGCCGAATTGCCGACAAGTCAGAACATTGAATTCGTTTCACCTGCCCCATGAGCGATATTTGGGTTGCCTTATTGGGTGGAGCGCAATATTTTCTGATCAGCGCTTTTTGTAATCCGGGCTTGGTTTTGAAAATGTCGATGGGTTGTGTCTTGCGCAAGGTATGGCTCAACTCATTTGTGCTGCTTTCCCCGCATTGAGGGGAGGAGCCGCCTGCTCAGGGAACAGCTCTGGAAAACATGCGCTCAATCTATCACCGCCAAGACTTCAGGATCAGCAGATGAAACGCCTCTTTCAAGTGTTTAATTCCATCATCGACGAATACGGAGCGAAGGCCTTCAGCGCCTTACTGCTTTTTGCCGTGACAGGCATCCTGCTGCTGATGGTCGTTATCTTTTCCTACAGCTCACAATCTGCCTGGCTGCATGCCCTGTGGCAGACCGATTACCTGCAGGAGTTCCTTGGTTTCATCACCCTGCTGGGGCGGCATGCGGGCTATTGGATACTGCGCATTGTTCCGCTCCTGGCGGCACTGGCCGCCTGTTATTTGGTCGGAAGACGATTACTGACCGCCGCAGACGATCCCCTCTTCGCACCCAAAGTCACGTTCCTTTCGCTCATGTTTTTGACCCGCATTGCCTGGGACGTCCCTCTGACGCGCGCCATTTTTGGAGAGATATTTTTTGATACCTCGGGAATCTCGCAGGTGATTGCCATCATCATGCTGGTCGGGCTTGCCACCAATTTTCTTCAGTATCTGAGCCTGGAAAAGGAACACCGAATTTTCCTTGAAGCCGAACAGCAGATCATCGGCATCGATCCGGAAGCCAACGACTGGCTGGTTCGTATCGATCACATCATGAAACCCAGGCACAGTGTTCTGGCTCAAAAATGGAACAATCTGAGGGACGTCTTCGAATATACCCTGCACGCCGATTATGAAACCCTGATGGCTTTTCCCAACCAAAGAGAATTTCTCAAGGAATCCAAGGTTTCCTTCATCATCAAAATCCTCCCCCTGCTGGGTATGATCGGCACGGTCCTGGGATTTACTCTCGCCGTTACCGGGATGCGCGATGCCGCCACCAGCATGCAGGATTTCAGCTCCTTTAAAGGAAATATGCTGGAGGCCCTGGGAGGCATGAAGAACGCTTTTTTGACCACATTGACCGGTATGGTGGGAATGGTCATCGTCATGTGGATCAACTCCCTGATAGAAGAGAGCCGCAGGCGCATTCTGCTGGCCGAAGATGAGTACCTCTACATCACTTTTTTCCTGCCCTGGCGCAAGCACCACCTGAAGACGAACGAACCGGATGTCTGAGTCGTTGCATATTCCGGCGAGGATTGAAGCATGAAGGGCTATTTTAAAGACGACCAGAGCCGAGGCGATTTTTCCACCTCCTTTGGAGACATGGTGTTCGGACTGCTCTTCTTTTTTTTCATACTCACCCTGGCCATGGTCTTCAACCGCTCGGATGTCGGTTCGTTTCATAAAGAAATCGACCAGCTGCGCGCTCAGCAGGAACAAATGGAGCGGCAAACCGCCAAATGGAAGGAACGCCACGACGCCCTGAAGCAATTGGTGACCAGCCTGCAAAGGGAACAAAAGGTCACTGCAAAAAAGCTGAAAGAGGCCCAAGAAGAGTACCAGCAGTTGCAAAAGGAGCACAAATCCATCGTCGATTCTTTTCGCGCCGTAAACAGTGAATATAATGCCTTGAACAACAAATACACCAGCCTGGCAAAGAACAACGATGTACTCCTGGAACAATCCGCCAAGCTGAGGAAGGCACGCGATCAAGTCAAAGCGCAGCTCGCGACGTTCCAAGACCACATGAAAAAAGTCAAGCAATTGCTCAAGAAAAAGGGGTTGATGGACATTCTGGCTCAAGTGGAACAAATGGAGAAAGGAAAGAAGAGCACTCCCAAGGGGGAGGAGACGCCCACCAACGTCTACAAAATTTTTACCAAACTGCACCCCGATGGGTATTCGGATGCCAGAGTGCTGCGCGGAGAAACCGAGATTTCCGTCTATTCCAGCTTGCCCGACGCGGCTTTACTGGAAGTGGCCAAGGATGTGAAGCAGCTCTTCAAGGACGAAGCACAGAAGTATTCGGAAGAGGAGCGTGAGAAATACCAGCCAAGGATGTTCCTCATGGCCCACCCGGAGATGCAATACGGGAAGCTGCAGGAATTCCTGGCACGCATGCGCAAGACGATTCCGGTGAGCATCATCCCTTGGAAGAACAACTGAATTGGAGGAACTGGATAATGAATGAGCAGGGTTCAACCCGTATCGACGGCATTAAGCTGGGGCACGCGCAGAACTTTCGGGCGGCAACAGGCTGTACGGTGATTCTCTGTGAACAGGGGGCGACGGTCGGCGTGGATGTGAGGGGAGGAGCCCCGGGAACGCGGGAAACGGACCTGTTGAATCCTGTCAACCTGGTGGAAAAAGTGCACGCGGTGGTTTTGGCCGGCGGCAGTGCCTTCGGACTGGACGCGGCTTGCGGCGTGATGCGATACCTGGAAGAGCAAGACGTCGGTTTCGATGTGCGGGTAGCTCGAGTGCCCATTGTGTGCAGTGCGGTGCTGTTTGATTTGACCGTCGGCGAGGCAAAAGTCAGGCCCGACCAACAGATGGGTTATCAAGCCTGCCTCAACGCATCGCCGGATCTCTCCGCACAGGGTAATATCGGGGCCGGGACCGGGGCCTCAGTGGGAAAAATTCTGGGCATGGACCGGGCGATGAAAAGCGGGCTGGGGTGTCATTTCATCCAGGTCGGTGGGCTGCAGATGGGCGCCATTGTGGCCGTCAACTGCCTAGGCGATGTGGTTGATCCCGAAAGTGGAGAGCGGCTGGCTGGTCTGTTGAATGACGATCGGTCGGCACTGGCCGACACGGAAGCAGTCATGATTCGCTCCTACGCCGAAAAACGCAATTTGTTCGCGGACAACACGACCATCGGGATTATTGTCAGCAATGCCGAGCTCAATAAAGCCCAAGCCGCCAAGCTGGCTTCCATGACGCAAAACGGCTACGCCCGGAGTATGCGGCCGGCCCACTCCATGTTCGACGGGGACACCATCTTCACCATGGGAACGGGGCAGGTCGCAGCGGATTTGAGCGTGCTGGGTCTGCTGGCAGCCCGGGTGATGGAACGGGCGGTGGTTGCGGCAGTGAAGCGAGCAAGTGCCGCTTACGGGCTCAAATGCTACAGCGACCTACGTTGAGCCTTTTACCTCGTGGAAATTGGCCTGTCCGGCAGGCATATATCCTTTGCCAGTAATTTGGAATTGTTAGCTCATCGGGCTTGGCGGACTCCCGTCACCAGCACGCGGAAACGACGAGCCGGCGAATCAGCATCATTTGTCTAACGTGATTGAGAAGTTATTAGAAAAAGGTGAAAGTCATCTTGTCACTGCTGATATTTGATGCAATTGTGCCTGGATTCAAATGGCGTGAAACGGTCTAATTGAAGAAGGGGAAAAAATGCTCGGTTACATTGTCCTGGGGCTGATTGGGGCCGCCATAGGGGCCGGAATTGTCATCTATAACAAGCTGGTGCGGCTGCGCTACACGGCCGATTCCTCCTGGTCGGACATTGATGTGCAGCTGAAAAAGCGCTACGACCTCGTCCCCAACCTGGTGGAAACCGTCAAGGGCTACGCCTCACACGAACAGTCGCTCTTCCAAAACGTGACCGCAGCCCGCTCTCGAGCCATGCAGGCGACATCACCCGAAGATAAAGCTCAGGCGGAAAACATGCTGGGACAAACGTTGAAGAGCCTCTTCGCCGTCGCCGAAGCGTACCCGGACCTCAAGGCCAACACCAATTTCCTGCAACTGCAGACCCAGTTGAAGGAGCTGGAAGACAATATCGAGCAGGCCAGGCGCTACTACAATGCGGTGGTGCGCGACTATAATACGCTCACCCACTCCTTCCCATCCAACCTCATCGCCTCCCAGTTTGGGTTTCACACCCGCGAATTTTTTGAATTGGAATCCCCTGCCGCGGAAAGACAAGCCGTCAAGGTGAGTTTTTAGATCGGAGTTCCCAAATGCCGCCAAAATTTTCAAAACGCCACGGCTTTAGCACCTCCCTGATGCTGGCTGCCATGATCATGGCCGTGCCCATTTGCGCAGCGGCTCAGCATTTCACCATCGAGCGCTATCATGCGGATATCACCATCCGCAAGGATTCGTCCCTGGAGGTGATCGAAACTATCAGTGTCGCATTTTCCCGGCCAAAACACGGCATCTATCGGGAAGTCCCCTACAAGTACGTCGATGAGCTCGGCAACTCCCTGAGAACTCCCATAAAGGTTTCCGCGGTGAGCGACGCAACGGGAAAGCCCCGGAGCTACAAAGTCGGCCGAAGGGGCAACGTGGTCACCATTCGCATCGGCGATGCCGATAAATACGTTCAAGGGCGACAAACCTATGTGATCGCCTACACGGTTGAAAACGCCGTGCTTTTCCTGGGCGACCAAGACGAACTCTACTGGAACGTCACCGGCAATTATTGGAAAGCCCCCATTGAAGAAGCGTCTGCCAAGGTTCAACTGGATGTCCTGGCTAACAGCGACAAGCTGCTGGCAACCTGCTACACGGGCCGACAAGGTTCGAGAGAGACGGCCTGCTCGGCACAGACGGAAGAGAATGCCGGCGCTTTTTATGCGACCAGGTCGCTCCAGCCGGGAGAAGGCTTGACCCTCAGCTTCGCCTGGCAAAAAGGGCTGGTATCGCCCCCGTCGGCCTGGAAGAAGTTCTTGTGGGCCGTCAATTTGCGGGAAAACTGGGTGTTTTTGTTGCCGATGGCCACCTTCATCGGCATGCTGCAGGCCTGGCACAAGAAGGGTAGAGACCCCATAGTGCGCAAAGCCGTCCCGGTTGCATACGGACCTCCGGCCTATCAGGACAAACCCCTTTCCGCTGCGGAACTGGGGACCCTGATGGATGAGAAACTCGACGCGCGGGACCTCACCGCAGCCATCGTAGGACTGGCGGCCAAGGGTTACCTCAGCATCGAGGAGCAGGTGGAGGAGGGTTGGATATTCAACTCTACGGCCTACACCCTCAGGCAACTCAAAGAACCCGAAAAAGACCTTGGCAAGTTCGAGACCACACTGATGGAAAAAATCTTTGCCGGTCATTCGAACGAAGTGCAAGTGTCGGATTTGAAAAACAAATTTTACAAGCATCTGGACCTGCTGAAAGACACGCCCTATCAGGATTTGGTGAACAAGAAATATTTCAGCAAGAGCCCGGACAAGGTGAGGAAAACCTACCTTGCCGCAGGATTCACCGTGAGCATCGCATTGGCGATCGGGCTTGGGCTGCTCTCGCCCGACGGCGCGCGCGGTCTATTTGCCGGTATAGCAGCCGGATTACCCATCTTGGGACTGGCCCGATTCATGCCCGCCAAGACTGCCGCCTGCGCTTTTGCACACAACCAAATCCTGGGTTTTGAAGAATTCTTGACTCGTGCCGAAAAAGACAGGCTCGAACGAATGGACGACAAACACTTGTTTTCAAGATTTCTGCCGTATGCCATCGCTCTGGATGTGACCGACCGGTGGGCTAAAGCCTTCGAGGGGATTGACCAGGAACCGCCCCAGTGGTACGTTTCATCCCACCCGTCCAGGCTTGCAACGTTCAGCCCGCGAGCCTTTTCCAGCTCCCTCACCACCATGAGCTCGAGTCTTTCCTCAGCCATGTTTTCAGCGCCCCGCAGCAGCGGGGGAGGCGGAGGCGGTTTCGGCGGTGGCGGATCTTCAGGGGGCGGTTTTGGTGGCGGCGGCGGCGGCAGCTGGTGAAGCGGTTCACCGGCCGCAGAGGTCGCTGGATGTCCAGAGATGGAGAAATTTGCTGATCAAAGCAAGCCCTTTTCCTTCAGGATCTCTTTGGCCGCCACCTCGGAGCGCTGCAGATAAACGGCGGTTGTGCTGCTCAATGCATGCCCGAGGAGCTGCTGGACCATAGTCAAAGGCACACCCGCCTCGATCAGCTCGATGGCCCTGGTGTGTCGCAGGATATGAGGGTAGGACAGTTCTCTGGGGATGCCGGCCTCCTTTGCCCGCTTATAGAATTTTCTTCTGAAATTGCCCTGATCCAGCGTGAAGACTTTGCCCCGCATGGCCGGAAATTCCGACTGGTAATGGTATATTCTCGAAATGACCTCGGTGGACACGGGAATAACCCTCTCCTGTTTTCTTTCTGAAGAACATTCCGATGCGATAATTCTCACTTCGTTTCTGGCAAAATCAATATCCGAGGAGTCATTGACGCACAGGATTTCGCCTATTCTCGCTCCGGTAAAGCGGAGCAAAAGGAACGCCAGCCAGTATCTCCCGCGAACCCGCCTTATATATTGACTATGGGCATTGTCGTTCCACAACCGGAAAGCATCCATGAGCTTCTGGATCTGCGGACGGCTGAGATGCTGGATGGACGATGCGGCATCGCCTTCACCTGCGGATTTGGTTCCTGAAGTCTTTTTCTTTGCCATAACCCTTACGCCGCCCTCAACAAATCTCCCTTTAGGGAGCGATACAATGGCCCTGCAACGCGGCCGTCAGCTCCCTCACCTAATCCTCCCCCAAAGGGAGAAGGGAGCCAGTGGGCCTTTTAGTAATTAGCAACTTGGAGGGCAAAAATCAATTACACGAAAAATTTTTTCAGCGTGTATTGACACCAGGAAACCACGAACTTAATTTCGCATCGACAGGAAAAAACGAAGCATTATAACCATATCATATCGAAAGGAGGCAATGACATGGCCATCATTCGTTACCCCAGCTTCACCGAATGGCGAAATCCTCTGCTGGAGATGGAAAGACTCAGGAAGGAAATGGATCGACTGTTCGTGGACGCCATGGGCAGAGGTCCGGCGGCTTTGGCTTCAGGAGTGTTCCCGGCACTCAACGTGTTTGAGGATGCAGACAAACTTTACGTCCAGGCCGAACTTCCCGGCTTCAAATCAGACGACATTGACATTTCCGTTGAAAAAAACACGCTCAGCCTGCGTGGCGAAAGGAAAAGTGAAGATGTAGCCAATGTCAGCTATCACCGTCGCGAGCGCAGAACGGGAAAGTTTCACAAGGCACTGACTCTGCCTTACGATGTGAACGCCGAAAGTGTCGAAGCGCATTTTAAGGACGGCGTATTGAAACTTGTGTTGCCCAAGGCCGAACATGCCAAGCCAAAGAAAATCAGCATAAAGGCGGAATAGCATTCAAGCCGGATAAAAAACTGGCCCGGGACGTAAACAGGAGGTGATATCATGACGGATAAGGATTTGCAGGTGCAGGAGAAACAAGAACTTCAAACCAAGTCGGAGAGCACCAGGAATGTGCCCATATTTGTGCCGGCGGTTGACATCTACGAATCGGAAAATGAGCTGACACTTCTGGCCGATATGCCCGGAGTCCCCATCGGCAATGTAGATATCGATCTTAATGATGACCAGCTCACCATAAGAGGCACTGCTCCAGAGCAGGAACAGAGCGGCACCGCGTTGCTGCGGGAGTACTCGGTGGGTGATTACTACCGGCAGTTCACGGTTTCCAGCGCCATTGACCGCGAAAAAATTGTCGCTTCCATGAAGGACGGCGTTTTAAAGTTGGTTCTGCCCAAAGCAGAAGCCGCCAAGCCACGCAAGATCGAAGTCAAGACCGCGTAGTTTGTGAAGGATTCGACCGCATTCATCGAGAAGCATGGTTGAATGGGATACACGGCCGAGTGGAGGTTATTCTCTGCTTGGCCGTTTCTGCTGCAGGATGATGGGGGAGGGAAGCCACCCATCCTGCAAAGGAGAGGCGACGCCATGAAGCGGAAGGACTACTACTCGATCCTTGGCGTTTCCCGCAGTGCAACCACCAGCGGCATACGTGCCGCATTCAGAAGGCTTGCCAAAGAGCACCATCCGGATCTGGCAGGGACGGAAAAAACCCGCTATTTTCAAGAAATCACAGAGGCCTACTGCGTCCTCTCCAGACCGGCGACTCGAGAAGATTACAATAGAAGCCTGCGCGAAGAAGAGCGCCAAAAAAGCTCGCAACCGCCAGCGAACAGGGCCCCGTCGGAACGTCCTGCGGCCAGCGGGCGACGCACGCCACGCGATATCGGAGGGGACTTCACGGGAATGAACGATATCAGCGACTTTTTTTTCAGAGAGTTTTTCGGCGTCGGAACGCAGCACGGGCGGCATCGCTTTTTAGACCTGGAAGTCATCCTGACACCCGAAGAGGCAGTCAAAGGAGGCTTGCTGCCTATTCCCATAAGCGAATCGTGCCCGCGTTGCGGCGGGCGAGGTCAGGTGGCGATCTTTGCGTGCGCCCAGTGCAGCGGACGGGGAACAATAGAAACCGGGCAGTCCGCTCGATTGCGCATCCCACCGAACATCCGTGACGGCACAGTGCTCGAGGTCCCCGCTCACCCCCTCCAGAGCCGCCTCCTAAGGGTGGTGATCAGAGTAAGAAATCTCAACTGATATCGCAGGTCTTCGGGGGCCCTGGGGATACATTTTGCCGAAACAGCAGCCTTTGCATAAATTTGTTGCAATGAAACGGCGCAGCCATCAAGCATACCCGCGCTCTCTTGCCCCTTGTCAAGCCATTGAGGAAAAGTTGCGGCCCAGCATGCAGGTGGCCTGCATCACACGTGGTTTCGCAATTGCAGTTCGACGGGATGTGGATTCAAGTAGTACTGCAGTTTCAGGTACGCTTGATCGTATTTGCGGACGTAATGATTGATCAGCGTGAGGGGCACGATTAGAGGAAAATGCCCTTGATGATAGTGGCCTATTACCTCCAGGAGCTCCTGTTTTTCGTCCGCCGTCAGCTGTTTTTTAAAGTAGCCCATGATGTGCTGCAACACATTGGTATTCTTTTTAACAGTGGCCCTTAACTTGAGGGCATCCATGAGCAGGGAGGCGTATTGAGAGTAAAGATCTTGAGCAGGAATCTCTTTGGCGCGTGCAACCAGTTTTCCCATCAGGCTGTTATGCTTGGTGCTATGCGCCATAATGAGGAGCTTATGGCGGGTATGGAAATCCACCATGCGATTGGCTTTTCTTCCCCCCTCCTGCATCTCCCGCCACCGCTTAAAGACAAAAATTCGCTCGATAAAATTCTCGCGCAGTCGCGGATCATGTAACCTTCCTTCTTCTTCTACCGGCAGCAGCGGGAAATGCCGCATAAAGGTTGCGGCAAAGATCCCGACCCCGATCTTTCTCGGCATACCGTTTTCATCGGAAATCTTTACACGCTCCATTCCACTGCTGGGAGAATTGCTCTTAAAAATAAACCCGCACAAGTTCTCCCCTTCCAGTTCCGTGGCCCGTTTGCCGGCCCAGCTCTGCATAAGCTCGGTCATGTCGCGCCTGGTTCGCGTCGTGATCAGTCGAGGGGCTTGCGGGTCTCCCTCCAGATGCATTGATTCACGCGGTATCCCCAGCCCGCATTCCACTTCGGGACAAACGGGAAGGTATTCCACGTACTGTCCGAGGGTATCTCTTAGAAACCTGTCCAATTTGTGCCCGCCGTCGTACCTGACAGGTTCGCCAAGCAGGCAGGTACTGATGCCCAACCGTATTCTTTCCATCGCATACCCCCACCATGAGGATCAGCACGTCTTCCTTTTTCAGGATTGAGATCCTCAACGCATGAGACAAGCCTGCCGAGAAGGCAGCCTGCCCGGACCTTGTTGTATTTCAGTAAGCGCCGTGCAGACAGCCTCTTCCATGGGAATCAACCTGCTTGGTACCAGGGCGCGTATCCTGTTGTCCCTGCAGATCACTTCATTTTTGAGCCCTTCCACCAGGGGCATGACAACCCCTGCAGGCACCGGGGTCATCAAGTTGATCCAATATGAAGAAAGGCGCGGGGTCAAAACCGGCACCGTCACAATCATGCGGCGCAAGCCCCTGACTCGCGCATATATCAACATCAGTTGGCGGTAGGTGATTATGTCGGGGCCCCCGATATCCAAGGTAAGCCCCGAAGTCGCGGGCTCGAACAGGCAGCCGGTCAAATATTCTATCACGTTTTGTACGGCGATGGGCTGACTGCGGGTGTCGATCCATTTGGGACAGACCATGACCGGTAACCGTTCGACCATATAGCGCAGCATTTCAAAGGGAGCACCGCCGGCTCCGATGATATTTGCAGCTCTCAGTGCCGTTGTGCGGACACCCCCGGATTGCAGTATGCGGCCTACCTTTTGCCGACTCGCCAGATGTTCTGAAAGATTATCCCCCGTTTCTCCCAGACCGCCCAGGTAGATAATACGTTGCAGCCCCACACGTTCAGCGGCTCTGGTGAAATTTTCAGCGGCACGCAAATCACGCTCGATGAACGACCGGGCGTCGAAAATGCTGCGCCCGCCCATTGAGTGGACCAGGTAATACGCCCCATCGATCCCTTCCATGGCGCGCAATAAGGTGTCGGGTTCGAGCAGATCGCCTGCGGCTATTTCAACGGACGGATTGTTGAATAATTGCGCAGGGAGCTTCTGCGGCGAACGGACCAGGCATCTGACAGCTGCTCCCTGTTCAAGCAGGACGGGCAGCAGGCGACCTCCGATGAACCCGGTCACACCGGTCAAGAGAACTTTTGACTTGGATGGACCCATATTCATCCTTGATTCTGTTGATGTACTGTTCAAGAAAATGATCTTGGCTTCCGAGTAGGATGGGTTGAGATACGAAACCCAGCAAAATTGGCGTTGGGTATCGTCACGCGCAACGCGTGACGATACCCGTCTACACCAAAAACATTATCTTGGAAGCTACAGCAGTTTGTACTCCTTAATGCTGAGACTCACGAGCAGTTTGGTCTGCCCCGTATCCTGTAGACAAAAAGTATTGTATACTTGCAAAGTTGGAACTTACAATCATTACCTTTGACGGAAGGCAAATAAATGTCTTGATGCAGCGCGCACAAAGTCGGGCAAGTACTCCTTACGGAACTTTCCGACTCGCATAAAAAACAACCCCCGCAGGGTTTTTTCTGAAATTGAAGGCAGGCACACATGAATATTGAGTTGAACATTCGCGAGCTCTCTCAGTGGGGCATCCCGTACTCTGATGTTTTCGTGATTTCCGGTCCGTGCAGTGCCGAAAGCCGCAAACAGATGATAGACACCGCTTGCGCCATCGCAAAATACCCCGTCAGTGCTTTGCGCGGCGGAATTTGGAAGCCCCGAACGAGACCCGGATCATTCGAAGGAGTAGGGGCTGAAGGCCTTGCCTGGTTAAGAGAAGCAGGGGACAGGGCCGGGCTTCCCGTTACCACCGAAGTGGCCAAACCTTCTCATGTGGAAAAATGCCTGCGCCAGGGGATCGATATACTCTGGATTGGCGCACGCACCACGACCAATCCTTTTGCCGTTCAAGAAATTGCCGACGCTCTGAGAGGAGTCGACATTCCGGTACTGGTGAAAAATCCCATAAGTCCTGATCTCGGCCTCTGGATAGGGGCCATCGAGCGCGTCAATCAAGCAGGAATAACCAGAATCGCGGCCATCCACCGGGGGTTCTGCTCGTTCAACGAGAAAGTCTACCGCAACACCCCCGAATGGCGCATTCCTATCGAGCTTCGCAGGAAAATTCCAAAACTCCCCATGATCTGCGATCCAAGCCACATCTGCGGCACGGTGGAGCTGCTTTCCGGCATCATCCGAAAAGCCATGGACCTGCTGTTCGACGGTCTCATGATAGAGTGCCACATCAACCCGCGGGCGGCGCTGAGCGACGCCCAGCAACAAGTGACTCCGAGGGAACTGGGGGTTCTCCTGAGCCACCTCAATGTGAAGCAGGTCTCCACGGATGACCCCCATTATCTGAGGAGCATCACTCATTTGCGCAGCACCATCGATATACTGGATGAGCAGATCATGCAGCTGCTCTTGCAACGCATGAATATTTCAATGGACATCGGGCGGTTAAAGAAACAGAACAACATTTCCATTCTGCAACCGGAACGCCTGCAGAAAATGTTGCAGGACAGACTGGAATCCGCCAACCGCCTTGGGCTGGATGAGCAATTTGTGCTCCGCCTGTATCAGTATATCCATGAGGAATCCATCCGCAAGCAGGAACTCGTGGAGAGTGGCGACTAGAGGAGACAAGTCATGGCGGAAATGTATGATTTGGGCAAAATGCTCGGGGAGATCATTGAAGATGAAAAGGTGGATTCCTCGAGGAATCGAAAGGTATCACAAGAAGAGATAAAAGATATTCTCCTCCGTAAGAGACAAATTCCCGCACGCCCCAAAGACGCAGCGAAAATCCCCCTGGGCGAATCGCTGGTCCAGGCAGGTCTTTTGACCCAGGATCAACTCGAGCATGCCCTGAAAATTCAGGCGCAGAGGGGGCAGAAGCTGGGTTCCATCCTGGTCGGATTGGGCTACATCAGCGATGACGCCCTCCTGCAGTTCCTCGGAAAACAATATGGCATCGAGAGCTCCAGCCTGGTGGATGTTTGTGTCAATGAAGACGTCATGGGCGTGGTCCCGTCGAATATCATTTTCAAACATCGGGTGCTGCCCCTGAAAGTTGAGGCGCGCAGCATCAGTCTTGCCATGGAATCCCCAAGCGACTTGACGGCCATCCGGGAAGTGGAGTTTTTTACGGGCAAGCGGGTCAATCCCGTCGTCGTTCCATCCTATCATATGGATCTCGCACTCCAATGTTTGAAAGAAAGGGGCGCGGGTGCCTTTTCCGGTATCGAGGTTCAACAGGTAACCGGGGGTGCCCCTCCCGTCGTCGCCAAACTTCTGGCATACCTGGTCGAATCCACTGGATCGGATATGCTGATCACGGCTGATGTCACCCCGTCCATCAAGCTCCGCAACTCGCTTAGACGCGCCGCCATGCCTCCCATTTCACCAGACCAGTGCGTGGCATACGCCAAAGCGTTGATGAACGAGCGCCAGTGGGAAGACTTTCTGAACAGCAAAGAAATAGATTTTTCTATTGATTTTGAAAGGTTGGGAAGATTCAGGGTGAATGTATACCGACAAAAGGACACCGTTTCCCTGGCCATTCGCCGCATCAGCAACACAATCCTCTCTTTCGAAGCACTCGGCCTGCCCGACTGGTTGCAGGAATTTGTCCTCAAACCTCAAGGTCTCCTCCTCGTTACAGCACCGACCGGCCACGGCAAGACCACCACGGTAGCCGCCCTGATCGACGCCATCAACCAGAACAGAAGCTGCAACATCATCACCCTGGAGGATCCCATCGAGTACCTGCACGTACCCAGGAAGAGCAACATCAATCAAAGGGAGGTGGGATCGGACACCAATTCCTTTTCTGAAGGATTACGCAGAATATTCCGACAGGCCCCGGATGTCATCGTGATCGGCGAACTGCGTGATCAGGAGACCTTTGAAATCGCTCTGCGCGCTGCTTCCACAGGTCATTTGGTGCTCAGCACCACCCACTCGAACAATGCGACGTCCACCATCGACAGTATGGTCAACCGGTTTCCTCAACATCTGCAGGGGCAGGTCAGGAACCAGCTTGCCGACGCCCTGCTGTTGGTGTTTTCGCAACGGTTGGTACCCTCATACAAGGGAGACTCGCTTGTTCTCGCTTACGAAAAACTCATCAACAGCTACAGAATTCGCAATTTTATTCGAGAAAACAAGACCCATCAAATCCGCAGCCAAATTCAAACGGAGGCAGACGACTTTGCGTCTCTGGATGTTTGCCTGAACCGACTTCTGCGAGACGGAAAGATCGCTGCCAAAGATGCCTTGTTATATGCAGAAAACCCCGACTACATCACGAAAGCAGCCAAATAAAAAACTACTAACGGTAGCTTAACAAAGGTATAATATGGCTTTCCGTTTTCACGAATCAAGATTCAGGAGCGTGGCCGGGAACGCCCTCACCCACTCACGTAACCTTTCCCCCTCAAGGAGAAGAGGACGTTACGATTCTCGAACAAGCTCCCAGGACACAGGCCGCGCGCAGTCGGATATCGGCAAAGCTGCAGGATTTGTTGTCGAAAGGATGTGCATGCCCGACATTACGAATCTCAACTTGGACTACGAACGCCCCATTAAGCTGTCCGAGGATGTATACTGGGTTGGAGCCTACGATGCGCAGGCCGGTTCGTATGCCAATCCTTATATCATTACGGACAATGACGAAGCGGTTTTGATCGACGGCGGCAGTCGCGCTGATTTTCCCTCGGTTATGATGAAGATCATGGAAATCGGACTCACTCCTTCTTCCATCGCCGCTCTCATTTATCAGAACTATACCCCCCGTTTATGCGGCAGCCTGCCGCATCTGGAAGTGATCATCGGGCGAAAGGATTTACAGATCATTTCCGACCGGGCAAATCACATGTTCATCCAGCACTATTCCGAGTCCGCCAAACTGATTTCCTTACACGACCTTGATTACCGGTATCGTTTCTCGAGTGGTCGAACACTGCGCTTCATCAACACCCCCTTTTCGCATTCGGCGGGCAGTTTTGTCACCTTTGATGAAAAGAGCACCATACTGTTTACCGGGGACCTGTTCAGCAGTTACTCAACGGAACTGGGCCTATTTCTCAAGCTGCGCTTGCGATGCAAGAACTGCGAGGACTATCCCAATTGCCCGGATGAAGCTAACAACTGCCCCATCTATAACATTTTGCATTTCCACCACAATATCATGGGATCAGAGCGCGCACTCAAATATGCACTCGATCAGATAGCCCCAATCCCGTTCAACGCACTCGCTCCGCAACACGGAGGCGTGCTCTATGATCCCGAGGACATCATTCTGATATGCGAGCTCCTCTCGTCCTTGAAAGGAGTCGGGATTGACGGGGTGATCGGCGATCGTTCCTTTTTTAACCTGGGAGACACCAGCCCCATCAGACAGAGGTTGGGGGGTAGGAAGTCCCCCGAGCCGGTCACCATTGGCAAATGAGCCATTAGCCGGCCATGGTCCAAGGCGGAAAAACTGAAGAATGAACTTCAATGAACTGATCACTGAGTTTTTCAATAAAGCATATGGCGAAAGGCTGCTTCGATCCAGGTTACTTTCGGTATTGCTGGAATACTGGGCAACGGAAAAAGACTATGAGCTCAAGAATCAACTGCTCAACAACTTGACAAAGAAACACGCCGACTCAACGAGAAAACTTGTGGAACTCAACCAGCAAAAAAATCGCTTTCTGGGAATAGCAGCACACGATCTGAGAAATCCTCTCACATCCATACGGGGCCTCAGTGAGATACTGCTTTCCGAAGCCGACGGGCCGCTCAGCAAGGAGCAAAGGGAGTATCTCGGCGTGATTCATTCAGCCAGCAGCGGCATGTTGACCCTGGTCAACAACTTGTTGGATATTTCCGTGATTGAAAGCGGTAAGTTCGATCTGGACACGAGCATCGGGTCCCTCAAATCACTCATCGAGGAAAGAATCCGCATCCACAAAGTATTGGCCAAGAAAAAAAATATTTTGCTGGTGGAGGCTTTGCCGGACATTGGTGAGCAACGCTTCGACTCGAGCAAGATAGCTCAGGTTGTGGATAACCTGCTGAGCAATGCCATCAAATTTTCTCCGCGCGGCCGCCATATTTATATCGACCTGTCGCATGCCGGAGATCAGGCAAGAGTGAGTGTACGAGACGAGGGACCGGGTATCCCCCTGGAACATCAGGAGACCATATTTGGAGAATTTCATCGTCTCAAGGCACGTCCCACCGGGGGAGAAAAAAGCACCGGCCTGGGGCTCGC
Source organism: Desulfoferrobacter suflitae (assembly GCF_022603395.1). Taxonomy (GTDB): domain Bacteria; phylum Desulfobacterota; class Syntrophobacteria; order Syntrophobacterales; family Syntrophobacteraceae; genus Desulfoferrobacter; species Desulfoferrobacter suflitae. The sequence goes on from NZ_JAIBKA010000002.1 coordinate 370,258, forward strand.
CATTGCCAAGCGGATTGTCGAAGCACACGGCGGCACCTTGCAGGTCGAGAGCCAGGTCGGGACCGGTGCGACCTTGAGCTTCACCTTACCAATAGAGTATTAACCATGGCAGCAATCAAACCGAGAGTCGTCATAGCAGACGACGAATCCCATGTGAGGGTGCTCCTGCGGGCCCTTTTGAAATCCATGAACTGCGAGGTTGTCGGGGAAGCGGCCAACGGCGTTGAAGCCATTGAATTGTTCAAGCAAGAAAAGCCGCACCTGCTTCTGCTGGACATCAACATGCCATTGAAACCCGGGGATGAGGTGCTGCGGGAAATCATGGAGCAATTCCCCAATGCTTTTGTCATTATGCTCACATCCGTAACGGATATTGGAAACGTGGAGAAGTGTCTGGACCTTGGGGCAGCCAACTACATCCGCAAAGACACTCCTCCCGCCGAGCTGAAATCCATCATCAAAGAGACTTTTCAGGATTTTGTCCGCAACAGGGGTGGTCGCAGCGCCTCCTAAGTGCCGCTCCACGGAATTAAGCGGCCGAAGGTTGGATTGCGTCACGCCCGCTACGGGTGACGGAACCCAACATGGGCTGAGCGGGCAACAACGTGCGTTGGGTATTGGTGTGCACAACCGCACCTGCGGTAAAACCGGCGGAGATTTCATGATCAAGAATCCTGCATTTTTGAAGCTGCTCGTCGCCAGGGAGATCCTCGACCAGGAGACGTGCCGGCAACTCATCGAAAAGTATCAAGAGAATGCGTTTGAAATCCTGCTGCACCTGGCACACGCAACTCCCTCGCGCAGACATGAGCTGGGAAGGCTTTGGAGCGATTCGCTCAACCTTTCCTACATGGACCTCAGGACCACTCTGTTCCAGCACGAGCTTGTGCAGCAACTGCCGGAGAATTTTGCCCACACTAACCACATCATTTTGATTTACCAGTTTGGGGACGTCGCCACGGCCGCCCTGGCAAACCCCCAGGCCCAGTTCATCATCAAGGAAGCGGAACAGATCATCGGCAAACCCATCAGCCCGGTGTTTGCCTTTCCCGATGACATCGAAGATGCCATCGAAATCGAGTACAAGACGCACAACCTGCTGAGTGATCTTTCCAAGAAGGTGGTCACGGAAAGCATCACCATTGAAGACATCAGCGAACTGACCAAGGATGAACTGCAAAAGGCCGCCGGCGGCAAGATAATCATAGAATTTGTCCATGGTTTAATGCTTCTCGCGGTGCGCGAGGGTGCAAGCGACATCCACATCGAGCCCGGCGAGGAGAAGGTGCGGGTCCGTTTCAGGATCGACGGGATCCTCCAGGACAGGAGCAAGCTCGAAAAGTCCCTGTTAGCGCCCATCGTCTCCCGACTGAAAATTCTGGCGGATCTGGATATCACCGAACGACGCCGGCCCCAGGACGGAAGAATCAACCTGAAACTTCCCAACCGAGACGTTGACCTGAGGTTTTCCAGTATACCCACGATCTTTGGAGAGAAAATCGTTCTGCGCATCCTCAGCCTCAGCCAGGGACGCGACATTCCTGATCTGACCGAGCTGAATTTTTCAAAATCCACCATGGAGGTGATGAAGTATGTTCTGGCGGTGCCTCACGGTATTTTTTTCGTGACCGGGCCCACCGGCTCGGGAAAAACCACATCGCTGTTTTCCATGCTCAAGTATCTGAACAAGCCCGGAATCAATATCACTACCATTGAGGAGCCCGTTGAGTACAAGTTGCCGGGAATCAGCCAGGTTCAGGTGAACCAGGCGGTTGATCTGGATTTTTCCCTGGCATTGCGGAGCTTCCTGCGGCAAGACCCCGACGTCATCCTGGTCGGTGAAATCCGCGATCTGGAAACCGCTCGCATCGCGTGTCAGGCGGCCCTGACGGGACATCTCGTGTTGGCGACAATGCATACCAACAGCGCCGTTCAGGCCGTCACCCGCTTGATGGACATCGGCGTTCAGCCCTTTATCGTGGCTCCCTCGTTAATTGGAGTGATGTGCCAGCGACTGGTGCGCAAAATCTGTGACCAGTGCAGGGAAAAGTATCAGGCCTCTGCGGAAGAGATCCGCCAATTGTTCATCTGGGAGGGAAGAGAAGTTCATTTCTATCGGGGCAAGGGCTGCAAGTATTGCAATAACACAGGCTATTCGGGCAGGCTGGCGATCCACGAAATCATCGCCCTCGACAATCACCTGCGCGGCCTCATTTCGCGATCAGCCACGGTCACTGAAATTCAAAAATACGCCCAAAAGTCAGGCTTCCAGAGCATGCGCTACGACGGGATCAAGAAGGTGCTGCGAGGTCTCACCACCATGGATGAAGTGCACCGTGTCACCGTAGCGGATGAAGAATCGGCGCAACTTTAGATTGCGCCGCATTGCATATCGAGGGGCATCAATTGCGACTATCCCAGGATCTGATGGATGGTGTCAAGCAATTCATCGGCTTCCGGGGGCTTTTCAATGTAGGCCGCAGGTTCTGGAACTCGCTCCCCTTCATATTCATCGAGCACCTTTTGAGAATGGAAAAAAGTCTTTTTTGACAGGGCAGAGACGATGATGACCGGTATGGCCTTTAGCCCGGGATCGTTTTTCAGCTCGCGGTACATGTGGATGCCGCTCTCCTTGGGCATCATGATATCCATAATGATCAGAGCGGGCATGTGTTTGCGCGCGAATTCCAGACCCTGCTGACCGTCTTCTGCGGCAATGGGTTTGTATCCGCTGGTCTCGAGCAAGGTCGTCATAAAGACGCGGATATCCAGTTCATCATCGACTACCAGAACTTTTTTCGCCATTATTGAGTCCCTCCAGGCCCATTGCTAAAGAATTTTCTTGCACACTCGAATCAACGCATTTTACCGGGCAGCGTGAATTGCTTCGCCGGGTTTCTAATCGCCATTACATGGCAATGGGCATATTTAGAGACATTGGCTACGGTACTGCCGCGTTCTTTGCTTCTGTCTTTCTCCGATTTGCCCGATGCACCCATTACGATCAGATCAATGTCATGGCGTTTGGCATAGCGTATGATCTCCACCTCCGGAGCGCCACATCTGATTACAAATTGATATGACTTAAAATCCCCGAGTCTTGGTTGGTAGGCTTCTTGAAGCTCCTTTTCCGCCTGCTTGGCCACATCGTCATCAAAAAATGACTGCCCGTCCTGGGACTTCTCAGCGGGCACATGCTCATCGACGATATGCCGGGAATAGGTGAACGGTGAGTGGGGTACATGCAAAATATGCAGATTGGCGCCGTACTTCCTGGCTAAATTGAGGGCGTGCAAAAATGCAATGTTGGCGTCCTCGGAAAAATCGGTGCAAAATAATATATTCTTGTACTCCACCATGATTTTTTCCTTCTCAATTCAATTGGCTTGTCTGGTCAACCCGGTTCAGAAAAATATCGTGTTATGCGCACTGGCGTGCCCGACTCACCGCTGCTGATTTGCCCCTGGGCGGCAACTTGATGGTGAAGGTAGCCCCACGTCCCTTTTGCGACTCACAGGTTATGGTCCCCCCATGTTCTTCCACAATTTTTCTTGTGATCATTAATCCCAACCCGGTGCCTTTGGTTCCCTTGCTGCTGACAAACATCCGAAATATCTTTTCTCTGGTGGCCTCATCCATACCGCAGCCAGAGTCCTCCACCCGGTAGATCACTGCGCCGTCGTCTTGCTGCAAGGACTTCACCACAACCTTTTTTACCTGCTTGCTGCATTCAACGTCCACACAAGCATCAATAGCGTTCGTCACTAAATTCGTCAAGCAACAGTGAACTCCTTCCAGATCAAACTCGATCTCCGGCAAATCAGGATCAATGTCCATTTCCAACTCCACCCCACACTTTTCGGCGCGTGGCCGCATCAACTCGCACACCTCTCTAACGGGCCGGTTCGGATCCCATAGCCTGTAATCCGGAATTCTTTCCTTGGCATAATTTAACATGTCCAGGGCAAGGTTTGCGATCTTATCCACATTACCTTTGATCATTTCCCAGCCCTGGCTGAGGTACTGCTTATCATCCCGCTCGATACCCTTTTCCAGCACAAACATGCCCCCTTTGAGCCCACCCGTTATGTTCTTGATGGCATGAGCGAGAACGGCAACTGTCTGCCCAATGGCTGCAAGTCTCTCAGATTCCACGAGTTGCCGCGTTTTTTCAGTGACCAGCCGCTCCAGATTTTCCGTATATTCCCTGAGCTTGTCCCGCATCCAGATTCTCTCGCGAGCTCTTCTCAAGGCGATTTCCAATGCTTCATCGTTTATCGGCTTGGTCACAAAATCGGCCGCGTCGAACTGCAAACTGCGTATGGCAAGTCCCATGTCCCCATGCCCCGTGATCATAATCACTTCCGTGTCGGGGCTCTCCTGCTTGATCTTGCGCAGCAGTTCGACTCCGTCCATGCCCGGCATCTTAATATCCGTCAGCACCAGCGGGGGCCGCCTTGTTCTGAATATGCCTAAGGCCTCCTCTCCATTGCTGGCAGTGAGAACATCATAACCACTGTCAGCCAGGGATATGCTCAGCACCTTGCGAATGCCCTCTTCATCATCAACCAGCAGGATGGTATCCTTCATCAAACCTCGCTCGCTACGGGAAGCTGTATTATGAACTCAGAACCCTCATCTTCCGTGGTCTTGACTCGAATGGTGCCGTCGTAATCCTGAACAATGCCGTAACTGATTGATAGGCCAAGCCCTGTACCTTTGCCCACTTTCTTGGTGGTAAAAAAGGGTTCGAAAATCTTATCCAACACCGAATCGGGGATACCCGGTCCGCTATCTTTCACCGATACGGTCACCTTGCCGCTTTCGTAAAATGTTCGCAAAATTATTCTCTTGACAACATCCTTGCTGAAAGATTTATCAACTTTTTCTTCAATGGCGTCTCGTGCATTGATCAGCAGGTTGATGAAAACCTGTTCGAGTCTGTTGGAATTTGCCAAAACCGCCGGCAGATTCTCATCAAACTGTGTCACTATCTCGATTTCTCTCAATTTCAGCTGCTGGCTGAAAATCTCCATCGCCTTTTTGAGTGGTTCATTGATCTGCACGGCCTCCTTTTTCACTTCGGATTTGCGGCCGAACTCGCGCAAGTGATTGATGATATTAGAAGCGCGATCCACATGGCTGTCGATCTCCTCGGCCATGGTCTTGAGTATCTCTTCTTTAATCTTTTGACCTCTGACGACTTTCTTGATGAGAAAACTACTCGCCGTCTTGATGACCGAAAGAGGTTGGTTCAATTCGTGCGCGATGCCCGTGGCCATCTCTCCCAGTGTCGCCATTTTGCTCGCCTGGATCAGCTGCTGTTCGGCAAGCAGTCGCTTGGTGATGTCACTGGTGGTGACCAACAGCGCTTCCCGCCCCATGTATTCAGATGGTGAAATGCGCACATTGGCATAAATGAGCCTGCCGTCCTTGGTCAACTGCCGCACTTGGCTGAGGGCATCGGAATTTCTGATGTCCAAAGCATAATTCTGATGTTCCGATTCTTCGAAGAGCATGAGGAACGAGTTTTTCACCAATTCCTGTTTGTCGAAGCCGTAAACGCTTTTTACGACGTCGTTGCAATCGAGAATGATCAAATTCCTTCTGTCCAAAACAAATATCGGATTGGGAATGTTATTGAATATATCCCGGTATTTTTGTTCGGACTTTCGAATCTCCTCTTCAAGCCGCTTCATTCCTGTAATATCGAGGCTGACCTCCATGACCGCGGTGATCTCGCCGGAAACGTCCCTGATGGGTGAGCTCCATGCAATCCAGTGCGATACCTTACCGTCCTTGGTAATTCCCGATTCCTCGCTGGAATGTGCCTGTCCGTCGGCAAAGGTCATCATCACCGGGCAAACTTCACATGGCTCCGACCGGTTCTTGTACACCTCATAACAATAATCCCCCGGATTCGCTTCGAAATGGCGGGTGAATTCGCGATTGTACCGGAGTATCCTAAGATTCCTGTCCTGCACGGTAATGAAGCACGGAACCTGTTCAAACAGTTCTTGATATTCATATCGCTGCTTATTCAATTCTTCCTGCTTCTCACTTATCTTCTTGCCCATCTGGCTGATCGCGATGGCCAGTTGACCGATTTCACCTTCCCAACCCGTTTCCATCTGATGATCATATTCACCCTGCCCGATCAGCCGCGTACAGGTGATCAATTTGTTGATAGGTCGGTTCACAAACATCCACAAAAAAGTGCCGATTATCGCAGAAGCTGCCAGAAAACTGATGACAGCCAAAACCAGGATCCAGCGCTCATAAGATTGGATCTCTTCATCCGTGGCCGCCAGAGATACCACAACATCGAGAGCGCCCAAAACTTTTTTGTCGCCGGGATGAACATGGCAGACATCCGTAGTGCAGCTGGGTTCATTATAAATGGGGCTGATGAGCCCCAACAAGCGGTATCCCGCCTCTGGAGCGGCAAAAATTCGAGTTCTCTGGCTGATATCCACCTTTTCCCTGGGGGGATCGGTACGATGGCAAATATAACACGCGTCTGCTTTGATGTTGGTGGTTTGATCCACCTCAGTGGGAACATTCGAGAACTTTATCTGTCCTTCTTTATTAAAAATGCGGATATTTTCAATTCCCTTCTGCCTGCCGATATTCTTGATTATTTCATTGATATCCTCGCGCGAATTCAACATCATGGCATAATGGGTCCCCAGTCTGATGGTGTTTCCCAGGCGCTCGACCTCCAGCACGATGTTGTTGAGACTATTCTGTTTTTGGTACTTTATGTTGAAATACGACCAAGTAGAAATACTGATGAACAGCACCAGCCCAACCAGCAGGATGAGACGGAGGATCAGGCTGTGGTAGATCATCATTATGATTTTATGCGGCATGGCATAGACCTGCTCGCTTGAACCAGGGCTTGAGTCACAGGGAATGTTCTCGGGGGCAATCCCACGCGATTTTGAACCATGCGGTTTTGCAACCGCCCACCCTGTGGATCCCGCATGGAGTGAAGCTGCGTCGGCAGCGTACTATAAAAACTAGTAACAATGTGCACTTACACGAAAAATGTAGCTTAAAACAACATATCGGTCAAGGCGCATGACGCATTCGCCGTGCGCAGCCATGCTTTCAGCTCCCTGAGACTTCTCCCGTTTCCTGTTTGAGCGGAAGCTTGAGAGCAAACCGTGTCCCTTTGCCCACCTCACTCTGAACACTGATTGCACCTTTGTGACGATCAATGATTCCGTATACCGTCGACAGCCCCAATCCGAGCCCCTTACCCTCTTTCTTGGTGGTAAAAAACGGATCAAAAATGTAGTTCAGGTCTTCTTTTGCAATGCCGACGCCATTGTCGGTTATGGCAACCTCCACCACCTTTTTATCGGGGTTGAATGAACTTTCAATGAGGATGTCGCCGCCCCTGGGCATGGCATCAATGGCATTGAAGATGAGATTGATGACACATTGCTGCAGTTGACTGAAGTCTCCAAGAACCATCGGCATATCTGTCTGCAGACGAGTTGTGATGCGGATATTCTGCAGGATGAGCTTATGTTCACTGAGGAGAATGCATTTTTTTAGCAACTCGTTGATGTCCACGGCGCTGAATTCCAGCCTGGACTTGCGGGAAAAGGCCAGCAGGTTGGAAACAATTTTCGAGCATCGGCTGATTTCACTCTCCATGAGGCCGAGGTAGGACTGAAACTTCTCTGTGCTTTCAGAGCTCAATGCGCCCCTGCTGAGGATTTTGATCATGAGGCGTGTGTAATTGAGAATACCCGAGAGGGGGTTGTTGATTTCATGCACCACACTGGCCGCCAGTTTTCCCAAAGAAATCATTTTATCCTGATGCAGCAGCCTGGCCTGATCCGCAAATTGCTGGGCCATCTTTCGGATATCCCTGAGGTCCCGGAAGAACCCAACCACCCCAATTTCCTCCTCCTCCTGGAATAGAACCGTTGCGGAAAGCTGCACGGGAATCTTATTGCCCGCTTTGGAAATCAATGTGCTTTCATACAAATAGAGCCTGTTTCTGCCGCCATATTCCTCCGCATACAGTTTCTTGTAGAATTTCTCGACTTCCCCCAAAGAAAAGAATTGATACAACGACATCCTGTCGACCACCTTATCTTTGCTGTAGCCGAGCATCTGTTCCATGCTTTTGTTGAAGATGAGGACCCTGCCCTCGCTGTCACACGCGATGATCCCGTCAATGGAGCTTTCGATCAAATTTCTCTGAAAGTGAAAGGTCTTGGCCAGTTCTTCAGCCGTCTCCATCCACCTTTCTTCAATGAGTGCAGTGTAATCCTTCAGGTCCTTACGCGTAGTGTAGCGCTCTTCGGCCCGTTTTAATGCCACCCAGAGGGCGTCATCATTAATTGGTTTGGTGATAAAGTCGGAGGCGTCGAGCTGCAGAGCTTTAATGGCCAATTCGATTTCACTGAATGCAGTGATCACAATGACCTCGACGTCGGTGTCCAATTCTTTTATTCTCTTGAGAACCTCGATTCCGTCAATGCCCGGCATGCGAATATCGGTGATGACAATCTTGGGCCGCTCTTTACCGCACAACGCCACCCCGCTTTCCCCGTCGGCAGCCGTCAAGACCTCATAACCCGCATCCTGCAAGGCAATGGACATCACTTTTCGAATCCCGGGATCGTCATCGATGAGCAATAGCTTCCAGTCTTTGCGCACCATCTTCTGGGCTCCAAACAAAAAAACCCGTGGAAAGGTTTCCCACGGGCCGATATTTGATAATGACGGTAGCAGTTGCGTTAGTCTTTGATGTTATGGTGCAGCTTGCAGCCTCGAACCGTGTTCTTCATGAGCATGGTGATGGTCATCGGTCCCACGCCGCCCGGAACAGGAGTGATGGCGCTGGCGACTTCCACCGCTTCGTCAAAAGCCACATCACCCTTTAAGATTCTCTTGCCGTCAGCGGTTTTGCCCACTTCGTTTACACCGACATCGATGACCACAGCACCGGGCTTAATCATATCACCCTTGACATATTCCGTCACGCCGGCCGCCGCAATAACGATGTCCGCACGCTTGGTGTGAAACTTGACATCTTTTGTCCGGGTGTGACATACGGTAACCGTCGCGTTGGCCCCTGGGCCCTTCTGCATGAGCATCACAGCAATCGGCTTGCCGACAATGTTCGAACGACCCACCACCGCTACTTCAGCTCCCGACACCTCGGTGCCCGAACGAATCAGCAGCTCTTGAATGCCGGCAGGGGTACAGGGCAGATAATCGGGTTCACCGATCATCAGTTTGCCTACGTTCACCGGATGGAATGCATCGACATCCTTGCTCGGATCGATTGCCAGCAGAATTTTATTTTCATTCACACCCTTAGGGAGAGGCAACTGGACAAGAATTCCATCAATTTGTGGATCTTTATTGTACTTATCAATCAACGCCAGCAGTTTGTCTTCACTCAGGTCGGCGGGCTGATTGTCCTGAACGGAATGGAAACCCAGTTCATGGGCTGTTTTTTGCTTGGCTCTGACATAGCTTTGAGAAGCTGGATTTTCTCCCACCAGGATAGTCACCAAACCCGGCACCACTCCGTGTTTTTCCTTCAAACTCTCGACTTCTTTCTTCAGCTCGGCTCGAATTTCCTTAGCTACCTCGGCACCTTTGAGCAATTTAGCCGGCATAGTTATTCCTCCTTAAAAATGACGGGCAGGGCATGGTCTGCCCCGCCCATGACAGAGTCCTCGTGGTTAACTATAGGATATCATCGGGCTGCGCGTTAGAACAATCCCATCACCTTACCCGTTTTGGTATCCACATCGATGCGGCGGAACGCAGGATCCGAAGAAGTTCCAGGCATCAGGCTGATGGCGCCGGCACACGGACAAAGGAACTTGGCACCGGAGTAGATCAAAACGTCGCGAATCGGCAGAGTCCATCCCTTGGGAACGCCCTTCACCGCCGGATCATGAGTGAGGCTCAAATGGGTTTTCACCATCATAGTGGCAAAATCGTCATACTTGGAATCCGCTTCCAGCATTTTGGCTTTGGCTTCCGCTTCCGGAGTCCAGGAAACACCATCGGCACCGTAAACCTCTTTGGCGATCATGGCGACACGATCCCGCAGTTTCATCTCCATGGGATAGAGGAACTTGAATTCGCTCTTTTCGTTACACGCATCGATGACGGCGTCGGCGAATTCCAACGCACCTTCTCCGCCCTTGGCCCAGTGCTCGGACAATGCACAACGGGCACCGGCAGCTTCGGCATGCTTGCGCACTAGAGCGATCTCGTCTTTGGTATCGGTATGGAAGGCATTGATGCAAACGACCGGATTCATGCCGGATTTGCGAATGGTGTTGATGTGGTGCACCATATTGGGAATGCCTTTTTCCAGCAGTTGCAGGTTTTCCTTGGTGTATTCTTCCGGTAAAGGAAGACCGGCAACAACCTTGGGACCGCCACCATGCATTTTGAGGGCCCGAATGGTTGTCGTCAGAACGGACACGTGAGGCTTCAACCCGCTGAAACGGCATTTCACGTTCCAGAATTTTTCGAACCCGATGTCGGCTGCGAAACCGCTTTCGGTGACATGATAATCAAACAGCTTGAGGCCAACCCGGTCGGCAATGATGGAAGACTGGCCTACCGCAATATTGGCGAACGGTCCGGCGTGAACCATACAAGGCTGGTATTCGGCAGTGCACATCAGAGTGGGGTTGATGGTGTTGCGCATGAAAGCGGTCATGGCGCCGCCGACTTCCAAATCTTTGGTAGTCACAGGCTTGCCGGTCTTGTCAAAGGCCACCGTGATGTTATCCAGTCTTTCCCTGAGGTCCGGCAGGTCCCTGACAATGGAAAGAATGGCCATCAATTCGGAACTTACCGCAATACCGAATCTCGATTGCATGGTGAAACCGTCAAACCGTCCCCCCAGCCCGATGACGATATTGCGCAGGGCCTGGGCGCAAAAATCAATGATCCAGCCCATTTCAATACGGGTTGGGTCGACGTCCAAGCGGCGCATCTTGGTCAATCGCTGCAACTGCTCATCAGTGTAGTTTCTTTCGTGTTGCATGCGGGCGGTGAGGGCAACCATGGCCAGGTTGTGAGCATTCATGATATCGTTGATGTCGCCCGTAAGACCCATGGAAAATTCGGTCATGGGAATCAGCAATGAATTGCCGCCGCCCGCGGCGGTGCCCTTGATGTTCATGGTGGGGCCACCGGAGGGTTGGCGCAAGCAACCACCAACGTTCACTCCACGTTTCCCCAAACCTTCCATGAGACCGCAGGAGGTAGTGCTTTTCCCTTCTCCAAGCGGAGTGGGGGTAATTGCGGTAACTTCGATGTATTTTCCATCGGGTTTGTCTTTGAGACGATTCATGATGTTAATGAAGTCAAGTCGGCATAATCTACCCGCAGGGATGACCTCGTCATCTTTCAGGCCCAACTTTTCCTGCCAATCCTTGGGGGTGGGCATGTTCTTTTCCGCTTCGTCGGAAATCTGCCAGTCTTTCATTTCTACCGCATTATAGGGCATGTTTATACTCCTCCTTTTCGATTTGGGGCATTATCCAGATGAACATTTGCATCGTAGCATTTTACTCCAGCCAACAATCTCGGTGCAATGCGCTGTTTTCACCTCCCTTTTCTTTTTATACAGTGGCCCATAGATATGGATACGATTCGCAGCTAACTTCTGTTACAAGTAAGACGATGAGAAAATGGAGAAATCAGGCCGGTTTTAAGTTTAAGAGGTCGGGCTGTCACCAACGTTTCTTCTGCCTCGCCCAAAAATTCATACAAGATATTTTTTTCACAATACAGCGCAACCCTACTTGAGCCGGATTTCTTTGTCAAGGGGAAAACGCCACACTCACTGCAGCATCGAATGCCCGCGTCAGCCTTGCTATCACTCTTGCCGAACCTCTTCTGCAGCTCCATCCAGATGGCCGGGTACTTTTCAAAACTCTGTTCAAAACCTGTTCATTTCTGTCAGCGGTATGTGCAGCTTTTGTTGAAAAATATCGACGCAGACCGAGGGCTGCCACATCTGTTCACCCAATGAGCACTGATTGTTCACTAGTTTTTTCTGCAATATTAGCTGGATAATAAAGTTTTTGACATTTGAACAGAGTATAAATATGATGGTTGATCTTGAAAATATATAAGAGAAACAATCAAGTAGACCAGCACCCCAATGATTTGAAATCCGTTGCCTGGAGTCAACAAATAGAGCTAACCGATCAAGAAAGAATCATGATGAAAATTTCAGTTCAGACACCTTCACTGGTGAGTGCCCTGCAAAAAGTTCAAAACATTACTGAGAAGAAGAGCAATATGCCAATCCTGGCCAACTTGCTGTTGAAGGCAACCGATCAACAGGTGGTTGAAATTTCGGCCACAGATCTTGAGCTGAGCTTTTGGACTCAATTTACGGCACAGATACAAGAACCGGGATCCATCAGCGTAGCAGCACGTAAATTACTGGAAATTACTAGAGAGCTCCCGCAAGAACAGATCCTGTTGGAACTTTTGCCCAATCAGCGACTTATGGTTCTGGCAGGACGTTCCAGGTTTGAACTGGCAACGATTCCCTGGGAAGATTATCCTCACATGAATTTTTACCAGGAAATTGAATACCTGAAGTGTGATGCCAAGGTGCTAAAAAGTGCTTTAGACAAGACTTCCTATGGAATTCCGGCAGAAGAGGATCCCTTCAGTGTTGCAGGACTTTTGTGGCATCCGACCGAATCCGAACGGTTGCGCTTCGTGTCGTCCGATGGGCATCGCTTGAGTTACGTGGAAATTCCGGGTGAGCAATTCAACAAATTGCAGTTGGGGAAGGGTGTCATCATTCCGCGCAAGGGAGTCCACGAAATCCTGCGTATTTTAGAAAAGGAAAAGGAAGCTTCTTTGGGGATTTTCGAAAACTGTTTGATGTTGAAGACTGAAGACAGCCTTCTCAGTATTCAGCTGTTAGAAGCCGAATTTCCTGAATATCAGATGATAATACCCGAGGAAAGGCCCTTTGCTTTCCAGGTGAATTGGGAAAACCTTCATTCTGCTCTAAAACGAATGGCGGTGTTGACCGACCAAAAGTGGCGCCACGTAAGGTTTATCATCCGTGAAGGAAGCTTGGAACTGGAAGCGGGAAGCCAGGACATTGGGGTAGCCAATGACCTTTTGGATATTGATTATCAAGGAGGTGATTTCACGGTGGCTTTTAATATTCGCTATGTTTTGGATACTGTTCAGGCGATGGAAAGCAGCCAGGTGCGATTTGAATGGGTTGACCAATTCCATGGCGGTGTTTTTTTGGCACCGGATGATCCTGCCTACTTTAGCCTGATTATGCCAATGGTGGTATAGACTCCTGCTGGCTTAATTCCCTCAACTCAACTTGCCGTGATTGGATTTCAACGAACACGGCAAGCGCAACGCCCTTCCCCATTCGAGCCTGAAAAGTAAATTGAAACAATAGAATAAAAAAGCTATACTAAACTGTTTTTAGTGCCGTGGAGCACTCTTTGGTGGAAGAACGTTCCAAAGCCCTGAGCGGTTCTCTTAATAGCAAGATTTTACTATATTTTTATCATTTGTTCAGAAATGGGCGATCAACTTACCTGTCTTGCAGGTTGCGCATACCAGGGAAACGGCGTTGGTGGTGCCCAATCCATCAATCCTAATGTCCGGATGAGGTCCTTATGACAGAAATGAACAGGAGTGAAACGAGTTCACACGGCAGCTATACAGCGGAGCAGATCACTGTATTGGAAGGTCTCACCGCAGTTAGAAAGCGGCCTTCAATGTACATCGGCAATGTCTCGACCGAAGGGCTGCACCACCTCGTTTACGAAGTGGTGGATAACAGCATTGACGAGGCCCTGGCCGGTTACTGTGACAACATTCGAGTACAGCTTCATCTGGATGGAAGCATCACGGTAGAAGACAACGGTCGTGGGATTCCGGTCGACTTGCATGAAAAGGAGAACCTGCCGGCGGTCGAGGTGGTCATGACCAAATTGCACGCCGGAGGAAAGTTCGATGCCAATAGCTACAAGGTGTCGGGTGGTCTTCACGGAGTGGGCGTTTCGGTGGTCAATGCATTGAGCGAGTATCTGGAGGTCGAGATACGCCGGGACGGCAAGGTTTACCATCAGCGTTATGAACGGGGCATTACCGTCACTCCCGTAAGCGTCACAGGAGAGACGAAGCGACGCGGTACCAAAATCACTTTCAAGCCCGACCCGCTCATTTTTGCCGAAACCCAGATCAGCTTCGATATCATTGCACAGCGGATGCGTGAACTCGCGTTTCTGAATCGTGGTGTGTGCATCGATCTTTCTGATGAAGCCATCGCCAGAGAAAGGAGTTACTGTTACGAAGGCGGGCTGCGATCCTTCGTCGAGTATCTCAACAAGAACAAGGAGCCTCTCCATCCAGAAATCATTGAAATCAGTGGAGAAAGACAGTCTGTCACCATCGAAATGGCCATGCAGTACAACAGGACCTACAATGAAAAAATTTTCACCTTTGCCAATAACATCAACACGCGGGAAGGTGGAGCCCATCTGGTGGGATTCAAAACCGGCCTCACCCGAGCCATCAAACAGTACGCCACTCAGAGCAAAATGCCCAAGGCGGATGTCGATAAGCTGACCGGGGATGACGTACGCGAAGGCCTAACCGCCATCGTGAGCGTCAAGTTGCCGCAGCCTCAATTTGAGGGGCAAACCAAAACGAAGCTGGGCAACAGTGAAGTGAAAGGCCTCGTCGAAAACCTGATCTACGAGAAACTCTCCATCTTTTTTGAAGAGAATCCCAAAGAGATCAAGATCATACTGGAAAAGATCCTGGATGCCGCCCGTGCCCGTGAGGCCGCCCGCAGAGCCCGTGAACTGACCCGCCGTAAAGGTATTTTGAGCGATCATTCTCTGCCGGGAAAATTGGCGGACTGTCAGGAGCGCGATCCTGCCAGGAGTGAAATATTCATTGTGGAGGGAGATTCGGCCGGCGGTTCTGCCAAACAGGGCCGGGACCGGAAGTTTCAAGCCATCCTGCCGCTGCGCGGAAAGATTCTCAACGTTGAAAAAGCGCGCTTTGACAAGATGCTTGAGAACCAGGAAATAAGGACGATGATTTCAGCCCTTGGCACAGGCATCGGCAAAGATGAATATGATCCGGATAAACTGCGTTACCACAAGACGGTCATCATGACGGACGCGGACGTCGACGGTGCCCACATACGCACGCTTCTGCTCACTTTCTTCTTTCGCATGATGCCCGAGTTGATCGAGCGTGGCAATCTCTTCATTGCCCAGCCGCCCCTGTATCGCGTGGCCATCGGCAAACAAGAATACTACATGAAAGACGACGAGGAACTGAACGCCTTTCTGCTCCAAAGGGCTACCAACAGGAAAGAAGTCTTTCTTCCCAGCCAAGGTGAACCGCTGCCGGCCGAACGTCTCATTGAATTGATGAAGACCTTTGCACGCTACGATGAATGGCTGGAACGCCAGAGCAAAAAGGGGATTCATAAAGGCTTACTGGAGAAGGTCATTGAAACCTTCAGCGAGCAACGCCTGTCCCCCACCGAGCACGAAAGCATGGCGGTCCTCAAAAGCGAGCTCGAGCAGGCAGGGTATGATGTGTCTTCGATTGAAATCGAGGAGGAACAACGTGGCTACGACTTGGAGATCTGGCAGCCGACCAACGGGCAGGAGCGCTTTCGGCTTAGCTACGAGTTTCTGCAGTCGGTGGAATTCAAGAAGCTTCTCGAACTCTACGAACAGCTTGAAATGCTCCATGAAGTCCCCTATGTGGTCAAGGATTCTCAGGGGGAGGAGAAATTTGATGATCCGCGCCGGCTGTTTCAATTCCTCATGGATGAGGCCAGAAAAGGGACCAGCATTCAGCGCTACAAAGGTCTGGGAGAAATGAATCCCGAACAGCTGTGGGAGACTACCATGAACCCCGATAAGCGGACTCTGCTTCAAGTACGGGTAGAAGACCTCTATATGGCAGATGAGCTTTTCACTACTTTGATGGGGGATAAAGTGGAGCCCAGGCGTGACTTCATCCAGTATAATGCGCTGGATTTCAGGGAACTGGATATATAGTGATTTAAAGCAGCCCGCACAGGGAAGGATTGCATGGAACTCAAAACGATCAATATCGAAGACGAAATCAAGCTCTCATATCTTGACTACGCCATGAGTGTTATCATCGGGCGCGCCATTCCCGATGTAAGGGATGGATTGAAGCCCGTTCATCGGCGCATCCTGTATGCCATGCACGAGCTCAAAAACGATTTCAACAAACCCTACAAAAAGTCGGCGCGCATTGTTGGTGATGTCATTGGTAAGTACCATCCCCATGGAGATTCGGCCGTCTACGACGCGCTGGTGAGAATGGCGCAAGATTTCTCGATGCGCTACCCGGTGGTTGACGGTCAGGGGAATTTTGGTTCGGTGGACGGCGACCCGCCTGCAGCCATGCGTTATACCGAGGTTCGCATGGCCCGGTTGGGGCATGAGTTCATGCGGGACATCGAAAAGGAGACGGTACTTTTTCAACCCAACTATGACAACACTCTCCTTGAACCGACGGTATTGCCGGGCCGTGTCCCGAACCTGCTGCTGAACGGTTCGGCCGGTATTGCGGTGGGAATGGCCACCAATATTCCGCCGCACAATCTTAAAGAGCTCTGCAATGGCCTGCTGGCCCTTCTCGATGACAAGGACATCAACATCAGTGAGCTGATGAAGCATATTCCCGGACCCGACTTCCCCACCGCCGGATTCATTTACGGGCTGGAAGGAATCAGACAGGCTTACGAGCAAGGCAGGGGCGTGATCAAAATGCGTGCCCGCGTCGAGGTGGAGGAGTTCGGTAAGAGACAGCACCTCATTGTGACCGAATTACCCTACCAGGTGAATAAAGCAAAACTTCTGGAAAGAATAGCTGAACTGGTCAAACTGAAGAAAATCGACGGCATCACCGACATCCGCGACGAATCCGACCGCAAGGGCATGCGCATCGTGATCACTCTGCGTCAGGGGGAAGAGCCCAAGGTGATAGAAAATCATCTTTTCAAGCACACCGTTCTGGAAAGCAGCTTCGGTGTCATCATGCTGGCCGTCGTAGACAACAAGCCCCTGGTTTTAAACCTTAAGGAAGTGCTGCAGCACTTCCTCGACTTCAGACGTGAAGTTGTCGTCAGGCGGACACAATATGAGCTCAGGCAGGCCGAAAAACGGGCCCACATCCTGGAAGGTTTGAAGCGCGCCCTCGAGCACCTGGACGAGGTCATCCAGATGATTCGTGCCGCCGTCAATCCGCAAGAAGCGAAAGCCGGACTGATCCAGCGCTTTGAGTTCAGCGACGTGCAGGCGCAGGCGATTTTGGACATGCGCCTGCAGCGGTTGACCGGTCTGGAACGGGAAAAAATCCTTGAAGAATATCAACAAATCATTAAGGAGATCGAAAGACTGAGACAGATTTTGGCCTCACCGGCTCTGGTTGATCAAGTGATCCGCGAGGAAATAAACGAACTTCGGGAACAATACGGCGACAAGCGCAAGACGGAAATCATAGCCGAAACAGGGGAAATATGCATCGAGGACCTCATTGCTGAAGAAGAAATGGTGGTCACCATTTCACGCGCCGGATACGTGAAGCGGACGCCGCTTTCCATCTATCGCAGTCAGAGGCGGGGGGGACGCGGACGAAGCGGGATGAGCACGCGGGAGGAGGATGTAGTGGCCATTGTGTTCACCGCCTCCACGCATGATTACCTGCTGGTTTTCACCAATCGGGGGCAGGTCTACTGGCTCAAAGTGTATGAGATTCCAGAAGTGGGGCCGGCCGCCATTGGAAAAGCCATTGTCAATTTACTTCCCCTGCAGCCGGGAGAGAAAATCCAGACCATACTGCCCGTCAAGGAATTCAAAGAAGACCATTATGCCGTCATGGCCACTAGGAACGGTATCATCAAGAAGACCGATCTGACCCAGTACGCTAACCCGCGCAGTAATGGCATCAAGGCTGTCGTGCTTGACGATGACGACGAGCTCATTTGTGCTCGCATCACCGACGGCAACCAGCATCTTTTTCTGATGTCCAAAGCCGGCAAGTCCATCCGCATGGATGAAAAGGATTTTCGCCCCCTGGGACGGGTGACTCGAGGTGTTCGAGGAATGAATCTGGATGGCAGTGAATTGGTCGGCATGGACGTCATAGACGAAGGCAAGTCGATCCTGGTGGTTACTGAAAAGGGCTTTGGCAAGCGCACTCCCAATGAAGCCTATCGTAGCCAGGGACGTGCCGGCAAAGGAGTGATGAATATTCGGGTGACCGAACGCAATGGCAAAGTGGTCGGCTTTCGCCAGGTGGGGGAAGAAGATGAAATCCTCATAATTACTGATCGCGGGCGGTTGATCCGTTCACCGGTGGCCCAAATAAGCAAAATCGGACGAGTGACCCAGGGTGTCAAGCTGATCGGTCTGGACGAAGGCGAAAAGGTATCGGATCTTGCTGTGCTGCTCGAGCCCGAAGAAAATGGGGAGGACGAGGAAGCGTGATGAATGTTAGTGACTCCATCGGGGTTGTCGGAGCGGGGAGCTGGGGTACGACACTGGCGCAGGTTTTGGCCGAAAAAGGGTACCAGGTAGACCTGTGGGTGTATGAACAGGATCTGTGCGAGATCATTGCAGGGAAACGGGAAAATGCGTTTTATCTGCCCGGCTTCCCGCTGCACGAAAATATTCTGCCGCACAATGACCTGCAGCAGGTTGTGGCCGATCATGCCTTGCTGGTGATGGTGGTTCCGTCGCATGTGTACCGCAATGTAGCCAGTCAAATGCTTCCTTTTCTCAGCCAAAACACGATCATCGTGAGCGCCACCAAAGGCATCGAAAATGAGACCCTGCTCACCATGTCAGGCATCTGGCAGGAGCTTCTGCCGGCGAGCGGTTTCGCCCGGATCGCCAGTCTGGGAGGCCCGACGTTTGCGCGCGAAGTGATTCAGAAGATGCCCACGGCGATCACCGTGGCCGCCGATGATCTGGATCTTGCCAAAACCCTGCAGAGGGTTTTTTCCACTGCTTTTTTCAGAGTCTACACCAGCTTGGACAAAACCGGGCTGGAACTCGCCGGCGCGCTCAAGAATGTGATTGCCCTGGCGGCGGGTGCCAGCGACGGTTTGGGATTCGGCTTCAACACGCGTGCCGCGCTGATCACACGCGGGCTTGCCGAGATCTCCCGACTGGGGGTAAAGATGGGCGCCCATCCATTGACCTTTTCAGGACTTTCGGGGATCGGGGATCTGGTTTTGACCTGTACGGGTGACCTCAGCCGCAACCGCACCGTGGGAATGCAACTGGGTCAGGGGCGAACCCTCGAGGAAATCCTGGGTGAAATGAGGATGGTTGCCGAAGGCGTGAAGACCGCCAGATCCGTTCACTTTCTGGCGCAGAAGAAAGAGGTGGATATGCCCATCTCGGAGCAGGTTTACCAGGTATTGTTCGAAAATAAGAACCCTCTGCTTGCTGTGCGGGAATTGATGGATCGCGATCTAAAACATGAACTGGAAGTCTCCTGGGAAATGATGCGGGATGCCTGCCAGTGACCCGATGACCAAGGTTTCAGCCATGCAACCCGATTCGTTTAGAGACATCTATCTGCGTGTCAAGGAAAAGAAGGAAAGTTACGAGCGCTACAACTTTGAACGGCTCCAGGAGGAAGCTTTTGCCACTTTTTTTGATCTAGCCCAGGAGTACACCAGCCTGGAATATTTGTACCAGGTGTGTGTCGCCGTTCCCAAGGTCTTCTTCGATTTGGAGAGCCGCTTGTACGTTTTGAACATGAAATCCGGTCGTCCGGAAAAAGTCTGCACAACCGATTCGGGACTGATTCCATTAAAAAATCGCGTCGATGCGTCGCTTGAGCTCAGCGAGGAGCCTTATCAAACGGAATCCGCGTGGGTTTACCCGATTCGGGGTAACGAGGCCCTTACCCGATGGATTCCATTTCACAGCCGGGGGAGCATTCTGGGGGTCTTTGAAATATATCCCAAAGAGAAAGTCGACGCTCAGGAACACTTCTTCTTCGAGAAATTCACCAACCGCATCGGCTACAATTTACACCAAAAATTGCTCATCGAGCAGAACATCAATCATATCAAGTTCATCAATCAGTTGGTGGCCGACATCGAGCACAACGTCATCTCACCCAACATGTATTACAAGTTGTTTCTCATACGCTTGAACAGAATAATCCAGGAATACTCTCAGATTCAGCAGCAGTTGGGGGATTTGGTGCTTTTCCTGGGACGCGACCATCCGTCCCTCAAAGAGATCGGCAAGCTCCACCGTCATCTGGTCAAGAATACCGCAAAACTGCGCGAAGAAACCAATGCTTTATCCAGGCATTATGAGCACACCAGCCTGTTTCTGGAAACGCTCATGCGGCGCGACCATTTCGAAAAGGGGACGTATGTTCTGAGGAAGCAGCCATGCAATTTTAGGACGGAAATTATTCAGCCTCTGCTGGACCGCTACATTCCCATGTTTGAGAAGAAGGGAATAGTGGTGGATAATATGTTTGAAGATGTTCCCGATGAGGAGATCACCCTGTTTGTCGACAAAGGCCTCATATCCCAGGTTTTCGACAACTTGTTTTCCAATGCCTTGAAATACACACACCGGGTTGAAGATCAACTGGGCCATAGAATCAAGCTGGTTTCCTATAATCGGGAAATTCTGGCGAATTTTTTTGGTGAGAATACCAGCGGTGTGCGCTTCAATTTTTTCACCACGGGCAAACCTCTTACGGAGCAGCAGGCGGCCAAGGTTTTTGAGGAGGGGTACAGAACCTCCGGCGCTCGGCAGGAGCGGGGAGGTGGGCACGGTCTGCATTTTGTTCGCAATGTTGTGGAAATCCATGGTGGAATTGTGGGCTGTGAGCCCCAGCGCTACGGCAACGTTTTCTACTTTGTGCTGCCCCTGAAGGATGCGGCCCAGGTCAAAACCGAGCTTGATGGGTCAAAATAACAAAGCCGGTTTGCACGGCCGGCTCTGTTATCCATGCGGTGTGTTGTCTCGATCAGGAACAGGAACAGCCGCAACCGCAGGCGCTTGCTGCGGTCGGTTGATCGTTTACTTCGGTCACTTCAACATCAAACGTGATGGATTTTCCCGCCAGGGGATGGTTGAGATCGAGAACCACGCTGTCCCCCTGCAAAGCTTTGACTGTGGCAGGGAACTGCCCTTGCTCGGGGGTTTGAAGGACCAGTACCTGACCCACTTCGGGACTGAAATCATCGGGAAAATCAGAGCGCTGAAAGCTTTGCTCCAGGTCGTCATTGCGCTCGCCGTAAGCTTGTGAAGGTTCCAACGTGAAGCTCTTCTTCTCGTTGGGCTGCATTCCTTCCAAAGCCTTTTCAAAGCCGGGTATCACCTGGCCGCAGCCCAATTGCACTTCCAACGGTTCGCACCCCGAACTGGAATCGAAAACCTCTCCGTTTTCATATTTTCCGGTATAGTGGACTTTAACAAACTTTCCCTTTTCCGCTTTGTTCATTGTTTTCTCCTTAAAGGTAGTGAATTGTGAAACCAACGTTACCTCCGTATGATACTCATCATTGCTGGAATTCTCTTGGGAGTTCTCGATGGAAATTTCCCGGTGAAAAACGCTAACGTTGCTTTCAGTTGTTTTAACTTAGGCGGTGAGCGGAACAAAGTCAAGGCTGCTCCATGATATCAAAGGGTTAATTCATTTGCCCGCTGCATTTTGGGCACTCTATTGTGTGGAGCTGTAGTCAGCGATGTCGCTCCGCTCACCTCATCTGTGCCGGGTCCGGCGGCCGATCCGGTCAGGCGCTCCCCAGCAGCTCAAAGTTCTCCCAGAAGGAGGGGAACGACTTTCCGACAGCTTCCGCGCCCTGGATGGCAACCCCTTCTACCACAAGCCCCAGCACTGCAAATGCCATGGCAATTCGATGGTCGTCATGGGATTCAACCGGTGTTTGTGGAGGTCTGGCTTTGCCTCCTTCAATCACCAACCCATCGGGCAGTTCCCGAACCGGCACGGCAAATTTTTCCAATTCCATGGCCACCACGTGCAGACGGTCCGATTCTTTTACCCGCAGATGAGCCACATTGCGAATGTGGCTGCGTCCCTCGGCGCAGGCCGCCACCACCGCTATGGTTGGCACCATGTCGGGGATGTCGTTCATGTCCAGATCAATGGCCTGCAATGACTCGCCTCCCCTGACTCGGACGCCCCGTTCCTCCCACTCTATCGTGCAACCCATTCGCTCCAGCACTTCCAGTAATCGGCAGTCGCCTTGAGAGCTACCGGGGGAAACCGGGTAAGTGTAGACTTCACCCCGGGTGAGGGCGGCGGCCGCCCAGAAGTAGGAAGCCGAAGAACAGTCCGCTTCGACCTGATAATCCAGAGGGGGATAGTTTTGCGGTGCGGGCACGGCAATTTGTTGAGCACTTAACCACTGGTATTTCATCCCGAGCTTTTCCATCATGGTCAAGGTCAGTTGCACGTAGGGAAAAGACGCCACGGGCTGCCGCCAGCCGATGCGCATTTCACTCTGAGCGCAGGGCGATGCAATCAGCAAGGCCGACAGAAACTGGCTGCTCTGGCTGGCATCGATCACCACTTCACCGCCGCGCAGTCCGCGGCTTTGGATTTCTACCGGAGGAAAGCCCGGCACCCCCAAACAGCGGTATTGGATTCCCAGGGTTCCCAAAGCCTTGAGAATCGGATCGATGGGACGTTCACGCAGGCGCGCACTGCCGTCCAGCAGAAATCTACCTGAACCCGTTGCCGTCAGTCCCAGCAACAGACGCATGCTGGTTCCACTGTTACCCAGTAGGATGGGTTTTGCGGGCTCACGCCAGCGGTGTTGCGGAGGAATTACGCAAAGCGTTTCCTGCTCATCGTCCCAATTGATTTCTGCGCCCAACTGGCGTAATGCCCCGGCCGTCAGCAGTGTGTCTTCCGCTTTGAGGGGGTTTCTTATCACGCTTTTGCCGTCAGCCAGGGCCGCCATCAGCAATGCCCGGTGAGTTACCGATTTTGATCCCGGCAGCCCAATTGCACAATTCACCTTTGACACGGTGCCTATTTTTTTCACGCTTTCACTCATGAGAAAGAGCCTCTTGCAAAGCGTTCTTCATTAGTCCTACAGCCTCTTGCGGTATGGCTCGCTCGAACCACCACTGCAATTGGGCAACTCCCTGATGCAACAGCATGTCGAGCCCGGTTATGGTCGTACATCCAACTTTTTGAGCGGCTCGCAGGAAAGGCGTGTATAATGGCCGATAGACCGTATCCATGACCACCATGGGCGGTCTGAAAAAGGAATCGGCCACCAGCTGTACTGAATCCGATCCGGCCAGTCCAATCGAGGTGCATTGCACAACAATATCAAAAGGAAGCTGTTCTGCGACGGCGGTCAGTTCGTCCAGCGGATAAAATTGACAGTCGAATTGTTCAGCCAGTGTTCGTCCCCGCTCTATTCCTCGATTGAAAATAATGACCTCAGCCTGTTCCCGTTTCAGTCCGAAGGTTACCGCTCTGGCCACTCCCCCTGCTCCAATGACGGCGACACGCTTTGCGTTCAAAGACGTTGCCGCCCGCAGCGCCCGATTGGCACCCAGCCAGTCGGTGTTTCGGCCGATCCAGCGGTTTATCTGCCATTTCAAGGTATTAACGGCACCAATGGTTTTGGCGGTTTCATCCACTTCCTGGCTCAGACGATACGCCGTTTCTTTGTGGGGCAGAGTCACACTCAAGCCGCGCAGGCCGATGCGCGCCAAAACATCCAGCGCCTCCTCCAGATCATCCGCTTGAAATGCCAGGTAAACCGCTGCCAGCCCCATAGCGCTCATGACCGCATTCATCATGACGGGACTCAGGCTGTGTTCTACCGGATCTCCAATAACGGCGTACAGGTCCTTTTGCACAGGTCGGATCATGCCAGCAGCTCCAATGCGCGGCGCAATTCTTCGATGGTCGGTTGTCCTGGAGCAGCACTGATCTGTCCCGGCAACCGGGCGTAGGTCCATGGACTCCCAAGCAGAAGGCAGGCAAGGCGACTCCAGCGGCCCAGGGGACCCATGCAAAAGGCAATGACATCGATGGATAAATGCTTTTTGCCGAAGCCGATCATATCGAGAACCCTGATATTGTCTTGCGGCACTTGTGCCAAAGTGACCAGTTTGATGGCCCGGGCTCCTTGTGCAGCCATATTTTCAGCCAGGCGGCCCAGAGTCGCTTGATCGGGTGTCCCGCCAAAATCGTGATGAGATATGAGGAGTCCGGCATTGCTTTTTTGAAAGTATGCGAGATGATCGTGCGGTACATCATCTTCCAGGTCGATCCAGTCCGCCCCGTGGTCGGCCGCCTTCCACAGCAGACGCATGCGATCTTCATCCGAGCCCGCAAATAGTCCACCCTCGCGCTCGGGTCGATTGGTGACTACTACCGGGTGCCTGTCGGAAGAGCTCAACAGAGACAGCAGCTGCACGGTTTGGCGGTGTCCGCGCTGATGGATGAAGGAATCCAGCCTCCATTCCAAAAGATCCACGCCGGGATGCTTAAAGTATTGCAGGAGCTCCTGTTCGGAGGCATTCAACAGACAACCGCAGATGTTCAGTCTTTCCATGTTCTAATGACCTGGCGTTGGAGGGGTTTGTCTTATTCTTTCTTTTTCCAGACGAATGGGATGGGTGGGATCGTTCTTCACATATGAGCCAAGGATTTTCAGGAATGTTACGCTGCCCCTCAGTTCCTGGAGCGCGTCTCGAACGCTGTCGTCTTCATGATGGCCCTCGATATCCGCGTAGAACAAATACTGCCAGGGAAAAAGACGATTGGGCCGGGATTCGATGCGGGTCATGTTGATGCCCGAGCGCGCGAAAGCCTCGAGGGCGGAATGGAGAGAACCCGGCTCATCGGACACCGCAAAAAGAACGGAGGTCTTGTCATTGCCGGTTTTTGGGTTGAGGCGATTGGACAGGGCAAAAAAACGGGTTGTATTGGCGGCATGATCTTCAATTCTTTCCTCCAGGACGCGCAGGCCGTAGTGGTGGGCGGCGTAAAGATTGCTGATGGCTCCGCCGGCTCGATCTCTGGCGGCCAGCTGGGCCGCCTGAGCGGTCGAAGTGCATTCCGTCCACACCACATCAGGCAGATTTTCCAACACCCAGCGCCGGCATTGTTCCATTGCCTGAGGGTGCGCAAAGAGGTGTTTGATGCTTTGAGGGGATTCCAGGTGACTGCAAAGGCAATGGGCAACTTCCACGTAGCATTCCGACAGAACGCGGACATCTCTCTCATACAGGAGGTCCATGGTTCTTCCTACGCCGCCCTGCAGGGAATTTTCTACGGGAACCACGGCTACATGGACCTTGCCCTTGAGCAGCGCATCGAAAACATCTTCCAGCGTGGGACAGGAAATGTATTGTGCCGAATGGCCGAACAGGGAAAGGGCGGCCAGATGGGAATAGGTCCATTCGGGCCCAAGGTAGGAGACCTGCAGCACATATTGCAGAAGTCTGGAGGCGGCAAAAATTTCTTTGTATATGGCGCGCAGTGAAGCTTCGGAAATAGGTCCCGGATTGGCAGCCAGAAGCCTTTGCAAAATGAGCTCCTCCCGGCCGGGAACAAACAGTTCCAAACCATTGGAAGCCTTCAGTCGCCCTACTCCCTGCGCCAGTTCCATGCGCCTGTTGAAAAGTCGAAGAAGCTCCAGGTCCACTTCATCGATGGCGTCTCTCAATGTTTTCAAATCTTCATGCATACTCATCTCGTTCCCAGGAGCAAATCCCATGGCTCCTCTGCCCCCCCTGTGAAAGGAGTCAGGTAAGGGAGCAATAACACCCTCATCCAAAGACGAGGGTGCTTGCGCACGGAAACTCCCTCATTCCAGGCCGGCACTGCGGAAGGAAGGATCTCCCATTGATGTGCACAGCCAACCGCAACCGCTCGTCTGAGCCGGCTGAAAAGAAAAAAGCCGCGGGCTGACGCCGCGGCTTTCGTTTGG
This sequence comes from Desulfoferrobacter suflitae, assembly GCF_022603395.1. GTDB lineage: Bacteria > Desulfobacterota > Syntrophobacteria > Syntrophobacterales > Syntrophobacteraceae > Desulfoferrobacter > Desulfoferrobacter suflitae. Next base: position 396,296 of record NZ_JAIBKA010000002.1, read on the forward strand.
CAAATTAACCAGGGAAATCACAGAGGCGTCAACCCGGTGAGTACACCCAGATAATAATAACAAAAATACCGGCAAAACATCCTGCAACGCGGTGCCACCTTCGATCTCCTGAAGCCATCGAGCGATCAATCTGATTGTGTTCCCATGGCGAGCGGAACTTGACACTGCAATGAGGCTTTCAGCCCTCACTGCAGTGATCTCATTGTACTGCAAGCATAAGAGGTCCTGGTAAAAAATGTCAAGACAATAGTACCACTGCTCGCCTTCCCAGGATGCGGCGACGGGCCGATCCTTGAACCAGGATGACGAACAGCGCCAGGGTTGTTATTTTAGAAGGGCGGGCCGTTGAGGGTCATGAGCCGAGGCGCACGCATTAATCAGCTCTGAAAGGGGGCAGCAGTATGGCAGCCGTAAAAGATTTTATCAAAGTATCCGACTCCATTTGGGAAATTCCAGCCACATACAAAGACGGCATGCAAGTACCCGCCAGGATTTATGCGACAGAGAAGCTCTTGCGGGAAATGGACGATGGAGTCATTGATCAGGTTACCAATGTTGCAACCCTGCCGGGTATTTTAAATTACGCCTATTGCATGCCGGACGGACATTGGGGGTATGGCTTCCCCATAGGCGGCGTTGCAGCGATGGATACCAGATCAGGAGTGATTTCACCCGGCGGCATCGGCTTTGACATCAATTGCGGTATGCGCCTGGTGCGAACCAATTTGACTCTGGAGGAAGTGCAGCCCCACCTGAGGCTTCTGGTTGACCGGTTGTTCGAGAGAGTGCCCGCCGGGGTGGGCAGCAGCGGCTTTGTGAAGCTCTCTCAGGGTGAGTTTCGTCGCGTTGTCGAACTCGGTGCGCGCTGGTGTATTGACAATGGCTATGGCTGGCCGGAAGACCTGGAGCGAACGGAAGAATACGGCTGTATTGATGGTGCGGATTCGTCCAAGATCAGCACAAAATCGGTAGAACGCGGATACAATCAGATTGGTACACTGGGTTCCGGAAATCATTATCTTGAAATCCAGGTGGTCAAACCCGAAAACGTTTATGATGCCGAACTGGCCGGTGCTTTCGGCATCACCAAGCCCAATCAAGTGGTTGTCATGTTTCACTGCGGCAGTCGTGGCTTTGGCCACCAGGTGGCGACCGAATACCTGCAGCTTTTCTTGAAGGTCATGGAGAAAAAATACGGAATCACGATCCTCGACCGCGAATTGGCTTGTGCACCCTTCAATTCTCAGGAAGGGCAGGATTACTTTGCGGCCATGAAATGCGCCATCAACATGTCGTTTGCCAACCGGCAAGTGATCTTGCACCGCATTCGTGAGGTGTTCTCCGATGTTTTTCACAAGGGCCCTGAGGAACTGGGCTTGCATCAGATTTACGACGTGGCGCACAACACGGCCAAATTGGAAACACACATGGTCCAGGGTAAAGAGCGCGAAGTACTGGTACACCGCAAAGGAGCGACCCGAGCCTTTGGCCCGGGCAACCCGGAACTTCCGCAAATTTACCGAAAAACCGGGCAGCCGGTCATCCTTGGCGGCAGTATGGAAACAGGGTCGTACTTGCTGGTGGGAGTGGCGAGTGGAGCCCAGACGTTCTTCAGCACTGCTCATGGCAGTGGGCGGAGCATGAGTCGGCGACAGGCCAAAAAGAAGTTCCAGGGCAAAAAGCTGGTGCATGACATGGAGCAGCGCGGCATCTATGTACGCGGCGTTTCTTACGCAGGGCTGGCGGAAGAGGCGGGAGCAGCCTACAAGAATATCGATGACGTTGTCGCCGCCACGGAACAGGCGGGGATCAGCAAAGCGGTGGTGCGGTTTATTCCCATTGGCAATGTGAAAGGGTAGTCGTCCGGGAGACGGTGAGGTTTGTCATGCCCTATGAATATCTGGATGAGATCGCCACAGCCGACGCCGCTTTCAAAGCCTCGGGCGATACCCTCGAAGAGATGTTTATCGCAGCCTGCGACGCCACCATGAACGTGATGGTGGGGGATTTGGAGACCATCGCTCATGAGCAGCAAAGAAGCATAAGTGTTTCTTCTGACGCGATCGATATGCTGCTTTTCGAATTGCTGCAGGAGCTCATTTACTATAAAGACGCCGAGAAACTTCTGCTGCGCGTCTGCCGGCTCAGCATCAGCCGACAGGACGAGGCGTTCATTTTGCAAGCAGATGCCCATGGCGAAGAGTTGAACATGCACAAACACGATCTGGTGGTGGATGTCAAAGCGGTTACTCTACACCGTTTCCGAGTGGAACAAACGCCGGAGGGATGGGAAGCCACAGTGATCGTGGACATCTGACGGCTAACGGGAGACTTCCAGAGTTTTGCCTTCGAGCAGGTCCGGCGCTGCCTTGCGGGTCAGATCGTACCAGCTTTCATTAGCGTCTGCCACGGCAAATTGACAGGTGGCCCTGATGTTGGCGCAATAGATTTCATTAGCCAGGGCTGCGGCATTCATTGCTGCTCCCCCAGAATCTGCCGGTTGAAAACGGACCGGGAATTTCAGCAGTTCCCCACCGGCTTTCAAAACTCATAGCGAGCCGCCGCGAAAAAGCTGATGCCGGGAGCCGGGATTTCTTCTCCGGCGACCAGATCTCCCACGCTAAAGACGGCTTCGCGGGTTAGATGCTCGCTGTATTCGGTATTGAACAGGTTATCGATACCCGCAATCAATTTTAATCCCTTGACCGGTTTTAACCCGCCGTAGAGATGAAAAACTGCAAAGGCGGCCGTTTCATCCTCTGGAAAACTCTCATCCACGTAGTGCTGGCTCGCCGCAAAGCGTCCTCCAAACTCAACCCACCAGGGAACTTTCTTGCCATACTCGGCGCGTACCGCCGCTCTCACTTCAAGCGGAGGGATTTCTGGAAGATCTTTGCCTTCAGTTGTGTTTCTACCTCTCACATAAGCAAGGCTGACCGGCAGGCTCCAGTGCTTGAAAGCTCGCAGGATAACAGCCAGCTCGCCGCCATAGAGTTGCGCATCGACGTTCTTGAAACCGCGCACCGGCAGGTTGCCAAGCGTGCCGATTTGGGTCGGCAGGATGTAGTCACTGACCCAGTCGTAGAAGAGTGACAACTGAAAAAGCCCCCAAGGCTTTGCCCAATTGACTCCCCAGTCCAGTTCGTACTTGATTTCCGGATCAAGGGTGGGGTTGCCGAGTGTGTAACCGCCCGGCGCCGGCGAAAACGCGTAATATCGCTCCGTTGAATTGGCAGGCCTGGAGATCACTCCACCCCCGACAAACACAGTGAGCTCTTCTATCATTTGCCATTCCAGCAACAGGTTTCCGGAGCCCAGCAGCTCGCTGCGGTCGACATCGGCCGCAGCGGGTCCATAATACTTGACGAACTGTTCACGGATGGTTGAGGCAGTGGTGCCAGCCATAATGGTATCGTCGACGGCATTGGCTTCGCTGCGGGCGCCGTCAATTCGACCTCCTGCGCGCAGATGCCAGTCGTTTGCCAGATCGATGTGCAATTCAGAAAATCCTCCCATATTCCACTGGGTAATATCAGGCCAGATGTGGTCAATGAAGGTCTTCCCACTGGCTACGACAAATCGATTGCGCATGCCGTCGCGCTCCAGGTTGTAGTAGTCGAGACCGGTGGTTAGAAGAATGGACGGCGTGAGTCTCCAGTCCTGAAGGGTGCGGCCGGCATACGAATCGGAACTGGTGGTGGCCACTGCTTCCAAGGTGCTTCGATTCGGCTTATTACGGTTGCTCATCCGATGATCGAGCAAAGAAAACCCGCCGTCCACCTGCAACCTCTCGAGGGTTTTGCCGGCAAAGTCCATCCGGTAGGTGGTGTTATAAATCCATGTGGTGGTCTTTTCACTGTCCATGGGAACAGAAGGAAATTCGATGCCGTTATCGCGTACAAAAATTATCCCATTGGACCAGCGATGATCATCCCTTGGCTTGAATCCCAGAGAAACCGCACCACCCACTTCTTCCTGGTCTGCAGGAACAGTTTTTCCGTCGGCCGATTCATAGTCTCCATAATCGATACCGTTAACGGTCCCGTAGACATCTACCCACTTGTTCCCCCCCTTGAACCCCGCACTTCCCAAAAAGCCATTGCGGGCGCCATTGTAGGTGGAGGTAACCCAGCCTCCCAATTGCGGCGGTGCCTCCGGGCTGCGCTTGTAATCGGTGGAAACCATCACCCGCCCAGCCGTTCCTCCCGGTCCAAGCGTGACGGAGGGAATCCCTTTGATGACTTCAGCATCCTGGAAATTTTCCGGTTGCAGATAGGTCACCGGAGGGTCCATCCGGGCGGGGCAGCCGCCATAAATGGGAACAAAACCGACCTGCGTTTGCACTCTTTCCCAGCCCAGTCCACGGATGACGGGTTCGGTAGCACTCGCTCCCCGCCGCACGGCGCTCACCCCGGGCACCGCTTCAAGCACCTCTCCCATATTGACGTATGTTCCAAAATCCAAAGCGTTCTTGGTGATCTTCTCCTTCAGGGGTTCCTCAATTGGGGGTGCAGTGATGACGATTTCTTTGAATATCATCTCTTTCAACGCCTCCTGACTGTGCTGCCCATAGACCGCCGATGCCGGAATAAGGATGAAAACCCAGAGTACCATCCAAGCCCTTGTCATTTGTTAATCCTCCTGTGGTGGACGAGTAGGTGTTCCGGGGGAGAGTAATGGAGGTTTAGCTATGATTCTATGCTGGAAAGCCTGATTCGGAAGCGGGCAATGCCCGAAAAATTCTTTCGTATTCCCTGACGCAATCGTTCACCGCGGAGATCTCAGAGGACGCAGAAAAGCATGCGTATGCTCGGAGTAAACTGCTGTTTCCTGAAACGAAATTGAGCAGGCGACGGTGCTCTCATTGAGCGTGCATTTTTCTCAATTTGCGCTTATTGCGAATCATCTTGGAATCGGCGTACATGTCTTCGTAGGTAGCTTTCAGCGCTTCATCAAAAGTGACCAGACTGCCACCGTTTCTATGCATAAACCGGCGCGCGTGCCGTTCCTTTGCAAAGCACCACTTGGCTCTCTTGGTCATCACGCCGTGAAGGGTTCCGCCAAGAATCCAGTAGGCAGTCTCTGCTTCGATGAGTTGTTTGGTATTGTAGTCCGCTGCCAGTATGGATTGGGGCGTTTTGTCTATGTTTAGCGCCAGGTCGACGGCCACGCAGTGCAGGCTGCATGCGCCAAACTCGGTGCCGTCTTTATAGATAACCAGCATTCTGCTGTGAGCGTACTGCTGGCGGTCCATGTTGCAATACTTGCATGTCCCGTGTTGTTGAATGTCCGTGAAATCCTGTGCAAAAGCCGACACTGCAGCAAGCACCAGGAATATGCATGGCAGGCCATATGATTTCTTCATTAACATCTTTTTCTTGTCGTTCACGGATTGGTCCTTTTGGTCCTTGGAGGTAGTTTGTTTTCGGCCGTTCTTGTGGAATTGAGATATATTGCCAATCATCGTGTTGCGTTCTTGCATGAAGCATTTTTGATTTTAACACACAAAATTGAATGGAAACATTTGCTAAAATGACCTATTGCAGTTTTTGGGCAGAGGCTACGATGGCGAGAGCGGAAATCCGGGGATGGGTCGGCATTGTGAGTAGTTTTGTTCGGTGCCTTTGGGCGCTCTTCGTTGGGCTGACAGGAGCCGTAACGGCAGGGGCACGGCATTCCCCATGAAAAAGTTGCCGTTGACAAGCCTTCGCTCGCGTTTGGCGTCGCTCATTTTACTGACCCTGCTCCCGCTGCTTGGTCTGACGATCTATACCTACCTGTCGGAGAAGAATCAGGTGGTTGCCCACATCCGGCAGGATGTCTTGCGCATCGCCCAGTTTGCTGCGAGGGACCAGGAACAGCTCATTGAAAGAACAAGACAGCTGCTTCTTGCCCTCTCCAAGTTGCCCGAGATCGTCGGCACGGACAGCACAGCCTGCCGCAATATGTTATCCGATATCCTGGAAGAATACCCACGTTACACGAACCTTGGCGTCATCAGACCGGATGGGCAATTGTTCTGCAGTGCTGACGGACGGCCTCGTGAGGCCAGTCTGGTGGACCAATCCTGGTTTCGGCACAGCCTCAAGACCAAAGACTTTGCCCTCGGTCCCACGCCGGAAGAAGGGACGTTCGATATCTGTTATCCAACGGTCGATGATGCCGGCCATATCCAGGCTGTATTGTTTGCATCAGTGGCCATGGATCAGCTCCATCAGTTCAGCTATCAGGTGCGGTTACCGGCGCATGCAGAGTTTCTCATGATTTCCCGAAACGGCACTGTTTTGGCGCATTTTCCCGAGCATGACCGGTGGGCAGGCAGATCGGCGGGCGATACAGCCATCATAGAGCAGATACTGGCCAAAGGCCAGGACACGGCCGAGCTTCCCGGACTGGATGGGGTGACCCGTCTTTACGCCTTCACTCCACTCTCCACCGTTGTAGACACGGGGTTCTATGTGGGTGTTGGGATTCCCCAAAGGGTTGTCTACAGCGAGGCCCAAAAAGTGCTTTTGCAGCACTTTGCGGGGCTGGGCTTAGTCATAATGGCAGCGCTCTTGGCAGTCTGGTTTGGCAGTGAAGTGCTCATCCTCAAGAGGGTGAGAGCCATGGCCGGAGCGGTTGAGCGCCTGTCGGCGGGCGATATGACGGCGCGCAGCGGGCTGCCGTACGGGGCGGGCGAATTGGATGGTTTAGCGCGTGCTTTTGACGAAATGGCTGCCGCTTTGGAGAGGCGCGCTTTCGAGTTGCGCGCCGCAGAAGGCAAATACCGCACACTGGTTGAGCAAATACCGGCCATAACCTATGCAGCCAACCCGGATCAATTGCGAACCACCTTCTATATCAGCCCGCAGGTGATTGAAATATTGGGCTTCTCGCCGGAAGAATGGATGGCGGACTCCGGTCTCTGGATGAGGCAAATTCATGCGGAGGACCTGCAATCGGTAAAAAGAATGCTTGACGATTGTTGTGCGGTCCTGCCAGGAGCGAATTTCCGCTGTGAATACCGCATTTTTTCCAAGGCCGGCCGGCAGTTGTGGCTCACCGATGAAGCAGTATGCGTGCGATCCGAGAGGGACAACGGTTATTATCTGCAGGGTATCATGATCGACATTAGTGAGCGGAAAACAGCTCAGGAACAGCTTATGAGCTATCAGCGGCAATTGCGTTCCCTGGCTTCCCAACTGCTGCTGGCGGAAGAGCGCGAGCGGCGCAGGATTGCTGCGGACCTGCACGATCACGTTGGGCAGGCTCTCGCCATATCCAGAATTAAATTGGGTATGCTCAAGGAAGCATCTCCATCGGAAGAGTATGCGACCAGGGTGGATGAAGTTCGCAAGCTCGTTGGCCAGGCGATTAAAGATACCCGCTCATTGATATTTAAAATCAGTTCCCCCATACTTTACGAGCTCGGTTTGGAAGCGGCTCTGGAATGGTTGGCGGAAGAAACCCAGAAAAAGCATGATATTCTGGTCAAATATTGGGATGATGGCAGTGCCAAGCAGCTGCAAGACGATGTCAGGGTTCTCTTGTTTCAGGCGGTGAACGAGTTGCTGGTCAACGTGGTGAAACATTCTCGTGCCCGCACGGTGGAGCTGTCCACTCGAAAGACCGGCGAACGCATTGTGGTGAATGTCGAGGACGACGGTATCGGTTTTGATTTGGCAGAGGTAGCCGCCCGCCGAAGCGCCAGCGATGGATTCGGTTTGTTCAGCATTCGCGAAAGGTTAAGTCACATTGGCGGTGATCTGGAAATCCATTCTGAGCCGGGGGGTGGAACTCGAGTGACCTTGGTGGCCAGGTTGTCCAAATTACCAGGACCGATCAATGAAGACCGGAATATGCCAGTGAGGGATGAGAAATGAGTGTCAGACTGCTGATCGCAGACGATCACAATATCGTCAGGGATGGGTTGCGCGCCTTGCTGGAGACGCAACAGAATTTGCAGGTCATAGCGGAGGCCGAGAACGGGCGCAAAGCGGTGCGTTTGGTTCGCGAGCTGTCCCCCGATGTGGTCATCATCGATGTCGGAATGCCCGGTCTAAACGGCATTGACGCCACCCGACAAATTGTTGCCGAAGCAAATGAGACCAAAGTGATTGCCTTGTCCATGCATTCCGATAGACGTTTTGTGGCTCAGATGTTCAAAGCCGGTGCAGCGGCGTATCTGCTGAAAGACTGTGCCTTTGAAGAACTTGTGCAGGCGGTCGATGTTGTCGTGGCCGGGCAAATCTATCTGAGCCCGGAGATTGCCGGAGCCGTGATCGAGGATTATGTGAGGCATATTTCCAGGACGGATTCTTCCGGGTTCAGCGTACTGACCGCCCGGGAACGCGAGGTCCTGCAGCTGCTGGCGGAGGGCAAGGCGACAAAGGAAATTGCTGCCGAGCTGTTTGTGAGTGTCAAGACCATTGAGACTCATCGGCAGCAGATCATGCACAAGCTGAAAGTCGGCAGTCTGGCGGACCTCATCAAATACGCCATTAGAGAGGGGATTACCTTTCTTGATGCTTGATAGTCGGCAATCCCTCCAATGCGGATAACGCAGGCAAACTCATGTCCTTGACGCCGGCAAGACGACATTCGTCCAACACCTGTATTACGGTACCCGTCGGGGTGTTGGTCGGAACGCTTATTAAGCCGCCTGTGTGCGGCCTGCTCTCTGTCGCTTCAAGAGGATAACTCCCCACAGGATTGATCGGTCATTTGCAGACGGGAGATGTCGTATCCTTTGGCGGCTGCGATCGCCAGCAGCTGCTGATAGATCCGGCCATCCAGGTGCGGAGTTCTGGACAGGATCCACAGGTATTTCTTTTGGGGATGGCCAACCATGGCGTATCGATAGCCTGTGTCCAAAGCGATCACCCAGTAGTCGCCCTGGAAAGGCCACTGAAACTGTACCTTGAATCGTGAATTGCTGCTGCCCGCCACAGCCCGGGCTTTACCGACGGCAACGGTCGGCTCTCCATCGGGTGACCCCTTGCGGCACGAGTTGACGACTTCAACAAAACCTTCCTTGAGCGTATATTTGGCGGTTGTGCAGTGGCAATTCCTTTGAAACCAGCTGGGAAACGAGGCGATTTCATACCACTTGCCGCAATACTTCTCCAGATCGACGGAGTCGACCGAGTGGTCCGCATATTCGCGCTGCCCAAAAAGCACGCAGCCGCCTATGAACAGGGATAAAATGGCCACCACCAGAGCAATCATGAGCTTATCTTTCATGGAATCATCCGCTCGCCAACAGTTTCATTGATGGTGATCAGTCTGCTCCCTCGCTTCCTTATCCGGGTCCGACAGTAAGAAAACATCGCCGCTTGCCATGGATCTCTCCACCACCGGCGGGATGGGAAAATAGTTGTGGATACTGACCACGGCCACTTTGGATTTTTTCACAGGAGGTGGAACCACCCAGCATCATGCTCACCTTTCTTGTAAGGTTTTTTCTCTCAAAAGAAAATCATTGCCCCATTTGAGTGATTGGGGGAAACGTTACGGGCAGTTCCAGCTCCTTGCCATTCCGTTCGATGCGCAGCCGATACTCGGTCTTTCTTTCCTGGGCAACGGCTCCGTGGATATCCTCCACGCTGTTGATGCTGCTGCCGTCGATGGCACGCAGGACGTCGCCCTTTTTTAGGCCTGCTCGGGCAGCCGCGCTGCCGGGGAGCACCTGCATCACAGAGAGCCCGTTGTCACCCGCCGAGGTATTCAACATGACCCCAAGCATGCGGGGATGTTTAAATTCTGTGGATTTCCCCGTCACCCACAGATAGTCGGCCAGGCCGGGGTCAATGGTGCGATGCGGGTGATCCGATGGGATGGGCACCACTGTTTTGTAAGGTTGCCCGATTCGTTCGAAAGTCCTTTGAGGCACGCCAAATTGATGGACGATATGCCCTTTCCCCACCAGTACGACGATTTGGTCGGAGCTCTGTAAGCTTTTCAGGGTTGCGGCTAATGTCTCTGCCATGGTTTCTTCCCATGCCAGTTGAGCCTGATAATAGGAATCGAAACCTTTGATGTTGTGCTTCAGGTGCTGCTCATATTCCTCCCTGATGTAGGCACGATGACCAGCATCGGCAAAGTTCATGTGGGTCGCAATTTGCTGCCGTTCTTCGACGGAAAGAGATGATATGCCGGTGCGAGCAATTTTTCGAACGACGTTCGGTGGTGCGTTGAGTCCCACCAATTTCAGCTGCCGTTCCCGCGCCCAGCTCAGGATGCCTCGATAGAGCTGGAAGGGATAGCCCCAAACTGCATTCCATCCAACGTCCTTCAGAAATTGTTTTTCTTCCATGGCACCTTCAGAATATCCATCCAGAACGGGCTGCACAGCTCGTGGGAACATCTCCAGTGCTACGATCAGATGAGGGTTCCTGGCATATAAGCCGGCAAGAATTTTCCTTTGAATCTGATGGTCTTCGATGCTGGTGTGGGTTTCTCCGAGATAGATCACGGTTGCCTTGGACAGGTCGTCGATGAGGGTTTCGAATGAAATCACTGTGCCTCTGCGCGTATCGACTATGTCTCCAGTCTGCAGGGCCTGCGTGGACCCCTCGATGGTGAGAGGAGGGATCGTCGTTTTTATGGTTGCACATCCTGCGGCGATGGCAAGAACCAAAAAAAGAACGGCACTTAAGTGTATATGCATTTTTGCCATAAAGGTTTCCTCTATGGGTTATGTTGGCAGGCAAGCCACCATTTGGAAACAAGGCTGAGCTTTTTCAGTAACCGTCGGTCGGCCATTTTTTCTCCGCCAATATCCCTATTAATTTCTTGTTGGCTGCCGGGAAGGGGAATTGCTCCAGTTGGTTTCGGGTCACCCAGCGCGCCTCCGATGTCGCATTCAGTGTAGGCCTTTGAGCCGGTTCCAGCAACCGGCAAAAAAAGGCATGCAGGGTCACGCGAAAGCTGGTGTAGGCGTGGCGGATGGTGATGATCCTGGTTGTACATGTGACCTTCAAACCCAGTTCCTCAAAAAATTCTCTTTCGAGGGCCTCTTCAGGCCTTTCACCCCTATTGAGCCTGCCTCCGGGAAATTCCCATAAGCCGGCCATCAGCCCATTGGTCGGACGTTTCTGGATAAGCACCTTACCCTTTTGGATAAGCACGCCTATGGCGGCTTCAATGGCTTTGATCCTTTTGGTTTGGCGAGCAACGGGTCGTTCATTGGCCACACCCCATTTGAAGCCTTGACAAAATTCGTCAATGGGGCATCCACCGCAGAGCGGTTTCTTGGGAACGCAAACCAGTGCACCCAGTTCCATAAGAGCCTGGTTGAAGCGTCTTGCCCGTCCCACGGGGATCCATTGTGCTGCCGTCGTCCAGATGAATTTCTGGTTTGATGCATCCTTTACGGGTGTGGCAATGTTGAAGAGGCGTGCAAAAACCCGCTCAATGTTTCCATCTACGGCTGGAAAGCTTTCATTATAGGCCAGGCTCATGATGGCGCCGGCTGTGTAGCGGCCGATTCCCGGAAGGCTTAGGATTTTGGGGAACTCTCTGGGGAAGTTGCCGCCAAAATACTCCAGTAAAATCTTAGCGGTTTTATGAATGTTGTGGACTCTCGAATAGTATCCCAGGCCTTCCCAGTATTTGAGCAGTTCATCCTCGAAGGCAACGGCTACCGATGGGATGTTTTCAAAACGTTCCATCCAGCGTTGATAGTAGGGCAGGACGGTTTTCACCTGGGTTTGCTGCAGCATTACTTCAGAAATCCAGACTTCGTATGGCGAGTATGCCTTCCGCCAGGGAAGATCTCTCTGGTTTGCTCCAAACCAGCGTAGCAATCGTTCTCTTAGCTCATCCTGTGGGCCTGCTTGATCCGCTTCCATTGACAATTCATCATCCTCCGCAAGGTCCTGTTGTTACAATCTAATTCTCAATATTTTAAATGCAGTATCAAGAATCAATGAATGGATCTTAACCGCCCAGTGCTGTCAAACCAAGTATCCAGTTGATCTAACCGACCGAGTTCAACTACACTAGGCCACTCATGAACAGACACTGGGAGGCTGACTGAGCATCGGCCACGTGCCCCGTTCGCCCTGTCGGCGAAATGCCGCCAAGGCGGCAGGCATCCAGCCGGAATACCGCTGTTTGGATTGCGCTGTCGGTCGCGAACGAGGATTGGTCGGAATGGTGGACCGAACACCTGCTCGGACAAGCTCCCGGGCTTTGACTTAATTTCAGAGGAGTGTTGCATGCAAGGATTTTTCCAGCCGTCTTCAGTGGTTCTCATCGGCGTGTCCCGGAAAACGGGTACGGGTGCGTACAACAATCTCGAGATGATGCTGAAATATGGATATCAGGGACGCGTCGCCCTGGTCCATCCCAAAGTCCCGGAGATTCTCGGGCACCACTGTTACCCCAATGTAGCGGCGTTACCGGAAGTTCCCGACCTGGCCGTCATATCGCTGGGGCGCGAGCGCGTTCTGCAAAGTTTCCAGGAGTGCGTCAACAAGGGCATCAGACGAGTTATTGTCATCAGCCAGGGGTTTGCGGATGCCGACGAGAGAGGACGGGAACTGCAGGAAGAATTGACTGGGCTGGCGAAAAAAAGCGGAACCAGGGTGATGGGACCCAACACCATGGGAGTGCTCAACGCCTTTACCGGCTTCAGCACGGCCTTTGTGGATATAGCCAAAGACCCTGCGCCGCCGCCTCTGACCATTGTGGTCCAGTCGGGAGTCTTTCAGGTTGGATTGGAATCCTTCACCGGCCGACTCGGTAAGGCCATCGACATCGGCAATGCGTGTGATTTGGATTTTGTCGATGCCCTCGAGTATCTCGAACACGATCCGCAAACCAAAATCATCGCCATACACATGGAAGGCATGCAGCGTGGTCGAGAATTTGTCAGGGTCGCGTCGCGGGTTGCCCGCAGCAAGCCCATCATTGTCCTCAAAACCGGGAGGAGCGTGGCTGGCGCTCGAGCTGCGCTATCCCATACCGGGTCGCTGGTGGGTGAAGACGCGGTGTTCGATGTGGCCTTCGCCAGGGCCGGCCTGATACGGGTGCGCAACATGATCGAATTGCACGCGGTCGCTCGCGCCTTTCTCCACTTTGAGCGGCTGCAGGGGTCGAAGCTGGGAGTGGTGACGGCTACCGGGGCCTGCGGGATCATGACCGCCGATGCGTGTGAGGATTATGGGCTGGAGCTGGCGCCGTTCCCTGAGGAGTTGCGTGGTCGACTGGAGATCGCTCATATCGCCTGGCACCGTCTGCATAATCCGGTGGATGTCTGGCCGCTCGGCATGGTGGGTGGATCATTCACCAATGTTTTCAAGCGTGCCGCCTGCGGTCTGCTGGAAGACGACAACGTGGATGCGGTATTGGGGATTGCCCCGGCAATGGCTTCCCCACTGCATGCGGACCTGGATATGGCGAGCGCCCTGCAGGAAATCCAGGAGGCCAACGTACGTCACAAGCCCGTGGCACTTTGGCTGTATGGGGGGGACCAGCCGGGCCGCTGTCGATCTATTGATGCCATCCCCGATGTGGCCTGCTTTGACAGCATCGATGAGGCCGTTATGGGATTGGCTGCTGTCTACCGCTATACCAGGTATCGGAGAGAAAGCGAAGCGACGCCTTTTTCTCAACCCGAATCGACTCAAGGGGCGCCATCACGAGCCCGGCTGCCGAGCGGTTTATTGGTGGGACAAGAAGCCTTCGAGGTACTCAAGGAATACCGTATTCCAGTGGCTCCGGGAGAGATGGCTACAAGCCCTGAAGAAGCGGTTTCCACGGCGACAAGAGTCGGCTATCCGGTGGTGCTTAAAATTATCTCTGCCGAGTGGTTGCACAAATCCGACCTAGGGGGAATAAGGTTGAATGTCAACGATGAGTCCCAGCTCCTCGAGTCGTATGGCGAGCTCCAGCGGCTTTTTGCCGCAGCCTCTCCCCGGGCGGCTCTCGATGGGATCCTGGTGCAACGCCAGGTGAAGGGAACGGAGCTCCTTCTTGGCATCAAGCGGGATCCTCAATTTGGATCGATTTTTGTAACGGGGATGGGGGGTATTTATACCGAAGTATTTCGAGATATTTCCCGGGGCCTGGTGCCGATCGGTTCCAAGGAGGCGGAGCAAATGCTGCAAGCGTTGCAGATTTATCCGATTCTTGCAGGGATTCGAGGTCAGCAGGGGATCGATTTTGCCGCACTGATCGACACCATGTTGGCGTTATCCAGGCTGGCTGTGGATTATCCCGAGATCGTCGAACTGGACTTGAATCCTGTCGTGGCAAGCACTGAGGGGTGTTACAGTGTTGATTGCCGAATTGTTGTGGAGTGAGCCCAATGAATATGGCAAAGTGCCTGATGGGGCTGGTTCTGTTTTTTGTTTGGTGGATGAGTGCTTTTCCCGTCTGTGCCGATGAGAGATTAAAGGTGACTGTGAGCATCGTTCCGCAGCGGTATTTCCTGGAAAAGATCGGAGGCGATCGGCTCGACATTACCGTTATGATCCCCCCTGGATCCAGTCCCCACAGCTATGAACCCAGGCCGCAACAGATGGTCGATCTCTCAAGTTCCAAGGCCTATTTTGCCATCGGAGTTCCATTTGAAGAGGTATGGCTCACCAAATTTGCGGCGATGAATCAGCAGATGCTCGTGGTACACACACAGGCGGGAATTGAGAGGCTTGCGATGCAAGCGCATACCGAGCCCGGGGAGGTGGATGAAGAGCACACCGTGGTGCCGCATGCACACACCAGCCGCACGGGTTGTTCCGGCGATGACCCGCATATCTGGCTTTCACCGCCGCTGGTGATGCTGCAAGCGCGCAATATCCTCACCGGCCTGCTGCGAGTGGATCCCGACCACAGGGCGGTTTACGATTCCAATTACCGCGATTTTATAATGCAGTTGGTCAAGCTGGACCAAAAGATCAGAAATCTGATGCAGGATGTTGGACGGCAGCGAAAATTTATGATCTTCCATCCGGCCTGGGGCTATTTTGCCGAGGCCTATGGGTTGGAGCAAATTCCGGTGGAGATCGAAGGGAAAGAACCCAAGGCCAAGGGTTTGCGGCAGCTCATAGCGTTTGCCCGCAAGAGCGGTGTGAAAACGTTGTTTGTCCAACCGCAATTCTCTTCAAGAACCGCTCAGACCATAGCCGCTGAAATAGGATGCAGGATAGTCTCTGCCGATCCCCTGGCATCCGATTGGCAGGAGAATTTGCTGAAAGTGGCAGGTGAGATCGCTGCTGAAGCAAAATAGGGGAAGCTATGCACACCTGGGCGGTGGAAATCCAAGACCTGTGGTTTTCTTACAACGATCATCAAGTGCTCCAAGAAGTCAATCTCAACATCGCGGAGAAGGCATTCCTGGCCATCCTTGGCCCTAACGGCAGTGGCAAGACAACACTTTTGAAGCTCATGCTCGGAGTGCTCAAACCGGACAGGGGCTGGGTAAGAATTTTCGGGCAAGAACCACACAAGGTGGTGCACAAAATAGGTTATGTCCCCCAGGATACCAATATCAATAAGAGTTTTCCCATTTCGGTCTTCGACGCCACGCTCATGGGGCGGTTGGGCCATGCCAAGCGTGCCCGCCGCTATTCCGCTCATGATCGGGCTATGGCCCAGAAAGCTTTGGAAACAGTGGGCATGTGGGAACAGCGGAAGCGCCACATCGGGAAATTGTCGGGTGGACAGCGCCAACGTGTCTTTATTGCACGAGCGTTGGCTGGAGATCCCGACATCTTGTTCATGGATGAACCGACGGCAAGTGTAGACCGGGAGTTTCAAACGGAGTTGTATGAGTTTTTGCGGAAGCTCAATGAAAGCGTGACAATCCTGGTCGTCAGCCACGACCTGAGTGTTCTGTCGTCCTATATCAAATCGGTGGCCTGTGTGAATCAAAAATTATTTTATCATGATGCTGCCGAAATCACATCGGAAATGCTCGACATGGCCTACCATTGTCCGGTGGAGCTTGTCGCTCACGGATTACCGCATCGTGTATTGCGCGACCACGAGGACGATTAGATCATGATCGAAGTTCTGCAGTTTGAATTCATGCGCAACGCTCTGTATGCCGGACTGCTCGCCAGCGTCGCGTGCGGCATCATCGGTACGCTGGTGGTGGTCAATCGCATTGTTTTTATTTCCGGAGGAATAGCCCACGCGGCTTACGGGGGGGTCGGCATTGCATTCTATTTCGGGCTTGCACCGTTGGTCGGGATAGGTGGATTTTCTCTGGTCATAGCGGCCATCATGGCGGCGGTTACTGTGAACAGCAGGCATCGCTCGGACACTGTCATCGGAGCGCTGTGGGCATTTGGAATGGCGCTAGGCGTGCTGCTTATCGATATCACGCCAGGATACAACGTGGATCTCATGAGTTACCTTTTCGGGAGTATTTTAACCGTGTCGAAATCGGATCTCTTGCTCATGCTGATTTTGGATTTGGTGATTCTGGCAGCGGTGATTCTCTTTTACAAGGACTTCCTGGCCATATCTTTCGACGAAGAATTCGCTACGGCCATGGGGGTGCCGGCCAAGGTGCTGCATTTCGCACTGCTGGCGATGATTGCTCTGGTTGTGGTGATGATCGTGCGGGTGGTGGGTTTGATCCTGGTGATTGCATTGCTTTCTATCCCTGCCTACATTTCCGAAAAATACAGCGAATCAATGCGTAGCATGATGATCCTTTCCATTATGTTCAGTTGTCTATTTGTTATGATGGGCCTGTGGCTCGCATATTCATTCAACATCACTTCCGGGGCTACCATCATCATGGTGGCTGCGGCTTTCTTCTTCATCCACCCTCTATTCGCGCGTTTGGCCGATAAAAAGCAATAGTATCAGGAAGTTAATCGGTTTTGCCGGGCCCTGAAGTAAGATTTAGCTTGAAGCGAAAAAAAACAGGGTTATTATACAGGCTGTTTTATTAATGGGTTGACGAAGGACCGTTTTGTTGTGTTATAGGGGCGTTGTTATTCTTATATTATTTGAGAAATTGCTGCAAATGATGTAGGCTGCCATTGTTGTGGTGATGGCACCGATGCAATATAAAAGGGGCTTTGTTTGCATTGGTGGACCCGTGGAGCGGGAACAGTCACTGAGTAACTATCTCAAAATGCATGAATGTTGTAGTGAGTCATTCCGGTAGAAGACGGAGTCCGAAATTTATTGAATTCCTGGATCCGGGGTTCCTCTCTCGAAGCATGTGAGGGGCAATCCGCACCGGAGCGACGGTAGAGAGGGATTTTGAGATAATTTTTTATGATCTTCCGTTGCGACAGACACGAGTTGGAGCGGCGAGGAGGAAAAAACTGAGTCAGGGTGACGGAATGATTTCAGGGACAGGGAAGCGAGGAAGCCAGGCTGTTTTTCTCGATGAGGCAGAGAAGCGAGAAAACGCCGGAGCGCTCCGCGGCAGTCCGAATTATGTTCCGCTGAGTCATGCTTCGGCACTTGCCGAGGAAGAGTATACAGGCCGGCAGAGAAGTCTGGATGGCGATGGGGGTGGCCGACTGAGCACCACCCAAAGTGTTTGGATTCATAAGATCGAAAGGGCCATTGAGTCATGCTGCCGGCATTTTCTGGAGAGCCAGCACGAGGAAGGTTATTGGTGTGCCGAGCTCGAATCCAACGTCACCATCACCAGCGAATATATCATGCTGCTGCATCTTTTGGGAATCGTCGATTCCGAGATGCAGGAGAGTGCCGTACGGTATCTTTATAATGAGCAATTGACGAACGGAGCCTGGGGTCTGTACTACGGGGATGAAGGCAATTTGAGCATCACCGTGGAGGCGTACTTCGCATTAAAACTGGCGGGGGAAGATCCCACCGACGCCCGCCTTCGCAAGGCCAGGGACTTTATTCTGCGACAAGGGGGGGTGGAATCGTCGCGCGTCTTCACTAAGGTGTGGCTGGCTTTGTTCGGGCAGTACGATTGGGACGAGATCCCGACGATGCCGGTAGAGCTGGTGCTTTTGCCGGAGCATTTTTATTTCAATATTTATGAATTCAGCATGTGGGCGCGGGGTACGGCGGTCCCCTTATCCATTGTCATGGCGTTGCGACCGCAATTTGATCTCCCTGCGGAAAAAACGATCCCCGAGCTTTTCGTGGGTGGCAAGCCCTCCCTGTTTCCTCCTACCACCACCATCACCTACACCCACAAAATATTCTCTCTTCTGGACCGTTTGGCAAAATTGTATGAAAAATACCCCCTTCGTTCGCTCCGCGAGCGAGCCATTCGGGCGGCAGAAGCGTGGACCTTGGAGCGTCAGGAGGAGAGCGGTGATTGGGGGGGAATCCAACCGCCGATGGTGTACTCAGTGCTGGCCTTTTACTACCTGGGGTATCCGTTAGACCACCCGGCCATAGGCAAGGGATTGAAGGCCCTCAAGAATTTTTGCCTGGAAGATGAGCGCGGTTTGCGCATGCAGTCGTGTGTGTCGCCCGTGTGGGACACGGCGCTTACTGCCCTGGCCATGCTGGATGCAGGGGTGCCTGCAGATCATCCGAGCCTGCAAAAGGTTGCCCGCTGGCTGGTCAAGAATCAGATCAAATCGGGAGGGGACTGGCAGGTAAAAAGCTGTTGCCCTCCCGGCGGGTGGGCCTTTGAATTTGTCAACACCAACTACCCGGATGTGGATGATTCGGCTGTCATTCTCTACACTTTGCATCGGCTGGACGATAGCAGGTGTGACGGGTTGGAGTGCTCCAGAGATTGCGGCATGCAATGGTGTTTGAGCATGCAGAGCAGCTGTGGAGGATGGGCGGCTTTCGATCGAGACAATACCATGATGATCTTGAATCGCATACCCTTTGCCGATCAGGAAGCCATGGTGGATTACCCCACCGCCGATGTAACGGGACGCATGCTTGAAGCAATGGGCTTTTACGGCTATGAAAAAACTCACCCGCAGGCCCAAGCGGCGCTCCGCTTTGTGCGCGGTTTGCAGGAAGAGGACGGCTGCTGGTGGGGACGCTGGGGGGTCAACTACATCTACGGGACCTGGAGTGTTCTGCGCGGATTGATCTCGATTGGGGAAGATCCCAGTGCCCCGTATATTCAGAGGGCCTTACAATGGCTGAAAGACCGCCAGAATCCCGATGGAGGCTGGGGCGAAACTTGCGAGACGTATGCCAGGCCGGAGCTCAGAGGGCAGGGGCACAGCACCGCGTCTCAAACCGCATGGGCCGTCATGGGGCTGTTGGCGGGAGGAGAAGGGGAGAGTCCTGCGGTGCAGCGCGGAATCCAGTATTTACTGCGGACCCAGAAGGCGGATGGAACCTGGGACGAACCCTATTTTACCGGAACCGGCTTTCCCAACCACTTCTACATCCGCTACCATAACTACCGCAATTGTTTTCCCTTGATGGCCCTCGGCCAGTATTTGCGAACCCTGCGCGGCACCTACAGGATAGGTGCGCGCTAACCGCAAATTCCCTCGCGGTAAATCACAGCTTATCCGTCTCTTTTGCGTCGAAGGTGAAGGTATGCTCAGGACCAGGAAAAGCTCCCGTCTCCACTTCCTGACGATAGCATGTCAGCGCTTCCTCGATTGTTGCGCTCAGCCGTGCATATTGTTTCACGAATTTGGGCACGAATCGGTCAAAAAGCCCTAATACGTCGTGTATCACCAGTACCTGTCCATCACACTCTCTCCCGGCTCCAATGCCGATGGTGGGAACCGGAACTGCCTCGGTGATACGGGCGGCGATGGCGGCCGGAATGGCTTCCAACACAATGCTGAAACAGCCGGCGGCGGCCAGCTCCTGGGCGTCTTCAATGAGAATCTTGGCCGCTTCCGCGGTCTTCCCCTGGACCTTGAATCCGCCCAATTGAGCCGCACTCTGGGGTGTCAAACCAAGGTGCCCTTGCACCGGAATTCCCGCAGCCACCATGGCGCTCACCTGGGGAAGAACCCGTGTGCCCCCTTCAAGCTTAACCGCCTGCGCGTGCGCCTCCTTTAAAAAGCGACCGGCATTCAGCACCGCCTGCTCGATGCTTGCCTGATAGGAAAGAAAGGGCATATCGCCGATCACCAGCGCTCTTTGCACAGCGCGACTGACTGCCTTGGTGTGGTGGATCATCTCTTCCATGCCGACTGCCAGGGTGTCTTCATGGCCCAATACGACCATTGCCAGCGAGTCCCCAACCAGCACCATATCCATGCCGCTGCGGTCAACCCAGCGCGCTGTAGGAAAATCATAGGCGGTCAGCATGGTGAGCTTGCGTTTGCCTTTGGCAGCAACAATATCCGGGACGGTAACACGTTTGTTCATATCAGTTCGCCTCCTTTATCAGGTAAGTGGCTTCCAGGGTATGCACGAGGCGGGCAAGGGACTGATTGACGGGGGTTGCAATCCCCGCCTCTTGTCCGAAGCGCACCACCGCTCCGTTGATGGCGTCGATTTCAGTGCGTTTTTTGCGGTCTACGTCCTGCCGCATGGAAGAACGATTGGTAGCGGTAGCTTTGGCCACGGCCAGCACACGTTCGAAAATGTCCACATCGATGGCGAACCCTCTAGCGCGTGCGACGTCAAACGCCTCCTGAACGGCAGACTGGGAAAGGTGCCTGGCAGGTTCGAGCTCTGCAACCAGCCCATTAGTGATTCCGGTAAGAGCTGTGATGGCATTGATGCCCACGTTGATCAGCAGTTTTTCCCAAATAAGCCGCTGCATGGCATCGCTGGCATGGGCTTCCATCTCAGCCTGGCGGAAAACATCCACAATGCGGTGAACCCGTGGTGAAAGTCGGCCGTTGATCTCTCCGACATGAGTCTGGCCGTTGCCCCCGTGGCGAATCATCCCCGGCTCCAGCATGGTGGCTCCCTGCGCCGTGGAGCCCGCCAAAACCGATTCCTCGCCAACCATTTGCGATATGCTTTCCCAATTACCAATGCCGTTTTGGAGGGTCAGGAAAACCGTCGAAGCGCAGCAGCAATCCATTACACTGTGAACCGCCGCGACCGTGTCGTAGCTCTTGACGGTTACAATAACAATGTCCGGTTTTTCTGAAATGGTGTGCGGATGGTCATGAGCCGGAAGATAATAGCGGCTGGTGCTGCCGTCCAGCTCTTCCACCAGAAGGCCCCTTTGCTGGATCGACGCGACGTGCTCGCGGTCGGTGGTGAGCAGGAGCACTTGACCATTCGTTCTGGAAAGCCTGGCGCCGATCAGACTTCCCAGAGCTCCCGCCCCTAAGATAAGAATGCGCATCTTTCTTTCCCGTTTTTCACTGGTCCGCTTGTGGCAGGATCACAGCAAAGCAAAATCATAGCGGTTTGTGGGATGATCAGCGGCGGCATTAAGATGAATCCTGTAACTTCCGACTTCCCCGCCCGGCCATGCCGGTGAAGGACAGTCAGCGCAACTTCAATGTGGCGAGTGAAATCAGCGCCAAAATACCGGACACGATCCACAGGCGAATGACCACTTTGGTTTCCGCAATGCCGATGTGCTGCAAATTGTGGTGCAGCGGAGCTCGGTAGAACAGGCGGCGACCCAGCCACTGCACCCCGATTTTGTCCTGTATCTGACTGGTGAGCGCCTCGGCAATGAAAAGTCCGCCCAGCAAAGGGAAAAGCATCTCCTGCTTGAGCAGGACAGAGAGTACCGACATGGTTCCGCCAATGGCCAGGGAGCCCGTGTCGCCCATAAAAATCTGCGCCGGATATGCATTATACCAGAGAAAGCCCAATCCCGCACCGGCAAATGCGGCGGCAAAAATGGTGAGTTCGCCGGCTCCACGCAGATAGGGGTAATACAAGTAGGCCGAATAAATCTTGTTGCCTTCGACGTAGGCAAAAATTGCCAGAACCGTCACCACAAACAACGACGGGGTAATGGCCAGCCCGTCCAGCCCGTCGGTTATATTGACGGCATTGGAGACGAAAATGACGAACAGGAAGATGAATGCCCCATACAGGTATGGCCCCAAATCAATTAGAGGATACTTGTAGAAGGGAACATACAACTGGGTGGCGAGCGTTCCCAGGGGCGCATAGGTTCCCACACAGACCCACGCAAAACCAATTCCAAAAAGGCTCTGCAATATAAGCTTGGTGCGCTCGGACATGCCTTTATCGCCGCTGTGACGCCTGACCTTGGCGTAATCATCCCAGAAACCGATCAAGCCGAACCAGATCATTCCCGCCAGCGAACAGAGCAAAAAAGGATTGTGCCAATTTCCCCAGATCATCATAGAGCTCAGCACCGCGCCAATGATCAGCAGCCCACCCATGGTAGGGGTGCCGCTCTTATCAAAAGCTGAATGGGTGCCGGTTTCGCGCACTTGATCCCAGAATGAACGACGATGCATGCAAAGAATGAACGGGCGACTGAACAGAAAGACGAATATTACGGATGTGAGAGCGGCCATGATGGAGCGAAAAGTGATGTAATTGACCAGCCGGCAGAAAGAAAATCTTTCCGAAAGCTCCATGAGAAGGTTGCAGAGTTCGTAGATCATCGGGGTTTCCTTGCCAATGCATCAGGCAGAAGCGCAGGGCTTTGCACCGGGCCCTCTTCAACCGCCCCCTCGCGGCAGCAATCCTGTATGGTCCGGTAGGTGGCCTTAATGGAAAAATGCGGACTGAAATCCGTCGCAGTGAGCACGAAAGTACCCACCTGCGATAACAGTTCTTCAGAAGGAGCGATCACTCGGCGCTCCATGAGGCGCTTGATGCCCCTCAGTGCCGCGTCGCGCACCTGCCAGAGCAAGTCTTCCTTGAGCGCCATAAGAGCTTCGACGGCGCGCCCATCGGTTCCCACCTCACCCACGGCTCTGGCTGCTTCCGCTTTGACCTCGAAGGACTTGTCCTGGAGGCAAGCCAAGAGAGCTTGCAGCCATTGTTCTTTGCCGGCAAGCAGGAATCCGAAATGCGCCGCCGCTCGGCAAGCTTGAGCGCGAACCTCGAAATACGGATCGGCTATGGCCATCAGCAGGCTTTGTTCGATTTCGGCGTTGAACCGATTCAATACCTGCAAGGCCTGTACAACATTCCTGCGGATGAATCCCACTTGTTTGAAATCCCCGCCGAACAGCCGTTTGACTAATGCAGCAGGTTGCCGGTCCGTCAACATGAGCAACAGTGCGGGAATCTTTTCCTCGTATCGTGTCAGTCCCACGAGTTTGACTCCCAGGTTGCGATCCTGCCAGGCTTCGTGGGTCAGCAGGGCGGCGGCCCGATGGCGATAGTAGATGAGGTCGTCTTCATCGCCCACCGCCCGCACCGGGTCAAAATCCCCGGGGGATGCCTGGTAGGTCGCGCTCAGCAGGTGCAGCAGACGGTGATTGTTCATCAGCGGTTTGAACGGAATGGAATGAAAGCCGGTCCCATTGTTGTAATTTTGATCTTCAAAAAGCTCACTCAAGATGCGCTCGTTGGATCGCCGCCTCAAAAACAGCAGACTCTTGGCCGCCATTTCCCGCAGTCGATCCGGATCGTTGAGCAGTCTTAATATTCGCTCTGCCAATGCGCTGCCGTCAACCCTTTCCAGCACCTCGTTGCCTTCCACCACAGTATCCTCGAAGAGAATCTCTGTTGCTCCCGAGTGCTTCATTGCCCGCGCATTCATCACCTGATGATCGCCGGGGAGGTTGGCCTTGGGGATGAGCAAAGAGGGTTTTCCCAGGTGTGAAATTTCGTTCAGGCTGCCGGCGCCACTGCGGCACACGACCAGATCGCTGACCGAATACACGTCTGCAATGTTGTGGAAATAATCTTTGCGGTAATAGAAGGTCTCGATAAGATCTCTTTCCTCCCGGCTGTACTGGGCTTTGAGTCGATTCTCAGTATCTCGTTCGGCATGATAGTCCGACGATTTGTTGAGGCCCATGCCATGAATGATGAACAATCGCTCCCGGTGTGGAATGAAGTGGCGCAGAGCGTCAACGATGGCCCTGTTGATGGTGCGTGCTCCCTGTGACCCACCGAATACGAACACTACCTGTCTTTTCTCTGGGATTGTGAATGCAAGCTGTTCAAGGGCTTCTTCTTTGGGTTTGGTCACGATGGAATGGCGTACTGGGTAGCCCACAACAACGCCGTTTTTGGGAAAGAAGGAGAGGGTCTGCGGAAACGTCAGCAGGATCCTGTCCGACCAACGGCCGAGAAAAGCGTTCAACTGGCCTGGAATACTGTTTTGTTCGTGTACGAAAATCTTGGTCGGGGAAAGTCTCAGGGCGCGCAGCAGAAGAGTGGCGCAGATGATCGGGGCGCTCACATATCCTCCGGTGGCTATCACCCAGCGAGGGGCGAAACCAAGCAGGATGACAATCGACTGGCATATGCCCAGGGACAAACGGCAAAGAAACCGCAAGGAAGCGGGGGACGGCCTGAGCCCGGGGAAGCCCTCCGAGGACACGAACCGCAGCGGATACCCGGCACGTCTGACAATCACTGCTTCCGCTTTGCCTCGCACTCCGACATACAGAAAGCGAGTACCGGGTTCCCGTTGCTTTATCCCTTCGGCAATAGCCAGGGCAGGGTTGACGTGGCCGCCGGTGCCGCCGCCTGTCAAAAGGACTCTTAGCTCACGCCCTGCCAGCAAATGCCATCGATAGGCGGCCGGCAGAAAAACTAGCAGTAGAAGTGAAATGATGAGGAGAGCGGCTATGCTTAAATAATTCACCAAAATCAACTCGAGTTAAGGTTGCATTGTCAGTCTGGCGGAGAAGTATCCGCAGTTATGCCTGCAAAACGGCCCGGATATCACGCCACGGAATGCTGCCCGCACGGATCAGCCTCGGAATGCCCTGTGACAGATCGACGATGCTTGACGGCCGGCCTCCAGTCAACCTGCCGGCATTAATCAGCCCGTCTACCTGGGAGGTCAAAACCGGTTCCATGTCGGCGGGATCGGCAACGGCGGGCTGCCCGGAGATATTGGCGCTGGTTGAGATCAACAATCCTCCCACTGCCTCGGCCAGAGCTGTTGCCACCGGATGGGATGAAATGCGAACAGCGATCCTGTCTGTAGCCCAGTGCAATTCAGCAGGGAGTTTGGGTGAAGCGGGCAGCAGTAACGTGAGCGGGCCGGGCCAAAACGCTCCGGCAAGCCTTTCCGCAGTGTCAGGCCATGCTGCGGTCACCTGCCGTACGTCCTGCTGGCACGAGGCAATCAAAGGCAAGGGTTTGTCATGGCCCCTTCCTTTGATGGCAAAAATGCGCCCTGTTGCCCCTTGCGATGTCGGCAACCCCCCGAGGGCATAGAAGGTTTCGGTAGGATAGATGATCACACCGCCTCTGCCAATCGATAGAGAAGCCTCTCGGATGATCGGTTCCATAGGAAGCCCGTCACGAATTTTCCACAGCCTCGGCCTGGTTGGATGGGATAAGGGCACCTGCATCTTGACGAAATCTCGCAGCAAGTCCCGCCGTGGTCGGCGGTCAATGCCCGCCGGCCATGCGACCTTGCAATTTTTGATCTTTCTCGGCGATCTGGGCAATCATTTCTTCCTTGTGCAGCCGAAACTTTTCGGCCAGTCCGACGTCCTGCAGCGCCAATATTTGGATTGCAAAGAGCGCCGCGTTGCGCGCGCCTCCCTGGCCGATCGCCATGGTTGCAACCGGCACCCCCGGGGGCATCTGCACGGTGGCATAAAGGGCATCCACCCCCTGCAGCGGGGAAGAAGCTATGGGAACGCCTATGACCGGAAGGGTGGTTTCGGCGGCGAGCACCCCGGCCAAGTGAGCCGCCCAGCCGGCGCCGGCTATGAGTACGCGCAGTCCGCGCGCGCAAGCTTCCCTGGCGTACTGGGAAGTCTTCTGCGGACAACGATGAGCCGACAAAATGCGCAACTCGAAGGTTACCTGGAATGATTCAAGCACCTGACAGGCCGCTTCCATGACGGAAAGATCTGAATCGCTTCCCATCACAATTCCAACCACAGGGTCATTCGCTTGTGTCGCCAACCTCCCCTCCTCTAGGAAATTCCAATATCGCTTCGATAGTATATTCCTTCAAAGGACACTTTCTGCATTTCTCGATAAGCGATTTGTCTCGCTTCGGTCAGGGTCTCGCCACTGCTCACAATGCACAGCACGCGGCCCCCGGTGGTGACCAGCTCGCCTGCCTCATTGAACCCCGTACCGGAATGGAAAATCAGGCAATTGTCGTCAACCTGATCCAACCCGTGGATCGGTACCCCGATTTTATAACGTCCCGGGTAGCCTTTGTACCAGCCTTTCTTACCTTTGGTGCGTCCGCTCGTGGCAATCAAGCAAAACCGGTAGCGCGGATCCCACTTGAGCTCGATGGAATCGAGGCGGTTTTCCAAAATCGCCTGGCTGACATCGACCAGATCAGTTTTCAGGCGCGGTAAGATCACTTGTGCTTCGGGGTCTCCCAGGCGAATGTTGATCTCCAGCACATACGGGGTCACCTCGCCGTGCTCTTCCACCAGCATGAGTCCCAGATAGAGGATGCCTTTGTAAACGATATCGTACTTCTCACGGATCCCCTGGATGAGCGGCTCGGCAACTCGAGTCATGATGGTTCCAACCAGCTTATCGTCCAGCCACGGATGGGGAGAATAGGCGCCCATGCCGCCGGTGTTGGTCCCTTCGTCATTGTCTCTGGCCCGTTTGTAGTCCTGGGCCGCCACCATCGGCGCCACCGTGTTGCCGTCCGTGAAACAGAAAAAGGAGAGCTCCCGCCCGTAAAGCCTTTGCTCGATATCGACGCGATCGCCGGAATCGCCAAAAACCCTTTCCTCCATGATTTCATGAATTGCCTGTTGGGCGTCCTGCATGCCATCGCACACCAAAGAGCCCTTGCCGGCGGCCAAGCCGTCCGCTTTCACCACGACCGGATACCCGATCCGACGTACATAATTGCGGGCCCGGTCCGGATCGGAAAAAACGGCAAATTCGGGGATGGGGATGCCCAGTTCCCGAAGCATCACTTTGGTATCGCATTTGCTCGATTCAAGACGGCTGGTTCTTTGATCGGGACCGACGATGGGGAGACCCCGCTGGTTAAAAAGGTCTACGATTCCGGCGGAGAGGGGTTTTTCGGGGCCGACAAAGGTGAGGTCGATGTTCTCCTTCTCGGCAAAATCAGCCATCTGTTCGATCTCTCTGGCATCAATACACATCGCGGTTTGGGCGATGCCGGCGTTGCCGTGAGCCACATAGACCTGTTTCACACGCTTGCTTTGGGCAAATTTCCATGCGATGGCATGGTCCCTTCCTCCGCTACCGACTACCAGTACCTTCATCAATGCACCCTCTCCTATTCGTACGAGCCATCGCGCGTCACATTCTGCAAGTACTCACAGATATGGCGGTCGTAGGTGTGCGTCAGGCAGAATGCTTTGCAGGACAGTTCAAGGCTCTTTTGCCTGGAAACCTGGCCGCTCGTTCGGCGCATCTCATCCAGAACCGCAGGATAATCCCCGGGGTCCGTTACCACCGCCACATGGCGAAAATTTTTTGCGGCTGCACGGATCAGTGTCGGACCTCCGATATCGATGTTTTCTATGGCCTCCTCGAGCGTACAGTCCGGTCGAGCTACCGTCTTGGCGAAGGCATACAAGTTGACCACCACCATGTCGATGGGTTCAAGGCCATGCTCCTGCATGGTCTTGACGTGCGCTGCATTATCTCGCATGGCGAGGATTCCGCCGTGAATTTTGGGATGCAGGGTTTTCACTCGACCATCGAGCATTTCAGGGAACCCTGTGTAATCAGAGACTTCCATAATATCCAGGCTGTTCTCGCGCAGCAACCGGGCCGTGCCTCCCGTTGAAAGGAGCTGCACACCATGGGCTCGTAACCCGTTTGCAAACTCCACCAAACCTGACTTGTCCGTGACGCTGAGCAACGCACGGCGGATTCGAAACATAGCCATTCTCCTTTCTTTCCCGATCAATACTTGGGCGGCTTGACCAACTCTTTGAACAGACCATTCGCCGCCTGCACAATCGGGGCGTCGTCCGGGAGAGTTGCCGTAGGTTTGCCTTCAAAATCGAATTGGGCAAGCAGAGGGTCTGCAGGCAACATCTTGATGTGGTCTTTAGCGAAAGTTTCCAAGACTTCCTGCGGCCATGAATCCGGCTCCGCCCGCAGTTGATTGACCAAAAGATAGGTCTCCTCGACGCGGATCGGCAGGCTGCGGACCAACTGCGCAATGCGGCAGGCGGCCGTCATCCCTCTACGACTCGGGTCAGAAACCAGCAGTAGAAGGTCGATATCCTTTTGCGTGAGGCGGCTGAAATGTTCCATGCCCGCTTCATTGTCCACTACCAGATAGTGATAGTTCTTCATCAACCGGTCGATGAGATTACTGAGCAGATTGTTTGCGGCACAGTAGCATCCCGGGCCTTCCGGTTTCCCCATGGCGATGAGGTCGTAACCGTTGCCCTCGATGAGTGACTGTTCAACCTTCATTTCCATGAAAATGTCCTTGGTCATTCCCGCCGGAACATCCGTCTTCATCATTTCGCGGGCATCCGACAGGGTTTCTTCCAGCTTGACCCCCAGGACATCGTTGAGGTTAGCATTGGAATCGGCATCGATAGCCAGAACCGGTTTCATTCCATTGTTGATCATGTAACGGACCAAAAGACCCGCAATGGTGGTTTTGCCGGTGCCGCCCTTGCCACCCAGCGCAACAGTATAGCTCACAGAGATCCTCCCTAAAGTGATATGAATGTAAAAAATACAAATTTTAATGCGCTTTTCGCCTTTGGCAACTCTAATATAACGCAAATGGAAGATTTGATCGCCTGCAAAAATCCAGGAAATGACTCTGGCAACTCAAAATCTTGGTGATCCTGCGGCGTTGCCCAAGAACGGTAAATTCCTCTGCTCCCCGCGGCAGAGGGAGCCCTCTGGGACCAGATCCTGACAGGGGTTTTGCTGGTCGAACTGATCGTTTTGTCTCGATCCGAGCGGGCCAAAGGCGGTGGGAACTGCCAGGATCTTAAGGCGGGGCTTGTTCGTGTTCTGGCTCGTGTGTTTTAATTGTTGGGGGGGGGGGTGAGTCCCTGCAGCCGGCTTGTGCCCTGTGAGGGTGAGGCGTTTCATTGGCGTTGCCTGGAATCCTGACGGACTTTGTCATGGGGTCCATGCGGCTTTCCCCGTCCTGATCACCTGGTTCCTTTGGTGGATCGAAAGCAGGAGGGGTAGAGCGAAGCGAAACCCGTTGCCGACCTCGGGCGATAAGGTACCCTTGGACCTTAACCGGAACAATTGGCCGGCATGTTGAGAACGTCTGCAGATTTTGGATACGGGAGAGTGAACGGGGAATGGCTTTGATCAGTATGCGAGGGGTAGGTATGAGCTTTGGCGGTGCTCCCCTACTCGATGGTGTTAATTGGCAGATTGAAGGTGGTGAGCGCATTTGCCTGGTGGGCCGGAACGGGGCGGGGAAATCCACCTTGTTGCGCTTGATCAAAGGGGATGTTCAGGCTGATGCGGGGGAGATCATTCGCGCTCCTGGTGTTAAGATTGCACTGCTACCCCAGGAAGTTCCACAGGGACTCCAGGGCACTATTGCCCAAGTTGTCGCGGGCGGCCTCCTGGAGGATGGCGATGGTGCGCCGGTAGCTGCCCATGAAGGGGCCGAGTGGCGCGAACAATTGAAAGTCGGCCGGATCATGTCCCTCATGAATCTGGCCCCTGATATTTTGGTCGAGACTCTCTCCGCCGGCCTCAAGCGCCGCGTGATGCTTGCCCGGGGCCTGGTGAGGGACCCCGATGTGCTGCTCCTGGATGAGCCCACCAATCATCTCGATATTGAGGCCATAAGCTGGATGGAGGAGTTTTTGCTGCGCTTTTCCGCCACCATGGTGTTGGTAACCCATGATCGGATGTTTCTGCAAAAGCTCGCTACGCGAATTGTGGAATTGGACAGAGGGAACTTGTTTGACTGGTCGTGCGATTATGCAACTTTTCTGAAACGCAGGCAAGCGGCTCTGGAAGCCGAGCAGGAGGAGTGGATCCAGTTCGATAAGAAACTGGCCAAAGAAGAAGCCTGGATTCGCCAGGGAATTAAGGCCAGGCGCACGCGCAACGAGGGGAGGGTGCGCAAACTGCGCGACATGCGTGAGATGCGGCGCAGTCGGCGGGAACGCGCCGCAGCGGTGCGCATGCGCGCGCAGGCAGCGGTGCGCACGGGAAAGCTGGTGATTGAGGCGGAAGATCTTTGTTTCGGTTTTGCACAAGATGCTTTGGTGGTGCGTGATTTTTCCACGGTGATCATGCGCGGCGACAAGGTGGGAATCATTGGTCCAAACGGTGCAGGGAAGACCACCCTGCTGCGCCTTTTGTTGGGGGATCTGCAGCCGTATCAGGGTGTGGTTCGGCACGGAACCCATCTGCAGGTGGCCTATTTTGACCAGCTTCGAATGCGGTTGGATAGGGATAAATCGGTGACTGAAAATGTCGGCGAGGGGAACGAAATGATCCTGTTCGACGGTAAGCCTCGCCACGTCATAGGCTATTTGCAGGATTTTCTGTTCTCCCCGCAACGTGCCCGCTCTCCCGTTCGCATCCTGTCGGGCGGTGAGCGAAACCGCCTGTTGCTGGCAAAGCTTTTCACCGTGCCGTGCAATGTGCTGGTGATGGATGAACCGACTAATGATCTCGACAGTGAGACCCTGGAACTGCTGGAGGAACTGCTCCTGAACTTTGCCGGCACTTTGCTTCTGGTCAGCCACGACCGCTCCTTTCTCAATAATGTGGTTACCAGCACTCTTGTTTTCGAGGGAGCGGGTCGTATCGGTGAATACGTGGGAGGCTACGATGATTGGTTGTTGCAGCGCAAAACCGAGCCTCGCAAAAAAGTGGAGAAAGGCCCCGTCGCTAAACTAAGACCAGGGCCTCGAAGGGAACAAAAAGCACGGCTGAACTACAAAGAGCAGCGTGAGCTGGAGGGTTTGCCCGGTCAAATTGAAATGCTCGAAAAGGAGCAGAAAAAATTGTATCAAACCCTTTCGGATCCAGCATTTTACCGTGAGAACAGCGTTCAAATCGCAGCTGCCAAGACCAGGATCGAGCAGCTCGAGGAGCAACTCCATGAGGCCTATGCCCGCTGGGAAGTTCTGGAAGCCATGAGCTCCCAGTGACAGGCAGTCATCACTTGCTTTGCTGTTCAGTTGGTTGGTCGTCCGATGCCTTTTTGGGCTGCACCTGATTCTCGACTTTGTCAAAAAGATTTTTGAATACCGAATCGGGAATTTCGTACACTTGTTTATGGTCTTTGATTTTGACGTATACCGGCCCCTCCGCTTCGGGTTGAGCGAACAGCAGCTGCAGCGAGGTGCCGTCATCCAACGCCACTGCAGCTCGATGGGTGGGATCTTCCAGTCCGTAATCGGTCTTGGCCGGGTCCATCAACTGGGTGGCACGGAGGTTGTCCAAAGCATTCAGCGTGCTTTGAATGTCCACGTCTTCCAACTTGGGGGTTTCGGGCTCTTTTTGCAGCCATATTGCAGGGGGCTTTACTTCAACACTCGCGTCTTCGGACTCGCCGCTTGCCGAATCCTTCACTGCCTTTTGCTCTTTGGCAAAAATGACGGCGGCCTGCGGTAAAGTGAGTTCAACTCGGGACCAAGTATCTTTGCCAGGCGCCAGGATTTTCAGGTCGGCCCATATCCTCGGGTGTGGGTTTTTATTCTGTTCGCCGAAGATGCCGAAGGTCGTCAGCAGATTGTTGTCGATCAGGTATACATCCGTTTTGTCCATAAAGCGGACGAAACAGCCCCTTCCCATCGGTCCGGGTTTTCCCACCAGCAAAACAAGCAGTGGCTGCCTGTCTTTACCCAGAAAATCCACGCGCAAAGCTTGATCATCGCCCACGGCAAAAGTCGGAAAGAGTTCCTTGCTGGAAGCCCGCTTTTCGCCCTGCAGGTTTTCGATGTCTTTGAGAAACGATTCGATTTTATGCTTGTCGGCTCTGGCATCGTAATAATTGGGGACAATCCAGGAGTCTTCGGTTTTTTGCAAAATCACTGCAGGCTCCCGTCCGTCTTGTCGGGCACGGATTTCAACCACTTTGTCAAGATCCTGGTCGGGCAGTAATCGCTCGATACCGGTTTCCACGACAGAGATCCGCGAGCTGCGTTTCTGCACCATGTAAATGGCGACCAGAACGATGAGCACACAGGCAAACAGAACCAAATTCTTATTTCTCATCTCATCCTCCCGCAGCAGCCGTTTGAATGGATTTTTCGTAGTGTTCACGGCGCCTTTTCCGCAGCAGGAAACGGGCCACTCCCAACACGGCCATGAGCAGAGGCGCCAGGCCCAGAGCGAGGAAACGCAAGACCAGCTTCTGCCCGGGCGTCAGCGTTGCGATGTAGCGGACCGGCTGGCTCTTGGTGCGAATGCCGATCAGATCTTCCGACAAGGCCAGGCCGTCCACCATGTTTTGAAAAAACAACCCGTTGTCGAGAGCCTCGATGGCATTGTCGGTGAACATTTGCGAACAACCCACCACTATCAGCTTCCCCGGTTCCCTGGTTAGGGTTGGAGCCTTTTCCGGGGGCTTTTCCGCTTTTGGTTGCGGTGGCTGACCGGGTGGTGGAGGAGCCTCAGGCCAAGGAGGAACGTCTTTGCCTTCGTAGGGGTCGGGGAACTGTCCTTCCAGTTGCAGCGCCAAAGGGTATGATTTTTGCCGACCTCTTTCGACCAGTAAATCATCGGCCGAAAGGGGGGAATTCTTGAAAGGAATGGTCCACGCTGTTGGTCCTGAATCGGCCAGAATTGTTGATTTCAGCTGGTTCTTTTCCAGCACTTTTGGGTCTGCGTCGAGGGCGCATCCCCACAGATAGAGCAGGCCACTGATCCGATTCGTTATGCTCATGTCAGGATTGAGGTCGTCCGCAGTGATGCGGATCTGCATGGGCATCTTTACCGGAGTGCTGACCATCGCGTTAAACAGGCCACCAATCCTGCGCGGCATGCTGACGTTTAAGATTTCAGGGTTTTCGTCCATCAAAATACCCGAATCCAGCTGCACCCCGTACGGCTCCAGCAGCTGGTTGACGTTTTCCGGCAGTTTCTCTGGGGTGACCTGCAGATCGCCTTGTTGGGTAGGAGCCAGATTGAATTTGTAGGTCTGTGCCGCCAGAATGACACGCCCGCCCTTGGCCAGAAAACGCTGGATTTCGTAAATTTGCCTGGGGTCGAGCTCATCCGGCTGGAGAATCACCAGGGTCTGTGTGTCCTGCGGCAAAGGTTCCGTTTCCGAGAGAGCGATCCGACTCACTTGATAATCTTCTCTGCGCAGGATTTGCATCGTCTTCTGATAATGGTCCGTCATCTGAGGTGGCATTTGTCCCATTTGCATCATCAATTGCCGCATGCGCGGATCATTGAAGCGTGGGTCAGGTGCTTCTACGGGAGCCAGCATGGCGACCTTCGGGCTTTCCTCGAGGGTCATCCGATGAACTTTGGAAACAATCTGATATTCCAGATCTCCCAGGTTTTGTGGCACGATCTGCGGGATCACCTCGGTTTTCTTATCCAGGTAGGTGATGGAAACCGCCGAATAGACTCGCTTGATATCGAGGGAGTCCCGCTCGATGCTTTGTGCCTGAAACGGTACAATTCCTTTTTGGGCAAGTTCCTCCAGCTTGTCGGCGTCGGCTGCGGGGTTGTAAACGTGATAGGTGAAATTGGGGGAAAGCCTTGCCAGGTCTGAAAGCTTGTCTTCGACGTCGCGGCGGATGCTCTTTAGTGCGGAGGGCATCTTGTCTTCCTCCGACACGTAATAGTTGACCTCGACCGGCACTTTCAGTGTGGAAAGGATGCGCACGGTAGCCGGGGATACAGTGTAGATGCGGCCTTCGGTAAGGTCGATACGTCCCGGTCGCAGATCCGAGACAATCAGGTTGAGCATGAACGCTATGCCGAGCAGAAAGATCGTTGCCACATAAAACCGCTTGGGAGACCGCAGCTTGATCTTGCTGTCCAGGGTGAAGCCATTCAGAATAAGCAAGGCTGCTGTGAACGATAAAAAATAGATGACATCACTGGAGTCTATCAATCCGCGTTCGAACGCGGCGAAATGATAGGATGCTCCCAGGCCTTTCTGCAGCACCTGACCAAGGCCCGCTACCCATCCGTCTATGAAGGCGGCGACAAAGTCGTTGCCCAGCAGTGCCGTGGCCAGGCATGCCATGATACTCAGAATAAAAGCGACAATTTGATCTTTGAACAAGGCCGAAATGAAAATGCCGACGGCCAGGAACAGGCACCCCACCAGCCCCGTCCCGATATAGCCGGTGATGACGGCGCCCCAGTCCGGGTTGCCGACCAGGGCCAGGAGAACAGGTATGGTGCCGGTGCAGGCCAGGCTGATGAGATAAAAAGCGAGAGCTGCCGCAAACTTAGCCAATACCAGAATGACGCTTTTCATGGGCAGGCTGAGCAGCAGGCTCAAGGTACCGAGATTTCGCTCTTCCGCCCACAGCCGCATGGTTATGGCCGGGATGAAAACCGCGAGCACCAGCGGCATCATGGCAAAATAACTGCGCATGTCTGCACGTTCCATCAGAAAGAACGTGGACATGTACAGGCCCGATGTGATCAACAAAAAGACAATGATATACACATAGGCAATCGGCGAATTGAAATAGGCAGCAAATTCACGTTTGAATATAGTGCTGAACTGTCGCATAAACCTTCCTCCTGCCAGAATCTATTGGGGTTGCGTGGTGGCACGGGTCAATTGGATGAAGGCTTCCTCAAGGCTTGGTTTCTGTTCCCATGAATCTTTGATGAGCCAGCCATTTTGCAGAGCCATTTGAGCCAAATCCAGCCAGATCTCCTGGCCGACCTCGCTCTCGATGGCAAAGATGCACACACCGTCAGGATCGACCGCCTCCAGTTGGGTCACTTTCCTGACTCGCGGCAGTTCACGCAAATTGCCCAGGATTGCCGACGGATCGCCTTTCAGGGCCACCATTCGGCTGGCACCTTGGGCTGCCCTCTGCTGCAGTTCCACCCGGGAGCCGTCTGCTATGATGCGTCCTTCATTGATGATGATGATGCGGTCACTGATGGCCTCCACTTCCTGCAGGATGTGCGTGCTCACGATAATGGTCTTGTCGGCGGACAACTCTTTAACCAGATCCCGGATGCCGATAATCTGGAGGGGGTCGAGCCCCGAGGTCGGTTCGTCCAGAACCAGCACTTTGGGGTCGTGCACCAGGGCCTGAGCCAGGCCCACACGCTGCCGGTAGCCCTTGGAAAGCTGCGCAATCAAACGCCTGAGCATGGCCTTGATGCCGCATTTTACTATAACCCAGTCCAAGCGCTCGCGCAGCTCTGATCCCTGCAGCCCGCGGCCTTCCGCCACGAAATGCAGGTATTCCCCCACTTCCATATCCATATAAAGGGGAACATTCTCGGGTAGATATCCGGTATGCTTGCGCACCTCGATGGGTTGGTCGATGACGTCGAATCCTTCGATGGATGCTGTTCCCGAAGTGGGTGCGATCTGCGTGGTTAAAATATTCATGATCGTGCTTTTGCCGGCTCCGTTGGGCCCCAAAAGCCCGAGGATCTCCCCCCGCTCCACCCTGAAGCTGACATCTTCTACCGCCCGGGTGGTTCCATAGTGCATGGTGAGTGATTTGGCTTCAATCACAGGCGCATCTCCTGGTTTCTCGTTTTACTTTCCGTCCTGACCTGGCGGGTCAGATCAAGTGCCGGTTTACGGCGTGGCAACCGTTTGCACCGCATCTGCCGGGGTATCGAAGGGAGGGTGTTACAGCTGCAGGATGAACTCATGGTGTCGTTCATGCCGCCACACAAAACGCAGCCGTAGAACCCGACCTCCGAAAAGTTCGGACCGAATTTTACTCATAACGACTCAGTTGTCAACCAGATCGCGGCTTCTCTCTCTTTCCGAATGCAATCAAAACCGAGCACGGGCTTTCAACAGAATGCCTGAGCAAGCCGGCAAACCGCGCATAATGCACATTTGACTTTGCAGCCAGCCATGTGAAGGGGTATCCTGATTTCTGCATCGAGCATTGGCAGTCGCATGGTGTTGCTGACCGTTCCCGTTACCGTCAGGCGAGGGCGGTGCCTGCCGCAGTTGCCCGGTTTGGAAACCCGGGAGCTTTCCAACAAGCTCCCGGCAAATTCAAGGAGTGACAGATGAGTCGTGTGACCTTTGTTAAAACCGATGACAGGAGGCACGGTGTTGAGGCCTGTGTGGGGGCCCTGGGGATAAATCCTGTAAAGGGCAAGGAGGTCTTGATCAAACCAAACTTCAATACCGCCGATCCGACTCCCGGGTCTACCCACAATGACACGCTCATGGCCCTGGTGGATACCCTCTGGAACATGGGGGCGCGCTCCATCAGCCTGGGGGAAAGGAGCTATCCGCCAACCCTGGAGGTCATGCAGCAGAAAGGGGTCATTCCCCTGTTGCAGCAAAAGGATGTTCGCATCCTCAACTTTGACGACTTGAATAAGAAGGACTGGGTGGAATTCAAGCCCAAAGGAAGCCACTGGCCCAAGGGTTTTCGCATCGCTCGCCCTGTCCTCGAAGCGGAATGCCTGGTTTCCACCTGCTGTCTCAAGACGCACCAATACGGCGGGGTCTTCACCCTGTCTTTGAAGCTCCATGTGGGTGTGGTGCCCACATCCCGCAACGGGTTCAAATACATGACTCAGTTGCATCAGTCGCCCCACCAGCGCAAGATGATTGCCGAAATCAATGAGCCGTTCAGTCCGCAACTGGTGGTCATGGACGCAATAGACGCCTTTGTGGATGGTGGACCGATGACCGGCAAGCGCGCCAAGGCGGATGCTTTCCTGGCTGCCACCGACCGGGTGGCGCTGGACGCGGTTGGAGTGGCATTGCTCAAATATCTGGGCAGTAACGACCAGATCATGAACCGACCCATTTTCAGCCAGGAGCAGCTCGCCAGAGCAGTCGAGCTCGGACTTGGGGCGGCGTCGCCGGCGGCAATCGAGCTCAAGCCGGTGGGCCCGCAAAGCGAGGAGTACTGTGCCGCGCTGGGCGAGGTGCTGCAGCGCGGATGAAAGTGGGAAGCCACCGACGGTCGGCTGCCAACGAGCGCACCTACCACAGATTATCCCGCGGGAAGTCCATGTGCTCGATGAAATGTTGATTGAAATCGGCTCTATGGGAGAGTTCCACATGGTCGATGAAATCCGCCAGGAGCTTGGCCATGTGCCAGCTGTTGCGGCAAAGAAGAACCATGGAGGCCCCGGTGCTGGCGGCATTACCGATGGATTTGACGATATCCGGATTCACCGTGGGAATGAGTCCGATGCGCATGGCGCTGAAAGGATTGATGTAGTTACCCAGGGCACCGGCCAGGTAAATGTGGCGAATCGCCCCGACTTCAATCTTCATCTCGTGCATCAGCGAGCGTATGCCTGCCGCGATGGCGCCCTTGGCCAGTTGCAGTTCGCGCACGTCGTTTTGCTTCAGATAGATTGGGCGGCCGTTATGGCTTTCCTCAGGCGACGCAATTAAAAAATCGTAGACCCCGGAATTCTCCACCAGTCTGCCATTGAGATGGGCTGTATCCTCGTTGGTTGTGGGATGGATCAGCCCTTCGCAGTCGATGATGCCGCAATGCAGCAGCACCGCCACCAGATCCACCAGACCACTGCCACAGATGCCTTTCGGCTTGACGTTGCCGATGATTTGAAACTGGATTTGCCCATCGACCATGCGCACCGCCTCGATGGCCCCCACCCTGGCTATGGCTCCATGAGAAATTCTGGCACCCTCGAGAGCGGGACCGGCAGCGGTTGAACAGGTCAACAAGCGGCTCCGGTTGCCCAGAAAAATCTCGCCATTGGTGCCGAGATCGAGGCCCAAGATCATTTCGCTGTCCTGCTCTGCGGCTTCGGAAGCGAGGATGACACTGATCAGATCGCCCCCGATGTAGCCGGATTTGGCGGGCATGACATACAGCAGGGCTTCGGGATGAAGCTTGAGACCTGCCTGTTCTGCTTTGACCACTATCCCCTCGGTGATGATGGGAGAAAACGGAGCCTCGGCGATACCGGACGGATCCAGGGCCAAGAGGATGTGCTGCATAGTGGTGTTGCCCGCGGCAACGGCGATGAAAATCTCTTCGGGCCGGAGTTCGCCGACCTCCAGAAGTCGTTGTGTGATGCCGCGCATATCTTTTAACAGAAGATCGTGCAGGCGTTTCAGACCGTCCTTGTTGTCCTTGATGAATTGCAGCCGGCTGATGACATTGGTGCCATGCCTGATCTGGCTGTTCAAGTGAGAAATGGCGGCGACTTCATGGCCATCGAGCAGACTGATCAGTTTTCCCACCACGGTACTCGTGCCGATATCAAAGACCAAACCGTAGCGCCTGCCGACCGACTCCCAGTCCTGCCAGGCCAGCATACTGTTCTCGTGCAGCACCACAGCGCCGTGGTATGAGGTCTTCCCAAAGATTTGCGGCAAAGTTCGCAGACAATGCAGAGGAACCTGTAAATTTCGTCCTTCGGGTCCCATTGCGCGGCGGATGCGATCCATTTCGGACAGCTCCTGTTTCTGGAGCTCCGGGGAAATGGTGACCAGGCGTTTGTCGATCAATGGATCGAGCTGCAAGGGGGGCCGGTAACCAGTCTTGAGTATTTGAAAAAATTCCTGGTCCGGTTGCGGTTCACCGAGATAAATCACCAGGTCTTTCTTGATCTTATTGCGGCAGGTGAGACGCAAGCCGTCCTTGATCTCCTCTTCGGTGAGAAGCTCGGTTGCTTCTTTGGAAGGGGGACCGATAAACGACAGAACTTTCACTTTGCATTTACCGCACTTGCCGAGACCGCCGCAGTCGCCCTCCAGGTGGACTGCGGCCTTCTGCAGAGCTTCCCAGATGGTCTTGCCGCGGCGCACTCTGATCCACAGATCATCCGGCAACACGTTGAGCCACACATACTTGGGTTTGTGCCTCTTGGATGGCGGCAACCTGACGGTTTGCTTTTTCTTCTTTGGCTTATGATTCTTGGGTTTTCTCATGATTACCGGAATCAAATCAGTTCGCTGATCTTCCTTTCCAATTCAGCGTAGTCCGCTTCCACCACCTGGAGCGACAGACGCAAAAAATCGGCCAGCTCTTTGGCTCGCGGCAGCAAGTCTTGATCCGTCGGCTGGCGCACATAGATGAGCTGCTTGTATTTTCCGAAAAAGAATTGACGCATTTCATCGTCCTGGAGCTCCAGGGGTTTGAGGCAATACGATTCGAAGTTTACAAGGAGATCTCTTTCCATGAAATAAGAGCCCGCTTCGGCGTCAACTATTTGGCGGAATCTGGCGCCGCCAAGGAAGAGCTCATAACAGTGGGCTGCCGCCACCCGTTGGACACCGTAGCGTGCACAAAACTCGCCAAAGCCCGCAAAGCAATTGCCGTACAGGCATATTAACCGCTCCCTGTTCATTTTTGCAGGGATGATCCTGTTGAGCAATTGGGTTTTCAATCGCTTCGGGTGCATGTGCAGGTAGGAGGGAAGAAAGCTGATGCTGAGCGTCTTGTATTTGGCGGTCAATCGCAGGTGCACCAGGGCGGGCTGGAACACGCCGCAAGCAATGATGCGCGTCTGCGAGGGTTGTTGGGCAAGCCGCTCTTCATTTCGGGAAAACACGGAAAAACGAGCTCCGTTCTGCATCAGACATCTTTTATGCCGGGAAATGCACTCCTGATCCTGCTGTTCAACTGCGGATCCAGACAATCTTTATGCGCCTCCAGGATGTTTTCCACCATGGCAGTCGCTCGGCTCAACATATTGGGCCTGCCCTGCTGGACCCATATGTCGAATAAATGCCGTTCACACAGATCGGGATAAAAGAACTCGTCCATCATATGATCAATGGTGTGGTCTTCCATGACATAATTGCCTCCTGGCCCGACCTTTTGGATGACGCTCAAAGCCAGGGTTTCTTCAGTGACGTTGATGCCGGCCAAAATTCTTTGCACCATGCCGAGGATTTCATTGTCGATGACGTATTGCTCGTAGGAAATGGAATTGCCCGAATCCAGCATTCCCGCTGCCAGATGGACGCAGTCTCCACCGGCCATGGCCACCATCAGATTGGAAAAGCTTTTTTCCGATCCGGCCTGGACGTCCGGCCGTTTGGATTCGGTCACACCGGCCGAGGCGTAGATGGGCAAATCATAGCGCTTGGCCAATTGCACAGCGGCGGCGTTCATCATGGCCATTTCCACCGATCCCATGGTGAAGTCCATGGTTCTCAAATCCATCGCCGTGAGAACCGCTCCGTACAGGACCTTCGATCCTGGCGCAAAAATCTGTGCGATGGCCACTCCCGCCAGGGCTTCGGCGTGCATCTGGGTGAGCGCTCCTGCCAGAGTGGCGGGTGCGGTCGCACCGCAGATGGGCGCCGGGGCGCAGGTGGCAGGAATGCCGTGACTGCAGCAGAAGCCCAGTATGTTCAGCGTGTTGGATTCGATGGTGAGGGGACTAATGGGATTGGTGATGACCGAAAAAAAGGGCCTTTCTTTCAGTTGCTGTTCACCGCCCGCCATGAGGGCCGCAAGATCCCATACCTGCTGCACGCCGACAAGGCTGTCGCAGCCGCCCATCACATGTTTGGAGGTCGCGTTGAAAGCATGGTAGAAATCGTTCAAATGGTAATGCTCGGGTTCTAAATCATGGGCCTGGCAGGCGATAATGTAAAAGTTGATATGGGCCAGGCGGTTCACCAGCGCTGCCGTGTTGGCCACATCTTCGAGGGTCGTCAAACGATAGTTGCCGGAGTTGACATCGAGGGCGCGGAACACCCGCCCGCCATTGGTGAAATAGACTCGATCTTCGCCCAGGCGGATATCGTTTAGACCGTCTCTCGAATGCAGGATAAACTTCCTGGGGGCTTCGGCCAGGGCCTTGTCCAGTCGTTCAGCAGAAAACCTGACGGTGCTTGTTGCGGAATCGACCGTGGCACCTCCCTGATCCATGAGCTCCAGAAAATGCCGGTCGTGGATTTTTATGCCGATATGTTCCAGTATCCACCGCGCCGCTCCGTCTATTTTTTCTATGTGAGCGGGGTTGAGCGGCCGGTAGAACGGCAGGCTGGTTCCCTTGTTGACCTTCATCCCGTCCCGCTACCTCCTCAGCAAGCGGTCGATTTCTTCCAGCACCACGTCCGATTTGGCATTCACCTGATGTGTGGCCAGGATTTTCTTGGCTTCCTTGTTACACCTGCCATACATGTCAAGGGCGCCCGATTGTTCCCAGGAATCATAACGGGAGCGGTCCAGCAAAGTGGGCAAAAACTGGGCTTCCATGAAATGTTCGAAGGTGTG
Source organism: Desulfoferrobacter suflitae (assembly GCF_022603395.1). GTDB lineage: Bacteria > Desulfobacterota > Syntrophobacteria > Syntrophobacterales > Syntrophobacteraceae > Desulfoferrobacter > Desulfoferrobacter suflitae. The sequence continues at coordinate 437,548 of NZ_JAIBKA010000002.1, forward strand.
ATCGTCCATCAGGAATATGGAACCGGGCTCACCGCTTGCCACCCGCTCTATGGCGTCCAGTGCCAGCGTGTTATCGTTTACCGGAATACCGCCGACAAAAAAACGGCTCATGGCCACCAATTCATTGGCCATGGTGACCATCTCGAGGGAGGAGGTGCTGCCGTATTCCAGGAAGCCAACGTCGTGAATCAGGTTGCAGCGCGAAAGCATGGCGGTGATAATGGAAAACATGGATTCGGCTCCCGCTTGAGCATCCATCACCTTGGCGTCAGATGCCCCGGCGAAGGCCCAAATGGGCAGACCATACAGCTCATCCCGCATATCGGCCAGAGCCGCCTGGGTCAGGCTCCATTCGGGGCAGCCGTAGGAGACTACCGTTGATTTCATGTCCAAAACGCTGACGTTGGGACCGAACAAAAATGGCGAGCCTTTGCCGAACAGCTGATGGATGACCAATCCCGCCAGATTTTCGGCAATGCCGAGAGCCATGGCTCCGGCGAGTGTCACGGGTGATCCGCCTCCCGCGTTGGAACCCGAGGGCAGGCAAATGGGCAACTTCTTTTCGGCGCAAAAAATCAGCCTTTCCATGACATTTTGCGGAAACCGAAGGGGACTGATGGCCTCCGAGTAGTTGAGCAGGAAAGGTTTTTGCTGCAGGAGTTCTTCTCCGCCCGCCACCAGGCAGGCGATTTCGTATATCCTGGCAATGTCTTTGCCGCTGTCCGCGATGAAGACGATGGGCTTATTGGTGTTCTTGACCATTTCCGCGAACACCTGCAGGTAGATGTCTTCGATGACAGGGACGTCAACGGGATTGGCCATGGACATGCAAAAGGCGATGTTTTCCAGTCCGTCCACCAGGCGTGCGTAGTTGGCCACATCGCTCAAAACACTGCGGCGACGTTCGCCGGTTTCCATGTCGAACGTGAAAGTGGCATCCGAACCTGTACCGTAGAAGGGGTTTTCATGGGTCAGCGGCATGCTCTTGTTGCCTTGTTGATCGTACAGGGCAATTTGCCGCGGTGCCGAGTGCAGAGCCTCTTCTGCCAGATATGCCGGGATCTTGACCCAGTCCCTGCCGGATACTCTGCAGCCTTCTCCGGCGAGTGCTTCCAGCACGGTTGGGTGCTCCATTTTAATGCCCGTCTTTTCCAATATTTCCAGCGCCGCTGTGTGTATGGCGAGCGCTTGTTCACGGTTCAGGACCTTCATGCGCGGCTGAAAAGTGGGAATTTCAATTGGTCTCATTGCTCGCTCTCCTCCCTATTGACCGAGGTCAGGATAGTCCCAGTAGTTTCTTGGTCTGGATCACTGCAGAACCGGCGTCGGGTGCATAGGCATCCGCCTTAATTTCTCGGGCAAAATCGTCTGTCACTGGGGCTCCTCCGATCATCACCTTCACCTGGTCCCGGATTCCCGCCTCCTTCAAGGCATCGATGGTATGACGCATGGCGGGCATGGTGGTGGATAGCAGAGCCGACATGCCCATGATGTCGGCCTCGGTTTCTTTCACTTTTTCCACAAACGCTTCGGGGTTCACATCCACGCCCAGGTCGATGATGGTAAATCCGGCGCCCTCCAGCATCATGGAGACAAGGTTCTTGCCGATGTCGTGCAGGTCTCCCTTCACGGTTCCGATGACCACCTTGCCTTTGGCCTTAACGTCACCTTCTTTGAAGTGCGGCTGTATCAGTTTCATGCACTCTTGCATGGTCTTGGCCGAGCGCAGCATTTGGGGAACAAAGATCTGCCCCTTGGAAAACCTTTCTCCCACATCATCCATGGCTCTTATGAGACCATCGTCAATGATTGACTGAATGTCCTGTCCGGTCTCCAGGGCTTTTTGCGTTTCCGCCACGGCACTCTTGATGTCTCCTTTGATGACACTTTCAGTCAATGCGTTGAATTCGGCCATTGCTTCCCCCTTTCGTGGAGCATTGCTGTTGGAAAAAATCGGGTATTGAGGTGTTATCGATCGGTGATGAGACCTTGCTGGTAGGCTTCGATATATTTTTCACAGTATTCATCGTTTCCGAGCAGCATGTCCGCCGACAAAAGAGCCGCCATCAACTGCTTGTCGGTCGGGTCCAGAATCGCTGCTGACAGGCCGTGAGCCATGCACAGTACGAGAAAATTTCGATTGATGAGGCGCCTCACCGGGAGGCCGAAGGAAATGTTGGACAGGCCGCAGATGGTATTCACTCCCGGGAATTCCGCCATGATTCTTTGGATAGCGCCGAGGGCCGCTCCGCCCATCTGCGTGTCCACTGAAACGGGTTGAATGAGAGGATCAACGTAAATTCTTTCCAATGGAACTCCACGTTCGGTGAGATGCTTGATCAGCTGCGAGCCGACCTCCACCCTTTCCGCGACGGTGCTGGGCATCGAGGTCTGTGCCATGCACAGGGCCACGATGTGGCAGGGCTGACCGGCGACAACCGGCAGTAGAGCTTCGAGTCGTTCCGTTTCCAGGGAGATGGAGTTGATCATGGGCTCCCCTCTGTGAACCTTCATGGCCTCGGTCAATGCTTGCGGGCTGGGACTGTCAAGGCACAACGGGAGGTCTACGGCGTTTTGGACCGTTTCCACCAGCCAGCGGAGACATTCGCTCTCTCGCTCGAGAAAAGTTCCGGCATTGACATCGATGAAATGAGCGCCCGCCTGGGCCTGTTGGATCGCTATTTGACCAATGAAATGGGAGTCTTGATTTTCCACTGCGGCAGCTATCCGGGTGCGGCTCGTATTGATTTTTTCTCCCACAATAATCATGGATTGATCCTTTCCGTGACGCATCCGCCGCGCGTGATGTCGCTGTTCGCATTATTCCTTGAAATGGCTGTTCGGCGCTCGGCGCTTTCAGAAAAGCCAAGAAAAACAATGCAATGTTTTATGTTAACCGAATATAGCCTGTTCCATATCATAAGGTGAGTCATTGTGTCCAGGTTAAGCGGTGCATTTTCCTTCTCAGTAACACCCCTGAACGTGCTCCCATGCCCATTTTAGCGGCCTAAAGATTGAGCTGGTCATCTCAGTTTTTCTGGATTAGAAGGATGGGATGTGGCGAAGGAACAGAGGATGGGTTGCATACGGAATCAGCCATAGAGGACGGTAGAATTTGAGAATCATAATTGTCGGTGCGGGTGAAGTTGGCTTTCACATTGCCCAGCGACTGGCCTATGAGAACAAAGAAGTGGTGGTTATCGACAAACGAGCTGAAGCACTGAGGCGCTTCACGGATTTGCTCGATGTTCAGACCCTGCAGGGGTCGGGAAGCAGTCCGAGCATTCTGGAAGAAGCGGGCATTCGTGGAGCGGATACCTTTCTGGCGGTAACGGACAGCGATGAAACCAATCTTGTGGCTTGCCTGTTCGCCAATGCACTGGAGCCCGGCATAGTCAAACTGGCCCGCATCAGAGATGAAGATTACACGCACCATTGGCCCGAATTGGTTGAGAAGAGCCTGGACATTCACACGGTGATCAATCCCGAGATCGAAGTCGTCAGAACCATAGAAAAATCATTGGCAGTTCCGGACGCAGAGCATGTGAGCGACTTTGCTGACGGGCGCGTCAAACTGGTGGGGCTTCGAATCGGGCCGTCCAGCCCCATTGCGGGAATACGCCTACAGGACCTGCGCCAGAAAACGGGTGCCTTGAGGTTTCTCATCGCGGCCATATTCAGGAATGAACGTTTGATTATCCCGGGCGGAAAAGATCGCATCCGGGCGCAGGATCTGGTTTACTTTGTTTGCGAAGCGGATGAGCTGCGCAAAGTCTTAAGAATCTTCGGGAGCAAGGCCGAGCCGATACGCAATATTCTCATAGTCGGAGGCGGCAACATCGGAATGCGCCTTGCTCTCCAACTCGAGACCAAACCATATCATATCCGGCTCATCGAACAGGACATGGAGCGGTGCAACTTTCTAGCCGCTGCGCTCAACAGCACCATTGTCCTGCACGGAGACGGTACTGACAGAGAGCTGTTGGAAGAAGAAAACATCCGGGAGATCGATGTCGCCATTTCTCTTACCGGCAATGAAGAAGCCAATGTTCTTTCCTCGTTGCTTGCCAAGAGTCTTGGAGCGAAGCGCACCATGACCCGCATCAACAAGTTCCATTACATGCCCATCATCGGGGCCATAGGGCTTGGCCAGATCGTCAGTCCGCGCCTTTCCGCGATAAATTCCATCATCTTGCATGTGCGCAAGGGTAAGGTTTTATCCGCCGTTTCACTGAAAGGTGAGGAGGCCGAAGTGCTCGAAGCGGTGGCTTTGGAAACTTCGGGAATCGTGGGAACGCCTCTCAAGGATTTGCGTTTTCCCAAAGGGGCGATCGTTTTGGCCATTCTGCAGGATGAGAAAAGCATCATTCCTGATGGGGAGAGCATCGTCCGACCGGGCGACCGTGTGATTATTCTGTCCACCCGCAAGAATATTTCGCGGGTCGAGCAGGAGCTCATGGTCAAACTGGAGTATTTTTAATGCGCTGGCGTTATGTCCTGCGTACCATTGGGGCGCTTATTGGCTGTATTGGCCTGACCATGGCACTGCCTATCGCCTGCGCCATGGTCTATCGGGATGACAGTGCCCTGCCCCTCATCAAAGCAATGCTCCTCACGGTCGGCTTTGGTCTTACCTTATTCCTGCTGTTTCGCAGTGCAGAAAATCCCATCATTTCGCATCGCGAGGGAATGGCAATCGTCGCCCTGGGATGGCTTGCGGCAGGCCTGGTGGGAGCGTTGCCGTTCTACCTGGGAGGGACCTTTGATGCGTTCACTGACGCTTTTTTTGAATCGGTCTCCGGATTCAGCACCACAGGGGCCTCTGTTCTAACCAATATAGAGGTGGTTCCGCGCGGTATCCTCATGTGGAGAAGTTTGACCCATTGGCTGGGGGGGATGGGCATTATTGTGCTGTCACTTGCTATTTTACCCTTCCTTGGCGTGGGCGGCATGCAACTGTATAAAGCCGAAGTCCCAAGTCCGGTGCCGGACAAGCTGCGCCCGCGAATCCGCGACACGGCGCTGGTCTTGTGGAAGGTCTATGTACTGTTTTCGGTCCTCGAGACAGCCTTGCTCATGTTCGGCGGGATGGACCTGTTTGACGGCTTGTGCCACACCTTTGGCACCATGGCGACCGGCGGGTTCTCGACCAAGAATGCTTCTATCGGCCATTACAACAGTGTCTACATCGATTCCGTCATCACTCTCTTTATGTTCATCGCCGGCGTCAATTTCAGCCTCCACTACCTGGCTCTCTTGGGGAAGCCATTGGTCATGTTGAAAGATCCCGAGTTTCAATTTTTTGGCGGGATCGTCAGTGTCTTTGTGGTAGTTTCGACCTTGAGTGTGTTTCAGGCTGTCTATGAAGGTCTGGGCGAATCGTTCCGCTATGCCGTGTTTCAGGTGGTCTCTATCGTGACTACCACCGGCTATGCCACGGCCGACTATGAATTGTGGCCCGCCCTGCCGCAATGCCTTTTGCTCTTTTGCATGTTCCTGGGGGCCTCGGCTGGATCGACCGGCGGCGGCATGAAGTGCATGCGTATCATGCTCCTCATCAAGCACGGTTACCACGAGCTCCTGCGCCTGATCCATCCGCGCGCGGTGACGCCGGTCAAATTCGGCGGGCGCATTGTGCCCGACGATGTGATCAAGAGTGTGTGGGGGTTTTTCATCATCTATCTGGGGCTTTTTATCCTGTCCTCATTCCTGTTGGCCGCCATGCACGTGGATGTCGTCACTTCTTTCGCCGCCGTTGCCGCTTGCATCGGAAACATCGGTCCCGGTCTGGGCGGCGTCGGTCCAGCGGACAATTACTCTCACCTGCCCGTCAGCGGCAAATGGCTGCTCACCTTTTGCATGCTGTTGGGGCGCCTTGAAATCTATACGGTCATTGTATTATTTGTGCCGGAATTCTGGCGCAGGTAGGGTTGTCCTGACAACGACTAAGACATGCGGTCTTGCCGCCCCCAAGACTATCTCCCGGGGCAGGTTGGGTTGAGTCACGCATGGCACGCGACAAAACCCGACCTGCATGGTATCAAAATCGTTTTTTTGAAAACCGCGGCTTCCTAATAGCGATAATGCTCCGACTTATAGGGGCCATCCACCGGCACGCCGATGTATTCCGCCTGTTCCGGGGTGAGGCGGGTGAGCTTGGCGCCGAGTTTTTGCAAATGCAGCCGCGCCACTTCCTCGTCCAATTCTTTCGGCAGCCGATGGACTCCGATTTCTCGATCATTGGTCCACAGATCAATTTGAGCGAGGGTCTGATTGGTAAAAGAGTTGGACATGACAAAACTGGGATGCCCCGTGGCACAGCCCAGATTGACCAGCCGGCCTTCAGCCAGCAGGTAGATGGCATGCCCATCGGGGAACTCATACTTGTCCACCTGGGGCTTGATGTTGACCTTTTTGACCCCCAGCATGTTGTTCAGTGCGTCCACCTGGATTTCATTATCGAAGTGGCCGATATTGCAAACAATCGCCTGATCCTTCATGCCGCACATGTGCTCCAGGGTGATGACATCCTGGTTGCCGGTGGTCGTCACGTAGATGTCTCCAAACGGCAGAGCGTCCTCCAGGGTCATGACCTTGTACCCGGCCATCAAAGCCTGGAGTGCACAGATGGGGTCGATTTCAGTCACAATCACCTGAGCCTTGTGGGCTGCCAGGGCTTCTGCAGAACCCTTGCCGACATCGCCAAAGCCGCAAACCACGGCGGTCTTGCCCGCGATCATGACGTCTGTGGCGCGCTTGATGCCGTCCACCAAAGATTCCCGGCAGCCGTAAATGTTGTCGAACTTGCTCTTGGTCACTGAATCGTTGACGTTGATGGCCGCCACCAACAGCTTACCCTCCCTTGCCATCTGATACAAACGGTTCACTCCGGTGGTGGTTTCCTCGGAAACTCCCTTCCACCCTCGTACAACGCGATGCCATAAGTGTGGCTCATCCTTTTGGGTTTGTTTCAACAGGGCATTGACAATCTGCAGTTCTTTGTTGCCGGTCGGCTCATCGAGTATGGTCGGATCTTCTTCCGCCGCATAGCCTCTGTGGATCAAAAGAGTGGCGTCTCCCCCGTCATCCACGACCAGCTGAGGGCCGCTGCCATCGGGCCAGGTCAGTGCCTTCTTGGTGCACCACCAATACTCCTCGAGAGTCTCACCCTTCCAGGCAAACACTGGAACGCCGGCTGCGGCTATGGCGGCGGCGGCATGATCCTGGGTGGAAAAAATGTTGCACGAAGCCCAGCGGACATCGGCCCCCAAAATTTTCAGGGTCTCTATGAGAACCGCCGTTTGAATGGTCATGTGCAGACTACCCGCAATGCGCGCGCCGGCCAGAGGCTGCAGTGGACCATATTTTTCGCGGGTAGCCATGAGTCCCGGCATTTCATGTTCGGCAATTTCTATCTCGCGACGTCCGAAATCGGCCAGACGGATGTCCCTGATCTTAAAGTCGAGGGTGTCGGAATGGTTGTTGTTGAGTTTCTTTACTGTATCTGCTTTCATGGAATCTCCTTACAAAAAAGCCTCCTACAAATATCCTCCAGCATCTGAACCTGTATATAGTTTCGGTTCATATCAAGCGACTTCCTTAAGCTCGGCCGCTTTACGCAGATCCTCGGCTTTATCCACCTTTTCCCAGGGGAATCGATTACGGCCGAAATGTCCGTAGGCGGCAGTCTGCTGGTAAGACCAATCGCCTGGATCGAGAAGTCCCAGTTGGTCGATGATGGCAGCGGGGCGAAAATCGAAAATCCCGCTGTTTTCCAAAATATCCTGCAGCACACTCTCGGTGACGGCTCCGGTTCCATACGTGGCGACATTGATGCTCAGCGGACGGGCCACCCCGATGGCATAGGCCACCTGGATTTCGCATTTGTCGGCCAAGCCGGCAGCAACAAGATTTTTCGCTGCGTAACGGGCATAATAGGCGGCGCTGCGGTCGACCTTGGAGGGGTCTTTACCGGAAAAAGCGCCTCCGCCGTGGCTGCCTACTCCTCCGTAAGTGTCTACAATGATTTTGCGTCCGGTCAACCCGGCGTCGGCGTAAGGGCCCCCCAACACGAAGGCTCCAGTAGGATTGATATAGAAATGGGTCTCCTTATCGAGCATCCTGGTCGGGCCCAGAACGTCCCGGGCAACTTGTATCAGGTCGCGGCGAATTTGTTCCAGGGGGATCTCGGCGGTCTGATGACTGATCACCACGCTGGTGATACGCTGCGGTCTGCCGCCTGCATACTCCACCGACACCTGGCTTTTTGCATCGGGCCTGAGATAGGGAATGGAGTTATCGCGCCGCAATCGTTCCAATTCTCGCAGGAGCCTATGACTAAAGGCGACCGGTGCAGGCATTAATTCCGGAGTTTCATTAGTGGCATAGCCAAACATCATGCCTTGGTCGCCGGCTCCTTGTTCCTCGTAAAGTCCTTCTCCTCGGGTGACTCCCTGGCTGATGTCGGGTGACTGACCGTGTATGCGGCTGAGGTATTCAAAGGATTCGTGCCAGAACTTGAGATCGGGGTGATCGTAGCCGATCTCACGGATTACCGAACGGGCAATCTTTTCAGTATCGATGGATTCCCAGCCGGAGCAGGTGATTTCCCCCACGTTGGACACAAGATTGTGTCCCACAACGGTTTCACAAGCTACTCTGCTTGTTGGATCGACTGCCAGGCAGGCATCGAGGACGGCATCGGATATCTGGTCGCAGACCTTGTCGGGATGACCGCGGCCAACCGATTCCGAAGTAAACACGTGCCTCGCGTTGATTTTGCTCATATTTTTTTCTCCTTTAAACTCTACAGACAGATCCACTGTCCAACGGTTTTGACTGCTTTGTCGCTGCCGAAATAGTCGGTGAAGATGCGAAAATAATAGAATTCCTCTTTGCTCCGCACCATCGGGTAGCTTTCCTGAGCTTCCTTCAGTTCCCGGTCTGTTATCACATCATCGAAGTAGCGCGGCAGCAGAGCTGCTGATCCTGATCCTTGTGAAAATTCCTGTTTCAACCGCCAGGTAATGGCTTCGGGCAAAGCTGATTCATAGGCTTTTCGGAAAATCCATTTTTCGATCTTTTCGTTCCCCTCGGACTTCTGTTTGTATTCGGGAGGAATCGTCAGGGAGTAGCGGAACAGTTCGCCCGAAATGAGAGGTGCCACAACCTTGATGGAATGGGCCTGGTTCATGCGATCCAGCCGCAGGGAGGCATTGTTGTGCAGGAACGCAATACATTGCATTTGCCGGGTGAACAGCTCTTCCGGCGGAAAATCCTTGAGATAGGTATAGCCGCAAAAGATCTCATCGCCCCCTTCACCGGAAAGTAGGATCTCGATACCCTGTTCCCTGGCGTACTTGGAGATGAGGTAATTGGATACGGAGCTCCTCACCAGGGAGGGATCGAAATTCTCCAAATAATAGATCACCTCCGGCAGGGCCTTGATGACTTCATCCAGCCCGACGATCATTTCATGGTGTTCCGATTGGATATGTTCGGCCATGATTCTGGCGCTGATGATGTCCCCGCTCTCTTCCCCAACCCCCATGGCGAAGGTTTTGAGCCGCTCGTTCGGGCCGAATTTTTCTCTGTACCTTTGATTGGCAAGATAAGCGATCACACTGCTGTCCATGCCGCCGCTCAGCAGACTGGCAGTGGGCTCGCTGAAGTCCACCCGGTTGCGGATACTCTTGAGGATGATGTCGCGCACCCCGGCGGTCATGGTATCCAAGTCGGCATCGAGTGGCTTGGGAGCGGCCGTCGGTAGATCTGCAAATCGGATCGTCTGGCCGTCGTTGGTCATATAATGACCGGCCGGAAATTCATAAACATCACTGGTGACCGCCGTCAGACTCTTCAATTCCGAGGCGAGCAAAAGGGTGCCGTCCTTCCAGCCGTAGAACAGAGTTTTTATTCCCAGGAGATCGCGGGCGGCAAAAATCCGCTCTCCATCACAGACAACCAGGGAGAAGATGGCATCATCCAACAGGTCCAACATCTTACTACCATGCTCTTTATAGAGATTGAGAAGGAGCCGTTCTTCCCGGTATGGACCATCGACGGTGGAGTGATCACTGGATAACGCCTGCCAGTTGCCCATTTGTCCGTCGTAGCAGATGCGCACATTGCCGTTGCGTGGCAAAACGGCGGGTACCTGGATTCCGATCCCCGCCCCTGAGGTATCCGCCCGGCAATAATTCTGCGCCGCTATGATTCTGCCGTTTTCATAAATGCCTTGGACATAGGGTCCGCGATGACGGATTCTCTCGAACATGGAAGTTATGTCAGCGCGGTTCGGCTGTCCAAAGGCGACAACAAATCCACTCATAGTTCAGCTCCTGTTGCTGTTGAGTTTCCTAACAAAAAGGCCCGTTACAGGAACGGACCTCTTGATTGCAAGACCGGTCACCAACGGGCTTCAATCAAAAATTAGCGGAAGAGGCGGTCCAGGCAGGCCGCTCCGCCCAGCGTGCCACATTGGTGACCAACGGTTCAGGATTTTCGTAAGCATGCATAAAAAGCTGATGGTAATAGCATTCTTCCTTTGACCTGAGGGTTGTTTCGGGATGCTTCAAACGATAATCAGCCGCCTCCCTCTCCGATAGGAGGTGGGCACATGTTCCCTCAAGCAAATCGACCGCTCCGCTTCCTTCGTCGAACTGCTCTTTGGGTCTCCAGATGATCTCGGAAGGCAGCAGGTCCTCGAAGGCCTTGCGCAGAACCCACTTCTCTATGGGTGGCGCGCCAACCAACTTCAGCTCCGCCGGGATCAACTGTCCCAGGCGAATCATGGTCAGGTCGAGAAAAGGCACTCGTCCTTCGATGGAGTGAGCCATGGTCATGCGATCAACTCGTTGCAGATTGATATTGTGCAACGAAGCAACCGAGCGGCGCAATTCTCCGTGAAGCACCTCATGATTTGAAATGTCCTTATAGTAGGTGTAGCCGCCGAACAATTCGTCCGCGCCCTCGCCTGTTAAGATGACCTTAACGTAATCGGCGGCCAGGCGTGCGGTGAAAAAGCAGGGAATGGCGCTGCGCACCAAATCCTGGTCATAGGACTCCAGGTAATAGATGATTGCCGGTAGTCTTTCGGCAACCTCTCTGGCGGTGAGCACATATTCGTGATGAATGGTTCCCAGGTGCCGGGAGACCAGGCGAGCCGCATCCAGATCCCGGCTGCCTTCGATGCCCACCGAAAAAGTGTGCAGTTTACCCATATGCTTCTTGGCCAGAGCTGCAATGATGCTGCTGTCCAAGCCTCCGGAAAGAAATGCGCCCAGCGGCACGTCGCTCATCAATCGTTTTGCGACTGCTTGTTCCAGGGTCTCTCGGACCTTTTCAAGATATTTTTCAACAGGGGCTTGTTCCACCGCAAGGTCTGGAATTTGATAGAAAGTTTGAAATCCCCTGGCCGAGTGATAAAAGGTCCCCGGAAGGAACTCGGTGATGTTAACCACGCCCCTGGGGAACGCTTTGAGCTCGGATGCGAAAACCAGGCTGGCGCCTTTCTCTCCGTAGTAGAGAGGTTTGATTCCAATGGGGTCTCTGGCCGCATAAATATTGTCATTGTCTGCAATGACAAAGGCGTACATGCCGTCGAGCTTTTCCACCACACTGGCTCCGTGGTCCTCATAGAGGTGCAAGACGGCTTCGCTATCGCTGGTGGTTGCAAAACGATGCTTGGTGGAAAGCTCGGGATACAATGAAGGGTAATTGTAAATCTCTCCATTGGCGATTATGGCCTTGTTACGGTTTTCGTTGTAGATGGGTTGATCTCCGCCCTCGGGGTCCATGATGCTCAAACGTCGATGCCCGAGTATTCCAGGTCCCTTGGCCGAGACAAAGGTTCCCTCTGCATCGGGTCCCCGGTGGACCAGGGAAGCCATCATGGTTTTAACAAAGGGAACATCCGCTCCACCCCACATGGTTACAATGCCACACATTCCTTTACTCCTTGGCCGGCATCGACTCACAAAACCGTTTTCCCAAAGCGCTGCGCTGCCGGATCTCCTGACGGGTGCTGACCGTACTCAACAACACCCAAGCGGTTCCTGTTCGAGCTTACTTATTGATCTCAAAAATTCCTACCAGGCCGTGTCCCATGCCCGTCCCGGGCTGCAGCTCCATTTCCAGTTTGCGCAGCGAGTAGGCCAGATGCGATTCGATCATGTTGGCCCGGGCGTCCCCAAATTTCACCCAGCCCACCCCTTCGACAACTCTTCTCATGGTGTGCATCGCCTCTTTGAGCGGTTCAGGGTAATAGGGCAGCACTTGTGCGGGCGGCGACTGAAAAGTGGCCGTGTCGCATGAATATTTGCTCAACAAGGAGATGGTGTATTCCACCAGGGCATTGCACGACATGAAAAACATCTCAAAGAAGTTGTTGATAGGTGCGAAGCCCTGGCGCGGAACATAATTCACGAACAGGCTTTCCAGATCGGTGCGCACATAGCTTTCAAACAGTGAATTGACGGGGCCTCGCAATTTGGGACAGTTCTTGTTGTAGTCGCCGGTATCCATGTGGCGGCCGATGAAAATGGAGCGATCGAAAAAGACCAGAGGCTTGACCTGGACACCGGATTTGCGCGATGCCTCCGCGACGATCTTCATGATTTCGTCCCGGCTCATGAGACGTAGAGGAAACGACGCCACTTCCACCTTATCGCGTTGATCTTCAGGATAAATGTAGGAAATGCGATAGTCCATGAAGTATTCCTGGTCGACGGGATGATGCCAGAGGTTCTGCCATTCGTAGGTGTAGCGTCCCAGCCAGTCGAGCATGACGATGGCCTTGTGCGGCGCGTGCTTGCTGATATCCGCGACCAGGTCAACCGCCTGGTGATCGTGAAAATGGCTGAGTGTTCCATACGAAGTAAAGTAAAAGTCAAAGGGCTCTTCCTCCTGCATGATTTGAGGCGGCAGCCCATGCGTCAGATCCCCTTGCACAAACCGCATCTTGGGGGCCTGACCATAATATTCTTCGGCTTGCCTGAGCAGGTCCTCATTGAGGTCCAACCCGACATATTCTTTGAGCATATCGTCGGTGAGTGCGGCGGTGATGTATTCGTAAATCCCGGGATCTTTGGTGGTGACGCCCATGATGAGATCGAAGCCGTCGCCGCTGCCGCATCCCAGATCGAGCACCCGCAGCCGTTCCAATCGCTTTCTCTTGTTTTCGACAAGATCGTTCAGGGCTGGACGTAAGAAAATGCTGGTGACCTGGTCTTCCCAAAATCTCCTGACGTTGTCGTATTTGCCGAGAAGGCCCGATGCCTTATCATATCTGCCCGAGTGAAAGGCCTGCGAATATGCCGTTTTTTCAGCCATGGTGAATCCTCCCTGGTCAATCTTCAAACTACTCGTCCTCTGAAAAGAATGCGCGGGCTATAATGCCTGTGCTCGGGACAGGTATGTTCCAATGCCTTCGCAGCCAGGCCGATAGCCCACTGCCCGCTGAGCAGGGAAAATCATGCGGCCATGGATTTCAGGCTGTCGATGGCGTGAAAGGCATCCTTACAGTAGGCGTCAGCACCGATCTCTTTGGCGAATTGATCGGATAGCGGGGCTCCGCCGACGAGCACCTTGACCTGGTCCCGCAGCCCTTCTTCCTTGAGCTTGCTGACCACCTCACCCATCACGCGCATGGTGGTGGTCAAAAGGGCGGAAAGTCCCACATACGGAGCTTGATGCTCCTTGACCGCTTGAACAATTCGTTCCGGAGAAACGTCGGTGCCAAGGTCGATGATATTGTAGCCTGCCCCCTTGAGCATGATGGCCACGATATTCTTGCCGATGTCGTGCAAGTCTCCGGATACCGTTGCGATGACAAACTTGCCCTTGCTTTCCACGCCGGCCTTCATGAGGTGGGGTGAAAGGATATCCATGGCTGCCCCGACGCATTCTGCCGAAGCCAGCATGTCGGGAATCAGGTATTCGTTGCGTTCAAATTTTTCTCCGACCTGCTCCATGGATTCGGTCAGAGATGCGAGCACGATCTCTTTTGGATCGATGCCTTGTTCCAGCGCCTGCTCCACCAGTTCCGTGACGGCGGGTTGGCCTTCGAGCCCTGGATCGAATCCCTCGTCCTCGGCCTCCACTCTCCCCTGTACGACATTAAATGCAATTTTTTCGAGAAGTTCCTGTTTGTCCATGGGTTGTGTCACTCCTGTCGATTAGATTGATTGGTATTTTGTTTATGTGCCGGCTTGGCTAAGGTCCATCTGTAAATGTCGGTGCCTCACATCAGACTGTTTTCAAGGTCGGCAAAATGCCCGGAACCTCCTTGAAAATTTGTTCCTGCAGGGCACCGTCAATACGGTCCGCCGGTCTTGCCTCAAGCTCCGCCATATAGGCCAGGGCATTTTCTATGACCTTGTCCTCCATGCCTTTGGCCTCGAAACGATACGGGCTTGAAATGTCACCGCTGTGCATGGCTTTACGTGCATGCCGGGCATACAGCCGATGACTTGAAGCCATCACTTTCTTGACCATCTTGAGCACATCCTGCACCTCATCTGGATTCACTTTGGGAGCGCGCAAGCAGTGCTTGACTTTACCCACCTGTTCATCGTCCAGGACCGCCTGCAAGGGGCAAAACGAATTTGTGCGGTCGAGGAGGCCGAAGGCATAATGGACGTACTGGGCGCCACTCATGCCCATGTACAAGTGGGTCAGGAGTTTTTCAAACATGGCCTGCATTCCCGGTACCTTGGCATCACCCACACCGGCCGTCGAGTAGGAGGGCACCCTGTAATAGCGGGCCAGTTGCACGCAGTCGATGTTGTATTGATTGAATTCGGGGCAGCCGTACAGGTCGTGTAAATCATCCAGGCGCGCTCTCACCGGCACGCTGCCATAGAGTACCGGGGCCCCTTCTTGGATCAACTGGGTGAGGGTGATGCCGGCCAGACTCTCGGCATTGATCTGGGCGACCATCCCCGCTTCTTGAATGGGCGCCGAAGAGCCACCCTGCGGGGAGGATGAGATGACCAGCGGCAGGCCGGATTCGACGATGGCAAAGACTTTGTCTGCAGTGTCCGCCACCATCTGCAAGGGGCTTTTGAAAACGCAGGTGATGAAAGATATTAGCGGGTTTTTCCGCAGAGCTTCCGGCCCCCCCGCAATGATTTCAGCCATGCGCACCACATCCGGCAGCTTATCGAGACTGGTCAGCCCAGCCTGAACATGCTTGGTGATGTTGTTGAGGCTGGCAAAGAACTTGTTTACGTCATGGTTGTCCTGGTTGATCTCTTTATCCTGGATGTTCAATGGACGGATGAAAAAGTCCAGGTTGTCGAGCTGTTCGCACAGGTGAGCAGCTCGACTGAGCAGAGCTGTCGTTCCGCGCAGTTGCTTGAAACGGGGCACTCGGATCTTCTCGTCACCGTTGTTCATACTGACAAATTCCTGCAGCTCCGTCTCGATCCAGACATTGGCTTCCGAGCCCGAACCAAAGTACACGCGCGGCACCTGCGCATCGAGCAGCAGCCGGTTTTCCGGTTTTCTGGCTCCCAGTACCAGACGGGAAGGAGCCTTGGCAACGGCCTCCCTGACCAGCCCAGCTGGAAAGCTCACCCGCCAGCAGGTGGTCCCCGTGACCTTTTCTTCGCTGACTTTGGCGCCGTGGTTTTGGAAAAGCTTTGCGGCGCGCTCGTTGTAACACCACACGCCGGGGTCGGCCAGAATGCTCAACGACGCTTCATCCAGCCATTTCACCTGCTCTTCATTGAGCCTCTCGTAAGGATTGACTAACACTCCTTCTCTATAAGATTCGATCATCACTATCCTCCTGATGAAAATTTACCTTTGGAAATCGCCAGGGGGCCGGGGATCCCCTGGCCCGCGGCGTGCGTCGGAGTGACGACGAAGGGGAATTTTGAGATATTCGCTAAGTTCGATGGCGAAACGCTCGCATGTATTTGCGGCAGTGGCGATCCTTGCCAACCAGAACCTCCCCCGATGTAATGGCAGCCATCAATTCCGTGTCCAAGGGATCGATGATGGCCCCATCCAACCCGGCATAGATGGCCATTTGCATAAAAGCGGCATTGATTCTGCTGCGCTGGGGGAGCCCGTAGGAAATGTTCGAAAGCCCCAAAACGGTTTTTGCCTCAGGATACTTGCGCTTTATTTGGGTGAGGGTTTCCAGAGTGACCAGGCCTTGCTTGACATCTGTGCTGATGGGCATGACCAGCGTATCAAAATAGACGTTTTTAAGGGGCACTCTGTGTGCTTCACAGGCGGCGACAATCTTATCCGCTGCGCGCAATCGATCATCTGCAGTCTTGGGAATGCCGGATTCGTCCATGGTCAGACCCACCAGGAGCGCCTCGTATTTTTGGGCGAGAGGCACGACCTCATCCAATCCCTTCTGCTCGGCTTTGGTGGAATTGATCATGGAAGGTCTTCCGTCTCTGGCTTTCAGCCCCGTCTCCAGGACCTTGGGATCGGCGCTGTCGATGCAAAGCGGAGTATCGAGACTATCCTGGATGGTTCGCACCGCCCACTGCATCGAATCCATTTCATCTTCTAATGTACCGACCCCCGTACCGACATTGACGTCAATGTACCCGGCGCCTGCCGCCGCCTGTTTTTCTGCCAGCTGCAGAAGAGCGGCAGCGTCCCTGTTCTGTATGATCTCCTTGATGGAAGATCGTGTTGCATTGATCTTTTCCCCGATAACGAGCATAAGTTTTCAGCTCCAATATATGTTTGAGTTAGCCCCCGGCGTAACGCCGTGTGGTCGAGCAACGAATTGCTGCAGCGCTCTGCCTGTCCGACTGAGCTGACCTGCATCCCACAGATTCCACAGGGGCGTTTTGACGGTTTTTGGTAACCCTTTTTCCGGCCCGCAACTCACTTCATCAGCTCCAGTTGCAGCCCGTCTATCTCCTGCACCAGGCGCTTTCGAATTTCCGCTGCAAGCACGGGCTGCTCCGGGCGGTTCAGAATTTCTCTGGCTTTCTCAACGGCCCGTGCACGCGAGTCCCTGGCACCCGCCGCCTGCCATTTGTCGCGGTTTTCCCGGTCGCTCAACTGGGGCACATACTGCTCGCTTCGCATGTAGCGGCGGGTGTGTCTCATGGAGACGAAGTGTCCCCCTGGACCGGCCTTCTTCAGTTCGTCAAAGGCGAGGGTGGCCTCATTCACCTGGATGCCCTCCACGGCGCGCATGACCATGCCGATGATTTCGTTGTCAATTACCAATTTGTCGTAGGAAGCGGTGAGGCAGAATTCAAGAAATCCTGCTGCGTCATGGATAAAATTGCCGCCGGCCAGAGCGACCATGAGACCGGTGATGGCCGATTCGTATCCGGCCTGGCCGTCATTCACCTTGGAATCGGACATGCCCGCAGTTGAATAGAGCGGCAGATCATAGAATCGGGCCATCTGGGCAGAGGCTGCATTCATCAAGCCCATTTCTACGGCCCCTGACAGATATTTCATGTCGCGCAAATCGGTGATGGAGGAGATGCATCCGAAGAATACTGGGGTTCCGGGATTTACCAGCTGGGTGAACATGATACCGCCCAGAGTGTCGACCGTCTGTACCACCACGTTGCCCGCCAGAGTTATGGGCGCTGTCGCTCCACACAAAGGCTCGGCCGGAACCACCAGGGGGATGCGGTTGCGCGCCGCTTCCATGGCCAGGTGCATGTAGCTCTCATCCAGTTTGAATGGGCTGATATTGCAGGTTACCATTGAAATGAACGGGCGTTCCCGCAGTTTCTCCGGGGATCCGGCGATGATTTCCGCCATCTTGATGACATCGCGCACTCCCTCGACAGTGTACACACCGCCCATGATGTGTTTGCGCGTGAAATTGAGGGCGGCGCCGAAGCGGTTCACATCAATTTGTTCAACCGGAAGGTCGCCGGGGTATACATTCAGCATGTAAAAGTGAATATTGTCCAGGGCATCGACCATTCGAGCCATGTTCTTCACATCTTCCAATGCGGCCCTTCGAGCATCGTTGCTGCCCGGGTCTTGCACGTTTAAGGCAGTACCGCCGGTTCCCATGTAGACCTTGGTTCCGCCGATGTCGCAATCCAGTTCGCCGTTTTCATCCCGACCGCATAACCGGACTGTCGAGGGAGCCTTGCTGATCAATTCCTGAACCAAATCGGCAGGTATCTTGACGATCCGGGTGGTCTCATCCACTTCGGCTCCCGCCTTGCGGAACAGTTCCCGCGCTTGTTTGAAGTTGACCTGGATGCCTATTTCCGCAAAGGCACGCATGCAAGTTTGATGGATCTTTTCGATATCGGCTTCCTGGAGGGGCTTGTATTGGCCTCCGGGCAATCCTTTTCTAACGTTCATTCGGGTTCCTTCCTTATCTGTATCAGGGCAGCTTTATGGTGATGGTGCAATCAGGTCCCTCAACCTGATGCTGGTCTGCTTCTCCTTGCCTCGCAGCCGGTCTTGCGGCAGTCCCCGCAAGGGTTGTAGGGATCGGCCTTGCGTGAGGTGATGCCAAAAACTCCGGAAATGGATTTTCTCGGGCTCATCAGGCAGGAATCGGTGAGCTTCACACCAATGTCGTCCGTGTTCAGAAGGGCGAACAATTGCTGTTGTTGCGTGATCGGCCAGTCGCAATAGCCCGGGCTGAATCGGAGGGTGGATTTCAAGCGCTTCTTCCCCAGTTCTGCAGTCATACGAGTTTGAAATTTTTCGACCATGTCTTCAATGGCAACTGATCCCATGGCATCCAGTATGTACGCTTCGGAAAGCTGGTTGAGGTGCATCAACTTCTTGATTTCCCGTTCAATTCCTCGCCCGATGGTGGCAACAAAACAAACCAGCTGAGAGCTCTCTTTGAGAGTTCTGGCCAGCTTGGGACTCCTGAATTCCGTCTGGTCGTTCAGAATGATACGCCCACGGTAATTGTCCTGAATCGCTTTGATTTGATATGTGAACCTGGGTTGGATCAAATCACGCAGCTTCTCCCTGGAAAGGTGCACTTTGTGCCTGGTGGCATACGACAAACGGCGATTTTTCCTGCCGCCCAGGCGCACAGCCACCTTGTCCGGAGCAAAGGCAGGTACCAACTGTTCTGCAAATTGTAAATTTTCCATATCTCTCCTCGGCAAGTGCAAGGCCCAACAAAACAAACCTGGTTCAGCTGAAACAGAGTCGTGCAATGATCACAAGCATCACAGTTCGGGCGTCTGTCCGATAATGAGCTCTTTTCACCGTTTCCCATGCTCCTGGCTGAGCTCCTGGGCTGCACCGTCCAGAAGGCCGGCGAGCTTGTTCAGCCCAAACACAACTTTGTTGAAATCCTCATCCGACAGGGACATCAGTCCCTGCATGATACTTGATGGGATCAAGGGCGGTGCTTGCGCTGCCAGTGTCGCCCCGCTCCTGGTCAGTTGGATGGTGATCATACGACGATCTCGTGGATCTCTTATTCGTGTCACCAGGTCTTTCTTTTCGAGCCTGTCGATGATTCCGGTTACCGTGCTGGAGTTGACCATGATCTGTTTGGCAATCTGGGATAACGGCAACGGCCCCTGTTGACGCAAAACGTAAAGGCACGCAAGTTGAGGGGTACTCACCCCGATGCTTTTTTCCAGCTCTTTACTGTAGTGTTCTCCCGCCTGCACAATTCGACGGATTGAATGAATGATTTCTCCCGTGTCCTGTTTTCGGTCCGCTGAATTCATGTCTAAATATTTTTGATCACTCCATATCTACTGAGATTGTTTCAACAGAAACTTTTGTATCATGAAAAAAGCAACCCTGCAAGGTTTTTTTTGGCAACACCACTCGAGGCGTGAAGACCCACCAGAAATGACACACCATTAGGAGCAGGTTCCGGCAGGGTTGCCGGTAATGAGGTCGAATTTTTTCCCCTCGTTGACTCTCTTCTTATATTGATTAAGAAGAACTTCCTGAGCTGTTGTTGCCGCTGCAGGGGAGCGGGAAAAGAAAAGGCGGCCAACCCATGGAGGTGGCAGGAGGTGGGAAATCTGTCTGCAGGATGTCAGGTTCAACACCGGTGACTCAGGGGATAAAGTGCAGCGTTGAAGGAGGCGAACCATGCCGGGGAAGGATTCTCTCAAGACTTATCGGGACAAACGTGACTTTCGAAAGACCGGTGAACCGGCGGGGGAAAAAGTTGTGACATCATCCGGAAAACCGGTTTTTGTCATTCAGAAGCATGATGCCAGCCGTCTGCACTACGATTTCAGGCTGGAAGTAGACGGGGTCCTCAAGTCCTGGGCGGTGCCCAAGGGTCCTTCAACAGATCCGCGGGAAAAGCGGCTCGCCGTCCCCACTGAAGATCATCCCCTGGAGTATGCAAATTTTGAGGGCGTTATTCCCAAGGATGAATATGGCGGGGGAACGGTTCTGGTCTGGGATGCGGGTACATACCGCAACCTCAGGGAGGAAAAAGAAAAGGATCGGGCCGGGATGGGGCGGAGTTTGGATGAGGGGAAAATAGAGGTATGGCTGGAAGGGAAGAAGCTGCAGGGCGGATATGCTCTGATTCGTACGGGGAAACCGGGAAGGGGCAACAAGGAGCAATGGCTGCTCATCAAAAAAAAAGATGAAAAGGCGGATGCCGGAAGAAATCCCACCAGCAGCGAGCCGGAATCGGTGATCACAGGTCGGAGCATTGAGGAAATTGCGAGCGAAGAGGGTGAGTAACGGCTGGGGGGCCACTTACGGGCGATCCACAGACCGTGGGTCTCCGTTTGGGATAAGGTGCTGTTGCCCGAAGATGACGTCGCCAGGGGAAACTTAATTTTTTAATAGATTCTTCTCATCTGAAGCGGCAATATCCTCCTCGATCTGTTCTTCCAGTTGTCGGTCCAGGGCGACATCCGCTTTTTTCACTTCCTGCTCCACGAACTCTTTGGGAATCGGTTTCTTCGCGGGCGGCCGGCTGGTTTCGGAAAGTGAAACCTGCCGGAGGCGAACCGTCTGGATCGGTTCCGGCATTTCCACGCAGGCTTTGTCCAGGGCCGTCTTCACCAGTCGGATGGCTTCACTGTTGACCTTTAGAAAATCGGCCGTGCGCTGATCGACCCAGCCGAAAAATTGCACAATGACGTTGAAATCGCCCAGTTCCACAACGCGCATGAACGGGCCGGGATCCAACATGACGCCGTTCATGGCGCGCAGGGTACTGCATCCCAGTTCCTGCACCAGTACCAGGTCTTCCTTGACCCCGACTCCCACCTTGAAATCAAAACGGCGTTTGGGGTTACGCGTGAAATTGTGAATGACACTCTTGAACACCAGAGAGTTGGGGATGCGTACATGATTTCCATCGAGGGTCATGAGGATTATTTCCCGGGATGTGAGGCGGACTACCCGACCTTCATGGTCATCAATGCGCACCCAATCGTTGACGGTAAAAGGGCTGCGCAGGCTCAGGAGTACACCGGAGAGATAATTCTCAACGATATCGCGCACTCCGAATCCAATGGCAAGCCCGGCGAGTCCGGCGGCACCGACGATGGCTCCCAGCAGGGCCGTCACATCAAGGATATCCAGGGCAAGGAGCACGCCTGCCAAAAGAATGACGGTCCGCAGTAGTTGTCTTATCAACCCGCGCAATAAAGGGTTGATGCGCATTCGCTCCAAGGGAGCATCCCAGTGAGCCATCAGATGAGAGAGCAGCCAGAAGGCCAAGACAACCAGCACGGCAACGATGATTACCGGCAGCTGATCGGTGACCTTAGCAAGGTATTGCTGTACTTTTTCAATGGCCGGATTGACTCGGGTCTCTACTTCAGATTCAACTTCAACGTTGTTGATCACATAGACGACTCCTTCAAAGCGGGATACGAGCTGTTCCGCTTTTTTGCGGGACTCGGCACGCGGCGTGGTACCGGTGAGAATAACTACGCCATCCTGAACCTCCGCTCGAATATTCTTAAATGGCACAATGCGCGACAGCACCCCGTTCAGACGTTCTCCAAGGGCGCCATCCGGGGCACCTTGCAAAGGAAACGGCTGGGTCTGTCCATTGTCTTCATTTGCAGTAGCGGGAAAAAGGCTCTGGGCATCGGCCGCGCCAAGCGACAAGAAAATCAGCACGGCAAACGCCAGGCTAATGATGCGAAGAGGCCGGTACCCGGGAGATTGCCCCAGGGAAAAACCGCAACTGTCACGTCGCAGGCCGATTGAGTACATCACAGGTCATCCTTGCAGGCATTTTCCAACCGGACAAATTGGCTGTAATAGGCGGTGCCGTTGCCCAGATCCGTCGTTTGCGCGGTGATCAGCTGGTTGGCCCCACCTCCGTATTTCATCCAGTCGCCGCGTCGATAGATGACCGCTTGCGGATGAAGCCCCGCTATGGTTTTCAACCGGACTTGCATGCGACCGAGTGAGGATGCAAGAAATACCGGCAGATCCAAACGCAGGGTGGGCAGAACCGGGTTGTCGGGAGAAACCCAGACGCACGGGGGCATCTTCTGGTTTTCCGGGAGAATCTGAGAGTGTGTCGCATTCTTGCGGATGAGAGTGAGCAGACGCAGAGGAAAGTCTTGCGGAGCCTGCGGTTCGGGATGAAGGCTTTGCGGCAATCGGTACCTGCCGTCGGGATGATCAAATTGCAGGTCGTGGTAGGCGATTCGTGGCCGTTTGGCTCGCGTGAAGCCCTCCTGCCGCAAGGTATCCAGCGAGATGTCCAGAAAAGGTGAGTCTATGGCCATACGGAAGCAGGTATCGGTATCAGGAACATGAATCGCCGGATCAAGCCGCTTGCCCAGTTCCGTCAAGATCTCGATATCGCTGCGCACTCCATCTGGGGGCTCGACAATCTTCCGTGCATAGTGGACGTAATCGTGCAGGAAAGACCCAATGATCTCTTCCCGCTCCAACATCAGCTTGCAGGGTAATATCAGATCGGCCCGTTCAGCGGTATCGGTCGGGAAAGCATCGACCACCACCTTGAAAGGAACTCTTTGGAAGGCTTGCGCCACGAGTCTGGATTCGGGGGCCTGATTGACGACATTGCTGCCGTTTACCCAAAGCATCCTGACGGGAGGATTTATGGTCCGAAGGATTTCCTTGCCGATCGCCGGCAGCAGGAAATCTCTGCGCACTCTGTGTGTTCGGATGGAAGCCCAGGACGTATTGAAATTGCGCATGGAGGAAATGTTGAAGTACGATCCCGCACCCATCCGTCCAACATTTCCCGACAGAACGGCCAGGGCGTTAATAAAACGTACATTTTCCCCTCCCATAGTGTGGCGTTGCAAGCCCCAGCCCATGAGAGTAGTGACCCTGTCGAATCGAGTGTATGCCGAAAAAACCTGCTCGATATTCTCGTTTGACAGGCCGCACCGGTCGGCCAGTTGTTGCCATGGATGGGCTTCCATCAATCGATTGAAGGCGCTCCAGTTGCTGATACGCTCAACAACGGGTGGATCGATCCGATCTCGCTCCATGAGAAGCCGGATGACTGCCGCTGCCAGGAACCGATCGGTTCCCGGCCTGAGGGTGAGCATAACGTCGGAAAACGGTCCATTCCCGTCTCCTCCCGGGGATATGGTCAAGACTCTCGTGCCCTTCTTGCGCGCTTGCCGGATGAGCGCAGCCACGTGCACGGATGATCTTGCCAGATCCTTTCCCCAGTTGACGATGACCTGGGCATTGAGGATATCCTCGATATCATTGGTTTCCAGCGAGCCGAAATCCTGAATACAGGCTTCGATGCCGGCATTGTCGCAGAGGGAGCCGATGACCCTGCTGCTGCCCAGCGCGGCGAAAAAATATTGAGGCACCAGTTGCAGAACGCCCTTGGCTCCATCACCATGGATGTGCAGGATGGAGGCCGGCTCGCAGCGAAAGCGTTGGATGTTTTCTGCACACAAATTCAGGGCTTCATCCCAGGAAATGGTTTGCCAGCGATTTGTTTTGCGAACACGCGGCTGGGTGATGCGCTCCGGACTGCGCAGACGCTCCAGAAATTTATGTACCTTGGCGCACGTGAACCCCCGTGTGAAAGGGTGCTCAGGGTTGCCTCTGATGGCCGGCGTGCCGTCCGGTTTTCGCCTCACCCACAAGGAACAGACATCAGGGCATTCGAGTGTGCAAGCGGTCACGCGTTGCATGTTCAAACTCAGTTTGTTGCGGTGTCTACGGCAGCACTGCTCGCCACAGTCGCCCGGCGCGTTTTTTTATTCAGCGCCTGCCACAGTATCGGGTCTCGTTCGTATATGTCCGGGCAGAACTGCAATTGCCCCAGGCCGTCCACCCAGGCGGTCCAGTACAAAATATGAACCATCCAATCGGAATTGATATTGATGACCCGCCTTTTGCCGCTGGCGATGGCATTTTCCAGGCGTTCGCGCGTCCAGCCGGGGTCGTCCTTAAGCATCAAAAGCGCCAACTCGACTGGCTCTTGCACTCGAATACACCCATGGCTGAAGGCTCGACGGGCACGTTGGAAGAGGTGACGATCGGGGGTGTCGTGCATGTACACATTGAATCGATTGGGAAACATGAACTTGATTCGTCCCAGAGCATTTCTTGTTCCCGGTTTTTGCCGAATACGTCCGGGGAAGTTGTTGCTGCTGATGTTTTGCCAATCGATATGCCATGGATTGATCACTGATCCCCCGGAGAGCAATTGATAATTGTTGTTTGCGAGATACCCCGGGTTGCGTTTGATCTTGGGCAGCATTTCTTTTACGGCGATGCTATGGGGAACGTTCCAGTAGGGATTGATCTCTATGTAGCGCATGGCCTCGCTGAAAACCGGGGTCTTCTGGTAGTCCTTACCGACGATCACGCGCATTGAGAGGCTTTCACTTGCCCTGTGCGCACTGAGGGTGAAAGCTGCCGTATTGACGATGACATAGTTCTTGCTCCATTCATGGGGAAGCCAGCGCCAGCGCTCCAGGTTGAGCAGTATCTGTTGACGTCGATTTTCGGCGGGAATGTTGAGCTCCCGCAGAGTGTTTGGTCCAACCACTCCATCTACCGCCAAGCCGTGGCGCAATTGAAACTTCTTCACGGCAAGCTCGACGGTTTCATCGAGTTTGTCCGGCTGTCCATCGGGTTCAGATGACCCCAGATCACCGCTCGCTTTCAGACGATAGCGCAGCATTGCCACCCGCGGATCGCGATCACCGGGACGCAGGGTCCGTCCCTGCGACAGCATGGGCCAGCCCCCTGCTGCAATGATGGACTCCATCTGCTGAGCGGCATCGATCAGGTCCCAGTATTGTCGATGGGAAGGAGCAAAACTCTTGATCGTTTCAGCCAGGTCCTTGCTCCTCACAAGACGATTCATGCCACTGATGATATTAGCTTTTTCCTTTTGAGAAAACCACAGGGGATAGAGGCTTTCGGGATCCACTTTCCCGGTAGTGAGATGAGATGCGTAAATCATAAAGGCATCGGTCATGAGGATATCCAAATCCGCCAAGGCTTGTGCGGTGGGTTCCCGTGGGCTGAGCGAAATGGCATTCAGCTCTGTTATCGTGGCATTAATGCAGCGCAGGTGATAATCTTCCGGATCGAGTCCATGGAGTCTGGCTTCGGCCAATTGAGAAGGCAGGTCCTTGCCGAGGGCGTTGAGGCCTTGTTCGTTCACCCAAAAGGGTGCAAATTGACGATCCTTGTAGAACTGTACAAGATCTTCTTGTGTGTGAATGGTTTCGCATCCCACCCACAGCATACGTGGCTGTACAACATGGCCGAGTTTTTGCCGCAGCACTTCGGTGACCTTGCTTGCGGCGGTGGCGGGAAGCGGCAACAAACATGAACAGATCAGCAAAGGCAAACCGGCACTCAGAAATTTCAACACCCACTCTAGTATCGCTCGTCTCAACATTGTTTTCGGTTTCATCCTTTCGATCCTCTCAGCAATTGAAAACAAGCCAGAATAAAGAATAAGAAAACAATTGGAATTCCGGAGCACCTCAATACGTTCGCCTAACTTTTTCAAATTTCAGCGATAATGAATATGCCACAGGTGTGGAGATGAAATCAATTCCATCTTTGCTCAACGGGTTATCGGGTACAGGCTCCAGGGGGGCGGTCAAAGGAAATGTGAGATGCAACGCTGGTGCACATCGTGATGCACTGCTCAAGAACAAAGGCAAAGCCATTCGCAGGTCGTGACTATCGTTTGTCGAGCAGTATCCGGCACCACAAACAAGACCATGCTGTTGCAATGAGAGGGGTAAATGGCACAGCTTTGCGGCAGGGCATGCCGAGGTTAATTAATTTGAAGGTGCCGTCGGTCGTGCGGTCATTGTTTTAACCGCTTGCATCGACGGATGCCGCGCCGCCTTATATGTCCACATCCAATCCAGGTTTATTATCCTGACCGTCGTTTGGCTTCCCGGAGGATTTTGAGTTTCTCTCCGAGACCTGTTTCTTTGGCCCTTTGTTTTCTTTTTTCGGTAAGAGAACGGGCAGTAAGAGGCTGTTTTGCGGGAAGGCGATACTTTTTTCGATATTCCTGAGGGGTTAACCCGTGGATGCTGAGATGCGTGTGCGATATCTGTCTGAATCTTTGTCCGCATTCCAGGCAGATAATTCTGTCCTGCTGGATTGAATCCATCGGTCTCATTTCGGTAGATGCTTTCGGTGTCTGCTCCTCTTCAGATTCAGAGCGAACCAATTCAGACAAAGGTAAGGTCTTGCTTTCCGCCGGTGTCACCGGTGCTTCGGCCTCGCTTCCCTGCAGTTCTCTTCGGGTTTCCATATCTTTGAGTGCCCTCAGCGCACAAAATGTATTATTTAAAACATCAACGATTTCGTCCGCGGACATGTCACGATGGGACAGCTGAGCCGTAAGAATATCTACAGTCATCTCCGTCAATGATCTTGCCATGGTAGTACTCCTTTTATACTTTAAGTTGTATTACAAAAAACATATTAATAGTCTTGTTTCAATGACAAAATATAAATCTTAATGCTGATAAGCCCGGTGCTGTTTTTAAGCATTAGCGCGCTGATTCCCTTTTATACCATAAGGAGTGAGGTGCACCATGTTGCACTCGTCCGAAAAAGATTCTTTATTTCAATATTCTTAAACATTTATTATAACCCAGCAAAACAGCCTTAAAATGTTATTTTTCCAAAACTCGGTGAAGCGGCAAAAATGTTTTATTCTGCCCGATGGCAGAGACAACTGACTTTTTGCTTTCCTCAAGCTATACTGCCAGCTTCACATTACGGTTCAGAGGGCGGCGCCCCTTTCAGCCGTTACGAAATGCGCTGCGTTCTGAAAATTTTACTGATCAGGATTCCGGGACTGTGCCCGGCGGGCACATGTCTCATTCTTGGGCGGTTGCCCTGCGGTGGTGAACATGAGACCCGTGTTGATAATCAAGGTTGGGAGGACCTTGCCTTCACTTGTCGCCGGCCGCGGCGACTTCGACGATTGGATTGTTGCGGCGATGGGGATTCCACCGGAGCAAGTCAACATCGTTGAGGTGAGTAACGGTGAAACACTCCCGGATTACCGCGAAATATCCGGCATCGTGATCACTGGTTCCCACGACATGGTCACCGACCACCTGGGCTGGAGTGAATATGCGGCAAAGTGGTTACCCGGTGCAGTGGATCGCCGCATTCCAACGCTTGGAATTTGCTATGGGCATCAATTACTGGCCTATTCTCTGGGGGGAAGAGTTGCCAACAACCCGCTGGGAAACGAGATTGGAACAGTTGCCGTGAGGCTCGACGAACTGGCACAAGATGATCTGCTGCTGGGTGGAATGGGCAGTCAGATCAGGGTTCACGTGTTTCACACGCAATCGGTTCTGGATTTGCCTCCCGGCGCCAGGGGATTGGCCGAAAGCGATTTGGACCGGCTCCAGGCTTTTGTCGTCGGTGATCGGGCATGGGGCGTTCAATTTCACCCCGAGTTTGACGCTGACATTGTTGTCCATTATATAAACCATTACCGAGAAATCCTTCTGAGGGAAGGAGCAGATCCGGATGCCTGTATGAAACAAGTGGCTGATAGTGCCGATGGTTCCCGGATACTAAAAAGGTTCTATAAAATAGTAACGGCCTCCGAAGCGATTTAAGAAATTGTTGGGCTGGATCTTCCAAGGCTGGAATAAGTCGACATCTACCGGTTCCCAGGTAATGTTATGGTGATTTTTTACAGACGCTAATCCTGTTGTGGATATGGTACCGCAAAAAGGGCTGACAACGGAGTAATTACCATGAGCTTGCCAAACGTATCTTCTCCGCCGAATTTCATTCGCAATATGATCCTGGAGGATCTGAAAAAAAATAAAAACGACGGCCGTGTTCACACTCGTTTTCCGCCCGAACCCAACGGTTACCTGCACATTGGTCATGCCAAGTCCATCTGCATCAATTTCGGTCTTGCCAGGGAATTTGATGGGCTGTGCAATTTACGGTTTGACGATACCAATCCAAGTAAAGAGGATGTCGAGTATGTCGAATCGATCAAAGACAGTGTTCGTTGGCTGGGATTTGACTGGGATGATCGCTTGTATTACGCATCGGATTACTTCGACCAGCTGTACGATTATGCTATTCAATTGATAAAAAAAGGGAAAGCGTTTGTGTGCGATCTCAGCCCCGAGGAAATCAGGGAATTTCGAGGCACCCTCACAGAACCCGGCAGAAATAGCCCCTACCGTGATCGTTCGGTGGAAGAGAATCTGGACCTTTTTCAACGCATGCGGGCCGGAGAATTCAAGGAGGGTTCGCGCGTTCTCAGAGCCAAAATAGACATGGGATCGGGCAACTTGAACATGCGCGACCCGGTGATATATCGGATTTTGAAGGTATCGCATCACAGAACCGGTGACAAATGGTGCATCTACCCGATGTACGATTTTGCTCATGGTTTGAGCGATTCACTGGAAGGGATAACGCATTCCATTTGCACCCTGGAATTCGAGGATCATCGTCCACTCTACGACTGGTTTCTTGACCAGTTGGGGGTGTTTCACCCGCAGCAGATCGAGTTTGCGCGCCTCAACTTGACCTACACCGTGATGAGCAAGCGCAAGCTGCTGAAGCTGGTGCAGGAGGGTCACGTCCATGGTTGGGACGATCCCCGCATGCCCACGCTGGTGGGTTTGCGCAGGCGGGGTTACACGCCGGAGGCGATTCGGGTTTTTTGCGAGCGGATCGGTGTGGCAAAAAGGGACAGCGTCGTCGACCTTGCGCTGCTGGAGCATTGTTTGCGAGAAGACCTGAATCTTCGAGCGCCGCGCGTGATGGCCGTACTCAGGCCCCTGAAAGTGGTGATCGAAAACTATGCGGAAGATCTCGTCGAAGAGCTGGAAGCCGTGAACAATCCGGAAGATGCCGCCATGGGGACGCGCAAGGTGCCGTTTTCCCGGGTGCTCTATATCGAACGTGACGATTTCATGGAAAATCCTCCCAAAAAGTTCTTCCGCCTGGCCCCAGGTCGTGAAGTGCGGTTGCGTTACGGTTACTACATCAAATGCGTGGACCTGATCAAAGATGAGACGAGCGGCGAGCCTGTGGAGCTCCGTTGCACCTATGATCCCGCAACCCGCGGTGGTTGGTCGCCGGATGGCCGTAAGGTGAAAGCGACTCTCCACTGGGTTTCTGCCGCCCATGCACTTAACGCTGAGGTGAGGCTGTACGATCGACTTTTCACCAAACCCGATCCGTCTGAGGAAAAGGATGTAGACTTTCAGTCCCTGTTGAATCCCAACTCTGTGGAAGTGCTGAAACGCTGCAAAATCGAGCCGAGTGTTGCTGCGGCGGCACCGGGGAGTCGTTTTCAGTTCGAGCGCCAGGGTTATTTTTGCGTCGATCCGGACTCTTCCAATGACATTTTGGTGTTTAACCGGACCGTGCAGCTGCGCGACACCTGGGCCAAGATCATGCAGGCTGAAAAGAAGTAAACGTTGCGGCCGGGCAAGAAAAGCAGGCATTTGTTTGAGGGAAGATTTGAGATTGAACGATCGATAGAAAAGGGTAGAGCAGGATGGAAGTGGACAAGAATAAGAGAGAAGACATGGATGATGAAGGCAGTTTCGCCGAGCTGCTGGAAGGAAGCTTTGTCGGCGCGCAACGACTACGACCGGGACAACGGGTGAAAGCCGCCATACTCAAGATTACCTCAGATTGGATATTCCTTGATTTGGGCAGAAAGAGCGAGGGCTATCTGGCCACCAAGGAGCTGCTTGACAAAGAGGGAAACATCACGGTCAAAGAGGGCGACATCATTGAAGCCTATTATCTGCCGAGAGAGGATCAGGAACAATTGTTCACGACCAAACTGGGAGGAGGTGAGGTACAGAGCAGTTACCTGGAGGAAGCCTGGCAGAGCGGAATACCTGTTGAAGGATTGGTTGAAAAGGAAATCAAAGGCGGATTTGAAGTCAAGATTGCCGGCAATATACGGGGATTTTGCCCTTATTCCCAGATGGGCCTGCAACGGGTTGAAGATCCCAAGGTGTACGCCGGTGAGCGACTGTCCTTTAAGATCACGGAATTCAGTGAGCGAGGGCGCAACCTGGTTCTTTCCAACCGCATGGTTTTGGAGGAGGAACGCCGGCGCCAGAAAGAATCCCTCAAGGCAACCCTGCACGAAGGAATGACGGTAAAAGGAGTCATTACCTCCATTCGAAACTTCGGCGCCTTCGTCAACATTGGCGGCGTGGAAGGGCTGATTCCTATCTCCGAAATCAGCTATGCAAGGGTGGAGGATGTGCACGAGTTCCTGGCGGTTGATCAGGAGGTAGAGGTTGTTGTTACCCAGCTGGATTGGGACAAGGAACGTTATAGCTTCAGTTTGAAGAAGGCTTTGCCCGATCCCTGGCAAGACATATCAAGCAAGTACCCGGAGGGATCGCAGCACACCGGGGTGGTTGCACGCCTGACCAACTATGGTGCGTTCGTTACATTAACGGACGGGGTCGACGGGCTGATTCATATCTCCAAGCTGCGGGGAGAAAAACGCATCAATCATCCGCGTGAGGTCCTCGCTGTGGGGCAGTCCATCGAGGTGAAAATTACCGCAGTGGACGAGGAGAACAAGCGCCTGTCTCTCTCTCCGGCGGCGGGCGAGCACCAGGAGAAAGCCGCTGAAGCCGATGAAGTCAGGAAATTTGTGGGACAGGCCGGCGGTTCCATGGGAACCCTGGGAGATCTCCTCCAGAATAAGCTCGCCAGCAAAAAGCCGACATAACTCCGTACGAGGTACGCTTTGCCATGCTGGTCTACGCGGGCATCGATGAAGCCGGTTACGGGCCCATTTTGGGTCCCCTTGTCATAGTGCGCAGTGTCTTTGTGCTGGAAAATTATTGCTCGTTAGATGAGTGTCCATCGTTGTGGGCTCTCCTCAAGTCAGTTGTTTGTAAAGATTGTGCGGACAAAGGTCGCCGCATTGCCATAAACGATTCCAAATTGCTCTATCGACCAGCTGGAGGAGTGCAACATTTGGAACGGTGCATTCTCAGCTTTCTTGGGGCAAATGGCTGCAACCCCGAGTGCCTGGATGAGTTGCTGCGAAAACTGGCATTTGATGAGGAATCCATGATCGCTGTTCAACCCTGGTACGCAGGCGCAGGCGACACTGCAAGTCTGCCGGTTGCGGTCCAATGTTCAGATCTTCTGGCAACCTCCCAACGGTTGGCGGAGGCCACAACAAGGCTGCGAATCCGGTTGGCCGATGTCAATGCCGCTGTGGTTTTTGAAGATCGATTTAACCGCCTGGTTGCTGCCGGCGGATCTAAAGCTATGTGTGCCTGGGAATTTGTCAGCGGTCACCTGCGATCAATATGGAACCAATTTCGGCAGCACCCAATCTTCGTTACTGTCGATCGTCAAGGGGGAAGAAAGTATTATGCAAACTTGCTTCGAACCACATTTCCCGAAGCGACACTGGAGATTCTTGAAGAAGCGGATCGGACCAGCCGTTACCGGATAGCCTCTGGGGATGGATCCATGCACATTATTGTACAAGTCAAAGGCGACATGTTGCATCTGCCGGTGGCCTTTGCTTCCATGACTGCCAAGTACGTTCGAGAACTCTTGATGATGCGATTCCAGGCATTCTGGAAAACCCATGCGCCGGGAGTGAAGCCGACATGCGGCTATGTTAACGATGGTAGGCGGTTTCTGCGGCAGATAGAACCGTTCATGGATAAACTGAACATTGATCCTCAAACGCTTGTCCGCAGTTGCTGAGAAACAAGTGTCTGATCGAGCTTTCTCTTCAATCATTCAGCATGGAGCTTGAAGATTGCAGCCTCCCGTTCGGGTGCTTCGTTGAGCTCCGTTTTACTCGGCCTTGATTTCTCCAACACCTTCCGGTCAGTTGCATGCTATCCTTCCGGATCAGTTTGGCTGGCAGGCAGATAACGGACGATCTCGGCGACAAATGTTTCCGGATCAATGGGTTTTTCAATGTAGCCGGTGGCGCCGGCCGCCAGCACCCGTTCCCGGTCTCCGACCATTGCGTAGGAAGTCACGGCAATGATGGGAACGCCATTGAGCTCATCATGTTTTGTCAGTTCTGCAGCCACGGCATAGCCATCCATTTCCGGCAGCTGGATGTCCAGCAGTATGGCCTGGGGATTCGTGTCCAGCGCCTTCTCAATGCCTTCTTTGCCGTCTCCCGCACCGATCACCTCGAATCCGCTTTTTTCCAACAAAAAGCGCATCATGTAAAAATTCTGTTCGTTGTCTTCAATGATCAGAAGTCTTTGTTTCACTGCAGGCCTCCTGGTTCCTGGGAAAGCGTATGGTGAATGTGCTGCCGCTTCCCCATTCGCTGGTAACGCTGATGGATCCGTTCATCATATCCATGAGTTTCTTGCATATGGAAAGCCCCAGCCCGGACCCCTCATGCTTCCGTGCCAACCCGGTGTCAATCTGGTGGAAAGGTTGAAACAGCCCCGACAGCTGTTCCTGTTTGATCCCTATGCCGGTGTCGGAAACCGCCACAATATAGTGATCCATTTCGCCGTCACAATGGATGTGGACATGTCCCTTTTCCGTGAATTTTACGGCGTTGTTCAGCAGGTTGAGGAAAACCTGTTCCAAACGGCGCTGGTCGGCACAGACCGTCGAAACATCGGGAGCGATGTGCAATTTCAGCTCGATCCCCTTCTTGGCCGCTTGCGGCGCAACCAGTTTGACCGTTTTCTCGAGGGATGATCTCAGATCAAAGGATGCACTGGCAAGTTCCAGTTGCCCCGCCTCGATTTTAGAAATATCGAGCACATCGTTGATGAGCGCCAGCAGGTGGCGGGCGCTGCTCTGCACCATGGACATTTGTTTGAGCTGTTCCTCGTTGAGCGGGCCTGTCAGCCCTTGTAGCATGATGCCGGTGAAACCGATGATGGAGTTGAGCGGGGTGCGCAACTCGTGGGACATGGTAGCCAGGAAGGCGGATTTGAGCTGGTCGGCCTCCTGCGCTCTTTCCATGGCTACCGCCAGTTCCTCGGTCCGCTCGGTGACACGCTGTTCCAGTTGTTCCGAGTGATGTAGAACCTGTTCATACAAGCGCGCGTTTTCGATGGCCAACGCTACCGGGCCGCAGATATCCTGAACCAATTTGAGTTTGAGCTCACTCGGTCTTTCGTCGGTGCACGAGTAAACACACATGACGCCGATGACCTCGTTGCGCACCTGCAATGGAAAAGCAGCGTGAAACCGCATCTCTTCGTTGCCCTGGATCAGGGGGACAGTCATGCCTGCCGGTGCTCCGTCCCAATGGATGCACGGTTTCCCGCCAAGCACGGCCGCTGCGCACAAGCATTCGCCGATTCGGGTGGAGCTGCTCGAAGAAACAGGTATTGGCCCCGAGGCAGTTACCGACGTTCCCGGTACGAGCCGTTTACTGTCCCGATCCAGCAGGCATAAAGCGCCTCCTTCAAGTTTGGTGAGTGCCAGTGCCCCGCGCAGTGCGCGCTGCAAAATTGCCTGCAGGTCGAGCTCCGTGGTGGTCGCTCGAAGCGTACGATCGATGATGGCCAACTGTTTGTTGCGCTTAGATAAATCCCGGGTGCGGGCATTCACCTGACGCTTGAGGATGACGCTCCCCATCACGCTCATGAACAAAATCAAACCGGTGGCCAGCCCTATTCCCAAAAGCCATGACGGAAGCTTTAAGCGAACCTGTTCGGAGGTCCATCGTTTAAGCGACTCATAGTAGACAGATTGGGCGTCGCTCTTGAGGTTGACGAGGTGGGCGTCAATGGCTGCGAGCAGTTGCCCGGACTGGTTTTTCGGGCCTGCAAAGAAAAGGTCCGACGGGTTGAATATTACCGCGGTGTCTTCCAGCCCCGCCTTCTTGGCATGCATCAAGCCATAAAAACGATTGGTAATGGCAGCGTCGGCTTCTCCCTTCGCCACCATCGCAAAAATCTTTCCATAGTCCGGTGCGGAAATGAGGCTGATGCTCAATCCGAAGCTGTCGGCAATCTTTGCAAACGCGTCCTGTTGAACGGAGCGTTCCAGCACCACGACTCGCTGTCCATCCAAATCCAGTATCGATCTGATGCCGCTGCCCTGGCGTGCGTAAACCTGAAACCAGGAAGAAAGGACGGGCACCTTGTGGAAGGAATACATCGTCTCGCGTCCAGCGGTGTGGGCCACATCGGGCATCAGGTCGATTTCTTGGTTCGCCAGACGATCCAATCCCTCTCCCCAGCTGCCCGGTATGTATTGCAGATTCCACCCCTCGCGCTCCGCTATGTGCTCGATGACGTCAATAAAAATGCCGGCAGGACGACCGGATTGATCGGTGAAGACCTTGGGCGCGTTCTCATAGACGCCCACTTTCACAATTCTTCCATCGGCCCATACCCGCGGGGTGTACGAATGCAGAAAAGGCAGGAAGATCAGCAGCAATCCGGGCAGGACTCGGTTGAGCCAGGCGGAGATCCGTTCATTTGCCATCCACGACTCCTGTTGGACGAAATCATCTGAGTTTTTCGACCGCGCAAAGCTCACCGCCGAAGCCAGCGCGCCGGCCGTGATTCGGCTTTCGTGCGTGCACGGGCAGGCGAACGGGAAGGGAATTGAATCGATCAGTGATTGTTGGCCGTACCCCTGAACTGATCGACAGCATAAGAATACACAAAAATTGGTAGATGAAAAACACTAACCCGGTGCGTGGTAGCTCCTGCAAAATTTCCATTGAAATCGCAACGGGTGCTGCTTAACAATATGAACATCGCTACATTCGTTTAGGTTGACAATGACAGGCCGATAATCTTTTTTCCCTGAATCATGAATGCAAGGAGGGTGTTATGCGATCCAAGGCAACGATTTTCATGCTGCTGTTCACCACATTGTTGCTCTTTTCATGCGAGACTGTGCCCATTACCGGCAGGCAGCAGCTCAACCTGATTTCTTCGCAAGAGCTCAATGCCATGAGCTTCAATGCCTACAACGACTTTTTGTCTAAGAACAAGGTGGTCCAGGGAACAGAAGGTTCTCAGATGGTCCAACGGGTTGGATATAAAATCCAGCAGGCGGTGGAACAATATATGAGTGCTCAGAATATGGGTGATCGTCTGCAGGGTTACAACTGGGAATTCAATCTGGTCGAGGATCCGAGCGTCAACGCATGGGCCATGCCGGGAGGAAAAGTGGTGGTGTACACCGGCATGCTGCCGGTCGCGCAAGATGAAGCCGGCCTTGCGGTCGTCATGGGACATGAAATTGCTCATGCTGTTGCAGGGCATGGCAACGAACGCATGAGCCAGCAGTTGCTCACCCAGTTGGGGGCGACTGTGCTGAGCACGGCCCTGACCAAGTACCCTGCGCAAACTCAGAACCTGTTCATGGCTGCCTTCGGAGCGGGATCACAGGTGGGCATTTTGCTGCCTTACAGCAGACTGCAAGAGTCTGAAGCGGATCGTTTGGGCCTCATCTTTATGGCTATGGCGGGGTACGATCCAAACGTGGCTCTGGGTTTCTGGCAAAGAATGGCTGAGGATAAGAAGGGCGGAGCTCCTCCCGAGTTTTTGAGCACGCATCCGGCCAGTTCGACACGCACAGAAAATATCAAGAACTACATTCCCGAAGCCATGAACTATTATCGGCCAGGCTAGCGGGTGTCCATCCGGAACCCCAATGCCTATTCTGCTGGGTTTCGTACTTCAACCCAGCCTACTTGGAAGCTGGAATCATTTTCTTGAACAGTATAGTTGGTGAATCCGCAAGAAGGCAGAAAGCCGCTGCGAGCGGGCGAGCCGAGCAAGGGAAAATGACACCACAGGGTAGAGACGCACAAACAGGCTGCAGACATCTCAGTGAGGAAGGATCGTGGCAGGTTTAACGTATTCCTTCGTCAAACCATGTGCGGGCGCTATGATCTCAGAGGTCGTGCCGTTATGCGCCAGTCGTCCATACCGCCCTTGGAGGTCTCACGGCTCTCCCGTATGACCACTTTCTGCAGTTCCTTTGTGAGCCTCGTACAGGCATGAGCAGTCCGGATTTGCGTCCCTGCCAGGACTGCCCCATAGACCTTCACGACCGGCAACGGTGGGCTTTCTTTTGCCCAGGTACTAAGCGATTCAAATCTCTGGGTTAGCTCGTTGTGCAGGTCCTTGAGGGATACAATTTTCTCTTTCACATCTGACATCCTGGCTTTAACCGGTGCACACCTTTTGTCTTGAATGTCATTCATTTTTCTTTCAGCGTCCCGGAAGGTGGATTGAAAATAGATGGTGGAGAACTTCACCTGCTCTACGTGAGCCGGGTTATTCACCGACTCCAGCTCTTGTGCCTCCTCTTCTAGGGATCTCAGCTCGCGTAGGATGTCCTCCTGTTTTTGAATCAAACGCCCCATCTTAATTTCCATCCGCTGGCGGAAACCATTGAGTTTCCGCAAAGCATTTTCAGTTCGAGCGATTTTGCGCTCACTTGCCCTGATAAGGGCCTTTAGTTCTGCCAGCTGGACCTCCAACTGCGCGGCTATCCCGACCACCAGTCGGCAAGCCCGGGATTGCTCTGATCCTATTTGCTTCGCCTCAATGCCGCGCTTGGCTTGCACCATTGATGAAAAGATCCTGCCGCACCTGACAAAACATGTGCCGCAGGAAGCTACCGTGGAGTCTATGATGCTCGATTCAACGAGAACATCGCCCATGGCCTCAATAGTCGCACCCTGAATAAATTTTGCCTTTACATTGCCTTGCGTCTTGACGGTCGCACCAATTATCCCGTCCTTCACCACGACGTCGCCGGCAATCTCAATTTGGGCCTTTCTGATTTCTTTGGCGGAAAGACTCCCTCCCTTGACCCGAAAACCATCTTCGACGGTGCCGTGCACGCAGATACTGCCGTCAAAGTCGATATGGCCGGTTGCGAGATTGACGTCTCCCTGCACCACATATTCAGGTTCCACCACAAGTCTACCGTCTATGCTGATTTTGGGCCGCCCTGGCCGCCTTGCCCGAGCCTCCAAACCGTCTTCACTGAGAATGACTCCCTCTGCGCAATAAAGGCGCAATTTTTTCGGCTTATAAACCGGAGTCTTGAGACCGTAAATGTTCAGACCGTCCTGTCCCTCGACAGTCGGGATCAATCGCGCCAAAATTTCTCCTTCGTTGACCTGCGGCACCTCACCACGGTCCTTGAAGTCAATGCGCTGGCCGCCTTTTACCGCACCAATCCTCAGAGGATCGGTCTCGAAGAAGTATTCGATGCTGCCATCTCTGCCTTCCACGGGTGCTTGACCTCGAGCCACTTCCAAAATCCTCTCGCCTGTCTCCGGTTGATCGAGAAATTCGGCGATGCGACTTTCTTCAACGATGCCGTGAGCGATGCCATGCGACTCAAGTAGTGCAAGAACCTGCTCGACGGTCAACCCGCTGGCGTGCGGACTTTTCAGTAGCAGAAATGCCTGCAAGCCGTCGTCCGAGACGCGTAACTCGCTTTCCGCTCCAGCAAATAAGGTCAACTCGTTTGCACCCAAAACCGAACCCTGTCCATGGGAAGGCTGGCAGTCAACGGCAGCGACATACCCCCGCTGGTTGGCTTGCCCCTTGTCCCTCTCGGTTTCTGAGTGCACAGACGCTTCCCTGCTGCTATTGGCCGGCGGGTGCATCTCAGCCCGCTGTTCGGATGGGACTCTTTCCTGTTGCGCCAGAATCTCAGAGAGACGGCAAATGCGCCGGAACTTTCGAAACCGGATCTCTTGTTCATGGAAAGCAGCTGTCACCTGATCTGGAGAGCAAAGACCTCTCTTCAGAAGATCTTCGACAGACCGTTTGTCCTGTTCTCTTGTCATAAGAAAGGATCTGATCTGGCAGACACACTGCAGCTGTTTTTCGGTCACGATTCCCATCTGCAGAAGCACAGCCCCCAAAGGCTCCTCAACTCCCTTGGTCTCCTCCCTGCGGGCAACCGCAAGAGCCGACAAAACCTGTTCTTTCGTTGCCAGACCATACTTCAGCAGCAGCTTGGCCAGCATCTCGTGATCTTCTTTTGCTCTGTTTCGCTGAATCATTTTCTAAATTCCTTCAGCAACTTGCCTGGCTTCCCAGCGAGATCCCGAGAGATCTTCTGGTCTGCAGGTTAAATTGATACTGCCAGAGTCGAAGGTTGAGCCCGGACCTGTGGAGATGGGGAGAAGAAGCGGCGCAGCAGATGCGATTCAGCCATCGGTAGTGCCTTCGCTCTAATAAATCGACTTATTAGAGCGATTTCTTTAATAAAATCTTTTAAGGGCGGGTGCGCTTTCGTGCAAGCGTGCAGACAGTCGGCCGTCCTGCTGACCGGGGTGCTTTGATCTGATCTTGGTCGCGTTCCCAAAGGATGATCAACGCTTCAAAACAGCAGCAATCCTGCCTAAAGAAGTCGATGAAGGAATAAAGTGCACAGTCGAGGTCGATAGGGCACACGATGGAAACGCGGACCCTGGCTACAGGCGCCCCAGGGAGGAAGGAGGTCGGGTTTTGCCGATTTGCAGGGTCAGCACGGCCAGGCAGACCAGGTATGGGAGGGCCAGGAAGAACTGATGGGGAAGGTTTGCCCAGGAGACCGCCAGCCACTCCGAAAAAGCTTCGCTGAAGCCGAAGAGAAGCGCCGCGAGGAGTATCCCCAAAGGCTTCCAGCGGCCCAATATCAACGCAGCGATGGCCAGGTAGCCACGTCCCTGCGTCATGTGTTCGACGAAGGCGGAAAGCTCGCCGATGGACAGGTAGGCGCCACCCATCCCTGCCAAAGCGCCCCCTGTTAGGACAACCAGGGAGCGCATGAGGGTGACCGGCAACCCCGCTGCTTTTGCAGCCAGTGGGTTTTCACCGCATGCTTTGATGCGCAGCCCCCAAACGCTCCAGCGAAAGAAAGCCATGGTCAGCAGACTGAGAGCGATGGCGAGCGGAGCAAGAATCGATATTTCCCCTGAGGTCCATGCCGGCCCGTTGTCCACGAAGGGCAAGCTTTCCGAAATGCACTGTCGCAACGTTGGGAGTTTGGCAACAGAGGGTGAAGTGCCGTAGACTCCAAAAATCTGGTTCAAGAGAACCCCGGTGGCGCCGGCGGCCAGCAAATTCAAAGCGATGGAGCTGACAATCTGGTTGGTTCGAAACTTGAGGCAAGCCAGGCTGTGCATGAGCCCTATGAGCATGCCTCCAAGGGCGCCTCCCATGAGGCCAAGCCAAGGAGAGCCACTGACAAAGGCCAGCCAAACCGCCAGGAATGCCCCTGTCAACATCATGGCCTCGAGAGCGAAATTGATCACCCCGGCAAGTTCGGAAATCATGCCACCCATGCACGCCAGCAAAATCGGTGTGGTTTTTCCAAGGGTAACAAGAAACAATTGAAAGGCGGCCATGGTGAATCATTGCCTGGTTTGTTCGGGGTAGCCGAAAAGATGCCCCAACAGTGAGCGCCGGCGGGTTCTGCCCGGAACGGGCAAGCGCACTCGACTGGCCACTGTGATGAGCAGCAGGGCCTGCAGTACCAGGATGGTGCTCGGTGAGATGCCGAGCGCGAGTTGCAGCCACTTGTCTGCGGCGCGCAGGCTGGCAATCAAAAGGGCACTCAACCATGTCCAACC
This sequence comes from Desulfoferrobacter suflitae, assembly GCF_022603395.1. Lineage (GTDB taxonomy): Bacteria > Desulfobacterota > Syntrophobacteria > Syntrophobacterales > Syntrophobacteraceae > Desulfoferrobacter > Desulfoferrobacter suflitae. The sequence goes on from NZ_JAIBKA010000002.1 coordinate 477,524, forward strand.
GGGGACATTGTTGACCAGAAATGCGACGGTGATGCCATCGAAACCGTAGCCGGGTGAGAACGCTGCATAGAAGCGGTGGTGGACCGCCGCCACTTCCAATGCTCCCGCCAGCCCGGCCAATGCACCGCTTAACAGGAAGGAGCGGGTTTGCCGGCGGTTTACTGGAATGCCTGCTGCACGGGCAGCAAGTGGATTGCTCCGGCAGGCGCCGGCTTCATATCCCCCGCATGTTCGGTAGAGCCACACATGCACCAGGCACATGGCGATTAAAGCCGCCCAGGGTGCGGCAGTGACCCCTATGGTTCCGACCGAGCAAACCGCACGCCAGGTACTCTCAAGGGGTATTTCGGCCGTACGCGCCATGGCTGAGCCGTCGCCGAGCGGGCCTCGCGCCAGATAGTCCGCCAGGTATATGGCGACGTAGTTCAGCAGAAGAGTGCTCACCACTTCGTGTACCCCGCGTTTTTGCCGCAACCACATCGCCGGAAGCGTCCACAGGGCTCCCGCTAAAGCCCCCACAAGGACAGTCAGGGGCATCAGCAGCAATCGAGGCAGCTGCGAAGCCGTGAGGGCAAAGCATGCTGCGCTCAGCGCCCCGAGAGTCAACTGCCCTTCGCAGCCGATGTTCAGGAGACCGGCCTGATATGCAACGCTCACTGCCAGACCGGTGAGAAGTAATGGAGTCAATTTGCTCAAGGTGGCCGCAGCTGCATTGGGGCTTCCCCACGCTCCTTCCCAGATGGCCGAAATCAGCTCGAATGACCCGGTACCAAGAAAATAGGCCAGAATGATACAAAACAGCATTCCCGCCATCAACGCGTAAAGCGTTGCAACCAGGGGCTCCAGTTGCTTAATGATGGGGTGTTGGTTTCTTGCAATGGACATAGGCGCTCTCAGTTACTCGGGTGCACCGAGCATCCACTGTCCGAGCAACTCGCGCTCGGCTCGATGGGTATGCGTCACTCCCATCAGTCGCCCCCGGTACATGACGCCAATGCGGTGACTGAGTGACAAAAGCTCCTCCAGGTCATAGGAAAAGATTAAAAAAGTGACCCCAGCGCGGATCAACGATCGGATCCTCCTGTGAGTTTCCCGTTGGGCGTGTATGTCCAGTCCGCGGCACGGTTGCTCGAGTAGCACCATCTTGAGAGGCTCCGTAAGGGCGCGCTCGAGGATCACCTTCTGTTGATTCCCACCTGACAAGTCGGACAGAGGTTGTGTGATGTTTGTATAGGCCACCCGGCTAAGCTCGAGCCGGCTCTCAGCCTTTTGCATGATGCGCTTTTTGTGCAGCCAGCCCAAAGTCTGGTTGGAAGGCCTGCGTTGGAAGCCCAGCAAGAGGTTTTCCCATAGCGACAACTCGGCCAGAGCACCTTCCTCGAGGGAATTTTCCGGCAGCCAGCGGATGCCCATTTCTAGACGTGCGGCAGTCGGTGTATTGGTGATATCGTGGGCGCCCAGCCTGATTGTTCCTGCGCTGACGCGGTGCATGCCCGCCAACAGCAGCGCCAGAACCCGCTGCCCGTTGCCCACGACTCCAGCCATGCCAAATATTTCTCCTTCCCGAAGCTGCAGGCAAAAGTCTGTAATTCCAGGTTCCTGGTGGACAGATTGGGCTGTTACCGTTTCCACACTCAATATTGGAGGAGCCTCGGGGGGCAGTTCGCTGGAAGGCTGTCCGAGCATTGCCTCCCCGCCGTTGCCCGTCATGTCGACAAATTCCGGATCGGAGTCTGCGGCAGGCGCCGTTATCCAGCATTCCTGATCCTTCATGGATTCCGGCCGGGGTCGAGATGATGGGCTTGACGCATTCTCGGACAAGCTCCCGGCGATTCGCCCGGGAGAGAGGTAATTGATCCCGTCTCCATTCGGGACTGCCGCATCGTCGCCTGCGGGCACGAGGAGGGATGCGATTTGTTGAGCGGAAGTTTGGTCTCTTTGCCAGGTGCCTGCCAATTCACCGCGGCGCAGAATCGTGATGCGGTCTGCAATGGCGAAGACCTCCCGCAGCCGGTGAGTGGTCAAGATGATTGTATGTCCCTCTGCCCTGAAGGCGCGCAGCAGCGCCAACAACCTTTCTATTTCCGCGGGAGCCAGAAGGCTGCTCGGCTCGTCGAGGAGCAGAATCCGCGCCCCCCGGTAAAGGAGCCGCAAAAGCTCCATTTGCTGTCGATGGGCAAAGGAAATTTCATCTGCATGCACATCCAGCGGCAGGTCGAATCCGAAAGAGCAACAAAGTGCTTCCACCTTTCGCCTGGTTTCTTTTCTGTTGAGTACGCCCCATCTCCTGACTTCGGCTCCCACAACGATGTTCTCCAACGAGGTCAGTTGCGGGAAAATGAGAAGTTGTTGCTGGACCATGCCAATTCCGGCTCGCAACGCCTCTTTGGGGTGTTTGAAAGCGACGGGTTTGCCATCAAGGTGGATGTTGCCTTCATCCGGCTGAACCAGTCCGAACAGGATTTTCATCAAGGTGGATTTGCCGGCCCCGTTTTCCCCCACCAATGCATGGATTTCTCCCGCCGCAACAGCCAATGTCACTTGCCGGTTTGCCCAAAGCTCGCCGTATCTTTTGCTGATACCCTGCATGAGAATAAGGGGGGGTGCACTCAAATCACGTCCTTAGGGCCGGGCTACAGTTCAGGAATTTGAAAGTCAGCGAGTTCGGCATCGCTTTTGGGTACCGAGATTTTGCCTTCTTTGAGAAGCCTCCTGGCTTTGTCGATCCACTCCATGTCCCGGGGTGTGAACAGCTGCTGCGAATATTTCATCGGAGAAAGGTCTATGGCTCCTTGTGCAGCACCCAGCCAGTGATGACCCGGTTCAAATCGACCCTGTACGATGCCTTCGATGGCCTGATAGATGGCGACGTCCATGCGCTTCAATGTACTCGCCAGGATTTTTCCCGGCATTTCCGCATCCATATCGAGATCTTCGGCAATGAGGTAAACGCCCTGCCTGTCTGCTATGGCCTCCATCACACCTATGCCCGTGTTGCCGGCAACTCGAAAAATCACGTCCGCGCCTTTGGCGATTAATGCTTGAGCCAGGGACTTGCCTTTCACCGGGTCGTTGAACGAACCTGCGGAAACGACAATGACTTCTATCGCCTTGGCGCGTTTTTCCTCGGCGGTTTTAACGCCGCTTTTAAACCCATTGACGTAGGCTTTCACCGGAGGGATATCCATGCCGCTCACGACTCCCACTTTGAGTGATTTGGTGAAAAGGCCAGCCACCAGGCCAGCGAGAAACCCCCCTTGCTCGGACTTGAAATCAAAGCTGGCAACATTTTCTCCGGTGACATCTCCTTCGATATGGATGAATCGGGTCCCAGGAAAACCGGGTGTCACTTGCTTGAGCGCATCCACAAACAGATACCCCAGAGTGACCACCACATCCGCGTTCTGGGCGGCAAGCGTGATGTTCGGCAGGTAATCCGCCTGCTCTCTTGCTTGCACAAAGCGGGCTTTCAGTGCAAAATCCTGCTTGGCTCTCAGCACCCCTTGCCAGCAGACATCGTTGAATCCTTTGTCGCCAAGACCGGCTACATCGGTCAAAACCATGACTTCTAATGGCGGATCCGGGAAAGCGACAGCGCTGCCAGATGACAGGGCGGACACCCGGGTAACAAAAATCAATAGGACTGTTGCAAGTATCCTGACAGCGATTCTCCGCGCAAAGTTTTCCATGCAGCGTTCTCCTCCTCCTGATAGCCCCCGGTTTGCATCGTCAACACCAGAACCCTTTGCCCGTTTGGTTCTTGCTTGTCGCAGCTGCAACGATCATGAGTCCAACGATGCGGGCCTGACGCCCCGGGCGTCACCCGATCCCGCCTTCATAAAACAACTACGCTTTAAAGTGCAAAGGTTATTCAAAGGGGATGTGGGCATCCCATTGCGGTCCGTCTTGTAGGGAACATTGGTCCTTTTGGCAGTCGGCCCACTTGGGACGGCTGTTGGGCGGGTGGCCGAAAAAGCGCTACTTGAGGGGTGCTTCATGATCAGCTCAGAGCTTGATTCGGGGCAGACCAGGACGGTCCGCCCCCGCCAGTTGGAGAATCACGGTGGAGGTCCGCAAGCTTACGCTTGTTATACAGACATGTTGCGAACAATGCCGTTCACCAGGGAAAATGCCGGCTATTCATCGGGAGTCGGCTGCATCTCCTTTGCCAGTTGCTCCGGCGTCATGGTCCAGAAGGGAGTGCCGTCGCTGGTCAGTCGAACCTTCAATTCTACATTTTCTCCTCTGCTCTTGTTCTTGACCTTTGAAGCCATAAAGACCTCTTGCCCGTCGATGTCCGCCCAGACCCCTTTTACCTTGACTTTATCGCCTTTCCTGAGGCCGACGCTGTCCATTTTAACAAATGATTTTGGTCCCAGGTGTACTTTCACCAAGTCTCCGTCCTGGTCCTCGACGATTATGCCGACACCGGGTGCCATGCCGGATAGCGGAGTGATGTCAATGACTTCCTGAAATACCCCCCGAAAGGAGTCCAGTTCATTGACGTTATAGTGACCGTTGTATTCGCTGCTTTCCTCCCATCCTTCCAGTCCTGGGTCTTCGGCTGAAACGCTGCGAGCATTAAAAGCAATCAGACAAACCAGCGTCAGGGAGACAAACAACAAGAATTTGCAATTCCTTAACATCATATCGCCTCCTATTTGCGAGAAACATTATCCGATGCGCACACCTCAAAACCTCATCATATTACCCATAAAAATATGAGCCGCAAAAGACTTTGGCAAATCCAGTATAGCAAAAAATCAGATTGACTTTAAGGTTTCCTATTCTTTATGGTGCAATGCTTTTGGAAGAAGGCACCTGCAAGCAATTGACAGCCCTTTCTTTGCGGTAGGTGTTCAAGCTTGGCAGCTTGCCGCTCAGGAAGACAGCAGATCTGTGTTTCTCTCAGAAGAACAGTTTTGGGAAGCCTATGGCTTTTTTGGAACTATCCGTGAGTGAGCATGGTTCCTGACAGGAGATGCGGCCAATCATGACAGTTTTCCGTCCCGATGAATGGGTGTTGCTGACCACGCAAAAAGGAAAATCGTGGCTCGTTCGGATCGAGAACGCCCCCTACAGTTCCCACCTGGGAACCGTCAACATGATGGATGCGGTGGGGAAAGAGGAAGGCGAATTTCTCGAAACCAACAAGGGCGTTAAACTGTTTCTCCTGCGTCTCACCATGGAAGATTACATCTTCAAGATGAAGCGGCAGACCCAAATCATCTATCCCAAGGATTTGGGGGCCATCATCATTTATGGAGATCTCCAACCCGGTTTGACCATCCTCGAATCGGGGGTCGGCTCCGGTTCTCTCTGCCTGGCGCTGCTGCGGGCGGTGGGCGAGCGCGGCAGGGTCGTATCCGTGGAAAAGCGGGAAGAGTTCGCTCTGCTGGCAGCTGACAACATCAAGAGGTTTTACGGCTATTCTCCGCCGAATCACGACCTTGTGGTCGCCGATATCCAGCATGTGTGCCTGAAGGTTGCCGCAGACCGTGTCGTTATTGACCTGCCCGAACCATGGGGAGCCATTAACAAAGTCACACCATTTCTCAAAATGGGCGGCCTGCTGGTGAGCTTGAGTCCCAACGTCGGGCAGGTGCAACTGACTCACCGAGAGCTCAAGACCAATGGATATATCCACATTCAGACCTTTGAACTGCTCAAACGGGATTGGATGATCGACGCCCTGCGAGCGCGGCCGGTAGACCGCATGGTGGCGCACACCGGATTCCTCACCGTGGCCAAGAAAGTAAATCGGGCGACAGCCATGCTTGCCGCTTTTTGATGCCCCATGCGGTGGCCGCACACCTGCTGCAGCCAGCGATCCACCTTCCCTGAAGCATGGCCGTCGAGTTCCTGCCACGTGTTGCACAAAAAAGTTTTCCCGCCCGGAAATACATTCGCTCTTACTACAAAAATGTATCATTATTCCATGAGTTTCCTTCCTCACAAATCATCATAAATGCAATTAAAACAATAATATTCAATTGTTAGAAAATGTGCACGCAGCCTGGCAAGCTTCTTGCCTCATTAGCCGGTCACATTCAACTCTCACAAAAGACGAGGAGGCCAGGAAGATGACGAAGATTGATGCAATCGTTAAACCGTTTCGATTCACTTACGTGCAGGAAGCTCTTGTCAACATTGGCCTGCAGGGTATGACCGTTAGCGAGGTCAAGGGCTTCGGACGGCAGAAAGGGCATAAGGAAATGTATCGTGGCGCTGAGTATCAGGTTGATTTTGTCCCCAAACTGATGCTGACGGTGGTGGTGCCGGACGATCAGGTTGGCGGGGTCATGGAAGTCATTCAAAAAAACGCTCAAACGGGCAAGATCGGTGACGGCAAAATCTTCGTCTCCAGGGTGGATGAGGTGATGCGCATACGGACCGGCGAAATGGGCGCTGACGCCCTTTAGGGGTGATCCTAGAGCCATAACCACATATTTTAGATTTTCGCAGACTGAAAGGAGAAACGATGAACAGCAGCAGGAAGTTGACTATCTTACCGATGATTTTGGTTGCGCTCGCATGCCCGCTGTTTGCTTGGGCGGAGGATCTTACGGCTGCACAGGTGCAGACCCACCTGGATTATGTCTGGACATTGTTGGCGGCGGCTCTGGTGTTTTTTATGCAAGCGGGGTTTGCGTGCGTGGAAGCCGGCTTTACCCGAGCCAAGAATGCCGTCAACATCATGATGAAAAACCTCATGGATTTTGCAGTGGGAAGCATAGCGTTCTGGGCCGTTGGTTTCGGTTTGATGTTTGGTGTATCCGCCGGGGGCTTGATCGGCACCTCAGGATTCTTTCTTTCAGATTTCACCCCTGGCGGCGATCCCTGGGTACTGGCCTTCTGGATGTTCCAGGTGGTATTTGCCGCAACCGCCGCAACCATCGTCTCCGGTGCGATGGCGGAAAGAACCAGATTCACTGCATACCTGGTTTACAGTGTTTTCATCAGCGCCATCATCTATCCCATCATGGGAGGATGGGCCTGGGGCGGCCTGTATCATGGCGGCGGATGGTTGGAGAAGCTTGGTTTTATTGATTTTGCAGGGTCTACGGTAGTGCATTCGGTCGGCGGCTGGGCGGCTCTGGCTGGGGCCATTGTACTGGGACCGCGCATCGGCAAATATGATTCCCAGGGCCGCCCGCGAGCTATTCCGGGTCATAACCTGCCGCTGGCATCCCTCGGCGTTTTCATTCTGTGGCTTGGGTGGTTCGGCTTCAACCCAGGTTCCACAACTGCGGGCAGCAAAGACATCGCAATGATTTTTGTGAACACGAACCTGGCCGCGGCCGCCGGTGTCGTATCGGCATTGGCGGCTATCTGGACGATTGCCAGGAAGCCCGATCTGGCTATGGCCCTAAACGGCGGTTTAGCGGGATTGGTGGCAATCACCGCTCCCTGTAACAATGTGACACCAGCCAGTGCGGTGGTCATTGGCTTGTTTGCCGGGATCTTGGTGGTGGGCTCGGTGTTGATCATTGACCGGAGCGGAGTTGATGATCCGGTGGGTGCCATCTCGGTCCACGGTGTGAACGGCGTGTGGGGAACTTTGGCCGCCGCCATATTCCACATGGAAGGCTTCACGCTGCATCAATTGGGAGTGCAGGCACTGGGATGCGCGACCGCTTTCGTTTGGACCTTTGCAACGGCCTATGTCATGTTTCGCATCATCAAGGCTACCATAGGGCTCCGGGTGACCGCTGAAGAAGAGATGGAAGGACTGGACATCGGCGAACACGGCGAGGAAGCCTACCCCGATTTCACGACGGCATCAGATCATGGGGTGGGCAGCGTTTTCGGTTCCAAAACGGCCAGGGAAGCTTTTGGCCACCCCCGAGCGATGGAGGCGGAAGCGAGCAGATAGGGTCGTGCAGTTGAACTTCTCTTGCTTCACATCGCTCTTGCAAACCCATTTTGCCCCCTTATGCAGCCTCACGACTGCATAGGGGGTCTTATTTGATTACTGATCGCGTCAGTGTCGCCTTCGGGCTTGCATCAGGGGATATCGAACGGCAGCGAGATGTAAAAACTTGCACCTTCTCCGGGGATTGAACGAACTTTGAGGGATCCGCCGTGATCCTCGATGATATTCTTAGATATGGCCAGCCCCAGTCCGGTTCCATCACTTTTGGTGGTGAAAAAAGGGTCGAAGATGTTTTCCTGGACTTCAGGGGGAATTCCCGGGCCATTGTCGGCTATGGTCAGGTGGGCTTCTCTGTTGGATGCGCTTGAGCTGATACGAATTTTTCCCTGATCGGGGATTGCTTCTATGGCGTTGACCACGATGTTAAGAATCACTTGTTTGAGCTGGTCCGGGTCGCCTTCGATCATGATGGGGCCGGCGGCCAGATCCATTTGCAGCTCGATGCTGCGGTCTTTCAAGGCCGGTTCCAGCAGATCAAAGGCTTCGCTCAGCAACTGATTGAGCAGCAAAGATTCTTTTCTGCTCGAGGTAGAGGGTCTGGTGATCAGCCGAACACCGTTGAGCAGTTTTTCCAACCTGCGCACCTCTTCTACAATGATGCCCAATTTCTTGCGATCCTTTTCATCTCCTTTCAGGGCATCGCAGCGCGACACCTGTCGGGCGAAGCCACCAATCAGCATGAGCGGTTTGCGGATTTCATGGGCCACATGGGCTACGGCTTTGCCAACATCCGCCAGACGCTCAACAAAACGCACTTCCTTTTCCATCTCTTTTCTCCGGCTTATGTCGCGGATCACAGCCGTGAAATACAAATGACCACCGGTCTTGGAAACCGAATAGGAGATTTCCACCGGAAAAGAGGTGCCGTCCTTGCGCAATCCGTAGCATTCTCTCGCTTTGCCGATAACTCTGGGTATGCCCGTATTCAGGTACCTTTCGACATAGTCTCGATGTATGGTCTGGTGAGGATTGGGGATGACGGGGGATACATCGTGTCCGATGAGCTCTGCACGGCTGAAGCCGAACATTTGTTCAGCGGCCTTGTTACAGAGCAAGACTTTGTGTTCTTCATCAATGGTTATTACGGCATCGCTCACAGATTCCAGAATGTCCCACAAAATGGACTCGGATGGCAGTTTGGCGGTCGAGCGCTTAGGGATGTCCATGGAATCTCCTGGGCCGGCCGTGTGCGGCCGGGGGCTGGCGGAACCAGGCGTTACGGGGAAGATGAACTATCTCAGAGACTGCATCACGCGGTTCAACGCTCGCAAATCGAGCCTGTCATAATCCATCACCTCTCCGATTCTTACCGGAAGGATGAAGTGGAGTGTGCCTGCCTCCCATTTCTTGTCTGTTTTCAGGGCCTCGAGCAGAGCTGCGGGGCCGAAGTGGCTTGGAATCCGGGTGGGGAGTCCATAGACGACACAAAGTTGTTCCAGTTTGGAAAGCACACCCTGATCGATGCATGCCATCTCAACGGATAATTTCGTGGCGACCACCAGCCCCATGGCGACGGCATCCCCATGGGGAATCCGGTAGTCGCTCAGTCGCTCCACAGCATGACCGACCGTATGCCCCAGGTTCAAGACCCTGCGGTATCCTGATTCCTTTTCGTCGGCTTCCACGACCTTGGCTTTTATGACGCAACAGGCACTGACAATCCGCAGCAGAGCCTCCCGGTCGCGTCCCTTGATTTGCTCGGCGTGCGTCTCCAGGTATTTCCAGAGAACTTCGTCGCCGATCAACGCCGTCTTAATCACTTCCGCCATGCCTTGACGAAAATCTTCCTCTGCCAGGGTTTCGAGAAACTCGGGGCTCATCCAGATCAAGTCGGGCTGGTGAAAGGTACCGAGTAAATTTTTTCCTTCCGGCAGATCGACCCCGGTTTTTCCCCCGATGCTGCTGTCAACTTGAGCCAGCAGAGTGGTCGGAATCTGGTAATGGGGGATGCCCCGCATGTAGATGGAAGCTAAAAACCCCACCACGTCGCCCGTGACTCCTCCCCCAACGGCAACCAGCACGCTCCGCCGGTCAGCGCCGGCCTCGACCAGTTGCTGTGCCAACTGCTCGACCGAGCTCAAACGCTTGCGTTGTTCCAGTGCCCCGAACAAGAGCACACGCCCAGTGTTTGTACCCGGCCAGCCGAGGGGGCCGAGTTTCTCGTTCCATATTTCCCACACCCGTTTGTCCCAAATCCAATAGGGCGTGCGCTTTCCGGCATGAGCTTCCAGCGCCCCGGGCAATTCCCCAAGAAGATTCTCGCCCGCAACCAGCCGGGAGATGCGCGCAGGACTTCCCGGCAGCGTGATCGTTTGCTTCATGTTAGCTCCGTTTGACTCAAAGCAGAGGGTTTGCGCGATCGTCTGGTCCTCGAAGAGGACTTTTCCGCTACATCCCGAGTTTTCGCGTTCAGCTCGGAGCAACGCAGTGCACTTTCCCCGACGGCATACTCACTCCATCCCGCAGGGTCGGCGAATCGCATGAGGTCTTGACTGCATTCGCCGGCGTCACGGCGGGAAGCGGAGCAACACTGTGAACAGTCACCGCACATGGCGGATTCCCCACGCAAAACTCGGGCATAGTGCCGTATCACATAGATCAGAACCGTTGCCACGATAACTAAAACAATGGCTGTCTCAAACATGTACCGCTCATCCTCCGATTCCCATCCACAGACCACCTTGATAGATCGCTGCCGAAATCAAGTAGGCCGCGGTTGTGTTGAATGCCAGAGAAAACAAGGCCCATTTGACGGCGCCTGATTCCTTGGCTATGCAGGTCACGGTAGCCAGGCAGGGAGCATATAACATAATAAACACGATGAGAGAAAATGCTCGTAAACGGTTCCATTGCGGATCACTTGCCAGGCGCCGGCTCAAAGACATGCCGGCGTCAAGGTCCGCCCCACCCAATGAATAAGCCGTCCCAAGGGTTGAAATGATCAGTTCTTTGGCGGCAAAGCCTGCCAGCAGAGCGACGTTGGTGCGCCATTCGAAACCGGACCATTGGGTCAAGGTTTCGAGCGCCATTCCGATTCTGCCGGCGTAAGAATGTTGCAGCGTCGCTTCAGATTCGGCCCTGTCAATTGCTCTGATTCGTTGGCTTGCTTTGGCGATTTCCCGTGTCAGGCCATCTTGGGCTATTCCAGGCTGCATGAGGGAAGTGCGTGTGTCTTCGGGAAGCTGCGACAAGATTTGCTGTCGATCGGCTTCAAACTGACTCTTGCGCGCATCCGGAAGCAGCGGGAAGGTCATGAGAGCCCAGAACAGGATCGACAGAGCCAGAATGATGGTGCCGGCTTTGCGGATATATTGCCAGGTGCGCTCCCAGGTGTGGATCAGCAGCCCTTTAAGGGTCGGCATTCGATAAGGGGGCAGTTCCAGGAGAAACGGCGTGCTGGGGCCGCGCAGAATGGTCCAGCGAATGATCCTTGCCATGGAGAGAGCCGCAATCCAGGAGAAAATTGTCAGCAAAAACATCATTTGCGCATGGCGGGCAGGAAAGAATGCCGCAATGAGCATGGCAAAGACCGGCAACTTGGCACCGCAATTCATGAACGGCGCTGTGAGCAGTGTCGCCAGCCTTTCTCGGGGGCTGCGCAGGGTGCGCGTGGCCATCACTCCCGGCACGGCACATCCGCCGGCTATGCCGCCCGAAACGATATACGCCATGACCGAACTGCCATGCAAACCGAAAGTCCTGAACACCCGGTCCAGCATGTAGGCAACGCGCGCCAGGTAGCCTGTGTCTTCCAGGAAGGCGATGGCGAAAAACATGAAGAGTATCAGCGGAATAAAGCTCAATACGCCGCCAACTCCGTCGATAATGCCGGAAACGATCAACGATTGGAGCAGGCCCGGTGGAATAATGGTCTGCATCCAGGCGCTCAGGGTCGTGAATCCAGCGTTCAGCCACTCAACCGGCAGGGCGCTGTAATCGAAAGTGGCTTTGTACACGGCGTACAGGATGACAAGCATGATGAGCGGGCCAAAGAAACGGTTGGTGAGAACCTGGTCCAGCTGGTCGGAAAGGTACAGGCGATCGCTCCTTTGACTGTTGTGCACCACGCCCGCCTTGAGAACGGCAGAGATAAACCCGTAGCGATGGTCAGCAATGATTGCTTCCGGATAGGTCTCCAGAGTTTTCTGCAAATGCTCCGCAACGTGATCGGCTAAAGCCTCAAGCCGACTGGACAGCTCCGGGTTCACCTCCGCTCCTTTGTTGATGACCTGTTCATCGGCTTCCAGGTACTTGAGGGCAATCCAGCGGGCGGGGTAGAAGTCCAGCAAAAAGTCTGAACCTGCGATGTCTGTTTCCATTTGATCCAGTACCGGATCAATATCGGCCCCGTAGGAGATGTGCAGAGGTTTCCACGATCGGTTCTCAGCGGCCACCTCGGCTGTTTTCTCAAGCAACTCCAGCTTGCCTGTGCCGCTCCTGGCAACCGTTGGAATGACCGGTATCTGCAGACGCCGGGAGAGTTCTTCGGCATCAATTTCAATGCCCCGGCTGGCGGCGGCGTCTACCATGTTCAAGGCCAGAACGACAGGAATCCCCAACTCCAGGATCTGGATCGTAAGGTAAAGATTTCTCTCCAGATTGGATGCGTCGACGATGTTGATGACCAGCTGGGGACGTTCCAGGGCGAGGAAGTCGCGCGCCACCAGCTCTTCCATCGAATAGGCAGTCAAAGAATAGGTGCCGGGTAAGTCCACCAGCCTCAACTTGAGGCCGTTGAACAGGTGAACCCCTTCTTTTTTTTCCACAGTTATTCCGGGATAGTTGCCAACGTGCTGACGGGCCCCTGTAATGGCATTGAATAGGGTGGTCTTGCCGCAGTTCGGATTCCCTGCCAGGGCGATCAAATATTCGGCTGAAGCTGTCATTTGCCCTCATCGACCTCCACAGTGATATAATCCGCTTCGTTGTTGCGTAAACTCAGAGTGAAATTGCGCAGCTTAATGGCTACTGGATCCTTGAGTGGAGCCCGACCTTGAATTCTCAAAGGAGTTCCGGGGACCAGTCCCATATCGCGAATGCGCCGCCCCAACTCGCCTTCCGCCGTCACCTTGGTGATGACGCCTTCCTGTCCGACGGCCATCTGGCGCAGCAACACTGTCGGCATAGGACATCCTTTCTCGGCCCAAAATTAGGCGCGCCTAACTTTTCTTTCAAAAAAGAGCGGCTGAAAGAACAGCCGCCCCGTTACAGCAAACCTTGCACTTGCCCTGTAAATTCGTCATACTGCGGAAGTTACCATAATCTTTTGACTCACCCCAGATCCAAGGCTGAATGTTCCTCCGTTCACTCGGACAACGCAGGGACACCCGCATCCTCCACAAACCACTTCCATTTCTACTCCGGGATAGATACCCATGGAAGCCATTCGCCCACACAGGTTGCGTCCTCCGGAAATAGCGCATACTTTAAATCGCTTTCCCGCCTTTGCGTTGGAAAGGGGCTGCGCGCAGCTTTCGGAGGCCTTCGGGCACCTGCAAGGGCACGCTTGATTGCGTTTCCAGTTCTTGAACATGAGTTTCCTCCCACCCAACTGAAGTCGAATATTAGGTAATCCAAACTTTATAAGCTGTCAATAGCTTTTCTATTCCATAACTCGACATGCTGAGAATTTCCTTGACTATGGTCAAGTCAGTCCCGTTGTCCGCAAAGCCACACCAGATTCCCCCAAAGTCAGTGAATGTGCTAGACTTTGATTGCAAAGGAAAAGAGAACGCGGATCTGTTAGGAATGCCATAGCAATGGACATGGAAACGCATCGTGAGCCTACCCCGGGCCACATCGTGAAAAAAATAAGGAGAAAAATAGAACGGCAGATTTTGCCTGCCGGGCAAGAACTGCGACAATTGTTGGAGCTTTGCAACCATCCGCAGGAAAAAATGCGCGAAGAGGCAATCATTGCACTGCTTCACCCGCCCGATGTCGACGAATTTGCCCATTATCGGTGGCTGCTGCCCGGGATTCTTACAGCAGTCGCTTGTGTGGAGCGTCTGCCCGTTGCCATCCTGGAGCTTGTTTTTGACCTCGTGGGTTTTCTGGGCGAGATTCCCAGGGCGGGTCCTTTGCAAACTGCAACGGAACGGGTCTTGAGCCATTTGTCCAAATCATCTTTTGCCGTGCTTCTGCAAAGGCCGCTTGCCCCCGGCCCCTTTCTTCCCTGGATCAAGCCTCGAACGGTCATGCCGCGCCGCGCATCGCAACAGAAAAACTTCAAGAGAAGGTGGCGGATATTGCGCCGGAACATGCCTGCCGGATCCGTATCGCCAGCGATTGGCGAGATCACCTGGACGGATTTGAAACCGCTCTTGCAAAGCAGGCAGGGGGCCAGTGACTGCGGTTCAACCGGGCGATGGCGCAGGATTGGACGTGCCCTGTTGTTGCCCTCCGGTTTTTCTCAAGTCGATGCCTCCAGTACGGCTCGAGCAGGGACGCTGCATAAAAGAGGCGAGCGACCTCCCTTGCCGCCGCTCGCTGAGGGAATCTATTATGGAGGCTTGGGAAGCCATTCGCTGCGTTGCCTGGATCTTTTGATTCGGCTGCAGGCCAAAGAGCTGGCCGCCGTCAAGGGGCTTGCCACCGCAGTGAGTCAGAAGACGCGCCGGGTTGTGTTGAGCTTGCATAACGCCAGCCTGGCGGCCGCCGGCGGCTGGGCGTTTGAAAAATTGTCGCGCCAGTTTCCCTCAGAGGATCTGTGGCTGCAGTTTAAGAGAGGAGTCCAAAGGCGGATGGAATCGGCCAGTGGAGGACGATATTCGAGTGACAGCACAGCGATTCAACTTTTTGATCTGTGGGAAGAACGACTGGTCAGGCCAAAAGTGCTGCACGCAATGTGGGAAAGTCGGCTCCGAGCAGCCCTTGATGAGGCGCAGCAAGACTCATATGAGAGGGATTTGGAATCCTCCAGGGTGTTGCTCAAAAGCCCTGATGAAGCAAAGCTTCGGCAAGACAAAATGCTTGGCTGGTGTGGTGCGGTCAGCCCCCATCAGCGAATTCACCTGGGCCGGCTGATGGATTGGTGCGCAATGCGCAAGAGAATTTGGCAAAAAGGTCTCGTCCGACTTACTGCCATGCTGGCCGAAGGGCAAGAACTGATGACAAAGCAGAAACTACCTTATCTTGTACTGCCCTGGATCGACAAGTTCTTCATTTCCTCTCGTCGGGTGGATGACATCGAGTATTTGCCTTCCCTTGTCAGCTACCTGGAACAACAGGGTGCAGATCCCCTTGTGCTGTTTTGGGAAGATACCTCTCACGGTCACGCTCCAAGCTTGCAGCTGATGCTTAAAAGACTGGCGACGCAGGGGCTTCCGTTTCGCGGAATAGGCGTGTTTGACCCGAGCGAATCAAAGCGTGACGACGCGTTGCAGCACATCCTCAATGAGCACCGCCAAACTCGTTTGTTCGCCCTGCGGCCCCTCAACGATCTTCATCATCCCTGGTCCCTTGAGCAGCTGCTGCAAGAGCGCAACTATCCGTTTTTTCGACCTTATGACTCGGCCTGGAAAGATGGCCTGGCCTTCATCTATGTCGGCACCCAGGTATTTCCTCTGTTATCAATCCAGTGCGATGTGGAGCAGTTTCCTCCCTGGCTCGCCTGGAGCGGGCGCAAGTATCCCTTTGGCCTGTATTTCAGAGAACGACTGAGGGAGCTGTCATTAGACGAACGCGATGAGGCAGCCGATCCATTGTGCAGCGCATATGATCACTGGGCAAACCTACTCTGAGGCCGACTTGCGAACGGCTACCAACCTGGGACGTCCTGCCGGCAGCCAGATTCTTTCCAAAGGACGCCAGCCGCCAATGGGTACTTTGTCCTCGCCTTTGAGCGGATAAAAATGAATGGCCGCCGCGCCTGCGGGAACCGTCGCTCTACTGAAAGCACTTTCCCCTGCGTCATAGCGGTAGAGGTAATAATGCCCGCCCTCGGATAACTCAAAGGTCTCATAGATCCAGACGCCGGGGTCGCGGATAATGTCCACCAAGCCATATTCCTTTTCGGACATCTTGACTCTCCTCTTGGTCCAGGCTCTCTGACTCTTCCAAATAATA
The DNA here is from genome assembly GCF_022603395.1 of Desulfoferrobacter suflitae. Lineage (GTDB taxonomy): Bacteria > Desulfobacterota > Syntrophobacteria > Syntrophobacterales > Syntrophobacteraceae > Desulfoferrobacter > Desulfoferrobacter suflitae. The sequence goes on from NZ_JAIBKA010000002.1 coordinate 493,527, forward strand.
ACAATGGATTCCAAAAGTTGCCATTGATCTCCACAAGCAAATCGAAGTGCGGCTCCAATTCCTTCCGCTGCTGCAATACTGAGGCTGTTTTGAAGATTGGACAGATCAATGCAAAAGGAATGGCGCGGGAGCGCCGCCTGGCACCCAGTAAAAACCGTTGACAATGTTATCCATTTCATCTTTAGTTTTATGGCTAACAGATAACTGAGACGGTAAGCAATTGCTGCGCTGCATATTTAGACTTCTCAACAATTTCAGAAAATCAGAGTGGTCCATGATCAACTTTCAAAAAGCGCGCGATCGTATGGTTGAGACGCAGCTGATCAGCCGGGGGATTAAAGACCCGCGAGTGCTCGAGGCAATGCGCAAGGTACCGCGCCATATGTTCGTCGACGAAGCTTTGCAAGAGCAGGCTTACAGTGATCACCCCATGCCCATTGGCGATAAACAGACGATCTCTCAACCTTATATCGTAGCTTTAATGACCGAGACCCTGCAATTGAAAGGCGACGAAAAGGTACTCGAAATAGGGACCGGATCGGGTTATCAAGCGGCCATTCTGGGCGAGTTGGCCGAGCGGGTATTTTCCATTGAGCGCTACCCCAATCTTGCCTATCGAGCCAATCAGGTATTGCAAAAACTGGGATACAAAAATGTTATTGTGCGGGTGGCTGATGGGACCATTGGTTGGCCGGACGAAGCCCCCTTTGATGCCATCATGGTGACTGCGGGGGCCCCCAGGGTACCCCAACCGCTGGTCGATCAGCTGGCCATGGGGGGGCGTTTGGTGGTTCCAGTGGGGGATCGGATTTCCCAGGAGCTGATTCTGGTGAAGCGTGTGCCGGAGGGCATTCAAAAGACCAACCTGGGCGGAGTGCGCTTTGTGGACCTGGTTGGTAAATGGGGGTGGCAAGAATAGATGCGACGCCCTATTGTAGGAATTATTGGAGCCGGTGCCTGCGAACCATCGGTGGAAGAATTGGCGGCCGAGGTAGGCCGTGAAGTTGCCCGGCACGACGCGGTTCTCATCTGTGGCGGTCTGGGCGGAGTCATGAGCGCTGCCGCGCGGGGTGCAAAGGAGGTTGGAGGAGCTACCGTCGGGATTCTGCCTGGCAGTTCCACCCGGGACGCCAATGTTTACATCGACTTTCCCATAGCCACCAACATGGGGCAGGCGAGAAATGCCATTATAGTCCAGACAGCGGATGTGTTGATCGCCGTGAGCGGTAGCTATGGGACTCTATCTGAAATCGCTCTGGCCCTCAAAATCGGAAGGACGGTGATCGCACTCGCCCCACGCTTTTCCATTCCAGGATTGCGCACGGCCCAATCCCCTGTGGAGGCGGTGCAGGAGGCTTTGGCCTGTGTGCGGAAAAGTCCACGGCCCATCGATGACACGGAGCATTCCTTGCCTCCGGAGCCTTGAAAAAGGGAACAGGAACGCTCATGCGGCCCTGCCCAAGGGCGGCCGGCAACGAAGTGGGCGCAAGTCGGTGTGGTCAGCAGGCCACTATAGGAACATCATCTTATTCTCCGAGGTCGGCAAGATGGAACAGATGGATTCTGGCCGAAGCAACCAGGTTGAAAATGATACGGCAGCACTGGAACGGCTTCGATTGGAAAATGAGGAGCTTCGAAAACAATTGCAGCACCTGCTCACCACGGCCAGCAATAACGAAAAGATTTGGCGGCATTTTACGGAGATTGAACGGATTCTTTTTCGGACCCGGCAGTTGGATGTCCTGGTCGAAGAGCTGCTGAGGGAGATCAAGGTCCGTTTTGAACCCGATTATCTGGTGCTTTTTTTGAGTCATACGGACATCATCGAACAGTTCTTCCCGGAGATTTGTCGGACGAATGAGCCCATTGCCGAGAATACCTGGGTGTTGCCGCTGCCTTCGAATAATGGCTGTGCCGTCGCTGCCGATGTTTGCAGGCCCTCATTCTTGAATGACCGCGAGGTCCGGGGGCTTCTCACGGTTCTCCCCGAAGCGATTGTTTCTTCTATAATGTCGGGAGTTTCAGTCCCTTTATGCATTCATGAAATGGTGTTCGGCAGTCTCTTCTTTGGCAGCCAGGATTTGCAGCGTTATCATCCGTTTGACAGCACCGACTTGCTGGAGCAGTTGGGGGTGAAAATTGCGCTCTGCATGGACAACTGTCTGACATATGAAAAAGTGAAGGAATTTTCAGTACTCGACCCGTTGACGGGACTGATGAATTATTTCCAGATTCACACCATCCTGGAAAAAGAGGCAAGAAAAGCTCGACGCTTTGAGACCCCCCTCTCGATTCTGATGATTGAAATGGACTTCTTCCATCCAACCGACGGCGATCCGGGACTCCTGAACGAGGTGCTCAGGCATGCGGCCGGCGTTCTCCAGGAAATTATTCCGGAACAAGAAGGATACCTTGGAAGATTCGGCAGCAACCAGTTCCTGGCGGTATTGCCCGATGTGCCCGCCGAGGAAGCCGCTGAAGTCGTACCCTACTTGACTCAAGCCATCCGCAGGTCCCCCTTCAAATATCAAAATACCGCCATCTTGATCCAGACCAACATCGGTATGGGAACCCTAAGCGATCAGACCAGGCGCACACAGGACCTGCTGGATGCTGCCGGCACCGAACTGTGCCGCCTCAAGATGTCCAAGGATGAGCACGGTGGAGATCCGGTTGCCCATGGGTAGAATTGAGCCATGGGTGATCTCTCGATGGCCGTCGATATATTCGTTGGATGGGTACAGCCATCCGCGGATGCTGCTCGTGGTTGACGCGAGCGAACCGCCAAGCGGGCTGTTCGATTGAATTGGACGCTTAACAAGGAGATTTTCCATGACAGTATGCCAGATACCTGAAAAACGAGCTACTGATGAAGAGGTTGTTGCGATACTTGAAAAGACAAAAACGGTTGCCGTTGTGGGTGTTTCCCACAAACCGGAGCGGGACAGCCACAAGGTGGCCAAGTACTTGAAACAACATGGATTCAAGATGATTCCCGTCAATCCTAAATACCAAGAGGTCCTGGGAGAGCCCTGTTACCCGGATCTCAAGAGCGTACCGGAGCACATTGATGTCGTCGATATATTCAGAAATATGGAAGCCATTCCAGGGGTTGTGGATGAGGCGATCGAGGTGCGCGCCGACACAGTGTGGATGCAGTTGGGCCTGGCTCACAACGAGTCGGCTGAAAAAGCCTGTAAGGAAGGACTCAAGGTAGTCATGGACAAGTGTATCAAAATCGAGCATCAGCGCCTGATGAACAAATGAACAAATAAAGCCGGGTGAACCGAGGGATCTGGGAGCTGGTCGTCCGAATGGAATTTATCTTGCTGTCAGGCTTTGAGAGGAAGAGGACATGGCGATGGATTTTCTGCGCCCGGAGGCGTTTTTCGATGTGGCGGCTTTTCGGCATCGAGGCTTGTTCGCAGGCTGCAATCAGGTCTGGCAGGCCCTGGCCAAGATTCCCGCCTATCTAGCGGAATGTTTGGAGCCCAACGTTGGAGCCATAGGCTGTTGGGGGCGGCCTCTGCCGCAGACGGTGATTCTGTGGAAAAACAAGATCTGGTGGGATGGATATGAGATTCTCGGTGGAGAGGTGAACAGAGGGAAATTCCGTGTGCGCATTGGCGGGGAAGAAGCGTCTCAAGCGGCAGTGCTTTTTGCCGGAGCGGTGCTGTGGGATGCTCAGATTTTCTTGGGAGAGGGTTCTGTTGTGGAACCCGGTGCACTCATTAAAGGACCCACCATCATTGGAGCTTGCACGGAAGTTCGTCAGGGGGCCTACATGAGAGGCAAATGCTTGGTGGGGGATCACTGCGTGGTGGGACACACCACCGAAATGAAAACCAGCGTCATGCTGGATGGTGCCAAAGCCGGGCACTTTGCCTACATCGGAGATAGCATTTTGGGAAGAAACTGCAACCTGGGGGCGGGTACGAAATTGGCCAATCTGAAGATCACCGAGGGAACGGTCCAGCTGAAGATTGGTGAGGAGATCATCGACAGCGGCATGCGCAAATTTGGCGCCATCATAGGGGATGAGGTTCAGATCGGCTGCAACGCGGTGACCAACCCCGGAACGCTGCTTGGCCGACGCAGCATGGTGTTCCCCGTTGTATCGGTGCGAGCCGGTTATTATGGTCCCAATTCCTTTGTCAGTGCTTAATATTCCCGCTGCGACCGGCAGGCGCCTGGTAGCCATTGCCCGTTACTATCGTGATTTTTATGCAGAACTGCAACGCGGCGGCCACGAACTCTACCGCATGACCCAGCTTGGTGCCTGGGCGGCTTCTAGAGCGTCGCATGTTTATTTCTTTTTTAAATCCGTTGATCTCTCCTCCTGCAAACTGTTTCTTGATCTCGGAAGTGGAGACGGAATCGTCAGTTGCGTCGCCGCTCTGTTCACTCGGTCCATGGGAATCGAAATCGATGCGGATCTTTGTTGCATCGCTCGAAGGGCCTCACTTGATCTGGGGCTGGGCCATCGAGTCACGTTCGTCTGCGGGGATTACCTGGATCACCGTATGGATCGAGCGGATTGCCTCTACCTGTACCCGGATAAGCCCTTTGATCGTCTCGCAGAGAGGCTCTCCTCATGGAACGGGACCCTTCTTGTTTACGGGCCGCATCTGCCTCCACACCGCTTGCGAGCCGTGGGTATGCTCAGGTGTGGCCGAGAGCAAATGGCGTTGTACATGAATGTTCCATAATGCGACCTTTTTTCGCGGAACACGGCGCTTGTTTTGAGGTATAAGAACATCCACCGGGGGGTAGAAAACCATGGCGAAAAGAGGCAGTCTAAACTTTTGCGGCATTGAGGTGAGCTCATCCGATCTGGAACTGATTGAAGGCACCATCAGGGATTGTGCAGGATTGAGCCGTACCGAACTTGCCTACACCGTGTGCGAGTTATTGGGTTGGCGGCGCCCCAACGGGTCCCTCAAGGGTCACGAATGTCGCGGATTCCTGGAGAAGCTCGAGGAACAAGGGATTTTACAGCTGCCGGAGCTCAAAGCCAACGCCGGCAAGCGCCGCAGTAAGCCCAAAAGTACCGAAAAAAAGCTTGCGCCGGCACCTATGACGGTGACGGGCAAGCTCAGTGAGGTGGGACCGTTGGAACTGCAATTGGTGACCACCAGCGAAGAGCACAAGCAGTGGCGCAAGTGGGTTGGGCAGCATCATTATTTGGGGTACAAGGTTCCGTTTGGAGCGTATTTGCGCTACTTCGTGTGGATAACCAAGCCGCGTCCGCAGCAGGTGGGATGTCTGCAGGTATCGAGTCCAGCCTGGAGGATGGCGCCGCGCGATGAATGGATCGGCTGGACGGACGCGCAACGTGCCAAGGGACTGCAGCAAATCATCCAAAACAGCCGCTTCCTGATTCTGCCCTGGGTAAAAATTCCTCATTTGGCCAGTGCATCCCTGGCCAGACTGACCCGTCGCGTAGTGAACGACTGGCAAGCAGCCTATGTCATCCGACCGATTCTGATGGAAACTCTGGTAGATCCGTCCCGCTACTTGGGCACCTGCTACCGCGCCGCCAACTGGATCTATCTGGGACGGACCACGGGGCGCGGCCGCATGGACAAAACCCATAAGCGCCACGGCCTGGAGCCAAAAGACATCTGGGTCTATCCCCTGTGCCGCAAAGCCCGGGAAAGGCTGTTGGAAGACTTTGTAGCGCCAAGGCTTCCGGACGCCGCCGATCTGTAATCAACATGGCGCACCGCCAATCCGCTGCAGTGCAGCGAATGCAAAAGTCAACCGGATGGAATAGCTCTGATGCAGGACAGCGGCAATGATGCCGTGAGTTTTGCCGCCACCAAACCCTGTTTCAAGACTGAAAACCGGTGCTCCTCCTTCGACTCCGGCAAGCCGCTCGGCCACATCTTTCTCCAGCAGCCCGAGGTTTGCGACGGGGTGAGTCCCCCGAGAAGAACGCCTCCGGATTGCAAAAGTCTTCATGTGCCTTGCCTGTAATGACATCCTACGGGTCCGCGGCAAAGATTGCGTCCGGCAATTCCCCGCCAAAATTTTCGGCCTCGGTCTGCACTGGGTGAACATGAGAGGCAACAACGGCATACCATTCCTCCGGCTGCTGAATAACGGGTCCGGCGGGTATCAGCCGGTCGCGGGATCGCTGACCAGGGCAGCTCCGCTGCGCATCATCAAGTGCACGAGCACCGTCATCCACAGCAGGGATTTCAAGATTTCCACATAGAGGTTCATTGGAGTAGGCAAGACGTATAGGGTTCCCGGAGCAAGCATGGCCGGCACCATCAACGCAAATAGGATGCCCGAAAACCTGCGAGAGGAAGTGTCCTCATCCATGTGCGCCAGGCGGAAAAGGGCGATCATGGCCGGGAGAAGCAGCAAATCGTCGTACCATCGATGATATGCGAGCAAACGCGTCCAGATCCCCGTCACCCCGCACTGGACCCAGAAGTCTGCGGCCCTGTGACGCCACAGCCACAAGCCCAGCAACCCCATGAAGAAGGCGGAAACGGGAAAGACCACGTTCTTTAGGCCAACAAAACGCATCCAGGCCGCCAGGTCGGCCACCCGCAGATCCCTTCCCCATTCCGTGCTGTGCGCAGCCAACTCATAGGATCTCTCCACCGATGTCATCATGACTTCCGTCGGCGCCTCCAGTGGAGTGATCCCTATCAGGGTGAGCAGAAGATATCCTGCGGCAACAAAAATCGCCGGACGCAGCCGGCCCGGCATGAACATCACCATCCAGAAGAAGGGAGCCCCGATGGATGCCTTGACCAGGGAAAAAAGGATGAGCAGACTCGCCGGCAGATCGTATTTTATCGATGCAGGCTGCCTCCTCAGGATCAAAAGGCCGGTCAGCAGCATGGGCAGGATGTGCACGATGAGCTGCCCGTTGCCGATGGTGGCGCCGGTGGCGTACATGGACAGCGGCAGCAGCGCCATGAAGCGACGTTGAAATTTGTTCACGGCCCCTGACTCCCGGACGGTGATGTGCACCAGCCAAACCAGCATGGCGACAGTGGTTGCCGCCCACAGCCAGCGGACAGCAGTCAGTGACAGCCAGCCCATGAAAGGCCACAGCATGACGAAACTCGCCGGCTGATAGACCGACCGCCAAATGCCGGCCGATGATTTCTTGGCGGCAAACCACAGATGCACCTCCCAATAGCGCAGCTTCAGGTCGATAGCGTTATGCACGTCGCTCAGGGGATTGACTTCAGCGTCAGAAAGCAGGCGCCAAAATTCATAGGTCAGAAACAGCGCGGAAACCAGCAGCATGATGGGGATTGCCGCCTTCAACATGACCGGCTGTAGGCGCAGCAGCCAGTCCCTGGGGGATTCCACCCGGGAGGTCGCTGCGCCGGACAACGCAACTTTAGTTTTCACAACGTTCGTCATGGCCTACACATGCTGCAGGGTTTGAACCCCGCGCGGAGGGCTTCATCTCTGCTGGAAAAACGGGCTGTGCAGTTTTTGCAGTTGTAGTGCTTGCACTGCTCGCTGTGAAACACCTTGGAGGAGACATTTCCATGGTATCCCCTGCCCTTGACAAGACCCGTGAGGAAGTCCACCATCGACGGCGAATACTTCGTCTTGGTGCTGCGGCGAAACTCCCACGGCGGGGTGGGGTCGCTCTGGCGCCAAAGGCCCGCTCTTTTTCCCCGGGCCTGGTTTTCCAATATCATCCATTTGGTGCAAAAGCTTTCTTTGCAGTACGGCCTGTAAACCCAGGCAAGGCCCGATTCTATCAATTGTTCATTGATGCACCGGCCGCCCCGGTAAGCAAGTCCCACCTCGCGCCCATATTGATCGCGATCCAGCGTCCGAAACTCCATTTCCTTCCACAGCAGTCTCCTGGAAACAAACGATTTCGCTTTTCGGCTGAATGGCTGCTCATGTTCCGGGGCATCTATGCCATACAATCTGAACTCTACCGTTGACCAGCCCTTGAGCGCTCTTCCGGAGTCACCGTCTTCCAGTTCGATCACTTTCCCCGTCCATGCCCAGGAAGCGCCGGCAAAAAGCGCCGTGAAAAGGCCAAGCCAGCAAATGGTGCGGATGCCATGCCCAGTTCCTGTGATCATCTTCTGCTCTTTGCTGCCGCCTCAGGACAATTCCAGCAACATACCGGCGATTCTTTCCTGCTGCTCCTTTTCCAGGTAAGGGTGCATGGGAATGCTGAATATGCGCCGCGCGTAATCCTCGCTGACAGAAAAATCACCTGCCTTGTAGCCCAGATGGTTGAAGGCCGGTTGCAGATGCAGCGGCTTGGGATAATAGATGGCTGTTGGTATGCCCGCTTCGTGCAACCTGTCGAGCAGGTTCCGTCGATATTCTTGCTTCTTGGTCAGAACGGAGTATTGAGCCCAAACAGAATCATAATTTTCCGGGACAGCGGGTGGAAGAACCGGGGACGATTGCGAGAATAAAAGTTTATGGTACTGGTCTGCGACCTGCCGGCGAAGCGCCACTTCTTCGGGAAAAATCTCAAATTTGGCCAGGAGGATGGCTGCTTGCAAGGTGTCCAACCGACCGTTGATACCGATATGAATGTGATCATACTTGTGCGCACCCTGCCCGTGGAGACTCAGGCAACGCATCTTGTCGGCCAGCGCTGCGTCATCGGTGAAGCACATGCCCGCGTCGCCGTAGCCGCCCAGAGGTTTTGCCGGAAAGAACGATGTGCAGCCGATTTGTGCAAGACTGCCGGCTTTCTTGCCAAAGTATCCCGCGCCGAAAGACTGGGCTGCATCTTCGATGACAAACATGCCGTTGCTCTGAGCAATTGCATTGATCTGCCGGTAGTCTGCAGGCAGTCCGAAAAGATCTACGGCAATGATGCCTTTGGGGTGCAGAGTGGAACCGGTCGTCTGCCTGGGCAGCGGATGACGTGTCGGATCACGGTCCAGGAGTGCTTCAATGGCTCTCTGCAGATTCTCGGGGTGCAGGTTGAAAGTAGCCGGATCGATATCAACAAAGATTGGCGTTGCACCGAGCAGGGCTATCGCTTCGGCGGTAGCAATAAAAGAAAAGGGAGTCGTGAAAACGGCGTCGCCCGGCTTCACATCATGAGCCAGTAAAGCCAGCAGCAGAGCATCCGTTCCCGAGGCGCAGCCGACAGCGTGACGCGAACCTGTATAGGATGCAAGAGCCTCTTCCAATTCCTTGACTTCCGGTCCCATGATGTAGCGGCCATGTGCCAGCACCGCTTTGATACGTTGGTCAATAGGATTTCTTATTCTAGCCTGTTGCAGTTTGAGATCAATAAATTCCATCGAGAACCTCTCGCTTTCCAGAATAGACTTGACCTTGCCAAAGTACCCGCCGTCGCGCGAGAATGGGTGCACCTTGAAGATTAAAGGGTTTTATATTAATTAAAGGCCAATGTAAATCAAACAACAGGAGAACCGAGCAATGTGCGAAGCAAATGCTTACTTGTTGAAAGATGGAAAGGAGGAATTGTTGCTTGAAGCCGTGGATGTCCTGGAGCCCAAGGGGGACAAGTTGCGGGTTGCCAATATCTTCGGGGAACAAAAACTCGTCAATGCCAAGATTCACAGTATGTCGTTGGTGGAACACCGCATCGTCCTGGAAGCGACGAGAGCCTAGAAGATTTATACAAACGCCTTGAGATGATCACTTTGCGCAATGATTCCAAGCAACTGTTCAATGTTGGTCTCGTTCAATCGGTGCAGTATGGATTGCCAACGATGACGCACGCCGCCGGGCTCGCTGGTGCGATCGGCAAATAGAGAGCATAACGGGGAGCCTGGCTGGGTGAGGATGCGCTGCATGCGCATGACCTCGTTGGCTAAGTTGCCGGCAAAGACGGCAACGGAGGCTTTCAGTTCTGCATTGGGTATGTCACTCTGTTTTGCTTTGTCCAGATGCACAGCCAGGTGCCACAGACAATGCGGCAACAATTGCGCCAGAGGGGTGCTCCAGTCGGTGAAAGATCCGGTAATGTCGGCTATGATCAGCCGCTCGGGCAGGCCATCAGCGCCAAGCTGTATCACTTCATCACCATCGTCAAAAAAGACATGCCCGCTGCGCGGGCACGCTCTACCCAGGACCAGGCTTGCAGCTGCAGCAGCGCCCAGCAGGCCGGAGAGTCTCATCACAAAACCAGGTTGAGCGTAGCTGCCAAGAGGGATCTTATCGGTCACGATACCCGAAACATAGGGCCGGCTGAAGAAGAACACCGGAATGTGCCCCAACGTGGGCACATCTTCATCCAATCGGATCTCGGTATAGGAAAGTTTGGGAATACCCAGTTCGTCAGCTGCGCGCAGACGATCCCAGATATAGTCCCGGTACTGGATGGTCTCGGCTATTGCCTGGTGCAGGGGGGTGCCCCGCTTGACCCGATGCATCACATCCCATTTGATCATGCGGACGATGCGAATGTCTTCACTGCCATCGGCAAGCCCCAGCACCACCAGATAGACCTCTCGTTGCTCGCCGCTGCGGTCTCTATCGGTTTGCGATTTTTCCACCCGCCCCACGTTGATTGAGACTATTCCCGGCTGCACCTGCCAATAATGGTGCATCAATGCTCGTACTCTGTGCCCGGCATTCGGTTCAAACAGCAATTTGCCCGATATACGGGCTCCCGGCAGCCACCTGACATTCAAGCGGAATTCCGGGCTGAGTCCCAATGACCATTCCTCTATTTCGTTTTCATTGATGTCATAGAGCCGGCAGAACATGGTGGTGCGCCATGCTGCATCTTTGGGGCTGTCGATCAGCAGTTCGGAGCCGGCGGCACGAGCGAAGGCGCTCGAAAAGCGGTCAAACAGGTATCTTGCCTCCGCTGCATTTTGCTCTGAAGGGGGCGATTTCAGGACGTGAATCAGCCTCCCGAGATCTTCGGTATCGAGTACCGATTGGGTCTGCAGAAAAAAGCTCAGTTCTCGGGCTCCCTGTTCATTGGTCAGGCGAGTGAGATGATAGATCTCCTCCAGCCTGGCAAGAGCTTCAATCGGGTCGGTGAACAGTAGAGGACGAATTTTAATGAGCTCCTGGTATGTGACGTAACGTCCTCCGGTAGGCGCGTTGTAGTAAAAAGAGGCCCCCGTACCCACTTGAACCCGGCTGGATTCAATGAAGCGCTGAATGTCTTCTGTCGAGTGGGGAGCGGGTGAGATGCGCCAGCTTTCCCCACGGCGGCGAAGTTTTCTTCTCACTTCCGCCCGCTGGATTCCGGTAAATTGGATACGCTCTTTGGGCAGCAGGTTCTGCAGCAAGTCGTCAGCGGCAAAGACTTTTTCCATTGCGCAGGGGTCCGAGCGAATCAGGATAATTCCGTCACGCGCCAGAATCGATACCGCATTGCGGTAAATATCCTCTTCCTCATCGCTGCTCAGTTCTCTCGGTTCCCCTGGAGGACCTGCACGTCTCAAGAAATCGATCATCGCCTGAACCTGCATGCCGTGAATTCCACGGCCCGTTACCATGACTCTGTGGTGAGGGAAGATGGACGCAATGGGGCTGAGTGGCTTGCCCATCGGATCACGGGCAAACAGATCCGGTCCGATGATGGTTACCCCGTTCACCAGGCGAGGATGAGAACAATCAGGAAACAAATCATCCATCCGCATGCTTCACTCACCGCTGAGCACTGTGATGGGATGCGAAGCCGCGCTCTCTGTTGCGGCCGCCGTCTATCCCCGGTTTACACAGGCACAAGAAGAATACCGTTCCTTTCAGGATTACTCATCATAATCATTGAATATTATGACTGATGACCAGGGGTGAGGCAAGCGCGGCCAAAAGGAAAACCATCATTGATCTGCGTCGGAAGAAGATGAAGACGACTGCAGTCGATTATCACAGTACCAGTCTATTTGTCTGCAAATGCCTCGAATCATTTTGACCTCTCTGGCTCTGAGGCCGATTCGACCCAGGAAGCGCCGCACGCTCATCATCCAGTAGTCAGGGTTTTCCGGGTTGATGAAGCTGATCCTGGTCAGGGTCTCTTTGAGATGCGCATACATCCCTTCCAGTTCATGACTGTTGGCAAGTCTCGGAACAAATGTTCCGGGTGGATTGACGCTGGCCAGAAAGACTTCATAGGTGAGGATCATGACCGCCTGGGCAAGGTTAATTGAAGCGAAATCAGCGGTGGGAATAGTGACAATGCTGTGGCAATACTTCAATTCCCGGGCAGCGAGGCCGGCATCTTCCGGACCGAACAAAATGGCTATCAGGTTGTTCTGACTTATGGGCACGAGCTCCTCCGCGAGGAGCCTTGGACTCTTCAGGGTTGGTCTATGGGAACCGGTGCGGGCAGTGGTTCCAACAATGTAGGAATAGGGTGCCAGTGCCTCCTCCAAATCATCGTAGACGTCCATTTCGGCAACCAAATCTTCGGCATTGTGGGTGGCCATCTTAAGTACTCGCGTCAGATCGCAGTCACGGGGATTTACGGCTATCAGCCGCCCTATGCCCATGTTCTTTGCCGCCCTGGCCGAGGCTCCAATGTTTTCGGGGAAATGAGGCCTGTTGAGAACGATGGCGATATGTTCCAGTTTCGCTTTCATTAGAATCCCTTCTGCCAAATGTCGGAGAGCATATGAGTGGTATTTCGAGATTGGTCAAAATGAGCTTTCGAGCGGGGGTAAATTATAAGAATTTATAATGTGAATCAATACCCTGAGCTTCACCGGATGGACACAGACACCACAATTTTAATTCCGGGTGCGCGTTGACACGTGCCAAGGCCAGTGTTTTATTCTTATGGAGAGGCGCTGGGACTTCCCGGTGTTGTGCTGCGTGGACAACCGGGTTTCACCGCGAGAGAAGTTTTGAGGGTATGTTCCGGAGTTGTTCTTTCCTCATGCGAAGGGGGAACCTATGAAGGGAGAAAAGATTCGGGAGTCGGTGATTGCCGGTTCCTGGTATCCTGCCAATAAGAAAGCGTTGGAGGAGGAAATCCGAGCACATATCGGAAAGGTCAAATTCTCTCCACCTCAAGGGGAGATCGTTGCCATGATTGCTCCGCATGCCGGTTATGCTTACTCGGGCGGTGTCGCCGCACATGCCTACAGGCTATTGATCGATCGACCTTTTGACCGGGTTTTGATTGTTGCACCGAGCCACCGCGCTTACTTCCAGGGGGCAAGCGTTTACAAGCTGGGTGGATATCGCACTCCACTGGGTGTAGTTCCCTTGGACAGGGAGATTGTGGATGCTCTGCTGCAGCAGCCTGGCTCGATCGACTACGTTCCACAGGCACACTCGCAGGAGCATTCCCTGGAAATCCAGCTGCCTTTCCTGCAGGTTGTCCTGCAGGATTTCAAGCTGACTCCCATCGTCATGGGAGAGCAGTCTTTCGAGAATTGTGCCCGGCTGGCCGACTCGATCGTGAGTGTCTGTCAGGACAAAAAGGTACTTCTTTTGGCAAGCAGTGATCTGTCTCACTTCCATTCTTACGACGAGGCCAGGCGACTCGATCAAATCGTCCTCGATCGGGTATCCAGCTTCAATCCCGAGGGATTGGCCGAGAGCCTCAAAAGAGGTGAGTGTGAAGCGTGCGGGGGAGGCCCGATGGTCAGCGTCATGTTGGCTGCCAGAAAGCTCGGGGCGACCAAGTGCAAAGTCCTGCAATATGCCAATTCCGGGGATGCCACGGGCGACCGTCACAGTGTCGTGGGCTACATGGCTGCCGCTTTGATCAACAACCCGGGAGGCGATAAAGGAACAGTGGGGGTAGATCTGGGCCTGTCTGAGGAGGAAAAGAAGGCATTGCGGCAGCTGGCCTATCAGACGATCCGAAGTCGCTGCTTGGGCGAACCGTTGCCCGAGTTTTCTCCGCAAACGTCCAAGATGACCGAACCGAGGGGGGCATTTGTCTGCGTCAAAAAGGCGGGAGCGCTGCGCGGCTGCATCGGAATGATCGAAGCGCGCGGCGCGCTCCATGAAACGATCAAGGAAATGGCCGTTCAAGCAGCTTTTTCTGACCCGCGCTTTTGTGCATTGCAACCGTCGGAATTGGATGGGATTGAAGTCGAAATATCCGTATTGACTCCCATGGAAAGGGTTACTGATCTTGACAAAATCGAAATTGGCAAACATGGTCTATACATTCGCAAGGGCTACCGGTCGGGTCTGTTGCTTCCACAGGTTGCGGTAGAGAATGGATGGGATCGGGAGCAGTTTCTGGAATGGACATGCAGAAAAGCCGGTCTGCAGCCCAACGCGTGGAAAAAGTCCGACGTTGAGCTCTACATGTTTTCTGCGGATGTGTTTTAAGGAAATAATGCCCTCCCGGGGGAGTACCGCCAGGGCGGCAGGAAAAGGGGTTTTACAGGCGGTTGTGAACTTCGGTGCGTGGGCCTTCCGGGTCCCCGCTTCGGAATTTTTCCAGGTGACGATGTAGACAAATTTTGCGATGGGCTCTGAGAGTGTCTCAGAGGGGAGAAGGTGTGGCAAAGATTTTGGACATGAAGGAAATGCGTCAGCAGCTCACGGCCAAACGGGGCTTTGAAGAATGGACCCGGCGTTTTGCGCAGACGTTCGATGAAAATACGCGACTGATGGATCTCGATGATGCGACTTTGGCCAAGCTGATACAGCCGGGGGAAGAGTCATCGATGGCCATCTATGAATTTATTATGGGAGTGAAGGGCCTGGGAACCGGCACTCGCTTTCATTTTCTGGAAAACCTGGATAAGATGGCGATCATGGACATCACCTTGTTTTTTCTGGATCAACTTCGCTTTGAAGCTATGCGCCGCCTGGGATGGGTGGAGGGCACCCCGAATTCGAGCGTTCCCATGGTGGATCTCGTGGCACAATTTGCCGATCGATTTTCTGCGGATAAACATCGAACTCCGACCCTCTCGTCCAGTCATCCGCGCTACAAGGAGTACCTGCAGACCTTTGAGGGGGACCGGCCTTCTTTCATCCGGCGGCTGATCCCTGAAATGTTGGAGATTTATAAGGAAAATCCGGAGGAGGCCTGATCCTCAAATGGATTTGCGCTAGTGCCCAAGGAACGTCTGCACATCTTGCTGGCCCATGAGACGTTGCGCGTGCTCGAGGAATCGCACGCGGCGGAGGGGGATGCCTGGGAGGGTTATCTTCTGGGGGCGATTCTGCCGGACAGCTTCTTTTATGATCTGCCCTTCCTGCAACTTGGTAACACTTCAGGGAGAGCCATTCATAAATATGAAGGTCTTAAGGTTGTTGATTTTTTCGGGTCATGGCTGGATGCAGAAGAAGGGCGGTTGACCCGGGAAATGAAATATTGGATGCTCGGGTTTGCCAGTCATCTGCTGGCAGATGGGATGATGCACCCAAGAATCAACGCCTTCTGCACGTGCTTCAGAAAAAATCTGGGCTTGACCGCCGCAGCGTGCCATCATTGGTTGGAGAGCCAGCTGGAATCCCACTGGCTGGAAGTTATTGGGCCGCCGCACGGATACCTTCCATTGCTGCACCGGTTTGAGAGCCAAGAGGCGGCCGTCACGAGGCATGTGGACTATGTTCGGCGGTTCTTGCAGCGAGCGCAACCCGGGAATATCCCCTCCAGGTCCCGAATACGCCGGTGTCTCAATTGGCAGTTGCGGCTGCTCAGGTTATTTGCCTGCCCGGCCTGGGAAACAATTCGACCGATGTTGCTCAGGCTCCCTCCGGCACAATTCCTGGGGGCACTTCTGGTGCCGCCAATATCGGATTTGTGCACATCGGAGGGAACAGCCTTGCAGGCAAATTTGAACAGAGATCTCTGCACGCCGGATTGCATGGCAAAAGTCATTTCTCACCTAGCCACCCATTTGCGTGAGCTTCTAAAACGGTTTTAACAATTCCTTTGGAATCAATGCCTTCCATTTGATAGAGTACGCTGGGCTTGCCGGAAACGCCGTAGTGTTGTACTCCCAGCCGAATCACCCGGCAGGCAATTCTATGGGCCGTGACCACGTTTGCCACTCTGGCTCCCAGGCCGGTGTCCGCATGATGGTCTTCAACGGTCATCACAAATCCGCAATCAGCCGCTTTGAGCACGGCTTCGATATCCAGCGGCTTGATCGATGCACAGTTAACAACCGCAAGCTGCAATCCGTGTTTCTCAGTCAGCTCATTTTGAGCCTGCAGGGCAAACTGTAGCGTGGTTCCATAACTCAGGATGGCCCCTTGATTTCCCTCTCGCAGCCAGTCCGCCTTGCCTGGTTCAAAACGATAGCTGCCGGCATAGAATGGATTCCCGGCCTGATCGGTTATGACAGGTATCTTGGACCGACCCATGCCCAGGAAGAAATTCCCCGGGTGCCCGGCGATGTAGCGGGCAATCCTGTCGGTCTGGTTTGGATCCGCTGCAATGAATACGGAAAAGTCGAACAAGTTCTGCAGCAGGCCGATATAGTCGATGCATTGATGCGTTTGCCCATCTTCACCTACATCCAGTCCGAGGTGAGTGCACACCACCTTGAGCTGGGTTCGGTTGATGTCGTTGAGTCGCTGTTGATTATACACCTCGTCAACTCCAAAGACCCCGAATGTACTGAAGAAGACCGTGAAGCCTTCTTTGCTGACGGCACCCGCCATGGTCGCCGTATGGTGCTCCTGGATGCCGGCTTCGAAAAAGGCCGATTCGTTGATTTTGCGAAATCCCCCCATTTTTACTGAACCCTCGAGATCACAACTGAAGCCGAGGACTGCGGGCACGGCACCGGCATTGTTGAGGCGTGCCAAGTCTTCCAACACGGCGCCATAAGCAGAGCGATTATCAGTCAACGTTGCCGGGTTGTAAGTCTTTGGTTCTCCCACTTGGATCGTGGGATAGCGAGTGGGTGCGCAAAATTCTTCGGCAAATGTGACCAGGTTTGATCGTTTCTTGTGATATTCCGCCAGGTCATTTTCGATCCCCAATTCTTCCAAGGCTCGCGAGGCTTCCTCTACGGTCAAGGTACTGCCATGGTACTTGGCCTTGTTTTCCATAAAAGAGACGCCCTTACCCATGGTGGTTCGTGCTACCAGGACAGAGGGATAGCGTGGATCATCGACTTCCCCCGTATGGATTCGCTTCAGGGCCTGAAATATCCCTTCAAAGTCGTGCCCGTCTTCCAGGTAGATTACGTTCCACTGGGATCCAACGTATTCGGCTCGAATCGTCTGGGGCATGACGTGATTGGTGCTTCCGCCGATCTGCATGTGATTGCGGTCAATGATCCCAAACAAGTTGTTGAGCTCGTATTTTATCGCAAAGCGTCGTGCTTCTCCGATCTGCCCTTTCTGCTGTTCCCCGTCGCCCATCAAGACGCCGACCCGGGCGGGGTTGTTCCTAAGCTTGAGTGCCAGAGCCATGCCCGTACCCACGGATAAACCCTGGCCAAGATTGCCGGTGTTCCATTCTACGCCGGGGACGCAGCATTCCACATGGCCGGCAAAAGACGAACCCGCCCGCCTGAACTCGACCAGCATGTTGTCCTCTTTGGTATAGCCGAACTCGCACAGCACGCTGTAAACACCCGGACTGATGTGCCCCATGCTGACCAGCAGCCGGTCTCTATCCTCCCAGCAGGGATCATCCGGGCGATGCCGGAGTGTACTGTAGAGCATCAGCAGCACATGCAAGGAAGACATGGAGCCGCCCGGGTGCCCACTGCCCGCCAGCGTTGTACTGACAATGATGCGGCGCATGCAGCGCAGCCACATCTGGTGAAGTCGTTGTCGTTGTTCCTGCGTCAAAGACGTCTGGTCAAAAGAAATGGTAAACATGGCCCGGACTGACCTCCCTTCCTGATTCCTGCTGTCAATGAATGGTCTGCTCTCTGGCTTGCTCCGACTGTTCCCCGGATTCTCCCAGGCGCCCCAAAATCTTCGCGGCGAAGGCATACACTGCGGTCTTGAAAGGGGATTCGTTTTCCTCTTCCAGAACCGGCCGCCCTTTATCTCCACCTGTTACAACCGCAGGGTCAAAAGGCAGAGGGCCCAGGTACGGAACCTTCATTTTTTCTGAGGTCTTTTCACCGCCGCCCGCCCCGAAGATTGCGATGAACCCGTCGCAATGCGGGCAGTAGAGCCCGGACATGTTCTCCACCAATCCAAGCATTTCAACATTCATCTTGCGACAGAAATTGATGGATTTTCTTACGTCCGCCAGGGCAACCTCTTGCGGGGTGGTGACGATGACTGCTTTAATTTCCGGGATAATTCTTGCGATGCTCAAAGGTTCGTCGCCGGTTCCCGGGGGACAATCGATGACCAAAAAATCCAATGCGTCCCATTTGCAGTCTGCGATGAACTGCTGAATCACCCCATGCTTCAAGGGGCCTCGCCAGATGATGGCCGAATCGGTGTCTTCCATCATCGATTCTATCGATACCACTTTCAAATTGGGCGAGTACTGGTGCGGAATAATCTCTTGTTCCTGGGTGATGTTCAATACTCCATGCAAGCCGAACATTTTGGGAATGCTCGGGCCATGCAGATCGATATCCATGAGGCCAACTTGATAGCCTTTTTGCGCCAGGGCCAGAGAAAGATATGTGGCCACGCTGCTCTTTCCAACGCCGCCCTTGCCGCTCATGACCAGGATCTTGTGCCTGATGCGCGTCAACTTGCAGCGAATGATCTCTTCTTTGGAGCCTTTTCCTTTACTCGAACAAGTGTCACACGATGTGGGATCGCACGTTTTCATACTTCCTGTACTCCTCATTCAAATTGGGCTTGCTCATACTTCCCATGGGTGAGCTAAAATTAAAGCGACTTAACTTAAAAGCAATCTTCTCTCTTGTCAACTTGCAGAAAATTCGCGATCTTAATTTTTTGCTGTAGTGACCATTGTAATCACAAACAGATTATTCGACGATAAGCGACGAACCCGCTGGCTCCGAAGTCTGTGCATGGGCGCAGCAAACTGCATGATTCTTGTCAGAGAGGATTCCTTGAAGTCCACGTGGATTGCCGACATTTGAGGAAGGCCCGTTGCAAGGGGATGAGGAGGTTTTCCGGCAGGTCCCAGTTCAATGATCAATTGTGGAGTTGAAAATGATGGATGATGTTGTAAAGCGCACCAAAGAGACTGCCAGGCTGTTGTTTTCAGGACCCGTTCCAGTGGCGGTTCCCTACCAGCTTTGGAAGGAGTTTGATCCCGATTTGGCCAGGCAACTTTCTCTATTCATCACCGGCAACATGTATTCTCGCAAAATTCTGTCGCTGCAGGAAAGGCAAATGGTGGCCGTTGCGTCTCTGGCTGCTCTGCAGAAGACCGACGAGCTGAAAATACATGCTCATGGAGCCCTGAATGTGGGAGTGCCGGCGGAAAAGCTTGCGGAGACTATTTTCCAGGTGGGCATATATGCCGGTTTCCCCGCCGTAAATGCGGCCCTGGAAGCGCTCAAAGAGGTGCTGGTGAGCCGTGGTGCATGGCCCAGGGGAAAACCACAAGGAGAAACAGGCGACCAAGGCTAGACCGGTCTTGATTATTTTGCATCTTGCCCCTGATGCGCAAGAGGGTTAGTGATATGGAGTAATCGCCGATAATTCAGCGTGATTTCGGACTTGTCAATCACTTGGTGGAGGTTTTGGGAATGCCTATTTATGAGTATCGCTGCAAACAATGTCGCAATGAATTCGAAGCGCTGGTTTGGTCGGAGCGGGATGAGCGGACCATCTGTTGCCCTCAGTGCCAGGGCAAGGATCTGGGGCGTATCTTATCGCCTTTTTGCACATCTTCCGGAGCCGATGGTTTAGCTTCGGCCAGTTCGCTTTGTGGCCCTTCTTCCAGCAAGTTCAGCTGAGCTTAGCGGACTCCGGCAGGCTGCCGGAACAGCTCGGGTAATCCGGGTGTATGGGTTGAATAAGCCGAGGAGAACAATTCTTTTTGAGGAAAATCAGGGAGGAGTGGACAAGTGCCCACGGAATTTTTGATTCTAGCAGGCGTTTTGGTTGGATGGATCGCTTTGAATCGTTGGATTCTGCCCAGGTTCGGGATTAACACGTGAATGTCGCCCAGCTGCGGGATCGGCGATTCCGCAAAGAAGAAACAGACGCTTAAGTCCCAAAACGCAGAGGACTAACGCGTTTGATCACCTCCTGAAAGTCTTGGACCTCCGCGATGAGCGGCGGTTCAGGACAAACATGATGAACACCGCGAGCAAAAAGACGGCTGCCGATACACCGGTTAGCCAGTGCCAGTTGATGCTGGGTAAGCGGATCTGCACAATGGATTGCCACAAACTCTTAAACCAGCCTGCCCGGGCAATCTCTTGGTGACTCACCAGAGAGACGGTTTTTTTGGGTTGGTCTGCGATGTAAAATACCATTTTGCCGAGCTCCTGCTGATTGGCAATGGGTGCCGTAACCTCAGCGGGTGCTTCGATCTGCCACCGAATGGCATCCTTTTCCTTTTGCGTCACCAGCAAGGTTGCCTCTTCTGCAGGAAACAGGTCGAGGCTGTCCAGTAGTCCTTTCCATACCTTGACTGTTGCAACCGGCTGGTCCTTGGGAAATGGCTGAATAAGGGCAAAATTTCTGAATCCGTAATTGAGCAGTTTCAACGCTTCACGTTCGCGTGCCACTGGACTCTTGGCCCCCATGACGACAGCCAGCAGTCGCATGCCGTCACGCTCTCCCGTGGCAGACAGGTGATAGCCGGCAGCGGAGACGTAGCCGGTCTTCAGCCCGTCGACACTGGGATCCTTGAACAGCAAACGGTTGCGGTTGTGCTGTGTGATATTGTTGTAGGTATACTCACGCATCGAGTGATACTTGAGGGAATGGGGGAAACGTTTCAGGTAAGCGGCATCGAGGATTGCCATGTCGCGTGCCGTTGTCATCTGACCCTCTGCGGGTAAACCGTGAGGATTTTCAAAATGGCTTTGGGTCATACCCAATGTTTGAGTCTTGCGGTTCATCTCATTCACAAAGGCGTCCACACTGCCATAGAGCTGCTCGGCGACTGCCACGCAAGCATCGTTGCCGGAGACTACAGCGATCCCCTGGATCAAATCTTCGAGGGGCACCTTTGAACCCACTTCCACGAACATTTTCGATCCTCCGGTGCGCCAGGCTTTCTCGCTGATGTAAATTTCATCCCGCAGGTTGATCAGGCCCTTTTGCAGACTTTCGAAAACCACATAAAGCGTTAACACTTTGGTGAAAGAGGCGGGCTCAATTGGCTGGTCTGCGTTGTATTCAAAAAGAGTGGCTCCGGTCGACACTTCCATGAGAACGGCAGATTGAACATCCACTTCGAGAGGGGGGGGCTGCTGCGCGAGTGCCTCCTGGGAAAGCCAGAGTGGGCAGTTGATGACAAAGGCTAATGCAAGCAGCACAATAAAATTCTTATGCATAGGAACCCTCTTGTGGATTTGATGTGCCAAAAGGAGCACAGGAACCGGTCGAAAGCCGGAGATGTCTATTCCTTTGAACTCAAAGCTGGATACCCAGAGCACCGAGTGTGCCGATTTTTCAAAGCTACTATATAGCGTCACTCCCGCCATTTTACAAGTGCACCGATTGAATTGGCAGGAAACCGTTCAGCACGGCCTTGGGCGAGTCAGTTAACGATTTTCTGAGATTACGGCAAGAAGGCACCCGATTCCAGGGCATTCGTCCGGCAGCTCATCTATATGCTTGGGCTGGAAGAAGCTTTTACCTCAGACCGTCTCCTTTTGCGGTTTCACCACCAGTCCCTCGCGGTGATATACTTCTTTCGCCACACTTTCCAGATCTCTGCTCGCGATATTGAATGGAAAGCCAAGTAATTCAAGAGACTTACGTAAAAATATAACAGCATTATCCATGTCCGGCGTGGACAGACAGCCAAGAATCGTATAATACCCCCAGACTTTGAAAGGCAACGGGTAATCGGGTTTTTCGGAAAGCTCAATAAAATCGTATACAACTGCGTTGCCCTCCGTAAAAAACCCGCCTTTCACTTTGACTGGGAGCATCACCTCTTCGGTCTGCAAGCCTAACCCGTAGCGTTCCCGCAGATAGGCTTCCAGGCTCTTTATTTCGTCGCTTGTGAAATAGTGATCGATTTCTCTTCTTAAGGCATTCGCCTGCTTCTCCTCCAGTTTGTGATAATCAGCGATGAGATTCTCGTACGGCGCCGTCGGAACACTCCTTTCCAGGCAATACCAATTGAACTTGACATCATGGTAGACTTTTTCAGCCCTGGTGAGATTGCCTACAGAGTGTGCTTTGAAAAGACGCGGCAGACCGGGATCTGTTGCCCTGTTCTGCCTGCCCCCCTGGATGACACGAAACCTTCTCATGGTGATTATGTCCCTTCGCAAACCGTCATTACAGTAAATATATTCTATACTCTTTTCAGCCGTTCGTGAATAAAAGGCGGCACAAAGGCGCCTAATAGGCCCACACAGCAGTGCACAACTCAAGCAAAAGTCCGGCGCCAGATCGTTTTTGTAATCAGTACTTTTGCCGCGTTCACATTTGGCCTATACTCTGGTGCGATGGATCGTTCTTGCATCATTGCAATGCATTTGCCTCGAGATGACGATCAATTTTCTGGGGCAAAAGCATTGTGTGACATGTGGATTGTTGCACTGCAGTCCTGTGCCGAGCACTACCGGTTTGGCAACCAGCAGCACGGTCGGCTGCATTTAGTGAAACCGAGCAGATGCTGAAGGAGCGTCGTATATGGTCAAAGCCAAAGACATCATGACAAGAGAGCTGATCACTGTGTCTCCCGATACCGACATAACAGAGGCCGCCAAAATATTGCTCGATAAACATATTAATGGTCTGCCGGTAGTCGATAAGAATGGAAAACTGGTGGGCATCATCTGCCAAAGTGACCTGATTAGTCTACAGAAAAAGGTTCGCCTTCCATCGGTATTTACTTTGTTGGACACTTTTATTCCGGTCAGATCGCAAAAAAGCATTGATAAGGAACTGGAGAAAATAGCCGCGGCCAAAGTGGTCCAGGCTATGACGGCGGATCCCGTCGTGATCAATGCGGAAGATACCGTGGAGGACATTGCGACTCTAATGGTGGAAAAGAATCTGCACACGCTCCCGGTTGTGGAGGACGGGAAGCTTGTGGGCGTGGTGGGGAAAGAAGACATCCTGTCGACATTGATGCCGTCCAGGAAGTAGATTTGAGAACAGTTTGAAAGGATCTGGCCTGGGGAGACCTATTGATTCTGGAAGAACCGCCCGATGTCTTTTATGTTCAGGGACGGCGCATTGCGAAAATGATCCCATTGCAGCTGAAAGATAACATCAGCGGCCTCGCTGCCGCCCCAGTCAAGGCGGCGGCTTCCCCTCCAAAAAACTCCCCGGCAATCTTCTGCCACAACCATTTGCAGATGTTCCCCGTTTGTTCCGAATGCCTTTTGCACTTGGGTTTTGACTCCTCTGGCGACAAAGGTCGGGGTGGAGTTTCCCGGCCCATGAGGTTCCAATTGCTTGAGAGCTTCGAACAGAGGTGGTCCAACAAGGCCAAGATCGAGCTCCATATCCACTTTTGCCCTGGGGATGAAAATGTCTTGAGCATAGTGACACATGGCTCTTTCAAAAAGATCTGCGAACTTTTCCATCCGGCTCAATTCGCACGTCAAACCGGCCGCCATCTTGTGGCCTCCCCAACGAATCAATTCTCGCTCACAAGACTTTAAGGCGGTGTGGATGTCAATCCCGGGAATGCTTCTTGCCGACCCACGAGCTATTCCACCCTCCTCATCGATGGAGAAAACAATGGTTGGGCCGTAATGGAGTTCCTGCTGAATGCGTGATGCGATAATTCCGACGATACCGGTTGGCCAGTTGGAGTCTCCCATCACCACACTTCTCCCGGATGCTGCAAGGTGTGAATATCGATTGGTAACTTCAGCGAAAATTGACTCCTGCTGGAGTTGTCTCTTGGAGTTCAGGCGATTGAGCTCTTGGACCAGCTGAGCAATCTTTCCGGGGTCATTCTCCATCAACAGATCGAAGGCCAGTTGAGCGCTGGCCATGCGACCGGCTGCATTAAGCCGGGGACCAATGTAATAGCCGATATGCCCGGCGGTGAGATTCTTTCCGCCCAGTCCCGCGGCATTGATCAGTTGGGTGAGGGGGGGAAAAGCGCCTTGAGCGAGGTGGTAAAGACCGACCTTGGCAAGAATTCGGTTTGCGTTGACCAGCGGCGCAATATCGGCCACTGTGCCTATGGCAGCCAGAGCAAGATACTTTGAGCCCAGCCGGAGGCGGGGAAATTTGTGCTGCATCGTGCGCCGAAGCGCGGCCAGAAAAATGAGGGTGAGCCCCGCTGATGCGAATTCTTTAAACGAAGACGGGCACGAGTGCTGCTTCGGGTTAATGATGACGTTCGCTGGGGCCAGACCCGCAGCGGGTGCCTCGTGGTGATCGATCACGATACAGTCCATGCCGATGGAGCGGGCCAGCCCGATGGTGTCTTTGTCCAGAGTTCCACAATCCAGGGTTACCAGGAGTTTTGCGTCGGCATTGGCAGAAATTGCCCGCTGTGGTACTCCATAGCCTTCACTGCGCTGAGGTATCACAACCGTGTGATTGAGGTGGCCGATGTCTCTTAGAAAGAGGGCCAGTTGAGCCGCCGAGGTGATGCCGTCGCAATCATAGTCACCCACCAGCACTACCTTGTGCCCCTTGGCCAGATGCCAGCACATGAGCTGCGCACCCTCCGCGATGCCTTGCATCGATAGATGCACCTCCAGATCTTTCAGGGAACCCGTGATAAAATCTGTGCCCGTCTGCCTGTTGGCCAGCAGAATCTCCAGGACCTCTTGTGCGGAACCCGCCTTATGCCGGTTAACAATCTCCCACCGGGGTCTGATCATTATCTGTTTTGCCTTTCATCTCTTGATTTTTTGGGTTGCTCACTGATCCCGCGCGTCTGAGAAACAGCCCGACAGCAAACCACATTATTTAGAGCAGCGGGAGTACAACACAGTTTTCTAAGTTTTAAAAGTTTGCTATAGATGCCAAGTTTAATTTTTGCTATGAAATTCCCCTTACAGGCGGGCACAATGTGTATCCTTTTCCGCACAAGATCCATGCGATCCTGGTTTTGGCGGTTTTATATTGC
This sequence comes from Desulfoferrobacter suflitae, assembly GCF_022603395.1. Classification (GTDB taxonomy): domain Bacteria; phylum Desulfobacterota; class Syntrophobacteria; order Syntrophobacterales; family Syntrophobacteraceae; genus Desulfoferrobacter; species Desulfoferrobacter suflitae. The sequence continues at coordinate 518,548 of NZ_JAIBKA010000002.1, forward strand.
CGGCGGCGAGGGTGCCGGTTTCGTTAAAGAACTTTGTTAGCAGGAGCCATCCATGATTGATACGATTACCTATTTAAAGACGTTTCTCAGGGACAAGAATGTGGCTTCCATCACCCCTACCTCATCGGTGGGCGTCAAAAGAGTGTGCCGCAAAATAGACTTCGACAGCAGCAGCTTGATCATCGAGTACGGTCCGGGAACCGGAGTCTTCACCAATTACCTGCTGAATAACATGAAACCGGATGCCAAGCTGATACTCATTGAACTCAACAAGAATTTCAGCTCGATACTCAAGAAAACCATCCGTGATCCGAGAGTGGTTATTGTCAATGATAGCGCAGCCAATGTTCTGGAAGCCTTGCGCAATTGCCGAGAATCCCAGGCGGATTACATTCTGTCAGGTATTCCCTTTTTCTGGCTTCGCAACGGGTTGCGCGACAAAATTCTATGCAATACCTATAACGCTTTAAAGATTGGGGGTAAATTTTTAGTCTACCAAACCTGCTTTCAGACCGATCAACATCTCAAGGTGCATCTGGATCGTCTCTTTCCTTCGGTGTCCTGCAAGTTCGAGTTGATGAACGTACCTCCCATGCGCATTTATGAAGCCACCAAATAGAAGTGCAGAAAGAACCGTGCAAATTTTGTCAAAGCAAAGGTGAATGAAGTAATCTTCTTTACTCTTACTGCCGAAGAGAAGATTACTTCATTCATCTCCGGTATAAAGACTCCCAAAGTTTAAGGTTACAGTTCATATCAAGACTGCAATAAATCGGCATCTACCTTCGTGCAACCACGAGCCCGGTAACCGGTCTGCCCACACTCATCGAATGTCTCATGCGGCTGTGCCCAGACCTCGGCACAATCGAAACGGCGTCAGAGGGGATGATGGTGGCCGCACGCCCTGACTTCAATTGCGACCGTTTCTTCTTCCGCGGTTTGCATCCTCTTGTCTCATTGGGAACCGCCAGCGACCGATATGCAGGATGGATTGGACAAATCTATGCGCAAGGGCGCTATGACCGGCAGATTACGAAGAGGACCAACAGGGTCGGTGAGAAGTCCTTTCCAGAGCAGGTTTTGCCGGTGTCAAGCGTGGCGGAATATTTTGAGCACTTCAGCATTTTAGAAATCGATTATACCTTCTACCGACCCCTGCTTGATGAAACAGGCAAACCTACTCGCACTTTCCATGTGCTTGCCGGTTATCGAGATTACATGGCCGGTGAAGATTTCCTTTTCTTGAAGGTACCTCAATTCATATTTGCCCAACGGCTAAGGCGCGGCAAAAGTTATGTGCAAAATCCACAGTTCCTTGATGTGCGGGCTTTTTTGGAACAATTCTATCGGCCGGCTGAAGAGCTTTTGGGAGCCAACCTGAAAGGTTTTATTTTTGAACAAGAATACCAGCGTCGAGATGCACGTATCCCCGTAGAGGATCTTGCCGAGTCGCTCGATAAGTTTTTTTCGGCTTTGCCCAGGGACAGCCGCTACCACATTGAATTGCGGACCGAATACTATTTGCGCGAACCACTGTTTAGGGTCTTAGCAAAGCATGGCATCGGGCAGGTGCTTTCCCACTGGACCTGGTTGTCGCCCCTCACGAAGCAGTTCGCCAAGGCGGATCATCGCTTCTTCAATGCCGCAAATCAGCAGGTGGTTCGTTTGATGACACCGATGGGAATGCGCTACGAAGAGGCTTATGCCAGAGCGCATCCATTCGACAAGCTGCAGACGGATATGTTGCAGGCAGGGATGATCAAGGATACGGTTGAACTGATGCTGACGAGTGTCAGTCGAGGCGTTGCAATCAATGTCATTGTCAACAATCGTGCCGGCGGCAATGCGCCGCAAATTGTTCAACTGATATCGAAAGAATTCATGGTCAGGCAGGAGCAGGGCGTAAGCCGGTAATTTGCCTCCATCGCTTTCATGGGAGGCGGAGTCAGTGCGTCGCGACATTACTGTGTGGAGAACACTGACAAGTCGATTGACATCGAAATCGTGACGGACTCGCCGCTGCTCCAATCGATGTTGATGTTTTTCACCAATCCGGCATTTGCCGCTGCGCAACCGGGGGCCAAACTGGTCAAAATTAAGGGGCACAAAGCCATCGAGAAGTTTTCCGCACAACAGCGCCAAGGGGAGATCAACTCGGTAGTGGCCTCCACGATGCTGGTTTCCATAAAAGGGCAGGGAATCGACAACATGGAAGATCTGATGGCGTAGTAGTCACCGTACTTTGTCGTCCAGGAACTCTTTCTTTGGCGTTTGAGGCATTCTTTTCACGGGTTCGGTGGTGAAGAATCGGGGGCCGCTTCGGGACTTTTCGGCATCCGATGGAGGACCAAATTCTGCAGTAAATTCCGCCAATTCTCTGACACTCATCGCCCAAAAGGGCATACCGTCACTGGTCCTGCGCAGCTTGACCTGAACGAATTCTCCTTTCTTGACTTTGGATGCGATGAAGAACTTGTCCTTTGCGAGACCGGCGAATACGCCCATGACCTTGACCTTATCTCCTTTTTTGAGGCCGATGACACTGACGTCGACAAATGCTTTGGGTCCCAGGTGCACCGGGATTTCTGTCCCTTTCCGGGTGCGCACCAAGAGCCCGGCGCCCGGCGCCATGCCGGATATTGGAGTCACTTCAATGATCTCCGTCACGGTTCCTTTAAACGCTTGATAGTTTTGAGGCTTGTAGAGCTTCTGGTAGGCAGAGCCCTTTTCCCAACCCGTGGTTGCAATTTGCTCGGCTGCAATTACCTCTGGTGCGCTGTAAAAACTGCCAACTGATGATAGAATCAGGAATGCCAGCGTTATTCTTGTTACTCTTGTCGCCATGTGTGAAGCGTCTCCTTCTGAGAACAATGCTGATGGTAAGCTGTTTTATTCAACAGGGTCGTGTTACGCTTTTACCTCTACGGCGCAACACTTTCAAGCTAAACCGTCGGCCGTCGCGGGTGTCGAACAATGCTTGGAGTGCTAAGTCTCACAATATTTGACTCTGAGAGTCCCAGTTTAGATGAAGATGTCCTCCCCCACAAGTTGGTGGGAGCTTGTGAGGGAAGACGTGAGTATTTTAGCAGTCTTGTAAGCCGTCGATCATTTCAACAGCCTCACGGAAGTTGCAGCATTTGACGGCCATGACCATGTCGATGGGATTGAAGTTTTTCTGGCACCGGAAGCACCGGGCCAGGTTGGTTTTGGGGTTGGTGGCGGTTTGAAACTCAGAGCACAGGGGGCATAGAAAGCGAAAATACCCGTCTGATACTTTGCAGGGGATGCGCAGAAAATCAGAGATGAGCCGGGAGATGGGGATCTGATTACGCAGTATCCGGAGTTTTTGCTTGGAATAGAGCTTTGTCATGATGTCTTCTCCTAGGGAAGGCGGAATTCGGCCATGGTGTCGGTGACCAGGGCTTCGTTGATCTTGTTGAGATTTTGGGCGGCGGCATTGAGGAGGCAGGCGGTAGCGATGTTATTAATCTGCCTTGGGATGCCGCTGGCATAGTCATGGATGAGGGATTTGGCTTCGGGCTCGAAGACCTTCTCGTTGCTCCCCGCGAAACGCATCCTGGAGTCGATATAGGAGGTGGTCTGGTCCGAGGTTAAGGCGCCGAGGTGACATCGGACGGTGATTCGGTTGACAAGATCGCTAAGAGAGGCACGGGCAAGGAGCTTGGCGAGGGGCTCCTGACCGCTGAGGACGATCTTTACGGGAGTATCGGTATCGAGGGCTGAGCTAACCAGGAGGCGCAGATCGGTCAAAGCTTGCGGATCTATAAGGTGGGCTTCGTCGATGATAAGCACCGTTGAGAGATCTTCTTTTGCGGTGCGATCGAGAATTTGTAAAAAGAGATGATCCTTGCCTCGCCGGGGGGCTTCTCCCAACTGAGTCACGATTAGGCGAAGCAGGCTGGATGACGGGATTCCGGTGAAGTGGAGATAAACGGGGCGGTAGCGGTTTTTAGAGAGGTTATGGATGAAGAGCCTTAAGAGTGTGGATTTTCCGGCACCGGTTGGTCCGATGAGGAGGGCCAGGGTCCCTTGCCGGGCAAAGTAGTCGAGTCTGGCCAGGGACTGGGAGATGCGGTGGTCGTTGAGGATCCATTCCACGGGAGGGCGTTCCTGGAAGGGATGGCTGTTCATTTTGAAATGATCGAGGAACATGGTGGTTACTCCTTTTGCTGTAGGATTTGTTTGAGCTCACCGACGAGGTGGGGGAACGACTTGTTAGGCACTCGGGCAAAGGCCTGCGTGAGCACGGATTCTGTGAGCTGAACGTTTTGATTGTAGAGTTTTTTGAGCGTTTCGAGCTCCTGTGCCGTGAAGGCGGAGATGCCCACTTCTTTTCCGAGCAGCCGGGCAAAGGCTTTGACAAAGGCATGAAACGGCCACGGCCGCACGGAGACGACCTTGCGGTAATCGATGCCGCGAGTGTTTGCGGCGAGCTGCTCCCGGTGCTCGCGAACGAGGAGATCGATGAGGTTATGCTTGGGTTTTCCCCGAGCTTGTGCGGGAAGGGGCGGTTGCTCGGCCTCGCGGTGATGGAGCACGCCCGATCCCTGGTATTCGCCTTTCAGGGAAAAGATCTTCACGCTATCTGAAGACGAGAAGGGATCGTAGTGGACCCAGACCTTGTCTCCCCTTAAAGCTGGATCGACCCGGTAGAGCCGCTTATCGAGGCTAATGTCGGAAAAATCCTTGTGGACGACCCGAGTGACCTTTCTAAGAAAGGAAGCGAGCACCTGGTCCATTTCCACGTGGCGGATGACGGAAAGTCCGGTATGATAGCGGTCCTTGGGAGTCTCGCCGGTCTCGGAATGAATGGAGCTATGATAATCCACCGAGATCCATGCGCTGAGAGCTCGGTTGAGATCATCGAGGCTTATGGCATCTTGTGCCCGCACCTCGGATTCAAACCGGTCTTGGGCGGTCTCAAAGAAGCGCTCAATGAGTCCTCCCGGGGAAGGGTCCCCGGCCGGCCGGTGGCGAAGCCGGATGTGGAGCCGGTAGCAGGCAGCCTTGAGGCCGATTGCGTGATAGACCTTGGCGTTATCGAGGTAGAGTTCGCCGGGGGCGCCATGCTTGGCCAGGGCGCGCAGCAGCGAGTCGATGAGGATATCGAGGCTTTGGCGCAGGTAGTAGCGGGCCTCGACGATATACCTGCTGTGGCAGTCGATGAAAGCGGAAAGATAGGTGGGCAGGACCTCCCGGCCGAAAACAACATAGGGGCCTTCCTCGAAGTCCCCAACCCAGAGATCATGGGTATGGTCTCTGGTCCAACGTTTTCTCACCTTGTTTTTGACAACGCCGAGCTTGAGGCGGGTTGCGCCCGCACCTTTAAGATGGCGATACAAAGTAGAGCGGGAGAGCGTAACGCCATAGAGGTCCTTTAGGAATCGGTTGATGGTGGCAGGGGAGCGCTTGGGCTGCTCGCATTTAAGCTCGATGGCGGTTGCAATGATTTCTGCGGGTGCGGCCCTGGCATGGCCGCGGTCATGGCGGTCTTTTCTTGCGAGAGCATCGAATCCTCCGGTTCGATAGCGCTTCAGCTTTCGCCTGAGGGTGGAAAGGGAGGGCTTGCCGGTACGTCCGCCGGGAAAGACCATCTCCTTTTGAGAGATCTCTTTGAGAAAATCCTGGATCGATTCCGGCTCCACCTCGTCGAAGAGAACGGGGCGAAGGAGATCGCACCAGAACAGGGCCCATTTTTCATCTTTTTGCTTCATAACGCCTCCTTTGTTTTATGGTTGGAGGCGAGCATAAATCATTGCCAGGCGCAGCCTGTTGCAAAGAAGGGGAAAATTGAAGCACCAAAAACAACTCGGAATACCGCCTCCAGGTGGACGAGCCGGCGAGAGCGTTTGAGGGTTTCTTCCCGAGCGGTTTTCACGAACTTATTGGGGGAGATCGTTAGCGCGGCGAGATCCCGGTAGACTTTTGTCGCCGGATCCTTCTGTAAGATGAGGTCCAGAGCGCGGCGCGGGATTTCTTTGAAGCGGCCAAGAGTGTCGATCCAGCGGTAAGGGGTTGTGTGGGAGAGGACTTTATCGACCGGCGTATTTCCTTCGTCCGTCGAGGCATGGAAGATCTCCGAGCCTTCTTCCAGGACTGTCTTCCGATAGGTCGACGTCTCATCTTCCAGATAGCTTGCCGAGCGATGAAGTATCGCGTCGCTGGTGTAACGCTTGAAGGGAAGCGCGAAAGGAGGCTGTTCGGTGAAGGTCTTATGGCAGCCGGGGCATTTCCACCGAATGACAAGGCATTTTACCACCTGGACCAATGCGTCGCATAGAATGCGGAATTTGCGGGGGCGTGCCTGATGCCGCCTGAACAAATACGGTTGAGTATTGCAGACGGGGCAGGAGGGCAAACCGCAGCGGATCTTGTTTCGCAGCACATTCAAGCTGTATTTTCTAATATCTGAGCGGGTAAATGGAGCAAACATGGCGTCTCCCACTTGAGCGAATAGTCATGATCGAAGAGGTTTCCGAAAAAGCCGTTCGTTTACTCCAACCTGGCGCCGCCCGCAAGCGCAAAACCGCCGGCGCCCGACGCGCCAGATGCTATGTTTGGCAACGGTTTTTCAACAAAGGAGTTGCGTTACCCATGAGTAAGATATCCCGCAATGCGCCCTGCCCTTGTGGAAGTGGAAAGAAGTACAAAAAATGCTGTTTGTTGCGCGAACAGGTCTCAGCGACACGGCCGCCGCAGGCTCCTTCAGATGTCTTCAAACAGATCCATGCCCAAATGGAGGAGTTGGACAACCTATCGAATAGTGTCATTGATCTCATCCAAGCCGGGAAACTGGACGAAGCGGAAGCTCAGTGTCACAAGCTATTGGAGCAATATCCGGACGATGTTGACGGGCTCGACAGACTGGCAACGGTCTATGAAGCCAAGGGGCAGAATAGGATGGCCGCTGAGTACTACCGAAAGGCGGCCGCTTTTATGCGCTCAAGGCCAGGATTTGACAACGAAGCCATTGAATGGGCTCTGAAGAAAGCCTCTGAACTGGAGTCTGCATCGTCATCAGCAGAATAGATCTTGCAGCCGAGCCATGGCCTGCAGGTGGTCGGCGAGGCTCGTGGCGCTGCGACAACCAGTAATGTTGACATTCCGGAGGTGCTTCGGCGCCCCCGCTGATGCCCAGCCGTTATCCGGCGTGGTCTTGGGACCGGTTAGCGCCCGGCGCGCGGGGTAGGCAGGGTAAAGTGCAAAAGCATGGCGAGGTATAGCGGGATAGGCGGGATCAGATTACTTGGGACTGTTCAAATCAAATATTGTGGGACGTAGGACTTGGAGTGAGCAATGCAGGCGCGGTTGAAGGCCGTGAACATGACAGTTTACAGGGCTCAATCACGGCCTGATCTTACGACATTCTGGAGTTGGCCGGGCTGTTGTGATTCTACAGGCAGGATACGAAATCCCTTGGATACAGTTGTCTTGGGCAAGTAGTCTTCGGGAATGGTCGGCTGGTTCCCGTCGCGGAGAGCTGAATAGGAAGGGGACATTATTTCAATGTTTGCCTCATTGAATTTGTCTTGCATGTTCTGATGCAGTTCGGAAAGTATTTTCAAAAGGTTGGATGCCGTTGCCGTATAGACGTTGAGCTCATAGGAGACGGAATAATCATTCAGAGCTGTTTGCAGAACAAAGGGGGGTGGTTCCCGGAGTATCTCTGGGGTGGCTCGCGCAGCCACCAGGAGCAGCTCGTGGACCTGCCGCCACGGGACATCGTAGCCAATGGTTACGGCGGTGTGCAGGATGAGGCCGGCTTCGCCGGCCAGTGCACTGTAATTGATCATATGGCTGCCCAACACCATGGAGTTGGGTATTGTCACCTCGACATTTTTAATGGTTCTAACCCGGGTGATGAGCAGTGTTTTCTCAATGACATCCCCCATGGTGTCGGCAATTTTTACTCGGTCCCCAACCTTGAAGGGACGCATATATGTGATGGCCACGCCTGCCACGATATTGGCAATGGCGGCAGTCGAACCCAAGGACAGCAGTACCCCGAAAAAAATCGAGATACCCTGAAATGCGGGACTGCCAAATCCGGGCAGATAGGGAGAAGCCACCACGACAGCGAGAACGATGATCAGCAGTCGCAGCAGCTTGTGGGTGGGCTGCACCCATTCTTGATGAAATCCGGAAAAAGCAATCCTGCCTCTTTCCATCTCACAGAAAAACAGCCGGGTGAACTTCAGTACGTAACGCGTTGCCAGCCCAACAAGGCCGAGGAAGAAAAGATTGGGTATGAATGACAAGAATCCCTGCAAGATCGTATTGAAAGGAGCAATGATATAGCTCAGATAAGTTCGTACAATCTCGCGTGTGCGAGGGAAGAAGCTCAAAACGATCGGAATGAAAACATACAGGGTGATCACCCACAAAGCAAAACGGCCCGCTCTGACCAATGCTTTCAGTATTTCAGCAACGCGTTTGGTCGAAATCAATTCGAAGCTTTGAATCTTGATCGGGGGAATGTGGACCCCGCTCCAGGAATCCAAGTCTCGTGTGATCTTGCGAGCAACACCGTTGATCATTTTCAGCACGAAAAACAAAACCAGAACTGCCGAAATCGTCAGAAGGATTCTGATGAAGAGAGCGTCGGAACCGGCTTGCCTGATTCTCATCAGGATTGTCTCTAGGTTATCCATCGTTTCAATGCTTTCCTGGAGGTGGATAGATCATCACTTCTATGTTAAGGGATGAGCCTAACTAATATTTGTTTGTTGTAGGAAAATCAAACTATTAATGCATCTTTCCATAAATTGATTGCATTAAGTGTGGCGAGTGGGCAAATTGGAAACTGGGTAAATATGGTTTGCAACGGTTCATGACATGAAAGGAGGCAGCGGGGATGGAGCGGTTCTACACGAGGTCAAGGAGTCTTGCGGGTGCTTTATTGACGGTTTTGGTGCTGTTAAGCTGGGGTGCCCAAGTCTTGGCGGACGATGCTACGGAATCGATTCAGCTTGTGCAAAAGGCAGCAATGACATTCCAAAACTTTGAAAACGCTGAAGAGATGGGTGCTTTTCGAGATCTAATGAAAACGGCGAAAGGGGTGTTTATTGCACCTCAAGTGCTGAAGGGAGCTTTCATTATCGGGGCATCGGGCGGTAGCGGCGTCATGCTGGCGCGTGACGACAAAAGCAATGAGTGGTATGGTCCCGCCTTCTACACCATAGGTGGGGCGAGTTTTGGTTTGCAGGCGGGGGGAACCGCCTCGGAGGTGGTTCTGCTGGCTATGACCGGGCGCGGAGTAACGGCCTTCCTGAGCAACAGTCTGAAGCTTGGGGCGGATGTCGGCCTGGCCGTGGGACCGGTTGGGGCCGGTGCCGCCGCAGCCACCGCCAACCTCAGTGCCGATATCATAAGCTTTTCCCGTTCTAAAGGGCTTTTTGGCGGTGTTTCTCTGGATGGAGCGGTGGTCGCCACACGAGACGGGCTCAATGAAGCCTATTACGGCAAGAAGGTCAATGCGACCGACATCTTGGTGCAGCGGAACGTAAACAATCGCCAGGCAGACGGCCTCAAACAGTGGGTGCGACAGGCCGCTGCGGGGGAGTGATCCTTGGTGGAAAGACATCGACACCGCCAGCCATCATTGGTGGCCGGCAATTTTTGCTCGTCATCTCATGGTTTGACTGAGGGGTAACATGCTGCTCGGGTACAACACCAACGGTTTGGCGCACCACGACTTATTCGACGCTGTCGAAATCCTGGCGGAAATCGGTTACCAAAGTGTTGCCATCACCATTGATCAGCATAGTTTGAATCCTTATGGACCAAGGCTGAACAAGCACATCCGCCGGCTGGGTGCGAACCTTGGGTGCAAGGGGTTGCGCTCGGTCTTGGAGACGGGTGCCCGGTTCCTATTGAATCCAAGGGTCAAGCATGAACCGACACTGATGGCAGCCAATGTGGAAGAAAGGAACCTGCGCATCGATTTTTATCGCCGCACCATTGATATTGCCAAAGAGCTTGGCAGTGACTGTGTTTCCTTATGGTCCGGAAGTCTGCGCGAGCCGATTCCCGAGGATCAAGGATTTTCCCGGCTGGTGCGAGGATTGGGGCGAGTGTTGGAGTACGCCGTCCGACGCGGAGTTGTGCTAGGTTTTGAGCCCGAGCCGGGGATGTTTATCGATACCATGGACCGTTTCCAAAAATTGTCAGGTTTTCTCGACAGTCCATACTTTCAACTGACACTCGATGTGGGCCATCTGCACTGTTCGGGAGAAACGCCCATCGCCGCGCACATCTCACGCTGGGGGCACAGGATTGTGAACGTTCATATCGAAGACATGCGAATGGGTGTGCATGAGCACCTCATGTTCGGTCAAGGTGAAATGGATTTTCCTCCCATTATCAGGGCATTGGATGATGCAGACTACCAAGGGGGAGTGCACGTGGAACTGAGCCGCCACAGCCACGAGGGAGTGGCCGCCGCCCGGCGGGCTTACGATTTCCTGGAGCCTCTCGTTCGCCGGCGGTCTGCCGAAATGGGGGAGCTGCCTTGAGCTTTTTGTCGATCTGGTGGTAAAGCGACCAGCAGAGCCCCATCAAGCAACCCTCATTCGCACGCTTTATGGTGGATAATTCTCGATCAGTTGATTGACAACGGGTTCAGCCGGCAAGATGGCCTTGCTCTAATTCCTGAGATCTGTTAATTGTGCGTCGCCCCGGATTTGATGCATTATGCTTGGTTGTCTGACTCCCCGGGTTGGTTGTACAATCTGAGAGAAAATAAGAGGGCGACAGAGACCTTTTAAATGTTCAACGTTTCGCTGGTATGGGAATTAACCAAAAGGGATTTTTCCGAACGGTTCGCCGGTTCGCTTCTTGGCGCGGTGTGGGCACTCATCTGGCCCCTGGTCAACCTGCTCATTTACATCGTCATATTTGGTAAAATGATGGGAGGACGACTTCCCGGAACTTCCAATGTCTATGCTTACAGCGTTTATTTGACAGTGGGACTGGTTCCATGGGCCGCCTTTGCCGGAGCCATTAGTCGCTGTTCCAACGTTTTCCTGGAGAAAAAGCACCTCATTTCCAAAATCAACATCTCATTGCCTTCGCTTTTGATTTACATCATTTTATCAGAGACAGTAACCTTTATATTTTCCATGGTCTTTTTCTTCATTTTTCTTTTGCTCACCGACTACCAATTCAACCTGAACATTTTCCTGGTGCCCTTCATCTATTATCTGCAGCAACTGTTGACTTTTGGGATCGGCCTGCTGGCGGCAACACTGACGGTCTTCATTCGTGACGTCAAGGAAATCGTAGGCGTCGTTCTTCAATTCTGGTTTTGGTTCACGCCGATCATTTACGTGCGTGACATATTGCCTGACGTGATTGAGAAGATATTGGTGTTTAATCCGGCCTATATTCTGGTGGAATCCTACCAGAGGATATTCGTGTTCAATGATGATCCTTCATATCGGTCACTCATGGTGCTTACGCTTTTGACACACGTTTTGGTTATGATTTCCTATCTCATTTTTCGCAGTCTTGAGAAAGATGTAAGAGATTTTCTATGATAGCGGTGATTGGGTTGCTGTGTTGGACGGGGTTGATGATGGCGGTGACGTACCTTTCCTGGACGAAAATGGAGCAACATGAAAAAGTTTACTTATTGCTCATTTACAGCGCGATTTTTCTGAGCGGCGTATTTTACCTCTTCCCTCTTCTGAAAAAGCTTCGTTAACCCTGGCGGCTATGCGGCTATAAAGTCTGCGAGGGTTTTTGCTGATTACGTCAGGCAATTGACTCAGTTTCTTTTCCACCGCGGTTAACTTTTGAAGTTTAACCGGGAGCCAGCAACCATTCAGTGTTTGCGAACCGAATTCCACTACGGAGCATGATTCATGAAAAAGGCTTTGATCACGGGTATTACCGGTCAAGATGGTTCCTATCTGGCGGAGCTTCTCCTTGGTGAAGGATACCAGGTGCACGGGATAGTGCGGCGGGTTGCGCTTGAGGACCCCCAACACCGCATGTGGAGGATCAGACATCTGCTTGAAGACATCCATCTGCACTCGGCCTCCCTGGAGAGTTATCCAAGCCTGTTCAACGTGGTCCGCCAGGTTCAACCGGCCGAGTGTTACCACCTGGCTGCACAGAGCTTCGTGAGCTACTCCTTTGAGGATGAATTTTCGACATTGAACACCAACATCAATGGCACGCATTACATGCTCTCGGCAATCAAGGAGGCGGCTCCTCGCTGCCGGTTTTATTTTGCTGCATCCAGCGAAATGTTTGGCAAGGCTGCGGAGGTGCCCCAAAATGAACAAACCCCTTTTCACCCCAGATCGTCCTACGGCATTTCCAAGGTCGCGGGGTTTCACCTCACCCGCAATTATCGCGAAGCCTACGGGCTACACGCTTCATGTGGCATACTGTATAATCATGAGTCTCCACGGCGGGGATTTGAATTCGTCACGCGCAAAATTTCTCACCAGCTGGCAAGGATCAAGCTCGGACTTGACAGCCAATTGCGTCTTGGCAACCTCGAGGCCAAACGTGACTGGGGCCATGCGGCCGATTACGTAAGAGCCATGTGGCTCATGCTGCAACAGGAACAACCCGATGACTATGTTATCAGCACAGGAAGCTGTCATACGGTGCGGGAGTTTTGCGACATTGCCTTTTCTCACGCCGGTCTCCATTACGAAGATTACGTCGTCGTGGACGAACGATTTTTTCGCCCGGCGGAGGTCGATGTGCTGATGGGCGATTGCTCAAAAGCTCAAAACGTCATGGGCTGGAATTATGATCGATCCTTTACGGATTTAGTGCAGGAAATGGTTGATTCCGACTTACGCTTCGTTGCTGATCAATGCCGCGCCGGTATTGGTTTTGGGTCACAACATGATCAAAGTCACTAATTTATCCAAGACCTTTAAATTGTACAATTCCCCCACCGAGCGGCTCAAGGAGATCATAACCCGCAGGCAGTACTGCCAGGAGTTTGCAGCTCTCACAGGGATCAGTTTTCAAGTCGATTCCGGGAAAACCCTTGGCATCATTGGACAGAACGGAGCGGGGAAATCCACCCTTCTGAAGATTTTGACAGGCATTCTTCATCCGGATAGCGGGGAAATTGACATTGACGGAAAAATAACCGGCCTGCTCGAGTTGGGCACAGGGTTTAATATGGAGTGCAGCGGCCTGGAGAATATTTACCTGAACGGTACCCTGCTCGGCATGAATAAGCATGAGATTCGTAATAAATTAAGTCAAATCATTGACTTCACCGAATTGGGCCAGTTTATTCAAAGGCCTTTGAAGACCTATTCAAGTGGAATGATCATGCGTCTGGCGTTTTCAGTGGCCATACATGCTGAACCGAAGGCATTTGTGGTGGATGAAGCCCTGTCGGTTGGGGATGCTTACTTTCAGCAAAAGTGCATGCAAAGAATCAAAGAGTTCAAGATACGGGGAGGATCCATCGTTTTCGTCTCACATGACATGAATGCTGTGAAGGTTTTTTGCGACGAGGCACTGTTGTTGGATCATGGCTCGATTGTTGAGCGAGGTGGGCCGGACGGGGTGATTGCGGCCTATAATTTCCTGCTCGCAAAAAAATCCGAGCGGCAGGAAATTCGCATTCAGACCAATGAAGCGGGTGAAACTCAATCCTATGGCAACTTCAAGGTGGAAATTTGTGATGTTCAATTGACCAACGAACAAGGAGACGGTGCCGAGTGCTTTGTCACGGGCAGACCTTGCAACATTCTGATCGATCTTAAGGCTAATGAAAAGGTGGACGATCTTACCGTCGGCATTCTCATTAGAGATAAATTTGGGCAGGACATTTTTGGCACCAACACCTATTATCAAAATTTTCCCCTCAACATGAGGCGAGGAGAAAAATACAGGGTGAAGTATATTATCGATGAGCTCAACATCGGACCGGGAAAATACACCTTGACAGTCGCTGCCCACAAGTCCGAGTCCCACGTTCTTGATTGCTACCAATGGAATGACACCGTGAAGTCGTTCGAGGTAGTCAGTGCTGCCGATTATGGCTTTATCGGTTTATCGCGATTGAAACCTCATGTTGCTGTTGAACATGCTGGAGGCACTGCCGTGGATGACGCATCCCTTGCCCAAAGGCACAGTTGACGAGCTTATCCGACTAATTGAGAAATGAGCGTGAAGGCGCATCTGCCAAGTTCTTTGGCAATTGCAGGGTGGTCCAGGAGTAACTCGAGGCACACTTCAAGTTCCTCTATGTCACGATAATAGAGACCGCAGTTGCCTGCTTCACAGAGTTCAACTAATTTCTGATCCGATGCCGGAACCAGAATTGGCAAATGGGCCTGAAGATATTGTGCAAGCCGGTCATTGTGATCGGATGCTCCCGTCAGCCACGCAAAGCGTGCTTCGGGAAGGTCCTCGGCATCCAGCCATTTTGCCAACACAAAATGAGCGCTCAACGACCGTGCGACGTTCTCTTTTAAAAATTGTTCTGCCACCGGCTCTATCCCTTCCGCAAAATCCATGGCAACCAGGGGAGTTGGAGGCACAGCCTCATGGCTGCAGGGAGTTCCCCCACTGCCCTGATAAACACTCAGCAAACGCTGAATCTGCTTGGAATAGGTGAAATTGGCGATGCGTCGATAAGCTTGTTCACCAAGTTCTTCGATCACCCTGGGATTGGCTGCCAGAAAGTCCATTTTTTCAGCAAGTTGTTTGCTGTTGCCTAGCTCAAACAGCATTCCGCTCTTGCTGTCTTCAATCAATTCCGGGATTCCACCAATGTTGGTTGCGATCACCGGCGTACGGGATGCCATGGCCTCGGTAATGCTAACCGGTTGGTTCTCCGGCCAAACGGAAGGCAAAACCAGAACGTCGGTTTGAGAAAGCACCTCCTCGATTCTCGCATTGTCTACCTTGCCCCAGAACCGGATGGTTTCTTGCAGACCATGCTCTTTGACAAACATCTCCAGGTTGCGTCGCTCCTCTCCGTCACCAACCAAATTCAGCCGGATCTTTTTGCGATTGGTCAGATAGAGCAGGGCTTCCAAGAGAACATGCAGCCCTTTGTGTCTGCCAAAATGCCCGATGAAGGTGAAACGGCATTGATCGGGAGAGGCTGCCTTTGCTACCGAAGCGAATCGATCCAGGTCGATGCCATTCCAGACGACATGCATCTTTGCCGCGGGGAAGCCTGCGCGTACGTAGGTCCTGGCCAAATAACCGGAGGGGGAAACGATGGCATCTACCGAATCAAAAAGGTAGCGCAGATAGCTCTGCCTGAGGGACACAGGCACCTGTTGACCGCTCTCCAGCTGGATGGCGGGTAGACAATTGTGGCATTCATTCATCGATGTACACAGTGATGAGGGTTCTTTCTCCAACGTGTTCTTGTGACAAAAACCCCAATAATCATGCACGGTTAAAGCAGTGAAACAGGCGTGTTTCCCGGCCACTCGAAGCAATGCCGGAGCCAGTCCCGTCATATTGTGAAAATGGATTATATCCGGTTGAAATTGCTTTAGTATCCCCGTAAAGTGATGTTCGACTTTGGCCTTTCGGAAGTCTTCACGGGATAGGTCAAAATCTTCCGGGGTGAGCACTACCCGGTGGACTCTTATTCCCTCGTAATCTTCCGTGTAAATTGCATGCCGGTCACCCTTCGCTTCGGATTTTCCTGCAAATACTTCTACCTGGTGCCCTTGTTTACAAAACTCTTTGGCCTGATAGTGGGCGATTAGCTCGGCTCCACCAATAAAATGGGGAGGATAAAAATTGGAACAAACAAGAATCCGCTTCTTTTGTATTCTGTCCGCATCAATGGGGACAGGCTCATTGATTTGGTAAAATGCGGACGGTTTGTTTTGGCGACTGAATTTGCCGGTGAACGAAGGCGTTTTAACAGCGCTGAATGGCTGCTTTTCGTGGCTATCGATAGTTTGCGAAGCGGGCAAATTGGTGTCCGCCAGCATGGCAAAAATCATTGCTCTGAGGTATTCGTCCCATGACTTTATGCTCCTGGCCGCCGCCTGTTTTACCAGGTCGGCATAAAGGTCTGGATCTGTAGCCAAGCGTAGAATCGTTTCAGAGAGCTGCCCAAAATCTGTCACATTGGTTGTCAAGCAGCCGCCCTCGCCTGCAAGTTCTGCCATCACACCCTGTTCGTGGCATATGCACGGTTTGCCATGCCAGATGCTCTCCATAATCGGCAAGCCGAACCCCTCAATTTCAGAAGGATAGACCGTGAATGTGCATTCCGAGTAATGCTCATGGAGGGTCTCATCATCTACTATTCCCAGCCATTGGATATTAGGGTTTTCTTCACATTTTCGTTGAATCCAATCGGCAAGATCGTAAGCCCCGGCATATTTGTTTCCTATCAGAATCAAGCGCCAATCCAAATCGGGTCGTAAAATGCCGAGCTGTTCGCACGCGGCGATCAATTGCGCATGGTTCTTCCTCGGTTCCAAGGTGGAGACACAAAGGATTTTTATCGGTTCACTCAATGAAGCGTTCGCTTGGGAGGTGCGAGGGCGCCCCACCAATTCACCTGGCAGCTGATTGGGCACAATTCTGTGGGACTTCAATTCGTGCTGCGCAAAAAAATCACTGAGGCACGCCGCGGAAAAGTGTGAATTTGGCAGAATTACATCACACTCGGCAAGTCCTCGCATATAGGCGGGGTGATTCATGCGGATCGCTTCATCACGAACCAGTTCGGGGCGCAGCAGGGCAATCGAATCATGGAACACAGCGGCGATTTTAAAACCGTGCTTTTTTGCATAGGAGCGAGCTTTGTGTGCGTACTGTTCGGCGACGGTCTCTGAAAAAAGCAGCCAGGCCGGCTGATCTTCCAAATGGGCAAGAAAGTCGTCCAGTAAAACCGGGTCCTCCGGAGTTGATACTGCTGCAGAATCAGGTCTTTTCGGACCATTATATTCACCCAGCTGGTCATACTCCTTCTTTGTCGGAAAGCGATAGCCCTCCAGGGCTTCATCCCAGACAAGCAAGAGGGATCTGGCATAGTCTTGAATTTTCCTCGCAATCTGTCGAGTCACTCGAATAACGCCCGAGTTCGCCGGATCTCTTGCAGCGTTTGAGACGTCCATCAACACCCAGAAGGGAACGGGGGCAGCGATTCCTGTGGCACAAATTCTGAGCAGTTCGTCATGCAGGCGAGCAATGCTCCTGCGCCAAGTGAACTTATTCCTGAAGGTTTGTGCCGCGGTCGAGATATCAATCGGCAACGCAGCGGTTGTCAGCAGTTCGATGGATTTTCTCGCCATCTCTGCTGGATCGCTGCAAAGCAGCCAGGGGTGCATGATAACTTCCGGATGAGCGCCTATAGCAAACGCCAGAACCGGTCGACCGAGCCACTGCATTTCGCCCAGAGGCAGATTGAACCCTTCCCAAAGCGATACCGAAAGCCCCAGATCAGCATGCCCCATGAGTTCCTGGAGCTGATCGTCTCCCGGAAAGTCGAGAGGGACTATGATTTCCTCAAGATCGGGCGGAATAGTAATATCCTCCGTCCTGGCCAGCACCCCCACCTCAAGATCAGGAATGACGCCGGCAATTTGTCCGACAATGTCAAAGAGCGTGCTGCAGTTTTTATAATTTCCCTCTTCCCATCGCCCTAAACTCAAGACAAACTTTTTGCCTTCACTCTTTTGCCTGACGATGTTCTCCAGAGCTTCCTTTGCCTTGCGTGTACCGGCTGCATTCACTTCCTGCCAGATGGCGCAGTCCATATGGTCGGCGCCGTTATGTACTGTGATCTTCTCGACAGTGTCACCGGCATCCGGATTGCTCTGGGAGGTGCGAATAAAATTGCTGACTGCTATTACAGCATCGCACCATGGCATATTTTCTCGGCGAAGCCGCTGTAATTTTTGCAAAACCTCCAAATGATAGCCGGCGTAACCCGTTGTTGGAACCACTCCGTGATCTGAAAAAACCACCTTGATCCCCTTCTTTTTCCAGAACGGGACAGAGCTAACAAAGGGCCAGCCTCCCACTATGATGACATCGGGGCCGTTTGTCTTTACTGGAAAAAGGATTTCCCAATGCTCCTCCAGCCATTTGAGGGTGAATTCATTGCCATCCTTATATTCGGGACTTTCCGGCACCCAAATGACTTGGTCGGCAAATGTTTCAATGACATCCTGATCGAGCCGGTTTGCAATCACCGAAATCGTCCAACCGAGGGCTTTGAGTCCAATGCCATACAGGATCAGCACTCGGTCCACACCAAATCGAAACAAGAAGCGTTCATGCGCGAGCAATACATGCATCCGTTATACTCTCTTTCGGCCTGCCAGTGATCCCATATTAATAACAAAGCCTTATGGCTTGTAACCGAGGATAGCGTAATCTTGTTCCTTGAGAAAAAATTCCAACAGTGGATTAGAATCGAGTGCCAAGGATGGCTTGGCAAACATTTCAGGCGACATGGGATTCTGGCGAATGATCTTTAAGTTGAGGAAGCCCCTTGTTTCCAGCATATATTCCATGGAGGGAGGTGGAAGAGGTCTCAAGTGAGTCGGATCAAAGTAAAAATTGCATGCTCCGACG
This sequence comes from Desulfoferrobacter suflitae, assembly GCF_022603395.1. Classification (GTDB taxonomy): domain Bacteria; phylum Desulfobacterota; class Syntrophobacteria; order Syntrophobacterales; family Syntrophobacteraceae; genus Desulfoferrobacter; species Desulfoferrobacter suflitae. The sequence goes on from NZ_JAIBKA010000002.1 coordinate 537,121, forward strand.
ATTAAATTCTCCGGATTGGGAGTCTCGAATATCAGCAACCCACCTGGCTTCAGGGCCCGGAGGCATTCATCCAGCAGGGCCACCAGATTATCGAAGGACAAGTGCTCGATGATGTGGATCCCCGTTATGGCACCCAGGCTGTTGTCGGGTGATTCGCGCAAATAGCAAAGGGCCTCCGCTTCATATACTGTTAAACCGATATCAGCACATTGTTGAACCAATACCCGGTTCAGGTCAATGCCGAACGCGGTTAGCCCTTCTTCATGCAATAATTCCAGCCATTCTCCCCGGCCGCAGCCGATATCCAAAATGGGCCGTTCCTGCGTTCCTGCGCCGGCTTCCGTAACGATTGGAAGGTATATCCTGGCACGTTCCTTGATCTCTTCCCGTGTGCCACGAAATTCATCCTCGAAGCTCACATAAAGCGCATCCAAGCGATGCTGGTATTCGTTGTCCAACTTGTTCAACTGCTCTTTGTCGAAAGGTTCGGGCAATCGCGCTCTGGCCTCTTCTAAGATGAAATTGATGCGTCTTTCCTGCAGAATAATATCGCGTTTTTGACGGGTGAGCAGCTTGTGAATTGTCGAGTCCTTGACATCCAGTTCCGCAAGAGCTCTGCTGAAAGCATCCAGTCTATCCCTGATCTCAGTAAACTCTTGGCTGTTCGCTTTGTCGGCCAACATTGCCAAGAGGCCGTCGCGCAGTTCAACGATTTCATGGGCATCGGCCTTATTGGCTATGGCAGCAGTAAATTCTTCCTTTATCCGGTTCACTTCATAACTGTCTGCTTTGTCGACTATTGCGGCGGCAGTGGAATCCTTCAGTTGATTCACTTCATAAGTGTCTGCTTTGAGAACGAGAGAATCTTCCAGTACCTTAACCCTGTCGATAAATTCCATGAGAAGATCCTGTTTCTCTCGATCGATCTGATTGTTGCGCAGCGCCTCTACTTTCTTTGCGGTTTTCATTTGGCTGTCACGCAACGCCTGCAATTCTTTCTCGATAATTCCCAGCTGAGATACTATCTCATCCAGGTCACCGGGCTTAAATCTTCCCTCGTAAAGAGTTTGCATTTGGCGGCCAAGCTGCTCCCATGCGCCCTCGATCCTTTCTGAAAGTTGGTTAAACGTGTTGCGGTGCTGGCCGGCAAGCATCATCGTATGAGCTTCAAAACGAGACATATTTCTTATGATGACAGGTAACCTCAAGATTCCCGTTATGACCCGTATAATCCAGCCAATTATGGGTATCTTGTAGAGCATGGTCGCGGTCAGGGGAATGATCAGTCCGGAAACCTTGACGCCTTTCAGACGACCCTCGGGTGAGAAACGGAGGCGGCCAAGAATCTCTGTCTTCGACTGGCTTGCATCCCTCAGTCGTGCAAGGTAATAATCCAGGCTGGGGATGTCGGGGTCGCGCAGGAGAAGTCCGCGATAGGCATTGACAATGAAGTCCCTGTCGTGAAACTGCAGGAAATCATTGAGGTGATAGCCACCGGGCTTCGCGCTTATCCTTTGCTGCGAATTGAGCCGTGGCAGGCTCAAATGAATTGGGAAGTTCCGCGACTCCAGTTTCTCTTTTCGTCGCTGTTCTGCCTCTTTCCTGACGAGAGTCATCAAATCCGACACCTTGATGTTTTGATTGGTCACTTCCGTCATTGCTATTTCCTTGGTACATTCAATGTCAAAAAACTAAGGGGGATGACAACCAGAATGGCACTTCTCCTGCCTGCGTCCCACCCGCAAGTTGACACAAAACAACTGGTAGCTGTTTTATTGCCTCGGGATCGAACTACAATCATGCCGCCGATGATTACCGGCTGGCACCAACGAAAAGTGGTTATTGTTTGGTCCTCGTTTCGCCTTGGTCCTCGCATAAATTGCTGAGAAAAGCAAGTCATAGAGGTCATAGAGACGGTTTTTGATAAAGAGAATCCAAAGCGCTTCAAGCCGCACGATAATTGATATTGTCTGGGTTTTGAGGTAAGAAGGTAACCACTTCAGGGATTCAACTAAAGAGATTGGGCCTCGCCTCCTCGGTGGGCTGGGTGATGGGTGTTGTCCGGATACAGGGATAAATTGTGGCTCAGGTGAGCAGCTTTCACCACATAGTCATTATCACAGCTAGACGATCAGCAAGGATAAGATAGAATTTTGTGAATATTCTGGTCAATGCCATTCCCTTGTTGAACATCAGCACGGGAATCAGTAGATACCTCGATTGTCTGTACGCCCGGCTGGAGGAACAATGTGCAGACCGGGTCCGATTAGGCTACTTCGACGGAACACGAAGTGCCTGCCGACGCCCGGCCGGCCCCTCGAATATTGGCCGATGGACGTCGCACGTGGACCTGTTTTGGAAGCTGCCGGCCTATCCCGCTCTGGCGTTGAGGATGCTTTCCCACTGGCAAAGGGAGCTGTACTTCAGGAAGGCCGCCAAAAATTATGATGTTTATCACGAAGCGGCTTTTTTCCCATTTCGGCCTCCCGGCGGGGTAAAAACGGTTTTCACGCTGCACGACCTCTCTTTGATTCGGTTCCCCCAGTTCCATCCTCGAGAAAGAGTTCTGTTTTCGCGCATCTTCATGCGCCGGCGCTGCGCGCTGGTGGAGCAATTTCTGACAGACTCCCGGTTTATCAAGGACGAAATCGTGCATTACTTGGGCATCGAAGCCAACAGAATCGGGGTCGTCCCCCTTGCACATGATTCGAGCATTTTTTATCCCACCGATCGTAACGTTGTGGATACGATAAGGAAACGCTATGCACTTGCCGAAAATTACTTTATTGCCGTGGGTTCGGGAGATCCTCGCAAGAACATGGGGATTATTCCCTTGGCCCTGCAAGCGGCCGGTTTAAACATCCCCCTGGTGGTTGTGGGCTGGTCCGGATGGACGCAGAAGAAGACCTGCCAGGGGCGGGTAATCCCACTGGGATATGTGCCCAACGAAGACCTCGCCGGTCTCTATTCAGGTGCGACAGCTCTGATCTATCCCAGTTTATACGAAGGCTTCGGCCTGCCCATCCTGGAGGCGATGGCGTGCGGTTGCCCGGTCATTTGCAGTCGCGCGGCGAGCATTCCGGAAGTGGCCGGTGATGCTGCTGTGTATCTCGATGACCCCAAAGACTGGGAGGGTCTGGGAAAGCTTTTGCAACAAGTTGCCTCGGATAAACCGTGGCGAGAACGACTTTCTCACCAGGGACTGGCCCGGGCCGCTCTATTTTCATGGGAAAAGACGGCGCGTCAAACACTCAATGTTTTTGAAAAGATGTTGTAGGGTGGTGGCTGACCTTCAAACTTCGCATGCTATGAAGATCCTTCACGTTGGAAAATTCTTTTATCCGTACCACGGGGGAATGGAAAATTTTCTCACCGACCTGGTTTTGCAGCAAACAGCCAGCGGCCTCAATGCTTCGGTCATCGCCCACAACCATCATGGGCTGGAGCTGACCGGTCATGAGACGGTTAAGGACGTTTCCGTCACCAGGACACTCTCCTTGGGCCAACTGGTTTACGCTCCCCTGGCGCCCACTTTCGGTTATCATCTGGCGAAAGCCATTTCCGGCGTACAACCGGAAATCATTCATTTGCATCTTCCCAACCTGTCGGCTTTCTGGATCCTGCTCATCAACACCAGAGCTCCCGTCGTGATGCAATGGCAGTCCGACGTAGTGCCCTCGAAGGTGGACAAGAGGCTCTCGCTATTCTATCCGGCGTACCGGATCCTTGAGAGGAAGCTGTTGGAGCGGGCGCAGGCAGTGATCGTTTCCTCTGAGAATTACTTGCATGGAAGTGAATGCCTGCAAGCATTTAGGGGGAAAACTGCGGTTATTCCCCTGGGGCTGAATCCGGATCGCATCTACTGCCCTGACACGGAGGAAATCAGGAGGGTGAAACGCAAATTCGGTCATTTCCTGATTCTCTCGGCGGGTCGCTTCACCTACTACAAAGGGTTTCAATACCTGATCCGTGCGGCTGCAGATGTCCCTGAAGCAAGCTTTGTCATTGTGGGAGACGGCCCTTTGCGCAACACGATGATCGACAAAATTGTGCAGGCGGGCCTCGACAACCGATTTTTCCTGCCCGGTTCTTTGTCCGATAAGGAACTTCATAGCCTGATGGCCGCTTGTGACCTCTTCTGTCTGCCCTCCATCGAACGAACAGAATCCTTTGGGATTGTGCTCCTGGAGGCCATGACATTCGGCAAGCCGTTGATCACAACGGACATCGAAGGTTCCGGTGTCAACTGGGTCAACGTGGCAGGGGAAACGGGCCTGGTGGTGCGCTCGGCCGACGCAGCCGCTTTGGCGGAGGGGATCAAGGCGCTGCTCAACAATCCTGCAGTGCGTTTGGAGATGGGTCATCGAGCTCGTCAACGCTTCAACGGCCTGTTCCGCATTCAAACGGTTTCAGAAAAGATAATGAGCCTTTATTCGACTCTCCAAACACCACTCAGTGGCGCAGCATAACCGATGGACTGGAATCCTGCCGTGTCCCAGGGCGAACCGAAGACGAGCCGGGCGGCCAATGATTGCAGGACTGCTGATTCCACAACGTAGACCACATCGGAACCCTGGAGCACGACAGCAACCAGGTCAATGCCTTTAACCGATTCGTGACCTGTGTGCTGAAACGGGAGTCGCCTCTTTTCTTCTCCGCAGGCAACCAGGCTTGCCTGGTTCCCGGGTGTCCCCTCCGCTACGCTGACGTACAGAATGGCATCAACCTTGAGCGCACCTTCACTGTTTCCTGTCGTGCAGGTTGTGCGGATCTGTTGAGTCGACTGCCCCCCTAACAGCCGGAACAGCGGATGGGCTCCGCTCCCTTGCATCGGATCCCATGTGCCAAAATAATACCACCAGTAAGTCTTGTTGATGAAATCCTCATTGAGGAAGAGCCACACCTTCACGCTCGGGAAAAAAAATTCCTTCCAGCCTTGCACATTTTGTATCCCATATTGCTTGAGGAAGGTTTCCGCATTGTCCGGACGAGCAAGAATGTTCTGCAGAAAAGCCAGGGCTTTTTTTCGGGATCCCACAAAGGATTCCACTTCGCGTAGTCCCTGTAAATCATGGGCGGCAAAAAAACGTATCCAATTCCGTGCCAAAAGGGGATTACCGCAACTCAAAGGAAATGCCGCAATGTAGCTTCTTTCGCCGGTTTGAGAGCCACCGTCGACAAATGTCTTAAGGCCCGTATGATAGTGCAGGAAATATCCATAATCCCACCATGTCCAGATCAAATCCCGGGGTGCTGCTCGTTCCTTGATGACTTGGGCCAGGGCCATGTCGTGCTTCGTGAGCGTAGGGCCTCTGTGCCTGGAGAAGCTCATGGAGACACTGGGCAGGAGCAGCGCAACCGAAACCAGTAAGAGCAAGCCCCATTTCAAGAAGTTACTTGGAATCTTCGCCAGCAGTGTGCTCCTAAAACAAATTTCGCCCACGAAGTAGCCCATCCCCAACGCATAAAGCGGAATGAAAAAAATGAGAAATCTCCTTGCCAGTACACTGAGCAGGGCAACAATCAGCCCGATGCCCAGAAAAGCGGCTGCTTCCTTATTTTTCCCGCCAAGAAAAAACAGCCCGATGAGCGCAATGGCAAAAGGCACCGCATGCCCCCCCGTTTGCTCGATAATCAGTGGCAGGGGTAGAGGCTGCAGCTCGCTGATGGACAAGCCGATATTGGGAAAAGTTGAAATCAAGGCAGCTTTGTTGCCAATGAGACCCAACTGCCCTGCGTACCCATTAATGAAACCTTTCAGCTGATGGGGCAATGACTCACTGAAACCACTTAAGGCATAGAAAACGGCTGATCCGACCAGGAAAATGAGAGCCATTTTGATGGCTCGCTCCACTTTGGAGGAAGGCAGGAAAACGCTCAGGCAATACGCCAATATGGCCAGAAAAAACCCGAAGTAGGGGACTTGCAGCCACCATAAATGGAACATGTGGGCTGTCATGAGGGCCGATAACAGGTAAAGAATCCTGGTGCGCCCTTTATCGACGGCAAATCGATAAACGCAAAAAAGAATCAGAAAAACGAAGAAGGGATTCAAACTATCGGTGTCAAAGCGCCCGAGACAGGTACGGCTATACCAGTAGAAACTGGAAACTCCCGCCAGACTGCTGAGCAGGGCCGTAACGGGGCCGGATATGGTGTATCCCCAGCAGGTGTAGACGATGACCATAAGTGAGCCCAAAACTGGCGGCAGGTAAAAAGCCACCTGTTCGATGGAAAGATCGGTCCACTTGTGAATGGCCGCGGTGATGGTTGCCAACAGAGGTATCTCTTGGAGATGCCGGCCACCTTCAGACGAGCCGGCCGAACTGACATTCTGCCGGTTCAGTAGCTGCCTGGTGATAGTGAGATAGTGATAGGCATCCAAGGTGGTCATTGTTGGTGCATGGAGTGCAATGCCTCCCGCACTGCCCCACCAGAAGCGCAGGTGACTGAATTGCAGACACAGAGAAAAACAAAATCCTGCCAGCAGCAGGAGGCACAAGGTCTTGACAGGCGAAGTTTTTATGGCGGAACTGCTTGAACCCGATGAGATACGCAAATTTCTTAGAGGTCGAGTGGTTGGCTTAATGGGTAGGGGAAATTTCTGCTGATGCGATTCCTCTGTGTCTTGACCAGATTCAGGATGTTGCCGGCTTGCCTGGATGGATCGCTCCACAGGCACAACGGACTTCGACATATGGACCAACCCTCATTGTGTGCCCGCCCGAAAGCATTCCGGATAAAGTGTTGCGGCCAACTGTTCCACGGCGTTGACGCAGCGCGGGCCGGGCCGCGAGTAAAGAAATTCATCGACATACAAAACGTTGCCGTCGCGCGTCGCCCGCAATTTTTCGAAATGGACTCGTTTTCTCGGATCAACGGGATTGCGGTTCATGGGACCGGTTTGCACCAGGTAGAAGTCGGGATCACTGAGCAAAAGGGATTCCAGGTTATAGATCAGCAGAGACTTCTCGCTTTTTACGACATTATTCGCGCCGGCGAGATTCAATATGTCTTGTACCATTGAACCTTGCCCGGCGGCGGTGAGGGGCTCTGCCCGCACTTCGAAGAACACCGTGCGGCGTCTTTTGATGGTACAACGAGCAAGAATGCGCTTGTCGGTTCCTGCCAAAACACTTTCCGCCTGATTGAGACCGAGATGGAACTGTACTCTGGCAAGGCGCTTGCGCAGATCTTCCAGCAGCGACTCGGCCTGCTGTTCCCTCCCAGTCAACTGCCCCAGTCTCGATATCGTGGCAAAAATCCCGGAGAAGTTCCTGGGGGCAAAGACCGCAACCGGTATGCCTGCCTGCTCGAGGCTGTCCATCCCGGGAATCGCCTCCCGTCGACTGGCGCTCTGAATCACCAGATCAGGCTTCAGTCCGATAATCATTTCCACATTGGGTTTCATATGGGTGCCAACCGAGGGAAGCATTTTCACTCCTTCCGGAAAAGCATCCGCCTGTGTTCTGGCTATCACCTGTTCCCCGGCGCCTATGGCAAAAAGCATTTCGGCAAAGGCTCCATATAGCGGAATGATGCGCTGCGCAGGCTTCTCCAGAGAGATGATCCTGCCTTGATCATCCGAAACTTGCATGGCAAATGCCGGCACTAAAAATACGCATTCGATGGCTCCCCAAAACACCAGTACTGTCAGAAGATTAAGGTTGTTTCGCATAGAATAGACTCGTGCAACCGGATGTCATCGCTAAGGCAGAAAAACGACCTGCTTTTTGCCGGTCTCCGCAACCTCGTGGACCAATACTTCAGCATCGTAGACTTCTTGCAGGATCTCCGAGGTCATAACCCTTCCAGTCTGACCATCGGCGACCAGCAGGCCTTCCTTTAACAGCATGAGTCGGCGGCAAAAGAGTGCAGCCAGGTTGATGTCATGCAGTACGGCGATGATGGTCAGTTCCCCCTCCTGGTTTAGATGCCGCAATACCCTGAAAATCTGTAATTTTCTGTGGATGTCCATGGCTGAGGTCGCTTCATCCAACAGCAGGATGGGCGTTTCCTGCGCCAGCGCTTTTGCCATTGATACTCTCTGCTTTTCACCGCCGCTGATGGCCGTGATCAGTCGTTGTGAAAGGGTCTCGGTGTCAGTCAATTGCATAGCCCGTTGCACGACTGCCGCATCCTGAGCATCTTCCAACTGCCAGCGGCTTTGATGCGGATAACGCCCCATCCGCACCACCTCTTCACACACGAACGGGAAATGCACGGCCGTATCCTGGGTCACCACAGCCATGCGGCGGGCGCGTTCTTTAGGTTTGACCTGGAATATTGGCTGCTGCATAACGTTAATCCGGCCGCTCTGAGCGGGAATCACACCGCTTAAAGCCAGCAGCAGGGTGGTCTTGCCGGAACCGTTGGGTCCCAGCAGGCCAATGAATTCGCCTTGCTGCACATCAAATGAAATTCCTCTGAGTACGGACCTCTGCCGATACCCACAGCGCAGGTCGTGCACATGTATTACAGTTGCAGGTATTTTTTTCGATGAAGCATTAGATAGCAAAAAAAAGGACCTCCGAGGATAGCGGTCACCACTCCCACAGGTAATTCCTGACCATTGGGAAGAGAGCTGCGAGCTAGTGTGTCCGACATCAGCAGAAGAACAGCGCCCGCCAGAAAAACGGCCGGCAACAGGCGCCTATGATGCGGTCCCAAGCCTAACCTCACCAAATGAGGCACCACCAGCCCAACAAACCCTATTACTCCACTGACCGAGACGGCGGCGGCTGTGACCAGTGAGGCTGCGAGCATGAGTCTGAATCGTATCTGCTGCACATCGACTCCCAGCTGTTGGGCTGGCACGTCACCCAGGGTGAGCAGGTCAAGCTCCCTCGCATAGTAAAGGATCACAGCCCCCCCTGCGACAAGGTAGGGCAAAACCAGCAGCACATGTCCCCAACTCTTGCCTGACAAGCTGCCCATGACCCAGAAAACAATAGTGGACACCGAGTCTTCGTTAAGGCTTTTCAACACCCCAATCCAGGCGGACAAGAATGTTGACACGATAATGCCGGCGAGAATGAGTGTCGTTGTGTGGATCTGACCATCTACTCTGCCCAATGCATAGACAAGATAGAGGGCTGCCAGTGCTCCGAGAAAAGCGGCGATAGGCAAAGAGCTCATACCCCAGAAATGGCCCCCTGCCCAGCCGAACAGAATATAAAGCGAGGCGCCAAAGGCCGCCCCGGTAGAGACCCCAAGAGTAAAAGGATCGGCCAAAGGGTTGAGAAGCACCCCCTGATAGACCGCGCCCGCCAGTGCCAGCGATCCTCCCACCGCTAGGGCGAGACAAATGCGGGCCAACCTGACATGGACCACAATGTAGCGCACCCTTTCGTCTATTCCCTCTGCCCACTGGGGATGCAATGGAGCTGCCCAGGATCGCCAGATCACATCATAAGTGGTGTCGAAGCTGCCGATCCCGGATGTCAAAAAGGCGCTCAGAGCAATCATCAAAAGGGCCGCAAACCAATAAAGAAAACCAAGGGAACAACGGGATCGAAACCAATGGCCCAGTATCCGATAAGATTTTTCTGGTGGTTTTTCGTTGGGCCACCGACTTATGCTGCTTCCCATCTCGTTTTCCCCGCCTGGAGTCCTTCGATGTTTCAGGAAAGCGGAATCAGGCATGAACCGGAGCGGGTCCGGGCATCGCACAAGCAGGATAATATGCGGCAGAAAGAATGCATCCTGTCATGCAACAAAACAACCACCGCACCTTCCAGCAAATGCAGGCTCGCCTCCATCTACCGGGCTTCCAGGCCGCGCTTCTTGATGATCATCAAAGACAAATAGTTCGGCTGCGGCATCTCAACGAGCTTTTTGAAATCCTGCTCGATGATCTCGCCATCCAGGCCACATCGGCTGATGAAGCAGCAACAATCCTGCAATCCCATTTCTTCAACCCGCTGCAGTATCTGAGGGAACTGCTTATAGGTCTTCATCAAGACCACGTTGTCTGAAGCCGCAATCACTTCCTTGAGGCGATCGCCGCCCTTGGCTCCTGATACCACAGTGAAAACCTCTTCGGCCTCTGCCAGCGGTACAGTGGCACAAGCCGCCGCCGCCTGGAATGAAGTGATTCCCGGTACAATGGAAATGACAACCTGCGGCAATCGCTCGCGTATTTTTCGCATCAGATAAATGAAAGTGCTGAATGTGAGTGGATCCCCGAGAGTTAGAAAGGCCACATGTTTTCCCTCTTTCAGGATCTCTACCACCTTCTCACAATTGGTTTGCCACGCTGTTTCCAGGCTTTCCGGGTTGAATGTCATCGGGAAATTCAGTTGATCAACCGGAACGTTCCCTGGCAGATGACCCTTTACAATCTCATAAGCCAGGCTGTAATCATTCTTACTGGAGGCAGCAGCAAAAACATGCGCCACCTTGCCCAAAACGTTGACCGCCTTGAGAGTCAAAAGCTCAGGGTCTCCCGGCCCAACTCCGATGCCATACAATGTACCAAGCATAACTTTCCCTCTGTTCACTCAGGTCTGGCCAATTCCATCAAAGCATGCAGAATCGCAACGGCTACGGTGCTTCCGCCTTTTCGGCCGAGCACGGTTATCGATGGTTGCTCCTTGTGCTCCCAAAGGGCATCCTTGGACTCTGCTGCCTGGACGAAGCCTACGGGAACTCCGATGACAACAGCCGGCCGAATGCCTTCTTCCTTAACCAAACGCAGTATCTCAAGCAGGGCTGTTGGTGCGTTTCCAATGGCCAGGATACTTCCCTCAAGCTGCTCTGAATACTTTCGGAAGGCGGCTACCGATCGCGTTGTCCCCAGTTGTTCCGCCCACAACTGCGATGCGCTGTCCGTCGCGGGTGTTATCACTCTGGTCCCGAACCAATTCAGCCGCCAGGGCGAGAGGCCTGTGTGAATCATTCGGGTATCGGTAATGACTTTTTCGCCCCTTCTCAGGGCCTTCATGGCGGCATCAATCGATAGCGGGTGAAACCGAACCCAGCGGGCGTAATCAAAATCACCTGTAGTATGAATGATGCGCCTGACGATTTGCCATTGATCAGGCTGAAATTCATGCGGCCCCATTTCTGCGTCGATGATGTTGAAGCTCTTGTCCTCTATAGTTTGCCCTGCATTCACCAACCCCGGGCGACTCGCTTCGGCACAATCTTTGGACTCCGAGGCCATCTCCGTCATTCCTTCCTCGCTTTCACCCCGCAAAATTTCCTCCAAAAGCAAAAAAGTCCTTGGACCTCACCTGGGAAGGTGGGATCGCAAGGACTGCACCCAGCTTACTTGATCCTCTGCTTCATGGAGGAAAAATCCTCGTCCCCCACGTCTAATCCATACATTGTTGTTAGCATCAACTTCGGCTTCAGGCAGGTTTTCTGGCTTACGGATCGGTCTACTGGCCACTCCTTCCCGGCAATGTGATGTTGCCAGTGGTCTTTGTGGCTTTCGTCCCCGTTCACAGCGGCGGGCCCACGACGGATTTTCACCGTCTTCCCTATTAAATCCCGGACTCAGGATACCTGAACCTGCTATTTTTCAAAGAACCGATGTCCGTTCTGTATCGTTAACCGGCAGCATATACAGCTCAACACCGAGCTTAGGGCAAAAACCGTGCAGCAAACCTGCAGAATTGACAGTCTATATCTCTATCTTATTTGAAATGCTGCGTCAATGGCAGGCTTATCCACCTTTCTCAAAATCTTGCATCCCCGCGCGGAAGGCAATTTGCTTGCTCTGAAACAGTGGTGCGGGTAGTATACCCGCGCGATCCAGAAAATGATAATCTTCGTGCGGCGGACTGGTAGCGGGCAGTTCGCTGGTCAGCTGGGTTTGTCCTGGCGGTTGACTTTTACTTTGTCCAATACCTTTTCGTAGTAATGCTGGTTTTCTTCAAGCAAGAGGGAGCCTTTTCGAGTCATGCTGAGCTTCATCATGAGGTAGTTGAGCTTTTTCATCTGCTTATACTTCTCCTGAGTGTCCTGAATGCCCGCGAGCAGTGCTTCAGTGTTGTGGATTTCTTTGCGCAATTCCAATTCCGGAGGAATGCAGTCGGCGTTTTTAAGGATTTTATAAGCCAGGCGGAGATCCTGGGGTAGGTGGCTGTCATCTTCCAGGTTCAAAGGCTGACCTTGCCCGGGGAGGTCTTCAAATTCCCCGCGCTCCATCGCTTCGCGGATCTTCTGGTCGGCAATTTTGTCGAATATGTGAAATATGTTGCTCATTGCGATCCCATGAATAAGTTATTGTTCCTTCACTGAGAGGGCCGTCAACCATTATAGCAAAATTTGCTGAAGTGATTAGGTACAGCTACTATGCAATTTGACAAAAAGATTCAAGACGTTTCGTCATCACAGCCGCCTCATTTTCCCCCCAGGCAAATCTACATCTTGGGAGCCGGCCACTTTGGCCGCGTGGCGAGTCAGCGGTTAAGCCGCCGTTACGCGGAGGCCTCGATTCTTGTCATCGATTCGAGCACAGAAAACCTTTCCAGGATAGAAGAAGAATTCTCCCTGCCGGTGGTGCACGCGGAAGCAGTCTCCTACCTTTGCTCAAACCGGTTTTCAGAAGATCAATGGATCATTCCGGCAATCCCCGTGCACGTAGCTTTCCAGTGGCTGATGTACCAACTCAAGTCGGTGCATACCGTCAATCAGATGGGCGTTCCCCAGGCGGTGGACAAAAAAGTTCCGCATCCGTTCAGGATGAACAGCAAGACGCTGTACGCCAGCTATGCCACGTTCAAATGCCCCGATGCATGCAATGAACCGGACGAGATCTGTACCTATACGGGTGAACCCAGGCAGGGGAATCTATTTGACGATTTGACGCGGGTGGAAGTGCCCGGCTTTGCTATCGTGGTTGTGCGCAGTTGGCAACTGGCGCCCGGCGTTGGAGGCTATCCGGGTAGTTCTCTCACGGGTGCTCTCGAGGCAATCCAGTGCACTCCAGGCAATTACCTCATCGCCACTAGTTGTCGCTGCCACGGGGTCATAGATGCGCTCGGATGGTCTGATTCAAACTGATGTGTGATCCCTTTGCCCGCTTGCCATGTTCGGCGGAAGGAAGGGCCGGCGCCGGGGGGCCGTGATCAGATGCCGATCCTTTGATACTCCCGCCTGCGGCTGCGGTTGAACCGCACGGTCACCCGGCAAGGGCGGGATCTCTGCTGTTTAGAGATTCCTGCATCGGCTGCAGGGCGCTGTGCAGAATATCTTCTGCCCGATACCCTTCCAGGCGCGCCAGATTCACCAAACTGATGAAAAGTTCTGCAATGGCTCCTGCAGATAATTGTTCTCCACTCTCCAGTCTTTTTACAAGTAAATGGCTTTTGATAGAAAAATCCTGGACTTGATGATGCATGTCATTCAAGCGAGTACTCTTATCGTGCGATGAACGTGACAGAAGCCGATAAGCTCGCATGAGTGCCGGTAAGGTTTCAGGTATGTCGCCGTTGGACTTATTGCCGGAAGCTCTTTCGCCGGCCTTTATCTTTTCCCAGTTGAGGCGAACTTCTTGGGGAGTTCGGGCACTGGCATTGCCAAACACATGCGGGTGCCGCCGTATCATTTTTGCAGTGATGAGATCACAGACATCATCGAGTAAAAAATCATTGTTCTCCTCATACAGACGGATCAAAAAGAACACCATGAAAAGCAGATCCCCAAGTTCTTCTGCAGCTTCCTGGGGCAAGCCGCTGCGCACCGCCGCCGCAGCTTCATGAGCCTCTTCGATGAGATACGTCTGCACGCTTTCGGGGGTTTGTTTGCGGTCCCATGGACACCCTGATTCACTCCGAAGTTGCTTGATAATCTTCCAAATTTGTTGAACTTTTTCCCATCGTAAGTTTTCGGCTTCGGTCATTGTTGGAATTTCACCCCTCGGTTGTCTCTATCCTGCCATGCAATTCCTGCTGCTCTGGTCTTCTCGTAAGCCGTCCAATAGCGCTCGATTTCCAGCCGTTTGCGTTCGAACAGTTGCTGGACGCTCGCAGGCGTCGCCTGGATCACAATTCTTGCCATCCCCTGAATGTGAGGGGCCAAGTACGATTTGTGGAGGAGGGGGCTCTTGGCGGAGATAAAAAAGGTGAGCGTGGAAATGACAATGATACTGAAGGCAAGCGCCTTGCCGAGGCCTACCCCGACCCCAAAAAATCGGTCGAAAAAGCCCAGCCCGGTTCTGTACAGCAATTTTGATATCCCGAAGCCAAATAGGCCTACGCAGAACCAGGCCAGAAGAAATAACGTGATGAAACTGATGACGTGGACGGCCGTCAGATTTGGAAATGCATGCGCAAGCCTGGCTGCGACACCTTCATAATAGTGTGCTGCCGTCAGGAACCCGCCGCATAGGCTGGCGATACCGAATATCTGGGCGACAGCCCCGCGCCAAATTCCCCGCACAACACAAATGACGGTTACGCCCAGAAGAATCCAATCGAGAGAGTTCATCGTTTTTTCCATACTCCTTGTCCACTCACTCACACTTGCCCCCTATTATTCCACACAAGCCGGATCACGTCCAGTCTCGCCCAGAGTAACCCAATGGACGGCTGCCTCCTTGGCGGTATTTGGCGGGCATGACGCAGGGTTAGGCCCGGATCCGCCCCCCATAGGCACGTGTAACTCACTCAATTTCAATGCATTTTTTTAAATAGAAATTTTCTATTTGCATGCTCATGCAGGGGGGAATTATAGAAAGGTTGTCGGGACTGCAAATAGATGTTAGCTATTTTAGCTTTACCCAGTCCTGCACAGGTTGAGAATTTGAATTGAAGACCCCTCATTTCATTCATGGAGTGAGTACGAAAAAGAGACTTCAGAACAAGGAATATGGGGATATAGTGGCGCAGCTTTCCTTTGACGACAATCTGCTGGTTCAACAGCTTGCTGGAGGGCAGAACAGCCACATCAAAATCATTGAAAAGCAGCTCGATGTGCGCGTTCATCTTCGCGGGAATCAGTTTTCCATCACGGGAGATCCTGCGCAAGTAGACTTGGCAATCCGTTTGCTTAAAGAACTGGCGGACTTGATACAGAGTGGTCACCCCCTCTATGCAAGCGACATTGTGTATGCTATCCGCATTCTCAGCGAAAACATGAACCGCAGCTTAAAAGACATCTTCCTCGATCGTGTTTTTATCGCCTCCAACAAGCGCACAATAACACCCAAGAGCGTAAAGCAAAAAGAATACATTGAAGCCATTCGGCAGCATGACATCGTATTTGGCATTGGGCCCGCCGGGACCGGCAAGACGTATCTGGCCATGGCCATGGCGGTGGCGGCCATGAGCAAAGAGCTGGTTCGTCGTGTGGTGCTGGTTCGCCCGGCGGTCGAGGCCGGAGAGAAGCTGGGATTCCTGCCGGGCGATCTGGCAGAAAAAGTCAATCCGTACTTGCGCCCCCTGTATGATGCCCTCCACGATATGATGGATTTTGAAAAGGCCTCCGGTCTCATTCAGCGGGGAGCAATTGAGGTTGCTCCCCTGGCGTTCATGCGAGGACGCACACTGAATGATGCTTTTGTGATTCTTGATGAAGCTCAGAACACCACCACCGAACAGATGAAGATGTTTTTGACCCGGTTGGGCTTGAGCTCCAAGGCGGTCATTACCGGCGACATCACCCAGATCGATTTGCCCGAAAACAAGACTTCCGGCCTGGTGGAAGCCATCGAGCTTCTGCGAGGTATTCAAGGCATAGGATTCGTGTTTTTTTCCAACCGGGATGTTGTGCGCCACCGCCTGGTTCAAGAGATCATCCAGGCTTACGAGCGGGTCGAGGGCCGCAGGCTTAGGTCTGATGCCAGTTAACGGAATTTAAGCCATGAGCAGGGAAAAGCGCGACACGGATAAAAATAAGAGCAAGACAAGAGGACTTTTGCAGCGCAGAATATTCCCGCTGGCTGTGCGCGACACTTCGTTTCAGAAGGGGATCCTGCTGGCGGGACTCAGCCTTATCATAGCCGTGCTGCTCACTCCATCATTTACAGTCAGCAATCCTTCCTATGAGCTTGGCGATGTAGCTGACCGCAATATCAAGGCAAGGCGGGATTTTCTCATAGAAGACGAGGAAGCGACCTTGAGCAGGCGCGAAGAAGCGTTGCGTCAAGCGCCTCTGGTGTACGATTTGGATGAAAGAGTTGCTGACAGCGCGCTTGCCAAAGTGCAAGCAGCTTTCGAGAGAATGAGAGCAGTGTTGGCCCAGCAAGACAGGGCCACTCTCGCGCCTGATCGAGCTATCGAGTCCGGGACTCACATGACGCCCCCCTCCGACCAGGAGGTCCTTGGGTTAAAAAGAGATTTTGAAGTTGTATTGGGTGTCCATCTGAAAGACGAGGTCTTTCTTACCCTCGCCGAGGGAGGATTTAACGAGCAGATGGAAAACATTTTATGCCAACTGCTCAAGAATGCATTTGAACAAAAAATCGTAGCCAACCAGGCTCTGCTGCGTGATGCTCTCAATAAGGAAATTGTGGTACGCAATGTAGCATCCGGAGAAGAGGTCGTTTTACCGCCCCCTCACCCGTTTCCGGACCTTCAGGAAGCGCGGAAAGCTGTGCGCATGCGGGCACTTGATGAATCTCTGGAAACCGGACAGTCCCTGGCCCTCGCTTTTCTGGCAGCACAACTTCTCAAACCCAATCTCACCTTCAGTATCGGTGCCACAGAGGCACTTCGGCAACAGGTGCATGAGGCTGTCAAACCCGTGTATTTGCAGGTGAAAAAGAATGAAATGCTCGTGCGAGAAGGGCAGAAAATCGGACCGGACGAAATGCTGCGCCTTAAGGCGTATCAACAGGGGCGGTCAACGCGGCACCCTTCGATCGTCTTTTTCTCCATTTTTCTTTTCAGCGGACTCTGCATCCGCCTTGTAGTCCTGGTTTCCCGCCAGCACTTGCCAACCTATCGGATGGGGTCTGAGGATTTAATATTTTTAGGGGTGCTGCTGGTCTTGCTGCTGACGACAGCCCGATTTACCCTGTGGATGTCGGATATCGTGGGAGACAGCTCGGGTGTGTTAACGGGCGATGCGCTGGTCTACGCCATTCCCATGGGGGCAGGGGCCATGCTGGCCGGCATTTTCTTTGGCGTCACTGTGTCGCTGATTTTCTCGTTGGTTGCGACGATCTTCGCCGGCATGCTGTTTGGCATGGATTTCTGGCTTTTCTTTTATTTTTTATTTGGCTCGTTCGTGGCCGCTCATGCCGTAACACCCTGCAGAAATCGGATGATCCCCATTAAGGCGGGCCTTCTGGTGGGGGCCGGCAACGTCATATTGATCGTGCTGAGCGCTCTCCTCAACCAGGATTGGGTCATTTTGAAAATTCTGATGAATGCCTTCTTTGGATTTTGTGGCGGTATTTTTTCCGGCATTCTTGTTACAGGCCTTACCCCTCTCGCCGAAATGGTGTTCGGTTACACCACTGATATCCAACTCCTCGAACTGGCCTCTATGGACCAGCCTCTGCTTCAGGAATTGATGATGCAGGCTCCCGGAACGTACCATCACAGTATTATTGTAGGCAACATGGTCGAAGGAGCGGCTAGATCCATTGGCGCTAATTCACTGTTGGCGAGAGTGGCCGGTTACTACCATGACATTGGTAAAATCAGAAAACCTCATTATTACATAGAAAATCAATTTGACTGCCAAAACCCTCATCACAAACTTGCTCCTTCCATGAGCAGTCTTATTTTGATGTCGCACGTCAAGGAAGGGGTCGAACTGGCCCGGCAGCATCGCCTGGGAAAGTCGATTATTGACATCATCAGCCAACATCACGGCAAGAGCTTTATCTCATTTTTTTATAACAAAGCCCTGGACGCCAGGGAAAAGGCGCAAACGAGCAAGCGTTCAGAGCTCCCCCCCATTGATATAGATGACTATCGTTATCCCGGTCCCAAGCCCCAGACCAAGGAAGCGGGCCTGGTCATGCTGGCCGATGTGGTGGAAGCGGCGTGCCGCTCTCTCTCCGATCCGACGCCGGCAAGGATTAAAGGATTGGTTAATCGACTGATCAACAATATTTTCAGCGATGGCCAACTGGAAGAATGCGAACTGACACTGAAGGATCTCCATCAAATAGCCAAGCATTTCAATCAGGTCCTGGCTACTGTGCACCACCGAAGGGTTGAATACCCAGTCGCCCAGGCTGCTAATGGAAAGGCTAAGACCGATGCCGGTGATTCAAGTCAGCGTGAACCAAAGCAGGATAAAGATCGATCATCTCCGGCTCGAGAGGGCGGCCAGGGCGACCTTAAACGCCTTGGGCTACACTGACGCAGAATTGAGCATAACAATTGTTGACGATGCGGAGATGTTATCGTTGAATCGGCAATATCGGGGAGAGGATTCCACAACGGACGTACTGTCGTTTTCTCTCACCGAAGGGGAATTCGCCGATGTCGAACCCCACATGCTGGGCGATGTGGTCATCTCCGCCCCGACGGCTGAATGGATCAGCAGACAACACAATGTGGCGCTTGCCTCAGTGCTGGATCTCCTGCTTGTTCACGGGATCTTGCACCTGGTCGGCTATGACCATGAACAAGGAGACGAACCAGCCCAGCGAATGGACATGAAGACCATGGAGCTCATGAAATTGCTGGGTCACCGGGAAACCCATTTTGATTGGTTTTGGAATCATGGTGCTCAGCTGTTCAGTTAACATGGAGGAGGAATTGTGGCCAAATTAGCAATCAACGTGGATCACGTCGCCACCGTACGGCAGGCACGACTGGGTGCCGAACCCGATCCGGTCACCGCAGCAGCCTTGGCTGAACTGGCCGGAGCTCAGGGAATCGTGGTGCACTTGCGTGAAGATAGACGTCACATTAAGGATCGCGATGTCGAACTCCTGCGACAGACCGTCAAGACGAGACTCAATCTGGAAATGGCTGCGACCAAGGAAATGATCGATATCGCTCTGCGCATCAAACCCGATCTGGTCACTCTGGTTCCCGAGAAAAGACAGGAACTGACCACCGAGGGCGGGCTCGACGTGGTTGCACAAGAGAGCTCTCTGAAGGAGGCTCTGCGGGTGTTGCATGACGGTGGCATTGCGGTCAGTCTTTTCATCAATCCGGATCCGCTTCACGTCGAAACAGCCCAGCGGGTCGAAGCGGATTTTGTTGAGATTCACACCGGCACCTTTGCTGATGCGAAGACCCTTTTCAGGCGACAGGAAGAATACGATCGCATTGTGGCCGCCGTCAAACTGGCGGACGAATTAAGATTGGGCGTGCATGCCGGCCACGGGATCGACTATCAGAACATCTTTTGGCTGAGAAACATTGCCGAGATAGAAGAATACAGTATCGGCCATGCGGTGATCGCCCGGGCGGTGCTGGTCGGGATAGAACGCGCAGTGCGGGAAATGATTGCTTTGGTGAATGGATAGATGGCGATTTATGGCATAGGCATTGATCTGGTTCAGCTCGACCGGCATCAAGCCATGTTGAGCCGATGGGGGAAGCGCTTCGAAAAACGAGTTTTTACCCCCTTTGAATGCAGGGTCTGTGCGGATAAAAAAGATCAAGCCGCCTGCCTGGCCATGCGCTTTGCGGCCAAAGAGGCTTTTGTCAAGGCCCTGGGAACCGGCATGCGAACCCCTGTACGCTGGCTTGATATCGAGGTCCGCAACGACCAATTGGGGAAGCCCGAGATTTTTCTCTCACAGCGCGCACTGCGTTTCTGTGAAGAAGTCGGTATCACAGGCTGGCACCTGAGCCTTACGGATGATGGAAGGTACGGTGCGGCCGTTGTGGTTGTCGAAAGGTAGATGGACCGCGGACCATCACCGCCAGGGCTTTAACCAAGCGATTCATCTTCCGCACCCGCCGATCAGCCACGGGCTGGCTATGCCCCCATGCGATAGACAGGATCAGGAGAGTAGCGATGCGGCTTGTAACTGCCTCGGAAATGGCACGGCTGGACAGAATAACCATAGAGGAAGTGGGTGTTCCGGGCATCGTGCTGATGGAAAACGCCGGCCGTGGGGCGGCAGAGTTTTTTCAACAAGTGATACCGAACCTTCTCGAATGTCGTATCACAATCTTAGCCGGCAGCGGGAACAACGGCGGAGATGGATTTGTTCTGGCACGCCTCTTCCATGATCGAGGTGCTGCAGTGAGTGTCGTGTGCCTGCGGCCTCCGGAGAAGCTCAAAGGCGACGCCCTTGTCAACTTCCAGATACTGTCCAAGTTGCAGGTGCCCGTCATGGTGTGGGATGAGGCCGCAGAATTTGAAAAACAGTTCGAGAGCATCAAAGCAACCGATGTTATCGTTGATGCTATACTGGGGACGGGTCTCAACAGCGACGTGCGCGGCCTTTTTAGAGCAATAATCGAGGCAGTCAACGAGCTCAATTTGCCGGTTTTGGCTGTGGACGTTCCCTCTGGGCTCGATGCGAGTACGGGTAAAGTACTAGGGGCCGCCATCCGAGCGAGGGCGACAGCCACCTTTGGTCTGGCCAAAATTGGTCAGATAGTCGATCCCGGGGAAGAGTACGTCGGGACCCTCAAAGTGATTGATATCGGGATTCCCAAGCTGGTTCTTGAAGCAAATGCTCCACAACGCTATTGGATGGATGAAGATTACCTGTCCGGCTGGCTTTCCCGCAGGAGTGCGTCAGTGCATAAAGGGCAGGCCGGCCATGTGGGGGTCCTGTCGGGGTCGAGAGGCAAGACGGGAGCGGCAACGTTGATCTGCGAAGGGGCCGCTCACGTCGGGGCCGGTTTGGTGACCCTGTTTATCCCGGCCAGCCTGAATCCCATAGTCGAAGTCAAATTGACGGAGATGATGACGCTCCCCATCCCCGAAACGGAGGAACAATCGCCGGACCAAGCGGCGCTTCCCGAAATCCTGACATTTATGCAACAGAAGCAGGTGCTGGCAGTGGGGCCGGGGATTTCTCTCCATCCGGGCACTCGAACCCTGGTAGCGGGACTTTTGCCGCAAGCGCCGTGCCCCATGGTGCTGGATGCCGATGCCCTCACTATCTTGGCCGACCGGCTTGAGTTGCTCAGGGCAACGAGTCAACCTTTGATTCTGACTCCCCATCCGGGTGAAATGGCTCGCCTGATTCGTTGCTCCGCGTCGGAGGTGCAGCAGAATCGTCTTGCTATTGCAGCGGAATTCAGTCGCCAATGGGGCGTGACTCTGGTACTTAAGGGTCATCGAAGCATCATCGCAGCTCCTGACGGCAGACTGGCCGTCAACGGTACCGGCAACCCCGCCATGGCCAGCGGCGGCATGGGAGACATCCTGACCGGCATGATAGCAGGTTTCCTGGCACAGGGATTGGACCCTTACCAAGCGGCCTGCCTGGGCGTTTTCGTACACGGTGCGTCGGCGGATCGGCGCATGGCCAAAGTGGCTTCACGGGGCCTTCTGGCATCCCAAATTTTGGATGAAATTGCACATGTTATTGGCTGCCTTGAAGGCAGCTCAAAGAGCAGATGAAGCACCTGACGCTCAGCTCTGCAAATGAGGATTACAGCTGTGAGCTTGGCCGGCGCATAGGAGCAATGCTGGCGACGGGGGATATTCTTGCCCTGTGGGGGGAACTGGGTGCCGGCAAGACGCTGCTTGCCCGCGGTATAGCTCGAGGATTGGGTGTGCCGTCGTCCATTCCGGTAACCAGTCCTACCTTTACTTTCATAAACGAGTACCACGGCCGACTGCATTTGTATCATCTGGACCTATACAGGCTCGGCGACTGGGATGAGCTGGATACTCTCCCGTGGCGTGAAGCCCTCTATGGTACAGGCGTGGCCATCATCGAATGGCCGGACAGGCTGGGACCCTATCTCCCCGAGGAACGCTTTGATGTGCGCATCACCATCACCGGTGATGCAAGTCGTAGCATTGATATCATCGCGCATGGGGACCTTCTGTCAGAACGCCTGGCTGCGTGGTCCGGCAAGCTTGCTTAGGCTTCTTTCTGCGGCATTGGTGCCGGTCGTTGGAGTCGTCTGCAAAAATCTTCCGGGATGGTATGAG
Organism: Desulfoferrobacter suflitae; assembly: GCF_022603395.1. GTDB lineage: Bacteria > Desulfobacterota > Syntrophobacteria > Syntrophobacterales > Syntrophobacteraceae > Desulfoferrobacter > Desulfoferrobacter suflitae. The sequence continues at coordinate 559,114 of NZ_JAIBKA010000002.1, forward strand.
GAATAGAGGAGCTACGTGAGGATTGGGCATTGAAGGCGTGTCCATCTATCCGGGGACTTGGCACAGTTCGGCGCAGGCATTGCGGGAGCATCTTGGCTCTGCTGACATCCAGAGACTGGTTGGAGACAAAACCACGGCTGCATTGGAAAGGTACTTTCAGGTGAGCTTTAAGGAACTGCGTGGAGAGTTTGCTTTAACTCGGACTACCGGACCACCACTGCCCCGCAAACCAATGACCACCGACGAAAGCTAAGTACGGGTGGTCGTTAGGCAACTCTGGTGCCGGAGGAGAGACTCGAACTCTCACGGGCGCAAGGCCCACTGGATTTTGAGTCCAGCGCGTCTACCAGTTTCACCACTCCGGCCAAGAGGATACCTAAATAGCCAAATGGCTTCATCGTGTCAAGAAAAATTCCACCCGTATTGGGCCGCTGCCGGTCCATTTTGAAGGGACACCAAAGCAAATTCTTCTTCAGACCGGAACACGCTGCTGCGTTTGGCGTGCCATCGATGGTGACTCGGAAACACGGATACAGAACGGAGATCACCGGCCGCATCGAGCAAATAGTTGGGTGGTCAAAGGGCCGAGCCAAGAAAAAAGTTGACATTCCCGGTCGTTTTTTGTATTCATACGCCACCTTTGGGGCTGTAGCTCAGTTGGGAGAGCGCTTGAATGGCATTCAAGAGGTCAGGGGTTCGACTCCCCTCAGCTCCACCACAACAATGAATGGCCCGGAGGTAGTGCCCCGGCCTTTTTTATTTGTACGGATCCCCCCCCCGGCATCGAGCGTTTCCCGTTACTTTCAACAGGCTGGATGGTGGGAATCCCAATATTTCGGATAGGCACCCCGCTACCCACCGATCCAAATCGCAATGCCATCGCCGGCGTCATTAGAAAAAATATGGGAAAAGAGTTGTTGCCATGCAGGAAGTTGTGCCGTTTATTTTACCTTGGCTCATTCCCGCGGTCTGCTTCTTAGTCGGCCTTTTGTTCTCCTGGTGGTTTTTCCGAATGAGAATCGAGCGGCTTGAAGAGCGCGCCCAGTCCGCTTTGGATTTGGCACAATCGTCCATGAGCGAGCGCCTGGCGGCCAAAGACCAATACATCGTAGAATTGAAAAATTCCCTCGACGATGCTTTCTCTCAATGCACCGGCTTGAGAAGTGAACTGGAGCTGCAGTCCGAACGGCGGGTGAGAGCTGAAGAGCGAAACTTGCGGATTCCGGAGCTGGAAAGATTGCATGCGGAAGCCCATGAACACATTGCGCAATTGCAGGCGGAAAAGAGTCAATTGGCTGTCAGACTATCAGAAGTTACCGCAAAATTTGAAGATGAGCGCAAAATTTCCGGGGAGAAGCTGAGTCTTCTGAACGCGGCGCAGACACAACTGGCAGATGCATTCAGGGCGCTTTCCGCGCAGGCTTTGCGCTCGAACAATCAGTCCTTCATCGATCTTGCCAAGGCTACCCTGGAGAAATTCCAAGAAAGCGCAAGAAATGATTTGGATTCGCGCCGCAAGGCCATTGGCGAATTGGTCTCGCCCTTGAAAGAGGCTTTAGACAAAGTGGATGATAAGATTCGAGCAATCGAACAGGCTCGAACGCATGCTTATGCAAGCCTGTATGAACAGGTCAAATCGCTCTCTCAAACTCAGCTGCAGTTGCAAAAAGAGACCTCTAATCTTGTGCGGGCTTTGCGCGCGCCCAATGTGCGGGGACGCTGGGGAGAAATTCAGCTGAAGCGGGTGGTAGAGGTTGCCGGGATGCTTGAAAATTGCGACTTTGTGCAGCAGCAATCGGTGACAACCGACGGCGGACGATTGCGACCGGACATGATCATCAGGCTGCCCAATCACAAGAACGTCGTGGTCGATGCCAAGGCCCCCTTGCAGGCATATCTGGAAGCGTTGGAAACGCAGGATGAGGCGAACCGCGTGCAGAAACTGCAAGAACATGCTCGTCAAATTCGCTCACACCTGTTGCAGCTGTCGAGTAAAGCCTATTGGGATCAATTCAATCCGACTCCGGAATTTGCCGTTCTTTTCTTGCCCGGTGAAACTTTTTTCAGTGCGGCGCTGGAACAAGACCCCGGTCTCATCGAATTCGGGGTTGAACGCGGAGTGATTTTGGCGACGCCGACTACCCTCATCGCCCTGCTGCGGGCCATTGCTTACGGTTGGCGGCAAGAGCAAATTGCTCAAAATGCGCAGGCGATCAGCGAGTTGGGTAAAGTTCTGTACGATCGCATTCGGGCCCTCGTCGGACATTTCTCAGAAATGCGCAAGGGACTGGACAAGGCAGTGTACGCCTATAACAGGGCGGTCGGTTCGATGGAGGGAAGAGTGATGGTCGCCGCCAGGCGGTTCAAAGATTTGGGTGCTGCGAGCGGGGAGGATATTGCACCCTTGCAGACCGTCAGCACCAAGACCCGCAATATGCACGGCCTCGATCAGTCAGATCTCCCTGCCGGTGCTGAGACGAAAAAGGGCGATTGAATTCCGGTGAATCAAACGGTCAGGTGTTTTGAATCGGGTGCTGAGAGATCAAGTCTCATCACACCGAGCAGGAGACCGTCGGGGGGTTGAGTGCGCGCCATTCCGCCATTCCTTGGATCCCCGCATCGAGCCCGGCACAAACGCCGGAATGTGGCAATCATGCGGTTGTGTTGAATTGCTGCCGCCGTGGTGGTGCAACGTCGGCATGATGTAGGGCCGGCCTTCCACAACGCGCTTTTAGATCTCCTCTACTCCGGAGGGTATCAGGCAGACAAAAGTCAGTACTTCTGTACCGGTGTTTTTCAGCTGGTGTTCTTCATTGCCCGGAACGAATATGACGCTGCCCCGGGCGATTTCAACCCACGCGCCGTCTCTCCAGACTGCTCCCGTCCCCGCGTGCACGAATATCTCATGTTCCCAGCTGTGTGAATGTTTAGGGGTGTGCCCGTCAGGCGAGAGCTCAAAGATTCGCATGCAAAAATTGGCTGCACCGTCCGCCTGGCCGATGACGACCCGACCGGTCACTCCCTTGGCCGGATCAGCATTGAACACTTTTGCTTCGGCTGCGGAATAATGAATCACTTTCATGCCATCTTCCTTGAAAGTTGAAAAGTTGCGTGGAAACAACCAGCCTTGCCGGCAGGACATGGTACGGTGTTGGGTGGAGCACAGGCCAAACCGCAAAGGACCCCCTGCACCCTTTAATGCCGCCGACTCTCACGAACCGGCCGGCAACCGGGTGAAAAAGACTCACACAAGAGCCGCGAGGGGTCCTTGAGTGACAAGAAGATGTCAGGATAAAAATTTTTTTCTGAGGTCATCCCATGGGGCGAAGAGGGCGAAGACTACCGCTGAAATCAGATAAATGGCCAAGATCGATGCCGGGAACGTCGCATAAAGCAGGACATAAACCGGAAATAACAGTGCCAAGGACAAGGCCAGCTTAATTCCTATCTCGATCCATTTTTTGGTTTGATCCTGTCTTTCTTCCATACTCCCACTCCATTTTTGTATGGTTAGCATTGCCCGAACACGGCTTTTCTTTGACTAAAAAGATAAGGCAATTCTTTTCCTGGAAGAAGTGCTCGGCTCAAAAACATAAGCGAGATAGCGCCTTTTTGCAAGGGGAATGACCGGCTTGGTGATCTTTTTTTCACAATTTCTTCCCCAACGGCTGCCTCTTGCCAGTGCTCAAAGACGCCAACAATTCCCAAATAAAGGGAAAACTTCTGAAGTTGTCCCATCTTTTTATTTGCATGGAATCACCTCATTGTGTATATATGCACATGATAATCTAACCCAAATGAATTAGCCCACATTCTCAGCAAATTGGGTTGGCGGAGATTACGCCCAAACGCTAGCGGGGTTCTCGATATATTTTTTCAATCACCTTAGGAGGATAAGCATGGCAAACGCAGTAACGCAGAGTATTCTGGTGGTCGGAGGCGGCATGAGCGGACTCAGCGCCGCAATCGAAGCAGCAGAAGCGGGCCACGAAGTCTACCTGGTAGAGAAGAATCCGTACCTCGGAGGACGAGTGGCTCAGCTTCATCAGTACTTCCCCAAGATGTGTCCCCCCTATTGTGGCCTGGAGATCAATTTCCGCCGTATCAAAAATAATCCCAGGTTTCGATTCTACACCATGGCTGTGGTGGAATCGATATCCGGGGAAGAGGGGAACTGGGACGTTTCCATTAAGATTGATCCGCGCTATGTGAACGAGAAATGCACTGCCTGTAATAAATGTGCGGAAGCTTGCACCATGGAAATCGACAATCCGTTCAATTATGCGATGGACAAAACCAAAGCCGCCTACTTGCCCCATGACATGGCTTTCCCCATGCGCTACGTGTTGGATCCCGCCCTGGTGAAAAGCGGTGAAGCCCAAAAGGTGAAAGAGGCATGCCCCTATGATGCCATCGATCTGGACATGCAGCCTCAGACGGTGGAGCTTAAGGTCGGCGCCATTATCTGGGCCACCGGTTGGAAGCCGTACGATGCCACCAAGCTGGATAACCTTGGTTTCGGCAAATATCCCAACGTCGTTACCAACGTTATGATGGAACGTTTGGCCGCTTCGAACGGTCCCACTCAGGGCAAAATTTTGCGCCCATCCGATGGCAAAGCTCCGCAAAACATTGCCTTTGTTCAGTGTGCCGGGTCCCGCGATGAAAATCACCTGCCCTTTTGTTCGTCCATCTGCTGTTTGGCTTCCATGAAGCAGTCGACCTATGTGCGGGAGCAACTTCCGGATGCCAAGGTTCACATTTTCTTTATCGACATTCGGGCAACAGATCGGCTGGAGGATCTGTACAGAAAAGCGAAAAAAGATGAGAATATCGTCTTTTTCAAAGGCAAAGTGGCCAAAATTGAAGAAGACAGCGCTACCAATAATTTAGTCCTGCGGGTCGAGGACACTACCAGCGGGACCCTGCACGAAATCACCATGGATATGGTAGTGCTGGCAACCGGTATGCAGCCAAACACCGCTGAAGATGCAATTCCCACCCCTGTTTCGTATGATGAATATGGGTTTGTCTCTGCATTGGGGGCCAAGCCGGGATTGTATGCCGCCGGCTGCACGAGAACTCCTGTTGGTGTCTATGAAACCGTTGCCGACGGCACGGCAGCAGCACTTAAAGCCATCCAGTCCATTGCCAGGAGGTAAACTCAATGGAGAAAAAGATCGCCGTATATATTTGTTCAGGGTGTGGCATCGGAGATGCCTTAGACATCGAAAAGCTCAGCGAAGTGGCAACCAGTGAATACAAGGTGCCCGTTTGCAAAACGCATGCGAATCTGTGCAGCCAGGAAGGAGCAAAGCTCATCCAGGATGACATCGCCAGCGAGGGTGTCAACAGCATCGTTGTGGCGGCCTGCTCACCGCGAGTCATGTATGATGTTTTTAATTTTGAGGGGTGTGTTCTGGATCGGGTCAACCTGCGGGAACAAGTGGTTTGGTCGCAAAAACCTAACGATGAAGACACTCAGATGATGGCCGAAGATTACCTGCGCATGGGCATCGTCAAGACCACCAAAATGGAACTGCCCGAACCCTATCAGCCGGACCAGGAAATGTCCAGGGATGTACTGGTGGTCGGCGGCGGCTGGACCGGCTTGAATGCCGCTCTAGAAGCTGCAGAAGCCGGACGTTCCGTGGTGCTGGTTGAAAAGGAAGCGCAGCTGGGCGGGTTCCAAAAGAAGGTCAAACAGAAGGTCACTTTTCCCTACAAGGAAATGAAAGCCAACGATATCGATGAATTGATTGAAAAGGTCAAACAGAACAAAAATATTACCGTTTACACCGGAGCCAAGATTGAAAAACTTGCAGGCGGGCCCTGTGTGTTCAATGCCTCCATCAAGCAGAATGGAGCGACTAATGAACATCACATAGGGGCAGTTGTGCTGGCGGCAGGCTGGCGGCCTTATGACCCGAACAAACTGGATAAGAAATTGGGCTTTGGCGCGTCCCCTAACGTGATCACCAATGTCATGTTCGAAGAAATGGTGCAGGCGGGTCCCATCGCACGACCAAGCGATGGGCAGCCGGTGAAAAATGCCGCTTTTCTGCAGTGTGCCGGGCAGCGGGATCCGAAGCATCTGGGATACTGCTCAACCATTTGCTGTGTGACGGCCCTCAAGCAGGCCATCCAGGTCAAGCAGGAAAATCCTGAAGCCAATGTTTTTGTGCTCTACAAAGAAATGAGAACTCCGGGCCAGGCTGAGGATTTCTACCGTAAAGCCCAAGAAGAAGGCGTGCTCTTTCTGCGTTGCCAGGACCCCGAGGTGCTGACCAATGGCGCCGGATTGGGAGTGAAGGCTCACGACGAGTTGCTGGGCGAAGAAGTTATCCTGGAGGATTTGGACTTGGTGGTCCTGGCGACTGGAATGGTTCCGGAAACTTCATTCGGCAAGGACTTCAAGGAACTGGTAAAAAAAGAAGGTGAAGAAGAAGCCAGCGATGTGCCGGTAGACACCGTCATCGTTTCCGACATTCTCAATCTGGAGTATCGTCAGGGACCTGAATTGCCGGGGCTGCGTTACGGTTTCCCCGATTCCCATTTCATCTGCTTTCCCTACGAGAGTCGACGCACCGGGATCTACGCCGCGGGCTGCGTGCGGCGCGCCATGGGCACTGCCAGTGCGGCTGAGGATGGCGCCGGTGCGGCCATGAAGGCCATCCAGTGTACCGAACTCACCATGAAGGGCGCCGCGGTTCATCCTCGGGCCGGTGACATGACCTATCCTGAATTCTTTATGCAACGCTGTACACAGTGCAAACGCTGTACTGAGGAATGTCCTTTCGGAGCCATCAATGAAGATGAAAAGGGCAATCCTCTGCCTCAGCCTACCCGTTGCCGCCGTTGCGGGGTGTGTATGGGGGCGTGTCCGGAACGGATCATTTCGTTCAAGAACTACTCTGTGGGCATGATTGGGGACATGATCAAGGCCATCGAAGTGCCGGATGAATATGAAGAAAAGCCGCGCATTGTGGTATTGGCTTGCGAAAATGATGCTTACCCTGCTCTGGATATGGCCGGATTGCGCCGCATGAGCTACAACGCCTGGGTTCGGGTGGTTCCCCTGAGGTGCCTCGGTTCGATGAACTTGGTGTGGATTGCCGACTCGTTGTCCAAGGGCATCGATGGCATCCTGCTGTTGGGTTGCCAGCACGGGGACAACTATCAGTGCCATTTCATTAAGGGCAGCGAACTGGCCGAAATACGCTTGAGCAAAGTCAAAGAGACTCTTGATCGTCTGGTGCTCGAATCTGAGCGTGTCACCTTTGAAACGATATCCATTACTGACTATCACAAGCTCCCTGCTCTCCTGGATGAATTTGCCGAGACACTGGAAGGAGTTGGACCTAACCCATACAAAGGTTATTAGGTCGGCTGTCGCATCGTTCAAGAAAAAGCGGAAGTGCCGCAGGGGGAATCGAGAGTCCGAGGCTTTTTATGGGCTCTCGATTCGCGCGCCGGGTGCAGCGCTTCCAGAAAGAGGATTATATCTGGAAAGATGACATAAGGAGGCAAATGGATGAGCGCCAAAGTTGACACCAGTATTATGAAAGATCTCAAACATTTTGGGCTGAAAGACGCCCATAAGTGCTTCCATTGCGGGAATTGCACGGCGGTGTGCCCGCTCTCGACACCCGAAAATCCTTTTCCCAGGAGGTTTGTACGCTATATTCAGCTCGGGCAAAAGGACAAGATTCTGCATGCGCCGGAGCCCTGGCTCTGCTATTACTGCGGCGATTGTTCAACCAATTGCCCGCGGGGCGCCGATCCTGGTGAGGCAATGATGGTGACCAGGCGATATCTCACTTCCCTGTACGATTGGACGGGATTTTCCAGAAAGTTTTATACGTCGGAAAAGTTCGAGATCATTGCCATTTTGGCGGTCGCCATACTGGTCGGTCTGGGGATGCTGCTTTTCAACACGGGCAATCCCAATTGGGAGCATGCCCATCTGAACTCCGTATGGCCGTCGCATGCGATCGAACTGGCCGATCTGGGCATGGCTGCCATCTTGTCGTTTTTGCTGTTGACCAATGTGTTTCGCTGTTTTCGGTTCATCATGGGCGACCTGGCTTTCAAGATTCCTGTGAAGATCTACGCCAGTAAGCTCAAAGAGCTGATAGTGCATACGCTTACCCAGAAAAAGTTTGGCAAATGCACCGACAGGATGCAGTGGTTTGTGCATCTCATGATCATGACGGGTTATGCCTCAGTGTTTCTCATGGTGGTTGTGTTCATAAACGGACTCACCATCGAGAACCTCAAGTTCCAGCGGGATGTGATTTATCCTTTGTGGCACCCGTGGCGGCTGGTGGGTTACTATTCGACTTTTGCCATCATGTACGGAACGACCTACGCCATCATAGGACGTCTGAAGAAATCCAAAGCCCCCTATAAGAATTCGCATCCGACCGACTGGATGTTTCTCATTCTGCTGCAACTGACCACCCTTACGGGTATTTTCGTGCATATCACCAGACTTGTGGACTGGCCTTTGCCAACCTACGGTCTTTACATTGTGCACATGATGGTTGCGGTACCGATGCTGGTATTGGAAGTGCCCTTCGCCAAGTGGGCACACTTGGCCTATCGCCCGCTGGTACTCTACCTGCTCAAGGTGAAGGAAGCCTATTTGCAGGAACAACCAGTGGGAGCGGAAGAGGTATCTGCCGAGGTGGCTTCCGCTGAGGCTGTGGCATCGGAATAGTGCCGGCTCGATGATGCAGCATGATTGTGGAGGGAGCACCGCCTGATGAGGGTGGTGTGACCTGCAAGTGAACTTTGGCCACGAACCTCACAGAGGTTACGTGGCCTTTTTTCACTGTTGCCGTGTTCACATCGGTGCGTCGAACTTCTTTGCATAGCCCGTCAGTTCAACGTAGCCCGCCCCGTGCAGTGCGTTGCCCTCAATGCTGCCATTTGCCGAGACGCTTCCCTCCCAATAGGTGACCCGGGTGCTTTCGGGGGTGAGCATTTCCTGGTCTGCCAGAGTGGGACGGACGATAAGTTCCAAGTCCAGGGGCTTGATGCGAATGCGCCATCGGGCTGGATAAATGGCAGCAGAACGGGGGCTTTCCCAGACCTCCAGGATCTCTACATCAATCATTTCTCGCGAAAGATGTTGTACCCGCCCGGCCGGCTCCACAAAAGTGCCGCTCGAAGCCGGGCTGTATTCTCCGTCGTCTTGCCTCAATAAGTAGATCATCAATTCCGTGTTATCGTTAAATTGCAGACTGAACCAATCCCACCCGACAAGATCCGCTTCCAGGGGTGCCGAGCTAAACTCGTGATCCATCCACGCAAGCCCTTTTACAGGGTATTCCTCGTTCTGGAGGAAAACAGAGCCGGTTGCCTGCAGGCGGGTCATGGAGTAATAGCAGCTGGCGCTTTCCTTTTTGCGGCCTTTCAAGCTGTATCCAGAATTGCCGTGGGGGACAGGAGACTTGGCGGGCTTCAGGGTCAGCTGCACGGAAAAATCGTCGGTTTCGGCACCGAGCTTGTGTATGTGGGGCTCAATCCTGGCGTACCAGTGCTTCAGGAAAATGCTGGTGCTGTCACCCTCCTGGCTCGCTCCCGCCATCCCGAGGGCCGCTCGCGCCATCTGCTCGGCATGGAAAAAGTCTTGTCCGGGGATGTCTGTGAGCGCGGCGTGAGCCAGATACAACTGATCAGTGCGCCACGCCGAAGGCGATTCGGGTGGATACCTGACCGTGGCGGGTGGAGTCACTCGACTACGGAAGAAAGTCAGCTGAAAGCCGAATCCATGCCCCTCTTCGCTTTCCAGGTGGCCTGTGTAGTACCACCATTCCGTGCGAAAATCCTGGTGTGGACCATGATCTCTTGGAAAGTGAAGATTGCACGGACCTGTAACGCTTTTGAATTGCTTTTCAGCATAGCCTGAGGTGGGCAATGCGGCGCCCAAAAAGAACATAACGGGCAGCAGCAGAAGTTTTGTTATCCACACCATGGGATCATCCTTATGGATCCGAGGGGTTAGCGCTCGCGCAGCAAAGATGCAGGGGATTGCCGGAAAGCCATGCGGCTTGCCGGTATTGCAGCCAGCAGCGCGGTAGTGAAGATCAAAGGGAGTGAGGCGGAGAGCGAACCCCAATCCACGCTATAAAGAAATGTCCAGCCGAAAGACTGCCGATTGATCACATAAATGAGCAGGCGGGAAAGGATAAATCCACAGCCCGCGCCGAGGATCTGCCCAGCGGTAACCATGAGCACCGCTTCCCAAAATATCATTGCGCGTATCTGTCTGAATGAAGCTCCAATGGCGAGTAGGGTGTTGAGCTCACGGGTACGTTCGAGTACCAGAACCGTCAAAGTGGTGGTGATGCCAAGAGCCGCTACGAATAGTGCAATGAGTAATAAGACGGTCGTGATGGCAAAGGTCTCATCGAATATTCTGAGAATCTCGCGCCGCAGGTCACTTCCAATGGTGACAACAACACCCGGGGTGTGTCTCACAATGCGGTACAATTGCTGCATAATTGCCTCCCTGGAGGGGCGAGGGGGCGGCTGGTCATTTCGCAAAAAGACGCGCGTTCCTGTCCACGTGAGATCCCCGGTGAGCTTCTGGTAATGTTTGAGTGAATAATGAAGAACTCCGCCCTGGGTGCGATAATCCCTATAGATGCCCAGGATCGGCATGTTGAAATCGGCACCGCCTACTTTGGCGTGAAAATATTCACCGATCTTTAAATTCAGCTGGTTTGCCATCACCTCGGAGACGATCACCCCTTCCCCCTTGGCCAGTTGCTGCATTATTGCCGGTGAATCACCTTCCAGAAAAAGCAGCCTGCCGTACTTCGAAAAAATGCTGAAGTCGATGGCTTCAAACAAGTAGCGGATGTTTCCTTCATAGAGATATACTCGCCTGTAAGGCAAGAGGTCGATGCGGTCCTGCATGCTCTCGAGCTGTTCGACAACCTTGCCGGGCAGAGGGTCGCGATATTCATTGACGCTTCCCGTTTGTGTCTGCAGGAACACGTCACCCCTGATACTCTGATTGACCCAGGTCTCTACCGTATTGCGAAAACTGTGCACCATGATGACCAGCGCAACATAAAGGGCCATAGCAGTGATGAGGGCCCCCACCGAAATGGCTATTCGGCTGCCCGCATCCCTCATATAGCGACTTCCGAGATAGGCGGGTTGCCCCCCCACATACCTGAGCAGAGGGGGTAAAAATGTCCCCATAAACGCGAGGAACCAGGGGGATAGCAGCGAAAAGCCGGCGAACAGGAAGAATGTCGCTACATAACCGGAAAATGGAACATGAGAAACTCCAGCCAGCTTCGGTAACGGCAAAACGATTGTGATCAAGAACAGGCCCACAAAGGCCGGAAAAATTAACGGCTTGTGACCAGGCAGTGACCGGTCGTGCATGAGAAAGGCTTCTTTGGGAGGAACGCGCACTGCTTCTCGAGCAGGCTGATAAGCGGCCAAAACCGATATCAGGAGAGTGACACAAAAGGACAGCAGCACTTCCCATGGATCGAGTTTCAATCGATCCACATTTACCCGAACGAATAGGTGAGTAATAGTGGCGCTCACACTATGCAATAATTTGTGTACCATAAATGAACTGATAGGTATGGCCAGGAGCCATCCAACGATCCCCAGAAATGCCCCTTCGGTAATGAAAAGCCAAAACAACTCCTTGGAGGAGGCCCCCAGGGAACGCAGGATTGCCAGTTCGTGCCGGCGCGAGGTTGCATTGAGGGAGACCAGGCTGTACACGAGAAACATCCCTACGAACAGCGAGACGAAGCTTAATACCGAAAGATTGAGCCGGTAGGCATCGATCATCATTCGACCGGCTTCTCTTGCCTCCGATGGTCGCGATAAAATGACTCCGGCAGGGAGAGCAGCGCGGATCCTTTCGATGTCTCTCACGGTTGCAGTGGATTTGAGAAGGATATCAATTCGGTCGACAACTCCATGCAGTCCTGTAAACTCCTGCATGCTTGCAATGTCAGTGATTGCGACATATCCGGCGTCGGCCAGTGCCAGACCCTGGGAATTAAGCACACCCAGGATGCGAAATTTGCTGGAACGGCCGAAGTACTTTAATTTGATGTCGCCGCCGCTCTCCAGGCGAAGACTCGCCATCAGCTTGTGGGTCAACAGCAGGGTTCCGGGCTGCCCTATCAAATCAAGCCAGGTGGAGGCCGACAGAGCATCTGCATCCATCTGCCAGGGGCGAAGCGCGCGGTCGAGAATCGGGTCAAGTCCGATCAGCAGGAATTCTCTGGCAGCTTGTTCCCCCGCCTGCACATATGTTTTCAGTAATGGGGACGCGGTCTTGACGCTTGGATTTTTCAACAGATCGGAGATCAAGGTTTCCGGTACCCGCCCTCCCGGCTTTACCACTGACCAGTCAGCCCGACCGGAAATGGTGTCCATGCTCTGTGTGAATGAGTGCAACGAAGCATTGACAGCCAGCCTGACGCTGGTGAACACGGCCGCCCCCAGGCCGATTCCCAGCAGTACCGCCAAAGCACGCCAGCGATGGGCATAAAGCTGACGATAACTGAACCACGTCCAGAGCCTTAAAAAAAGAGTCAAACTTCGCATAGGGATTCGGTAATCAGCCCGTCTTTGAGGCAGATGTGAGAGGTGGCATAAGGGTCGGCAAGGGAACTGTGGGTTGCGACAATTACGGTCCTGCGCGAATTGCGATTGAGCTCTGAGAGCAATTCAATCACTGTCTGACCGTTGAGGCTGTCCAGGTTGCCGGTGGGTTCATCGGCCAAAATAATCTCGGGATCGTTAATCAATGATCGGGCAATGGCGGTGCGCTGCATTTCACCGCCGGACAGTTGAGCGGGTCGATGGTTATCCCGGGATTTTAGATTCAGCCAATCGATCAGCTGCCTTGCCCTTGGTTTGACCTGGACCAGTGGATCGCCCGCGAGCAGCGCGGGAAGACATACGTTTTCCAACACAGTCAGGGTGGGAAGCAGGTTAAAAGACTGGAAAATGATCCCCACTATCTCCCTCCGATACCGGACGAGCTCTGCCTGTGAGGCATCCTGCAGATCATGTTGGGCGACAACAAGACGACCCCGGGTGGGTTGATCCAAGCCTGCGAGCAGAGCCAGCAAAGTACTCTTTCCTGAACCACTGTTACCCTTCAGCACAACAAATTCGCCTCTGCCGATGCGGAGGCTGACATCTCTAATGCCGGTCACTTCAGTGGCACCCATTGAGTATACACGAGTTAGGCCTTCGGCGCGGATGATTGCACTGTCATCATTGATCAGCATGGATTAGCGATTCTCCAGACTCGTTAGGATTGAGCAGCCAAGCTTGTTCATCAAGACGGTCTTACGGGACCGGCAAAATTGCATGAGACAACCTGAGAGCTTATTTTTATGAGCACAACCTTGAAAGTGTCGATGAGATTATGCAGTACCGGCATTTGGGACGCAATGAAATGAAGCCGGTATGAGGATAATTTCACTGTGAATCATAATCGGAAAAGGGACAGGGAGGTTTAAAGTCATGGTGGTAAAAAAGATTTTGTGGCCGACAGATTTTTCCGCCGCCGCGGCGGTAGCCGAATCTTATGTTCAGGGACTGTCACAACAATTCAGTGCGGAGATTCATTTGATTCATGTGGCTGAGGATTTGACCCAATATGAACATTACTGGGGAAGTGGTCCGGACAGCAAGCACATCGAGGAGCTTAATGACTTTGCGGTGAAGGTTTCGCAGGAGCGGCTCGAGCAGCTCTGCAAAGAAAAGCTAACCGGGTGTCCACGCTATGAGATACACATTACGCGCGGCGATCCGGCCAAGGAAATACTGAAGACGATCGATGAAATACGTCCGGATCTGGTAGTCATGGCAACCCATGGGATGAAGAGCAATTTCCCTTTTGGCAGTGTCGCCGAGCGCGTCGTGAAGAACTCCCCGGTGCCCGTTCTCACGATTAATCCGGGGCGAGCCCAGAGGTAGCACATTACAGTTTTGTGGACTGCAGTGGCGAACGGGCTGGATTGGTGGGCGTGAGGGAGGTGCTATGCCTGTGTTGGGGATAAGCGCTGCAGCTTGGCGCGAAAGAGAGATTCGTTTGTTGTGTCTCCCAGCGCCCTGTAGCAATGTGCGATATGAGTGATGGATTCGCGGGAATCGGGGAATTTGGAGAAAACGGCGATAGCGCCGTCATACCTCGCAATATTCATATAGCTGATGCCCAGGCAAAGGTGCAGCATTTCACTCTCAGGAAAACAGCGTGTGCCTTCAGTCAGCAGAGCAATGGATTCCTGATACTGCCTGTGCTTCTGTTGGAGAATACCGAGCCCGAGATATGCCCGATGGTCGGGATAGTAGCGCAGGGCTTTTTCAAAGAGCTTGGCGGCAACGGAATCTTTATCGGGAATCGATTCAATTTGAGCATAGTCGCCATGGCTGAAGGTCATGCCAAGGCGGGAGCAGAAGTCGGCATGCAGGGGATAAAGTTCCTTAAGGTCGTCGCGTAGCTCGAGTTCATCGACAAAGGAAGGAAGTGCTTTGTAATAGCTGGTGCGCAGCAGTTCTCCAAAATGAGTAACCTGCTGTGCGGATAAATTGGGATCATGCTGGTAGTACAATATGTCTTCAATGCGCTGCAACCACACATCATCCGTCAGCCCGGTGCGCGCCTTAAGATCAGAGTAGAGCGCCGTACCGGGAAACAGGCGCAGAACATAAAATATCACGCTGAACGGCTTGATTTCATTGATGAGATCAATGGATTCCTGAATGGTTTGCGAGGTTTCTCCAGGACATCCATAAATGAAGTAGGCGCGCGCCAGTATTCCAAAACTGGTGGTCAGGTGAAACGCTCGTTTGATCTGTTCGGCGCTGATGTTTTTATTGAGGTGTTTTCTGATTGTGTCTGAGCCGCTTTCTACCCCGTAGCTGATCTGGATACAGCCGGCGCGGCGCATCCAGTATAAAATCTCCTCATCGACCTGATCGACGCGCGAAATTGCATACCAGCGGATATTGAGCCCCTTGGCCAGTATTTTTTGGCAGGTCTCAATAACGGCACTTTTCTTGAGAGTAAGGGTATCATCTGAAAAATAGAAAAAGTTGACCCCTTTTCGGTACAGCAGTTCCAGTTGCTCTACAAAATAATCAGGCGAATGCCACCTCACTCGCCTTTTCCAAAATTTTGGTGAGCCACAAAAACTGCAGTTGGCGGGACAACCGCGGGTCAAAGCCACGTACTGGTAGGAAAAGTGTCCGGCCGGGTTGGGGAGTTGATCGAGGTCATTTATAAGTCTTGGCAATCCCGTTGTGACAATCCGTCCCTCTTCTCTGAAGGCGATACCCTCAACAGTCTTCAGTTTGACGAAATCACCACGCTCCAGGCAGTGCAGCAGTTCCACAAAGCTGTTTTCGCCTTCGCCCAGAACGACAAAATCCACTTGGGGGAAGTGTGTGAGGAAGTGGTTCCAAAGGTAAGTTGCTGAAACGCCGCCAAAGACCACCTGCACCTCGGGATTGAGCCGTTTGGCCAGGGCAGCGATGTCGATGGCGCCCCATCGATTGGCGTTGAAAACAGAGAAGCCGATGACATCGGGCTGATGACTGCGGAGCAGTTCCTCTACCCTGGCCGGGTCATTGCGCATGTCATAAAGATTAACAATGTCAACCTCGCAGCCATGCGTTTTGAGTAGAGCTGCAAGGTAATAGAGGCCTATGGGGAGGGCGGCGATATTTTCCTCGTAGTAGCGTTCCTCGAGGCAATAAGGATAGACGAGTAGTACCTTCATTGGAGACCGATTTTGCCGGCACAAACAAAGAGGGCTCAGTTCGCAGGAAATGAGCCCTCGTGATCAACATGTCAATCCTGTGGCGCCCTTCAAATGGATGGGGCCGTTTCTTCCTTAACCGAAGTAGCGATCTTGTACAGGATTGTGAGAACAAAGAACCCCGTAGCCCATACACCGATAGCGATCATCAATTCGGGAATGGTCGGCGCATATTCGCGCACTTCATTAAAGGGGTTCGGGATGAATCCGGCGATGACCAGGCCGAGGCCCTTTTCCAACCACATGGAAAAGAATGTAGCCAGGCAGGCAATTTTAAGGGTCTTCTCCTGTTTGCGTGTGTTGGGATTGATCAATAGCACCAAAGCTACAATTGCCAGTATGAGGAACAGCCACATGAAGGGTACAAGCCGGCCATGCCCATGGATACCAAAGAAGAGGTATTCGATGGCTTCCATATGGGATGGAATGTTGCTGTAGAAGGCCGTGAACACTTCCAGGCCGACAAAGAACAAGCTGATGATCATGGCGTAGGTAATGATTTGCGACAATTTGTCTATGGCTTCTTTGCCCGGATCGAACTTGGTGTACTTTTTCACCAGGAAGGCCAGCAAGATCAGCAGCGCAGGACCGGAAGCGAACGCGGAGGCCAAGAAGCGGGCGGCCATGATAGCGGTCAGCCAGTAGTGCCTGCCCGGCAGACCGGCGTACAAGAATGCCGTGACCGTATGGATACTCACAGCCCAGGGTATGGAGATATAGATCAGGGGCTTCACCCAGTTGGGATAATGAACCCCTTTGCGTTCGGCCTCCAACACGTTCCAGCCGATCAAAAGGTTCAAGAACAGATAACCGTTCAGAACGACCATGTCCCAAAACAGGATGGAATTGGGCGTCGGGTAGAGCAAAACATTGAGCAAACGCATGGGCTTGCCCAGGTCGACGATAATGAACAACAGGCACATGGTCACCGAAGCAATGGCCAGAAACTCGCCTAGAATGGTTATTTTTCCGAATACTTTAACGTTGTGCAGATAGTATGGCAGGACGACCATGACGGCTGAAGCGGCGACGCCGACAAGGAAAGTGAACTGCGCAATATAGAATCCCCACGACACGTCTCTGCTCAGGCCGGTGATGGTCAAACCTTTGTTGAACTGATAAAGATAGGAAGCAAATCCCAAACCCATCAGGACAAGCAAGAACATCAGCCATCGATAATATCTTTTATCTCCTGTCAGTGCTCTCTCAAGCATATTACACCCCTCATACTATGTAGTAAACATTGGGTTGTGTGCCAAGTTCCGGCTTGCGCCGCATCGTGAAATGGGATGCGAGCAGTTTGCGAACGACCGAATTGGGGTCGGCTAGATCCCCGAAGGAAAGAGCTCCAACCTTGCACGCTTCGACGCAAGCCGGCAGCAAACCTTCTGCCAGTCTTTCCGCGCAGAAGTTGCATTTTTCCACCACACCGCGCTCGCGAGTTGGGAATCGCATGTTCAACTCGGTCTTAATGAAGGGGCGTGGATCGCGCCAATTGAAGCTTCTCGCTCCGTACGGGCAGCCGGCCATACAGTAGCGGCAGCCAATGCAGCGGTGAAAGTCCATCATGACAATGCCGTCCTCGGGCCGCTTGAAGGTAGCCTGAGTAGGGCAGACTCGCACACAGGGAGGATTCGTACAATGATTGCAGAGAGCAATGAAGGGACGTCCCTCCAAGTTCTTGACGTTGTACTCGTTTTCCTGGCCGGGAAATACGTTCTCGTAGTGATTGGTCCAAATCCACTTGATCTCTTCTTTAATGCTGCCAATGTCTGGAACGTTATGGACGGCGTGGCATGCCAGGATGCAGTCCTTGCAGCCCTCTTTGCCCTTTTCCCAGCATTTTTTCATGTCGACCACCATCGCCCAATGCTGCCCCGTGAGGGCCTGTGGGTTCTTGATGGCTTTGGGCAGATCGGACTCACCAAAAACGTCTGCGACCGGGAGTGCAGTAAGCCCCAAAGCACAGACTCCGCTGATCTTCAAAAAGTTTCTTCTGCTTGTTTCCATCACTGATTCTCCTTTGGGGCAATATGACAAGTCCAGCAGTAGGGCACGGTACCGGCCTCAAGCCCTGCGTAGATGTGACATTGATCACAGAACTGGGTTTTGTTGGAGTGGCAATCCATGCAAGTGTTCTGCAGGCTCATGTTATAGGTCTTGCCGTCGGCGGCGACATAAGTTCTCAGGCCGTCGCGAACAACCCAGGTCCTCCAGTCATTGAGGAGTTGCATGTGTCCGGTGCGAATTTCAGCAAGGGGCAGAACACACTGTTTGACCGCCATTTGTTGAATTACCGGCGTATCCAGTTTGGGATCTGGCGGTGGAACCGCTCTGCCCATGTTGTACCAGAAGGGTATGGTGAACAGGCCCACAAAAATCGCCAATCCAATGAGAACATAACGTGCATCATAGATCTTCATTATCACTATCCTCCATTCCTTCTAAGGGTTCACCCCGGAGGTCCGTCGTTCTCTCATGCTCTCCTTCCATAACCAGAGCGTTGCCGACCAGTTCGTGAACGCCGGTCACATCAACCCCGGGAACCCAATAGTTCATCAAGGGAGGAAGTACCGCACGGTCGATTGCACAAATGCACGAGAGCATGTTGACTCCATGTTGCTCATGCACGTGCTTGACGGCATTGGCGCGTGGAAGCCCCCCGCGCATGCGCATCTCCATGTACTCGTCGGTGTTCAAGCCGGAGCCGCTTCCACAGCAGAAGGTCTGTTCCCTGATGGTGTTGGGAGGCATATCGTAGAAATGGTTGCAGACGTTGTTGAGTACATAGCGGGGCTCTTCAAAGAACCCCATGGCCCTTGCCGGGTTGCAGGAATCGTGGAAAGTGACTTTGAGGTGATCGTTGCGGCTCTTATCGAGCTTCAGCTTACCATGCTTTATTAGATCCGCCGTGAATTCAACCAAATGAACCATCTTGGTGGATTTGGCGTTTTCGAACTTGGTTCCGGTGATCGGTGATACAGGCTCTTCCAGGAAATCGGCCGGGCCGTTCATGGTATCCATGTACTGGTTGATCACCCGCCACATGTGCCCACACTCGCCACCCAGTATCCACTTGACGCCAAGCCGTTTGGCTTCGGCGTACATCTTGGAATTCAGCCGCTTCATCATTTCGTGGGAGGTGAACAATCCGAAATTGCCCCCTTCGGATGCGTATGTGCTCCAGGTGTAGTCCAGGCCAATCTCATGGAACAACATGAGATAGCCCATGAGGGTATAGGTCCCGGGATCGGCAAAAACGTCTCCGGATGGCGTAATGAAAAGGATCTCTGCCCCTTTTCGGTTGAAGGTGGGTTCGATTTTGACACCCGTCACCTCTTCAATTTCCTCGACAAAAAATTCGATCATGTCCTTAAAGGCATGGGGCTGAATGCCCAGATGGTTGCCCGTCATGTAGCAGTTGGCGACAGGAGCGGTGATCCAGTCAATGTTGAGACCAAGCAAATTGAGCAGCTCTCGGCCTATAATTGTTATTTCAGCAGTATCAATGCCGTACGGACAAAAGACCGAACAGCGGCGGCATTCAGTGCATTGGAAGAAGTAAAAAAACCATTCCTTGACCACATCTTCGGTCAGCTCTCTGGCACCGGCCATTTTGCCTAAAATTTTACCGGCCAGGGTAAAGTCTTTCCGGTAGACCGATCGCAATAGCTCGGCACGGAGCACCGGCATATTCTTGGGATCGCCAGAGCCGATAAAGAAATGGCATTTGTCGGCGCATGCGCCGCAGCGTACACAGATGTCCATGAAAAGTTGGAACGATCGATACTTGTGGATGCGTTCCCGGAGACCCTCGAAAATGATCTCTTTCCAGTTCTCGGGAAGTTTCCAGTCGTCGTCAATCGGCGACCACTCTCTGGGGTTAGGCAATCCAACCACCTCGAGGTTCTTGCTCTTGCCAGAATAGCACCACGTACCGGGTCTGAATTCAACAGGGGTATCCATCCACCCGGTTTTGGGCGGCTTATGATCCGTGCCTGCTATGAGCTCGTTTGCTTTGGGAACACTAGCCATGTTTACTCCTTCTCCACTGGTAGTCCGGCTTCTATCATTTTCTCCCTGAAATCGTCTTCATACTCTTCATACGTATGGACCTTCACAGGGTAATTCCAAGGATTGATGTGCCTGCGTATGCGGCTGTCGTTGGGTAAGTTCCTGGTCGGACTGAGGAACACTCCGCCCAGATGCATCAGCTTGCTGAATGGGAAATAGGCCATCAGAGTACTGACAAGAAACAGGTGAATGAAAAACAGCACCCCGATGCCCTCCGGCACGGTCGGATGAAGTGTGGCCAGTCCCATGGCCAATTCCTTGACCTTAACAATATCCACCTTGGTGAAGTAGCGCATCAAAACGCCCGTAACGCCAAGGCCGAACAACAGGAAAAGAGGAAAATAATCGGCCGGAAGGGAAATGTAGCGCATCTGCGGAATGACTACACGGCGGATAAACAGGTAGGTCACTGCAGCAAGAAACAGTAAGTCGGTGATGTAGAGTCCCGGGAGACCGAGCTGCAAAAAACCGTCGAGGGACTCTGTGAGGTGCACGAAACCGGGAACCGGCTCCATGAAGAATCTCAGATGGCGCACGACGATGATGAAAAACGAATAATGGAACGCCAGGCCGGCCAGCCAAAGCCACTTTTCCCACTGATAAGAGATCTTTGGCCCTTGCCTGAATTCCATCTTGGTGTTCTTGAAGAGCGACCGGAACAATAGAACTTCAAGTGCCATTCGACCAACGGTGGCAAGCTTGGTAGAGGGGTTGTCCAACTTGTTTTGTTTGACCCATGAAAAGGACTTCTGCTGGCCTGAGGTGGTTGGTATTCGAAATGGTACGGGTGCACGTGCCCATTTCAAAATGCGGTAGATGAATCCGGTTAGAAAGAGGAAGAAGGCTAGATATGGCACCAGCACACCAAACAAATAGTTCATGCCAATGGCCTCCACTCCTAAAAAAGCTACCAGAACGAGTGCAAGGACTGCGAGTAAAGAAAACTTGATGCCCATTTACTAATCCCTCGTTTCAAGAAGTTTAGGTTTATATAGACCTTAACCTTTAAAGTGACGGCTCTTGATCGGGGATCTCAGCGAGGAGGTTTGCCCTTTGCAAAAGCCTGTGTGTCCGGTTTTTCACCTCGTTGACTCTGAGCTCGTAGAGCTTTTCGCGGCACTGAACGTAGATGTCGAAGGCAAGCATCGCCAACCGGTCGATGCGTCCGTCAAAGGAGGTAAGATCGTCCTGGGACAACGTTTCTTCGGGATCATCTGCAGCGCGCGACTGCTCCCTTACCAAATCTTTCAAAACAAACACGAAAGCGATCGCTCGGGATGGCGAAAAATCCTGAATGGCGCGGATTCTGATGATTTTGTCCAAGAACGGTGAAGCCGTCTCCGGGTCGATCTCCCTGACCAGTTCCTGGTAAAGACCCTGCATACCCTGAAAGATCGTGCTGCCTACCGGATTGGCGAAGGGATCTTTTTCCCGCTTGAAGAGCTTTGCCGTTTCGGGGGGATAAGTGTCTATAATAAAATTGAACCATCTTTTGAGGATTGCCGACTGGTGTTGTGTTAAAAAGTTCTCAAGGTCCATTTAGGGGGATGCCCTCAATCTATGCGTAGCTAGAAAAAACACTTTATCAGTGACGTACCACGGGCAAACCAATAACCAGCAAGGCCAGCTACTCTTGGGCTCGCACGTCTCCAGTATCAACCCAAAAACCATCAAGTCATCAAATCTTGTGAATGTAAGCACGATAGTCCAATTGGATATTAGTGTCAAGAGCCAAACGCAGGGGGGTGTGAGAACGCCGATGCCGATTTTCGGGTGAGGCACACAGGGGTTGCTTGAGGTTGGAGCAATGCTGCTCAATCGGCTCAAAACAGTCTTCTGTCCAATGATCGGTACTGTATTGCTTCCAATAAATGATGGGTGAAAATGCTCTGCTCGCCATCCAGATCCGCGATGGTTCTTGCGACTTTGAGGATGCGATGGTAGGCGCGTGCGCTCAATCCCAACCGGTGGACGGCTTCCTTGAGAATTGCTTCCCCGGAGCTGCCAAGCTGACAGTGTTGTTTGATGAGTTTTGGCTTCATCAGGGCGTTTGAATAAATGGATGCACTTTTGGCGTACCGCTCCAATTGGATTTGACGGGCCTGGATAACGCGCCTGCGGATTTCAGCCGATGGTTCTGCAGGGTGAGTCGACTGAAGGTCTTCATAGCGTACGGCGGGGGCTTCGATGTGAAGATCGATGCGATCCAGGATGGGGCCGGAAATACGACTTCGATACTTGATGACCTGGTTGGCAGAGCAGATGCAGGGTCTCGATGGATCACCGCTGAAGCCGCACGGGCAGGGATTCATCGCGGCAACCAGCATGAAGCGGGCGGGATAAGTGAGTGACATGCTTGCCCGGGCAATGGTGACGTAGCCGTCTTCCAGAGGCTGTCGCAGCAAATCTAAAACGTTGCGTCGAAATTCAGGAAATTCATCCAAAAACAAGACGCCGTTGTGCGCCAGACTGACCTCTCCCGGTCGCGGAATCTGGCCGCCGCCGATCAGTCCGGCGTCAGATATGGTGTGGTGAGGCGCACGAAAGGGGCGTTGCAGTATCAGTGGACTGGCCTTAAGGAGTCCGGCTACGCTGAAGATTCTTGACGTCTCCAAAGCCTCTTCGAAGCTCAATCGCGGCAAGATTGAAGGAAGACGCTGCGCGAGCATGGTCTTCCCCGCACCGGGAGGACCTATCATGAGCACATTGTGCCCGCCGGCCGCAGCGACTTCCAAGCCTCGCTTGGCATGTTCCTGACCCTTCACTTCGTTAAAATCGATCCCGTCGCCCTGCTGGGGATGAAGAACAGCTTCCCAGTCCAGTTCCACAGGCTTCAACAAAGCTGTTTCATTGAGATGCTCGACCACCTGGGCCAGATGATTCACGGGATAAACGGCCAGACCACCTGTTGCGGCCGCTTCCGGAGCATTGTGAGCCGGCAGGATCATGCTTTTATAACCGTTCCTGTAGGCCTGGATGGCCATCGAGAGGCTCCCGGCAACGGGCTTTACCCGTCCGTCGAGGGAAAGTTCGCCTACCAGCACCACCTGGCGGGTTCGCTCTTCATGCACTATTCCCATGGCCGCCAAAATTCCCACTGCGATGGGCAGATCAAATCCCGCGCCTTCTTTCTTCAGATGGGCCGGAGCCAGATTGACCGTTATCCGCTGCGATGGGAACGGATAGCCGCTGTTCTGCAGGGCGGTTTTGACTCTGTCCTTGCTTTCGCGCACTATGCTGTCGGGTAATCCTACTGTTGCAAAAGTCGGCAGTCCCGGCGAAAGGTCGACCTCGACTTCGACAAGAATGGCGTCAATCCCCAATAGACTGGAGGTGTAGGTTTTGGCAATCATGCAAAGGCTCTTTGTTGTTTGGCCACGCTCCAACAAAAGGCAATTGAACTGGTTTGATCTTGTTTTGCGGTGAAAATCTTCTTAAAATAACACCCTTCGATGATTACATGCAGCAATGCCGGTGCCGCCTGTGAATATGCCCGCAAAGCTGCGAGGAGATGTTAATAATGCAGAGAATTTACTGCAAGCATGAACCTGCACTTTAATGATTTTGGTTAGTCGCTGCTGATGACTTGTTATTATCAAATTTTAGGGGTATCTTCCCGCGCAAGTCAAGAGGAAATCAGAAGAGCATTCAGGTTGTTGGCCTTGCGATGCCATCCAGACCGGAATCCTGACGATCCTTGTGCGGGCGATCACTTCAGGGCTGCCTTGGAGGCCTATGAAACACTGATAGATCCGGTAAAACGGCATAGATATGATGGACTGAACGGCTATACTCAGCGCAGTAATGGGAGGGGGAAAAAGAATCATGCCGCTTCCCAAGGCTATGCCGCTCCCCTGGAAGAAGTGTTGAAGGAAGCTTTTGGAATTGAGTACGGTTTGCGCCAACGCATTGTCAATGATCTTCGCTTTGACCTGCAGGTTCCCAGCAACGTCTTGCGTGAGGGCACCTATGAACGCATTGATTATGCCAGATTGGTGTTCTGTGGCGAGTGTATGGGAAACGGGCGGAAAAGTCCGGTACTTTCCTGCGAGAAGTGTCAGGGTGATGGCGAATTTGAAGAGAGGTGCTCCTTGCATGTATGGATACCGGCCGGCTCCGCCCCTGGAAGCCGCTTGAGAATCTCCGGAGTCGGGGATCAGCCAAGCCCGGCAAGTCGCCCAGGCGACCTGGTAATTCTCTTGCACGCTACAGACGGGGCAACCCCCTGAAGACTTGTCAAAACTTGCGACCAATAAACCCTTAGGAAATCCGTCTTCAAGAGGAAATCAAGTGACCAACAGCGACGTACAGCTCAGCCACATTGACTCGAAAGGTCGACTGCAAATGGTGGATGTGAGTGAAAAACAGGTTTCAACTCGGGAGGCCAGGGCGGAAGCCTGGGTCAAGCTTTCCAAAGGAACTCTGGAGCGGATCGAGGAACACGCTATAGCCAAGGGCAACGTCTACGAGGCTGCTCGCCTGGCCGGCATTATGGCGGCAAAAAGGACTTGGGAGCTTATCCCTCTCTGTCATCCTCTGCGTTTGTCAGCGATTGAAGTTGACTTTGTTCCCGATTTGGACAATCGGCAAATTCATATACGGTCCCTGGTGAAGACCACCGACCGTACCGGTGTTGAAATGGAGGCGATGGTTGCGGTGACCCACGCCGCATTGACCATCTATGACATGTGCAAGGCGATAGATCGCGACATCACAATTTCAGAGGCCCGGCTGACTTTTAAAAGCGGCGGCAGAAGCGGCACATACCAGCGGGACCCTTGACGATCTATGAGGGATTTTGCTTTACACTTTGTGGGGAGTGTGCTAGCGAGAGACCTCGTCAAACTTCCTTGAGGAGAGCAGAGTATGGACAAAGAGACAACCGCCTATTTCAAAGAGATCCTGTTAAAGCGCCTGGATGAGTTGTATGAAGAGGCTGAAAGGACGGTGGCGGGAATGACTGATACCGAGGACACTTTTCCCGACCCCACTGACCGCGCCACGTTGGAATCGGATCGCAACTTCATGTTGCGCATCAGAGACCGCGAGCGCAAGCTGATTATGAAAATTCGTGAAGCACTGCAGCGCATTGAAGACGGAACCTTTGGCCAGTGCGAATCCTGCGGTGACGATATCAACCTCGAACGACTCAAGGCCAGACCGGTAACGACTCTATGCATCGAATGCAAACGCAAGCAGGAGGCAATGGAGAGGGCACGGGGGATGTAAGCGGTTGCGCTCGTATGTGTGCAACGCACATTTCTCAGTTTACAAATTTCTCACCACCTGGGTAACATCCCCTACCCAGATGACTTTTTCTTCCCAGCCCCCGTGCAGTAATAATCTGAGCGCTCCTTGAGGTGTAAACCCCAATACCTTGCCCGTATAGTCCATTGTTCCGCAACGAATTGTGACAGTTGCCCCAAGCAGGTTGGAAAATAGTTCGAATTCAGCTAAAAAAGAGTCGAACCCCTGCCGCAGAAGACGTTCATAATCCGCTTCCAACTGGTGCAACAAGGCGAGCAATAAATCTTGCCGTTTGATCTTACTGCCCAGCTCCGCTGCGAGCGAAGTCGCCGGATAGCGGAAGGGGCCCTCCAGTTGGTCAAATTGGTGATTAGCGTTGATGCCGATCCCCATCACAAGGAACCGCACGGCGTCGTTATCTGATTGCATTTCAGCAAGAATACCGCAGACTTTGCGATGTTGTATCAAGATGTCATTGGGCCACTTGATAGATGAACTCAAGCCATAATGGTCTCGAAAGATTCTTGCAAGCGACAGCGAAGTGACCAGAGTGGATTGATGAATATCATTCAACGGCAAGCATTCTCGCAGCACGATCGACATGTATATGCCCGCGTGCTTAGCAGAAAGCCACTGCCTGCGAAATCGCCCTCTGCCCTCGGTTTGTTCCTCCGCCACTATTACCGAACCGTGCGGAGCGCCCTGCAGGGCCAACATGATTGCTTGGTCATTGGTCGAACCCAGCTGCTGAAAGTGATGATAAGTCCTTCCAAATGCTGAGGTCCTCAAGGCGGGAACTATCTCCTCGGGAATTAACAGATCTGGAACATCCGTGAGCTGATAGCCATCTTTGGGGTGGGTCTGTATGGAGTAACCCTGGGCACTCAGTTTCTGTATGTGTTTCCACACGGCTGTTCGGCTTATCCCGAGTTGGGAAGCCAGTTCAGGTCCTGACACCGGCTGTCCCTGTTTGGCCTTGAGCAACCCAAGAATCTGCCCATAGGTGGATTGGTATTCCTGCATGTCTGTCCGGCTGGTTACCTCAGTGATTCTACAGTTGGCTGACACTACATGCTGAGATCGAAAGCAGCACGATTTCAGTCACTTCGTTGGCAGCCCCCAGTACGTCCCCTGTCATTCCCCCGAGCCATCGGCGACCGATCCAACGAAACAAAGCCGCACAGAGAAGCATCGTCAGAAAGTATAACAAAATCATTTGAGGAGCAATCATAAGCGCAATGATGCCGCCAGAGATCGCGGCGGCCAGAGGCTGCCTGACGGTCATATGCTCCAAAAAAGGCTTTCCCAGTCCTCCGTCCGGCCTGGCGTAGATGCTCTTGTAAGCGGCAAAAACCATTGTCAGGCGACTGAACACCGGTACCAGTAGAAAGGAGGCCCAACAAGCCTCCTTTAACAAGACCTGGATGCTTGCCACCTTGCACAGAACTGCAAGCGTCAAGGCCAGCGAACCGAAAGTACCAATGCTGCTGTCCTTCATGATTGCCAACCGCCGTTCACTGGTATACCCGCCGCCTATTCCGTCCGCCAGATCGGCCAGGCCGTCAAAATGGAGGCCGCGTGTCAAGAGTATTAAAAGAGCGGTCAAGGCGACGGAGGCGAGTAGTGCCGGCATCCATGCATGGATCAGCAGCGCGCTGCAAAGGCTGCAGATACCTAATAGCAGACCCACTGCAGGAAAAAACGAAAAGCTTCCAGCAAAATCGTCGGAACTAACTGTTTGCGTGATAGTCTTGGGTACGGGAAAGATGGTTAGAAAACTCGTTGCCAGGGTGAACCGCCTGACGGCATTCTTTAATGGTGTGTACAATTTTTACTAACCCCCATAACCTCGTTGCGATTTCTGTTTTTCTATCGATGAATTCTCGGGTAAAGGCTCCTGTTTGAGTTGAAGCGGTATTCCGGCAACGACCAGAGTGACAGAGCGACAAACGGATGCCACCGATTGATTTGTCAAGCCCGCAAGATCGCGAAATTGCCTCGCCAGAGGATTGTCCGGGACGATGCCTGTGCCCACCTCGTTGGAAACCAGCACCAACGGGTAATCCACAATTTTCAGAGTGTCCACCAATCGGTCAACGGCTTGCCGGGGGTCGCCTTCTGGCTGCAAGAGGAGGTTGCTCAACCACAGTGTAAGACAGTCCACCAAAACTGGTCGCGCCCCGCTACGAAGCTCCAGCAGGTTTTCCACCAGACGATATGGACTTTCCAGTGTCTCCCAAAAACCTTCTCTTCGCCTGCGATGTTCCTGCACGCGCCGACGCATCTCTTCATCGCGGACCTGGGCCGTAGCCAGGTAGACATAAGGCGGAGGAAAATTCAGCAAAGTCTTCTCAGCAAAAACACTCTTGCCGCTCCTCGCTCCCCCGAGGACCAAGTGAGGCGTGGCCAACGTCTGCCTGGAGCTATTCATGAGTTGTCGCCCGGCGTGATTATATAGGAGCTGAGGTGTTCATTGACGAGTAGGTCCACCAGGTGCGGCAGGGGTTCTCGGTTTCCTCCAACCACCAGAATCGGTTCCTGGGTCAGGGGCAGGAGCAGTTTGATCGCCCTGGCTTCACCAATAGCTGCAACCATCGCGGAGGTCACTTCACCCATCATGGCATTGGAAATCAGGATGGAAATCGAGCCGACAATCACATCGACCTGTTTCACACAATGGCAAATTGCATTTTCACCGGTTGCACCACGGTTGGCCTTCGCTTTCATCATTTGTGAGGTCGCTATGGCGTTGGTGCCGAGTGCCCAGACTTCCGCCTGTTCGCCATAAGATTCCTTAATCTTCTTAATGATGAAGTTGCCGATGCCGCCGCCTTGACCGTCAATTACCGCGATGCGGACCAAGTTGTCATCCTCCCCAGCCAAATGCATGGCTCGAACCGGCAAATTGCAGCAAATGCGAGCACGATGCGGCCTATGCCTCGGGTTTTTCTTCTACTGGAACCAGCAGACACCAAGCGTCAAAGAGTTCGTGATAGCGGAGCACAAAAATGTCACCCTCCACAGTTTTGACTTTATAGTAGCGCAGAGGCATGCGTGTAGCGTCCATATAGCCTTCGTACCAGCGGTCGAGTATTTCCGCAATAGTGTATTGATCACCGCGCCAGCTGAAGCAAGCTGGTTCCTGAGCCCCTTTGAAATGATCGCACGTTTTGACTAGAATACGTTCCAGCTTCATGGTCAACGGATCAACTGAGTTTCCTCCAGATACAGACATTACGAGCGTTGGGCAGCGAGGGCAAAGCATAAGGGAAACAGCCCTCAAATTCTATTCCAAATTGTTTCAGGTGAGGATTATAGTATCGGGCGATGCTCTCATCAGCCTTGGGACCCACCCACCACGCCACGGCTCCCGCATTGTTCAGCAGGCTGCCGGCCAATAGCGCCAATTGATCCGGGTTCAAACGCAGCGCCCGTAGGGTGATCAGATCATAGCGAGCGGATGTGGTCCGTGTTTGCGATTCGATCAAACCTTCCCATTTTCCCTGAATGACGCGCAGATTCGGTACTTGCAGCTTAGTGAGTAAGACTTTGAGAAAGCTTACTTTTTTGCGTTTTGTCTCGAGCAGTGTCATGGTCAGGCCGGGATGGACGATGTTGATGGGTACACCGGGAAAACCGGCTCCCGTTCCTACGTCCAGGGCGCTTCCCCGACGCGGCAGCCAGCGGCTTGGGAGCAATGAGTCGAGCAAATGCTTTATCAGTATCTCTCGCAACCCGGTGATGCGCGTGAGATTCACACGCTGATTCCAGGATTGCATGAGCAGAATATGTCGAGCGCAAAGTCGTGCTTGATTGTCCGTCAAAAAGACACCCTCTTGTTTCAGGCAGGCTGAAATACTGCGCACCACGTGTTCTTCCGTATCGAGGGACCTTTGCTGCCGACCAGTCACTGCAATTCCAGGGAAAAAGTTATAATTTGAACCGCTTGCAAGACTCGGTGAAGCCGTCACCGCCGTGAAAAACCGCATGACAATCCTGGCATGAGTCTCATTTGCCAATACAGAAACGGGAGAAGATGCCGTCTAACAGATCCTGGTCTACCTCCAGGCCGAGCACAGCATTCAGATGTTTCCTCGCCGTCTCAATCTCCAAACTCACCAGTTCGTTATAGCTGCCCGTCTGCAATAGTTTCCTGCCTCGTTGCAACGCTTCCAGAGATCGCTCACAACATTCCTTCTGGCGCATATTCGGGATTAAAGCAGAACGATTTTCAGCGAGTGGTGTTGCGAGGAAACGATCTCTCAAAAAGTTTTGTAACCCTTCGATGTCGCCGCGGTTGAAAACGGATATTCTCAGCACGGGTACAGCCCGATCATAGCGGGTCCTGATGTCTTCCACGCTCAGCCGGGGTGGAAGGTCACACTTATTTAACAATATCATATAGGACTTCCCGGAAACCGCTTGGAAAACTTGATCATCCTCTTCGCTCAGCGGTTGGCTCTGATCCATCAGCCACAGGATTATATCGGCTTCGGCAACCGCAGAGAGGGTTCTTTGGATCCCCATGGATTCAATTGAATCGGGTTTCATGCGGATACCCGCGGTATCCAAGATTCTGATCAAGACCCCCGACAACCGAAAACTGTCTTCAATAATGTCCCTCGTAGTTCCCGGCATTGATGTCACGATAGCCCGGTCTTTGCCAAGCAGGACGTTTAACAGGGAAGACTTCCCCACATTTGGTTTGCCAACCAGGACCAGTGTGAGGCCCTCACGCAGGAGGCGCCCAGTTTCATAGCAGGCAAGAATTTGGCCGAGGGGACGGATTAGCGATTCCTCCATTGTGAGAAGCAACTTTACAGATTCGATGTTTGCTTCGCCCTCATCCAAGTCGTTGCCGAAATCAATAAAAGCCTCGATTTCGCTCTGCAGTTGCCAGAGTTTATCCCGCAATTCGTCAATTTGGCTTCTAAAATCTCCGCTCAAATGACGCGCTGCGGCAAGTAGGCTTTGCTGGGATCGCGAGTGGATAAGGTCTGCTACGGCTTCAGCTTGAGACAAGTCAATCCGGCCATTCAAAAAAGCCCGCCGCGTGAATTCCCCAGGCTCTGCAAGGCGTGCACCACTTTGCAGCACGAACTCCATAATGCGGTTCAATACCATGAAGCCACTGTGGCAGTTGATTTCAACCATGTCCTCGCGAGTGTAGGTGCGAGGGCCGGCCATGTAACTCAGGAGCACCTCGTCAACCACCTCTTGGGTCTCGGGTTCTACGATCCAGCCATGGTAGAGTTTGTGAGTTTCATAGGCATGAACGGATTTTCGGGGTCGGAAGATTCTTTTCGCAATCGATAGGGCTTCTGTCCCGCTTATCTTGACGATCCCTATTCCTCCCTGCCCAATTGGGGTCGCTATGGCAGAGATCGTATCGTCGGTCAGCTCAAAATCCATCGCGCAGCAGCATTGTCTCGATCATTCCCTCGTGTTTTCCTCGCCGGGCACCGTCTTATGTGACTTTTTTCCTTTTTTCACTGGATAAATCACCACCCTTCTGAGGTTTCCTTCGCCTTTGCTCTTGGTTCGGACGTCCTGATCTTCCTTCAATGCAAGGTGAATGATGCGCCGATCCTGGGCGTTCATTGGCCCCGTCGTCAAGGGACGGCGAGATTTCTTTACCTTCTCGCATAATTGCTGGGCGAGCTCAGTGAGGCTGTCTTCACGCTTGGATCGATAGTTTTCGGTATCTACGATGATCGACACATTCTCGCCGGTTTCCTTCTGGACAATTTTGGAGACTAAATATTGCAGCGCTTGCAGCGTCTTGCCCCTTTTCCCTATTAGAAGTCCGGAGCCATTGCTGATGATATTCAGGTAGATGTGGCCGTTTTTGCTCTCAGACTCTACTACGGTGGGCAAATCGACGTGTTTGAGAATTTCGGAGAGGATCTCCTTGGCACGTTCTCGGGCGGCTTCGGCGGGAAGCTCCTTCGCGCTCACTCTAATTCTGGCCTTCTTGGCTCCGACTATTCCAAAAATGCCTGAAGAACCCTTGGATAGGACTTCTATCTCCAGCTTTTCCGGGGGTAGCTTTAGTTTTTCACAGGCCAAAGAGATGGCGTCCTCGACTGATTTTTCTTCAATTTCCAGAGTTGACATGCTCTCCTCCGTTAACTTTCCGAACTGAGCAGCTTGTGGCGCATTGGGTGGGGGAGATGCGACCTATGCACTACGATTGATCCAGTACTGCTGCACGATGGACAACACATTGTTCACCAACCAATATAACACAAGACCCGAAGGAAAGTTTATAAAGAAAACGGTAAAAATAACCGGCATAAGCAACATCATTTTTTCTTGCCGGGGGTCGCCGCCGGTAGGGGTCATCTTCTGCTGAATGAACATGGATGCCCCCATGAGAAGCGTAAGTACCGGTATTCCCCCCAGGTACGGGATGTCAATTCCTATGTGAAGGCGATCTGGAGCGGTAAGGTCGTTGATCCACAACATAAAGGGTTTATGTCGCAATTCGATGGCGCCGTAGAGCATCCGGTACAAAGCAAAGAAAACCGGGATCTGCAGCACCATAGGTAGACAGCCGCCGAGCGGGTTTACTTTATAGGTGCGGTAGAGCATCATCAGTTCCTGATTGAGCTTTTCCCGGTCATTTTTATACTTTTCCCGCACTTGAGCGATCTTTGGTTGGATTTTCTTCATGACCTGCATGGACTTGTAACTTTTCTGAGTCAGCGGCCAGAAGATGATTTTGATGACAACCGTCAGCAGAATGATCGCGATCCCATAGTTGTGGGTGTATTTGTAGAACCAGCGCAAAACCACCAGCAGGGGCTTGGCAAGAAAAGTAAACCAGCCGAAATCCAGAGCTCGCGAAAGGTTGTTGCCCGCTTTTGCTAAATTGCCCTCTTCCTTTGGTCCCAAATAAAGCCGCAACTGGTAAGTTTTTGCTTCACCCGCCTCCAACTGGAACGGATTGGTCAGATAAACCAGTTGAACCAGGCCTCTGTTTTCATCAAGAACGCGGGGAACTAACTGATATCCGTCCTTTTCCATGGGAATGATGGCTTGTATGAAGTAACTGTTTTCATAGCCGATCCAGTCCATGGGTGGGACGAACAGAAATTCTTCTTTACTGAGGTCTTTTGCCGGGTGGTATTGCAGCGACCCATCCTTGAAGAGTGTAAGCTGAGATTGATTGTAGGCGGTTTCACTGGCCTTTTCATACGGTTCGAAATAGAAGCTGATCCCGAGCTGGTCCTCCAGTCTCTCCGACGACAAGTTCTCGATTCGAATTGATGCATCGACCACGTAAGTTCCGGGGATCGGGTTGAGAGTCTTTGTCAATTTGACTTGCCCCGGAGCGATGGCGGAAAAAGATATGGGTTGCTGCGACTGAGCGGAAGCGGAAAACGGGATCCGCTCCGGAGCATTACTTGCGTAAGGGCGGGTAGCCAATTCCAGGTTGGAGTGATGGACCAGGTCGACGGCAAAGGGCAGATAACCCGACGTCTGGGTGGTCACCATGTCCATTGGGGGGGAAGCCGGAGTCACTGCCTGACGGTAATCTCGCAGCTGAAAAGAGGCGAGGCGGGCACCCGGTGCTACCAGTTTCATTTCATACAAGTTGGTATCGATCCGCCAGTTCTGCAAACTTTGATTCGACAGCGCCAGACGGTCTGTGGGAAGTGATTCCGGCAGCACCTGGGGCGATGTTGCAGTTTGGGCCGGCGCGGTTGTGGAGGGAACGGTTTGCATTTCTTCTTTGGGTTGGCTGGGAGGCGTTCGGTAAAGACCTCCAAAATATAGCTCCCAAAAAAGCAGCACCGCAAGTGACAAAACAAAAGCTACCAAAGCCCTTTTTTCCATACAGGTGTACTCCGTATTATCCCAAAATCTTTTGTTCGTTCGGTTTCACTACGGGATCGTATCCGCCGGATCCGAGAGGATGGCATCGTGCCAGTCGCCATGCACCCATGAGCAATCCTTTAATGGGGCCGTGCAACTGGATTGCCTCATAGGTATATTGAGAGCAAGTGGGAAGGAAACGGCAATGAGGCCCCAATAGCGGAGAAATAGCAAACTGATAGAAGCGGATGAGTGATAGCAGAATAGATCTCATCATCGCTGGGAGTCATCCCCACGGTACAATACTTTTCCCAGTTCCCCAGATATATCCTGCCCGCTCAACCGTTCAGCTCCTGGCCTGGCTACGATCACAATGTCTTTTCCTGGAAGGGAGATGTGTTCCTTGTGGAGTCGAAACCACTCGCGCAGACGTCTCTTCATCCGGTTTCTCTGCACAGCGTTCCAAAACCGTTTTTGAACCACCAGCCCCAGCCGATGGAAAGGCAGGCGATTATAGACGTAATTGACTCCAAAGTGGGCGGTTCTCACATGTCGCCCTTGTTTCTTCACATGATGGTATTGCCTGGATGTCAGCAGCCGCTCGCGGGGTCGAAACCGGTATGCACCTTTCAATGGTCCTTCCGCTGTCGCCTCAAATGTTTTTCTGGCAAGCACCTGGTGCGCAATGAGGCACGAATCAGACGGCAAGACGCTTGCGGCCTTTGGATCTGCGTTTGCTGATGACCGCTCTGCCCGCCCGGGTTGACATACGGACCAAAAATCCGTGGGTGCGCTTTCTTTTGCGATTACTCGGCTGAAAAGTCCTTTTCATTTTCTTCACCTCGTCAAAATGGTAAGTCTGACCGAAAAGCACGAACTTTATTCGATCATTATAGTAAATGCAAACACAAACCATCTTTGATAATCGATCCGACCACACAGTGTCAAGCATATGTTGCGATTCGATTTTGCGATTTTGCCAACTTGGCCTGCTATCATTTGACCCAATTGACGGCCATGTTTATCCATGCGGCCATATCTCATTTACTTCGCATACTCCTCTCCCTGCAGAAATGTTTTGCATCATTTACAAGAGGTGATTCCCATGGGATTGAACTGAATCATGCCAGGGTGCGACTGCTGTGCTCGTTGATAAATTTGTCGGCGGGCCTCCCGGCACATGTGATGCCCCTCGATAAAAACTGAACGGTCTCGATCCCGGGCGACTTAATCATTGAAGATGCAGAGTCTCCGTGCTATGTAAGTAATCCTTTAAGAATCTGCTGAAAGGAGAAAAATTGCCCGATGGTATTTAATCGTATACTGGGCTGGTTTTCCAACGACTTGGCCATTGATCTTGGAACAGCCAACACCCTCGTTTATGTCAAGAGCAAAGGCATCGTGCTTTGCGAGCCCTCGGTTGTGGCTGTTCGAAAAGACGGGCGAGGCTCCAATCGCGTGGTCGCGGTTGGAAAAGATGCTAAGATGATGTTGGGTAGAACCCCGGGTCACATTGTTGCCATTCGTCCGATGAAAGACGGCGTAATTGCCGACTTTGAAGTGGCTGAAGCGATGATTCGCTATTTCATTAGAAAAGTGCACAATCGTCGAGGCTTGGTCCGGCCGCGAATCATCGTGTGTGTCCCGTCGGGGGTTACCCAGGTGGAGAAGAGGGCCGTCCGGGAATCGGCCGAGTCCGCAGGGGCGAGAGAAGTGTATCTCATAGAAGAGCCCATGGCGGCAGCCATCGGAGCTGGATTACCAATCACCGAGCCGGTTTGTAACATGATTGTAGATATCGGTGGCGGGACAACCGAAGTAGCTGTCATATCACTTGCCGGGATCGTGTACAGTCGCTCGGTTCGCGTGGGTGGAGACAAGATGGATTTGGCGGTCCTGCAACACATTAAAAGAAAATATAATTTATTGATCGGGGAGCGCACAGCGGAGCTGATCAAAACGACTCTGGGCAATGCTTATCCGTCCGAAGAAGTTGATCAAATGATGATCAAAGGCCGAGATCTGGTGAGTGGAATCCCCAAGACAGTGGAAATCAATTCTGATGAGGTGCGCGAGTCGATTCAGGAGCAGATCGATACCATCGTGGAGACCATAAAAATTGCATTGGAGCAGACCCCGCCTGAGCTTGCCGCCGACATAGTCGACCGGGGTATTGTGCTCACCGGCGGAGGAGCATTACTCAAACGGCTGGATCATCTGCTGCGTCTGGAGACGGGTTTGCCCATCACACTGACAGAAGATCCTCTTTCGACGGTGGTGCTCGGTTCCGGCAAGGCTTTGGAGGAAATTGAGATTTTAAAGGATGTATTGAGCTAACCTGGGTGGTCCACGCTCTTTTTATGGATCGAATTTATTTAGTGAGAATGTCGC
Source organism: Desulfoferrobacter suflitae (assembly GCF_022603395.1). Classification (GTDB taxonomy): domain Bacteria; phylum Desulfobacterota; class Syntrophobacteria; order Syntrophobacterales; family Syntrophobacteraceae; genus Desulfoferrobacter; species Desulfoferrobacter suflitae. The sequence continues at coordinate 594,477 of NZ_JAIBKA010000002.1, forward strand.
GAGCGAAATAGACACGGTGATGCGATCCACACGATGAAGTGGGCGCACAGTACCAGCGGCTCGCTCTTGCCGGTTTCGCCCTTTGTCCGGGCGGCGTTGTTCTATTGCCGAACTGAAATTCTGGGCCGTAATCTCCTTTAAGCTACGATGTGAATTGACCCTATGGATGAGTCAAAATTAAAGGATGTATTATTTAAGGTTCGCATCAGCCGGGGGAACTCGAGGCTATGATGGAGTGGCTGCGCAAATTACGGGGTGCTTTGTTCCTTTTGGTCCTGTTCAGTCTGTTCCTTTATATCTTTTCGCTCAATTTCAGGCCCCCTGTTCAAATGGATGTTTTTCAGCGTGTTGTCATAGAATCACTCAGTCCAGCGGTCGAAGCGCTGGGATACGTCACTTCCTCCGTGGAAAACGTGGTAAAAGAATATGTCTGGCTAAAGAATCTGCGGCATGAAAACCAGATTTTGCGGGACCAGGTCAATGAATCGCAGAGGACGGTTACCGACTACAAGGAAGCGTATATTGAAAATCTGCGCCTGCGGCGTTTGCTCGATTTTAAAAACACCATTAGGGCGGAGGCGATTCCGGCTCAGGTTGTCCTGCACGATTTGACCGGCTGGTTTCAGACGTTGATTGTGGATAAGGGTTTTAAGGACGGAATTGGGCCGGACATGGCTGTGGTTAATGACGAAGGCGTAGTTGGACGTATTCTCGATGTGTCGGATCGCTACTCGCGGGTGTTGCTCATTACCGATCCTGGTAGTTCCGTTGATGCCATAATTCAGCGCAATCGGGTGCGCGGCATTTTGAGCGGAAAGGATGCAACCGGTTGTATCCTGAAATACGTTCGCGGCAATCTGGATGTGCAGGTTGGGGACCTGATCATCACCTCGGGCAAGGATGGAATTTTCGGCAAAGGTCTCAGGTTGGGCACTGTCCAGGGTATCTTCAAGGATCCCGTGGACCTCTTTCAGAAAATCGAGGTCAAACCCTTGGTACGACTCGCCGCCCTTGAAGAGGTGCTGATCATAAAACGTGAAACCCCGGTTCCAAACGATTTTACATCGACGGAATAAGGGGAAATGACTTTGCGATCCCTCAACAACAAATCGAAGATGCAGCAATTCCTGCTGGTATTTGCTTACACTCTCTTCCTCTTGTTTCTCCAATCTCTGTGGATTTCGCAAATGTCTTATCCTGCCATGCGAGCGGACTTATTCCTGCCTTTGATGTTTGGTATTGCCACAATCTGGCCGCCCCTCGCAAGTCTTGCCTGGGCTTTCCTCTGGGGGTTTGTGGTGGACAACTTTGCCGGAAAATTCTGGGGATTTCATGTGGGATCTTACGTGGTGGCGGTTTGTTTGGTCTATGCTGCGTCAGAAAAATTTGAACTGCAAAATCCTTTGTATCAGATGCTGCTTGTGGGGATTTGTGCAACCGGGCAGTCTCTTGTTTTGGGGCTGTTTTTATTGATTGAACCGCACAGCCTCATAGGAGTATCCGCAATTTGGCAGGATTTGTTAGTACGAAGCCTTTTTATCATGCTGCTCTCTCCGTTTATCATATACCCCGTCAGCGATGGCCGCAGGTCCGTCGTATAAGCGAAGCAGCAATACTCTTCAGGATTCGGCCGTGAAATCTCTAAAAACGAACAGAATAGTGTTTGTTCCCAACGCAAATGATGCGAAAAGCAATGAAAATGAGAACCTGCACCTGGTCAACTGGGAGGCGACCGAAACCGCCATCTTCCAGAAGCAGTACCTGTTACTCATTGGAGTCATGCTTCTGGTCTTGCTGGTCTATACATTGCGGGTTTGGCACCTGCAGGTTCTGCAGGGGGCCAGATATCGCTATCAGTCAGAAAACAACCGCATCAGGCTGGAAGACATTTCCGCACCTAGAGGCATCATTTTTGATCGAAACGGCACCCCTTTGGTTGAGAATCGCCCGGCCTACCACCTTTTATTAGTGAGAGAAGATGTTGCAGACATAAATCGAATCATACAGGATGTCGCCCAATTCTGCGGCAAGAATCCTGAGGATTTTTTGGGTGTCCTTGAGGCGAGCAAGAATATCCCCAAATTTGTTCCAATTCGGCTCCTGGCGGATGTGGATCGAGATTGCCTGGCAAAGATTGAAGCGCAACGGATCAGGTTGCCGGGAGTGATGGTGCAACTGGAGCCCAAGAGGGAATATAAGTGGAATGGAACGGCAGCCCACCTGATTGGGTATTTGAGCGAAATAACCGAAAGCGAATTGAACAGCGAAGCATATCAAGACTACTATGCCGGAGAAAATGTCGGCAAATTCGGAATCGAGAAGGCCTTCGAGAAATACCTGCACGGTAAGAGAGGGGGGCGACAGGTTGAGGTCGATGCAGTCGGCAGGAGAATGCGACTGCTGGATGAAGCCCTGCCTATTCCCGGCAGAAATCTGTGGCTGACGGTGGATGTCGAGCTGCAAAAAACGGCTGAAGCCTGCCTCCAGGACAAAGTTGGTTCCATTGTGGCGCTCGATCCGAGAAACGGGGCAGTTTTGGCGCTGGCAAGCAAGCCCAGTTTCGACCAGGAACAATTCGTGAGGGGATTGACATCGGAAGAATGGCGAAAGTTGAGTCGTGATCCTGACCATCCGCTGCTTAACAGAGCATTTGGGGCAGCCTACCCCCCTGGTTCGACCTACAAGCCTATCGTCGCACTGGCTGCCTTGCAGGAAGGAATCATGAGCCCCGGATCTGCTGTCTACTGCCCCGGCTACTATTATTTTGTTAATCGCAAATATCGTTGTTGGAGGGATCGGGGGCATGGCTCCATGAACATGCATAACGCCATTGTGCAATCATGTGACACCTATTTTTACCAGACGGGACTGCGTTTGGGTGTGGACAAGATTGCCCAATATGCCCGCCTATTTGGTTTGGGCCAGAAAACGGAAATAGGACTGCCGGGGGAAAATGCCGGGTTAATCCCGACTTCCTGGTGGAAAAAGCAGGCCATCGGCGTTCCCTGGCAAAAGGGTGAAACCTTATCTATTGCCATTGGTCAAGGCTTCGACCTGACAACACCTCTGCAAATGGCTTTGGCCTATGCAGCCATCGCCAACGGCGGGAAACTGTGGCAGCCTTATGTGGTGCGCAGGATCGAGGGCAGCAATCTGGAAGAAGTCGATGAGATAAAGAGCAATTTGAAAACTACCATACAGATCGAGGGAAGGCATTTTGAAACCGTGCAGAAAGCTCTTCTGGGGGTTGTCGAGGAAGGCAGGGGAACGGCCCATGGCATCAAGGCGCCTGCCATTCTGATAGCCGGAAAAACCGGTACCGCCCAGGTGGTTCGTTTGGCCGATGGAGTCAACCGAAAACTGGCTGCCAAAAATGCCAAAGAAAAAGAGCAGGATCATGCCTGGTTCGTGGGTTATGCACCCGCCGACAACCCGCAGATCGTGGTGAGCGCTTTGGTTGAACATGGTGGACATGGATCATCCGTTGCCGCACCTTTGGTGCAGCAGGTGATTCTTGCCTACCTCGGGAAGAAGATGGAGCAGCCAGGGCCCTAGTTCCAATGGATGTGTGTCGGCCAAGCAGCGTTTGTTGACCTGGCAATGTGAGGAAATGCCTCTATGATGGACAGGCGGTTAGTTGAGAACTTCGACTGGTGGATCATCTGGACTCTGCTGAGCATCTTGTCGATAGGCCTGCTGAGTCTATACAGCGCTCTTTATCCACAGATTCAGGCAAATCCGACACATAACCTCTTCATAAAACAAATCGTATGGATTTCACTGGGACTGACCGTCTTATTTGGCACTTTGTTGATTGACTACGACCGCCTCAAGTCGCTCAGCATATGGATATATCTATTGGCTTTGCTGTTGTTGGTTGCCGTGTTGTTGGTTGGCAAAGAGGTCAATGGATCAAAGCGATGGCTTGATTTCGGGGGTTTTCAACTGCAGCCCTCTGAATTCATGAAAGGGGTCATCGTGATTCAGTTGGCGAGCTATTTTTCCTCGCAGGACATAGCGCCATTTCCCAGCTTTGGTAAGCTGATTATTCCTGCCCTTTTGACGGGTGCTCCTATCGTCTTGATCCTGCTTGAGCCCGATTTGGGGACTGCCATCTGTGTGATCACCATATCCGCCACTCTGATCTTTTTCATGGGAATTCGCTGGCGCTACATATTGATCAGTGCCCTGGGCTTCGTGCCGCTCATCTGGCCCATCTGGCATCATGTTCTGAAGCCTTATCAGAAGACGCGAATTCTCATCCTGCTCCGCCCGGATCTGGATCCTCTTGGAGCCGGATATCACATCCGGCAATCAAAGATTGCCATAGGATCTGGAATGACCTGGGGTAAAGGCTTCCTCAACGGAACCCAGAACAAACTGCATTTCTTGCCCGAAAAGCACACCGACTTCATTTTTTCCGTGTGGGCTGAAGAATGGGGTTTCGCTGGGTGCTTTGTACTGCTGCTATTGTTTGCCCTGCTGGTGTTCCTGGCCCTGCGGGTAGCGCGCAGGTCCAAAGACCGATTCGGCTCCTTGCTGGTGGTGGGTATGACCGCGCTCATCATGTGGCAGGTGTTGATCAATATCGGTATGGTGATAGGAGTGCTTCCCGTCGTGGGCATCCCCCTCCCCTTTGTGAGCTATGGCGGTTCGTCGCTGGTAACCTTATGCTTCGCTATCGGGATCATAGAAAACGTGAGCATGCGGCGCTATGTGTTCCAATCTCAATGATTTGCGGGGTGCTTCGGCGCGCCATTTCAATTTGTGATTTTTTTTACTTTTCCCTTGCGAACCCATTCAACTTGTGCTAAGAGGTCGATGCTAAACGTCTTTATTGCCGTCACCGCGGCGACCCTGCTGAACGGGGAGTCCAACGGCTGTGGGAGGGCGGCAAATCAATACCTGGGCCCGGGCTGTTATCTTACCGCCTTAGTAGAACGATTTGGGAGCGAGGAAGAGTAAAATGATCAACATTGATGCTACGCTTTTCGTCCAGATGGTGAATTTTTTCATCCTACTTTTTGCCATGAACATTATTTTGTATCGCCCGATTCGTCGGCTCGTTGCTCAGAGAAACGAGCACATCAGCGAACAGGAACAACAAATTTCCCAAGCGGACGCGGAAGCCGTGGCTGCCGGCCAGGAGTTCGAGGACCGAATTCAGGCGGCCCGCGATCTCGGACGAAGAAAAGTTCAGGATCTGAAGGATGCTGCTTACCAGTATGAAAAGGATCTGTTGCAGAAGGCTGGGGAGCAGGCTGGTGAAAAAGTGCAGGAAATGCGCAGCAAAGTTCAAGCGGAGATAGGTGCTGCACGGGAACAATTGAGGTCGCAAGTCCAGGCCTTTGCGATGGATTTGGCCCAGAAGATCTTGGGAAGGAGTATTTGATGGACAAAGAGGACGTAAGGGTGAGCAAAATGAAGAGGGGCTATTTGTCTACTGTGCTCATTGCCGGGTTGCTCCTCGGTCTGCAGGGGTTAGCGCTTGCGGCTGAGGCGGGAGGTCACGGTCACGAACTGAATTGGAAAGATTTTCTTTTCCGCGTGATGAATTTTGCGATCATGGCCGCGATCCTGATCAAGCTACTGAAGAAGCCAATGGCGAAATACTTTGCTTCAAGGCGTGAAGATATCCAGAAGATGCTGGCGGACTTAGAGCTGAAAAAGCAGGAGGCCGAGCAGAAGTGTGCTGAATATAAAGCCAAGTTGGCCGCCTTGGAGGAGGAAACCCAGAAGATTGTTTCCGAATATGTTCAAGAAGGCGAGATGGAACGAGCAAAGATATTGGAGGCGGCCGAACGGCAAGCCGCCTATATCAAGGAGCAAGCAGATCTGTCAATCCAGCAGGAAATAAAGGCTGCCAAGGACAGTCTGCAGAAAGAGGTTGGCGAGCTCTCTGTGACTGCAGCGGAAGAGATATTGCGCAAGAATATGCAGTCTGACGATCAAGAGCGTTTAGTCCGGGACTTCATGACAAAGGTGGTGGAGGCGAAGTGAGAAACTTAGTAATAGCCAAACGTTATGCCAAAGCTCTGTTCAATCTGGCGCTGGAGGATGGGCAGGTCGAACAGTATGGGCGAGAGCTGAATGATCTTGTGCGGCTTTTGGGGGAGCTTCCAGAGCTGGCGGATGCCGTTCAAAACCCTTTGTATCCGGAGGCTGTCAGGAAGAGTATTTTTCACACGGTAGCAGATAAGGCTCAAATGGCTCAGGTCATGCGCAGCTTTATCAATCTGCTGGTGGAGAAGAAGCGCGTCCAGCACTTGAGCGACATAAGCGAATATTATCACAAGCTCATAGATGAACACGCCAACATAGCTCGCGCAAAGATCAAGGCCGCAACACCTCTGGACGACCATGCAATTCAGGAAATTGCGTCCAGTCTTGAAAGCATGACAGGAAAAAAGATCGCCGTCGAGTTCGAGCAGGACCCCGAATTGATCGGCGGCGTGCTCGCACAGATTGGCGATTTAGTCTTAGATGGGAGCGTGCGGAGACAGTTATCAAACATCAAGGAATCTTTGAAAAGGGGTGAGTTAGGTTAATGGAAATCAGAGCAGAAGAAATCAGTCAAATCATTAAAGAGCAGATCAAGGATTACGAGAAGAAGGTTGAGCTCAGCGAAACCGGGCGCGTGCTTTCTGTTGGTGACGGTATTGCTCGCGTTTATGGCGTGGAAAAATGCATGTCGATGGAATTGCTGGAGTTCCCTACCGAGCATGGAATCATCTACGGGCTGGCCCTGAACCTGGAAGAGGACAATGTGGGTGTTGCCATCATGGGTGAGGATGTCCACATCAAGGAAGGCGGCGAAGTCAGACGCACCGGCCGCATTGCAGAGGTACCGGTGGGTGACGAAGTGCTGGGCCGCGTAGTGGACCCCGTTGGCAACCCGCTCGATGGCAAAGAGCCTATTCAAGCCAAAGAGACCTCTCGTCTTGAAGTGATCGCGCCCGGCGTAATTGCGCGGCAATCGGTTAACGAGCCCATGTATACGGGCCTGAAGGCAATCGATGCCATGACCCCCATCGGCCGCGGACAGCGCGAGCTGATCATTGGTGACCGCCAAATTGGGAAGACTGCTATCGGCGTTGACGCGATCATCAATCAGAAGGATAGCGGCATTATCTGCATCTATGTCGCGGTTGGGCAAAAGAAGTCCACTGTAGCGCAGGTCGTTGAGACCCTGCGAAAACATGGTGCAATGGAATACACCATTGTCGTTGCGGCGTGTGCCAGCGACCCCGCACCTCTGCAATACATCGCCCCTTATGCCGGTACCGCAATGGGCGAATATTACCGTGACCGCGGCAAGCACGCGTTGATCATCTACGATGACCTTTCTAAGCAAGCGGTTGCCTACCGCCAGGTGTCACTGCTGCTGCGCCGGCCTCCGGCTCGCGAAGCTTATCCTGGTGACATCTTTTACAACCATTCGCGGCTTCTGGAACGTTCCGCCAAGCTCAACGACGAGTTGGGCGCCGGTTCTCTGACGGCTCTCCCCATCATTGAAACACAAGCCGGCGATGTGTCAGCTTACATTCCCACCAACGTTATTTCGATCACCGACGGTCAGATCTACCTCGAGCCCAGTTTGTTCTTCGCAGGCGTACGCCCCGCCATTAACGTCGGCTTATCCGTTTCGCGCGTGGGTGGTGCCGCTCAGACCAAGGCCATGAAGCAGGTTGCCGGCCGATTGCGTCTGGATCTTGCCCAGTATCGGGAGCTGGAAGCATTTGCCAAATTCGGCAGTGACCTGGACAAGTCCACTCAAGCCCAGTTGAATCGTGGTATGCGCCTGGTAGAGCTGCTGAAACAGCCCCAATACCAGCCGATGTCGGCCGAAAACGAGGTCATGTCCCTGTACGCCGCGACCAGAGGATTCATTGACTCGGTGCCGGTTGAACGGGTCGGTGAATACGAAACCCAGATGCTGGCGTTTATCGAGCGCAAGTATCCCGAGATTCTTACTGAGCTCAAGGAAGAAAAAGTCATTGGCGACAGCCTTGATGAAAAGATGAAGAAGGCACTCCAAGAGTTTGCCGAGGTGTTTGCGGGTTAGGCGTCAAAAAGTGACTCATAGGGAAAGAGAGATTGCATTATGGCAACCTTAAGAGATATCAAGCGAAAGATCGACGCCGTCAAGAAGACCTCACAAATCACCAAGGCCATGAATATGGTGGCCGCAGCAAAATTGCGTGGAGCCCAGCAGAATATGGAGAAGTTTAATCCATATGCGGGCAAGTTCCGGGAAGTGATTCAACGCGTCGCAGGCGGTGTTGAAGAACGTGCTTCCTACGAACTGCTGAATGCGCGCGAGGAAGTCAAGAAGATCGAGCTGGTCCTTGTGACGGCGGATAGAGGTCTTTGCGGCAGCTTTAACAACGGCCTGATTGTCAAGGCAGAAAGGTTTATTCAGGAGAAGCTCGCTGAGGGGCTCGAAGTCTCCTTGACCGCTGGCGGGAGAAAAGGAGCCGATTATTTCAGACGGCGCAAATACGCAGTGCGCAGTCGGCTCACCGGACTGTTGAATAAGCCCAGCTACGACGATGCCTTCAGTCTTGGGCAGGAGCTGATAGGACTTTTCGAAAATCGTGACTGCGATGAGGTTTATGTCATCTATAGTCATTTCGTGAGCATGGTCAGACAGCAGCCGACCTTGATCAAACTATTGCCGGTTGAATCCAGCCAGATTGAGGAGGGTCCGGAGGAGGCGGTTGAATATCTGTTTGAACCCTCGCATGAGGCGTTGTTGACCGACCTGCTTCCCAACTATGTTTACATCCAGATTCTTGAAGCGCTCTACCAGACGGCGGTTAGTGAGCACGCTGCCCGTATGGCCGCAATGGAGAACGCTACAAACAACTGCAAGGAACTGGTTAAGGATTTGACCTTGACATACAACAAGGCGCGGCAGGCAGGAATTACGAAAGAGCTCATGGACATTGTTGGTGGTGCCGAGGCACTCAAAAAGTAGGTGCCACCCGAGTTTCTCAAGGAGGTAATTAGCCCATGAATATGGGGAAAATCGTACAGGTAATCGGTAACGTTGTGGACGTCGAGTTTGAGGAAGGGAAGCTTCCCGCCTTGTTGACGGCCCTCCTGGTGAGCAACCCCGGTTTGAGCGATGCGGAGGACAATTTGGTGCTCGAGGTCGCTCAGCATTTAGGCGACAATGTTGTCCGCACTATCGGAATGGATCTGACCGATGGCTTGGTTCGTGGAATGCTGGTCAAGGATACCGGGAAGCCCATTCAGATGCCCGTCGGCAAGCCCGTTTTGGGGCGCGTCTTGAACGTTGTGGGTAGAACCGTGGATGGTTTGGGACCAGTCGACGCTGAAACCTACATGCCTATCCACCGTGGTGCTCCCGCGTTTACGGAGCAGGATACGTCGGTCAATGTACTGGAGACCGGAGTCAAGGTTATAGACCTGCTGGTACCGTTTCCGCGCGGCGGCAAAATGGGCATGTTTGGCGGTGCCGGCGTTGGCAAGACGGTCGTTATGATGGAGATGATTCACAATATCGCTATGGAGCACGGTGGTATATCAGTGTTTGCCGGCGTTGGTGAGAGGACTCGTGAAGGGAACGATCTGTATCATGAAATGAAGGATTCCGGTGTTCTTCCGCGTGCCGGTCTGGTTTACGGACAGATGACCGAGCCGCCGGGAGCGCGGGCCAGAGTGGCCCTGTCGGCTCTCACCGTGGCCGAATATTTCCGTGATGTTGAAGGGCAGGACGTTCTGCTGTTCATTGATAATATTTTCCGCTTCACTCAGGCCGGTGCAGAGGTGTCTGCGTTGCTTGGACGTATGCCTTCGGCGGTCGGATATCAACCTACCCTCGGTACGGACCTTGGTGAGTTGCAGGAGCGCATCACATCGACGACCAAAGGATCGATCACGTCGGTCCAGTGTGTCTACGTTCCCGCGGATGACTTGACCGACCCCGCCCCTGCGACGACTTTTGCTCACCTTGACGGTACCGTGGTTTTGTCACGGCAAATCGCCGAATTAGGAATTTATCCTGCGGTTGACCCGCTGGACTCGACGTCCCGCATCCTCGACCCCAATGTGCTCGGGGAAGAGCACTATGGTACCGCTCGGGAAGTTCAACAGATACTGCAAAAGTATAAGGATCTGCAGGACATCATTGCCATCCTTGGAATGGATGAACTGTCCGATGAAGATAAACTGACCGTTGCCCGGGCTCGCAAGATACAGCGTTTTCTGTCGCAGCCCTTCCATGTGGCGGAGACGTTTACCGGTGTTGCTGGCAAATACGTCAAGATGGAAGACACCATCAGGGGTTTCAAAGAAATTTGCGAGGGCAAACACGACGAGATCCCCGAGCAAGCCTTTTACATGGTTGGCGGGATAGAGGAAGCAGTTGAGAAGGCCAAGCAAATGTCTGGCGAATAGAGAATGGTGAGCATATGGCGGAGAAAATCTTACTAGAAGTGGTTACACCTGAAAAGAAGGTTTTGAGCGAACAGGTTGATATTGTTGTCGCTCCCGGAGAAGAGGGGGAATTTGGCGTGTTGCCGAATCACATCCCGTTTCTCACAAAAATCAAAGTAGGAGAGCTGCGCTTTCGGGTTGGCGGTGCCGCGCGTTATGTTTCCATCATGGGGGGCTATGCTGAAGTCTTGCCCGATCGGGTGACGATTCTTGCGACTGCTGCGGAAGAAGCTACCGAAATCGATGTCATTCGGGCTAAGGCCGCAAGAGAAAGGGCAGAGCGCAGGTTGGCCGAAGCAAAGGACCGGTTGGAGTTTGTGCGCGCTCAGGCGGCGTTGCAGAGGGCTTTGGCACGGCTGAGGGTGGCCGAACGACGCTAAGCTTTGACTTGATTCAGCCGACATGAGATAAAAAAACCCTTCCGGATGGAAGGGTTTTTTTATTGTGCCGGATTGGCAGTGCTATGGTGACTGGTACGGAGTGGCACTATTGTATCGCTTTTTGACCGGGTGGAGCGCAGCTGTAAAGGAGTGGAAGAATGTGCGGCATTGTTGGGTTTGTGGGGGCAAGAGACGGTGTAAGCATTCTGCTCGAGGGGCTCAAAAGACTTGAGTACCGTGGGTATGACAGTGCCGGGATTGCCGTTGTGGGTGAGCAGCAAGAACTTCAGGTGGTGCGCTGTCAGGGCAAGATTGCTGCGCTTGAAGAGCGCTTGCAGAGGCATCCTCTGGCCGGCGCCACGGGCATCGCCCACACCCGTTGGGCTACCCATGGCAAGCCCTCGGACGACAACGCTCATCCGCATCGTTCCGGGCCCTTTGTGGTGGTTCATAACGGGATTATCGAAAACTATGCGGACCTCAAGAGTGCTTTGGAGCAGGAGGGTTGTGCGTTTTCATCGGAGACGGATACGGAGGTCATAGTCAAGCTGGTCGAGCGGGAGTGGAACCTGGGAAAAGACTACCTGCAATGCGTTGTGGACACTTTGCGTCAGTTGCGCGGGAGTTATGCCGTGGTTTTTCTCAACGAGAAACGCCCCCATGAGTTGATTGCTGCGCGCAAGGAGAGCCCGTTGATTCTGGGGTTGGGAAGAGGCGAATATTTTCTGGCTTCCGATGTTCCCGCAATTTTGCCCTACACCCGGGAGGTAGTCTACCTTGATGATGGTGATATTGTGTGCGCTTCCAGAGAGGGATTTGTCATTGAGAGTCTGGACAGAGGGCGGCGGGAACCAAACATACACCAGATCGACTGGAATCCGGTGATGGCCGAAAAGGCCGGTTATAAGCACTTTATGCTCAAGGAGATCTATGAGCAGCCGCGAGCGGTTATCGATACCTTCAGGAGTGCCCTGGACTTCGACAAGGTGCAGGTTTGCCTGCCGGACCTGCGGTTGTCCAAGGGACAGATTGCCGATATTGAGAAGGTGTTTCTCATTGCTTGTGGAACCTCATATCATGCCGGCCTGACGGCCAAATACATGATCGAGAATATGTGCAAGATACCAGTGGAAGTGGATTTGGCGTCGGAGTTTCGCTATCGCGCACCTTTGATGACGGACAGAACGTTGCTGATAGTTATTAGTCAGTCAGGTGAAACGGCAGACACCAGGGCTGCGCTTCAGGAGGGGCTTGACAAGGGAGCGTTGTGCCGAGCCATTGTGAATGTAGTGGGCAGCACACTTGCGCGCATGTCTTCAGGAGTGATTTACACCCACGCTGGCCCAGAGATCGGCGTAGCCTCCACCAAAGCTTTTACTACCCAATTGGTTGCCTTGTACCTACTGAGTCTCCAGCTGGCGTATTCCCTTGGAAGAATGCCGCAGGAGGAGCTTTCAATACATATTCGGGAGCTTCTTGAAATACCGGGCAAGATGGAAGCGGTCCTGAGCGGGTGTGCTAAGGTAGAAGACTGGGCGCGGCAATACATGCATGCAAAAGACTTCCTGTACCTGGCGCGAGGCATTTTATATCCGATTGCTCTCGAGGGGGCACTGAAACTCAAGGAAATTTCCTATATTCATGCGGAGGGATACGCCGCAGGGGAAATGAAGCACGGCCCCATTGCGCTGATCGATGAGGACATGCCTGTTGTTGTGTTGATGCAGCGCGGAGCGCTGTACGAGAAGATTCTGAGCAACGTGCAAGAGGTGAGAGCTAGAGGCGGGCAGATAATTGCTTTGATCGAAAGGGAATCAGACGCGAAAGTCGGGGGGGAGGACGATCAGCTGGTCCTCCCCGAGGCTTCTCCGTGGCTAAGTCCCCTGCTTTTCACGTTACCCCTGCAATTGCTCGCATATCACATTGCTGCGTTGCGCGGAACTGATGTGGATCAGCCGCGAAATCTGGCCAAAAGTGTTACCGTGGAGTAGCATGGGACGATTCAGAGATTCACCTTGACTTATGTCATTTTTTCTGAGTAAAATGCTCTCGTTAGTGGATTTTGATGTGATTTTAGGTGCTTGTCGATTGAATAGTGTTGATCAAGCTGCGCGCCGGGCTCTTATAGAAGGTGCAAAACCGGCAAACAAAAGAACCGTTGCGGCTTTGAAAATATCGCACGGAAAAGCTCAGTGTAGCTGATATAGTCGTGCTCTATGACTGTGGCGTGGGTTGGACTCTGGATAAACTGTTACGTTTCGTGGCCTCCGTAGACAAAATGTTAATTCCTGTTGTCAGTATTGCGTATGGCTTTATAATGTATTTGATGCTAGTTGATCCCTGCCCTTGTTGAAGGTTTTGTTACTATCAAAAGGGCAAAGAGTTCTTTAAGAAGGCAGTTTATCCGGTGTTCTTAGTCAAGTGCCGTTTTCGCCCCTGCGGTGTTCGTGATTGGTGGAAAGTGCCTGATCCAACAGCAACTAAACGGGGAGCTCTCTCTTGCGCCGGTGTGCAAGTCAGAATCATGAATTGCCTAAAGGCGTAACGGAGCACCCACTTTTTATTATTCGGTTCAAGACCGACCACCGACACGGCACAAAGCGGGGGCTTTGAAAGCGAATACTGGTCTAGCCCATGCATTTACCTTCCATGCGAGCTTTTCCTTGAAGTTCAATCACCTATCGTATTGTCAAGCCATCTAATTTCATCCATCAAAAGCCAATACCGGAAACCTGCTCGGGGCTTGCGGCTCGATGCTGAGTCCGCGGGATAGCTGGGAAGGTCTGTGTGTCAGCCTTGCGAGCCGGATCAAAGTGGTAATACCGGGGGTGGGATCGCACATTTTGGGGATTCCCGTCATCGTGGGCAGTCGGTTTTTCTGTGCATGAAGAGAAGACAGACGGATTTGCTGAACTCGTTTGAACAAATCGTTCGAGTCGGCATGGTGTTCTGAAAGAAAGGAATAGATGGTGATGGGCTATGTTTCTGGTGCCGTAGTTTTTTTGGTCGGTTTATTGGGAGGGGTTGGCCTGGGAATTGCCTGCCGGCAGTACTGGGTGGAAAAAAGAAATAGACAAACACGGGAGCAGGCCGCCAGTGTAATCGCCGAGGCGCGCAAAGAAGCCGAAACCATCAAAAAGGAAGCAATCCTGCAAGCCAAGGATACCCTTTTCCAGATGAAGGCCGAGTTCGAGCGCGAAAGCAAAGAGAGTAGAAAAGAATTTCAAAATCTGGAAAAGAGGCTGCTGCAGAAGGAAGAAAACCTCGATAAGAAATCCGAAGCGTTGGATAAGCGAGAGACGACCATCGGCAAAAGAGAGAAGCTCATTTTGCAGCAGGAAAAGGAGATTGGCGATAAGGAAAAAGAGCTCGATGCGATTATGGATGAGCAGAGGAGGCGTTTGGAAAATCTCTCGGGAATTTCTTCACAGGAGGCGAAGGAAATGCTCATTCGAATGGTCGAAAACGAAGCACGGCATGAAGCTGCACTGATGGTCAAAAAGATTGAGACGGAGGCGCGTGAGACATCGGATAAGAAGGCAAAGAACATCATAGCGTTGGCTATCCAAAGATATGCCGGGGATTACGTTGCTGAAAAAACCGTCTCAGTGGTGAACCTGCCAAATGAGGAAATGAAGGGCAGGATTATTGGGCGTGAAGGTAGGAACATTCGGGCAATAGAGGCGTCGACCGGCATCGATCTGATCATTGACGATACTCCGGAGGCGGTGATTCTGTCGGGGTACAATCCAATTCGGCGTGAAGTCGCGCGGGTGTCCTTGGAGCGACTCATATCCGATGGTCGTATTCATCCGGCACGGATTGAGGAAATCGTTGAAAAGGTCAATTTGGAAGTGGAAAATTCAATCCGGGAAGCCGGCGAACAAGCCGCTTTTGATGTGGGGGTCCACGGAATTCATCCCGAGATCATAAAGCTTCTGGGGAAACTGAAGTACCGCACCAGCTATGCCCAAAATGTTCTCCAGCATTCCCGGGAAGTGGCGTTTCTTTGCGGAATAATGGCCGCGGAATTGGGCCTTAATGAAAAACACGCCAAGCGTGCAGGGCTGCTGCATGACATAGGCAAGGCGATAGATCACGAAATGGAAGGCCCGCATGCCATCATAGGAGCTGACCTGGCCAAAAGGTACGGCGAGTCCCATGTGATTGTGCATTCAATCGCTGCGCATCATGAAGATGTGCCGGCAGAAGACATCTTGGCAATTCTTGTTCAGGCGGCTGACGCCCTTTCGGGTGCAAGGCCCGGCGCCCGCAAGGAGCTCCTGGAGACTTACGTCCGGCGCCTTGAGGATCTGGAAAGGATTGCCTCTTCTTTCTCCGGCATCAACAAAGCGTACGCCATCCAAGCTGGAAGAGAGCTGCGAATCATTGTTGAAAGTGACATGGTCAGTGACTCCGAGGTTGTCCTTTTGAGTCGCGATATTGCCAAGAAGATAGAGAGTGAGTTGAGCTATCCCGGGCAAATAAAGGTTACGGTTATCCGCGAGACCAGAGCTGTTGAATACGCAAGATAGGGATGGATCTGGTCCAGGTGCTGAAGGTACGGAAGGAGGAGAGTCTTGCCTGAACTGGCTAACGTATATGAGGTGTTGGATTCGAGAGGCTTTGTGGCCCAATCGACGGATCCCGAAGCAATCAAAGAGCACTTGGAGCAACCGAGAACATGCTATATTGGATTTGACCCCACCGCTGACAGCCTCCACATAGGAAGTCTGGTGCCGATACTCGCCCTTGTGCACATGCAGCGCCATGGACATCGCCCCATTGTACTGGTCGGAGGAGGTACGGGTTTGGTCGGAGATCCCAGTGGCAAAACCGAGATGAGGAAGCTGCTCGATATCAAGCAAATTGAGGGCAATGTGGCAGCCCTCAAAAAACAGCTCTCGCAGTTCCTGGATTTTTCCGCTGGAAGAGCACTGCTGGTGAATAATGCAGAGTGGCTGCTATCCCTTGGATATATAGAGTTTTTGAGGGATATCGGTAAGCATTTCAGTGTGAATCGCATGCTGGCGGCGGAAAGTTATAAGCTGCGTCTTGAAACCGGGCTCAACTTTATAGAATTCAATTACATGCTCCTCCAGGCTTATGATTTCTATTACCTGGCCAAGCATTATGATTGCTTTGTGCAGATGGGCGGCAACGATCAGTGGGGCAATATCGTCGCAGGCATAGACCTGATACGTCGCAAGAAAAAGGACATCGCTTTCGGCATTACGTTTCCTCTGACGACGACCGCGTCCGGGGCTAAAATGGGAAAAACCGCCTCTGGTGCCATTTGGTTAAGCTCCGAGAAGACATCCCCGTTCGACTTTTTTCAATACTGGGTGAATACGGATGATCGGGATGTCGAGCGCTTTCTGAAGCTCTATACCTTCCTCCCCCTGGAGGAGGTGGAGAGAGTGCAAGGCCTTGAGGGACAGGAACTCAATGCTTGCAAGACAATTCTTGCCTACGAAGTGACTGCGCTGACGCATGGCGTGCGGCAGGCCAGGGCTGCTTACGAGGGGGCGACGGGAGTGTTCGGGCAGAGGCTGCTGCCGCAAGATCTGCTTCCCTCGAGCACGATCCCACGGACCATTGAGCAAAAAGTCGAGGCTGTGCCGACTACGTTGCTGAGTAGGGAGAGACTGAGGGATGGCATACCGGCTTTTCAGCTGTTCTTTGAGGTCGGGCTGTGTAGCTCCAGAAGCGCGGCCAGGCGGCTCATTCAGCAGGGTGGTGCGTATGTGAACGATGAGCGGGTGAGGCAATTCGACGCACCGGTCGGAGCGGCCCACCTGACTGAAGAGGGCATCATGCTGAAAGCCGGAAAGAAGAAGATTCATTGCGTTCGCAGCGCATAAAAAATCCATTTAAATGAATTTAAGGCTTGACGGCTCCAACGGGGTTTGATACATACCCAGAACTTTCGGCGGCGGTAAAAACAGTCAAGAAAAAAAGAAGTTGACAACAAAAGGCCGCCTGGATATACTAAGTTGGGTT
>NZ_JAIBKA010000020.1 GCF_022603395.1 Desulfoferrobacter suflitae
GGCTGTTTGCTTTCGGCCTCAATCGACAAAGAAAGGTTGTTTATCCTACCTGCCCAATCTTTGTCAACCACTTTTTTACCCGCCTTCACTTTTTTTTCGAGCGGGCCGTACGTTCCAGCACTCCTCGCTGAGCACCCGGTCGGGCTTTGATTTTGCCTCTCCGCTCAGCGAGCTTTTCCTTATAGCGATTTACTTTTGGGCTGTCAACCATTTTTTCACCAGCCTTTGCATTTTCAACAAAGCCACTGGCGCACAACCCTGGATCCGCTCAGAGGAAAGGCGATCATATGCATTTTTGCCGGCATGTCAAGCCCTATTTCAACGTATGTATCCCACTTGATGTCTTTCGGCTTTTCCTGCGTTCAGCTGGAACTCTGTCGTCTGGCATAGGCGGCTGCCTCCAACCCGGCCACGCAACCCTCACCCACCGCTTTGGCCATCTGCCATGGAGGTCCTGTGATATCACCCGCCGCATACACGCCGGGGACGTTGGTCTCCTGCTTTTTGTTGGCGGCAACATAGCGCATGGATTCCGTATCCAACCCGACCCCCAGCGCAGTTGCCAACTCCAGAGCCCCCTTGGCCCCCAGCTCGATAAAGACACCGGAGCTCTCTATCCTCTGATCGTTATCGAGCACCACCGCTTCCACTTCCCGGCTCCCCACTATGGACTTTACCGAGCGGCCTGGATGCTTGATGATAGCGCTTGCTTCAACCTGATTGCGCAAATGATCCGCTACCGCCAAATCCCCATAGACCAGGTGTACACTGCCGGCAATCATAAGCATACTCAACGCACCCGAACATGCAGCGCTTTCATTGCCGACCACCACGACCTCCTGATCTCTGAAAAAATTGCCGTCGCAATCCACACAATAGCTCACCCCTTTCCCCAGCAGTTCCTTTTCTCCCGGGACATTGAGGCGATTGCGCGCCACCCCCATGGCCAAAACGAGAGACCATGACGTAAGCGTGTCACCCGATTCCATGGTGACAATAAAACGGTTGTCCGCTCCCTGTTCGAGGCGCAGCACATCGGATTCATAGAACTCGGCTCCGAATCTCGCTGCCTGCTGTCTGCCCTGATCCAATATCTCAGCGCCCTTCAGAGTGTTGTCCAAGCAACAATAATTTTCTATGTGGGCTTGATACAATGAACTCCTTTGGGCGCGCCCCAGCACCGCCACGTCGACCTTGGTGCGAGCGGCGTGAACCGCCGCCTGCAAGCCGGCAGGGCCACTTCCCAAGACTATCACACCGTACTCCTTAACCATTTTGTCTATCCTTTCTTTTCGATCTTTATTCCACGGCAAGGCAACTCCCCCTTGCCCATTCACAACCCCGCGACTCAAAAGATAAGCAGTGTGCGGTGCTAAGTCAGATATGAACAGGAATTGCGTGCTTCGACGTTTTTGCTGAATCAGGTGGTGCTCATGTCGAAAGCCGGCTTTGATCCAATGGAACCTTGGTCCTGCGTTTGCGAGAAAGAACCTCGGATGATTCGCCCCCATGGTGTGGAATTTCGGGGCAGCACGAAACACCGAAAAATGGAGTTTCCAGATGGAAACAAGCTATGAAAAGGGTATTATGGAAAAGAAAAGAGTATTGCACAGTACCAATCCCAAAGGATCTAAGGCAATGCAGGCAGCGCGTCTTCACCTGCCCAATCTCCAGGTTACCGCCGCTCTCATAGTGGCCGGCGATCGTCTTTTTGTGGGACAACGTCCGCCAGGCAAAAAATTTGCCCTGCAGTGGGAATTTCCCGGGGGCAAGGTCGAGTCAGGTGAGACGCTGAAGGAATCGTTGGTCAGGGAGATCAAAGAAGAACTTTGCTGGGGTGTCACTGTCGGAAGCCTATTCCAACATCTGCGCCACAGCTACTCGGATTTCACCATTGATCTTTTTGCCTACTGGTGCACCGTCACGAGAGGAAAGCTTTGCTTGAGGGAGCACGTAGCTTACCGTTGGGCCTCCCTCGAAGATCTCCACAAGTTCGACTTCACGACAGCCGACCGGCAACTCATAGAACACCTGCAAAGGATCGAGAAGCTTCCATGACATGATCCACACCCCATCCAAAATAACAGATCAATGCTTCAATTTCTTGCAGCCCTTTTCTCTCCCTTGCCGGCAGTCCCTGCAAAGGGTTAATAAAAGCATGAAATTTTTTCGGCAACCCAGTGAAAGGCATGATACCAATGCAGCAAAAATCCGGACTTGGTCAATACCTCTACCAGTCTTTTGCATCCATGAAATTGAGCGTTTTTATTTTTTTGACTCTGGCAGCCTGTTCCCTTGTCGGAACGCTGCTCCCTCAGGGAACCACTCAGCACGAGTTGCATACGCGATACAGCCCGGGCGTTGCCCGGATCATCGATACCCTTGGGTTAAACGATCTCTATCACACCACCTGGTTTCGTCTTCTGTTGGTCTTGCTGACTGTAAACCTGGTCGTCTGCACCTTGCGGCGCCTGCCCAAAACGCTCAGGCAACTCAGCCAACGCGACGAAAGTATCACGCCTGATAAGCTCACCAAATTCGCCTATCACTGCGAGATTCGATCGCCTTTGCCGCGTGACCAGGTGGAAGCAAAAGTCACCTCCATCATCTCTCATAATTTTGGCACCCTCAGAAGATCAGACCATTCGGAAGCCTTTGCCGGCATTGTGGAGGTGGGCCGCTGGAGCCGCTGGATGGTCTATGTGGTGCATCTGAGCGTGCTTCTGGTCCTGGTGGGAGCATTGATCGGCTCACTCCTTGGATTCCGCGGGTATATGAATATCGTCGAAGGCGGTGCATCCCGGGATGTGCGCTTGTACCGGGGAAACAACACGGTCACATTGCCTTTCGAGGTGCGCTGCAACAGTTTTCAAGTCTCTTTTTACGATACCGGGGCGCCCAAAGAATATCGCTCGGATTTGACCATTGTTGATGACGGCAAGGATGCCCTCACACGGTCAATCATAGTGAACGATCCACTCAGCTACGCTGGAGTGACTCTCTACCAGTCTTCCTATGGGGCTGTTTTGAAACGGGCCCAAGTGGAGTTCCGAAACACCGACACGGGCAAATCGTCCACCCTGACGCTGCAGTTTGGGGAAGCCGCGGTAATTCCCGACACCACGGATCGAGTGCAGATGGTGGACTACCAGAAAAATATGGGACAATTCGGGCCTGCTGTGGGCATCGCCCTGGTCAGAGAGGGTGAGCAGCCCAAAGGGTCCTGGATCCTGGTGAACCTGCCGCAATTCCACGGCAACAAGATTCAAAATTACCAGATCCAGGTGTTAAAAACCGAGGATGGCTACTACACTGGATTGCAGGTCAAAAAAGATCCCGGGGTATGGGTGGTATACACCGGATTTATGGCAATGCTGGTGGGCATCGGTATGACCTTCTACACCAGTCACCGCAAGCTGTGGGTCTGGGCAGACACCGCCAATCCGGGAAAAAATTCCACCCGGATTCTCATGGCGGGCAAGACCAGCAAGAATCCCGTTGCATTTGAAAGAGAGTTCAATGAATTGCGTGAACGGCTGGAAAACGACCTCAAGTCTAGAGTGACATAAGAAACAAGGATACTTAAAGGATATTTAAGGACAGTCAAGACTATGAACAGCTCCCTTCTGCTCAGTATCACAACCTTTGCCTATCTGGTGTGCGCTATCTTTTATCTGTCGGGGGTCATTTTTCGCCACAGACCCCTGTTGATAGCGGGTGGATTCGCCGGCTTGGGCACCCTGCTGATCCAGACCGCCGGCATCCTGCTGCGCTGGAAAGAATCCTATGATCTGGGATACGGCCACGCACCCCTGTCTAACCTATATGAATCGTTGGTTTTTGCCGCCTGGGCCATCATGCTCATCTACCTGATCTTTGAATACAAGACCAAACAGCACGCCATGGGCGTGTTTCCGTCCATCTTTTCATTTCTCGCGATGGCCTATGCTTCTTTTTCAACGCAAATCGACTCCAAGATCCAGCCCCTCGTGCCGGCGCTCAAAAGCAACTGGCTGATCGCGCACGTAGTCGCCTGTTTTCTTGGTTATGCAGCCTTTGCAGTCGCCGCCGGAGTCAGTGTATTATACCTCGCGCGCAAGGCCTCTCCCGCGAATCCCCATCCTAAAGGGATGCTGGCTCTCATCCCCGAGTCACGGCAATTGGATGAGTTCAACTACCAGCTCATTCTGTTTGGGTTTCTCTGGTTGTCGCTGGGGATCATCACCGGTTCGGTTTGGGCCAACTCCGCCTGGGGAAGCTACTGGAGCTGGGACCCCAAGGAGACATGGTCGCTCATTACCTGGCTGATTTATGCTGCCTTGCTGCATTCGCGCAGCGTTCAGGGCTGGCGGGGCAGGAAGGTGGCGTGGCTATCCTTGGTGGGTTTCGTTTGCGTGTTGTTCACCTATTTTGGAGTGAATTTCTTATTGAGCGGTTTGCACAGCTATGCAACTCAATGAGACCGCAGGGGGGCGTTATGTTTGGGCTGGGCATATGGGAATTGCTCATTATTCTGGTCCTGTTCATCTTCTTCTATGGCGGCAAAAAGTTGCCGCAAATTGGGGAAGGGCTTGGCAGGATGATCAGCGAATTCAGGAAGTCTTCCAAGGACGACCCGGAAACTCTACCGACCAGAGGAAAGAATGCACCACAACACGAGAAGCGGCCTTGACGGAAAGATCAATCGGGTCAGGCATGCAGGAACTTATCGAAACCTGAATTCGGCAATTTTATGACCGGGGTCATCCACCGCGGGTTGATTTTGTTAATGCTCTTTTCCTGGCAAACTATGTTGTGTTAGAGTTTTAGGAGAGACGGCAATTCGACGACCAGAGTCAAGGGGCATCGCAGGGTTCTAAGATGCAGGATTGGCTCACAATCAGGAGTATAACATTCCATGTTTGGTATCGGTTTTCCGGAGCTGCTTTTGATCATGGCTATTGCGCTGATCGTCGTTGGTCCAAGCAAACTTCCCGACTTGGCGCGCGCTTTGGGACGCGGTTATGCAGAATTTCGTAAAGCGACCCACGAGCTCAAAGAAACCTTTGATCAGGACGATACCGTCCGAGAAATCAAACAGGAATTCCGTTCTGCGCAGCACGAACTCAAGTCTCAAGTCGATTCATGGCAGCATTTGAAGGAAGCGAACACCCCATCGCAGCCCGAACCATCGGGAGGTGAAGTACAAACCGAAGGCTCTGAACAGATTGCATCGAGCCAGGCTGGCAGCGAGCAGAACGATTCCGGGAACAAGAAGTCTGCAGATGTACCATGATCCTGCGCGATCACGAGGAATTCCCACGGCTTGTCCATCACCAGCAGGCGCGTGGGTTGTGACCTATTGCGTAGAACCTGAAGGACTTTGAAGTGACCACCTCGACAGCCGCGGGAAGAAACAGAGAGTAGGAAAGAGACGCATGCCCGAAGAGAAGATGCCCTTCACACAGCACCTGGAAGAATTGCGCAAGAGACTCATCATATCAGCCATAGCAGTCGCAGTCGGTTTTGTCGTCAGCTACTTCTTCAAAGAGAGAATCTTCGAATGGCTGATGCGGCCCTTGCTGCAGGTTCTCCCGGAAGGCGAAAGCCAGAAGCTCATCTACACCGCACCCCATGAGGCTTTTGTAACTTACCTCAAGGTATCCTTTATCGCCGGCGTCGGATTGGCCTCTCCCGTGATCATCCTGCAAATGTGGCGCTTCATCGCACCCGGGCTTTATGACAATGAAAGACGCTATCTGGTCCCCGTTGTGTTTTTTTCCACCCTGTTTTTTGTGGGTGGTGCAATGTTTGGGTATTTCATCGTATTTCCCTTTGGGTTTCAGTTTTTCGTTTCCTTTGCTAACGACTTCATCACGCCCATGATCAGCACCCGAGAGTTCACCTCATTTGCCACGCGACTGCTGCTCGCCTTTGGACTGGTCTTCGAAATGCCCGTTTTCGCTTTTTTTCTTGCCAAAATAGGACTATTGCATGCCCAGTTCATGAGGAAGCAACGCAAGTATGCCATATTGCTCATTTTTATTTCTGCTGCGGTGCTCACACCACCGGATGTTGTTTCCCAATTGCTGATGGCCTTGCCGCTTTTGGTGCTCTACGAAATCAGCGTGTGGATCGTGGCAATCTTCGGCAAAAAGGGAAAGGCTGAAGAAGCGTTGAAAGAGGGACAACCGAACTCGGTTGGTTAGAATCCGGGCGAGTGATCGATCGCTCGAAACTCTGAAGAAAGGAACGGCAGTCAATGGGACCTCCGATACTTGTGGTAGCAACTCGAAATCGTGGTAAATCAGCTGAGATACGTGAATTTCTTGCCGACTTTTCAATAGAGATAAAGGACCTCAATGACTTTGGCCCTCTGCCTGAGGTTGCAGAAGACGGCGCAACATTCGAGGAAAATGCCTACAAAAAAGCGAGCTTTATCGCCAAAATATTGGGGCTGCCGGCACTGGCCGACGATTCGGGGCTCGAAGTTGAATGCCTTGGCGGCAGGCCCGGCATCCATTCCGCCCGTTACGCAGGCCCCAAAGCCAGTGACAGCGAAAACAACGCCAAGTTGTTGCAGGAATTGTCCGGACAAACCAATCGCAAAGCGCGCTTTTGCTGTGTCCTCTCCCTGGCCGTGCCAACCGGTCCGGCTCTGACCTATGAGGCCACCTGTGACGGGGTCATTCTGGAGGGTCCGCGGGGCAACAACGGCTTCGGCTACGATCCGATTTTTCTGTATCCACCCAGGAACAAGACCTTTGCAGAAATGAGTCGCGACGAAAAAGCGCAGGTGAGCCATCGCGGCAAGGCCCTTCGAGAATTTCGCGATGAATTTGAAAAGGTGCTTATTTGGCTGGGAAAAAGGCAGGAAGAAGAGCGCCTGCTGCGGGGCGACTACATGTGCGATTGAAAGCGGAATAATCGCTCTCAGGCACGCGATGTAAAAGGGGCACACCGTCCGTGATGGAACCTTCCGGTGATGCGCTGCGACAGCGATTGCAGGATCTGCTGCGAACCTGGCAAACCTCGGGAGTTCCACCCCGGTGGGAACTGATGTATACTCTACAGTCTCTGCTGGTGTGGAAGAAGAAGAGGAAACTTGCGGGACTCTGGAATCCACCGCCTTTGCTGCTGACGGCCACCTTGGACGACGGCTGGGGGCACGGCTTGGAGGTCATTGAAGCCTGTGGGCGCACTGCCGGTTTGCGGGTCGAACGTGTGGGGTTGATGCAAAGCGCCGAAGATATCATTTTGCGCTGCCTCGACCTGCGACCTCAGTTGCTTGGTCTCACCGTTTTGCAATTTGATTCGGAGCCGCCCTTGCGACAGATCACCGAGGCCCTCGGCGCAGGCACGCGCGTCCTGGCGGGTGGACCCATATTCCAGATTGACCGGGAGCTTGCGGCACGCACGGGTGTCCACCACGTGGCAAAGAATGTCGCCGATTTCTTGAGTATCATCCTCCATCTGAATTTTTCTTATTCATAGGTTTGGTAAAATTTTTTCCACGGATTTCTATGCTTTTGTTGACAGTCGGCCAATGCCAGAAAGAGGGTTTCGGCGGCCAGTTGAGCACAATGGAATTCCTTTGGCGGGAGCGTCTCGAGATAGTCGGCGATCGTCTCAGGAGTGACCTGCCAGGCTTCTTCAATGCTTGCTCCCTCGACCAGAGAAATCACAGCATTGGCGCAAGCCACCGAATAGATGCACCCATTGGTTTCAAAAGAGGCATGAACAATCTTGCCATGCCGCACTGTTAGAAAAAATTCAATGGTGTCTCCGCATTCTCGCGTACGCTTCCCGTAACCATCAGGGGTTTTCAACACTTGGCGGCGGTCGCTCCGCAGCGCCATTTCCAGGAACCTTATGGAATGCCGCCGCCAGAAATCCAAACTTTCTTGATCCATCTGCTCCCTCGTTCAAACTGGGCCATTGCAATACCGCCACGCCCCTGCTCGCTCCAACAGCGGCTCGGAGCCCCGCTTCCTTCATATCCATCCAGTTGATTTTACGCAAGTTATGATTAATATTCAAAAGCACAAGAGCAGCTACGCATATCGATGACATCAGACCAATTCTAACCTGTTGGATGGGAAGGATTGCAGCAAAATGAAAAAATATCGCACCATTTCAGGATTTCGCAGCATGATGCTTATGGTCTTGCTGGCAACAACCTTCGCCACGTGGGGCTGTGCCACCACACTGCTCACGCCCAATTACAGTGGGCTCAATATCAAGCCTGGCTTCCAAATCCCAATGGCTTCCGAAGGAACCCACTCGGCCTTTTATCAGTCGGATGACCTTGCCATCCACTATCAGTACACAAAGAGCGGCGACAGCCTGACGATCGCCGGCACGGTCAGCTTCTCCAGCGGAACCATGATGAATTTCAACTACGTCGACTACTTCAATCTGGCCCTGCTGATAGCCGACGCTGATGGAAAAATCTTGTCCAACCATCCGCTGGTGAGCGCCAGTTGGGTCAACTTGACGACATCGAACAGGCAGGTCCGGTTCAGCAGAAGCTTCAATATCTCTCCCGGCGCGGCTCTAATGGCCTTCACCTATACCGGTCAGGCGTCCGAAGGGGGCAGCGACGGGGGCGAGAACGGGGGTGGCAATACCCAGTTCTGGGAATACCCGATCGTAAAATAAGCCGGTCGGGCCTGGAATTTGATCCCCTGTGATGCGCATAGGTGCTTTTCTTCAGGCTCACCTCTTGAATCCCGACCGTGTCGTTCCAGGGGAACGGTCCGCCCGTGCCGGCGGATCAGCGATCACCTCTAAAGTCAAACCTCGAGCATCTTGAACGATCAAAGGCCGGCCGGGCTCAACTGGAGCTGAGCCTTGTGCCACCCGAGCACGCCAGAGTTCTCCTCGCACCCAGGCATATCCCTCCGGATCCAGACGATCCCGAGCAATTCCCTTTTCTCCTATCATCGGATGACTTTTAGAGGGACGACCTTCGTACGCCCGCCGCAGCAACGGATACAACAGGATATCCTTAAGTATCCAGAAAACGATGAGAATTCCGGTGAGCATGCGCGAAATTCCAAACCATTTTCTCAGCAGGACAAGGATTATCACCAGAAGCGCCAGGTCCGGAATCTGAAGGAGGATATATTTCGCTAGAGTGCGACTGTTCGTCGGTTTCACTGTGCCCTTTTCTCCAATCCTCTGAATGCCTGATTTGGTGCAACAACCATACCCTGATCCCTTTGCGTTGCCCTATTGGAATATGCGTTCTTTACAACGCATGAAATTTTTCTTAGACTAATAATTGGTGTTCGAACTAGTGTCCACAAACAGATGGTCCCAGTCAACTGAGGACTGCCTATTATTCTCCGAGATCACCGCGACATACGATCAACATGCCGGATCTTCGGACGATGGGTAACATCAAAGAGTAGCGTCACACATCGAGGACAAACCATGATCGAGTATGCAAACGTCACCAAGGTTTTCGGTTCCGGACCGAATGTGGTTACGGCCGTAAACGACGTGACCTTCAAAATTGAAAAAGGACATGTAGTTGCTTTTTTGGGACCCTCGGGCTGCGGCAAGACGACCCTGCTGCGTCTCACCAACAGACTCATTCCTCTGACCCGCGGCAAAATCACCGTCAACGGCCGCGACATCTTGTCTGAAGATGCGGTCAAGCTGCGCCAGTCCATGGGCTATGCGATCCAGGCCATCGGGCTGTTCCCCAATAAAACGATTTATGAGAATATTGCCACGGTGCCGCGTTTGCTCGGCTGGAAGGAAGACAAGATTCGTGAGCGGGCGGATGAACTCCTCACTATGCTGAGATTGGAGCCGGGAATCTTTCGCGATCGCTATCCGGCAGAACTTTCCGGCGGGCAGCAACAGCGCGTCGGGGTAGCCCGCAGCCTGGCTGCAGATCCAGAAATCGTTCTCATGGACGAGCCCTTCGGAGCAATCGACCCGATCAACAGGGAAGAAATCCAAAATGAGTTTCTCAGGATCCAAAACGAGCTGAAAAAAACCATAGCGTTTGTGACCCACGATATTCACGAAGCCATTAAAGTGGGTGACGAGATAGCCATTTTTCAGGGCGGCAAATTGATCCAGTACGACACTCCCGAAGCCATACTCACACGTCCCAAGAACAAATACATCGCCGATTTCGTCGGTGCCGATCGTGCCCTGAAAGTGTTGGGGCTGCTGCGCACCAAGGATGCCATGAACACCAACCCGAGAAACATCGTGAAGGGATCCTGCGACGCGCAGGAGGTTTTGAAATTCCTCGAGGAGAAGGGGCTCAAGCACGCCATTGTCGTCGAGAACAACAAGCCTCTCGGCTATGTGACACCGAAGCTGGTCAAGCATGAAAACGGGCCGGTGCGCAACGCGGTGGACACTTATCCCCGGTTCATTCAGCGCTACGACACCCTGCGGGACGTCATGTCCACCATGCTCATGCAAGATATGCAAACCCTTTGTGTGGTCGACGATAATGGAGATTTTATCGGCACCATTTCGCTGAAAAATATTCAGAGCTCCATCCTGGATGCCTACACCGACGAAGAAGATAGTTAGAAACGAGCCGTAAAGGACGAACATGAATGTCTTCGACTTTATCTACAAGAATGCTGGAGAGTGCTGGCTGTTGACGTTTGAGCATATCTGGATTGTGTCCCTGGCACTATTTTTGGCCATTCTCCTTGGAGTGCCCATTGGTATTGCCGTCACGCGCAGCGAACAGGCCGCCAGAAGGGTCATCAATGCAGCGAATGTGCTCATGACGGTACCCTCCATTGCCCTGTTCGGTATCCTGCTGCCGCTCCTCTCACTGATCAATCAGGGTCTGGGAAAAGTTCCCGCCGTCATGGCACTGGTTCTCTACAGTCAGTTGCCCATCATTAGAAACACCTACACGGCCATCAAAAATGTTCCTCCCGAGATAGTCGACGCCGGGCGCGGACTCGGCATGAGCGGCTGGAAGAGGCTGAAAGAAATCGAAATTCCGCTGGCTGTTCCGGTCATCATTGCAGGTCTCAGAACCGCAGCGGTCATGAACATCGGTATTGCCGCCATTGCCGCATACATCGGGGCCGGCGGCCTGGGTGTGCTGATTCAGCAGGGCATCGCCAGGGTGTACGGCGAAATGATCGTGGCGGGTGCGATTCTCGTTTCGCTCCTGGCCATCTTTGTTGATGCCGGCATGGCACTGTTGGAGCGCCTTTTGACACCAAAGGGAATCAAAATTGGAAGGGAACTCGGGCGATGAGTAATGCTTTTGGGAAAGCCTATCGGTTCTCCATAGTGGTGCTGTTGATAGCGGCCGGTATCGCGCTGGAACGGTTCGGCGTCATCACCTACCTGTCCGACCCGTACGAACTCAACTATCTGTTGACCTTGCTCACTCAGCACGTCTGGATGGTGTTCGTGAGCATGTCGCTGGCCACAATCCTTGGCTTGGCCGTGGGCATCATTTTTACCCGTCCCCGCTACAAAAAGTATGCGGGCATTGTGATGTACATTGTAGGGTTAGGGCAGACCATTCCATCTCTGGCCGTCATAGCCCTGGCCATGAGCTTCCTTGGAATCGGCTTCAAACCCGCCATCTTTGCCCTGTTTGTCTATTCGGTTCTGCCCGTGGCGCGCAACACCCTGGCCGGCATCACAGCGGTGCCGGGCTGGATAATCGATGCGGCCAAGGGCATGGGAATGCCCAATGGACGTATCCTCTTTCAAATCGAGCTGCCCAATGCCATGAAGGTAATCATCACGGGCTTTCGCATATCACTGGTCATCAACATCGGCACGGCGGCCCTGGCGTTCCTCATTGGTGCCGGAGGACTGGGCGAGCTCATCTTTGTAGGGATTGATTTGATGAGACCCGATCAGCTCCTGGCTGGAGCTATCCCCGTTACCCTCCTGGCGCTTTTTGCAGATTATCTGGTCGAACTGCTGGGACTCGTGGTTATTCCACGCGGGCTGCGGATACAGGAAGAACTGGGGAAATGACGCGACGTTTTTTACGGGAAGGAATGTCGCCTGTGCAAATTCCATCAACATTCAAACAACGGAGGTGAATTATGAAAGTGATGACAAAAACGTGGTGTTGCATGCTGGCCGTTGTCATGCTTCTCGCTTTGCTCGCCATGCCCGGAAGCTCCGCCGCGCAGGAGAAAAAAGTCGTGGTGGGGGGAAAGAACTTTACGGAACAATACATCCTGCCGGAACTTGCGAAGGATCTCCTGGAAAAGAACGGCTTCACGGTGGACCTTAAAACCGGAGTCGGTTCGGTGGTGGCACGCCAGTCGCTGGAGAACGGCCAGATCGATCTTTACTACGAATATACGGGCACCGCCTACACGGTGTACTACAAACAAGATGACCGCGCCGTCATGACGGACCCGCAAAAGGTGTACCAGTGGGTGCGCGATGAGGATGCCAAAAAGGGGCTCGTGTGGCTTCAGCCCGTAAAGTTTAACAACACCTACACGTTGATGATGCGCAAGCAGCAGGCGGACGAATTGGGCATCAAGTCCATCAGTGACCTCAGCAAGCACCTGAACGAAGATCCCGACAAGCTCGTGATCGGAGTCAATGCCGAATTTTGGGAACGCCCCGACGGCTTTAAGCCACTCATGAAATACTACGATTTCAGAGTCCCGTACGACAAGATCAAGAAAATGGATTCCGGTCTGGTTTATAAGGCTCTGAAGGACAAGAACGTGGATGTTTCCATGGGGTTTGCCACGGACGGCAGGATTGCTGCCTTCGACTTCGTGACGCTGCAGGACGATAAGAGCTATTTCCCTGATTACAGTCCGGCTCCCGTCGTGCGCAAGGAAATCCTCGACAAGTATCCCGACATCGCCGCGGTGTTGCAACCCATCGCAGAGAATCTTACCACCGAACAGATGCAACTGCTCAACGCTGCGGTGGACGTCGATCACAAGGATGTCAGCGCGGTGGCCAAAGAATGGCTGGAAGGCCAGGGATTTCTGCAATAAGCATCACTCACCAGGCGGCCGAACGGGAACCGGCCGTCACGGTGACAGAGCAACGCACAGCCGCCTGTAAAGAACGCCATTTGCGTATGTTTTTTAGCATAAACCCATGCTCACCCTCGCCTGGATTGCCACCCAGAGATTGCCCGGATGGCGGTCCGTGCGCGGTTACCGCAACCGTTGGAAGCGACCGACTGTTCAGGTGGCCGGCCCCGGCTCCTGCAATTTCTCCGGGGCCGGCCAACCGTCGATTTGCCACGCCCACTGCTCACACCAGCAGATATCCCTTCGCCAGATTACCGTAGGCGTTCACCTGAGACGCGCACCAAGCGTCGTCATAGCTCAATTCCTGTGCCATTAATCGGGCCACCTCCGGCGCCATCTCAATGCTTGCCCGTGCATCCAGAAAAAGAGCCCGGGTGCGGCGCGCCAGAACGTCTTCGACCGTTCGGGCCATCTCTTCGCGCACCGCCCAAACCACTTCCGCCTTGATGTAGGGCAGGCTTTCATGCAATTTGCGCCCAAGCTCAGGATCGGCCTTCACGATCTTCTTGATGTATACGGAATCGGTACCGTGGTAATGCAGCGGATCTTCCCGATCGAAGTTTTTAAGCCAGCCATGGATACGCAGGTTTTTGGTCAGACACCCGCGATCATCCAGGCCGGCCACCAGCAGCGCATGGTTCACCGTCTCTTCAGCCATCTTGCGGTAGGTTGTCCATTTGCCGCCGGTGATGGTCACCAGACCCGATTCGGACACAACCAGATAGTGATCCCGCGAAATGGCAGCGGTGCTTTTACCCTCACCGGCTCTGACCAACGGCCTCAAGCCGGCGAACACGCTCTTCACATCCTGCCGGGTCGGATCTTTGGTGAGATAGAGAGCCGCATGATCCAGGATGAATTTGATTTCTTCATCGAGGGCACGCGGTTCCAAACTGATCTCAGAAACCGGCGTGTCCGTGGTGCCCACCACCACTTTATCGTGCCACGGAACTGCAAAAAGCACCCGGCCGTCGGCGGTCTGTGGCACCATAACGGCATTCTCGCCCGGCAGAAAATCTTTATCCAGAATCAGGTGCACTCCCTGACTGGGAGAAATGATTCGTGGCGCCCGGGGGTTTTCCAGCTGCAGTAGAGCATCGGTGAAAACCCCGGTGGCGTTGACCACCACCCGGCCGTTGATCTGGTACTCCTTGCCGCTTTCCATATCCCTGGCGATGACACCGTCGATCATCTCTCCCGATTTGATGAAGCCCGTCACCTGAATGTAATTGATTGGAGCTCCGCCATGTTCCACCATGGTTTGCGCCAGATGGATGGCCAGTCGTGCATCGTCGAACTGCCCGTCAAAATAGATGACTCCGCCGCGCAGCTCCCGGGATTCCAGGGTCGGGATGTGCTGCAGCGTTTCTCCTTTGGAAAGCCGCCGCGAGGGGCCCAGTCCCAATCTGCCGGCCAGCAGATCATAAACCTTCATTCCTGCCCCATAGAACGGGCCGTCCCACCACACATAGTTGGGTACAACGAAAGCCTGGTGGCTCACCAGGTGCGGAGCATTCTGCATCAACAGGCCCCTTTCATGCAGCGCTTCGAGCACCAGCGAAATGTTTCCCTGGCGCAAATAGCGCACTCCGCCGTGCACCAGCTTGGTGCTGCGGCTCGAGGTCCCTTTGGAAAAATCGTGCTGTTCCAGCAAAACCGTCCTGTATCCCCTTGAAGCGGCATCCACACCGACCCCGAGACCGGTCGCTCCGCCGCCGATCACAATGAAGTCCCAGGGGCCGTCGTGCTGCTCGATACTCTGCAGCATTGCCCGTCGATTCATGCACGTTTTCCTCTATTGTTTTCTTGAATCAACTCTTCAGCCGCGCAACAGGCTGTAACCCCAGCAATACATTACGCCATCCCGCCAGGTTTTCAGCCACAGTCCGGTAAAAATATGGCGCTGTGCCATTTGCCCGCTGGATTATGGCTTAAAGAGTACCAAAATGACAGCATATGTATGCGTTCACCCCCCACAAAAAATTTGTTCTCCTCACGGAAACCTTTGCATATTCGGCTCCGATCTTCATCGTAGCTCCAATCGAGAATGTAGTGGCGACTATTCTCGATACTCCAATGGCCGCGGTTGGCTGCAAGAATCCTTCGTGCGTCAGCTTGTTGTGGAGATTGGCTGGTGATGCCGTAAACTGTTTCACAAGACAACTTACCGATCCTCTTATCTATGCATTGACGCTCAATAACGAAAGCTTGTGCAACGTGGGGAAGATCTAGATAGTCGCTGAGCTCGATGGTAACCCAGATTTTGCGGGTTTCGATTCGCCCGTGATCGGCAGCAGATACATCATCGGTGTAAAGTGGCTGCCGGCGGTTGTCAAAGAAGAGCTGTATGTCAGCAAACAGTGTGGGTTGGTTTCCCTTTACGGTAAGGTGATGTGAGCCTCACGCATCTGCGCCAGGTAATCGGCGAATGCGCGTTGAGTTATATTCGTCAAGGTTGAAATCCTTTAATTTGAAGAACCTCCGCTTAACTGCAGGAACAGTATGCTGCCGCGATCATGCCATCGGCGTGAGTGAATGCCGCTCCCACAAGAAGAAGCTTTTTATCCTCAATGAGTATAGTCGGAAAGAATTAACGACGGAGATTTTTCCAAGTCAATCACCCGTGCAATGGCGGCCTGTGTCGGAGCGTTTTCCAGGCTGCAGGGTTGCCGTCCGGGATCAATCGCAGTCCAATGCGGCATCCCGCAGGATTTTTGAGCACTAATTTTTCAGTTGACCGGAAGAAAAGTCTTAGTATACCATCGGCTTGGCTGAAGTGGGTATCTATCCAACGTGGAGGCGGGTTTTTGGAATTCAGCCTTCGCCGGTGTGCCGCCCGCGACTTTCCTAACAAAAACTATCAATATTACATTTCACAAAAGCAATTATTATTGCAGCTTCTTCTCCAGATCGGCTCGTCTTTCAGTTCCTGTGGCTTCTGCGCAATGCTTTCATATGCGTTGAAATCAAACAACGCTTTTAACGAAGAAGGAGGCAGCAGAAAATGGAAAAGCATCAAAAATATATTTTGATGGCAATGGTTATGCTGGTTTTCATGAGCGTGTTTGGTATCTTAGGTGAAAAAGCATCATGTGCCACTCAAGCGGAGATCGAGCAGTGGCTACAGGCACACAACTATTACCGAGCCCTGCATGGATCACCGGCCGTGACATGGTCCGACACCGTAGCGGCGAGCGCTCAGGCATGGGCTGACACATGCCCGTCCGTCCATTCTTCATCAGGCTACGGGGAGAACCTCGCTTGGGCCTCTTACGCTCTTACCCCTCAAGGTGCGGTGGATTTATGGTACGCGGAAGAGCCCCTATACGATTACAACAATCCCGGATTTAGTATGGCGACAGGTCATTTTACCCAGGTTGTCTGGAAGAGTACCACGCAAATAGGATGCGGGTGCAAGACTGGATGCACCAGCCCATCACCTTATTGTGCCTGCGTTTGCCAATATAATCCGCCTGGTAATGTTTTTGGCCAATTTGCAGAAAACGTACTCCCCCCGTCCACTACACCCGTGCCCGGAGCGCCGTCGCTCTCATCGCCGGCCAACGGAGCCACGGTTTCCACAACCTCCATCACCTTCTCCTGGACTACGCCAACCGGCAGCCCCACCCAGTATCAGCTCCAGGTCAGCACCAGTTCCTCATTCTCTTCCACCGTTTATGACAGCTCTGCCATAACCGACACCTCATGGACCTTGAGCGGCTTTCCCAACACCGGAACCACCTACTACTGGCGGGTGAGGGCCTATAACAGCTCCGGTTGGGGACCTTGGTCCGGCACACGCAGCTTCATCAACGGCAGCTCCACTTCGGTGCCCGGAGCGCCGTCGCTCTCATCGCCGGCCAACGGAGCCACGGTTTCCACAACCTCCATCACCTTCTCCTGGACTACGCCAACCGGCAGCCCCACCCAGTATCAGCTCCAGGTCAGCACCAGTTCCTCATTCTCTTCCACGCTTTATGACAGCTCTACCATAACTGTCACCTCGTGGACCTTGAGCGGCTTTCCCAACACCGGAACCACCTACTACTGGCGGGTGAGGGCCTATAACAGCTCCGGTTGGGGACCCTGGTCCGGCACCAGCAGCTTCGTCAATGGAACCGTGCCTGCCGCGCCCACCCTGGTCTCACCAGCCAATCACGCCGTGTTGTCCGACCCTTCCGTGACCTTCACGTGGAATGCCTGCGCCTACGCCACCAAGTACTGGTTGGCTGTCAGTACTAGCTCCACCTTTGCCGAAGACACCAGGTTGTATTATGGTAACGTTGGCAACGTAACGGCCTATACGCTCAAGCTCCCCGAGGATGGCAAGACCTACTATTGGATGGTTACTGCGGGTAACAACGCGGGTTGGGGCCCCTGGTCCTATTACAGAACTCTGACAGCGCCCGATGACTTCCCATGGATTCTGTTTTATCCTGCCATGATAGGACATTGAGGCAAAGGGAGGCTTTAGGGACTTCATCCAGTCGGGTCGAACGACCATATGCCGCTGTCCCCGACAAACCCTTTGACGGAGGTGCATCGAGGGGCCGGCAAGATCACTCGATCTCTCCAGGGAGGCACACGGGCTCAAGTCCAAAGGAAATTTTACACAGGTGCCACGATTCGCCCCTGGATAACTCAGGGCGAACGGATGTGAAGCCCCCTTGATAACGCTATACCCGTTAATCTTTCTTATAAATGTGCCTTCGGATGAAGCTCCACCTTGCCGTAGGAGCGGCATCCCGCCGCGACCACGCCATCGGCGTGACTGTGTGATTGGTGATCCGGGACGTCCTTAACTCATTAACCTACAAATTGCAGCAACACTCTTTCGCTGTTCTGGCACGACTGCTGGTGTTTACCAATGATTACTCCATGGCAGCAAAAGGGATATTGATCCAGTTGATCCAAATCCGCCAGTTAATAAGTTAAGGGTGTCCCATTAGTTCCCTCACTTTCTGAGTCGCCCGGTAAACCCCTCATCACCGCGTCATCAGCGCGAACACGCCCCAGCCCAGATATTCACGCGTGTAAGCGGCGTAGCGCTCGGGTTCCGAGGTTAGTTTGGCTCGAACATCTTTGGCGAACTCGTCGTCGGGATTGGCTTCAAGCCATCGGCGCATGGTGAGCCACTTGGCCGCCTCGTATCTGTCCCAGCTGTCTTGATCTGCCAAAACCATTTCCACGACATCGTAGCCGAGGTGGCCGAAAGACGCGAGAAGTTCTGGAAGCAGGACAAAGTCGGAGATTGAGCCGGCAAGACACCCTCTGGCAACATCTTCCGCCGGCGGTAACTGCCGCCAGTAGGGTTCGCCGATGAGGATGATCCCTCCGGGGCGGAGGCTCCGGGCCAGAAGCTCGATAGTGCCTGCGACGTCCCCGCCGATCCAAGTGGCACCGAGACAGGCTGCGACATCGGCCTTCTCGTCAGAGACGAAACCGGCAGCATCGCCATGGATAAACTTGACTTGATCGGCGACACCGAGTTCTTCAGCGCGGAGTTTCGCTTGCTCGGTGAACAACCGGCTCATGTCTATGCCGGTGCCGATCACTCGGTAATCGCGTGCCCAGGTGCACAGCATCTCCCCCGAACCGCTGCCGAGGTCAAGCACTCGGGCTCCCGTTTCCAGACGCAGCGCCGCGCCCAGAGTGGCGAGCTTTTCGGGTGTGAACGGGTTGTGGATGCGGTGAGCACTTTCGGTGATGTTGAAAATCCGTGGAATATCCAATGCAGAAAATCTCCTCAGGGGTGTGAATAGATTCTGTCACTGCCCAACCACCAAGGATAGATCGTGAGATCGAAGCGATCCACAATCTTATCCCGTCGTTGGACGAGCCCGTCTGGTACCGGAATTTAACTAATTCAAGAACGTCCCTTTTCGCACCATTCATTCAACAGTATTGGGCCCTATTTCTGCTCGGTAAGGAGGAGAAGAAGCAAGGGTGAAATGTCGGTCGGAAGGCTGGTAGGCTTCATCCCAGCACCCGAGGTAATCC
Organism: Desulfoferrobacter suflitae; assembly: GCF_022603395.1. Taxonomy (GTDB): domain Bacteria; phylum Desulfobacterota; class Syntrophobacteria; order Syntrophobacterales; family Syntrophobacteraceae; genus Desulfoferrobacter; species Desulfoferrobacter suflitae. The sequence goes on from NZ_JAIBKA010000020.1 coordinate 19,014, forward strand.
AGTTCGAAGAGGTTCCGTTCAGGCTGAAGTTGCCCAAGGTCCCGTGCAGCATGTTCGCCGTCCGGTCGTACAGCGTAGTCACGCCCGTATTGTCGCCTCCTGCCACGCCCTGATCGAACCGGTAATAGGCGGCCAGTCCGGTCGAAGTTTCATCCACCGTTGACCCCCTGTTTGCAATGATCTGCTCCCGGGTGCGCGCGACGCTCCAGATACGCACCTCATCGATAGCCCCGTTGAACGGCCTGCCATAATCCGAGCCGATCTTCATCGGATCGCTGTTCGCGACCACGGTTATTGCACTGCCCGTCAGCCCCTGTTCCACGCCGTTTATGTACACACGCCGGGTCCCGTTGTCATTGACCGCGGCCACGTGATGCCAGACACCGACCTGAAGCACTCCCCCCGTGGTCTCCATGCCGTCAAAGTTGATGCCGTCGAAGCTCCCGTTCATGCCCAGTCGGAGCGTGTACCCGTTGGCTTCCACGGAATGGTACTTAGAGACGATTCCACCGAGCCAGGTGAAAGCCTCGGGTTTAATCCACGCTTCGATGGTATAACTGGTCGCGAAGTCGAGGGAATTTGCGTCCTGAACGTGTACGGAATCATCCGTTCCGTCGAAATCGAGGGCATTGCCGGGCATGGTCATGTTTCCCGGCACTCCGAACTGGACCGAGACTGTGCAGTCTGCCATGACCGGACCCGTGGTATAGGTGATGCCGCTGAGCGAACCGCCGCAGCCTGATACACCCGCGATGGTGAAACCGACGTCCGGCGTGACGGTAAAACTCGCAGTTGCTCCTTCATCAACCGTCTGGCTTGAAGGGCTGATGTTGCCGCCGGGCCCGGCGCTTGTGCTCACCTGATAAGATCCTCCCGGAGGAGAAGGAGGACCCGGCGAGAAACTGACCTTCACCTCGCAGTCAGCCGTGACCGGGCCGGTGGTATAGGTGGTGCCGCTAAGCGACCCGCCGCAGCCTGACGCGTCGGCAATGGTGTAACCGGCGTTCGGGGTGACGGTAAAACTCGCGGTTGCTCCTTCATTAACCGTCTGGAATGATGGGCTGATGCTGCCGCCGGGCCCGGCGCTTGTGCTCACCCGATAAGATCCTCCCGGAGGAGGGGGAGGACCCGGCGAAAAACTGACCGTCACCTCGCAGTCAGCCGTGACCGGGCCGGTGGTATAGGTAGTGCCGCTGAGCGACCCGCCGCAGCCTGACGCGCCGTCGATGGTGTAACCGGCGTCCGGGGTAATGGTAAAACTCGCGGTTGCTCCTTCATCAACCGTCTGGAATGATGGGCTGATGCTGCCGCCGGGTCCGGCGCTCGTGCTCACCAGATAAGACTCTCCTGGAGGCGGATCAGGGTCCTCACTGAAGTCGCAGCTCTTAATGCTCTCCTCAAGGGCGAGACTGATCTCTGCCTCGGAGATCCCGTTCGCAATAGCGGCCTCCTCTACCACCTCGCGGTCTACGCCGGCACAAAAGAGCGCCTTGAGCGTGTTGTGTACGCTGTAGGTAGATGGATTGGAGGTCACGAGCCCGAGGATATCTTGGGGCCTGACGTCATTGTCCAGCGCGCCTTGAACGGCGTCTAAGACGCCGTAATTTACATAGTCGTGGTAGAAAGTGTCAGTCCAGGCTGCCGGCGCCGACGCGGGAAAAAGCAGGAGAAGAAGCATGACCAAAAGTGCTTGTTTCATGGATATCCTCCAACATGGATTATGCTGTGGGATAACATAGTTGGATCTGTTCCTCCGTGACAGGATCAACGGTCGAACAGAAACGTCCGTAGCTACACAGCCGTCTCCCCCCGGTAACCTTGCCGCAGGCTGTGGAGGTCCCTTTGCAGACGGCAGGAGCTCTTACCTTATAGATACTCAGCAATTCTCGCATGAGAGTAGTATGTTGGAGCACTGATCAGGATTTGGATATTATTCGATCTGATGTGGCCTTTCAATACCTGCACCCCCCTCTCCGCGCGGATCTTTCGGATGGTGTCGCGCACTCTCAGCGCACGTCATGGCGCAGGTCTCCGTAACTGTACTTCGTCTTCCCCACGAAGTAGTACTTCGAGTCAGTGACAGTATGGGACCCGCAATGATACCGCTCCTTGTCCATGTCTCTCTCCCCCGGTTGGCGGAAGAGAGTATACTGGTAAAGCACATGTCCTTGAAAGAACATGCGCCAAGGGCTTCTCCGCTCGATGGTAAAGGGAATCTTCTGAAACTGGAACCTCTATGCCCGTTGTCTCTGCTTTGCGCACATACCGATACGCTTGACTTCTGGAAATGGCAATTGGCTCCGCCCGTGCCGCAACTGCCTTTGCCATGGAATTGCGTTCCTTGACCAATCCCAGCGCAGCGTTGATGGCCTGCGATGTATCTTCATTGCATCTGATCTGTCAATTTTTAACATCAACATAAGCATATTTGGTGCCATGTCAAGCTTCGTTCTCAGCCCCAAAGGGAATAACCCTATTGAATTCGAGAGGGATTAGGGGATTAGGGGGACGTTCCCATGAAATTATGCGTTTCTTTGGTTTGTTGAATTTGGTAGGGTATTTTTATGACACGGCGAGCGCGTATCGATGCACCTGGAGCCATTTTCATTTTCCGAGAAAGTCGCAAAAAGAAACCACCTGCCCGATTCCAGCTTAAAGACCTCGACCGTCTCGGCCACGGGATCGATAAGCCGGATATGCCCCACCCCGTGCTGTGTGTAGATGAATTTCCCGGCAAAAGCTTACCGGCCGGGCTTTCCCAGGAAGCGAGAAGCTACCTTTTCAGATTTTCGGCAACCACGTCGGCAATGTGCTTTACCTTGACTTTCCCGGCTGCTCTTTTGTCCATCCCTCCGCGAAGCTGCAGGACACAGCCCGGACAGTCCGTCACCAGGACTCCGGCTCCGGTCGCTTCGACATTATCCAGCTTGCGTTTGAGAAGTTCTGCCGAGAGCTCGGGGAAGTCTATGGAAAAGGACCCTCCAAAGCCGCAGCAAACCTCTTCGTCCTTGGCCGGAACATAATCCAGGCCCGCCGTCTTCATGAGGTCACGGGGTTCCTTCGTCACGTGCAGTCCCCTGCACAGGTGGCACGGTGAGTGGTACGCCACCTTTTTATGGCTTTCAACAAACTTTTCCGGGGCGACTTTGAGAACGTTCTGCATAAAGGAACTGAAATCGATGATTTTATCCCTCAACTGCTGCACCTTCACCGGCAAATCGGCCTCATCGGCCAGCAGCTTGGCGTAGTTTTCCTTCATATGCGACCCACAGGAAGCACACAGGGTGAGAACCCAATCGTAATTCGCCGGATCTATCGCCTTCAAGTTCTGAACGGCCACCTCCCTTGCCGTTTCATTCTCTCCCATCATCTTTGCGGGGAGCCCGCAGCAGGTCTGTTGCATGGGATATTCAAGCTGCACGTCATGTTCCCGGGTAAGCTTCAGGAGCGCCTCGGCCTGTTCCGGATACACGAAATCCACGAGACACCCGCCAAAAAGCGCCACGCGGTAGCGCGGCTTTGGCAGGCGGGGGTTAATGTGTTCCCAGATGTCTCTCAAGGGGTTCTTGGCAACGACGGGGAGACTGCGAAACCGGTGCTCTTTGGAGAAAAAGAGGGGCAGATGCCGAATGAGATCTCCCCCGCCGGCCAAAGGCTTCTGAGCCAGACGAGCCCGACGCAAAAGGAAATGAAACAGACGCCGGTCCTTGAGAACCCTGCTGAGAAGCACATTCTTGACCGGCTTCTTACCTTCCACCTCGAGCACAGCACGATAGACCTCCTTGATGAGATGGGGAAGGTCAATCCCGGTGGGGCAGACCGATTTGCACGCCTGGCAGTTGAGGCAGTTTTTAATGATGGCCCGGGCATTTTCGCGCCCATGGTAGAAGTAGGTCAATATGAGCCCGATGGCTCCAATGTAGACGTGGCCGTAATTGTGCCCCCCCACCAGCTTGTAGATGGGGCAGACGTTGGCGCAGGCACCGCAGCGGATGCAGCGCAGGGTCTGGGAAAAGACAGGGTCTTTGGCCAGGGCCAGCCGCCCGTTGTCGAGGAAGACGACGTGCATTTCCTTGCGTCCGTCGGGACCGGGAGCGCATTCGTTGGCGCCCGTGATCCACGTCACATAGGTGGAAATGGCCTGCCCGGTGGCATTGCGGGGAAGAGCCCTCAAGATGCGCAGGGCCGATTTGAGGTCGCAAATGAGTTTGTCAAAGCCCACCAGGGCCACGTGCACGCGCGGCAGGGTTGTCACCAGCCGCCCGTTTCCTTCGTTGGTCACCAGGCCGAGGGTGCCTGTTTCAGCGATGGCGAAGTTGGCACCTGTGATGCCCATGTCCGCTTCCAAATAAGCCTGGCGCAGTTCACGGCGGGCCACTTTCACCATGCCGTCGATGTCGTCGGGGTCCTGGTGTTCGCCCGTCACCCTGGTGAAGAGCTCCGCCACCTGCTTCCGAGAAAGGTGAATGGCGGGCATCACCATGTGCGAAGGGCCTTCATGGCGCAGCTGAATGATCCATTCCCCCAGGTCGGTTTCTGTGATTTGGTACCCCGCTTTTTCCAGGTGAGTATTGAGGAAGGTCTCCTCCGCCGTCATGGACTTACCCTTGACGATCTTTCGGACCCCGTTGGCCCTGGCGATGGAGGAGATGATTTCATTGGCTTCGGTGGCCGTGTGAGCCGCATGGACGGTGACGCCCGCGGCCTCCGCCCGGACTTTGAACAGGGCAAAGAGCTCTTCGAGGCAGGGAATGGAGGCATCCTTACCCGCGGCAATTTCCTGAATGAGACCTTCCAGGTCTATCCCTTCAAACGCCTTGGCCCTGGAGGTTTTGTAAGCTGTCGCAAAGTTGTCCAGCGTGGTTCCCAGGAATTCATTTTCTAAGGCCTTCTTGAGTTGACCTCGGTATTCCTTCACACTGTGGGGCGTGGTGATCATATTGTATTCTCCTTGCAGTCAGAAGGTTCCGACGGCCGCGGCAGCGCACCTACAAACCGGCGGAATCAGGCTTGATCCCCATCGAGAATGAGGATGTGTAATTCCTGGGGACCGTGGACTCCGATGGTGAGCTCACGTTCAATATCCGCCGTGCGGCTGGCTCCACTGATGAATGCCAAATAGCTGGGGGCTGATTTCATCTCGCCTTTCAGTTCATTTTCAAGGGCCATGGCATTCGGTTTGATGCGCGCAGCGGGCAGGACCGCCACGTGGATTTCGCTCAACATGGTGGCGATGCGCAGGTCCTCGCAGCTCGATTCCTGGACGATGGTCGCCGTCTCGGCAATGCCGTAATCGGCAACGGTGAAGCCCGTGTGCAGTTTACCGATTTCCGCCCGGAGGCTCTCTTTGACCAGCGCCACCCCGTTTTGTTCACATAAAGCCCGAAACGCCGCAAAAGCGGAAGCATCCTGCCTGCCCAACCCCGGCGCAGCCAGAACCGTTCCTCCCTGTTTGCGCGTGATGTCGATGGCATACCGGAAGGCTTCCTCGATAGACCCGACTTCGGAGACAACGCTCTGGACCGCTTGCGCCTTCTCCTTCATCATTTCTTTCAAATCTTGCTTTGGCATGGATTGTTTCCTCTCCCTCTCCAAACATTCCAAACAGGGTGGCGACTTCGCCGCAGCACAATCACCGGACATTGTCAGACTACCTCTGAACCAGACACACACGGCACAGAGAAAGACTTTCAAATGAAATCCGCGTGCTCTCCGTATCACTGACAAGGTCATCCCAAAAATACCTGAAAACACAATATCATTATAAAACAGGCCCATGATTCCAACCACCCTTGCACAGAGAAGCAGGGGAGCCGAGTTGCTGCGGATGCTCATCCCCTCGACGCCCGCCGGGCCGACCCTGGCCGAAGTCGTTCAGGGCGGCGGCGAGGGCCAAACCGGGGGGCATTTTCCAGACGAGCACGCCTGCGAAGGCGGTTAATGGAGACTTCCACAACCTGTTTTGCATGGGTGCTCATTCCCAACCATTTTCATCTGCTTGTTCGAGCAAAAACCGTTTCCGACTTCAACGAGCTCGATCACTTTCCTTATTGCGGGCATAGTCGGCTGATGGGAAGAATAGATGATGGTTGGCGGGATAGCGAGGCATTGTTGGTTCTTTTCGCTGAGAACAAAAGCAGTGCCAAAACCAGGTATAGGGACTTCGTGAGAAGCGGGTTATCGATGGGCAAGAGGCCCGAGTGACCGGCGGCGATCTGGTTCGAAGTGCCGGAGGGTGGAGTGCTATATGCGACGTACCGGAGGAGAGAATCAGAACTTCTGGTAAAGAACCGAAATGTGTTAAGGCTCGAAGTGTTGCGGCTTACTGGGCAAGGAGGGAATTGTGCATGGCCGGCACCGAGGTGGGAAGGCAATTGGGATTGTCACAGCCGGCAGTCAGTAGGTCCGTTCGGAGAGGGGAAGGGATCTTAAAGGAACTGGGAATTTCCCTTGCAGTCGAGGGAAACGCATAATTTCATAACGTCCTCCTCTGATTCATTCGATTAAGCTTCCTGCACTCCTCGCAACGGGCGAACTTCTCATATGCATACTGGACAAACATTTTCCCACACTGCCTGCATTCGACTTCTTTTTTCATTTTTTTGCATGCCTCCTCACCCCAATAAAAAACAGCCCGATCACGGCAACGACAAACAGGGAGGCAAACCACTGCACCCCTGAGGAAGAGACGCTGGACTCGGCATCCTCCTGGTTGACTTCCTCCAGTTTGTAGCCCTTCACCGTTTCGGATTGATTTGCCGGCGTGACTGCCTGTTCTGCTTCATTCTCATGAACGGGCGGTTGCTCGGTCTTGTGTGGAGATAATAATGCCGGGGCAAACTCAGCATTGAGCGTTTTGTGCAATTCCCGGCGAGCCGCAAGCTGATCAGACAATTTTTTGCCCGTCGCCTTTTCCATGGCGATTTTGAATCGTTCCACCATGTGTGGGGCCATAATCCCCGGTATGGAAACAATGTTCACCACCATCTGGCTCAGCAGCGGATTATTGCAGGTGTGATCGCAGCAGGCGACGCCCTTTTCCACAACGCTTGTAACGTACTCGACGGCGAGTTTTTGCCTGGTTTTTTCATCGGCTTTCCAGTAGTCCTTGCGAACCGCCTCCAGCATGCGAGCGGTCATGGACTGATAGGCCCACGGGTTAACCTGGTTGAAGAAGTCTTTCAAGCCCATTCGGTACTTGTCTTCCACATAAACCTGATAGGCCTGGTGCCATTTGCTCTCGTCAATCGCCGAGGTTACCGTCACCTGCCAGCCCCACATGTTCTGAAGGAACTGATCCATTTCCCGGGCTCCGGCATATTCCTCCTTTTTCATTCCTTCGATCCACCTGGGATTGAGGTAACGGGTGCGAAGCTCGCGGCCGATGGTTTTAGCGATATTTTCCACATCGACCTGACCGGGCATGCGCTGCATGGAAACCAGCGTGTCCGCAGCTTTGCCACTTTCTTTTTCAACGGCCAGCGAAAGTCCTCCGAGGTATTGGAACGTGTCGTCATTGTCCATGGTTCCGTAGACATTGGACGATATGGAGTGGACGGTGACGTCCACGCCGCCGAGGTTGTGGCGCAGGAGATCTTTGGCCTCCTCTCCCCACTGTCCCTGGCTGAACGCGTAGCCCACCCGGTTTTCATAGACTTTGACAATCTCTTCAGGGGCTTGCCAGGTCCCCGAAGCACCGGCCATTTCAGAGACTCCGGTACCATACGCTCCGGTTGGCTCAGAAAAGATCCTCACCATGGAGAGCCGCTGCGCCCTGTCTTCCGGCACTCCCTGCTGGATGAGCTTTGTCTTCAAGGCATTGTTGTGCCTGGCGATCAGGTTCTCAATATCCTCCTGCTGTGCCGCCTGATGGACTGCCTGGTCGAGAAAGAGCATGAATTGTGGAAAAAGATCGCGATAGAGTCCCGACGGGTTGATGAGCACATCGATTCTTGGTCTCTGCAAAATACGGCCGGGAATCACCTCGAGCCCGGAAACTCGGCCGTTGCCGTCCCAGGTTGGTTTGACTCCCATCAGGTAGAGGATGGTGCTCTCATTGACGCCCTCGTTACGGATTGTTTCGGTAGCCCAAAGCACCACCGCCACCTTTTCGGGATAGCGGCTCTTTTCTTTTAGACTATTGTCGATGATACCCTGTGCGGCCTTGCGACCTGATTCAAAAGCGGCAGGAGACGGAATCCTGGCGGGATCGAACCCATGGAAATTCTTGCCGGTAGGAATGGCTTCGGTGTTTCGCACCGGATCGTTCCCTTCCCCCGGGGCTATGTAACCGCCTTCCAGTGCTCGCAGCAAACGCCCGATTTCCAGAGGACCCGAATCAGTAAGAGCTTTTTTAACTCTGCTTTGGTCCACATTTCGATTTCTTTTGATAATGCACTTGATTGTGTCTTCGAGTGCATCGGCTTCCGGAGATCTCCCGAAAGTGTGCATTCCGTAGGGCATGAAATTGGCCTTGAGCTCGACCAGATAGTGCTCCACACGAGTTAGAAGATCATCGGTATCGGCATCCTTGAGGTTCAGGCCAAGGTCTTTGTCGAGTCCGAGTTGTTGAACCATCTTTTTGATTTCATTTAGTTGCAAGGAACCGGTCCGGCTCCCTTGCGATTGGGCCAGGCTGTAGGAGTTGATCAATTCGTACAGGCGACTGTATTCCTGATAGAGGCCCCCTTCCCGCAATCCCGGAGTCAGATGGTCGATGACAACGGCTCGTCCGCGGCGTTTGGCCTGAATTCCTTCCCCGACGTCGTCGACGATATACGGGTAAATATTGGGAAGATCGGTGATCAGCACCTCCGGCGGACAGCTGATGGAAAGCCCTGCCTGTTTGCCGGGGAGCCATTCGTGTGTGGCGTGAGTTCCCAGATGGATGACGGCGTCGGCTGCAAACTCGCGCTGCAGCCACAGATAGGCGGCTACGTATTGATGATGGGGATAGAGCACCGGAGAATGATAAAGCTTCATGGGGTCGTCTCCCCAGCCGCGGGCCGGCTCCGGCATGATGACCACATTGCCCAGCATGACCGCCGGAATGATCAATTCACCTGTGTGAATCATGATGTCGGAATCTTCAACTCTCCCCCACTGGCCCGTGACGCCTCTCTGAAACTCTGCGGGAAGCTTCTCGAACCACTGCCGGTAGGTGTTGATCGGGATTCGTACAATCTTTCCCGTGCCAGTCAGCTCTTCCAGTTCCCCCGGCGCCCAATTGCCGATATTTCGACCGTACTTCAGCACGAGATCCTGGATGGCCGTTCGGTCAAGGTCCCCGCGGGGGGCAGTCTGATAGCCTTCGCTCCTCATCTTGTCGAGTATGACTTGCAGGCTGGCAAATACATTGAGATAGCTCGCTCCGATGTTTTGTTTGCCCTGGCTGTGATTGTAATAGAGAATTGCAATTTTCTTGTCTTTATTCGGCTTTCTTTTCAGCTGCAGCCATTTCTTGAGGCGCGGCAGCAGAAAGTCGATGTTCTCCGAGATGGGTTCGTGAATAAAAAGAGTCTTCCCGGTTTCAGGATCCTGCTTCCGAACCTTTCCGGTCAGAACCGACGGCTCGACAAGACCTGAGACTTCCGGATTGGTCATGGCCCAGGTTACTTCCACAGGTGCAAGACCTGTTGGGGATTCTCGCCATTCCTCAATGGTTTCGGCGTACAGGTGAATCGCGCTTATGAACGGTACATCGAGCTCAACCAGAGCTGCCTGCAGCGCTTCGTTCAGCGCCGAATGGAACTTGAGGCTGAAAGCAAGCACCAATTCCACGCGCGATCGATGATTTCCGTCAACGAAGAACCGCTGCAGGATATCAATATCTTTCCCGTAACCGGCCAGCACATTCCAGCCATCCACCTCCAGCTTTCGAATGATCAGATCGACCGGTTCCGACTGACCTTCAATGAGAGACGAAGGAAAAGACATGAGTCCAATCCATGATTTGTTTTCTTGGTAGCAGTCGCGCTGCCGATACCAGTTCAGATAATCCTGGTAGGTTTCAAAAGGGACTTTCGAGTCGGGGTGATAGATTCCGGGCGCGGGCAATTTGACCATCTCCGCATAGGCGATGGAAGAATTGAGGTTCATCCGGTTAATGAGTACCCGGAGTTGAAAAAAGAAAATGGACATGGCAATAACCCCAGTTGTTTGACTGTGATCGAACAACGGGAGGGGAAATCAAGCCATGTCCACATCCATACTTTACCATGCTTTCGGTCTGAAGGGTATTCACTATGAATCCACTCACTTTTTGGGAGATTGTATTTACATCAATGCCCGAATGACAGATCAATATGTGAGATGTCCAGAATGCAGAAATCGAAAAGCCAGCTTCAAAGGCCAGAAAAGAAGACTTCTGCGTATGAGTCCCATTGGAAGGAAGAGGTGCTTCTTGGACCTTTTGCTCCACCGACTCAAATGCCTCAGGTGCGGACATCTTTGGTGGCCCACTCTGCCCTTTATGGATGGCAAACACCGTTATGTCAGGTCCTTCGCACTGACAGCTTTGGATCTTTTGAAGTTCGGCACCATCCGTTCGGTCGCGGAGTACCTGGCAGTGGGCTGGGATCTTGTCAAACAGATCCACAAGGAGCGCCTCTCTTTGCTCTACAGGTCGGTTCCCTTGCATAAAGTCAAATACCTTGGAATTGATGAGTTCAGCATAAGAAAGGGCCATGAATACATGACCATTTTCGTCAATATCGAGGATGGAAGAATTCTGCATGCCGTTGAAGGCAGAAGTAAAGAAAAGATCCAACCCTTCATCGAAAAGCTCTCCAAAAAGGCAAAGAAACTCACTGCGATCGCCATGGACATGAGCGGAAGTTATTATTCTGCTGTACGTGGGTGGCTGCCTCATGTTGATATTGTCTTTGACCGTTACCACGTATCGGCTCTCATGAACCAGGCCATTGATGAAATCCGAAGAGGCCAGCAAAGAGAATTGGACAACCTCGGACAAAAAGCTCTCAAAGGGAATCGCTTCCTACTCTTGAGAAACTATGATTCCCTTGAGCCTGATCGCAAGGCCCGACTTGATGCCCTCCTTAAGGCCAATCACCCCCTTTTCATTGCTCATTCCATGAAAGAACAGTTGCGACTCTTTTGGGACGAGGACTTTGACAGTGCAAAGAGCTTCCTTGAAGTGTGGATTAAGGATGCCATGCAATCTGGAATCGGCCCCCTTGCCAAGGTGGCCAAAACTCTGGCTGGCTACAAAACAGGGCTTCTCAACTATTTTAAATATTCTATCACCAGTGCCGTTGTCGAAGGAACCAACAACAAAATCAAAACCCTTAAAAGGCAGGCGTATGGGTTCCGAGATATGGTCTACTTTAAATTGCGACTCTATCATCTCCACACCCAGAGGTACTCATTAACCGGATGAACCAGAATTGAGCTCCCGGTTTGCCACCCGGTAGACGAGGTTTTGCACATTTGCCGCACTGAGATGGTTGAAGTAAAGCTGTATCTCCGGATCGAACAGAAATCCTTGTTTTTTCAGCTCGTCATCGTCCCTTGAGCCCCTCAGGGCATAGACGCGCTTTCCGGCGAACGGCACCTGTTGCAGCAGGTATTCGGTCAGCTCCGTGATCATCACATCCACAATGATGACCTTGGAACTTGCAATGAATGCAGCGGCGCCGCTGCCGGGCGCGAGATCGGCCTTGGAATACACCTCAACTCGTATATCTTCAGGCATTTTAAGGCCCTTGACAGCATGATTGACCAGATACGTATCCGATTCACAGATGAGGAAAGCTATTTGGTCGGCACACGCAGGCACTGCAATAAAAGCCGTCCCCACGAGAATCAGCAAAGAGATAAACGTTTGTTTCATCGCCCGGCTCCTTTTTGAGAACAGCAGCTTAACCAAGACTATTGCTGTGCGATCCGGGCGTTCACCCCGTTCAACACCGCATCGAACGCCATGCGCACTACAAGAGGGACGTCATTTCTCGGGAACAACTCCTTCCAGCTTGCGATGTCGGTTCCTGCAATTTCTTCCGCCATACCGCGGCACCATTTCTCGTAGCTATCCAGGCTGATGAGCAGGCCCCTTTCATAAGCATCACTGATCGCAAAGGCCCCTTCCATGAAGGAGCCATAGCGCGGCTGCAAAAGCACAGCTTCCAGCTCTGCCAGGAATTCATTCAAGTTCGCCTGACTCTCGAGACAGGCGCATTGGAGCAGCAGGTCGTACAAATTGATGCGTCGTTCCTGCAATCGACGAAGCAGGTTGCGTTCAGAAGTGATACCGTTTTGTCGATAAACGGCCTCTTTCACGCCGGCGTAAACGGCCGAGCCAATCAGTTCACCCAGCTTGCAGTGCCCGCCGGCATTGTCGAGCACGGTTCCACTGCCCTCCACCACCAGCACCTCGTCGGTGCCCGTTCCCGTCGCCTGCCAAAGCTGCGGAGACGAGCAGCTGCGTATGTCGAGATCCTCCATGGCTGCCGTTTTGGCTTCCGTGGCGCTGATGATCGCACGCGTCCTCGCTCTGGGCGTAAGCATCATATTGGCCATAATGAGCAAATTTATCGTTCCCGGTTCATAGAAGCCTCCAGGGTCCATCGACATGCGCACCGCATTGGTTTCCACGCCGGCGGTCACCAGGGCGTAGATCGTCATGTCCTCATGGGTTCTTTTTTGCACGGACAAATTTCCCATGTCCGCTCCGGTAAAAAGAAAAGAGCTCTCCTGCTGTGCTTTGCCAATCACTTCATAGATGTGCTGCCGGCTTTTTTCGAGCCCCAAACGGTGCCCTATGTTCCAGCAGGGGGGAGGCAGGTAATGGTTACCCACCGCAAGGATGCCGCTTCTTTCCCCTTCCAGTGTGGACGTTACCTGCATGGGCCGATTGAATTCAATGACCAGCGTTTTATTGGTAAAGTCGAAAATGCTGCTCTCAGACACACCGGCCGAGCATACATAATCGAGCCGAATATCTATGGGAACGGTACGATTGATTTTTTCCTTAAGAACCAGATTCTGCCGGTTGCTGAACTGCTCTTCATAGACCACCGATGCCAGCCAGGCTATGAACTGACCCGAATTAACCGAATTGCGGCAGGTTAGCTCGCACGGAAAATAATAGATTCTTCCGTTGCGGACCGCCTCCACATCTTTCCAGCCGGGCTGCGAGAAAAGTTTTTCGGCGGATTCTCGATCGCCTCCACAGCCGTAAATCATTTGAGGATCGAACCGGCGCCATTCCTCAAGGGTGACATCAACGACCGCTCCATCCTTGCCGAACTGCGGCGGAATGCCGCCAGCGGCACGGATGAATTCATTCTGGAACGAATCGTCCCCCGGGGCCATGACCCGGTCTCTACCCATGAACCTCATGACCCGCTTTCTTTGATCCAGAGGAATCCTGTCGACTTTTGCCTCGATCAGCCGGATCTCGTTCCGAATTCGGTCAACGATTTCTTCCGCCTTCTCTTCTCTTGCAAAAATTTGCCCCAACAGTCGGATGTTCTTGTAAAGATCATCCAGTGAATTGGATGCCAGGTGAATGATTCGGCATGATCGCCCCTTGGCGTAATCTGGTGTTTTCCGCTGCAAGGAAGAAACAAAAATGGTATCAGGCGCAAGCGCCTCTATCGACGCTGTCGACGGAGTCAGAACCCCGCCGACGATATTTATGCCGGTCGTATGGAGCAAACAGCTGTCATGGTAGGTGACTCCCGTCACGGCGTCCCCTGCCCCCAGCCGGAAGAGGATTTCGGTCACTGCCGGTACCAGCGAGACCACTCTTTGCGGCGGAGTTGCAACGCTGATTTGTGAGCCGCCGGCATCGATAAAATGAATGGGATAGGCGCAAAGCAGCTTGATACTGCCAAAAACGATCAGCAACAGAGCTATCAACAAAAGCAAAATTTGCACCGGGCACTTCGTGCTCCTCATTTGAACCCTCCTCCTGACTTGGTGACGTGTGATCGGCAAGAGAAACAATGGTCTTTGCGTGTCAAGGAGCTTGTCCGAGAATATGGCGGTCACCTTGTTGCGTCATTCCGGCAGGTTTTTGGCCGGAATCCGGCCACATGATAGCCTCATCTTGGCGCGGGTCCGGATTCCGGCTTAAAGATTGCCGGAATGACTTTGAGAGAGCGCCTGCTCTAGATGGCAGTTCTCGGACACGATTCCAGGGATTAAGTTGAACAAAACGAGCTTCAGTCAAATCGTGGGTCCTTGCCCCTTGAAACGAATCATTCCTCCATCTCAGGCACGTAAACCACCGTGCCATTTTCCAACCGATAGGCGGTGCCCAGCTTTTCACCCCTGCCTTCCGAAGTGGACTGGCTGACTTTCATGGCCTTGATTTTCTTCCCCTTCTTAATGAGAATCTCCCACTGCCCCTGCGCGCCCTTTTTCATAAGCGTCATTTCCGATTGCCGGCTGAAAAGATCGGTGAGCTGGTAGGCGCTGAAAAGGGTGATCAGCAGTCCAACGATGAAGACCAGTCCCAAATCGAAAAGATTGGCGACCCCGCTCAGCGGATCGTTATCTTCCAAACCAGTATCGGTGACTCTTCTCCGTTTCATGTATGTCATCGGCCTCAGGCTCCTTTTTGGAATTCATCAAGACTTCGGTCACAAACTCGAGGTTGCGAATATCTTGCTCCACCCATCTCTTCTTGACCGTATAAAAGAAATACGCCAGCATTCCTTGAGCCATACCGACAACCGTCGTGGTGAAGGCGATTACCAGATCGGATGAAAGCCTGCCGATATCGCCCTGCCCGAGAGCAGCCAGACCCGTGCCCATGGGGATCAGGGTTCCGATCAAGCCAAGCCCCGGGCCGACTCGAACGACCATTTGCAGACCGTCCAGCGACTTCCATAAAGCCAGTGTTCTATTCTGCAGCAAATGCTCCACTTCCAGGCCGACCATGATTCGTCCGGCAGAAACAAGTGAACGGAGAGCCTTGTAGAAATCCCGGACAGGGTGGGGATAGAGGGCGTCAATGGCGCCCCCGGTAATCAATGATACAGCCCTTTCGATGGGTGCCTCCTGCAGGCGCGAGCGCTCCAGCCATTCCGCAAAAAAGGCTCCCGCCCGCAACAGCACCCAGAATGTCAGAAGCGAGAGCAGGATGAGCACTGGATAGAGCAAAGCACTGGATATCAGGTAAATGAGCGAACTGAGAAAAGCGCTAACCTGCAAGGGTTCACCTCCTTATCGTTTTCCATTTCCGGCGGAAGCCGTCCGCAAAGCAGACTACCGCCACCGTGCCGATCATAAGCCACCGGCGCCAGTCGATTTGCTGCTTATCTTGCTTGTAGGCGGCAATCCGATAGACCGTTTCCAATTCATTAAAGAGGGGCATAAAAGCGGCAGAAAGGAAAAAATAGGCCCCGATCATCACCATGGCGGTGCCCAGCAGAGGATCGGGGCGCACCCGGGCGCAGCGGTTCCAGAATGACAGGCTGAGCATGCTGGCAAAGCTGATGCCGATAAAAATCAGATAAGCACCCACCGCGACTCCAAATGAAGCATCCGGGAACAAGGAGGAAGCAAATGCGACGCTCAGGAAAACCGCTGTCAAACAGATCGGGCATGGAACAACCAGGGCCAGCCAACCCCGACTTTCACCCTCACTTGCTTGTTTCTTTTTTAGAAGCCAGATACCCCAGCCTACCAACCCTGAAGAGACCAATACGTGGATGAGCATACCGGAGCGCAGGAGCTTCTCCAGCACGGCAACATCTTCGATAAGGCCCATGTGCCGCAGTGCATAGGCGGCACCGACGAAGACGGCGAAATAGAGAAAGGAATAAACGCTAAGAACGGCGAGCTTTGATGGCACCGTCCGATTGGCGGTGCAGGAATAAAAAAGTCCAACGCCGTTTTTCACGGCAAAAATGCCGACGGTAAACAGGAATCCGAGTAAAAGACTTTTCACCTCCATCTCTTCCGCTCCTTAGAATCGCGCTTGAAGCCCGGCTCGAATGGTCCTTCCCGGCATAGGATAGCCGTTGACAAAGGAATATTCCCGATCGAGCAGGTTATCGATGGCCAGGTAAGTGTTGAATGCTTTCACGGGGTGGAAATCGAAGCGCAGGGAGAACAAGGGAAACCCGCTTTTGTCTACACCCTTGCCATAGGTCGAAGAGGTATAGTCCCAATCCTGGACAACCTGCGGGCCAAAATAGGAAACGTTGAACTGCAGCACCGACTTGCCGTTGAAATCGCATCGTATCCCGCCTGTCATACTTGCTTCAGGAACATAGGGTACGGTGCTTGAACCGAGCGTCTGGGCATAGCTGTCGTCTTCAATCTCGCGCTGCGTGTAATAGATGAAATCCGCATAGCTGCTCAGCCGTATCCAGTCGGCATAGGGAAACGGAATCTGGTAGTCTATGTAGCCTTCCAGGCCGGAAAAAATCGCTCCCTTCACATTTTCATAGGTGGTCCAGGTACAGTCGCCATCCACGCATGTGTTGAAACCGCCGGTGATTTTGTCGGTGTAATCGGTGTAGAAGAAACCCAGCCCGCCGCTCAAGCGTAGATATTCGGCGTCCAATCCCACTTCCCAGGTGGTGCTTTTTTCCGCATTGAGATTGGGGTTACCTATGATCTTCATGTAGGATTGATAGTCGTATCGTCCCGCCAGCTCGTCGGCGGCCGGAACACGAAAGCCCGTTCCAACCGCCGCCCTCGCACCCAGCCAGTCGAGCGGAAAATACTTTGCCCCGGCGCGCCAACTAACGTGGTCAAAGCTTTCACCGCGCGGCACGACATCCAATCCCTCGGTCTCCTTTATGGCCTCATCGAAGTAGTCATAGCGAACGCCCAAAAGAAGGGATAACCGGTCCCAATCGATTTGCTGTTCTGCAAAGCCGGCGAAGTTGTCGTAAGTCGTGTCGGGGCTGTAATTGAAGCCGCGCGGGTTGGTTTCAGACGTCACGCCGATCTCGTCCCAGTCGAACCCCAGCAGCAGCCGTCCCAGAGAAAAGGTGGGAATACTCAGATGGCTCCTTACCCCGTTCGTGGTCGTTTCCGTGGTGGAAGACGAGTAGCCCCATTCGACAGCCGGATCGTTGGCGGTACTGCGATCGAATACGCCGTAGCCGCTGACATGCCAATTTACGTCGGAATCTCGCAGGCTGCCGTCGTAAGCGATGGAGCCATAGCGGCGCAAGACTTCTTTATGGTCGTCAAAATCGGGAGCATAGATGGGGCCCGGAGTCCCGGCAACGGGGATATGAAAATAACTTCCGGTCGCAAACAGCGTATGGTTTTTCACAGGGGCCGCATGAAGGCTTAAAGCATAGGCCTCATCCCGGTATTTGGTGTTCTTGACCCGTTGTCCGCTGCCGTCGGTATAGTCCTGGTTTTCAAGGTGGCTGGCCGTTCCGGAAAAGCCGAGCCGCTCATCAAACAGTCCCCCAAGGACCTCGCCGGCTACCCTGTACTGATTGAAGCTGCCATATTCCGCCGTCCCCTGAACCGTGGGCTTGCCTCTGCCTTTGCGAGTGATGATGTTGATCACCCCGCCCATGGCTGCCGACCCGTAAATGACAGAGCCGGGCCCCCGCACAACCTCCACCCGCTCGACGTTGTCCGTGGGAATGACGGCGATATTTCCCGTACCGGCCCGGTGCCCGTCAATCAGGATCAACACCCTGCCTTTAATATCGCTGCCCATGGTATCCGTGCGAAAACCTCGAATTTCCACCGCCGAAAGGGCTCCCGGATACTTCTGGAACTGCGACGGCAATTTTTCAATGAGAAGCTCGGAGAGATTATTGGACCGAGATTTTTCGATTTCCTCTCTCGCAATGACCTGAACCCGAACCGGCAGCTTTTGGACAGGAGTTGGAAGCAGAGTCGCGGTGACAACGACTTCGTCCATTTGCAGATCGGCTTTGCTCTGTTGCTCCTTGTCCTTTTCATCCGTGCCCCGCCTCGCTTCGCTGAAACCGCTTAGCGCTGCCTCGCCGCCGCCTTCGGCAGTGACGCGGAAAACGTGCGCCACATTTGCGAACACAAACAAGATTACCAGTAGGAGTAGTTGTACGGGCTTCAAATTAAAGACCTCCTTTCCTCCCTCGAGGAATGAGAATCGGTTTGATGCATCGATAGGTCTCCTGGCTCACGTTCATCCTACTCGCCGCGCCTTCCCGTTTAAACAGTGGCATCCTTGCGGCTTTCGTCCCGATTACAGTCGCGGGGCGGCGGAAGCTTTGCACTTCCTTCCCTTGATCGATGCAGCTTGTTCAAAAACCGGGTGCATACTTGGCAAAAGGCCAAAAAAAAATCCTTAGAGCTTTAAGCTCTAAGGATTGCATCCCGGGTCACTTGGTCCTTCAGCGGTTCATCGGCTGGCTCCTCGCAGCGATTCCCCAGCAAGCATCAGGCAGGTCTTCTGACTCACGGATCTTTCTACTCTCCGAGCCTTCCCGAATACGGTCGTCGGATGTCAGAAATCAGAATAAGCGCAGAGTTACCGACATCTGATTTCCGAAATCCGCCTGCCGTCAACACAGTGGCTTTGCCGGATTTCGTCCCCGTTCACAGCGGCGGGACCGTTCCCGAATCACACGGGATTCCCTTTTAAACTCACAGTACCTGATCTTGTAAAAGCAAATTCAAAGTGCAACTACCATACTCGCTGCCAGCAGACTTGTCAACACAGGATCAATCACACACCGGATCAACGAGAGGCTATTTTGGGAAGAACCCGGACAATCATCGGATCTACCTTTACTATAACGTTAAAGAAAATGGCTTTAGCTTCCAGTAGGCTGCTGGGTTGAGGTACGAAACCAAGCAAAATAGGCGTTGGGTTTCGTCACGCGTACCGCATGATTCAACCCAACCCACACCACAAACATCAGCTTGGAAGCTATAGACCCACACCGGAGGAGCTGGATAGGGAAAAAAGCTGGTATGCGGTGAAAACCGACCAATGCCGTCGGATTTTCCTGTTGAGTCCGTTGAACCGAAAAAGGCTAAGGTGAAATAGGTGAAGTATAACAACACGATGGGTTAGGCGCGTCAATTTGCGCCTAACCCATCAAATGGAGCGCTTAAGGGAAATGGCGTATAATCATCCGTCAGTCGATCAGCAGTATCAACAGGGATGGCGACCAAACTTTGTCGGCGTCGGCACGGTATTCGTCGGCGCCAATGTCAGAGGCTTCTCCCAGGGGGCGAAGGTGGCAGTCGATGTCGCCGGATGCATCTGCAGGCGCCGCAACCTGGTCGATGGCGGCGGCCGCCGAAGCCGCCAGGTGCAGGTCGCCGCCGGCGCCGTTTACAAACAGCGCCAGGGGCTGGTGTTGGAGATTTCCCGCCAGGGAGGCCGTGGCGTTGTCTCGCTCCCAAAGATCGTGAGTGACGAGATTGTTGATGAGGTCCACGTCGGTCAAGGGAAAGCGCCATTCGATGGAGGATGCCGAAGGAGCCCGGGTGGATGCCACGGTATTGTGCATCACCCGCACACCGCAGGCCTGCCACAGGCTGATGCCCGAATCGAAGCCGTCTTCCGATGCAAACAGGGCGCTGTCACCGGCAAACACGAAGTTATTGCGAATAATGCCTCCGTAGTGATCCACATACGCACCACCTGCAGCCGGGCATGGATTGTCCGGGTAGGTTCGGATGCTGCCGTCGCCGCTCGTCACCAAACCAAAGCCAATGCCCCGGGCATTATTGCGCAGCACGTTGCGCTCCACCACGGTGTCCCGGCTGCTTCGCCAGAAATGGATGGCATGTTCCGACAGACCGCTTGCACACCAAAAGCCTTCGATCAGATTGTCCCGTACGATCCAGTTGCGCGCCTGATGAGCATCCACACCGCCCGTGTAACAGTCGTTCACATGCAGCCGCCCGGCGGCGGTGAGCTCGATGTGGGAGCAGGCGATCAGACCGTCGTCGGTATAGGAGCCGGCAGCGGCAGGATTGATCTTGATGGCCTGTTCTCCCGGATCGACGATGTGGACGTTGTAAATGGCGGTGTTCAGGGTGTGGGCGCCGTCCGATGACATCACGTGGATGGGGTGGGCCGCTGCTTCCCGCAGCGTCAAGTCCCCAAGGGTGACATTGGAGGCGAGAATCTGCACAATTTCCGTGGTGATGTAGTTGCCGTCGAGCACCACCGCCTCGCGATCGCCGCTGCTGGAGCGGAGGGTAACGCCGGGCGTGATGATACTGAGGCAGGCGCCATTGAGATTGTAAATTCCGTCTGCAATAAGGATTGTGGCACCCGGCGCAGCATCGTTCACCGCATTCAACAGCTGCTGCACGGTTGCCACCTGCACCGTGTCGCCGGCGGCAGGCGCAAGCGGAGGGCAGGCGCGGGCTGCGGGGAGACTCGCGGCATGGGCCAAAGGGGCCGAAGTTTGGCTGGCTGCACACAAGCAAAATGAGGCGTACTGTCCGCTGGCCGGCAACACCGCCAGCAGCAACAAAACACCCGAAGCCCACTTGTGATAGATGATCCTCATTACTTGGCCTCCTGCTGATGACGGCAAATTATCGAGGCACGGAGCTATCTGGTACAGGTTCAAAGGGCATTTTTCGTGCCGTCGGTCAACCTCGGGTCAAAATGCAACCGCAGGCGGTTCGCCAGCATAACAGTACTGCCAGGGAGTGCTTTGCACCCCCTGATCTGCAGTTGCGGCGAGATCGTGTGAATGCGAAGCTACGCCATCAATTGAGAGGAATGACCACGGCTCCGCCCGGTTTCTTCAACTGGCTGAGGGGCACCGCGTTCGAATAAGTTCGATTGAATCGCCCTGATGGTAGTGGAGGTATCAAAATGAATTTTGTAACGATAAGCGAGGGTGCTGCCTGCGGGAGCGTAATCTGTGCCGTAAAAATGCACGGACTGTCCCGAAAAAGGGGCTAAGGGGTTGTTGCTTTGTGAGATGAAACCGCTTTGATTAGTACCTGCGGGATAGATCGCCGAGCCGTCTTCAAAGGTCACCGTCATGTCTGCTTGCACAGGTGCGCACAGCATGACGAAAGTCAACCCGATGGTCCATGCCAGGTTCAAGACAATCGTGTGTTTCTTCCCCTTCATTTGCTGCCTCCTATGGTTTTGTTTTTCCGCTGGACTCACCTTGATCACTATCCCCATTGGGGGTGTTCACCAATTGATGGCCACCCAACCAAGACAACTGACTTTAAAGCGAACAGCCAGGAAAAGACCAGGCAGGGAAAGCAGTATTCGGTGTGTTGGGAAATAAGAGCTCCCCTGAAATTTTCACCAATTGAGTTTAAAAAATAGGATTTCAGCGTCGCATGGGTCACGTGAAATGGAGCAAGGAGCTGCATGATCAATGGAACATTTCTGCTGCAATGTCAAGAAAGGTTTTTAATTTGAACGAGTTGCTTGTGATGTTAAGAGGATGACGCATCTTATCGCTTGGTGAGAGAGGCGGTCGATCGAACACTTTTAGCAGCAGTTCCGCCGTTTGCAGTCGGAGGGCCCACCAGTATGCCCTTGCCGTGAGCTCTTTTTCGACCAATTCCCTGCTGCTGTGGGAAAACTGCCACAACGGCAATTACGACATTTGCGGGCAACCGGTAGATAAGAACGGCAATCCGCTTGGCACCCATTTGGTCATTTGCGTCCAAGCGCATCATCAATATCATCCGGCGGTTGCTTTCGGAAACTCTATGCATCTGGTGGTCTGGCGTGACTACCGAAGCGGGGTGTGGGACATCCAGGGGACTGACCATTCCAACCGCCAGTGCCGTGCGGGCTGGAGTAGGCTCCGTCTTGGGTCTGGTGTTGGTAATCGATCACTCTCCCGTTTCAATCCTTGTTGTTCTGGATGTGCCTCCATCGGAAGGAATATGGAATCAATGTTGAGTATCACGAATGGTGTTTCAATCCTTGTTGTTCTGGATGTGCCTCCATCGGTATTTTGGAAAAAGGCGAAGGCGTATTTACCGAAGCAGTTTCAATCCTTGTTGTTCTGGATGTGCCTCCATCGGGCGATACAAGAATTGAAGGAGCAGTTGAATGGACTGTTTCAATCCTTGTTGTTCTGGATGTGCCTCCATCGGTCTTTCTGAGAGTTCCCTTGATGTGTCCCTCTATGAGTTTCAATCCTTGTTGTTCTGGATGTGCCTCCATCGGCGGATCATTCCCATCAGGGA
>NZ_JAIBKA010000021.1 GCF_022603395.1 Desulfoferrobacter suflitae
TCCGTGGAAAATCCCCCACCCCGGCCCCGCCATGGCGGGGTTGCGGGCCGGAAGCTGCCCAAGCATGCTCGTTCCTCGTGCGAACCGCATCGGGAGTGGATTGAGGAGCAGGTTAGACTAGGCCGCAACGCCACGGCCATCTATCAGGATCTGGTGGAGCTTTTCGGTTTTGCTCACCGCTACAACAGCGTGAAGCGGTTCGTGCGGGGGCTCAAGAGGAAAGACCCCGAGCAGTTTGACCGCTTGGAATTCCTAATGGGCGAAGAAGCTCAGGTGGATTATGGACAAGGAGCGCCGACTCTTCATAAGAACGGGAAATATCGACGGCCGCGTCTTTTCATTATGACACTGAAGTATTCTGGGCGAGCCTTTCGCAAGACCGTATGGAAATCGAGCCAGGAGACTTGGTGCAAGCTGCATGAGGAAGCGTTCCGGTATTTTACGGGGTGCCCTCAATACGTCACCTTGGACAATCTCAAAGAGGGCGTGATCAAGCCGGATATCTACGAGCCCGACCTCAACCCGTTGTATGCCGAGATGTTGAGCCACTATGGCGTAGTGGCGGACCCGGCGAGGGTGAGTGATTCGGACCGAAAGGGAACGGTGGAGAACGCGGTGAAGCACACCCAGCAGACCGCCTTGAAGGGCCGCAAATTCGAGAGCATCGAGGCCCAGAATGAATGGTTGATGCACTGGGAAAGCCGGTGGGCGTCGGTCAGGATCCATGGTCGAGCCAAGCGCCAGGTGGAGGAAATGTTCCAGGAAGAGAGACCGTATCTTCAGGAATTGCCTCTGATGCCCTTTCGCTATTTTCAACAGGAGACGCGGACGGTCTACGATGACGGAACCATCCAGGTGGGCCAAGTCTACTATGCGGCCAATCCGGCGCCGATAGGAAGCTCGGTGATGATCCGGATCTTTGACGGGGAAATCGAGATCTTGGATCCCCGCCGCATGGAGATCATTCGTCGACATCCAAAGAGCAAGCGCGCAGGCTCCTTAATGATGAAGCCGGGGGACCGCATCTTCAATCCATCCCGGGAAACCGACAGATTGCTCGCTCAAGCCGAATGCATCGGAGCGTACACCTCCACCCTGTGCGAAAAATGGTTCGACGAGGAAGGCCGCAGCGGGCAACGGCGCATGTATGGCCTAATTAATCTGGTTCGGCATTACCCGGCCCGCTTTGTTGAGCAAGCGGCGAAACTGGCGTTGGACAATGGTCTAAAGAGCTCCAGGGCAGTGCGGCGAATGGTGGAGAGCATGGCGGCGGAAGCCAAGGAGAACAAGGCCGAGCCAGCCGATGAGCTCACCCAAAAGCATCCTTTGATCCGATCAGGTGAAGACTACGCGGCATTCTTTGATCAACACGCCGCTCAAGCACCTCCCGTGGCTGAACCGATCCCCGGGAAGAGCATTGCCCCGAGGCCCGTCATTATCTCCCGGGAACAGCTGCCCCAAATCTGGAAACAGGCAAGCTGGCTGAAGGTGATCCAGGTATTCAAGCTCAGCGTGGACGACAAGCGCCGCTGCCGAGACGATGAAATCTGGATCAAATCTCCGTTTACACAGGAGGAGCGGGCCTCCATGCACGTCAGCCTGTCAGCGAATATCTACAAGGATTTCAGCAGCGGCAAGGGCGGCGGCATCATGCAATTCTGCCGGGAGATGTTGCGCCAACAGGGCCGGGAAATGACCATGTTTGAAGTCGCTCAATGGATGGTGGAAAAAAGAATATCAACATTGATTCCGCAGACTCCCTCTGGTCGCGACGAACACGCGAAGGTTCAAGATACCGACCGTCCGAAGGTCTCCAACCACACCAATCGCGCCATCGAGGTCGATCTACGCCGTTATCTGCGCTCGGACCATCCCGAATGGAGTCGTCGGGGCATATCCGCGACTACTTGCCGTTACCTGGGCTGTGGGTTTCTGCCCAAGTCCGCAACAGGAGCCTCCTCTCCACTCAATTCCCGGTTGGTATTCCAGATTCGAGGAGTTCGGGAAAACGGCCGCGATCTCCATCCGATTATTTTTAGTCATATCGGACGGGCACTCAGTCGGGAACAAGAAGACTCGGACGGAAAATACTGGAGTTATCCCTTCCGTAAAGGCCTGGAAATCTACAATCAGGATCGGCTCATGCTGGATGAAGAAGCAAGCCGTCAAACGAGCGCTCTTGGCCTGGTTCTGGTTGAGGGGTTCTTTGATGTGGCAAAGCTCGTGGAAGCTGGGTGCCGCAATGTCGGTGCTTTGATGGGCGCTCACATCTCAGTCGAACAGATCGAACGGTTGAGCTGGATTCGTTCCAGGCTCCGGTTTCCTCGCATCGTGTTGTTTCTGGATCGGGATCAGGCCGGCCGCGACGGAGCCCGCAAGGTGGGCGAGCGTCTCGGCTGCCACAACTTCGAGGTGGCGCTGTTTGACTGGGATCGGACCATCTCTTGGAATGGTCAAGGCGAAGATCCGATTCCAACCTCTATCCAAGACCCGGCAGATATGACGGTAGAACAGCTTCAGTGGCTGCGAAACAGGGGCATCATTTAACAATAGCCAATCACAGGATGAAAACGAAAAGAAGGAGCCAAACCGATGGACATGAGCTTACCAGAAATCCAAAGACACTTAAGGACGCTTCGCCTCCA
Source organism: Desulfoferrobacter suflitae (assembly GCF_022603395.1). Lineage (GTDB taxonomy): Bacteria > Desulfobacterota > Syntrophobacteria > Syntrophobacterales > Syntrophobacteraceae > Desulfoferrobacter > Desulfoferrobacter suflitae. The sequence goes on from NZ_JAIBKA010000021.1 coordinate 2,646, forward strand.
TGGCATCAGCGCAACCCTGGAATCTCGACTCATTCAGGCCAATCAGGGGACTTCTTTTGTGGAAGTCTTAGCCTGTCTGGTGCAAGATGAGCTGGATGCTCGAAGCTCACGGCTCTGTGAGACCCGCTTCAAGGCCTCCGGTCTCACGGAGCGGCCCACCCTGACCGAATTCGATTGGGGCTTCAATCCCAAGCTGCCCAAAAAGGAAATCTATGAGCTGGTCACCGGCAAGTTCGTTCGAGAAGGCGATGACGCCCTCCTGATCGGATCGCCGGGAACCGGCAAAAGCTATATCGCCAAAACGGTGGCCCACGGCGCCATCCAAACCGGCTACAAAGTGGTTTATCGGGAAGCCCACACCTTTTTCGAAGACCTCTTCGAAGCCTCTCAGCTCAAACGGAGAAAGAAAGTAACCAAGCTGTTTTCCGAAACCGATCTGTTGGTCATTGATGACTTGTTTCTTCGAAAGACCGTGCCCGAACAAGCCGCCGATGACCTGCTCGATATCGTTCTCAATCGCTATTCTGCAAGAAAAAGCATCCTGATAACCTCAAATCGCCCTCTGGAGGACTGGGGAAAGCTCCTTCGCGACAACGCAGCCTCGTCGGCTATCCTCGACCGTCTCCTCCACCGGGGCCATCTACTCAAGTTCGAAGGAAAAAGCTATCGACTCAAGGAGGCATCTGCCCGGTTGAAGGAAGACAAACAAAAATCTTCAGGATGAAAAAGGAAAAAAGATGGATCTCTCAACCCATCATTGGTAGGTTATTCTCCAACTGTCGCCGGGGGATTTTGACCCGGCCACAAGTGGAGGATTTTCAAGTGGCCATCCGGGTTAATTCTTAAGTCTTGACTTGACATATGCGCTTCTATAAATTGAATCCAACGCCAGTGACAATCCAATCTCCCAGCGCTCAAAACGACATGCGCGCGCCCAACAATCCCGACTTAAAAGCGCCATCTCTTTCTGGCGAACACAACGAAAAATGAAATTAACGCACCAAACGAAGGTACCGAACCTAACAGACAAAACGCACCAAGCAGAGCACCAAGAAGGCGCAAGAGCTAATAAAAGCAAACACTTAAAACCTAAAGCGTAAAACTTAAAACCATCAAAGGATCCACAACAGACGTCAACTCAAAACAACGGCCCAAATTTTGCTTCCTCCACAATTTGTAGGGCATCGCGAGTAGGAATATTAAGCTGGGGTTATGTAAGGTGAAAATACTGCGTTTTACCCATTGTAAACTCTTTCAGTGCCGACTATTAATATCATTGTAGAAACTGTGAAGCTGGTCTTTTAATCCGATTTTGATCAGATTGCTTTACCAAATGAATGCATGTTTCAGCTGTTACACGCGAATCGCCTGTTGCGTAGACCGTTACGTGCAAATAGTTAAGTAGCTCAAGATCTTGGAAATTAACTGGTCGTTAACCGCGAAAACTTGCGTAAATTCCTGATCGAAGTTGTGGGTCGTTTGCAAAGATAGTTCAGCGCTAGGTCATCTTCTCTAAATGATGGTGTAATATATTTCACGATAGGTCCGAGAAGGAAGGTTTTGTTATGGAGACAAGGAATAAAATCTTTTACTTGAGGGTCGCATGTAGTCTGTTTGCGTGTCTCGCTCTCGGCTACGGAGCGTATGTTTACTTTTTTAGTTCAAGAAACTACAGTGAGGTTGCAAAATTGGCGATCAACTCTTCGAGTGCTGGCATCTCCGAGAAGTCAATGGACGAGCCAACTCACTTAGGCCGACAAAAGGAGGCGAGCAATCCGGAGCAATCTAACAAGCTCTTTCCCGAAAAGATTTCTCAAACTTCTGACGTGGATTCGTTACGGGTGAAATCACAAGCACCGGAAAAGCAATTGGAGACACATAAGCCTGCGTTGCAAGCAGAGGAGGTAGTGACTCTCTCACCTGATGAAGAGGGAGAAGTGGCAATGACCGAGGACGAGTTGAAGGCTTTGCACGAAAAACAGGAAGCCGAAGCGGCGGCGGCCCTGCAATTGGATAAGGCAGTGCCTCTTCTTTCTGAAGAGGACGGGGTTATGATGAGCGCTCTGCAGCTGAAGGGTTTACATGATAAGCAGGAAGCAGAACTGGCGGCACAACCAGACGATACACTAGTTCCTTTATCTGAGGATGATACGCCACTGTCCGTCCGACAAATCAAAGCGCTCCATGAAGAGCAACTGAGAGAAGAAGAAATCTCGAGTTCGAATGAAATTCAGCCCCTAACAAACGAGGATGATCCCGCAACGACTGCATGGGATTTAAAAGCTCTGCATGATTTGCAGGAAAATGAGATTGAGGCATCAAGGGATTCCATGGATGTCGAGGTAATTCCCGCGCAAAACGGCGAAGAACCTAAAACCATTAGTGTGCAGGTGCTGCGAAATTTGCATGCTCAGCAAAATCAAGAAGCTCAGCCGCAGCCGATCTTCAAGTAGTCGAAGCCTTTTTAGGGCATTCAAGGAAGGTGGAAAGCTGGACAAATTGGTTGATGAACTAGCGAGGTATTTTGGATGAAAAGAAAGGAGGGATGCGTAACTAGATGAAGGTGAGAGGAAAAAGTTGGCATTGTTTTGAAGTCATAGGAAAGGAGAAGAGGATGAAATTGAAAAAGTTGAATTTAATAATAGTCTTGGCGATGATGGTTATGGCACTGCCACTCGTTGTTGTGCCGTCAGCCCATGCAACCGTGGATGTACCCAGTGCTAGTATCACGAAAGTCGGATATTATCCTGGCGTTGGCTACATGGTGATGCTGGATGAAACTTCGGACGCGCATTGGGGTGGGAGCAGGCAATTTTATCTGAGCAGTTCCCTAGGGAAAGAGGGATTCGCGACAGCGTTAACTGCTTTTAGCAACACTCAGACTGTGTGGGTGCGAATTGGCGGAACTGCAACCGCAGGCTCTTTGATCAGTATTATCTATATTAATAATAACTAGGTCATGTCGACAGTCTGAGCATGGTGCAATCCGCGGATAAGCAGAATAGTCGGGAGGCAAGCGAGTTTACCCGCCGTGCCTCCTGTTTATTCCATTCCTCTTGCATGATTTGCCAAACCTTCCCTGAGCCTACGTGAATGGGCATGCGTCTTGCCTCTTGGGCTTGCAGTGAATTTTTGACTCCCGACGGCAGCCTCGCTTGGGTGTCTCCTACTGCTAGTTATTGTCCTTCAGGGGGGGTCGAGACCTATCTCGGTAGGAATTCTATTTTCTGGCTAGATTCTTTATTTCTAGAACCACTCTGTCCAAGTCCCGGTCGGTCATGGCAGTTCCTGAAGGAAGACACAAACCACGATCGAACAGATCTTCTGCAACGCGTCCGCCAACAACCCGTGCCTGGTGCATCTCCCCTCTTTTTGCTACTCTCCTTCCCCTCCCGTCCCGCTTCTGCCCCGCGCTCTTTGCTCCCTGCTCATTGCTTATTTCAAACACGGGCTGCAAATGCATCGGTTTCCAAACCGGCCTTGATTCGATGTTCTGGTCTTCCAGGGCCAAGCGGACCTGTTCCCGATCCGCAGCAAACTCCTCCGGTGTGATTAAAATTACGGTGAGCCATTTGTTACACAATCCGTATGCCGCTTCCGGCATAAATTCGATACCAGGAGAGTCGCTCAACGCATGCTGATAATAGGCGAAAATTTCCCTTTTTCTCCTCACTCTTTCTTCCACTATTTGCAGTTGACCTCTTCCTATAGCGGCAACAATATTGCTCATACGATAATTGTAGCCAATGGTAGAATGTTCGTAATGTGGAGCGGGATCTCTGGCTTGTTGTGACAAAAATCTTGCTTGGGCAATCAGCTTCTCGTCGTCTGATGCCAGCATGCCGCCGCCGGATGTAGTGATGATTTTATTTCCATTGAATGAAAAGACGGCGGCTTGGGCCCCTTTTCCTGCATGCCGCCAATCGCCTCTAGCTTTCAGTCTTGAGCTTTGCGTGTCTGGATCTGACCGTGCCATGCCAGCCGTCTCGTGCCTTCTGTCTTCTGTCTTCGGTCCTCTGTTCTCTGTCCTCTGATACAGAGCCCCTAAAGCTTCCGCTGCATCGACGACCACTGGGATACCGTATCTATCGCAAATCTTAAGTATTCTGCCATAATCGGCACACTGACCATAGAGATCTGTCGGGACCACAGCCTTTGGCAATTTACCGCGCTTTTCACAATCGATCAGTTCCTGCTCAAGGAGCTCCGGATCCATATTCCAGGACAGGCTGTCGGAGTCGATAAAAACCGGGGTGGCTCCTTGAAATAAAATTGGAGTAATACTTCCAATGAAAGTCAGGGTGGACGCAAGTACCTCATCGCCTGGTCCGATCCCGAGGCATCTTAGGGCCAAATGCATGGCCGCGGTCCCACTTGATACCGCAACGCAATGCTCGATTCCGGTATAATCGGAAAACTCGCGTTCAAATGCGTCAACCTGCGGACCCAGGGGAGCAATGAAGTTGCTCTCAAACGCCTCGCGAACAAAAACCTGTTCCATATTTCCCATGTGAGGAGGAGAGAGAAAAATGCGTTGTTTTTTCATTTTCAATTCTTGATGGCTGCTGTTAATTCATAAGACCATTTCAATCCAGCCCAAGCCGGTGTCGGATACCTAGTTTGTGGCTTATCCCAGGAGCTACAGTCACCAGGATATAGCCAAGGTCTCTTCGCAATGTCCAATTATCAAGATATGCCAGGTTCAATCTGACTTTCTCGGGATAGATGACCTTGTCGTTATAACGTTGCGGATCAGAGACCTCCGCCAAAATTGCTTCTTCATCCTTGAACCTTAATGTAGCCGGCCCCGTAATTCCAGGCAGCAGTTCCAAAATACGGCGATCTTCTCCCTGCAATTGGTCTGCATAACCCGGCACATCCGGACGAGGTCCCACAAAAGACATATCCCCTGTCAGCACGTTCCATAACTGCGGTAATTCATCTAATTTATAGCGTCTAAGAAAACGTCCTACCGGTGTTATTCGTTTATCACCTGCCGTAGTAACCGTACCAGTCTGCTCCGAATTTGCAACCATGGTCCTGAATTTCAGGCATTTGAAGGTCCTACCATAACGTCCTACCCGAACTTGTATGAAAAGGGCAGGGCCTTGAGAAGTAGCTTTCACTAGCAGCGCAACCAGGCAGAGCGGCACAATCGCAACAAGCAGTCCAGCAAAGGCCGCCAGGGCATCGAAAGTACGCTTTATCATGAGCTGCCTATGCGTCATAGTGAAAGTAACCAATGACGGTTGGGCCGAAACCCTGGCGCGTTTCATTCGCAGGCAAGATCATACGAAGAAGCTGGGGAATAGATATTCTTTACTCATGGCGGGTCCGGATGGAGTCGATGATGTACAGTACATCAGCCTCAGAAAGGCCGTGATGGACAGGAATGGCCAGAATGTGTTCGGCGAGATGCTCGGTTGAAGGAAGACGGTATTCCCCATAAAGTTCTTTGAAGACAGGTTGTTGATGGAGTCCGCGAGGGTAGTGCACTCCGGTTGATATTCCCTTCTCTTTGAGCCTGATAGCCAGAGTATCTCTATCACATCCGAAGATCACCGGATCTATGACCACACAAAACTGATGCCACGCATGCTGACCACTTGGCGTAGTACGCTGGCACCTGATTCCCTCAAGATCAGACAAGCCCTCCGTTAGCAACCGGGCATTGCGTGACCTCAGTTCGAGCATTTCATCAAGTCTCTGAAGTTGTTGCCTCCCTATGGCTGCCTCGACATCGGTCATCCTATAGTTGAGACCAAGCATGGTATGAATGTATTTGCCCGTTTGTCCATGCGTTCGCAGATAGCGCAGCAAGTGATCAAATTGGTCATTATTCGTACATATCATCCCCCCCTCGCCGACAAACATATTTTTGGAGGGATAGAAAGAATAGCAAACAAAATCTCCGAAACCACCTATGTCTCCATCGTGGTAACGTGCTCCATGGGCTTGAGCGGCATCCCAAACGATAGTCAAGTTATGCTTGCGGGAAAACTCGGCAACGGCCTGCATGTCACAAGGATTGCCGAACAGGTGTACGGGAGCGATTGCTCTCGTCTTTCTAGTTATTTTCCTTTCAGCATCTTTCAGGTCTAGCAAGAAAGTGGCCGGATCAACATCACAAAGGATCGGCTTTCCACCGCACAGTGTCACCATACTTCCGGTTGCGATAAACGTGAATGATGGCACCAGAACCTCGTCACCCTGCTCGAGGAAAGCCATATAGGCAAGATGGAGAGCCGCCGTACCATTTGCACAAGTAACCGCATGTTTTGCACCGACCTTAGCCGCAAATTCTGCCTCAAACCCGTCACATTCCCTGCCTTGTCTCAGAGACCCTGACCGGAGCACACGCACCGCCGCATCAACTTCAGAATCAGTTAACTTGATTTGCGCCATTTCAATCATAAGAGCAGCTCCATTCGCCATGAGTTGAGTGAAGGGTCTTTGGGCATTCATCAAATACTACTGCACCATGTAAAGAAAGAAGGGAAAACGATATGTTTTGCTGTATACTAAACAGGTATCCGTTTAACCGATATGCCTTCTAATTTGTTCCAAGACTTTCATAAGTTCCAGCGAATCGGCAACACTGTTCCGACCGGGCGGTTCCCGCTTCAATATCGCTTGCACAAATTCCATCATCTGAATGTCCAAAATGTTTCTCGGGCCAAAGTCTAAGTGAGTTTTTCCAGCAGCATATCCCCCACGACTCTCTTTAAGGTATACATAGCTGGGCATATCTTCCTGGATCGAGCCCATAAAGGAGCCGTTTTCCGCTTGTACCTCAATGTACTGACTGAACGCCGGAGTGATGAGATCCGCTTGACAATGGATTTCTGCTCCGTCTGCTCCCGCACACCGAACAATCACGAAATCTTCCGCATCTACCCTCACTTTCTCCCCTTGTATATGGCGGACCGGACAAAAGAGCCCACATGAAGTCACTTCTACGTCCATTAAGGGACCAAAGTACCAATTAGCCAAATCCAGCATATGCACAAGCATCTCATTAATAGCCCCTCCACCGTTTACTTTTTGATGTTTCCAAAGCTGGTGGCTTCCTCGACCACCCAATCGCAAAAAAGCGCTCAACGTTCGGCCCATGGTAAGGCTTTCACCATTCAGTTTTTGCTTGCGGAATAGCTTGAAACCCTCCGTAAAGACCGGAACGAAGCGGTAAATGTACCCGATCATGACAATTCGACCAAATGTGGACAACCTGGATTGCAATTCTATTACTTCGGAGAGAGAGTCTGATAAGGGCTTTTCGCAGAACACGTCCTTTCCCGCCTCCAGTGCGGACCTTATGAGATTCATATGGGAACGAGTTGGAGTGCAAATCACCACAGCGCGTATGCTAGGGTCCATAAAGATTTCTACGGAGTCGTCTACGCAGTCAAGTTGTTCTTCCCCTGCTACCTTTCGGGCGCAGTCTCGATCCAGGTCAGTGAGTACGAGTTGTACATTTGGTATTTTCTTTAAACTGGCTATGTGTTTTCTTGCTTGTTTTCCGCAGCCGATGACACCTAGTCTAAGTTCGTCACCCATTGAGATATTTCCTCCAACTCAGGGCCATATTCAGCTCCAACAACCTCTCAGGCAGCGGCAGGATTTCACCAGGCACGCCCTTTACCAAACTCCTCGGGGGTACATCCTTGGTGACGACTGCACCCGCAGCAACAAAAGAACCTTCGCCGATCGTCACCCCGGGAATAACAGTAACAGCTGCACATAAAGTGACGCCGTCATGGATTGTTGGACCTTGAGGCACATATGAATCTCTCATCTTAAGAGGGTAGTTATCGTTGGTAAGGGTGACGTTGGGACCCAGAAAGACGCGACTTCCAATTGAAGTGTGAGTAGGTACGTAACAATTGCTTTCAATTTTAACGAAGCTATTTATTTTGACATTCCCATCAATCACGGTATTCGTTCCTATTACGACGTGGTCTCCGATTTCTGTATTCTCGCGGATGAGCACATGATGCCCCGACTGGAAGTAGTCACCAATAGACACATCTGCATATATTATCGTTCCTTTTCGGATTCGCGACCAACGTCCTAAACTCACAGGCCGGCAATTTGAAGAATATCTTAAACCGATGGTACATCCAGGTTGGATTTCGCACTCCTCAGCATCTAACATGAAATGTTCTTCACTCATTCTTCTTCACATCCTAATAAGCGTTTGAAACTGGGTTCTGCATTGTCTCATAGTAGCAATGGAAACCCTCCAAAGACTTGCAATAAAAAATTACCATGCAGAAGTGGCCTCTTTCGCTGTTGAGAAATGTCTCTGGCCCCCATAAGCAGGCGCGGCAAGTTTAGTCTTCATAATGGTATTTCTTTAATACTGGATTCAAAATCGGCGCGATCTTGGTGATGGCTTGTTTACTCAACTGCCGTCGCCAGTTGCCGACACTTTTTTGTGAAACCGAGGAAACGGCATATCGAACAAGATCACTATCGCACCTTATCGATAGAAAGTCGGTGATCTGGCTAGTGAGATTGAAAGGCTCTGCCACAAAATCCTCATACCGCAACTCAAGGATCCTTTCGGGCGAGATACCGGGAAAGGCGTCGCCTGCTCTGGTGACACATCTGGCCCATTGATGCGCACAGATTTCAAGTAAGCTTTTACTGCCCAACATATCTTCCAGACCGATGAATCTCGGCCCCCAAAAAGAAAGTCGCTTCTCCCCATTTAGAATGCGACCGGCGTGATTGATTAAATAGCGTGAGGCGTAAAAGGGCATGTCTGACAACGGTACAAACCTGGCCTTCTTCACTACATAAGGAAGATCGAGAGGAGCAGTCCACCTTATTGCAGCAGAGACGACCACGTCTCGTCCATCTCTGACCAAATGAATAAAATATGCGTCCGGCAGAACTTCTCTAACGAAGCCGACTCGAAGGCTATTGGCGCATGTTTTTTCGATTACATGCGTCCCCCCATAGCTCTCGTGCAGAGAATCAAACGATCTTCTGATAAAGCTCTTTACCGGCAAAGATGCCATTTGAGGCGTGAATTCATCAGTGGGATGGTCTCTGTTTCCATGTCGCCAAATATAGTTGATTTCATCACATGGCCAAGTTACGCAACCGGGCAGGCGCGTCAATACATCTCGAAGCATGTTAGTGCCCGAGCGGCCGGCGCCTATTATGATGACAGGAAGGTATGATGTTAGCATTGGAGGCTCTCTTCGATGTGAAACGTTTTAGTTTTTTGCGGGTCTATGCAATGCGAAAAAATGTGAGAGTCGCGCTGACCAACCGGCAAAACGCGCACTTGTTTTTTAAGCTGAGAACAGGCCATCACGTCGAAACAATAAGGGATTTTCTAAATGATCGCTGAGATTAGAGACGATTTTCAGCAGCCTGTCTAACAGTTTTCTCTATGATGTCATTCAACTGATCCATCAAATTTTGAGTCAGATACTTGCGCGCAACCGTTTTCTGGGCATTCTTTCCCAGTAACTTCAATTTATTGGGATTTTCATATAAGGCGAGAATATTTTCAGCAAGACCTTCAAAGTCGCCAGGTTTCAAACAGATACCGCCAAGGCTCTCATGCAACAGCTCGGTAATATCACCTTCTGGGCCACAAAATAACAAAGGGTTTCCGGTTCCAAGATAGTCAAAGACTTTATTTCCTAGAAATGTTCCGTATATAGGCTTATCGTCCAAGGCGTATACGCAGACATCCACAGTTGAGCAAAGCAAAATTATATCTGATTTTGGAACTTCACCAATAAAAATCGCGGGTAGTTTTTTTTTAAACGCAAATGCCTCGTATTCTTTGAGACGTTGCCCGGCACCAGCAAATACATAGAAAATATTTTCATTCTTCGATGTAAGTTCAGCTGCTTTTAAAACCGTCATGATATCGACTACGTATCCCATGGAACCTGCGTAAAGCACAAGAAATTTCCCATTCAAACCCAATTCTTTCCTGATATTCCTGCCGAAATCTATATTTTTCTCATAATAGAGCTTATCATATCCAATAGGCAAAAAGCTTGTTTTCTCTGGTGAAACGCCTTTGCCCAAGATCATTTGCAGAATGCCTTTGGATACCGTGAAGATAAAATCAGCACGATTGTAAATAGCAGCTTCGATCTTCATTAAAAACCCTATTAACTTTCCCCCTCTCATATATTGGGTTGCAACAGAATAGTCAAAAGGAAGGTCGCGCACATCCACAATCAATGGAATTCGCCTTATTCTAGCTAGAAGATAGGCAAGCATCAACAAGGACGGAGGCAGGGAGGTTGAAATGAGTACGTCTGGTTTCCGAACGAAAAATGAAGCTAAAAACTGCATGCAGGAGGAAGTTAGGAAGTAAAGAATTCGCGAAAGCTTTATTGCTCTCTCATTAGAGGATGAATTCACCCACAACAAAGTTACGCCATCGATTCTTTCCTTAATCCAGGGTTTCAATTTCAAGCCTGGGTGGCGTGCTTCGGTTAATGGATCAATCCCTGGGACAATAGCAGTTACGTGGTGGCCCTTAGCCGCCAGATAGGTCCCGATTTCAAAAGAACGGAGACCACCTCTCATGTTAATGGTACGATAGTGATGGAAAAGGAGTAGAATTTTCACAATAAATGTAACTCACATTTCGCTCTTTATGTTGGGACATGGAAACCTAAATTTGCCGTTTATGTGTAACCGTTCAGCGCCCATGGTGAGTTAGGCAGCCGGTAACAGCGAAGGTAAGGGGGATTTGAGCCAATTTAAGACGCCTGAACTGGTGCATATCCGCGACCGGCGGGACCTGCCTTAGTGCGATCAACCCAGTTTTGGGGGATTTGCACACTTCCTAACACCCGTTACCTACCTTATAATCCAGCCCAAGGTTGAATGAAATTTTTATTAGAGTAGGGCCTTTTTATTATTGACATACATACTATCAAGATGGTAGCCTTCCATCACACTACAGGAGCACTTCATGGACCTCAAAGAATGGGCACAATTGCAGGAATCCCTTTTGAAATCCCAGCTTAAAGTTATTCGCCAATTCTTGCGTGGAACGGAGCAACCGGTTCGCAAAAAAACGGGTAGGTCTCAAATGGACGTTGTCCATGACGTACTCCAGCGGCTGGAAAGCCCCTCCACGTTACCGAGATCATCGCCATTGCAGAAAAAGACTTCGGTGTGCTGCTGGATCGCGAGACCATTGTTTCCGCCCTGACCAAAAAAGTTAAAAGCGGTCGCATGTTCCAAAGAGTTGCTCCCAATACCTTTACACTTTTGGATAGGCAAGTGACATAACCACAAACCATTAACGACAGGTGCACGACAGGATTGAGAAATCTTGCTGCTTTCAGCCTGGGAAGTGTCTTGAGCAAACTCAATCGCATCCGTGTCCGCGTCTGTCAAAAACATCACCGCCCATTCCCCAAACCCGAGATCTTCTGGCTCTCGAGCTACTCCTATCAGTCACGCCAAGGCGTGACTATATCAGAATCGGCAGTTCCGGCCGCATTCAAGGGGGACTTTGTCGGTTAGTTTGCTCAATGATTGATTTCTCTTTCGTTCGCTCACTGGTTGCCGATCGGTACGGCATCGTGGGCATTGCCTATGACCCGGTAAGTCTTTTCCTGCTCTCACGCCTTGGCGTGATTTTGCTACCTGGAAAAGTATCCAGACCTTAAAACCTTTCTCGAAACAGTGCACGATAAGGAAAGGGGAAAGCACTACCGACTCTACTCAGGGCTTCGCTACTCCAACATCCCTTGCGAAGCAACCTTTACAAACTTCAAAGAACGGCTGGGAAAAGAGCGCTACGAACAGATTTTCCAGGTACTTTTCGAGATCGCGGATCTTTTGGGATTCCTCTCCTATAAGGCTATTGCCATTGACGGCACGCTTTTCCCAACCAATGCCAGGTACAAAGGCTGCACCTACTTTTCGTCCGTATGCCGTTGCATCGAGTTTCATGGGCTGATAGAAAATGTTCGCAAAAGAATTCTTTACCGTTTGAGGGAACCAGAAAAGATTGTCCTCGGAAAAGAGATCCGCATCAAGGTGGAATGCCCCTCTACCAAATTCCCTGAAGATGTGGCCCGTCCCAAGGTAGAGCTCCTGGTTTTGACGCTGGTGCAGGCTAACTGGGAGCAGCACAGCATTCTCAACCAACTCTTCGGTCTCAAGGAAGAGCTCGCCGAGGCCAAACTCAACCTGGTTGCCAAAAGAGGATTGCTCCACACCATAAACCTGGCCGATGAAGTTGACTCCTTTGCCTTTTCCTGTCCAAAATTACCCTCGGATACAGAAGCCCGCATCGGGGTACGAAGAGACCCCAATCACGCCATGGCGTGACCAACCGCAAGGAAAAAATCTTCACGCCTTCGGCGTGATGCTGTCATTGCAACTTCGGTGGAACTCACCCTCGGCATCGAGCTTCCCGTCGCCTGCATCACCATCGCAGGTAACTCCCAGGAGGGAAACCAGTACATTCCCCTGAAGGAACAGATTGCCAAGTATCAGGGAAGAACATCAAAAGTCGATCTGGCTGACGCCAAGTATGATGAACTACACAATTACGAATTTTCCAGAGCCCATGGAGCGATTCCCGTCATCGACTACAACGTCAGAAATGAGAAGGTTAATCTCCCGGCATTAAAGCAAAGAGGCTATGATCAAAATGGCTGGCCGTATGCCCCATGTGGCGTTCTCACCCGGCCCAACGGTTTCGACTTTGCCTCCCAAAGAGCCAACTTCAGCTGTCGCCGGCAGTGCTTGGAAACCTCCAATCCAGACATCAAAAAATTTGCCGATCATTGTCGCCACTGGATCAACTATCAGGGTTTCAGTACTCATATGTCCATCAAGCAATTCCCGCGACTCATTACAGAAGTTATTCGTGGCACTCTGAGGCACAAAGAGTTAAAAGCCCTGCGCCCCGCTTCTGAGCGGATTAATTCGACCGCTAAAGTCGGCCTCAACATTCTCACCAAACCCAAAATCAGAGGCTTGGGCAACGCCGGTATCCTTGCCTTTCTGGCTGTAATGGCGGTCATGCTCAAGAGAATTGCGGCCTTCATTGTGAAGGTCACCTTGGCCCTTAGAAAGAAACGCCAGGATGTAGAAATGCCTCAGCAAGGAACTTATCTTCCAGGTCCAAAGGTGCCCAAGTTCATTTGGAACCTCATCCAGCGGGAATAGCATCTGACATGATCTCTAATTGCAGCCCTCAAGACATCTCTTAAGTGAGATGAACGGGTAGCTTTTCCCCATAACTTGCCGACCGCCCCTCTCGGCCGCGTATGCGACTCAAAAATCATCCGCTCACCCCCCAAATCCATGCCTGTCGAACTTAAATCACCCTGGTCACTTCCTTGCTACGCTATTTTCGCCCCTTCCGTACAGCCCTCTTAAATTGCCTCAGAAATTAAGAAAATCCGTTCCGCATCCGAAAGAGCCAACTCCACTCTCAAAGAAGATTTGAAAATCCTTGACAAACCCCGTGTGATCGGCAGCTTCAGAGCCGGCATCCTCATTCAGATCGCCGCTATCGTGCTCTTACTCACTCGCGCTTTCAACTTTATTGTCAGAACCACTTGTCTGTTTAGAAAACTGTCTCAAACCAATGATCCGGCCATCAAGGCCAAGCTCAGACCTCCATCTATCGCTAAATCCATTCATAACCTCATTCAGCTGGGGTAGCCTCCACCGTCTTGCTTTCGGTTTATTTGCTCACTTCTTACACAAAAAGGATCGTTCGCATCAGTGCGCCCTGGCACTTTTCACCATCGGCGCAAACGCCGGTGCTCGCCCAAATTCAAGCCCTGTAGCCCCTTTTTCCAGGTATTTCTTCAGCGCCACAAACTTCCAAATACCCTCCAGCAACCCTGTCGTCAAAAATTTGCTCCCGTAGGCAGCTTCCGCCGCGACTTATTAAATCACCTCAGGCTAAATGCGGCACACGGACAAAAGGAAGGATCAAGAACCGCGTGTTGTAGGCCAAAAGATGCAGGTTGCGCCGGCGCTGCTCAGCACTCCAGCCGATGTAGCGATCGCGGCTGGCAAGGTGCCACGGGGCGGAAGACCATGCTAGGCAGGCGATGGTGCGATCTTTCCAGGAGACCAGATACTTGAGGTGCTCGCCCACCGGCTGAGTGTAGCCCAGATAGTGAAACTGGGCGATCAGGCTGTTGAAAAGATGCTCATCCGCGCTCCTTCGGACCTGCCGTAACGTAATCGGCAAAATCTCTTTGATGGATCTTTCGACAGGGCTTTGATCCACCACTGCCGACCGAGGGTCCTTGCGGTTTGCCAAAGGATTGTGCGGAGTGAACTTGCGAGGGGGAAGCCGAATATAACCTTCCCGCTCCATCCGCAAAAGCAGCCCTCTGCAGATCATGTCTTTGAGTTGGCCTTTTGGTTGAGTCCATTTCCATGCTCGACAGACTCTTTTCGAGAGCGAGCAACGACCCTCTTGCGGGTGACGCGCGATCAACTCTCGGACAAACGCAATGTCCTAAGGATCGAGAGCATAGGGTGTCGTTCTTGAGTATTAAATCTCCTCCTTCCTGTAATAATTCCTGCCAGGCCACACATTATTCTACTTCCTGCATCTAGTTGCTCTTGCCACTACAAACGTCCAGGCACGTTGACCACGTATGCAGTCAATCGCATCGGCCACCTTCCACATTATACGAAAAGTTCTGCCATTCATCTTCTTCGACTGAAACCGAAGCGAGCGCGGCCCCGTTGTTTCCAATTTACATAATTCTAGGTCCAGGTACTTCACATGGCGTGTGATGACGGACATGGGAATACCTACCCGCAATCCATTATAAGATTGTCGCTGGATTTTTCTGGCGAAAGTCGTTCGCGATATCCAGGGAATACGGGCAACAAGATTGGCCAGCAAGCGCGGGCTGCTGTGGGGATTTTTAGTCTCGAAGATTATCAAGCCACCAGGGCAGAGCGATTTTGCTAAAAGGGAGAGTGTGCAAAAAGGGTCAGGGTGAAGCTGCAAATTACCCATCATGACAACCACGTCAAAGCACTCTCCATGCACTGGCAGGTAGCTTTGAACCGTTCCATTGCGTACTTCAACTCCAAACTTGGACCATGCCGTGTAGCACGAATGGGGGTTGGGCTCAAGGCCCATCATCTGAGCATTAGGGAAAGTTCGCTGGAGGCGGCTAAGCAGCCAGCCCGTGGCGCACCCTACTTCAAGAATCGAAATATTTTTGTTTTTGCTGCCGTTCAAATGATACATCTTGATGGCATCAACTACACTCTGCGCAATCACTGTCTCGCCAAGCTCCTGATTCATGCCGGCATAAAAGTTAAAATACTTTACTGAACCGAATTTCTCCCCAAATTCATCGAGATTATGGCTTGAAGGAGGCTGCCGGACGACGTCGTTTGTGAGCGAGTGTTCGAATGCCTTATCTATCTCAAATTCAACAAAAATGAGCCCGCAGAGTTTACAAATGAAATATGGTTGTCCAGGCTTGTTGGCACCCTCAATCTCAAGCGGTTGTATCGCTGAACTCTTGCAGAAGAGACACTGGGGGAGGTCAGTTCCCTGATGGCACGAAGACACTTTAGGATTCATCACACACCTTGGGGTAACTTGCTAGGCTTGTCTCGAATAAACTGAACAATCTCTCATTCTTCGCATTATTCCGCGATGAGTCGTACAAGCCAGCTATGAAATGCATTTACGATAGCTCTCAATCAGAACCTTTTCCTGCGAAGCCCAGGAGTATTCCTCGAGAACCGCCCTGCGGCCGTTGCGGCCCATACCCTCAGCCGTTATTGGGTTTTTCAGTAAATGATCGATGGCGTCGGCGATTTCTGATGGATCAGCTGGATTCACACAAATTCCCGCATGTTTCGCCTCCACTATTTCCTTCCACAGTGGAAAATCCGATGCGATTACGGGAAGTCCAGCAGCCATATATTCAAACATTTTCACCGGCAGGGAAACGACGTAGGATGGGATTGGTTGAAGTGTCACAATGCCTATCCTGCATTTTCCATAAAGTCTTCCCAATCGCTTTCGATCCAGATATCCATGGAATTCAACTTTTTTCCACCCAGGCGTTTGTTCGAGTCCTTGCTTAAAATTCTGATTAACGAATTTGCCGGCCAAGTGCATTCTAGCGGCACTATGGCAAATCTCCAACGCCTGGACGCACTTGTCGATGCCCTTCTCCTTCATCAGTCCGCCGGCGTAGACTACTGCTTCTTCTCTCTCTTCCCACTTCTTTTCTACCTGGCTTAAAAACTCTTCCACGACAGGATAGTTTTTCACGGTCACCGTTCGTGGGTTCGCCACCTGCATGAATTTGCCAATTTCAGGAGTAGCCGCTACGATCGAATCGAATCTGGACGAGCACCAGCGCTCAGCTATTCTCACAGCAGCAGAGAGCAAGCCCCTGCAATTCCTGGGAAGATAATGTTTTTGATATACTTTCAGCGGATAATCTTCGTGGACATCATAAATCACTTTGTATCCGTGACGTTTCAACAGCAACCCCACAGCACACAACTCCGGGTCATGAAAATGATAGATGTCTGCGTCCAATCCCAGAGCTTTGGAATAGATCTTCCGGATGGTATGCCAGATCCTCCCTACGCGAGAATGTGGTGCTCCGACGTCATGGATGGCGATGCCTGCTGCATTCTGGTCGCCCAATCCATCCGCAACGATAAGAGAGACCTCATTGGCGATCTTTAGAAGGGATCGGCATTGCTTATGGAGAATCCTCGCGTCTTGGCGAGGATGTACTGAAGTCATCACAACTATTCTATTTATCACCAACGTTTCATCATCCTCTAATCTCTTACCCTCATTCAGCTGAAGTAGCCTCCACGGTCTTGCTTTCGGTTTATTTGCTCAGTTGTCACGCAAAAAAGATCGTTCGCATCAGTGCGCCCTTGCACTTTTCACCATCGGCGCAAACGCCGGTGCACGCCCAAATTCAAACCCTGTAGCCCGTTTTTCTAGGTATTTCTTCAGCGCCACAAACTTCCAGATACCCGTCAGCAACCCTGTCGTCAAAAATTTGCTCCCGTAGGCAGCTTCCGCCGCGATTTATTAAATCTCCTCGGATATACAAGGCTTATTCCAATGGTCTTGCTTGATTTGCCTTGCCGAGCCTGAGAAGGATCTACCGATGCAAGAAACTGGATCATGAGAGGTAACGAAAGCCATATGAGAGACGAACCGGCCAAGGTGACTGATTCTGTCATTCCATACATTAGAACACTCACAAAGAACGGTATGAGGAGATACCTTCGCTTTCTTAGATGATCGTAAAGGGTGAAGAACAGCAGCGAGAGCGAAAACAGGACAAAGGGAAACCCGAAATTAACCAAGGCATTTAGATAGGAATTGTGAGACGAGAGCGATCTTTGCTGTCCTTTTCTTTCTACATAATACTGGAACATATTGGGCCCGATCCCCAGGAGAAAATTTCTCGGGCTCTCTGTAGCAGTTTTGAGCGATGCGCCCCACACTTCCTCACGGCTGGCCAGCCCTGCTGTCGTGATTCTCAAGAAAAGCCATCTGGCTTCATCCGGAAAGAGAACAGAAAACAGCAATCCTACAATTATTCCCCCCATGAAAAGGGAGAAGGCAACCTTCACCACCCGGTCCAATCTCGCCCTGGTCCGAAGCATGCAGTAGATTGTGGTGAATATGACGAGAACACCTATTGACGTTTTGGAAAACGTAAAAAGGGTTAGAAGAGCAAATGCTCCAAACAAGGAGAAACGTACCAATGGGTGCCTGATTAAAACAAGAGCTAATTGTGCCGATGCTACGAAAAAAATAGCTGCTCTATTCGGGTTTAAGAAGAATGCCTGCATTCGTCCGAAGGCTCCATAAAAATCCGATGCGTAAAGCTGTTCCAGTGCCTCGTTTTCAAGAAAAGAGATGTTATTTATCCGAAGATAAAATGTAAGAATGACGCAGAAAATCAGTAAGAAGCTCAATCCTCTGACAAAGAGGGTCCGATCAATATACTTGAGATGGACAACAAAGAGAAGCAAGATCGTCCCACTCATGATGGCGCTATTATATTGCCCCATTTCCATATTCGAACTATTGAAAGTCGTGCTGATTGTTATCCAGCCAGCAACAGGTATCACGAACAGCGTATAGATTACTTTTAATCGCAAGTTAAACAAAGCTGTTACCAGAATCACCAGAAACAGCAGGGGACCTGCATTTATCCCCGTCTGCCCTTGCAAGACGGAGCTATCTGCTACTGCAAGAGCGAAAATTGCAAGGATCAACAGAGCATTGATCTTTGCGATTGCTTCAACAGGGTTGATATAAATCTTCCACACGTAAGCCAATTTAACACGCCTCAGTCAGCGTGCGGCCGAGGCCTGCGATACCCGTCTTAATGTGATCAACCCAGTTTTGGGCCACTTGAGCAGTTCCCATCATCTGTTACCTGAGGTCAGTAGTGTCCGGTTAGGTTTTTGCATAATCTTCATATCGCATTGGGTTGCGTTGCTTTGGGTTTCGCCATTTTTCATTATCGGTAGCCAAGGGGCTTAGATTTCTCGTTTCATTTTGAATTCTGATACGTAGCTCCCTCACCCTTTGAATACTGACTTTCTCCCGGTAATGCCGGTGGCAGTAAATAGCCAAAAGAAGGTATGTGATCAAGCCCGACAAAACCTGAACCATCAGACCGTATGGGCTTCTGGCGATGAGGTGGTGGACTCTAAGATGGCGCTTCCACCAAGCGAAGAACTTTTCAATCTGCCAGCGGAGTTTGTAAACGGTGGCGATTTGTTCACCAGATAGACCGAGGCGATTGGTGGCCACCCAGTAGGGTTTGTGATCGACATAATAGCCGACGAGCCGAACTTCTTCTTTGGTTTGATTGATTCCGGGAGTACCCAGCAAAACGATGGCGTCAAAAAAGACCAAACTGTCTGAGGGAATCTCATTGGATCGAAGAACAGTCTTGTTGGTATTGGCCTTGATGCGACAGACAAAGAATTTACCTTCAGCCTGCCAGAGGTCGAAGTTTTTATGACACTGGTAGTAGCGATCCAACACCCCGGTCTGACCAGGTGCAATGATATGGGCGGCAAAGGGGCGCTCGTCCCCATTGCCATCGGTTAGGAAAACTTTGCAGGGTATGGAGTGGTTAATATCAAAACCAACATGGACCTTGGCTTTTTTGGCGCCGTCCCGGTAATCAGCCCAGGTCATAGAGAGACAAGCGTCGATTAGGGAACCATCGATGGCTACCAGATCTCCCAATTGGGCATATTCATTAGGGATCGCTTTGGCTGCTTTGTGGTAGAGCTTTTCGAAGACATGCAGGAGTTGTTCAACACCCCGAGAATTAATGGTTTCAAAGAAAGTGCTTTTTTTCATCCCATCGGGAGGAGCGATGACGCTGCGGGCAAACTCATCCTCCTCCAGTACCTGGAGAAGGTGGCGCCCAGAAGTGTGCTCCTCGAGGTGGAAGTAAACCAGGGCTTTGAGTTGTTGTTCGAAATGCATTTGAATGGGCTTGTTTCCCCGTGAAATCATTGGCGGACTATCAGATAAAACGGTTACAGCAGGTTGCCATAAATCTTGAAACGATGATGTGGCTCGTTTGTCTTGTGGGTAGAAGCTCCGCGGCATTTTCGTAACTCATTATAATTATTGGATTTTACGAAAAAGCGCGCGGCCCACACCTTCACGGAAATGTCAAGCGAAAAATCAACGTAGGCGCCTGTTTTTGTAAATTTTTTTAGGCTCACACATGCAATTTCCTAACCGGACATTACTGAACAATATTAATGTTTTAATATTTCTAGCTTGCTCTAATTTTTAACATAAAAATAGCAAGCCAAACAGTTATTTCTCATTTATGAATTCTATCGATATGAAAATATCCAGCAAATTCGAAATAATTTACCAACGCATGTTTATTCCATTTTGAAAATAATATAATGGAATTATGTTTATCAGTAAATGAGTTAACATAACGCTCTCTACACCAATAGAGTTTCAGTTTAAACTCGATTCGCTGGTAAAACCCATGCAATTTCGATAGATTGCTCTTGCTTGCATCGCTCGGTGCTCGCGTGGTGTTAAGTCAAAAAACTAACGTGGGAATCCAGGCTAGTACTTTTTAAGGGTAAAGGGCAGACCTAGTTCTTTTTTTCCAGAGTGGGACATACCAGGGGTTTCCACTCAATTTGGCATACATAATAATGCGCAGAACCGCATCGACCGTGTAGGCGACAGTTGTCGCAATGGCCGCGCCTGAAACACCAACCATAGGTATCAATAAAATGTTGCCAACAACGTTTATAAGTACCACAATAATGGCTGAATAGAAGTTGAGCTCGGGACGCCCCCGCGCGGCAATGTCGTTCGCCAAAATCCGTGAGAGGCTTAACAAGATGATGCCTGGCAATAGGATTAACAAAGGCTCGAGAGTGTCAATATACGCTTCCCCAAACAGAAATTGGATCAAGTGATAGGAGGCACCCGCGAGGATTACGCCACCGAGGAACGTAAGCATCAGCACCCATCGTGCGATAAGCGGAGTCAGCTCCTTTCGCATATCTTCTTCCGTGTGTAACTCTGACAAGCGCGGGAGAATAACCGTGCTGACTGCCTGGGACAGAATCCACAAACGTTCTGTCAATTGTACCGCAATAACGTAAACTCCAGCAGCTGCAGGAGTCATTAGGAAGTTGACGAGGAAGATGTCCGTTTTGTAATTAATAAAGGTTAGAATATTGCTAAGATGGGCCTTAATGCCGTATCTGATTGATGCCAAACCAAAGTGGGGAGCATCTTCCCCTGGCTCATTTGTCTTGGCAAGCTCAGGACGTAACAGCAGGTAAGTTCCAAGAAGGGCCGCGATGTTGCCGATCAAAAACGAGGTGACAGCCGCCAGTACACCACCACCCCGTAACAGAAAGCTGGCAACCAGAACTAGAGTCACAGCCGGTTGCAATAGAACGGCGAAGTTAAAACGGCGAAAGTCCTGCATCCCTTGCAATATGGTAACCAGATAGCTCTGGAGAAGGGTGACCGGAAACGTCAGCAGGGCCACCCATAAAAATTGGAGTGGTACTCCTGGAAAGAGTTGGTCCTTTTTCGTCGTCATTAGAATGGAAGCGACTAAGCAACCCAGCGGTGCGAGTATTCCCCAAGCACGAACATTTGCACGGGCAACTACCCAAGGTGCAACTGTGCGCCGACCGATGTAGTAAACATTCGCAGGACCTATGCCTAGATTGAGCAAGGTTGATAAAAACGTTGGCAACAGCAAGGAGACGCTGTATTGGCCATTGCCTTCGGGCCCTAGTGATCGTGCAATTAAAATTACTGTTCCCAGCTGGAGGAGTGCAGCTGTTAGTTGACGTGCCAATGTTCGAGCGATATTGCTGCTCAGCTTAACCAGGCCGAGATTTGTCGCAGATCTCACTAGGGGCCCTTTCGTGATAATGATCTCGGCAATCCCTCGGCGAGCAAACCGCGATAGATGGCTGTCAGTTGTTTAACAACGGCGTCTTCGCTAAATCGGGCGCGGCACCGTGCCCGCAGCGCCTCGGCATCATAACTCCCAATATTCATGCGCATCGTCCGCATTGCCTCCGCAAGTTCATCGACATCCTGTGGTGTTACTACCAACCCGTCTCCTTCGCCGATTATGCATTCGGGCCCGCCACAACGGGTGGCAATAACGGGCCGGCCTACTGCCAAAGCCTCTATAATGACCACTCCGAATGTCTCGTAATGGCTGGAAAGGACAAAGACGTCGGTTTGGTGGAGTGCATTCTGAACCTGATGCCTGTTTAGTATACCAAGAAATTTTACTTGTGTGTCCATTCCCAAAAGCTTAGTAGAAGTTTCGAGTTCTTTCCGCAACGGTCCGTCACCACCGAGCCAGAGTTCAACATCTTTTATTCCTTTGAAGGCCTTTGCGAACGCTTTCAGTAAATCTTCTTGTCCCTTGTTCGGGGTCATCATAGCTATGTTTAGCAGACGAAAAGATGCTGAGCGTGAAGAACTCGACCCTTTAGATACTGGTCTGTCGAAAAAGCGACTGTTAACGATGTTAGGCACCCACAACCACCGTTCCTCCGTGGCCGGATATTCCTCTCGAAGCAAGGTGGCTAGCTGTGGGCTTACGGCTATCAACCGTTGGCTTCCATGAAATGCTTGAGAAACCTGTCTTTTCTGCCTGTCCGATACTAATCTACGCCCAAATGCCGAACTATGTTCAGTGAGAACAACAGGAACGCCGCGTTGCTGCCCTATGGAGGCCGCTAATAAACCGGCATTGAGTGCCGAGTGTGCATGGATGATGTCCGGCATGCCATGCTCGGCAACGTACCTATCGAAAAGTCGCCTTCCCGCTTTCAGCCAGAGCAAACTGTTGGCGTACGAAATTCTCGGAAACCAAGCCATTCCGTGCCATCGATAAGTGTGGACACCCCGATCATTTTCATATTCACTCCGTGACCCGAAATTTACCAGTGGAAGTCGGCGAAGTGAGCGGAGTTTAGGTGCGATAACTCCAATTGCCAGCCCGCTTTTGGCCAACGCGACCGCCTGTTCACGAAAAAAAACACCGCCAACTTCGTTTGCATGGTCAGGATACCACGAGGGCAGAATGAGAATGTGCATTGAGCTTGAACCAATCTTTGAATTGTACTGGTTATGATACACATGCTTCCTGGCAGCCTCATTCATTGTTTGCATAGCAAATGAATGAGGCTTTGCCCACGATATTTGCATTGTTTAATGATGCCGATATGTTTGTATGCTAACGGTCTATCGCTCCAAAATTCTAAAGACTATGATTTCAGTGTGCGAAATGTAAGATCCTAATATCTTTAAATATATAGCCCTCGTCATCTCTTTTGTGACTGCCGTGGTGCCGCGTTAAATCGCCATAGAAACAAAAATGTGCAGGCAGTTGCAGTAGTCTGATTTTCTATGAGTCCTATTTCCTATTCAGTAGAGCAGCACATGTTTCATTGCAACGTTTTTTCCAACTGCCATAAAATCATCCCCACTTCACTTCACGGCATATCCTATGTAATTGAACAGCATTTTGATGCAACCTTACCTTTTCAAGCATTTCCGCTATGATTTCATCCGTCAGATAGTGAGGTTTCAGGCCGATTTCTAGCAAACCGGTGTGCTCGGGATTGTAGTAGTGCTCTTCCGCCTCTTTGCGTGGATTTTCAACGGATTGAATTCGAACGCCAAGGCCAAGGCTATTTCCGACTTTGAGCACGCGCTCGGCGAGTTCTTTCACAGAAAAAGTCTCCACAAATTGATTGAAAATGCGGAGCTCCCCTTTGCGTGCAGGGTTTTCGAGAGAAAGCCGCACACAGCTGAGCGTATCCTTGATGTTGAGGTATCCGCGAGTTTGGCCGCCTCGCCCGTACACCGTAAGAGGATAGCCGGCCACAGCTTGAACAATGAATCGATTCAAAACGGTTCCGAATATTTCATCATAGTTAAAAAAGGGCAGCAACCGACTGTCCTCCGTGCTTTCCTCAGTTATTAGCCCGTAAACCGGGCCTTGCATGAGGTCAGTCACCGCCAAATTCCACATCCGGACATAGAACCATAGCAGGTCGGTATCCATGATTTTCGTCGTGTGATACAGGCTCCCAGCTTGCCGCGGATAGAGGAAACGCTCCCTTCTGCCCTTGTGTTGAATGTCGATCCAACCTTCTTCGATATCAATATTGGGGGTACCGTATTCGCCCATGGTGCCGAGTTTTATGATGTGGGCTGAGGGAGCGAATTCGCGCACCGCAAAAATAACATTTGCAGTGACAAGAAGGTTGTTCTGCAGAGTGAGGGTCGCTGCCCTTCGATTGAGCATGGAATAAGGTGCCGAAGGCTGCTCCGCATAGTGAATGATTGCATCCGGTTTAAATTTTGAAAAAACTTCTACTACGAACTCCCATTCAATCAAGTCGCCGATAAGAAGATTGACCTTGTGACCCGAAATAGCTTCCCATAGGCGTACACGGTCATGAAGATTTGGGACTTCAAACAGGGGCTCGACATCCAGTTCGCGGCAGAGTCGCCTGCGGAGGTAATTGTCAACCACCGCCACTTCATGCCCTCTTGCGGATAAATGCATGGCTGTCGGCCAGCCCAGATATCCGTCACCACCTAGAACTAATACGCGCATCCTCAGTTCCTCGAGCCGGCGGGAACCGGCGACATTAATCATCCCCAAATGATCAATACTCGGTTTGCAACTTTTTCACCGGTTTGCCTTGGCAAACGTCTCAACATTGCGCTCATCATGACGTTCATCGGGCCAGTATCGTTCGGCTGGATGGTCATTGGGGACATCTTCCAGCAACCTGTTCTTGTGCAGAAAATGAGTGATCTGCATCTGACTTAAGGGTTTTTCATTGCACGAATTATAAGGTTTATGGACTGGTTTCGGCTCTGTTCCTTTATATTCGTAATCGATATTTCTGTAGAGCGATGTAAAAGCTGGAATTACGACAAAATATCTTTCAAGCTCCCAGGACCTCCTCGTTTCCTCCTGGCTCATCAACTCTTCATAAAGCTTTTCGCCTGGTTTATAGCCAATGACTTCAGTGGGAATATGTTCCGGCCTGTGTCCATAACCGGGTGCCAACTCGCGGATCATGACTGCTGCAAGATCTTTGATACGTATTACCGGCATCTTGGTGACAAACACTTCGCCGCCTCTCGCAAGGGACAACGAATCAATTACAAGTTTTACGGCTTCCTTGATGCTCATAATGAAACGCGTCATGTCGGGATCTGTAAGCGTAACCGGTCCTCCCCGACGGATCTGTTCCCTGAAAATGGGTATAACCGAACCTCTTGATCCCAGCACATTGCCGAAACGAGTAGAGGCAAAAATAGGGCCTTTTCCTCGATGATTGCTATTCGCAGCGGTCATAAGCCGCTCTCCCATAAGTTTGGAGGTGCCCATTACGTTAGTAGGGTTGACAGCCTTGTCGGAACTAGTGAATATGACGGAGCCAACGTCATTTTCACAGGCAGCGTAGATTACGTTTTGAACGCCCAGAATATTTGTCTGCACGGCTTCGAAGGGGGATCGCTCACAAAGAATGACATGTTTGAAAGCGGCCGTGTGGAAAACCACATCGATGCCTTTCATTTTTCTTGTGAGCTTATCCCGATCGCGTACATCTCCCAAAAAGAAATACGCGTTATGGTGTTTAGAATACTTCTGTTCGAGGAAAAAGATCTCGCTTTCATTATTGTCGAGACCAATCAACTCGCCTACGCGGTAGTCTTCCAGCAATTGACGTACGAGCTCGCTTCCGACGGTGCCGCATGCCCCGGTGACGAGTACCCGCTTATCATCGAAAATAGAATTCATGAGATTGTCCTTCCAGACTGGCCTCTTTTCGACCGCGAAAGCAAAGCACCTGGCGAATAAAGGCTGAGAGGTTGAAGAAGGGTTCACCTATATTCGAAGAGCTTCGACCATGGCCTCTGCGGCCCTCTCCTGGTCCACTTTGCTCAGATAGGGTGACATGGGAAGGCTCAGACATTCTGCAGCAATCTTTTCTGCCACTGGGAAGTCGCCATTTTTATAGTTCAATCTCGCAAACGCACCCTGTAGGTGTAATGGCACAGTGTAGTAGGCGACCGCCGGAATGCCAACGGCCTGCAAAGAGCTAAGCAATTTGTCACGTTCTTGTGTGAGGATCGTATATTGGGCATAGACCGAATCGTTGCCCTCGGCAATAAACGGCGTCCGGATGCCGGGAGTGTCTGCCAATAGTTCATCGTACCTTTTCCCTGTTCGCCAGCGGTGCTCGCATTCTTGTGGAAAGACTTCAAGCTTTTCAAGCAATATTGCTGCCTGCAGGGTGTCCAATCGACCATTGATACCGACCAAAGGATGTTGGTGTTTGACCTTTTGCCCGTGCACTCGTATCTGGCGCATCTTTTCAGCCAGCGTATCGTCTTCAGCGAAAATAGCCCCGCCGTCTCCGTAACAGCCAAGTGGCTTGGACGGGAAAAAAGAGGTGCAGCCGATGAGCGAAAGTCCGCAGGACTTCGTGCCGTGATGGGTCGCCCCGAAGCACTGGGCTGCATCCTCGATAACCGAAAGACCGTGCTTTTCAGCAATAGCATTGATCCGGGTCATGTCCGCGCATTGGCCGTAGATGCCCACGGGCATAATGGCGCGGGTGCGAGGAGTTATGGCAGCTTCGAACTTTTCCGGGTCCATATTAAAGGTGTCGGGTAGAATATCCACAAAGACGGGCTTGGCCCGGAGCAGCGAGATAACTTCGGCGGTCGAAATCCAGGTGTAGGGAACGGTGATCACTTCATCCCCCGGGCCGATATCGAGTGCCATGAGTGCTATCAGCAGGGCGTCGGTGCCGCTGGCGCAGGTGATGGCATGCTTTACGCCCACATATGCAGAAAGTTTCTCTTCCAGTTCACGTATTTCACGCCCCATGATGTATTGGCCGTGGTGGAGCACGCGGTGAATGCTACGTTCCAGCTGGGGGCGGATAATGTTCTGCTGGCTCTTAAGATCGATGAAATCCATTGCTTTGGGCTGCGGCCCCGCCTGCAGATATTCCTCGGGGGTAATGGCATCAGCACATTTTTCGATAAAGGCAGCATCCCGAGTCAGGATTTTGATCGTGCCTTCCTCGAATCTTTGCAGAGCCCGAACCAGTTGTTCATCCTCCGGGTCTTCAGCCGCAAAAACGTGCCCCTCTCCAGCCAATGCAGCCAGCCAATGTTTGTCCTTTGCAAACTCGCTGAGCGCAGCTTTGCTCAATCCGGCGCACTGGGAGTTAGAAAGATTCATTCCCTTGTTGAGATATGTTCGCCGTAATTCCCTGCGAAGATTGTAGTCATAGGTCTGTACCGAACCGGAGTAGAGCCAAACTCTTCCACCCGATAAACCACATTTTTCCACAGCCTCAGCTGCGGAAGCTGAAAACCCTTCACGCAAAGCACAGATGTCGAGAACGATATTTACATCCAACAATAGATCCACAACTAACGATCCTCTCTCATCTCCATCGCCTCTATTCGTGCCAGCTGCTTTTCCGACACCTTGGGGAGCCGATCTTCGGGAAGAGCCAAAACTTCTTGGTGAATTTTTGCCAGGCGTTTCAAAAGTTCATCCGCACGCTGTCTCACTAAAGGGTCTGTCACCGGCAAAATTTTAGGAGGTTCGGCCTGTAAAGACCGGTCTTCAACTTCCTCGTCGGGCACATAAAGGGTGATCAGCTTGCGCTTTAAGTGTAAAGGCTCTGTGGGCTTGAGTACGCCATCTTCGTATATGACTTGAATTTTCATTTTTGCTCCTGTTTTTTTATTTTTACAGAAGAAAACGAAGGGAACGAAGAAAAAACCTTTGTTACCTTTGTTGCCTTCTGTGGGAATTATAAGTTTGCGCCGGGCAGGATCATGCGGTGGATGCCGTCGCGCAACTGCAATTCGTGAAAGTTGAACAAAAGTCCTATTGGTGTCTGCAAGAGCTTCATGTAGCTTAGCAGTTGGGCCTTGTGAATAGGGTGCACCTTTTCAACCGACTTAAGCTCAAGCAGAAGGCAATTGTCGACCAATATATCCAATCTCAGGGTTTCATCAAAGATGTAACCCTTGTACTCGATGGGAATCCCCACTTGGCTCTTTGCATCGATGCCCCGTAGTTGGAGCTCACGCATAAGGCATTTCTCGTAGATGGACTCGATAAGGCCGGCACCTTTTATGCGATGGACTTCGATGGCGGCACCGATGACCTGCTTGCTGAGCTCGTCAGCTCGGGTGTAAGACGAGTGCATGGTTTTTTTTATTTTACAGAAGAAAACGAAGGGAACGAAGAAAAAAACCTTTGTTACCTTCGTTACCTTCTGTGAAAAAAATTTAAGCTTTTGTTTCGCACAAGCCCTGCTCGGTCTTCAAATACTTGTTTCCACACATGAGACAATCGAAACCTTCTGTAAGGCGTTCGCCGCACTGGCAGGCCCAGCCGATCTGGCGGGCGGGGTTGCCCACAACTAACGCATAGTCGGGAACGTTTCTGGTGACAACCGCGCCGGCGCCCACAAAGGCGTAGCGGCCGATGGTAACTCCGCAGACAATGGTGCAGTTGGCACCGAGGGTGGCGCCCCGCTTTACGACGGTCGGCCGTACCTGGTCCATTTTGCGAAGCTCGGCCCGCGGGTTGTAAATATTGGTGAAGACCATTGAAGGGCCGCAGAAGACACCGTCTTCGAGGATCACTCCTTTGTAAACAGAAACGTTGTTCTGGATTTTACAGTTGCTGCCGATGGGGACGTCCGGGCCGACCACGACGTTTTGGCCGATGTTGGTGTTCTGGCCGATGGTGGAGTTGGAAAGGACATGGGAAAAGTGCCAAATTTTTGTGCCCGCGCCGATGGAAACGTTGTGGTCGACCACCGAGGTGGGGTGAACGAAAAAGGGTGAATCGGTGGACCGGTGAATCGGTGAATGGCGCGACTGGTGATCGAGGCCGGGAGATAGGTTATGGGCTGGCTGGTATTTGTTGCCTATACCCTCTTGCCTATAGCCTGTTGCCTCCTTCATGTTGATTTTGCAGAAGTCGCCGTCCAGTGAGCGCTGGGCGGCGTTGAGGATGCGGAGTACGCGGAGGCCTTCGCTGCCGTCGGTTGTCGGGCGATTTGCGTTGGACAAGCAGGTCAGAAAATGTTCGCATTCCATGCGCAGGGGCTCGGCCTGGGGAATTTCCAGTCGCTCGGGATCGCCTTTGGTCGGGACGGGCAGATGGTTCTGCCACCTGATGCGGTGGGGATAGAGCAGCAGCTTATCCTGCCAGGGCTGCGTGTCGTCAAAGACGGCCATTTTGCGGTCTCCAACGACTACCAGTTGCTGCACTTTGAAGGGATGCAGCCAGGAGACGAAGATGTGAGCCCTGAGCCCAGACGGGAATTCCATGTGGGTAGTGGTCACATCGGCGATTTTCTGGTGCAAATAGCAGCCGCCGGTTGCCGAGACGCTTTCCGGCTCCTCGCCGGCAAGGGACAGGATCATCGAAATGTCGTGGGGCGCGAAGGACCACAGAATGTTCTCCTCGCGCCTGATTTTGCCAAGATTGAGGCGATGCGAATAGATGTAGTTGATGCGGCCGAGCTCACCGCCCGCCGCCAATTCCTTAAGTCGCACAAAAACCGGATGATACTGGAGCAGATGCCCCACCATCAGGGTCAGATCGTCTTTTTGAGCCAGCTGGATCAATTCTTCCCCTTCGCCTTCGTCGAGCACCAGGGGTTTTTCGACATAGACGTGTTTTTGCGCCAGCAGGGCTTCGCGGGCGAGGGAAAAGTGGGTCTCGGCCGGGGTCGCGATGACCACCCCGTGGATATCCTGTCGTGACAAGAGGTCAGGCAGCGCCAGGCAGGTTTCGACATTCGGGTATTGGTCTCTGAACTGGGCAAGCACTGCTTCGTTTTTGTCGCAGATGAGCTTCAGCACCCCAAGTTGATGGTAGTTGCGAACGAGGTTTTTGCCCCAGTAGCCGGAGCCGATGACGGCGATGCCCGTGTCGGGTTGCATGATGAATCCTTTTTTCTTTTTACAGAAGGAAACGAAGGAAACAAAGAAAAAAAACTTCGTTCTCTTCGTTGCCTTTTGTAAATAAACTATTTGGTTTTCACTTCGTCTTTGATTCGCTTAATATGCCCGCGGCCCAAGCCTTTCACTTCACAGCCGAATTCGAAATAGCGGCGGATCTTTTGATCGCTGAGCATGCCAAAGCAATCCACCATGGCCACGGGACGGCCGGTCATCTTCACCACTTTGTCCGGCTCCAGCGCCAGAAACGCCTGGTGGCGGACGGCCAGTACCACCGCGTCGGATTCCTGGAGGGCTTCGGCCATCTCTTTGTGCACGTAAAGGTTGCCTAGCTTGCCCTGGTTGCGGAAGAAACGGGACCAAGAGTGGCCGGGGGCAGGGTAGGTTTCTTGTTTTTCAAATTCCCACCAGTGCTGGACGTAAGGGTCGTACACCACCACCTCGGCCCCCATTTCGGTGAGCTTGCGCACGATGAGCTCCGAGCCGCTGTAGCGAGTGTCTCCCACGTCCTCCCGATAAGAGGCGCCAAGGACCGCTATTTTGGATGCTGCAACGATTTTGCCCATGTTGCGCAGGGCGTCGCGTACCAGCTGAACGGCATGCAGGGCCCTCGTGTCGTTGATATCAATGGCCTGTGGGGTGATTTTGAAAATATCGTCTTCAAACCCCATGAGGGTCTGGTAGGCCCACACTCCGAGACCGCCGTCCTTGGGCAGGCAATAGCCGCCGATGCCGGGGCCGGGAAAAATGATGTTCGAATGGGTCGGCCTTACCTTGATGGCTTCAATCACTTTGATGAGATCCACTCCGTTACGTTCGGCAAACAGGCTCCACTCGTGCAAGTGAGCAAGGATCGTGGCGCGGTAGGAGTTTTCCACGATCTTGCAGGTCTCGCTTTCGATGGGGCGATCCAATACCGTGAGGGGGAACCTTTCCACGTTGAGCACGCCCGAGAGGAATGAAGTGACGCGCTGGCGGGCTTCTTCATTGATGCCGCTGCAAACCCGCCAGAAATCGCGAATGGAGCTCACGTAGTTGCGCCCCGGCATGACCCGCTCGAAGGAGTGTGCCAGAAGCGGTTCCGCCTGGTGCAATCCGCGCCGCTCAAAGGCTTTCTTGATGATCGGATAAGCCACATATTCGGTGGTTCCGGGCGGTACGGTCGTCTCGATCAATACCAGGCAGGCGGGTTTGATATTTTCGCCGATGATCTTCAGGCTCTCTTCAAGCGCTGCAATATCGGCACGCCCCTGGCGACAGTTGCCAAGAGTTTCCTTGAAATAGTCGCATTGTACATCCACCACGACCACATCGGCCAGAGACAGGGCGTCATAGCTAAAGGTGGCGGTGAGCGTCCTTTTGTCGAGCACACAGCGGCGAATCATGGGCGCCACTTCAGGGTCTTCGGCCTGCACGGGGGCCAAACCCCGGTTGAGATAGTGAATTTTCCAGTATGAACGCGGAGAGGGGCGCTGCATGCCAATGACAAACTTGCCTGGTTGCCCGGTGGTGCGATCCACTGAGTCGGCAATGACTCCCGCCATAACAGCGCCGACGAAGCCTACGCCCATAACGACTACGATCTCGCGGCCAAGCAGACGCTGCTCGTTGACGAGTTTTTGCAGTCGCTTGAATTCCTGCTCGTAGTCTGACTGTTGGGGCAGAAGAAACGATTCACCTGCCGGGCAGGTGGACAAGCCGGATTCAATTGGCTTTTCTTTTGCGTTGTGTTTTTTTTGGGTTTCGAACTTCATGAGCGAGCCCTTGCTGTTGTTGGTTGTTGCATATGTCTCGGTTTGGCTTCAGGCTGTAGGGTGGGGAATAGGTGGGGAATAGGGGACGTTGTTTCATATTTCCACTTA
>NZ_JAIBKA010000022.1 GCF_022603395.1 Desulfoferrobacter suflitae
AAATCAAATGTGCTCTGCTGTGCCAGTTCTTCCTGTCCGGAGGGAATCTTCATGATTGGACCGTCACCCAATCTCGGCATGACCAGCCCGGAGCCATCCCAGGTGAATTTTGTTTTTCGCTGCAATTCAGTATTGTTTTCCAACTGGTACCACTGGTTCAACTGGCTCTGGGCTAAACACGGTGCCCCGCTGGCAGGGGAGTGTTTGGATATTCCAGAGCTTGTGCCGGCCCAAGGAAGCCCTGAAGCAGACGCAATGTGGTCCCAATATCAAGAATCAGTCAATGAATCTAAAACTTTCGATGACCATCAAGGATCGACGATCATCGTCGATTCCAAAAGCGGAGAGGTTACGGTTCTTGACTCAGATGGAAAATCGGTGGCTGCCCTTGAGAAAAATGTCGGCTTAAAGCCGCCTGATACGCTTGCTGGCCGCATAGATGCCCTCCTGGAGCAAGGCAGTATGGTGACAGTCAACAAATTCAGTCGCATGCGTCCCTTGGACATGCCAATCAAAACTGAATGGTTTGGGGTTGAAAGTCTCAGGCGACAGGGTGCCGTATCCCGGGAGGTCAAGTACCGCATCTCCGTAATCGATGAAAAGACTTTGCGAAGTATCGAGAACAAACGCAAGGCGACGGCTCAACTGCTTGCAAGGCTGAGCTTTCCCCTAGCTGAAGGGGTCCGATGGATACCTCATGCAGTCAAGCCGCTCTTGGCCAAAGAAATGGATCGCATCGACGCGGAAGGGCGGGATTTGTTGAAAAAAGAGATGAAAGGCGATGCCGAAGCATTTGTTAATGCACGCATCCAAATGATTGTTAAAGACGCCAACCAGATGTACCAGGACTTCTTCCCTGACCGTAAACTTGATCAGGCTGTTATCGACCAGATTGTGAAAGGCTTGGTCGAGCGTCTAAGAAACGCTGCCGCCGGCCAGTTCGTACCTGAACTGACATTTACGCCGGTAGGGTTCAGCCTGCGCGGTGAGTCGAGATATAATTCTCCCTGGTCTCAAGCCGCTTTGCTGTTGAACTCCATTGCGGAATTTCCGAGAAAAGTCTTTACCGATATCTATTTCCTCCGCGGCCTGAGAACCGGCAAACAAGAACTCCTAAATGCCATGGATGTTTGCCATGAAAAAATCGTCGCATTAAGTCAGCTGGAGCCCATCGAAAACCGCGCCAATGATGAACTGAAAATCCTCGCAGAAATAATGAAAAGCGATATGGACAACCGCAAAAAATGCAAACGCATGTTTGATTTGATGGAAGGGATCAACAAAGAAGAACCAAAGTGAAAGAAAGCTAAGAAGAAGCGAGCATTCCTCCAATAGTCACTCAACGAACTTATTCGGCGGCCACTTCTGCTTGAAGGAGCAAATTATGTCAAACGGCGGTCACATCTCATGCGTTAGTTGCACTTACAGCAGGTCTAAGAAAGGGATCTGTGATGTTTTCGGAATTGAAACCAGTACAGGTATTTTGTGTAGGTCTTTTAGAATGCCGAAACAATCCCATCGCGCAGCGAGAGAAAAATGGCCGATCATCCGAAAGCTTAAACCCGGCGTAGTCTACGGTATTGATAACGATGCATTCAATGCCGGAAACCCTTGGCCTGCATACAATGTGAGTCCGCTGACAGTTGGTAAAAGGGAGAACGGAGTGGTCCAGGATCTCTTTGTGGGCTGTCTGCTGGGTGGAGCGGTGGGTGATGCTTTGGGCGCACCGATTGAGTTCATGAGCCTGTCTGAGATAAGATCTCGATTTGGAAAAGATGGGATTAAAACCTATTCCGAAGCGTACGGCAGGAAAGGCGCCATAACCGATGATACACAAATGACCCTGTTCACCGCTGAAGGACTGCTCAGAGCCTACTGTAGAGATTATCATAAAGGCATCTGCCATCCACCTTCAGTAGTGTACCATGCCTATGTGCGCTGGCTGAACACTCAGGGAGAACATCCGAAAGGCGGCTTTGAGGGCAACAAGGATGGATGGCTTGCCCAAATACCAGAATTGTATTCGAGACGAGCTCCTGGAAATAGCTGTTTGTCAGCATTACAAGGCCCGGAAATGGGAACCATCGAAAAACCTGCCAACGACAGTAAAGGATGTGGCGGCGTTATGCGCATAGCACCTGTAGGCTTAATGTGGGATGATCCTCAAACTGTGTTCGATCAAGGTTGCGAAATTGCCGCCATAACTCATGGACATCCGACGGGTTACTTAGCCGCCGGATGTCTTGCTTCTATCATCTTCTTCATCATTTCAGGACAATCGATTGAAACTTCGATTACAGAGACCATTCCCTTGTTAAAGGCCAAGAGAGGCCATGAAGAATGCTTGCAATCAATAGAACTTGCCTTGCAACTTTCAAACGATTCAGAACCTTCGCCGGAAGTAATAGAGCGACTTGGGGCAGGATGGATTGCGGAAGAAGCCCTTGCCATCTCTCTTTACTGTTCTCTCGTCGGTGATCGAGATGTCCCGCGCGGCGTCTTATTAGCAGTCAATCACAGCGGGGACAGTGATAGCACTGGCGCCATCACGGGAAACATCCTGGGGGCAACATTGGGAGCCGGGTCAATCCCTGCCGAATGGAAACAGGAGCTGGAACTCTCAGTGATCATTAAAGAAATGGCAAACGATCTATTCTTGAGATTCAAGAACACCAGCGAGTGGCGGAACAAATATCCCGGGTGGTAATAGGGACAGCGGGTTGGAGCGGCCCGAAATATTCACAATACGGTTAGCAAGGTAGCCTCAACTTCTGAATTAGGCTGGCAACCACAGATTTTCTTGGAGTCGGAAGGGTTATGAAGATACTCTCCATAGATGGAGGAGGAATTAAAGGTATATATAGCGCGGCCTTTCTGGCAGGTTTGGAAGAGAGGTTCGGGAAAAGTATTGCCGACTGCTTCGATCTGATTGCAGGAACATCAACTGGTGGAATACTTGCGCTCGCTCTAGCTGCGCGTCTCCCTGCCCGCGATGTAGTAACATTTTATAGGGAGTGGGGGCCCAAGATATTCCCGACGAAGCTCACCTTTCTCTATACGCTCAGAAGTCTGCTTTTCTCAAAATACAACAATGTAAGCCTCGATCGAGCTTTCAAAGATGTTTTCAAGGACTTGAAACTAAAGGACCTGGATGCACACACGAAACGTGTTGCACTTTGTATTCCTTCTATTAACGCCATTACCGGCAACCCCATGGTGTTCAAAACTCAACATGATCCAAACCTTTGCCGTGATTTGGAATACTACCTCTGGCAGGTAGCCTTGGCCACCTCGGCTGCGCCGGTTTACTTCCCATTAGCGAAGGTCGGAATTCCAAATTCCGCGGCGCAAAATTTGTTTGTCGACGGAGGGCTGTGGGCCAACAATCCAAGCATGGTTGCGCTGGTGGAGGCTGTAGCATACATGAAGATGCCATTGCAGGATATCCGCCTGCTATCCGTTGGGAACATAAAGAGCAAGACCACCTTTAGCTCAAATTCAATTCTAAGCAGAGGAGCATCTCTTTGGAGAGAGAAAGTCATAAATCTCACGCTGGAAGCCCAGGCGGCATCGATAGATCACCAAGTTGAGCTACTTTTTCGCAGTCTTAATCTTTCCTCCAACTACATCAGAGTGGAAGAGCCCATCACGAGCCAAACGCACTTGTGTCTTGCCAGAATGGACTGTGCCAAAACTAAGAATCTTAATGACCTGGAGATAATGGGACGTCATCGGGCAGATTGCGAGGGCGTGAAGCGACGAATGATACAACTTTTTACAGAGGAGTAGTTGAAGAATGGCCGATTGCAGCAATAATTTTAAGAGCGGGGAAGACTGCTATTTGTCCAAGATTTCGTTGAGCAGTCAGAAAGAGGATCAGCTTAGAACGTCGCGCGACGCGCTTCGCGAAAAGATCCGCGCGTACCTCAAGGAAAAGGGCATCAAAGACACACGATTCTACCGGCAGGGATCCTACGCACATAGGACCATGATCAGCCCGCTGAACTGTGATTATGACATCGATGATGGGGTATACATGGATCTAAGTGACTTCAAAGAAGAGCCCTCAACCAGAACAATTCACACCTGGATTTTAGAAGCGGTTGAAAACCATACTCAAACGCCTCCAGTAGATAAAGAACCGTGTGTGAGAGCGATCTTCAAGGCTGGGTATCAGGTAGATCTTCCCGCTTATAAGATCGAGGAACGCGGTGACGAGAACGAAAATTATTTCCTTGCGAAGAAGACCTCCGGATGGTTTGAGAGTGACCCCAAGGCCATGACCCGCTGGTTTCAGGATCAGATAAAGCAAAAGTCGGAGCAACTGAGGAGACTGGTCAAGTATTTCAAGGGCTGGCGAGATTATCGAAGCACAAAAAATCCGACAAAGCTGCCGAGCGGGCTCACTTTGACGATTCTGGCTTGCGAACAGTATTTGTCCGATCCCAGGGATGACATATCTTTTACTGAAACAGCAAGGTCGATCCTTGCACGGCTCCGCCTTAGCGACGCTATATGGAAGCCCTACCATCCGACAGAAAACATGAGGGATTATCTATCGGACCGGCAGTTTGATCATTTCATTAATGAGCTTGAAAAACTTGTTGCTACTGGGGACGAAGCAATAGAGAAAAAAAGCGCTCCAAAGGCTGCTCAAAAGTGGCAAAAAGTCCTTGGTGAGCGTTTCCCCGTGCTCGAAGATCCCGATGAAGGATCCAAAGCCAAGAAGTTTGAAAAGCCCGCCATTGTTGGCACAACCGTAAGGAGCGCGTAATTGTCCATAAACTCCGTCATTTTCGCAGCAAGAAAGGAAGTTGCTGCGTTCTTCGAAGAACTTAATTTCAAAGAAGTGGCCCGAACCCAACTGCCGAAAGGCAAATTCTGTTTGGCATGGAAAGGACACTTAATGTGCGGGAAGGAGCGTGTGGAGATCATAGTGGCGATTCCCCGATCCTTTCCAGATGAATTGCCCAAGGTTTATCTAACGAATACTTTCCAACACTTTCCAATCCCACACGTCGATAGCGACCGCAATGTCTGCACGTTTGATACTGAAGTTATAGAGTTCTTTTCGGAGAATGCGGGCAAGCTTGTGAGTGAAACGATCGAAAAAGCGCGGACTGTGATCTCAGAAGGATTAAGTGGCCGAAACGAAGGAGATTATGAAGAGGAGTTTTTAGCCTACTGGCGGAGTGATTCCGGTAGCTCACTAATTTATTCCATTTTGGAGCCGCCTGAAAAAATATGCGAGTTGCAGTTGGCGGAGCTTACAAACGACCTTCATAAGATACGATGGATTTTGGGCAACAACAAAAAACAGATCGCGTCTTATGTCAGAAACCTCAATGGTTCTGCTGCCATTAGAATCTTTAAACCTTGCCTTTTTCTACCGTTACCGTCGATGCCGCTGCCCCCGTTTCCTAAAACCCACAGGGATATCCTGGAGTTATTGAGAGAGATGAACCCTGCTCTCGAGAACGCACTTGCAGAATTCCTGAGCAGTAAAGATCACGAAGGCACGATCATATGCGCTGGCCAGGTGGCTGACTCATTCGTATTGGTGGGTTGGGAACACACAGCTCCAGACAAGAAGATTGTGGTTAAAGGGTTTCGCCCCGGAAAGGTCAACCCCAGGATTCTTGAGGAGCGCATGGGTTCTCAAAAAATACGAAAGCTGAACATTCAAAGGATTGACTCGAAGCGTTTGCAAGGGAGAATTGGTGGCTCCAACGCCTCGCTAAGAGATAAAAAGGTCTGTCTTGTTGGGCTTGGCTCACTGGGCAGCCAGATAGCTTTCATTCTTGCAAGAGCTGGTGTTGAGGAAATGATTCTGGTTGATGATGATCTACTTAGACCAGAAAATGTTGCAAGACATCTTTGCGGCATGAGCGAAGTGGGACTAGAGAAGGTGGCAACGGTCAGCAAGAGAATTCAAGCACATTTCCCTCAAGTGAAGATTGCTTGTTTTAGCAAGCAAATCCATGAGGTTCTGATGGA
Source organism: Desulfoferrobacter suflitae (assembly GCF_022603395.1). Classification (GTDB taxonomy): domain Bacteria; phylum Desulfobacterota; class Syntrophobacteria; order Syntrophobacterales; family Syntrophobacteraceae; genus Desulfoferrobacter; species Desulfoferrobacter suflitae. The sequence continues at coordinate 5,998 of NZ_JAIBKA010000022.1, forward strand.
TCATCCCGACCCTGTCGTTGGCGCTGACCTGTTGATCTCTGCTACTGGCAATACGGCGATGGAAAGAAGGCTGAACGACCTTCAGCTGAGAGACTCGCAGTTCCCTCAGGTGCTGTATTCATGGATTGAACCCTATGGAATTGCAAGCCACGCGGTACTGATATTCTCCAGCATTGGTGGCTGTTTTGAATGCTGTCTAGATCCGGAGACATTGAAGTTCGACTTCTCAGCGGCAGATTTTGGAGCAAAAGAATCCACTATGCGTGAAGTGGGATGTCAGACCACATTTAGCCCATATTCCGCCCTTGATTCGGAACAGGCCGCATCTATCGCAGCAAGATTAGCTTTAGCATTTCTCAGTGAGGAACTTGACAAAAGCACCAGATACACCTGGTTGGGAGATTTGGATCTGATCGGCGAGATTAAAACTCAGAGGAGTCGGATCTATGCAGGGAAGCCTTCATTTTCTCTCCACAAATTCCTTCTCGATAAACGGGAAGACTGCACGAGGTGCAGATGAGAGCTTCGAACCATGCTGGAGTGTGACCTGCCGAGTGGAGGAATATTGAGGCTTTCCGACCAGGTGCTCAAGACATTCCACAGATTTCGCCAGGACACCCATTCTAAATTTGAATCAGGTGGGATTTTGCTGGGTCGGATTTTTGAGAATGTAGTTTCTATAGATCAAGTGACAACCCCTGACAGCACCTTGGATAAGAGGGGGTTTCTGTTTTTTCACAGACACAAAGGGAGGGCACAAGGGATCATCAATCAGGCCTTTATTCAAAGCGATGGCGAGCAGATCTACATGGGAGAATGGCATACCCACCCGCAGAAAAATCCGCAGCCGTCCTGGAAAGATAAGCTGGAGATCAAAAGAGCATTCAGGAAATCGCGACTAAACTTGGATTATTTGATCTGCATTATCGTTGGGAACCAGGATGAGGTGGCCAACATCTGGGTGGGATACTGCGATGAGCAAGGAATCAGGCAGTGCACGCAGTGTTCGGCTTGAATCCAGGTCGTAGCGAAAGCGGATGTTCAAATTTCTGCAGGGAGAATCGTAGAAGGGGGTTCTCCGATTTTTGCGCTTTTGGAGTTTCTATTGCTCATCATGCGTAAATACGACGGCTACTGAGATGAAGCTTGACTATGAGTCCTCCTCCATTTCGTGTTCTTGGGCGAAGCGAGTCCTGCTGCGTATTTTGCCGGACTACGGCTTGGTGCTGACGGTGCCAAAGAACTTTGACAGGAGCAGAATTAACAAAATCCTTGAGGACAACCGCAACTGGATCGAGCGACATTTGGAAGAGCAGGCATTGAATGGATCGCTCGGCTGCCCCGAAGATATCCTTCCGAAAAACATAGCCTTTGAAGCGAATGGGGAGACCTGGCAAGTACGATATTTTGAATATCCGCACATCCGTCTGAGGTTAACCTCGGATTCGGACAGCCGCGGTATTCAGCTCGCAGGCGATACGTCAGATCATGCGAATTGTTACCGTTTGTTGAAGCAATGGCTGCGCGATCAGGACAAGCGAATACTGCTTCCGTGGCTGGAAAAACTCAGTGATGAAAGCGGACTTCGCGCAACCAGGGTTCAGATAAAGACACAGAAAAGTCGATGGGGAAGTTACTCTACCAGGGGCACGCTCAGTTTAAATGCCGCCCTGCTTTTCCTTCCGGCACCTGCAGTCCGGTATGTGCTGATTCATGAGCTCTGTCACACGGTGCATCACGGCCATTCTATGCAATTTTGGAATCTAGTCAGACGACTGGAGCCAAATTATCGACAACTGAATAGAGAAACGGAAGAAGCTCACGAGAAGATCCCAGGCTGGGTAAGATTGTAGCGTTCCATGGATAATCATCATTCCTTTTTCCATTCAGAAGAAACCTCTTCGTTTGTTACTTTGTGGAAGTGGCCATGCCCAACCCTGATGGCTGTGCAGGGTTTATCTGCAGTCGGCATGGTTGTAAATGTCGACATGATAAACAGCTCATGACGGACTTTATTGAATGGCTCACTCGGAACTATCAGCCAGGGATTAATGCTCTGCCTAAAGACAGGCATCTGTTTAAGAATGCTGTGGCAACAGATTCTTGTGAAGGTCGTCCTCGGGTGCAGATATGCGAGCACCCATTAGAGAGGTGAGGTTATGAAGGAACACTACGAAACCAACTCATTTGACCATTCGCAATATGCCGAGATCAGACAAAAAAATATTGATTGCGGAAAGAACAATCCCTGCAAAGAACCATACTATAAAATGAGTGCGAGACATATCCTGGACTTGGAAGGCTTTCAGTCGATCATGGATGGAACATCGGTAAGTGAATTCAGGGGAGTTCCTTTTGATTTTTTGGCAAATAAAATAGAAGAAAATTTTCTCAGCGAATTGAAGGGTTCACTCAAGGGCTGGTCAATGCCTGGAGATACACAGTTGGCGAGAATGCACGACTTGTTGAACCGCTTGGCTGAAAATGCTCTCGAAGTTGAGTTTTGGTTGTTGCAGATCAGCTTGGAAAAAGGCCAATATCGCGTATGGAGTAAAGAAATCGCCCATGGGTCCCATAGTGGATTGGATCAAGAGAACCTTGGCGAAGATTTAGCTGCAGTCTGTGACCATTCAGCCAAACTTGGAAGCTGATCCCAGGTTCGGCCGTCCAGCAGCCTGCCTGCCTTTTTGTTGTTGATGTCGCCCCATTGTTTGAAGAAAAACGGAATGCCGTCATCGAGGCACTGGCCGGGAATGTCGATCAGCCAGGCGGGGGACATGGGCCTTGCTCGAGGACCCGATTCACCGCCAGCTATGCCCCGGTCGATTTTAGATAGATCCAAATTTAGAAGCGGGGCCAAGGAGAGATTCGATGGAGAGAAATTTCAGCCGGCTCCGGTCCGTCTTAGGTAGTCGATGCGATAGGTATAGCGGGCGCTTTCAACGGTTACGTCCATCCAGACATTATCCGGTCAGGGAAGTGCGACGTTCAATTCCAAAAGCCTTTGTGAGCGCTTGGTCAGGACTTGGAACCAATGCTGCGGAACTCGCCCCATGACATCGAAGACTCTGCGGATGAAATCGGAGGGGAGTTCCTCGTGAAACATGTCGCTCATGGAACTGACAAAGACCGACCTTGGTTTTTTCCAGCGCAGAGGAAGCTCAATTAGCCGTTCGTGCATGGCTAGATTGAAGCCATCGATATAGTTTTGATTGCTCGTTGCCTGTAAGCGCTTGGCCATGCGCTCGGCAAAGCAGTTTTTGCAGTCCGCATTGATCTTCGTGCAGTCTGTCCATTGGATTTTCGGACTAGTAGCCATCGCTGTGGTTGCTTTAAAGTGCTTTCCGGCTTTCCAGCAGGGCATATGTGGCCGTATCGGTAATAAATGTCTTTAGGCACAATCCCGGCTGCGATCGACCAGTCGATATAATCTTTGTTAAGAATGGATGCGTTAGAGTCGTAGTTTGATCTCTGCCGGTTTCGTCATCAGGCCCTTGTAGTAAGGATACTCCTGGATCTACGATTCAATCTAAAATCTCCATCAACCTCGCTTGGTAACGCTTGTCGGCAAAGCTTTTTATCGCAAAGTAAGCCCACGGCAAAATAGCAGAGAGGAATAGCATTTGGACCACCAGAGCAGCCGAATAGCTCAGGTGCTCATGGATACGACGCAAGCAGGTAAGAAGAATATCTCCCCAGCCGGCGCCATCGAGAAGGGGGCTCAAAAGATTGTAAATATGCAATGGTTGGATCAAGTTCTTGCAGAACCGGAGCACGAAAAAAATCACGGTGGTCCCCAAAAAAAGACTCAGCGTTCGACCCTCGAGGAGTCTGCGGAATCCACGCGACCACAAGGCGCCGGTTCCCTTGGTAATCTGGATGCACATAAGTCCTGTCATAAGAAGAGGCATCCAGCACGCAAGCACAAGGCCATATAATTTCACCGGCAGTGAATCCGCAAAATGGCCACAAAGCGGAACATATCCCCCCCATATTCCGAGCGAAAGGGGAGCCAGCAGGGGGAGAAGGGCAACTTCCGCAATTCCCGTCCGCAGCCCCACACGAAAGTAGCTCATGGCCTTTCGCGTGTTGAGCTGACCGCCTACGGCCGCTACCCGACGATCCTTTCCTATCAGGGTGAAGCCGTCGAGATCTGAGAGAACCTCGACTAAGCTGTTCGACGCCTGACTGAGGGGGTTGAGAGGAGTTTCTGGTTTGGCTTTTTTCTTCATCAAAATACTCGGGCGCGCCCCCCCTAATTCATCCATGGGGTGAAGCGCCTTTTTCAAGGTTTGGTCTTTTAGGCGGGGAGTACGTCAAGGGCCGACCACCAGGGCGGCCGCTGCGGTTGTCAGCACCAACGCCCAAGAGGTCTTGAAATGTCCTACTTGTAGCCATCCGGCAAGCATTAGGGTGAAAATGGACGCCAACCAACGCCAGTAGCTGAGGAGGAAATTATACGATAAGTCGGGGGAGCGGATGAGGAGCAAAAGGGCACAAATGGCGCCACCGATTCCCGCCAAGAAACAGATGTTGTTGATCAAGGTCCCTCCTTTCTGCGGTGCGGGCAATTGCACTTAAATTAGACAAGTCGCTAATGGGAGGACATCAGCTTTTCGGGTCCCGAGACGGCAGCTCCCAAAGCGTGTGTTCATAGTCCTTTGTAGGCGGCGGATTCCGATGTGCCTCGATCCAGAGTGTAGCCATCTTCCGGGCGCTGCTCTGTTGCAGTTTCGTGACAGTTGCGGCAAACGCGCCGGCGCGGGTGTTGTAGAGAGCGTTGTTGTGACCTGAGATGAGAAGCCACTTGGCAGCGGTTGTCAGGTCGTGGCTGAAACTCTGCCCGTCTGAGTATATTATTCCAAGCAGATACTGGGCGTCGGAGTGCCACTGTTCCGCAGCCCGGCTCAGCCAGGAGATCGCCCGGCTTTCGTCCCGAGGAACTCCCATCCCTGCATAGTAGTAATAGCCCAGTCGATAACACGCAAGGGCGTCCTTGCTTGTTTCAGCCGCCTTTTGATACCAGATTGCAGCAACTTCGTAGTTCTGCATGGACTCGTAAATCTCGCCGAGCTTCACCATCGCCAGATCGATTGGAGATCTGGCACTTGCGGCCTCCTGGAAAAGAGCAGTCGCTTTATCCCTGCTCGGATTGATCGCCTCTCCCCGCCCGTAGTAGTGCATGAGGCCGAGATTGTAAGCTGCAAGGGAAAATCCATTCTTCTGCGCCTTTTCGAAATAGGCCAAGGCCTTGTCCGAGTCCCTGGGAAGGCCGCCCAAGCCATTGTCGTAGAACGCGCCAAGCGCAACTTGGGCAATCGGGTCGCCAAGGGAATCCGCACGTTCTTGCAGTTTGAACATGGCGTCGGGATCGAGTGCCCGAGCACGCTGCACAAGATTTGAGATTTCTCTGTTGCCCTTCAGCCATTCGATCGGATCGAACCTACATCCGCAGGCAGCGAGAAGAACGAACCCTGCGAACAAAACGCGGCTGAGCATTTGTCTCCGGGGGCAGGTCGACCAATTTCGCGTGAGAGAAGTCGCGCATAGACCTGCGCGGAACAAGCATTGCCTATTTGGAATTGTCCTCATGATTGCCCCTTGTGGTTGTTCCAGGCCACTGGACACGCAAATCAGTGGCTTGGACATCGACGGTTCGGCCTCTGTAAGCATTATGTTGAGTAAAAAAGAAAAATTGCCTTGGTTTTAGTTTGATCGCGGATGCTTCGTCGAGCACAGCCTGGTCGCTGGCGGTATAGCGGATGTCGCCCTCCGAGGTGAAGGTTGGAGAGTAAATGCTCCTTTGTCCCATGAGAGCGGAGACATATGCTGAGGTTGCCGGATCGTTGACTTTGAAAAACAGCTTGGTGTTGCAGTTGTCGAGGATAACCCGAGCCCGATCTTCACCAAGACGTGATGAAATGTCCGAAACAGACTGCGTAAGCGCGTGAATCGCGACTCCGGCGCCGCGGCTTTTGTTAAATAGATCCTCGATGCCGTTGTAGAACACATTTGACGCCTCATCAATGTAGAGCATGAGAGGCGGGTCAAAAACTCTCTGGGATGCATAGAACCGCCCCACCAGAGACTGAATCATCGATGTGATCATTCTTGCAAGAATAAACGCGGGATCCCGAAACATAAGCGCACCAGTCTGAATGACGATGATAACTCTCCTCCCATGTTCAAGGCGGTCAATGAACTCATTTTCACTGGAGTTGCCGACAATTTCCCCTATGGAGCCGACTGAAAGCTGCGTAAGTGTCGTTCGCAGCGTTGAGGTGATTTTGCTGAAATAATCCAGGGGGGATTGAATGATTTGCGAAATTGTCGAATGTATCTCGGCAATCTTTGGATCGTCCCGATGGTATGAAAGCTGTTTTGTAGTATCCTCCAGTTCAGAGCGGCTTACCTTTTTACGAAGATCCGAAATAGTGAGATGCCTACGAGTCGTTTCAAACTGGCTGAGATAATAGAAACTAAAAACAGCGGTCAGAGTTACTTCTTTTGCAACTTCTGCGAAGAAAGGCTCTTTCCCGGCAGGGATGGATGCAATAACATGCTGCACAATCTCCTCCGGGCGGTAGTAATGCGCAAAGGGGTTCAGCTTGGTTGAGATGTCCGGATAGACGGGCGAAATGAAAATCAGTTCGTCCATCCGGTTCGTTTGCCTGGCTGTTTTGATGATTTTTGCCAGCAACTCCTGATCGCCCTTAGGATCGATCATGCACAGGTTTTTGCCGCTTCGTATATCTTGCTCTATGAGATGCTCGATCAGGCGTGTTTTACCACACCCGGTTGTGCCAAAGGACATCCAGTGACGAAGTCTTTCCGAATGCGACATTCGCAGCGTGTAGATCTTCGGGTGGGTGGAATAAATATCTTCCAACCGCACGCCCTGTCCAACCTTGACCAGTGAATTCCTTCTGCTGCTCATCCATTGAGACATCGGGGCTTCCCTAACTTCTCTCGGACCAGGATCGTGCAAGGAAGATAGATGTCGGAAACGAAGAGCCGATCATCCGCCATCCAGACGCGGAAGCCGCGTCGTTTCCATTCAGGGTACTCGGGATGAATACCCTTCAGGAACCAAAACCGTCCGAACGAGATAGCGGACTGTGGCAGTACGCCAGGCATAGACGTTATGACCTCAAAGCCGAGACTCAGTAGAGGGCTCTCTGCGATATCGGGGATGAACTTATCAAGGTCGGCAAGAAAGGGGTTCAGCATGGTTTGATGTCCTTCTCTTCTTCTTGGATGTGAAGCTGGTCGCATGAATTGTTCTGCCGCTTCCGAACGGTCAGGAGTAATTCCCCTAAGCTGTGGAACCGGAACAGAGTGGCAGTTGATCGTTTCTGCAAACTTCGAAAGGTTTGGTTCTGATCTAGGGGCTTGGTCAATTGATTCTCATGAGATCGTGTCAATGATCTGCTCCTTCGTTAAACATTGTGTCGATACTGGACTGTAGTGCGATACTTCCCGTGCTCTCGCAGATATCGGCCAGGTATTTTGAAACGTTGGATTCTCCATTAATGATCTGGAGACCTTCGGGACTCTCGACAACGAGCACGGGGACTGAGTGCAGCCCGGTGGCGTTCATGAAGTCAAGCGTGGCCCGGGGGGCATAGTTTTCTGTTCTGTTGGCTTTTGGTGGAAGGTTCGTTGCAGATACAGGACTTACTGGATTGAAGCGGATTTCAGCATTAGAGCAATCCCCGATTTGTTTTATGATGCCACTGCAATGCAGGCATGACTGGGAATAAATCAGCGTGGCACGAAGCTTTGGGTTGCTAGTGCCAAGGACTGCATATGTGCCGGCGGAGAGCCCGGGGTGGAGTGTTGGAAGCGAAAGGAGAGACAGCGTCACCAGGGGAACACAAAAGAGGATACTGCCCTGCAAAATCTTGAGGAAATTGAAAGTGAGCAAGCTCAGGATGATCACGATCAAGCCGATAGAAAGGCAATAGTAGCAAAACTGACCGAGAATCGTGATCTGAACCGCAAAAAGTATCCCCTCGGCAACCAAAGCACACTGTAGGATCGGGTAGAGAAGAGACCTGGCAAATGGTGTTTTGCGGCCTAGAATCGACAGCCAAAAAACACTTTGGAAGAATACGAAACCCAATAAGTCTAAGGTATGAGGAATCCGCGTAATACTCTGTGCAATGACACAGCCGCTGCTTTCACACAGATGGGAGCCGGTAATATATTCGGCCAGCGCTTTCACAATGATCAGAACACTCGCCAGTCCTGACACAAGAGTGGACAGGAGGTTTTTGATTGTCAGTAATTGTTTGGATCTCTTGTTCGAATTGAATACAAGTCTGTTTTCGTTGGAGCGATATTGTAAAAATCTGATGGTTCTCAGCAACTTCTTCAATCCCTTTTAAGGTTTTCGTCTTTGGTGGAGAAGGATTGTAGACAAGGAAGCGAAAAGATGCATTCAAGGGGGATTGAAAAGAAGTCTTCAAAAGGCAGGTTTTTCCGAAAATCGCGGCCGTTTCAATGGGAGGTGGAAGTCGAGCGAATTTCCGATGCATGTTCCGGGAAACGCGTCACCTTAATGCTGTCGGCACGGCGCTCGACTTGCCAGAGATCATATTGCATTTGCAGGCGCAGCCAGGTCTCAGGGCTCCCCCCGAATGCCTTGGAAAGGCGGATCACCATTTCCGGCGATACTCCGCTATACCCGTTCACCAACTCGGACAGCGCCTTGCGCGTCACGCCAAGCCCCTTGGCCGCAGCTGTGAGCGTTAGACCAAGCGGCTCAAGGCACTGATCGCGGATAATTTCGCCGGGGTGCGGTGGATTGTGCATCTTCATGGGTTCCTTCCTTTCCAGCGGTCAGTGGTAATCAACCAGATCAACGTTTGTGGTGTTTGCCCCATCGAACTCAAACATGATCCGCAGATTACCCGTTACGGACACCGCCCATTGTCCTTTGCGCTCGCCCTTCAAGGGATGAAGCCGAAACCCTGGCAAATTCATATCAGCGGGTTCCTGGCTGGCGTTCAGAAAGGCGAGAATCTGCTGAGGGTTTCGCACATGCTGTGCGGATACCCCACTTGTGTGTCCCCTAGTGAACAGCTGCTCCAACTCCTTGTGACGGAAGCGAACGATCTTGTATCACCTATGGAGTTAAGGGTTGCATCTGACAGGTCTTGAGAAGTTTGGCCGTGCTTTCATTGAGAGGAGGGGAAAAAACCCCGCACAGATTTATAGATGCACCATACCACAAAGGCGAGCACCCCAAAAAGGACTCCAACGCTGCTAAGAATTTCGAAGATCGCAAGGAAGGAGAGCACCAGCACAACCAGGAGAGCGACGCATATGGCTTTTATGAGTTCCACTATGGGAAAGCCCCCCACGAACTCCCTGTGCACACACCCGCAAAAGGGACATACATAAAGTTCAGGCACACCCTTATACGTTATGATGTGCGGGATCATCGCCTTGTCGCAATTCTGGTATAGGGCTCTTCCGTTGTTGCTGGATTTGGATTCTCTTTCTAGAATAGAAACCCGCGTGGCTCTTTTTGCTTTAACGGCTTCCTTGGTCTCAAACAATACGGCATCGCCTCTGGTGGGGAGGGAATCGCCGAGAAGATCACGGACGACGAAGTAATAATCCTCGTCGCCTTCATCCGTGATGCGGCTATAACCCTTGTTATTGGAAAACTATTTGACCTTGCCTTCCAAAAATCTCCGTCCTTATCTGCAGTTCGGGCAGGTGGTGCCCTAAGTCCAAAAGGCTGTTTCTCGGCTTGGGTACCATTATTTCTTGGACGGAAACACTATTTGCGCATCACTGTGCTTGGCAGATGAGGAACATCGGTAGATGTACATGCAAATCTTCCATATAAGGTAGAGGCCAAAAATAAACCCGAAGAGCTTGGGTGCTGAACTGGCGAAGCCAGCAAACAAGAGAAGAAGGAACATGAGCCCTATGGGTCCCATGGAAGACTCCTCTTGGAAGTCCTTATGGGTGCACCCGCAAAAGGGACATATGGAGCGTTCCGGTATGCCCTTGTGTGTTATGATGCGCGGGATTATCGCCTTGCCGCAGTTCTGACATAGAGCTCTTCCATTGTTGTTGGATTCGGATTTTCGTTCCACAATAGAAACCCGCGTGGCTCTTGGTCCTCTGAGGGCTTCCTTTGGCCCAAAAGAGACGGTATCGCCGGTTGATGGGAGGGTATCCCCGACAACATCACGAACAGCAAAATGATGGTCCTTGTCATCCTCGTCGGTAATGAAACCGTAGCCCCTGTCCTTGGAAAACCATTTTACTCTACCCTCCATCGATCTCCCTCTTTTCTGCGGTCCGGACACGTGGCACCCCGAGGCCTACGAGGTTTAATTTTAGAATTTAATATATTATCCTATGGCATTCGGCCCCATCGCAATCAAAAAAATCAGCTGCAATCAGATCTTTTGATTGAAAGGCAGCATTTTTCAAAACGTTAGCTTCGAGACTTGCAGAGTATTGCTGAGTTTAGCAATTCCTTCACGGGAAAAGCATCCTATTCGCGGACAGTATGTAACTTCTTGGTTGGAAAACCCATTGTGGTATCGTTCGCAGTGTGGTTTGTGGACGGTACTTCGCTCTTATCAGCATTCACACCATCGCCTAGGACCTCGCCAGGCGTGTCGGCAGGAGAATAAAAATCCGGCGTATCAGCCATCACGGGAGTGCTGCCTGAAAGCATTTGATGGGGATATCCCTCCGTTCCCCGGCAACCTGTGGTATCGGTGACCTGGCTGTACTGATTTTGGGAGGGCGTTGGTTCTGGGCTGGCTGGTTCCACTTCCTGTCCTTCCATTACCGCAGTCGCGTCCATCGGAACCGAGAGCATCTCATCGATTTCCGCTTGTACCCGCGCTTCCGTCTCACTGAGCTGTGGGGTGTCCCGAAATTGTTCTTGATCGGCCACCTTGTCCACGAAAGACTGGTCTGGAGATGCCTCCCCTTGATTCGCCGTCTCACCAACCTTGGTATTGGCAGGCTCAGCATCGGCAAAGTGAGGATGTGGATTAACCCGATTTTGAGTGAACATATTTTCGACAGGAATACTGCTATCTCGACCGGATGTTTGTTCATCGTCTTGTTGATAACCATGCTCATCTGCAATGGTATTTGCATCGAAAGATCTTTCGCGGTCGTTGGTCACATTGAACGGTGCGGCCATGGCGGCTGTCATGATTTCCGAACTTGATTGACCCATTTGGTCCGTTTTCATGTCCGTGGCCGAGGCTGTCTCGAGCTGCCCAGCATGCTGAGTCACAAAAATGCTTTTGTCCTGGGCGAATTCATCGCCTTGTGGCGAAGTGATTGCGTCCTTTGCACCGCTTACGGCAAACCCAACTCCAGAAACGGAGGGTATGGGATGCCTTACAGAGAAACCTTGAATTTCCCCTGAAGGTTCACTTGATTGCACAGGAAGTTTTACATCCGGTTTGCCGCTCTTCCTGGCTTTAGCCGTCCGACCAGTAGTATGGGCCATCGCCGCCGGCTGTGCAGGCTCACTAGGATGCGTGACAGTCTGTGTGGGGATCTGATGATCGTTTTGGATTCCGGTGTTTTGATTTCTCTGTGGAGTATGAACGGCGCTGTCCGTTTTTGCTGCTGCCCGTGATTCGACCCTACCCGGTTCATTCTTCTGGGTGGGTTGTGGGTGAATGATGCCTTGTCCGGACTGAGGAGAGTTACTTTCCTCCGTCGGCATCATATGACCCTGAGCACCTTGGGTCTGCTCCCTTAACTCGGCAAGCTTTGCTTGGATCTTGGCAACATAATCCTGTGTTTCCTTATAAGGCGGAACACCACCATACTTGCGTACAGCATCAGGACCTGCGTTGTAGGCAGCAACTGCTTTCGGAATATCTCCATCAAATTGTGCTAGTTGCTGTTTCAGGTATCGAACACCGCCATCAATGTTTTGGGCCAGGTCAGAGGGATCGACCTTGAGCCCTTTTGCCGTGTCGGGCATGAGTTGCATTACTCCTTGTGCACCTTTAGGGGATGTTGCCGCTGGATCGAGGTGTGATTCAGTGTTAGCCACTGCGTGCACTAAAGCACGTGGTACCCCGTGTTTATCAGCTGCTTGATTAAGCAGTGTTGAGACAACACTGCTAGACTGAGTGGTAGGGCCTTCCATCCTGTGGTTTATGGGATTGTTTGCGCGGAATATTTCATTACTAACCATCTGATTGATTGCTTCTTGCCTTTCCCTAGGAAGACCAAAAGTTATGGGATTGTCCACGAGCCCAAAAAAGGTGTTCATTTTCTCGGCGACATTCGATGCTGTGTGAGTTTGTGATAACATCTTGTGTACAAAATACTCTTGCTCGGCGCCCTGCAGTCCGTAATCCCGGTTGGCAATAGTGCTGTATTTACTACGTAAACCATCCACAACTCGATTACCGATTCTGACGCCTTCGTCGGAAATGGAGGCACCTTTGCTTTGGAGCGCTCTGCCTGCCTCTTCTACTGGGTTGATCTTTGCCACTTTTCCAAGGGTCCGTATGCCTGTACCAATTGTCTCAACCGCTTCCCCCGCAAGTTCTTGTCCTCCTGCTCCCAACATCCCTCCTCCTCCTATCCAGGGTGTGTCTACCCACAATTCTTTGGTGGCATCTTTTGTGGCCTCCCACGCAATATTCGTATTGACTAGATTTTCGTGGGCTTGACCCAGATGCTGGTGAAATGGGTTCTTATCGAGCACGCCCTGAGTGTTCTGACGCGCTTCTTCATAACTCCTCCCCAGGTCATCATTGCGATCGAAACCGGCTTCGTTCTGGGTGCTGTTCGCGCTGAAACGCGCATCGAGTTGATCCTTCCTATCGTTGAAGACGGGTTGATTATCGGTGTCGGCATTGACCAGGTTGCCTGTGACGGTGCTGTCAAGCTCGATGCCTGTGCGGTTGATGTCCTGCCTCACTCCACCCAATTCCTTCGTCATGTTGCCCAGACCGCTACGCACCTCGCCAGTCATCATTCCTGCGGCGCCAATCTGAGAAGCGGCATTTTGTGCTGCCGTCATAGACTGGCCGAAACCAAAGACCTCGCTAATTGCCTTCTCGCCGGCTATCATCGCTTGTGCGCGATCTCTGCCGGCGAGGTGTTGCGGCAACAGCAGCGCGGCATCGGTGCGGGCCGCAAACCCGGCAGGTGTGCTGTGAGCTCCCGCACGTTGGAGGAAATCTTTCCTCTGGTGGACAAGCTGATTGTATGCCGCAACACCTTCAGGGCTCAAGTTTCGAGTCATGATTCGGTCAATATCGTCCATATGATCGTTGAGTTGGATGATACCGCCTTCTCTGTTATGGATCACATTGGCCCATTTAAGCGGATCAAGGTTAAGGGACACGCCACTTTTCTGGACGTAGTCGGATCTTTGGCTCAGGCTGTCAGATTCTTTTTTGATATCAGAAAGAGACTTAGAATCACTCAAAGCTTTTTGCCAGTTCCTGGCGGCAGACGAATTGCTGCTAACCAGCCGGTTCCAACTGGATGCAACTTTGGAACTGTCGGATTGAGAATCACCTATACCTTTCACGAGAGAGTTGGAGTCACTCGTGGAAAGAACCTTGTCGAGGGCGCGAGCAAACGAGGCCCGTTCTGCATCAGTTAAATCAGCTTTCGCCCCTACAATCCCCTTAACCAAGGCACCGAGGCCTCCTCCGACTCCCACCTGCGCTGCGGAGGCAATCTGTAGAGCATCAGTTTCGCTAACCTGGCCTTTAAATCCGGCATCCGACATGTGGCGTTGAACAGTGTCCGTTATGTGCTGCAAAGCTCTGCTTTCTTCTGAGGACACGCCCTGATCGGTCCTGACCGAATTGACCTGGCCCAAAATGTCTGAAGCAGTTTGTGTAGCAGATGCAGCCAGATTAGCACTTTTCTCCTGAGCAAGTGAATGAAGCGCATTGGAGGCGCTTGAGGCAGCAACGGAGTAATTAACCCGCATGGCGGCACCGGTCGCCCCTTGGGAAAGACTCGTACCGAGTCCGCTTCGGGATGCGAGCCCTGTGTATCCGATGCCCTGTGTCTCAACGTGCCCACCGCCAAGGGTGGTATGAGGATTTACCTTCAGGTGGGAGGGTGCGCCGATTGTTTCGTCGAGATACTTTCCGCCACGTGCGGAAGCATCTCTCGCTACGTGTGTCATCGCAAAAATACTGCCGGAGAGAAGCGCAAGTGTCACGACCGGCACCGAAGCCAATAAATTGCTTGCGACCATAAGCTTGGTCGAGAGGATGTCATATATGTTGGGCAAGGTTGTCAGGTTGTAGCTGCCACCGGAAATAATAGAATGAACGTCACTTCGAACCTGGACCTGGATGAAAAAGTTGATGATGGCTGCAACCGGGAGCCATGTTTGGGTCCAAATGCCAAACAGGAGATAGCTCGTGGCAACCTTGATGCCGTGAAAACCGGTTACCGCCATGACCATGGCCATGATAGGGGCAAAAGCAAAGAACATGAACATGAAGATGTTCATGGTGGGAACCATGATTTTCTGAAACATGGTCGCCTCGCCGGAGGCGTCCTGTTTGGCCTGTTCGAGCGCCTGAGTGAGCTGGATGTTGCAGGCGTAGAAATCGTAGTTGGAGCCGGCGTTGCCGCAACGAAGGGCATTGGTCGCCATATTGCCCCACAGAGTATCTGCCATGAATTGTTCGCTATTGGCGCCCACCCAGGCAAAAATGCTCTGGAAAGCTTGATCGTAATCATCGATTCTCCAGGGCTCCAGCATACCGGAGACATTGGACGGGTTCTGTCCCATGGCGCTGTTGACCACCAACTCGGCGCGGGTCAGGTTATAGGGGTTGCCTCCGGAAATGGGTGCCGGAGCTTCCAGGTATTTTATGATGTCGTCGTTTATGGAGGTTCTGGCATCTTCGCAAGTAACACCAATGCCTTTCGGGTAGGACTGATTGAAGTACACGGTAAGTCCAGTAGTCGGCAACTGAAGGGAGTAGGTAATGGCGCCCGGCTGTGAATTGAATGTTTTTTCGTCAAACTCGGATGTGTTGTAGGCGCAGTCCCGCATGTATACCATAATACTTCTGGCGAGATAGGGGTCGGATTTTTCCACTTCTCTCATGCTCAGTCTTCGCAGAGAGTAAATGAGCCGAAGCGGTGAGACGAATCCTTCGGTTGTTTGCGCGATGTAGTTGCTAAGTCTCACAATATTTGACTCTGAGAGTCCCAGTTTAGATGAAGATGTCCTCCCCCACAAGTTGGTGGGAGCTTGTGAGGGAAGACGTGAGTATTTTAGCAGTCTTGTAAGCCGTCGATCATTTCAACAGCCTCACGGAAGTTGCAGCATTTGACGGCCATGACCATGTCGATGGGATTGAAGTTTTTCTGGCACCGGAAGCACCGGGCCAGGTTGGTTTTGGGGTTGGTGGCGGTTTGAAACTCAGAGCACAGGGGGCATAGAAAGCGAAAATACCCGTCTGATACTTTGCAGGGGATGCGCAGAAAATCAGAGATGAGCCGGGAGATGGGGATCTGATTACGCAGTATCCGGAGTTTTTGCTTGGAATAGAGCTTTGTCATGATGTCTTCTCCTAGGGAAGGCGGAATTCGGCCATGGTGTCGGTGACCAGGGCTTCGTTGATCTTGTTGAGATTTTGGGCGGCGGCATTGAGGAGGCAGGCGGTAGCGATGTTATTAATCTGCCTTGGGATGCCGCTGGCATAGTCATGGATGAGGGATTTGGC
Source organism: Desulfoferrobacter suflitae (assembly GCF_022603395.1). GTDB lineage: Bacteria > Desulfobacterota > Syntrophobacteria > Syntrophobacterales > Syntrophobacteraceae > Desulfoferrobacter > Desulfoferrobacter suflitae. The sequence goes on from NZ_JAIBKA010000022.1 coordinate 21,729, forward strand.
TTCGGGCTCGAAGACCTTCTCGTTGCTCCCCGCGAAACGCATCCTGGAGTCGATATAGGAGGTGGTCTGGTCCGAGGTTAAGGCGCCGAGGTGACATCGGACGGTGATTCGGTTGACAAGATCGCTAAGAGAGGCACGGGCAAGGAGCTTGGCGAGGGGCTCCTGACCGCTGAGGACGATCTTTACGGGAGTATCGGTATCGAGGGCTGAGCTAACCAGGAGGCGCAGATCGGTCAAAGCTTGCGGATCTATAAGGTGGGCTTCGTCGATGATAAGCACCGTTGAGAGATCTTCTTTTGCGGTGCGATCGAGAATTTGTAAAAAGAGATGATCCTTGCCTCGCCGGGGGGCTTCTCCCAACTGAGTCACGATTAGGCGAAGCAGGCTGGATGACGGGATTCCGGTGAAGTGGAGATAAACGGGGCGGTAGCGGTTTTTAGAGAGGTTATGGATGAAGAGCCTTAAGAGTGTGGATTTTCCGGCACCGGTTGGTCCGATGAGGAGGGCCAGGGTCCCTTGCCGGGCAAAGTAGTCGAGTCTGGCCAGGGACTGGGAGATGCGGTGGTCGTTGAGGATCCATTCCACGGGAGGGCGTTCCTGGAAGGGATGGCTGTTCATTTTGAAATGATCGAGGAACATGGTGGTTACTCCTTTTGCTGTAGGATTTGTTTGAGCTCACCGACGAGGTGGGGGAACGACTTGTTAGGCACTCGGGCAAAGGCCTGCGTGAGCACGGATTCTGTGAGCTGAACGTTTTGATTGTAGAGTTTTTTGAGCGTTTCGAGCTCCTGTGCCGTGAAGGCGGAGATGCCCACTTCTTTTCCGAGCAGCCGGGCAAAGGCTTTGACAAAGGCATGAAACGGCCACGGCCGCACGGAGACGACCTTGCGGTAATCGATGCCGCGAGTGTTTGCGGCGAGCTGCTCCCGGTGCTCGCGAACGAGGAGATCGATGAGGTTATGCTTGGGTTTTCCCCGAGCTTGTGCGGGAAGGGGCGGTTGCTCGGCCTCGCGGTGATGGAGCACGCCCGATCCCTGGTATTCGCCTTTCAGGGAAAAGATCTTCACGCTATCTGAAGACGAGAAGGGATCGTAGTGGACCCAGACCTTGTCTCCCCTTAAAGCTGGATCGACCCGGTAGAGCCGCTTATCGAGGCTAATGTCGGAAAAATCCTTGTGGACGACCCGAGTGACCTTTCTAAGAAAGGAAGCGAGCACCTGGTCCATTTCCACGTGGCGGATGACGGAAAGTCCGGTATGATAGCGGTCCTTGGGAGTCTCGCCGGTCTCGGAATGAATGGAGCTATGATAATCCACCGAGATCCATGCGCTGAGAGCTCGGTTGAGATCATCGAGGCTTATGGCATCTTGTGCCCGCACCTCGGATTCAAACCGGTCTTGGGCGGTCTCAAAGAAGCGCTCAATGAGTCCTCCCGGGGAAGGGTCCCCGGCCGGCCGGTGGCGAAGCCGGATGTGGAGCCGGTAGCAGGCAGCCTTGAGGCCGATTGCGTGATAGACCTTGGCGTTATCGAGGTAGAGTTCGCCGGGGGCGCCATGCTTGGCCAGGGCGCGCAGCAGCGAGTCGATGAGGATATCGAGGCTTTGGCGCAGGTAGTAGCGGGCCTCGACGATATACCTGCTGTGGCAGTCGATGAAAGCGGAAAGATAGGTGGGCAGGACCTCCCGGCCGAAAACAACATAGGGGCCTTCCTCGAAGTCCCCAACCCAGAGATCATGGGTATGGTCTCTGGTCCAACGTTTTCTCACCTTGTTTTTGACAACGCCGAGCTTGAGGCGGGTTGCGCCCGCACCTTTAAGATGGCGATACAAAGTAGAGCGGGAGAGCGTAACGCCATAGAGGTCCTTTAGGAATCGGTTGATGGTGGCAGGGGAGCGCTTGGGCTGCTCGCATTTAAGCTCGATGGCGGTTGCAATGATTTCTGCGGGTGCGGCCCTGGCATGGCCGCGGTCATGGCGGTCTTTTCTTGCGAGAGCATCGAATCCTCCGGTTCGATAGCGCTTCAGCTTTCGCCTGAGGGTGGAAAGGGAGGGCTTGCCGGTACGTCCGCCGGGAAAGACCATCTCCTTTTGAGAGATCTCTTTGAGAAAATCCTGGATCGATTCCGGCTCCACCTCGTCGAAGAGAACGGGGCGAAGGAGATCGCACCAGAACAGGGCCCATTTTTCATCTTTTTGCTTCATAACGCCTCCTTTGTTTTATGGTTGGAGGCGAGCATAAATCATTGCCAGGCGCAGCCTGTTGCAAAGAAGGGGAAAATTGAAGCACCAAAAACAACTCGGAATACCGCCTCCAGGTGGACGAGCCGGCGAGAGCGTTTGAGGGTTTCTTCCCGAGCGGTTTTCACGAACTTATTGGGGGAGATCGTTAGCGCGGCGAGATCCCGGTAGACTTTTGTCGCCGGATCCTTCTGTAAGATGAGGTCCAGAGCGCGGCGCGGGATTTCTTTGAAGCGGCCAAGAGTGTCGATCCAGCGGTAAGGGGTTGTGTGGGAGAGGACTTTATCGACCGGCGTATTTCCTTCGTCCGTCGAGGCATGGAAGATCTCCGAGCCTTCTTCCAGGACTGTCTTCCGATAGGTCGACGTCTCATCTTCCAGATAGCTTGCCGAGCGATGAAGTATCGCGTCGCTGGTGTAACGCTTGAAGGGAAGCGCGAAAGGAGGCTGTTCGGTGAAGGTCTTATGGCAGCCGGGGCATTTCCACCGAATGACAAGGCATTTTACCACCTGGACCAATGCGTCGCATAGAATGCGGAATTTGCGGGGGCGTGCCTGATGCCGCCTGAACAAATCCGGTTGAGTATTGCAGACGGGGCAGGAGGGCAAACCGCAGCGGATCTTGTTTCGCAGCACATTCAAGCTGTATTTTCTAATATCTGAGCGGGTAAATGGAGCAAACATGGCGTCTCCCACTTGAGCGAATAGTCATGATCGAAGAGGTTTCCGAAAAAGCCGTTCGTTTACTCCAACCTGGCGCCGCCCGCAAGCGCAAAACCGCCGGCGCCCGACGCGCCAGATGCTATGTTTGGCAACGGTTTTTCAACAAAGGAGTTGCGTTACCCATGAGTAAGATATCCCGCAATGCGCCCTGCCCTTGTGGAAGTGGAAAGAAGTACAAAAAATGCTGTTTGTTGCGCGAACAGGTCTCAGCGACACGGCCGCCGCAGGCTCCTTCAGATGTCTTCAAACAGATCCATGCCCAAATGGAGGAGTTGGACAACCTATCGAATAGTGTCATTGATCTCATCCAAGCCGGGAAACTGGACGAAGCGGAAGCTCAGTGTCACAAGCTATTGGAGCAATATCCGGACGATGTTGACGGGCTCGACAGACTGGCAACGGTCTATGAAGCCAAGGGGCAGAATAGGATGGCCGCTGAGTACTACCGAAAGGCGGCCGCTTTTATGCGCTCAAGGCCAGGATTTGACAACGAAGCCATTGAATGGGCTCTGAAGAAAGCCTCTGAACTGGAGTCTGCATCGTCATCAGCAGAATAGATCTTGCAGCCGAGCCATGGCCTGCAGGTGGTCGGCGAGGCTCGTGGCGCTGCGACAACCAGTAATGTTGACATTCCGGAGGTGCTTCGGCGCCCCCGCTGATGCCCAGCCGTTATCCGGCGTGGTCTTGGGACCGGTTAGCGCCCGGCGCGCGGGGTAGGCAGGGTAAAGTGCAAAAGCATGGCGAGGTATAGCGGGATAGGCGGGATCAGATTACTTGGGACTGTTCAAATCAAATATTGTGGGACGTAGGAATGTAGTTGCCGTCAACGGTTGAGAATGCAGTCTCTATTGTCTCGGCGATGTTGTGGGTAATACCGCTGATGATCCCTCCAGTGTAAGCGATACCGATAGGCACATTGTCCACAGCACGGATCTGGCCCGTATACATATCTTCGAGCTGCACGGTCGTTTGAGGTACGAACAAAGCGACATAAAAGACGACCATGATCAAGATTTGCTCGTATCGTATCCCGTCGTTTTTCAAGACTCCCTGAACAGAAAGGATGACAAGGGAGATGAGCAGCCCGAGTCCCATGATTGTGCCGAGGCCAAAAAGGCCGGCGCCGACCCAAAGGTCCGTGCTATTGAAAAGCATCGCGATCGCCGTGAGCGCGTGGTAGAAAATGTCGATATCCCCCAGGGTATAAATGGTAGTCATGTTTCTAACTCCGATTATAGTCTCCGATATCAGGAAAGTGACGCTGGCATAGATTGTCGGACATAGTCCACAAGCTCTTTGAGTTCTTTTAAGATCTGAACATGTTCCTGAGCGTTCATAGCTCGGCAGGCATTCATGTCGTCCTGGACGGTCTTGAGGTTTTTATCGAAGAAATCGGGCTTGCGGGCATTGTTTTGTCCGTCGAAAGCGGATCGAGCGGCTTTTAGGATCGCGGTGCCGAGAGCGATAGCCATTTCTTCTTGAATCACGGGAGCGCTCGTTCTCGCGATCATTTCGAGCGCAACTGGTTCGCGCTGCACGTCGATGAGCATTTTGAGGATTGGCACACTGATCGCGTTGACAAAAGCCTGCTGAGCGGAATTGAGGGTTTCCCCCGCCATGATGCGCCCGACAATGGAATCAGACTCTATCCCGTAATCGGGACCATCGGCATTTCCGAAAAGCATCATATTGGTGTAACCTCGCGTTCCGATGAAATTGAAGTCTGCGAGGGCGGGGCTTTGACAGCTCATTTGATCGGCGGTGGTATTGCACTTCCAGTATTTGGGCTTTTCCTCCGCCGTGTTTCCGTTGATCAAATCTTTAAAGGTGAGCTTGGGGCCGATCTCGACGCTTCTGTCATCGCACCTGGCACCGGATGGACAGTCTTCTTCGGCGGAGAAATCTTCATCGGTTGGGATAATCACAGACCCGGTAATGCTCATGATGTATTGAGCCATCAGAAGACTGTTACTCCCCCAGAAGTCATCCACACTTGCTGTCGGGTCACCAATGAAAGCGGCGGTGTTGTTGTTGAAGAGCGCTTTCCAGACGAGGTTTCCGGCATTCGGGTTGTCCTCCGGAGCTGCCTTCACTGCGGAGTTGGAGTCGGAGAAAAGATTCTGAATGGAGGAAAAGAGATCATCCACTGCTCCTTGCGCAGTTTCAAGCATAGTCCCGACCTGGCTCGCCTGATCCTTTCCAGCTATGGCGTTACCGACATCGTTTACAACTGCGTTGGCGATAGCGCAGGTGTTTTTGAGTGCGCGGTTAAGGGCGTTTAGTTTGTTCTCGAGGTCGGTGAGCACCGCGGCGCATTGAGAGCATATGGCTTGGATGGCCATTTTGAAGGCGTAACCGACTGCGTTGGCGCCTATGGCCCGGATGAGGTTGGTGAACTGTTCGGCATTGATAAAGCTGAACGAGCCCATGAAGAGATCTATTCCGCCGCAACCGGCATCGAGCCGCGGGGCAGCAAAAGAGATGATGTTCATGTTCTTTAAAGGCGTTCGAAGGCTGTAACTGCCACCTACAAAACCCTGCCTGGTCTGGCTTTCATATGCCTGGGGGAGGGTGCCGGTTGACATGAACATGCCATCGAGTGCGTCGGTAAGAGATGCATGGACGGGGGACACGACAGCAAAAAAAACGCAGACAAGAAAGAGAGCACAGCCGATCTTCATGAATCCTCCTCACCAATATTTCGCCTTCAAATGTTCCTTCAGATAATTGACCAGTTCGGCCGGGTTATCCCCTTTGGGCGCGTCTTTGAGGTCTTCGGTGCTGAGAACTCCCCGCTCGGACGGATTGATCCGCCGCTTGAGCTCTTCTGAGAGCAAGTCCTCCTTTTCCGCGGCAAGCAGGATGCGAGAATCAATTCCCTCAAATGAGAGAAGTCCCTGGCTCAATATGAAAAGGTGGTCGGGCGGCACGGCCAAGACGATGGCAGGTGTTAGCTGCAGACTCAGTGTCCGTGCTTGACCGGAGTCGATTACAAAATCGGTCATTCCGGGGAGTCCCGCACCATCGAGGGAGATGTTCTTGACGATGAAGCCGTAGTCATCAACCAAGTGTTTGATGGTAGCCTGCTGCATGATGCAATATTGGCATTTAGAGTCAAAAAAGAACCATACACCGCTTATGCTGGCGAGATACTTGAGTGCTTCCTTTTGAGCCTGATCTTGCATTTTGAGCACGTTCGAGCGCATTGCCGTCGCGAAGGGAAACCGATTGTTTTCGTCAAGCATCGGGTCGCTCAGGACGACGTGCTGAACCTGGCTGGCGAAGTTGGACGATTTGTCCATCATGACCCTTTGAGCATACATATACGCTGCAACGTTTTCATCTGTCGGGTTGTCGATGGCGATATCAAGAAGCTTGGGGAGATTGTCCCTGAGCCATTGGACCGAGAAAACTGGAGACTTTTCTGGTTCCTTCTCCCGTTCTTCCTCTGCTTGCTTCGGGACAAAAGGAGGGGACGGCGGCGGGAGTGGGTCAGGAATGGGTGGTTCCTCTTCCTGCGGCATGGACTGATACCAGAACCAGCCCTCAGCTTTGCGGTTAAAAAAAACTCGATCCGATTCTTCGGCCGTGGCGGCTGCGGTGAACGCCAGCAAAAGAATGAGGATAATAGCGGTGGTGCGCATCCAAAGAATCTCCGTCATTTTGTTTAATGGTATTGCGGGCAGGGATTCGAACCCGTCATCGACGGCGTCCTCGAACCAAAGTGCGGCCTCCTCCTCATGGGCCGCCCGCCGGATTCATTGGCACCGATGTCAATAGGGCGGCGCGAAGCACTCAGCTCCAGGGACTCCGGCGCTGGGGAAACCATAAAGGATCTGAACATGAGCATATCCCTCCCCCTTGCCTCCAACGGTGACACGTGTATTGGTTTCAACCGGCCCTTTCGTTTTAAAAAGATCGGTAACATTGATATTGCCAGGTGCGGCTTGAACGCACCAACTGTTGGGTCTCCCCAGGCACCAGCTAGTTTTCAATTCACATGTACCGGCTATCTCGGGGGGGAAAGTATTGTAGGGACCACGGTAGACTAGCTGGCTGGCGATCCATATTTCGATATGATCGTCCCACAACGCATCGATCAACGTGGCACTTTTGATATAGTCGGGCATCAAGATTTCGAAGGAGTACCTTTGCTCGAAAACCTCGCTGCAGTCGTCGTCCTCCAGATAGTCATCTCCGACCTCGCCAAGATAAAGATCGATGCACCCTGTTCCGCAAGACTCGATATATCCGGTTCCACCTATTGGCAGGATGACCTCTTCCATTTGGATTTCTTTCTCGTCGTACCACGCCATGTATTGGGGATCGCTGTAGCAGGTTGCGCTTTCGGCGAGGGTGTCCCTGCTCTCACTTATGAGAGCAGTGTTCTCGGCGTAGCGTTCCTGAAGGACCTCAGTTGTATCCACTTCTCCTTCGGGTCCAACTGGATCGATTCCGTACTCCAACTCGGTGCGTGGCGTTGTCTCCTCGGTCCAGGCGAGTGCGGCTTGCTCGGAACTGGTTACGAGCAGTCCGGACTGGACCAGGAGGTACTCCCATTCGCTGAGATCGATGAGGCTCCAGTCAACAAGCTCCAACTCAGCTATGCTCAGTCCGCTGCAGTTCGGATCTTCGGCTTCTCCAAAGCCACCCAACTGGGGTCTCGCCTGCTCCATGATGATGCGGGAGAGTGGCGAATTGTAGCAGCAGTAGCTGTTTTTGGTGAGCACGCAGATGCCCAGAACGTCTGCCGCACAGTAGTCTCCGACATAGGTGCAGTTGCCCAGTTCGCGGTCGATACCGAGCTGCAGTTCCGACTGCTCGCAGGCGAAAATGATCTGTCCGAGGATCTTCATCATGCTATAGACAAGATACGCCATGCTGATGAAATTAATGACCGTCGACACGGTCGAATCGAGGAGGATCTGGCCGGTTTCCGGGTCAAGGACAAATATACTGTTGGCGAGCTCCGGCATGCCCAGGGTGTCGTAAATGAAGGAGTACATTTCAAACATTATTTTCTGCTGCATGCTGCTGAAGAGGCCCGATTGTGCGGCGCTTTTTGCAGCGTCTTCGCCTGCCTTGCTCGTCACCTCCCAACCCAGGTGCTCCATGGCATTGGTGATAGGATCTACGAGCACTTTGGTCGTCAAGTCGACTCCTTTGTCATAAAGGCTTGTAAGCGGATCGAACGCATCTATAAAGGCGGAATAGCCCGGGATGTTTGAAATGGCTGAAATAAAGGCGGGATTTTGGGCGAGTTTGGAGGCGTAGACCAGAAGCTTCACATAATTTACGATGTTCACGCCTGCCGCGGCTTCCTCCCCGGCCTCACAGCAATCGGGCGTGAGGCCGATTGTGGTGCCAATGGGCACCTTGCATTCCTCGTGGGTGCCGTCGAAAACAAGTGGCGTGCATGCCTCATCCACGGTAGTCGGAGCTGTCCCAGTTTCCATACACGTGAGGTCGTCTTGAATCATCTGCAGGGTGCTCAAGTCGGTTGCAACCGTGGTGAAATCGGTGTTGGTTTCTCCCGCGGGATTGTGGCATTCGGTGCCAAGACAGCGAATCTCAGACGAGCACTGCTCCGAATAGGTTGTTCCAGTCTCCACTTCGTATGTGATGTCTTCGCCGCAATCATATTTGATGGTGACCACATAGCAGAAATTGGACGCTTCTCCTCTTGCGTTTCCCGTGCATTCGACTCCAACATAGTCGCACGCTGAATTGCCGTAGAGCCCCTTCAGTTCGCAGTCATCCACCCCACCGGGGAAAATATCGGGGTGTGGGGTCATACCGTCGGTCAATGTGCTGTCACAAATGACGTTTCCCTGTGCATCCGTATAGCACCCAAGGTCTCCTTCGCTGTACTCGCAGACAGCCGGCAGGCCCTGTCCGGCAAAGCAGAGGGGGTCCACCAATCCGTACTTGGATTCGATTAGATCTGCGACCCCGCTGGCTGCACCCGAATCTTTGCAAAATGTGACACCATCAAGGCTTGAGCAAGGACCCCGGTAGTCGGAGCACTGGATCTCTGTCTTGCACCATCCGTCCAGAGCTATCAGGAAATACTCGTCACAACCGGAGATCGTGTTGTCAACGATTCTATAAAGGTCGGCCGTGATCAGTAGACTTATAGCGCCTGA
>NZ_JAIBKA010000023.1 GCF_022603395.1 Desulfoferrobacter suflitae
TTACATATTGAGGGTTGGTACGGTACGGGGTATTACGTTCGGTATCCTCGGAGAATTCGCCTGGCACAGCTTGCGTATTCTCAGCGAATTCGGGTGATATACGCGGCGTATTCTCTCCGTATTCGGAGCGTATTCGGGTGCTGTTCGAACCGTATTCGTTTTGAATAGGCGCCGAATTCGGGGAGTTTTCGGGTAGAATACTCGACGTATTCTCTACGTATTCGTGAAGTAGGTCTGGAGATTTCTCGGCCGGTTCCGGTCGTTTGTTCGAACTGCTCCCCGATTCTTTAGCCGGTATTCTCGGGGTATCCGCAGTCTGTTCAACCGGCTTTTTCACTTGTGTGGATTTGCGCCATCGCGCCCGAATCGCCTTTTTCGCCCTTTCCGATCGCGCCTTCTACTGAACCACGAACGGCTGGTGCTCCTCCCAATCGTGGAGTGCGTAAGTGCCGTCTTCCAGCACATCGAGAAACCCCACCTGGACAAGCTTGCCCACAAACTCCTCCGGATCGCCCTCCCACCCGGCTTCCAACGCAATATCCAAGAGACTGTAGCCGCGTAGCACTCCCTCCGGTCTGCTCACCGCCGCGCCAATCCAAAGATCGAGCAAATAGTCGGTTGCATCCGGGCCGAGCAAAGCCTTGAGCTTGCGGCGCTTGCGGTGGCCCTTGAAGCTGATGGAAATCCGGATATCTGGATTCATGGGCTCTCTCCTGAGGCATAAAGACCCGGTAATGCAAACAAGGGGCCGGTAGAATTTGATGCCGTTGATAGATCTGGTAACTGTTCGATTAAAGCAGGCTTCGCCCAACTCGGGGCGGCATGGAATCCCGAAAGAAGTTTGTTGTCGCTTGGGGTGGGATCGCCTGAAACAAACATTAGTTTGTTCCATGTAAAGGTTTGAGGCGGGCGCGGGGCTCAGCTTTGCAAGAGCACCGCATGAATACGCTCATGCTGCAAACGGTTCATCCATCCTGAAGGTTTTGCTGACTTCCTTGGCCATCGAGTTTCTCCTTTTGGTAGAAGGCCCATTTAAAAAATGGGGCAATTGTCGCCAAACGTTCTATAGATGGAAAACATATGTCAAGAATTTTTTTCGATTGATTCCCCAAAAGGAAAAAAATCCTTGGATTTTTGTTCTATTTTGATGGTCAGAGCGGCAACTGTCTGGTAAGTTAGTTGGTGACTAGTTAATCCGTTGCAATAAAAGGCATCACTGGAAGTCACCCGAGACAGCGAGTAAAGGCATGCTCGGACAGTACCTGGACAAGAAGCTCAAGGAAAAAGGCTGGTCGAAGAATTATTTTGCCCAGCGCTGCGGTATCGCGGTATCCTCGGTCAGCCGCATCATCAACGGCCATCAGAGCAATCTCACCGTGAAGATGAAAGAAAAAATCGCCACCGGCTTGGGGATGAGCCTGGAGGAGATGGAAAGATCCAGCAGAGAAACCTCTCTGCAGAGCATGATTGATGAAATGGAAAGGCTTTCCGATAACTTGAGTCCAGTAATGACTGCCAGAGAGCGAAACCAGGTGTTGAGTATCCTCCAAAGAGTTCGCGGCAGAGCGCAAGAAAACCAGCCACCTGCGCGGCCCCTTAAGGCCAAGTCGCCTAAATAGAAATCCTCACGAATAGACCCATACCAATCGTATAACACGTGATCATTCCATTTATGGAAATAAAGTTCTTGATTGAATTTTCCATAAATGGTAAGTCAAAGCAGTGCTGGTTTTTCAACGCACGCTTGAGAATTCTTTAATCTGCCGAATCCGGCCCCAGCTGGCGCAGTGCCTAAGGCCTTACCTCCGTTTGCTTGTAACATGAGATAGAACGATGGCTAAGTGGGAGAATTAAAAATGGCGACAGACTAAAGATTCTTTCTGAGCAACATCCGAAGATGATCGATTCATATTATCATGACTCGCAGGGTCTTCTTCCATGGAGAACGAGTACTTAACTCTCAAACAACTCTCTCAATACAGCTCGCTCCACATAAATACCTTGAAACTGTGGATGAAGAAGGGTATGCCTTTCTATCGGATTGGCCGCAGTGTCCGGATCAAGCGCAGTGAATTCGATCTATGGATGCGGAATAATTTTCAGGCTGGCGGCACCGGAAAGCAGCGCTTTGACCACTTGTGTGAGCAAGCGCTGAAGGAGGTGCTTGGATGAAAGACTACCCAACTAAGGAGGGAAGGTACGGAATAATTCACCAAATATCAGAGGGTGTGAACGTAATGTTCAGCAAGGATCGGACCTGGGAGGTCTCGATCAAGTATAAGGGTTTCCGTAATGGGAGGCGATTCGGAAAGGAATTGGAAATAGCCATTCAGTATGCCGAACTCATGGCTGCAAAGCTTGGTTTGACTCCGAGGACAGAGAGGGATTCACGAAGCTACACGGTCAAAATGGTCGCGGAGGATTGGATGAAAAGTGGCCAGTCGAAATGGTCACCGAATACCGTTGAACGGTATGGTTCTCTCATGCGTGATTTTGTTCTCCCTTCTATAGGGCAGAAACCTTTGGATAGGGTCAACCGCGCGGTAGTGAAAGATCTATTAGTAAATGCGTCAGCCATCAGAGCTCCCAAGACGGTAGAACTGATTCACGCCGTCATGAGCGGAATTTTCTCCGAGGCAATAGACCGAGGGCTACTCACTGAAAATCCTTGCCAAGGGTTGCTCAGAAAAATCCTGCCACCTAAGCGTAAGCGCAATGAAAGCGTGGCAGATCCATTGACAAAAGATGACCTCGACAGAGTCTTGGGATCCTTGAGAGGAATTCTGAATCCCACGGTAGCTCTCATTATCGAGACCATAGCCCATTCCGGAATGAGACTCGGCGAGTGCCTCGCTATGCATCGTGCTCATTTGGATGTGTCCAACGCACAGTATATGGTCTCGGAGACGGTCCGAAACGGGCGATTCAGTCTTCCCAAGAACGGTAAGAGACTCATCGACCTGACGGAGGAAAACACGAAGAAGCTTGAGGCACACATTCTCAAGCTGAGGAAAGAAGCCCTGGGACAGGGTAAAGAGGTCGGTTATCTGTTCTTTCCGAGAAACTCCCAGCCTATCGTACGAAGAGCCCTGCAGCATGCATGTCTTGCCGCCAAGGTTAGAGCCAGAAGCCCACATGATTTGAGACACACGTACGCAACCATCCTGCTGATGGATCATTACAGCCCAGCCTATGTGCAAAAACAGCTGGGGCACCACTCCATTTCAATGACCGTTGACACTTACGGTCACTGGATACCCGGTGAGGGTAAAAAGAACCTCGGCAAAACGCTCAAACTGAAGCGACTGTCCGAAATGCGTCTGAACCAGAACGACTAAACTCTGCGCGAAGTTGCAGCGAACTGAGGTTCAGTGCATGACCGCAAAGAAGATTTGGCAAGAAGGAACGGAGCGAAATCTTATATCTCGGCCCGTCTAAAAGCCAAGGGCCGAGGTCAGAAACCGGCATAATTTCTGGGGTTAGAAAACCGGCTTTTCTCACCTCGGCCCTTACCTCGGCCCGAAGTAGTGCTACCACTTGTAACCTATTGATTTTATTGACTTGGTGCCGAAGGCCGGATTCTGAATGGCTCGGCATCTATGCGGTTTTACAGCCTTTTCCGTCAACCATAACCGCAATAGACCTCAATAAGGATCATTGAGCATCAGAGACCAGTCAAGATGTAGTATTCTGTAAGACCTTTACAGGCAATTTTATTTTTCATCAGCCCTGCGCTTTTCTTATTATGCACATCCCCATTCTTCCAAACGGGCCCTCTGGCCTATTCAGTTCATTCCTCATGAGCTCCTCCGGACACTGGCCGTTCCAACTTATTCACCATGTCTCTAAGCTCCGTATGGAGGTCCCTCAGTCGCTTCCGCTCCATGACCTGGTGCAGAATGCCTTGCAGGTCCTCATCATCGAGTCCTTTCAACATGATGACAATCCGCTGAATTGATTCGTTGCCGGCCACGATGTCAAGAATGGTTTCTTTGAGTCCGGAAGACTTAAACATCCTCCCGTCACCCGTTAGCAGCCACTCGGGATTCAACTCCTGCAGATCCTCTACGAGCGCATTCACCTTATCCGTTCCCGGAACCTGCTCGCCTGCTTCGTAGCGGCGATAAACCCGCTCCGAGACTTTCATTTTTTCGGCCACTTTGCTCTGGTGCAAGCTCAGCTCTTTTCTCAGCGTGGAAAGTCTTCTTCCAAAGGATTGCGCAAAGTCCATCGAGACGCTCTTTTTCATGGCTTTATCCTGATCGTAGCTAATGGCAGCAAAGGCACTCCATTCATCAGCCTAAGCCCATAATTTCCGTCGATAACATCTACAAAGAGGATAGCATGCAGGACGTAAAAGTCAAAACAGAAAAAGACTTCAGATGCCAACTGAGGGCAAAATTGTTGCTGAAAAGAGGTCTTTCCGTTGCCGCTTTCGCCAGGAAGCACGGCTACAAGCCGAAAACCGTCGATCGCGTCATCGCCCGCTACTGGAATGACGAAAAGGTACCGAAAGGGCAAATATCCCAACAGATTTTGGAAAGATTGAGAGACGAACTGAGCGGGTGACGGCATGGTGACATGCTCGGTGACGTCATAGAGCGCGTCGAAGTGACCCTGGCGCCCTGGTCTACCCAACTTTTGGAGAGGCAGGAGTTTGCGATGAAATGGCTTAGACTTTACACCGAGATAAGGCGTGATCCCAAGTTGAGGCGGCTGCCCGTCTCCTACCGCTGGATCTGGATCACCATCCTCTGCGTGGCGCGCGAGTCACCACAACCTGGCTGGCTGCTGCTCCGTAAGAGCATGCCGGCACAACCCGCGGACATTGCCGATGAAGCCAATGTATCTTTGGACGATGCGACCCGCGCCATGGACCTCTTTAGTAGCGCACCTTATGAGATGCTGGCGGAAGAGGACGGCGTGCTGCGGGTCGTTAACTGGGGTAAGCGCCAATTCGAAAACGATTCCAGCGCGGAACGTACCCGCCGCTACCGACAGCGCCTGAACCGAACGAAACTGGAGGAGGATGCACGATTCCGTCACAGCGACGGTCACCGAGGCGGTCACGGTGACGGTCATGGTGACATCACGCGTGACAGTGGCAGTGACGTCACGCAATCGTCACAATCTCCCGCCTACCATCAACCGCAAAAAAATTGCGGTGAGGCTCGCCGCGACCTCAACGAAAAAGGGTGCAATCCCACCTTTTCGGCCCAAATTAATAACTACCCTGATATCGACGACTTACAATCCATGTCCGGAGTGCAGCGTCACAGTGACGGTCTCTGTGACGTCACGCACGAGGTCGCGTGTGACGGTGCAGGTGATGTCACAGAGAACGTCAGCGGTGACGTCACCCTACAGAGTTACAGAGTTACAGAGTATAAAAAACATAAAAAACATTCCGCATCGCAAGATGCGGGGAAACCTCAAAATTCCTCGGAATCTCCGGTGTTGTCCGCACCTGACGGTGCGGTATCCGCTCATCTTTCGAACCATCCAACTTCAACCATCCAACTCGAACCCGAGGACCTGGAAAGGGACGCAACAAAACTCTCACCGATCTGCTCTCAACAGGAAGACGTGCAAGTGGTAGGCAAGCAGTCTTCAGCCCTTATTCACAGTCAATCAAAGGTGAAGGAACCACCCCGCACCGAAGATCAACAAACGCACGGGGCGCCGAAATCGAAGGCCTACTTAACCAAACGCAAGCGCAAGCTCACAGGCTGGAAGCTCGAAACCTTCGAGCAGTTCTGGCTGACCTTCGGCTACAAGAAAGGCCGCGCCGAGGCCGCTGATGCCTGGTTGGATGTCCCCGATCTCAGCCGCGAGCTCGCCGCAAGAATCATCAAAGCCGCCGCAAAAGAAGCTGAAGCCCGCCCGGCCCTCATCGCCAAAGGAGGATCGCCGAAATGGGGTCAGGGCTGGCTGTCCTCCCGCAGGTGGGAGGACTGGGAAGAAAACGGCGCCGACTCGCACAACCAGGGCGGCGCTTCCAGCGCTTGGAGCAGGGAGGAGAAGCATGACACAGAAGAACCTCGATCACACCAAGAAGATGGATCCGAACACGTTCAGTCAATTCGAGACGCAGTCAAGCGATTCCTGTGAATGGTGCGCCAAACCCCTGACGCTCATCCGCTTCAAGGTGTTCCAGCAGGAATTCACTCTTCGGCCGGCCTGTGAGTGCCGCATCAGGGCGCAGGAAGAGCGTGAAAAACAGGCTCTCTTGGAAGAGCTTCGCCGGAGCATGCGACAGCAAGGATTGGAAGAGGGTCTCTATGCTCACATGCGGCTGGAGCGATGGAAAAAGAGGGATGCTTCGACCAAGGCGGCGGCGAAAAAGCTGGAGGGGTATCTTGAAAGCGTCCGCCATGGCGCCAAGAACTGGCTGTATCTCTTCGGCGGCTACGGCTTGGGAAAAACCCATCTTGGCGTTTCAGCGCTCCGCTGCTTGTGTCTCGAACGCCGGTGGGAACCGCTTCTCATCCGGTGGTCGGAATACTGCAGCCGCATTCAGCAGGGCTGGCGCAACGCCAATGCCGGCAGCGAATACGATTTATGGTGCGATGCGATCAACGCAACCGTGCTGGTGCTGGACGATATCGACAAGCGCGCCTCATCCGAATGGGCACTGGGCAAGCTTTTTGAGCTGATCGACCACCGCTATCTCTACCAGCTGCCGACCGTTTTGATCGCCAACCGCGGCATCGAAAAGCTTACAACCTTTTGGAGCGGGAGCGAACTGATGCAGGACCTGGCGAGCGCCATCATCAGCCGCATCCTCGGACAGCTGTCGGCCGTGATCGAATTTTCCGGCAGCGACTTCCGACTGCAAGCATGAAAGGAGGGGAACATGATCTACTGCGCCTGCGATCCGGATGTGTCGACGCCGGCCTTTGCCGTATTCAACGGCATCAAGCTGGTCACCTGGAAGCTGTTCAGAGGCTCGCCCGGCAAATGGCTGCCCAAGGTTCGAGGCGTTATCGAGATTTGGCAGCCGGAGCTTTTGGTCATTGAAAATCAGTACCTGCCGGCATCCATCGACGCCTGCCGGCGGTTTCGCTCGGTCTCCCGGCTGGTTTCGGCCCGCGCCATGATCACCGCCGCCTTCATTCTGGCGGGAATCGACTATGAGGTGGTCGAGCCCTTTGCCTGGCAAAAATCTCTGGGCGGATCGAGCCTCGGCCGTGAGCAACTGAAAGCCGTCTCCATGCTGAAGGCCTCCGAGATCGCCGGCCGGCCCATCGACGATCACAATGTCGCCGACTCGATCAACATCGGTTACTGGTGGTTCACGACCAACCGCTTCAAAAGAGGGGCAAAAAGGAAAAAACGCCATGAAGCGATTTTACCGGCCCGATGAAGTGGCGGACATCCTCGGTGTGAGCACCAAAACCGTGTACCGCCTGATCAAGGAAGATCGGCTGAAAGCCGTGAAAATTCGGAGCATTTTGCGGATTCCTGAAAGAGAGCTCGACAAGCTGACCCGCCTCAAAAAATCGACAATCTACAAAAAATAGCCCAATTTTCCGGGACCACAGTGCCCCACAGTGGACACGGCGATTTGCCAAACCCGTCCTTTCCCGCTATCAGCCATTCCAAGTCAGATGTGACCTCAACACTCATAACCCAAAAACAGGAGTCGAATCATGGCAAACAAGCAAGACATCGCACGCGCCCTTGCAGAGAACCGGGGAATCTCCTTCACGGCAGCCCTTCAAATCATCGGCACCGTGATCGACATCCTTGGCGAGGTCCTCATCAAGAGGGAACCCGTTCAGCTTACCGGGTTCGGCACTTTTGAGCCGGTGACGCGCAAGGCTAGAACGGGCAGAAACCCAAAAACCGGCGAGCCCGTTTCCATCCCTGAAAAAACGACTGTCAGATTCCGGCCATCGAAAAAGCTCATCGAAGTCCACGGCGGCCCTAAAGCTTCCGCGCGATAAAGAGTTTCAGAGGACAGGCCATGACGAGCAAAAAAGACCTTCGCAAAAAGCGCATGAAATCGGAGGCGCTGCTCTTGCGCGGAGCTTCCCACAGCAAGGCGGACGTCATCCAGAAGGTCATCCCGTTGAGCCTGCCCTCCGGGAGGGAAGCGCAAAAGGCGGCGGAAAAAGCCATCGACAACGTTTTGAACGCCATTGTTCATGTGCTCTCGGAAGGCGATCTCGCAATCCCGAATTTCGGCCGCTTCAGGGCCTCCCGAAACCCGAAAAACGGGCAAATCCGCATTTCCTTCGCCCCCTCGGAGCGTCTCAAGCAGGCCGTGGACGCCAGGCTGAGTACGAGTGATGAGTGCTGAGGACTGAGGACTGAGTGCTAATAAAAATGCTCTTCAGTAGTGCCCGCGTTCTTAACCACTCAGTCCTCAGAATTCAGTTCTCAGTCCTTTTTTTAAACCGCACACAGGAAAAGGAGGAAAGGTCATGCACAAAAAATCCGATCTCATCAGGCATTACGCCAAGCAGGGCTCGGTCTCTCTCCCCCGAGCGAAGGCGGCGGTCGACGCCGTCATCGAGTGCATCAAAGCATCCATCGTCGAAGGGCAGGGATTGATCGTTGCCGGATTCGGCACCTTCAGGACCGTCATTCGTCCCGCCCGGCAAGGCAGAAACCCCAAAACCGGCGAACCCGTCGCCATTCCGGAAAAGATCGCCGTCCGCTTCAAACCGTCGGCAGGGCTGAACGACAGCATTCAACCACGGGTTAAGCAGAAAGCGGCCGCGGCAAAAACAACGGGCAAACACAAGGGAGCCGCCAGAACCAATGTCACTGGCCGGAACGGTACCAAGCCCAAAACTAGAACCAAATCCGGCGCCAAACCCAAGCGCAAAACAAAGCCAGGCGCCCGCAAGCGGAAATAATCAACCACATGGCTTGCGGTGCCCATGCATACCATTTCCAGATGGTCACAACGAGTCATGAAAACAGGTGCTTAGCCACCAAGTCGCAGGGTCGCAGAGTCCACTATTCTGGCTTCCGACCTCCGACATCTGACTTCCGTTTCCCATGTCCTGTCCCGATCTTTTCAAAAACAGTCCCGGCGCATTCTTCGTCCCCAAGGAGTGCGCCGAGTGCAAACTGCTGAACACTGAGAGAACCAGTGTGCGCGGGATCGATCTCTATTTTTGCAGAAACTTGGACGCCAACGCCACCCTGGAAGCAAGGCTCATCACCATCATCGACGGCGACACCCTGGTCGTTCAGCTGGGCCAAAAGGAAAAAGTGAGGCTGCTCGGGATCGATGCACCCGAGAAAACATACGGCGAGCACGCGGCGCGCCAATGCCAGGTCCTGAACGTTGATCCGGGCACTCTCCAAGTGCTGGCAAAGCTTTCCACCATCCACCTCTGGGGACTTTGTCCGAGCGGATCCATCGTCACACTGCAAACGACATCGCTCGTGCGAGACGATAATTACCGCGTGCTCGCCGGTGCTTTTATCGGAGAAAAGTGCGTCAACCGCTGCATGGTCGAAGACGGCTACGCCCTTGCCTACCAAGGTTCCAGTGACTGGGAAGACTATGCCGCGCTGCAGCAAACAGCGATGAGCGAGAGAAGAGGGATCTGGGGTGCTTGCGCCGAGCCCTTCTACCCAGCCACCACCCGATCCTTTCACCGTCCCGGCTGTTATTACGCTCGTTGGGCCAGGAGCAAGTTTCAGACTTCCCAGGAGGCCTTGGCCGCAGGCCTGAACGCATGCTCCGCCTGCATCCCCGATTACAGCTATTGAACCGAGGCTCGGAAAAAACAGCCGGCAAAATGACCGGCACTCAAATCCCGCAGCTGGCTGAAATCCGTAAACCCCGAACCTTGAACCCTAAACCCTGGACCTTGCACCCACAACCTAAAACTTAAAAGCAACCGGAGGTTAACATGAAAAAAGCGTTGCTAATCGGCATCAACAACTATCCGGGACAATCGAGCGATCTCATGGGCTGTCTGAACGATGTGGAGAACATGCAAAACCTGCTCACCCATTTTTTCGGATTCAGCCAATACGACATCGTCGTGATCACCGATCGGGAAGCCACCACGTTCAACATTTTGCGGGCCTTGGAAATGCTGGTCTATAAAGCGCAACCAGGTGATTTGCTGGTCTTTCATTTCTCCGGCCACGGCTCCCAGGTGATCGATACCTCGGGAGACGAAAAAGACAAACTAGATGAAATTCTTTGCCCGGTGGATCTGGACTGGCGCTCGAATTTCATCCGCGACGACGATCTCGCCGGCATCTTCGGTTCGCTTGCCCCGGGGGTGCACCTCGAGGTCTTTCTGGATTGCTGTCATTCCGGCACTGGTCTGAGGCTCGTGCCGAATCCTACTGCCGCTTTAAGGTCCCGCTTCTTGCCACCCCCCGCCGAACTGGTCCCGGTTGGCCACAAACTCGGATTGAACGGTTGCTCGCGACGCCTCCGACCGAACAAAGCCCAGGTGCTTTGGGCCGCCTGCCGCGCCAATCAGTATGCGGCCGACGCGCTTTTGGACGGGCGATACGGCGGGGCCTTCACCACCTTACTTTGCGACCGGATAAGACAGGCGGGAGGAAGCATCTACCGTAAAGACTTGCTGAAAGAAATGCGCGCCGATCTCAAAAAGAGCGGTTTCATTCAGGTTCCCCAGCTCGAAACGAGCAGAAAGCTAAAGAGAATGCCTCTGCTTGCTGTCGGAAATGGCAAGTCGAAGTGAGCGAACAATGAGCTCGAAGCTGAAAGCCCAAAGCCTATTAACCACGGAGTCACAGAGTACGCAGGGTTTGGTCGTTTTTTCCCGGTCGACAGGCGCCCGGGAAAAAGACTCGCAGGATTTCTCAACTCAAGACCAGATGAATCCACTTGTGAAGCGGGCTTCGTTTTGACTGATCGCCTCTCGATCACTCAAAACAAAACTTCATCTCAGTGTCCCCCGTACCTCTGTAGTTCAATTCAAACGACTGGCAGCCCCAGGGAAACAAGGAGCATCACCATGCGTGGAAACGAGCTCATCCCGCTGGAAGAAATAAAGATTCTGCTCCTTTCGGCAGTACTCGCGATCTTCGGCGGGTTTGCCAAGCTCTTTATGTCCTCGAAGCGTCTCACTGTGCACCAGTTCCTATCGTGCTGCATCGTCTCGGGCTTTACCGGAGTCATGGCGAGCTACCTGGTGAGATACATGAACCTTCCGCATTTCCTACAAAGTTTTCTAATTGGCATGGCCGGTTTTGCCGGCCCGGCGGCTCTTTCCGCCTTCACCTGCATCTATGAAAAAAAGCTCGGGATCAGGGCCAACGGCAATAACCTCGGCAAGCGAAATTAGGAAAGTTGTGACACGAATGACCAGGCGCCCCTCGAAAAACCCGGTGGACTGCAAACACTTCAGGTCCTGCAGCGCCAATCTCTGCCCCCTGGATCCGGAGCTCGCAAGGCGCTCCTGGACCATCGGAGAGGAGATTTGCAGGTGCAAGGCCCATCGAGATCTGCCAATGATTCGAAGACAAAAGCAGCTCAAACGTCTGAAGCCCCAGAAATACCTGGACAAGCTCCTGACTGCCCAATGGCTCATGAAGACCGCTCCGAGGAAGCGCAGCGTGTCGGCCCAACAACGGCAAAAGCTGGTAGATCGCTTGAAATCGTCCCACCCTGCAAAGAAAAAATCGCCGTAGCAATTTTTCCTGGCATCTCGCTTTGTGCAAATCATGCCCCACACTGGGCAATTTTTGACACAGGCCTCCCGGTCATGTCTCATCACCTGAAACCATGCCTTGATCAAAAAGCGCCCAGTCTGGGGCACCCATTTCGATCCAGAGGCGCCTTTTTCAGCCCCTTCGGTCCTCACCCAAACGGGGTGAACGGGAAGGGAGGGGGACAGCAGGGGGAGGGATGGGCATTGGGGTGGGTTGGATAGGTTGGGGGCAGAGTACGAAACACAAGGGAGGATTTGAGGCTCATGGGCAAATGCAAGTACGTCTGGACGGAGGAGCAGGATGAGGCGATCCGCACAACTTATAAAGAGCACTACTATCGTGGGGCCATAACCAAGTTGGCCGCACACCCGCTGTTCGCAGGCTATCCGAAATGGCAGATTCAGCTGCGATCCATCACCATTGGAGTCAGTCGGGAGACCAAGCGATGGACCCAGGAAGAAGAGGCACTCGTAACCAAACATGCCGGGCAGGCCACCGTATCCAGGATCAAGCAGTCGCTCCATTCCAAGGGCTACATCCGAAGCCGCACAGCGATCAAGGGAAAGATACAGTCGGCCAGACTTCGCCAAAAGCCGGATACCTACTCGGTGAGCGAGGTTGCCGTCGGCTTTCGTTGCTCCCGTGACAAAGTCGTGCGTTGGATCAAAGCGGGCATGCTCAGAGCGTACAAGGATCAGCCGGGCAGCCTCGGACACTGGCGAATCAAACCGATCCATCTTGCCCGTTTTATTCGTTCGCATCTGTTCGAGCTCGAGGCCTGCATGCCGGACATTCCTTGGCTGGTCTCATTGATTGATGAGTTTCGGAGCGACTATCGAAAGAGGATCTCAACAGATGAGGAGCAAGCTTCCCTTGAACCATCCTGTGATCCTGTACCGGCCCGGCAAGCGGGAAATTAGGGAGGAT
Organism: Desulfoferrobacter suflitae; assembly: GCF_022603395.1. Taxonomy (GTDB): domain Bacteria; phylum Desulfobacterota; class Syntrophobacteria; order Syntrophobacterales; family Syntrophobacteraceae; genus Desulfoferrobacter; species Desulfoferrobacter suflitae. Next base: position 12,592 of record NZ_JAIBKA010000023.1, read on the forward strand.
CTCCGATTATGTACCTGGATGCGCAGGGAGTGCAACGCCTGGCGCTGGCACTTTGGACCGTGTTGCGGTCTCGATCCCATGGACGGGCTGGCTCGATGTAAAAGGGAGATTTCATCAGGTGACAGAAAATCCGGACACCCTCGGTCTGATCGTCCAAGAGGCGGTCAAGTTCATCCAAAGCCATGAACCCCCCGAGGGCTACTTCGTCGCTTTCAGCGGCGGCAAGGACAGTATCGTCACCCTCGAGCTGGTGCGGCTTGCAGGAGTGAAGCATCAGTCCTTTTACAGCTGCGGAGGGATTGATCCACCGGAGGTCGTGCGGTTCATCAGAAAACACTACCGGGAGGTTCGATTCCTGTATCCCAAGCAGAGCTTTTTCACCCTCATCAAGAAAAAATTCCCACCCCTGAGATCCCGGCGCTGGTGCTGCGATCATCTTCGCAAATACCCCTCCCGGGCGATCCCGTTAAAGCATCGTATCATGGGCATCCGCATCGAGGAATCAGCCGATCGCGGTGACCGGCCCCGCATCGACCGCAATGTCCGGGAAAAGACCGTCATCTACAAACCCATCTTCCTGTGGAAGGAATGGATGATCTGGGAGCTCATCGAGCGATACCGGCTCCCTTACCCGTCTCTCTACGATGAAGGCTGGGACCGGATCGGCTGCGTCATCTGCCCCTGGATCTGTACCCCGAATATGGCCCTGGTCAATCGCAACCGCGATCGTTGGCCGGGCCTCTACCGCGCCTTCGAGCACGCCGTGACGGAATGGTTCGAGGCAAGAAAATCCCAAGGTGCCCACCTCAAAGAGCAAACCGCCGAGGAGTACATCCAAAACTGGTACCGTGGGATTGCTTAATGCGTTGGCAGAATAAGGATTTTGTGCCGGTGCATTTGTAGAACGGATATTAGTGCACATAACTGATGGCTCAGCGTATTAGCCAACATGCCGCATCGCGCGGTCCGCTGCAACTGGAGTTGGACACGCCGCTCCTGACTAATCAAAAGGATGGCTGCCAATTTTGTCGACAATTGTTTTCCAGTCGATACCAAATCGCTCCGCATTTCTAGGCTCAAGATCAATCATGAACATAGTGTCCCAAGTTTGTTGTATCTCATTCCAAGGGGGTAGTATGGGTATACTCGCGAGGCGATATTCAATCTCTTCAGGCGATAAGTCTGTTCCCAATGCCATCCGTTGCCGAAACTCATTAATGCGTTCGTGTCGCACAGATGGCCTTCTCATCTTGACGAGTGTTTCAACAAGAGCTTCATAAGCTAGTGTAGCCAAGGGTTCCAATTGAAATGCGGCCGTTCCTGTTTCTCGAGACGCACTCTCCACGACTTCTGTTAGTCTCGGGCTATCATCCATGCACCGTCTATACAGTTCTTTTGTCCCCATAAGCAAATCTGTTGGTGAAACAGTCGAGTCCAACCCGACCAACGCAACTGCTGGCGCCCTTGGACCCTGCCGCAGCGCCTTAATGCCTGCAAACCCGATGCACGCTGCTACGACGGCGATCAAATTGCACTTGGTCCCCAGGTTTAACTGCTGCAATGGGTCGGTCAGTTCCTCCCACGAGAGAAACTCTGCATCCCTGGATGCAGACGGTGCAATTCCGGCGCCCCCACCGTGAGCTTCGATGTGAAGGAGAGGGACAAACAGACCCCGCTCCGCAATCGCCGCTGCTCGGTTAATATATTCCAATACTTCCGCTTTTGAATCACAAGAATTGTAAATGGACCATCCGGAGCGTTTCGTTTCCATCCACTCGTGGAGTTCACGACCAGTGCGCCTTTCTGCTGGCGACAGCCATTCGATAAGCCAGATATTGGTGGTTTTCACCCCTGCAACCGGTGGGGGTTTTGGCAAGCCTTCGATCATGAGCGATTCAGATTCTGTCACCTTTTTGCCTCTCTAGCACCGATGAATATATGCCCAACGGTGAACTGTGCGGCGCGGCCCCTTGCGTTCGCACCAGTGGTTGGTTAAGCGCCCAACCTTTTCATTTTTTGTCAGTCCGCGTACGGGATCTCTGAGCACACAATTTCAATGTTTGTCTCTGGCAATATCTGGACTATTTCTGCTTTCGGGCTTCTTTATTCCTGTGAGGTACTTTTCGATCGGGAGTTTTACGTCAGCCGAATCAAATATTTTAATGTAGGGTACACGTTGTTCCTTATTTAACCTGAACTTGCGCACTTTTTCCGGCTTCAAAGTGGTGCCAGCCGCTTTAGCGAGTTTAGTCATTTCATCGTCTACTAAAGTTGGTAAGGCGACCACTCTGACTTCCCTTTCTTCACTAAAACCAAAATGCTTATAACGACTTATGCAACTCACAAAAGGGATGTATCCTCCAGATGAGTGAATTTCTTTTCCGTTGCTAACATTCTCATGGTTAAAAAATTGCTTTGCTATATCAGCGAGAACCTCTATCTCATCTGACAGCTCTTCTTTTAGCTTTTGCTCATCATGACTGTAAATCAAATCGCCAAGTAAAAACTGCGCTATACTCATAACTCCTACTGGAGTTTTCCAAAATCGATGATACTCGAGAATACTCGAGAAATTTAGTATGTGAATTCAACATGCTACAAACAAAATAGTGTAATGGTAGAAAGAAATGCTATTATCCAGGTAGTTATGTGCTATAAGCGGAAAATCTTCTTGAAGCGCTCCAGATCTGCCCTTATGGCATTACACTATTTGTCGAATACTTTCAGACAGTTGGTACTATAAAAATCCGCCATTTGGAAAACTCGAGTCTTAGCTTCTTCACCGAGTATTTCCTCCAACTTTTCGGTATTGAAGATTAAAGCAGCACCGCCTCCAGATCCATAACCTCGCCATTGGCTCAATAACCGTTATCAGCAATACTTTTCTTTTCAGGCTCACCGCAGAATGAAAGAATATAAACTTCATCGCCGAGTGCCCTATATTGTGAATCGATCAAGACCTCAGCATCATGTTGAACAATACCGCCAAGTCTGAACGGTGAACCAATCCCCGCGCGCACCCGCGAGCTGGTGAAGCAAAAGAAGCTGTGGTGATATGCTTAATATTAAAAAAGTGACTGACCTCATTCCTTAGATTTGATTTCTTTGCCCAAACCCATTGCTAGATTTGCGCGTCCTTGGTCGCCCGCGTAGGCGAACAGGACCGCAAGATTGTTTAGGACGTCAAGATTATTTGGGTCAAGCAGAGATGCTTTAGCAAGATGATTTGCAATTCTCATAATGTAATGGGGACTTATGTCGATGCTCTCGAAATCTTTTATCTCTGTTGTGTAGAAGTAGTCGTACATCCTTCTCGGGTAAAACGGTTCCGGTGCATGCGATAAATCTATTCTATGTTCTCTCCTGTGGTAGATACTTTTGTGCAGCTCATATGCAATCTTTGCTAAAGCTTCTATATTGGCAAAAGCTGCTCCACCTGGAGGAGTTCCATTGCCTCGATCAATTCCAGTTCTCTCGTCTTTTCCACTCAATCTATTTGGTCCGATCCACCGTTGAGCTACTTCAAGAGACCGAGAGATATCAGTAATTTTAGTGCCACGCAGGATTGAGTCTAGTGCTCCTATTTGCTCTTCAATGGCGAGTGCCTCATTAGATAAACTGGCAGTGGCGTCTCTCAAACTACCCTGCCCAATAACATATCTCAAAAGTCCTCCCGAAAATCTGCCCGCCTCGAGCAGTTGTTTGCAGGAACCGGTACAATATCCTGCTCTAGGAGTCCATCCTTTTGGGCCGCTTTTAATACTTAAAAAAACCCAATCCCCCTCTTCTTTCTCAACAGAATAGGTTTTTTGGAGCGGAATGCTCGCCACCACCTTCGCATTCATTTTTGGCTTGCGTCGCAAGGTTCGAAGCGCCTTTACAGCATTGGGAATTTCTGACTTGACATCCGTATCTAATCTTATACTTTGAATAAGGATCCGTTTTGGCCTAAGGTGCGCCTGCAATACGCCGCCACCCATAGAGAACGGCAGCCGAAATTTCCATGAGAGTCTATCTTCTATTTTTTCAGCAAACTGAAGAAAAGTGTCCACCCTGACTGAGTCACCTACTGGGATTATGCGTCCCCATATTGAAAAGATAACGTCTTCAGCTTTTGTGATATTTTCGACTTTATCAAAGTAACTGAGCGACTTATAAGTTTCTGGGGACAGTTCACCTGTAAAAGACAAAACCCCCAAAGAATATACATTGCTGTTATAAAGAATCTCTCTTCCCATCAGTATAGCAATGTCTTCTCCTAAACCGGTATTCTCAGGGTCTTCGTATGCGAAAATAGCTACACGGTGCTTGACCCAAGGCAGACTGATTTGATTTCCTCCTTTGTCAAGCAAGCGAAGTCGGACATCAATTGGCACATCACGCCCAGCCATTGCAGACGACAAGTAAGAAAATGATAGTGCCAACACTATAAATATTATACGGAGAATCTTCATAAATCTCACCTCACAAGACCAACTTGAGGAAGACCCATCTGGCATCTCTCGCGGACAGCCTGAATCTCCGGCGTTAGTTTCCCAAGAGTATGTTCCGCAGCATTCGTCGCATAGACGCCATCTGAGTATTTGCCTTCTTTTTCGTACGCTGCAGCTATTGCAACTAGGATCGTTGCGCGCGTATGTGGATCAAGCTGGGCAGCGCCTGGATCGTTTAGGTCAACGTTCTTGTTGATCGAGCTAAACGGAACTGAATAGATGTCACAGCGGTCGCTCACGAATGTCCGCACATCATATCCTTGTTCTCCACCTTGGACGCTCCCGGACACAAACGCATCAGCTCCAAGGGCTTGTGCCAGACTCCTTCCCTGAGTAACTGCTCTCGGTCTGGCTTCATCACAGGCAAGAAAGTCGGGCTGGAGCTCTGGTTTGATCTTGTATTGCTGGAGCAATGGGAGGACTTCGTATGTAAGGGCTGTTGCGATCCGTTCTGGTAATCCTGTATAAGTGGCGGACATCGATGACAGAAAGTGCCCTACCACCACGTAATGCCTATCAAAAATCCTACATACGCTGATTTCTTTTGGGATCAGTGAGGCCTTGTAATGAGTCTCCGATGGGCTGCCACCATCCATATGAATTCTCAATGAATTGCCAGCATATTTCTCATGTTCCAAGATCACTTTGAGCTCGGTATTATTACGAGCTACCTCGGCAGGTATTGTAACATCAAACCCGCCATCAGAATCGCTATACGAGGTGCCAATGGTATTGGCCCCTCTCTTCAAAGTGACCTGGACACCTGGTATTGCGATCCCGCTCATAGCGTCCGTGACATCGCCTGATACCAAAGACTGCGCTGAGACTGGAGTGCATAATATGGATAAAATAAGGAGCGCGAAGCACATCATCCATGCAAATAGCCTAAGGTGGACTGAGCATGAGAACTGCATTCTTTCCTGTGAGTTCAAATTCACGCTTTTCATGGAGGCATCCTCTTAGTTCAGAAGACAAGAGCTCTTCTCCCCTGGACCCGACAACCGTAAAGGACCATCTCTTTACTTGGCTTGGGAGGATCTCAATGTTGGTTTTTCCTGTCTTGTTGAAAGCGAACCTGGTCCTTTGGTCAGCACCGGCAATCTCTATGTACTCAAAATCCAAACCTCTCCCTATGGCGGGAGCACTCTCTGTGCCACGAAATTGGACGGTCAGCTTGCAAGAACCAGTTTTAGGCCAAACAAGAATGATGGTTAAGCCTATAGAAAAGATGACAACAAGTTTTGATGCCAGCCTATCTATCTCTGTGTACCTGTAAGCCAGTTTTCCTGACGTCCTCGGCGACGAGAGAATTAAGTCATTTCGTTCGATTGGCTTCTTAGCGATGATGACCTGATTGGCCAGTACCACTATTATTATGAGCAAAAAAACTTTGACAAAAATGAGCGTTTGCGGGGAAACGGTTTTGTCTACATAATCAAGGAGTGTTCCAGATAATGCTAATGCCAGGACCGCGAGTGCTTGCTGAAGTGCGGCGAATGGCGATATGGTGTCATCTTTCCGACGCTCGACATTGGCGCGGCCGATCCAGTCTTTCACCCAGTCGAATACTTTGCTGGTCATGGCCAAGCTATCCCTGGATGTGATGTTTAACGGCAGTTTTAGTGTCAGCTAGTTTCCAATGGTTCTATAAACAATGGGTGCAGCTTGAGAAATATAGTGGAACTTCGGCTTCTGAATACTTATCACATGAGCTGTGCAGAACTGCATGAATTTGCTCTCTGCAGCGGTCTCAGGGTATGGTCGAACACACCGATTAACAACTGCCATGAAAATAATTAGCTGCCATATAGCGCGACTGTGTTTGCATTTTCTACTCGTTTTCTGCAATAGT
>NZ_JAIBKA010000024.1 GCF_022603395.1 Desulfoferrobacter suflitae
AGACTAAAATTAAAAAACTAAAGGGCGTCCCCTATCTAGAGATTATGCGCTAACGAGGCCATCCACGCGGACCCGAACCACGCCGGGCAAGTTTGGCCGGTGTTGTCTGCAAGCTCATTGGCAGCGTGGTTCGGGCCGGTGATGGCCGGTGTTATGGTAATGAAAAATGGAAGAGATCAAAGTGACATCTTGGGAACACTGCCAGAGGGAACTGAAGAGAATTGAGGAGCACCGTAACAAGCTATCGAGGAAGGAAGATACCTATGTCTCTAGCCTTCTTTATCGCGGACATGCGAACCATAAGTGGCGTCTTGCTACTACGCTCGAACGATTTTCAGACGATGACTTGGGAGTGGAGACCTATTTTAGAAAACTATCGGTAACGAAATCCCAGATTGAATCGTTAACGGATAGGACATGGGTAATACCGGACTTTGGGAATTTTCGGTCTTGGTTGTCTTCTGCAGATATGTTCATGAAGGGAAAACTGCCTGGGTACGAATATATGGTTTAGTTGAGGCACCATGGGTTTCCGTCACCTCTGCTGGACTGGACTCGATCACAGTTTGTCGCAGCATACTTTGCATTTCAAAACATTCCTCCCGAAACTGATTACGTCTCCCTGTACTGTTACCTTGAGCATGTAGGGCACGGTAAGACACATGAAGGAGACAAACCTTTAATTACGGGCTTAGGGCCAAATGTAAGGACACACAAACGACATTGGATGCAACAGGGCGAATATACTATCTGTACTCAAGGATCGGGAAACGACCTTTGTTACGCTTGCCACGAAGATGTTTTCTCCGAGGTCGGAGAACCGCAAGACATGTTGTGGAAGATTGATATCCCGGCATCAGAGTCTCTGATAGCGCTTCACGACCTCGACAGAATGAATATAAATGCATTTTCACTTTTCGGCTCTGAGGAGGCCCTCATTAGGACAGTCGCAATTCGCGAGTTCCACCTGAGAAAGGCCTTTCCATAACCACAGCTTTGAGAGGGACGCGCAAAAAGCCGCGCGCCCCTCAAGCTTTCGTTATCGCCCACGGGTTCAGTGCTATGCCGATGACTGCGAGTGATTTGAATGAATCGCATTCTGTGCGAGATGAACAAGAAAGGAGGATCTTGACATACCCCGTTTTTTAGCTGCCACATCAATTTGCTTAAGCGTCATTTCTGGAACGGTAATATTGACTCTTACCGTCCGAGGTTTTGCATCCGGTACCGCAACAACCAGATAAGCGACAGCGTCAGCGTAATCCGTATCAGCCATGATGTCTTCGAGTTTTGATGGATTTGGTAATTGATCGCCATCTTCGATCATTCCTTGAATATGGAGGGCAAGTGCCTCTTGGGCAGCATCCTTGGCTTCATCGACGCTGTGACCAGCGGTAATACAACCTGGAAAATCAGGAAAGGATATGCCAAAATCAGTATTGGCTTCTTTATGCACAATGGCTATGTAGTTCGCCATGATGTTCCCTCACTTTAGCTCAATACCCGACTGGCGCTCAATGCTCTTTAACGTACCGATCGGTATATCTCTTTTGGGATGTGGTACCGTAACACGGCCTTTTCTTTCTGGATGCCGAAATTGCGTATGAGACCCGACCTTAGCGACCTCATACCAACCATTTTGCTTGAGAATGCGGATGATTTCCCGGCTGTCCATGGTGTGTATTCATACACACCGATCGACTTGTTGTCAATACCTGTAAATGTCGGATAACTTGCACATCCAGCGGACGGGCGACCACGTGGTGGATTGAAACCTATACTGCCAACCGAGACTTTATACCAATTCGCGCCCGCCGCTGATGATTGTGTTAGCACCCGACCGGCAGGCACAGGGTAAGTCTCAGATGTTCCGAAGAAATCTGTGAAACCTGAGTTCCTTTTGGTCGTCCTGCGGTATTTGTCTACAAATTGACTTCCGAGCGAAAATAAGCAATGAATGTGGTGGCAGCCAAGCGCCACTCATCCACTTCAACGATGATATCACACATGAGGTCTTATGATCGAACACGATTTTGATATATCGTTCATTGGCGGACTGGCACTGCAAGAGAAGCAGATTCAGCAGAACTACAGGCCGATCATTGCTGTCCACAAGTGGTTTGCCAGAAGGCCGGGGACGTTATTTCGGGGGCTGCTTCTTTCGGAATTCGTGACAGAGCCGGTTAGCCAATCTTTCTATCGAGCCCATGATCTCGGAGGGCTTCGAATCGCAGATCCATTCATGGGGGGAGGCACTCCCTTGCTCGAAGCCAATCGTCTCGGGTGCGATGTGATCGGCCACGACATCAATCCCATGTCTTACTGGATCGTCCGGCAGGAAATAGAGCACCTGGACCTTAAAGCCTATCGAGAGGGTGCAGACAACCTTCTCAGGGAGCTTCAAGAAAAGATAGGCGACTTCCATCGGACCCAGTGCCTCAAGTGCGGCTCGGAAGATGCCCATGTGAAATACTTTCTCTGGGTAAAAACAAGGACCTGCAGAAACTGCGAAAGCGAGATCAGGCTCTTCCCGGGATACCTCATCTCGCACAACAGGCGCCATCCGAAGTATGTGTTCCTCTGTGCCGCATGCGGCGGGCTCACTGAAACCGGCAATAGGAAGCAACCGGGTGCATGTAGTTTGTGTGGCGAACCCCTGATCACTGCCGGGCCGGCGAGGAGAAACCGATGCGCCTGCCTTCAGTGCGGAGAAATCAACGTTTACCCAGACCCCGAAGCGGGTCCTCCTCTGCACAGGATGTTTGCCATCGAGTACTTTTGCCCCGCCTGCAAACCACGCCACAAGGGGCGCTTCTTTAAGACGCCCGATCCCGCCGATTTCATGCGCCTGGAGGCTGCGGAATCTGCGTGGGACAGCCTGCAGCCGATGTTCATTCCTGATGATGAAATTCCGAGCGGAGACGAAACGAACCGATTGCACCGCTGGGGGTACCGGCACTACCGCGAGATGTTCAGCAAGCGCCAACTGCTGGGTCTCGAGCTGAGCTGCCGTTCTATTTCACGGGAGAAGGGGGAGCGGGTGCGCAATGCGCTGGCAACCAACCTTTCCGATCTTTTGCGTTACCAAAACATGCTGTGCCGCTACGATGTCATGGCCCTTAAGTCACTGGATATCTTTTCGGTTCACGGTTTTCCAGTGGGGCTAATCCAGTGCGAGTCGAACTTCCTTGGCATATCCGGAGCCAATGGAGATAATGTTGGAAGCGGTGGCTGGTCCAACATCATCGCCAAGTTTGTCAAGGCGAAGTCGTACTGCGACAGACCTTTCGAAATCCTCCACAGGAAGGGAAGAAAGCTTGTGGTTGATATTCCCGGTGAGTGGATAGGAGACGGCAATACCACGTCCGGTCGGCCCGGCTCCAGAAAGGTTGAGCTCCTCTGCTCCGACGCGGCTGAGGCGAATATCGAACCGGGCGGGCTCGATGCCGTGCTCACCGACCCTCCGTATTTCGGAAACGTTCAATATGCGGAGCTGATGGATTTTTGCTACGTGTGGCTTCGCAAACTGGTCGGGAGGAACGTTCCGGAATTTGCGAAGGCGTCTACCCGCAACGCGATGGAGCTTACGGGAAACGAGAACATGGGACGGGGCTTGGAGCATTTCACAGAAGGGCTCTCATCGGTGTTTCGAAAGATGGCTCTAGCTCTCAAGCCGGGAGCCCCCTTGGCATTCACCTATCATCACAACAGCCTAGATGCCTATTATCCCGTTGCGGTGGCCATACTCGATTCGGGCCTCACCTGCTCGGCCTCCCTTCCATGCCCCGGAGAAATGGGCGCATCCATTCACATAAGCGGAACCAAGTCTTCCATTCTCGACACCGTGTTTGTCTGCCGCTCGACGGGCAGAGTCCCGGCAAAATGGATCGTCGATACCCCCGAAGGTGTCGCCGAGCTTATAAGAATGGACCTGGATAAACTTGCCGGCGTGAGGAATTTTACGGCAACACTTGGCGACATTCGCTGCATCATCTTCGGCCATCTCATCAGGTTGGCTGTTTGGAATCTCAGGAAGGGTTGGGACGGTAGCCTCACGGTCGCTCGTCGCATGGAGAGTGTATCGCGCTGGGTCTCCGCATTTGGAGGCCTGACATCCGTCGAGCACTTGCTTGACGATGTCCTGTCGGTGAGCCCTGCTCTACAGAACGTTTTTAGTCGAGAACCTCAGACATCCTATGGTGCCGAGGATGGGCAGATATCCTTTTGATACCGCTCGGGAGGAGCTGCCACATGGCGGATGGGACCGTGGCAACCGCCCGGCATTGAAACAACTGGAAAAGATATTGGCGCATAGTGCAACGCTGGAGGGGGAAGGAATGTCGCTTCAACGGCCATTTGAACTGACGCCTGAAGAGCTTGGCGAGAGATTGGAGGAGATGGTAGATGTCACCTTCTCGGATTTGGTGTCTGAGTTTCTTCTTATGCCCATGGGGAGCGGTTTTATCAGGTACTCGGACTTTCGGGATGCGTATGAAGTTCTCAAACGTGGTAGCAAGGGTTTCGAAGATTTCAGTGCGGCCGCGGTTCATCAAGCCATCCTGGAGAATAGCAGGGTCGTGGGCGTGCTGCGTGCAATTCTGGGAATGACCGCACCGGAATGGGCTGAGCTGGCACGATCCGAGCTCGATAGTGATGTGACTCAAAATGCGGCGAGATCACTCGACAGACGCTGTCGAGAAGACCCTCAATATGTTCGCGAATGCCTCCGGAAGTTCAAAGACCGCATCAACCGAGCCAGTATTCGCGGGCATACGCCACCGGAGCGGCCCAAGACCATCGAAAGGTTGGATGCTTTGGTGAATGTGGCAGTGCATTACATCACCAGAGGCGCTCCGGATGATCAGGAAGGGGTGATTCACCGTTTGGCCAAGTTCGACACCAAGGGTGGTCTCGATTCCTTAAGATATGCCAGCAATGAAAACGTGCCCTACGCCGTTTTGCTTTACGAGCGCTATCTTGGTCGCCCTTTTGCCGCCCACAGGGATGCCGTTTCCGAGTTGGTCGGTGAAGTAATGGAGAATGCAATCGAAGAGCGCCTTCGGTTGGCTGGCGTCTCATACCGAAAGACCGGCAGAGCCGAAAGAATTCCCGGTTTCGGGCAAGCCCCCGACTTCTGCATTCCGGATGAAGTGAGCCCCGCCGTGATTATCGAAGCAAAGATCACAAGCGATGATGGAACGGCCAGAGATAAGGTGGCTCGCATAAAGGAGCTCGAAACGCAACGCAATGAGCATGTTGCGGCTGGGCAACCGAGGTATGAAGTGGTTGCGTGTATCGACGGACGCGGCTTCAGGCAAAGGCGCGAGGATATGCGGCAGCTCCTGCTCCGTTTGGATGGAAAGGTGTTTGCCACCGCCACCTTGGATCATCTCATTCCTCAAACGCGCATACGCGAATTCGTAACGCGGTAAACGTTTCTGAACCCGGAGGGACTGGGCTGGAGCTTCTGGAACGAGTGTCTGTGGGGGGCAGCCCTTGACATGAGACATTTTTCCTAACGTCAGCTTCCACCGGACCGCGCGGGGCGGTGTGTTTGCTTGGCTGAAGTTTTTTGGCGCGCGGCCGGTGAAGCTCATGTTATGAGTCCGGATAATTGAGGAGACAGTACGACAGTGGATATCAATCAACTCCTTCACAAATCGGAGTTTCCGAGGTCGAGCCGGTACGAGCCGGCCTGGATGATGGAAAACCAGATGGGTCCGAACGCACTGTGGCTTGCCGAATGGCTTGCCGAGGGATTGCCTCTGAGCTCCGGGATGCGTGTGCTCGATTTGGGCTGCGGACGAGCCATGACCAGCATCTTTCTCGCAAGAGAATTCGGAGTACAGGTGTGGGCGACCGATTTCTGGATAACACCGGACCATAACTGGCAAAGAGCTCTTGAGGCCAAGGTTACCGATTTGGTCTTTCCTTTGCGTGCCGAGGCTCACTCATTGCCGTTTCCACAGGGCTTTTTCGATGCCGTTGTCTCAATCGATGCCTACCAGTACTTCGGAACGGATGAGCTTTATCTCGGATATCTGAGCAGATTTGTCCGTCCGGAAGGGTTGCTGGGCGCCGTCATGCCGGCACTGATGCAACCAATCGAAGGGGCGCCTCCGGAGCATCTCGTCACCCCTCAGTCAAACGGAAAAGTGTTCTGGGAGGATGGATGCTGGAGTTTCAAGACGGCGGACTGGTGGCGGGATTTATGGAGCCGCAATAGCAGCGTCACGGACGTTCAGATCGATACCTTGCGTGACGGCTGGCGTCACTGGCGTGATTTCGAAAAGGCCCTGGAGATTATGGGAAGGAGTGTTTTTCCTTCCGACGCCGAAACGCTGGATTCGGATCATGGCCGCTACATCGGATTCGTCCGTGCCATTGCCAGGAAAACCGAGGCAAATACAATGAACCTTTACGACCCCTCCATAGCTGTTCGAATAGGGGTTGACAGATGAGCTTGTTTTTTGCGGGGAGCTCAGAGAGCCCTACGTTATTACACGTCAGGAAATGAAGGGCATAACGAGCGCATGCCCCGGACACGAAACCACGCGTGGCAATAATCGGCGCTTCGCGTGGCTCCTTGGCGCGTGGCTTCGTGCCGCTGATGCGCGGTGTTATGTGCTTGTGCCGAGCAATACAATTGTCGGAGGTGGAAGTGAAAAAATACTTTCCTAGTTTTTCATTCTTTTTCATCCTAATCGTAGCCCTTACAGGATGCGCTCAAACAAAACAGTACACTCCACAGCCTATTGGAACATAGTATAGGTTGGGACCTCACCCCACAACTTCCAGGTGTGGATTCACTCCCATACACCTCTTGCGCTTCAAGATAAACGCTACTGGCTAAAGATACTTCGCAGCGACCCCGCAGCCGATCCCGCCAATCGCTTCGGCAGATGTCCCGGCTTCTGCAACCCAAAACAAAAATACCGCAGCCAAAAGGGACAATATCCTCTCTCCAAACTCATCTGGATCGATTGGCAAACTGAGGCCATCATACCGGCTATAACACCTCAAGATTCATCCAGATCCCGCATAATCCCTTTTCCCTTTACCCCAGTGGGGGGTGTGTGCCATCAATCCACTATTTGCCGAAAACAATTTGACTGTGGCGATGAATCAAGAACTGACTTTGCTTATGTCCTGGCTCTGCTTCGCCGAGGACTTAATGATATCTTCATCCGAGATCGGATTCTCACGGAAAGAACCTGCTGGGACAGCCATCTGGGAACAAAAAGAATCAATCACTACCTCACCAGGACAATACAGCGTGCAAAAAAAATCGTGCAAAATAACGATCCTGCAAAAAACTCAAAATAATCCGAAAATCAAAACATCCTGCCAAGATAATGAGAAAAATTTAAGCAGCTTAATCTGAAAAACTACAGCAGGAACTTCATCATCATAGAGACGGGTACACTTTGTCATGGCAGATTATAGGTACACCGCATATTTTGAGAATGAAGTTCTGCGTAAGCGACCATATCTTAAAAAGGAATAGTGCGTTCAGGTTCTGGAGAATCCAATTAGGACTGAGTCTCAGGATGGAAACCGTTTTCGATTTTGGGGGCGCATAGATGAATTTGGAGGCAGAGTTCTTAGAGTTGTGACCCTTGAGGATAAGATCACCATACACAAGCCAGGGTCACGTCTCAACATTTGACATGCTGCTCTAAAAGCAGATGGAGTTGCTTTCGTTTGGAACATTTTTTCTAACAGGGCGCTTGCAGTCGGACGCGCAAAAAAGCCGCGCGCCGCTGAAGCGCGGCGTTGGGCAGCTCCACATCTCCGCGCTTTTCTCGCACTTGCTTGCTTCTAGGTACGTTGTGTAGTACATTTAGAAGTACTACAGGAGGTGCAATATGGGAAAGCTTTTGAATATCATTCCAGTCAGTGATTTGCGGCAGGATGCTGCCAAGGTGCTTAAGAAAATCAAAGATTCCAGGGAACCCATTGTGATTACACAGAGGGGGCGTGCGGCCGCTGTAATGCTTAGCGTGGAAGCTTTTGAGCAATCGGAGCGTGACAGAGAGCTGCTACGCCTTCTGGCGAAGGGAGAAAGGGAAATAGAAGCCGGTGAGGGACATGACCTGGACTCCGTCCTTACTGATGCCGATGCACTTCTTTCGGAAGAGCCGTCGTGAAAATCCGCTTTACGCCTTCAGCCAGGACTCAGTTTCTCTCTGCGCTCAGCTACATTCGTCGGGATAACCCTCAGGCGGCACTCAACTTCCGTGAGCGAACGGAGACGGTACTGCGACGGCTCGAACAATTCCCGAACTCAGGAAGAGTCGTACCGGAATTTCCAGATCTGCCATACCGGGAGGTGGTCGTCACTCCATACCGGTTCTTCTATCGAGTCAAAGGCGAGATCGTGTGGATCATTGCAGTCTGGCACGGTGCACAGCTTCCCGAAGAACCAGTGTCTTGAGTACCCAACGAAGGCATGAACTGGACGGCGCGGCCTCATGGTGTTCAGAAAATTCGTCATGTAAAATCAGACTCCGTGCCGATTTGGCGCCGCCAGTTATGCCCGGCGTTCCCGGCGACTGCGTCCAGCACCTTGCCCCGGCGCTTCGCGCCGGAACACTGGACCCGACTGCGCGCGCCGGCTGTGACCAGGCCTGCGGCCTGCTCCCATCCGACGTGCTCGCGGGTCAGCGCCGCGATTATGGCACAAGGTCACTACAATGAAATTTAGTGAGCGAATCGGAATCACACCTGTTGAAACCGCTTTGCAAGTTCAAGGCATGAGTGACGCATTGCGTAACTCTCTGTGGAATGTACTCGATATTTTTATTTGGAACAGGGACTATTTTCTGTATCGCCAGCATGGGCATGGTGACATAGAGAAGTCTAGTCGGAGGCTCTGGTTTGTTTATTTTAAGGAACCTATGGATTCAAGGCCGGATAGGCCTCACAGAATACTTGAAGCCATCAGGGAATATTTCTTCAGCTGTGCCTGGTACGAAATTTATGATTTCATGGAGCATGTATTGCTATATGAGCAAAACCAAAACTTGATCCAAAGAATCAACGATATTCTCGCGATAGAATTGACCGGTTATCGTTTCATTGAGTCGACATTTGTACCTGTTACCGACGAAATAGAGATAGAGGCCATACAGAAGGCGATTTCCGAGGGCCCATTTAGTGGTGTTCATGCACACCTGAGAATGGCAATGGAGCATCTGTCAAGAGGGAATAGTCCTGATTACAGGAACTCAATCAAGGAGTCTATATCGGCTGTTGAAAGCATGGCTCGTGAAATAAGTGGCAATCCGAAAGCAACTCTTGGGGGTGCTTTAGCGGTTATCGAGAAGAATGGACACTTGCATCCTGCGCTTAAGAAAGGTTTTTCAGCAATTTATGGATACACAAGCGATGAGGCGGGGATCCGGCATGCGATGCTTGATGAACCAAATATTACAGTTACTGATGCAAAGTTCTTCCTGGTGTCGTGTTCGACGTTCATCAATTACCTGAAATCAAACGTTGCACCATAACTTTCGCTGGAACCGACGCCCACAAAAACCGGGCGCGGCTCAGCTGGCAGTTCTGCTCAATGCCCATTGGCAAAGCCTTCCTAGATTGCTAGTATGAATCTGTGGAATCGAAATAAGCTCATCAAGATGGGAGTTGGATCACGATGACGACCAAAAAGATTTTGGAGGAGGTACTCTCTCTCCCGGTAGAGGAGCGGGCACTCATAGCTGATTCGCTCTTGCGCAGCCTCAACATGCCAGACTCCGGCATAGAAGCAAAGTGGACGGAGGTTGCAAAAAGACGGCTTCAGGAGCTTCGCTCCGGGAAGGTGAAACCCATTCCAGGAGAAGAGGTATTCGACAGGGCTCTCAAACGGTTTTCGAGATGAAGTACGCATTTCATCCCGAAGCCGAGGCGGAGTTTCGCCACGCCATAAACTACTATGAAGACTGTGCGCCGGGTCTCGGTTACGACTTCGCTATCGAAGTACACTCTACAATTGAGAACATACGCAGCTTTCCAGACGCTTGGAGCATCCTTGAAGACGACATCCGTCGGTGCCAGATTCGGCGATTTCCATACGGCATCGTCTACTCCAAACAGGACGATGTCATTTTCATTCTTGCCGTGATGCACCTACATCGCGATCCTGAATATTGGAAGAACCGAGTTTAGCACCGCAGAACAAAGCGCTCAACCGGACGGCGCAGCCACGCGGTGCCATCATGCTCAGTGCCGCAGATGTAGAATCCGTGCTGCTTTGGCGCCGCCGGTTATGCGGAGCGTTATGCGCGTGCACGCCTACAGAGCCGTGCTATAATGAAATCAATTAAGAGGCATATTATTCCACACTGAAGATTTGCGTCAGGAATAAACTTATGAAATTCAACATTGAATACGAGCAAGAAGAAGATGGAAGGTGGCTAGCTGAAGTGTTGGAGCTTCCAGGGGCTCTTGCCTACGGAAAGACAGCTGAAGAGGCCATCAGCAAAGTGCAGGCATTGGCTCTTCGTGTTCTGGCTGACAGGCTTGAACACGGGGAGGTTTCATCCGATATGCTCGATATCAAGTTTGCTGCAGCATGAGTGAATGGCCCTCCACAAAGGCAAGACGAGTTCTTGCCGCTTTGCATCATATCGGCTGGCAGATCAAACGCTCATCGGGTTCACACCGTACGCTTTCTCGCCCTGGATGACCAAATTTCGTCTTCTCCTTTCACGATAACGTGG
>NZ_JAIBKA010000025.1 GCF_022603395.1 Desulfoferrobacter suflitae
AACAGCTTAACCGAGCCGGAACCACGCTGCCGATGAGCCTCAAGAGAATGCCAACAAACATCTCCCGCGTGGTTCCGGGTCCGGTTGAAGCATTCGTTGGGGCAGACCACATCAATGATCCTTCGTATGACGTGTGAAACCCAGACTCTGCCACGCCAAGCCGGGATCTATGCAGCTTTGATCTCACGCGCATGGAGTATCTCATTGGGGTGCATGGGGCGTACGTCCTTCGACTCCAGTGTAATGACGGCCACCGTCTCGCCTTTCCCTCTGACAAACTCAACCTCAAAGGCGACTCCATCTTTGTAGCAGTGCACCACCGCTCCGATGTCCCCGCGACGCAGGCTGTGCTCGGGAATATCTCGGGTGAGTACAATTGTTTCCAGCTCTCGGATCACTTTCTACTCCTCTATCGTTTCCGCTGTAGGATATGCAGTGACAAAACGTGGAAGATCTTCTTCGATCTCAATTATCCACACGGTACGGAGTCGTGCTCTCGTGCCGTTTGGTGCAACCACGGCCCCATTAACGACGTATTTTATGCCGAAAAGGGTACTGACTTCTTCACTCACTGCATTCGTGACAGCAATCTTGAACAGATCATCCCTCAGTTGGGCAACGTTGTTCTCATTGTACCCGATCTTCCTGAAGTACCTGGCCTTCGCTTTTCCAACCGGATGGCTCTCAGAAAGAAGATAGCCAGCAATCTTCTCCTCTGGAACGATAGCTTCCAGATTCCTTGGAAGTTTCATAGCATCTTTATCTCTTCTGTCAATCGGCTGAGAGGCCAGAACATCCTGAGCTCTAACTGTCAGCTGAGCCGCACCCGGCTTTCTGGGCGTCGGCTCCAGCGAAAGTTCGGCTTTTCAGCTAAAATCATGGCTTCTGTATGATCTCTTTTAGATCCTTATCAAGCAGATCCCATAGGTGCGGATGGCTTTCTACCAAGCGGGCAATGTCGCCAAGGTCTTTGAGTTTCTTGCTTTGTCTTCTTTCCGTATCACGCCACGCTTTGATCTTTCCGCGCAATGTGTCTTCCAGTGACGCAACCCGCATGAGAATTCCGTGTATGTCTGCTGGGACGGACCGTCTCGGGAAGTCTTTATAGAAGTCTTCCGTGCTCAATTGAATACTGACTTTGGAGCGGCCTCGAAAATTGATGGACCATGGGAACCGTTCGGATCTGAATCCAGCTTCCTCGAGAAGCTTTGTTGCAAGATCCACTGATTCTGCCGCAACAACAAAATCAACGTCTTGAGTGACCATGGCTTCCGCCGCCCAGTGGTTAACAGCCACACCTCCGATTGCGCACCATGCAAGATCTGCTCGCTCCAGACAATCGACCAAGCGCATGACATCGTCTGTGCCGCCTGCCGTCTGCCAGTCAAAAAACTGCTTTGGGGTCATTTTGTGATCCTTGATTATGCTTTCTTTGTGCCGAACAACAGCCATCACCGGACCGGACCAGGCCGCCAGTGAACTCGCATATAGCACCGGCCAAATTCGCCCGGCGTGGTTCAGGGCCGCGTGGATGGCCACGTTAGCCGCTGGCTTGGTGATTGCCGCTCTTTCCGTTAAAGGGTGAATTTTGACCCGAAAATGGATACTTAAGGTCAAAATGGGGCCTGATTTTGAAGCCCTATTATAAGCAAATTGACACCTTAGCGTGGCCCGACCCAGTTCGAACGGACAGGTAGACTTTTATCAGGAAGGAAACAAGCAAAATCAGACCGACTGGAATACCGATCGACTCCACTACCCACTCGCTAACCGGAAAAGGTCTGCGCAGAGTGGTTACCTCAACGTCATAGTTCACCAACGACCCGTGATGCCTTTCAAAATAATCGCGGGGGAGGTGCCCCACGGTGCTGCCTGAAGCGCGGTAAGCCACCTGGCCGTTTTTATCTGCCCTTCAAATAAGATTTCAAATCGCGATAGTAATTCTCATGGGGACCAATCATTATTAGCTCTATGTCTTCTCCAATGATGCGATAGGACAACAAATACAGAGTTGTTTGGATCTTGAATTTATGCACAAAGACTCCTCGCAGATCTCCTTTCTTCTCTGAACCGATCGATGGATCTTGCATAATCTTCCTGATTTCGTTATCCAATTCTAACTTTTGTTTCTTTTCGAGCTTCTTAACTGTCTTGGCGAAGGAACTTGATTGAAAGACTCTCATGCTTCCCTCAATCAAAGTTGTATTGTGATTTCTCTCCCTGATCAAGCTCTTCAATTCCTAACAAAATCTCTTTTATCAAATCGTAGGTGAGATCAGGATTTTCCTCAGCGCACTTACCAACTCTTGCCCAGTGTTCTATCTGACCGGTTAGCGATCTGTGCTCGATCTTGCTGAACTTCTTGGCTTCTTTAAGCAATTCATCAGAGATTCTTACTGCAGTCGGCATCTTGCTACCTCCAAAGCATGTTTTTGTGTTTGTATGCAACATACAGACATGGAATAGCAAAATGCAATGTTTTTAATCCGTTTTGTGCTCTCACTGCGGGGCTCCTATGGGCACGGCCTTTGCGCGGGTGACGTTAGCGAGTACGGTCTTTTGCTTTTGGGCTTGAAATATCACTTTTCTGCTACCGGTCACTATCTTCCTGACCGTCGTATAGTGGATATCGAAAAAGTAGGCAATCTCTTTCAGTGTATACCCATAGGTGATGTGAGCTTGCAACCTCGTCGATGAAAAACAGCCCGTATCTCCCGGCACGTCTGAGCGCGAGCATGATGCCAATGATATTGCTGCAATCGCCGCCGAGCACGAGCGGGAATTTTTCCTGCCGCAACACGCCGTCGACCGCTTCGGCAAGCTGCAAGGAGAAAGCTCTCAGAGCATCAGGATTAAGTATAAGCGTCTTGGGGTCTCGCTGTGGTTTGTAAAGCAGGGGTTCGACTCGTCCGGCGTACTCGGCATTCAACCCGTCCAACAGGCCGGCAGCCTTGAGCGCCTTGGGGAGGTGCTCGACCCCGGTCGGCCTCAGCCCAAGGACGGAAGGGGCATCGATGACAACGAACTGTGGCATGTTTCTCAGTACGGTGTATCAGTCGGCACTTCACACCGATCCTTAAGCGAAGCGGCAGAACGCTAGGCTTCAGCCGCCGAGGAACGAGGTCGGCTGGAAGCCTTTGTTCGGTCTCTTCTGTCCACCAATTTGTATTCCTTCCTTTTCTGCCGCATCTGGAGGTCAGCCACAATTTCAGCAAGGTTGTGGTGGTGCTTTTCAGCATATGCGTCTCGGTTTCGCCAGACTTCGGCTATGATCTCATCTTTGTGCATTGTCTTTATCCTCCTGAAGAAGTTCCATGGGCGTGCAGATTTCCGGATAGGGATATCCGGCTGCAATGCATATGGAACGAATGATTGGCTTCTTCGCCGCATTGTCGATATGTCGGAAATTCCAGGTAAGGAGATAGTCAATTCGGTGCACGGCGGCGACCGCAACATGTAATGCATCGGCTTCAGCACCAGGTGGAAATCCACCTTTCAATATTAACTCGTCTGCAAGCTCCTTTACTTCTTCGTCAATGGACAGCTCCGCGATCCCCTCTAAGGCTTCAAGTCTTCGATCAGCTGCTTCGGGATTTCCTGCTGATGCCTCCACAATGACCAACTCAGAAATGTAAAGATCATACTCGGGTCGTACATCCTCCCACCACTGACTGGTGATCTGCTGCCAGGCTGCAGCCCGAACATCGCGGCTAGGCCTTGCTGTTAGATAACTCACAATCGAAGTCTCGATATAAACGCTTTTTGCCATCTTATCAGGTTCCTTATTATGGACAAATTGTCGAACCTTCCGTTCCGCATTGAGGACCGAACTACCAGCTAAGCGGCCCGTGCGAAGAGGCAGGGACTGCTAGCCAACAGTACGGATTTGATTGCACCACGTGGTCGCGGGTCCGCTTGAGCGAAAGTTAGCGTCTGCTCATATTACAAGCTATATCAAAGATACCTCACGGTACATGCTTATCCCTTGCTTGACAACCGATAGAACCAATTCAGGCATCCCCTTTTCATATATTTTTGGATTTTTGGGCAGCTTACTCTTCATAGACAACTTTATGTCGTAGAATTTCCATAATGGACTGCCCGATTCGTACTGATCTCTCTTGTCTTCAGAAGCATTCAGCCATACTACACCCAATGTTTTACCATTCGGTGTCAGCCGAAAAATGAAGGCTCCCTTCATATTGGAAAGCTGTTTAGACGCCCAAGCTGGATACAATTGAATATTGACATTCTCTCCTGACCCTCGTTTGAACTCCAAAACCGCTCCGTCTGGCAAATTTGGCTTAAGCATATTGCAGAACCGCATGCTCTCATATATGGATAATCTCTCTATATCTCTAATTGCCGTAGCAGTACACAGCGAAAGGATGGAGTCAGCACCTCCGAACTGCTTGCACCAATTCGTTGTTGATTCCATCCAGTCAGGAGGAAGCCGCGTGGTAACTGTCTGAGTAGGGTTTGAAGTCACGTGTAAAAATCTAAAGGGCGTCCCCTATTCCAGGCACATAAAAATCTTTATGGCGAGCTGCTGCGTCTATACTCCCACTGCACCTCGGGGCTTGGAAGAACCCTTTGGACGACGTGCCGGAGAACCCCAAAGCATACCCTCAACACTGATGTCTTCATCAATGTCCGGCCAGTGAATGCCTTGTCCGTCACCGATGATCTCGAAATTCTGCCGCTGCTCTGCGGTTGCTTCCGACAGTCGCCAGGACCAGGCAAGAGGGACACTGATGGTTCAACCATCCACGAGGTGCGCAATGATCTCATTTTCCGTGATTTCGATGCCCAATGCCCTGGGCTCAGTTACATTAATCGCAATGCTCATTCCATGCCTCCAAGAAAATGTCCCGATTGGAGCTGATGATCTGTCGAATTGTATTCAGCTCCCTCGGAGAAAAACCATGGTTCTTGCTCAACGCTACTCGTTCGAGCCAAAACTTGCACACAAGATTGTCGCATTGAACGTCATAGATAGGGGACGCCCTTTAGTTTTTTAATTTTACTCTCCGGGCTCAAGATCCGCCGATTGAAATAAGGGAGTAATTCTGCTCTGAGACCATTTCTTCTCCCCGTTTCACGGAAAAAATCACAGCCACAGGAGAGATTCTAGCCTTTCGCACGAAGTCACCCTTCAAGCTTGTTTTATTAGAAACTAAAAATCTAAAGGACGTCCCCTATTCCACTGGTCCGGTTCATGACCTATTGTGTCTTTCGTCGATCGAACACCTGCGAATTCGCCCAGCGTGGTTGGGGTCCGGTCGATGCACTGTTAGCGCCTTCGGACAATATCTTTCTCCATCAGACTGCACCCTCACGTTCCAAAATCTCAAGAACATCTTCACGAAGTGTGGGTATTTTGTTTTCCACCACGTCCCAGACAATCTCATAATCTACGCCGAAGTAGTCGTGGATGAGTCGGTCTCTCATGCCTGCTATGGCTCTCCAGTTGACTCTTGGATACCGATTCTTCAGTTCAGAGGGTACTTTCTTGGATGCTTCTCCGATGATTTCAATGCTTCTCACGAAGGCACGCTTGAGAGTAGCATCCTGGAGGAACTGCTCTTTTCCTAAATCGTGACTTTCATCCATCAGGTACTCGGTCTCATCGAGTATGTGACGAAGATACTCAAGCGGCGAGAGCGGCATACTCCACCTCCCTGAGGATGTGAGGACCAAGGTAGGGACTGAGAGATTCCACAGTGACAAGTTCTATCTCATGCTCTAGAACCCCCTCAAGAAAGAAGCAGAGTTCTATAAAGACATCGAATGTCTTCCGTCCTGGCTGGAATTCGACCAGTAGATCTATGTCGCTGTCTGGACGTTGCTCTCCTCGTACAAAAGAACCGAATAGCCCGATGCTTCTTACTCCAAGTGCTCTCAAGTGGGATTGGTGCTGATCGAGCACATTCAGGATGTCCTGCTTCGTTTTGATCATGGTTCTTTTCCTATCTCTTTGGTCTGCTGATCGAGCACCCCAATCGGGATAGGGAGAGGCCTCGCGACCCCTCTCCTCCCACACCACCTGGCATACGGATCACGTACCAAGGCGATTCGGTCGAGGTGATCGTTTGATGTACAGCCGAGGTACGTCGAGGCGGTCAAAGTACTGTCCAGTCAGGGCAAAGGCGAGTGCGGGACTACGGCTCAGGCGCCACGGCCCGTGAGCCGATTTGGCTGTATTCCAGGCCAGTTGTCGGCTGACCCCACGCTTGCGAAGCTCCTTATATCCCCAGCGACCCCATTGTTTCCAATGGTAGCAGCGGAGACGACGCCGAATCCAGGAGTCCAGTTCCTTGAATCTGGAGCTAACCTCGCTTAGGCCAAAATAGCCCTTCCAACCCAGCAAGTACTCGCGGAGTTCCCGCGCGACCTGCCAGATGCTCCGTCCACGGGTACGTCCCGTGATCTCCCGGATCTTTGCCTTGAAACGCTTTTCGGCCGCCTCACTAACGCACAGCTTGAACCCCCGACGAGTGAAGCTAAAACCGAGAAACTTTCGCTCCCATGGCCTTCCGACCGCGCTCTTGGCTTCATTGACCTTGAGCTTCAGCTTGCGGGAAAGGTAGCGCGATATACTTGCCAATACCCTCAGTCCCGCCCGAAGGCTGCGCACATAGATGTTACAGTCATCGGCATACCTGTTTCAAGGGTTTACCCAAACGTGGACTCAATAGCCGCATGCCGTATCCTTCCCGACGACACCGTACAGGCCTCCCGGGGTAAGACACAGAACCTTCCACGCGTAAACGCCGGATTTATAAAGCACACCCCAATTGCGGATGGAGGACTTCATGGTCACGTGCCCACTCCTCCCGAGTGTACCACATCCCGCCTTTGGCGGGATTCCTGTTCGTCGTCCCGCGCTTTCGGATTGGGCTTCCTCCAGACCCCACCTCACGATGACGCCCTTGCCCTTTCCCTTATCACGCCTCGGCGTGACTCCGCGAAAACCTGGTGTGAGGACTTCCACCTCACAAGCTCTGTGCCATACCCGGCACACACACGATCATCAGCGGCGGGCGCGAACTGTCACGGACTCACATTCTGCAGCACTGAGAGTGGAAGTACACGTGGTCGCCCGTCTGCTGGATGAGAATGTTAGGCGATATATTACGCAAACAAGGTGGGCCAATGTTCGCCTGTCCTGGGCCCAGAATGGCTTACCAGCTTATTGACAAGACGTTGTTATCTCTCTCTTGCTTCCAGAATTCTATCTCTTCCTCACCTGACGCATTGCGGTGAAGCTTGCCCAACGCCTTTGCCAGAACAAAGAACCCTGGTCCGGGATAGCCCTTGGCTTTGTTGACTACAATTGCACTGAGCATAGGTTTGCCAGCTTGATGAGTGTCTTCGCTTATTTCTCCCAGTATATGGCCAGCCTGTTTCGCTGCATTATTACCAGGCTTGAGGCCCATCAGCTCATACAGCTCTCCGTAGAAGATGAGCGGGCCTCTACTATTGGCTGCGGAAGTCACCTTGGCATAAACAAGGTCATAGGTTTTGGTACCACGATACTTCGATGGCACGAATGTCATGGGTTCCCTCCTGGGTTGAAGAGAAATAGGGTCTTTCGCTACTTCCGACGATCTCTCCTCAGAAGAGTGGATGGACTTGCCGCACGCCTAACGATGGCCCTGAGCCCCGCGGCCGAGGGCTTGATAAAGACACATCAAGCATGGTTCAGCGTCGGCGCCAGGGCCTGGGTTAGCCCCGCGACTGCCTCTGCGAGACAACTTAAGCGAGAATAAACTGAGCAACCTCTGATCCATGTCTCATGGGAGCTTGTCTACTCGGCATCGTCTGGAATAGCGACCTTATCGTATATGTCGCGCAGCGAGAGATCACATTCAATCGACTGCAAGTGAACTACACCGCTGAGATCCGTCGATTCAGAAAACAGCCATTGGTCTTCCTGTCGAAGAAAACGCTCCACACTGTACCGGTCCTGTGCAATGAGCACATACTCGATGAGAGACTGGATCTTGCGGTAGTGAGCGAACTTACCTCCACGGTCATAAGCTTCTGTTGAAGGTGAAAGCACCTCTATGATCAAGGTGGGGTTAATCAGGGTGTCCAGGTGCGTATCTTCAAAAAGAGCGTCTCCACAGAGAGCGGCGACATCGGGGTATGCATACATTCCGGTTGAGCTGATTTTGACCCGCATGTCAGCGACATAGGCTTCGCAGGGTCTGCCTCGAAGCTGCGAATGCAGAAGACCGGCAAGGTTGAATGTGATCTGGTTGTGTATGCGATTGGCACCAGACATGGCATAGATCTGCCCATTGATGAATTCGCTCTTGTAGTCTGCCCGCCGTTCCAGTTCAAGGTACTGCTCAGCGGTGTATCGTGATTGGGCTGGGAATGACATTGTTTCCTCCGCTCAATAGGAATCCATATTTAAATTATAGCATGCATGGAGCACATGAGCTAGGCACGCCCAACATGGCGCTAAGCGGCCAGCATCACGCGCCGATGAACTGCAGGGGAAAACAGGAAAGACTCGCACGCGTGGTGCTGGTCCGCCTTCATGCTCTCGTTAGCCAAGGCGAGACTCCAATATCCTGTAGAACTGAGGGAACGTACGCGTGGGTTCTTTGCAGGTATCGAACAACGTTGCCGATACGCATAGCCCATTCGGTCTCGAAGGCTTCTCCAAAATCCTGCTGGGAAACACAACGTACAAGAACGGCATATGTCTTTCGCCCAACATTGAACTGCATGAGGGCCGGCATTACCTGAAACAACCCCTGCCCAGGTTCGATGTCGGCCGAGATCAAAAAGTCCATGAGATCCCGCAAACTGAGTTCAACGATGTTTTCCCTTTGAAAGTACCTCCCCAGTCGCCAAGCAAAAACTTTTGGTAAAAGTAAACACTCCATTATGGTTTCTTTTGGCCACTTCTTGTCTATATTGTTTGTAGATTTCAGTGTTTGCAGTACTTGCTGGAATCGTTCCCGCTGTTGCTCTTCCAGTTCAAATGCAGAAATGATCTGCCCGACCCTGCTACGTGATATCCTAAAACGTTCACAGATCTGCTTATAGGATATTCCTTCTTTTCTCATCCGAACTACTTCAGAATCTCGTTTTGTGTCACCCATTTTGAGAAAACCTCAGAGTTGCTTGGGGGCT
>NZ_JAIBKA010000027.1 GCF_022603395.1 Desulfoferrobacter suflitae
GTGTGCTTTCGGCAAGCCTGCATGAACTCCCCAGCCCGAGGTGCTATGATCGGCTGAACCCTTAGCAAGGAAGGAGAACAGCCGATGAAGCAAGAGCGGCACCTACCGGAAGAACCGCAAGATTTGCAGACAGTATGTGACGCCTTTGAACAGTGGCGTCGCTCACGACAGAAGCGGGATCGTATCCCCGAGGAGCTTTGGCGGGCGGCGGTCGATCTCTCCGCCTCATATCCCACCTTGCGAATTGCGAGGACGCTTCGGCTCAACTACACTCAGCTCAAGGAACGTATTCATGAACGAGTGGGCAAAAGCATGGCTTCACAATTTGTCGAGGTGAAGGTGCCCTCTTTATTTTCCGTATCCCCATGCGTTATGGAACTGCGCTCTCCTTCTGGCTTTGAGCTGAAAATCGAGACGGATGCCGCTCTTCAGTCTGAGCTCGTGCATCTCATAAGCTGCTTTGTGAGCCATAGCCGATGATCCAGATCAGCCCTCAGATGCGAATACTTGCCTGCACAAGGCCTGTTGATTTTCGCAAAGGCATTGACGGACTTTCGCGCATCTGCCGCCAAGTGCTCGATGCTGATCCATTCTCCGGAACCGTCTTTGTCTTTTTCAACCGCCGCAGGACTACCATCAAAGTCCTTTGCTACGACGGTCAGGGGTTCTGGCTTTGTCAAAAGAGGCTATCGAGCGGGCGGTTCCAGGTTTGGCCTGACAGGAGTCAGATGGATGCCCACGAGCTTCAGAACCTCATCTGGAACTTCCCTACTCCCCAAGGGGTGGTGAAGTTTTTCAGAAAATTGCAGTAGATTCGCATTTTCATCTTGCGTTCCAGGTCTCCGCGTGGTAGATGTCCTCACGTGGAAACGATACTAATCTACAGAGCCAAGACAGTGACCGAGGAGGACGTCGCCTTCATCCGCTCTCTGATAGCGGATCATCCAGGCGACAGCCGCCGCAAGCTCTCCCGCAGGCTGTGCCGAGCATGGAACTGGGTGCAACGCAACGGAGAGCTTCGTGACATGGTATGCCGCTCACTCATGCTCGAACTTGACAGGGCGGGCCATATCGAACTCCCACCCAAGAAATTCACTCCGCACAACCCACTGGCTGTTCGTAAAAGGCCAGAACCGTGCGAGATCGATCAAACCCCTATAAGTGGCCGCTTGTCGCGACTACCGCAGTTCGAGTTTCAGCAGGTACGAAGGGGGCCGCTGGAGAGACTCTTCAACAGTCTCGTTGAGCACTACCATTACCTGGGCTACTGCCAGCCGGTGGGCGAGCATCTCAAGTACCTGGTGATGGCTTGCGAGCGGCCCATCGCCTGTTTCAGTTGGTCATCGCCGCCTCGCCATATTGGCTCACGAGACCGTGTCATCGGCTGGACAGCCAGGCAACGTCGTGACAATCTCTACTTTTTGGCCTACAACAGCCGCTTTCTCATATTGCCATGGGTTTCGGTACCCCATCTCGCGTCCCATCTGCTGTCGAAAGTGGTGCGAAGGATCTCTTCGGACTGGCAGCAGGTTTACGGACACCCCCTTTATTTTCTCGAGACTTTCGTGGACACCGAGCGTTTCCGAGGCACCTGCTACCAGGCTGCCAATTGGATCTATCTCGGTCTGACAACGGGACGGGGCAAAAATGACCATACCATGAAACCCAACCGCTCTCTAAAAGCTGTATGGGGATATCCGCTCACCAGGCGTTTTCGAGAAAAGCTATGTCAACAAAGCTTCCCTCAATAGAACTCGATCCGGAAAAGCTTGACGCTTTTCTCAAGAGGGCTGAGCAGTGCCTCAGTCCGCAAGATTTTTCCCTTCTGGCTTCCCTGGTTTGTGCCCTTTCAAACCTTCGAGACCTTCTCCAGAGTAAATCCAGATCCATCGTGCGCCTTCTCCGCATGATCTTCGGGGTCAAAACGGAGACCTCCAAACGGGTACTGAAGGAGAGCGCAAACAAAGATGCCGGTGTCGAGCGGCAAGCTCGCAAAAAGGGGCACGGTCGAAATAGTGCACAAGACTATACCGGCGCAAACAAAGTCGCTGTGGCTCATGATTCTTTGGAGCACGGTGACCGTTGCCCCGAATGTGAGAAAGGCCGGGTCTATCGAGTCGACCCCGGAGTCCTTTTGAACTTCTTTGCCGCGGCTCCCATTCAGGCCATCCTCTACCTGCTCGAAAAATTCCGCTGCAATCTCTGTGGCGAGATTTTCACTGCCGAAAAGCCCCCTGAGGCGAGCGAGAAAAAATATGACGAGACAGTCGGCGCCATGGTTGCACTGGCACGCTATGGCTTCGGACTGCCCTTTCATCGGCTCGAAAAGCTGCAGGCCGGCTGCGGTATTCCTCTTGCCGCATCCACCCAGTGGGAGATCGTTAATGAACACGCCGCCACCCTCAAACCTGTCTTCGATCACCTGACCCACGAGGCAGCACAGGCGGAAAGAATCTATCAGGACGACACCCACATGAAGGTCCTCGCTCTTAACGCCAAGAAAAAGGAACGGGAGGAAACCGACGGTAGAACCGGCACGTTCACAACAGGACTGGTTTGTGAATCGGAAGACAGAACCATTGCCTGCTTTGTTACCGGCACGCAACACGCCGGCGAAAACTTAAGGGACCTCCTCCTGCAAAGGATCGAGGAGCTTTCTCTTCCCATCCAGATGTGCGACGCTCTGTCTCGCAACATGTCGGCGGACCTCCTGACCATGCTGTGCAACTGCATGAGCCACGCTCGCAGGAACTTCGTCGGGGTGCTCGATGCCTTTCCCGAAGAGTGCCGATTCGTCATAGAGAACCTGGCCAAAGTCTACCACCATGATGCCCTGGCCAAAGAGCGCAATATGTCGCCAGAAGAGAGACTGCAATTCCATCAAAAGCAAAGCGGCCCCGTGATGGATGAGCTAAAAAGCTGGATGGAGACACAACTCGATGACAAAAAGATCGAGCCCAACTCAGGCCTGGGAAACGCCATCCAATACATGCTCAAGCGCTGGGAGCAATTCACTCTCTTCCTCAGGGTTCCCGGTGCTCCCCTTGACAATAATATCTGTGAAAGAGCCCTTAAGATGGCCATTCGACACCGCCGCAACTCCCTTTTCTACAAGACTCAGCGGGGAGCTTGGGTGGGAGACCTCTTCATGAGCCTCATCCACACCTGTCATCTGACGGGGGTAAACGCCTTCCACTATCTCACAACTCTTTTGCGGAATGCATCCGAGCTTGCACGGAATCCCAGTCGATGGATGCCGTGGAATTATGAGGCGGCACTTTCAAGCCCTCCGTAGTCACGGCTCCTCGGAACACTCGCTATCTACATCAGTTCCCTGCACCCTTGTCGGTAGGCAGCCGGAAAATTCAACGCCGAGCGACAACCCAAGCTTGCCCATTACCCGGGCTCATGGGTATCGTTTTGCCGCACCGTGGGGCCACACCACGCCACCCTCCCTCTGAGTCTCGGCTTCTGGGCACGACCAGCCTCATGCCCATACCAAATCACGCCAA
>NZ_JAIBKA010000028.1 GCF_022603395.1 Desulfoferrobacter suflitae
ACTACAGGACTCAACACGCGCGTTCATATTGAGCCATATGGTTCTTCCGTCAGCGGTTATTGCCTCATATTCAAAGTTTTCTACGTGCCCCTCTTGTCGTAACAGGCGCAGAAACTGTTCACGCCTCTCGGCATGCACGTAAAGTTGGCGGGCCAGATTGGAGTAGTGCCGCAAAGCGTCCTGAGGTGACTCGAGTCCAAGCATGCCGGCCATTGCATTATTAACGGAGAGCACCTCTCCCTTCGAATTTGTGCGAAAAATCCCCACAGGCGCATTCTCGAACAAGTTTCTGTACTTCTCTTCACTCTCACGGAGAGCCGCTTCCGTCCGCTTGCGTTCGGTTATATTTTCAACGGTGGCCATGGTGCGCATGGGTTGGCCTGCAGAATCCCTGATAACCGTCATGTTCACGTTTACCCACACCGGCGTACCGTCCTTACGTATGTAGCGCTTCTCTAACCGGTAGTCTCCCGATTCACCCCTGACCACTCTCTGAAAAGCCTCCCAATCCCTCTCGCGATCCTTCGGATGAGTGATTTCGCGGACACACATTGTCAGCATTTCATCTGAAGAATAACCGGTAATCTCGCACATCTTTTGGTTCACGCGCAGCCACTGACCAGTCTCCGGATGAGCCTGGCACATACCGATGGAGGCAAGCTCGAACATAGCCTTGAACTGCTCCTCGCTTTCCTTTAATGCGCATACTGCCTGTTTGCGGTCTGACAGCATCTTATTCGTGTATTCCGCTATCTGATCCAGCTCAACGAATTTTATACGTTCCCTCTCTATCTCCACATCAGAATGTGCAGCAATTCTCATTTTGAAGATTTTGTCCTGGACAGCACGCCCATAGTCGTGTATGCAATTGTTATTTGGACTGTTTTTAGGCCCATAACAATTTGCAGCAGGACTGGAGGGGAGATGTCCAATAAACCGGTTAAATTGGAGACGTTGTTGAGCTTTCTGCGAGCCGCCATTGATCACTTCCCGGATCAGCGAACCGGCAACAATACCACCTATAGCATGCAAGACATTGGTATGGCCGCGTTTTCCGTGTTCTACACTCAGAATCCTTCATTCCTCGCACATCAAAAAGCAATGCGCCAACGCACCGGTAGAGACAATACTCAAACTATTTTTGGTATCCAACAAATTCCTTCCGATAACCACATCCGAGACATGCTTGACCCAGTTGCTCCATCATATCTTTCGCAGGTCTTTGACAATGTGTTCGAAACTCTTAAAACGCAGAATCTGCTCTCGCCTATGCTCTGGTACCGGGACAATTTGGCGATGGCCTTTGATGGTACCTACCATTTTTCATCCAAGAAGATTCATTGCCCGAATTGTTCAACCACTATGCGCAAAGATGGTTCGGTAACCTATCATCATAGTGCCATTACACCGGTGATCGTAAACCCTGCCCACAACGTGGCGATTTCCCTGGCTCCTGAATTCGTTGTCCCTCAAGATGGCAGTGACAAACAGGACTGTGAAACCAATGCCGCTAAGCGGTGGCTGGAAAAGCACGGCGATAAATTCCGTAAAATTGCTGTAACTATTCTGGGCGACGACCTCTATTGTCGTCAACCAATGTGCCGGCTGGTTCTCTCCAAGGGGTTCAACTTCTTGTTTGTGTGCAAGCCCGATTCGCATAAAAGCCTTTATCGATGGGTGGAACTGCTGGAGCAGCATGGAGACCTCAACCAATTTGTTATCACCCGTTGGAATGGGAAGCAGCGGGAGATCTACACCTATAAATACGCCAACGACGTGCCTCTGCGCGACACCGAAGATGCATTGACAGTCAACTGGATGGAGTTGACCATTTCCAAAGAAGACGGTCAAGTGCTCTACAAAAATGCCTTTGCCACCAATTTTAAGATTACCGATCATAATGTGGAGATCCTTGTCGCCGGTGGCCGCAGCCGCTGGAAAGTAGAAAATGAGAACAATAATACGCTGAAGACCAAAGGCTACAATCTCGAACACAATTACGGACACGGCAAGCAGCACCTGTCCTCACTGCTGGTCGCCTTCAACCTGCTGGCCTTTTTGTTCCATACCGTCTTGGAATGGACCGACCAAGACTACCAGCGGCTTCGAAAGATTCTACCGTCACGCAAGACATTCTTCGATGACCTACGGGCCTTGACCCGCTACATTTGTTTTGATAGCTGGCAACACCTCCTGGACTTTATGCTAAAGGGCCTTACGCGCGCTGCACCTGGATAAGCGATGGATTGTAGAGAGGACATCTTCAGCGTATATTGCCCGCCCGCAACACGAACTACAGACAAGATTGAACTCGGAAACGTCTTACCAGAAGACGCAGGCTATATCTTTGCCCTCGCATCACCTGGGAGCAAGTGCGAAAAACTCGACAAAACCCAAAATGAGAATTGCTG
>NZ_JAIBKA010000029.1 GCF_022603395.1 Desulfoferrobacter suflitae
AGTTAACCGTCTGGTCAGCCAGGAGGAGCTACCGGATATCGAGCGCTATATAAAGTTGTTTTAGAACCAGCGTCCCCTATGATATGGAAGAGTGGAAAATGTCGCCTTCTTTCTGAAGTTTCGTGCGGAGAGGACCAGTATTGATCAGGTTGCCGTTATTGGCCACTGATATGGTGCGGCCCTTATGATAGGCTGTAAAGGGCCGGAGGTCCAAAGTGGAGTCTGTTTTGTTGATTGAGCTCCAGACAGTACCCAGCGATACGTGCCCTGAGAGGTATTCGAGAGCTTTCTCGGTAAAGACTTCGGGCAAGAGCCCGATGCCTTTATGCTGAAGTGTTTCGCTGCCGTCGCTCACGACGATGCCGGCGCCCTTCTGCCCCCGATGTTGCAGCGCATAGAGCCCAAAACAGGTCAGTTTTGCGGCATCTGGATGGCTATGAATGCCGAACAGCCCGCTAACTTCCTGTTGGTATAATAGGTGCGACTGATCCAATTGTAGTTCCTTTCTGGGGTGGTGAAAATCATGCCCAAATCCTGGAGTAAGAATTGATGCCATTTTTATTCCGTACTTCTCGCCACTTTCAGGAATGCTTTTCTCTGTGATTGAACCGATTGACCGATTTTTTCCTTGAACCATTCATGGATCTTTTTAGTTGGAACTGCTTGAAGCGCTGTTTGGATTGCGTCCTGGGTCGTCTTCGATAGAAAAGCTGAAAATGATAGGAGCATGGATGTAAAACCACTTTTGACTTGATCTTGTTCAAGGGTCTTGAACTTACCAATAGCCGATTCAAGGACTTCGCTGCTTCCAAGCAG
The DNA here is from genome assembly GCF_022603395.1 of Desulfoferrobacter suflitae. Lineage (GTDB taxonomy): Bacteria > Desulfobacterota > Syntrophobacteria > Syntrophobacterales > Syntrophobacteraceae > Desulfoferrobacter > Desulfoferrobacter suflitae. The sequence goes on from NZ_JAIBKA010000029.1 coordinate 817, forward strand.
AACTTCGTCTGGTTTGGCATTTAATGATTGTTGTTCTACAAAACAAATCAATTCAGCGCGAACCCGGTTTGCTCGATCGTCATTGCCGCATTCCTCGATAGCAGTTTCCAAGTCGATACTGCAATAGCGGTAGATTCCAACGGACCTCACGAAATCAACGGCACTCTCGACCACATTCATCAGAGTGCTCCAGCTACCAATTTGTTCACGGTATTCGTGCAGCCAACCAAGCTTTTCATTCATCCGGGTGAGATCGAGTCCATCATTGCTGACTCCTCGATCCAAGTAATTGAGCACATCTTGTCCCCATTGGACCAACTTATCCACGTTCATGTAGCGCGCCTTGCTCCTCTGGTTGGGTGGAGCGAACGCCATTAGATTCGTTTGCTGAACTTTCTTGGCAGTCTGAGCGGCGCTTTGAGTAAACTTGATCCAGTCTTCGTCGTCTTGAAGTTCGCGCTTTAGCAGGACGGCTCCCTTGTGTTTGATATCGTAAATGTAGCATGTGTTTTGGTACTGGCGGCAGAATCTTTCAATTCCCGACTTTATGTCCGGCCCGTAATCACCCACGATTTGCCGAGGCACCCCGGTTTTCTCAATCGTTTTAACAAGCTGTTCATACACGATGGCGCCGTTGGAGTGCGTCACGGGCAACAACGCAATCGGTTCCACATCTTCATGGGTCAGGCGAAGCTCAACAGCCGGCAAGGAACTCTGGCGAATCCCCACAATGACTAAACACTTCTCACTTCCCAGTTGAACGGTGTGGTCCACTATCCATATCCAGTCCGTTGCTTTCTCCTTTGCTCGCTCAAGCTTATAGTAGCCCAAACGAAGCAACCAAAACCGACCCGCATACCAGGACGGAGTCGATCTACCGAGTCCCAAAGAGGATGAAATGATCTTGAGAATCCGACTTGCCCCTCTCAGACTCGATCCCCCTGATAAAACAAACTCCACGAAAAGAGAGATATGCGCGATGGAATAGGTATGAAACGTTGGGACGATGTCGAATTTCTCACAGCCAGGGATGCTTATCGTTTTTTTTCCTGCAACTCTTCGAGCTCCTTTTCAAGCTTCTTCACCCTTTTTTTAAGATCTGCCTTGCGCTTCTCCAAGTACCGAATCTTGTTGCTCAGCAATTTGATCTGGTACTTTGCGCTCAGGCATTTGGCCTTCCATTGGTCACGGCTTTCTTCAAAAAATTTGATGAGCTTGCGGGCCGGGCTTCTGTAACAATCACTTTCAGATTTCGAGTTCTTATCAAGCATGGATCGGTTCCTCCTAAAAGATGAGAGCCTAAAATTCTATCCATACTTGAATTTATTCAAAAAGTCCCGCACAATCGACTTTGTTATGTTGAAAATACAACAACAGTTCGGAACAATTCTCGGTTGAAATATTTGAGCATATCAGGGACGATTTTCACCACCCCAG
>NZ_JAIBKA010000003.1 GCF_022603395.1 Desulfoferrobacter suflitae
AAGCATTCCTTCAGAAAATCCGGGTTGTCCTTTCTGAAATCACTCAACACTCTGAAGTTAGGACAGTTCATGTGCGATATATACATAAAGCTCAAATCTTCACGGCATCTCCTCTCAATCTGGCGAGAACTGAATACCCCGCGACTGTACGCATAAAGCAGGATGCCAACGATCAGCCTGGGATCAAAGGCTCTCTGCCCCAAATAACTGTACTTCTTCTCGATACTCGAGATGTCGAGCTGCCTGAAAATGTCATCGTAGACGAAGCACTCGTGGTCCTTCGGCAGTAAATCGAACACGCTCGAAGGAAACAGCAACCTCTGATTAAACTTTACAGGATCATTCTTGAACGGAACTCGCATACTGCTATCCTCTCTAATTTTAGCCAGTATCATCCTATGGATATGCGAGCTAATTGTCAAGTGTATTTAATATATTATTGCTATATTACATTATATACATAATGTCATGTGTTCTCGGACAAGCTCCTAGTAACCACATTAGGTTCTTTGCACGTAATGAGAAGCGTCGTGCAAAGTCATCGGCTCCAATCTCTGGAATCTCATTTTCATTGCCACTGCTGGTCACGAGGACCTCCGGTTAGAGCCCAACGGCAGGGCTAAGCGGACCGAACCACGCCGCCAATGGGCTCGAAATAAGCACCGAAAAATGCGCCCGGCGTGGGTCGGTTCCGCTTGAGCCCTTTGTTAGCAGGCTTTTTCCAGCTTCTCGGCGATCCATTGATTGAGGCTTTTGCCTTCTCGTTGAGCGTTTACATAGGCTTTCCGATGCAAATCTTGGGGCAAGCGAAGCATGAGCCGACCGGAAAACGGCTTATCTGGTTCTTCCCCACGTTGCTCGCAAAACTCGAGGTAGTCGTCGATGGACTCGCGAAAGGCGAGTTCTATCTCCGCAACGCTCTTGCCCTGGAAGGTAATCACATCCCTCAGGTCCAATACCTCACCATGAAAGATGCCTGCTTCGTCATCATATTCGACCTGACCCGTGTAACCCTTATATTTCAACATGGCTCTGTTCCTCTGGACTGATACCTGCTTCTTTCAAGAATCGTCTCATAGATTTAAGTGCTCCCTTTTCTATTTCTTTGCGTGGATGAGGACGGTGAAACACGGTTCGAATTCCGTTGAGATATATCCGAACCCGGGAACCTCTCCCTTCACTCAGTTCGGCACCCAATGCAACGAGCAAAGTCTCGATATCCGTCCAGGCAATGTCGGAGCGGATTGGATCCTCAAAGGTGGCACGAAGTGTTCTTCTGTGTTTGTTGCTCAGCTCCATAGTGCCAATATATGACACCACCTCGCATAAGGGAAGCAGGAATTTGCATCAGGGGACGATGACGCTGGGCGACAGGGTCTGCTAATCGGGATAGGGGGAAGCCTCGCGGCTTCCCTCCTCCCTCACCACCTGGCATACGGATCACGAATCCCGCTGCAAGCGGGATTCGGCTGATTACTCCGGCCCCGCTCGGAGCGGGGTTCGGTTTCCTCTGCCCACCATGAACATCACTCTTTCGAGCAGCTACGTCTCCGCCAGCTTTATCCACACTGCTACGTCTCACAATACTTGACTCTAAGAGTCCCAGTTTAGATGAAGATGTCCTCCCCCACAAGTTGTTGGGAGCTTGAGAGGGAAGAGGTGCGTATTTTAGCAGTCTTGTAAGCCGTCGATCATTTCAACAGCCTCACGGAAGTTGCAGCAATTGACGGCCATGACGATGTCGATTGGATTGAAGTTTTTCTGACAGCGGAAGCACCGGGCCAGGTTGGTTTTGGGGTTGGTGGCGGTTTGGAACTCCGAGCACAAGGGAAAGCGAAAGCCCGGTATCCAACTCGGCGGAGAATCGAAATCAGTGAACGTGCGCTGCTCGATGCTGCGGCCGCTCACGATTTGCGTTGCGCTGGGTAAGCAAGTTGTGGTAACGAAGATAGGTGAATCCGGCAAGAAGCCGGGCTGGTAAGTTTATCAAAGAGGATTGGGTGGCGCGGTCTGCTGGAAAAGCCGGACCCAGTGCCGCTGAATTCGACACGTTTTCCGTTTTATGCGGTCAAGAAGGCCCTGAACCCCAAAGATTTGGGTGGATGGGCCTTTTGCATTTAGGGCGAGAAGCAACCCCAGCAACAGGGAGAACAGCGAACCGTGACACATCGATCAGGCATCGTATTTCTGATCTGGCTGTTGGCCGTGTGCGCGTGCAGCGGGGATGATAAAGCTTCCACAGGCGATCCATCCAAGCCGGCGGCACAAGCATCCCGTGAGCTCCACCTGGCAGGGGGTGACTGGGGGGTTCCCACTCCTTTCACGTTTTACCCCAGAGGGCCGGGTTATATTCATTTGAGCCTGATCTATGACACCCTTGTCTGGAAGGACGCCACAGGCTTGATTCCGTGGCTGGCTGAACGCTGGCAAAGGAGTGCGGACGGCCTGGAATGGACTTTTCACCTGCGCCCCGGAGCCGCATGGCAGGACGGAAAGCCCGTTACCGCCCGGGACGTCTGTTTTACTTTTGACTATTTGCGAAAGCATCCGGTGGAGTGGTTCGATCTGGATGCCGTTGCGACCGTCTTGGAAGTCGACGATGACACTGCACTGTTCCGCTTGCGCAGGCCGTACGCGCCCTTTTTGACTCAAGTGGCGGGAAACGTTCCCATCATTCCGCAACATATCTGGCAGGATGTGGCAGATCCGCGCTCGAGTGCAACCTTTGAGCGGGCAGTCGGCAGCGGTCCCTACCGCCTCAGCCACTACGACAAGGCGCAGGGCGCCTATGCCTACCGGGCCAATACGAACTTCTTCCTGGGGCCGCCGCGCATCGAAAAAATTGTCTTTGTGCCAGTGGGTGATCCGGTGGCGGCTCTCGAAAGAGGCCTGGTGGATGAAGGGGGTGTACCGGCATCACTGCTGGCGCGATTCACCAACCGTGAGGATTTCGCCATGGTTTCAGGCCCTTCCTACTGGGTGTTGACGCTGCGTTTCAACGACGAGCGCTATCCCTTTTCCCGCACAGGGGTGCGCCAGGCGCTGGCCTATGCCGTCGAACGCGACGCATTGATCCGCCAGGCTGTACCGGGCGGGCTGCAGGGAGCCAAGCCCGGCAATCCGGGATTTCTGCCTCCCGATTCCAGCTGGCATGATGCAGCGCTGCAGCATCTCTACCCGCACGACCTCGCCAAAGCAACAGCGCTGCTGCGCGAGAACGGCATAGAAGATCGCGATGGGGATCAGGTCTGTGAAGGAGAGGACGGAGCTCCTCTGCGCTTCACTCTCATTACCACGCCCCAGTACCTGCGCGAAGCGGAGGCAGTGAAGCTGATGCTGGAAAAGATAGGTCTGCCGGTGCAGCCCAAGGCGATGGACGTGAAGAGCCTGGACGCCTCCGTCCGGGAAGGGCGGTTTGACCTGGCGCTTACCGGCCATGGCGGACTGGGAGCGGACCCTTCGGTGATTATGGGCTTTGGAGCGGTGGCAAGAAGAGCGCGCAATTTCGCAGCTCCCTCGATCCCGGAATACACCGTTTTGGCAGAACAGCTGCTGACCTGCCCGGATTTGCCGCAGCGCATGGAATTGTGCCGCAGGATGCAGCGCATCTATGCGCAGCAGCTGCCCACTCTCCCCCTCTACTATCCCGTCTGGTTCAGCGTGTATCGCAGCACCGTCCTGGACAACTGGTTTTATACCGCTCAAGGGGGAGTCGGAATCGGCATACCGTCCCCGTACAACAAGTTGGTCTTCATCCGGGGGAAGCGATCGTGAGCAGGCACCTGCAAAGACGTGCGGCAACCTACCTGCTGGTTTTTCTGGTGGCGGTGTCGCTCAATTTCCTGCTGCCGCGAGCCATTCCCGGAAATCCTCTGGAGGAGCTGAGCAGCGGTCTGGGCAATCTGCCGATCCAGCTCGACCCCGAGACTCTCAAAGCGTTGCAAAGTTATTATGGCCTGGACAGACCGCTGTTGGAACAGTTTCGGCGCTATCTCGAAGGGCTGGTGACCGGCCAGCTGGGCTATTCCATAAGCTACCGTGCTCCGGTCAACAGCCTGCTGCTGCAGCGTTTTCCATGGACCCTGCTGCTGACTTTGAGCTCCCTTGTGCTGAGCTTTTGTGCAGCAGTGTTGCTCGGGACCCGATCGGCCAAAAGAAGAAACGGGGAGTGGAGGGTGCTGCTTCCGGCAGTTTTTTTTGAGAGCGTGCCGTCCTTTGTCCTGGGCAGTCTGCTCCTCGTTTTACTTGGCGTAAAATTACCCCTGTTCCCCCTGAGTGGCGCCTACAGCGCTTTTTCGGATGCCGAAGGGGTGTGGCAAGTGCTCGATATCGCCCACCATGCCGCACTGCCCGTGCTGGTTCTGAGCACGTCGAGTTTTTTTTCCGCCTACCTGGTGGTGAGAAGTTCGGTATTGCTGGTCAGCCAGGAACCCTACGTTCTGATGGCTGCCTTGAAGGGATTGCCCGAGCCGATCATCCGCTACCGCTATGTGCTGCGCACCGCATTGCTGCCGCTCATCACCTTTTTTGGAGTGCGTCTGGCGTATTCGGCCGGCGGTGCCATACTCATCGAGGTGCTTTTCGCCTATCCCGGGGTCGGACGATTGATCTACGAAGCGGTTTTGAGCCACGACTATCCGCTTTTGCAGGGAGCGTTTCTGGTGTTCACCGTGTGGATCATTGCCGTCAATTTTCTGACCGACTGTCTGTACATGAGCCTTGATCCACGGGTCAAAGAGGTGTGAGGCCGTGCATAACTGGAAGCATGTGACAACTTCGCTGTGGAGCCGGTCGGCTGGACGGGTCGGATTGCTGGGGGTTATGGGCTTGACCGTTTTGGCGCTGACGAGCCTGGTGTGGAGCCCTTACCCGCCGGAAGCGGTAGCAGGGGCCAGCCTCATGCCGCCAGGTCTGTTGCATCCCCTGGGGACCAACGGCCTGGGCCAGGATATTTTCAGCCAGGTCCTTTGCGGGTGCCGAGTGTCTCTGCTGGTGGCGTTGACTGTCAGCATCGGCTCATCCTCCTGCGGGTTCTTCATCGGCGCCGCCGCCGGGTATTATCCCAGGCGTCTGGGCGTTTTTCTGATGCGCCTGGTGGATGTGCTGATGGCCATTCCGCGGCTGCCCATGATTATTCTGCTGGCGGTATTTTTGCGTCCGCACCTGTTGAATGTGACTGCCGTGTTGATTTTTCTTTCCTGGCCGGGTGTGGCGCGCACCATACGCTCCCAGGTCCTGGCCCTGCGCGAGCAGGACTCGATTCGTTTTGTGCGTTTTTGTGGGGGCGGCTTCACGTATGTCCTGCACCGCCATCTCATCCGCGAACTGTTTCCTCTGCTGCTGGCCAAAAGCGCCATGGCGGCCAGCTATGCCATCGTGGCCGAAGCGGGTTTGAGCTTTCTTGGGCTGGGCGACCCCACCCTGAAAAGCTGGGGTACGATGATTCGGGGTGCCCTCGACTATCCCGGTTTGCTGTGGATGCCGGCGTGGACCTGGTGGCTGGTGCCGCCTGCAATGATGGTGAGCCTGGCGGTGTTTTTCTGTACCCTGCTGGGATACGGGCTGGATGAGGCGCTGCGACGGCAGGAGGGCGAGTGATGCTGACGGTGCGGGATCTGACACTGAAGGTCACGCGCAAGTGCATTTTCCCGGTCTGGCACGTGGGGTTGGACCTGGGCAAGCAGGAACGGGTGGCGGTTGTGGGCGAATCGGGCGGAGGCAAAACGAGTTTGGCCTGCGGCCTGCTCGGCCATCCGCTGCCGGGACAGCATATTGTTTGCGGCCGGGTGAGCTTTGGCAGGACCGATCTGTTGCATCTTTCCCCTGCGGAGCGGGTGCAGTTCTACTACCGCGACATAGCCCTGGTGCCGCAAAATGCGCAAAACATCTTTCATCCCACCCAAAAACTTTGGAAATCGGCGCGCGAAGTGATGGCCAAAAACAGTCCGGAAAGATTGATGTTTCGGGATGTGACGGAACGGGTGTCGGTTTTCAGTGAGTCGCTCGAACTGCCCGTTGCTTTGTGGTCTCACTATCCCCATCAATTGTCCGGCGGGCAGAAGCAGCGTATGGCCGTCATTCTGGCACTGTTGAACAACCCCCGGGTGCTGCTCCTGGATGAACCGTCCAATGCTCTGGACGAGCTCAATCGCAGAAAGCTTGTCGATTTTCTCACTGCCTGGGCGGGTTCGACGGGGGCCGGGCTGTTGCTGTTCACCCATGACATGGGCATCGCGGCATGTTGGGCAACCCGTATCGTGGTGTTGTACCGCGGTGAAGTGGTGGAGGAATTGCCCGCGCGCATGATCGGTGCCCCGCGCCATCCCTACACGCGCGGACTGGTGGCCGCCAATATCCGCTTGGGAGATCCTCCTTTGAGCCGTTGCGGTATCCCCGGCCATGCCGTTCCCGTTGCGCAAATGCCGAAGGGCTGCGGCTTTTTCGAGCGCTGCCCGCAGGCGCACAGCCACTGCAGGCATGAAATCCCTTCTCTGGTGGCGAGGGGAGAGTCCAAAGTGAGGTGCTTTGCGGTGGATTAGGGGCGACCGGGTAAAAATGATGAACAGCAGGCCTTGCTCCTGATGATATATTTTGAAGTGAGAAGCGGATGCATTGGTCATCTTTCACGTCATGGCGTGATGGTTTGGCCTTTGCATCTTGGGATCCGGCGTTTTGGTTCCGGCATTGCCGGGTGCATTGAGTTGCAGGCTAACCTTAAATATAGGGAGGACAACGATGAGCACGGAATACCCACAGGACCTTCAGGAAGTGATTCGATTTCACGGTCACATGTGCCCCGGTCTTGCCATCGGCTATCGCGCCGCCAAAGCGGCTCAGGCGCGTCTTGACGTGGCCCGGCCGGAAGATGAGGAACTGGTGGCCATCGTGGAATCGGACGGCTGCGGCATAGATGCGATCCAGGCGATGCTTGGATGTACTCTTGGAAAGGGCAACCTGATTTACCGGGACCACGGCAAACAGGTGTACACCATCATCTGCCGGGAACGCGGTCGGGCCGTGCGGGTTGCGGCAAAACCCGGACTCTTTAATCGGAACCCGGACCAGGAGGCGGTTTTTCAGAAAGTATTGGGCGGCCGGGCATCCGAGGAAGAACGTCAGACTTTTTGGGCCTTTCAGAAGGAAAAGGTGGCGGAATTACTGGCGGCGGATCTCGACGCGATTTTCACTATCACCGATGTCTCACCGGAGGTTCCTGAGAAAGCGCGCATTTTCAAATCGGTCAATTGTGCCTATTGCGGTGAACCGGTGATGGAGCCTCGGGCCAGAATCCGGGACGGCAAGCATGCGTGCATTCCCTGTTCCGAAAGCTACGGTCGGGGCTGGTGATGCTTGGATTTGCCGGGCATGGGCGAGCGACAAGTCGGATGCCGCCTGTCGAGTGCGCTGACCAAGCCGCGCCCCCCATTCTTAGCCTGGAAGGCGTGACAAAGCGGTTTAAGGCAGGCAGACAGTGGGTTGAGATTCTCAAGGGTGTGGAGCTTGTGGTGCGGCGAGGGCAGGTGGTTGCGCTGGTGGGGCCTTCGGGCGTGGGCAAAAGCACCCTGTTCCATATCATTGCCGGCCTTCTGGAGGCGGATGCGGGTGCGGCGGAGTTTCAGGGCATGGTGCTGCCCTTGAAGGCAACCCACCAGGGGCGACAGGCCATGTCGCTGGTGTTTCAGGATCCCTACTCGGCGCTTTCGCCTCACCTGTCTGTGGTGGACACGATTCTTGAGCCCCTGCGGATTAAAGGGCACAAGGAAAACCTGTATGACAGGGTGCGCCAGGTTCTTGCTGCGGTCAACCTGGCGCCTGCCGAAAGCTATGTCAACCGCTACCCGGGGCAGCTCTCCGGCGGGCAGCGGCAGCGTGTGGCCATTGCCCGTGCCATTGTTACGGAACCTGCTTTGCTGCTGGCCGATGAGCCCACTTCGATGCTCGATGCTTCAGCCGGCATCGGCATTCTCAACCTGCTGCGCGGGCTTGCCGAGGGCGGCACGGCGGTGCTCATCACCGTGCACGATCTTGCCTCCGCCTGCTATGTGGCCGACCATCTGGCCATTCTCGAAACCGGCGAGATTGTGGAGGAGGGGGCTCCTCAGGCCATTCTCGCCCATCCTGTGCGGCCCATCACCCGCAGTCTCATGGCTGCGGCCAGGTCCTTCTGTACGGCCAATTCAGAACTTGAACTGTAGACTCACGTTGAAACTTCGACCCGGCGCCGGGAAGTAGTATTCCTCGACGTATTTCTTATCCAGCAGGTTTTCCACTCCCGCTGACAGAAGCGCCGTGGATTGCTGGTCTCCCAGGGCGTACCGGAAAACCGGATAGCGAAACAACAGATCCACTGTGCCGAAGGCCCCCAGGTTCTTCAGAGCAACCGGACTCCCAACGGGAACCCCGGCGGCCATATTGGCATCATCCATGATGGGCACGTCGCGCGCTCCAACATAGCGGTAGGCAATGCTTGCCAGGGTCCCGTCCCGGCGTTGGTACTTGAGACCGCAATTGGCTTTGTATTCCGGCAGTTCGGAGAGGGAATCGGAAAGCTTGTTGCTCCCATCAAAAACGTCCCCGTCCTTGTGAGTCTTCTGAAAAGTGAAGTTGGCGAAAGCATAAAAATCTCCCCATATGCGCCCATCCGCCGCCAATTCCACGCCATGGAACTGGACTCCGTCCAGGTTGTAGACGATGCGGCTGGGAGCATAGCCAAATATGGTCCGGATGTAGTTGTCCACCTGGTAGTTATAGTAGGTTAGCCACACGGTGGCATCCGACATGAACTGGTAACTCAGGCCGGTTTCAAATTCCACAGCATCCTCGTTGGTGAGCTCTTTGCGAGCAATGTCGCCGGCAGGATCCACTTCCGGACGGTAGCCTCCATAGTACCAGTAGAATTCAGGGGTGGTGGGGAAGCGGGCGGCACGCGCTACCCGGCCAAAGAGTGCCAACGGCTCGACGGGGCGATAGACGACCCCGAATTTCGGTAGAGGAGTTATGGCGCTGAACTTGGCGTGAACAGTTTCGTAGCCGGCGGGTTTCCCGTTGTTGTAGGCGGTGACCGCATCGATGCTGGTATCGGCGGTAAAATTATCGATCCGCACGCCGCCGTACAGTTCCAACTGTTCGAACGGCCGCCAGGTATCGTCCACATAGAATCCATGCCATTTGCTGGCATCGTTTTCGGCGGGTGATTCGGACAGGAAAGACTTGAAATATCCTTCTTTGACATAGGTGTTGCGCAGATCTCCACTGCCCAGATAGACGCCCTGCCCGCCGAAGCCAAGAAGGTTGCTGCCGAGGTCCCGACTGAAGCGGGTCGACCAGCCCCACGAGTTGTCCGGTGAGGACGTTCGTTCCAAAACCTTTGTATTGAGATCTCTGGATGTCAGCACATCCTTTCGATCCACGTGATTGTAGTACACAAGCGCCTCGGTCTTGAAGCCGAGCAATGTCTGCCGGTAGGCCAGCTCCGTTTCGTACCTGTGTTCAGTATAATAGCTGCCATCCCCGTAGGCATCCCCGGCAGGGAACACGATGCCCGGCCCGATCAACAGGCTTCCGGATGATTCCGGGTAATCGGGGTCGTATCCGGGAGTGCCTTTCCAGTTCTTGACCGGCAGGTTGAAATTGCCGTCCACGTAGCGGAACGCGGCGCGCAGTTCACCATCGCCCCACGGATAGTAGTAGAGGGTTCCGCTGTAATTCTGCCGCATGGCTTCACTGTTCCTGAGATTTCCGTCGGTGCTGTCGAACCCCGCGGTGATGACTCCGCCGGCGTTACCGTAGCGCATCGCGGCGTAATTGCCGGTCCCGAAGGTATTGTAGCGTTTGTAGCCGCCCGACACGCTCACCTCGAGCTCTTCGCCGGGCCTTTTGGGAACCAGATCGATGGTTCCGCCAAGGGTGTTGCCGTACTTGGCGCTGAATGCTCCCTTGCTCACATCCACATCCTCCCAGGCAAGCAGAGGGAGGGTGCTCCAATCGACATAAAAGCCGCCGTACACTCCGGTGCCGTTCAGCAGGCGGCCATCCAGCATAACGTTGTAGCGGCTTTCATCCATGCCGCGCAGCCTGACCTGGCTGCTCTTGGGGGTGAGGATGGAGCGTCGCTGAACATCAATTCCCTGGGTCTTATCCAGCACGTCCGGTATCGTGGAGACCACCGGAGCCTCGTTGTCTTCGATGGATATCACTTGAGTGTTGCCTTCCGGCGTCACCTGGAGCACCTCCTTGATCGGTTCCGCTTCCACAGTGATCATGTCAAGTTTGGTGACTTCCTGCGCTCGTGCAACTCCTGCGATGGTCGGCAGTATGGACAAACAAATCAGCACAGTAAAAGGGCGGTGCATGTTTCCTTTCCTCCTGTTCTCAGCATCCATGGGTTGTCCTTGAAGCTGTTCTGTCGGTGCGAATTGTTTTCAACAGCGGCTTCCGGGCATGGAAAACAAAAAAAGCCGGGAAGGATCAGCGCTCTTCCGAGCGAACCGAAGCCTTCCCGGCTTCACTGTTAGACGAGTGGGCGGCATCGCCGCCGCATGCTGCAGGCTTTGAACCGATTGTCAACCCAGGATCGGAAATGCAGCGGCATCACAAGGGTGTAGGTGTAGCTTGGGTAGAGCGCAGCGAAACCCAACGATTAACTGGCCCGCCCAGCCCAACCTACGGATTTCTACGGAATTCGCCCCCTGATTGCATGCTGCTGCACCTAAAGATCATGTCTCCTGGCTCCGGCCTTCCAGGACCAGCGGTTTGATATCGAGGATCGGCGTGCCGTCATACATGTCGATTCCCTTGACATGCAACACCGACCCTTCCACATCCAGTACTTCAAGTACTGATAATCCGATCGGATTGGGCCGGTGCGGTGAGCAGATGCTGAAGACTCCCATTGCTTCCCGCCGGTGGGGTGGAGTCTGAACCAGCAGTTCGGGGCTGAAAACGGGGCTGCGGTCAAAATAAAAAATCACCACGATCTTCTGACCGGGTTTGATATCCCGCAGACCCTGGCGATATTCTTCATGGACCAGCAATCGGCCTTCAAGGTCCGACACGGTCCAATGCCGGGGCACTTTTTCCGCCTGCGTGCGTACTACCCCGATAGGTTCCATAATGATCCGCATTACTGTCTCCTTAACTACTGCATTGAAGGGTCGTCTACGCCAATGTCGTCGCGCTTCATGTAAATCTCGCCGCCCGTCCTGAAGTAGGGCATCAGCAGGGTCATGGGGAGCTCGTTGAGCTGCCCGTCCTGCAGGTAGGCGTCATTCATTTCAGAACAGACCACATGGCCTACGACAAGGGAGTACTTGTCGCCGATCATCTCATTTTCCAAACGTGCCTCAATCCAGCCAACGGCCTCCTTGATCCGTGGCGGGCGAACTTTCCTGGCGGAGGTGGTCGCCACCCCTTCCTGGGCCAGTTCGTTGACCCCAACAGGGTAGTTCTTGGCGCACTTCATGGCGGCGCTGAAGCTCGGCCTGCCCATCACATTGACCACGAACTCACCGCCGCTGCGAATATTGCGCAACGTGTCGCGCGGCAGTGCCGATGCCAGGGCGATCAGCGGCAGCGGCCGCAGAATCGGCATGACGCAGCTGTACGGGGCGGCATTGGGGGTGCCTTGCGGGTCGACGGTGGTGATTACCGTTACAGGTAACGGAAAAAATCGTTTGAACTGTTCCGGAGCCAGTTCCATTGCTTCCTCCTTCGTGAAATCCAACTTGCCAAAACCAAAATTTTGCGATTCCGCCCTCAGCCCCTTGTCGTGCCGACGCAATGCCGCCAGGGCGGAACGCATCCAGTGATTGATGGTGACTCCCCGAATTCCAGCCCGCATCGCAATGACGACGGCAGTCTTGCTCAGCAAGAATCACCAAATTCAGGCAAAACCAAAAAAGGCCAAAAAGGCGGGCACTCTTCTCTGTGCTCTGTCAGCCTTCCTGGCCTTGATTTTGTTATTTCACGCTGCGTTGAAACGGGCCGCAGCAATTGCCGACCGAATGCATTATTGCCCTTCTTTTACCGGCGCCGTGCGCCGATGTCAATAAATTGTTTATGTGCTGCGCTATCGAGGATGACGTGCCTTGCACCTTGTACCAGCGGATTGCAGGCCGGCCGGCTTATCACGCAGATCGGCGGTGGTGATGCCATTTTGCAATTGACACGGGCCCGGCTCAATTGCTATAGAATAGCGCACGATCGGGCAGGAAGCCCGGCCATTGTTGCGCATACCGATTAGCGTTCAATAATGGGCCATGAAGGCCTGAGCGGGAAGAAATCCCCCAGGGCTTTCGTGGCCTTTTTGTTTTAGCAATAGTATACAATCCAACGATTTTCTGGTAACCGTTTACCAGCGACCCAAAAGGGGTCGACTCAGGCGCTGTGAGTTCAGTGCCTCGGGCCGATTCAAGCCGACTCTTCGGCCTTTAGACCAACTCGGTCTTGGGGTCGGTTGGAAGGATGTGGGGACGGAACGATGTGGGGGAAGGATGATGCAAAGGAAGTGTGAAGGACGGAAGGGGAGGGGTCATCCTTTGGTGCTTGTCTTCCCTGGGAGCGGCCATGTACGTTGCATGTAACGTTGTGGTCGTGCTGCTGCTGGGAATCCTGTCCGGCTGGGCGCACTGTGCCTCTCCAGCACTGGATGCGACCAGGCGGATCGAGGAGGCAATGGCTCTGCAGCAGGGGACGCAGGCGCGCATTGAGGCCTGGAGAACAGAGCAGGAGGAGCTGCGTTCGCGCATTCGCAATTTGCAGAGTGAATTGCGCTATCTCCGCTATCAGGGGGAGCAATACGCTTCCTATTCCACGCGGCAGGAAGAGAACATCCGCAAGGCGGAAGAAAAGTATGCAGGGCTGCAGGAGATTCAAAGAAGTCTGGAGCCATACCTGAATACAGTCTTCGAGCGTCTCAAGGCTTTCGTGCAATCGGACTTGCTTTTTTTGCCGGAGGAGCGGAAAAAGCGGCTTGAGTTCATCGAGGAATCCTTGGGGGATTATCACCTGGCGGCATCGGAAAAATTCCGTCGGGTGCTGGAAGCGTTGCAGGTGGAAGCCGAATACGGCAGATATCCAGAAGTGTACGAAACCTTTCTGGAGCTGGATGGCAGCGCCACTAAAGTGCGGGTATTGCGCCTTGGTCGTTTGGCTCTCTATTACGCGACCCTGGATGGGCAGCAGGCGGGCAGATACGATGCGCAGACGGGGGCATGGAGGGCATTGCCGGGGGATTCGCTGAACGAGATCAAGTCGGCTATTCAAATGATCGGCAAGAGTCGCACTCCGGAACTGGTCAATGTACCGATTCCACATGGGTCTGATGATGTACCGTGAGGAGTTTGCAGGGATGCAGCAGAGCGCCTATCAATTCAGTCTTGCTCTTTTTGTTCTCTTCATCCTGCTGATGCCGGCTGCCGGGTGGTGCGACCGCTGGGACCTGGCGCAAGAGTATGCCGGGACGTATGCGGAGCAGGCCGGGAAAGACGCGGAAACGGCCCAGGCTTTGATCGACCGGGAAAGGCAGGAACTCCTCAAAGAACTGTCCCGTGTCGAAGAAGCCGTGCGTGAAGAAGAACAAAAATTGGCAGAGCGTAAAGCGCGGTTCGATAGTTTGCTGCAGGAAGAACAGGACGTGGCAGCGCAGCTTCGTCAGGGGGGGAGTGAAGCGGAAAAGATTCTTGAGATCTATCTGGCTGCTCAAAGGGATGTGTCTGCGATGCTGGAGGCGAGTTTCATTGCTGTGGGCAGTGAGACCGCAGTGCTCGATCCGGGTGATGCGACGATTCCGAGCCTTGCCGACGTTCAGCGCCTGGTTGATACGCTTTTTGAGGAGATGGTCCGGTCGGGAAAAGTGGAGCGGTATGAGGGGAGTTTCATCGGCCCCGGCGGAACCGAAGTGAGTGGAGAGATACTGCGTTTAGGAGACATCAACGCTCTCTACCGCAGATCCGACGAGGTGGGGTTCCTGAAGGTCGACCGGACTTCAGGTAGCCTGCTGGGCGTTCCGGTCGTCTCTTCCTGGTTTGACCGGGACGAACAGAGCATACACAATTATTTTGAAGGGAAAACTGCGGTGCTGCCGGTGGATCTTTCCGGAGGGGAGGCTCTGATCCACTATGGCAACGATCAGGACTGGCTGGCATGGCTTCGTTCCGGGGGAGTGCTGGTGTGGCCCATACTGCTGGTAGGACTGATTGCATTGCTGTTGATCATCGAACGTATGATTTTTTTGCTGCGAACCAAGGCCAATTCGGAGGCGCTTATTGCGGAGATCGAACAACTGGCGGAGTCCGATCGCTGGCAGGAGTGTGAGGCGCACTGTTGCAATCAAGAGAGGGCTTCGGTTGGTCGGGTTTTACGGGCCGGTCTGCGCAACCTGGGCAGTGACCGCGAAATTGTAGAGAGCGCCTTGCAAGAGGCGATCATGAAGGAACTGCCGCGCCTGGAACGGTTCCTTTCAACCATCAGCGTACTGGCTGCAGTGGCGCCCCTGCTGGGCCTGTTGGGAACTGTAAGCGGGATGATCAATACCTTTCAGGCCATTACCATTCATGGCACCGGGGACCCGCAAATGCTTTCGGGAGGAATCTCGGAAGCGCTCATCACAACCCAGCTGGGACTGACGGTCGCCGTTCCCGTGTTGATATTGCACCATTTGCTGGAGCGCAAGGTGGATGCAATCATCGGCGAGATGGAAGAAAAGAGCACCGCTCTGACTGTTCTGATGCTGAAAAATAGAGGGATTCATGGGGGAATGGTGGATCAGGCTGCTTGATTTGCCGTGGGAAGCCTTGCAGCTGATGCGTGCCGGTGGGAAGATCATTTTGCCCATTGCAGCTCTATCCCTGGTCATGTGGTTTCTCATTGTGCGTAAACTGGCAGAACTGCGGGCTGCGACACGAGAGCGACTGCTCTACGAACAGTACACGCAGGCACGGGCCGATGGAACGCCGCAACCGCCACAGGGATGGCTGACGCAACTCCTCAAGGAATTCGAAGCGCGCAGGAGCTGTGAGGATAAAGCCGACAAAAAGCTGTTGTTCACTCTTCTTAAAAAAAAGTCGTACGACATCCAGCGATCGGTTTCGACCATCCTGGTGCTCGCCTCGATTGCTCCTCTGCTCGGTCTGTTGGGCACCGTAACCGGCATGATATCAACCTTTGATGCCATTTCCCAGGTGGGAACCGGCAACCCGCGCCCACTGGCTGCGGGGATTTCCGAGGCGCTCATTACCACCCAGTGCGGCCTGGCGGTGGCCATTCCCGGATTGATCGTCGGAAGCTACCTGAATCGTCGAGTCGAGCGCTTTCAAGCGCGTTTGGATGAGCTTGGACTGAGACTTTACCGCCGTTATCAGCTGGCTCCTGTGCTCGGCCGGCAGGTTCCCGGAGACGAACGATGATGCGTGCAACTGCGTATCGCTATCGTCGCTCTCGCAACACGGAGCTCAATCTGGCGCCTCTGATCGATATGATCTTCATCCTGCTGATTTTTTTTCTGGTAACAACCAGCTTTGTGCGAGAAGCCGGAGTAGACATTGATCGACCGCAGGCGCAGAGCGCTTCCAATAAGGAAAAGGTCCAACTGATCATTGGAGTCGATGCCGGGGGGCTCATTTACATCGACGGCAAGACCATCGATGTTCGTTCCGTGCGCGCCCGAATGGATCGCTTTGTTGCGGAAACACCGCAGAGTTCGGTGGTGATTGTTGCCGACCGGAAAAGTGAAACGGGAATCGTTGTGCAGATTCTGGACGCATGTCGACTGGCCGGAGTCAAAGACATCAGCCTCTCGGCCGAGAAGAAGGGGCCATGAACAGCTGTAGACTGCACGACTATTTTTGGCCCATCTGTTGCGCGTTGTTGATTAACGGGATGTTGTTCATGGGCATTGCAGTTCTTTGCCGCGAGAGTCCATCGAGTAAAGAAATGACGATCTCCAGCCCGATTCATCTGGCTGCGGGCGCTTTCGCCGTTCCATCCCAACCTGCACACGCGGAGCTGCCACAACCTGCCGTGCCCGAGTTGCCCTCAGAGCCTGAGAAGATCCCCGAGATCCCTCGGCTGAGCGACGCTGCAGTGCACTCGCAGGTGGAACCCGTCAGTGAGATAGAGCTTCCGCAATTGCAGCACGAAATTGCTCCTGATTTGATGCCGGTCAAGATTCCCAAGCCGAGCGAAGGAGTGAAATCGAAAGCAAAACCCAAGCGGCTTTCGGCCCGACCGGCACAGGTTCCAGCGGCAGAGTCGGTGCTCCCTGAGGTGATTGCGTCACCTGCCGGTACTGCGGTGACGAGCGGCACGCCGGGTAAGAGTTCGGGTGCTGCTGCCGGGCAGGCTTTGGCAGGTGCGGACCTGAATTCCAGGGAATTTGGGCTTGGCGAAGTGGATCAGGCGCCGCAGGTGATCAAGCAACACAAGCCCTCCTATCCTCTGCTGGCGCGGCGACGCAACCTGACGGGAAATGTTACGGTGAAATTCCTGGTGGACCGGCGTGGTAAGGTGTGCAAGCCGAAAATAATCGAGGCGCACCCTGAAGGAGTGTTTGAACAATCCGTTCTGGAGAGTGTCACCAAATGGCGTTTTAAGCCCGGAGTCTACCAGGGCAGCGAAGTTTCCACCTGGGTGGTGCTGCCCATCCAGTTTCGTCTTGCAGGCGGCTGAAATGGGAACCGGCGCGAAAATCTTTCAACTAATGCTGGTCGGACTTGTGTCCCTTTCCTTCTGGGTTCCTGAAAACCTGCAAGCACAGGCGCCCAGGAAGGACCCCCAAAAGGTACTTTACCAGGCGAAGCAGGCCCTCGACAACCGACAGTACCGTCGGGCCATCCAGATCATCGAGCATTACCTGAAAGACAGCGGTACTGCCGGGTCCCCTCCTGCTTACGAAATTCTGGGCAATGCCTGGTACCATGAGGGCAACCTTGATGAAGCATACCGAGCCTTTCACAAGAGCTTCCAGTTGAATCCGAAGTCGTTCGAGTCGTGCTCCAACCTGGCAAGTGTTGCCTATGCCATGAGCAACCTGGAGGAAGCGGCTGGCTGGTACGAGAAGGCCCACGGGATCTCGCAGGAAAAATCCGGGGAGCTTCTCTACAAGGCGTCAGTGAGTTACTCCAAAGCAGGGAAGAAAACAGAGGCCCGCAGGGTGCTGCAGCAGATCCTCGAAGAGCAGGAGAAGATGCCGCAGTCGTGGTGGCAGCTGTTGATCCATGCGGATATCGATCTGGCTGACTGGAATGCGGCGGCACAGCATCTGGTGGCGTATCTGGATCGGTACCACACGGACGCGGAAGATTGGAAGCTGCTGGCGAAGGTCGCGGTGAACCGGAAAGACTACAAGACGGCAGCCGTTGCTCTGGAAATCGCCCATGTTCTGAAGGGACCGGAAAGGTCGGCATGGAAAGAGCTGGCAAACCTCTACTTCGCTCTGGATATTCCTCTGCAGGCGGCTCGCTGTTTGGTAAAAGCCTTCGGTCCGAATCCCTCGGCGTCCCAGTGTGACGAAATGGCAGGAGCCTATGCGCGAGCGCATCGCCTGGCGGGCGCAATCGATTATGCGCGGCGGGCGATTGAGCTCGATCCAACCAGTGAGCGTTATGTGGAGATCGGCAAGCTGTATTATCAGGCGGGTCGCTGGCAGGAGGCGGCGGATGCCCTGAACGCCGGCTTGCGGTTGGATGCTGCTTCCGGCCTGGCCCACTTGCTGTCGGGCTACACCGCCCTCGAACTGGACGACCTGGAAGCTGCCCGCTCGGCTTTCCAGAAGGCGGCCTGGGATGATGCCTGCAAAGCCCGGGCTCAGCAGGCAATGCGTGCCTTGGATTATTAGTGGACGAAGGCAACGTGGCGGCACACTCGACGAGTTTGCCTTGACCATAGGAGCGTTTTGATCTAGAAAATAACACAACGGTCGCCTGAAGGCGGTTGGCTCCATACGAATTTTTACCGGCGGTTTTCAATTTGGCCACGAAGGCTTACGCCCGACCAGAGGGCAGGGGGGTCTCGTGGTTTTTTTTATTTTGCAGCATCCATCGCAGGCACTGGAGGGTTATGTCATGTGTGAAGCACACGCTTATCTGACGAGAGAAGGCAAAGAAGAGCTGGTTATGCAGAGTGTCGAAGTGCTCCGACCGGAAGGTGATCAGCTGTACATGCAGAGTATCTTTGGGGAGCAGCGCTGGATCAGGGGGCACATAAAGGAAATGAATCTGGTGCAGCACCGCATCGTTTTAGAGGAAGACTAGGCGGCCGTCTGAAAGCTCCTTCTCCCTCGATGGAGAGGGTTGTGATGAGGAGGCAACGGGTTGAAATCTCATTTCTTCATTTAACCTCTGTCCCTCGATGGGGAGAGGTATTTCTCATTCTCGGACAAGTTTCCAGCTGCGGGAGACCAATTTGCTCAGGATAGCAGTCATTGACGGACAGGGCGGGGGGATCGGTTCTGTCGTTATTAAGAAAATCAAGCAGGTTTATGGCGAACAGGTTGAAGTCTGGGGTCTGGGAACCAATGCCATTGCAACTTCTCAGATGCTCAAGGCAGGGGCCAACCGTGGAGCGGCCGGGCAAAACGCCGTGTGCCACTGTGCCCGGCAGGCGGACATCATTGTGGGTTCCATTTCGATTTTGATCGCAAACGCCATGATGGGTGAGGTCACCCCCGCAATCGCTCAAGCTATGGGGTCCTGCACTGCCACCAAGATTTTGCTTCCCATTTCCCAGGATCCCGTGCTGGTCGTCGGCAGCGTGCGTGAACCTCTGCCGCACCTGGTCGACCAGTTGGTGAACGACTACCTGAAACCCTTTGTGGATGCCAGCGGCAAGCCCTAATTTGATTCGCATCTGCTGGAGCCTGTTTGAGAACGGGTCGAAAGGGTGCCGCGATCCTTGCAACACACGCCATATTCGAGCGATCATGCGCTTTTCGGGGCTCCAACTGCTGTCGGAATGACTTCGGGCGGCCTTGCCGGACAGGCTCCGGGCGTCCCACGCCCCTGATCGCGCCCCGTCTGCCTCCCGCTGCAGGCAGGAACCTCCGGTCTCTGCCACTCCATCCTTATTCGAGACCTGTGCGGTCGGCGGCCCGCCCTCGACTTCCCATGCCGCATGAAATTCAGCATTGACAATATCCGCTGTTGACAGTATTGTTATTGATAATGATTCTCTTTTAATAGATGTCTGCTTATAGGGAAAATATGAATACTCGCCCCTCCACCACCCAACAACGCATCGATCAGATGGTCGCCAAGCTGAAGGCGCACGATTGCAGGATAACTCCACAGCGACTGGCCATCCTCAGAATACTGGCGGCCGGCGAGGACCACCCTTCGGTAGAAATGGTCCATGAAAGGGTCAAACATGAATTTCCCACAACCAGCATCGCTACCGTCTACAAAACGGTTCATCTGCTCAAGCAGATCAACGAGGTAGTGGAAATCGCTTTTCCCGACTGGAGCAACCGTTACGATGGCGGCAAACCCTTTCCCCACCCTCATGTGATCTGTATCCGTTGCAGGAAAATTACCGATCCGAAGCTTGGCTTCCTGAAGAATATGACAGCGCAGGTGGCCGCTGAAACCGGATTTGACATAGTGGAGTACCGCCTGGATTTTTTTGGCATTTGTGCCGACTGCAAAGAAAAAGAAGGACCGACAAAGGAGGAATTGACATGACCAACGACGAGCGCAAGCCCACCACAAACGATGCCGGAATCCCCGTATCCAGCGATGAATACTCGCTGACCGTGGGGCCTGATGGACCCATTTTGCTGCAGGATTACTATTTGATCGAGCAGATGGCCAACTTCAACCGCGAACGTATTCCGGAGCGCCAGCCTCATGCCAAGGGGTCCGGAGCGTTCGGCTACTTCGAGGTGACCAAGGATGTCAGCGCCTACACCAAGGCAGCGGTGTTCCAGCCGGGTACCAGGACGGAAACGCTGATTCGCTTTTCCACCGTGGCCGGCGAGCGTGGCAGCCCGGACACCTGGCGTGACCCGCGCGGCTTCGCGCTGAAGTTTTACACCAGCGAAGGCAACTACGACATGGTGGGGAACAATACTCCCATATTCTTCCTGCGCGATCCCATGAAATTCCAGCACTTCATTCGCTCCCAGAAGCGCCGTGCCGACAGCGGCCTGCGCGATCACGACATGCAGTGGGATTTTTGGACCCTGTCGCCCGAGTCGGCGCACCAGGTCACCTGGCTGATGGGTGACCGCGGCATTCCCAAAACCTGGCGACACATGAACGGTTATTCAAGCCATACCTACATGTGGGTCAACGCCAAGGGGGAGCGTTTCTGGGTGAAGTACCACTTCAAGACCGATCAGGGCATTGACTGTCTCACCCAGGCGGAGGCCGACCGAATCGCGGGCGAAGACGCCGATTACCATCGACGCGACCTGTTCGAGGCCATCAAGCGAGGAGATTATCCCAGCTGGACTCTGAAGATGCAGATCATGCCCTTTGCGGAAGCCGAGACGTACCGCTTCAACCCTTTTGACTTGACCAAAGTGTGGCCGCACAGCGACTACCCGCTGCATGAAGTCGGGCGTTTAGTACTGAACCGCAATCCAACCGACTTTCACACCGAAATCGAGCAGGCGGCGTTCGAACCGAACAATCTGGTACCAGGCATTGGTCCCAGTCCGGACAAGATGTTGCTCGCGCGGCTGTTCTCTTATGCCGACGCTCACCGGGCCCGGCTGGGTGTCAATTATAAGCAGATTCCGGTCAACCGGCCCAAATGCCCTGTACACAGCTACAGTAAGGACGGCGCCATGCGCGTCGAGAACGTATCCGACCCGGTGTATGCACCAAATTCCAAGGGAGGCCCGCAGGCCGATGCCAAGCGCTATCCGCAGGTAGAGGTGTGGCAGGCCAGCGGGGAATTTATCCGTGCCGCATATACCCTGCGCAAGGATGACGACGACTGGGGCCAGGCCGGTACCCTGGTGCGCAAGGTCATGGACGCAGAGCAGCGTGATCGGCTGGTGTCCAATGTGGTCGGCCACCTCAAGAAAGGCGTGTCCGGGCCCGTGCTGCAGCGTGCCTGCGAATACTGGCGCAAGATCGACCGGGAGATTGGCGACCGCATTGCTCAAGGCGTAAACGGCGCATGACCGCTGGGAAATTGCCGCCGGCTCGTCATGACCGCAGGGATGGTCCGGGGCGGGCTTCGCGAGCTTTCTGTTTATCTGATTTCACAGGTTTTTTTCGATGACGTGAGGCAAATTCTTCGGCGAGGTTGCGCAGACTGGTTTGCAGCATGAATGCACAGCGCTCACAAAAGAGGATGTGCAATTTGTCAAGCTGGCCGACCTTGGAGCTGAAATGCATCAAACAGAGGGATTCCTCGCAGTGGTACAGCGACAACGTATGCGCGACCTCGTGCAGGGCAACCTTGGCCAGTCGCTCATAGTAGCGGTCAATGGAAACTGCCGTACCGTCCTCATTGTGCCGCAGGCGGAAACCGGAAACCACTGCGGCTCTACCCCCCATTTCGGCTTCACCGAAGACGTAGGTGAGAATCGGAATACACAGGTCAAGGTTGGTCAGCGCAAGAATTCTGGGATATTTGGGAAACGCACACCCGCTCAGGTGTTTGAGAATGAGACCGGCGTCGAACTGCTGCCGGTGAGCCTGGTAGGCATTCTCTGGAACTTCGTGTGGACCCAGGAAGTCGACCTCTATTCCCAGGACTGCCTGGAGGTTGGCTGCCACCACCCGCAGTGCGATTTCTCCCAGCCTGCCCATTTCCACAATGCCCAGGCGCAGGGTCGAAGGCTTGACTTTGGTCATGGGTCCCACTCGTCCAATCTTTGGCTGACCGCTGTTACGAAGCCGTGTCCGACGGTTTCAGACGATACTTCTTGATCTTGTTATGCAGGGTGGTCCTGTTAACCTCGAGCAGACCGGCTGCTTTGGAAATATTCCCATCGCACATGGCCAGGATGCGCTCGATGTGTTTTTTTTCCATTTCCTTGAGGGAGTTCGGGAAGGAGAGGTCGGTGGTGCCGGAGCGGAAGATAAAGGCGAAGTCGTCCCTGCTCAGATGACGCCCCTTGGACAGCACGACAGCACGTTCCAGTGCGTTTTCCAGTTCACGCACGTTGCCCGGCCAGTCATAGGACTGCAGCAAATCGAGTGCCTTCTGCTGAATCCCCATAACGGGCTTGTTGGTTTCACGCCGAAAACGGTCGAGAAAATGATGTGCCAGGGCGGGAATGTCGTCCAGTCGGCGGCGCAGGGGAGGGACTTCTATTTCGATGACATTGAGACGAAAGTAAAAATCCTTGCGAAAGGTCCCCTGCTCGATTTCCCTGGGCAGGTTCCGATGAGTGGCGCACACCAGTCGGAAATCCACCGCTATGTCTTTGGCGCCCCCGACTCGATGAAATTTCTTCTCCTCCAGTACGCGCAGCAGGTCCACCTGCATTTTCAGAGGGATTTCTCCGATTTCATCCAGGAACAGAGTCCCTCCTTCAGCCATTTCCAGACGGCCTTTTTTGGCCCGTGTGGCTCCCGTGAATGCGCCGGTTTCATGCCCGAATAATTCACTCTCCAGCAATGATTCGGTAAATGCGCCGCAATTGATGGGGATGAAGGGACCGTAGCGACGCTCGCTCTTGGCATGGATGGCCTTTGCCACCAACTCCTTGCCCGTGCCCGTCTCTCCTCGCAAGAGTACGGGAGAGTCCACCTTGGCAACCTCCTCGATCAGGGAAAAGAGCTGCTGCATACACTCGGATGAGCCCACCAGGTTCTCATAGCGCATCCTGGTGGCAACGTGTTCCCGCAGCAATATGTTTTCATCAATGAGCTTCTTTTGTTGCAGCAATTTTTCTACCAGCAGCGTCAATTGCTCCGGCTCGAAGGGCTTCATGAGATAATCGTTGGCTCCCCGTTTCATGGCTTCTACAGCGGTTTCGACGGAGGCATAGGCGGTAATCATCACGGCCATACTGTAAGGATAGTCGGCTTTCACACGATCGAGGACCTCCAGTCCACCAATATCGGGCATTTTGATATCGAGAAAGATGAGATCGTATTCTTTGGTCTTGAGCATTTCCAGTGCCTGCCGCCCCCCCTCGGCGCCCTGAACCTCATAACCCGACTTCCTAAGCCAGCCGATGAGCGATTCCCGTACAATCAACTCATCATCAACGACCAGGATCTTGATACGTCCCATCATGACGGATGTGTCCTCCTTTGCCTGTTTGCATGCATGCCCCGACCGTTTGCGGCAGCTTCATTCACAGGTCGCGTCTTCGGGAATTGGGAAAAAGCGAACGATAAAATTGGAGCCCTTGCCGACTTCGCTCTTCACATAGATGGACCCGTGATGCTCTTTGATGATCCCATAGACGACGGACAGTCCCAGTCCGACGCCCTTGTCCTGGTTCTTGGTGGAGAAAAAAGGCTCGAAAATTTGTGACAGCATTTCCTCCGGAATGCCCACTCCGGAATCCTCCACCTCCAGCCGTATCAGGTTCTTGCGGTCCTCCCAGCGGGTCCTCACAGCAATATCGCCTCCGTTCGGCATGGATTCCATGGCGTTGAAAAAAAGATTGACGATGCATTGCTGGATCTGACTGGGATCACCCACCATCTCGGGCAAATCATCCTCCAAATCGAGGTGCAGTTTGACTTCCTGTAATTCCATTTTATGGCCGAACAGAGACACCACCTTGTGGATGATTTCGTTGATCTGGAACGGTTTTCGCTCCATCTTCTGCTGTCTGGAAAACGACAGCAGATTGCTGACAATGTGGCTGCAACGAGCCGATTCCGTATCGATGAGCTGCAGGTAGTATTTGTATTGAGCAAGGTTTTCGGGGGTGAGCGGTTCTTCTTCCAGACCCCGGTGCACCAACCGTGCTAGCGCGTGTATCCCTGAAAGGGGATTGTTGATTTCGTGTACGGAACTGGCGACCAGTTTCCCCAGGGCAATCATCTTGTCTTCATGGATCAGGCGAGTGAGGTTCATGGTCAGGCTGCGGGTTTTTTGCTCTACTCTGTTTTCAAGCTCATCGGTGATGTCTCGCAAAATTTCCAGAACCAGATCTACTTTGCCTTGACTGTTCTTGAGGGGCATCGTGGTCACTTCACAATACCACATTTGACTGTTGCGGTCGAAGTGTTCATGGATGGCATGCGCCATGCCTCCGGTTTCGATGCTTTCCGCCAGGGGACAGATGTCCCCACGTTCACTGCAGGGACCGGTGGCCTGGTGGCTCACTTGATAACAATATTTGCCTATGATCTCGTCCTTGGTCATACCGACCGAATCCAGCAGGGCCTGGTTGGCATCGAGTATCCTCAGATCCGGCTGCATGATGAGAACTCGATCCTGGATACTCGAAAAAATGCTGTCAACGATGCCTTGCACCATTTCCAGCTGGCGCTTTTCCAGCAGATATTCTTCGCGAAATCGAACTATATCGCTGAACAATCTGGATATTGCCGATTCCAAGACTTTCAACCGAGCGGGTTTACGCTTCAGGAAATCCTCCAGCAGCACTTCGTTGCCGGTGAGCTCGATTACCAGGTCAAGATCCTTTATGGCGAAAAAATCATGGTAATCTCTCGTGGTGAAGATACCCTTCTGGCGTGCCAACTGAATCCCTGCCGCGGTATCGTTGATGTCCGCTACCGCGACAATTTGCGCCTGCAGACGTGGAAAACGCTTGGCATCCAGCATTTCCAGAAAGGCCTTGCAACGCTTGCCGCCACCAATAACGGCAATGTTCATCAATTGCTTCGAATGCTTCACCCCATTTCCTTTCCCGATCCCCAGAATGAGTCGGTCAACGGTAGGTGTTGAAAAATTAGATAGCCAGTCGAAAATTTAGACAGCGACTCCTGGGCACCAACCATGCGGCTTTTGAGAAAACCGGGCAATTCGTCGGCTAAAAAGTCAACAATCCTATTCCATAGGATCAGGCCGCGTGAAACGAGTGTGCTCCCGACTTCCGACCGGCTTGTTATTTTGAAAAGGTTTCCAATAAAACGTATAAGTAATTGTATTTAATAGCTAAAAGCGATAAAAAGCCAATCCCTGAAAAGCCTTTTAGGCAGCCGCCTCGGCCAAATTCAAAGGTTGGCACACCTTTTGATTATCTTAGACTACAACTTGATAAACAAGGGAAAAAAGCCCAAAGGAGGCCACAATGAAAACGAAAAGATCAAATCCTGTGAATAAAATGGAGCTCAACGGGGAAAACCAGTGCATATGGATGAAGGCCGGTGTGGTGAATTTCAAATTGTGCGACAATGCCTACGATTGTCTCAGCTGTCCCTTTGATAAGGCCATGTCGCGAGCCGTCAAGAAGGACTCGGCAAAAGTCATCAGCTGGCGTGAAGCCATGAGAGAGCGGCCCTATGCGCAGCGCGAATGTCGCCATATGCTGACGGGCAGGGTCGAACATCGGTTGTGCTCGAATGCGTATCGCTGCGACGTATGCGAATTCGATCAGTCTCTCGACGAAAACGATTTGAATGCAGCTCCCGCAGCGCCCTCCATCAGGAACATTGCAGGTTTTAAAATGGCGGACGGCTATCATTACCATCGCGGGCACAGTTGGGCGAGAGTCGAGCACGGAGGGTTTGTGCGCATCGGCGCCGATGATTTTACCCTGAAGCTGCTGGGTTCTCCCGACGCAGTGCGTTTGCCGAAGCTTGGATCGCATGTCGAGCAGACCGAAGTGGGGTGGTCCATCGAACGGGAACACAAAACCGCTGAGATGCTTGCCCCGTTGAACGGCGTGGTGGTGGCGGCCAACCACAGGGTATTGAATCAGCCGGAGACGGCCAAAAACGATCCCTACGGGAGTGGCTGGCTGCTGGTGGTGGAGCCCAAGCGCCTCAGACCGAACCTGAAAAACCTGCTGTTTGAAAGGGAGGCCACTGTTTGGCTGGGAGATGAGGCCAAGAGGCTGGATGACATTGTGATGGAAACCTACGGTATGTCCATGGCCGCAACGGGTGGTGAGATTGTCGACGACATCTATGGGAATCTCCCCAACGTAAAATGGGAGCGCCTGGTTCACGAATTTTTGCTCACCTGATCGCCATGGTTGCGCCACATGCTGCGAGGCAGGGGTCCCGTTTGCCGGCGGCCCCTGCCTACTTCATACGGCTTAACCAAGCGCGCAGACAAGCAGCCTGTTAAACCTGCCCCGGGAGACGGCCGGCGACCTCATTGGAAGTACTGCGCAGCAACCCCCACCCCATATCCCCGCCTGTAATTGCACTGGTGGTATGGCATTGATGTTCACACCGCGTTGTGGTATCAACCGAAATTGCTATTCAAATGCATAACGTGTGTTTAGGTCGATGTTGCCCGATTACGTCAAGGGGTGATTCGACCTGCGTGCACCTTTTCAAAGAAGCGCTGCAAACGGAGCTAACGTGGGTACTGCTGGAAGAATGAATTGAAAGGAGAATTTCATGGCGATTTCCTTGCGGGTAGTGGTGATTGGCGGTGTTGCTTGCGGACCTAAAACGGCTTCGCGATTGAAGCGCCTGCTGCCCGATGCCGATGTGACAATGATTGAAAGGGGCGGAGTGGTATCTTACGGAGCCTGCGGACTTCCCTACTACGTGGAAGGGATCTTCCCGGATGTAGAAATGCTCACGGAGACTCCCGTGGGCATTCCTCGAACTCCGGTTTTCTTCGAGAAGGCCAAGGGTTTTCGCGTGTGGACCCGCACCGAAGCGGTGCACATTGACAGTAAGCGCAAAAAGGTGCGTGTGCGCCATCTGGACGGGGGGTCAGAAGAAGACCTGGCCTACGACAAACTGGTCATCGCTACGGGGGGACGTCCCCTCAAGCCGCCCATTCCGGGCATGGATCTGGAAAATATCTGGTATGTGCGGGAACTGGAGGATGCTTCCAGCCTGGTGGAGGCCATCGAGCAAAAGAACCTCAAAAGGGCGGTCCTCATAGGAGCCGGCTATATCGGGATGGAAATGGCGGAGGCGCTCAAGCACAAGGGGCTCGATGTTACCGTGGTGGAGATGTTCGACCAGATCATGCCGCAATTTCTGGATAAAGAGATGGCCATGCTGGTGCAAAAGCACATGCGCTCCAAGGGAGTGAATCTGGCCTTGGAGCAGAGGGTGATCTCGCTGCAGGGTAACGGCAAAGTCGCGGCGGTCGAAACGGATAAGCAGACGATCCCTGCCGATCTGGCCATAGTGGCGGTCGGTGTTCGCCCGAACGATGAGTTGGCGCGCGAAGCAGGGCTGCTTTGCAGTCCCAGGGGCGGCATTGTGATAAACGGTTACTGCCAGACCAGCGATCCGCATATTTATGCCGGCGGCGACTGCGTGGTGAACCAGTATGTTCACCCGATAACAGGAGCTCCCCTGTACGTGCCGCTGGGCTCTACCGCCAATAAACACGGGCGGGTCATAGCCAACCACATCGCGGGCCTCACCTCGCCCTTCCAGGGTGTCACAGGCACCGGCATTTGCAAGGTCTTCGACTACACCGCCGGGCGTACCGGCATCACGGAAAAGCTAGCCAAAGAGCTCAACCTGGATGTGGAGACAGCCATTTGGGCAGGCCCTGACTTGCCGCACTACCTGCCCGCCAGCAGGGTGTTGTTCATCAAGATGGTTGCATCCAGACGCTATCGCAAGCTGCTTGGCCTCCAGGTGGTCGGCATGGGGGATGGGAGCAAGCGGCTGGACGTCGCCGCTACGGCCATCTTTTTCGGTGCAACGCTGGATCAGCTCGGCAATCTTGATCTGGGTTATGCTCCGCCTTATTCACCGCCCATTGATCCCATCGCGACCACGGCTCATTTGCTCCTCAACAAGATGAACGGCTTTGCCCGGGGGATTTCGCCGCTGCAGGCCAAGCAGCGCCTGGATGCAGGTGATGATATTGTGCTTCTGGATGTGCGAACCCCCGATGAATACCGGGCCATGCGTTTCCCCGATGAGCGTGTGGTGCATATTCCCCTTGGAGCACTTCGGGAAAGAATCGATGAGCTTCCCCGGGATAAAGACATTCTGTCGTTTTGCAAGGTGAGCATGCGCGGCTACGAGGCCCAGCGCATTCTGAATGCAGCGGGATACGACAGGGTCTGGTTCATCGAAGGGGGTCTTCTGGGGTGGCCGTTCTAAGGCAGGCGGCGGGAATTGACGTTCAACGGGGAGAGAGGGCAGGGGCCTCTCTCCGATTGAGCGCATCACACAAGAATCCGAGTTGTTCGAGTTTCCTTCGCTGCGGCCGTGTTGCTACGGCTCCTGGATCAGCCGCAAGAGCTCTTCGGCGGTTATTTTTGCACTGATGTCGGTGCCTTCGAGCAGACTTCCCGCCAGATCGCGTTTGTCCTGATGGAGCTCGAGGATCTTTTCTTCGATGGTGCCTTCCGTCACCACCCGATAAACCGTTACAGGGCGCAGCTGGCCGATGCGGTGAGTGCGATCCGATGCCTGATCTTCCACCGCCGGATTCCACCAGGGATCCATATGAATCACGTAATCGGCGGCGGTGAGGTTCAGCCCCATGCCGCCGGCTTTCAGGCTGATCAGAAACAGATCACCGCGGCCGGCTTGAAAGGCGTCCACTTCTTTTTTGCGCTCGGCCGGTGGGGTACTGCCGTCCAGGTAGCGATAGTCGATGTGCTGATTGTCAAGATATTCCCGAAGCAGACTGAGGTGGCCCACAAACTGGCTGAAAACCAGGGCCTTGTGCTGATTTTCCAGAAGCTCCGAGATGATTTCGCCAAACAGTTCAAGCTTTGCGCTGGGCACGCCGCTGTCGGGGAGAACCAGGCGGGGATTGCAGGCCGCCTGCCGCAGCCGCGTGATTTCAGCGAGTATCTTGATATGTTTCTGGTTTAACGGTGTGGCATCGGCACTCAGTCGTTCCACGGAACTCCTGCGCAGTGCTTCATAGAAGGCCGCTTCTTCAGGGCTCATCTGGACCCGCAGCAGGACGTCGGTGCGGGGCGGCAACTCTTCCAGAACCTGGCTCTTGGTGCGCCTCAAAATGAACGGCTGAATGAGCTTCTTGAGCCGCTTCCTGGCGTTTTGATCATTGTACCGTTCGATGGGTATGGCGAACCGTTCGTTGAATTTCTTGAAGGAGCCCAGCAGGCCCCGGTTAATAAAGTTAAACAGGGTCCATAATTCGCTCAAATGATTTTCGATGGGAGTTCCGGTGGTGATGATTTTGAAACCGCCCTTGAGGCTCATGGCGGCTTGAGATCGCTTGGTGGCAATGTTCTTTATGGCCTGCGCCTCATCGAGCACAATGACGTTCCAGTCGATGGAGGAGAGAAGCTCGACTTCCTGGTGCAGGAGCCCATAGCTGGTCACCAGCAGGTCATAGGCGGCGAGACGTCTGAGCAAATCCTCCCGGCTGTTGACTCCCAATTGATGCACCCTGAGGGTTGGAGCGAAGCGATGGGCTTCGGTCACCCAGTTCATGCATACCGATGTGGGAGCAACCACCAGGCTGGGTCCCCGGGGAGCACGCTCGAGAATGATGGCGAGCGCCTGAATCGTTTTACCGAGCCCCATGTCGTCCGCCAGGCAGGCTCCGACCCCCATGTGCATGAGCCGCGCCAGCCACTGATAACCTTCCACCTGGTAGTCGCGCAACTTGCCTTTGAAGGTGGAGGGGAGCAGCGGGGTGATCTCCTGCGCCGAGCGAATACGATCCAGCCTTGCTTGCCAGGCTGAATCCGTTTCCAGGTGCGGCAACTTTGCCGTGAAATCCTCGATGGCGAGGGCGGCCAGAGGGTGCAGCCCTATGGCCTTGCCGTGTTTTTCCGAATAGGCCTCCAGCTCTTCCAGGCGCCTGCGTAATTCCTGGGTAAGCGCAAGGAATTGCCCCTCACCCAGAGGAATAAAGCGACTGCCCGTGGCACGGACCAGGTCCAGCAACTGTTTCATATCCAGGACCAGGTTGTCATCCACTCGCAGCTGGCCGCTCACCTCAAACCAATCCATCTTACTCTGAATCTGCATGCGCAACTGGGAAAAAGAGGCTTCAGCGGAGACCCTCAACTTCTCGCCTTCGGGCCATTCGACCACTACCTCACCTTTTTCCTGCAGGGACTTCAAATCGAGCAGCACCTGCAGGCAGGTTTCCGTATCCTCGATCAACCAGCACCGTTCGCCATCGGCATACCCCGCCAGCACGGAAGAATCGGCCTCAACAGCACCGGCCCTGGTCTTCTCCAGCTCAAGGTCGCGCGTTGCCTGCATGCGCTTACCGCCGACATCGGCAATCAGATTATCCGCTCCAATGCCCGGTTTAAGATAGGGGCCGCCATCGGCAAAAGGCTTCACGAACATTTCGACCCTGAATCCCAAACCTGCCGGCATCAGATGCACGTGCGGAGTGGAAACGGCCGCAACCTGCTCCATGTCGCCCGATGCCCCGCCGATGTCGGAATGGACCGTCACCAGTGAGGAGATGTTGGCAATCGTTTGCGATACTTCCTGCTCGGCTGTCGCCGGGACCATCAGTCCTTCCCGGCTCAGCAATTGAGCAATGCGCCGATGTGCTTCAGAAATCTCGATCACCTTGAATCGCGTTGGTGTTTCTCGAACCAGCAGGACTTTCTCGTTGCTCACAGGGGGAGACATGGTGATGCGCAGCTCTGCATCGGCGCGGGTCACCAGGATCTCCGGCTCACCGCGCACGATTTCAACGGAAATCGATGGGTTTTCCTCTAGAAACACCAGTGGATGTCCGATGAGCGCAGGAAGGGCTTTTTGAATATTGAGTATACAGTCGCGATGGTAATAGGGCGAGCTCTGTTCGATAGCCGCAAACACAGCCTTGTCCTGTTCACTGACGCAAGCGAGCTCCTGCACGTTGATTATTCTGGAAATGTGCAGTGTGCGGCCCTTGGTCCAGGTACCCCTGGCAGAGATCTTTTGCTCCTTGGCCTGCAGTGTCACCGATGACTCTCGAAAACCCAGGAGCCAGATCAAACGCCTGTCGCGTTGCCCATCGGCCGTCTTGTCGGCAGTCTGCGCCACCTTATGCAGCGCGCGCAGACAGCGTCGCCAGCCCTCTTCAACCTGAAGGGCCGACAAAAAGGAGCCCATGCCGGTTTCCTCCTGGACGGTGTGCAGGTATTTTTCGCGGATAGGCGTGCGCTGTTCCGTCCGGCACAACAATTCGGCGCTTTCCATGGCCAGCCAGTTCAATCCAATTTCCCGGGATCGGACGAAAACGCCGCTGAGGGTGTCGATCATTTCCTGAGTGAGACTCCCATCCAGCCAGTAGTGGGCAAGGGCTGTGAAAAAGACGGACAAACCGGATTGTTCCTGGTTTTGAGCGATCAATGTACGGGCGGATTCCACTTCACAATTTTCGGCCAAAACAATGGCCTTGAGTGACGTGAAGACGGAGCTTAAGAAGCCATCGCCGGAATCGGCGGAAAGCGCCCTGGAAGCGATTGCACCGATGTCCTCCCACACGGATGCATCGGCACGTGTGAGCAGAGACAGGGCATAGAAGATTCCCGGCAGCCCCGGGAAATAACCGCTTCGCTTCCTGTTGATCTTGCGCCAGAGCTTAAGATCATCTTCGAAGGCCGTGACGGCCTGGTTATTCTTGCCTTCAACAAACCGCAACCATCCCCACAGGCCGATACCTGCCGGGCAAACCGTCGAGCCGAACTGCAAGAGTAATTCTCGTGCCGTGGCAATACGTCCTCCCAGCAGCAGGCGCGAAATCAAGCCGGGGAGAAGAGAGCCCATTTGCGTATGGGACAGCCCCGACAAAAAGCTTGGGTTGAGAGCATATTCGAGTGGCTCGTCATCCGGTGCAAGGGTAATCACGGTATTGTAAAATATGCCGCTCAAGGCCAGGCACTGCAGATTCAGGGGAAGTGTGCGGAACCAGCCGATGTCGAAAGGATTCATCACCACCTGGGTCAAGGGATCGCATTGGGCGGAAACGCCGCTTGTACACTCGGAAAGGAGCAGGTTGCGGCAGCGTTGAGCGAGATTTTCATCGTGCGTGTAAATGCCCATGCGCAATTCGCGTACGACGCGATCGCGGTAATAGGAGGGAAGGTAATACAGGTCGAGGCGCACGGGGAGCTCTTTTCGCACCGCTTTGACCATCGCATGGTAGCGGTTGAATGCCGACGCTCCACCGGTTCTCACGTGGAACCGCCTGGTCGGCTTGAATCCCGCTTTCATGATCTTCACATACTCACGCACACCCGCATCGCGATCATGCAGAAATTTTTGCAGCAACCCTTTGGACCATCCCGATCCATGCTCTGCGATGGCCGCCGCCACGCGCTTGCGTACTTCGGGATTGGAGTCTTGCGCGGCACTTTTCAGGAGCGCTTGAACCTCTTTGTTGTCGGGCGCGATGGTGCCGGCCGTCAGGACTACATTGGCATAAAACGGCCATGGTTCTTTGCGCCACATTGCCAGCAGTACGGGCAGAATTTTAGAGCCCAGCTGGCCGGCGGTATCGACTGCTATTCGGCGCACCGCCGGGGCAATGGGAGTGTTGTCCTCAAACCCCAATTGGCGCACCAGGGATGCCAGCATATCTTCGGCCTGTGAGGGATTCTCGCGCTCACTGCGCTGCAACACTTCGGGAAATCGCCAGATGACCGTCAGCCGGGCATAGATATCCGCTTCCGGTGACAGAGCCTGGTGTAATCGGGCGCCCGACCAGGTGTTAAGATCTTCCTTCAGAGCGGCTCTTTTCAAGATCGACAAGACACACATCGTGCAGAGAGAGCCTGTCGAGGTCCGCAATGCCTGCCCGCTGAATGATCCCTGGCAGGAAACGCAAATCAGTTCTTGCGTTTGACTGTCCAGCCAGGCTGT
The DNA here is from genome assembly GCF_022603395.1 of Desulfoferrobacter suflitae. GTDB lineage: Bacteria > Desulfobacterota > Syntrophobacteria > Syntrophobacterales > Syntrophobacteraceae > Desulfoferrobacter > Desulfoferrobacter suflitae. The sequence goes on from NZ_JAIBKA010000003.1 coordinate 32,838, forward strand.
GGGGTCTGCCACGAGGGCCAGGAGGAGTTTCATCTCAATCAGTGGTTTCTGCTCAAGCGTCCGCCGGGTGACCACTTCCAGGATGGCGTCATGGCACCTCAGTTGCTTATCCAGCAGTTTCAGCCGTTTCAGCTGATCCAAATGAGGTTTGAGCGACGCCACAGAGGTTATAGGCTCGTTCGCAAAAACCAGTCCGGAGCCCCGCAGGCAGTTGTATATATTGCTGATGCTGCTCCTTTCATAGATCACCGAAGACATCTGCAACAAAGCCTGCTGCAGCGGAGTCAACGTTTCATAGTGGGCCATCAGTCTGTTGCGTAGTCTTGCTTGTTCCTGCACTTATGCCTCTTTTAATCGGCGCTTGCACGCCGCAGCAAACCCGCATCAACGGCGGTGGATGGAGTACTTGCGGCACCTTGCCGAAGACTGTTGTCGGGAATCCCATTCCGGGACCTTCCGGGCGGCCCAAAAAGCGGCCTGCCAATCTCATCGAAAATCAAATTATTAGTATACTCAATTCCGCTTTATTCTCCCACCGAAACATCACCGGTGCCGGCAATTCTCATTATGGAGCTCGCAGCTGAACGTAGAGTGGGTGAATCAAAAGCGTAACCCACCGTGTCAACCAATCCCAGGGTGGGTTGCGGCGCACAAAAACGCGCCTCCACCCTGCGAAAAAGGATCAGCAGTATAAATGAGAATTGCCGGCACCGGTGTTGTGCCGAGCGAACTCGTGCATTCGTGCATTCGTTGACAGAGAACTTGAAATTTCTTATCATCGACTCCCTTGTCGCTCGTGTCCCTTTCTCGGCTATCATTGCAACCCTTTGACAGTCGGCGCACTGAGAAGATCAGGACGCCACAATGAGTGGTGATCAGTGACTGTGTGTATGATGCTTGTTCCGATTGCCGATCCATGAGCCTTGTGCGAACTGGCCATCGCAGAAGGACCGCTTGGCTATTTATCTTTCAGGGAAAACACTTCTCTGCTCCGGATACAGCGGTCGCATCGACCGTCGGGCGGCATCTCAGACAGGAGCCGCCGCGTGCCTCATGAAACTGATTGAAGGAAATGATGATGTTCAAGACAATCAATGCCCGACTCTTTCTCGTTACGGCCGCCTTTTTTGTGGCGGCCGGCTGCGTCATCGTTGCTCTGGTCAATTATCAGATGCGTAAAGAGGCGCTGTGGGAAGCCGAAGCCAAAGCCGAGACGCTTCTAGACAGAAACCTGGCCATTCATACCTACTTTTCTCACAAATTGAAGCCCAATCTGTTTGACATCACCGACGAAATCATGCCGGCCAGTTACTTCGATCCGGTGTGGATGTCCTCGACCTACGCGGTGCGCGAGATACAGAAATATTACATGGAGTTATCCCGGCGGGATTATTATTATAAGGAATGTGCGATCGATGCGCGCAGTCCCGAGAATGAAGCGGATCCCATGGAAATCGAGTTCATCAAGGAAATCAATCGAAACGCGAATATTGACTTCCGGTCGGACATTCGCCTGATTAACGGAGAGCCCTATTTTGTAGTTCTGAGACGCGGCGAGGTGATGGAGGAATCCTGCCTGAGGTGCCATAGCAGGCCGGAAAATGCCCCTGCCGATCTGGTCAAGCAATATGGGGCGGAGCGCAGTTTCAACCGCAACACGGGAGACGTGGTTTCCGCCATCTCCATACGTATTCCGCTTGCCTCAGCCTATGCCGAAGCAAATCGTTTTTCCCTGACGCTATCCCTCTGGCTCTGTGCGGTGCTCATTGGGCTGTACATCATCAACTGGGTTGCCAGCCGTGCTCTGGTGCTACGTCCTCTGCAATCGATTCAGGGCCAGGTGGATGCAATCATGTCCCAGCCTGAGCGTCTCGGCGAACAGGTGGCCATGCCCCACGGCAAGGAACTGAAGGATCTGACGGCGGCGTTCAACCGGCTGTCCCTTGACCTGCGGCGGGAACGGGACCTCCTGGAAGACAAGGTGGAGCAAAGAACATTGCAGCTGAAATCAGCCAATGACGAGCTTTCCCGCGAAATTGCCGAACGTGGCAAGGCTTTGCAGCGGGCAGAGGAAAATGAGAAAAAGTACAGAGAATTATTCACCCATTTGCCGGAGGGCTTCGCTTACCAGCAAATCGTTACGGACCCGGATGGAAATCCGACCGACTACGTCATCCTGGAGTGCAACCAGGCTTTTGCTGAAGCCGCCGGAGTGCGTGACGCAGCAATCATCGGCCGGAGGGCCGGGGAAGTATTTTCCGCCGGTGGGTTGTGGGAGTCCGGCTGGATTGAAAGATTCGGCGAGGTCGCTCTGCTTGGCAACGCCATTGGCTTCGAACATCACTTGCAGAATTCCGAGCGCTGCTACCGGGTGATCGCCTACAGCCCCAAAAGGAGTTATTTTGCCTGCATTTTTAGTGATATTTCGCAACGGGTCAGGATGGAAAAGCAACTGGAAAGTCAGAAGGAGTATTTACGGGTGACCCTGGCATCCATTGGCGACGGCGTTATCACGACGGATGTGGACGGCAGGGTGACCCTGTTGAACAAGGTTGCCGAAGAGCTGACCGGCTGGCTGCAGCAGGACGCTCTCGGTCGTCCCCTCAGTGAGGTTTTCCACATCGTCAACCAGAAGACTCGCGAGCGCTGTGAGGACCCTGCGTGGAAGGTTCTGGAGAGCGGCGGCATTGTCGGGCTTGCCAATGATACGGTGCTGATCTCCAGGAACGGAAAAGAGTATGTCATCGCAGACAGCGGCTCGCCGATTCGTGACCGCCTGGGTCAGGTGATCGGGGTGGTTCTTATTTTCCGAGATGTCACCGAAAGGTATCAGATGGAAGCCGAGCTGCGGCATGCGCACAAAATGCAGGCGATCGGGACCCTTGCGGGAGGGGTTGCGCATGAATTCAATAACGTTTTGGGCGTGATCATCGGCAATGCTGAATTGGGCATGAGTGATCTCCCCGAGGGGAACCCGCTGCGACGGAATCTCACTGAGATCAAAACAGCCGGCCTGCGTGCCAAAGATGTGGTCAAACAGCTTCTCAATTTTAGTCGTAAGGTAGAGACGAAAACAAAGCCCATCAGGCTCGCTCCCGTCATCCAAGAATCCCTGCAGCTCATGCGCGCCTCCATCCCCAAGACCATCGACATCAAAGCAGTCATCCAGGACAAGGCGCACGCGGTACTGGCGGATTCTACGCAGATCCATCAGCTGCTGGTCAATCTCTGCACCAATGCCGCCCATGCCATGGGCGAAGCAGGGGGTGTGCTGACGATTCAGCTGGAAAATGTGGAGCTCGATCATGAAGAAGCCTCCAAACATGCGGATCTGTACGCCGGTATCTACGTCAGGCTGAGTGTTGCCGATACCGGCTGCGGAATCGATCCTGCGCATTTGGATAGGATATTCGAGCCCTATTTCACTACCAAGGAGATAGGCAAAGGAACCGGCATGGGACTGGCCGTGGTCCACGGGATTGTCAGGTCGGGCGGGGGAGCCATCGTTGTTGACAGCGAACTGCACCGGGGAACCGTCGTCACCGTCCTGCTGCCGGCAGCGAAAAATGCCGCTGTGGAGGAGGTGCAGGAGAAGAAGACGATTCCAGGGGGGAATGAGAAGATCCTGTTTGTGGATGATGAAGAGTCGCTGGCCAGGCTGGGCGAACTGCTGCTCACGCGGCTGGGTTACCGGGTTGAAACCGAAACCGATCCGTTGCAGGCCTTGCAGAGGTTCAAGTCAAGCCCGGCTGCATATGACCTGGTCATCTCGGACATGACCATGCCCGGCATGACCGGGGATGTACTGTCTGCAGAGCTGCTTAAAATCCGACCGGATATCCGCATTATCCTGTGCAGCGGTTTCAGCGAGCAGATCGATCAGACCAAAGCGCAGGCGATGGGCATCCATGAATATCTGGAAAAGCCCATCAACCTGGAAAAAATAGCCTGCATGGTGAGGCGCGTCCTGGATGCGGCAAGAGACGGAGGGAGCACGAACTGACAGCTTCCCGGGGGGTGATCGACACCTGAAGGGAGGCCCGTGAACTCACCAGGCTGCGGGGAAGAAGATTTCCTCAATAGCGCGCATTGGTCGGCAGGATGTAGCCATATTGTTGCGCGTTTTGCAGAGCTTCTTTTATGGCAAAGACGCGAAAGACGCTGGTTTCAGTGCCGAGGGGCAGCTGGAGGTGATAAAAGTCATTGGTTTTCTGGGCATTGACGGCATCCTGGATGCGCTTTTCTCCGCAATGGTAGGCAGCGATCGCCAGAGTCCAGCTGGGGAGCTGGCTGCGCAGGGCCTTCAATTTGAACAGGAGCTGGTCCAGCGCCCGCTCGTAATCGCTCTGACTGTAGCCGGTAGGTGGTGAGTTCAATCCTGTCGAGCGCACGGTCCCTATTTTGGCCAGCCACACCCGTGGCAACAGGTCCGTTTCTTGAACGATAAAATACTTCAGGTCGTCGGGGAGAGAAAGCTTGTGCAGGCGCTTTTCTATCCACGGAAAATCGCGCTGCATGCGCTTCAACCACAGATACATCTGGGCATTGTTGTAGACCACAATGGTGAATTCCCTGTCAAAACGTTCCCATACTTCCTGCACATGCAGAGGCACTTGTTCCCCGCAGAATACCATGTGGTTGGGCGGTGGGATATAGCCCGCCAGATTTGTTGAATAATCGGATTGGCTGGGGCGGACCTCATCCGGCAGAGGAGAACAGGCCCTGGTCGACGCGGCAGTCGTCGAGGCAGCGGGTGACTTTTCTCGGTCGACCCGACCCGTGGAACAACCGATCATTACGGTCAACAGCAAAAACAGGCAAGCGGTTCGGTAAACGGTCAGGCGAAAGTGCTTCATCACGGCATCTCAGACCTCGTTGGATGGGATTGGATTCAAGCGTTGACGATTGCTGTCACGGGGCAACCCGTCGGCCGATATTTAATCGGAAATCGAGCCGATGTAAAAGAGATTTTGTGTGGCGGCCACCTTGAGCCCTGCATCCGCTGCAAAATAATAGACTTCGGAAATGATCATCAGTCTCCCCCTTGACACTTTTGGGCGGTTTCCCTGCACTTGGGTAAAACGAACACAAAGGTTGCACCTTTGCCCCGTTCCGACTCCACCCAAACCTTTCCGCCGTGCCGCTGCACGATCCGCTCTACGATGGCCAGGCCCAGACCGCTTCCCTGTTCATCCCTGGCTTCCTTGAGACGTTGAAACTTCTTAAAGATGCGTTTGTGATTCCGGGGATCGATCCCCATGCCGTTGTCGAACACCGAAAATTGATGCATATCTCCTCGATCCTCGTAGCCGATCTCAATTCTGGGGTTTGGCGTGTCGCCCAGATACTTCACGGCGTTCTCGATGAGGTTTTGAAAAACGTGCTGCATCTTTTCGGGATCGCAGTAGATTGAGGGCAGGTTATCCGCCAGCGATAATCCTATCTTTCTGGCTTTCAGCGCTGCCTCGAGGTCGTTGACGACGCCCTCGATGATTTCCCGGGAGGCTACTTGCTGAAAGTGGTACCGGACATGGCCGCTTGTCAGAAACGCGCGCAGATCCGAAATGAGTGAGTCCATCCGCTCAGCGCTCGATTCGATGCGCCTCAGGTACTCCGTGACCTGATTATTCGCCTCACCCGCATGGTTGCGCAGGAGCCGCAGCACAAATCCGCGTATGGCAATGAGCGGGGTTTTCAAATCGTGCGACACAACATCCATGAACTCGCGCAGCTCGGCATTGGCCTCCTCGAGTTCTTCCTCGAAGCGCTTCTCTTCGGTGATGTCAATCAGATTCCCCAATATCGAAGGTGTTCCCCGATATTCTATGTCGGTATTCATCCTTCGCACCCAGATGGTCTTGCCTTCCTTGGTAATACCCCTGGCATCATATTCGGACAGCGGCTTCTCTCCCCTCAACCGTTTGGCTCTCATCTCGTCGGTGAAAGCCCTGTCCTCCGGATGCACCAGTCTATGGCTTTCAATGCCAATGAGCTCTTCCCGCGAATATCCGTAGATGCGGGCAAACCTCTCATTGGCGAAAATAATCCTGCCGCCCTGGTCCACATAAATGCCGGTCAAGGAATTTTCCACCAGTTTTTTCCAGCGCTGTTCGCTTTCACTCAGTGCCCGCTCAAGACTTCGGCAATCGAGCAGTTCCCCTTCCAATTGACAGATTCTTTCCTGCAGCGCCTCTAACTGTTCTCGTTCGTCCATGGGCCAATAATTCTCCGTGCAATAGTAGTGGGTCACCTGAAGGGATTTTCCCTCTGACGCATATTACCTGGTCTCAGACCGGGATTCCAGTTTTGTTTGGGGGGTATGCCTGTTTCAATGGCCGGAATCGTTTGGCGGCGTGCAATCCGGCGCGGCGGGCGTTCGCATCTGGCAATCGATGTGAGCAATATGCCGGGCTTTGTATGAAAAGGGCTGGGAGGTTTTGGCGGCCGCTACTTCCAGCCTCCTCCCAATGCCGCGTAGAGTCGCACCCGATTGACGATCTTGTTCAGGTGAATGGCGATGAACCGCTGCTGGGCGGCATAAAGTGAGCGCTGCGCATCGAGCACGCTGAGGAAGGTATCGGCTCCCTTGTCGTAACGGGCGTAGGAGAGTCGATAGCTCGCGGCAGTCGCATCGACCAGGGATTGCTGCGCGTCCAGTTGAGCACCGACGGTGCCCCTGATAGCCAGAGCATCGGCGACATCGCGGAAAGCAGCCTGGATTGCTCCTTCGTATTGGGCCACGGCAATCTCCCTTTGCACCTTGGTTACCTTCACCGCCGACCACAGGCGCGGGTCGAAAATGGGCAAAACGATCCGGGGAGCGTAATTCCAGGCGAGCGAGCCGGACTGGAACAGCCCCGACAGCTCACCGCTGGCGGTCCCGACGGCGCTGGTGAGGGAAATGCGGGGGAAGAGCGCTGAGCGCGCAGCCCCGATATCTGCATTGGCGGCCTTGAGCAAGCTTTCTGCCTGGAGGATGTCCGGGCGCTGCAGGAGCACATCAGAAGAGATGCCGGGTGTCACCCTCGGCAGTGCTTTGATGTCCAACAGCCCCTGCGGCAGCAGATCGGACGGCACGGGAGCTCCCACCAGCAGGTTGAGGGCGTTTTCGTCCTGAGCCAGCAGTCCCGTGTAGAGGGCCAGGTCCACTCGTGCCGCCTCGACCCGCTGCTGCACCTGGCGAAGATCGAGCTCGGGTGCGATGCCCACTTCTACGCGCCGTCGAATCAAATTGTAGGAGGCCTGCTGGGATTCGAGAGTAGACTGGGCCAGGCGCAGGTTGTCCCGATCGGCGGCCAGCGTCAGGTAGGCGTTGGCAACTTCTGCCACGAGCAGAATCTGCGCGCTGCGGCGCGCGTGTTCCGTGGCGAAGTATTCTTCCAGCGCCCGTTCTTCCAGGCTGCGAATACGACCGAAAAAGTCGATCTCCCAGGAGGCCAGGCTCAGGCCGACGTCGTACTGCTCTATGGTCGGGGCACGTTCACTGCCCGAGATTTCGGCCGGTATGCGTTCTTTTCTGGCGCTTGCGCTGGCATTGATGGTGGGCAGCAGTTCGGCGCGCTGGATGCGGTAGAGGGCTCGGGCTCGCTCAACGTTCAAAGCGGCAGCACGCAGGTCCCGATTGTTCTCCAAAGCGGTTTCGATGACCTTGCGCAGTCGCTTGTCGGTAAAAAACTCGTGCCACTCCAGGTCGGGGGAAACCGACGGCCTCTTTTTCGACTCTGTCTCACGGTACGCCGGGCCGCTCGGCCATTCCTCGGGAACCGGGGCATGGGGCCGGGTGTACTGAGGGATGAACGAGCACCCGGTGATAAAAAGGGCCGCCATCGTCAACACTGCAGTACGGCATAAGCGGGATATCGCTTGCGGCAGATCTCCGCCCGTCATCCGCCCTCCAACAGCCAGCATCAAGTCTTTCATAGCGCTACGCCTCCGCAGGATTCTCGGTGTCTGCAACGGGTTTTTGTTCTGCCGCCCCGGCGCCTTTCTTCTTTCCGAACAGTTGCACCACTACCACGTAGAACAGGGGTATGAAGGGAGTGGCCAGGAAAGTGGCGGCGATCATGCCGCCCAGAACGCCGGTGCCGATGGCCGTTTGGGCTCCCGCCCCCGCTCCGCTGGCGATGGCCAGAGGAAGCACGCCAAATCCGAACGCCAACGAAGTCATGACGATGGGGCGCAATCTCAGCTTGGCCCCCTCGAGTGTGGCCTCGACCAGTCCCAGTCCCTCCTTCACCTTGTCCATCGCGAACTGTACGATCAAGATGGCGTTCTTGGTGGTCAACCCCAAAACAGTCAGGAGCCCGATCTGGAAGTAGACATCGTTGGGGAATCCACGCAGGGATGAAGCGATCACGCCGCCGATGACTCCCAGAGGCAAAGTCAGCATAATAGAGATGGGGACCGTCCAGCTCTCGTACAAGGCCGCCAGGCACAGGAAAATGACGATCATGGAGAAGGCGTACAGGAGCGGCGCCTGGGATTTTGCCATGCGCTCCTGGTAGGAAAGCCCGGTCCAGTCGAAGCCTATGCCGCGAGGCAGTTTGCCGGCAATCTCCTCCATGGCCAGCATCGCTTCCCCGGAGCTCTTTCCCGGAGGCGGTGCGCCCCAGATGTTCATGGAGGGAAAGGCATTGAAGCGCTCCAAACGAGGAGATCCGTAGGACCAGCGGCCCGACGAGAAGGCGGTAAACGGTGTCATGGTCCCCTTGTCATTGCGTACATAAAGCCGTTCGATGTCGCCCGGCAGCATTCGGTACGGGGCGTCGGCCTGGACATAAACCCGCTTGACCCGTCCGCCTTGAATGAAGTCATTGACGTAGGCGCTGCCGAAGGCCGCCGAGATGGTATTGTGAATGGCGTTGATGGGGACTCCCAGAGTTCCCGCCTTTTCCCAATCCACATCGATGCGGTACTGGGGGACGTCTTCCAGGCCGTTGGGACGTACCCGGATCAGTCTGGGATCTTCGGCGGCCATCGCGAGCAGTTGATTGCGGGCGGCCATCAGCGCTTCGTGACCCACACCGCCCCGGTCCTGCAACTGGAAGTCGAAACCGCCCGCCTGGCCGAGCTCGACCACCGCCGGTGGAGGGAATGCGAACACCGCAGCGTTGCGGATTTGTGCAAACCTGGCCATGGCCCGCCCCACCAGGGCATCCACCTTTAGCTCGGGCCGGTCGCGTAATTCCCAGTCTTTCAGTCGCACGAAGGATAATCCCGCGTTCTGCCCGGTGCCGGAAAATCCCCTGCCGGCAAGAGTCAGGCAGGATTCCACAGTGTCCTTTTCCTCGATGAGCAGGTAATCGCGCACCTCGTCCATGACCCGTTCGGTCTGTTCGAGGGACGACCCCGCCGGCAGCGTCGCCTGGATGAACATGATCCCCTGGTCCTCGTTGGGAAGATAGGCGGTCGGCATGCGTTGAAAAAGAAACCCGAGAGCCGCCACGATAAGCAGGTAAATGAAGAGGTAGCGCAATTTCCTGCCAATAATATGGCCCACCATGCTATGGAACTTATTCCTGGCCCGGCGAAACGCGCGATCAAACCTGCGGAAGAAGGGACGGAACAAGAAAAAGGCGCTGTCTGCCGGTTCATGACCTTTAGGAATCGGCTTCAACAGCGAGGCGCAAAGCACCGGGGTGAGGATCAGGGCGACCACAACGGAGAGTAGCATGGCGGCAATCAGGGTTACCGAAAACTGGCGGTAGATGACGCCGGTGGAGCCGCCGAAGAAAGCCATGGGGCCGAACACGGCCGACAGCACCAGGCCGATTCCGATCAGCGCGCTGGTGATTTCCCCCATGGACTTGCGGGTTGCTTCCATGGCCGAAAGCCCTTCCTCGTGCATGACCCGCTCCACGTTTTCCACAACCACAATGGCGTCATCGACCAGCAGACCGATGGCCAGCACCATGGCGAACATGGTCAGCATGTTGATGGAAAATCCGAGCAGGCCGAGGATGGCAAAAGTTCCCAGGATCACGACCGGCACCGCCATGGTCGGAATGAAGGTGGCGCGGATATTGCCAAGAAACAGGTACATCACCAGAAAAACCAACAGAATTGCCTCGAACAGGGTCTTGACCACCTCGTCGATGGCCACCTGCACAAAGGGCGTGGTGTCATATGGATAGATGACTTCCACACCGGGTGGGAAGTAATTGGAGAGCTCTGCCATTTTGGCCCGTACCGCATCGGCGGTATCCAACGCATTGGCGCCCGGAGCCTGGCGCACAGCCAGCGCGGCAGTCTGCTTGCCGTTGAACAGAGCGTTCATCTCGTAGCGTTCGGTACCGAGCTCCGTTCGCCCCACATCCCGCACGCGCACAATGGAGCCGTCGGGGTTGATGCGCAGCGGCACAGCGTCGAACTCTTCGGGAGTCTTAAGCAGGTTCTGCACGATGATGGAGGCGTTCATCCGCTGACCTTCCACCGCCGGCGCTCCGCCGAACTGGCCGGCGGAAACCTCCACGTTGTACACGCGCAGGCTCTGAATGACGTCATCGATGGTCAAATGATATTCGTTCAATTTGTCGGGATTGAGCCAGATACGCATGGCGTATTGGGAACCGAAGCTTTCCACTTCACCCACGCCGGGCACGCGCGCCAGCACCTTTTCGATGTTGGACTGGGCGTAGTCGCGCAGGTCATGCCCATTCATGCTGCCGTCCTGCGATACCAGGCCGACGATGATGAGCCAGTTGCGGGTGGATTTGCTGACCTTGACGCCCTGGCGTTGGACCACATCGGGCAGGCTTGCCATGGCCAACTGCAGCTTGTTTTGCACCTGCGACCAGGCCAGGTCCGGATCGGTTCCAGGGGCGAACGTCAGCTCGATCCTGCCGGCTCCCGAAGCATCGCTGGTCGCCGACATGTAGAGCAGCTTGTCAAACCCCGTCATCTTCTGTTCGATGATCTGAATCACGCTGTTTTCTACCGTTTCGGCCGAAGCGCCGGGATAAAAGGCGTCGATGGCGATGGAGGGAGGAGCAATGGGCGGATATTGCGAGATGGGCAGGTTGTAGATGGCCAGACCGCCCGCCAGCATCATGATGATGGCGATGACCCAGGCGAAAACCGGACGGTCCAGAAAGAAATTCGATAGCATCACTTCACTCCGTTATTGGGCCTGCTTAGGCTGACTGCTCGCGCTGGGATCCTCGTTTACGGTTTTCGAGTCGACCGGGACGGTGCTGGTGGGCGGCACCTGATCCACGTCCTTGTAAATGGATTCGCTGCCGCTCTGCGGATTGTCCAAAGGAACGACCCGTACGGGCATGCCCGGTCGCACCTTCATCACGCCTTCGACAATCAACCGTTCTCCGGCGGAAAGCCCGGACGTGACCAGCCATTGGTTGCCGATGGCCCGATCCAGAGTGAGCGTCCGCTGCTCGACCTTGTCGGTGTCATCCACCACTAAAGCGATCGCCTCCCCCTTGGAATTGCGGCTCACCCCCTGTTGCGCCACCAGGATGGCTTGTTCGGCGATGCCTTCCTGGATAACGGCCCGCACAAACATGCCGGGCAGGAGCAAGTGATCCGGATTGGGGACTACAATGCGCACCGTATACGAGCCCGTTGCCGGGTCCACCGTCACCTCGCGGAATTGCAGCTGGCCCTCCAGTTGATACCGAGTTCCGTCCTCCAGCAGAATGCGTACCGTTTTTCCGTTCTCTCCATCTGCGCTGAGTCGTCCCGTTTCCAGGTTGCGCTTGAGGCGCAGCAGTTCGGCTGACGACTGGGTTACGTCCACGTAGATGGGATCGAGCTGCTGAATGGTCGCCAGAGACGCCGCTTGATACGCTGTCACCAGCGCCCCGTCGGTTACGCTGGAGCGGCCGATGCGCCCTGAAATGGGAGCGAGGACCTTGGTGTAGCCCAGGTTGATGCGAGCTGCCTCCACCTGCGTTTTCCAGTATTCTATCTCGGCTTTCGCCTGATCTACCGCGGCCGCAGCATCGTCATAGTCCTGTCGGCTGACTGCCTTATCCGTGAGTAATTCCTTGTAGCGTTGCGCTCTCAATCGAATCGAAGGCAGGTTGGCCCGGGCTTTGCCAAGTGAAGCCCGGGCGGAATCCAGGGCTACCTGAAAGGGAGCGGGATCGATCTGGTAGAGCAATTGGCCGGCTTCCACATCGGAACCTTCCCGAAACAGGCGTTTCTGGATGATGCCGTTCACCTGCGGCCGGATTTCCGCTACCCGATAGGGGGATGTACGGCCCGGCAGCTCGGTGGTCAGTTCAACCCGTTGGGCTGCGATGGTCACTGCGGCTACTTCGGGAAGCGGGGGCGGTCCCGGCTGCTGCCCGTGGCCGTTGTCGCAGCCGGCAATAAACAGCAGACCCGTCAGGGCCGCCAGCACCATTATCCCCGGTAATGATTCACAACCTTTCTTGTTCCGCTGCATCAAAGTCCTCCAAATGGGTCATGTAAGAATTCGGAATCCGTGATTCAGAATTCGAAATGGAGACAGGTGAGTATGAAAAATATTTCAAGATGTCTCATAGTGCTTTGTCATCCACTAGCTCGTGGAGTCGGTGAGAGTGCATGAAGCGGGACGTTGCACGCACCTCATCACAATTCAATCAGCCCCTTGAAGAAGATATTCAAAATAGTGTCCGGGTTTTCCGGATAAGGGTGGCGTTCGGGCTGGTCGAGCCACAGCAGCAGGAAAGCGTCCAGAGTGCTGTCCAGAGCAACGGCCATATCAAAAGGGTCGGCGATGGCTTTGAACCGTTGCTTTCGAATACCTCTCGCGAAAATGGCGGCCAGTCTCTGTAAAAAGGCGTAATAGCGCTTGCGCAGCTCTTCATCCAGTCCAGCCTTGATGTTGAAGCTTGCCCCTCTGCGTTCGGCAAGCAACAGACGAACGAAGGGCAGGTTTGCGCGAAACCGTTCGCCCTTGGAACGGATGTAGCTGCGCAGTTGTTCGATCTCATCATGGGGTTGTTCTATGGCTTGCGTGACGGCATCTTCAAACTTGTCGCACTGATCCAGTACCAGCGCCTTGTAGAGGTCCTCTTTGTTCTCGAAAAACTTGTACAGCGTTCCGATGGCAAACTCAGATCTGCCGGCGATCTCGTGCATGGAGACATTGTGGTAGCCCCGTTCGGAAAAGAGCTCGAGGGCCGCTGCGAGCATTTCCCGACGCTGCCTCGACTTCTCTCGCTCGCGCCTGGTCGGCTTGGTATCTTTCATTGCTTGCTCTTTGGTTGAAGGGTGCGTTTGTGAATGGGACGTCATTATTTAGAATATGACGTCATACTTTTCAAGCTAAATTTTGGCACAGATCACCAATTCGGTTTAACCATGCAGGTCACACGCGCCGGCAGACGCCATTTAAGTGCACTACCGGCGCGCCGGAAGAAACCAGAACGACGGTTCCCGGTTGGCTTTTGGGTGTTTGCTGAACGTGGACAATCCGCAAAAAAGCGGATTCAGGCGGCATCAAAGCAGTTATGGACAGATTACGGCCGTGGTGCTATGGAAGGAGATAAGGGGAAAAGAGAGCCTGCCGGCGGGCAGGACTCACTGCGAGGGGGGGACAGGGAGTGATCTGGGATTCGCGAAAGGGGATGGTGTATGCACAAGCTGTTTTCTCCTCAATCGGTGGTTGTGATCGGAGTCTCCGAGTCGGAAGACAATCTTGGAAGAAACATTTTAAGCAACCTTGTGCGTTTCGGATATCAGGGGAAGATTTATGCTGTGGGGCCCCGTGGCGGCCAGGTGCTGGGCATACCGATACTCCAATCTGTGGACGACCTGGCGGAGCCGGTGGAGCTGGCCGTGCTCCTCACCCCGGCGCGGTTCATCCCGGATATTCTGGCCCAGTGCGGCGCGAAGGGTATCCGCCGGGCGGTGGTGGAATCCGGCGGATTTCGCGAACTCGGCCCGCACGGGCAGACGCTCGAAGATCAGCTGCTGGAAATCTCTGCCCGTTTTGGCCTCTCCTTTGTGGGTCCCAACTGTATAGGCGTCATTCACACCAAAACGGGAATCTACACGCCGTTCATTGCGTTGCCCAAACCCTACAAGCAGGGCAGGGCGAGTGTCTTTGCCCAAAGCGGCGGGGTGGGACTGACCCTGGGCGAGCGGTTGAGCTCTTCGGGCATCGGGGTGAACAAGCTCGTCAGCATGGGAAACAAGCTCAGTCTGGATGAGACCGATTTTCTACAATTTCTTGTGGATGACCCGGATACTCAAATCATCTTTTTTTATCTGGAAGACTTCAAGCGCGGGCGCCAATTCGCCGAGGCGGCCCGCGGCAGTGCCAAGCCCATTCTTTTGTTGAAGTCCAATACCAGCCCTCTCAGCCAGGCCATCGCCCAGTCTCATACGGCGGCTCTTGCCGGCGACGACCAGGTGGTGGATGCGGTCTGTAAGGAAGTGGGCGTTATGCGGGTGCGCTCGGTTGCGGAGGTCATCAATGCCATGCGCGGTTTTTCCATGCCGCCGCTGCAGGGCGGGAACCTCGCCGTTGTTTCCCGTTCGGGGGGCCATGCAGTGGTGGCGGCCGATGCCTGCGCCCGCCGCGGTTTTCATCTTCCCCCGCTGCGCGAAGAGCTGCTGGAAGCGGTCCGCCGGAAGCTCAGGGCCGGCGTGATCCGCCTCGGCAATCCCATGGACCTCGGCGACCTCTACGACATGCCCTTTAATTTCGACGTGGTGAAAAGTGTTTTGCGCCAGGAGGATATTCACGGGGTTATTTTCATCCATGTCACCCATATGACCGTCGAGCGGGAAGCTTCCAGGAAACTGCTGCAGGATTTGTGGGAACTGTCTTGGCAGTATGGGAAGCCTGTGGCCATGGTTGTAGAAATTCCTTTTGAAGAGCGGGTTTTCCTCTTGCAAACGGCCGATTTCCCGTTTTTCTCGGAACCGGGTGAAGCCGTGGAAGCACTGTGGTGTCAGTGGCAGCAGGCAAAACATGCTGCCCGGCGGACCGGTCCGCCGCCGTCGGCACCTTCTCCATCCTGGCGGGAACAAACGGTTGCCTGGCTGAGCGGTTTGAAATCCAAGAATCGTCAGCCTCTATTGCACGAAGCCCTGGAGCTTATGGACCGGATCGACATCCCCACAGCTCCCTGGAAGATGGTCACGGATCTTTCGAGTGCCCGCGAGGCAGCTCGCACCATGGGCTTTCCGGTGGCTCTCAAGGCGGTTGCGCCGTCCCTGCTGCACAAGTCGGAAAAGAGTGCAATCGCCCTGAACATAGCCGGTGACGGGGAGCTCGATAGGCATTGGTCCAGGCTCAACGCTCTCGCCGGTGACGTCGAGGGAGTGGTGGTGCAGAAGATGGTTTTTGCTTCCCGGGAGCTGATCATCGGTGCAAAGAGGGATCCCTCGTTCGGACCGCTGGTGCTGGTCGGATTCGGGGGTATTGTGGTGGAAGTCCTCAAAGACGTCAGCATGCGCCTTGCTCCCATCGGGGCTGAAGCGGCGATGCAAATGCTGAGAGAGCTGTCGGGAGCGCGCATACTCGAGGCCTTTCGCGGCATGCACCAGGCAGACCTCGATGGCGCAGCCCGCATCCTGGTCACCATTTCGCAGCTGATGCACCAAGTTCCTTTCCTAAGTGAGCTGGATTTGAATCCGGTGAGCCTCGATGATGCGGGAAAGGGAGCCGTTGCCCTCGATGCCCGCCTGTTGTTTACACCCGGCGAGATTTCGCGCGCCTGAGCCTGTCGTGACCCGTCTCAAGCGCATCTCTGCCGGCCTGGACCACCACTTTGTTTGGCGGTGACGTTGATCCCGTGCAAGTTATAGCGGTGACGCATTGTCATTTTTTGCAGGTCTTGTTGATGTGTTTCGTCACGCGCAACGCGTGACTCAACCCAACCAAAAACATTATCTTGGAAGCTATAGTGAAGATGGCTGAACGGAGACAGGCATCGCTGCGTTTTTTGCAGTGAGATGAACAATGCTTCGAAAGCACGGAGGAAGGCAATGCAGGCATTTGATTATGCGAAGTGTATCGAGATTTCAAAGCGGGTCCGCTGGGACATCGACAAAGATCTGATGCGCGGGCGCGACTTTGATTTTTCCCAGAAATTCCTTCCCGACGGCATCTCCAGGGTGGATCGACTGAATTTGCGCAGCGATGATTCGCGCAGACTGTTGAGTCAGATCCAGGGCAGAACGTACGCCAACATGTTCGGCTTTGTGGAGCGCTTTATAACCGCAAAAATACTTGAACTGACCCGCGATCACTGGATGGGTGACCAGGTGGCGCTGGAAGCACTGGTACGCTTCAGCGACGAGGAAATAAAGCACCAGGAGTTGTTTCGCCGCATTGAGAAGATGATGGCTGCCGGCATGCCCGAGGGTTACCGTTTTTTGCCGGACCCGAACGGAGTTGCGTTCGCCGTGTTGAGCAAATCAACCTGGGCGGTTTTGGCTCTGATTCTCCAAATTGAACTGTTCACACAGGAACACTACAAGCAAAGCATCGAACCCGACGAAAATCTTTCTCAGTTATACAAAGACATTTTCCTGTTTCACTGGAAGGAAGAAACCACGCACGCCATCATGGATGAACTCGAATGGCCGCGGGAGGACAGGAAGCTCACTTCCGAGCAGAGGGACACGGCGGTAGACGAGCTCATTGAGCTGGTGGTGGATGTGGATGGCATTCTGCAAGCTCAAAGCAGGGCCGACGTGGATTATTTTCGGCAAATCTGTCAAGAATCGCTTGATGACAGGCAAATCGAGAACATCACCGGCGGTGTTCTTGCTGCCTATCGTTGGCAGTACATCTTTTCGGGAACCAGTCACCCGCGTTTTCAGGCGGCTTTGGGCAACCTCATCACAGCGGAGCAGGGAGAGCGCATCAAAGGCGCTCTGGAGACCTTGAAACCCTAACCGTTCACCATACAGCCTTTTATGAACCGCAAGGCGCAAGGAACGCCGAGGTTCTATCCTTGGGGGGCTCTTTGCGTGTCGGTCGGTTCTGAAATCCCTTGTGATTCTATACTTGTTAAGGGAAAAACCATGCATTTCTATGCCGTCAGTTACTGATGGGTTTCGTCACCCTTGGGCGTGACGAAACCCATCAACAAGGCCTGCAAATGCTCCTGCTAAATGAAGTTATGGTCCGTCCATAACCAACACAGGTCGAGAAAGGATTGGTTTCATGGCAAAGTTAAAGCTCAAGGCTCACCATATCGATCGTGACTGGTGCAAGGGTTGCGGCATTTGCGTTCGATTTTGTCCTAAACACGTCTTGCAGCTGGACGACCGGGAGAAAGCGTATGCGGCACATCCGGAGAAATGTATTGGCTGCAGACTGTGCGAAATGCGATGCCCGGATCTGAGCATCACCGTCGAGACTGAAGAGGAAGGAGAGAAGAGTTGACATGAACCCAAAAATACACTTTCTGCAAGGCAACGAGGCCTGCGTTGAAGCTGCCCTGTATGCCGGAGTACAGTTTTATGCGGGCTATCCCATCACGCCATCAACCGAGATCGCGGAGCATATGGCGTATCGTCTGCCACAAAAGGGCGGCAAGTTCATCCAGATGGAAGACGAAATTGCATCGATTTGTGCCATCATCGGTGCCTCTTTGACCGGACACAAAGTGATGACCGCCACCAGCGGTCCTGGTTTTTCGCTGATGCAGGAGGGGCTCGGCTATGCCATCATGGCGGAAATCCCTTGTGTGATCGTGAACGTACAGCGTGGCGGACCATCCACCGGCCTTCCCACCGGACCGAGTCAGGGGGACATCTATCAGGCTCGTTGGGGAACCCATGGCGACCACGCCATCATCGCCCTCACCGCATCCAATCATCAGGATATCTTCGAGATCACGGTGCAGGCCTTCAATATGGCGGAGACGTATCGGACTCCGGTGATTTTGCTGTTCGATGAAGTGATCGGCCATATGCGCGAGCGGCTCATTATGCCGGAAGAGGGCGAAATTCCGGTAGTCGACCGATTGCGCACGTCCGTCAAAGCCGGTGTCGATTATCACCCTTACCTTCCGCGCGAAGACGGGCGCCTGCCCATGTCGGACTTTGGCGGAGAACATCGCTACAATGTCACAGGGTTGTTTCACGATATGTGGGGATTCCCTTCGGACAATCCCGCTGTGGTTCATGGACTGCTGCGTCACCTGGTGGATAAGATCAGGAACAATGTGCAGGCGATCACGCGCTACAAAGAGTATCACCTGGAGGATGCCCAGACTATCTTGATTTCCTATGGATGCTCCGCGCGCTCCGCACTGCATGTCGTGCAAAACAGGCGCGCCCGGGGAGAACGGTTGGGGCTTCTCGAACTGCAATCCCTGTGGCCGTTTCCCTACAGCCTGGTGGAAGAAAAATGTGCCGAGGCTCGTCACATTGTCGTGGTTGAAATGAATATGGGGCAGGTTGTTCGTGCGGTAAAGCGCGCCGTGTACAATCCCGAGCGAGTCGTGCTGGCGAACAGGATCGATGGGAGTTTCATAACGCCAACCGATATCAAAAACATTTTGCGGCTCATTCAGGGAAAGGGAGTATAGGTTATGGCATCGGTTAAGGAATATATACGCGAGCGGTTCTTCCCGCACATTTGGTGCCCGGGATGCGGTCACGGTACCGTGCTGAAAAGCTTAATCACGGCGGTGGATCAACTGGGGCTGAGCAAAAATGATATTGTCATGGTTTCCGGAATCGGCTGCTCGTCGCGCATTGCGGGTTACGTGGACTTTCACACGCTGCATACCCTGCATGGCCGGGCGTTGGCGTTTGCCACCGGAGTCAAGCTTAGCAAACCGCAACTGAGGGTGATGGTGCCCATGGGAGACGGCGATGCTTTGGCCATCGGCGGAAATCATTTTATCCATGCAGCACGGCGCAACATTGCCATGACCGCCATAGTGATGAACAATCGAATTTATGGCATGACCGGCGGGCAATTTTCCCCCTTGTCGGGGTACGGCAAGGCGGCCACCACTGCTCCGTACGGCAATATCGACCACGATTTCGACGTGGTTCAACTGGCCAAGGCGGCAGGGGCGTCTTTTGTGGCTCGCACCACCACCTACCACGCTCCCCAGATGGTCGAAATACTGAAGCAGGCCTTCACCCATAAGGGCTTTGCCGTTGTAGAAATCCTCACCCAGTGTCCTACCTACTTTGGCCGCAAGAACAAAATGGGAGAGGCCCCGGACATGCTCGAATGGTTTAAGGAGAATACCACGCCGATCGGGTCTCAGGCGAAGCAAAAGAATCCCTCTCTGATTGAGCGGGGTGTATTTGTTGCCGAAGAAAAGGCGGAATACTGCACAGAATATGAAAAAGTTGTGGAAAGAGCAATGAAGGGGCGTGAGTGATGGAGAGATGCAGATTGGTTTTTTCAGGTTCGGGGGGGCAGGGAGTCATTACGGCCGCCATCATCCTGGCAGAAGCGGCCGTCCTGTATGAAAATCTCATGGCCACGCAAACACAGGCCTACGGACCCGAAGCCCGAGGCGGCGCAACCCGGTCCGACGTGATCATTTCCGATGCTCCGATCTATTTCCCCAAGGTGACGCAGCCGAATGTTCTCGTCTGTCTTACTCAGGCGGCTTACAACAAATTCTACGGCATCATCCGGCCGGGCGGTCTGCTGTTGAGCGACTCCAAGTACGTGCAGATGGAAACCAGGGTGGATGCCAGGCAGGTGCAGTTGCCCATGTATCAATCGGTCATGGATCAGATCGGCAAGCCGATCGTATTCAACATCTGCATGCTGGGAGCGGTACTCGGTCTCACCCAGGTCATCCAACCCGAAGCGGTTATGAAAGCGCTCGGGACTCGCATACCCGCGGGATTTCTCGATCTGAACCGGAAGGCTCTGGACCTTGGCATGAAGCTGGCCCTTCAGGTCAACGTGTGAAGTTGACACCCCTGCGCAGCATCTCGCTTGCGGTTCTTATTCGAATGGCCGGGTGAGTGGAGCGGTGCGCGCCCATGCGAGCGCAGGTGCCTGGCCGCAGGGGTTCGAGTCCGACCCTCTAGCGTTCCTTCCATTGCGGTTTGCGTTTCTCAAAGAAGGCCTGCACACCCTCCTTGGCATCTTCAGTGGTGCACAGACGGGCGAACGCTTCGTTCATGTAGTTGAACGCCTTGTAGTAGTCCAGGTCGGCCGCTCGGTAAAAGGCTTCTTTGCTGATCTGCACGGCTATGGGGCTCTTTGCCGCCAGGACCGCCGCCCATTTGCGCGCTTCGGCAGGCAGCTCGGCAGCCGGAACCACCTTATTTATCAGTCCCATTTCAAGAGCCTTGGGTGCACCGATCAGTTCGCCGTACAGCAGCAGTTCGAGCGCCCGTTTCCTCCCCACCGAGCGCGACACTGGAACTACCGGCCCGATGCAGTTGAGACCGACGTTGATGGCCGTCAAACCAATGCGCGCGTCTTCTGCGGCAATGGCCAGATCGGCGGCCGCCATGAGCCCTGCGCCGTTTGCCGCTGCAACTCCGTGTACCTGGGCAATAACCGGCTTCTTCATCTGACTGATGGCGGCCAGAGGGGATTCCATCAGTTCGATCCACGCCTGATACTCGATGGCGGTCTTCCCAGCCAGTTCTTTGACGTCGATTCCAGCGCAGAAGGCCTTGCCGGCTCCTTTCAAAAGAATGACCCGCACCCGCGCATCAGCGTCCAGATCCAGCAATGCTGCCCGCAGCTCCCCGGCAAGCGGAGTGTTGAATGTGTTCATGTGATCGGGGCGGTTCAACGTAAGCTCGGCCACAAAGTCGTCACCGATGTCTACTAAAAGGTTCTCATAATTCATACTGACTCATCTCCTTTAGCGTTGATTTGATGAATTTGTCTAAACTGATTGAATTCCAATTGCGAGTTCAACCCAGCAACAATAAAGCACATACTGTTGCAACCTTGTCCTTGTCCGGTTGTGCATGTTGTGATGCGACGTTCAGGTTCCACCCGGCGGCCGCCGTGAGCCTGGATACATTGATGCCAAAGCCGGACATGGAGGGCCTCGCGCTGCCGGGATGGCGGCATTTGTCCCGTCCGGTCAGCTCTGAACAGTCCCCTTGAGCGCGGCAAAAGATCATTTTGCATGAACCTCCGGCGAATCCTCTGGAATGGGAATATCCCAGCCGCACTGCGGTGCGTTCGAGGTCGGCGGTGATTTCATGGACCAATTTGAACACTTCGCTGCGTTCCTCACCGAACAGTATAGCAGTTGGCACATCGATTTTGAAGGTCAGAGCCCGGTCGAAGCGCCTCAGCAGTTGCCGGAATCCGGCGGGACCGGCAACATGAGGCGGGCAGCCGGCCGACAGTCCGTAGTTTGGGCAGCGCGGCTCGCGGCAGAGGTCGGCCAGGGCATCTTCGATCACGATGTCGGCGGTAGAAATAATCGCCGCATCGGTTGCCCCCAGTCGGCGTGCCAGCTGAACCAATTCATCCAACTTGTCCGCGTCTGTTTTGCCCAAATGCTTCATGCTGCCTGTTCCATCCGTCTCGTCGCCAACGCCGTCTCGCCGCGGGGATCTCGATGCGCCCGTCTAATGCAGCGCGCTCTGGCTAATAGTAAACTGATCGGTTTTATTTTATACTCATTATCGATGAAAATCTTCACCCATGGATCAATTTTCTCATGTTCCGTTTCACTGAGACTTGGTCTTCAAGAAAAGCTTTTGGACTTCCGGGCGAGAATGTACCCTAATGTTCTTAACGAGTCTAATCCAGACCCGCGTCTTGCTGGGTCCAAACGGCATGCCTGCCGGTGTAACGGTATGTGTCGGGGATGTCGGGAGGTCGCGGCGAGAATCGCTGAATTCAGATGACAGGAAAGGGAATGAGTGAAGCGGCAGCCTGGCGGAAATACCCCATCGGATGTAGATTTCCCGAGTGCCGTCCGGCAGGAACAAGCTCGAAAGGTCGTCGGGTCTCGCATCAAGGCATCGCAGATCGATGTGCTGCGGGTCCTGGCCATGGCCGGGGTATTCATGCATCACTGGTGGCGCGGAGGCAAAGAGAGCGGCATCATTGAATTTGGGATTACGGCAGTCGCTCATGCGGGCCGGCTCGGTGTTGTTATGTTCAACTTCATCACCGGCTTTGTTCTGGCCCTGCCTTATCTCGGCCCCGAAAAGCGCCCCAGTCCGTCTTATTCTGAATTCATGCAGCGGCGGTTCTTGCGCATTGTTCCACCTTATCATCTGGCATTGATCTTGTTCACCCTCCTCAATGTGGTCATCTTCACTCCGACCCGATACTTTTCGACCCTATTGCGTTTTCTCAAAAATTTCTTTTTCCTTCAAGGACTGGATCCGTCAACCCTGATGACCAACCTGGCCGCCTACTGGTATCTCACCCTTCTGGCCTCCTTTTATCTGGTTTTCCCATGGGTGCTTTATCTTTTTCGCCGGTTGGGGCCGCAAGCAGCCGGCCTGGTCCTCTGTAGCATCTGCTGGGGCGGGCTTGCTCTGCAGCACGTTCTTGCCCCGGACTGGCGGCCTTTATCAGGTATGCTCTATTTTAATCTGCCTGCGCGTCTTCCCGAGTTTGCCATGGGCATGTGGCTGGCGGCCGCCTGGAAGCCGGAAACTGCCCGCGCGCGGGGCCTGCCGCTGGACCGGCCTTTCCTGTTGTTCCTCTTGGCATTGGCCTTGTTTGCCTTGTTGGGCGCTTCTTTTGCGCAGAGCATGGCTAAACCACTGAGCCTCATCTATCAGGCGGCCTGCAGTTTCACGTTTTTTGTGGCCCTGTTTGTCCTCCCGGGGGTGATCCGACTGGGCGAATGGGACCTCATGGTCAAAGTGTCATCGGCGACCTACGGCATCTATTTGGTTCATCAGCCCCTGTGCACATACGCCGGATTTTGGCTGGGCGGCAACCTGAACCACCTGACCAAGGCGTTGCTGGTGCTGGTCACGATGGCGCCCGCATCGTATCTTGTGTCTCGGGTATTGGAAAGGCTTGCCCACAGGATTGTGACCTGCACTGCGGCAAGAACCAGGTTTCGTTGATTCGCGCTGAAACTTCTGTTGCAGCTCGCTGACATTTTTCGGCTCGCATTCTGCCTGGCCAGGCCGCAGAAGGTCGTGTTCGATCAGCGACTCACTTCCGACGATGCCCCATGGGCGGCACACTGCGCTGTCGCATGAAAAATTGTGCGATGTCGACACTTGTTGATAAACGGGACTGGTGCTATACAGTTGCGTTAATTCATTGGGTTCATGAGCTGTCTGATTCTGTTGTTGAGTGCTTCAGAAGGGGTGCTATGGAGAAATTTTTTCAAGCCAACAGTGTGGTGGTCATCGGGGTTTCCAATTCTCCGGGCAATCTCGGCCGGGCTATGGTCTATAATCTTTTGGAGTTTCGTTATACGGGCTGTGTCTATTTGGTGGGGCGCGAGGGGGGTGCTTTTCTGGGGCACAGGATTTATGCATCGGTTGCGGATATTCCTGAGTCGGTTGAGCTGGCGGCCGTTCTGGTCCCCGCCGGTGTGGTCCCATCCGTGCTGAGGGAGTGTGGAGAGCGGGGGATCAAGAGAATCGTGGTGCAATCCGCCGGCTTTCGAGAACTTGGCGAGGAACGGATGGACCTCGAGCAGGAGGTCATGGAATGCCTTGAACGCTACCAAATGCGCATGATCGGTCCCAACTGCATCGGCATCATCAATCGTCAAAATGGGTTGGCAGTGCCTTTCATGCCGTTTCAGGCGGAAGCTCCCCCCGGCCGTGTGTCGATTGTCTCGCAAAGCGGGGGCGTGGGCGCCATGATGATCAACGGGCTCGCCTCCGAGTATTTGGGGTTCAGCAAATTTGCAAGCATTGGCAACAAGTTGGATGTGAACGAAGCAGATTTGTTGGAATATATGATGCGGGATGAAAAAACTGATTCGATCTTCTGCTATCTGGAAGGAATTGCGGATGGCCGCAGACTTATGGAGGTTGCCTGCGGCTCATCCAAAGTGGTTGTTGTCCATAAGTCAAACACGGGCAGGTCCGGTTCTGTTATTGCGCGTTCCCACTCGGCCTCGCTTTCGTCCGATGATCAGGTGGTGAATGCGGCCTTCAGGCAATGCGGCATTTTGCGTGCCCAGGACCAGGGGCAGGCCCTGCAAATGCTCAAAGCTTTCATGCTGCCGCCCATGAAGGGCAATCGCCTTGCGGTCATATCGAGGTCCGGCGGTCATGCGGTCATGGCGGCCGACGCCGCTGAAGAACTCGGCTTTTGTTTGCCCGCTTTCCCGGACGATCTGGTACAAATGGTGGAAGCGCACTCGAGAGCGAAGGTCATCCAGTTTCACAACCCCATGGACCTTGGAGACCTGTTCGATCTCAAACTCTACCGGACTCTGGCGGAGAAAACCTTGGCGCGAGAAGACATCGACGGACTGCTCTTCATCCACAACTACCAGGGAATATTTGACGCCTCTGAATCGCGGAGGCTGATCCAAGGCCTTGGAGACATCTTTCATCACGCTCACAAGCCGCTGGCAATCTGCGTATTTACAACCCGCAGTGAATTGGAATATAATCGAAAGTCTTCAACATTTCCTATATTTACAGATCCGCGGGAAGCTTTGAAGGCGCTTGCACTGAACCGCAGCAGGCAGCTTTGCAGCCCGCTGCCATTTTCTGCGGCCAGGCCGTCCGGGGTCGACAGAGCCAAAGTCCGTCAGGTGTTGCCAGAGGACGCAACCGGCCCGCTGGCCCCCGACAGGGTTGCTGCTGTTTTGAGCGCTTACGGAATCCCGCTGATAGACTGGCGCCACGTTGACCGGGAAGTCGATGCAGTGAATGCGGCAAAGGACCTCGGGTTGCCGGTGGTTGTGAAGACGGCTGAGCCCGAGGTGATTCACAAGAGCGATGCCGGTGCGGTTCATCTCAATCTCGCTGACGAAAAAGCGATAACGTCTGCTTACCGGGCACTTTCCTCCTTCGGCCCTTCGGTTTTGCTGCAGAAAATGGCTGAACCGGGCCTGGAATGGTTCATCGGTGGACGTCAGGATCGGCAGTTTGGGCCGGTCGTGATTGTCGGTCTGGGGGGGATCTATGTAGAGGTTTTTAAGGAATCCGGCATGCGCATTGCCCCGATCGCCGAAGCGGAAGCCAATCGCCTGCTGGATGACGTCAGGGGAGCGAAACTCTTGCAGGGAATTCGCGGTGAGCCGCCGTTGGACCGAGAGGCTTTGGTGAACACCATCGTCAGAGTCTCGTGGTTGTTGACGGATTTTCCTCAGATCCAGGAACTGGATTTGAACCCCGTGCGAATCTATAAGCAAGGGTGCCTTGCGGTTGACTGGCGAATCATTGCGGGAACCCCGTAGTTCTTTCAGGAGAATTTATGAACTTTGCCTACAGCACCAATCTATTTCGTTCGCGGCCGTTGTCGGAGGCCATCGAGAGCATATCCAAAGCCGGTTTCTGTACCATTGAACTGATGGCTGATCGGCCCCATGCCTTTCCAGACGATCTTTCCGCTGCGCGTACGGCGCATCTGAACCAATGCCTTACCGAGCAGAAAATGAGAGTGTGCAACCTGAACAGTGCCATCGTGACCGCCATATCCGACATCCATAATCCTTCCTGGCTCGAAGAGGACTGGCAGCACCGCGAGGCGCGCATCCGCTATACCCTGGACTGCCTGCGCTTGGCTGCTGCGCTTGGCATCCCCTGCGTTTCAACCAACGCTGGAGGCGAAATACCGGAGACCATGAATCAGGAGGAGGCATTCAGGCTGTTTGTGGCCAATATGCACCGGGTTCTGCCGCTCGCCGGAAAGCTGGGGGTAAAACTGCTGATCGAGCCCGAACCGGGACTTTTGATTGAAACCAGCGAGCAGATGTTGAGATTTCTTAAGGAGTTGGAATTCAACGAGTTTTTGAGTATCAACTTCGATGCGGGACATTTCTTTTGCCTGGGTGAGGACCCGTGCCAATCCTGGGAGAAACTGCGCTGTTACGTCACTCACGTCCATCTGGATGATATTCCGGCCAACCGCTCGCATCGGCATGTCCAACTGGGTGAAGGGGATTTGGACATACCGGCTTTGCTGCGCAGCATTGAGGCTTCAGATTACCGAGGGCACGTCACGGTTCGAGTCGACAGTTACGATCAGAAGCCTGAAGAAATTGTGGCGGCCTCTGCAGAGTACCTGCGGGAAAAGGGATTCATGTCGAAGCGGGACGAAGCATGCGCTTGAATCGGCGGAATGCCGCCACGGACTCCCTTGGGGTCGCTCCAGTCTGTACCCGGAACATGGACCGGGTGTGCGCCTGCTGGTCGTGCCGGGGAGGCAGAATCGCATGTGTGTGGAATGGTCAAATCACACCTGGCATAACAAAGGAGGTTCCAATGCGACGATTTTTGGCTCTGCTGATCATTTTGTGGGCTGTTGCATGGGGCAATGGTGCAGCAGCCAAGACGACCATCAGGCTTGGACTTGTAACCATTCCGGGATCGGCTCAGAACATTTGTGCCGAAAAATTTAAAGAATTACTGGAAGCTCGATCCGATGACTACGAGGTGAAGATTCATCACAGTGCGTCCCTTGGCAGTGAGACAGAAATTCTACAACAGATTCAAATGAATACGGTACAGATGGGAATCATTACTGATGGACCGTTCGATGTGTTTCTGCCCGAAGTGCGCGTCATCAACTATCCCTTTCTGTTTGGAAGCTACCGGCAGGTCGATGAGGTGCTGGACGGGCCCGTGGGTCAGGAGCTGTTGCAGCGCCTCGAGAAAGTGGGCTTCAAAGGCTTGGCCTTTTCCGAAAACGGCTTTCGTCACCTGACCAACAACAAGCGCCCCGTCCACACCGTGGACGATGTTTCGGGGTTGAAGATTCGCGTCATGGAATCGGTTCTCCACAAGGAGCTGTGGCGCATGCTCGGCGCCAACCCAACCCCCATGGGCTGGCCGATTTATACCGAGCTGCAGCAGGGAACCATTGACGGTCAGGAAAATCCGCTCTCCGTCATCTGGACCTATAAGCTCTCTGAAGTGCAAAAATATTTAGCCCTGACCGGCCATGTCTATTCGGCACACATCGATGTGGCCAACCTCCAGTGGTTTGAAGGTCTACCCGGCAAAGATCAGGATCTTATTCGACAGTGTATGATTGAAGCCGCCAGGTATCAACGCGCCTGGAATCGCGACAATGAAGCCGCTTTTCTCGACGGCCTCAAGCAAGCGGGCATGCAGGTGGATGAGCAACCGGATCTGGCGGCCTTTCGCAGCAAAGTGGCAAACATTCGTCAGTTGGAAATCTACCAGGGCCCCGCAACCCGGCAGCTGCTGCAGAAATTTCTCGAGGCGGCGGGTCAATGAATTCAGGCCTGTCCCGGCACATTCAGGGGATTCATCTTGCCAGTGACTGGGCCAACCGCGTAACGGAAATCTTGTTATTTATCATTGGCTTGAACATGGCGCTGATCATCGGAGCTCAGGTGTTCAGCCGCTACGTGCTCAATCACTCGCTGTTCTGGTCGGATGAAGTTGGGCGCATCTGCCTGGTTTGGATTTCATTTCTCGGAGCGAGCGCCGCTTATAAAAGACATGCCCATATCGGCGTCGATTTTCTGGTGGCTCGGTTATCTTATCACCTGCGCATCCGCTTTGCCGTCTTTGGCGTCCTTCTGTCTCTGCTGTTTTTTGCAGTGCTGGTCCTTTATGGAATCATTTTCGCCCTTTTCATCTCCGGCCAAAAAACGGCGGCCCTTGGCCTGCCGTTGTCTCTGACCTACAGCGCCATTCCCCTGAGCGGGATGCTGTTCTCCCTGCACGCTGTGAGTCACTTGTGCCGGCTCTTGGGTCTGCGTGAGGGGAGTCCGTGACGACCTTCATCCTTTTTTCCACACTGTTTGTTCTGTTTGTCATCAATATGCCCATTGCGCTCGCCATTGGTCTGGCTTCCCTCGTGACCCTGCTGTTTTTGGGCGATTTCTCTCTGATGATGGTAATCCAGAGGCTTTATGCCGGCACCGATTCGTTCCCTCTGATGGCCGTGCCGCTTTTTATGTTTGCCGGCGCCCTCATGGAACATGGGGGAATCTCCTCACGCATAGTGCGTTTGGCGGAATGCCTGGTGGGTTGGATGCCGGGGGGGCTGGCGGCGGTTTCCATCGTGTCGGCCATGTTCTTTGCCGGTATTTCGGGATCTGCGGCGGCGGATACGGCGGCGGTTGGAGCCATCTTAATACCCTCTATGATCAAGCGAGGCTATGAGCCGGGTTTTGCCGGGGCGGTGCAGGCGGCCGGAGGGTCGACAGGTGTGATCATTCCTCCGAGTATTCCCATGATCATTTTCGGCTTTCTGACCGGCGCCTCGGTTGGGAAGCTTTTCGCCGCGGGGATTTTGCCCGGGCTCCTGATAGGGATAAGCTTGATTGCCGTGTCAACCATCCTGTCGGCAAAGAATAAATATGGGAAAATCGAGTCCTTTTCTCTGCGGCGGTTAAAGGGCAGCCTATGGGAGGCCAAATGGGCGCTGGGGGCGCCGGTTGTCATTCTTGGAGGAATATTGGGAGGGATCTTCACTGCCACCGAGTCTGCCGCTGCGGCCACCCTTTACGCTCTCGCAGTGGGGCTGATGGTGCATCGACAGCTGTCTCTCAGGGAGCTCCCGAACATTTTTGTCCGGGCATCCATCACATCCAGCGTAATTCTTTTTATTATAGCTACGGCTTCGGTGTTCAGCTGGATTATGGCGATAGAAGATATTCCCGGTCGAATTGCGGCCAATTTCCTGACTCTCAGCGACAACCCTGGGATACTGCTCATGCTGATCAACATCATGCTGCTCATTGCCGGGGTTTTTCTTGAAACCACGGCGGCCTTGATTCTGCTGACGCCGATACTCGTCAACGTGCTGCCGAGCCTTGGAGTCGATATCATTCAGCTGGGTGTGATTGTGGTGACCAATTTGGCCATCGGGATGTTGACCCCCCCCTTGGGAATTTGCCTGATTGTCTCGTCGGGCATTGCGGGCTGCCGAATGGAAGACATGGTGCACAGGATCCTTCCCATGCTGCTGATCCTTCTTGTGGACTTGATGATCATCACTTATTGGCCTCCCCTGACCCTGTTTTTCCCTGATTTATTGAATTATTGACGCCTTTCCGCAAGATCTATTGACGGAAGGTTCTCACGGGTCTATCTTCGCCCGTGTTTGATAATTGGTAAAGTTCCTCCCAAAACCAGGAAAACCATAAAGGCTTGCAGCCGGGCCTCTCGCAATAGTCGGTGAGGACTTTTTGTAAGAGGCTCGTTGAGGTGATGGAAGTCGCCATGAAATATATTTTGGTTGCCTCTGCCGATGCCGATGCCTGCAAAGTCATCCGTTCGTGCTTCAGCGAATCCAGAGTGGACGTGGTGTCCGATCGGGATGGGTGTTTCGACAGATTTCACAGAAGAACGTATGAATTCGTGTTTGTGGATCTTCACCTGCTGCGCGGCAGCCCGGTAAAAAATGGCTACAATGACTACCGGGAGGCGCTGCAGCCATTCTGGCAGGCATTTCCCAACGCAGAAATCATTGTGCTTTCGTCGCCGGAAAGGATCCGCGAGTCTGTCAATGCCGTCAAGGCAGGGGCCAGCAATTACTTAACCTACCCGATCAATCGGGACGAGGTTAACTACGTTGTGGAGAGTATTTCAGAATCTGTCCGGATGCAGTCGGAGCTGGATTATCTGCGCAACCGATTCTGGCAGGACGATTCCTTGGAGGTCATCCGCACCCATAATCCGGCCATGAAGAAGGTGCTGGAGAAGGTGAGGTCGGTGGCGCCGACCAAGGCCACGGTTCTTCTGATCGGTGAGACGGGAACAGGCAAGGGGGTCATCGCACGATTGATTCACCGGCACAGTGCCCGCAGCGAGCGGCAGTTTATAGCGGTTCACTGCGGGGCGATTCCGGAAACCTTGCTGGAAAGTGAATTGTTCGGACATGAAAAAGGAGCGTTCACCGGCGCGGTGAAACGGAAACTGGGCAAGTTTGAAATCGCCCAGGGTGGAACCCTTTTCCTGGATGAAATCGGGACGGTCACGGCATCCGCCCAGATCCGACTGCTGCAGGTCTTGCAGGACCGCACTTTTCAACGGGTCGGCGGAGAAAGCGTCATCGATGCCGATGTCAGGATCATTGCGGCATCCAACGTTGACCTGAAAGCGATGAGTGAAAGCGGCGTTTTTCGTCAGGATCTGTATTATCGTCTAAACGTTTTTCCCATCGAAATTCCTACCCTGCGAGAACGCACCGAAGACATACCGATCCTGACCGAGATCTTCATCAAACGATTGAATAAACTCTATGCCAAGCAAATTCGCGGTGTGCACCCGCAGGTCCAGGACGCTTTCAAAAGGTATTCCTGGCCCGGCAACATTCGCGAACTGGAAAATCTCATTGAACGGGCCTACATCCTCGAAACGGCGACGCTGTTGCGCCCCGAAAGTCTTCCGCGCGATCTCTTTGCCAGCGGCAGCGCGGGGGCGGGAGTCCCCGTCGATATCTCTCTCACTCTTGCCGAAGTCAGGCGCCAGGGTATCGAAGCCATAGAACGCTATTATCTCAAGGAACTACTGGCTCTCAATGCGGGCAGGATCAACGCTACCGCTGCAAATGCCGGAATCAGCAGTCGCCAGTTGCGCAAGCTCCTTGCCAAGTATGAAATCCACAAACAAGACTTCAAGCAAGGCCCCGTGGCTCAATAGGTTGGATGTGAGCGGAGATGGCGGTTCCGCAATGGTTTAAAGGGGAACATACGATTCCGCTTTACTCGGTGTTTCAGCCAATGCGGAATTGCCGGTTCCGATTTTGCCTGAGTGGAGGCGTTGCTTTTTGTCTTTTGCCCCTGATAGCGGCCCGTCGTTAACCCAAGAGGACACCGATCGATGGCGCAAACCGCCATCCAAACAGTCCCGTTCACATGTGTCCCAAACGGTATGGAAACCGACCTGCGCTGACCGATTACCTGTGGAGCCGCATGGCTGCTATACGCCTGCCCTTGCAGTGCCGATGCTCAAGTCACGAGCAAATTTAATGAGGCAGATCGGATCCGGATGGATTGTCTGGCATGCATATTGCTAAGCAACTGGAACACCCCCGTGCAGGTCAAGGCTGCGGCGGGATGAGGAGGCGCCGGTGCAGGACAGGATTTCATGAAAAATCAATCGAGCGGACAGACCGTCATTGAGGGTATCGTGACTGCATGCAGCTGGGATGACAGCGGAATGGTGACCGCTGTGAGCATATCGGCGAACGACGAAAAGGAATACTACATCGGCGCTAATGCGGGAAGTGATCGGCTCGTCGATTTGGTGCACAAACACATCAGGGCAACAGGCAATTTCCATGCAGGGCCGGGATTAGGAGTTTTTCACATAAAAGAATATGAAATTATATCGTGAGTTTATATAAAATCTTATGGTCTGATTGAATTGTACGAAACCGATTGGAGGAGCAATCGAACATGAGTCGCAGGATTTCATCATCATTTGGCTTAGTGATCGCCTTCACACTTGTAATGCTGATATGGTGCAGTGTCCTCTCAGCCTCAGGGCGGGATGAAGTCATAACCGGTACGGTAATCCAAACGGAGGAAGGGATCATCATCGAGGCCGATGATGGCGATTATCTTGTCGAGGGCAGGGATCTGTCCGACATGATCGGCAAATTTGTCGAAGCCACAGGCCGCGTCACCGAGACCGAGGAGGGCTACGTCATCTCTGTGGAGCAGTTCGAGGAGTTGCAGGAGTAAGCTTTTCCAAGAGTCGCCGGAAGGCTTTGCGAGAATGCCTCGATTCCGTCATTGCGAGGCACTGCCGCCAACTCGGCTGGATTCCAGAGAAGCGCAGAATTAAGCTTTGCAGCGTTCGCCGGCATGGCCGGGAAGCAGCTTGAAAGCATTTTCGGACAGGCGTCTGAGGGCCGGCAGCCATCAAAAAAAAATAGTATCGAGTCAGGAGTGGAAAACAACATGAAACGCAAATGCAACGCCGACAAGAACACAGGTGCAGCCAATGAAGAAACGGAGCCTCCAGTTAAAGCGGGCTGCAGTGTTGCACCCGAAAATCTTATAAAAGGTTGCGTATCGCTGACGTCATCTTCTTTTTTGAAGAACCATAGATCAGTTGATGCAAGACTGAAATCCGATTGTCAACCCACCCGCAAGTTTCCGATAAACCCAGCGACCAACTCCTTTCGAAAGACGTTCTTTCCCGGGGTCACCATCGGCGAATGGAATGACTGGCATTGGCAGCTGCGTCATCGCATCACCGATGTGGAAAATTTGGCCAGGATCATCCAACTGACTGAAGAAGAGTTGCAAGCTGTTGCCGAGCGAAAGGTGCCGCTTCCTCTTGCCATCACTCCCTACTACGCCAGTCTGATCTATCGAAGTGATGGTTTGCAGGCCTTGCGGCGCACGGTAGTGCCGGTCTGCGCCGAGCTCAACTCGACTGCCGACGAGGCCGAAGATCCCCTGGGGGAAGACAGTGACAGTCCGGTACCCGGGTTAGTCCATCGCTATCCCGATCGAGTCCTTTTCCTCACGACCGATGTTTGTTCGACCTATTGCCGTTATTGTACCCGCTCCCGCATGGTAGGAGGCAAGAATGGGAGTAGTTCAAGCTTCCAGCGGTGGAGCAGGGCCATCGAATACATCCAGGAGACTCCCTCGGTGCGCGATGTGCTGTTGTCCGGCGGCGATCCCCTGACCCTTTCCAACGACCGCCTGGAATGGCTCCTGGTCAGGTTGCGCGCCATCCCTCATGTAGAAATGATACGCATCGGTACCAAGGCTCCGGTGGTCTTGCCGCAGCGTGTAACTCTGGCCCTCACGCGCATGCTCCGGCGTTACCATCCGCTGTGGATGAGCGTTCACTTTACCCATCCCAATGAACTGACTTCGGAGGTCATTCATGCCTGCAATCGCCTGGCGGATGCCGGCATTCCGCTGGGAAGCCAGACGGTTCTGCTGGCGGGCATCAACGACCAGGTAGACATCATGAAACGTTTGTACCACGGACTCCTGAAGATGCGCGTACGTCCCTACTATCTATACCAGTGTGATCCGATACCGGGTTCTGCACATTTTCGCACTCCGGTCTCCAAAGGGCTGGAGATTATGCGCGGCCTGCGCGGCTTCACGTCGGGGTATGCAATCCCCGCATACGTCATTGACGCTCCCGGAGGCGGGGGCAAGGTTCCGCTGCTTCCCGAATACATAGCCGGACGTGACGGCGATGCGCTGGTTCTGGCAAATTACCGGGGGAAGCTTTACCGCTATCCCGATTGCGGTGAAAAGGCGAGTCGGCGCGGGCCGCGGAAGGGAAAAATCGCAGCACGTCCCCAAAATCGGGAACAGGTTGAAGGAGGACCTTTCAAGATCGGAATAACTTACGACCTGCGGGAAGAAT
This sequence comes from Desulfoferrobacter suflitae, assembly GCF_022603395.1. Classification (GTDB taxonomy): domain Bacteria; phylum Desulfobacterota; class Syntrophobacteria; order Syntrophobacterales; family Syntrophobacteraceae; genus Desulfoferrobacter; species Desulfoferrobacter suflitae. The sequence goes on from NZ_JAIBKA010000003.1 coordinate 66,204, forward strand.
ATTTGGCCGAAGGATACAGCCGCGAGGAAACCGCCGAGTTTGATCGTCCCGATACCATTGAAGGGATTGACAGTACCCTGCAGACGCTCGGATTTCAGACGGATCGCATCGGCCATGTGAGGAATCTGGTCCTGCGGTTGGCGGCGGGTGATCGTTGGGATATGGTTTTCAATATTGCGGAGGGGCTGAAGGGATATGGTCGGGAGGCTCAGGTGCCCACCTTGCTGGATGCCTACAATATTCCCTATACCTTCTCGGATGCACTGGTCCTCTCGTTGTCCCTGCATAAGGGCATGACCAAGCGAGTCATCCGGGACCTGGGTATACCGACAGCGGATTTTGCCGTGGTGGAATCAGTGGCGGAAGCCGCCAGGCTCACGCTTCCCTTTCCGCTCTTTGCCAAACCGGTGGCGGAAGGGACCGGCAAAGGGATCAGCGCCGCATCGAAGATTCGAACGCCGGCAGAACTGGCTGCTGTGTGCGGCTTGCTTTTGTCCGCTTACCAACAGCCTGTTCTGGTCGAAACGTTTTTGCCTGGCCGTGAATTCACGGTCGGCATCGTTGGCACGGGAGAAGAGACCGAAGCCATTGCAGTGATTGAAATTTTTCTGAAGGAACAGGCCGAGAACGACGCGTATTCGTACAAGAACAAAGAACATTACGAGGAACTGGTAGAATATCGCCTGGTGAATGACGCGACGGCGCGACAGGCCAAAGAGGTCGCCATTGCTTCGTGGAAGGGGCTCGGGTGCAGGGATGCGGGACGCATAGACCTGCGGGTGGACGCCCATGGCGTGCCCAATTTCATTGAAGTCAATCCGCTTGCGGGACTGAATCCTACCCATTCGGACCTGCCAATCCTCTGCAGAATGGCTGGAGTCAGTTATGAGCAGTTGTTGGACCGGATCATGCGCTCGGCTTTGAAGCGGGTTGATGGCTCCAAAGTGCACCGCGCTGTTGCGAGGGCGCCTCGGTTATCCGGCCAGTCAATCCCCGAGACCCGTCCCGGGCTCGGCTGAATCGCAAGGATGTCGGGTTTTGCGGATGAAAGCGGTTATTCTGCACAGTGCTGTGAACGATGATGCCGGCAACGATGAACGAGACGTACTGGTCCAGGTGGAATCCGTTGCAAAGGCTTTATCCACGCTTGGATACGAGGTCTTTGCGATACCTTTTTACCTGGATTTGGCGTGTATGAGAACAGCCCTCGATGCCATCCGCCCCCGGTTTGCCTTCAATCTGGTAGAAACGGTCGAGCAGGCAGGGCGGCTCATCCATGCGGCACCGGCTCTGCTCGACCATCTGCAGCTGCCTTACACAGGGGCGAGCACCGAGGCGGTGTTCGTCACCTCCAACAAACTCCTGGCCAAAAAGCTTTTGAGTGGAGCCGGAATTCCCACCCCACCCTGGTTGTCGCTCGAAGATGCCAAAGTAAACGGTCATGCTGCCAAGGGAGCCCATATCATCAAGTCGATCTGGGAACACGCTTCCATTGGTTTGGACGAGGATTCGGTGGTGGTCGTGAACGGCTGCGGGCAACTGCTGCAGGCACTGGAGCATCGCAGGGAATCGCTGGGAGGAGCTTGCTTTGCCGAAGCCTACATCGACGGGAGGGAATTCAACTTGTCCATTCTGGCGAGCAACAATGGGCCTGAGGTGCTGCCCCCCGCCGAGATAGAATTTGTACGATTTCCCGCCGACAAGAAAAAAGTCGTAGGTTACCGGGCCAAATGGGAAGTGGGTTCATTTGAATATGACCACACCGTGCGGCGATTTGATTTTGGGCGTGAGGACGAGCCCCTGATCGCACAGCTTCGGCAAATGGCCCGAGACTGCTGGCGCCTGTTCGAACTGCGCGGCTATGCCCGAGTGGATTTCCGGGTTGATCAAGCGGGCAGACCGTGGGTGCTCGAGGTCAACACCAATCCCTGCCTCTCCCCCGACGGAGGATTTTTCGCGGCGGCGGAGCAGTGCGGTTTGTCCTATGTTAAAGTAATCCAAAGGATTGTGAGGGACCTAGACGCTGCATCATGAGTCGGCTGCCATCACTCAGTTTGCGCCGCAGTGTGAAGCCTTCCGATCGCAAAGCCGTGCGATCCGTAGTGCAATCGTCGGGCTTTTTTTCCCCGGCGGAAACGGCGATTGCGCTGGAACTGCTCGATGAGCATGTTAACAAAGGGGAGCGGAGCGGTTATATGTTTCTGTTTGCGGATCTGCTCGAAGAGCTTGTAGGGTACAGTTGTTTTGGCCCAATTTCGGGTACCCAATCGAGTTATGATCTTTACTGGATAGCGGTATTAAATGACTTCCGTTCGCGGGGAATCGGCAGGACCATTTTGCAGGAAACGGAACAGATCATCTTCAGGAGCGGAGGCCGGCGAATCTATGTGGAGACGTCGGGAAGGGATCAATACCGCCTGACGCGTTTGTTTTATAGCCGTCACGCCTATGCCGAGGCGGCGCGGCTGAAAGATTTTTATGGCGCAGGCGATGACAAGGTCATATACGTAAAAATCCTTTAGGAAGACCTGTTTCGGGCCTGCCCGGGAGAAAATTCTCTGCATTGGGCGGAAACAAGAGATCACAAGGCGGAAAGAATGCAAGATCAATGGCGCCAAAAACTGGACAAAAAGCTGACTCCAATGGATCTCTACCGGCTGACACCCAGGAACAACTGTGGAGCATGCGGCTTTCTAACCTGTCTGGCATTTGCAACCCAGGCCATCGTCGGCCAGGCACAGCTGGATGCCTGTCCGTACCTGAACCCCGAAGCGCTCCAACCGTTGCGTGAACAATTGAATGAACAGCATCGCTCCGGCATTGGTGTAAAACGCGAAGGCTTCGAGAAAGCCTTGGAGTATCTGCGCGGCAGACTGCGGGAATGTGATTTTCAGGCGGTGGCTCCCACTATTGGTGCTGTGTGCTTGACGACAGATCAAGGGCCGACGCTGCAGTTTGAATATTTTGGAACAAAGGTGACGGCCGGCAGGGACGATATCACGAGGGCTTCGGGTGAAGAGCTGAATCCATGGGAAAAGATTTTCCTCTTCAACTACATTATAGACGGGGCTCAGTATCCTTCCGGAGTGTGGGTGGGAATGGAAAGTCTGCCCAACTCGGTGTCCAAAATCAAGAGCCTCAAAGCCCATTGCCAGGATCGGCTGGCCCAGGAGTTGGGAGCCGATTTGCAGAAATTGCCCGAGGCCATCGCCGGGTTGGGAAGGGACATCACCGCGCAGTTGGATCAAGTCGATTTTGCGGTTGAATTTCATATCCTGCCCAGGCTTGCCGTTCGTGTTCTGTGGTGGGCGGAGGACCCTGAGGAGGGGTTCGAGAGCCAGGTGAAGTTTTTATTCGATTCCAACGTGCTGGGGACCTTGGATCTGGAATCCCTGTTGTTCGCCTGCGAACAGCTCACCGATCGATGGATTGCTCAGTACAGCGCCGCACAATCAATTGGCTGAATTCCGCAGGGCGGGCCGGCTTACCCCGCAAAGGGCAGGGGCAGCTGAACCATAAGGTCTGATATGACCAGGGCAAGCCCCGCCATCACCCAAAAGCCGCCCTTGAGCCAATCTTTCTTCCCCGCCTGAAACTCCATGAAAGCCGGGATTTGACCGTTATAGCCGCGCGCCAGCATGGCGTCATAGACCCTTTCGGTCCGCTCAAAGCTGCGCACAAAAAGCATGCCGATGAAGTTTCCCATCGCCTTCAAGGTTGCCAGGCTGGTCTCCTTGTGAAAGCCGCGCGCCAGCATGCCGGTCGCCATTCTTTTCGCTTCGTGATGAAACACAAAGAGATAGCGATGTGCGAGGGAAAGCATCTGGCAAATCCTGTCGGGGACTCTGAGGTGCGCCAGCGCTTTGAGGGTGACAGGCAAGGGTGAAGTGCCCAGCACAGGGTCCATCATCAGAGCTATGGCGGTAGCTTTCAGTCCGATGCGAACGGCTAGGTGAAGGCCGCGCAGGTTGAATTGAATGAATTGGAAGGAGTCCGGCACCAACAGATGGTCACCCGGTTTAACCGGTACCGTGAGCGGCATCACCAGGAGAAACATGCCGACAAAGCCGGAAACGGCCGCTATGCGTTTCATCGAGGTACTCAGAGGAATTTTGGCCAGCCGCGCTGCCGCCCAGGAAATAAAGAAGGCCAGCAGGCACAGTGGCAACTGCTGTAGGGATGCCACACAAAACCAGTAGAGAAACAGGGATGCGATCTTGAAACGCGGGTCCCAGTTATGAAATGGGGAATGGTTGTGAGCGTGTGCGTCGATTGCCGGGATTGTCCGGTCGCGGTCCCTGGACACCGAGCGGGTGCTGCTCCGCCGGGCGCGCAAAAAAGAAACCAATCGGGTGCATCCGAAGCCCAAAAAGACAAGGAGAATCAAGAAAACGGCCAACCAGTAAACTGAAACAGTAGTGATGTGCATCGATCCATCCATCTTACCCGTTCGTCAAGTGGCTGCCGGGAAAGCGGTTCTCAAAAGCTCCGGTTTGACCTTGTACAGGAAGGAGACGGTGAATGCGGAAATGGCCGCCTCGATCGCGATGACCGGTAAGTGTGCCACGAGTGCGATTTTGGCGACGCCCAAAAAGTCTTCTCCACTGCTGATCAGGAGTACAGCCAGGACGGTGCCGGCAAGCATCACGCCAAGGCCCCCGCAGATGGCTCCGGCCAACACGGTACGAAACAAAGTCTTGCCTTTGATGAGTGCAAACAGCCAACCCGCCGTGAGTGCCGGCAATCCCATCATGAGAGAGTTTGCTCCCCAGGCGGTGATTCCTCCAAATTGAAACAGCAGGGACTGCAGCAGCAGGCCCAGTGCCACGGAAACAAATGCACTGCTTCCCAGGAGAATGCCGACCAGTCCCGGGATGAGCAGATGAACACTGGTCGGTCCCAAAGGAACGTGGATGAGTGAAGCCACAAAAAAGGATGAGGTCACCACCGCCACCTTGGGAAGATCGTCGCCCCGGGTTTTTCTAACGCTCCATGCCGTCAGCGCGAGGCTCACGGCATAGCTTCCAACTGCCATGGAGGTAGGCAGCACGCCGTCGGATATATGCATGCGGGTTTCCCTTCAGCTCAAGGACCTTTGCGCAGTTTCCGGCAATGCAGGTAAAAGGCGATCCCAACAAGGCCGAGGATGTAGCCGATTCCCGCGAATATCTCTTGCATGCCCGGGCGGGAAAGATGCTCCCGCAACGCGACGAGCTCCCTTTTGATCTGGGCCAGCTCGCGGGTCATGAGATGCTTTTGCTGCTGCAACTGGGCCATAATCTGATCGCACTGCTCGAACCGGTTCGGCTTGTCGTTCTGCCCCGCAAGTTGCCCCGCTTCCCGGCCAGGCGGGCTGCTGCGCGACAATTGAAAATCCTGAGCGGAGGCCTTGAGAGCAAACAGGGCAGCCCCAAGGATCAACCCGGCAGCAAACCACAGTGAAAATCGGTTCAGCAGGCTGAATGCGCCCATACTACATCTCATCCTGCCTGATAGTGTATTCATTCCTGTGGCCCATGCCGGCGTTGATCACGATGGTGAGGTCTTCTCTTTTGGGAATGGGGAAGGAAAATTTTCCTTCCCTGTCGGTTTTTCCCTCGAGCAGCCTGGTTTTTGCCTGGTCGTAAACTTCTATGGTGCCGCCTGCGGCGGGTTTACCATCGGGAAAATAGCTCTCCGTGTGGATCGTGCCATCTTCGGCATAAGCGAACACATTCACTTTGTGGGCTTGTGCAGTGCCGGCCATGGCACAGACCACAAGGCCTATAAGCAACGCCGAAAAGGTTGATTTGTTGACCATAAGTATAGCCCCTTTCTAAAGCCTACTGCATATCCGTTGTGTGTACCCAGTAGACGGCTCCTATCTCAACGCCTTTTTCCTCGCCATCATGCTGCAACGTATAGGAGGCTTCATTGAGAGCGGAAAATCCCCACCAACCGGCTCTTGGCATGGCGTAGGTAAAAACTCCGTTGGAATCAGCCTTGACCACCTGGGTTACAAACGGATCGGACGGCGCATGCACGAGCTTGGGATTGTCGGGGGATGCATTGAGATATTCGACTTCCACCTCGGCGTTTGCAACCGGCCTGCCGTTCACCAGAACCTGTCCCTGAAACACGTTGCCCGTCCATAAACCGTACGGTCGGGTCAGGGGAACAATCTCCGTTTCCAGCCCGATGGGCTCATCCCAGCCCTCTTCCAGACCCAGTGCATTGACGCAGACCTTGGGATAGTGGACGATAAAAATATCTTCAGCAGGTTCCCAGTAAGGGGCGGGTTCGACAAAGAAAGTGTAATCTCCCGGGCTCTTGATGGCGTAGTCGGCCTGCCAGAAGGTGCATTGCTCCTGCTGATCCGGCGCCTTCCCTTTCACAGGTTTCAATTCAGTCAATAAATCGGTCCTCTTGCCTTTATGGAATACACTGAAATTTCTAGGTTTTTCCATATTCATATAGTGCTGTTCCATAGGGTGGATGAATTTGATGTCCAGGGTAATGCCCTTGGGATCATCTTTGCCGACAATGTCATTCGACGGTATGATCGCTCCAAAATGGGCTCCGCAATTGCTGCCTAAACACCAGGAACCAAACACCACCAGCAAACAAACGAAAATGTGACGCAGCCTCATCGTTTCCTCCATCCGGCGCTACAGGTTGTATTCACAAAAAAAAGGCCAGCACCACGGCTGGCCTTCTTGACCGCATTGACATGACCACACTCTTGCTCTGCGAACCTTTACCGATGAAAAGCTTCAGCTTTTCGATTGCGCCGAGAATATCCTACAGAACTGAGCAGCTTGTCAAGCCACAAAAAACTGAGAATTTTTGAAGTTGGCCTGCAAGTTGCTTTCTCCAGGCGAAACCGGTTGTGAAGGAGGTTCGTTCCATCTGAGAAAGAATGCGATGTGCCGCAAGGCCAAGGAGGAGGAAATTGGAAATAAACAAGGCTTCATTGGGCAAAAGGTTGGGGTGGTTTGGTCTGGTATTGGCCTCCGTATGTCTGCTCGCTCCGTCGCAGGTGCGGGCCGGAGGTGTGGATGTGCTGATTGGGTTGAATTTCGGTTTTCCTGGTTATTATGTGGCTCCGCCACCGCCTGTGGTCGTGCAGCAACCGCCGGTGGTGGTGGAAGCTCCACCGGTCTACATCCGCAATGATCCTGTGGTCGTCTACCGTTCACCTGTGGTCGTGGCGCCGCCACCAAGGGCCTATTATTATGGACATAAGCCTCCCGGCCACGCAAAAAAGCACCACAAGCACCACAAGCACCGATGGTAGCACTGCCACGTCTAAGATTCCAGGGAAGTCCATTTTTGCTGGAGTCCGGCCTTCGCCTGAGTGACCAAACGGCATTCAGGCAAAATCGCGGAGATACTTTTGATGGCTTCAATGCAAACCTCTGCCGGGTAGGGCAGAAGGAACTAACAGTGTAGGTTTTTTACTACAAATGTGTAGTCAATTGCATACAGTCGGTAGGCCAGAGCCTTTGGTTGATGGAGAGAAAGATGCTGAGAACAACACTATCGCTGGTTTTATTGGTTCTATTCTCATTTGTTTTGTTAACGGCGTGTGCCGGAGGACCGCTCACCACACGCGAACGTTTGACTCTCGGCGGGGGTGCGCTGGGAGCTGCGACGGGGGCTCTCGTGGGGGCTGCATCGGGAGGCAGTGCCGCCGTCGGTGCGGCAATTGGAGGACCTGTGGGACTTATTGGCGGCTTCCTCATCGGGGACAGTGTGCAGGGCGGTTCCTACTCGAGGCAGACTTGCCCGCCCGGAACCAGCTATCAGGTACAGGGCTATAAACGCAAGGCACCTGCAACAAAGCACTCCAGCGCCGCCGCTGGGCCGACGAATAGCGCGACCGGCGGGCAGGTCTATTAAAAGCGGGGGGATTTGCTTGAGCACAACCGATGATCTGAAGGTTCCACTGATTCAAAGGCTCAAGGTTTGCCTGACGGATCGAATCCAGCAAAGCCGGAGCCTTGTGATGAGGCACTCTCGCTTGTGGTCGGCGTTGGCGGCTCTGCTTGCAGTTACAGGATGGGTATTGGCCGCTCTGCTGTGGCTTGCAGATCCGGTTGTAGAAAAAGTCGCGCCGGCACTGGCGGAAGCAACAGCGCCCGCTCCCCCCCGTACCGTTCCCATTGGCCGCCCTTACCTGGGGATACGGGGGGAAGCATTCTCACAGGGTAATTTGAAGGGTCTAAAAATACTGGAAGTTTTCCCGGGCTCGCCGGCCGCCGTTTCGGGGCTTCGTTCGCAAAACGATCCACTGCGCACTACCGGCGACCTGATCGTCCGGGTAAATGACCGTGCCATACAGTCGGAAGAGGATTTTAGATTGTTGATGCAAGAGAGTGCCCCGGGTGATCTCCTCAATGTTTTGGTCACTTTCAGCGGCGCCGGCTCGTATGAAATTGTTCCGGTGACTTTGGGGGCCGCTCCCGACTCAGCGCCCGTTGACCGTGTCGCGACCAGACAAGCCGGTGAAGATCCTCAGAAGCCGGAGCCGGCAGCGCAAATCGAGGCGGCGATTCTCGCCCAGGTGAACAGATTGCGTACCCAGCACGGACTTGCTGCACTGAACACCAACCCGTTGCTGCAGCAGGCGGCTCGAAGTCACAGTGAAGAGATGGCCCGGGAGAGGTTTTTTGCCCATATCGATCCCAAGGGAAGAGATGTGGTGGATCGGATACGACTCCAGGGCGTGGAGAATTTCAAAAGCGCCGGTGAAAACATCTTTGTCGGCCGGAACCTCACGAACCTCATAGACTCGGTCGTCCGGGGATGGATGGAGAGCCCGGGTCACAAAAGAAACCTGCTCTTTTCGGGATATCGAGAGGTGGGGACAGGAGTCGCCGTTGCCGACAAGCACAGTATCTATGTAACCCAGGTCTACCTGGATCCCTTGTGACGCCTATGACTGTAGGCCTTGTTGATGGGTTTCGCTTCGCTCTACCCATCCTACGTCTGAGAGCTTGTTCGAGAACGGCTCCACAGTGCTTTCCGATCATTCCGCTGCCGCTCGGAATCGAGAATACGGCATGCTTGCAGGCTTCCCGCCGCCTTCGTGGTATTCTCTCGGAATGACTTGGCTGGCAGCCTTCTCGAGCAAGCTCGTCGCCCGGTGGAGTACGCCGATCAGGGGCATGACTGTTCCAGCAGTTTTCTCACGCAGCCGAGACATTGCTCAATCTCATCGACGCGCAGCTCGAGTGTTATGGTGCCGCAGTATGCGGCATTTCTGACAGCCGCAAAAATCGACGGGAAATCGATGATCCCATGGCCGACAGGCAAGTGCAGGTCAGCGTCCGGCGAATTGCCGCCGCGATTGTCATGCAGGTGCATGTGCCGAATGCGTTGGGGATAGTTCTGCAAAAAGGCAAAGCTGGTATTTTCATGGGTCAAAAGTTGCGCATGGCCCAAATCGAGGGTCATCCTGAGCTCGGGCAGAGCAGTAAACACCGCAGCCAGATGTTCTGCGGTTTCACTCAGGTTTTCCAGGCAGATGGTGACTTTGGAGCTGCCGGCGACATCGAGCAACCTGGCAAGAAAATCAATCTTGTATTGAATGACTTCGGGACTCAGGAAACGCGGATCCATCCACAGATGCATCGTCAGCAGCTTCATTCTCAGTTGCGGCATGAGTCCAAGCACTCCACAGAGCTTGGGAAAATAGACCTTCTCCAGGGTGTCCGTATCGCTGGGATCGCCTTCCCGAGGTCCATGGCACAGGAAAAATAAGCCGGTCTCCTCCATGACCGTGCGATAGCGGTCCAGATGGCCGGCAAACTGTTCCGCATCTTCGATGGAAATTTCGGCGAACTGGAGCCCCAGCCGCTGCAGCAAAAGGACCTCCTGCGGCGTGCGGGCTGTTCCACCCAGTACGATGGTACCGTGTTCTTTGGCCACAAAATGCAATCCTACGTCAACCCCATTTCCTCACACCGTCATTCGCCATCCCCTGCCGCGTTCTCGGCCGTTCACTTTGATGTAACATGAGAATATCCAATACCGAAGAGTAAAGCCACAAGCTTTTGCTCATAGGCTTCGACCGCAGTCATGATCCATTGCGGTGCTGGTCGGTACGGCATTTGCTTACCTTTACGCGCCGATTCGCATCGCTTATAGTGATCCCCGTCTTTCTCAAAAGCAGTCATATCGTAGTCAGTTCGGTCAGTAGTATTTTCCAATGGTCATAACGGAAGGAGAAAATGACTCGCAGAGACGCTCTTAAGGTTATTGTTGTCAGCTCCCTCGCCCCTTCGCTTATTCCCTGCCTGATTGAGGACGTACCCGCAACCGCCTTGAAATCACTCTGCTCCGGCAGGCTTGCTTTTGTCAACCTGCACACCCAGGAACGGTTGCAGGTCAAATATCTGAACAAAAGAGGCCGGTTTGATCGCAAAGCACTTGCAAAATTGAATCATCTGTTTCGTTGTTACTACGATGAAAAGGCTTACCGTATCGATCCTCATCTGTATCTTCTGCTCGATGCGGTGCGCACTAAACTGCACGCCGGGGAGCGTACCTATCAGCTCCTGTCCGGATATCGTTCACCCCAGTACAATCAATATTTGAGAAAAAATGGGCACGGTGTGGCCAGGAACAGCTACCATCTCAAAGGCATGGCGGCTGATGTCTGCCTGGAAGGCGTTTCCCTTTCGGATCTCGGCAGGACGGCGGCTGCTTTCAAGGTTGGAGGGGTAGGCAGGTATAATGACTTCATTCACATGGATGTTGGCCCGGTACGCCGCTGGTGAGGGGGAATCCGGAACAATACGAATTTTGACCCCGGCTTTGCCGCGTCAGGTTCCTGGGGAGCGCTGCAATGGAATGCCCCAAATGCCATCACCTGCAGGACAATGCGTATATCGAGTGCGTTCGATGCGGGTTGATCTTCGCAAAGTATCGACCGCCGAGTGTTGACGGTGAAGAATCGGACCCGCCGGGAACCGACCGGGAGGGTCCGAGTCAGGGTGAAGGCGGCCTTTTGAGTCGACTGCTGTTTTTTGTGGAAGCCCGTACCGATCCCTTTTTCTTTGCCGGCCGGCTGCTGCTGTTCGCAGGCATTGTCATATGGAGCTGGAAGTTTTTTCGTGCCCCGTTGGAAAGCAACTACGCCGGGACCACCTTCATGCATCTCATCAATCTGCCGTTTCACGAGGCAGGTCATATTTTTTTCCGTCCTCTTGGAGCACTCATCACCTCGCTGGGTGGAACCCTGGGGCAACTGCTGATGCCCTTCCTATGCTTGTCAGTGTTCCTCATCAAGTATCGGAATACGTTCGGCGCAGCGGTTGCCCTATGGTGGCTTGGCGAAAATTTCCTCGACATGGCACCCTACATCAACGATGCTAGAGACCTGACACTCCCCCTGCTGGGCGGAAACACCGGACGCAACGCTCCCTATGGATTTCACGATTGGCAATTCATTCTCAATGAAACCGGTTTGATTCGCCATGATCAATTCATTGCAGGAATTTCTCACCGGCTTGGCATCGTCCTCATGTTGACCGCTATCGGGTGGGGTGGCTATATACTCTGCAAGCAGTATAGGAATCTTCCAACCAGGCGGGGGACAGACGATGGTTGAAAAAGTCGTTATCATGGGGGCGGCCGGCCGCGATTTCCACAATTTCAATGTCTATTTCAGGGACAATCCCCGCTACCGAGTCATCGCCTTCACCGCGGCCCAGATTCCGCACATCGAAGGGCGCCTCTACCCGCCCCGGCTTTCCGGAGAGCTCTACCCCCGGGGCATCCCTATCTATGCCGAACAGGAACTGGTCCGTTTGATTCGCGAATACAAAATCGATCTCGTGGTTTTCTCCTACAGTGACATTCCACACGTGGAGGTGATGCACAAGGCATCTCTGGCGATGGCCGAGGGTGCCGACTTCATCCTGGTGGGCGCGACCTACACCATGTTGCAGGCGCGCAAGCCCGTGATAGCGGTGTGCGCCGTGCGCACCGGCTGCGGCAAATCACAGACCACGCGAAAAGTTTGTGAAATTTTGACAAAAGCCGGCAGGAAAGTGGTCGCCGTGCGTCACCCAATGCCTTATGGGGATTTGACCCACCAGGTCGTTCAACGCTTTTCAAGCTATCAGGACTTTGCGTCTCAGCAGTGCACCATCGAGGAGCGGGAAGAATACGAGCCGCTCATAGAGCAAGGGATTGTGGTTTACGCGGGGGTGGATTACGGCAAAATCCTCCGGCAGGCGGAAGAAGAAGGCGATGTCATCGTTTGGGATGGCGGCAATAACGACACGCCCTTCTACCATCCCGACCTGCACATCGTGTTGTTCGACCCGCACAGGGCGGGTCATGAACTGCTCTACTATCCCGGCGAAGCCAACATGCTCATGGCCCATGTCGCCGTCATCAACAAGGTCGATACCGCGTCTCCCGCGGATGTCGAGCAGGTGAGAAACAACATCAGGCATTATGCTCCCAGGGCGCAGATCGTTCTGGCCGAGTCTCCCGTTCTCGTGAGTGATCCTTCCCAAATTGCGGGCAAGAAAGTCCTGATAGTGGAAGACGGCCCGACCTTGACCCACGGCGGCATGCCCTACGGCGCCGGCACCATTGCGGCTCGAAAGTACGGTGCGGCGGAAATTGTCGACCCGCGCCCCTATGCGGTCGGCTCGATTCGGGACAGCTATCGCACCTATCCTGAAATCGGCACCCGGCTGCCGGCCATGGGTTACAGCCGGGAACAGATCGGGGACCTGCAGGAGACCATCAACGCCGTTGCCTGCGACCTGGTTTTATTCTCGACCCCCATCAACCTGACTCGACTGCTGTCCATCAATAAGCCCGCCCTGCGAATCCGCTACGAATACAGGGATCACGCTCAACCTTTTCTGGAAGAGGTGATTCTGGCAAAGTTGCCCGGCTTATTGGCCGGTCCGAGCTAGAGGCCGTCCATGGGACCACACCAGGCAAATCCGTCCAAGCCGGTGTTGCTTGTCGCTCTCGGTGGAAACGCACTGATCCGCAAGGGACAGCGGGGAAGCATCGATGAGCAATTCGAGAACCTGCAGCTGCCGATGAGACAAATTGCCGGCCTTTTACCCGAATATCGCATCATCATCACCCACGGCAATGGACCACAGGTGGGCAATCTTTTGCTCCAACAGGAATGCTGCAGCGAAGTGCCCCGCCTGCCCCTTGAAATACTGGTGGCACAAACCCAGGGACAAATCGGCTACATGATTGAAACCACGCTCGACAACCAGTTGATGCAGCTGGGCTCAAACGGGCAACAGCTGTTCGTGACTCTGCTCAGCTACGTGGTGGTGGACGAAAAGGATCCCGGCTTCCAAAATCCCTCCAAACCCATTGGCCCGGCTTTTTCGCAAGAGACGGCTGCCGGGCTTCCCTACCCGACGCGGCGTACCGCCAGGGGGTACCGGCGGGTGGTTGCTTCCCCAAAGCCCGTCACGATCGTCGAAAAAAGGGAAATCAAAAAGCTCATCGAGCTGGGCTTCCTGGTGATTGCCTGCGGCGGCGGAGGAATTCCGGTGATACGCGACAGCCGAAGCTTTCAGGGGGTGGATGCGGTGATCGATAAAGACCTGTCGAGCGCCAGGCTGGCCATCGAAGTGGGAGTGGAGATTTTCGTGATTGCCACCGATGTCCCTGGGGTTGCTCTGTCGTATGATCAGCCGGGGCAGCAGTTTCTGCGTCGTCTGACTGTGGCTGAGGCTGCGCGCTATCGGGAACAGGGTGAGTTCCCCCCCGGCTCCATGGACCCCAAGATTGAAGCTGTCATGGATTTTTTGCAGCATGGCGGCGCAAGGGCCGTCATCTGTTCGGTCGAGCAAATTGATAGAGCGGTCAAGGGCGAAGCCGGCACCGAGTTTTTTGTGCAATGAACGGCGCTACACCCAGAACCGGGAGTGCCTGTTCGGGGAAATTAACGCCGGAGAAATGCGGTTGTTGTAGGGACGGTTCGCGAACCGCCCTTACAACAACCGGGGGCTTACCCATGGATTTTACCCGCTGTGCAGCGCATTCCCCACCTTAAGGCCCTGCTGTTCGGCAAACTCCAGCCCTGATATTTTGCCGCCGGCGGATGAGCGGACCTTGCCCACCACCAGTTTTGCGCCCGGAAGCGCCACATGAATCCCTTCCTGGTCGATCCCCACCACCGCACCGGCAGATGCGTCGCTTGACTCTTCACGCAGTTTGGCCGCATACAGCCGCACTTTATCGCCTTTCCACAGGCAGTAAGCACCGGGCTGAGGGTCGCAGCCACGCACGAGATTGTAGATTTCCTGCGCGGGTTTGTCCCAGTTGATGCCGGCCACCCGATCGTCGCATGGGGGCTCATAGGTCGCCTGCGACTCATCCTGGGGAATGCTCGGCGCTTTGCCCTCCTTGATGAGGGCTACCGCCTCGAGCATTGCGTCGATCCCCATGGGAAACAGGTGGTTGAAATAGAGGGAGCCGGTCGTGTCCTCGGGACCGATTTCAATCTCTTTTTGCAGCACTATCGGTCCGGTGTCGATGCCTCCATCAGGCCGGAAAATGGTCAGGCCGGTCTTGCGGTCGCCCATGATGACCGCCCAGTTGATGGCGCTGGCGCCCCGGTGGCGCGGCAGAATGGATGGGTGATAGCAGATGGCTCCCTGGGATGCCGCCTCAAAAAAGCGCGCTGGAATGATATCGGTCACAAAGGCCAACAGGGTGAGATCGGGTTGCAATGCCCGGTAGGTGTCAAACGTCGCGTCGTCCTTATACGATTTTGGCTGAAAGACCTCTATCCCCTGGGCCCGTGCCGCTTCCTTCAGTGGATCGACGCGTCCTTTGGGACCGTCGGGCGGCGTATACACGGCGACAACGTTTTCAGACTTTTGCATTAACGCTTCCAGCGTCTTTGCCCCGAAGGCGGCCTGGCCAATGACTATGATGCGCATCGTTTTCCCCCTTGCTGTGATCCTGTGGAAATTACAAGACAGTCTCGCCGAAATCAGGGTGCACGGTTCGACGTGAGCGGGACACAATGAACGCTATTCACCTAGCACGCTGCCGGCAAAACAGCAAGGTAAAAACTCGACGAAAAATCGCCTTAGCGCCGGTGATCCATCGATCAGCGGTGCAAGCGCCGATTCATGGCGGCGATGCCGACGGATCCCCGCGCTGATCCGATTCCTGTCGATCGCTTTCCGACATTTCAGCGGTCAGCACATCGCGGCGCCAGAGCCGCTGCTGCTGCGTGGGTACCCGCCGCCGTCCGCAGGGGTTGTAGCCGCATATGGGACATTCCGGAACGATGCAGGGCTCGGCATGGATGAGCACGTCCGATTTTTCATTAAAATGCCGATTGATGACTTGCTGCAGTTCCGTGACCTCATTGTGTACTTCCTCGAGGGTCAGATCGCGCGGCAGTATCAAGTGGAAATCCAGCAGGATGCGATTTCCCGAACGTTGCGCGCGCAGGCGGTGAATGTCGATCCAGGTGCTCTTGCGGTGCTGCGCGAGCAACCGGGAAATTTGATCCAGCAGTTGCGGGTCAGAAGCATCCATGAGACCGGCAAAAGACGTTCGCACCAGCTTGGCCCCAATCACCAGAATGTTGATCGCCACCAGCAGGGCGATCGCTCCGTCAAGCCAATACCAGTGGGTCCAGTGGACGAGCAATAAACCGAGCAGGACACCTGCAGAGGTGTACACATCGGTCAGCACGTGTTTGCCGTCGGCCACGAGCACCAGGGACCGCGTGGACCTGCCTGCTCGAACCAGGGCTGATCCGAGAAAAAGGTTGACCAGACTGGTGGCGAGTAAAATCAAAAGCCCGTTTTGCAGGTGTGGCAGGCCGTGGGGAGTGAGAATCTGGGGGATTGCCGTCCAAACAATCCCCACGGCGGCAAAGATAATCAATGCTCCTTCGAAGCCCGCGGAAAAAAATTCGATTTTGCCATGTCCGTAGGGATGTGTCGGGTCGGGCGGCTTCGCCGCCAAAACGATGCTGCCCAGAGCAAATCCGCTTGCCACCACGTTTATGATAGACTCGAGTGCATCCGAGAGAATCGCCGAGGAATGTGTGATCCAATAAACATAAAATTTGAGCGACATCAAAGTCGTGCCTACCAGCAGTGAACAGATGATGGCGATGAGGCGGATTCTAAGGTTACGCTTTTCGCAAACGTCCATGATATGTCCCGTTTTTCTATTGGGCTGCCATTTTTAGGCAAGCAGTCTATACCAAACAGGCACAAATATAAATGCAGCAATTTCATCCGGCTTGACCCCTTGCTGCCTGCATGTTAATTGCCTGAAGCCGCTGTGGATGTTACGTTGCATAAACCAACAAACGGGTGAGGGCAAACATTGCATGAAATGGCGATCGCTCAGAGCGTGCTGGATATCGCAAAGCAGGAAGGCTACCGGCACGGTTTGCGGCGGATTTCGATGATTCGGCTCCAGGTGGGAGCACTGGCTGCGGTGGTGCCGGATTCCCTGAAGTTTTGTTTTGAAATGCTGAGCCGGGATACCATTGCCGCGGGCGCCGTTTTGCAGATCGAGTCCGTCCCTGTAGTGGCGCGCTGTTCCGCATGCAGGGAATTGTTCGAAGTGGAGAACCATGTCTTCCTCTGCCCCCAGTGCGATGAGCCCGCGTTGGAACTTGTCAGCGGAAGAGAACTTTCTCTTACAAGCATAGAAGGTGAAACTGGAGATTCCAATGACGCAGATGAAAATCCCAGTGGTGCGCAACATTCTGCAGGCCAATGATCGCCTGGCTGATGCCAATCGCAAGGTGTTTGACGGCGCCGGTATTTTTGCGATCAACCTGATGAGCTCGCCGGGAGCCGGTAAAACCTCCCTCTTGGAAAAGACCATCGACGCCCTGGCCGGCCGCATCAAAATGGCCGTCATTGAAGGGGATCTGCAGTCCGACTTTGATGCCGAACGCATTCAGCGCAAGGGCGTCCAGGCCGTGCAGATCAATACCGAGGGCGGGTGCCACTTGGACGGCAACATGATTCAGATGGCCCTCGAAGCCTTGGAGCTCCGTGACGTCGAACTGCTGGTCATCGAAAATGTGGGCAACCTGGTATGCCCTGCAGAATTTAACCTGGGCGAACATGAGAAGGTGATGATCCTCAGTGTTACCGAAGGGCATGACAAACCCCTGAAATATCCGTTGATGTTCCAGCTCTGTTCGGCTCTGCTGATCAACAAGATAGACCTGCTGCCCTACACCGACTGCGATATTGACGTCATCCGCTCGAGCGCCCGACAGCTCAATGCCAATCAAGCGATCTTTGAAATTTCGTGCCGAACCGGGGATGGATTGCCGGAGTGGCTTGACTGGCTGGAAGCAAAAGTGCGGTCGTCTCGCGGCAAATGAAGACAAACCCGGAGTGTGCGCCGCTCATGAGCGCTGGTTCCGCCGTCGGGGAGGGCAGCATCCGCGTACGGATTGCGGGAATTGTTCAGGGAGTCGGCTTCCGCCCCTTTGTATTCCAACTGGCCAGACAATACGAGCTCAAGGGATGGGTGCGCAACCAGGCCGATGGGGTCGTCATACGGGCGCTCGGCGCAAAGGAACGACTCGACGCTTTTTTGCGGGACATCTCGTCAAAGGCTCCTCCACTCGCCCACATCACCCGCCTGGAAGTAGCCGAACTGCCCCATGAAGAATTCGAAGGGTTTGGCATCCTCCAGAGCGATTCTCACCAGGCCCGCCGCACCCTCATTTCACCCGACGCATGCACCTGCCGGGAGTGTTTGAAGGAATTGCTCGATCCCGCCGATCGCCGCTACCGTTACCCGTTTATCAACTGCACCAACTGCGGACCGCGTTATACCATCATACGAGACATTCCCTACGACCGCGACAAGACGACGATGGCGCCCTTTGCCATGTGTGCCGCTTGTCGCCGGGAATACGATGATCCCATGGATCGTCGTTTTCATGCGCAACCCAATGCCTGCTGGGATTGCGGGCCACAAGTCTGGCTGGAGGATGCCCCGGGACATGCGGCGGCCACCGGCGATGAAGCCTTGCGCCGGGCCGCTGAATTGTTGGATGAGGGAAAGATCCTCGCGATCAAGGGATTGGGTGGCTTTCATCTGGCTGTTCCGGCCTGCAATGAAGCCTCGGTGAGTCGTCTGCGCCAGCGGAAGATCCGCGAAGAGAAGCCCTTTGCCGTGATGTTTCGCAGCGTTGCAGCGGTTCAAACACATTGCAATGTTTCCCCCCAGGAGATAGAGCTTCTGAGCAGTGCCGGAAGGCCCATCGTTCTCCTGGAGAGGCGCAGACCGGAGCCGTCGCCTGCCGTCGCACCGAGTGTGGCGCCGAAAAATCGCTGTATTGGAGCCTTTCTGCCATACACTCCGGTTCATTTCATGCTGTTCGAACACGGTCTATTCGATGCTCTGGTGATGACCAGCGGCAATCAGAGCGATGAGCCGATCGTCATGAGCAATGACGATGCCAGGCTGCGGTTGAACGGCATTGCCGATTATTTTCTTGTGCACAATCGTGACATCCACATGCGCTGCGATGATTCGGTTACGCGCGTGGTCAATGGGAATCCCAGGCCGGTTAGAAGGGCGCGCGGCTACGTTCCGGTGCCGGTTTTTCTGCATAGCCAAACGCCGGTCCTCCTCGGGGTCGGAGCCGAGCTGAAAAATACCGTGTGCCTCACCCGCGGGCAGGAAGCGTTTCTGAGCCAGCACATCGGAGACCTTGAGAACCTTGAAACGTTGCGCTCCTTCGAGCACACCATCGACCACCTGAAAAAAATCCTGGAAATCGACCCGCAATGCATCGTGCACGATCTTCACCCCGACTATCTGAGCACGCAGTGGGCGCTGAATCAGAAGCACCGGCCAAGTCTTGCCGTGCAGCATCACCACGCTCATATCGCTGCAGTAGTGGCGGAACGGCAATTGCGAGGTCCCGTGATCGGCGTTGCCCTGGACGGCTCGGGCTACGGCACCGACGGCACCATTTGGGGCGGGGAAGTGCTGCGGGTGGAGGGCTGCCGCTTCGAACGGTTGGCGCACTTCAGGCATGTGCCGCTGCCCGGCGGCAACAGGGCCGTTCGCCAGCCCTGGAGGATGGCCGTCAGCTATCTGTGGAGCCTGGACCCTGCCAATGTAATGGAAGCATATCAGGATATCCTGAGCCGCTGGCCGCAATCCAAGGTGGAAATCCTTGTTCAAATGCTCAATAGAAGTTTGAACAGCCCCATCACTTCCTCGTGCGGGCGGCTGTTTGATGCCGTCGCGGCTCTGGCCGGTTTGCGCGACTCCGTCAGTTATGAGGGCCAGGCCGCCATCGAGTTGGAACAGGTTCTGCACCCCGGTGATGAGGCGTATCGTGGAGAACTGACAAGAGACAGGGACGGCTGGATCATCGATCCTTTTCCCATGGTGGCGGCAGTGGTTCGAGATGTGCGTGCCGGGCGCGCTGCCGGGAGCATATCGTGTCGCTTTCACAACGGTCTGGTCGCTCTTCTGGCGCAATCGGTTGAAACCATAAGCCGGGAGATGGGTCTCAATCGGATTGTTTTGAGCGGCGGCGTCTTTCAAAACGCTTACCTCTCGGAACGACTTGAAAGAAAAATGACGGCGCGCGGGCTGGAAGTGTACGGCCATGAACAAGTTCCCGCCAATGACGCGTGCATATCCCTCGGCCAGGTTCACATCGGGGCGTGTATGCTTGCCGCACGGGAAGGGGCCAGGATTGAGGATTAAGGATTAAGGATGGTTTGGTGGCGGGTCGGATTTGCTTTGGTTTTTTGCTTTGCCGGGTTGCGTGTCGGGTAGGAGTTTGTTGTGAAATATCTTGACGAATATCGCGATCCTCAATTGGCCAAGAGCCTGCTGGACGCTCTGCAGCGGCGCAGTTTGCCCAAAACTCCCATCCGGTTGATGGAGATCTGCGGCACCCATACCGTGGCGATCTTTCGTTGCGGATTGCGGCAACTGCTGCCGCCGGGTATCCAGCTCATCAGCGGACCCGGCTGCCCGGTGTGCGTGACCGCCGGTGAGGACATCGATCGAGCGATCTGGCTTGCCCGGCAGCCGGGAGTGATTGTCGCCACCTTTGGCGACTTGCTGCGAGTGCCCGGGTCTCATTCTTCGCTTCACCAGGAACGCGGCGCCGGGGCCGATGTTCGCATTGTGTACGGCACCCTGGATGCCCTTCATATGGCTCGGGAAAATCCACATCATGAGGTCGTCTTCCTGGGGATCGGTTTTGAAACGACCGCACCGACCGTCGCCGCAGCGGTGCGTCAGGCGGCAATCGAAAAGCTTGATAATTTTTCGGTGTTCTCCGCGCACAAGCTGCTGCCTCCGGCCATGAATGCGCTGCTGGAAAGCGAAGATCTGTCTCTCGACGGCTTCATCTGCCCGGGTCACGTGAGCACCGTGATCGGCGCTCAGGCCTACCGGCACGTGGCGACAAGACATAAAATGCCGTGTGTTATCACCGGCTTCGAACCGCTCGATCTGCTCCAGGGGATCACCATGTTGATCGATCAACTGGCGAAGGGCAGGGCGGAAGTGGCCGTTCAATACACGAGGGCGGTCAATCGGGAGGGCAACCCGGCGGCCAGGAAGCTCATGGACGAGATTTTTACTGCGACCGATGCAACCTGGCGCGGTCTGGGTGAGATTCCCGCCAGCGGTCTGAGGTTGCAGCCGCAATGGCACAACTATGATGCGTCGGTGCGCTTTGCCATGCCGCACATCCAGGTGAAAGAACATCCCGGTTGCCGTTGCGGCGAGGTGCTGCGCGGGGTGCTCACGCCACCCGGGTGCGCTCTTTTTGGCAAGGTATGTACTCCCCAGCACCCGCTGGGACCTTGCATGGTTTCCAGCGAAGGGACCTGCGGAGCCTATTACCGTTATCGCCAATAGAACTGTAACGGGGCTTCCGGCTTTCTCTCCCCGGTCAGCCTGATCGTTACCGCCCGTGTGGCCCCGCGGCCCGCAGGGTACACTCCCACTGCCCCCGCGGGGGAGGAGAGGGTCGGGGTGAGGGGGCCATGGTTGGACATCTTCGCAATGTTCACCTGACAGAATTTAAAGGTTATGATGGGGGCGTGCAGTTCAGGAGGAGAAAAACCGGAGTGAATGCAGACAATTTGAGCGTGCAGCTGGATCACGGCAGCGGCGGCCGGGCAACCCACGAGCTGGTCGAGCAGGTCTTTGCCAGGGCTTTCAACAACAGGTTTCTGCGGGAAATGAACGACAGCGCGCTGGTTGACATTCGCGGCGGTCATGTGGCGATGACCACCGATTCCTATGTCGTTGATCCCGTCATTTTCCCCGGCGGTGACATAGGCAGCCTGGCAGTGCACGGGACCATCAATGACTTGTGCATGCGCGGGGCGAGACCCATGTACTTGACGGTGGGATTCATTCTGGAAGAAGGTTTGTTGTTTGAGACTCTGTTGCACATTGTCGAAAGTATGGCGACCGCCGCCCGCGAAGCCAATGTTTTGATCGTCGCAGGCGATACCAAAGTGGTGCCCAAAGGGAAAGCGGACAAGATTTTCATCAACACGGCCGGGATCGGAATCGTCCCCGATGGTATCAACGTGACCGGGCACAACGCCCGACCGGGCGACGCAGTGCTCATCAACGGAACCATCGGCGATCATGGAATGGCCATTCTCTGCAAACGCGAGGGTCTCGCCTTTGAAAATGAAATTCTCAGCGACTCCAGTTCGTTAAACGGACTGATCCGGGAGCTCCTCGAAGCGTGTCCGCACATCGGAGTGCTGCGCGACCCCACGCGGGGAGGGGTGGCGACTGCTTTGAATGAAATCGCTCGACAGTCCCATGTAGGCATACGGTTGTATGAAGAGTCACTGCCGATAAGAGACGATGTGGCCGGAGCTTGTGAGCTGCTTGGACTGGACCCGCTGTATGTTGCCAACGAGGGAAAGGTGTTGGTGTGCCTCCCGCAAGCGGCGGAACAAGAAGCACTGGAGGTCATGCGCCGCCACCCCTTGGGAAGGGCGGCCTGCAGGATTGGCGAGGTGGTTGCCGACGAGCCCGGGCGAGTCTTCATGCAAACCCACATTGGCGGCCTGCGTTTGGTGGACATGCTGCGGGGCGAACAGCTGCCGAGGATCTGCTAAGTCTCTTGGAAACAGAACCTTCTGCGGGTGGGTTGTTGGCGCTTTGTCTGCATTTGCTGAGTCATTTTTGGGGCGTTTATGCTGATTAAGTACCCGGGGCGGCTTAAGAAAAGTTCGATATGTCTGGTGTGCGGCAGTCGCATGGTGGACATGAGTGCCAGTCTGGAGGTGTGCCCGGATTGCATCCGTAACCGTTGGGACGAGAGCCTGATCCGGATTGAAGCCCTGCACACCCGCTCGAGGCGAGTTTTCCAGCTGCCCGCGGCACCGCCCGCCAGCCCGGACGGGCTTTCCTGCACGGTTTGCGTGCACCGTTGCCGCATGGCTGAAGAGGAACTCGGCTATTGCGGCATACGCACGGGCAGCAGAGAGAGCTTGAGACAGGACGGCCGATTCCGCGCGAGACTCTCCCACTACTACGATCCTCTGCCGACCAATTGTGTTGCCGACTGGGTTTGCCCGGGCGGGACCGGAGCCGGTTATCCGCTGTTTGCCAACGATCGGGGACCGGAGGTCGGCTTTTACAACCTGGCCGTGTTCTTCGAGGCATGCAATCTCAACTGCCTGTTCTGTCAGAACTGGCACTTCAAGAAATCCGAGGCGCCATCATCCCAATGGTACTCGGTGGAGGCACTGGTCGCAACAGTCAACCGTGAGACCAGCTGCGTGTGCTATTTCGGGGGCGATCCGGTGCCGCAGCTTCCCTACGCCATCAGGGCGTCTGAGCGCATGCGCGAAAAATACCCGGACAAAATCATCCGCATATGCTGGGAAACCAACGGCAGCATGCATCCGGCCTGGTTGAAGCGAGTGTTCCGACTGTCGCTGGAATCAGGGGGATGTATCAAGGTCGATCTCAAAGCCTGGAATCCCAATATCCATCATGCCCTGTGCGGTTTTGACAACCATCGCATACTGGAAAATTTCCAGCTCCTCGCGCGCATGGCCGCAGCCCGCAAGGACCCGCCTGTGCTGTTGGCGAGCACCCTGCTGGTGCCGGGCTATGTGGACGATGCGGAGATTTTTCAGCTGGCTTCCTTCATCGCCGCATTGGACCCCGATATTCCTTATGCCCTGCTGGGCTTCGCCCCCCAGTTCTGCCTCGAGGATTTTCCCACCACTTCCCTCGCCCAGGCGGAAGCCTGTATGGATGCGGCAAAGCGGGCCGGATTGCAGCGGGTCAGGATCGGTAACCGCCACTTGCTGCATTGATCTTCATCCCAATACCCATTACACCGCAAATTACCTTATCGAATTTCTCTGTGTAACGGCCATAACCCAACGGGCAGCCCCGCCCGGCCAATGTCGGTAAGCGAGAAGAGCTCCTGGCGGGGCTGCTGTCGGCTGATTTTTTAACCGGGCCTGGCCACAGGCTTGTGGCGCAGGCTGTTGCCTTGACTGTTGCGCTCCTTTCAGTGCGCTGAACTGAACCCATGACACTTGCTGCAGTCGTACTTCTTGTCAGTCACATGTTTGGCGTGAACCTTGGTAAACCATTGGTCCCCCGGCCACTTGTCCGATTTGTCTCCATGGCAGCTCGCGCAAAGCGGCTTGTTGTTGTAGGTGGCATTGGGGGCGTAGCCCAATGCCTTGAAGTCCATGCGATCGGCTCCATAATGGCAGTTGTTGCATGACAGTGCGTTCTCCTTGGGCGCAACCTCGTGGAACAAACCCATATAACGTTCGGTATCGGCAAAAATGAACCCGTTATCCTGCCATCCCACTGCTTTCACGCCCAATTCAACGGCGCCGGCAAGGTCGCCGCTTTCGAAAAACCGGCCTATCTTAAGCGGGAGCAGAGCCTTCGTGACAGGATCCATGGGCTGCTTCGCCAGGTGGTGCTTGAAGGCGTGAATTTTGGCGCTCCGGTCCTGTATGCTTCCGTCCGGCCCCGCCATCAATACTCTGCCGTTTTCTCCAGGCTCCGCCGGATCTCCGAATTTGTAGAAATGAGACAATCCGTTGAAGAAGCGATATTTGGGAACAACGTTGCCCTGTTTGGTCATGTGCGGTTCATAAAGCCCGCTGGCTGAAACCAGATCGCCGGGTGCCGACCAGTCTCGGAACATGTCCGTCGAGGCCGCCCTGGCATAAGTCGGAATATGACAGACGGTGCAGTTGACCCGTGCGGTGTGCTTATCGATAGCGGAATTTTTGTGGGGTTGGGAAGGGTGACATTGAGTGCAGTTCAGCGGTTCGGGCGAGTCCATGGGACGCAGATCCGTTCCGCGACCGGCAACCCGGTGCATCACGCTGGTGTGGCAGTCGAGACACTCCAGGCCCGCTCCACCATCGGCAATGGAGGCCATGTGGACATCAAAGCTCCTGGTGGGGTTGCGATGGGCTTCTTCGATGTCACCCCGCTTGAAATTGTCACCGCCGCCGGACTTGGTGTGACAATTGAGACAGGCTTCCTTGGACGGCAGGCTGATATCGGCTGCCGCCTGCAGGATGCTCACGCTCATTTTGCCGGCATCCGGGACAAATCGATAGTTGCCGTTTACCACCTCTACCTTACGCTTATAATCAGCGGAGTGACAGATCAGGCAGTCGATGTTTTCCAGCTGACTTGGTGTTGCGGTGGGGCTTGGCTTATCTCCCAAACCGGCATGGCACTTGGCGCAACCTCCGTCTACCAGCTCATCACGATGGTTGGTCAGTTTTCCGATCCAGTTGATATCCGGGTAAATGCAGAAATCATTGATGCCGCCGAGTTTACCTGCGGGCTCCGAGCCGAGGCCGAGTGCCGCGCTGGAATCGCCTTTCCACTGGTAGTGGACCGAAGCGTGTACCTGTCGGGCTTGTTCCGTATGGCACTCGAGGCAGGTTTTAGTGCCCTCGAAGGCAGAGAAACGTCCGGCATGGGACCCGGTTACCGAGGGTGGGTTCGTCGTTGGTGGACCGCTGTCTTCAATGGCAAAGGATAGCGTGGCCGTTTTGCTGATGTCTCCAAAGGTGTAGCGGGCGGTGATCAGGCCAAACTGGCCGCCTTCCACCTCTGATGTGGTCAGAACTCCAGTGGAGCTGATGACGGCGAATGAGGAATTTTGGCTCCACACGACACCGCTGTCAGGCTCCAGCGAGGATCCGTCGCTGAAAGATGCGGTAGCCTTATAGACGGCTGTGCTGTTTTCCGGGACCTTGACGGGCCCTTGGATACTCAGTGCTGTCAGAGCCTTGGAAGGCCGCTCGGCGCACCCATCCGGCGCGTTTTTGACCTTCTTTTCAACCCGTTGTTCCGATCCCTCCGCTACCACTCGACAGGGAACCGTTCTCGGTTTCTTTGTGCGTATTTTCCATGTGCCCTTTGCGTCAACCTTCACCGACCCGACCGGGACCATGGAATGCGCGTCCGCGACACGGATAGTTGTTCCCGGCCTGCCTTTTCCCTCGATTTTGAGCTCCAATTTCTTGGCTTGCCACTCGCACCTGGTTATTTCCAGCTTTGCTGCGGCCATTGCTGCAGTGGCCAGGAATGCCCAGGCAAGTACGCAAAGAGCCAGCAAGGCGCACCAGACAATGGTCAATCGACTGTCTTTCTGATGTTCTGATTCTGCCATGGTTTCTCCTATTTGTAGGTTTGCGGCACTGCCATTCCATCAGGATTAATCACTGAGCAAGAAGTGTACCGAAACGAGAATGATTATTGCAAAACTGAAGCCCCCCCCAGGCCGTGCGGCAGCCGGAATTGAGCAACAAATCACACCAGCCAGTGCGCCCAAAGCCTGTTCTCTCTTGCTGTATGGTTTTGACTACAGCAGTGCAGGCTATCGAAGACTGCGGATGGATTCTGATCGGGTGGGTGCTCACCGCCGAGCGCGTGGCGAGCTTCTTTTTGCCCTGAACAATCAGGAAGGCTGGTTGCCGGGCGTTGGGGCCGTGGCGGGTGCAGTTCCGTTCCAGGGTGCAAAGCGGGGGAGCAGCAGGATTCCCGGCAGGGCTCCAAGGGTGCTGACAGCGTAAAACATGGCCCAGCCCATGGAGGTGACCATAAATCCGGTGGGGACTCCCGCCAGCACACGAGTCACTGCCATCAGGCTGGACAACAGTGCATATTGGGTGGCGGTGAAGCGCTTGTCGCAGAGGCTCATGAGAAAAGCGATGAAGGCGGCGGTTCCCATGCCGCCGCAGATGTTTTCCATGCCGACGGCTGCGACCATAACGGGATAGTTTCTGCCGACCATGGCCAGAGCAGTGAACGACAGATTGGAAAGCGCCTGCACAAAGGCAAAGATCCACAGGGATCGGTTAATCCCGATTCTGGCAATAATGCCCCCACCGGCGAGCGTTCCGAAAATGGTGCTGAGCAGCCCAAAGGCTTTGTTGACGGTGCCCACGTCGGTCCTGGAAAAACCCAGGTCCAGGAGGAAAGGCGTGGTCATGGCGCCGGCGATGGCATCGGCCAATTTGTAGACCATGATGAACAGCAGCATCTCCACCGCTCCGGAGCGACGGAAATAGGAAGCCAGAGGGTCCAGAACGGCTTCTTTCATGGTTCTGGGAGGGATCACCTGGTCTGTGGGCTCGGGTGCCAGCAGAGTGAACGCCATGTTACCGATCATGAGGAGTCCCATGAGGCCGTAGACCATGGTCCAGGACAGGTGGTCGGAGAGGATCAGGGCCGCGGCGCCGGAAATCAGCATGGCTATGCGATATCCAATCACCGAAGTGGCGGCTCCCGCCCCCAGTTCTTTTTGCGCCAGCACATCCGCCCGGTAGGCGTCAAAGACGATATCCTGACTGGCGCTGCAAAAGGCGATGGCAAAGGCCAGGCATGCTGTCAGCCAGGGCATGGCAGCAGGCGATGCCGAGCCGAGTGCGATGATGCTTGCGGCAAGCAGCAGTTGAGTGGTGAGGATCCAGCCACGCCTTCTTCCCAGCAGGGGAATCGAGTAGCGGTCCATCAAGGGGGCCCACAAGATTTTTACGGTGTAGGGCAGTCCCACCAGAGAAAAAATTCCAATGAGCCGCAAGTCGACTTCGGCGCTCGTCATCCAGGCCTGCAGAGTCGAGCCGGTGAGGGCCAGAGGGAGCCCCGAGGAGAAACCGAGACCCAGCAGGCACAACACCCTTCTGCTTCCGTAAACTTTCAGCCAGTCCTTCACTGCGCAGTTCCCCTAATCCTTAATCCCAAATTCCGGCAACACTAGCAAAGGCAGGGGACTTTGTACATGCTCAGCAATACATCGGACATCCTCGAGCCGCGGAACAAAGATGAAGCCGTCCTCTTTGGAGAGACCCTGCAGCGGAAAATCGTGCGGCAGGCGCCATTCCCTTTCATGCTTCCAGGAAGACTTGTGCGGTTCATGGCGTTGATAGCGAAACCGATCTTCCGCCTTGAGCCGCCCAAAGTCCTGCTCCTTGGCGTAGATTGCGGGTTTCGCTCCACAGCGTTGCACCAGTTTTTTTCTCACTGCAAGTCCGTAGGGTTCAAAAGTCCAACGGATGAGTGCCGGGTTCCATTGCCTCAGGGTTTGCAGCTGCCATGGGGGCACCGAAGTCCACGAGACCACCGCCTGTTCGCCTCGAATCAGCTTGAAACTGGCTCTTATTCGCTGCTCCAGGAGGATCCTGACGAGTGTGTGCAGCGCTGTGTGTGCGCAAAAGGGTTCATTGTGGAACAGACTGAGAAGATACTTTTGGTAGGATTGACCGGGCCAGGGGCCTGGACATGATCGGGTGTAATGGTAGAGAAAACCGTGCCGGTTTTTTATTCTTCGGGATGAGAGGATGCCGGCATGGGGTGAACCAGCCGGCGTGGTGCAGCCGCGTGCAACAACCGAAGCGTCATCTGCGGGCGGGTCCGGCAGAATTTGGCCGTCGGGATGATTCTTGACCAGTTCGAAATTGGCAGACCTTTGTGCCGCTCTGTCGCAAGGACGAGAAACCAACAGAGTGCGAGGACTTCTTGCGTATTGCGCCTGCAGAATGTGATGCAGGTTTCCCCCTCTGCGGATGTCGAGCACCCAGTGGCGGTCGGCCAAGCATGCCAGCAGTCGATCACGGCAGATCATTCTTGAAGTTTTCGAGCAACGCACCCCCAGGCCCTGGCAGGTGAGGGCGGTCAAGGTTTCGAGCCTTCCCTCTGTCAGGTGGTGCAGGGGATGTGCCGCCAATTTTTCCAGAGAAAAGGGCAGCACCAGTAGAACGGGCCGTTGCACATTCAAGGCGTAAGCGGTCACAAGGTCGTAGGTGATGGTGCCGACACTGCCGGCCACGCCGGCATTACGGGAACACAAACGCGGCAGCCAGTGGCGCAAGGCCGCCAGCCAGGGTGCGCCGGGATGGATGAGCTTTGACTTGCGGGAATTGAACACCGCACTCCAGCGTCTCTCTAAGTTGCCGTCACCGATGCCAAAAAACACTCGCGGACAGGTTCTCTCGGATGGTGTTTCATCTTTCCAGCGTGCGATCCACTCACCCCGCTGCAAACGCTGGTCGGCTGCCCGATGGGCCCAGGCAAGACGCTTGCATCGTCGTGATTCGACAGGGAGGGCCTGGTACAGCCACTGGTTGAAGCTTTTTTCGTCAGCGGCGTTGTTATCCAAACACCTGGCGACTAAACTGTGGTAATCAGGGCCGTCCAGTTTACCCGCAGCTGCAAGGAAAGCATCCAAAGCGAATACCCGGCGAGTTGCCGTTTTCGGAATTACGTGAAGGGCGGAAGAAAGCATTGGGCGACCTTATGCATAATTGTCATTATTTGGTATATTTGTTGAGTTTTGCGTCAAGGTCAAGGGTAAGAACGCGAAGTGCGTCGTCAGGAGGATCTCTGTGCATGCCGGATCAACGTCATTTTGACGAGGTACCGCCATCGTCGCACGAATCCAGGGAACCGCCTGGTTACCGGGCTTCGCGGTTCACCTTGAGAACCTGAAAGCACGCAAACTCAATGCTCGGAAAGCTTCCTGGGGACTGCCGCTGATTGCAGTCTCGGGACGGAGGGAGAAATAATATGAAACTTGGGATTGTCGGCTTGGGGAGGTCGGGAAAAACGACGATTTTTAATGCGTTGACGCGCCGGGATGGGGAATCGATTCCGCCGGGAGGGCAGCTGGCCCCGGTTTTGGGAGTCGTTCCTGTGCCCGATCCGCGCGTCGACTGGCTGGACCAGCTCTACCACGGCAGGAAGAAAGTGAATGCTCAGGTCACCTATATGGACCTGCAGGGCATGTCCGGTGGAGTCGAAAGCAGGCAGCAGTATATGTCGATGCTCCTCACTCACATGCGGCCGATGGATGCCTTTATGACGGTCGTGAGGAACTTTACCGACACGGTTTTGGGCGCCCCGGACCCGCAGCGGGATTTCCGCGAGTTGCAGGATGAGTTCATCATTGCCGACCTTGCGACGGTGGAAAAACGGCTGGAAAAGCTTTCCCTGGAAGAAAAAAAAGGCAGGAAAGTGGGTGTCGAGAAGGAGCTGCTGGAAGCCTGCGCCCGGCTCCTCGATGCAGAAAAGCCTTTGCGAGCGCAGCTCGATCTGACCCGGGCTCAGGAGCTGAAGGGGTTCACTTTTCTGTCGGCGAAACCGCTGCTGGTGATTGTCAACAATGGGGACGATGACGCTGCGCTTCCCCGTGTCCCGTTCGACTATGCCGAAGCCATGGTGGTGCGCGGCAAACTGGAAATGGAGATGGCGCAGTTGTCGGAGGAGGAGGCGGAAGCGTTCCGCCGGGACTTCGGGGTTGGCGAATCGGCGTTGGACAGGGTCATCCGGAGTTCATACGCGCTGCTCAATTTGGTCACATTTTTCACCGTGGGAGAAGACGAAGTGAAAGCCTGGACCATCCCCGCAGGGCTGCCGGCCCAGGAGGCCGCCGGAGTGATTCATTCCGACATTCAGCGCGGCTTCATCCGGGCAGAAGTGGTGGCCTATGATGATTTGCGCGCCGCCGGCGACTACGCCACCGCGCGCAAACAGGGCACGGTCCGGCTGGAAGGCAAGACCTATCGGGTGAAAGACGGGGACATCATCAACTTCCGCTTCAATGTCTGATGCTTCCTCATCCTAACTCCATCTCCTCATGGCCGGGTGCAGTCGGACGTTTCGCGTGGCGTAACCCAGCGCCTGTTTTGCTGGGCTTCGCAACTCAACCCAGCCTACTTGCAAGGCAAAATCATTTTCCTGAACACACTGGAAGGATCGAATGTTTGCTGCCAGAACTTCGCAGCAATGGCAGTAACAGATAATCCAGCTGATCAAAGATGCTGCGGCACAGCCCGCCGTGATTCATGCGGTTGCCGAAAAGAAACGCGCGCAGCGCATCCACCCGCTCGTTCACTTGACCCAGTTTGCTCAGGCTGCCCATGTGTGCCGCAAGTTTTTCTTCGAGCAACAGGCGCTTGGCTTGAGTGCAAAATTCCCTGACCCCGTTTTCCAGCTTGCGCGCGGGCTCCTCCCATGGATCGGCGGTGGAAGCGGAAGCAGGCTCAGCGGCCGCAGCGCCGAGCTCGGCCAGAAACCGCGTCGTCACCGCCAGCATGGCGTATTCCAGTCCGCGGATTCCTCTTTGCCAGCGCAGCAGCCAGGGTGACCCCCAATACCAGAGCAGGTGGCGTTCTCCGAAGGCAATCAAATCGCTCACCACCTCTTGTACGGCGGCAAAGCGCTGCAGGCTCTCCCTGCCAGGCCCGGCCGTGAGTGCCGCGGGGCGGCCTGCTCGAGCGGCGATCGCACCAAGATGCGCGGCGGCTGTGTCGTCCAGGTAGTGCAACACATGGACCAGTAGTTGATTTCCGAGCCCGTCTTGCGGCGTTTCCAGGTGCGGGTAGGAAAGGATCAGTCTGCCTCTCCCGAGATTCACTTCGAGTATGGCCGGCTGCCCCAGCAGTCGCCTGGGATCAAGGTTGATTCCGTAGATTTGTTCCCAGTTCCGCCACTCCTCTTGCCCGCCGGTAACATCCGCCAGCGGCAGGTCGGCCACCCAGAAGTCTTCCCCGGGGGCTGCATACACTCCCAGGCAGAGGGAACGGGGCAGAGGTTGCCAGGCAAACTGGGAAGGCCACCAGATGGATACCGGAATTTCTTCAGGAAGATCCCGCCAGGCGGGATGATCGGCAACGCCCCGGATCAGAACCGTGCCGCTGGCGTTGGGCAGGCGCTCGGAAAGGGGCATCCTTTCCAATGGAACCAACTCCAGAGAGGGGGGGCTGGAGAGGGCCATGCCGGCGCCCCCGCAAAAGCCGAGGTAGCTCCCCCCACCCTGGATAAAACGCTCTATCTGGTTGCGCCCGGTTCTCCCCAGAGCGCGTATTTTGTGAGCCGCCCAGCCGCCGGGAACGAGCAGTACCCGATGAAATTGGAGGTCCCCGCGGGCGATGTCCGATCCACTCAGGAGCTCATGGGGAACCCCCAGACGTTGCAGTGTCTGTACGCAGATGAGACCCCACAACAGCGACTGGTCCCACAGAACGGCAATGGGCGGCGCGTTCCAGACGGACTGGATACCGCTGCTAGGATTCTGCTTCACTTTCGGATTCTTCGGACAAGTTGAGAAGACCGGATTTTTTGATGGCTGCCACGCCTCCCTGCAAATTGATGACGTCGCACGGCCCGGCACAGCTCAACTGGCGGATGGCTTCATAGGATCGCACTCCCGAGTTGCACACCACAATCAGCCGCTTGTCCCTGGGGATTTCCGCAAGCCGGCGCTTGAGCGTTTCCTGCGGTATATTCAGCCAGCGCTCCCCGAACTTGGCCACGTATGGCGCCGCGTTAGCCGGTCCGCGCACATCGAGGCAGATGCAATTGTCCGATTCTCCCTCGAGGAAGCATTTTTCAAATTCATCCACGTCCATGGTG
Organism: Desulfoferrobacter suflitae; assembly: GCF_022603395.1. Taxonomy (GTDB): domain Bacteria; phylum Desulfobacterota; class Syntrophobacteria; order Syntrophobacterales; family Syntrophobacteraceae; genus Desulfoferrobacter; species Desulfoferrobacter suflitae. The sequence goes on from NZ_JAIBKA010000003.1 coordinate 98,124, forward strand.
GTCATATAGCCATCCAGAACATTCTCCGCGGTGTTGGCGACGGCATTGACGATGTCGAGAGCCGATGCGTAGGGGGGCGAGTAGGCCACTTCCATGTTGGACAAATCATCGAGGGTCGCGCGGTAGGGCAGCATCGCCGCAATGCTGTCGATCCGTCCCACCAGGGCATCACCGTTGCTTGCCAGGCCCTGTGCGCCGAGGATCCTCCTGGTCTTGCGGTCCACCACCAGCTGCAGGTACATGAGGTCCTGGGTGGGGTAAAAATGCGCGCGGTCCGCCTGGACCACCAGGGCGTGAGCGGCGTCAAAGCCTTCCCGCAGGGCCGCATTCAGCGTGATGCCGGTGGACGCCACGGCCAGGTCAAAAATCTTGATGGAAAAACTCCCCACAATGCCTCGGAAGACGGCAAAGCCTCCTGCCAGGTTGGTTCCGATCACTCGCCCCTGCCGGTTTGCCAGGGATCCCTGCGGGAAATACGCCGGTTTGCCGGTCACCAGATGCATGACTTCTGCGCAGTCGCCTCCCGCATAGATATCCTGATCGGACGTTTGCATCCGGTTGTTGACCACGATACCGCCCTTGGGCGATACCAGTAATCCGGCTTCCTGCGCCAGTTTCGAATGGGGATGGATGCCGACTGCGGTGATCACAAGATCGGCGTCGAGGGTCCTTTGGGAAGTGGTCAACTGCAACCGGTGCTCGCCGTTGTCGCTCTTGCGGATGTCGCGGGCCGTCTCGTTGAGATAGACCGCGACCTCTTTTTCCTCGATGTGCCGCTGAACCATGCGCGCCAGACTGGAATCGAGCACGCCGGGAAGAACCTGCCCCGCTATTTCGACGATCGACGTCTCAATGCCCCACAGGTCGCTCAACGCCTCAGCCATTTCAATGCCGATGGCGCCGGCCCCGATGATGACCGCTCTGTCGACTTCGCCCTTGGCGATGCGTTCCTTGATGGCCATGGCGGAACTCAGGTTGGAAACACTCATCACTTCGGGCAAATCGGCGCCGGGAATGGGCAGCCGATTGGGCTGACTGCCGGTCGCCAGAACCAGCTTGTCGTAGGGCAGATCCTCTTGCTTTCCGGTCACCAGATCGCGTACGTGCACCGTCTTTGCTCTGCGATCGATGCTTTCCGCCCGTGTCTTGACCCTGACGCGCACGTCTTTGGCGTCCTCAAAAAATTGCGGCGATCGTTCCATGTGAAAGCTGGTGCTCATCAATTCCTTCACATCGCTGATGTCGCCGGAGATGAAGTAGGGAATGCCGCAGCCACCGTAGGAAATGTGTTCATCCTGGTCGATCATGACCACTTCAAAATCGGGCCTCAAACGTTTCAGTCGGCACGCCGTCTTGGGTCCCAGTGCCACCGCTCCAATAATGACTACCCGCTTAGCTTCCATAGGTCCTTTCCTTTAACCTCTCAATCATTGCCAAAGTTCCGAATGGCGCCGCAGTCCGGGCACGTCCAGGTAATCCCGTTGCAGGTCATGCCCCAGAAGTTTTCTTCCATGCAGTCCCAGCAGATCATGAACCCGCACGGGCAGCTCCAGCAAAAGGGCTGTTCGCGCCCGCAGGTGTCGCACCTGTAGGATTTGCGCCGACGCCATTGGGATGTGCGTTTCCGGTGTGGTTGCTGTTGTCTGTCCGTCATTGTCGTAAAGCCTCAAAATCCCCGGCGACTTCGGCGGCAACCCGACAAATCATTCGGGAATACGCTTGTGTCTGCCCACTGCAAGATCATGCAGCGGAATCAGAATATCCGCCATTGCGTAAATCTTTTTTGCACTCTCGTAGGCGTCAATGGCATTGGTGTGCACCCCGGGTGTGATGGCCGGTCCGCCCGGCGGAAAATTTTGATCGTTGCAGCAAAAGCCGGTGATGATGGCTTTGCCTTTGGCGGTGTTGATCGCCACCGACTGGCCTCCCGGTGTATGGCCCGGCGAAAAAATGAGATCGATCCCGTCCTTGAAGGCCACGTCCCCTTCCACCTGTTCAACGCGCAGGCCGTCCAGCAGATCCGAATAGTAGCGATGATCCAGGGGGTGCGGGTTGAGGAAGAACTCATATTCCTGCTTCTGCACGACGATTCTGGCATTGGGGCACTTGCAGTCGTTTTCGCAGTGGTCATTGTGCAGGTGGGTGTGGATGATGCAGTCGATATCTTCCGGTTTCAACCCGACGGTTGCCAGCGCGTCCTCAAATTCCAATATATCGAGCCCGTATTCGCGGCCCACCTGTTCGGGAACGATAAACTCCTCCAGCCCGGTGTCGACCAGGATCTTTTCGTCTCCGCCCTCCAGATAAAAAGAATAGATGGGAATCCATATTCTTTTCCCATAGCCTCGTAAATAGGTCATAATACCTTGGTCGGTCTCGTTGGCACCTATCACCAGCGGGTGGATCACATATTCTGTCATAATGCTGCCGCTCCTGTTCTCGTGTGAAGATGAATCACAGATATTTTTGTTAATGATTACCGCTTTATACCCCGATCCAGCGTGCGCAGGGAAGGCAACCTGACGCGGGCAGCTATTTTATATCATGTTGGGGGGTTACTTGCCAGGTTCCTGTTTTCGCACGCATCCGATCGATTATTTTGCTTGATTCACTGCAGCGCCTGCTGTAATGGTAGTTGTCGGGACCGATTAGGTTCCTCTCCAATTGCTGCAGCACCGATTCATCCAAAAATCTGTATCAAGCGCAACGACTGTCAAGACAATAGTGGGGGGCTATGAGGCGAAGAGGGTTGGGTGTGGTTGGCCGGCTGGTTGTGGGAATCGCTCTGGCTGGATTCCTGGACTCAGTGGCTGGTGCGGCGTGCGAACCATGGGCGGGAAAAGCCGTTTCGGTGCAGGGAATTGTCGAGTCACTGCGGGTCGGAGAGTCGCACTGGAGGCCGGTTCAACTGGGCGACACCTTCTGTCCCGGCGACCGCATTCGCCTGCTGGAAAACAGCCGCGCAGATATCGTGCTCAGTAATGAGGCGGTCATGAGGCTTAACGAGAACAGCTCGATGACCCTGGAGGCTCCCAGGGAGCCAAGGACCGCACTGATCGATTTGATCAAGGGCGCCGCCCATTTTTTCAGCCGTCAACCGCGCAGCCTCGAAATCAAAACCCCTTACACCATCGCAGGCGTGCGAGGAACGGAGTTTTTGATTCGCATTGATGATGGCGCCACGTTTTTGTCGGTCTTTGACGGTTCCGTTCTGACCCAAAGCACAGCCGGCGAACTCGAGCTCACCAGCGGCCAATCGGCGGCGGCCCAAGCGGGCAAGGCACCGGTGCTGCAGTTCGTGGCCCGGCCTCGCGACGCCGTCAAATGGGCCCTTTATTACCCGCGCGTTGTCTATCGAGTTGGCGCAGCATCCGCGGTTTCGCAAGAACAGCGTGAGGCGTCGCGGTACCTGGAGCGGGCAGCGGAAATGCTCGAAGTGGGCCAGGTGGATAAAGCCCGGGTCGACATCGGGCGGGCCTTGCAATTGTATCCCAATTTCAGTGAGGCCTATGCTCTTCAATCCATCATCGCAGTGGTTCAAAATGACAGGAAAAAAGCGCTGGAGCTCGCTGACAGGGCAGTGAGCACCGATCCCGGGACAGCCGCCGGGCTGATTGCAAGATCGTATGCGCAGCAGGCCAATTTTGATTTGTCAGGGGCACGCAAGAGCCTGGAGGAGGCGGTCAGGCGGCACCCTCATGATGCTTTGGCCTGGGCGCGGCTGGCGGAAGTCCGGTCGATGTTCGGCAATTTGGGGGGAAGCATGGATGCAGCTCAAAAGGCGGCGTCACTCGACCCGAATCTGGCTCTCACCCAGACAATTCTGGGGTTTGCTTACCTGACAAACGTCAAGCTCGCGCCGGCCAAACAAGCCTTCGAACAGGCCATTCAGCTCGATCAGGCCGCACCACTGCCGCGCCTGGGCATGGGTCTTGCCCGAATCCGCGAGGGAAATCTGCAGGAGGGAGGAAGGGAAATCGAGATTGCCGCCAGCCTGGACCCCAATAATTCTCTCATCCGCAGTTATCTCGGTAAGACCTATTACGAAGAAAAGCGCACACCCGTTGCTGAACGGGAATATGGCATCGCCAAGGAACTGGATCCCCAGGATCCCACCCCGTGGTTTTACGATGCCATTGCCAAGCAGACCACCAATCGACCGGTGGAAGCTTTGCACAACTACCAGAAGTCCATCGAGTTGAATGACAACCGTGCCGTATACCGTTCCAGGCTGCTCCTTGATGCGGATCTGGCCGCGCGCCAATCTGCCGTCGCCAGAATATACAACGACCTGAACTTTCAGCGGCGCGCCCTGGTGGAAGGCTGGAAATCGCTTAACACAGATCCCTCCAACTATTCGGCCCACCGGTTCCTGGCCGATTCCTATGCAGCCCTGCCACGCCACGAGATTGCCAGGGTGAGTGAACTACTGCAGTCCCAGTTGCTGCAACCCACCAACATTACGCCGCTGCAGCCGGTTTTGGAGGAGAGCAACCTGTTTCTCATCAGTTCACAAGGTCCGGCAAGCCTTTCCTACAACACATTCAACCCGTTGTTCGTACGCAATCAAGCCGTGCTGCAGGCCGACGGACTAATTGGTGAAAATTCGACCTATGCGGGGGAGGGCATTGTTTCCGGCATTTACAATAAATTCTCCTTCAGCAGCGGTTACACTCGCTTTGAAACGGATGGCTGGCGGGAAAACGCCGATCAGCGAGAAAACATAGCCAATATCTTTGCCCAATATGAGCTGAACCACAAGACCAGCATCCAGGCTGAGTACAGACATCAAGACGCAGAAACCGGTGATCTCCTGCTCCGCTTTTTCCCCGAAGACGTTTCATGGGGCCTTAGAAACAACGAAGAACGGGATACCTACCGGTTTGGCATACGCCACGGTTTTTCACCCAATTCCGTCCTGCTGGGATCTTTCATGTACCAGGATGCGAGCCTGCATGTCAGGGACGAACAATCCTCGGTGCCCTGGATAAAAGACGCCCGTATTCGGAGACCGGAGGATGCCTTCAGCGGTGAAGGCCAGCACCTGTTCCGTTCGCAATATGTAGACCTGGTGAGCGGGGTAGGCTACTTTGACATCAGTGGTGAAATCGACACCACCGTATTGACCATTTTCCCACCGCCTCTGGACAGGGTGGTGAACCAGCTGAGTACCGATTTGAGGCACACCAATCTCTATGCCTATTCCCACTTGAAGCCGCTGGACGGGTTGACGTTTACCCTCGGTGCCAGCGGCGATCTGACCGAGGGAGCGAGTCCGGATGTTGCCGGCAAGAATGAATTCAACCCCAAGTTTGGAGTCATGTGGACACCGTTTGCCAATACCCTGCTGCGCGCCGCCGCTTTCAGGGTTTTGAAGAGAACTCTGATTACCGATCAGACTCTGGAGCCCACACAAGTGGCTGGATTCAACCAATTCTATGACGACTTCAACGGAACGGAAGCATGGAAGTATGGCGCCGCCGTTGACCAAAAATTTGCCGACAGCATATATGGAGGCGTGGAGTTCTCCTGCCGGGATCTTGAAACGTCACTGGCCAGTGCGTCCGGCGGTGCGGATCAATTTGACTGGAGAGAATACCTGGCCCGGGTCTACCTGTACTGGACTCCCCACAAATGGATTGCCCTGAGAACGGCATATGAATTTGAGCGTTTTGAGAGGGACAAGGGATTTACCGACGGTATAAAAAATATGGACAGCCAGCGTGTGCCGCTCGGCCTGAGCTTTTTCCACCCGTCAGGCCTGGGTGCATCGCTGCAGCTGACGTACTACAATCAGTTTGGTAATTTCGAGAGGGAACTGGGCTTTTTTCAATCCGGCCGGGACGATTTCTGGCTGGTCGACACCGCCATCAATTACCGACTGCCCAAACGCTACGGCTTCATCACTCTGGGAGTAAACAACCTGTTCGACCAGGACTTCAACTACTACGAGACCGATCTGAAAAACCCAACGATTCAGCCGGATCGTGTTGTGTTTGGTCGCATTACCCTGGCATTTCCGTAAATAGAGTTCAGATGTCTTCGAGGCTTATTCGAGAATAACGTATCTCTCGTTTCCAGCATGTTTTGATGGGGAGTCGATAAACTGGGGTGAACCGCTGCAATCCGTGTCATCCCAGCAATTCTCATTATGGAACTCGCACCTGAACGTAGGGTGGAGGACGCGAAAGCGTGGCCCACCGTCAACCAAGCTTATGGCGGATCTGTGACCGATGGGTGGCGTCACGTCTCGGGCGTGACGCCACCATCCTAAGCAAGCCCAAGTTCCAAAATTAGAATTGCCGGCATCATCCATCTCGACCTTGGCACGAAGGGAACAATGTTACGGTAAAATTTATGAACCATAGTCTGTTTGCATCATGGCCGGCCGGGAGAAAAGAGAACCGGCTCAAGACTTTGCTCATCGCACTCTGTTTGTTGTCACTGCCGTTCTTTTCGTTCCACCGCATCGATCGAAGTCTATGGCTTGATGAAGCCAACAGCGTCTACATTGCCGGCAACAATCCTTGCGAAGTTGTGGACAGACTGCGCAATGACAGCAGCCCACCTCTCTATTATTGGATTCTCTCGGGTTGGATAAACCTGTTCGGAATCGGTGAAACGTCGGTTCGAGGCTTATCCGGTGTGTTTTACATCCTGAGTGTGTTCGCAGTATTTTATCTTGGCAAGTCGATCTATGACAGCGATACTGGACTAGTCGCATCATTCCTTTATCTGCTCAGTTCCGTCGTGATAAGAAATGCTCAGAATGCGCGGATGTATTCTCTTTTAGGCTTATTGGAAATTCTCTCCGTTCTGCTTTTCTTCCATCTGTTCCTTGCCGACAAGGGGTCACGAAAAGGTTTGGCAGCTTTTGTGCTGATCAACATTCTGGGTACTTTCACCCATTACTGGTTTTTCTTCATTCTTTTGGCCCAGACGGCTGTCTGTTGCTTCCTTGCCAGGGCCGATCTGAAAAAGTTTCTGCTGGTCGCCCTAATCTCCACGGCGCCGTTTTTTCTATTCTGGGGTCCCTTGCTTTTTCAACAGATGCAGCATGGTTCGGCCAGTTGGATGTGGAAGCCAACCTTTTACGAAGCCGTCCCAAAAACATTAATGGACTTCTACAATAATCGATTCTCGCTTTTTGCAAATGATAATGAGCGAGTAGCACTTGGTATCTATGTGATCTGCTTTTTTCTCATCGGCTTCAAAGTGGATGAATCCGGATTGGGACTGCAGAGCTTTTCGGTATTGCGGGGGCATTTCCTCAAGAAGGAGAATTTGGCGGTTGCGATATTTTTGGTCGCAATATTGGCAGTTCCCTATCTAGTTTCCCAGATCAGGCCCATATTTTTTGTGGGCCGGTACACCATCATTGATGTGTTGCCGGTAGTCCTGCTCCTCTCCAGTTTCCTGGTTGCCTTTGCCAATAGGCGGCTCCTTTTGATTGGCTGTTATGTGTTGTTTTCCCTGGTCACATCCAGTTTTGCGGTGCAATCCACCAATACCGAACAGCACTCCGACAAGGCGACCGCCCATTACCTGGCAAGACACGGCAGGGATGGTGATGTGATTCTGTTTACCGGCTTGAGTCAGGTCACCATTGATTATTATTTCAAACTGTTGCAGCCACACCAGTCGTTTGTGAAGATGGTTTTTCCCCGAGAAATATCTTCTCATTTCGGCTGGCGGGATGTACAAGAGATGCTGAGCAGGAGGGAACAGTTAGAAAGCGAGGCCGATGAGGTCATTGCGCTCCTTAAGAAAAAGCTGGATGATGGGGCGGGCCGGATCTGGTTTTTTAACGGCTACGACACAGAAATTGTGGATTTATTGAGGAAACGGATGGACGAGAGTTTCACACTGGTCGAAGAGAAAGATCTGCGCGGTCCACCCTATAAGAGTGTTCTTGTCTATGTGCGTTGAGCGCTTTTCCTGCAGTATTTGTTTGGCAATGCTGCCCGCTGACTCATCTGTCGTTGATTCTTGAAGGGTTGCCCGTTGCTTTTGCAACGCCCAGAATGCTTTTGCTCTATTGGAATGCTGATCGCTGGAAGGAATTTAGGTTCTACTGGTGGGGAGCGATGATCGTGGTCAGATTGTGCCTGTTGATCATGTCTGTGACAGGGGCCTGTCTTGTCGGCATGGCCAACGCTCAGGTGCATTCTAATCAGCCCGTTCCACCCAACCTTTTCAACATCGGCGACTCGATTGGCGAGGGGGAGGCTGCCGATGGGACAATCGGCGCCGTTCATCATGAGGCGGTGTGGTCGACGGGGTACAGCACTTCAGACAACGTGCTCAGCTTCAATGAACGTTTCGACAACCTTGCCCCCGTCGATTATTTCGAAAACTCTGAAACCTGGGATGAATGGTTCAATCAGGCCAAGAGCGGTGCGGACATGGCCGACTTTGCCCTGCAAGCGGCTAAGATTCGAGATGGACAGGTCCCCGCAAGCCAAATCGGCATGATCGCCGTATTTTTGGGCAGCAATGATGTGTGTGCTGCCAGTTTGGATGCCATGACACCACCCGATGAATTCGAAGGCCAGTTCCGCGCGGGGCTCGATGTGCTCGCTGCTTCCCAGGCCACACGGAATGCCCATATTCAAGTGACGAGCATTCCAGCCATTTACTGGCTGTGGAACGCCATGAAAGATAACAACTGGTGCCGCCTCACCTGGCGTTTCGTGCCGTGTGAAAATCTACTGGCGAATCCTATTAACGACTGTGGCAGTGGCGACTCGCACCTTGATCCCGATACGATCCATTCTGATGACGGGCCCAATTGTGTCAGACGAAAACAATTTCATACCGCTATTCGGGATGTTTATAATCCAATTTTGAAGAACGTTCTGCAGGAATATGTGGACAATGGGCGGCTGCCCAATGCCCACTATAGCGACATCTTTGATGTTCGGTTTGAGACAATTCATGTCAACGACGGCGACTGTTTTCACCCGAGTTTTCTGGGTCAGGCCCTTTTGGCACATACGCAGTGGTGCCGATCTCCATGGGGACGGTTCGACCGGATCTGCGGCTGGGTGCCTCCACACCCGGGATTGTCGCGGGTTCCCCTGATGTTGTTGCTGAACTGATTGTTGTGGCGCCTACAGGGTCTTTCAACCGGAGTATGGGTTGAGTCAAAAAGGGCACGGCATGAACTTGCGCGCATTCTTAATCACCTTGATAGCTCTGCTTTTTGTAGTGACTTCGTCTTCCTTTTCAAATCCCGATGGAAGGTCCCAGGAGAACAGCCTCTATTTTACCGACATCAAGACCGGAGACGGTTGCCTGGCGCAAGATGGAACGATCGTCACCGTGCATGTTGTCGGCTGGCTTAAGGGCCACGCCGGCAAGGGCAGCAAGATCATCAGTTCGTATGATCGTGGGAAGCCGATATCCTTCGTTCTCGGCACCGACAAAGTGATGCCGGGTTGGAACGAGGGAGTGCGCGGGATGAAGGTGGGAGGTGAACGTCGTATTGTGGTGCCTCCTCATCTTGGTTATGGAGTCGAGGGCGTTGCTGATCTTGTGCCTCCGGATACAAGCCTGATATTCGAAATTGAACTATTAGACGTGCGTTAGACTCTTCCAATTCGCTTTGAGAGATTCTCTCTTTTATGTGTATCTGGTGGTCCGACCCTGGTTGTCAGAAAATCGGGGTTGGGTTGGATTCCTATCTCGAACAATGGAGGAACAAAGATGACAAAAAGTGGACAGAATCCCGGTAATCAGATGATGATCGAGCTGACCGCAGACGGCAAGGTTGAGTATGACACCGATGCTGCAACGGGAAGGAGGAAACCTAAAGTGACTGGGAAAATAAACGGTGTGGATAAAGAGAGCACGGTTTTATCCGAAGCCGAATTTCAAAGACTTCACGACGAGGGCAAGCTGGAGTATGTGGGCGTCATACTGCGCACTCATTCAAGCCCGTGGTGCCATATTTACTACATTGGCGGGACCCCGGTGATGATTTGCGTCTGACTTTTCAGGCTTGATTGAAATTCCATGTGCAAACCCGACCTTGATCATTTGGCTGAATGTTCGAACACCCCATCCCAATCCTCGGGCGGCGGAGTCATCAGGTAGCATCGGCAGCGTTGCGCCATCACCTGCGCAGGACCGTCTTCGGGCACAATGGCAAGGCAGCGTTCGAACTGTTGCAGCGCATCCCGCCAGTTTTTCCGACGGTACAGTGCAAGGCCGGCTGAATAATCCTCGCCAATGCGTTTTTTTTCTTCGGCCAGTGCCCCTTCGGTCTTTTCCAGCAGTTCGAAGATGCGCACTGGCTTGCTTTTTCCCATGACGCGCACGCGGTCGATTTCCCGCAGGGCGAAGGCGCCACCGAGGAGCTCGGCGGTGTTTTCCCCGATGAGAATTTCCGTGCGGTACATCTTGTTGAGCCCCTCGATCCTCGATCCCAAATTCACCTGGTCGCCCAGGGCCCCGTAAGCAAAGCGGTAGCGCGAGCCGAGATTGCCAACCAGCATGAGTCCCGAATTGATGCCGGTGCGCGCTTTCAGTTGCGGGCGACCGCTGTGGGCCCATTGTGCACAGAGGGACCGGAGTCGATCGCGCATGGCTAGAGCGGCTGAGCAGGCTTGCCGAGCGTGATCGGCCTGGGGGATGGGTGCCCCGAAGACGGCTATCAGTTCATCGGCGATGTAGTCGGTCAAGGTTCCCTGATGGGCAAACACCTGCTCGGTCATCTTCTCGTAATACTCTCCCAGAATGTCCACCATCTCACTCGGCCGATAAAGTTCGGAATAACTGGTGAAGTTCTCCAGATCGCTGAAAAGTACCGTCAGTACCTGTTCTTCCCCGCCCAGCTTCAAGCGATCCGGGCTCTTGAGCATTTCCTCGATGATGACGGGGGATACGTATTGCTTGAAGGTCGTCTTTATTTTTCTGCGTTCGTGTTCTTCCGTGAAATAGCGGAAAACGGTCAGGCTCGTATAGGTCATGAGCAGCGTCAGCAAAGGATAGACCAGGTTGATCCAAAACCGATACTGCACGAACAGGAGCCAGGTCAGCGATACCTGCAGGGCGAGCAGCAGCAGCAGGAAAACAAAGCCCTGGACGGCCCTCAGGCGTGGAAGAACAAAGCCCATCAAGCTCCCCAGCACAATGACGGCGAGCAGGTCATAAACCTTGGACCAGTTCGGTTTGGCGATGAATCGTTGGGTGAGGATGTTGTCGATGACTGTGGCATTGATGGCGACGCCGGGATACAGAGGGTTGATGGGGGTTGTGCGCAGGTCGTGGGTTCCCATGGCGGTGGCGCCGATCAAAACGATTTTGTTTTGGAAAGTTTTCCGGGGTACTTTTTCGCTGAGAATGTCGCTGATGGAAACATGGGGGAACACTTGCGGCGGTCCCAGGTAATTGATGAGCATGTGACCGCTTTCGTCCGTCGGGATGAACCGCTCTCCCATTCTTATCCCGTGCACGCCGAAACGTACAACCATGACTGACAGATCCGGCTTGTCCAGGTAATACCAGGCACATGACAGACTCAGCGGGGGAAAGACATGGTCGCCGCATTGGATGGCAAGAGGCATGGATCGCACAACACCGTCCTGGTCGCTCTTGACCGTGTAATATCCGGCCCCATCAGCCGCCTGGGCGAAAATTTCAAGACTCGCCTCGGGCGCATACGCTCGGGAAAAAGAAATGTCTCTTGCCGCCTGGTTTTCATAGATAATGAGCGGGTACTGGGACGCTTTGATGCGTGCGAGCTGCCGCTCGATTTGTGCCGGGTCCACATGGTAGTTGAGATCCGATTCGTGCATGTGGAAAAAATATCCCAGCACAATGGCGGCGGATGAATTCCTGATGGCGCCTGCCAGGGCCGAATCGTTCTCGACCGCAATGTCGTCCGGCTCCAGAAAGCCAATATCGAAGCCGATGACCTTGGCCTCCGCACGGGACAGTATGTCTATCAGGCGAGCGATTTTCGATCTGGGCCAGGGCCAGCGCCCGACTTGGTCGAGGCTTTTTTCATCGATCAGCGCCAGCACCACGGCGGGATCAGGTTGCAATGGGCGGCGGGACTGTAAACGAAGGTCATAGGTCTTGAGCTCGATCAAATCAAGAATGCGCGTGTCCGTTGTAAACAGGACGAGCACCGTCACGACGACGCAAAGGGTTATGGAAGTGGGATTGATAGTGAAGCGGGCTTGCAATGAGCGTCCCATCGACCAACTTTCCTTTGTGGCTTGGGCACAGCCTGTGGTAACGTTGTGTTGAATGCTTGAGGGTTCTTGATTGTAAATGATCCAGCATGATTTGAGAATGGAATATGGCGCAAAAGATCCTCATTGTCGATGACAGTCTGACGAATCGCTCTTTGCTGCGAGCCATCCTCAAGAAGGAGGGCTACCGGCTGGTTGAAGCCGAGGACGGAGAAGTTGCCATTCGAAAGGCTCTGGAGGAGATCCCCGACTTGATCCTCCTGGACATCATGATGCCCCACAAAGACGGTTTTGAAGTATGCACGTACTTGAAATCCCGGGAAGAAACCATGGCCATACCAGTGATCTTCCTTTCCGCCATGAGCGAAAAGTCCGACAAGGTCAAGGGGCTGAACCTCGGGGCTGTGGATTACGTGACCAAGCCCTTCAACGCGGCGGAAGTTCTGGCCCGCGTCAGAACTCAGCTGAAGGTGTATGCTCTCACCAAGCGCCTGTTTGACGCCAACCAGGCGCTGCAGGAAAAGCAACGGATTCTTGCCCAAAAGAATGCGGAACTGGAAAGGCTCAACGAGGAAAAAAACAAGTTCCTGGGCATGGCTGCACATGACTTGCGCAATCCACTCATTGTCATCCGCGGTTTCAGCGAATTCCTGCTTGAACAGAGCTCCCCGCCCCTGTCCGAAGATTTTGCGGAAATGCTCTCTGCTATCCACAGCCAGAGCGAATTCATGCTGACCCTGGTCAATGACCTGCTGGATATCTCAAAGATTGAGTCGGGCACTTTGGAGCTGAAATGGGTGACCACCGACCTGGTTTCCCTCATTGAGCACACCATCACATTGAACCAGATACTGGCCGAGCGCAAACAAATACGCATCGATTTCCGTTGTGACGCGCAATGCCGCCGGTCCATGAGCGCCGTCCTGCTCGATCCGCAAAAGATCGAACAGGTGTTGAACAACCTCATTTCCAACGCGGTGAAATATTCCGCTGCCGGGAGTCCTGTGCTGGTGACCCTTGCGAGGGGAGGGAAAGGGCTGTTGGTACAGGTGCGTGATCAGGGGCAGGGTATCCCCAAAGATGAAATGGACAAGCTGTTTCGCCCGTTTCAAACCACTCGAGCTACGAGCACGGACGGCGAAAAGAGCACCGGGTTGGGGCTGACCATTGTGCGCCGCCTGGTTGAGGGCCACGGCGGAGCGGTTTGGGCGGAAAGCGAACCCGGCCACGGCAGCACCTTTTCTTTCACCCTGCCGATGGCCTGAGTTGCTCGGCCTGAACCGAGCCTCACAGTCAGTGCAGAGGCTCAGCAAATGGGACAGCGTTTTCATATCCGGTTAAACTGCGATGCGCCTCTTGTTTCGAGCGAAACCTGACATTACTTGACCTGGAAGCGGACCGGCGGGGTGACCAGGGGACGGGCCTTGCCGGCTTGCCAGATTCGCGCCTGCGCCGTGTGGGTTCCCGCCGAGAGGGGCCACATGAAGCGGTTTTCTCCGGCTGCGGTCACCTGCTCGAGGCGCTCGTCGACCAGCCATTCCACTTTCTCCGGCCGCAGGTGTTTGGGGATAATCAGGGCAAAGGCTTCCATGTCATCCGGGATGTGTGGATCCATTACCAGTTTCAGACCGGGAGTCGGCTGCACCAGGGCGACGTTTCGCTCCGGTTGATGCGTCGCCGGCTGTCTGAGATCCGTGTCGTGCAGCCCCGCAGGAAGACAGTATTGCGCCGGAACAGTCCCGGCCGCGAACCATTCCTGCATCACCGGACAATGGTCCGCGGCGCGCAGACCGGTATGCCGGCAGATGGCCGCCGGCATCAGCCTGCAGGAGAGTTGCAGGGGCTTCGGTTCCCTGCGCCTATTGAGCTCGGCAAAGACGGCGCGCAATACCAGGGCCGGCCCGGAGGTTCCCGTCACTCCCCTGGTCGGTTTTCTGTCCAGGTTCCCCATCCACACGCCCACCGTGAAGTCGCTGGAAAACCCAAAGGTCCAGACGTCCCGGTGGTCGTTTGACGTTCCCGTCTTGACGGCCGTCTGGAACGGCAGGTGCAGCAGGTGGCCTGCACCGAATTCTAACCGGCGCGCCTGCGGGTCGGACAGAATATTGCCGATGAGCGCCGCGGTTTCCGCGCGGAATACGCGCTGCGCCGCCCGTTGGCGGGGCGCCGGGTGCCTCACTGTGCGCAGCGGACGAAACACGCCGCCGCGCGCCACCGCCGCATAGGCCTGCACCAGTTCGAACAGGCTCACTTCGCCGTTTCCCAGGGCGATTCCCGCCCCGTAATGATCCGCCGGTTGCCTCAGACTGCCGATTCCAAGTTGTTTCAGCACATCCAGGAAACGTTTGGTCCCGGTGAACTGAACGGTTCTCACGGCCGGAATGTTGAGCGAGTTGCCGAGCGCGTCGCGCAGGCGCACGGGCCCGTAGCACCTGCGGCTGTAGTTGTCGAACCGGTGCAGCCCGCTGCCCACGGGCTCCACCAGGGGAGTGTCGTCGATGAGGGTGGCCGCGGTCCAGCCCATTTCCAGGGCGAGCGCGTATAGGAACGGTTTCAGAGTCGATCCCGGCTGTCGGGGTGTGATCACGGCATCGATCCAGCCGCCGGCCTGTTCCTGGGACAGGCCGCCGCCGTTCACCCACGCCAGTACTTCGTCGCTTTGATGGTCGACCACCAGCACAGCCCCGTCGGCCACGCCGCTGTCTCTCAAGTCCTGCAGGCGGGTGTCCAGGATCTGCTGGACGTGCTGCTGCAGCGAGGCATCCAGCGTGGTCGGCAGTTTGCCTGAATGGTTGGCCGCCGGGGCGGGTTTTTCATCGGTCAGGCTGTGCCGCTGCAGGTAGCGGATAAAATGACCGGCTTCCACCGGCAGCCGCATGGTGGACAATGACCAGGAACCGCTCATGACCCTCTGGTATTGATCGTCGCTCAGGGTGCCGTTTGCCCGCATGACGCCCGCAAGCCTGCCAACGGCTTGCGCGGCGCGCTCGCAATCGCGCCGCAGATCCATGGCGGAGGGTGCGCGCACCAGCACGACCAGCGTGAGCAGTTCCCGGGTGTTCAGGGTGGTCAGGTCGCGGTCAAAATAGAGACTCGCCGCCTGCACTACCCCGCGGCGCCGATGGGCGTAGGGGACCTGGTTGAGGTAAAATTCCAGGATGGCCGCCTTGGAAAAGCGCTCCTCGAGGCGGCCCGCCTCGATGCCTTCCAGCCAGCGCGACCAGATGGTGCGCGGGCGGGGATGCAGCATGCGCACCACCTGTTCGGTGATGGTGCTGGCGCCGCGAACGGTTTGCAGTGCCGTTATATTCTGCCAGACGGCATGCACGCGAGCGCGCCAGTCGACTCCGTGGTGCCGATGGAAACGCCGGTCTTCGGATTGGATGAAGGCCTGCTGCAGCAGGCGGGGGATTTCGTGCAGGGCTGCCTGATCATGCAGATTCCATTCATTCTGGTAGGTCACCGAAAGCGGAACGCCGCGTCGATCCACTACCTGTGCCTTGCGCACCGCCGAACCTGCAAGGTTCAGACTGGACGGCAACGGGCGCAAATCCCGGCGCGTCTGCCACGCGACGAACGCGAAAAGCAGCAGCGCCAGGGTGAAACAGGCTGCAAAAAAACGTCGAATCACCGGCTTTCTCTGATGCGCAACATCGTGGGTTGTCCCTTGCCGAACACATCGGCTTGGTACATCTCTTCAGCATGGGTGGGCAGCGCGGTGAATTGTCCCGGGGCTATGGCCTGAGCCGCATAGGACAAATGGTAGTTGCCCGGTGCCAGGTACTCGGCATAGAAGCGTGCGGTGCTGTGGCGCAGTTCTTTGTGATAGAAGCTCCACACGGAATTTTCCTCGCCCCGCCAGTCATCAAACCGATGGCGGTACGATCCGGCCGGGAAATCCATGGCAGCCCCTGCGGCATCCACCGTCGAAGCGCTGGCCAGCTGTTGGTTGACCGGTTCCAGGCCTCCCGGCAGCGGATCGTCCACCACCACGAAGTAGCGGGCGGCGGGCAGTGAAAGGTACACATCCACCCGCACCAGTTCGCCCGTCTTCAGTTCGTCCGGAGGGTTCAGCAGCACCCATGCGCCGTCTCTTTGCACGCTGTATTCGCGATGCACTTCAATGCCCGAATTGATCGGCTTCCGGTTCAGCTGGGCAGGGGTGTAGGTCAACGCCGTCGAATAATAAAGCCTCCCGGTGCCGCTGCGCTCAATTCTGATACTGCCTTTTTGGCCGATATCGGCTGCCGGCACGGCGTAGTCAAGGACCTGCGCCGGGTCGCTGAGACTGCTGAAGGTTGCTTCTCCCAGAGACACGGAATCGAGGGATGCTCGAACCGTCATGGCAGGATCCTGCGATTCGAAGCTGGCGGCAAAATCTGCGAGGGCCTTGAGGGCAAACAAGCTGTCCTGGGTGGACAGCCAGTGATCGCGTCCGTTGCGGCTCTGAGCAATGGTGCGCGCCAGTTGCAGGGGCATATCGCCCAACGGGCCGGCATCGGAAAACTGTTTCCCGTCAGGGGAAGAGGCCTTCCCGTCGGGGGACTTGTCCCGCACCGGGGGAGCAGAGCCAGGACGTTTTCGAGCGGCAACCTGCTGTCCGTCCAGCCGATGAACGGTCTGGTACTGGACAAAAGTGCTGAGTATGGCGCAATTGGTTCTGACGGACGATGTGAGCAGCGACTTGTAGCGAGTGTCCAGCGTTTCGCTGAAGGCGAGGGTCCCGCTGGTCCGGTCGGCGTGGGCCAAAATGGCTTCGAGTGCGCGCTCCTGCAGCTTGGAAGTTGCCCGATAGTGCATGAGGGCCTGCAGGTACATGGCCTTGCCGAACAGGCTCATTTCCGGCAGGTGCCCGGCAAACCGTTCCACTTCGTCCCGGCCGATTCTGCCGGCATCGGCCAGCGCCGCCAGAATCACCGCGCGCACCGTGGCGGTCATGCCTCTGTCGTACAGGTCCGGAACGGCATCACGGCGCAGCAGAGATTCGAGGTATGCGTGCAGCTTATCCTGCACGGCCTGCGGCGGGGCGTAGCCGTCCTGGCGCAGCCGGTTGAAGGCGAGAGCGGTGAAGGCACTGAGATAAGGACTGACGTACTCGTCTTTCGGCAGATAGAAGGTCATGCCGCCATTGGGAGCTTGATATCCGACGGCCAGGGCAAGGGTCTGTTCGACGATCTGCGCACTTTCTTCCCAGCTGAATCGGCCTTCGAGGTACGCTTTGAGTTTTTGATAGACGGCGGCGGCCAGCCCCCGGGAGAGTTTTTGCTCCCAGCAGTCGTAGGGATATTGGCGGAGAAATTCGAAGGTTCCTTCCAATCCTCCAATGATGGACGGTGCGACGGTTACTGCCAGAGTTCCCGATTCGGGCTGCATGCCTCGGGGAAAAGCCACCGCCTCGAGCGCTTCGGCACCCGTGGTCGACCCGTAAAACGCTGCGGTCAAAGGGGATTTCAGCCGATCCACGCGCAGCGTGGTTTTCAGACCGTCCCGATCGGTGTCGTCGGCCGCTTGCACCGTGAAGGTGATTTCCCCGTGAGAGGTGGTTGCCAGGGGCAGAAACACCGTGGTCCGTTGATAGGGCTTCAAAGTCACCCGCTGTGACCGGGTCACCGGCGACGGCCCGGCTGCGGGCGGGGATTGCTCCGCCGCGTCGCTGCGTACCGGGCCCTCGGCCTGCAGGGTGATTTCCAGGGTGCGGGTCGCATCCATGCGATTCATGATGGAAAAGCCGGCGTCGAAGCGGTCTCCTGCCGTGACCTGGTTGGGCAGGGCCGGGCGGATTTCTGTCGACTGGTTCACCGTGAAGACGGCGTCTCCGAGTCCCATCAGGTCTTCGGGGGAGACGGCCAAAACCAACACCCGCCAGCCTGTCAAATTGTCCGGTGCGGTGAAGTGAATTTGCGTTTTCCCCTCGTCATCCAGTGCCAGGGAGGGGTTCCAGTAGCTCACGAATTTGAAAAATGAGCGCATGCTGAGATCGGGTCCGCCTCCGCCCCCCGGACTGGCCCCTTTCTTCTCGAGTTTGGCCCGCCCGACCAGCTGCATGATGAGATTGTAGTTGGTCATATCCAGCGGATCGAGGCTGTAGAACCCCTGGTAGGGATCGAAAGTCTTTCTGCCTTGCGCCAGCAGATCGAATACCGCTTCATCCAAAACCGTGACGGCAAGTTCGATGGGCGGATCAGGGCCGGTCGCGACGGGCTGCAGCGGCTGCGCTCGTATGGCGACGGTCACCGAGTCGCCCGGCTTGTACGTCGCTTTTTGCGGCTCGACGCGAACGGCGATCTGCTTGTACGGATCCTGCACGGGAACCTGCACATAGCCCATGGCAAAGGTCGGCTTGCCCAGATCCTCATGCTCGTTTTCCGCCACTCGTTCGATCCGGGGGGCCATGACCAGCACGGATAGATAAAAACCCGGCAGGTAATCGGGCACCACCGGAACTTCAATGAACTCCGCGCTGCCGGCAAACGTCTGCACCCAGCTTTGCAGCACCCCGAAACGTTCCACCGTGATCAGTGCGCGGCTGCCCGGGAACGGATTCTGGGCCAGAAAGCGGGCCGTCTCCCCCACTTTGTAGAAATCCTTTTCCGGGTAGACGTTCATCATGTTGCCGGGGCTGGTCTGCCACAGGACGTGGCCGCTGCCCACCGCCCAGCGCTCGATGCTGGTCGTGTGCGGGCGGTTCAGGGTGTCGTCAATGCGTGCGGTGATTTTGAAAGTGCCGGCCCGATCGGGCGTGAACTCACAGGCCACCGGTTCAGGTGTCGATTTCAGTTCCAGCTGCTGCACGTCGACCCACTCCTGCACGTATTGCGTCACATACGCATCGCCCGCTTCCTTGACCCGCGCTGCTTTGGTTTGCTGCCTCTGTACTTTGACGGCGACGGGAACTTCGGCCACAGCCTGGCCGTTCTCATCCACCACCACGACCAGAATTCCGGCCGGCTTTCCCTGCTGCAGCACCCAGTCCTGCTGCAGCACTCCGACATAGCGGTCGCGCCCCTGGTAGGCCGCCTCAGCGCGATTGGCCACGGATTTGCCGCGATCGTCCCGCACCGCGCTTTCCACGGTCATACGTCCGTACAGCACCGGGCTCTCGACCACCTTGAACCGGGTGGCAAAGGTCCCGTGTTCATCCAGCCGGCCCTCCGTCTGGAAAATGGTTTGAGACGGCGGAGTGCGGTTTTCCCCCGGCTGCAGGACATCGAATTGATAGCCCTTGAGCCCGGGGTCTTCGGGGTGCAGGGAAGCGGCCTCCAGGGTGGCGACCAGGCGCACGGCTGCGTTGGCATAGGGGCCTCCCGCGTGGAGGGCGGCCCGGGTGGTCACAGCGACCAGGTCGTCTACGGCAAATTGCTTACCGTTCAGGTCCGTACTCACCCGGAAGGAGGCAGGGGTGAAGTCGCTCACCAATACCCGCATCGGCTCCCAGGTTTCTTCGCTAAACGAAGCCCCAAGCCGGAACCGGTACCATCCCACCGCGCCGTTGCCGGGCAGGGAGAACTCGCCGTCGCAGGCGCCGAATTCCGAGAGGGTAAAATCCTTGCGCTCGAAAACCACCTTGTCCATCGGGTCGAACACCTGGAGGGTGTAGACGTCCGGAGTGCCTGCTTCGACTCCCGGCGGCAGCACAAAGCGGCGATTGTTCTGATCGCGCACGTAGACTTTGTATTGCACCACATCGCCGACCTTGTAGATGCCCTGGGCGGTGGTTCCCCAGGTTCGGATGTGGCCGAAACGGGAGCGTATCCAGTCGGGAATGTATTCCCGGTTGGCCCCTTGCGCGTCCACTCTGAACTCGTAGGTCAAGGGCAACAAAGCCAGGTCGGCGTCCTTGCGGCAGCGCACAAAAAGCCGGGGAGCGCCGGTCTCATAGGCCCACAGCAGCTCCAATCGAGGATCGACCTTGTTCAGGCCGCCGATGGTGGCCAGCCCTTCCCGGTCGGTTGTGCCTTCAGAGAGAACTTCCTGATTGGCGGAAAAGTCGTCGAAGGTGTCGCGGCACAGTTGCACGGTCACACCGGCAACGGGTTGTCCCGATTGCAGATCGGTGACCCAGACCGTGGTGTTGTAGTGCCCCAGCTTGGCATGGACGGCGAAGGGGGTCACCTGGGCGAAAAACCAGCCGTCGGAAGGTTCTCGATGGGGGGTCGGGGGGGTGGGCGAGAGCACGCCGGTCACAACCCCGGACGGTGTTCCGAGCAGTCCGCGAATCCCCAAAGGTACCCTGGCGGGAGCGTCCAGCGCCCCGGGCATCGATAGAGTACTGGCCTGAGGGGATGATTTGCCCGTGGCCGTCACACTATGGTATTGCACCTGCATTTCCCGGAGGTTGGTCACGGCCAGGGGCAGTTCGCTGTCCAAACCTTTTTCCAGGACGCCCAGGGGCTTGAACAGAAAATAATCGGGCGGCATATGGTCGGTTTTGAAGGTCACGTCCAGGGCGCCGTGCAACGGTCGATCGAATTCATCCCTGAAGGCCCCGTGCGCCGCTTTGATGCGATAGCTGGTGAACGGT
This sequence comes from Desulfoferrobacter suflitae, assembly GCF_022603395.1. Classification (GTDB taxonomy): domain Bacteria; phylum Desulfobacterota; class Syntrophobacteria; order Syntrophobacterales; family Syntrophobacteraceae; genus Desulfoferrobacter; species Desulfoferrobacter suflitae. The sequence goes on from NZ_JAIBKA010000003.1 coordinate 118,848, forward strand.
TTAATGGGCTCGGGCAGAGGGATCGCGTAGCTGTCACTTTTCTGGTGGGGTGCTGACAGTCCTGAGTACGAGTAAACATTCTCCCACGGATCGGAATCCGTATCGGCGGCGACCAGGTCAGGGGCTATGCTGATGCCTCCCTGGACCTGTTCCTTGAGGACAGGACTGGCAAAGAGCAGCGCAATTTCTTGTGTGGGATTGCACTTGTATCGAGAAGCGGCCGTCGCATTGGGAGGGATGGTGATGGTTTTACCGGCGTTGGTTTCACAGCGGATTCCGGTGAAGGCGAATTGCGGGAATGTGTGGAAAGATTCCAGGGGGCGCTTTTCGGCTCCTGGTTCGGATCCTTCAAGGGGTGCGATGCCCGGTTCGACGCGCAGGGATACCGGGCGGTCCGCAGGCAGTTCCTGCGCGGGGGTGACCAGCCAGACGGAGCCTTTTCGGTAACCGGAAGATTTCACGTAGTCGGGATCCTCTGTGAGCCGCACGGCGACTCTCCTTTTTTCATTCACCGTGAAATACAGGTGTTCAGCAACGGAGTTTTCCCGGACCGGCTGGTCGAAGCGGATTGCGATTTGCGGGGCGCCGGGGGAGAGCCAGGTCTTGAACCAGGTGCTTGATACCCGGGGACGCTGGGTGATGAAAACGTGGGTGTAGTCGCTCCCCAGGGTGGCGCCGTCTGCGGCCTGGAGGCCGGGGCGGACGGTGACCTGGTAGCGGGTCGCGGGCTTGAGGGCATCTGTTTCATTCAGCCGGCAGGCCAGGGCTGCCGAGTTGAGCCAGCGCCACTGGCAGTTGAGAGAAGGCTCGACGGTTACGGGAATTTCCGAAGCATCGCGCTCCATCCGTCCAAGGGGAACCACGGGCCGGTTGAATTCGATCACGATCTGACGGCCCGGCGGGACGTCTTCACCCGACGGGCTGATGCGCACAATCTGCAGCGGTTCGGCGGATCGGGGCCATGCCCGGGAGCTGGATTGTGCAGAGGCAAGAGCCGACCACCCCAGCAATACCGTGCAAATCCACACGCCCCACAGCAGCAAGCGCGGTCTTAACCCAGAACTGCCTGAACACCTTGTCATGCCATGTGCGCCTTCCATTCGGCCCTCCTTAAGCAATCCATAAGCCATGCTCGGTTATCCATGAACACAACTTTAAGCGGAATGCAGCCGCCGTTCCATACATTTTTTGCATGTGTGCAGTATTTCCGCTACCCGGACCTGTCGCCCGCTCAGATGATTTCACGCAATAGCTTTTAAGGGAGCAAACGTTCATTTGTGTGACCGCAGCCACTGATGGGTTTCGCTCCGCTTCACCCGTTCTGCATTCAGGGCCAATCGCGCACGGGGTCATGGGCAGGGGTGACGAACAAGCTTCTAGGTCTGGATTTTTGTGTTCAGCTATGGGAAACTGGGCACTGAGATTAACCTGGGAGGAAGCAGCAGTGGAGATGGCAGGCACAGACCGGGAGTTCTTCAATCTTTACAACCACAATTTCGTGCGTGTCTCGGTGGCCGTGCCGCAGGTGCGCGTGGCCGACCCCGACTACAATGCGCTGCAAACCGTTGCTCTAATGGAGCAGGCGGCGACGCAGAAATCCATTCTGACGGTATTTCCCGAACTGGGTCTATCGGCCTATTCCTGCGAGGATCTGTTCCATCAGCAGGCTTTGCTGGACGGCTGCCGGCTCGGCCTCCAGCGGATTGTGGACGCATCCCGCAGGATGAACACCATTGCCGTAGTCGGTCTTCCGCTTCAGGTCGACAGCCTGCTGTTCAACTGTGCGGTGGTGCTCTATCAGGGGAACATCCTCGGTGTGGCGCCGAAGACCTATTTGCCCAATTACCGTGAATTTTACGAACTGCGACAGTTTACGCCGGGAGATTTCATTGGCGAGCGGCACATCGAACTGTGCGGTCGGTCTAATATCCCCTTCGGGACGAAGCTGTTGTTCCAGGTCGAGGAACAACCGCTGCTCACTTTCTTTGTGGAAATATGCGAGGATCTCTGGGCGCCCGTCCCGCCTTCCTGCTATGCGGCCATGGCGGGAGCCGCGGTGCTCATCAATCAGTCCGCCTCGCCGGTGACCATCGGCAAATTCCAATACCGCCGGCAGCTGGCGGGGGGCCAATCGAGCCGGTGTCTGGCGGCCTATCTTTACAGTGAAGCGGGATTTGGCGAATCCACGACCGACCTGGCCTGGGACGGGCAGGGGATGATCTATGAAAACGGGACCCTTTTGCAGGAAACCGAGCGGTACAACTATGGCTCTCAGATTGTCAGCGCTGATCTCGATCTGGACCGGCTGCGGCAGGATCGCATGCGCCAGAACAGCTTTGCCCAGGCGGTGGCGCGCCATCGCCAAGTTTTGGCCGATTATCGAACCATCCGTTTTTCGGTGGATCTTCCTGCTGCCGGTCGGCTGCCGCTGCAGCGCATTTACGAGCGGTTCCCCTACGTTCCCAGTAATCCGGAAACGCGCGATGAGCGCTGCCGTGAAGTGTATGAAATTCAAGTGCAGGGTCTGGTCAAGCGGCTGCAGGCCATCAGCGCGGATAAGGTGGTCATCGGCGTATCCGGCGGTCTGGATTCCACGCAGGCACTTATGGTCTGCGCTCGAGCCATGGACCTCATGGGACTGCCGCGCAGCCACATTATCGCCTGCACCTTGCCGGGATTTGCCACCAGCGAGCGCACCCTGAGCCAGGCTCGCCGCTTGATCAGGGCCGTCGGGTGCAGCGCATTTGAAATGGACATCCGCCCCAGCTGCATGCAGATGCTGCAGGATATCGGACATCCCTATGCCGAAGGCAAAGCGGTATACGACATCACCTTCGAAAATGTGCAGGCGGGTGAAAGGACCAGTCATCTGTTCCGGCTGGCCAACCTGCATAACGCCCCGGTGGTGGGCACCAGCGATCTGAGTGAACTGGCGCTGGGGTGGAGCACTTACGGGGTGGGGGATCACATGGCCCACTACCATGTGAACGCCAGTGTTCCCAAGACTCTTATTCAATACCTGATCCGCTGGGTTGCCGGGGGAAATCAACTGGGCAGCGAGGCGAGCGCCGTGCTGAACGAGGTCCTCGAGACGGAAATCAGCCCGGAGCTCATTCCGGGCGAAGCGCCGGGGGATCAACCCGCACAGCGCTCGGAAGCAGTGGTCGGTCCTTATGAGCTGCAGGACTTCGTCCTCTATTACACCGTGCGCTTCGGTTATCTGCCGTCGAAGACGGCCTTTCTTGCCTGGCACGCCTGGCACGACAAGACGTCCGGCAATTGGCCCGACATTCCCGAGGCAAAACGGAACGAGTACGGGATCGCCGCCATAAAACAATGGCTGCGGGTGTTTGTTGAGCGGTTTTTCAAGCAAAGCCAGTACAAGCGCAGCGCCATTCCCAACGCGCCCAAGGTGGGTTCCGGCGGGTCTTTGTCGCCGCGCGGGGACTACCGCGCTCCAAGCGACAGCGAAGCGGCCGTGTGGCTGACCCAGGTGCAGCGTATTCCCGACGGCGAGGCCGAGTAGCAGCCGGGATGGAGCTGATCAAAAAAGCGGTTGAGAGAACATATTGACGGATTCAGGCTGTTTTTGCCGGCTCTCAAAGTGGAGCCGGAAAACCGGCAAAAACGGTAAAAAATGCAGGAGTGACCATCATGGGTGAAATTGGTTTCGAACGCCGACAGCAGACGGCACGTTTTCACAATCCCCTGAAAGGCGGAGAAGTGGATGAACAGGAAATCGAAGTGCGTGTCGATCCGCTGATGCGGCACCAGAGTATTTTCAACGCGGCGCTTTCGGACAAAACCTCCATCCTGTTTCCTCCCACCGATAAAGAATATCTGGAACAACGCGCGGAGGAGACAAAGCCCCAGTGTTTCCTGTGTGACGGCAAGTGGCGGCAGATGACCCCGCACTATCCGCAAACGATTCTCCCTGAAGGACGGTTGGTCAAAAATGATGTGGTGCTGTTTCCCAATCTGTTCCCTCTCGCCGCACACCACGCCGTGGTCATGTTGGGAGATGAGCATTTCCGTCCGTTGAATGAGTTTCCTGCAAGTATGATCGCAGACGCCCTGAGCGTATCTTTGCAATTCATACAGAGGTGTTACCGGGCTGATCCCGGCGCCGTGCATTTCACCATCAATGCCAACTATCTCTTTCCGGCGGGTTCCAGTGTGCTGCATCCGCACCTGCAGATCCTCGGTTCCCCCTTCGCGGGGACGCATGAGCGGACATTGCTGGAAAACAGCCGTCGCTACTTCGAGGAGCAGGGGAGTTGCTACTGGCTGGATCTGGCCGCAACCGAAAAGCGTATGCAGGACCGCTGGCTGGGGGAGTTGCAGGGCACCTGCTGGTTCACCGCATACGCCCCTTTGGGAGTGAATGAAGTCAACGCCATCACGCCCGATGCGCGCACTTTTCTTGACTGGGGCGATGCTGAAATCAACGGCATGGCCCAGGGCATGGCAAAAACCCTGGATACCTATTTCCATCTCGACTTCTCGACATTCAATTTTTCCTGCTACAGTGCTCCGTTGCCCGGAGAAAATCCGGGATTTCGCTGTCTTCTGCGTCTCATCAACCGCCAGAACGTGGCACCCCACTACCGTGCCGATGATTATTACTTCCAGAAGCTGCTGGGCAATGAGATCATCATTCATACTCCGGAGCACCTGGCATCGGTTCTGCGGAAACAGTTTTAAACCTGCCTGAAACTCGGTAAGTGGCCGGAGTTGATGGCCACACTTGAACAGGGTGGCGTAGTGGATCAACCAGCGTATATGCATCCCATTGCTTATCATGAGCGCACCAAGCACAATTTCGGGCGGTTTGCCAAATCGCCGGGTTATATGGACTGGCAAAACCAGCCCAATCCATTTCGCAGTTATGCGGGGTGCGACAGTTTGCCGCTCAAGTTTTTGCAGGAAGATCCTGCAGCCGACTATCGCGATTTGTATCACAGGAAAAACAACCGGCCTCAGCCGTTTTCCATGGATAATGTTGCCGCTTTGCTGGAATTGTCCCTGGGATTGTCCGCCTGGAAGAGTGCCGCCGGCAATCGTTGGTCCCTGCGAATGAATCCTTCCAGCGGCAATCTGCACCCGACCGAATGTCATCTTATCCTGCCGCCGACTTCATCATCGGAGTCGGGACTATTTCATTACAATGCGTTCACGCACTCTTTGGAATTGCGGGCGAGAGTACCCGCCGAGGTTTGGCGGAGAGTCATCCAACATTTCGGGACCGAAGGCTTTCTAATGGCGTTGACCAGCATTTTCTGGCGTGAGTCGTGGAAATACGGAGAGCGTGCTTTTCGCTACTGTAATCACGATGTGGGGCACGCTTTGGCGGCTGTCAGCTTCGCCGCCAACCTGCAGGGCTGGCAGGTCAAGTACTTGAACGCTGTTGCGGACGAGCAAACGGCGACGCTGCTGGGGTTTGACAGGGTCGCGTGGGTGGCCCAGGAAGAGGAGTGTCCGGAGCTTCTCTGCTTTGTCTGCAGCAGCGAGATCGAGGCCGTCCCGCGAGACCTTTCCAGCGACATTGTGACGGGGTTTTCCCATCTTTCCGTCACGGGGAAGCCCAACATTTTGAGTGGGGAAAGAGTTTCCTGGCCAATCATTGAGACGGTCGCCCGTGCCACCCAAAAACCTGCAACGGATGCAACGGTCATCGACTTTGGCCCGCGCGATGCCTGCCGGGAGGTGGTTTCGTCGCTCGGAGCGGCGAGAATCATCCGTCAGAGAAGAAGTGCACTGGCCTTCGCGGGGGAGAAGTCACTGGCGCGGGAACGGTTTTTTGCCCTGCTGGACAGGACTGTTGCGCGCAACCGCCACACGCCGTTTGACGTGGAACTGAGTGCTCCATCCGTGCACTTGATGATTTTTGTCCACAACGTTGAAGGTCTGGAACAGGGCCTGTATTTTTTTGTGCGCAACCCAGCCGATGCCGAGCCCATCCGCTCACTGGCGCGCAAGGAATTCTTGTGGCGGCAGGTGGAGCAAGGCTTGCCGCTCTACCTGCTGCAGACCGGCGATTTCCGGCGGCTCGCCGCAAGAATCAGTTGCGACCAGGAAATAGCCGGCTACGGGGTGTTTTCCCTGGGAATGATCGCCAGGTTCAGGCGCATAATTCGAGAAAACCCCTACCGATATCGGCAGCTTTTCTGGGAAAGCGGGATGCTCGGGCAAATTCTTTACCTGGAAGCGGAAGCGCACGGTTTGCGCGGAACCGGCATCGGTTGCTTCTATGACGACCCGGTCCATGAGATTTTGGGACTGAGCGACAATTCCTATCAGAGCCTCTATCATTTTACCGTGGGCGATCCCATCGAAGACCGTCGCTTGACCACGCATCCTCCCTACATGCATCTGCAGGATCGTCGCTGATGCCCGAGGGGTTAACATGCCGATAAGGGCTCAGGGATTGCATCGTTCTCCCCTGGCCTTCAAAAAGACCCGGGCAAACTGCTGCAGCAACTCGTCGAGGATTTCCCTGATGGCGGTGGGGACGGTTCTGCTGGAACCGTGGCCGAGCACTTCCTCCGACCAAATGTTTGGGTTTTGGAAACTGCCCGCATCGCAGCGCACATGATAGGCCATCGGGTAATCTTCGCCAATCACCCAGACGCGGAAGGTGATGAGGCCTATTTTTTTGTCTCTCAGAGCAATTGCCTCGGCCAGCCTGGAAGCGTCCTGCGACAAGTCCTGGTAGCGAATATTGCAGAAGTGTTCGGTGAATTTTTCGTCCAGGAAGCGTGTCAAAGACTGCTCGCTCAGACCGATCCGTTCCGCATCCCCGACGAGGGCCAGGGATATCAGTCCAAAGCTTTGAATATCTTTAAATAATCCATAGAAAAGATCGAATTCTTCTTCGGTTAAATCCATGGAAACTTTGCTTTGTGCAAGGGCGGGCGGTGTAAGGAAGAGGGGCACAAGCAACAAACCTACCATCCAGATGACTTTCATATAAATCCTCAAAAAACATCAGTAAATGCTGCCGCGAACCAGGAGCCGTGAATGGAAGCCTTCTGTGGAAACCTGTCTGCAGGCTTAGATTCTTGCCGACAATATATCACTAATCATTGTCGGAAGAAATGTCAGAATAGTGGAAAAAACGACGCCTCTTCCACCGGCTCTGTCCTGCGACGGGTATAATCCGGTGCGTAAATTTTCTTGACTTTTGTTTCGTGCTTCCATTAGCTTACACCTTTGTATTTTTCCAGGGCTCAATCGTACCGATTCCCGTCTTGCGGGGTGCCAGCGCATCTTTGGAGAAATACTCACACAAGCATCTGAAATGTGCATTAACGCACGTTTGCTCCATTACGCTCGAATACCGCTAATCATGTTTGAGGAGCTTGTTCGAGAACCCCCTCAAGGGGGAGAGGAATCTGCCGTTTCCGGACAACCTCCTGCTGCCGGACAGCAACGCGAGAAAGGACAGGGAATATGAAAGAGGACGTCGCAAGGGTTCGAACTTTCGCAATCATTTCTCATGGAGGTGCAGGCAAGACCTCTTTGGCTGAGTGCATGTTATTCAATGCAGGGACCACAACCCGCCTCGGCAAAGTGGATGACGGCACGTCCATTCTGGATTACGAGCCCGAGGAAGTGAAACGCAAGATCACCATAAGCACAGCCTTTAATACCTTTGCCTGGAAGAAACATAAATTGACTCTCATTGATACGCCGGGGGATTTCAATTTCATTTCCGAAACGAAGACCTCACTGCAAGGGGCTGACGCAGTTGTCGTGCTGATCGACGCCATCGACGGGGTACGCGTCCAGACCGAAAAAGTCTGGGAATTTGCCGACGAATTAGACCTTCCTCGCATCATATTTATCAGTAAAATGGATCGCGAACGGGCCGACTTTGAGAAAACGGTGGCGGACATCCAAGCCAATTTTGGAGCAGCCTGCGTGCCGGTGCAAGTTCCTGTCGGAGCGGCAGAAAATTTCAAAGGCGTGGTCGACGTTCTGACTCAGAAAGCATACCTCTTCACCCAGGGAGAGAGCGGCAAGTTTGAGGTCCAGGAGGCACCGGCGGATCTTCAGGGTCGGCTGGATCAGTATCGAGAGAGCTTGATCGAGAATGTGGCTGAGTCCAGAGACGAACTGCTGGAGAAATACCTGGAAGAAGGCGAACTGAGTGCTGAAGAGGTGAGAGAGGGATTTCGCGACGCCGTGGTGAGCGGTAAGGTTGTTCCTGTCGTCTGTGGCTCGGGGACGCTCAATGTGGGGATTCAGCTCCTGATGGATCTCATTGTGGAAAGCATGCCGTCGCCCGTGGATCGCGGAGCCAGGAAGGCGAAAGTGCCCGGCACCGATGAAGAGGTGGCGCGCGAACCCGATCCGGGAGCGCCCTTCAGTGCCTTGGTGATAAAGACCATCAGCGACCCCTATGCCGGTCGTCTATCGGTCATGCGCGTTTTTTCCGGCAGCCTGGAAACCGATTCCACCGTTTATAACTCTTCCAAAGAAATTAAGGAACGCTTCGGACAACTGCTGCAGCTCAAGGGCAAAACCCAGGAAAGCATTGAAAGTGCCGGCCCGGGTGACATTGTGGCCGTGGCCAAACTGAAGGAAACGGTTACCGAGGATACCTTGTGCGATGAAAAAAACCCCGTCGTTTATCCTACAGTGGAGCTTCCTCCCGCCATTTACTCGCTGGCCGTTGAACCCAAGAGCAAAGGCGATGAAGAAAAGATATTTTCCTCTCTGTCGCGTCTCATGGAAGAGGATTTGACGCTCAAGCTGGAACGTAATGAAGAGACCAAGGAAATGATTCTGTCCGGCATGGGAGAAATCCACATCGAAACGATTGTAGACAAATTGAAGAGAAAATTCGGCGTGGAGGTCAACCTGAGGCTGCCTAAAGTGCCATACAAGGAAACCATCAAGGGCAAGACGCGCCTGCAAGGCAAATACAAAAAACAATCGGGCGGGCGCGGTCAATACGGTGACTGCTGGATAGAAATGGAGCCGCTGCAGCGCGGGGAGGGCTTCCAATTTGTCGACCGGATCGTTGGAGGAGTAATTCCGCGGCAGTACATTCCGGCTGTGGAAAAAGGCATCATCGAGGCTTCCATGGAAGGGGGACTGGCCGGCTACCCGGTGGTGGACTTCAAGGTGGATCTGGTGGATGGATCCTATCATCCCGTGGATTCTTCCGAAATGGCGTTTAAGATTGCCGGCTCCATGGCCTTCAAGAAGGCTGTGATGGAGGCCAAGCCCACTTTGCTGGAACCGGTCATGCAGCTGGAAATCACGGTTCCCGACGATTGTATGGGAGATGTCATAGGCGATCTGAATTCCCGCCGTGGCCGCGTTCTGGGCATGGACACCCAGGGCAAGAAACAGATCATTCGTGCCAACGTACCGCTGGCGGAAGTGTTGAAGTACGCGCCGGACTTGCGTTCCATGACCGCCGGGCGAGGCATGTACACCATGAAATTTTCTCATTACGAGGAAGTTCCCGGGCCATTGCAGGAGAAGATCATCGAGGCGGCCAGGGAGGAGTCGGCGTAAGTGCGCCGGCCGGTCGGTGCGCGCAGCAATTCGTTTCATGTAACATCGAGGGCGGCCCGTGTGAGTCTCTTGCCCGCTTGCCGCGCAGCCCCCTCGATGAACACCAACCTTTGAATGAGACCGCCGGGCGGGATTGCCGATGACAATCCCGCCCTTTGTGCTTGTGCCTCAAGCTGGCATGGATGGCGGTAATAGTCTCCAGGAGGCTGCCTGGTCAGGAACGGCAATGGATCAAATAGAATTGAAGGAACCGGAAGAAACGCTATTCCAGAAAGTCCAGAGAATGTCCACCGCCGAAAAGGTTCGTTTTGCTTCCCGCGGTGATAAGGAAGTGCGCAGCCTCTTGATCAGAGATGGGGAGCGCACCATACAAATGGCTGTTGTCAACAATCCCCGCATATCCGACGGGGAAATCGTCTCCATTGCACATTCCCGGAACATTCATGAGGATGTGTTGCGCAAAATCGCAGCCAGCAGGGAATGGATCAAGCTCTATCCGGTGAGGGTCGCGCTTGTGCAGAATCCCAAAACGCCCATGACCATCGCCCTCAGGCTGCTGCAAACACTTATGCAGAAAGATTTAAGGGCCATCGGCAAGAGCAAGAACGTACCCAATGCCATTGCCCGTGCGGCCCTGCGGTCACTGAACAGGAGCGAGTGACTATGACGTTCTCCAACTCCGCACCCTCGATCCTGGAGCAGGGTCGGTCAGCGTTTGCGCGGTCGGTGGCCATCATTACGGTGAGCGACAAGGGCGCTGCAGGGCAGAGGCATGATGTTTCCGGCGAGGTTTTGGCCGAACGTTTGGCTGCCGCAGGCTATGACGTGCGGCATCGGGCCGTGGTGCCGGATGAGATGGAAGGAATAGCGCAGGAGCTGCGCAAGTATACGGATGAAAAACGGGTGGCACTGATTGTAACGACCGGAGGAACCGGGGTGTCCCCTCGAGATGTCACTCCTGAGGCCACGCTTATGGTGGTGACCCGCACCGTGCCCGGCATGGCTGAGGCCATGCGGGCCGCAAGCACGGCCAAGACTCCTCACGCCATGCTGTCACGAGCCGTTGCGGGAATTCGAGGCGCCACGCTCATCATCAATTTGCCCGGCAGTCCCAAAGGGGCGTTGGAAAACCTTACCGTACTGCTGCCCGCGATACCGCATGCGTTGGATAAGATCCAGGGTGACCCCGCGGAATGCGCATCGCACTGAACCAAACCTCGAAATCGGAATGTGGCCATTCCTGTTTCGCGTCCATCCCCGCGGGGCCGCACCGGTCGAGAAGCCTTCCGGCTACTCCACTTCTTCAGGCTGCTCGGAGCCAAGTGCCGCTCTCTTGGCTGAGTAGTTTTCTTTGATCTCGGCTTTTTTGCTCAAGTAATTGTTCCGGATGTTTTCGATGGACTCGTCCACCTGAAACACTCCGGATTCAGTCTCCTCAATGATTTTGAGCTCCTGCTGCACTGCCGGCATGTTTTTCCAGTCGGATGTGTCCCCTTGCTTGTAGAGCGAATAGATTTCCGCACCCAATCCACTGTAAGCCTTTTCCATTTTTTTCTGAGCACCGGCTCGTTTCATCTTTTGCAACTGCACATTGACCAGCTTGAGTGTCCATTGAACTGCGGTGTATCCGTACTGCATTACAAAGTAGCCGGATTTTTTCAGCAGTGCACCAGCCTGTCCTAAAATTCCACCCATGTTTCACTCTCCTTCCGTTGGATCCAATCCTAGAGAACCCATCCCAGTGTGTCGTTCAGCCGCTTCAACATGCGCTCTGGATGACTGCCCGGCCAATAGATTCTGCGGCAGCCCGGGCACTGAAAAAAGGTGCTTTGTGTCTCGAAAACATAATCAGGCACCAATCCAAAAGCATGTTCATGTGGAAGTTCTTCCAGCAAGTCGTTGCACAGGGTACAGCGCTTCAGGAAGCGAACCTCATCGGCTGTTATGGAAACCTGGGATACCACCTCTTGCAGCTGCTGCATCGGATCATTGGCAGCGATGCACAAGACTCCGGGGTAGTTGCCCCAGCGTCGATTCCTGGTAACCACGCAAAACCTTCGTGCGAGGTAGAATTCCAATTGAGCCGGCCGCGTCAAATGAATGTTACATGTATCGAAGCCGAGAGCACGCAGCCATTTTGCCATCTTTCCCAGCATGACATCAACCACAAAGCGCCTTTCGGGTTCTGCTATCGGCTGCATCGTCAGTAATCGAGCTTTACTTTGCGCACGCCGCTCGGAAAAGGCAGTTTGAACAGCGCGGGTTGTATCTGGCGGTTGGTTTGCATATGCGAGATGTCTGCTTCCATTTGCCAGTCCGACGAGAGAAACCGGATCTTGCCGGGTGTGTGTGCATGACCTATATCGACCGCGGGCGTGTAGGTTATGCTGTAGTCCCCTCGACGACTCTTAACCGTGATCGTTTGCAGCGCCGCCGGTTGCGCCAGAAACTGCCAGACCATCTGCACGCCGTCTGCGGGCAGGTATGCGTCAGCGGACCAGCCGGAGGGGGTGCGCTGTATTCGCCAAGCATCCAGTTGATACGGCGAAACGGATGCCGTCAAGCTGTAGCCGAAAAGCTGCAGCGGGATGGAAACTCCCAGAAAATGGCGGACCAGGTTTTCCGCCCGCTGGGCAACGTAGACCACCTTTTCAGAAGGGATCCACAGGCGCGACTCCCTTTCGTTGGCGGTCAGAACCCCGGCGGTTTGCCCCCATGTGGTGTAGGCTTCGAGTCTGAACTGGTTCGGCAGGCGGGACACAACCACCGACTGAAAGCGAAATTTGCCTTTTGCGCTTTCACCCTTGATCATGAGCCTGGCCTGGTAGTCTTTCCATTGCGCCGAGCGGAAGCGCAGTTTGGACAGCAGTTCCTGGGTCGAGATGGGAGCGGGTTTTTCGATCACTTCCGGGCGGCGGGCGCAGCCGCCATTCCAGACCGTCAGCATGGCAACAACGAAAAATACGCAGAATAAAGATTTCATGGAATGGCATTCAATTTTTTCTGGACTTCGTCCGGTTCACTGTGTTCGAATTTGAGTGCTTTTTCATAGGCTTCCCTGGCCTTATCCTTCTCGTTCAGCCGTAAATATATATCCCCCAGGTGCTCCTGGATCACGGGGTCCTGGGGCACCCGCTGGACGGCATCGAGCATGATTTCCAGTGCTTCCCGATAGCGCCCCTGCTTGAAGTAAACCCAGGCGAGGCTGTCCATGATGTAACCGTCATCCGGTTCCGCTTCGAGTGCCTTCAGCACCAGTTCTTCAGCCTCCCGCAGATTGATTCCCAGCTCTGCATAGGTGTAGCCCATGTAGTTCAAGGCGCTGGCGTTGCGCGGCTCAATCGTTAGAATCTCCTGCATCTGCTCCATGGCCTCTTGCTTGCGATCCATTTTGTCCAGGATGATGCCTTTGCGAAACAGCAGGTCGACATCCTGGGGAGCCTTTTCGAGCCCCTGTTCGACTACTTCGATGGCCCTGTCGAACTCCTGCTGCTCTTCGTAAATGATGGCCAGGTAAAGGTAATAGTCGGAGATTTCGGGCTGTTTTTCGATGGCCGCCGTCAGGACTTCGATGCTGCCCGCATAATCTTTGGCCCGGGCGAAGGTGAGCGCCAGACGGATCTGGGTCGCACTCCACAAGGGGCTGTTGCGTGGAATAAGTCGGAAGTTGAGAATTGCCTGCTTTATTTCCCCGCGTTCTTCGTAAGTCGAGGCGAGATAATACAGGGCCTGGTCATACTGGGGCTGTTCCTTCAGAAGGTAAGTGAAGTCCTCGATGGCATCGTCATATTTTTTTTGCTGAAAATGGATGATTCCGATTTTGAGACGGCTTTCCAGGTCTTTCCTGTTGACCTTGACGAGTTGCCCGAACTGTTCCAGGGCTTCGTCCAGCCTGCCCTCGCGCATGTACAGATTGCCCAGCCTGGTGTGTGCCTGCACACTGGTGGGGTTGAAAATCAATATTTCCAGATAGGTCTCTTCGGCTTCCATCGTTCGGTCGGACACTTCATAGATGTAGGCAAGATCCAGCAGTGCGTTTTCAAATGCGGGATCCAGATCGAGCGCCTCCCTGTAGACCGCCTCCGCCTGATCGTAGTATTTCATGTCCAGAAAGACGCGCCCCTTGTAGTAGAGGGCCACCGGATTGTCGGGCAGAAGATCCTGAAGGCGATTAAACATTTCGATGGCTTCGGTGAACCGGCCTTTTTGAGCGTACAGGGTGCCCAGCAGGAGGTAGACGTTTTCATTGGACGGGTTGAGCTGAATGACTCGATTATACGAAGCGATGGCTTTGTCGTTCCGCCCGAGCTCTGCATAGAGCTGTCCCATGAGCATGTAGGCGGCTTCATACCGGGCATCGATGCGCGTAGCCTTTTCCACCAGGCTCAGGGCCTGTTCAATCTTGCCCTGGCGTACGTAGAGGGATGACAGTTCGGTCAGGAGTTGCGGTGATTCGGGATCATCCTGTAAAGCGCGGGCGTATGCCTCGATGGCCTCTTCGATCTGGTTGACGCGCAAATAATGTTGCGCTAACAGATATTCGTAATATACTTCGGCGCGTGGTAACGGTGGTGTAGCTACGTTCAACTTCACGGGATTGTTGTCCGCGGTAGCGCAGCTGCTCAGGATCAGCAGTAAACAGAGTAGGGAGCATCGCAAGCTTTGGCAGCACATGGTCGTCCTTGTAGAGCATAAGGAACAAAGAATATTAAAAAAACGCCGAGTATAGAATCTTGCTCACCTAGCATATTTGCTGGGTTCAGTCAATTATTTCGCATTTTTCGATAAGGGCTTCAAACACTATATTTCAAACAATGCAATAAATTTTTTCAGCTACTGCGTGAGTGCCATCGACAGGGTTGGAGAGAGGGTTCAGTGAGAGACTACCCAAAGTTGCGTTATGGTCTGGAAGCTTTTCCCGTAGAGCATGAAGGGCAGAAAATGGTTCTGCTGCGGGATCGCATTGGCTTTTCACCAGCCCCGCTGCTGGTTTCCCCGATCCTGGCGGAATTGCTGCTGCGCATGGATGGAAACAATTCCCTGCGCGACCTGCAGACGCATTATATGCGCAGGACCGGTGAGCTTCTTTTTTCCGAAAAGATCGAAGCCGTGCTGGATATGCTGGATAAGCATTTTTTCCTTGAAAATGAGCGATTTTTGCAGCGCGCCGGTGAGGAGGTCGGGCGTTACCTGCAGGATCCGGTACGTAGAATGCAATACGCAGGAAAAAGCTATCCGGCTGATGCGCACGAGCTGATGCAACAACTGCAGGGCTTTTTCAGCTGTGCCTGCGGTGGGCCGGGTACGCCTGCGGTCGGCACGGATGAACGCAGTCTGGTTGGTTTGGTGGCGCCGCACATCGACCTGCAGGCGGGTGGTCCGTGTTTCGCCCATGCCTACAAGGCACTGCTGGAAGCGAAAACGCCACCCACCACCTGGGTCATTCTCGGGACCGGCCACGAACCCATTGAGAACTTCTTTGCCGTGACGCCCAAGGATTTCGAAACGCCTCTTGGGATGGTCAAACATGATGCGGACTTTTGCGCTGCATTGACAAGACTGGCTCCATGCGACCTGAGGGCGGGCGAATACAGCCATCACAGAGAGCATGCCATAGAATTTCAGGCGGTTTTTCTGGCATTCAGTCAGCCGGGGGCAAGCATCGTTCCGCTGCTCTGTTCATTTTCCCTGGAGGACTGGGATTCGCGCCAGGAATATATTGACTCGACAGCGAACCTGCTGAAAGAACTTGCGGTGGCCCGGGCAGGCCGAGTCGGCTTCATTGCCAGTGTGGATTTGGCCCACATCGGCCCGCGCTACGGTGATCGATTTCGGCCCCATGAGGGGACCCTGGCCCAGCACCTGAGGGCGGATCTGGAGTTGCTTAAATGTCTTGAAGCATGCGATGCCCGGCAGTTCATTCAAATTCTTCGGCGGGAGAGAAATCAGAGGCGGATTTGCGGGCTGGCTCCATTATATGTTCTGGCCAGGATTCTTGCCGGCCGTGCCATGGGGAAGCTGCTGGATCACAGCCATGTGACCGTGGATCAGGATAATTCCCTGGTCACTTTTGCCGGCATGGCATTTTACGCAACGGAGGCGTAGGAGCTGGTCCGAGGAGTCATCCTCTCACCCCAACCCTCTCGTTCGAGGGAGAGGGTTGCGGCAGGCAGGCTCCTAGCGAAAATCCGCATACAAGGAACCGATGGAAATGCCCGCGACGGTTTTCCCCTGATACCGCTCCTGCAGGTTGTTCATGGCCTCTTCCAGCTGTCTTGAGGTGATCCCTGAACTGGCCGACACGTACGCTTCCAGGTACGCTGCCAGATCGTCTGCCAGGCGGATGTATTCCCCGTCGATTGGATCGTACCGGTCGGCGTTGTAGCCCTGGTTGATGGCTTCACTGCCGATGCTTTGGATCGCGCCGTCCAGGCGCACCCTGCTTTGGAATTCGTCGCGTGTGAAATACTTCATCTCGTCGCGCCAGCTTGCCTCGATCAAGGGAAAGATCTCTTGCTCGGCCAGCTCTTCCTCAATTTTACTGATCACTTCAGGCATCCCCTGAACCGAGCGTTTGATGGGCGAGAGGATATCGCGCGTGACCACTTCCGGCAAATCGTGGAATAGAGCTCCAAAAAAATCATTGTAGACGCGTTTCGGGCAGGGTGCGGCCTCCTGGCAAAACATATAGCTGAAAATAGCCACCAGCAGCATGTGACCAAGCACCGAGGTTCTGGGTACACGCGGTATTTGTCCCCAGCGGATTTGAAAGCGCAGCTGACCGCACAGGTCAATAAAATCGGAAACTTTTTCCTTGCAAATGATACGGCGCATACCGGCGAGATCCAGGTAAGGCTCGATGCTGTTGTGCATGCTCTTGTCGATCTCTTTCATCTGGTAGCCGTTGGGATGTGCCTCGCGCAGCACCTGAAACTCCCAGAAGCTGGAAAAAAGATGGGCCGCTTCCAGGATCTTACGGGTGAGGTCGGTCTCCTCTTCGGCATGGAACAGGTAGTCCCTCAGGCCCTCCTTGAATGCTCCCGGCAGGGTTGCCAGAAATGTCATGAGCTGATTGTAGACCCATACGTTGAATTCATTGAAGACCTCCGGGTGAGACAATCTTATCTTCCGGTAGACGGGTGATTTGATGTCGGAGGTGATCACGCGTCGCAGGAGCTCAAAAATCCCGCCCTCGATGATCTTTCCCCAGGCCACAGGCCGGCCCTTGCTTTCCTCATATTTGCCAAGGCAATAGGCAATGATCATCTTGTGGGCGTGTTTATCCATCTCCGTCAATTCGACGGGGCGCAGCTTGTCGTTCCAGCGCTGAATGGAAAATGCCTCAAAAATTTTCAGTGCCAATGATTTGCGCAGCATGCAACTCCCTCTTCCCCATGGGTGTGTTATAAAATGCCGGTGTGATGTCAATCCGGTTCACTTCCCGCCCCGTCTCCCAGCCGCTGGCGTGTGGCCCCAAAACCTCTAACTGGAAGCTTATCCGGGAATGGAAACCGGCGGCGGTCAGGCCAGCTCGGGGGGGAAGGCCACCACGTGGTCCAAGTGATCGGCACCGCTCAGCAGCATGATCAGCCGATCGACTCCCAGTGCAACCCCGGCGCAAGGCGGCAGGAATTCAAGGCTTTTCAGGAACCGTTCGGGCAGCGGATAAACGGGATGGCCGGCGCAGCGGCGCTGTTCCATGCTCTGCAGGAACCGCCGGCGCTGTTCCCGGGCATCGACGAGCTCGCTGAAGCCGTTGGCCAGTTCGATCCCCGCCCAGTACAGTTCAAATCTTTCGGCCACCGTGGGGTCGTTGGGCTTGGAGCGAGCCAGAGCCGCCTGATAAATCGGGTAGTCGTACAGGATGCAGGGTTGTGGAAAACCAAGCTGAGGTTCCACCTTGTCGACCAGGTCCACATCGAACCGATCCGGCTCATGGCTCGCCGCCGGGTCCCAGCCGGCAAATCGCAGAAAAGCCTCGCGCACGCTGTAGTGTTGCCAATCCGTGTCCACCCGCAGGGGTCTATTGTTATAGTGCAGATTGGCGCAGCGATCGATCGCCGCACAGACATGCCTGAGCAGGTTATGGCAATCTTTCATGAGTGCGTGGTAGTCGCTTTCCAGTCGATACCATTCCAGCATGATGAATTCGGGATGGTGCAACCTGCCCCTCTCGCCTTTGCGGAAAGCGGGAGCCATCTGAAATATTCGTTCATATCCGGAGGCGAGCAAACGCTTCATGTATAATTCCGGACTGGTGCTTAAAAACCAGCCGTCCGCCGGAACGGCGTCGATGTGCGGTTCGGGAGCCGGGGCCGGGGTACGCAGTGGGGTTTGGATTTCGATAAAATCGTCATCCAGGAAAAAGGCGCGTATCGCCTGCAGGGCGGCGCTGCGCAGTTCCAGGAACGGCCGTTTGCCGGCAAGCATGGTGCGTTCCGCCATGGGCCGGTTATTTCACCCTTTCCACATACGAGCCGCTGCGCGTATCGACTTTGAGCAGTTCCCCTTCTTCGATAAAAAGCGGCACCTGAATGACAAAGCCGGTTTCCAGGGTCACCGGCTTGGTGGCACCCGCGGCGGTGTCGCCCTTGATGCCGGGGTCGGCCTGAACCACTTTGAGTTCAACAAAATTCGGCAGACTGATGCCGATGGGTCTGCCCTGAAACAGGAGCATGTCGACGACCAGATTTTCCGTGAGATAATTGATGGCATCGCCGACGTGCTCTTCCAGCAACTCGATCTGTTCGTAGCTGCTGGTATTCATGAAGGTGTAGCGGCTGCCGTCTTTGTACAGGAACTCCATCGACTGTTCTTCGAGATCGGCGGCGTTGAACTTGTCTCCTGAGCGGTAGGTGCGATCAAATTGCGCTCCTGTAATCATGTTCTTGAGACGGCAGCGATACAATGCCTGTCCCTTACCCGGCTTGGAAAATTCAAAATCCACTACCAGGTAGGGTTCTCCATCAATTTCCAGTTTCAAACCTTTGCGCAAATCACTTGCTGTCAGCACCGCTCCCATACATTATCCTTTCTTTCAGATTGATTAACCCAATCAAAAATTCTATTGTAATGAAATAAACGGCCAACGGTCAACATCCTTCAGCCCTTGCGCGAGGGCAGGTGCCGTGCTTGCAGGCGGCAAAAATGGTGGACAGTCTGTATTGGGAACCGGTGTTTGGGGGAAGTCTAAAAAGGAGGCAGGCTAGATGAGCGAGATTATTTCAGTGCGCGCCAGGGAGGTTCTGGATTCGCGCGGCAATCCAACGGTAGAGGCTGACGTTTATTTGGATACCGGCTTCAAGGGCAGCGCCATCGTACCTTCCGGAGCCTCAACCGGATCGCGCGAGGCGCTCGAACTGCGCGACGGAGATTCGAAGCGCTATCTGGGTAAAGGTGTGCTGCAGGCAGTGAACAACATCAACGACATCATCGCACCGCAGATTCTGGGATTCGACGTGCGGGACCAGGTCGCCCTGGACCGATTTCTCATCGGCCTGGACGGTACCGACAACAAGGCTCGACTGGGTGCCAACGCCATCCTCGCCGTGAGCATGGCGGCCGCCAGGGCGGCTGCCAGTGAAGCCGATTTGCCGTTGTACCGCTACCTCGGAGGCGTTGCCGCGTGCGTCCTGCCGGTCCCCATGATGAATGTGTTAAATGGCGGGGCTCATGCCGACAACAATGTCGATATTCAGGAATTCATGATTGTTCCGGCCGGTGCCGGCTCTTTTCGGGACGCGTTGCGGATGGGTGCGGAAACCTTTCATCACTTGAAAAAAGTTTTGAAGTCAAAAGGTCTCAACACTTCTGTGGGTGACGAAGGGGGCTTCGCCCCCAGTCTCGGTTCCAACGAGGAGGCGCTGGAAGCCCTCATGCAGGGCATCGAGGCGGCGGGATACAGACCGGGAGAGGACATCCATATCGCACTGGATGCTGCAGCCAGCGAGTTTTTCACCGAGGGAGACTACACCCTGGGGGCCGAGGAAAAACCCAGAAAAAGCCCGGCAGAGCTGATCGATCTCTATGAATCATGGACTACCCGGTATCCGTTGATTTCACTGGAAGATGGCATGGCTGAAGGGGATTGGGACGGATGGAAGGCCTTGACCGAGCGACTGGGGAAAAAGGTGCAAATTGTGGGTGACGACCTGTTTGTTACCAATACCAAAATCTTGGCTGAGGGAATCGCCAAAGGCGTAGCCAACAGTATCCTCATCAAGCTCAACCAGATCGGAACCGTCAGCGAGACCATGGAAGCCATCAATATGGCGTTCAAGGCGGGGTATACCGCGGTGGTGTCGCACCGTTCGGGAGAAACCGAGGATACCACCATAGCGGATTTGGCGGTGGCGGCTGGAACAGGGCAGATCAAGACGGGTTCTCTGTCGAGGACAGACCGGGTTGCCAAATACAATCAATTGCTGCGGATTGAGGAGGAGCTCGGGGATGCGGCGCAATATGCGGGTTTGAAAGCATTCAAAGGCGGAGCCCGAGATTAACCCGATACGAGACGATCCAGAAATTTGAGGGGGATGTATATGACGGAACTGGAAAGGCTTATCGACCGCATCATTGACCGAGTAAACATCAATCTTCGCGAGCCGGCCTTTGACGTCGGTCCGTATGTGAGGGGCCTGATTCCTCTCGAACAGTTTGCCAGGTTCTACGCTTTTTACGGGCTCACGCTCCATCATCCGCTGCATTTTCATTTCAAGCACTCCAGCCTGGCCGGGAGTTACTTTCTCGGGAAATGCATTGTCGATCATTCGGTCCTCTATAAGAGTGACATTCGCGGAGATGAACTGAAAGCCCAGGGCGAAATCTTTCCCTTTCAGGGACTGGAAATTCCTCTGCACGACGATGAGGTGATTCGCATCAAGGACAGTATTCTGATCAAGAACCTGGTGCACAACAACTCGCATGACCCGGAAAGCCCCGAGGAATTCCTCATTCAGAACACGGTATCCATGCATTACGCCAATATCCATGGGGCTCCCGTCGAAGGCAGCTTCCTCGGTCCCTTCAGTACGGTGGACCTGACGACGGTGCACGATTGCGTGATCGGCGCCTACGCCTATGTTCAGGTGGGCGAGCTGGCTCACCGCCTGATCGAGCCTGGCCGGGTCTGGATTCGTGCAGGCGATGCCTTTGACTTCAGCTACCTGTTTCCTCCTGAAGTGTTGAAGCGCTACGTCCATATGGAGGTTGGCAAGGCCCCTCAGGGAATCTTCATGGACTTTGTGGAGAGGCGCAAGAATGATTTTGAAAAAGTCTTTCAAGTGGTTCAATCGGAGGCCCCTATTGCCGTACCCAGGGGGGCGTCCCTCAGCAGGTATGCGGTGGTGAAGGGCGATTCCCAGGTGAGTGAAAATGTGCTGGTGGCCCAAAGGGCTTACCTGGAAGATGCCTTTTTGGGCAGAGGCTCCAACGCCCAGGAAAACTGCTATATTGTCGCATCGCGGTTGGAAGGGGAAAACATCACGGCGCATGGAGGCAAGATCATCCATAGCTGTCTGGGAAACAAGGTATTCGTCGGCTTCAATTCGTTCTTGCGCGGTAACTCCGGGTGTGATTTACGGATCGGCAGTGGGAGCATTGTGATGCCTCATACCATTATCGATCTTGAAGAGCCGTTGGAAGTGCCCGCGGGGCATCTGCTGTGGGGGCATATTCGCAAGCGGTCGGATCTGGCTGAACACAGCATCTCGCTAGAGCAACTGGCCCGTTGCGACGGCGAGCTGCAAATCGGGACGATGCGCTTCAAAGGGAACGGTTCAGAGTTTGTGCACACCTTTCAGCACAGGCTGGAACATATCCTCGAGGCAAACGGCGCCTATTTTGACGGGGAGGAGAACAGGGGACATGCGCAGAAGGGACGCAACATTTCCTTCAATATCATTCAGCCGCATCCCGAGGGTCCCCTCAAAGGGATTTATCCCACCATCGATATTTCCCCGTAGAGAGCGGGTTTCACGCACTGGCGCGGGAGTTGACCCGGCGCACGGGGTGCGTCACATGGGTTCTGCACCGGAAGAGTAGGGGACGTGCTGCAGCTGAACCCCCTGCTCTTTTGCTGCTTGCCATAGGAGGCGGCTTTCCTGGCGCTTTTCCTGATCGTCCAGCAGAACAAAATGAATTACCGTCCGGTACCTTGTCATGCAGTTCAGGTCCGCCGGTCCATCCAGTATGAGCACATCGTCATACCGCTCGAGGGGTAGGCATGCCGTGGTGATGACCACCGGTTCCGCAATGTCCTGCGCTGCCGCATGAGTAATGATGCGGTGGGGCACAAAACTCCCCTGGGAGAAGGTCCAGAGAAGCTCATCGAGGGTTTGAGCCGCCATGGTTGAATCGGTCAGAACGTGTACTTTACGCCCCGCTTCACAGAAGCGCTCGACCCATCGGCATAGCAGGGTGCGCTTCTCCTTTGAGCGGGTTTCCACGAACAGGATCTGGGCGGTTTCCATGGGTCACACAGAATTTTCCAGCCGAGGGCATGGGGTAATCAGGCGAGATGCCGACTCAAACCGCAGGCGCCGTCATTCTCTGCGGCCGCCAAACAATCTGAGCAGCAGCAGGAACAGGTTGATGAAATCCAGATAGAGCCGCAGTGCGCCGATGACGGCTCCTTTGCGCTCCATTTCTGCATTGCCGAAGCCCTGGTAGGCCATCTCCTTGATTTTTTGCGTGTCGTAAGCGGTCAATCCAACGAAAACGAGGACACCGCCGATGGTAACCACCCAGTAAATGGACTCACTGTGCAAGAAAAGGTTGACTACCGAGGCGAGGATGATCCCGATCAACCCCATGAACAGAAAGCTTCTCCAGGAGGTCAAATCGCGCTTGGTGCTATAGCCGTAAATGCTCATGGCGGCAAAAGTCCCCGCGGTGATAAAAAAGGTGCTGGCAATGGAGGCCTGCGTGTAGGCGAGGAATATGGCGGATAGGGTTAGTCCGTTGAGGGCCGAATAGATGAAAAACATGAGCGCGGCGGTGGAAGCCTGAAGGCGGTTGATGGCGGCGCTTAGCGCTATCACCAATCCCAGTTCGACAGCGATCAGTCCAAAAAACACCATGGGGGTTGCAAAAATGAGTTGCAGCATGGATTGGCTGGAGGCTGTGAACATGGCCACAAGTGCGGTGGTGGCGAGGCCGATTCCCATCCAGTTATACACCCGGCGGATGAACTCACTCTGGAGTTCTGCCGTGCGTTCTCTTTGGTAGTAAACTTCATTGTTCATTTGAGTGATCCCTTCTTCAATGTATACACCTGATGTGGCCCTTTACCGGAATATATACTGGTTGAGGATAAAAGGGTACCTTTTTGCCTGTCAGCACGTCAAATGGAAAGCCCCGGCAACGTCTTTCCCTTCCGCCCATAGTCTGTTGAAGGTCTCAACGGCAACGGCAGTGGGCTGTTCAATGAGCTCTATACCGGCTTGTGCCAGAGCTGAGCGCAAGGGATCCTCCACCCGCATGCGTCCCGGCTTTCCCGTACCCACCACCAGGACTTCCGGGCGGGCGGCAAAAATGTCGTCCATATCGAACACTGCAACACTATGGCCTTGGCTCCGCCACCAATGTGCAATCACTTTTCCCCGGATCATCTTAAGATCGTCCCTGTATTGCTTGCCGCCCACGACCATGCTGCCGAATTGATAATTGTCAATCATCGCTGTCGACCTCCTTGAGCTTCAGCAAAGCACCACGCACACAAAATATGACTGCTCCACAATTCTACCGGCGGCAAGTCTTGTGAATCGCTTCGACGGAATGGACGCCGAAGTGCTGGTTCATTTCCTCGAAAAACGCCGGGGTTGGGTTGACCTGCAGCTTCGAGCTGAGGGCGATGACCGCCTCGGCTTTGTCCTTCACATTGAGATGCAGGAAGGTTTTGCACTCGCCCGAATGGGTGATCAACAAGTGGCGCAACCGTGTCAAACCATCACGATCGAGGTTTTCCGCCTTCAGGTGTATGCGCAAAGCCTCTACACTATGGATTTGGGCGTCTTCAATGGTGACGATCTGATCGGCGATGACCTTGGTTCCTTTTTCGTCATGCTGCACTTTACCGATGACAACGCGTGGTTCGTCGCCTTCGAGCAAGGGCCTGGCCTGCATGAAAACGTTGGCGAAAGCCACCACTTCCACAATCCCCTGTTTGTCCTCGAGGGACAGAAACGCCATCCGATCACCCTTTTTTGTAGTGATTTCCTTGATGACACCCAGCATGCCGCACAGCACCACCTCAACTCCCTCATTCTTCTCCTTGATGGATTGCGTATCCGCCGAGCACAGGGTGGCAATCTGGCTCTGGTAGAAGTCCAGGGGATGTCCGGAGATATAGAACCCCAGCGCCTCTTTTTCGAACTGCAAGGTGGTGCGATTGTCCCAATCGGGAACGTCGGGAAGCGAGGGGGAGGGCACCTTCTTTTGCATTCGCAGCAGGTCGAACATATTCATTTGCCCCGATTGACGATCGCGTTGCACCATTTGGGCCTTTTCCAGAGCATCATCCAGAGCCGCCAGCACCTGCGCCCGATTGGCATGAAGCGAATCGAAGGCGCCGCATTTTATGAGTTGTTCGAGCACCCGGCGATTCACTCTGGCGATGTCCACCCGTCGACAAAATTCATAGATCGACTGAAAAGCGCCCTGTTCTTCACGGCTGTTGAGAATCACTTCGATGGCGGCCTCGCCCACGTTCTTTACGGCCCCCATGCCAAACCTGATCCTGCCCGCGGTTACGGTGAAGTCCTTGCTGCTGGCGTTGACGTCCGGCGG
This sequence comes from Desulfoferrobacter suflitae, assembly GCF_022603395.1. Classification (GTDB taxonomy): domain Bacteria; phylum Desulfobacterota; class Syntrophobacteria; order Syntrophobacterales; family Syntrophobacteraceae; genus Desulfoferrobacter; species Desulfoferrobacter suflitae. The sequence continues at coordinate 143,166 of NZ_JAIBKA010000003.1, forward strand.
CAGAATTTCAATCGCTTTCTCACGGCACTGGTTGATGAGTTTGACCACCTGATCGGTGTTATTGAGGAAGCTGTTGAGCAAGGCCGCCATGAATTCGACCGGATAGTGTGCCTTGAGGTAGGCGGTCTGGTAGGCGATCAGGGCGTAGGCGGCGCTGTGTGACTTGTTGAAGCCGTAGCCTGCGAACTTTTCCATCAAATCGAAGATGTGATTGGCTTTGGCCAGATCGAGTTTGTTCTCTCTGGCCCCGGCAAGAAAGCGGTCTCTTTGCTGCGCCATGACTTCGGGGATCTTCTTGCCCATGGCACGGCGCAGGATATCGGCTTCTCCCAGGGTGTAGTTGGCCAGCACACTGGCAATTTTCATCACCTGTTCCTGGTACAGAATGACTCCGTAGGTGGGTGCAAGAATCGGCTTCAAGGTCTCCAGTTCATAGGTGATCTCGATTTGGCCATGTTTGCCCTGGATGTAGTTTTCCACCATGCCGCTTTCCAGGGGACCGGGACGGTACAGGGCCACCAGGGCAACGATATCGGCGAAGTTTTCCGGGCGCAAGCGCACCAGGATATCCCGCATGCCTGAGCTCTCCAGCTGGAATACTCCCGTGGTGTCCGCCCGGCAGAGCAGGGCGTAGGTGTCGGGATCATCCAGCGGAATGTCTTCGATGACGATCTCGACCCCGTGATTTTTGCGGATGAGTTGTACCGCATTGTTGATGACGGTCAGATTGCGCAGCCCGAGAAAATCGAATTTGATGAGACCCGCCTTTTCCACGTACTTCATGGAATATTGGGTGACCACTTCGCCGTCCTGGCCTCGGTACAGCGGCATATAGTCCACGATGGGCTTGTCCCCGATGACGACCCCCGCAGCATGGGTCGAGGCATGGCGGGTCAGGCCTTCCAGGGCAAAGGCGATCTCGAACAGTTCCTTGACCTGGGGATTTTCGCGCTGCTGATCGGACAGTCGCGGTTCCAGTTGAAAGGCCTTTTGCAGAGTCATACCCGGAGCGGACGGGATCAGTTTGGCGATGCGGTCGACATCGTTGTAGGGCATTGCAAGAGCGCGGCCGACATCGCGTATGACCGCTCTCGCCTGCATGGTCCCGAAGGTGGTGATTTGTGCCACGCGATCCTTGCCGTACTTTTCCGCCACGTAACGCAACACTTCCTCGCGCCCGTTCACGCAAAAATCGACGTCAATATCGGGCAGACTGACTCGCTCCACATTGAGGAAGCGTTCGAAGATGAGGCCATGTTCGATGGGGTCCAGATCGGTGATCCCCATGGCATAAGCGACCAGGCTGCCTGCTGCGGAACCGCGCCCGGGCCCTACCGGTATGCCCCTGTTCTTACCGTAATTGATGAAATCGGCAACAATCAGAAAATAGGCGGCGAAGCCCATTTGCCGAATGACTTGAATTTCGTAACGCAGTCGATCTTCGTATTCCGCTTCCTGATCGAATCCCGGCCTGCGTCTTCGAATCTGTTTCAATCTTTTGGCAAATCCGTCCCGGGCCGTTTTCTCGAAGGTTTCCTGCACGTCCTCACCCGGCGCCAAAGGAAAAATGGGAAAATGGTTCTTGCCGATCTCCAGCTCAAGATGACACCGATCGGCAATGACGCAGGTGTTTTTCAGGGCCTGCGGCACATGGGAAAATTCCTTGGTCATTTCGTCGGGCGATTTGAAGTAGAGCTGATCCGTTTGGAACTTCATGCGCTTGTCGTCCACAACGGTCTTGCCGGTTTGGATGCAGAGCAGAATTTCGTGGGCTCTCGAGTCGCTGCGCCGCAAGTAATGACAGTCGTTGGTGGCGACAAGGGGCAGGTCCAGTTCTTGCCCCATGCGAATGAGCGCATCGTTCACCAGGGCCTGCTCGGGAATGCCGTTCGCTTGAATCTCGAGAAAAAAATTATTCGCACCGAAGATCTGGGCATACTCGAGAGCAACTCTTTTGGCGGCCTCTTCCTGACGACGCAGCAGTAATGTTTGAATTTCCCCTTTGAGACAGCTGGAGAGGCCGATGAGCCCCGCGTGATGTTGCTTCAAAAGCTCTTTGTCGATGCGCGGCTTATAGTAAAAGCCTTCCAGATAGGCCAGGGTGACCAGTTTCAGAAGGTTTTGGTAGCCGGTCAAATTTTCCGCCAACAGCAGCAGGTGATAGTTGCGGTCCTCCTCGGCAGCGCCACCGTTTTCTGTCTTACTTTGCCGGTCGAAGCGACTCTTGGGGGCCAGGTAGACCTCACAGCCGATGATGGGTCTGATGCCCGCCTTATTGGCTTTCTCGTAAAATTCCAGGGCGCCGAACATGGTCCCGTGGTCCGTCACTGCTACCGCGGGCATCTTGTAGCTGCGTGCCGTGTCGAGCAGATCCTGCAGTCGTATGGCGCCGTCCAGCAGGCTGTACTGGCTGTGGACGTGCAAGTGGACAAATGAAGTCATGATTCTGCCTCTGCTTTAGATTGCGGCACGGGCTGCTTATCAAAGTTGAACAGCGAGTAGGGGCGGTCGGCTCTCTGCCGCTTGAAGCCGCTCAGAATTCGCTCAAAAGGATGAGCCTGGTCGCTCGGGCCGTCGCTCAGGTCGAGCATGAACGAGCGGAACCCATAGGCGCGCAGCAGTGAGATCTTTTCCATCCAGTTGATGGGGCTCTCGGGATAAATGAAAGAGAACTCCGAGCTCTTGCGATAGAAGTAAGCTTCTTTGCGTGGCGTCACGAAAGCTTTGCCTTCCAGCAGCTTCGGAGTGAGTCTCGATGAAAAAACCGGAGGCCAGGCATACACGATTACACTGGGTATCGCGCCGACTTTTTCCCGACCCAGGTGCTGCAGTTCTGTTCGCGTGATTTCCAGGGACAGGACCGCCTGCCGGCATCCTGCTTCCAACATCTCCGCCAGCGCCGCCGAATTCCTCACATTAAACCGGTGGCCGGCGATCAGTCGGATCCTTTCAGCGGCGCGGAAAAAATCAAAGTGACCCCAGTTGTTCAGCTCCCAATTGACAAAGCCCTTACTCCGATACCATTCAGTCGCCGCTCGATAGTAATCCATTTCCCGCTCGGCGATGAGTGGCGGCAGGGCCCATACCAGGCGCTTTTTTTGCGCTGTCATGAGCCTTTTGCGCGCCAGTTTCTCCAGGTTCGAGCGGCTGGCGGTGTAGAATATCCAGTCGGCGGGGGACTGAAATGCCTTGGCGAGATCGCTCGGCCGGTCCACTTTGATGATCAGCGTATCGGTTGCGGGAGGCTTTGCCGAAAGGGCGGGAAACTCCTGCAAGACTTTGGGATAACCCGGGAATTTGCTGCGGTAGGAGGCGACGCGGCGTCTCTGTTTTTTTACTTCGGCCCAGCCTTTACCCGTCGAGGACGGCTTTGAACCGACCCGAAAGAGCCGTTCGCGCGGCTGAAAGCTTCCTTTGACAGGGATCAGCAGGGTGCTTCCTGCCTGTCCACGGGTCAACGGGTTTCCTTCGGCCGACAGCATGTGAGTTACGGTGAACGCCGTCTTTTCCTTCCCTTCCGACGATTCCGGCCGCAGTCGATCGCCTGCCTCTATGTCGTGGCGCAGGACCACAGCCAACCTGCCGTTCTCGACCGCCTTCACCGTTCCCACCCAAAGGCCGCTTGAGCCGGAACGATGCGGCGTTAAGACCGCCTCACTGTTGTGCTTTTGCAGAAAACCCGATGTCAGGCGCCTGGCAGGTGATTGCGCCAATAGTTCCTGAGCTTCGGCAATGGCCTCAGCCTCTCTTTCTCTGGGTGCGTCCAACACCCTGCGGTAGGCTCTCACCACCTGCCCGATGTAAGCCGCCGGTTTCATTCTTCCTTCAATCTTGAACGCGGCCAGCCGCATTTGCTTTAACCGGGGAAGCAATGGGAGAGCACACAGATCATTGCAGGACAGAAAGAAACCTTGCTTTCGGCCCTGCCGGAAGCGCAATCGGCAGGGTTGCACACAGCGTCCCTGCAAACCGCTGTGCCCGCCTCTAAAACTGCTGGCGAGACACAGCCCGGAAAACGAATAACAGAGGGCGCCGTGCACGAAGACCTCGAGCTCTACCCGGGTTCCTGCGGCAATCTTCTCGATTTCCTCGAGGTTGAGTTCGCGGGCGAGAACCACGCGCCTAGCCCCCAGTTTTTCCAACTGGTTGACTCCGGCATGATTGTGAACGGTGGTCAGGGTGCTGGCATGGACTCGCAGGTTCGGGAAATAATGCCGGATCAAGTAGAAGAGGCCGGGGTCCTGCACGATCACCGCATCCACCGCCAGATCCGCCAGGGCCTGCAGCAGATCCAGGGTCTCGGGCACCTCCGAGGCGGTGATCAGGCTGTTTAGCGCTATGTGTACCTTGATGTGCTGCCGGTGCGCGTAGGGCAGCAGCGAGGCCAGTTCCGGCAGGGTAAAATTGGTCGCCGAGGCCCTGGCACTCCATTGCTTCAGCCCCAGGTAGACGGCGTCCGCGCCGTTTTCCAGCGCTGCGAAAAAACTCTCGATGTGGCCAACCGGGGCCAGAAGTTCAATGCTCATGAGTTGCTTGGTTACTCTTGTTCAAAGACTCTCTGAAAAATGCCGTCCACATGCTTGAGGTGATAATTCAGGTCAAAAACAGCGGCAATCTCTTCGGCACTCAGATGCTGCGTCACTTCGTCGTCCTGCTTGAGCCGCTCCTGCAACTCTCCTCCCTCCTGCCAGACCCGCATGGCGTTTCGCTGCACGAGCCGGTAGGCCTCTTCCCTCGAAAGGCCCTTGCGTGTCAAGGTTAACATGACCTGCTGAGAGAAGAAAAGACCTCCGGTCAGGGCAAGGTTGCGGCGCATGTTGTCGGGGTAGACCGTGAGCTTATCCAGCACGCGGGTCAGCCGAGCCAGCATGTAATCGAGGAGGATGGTGGAGTCCGGCGCAATGATGCGCTCCACCGACGAGTGACTGATATCCCTTTCATGCCAGAGCGCCACGTTTTCCATAGCTGCCAGGGCGTTTCCGCGCAGAACGCGTGCCAGCCCCGACAGATTTTCCGACGCGATGGGGTTGCGCTTGTGCGGCATGGCGGAAGATCCCTTCTGGCCTGCAGCGAAGAATTCCTCCGCCTCTCTCACCTCCGTTCGTTGCAGGTGCCGAATTTCCACGGCGATCTTTTCAATGGTGCAGCCGGTCAAAGCAATGCTGTTAAAAAACTCCGCGTGACGATCTCTCTGGATGATCTGGTTGCTGATAGGTGCCGGTTTGAGAGAAAGTCTTCGGCACACCTGCTGTTCAACAGCCGGATCTATATTGGCATAGGTGCCGACGGCTCCGGAAATCTTACCCACTCGCACTGTTTCTCTCGCGTGCTGCAGCCTTTTCCGGTTGCGCCGCATCTCGGCGTACCAATTGGCGAATTTCAGGCCGAAGGTGATGGGTTCGGCATGAATACCATGAGAGCGCCCGATCATGACGCTGTCTTTGAGTTCGTGGGCGCGTCGCTTGAGTACCCGCAAGAGTTCGTCCATATCGTCCAGCAGGATGTCCGATGCCTGGACCAGCAGCAGCGCCATGGCCGTATCGAGCATATCCGACGAGGTCATGCCCTGGTGAATATGGCGGGCAGCGGGGCCCACATATTCACCCACGTTGGTGAGAAACGCGATGACATCGTGGTGGGTGACCTGTTCTATTTGATTGATTCGATTCACATCAAAGCCGGCTTTCGACTTGATTTGGCTGAGATCCTCCGGGGGAATGACACCTCGTTCTGCGAGAACCTCGCATACGGCTATTTCCACTTCAAGCCATTTGCGGTAGCGGTTTTCCAGAGTCCATATTTGCCCCATTTGCGGGCGCGTGTAACGCTCAATCATGTTCTATTCCTCAGTCTGGATTGCTGAAAACATTGAAACGGCCACCTTGTCAACCAGTGGATTGACACCATTTACACTCATTCTTCAAATTCTTCGGAAAGCTTTTCCATCGCCTGGTTGGTGCCCAGCAACAGCAGCACGTGGTTCTCATTGATCTTGAAATCCGCCTTGGGAATGAAGGTAAAGGCGTTGTCATGGATGTGCTTAACGGCGATGATCTGGAGGCTGAATTGGTTAATGAGATCCAGTTCACGCAGCGTTTTGTTGAGAAACCCTCTGGGCGGGGTCAGTTCAAAAATGCCGTGATCCCCGATGGAAGGGAGGTATTCCAGCATATTCGGGTTTTCGATGTGGCGCGCCAAACTGATGGCCAGATCCTTTTCCGGAAAGAGAATTTCATCAGCTCCCATGCGGCTCAGAATCTGACCGTGTTCCTCGCTCAGCGCCTTGGCATAGACTCGATCCACCCCCATCTGTTTGAGGTGAAATGTGACCAGGATGCTCGCCAGCATGTTCGTTCCGATGGTCACTACCGCCAGATCCACATGGTCGATCCCCAATGCCATTAAAGTATCTTTGTCGGTTGCATCCGCTATGACCGCTTCGTTGAGGTCGTTTTTGACTTTGTGCACGACCTCCTGGTGAAGATCCAAACCGATCACGTCGAAGCCCTTGGAATACAGTTCCTTGGCCAGGTAATAGCCGAAATTCCCCAGTCCTATGACTGCAATCTGGCGCATCCCTCAATCCTCTCATCCGATCATCAAACGTTCTTCGGCGTAAAGAAACCTGGCCCTGGACGGGGCCGGCCGGATGGCCATGGCGATTACCAGGGGTCCCAGTCGACCAATGTACATGATGAGGATCAGTATGAACTTACCCCAGCCGGAAAGGTGCGGCGTGACCCCCATACTCAACCCGACGGTGCCAAAGGCCGAGGTGGCTTCAAAAAGCATTTCCATAAACAACCCCCTGGTTTCCTTGAAAGGGGTGTCTCCCGTCTCGGTAATGAGCAGGCAGGCGGTTCCCAACAGGACAATCATCACCGAAATGACAAAAATGGCAAATGCGCGATTGATGGTTCCCGAAGATATGGCCCTCTTGAACACGTGCACCTGGCCGGAACCGCTGATGCGGGCTCTGCTCAGCGCCAGCAGTACCCCCATGCTGCTGGTCTTGATGCCGCCTCCGGTGGAGCCCGGCGAGGCGCCGATAAACATGAGCATCATGGTGCCCAACAGTGTGATGTTATTCATGGCGCTGAAGTCAAGCGTGTTGAATCCGGCGGTACGGGGCGTAGCCGATTGAAACACGGCCGCGAGCCATTTTTCATCGGTCGAGAGGTCTCTCAGCGTGTCGTTCCATTCGCTGACCAAAAAAAAGATTGTCCCTCCAATGAGCAGGACTGTTGTCATGAGGATGACCATCTTGGTGTGCAACGAAAGCTGATTCCAGAAGTGACTGAATGTCGAGGCTTTGCTGAGGGTGCGGACAATTTCGTGAAGCACCATGAATCCTATCCCGCCCACAACGATGAGGACCAGCAGGGTAGAGTTCACCAGCACATCGCCCCGGTAGTGCATGAAGGAATCGGGAAACAGAGCGAAGCCGGCGTTACAGAAGGCGCTCACCGCGTGAAACAAAGCGTAATAGAAGGCGGTCGGGACATCAAACTGCTGCACGAATCGCATGAAAAGGAGGCCTGTGGCCGCCGCTTCAAAGCTCAAGGTGAAAAGCAGCACACGTCCGAGCAGGGTGTTCAAATCCGCCTGAGGGCTGTGGGTGAAGACGTCTTGAATGACAAAACGCGAGCGAAAAGTGATGGATCCTCCAAAAAGTAAAATCAGCACAGTCGAGAAGGTCATGATGCCCAGTCCTCCCAGCTGGATCAGCCCGAGAATTGTGAGCTGGCCCCAGGTGGAAAACTGTGTTCCAATATCAACCACCGACAATCCCGTTACGCACGTGGCCGATGTCGCCATGAACAACGCATCAATGGGAGAGAGGCGGGAGCCGTTTTGAGTTGGGAATATCAGCAGCAGAGCAGTCCCTGCCAGGATCAGAAACAAGAAGCTCAAAATCGGATAGAATGAGGGTGAAACCTTTTGCACATAGCGCATCGGTGATTAAATCCATGAAAGTTTTGGGCCTGGTCGCGAATTGTGAGAGTCGGATTCTAGCAAAAAAGGTGAGGCAATAAAAGCAAACTGGTGGCGCGGGAGAAAAGTGAAAAATTGAAGTGACCGGAAAGGGTTACCGCCCAATGAGCGGGTGAATTCGAGCAGCGTTTTACAAGGAGGTATTGTGCCGCGGTTAGGTGCCCACATGTCGATTGCCGGGGGGCTGCATCTGGCCTTTGACAGGATGCAGGAAGTGCAGGGCGAGGCGCTCCAGATCTTCACCAAAAACGAGAGACAATGGAAGGCTCCGCAGCTTGGCAGTTCCGAGGTGCAACTGTTTACTGAGAAATGGGCCGCGGTCGGGCGCCCGCCGGTGGCCGCCCATGACAGCTACCTGATCAATCTGGCGGCGCTCGATCCAACCAAGCTCGAGAAATCAATTGCCGCCTTCTGTGACGAACTGCAGCGTGCCGAGGCCCTCGGAATACCTTTTCTCATCTCTCATCCGGGTTCCCATCTGGGGCAAGGCGTTGAAGCGGGTCTGCAGAGTTTTGTCACCCATTTGGACCGCGCCGTCCAGCTTTCCAGGACCTCCACGGTTATGATTCTGATCGAGACAACAGCCGGGCAGGGCACCAATCTTGGTTCGAGCTTCGAGGAGATTGCATACATCTTGGACCGCTCCAGCCATAAGGAGCGCCTCGGGGTTTGCTACGACACCTGCCACACCTTTGCCGCCGGCTACGATCTGCGCACCAGAGAGGATTACGACAAAACACTGTCTCACTTTGATGCAGTGATCGGGCTGCAGCATCTCAAGTTTTTTCATTTGAACGACAGCAAGCAGGGACTGGGATCGCGGGTGGATCGTCACGAACACATTGGCCGCGGCTTTATCGGCCTGGAAGGGTTCCGACTGCTGCTGAACGATGCGCGGTTCAAGTGCCATCCGATGGTTCTGGAAACGCCCAAGGGAAAGGAGCTTAAAGAAGACAAGGAGAATCTGGCAACCTTGCGTTCTCTGGTTGTCAGTGATTACGCTTGTAGCTACAAGGAGGAACAATAAGATGAAAAATAAATGGGTGCTGCGCATTGATGACAGGCTATCCACTGCCAGTCCCTATGGGATCAACCTGGGATTGCAGGAAAGTGAATCAGACAAATCCATTCACCTGATCGGTCCTTGTGAGACACTCGATGATTTTCAGAAAGAAATCGCCCACCTCATTCTTGAATTGAATGAATTGTCGCAGCAGGCGAAACAAAAATTGGAATCCTTTGCTCGGCAACCGGGGGCTCAGCCAGCGGTTGATGCGGCACAAATATGGAAAGAGCTGGAAGCGTGCGGGACGGATCATGAAATGTTCGCGCTCTTCAATTCCTATGAGCCGGTTCAGAGGCAGGAAGTAGCGGAATATGTCTTCACTCACGTCAATATGTTCAAAGGGCGGGGCCCGGTATTTTCCGAACACTATGATGCGGCTTCCCATCTGTTGGACTAGAAAAACTTGCCGAGCCTGCTTGCCGCCTTCCTGGGAAAGCGCTTGACAACCCATGCTTAACCATTAGAATGGCCCAGATAATTCTACGAAGTGAGCAAACCGGGGGAATCTCTCAATTGCATAGATACGGATAGGAGAAGCGGAAATGGGAAGGGTTGCCGACAAGATCAAGGAACTGCGCGAGCGCGAAGCGAAAATTAAGGAAATGGGCGGCGCCAAAGGGGTGGCCACTCAGCACGAACGAGGAAAATTGACGGCCCGGGAGCGGTTGGATCACTTTTTTGACCCTGGTAGCTTTCGTGAACTGGACATGTTTGTGAAACACCGAGGCACTCTGTTTGGGTTGGACAAGGTGGATATTCCCGCCGATGGCGTGATCACCGGTTACGGAACGGTGAACGGCCGCCAGGTTTTTGCCTTTTCTCAGGATTTTACGGCGCGTGCCGGAACCCTGGGAGAACAGCATGCCAAGAAAATATGCAAGGTCATGGACCTCGCCCTGAAGGCGGGCAAGCCTTTTGTCGGCTTAAATGATTCCGGCGGGGCCCGCATCCAGGAGGGTGTGGATGCGTTGTCCGGTTACGGGCAGGTTTTTTATCGAAACGCCATTTCATCGGGGGTAATCCCGCAGATATCCGCCATTTTGGGTCCATGTGCCGGCGGTGCCGTCTACTCGCCGGCCATGACCGATTTTGTTCTGATGGTCAAGAACACCAGCTACATGTTCATCACCGGTCCGGACGTCATCAAGTCTGTACTGGGCGAAGTGGTTACCCAGGAAGAGCTGGGCGGTGCCATGACGCATGCTTCCAAAAGCGGTGTCGCCCATTTTGCCTGTGAAAACGATGCGGACGCCATCGAACATATCAAACGGCTGTTGAGTTTTTTGCCGGACAACAACATGGAAGATCCGCCCATCGTTCCCACCGATGATGACCCGAGGCGCATGGACGCGGCCCTTGACAGCATCATCCCGGATAATCCCATGGGGGCCTACGACATCAAGGATGTCATTCGATCCATCGCAGATCAGGGCGACTTCTTCGAAGTTCACGAAAATTATGCGATGAACATGGTGGTCGGCTTCATGCGACTCAACGGCAGAAGCATCGGGGTCATCGCCAACCAGCCCAAGGTTCTGGCAGGCTGTCTGGATACCGATTCGTCCGATAAGGCGACGCGCTTCATTCGCTTCTGTGATGCCTTCAATGTTCCGATGCTGACCGTCGCCGACGTACCCGGCTACCTGCCCGGCAAACAGCAGGAATGGGGCGGCATCATTCGGCATGGTGCCAAACTGTTGTGGTGTTATTCGGAAGCGACGGTGCCCAAGGTCACCCTCATTGTGCGCAAGGACTACGGCGGTTCTTACCTGGCCATGTGTTCCTCGGACCTTCGGGCGGACTTGACGCTGGCCTGGCCCAGTGCAGAAATTGCGGTCATGGGAGCGGAGGGGGCGGCCAATATTATTTTCCGCAAGGAGATCAAGGAGGCCGATGACCCCGTAGCGAAACGCAAAGAGAAGATCGAAGAGTACCGGGATTTGCTGTACAATCCCTACATTGCCGCGTCGCGCGGTTATATCGATGGCGTCATCGTTCCCAGTGAAACGCGTCCGCGTTTGATTGAAGCCTTCGAAATCCTGGCCAGCAAACGCGTTGCCCTGCCGCCCAAGAAACACGGCAATATCCCCATGTAGCGGGGGAGCTGCAAGGGAAAAAGTGTCAGCCCGACCTCATCGGATGTGAGCTCGGGCTTTTTTATTGTGCGCAACTGAAGGAGCTGCGCTGCCACCGTGCGGGAGTAGCGGGCAGCAACGACCTGCGGGATGGTGTCGGCGGACGTTCACCTGGGATAGCGCATTTTGAGATATAGCTTCCAAGATCATCTTTTGGGTGTGGGTTGGGGTTGAATCACGCGTGTCCCGTGACGAAACCCAACGCCTGTTTTGCCGGGTTTGGTACCTCAACCCAGCCTGCCTGGAGCCAAAAATATTTTCTTGAACGCTACAGTTTCTGAGGGTGCAGGGGATGATCGATTGTTTGTCAGAAGCTTTTCACGATTGGCTGGTCGAGCTTCGCCGCCATTTTCATCAATACCCGGAGGCGGCTTACCAGGAACGGCGGACGGCAGCCAGGATTGCGCAAGTTTTGGATAGCCTCCATGTGGGCTATACCAAAGACATTGCCGGGACCGGCATCGTGGCGTCCATGACGGCAAAGCAGTCGGGGCCTACACTTGCACTGCGCGGAGATATGGATGCATTGCCCCTGGTTGAGGCCAACGAGGTACCCTACAAATCGAAGAATCCCGGCTTGATGCACGCCTGCGGGCATGATGGACACATCACCATGCTCCTTGGAACCCTGCGCTGGTTGCTGGAAAGCGGGTGGCCGGAGACGGGACGAGGGAAAATCATATTCTTGTTCCAGCCGGCGGAGGAGAGCGGAGCGGGCGCAAAGGCCATGCTTGAATCGGGTATCCTGGATGCGCAGGAGATCTCCGCGATTTTCGCGGCGCACATGCACCCTGAACTTCCCACGGGAACGGTGGGGTTGACTTATGGAGTGGGCAATGCGGCTTCTACCGGTGTACGCATACGCCTGACGGGGCGTGGGGGCCATGGCGCGCATCCGCATCTGTGCGCCGATCCCATCGTGGCGGGAGCCTACCTGGTTGCACAACTGCAAAGTATCATCAGCCGCAATGTTTCTCCCCTGCAGAGTGCGGTGCTCAGCGTGGGCTGTTTTCAAGCCGGCACGGCGGCCAACATCATTCCGCAGGAGGCGTTGCTGGAAGGCACTCTGCGCACGCTGAACGATGCGGTATACCGTGTTGTGGAGACTCGCTTGAAGGCAATGGTGTCCGGAATGCAATCCTCCCATGGAGTGGCGGGGGAGTTGACCCTGACGCCGGGCTATCCCTTGCTGATCAACGATGATCGGCTGGTGGCATATTGCATCGAGCAGGCACGCAAATCACTGGGGGAATCGGCGGTGAAGATCGAGTCAGCGCGCATGGGAGCGGAAGATTTCGCCTACTTTTTGCAAAAATATCCCGGAGTCTTGATCCGCCTGGGGTGTCACGACCCGCAGCTGGGCTACCAGTACGGTTTGCATTCACCCCGCTTTGACTTTGATGAAAGAGCTCTGGACGTGGGAGTGCGCCTGTTCGCCAGGTTCCTGACCGGGTGGAGCGCATAACGGTCGGACTGACACGAGCTGAGGGGGTCATGGTTCGGGCCGGACGGGGTAGCGCCGGCGGTCAATCATGAAGTAGAAGCCGGCCCCCTCATCGTCGCTCTGAAGATACCGGGTGAGTTCATAGTAGGCCACCTTGCCGAAGCGGGCCTTGAGCCGGCGCCGCGTTGCCAGGCAGTACAGGGCATCATTGCCGGCAACGCTCAGGGTGTCCGCTGCAAGTGTTTCACGCCGTCCGTCTTCCAGTTCGATTTCGACCGAGGTGAGATTTCCCGAATCGTTGCCGGTTACATGCACGTAGCGGATCCACAAGGGAGCATCCGCCACTCGAACCGGGTGCACCTCACCTTCACAGCGCAGGAAATATTGCTTCCCCGCTCGATACAGCGAGCGACTGAGCTGGCGAAACAACTGCCTGTCGGTCACCGGGTTTCCTTCGCAAAACCAGTTGCCGTGCGCATCTATGTAGTAGTCATAAAGGTGTTGTTGGTCTGAACCATTGATCATGACAGGAACACGAAAGGGCAGCTTCACCGATTTCTAACGAACGGTTCACACCAGGTAATCAACCGCCCGAATGTCTTCAACCAGTTTTTTCACTTTCTCCAGCACGAGCATGTGCTCGGGGTGAAGCTGGTAGCCCTTGAGAGCGTCCAAGTCCTCGAAAGCAGAGACCAGGGCGAAGTCGTAGGATCTGTCAGTTTTTACGATGTCTCGTCCGAATTCATAGCCTTTGATCTCTGGAATCACGTCCGGCAGCGCACCGAGGGACTTTTCCAAATCCACGATATCGGCTTCCTGTGTGGTTGGCTTGAACTTCATGAACACTATGTGTTTCAGCATGAATCACTCCTTCTTAACCCGTTGCAAACGTCCTTATGTCATTCCGGCGAATCCCGGCTCGGGATCGCAAGCAAGTGCCGAAATCTCGAAAATCACTTGCATTCCCACCCCAGCCCTGTGCGACGGAAGGTATCTGTTGCCCACACATGGTTCCGCGGCATTCGGGGATCACTTTCTCTCCCCCCCCTCACGGGGTCGGGTTGTAGACAAGGTGTAGGTTGGGTAGAGCGCAGCGAAACCCAACATGGGCTGTGCGGAATAACGCTGTCGTTGGGTTTCGGCCGCTTGATTGCGCGGCGCGGCACTAGGCGGCCCGGGTGTCCCGCAGCCGGCGCACATCCCCCACCCGTACGGTCACCTTTTGCGTGTCGAAATATTCCAGCAGAGGAATGGTGTATTTGCGACTCGCCTGAGTAATCTCCTTGAACTGAGGGGCCGAGAGTTCTTCATTTTCCTTGAAAAATTCCATCAGCCGTCGCTTGAGGCTATCCAGTGCAGCCCTGTGAAAGTACAGATCTTCTTTGACCTTTATCAAAATCCCCTGCGAGAACATCCACTCGAGTACGTCCTGGTGCTGTCGGGGCGTGCCCGGCAGCCTGGCGGTGACCTCCCTGAAAAAAGGAGGCTGCAGCCCGGCCTGCAAATATTCACTTTCGACCCTTTGGCGGATAACCTCCTCATCTTTGGTCAGATCAATCTTGTGAGTCGCCAAACGCACCCATTCCATTTCCTGCACGAGCTGCTCATCTTCTGCCAGCTGGCGCAACAGAAAGTTATACAGTTTGACGTCCACCGGCCTGGGCAGCTGCGCCGCCAATTCCTCTTTGGGCATGCCGGTTTTTAAAGGGAAGCGCTGGTGATAATCGGCCAGACTCTCGAGGATGATATTCCTCAATTTCTCCATCACATCGGGGTGGATCAAGCGCCTGTTTTCCTTGTCGTACAGAATGGCTTTCTTTTGACTGATAAACTGCTGCAGGGTCTTCTCGAATGGCTTGGTGGCCACATTTACCCGGATTCGCAGTTCCTGTTCGCTCACTCCGCCCCAGCCTGCGTCCAGAATGTGCCACAGGATGATGCTCGGCTCATCCCCTTCCAGAAGGGTCGCCAGAGTCTTGGCCGCTGCGCGCTTATCGTGCCCCTTATGTTTGTGGGGCAGCGGATGCAGAATGCTTCCTCCGCCGATCGTCAGCACGGGGGAATAGGAGCGGATGACGAAACGGTCCCCCCGCAAGACGGCGATCGGTTCATCGAGGCGGATTTGGGCGAAGGATTTTTCCCCCGGCTTGAGCTCATCCTCGTTCAAAAGCACCAGCGTGGCCAGATTTTCCGAGGTGCCGGTATGAAAGCGAATTTTGGCCCGATTCTTGAGCACTCGGGGTGCGCTCGACAACAACTCCAGATGCACATCCACCATGTGGCTCGGGACCAGAGCCCCCGGTGTGGCCACCACATGACCCCGCTGGATGAGAGCGCGCTCGGTGCTCTGCAGGTTAACGGCAGTGCGCTGGCCCGGCAATACTTCTTCTACTTCCTCATTGTGCACCTGAATGCCGCGCACCTTGGTTTTGTGTCCCGAGGGGTAAACGATGACCGGGGCGCCGATGTGGAGTCTGCCCGAAATGCTGGTACCGGTCACAACGGTGCCGAAGCCGCGCATGCTGAAAACCCGGTCGACGGGCAGGCGAAAGGGGCCGTCGGCATTTCGTGGCTCGATGCTTTCCACCAGCCGGGTCAACACCCCCTTGAACTCTTCCATGCCTTCTCCGGTGGCGGCGGACAGCGGAACAATGGGCGCGCCTTCCAGGAACGTGCCGGTTAAGAATTCGGCCACGTCCTCCTTGACCATTTCGATCCATTCGGGGTCATCCACCAGATCGATTTTGGTCAGGGCCACCAGCCCCTTTTTGACCCGCAAAAGCTGGCATATTTCCATGTGTTCCCTGGTTTGCGGCATGACCCCTTCATCGGCCGCAATGATCAAAGCCACCATGTCGATGCCGGTGGCTCCAGCCACCATGTGGCGAACGAATCGTTCGTGGCCCGGTACATCGACTATGCCCAGACGGTCGCCGTTAGGGAGGTCGACATAAGCAAAGCCCAATTCGATGGTGATGCCCCTTAATTTTTCTTCCTTCAAACGATCGGTATCGATTCCCGTCATGGCACGAATGAGGGATGTTTTGCCATGATCGATGTGGCCGGCCGTACCCAGAATCACCTGTTTCATCGGTTTGCCTTCTCCGTACGCGGTGGTGTTAGCGCTGCGCTTATCTGCCATTGCGCAACTTAGCAGAACGCGCCCCCATTATTCAAGCGCATCCTTGTTCCACCCGGCAAGGGTCAGCCGCAATGATTCTTTTTCATATGCGCCTGCCTTATGCCGCAGCAACTTTATTGCATGTATCGAAAAACTCACCTATACTGTAGCCTCTCAGATCCTGTTTTCCATAGCCATTCAGCCGAACGACCAAGTCCCGTCAGCAAGTCAAAGGGGAAGCATGAGTGAAGCCATTGACCTCAAACAGGAATTCATCGCAGCGAAATCCAGGGAGATCATAATCGCATTTGCCGGGTTCAGCTTCAATTTTGCCGCTGCCGGCCAGTGGAGGGAAGGGCTTCTTGCCGTGTCGTCGCGCGAACGCAACGACGGGTCAGGCTACATCACCCTGACTTTCATGATTGATGCAGAGGGCGATCCGGCCGCCCATCGAAGCATTGTTCAGTCCTTCGACGCCCTCAAAAAGAAGGGGTTCAGCAACAGCCTCGGGAATGAGTTCCAGACTATGATCGAAGCGGAGGTTGATTTCGAGCGCAGCCAGAACTGGTTTATGGATTCGTTCACGTTCTATTTTGACCGCGTGCAGGAAATCAGAAAATATCATGTTGAAGGGAAGCTGATTCCAACCTTTGAAAGGTTTTTGCCGATCCGCATGGATCCCGTTGAATGGCTTCCCTCAGGTGCTTCCGTTGCGGTTTCCGGAAAAAAAAGCATGGCGGGTGAAGCTACCGTGAAGGGGTTCAAACGATTTCTCCAGGGTCTCTTTGGTAGATAGAGCCTTATTCCGGCCGCTCTCCCGGGCACATGTCCTGGGAGAGGCGGTAGCGGCAACGATTCGTCAAGTGGAGAAGACGCCATGAAAAAATACCTG
This sequence comes from Desulfoferrobacter suflitae, assembly GCF_022603395.1. GTDB lineage: Bacteria > Desulfobacterota > Syntrophobacteria > Syntrophobacterales > Syntrophobacteraceae > Desulfoferrobacter > Desulfoferrobacter suflitae. The sequence goes on from NZ_JAIBKA010000003.1 coordinate 159,819, forward strand.
TACGGCGCGATTCTGGTGGTGCTGGGCATTGTCATTGCCTTTCCCTTGTTCAGCATGACCTACTACACGATGGTGCGTACCTCGACCCCGCATTTTTGCGCCAGTTGCCACGAGATACAACCGGCCTACAACGACTGGAAGGTGTCCACCCACACCAACAACGCGCGCGGAGTTGTGGTTGACTGCATGGACTGCCATTTGCCGGCCCCACACGACACGTTCAATTTCTTTTTTGCCAAGACCTGGCATGGAGCCAAAGACGTCTACGCTCATTTTACCGAAGGGCCGGAAGGCTATGATCGGGCGAAGAACCGCGCCGCGGCTTACCGGAACATCAAAAACGACCAGTGTCAGAAATGCCATCGCAATATTCTATACATTCCTGCCAAGCGAGGCGCCATGCTGGCCCATCGCAGCGTCTTGTACCCGAGGCCCGGCTATGACAAGCAGTGTACGGACTGTCACCGCAATCTGGTGCATGTCCGAAGACCATTTTACAGCTATCTGCAGTGTTCCCAGCAATGACGAGGTTCATAAAAAAGGAGGAGGTGTCCGATGAAAAGGCGTTTTGTTCAATGGTTGGCGGCAGGGTCGATAATCATGCTCCTTTTCATGGGCCATGCGGCCGTGGCTCAGGAAGAACGGCAGAATGAACCGCAGGCGAAGGTGGAAAGCAATTTTGCCAAGACCAAGGAATTTCGCATGGAGCGAGGTATGAGCCCGCAGGCCCGGGCCTGTATCGAGTGTCATAAAGTGGAATCACCAGGACTTTTTGTTGACTGGGCCATGAGCCGGCACGCCTCGGCCAACATCACCTGTCTGGACTGCCATATAGCGGAGGATTTTGATCCGGATGTGAGCAAGAAGCACTACAAACAATATGAGCGCTCGGACAACCAGTGGGGGACGGCGGAATACCGCGTTGCAGTGGCGGGAGTGGTCACCCCGAAGGATTGTTCCCGTTGCCATCCGGACGAAGTCAAGCAGTACAGCAGGAGCAAGCATGCCAACACCATACAGATCATGTGGACCATCGATCCCTGGTTGAATCAGGGATTGAACAATGGCATCGAGCGCACCACCGGCTGTTTCAAATGTCACGGGACGGTCCTCAAAATGAATGAACAGGGGGAGCTCGACCCGTCCGTCTGGCCCAATGTGGGGGTCGGTCGAGCCAACCTGGACGGCAGCCTGGGCAGCTGCACCAGTTGCCACACCCGGCATCGCTTTTCCATCATGGACGCGCGCAAGCCGGAAGCTTGCGGCCAGTGTCATTTGGGTCCGGACCATCCGCAGATTGAAATTTATACCGAGTCGAAACACGGCGATATTTATGCCGCCTTCGGCGACCAGTACCACTGGAATGTGGCTCCAGGATTGTGGACCCCCGGAGTGGACTATCGCGGCCCTACCTGTGCCTCCTGCCACATGTCCGGAGCCGGACCCGTCCTCGGCACGCACGATGTGACCGAGCGCCTCTCCTGGGAAACCCAGGCACCGCTGACCGTTCGTCCCCAGGACTTTGCAGCGTTTCCGGCCGCCACCAATTGGGAGGTGGAGCGCAACAAGATGCAGGCCATCTGCAACCAGTGCCACAGCGACACCTGGACCAAAGACCATTACGCGAATCTGGATGAAGCGGTGATCCACTACAACGAGGCTTATTTCAAGCCCGCCAAGCAGACGCTGGATGAACTGTATGCAAAGAAGCTGCTTTCAGAGCCAGCGTTTTTTGATGAAAAGCTGGAGTGGGAATACTACGAACTGTGGCACCACGAAGGCCGCAGGGCACGCATGGGCGTGGCCATGATGGCTCCGGACTATGCCTGGTGGCATGGTTTTTACGAATGTAAAAAGCGCTTCGTGGAATTTATGGAAGGGGCGCATGAATTGCTGCAGTCAAACAAGCCCGCCTACAAGTACCCGAACTTTCCGGGAGCAGGCGGCGACACAGCCAAACCCGAACGGATATTTGCCGCACCAAAGCAGTAGTGATGCCGGCAACCAGGGTGGCAGTCCCGTGTCCGGGGGTTGCCGCCCTGATTTGCAACCGGCTGAAGCTTATTCATCCCGCTTTCTGCCGCCGGCGCAAATCATGCCCGGGCCGGGATAGCCCCGGCAGATCCAGGGGCGCACCGGATAGATCCTGCAGGCGGCCCTGCCGTGGTCATAGGTTAGAAAGGGGCAGGGCGTTACCGCGAATTCCGGGTGTTCGATTTCACCCGAGTAGCCGTTCACTCTGTAGCCATGGGCTTGCAGAAAGACGTCCAGCTCCATTTCTAGTTGTTGCGCGGCCAACACCGGATCCAGCTCAGACCAGGGAATTCCAATCTGTTTGCAGCAGCGCCCGCATCTTCGACAGTCAAAACGGGTCATGGTGTGTGATCTCAACCCCCAAGAGATGCCAGACGTTTTTTGAGGGATGCCAGGTGCTCCCGCTCTTCGGCGAGGATTTCGTGCACATGCTCGACGGTTATTGGATCATCGATGAAGCCGAGCAGGATTTCATAAAAGTCGATGCTGTCTTCTTCCAGCCCGATTCCTACCCGAATCAATTCCCGCTCGTCGCCAACGGCGTCGAATTGCACTTCTTCCAGGGAGAAGCCGCGATCCTTGACCAAACTCTGCAGTATCTCCTCTCCCATTTGCGCAGCCCACTGCTGACCCTTGGCCGTTTTGAGGGAGGACTTGATCTCGAGAAAGAACTTCTTGTGCTGCGCCTCTTCTTCGGCCAGCCATTGCCACAGTTCTTTCAAATCCGGTTTGAGGGCACTGTCTGAAGCTTGCCGGTAGAACTGCTGCCCATTTTCCTCGATCTGCACCGCCATCCCAAGAATTTCACCCGCTGTGAACATAACTCCCCCCCTCCATTTTTCAGTTCTGTGCTATGGCTTTTCGGTGCTGCCCAGCAGCAACGCGACGGGAAATCGCTGCAAAGCGTCGCCCACCGGCAAAATGCCGTCGTTAATGGTCAAGTCAAAGGACGCGATGGAGTCCTTCCAAGTCACGGGAGCATTCTCCGGAAAAGTGAGCCACGTTTCCTTCCAGATTTCTCTGCCGGTCGGATACAAACCTTGCTCCACCAACCCGGTGCAGTAACGCGGAGCTATGACGATGGCCCAAGATGTCCCTGCGTTGCGGGCAAAGGCAATGACATGGTCCTGGAACTCGCCTCGAGCCGGCAATGGAATGTATGCTCCTTTCTCAAACAGTGATGCATATTCCCGGCGCATTTGCAACGCACGGTATGTGAGAAACAGCTTGATCTTGCCGTCCTGCGGAGCCTGTTTGAGTGTTTCCAGGTAGCGTGGGTTTGCTTGGTCGTGCCGAATTTGCTTAAGAAAATTGCTGCATTTTTTGAAATCAACCGGCTGTCGATTGTCGGGGTCGACCAGGGTCAACGACCATAATTCGGTTCCCTGATAAAAGTCGGGAACACCGGGCATGGTGATTTTCAAAATGGTCTGTGACAGGGAATTGAGCATGCCGTAGTGGGCGACTTTCTGTTGAAAGGGCAAAAAGTCCAGAAGAAATTCATTTGCTTCGGTATGTTCCAGAACTCTATCGATAAACGCCAGGTAAGCCCCTTCATAATCGCTGTCCGGTTTCAACCAGCCCGTATGGACCTTGGCCTCACGAATCGCCTTGATAATGTAATCCTTGATTCGCTGCACAAAGGCTGAATGGTCGCGGGATTCGAACGGGTAGGCGCCGACCAAAGTCTGATAAAAGAAGTACTCGTCGTTGGCGTCGGGCACGGCGCGCCGCTTTATCCTTTTCTTTTTGCTGCGGTTCATGGAACGCCAGGCCTTAATCCGAGCCTCCCACTCTCTGGGTAATTCAGACAGCACGTGGATGCGTGCGCGTACATCTTCGCTTCTTTTGGTGTCGTGCGTCGAGCCGGCGGTCATGCTGTGAGGCCAATATTCGCCGCGATGCAGGTTGAACTGGTGAAACTGCTCGAGGGAAACCCCGAAATCGACCGGTTCAGCACCGACTTCGTTCAGCGAAATCAATCGGTTATAAACATACAGGGTGGTGTCCTCAAATCCCTTGGCCATCAATGGACCGGTGAACTGCTGAAAGCGCATTACAAAATGCAATCGTTCTTTTTGTTGTTCGGGGTCGAGGGAGTCCGGGAATTGCAATAAAAGAAACTTGCAAAGATAGTCCAGTTCGATGACCAGATCGGGACTTTTGGACTTGGCGCGAGCCACGGCTTCAACGATGACCCGCCGATCCGCGTCGCTAAAAGAATCAGGGCCGGCATAGGTGCGGTAGACTGGAAAATGCGCCAGCACTTCTCGAATGGCGCGCTTCAGGCCATACAGGGTGATGTCCCATCCTTCGCGATCTCTGCTCGAAATCCGCTTCATGAGATGGGCCAGATTATCCACATCGCCCGTCATATAACGTTCGATGATGAGCTGTTTCTTGCTGTACACCAGGTCGTCGTAATCAGCTTTAATTCCGGTAAAAGCGGCATAAATCTTGTCTATATCCTTCTTGTGCAGGGCCCTGCAAAAGATGCCGTTGATGACATTGAGGGCATCGTAACCTGAAGTGCCTTCTGTCTGCCAGTTCAGGGGCAGTTCTTCGGTGCAGCCCAAAATTTTCTCGACCGTGACATAGACGCCCCCGGTCTTTTCCTGCAGGCGCTGCAGATATTGTTTTGGGTCGTATAATCCGTCGATATGGTCGATGCGCAACCCGGTGAAGATGCCATCTCTGACGAATCGCGCAATCAGCTCATGACATTCATGGAACACCGCTTCCTCTTCTATACGCACGGATATGAGCTCGTTGATGTTGAAAAACCTGCGATAGTTGACTTCTTCGCCGGCCACTTTCCAGAAGGAGAGTCGAAAGTATTGATCGAACAGCAGTTCGTCCAGGAGATTGGAGGAGGTTGATTCTCTTCTGCCATTCAATTCATCCAGGTTCCTGTCGATGAATCGCTTGATTTCTCGATCTCCCTCGTAGAGTTCCCACAACATGCACTTGGCGAATTTTCGCTGGTCGTAGCGTTTGCCCGGCAGGTCCTGCCCGGGAAAAGTTTGCAGAACGTAGAGCATGCCTATAAATTTGAGATAGTTGGGGTGGTCGTTGCCGAGGCGCTTTTTGAGCCGATCGAGATTGAGGGAGAGTATTTTGGCGTAGGATTCCATCCTGACAGGGAATTCCCATCCGTAGTAATGCACGACGAAGCCGGAATCGCTGTATTCGACCTGGATTTCGCGCTCCTGGATGCATTCCCCGTAGGATCTTCCGAGGAACGGTGCCAGGAGCCTCCCCTGCATCGTTTCATAGGCATGCTCCCAGTCGATGTCGAAGAACTTGTAATAGGTGGAAGCCTTGCCGATTTCCAGGACGTCCATGAGCATGCGGTTGTCATGATCAAAGGCCATGTGATTGGGAATGATGTCCTGCAGCCATCCCATGCCGCGCTTTTTCACTTCCTGGGCCAGGGCGAAAAAATCGGATTCACTGCCCAGTTCCGGATTCAGTCGGGTGGGATCGACGACATCATAGCCATGCATGCTTCCCCGGCGTGCCTTAAAGATGGGGGAAGCATATACATCGGAGATGCCCAGGTCGGCCAGATAGCCGACGATCCGCTGTGCATCGCGAAAACCAAAGGTCGGATTGAACTGGAGCCGATACGTCGAGGTGGGAATTCTCATGGAAAGTCCTCTTGCCTGCCGCACACAACGGCGCTTTGCTTCCTCAGGGTTATGCTTTGATCCGCCCGCAATCGATCCGGCAGCAGAGTTCCCGGTCCTTGCCAGCGCTCCTCGGCGGAATCAAGCAGTCGCGACCACGTTCCGGAGGGCAGTTCATGGGCTCTCAAGATGACATCGCGGGGTGCGAAGTTGAACAGGCAGAGCACATTGCTTTCGCCCCACCAGCGCTTGAGCAGGATAACATCCTTGCTTGCTATGGCGTGCACTTCCATATGTGTTCTTTCGAGCGCCGAGAAGGCGGGCGATTCTCTGCGCATTTGCAGCAGAGCGCTGTGAAAATCGAGCAGTACTTTGTGTCTTCCCTGGTTGCGCTGATTCCAGTTGAGTTTGGATTGAAGAAAAGTCTCTACGTCGGCCGGATCGGGAGGCTCGATATTCCAGCCAAAAGCCTGGAATTCTTCCTTGCGGCCGTGCCTCACCGCATCGACAAGAGCTGGATCCTGGTGGCTGACAAAATAGAGAAAAGGGGCTTCTTCACCATATTCCTGTCCCATGAAGAGCAGCGGAATATAAGGCGACAGGAGCAGAACGGCTGCGGCCAGTTTCTGTGCTTCAAAGGAAATCAGGACCGCAAGCCGTTCACCGAGCATGCGGTTGCCGACCTGGTCATGATTCTGAGACGCGACCACAAATTGTTCCGGAGGCAGATCGAGCGAGCGGTTACCGTGGCGTCTTTTACGGTACGGGGAATGTTGGCCGGAATAGACGAAGCCTTCGGCCAATGCCTTCACCAACTCCTGAATACTACCGAAGTCTTTGTAATAGCCATCCTTTTCGCCGGTGATCAGAGCATGCAACGAGTGGTGAAAATCATCACACCACTGAGCGTCCAGCCCGCATCCGAAAACCTCCCGCGGGCGGATCAAACGGCTGTCGTTCAAATCACTTTCGGCGATGAGGTAGCGCTGCCAACCGTCGTTCATCCGCAATTCTGCAACGGCTTCGGCCAGTTCCTGCAGGAAGGGCACGGCGCTTTGGTCATAGATGGCATGCACGGCATCCAGTCGCAGAGCATCCACATGGTAGTGTTTGAACCAGAGGAGGGCGTTTTGAATGAAATAGTTGCGGACTTCATCACTGTATGCGCCATCGAAGTTCAGGGCTTCGCCCCATGGAGTCCGGTATTTTTTGGTGAAATACGGCCCAAAATCGCGCAGGTAGTTGCCTTCCGGTCCCAGATGGTTATACACGACATCGAGAATGACCGCCATGCCGTGCTTGTGGCATGCATTGATCAGTCGTTTGAACCCGTGCGGCCCGCCGTAGGAATTCTGTACGGCAAACGGGTAGACCCCGTCGTATCCCCAGTTTCTTTCGCCCGGAAACTGGGCCACGGGCATGATTTCGAGGACGTTGATGCCGCTCCGCTGCAATTCGCCAAGGCGGGGGATTATTGCCTCGAAGGTGCCCTCCGGTGTGAAAGTGCCCACATGCAGTTCGTAGATCACATGGTCGCACAGCGGGATACCGGTCCAGTGCTGGTCTTCCCAGGGAAAATCATGATCCACCACGGCGGATGCGTTGTGCACGCCTTGCGGCTGAAACTGAGAAGCCGGGTCAGGCCGCTGCTTGTCCCCATCGAGGCGGAAGAAGTATCGGCTGTCTGGCGGAATGTTGTCGACGAGAGCCGAATGATATCCGGAGTCCTCTTGGGCCAGGGAAACCAGTTTTGTTTCGCCTGTTTCCTGAAAAAAAATCTGCACCTCCACTCGCGGCACAAACGGCGCCCACACCCGAAAGCGGCACAGTCCTTTTTCCTGGTAGACGGCTCCAAGATCAATGCTGGCGTTCATCATTGCCCTTTCCTGCACGCCACAAGCGTGCATGAAGTCAAGAGACCCTTGGCAGTTGGCAACTGTCCTCTATTCTTCCTCTTCCTCCTCGGCGTGCTTGAAGCGGAACAGTGCCAGGGAGCGTGACACCAGATCATAGGTGCCATGGATGGCAATGCTCTGGTGCTTTCTTTTACCGGTCGAAGAGCGTGTGTCCATCACCAGTTCCCATTGGCCTTCATAGCCGAAGTGCTCGGGCAGAGTGAAGGGCACCGGTTCATGGTAGGCGTTCAGCATCAACAACAGAGAGTCGTCGGAAATTGCATTGCCGCGTTCGTCCACCTCGTCGATGGCTTCTTCGTTTCCTGCCAGGATCATTGCCAGGCAACGGGCATGTGGGTTGTTCCAGTCGTCTTCCGTCATTTCCTTGCCATCTGGCCTTAACCAACGAAGATCTTTATGTTTATCACCACGCATGAGACGTCCGCGGAAAAAATTCCGCCGGCGCAGAACCGGGTGTTTGCGCCGCAATTGAATGACAAATCGAGTGAATTCAAGAAGTTTGCTGCGCGCCCGGTTAAGATCCCAATCGAGCCATGACAGCTCATTGTCCTGGCAGTAGGTGTTGTTGTTGCCGTTTTTGGTGTGTCCGAATTCGTCCCCCGAGTGCAACATGGGAACCCCTTGCGAGAACAACAGGGAAGCCAGAAAATTGCGCTGCTGACGCGCCCTCAGTGCCAGCACTTTCGCATCATTGGTGGGGCCTTCGACGCCGCAGTTCCAACTCAAATTGTTGTCCGTGCCGTCGCGGTTTCCTTCATTATTCGCCTCGTTGTGTTTTTCGTTGTAGCTCACCAGATCCTGCAGGGTAAAGCCGTCGTGGCAGGTGATGAAATTAATGCTGGCGTACGGGCGCCGGCCGGTACGGGCATACAGATCGCTGCTTCCGGTGAGGCGGTAAGCCACGTTGCCCAACTGGGCGTCGTCGCCTTTCCAGAAGGATCGCAGGGTGTCTCGGTACTCACCGTTCCACTCGGTCCAGAGCACCGGGAAATTGCCCACCTGGTAACCTCCTTCTCCCAGATCCCAGGGTTCCGCAATCAGTTTGACCTGCGAGAGCAGCGGGTCCTGGTGGATGATATCAAAGAAGGCCCCGAGTCGGTCCACTTCGTGCAACTCACGTGCCAGCGTGGCCGCCAGATCGAAGCGGAACCCGTCCACGTGCATTTCCAGAACCCAGTAGCGCAGGCTGTCCATGATCAGTTGCAGGACACGCGGATGCGTCATGTCCAAAGTATTGCCCGTGCCGGTGTAATCCATGTAGTGGTGCGGGTCGCCTTCGACAAGCCGGTAGTAAGCGGTATTGTCGATGCCGCGGAAGGAGAGGGTCGGGCCCAGGTGATTGCCCTCGCCGGTGTGGTTGTAGACCACATCGAGTATGACCTCGATTCCTTCGCGGTGCAGCGTTTTGACCATGATCTTGAATTCTTCCAGTTGCTGACCGCGGTCGCCGGTGCTCGAGTACTCGCCATGTGGAGCGAAAAATCCTATGGAGTTGTAGCCCCAAAAGTTGCGCAACCCCTTTTCCAGCAGGTGCCGATCGTGGATGAAGTGGTGCACCGGCATCAGCTCCACGGCGGTGATCCCCAGAGAAAGCAGATATTCGATCACTGCCGGACTGGCCAGGGCCGTGTAGGTGCCGCGCAGCTTTTTGGGAATGGCCGGATGGAGCTTGGTGAATCCCTTGGTGTGCAGTTCGTAGATTATGGTGCGGTCCCATGGGATTTTCGGGGGCATATCTCCTGCCCAGCTGAAGGCGGGATCCACCACAACACATTTGGGAGCATATGGAGCACTGTCGCGCTCGTCCATGGAGAGGTCGGCTTCAGGATGGCCGATGGTGTATCCGAACAAGGCGTCGTGCCATTTGGGCATGCCGCTGATGGCTTTGGCATAAGGATCGATGAGCAGCTTTGCAGGATTGAAGCGATGCCCCTCCTGCGGTGCATAGGGGCCGTACACCCGGTATCCGTACAACTGGCCGGGACGCGCTTCGGGCAGGTAAAGATGCCAGACCATGTCCGTCTGGTCCTTCATCGCGATGCGTGTTTCGCGCTCTTCGTCACCGCTGTCGAACAGGCACAATTCCACGGCCGTTGCGTTTTCTGAAAACAGGGCGAAATTGACTCCGGAGCCATCCCACGTGGCTCCCAGAGGATACGGTTCACCTGGCCAGACTTTCATGCGGTACTCCTATCCTTGAGCAATTTGTGTTGGTCTCGCGGTCCATTATTCGTTTACCCGGCCGCATATGTCAACTCCCAGCTGGAGAACCGATGATGTCGCACGGGCGCAGCCGATTTCTTCGCCCGTCTGAAAATTTGGCGCCCGCAGCGCGCCGTGTTATGTTAAGCCATTATGAATTCTTGCATTAAGATTGCCAGCTACAACGTTCACCGATGCATCGGCACCGACGGCCGTTTCGACCCTGATCGGATCGCCGCGGTGATCAGCAGCCTCGACGCAGACGTAATCGGCATTCAGGAAGTGGATTCCAGTCCTGCCGGGTGCAGAGTAAGCAGTCAGTTGCAATACTTGGCCCAGGCAAGTGGTCTCGCTCCCATTGCCGGGCCGACCATCTGCCGGCCGCGCAGTCACTATGGAAATGCTTTGCTGACACGTCACCAAATCAGCGCCGTGCGTCGTGTCGATTTGAGCGTTCATAAGCGCGAGCCGCGCGGGGCGCTTGACGTCGATCTAGAGATCCATGGAACCACGGTGAGGTTCATTGTGACCCATTTGGGTCTGAGCATCCGCGAACGTAACCGCCAATTCCGCCAGTTGCAAGGTCTGTTGGATGTGAATGGAGGTGAGATGCAGGTTGTGATGGGCGACTTCAATGAATGGTATCCGTTCAGCCGGCCCATCGCCTGGTTGAACAGGCATTTCGGCAGGCCGCCCGTGAGGCTGACCTTTCCTTCGTGTTTTCCGTTGCTTCCGCTGGATCGCATCTGGGTGAGGCCGAGGGCGGCAGTGACTGAAGTGAAGATTCATGTCACCCCAATGAGCCGCGTAGCGTCCGATCATCTGCCCATCAGTGCCGTCCTGGTGGTTGCGCGTCCGTGAGGGCGCAGGAAAAGAACCGGGGCAGTGCAGTTTAGCGGGAAGGAAGTTGGCTCCAGCCACAGACTTAAACCGGCGCCTAGGTTTTTGGCAGCAGCCGGCAGTGTCTGGCAGCCACCACCAGTACGACGTCTTCTCCACGCCTGAAAGGGCGCGTTCGCACCATACTCATGGCGTGTATCACGGTCTTGTCCCGCTGTTCCACAAAATAGCTGACTTCGCCCCCCATATAACTGCGCTCGATGATGCGGCCGGGAAACGAGTTCATGTCCCGGGAGGCAGGGACCTCCAGATCGGAAAGAATCTGAAACTTCTGAGCCCGTACTACTGCTTCCACCTTGTCGCCCGGGAACCATTGCTGCGATGATGCGGCCAGTAGTTCACCGCCGTTTTCCAGCCTGACCCGCGTCGCATCTCCTTCGGCTCCGATCACGGTACCGTTGAGGAAATTTGAATGGCCGAGAAAGTCCGCCACGAAGTGATTGGCCGATTCGTTGTAAACTTCTTCCGGGCTTCCTTCCTGCTGCTTGCGGCCGTCTTTCATGACGACGATTTTATCCGACATGGAGAGGGCCTCGCGCTGGTCGTGGGTGACGAACAGGGTGGTGACACCGAGCATCTGCTGAAGATTGTCGATTTCGCGGCGCATCTCCTCGCGCAGATTTTCGTCCAGAGCCGACAACGGTTCATCCATCAGGAGCACATCGGGTTGGATGACAATCGCCCGGGCAAGGGCCACCCTCTGCTGCTGACCGCCGGACAGCTGGGCGGGCTTGCGATTGCCGTAACCCGGCAGACGGACCAGTTCGAGTGCCCCCTCGACCCGTGCCTTGACTTCGCTTTTGGCAACCTTGCGGTACTTGAGTCCGAAGGCGACATTGTCAAAAATCGTTTTGTGGGGAAAGAGTGCATAATTTTGGAAGATCATTCCCAGGTTGCGCTTGTGGATGGGTACGTCATTGATCCGTCTGCCCTTAATGAAGATATCACCCTCGGTGGGTTGTTCCAGGCCTGCGACCATGCGCAGCAGCGTGGTCTTGCCGCAGCCGGAGGGTCCAAGCAGCGTGACAAACGATCCCCTGGCGATATCGAGATCCATTTTCTCGACCGCCACCAGCTTGTCGAAACGCTTGACCACTCCCTTGAATTGCACCATTGGGTGATTCGGTTCCTGATTCACGTGGGTCTATTTCTCCTGTGTTGCGTGTCTAGCGCGGATCGTGCAGCACGCAGACTGCTGCAACGAGGCCTGCGGCCCCCCTCCTCACCCCGACCGGGTTCCCCCGCGCGCGGAAGAGGGAGTGTGCCCCGCGTGCTGCGGGGCCGTGTATGGCTAACGGTCAGCTTCCAAAGGGAAAGAGAACACTCAACCCCCTCGATTTCGTGTGCACGCCTGACTGCCCGCTATGCTCCGGATTTGACCCGGTCCCATTTTTCCGACCATTCCAGCTGATGGCCGTTCCAGTATACCGGATCGGCAAACAGATAACCTTCGAGTTTGCCGGTGGGATCGAATGCCGGCAGCTTCTGGATGGATTCGGGCATAGGAACCTTGGTGGGATCGAGGCTGGGCGGATATTTCTGGCCTTCGGCCACGGCTATCGCGGCGCTTGGTTCCAACATGAAATTGAGCAGCTTTTCAGCTGCCCTCAGATCGGTTCCTTTGAGGACAAAAATGCATTCCTGCCAGGAATAACAGTTCTCGGGAGCCAGAAAACCGATTGGGTGCCCCTGTTCCTGCAGATGCGCCACCCGGCCGGACCATGCCACCGTGGCGTAAATTTCTTCATTGGCCAGCAGGCTCATGAGTTCAGCACCGGAGCCCCAATATTTCTTGATCATTCCCTGCTGCGCCTTCAGAGCATCCCATACGGCATCCATGTCCTCTATATCGTTGGGATTCTGGTTGGTGTAGAGGGCCCCATACCAGATGTTGGTGCGCCAATCGCCCCAGCTGCCCAGCTTCTTGTCAAGCTCCTTGTCCCAGAGCAACCCGGCTCCAAGCTCGTCAGCCTTTTCCTTGGGAATATGCTTGGTATTGTAGGCAATCCCTGTTTGTCCCAAATCGTAGGGCACCGCCGACAGCTTGCCATCGGTTATTGCCCGGTACGGGGCGGTCATAGCCGCCATCACGTTTTGCAGGTTGGGGATTTTGCTCTCGTCAAGCTGCGTAGCATATCCGAGGTCCACGTAGCGCGCATAATCGAAAACGCCGCTCAAATGAGCCAGATTGAACTCTCCTCCCGGCGGAAAGGAAGCTTTGACCCGGGTCAAATAGGTGTCCATATCGCCGAATTCGCCGTCGACCACCTTGATGCCGGTCGCTTTGGTGAACGGCTCGAAGGCATATTTCCTGAAAGCCTCGGAGGTGGTTCCGCCCCACCCGTCAAAACGGATGCTCTTGGTTTCAGCCCGGGCGGAGCGCGTCAGCCTGCCGAAAGGTCCGCCCACCAGCCCGATGGATGCGCCGGCGAGTGTGAGAAACTTGACAAAACTGCGCCTGCTCAGCCGGCCCTTGTGGAGACACTCGTGAGCCGCATCGATTTTCTCATTCCAGTCAATCTTCATGATTTCCTCCTTAGTGGGTTTTAGTTAATGGTTCCTCCTCTGGCAAACTTTCGAATCAGGTAGCCGGCAATGAGCGGAGTCGAAATGGTCAGGACGATCATGACGGTTCCCAGTGCATTGATTTCGGGGCTGATGGAATTCCGCAGCATACCGAATATTTTGACCGGTACGGTCTGGTTTTGTGCGGTGGCCCAAAAGAGGGTGGCCGTCACATCGTCGAAGGAAATGGTAAAGGAGAACAACATGCCCGCCAATACGGCCGGCGTGAGCAGCGGCAGGGTGATTTCTTTGAAGGTCTGCAGCGGGTTGGCCCCGAGCGACATGGCGGCTTCTTCGTATACCCTTTTGATGCCGACGAGCCGTGCCTGGACGACCAGCAGCACGTAGGGCAGAGTGATCACAACGTGTCCCATGAGGAGCAAAAGAAAGCTTTTGGGCTGCTGCAGCCAGCGAATGAACAGCAGCAGAGCGACGCCGAGCACCACCTCGGGGATCATGATTGGGGTCAGGAGGAGCGTGTTGAGCGTGTTCTTGCCGGGAAAATCATAGCGCACAAAAGCCATGGCCGCTGGAATGGCCACCGCCGTCACCGTGACGGCGGTGAGAGAACCGAGCAGCAGCGAGTTCTTGAACGCCGACAGAATGGCCTCATTTTGGACCAGTTTCAGGTACCACTGGAAGCTGAAGCCTTGCATGGGGAACGAGCCGAATTGCTGCGGATTGAATGACAGGATGACCACGGCCACAATGGGCGCAAACATGAAAATGTAGACGAGCAGGGTATACAGTCGAATCAGCGACCAGCCGGAAATTCTAAACATGTCTCAGGCTCACTGCAGGCTTTTGAATATCTGGTTGATTCCCAGATAGCGATTGTACGTGTAGATAATGATGATGAGCAGCGTCAGCAAAACCACACTGATGGCCGAACCGAACGGCCAGTCCAGCGTACCGATGACCCGCTTGAAAATCAAATTGGCGATCATTTCGTTACGCGGTCCGCCCAGAATCATGGGCGGCAGATACGTCCCCGAGGTCAGCACGAACACCAGCAGACACCCGGCACTGACTCCGGGCAAACTGAGGGGCAGGGTGACCTCCCTGAAGGCCTGCCATTCAGTGCAGCCCAAACTGCGTGCCGCCTCCAGCAGACTCTTGTCAATTCCTTCCAGGCTCACGTACACATTGAGAATCATAAACGGCAGCAGATACTGGATCAGACCCATCAGCACAGCCCCTTCGTTGTAAAGCATGTTGAGAGGTTCGGAAATGATGCCGACCCGGACGAGCACGTGGTTGATGAGGCCGGTGTCGCCCAGGATGTTGATCCAGCTGAGGGTCCTGATGATGAAGCTGATCCAGAAGGGAATCATGATGAGCAACAGCAGCACGGATTTGTGTCGGGTTTTGCTGCGATAGAAGAAATAGGCCGGGATGTATCCCATGAGAAGACAAAGAACAACCGTTTCGAAAGCCACCCGTATCGTTCTGAGAAGAATCGACGGATAAAAAAAGTCGGCCGCGAATTTTTTGTAATTGCCCAGCTGAAAAGCCGCAATGTCGGCTCCTGTCGGAGCCCGCAGCCAGAAGCTGTACACCACGATGAAGCAGAGCGGCACCAGCAGCAGCAGGAAAACTGCAGTGAGGGAAGGAGCAAGCAGTGCCCATGGGCGCCAGGATGATTTTTGCATAAAATTTAATAAATCCAGATGCTTACTGATAAGTATCCGAGTAAACTAGTTTATTGACGCAACGATATTGATTTCTACTGAAAGTTTTTTCCAAAGTCAAGGACAAATCCCGGAACCTGGGCAGTTGCGCTGGGAGCATTGCCGAGCAATGGTGTTCCAACGGGTGCCAATCGATTTCGTGATGTCTGCCTTTTTGGCGTCATTGGGGCGGGGTGGCGAAGGTGAGGGGTGACAGCGGCGGGGGGCCGGCTTTGTGAACTTTACAGGTGGGATTGGGCTGACGCTGGTTGACGCCGCCGGGCCGCTTCTAGTATTAATGGGGCATTGCGGGCCACGACGCGGTTGTCTGGCGGGCGCACATGGATGACAAAAGGCGGGTTTGGCGCGGCGAATCATAAGCTAAATCGATTGCATGCGTCCTGGTTTCTTCCATTGAAGCGGGGCGAAGGAGTTCGCGATGGAATTCGGTCAGACTATATACAAGGTGGCTTTCAAGAATTCGGGAGAGACTTCAGAGGTTTCCCTTGCAACCCTTGGTGACGGCCTCACTGATTTTCTCGAACATTATGCGGAAGAATCGCTGGTGGGCAAGGAATTTTATTCTATTGTCGCAAGCGGCAGTGGAGAAGCGCGCTTTATGCGGCTGCTTGAAGCGGCAGGCTGTGCCGGTGATCCGCAGCGTTTTTTTACGATCCTCATCGAACAACTGCAGCAGGCCAACGGCAACGGCAGCAAGCCGATCGCCGTCAATGGCGTGACTCTGCCGCATATGCTGCTCGTCGCCCTCCTGGAGAAAATAATGCCCCAGGACAAATTTTACACGGTCAGGGATGTGAAGAAACTGGAGAGCCTGACCAACATTGCCGTGGCCGAGGAGGATCGAGCTCCCCTGCAAAAAGTGCTCGAAACCTACCCCGTGCGTCTGTCCGCACACACCATCCGGCAGATGCGGGTCTCCAGAGCCGTCTCGTACCAGTACCTTCCCTTTGTGGAGGAACTGGATCCCGTCGGCCATGTGAACACCTGGATCGGCCAGTTCCACCAGGGACTGCTGGAACAGATGTACCAGAACCGGGTCATTTTTCTGACTAACATGACCTGTCCGGTCTATTGCCGGTTCTGCTTCAGGAAACATAAGGAATCGCGCAATCAGAGCAACCCGACGGCCGCTGACGTGGCGAAGGCCGTCGAACATGTGAGGAATTCCCCCAGCATCAAGGAAATTGTGGTCACCGGCGGGGACCCCTTTCTCAATCGAGGGAACCTTGCCGCCGCCATCGACGGGCTCAAGGACATCCCCCATGTACAGACCCTGCGGCTGGCAACCCGTTCCATCGCTTACTATCCACAACTGTTTTACGCCGGGCGGTCGTCGCTGCTCAATTACCTGAAACAGAAGCACCTGGAGCTCCAGCAACGGGGGAAGCGCGTCGAAGTGGCCACTCACTTCATTCATCCCGATGAGGTTTCACCCCAGTCCCTCGATATCATTTCAGAGCTGGTAAGAAACGGCATTGCCGTCTATGTGCAGACCCCGTTTTTGAGGGACTGCAATGATGCAGGTCCGGAATTGACCAGATTGTATGGTTTATTGCGCGGCGCCGGTGCCGAGCTCCACTACATTTATATTCCATGCAGCCCGATTCACGGCAACAGTGTCTATTGGACACCGCTTTCCAAAGGAGTTCAGGTCGCCAATTACCTGCGTGCGCATCTATCCGACCGGGTCATTCCCAGAATCTGCACGGCTACGCCCATCGGCAAGATGGACTGGCACAGCAGCGGCTGGGCGGTTGAAAAGGACAAGGAGAACGAAAATTTTGTATGGATCAGAACGCCGTATACGCCGGAATATTTTAAAGCATTCGCACCGGTTGCCAACGACCTCGATATCGTGCGGGTCAACGCCGAGGGAACCCTCGATGCCAGATATATGGCAAAGATCGGTGATGAACGCCTGTTTTTCGGGGCAAGGCCGGCGCGGCCCGCCGCCGACAGGGACTCGCATCTTGCAGCTCTGAGGCAACTGCAGGCCGGTGCGCTGCAGGATCAGCGGCTGAGGCGCTCCATCGTCTCCACGCCATCCGATGTCCTGGGCAGACTTCACGAAACTCGCGTGGAACTGGACGCGCAAACGGGTTCTGCAGAAATCGAATACATTGGGCATGATTCCAGAATAACCGACGTGGTCATCGCGTCGCGCAAGGACGCGCTGGAAAATCTTTATCACATCGCTGCAATCATTGAAAAGCTGCGCGGCATTCACCACGTGAATGCGGTCCGCCTGAAAAGTCTGAAATTCAATTATGCGCCGCAAAAATATACCCCGGCCGTCATCGACAGGCTTGCCAATTTGAACAAACTGAGTGTCGTCAATCCGCTCAGGCTGGAAATTGAGACGCAGTTTCTGCATCCCTGCGAATTTCGCCCGGAACATGCGCACTTAGCAAACGCCTTACGCAACAAGGGAATCACGGTCTACAGCAACACGCCTCTGCTGGGGGGGATCAATGACACGGCGGAAAGTATTCAGCAGCTCGCTTATGAGTGCCGCGCCGGCGGCATCGAATTCCACCACCTCTACATTGCCGGCTTGCCGTTGCAGCTCGAGTGGAATGTTCACCACCCCATCGATCTTTACGATGTGATCGACATCGCCACCCGGGTGCGAAGGGAGGGCAGCGGCAGAGAAATTCCCCGCTACATGGTATGGACCGAACTGGGAGAAGTCGACTATGGACTCACCTCTCAGGTGATCGGGGTGAACGGCAAAGTTGCGTTGAAACTTCTCCCGTATTCCCTTGAATATTTCAGGGCTATGCAGCCGACATTCGCCTGGCCGGACGGAGTGGAGACGGCTGACGATGGCAACCCTGTCGTGAACCTTTCAGGGGTGGTAAAGAGCACTGATTTTGCGCTCTGCTGACAGGTTTCCTGCCAACGGCCGATGCGGTTTGTTCGGATGCCGCCGTCCGCCGACTCACGGGCA
This sequence comes from Desulfoferrobacter suflitae, assembly GCF_022603395.1. GTDB lineage: Bacteria > Desulfobacterota > Syntrophobacteria > Syntrophobacterales > Syntrophobacteraceae > Desulfoferrobacter > Desulfoferrobacter suflitae. The sequence continues at coordinate 177,706 of NZ_JAIBKA010000003.1, forward strand.
GCCGGCCTGAGCTCACCGTTCAGCTCAGCGGGAGAGCTTTACCCGACCTTGGCGATCACCCACACCGCATGGATGATGCCCGGCAGATAGCCGAACAGGGTCAGGATGATGTTGATCCAGAAGTGCTTTCCGATGCCCACCTGGAGGAACACTCCAAGGGGAGGTAAAAGCACCGCCAAAAGAATTCTCAGAAAATCTTTGGCTCCTTCAGACATAGATGCTCCTTTCCAGGGACACTGTCACAAGGTGATGATATGGCCCTCGCGGTGGTGAAAATCGGGGTGAGCGGCGCAATGCTTCAAAGCCCAATAAGAAATATCGCCGTCCACCTGCTTAACGACGGCGCTGATGCCTATTTTCAGCGGTTGATGGCAGTCGACGATTTTTTGCAGGCCCACATCCAGTGAAAGTGCCAGACCCGTGCTCATTTTTCGAACCGTGAACGGGAGTCCGGTGAAGCGTGGCTCGTTCCGCATGCCTCGACGATAGTCGGTGAAGCGGTAGACATTCCAATGACCCGACGGCGCCATGTTGAATTCCCAGTATGCGGGGGCATCGCCGCGGGCCAGGAACAATTCCAGGCAGGTGTCCCGCCATAGCTGATCGCGGCGCTCCGGATGGCGGCAAGACGCGGGTATGGAAAGCCCATCCACATTTCCCTGAATCAAGTAGTCCAAAATAATCCTGTCCCCATGGCGGGCAATGTCACCCAAAACGCGCAACTGCGGCACAACAGCCGGTCGCGCAAATGGCTGGAGGTGAAAGCTGCTCTGTTTCATCGCGTGTTCTGAATCAGTGCCTGAATTGCTGCCGCCTGCATTCCGATACTGGCGCACAGTTTAAACTGAACGAGGGCCCGGTGAAGATTATGTTCGCTGTGGTTGACTTTGAAGTACACGTTGCCCTCCAGGTAGTCGGTAAGAAATCTTAAACCGAGCTCAAAGGCAATGATGCGCGTTGCATGGTAAATGTATGGGTAGTCGCTGGCGGCAAGGAATTTGTCTGCCATTGAAAAATACCCTTGCAGGATGGCACGGCAGAACTCCAGGTCGAAGTAGACCTTTTCCCACTGTTCGGTCTCTTCTCCCAGAGGGTTGCAGCAGGAGCGCAGACAGTCACCGATGTCGTACTGGATCAGGCCGGGTTTGACCGTATCCAGATCCACCATGCCGACGGCTTGTCCGGAGTCGCTGTCGATCATCACATTGTTGACCTTGGGGTCACCGTGAATCGGGCGCAACTGGAGTTTACCCTCGGCCCTGGCTTGCTCGAGGACATGTGCCGCACCCCTCTGCCGGCGCACGAATTGTGAACAATAATCAACTTCCCGGGATTCCCGAGGTGGCTTTTCCCGCCGGACGTCGTCGTAGTGCTGCAGGTAGCGGGGTGTGATGTGAAAGCCCGGCAGCGTGTCCGCAAGCTTGTCCAGGGGCAGGTCGTGCACCATGTGGTGGAAGGTACCGAGGGCCCGGCCTACTTCGCGTGCGTGTCGTTCATGCTGCACGGTATCGAAAGCGAGTGCGCCGCCGATGAAGCTGAGCGCACGCCAGAACGAACCGTCCTCGGCAACCAACAGATCCTGGCCGTGGCGAGTGCGCAGAACGCGGGGCAGTTGCCAGCAGCCTCCTGCTTCAAGTGGCGCAGCGGCCATCCTTCGCTCAACGTGCTCGGTAACGCAGCGCATATTTTGCATGACCAGTTCGGGTCGGTGGAATACGCGGGTGTTGATGCGCTGCAGGATGAAGTGATCGTCGTGAGGCGCATCGACAGTCACGAGGTAGGTATCATTGACGTTTCCGTTGCCAAGCTCCTGGATGCTCTCGATAAGTTTTCCGCCTGGTTGAAAATGCTCTGCAATAACGATCAATGAATTCAAGAGCTGCATCTTCAGGTTCACCGATCAAATTTCGTAACTCGCAACCAAATTAAAAGCCTCTGCGGGAAGGATAGGCCGCTCAGTAATCAAAGGTGCGTACCACAAAAGCTGCCATTTCCGCCCGGGTAACCGAACCTTCCGGGCAATACTTGAGCGGGTACGCCGAACAACCGGTGGTGACCTTTTCCTGATATATTTCGTCGATCCAGGGGCTCGCCCAATAATCTGCCGGCACGTCGGTGAAAATGTCCATCGGTGCGGGCGGTTGATAGCCGCCCCCATATTTTGCCCGCAGCAACAGGACCGCCATTTCCGCCCGCGATACGGGGCTGAGTGGGCAGTACAGGAGGGGAGCGCTATTGCAACCCTGAGTGATGCCGTCCCAGTAGGATTGCTCTATCCATCCGCAGGCCCAGAAGCTTGTCGGTACGTCTTCGAATATTCCTTTGGGTTCGGGCGGTTGATAGCTGCCGGTATATTTGGCACGCAGCAGAAAAACCGCCATTTCCGCCCTGGTTACAAGATCTTCCGGACAGTAACGATCGTTGCCGCAGCCCTGGGTGATTCCCGCCTGATATAATTTTTCTATGGAGTCATAGGCCCAGTAGGAAGGGGGGACATCCACGAAAGTGCCCCCGGGATGCCATTGCATCCATTCGGTGATGTTGTGCTGATTAGCGGCAACCAACCGTGTACCGCCATTGACGTTGATTTCGCCGAAGGTATGGATGGCCACCACCCGGCGGCTGTCAAGATAAACCGGGCCTCCGCTGTTGCCGCCGGAGGTGTCCGCCGTATAGCGAATGATGCGATCGCTGATATCATACACACTGCTGGAAGATCGCCACATGGTCTGGCTGTTGAATTCGCTTTGAACCTGAAGAGGGTATCCGACCACATTGATCCAGTTGGGGGTGGCGTCGAACTGTACCGGCATGAAGGTCGATATGGAGCTGAACGGTTTATCAAACATGACCGCCCCGTAGTCGTAGGCAAACCCGCCACCTGCCAGATACGCGTTGTTGGTGTGCAATTCCGCGGCATACGTCTGCCCGTAGGGTCGGTACACGGTACCTCCCGGATACGCCTGGTACTGGCCCGGGGCCAGCAGAAAATCATAGCTCCAGCTGAAAAGGCCGGCATCGTAGACGTTGTGTCCGGCGGTGAGGGCCACGTAGGGGGACACCAGAAACGCCGTCCCTCGATACCTCAAACCCAGGTTGGAAAAGCTGACATAGCACACGGTGTTAAACGGATAGATCTGGGTGTTGTCAACCCGCATGCGCTCGTCGGAATTGACCGTGTTTTCAAGGCTCAGGAGCTCAACGGCGGAGCGCTCAGCGGTTTTTTTTTGAGGCCCGGGAGTTGCCTCCAGTTTGTGAAAGACGTCCGCTTCCGGTTGCAACGGCGGATTGACCCTCTCGTCCGAAACTGGAGGAGTTACCGCAGGAAGGTTTAAACTGGGGTCGGAGGGAGGCAGAGTGATCATCCGGTCGGGATCCGCAACAGTTTCTTTCCATGTCTCGGAAGCGCTCAACAGAATCTGCGCGTCCTGTCTTGACAGAGGGCCGAGCCGCGGCTGAACGACCACAATACAAACTCCAGCCCCACCGTTGGCCGCCACAACATCGTATTCGTGCCAGCGGTAAAATTTTTTCTCGATGTACTGGACCACGACACGATCGGGTCTCAACCGGCTTATGCCGTCCGGGCATTCGGTGAGGGAAAGATGCTCAAGCGGTATCAATTTCCCGGCTACCGCAGCGGCGAGCTCCTGCAAAGCACTGTTCTGAGCCTGCAAGGAAGCGCCTGCCAGGCAACTGAGGAGCACCAGGAGGATGGCCAGTGACACACGAGCTACAAACGACGATTTTCTCGATTGAATTGCCATGATGGCTCCTGAAGGCCATGTCGTAAAGTGTAAGGGTTCGCTTTCATTGCGCAGTCTATCGGCGAAAACAGGGGATTTATAACAAATGAGAACAAGAATGAGAATCACAATCGTACCCGCTGTTGGTTACGTTTGCCCCTTGTCGATGCGTCGATTTATATCTATATGGTACGCTCCGACCGTTTCGGAGGAAATTGAGGCGCGCTCTCGGACTGAACGAAAATAACCGCCAGGCATAAGGAAAAAGAAATAAAAATGAGTGCAGTAAGGCTGTACAAGCCTTTTGAGAGAATGTTCAAGGGTTTTTCCATCCGTTCCATATTAGTTAACTGCGGGTTGATCATTGCCGGTTCCATCATATTTGTGACCGGAATGAATTCCGTGCTGGTACCTCAGAAGCTCCTGAGTGGTGGCTTGGTCGGTATATCGCTCATTGTGCACTACTTGATCCCGTCCCTTGACGTTGGACTGGTCTATTTTGTTTCCAATATTCCTCTGCTCCTGCTCGGATGGTTGCACGTAAGTCGCAGGTTCATGTTGTACACCATCTTTGGAATGGCCTTTTTCTCTCTGGTGGCGAATCTGATCCGGCCTCCCGCAGTGGATATTCAGGATCCCATGCTGGCGGCGCTGTTTGCGGGAGTCATCTGCGGGGTCGGCGGGGGCGTCATCCTCCGCTCTCTGGGCTCCGCAGGAGGTTTGGATATTCTTGCGGTATACACGAATAAACGATGGGGCCTGCGCCCCGGGATCGTCATTATGGCCAGCAATGCTCTGGTGCTGCTTGCCGGAGCTCTCTATTTCAATATCGAGCTCGCTCTCCACTCGTTGATTTTTGTGTACACCAGCAGCCGGGTGATCGATGTGATACTGACCGGATTCAACCGGCGCAAGGCTCTACTCATCGTGTCCAAGGAATCTCACAAAATTGCCGACGACATCCTGTTCCGGATCAACCGTGGGGTCACTTACCTGAAGGGGAAAGGTGGATACACGGGCGAAGACAGTGATGTCATTTTTACCGTCACCACGTTGACAGAGCTGCCGAGGATGAAAGATATCGTCTATGGTATCGATCCCGAGGCGTTCATGGTCGTCAACGACACCCTGGAAGTTCTCGGCAAGCGCCACGGAACCAGGAGGGTCTATTAGCCCGGCAATACCGTCTTGTGTGCTGCCGGCGGCAGGCCGGGAGGTCCTCGGCAAGTTGACGCGGCACGCTTCTCAGCCATGGCCGAGAAGGCAGGAATCCTGACATCACGAGCTTCCATGGATTCCTGCCGTTTTCTGGAGTTGCTGCCTCGGAATGAGGGGTTCGACGCATGCTCGCACAGTTCCCCGGGCTACGACCAGCTCCTGATGACTCGGCCGCCGGAATCTTTGATTTCGATGGAAATTGCATGATCGCCGTCCAGGCGATGAGTGGCGCAGGAAATTCACGGGTCGTAGGCACGTACCGCCATCTCGATTCGGTTGAGAGTGCCCTCGCTGATCTCTCCGTTCTTGATGAGAGATCGGGCGGCCTGGTTGACGCTCATGTTGATGGGCCCAAGATTGTGGGTGGTCCCCACAATCATGTTGGCGCGGGTGATGAGGCCGTTTTCATCCGTCGCATAGTCGTGGATGAGGGTGCCGCGCGGCGCCTCGAGGCAACCGACTCCACGGCCGGCTTTGGGCTCGACCTTGGCGCGAATGTTGGTGTCGGTAATTTCCGGGTCCTCGAGCAGTTCGATGGCGTGCTCACAGGCATACACTTCCTCGATCAGCCGCGCCCAGTGATAGAGCAGGGTCGCCTGGGCGGGTCTGCCGAATTTTTCCCGGAATTCCTCCAGCTCCGCCTGCGCGCGCGGGGTCGCCATTTTGTCCGCCACATTCACCCGGGCCAGGCAGTTGGAGCGATAAATGCCTCTGGGCTCGGCCAGGTCCAGGGAAAAACCCTCGTTCCAGCAGCGCGCATAGGGCAGCTTGCCGTAGGAATAGGGTTCGACGTGCTCACCGATGTAGTCGGCATAGTCCTGTGAATCAAATTCGATAAAGCTCATATCGGGCTTCATCAGGCGGATTTTGCCATCGTACAGATCGAGTGCGCCGTCGTCGTCGACGGTGCCGATGAAGCCGGTCTTGATCGCCCCGAGGGAAGTGATGGTGTCGAGGTACTTGGGAAATATCTCGGTTTTGGCAAAGTCGATGGTGAACAGTGCAAAGTCCAGCAGTTGATGCATCTTGGCCAGAAATTCTTTACGTTCCGCTTCCAGTAAAGGCTTGGAAAAACCGCCGACCACTCCGGCTATCGGATGAATGGCCTTGCCGGCGAACTTTTCCAGCATCATCTTCGCCATATAGCGCATCTGCACCACTTTTCTGGCCAGCTCCGGGTTGGCCCTGGCGATGCCGATCACATTGCGCACCGCATAGTCGCTGTCCGGACCGATGACAAAATCGGCCGCCGCCAGAAAGAAAAAGTGCAACAGCTTGTCTTCTGCATGTGAGATGGTTTGCATGAGCTCGCGCAGCTTGCGTCCGGCAGGGGGCGGCGTGACGCCGAAGCAGCGATCGACCGCCTTGTTGGAGGCCAGATGATGCTGCCAGGGGCAAATGCCGCAGATGCGATTGACGATCCGGGGTAGCTCTTCGGCCGGTTTGCCTTCCACAAATTTTTCGAAACCCCGCAGGGACATGATATGCACTTTGCTGTCCTGTACATTGCCGGCGTCGTCCAGTTGGATGGCAATGGACGCGTGCCCTTCGATGCGGGTGATGGGAGCTATGGTGATCGTTTGTGACATGTATCAGGACTCCTTTCCTTGCCTCGCGGGCCTTAGTAGCCGATGCGCTCCGGAAAACCTGAGAAGCGACGGGTGCTCGGGCAGTGAGCCGATTTCAATACCGTTCGATGCCAGTGCATTGAGCATATCCAGGAGTTGATTGCCATCCTGTTTGACCGGCCCGTAACAGCCGCGGCACGGAACTCGCGCCGCGATGCAGCGCGGCGTCGTCTTATCCCCGCCACAGCCCGCCCGTGTGACCGGCCCCATGCACAGAAGACCCTGTTCCAGCAGGCAGCGCATCTTATCCAAAGGCTCCTGCGGCGAGCCATAATGAGGCGCCTGCAGAAAGCGCCTGAGCTGTTTCAGCTGGCCCTTGCCCGCGCGCATCGTCGGGCAGGTGTCACAGACGCTGCGGGCGGGCAGGACCGGCGTCGTCCCTTCGAGTAGAGCCGCCAGAGCCGCATAGACATGGTCGGGATGCGGCGGGCAGCCGGGCAGGTAGATGTCCACTTTGATTTTTTCATCCAGAGCGTAGCAGGCATCGAGGCAGGCAGGCACTCCGTCGTCCGGCCAGTGATCCGGCTTATCCGTCGTTTCCGTCGAATAGTAGCGCTCGAGCACGGCGTCCGTGTGGTAGGCATTGGTCAGAGCCGGGATGCCGCCATGCGTGGCGCAGGTGCCGAGGGCAGCGATAGTCCGGCATTTGGAGCGCATCTCCTGGGCCACTTCGAGATGTTCTTCGTTGCGAATGCCGCCGCTGATGATTCCAACGTCCGCCTCCGGTATCTCAATGTGCCGGCCGTCTCCCAACTGTCCCAGGTACTTGTGGTCGAGCAGCACCGGGATGTGCACAAACTCCGCTTTGTCGAGGATATCGAGCAGCCGCTGCCCCATGTCGACGATGGCTATTTCGCAGCCGGAACAGGAGTTGAGCCACTCTTCTGCAATTTTTGCCGTCATGTGACGACCTCCATTGTATGAGAATTCAGAATTCAGCAGTCAGAATTCAGCAGTCAGAATTCAGAATACAGACCCGTCGTGGCGCGATTCGTGGGGAGCTTTCAGAACACGAAGCGCTCACGACTTTACCGTCACTCCCTTTTTCACCAGTGCGTCGCGGTTTCGCTCCGCTTCATCTTTCTTTCGTTCGGACCATTCCAGGATCATTTTCAAGACGTGTCTGGAATGGTGGGGATCGTCCGGGTCGCGATACTCGTCGATGACTTCTTCCTTGGCGTTGGCGTAGATGGCTCTGCCGAGCGGCGAACGGATGATCACCGTGGTCCAGCCTTGGGGCGCCCCAATGCCGCCGAACGAAATGTCGGCATATTCCCCCGAATAATCATCGCAGTAGCGACAGGCATAGCGTTTCATGAAGGCCAGCCGGTCCAGGGGAATGGTCTTGACTGTGCCATCTTGCAGGTGAATTTTGAGGTTTCTCTTGATGTTGATCTTGCGCACATCGTCCCAGTTGAAGTTGCCGATCTCCTCGAGCTGTGCCGCCTGTTCCGGGCCGAACTCGAAGTTGCCGGAACAGAAAAGCCCGAAGTGGTAGCGGATGGCATGGGCGGGCACCACGCCGAGTGCTTCCATTCTGCGCAGGGCCTTGATCTGGCAGGGCGTGCCCACAAACGCCACGCGATGCAGCCCAAATTTGGCCATGGGGCCGAGCTCCAGGATGGAAGGGACATAGGTCGAATAATGATCGCTGAAATGATGCATGCCGGCAGAGGTGTCAAAGTGAAACCCGGCGGCCTCGATGATTTCCTCCCGCGACCGGGCGAGCCACGGTTCCCGCTGAAACGGTTCGGTCTGGCGGGTGACGATAGCCCCATCGATGAACCCCAAATCGAACAGGTGAACCAGCAGTGCCGTCACCACGCCGCCGTCTGTAGCCACTTCACGGATGTTCGCTGCGCGTGCTCGCGCCACCCTGGTTTCCAGAACTCTACCGATCGGTTCACTCCAGGAGGCGACTTTTTTCTGTTCTTCATCAAGCTCATGGATTTCCGGACAAATGAGGTAGCACAGGCCGCACTCGATGCACTTTTCCATGTCCTTGAAACGCGGTCTGCCGTTTTCATCCAGTTCCAGTGCGCCGTAGTTGATGGCCGTGCAAAACGTTACGCAGCCGCCGCAGTGGTGGCACAGCCCAGGTTTTTGGACTTCCTGGATCAAATTGAAAAATGTTTTGGTCATCGCTTTCCTCCCGCCTGTCTAAGCGCTCATGGCTTTGGCCGGGCGCATGGGATTGGCACCCAGGGACCGGATCTTTTGCGTAAAATTCGTCACGACCTCGGCGAATCTTGGCGCCTCGGCGGAGGAAACCCATTGGATAGCGAAACGCTCGGAATCGATTCCGAGATTTTCCAAAACGATCTTGATGGCATCGGCGCGGGCCAGGGCTTTGTTATTACCATCCAGGTAATGACATTCACCCAGGTGTCAGCCCATCACGATAACGCCGTCCGCCCCCTGGGTCAGCGCTTCGACCACAATGTCCGGGTGCACCATGCCGGAGCACATCACCCGGATGGGGCGCATATTGGGAGGATACTGCAGCCGTGAGACGCCGGCCAGGTCGCCGCCGGCATAGGCGCACCAGTTGCACAAGAAGCCTACGATGACAGGTTCGAAGTTGTCAGACATCGATTGCTCTCCTCATCGTTATAAGTGTGTGATCCACAAGGTTTGTCGTGAAAGGTCCTTCAAATCGCCTCGAGGGCGGAGTGCACCTGGGCCTTCAGTTGCCCCAGGGTGAACCCGTGCACATAGACGCCTTCCTTCGGGCAGGTCGCCTGGCACAGGCCGCAGCCCTTGCACAGGGCGCTGTCGGTCACGATGCGCTTATGCGTGGCCCCATCGCGCTGGTACTCCTCCAACTTGATCGCCCGATAGGGGCAGACATCCAGGCAAAGGGCGCAGCCGTCGCATTTTTCCGTGACGAAGGACTTGATGGCGTCCAGCTCCATGGTGGTCTTGGAGAGGATCACGTTGGCCCGGGATGCCGCCGCCTTGGCCTGGCCCACCGCCTCGTCGATGGGCTTGGGGTAGTTGCACAATCCCGCCAGGAACAAGCCGTCCACCGTCATGTCCACCGGGCGCAGCTTGGGATGGGCCTCATTGAGGAAACCATCCTCGTTCTGGCCGCACTTGTAAAGCTCCACCAGTTCGTGGTTGTCGTGCGGCACGATGGCTGACGCCAGCACCAGATAGTCGGCGGGGAGCTGGATGTCGCGCTGCAAAATGGGATCGAACACGTCCACGGCAAGTGCGCCGCCATTCTGTGACGCCTTCGGTTTGCGCTCCACCTCGTAGCGGATGAAGATGACGCCCCGCTCGCGCGCTTTCACGTAAAGGTCCTCCCGTTCACCGTAGGTGCGCACGTCGCGGTTCAGAACATAAATGTTCATGTCCGGATTGAGCTCTTTCAGCTTCAACGCGCTCTGCACCGAGTGGGTGCAGCAGACGCGGCTGCAGTAAGGTCGCTCCGGCTCGCGGGAGCCGACGCACTGGATGAAGACCACGTTTTGCGCCGTTTTCACCTGCGCCGGATGGTCCCTCAGTTCGGCGTCGAAATCGAGATGGGTCATGACCTTCGGGTGCTGACCGTAGAGGTATTCCGTCGGCCTGTGCTCTTTGGCCCCGGTGGCGATGACGGCAGCCCCGTAAGTGACCGCGCGCATCTCGCCGTCGATTTCGACCTTGCTGACAAAATTGCCCACCGAGCCGATGCAGGTCTTGATCTGCGCGTTCTTGTAGACGGTGATGCGCGGATGGCCCTCGACCTGGGCGATCATGTCTTCGAGCAGCGGCCTGAGCGGGGTCCCCCTCCAGGTTTCATTGATGTGCCAGGTGTTGCCGCCAAGCCTCTCGCTCCGCTCCAGCAGCACCACCTCGTGCCCCTGATCGGCAAGGCTGATCGCCGCGGTCATGCCGGCCACCCCGCCGCCGATCACCAGCGCTTTCGGGTTGACCTTCACTTCGAGATTTTTCAGCGGATAGTTCAACGAAACCTTGGCCACCGCCATGCGCACCTGGTCCTTGGCCTTCTCTGTGGCGCGCTGCGGGTCCTTCTGATGAACCCAGGAATTGTGATTGCGGATATTGGCCATCTCCAGCAGGTAGGCATTCAAACCGGCCTCCCGCAGCGTGTCCTGAAACAGTGGTTCATGGGTTCTCGGTGTGCAGGCTGCCACCACGATTCGGTTGAGCTTGTGGCTCTTGATGATGTGTACGAAATGTTCCTGGGCGTCCGTTGAACAGGAAAACAGATTGTTTTCCACGTGGACCACGTAGGGCAGGGTGTGCGCATAATCGACCACCTGCTTGACGTCAACCACACTGGCAATATTGATGCCGCACGAACAGACAAAGACTCCTACTCGTGGCTTTTCACCACTCACATCATGTTCGGGGGGATAGGTTTTTTGCCGGGTGAGCGTCCCCCTGGCGGAAACCAGCGCGCGCGATGCTTCTGCCGCTGCCGCCGAAGCTTCCGTTACGGCGCGGGGAATGGCCTTGGGAGACTGCATGGCTCCGGTGACGAAGATGCCCGGTGTGGTGCTGGTGACCGGGTCAAAGCTGCTGGTCGTGACGAACCCATGCTGATCCAAGGCGAATCCGATTTTTTCAGCCAGCATCCGGACGTCCTCGGACGCCTCGATGCCGGTGGAAAGGACCGCCAGATCAAAGTTTTCGATGAAAGTTCGACCATCTTCCAGGCAATAGGAGATGTTCACACCGATGTTGTTCCTGCCTCCCTCGATGGTGTGCGGACGGGCGCGAACAAAACGGATCCCTTTCCCTTTGGCGTCTTCGTAATAGCGTTCGAATTCCTTGTTGTGGCTGCGGATGTCCATGTAAAAAATGGTCTGCTGCAACTCCTTGTTCGCGGTGTGCTCGGCTGTCACCAAGGCTTGCTTAATGGCGTACATGCAGCACACACTGGAGCAGTAGCTGTGAGTGGTGCGGCTGCGATCGCGCGAACCGACGCATTGGATCCAGGCGATCTTTTGCGGCTCCTTGCCGGTGGACGGCTTCACCAGATGACCCATACACGGCCCGCTGGCCGACAGCATACGCTCGTATTGCAGGCCGGTGACCACATCGGGGGCGTGCTGGTAAGCAAAATGATCATATGGAGTCGGATCGAACGGCTTATAACCGGCTGCCAAAATGATGGAGCCGACATTGAAAGTGAAGATCTTCTCGGAGTCATGGAAGTTGATGGCGTGGGTCGGGCAAAATTTTTCGCACGCCCGGCATTTGCCGCGCGTGAGATACAAGCAATGTTGTGCGTCGATGGCGTACTTGAGGGGAACCGTCTGACCGTACTTGATGTAGGCCGCTTTCCTCTTGTTGATGCCCATGTTGTATTCGTCATCAACCTTTTTGGGGCATTTCTCGCTGCACTGGCCGCACGCAATGCATTTTTCCATGTCCACGTATCGCGGCTTCTGTCTGACCGTGGCGGTGAAATTGCCGGCTTCACCGGAAACATCGATCAACTCGGAAAGGGTCATCAGCTGAACGTTCAAGTGCCGACCGCACTCGACCAATTTGGGCGAGAGAATTCACATGGCGCAGTCGTTGGTCGGGAATGTCTTATCGAGTTGCGACATCACGCCGCCGATGCCGGTGCTTTTTTCTATCAGGTAGACATAATATCCGGACTCGGCCAGATCCAGGGTGGCCTGAATGCCGGCTATGCCGCCTCCCACGACCATGATCGACCCAACGGGCTGTTCCGCCATGAGTACCTCCTCACCAACAAAGTGTAATGGTTGAAGCCAAATTCAGCGCACTGTGCAACATCTGCCTGTAGACAAAGTGCAGACTACCCGACGTCAGCATTTGTCTCTTGACCTATCGACTCGATCTCTACCAGGATCTGCTTTTGAAGCCACTCACAACAAGCCTCGATTTGTTTCTCTACTGCAGGGGAAAGCCCCGGTTGCACCTTCTCGGGAATCTCCTTGACCTGCACCGCCAAAATGCGAATCTTAACGCCGCCAAGATTCTGCAGCTCGAGCAGAAGATTGACCGAAGGGAATTGATGCAGGGAAAAGTCGGTCTTCTTGGGCAGGGGCATATCTTCGATGGACAATTCAAACAGTGCACCCGGTTCGCGGCCCGGCTGACTCACTGCATCAACTATGAAAATGCAGGAGGGTTTCGGTTCGATCAGCGCCAGATCGAACAGGTAGCTGCCTATGCCGGTTCCCACATCTGCCGCTAAAACAGATGGGGGCAACGGATAGTTTTTTTGCAGGGCTTCAATGACCTTGGGGCCAAATCCATCATCCCCAAAAAGAGGATTGCCGCATCCGAAGACGACAATGGGGCTGTGAAGAATTTCTTTGATCAATACCTGGACCCCCATTTTCAGGTGAGGTCGTTACCCATTTCGACATGCGTCGGCCGTTGCTTCCTTGGGGTTGCATGCCGGGTCGCAATGATGCCGGTGGCTGTTCAACATCAAGCGCCAAATTCAGGTCACATAAAGTGGCAGCGGCCGTCCGCCCGCACTGCGGTGCAAACCGCATGGCTCCGATTGCCACACCTCGGGGTCATCCTGACGCTGTCCAGTTAGCTTATAGAAACAACGCTTGACCATGTCAACGACAATGAAGCCAAGTATGTGCGAGGCGTAGGTTGTGACGCAAATAGTTGACAATGGTCGATTCGGGAAAGCGTACAATTGAAGCTGCATTCCCCGATCGGTGCCAGGCGGTTGATCGAGAGGTGACCGATCATCATGCACCTTTTTATGAACCGCAAACCCGGTGCAAAGGACGCCGGGCTTTGCAGAGGTTGAATCCATCAGGGAGGACCCTTTGCGTGTCTTTCGTCGCTTCACGGTGCACCACTGCGGTGCTCGGTTGCGGGTTTACCGGCGGTGAGGAAAATGAGAAGAGCGCACGGGCCCCCTGTAATATGCTGGATTCTTCAATCCGACTTTTGTATGCTGCTGCCGCTTGCTGAATGCGGCTTGCAGGTGTACCCCCTTTGCCCCGTTCGTGACCGATTGCGAAATTTCAGCCTGAAGCTGCAAGGGCCCCAGTCGGAAAGTCTGCACGACTGTTTTGGAGAGTTTGGAATACAAGGAGAGAAGTGATGTTCGAGATGCCTGCAACAGGATTCAGGGTGCGAAATGGGCGACCGAGTGCCGTCACACCGAGGCAAGGGATCGCCAGATGGTTGATTCGCACTGCGGCTGCCCTGGTTATCGTTGCCGTAAGCGCATTGCACGCCCACGCCTTCAGTAGAATCATCGTGTTTGGCGACAGCCTGTCCGATTCCGGCAACGTGTATTTTGCTACCGGTAAATTGATCCCGGCCGCGCCGTATCATGAGGGGCGCTTCAGCAACGGCCTCAATTACGCCGATCTGCTGGCGTCAAATCTTGGTCTGAGCCTGAGGCCCGTTCTAGATGGCGGCACAAATTACGCGGTCGGGGGCGCTAAAACAGCTTCCTTCCCGGATCAGCTTCCCTATAATTTTCTCTCCCAGGTTGCGATGTTTCGCAGTCAAATTGCTTTGGGCACTACGGAAAAGCCTGATGAGGACGCCCTCTATGTTGTCTTTATCGGGTCAAACGACATGCTGGATGTTGTTCCCGAAGCACTCGACGATCCGGCCAATCAAGCAGCCATCGTCGGGGCGGCGGTCGAGGAAATTGTGGGAGATATTGAAAAGGGCCTGCAGGGTATCAGGGATGAAGGCGCGGTCAATATCCTGGTCCTTTACCTGGCCAACCTGGCGAGGACCCCCCGTTATGTGCAGAAAGAGGCTGCCAGCCCCGGGACGTTCGCTGTGGTAACGGCGGCCACGCTATCTTTCAATCACGCTCTGGATGACATGCTCGATTCCTTTTCCGATCTCAATATCATTCGCTTCAATACTTTTGAGCTTTTCGAGCAGGCCATATCCAATGGGGCAACTCTTGGTCTGACCGACGTAATCACTGCATGTTACACCGGAGACGGCAGCTTTATGGGAGGTGGCACCGTCTGTTCGGATCCGGCCGGTTATGCCTTCTGGGATACCATTCATCCCTCTGCGCGCTCCCACTCCATTCTGGCACAGGAATTAAACATTACGCTCCATGGCTGGTTTGGGGATGTCTGCTCGTTCTACTGGGCCTACGACCACATTCAGAAATTGAGCGCTGCGAACGTCACCAGGGGCTGCGGCAACGGTTTTTACTGTCCTGAAGATCTCGTCACACGGGCCGAAATGGCTGTATTTATCGAGCGGATCATCAAAGAGGACGCGTTTTTGCCGCCCCCGGCGGTCGGCATCTTTGTTGATGTTCCGACGGATTACTGGGCCTCCGCCTGGATCGAACAATTTTTTCAGGACGGCATAACGGCCGGATGCGGAGAGAATACATTGCAATATTGTCCTGAACAGCCTCTGACGCGGGCGGAAATGGCCGTTTTTCTGTTGCGCGCCAAACATGCCGGTGGCTATTCTCCCCCCGAGCCCGGTGGGATATTTGCCGACGTCCCGAAGGATTACTGGGCCGCCGGCTGGATTGAACAGCTTTACCTTGCAGGCATCACCACCGGATGTGGAGAGAATCCCTTGCGGTATTGTCCGGATGACGAGGTCACACGAGCTCAAATGGCGGCCTTTTTGGTGAGGACTTTTGGACTGTGAGCAACTGCGCGACGGCAGCGGATCCCTTGGCTGAAGTGCGCGCTGCATGCCGGCTGGTTGCCGAGCGGGCGGAGCAGGTAACAATCAACCGGCCCGCCGTTGCGGCATACGTGCAAGCGCTGCCTCTGGAGCAGGCAGCGCTTCCCGCTTTGGATGCCGAGGCGCATTACGTTGGGTTCGGGGATGATACGGTGGCGTTCCTTGTGACCCTGGATGCCATCAATTTCGGTTCGGGATATTTCCCGCATTTGCGTAAAAAACCAAACCGATCCGGCTACTTCACCATAGCCACGGCACTCACCGAGTTTTACCGGAACCACGGTCCACTGTCGGCCCGACAGTTGGTCCGGCTCAGCCCGGAAGATTGCGCCCGGATATTTGGGCAGGATTTGAGCAATGAGCCCGTTGCCGAGCTGATGCGGCTTTTTGCGTCAGCCCTCAATGACCTGGGCAGGTACCTGCTGGATCGATTTGCCGGCAGCTTTATCCGTCTCATCGAAGCTGCGGCGGGATCTGCCGCCAGGCTGACCAAACTGCTCACAGAGATGCCGTTCTTCAATGATGTGCTGTCCTATGATAAATTGCGTGTACCGTTCTTTAAAAGAGCGCAACTCACCGCCGCGGATCTCGCCATCGCCTTCGAGGGTAAAGGGCCCGGGCGGTTCAACGATTTGCAGCGGTTGACCCTATTTGCAGACAATCTGGTCCCGCATGTGCTGCGGGTCGATGGACTGTTACTGTACACGGAGCAGCTGGCTGCGAGAATTGATGCGGCACAGCTGATCCCGCGTGGTTCCAAAGAAGAAGTGGAACTGAGAGCTTGTGCCCTGCATGCGGTGGAACTTATGGTTGCCGAACTGACCCGTGCGGGGCGGGAGATCAGTCCCATGCAGCTTGACTATCTATTGTGGAATCGAGGACAGCAGCCGTACTATAAGAAAATCCATCCGCGTCACAGAACCAGAACGGTTTTTTATTGAGAGCATACGGCAGCCTAATGTGAACACCCGAAACGACAGAGAGACGGTGCATGGTGGTCAGGCTATTGAATGTGATATCCATTCTGATGAGTTTTCTCGGATTGCTGGTTCTCAGCTTTGGGGTATTTCTGGGTTGCATGGCGTACAGCACAAAGTCATGGCGGACCGCCGATGCATGGATCATCGCATCCGAAGTAGTTGAAGTGCGTACCGGGACCGGTTTCAGCTATCGGCCATCAGTACAATACAAGTACACGGTGAATGGGGAAGAATATACGGGGACCTCGATACGGTTCATCGACTTCAACCACTGGGACCGCGCCGCTGCCCTGCGGGTCATTGAGCTCTTTCCCATGGGAAAGAGAGTGGAGGCCAGGTACCACAGGAACTACCCGAAAATGACGGTGCTTGACCCCGGGGCTCATGCCTCGGACCTGCTGGTTCCCGTTGCGGGTATTGTGCTCATAGTGGCCGCTTTCACGCTCAGATATGTGCGCAAGCGGCTGTTGCGGCAGCAAAGTCAGTCATCATCGATGGCTTCTAACCCAACTGCCATGAGATAGCCTCTTGCCCGCTCCGCTTTTGGATAGCGTTTGACCAGTCGCCAGAAGTTGCTGCTGTGGTTCGGTTCCAGCAAATGGCACAATTCATGGATCAACACGTAGTCCTGGACGAACCTCGGCATGGCGGCGATCCTGTGCGAGATGCGAATGGTGCCGCGGTTGTATGTGCAGCTGCCGAGACGTTTCTCCTGATTACTCACCCAGCGGATGGACTCCCACTTCAGTTGGCCGTCAAAATACAGTTGATTCAACGTTTCGGCCCGCTCGAGCAGTTCTTCATTGTCCAGGGTGGCGGCCTTTTCCCGCCGCACCAAACGCTTCTGCAAATGTTCAATGTGCGGTTTCAATTGCTCGTCGGACAGGTGCGCCGGTGCAAGGATTTCAAGCACCCCATTGACGTTGCGTGCCTGCACCGTCTTCTTGCGCCTGGCGCTGCGGGTAATGCGTATTTCCATGATCTCACCAACCTGTTTGCTGTCTCGCTCGACACTCAACCACTTTCCGTCGTGCCGCATGCCGTGCCATGATCATCGCAGGGTGCCCGGTTTGCTTTTCCACAGGAATAAATTCAGTGCCCGGGTCTGCCCTTGTTTGTCCAAGGCCGATCCTTATACCCGGCTTGATTCAAACGCAACCACAAATAACACCTGAAGACCGGTAACTCTCATTTTGCACACGGACATACGGCACGGTGGGTCAAGTCATGCGGCACGCGGGGCAACCCACCATATTCTGCAAATTTTCATTGATTTTTTCGGCTCTTATGCTAAGTATTTCGTTTCTCTTGAAAATTATTGTGAGGCGAGGGGATCGCTCAGGGCGTGCGACGGATGGAAAATTCAATCACTTTAAAGCAATCGGCAGACTCATTTTTGGTTTATCTCGAACACGAGCGAGGTTTGAGCGCTCAGACCCTGCGGGCATATGCCGGCGATCTGGCGCAACTGCAGCACTACGCCGGGGAAAGAACCGGCAAGCGGCCGGTACTGATGACCGATATCACGCAGGATCTATTGCGTGGTTTTATCGCTTCGATGCACAAGAGCAGGGAAAAGACAAGCCAGGCGAGAAAGCTCTCCACGCTGCGCTCCTTTTATCGGTTTCTGAATGATCGAGGGACAGTCGAAGACAATCCGGCGGCTCTGGTCGCTCACCCGAAAATCAAAGCGCGCATTCCTTCTTTTTTGGGGGTCGATGAGCTGTTCCATTTTCTGGACGGCCTGCACCGCATGTGCCTGAGCCCCGCCGCTAGCTGGAGAAAATGGCGCAACCGGGCGATGTTTGAGTTTTTGTATTCCTCGGGTGTGCGGGTGAGTGAAATGGTGAACCTGAACGAGCATGACCTAGCGGATGTCGACGGCATGGTGAGAGTCCTTGGCAAGGGGAGCAAGGAGCGCATCGTACCGGTTGGGAAAACTGCATTGAAGGCCGTGAAGGAATATCTTGCCGTGTTGCAGCAGCAGTATCCGCAAGGGAGAGCGAGAACCGCGGCGCTTTTTCGGAACGCTCGTGGGGGAAGGCTTAGCGCCCGTTCGGTGCATCGCATCCTCCAGGCCGAGCTCAAGCGCTGCGGCCTCTGGCAACACCTCAGCCCGCATGGGCTGCGGCACAGCTTTGCGACTCACCTGCTCAATTCGGGTGCGGATCTGCGGGCCATCCAGGAGATGCTCGGGCACTCGGCGCTCTCCACGACACAACGCTACACACACGTCCATATGGACCAGCTCATGAAGATTTACGATGCGGCGCACCCGAGGAGCCGAAAACGGCCATAAAGCGGATCGATGCCGGGGCGTATGGGCGGATTGCAGACACTCTGGGAGACAGGTTTCATCATGACACAAAAACAAATGCACGGCACTACCATCCTTGCAATGCATAAGGACGGCCAGGTGGTCATGGCGGGGGACGGTCAGGTGACGCTGGGCGACACCGTGGTCAAGCATCAGGCCAAAAAAGTGCGCAAAATGTACCACGATAAAATTCTCACCGGCTTTGCAGGTGCTACGGCGGATGCCTTCACCCTGTTTGAAAGGCTGGAGGGAAAGCTGGAACAATATAACGGCAACCTCAAGCGTGCCGCCGTCGAACTGGCCAAGGACTGGCGCATGGATAGGGCTCTGCGCCGCCTGGAGGCGCTGCTCATCGCCGTGGATCGAAACGACTGCCTTATTTTGAGCGGCAGCGGGGATGTGATCGAACCCGATGACCACATTGCTGCGGTGGGATCCGGCGGATCCTATGCCCTGGCTGCCGCACGGGCTTTGGCGGCCCACTCCCAGCTGTCCGCCCGGCAGATTGTCGAGGAGGCCATGCGGATTGCTGCATCCATCTGCATCTACACCAACAGTGAATTCACCATCCAGGAGCTATAGCCCAATGCAACAACCTCTTACGCCTGCGGAGATCGTAAGCGAGCTCGACAAATACATCATCGGCCAGAAGGAAGCCAAGAGAATGGTGGCCATAGCCCTGCGTAATCGCTGGCGCAGGCAGCAGGTACCGGAACCTCTGCGGGACGAGATCACCCCCAAGAACATCATCATGATCGGACCCACCGGGGTCGGCAAAACGGAGATCGCCCGCCGCCTGGCGCGACTCGCTCAATCGCCCTTTTTGAAGGTTGAGGCGAGCAAATTCACCGAAGTGGGGTATGTCGGCCGGGACGTCGAGTCGATGATTCGAGACCTGACCGATTTGGCGGTCAACATGGTCCGATCCGAAGAGATGGAGCTGGTCAAAAAAAAGGCCGAAGAGATTGCCGAGGAAAAGCTCCTCGATATTCTGCTGCCCCCCAAGCGCCAGACAGATTCGCGCGATCAGCAGGCGCTTCCCGAACCGGCTACCATTGAAGCCGCCCGGGAAGAAGCGACACAGGCCGACAGCACGCGCGAAAAGCTCAGGAAGCTGCTGCACAAAGGAGCTCTCGATGACCGTTATGTGGACATTGAAGTTCCCGACCGCAACTTTCCAAATATTGAAATCTTTGCGGGAACGGGCATGGATGACATGGACTACAACCTGCGTGAAATGATCGGATCCATGATGCCGCGCCGCACCAAGAGGCGTAAAGTGAAAATTCCCGAAGCTCGTGAAATCCTCATTCAGGAAGAGTCCCAGCGGCTCATTGACATGGATAAGGTGATGAAGACGGCCATCGAAAGGGCGGAGCATTCGGGCATCATCTTTCTTGATGAAATTGACAAAATCGCCGGGCGTGATGCCGCAGGGAAAGGACCCGATGTTTCGCGCGAGGGTGTGCAGCGGGACTTACTGCCCATTGTCGAGGGCTCCACCGTCACCACCAAATACGGCATGGTCAAGACGGATCACATTCTGTTCATCGCTTCGGGAGCGTTCCACATTTCCAAGCCGTCGGATCTGGTCCCCGAACTGCAGGGCAGGTTTCCCATTCGGGTGGAACTGCAATCCCTCAATAAGGAGGACTTCATTCGCATCCTTACCGAACCGGAAAACGCTCTCATCGTGCAGTACAGAGCGCTTCTGAAAACGGAGGAAGTGGAGCTTGAATTCAACGACGACGCCATCGATGAAATTGCCGGCATTGCCTATCATGTCAATTCCAGGACGGAAAATATCGGAGCGCGGCGGCTGCATACGGTGGTGGAAAAGCTGCTGTCGGACATTTCCTTCAACGCGCCGCAAATGAAGGGGCAAAAGATCCCCATCACACGCGAATATGTGCGCCAAGTGCTGCAGGATATCATTAGAGACGAAGATTTGAGTCGTTACATCCTCTAACACAGGTGGCAGGAACAGCAAACACTGCCCAGTCAAAGGCGAGGGGGACCATGATAGAGAAGGCTGAAATTCTTGTCGAAGCGCTTCCCTATATTCGTCGTTTTTATCAAAAGACCGTAGTCATTAAGTACGGCGGCCATGCCATGGTGGCCGACGCATTGAAGGAAAGCTTCGCCCAGGACATCGTCCTCATGAAATACATCGGCATGCATCCCGTGGTGGTGCATGGCGGCGGGCCGCAGATAGGAAAGATGCTGGAGCGCATTGGAAAAAAAAGCGACTTTCGCGCCGGCATGCGGGTCACCGATGCGGACACCATGGACATTGTCGAAATGGTTCTGGCCGGCAAGATCAATAAAGAAATCGTCAGCCTGATCAATCGCCACGGCGGCAAGGCGGTGGGGCTCAGCGGCAAAGACGGACAGCTGATCGAGGCGCGCAAGCTCCATCTTTTTCGCTACCAGGGTGACGATCAACCCCCGGAAATCATTGACATCGGGCTGGTGGGGGAAGTACACCGAATCCACACCGAGATTCTGCGTACCCTCGGCAACAGCGACATGATTCCCATCATTGCCCCGGTAGGGGTTGGAGAGAACGGGGAGACGTACAACATCAACGCCGATCTGGTTGCCGGACGCATAGCCAGCGCCCTGCAGGCCAAAAAATTGCTCCTCATGACCGACGTACAGGGGGTCATGGACGCACAGGGCGAACTCATATCCAGCCTGACCATTGCCGAAGCGGCTGACCTCATACAGGACGAAGTGCTGCGCGGGGGTATGATACCCAAGGTGCAATGCGCCATAGACGCGGTACAGGGAGGCGCTGAAAAGGTGCACATCATCGATGGCCGGGTTCCGCACGCAATTCTTCTTGAAATTTTTACCGATGCGGGTATTGGAACCCAGATTGTCACGCATTGAGGACATCAGATCAGAGAGGTAGAAAACTTTTTAATGGACGACATCCGATCATCATGCCAAAGGAATATCTGCAGTACCTACGCACGGCTGCCGGTGCTGTTTGTGCGCGGACAGGGCTGCCGATTGTGGGATGAAAACGGCACAGAATACCTGGATTTTCTCGCCGGCATCGCCGTTTGCAACCTGGGACACAGTCACCCGGAGATTGCTCAGGTTTTGTGTGACCAGGCCAAGCAGCTGATTCACGTCTCCAACCTGTTCTTTACCGAGCCCCAGGTGAAACTGGCCGCAGAACTCACCCGACTCTCCTTTGCCGACAAGGTGTTCTTTGGCAACAGCGGCGCTGAAGCCAATGAAGCGGCCATCAAACTGGCTAGAAAATACAGCCAGGACCGTCACGGCCCCGGCCGATTTCATGTCATCAGCATGAGGGGGAGTTTTCACGGGCGCACACTGGCAACCCTTTCAGCCACGGGACAGGAAAAGGTGCACAAGGGCTTTGAACCGCTGGTCGAGGGCTTCACCTTTGTTGATTTCAATTCAGTCGACGCCGTCCAGGCGGCCCTCACCGAGCACACCTGTGCCGTGCTGGTGGAGCCGATCCAGGGGGAGGGCGGCATCAACCTTCCCAAGCCTGGTTATCTGGCAGATTTGAAGGTCCTGTGCAAACGGCACGATCTGCTGCTCATCTTCGATGAAGTGCAGGTGGGCATGGGCCGAACCGGCACTTTGTTTGCCTACGAGCAGGAAGGCGTCACGCCCGATATCATGACGCTTGCCAAAGCATTGGGCAACGGCCTTCCCGTGGGAGCCATGCTGGCCTCCGACGAAGTGGCCCAAGCCTTTGCCCCCGGGACTCACGCCACCACCTTCGGCGGCACGCCCTTGGTCACTTCGGTGGCGTTGCGCGTGCTGCAGTTGATCTCACAGCCCGACTTTCTGAAAAGGGTGCGGCAAAACGGCGGTTATCTGAAACAGTGCCTGGCTGATCTGCAATCCAGGCATGCGTCGTTGATCAAGGATGTCCGGGGAAGAGGTCTGATCGTGGGCATGGAGCTTGACAGGCCGGGGCAACAATTTGTCGAGGCCTGCCTGAAGCGTGGAGTGATCATCAATTGTACTCACGACACGGTCCTGCGCATGGTTCCGCCCCTCATCGTGGAACGTCGGGATATTGATCGTCTGGTGAGCGTGTTGGACGAGGTTTTTCAGGAGGAGACGGCATGAAGCGGGATCTTTTGACCATTTTGGATCTTTCCGCCGACGAGATCCACTCCCTGCTGCTCAAGGCCGAACAGATGAAGAAGTCGCTTCAAAAGCGCCGTGACCACTTCAACGGCAACTTGCCCGGACGGGTACTGGGGCTGATTTTTATTAAGCCCTCCACACGCACCCGGGTTTCTTTTGAATCAGCGATGTACCGGCTGGGAGGCGACTGCATCTTCATGACCCCGAAAGAGACGCAGATTTCGCGCGATGAAACCCTGGCGGACACATCCAGGGTGCTGTCTCGCTACGTGGATGGCCTGGTCATCCGCACCTTCGCCCACGCAGACGTGGAAGAACTGGCCCGATTTTCCACTATCCCCATCATCAATGGTCTGACGGATCAGTTCCATCCCTGCCAGGTGCTAAGCGACCTGCTGACCGTCAAGGAAAAGCGCGGGAGCCTTGAAAATCTGCAGGTGGCGTGGGTTGGGGACGGCAATAACGTGGCTCATTCATGGATCAATGCCGCCGGTGTTCTGGGATTCAATCTGGTGCTGGCCTGTCCCGCAGGATACCTGCCGGACGAGGACGTTTTGCAGCGGTTTTCCGGGCACAGCAGCATCCGGGTCATTCATGACCCCCGACAGGCTGTGGCTTCGGCGGATGTAATCTACACCGATGTGTGGGCAAGCATGGGACAGGAACGGGAGGCCGCCGAGCGCCGTCAAGTTTTCCAGCCCTACCAGATCAATGCGGACCTGCTGGCTGCGGCACCGCCCCATGCCATGGTGTTCCATTGCCTTCCGGCTCATCGCGGGGACGAAATCACCGATGAAGTGATTGACGGGCCGCAGTCCGTTGTTTTCGATCAGGCGGAAAACCGCATGCATCTGCAGATGGCTCTACTCGACTGGCTGCTTGGCGAAGCAAGCTGACCGATTCAAAGGAGATCGACTCAATCATGGGAATTCACAAAGCAGTATTGGCCTATTCCGGCGGTCTTGACACCTCGATTATTTTGAAATGGCTCATCGAAACCTACGGATGCGAAGTGATTGCCTTTGCCGCCGATCTTGGCCAGGGGGAAGAATTGGACGGCCTGGAGGCCAAGGCAAAGGCCACCGGAGCAGTCAAGGCACGCATTGAAGACCTCAGGGAAGAGTTTGTCAGAGATTTCGTTTTTCCGGCCTTTCGTGCCAATGCCATCTATGAAGGACAGTACCTGCTCGGAACATCCATAGCCCGACCACTGATCGCCAAACGACAGATCGAAATCGCCCGGGAAGAAGGGGCCGATGCCGTCAGCCATGGTGCTACCGGCAAAGGGAACGACCAGGTCCGATTCGAGCTCACTTATATGGCCCTGGACCCGAGCATCAAGGTCATCGCCCCGTGGCGGGAATGGGATTTGAAGTCGCGCACGGCACTGGTCGAGTTCGCCAGAAAGCACAACATCCCCGTGCCGGTGACTCAGGAAAAGCCCTACAGCAGCGACAGAAACCTGCTGCACATAAGCTATGAAGGGGGGATCCTCGAGGATCCCTGGCTGGAACCCGAAGCAAAGATGTTCACTCTAACGGTCGCACCACAGGACGCCCCCGATCAGCCCGAGGTGGTCGAGATCGAATTCGAGCGCGGCGATCCCGTAGCCGTCAACGGCGAACGTCTCACTCCCGCAGATTTGCTGCAGCGACTCAACGAACTGGGAGGAACGCACGGCATCGGGCGCGTCGATATGGTGGAGAGCCGCTTTGTGGGGATGAAATCGCGAGGGGTATACGAGACGCCGGGGGGAACGATCCTGCGCAAGGCCCACATGGCGGTTGAATCCATCACCATGGATCGGGAAGTGATGCACCTGCGCGATTGCCTCATTCCCCAATATGCGCGCATGGTTTATAACGGCTTCTGGTATGCTCCGGAAATGCGTCTCTTACAGAGCACGATGGATATGGCACAGGAAAATGTCTACGGTACAGCCAGGCTGAAGCTTTACAAGGGGAACTGCCAGGTGACGGGCCGCAAATCCGACCGCTCTCTCTACCAAACCAGTTTTGCCACCTTTGAGGAAGACGAAGTCTATCAGCAGAATGACGCCACGGGTTTCATCCGACTGCAGGGACTTCGGCTGCGAATCGAATCCCTGGTGCGCGGATAAGTGACCAGTTAAAGGAGAATTCTTTATTATGGCGGAAAAGCTCTGGCAGGGACGCTTCGATCAACCAACCAATAAGCTGGTGGAAGAGTATTCGGCTTCCATTCACTTTGACAGCAGGCTCTATCGCTACGACATCGAGGGTAGCATAGCCCATTGCAGAATGCTTGCCGAGTGCAAGATCATCACCCACGACGAAGCATCGCTGATCATCGAAAATCTGGGGGAAATTCAAAGAGAGATCGAACGCGGCAAACTGCAGCTGGAATCTTCCCAGGAAGATATTCATATGGCCGTCGAACAGCGCTTGATCCAAAAAATCGGCGAAGTGGGGGGCAAGCTGCATACGGCGCGCAGCCGCAACGACCAGGTGTGCCTGGACATGCGCCTGTACCTGCGCGACGTGCTCTGCCTGACGCGCACTCTGCTGCTCGATGTTCAGAAAACCCTGGTGCTCCTCGCCGAGCAGAACCTGGACGTCATCATGCCCGGCTACACCCATCTGCAACACGCTCAACCGATCCTGCTCGCACACTACCTCATGGCCTATTATGAAATGTTCGAACGTGACGACGCGCGCATGGCCGATTGTTATGGGCGCACCAATGTCCTGCCTTTGGGGTGTGCCGCGCTGGCCGGCACGACCTTTCCCATAAACAGGGAATTGACGGCCCAGTACCTTGGATTTCCAAAGATCAGTGCAAACAGCATCGATACCGTGAGTGATCGAGACTACCTGATCGAATTCAATGCCGCCGCCGCCATACTGATGTCCCACGTCAGCCGCATGGCGGAGGAGTTGATTCTGTGGTCGACCTCGGAGTTTGCTTTCATCGATATCAATGATGCCTTTTGCACCGGATCAAGTATAATGCCGCAGAAAAAGAATCCCGACGTGCCCGAGTTGATGCGTGGCAAGAGCGCCAGGGTTTTCGGCAATCTCATGTCGCTGCTGACTCTCACCAAGGCGCTTCCCCTTGCCTACAATCGTGATTTGCAGGAAGACAAGGAGCCGGTCTTCGATACGGCCGATACGGTTCTGAACACGTTGAGGCTGTTGGCAAAACTGCTGCCGGAAATTCAGTTCAAGCGCGAGCGCATGGTCGAGGAAGCCAGGCAGGGCTTTATTCTGGCAACCGATTTGGCCGATTATCTGGTGCACAAGGGAGTGCCGTTTCGCCGAGCGCATCACGTGGTGGGACAAATTGTGCAGACCTGCATCCAGAACTGTAAGAACCTGGAGGATTGCACCTTGGATGAATTGAAGAGCTTCCACAAGGCGTTTGGTCCCGATGTGTTTGCGCTGCTGGATCTTGCCAATGCCGTCAACCAGAGGACCTCCGCCGGGGGAACCGCTACTTCGCGGGTTGAAGAAGCCGTCCGCCTGGCACGGCAGGTATTGCAGGTGAAACAGGAACGGCTGGACGGCAAGTTCATCAAGACCAACGGCAAAATCTGAAATATCCTCTCGCAAGCCATATCAGGGACTGTATACATGCACGTAACGACAAGATTGACCATCCCTTGCAATGTTTTTGTCGCATTCACCATAGTATGCGCCGCAGCGCTGCTCGTTTCAGGCTGTGGAAAAAAGAGTGCGCCGCGCCCGATATTGCCGGCGGCACCGCCTGAAATCAAGAACCTGGAAGCACGTGTGCGCGCAACCGGCGTCGAGCTCAGTTGGTCGCTGTCACACTTGGACATGGAATCAGACGACGACCACGCTTATGGCCTGGCTGTGCTCAGGGCTCAGGTCCCCTGGGATAAGCGCAATTGCCTCGAATGTCCGGTCATGGCCCAGGAGGTTTTGCAGCGGCTTGAGTTGCCCCGCACGGATGCGGCGGCTGCACAAGATCACAAGATGACCTTGATCGATGCGCAGGTCATGAGCGAGCATGCCTACCGCTACCAGATTGCATTCCAGGATGACAAGGGTCGGGTCCTATCCCTGTCGAACCCAATCATAGCCAAAGTGCTTCCGCCTCCTCAGCCGCCGCTCGATTTCAAAGCAAACGAGCAGGACCAGGGCATTCAATTGCATTGGAAGATTCCGCGCAAGAATGTCGAGCAACAGACCATCGCTCAGGAGCTGCAGTTCGACGTTCAGAGACGTTCCCAGGAAGGGGCCTGGGAGAGCATTTCTCCGGCTCCGGTCAAGGGCAGTACCTTTTTCGATTCGGCGGTCGCCTCCAATCAACTCTATGATTACCGGGCGTTTTCGGTTCTTTCTTTCGAAGGGACTGCGATATTGAGCGAGCCGTCGCCCGTTCGCCGGGCAAAGGCCCCGGGAGCCCTGCCTGCGCCGCCGCCGGGAGCCGTTTGGGTAATTCCTGCAAAGGGTGCCCTGGAAGTCAACTGGACTCCCAGTGACGGTCAAGTCAAGGGCTATCATGTGTACCGCCGGGAAGGCAAAGACATTGTCCGGCTGACCGCAGACCCCGTTGAAAATCCGCCATACGTGGATCACGCCGTCCAGCCGAACCGGGTCTATTTTTATGCCGTATCAGCCGTCGGGATTGAACCGCCCAACCAGGAAGGGCTCCTTTCCAAGTGGCAGGAGATACGCAACGTCCAGTTCCAGTGAATGGATGTCACAGCTGCGGCGCAATCAAGCTTCACTCCGCCCGGAGGGGGGCTTCCCATCGAGTGAAAGAAGGGCGCCATGGGGTTGCTGCACAAACGCATTCGTCGTTCTGATCTGTTTGAATCGAGGTGAAAATGCATCATTTTGAATACAAACAAGGTGAACTCTATTGTGAAAATCTGCCTCTCGACCAGTTGGCCCAACAGGTGGGAACACCCTGCTACGTCTACAGTTATGCAACGCTGCACCACCACTTCAAGGTTTTCGATGAAGCCTTTCGGGATGTACCCCATCTCACCTGCTTTTCCGTAAAAGCGAGCTCCAACATTGCCATTTTAAAGCTGTTTGGGTCCCTCGGGGGCGGGGTCGACATCGTTTCCGGTGGCGAGCTGTTTCGAGCGCGCAAGGCGGGCATCCCCGGCGATCGAATTGTCTATTCGGGTGTGGGCAAAACGTGTGAAGAGATTGATTATGCCCTGAGGGAGAACATTCTGCTGTTCAACATAGAATCCCCCCAGGAACTGGAAGCCATCAACGAGCGGGCCTCACATCTCGGCTGTAAGGCGCGAATCGCGCTGCGCGTGAACCCGGATGTCGATCCCAGGACCCATCCGTACATTTCCACCGGGATGAAAAAAAATAAATTTGGTATTGATATCGAGGGGGCGATAACAGAGTATAGGCGAGCCAAAACTCTGAGCAATGTAGAAATCATAGGGATCGATTGCCATGTCGGCAGCCAATTGACCGAAATAAGTCCCTTTGTCGATGCATTGCGACGATTGCGCATGCTCATGGAGCGTCTGGAAGCCGAAGGAATCGTTGTCCAATACCTGGACCTTGGCGGTGGGTTGGGAATCACCTACGATCAGGAGGCTCCGCCGCATCCCAGGGAATACGCCCGGGCCATCCTGCAGGAACTGCACGGGCTGCCCTGTACCTTGATTTTCGAACCGGGCCGCGTTATCGTGGGCAACGCCGGGGTCCTGCTCACCAGGGTGCTCTACACCAAGCAAACACCGAGCAAGAACTTTGTGATTGTGGATGCGGCCATGAACGATCTTATCCGTCCGAGCCTGTACGGCTCCTATCACCACATTCAACCGGTACGCCCCATGGGAGAAGAAGCACAGATGGTCGACGTGGTGGGCCCAATTTGCGAATCCAGCGACTTTCTGGCGCGCGACCGGGGTCTCCCGCCGGTGCAGGCGGGAGATTGCCTGGCGGTCATGAGCGCCGGCGCGTATGGGTTCAGTATGAGCTCCAACTACAATTCCAGGCCTCGAGCGGCGGAAATCCTGGTGAAGGGGGAGCGGTTTTATACCATTCGAGAACGGGAGAGATGGGAAGATTTGATCAAAGGAGAGGCAATTCCGGGGTTTGTTTGAGTTGAATTGAGTCGCACCGCCCGGATGCGCCCCGCTTGGCCCCTCAAAGGAGATGATTAGAAGCATATGACAACAGACGACACCCCCCGGCGCATACGTTTTTTCAAAATGACCGGCAGCGGTAATGACTTCATCATCATTGACAATATGGATGGGCGATTCTCCTCGGCTGATTCCCCGGCACTGGTGCGCCTCGCCTGCCGCAGGAAGTTGTCCGTGGGTGCCGATGGTTTGATTTTTATCGAACCGGATGCACAGGTGGATTTCTGCTGGAGGTTCTACAATGCGGACGGCAGTGCAGCGGAAATGTGCGGCAATGGAGCCCGCTGTGCGGCGCGCTTTGCGTACCTGCGGGGAATCGTCCGCAAGCCGCGGATCGCCTTTCGCACCGTGGCGGGAATCATCCATGCGGAGATCGTTGATGCGCGGGTCAAGATCCAGGTGTCCCCGCCGCATGGGCTGGAGCTGAATTTTCCGCTGGATGTGGAGGGAAAGCCGTTCCGCTTGAACTTCATTAATACCGGTGTGCCTCATGTGGTGCATTTTCTGGCGGATAGGCGACAGCTTGATGCCGCCCAGGTGTTCACCTGGGGGCGGGCGTTGCGCTTTCATCAGCGTTTTCAGCCGGCCGGGGCCAACGTCAACTTTGCAGCCGTGGAAGCCGTTCATCGCATGGCGGTGCGCACCTATGAGAGGGGAGTCGAAGACGAGACCCTTGCCTGCGGAACCGGATCCATTGCCGCAGCGCTGATTGGGGCGGCGCTGGATCAAGTGGAATCCCCGGTGGAGGTGGTCACCCGAAGCGGCGAGACACTCACTGTTTATTTCACTCGAGAGCGGCAGGGGAATGATATCCGCTTCAGGGAGGTGTATTTGGAAGGAGACGCCAAAGTCGTTTATGAAGCAGACCTTTGGGATGAGACACTGAGAGAATAGGGAGGTAAGCTATGTTCCAGGGTGCCATGGTAGCCATTGTCACACCGTTCAAGAACGGGCAGTTGGATGAGTCGGGACTGCGCGACTTGATCGAATTCCAAATTGCCAACGGAACCCATGGCATCGTGCCATGCGGAACTACCGGTGAATCGGCGACTCTTTCCTTCAAGGAGCACGAACGGGTCATCGAGATCACTGTGGAGCAGGTCAACAAGCGTTTGCCGGTCGTGGCGGGAACGGGCTCCAACAATACCGAGGAAGCCATCCGCCTCACCAAACATGCCAAAGACGCGGGGGCTGACGGCGCACTGATGATCTGCCCGTACTACAACAAGCCCACTCAGGAAGGGCTCTATCGACATTTTGAAAAGGTGGCTCGGGCCGTCGATATCCCGATTATTCTGTACAACATCCCGGGACGCAGCGCGGTCAACATGGAACCGGACACCATCGCCCGACTCGCCAAAATCAGCAATATTGTGGGTGTGAAAGAGGCTTCCGGGTCCATGAAACAGATAACCGATATTATGGCGCGCTGTGGAGACGATTTTGCCGTCCTTTCCGGCGAGGATTTCCTGACCTTCCCGCTTCTCTGCGTGGGGGGGAAGGGGGTCATCTCGGTTTCATCCAACATTGTGCCGCGGGATATGGCCGAGCTGTGCAACCTGTTCTTTGGGGAAAAATTCAGTGAAGCCCGCAAACTCTACTACAAGCTGCTTCCCTTGTGCCACGCCCTGTTCTACGAGACCAATCCGGCTCCGGTCAAAGCGGCTTTACTCATGATGAAAAAGATCGCCAGCGACGAAGTTCGGTTGCCGCTGGTGCCCATGTCGGAAACCAATCGGGAGCGGCTGCGCAAGGATTTGCAGCAGTATGGACTGCTGTAACCGGTCAATTCTTTCATGCAGAGGAGGGCACCATGGTGCGTGTGGCAGTAGCCGGCATTGGGGGCAGGATGGGCTCGCGAATCGCCCAGCTGGTTCGCGAGACGGAAGCAATTGAGCTGGTGGCCGGTTTTGAACACCCGGATCATCCCGGGGTCGGGAAAGATCTTTCCGAAGTGACAGGGGGAGCCCCATGCGGGCAAACCGTGACAGGCAACATCCTCCAGGTGCTGGACAGGGCGGATGTCGTCATCGACTTCACCAATGCTGCCAGTTCTCTGGCGCACATGCGTGCAGCCGCCGCATCACACAAGGCCATGGTGATCGGGTCCACGGGTTTTTCCGCGGAACAGCTGCAGGAGGCGCAGGTCCTGGCGCAGAATTTCCCCTGCGTATTGGCCCCCAACATGAGCGTCGGGGTCAACGTACTGTTCAAGTTGGTTGCGGATGTGGCGACACTTTTGGGTGACGACTTCGATGTGGAAATCGTCGAGTCGCACCACCGTTTCAAAAAAGACGCGCCCAGCGGCACCGCGTTGAAATTGGCTCAGGTGATTGCCGATGCGCTCGGCAGGGATCTCGACAAATCCGGCGTTTTCGCTCGGCACGGCCTGATCGGAGAACGGAAAAGCGACGAAATTGGAATCCAGACTTTGAGGGGTGGGGATATCGTCGGCGAGCATACGGTCATGTTTGCGTCCCTGGGAGAACGGATTGAACTGACGCATCGCGCACACAGTCGTGACAACTTCGCCCGAGGGGCGGTGCATGCCGCTCAATGGGTGGTCAAGCAGCCCGTCGGCCTGTACGACATGCACGATGTGTTGGGAATCAGAACGGCATAACTTTTATTGCGGGTCGGCGGGAACAGCCCGACTGCACCCAGGGTAACGTGATGACTGTCTCGGAGAACACTATGGCATTTGAAAAAGCAACCCGTTTGAAGCGATTGCCTCCCTATCTGTTTCAAGAGATCGATCGATTGAAAGCTGAGCTGCTGCGCAACGGCGTCGATGTGATCAATCTCGGAGTCGGAGATCCCGACCTCCCAACCCCCCGGCATATCATCGAGAAGCTCCAGCAGACCGCCGAAGATCCCGTCAATCATCAATACCCTTCCTACTCGGGTATGAACGATTTCAAGGTGAGCATTGCCAACTGGTACCAATCGAGGTTCGGCGTGGAATTGAATCCGGCCGACGAGGTGCTGACCCTGATCGGCTCCAAGGAAGGCATCGCCCATCTTCCGCTGGCCCTCATCAACCCGGGGGACCTTGCGCTGGTGCCGACGCCGGCTTATCCCGTGTACAATGTGGCGGTGCTTTTTGCCGGAGGAGAATCGCATTTTATGCCCCTTGTGCGGGAAAACCATTTTCTGCCGGATCTCCAGGCCATCGCTCCGGATGTCGCCCGCCGCGCCAAATTGATGTTTATCAACTATCCCAACAATCCAACCGGGGCGACGGCGGAGCGCGACTTTTTCCGGAAGGTCGTGGATTTTGCCAAGCAATACGATGTGATCGTGTGCCACGATGCGGCCTACACGGAGATGGCCTTTGACGGCTATCGGCCAATGAGCTTCCTGGAAGTTCCCGGCGCCAAAGAAGTGGGCATTGAGTTTCATTCGCTCTCCAAGACTTACAACATGACGGGCTGGCGCATAGGCAGCGCGGTGGGCAATGCTCAGGTGATCGACGCCCTCGGACAGATCAAGAGCAACATCGATTCAGGCGCCTTTAACGCCGTTCAGTGGGCGGGCATTGCGGCCATTGAAGGGGATCAGAGCTGTGTCGCCGAAATGCAGAAAACCTATCAGGAACGACGCGATGTCTTGATCGCGGGTCTGCGCCGCGCCGGGATCGAGGCGCAGAGCCCCAAAGCCACTTTTTATGTGTGGTGCCCGGTCCCCGCCGGGTACAGTTCCAAAGAATTCTCATCTCTGCTGCTCAAAGAGGCCGGTATCGTGACCACGCCGGGCAGCGGATTCGGCGAGCCCGGGGAAGGCTACATCCGTCTGGCTCTGACCGTCTCCAGGGAGCGCATTGAGGAAGCGGTTGAACGCATCCGGAAATTGTCCTTTTGAGACCATGCGCGTGGTGTTTATCGGCTTCGGCAGCAACCAGGGAGACTCGCTGCGGATATGCCGTGAAGCGGTGCGGCGGTTGGGGCAAAATGCGGACATCGAAATCCGCAGGGTATCGTCTTTTTATCGCACGGAGCCGGTGGGCTTCGAGGACCAGCCATGGTTCGTTAACGGGGTGGTGCAGTGTGTGACGGACCTGGAGCCGCAGGCGCTGTGGGAGGTTCTCGCCGAAATTGAGAACCATTTCGGAAGAATTCGCGCAGAGCGCTGGGGACCCCGAACCCTGGATCTGGATATCCTGGCTTACGGCAATGAGATCATCCGACTGCCCGATTTGACCATCCCTCACCCAAGAATGCATGAGCGCCTGTTTGTGTTGGCGCCGCTGCAGGAAATCGAGCCGGGCTGGCTTCACCCCGTGCTGCATGTTGGCGTAGTGCAGCTGGTGGAAAGACTGGGCGGGAGCGGCAAGCAAGTGGTGCGCATAGAGGTCCAATGATTCGGCTGGTTCTTTACATTCTTCTCATCTATCTGGCTTACCGGCTGGTGAAATCGTTTGCTGGGTCGCTATTCCAACCGGGGGAGCGACGCGACGATACCCCCCGCGCCGACACCGATCTGATACAGGATCCATACTGCGGCGCTTACTTTCTGAAACAGACGGGTGTAAAGGCCGACATTGACGGCAAACCCACCTACTTTTGCAGTGCCACGTGCCGTGATGCATATTTGCTGAAACATCAAGGACGGCAGTAGAGATTTTGTGCCGGCTCAGACAGGAGGAGCTAATGAAATTCTTCATTGACACCGCGAACCTGGATGAAATAATGGAAGCTCATAGCCTTGGAATCCTGGACGGAGTCACAACGAATCCATCCCTGATCGCCAAGGAAGGAATCGGCAACAGAGAAGGCTTTGAACAGCACATCAAGGCCATCTGCAATGTGGTGCATGCTCCCGTCAATGCCGAGGTGGTGAGCACGGAGCATGAACGGATGGTGGTTGAGGCGCGTAGACTGGCGGCAATCGATGCCCACGTGGTGGTCAAGATTCCGATGACCACAGACGGGCTGAAAGCGGTCAAACAGCTTGCCGAGGAAGGCATAAGGACGAACGTCACCCTGGTTTTTTCGCCGTTGCAGGCGCTGCTGGCGGCAAAAGCCGGTGCGAGCTATGTCAGCCCGTTTGTCGGCCGACTGGATGACATTGCCCATGACGGCATGGATCTGGTTGAACAGATCGTTGATATTTATGCCAATTATTTATTTGAAACGGAGATTATCGTGGCCAGTGTGCGCAACCCGCTGCATGTTTTGGCTGCGGCCAAAATGGGCGCGGATATTGCCACCATCCCCTTCAAGGTGATTGGGCAACTGGCCCGGCATCCACTCACCCAAGCCGGGCTGGATGCGTTTTTGCGGGACTGGCAGAAGGTAGAAAAGGCATCCGCTTGATACAGGTTCGCTCTGGAGCCAAAAGGGAGGGGGGCAATGAAGCCTGTTGCGATTCGGCACACATCTGCACTCTTGATGACTTGGCTTGTATTGGGATTGATTTTCGCGGCAACCGTTAGCGCAGAGTTCTACAAATATGTCGACAAGGACGGCGTGGTGCATCTCACCAATATCCCCACCCAGCCAATCTTCGAGAAGATCGACCGGTCCCGCTACTGTACCGTTACCAAGGGATCCAACTGGATCAAAATCAGTCCCAACAAAAAGATCGTTTTCCCGCGAATAAAGCCTTCGAGGAAGAATTCGTCCTATGACAAGCACATCATCAGCGCCTGCAAGCGCCATGGCATGGATCAAAAGCTGGTCAAGGCGGTCATCAAGGCGGAATCGGCCTTCAATCCGGTAGCCGTTTCTCCCAAAGGAGCTGTAGGATTGATGCAGTTGATGCCCGCTACCTCCAAAGATCTGGGAGTGGTCAATCCATTCGATCCGGTGGAAAATATCGACGGAGGAGTCCGCTACCTCAAGACCCTGCTGAATCGCTTCAAGAACAACGTCCCCCTGGCGCTCGCCGCCTACAACGCCGGCCCCGAAGCGGTCCAGCAGCATGGGGGCATTCCTCCCTACAGTGAAACCCAGACATACGTTCGCAGGGTCCTGGATTTCTACGCATTGTCCGTACCCTGATAAAAACAGAGTTTTCAAGTGTTACTGGTAACTTGGCTGGCAGATAAGGGTTGCAATATCGATGAGCGGTTTTTCGCGTCAGAACTTCCTGAATTTACCCAATCTCTTGACTTACCTCAGGATTGCCATCATACCGCTGATCCTTTACTTCCTTAATCCTCCGGTTTCCGCAAAATCCTACAACTTTGCTTTTCTGCTGTTCGTTTTGGCCTCCATTACCGACTATCTCGATGGAATTCTGGCCCGTCGCCACAACCTGGTGACCTCCGTGGGTAAGCTGCTGGACCCGCTGGCCGACAAGCTGCTGACTTCCGCCGTTCTGATCATGCTCATCGCCTCCGGTAAGGTGCAGGGCTGGCTGGTGTTTCTCATCATCGGCCGGGAAATCACCATCACCGGGCTGCGCTCCATTGCCGCCAGCCAGGGACTCATTCTGTACGCCAGCCGTACGGGCAAAAACAAGCTCATCTCGCAGACGGTGGGCCTGCTGTTTCTGCTTTTGTACATTCCCAAGATCGGATTCGTGTTGGACTGGATAGGTGTTTTTTTCCTGTGGGCTTCGGTGGTCCTTGGATACTGGTCTGCCATGGCCTACTTTGTCTATTTCTACAAGGAAGTCACCAAGCAGGAACAAAATGCCCGGTGAGCGGCGATCGGAGCTTCCGGCGAATCGAGCTTTTACGCCGTCCCACCCTTGCAGGCGGCGGATGATGAGGTTTTTTCATGGCCTTTGTGTTACCTGAGTTCAGTCCCCCTGACTTTGCCCATCCTCCTCTGCGCGATGCTCCTCTGGTGACCTTCAAAGAAGTCGTGCAGCCTGGGGTTGCCCCGGAAAACTACCACGCGACCACGATTTTTCCGGAATACTTTCAGATAGCCAAAGGGCAATGGCGGCTGCCGCTGGAATCGCGCATGGACTGCGTTGTTGTGCTGGAGCCCGATGACTCCCTGAGTGTCAAGGAATTTCGCCGTCTGCGGGTGGGTGAGCTGGTGGCGTGCGGACGCGGGGAAAACGGTGAAGACGGAATCTTCGTTCATACGGGAGCCTTCGCTTTTCCTCGGCATGTCATGGAAAAATTTGCATTCCGCACGCATACGACGCGCGAAACGGCGTTTTCCATTGATTACGACGAACTCTACGAACTGCTTGCATACGAGCGCGACAACGGTTTTATCCTGTGGGTGCTCGGACCTGCCGTCGTGTTCGATCACGATGCGCGCAACGCCTTTGTGGACATCATCCATGAAGGATACGTCCACGCAATTCTGGCGGGCAATGCGCTGGCCACCCACGACGTGGAAGGCTCGCTCTATGGCACGGCCCTCGGACAGGACCTGTATTCCAAGCAGCACGCCAAGGCGGGACATTACAAACACCTGGATGCCCTCAATCGCATCAGGCAGGTCGGATCGATGGAAACGGCCTGCCGCCAGGGCCTCATCCGGGACGGAGTCATGCGGGCGCTGATTGACAGGCAGATCCCCTGCGTGTTGGCCGGCTCCATTCGCGATGACGGGCCCATGCCGGAAGTGCTTGCCGATGTGTACCGTGCCCAGGATGACATGCGCTCGCTGGTGCGCCGCGCGACCACGGTGCTCGCGCTGGCCACCCAGCTGCACGGCATTGCTGCCGGCAATATGACGCCGTCCTACAAAGTGGCAGGGGGCGGGGCAATCAGGCCGGTGTACTTTTACAGCGTGGATATGTCCGAGTTTGCCACCAACAAGCTGGTGAACCGCGGGTCCTTGACCGCCCGCACCATCCTGACCAACGTGCAGGATTTTGTGGTGACCCTGCGACGGGGTCTGGGAGGTTGACCGACAACGTTCAGTGCCTTTCCCCCTTGCGGGCTGACATTGACCCAAACATGGCCCCAGGGTACTCGGGGCGCGCTTCCTCTCCCCCGCAGGGGGTGCGGCGGAGACCTCGCAGAACCCCTGGATCGTCTGGACTTTATGGCGGGCACAAACCCATTAAACAGGAGTGGATATCATTCTCATGGCGGATTCAAGACGCGGGCGGGTGACCAGGGAGACCAGGGAAACTCAAATTCGGTTGACCCTGGATTTGGATGGACAGGGATCGGTCCGACTCACAACCGGAGTCCCTTTTCTCGATCATATGCTGACGCTGTTTGCGGCCCACGGCTTGTTTGACCTGGATGTGGAAGCACAGGGCGATCTGGAAGTGGACGCCCATCATACGGTCGAAGACCTCGGCATTTGTCTCGGGCAGGCGCTTTCCCGGGCGCTCGGCGAAAGACAGGGGATACGTCGCTACGGACACGCCGTAGTGCCCATGGATGAAGCGCGCGCGGCGGTAACCCTCGACCTCTCCAATCGACCCTTTCTGGTCTATCACACTCCTCCCATGTCTTCGCGGGTGGGGCAGTTCGAAACGCAGCTGGTCCCGGAGTTCTTGCGTGCCTTCTGCCAGCACGGCGGCATCACCCTGCACATTGAAGTGCCGTGCGGAGCCAACACGCACCACATCCTGGAAGCGATCTTCAAGGCCCTGGGCAGAGCCCTGGACGAAGCGACGGCCTTTGACCGCAGACGCCGAGGCGTTCCCTCATCGAAAGGCTCCCTCTGATTCAAGAGCGTCTGCCGGATTGCCGGGTTTTGTACCTGAACCCAGCCCGCCTGGAAGGCAAAATCATTTTCCTAGAAACGGTAGTGTCGCGATGAAATTCCGGTACCCGGCACCCTGCCAACACAAAGATCGAAACTTTCTCAAGAAAAATTTTAAAGCGTCTTGACGGGAAGCCGCGTTTGAGGTACCTTTAGGCATCTTGTCGCGGGGTGGAGCAGTCAGGTAGCTCGTCGGGCTCATAACCCGAAGGTCAGAGGTTCAAATCCTCTCCCCGCTACCAGAAAAACTTAAAGAAAATAAGGGGCTTGGCCAAATCGGTCGGGTCCTTTTTTTTATTGCTCGCGAGGATTCAGTGGCGGCTAGATTGCGTTTTTGACCCCGTTCCCTAAGCCACTTCGAACATACCGCCCCGCCAGACGCAAAGCATAATTTCATGGGCGTCCCTCATCACATCCTGATGGGTTTCGTCACGCTTGGGCGCGACTCTACCCATCCTACATCAAAGTGGTTACGGGCAAGTGCAGCAATCCCGTAGGATGGGTGCAGCAAAGCGCAACCCATCAACAAGGCCTGCAAACAATGAAACATCTAATGCTTAACCGGTATAGCAGTCATCAACGCGAAAATATCATGCGGGGGTAAACGCGAGCGGCTCATGCCTGAAAGGAAGAGTGCCGGGGGCATCGCGCATATGCAGAATGGGCTCAGCCATTGCCCTCCAGCGCCTTGCGCACCACCGTTGCCAATTGTTGCGTATCGAGTGGCTTCAGAGCATATTCAAGGGCTCCCAGTGCATGAGCGGCTTCCTCATTGATTTTCTCGCTGTAGCCGGTACACAGGATGGTTTTCATTGCGGGGCGAATCTGCAGCACCTTGCTTATCAGCTGGTCGCCCGTCAACCCGGGCATGGCCATGTCCGTTATGATCAAATCGAATTTCCCGGGCTCGGCGGCGAAAACTTCCAATGCTTTTTTGGCATCGGTCTCGATGTGCACGGCATAGCCGAGTCTTTCCAGTATCGATTTTCCTATGGCGGCTATCGATTCTTCATCGTCCACGAAAAGGATTCGTTCGCATCCGGTGGGGACCTGCTGCGTTGTCTCTTCAAACGATTCATATTCCTTTGGCGCCGCGGGAAGGTAAATCGTAAAGGTTGTGCCCGCGCCTGCACGACTCTCCACCTGGATGCTGCCGCCGTGGCTTTCAACAATTCCATGCACCACGGCAAGACCCATTCCCGTTCCTTTGCCCATTTCCTTGGTGGTGAAATAGGGCTCAAAAATGCGGTTCACAACGTCGGCCGGGATGCCATGCCCGCTATCGCTCACCTTGAGCATCACGTATTCGCCGGGCTGCAGTCTTGCAGCGAAATCCCGGTTGTCTCCGTGCAGGGTAAAGTTTTGAAGAGCGAAGTGCAGGATTCCCCCATGTTCTTCCATGGCGTGGAGTGCGTTGGTGCCGAGATTCAATAAAACCTGATGGATTTGTGTCGGATCAGCCGCAACCGCATGGCATTGTTCAGATATATTCTGCCGGATTTCGATATTGGTCGGGATGGAGGATCGCAAAAATCTGACGGCTTCCTGCAGCAGCGAAGCCAAGTCGACGGAGCGTCGATTTTCTTCCGCTTTGCGACTGAAAGCCAGCAGTTGCCGGACAATATCCCTGGCGCGAAAGCTGGCGGATTTGATTTCGGCCATATTCATGCTGACAGGGTTCCAGTCGGGAATATCCGCAGCGGCCAGTTCAGCATTGCCCAAAATGATGCCCAGTATGTTGTTGAATTCGTGGGCTATTCCTCCCGCCAGCGTACCTATGGCTTCCATTTTGTGTGCCTGGAGCAACTGTCTTTCCAACTTTTGCTGTGCCTCTTCGGCCCTCTTCCGGGCGGTGCTATCCTCATAAATCGCGACCAGTTCCTCACAAGGCAGCTTGCAAACGTAGTTTTCGACCCAGAGCTCCAGCTGGTCGTCCTTATAGATGCCGGCCGGATGATGTTCCGGCTTTCCCGTTTTCCATACCCGCCGGAATACCTCCAATAGCCCCAGGGCCTCAACACCAGGAAAAATCTCGCGCACGTCTTTGCCGATAACCTGCTCTTTTTTCTTTTGGCCGTACTCCAGTCCGGCCCTGTTCAGATCCTTGAAAACAAAGCTTTGACCGTTGTCCGGGCTATCGTATATGGCAACGCCGGAGCGCATGTTGTCAAACAGTTCCCTGAAGCGCAGTTCACTCTCTTCCAGCTGCAGCTTGGACTGTTTGTGCCCGGTGATGTCGATCACTATTGGAATGTAATAGGATGAAGTTCCATCAGGGTTTTCGACGGCACGCACGGAAAGGCTGCCCCACACGATTTGACCGTCTTTTCGCAGATAGCGTTTCTCGATGGTATAGTGATCGATCTCTCCGGCCACCAGGCGCTTTGCCTGTTCCATATCCGCTGTTATATCGTCAGGATGGGTGATGTCGGCCCAGGTCAACTGCTCCAGTTCCTCAGCCGAATAGCCGGTAAAACGGCAAAATTCCTCATTGACCTTCTGCAGTCGAAAATCTGCACTCGCTATGGCTGCACCCACAGGAGCCTTGTCAAAGGTCACACGAAAACGCTCTT
Source organism: Desulfoferrobacter suflitae (assembly GCF_022603395.1). Taxonomy (GTDB): domain Bacteria; phylum Desulfobacterota; class Syntrophobacteria; order Syntrophobacterales; family Syntrophobacteraceae; genus Desulfoferrobacter; species Desulfoferrobacter suflitae. Next base: position 217,723 of record NZ_JAIBKA010000003.1, read on the forward strand.
CGTTTTCTCTCAGGGCCTCTTCCATGCTTCTGCGCTCGCTGATCTCCCGCAGGAGTTTCCTATTCCAGTAAAGGGACAGGGCGAGGATAAGGACAAAAACTGCGCTGACGCCGGCAACCCAGCGAAAGATGGTCGACCAGTCCGTTCTGGTCTCAATCGGTACCTTAAACCACTTGTGGATGATGGCATCGACTTCTTCGTTGGGCGTTCCCGCAATGTCTTTATTGATGATGCCGACGAGTTCGGGCAAATCTTTGCGCACCATGTACAAATAAGATTGGCGAGACACACCGGCGGAACCAAGGATTTTCAGGGTCGGATAGTCCTGCAGCAGATGCCCCATCATGACCATGGCGCCCATGGTGGCATCGGCTTGCCCGGACGTCACCGCAGCCAGTGCTTCCTCGAGCGTGTCCGTCGGATAGATTTCGATGTCCGGAAAATCCTTCAATAGGTGAGTGTATATTCGAATGCCCTTGACCACCGCCATTCTTTTTTTGTGCAAGGCGGAAAGACCGTAGATCGGCGGCATATCGCTGCGGCCCACCACAAAAACGTCAATGTCCATGAGCGGCAGGGTGGTCAGAACATGGCCTTCCCGTTCGGGAATCGCAAAGGCCACGGACATATCAATTTTGCCTTCCAGCACATGGTCATCCAGGTGATGGGCGGGGATGCGGACAAACTCAAATGTCACTCCGGCACGTTCGCCTATCAGCCGAAGATGATCCGGATTGATACCTTTGATGACGTCGCCTTCAGTGAAAAAGAGCGGCGCAAAGTCTCCAGGAAATCCCACTCGCACCGGACCATGTTCGGCAATCCACCGTTTTTCTTGCGTGCTCAGCCGGATTTCTCCGGCTTGCTCGGTTGCCTCCAGGGACAAAACCGCCAGCGCAATCAGCAAAACCGTCAAACACATCACCTGCAGCCACAGCAGTCGATGTGTTGGTGCGCCTGCAGCGCCTGTAGACATAGGAATTCTCCATTGTGACAGTCCCTTGAGCAGCCGGGGACCATCCTTCCCATAACAAGTACATCATCGGTCGACATGCTTAACCCGCTTGAGAAGGCTCTGAAATCAGACGGCAAATGAGCTGTTCAGCGGTTTGCACGGTTCTGTAAAATGCGCCACAGCATATGAGCTGATAGGGCGATCCCGATGATCATTTTCCGCTGGCTGTCACAAGTTGTCAACACCCGATCCACAGACTAGCCAGGCCTTCCCTAAGGCCGTACTCGAAGCCATTTTTTAGGTATTGGCTAGTGGCTATTGAGAGGAGGGTTATAGTGCTTTTCAAAATCAGAGACCTGGCGGGGTTAAAACCTTGCTTAGATGGGTTTCTTCAGGTAGTCGGGATGGAGTTGTCCAACTATACTGTTCACGAAAATGATTTTGGCTACACCAAAACATTATCTTGCAAGCCATGGTTTGATGATCGGCAGATTGCCTGAAAACCTTTAATGCAATACCGGCGGCTTAGTCTTCGTGATCAAAAATGTAGCCTACGGAGCGCAGGCTCTTGAAAAAAACCGGTTCCCGGGGATTCTCCTCGAAGTACTTGCGAAACCGCATCACAAAGTTATCCACTGTCCGGGTGGGTGTATTTCCCGTGTATCCCCAACCCACCTCAAGGATTTCACGCCGTGTTAGAGGCTTACCCCGATGGGCGACAAACAGCTTGAGGAGTTTCACTTCCTGCTCGGTCAGGTTGATCTCCCCCTCGCGGCAGGTCGCCCGGAAGCGCTCGAAATCGATCCGATTGCCGCCGAAGGCGTAGGTGCCCTCGGGCGCTGCACGCTCCCCGCCCACGTCTCTTGTCGCCCGTGCCAGGAGCCTTTCCACGCGCAGCAGAAATTCATCCAGGTTGAAGGGCTTTGGCAGGTAGTCATCGGCGCCGAGGGCAAGCCCTTCAACTCGCTGCTCCGGGTCTCCCCGGGCAGAAAGAATGAGGATGGGCGGCATCTCACCTTCCAGTCGGATGTTGCGCAGAACCTTCAGTCCATCGATTTGGGGCAGCATGATGTCGAGGACGATCAGATCCGGTTTCCATTCCTTCCAAAGCTGAAGGGCGGTGATGCCATTAGCAGCAATTTTCGCTTCATAGCCCTTGAGTGCCAGGTTGAGCCGCAATCCTTCGGCAATGTGCCGGTCATCCTCGACCACGAGTACGCGCTTGTTCACCGGCTTCTTCATGCGGCCACCCGCCGGGTCCAGTCGACTCCCTTGGGCGGACGCAGACGCAAGATGAAGACAGATCCATTCGACGGACCGTTGCTCTCCGCGTAAATCCGAATCTTGTGCAGCCGGGCGATCTGCTTGACGAGGTAGAGCCCGATGCCGCTTCCCCGCGTCGTCATGTCGTCGGATTTTCCCGCCCGGTAATACTTCTTGAAAATCTTGCCCAGTTCCTTGTGCTCGATCCCGATGCCATTGTCCTCGAAGCGGATATCGAGCCCTTCGGGGTGCGGCTCAAAGCGGATATTGAGGCGGGGCTGCGGCGAATCATTGTAGCGCATGGCGTTGGAGAAAAGATTCATGAGGAGGGTGTCGAAGAGTTCCACGTTAAGGTTGAACGGGAATGGACGCGGTGCCGGATTGTCGATGGTGACGACGCCATTGGGGAACAGGGCTGCACTGTTGTCTCGGAAGCGCTCGATCAATGCCGCCAGATCGGTTTGCACGAATTCTCTGGGATAGCTCCCACTCTCGATCCTGGCCAGTTGGAGAATGCGGTTGATGTTATCGAGCAGACGATCTACGTCGTTGAGCATGAAATCGATGTACCGGATCTGATCATCACGCGGCAGTTCGTGATGTTTGAAGGTTTCCAGGTAGAGCCGCAGAGAAGCCACGGGCGTCTTCAGTTCGTGCGTGAAGCTGTCGATAAAGTTGCGCTGCAGACGATAAAGACGCCACGTTTTCTGGTAGTAGGCAAAAATGATGAATACCCCCACGACGATGAGCCCGACCAGGATGGAAAGGACCAGAATGACCACCCAGGTCTTGAACTCGAATAACCGCTCCTGGTCAAGTTGGTAGGTCATGACGATGCGCTGCAGCCCCGCGCTGACTTTCAGGTACCAGTAGATGTAGAGTACCAGCGACGCGGCCAGGGCTACGACGGAGAGAATAAAAACCAGGATCGGGTGGATGAACCATCTTGCGCTGCGTGTCATGCTCATGATTGCTACACCGGTGGAATTCGCTTTGTCAATGTCAATTGCCGTTATCCCCTGACGGGTTTGTCTCCAACATTGTAAAACTATTGTAAAAGCTTGTAATCCTTCTTTCTTTCCCGTCGGTTTAGGTGTTACCAAAGACCCGTCCCATGCATCAACCCACTCGAAAGGAGCCTATTGTATGGATAGCACCGCAATCGCCCGTCATCCCAAGGGAACAGACGCCAGGATCCTCCTGAGCAGCGTCTTTGGGCCGTTTGCCCACGACGACCAGTTCGGAAGCCGGCGCCTTAACCCCATGGAACTGTATCATAACCAGGTCACACGTTTGCAGGCTGGATTTTCCCTGCGCATGTTCCACCGTTCCTTCGGCCTGCTCATGCTGCAGGCAAATGTCGAAGCCCCGTGCACGGTCCTCGACTTTCCCACGCTCGATTCCTTCACGCGCGAGATCCGCCAGTCCCCTTACGACATCGTTGGAATTGGCGCCATCGGACCTAATGTGGAAAAAGTCGGGACAATGTGTGCCATTATCCGCCGGGAGCGGCCGGAGGCGACAATTGTTGTTGGGGGCCACGTCGCTGCGCGCGAAGACCTGCACCAGATCATCGACGCCGACCATATTGTCCGTGGGGACGGCATCGCCTGGTTGCGCAAATTCCTCGGCCAGGACGAAACGCAGCCGGTCCGCCATCCAGCCGTTCTCTCGGGGTTTGGGGCGCGCATTATGGGCATCAATCTGCCAAAGAGGAAAGGTCATACGGCCGCCATCCTCATTCCTTCTGTCGGGTGCCCGGTGGGTTGCAACTTCTGCTCCACGTCGGCCCTTTTTGGAGGCAAGGGAAACTTCGTCAATTTTTTCGAAACAGGCGACCAGTTCTTCTCGGTCATGTGTCAAATCGAAGAAAAGCTCGGCGTGAATTCCTTTTTCGTCCTGGACGAGAATTTTCTGCTCCACCGGCAGCGTGCCCTGCGCCTGCTCGAATTGATGCAGGCGGCGGAAAAGAGTTGGGCACTTTACGTGTTCAGCTCCGCCCGGGTCATCGCCTCGTATACGATCGAGCAGCTCCTTGGGCTGGGTATCGGCTGGGTGTGGATGGGACTCGAGGGGGAAAACAGCCGCTACCGCAAGCTCAACGGGATAAACACTCATGACCTGGTGGAGACCCTGCAGTCCAATGGGATCCGCGTCCTCGGTTCAACCATCATTGGACTGGAAGAACACACACCGGACAACATCGGTGCCGCCATCGATTATGCCGTAAGCCATGATACCGTATTTCACCAATTCATGCTCTATACCCCCAACCCGGGCACTCCGCTCCACCAGCAACACCGGCAGGCGGGGACCCTGCTGCCCGAATCCGCCATGCCTCCGGCAGACAGTCATGGGCAGTACCGCTTCAATTACCGCCATCCGCATATTCGTGATGGAATGGAGGAGCAGTTTCTGCTCGAAGCCTTCCGCCGGGATTTCGCGTGCAACGGGCCGAGCCTCTACCGCCTCATCCGGACCATGCTGGCCGGGTGGCGGGCGCATGGTCGCCATCCCGAGGGCCGCATCCGGAAACGCTACGAATGGGACGCGGCCCCCCTGCGGTCAGCCTATGCAGGGGCGGTCTGGGCCATGAAGAAATGGTATCGCGGCAACGAGCGGATGCAGAAAAAACTGGGTCAGCTGCTGGAAGAGATCTACGACACATTCGGCTGGAAAACGCGACTGATTGCGCCTCTGTTTGGCCGCTACGCGCTGGCCTGCCTGTCTCGCGAGGAGAAGAGGCTGAAGCGGGGATGGACCTATGAGCCTGTCGGCATCCTGGAAAAAAATGCGGCGGCGGTCGCCCTGGAGAGGGCCGAAGGCAGGATGAAACCATTCAGGGATTTTTGGGCCGGGGCCTTTGGGACTGGGCGTCAAGGATGTTTGCGACCGGATTTTCTGGTCTGTGAAGACCGCAGTCGCCCCGACGCGATGCGCTGGTGAAATGACTATTTTTTCAACCCACCGTCGCCCCGATCTACCTGATTTTCATGACCCTGTCTTTGACCATGCGCGCATTACAACGCTCACGACCCTTGCGGGAGGATGAAATAAATATCAATGAGATCATGACGGAAACCATCAACGACCGGGAAAGTGCGGCCATCGGCGGCAGATTTCAGATGTAGTTCGAGCTTCGCCGCCGGCTGAACAGGCGCTGTGTTCAAATCATATCTCATCCCTGGTTTGGGCGCCTGTTAGTCGGCGGATTTGTTGTGTTTGGAGCAGCGGCCATGTTTACGGTGCTTGGATTCCTATTTGGGACCCGGTCAAGTCGCTGACGATACCTGTTGCCGGGTCGGCATCGACCCTGATCGGCAACGTATTCATCTGGGCCGGCATATGGCAGTTGAGGAAGTCGCGTTTGGCCGGCTGCCGTATGTTCGAGCGATCCATCCTGGTGCATCTTTTTGTCACTCAAGTTTTCCTTTTTTATCACTCGCACAGTTCGGGGCGCTCAGCGGTTTTGCCGTGAATCTGCTGATCTACGCGGCACTGCGCTATTTCATCCGGCGCGAGCAGATGATGGGCCAAAGAGAAACGGCCCACAAAGATGACCTTTCCTTAACCAACAATGTGGTGAACGGTTAGGCGTACTTTCTGCCGTAGATCATGTAGTAGACGGTGGGAACAACAACCAGGGTGAACAGGGTGGAGGCAAAGAGCCCGAAAATCAGCGCCCAGGCAAGCCCCGAAAAGATCGGGTCGAGGGTGATGGGCCAGGCGCCAAGCGCCGTCGTTGCCGCAGTGAGCAGAATCGGGCGCAGCCGCACCGCACCGCTTTCCAGGATGGCCTCTTTGAAGGGCAGTCCCTGGGCTACCGCATCGTCGATGAATTCAATCAATACCACCGAATTGCGCACCACAATTCCCCCCAGCGCTATCATTCCGATCATGCTGGTGGCGGTAAAGAACACCAGGCTCTGGTAGCCGCCGATTTTGCCCCCCACCACTAGATTCAACAGCCAGAATCCGGGCATGATGCCGATCAGGGTCAGGGGAATGGCCGACATGATCACCAGGGGTATCAGGTACGACCCGGTCTGGATGATGAGGAGCAGATAAATGCCGAGCAGGGCGACGCCGAAGGCAATGCCCAGGTCCCGGAAAACCTGCAGCGTGATCTGCCATTCCCCTTCTCCCGACCAGTGGGCGCGAAGGCCATCCGGCAGCGGTTCCCCGGCAATCTGTGCCTGCATGTCGAGAATCGCCTCAGCCGGGGCCCGTCCCGCCATTTCCCCATAGACATACACCACTCTTTCCAGATTCTTGTGATATATCGTCTGATCTTCGGAAATTTGCACAAAGTTGCCGATTTCTCCCAGGGAGATCAGGTGACCGCTCCGGGTTTTCACCACAATCCGGGAAAGCTCGGCCATGCCGGAGCGCTCCTCCCGCGGCAGCACCAGCCTGACCAGCAGCGGCTGCCGCTCATCGGCCAGATGCACGGTGCTCGGCGACACACCGCTCAATGCCAGCTGTAGAGTCTGAACCACCTGGTCGGGATGGACCCCGTGCACGGCGGCTTTTTGCTTGTCGATGAGAAAGTCGATCTTGTTTCTTGGCGTTTCCACCGTGTCGTCGATGTCCGTCACACCAGGCTCTTCGGCCATAACGCGTTTGACCTGCTGAGCGGCCGCAATGAGCTCCGCATAGGTCTTATCCGGCGCACCGTAGATCTCGGCCACGATGGTGGCCAGTACCGGCGGCCCGGGAGGCGTCTCCACGATTTGAATAGTGGCCTGCTGCCTGCGCGCAATTTCCTCCAGATCGTTGCGCAGGCGCAGCACTATCTCGTGGCTTTGCTGCCGGCGCCGTTCCTTGTCCGCCAGGTTGATGCGGATATCGGCCACGTTGGGTCCCTGCCGCAGATAGTAATGGCGTACCAGACCGTTGAAATCGATGGGCGATGAGGTCCCCACATAGGATACGAAGTGGGTTACCTCGGGCACCTGGCGAAGATAGGCTTCAAAGGCCGTGACTACCCGATTGGTGGCTTCCAGTGTGGTTCCTTCCGGCATGTCCACGACAATCTGGAATTCGCTCTTGTTGTCAAACGGCAGCATTTTCAGCGGCACCAGGCGCAGCAGGGCGAGTGAGGCAGAAGCCAGCAGCAGCACGACTATTGCCGTCAGCAGCAGAGTCCGTTGGAAGCGCGACTCGAGGAAGGGTTCAAGAATCCGCCGATACCCGCTTTTCACCCATTGGGGAACGACATCCCGCCCTCGATCCCGATCTTCCCCTTCACTGCCGAATCTTTTCAGCAGGTGATACGCCAGCCAGGGGACCACGGTGAGCGCCCCGACGGTGGAGAAGGTCACCGCCAGCGGCACATTGATGGCCATGGGCGCCATATACGGCCCCATCATGCCGGTGATGAAAAACATGGGAGCAAAGGAAACGATGATGGCCAGGGTGGAGATGATAACCGGAGGCAAAACCTCGTTTACTGCGTAGAGTGTGGCATCATGCGGATTTTTCTTGCGCATCAGAATGTGGCGCTGGATGTTGTCCACGTTGGTGACGGGGTCGTCGACCACCAGTCCCAGGGAGAGAATCAGTGCAAATAGAGTCACCCGGTTGATGGTGTAGCCCACCATGTAGTTCACGAACAGGGAAAGGGCGAAGCTGACCGGCACGGATACGGCCACCACCAGACCTTCCCGCCAACCCATGGTGAAGGCGATCAACCCTACCACCGTGATGATGGCAAAAAACAGGGAAGAGAGCAGATCGTCCACTTTGGCATCGGCGGTGCGACCATAGTTCCTGGTCACCTCAACCCTCACGTCGTCCGGGATGACCGTCCGCTGCAGCTCCTCCAGCCGATCCAGTATATTCTGCGCCACATCGACGGCGTTGGTTCCCTTTTTTTTGGCCAATGCCAGAGTGACGGCGGGGAAAACCGCGGCCGGGGAGGATTGGCTGCGCTCCCGCAAATCGTGATGGGAAAATCCAATGCGCGAGTAATTGCGCACCTCTTCGGGCCCGTCAATCAAGCGCGCCACATCACGCACCTGCACCGGGCGACCGTCATGAACACCAACCACCAGCGCTCCAACCTCCTCCACCGAGGTGATGAAAGCATCCGAGCTGACGGTGATGTGTCTGTCCAGCTGTTCATAGGACCCGGCCGTGATGGACACATCGGCTCCCTGCAAAGTGCGCTGCACTTCAAGGGGCGAAACCTGAAGGCCGGCCATCCTTTCCGGGTCCAGCTCAACCCTGATTTCTCTGGTTCGCCCCCCGACGATTCCGGTTCTCGAGATATCTTCGATGCTTTCGAGCCTGGCCAACACCTCCTGACCGATGCGGTGCAGCTCGTGATCGTCATATCGGTCCGAATACAAGGTCAGATTGACAATCGGCACATCATCGATCTCCACCGGCTTGATCACCCAACCGCGCACGCCGGGCGGCACGGCATCGATATTCATACTGATCTTGGTATTCAGCCGCACCAGCGATTGGACCATGTCCTGGCCGACAAAAAAGCGCACGGTGACGATAGCCATATCCCGCCGCGACATGGAGTAGACGTATTCCACCCCTTCGATTTGCCAGAGCAGCCTTTCCAGGGGAGTGGCCACCAGCTTTTCCACTTCTTCGGCGCTGGCGCCGGGAAACTGAACGAACACATCGGCGAGCGGGACCACGATCTGCGGATCTTCTTCGCGCGGCGTGGCAATGATGGCGGCGCTACCCAAAAACAAGGCGAACACCAGCAGGATGACAGACAACTGCGAAGTGAGGAACTTTTCGACAATCCCGGCAATCAGTCCCAGTCTGGCAGGCGGCTGACAATCATTCATCGGCTTGCATCCACAGCGCGACCGTTTCGTTTCCGGAAAGGCCCGAGAGGATCTCCACCGAGTCGTCGATGCGCCGACCGACCTTGACGTACAGATCCGTCCAGACACCGTCCAGTTGCGCGCGCACCACATCGAGCTGCCCGATGCGGCGCAGTGCTGCGGCCGGCAGCAGAACGGCCCGGCGCTCCTCAATGGGAACATAGAGTCTGCCGAACATGCCGGAATATAGGCCGTCGGCAGCAGGCAGGCGCACCTTCACCAGGAAAGTACGACTGGCCGCATCCCCCAAGGGGACCACTTCCTCCACCACACCCTCCAGCCGGACCTGTAATGCGTCTATGAATACGGCCAACTTTGACTGGAGCAGCAGCTTGCCGATCAAACCCTCGCGCACATGCGCTTCCAGCCTGAGCACATCGGTCGACTGCAGGATCAGCAAAGGCTTGCCCGGGGTGGCCAAATCGCCGGGGTCAACCAGGCGCTGGGCGATCTGCCCGGTGCGCGGGGCCACAATCCTGGCATAGCCCAGGTTGATTTGGGCCTCTTCCAAAACCTTCCTTGCCCGCTCCACCCCGGCCGCAGCGGCGGCAACCGCACTGCCGGCCTGTTCCACTCCAGCCGCGGCCTGCCGATAACCCGCTTCCGCCCGCTCCAAATCCTGCCTGGTGGCCGCCTCCTGCTCGGCATAGGTCTTGATCCGGCGGTAATTTGCCTGCGCTTCCGCATGGGCCGCCCGAGCGGCAATCAAAGCCTGCTCGAAGCGTCGTTTATCGGCTTCAACCGCATGCAGAGCCTGGGAGGCCTGGTCGAGCCGCGCCGTGAGGTCCCGGTCGTCGATTTGCACCAGAGCGGCCCCTTCTTCCACCATGTCGCCGGGGCGCACCGCAACCGCAATGATTCGGCCGCTCACCCGGGCTGAAATGGCCGCTTGCATCTCCGAGCGGACCGTGCCCACTGCCTCATAATACTGCGGGATCATCGCCACAGTGGCGCGCACCGTCCGCCCGGGAGGCGGTTCCTGTCGTTCGGCCTCCACCCGGCCGGGTTGAATGACTCCCGTGCGGAACACTCCCGCCATATAAAGCATCAATGCAACGAGGAGTATAACCGCCGCAATGAGCGGCATGGTTTTGCGTAATTCAATCTGCACAGGCATTGGCATTTCCCCCTCAGCCATCATCGTCCTGCTGCCGCAAACCCGCGGCTGCCGAAATAGCCCAACGCCCGACCCATATCGGCCTGCGCTTTTCTCGCGTCATAACGCGCGGAAGTATCGAGGATTCTGGCTCTGTTGCGCGCCAGTTCGACGTCCATGTAGCGAACGATGGTGGCGGAACCTCCTTCGTATTCTCGCTGAACCAGCCGCAGAGCCTCTTCAGCTTGAGCCACACTGGCCCGGGTTACCGCCAGCCTGGCCTCGGCTTCGGATTTCCGCAGGTAGGCGGTTTTTACATCCAGTTGAATGGATTGGGTCGCCTTGCGGTCGGCGGCCAGCATTTCGTCCAGCACGGCTCTCGCTCGATTGAGCCTGGCGCCGGTACTGAAGCCGCTAAACAAATCCCAATTGAGAATAACGCCCACGGTCCAGTTCACCCTGTCGGCATCGTAGGCTAAATCCGCGTCATCGAAATAAGTCTTTGCCTGCAGATCGACCTGGGGCAGGTATTCACCCCGCGTCTCGTCCAGGGACATCTTGGCAGCGATCAATTGCTGCCGGACCTTCAGCAGCTCCGGCCGCATGCCCAAAGCCCGCTCCATGCCGCTCTCATAGTCCACGGGGAGTTGAGGCGGCTGCCACTCTTCCCCCGTGAGCCTGATCGGGGTATCGACATCGCCCCCCAGAAGATTAGCCAGCGAGGCCAAAGCAAGATCATAGTGGTTTTGCGCCTGAACCAGCTCCGCTTCGGCCTGCGCCAGACGCACCTGCAGTGACAGCACCTCGGATTTTAAGGCGCCGCCCGCCTGGTATTTTACGGTGACATCTTTGAGCTGGGCGCTTACCGTATCGATTGAATCGGCGGCGATCTCCTTGAAATCCTTCGCTGCCAAAGTCGAGTAGTAAGCCTGGATGACCGATGCCACCAGGGCGTTTTCCACCGCACTCTTGTCCAATTCACTGATTTCCATGCCGGTCTCGGCAATCCTTCTCCTGAGCAGGTCTCTTCCGCCGCGATAGAGATTATACCTGGCGGCGATTCCGCTCTCGAAGTTGCGAAAAAATCCGGGATCGTTAAAATCGGCATTGGGCGGCAACTGCCGCTCGTCTATTTTTTTGAACAGATAGGCAGACGGTGCATCGCCCGCCAAAAATTCGGTGTAGATGCCAAGAGACGGCCAGAAAGCTGCATTCGCCTCATCGATCATGGTTTCCGATTGGCGAATGCGCGCGGCAGCCATTGCGACATCGGGATTGTTGTGCAGTGCGATGCGAACCGCATCGGCCATCCCGATGGGCTGTTCCAGGAGGGCCACATCGGGTTTGCATTGCGGCTGTGCGGCGAGAGCCGCAGCGGCAGGCTGCGGGCCGTACTCGGCAACGATTTCTTCGTAGTTGTAGGCACGCTGTGGAGTGCACGCTCCCAGGAGTCCGCCGACCAGAGCAAGCGCAAAAATTATATGGGCCATTCTTACCATTGATCCCTGCTCTAACCATGATCCAGCCGCGCTGCAGAGGTGGATCTCAGAATTCACATTACCGCTTCAGTAAGCCAGCCATACAGAGCCCCTTATCACCGGTGCACTGCGGTCCCAAAAGGTTGAGTGCACTGCTTCAGGATCAGCTATAACCCGGAGAGTCCCTTTCTATACCTTATCGAGTGTAGGGTCAATTGCAGTCGTTTCCTTTTGTGCCCCACCAGCAGCCATAGGGATTGTCCGCACGAAACCGCTCCATTCTCTTCAAACAGCGCGAACCGCATCAAGAACTGCCCGTGGGTGAGTCCGATCGAGGCCGGGCTGTCCTGATAAGCACGGGTGAGCTTCCGCCTGGGCGTACCGAGTCTGAAACAGATGCAATCCTTGAAAAGCATGAGCCAATCTCCGTGGGACAGATGTCAACTCAAATCGGCTCGGCAAAGGACTTTAATGATATTGTGGACGTATGGAGCTCACCATCCTGTCACACGCCTGAATCTTCATCGGTTGGGGGAATGCCCGCAGGCAATGCCGCCAATGATGAGCTTTTGAACGTTGCTTGTGCCCTCCACCATCTGGTAGGATTTCACGTCCCGGTAGAAACGGGCAATGGGATATTCGGTGGAAAACCCATAGGAACCAAAGATCTTCATAGCCTCGTTGGCCGCCTTCACTGCCGATTCGGAGGCAAAGTACTTGGCCACCGAAGTCTGAAGCTGGTTGGGAAGACCACGATCTTTCAAGAAAGCGGCATGGTAGACCAGGAGTTGCGCCGCCTGATGCTCCGCTACCATATCCGCGATTTGTCCCTGGATCAGCTGGAATTTGGAGACCGGCTGCCCGAACTGAGTCCGTTCGTTGGCATACTTGATGGCCAGTTCCACGCATGCTCCACCCACTCCCAGTGCTCCGGCGGCACAGCTGATGCGGGTGTTGCCAAGCATCCACATGCAGATTTTGAAACCGTCGCCCGGTTTTCCCAGGAGCGAATCCTTGGGAATTCGAGCATCTTCACAGATGATCTCACCGGTGGGAGACGAGAACAGTCCCAGTTTGGTTTCGATGGCCGAGGTGGTGATTCCCGGCGTGTTCTTCAGGTCCACCACAAAGCAGCTCAGTCCTTTGTGTTTCTTCTCCCGGTCCGTGCAGGCGTAGAGCAGACCGTAATCGCCCACGGGTGCATTGCTGATCCACATTTTCTGGCCGTTTAACAGCCAATGATCGCCGGCGTCCCTGGCAGAGAGCTTCATACCGGCCACATCGGAACCCGCGTCTGGTTCCGAGATGGCGAAAAACCCGAGCTTTTCACCCGATACCCATCCAGGGATGTATTTCTTCTTCTGCTCTTCCGTCCCGAACCGGTTGACCGTAACGGCTGGACCGATATTTTGCAGATTGAAGGGCAGCCGCCAGGACGGCGAAACCCTGGCCAGCTGTTCGGTCATGAGCACCGATTCCACATAGCCCATGCCATTGCCACCGTATTCTTCCGGCAGGCAACAGCCGAAGAACCCCAGGTCCCCCATTTTTTTAACGATCTCGGGTCTGAACCGGTGTTCCTTCTCATCCTCTTCCATGATGGGACGGATTTCGTTTTCGGCAAAACGCTTTGCCTGTTCTTGAACCATTCTTTGTTCTTCGTTCAGCAGAAAGTCCATGACCTCTCTCCTTGATTGTTCTTAAATGCCCTTCAAGTTGACGGTAACCTCTTGTCCTCCGCTCCCGCAGATGGTTCTCAAAGGATCGAAAGTTCCGCGCCGCACCATTTTGTGGACCAGCGTCACCATGATTGCCGCAGCGGGATAGGTGAGGGTGGGATCATAGGTCCCATTCCCCTTGCCACAAAGGTTACAGGGGGATTTCTCGGGCTGCGAGGAGGCGCTGCTTCGCTCCCGCAATCTTTTGACAATGTTGCAACCCAACGAACGGCACGACATCACCGTCAGTTGGTCCTCCATGACTTTCTTTGTCCAGGAAATCTTGCCGCTCTCCGCGGAGTCGTGCATCGTTCCAAGGGAGCCGATATTGTATCGCTTCCAGGATAATTTTTTAATTGAATTTAAAAGTCCCCGTCCTGTGGGCGGGGTCAGAGTTGTTTGGCTTGGCCTGAAATAAACCTGCTGTTACACCTCCATTTGGATTGTCCCCACAATTCAAGATGAAGGAGTAGCGAGTGAGCAGGTTTCGAAAAACATCGCATGTTATCTGGCATTGTCAATACCATATTGTATGGGTTCCGAAGTACCGTTTTCGGGTGTTGACCGGGTTCGTGTGTGGCCCGGCTTTTTAGCTCTCAAAAAGTGGGGACTATGTGGGGACTAAAATCGAGGAAACAAAAAAGGGACTGCATAGAGTCCCCTAAGTCATCGATTTTATTGGAGCCGGCGATGGGATTCGAACCCGCGACCTGCTGATTACGAATCAGCTGCTCTACCCCTGAGCTACGCCGGCCCAAGTGTGATTTGGCTTGTACCATGCGGACCCGGGGGTGTCAAGCGCTCGTCTTCGGATGTCCTGTACGGGCGGGGGGGGGGGGGGTGACAAGACGGCCAAATAGACATCTGCCCGTCTTGAAAGGGCAGTCCCCGGGCAGGCTGCATGATGAAGACAGGACGCTTTTAATGGGCTGTCGGATGTTAGCGGATGGGCCTGAATCGGATGGTTCCCATTCGGACTGCAAGCGCGGACAAAATCCGGGGCGAGGTCCTGGAAGCCGGGATTCTCTCAATACAATTCGAAAAAAGACTCCGTCCCGAGCGTCTTGACGAATCTTCCGAGCAGCTTGTTCAACCTGTCTGCCGCCCCGATGCCGATCCAGTCGTCTATGGACCCTTTAAAACAGTATCGCTCCGGCAAGAAAATCCGGCGTTCCTCATCCACCAGCCTGAACCTCATAACAGCCGTGTAGCTCAGCGATCGGATAATGCTTTCCTCCAGCCGGGACGGGGAAATCAAAATGAAGCTATCCGCGTAACTCGCCTTGAGTCCATCCACATCCTGATCCGATTCGTGAACCGTGATTGTCTTGCCCCTGGCCTGAACCAGATAGCGTCTCGATCTTTTTATACTTTTGACGGCGGTTTCCACCGCCGTCTTCTCGGCATCGGTAATCGATCGTGGTTTACAACGTTGAAGAAAGACTTGTGCTCTGAGCGGTTCCTCGTAGATTTCATAGCCATCTGGCAGCGATTCAACCAGATCCCCCTTGATCTTCATCGAGAAGTAGTATTTGGGTTTGCCGGTCTTTGTTGTTCCCCGGTGGAGATAGTAAGTCTGGCCCTTGCGGTTGACATATTGGAACGGCATGTGGACTGCTCCAGGATTAAGCGAGGTGATTCTCTTCAAGCACTTGCAGAAAACGCTCTTGACCGCCGCGTCTGCGTTTGACCAGGAACCCCGGTCGAGCCATTCTGCCTGGTTCATGGGTTCACTTCCTGATCGGTGGCGCCCACGGCTTCCCAAGCTTCCGTGGCAAAAATCGCTCCGAATCTCATCCTTTTCTTGTCTTGGGGTAAATACATAGCAAAATCTGATAAATCCGTATACCAAGAAACTGCCCATGAGTGTCGTATTTTTTCCGGGACCTTGTGCGACCAGGAAACATTCCTCTCGTCTCACGGGAAGAGGGGAGCCAATGCATTGAAATCGCCAGGGTTGGGCATTGCTCCCGCCCCCCCACGGGGTCAAGTGTGCCTGATCATCTGTTCAAGGAAGCGGGAGTTTGTCGACCGGGACCCTGGAACGTGTTGAGAGCAGCTCCTGCATCGTCGAAAAATGCGACGACCTTCTGCCGCCATCCGTCTTTGCTCTTGTCAATTGTGATTCAATGCGGCAAATAGTCAGGCATGCGTGCGATGATTCTTGCTGCAGGATTGGGGACCCGATTGCGGCCGCTCACTGGGGTCAGGCCGAAAGCCTTGGTTCCGGTGATGGGCATGACGCTCCTCAACTATTGGGTGGAGCGGCTCTACGAATCCGGCTTCGAAGCCGTCGTGGTCAACGCCTTTCATCTTGCCGATAGACTGGTTGGTGCGGTCGAGGAGGCTGACTGGCCCATGCCGGTGGAGGTGCGGGTGGAAAGGGAGCTCCTCGGCACGGCGGGGGGCATTCGCAATGCCCTTGATTTTTTTTCCGACGAGCCCTTTGTCGTGGTGAATGGGGACATTTTGTGCACGGCAGATCTGGCCGGTCTGTATGCGCAACACGTCCAGTCGAATCATTCCGTCAGTCTGCTGTTGCATGATTTTCCCGCGTTCAATAATGTCGCGGCAGAAGACCAGGCCATTGTGGGATTCGGCGGCGAAGCCGCGCAATTGCGCCAGCAGCGCGACGGTGTGCAACTCCTTGCGTTCACCGGGATTCATGTCCTCAGCGCCGGGGTTTTGAGCGGCCTTGAAGCCGGGGTCCCGCATGAAATCATTCCCCTCTACCAGGAGCTCATCCGGTCCGGCCATCCGCCGCATGCCTTGTTCGATAACGGCCTGCGGTGGCGTGAAATAGGCTCTGTGGAAGCGTATCGGGGGCTGCATGAGGAGCTCATCGAGCTGCCGCGGGATGTCTTTTCCCCCATGGAGTCGGGGCAAAGCCTCCGTTTGCATCCAACGGCTGACATCTCGCCGCACGCCGAATTGAGGGGCATGGTCGTGGTTGGCAAAGATGCCCGCATCATGCACGGCGCCATGCTCGAGAACACCATTTTATGGGATAATGTCGAAGTGCGGCCAAAATGTCGCATACGCAACTGCATCGTCGCCGACGGCCTGATCGTCGCAGGTGACCATGAAAACGCAATTCTGGTCGAGAGCCGACGATGAAACCAGTTGATCCCGGGGATAATTGTATCGAGCGGCTGGTCAAGAACTGTATCGAGGCGGGCCTGCTGAAGCCGGAGAAGGCCCAGATCACGGCGCTTCGGGGTGACGCGTCGGACCGCGGATTCTACCGTATCCGGCAGCATTCCGCCCATTTCATCGGCCTCATCTCGCCCCGCAAGGAAGCCGTAGGACTGGATGAAAACGACTCCTATTTTTTTATCGGCAGACACCTTGGAAAGCGCCGCCTGCCCGTTCCCCAAATTCTCTGGGCCGATCTCAAGCGCGGCCATTTCCTGCTGGACGATCTCGGCGATTATCACCTGCAAAGCCATGTAAAGCGAGGTTGCACCGATGTGGGTCACCTGTACCGGCATGCGGTGAGGCTGTTGGTCAGGCTCCACAGGGAGGCCCCCAGAGGTTTTCAGGCAGCCTTCTGTTTTGATACCGATCGATACACGCCGCCCTTTGTATACCACAGGGAACTCGAGTACTTCAGGAAGTCGTTTCTCAACAATTTCTTCGGCATGGACATAGGAGCGGAGGATCTGCGCAGCGATTTTGAGAACATCGCCGAGCAGGCCGGAATACATGGCCAGTCACAGGTGATGCACCGCGATTTTCAAAGTCGCAATCTGATGGTTCACCGCCAGGATCTATGGATTCTGGATTTTCAAGGAATGCGCTTCGGCCCGCCGGCGTATGACCTGGCGGCTCTGTTGCTGGACCCTTACGTTGCACTCCCGACATCGTTGCAGAATCGCCTGCTTGACTATTATTGGACGGGAGCCGGCAAGTTTCTGAGGTGCTCCTACCACCAGTTCTGTGCTTCCTATGAGGTGGTGCGGCTGTGCAGGAATCTTCAGATTCTGGGTGCCTATGGATTTTTGGGAATCACCAGAGGCAAGCGAGAGTTTCTGCAATACATCCCAACGGCCTGGCAGGAGCTCTGCCGTTGGCTGAAGGGGCCGTGCCGGAGACGCTATCCAAAGCTTGAAAGAACCGTTGCGCAGGCCCAAAGAAAGTTTTGCGTGACATCGGGCCGCCAAATTGTTATACGCGGCTTGCACCTTATGGGATGATAAGACTGAGGGGGAGGGCCTTTCCGAACGGGAATTCGCCGACCCCATGGTCAATTTTTTGCTTAGGAGAGGAATCAATGGCATCGAAAACGCAGAAAACCGAAAAAATAAGAAAGCGCAAACACATTTCCAACAAAATCAACCTGAAAAAAAGAGAAGCGTTGATACGCAGAAATCTGGACGTGCTCCAGAAGGTCGCGGCGGGCAGCCAGGAATCCGCCTGAGAGTGGTGGCCCTTTGTCATTCCCACCTGAGTACAGCTCCACACAATAGAGCGCCCGAAATGCAGGGGACTTGCGAGGGTGGTTGGAGTCGTGCGTTGCGCGTGACTCCAACCAAGGACTACGTTAGTCCGCTCGGCCCATGTTGGATAGAGTCACGCGTACCGCATGACGAAACCCAACCGCATGCGGGCATTTGACTGTGTGGCGCCGAGTCAGTCTGCAGCCAATTCTATTGCTTTGACCACATTGGTGGTCCCCGCTACCCCCACGGGAACGCCCGCCGTGATGACCAGCATATCACCAGGCCTTGCCAGTTCGTGTTCTAAAACCCAGGATTTGGCTTTGGCAAACATCTGATCCGTGTCCTCCAGGATCTCTATCTTGATGGGAATGACTCCCCAGGAAAGCGAGAGCTGCCGTTGCGTAGCCGGATTTGCAGTCAAGCCGGCAACAGGGCAGGGGGGGCGAAAGCGTGCAACGAGTCGCGCGGTGCTACCCGAGGAGGTCGTCGCAACGATGGCCGCCGCGTCCAGGTCAAGGGCCAGCCGGCAGGCGGCCCGACCGATGGCGGCGGCGGTCTTGGGCAGGAGCTTTGGGATGGTCCCGTCGGCCGACGCCGTTTCACCCAGGTAGGGCTCGGTGGCGAGAGCGACCCGGTTGAGTATCCGCACCGCCTCTACAGGATAGGATCCTATGGCGGTTTCGTCCGACAGCATCACAGCGTCGGTGCCATCCAGCACGGCGTTGGCCACGTCGGCTGCTTCGGCCCGGGTAGGGCGGGGGTTTTCCATCATGGACCTGAGCATCTGGGTCGCGGTGATGACCGGTTTGCCGGCATCCCGGGAGGCCTTGATGATGCGCTTTTGAATCATGGGCACATCTTCGAGGGGCATCTCCACCCCCAAATCGCCGCGGGCAACCATCACGCCGTCCACTTTGGCCAGGATTTCTTCCAGCCGCTCAACCGCTTGAGGTTTTTCAATCTTGGCGATCACCATGGGGCGCGGCTCGACGGAAGCGAGCACAGCCAGAACCGGATCGACATCGGCCGCTTTACGCACAAAAGAAAGTCCCACAAAATCAACCTGCTGTTCGATTCCGAGGGCGAGATCCCGGCGGTCCTTGTCCGTAAAGGCGGGTATTCTGAGATCGCTCAAAGGCAGGTTAACCCCCTTGTGAGACTGGATGGATCCTCCCACCAGGACCTGGCAATCGATGTGCTGAGAGCCTTTGCCCACCACCAGCAATTCTACGGTCCCGTCGGCCAGCAGGATGCGATCCCCACTTCGCACGTCTTCCATCAGATGAGGATAATTCACTGGAATGGCATCGGAATCCGAAGCCTGAGCAGAGATGAGCGACACCATTTTCCCCGTCTCCAGTTCCCGTTCCTTTACCGGAAGTCGGCCGAGCCGGATCTTGGGACCGCCGAGATCTTGCAGGATGCCGATTTGTTTACCCAATTCGGAAGAAAGGCGGCGAATGTTTCTCAGGGTCTGGCGGTGGGTTGCATGATCTCCATGGGAGAAGTTGAGGCGAGCGACGTCCATGCCCGCTTCGATGAGTGCTTTAAGTTTTTCAGGGGAATCGCTGGCGGGCCCGATGGTGCAGACGATCTTGGTTTTTCGCCGGATTGGACGAGAGTAGTTCATGGTGTCCCTTGTTTGGTCCGTTGGCACTCGTGCGCGCAAAACCCACACAGAGCCGGACAGGGTTGTGAGTTCATTGGTTTTTTCTATGGTGGATTCTGCATTCCGAATCCCCGCTTCCAGTTCAATGCAACGACTGCGGTCACACACCCCATTGTGCCAAGAGCAAGTGACTCCGGCAAAAAAGATCTTTCCCAAAATTGCATGTGCTTTGTTCTGTACGATCGTCGGCCGCCTCACCTGAAAAAAGCTCTATCGGACACAAACATTTTGCCGGGATTCATGATATTTAATGGGTCCAAAGCGCGCTTGATGGTCCACATGGTGTCGAACGCCGCATCCTCGATTTCCCAGCGGAAGAAAGGAGACTTGGCGATGCCTATGCCGTGTTCTCCGGAAAGCGTTCCACCCAGTGCCAGTACCGTCCTGAACAGTTCTTCCACCGCTTTTTCGGCGCGCTGGAGCTCGTCACGGTTTTTCTTGTCAAGCATGATGTTGGTATGGATGTTTCCATCGCCGGCGTGACCAAAGCAGACAATGATCAACTCGTATTTTTCGGCAATCCTGCGGGTGGCTCTGATCAATGCCGGTATTTCGGTGCGCGGCACCGTCACGTCCTCATTGATCTTGCCCGGTCTAATCCGCCCAAGGGCCGGGGACAGGGCGCGGCGCGCCTGCCAGAGGCGTTCGCGATCACTTTCCGTGTGCGCCGTCTCCGTCTCCGACGCTCCCGATTCACGACAAATTTGGTTGATGCGCACCATGTCTTCGCGTACCAGAACTTCGCGGCCGTCCGCCTCAATCAGCAGCAGCGCCTCCGCCTCGGTGGGGAGTCCCATGTGCAGGTGATTTTCCACCGCCCGGATGGAGGCTTGATCCATCAATTCCAGCGTGGAGGGGATGATGCGCTGCTTGATGATTTCAGAAACGGTTCGAGCGGCATCTTCCAGCCTGGGAAAGACGGCCAGGAGGGTCCTGGTGGTTTCCGGCGCCGGAACGACGCGTAACACAATTCTGGTGAATATCCCTAAAGTGCCCTCGGAACCGACCAGCAAACGGGTCAAATCATATCCGACCACGCCCTTCACGGTGCGGGTGCCCGTCCGGATGATCCGTCCGGTGGGCAGCACCGCTTCCAGCCCCAGCACATAATCTCGCGTGACCCCGTATTTGACCGCTCTGGGTCCCCCCGCACACATGGCGACGTTGCCCCCTATGGTGGAAAACTGAAGACTGGCCGGATCGGGCGGATAGAACAAGCCATAATCCAATAGCTCTTTTTGCAGTTGACCCGTCACCACACCCGGCTGCACAACGGCCAGCATGTTATCCGGATCGATTTCCAGGATGCGGTTCAATCGGTTGATGCAGATCACCATGCCCCCGGAGCCGGGCACGGCGGCTCCTACCATGCCGCTGCCGGCTCCGCGGGGATACACCGCCAGGTGCTCGCGATTGGCCAGCTTGACGAGTTGGGCTACCTGGTGCACATCGGCCGGAAAAACCACAAAATCAGGAATTCCCTTGAGGCGGCTGGCGTCATACCCGTAGCTGCATCGATCCTCCAATTGCTCCAACAGGTTCTCTTTACCAACGATATTCGCGATTTGATGCAACAGAACGGATTTTTTCATGCGACTGAACAGTTCAATCTCCAATGATTGCCGACACAAATGCTGCTTCATACCGATCGTGCGCTGTGTTACATTATAGCCGCGGCCGGTTGATTGCGCAATTAAACAACACAAAGACACTTGCACACAACACCGTTTGAGCACGAGGTTCCACGGGGGCAGGCAGTTTGCTGTCAACTGCCGCTACCTTGAAGCCAGAGGCAATGAATGAAACAGTCCAGCCCACATGAAGGCAAACGCATCCTGATCGTTGACGACGATGGGGGAGCGCGTGAGGCCCTTGAGCTCATCCTGGAGGATCATTATGAAGTGGAAACTGCTGAAGACGGACTACGCGCGCTCCATAAAATAAAGAACACCCAATTTGAACTCGTCCTGCTTGATGTCAACATGCCCAAGATTACAGGAATAGAGGTGCTCAAGCGCATCAAAAAATATGACGATTCCATCGACGTGGTCATGGTTTCGGCAGCCGATCGTGCGCGTGAGGCCGCCGATTCCATCAAATGCGGCGCCTATGACTACATCACCAAGCCTTTTGATGCCGAAAAAATAACCGCCTGTGTCGAAAGAGTGATGGCAAAGCGTGCTCTGGAACTGGAGGCGTGTTATTCGGGCTCTGAGATGAGCTGCTGTTTCGGGGATGTCGAAATAGTAGGGCGATCCAAGCCGATGGAACAAGTTTTTCGACTGATCGACAAAGTTGCGAAAACCTCCAGCAGCGTGTTGATCAGTGGAGAGAGCGGTACCGGCAAAGAATTGGTGGCTCGGGCTATCCATGCCAGGAGTGAACGGGTCGAAAAGCCTTTTGTGGCGATCAATTGTGCAGCCATTCCCCAGGAGTTGATTGAGAGCGAACTGTTTGGCCATGAAAAAGGCTCCTTTACCGGAGCCCACGTCAGAGCTATCGGCAAGTTTGAATATGCTGACGGCGGCACACTTTTTCTGGACGAAATCTCCAGCCTCAATCTGCCGCTCCAGGCCAAGTTGCTGCGAGTGCTGCAAGAACGGGAATTTACCCGGGTGGGCAGCCATCGGACCATCTCGGTGGATGTACGGGTCATTGCCGCCACCAATATGTGGCTCAATGAACTGGTCAAGTCGGGAGCGTTTCGGGGCGACCTCTATTTTCGACTCAATGTGATTCCCATTCTGCTCCCCCCTCTGCGCGAGAGGGAGGGGGACGTTCCTTTGCTGTGCAGTTATTTTCTAACCAAATATGACCACCTGCTGAACAAGAAGATCAAGGGCATAAAGGCCAATGCCATGAGTCTTCTGCAGGCCTATCCGTGGCCCGGCAACGTGCGTGAGTTGGAAAACATGGTGGAACGACTTGTCGTTCTGGCGGGTGATGGGCAGCTGATCGATGAGAATGATCTGCCTTTTGGATTTTTGACCAGTGAGGACCAGGCCGAGTGGGGGATTTCGGATCGGCCTTGGGACACCGGTCTCATTGAGGCTCGTCAGACTTTTGAGCGGCACTACATCATGCGGGCGCTGCAGCGCTGTGGCTGGAACCAAACGGATGCAGCCCGCCTTCTAAGAATACACCGCAACACACTCCTGCAAAAAATAAAGGTCTTGAAGATCCGTCCTGATGAGCCATCGCTTTTGTGAAAAACGCCCTTTTTGCCGGGATTTGCACCTCACCCCAGCCCATTTATACTGGTTTAGGATGAAAGGTATCAGTTTGTAGCCGATCGGCCATCTATCTTTGAGTGCACAGGATCGTGTGCACTGCACACGATCCTGTGCAACATGCCTTGATGTACCGTCTAGTGCCGCGTTCCCGGCCTGAGCCCCGATCCAGCGAGCACTGCTCCATGTGCACTGCCCACTCCCGAGCTATTCAAAAATCTTACTCATTCTGGAAATAACTATAAATTTCATCCACTTGTCAATATATCACGGGTACAGAATAGTTTGGTATGGAGCTTGCCTTGATGTATTGCACACATGAGAACTGTGAGAAACGCTTTCTGCAGCACAAAAATACAATTTATTCGATGATATTTCATTATGTTATGGTGTTAATCCGACGCTTTGAAGGGAGACGGGAATGAAGAAGATTGCTGTGCAACTGTTTGTGTGGGCTGCCGTGATTGCAACTTATGCACTGCCTGTTTTGGCTTGCGGAGGTGGAGGCAGGTAACAGGGCTTACACCTGCTGTTCCACAAAAATTGAAACAGGGTAAGAAAAAGCGCTGATCGGGTGATTTGCGCTTTTTCTTTTTATCAAAACAGGTTTTAAGGTATTAATGATCTGGTTGCGGGAGGTAAGGACTCGATTTTTACGTTGACCTAGAGAGTGATACGATGGAGCGTCGCCTTGTAGCGGTGGTGTGGCTTGTGGCGTTTTGCATGGGGGCCGGCCTGGGTTGCTCGAACAGTCATGCCGAAGAGACATCCCCGCGCTATGGCGGTTCCTATCGAGTGCCTTTGCTCAACAATCCACCCACCCTCGACCCCGCTTATGTGCAGGATATGTACGGGGTAGCAGTGGTCCAACAGCTTTTCGACGGATTGGTTCGCTTTGGTCCTGACTTGTATGTCGTTCCTGCACTCGCAGAAAACTGGCAGGTAAAGGACAAAGGGAAGACCTACCGCTTCTTTCTCCGCAAAGATGCGCAGTTCCACGACGGTCGACCGGTTACGGCGAAAGATGCGGCATTTTCCATCACTCGCTTGTTCAGAACCGATCCCAAACCCACTATTCTGCCTCATTTGCTCAAAATTTCCGGCGCTGCTGAGTATAGAGATGGAACAGCTAATCAGGTCTCCGGGTTGGAGGTCGAGAACGATAGCACGCTCAGCATACATCTCATAGAGCCCTACGCTCCCTTTTTGGTTGCTCTGGGCATGTACCAGGCGAAAGTGGTGCCGCAGGAAGTTGTCCACAGAGATGCTAAAGCCTTTGGACAGAGGCCTGTGGGCAATGGTGCATTTAGATTCGTGGATTGGCGGCCGAACAAGAATATTCGTCTGCAGGGCTTTGACCGTTATTATGGGGGGAAGCCATTTCTCGATGAGATTAATTATATCATTTACCCTGGGATAAATATCGAGGCGGTTTTTCAAGATTTTACCCAGGGCAGGCTGGAAGAAATGGAGGTTTACGGAGAGTTTCTTGAAGCTCTCAAGAAGCAAAAGGACCTCAAGTGGGTTCACCGTCCATCATTGAGCCTTCAATTTTACGGCATCAACTGCCAACATCCAAGATTGCGCAGCCGGGAGCTGAGGCTGGCTCTTACCAAGTCCATCGACAGAAAAGAGTTGATGACCCAGGTCTATGGCAACCTGGACGAACCTGCAAACCAGATTTTACCGCCCGGTCTTCCCGGCTACAACCCGTTGCAAGAGGGGGTGGTTGTGAATGTTGAAGCGTCGCGAAAGCACCTGGAAGAAGCTGCAGGGGAATCCGACAGCCGCGCACCGCTCGAGATCATTTCCAACAGTCAGTCGCAATACGCACAGGCCGAATTGAAGTTTGTGCAAGAAGCATGGGGCGCCTTGGGGATAGAGGCGGAACCGAAGTTCCTGCCCGATTGGAGTGAGTTTGAGCAATTTATTCAATCGGAATCCGTGCAACTGTACCGCTACGTGTGGTTTGCGGATCTGCCGGACCCGGACGACTTTCTAAGGTCCCTTTTTGCTTCGGATTCTCAATTCAATTACATGGGATATCACGATGAGCAGGTAGACCAGCTGCTCCAGACGGCCGTTGCAGAAATTGATCCCGTCAGGCGTGCCTCCATGTACAACGATATTCAGGCAAAAATTCTGGAAACGGCGCCGCTCATACCCATATCCCATTTCAGCATCAATATGGTATACCAGCCGCTCGTCAATGACGTGGAGGTAAGTGCACTGGGAGCCCATACGACCCTTTACCACCGAGTTTGGCTGCAGAAAAATCCCCCTCAATAATCCCCGGATCATCTCTTTCGCATGAAGAACTTGGCCGATAACGCTGATCTGGGGAAGAGACCTCGTTTTATCCCCCTCAAATACCGCTTTATCCTCATCAGTTCTCTGCTCCTGATTGTGCTGTTGGGGGCCATAGCGGTGATTCTCAGTATCTATCAGAGCGCCACCATTCGGAACATGGTTGAGCGGCGCGGCATTGCCATAGCACAAAGTCTGGCTGCCACTTCCAAGGCGGCCTTGGCAACCTACAATTACATCGCCATCGAACAGACGGTGAACCAGGCGGTACAGGATCCCGATACCCTGTATGTAATCATTCACGACAAGGAGGACCGGGTCGCCGGGTACAGCAGACGCCCCGACCTGCAGGGCGAATATCTGACAGACGCCGTCACCGAGAGGGCGCTTGCCGCTGCCGCGGCCCACTCGATTCAAAGAGGGACCTGGGGGGCTGAAAACATACCTGTGCTGGATGTCTCCGTTCCCGTCTTTCTGCCCGGGTCGGAGCTCAGATGGGGGACGATTCGAGTGGGAGTCTCCTTGCAGCCCATGTATCGCCAAATTCACCAGACCTGGTTGATCATTGCCCTGTTGGGTCTGGTGGCGCTGGCAGGCGGAGTATTGCTGTCGATTTGGGCGGCCGGCAGGATCACCCGGCCTCTGAATGCGCTGGTGCGAGCAACGGTGCAGGCAGCTCGAGGCAATTTGCAGCAGCGCATTGAGATTAGAACCAGAGATGAAGTGGAGGTACTGGCAGATAATTTCAACGCAATGATTGGAGAGATTCTCGCCCAGAGAGAGCAATTGAAAGAGCAACTGATAGAAATCAGGAGATTGCAGCGCTACACGGAGCAGCTGTTGAACACCATGAGTGACGGGCTTCTGTCCGTTACCAGAACGGGCAAAATTGCCACCATGAATCCTGCTGCTCGTTGCATGTCCGGCCTCGATGGCGAAGTCGCAAAGGAGCTCCATATCTCCCATCTGCAGGCACAGACTCCGGCGTTGTCGGATTATGTCAACGAATTGTTGCAGGAATCCTTCGGCAGCCGTCAGCAAGAGATCCACATCCGCGGGGTATCGCACCCCCGGGTGATTCTTGCCAGTTCCAGCGTGCTGCGCGATGCCGACGGCAACTTCGCCGAGCTCATCGTCAATCTCCACGACATAACAGAGCTCAAAAAGCTTGAAGCGCGCGTTCGGCAAACGGAGCGACTGGCCGCTTTGGGCACCCTTGCAGCCGGCATGGCCCATGAAATCAGGAACCCATTGTCGGCCATCAAGACCTTCGTTCAACTACTGCCAAGAAAGCTTGAGCGACCTGGGTTTTTGGAGAAATTCAACCGAACGGTCCCGCGGGAACTGGACCGCATCAATCGGCTCATCGAAGATCTTCTTCAGTTGGCCAGAGAGCCCAGGTACCATTTTGTTCCGGTCCATGTGCAGAGTCTTCTAAAACAATGTGTGGAGTTGTTTGACGAGGATCTAAAAAAGACCGAGATCCGTTGCCGCACGCAATTTCCTCAAACAGATTCAGGAGTGATTCTGGCGGATTCGGATCAACTCATCAAGGCCTTCCATAATCTGGTTCGGAATGCTGTTCAAGCCATGCCGGACGGCGGTGAATTGACCATTGAAGTTGCCCGGCGGGAAACCGTTCCGTTTGAAACGGTCATGAACGCCAATCAACAGGGTTGGATTCAGATTTCCTTCAAGGACACCGGGGCGGGCATCTCTGCTGAAGACGCCAGGAACATCTTCAACCCTTTCTTCACCACCAAGGACACCGGGACCGGACTGGGCCTGGCCATCACCCACAAGGTCATCACCGAGCACGGGGGTCAGATTGACGTGCAAACTATCAATGAGGAAGGAACCTGTTTCATCATCTATTTACCCGCCCTCAAGCGCTGATGCGCACGCCGTGGGTTGCTCCGCTTCTGCAGCCGAGCCGGCAAACTCCTCCTGCCCGGACGGTTGTGCAAAAAAACCTCACACCGCGTCAAATGATCGAGTCAAGAGCTCCTGGAGTACGAGTTTTGCATGATCTTGGAAGAAAACTGTGCAACCCCCCACCCCGACCTTTTTCCCCAAAGGAGAAGGGGTTTCAGGATGCAAGCGAACTCGACTCGATCAGAAAGGGAGAAACACCATGAGAGATCTGCAGAATCAAGTGATTTATGTGGTCGATGATGATCAGGGTATTCTGGATTCATTTGATGCAATGCTGGGGGATGACTACCCGGTGGTGATGTTCAACAGTGGAACCAAGGCGCTCGACGTGTTACAGGAAAAAACCCCGACTTTGCTTTTCCTGGACATCAAGATGCCCGGAATCAACGGGATCGAGCTTTTGAAATCTATTCATGAGAAAGGGATGTGCACCAAGGTAGTGATCGTGACGGCACTGCCCCAGGACAGCTATGAACAAATGGCGCGTCAATATGGTGTCTACAAGTATCTCAAGAAGCCGCTTGATGTGGACGAAGTGGAAGGCATTACCAGGAACGTGCTGCATTGAGCTTTCGCTCGACAACCGGCAGGAACGTTTTCCGGAAATCGCCGCAGCGCCCTGCAGCGAAGCCGCACCGTGTACTGTGGCGGCCAACCGTTGGCATTTGCCGCAGGTGTATTTGTTGTAAATTCTCAGGATAAAGTCTATTCTAAGCACGATGCTTTGGAGAGGGGCTTGCATATGGCTGTTACGCCCATATTGATCATTGATGACGAACCGGGAGTTGTTGAAGGGATCAAGTTCTTCCTGGAGGACGAAGGATACGACGTGCACGAGGCTCTCAAGGCTAAGGACGGGCTTGAGATCTTCCGCTCGGTCAACCCGGATGTAGTCGTAACCGACTTGCGTATGCCCGAAATGTCGGGAATCGAACTGATCAGTGAAATCAAAAAGCTGAATGCCGCCACGCCAATCATTGTCATCACCGGCTACGGTACCTACGATTCCGCTGTGGACGCACTGAAACTGCACGTATTCGACTTTATTAAAAAGCCGATTGACATCGATGTTCTCAAAACCGCCCTGGAAAAGGCCAAGGCGGAAGCATCTCAAGAAGCTGAAATCAGGCGTGAAATTGCTCAACTGAAAGAGCAGCTCGAGCTCTTTCGAGGCCAATGGCATGAGATGCTCACCAGGTTTTCCCAGTTTGAGCCCTTGATCCATACGGGAAGATCAATGGCGAGCATTCTGCACAACCTGAATAATCCGCTCACGAGCATTATGACTCAGTCGGAGCTGCTGCAAATATTTCATCCAGAAGTGCGCGATATTACCACGATTCATCAACAGGCGGTGAGGATGATGAAGATTGTCTCCACCGTCATGAGGAAGATGAAGGAGTGCAAAGAGACCATAGCTTCCTGGCTGCAGCTGAACGACATCCTGAAGGAGGAGATGTCCTTTCTCGAGTTGCATCCGTCTTACAAACTGCAGATTGATATCAAATGGAATTTGGCCGAAAATCTTCCTCTCTTTAAAGGGATAGCAAGTGATTTCAATCAGATTTTTGGCAACATCCTGCGAAACGCCGTGGAAGCCATGGAGGACTTGCCGAATCCTAAATTGCTGATTTCCACCTGGTATAATGACACGTCGATCATTGTGAGCATCGGGGACACTGGGCCGGGCATTTCCGCTCATCTGCTGGAGCGTATTTTCCAGCCGTTTTTCAGTACCAAGGCTTCCGGGAGGGAAAACAGGGGTGGCTTGGGAATGGGCATCGGGCTCTACTACTGCAGGGAATTGGTCCGCCAGTACGGGGGGGAAATCAAGGCCCTGAGCAAACCGGGCCGCGGTACAAGCTTTGTGATCAAGCTGCCCAATCACTCACCTTGAGGAGCCGTGTGCGGCATTTGGCCCGGCAGCCGGTAAGGACCTTACTGCGGCAACACAAATGGAGGATAAAGAATTTCGGTTATGGTTCAACTGGGATGCGAGTTATTGGCAAGTCAGCCACCTGCATGGTTGCGGACCCAAAGGCTTGGACTGCTGTCCAACCAGGCATCGGTAACGCACCGTTTTGAGCACGTGGTCGATATCCTTACTGGAGCCGGGGGAAAGCTCCATTGTCTGTTTTCGCCCCAGCACGGCTTTTTCGGCGAGAAACAGGCCAACATGCAGGAATCACCGGATGACTGGGACCGTGCGCTGCAGATTCCCATGGTCAGTTTGTACAGCCATGTGCGCCGGCCGCCTGCTTCCGTTCTGCAGAACATCGATGTGCTGTTGGTCGATCTGCAGGACGTAGGCACCCGGGTCTACACCTACACAACTACGCTGGGCCTGTGTATGGAGGTTGCCGCGGAGGTCGGCGTCAAGGTGGTGATCCTGGACCGCCCCAACCCCATCAACGGTAAGGTGCTGGAAGGGAACCTGTTGAGCCCCGATTGTCGATCGTTTGTCGGGCGCTACCCCGTTCCCATGCGGCATGGGTTGACCATTGGCGAGTTTGCTTTGTTTGTTGCGGGGCACTGCAACATCCCGTGCGACCTTGAGGTGATCCCGATGCGCGGCTGGCACCGCCGCTCCATGTTTTCAGGCACGCAGCTTCCCTGGGTTTTCCCTTCACCGAATATGCCCACCTGGGAGACGGCTCTCCTCTATCCGGGGATGGTCCTGCTGGAAGGAATCAACGTCAGTGAAGGGCGCGGCACAACGCTGCCTTTTCAACTGTTCGGAGCGCCCTTCATTGATCAAAAGAAACTCGTGCGCTCCCTGAATCCTCGTGCCCTGCAAGGCATGGTTCTCAGACCCGTCACCTTCGAGCCCATGTTCGACAAATGGCGGGGGCAAACCTGCTACGGATTTCAGATCCATGTGACCGACCCCGATCGATTTCGTCCGTACCGTTTCGGCGTGGCGCTCCTGCAAAGTCTGATGCGGGAGCATCCGGGCGACTGCCAATGGCTCCCTCCGCCCTATGAATATGAATACGAGAAGCTGCCGATCGATATTATCCTGGGATCTCAACAGGTGCGCAAAGCGATTGAGCAGGGGGTGAGCCTGGACGAGATGGAGCATGGTTGGGCCGGTGACATCGAGGTGTTTCAGGAACTGCGCAAAGATTGTTTGTTGTATGGTGACGGGGACTGAAGGCTCAGCCTTCCATGGTGAGGATGACCGCTTCGGCCACTTCCCGCATCGACTTTCGGGTATTCATGCTGCGCTTTTGCAGCCATCGATAGGCCTCTTCGCCGGGAAGCTGAAACCGTTTCATGAGCAGGTCTTTGGCCCTTTCGATGAGTTTGCGCCGTTCCAGTTCCTCCTGAATGACTTTTGTCTGCACCATCAGTTCCGTCTTTTCAATGGCCACAGCCGCCTGGTTGGCTACCGTGGTCAATACATTCATCTGCAGGTCGCTGAATGCGTGGGGGTGAGACGTGTAACAGTTGATGACGCCGATGACCCGCTCTTTGACCCGCATGGGAACAGACAGCATCGAAACCAGTCCCATTCTCTTGGCCAGGTCCTTCTCCTTGTAGTACGGGTCCGTTAATACGTTGGTTATGACATAGGGCCGGTTCTCCGCCACCACCTTGCCGACCACGCCTTCTCCTACGCGCAGCACCCGGTCTTTCAGGTATTCACTGTCAATGGACTGGGTCGCGCGCAGCCGCATGACGGCTTCCTTTTCGTCCAGCAGCCAGAGCGAACAGACGCTCGAGTTCATCACTTCTGCAGTCACCATGACGATGAGCCGCAGGATGTCTTCAAGGTACTGATCGGAGGTGATCGCTTTGCTGATGAGCGTCAAAGCCTCGATGCTCTTATCGTAGGCTTCCTGCATTTCTTCTGTTGCGGTTTCTTTGACTCCCAGTCCTTCCAGCAGGGACTGATGCAATATGGGCAATTTTTTGTGCAGTGCCTCCTGCTGCGCTTGTTGAATCTTGGTCTGCACATCCCTTGGCACGCGCGCCAGTTCGCCCGTCAGGTAATCCTCCAGCTGCCGCGTCGTGAAGTGTTGCGATGGCTGGGTTGCAGCAGACGGTTTCTGAACAATGAAGTCAGGGAGATCCAGGTGTTTCGCGATAACCTGCAATTCACTCGCCAACAGGTGGACGATTGGAAACAGGTCTGCCGCCCCATCGCCATACTTGGTGAAGTTGCCGATTTCCCAATCGTTTCGGGTCAATGTTCCGAGTACCGCGTAGCCGGCGGCAGCCGCTGACTGGTAAAGCACGGCCATATTGAGCCTGGACAGAAGCTGTCCCTGCGGTGCATCGGGGAAAATGTTGACAAGCTCCTCTGCCGGCCGTCCCAGGTCGATAACCTGATAGCGGAGTTGCAACCGTTTGGCCAACAGGAGCGCGGCTTCGTTCCGTTCGCTTGCATGCCGGGTCAGAAGGATCAGTCCGAGGCTCTTTTCTCCGAATGTTTTTTGGGCAAGCCTGGCGAGCACCATGGAGTTGATTTCCGGCCGCAGCTCAAATACGACTCCTTGAGCCTCCATATAGTCAACACTTTGTGAGAGCCAGCTGGCGATCCTTTCAATTTGTAACTTCGTTTCAATCGGCATGGTGTTCAAACAGTTGGAGGTGGAAACCTGATAAGGAGTCCAAGGCCAAGGAGACTTTCATGTATCTTCGAGGGCAGTGCAGGTGCTGCTTTTTCAATGAAGCCATTTGCCGATCCGATTCCAGCGAATATAGCTCTCGTCGGAATTCAGGGTAAAACTCCCGTCCCTGTTCCACGACCAGTAGATGATGAACGCCTTGCCTTTCAGGGCCGCGATGTCAACGAATTTCCAAAAGCGACCGTCGTAGCTTTCGTCTCTATTATCGCCCATAACAAACAGATGGCGCGGCGGCACCACAATCGGCCCCATGTTGTCCCGGGGACTCACACTGGCGGGAAGAATCTTGTCGTCACTGTGAACGGCGTACGGCTCCTCCACAAGTTGATCGTTGATGTACACCTGCTTATTCTGAATCTTTACGGTATCGCCGGGCAGACCGATCACGCGCTTGATAAAATCCTTGGAAGGATCGACGGGATACTCGAAAACAACAATGTCTCCCCGTTCGGGACTGCCAAAATTCACCAGTTCCTTGTTTGTGAAGGGTATCTTGATGCCGTATGTGAACTTGCTGACCAGGATGTGGTCCCCTATGAGCAAGGTAGGTTTCATCGACCCCGACGGGATCTTGAACGCCTGAATTACAAAGGCCCTGATAACCAGCGCGAGCAGAATGGCGACAATGATCGCTTCGGCATATTCTCTTAGGACGCTCTTGGAGCGGGTTTTTTCAATTTCTCTTTGACCGGTCAATGACAAATTATTCTCCTTGTTGCATGGGGCGATTATCCTGCCCTTGCAGAGGGCGAACGAGACGCAGGGGTCAGGAAATCTGAACAACACCTAAATAGCCTCTTGAAGGCTCAAAAGCAATGGTGGTAAAGTAAAAATCCATGGAAATGTCAATCAAAAATCGATCCCCCTCAGGTGCGGATGCGTCGCTCAATGTTGCGAAAAAAAGAAAACCTCATAGGGCTGGACATCGGCAGCCATTCCATCAAAATGGTCCGATTGAAAGAAAAAAACGGCATCATTCAGCTCCTGAACGCCGGGGTCGTTCCCACGGGCCCAGAGTCTCTGAGCACATCCAAAGGCAACCGGCAGGAGCGTCTGGCTAAGACTATTCAAAAGCTGGCCGCACATTTGAAGGTCAAGGGCAAGCTCATTGCCATGTCGATTTCCGGCTACGAGGTCATGATCAAGAAAATCGAGCTCCCGATGATGACTGAAGAAGAGCTTGAAGATCGCATGCACCTGGAACTGGGCCAATATATTCCGTATAACATCGATGAAGTGGAGGTCGATTACCAGATTCTCGATGTGGCCAAGGATCGACCGAGTTTCATGGAAGTTCTGCTGGTCGCTGCAAAGAAAGAATCCATTAATGATTACATCGACCTGGCCAGAATGGCCGGGTTTGAGCCAACCGTCATCGATGTGGACTTTTTTGCTCTGGGCAACGCCTATGAAGCCAGCTACGGGCTGACCGGCTCAGAAAACATACTGCTCATGGACATTGGCGCGGCCAAAACGGCCATGAATGTACTCCATCACGGTGTACCGATATTCACCAGAGACGTTCCTATCGGCGGCCGACAGATCACCGAGGCGATTCAAGAGAGCGCCGGAATTTCGGAAGAAGCGGCCGAACGTATAAAGCTCGGTGAGCCATCGCCGAAGATTCGGGAGACTTCGGTCCAGGAGGTTTTTGCCGACGTTGTGAGCAATTGGGTGAGCGAGTTCAAGCGGGCGGTCGATTTTTATTATCGAAATTATCCGGACAACCAGATTGAAAAAATATTCTTGAGCGGCGGCTCTTCACGAATTTCCGGACTGGCCG
The DNA here is from genome assembly GCF_022603395.1 of Desulfoferrobacter suflitae. Classification (GTDB taxonomy): domain Bacteria; phylum Desulfobacterota; class Syntrophobacteria; order Syntrophobacterales; family Syntrophobacteraceae; genus Desulfoferrobacter; species Desulfoferrobacter suflitae. The sequence continues at coordinate 251,087 of NZ_JAIBKA010000003.1, forward strand.
GAGTATTTCGGGAGGGACTGGGAATTCCCGTGGAAATTCTCAATCCATTGAAGGCGGTCAACTACGAAGAAAAGTATTTTGACCCGTCCTACCTCGACTACCTGGGGCCGCAGATGTGCATCGCCTTTGGCCTGGCACTGCGAAAGAATGTGGAAAAATGATTCAGGTAAACCTCTTACCCGTCAGGGCCCAGAAACGAAGAGAACATGTCAGACAGTTCGTGTCCGCCTACTTTTTGAGCATTGTGCTGCTGTTTTCAGTGATGGGCTACCTGTGGCTCTCCTGCCAAAATGAAGTGCAACGATTGGAGCGGCGTTCGAGTCAAGTGTCCAACGAGGTGAATCAGTACAGCAAATACGATGCAATGCTGAAGGAACTGGAGAGCAAGAAGGCCGTCAGTGACAAGAAAAGATCGATCATCCATGATCTGCAAAATGATCGCGACAAGGTGGTGCGGGTCCTGGCACTGCTCAGCGTGGAACTGCCGGCCGATAAGGTGTGGTTCGAGCGCTTGGCAATCTCCGGCAGCAGCATAACCCTCAACGGGGTAGCCTTGAGCAATGAAGCGATTGCGGAATTCATGCGCAATCTCGAATCTTCACCATATACCGTTCAAGGAAGTGTGAACCTGGTGTTGTCCCGGCAGGTGGCGCGAACCAACATGAAACTGCGCGAGTTCCAGCTTGCCTGTCAATTCATGCCGTTTTCCGCAATTCAGGAAAAATTGAAACAGAAGACCACAGAGAGTCCGCCCAAAGCGACTCCCGCTGACAAGACATGAAGCTTAGGCGTGGGGGCGCAGTCGCAGGAGATCGGCACGTACTTCAGCGTGGCCGTCACCCCGGCGAAATGCCTCCGATTCAACGGGATCACCAGCCTCGCTTAGCGCCCACGACCATAACTCATTGCCATGGCGTGGCGAGGGTAGTTTCCAACCATGCAAACACTGGCCGAATGGCAAAATCCCTAAAATCCCTAGACAGAGGATTGATTATCTGCTAGATAGTCTCCGTTCATGGAGTCGGGACGTGGCTCAGCCTGGTAGAGCGCTGCGTTCGGGACGCAGAGGTCGCTGGTTCGAATCCAGTCGTCCCGACCAATTTTTTCAAGTATTTATAGTTCGCCTCTGTTCTCTCTGCTTCATCTTTTTTCCCCAATGGGGATAAATCATGTCCGGTCGTGACACCCGCAGTGCCATCAAGTGGCACCGCTCACGCAACCGGCTATTTGTATGTTTTTAAGAATTCTATCTCCTGCTTGTGCTTTTCCGCCGCAGGACCTCCCTTTTCCAAGAGCTCCAGTAAATCCAGCAGCATTTCCTGCTTCTCCTTACTCAGCTCCACTATTCGAGCTACTTCCTTGTACCCTAAATCTCGTGCCAACATGGCCAGGTCCCCCCCCAAGTGCTTGCACAATGCGCAAACAATTCGACAGCTCAATCCTCTCTCCACGGATTCCATACACCCATCGGTTAACCGCCGATCGGCTCACGTTGATTGGCAACGGCGCCCTGGCTGGTGCGTTCGACCTCGTCCCGCACCAGGCGACGAGATGGTCCCACACCTTCAAATACGTTTCGTTCACATTATCCATAACGGCTCCAACCATAGGTTCCAAACTCGTGAGCCGCGCCATGCCCATCAATTCCTGCACAGTGTCTCATCACAACAAGACACGAATCTAGCACAACGTTTCCACATGGTACAGTTCTGAGAAAAAACCAACATGAACCTCAAGGATTATCTTCGAACTCAACGCATCTCCGCTGCAGCTATTGCAGCCAGGGCAGGAGTGCCTGTCTCCTCTGTAACTCGCTACCTATCCGGCAACCGGGACTCAGTGGCCCCGATCACCGCAGCTAGAATCAGCGCGCCCAAGCAACGGACTTGTGTCCGTCCAGGAGATCATTTTTCCACAGGCTTTAGCCTGTGGAACGATGCACCCAAACTGCGTGTCAGTCAATCAATTCAATGGAATAACAACAACCTTTGTCCCGTTTGATCCAGGTCCCGATACGGCCAAAACCATTTTGTCGGTATCAGTCAACCCGCTATTATCGGTAACGGTTAAGGTAACCTCGTAAAAGCCTTTTTCCAAATTCACCACTGTAGGCTTCATTCCGGTTGCCGTTTGATCAAAGCTCGAATTGGACTCATGCTTAAGTTGCCATTGGTAAGATACGATCACGCCACCCGGATCGTTTGATCCACTGCCATCTAAGGTTACTTTTTCATTGACGACTTGGTCAGGGCCTGCATTGGCAGACAATGGGCAACTATGCGGGGCAACGGTCCAGCTAAACAAAGCATTGCCTCTATAACCCAAGGTGAGTTGACGATCAGCATCAAATACTGGAATTCCCGTTTCTCCAGGGTCCTGGACGAACCGAAGAGTCATCGGGCCATAAATCATCAAATCCTGAGTGTAGATTCGTCCAAGCACATCACAATAGACACCAACATCCGGATTCGAAACGGTTGCTTGTTCTGGCAGACAGCGGTGGGAGTAACGGAGCGAGGACTCGTGCCTGCAAAAAGTATCTGCAGGAACGAATCGCCAATGAACACGGCCTGCAAGTAACCGTATCGCATTACCCAACTGGTGCAAGTAAATGGAATCCTATCGAGCATAGGATGTTCAGCGAGATTAGCAAAAACTGGGCAGGGCATCCTCTCGAAAGCTTTGAAACTCTGATCAATTTTGTCGAAGGCACGAAAACGAAAACCGGACTCCGTATCGCGGCATACCTTGATGATCGTCAATACGAGAAGGGGATAAAGATTCCTGACAGGGAGTTCAAGCGCCTCAACATTACAAAGAATAATGAACTGGCCAATTGGAACTACACGATTAAACCGTCTGTTGAGTCTCCATGAGCGACAAGGTGTCTTGTTGTAGAACATGTGAAGTTATTTTCGAGAGAACCCTTAGCAGTTGCATCGCTCAGAGTTGCTCCTTTCTCATTCCATTCACCATAACCCGCCATTTATTATTTCCTCTGCTTGCCAAATATCCTTTTAGAATGGTCCAGATCCAGGGTTGATACGATCTTTTCGATACGCCTCAAGGTTTCATTCTCTGGCATACGATGCCTCAGACAATTATTCGCATGCCGAACAGCTAAACAATCTCTTTCACAGCGGCTATCAGTTGCTCCTCATCGGGGATGTAGAAGCGCTCAAGAGGCGGACTCACCGGCACCGGGATGTCGGGTCCGGTAACCCGCCTGAACGGTGCCTTGAGGCTCGAGAAGGCCTCCTCTGTGACGAGGGCACAGACTTCACCGGAAAAACCGCCGGTGCGGGTGGCTTCATGAAGCACCACCAGGCGCCCTGTTTTGCGTACCGAAGAAATTATAGTCTCCCTGTCAAGCGGTACCAGAGTGCGCAAATCCACGACCTCTGCTTCAATTCCCTCCTGTGCCAATCCGGCCGCGGCCTTCAGGGCGACACCGAGCATTTTCGACCAGGTCACCACGGTCACATCCCTGCCCTGCCGTTTGACCTCGGCCTTGCCGATGGGAGTCAGGTATTCCTCAGCGGGGACCGGTTCGGGGACAAAGTAAAGCATCATGTCTTCTATGAAAACAACCGGGTTGTCGTCTCGAATGGCTGCTTTGAGCAATCCCTTGGCGTCGGCGGGAGTCGAGGGCATGACCACCTTCAGCCCCGGACAGTGTGCCACCCAGGCCTCCAGGTTGTGTGCGTGCTGGCAGCCCGCCCCAAAACCTGCTCCGGTCTTGATGCGCACGACCAGTGGAAAGGTCGATTTTCCTCCTGAGAGATATCGAAGCTTTGCCGCATGATTGACGATCATATCCGAGGCGAGGGTGAAAAACGGATTGAACATGATCTCCACCACCGGCCTGAGACCTGATACAGCGGCGCCCACCGCCAGCCCGGCAATAGCGGCTTCGGATACTGGCGTGTCCTTAACACGTGCGACACCGAAGTCTTTGAGCAGATCCGCCGTGGGGAGCATCGGATTATCGTGGATGCTCACCCCGACACCTTCCCCGGCAATGAAGACTCTTTCATCTCGCGTCATTTCTTCGCGAAGGGCCTGATTGACGGCTTGTCCCATTCCTAACTGCTGCATGGCGTTGGATTCCTTTCTTTATGATCCTCGACCCTTCAGATCCTACGTCCCACAATATTTGATTTGAACAGTCCCAAGTAATCTGATCCCGCCTATCCCGCTATACCTCGCCATGCTTTTGCACTTTACCCTGCCTACCCCGCGCGCCGGGCGCTAACCGGTCCCAAGACCACGCCGGATAGCGGCTGGGCATCAGCGGGGGCGCCGAAGCACCTCCGGAATGTCAACATTACTGGTTGTCGCAGCGCTACGAACCTCGCCGACCACCTGCAGGCCATGGCTCGGCCGCAAGATCTATTCTGCTGATGACGATGCAGACTCCAGTTCAGAGGCTTTCTTCAGAGCCCATTCAATGGCTTCGTTGTCAAATCCTGGCCTTGAGCGCATAAAAGCGGCCGCCTTTCGGTAGTACTCAGCGGCCATCTTATTCTGCCCCTTGGCTTCATAGACCGTTGCCAGTCTGTCGAGCCCGTCAACATCGTCCGGATATTGCTCCAATAGCTTGTGACACTGAGCTTCCGCTTCGTCCAGTTTCCCGGCTTGGATGAGATCAATGACACTATTCGATAGGTTGTCCAACTCCTCCATTTGGGCATGGATCTGTTTGAAGACATCTGAAGGAGCCTGCGGCGGCCGTGTCGCTGAGACCTGTTCGCGCAACAAACAGCATTTTTTGTACTTCTTTCCACTTCCACAAGGGCAGGGCGCATTGCGGGATATCTTACTCATGGGTAACGCAACTCCTTTGTTGAAAAACCGTTGCCAAACATAGCATCTGGCGCGTCGGGCGCCGGCGGTTTTGCGCTTGCGGGCGGCGCCAGGTTGGAGTAAACGAACGGCTTTTTCGGAAACCTCTTCGATCATGACTATTCGCTCAAGTGGGAGACGCCATGTTTGCTCCATTTACCCGCTCAGATATTAGAAAATACAGCTTGAATGTGCTGCGAAACAAGATCCGCTGCGGTTTGCCCTCCTGCCCCGTCTGCAATACTCAACCGTATTTGTTCAGGCGGCATCAGGCACGCCCCCGCAAATTCCGCATTCTATGCGACGCATTGGTCCAGGTGGTAAAATGCCTTGTCATTCGGTGGAAATGCCCCGGCTGCCATAAGACCTTCACCGAACAGCCTCCTTTCGCGCTTCCCTTCAAGCGTTACACCAGCGACGCGATACTTCATCGCTCGGCAAGCTATCTGGAAGATGAGACGTCGACCTATCGGAAGACAGTCCTGGAAGAAGGCTCGGAGATCTTCCATGCCTCGACGGACGAAGGAAATACGCCGGTCGATAAAGTCCTCTCCCACACAACCCCTTACCGCTGGATCGACACTCTTGGCCGCTTCAAAGAAATCCCGCGCCGCGCTCTGGACCTCATCTTACAGAAGGATCCGGCGACAAAAGTCTACCGGGATCTCGCCGCGCTAACGATCTCCCCCAATAAGTTCGTGAAAACCGCTCGGGAAGAAACCCTCAAACGCTCTCGCCGGCTCGTCCACCTGGAGGCGGTATTCCGAGTTGTTTTTGGTGCTTCAATTTTCCCCTTCTTTGCAACAGGCTGCGCCTGGCAATGATTTATGCTCGCCTCCAACCATAAAACAAAGGAGGCGTTATGAAGCAAAAAGATGAAAAATGGGCCCTGTTCTGGTGCGATCTCCTTCGCCCCGTTCTCTTCGACGAGGTGGAGCCGGAATCGATCCAGGATTTTCTCAAAGAGATCTCTCAAAAGGAGATGGTCTTTCCCGGCGGACGTACCGGCAAGCCCTCCCTTTCCACCCTCAGGCGAAAGCTGAAGCGCTATCGAACCGGAGGATTCGATGCTCTCGCAAGAAAAGACCGCCATGACCGCGGCCATGCCAGGGCCGCACCCGCAGAAATCATTGCAACCGCCATCGAGCTTAAATGCGAGCAGCCCAAGCGCTCCCCTGCCACCATCAACCGATTCCTAAAGGACCTCTATGGCGTTACGCTCTCCCGCTCTACTTTGTATCGCCATCTTAAAGGTGCGGGCGCAACCCGCCTCAAGCTCGGCGTTGTCAAAAACAAGGTGAGAAAACGTTGGACCAGAGACCATACCCATGATCTCTGGGTTGGGGACTTCGAGGAAGGCCCCTATGTTGTTTTCGGCCGGGAGGTCCTGCCCACCTATCTTTCCGCTTTCATCGACTGCCACAGCAGGTATATCGTCGAGGCCCGCTACTACCTGCGCCAAAGCCTCGATATCCTCATCGACTCGCTGCTGCGCGCCCTGGCCAAGCATGGCGCCCCCGGCGAACTCTACCTCGATAACGCCAAGGTCTATCACGCAATCGGCCTCAAGGCTGCCTGCTACCGGCTCCACATCCGGCTTCGCCACCGGCCGGCCGGGGACCCTTCCCCGGGAGGACTCATTGAGCGCTTCTTTGAGACCGCCCAAGACCGGTTTGAATCCGAGGTGCGGGCACAAGATGCCATAAGCCTCGATGATCTCAACCGAGCTCTCAGCGCATGGATCTCGGTGGATTATCATAGCTCCATTCATTCCGAGACCGGCGAGACTCCCAAGGACCGCTATCATACCGGACTTTCCGTCATCCGCCACGTGGAAATGGACCAGGTGCTCGCTTCCTTCCTTAGAAAGGTCACTCGGGTCGTCCACAAGGATTTTTCCGACATTAGCCTCGATAAGCGGCTCTACCGGGTCGATCCAGCTTTAAGGGGAGACAAGGTCTGGGTCCACTACGATCCCTTCTCGTCTTCAGATAGCGTGAAGATCTTTTCCCTGAAAGGCGAATACCAGGGATCGGGCGTGCTCCATCACCGCGAGGCCGAGCAACCGCCCCTTCCCGCACAAGCTCGGGGAAAACCCAAGCATAACCTCATCGATCTCCTCGTTCGCGAGCACCGGGAGCAGCTCGCCGCAAACACTCGCGGCATCGATTACCGCAAGGTCGTCTCCGTGCGGCCGTGGCCGTTTCATGCCTTTGTCAAAGCCTTTGCCCGGCTGCTCGGAAAAGAAGTGGGCATCTCCGCCTTCACGGCACAGGAGCTCGAAACGCTCAAAAAACTCTACAATCAAAACGTTCAGCTCACAGAATCCGTGCTCACGCAGGCCTTTGCCCGAGTGCCTAACAAGTCGTTCCCCCACCTCGTCGGTGAGCTCAAACAAATCCTACAGCAAAAGGAGTAACCACCATGTTCCTCGATCATTTCAAAATGAACAGCCATCCCTTCCAGGAACGCCCTCCCGTGGAATGGATCCTCAACGACCACCGCATCTCCCAGTCCCTGGCCAGACTCGACTACTTTGCCCGGCAAGGGACCCTGGCCCTCCTCATCGGACCAACCGGTGCCGGAAAATCCACACTCTTAAGGCTCTTCATCCATAACCTCTCTAAAAACCGCTACCGCCCCGTTTATCTCCACTTCACCGGAATCCCGTCATCCAGCCTGCTTCGCCTAATCGTGACTCAGTTGGGAGAAGCCCCCCGGCGAGGCAAGGATCATCTCTTTTTACAAATTCTCGATCGCACCGCAAAAGAAGATCTCTCAACGGTGCTTATCATCGACGAAGCCCACCTTATAGATCCGCAAGCTTTGACCGATCTGCGCCTCCTGGTTAGCTCAGCCCTCGATACCGATACTCCCGTAAAGATCGTCCTCAGCGGTCAGGAGCCCCTCGCCAAGCTCCTTGCCCGTGCCTCTCTTAGCGATCTTGTCAACCGAATCACCGTCCGATGTCACCTCGGCGCCTTAACCTCGGACCAGACCACCTCCTATATCGACTCCAGGATGCGTTTCGCGGGGAGCAACGAGAAGGTCTTCGAGCCCGAAGCCAAATCCCTCATCCATGACTATGCCAGCGGCATCCCAAGGCAGATTAATAACATCGCTACCGCCTGCCTCCTCAATGCCGCCGCCCAAAATCTCAACAAGATCAACGAAGCCCTGGTCACCGACACCATGGCCGAATTCCGCCTTCCCTAGGAGAAGACATCATGACAAAGCTCTATTCCAAGCAAAAACTCCGGATACTGCGTAATCAGATCCCCATCTCCCGGCTCATCTCTGATTTTCTGCGCATCCCCTGCAAAGTATCAGACGGGTATTTTCGCTTTCTATGCCCCCTGTGCTCTGAGTTTCAAACCGCCACCAACCCCAAAACCAACCTGGCCCGGTGCTTCCGGTGCCAGAAAAACTTCAATCCCATCGACATGGTCATGGCCGTCAAATGCTGCAACTTCCGTGAGGCTGTTGAAATGATCGACGGCTTACAAGACTGCTAAAATACTCACGTCTTCCCTCACAAGCTCCCACCAACTTGTGGGGGAGGACATCTTCATCTAAACTGGGACTCTCAGAGTCAAATATTGTGAGACTTAGCATCAGAGATCTCGGGAGGAGCTTATACAACAATATCAATTTATCATCTTACGTCATTCCCGCATGCTTCCAGCGGGAATCCATGAAAAAAAACGCCTCTTTAAATTCCCGCTTTCATGGGAGTGAAGATCTGCAGGCATTCTCGGACACCCTCACTAGTCTTTGTCCGGGAACTCCCTCTCCCTTGAGGGAAAGGGCCGGGGTGAGGGTGTAATCAGGCAGTTGGCGTAATGAAATTGCACCTTCTTACCCGACCTCTCCCTCTCAACGGGAAGAGAAATACTGAGTTTCCGGATAAACTTCTAGACAAAAACATCTTCCAATGCCTCTTCCGGTTTGGGATATGGGCTCTCCTCGGCGAAACGCACGGCTTCTTGCACCACCGCACCGATCTCTGCTTCCAGAGCCGACAGTTCTTCTGCGGTGATCAGTCCGAGGGCGAACACTTCATCGCTGAGCCTCGGGATGGGACATTTTTCCTGCCATGCCGCGATCTCATCTTTTGGCTGGTAGAGCTGATGGTCGCTTTCCCCGTGCCCGCGGCAGCGGTAGGTCTTGCATTCGATGAGGGTCGGACCATTGCCTGCAATGGCGCGCTCCCGGGCTGTTCGGGCAGCCTCATAGACCGCCAGCACATCGTTGCCGTCTACGATTTCCCCAGGCATGGCATAGGCTGAGGCCCGGTCCGCAATATCCTTCACCCGGGTGTGCTCCTCATAGCGCTGGGCGCCCGCATACAGATTGTTCTCACAGACAAAAACAATAGGGAGGCTCCAGAGGCTTGCAAGGTTCAACGACTCGTGGAAGGAACCCTCATCGGCCGCCCCGTCTCCAAAAAAGCAGACCGTTACGGCTTTTTCCTTCTTATACTGCTGCGAAAAGGCCACGCCAACGGCTATGGGCAGTCCGCCTCCAACCACGGTCGTGGTGCAGGGCGCATTGACTTCCGGCACGGCTAGGTGCAGAGTACCACTCTTTCCTTTGTTGCAGCCGGTGCTTTTGCCGTAGATTTCGGCCATGATCGCTCTGGGATCCGCCCCCTTGGTCAGAAGATGATTGTGGCTCCGGTGGTTTGAGATAATAACATCCTCCGGGCTGAGCGCCGCGCAAACGCCGGAACCCACCGCCTCCTGCCCGGTGCACAGAATCATCATTCCGGGGATTTTTCCCTCGTTTTTGCACAGCTCCGTCAACGTCTCCTCAAACCGGCGGGTGAGGAGCATTGACCGAAGCATTTCGATTTTCTTCTCTTTCGCTACCTCCATGGGTCCTCCTTGGGGTTCGGGTCCGCTTACCCCCTGTTTGATCGACCTGCTATTTTATGCAAGCATCCCAGCAAGCGCTCCTGACGTTCAAAATCAGATAGATTAAGAACCTGTTTGTTCATGACCCTCAATATCCATTTCTCTTGAATAGCTGTCAAATTCAAAAGATTCTACACATCACGATAGGGAATCGACATCTCTTCCATACGGTGACTTATACAGCTGGCAGATTTGCGCCAGAGCAGACGTCATTAATCCGTGGGAAGCCATTAAGAATAAAACGAATGCATTCAGAAGAAAATGAGCCCTAGATGTGCACAGGGTTCGCGAGCAAGCTCGCTCCTACATTGGTGAGTACCTCTAAGGAGGGGTAGGAGCGAGCTTGCTCGCGAAAGGGTGTGATCTTCTGCCCCGCTGCACCGGAATTCCCACCAGGTGTTGCATTATTGAACATCCATTATTCTCAAACGACTCCGAGAGGCAGACTCGGAAACAGAAAAGAGAGTGGTTTCATCCTGATGCAAAAAGTTGTAAAGTCCATAAATCCAGTTGCGGTTGTTGAATTCTATTGCTCTAACACATTGGCTTATCGATACCGACCATGAACACAGAAGAACTGAAACAGCTTGAAAACGATCTGTGGCGAAGCGCCGATACGCTGCGCGCCAATTCCGACTTGAAATCGACCGAGTATTCCACACCGGTGCTGGGGTTGATCTTCCTAAAATTCGCCGACAACCGCTACCGTCGGTTCGAAAAGGAGATTCTGCGGGAATACACGAAGCTTAAAGGCACCCGGCGGGAAAAACCATTGAGCGATATCGCCATCGAGAAGTGCGGCTTTTATCTGCCGGATCATGCCCGCTACGATCACCTGCTCAACCTTCCCGAAGAAGCGGACCTTGCCAGGGCCATCAAAAAGGCCATGGAAGCCATTGAAGAATATAAGCCGGAACTGCGCGGCGTGTTGCCACAGGACGAATATTTCCGATTGACCCGAACCGATAAGACCATTCCCGCCCAGTTGTTAAAAAATTTCTCCAATATTCCGCGCAATGCCGATGGCGATATGTTCGGCCAGATCTACGAATATTTTCTGGGCAACTTTGCCATGGCCGAAGGCCAGGGCGGCGGCGAGTTCTTCACGCCCCGTTCGGTGGTGCGGCTGATGGTGGAAATCATCGAGCCGTTCGGCGGCACCGTGTTCGATCCGGCTTGCGGTTCCGGCGGCATGTTCGTGCAGTCGGCCAAGTTCATCGCCCGCCACCGGGAAGAACTGGTCAACGGCAGCGGCGGAGATATTTACGTCTACGGTCAGGAAAAGACCCTGGAAACGGTCAAACTGGCCAAGATGAACCTGGCCGTCAACGGCCTGCGCGGCGATATCAAACAGGCCAATACCTATTACGAAAACCCGCACGACAGCTTCGGCCGCTTCGACTATGTGCTCACCAATCCTCCCTTCAACGTCGATGACGTGAGCCTCAGCAGCGTGGAAAAAGACCGGCGCTTCAACACCTACGGCATTCCGCGCAAGACGAGCAAAGCGAAGAAGAGCGAACAGGGCAAGGAGACCGTGCCCAACGCCAACTACCTGTGGATCAATCTCTTTGCCACCTCGCTGAACGAAAAGGGCCGGGCCGCCTTGGTCATGGCCAATTCGGCCTCCGACGCGCGCCATTCCGAAGCCGACATTCGCCGCACCCTGATCGAAAACAATCTCATATGTGGCATGCTGACCCTGCCCTCCAACATGTTCTACACCGTCACGCTGCCAGCCACTTTGTGGTTTTTCGACAAGGCCAAGGAAGATGACCGGATTCTGTTTATCGATGCCCGCAACATCTTCACCCAGATCGACCGGGCTCACCGGGAATTTTCCGAGGAACAGATCAACAACATCGCCATCATCAGCCATCTGCGCCGAGGCAAACGGCACAAATTCGTGCAGCTCATCGACGGCTATTTTGCGCAGGGCATGGCCAAGCTGACTGAAAACAAGGCGCGAGTGGAGCCTGTTTCCGAGCAACTGCTGGAGGTGCTGGAAAACGGCGGCGGTAAGCAGGCGGTGGCCGATCTGCTGGCACAGTGGGCCAAACTCGGGAAACTGCAGGCCCAATACGATGAGTATCTCGCCAAATACGCCGATGAAACATCCATCAGCAAAAAGAATACGGCCCAGCATACTCTGCGGGCAGCCTTCGATCCCTTTTTTACCGCCTTACATGACGGGCTGAAGCAGCTCGGCAAGATCATCCGCCGTCACGAAAAGGAGCAGGCCGAAGCCGCCAAAAAGGCAAATAAGCGGTTGGCCGTGAACCGAAGGACCAAGGCCCTCAAATCCGCCCTGGAAGAACTGCAGGCGGAAGTCAAAAATGCCGAGAGCTTTTTCAAGCACATCCATTGGCTGCAGGAACGCTTCCCCAAAGCGGAGTATGAGGACGTTACCGGTCTGTGCAAACTGGCCACTCTGGAAGAGGTGAAAGAGCAGGACTATTCCCTCAATCCGGGCCGCTATGTGGGTGTGGTGATCGAAGAGGATGGAAAGACCGAGGAGGAGTTTATTGAGGAAATATTGGCTTTGAATGATGAGCTTCTCAGACTCAATGAAGAAGCGCATGATCTCGAAGAAATTATAGCCAATAATGTTCAACAGATTGCAGGGAATCCCTGATGGAATGGCTGCTTGAGACGCTGGGAGAAATTTGCCGAAAAGGTGGTGGTAAAATCCAAACCGGACCTTTTGGCTCCCAATTACATCAGTCTGATTATCGCCGAAATGGAATACCAGTTGTAATGCCGGCAGATATAGTTGGTGGTAAAATCGCCATTACCCGAATTGCCAGAGTATCAGAAACCCAAGTAGAGCGCCTTAAGAAGCACAAGCTTTCCAAAGGCGATATCGTCTATGGCCGTCGCGGTGACATTGGTCGTCAAGCGTTAGTCAGAGAAGAAAATAGCGGCTGGTTGTGCGGAACAGGATGTCTAAAGATTTCACTCGGTGATGGTCCATTGGCTTATGAATACTTGCATCGTTATCTTTCAACCCCAGAGGTTATCGGATGGATTGAAGGACAAGCAGTCGGAGCCACGATGCCAAATCTGAATACAGGGATTTTGGAGCGCATCCCCGTCTTCTATCCGCCAACCAAAGAGTCCCAAAGAAAGATCGCTGCCGTTCTCTCCGCCTATGACGACCTGATCGAAAACAACAAACGCCGTATTGCACTGCTGGAAAAAATGGCCGAGGAAATCTATCGGGAATGGTTTGTGCGCTTTCGTTTTCCCGGCCATGACAAGGTGAAATTCGAGAAGGGTGTGCCGGGGGGATGGGAGGTTCTTCCTTTTTCAAAAGCAGTTCTGATAAACCCAGTAGAGAGAATTTCCAGAGATGTTGAGAAGCCGTACATTAGAATGGAAGACCTTTCTGTATCATCAATGTATTTTCTTTCTAAAGAGATGCGAACAGGAAATGCTGGGTCAAAGTTCAGGAATCATGACGTTCTGCTTCCTCGCATAACCCCCTCGTTGGAAAACGGCAAACGTGGCTATGTGATGACACTTGAAGAAGATCAAGTAGGCATTGGTTCGACGGAATTCATTGTTCTTAGAGAAAAGATATTGACGTCAGAACACATTTACCTCCTTACTTGTTCCTCCGATTTCCGAAAGCATGCGGAGTTGAGCATGGCAGGCGCTTCAGGACGACAACGGGTACAGGAAAATTGTTTTGACTTCTTCCTGGTTAACGTGCCTCCCCAGGAGATAAGGAGCCGGTTCACACAGATCGTAAGACCCTATTTTTCTGGAATTAAAGCTTTATCGAATGAGAACATAAACTTATCGTCAACTAGAGACCTTCTCCTTCCCCGCCTCATCTCCGGCAAACTCTCGGTCGAAAACCTCGACATTCGATTCCCGCCCAGCATGGAGGAAGCCGATGGTGAAGCGTGAAAAGACGGAGGCATCGGTTTTACAGCTGCCAGGGATTGAAGACCTGCGGGTAGGCTTGGAAGTCCTGCACGTTGCGGGTAACGATGGTGAGGCCGTGGCATTGGGCGGTGGCCATGATAAGAGCATCCATGACCGAAATGGGCCATCCGGCAAGCTCGGCTCGGGCGGCGATCTGAGCCCAGGCACGGAGTTCGGCGGTAGCGAGCGGCAGAATACGGCCGGCAAAGCGCTGCTCCACTTTGCCGAGCCAGGCGGTGAGTTTCCGGCTGCGGAGCGGGTCCGTGGCAGCCAGCTTGAGGACTCCCTTCTCGATTTCCCCCAGGCTGATGACGCTTATGAAAAGACTATCCTCGTCTTGTTCGTCCAACCAGGCGATGACGTGCGGCGCGGGGGCCTTCCTGGCGTATTCGGAAAGAACGCAGGTGTCGAGCAGCCAGCTCATAGTTCCAGCTCGCGGCCGGTGTCGCCGCTGCGGGCGAGGTCGAGGTCGTCGATGGCAAGCTCGGGATCGAGCAGTGCGCTGGAAAGCTTTTCCCGGTGGCGGGTGAGGCGGGCGTATTCTTCCACCGAAACCACCACCGCCGTCGGCTTGCCGTGCACCGTCACTACCTGCACTTCACCGGCGGCTGCCCGCTTGATGAGTTTGCTCAGATTGACTTTGGCTTCCTGCAGTTGCCATTCACTTTTCATGGAAACTCCTTTCTATTCTGGTCTGTCTGGTCAGAATATAGCATTGAGCTGATAGGTGGGCAATGGCTAACTTCATTTCCGAAGATCAGATCGAACAGGCTATTTTGCAGAAACTGCAGCGGTTCGGGTTTGCATTGCTGAACTGCTCCACCGTTGATGCAGACGATCTGAGCGACCGATCGAAGCGCACCGACAAGCGCGATGTGATCTTCGTGGATAGGTTGAAGGAGGCGGCGGTCCGACTCAACCCGACCGTTCCTGAAACCGCCATTGATGAGGCGCTCGCGCAACTAATCGACAAACGGCAGGCCATGTCCCCCATCGCAGCCAATCGGGAAATCGATGGTCTGATCCGGGACGGCATTCCGGTGGAATTTGAAAATGCGGACGGCAAAAAGGAGCAGGCACGGGTCCGGGTGATCGATTTCAACCATCCTGAAGCCAACCGCTTCCTCGCCGTATCGCAGCTCTGGATCAAGGGGGAGCTCTACTATCGGCGGCCGGATATTCTGCTCTATGTCAACGGCCTGCCGCTGGTCTTCATCGAACTGAAGAACTCCAACGTCAAACTGAAATCCGCCTATGAAGACAATCTCACCAACTACCAAAAGGACATCCCGCAGCTGTTCCTGACCAACGCCTTCTGCATCCTCTCCAATGCCATCGAGACCAAAGTGGGCAGCTTCACCGCGGGCTGGGAATACTTTTTCAACTGGCTGCGGGTGGAGGAGGAAAAGGAGAAGGTCGACCGGGAAAAGATCAAGCGGGAAGGCACCAGCCTGGAATATGCGGTGGCCGGGCTGTGCGCTCCGGAAAAACTCCTCGATTTCATCGAAAACTTCATCATCTACTACCAGGAGACCCAGAAGATCATCGCCATGAACCACCAGTTCATCGGCGTTAACAATGCCTACCGGGTGTTTCGAGAGCGTGAAGGGCGGCAGGGCAAGCTCGGCGTATTCTGGCACACCCAGGGGTCGGGCAAGAGTTTTTCCATGATCTTCTACGTGCGCAAGATCTTCCGCAAGCTTCCCGGCAATTTCACCTTTGTGGTGATCACCGACCGCGAGGATCTGGACGGGCAGATCTACCGCAATTTCCTCAATACCGGCACGGTCCAAAAACACGAGGCGGCCCAGCCCAAAAACAGCGAGGAAATGCGCAAATTCCTCGGCCAGAACAAGCGCATTGTTTTCACGCTGATTCAGAAATTCCGCTACGAGAAAGGCAAGGATTATCCGTTGCTCTCGGACCGGGACGATATCGTCGTCATTGTCGACGAAGCGCACCGCACTCAGTACAAATCCTTGGCCGAAAACATGCGCCAGGGCCTGCCCAACGCCCAATACCTGGCCTTTACCGGCACGCCGCTGCTGGGGCGCGAACGCAAAACCAATGCCTGGTTCGGCGATTACGTCAGTGAGTACAATTTCCAGCAGTCCATGGATGAAGGGGCCACGGTGCCTCTCTTCTACCAGAAGCGGGTGCCCGAGGTGCTGATTCAAAACGAGGATCTGAGCGACGAGTTTTACCAGATCCTGGAAGACGAAAACCTGGATGAGACTCAGCAGGCCAAGCTGGAAAAGCAATTCGCCCGCGAAATCGAAGTGATCAAGCGGGACGACCGGCTGGAAACCATCGCCCGGGACATCGTTTCTCATTTTCCCCACAGGGGTTACCTGGGCAAAGGCATGATCGTTTCGGTGGACAAGTTCACCGCCGTCAAGATGTACGACAAGATACAAACGCTCTGGAAAAAAGAGATCAAAACGCTGCGGGGGCGCAGAAAGAAATCTACCAACGAACTGGAAAGGCTTCGGCTGAAGAAGATTGTGGACTACATGCGCCAGGTGGAGATGGCGGTGGTGGTCAGCTCCGAGGCCGGCGAAGAAGAAAAATTCAAGGCCCAAGGGTTGGACATCAAGCCGCACCGGACACGCATGGAGCGGGTGGATGAACACGGCCATGATATTGAATACAATTTCAAGGACCCGCAGCATCCGCTGCAGTTGGTCTTTGTCTGCGCCATGTGGCTGACCGGCTTTGACGCGCCGACCGTCTCCACCCTATACCTCGACAAGCCGATGAAGGACCACACCCTGATGCAGGCCATCGCCCGCGCCAACCGGGTGACTTCTTTCCAGATCAACGGGGTGGTGAAGCGAAACGGCGAGATCGTCGATTACTACAATGTTTTCCGCAACATGAAAAAAGCCCTCAAAGATTATGCCCAGGGCGAAGAGGGCCTGGAAGCGGCGCCGGTTCGGGACAAACGGGAACTGTTCCGGCTGCTGGACGACGCCGTCGAACAGAGCACGGCCTTCTGTCGCGGAAGAGAGATAGACATTCCCCGAGTGCTCGAAAACCCCAACGTGTTTAAGAACATCGGGCTTTTCAACGATTATGCCGACATACTGCTCGGCAACGACGAATGGCGCAAAAGCTTCAATGTTTACG
Organism: Desulfoferrobacter suflitae; assembly: GCF_022603395.1. Lineage (GTDB taxonomy): Bacteria > Desulfobacterota > Syntrophobacteria > Syntrophobacterales > Syntrophobacteraceae > Desulfoferrobacter > Desulfoferrobacter suflitae. The sequence goes on from NZ_JAIBKA010000003.1 coordinate 267,910, forward strand.
AGAATACCATCTCATCGCTCTACGAAGCCTGCAAGCCCGAGATACTCGGACGCGATACGGTGCGACTGGTTGCCGTCTTTCAATACCTGCGCGGGGTGATGGAAAGCATCATCGACCGGCAGGACATCGGTGCGGTGAATCTGCGCATCGGAGAATTGCTCGATGAAAGCGTGGTGGTGGACCAACCGGAGAAATTTATCGCCGCCCACGACAAGCCGGAATACCAGATTGTCCAGACCGGCAAAACCTGGGACCTCAGCAAAATCGATTTTGAAAAGCTCAAGGAAGATTTCCGCCACGCCACGTATAAGAATATTGAAATCGCCGATCTGCGCACCTTCATTGACGGCAAGATCGAACAGATGCTGCAGCAGAATATGACACGGACCGATTTTGCGCAGAAGCTGCAGGAGATCATCAACGCCTATAACTCAGGCGGTTCATCGACCGAGAATTATTACGATGAATTGATGAACCTTGCCAGGGGGTTGAAAGACGAAGAGGAGCGGCACATTCGGGAAGGTTTGAGCGAAGACGAACTGGAGCTCTACGATCTGCTCAAGAAAGACCGAATGACGGAGGAAGAAAAGAAAAAGGTCAAGCTGGCCGCCAAATCCCTGCTGAGAAGACTTCTGGAGGAGCACCCGAAGGTGCTGGTTCAGGACTGGCATCGGGATTCCCAGACCAAATCCATTGTCCGCTCCGCCGTTGAGCGGGTTCTGGATGAAAGATTGCCTCCGAGCTATGATCGTTTGTTGTTCAAGGAAAAATGCGATAATGTCTTCCATATGATGCTGCAATACGCCAACAGCGGCCGCAAGTGGGCCGCTTGAACCGAACAAGGAGGCGCAGCTCATGACCAAACGCATAGCCGATTTGCCGAAGCATGACCGGCCACGGGAAAAAATGCAGAGCAAAGGGGCCATCGCCCTGTCTGATGAGGAACTGGTGGCCATCCTGCTTGGCTTTGGCACCAAAGGCCATGATGTGATGAGCGTAGCCAAAAGGATTGTCAGGCTGGTGGACGACCACCACGGCAGGCCCGACCTGGCTGATCTGCAAAGGCTGGAAGGAGTGGGTCCGGCCAAGGCAACGCTTATCGCAGCGGCCCTGGAATTCGCCCGCCGTCGCATCCGGCCTGAAGGTGTGAAGATCAAGACGCCGCTCGACGTCCTTCCCGAGGTTCGCCATTATGCCGACCGCAAGCAGGAACATTTTCTCTGCATTTCACTGAACGGCGCCCATGAAATCATCGCCACCCGCGTCGTATCGATCGGTCTGGTCAACAAAACACAAGTCCATCCGCGTGAAGTCTTCGCCGACCCTATAACGGACCGGGCTTCGGCGGTTGTCCTTGCCCACAACCATCCTTCCAGCGATCTTACTCCGAGCAAAGAGGACATCCTACTCACTCGGCAGCTTAAGGAGGCCGGTGAAACCCTCGGCATCACCGTGCTGGACCACATCATTTTCAGTCAGAAAGGGCATTACAGTTTCCTGGAAAACGGCTGTTTGTGATGAAAATGGGGAAGGTCGAGATCAATTGCTATTATTTGTTGCTAAATTGTTTTATGAAAGATGGTGCATCGGAGAAAATGATTGGGAAGTATGGTTAGCCTTTTGTATGATATGAGTCGTCACGTCCACATGAAAGAGATCTGATGGAGTTTTGCATGAAAGTTTTTTTGTTGTTTTGTTGCTCACCATATTGATGGGCTGTGCGTCCAGTGATAACGGCAAGGGAACGGATCCACAAATAAAGTACGGCGGGACCATGAGGACGACAATACAGTCCAGGTCCGGCATGTAGGCAAGGCCGGGAGACATGGCGCTAGGAGGTTACCGATGGACCTGTGGCACCAGTCTGGATCGAAAGTGCGCCGGCGTTTCTCAAAATAGTTCTAGCGATTACGCCTTTTTGGTAAAGACGATCCCTCACAGCCGATAGAGTTTTTGCAGGATGGGACTGGTACGGATGGCAGCCCTAATCTCCATACTGTTCGCCGAGCCAATCCGAGATGCTGTTTTCCAAATCATGCAAAGCTTGGTCGATGGTCGTGTATCCTCGTTTACCTTCCCAAATTAGGCCGCCTTCATCCAACGCCAGTACAAATGAGGGCATCCCATCGATTTGCCCAATTTCTATCCAACCATGAGATTTTACCCATTCACTAATGCGCGGGTATGATTCCTCAAAAGAGCCATTCATTGTCTGATCCGAGTTTTGCGGCTGCTTTGCCATGTCATTGCCTCTTCGTGCTCAAATAGGTCACTCTTAGACTCCATATTCATCGAGGCAAGGGTGCTAAAGATCGATATGTTCCCCTTCCCCGGGAAACCTACTATCTGCTCCGCCGATATTGGGTCACCCACCGCAATCCCGTCTTCGTTTTTCCTGCCTTGGGTAGAGGCGGCAACGAAGCCCCCACTGCCCAAAAGCACATAGTTCTCGACAGTCTCCAGGGAGCCTTCAGACGGGCCAAATTCGATGCTGGCATCAATAAACGCAGAGTCTCCGTGCATACCCTCAGGCACTGCTATGCTGCCCACCTGTTGGAAGCGGGAGTGAATCCGAGGGTGGTTCAACGTTACTTGGGGCATAGTCGCATGGAGACCTCTATGGTCTACTTCCATCTCACTCAAAAGGGAACCGAGGAAGCGGTGAATCTGATCAACCAGACCATGAAAGGATTCGCCCATGACTTCGATAAGTGAGATCTTTCAAACCTTCGGCCCAGACTATGTCGAGCGCTTTACCGAGAGCATGCCTCCGGAGCATCGCAAAGCCATCAATGCCATCATGGCATGCCGCACTCAGCAGGCCGGAATCAGCTACTACGAATGTGCCGAATGCGGACACCCCTGTCTGGTTTATCGCTCCTGTGGCAACCGGCATTGCCCCACATGCCAACATCACAAAACCCGCCAATGGCTGGAAGCACAAATCAGCCGGCAGCTGCCGGGACATCATTTCATGATCACCTTCACGGTACCGGAAAAGGTGCGCCGCTTCATCCGCAGCCACCAGCGGCTTGCCTATGCCGCTCTTTTCAAGGCTTCCTCACAAGCACTGAAGAAGCTCTGCCAAGATGAAAGGTACCTGGGCGGTGATCTGCCAGGTTTCTTCGGAGTCCTTCATACCTGGGGGCGGACTCTGGAATACCACCCGCACATCCATTACGTTGTCGCCGGCGGAGTGCTTGCCACCAAAAACGGCCTCTCCTGGCACTCGTCGCGTATCGATTTCTATCTGCCGGTAAGAGCTTTGTCCAAAATCTTTCGTGCCATGTTCCGAGACGAGATGCAAGTCGCCGGGCTCCTCGATGAGGTCCCGCCCGGAGTGTGGCAGGCCGGCTTTAACGTCAACTGCCAGGCGGTCGGGGAGAGCTCGGCCGGCCTCAAGTATCTTGCTCCCTACGTTTTCAAGGTAGCCATCTCCAACAACCGCATTGTCAAAGTGGAGAATGGAGCCGTCACGTTTCGCTATAAAAAGCCCCACAGTGAGCGCTGGAGATACATGACCCTGCAGGTCATGGAATTCATCCGCCGTTTCCTCCAGCACGTATTACCGACAGGATTCATGAAGATGCGCTATTTTGGCTTCCTGAATCCCAACTGCAAAGTGACCATCGAGACCGTCAGCGCCCTCATCGAGCTCTCTTACGAGTTTACCATCGCTTCATCCAAAATGGAGCTGGAGCCGTGGCAGCCGATGTTGTGCCTTCATTGCGGAGGGAAACTTAAACTACAAGCCATCGCCTTAGCCAACGGGATGCTCATCCGGCCGGGATAAGCTCCACCGTTCCAAGCAATTACCTCTCACCGTCGGGCTATTCCCCTTTTGCTTGCCTGAAGGGGCACACTATACTTGCGCTCAGCTGGCGTTCAAGCCCTTGTAAAAACTCTCTGGTACGGGTCGTCCGATGGCAATTGAGCTTCACCCTATAAAGCAACCGTGGTATTCTGGGCTGCTTGAACCCAGGATTGAGGGGAGCAGAAAGGGTTGGAAAAGACTCAGCCCTTCCTGCTCCCCTCAATCCTTATTCGTTAGAGCTGTGACACATGTTGAGACAAAGCGCGTTTCTATCGTTTAACCGTCAGGACTATGACATGACCCCCGCTCCATCGGTAAAGCACCAAAGGGTTGCGGGCGAGGTCTTCCGTCTCATCGTAAACCACCTCAGAGACAAGGGGCTTTGACACGAGGCATTTATCGCGCCGACGGACGTCGTCTTGGCGGATGATCAGGTTGTTCAGCCGCACGTTTTCCTCGTATGCGATGAAAAGAAGATCCAGGATAAAGCCATCTTCGGTGCACCGGACGTGGTGTTTGAAATCCTGTCCGAAAGTTCAGGGAAGAAGGACCGCAGCAAGAAAATCAGGCCTTATCGCGATTGGGTGTTTTGGAGTATTTCCTGGTGGATCCTGAAAACGAGCTGGTCGAAAAGTAGGTGTTTCCTCATTGACCCAGCTTTCTGCCAAGATTGAACGCTTTATCATAGTAGTATTCGGCTCCTCGATGCTCAACCGCCCCTGCATACATATGGCCCACCGTTCTTGCATTGAGCGCATCCCGGATGGTTCCCCTAATGAGCGGTGTAGCTTTATCACAGAATATCCGGTAGATGGGCGGAACAATCCCCGAGACAACAATAATGACGGCTTTTCTCCTTTTATCCGATCGGGGAGAAGGAATCCCTGAAACCGTCAACACTCTTCTCCCGGGCTTGGCAAACGTCCAGCAGATTCTTTCAAGAAACGCCATCAGTATGGCTGTGGCAAATCCCATGTGTACGGGAGTTCCGAAGATAACAGAATCGGATTTGAGAAGGTCCTCGTTCAGATGCTCCATGTCATCCCGAATCTGACATGGAGCAAGGGGGCCTTCTGTCTGACTGTCCCTGCAGGCAAGGCAGTTTTTGCAGTATTTGATGTCGTAATCAATCAGGTTTATTTTCTTTACGGCACAACCGGGGCGTGCCGATTTGACTCCTTCTATTGCCTTGTCAACCAATAGATCGGTGGCTTTCCCCTTGCGCGCACTCCCAACGATTGCAAGAACATTCATGGGATTGTCTACCTTCAAAATTAGGATTTGACCCCGCAACCCTTTGTGTTGCCTAAAAAACCACCCATGGGACCGGCATCCGGCAGGTGAGGCAGACTCACTGGAAGCCGGTGCTCGGCGGAACGACGACGGCAGTTTGGCCCAACAAGGATCGCTGAATTTGAGCCAGGGTGCAATGGTCGTCTGCTTCCCTGAGAGATTCCGTTATCTCCCATGGCATACTGTTCCTCCCACCACTCCATGCATTTAGCAGAGCCGTGGTAACAAAGTCAATTGCTGCGGGGGAGGGTTCGCTGCTTTCAGCGAGCGATGCTTGCAGGTCAAACGGGATGAATGTAGGACTGTTGTGGGGAAAAGGGTTTCAGATCCCACGCGGTTTTCCCGGGAGTCAGGTGGGGGCACCGGCAAGTTCTGTACCGGAGCCCCTCGGGAGCAGGTATTCGTATGGGTTGATCAATGGGGATGTTGCTTTCCTGCGGTGATCTCCTCGATTTGGGTGCTGTAGCCCATGGGAAGCTTCTTGAAACGACCGCCATGGATCACCGGGTCTCCCTGGTACCCCAAGCCTTTGAAGTCGATATAATCTGATGTTCCAACGAGATGACTCACGTCCCTCCCCTTGGAGGCCATGTGGCTGAAGTCGGTGCCTTTCTGAGCAATCTGCTTGAAGTCCACTTCCTTGCTGTCCTGGTGGCAGCGATTGCAGGTGCGCTCGCCCTTGAGGCTTTCGTGGCACTGCACGCAGGATAGCGCCATCTCCGCCGGCATGACTTCGTGCTCGATCCCCCAGTGCATGCGCGTGTCCACCCATTTGAATTTGCCGCTGTAGGGCAGGCCGGATCCTGGCAGTGCATGCACTGAACCTTGACAAAGGTAGGGATGAGCTGGTCGCGCTCGTCGCGACGGCCCGGGTAGTAGCGGTTGATCACCGTATAGGCATGCTCATCCGGCCGCCGTTTTTTGTCAAAAATCGTGAGATCGTCGAAGGGCTGTTGCGGCTGAGGCAGATCGTTGACCGTTTGGCAGGCCTGCTCACACTTGCGGCAACCTATGCAGCGGGTGAGATCGACCAGACATGCAAGCGGGTCCGCCGGTGCCCGCGACTGCCATGCCCCGGCAGGTTGAACGGCTGCGGCAATACCCGCCCCTGCAGCCCCCGCCACGGTAAAAAAACCCCGTCGGCTGAGTTCCATGTGCATTCGCTCCTTGTGATAAAAATCGTTTCTCAGTCATACCAAGAACTGTGCCAAAGGATCTTATCCCGCACCCCCCCGGCTCGCTGTGCTGCTGCAGAAGACGTTTTGCTCAAGGTCCTGCACAAACAATCCAGCTTTTTGCATCCTGAACGACATAGATTTGAACAACTGTCACGAAGGATTTACAGGTGGAGCAATAATTGCACCATCCTGGACACATTTGATCACAAACCATAACTATTGGTTTATACGGCACAAATTTTATGGCTTCGCAGGGCCGTATGAGTCCTGAGTGTTTAGATAATTTAAATAGGTGTCTGAACAAGTGAACAGTTGTCCAGAAGACCTTTTGGGGTCAAAGCGAGCTCATCGGTCTAAAGGAGGCTGATTCTCCATTTCACCCGGAGGACCGGGTGAGAGTCCGGCAAGCTTCCCCATCGAGCCCGTCTGCCGGACAGGGGGGGTGAGGACAAATGCCGGCAGGAAACTCAACTGGGCTGCTGTGGCCTGCTATGATATAGATGACAAGGAAAAATTTGGGGACTCCGAAATGCAAACGGCGGCGAACATTGTTCTGACAACCATAATGACGGGGAGGTGAGCGAATGGAACGGAATCGGTCTGATTTTCTGGAGGCCCTCGGGCATCTGGAGGAGCCCATGGGGATGTTTTATACGGATGTGGAGCCCGCAGAGGGATTCACGCCGAAACAGGGCGCAGCCTTTTCCTATGAGATGGAGCAGCGCGCAGAGGTTGACTGGAGAGTTTTGTGGCAGAACTTCAGCTGCGTTATGGGCAATATTTGGCTGGCCCGCAAAAAGAACAACGCCGCCTATTTCGACGCGCAACATTATGGCTGCGTGGGTGGCTCCTTCTATCTTGGCTTTCACAAACCGCAGCTCGACTTCATTGCTCATTACATCTCCACCGGTTGCGCGGATCAGACTCAAGGCGAACGGTATCTGCGTTCGCCGGATTCGGCCAGGCGGTTTTTTACCGAAATCGATCCGCGACCGGCTCCGGCCCGATTTTGTGTGTTCAAGCCGCTAAGCCGGTTCCAGCAGGGGGAATCGCCTGAAATAGTTACTTTTTTTGTGAGAGGAGAGGCTCTGTCAGGCCTGTGCGTGTTAGCCACGTTTGTCACCGATGACTTTGAAGTGGTGGCGGCTCCGTTTGGTGCCGGCTGCAGCTTCCTTGTGACATGGCCTCTACACTATCTGGCTCAGGGCAAATTTAAGGCCGTTCTGGGCAGTCCTGATCCATCCAACCGCAAGTTTTTAAAAACGGACGAGATGACTTTTTCCGTGCCCTATGAGATGTACCTTCAGATGCTGAGCTCCTGGCGGGAGAGCTTTCTCGCGGGTGCAACCTGGGAGGGAGTCAAGAAAAAGATACGCCGCAGCCGGCAAGTCTGGGGAGAGCTCGATGAGTGACATTCGAAGGAAGCGGCTGAATTTGCTGCAGGAACGGTCATGATAATTTACTATGGGCTTGCCTGGCTGCCGATGGTTGCAATTGCCGTCTTGAACGGTGTTGTGCGCGAGTATGCATACGCAAAGTACCTGTCTGAATTGCGGGCCCATCAGGTTTCCACCTTGTCGGGCCTGTTCTTTTTCGGCGTCTACATGTTCCTGGTAACGCGTGCCTGGCCGTTTGAATCTGCCTCACAGGCAGTGTGGACAGGGTTGATGTGGCTGGTGCTGACCGTCGGGTTTGAATTTGCATTCGGCCATTACGTGATGAAGCACTCCTGGGAAGAGCTTTTTCACGACTACAACATTCTTGCGGGTCGGTTATGGATACTGGTGCTGCTGTGGATATCCACGGCGCCTTATCTGTTCCATCTCCTCCGGACTTGTCAGCGGTCGTGAAGTCGTGCAAAAGACAAAAAATGCTCGATCTTTTCCGCGTTTGAACTTGACAGCAAGGCACTCTATTGGCACAAAGTAACAAGGGCGAAGTAAGGATCCCTTCACCAGAAATCCTCCGCAAGCCTTTCTGTGTTAATGGGAACTTACTTCGCCCGACTGTTTCATAACATCCGTTGCCACTCTTAGCAAACACGAATTGTTGGGGCGATGCCTACCGGTACCTGCCCATCCTGAAAATCCACAGGGAACAATCCGTCGACCGGCACTTTTCAACCTCAACCCGCGAACCGGTCATGCAATCAAGGCACTTTTTCCTGATGGCGCAAAGGCAATCCTTTTGTGCGAACTTCTTGTTCCCGCCGTAACGCAGCTGATAAAATGGACAATTTTTCGAACTGCACTGGATGATTTCCTTGACCTGGTTTGCTGAACACCACAGACAGCGTTCTCTTATGGCACGCAACGGAGAGAATGTGAGCTGTCGGCAATAGTCCTTCATGTCCCTTCGTCTCGCTTGATCTTCCCGAAAATTCAATGGTGCTGTGAACCCCTTTACTACACCTGTTTAGTGCAGCACCACACAATCAAGCGGCCGCATTCCGTAGGTTGGGTAGAATCACGCGGTACGCGTGACGAAACCCAACACGGGCTGGGCGAACTGACGTAGTCGTTGGGTTTTGCTGCGCTCAACCCAACCCTGCGCCCGTGCAGCTCCGCTGCATTCCGGGCACTCTATGGTGTGGCGCTGTACCTGGCGGAGGCCTCGGACAGCGTTCTAATACTGCGGCGTGGTTTCGTCAAACGTTTTGCACAGGCAGACGCTTCCTCTCTGTTGCGGCTCTCACTCGGACCTGTTGAGCCCTGCAGCGAGGATCCGGCAAAGGCAAGAACTCCAGGGTACAGAAAACCATTTCCAGTTGGTCAAAGGATCTTTCGCCGGCCACAAAGTACTTGGAAAAGCTCCCGGGTTTGTTTTTAATATGCGGGTGTTCTCGAAAGCTCTGTCAACCTTCAGACTGATTATGCAGAAAAACGATAAACCATGCACCTCCTCGGTCAACTGTCAAGAATCGCGTGGGGTACAAAGCCCCTGTTTGAAATAAAAGATTTATCCTACCGATATCCCGATGGCCGTCTGGCTCTGCAAAGCATTGACTTGACGATCTACTGCGGCGACCGAATTGCTTTGGTGGGGCACAATGGGGCGGGAAAGACCACTTTGATACAGCACCTCAATGGCCTCAAGCATGGTCAGCAGGGTACGGTGTATTATCGAGAGGCGCCGCTGACAGGGGAAAACCTGAAGCGTGCCAGGCTGGAAGTGGGTATGCTCTTTCAAGATCCTGACGATCAGCTGTTCTGCAATACGCTATATGAGGACATCGCGTTTGGGCCGTACAATCAGGGATTGAATGGAGATGCGGTGGTGGAACGCGTGCGTATGGCCGTCGAGGAGGTTGGATTAACCGAGCTCACCTACAAGCCTCCGCATCATTTGAGTTACGGGCAGAAAAAAAGGGCCGCGTTGGCAACCTTGCTCGCCATGAACCCGGATGTCTTGATACTCGATGAGCCGACCGCCAATCTCGATCCGAAGCAGGAGAAGATCTTCATTGAGCTGCTCGAGAGATTTTCCGGCACACTGGTTTGCATCAGCCATGATCTTCCTTTTCTTTATACGCTCTGTGACAGAGCCGTGGTTTTGGAGAAGGGCAAAATTCATCACGATTACAGCATGAGAGAGCTGGTTTCGCATCCGGCTTACCTGCGCGACCACGGGCTGGATTTCACATTCCGCTTCAGTTGTTGTCAGGAAAATGGCGGACATGACCGTGCGCATTTTCACGGCAAGAGCTCCGATCGGTTCCCGCCAGAGCTTTGTGCCGACGGTCGGGTCGCAGGTGCAGCAAGCGATTGTGAGCCGTTGATTCGTCTGAATGATTTCTCCTGCTTTTACCCCGATGGAACCTGCGGGGTGCGCAACGTGAACCTGCAAGTTCCGGCGGGCTCCAGCGTTGCCGTCGTGGGTGAAAACGGGGCAGGCAAATCCACGCTGGTACGATGTCTTATGGGTATTCTCGACGGGGCCGGCGATTATTTTTTCAACGGCAAACCGGTCACGAGGCGTTCCCGCAAGGAACTGTGGCGACATGTCGGCATGGTCTTTCAGGACCCTGCCGACCAGCTCTTTTGCCCATCCTGCTGGGAAGAAGTGGCGTTCGGCCCGAGACAGTTGAAACTGAGTTCAAAAGAGGTGCGGCATCGGGTGGAGGAGGCGCTTTCTCTGGTGCATCTGAGGGGGTATGAAGAGCGCATTCCCCACCATTTGAGTGCGGGAGAGCGCAAGCGGCTTGCGCTGGCAGCCATATTGAGCATGCGTCCGCAAGTGTTGTTTCTGGATGAACCGAGCGCCAACCTGGATCCCCAGGGCGAGCAGCTTCTGCTCGAAATTCTAGCCCGCATCGATGCGACCAAGATCTTGATAACGCATGATATTTTCCTGGTTTCCAGGCTGTGCGAACGAACCATCGTGATGCATGGAGGGATGGTGATCCGTGATTATCTCACAGAAGAATTTGAACGGGACGACCATCTGATTTCCGTCAATGGCCTGGATTACAAATTCAAGAATGCGTGCTGCCAGGAGATTCTGGATCTGCAGAAAGGGGCGCTAAGTGTTGCCGGCGGTTAGCGTGCCCGCCCCAAAAAACCACATCCGCCGTTTACTTGGCAGAAAACCCTGCACAGGCAGCGCAGCTAATAGAGGCGCAGTTGTTGATTGGAGCGGAAGGCGGCTCCCAGGTGTTCATACGCCAGCCGGGTTGCGACCCTCCCCCGTGGGGTCTTGTTGAGAAACCCCTCCTGGATCAGATAGGGTTCGTAGACATCTTCCAGCGTGCCTTTTTCTTCCGAAACGGCGGCGGCCAGAGTATCAATGCCGACCGGGCCGCCATCGTACTTTTCGATAATGGTCTGCAGAATTTTGCGGTCCATTCGATCAAATCCCTTGTGGTCCACTTCCAGCATGCCGAGGGCGTAGTCCGCCACTTCACGGGTGACCTTCCCGTCGGCGCGTACTTCCGCATAGTCTCTCACGCGCCGCAACAGGCGATTGGCAATGCGCGGAGTGCCGCGCGATCGCCTGGCAATCTCATGGGCACCGCTGGCATCGATGGCAATTCCCAGGATGCGCGCGGAGCGTGTGACGATGGTTTGCAGGTCTGCGACTTCGTAAAACTCCAGGCGCAGCATCACGCCGAAGCGGTCGCGCAAGGGCGGCGAGAGGAGTCCGGCCCGGGTAGTGGCACCGACCAGAGTGAAAGGGGGCAAATCCAGTTTGATGGTGCGGGCGGAAGGGCCTTGTCCGATGATGATGTCGAGCTTGAAATCCTCCATGGCGGGATAGAGGATTTCTTCCACAATGTTGTTGAGTCGGTGAATTTCATCAATAAAAAGGACGTCGCCCCGGTCCAGGTTGGTGAGGATGGCGGCCAGATCACCGGGGCGCTCGATCACCGGCCCGGAGGTGCTGCGCATGTTGACCCCGAGCTCATTGCTCACCACCGTGGCGAGCGATGTTTTGCCGAGTCCCGGATAGCCGTGCAGGAGGACGTGGTCGAGGGGTTCTCCGCGTTGTTTGGCTGCGGCGATGAAGACGGACAAATTCTCCTTGACCGTGTTCTGGCCGATGTACTCATCCAGCCGCTGAGGGCGAAGAGAGTTTTCGATCGGCAGGTCTTCATCCGTCGGTTTGGGTTCAATGACTCGGTCGTCCATCTGCCACTACCTGTATCTGCATGTCTTTCAGTTGCGTGTGCTCGCTCAACGGCATGCCGTTGAGCCGTTGCCGCCAGGGTACCTGCAATTCACTTGACGGAGTCGGAACTGCGTTTCAACCACCTTTTACTATCGTCACGCCAGCACGCGCAAGGCTTCCTTGAGAAGACTTTCCAGTGCTGGAGTGTCTCCGAGTTTTTGTTGGACTCTTTTGAGGGACTTGTCGATTTCGGATGCGCGATAGCCCAGGTTCAGCAGGGCGGAATAAGCATCTGAGAAGACGTCCTGGGTGCCGGCCGGCGGCGCAACCAATTCCTCTTTAGCCGGTTTGATCTTGAGCTTGTCGCGCAATTCCAGAGCAATACGTTCGGCAATCTTTTTGCCGATTCCCGGGATATTTTTCAGGCGTCTGTGGTCTTGCTGCAGAACGGCTGCTCTCAGACCATCGGGCGTAATCCCCGAAAGAATGCCTATGGCCAGCCTCGGTCCCACTCCGTTGATCGCGATGAGATGGAGAAACATCTCCTTTTCGGCCAAAGTTCGGAATCCGTAAAGCTGCAGCATATCCTCACGCACATGGGTGTGGATGTTGAGGCTGATGGTTTCGCCGACGGCCGGCATGTCATAAAAGGTGCTCAAAGGAACATGAACACAGTATCCAACGCCATTGACATCGATAATCAGGTAGTCGGGAGATTTGTGCTTCAGCTTGCCAGCTAGGTACCCGATCATAGAGTTTCTCCGTCGATAGTGCCCCAGGACCGCATCCGAGAATGATGACCTCACGCTCCCCTCGCCCTCACTCGAACCCTCTCCCCTCAAGGGGGGGAACCCAATACATTGGAATCGTTCGGGTTTAGATACTGCGCCCCCGGCACGGGGTCAAGTGTGTCTGACTATCGGCCGCAAGCGGGCGGAGAGGGAGCTGAAGGTCTCGCTGTAGTCCCGGCCGGTGCCGACCATCATTTCTGGCGCGAGTTTACCCAGCGTTTCCGGGATGCGCAGGTATTGAGGTGGCAAATGGCGGCGGCCAGCGCATCGGCCGCGTTGGCATTGAGGGGTCCGTGCAGTCGGAATAAATACTGGATCATCTGCACCACCTGGTCCTTACTGGCCCTGCCATAACCAACAACCGCCTGTTTGATTTGCAGCGCACTGTATTCGTAGATCGGCAGGCCCGAGTTGACGCCTGCCATGATGGCGGCGCCTCGCGCCTGCCCAAGCTTCAAGGCACTCTTGACATTCTTGGCAAAAAAAACATCTTCTATGGCCATGCACTGGGGCCGGCAATCCCGTATGACGGTCGTCAGCTCTTCATATATCATCTTCAGCCGCTCCGGGAAGGAAAGACGTGCCGGCATGCAGACGGTGCCGTTGGAAATATGCTGCAGCTGATTCCCGCTACTTTCCACCACCCCATAGCCGGTGAAGCGCGAACCAGGATCTATGCCGATAACACGGAACATTTTTCAGAAGCCTTTGCCGGCTTAAAGCCTGATTGGTGAATCGAATCACGCAACTTCATTCAACAGCTCATCTGCAATATCGAAATTTGCATAGGCGTTCTGGACGTCCTCACAATCGTCCAGGGCGTTCATCAACTTGAGAAGTTGCTGCGCGGTCTTTTCGTCTTCGATGGCCACGGTGGTTTGAGGCACCATAGTCACTTCGGCCATGTCGTATTGCAGCTGTTTTGCGTCGAAGGCGGCCTTAACCGCTGCAAAATCTTCCCAGGCGGTGACGACCTGGTACTGGTCCTGCTGATCTTCCACATCTTCCGCCCCCGCTTCCAGAGCTGCTTCCATGAGCTCTTCCTCGGATATCCGCTGTTTGTCAAAGACAATGGTACCTTTTTTGCTAAACATCCAGGCGACACAGCCGGCTTCCCCCAGGCTGCCGCCGTTTTTGCTGAAAATAAAGCGGACATCACTCGCTGCCCGGTTTCTGTTGTCCGTCATTACCTCGACCAGTATGGCAACACCTCCCGGGCCGTACCCCTCATAATTGAATTCTTCATAGGCAGTGCCTTCCAGTTCCCCCGTGCCTTTCTTGATGGCCCGGTCAATGTTGTCTTTGGGCATATTTTCTGCCTTTGCTTCAGCAATGGCGGTTCTCAGACGCGAGTTGGCATCCGGATCGCCCCCGCCGAGGCGAGCTGCAATGGTGATTTCTTTGATCAGTTTGGTGAAAATCTTGCCGCGTTTGGCATCGGCAGCGGCTTTTTTGTGGCGGATGGTGCTCCATTTGGAATGTCCAGACATGATGCTACTCCTTATCGATCGGCTTCTTAAAACGCATCGCCAGTATATAAATCTCTTTGCTTATTTTCCTTGACGCATCGGGCTTCACCACTTTCACCCACTCGAACTGCCTTTTGACTTGCTGCAACAGATCGTGGAATTCGGAGCCCTGGAATATTTTAGCAAGAAAGTGGCCCCGCGCTTTCAAAGTGACTGTCGCAAGATTGAATGCTTCCTCGAACAGCAGAGCGGATCGTGCGCTGTCGGCTGTGCGGATGCCGGAAGTGGCCGGAGCCATGTCGCTCAATACAACGTCAAAAGGCGCATAACGTCGTCTTAACGTCTCCCTGAATTCAGAGTCGGCCATATCTTCTTTAAAGGTCACGACATTCTCTGGAAAGGCATGGTGTATTTCCTTGAGGTCTACACCGACAATCAAGCCCATGGGTCCGACCACCTGGCTGGTGAACTGAATCCAGGAACCGGGTGCAGCGCCCAAATCCAGGACGCGATCTCCAACCCTGAGTATTTTGTACTTATTTTGTATTTCCTTCAACTTGAATACCGCGCGAGCAAGATAATGGTGCTTTTTCGCCTGCTGAAAGTAGTGGTCGCGGAATTTGTAGTTCATTTATAACACCTTTAAATAACTTTGTTTTATGACGCATTGCTATATATCACAGAATAGGATTTTTTGTAAACAGCAGGCTGGTGGCCGAACACGCCGGCATGGCCGGTTCGGCGGCGGGCTGCGGCGGGCGAAGCGGAAGGGAGGCGCGTTCCTCATAAAGTTTTGGCATCATCCGCTGGTGACAATACGAGCATCCACCACGAGCGCCCGGTCGGCGTAGGCCATCACCGGATTCATGTCCATCTCTACGATGTCTTCTCGAGCCAGGCTCAACCCTGCCACCTTGTCCATCAAGTCGATCAAGTGGTCGTCACCCACGGGCGGCAGGTTGCGGAAACCCTTTCGCAGTTTCGGCCAGGTTTTCAATTCGTTCAGCATTTCGCAAAAGTCAGACCGGCGGGCGGGCAAAAGCCGAAAACTCACGTCTTTGAAAAGTTCCAAAAATACACCCCCAAGGCCGAGGCTGATTACCAGACCGAAACCGTCATGCCGCTGAACTCCGATATAGAATTCCGCACCGGGAGGTGCCATGGGTTCAACGATGATCGCCGCTTCGCCATGGAGTTTTTGTCGAAGTCTGATCAGTTCGTCATAGGCTCTCGCCACAGCCGACTGATCCTCCAGGTTCAGAAAAACTCCTCCAACTTCGGTTTTATGCGAGTAACGGCTGCTGGAAAGCTTGAGCACCAAAGGGTAGCCCATTTGTTCAGCCGCATCCGCGGCGTCCTGCAGCGAGTCGATTATCCTGGTTGGGACGATCGGTACCTGAGCCTTTTCGAGCAGTTCCTTGGCTTCATGTTCCGGCAGAATCATGCGAATTTCTCCTTGTGCCCAATGTAGTGAGAGCAAGCACGTGCAAATGAGGTCTAACGGTCACACATGCGACGCCGATTGAGCAACGCGTTCAATGCCATGGCGCCGTCTTCGGGCGTGAGGTAGGCGCAGATGCCCTTGGCTGCGCATTCTTCCAAATGCGGCCGTACCTCAAATGGATTGGCCAGCAGCACCAGCACCATGGGTTTGGTTACTGTTCGCTGCAGCTGCTCCAGTTCCGGCAGCGGCAGGCGTATCTGGCGGTTGTAATTCCATACCAGAAAATAGGCGTCATAGTCTTCCGCCGTCAAAGCCTGCAGGACCCGACTGTAGACATGAGGCAAAAAACCCGGACCGGTCAAATCGACGGGGTTCTGAGTTGCAACAGCGGTTTTTTCGCCGATGATCTTTCTGACCGCCTCCTTGGTTGCCGGCGAAAGATCGGGCAGTTTCCACCCGTTTCCAATGAGCATGTCCATGGCTACAATGCTCGGACCCGCCGTGAAGGTGAGGGCGCATAACCGGTTTCCCCCGGGCAACTGCAGCATGCTCAGGGCTTTTGCACTGACGGCGGCTTCCCAGGTTGATTGGACTTCGACCAGGCCGGCTTGTCGAAACATGGATCGATACAGGTCATATTCCCCGGTCAGGCTGCCGGTATGAGTCGCCGTAGCCCGCGAAACCTCCTCGTGCTTGCCCGCCTTGTAAACCACCACCGGTTTACGTGCGGCCACCTTGCCGGCGGCTTCATAGAAGGCGCGGGGAGCATGCAATCCTTCAATGAACAAACAGAACGTCCTGACGGCCGGATCGTCGCTCAGGGCTTCCAGGTAATCGCCGAAGTCCACGACACTGCAGTTCCCGGCTCCCACAAAGTGGCTGAGTCCGCACTGCAGAGAACGCAGACACTGGCCAAGTGCCGTTCCAACACCGCCGCTCTGGGAGATCACCGCAACGGGACCGGGGAACGTGTCGAGATGCCAGAAGATGCTGTGCATCCCATGATGGAAGCTCGAAATTCCAAGAGTGTTGGGGCCGATTACCGGCATTTGATAATGCTCCGCCAGTGCCTTAAGGCTCTCCTCCAGCTCCTTGCCCCCGGCTCCTACCTCCTTAAAGCCTCCCGCCACGATGGTAACTGCTCCGATGCCCAGTTGGGCGGCTTCTTCGGCCATTTTCAGCGCCAGGTTCTGGTTGAGCAGGAGGATAGCCAGGTCGGGCGGCGGATCAATGGCTTCCAGACTTGGATAGCATTTCTTGCCAAGCAGGGTCTCGTACTTGGGATTGACGGGGAAAATATCTCCTTGAAAGGAGCTGCCGAGCAGGTTGATCAGGGGCCCTATCCCCACCGAATGCTGATCCTGGGAGGCACCGACTACGGCAATTCGAGTCGCATTGAAGGCCCTTTTCAATTTTTCCATCATTGTTGATGATATGGTCATGGCATCCTCCAAGATGATTGCATGCATAACGAAACGGGACCATAGCGGAATCCGCCGTCGAACGGAAAAGCCGGATTGCGGTCATACCGTTGCTTTTCGGCAATGGAACCGGAAAAACAAGCTTGCACACTATAGGGCAGATCGGCGTAAACTGGAAGGCGAAAAAACGACAGGGATAACGAACCACGGTTGCTATGGTCGATGAGTCATTGATTCTCTTTTATGGTTGCTCAACCGAAAACATGGGGGCAACGGGTGGAGGTATGATGCAACGAAACATCAATGGCAAAATTATCAGGCTTATCCAGGGCGATTTGACTGATCTCGAGGTGGACGCCATTGTCAATGCAGCAAACTCGCAGCTCATTCTGGGAGGCGGTGTCGCAGGAGCGATCCGCACCAAAGGGGGACCGGCCATCCAGGAAGAGTGCAACCGCATTGGCGGCACGACGGTGGGCAATGCGGTCATCACCGGCGCGGGCAATCTCAAAGCGCGTTACGTCATTCATGCGGTTGGCCCGCGTTACGGCGCGGGGAATGAAGACGAAAAACTGCGTCAGGCCACATTGAACAGTTTCGCGCGGGCGTCCGAAAAGGGTCTCAAGAGCATTGCGCTGCCCGCCGTGAGCACGGGCATTTTCGGTTTTCCCAAGGATCGGTGTGCCCGCATCATGCTCAAAGCGAGCATGGAGTTTTTGCAAAAGAAGGATACCAGCGTGGATGAGGTGATTTTTTGTCTGTGGTCCCGGGAAGATCTGCGGGTATTTCAGGAAACCCTGCGATCCATGACCGAATGAGTGCAGTTGTGCGCAGATTGGCACGAGTCAATGGCGGTCACAATCGGAAGCCGGATCAGCACGACACCTTGTGCAACACATTGGCGGCTTGCTCACACTGCGGTGTGACGATCTCATCCATGTAAAAGGGCCGGTCCGCGCCAAACTTTCGAGCAACCGGTTTGATGAGCGGAACAAATCTCAAGATGCGCTGAACCATAGACGCGGGATGGTGCTACGCAAGGAGAGACCATACGGGAAATCAAGGTCGGCGCGGCGGCACAATTTGCCAAGACGGTGAGTGAGGTGGACGTTTACCTCTATGCCGGGTTAAGTGACGATTTCAATCCCGCTCACATCAATGAAGCCCATGCGCGCAAACCCGTTTTCAAAACCAGGATCGCGCACGGCATGCCGGCGGCGGGATTCATTTCAGCTGTTCTGGGGACCCAATTGCCCGCACCGGGCAGCATTTACATTCGCCAGGAACTGAATTTTCTGGCGCCGGTCCACATGGGAGATACCATCACTGCACGGGTGGAAGTGGTTGAGGTCGACAACGGAAAAAAGAGAGTGCGAATGCGCACCACTTGTGTCAATCAGAACTCGGAAACAGTGCTGGACGGAGAAGCGGTGGTGAGCCCTCCGCGCAGATGAAGCCATTCCCGGGAACATGCCTTCAAGCGGATGGAGGAACCCCGTTGAAGGCATTGGGGCGGAGTGGAAGCTGAGAATGCTAGAGATCGATATGTTCCCCGGGTTGCAGCACGGTCACTTCGGTCGATGTTTCGGCTTCGACGCGCTTTTTCCAGGCGACAGGATCCTGCTTGATCACGTCAAAAGTGTCGTAGTGAATCGGAACGACCTGCCTGGGCTCGAGCAGCTTGACGGCGCGCAGGCCGTCGTCCGGACCCATGGTAAAATTGTCTCCAATGGGCAAAATCGCGAGATCAAGCCCTTCTTCGCCAATCAATTTCATGTCGTAGAACAGACCGGTGTCGCATGCGTGATAGATTTTTTTATTCTGAATGGTGAACAGAAAGCCGCACGGATTGCCGCCGTAAGATCCATCGGGAAGCGCCGAGCCGTGCTGAGCAATGGTCAGTTTTGCACGCCCCCAGGGATAATCGAAACCTCCTCCAATGTGCTGCGGATGCAGGTTGCTGAGTCCCTGGCCGGCCAGCCAGTTGTGGATTTCAAAATTGCTGACAACGGTGGCCCCGGTCCGCTGGGCGATCTGCACGGTATCGCCCAGATGATCCCCGTGCCCGTGTGATACAAAGATGTAGTCGGCGGGGACCGCATCGGCGCTGACGGCAGCAAGGGGGTTCCCGCTCAGAAACGGATCGATCAGCAAGTGGGTGTCGCCTGCTTGAATGAGAATGCAGGCATGGCTGTACCAGGTCACTCTAATGCTCATTTTGTCCTCCTTGTTTTCCGGTTGATTGGTCATCTCCAAAGCATGGAGACTCACCCATTTATACTAAACCATCGAGCAATCTTCCAGTGAGTTGCCCTTGATTTGTATCGGGGTAAGGTTTGCCGTTTTGCGCTGTATTCTCTTCTTGACAGGCACTGCGGCTTTGCATAAGGTGAAGCGTCGCCAAGTGACTGGCAGCGATCGTCAGCTGGTCTCAGTTACACCGGCACTGGTCAAAGAGAAACCGGGTGATCTATGGCCGCAGCCCCTGGTGGATTGAATGTGATGAGGAGTAGCCGAATGAAGAAGTTTTTGCTGCTGGTGGTAGTGCTTTTGCTGGCTCCCAATGTTTATGCCGGCGGCCCTCCTCCGGATAAGGTCGCGCATTTTTCAGGCGGTGTTGTCTCAGGACTTATTGCCACAGCGGTAGCCAATGAATTTGTGCCGCGCCACAGGCTCATAGCAGGCATAGTGCTGGGTACGATCCCGGGAATCATAATAGAAGCCGAAAATTCAACCTACTCGGCAGGATTTTCCGAGGGCGACCTGCTGGCTCATTTTTTGGGTTCAGTGGTGGGCTCAGTGATCTCGGATAAACTCATCCTGAAATTTCTGGTGGACGAAAGGGGCCCCAACAAGGCCTACGGCGTGCAGGTCGGCAAAAGGTTCTAGCGGCCGGATGACTAAAATTTTATGGACTGAGGCTTCCCCTGAATCAGAGTTTGTATTGACTACCCCCCATCATCCAGAGCATTAAGGTTCTCTATTAAAAATCCATTACAGAATGAAGAGAGATAATATTTTCGCGCATCGGCACGGAGGAACGGCACTCATTTTGGTGCTGTTCCTCGCGGTATCATTTGGTACCAGGTCCGTCCTTCTGTTCACATCCCATGATGTTGTGACCTGGAGCTGGTTCGGCATTTTCAGCATCTTTTTTTGGGGTTTCCTCTATGATCTGGCCGCGGCAAGCTACCTTGCGATCCCTGTAGCGCTCTATCTGATGCTCTTGCCTCAACGAATCTTCACCAGTCGATTGCACCGCATTCTATCCGTCGCCTTCTTTTTTGTTGTCCTGTATGGCCTGCTTTTCATAGCGGCGGCCGAGTGGTTTTTTTGGGATGAATTCGGAGTGCGGTTTAACTTCATTGCGGTGGATTACCTCATTTACACCAAGGAGGTGGTCGGCAATATTTATGAGTCTTACCCGCTGGTACTCATTTTGAGCGCGCTGTTTCTCCTCACCGTCCTCCTCACAGCGATCGTTTACCGGTTTGGACGGATGCGGTCATGGTTCGAGTCCACCGGCTCCTGGAAAGTACGCAGTACCTGGACAGGATGCGTTCTGCTTGCGGCCGTTTTGTTCACGGCGACGCTCGACAATCGAACGGTACCGGGATTGGGAAACTCCTACAATGAGGAGCTGGCCAAGAACGGCCCTTATTCCTTTGTAGCAGCCTTTCGCAATAATGAGCTGGAATACGACCAGTTTTACAGAGCCGAGGACAACACTGAAGCTTTTCGTCAGATTCGCGCTCTTCTGAAGACCGAAAATTCCACGTACATCTCACAGGAGCCTTACAATATCACCCGATTCATAGAGAACGAAGGGGAAGAAAAACGCTACAATGTCATTCAAATAACGGTGGAGAGCCTTAGCGCGGAATATTTGGGGGTGTTTGGGAATACCCAGGGACTCACTCCAAACCTTGATGCGTTGAGCGAAGAAAGCATCTTGTTCACCAATTGCTTTGCCACCGGAACACGCACGGTGCGCGGCATGGAAGCGCTGGTGCTGTCGGTTCCGCCGACTCCTGGGCGGTCCATTGTGAAACGCCCCAATAACGAGGACCTTTTTTCGCTGGGATCTATTTTTCGATCCAAAGGTTATGACACTGCCTTCATCTACAGCGGTTTCGGCTATTTTGACAACATGAATCACTTCTTTGCCAACAACGGCTACCGCGTTGTGGATCGCGCTTCAGTGCCTCAGGAAGCGATCACCTTTGCCAACGTTTGGGGAGCCTGTGATGAAGATCTGTACAACTGGGTGCTGGACGAAGCCGACCGTTCTTACGCCCAGGATAAACCCTTCATGCACTTCGTCATGACTACTTCCAATCACCGCCCCTTCACCTACCCTGAGGGCAAAATCGACATTCCATCCCACAGTGGCCGCCGCGGTGGCGTAAAATACACGGATTACGCCATTGGAGAGCTGATCCGCAAGGCCAAGGAGAGGCCATGGTTTTCCAACACCCTGTTTGTTATCGTGGCCGATCATTGCGCCGGAAGTGCCGGAAAAATGGATCTCCCCGTCAGGAAATACCGAATTCCACTGATGATCTATAACCCGGAGCTTTTGCAGCCTCGACGCGTAGAAAGACTGTGCAGCCAAATTGATTTCGCTCCGACTCTCCTTGGATTATTGCACTGGAGTTATGAGAGCCAGTTTTACGGCAAAGACATTCTGCGCATGGAGCCAGACAGTGAATACGCATTGATTGGAACCTATCAGAAACTGGGTTACATGAAACAGAATCTGCTCACTGTTCTGAAGCCCATCCGCGAGGTGGCCGCCTACCGGTTTGACCTGGCCGGCACGACTCAGGCTCCGGCGGCAGAGGATGCGGATTTGACCAAACAAGCGATAGCTTATTATCAAACGGCCAGCTTTCGATTCAATCATCGATGAGGGCCTAAGCTCTTTCATCCGGCTTCTCCCGCCAACGACTCGGTCGTAGTCCAATCCGGGCACCGCTGGATCCCGGGAACAGAGTCCATTGGTCAATGACCGTGGGCTCAGCGAAGCAGGGCGAATGAGAGTTCCCCCATGGCCAGGCGAATCATTGGTATTTGCTTGGATTGGAGGTATAGTGACAGCCTTTTTCAATTTTCTTCTTATTCTCAACGCTAAATGGATAAAACAATGATCACTGTGCTGGATTATGGTGCGGGCAACGTTCGAAGCGTGGTGAATGCCATTGAGAGCCTGGGGGAAAGGGTCAAGCTGGTGAGTGCCCCGGAAGATATTTTGGCGGCGCAAAAGCTGGTATTCCCGGGGGTGGGCGCCTTTGGAAGCATGATGCAGATTTTACAGGAACGCCGGTTGGTGGCTCCGCTGTTGCGTTATCTGCACTCGAATCGGCCCTTTCTGGGCATCTGTCTGGGACTGGAGGCGCTTTTCGAAAGCAGTGAAGAAGCGCCGGGAATTAAGGGTCTCGGCTTTATCCCGGGGCAGGTGAAGCGTTTTGACATCGGTCTTTCGGTTCCCCATATCGGCTGGAACGGCGTCAAAGTCAAACAGCCATCGACGATCTTTTCCGGTTTCCAGGGTGATGAAAAGGTCTATTTTGTCCACTCGTATCACGTAGCTCCCAGGGACGACAAGGTGGTCCTGACAACCACAAACTACGGATATGAGTTTGTCAGCAGCATCCAGCAAGGCAACATCATCGCCACCCAATTCCACCCTGAGAAGAGCGGCGGAACCGGCCTGAACATACTGAAAAATTTTCTGCGCGCTGGAACGAAAGCGGTGCGACCCCAACGGAGCTGTGCCGAGACTATGCTGGCCAAGCGCATCATCGCCTGTCTGGATGTACGTTCCAACGATCAGGGAGACCTGGTAGTGACCAAAGGAGATCAGTATGAGGTGCGGGAAAGAGGTGAGGTGCGCAATCTCGGCAAACCTATCGATCTGGCCCGTCGTTATTATGAAGAAGGGGCGGATGAAATCACCTTCCTGAACATCACCGGATTTCGCGATTTCCCGCTGGAAGACATGCCCATGCTCGAGGTGCTGCGAAAAACTTCAGAGAATGTATTCGTGCCGCTCACCATCGGGGGAGGAATTCGCGACTATACGGACAGGCATGGCAAGAGCTATTCCGCCCTGCAGGTCGCCGCCGAGTATTTCCGTTCGGGAGCAGACAAAGTGTCCATAGGCAGTG
This sequence comes from Desulfoferrobacter suflitae, assembly GCF_022603395.1. Lineage (GTDB taxonomy): Bacteria > Desulfobacterota > Syntrophobacteria > Syntrophobacterales > Syntrophobacteraceae > Desulfoferrobacter > Desulfoferrobacter suflitae. Next base: position 291,097 of record NZ_JAIBKA010000003.1, read on the forward strand.
ACGCCGTGATAATTGCTGAAAAATACTTGAAGACCGGCAGAACAACCGGCCGCAGTTCCATGGAAGAGATTTCCCGGGTGTACGGCAATCAGGCGGTGGTCGTTTCCATTGATCCCCGCAGGGTCTATGTGCCATCCCCGGAAGCGGTCGCACACCAGGTCATTCCAACGGCGTTGCCGGGTCCCGGGGGAGAACGCTACTGCTGGTATCAGTGCACGGTAAAAGGGGGGCGAGAGGGGAGAGATCTCGATGCCGTGACGCTGGCTCAAGTTTGCGAAAAACTGGGAGCAGGCGAAATCCTGTTGAACTGCATCGACCGGGATGGAACCAATCTGGGATTCGATCTGGAACTGATCAATGCCGTCAAAAGGGCGGTGACCATTCCCGTGATTGCCTCCAGCGGTGCCGGCAGCCCACAGCACTTTCTGGAAGTTTTCACTCAAACGGCGGCCGAATCGGCTCTGGCGGCGGGCATCTTCCATCGCAAAGAGGTATCCATCGACGCCGTCAAGGATTTTCTCAAGGGCAAAGTAGAGGTCCGGACCTGAAAGTCATTCTGCTCAACAATCTGGACCAAATTCCCCAATCAGCAGCAATCGGTATCATCGGGGAAAGCGGCAGAAATGAAAGGCTCGGGCAAGTACTCCAGGTTTTGAGGCCCGATGTCGAGATTCGGCTTTGCGGGCAAGCGGAAGATCCGCCATCCGGTTGTACAGCTGCCGGCGTTGCCGGCGCTCAATCCCACCGCGCGCCGCAGCAGGTGGATTGTGTTCTGACAACAACCTACAAGTCCAGAGTCTATTGTCGAATCCTGCGGTCAGGAAAGATCCCGGCCGAGGTTCCGGTGCTTGTGGTGAATCCCAATTTTTATCATCCGTTCCTGCAGCTGGGGGGTGATTGCCGGAAACACACCCGCAGGCTGCGGGAAGCCCAGAAGGTTTTTCCCTTCGATGAGGATAAAGATTTTTATGATCTGCTCATCTCGGCCATGCCGTTAAAAAGTGATTTGACCCCTTTGTATCTCCACCTGACGCAACTGTGGAGTCGCATGGGGAGGCAGTACTTTGACCACATCAACAAGTCTGTCATACAGACCGTCATCGAGGGGGGAGTGGCCGATGGCTGGGTTTCGGCACAATTCCTGGGATCTTTTGAAAACGCGGTCGTGTATGGGTTTGATCCGGACCGCGAGCTTTTCCAAAACAGCTACCACAAACCATTCCTGCTGCACAGCCGGCGCTTCCACTATATGCCGCTGGGTCTCTGGCAACAGGCCGCGCGCCTGCCCTTTCACGTCGCCAGAACATTCACTTCAAGGGTAACCGAACAAGGGCTGGAATCGGCCGACGATTCCATCGAAACGACGGCGGTGGACGATTTTGTTGCCGCCGCAAGGATCGATAAAGTCGACTTTATCAAGCTCGATGTCGAGGGAGCGGAGCTTGACGTCATGCGCGGCGCGCGTCAGACCATCTGCAATCACCGGCCGCAGTTGGCCGTATGCGTCTATCACAAACTGGAACATTATTATGAGATTCCTCTGTTGCTGTCGCAGTACACCGAGAACTATATTTTTAGAATCGGCCATTATTCGCCGTTTCATCTTTTCAGCGAGACGGTGCTGTATGGGATCCCCCGCGAGCTTTACTATTCCCACCCGCACTGACAGAGCACAACAGGACTATCCGGGAGAAACCCTCTCGCAGGATCATTGAAAGGAACCAATGCATCAACCACATACCATGACCATAGCCAACGAGCTCAACCTTCTGCCGAATCAGGTGGATGCAACCGTTGGACTTTTGCAGGGCGGAGCCAGCGTGCCTTTCATCGCGCGCTACCGGAAAGAAGCCACCGGCTCCCTGGATGAAACGGTTATCGTACAGATCCGTGATCGACTTGTTCAGCTGGAGGCTTTGGAGAAAAGGCGTGAAACCATTTTGGACGCGTTGCAGGAACAGGGAAACCTGACTGAGGACCTGCGACGGCGGATTGCGCGAGCAGAAACACTGGCCAAGCTGGAAGACCTTTACCTTCCCTTCCGTCCGAAGCGAAGGACCCGGGCCGGCATCGCCAGAGAAAAGGGGCTTGAGCCGCTCGCCCGCCTGCTCTTGCAGCAAAAGCCTGAAACCAGGCCGGCTGAAGAGGCACAAGCCTTTTTGGACGGAGAAAAAGGGGTGAGTTGTGGTGCAGATGCCTTGGCCGGAGCCAGAGATATCATCGCCGAATGGGTGAGTGAGAACGTCGAGATACGTGCTTCACTGAGAACCCTTTTCATGCACAAAGGAATTCTGAAGTCCAATGTGATCAAGGGCAAGGAGGCGGAAGCGGTCCAGTACCGCGACTACTATGAATGGGAAGAATCCGTGAAAAGCGCGCCTTCCCATAGAATCCTGGCGACCCGGCGGGGAGAGCGGGAAGGATTCCTCAATGTACGTATGGTGGTCAATACGCAGGAGGCTCTGGCTGTGATCGATTCAACCTGCGTGACAGGAAACGGTGAGGCTTCACAGCAGGTGAGGGAGGCCGGGCGGGATGCTTACAAAAGGCTTCTGGCGCCATCTCTGGAAAGCGAGCTGAAACAGTGGGCAAAGGAGCGTGCCGACAAGGAGGCGATTCGAGTTTTTGCCGACAACCTGAGGCACCTCCTTATGGCGCCGCCCCTTGGAAATAAAAGGCTGATGGCGATCGATCCGGGTTTTCGCACCGGCTGCAAGGTAGTCTGCCTGGACGGCCAGGGAAAACTGTTGCAAAGTGACACGGTTTATCCCCATTCCGGCAAGCAGTCTGCTGCCACCGCCGCAAAGCGGCTCATGGCTCTCGTTAACGAGTACCAGGTGCAAGCCATTGCCGTTGGCAACGGCACAGCGGGGCGGGAAACGCAGAGCTTTGTGCGCGCGTTGCCGCTGCCGGAAAATGTTCAGGTGATAATGACCGATGAAAGTGGTGCGTCGGTGTATTCGGCATCTCAATTGGCGCGCGAAGAATTCCCCGACGAGGATGTCACCGTCCGCGGGGCCATATCCATCGGCAGAAGGCTGATGGATCCACTGGCCGAGTTGGTGAAAATCGATCCCAAATCCATCGGGGTAGGGCAGTACCAGCACGATGTCGATCAGAAACAGCTCAAACAGGGTCTGGACGATGTGGTCATGAGCTGCGTCAATGCCGTGGGGGTGGAGGTGAACACAGCCAGTGCTCAGCTGCTCGCCTATGTTTCCGGATTGGGTCCGCAACTGGCCAGGAACCTGATCGGCTGTCGCGATGAAAACGGCCCTTTCCGATCACGGCGGGAGCTCAAAAAGGTTCCTCGGCTGGGTGCCAAAGCCTTCGAACAGGCTGCCGGCTTTTTGCGCATTCGGGGCGGCGATAATCCTCTCGATGCGAGTGCTGTCCACCCGGAATCCTATGGGATTGTCGAAGCCATGGCAAAGGATCTGGGATGCGGCCTGACCGATTTGATTGGGAATGAGACGCGTTGCCGCCAGATTGATCTCTCCAGATATGTGGATCGATATGTCGGACTTCCCACCCTCAAGGATATTCAAGCCGAATTGGCCAAACCCGGCAGAGATCCGCGCGACAGCTTTGAGCCGTTCGCCTTTGCCGACGGAGTCCAATCGATGGAGGATCTGGCACCCGGCATGAAGCTTCCTGGAATCGTAACCAATGTGACGGTGTTTGGGGCGTTTGTTGACATTGGGGTGCATCGGGACGGGCTGGTGCACCTGAGTGAACTGGCGGACCGTTTTGTGAAAGATGCGCGGGAAGTAGTGCATGTTCATCAGCAGGTCATGGTGACCGTACTGGAGGTGGATCTCGAACGCAAACGGATTTCCCTCTCGATGAAAAAGTCTGCACACGAGGCGCCTGGAACGTAGCAAACCAAGTCATCGGAAGGCCGCCCTAAAGCGGCAAAAGGGCGGCACAGCCCCTCCGCTGGCAGGCCCGGATTCAACAATCCTTTCGCACAATTACTGAAGAATTGAAGCCTTGCGAGCTGCAGGTATTGCATATTTGGGGAGGAATGATTGTCTTCACTGCATACCGATGAATTTGAAAGGAGATGAAATGGCGATTCTGATGTACGTCCTGACGGCGATGATTTTTACCGTGATGTTGCTGGCCATCCTTTTGATTCCCTTGCTCCACGCGGCAGGCGCCTATGATGCGCACAAGGAGGAGCAGAACGGCTCGGATCGCAAGTTCCCTGTATTCTTCGAATAGCAGCGCCACCACTTCCCTCCGGTCGCCAGGAATGATTGCGCACTACCCGGATATTCCATCATGTGATCACATGGATGTTGACAAATCTCATCTTTTCCTTTTGACACGGCCGTTTGCAATCTTCTAAATTCATTCAACCAGAGAGCGCTTTAAAAGATACTCGTCTGCTTTTCTTTCGTGGGCTTTTTATTGCATTCCGCTGCAGGAGGTCCATATGAAACATGTGATCATCGGCAATGGTATTGCCGGAATCAGTGCCGCCGAAATGATTCGTCAAATGGATGCCGATGCTTCCATGACGTTAATTGGCGACGAGTCATTCCCGCCTTACTGCCGCCCAATGATCAGCATGGTGCTGGAAGGTTCTGTCGGATACGATCGCCTGCCTGTTCGCGGTGCCGATTTCTATGATCGCATGCGGATCCAACCTATTCTTGGAAATCGCGTGACAGCGCTTGACGTCGACAATAGAACCGTCAGCGTCCAGGGTGAACACAACATTTCTTATGATAAGCTATTGATTGCAACCGGAGCCGATCCGAGGCCGATCAAGGCGAACAATCTGCACTTGAAGAATATATTTTTCATGCGCACTGCGGAACATGTGCGCGCTATGCTGGAAGCTGTGCCGTCGGCTCGCAGAGCCCTGGTTCTGGGGGGAGGGCTGGTGGGGTTTAAAGCCGCCTACGGGCTGTTGCACCGTGGAATCCCGGTGACCATGCTGATACGATCCGGCTATCCACTTGCGCTGCAGGTGGACCCGCGCGCCGGGCAAATGATTCAGGATGAGCTGGTGGCACGGGGTCTGGATGTGCGGGTTGAAGTCCATGTCATCGGGTTCGACGGCAATAGCAGAGTTCGACGGGCTTTCCTGTCGGACGGTACCGAGCTCGACTGCGATATGGTAGTCATCGGGAAAGGCGTGACGCCGGCCCTTTCTTTTGTGCCGAAGAACATTATCCAGGTGGATTTGGGCATTCTGGTCAATCGCCATCTGGAAACATCCGTGCCGGGCATTTATGCGGCCGGCGACGTGGCGGAACTGATCGATTTGGCGCGCAACACCCGCTGGGTCAATGCCATCTGGCCGGAAGCGGTCGCACAGGGGCGCGTGGCGGGAATGAACATGGTGGGACGCAAGGTGGCATACAAGGGAAGCCTGAGCCGCAACGTCATCCGGATTTTCGGATTGGACGTGATGACGGCAGGCATCGTCAATGCACCCCATGATGGCCCCTATGAGGTCATCGCCCGCGACGATCCCCTTCGCAAAAACTACCGCAAGCTGGTGTTTCTCGAGGATCGTCTTGTCGGAATGACGCTCGTCAATCATATCCAACAGGGCGGCATGCTGATTGCCATGATGCAAAGCGGAAGGCCCGTGAACATCTCCAGGGAGAAAATCTTGTCAGCGTCTTTCAATTACCGCCAGCTGATCAGGTAGAATCGTTTGTTTGCTGCGGCTTTGCCGCCGGCTGAGAACTTCTCGAGAAGGAGGTATCATGCGAAAGGTCATCGTTCATCCGCAGCGCTGTGTGGGCTGTATGCAGTGCATGCATGCCTGCGCCACAGCGCATTCCAAGAGTAAGGAACTTTTTGCCGCGGCACTGGAGAGTCCTCTCCCAAAAGCGCGCATCCATGTCGGAGTGGGACTGTTTAATGAAGGTTTCCCCAATCGCTGCCGGCACTGTGAACCGGCTCCTTGTCAATTGGCCTGCCTGCCTGGTGCGATATCCCGCGATGTGGAAACGGACACGGTCTTGATCGATCCCGACCTGTGCATCAATTGTGCTTCCTGCGCCATGGCCTGCCCGTTTGGCGTGATACGCTACCATCAACATTGCTATGCTCCACCCGGTAAGGTGGTTGCGGTCAAGTGTGACAACTGTTTCGAGCGCCAGATGCAGGGTCTGATTCCAGCATGCGTTGAAGTGTGCAAGGCGCATGCGCTGACCTTCGAGGACCCCTCCCGGGCACTCAAGCGCAGAACGGATGAGGTGGCCAGAAGTGTTTCTCCCGGCGTTTTGCAGACCGATCTCGCTGCCGGTTTCAGCGTGCTGAATGCCCACAAACGACAGCAAATCGAAATCGCTCTAAGAAGGAGTCAGTCATGAATGATTTGTTTGCCAATCGAACGATGACGCGAGATGGTCAGTTGCTCCTGGAAAAGGCGCAGCGGGACCGGATTGAGACGGTGTGGGACCGGTTTGAAAACCAGCTTCCCCAGTGCGGTTATTGCGAAATGGGTCTGAGCTGCCGCATTTGTGTGATGGGGCCCTGCCGCATCGATCCTTTTGGCGAGGGACCGCAGAAGGGCGTGTGTGGTGCCGACGCCGATATCATAGTGGCGCGCAACCTGGGGCGTATGATTGCGGCGGGAGCGGCATCGCATTCCGATCATGGGAGGGATTTGGTCGACGTGCTGCAAGAGGTGGCTGAAGGAAAGGCAACCGGTTATCAAATCCGCGATGTGGAAAAACTGAAACGGGTAGCAGCAGAATATGGAATTGTAGCGGACGGGAAGGATCCCGCCGAGATTGCCGGCGAACTGGCCTACGCCATGCAGGAAGATTACGGCACCCGCAGGAAATCTCTGACTTTGCTGCAGAGGGCGCCCGCCAAACGCCGCGCAATTTGGGACAAGTTGAACATTACTCCAAGGGGCATCGACCGGGAAACTTCCGAGATGATGCACCGCACGCATATGGGAGTCGACAATAACTGGCAGACTCTTTTGCTGCATGGTCTGCGCAACGCACTGTCGGATGGCTGGGGTGGGTCGATGATCGCGACGGAAGTTTCAGACATTCTGTTTGGAACCCCTCAACCCGCTGCCACGATGGTGAACGTGGGCGTTCTCAAGGCAGATCATGTCAACATCATCGTGCACGGCCACAATCCGGTTGTATCTGAAATGGTTCTGCATGCCTGTCAATCCGAAGACCTGCTGCAACTGGCCAGGGAAAATGGTGCTGCGGGGATCAACCTGGCGGGAGTCTGCTGCACCGGCAACGAACTGCTGATGCGAAACGGCATTCCCATGGCGGGAAATCATCTGACTACCGAGTTGGTGTTAACCACGGGTGCCGTCGATATGATGATTGTCGATTACCAGTGCATTATGCCTTCTTTGGGCAGTGTGGCCGCGTGCTACCACACGAAAATGATTTCCACCAGCGATAAGGCCCGGTTTCCCGGCATGCAGCACCGTGAATTTCACCCTGAAAACGCTGCCGAAAAAGCCCGGGAAGTGGTCAAGGAGGCGATTGAAAATTTTGCCGATCGCGGCGAAGTCTACATTCCGGTGGAACCGGTGAAAGCGATCGGCGGCTTTTCCGTAGAAACCATTGTCGACGCGCTGGGGGGCACCCCCCAGCCCTTGATCGATGCCCTCAAGGCGGGTACCATCCGCGGCGCGGTGGGCATTGTGGGCTGCAACAATCCAAGGATCAGGCAAGATTTCGGCCACGTCACTTTGACCCAAAAACTGATTGAGAACGACATTCTCGTGGTGGATACCGGGTGTGCGGCCGTTGCCACTTCCAAGGCCGGGCTCAAGCTTGCCGAAGCCGCACAAATGGCCGGACCCGGATTGCGCGAAATCTGTGGTGCGCTCGGCATACCGCCGGTTTTACACATGGGAAGCTGCGTCGATAATGTTCGCATTCTGGTACTCGCTTCGGCTCTGGCCAACGCGCTGGGTACCGACATATGCGACCTGCCCATCGCCGGAGCCGCCCCTGAATGGTATTCGGAAAAGGCAGTGGCCATTGGTGCTTACTTCGTGGCATCCGGTGTCTACACGGTGCTGGGCCCGATGCCTCCCATCACGGGCAGCATGAATGTTGTCAAACTCCTGACAGAGGGGCTCAAGGATGAGGTGGGAGCCACCTTTCACGTTGAACCCGACCCGGAAAAGGCGGCTCTTGCCATGCGCAGACACATCGAAGGCAAGCGGGCGAAACTCGGACTGCCCTCCTTGAAAGTCTAATGCCCTGAGGAGCGGCCCTTGCCATGTGGGCCGCTCGCACGCATGGGATTCACCGTTGCCTCAAGCAGGCAGGGTTTGCTGCACGCTGACCCCGCAGGCTTGGCTATTCATCCTGGCGGGGGGGCTTCTTGGCGGCCCTTGCATGCCAGTCGAACACCTGAAGAACCGTTTCGTCGGGTTCGATCACCATGATCAGCAGTTCTCCATCGGTGTAATAAAGATCTCCCGTGAGGTTAAATCCGGGTGCTTCGCGACGGCGTTGATGGTTTCCTCGGAAAAAACCCACCAGGGAAACGCGGCCGGATTCCACCAGGTCACCAAGTACATTGTCGCGGGAATCGTCGACGTCAGGGTCAATCCTGTGAGTTGTCAGATTCCAGGTCTTGAGGGTGGGGCGCACCCCAATGTCACGGCTCACCTGTCCCAGCCAAACGGGTTTTCCCTCCAGTCGCCAGGGGCTGCGCCATAAACGTAAGTGATTGCGCGCGTTGATGGTGTCTCGCGCTTTTTGCAGAGCAAAATCTTGGCGGCGGTCGAACAAGTAAAGATTGCTCACAGGAGATGTGCGGTAGCTGGTTCCGTTCAAAAAGCTGCGCGCGGTTTGCCACGACGTTGACAGGCTGAGGGGTTCCGTCTCGTCCCATCCCGCCAGTGTGAAAGCCTGCAGCACGTCATCCAGTGCTCCAATGATCACCAGGTTGACTGGATCTCCCTGCTGCGTTCCTTTGGCATTGGTGGTGCAGCACGGTACCGTTGCCAGTCGCCTGACAAAGGATTGCCAGTCGTGTTCGATATATTCATCATCCCGGTAGATGGATTCGAACTCCACCAGGTCATGATCAACAAGCGTTCCCGGAACCTTTAGAAACAAGGTGCAGGTGTACTTCTGATCGGCGCCCACCAGGCGAACCGGGACCTTCTTAGTGCCTGCGTCCACATGAGTGAACACAAAGCCTTCCGCCCGCTCACCCGGGGAGAGCGCCTCGTTGCCGATGCCGACATCGTCAAAATACTCATCCATATCCCGATTGGCCGCTGACGCCGACGCGGCCCGAATGGGGGCGAGGGGCAGCAAGGGCCACAACAGCACAGAAAACGTGCCGTGCTCGAAAAAAGGTCTCCAAACGGAAATGTGCGCTTTCTGTGCCGCTTCCATATGTGAATAGTAATGGGGATCAACACTGCGCTCAAAAAAAACCAGCATGGCATCGGACTTGTTTTCTATTTCCAGCCAGACCGGTTGAATGCCTTGTGAATACAAGTCCGCCCCGAATACCCTGCGGCATTGTTCGGAACTCAGTACCGTTGCAGCAACGCTGATCTTGTCGTTGGTGCATGTGCTGAGATCGCTTCGAAATAAGGTCTGCTCGAGCGGCACCGGTCGATACGAGACACAACCGGTGAGCAGCGCAAAAACAACCCAGCAGAAGCTCACCATGAGGCACTTGCCGGCCGATAAACCGTTACTCGATTGACTGCATGCGACAAATTGCCGGTTGTCTGGAGTAGTCATTTTCTAAACCTTTAACTTTTTGTAATCGTTCACCGCCAAGACGCGAAGGACGCAAAGACACGCAAAGAGCCCTCGCTAAACGACGCAACCTCTGCAATCTTGGCGTTCTTTGCGCCTTTGTGGTTCATAAAGGGCCGTATGGTGAACGGTTACGATACGATAGGCCGAGGGTTGAACGGGCAAGGACCGCCATAAAATGCTTTGACATCGTTAGTCCCCTAAGATATCTATTCTAAGCTTACATCAGGGGGAGAATACTATGAGTTTCAACATTGCACAACGCAGCCGAATGCACAGATTGCCGCCGTATGTTTTTGCCCAGGTCAATGCCCTCAAAATGGAGCGCCGACGCGCGGGAGAGGACATCATCGACCTTGGGATGGGTAATCCGGATATCCCCACCCCGAAACACATTGTGGATAAACTGATGGAGGCCGCTCAAAAAGGTCACAACCATCGCTATTCTGCGTCCCGGGGAATAACCAGACTGCGGGTGGCCATTTCCGACTGGTACAAACGGCGCTATGATGTGGACATCGATCCGGAAAACGAGGCGGTGGTGACCATTGGCGCCAAAGAAGGCCTGTCACATCTGGTGCTGGTTCTTATCAGCCCGGGGGATGTGGTGTTTGCGCCCAATCCAACCTATCCCATACACCCTTATTCCGCCATTATTGCCGGAGGGGATGTGCGCTCGATCCCCATCAGCGCCAACAGCAATTTTATGGAAGACCTGCAGCAGGCAACCAAACAGACTTGGCCCAGACCCAAAGCGCTTATCATATCGTTTCCACATAACCCGACAACCGCCGTTGTCGATCTCGATTTTTTTAAAAACATTGTCGATTTTGCAAAAGAAAATCAGATGATGGTGATCCATGATCTGGCCTATGCGGATCTGGTCTTTGACGGCTATGAAGCTCCGAGCTTCCTCCAGGTTCCCGGGGCCAAGGACATCGGTGTCGAATTTTTTTCTCTCTCGAAGAGTTACAGCATGCCGGGGTGGCGGGTAGGTTTCTGCGTGGGAAATCCGGAGATGATAGCGGCTCTCACCCGCATCAAGAGCTACCTCGATTACGGTGTGTTTCAGCCCATTCAGATTGCCGCAATCATAGCGCTCAATGAAGATCAGTCCTGCGTGCAGGATATCGTCTCCATTTACAAATCACGCCGTGATGTTCTCGTGGATGGATTGAACCGCGTGGGCTGGACTACGGAAAAACCTAAGGCCACCATGTTTGTCTGGTCGCGGATTCCGGAGCCATTCCGTGCTATGGGATCGGTGGAATTTTCCAAATTCCTCATTGAAGAAGCCAAGGTTGCCGTTTCTCCCGGACTGGGGTTTGGCGAATACGGCGATGAATATGTGCGGTTTGCTCTGGTTGAAAATGAGATGCGCACCAAGCAGGCGATTCGCGGGTTGCGCCGCGCTCTGCAAAAGGACAATGCGCAGCTGGCAAAAACCGGCACCAATTCTTGAAGGTGCTGGTCTACGGCGGGTACCGTGATGCTGCGTCCGGGGCTTGAGTATTCTGCTCCGCAAACGGCTGCGCATGGCCCCGAAGGGCTGGCGGCAATGGCAGTGAAAGCATTGACCGAACTGCCCCGCTGAACTGCCGCTGCAACGTTGAAACAAGGTTTCGTGCCGATGTGAGCCCTTCAGCCGGCTTGCCCTGTGGCGTGAGTTGCTGAGGGGCCGAATCTTTTTTCCCCTGGACGGCGCAGCTCTTTCCCAAGGATCTGTTGAACTGTTGGACCATGTTGATCGGCACTTTGCGTCGTATCGGAAACTGACCGCAGAAGATGATATTGAGATAGATTTGAGGAAGAGATGCGTGCGATTGGAATCGGGTTGATCGGTTGGGGCACCGTTGGATGTGGTGTGATTCGTGTGCTGCACGAGAATGCCCAAGAAATCGAGGCTCGCCTGGGCGTTCCCCTGAAGTTGACACGGGTAGTGGATATGGATCTGGAGCGGCAAAGACCGGTTTCGGTCCCTGCGGATATGCTCACCAAACGGGCCGAAGATGTTCTCGAAGATCCCAACATACAAATCGTGGTGGAACTGATTGGAGGCTTGGGCGCTGCTAAGACCATCATCTGTAAGGCCCTGGACAATAAGAAATATGTCGTAACAGCCAATAAGGCTCTGCTTGCCCACAGCGGCAACGAGCTCTTCGAAATTGCCCGCAAAAATGGCCGGGCCATTGGATTTGAAGCGTCCGTAGCCGGTGGCATCCCGTTTATCAAATCCTTGAGAGAGGGCCTTGCCGCCAACCGGATAGAAACTCTATACGGAATCCTCAACGGCACTGCAAACTACATTCTCACCCGCATGACCGATGACGGCCTTTCCTTCCAGGCCGCGTTGCTGGAGGCTCAACAGGAAGGATTTGCCGAGGCCGACCCTACTCTGGATGTGGAAGGAATTGATGCCGCCCACAAGCTTGCCATCGCCAGCGCCATTGCATTTGGCAGTAAAATCAAGTTTGACCAGGTCTATACCGAGGGCATTTCCAATATTGATCCCTTAGATATCGGTTTCGGCAAGGAATTCGGTTATGAACTGAAGCTCCTCGCCATTGCCAGAAACAACGACAGCAGACTGGAAATGCGCGTTCATCCGACTCTCATTCCAGCCGGCCACGTGCTGGCCAGTGTGAAGGGTGCCTACAACGCCGTGCACATTCACGGCAATGCCGTTGGCAATATCATGCTCTACGGTCTCGGTGCAGGGATGATGCCGACAGGCAGTGCTGTGGTGGCCGACCTGATCGATTTGGCGCGAGATATCATGAGTAACGTGCCCGAGAGAGTAGCTCCCCTGTCGTTTCTTCCCGATCGTCTGCGTCCGGTTGCCATCAGGCCCATGAGCGATATCAGCACGTGTTACTATTTCCGCTTTGCCGCCGTGGATCGCCCCGGCGTACTCTCCAAGATCGCAGGCATACTGGGTAAGAACGACATTAGCATTGCAGCGGTGATTCAAAAGGGACGCGAGGTGGAAGGCGCGGTGCCGATCGTTATGCTAACGCATGAGGCGGTTGAAAGAAATGTCATTCGGGCTCTGGATGAGATGAAGCGACTGGATGTTGTGCTCGCTCCCACTCAGCTGATTCGCATCGAAGATCGGTGAAACCGACGGATTCCGGCTTTTGTCGGGATGACGCTGACGGCCGCAATAGGCAACACGGAACGTAAACTTCATATGTGCGAAAGCCGCTCGGTACCGATGGATTGCTCCTGAAATCGGGTGATGTGATCATGCAGTGCAAATATATCATTCTTGTGGGCGATGGGATGGCCGACGATCCATTGGAGGAGCTCGACGGCAAGACACCTCTGGAGGCGGCCCGCACCCCCAACATCGATCGATTGCTGCCCCAGGGCCGCCTGGGGATGGTGCGGACCATTCCCGAGGGGATGGAACCGGGCAGCGACATAGCCAACATGAGCCTGCTGGGATACGATCCGCTTCAATACCATACGGGCAGAGCGCCCCTGGAGGCGGCCAGTATGGGCATTCAACTGCGCAACACGGAGGTGGCCTTCCGGTGCAACCTGGTAACACTGCAGGAGGATGAGCAGGGCGTCACGCGCATGCTGGACTATTCTGCGGACCATATCACTACCCCTGAGGCCCATGAATTGATCGACGCTCTGCAGAGGACGGCTTGCAGCGGCCCCTTGAACCTGTATCCCGGAGTGAGCTATCGGCATCTACTGGTTTGGGACGGCGGGCGCGAAGAGTTGCAAACCACGCCACCACACGATATCTCTGGCCGGCCCGTGCAAGCGTATCAGCGGGGCTATCACCAGGAACCGCTGTTGCTGCAATTCATTGAAACAGCGCGCGACGTCCTGAAGGATCATCCGGTCAACCGGAAGCGTTTGGCCGCAGGCAAGCATCCAGCAAATGCGGTGTGGTTGTGGGGGCAGGGCAGAGCGCCCTCGATGCCAAGTTTGAAGGAAAGATTCGGAGTTACCGGTGCCATGGTCTCAGCGGTGGATTTGTTGAAGGGGATTGGGGTCTACGCCGGTTTGGAACCGATTGATGTGCCGGGGGCGACGGGGTACCTGGACACCAACTACCAGGGCAAAGTGAGTGCCGCGCTGAAGGCCCTGCACAAGGGTGATTTGGTGTATGTGCACATTGAAGCTCCGGACGAGGCCGGCCACGAAGGAAACTTGGCAAAAAAAATTGAGGCCATCGAAGCCTTTGACGCACAAGTCGTTGGTCCAATCGTTGCGGGAGCCGTCCAGTTCGCTAGGGTTCGGCTTTTGATCGAGACCGATCACCCCACACCCATTCACAAGCGAACCCATGTGTCAGATCCGGTGCCCTTTTTGCTGGTGGAAAACCTGAATACTTCCACAAAAAAAGAAGACTCCTCAAATACTTTCTGCGAAAAGCTCGCACGTGGGGCCGGTTGGCACTTCCAGAGCGGGGTCGAGCTTTTCGACTATTTTCTCCGCGGATGCCAATGAACAAAGACGATGGAGCCGCCGCCCACGATCGGTTCAGGGTCCTCTACGCCGATACCGATGCCATGGGGCAGGCTTATTATGGCAATTATCTAAAATGGTTTGAATTTGGCCGAGCCGAGTGGTTTCGCAGGCGTGGCATGAGTTATCGCCGGATTGAGGCGGCAGGTATTTATCTGCCGGTCATCGAGGCGCATTGCTGTTACAAAAAACCCGCCTTCTACGACGAGGTGCTCTCTATTCTGACGCGCTTTCACTTCAACGGACCCGCCAGGCTCAGATTCGATTATCAGATCAAGCGAAACGAGGAGCTGCTGGCGGATGGATTTACCGTTCATGTTTGTGTGAACCGCGAACGCAAGGTGCTCAAACCGCCCGATGATCTGAGATCCCTGCTGGAATCTCAGGCTGAGGGGCTGTGACCATTCGAAAAAGTTCCGGAAGGCAGTGTAACCATGATTGTGTTTCCCGCCATTGACTTGAAAGATGGTCAGTGCGTGCGTTTGATGCAGGGCGATCTGGAGCGGATGACCGTCTATGGCAAAAATCCTGTCGCAATGGCCCGAAGATGGGAGCGGGAGGGGGCTGAATGGCTGCATGTGGTCGATCTCGATGGGGCCTTCAGCCAAGGCCCGAAAAACCGGCAGGCAGTTCGAGACATCGTGCAGGCGGTTTCCATCCCGGTACAGGTGGGCGGCGGCATCAGACGGCTGCAGACCGTCGAGGATTACCTGGGACTGGGTGTCGCACGTGTGATTATCGGTACCGCAGCACTGCGTGATCCCGAGCTGCTCCGGATGGCCTGCCAAAGGCATCCGAAGCGTGTCGCACTGGGCATTGATGCGCGTGAGGGCAGAGTGGCTATTGAAGGATGGCAGGAGACCAGCGGTGTCCAGGCTGTCGAGTTGGTGCAACAATTTGCCCATATGCCGCTTGCAGCGATTATCTATACCGACATCGCCCGGGATGGAATGCAGGCCGGAGTGAACATTGACGCCACGCGACGATTGCTCGAAGCCACAGATATTCCCGTGATTGCGTCTGGAGGAGTGGCCGGTCTGGCGGACATCGAGTCCTTACTGGCGCTGATTCCACTGGGATTGATGGGGGTCATTACGGGCAAAGCCATTTACTCGGGTGCGTTGCAACTCAAGGATGCTCTGGCCAGAGTGAAAGCCTACGTGGAGCGGTCTGCGGGAGAGCGAGGGGAGAGTTAAACAAAATGAGCTTGCAACAACAGATCGAACAGGCCTTAAAGGATGCAATGCGCGAAAAGAACGAAGACAAGCGCAATGCGATACGATCACTCCTGACCGCGATCAAGAATAAGGAAAAAGAGCTCAAACGCTCGCCGGCCGAGGCCGAAATTCAACAGCTGATCGCCACGCAGATCAAGCAGCGACGCGAATCCCTCGAGCATTACAGCCAGGCGGGTAGGAAGGATCTGGCCTGCAGTGAGGAAAATGAAATCACCGCCCTGCAAGCATTTCTTCCCGCGGCGCTCACGCCCGACCAGCTCGATTCATTGGTGACCGGGGTGATCAAAGAAGTGGATGCCCGCTCACCCAAGGACATGGGAAAGGTCATGAAAGCTCTCATGCCCAGAGTTGCCGGAAGGGCTGACGGCAGGCAGGTGAACGAAGTAGTCAAAGAAAAGCTGCAATCATTAGGCTGACAGGTGCAGGCTTCCCCCTAAAATGCCTGTTGCAGCCCGTGAGGTGCGGCAACCCCGATTCCCAGCCGATCATTTGCTCGGCAGCCGCATGGCCCTTTCATGCGACGTGCCGCAGTGCAACAAGAGTTTTTTCAATGCCCCTCTTGATTTGAATTGTGTTACTGGATAAAAATTACAAGTTTACCAGACCGTTTTGAATAGTCATCTTTGGCTTACCAGCACAGGGGCAATTATCACATCGTGGGCAACTCGGATTTGGCCGCTCTGGTCAAGCAATCTGTTGATATCACAGAAGTCATCGGCCAGGTTGTACCCTTGCGGAGATCTGGCAGCCGCTACCTGGGGTTATGCCCCTTCCATGCAGAAAAAACTCCCTCTTTTCATGTGGACTCCGAAAATCAGTTTTATCACTGCTTCGGGTGTGGCGCGGGCGGGGATGTCTTGAGCTTTGTGATGAAGCAGCAGAACCTGTCTTTCATTGAAGCGGTAAAATATCTGGCTGACCGGTACCATATCGTCCTGCCGCAAAGCAGCTACACTCCCAACGGCAAGTCTTCCGCCCTCTTCGAGAATGCCAAAAAGGAGCGGCTGAGACTCTATGAAACCTTGGCAATCGCCGGGGATTATTTCTACCAGCAGCTTCACCACAGCGAAGCAGGAAGCGTTGCGCGCGCTTATCTGGACAAGCGCGGATTGCCGCCCTCCCTTGTTGAAGCCGAACGGCTCGGTTATGCTTTGGATCGATGGGATGGCTTGGCCGAGCATCTGGAACGATCCGGCATTCCCCCGGAATTGGGTACCAAGGCCGGCCTGCTGGCCAGGAGCAATAAAGGCAGGTACTACGACCGATTCAGAAACCGCTTGATTTTCCCCATCCTCGATGATCGAGGACGACTCGCTGCCTTTGGCGGTCGAAGCCTCGCGGAACAGACCGGTTCCAGTGCCGGAGGCTCGAGACAGCCGGCAGCGAACGAACCCAAGTACCTCAATAGCCCGGAAACTCCAGTGTACCACAAAGGACGTATGCTCTATCAGCTGGCCAGGGCTCGCCAGGCGTGCGCCCAGGTCCGCCAGGTGATCATGGTGGAGGGCTACATGGATTTGCTGGCGTTCCACGCCAAGGGCTTCTATCGCGTGGTGGCTACCTTGGGCACGGCTCTCACCTTGCAGCAAGTGCGCCTGTTGCGACGCATGTGTGATGAAGTGGTGCTGGCCTATGACGCCGATGATGCCGGCGAAATGGCCATGCTCAGGGCGTTGCCCCTGTTTCTGCAGGAACAGCTCGCAATCAGCTGCGTGCGCTTTCCAGAGGGAATGGATCCGGATGATTTCCTGCGCAAAGATGGAATGGACGCACTGGAAACATTGCTCCGCGCGCGCGAGGATCTGGGTGTCTACGCCATCCGAAAAAAGCTGGCATTGTGGGATGGCAGCCTCGGCGGCAAATCCAAAGTTCTATCCGAGCTGAAGCCGATTCTGGAGGGTGTCGGCCAGGAGATCTTGAGAGCGGAGTATTTGCGTTTGATCTCCGAGGGGCTGTCATTGCCGCAAACGGCCGTTGCCAAACAGCTTCTCTCCGACAGGAAACGTGCAGCCAGGGGTGCTTCCTCCGCAGCCAAAACGGCTTCTTGTTTGTCCCAGACCCAGTCGCTGGAGGAGAGTATCCTGCGGGCAATGATAAAGTATCCGGCGCTGACCGAAGAGGTGAAGGCCTCGGGAGTTCTCGACAATTTTCACAGTCGGCAGCTGAGAACCATAGCGGAAACGCTGCTCGAAGCCGTGCGGGCACCCTATGACCAGTTTAACATGAACCATGTCTATGACATTTTGCCACAGGATGAACTGAAGGAGCTCTTCACTCATTTTCTCATGCAATCCATGGACCTGATCGAAGCGCAAGTACAGATGAAGGATTGGCTTCAGGCGTTGGGTGAGCGCGCCACCAGGAAAACCCGAGCTCAATTGCGGGAAGCGCTGCAGCAGGCCGAGCTGCAGGGCAACACCGCTCAAGTCAGGCAGCTTTTGACGCAGATTCAACACCTTTGTTCGGCGAAGAAACCAGCCAAGGGTTCAACCGACAACGTTTAGGGAGAAAGAAATCGATGAATGACAAGGAAGTGAAGCAAAGACGCGATCCTGCTCTTTCTAAACCCGAACTGGACGACATCAAACGTCTCATTTCGGTAGGTAAGGAAAAAGGCTACCTCACCTATGACGAAGTGAACGAGGCTTTGCCCGACGATTTGGTATCGCCGGAAAAACTCGATGACATGATGATGATTTTTGATGAGATGGATATCGAGATCGTCGATTCCGAGCAGCAAGTCCAGGTTGTGAGGGAAGGCATGGGGGCCGATTCTGACTCCCTTCTCGAAGAGGAAGAAGACGATTTGCATGTGGAAGCCGATGCGGCCAGTCGGGTCACCGATCCGGTGAAGATGTATCTGCGTGAAATGGGCTCAGTTTCCTTGCTTACCCGGGAAGGCGAGGTGGAAATAGCTAAACGGATTGAAGCCGGAGAACGGGAAGTCTTCAACGCGCTCATGGAATCCTCCATTGGCATCAGAGAGATCATGAATCTCAAGGAAAGATTCGAGTCGGGTGATGTGCGGCTGAACGATATTTTGCGCGAGTCTGATGAAGAGATCAGCAATGATGAAGAAGAAGCGCAAAAGATGAAGATGATCGGCATCCTGGAAAGAGTCCGAAAGCTTGATGAGGAAAACAAGAAGATGCAGGCTTCACTTTTCACGGAGAATATCACACCGGCGGAAGAGACCGTTCTCAGGAACCAAATTCAGCAAAACAAAGAGCAAATCGTCAGCCTGCTCAAAGGCCTTCAGCTGGGAAAACACCACATTGAACAGATCATTGATCGATTGCGTCAGTACCTCAAGGACATCGAAAGTGCTGAAAAAGATCTGGAGGATTGTCTCCTCGCCTGCGGAAAGCCTCTCCAGGAATTGAAGCCACTCTACGATGAAACCCTGGAAAGTCCCGAACAACTCGAAGCGGTGGCAAGCAACCTGGGATTCACCGCCGATTCGTTTGTGGGAATCGCCGGCAGGGCCATCGATGCGCGCGAGCGCATCACCCGGCTGGAAATGCAGGCGAAAATGGATGCCAAGTCGCTGCGGCAGATTTTGCGGCGGGTGGAGGATGGGTTATTGCGTGCGAAGGTGGCCAAGAGCGAACTGATCGAGGCTAATTTGCGTCTGGTGGTGAGCATTGCCAAGAAATACACGAATAGGGGGTTGCAGTTTTTGGACCTGATCCAGGAGGGGAATATCGGCCTCATGAAGGCCGTTGACAAGTTTGAATATCAGCGTGGATACAAATTCAGCACCTACGCCACCTGGTGGATTCGCCAGGCGATCACCCGGGCCATCGCCGATCAGGCCAGAACCATCCGAATTCCCGTGCACATGATCGAGACCATAAACAAATTGATCCGCACCTCACGGTATCTGGTACAGGAATTGGGCCGTGAACCGACTCCCGAAGAAATTGCCGAAAAAATGGAATTTCCCGTCGACAAAGTGCGCAAGGTCTTGAAAATCGCCAAGGAACCGATCAGCCTCGAAACCCCCATAGGTGAGGAAGAAGACAGCCACCTGGGCGACTTTATCGAGGACAAGCGGGTCTCTTCACCGGTTGATTCGGTGATCAATTTGAACTTGAGCGAACAGACCCGAAAGGCTCTGTCGACCCTTACGCCGCGAGAAGAAAAGGTGCTGCGCATGCGTTTTGGTATCGGGGAAAAGGCCGACCACACGCTGGAAGAAGTAGGGCAAGACTTTGCCGTCACACGCGAGCGCATTCGTCAGATCGAGGCTAAGGCCCTGCGCAAACTTCGACATCCCAGCAGGCGCAAAGAACTGAAGAGTTTTATTGAGATATAGCTTGGAATTATTATTAGCTTGACATGGTTGGAGCCGGTTCTTTATATAAGCGTTACTTCTCCAATGAGGACGAGAGGGCCCATAGCTCAGCTGGAAGAGCCACCGGCTCATAACCGGTAGGTCCCTGGTTCGAGGCCAGGTGGGCCCACCATTTTGAGAATATGATAATCATGCAACCTGACCGTAAGCCTGTTTTGCCAAACAAGAAAGGGATATCGGCTGATATTGAGGCGGTGTACCAGGAATGGGAAGAGGCTCCCAAAGGTTGCAGACAATGAGACAATGGGGGGTGTTCTGAAGAGCACCCCCCATTTTTTTGTAGTGAGACCGATGTACACAGTAAAAGACATATACCGCTGGCTCGATGAGTACGCTCCCTTCCGCTACGCCCAATCCTGGGACCAATGCGGGCTCCAGGTAGGCGATCCGCAATTTCCCGTAGAACGCGTGTTAGTAGCCCTTGACCCGAGTTCGGCCGTCATTGCTGAAGCATCCGAGCGAAACTGCCGATGCCTGGTGACACACCACCCACTGATCTTTCAACCTTTGCGGGCAGTCCGCCTGGATGTCTTTCCCGGAAGCGTCATTGGCAGGGCAATCAGATCGGGGATTCACCTCATTGCTGCGCACACCAATCTGGATGCGGCCAAACTCGGCACCAACCATCAATTGAGTGAGCTGCTTGGGCTGCAGAACGTCCAACCTCTTGAGTCTGAGGACGTATGGAGGGAACAGGAACAGTATGGCGGCATGGGTAGAACCGGTGTGCTGCCGGAATCAATGACCGTTCAGGACGTGATGCTGCTGTGTGAAAGGGTGCTGCACGCCCGAGGTGTTCGCATGGTCGGCAGTCCCGATCGGCAGGTCCGCACTGTAGCCGTTTGTACCGGCAGCGGCGGCGGTATGCTGCAGCAGGTCATCGATTCGGGAGTGGACGTCTTCATAACGGGAGACCTCAAATATCATGAAGCTCAACGCGCGTTGGAGGCCGGTCTGGCTCTCGTTGACGTGGGGCACTTTGCCTCTGAAAGACTCATTGTCGAGCCGCTGGTGAACTACCTGAAAGCTCGCGGGCAAAGCAAGCGCAAGCCTTTGCAGGTTTTTGCCGCCAAATGTGAACGCGACCCTTTTGCGGGTCACGCCGGGATTTGGCACTACAGAGAATCAAACTAGTCCATAGGAGGCCGAAATTGCTTGAACAGCTCAGATACTTGGTGCAGCTTCAAAAACTGCAAAACAGAAAGACACATCTGCTGCGGAGTCGTGATGAAGCTCCCAGGAAAATTGCAGAAATTGAAAAGGAGTATCAGCAGGTGGAAGCGGAATATCTGCTGAAGAAGGCGGAACTGGATCACGCCCGCAAGATGCACCGCAATCTGGAGCAGGAAGTGGGCGATCTGGAATCGAGAATACGCCGCAGCAAACAGCGTATGAGCGAGGTAAAGACCAACAAAGAATACCAGGCAATGCTCAAAGAGATTGAGGAATTAAAGAAGGAGATCAACCGCAAGGAAGATCAGATGCTGGAGATCATGGAAAACATTGATGCCTTTTCCGGGGAAATCAAGAGCCAGGAGAAGCATGTGGAGGCTTGCAAGCGGAAAGTGGAAGCCGATAAGGAGGAGTTGACGGCGCACAGTGCTCAGGTGGACGAGCAATTGGCGCAAATCGAGGCTTTGCAGGAAAAGGTCAGGGAGAAGCTCGAGGCGGGAATCCTGCGGCGCTGTGATTCCTTGCTGCAGCGTCCGGGCGGCATTGCCGTGGCGGCCGTGGAAGCGGGCGTATGCCAGGTGTGCCACTTGAATATACCGCCGCAGAAATTCATCGAGTTGCAGCGTGACGAAACTATCTTTAACTGCCCACATTGTCACAGGTTTATGTACTGGCCGGGACACGAAGACTATTTGGTATTCGACGAGGAATTGGAAGAAGTCTAATCCATCCGGTCATTGTGCCATCCGGGTGATCCAGCATCGGACGACAGGAACCGGTCTGTTGCGCAAGACCGTGACAGGTCTGTCTCCTGGCCTGCAGTGAATTCCCCCTCCGACCGAGGATTGATTTTCCGTGCTCCTTTCTGCCGTCACCGTTCCCCCGTTTTAATGTGAAAAATAGTGCGGAAAAGGGTTGCCATTTGAGGTGTCCTATAATATGAAAATGTCTCCCTTAAGATTACATCGATAGTCTGTAAGTGTTTCTTTTTTAAAGAGGACTGGGTTTATGGCCACGTATGGACTGAAAATTTTCGCGGGTAACAGCAACCCTGAGCTGGCACAGCGCATCTGTGATTTGTTGGAAATTCCCCTCGGTCGTGCCCTGGTGAGCACCTTCAGCGATGGGGAAATCCGTGTGGAGATAGGAGAAAACGTTCGCGGCGCGGACATATTTGTCGTTCAGTCCGGAGCGCAGCCCGTCAACGATCATCTCATGGAACTGCTGGTCATGATCGACGCGTTCAAACGGGCCTCGGCCAGGCGAATCACGGCGGTTATCCCGTACTACAGTTACGCTCGGCAGGATCGCAAGAACAAGCCCCGGGTTCCCATCACCGCACGCCTTGTGGCCGACTTGATCACCCGAGTCGGCGCCCAGCGAATCCTCACCATGGATCTTCATGCGGGACAAATCCAGGGGTTCTTCGACATTCCGGTGGACAACCTGTATGCCTCTCCCATTTTGTTACCCTACATACGCGAACATTTTGATAATGAACTGGTCATCGTGTCGCCTGACGCTGGAGGAGTGCCGCGCGCCCGTGCCTATGCAAGGCGCCTGAAGGCTGGATTGGCGCTGATAGACAAGCGCCGGGTCAACGTCAATGAAGCGGAAGCCTTGAACATCATCGGCGAAGTGAACAATAAAACGGCCATCGTCTTGGACGATATGGTGGATACCGCCGGGACCCTGTTGGAAGCGACGAAGACATTACTTGAAAAAGGTGCCAAGGAAGTTCATGCCTGTGTGACCCATGCTGTCTTGTCAGGACCGGCGGTGAACAGGATCGAGAACAGCTCGCTGGCCAGTCTGGTGGTGACCGATTCACTGCCTCTTGGGGCACAGGCGGCCCATTGCCAGAATATCAAGGTGGTGGCGTCTTCCAGATTGTTTGCCGAAGCCATCAAGAACATACACAATGAGGATTCCATCAGCAGCCTGTTTGAAATACAGCACTGATGTTTTAACCTTGCCTTTTAATGGAGCTCCCCCGATTTCTATCATCCGGCTTGAAACGGTTTTGGCCCCGACGCCGGTTAGCGCATGACGGGAAACACCTGTACTCTCTCTTCCCCTGGACGATTGAGCTGTTGGCGGCAAGATGGCTAAACCCAAGTACGTTTATGACATAGACGAGCATCCCCCCATCAGGCTTGCCCTGCTTTACGGCCTGCAATGGGCCGTCATCGTCTTCCCCTCATTCATTATCATGGCAACGCTCATCAGCCAGGCCTTAAACATGAATCTTCAGCAGGAAGTGCGCTTCCTGCAGCTCATTCTCCTTGTCAGCGGCTTTTTTTCCGCATTACAGACTGTGTGGGGGCACCGCTATCCTCTTTTGGACGGGCCATCGACCGCACTCTTGTTGACCTACATCACGCTCGCCCCTTACGGAATCGAGACCATCCAGGGGGGTACCATCTTTGGCGGCGCTTTGTTGATCATCCTGGTTTTTTCGGGACAGCTCAAACGAGCCGTTTCCTTTGCCACGCCGAACGTGGTCGGCGTGATTCTCATGTTGATTGCTTTCACCTTGCTCCCCTACCTGGTACACACCATGCTGGGCAGGAGCCCTGATGCAGCTTCCGGAGCTCTGCCGGTGTTCCTGCTGAGCATGGCCCTGGTACTTTTTATGGCGACCATATCCCACCGGCTGACCGGCTTCTGGAAGACCCTTTCCCTGCTGTTGGGAATGGTTGTGGGAACGGCGGCATTTTCACTGCTTGGCTATCTGGATTGGCGACATCTCAGGGGGGCCTCGTGGATTTCGGCGCCCAAGCCATGGTCGTTTACTTTACCGGGCTTTTATTGGCCGGGACTCATCGCTTTTGCATCGGCTTATCTGGCTCTTTTGGTGAACAGCCTGGGCAGCTTGCACGGCATTGCCAATATCACCGATACCGGCAGACTCCCGGAATCGATCTCGCGGGGCATTCTCGTCAACGGGTTGGGGGGTGTCGTCTCCGGCCTGTTCGGACTTGTGGGAACCGTGAGTTACAGCTTAAGTCCCGGTGTGGTGCTGGCGAATCGGGTAGCGAGCCGTTTCACCATTACCTACTGCGGCGTCATATTGATTCTTGCCGCCTGCATTCCCAAGCTTGCCGCCCTGCTGGCGATGGTCCCGGCTCCGGTGGTTGGAGCCGCGCTGTGTGTGGCTATGGGAGCGCAAATCGGAGCGGGCCTGTCCATCGTAGCCGCGCAGGGAATAACCAGTCGCGATTACTATGTGGTTGGCTTGCCGGTGCTGCTCGGCACCCTCGTTGGATTTCTCCCCGAACCGTTCCTGGCTGCCATGCCCGGCGGTTTTCGCGTGTTTTTGGGGAACGGGCTGGTCGTGGGCATAGTTCTGGTGCTGTTGCTCGAACACGTTTTGCTGCGCGACAGTCCTGCCCCGGCAAAGATTTAAACTGAATTCTGTCAGGGGGAGACAAAATGCCTGCAGGCAAAACGATCAACTGCCCCAAGTGTGGTGAACCCGTTGAAATTTATCGCAACCCCGCACTGACAGTGGATATTATTATTCACATGACGCATGGCATCATCTTGATTGAGCGGAAAAATCCCCCGTATGGGTGGGCACTTCCGGGTGGCTTTGTGGATTATGGAGAAAGTCTCGAGGCGGCCGCATACCGGGAAGCGAAAGAGGAAACCGGGGTGGACCTCGATGAACTGCAACAGTTTAGAGCCTATTCGGACCCGGCCCGGGATCCCCGCCAGCATACGGTGACCGTGGTTTTTTTCGCGCAGGGGCGAGGCCTGCCGGTGGCTGCAGATGATGCACAACGCCTGGCGGTATTTCCCCTGGATTCACTGCCGTCTGATCTCGCGTTTGATCATCAACAGATACTCGGCGATTATGTCGCCTGGTCCAGCGCCAAGTTGATGCTCAAGCAATGAGGAGTGTACCGGTGCATCACGGTTCCGACCGCACGCCTGCGCAGAAGGCCTCTGCGGTACACGTTCGAATCTTCGACGGACAACGCTTTGTTGAGCGCAGTCAGCTGGTGGTCAACGAGCGACCCGTCACACTCTACCTCAACCAGCGGGAAATGGTCACGTTACTGTGCGCCGGGAAGCATTTGGATGAGCTTGCAGTCGGCTTCTTTCACGGGGAAGGTTTTCTGCAGAGTCGCACGGACCTGCAAGAAGTGACGGTTGATGACTCCCAGGGGAAAGTACAGGTGATCACCAGTCGGGAGGCTTCCCTGGCGGAAAACCTGTGGCAGAAGCGGACCATCACCTCGGGTTGCGGTAAAGGATCACTTTTTTATTACGCCGTGGATGCGCTGTTGAGTAAGCCCGTTGAGAGCTCCGTGGCGCTCTCTGCACAGCAGTTGAGGCAACACCTGGAAGCATTGAATAGGATGAGCGAGACTTACCGGCAGACTCATGGGGTGCACAACTCTGCTCTGGCAACACCCGATGAGATCTTATTGTTTCGCGATGACATCGGCCGCCACAATGCAGTCGATATGATTGTCGGCCACGCATTTTTGCATGGCACTTCCCTGCAGGACAAACTGCTGATCACGACCGGCAGACTGACTTCAGAAATTCTCATAAAAGCGGCAAAAGTGGGCATACCGGTGCTTATCAGTCGCAACACAGCCACCAGCCTGGCCGTGCAACTCGCCAACTCACTCAACATCACACTGGTGGGTTTTGCCAGAGCCGGAAAGTTTACGCTATACAGCGGCACACAGAGGATCATCAGTGAAGCATGAAGGACCAGAGCATGGCCGGCTATCTTGACAATGCTGCCACCAGCTACCCAAAACCCGCTTCCGTGTATCAGGCGGTGCAATATGCACTGCAGCAGGTAGGCGGTAGCCCGGGAAGAGGCTCGCACAGGAGGGCGCGCGAAGCTTCAGCGATCCTGGAGAGAGTGCGCGGGAAAGTCGCCGGCCTGTTTGGGATTTCCAGGACAGAGCGGGTACTGTTCACGAAGAATGCCACTGAAAGCATCAATATTGTCCTCAAGGGCTGGGTGCGACCGGGTGATCGAGTGGTTGTTTCCGGCATGGAGCACAATGCCGTGATCCGGCCCTTGAGAATGCTGGCCCAAGAGCGTGTTGCAGTAGACATAGTCCCGTGTGAATCGAACGGCCAGCTCGACGTGGATGCCCTCAAAGCTTCCTTGACCAGGCCGGCTCGACTCATGGTTCTCGCGCATGCTTCCAATGTCAATGGAGCGCTCCAACCCGTCGAGGAAGTGGCTGGGATCTGCACTGACCACGCCGTTCCACTGTTGCTCGATGCGGCCCAGACCGGGGGTATCCAGCCGATTGCGGTCGAGCGATTGAATCTGGGGATGTTGGCCTGTTCAGGACACAAGGCTCTCCTGGGCCCGCCGGGGGTGGGTATACTGTATATTCGCGAAGATTTGAGTGTTAAGTCGCTGATTGAGGGCGGAACCGGCAGCCTCTCGGAAGAGGAGCTCCAACCGGAGTTCTGTCCGGATCGCTATGAAAGCGGTACTCCCAACCTTCCCGGCATAGCCGGGCTGGGGGCCGGTATCGACTTCATCCTGGAACAGGGAATGTCTTCGATACGGCGTCACGAGCTTTCTCTTGCCCAGGAGTTAGAGACGGCGTTAAGGGAATTATCGGGAATCAAAGTGTATGGTCCGGGTGTGCGCGGCTCAAGTTCGGTCTCTTTCACGTTGGAGGGGATCAACCCCGCTGATCTGGGCTATCTTTTGGATCAGGGATTTGATATAGCAGTTCGGACCGGCCTCCATTGTGCCCCTCTTGCGCACCGCACCCTCGGTACTTTTCCGGAAGGTACCGTGCGAGTTTCGCCGGGCTTTTTTACGCAGCCGGAAGAAATAGGACAATTGTTGTCGGCTCTGGAGACATTGATTTCCAGGCGGTTGTAATTTTATAGGATGGCTCTATGATCCGCAAAGCGAAGATCAGTGATGTACCGGTCATGCAAAAGCTGCTTGCCCAATTTGCCAAAGACGGCAAACTTCTTGCCCGCTCGCTGAGCGAGCTGTACACCAACTTGCGCGATGCGGTGGTAGCCGTAGAGGACGAATCGGGTCGGCTCACGGGCTGCTGCAGTCTTCATATTGTCTGGGAGGACCTTGCGGAGATCAGGTCCCTGGCGGTGGATCCGGCGTTTCAAGGCCGCGGCATTGGACGCCGACTAGTGATGGAATGTGTCGCGGAGGCAAAAAAACTGGGTATCGGGCGGATATTCGTGCTGACGTATGAAAAGGATTTCTTTAGCCATTTGGGATTTCAGGTGGTCGACAAGAACATTTTTCCCCAGAAGATCTGGGCGGATTGTCTACACTGCCCAAAGTTTCCCGACTGTGATGAAATTGCCATGGTGATGGATGTTTGATTCGTGAAAATAATGAATGCGTTGATCATTCTAATTTAGACAACAGGAGGCGAGAATGTCGGACAAGTTCCACATCAATCTGAGTCCAAGCGAGCTACCCGAAAGATGGTATAATGTTCAACCTGACCTGCCTGAACCACTCGCGCCGCCGCTCAACCCAAAGACCGGACAACCGATCAAGCCGGAAGACTTGACGCCGATTTTTCCCATGGAACTGATCAAACAGGAAGTCAGTCAGGAACGCTGGATCGTGATCCCCGATGCCATCAGAGATGTATACCGGCTCTGGCGACCGACTCCTCTCAAGCGTGCCAGGAATCTCGAATTGGCCTTAGGCACACCCGCCCGTATTTATTACAAGGACGAGAGCGTCAGTCCTCCTGGAAGTCACAAACCCAACACCGCGGTTGCACAGGCCTATTACAATAAACAGGCGGGGATCACGAGAATTGCCACGGAAACCGGCGCGGGCCAATGGGGCAGCGCATTGTCGTTTGCCTGTAAGCTGCTCGACCTCAAGTGCACGGTCTACATGGTTAAGGTGAGTTATTATCAGAAACCCTTCAGAAAGTCTTTGATGCATATCTGGGGCGGCGAAGTGTATCCCTCACCCAGCGACCGCACCGAATCGGGCCGCAATATACTGGCAAGAAATCCGGACACCAACGGCAGCCTGGGAATGGCAATTTCCGAAGCAGTGGAAGATGCCGCTACCCATGAAGATACCAACTACTCCTTGGGAAGTGTTCTGAACCATGTTCTGCTCCACCAGACCATCGTTGGCCTGGAAGCCAAAAAACAACTGGAACTGGTCGGGGAAAAGCCCCATGTGCTGATAGGCTGCGTGGGTGGAGGCAGTAATTTTGGAGGGTTCTGCTTTCCTTTCGTCTCCGACAAGCTGAGCGGCAAACTGGATTGCGAAATCATCGGTGCGGAACCGTCCTCCTGTCCGACGCTCACCAAGGGACTCTACCGTTATGATTTCGGCGACACTGTAGGGCTCACCCCGTTGCTGTTGATGCATACCCTTGGGCACACCTTCGAACCTCCCGGCATCCATGCGGGCGGACTGCGTTATCACGGTGATTCTCCTCTGGTCAGTCTGCTGGTCGATAAAAAGGTGATAAGGCCCGTTGCCTACCCGCAGAACCCATGTTTTGAAGCAGCCGTGCTGTTTGCCAATACCGAGGGCACCATCCCCGCTCCGGAAACAAGCCACGCCATCAGGGCGGCGGTCGATGAAGCCCTCAAATGCAAGGAGACGGGTGAAGAAAAATGCATTGTGTTCAATTTCAGCGGACACGGCCACTTTGACCTGAATGCGTATGACGCCTACATGGAAGGAAAGCTGGAGGACTACGAATATCCCGACGAAAAAATTCAGGAGGCGTTAGCCCAGCTGCCCAAGTTTCCTACCGGAATATGATACACGAAGTGCGAGTCGGAGCGGAATCTGGCGGATCACGCGGGACGCTTGGCAGCCATCCAGGGGCGAGTCCAAGAGCCGTCCCGATTTGCCATCTAGGGCGGCGTGAGTTATAAGAACAAGCTGTAAGTCGAGGGAGGGATGTCCCGATTTCGGTGGGTTACGGTGCACGAGCAGGCGCGTAACCCACTTACACTTTGCCAAGAGACCGACCGAGAAGTGAATTTGCTTACGGTCCAGTCAATGTCTGGGGTGCTCCTGACCGACACCAGTGGAAAATTTGCTCCGTGGATGGGCCTGCAATATCCACAGGATCGGCAGTTTGCTTGTGCCGCTTAAAGGAAATCTTTCAGGGAGGCTTTCTTTCGTTCGATGATCGGTGTCCTACTAAAAAAAATCTTTGGCAGCCAAAATGATCGCAACCTCAAACGCATCGCTCCCATGGTCGATAGGGTCACTCAAATGGAGCCGCCGATGCGCAAACTGGGCGATGCTCAACTGCAGGCTAAAACCGGTGAATTTCGGCAGCGCCTGGCCAATGGAGAGCCGCTGGACGATCTTTTGCCGGAAGCTTTTGCGGTGGCAAGAGAGGCTGCTGTTCGGACACTGGGCATGCGTCCTTTTGATGTGCAGGTGATAGGCGGCATTGTTCTGCATCAGGGCAGAATCGCAGAAATGAAAACGGGGGAAGGTAAGACTCTGGTTGCCACCATGCCCGTCTATCTCAATGCCCTGACGGGAAAGGGCGTCCATGTGGTGACGGTCAACGATTACCTGGCTTCCCGCGACAGTGAATGGATGGGAAAGGTCTACCGCTTCCTTGGCCTGGAAGTGGGCTGCATCGTGCATGGATTGGATGACGCGCAACGCAAACAGGCCTATGGTGCGGATGTCACCTACGGCACCAACAACGAGTTCGGTTTCGATTATCTGCGCGACAACATGAAGTTTCGTCTGGATGATGTGGTGCAGCGTGAGCTCAATTACGCCATAGTGGACGAAGTCGACAGCATCTTGATCGACGAAGCGCGCACGCCGTTGATCATTTCGGGACCCGCCGAAAAATCCACCGAACTCTATTATCGCATCAATCGCATCATTCCCCACCTGCAAGAAGAAATTCACTACACCAGGGAGGAAAAGAGCCGCACCGTGGCACTCACGGAAGAGGGAGTAGCCAAGGCGGAAAACCTCCTGGGAGTAGACAACCTGTATGACCCGCGCAATATCGACATATTGCATCATGTGCACCAGGCCCTGAAAGCCCACACCCTGTTCAAAAAAGATGTCGATTACATCGTCAAAGGCTCGAAGGTCATCATTGTCGATGAGTTTACCGGGCGCCTGATGCCCGGCCGGCGTTACAGCGAAGGGCTGCATCAGGCCCTGGAAGCCAAAGAAAATGTAAAAATAGAGAATGAAAATCAGACCTTAGCCACCGTTACCTTTCAGAATTATTTCCGTATGTACGACAAGCTGGCCGGCATGACCGGTACTGCCGATACGGAAGCGGCTGAGTTCGCCAAGATTTACAAGCTGGACGTTGTGGTCGTTCCAACTCACAGAAAGATGATTCGGCTCGATCATCCCGATGTCATTTACCGCACTGAAAAGGAAAAATTTAAAGCAGCGGTGCGGGAAATCGAGGAGCTTCATCACATCGGCCGGCCGGTTTTGGTCGGCACAGTGAGCATCGACAAGTCCGAAAAACTCAGCGCCATGCTCAAGCGGCACGGGGTCCCGCACGAGGTTCTCAATGCCAAGCACCATGAGAAGGAGGCTGAGATTGTGGCCAAAGCCGGTCAGCGCGGAGCGGTCACGATTTCCACCAATATGGCGGGCCGTGGCACGGACATTGTCTTGGGTGCAGGCGTCGCCGAATTGGGCGGTTTGCACATACTGGGCACGGAACGGCACGAGGCGCGTCGCATTGACAACCAGCTGCGAGGTCGTGCCGGACGTCAGGGAGATTTGGGGTCCTCCAGATTTTATCTTTCGCTGGAAGACGATCTCATGCGCATATTTGCAGCAGATCGAATCTCCGGGTTGATGCAGCGCATTGGCATGGAAGAAGATGAACCCATCGAGCACCGCATGATCAGCCGCGCCATCGAGAATGCCCAAAGCCGCGTGGAAGCACAAAATTTCAGTGTACGCAAGCAATTGATCGAATACGATGATGTCATGAATCAGCAGCGTGAGATCATCTATCAGCAGAGGCGGGAAGCCCTGCATGGCGGTAATTTGAAGCCGGCTATCATGGACATGATAGAAGACCTGCTCGGGGGGATACTGGCTGCAACAACCGACGAAAAGACTTATGCAGAAGACTGGGACATGGAGACTCTCAATAATGAGATGAATCGGGTATTCGGACTGCAGCTCAATTTGACTGCCGAATCGTTATCCGAGCACACCCTGGAAGAGCTGCAGGAAGAGCTCCTCGATCGAGTGAAACAACGCTACGAAGCCCGCGAGCAAGAATTTGGAGAAGCCATCCTGAGGGACCTGGAAAATTACGTTCTGCTGCAAACGGTGGACAGTTTGTGGAAAGATCATCTGCTCAACATGGATCATCTCAAGGAAGGCATTGGGCTGCGCGGCTACGGCCAGCAGGATCCGCTGGTGGCCTACAAGCGAGAGGGGCATCAGCTGTTTCAGGAAATGATCGAGCGAGTGAAGGAAGAAACGGTTCGCTTGCTGTTTCATATCCAAATTCAACGGGAAGAACAGGTCCAACAGTTGCGCAGGGAACAGGAAGAACAACCCATGTTTTATGGACCGGCGGAGGGCGAAGCTCCCAAGGGTTCGAAAACCGTCAAGAAGGATCGCAAAGTTGGGAGAAACGACCCATGCCCCTGTGGCAGCGGCAAAAAGTACAAGAAGTGTTGTGGTAAGTAACGAAGCGTTTACTGTTCCCGGCTTTGTGGTGTCGGCGCTGGCATGTCAGATGCGCTATCGCAACCGGCCCGATCTGGCACTCATCGCTGCCGGCGACAACTTGGATGCCGCAGCGGCCGGGGTTTTCACGCGCAACCTGTTTAGTGCGGCACCGGTAGAGCTGTGTAAAAGGCATCTCCATTCTCCTTACAAGAAGGCGATTGTGATCAATGCCGGAATCGCCAATGCGTGCACCGGCGCCATGGGTTGGCAGAAGGCGCACCAAATGGCCGAGCTCGTCGCGCGAAGCCTGCACGTCGATGCCGAACAAATCCTCGTTGCTTCTACCGGCGTCATTGGTCAACAGATTCAGCTGGAGCCTGTGGCTGCTGCCATGCCCGATCTGTGCGCCGGATTGAGAGCGGATGCATGGGAACAGGTGGCTCGCGCCATCATGACAACCGACACAGTCCCGAAAATGGCCTCCACCCGTGTGCAGATCCAGGGGAAGATGATCACCATCGGAGGCGTTGCCAAGGGCTCCGGCATGATAGCTCCCGATATGGCCACCATGCTGGCCTTTGTCTGCACCGATGCAGTCATTCAACCGGACCTGTTGAGTCACTGGCTGCGGCACGGTACGTCCAATTCATTCAATTGCATCACAGTCGACGGGGATACCAGCACCAATGACTGTGTGCTGATGATGGCAAGCGGTGCAGCGGGCAACGAACTGTTGCGCAATCCGCAGAGCGATGAAAGCCTGCTTTTCGGGGAAGCTTTACAGGCGGTATTGCTGGATTTGGCCAAACAGATTGTCTATGACGGTGAAGGAGCCACAAAATTCATTGAAATTCAGGTAGGTGGAGCGCCCGACATGCAAAGCGCCAAGACGGTTGCCTTCACCATTGCCCATTCACCCCTGGTCAAGACGGCATTTTTTGGGGAAGATGCCAATTGGGGAAGGATAGTTGCGGCGGCCGGCAGATCCGGTATTCCTCTGGACCCACAGAAAGCAGCTTTGTTCTTTGACGATGTGTGCGTGTTCCGTGGAGGCATGCCTGTGGCGGGGTCCGAGGTCGAGGAGAGGGCAAGCCGGGTTTTCAAACGGCAACGGCTGACGGTTCGACTCGATCTTGGATTGGGGGAATCGGCCTTCACCGCCTACACCTGCGACCTCTCGTATGACTACGTAAAAATCAACGCCTCCTATCGCTCGTAGAATCCCCTTGTTCATTCGGGCAATGCCGACCACCAATTTCTGAAGCGGTTCGCTCTGCTTTGCCGAAAGATTGCTCTAATCGCCTTCTGAAGATGATCTCAACATGGCGTCGTCAAGCCGATCCGTCCTGTTTGGTTGGGGTGGCGGGACAAGAGTGCCGGGCCGAGATCGTCCGACCTTCGATACCTCAGTGAGCGTGTTTCACAAGGAGTCTCATCGATGAAAGTGCTGATCTGCGGAGTCGGCAAGATTACCAGGCATCTGCTGAGAAGATTGGGTGACAACTGGCGTGTTACCCTGCTGGACATGTCCGAGGAGCGACTCAATGAGCTGGTTTCGGCTGATCTCAATATTGAGAGGATGACCGTCGGCGATGCCGCCAGCCCGGTTGCTTTGGACGCGGCTGGGGTGGCAAACTTCGACTACGTTCTCGCTCTTACCGACAACGACAAGGTCAATCTCGCCACCGCACGATATGCCAAAGATCAAGGCGTGGTCCACATTCTTTCACTGGTTAACGAACATGAGAACCAGGAAAAATTTGAAGAGCTGGGGGTTCGCTCCATCCTGGGAAGCACCCTGCTTGCCAGGAACATCTTTCACTATCTGCAGGATCCGCGCATTCATGTCACCCCACTGACACTTGGACCCTCTGAAATCATCGAGGTGGATGTCGCCCACCACTTTCGGATGATCGGCCGGCCGACTGCCGCCCTGATAGACGAGGATTGGAAACTGGTCGCCGTGTTTCGAAAGAAGCAGTTGATCTTTGCCGAGCCTGAGTTGGTGATCGAGGCGAACGATCGCCTGGTGATAATCGGCAAACCTGACGTATTCAGGCCCATTTGTGACCTGTTGGAATGCGACCATCCTCACTTTCCGCTTGCCTACGGACAGGGAATGGTGGTTGCCCTGACATCGGATGCCAACCCCGCGGCGATCATAAGAGAAAGCATGCACTTGGCACAAAACACCAAGGTCAAGCATTTGACGGTGTTTTCCGCCCAACGGGAGTGCTCCGTTCAGGACGAGCTGAAGTCATGGTCCCAGACCATCGATATCCGGACGGAGGAGGTTGAAGGGGACGTTTTGAGCCGCATTCAGGAGAGCGATGCACGTGACAACTGCGGCCTGGTGGTTGTGCATCCGTTTGAGGCCTCTTTTTTTAAGTCGATGGCAAAACCTGCCCTGGTCTCGCTGGCCCATTCCCTCACGTGCCCATTGCTCGTGGCCAGGAACACTCAGCCCTACGAGCGAATTTTGGTACCGTTCAACGGCTCTCCCAAAGCTGAGCTGGGATTGGAGTTGGCCGCAGACCTGGCTCGCCAGTTGAATTCGGAGGTCGCCATAGTGATCGTTCAACAGGCTGACTTCATCACCGGTTCGCAAGGCAAGGACTGGATCGAGTCGAATATTCAACGGGCTCGAGAAATCATCCACATACACAAAGTAGAACTGCGCGAAATCGTCAGAAAAGGCAACCCTGTAAAAGAAATTGTTCAGGTCGCGAATGATTTCAACCTGCTGGTCATGGGCAGCACCACCAAAGATAAGACACTGTTTGCGCCGCACGTGGGAGAGCTCTTGGCCCAGGAAGTTCCCTGCTCGGTGCTCATCGTGACGAACTAATCCCTGCTGGGGCGGGCACTATGTCCATCAACCAAGAATTTTCCCTGCTGCTTGTCAGCCTGGCCGTAGCGATTCTCCCGGGTGTCAGCCGGTTACTCCGGCTGCCGGCTCCCGTAGTGGAAATCTTGTTTGGTGTGGTCATGGGCAAGAGTCTCTTGAATCTTCAGTTTAGTGGTGACTGGCTGCCCTTCTTAGCTCATCTGGGGTTCCTTCTGCTCATGTTCCACTCCGGAATGGAGATTGATTTTGACATGCTGCGCAAGCAGAGCTGGAAGGAGCTGCTGTTTCAGCTGTTGGTGTTCGGAGCCAGTCTGGGTCTGTCCTTCGCTGCAGCAATCCATCTTGGCAGAGGAGTCTTTGTAGCACTGGTCCTGACCACAACCTCGCTGGGTCTGGTGATGCCGATTCTCAAAGAGATGGGCATCAGCCGGGCGCCGTTCGGCCAGAAGATGCTGATTGCCGCCTCCCTGGCAGACTTTTTGACCCTCTTCGGGATCACATTTTTCGTGCTTGGCAAGGATTACGGCTTCAGCTGGCGATTCATTGCGCCCATACCGCTTTTTGCCGGTTTTGCTTTGCTGCTCTGGGCCGGCCGAATGTGGGTGTGGTGGCATCCTCAACAGGCCGAGAAGCTACTTGGCGCAAGTGACTCCCAGGAGCTTGGGGTAAGGCTGTCGCTCGCTCTTCTGTTTCTCTTCGTGGCCGAGTCGGAACTGGTACATCTGGAGCCGGTGCTGGGTGCGTTTATGGGAGGTTGTGTGCTCTCATTTGTATTCCGGCAGAAGCCGGACCTGGAAATAAAACTGTCGGCGCTCGGCTTCGGCTTCTTGATCCCGATATTTTTCATAAATGTCGGGATGCAGTTCGATCTGCACAATATCCTCGCCGTCGATCAGCTCATTTTCACACTTAAATTGTTGATCCTCGCCATCCTGGTCAAAGTGATCCCAAGTCTGCTGTTTTACTTCCAGGACTTCCCGCTGAGAAAATCCCTGCAAGCGGGTGCACTGCTCTCCTCACGGCTGAGCTTGATTGTGGCCGCTGCCACCATCGGCCTGGAAAAAGGGCTGATCGATCAGCAAATGAAGGATTCCGTGGTGTTGCTGGCCTTGTTGACCTGCTTGTTTGGCCCCACGCTGTTCAAGCTGTGCTACCATAAGGCGGCAGATACGGCTTAATCACCGCAGCAAGGAAGAAAACCGTTTATCTGCATCAGCATTGATGACCTCCCGGCATGCCGAATGAAATGAATGTGAACTCACTGCAACCGATGTTTCCTCTTGATAAGGTCGGGTGCGGTTCCTATAGTGTTCAAGAACATGATTTTGGCTTCCAGGCAGGCTGGGCTGAGGCACCAAACTCAGCAGATCAGGCGTTGGGTTCCGTCATGCGAAACGCGTGACTCGACCAATCTACACCAAAACCATTAGCTTGGAAGCCATATTTTACAGGACGGCGGAAATTGATCTTATTGTTGGAGTAAACGGCATCACGGGTGGTTCCTTT
The DNA here is from genome assembly GCF_022603395.1 of Desulfoferrobacter suflitae. Classification (GTDB taxonomy): domain Bacteria; phylum Desulfobacterota; class Syntrophobacteria; order Syntrophobacterales; family Syntrophobacteraceae; genus Desulfoferrobacter; species Desulfoferrobacter suflitae. The sequence goes on from NZ_JAIBKA010000003.1 coordinate 327,119, forward strand.
GGCTTGATGGGCGAAGACGAATGTGAAGGTCACAGGGAGAGACTTAGTCGTAAGGAGGCAATATGCAAATTCCTGAGTACGTGACGGTAGAAGAAGTGAAGCGGGTTTGTAAAGAACTTGGTGTGCGGGACTGGTCCGCTCTGGGTGACTCGAAAGTGCTGCCCGAGGAGGCGAAGGTGATTCTGGCGGAAGTCAACCGTGAAGGAATGAACATAGATCCCGAAAGCTTTCGCCTGGGTCTCGAAGTAGAGCTGGAACACGGCACTCGTTTCAAGGATGCCAATGTAACCAACAATCATCCCATACTGACAGGAAAAATCGTACTGGCCCATCTCAAGGAATCGCTGGATTATTACGAACGGCTGGAAGTTGCAGAACTGGAAGGCGATTTGCTCAAGGCATTGATTGCCAAAAATCCTGCCAAGCTGGAAACGCTCTACAAAAAGTTGGTCGAGGCCAGGCGGGTTCTCAGCAAAACCGAAGCCGAGCAGCTTGGCTGATGCGGCGCTGTTCACGACGATCGGGTTGTCCTTGATTGCAGCGTCGAGAGCAGCCGCGGCGCGCCGCCCTTGACATGAAGAAGCACCAGGTACAGTGTGGCAAGAAGATAGGCCAGCAGGGTTCCCAGGTATATCCCATAGGCGGGATAGAGCAGGTGGACGGCAACGGAGTAGACAATCAGTGACCCTATGCCTTTGGGGACGTTTTTGAGGATGGCGTAGACGTGTTCGGGGTCGTAGGTCACATGAATGATGACTACCAGGGGCAGCATGGTCACGGGAAATGCGGAAAAAAGGCCGGCCCAGGAAGGGCCGACCCATTTCGCCGTAGAAGTGATGACCACGATAAAGAAAGCTGCAGCCAAAGACCTCATGAACAGCACCTGCGGGTTTAAAGCGACTCGCTGGCGGATTCTGACATTGTCCACCCTCTTGAATAAGGCAACGAACAAAACGATGGAAGCTGCCGGCAGCGTGACGGCCAATAGCAGGTTAGGCTCAAGCGGGCGGAGGGTCACGGCAACCAAAAAATATCCACAGAGCGACATGGAAGAGGCGAGCATGATGTTTTGCGGTTTATCCAGTCGGCCCGCTCGGATGGAGACTTGATAGTAGAGGTAGGCGAAAGCCTGAGTCGCCACCAGGCCGACGCAAGTGTAAACGGCGCTATCGGCGGCAAATTCAGGACTCAATTCATAGCCGAAAAAGAACAAACTGATGGCAGCTCCCAGCGGATAGCCCGAGAGCACCCCGGCAAACCTGGGACTGACCAGTTCTGCCAGAACCGACAGCAGGACCACCATGACGATGCTCACCAGCATTTTAACTAAAATGATGAACTGAAAATAATCCAATGCTTACGCTCTCCACCAGGCGCTGCCCGTAACCAGGCACCAGAATGGGCGTCGCTGGCCACACACTTGCAGTAATTATGGCACTGCCCCCGGGAGCAGCCAATCCGAAGGGCATCCCTCGAAGCCTTAACCCCGTTTATCGCTGCATGTCGGCCAATGCCTTGTCGTACAACTCCTGCCCTATCTGTGGCACCCATTTTTCGTAGACGGGCCTGGTCGCCTCCCTGAATGCTTTGATCTGAGCATCCGTAAGAAAGGTAACGGTCATGCCGTTTTCTTTAAAGAGTTTCAGCGGATCAGGAAACTCCATGGTGTAGTTGAATTCATTCCGCAAAATCATGATGGACTTACCCCCGTCCATCCCGGCGCGGCAGAGAGCCTTTTCAAACCTGGCCGACTCCTGAGCTGCTTCCAAGACGGCCTTTTGTATATCAGGTGAAAATGCCTCCCATTGTTCTTTATTCCAATAGATGATCACCGGATCCACCAGGTAGTTCCAGAAGGTGATGAATTTGTGATACTGCCAGATCTTTGACGGCACCAGGATCCCGACCGGATTTTCCTGACCGTCGACCACATTCTGCTGGAAAGCGGCCACCGCATTGTCCCAGTTCATATTGACAGGATCTGCCCCCAACTGGCGAAAAATGTCTATGAAAACAGGACTGCCGACAACCCGGATGCGCAATCCATTCAAATCGCTCGGCTCCTCTATAACATGCTTGCTGTTGGTGACCTGGCGAAATCCATTCTCCGCCCAGGCAAGCCCCTTAAGACCGATCTTGTCCATGGCGGCAAAGATGGCTTCTCCGGTCTTGCCATTTTCCAGTTTATCCAGGTTCTCGTAGGTATTGATAAAAAACGGCAGGGAGAACACGTTCATTTCAGGAATGACAGTGGATGAATTGATGGTGGATTCGTAAGCACAATCGATGACACCCTTGGCAACCATCTGCGGTGATTTGAGCTGAGCCCCCTTGAGAAGGGTGCTGCTGTAGTAGGGCTTAATATTGATTTTTCCCTTGGTTTTTTCTTTGACCAGTTCAACGAACCGGGTTGCTCCCATACCCCAGTAATAGGAAGGGCCGACATTGAGGGTCAACTTGTATTCCTCCTTCAATTCAGCCGCCCTGCTAAATACCGGCAGGAGTAAACTGACGGCGAGAACCAATGAAAAAACCGGGAAAAGCCTTGATCCTCTGGGGTTTAAAATTTGCATCCGGCCACTCCTTTGCTTGGACGGTGAAAATGATTCTGACATCCTTTCCATTGAGCTCAATTGATCGGCCTTTGGCGCTACGGAACTGGGGGTAACAGCGGCAAGGCATACAGTGACCGCTCCTAGCCGCTGTTCACAGCAGCCAAGACCACCGCCGCCGGGGCAATGCCCATTTTGCCCAATGCGTCTTTGCCACGCACCGTCAAATCGCTGATGAACTGAAATTGATCTCGGCTGTCAACGGGATAGGCTTTCAACTGGTAGTGAGTACCCCAGGGTTCTTCCTTCAAGACGACCACCACCGGCCTTTCCAGTTGCAGGTACGGACTGGTCAGTGCCACATCTTCCAGCTTGTGGCGCACCGATTTTGCATCGTGCTCCGGATGCAGGTAAAAGTGAGCCACGCACATCAGTTCTCTTTGACCATCGTTGGCATTATAAACGCTGCTCTCCCATATTTTGTTGTGAGGGATAGTGACCATGGTGTCATCCGGCGTAACCAGGTGCAAGGCCCTGGTTTCCACTGACTTGACCTCACCGTAGGCGTCATTGATTTTGACCCAGTCGCCGGGGCGATAGGGATGTTCGTAGATGGCGATCACTCCAGCAGCCAGACTCGTGATGTACCCCTTGAATGCGAATCCTACCGCGAAGGCGAGTGCACCCGCAACGGCAGCGATCTTTTGAAAAGTGGCTCCCGTGAGGATAAAAACAATCAAGACAACCGCCGCAATCAGAATCAACAGCCGCAGTATCGGAATCAACGGGAGAATGTGGAAGCGAAAGCGACTGGGAGATACTTGGGCAACCCAGGGAAGGAAGCGTTTGACTACTTGAATGATCATCCAGGCCATCAGAACGACTGCCAGAATTTGCATAAGTTCGATCATTCCCACATCTTTGAAGATTTGCAGCACACTTTTATCGGCGTTCATGGGGTCCTCCCGGCCTGGCCATCAGTGCTCTCCGGCCTGATCCGCAAACCAGACCATGCTGAGCTTTTCCGTCTGCGGTAAGACCTTGCGCGGTTTTGCAAGCCGCTTTAATGGTTGCCGGAAATCCAGCCGGCCTGGCTCCAATGGGCAGGTTCAAAAAGAATCCAACAGGTAGCCTTCACGCTGCAGAAAATTTCTGATTGAAGGGTACCCCAACGGCGCAACGCGCCACATTCCTTTTTCCAGTTCAATGAGCTGCAGCGATGCCAGTTGTTTCAGAGTAGTGAGAAGGTCCGCCGTGGAGAAGGGCAACAGGTGGGCCAGCCACTCGATCTCCAACTGCCCGTGAAGCAACAAATTATGCAGTGTGAAGATGTGAATGTTGTTGGTTTTGCCGGGCATGGCAGGAAGTTCCGTTGCGGACCACGGTTTCAGCCATACCGTGTGCTCATCGTCAGAACGCAATGCTTTTGCCAGTTTGTCGTCTTCATCGGCCGTGAAGGCGGGTTGTGTGGAACGCAGGCAATAGCGCCAGATGGCCCATGCAACCAGCGGAATGCCTCGCGCATAGCTTGCCAGGTGCCAAGTGAATTTGGTGGTTTTTGCCGAAACCGAATCTTCCAGCATCTGTTGCTGCGCGGATTCGTTGGTGTCCGGCTGAATGAGGGACGAAGGCAGGGGCAAAACCAGATTGCCGTTGTCGGTTTGGCGGAACACAAAAATCTTTCGGCCTGTTCTGCCGGCCAGCCCCTTAAGCCATGTCGTCAAGCGTTGCTGATCGAGCGCCTGCAAGATGAGCGGCGTTTGAAAATAGGTGCCAAGATTCAACACCTTATTCAAATACGCCCAGGACCAGCTGTTGACTCCTATCACACAGCGGGGGGCACGGGCAGCGAGCAAAGCGATCAATTTGCGGATGACTGTCAACCCGTCGTGATGCCGCATATACCAGCGCTCCAAATGCGGGATCACAAAATTCTCCGACGAGCTGATCCGGAGCGGAGCCAGTGATTCCTGGCCACCGTGAAAAATTTCTGCGGGATCCGGCGGGGTAATGATTTGCCACTTTTTTATCAAGGACCAGTGCAGCAAAACACCGTCCGTTCCGCTGCACGAAGGCAGGACGACAAACTGCACGTGTGAAGCTGGAGAACCATTGAGGAAGCGTTCCTCCAGAGCTTCATCGAGAGCGACTGTCAAATCGTTCCAGTTGGGTTCCGGTGCCGCATCATCCAATAGCTGCTGAGGCACGCTGTGCAGCAGCGCTTGATCCACGTAAGGATGGTCCACGGATCCGTCGTTGCCGTCATTTCCGGTGAGACCTTTTTGCAGCTTATCCCACAGGCCCAGGAAACCCTTGCGAACCGCTTCTCCGGCAGGTGATTTGGGGCGCACATATTGATCCAGGCTGACATATTTCCAGAGCTCCACGGTGTTGCGATCCGGCTGCGGTTGTGCATCACTCATCGCGGTCCCTCACGGCCCTCTGTTGCTCAAGCCGGGTTGAATGAATACCCGGTTAGGGTATGTTTGCTGTTGCCCTCAATAAGCCTTGGCCGTTGGTTTTTCAGGCGAGCATTTTCAGCATCAGGGGGATTGCCACAAAGGTCCCCAGTGAACTGCCAATATTGGTAAAGACGGTGACCAGCAAAATTTTGGTGATCTTATTCTTCCAGAATCCTTTGAGGGAGGCAAGATCTTCGGTCAGGTTTTCAAAATCGATCACGCGCGGCTTGCCGAGCAGCGCTTCCACCAAGCCGGAAACCCAGCCTGCCGCAATCATGGGATTGAGGGACGTGATGGGGGATGCGACCATGGCCGAAGCGATGGTCAACGGGTGAGCCAACGCCGCTGCCGCTCCAACGCCTGCCAGGGCTGCATTGGCGACGATCCACAGCATAATCATATGAGAGCCTGCACTGCTGCCTGCCTTAAAAAAACCAAGCACGATCAGGCTCAGGATCAAAATTGGTATCCCCCATTTGAAAAACCCCTTCAGCTTGCCGGCGGGCGGTATCTCTTTCAGATCTTCGATATCAATGGGATCGTTCCAATATTTTCGGATCCCCTGCGCGTGACCGGCTCCCACCACGGCAACGATCTTACTGCCCGGCGCCGAGCGAATCATGTGGGCGAGGAAGCGGTCCCTTTCGTCAATGAGAACTCTGGTGATCTCGGGGAATGTTTCCCCAAGTTCTGTGAGGAGCTCTTCCAGCACATTTTTGTTCTTCATCCTTTCTATCTCTTGTTCGGTGATATCATCCAAATCCTTGAAAGAGGCCAAAAGGTGACCCATTAACTTAAATTTTGATCGAAATCCCATGGATCGCCAGGCTCGTAAAAGCGTAACCCGCACATCGCGATCCACCAGCTGCACATGAGCGTTTATACCTTCAGCAGATGCAATGGCTTGCAGAATCTCCTGGCCGGGGGTAATCCCGACTTTCTGACCGATCTTCTTCTGAAAGTAGGCGAGAAAAAGATTGGACAGCAGCAGGAACGCCTTCTTCTCTTTGATCACCCTGAAAAGATCCGTCTCCTGCCATTCCTTCTTACTGACGATGGATTGATACCTGGCCTGGCAAAGCTCAATGCAGACGGTGTCCGGTCGTTCCTGTTCGATGACTTGCGCAACCAGTTCGACACTTTGACGGGAAACATGGGCGGTCCCCACCAGGATGACTTCCTTGTCGCCATTGGATAAACGGCGGATATTATCGTTTTCTGTCATTGTAGATCGTCGCAGCTCCTTTGCTCTCGCTTATTCTCAGCCGCACGGAATTTATCATGTTTCGTCGTTTGAGGCACGTTCTCACATCGTTTTCCGAACATTCCCACCATGTCAACCGACAATATAACACCTGTCGGCACCTTGCCACATGAGGATGCAGCCTATCATGAAAATAATGAAAATAAATCATTGGCATGACGGGATTGCTCAGACAGGGCCAGGAGGAGAGGAGCAAAAAAATGAGCATGGGCCACCAGAAATCATTCCGGATAGGCCGGTTCATTTCGTGCAAGCACAGCGATCCGTGCCGCGATCTCGCGGCTCAACTCGGTGACCAGCCGGTTTTCGGCCGAGACTAAATCCTGATAACCAGAACCGGCAACCGGGACCCTCAAGGTAGACTTGTTTGTGAACAGGCTCTTTCTGCCGTCCCTGCCATAGATCGTCCAGCGAGCAATCAACACGGCATGCTCACCCAGGGTTCCGTCGAATTGGAGAATATCCAGTGTTACCTGATAGTTGACTTTTGCCGAATGTTGCCACGGGTAGGTGGATACCCGGTCGGCGCCGAGGAGAATGGAAAGATTTTCAGCCAAAGTGTTGGTGAAATTGGCGTTCAGATCTCCCGCCCATCTTTCGAATTCGGTGATTTTGACTTCGTTGGCACCAATCCGTGTGACGATTTGTGGCCGGTCAAGATAGTCCGGGAATTGAACCGGGCCCACTCCAAGGGAAAGGAAGCCGGGAGCGGCAGGCTGCGCCGGCGGTTTCTGCGCGCTGGGGATGGGTTGGAGAGTATAGAAATTCGCATGCCGGGTGCTGGCACAACCTCCCAGGAACGATGTCAGTGCGGCAAGAACCACTATTGTCGAGCGCGCATATGGAATGCGAATCATTTAATATCCCTCCGAGTTCATTTGCTTTTTCCCCGCAGTAAAGCTTCCGGGTGGCGCTCAAGGTAATCTGTCAGAATGCGCACGGACCTGGCTGCAGCAGACAATTCCTGTAACGTCTTGGTGACCTGGTAGTGCAGCACGGAGCCTTCGCCCGTTGCTCCTTCTATTCCCTCCAGGGTTGCGTTGACCTGCTTCAAGGCGGCTCGGGTCGCAATGAATGTTTCCTGAATAGTGCCGACCAGTGGATCAATGCGCTTATCAATATTTTTCACGGTAGATCTCGTATCACTGACGGTCCTTTCAATGCCGGACATCAGTGTATTAACCCGTGCGTTCATATTTTGCAGCAGCTTGCGCGCGTCACCCAGGGTTTCCTCCAGGTTCATGGACAAGGGCTGGACCTGCCGGCCTATGTTCTTCAACGCGTTTTTTGCTTCTATGATGGCCTCTTCAAGGGACTTCATGGTGGTTTTCAATTCAGGAGAGTTCACCACTTTTTCTATCCCCTCAATGGCTGACAAAAGCTTATTTGCAAGGTCATCCAAGGGAAGCGTCTCGATGGTTCTCGAGATTTCCTCGATGGGGGAGGGGATGGTCGGCAATTCCTGATATTCGCTCACCCTTTTTACCAGCCGGGCAGGTTTTTGTGGATGAAAATCCAGGTTAACATACAACTGTCCGGTCACCAGGCTCTGCATTCCCAGTTGTGCCTTGAGCCCGTGATCGAGCAGAATATCTATAAGTTTGCGTGTGCCCAGTTCCTTGACGGCATCGTCACTGTTGACTTCTTGAATTCGACTCGGGTCAATTTCAATGAAAACGGGAATCTTCAGGGAGAGGTCCTTCCCGTCAAACAGGACTCGAATGTCCGTAACTGAGCCGATTCTCACTCCCCGAAAAGCCACCGGAGCCCCCACAGCGAGTCCATTCACGGAGCCTTCAAAGAACAGGACATACTTTTGAGTCTGTTTGAAGAATCGACCACTGCCAAAAGCAACAATTGCCGCTACGATCAAAATAACGGCGCCAATCACAAAAGCGCCGATAGCCGCCGGGTTTGATTTCTTGCTCATGGTAACATCCGCACCTTCATTGCGTTATGATTCCGCACCATTACCCCGCATGTCTTGGCCGCGCGTCAAAAAATTCTGCACCGTTGGGTGTTCGCAATCGGTTAACAGTCGGTGCGGGTCGCCGCTGGCAATCATGGTTTTGCTGTCCGCGTCCAAAAATACCGAGTTGTTCCCTATGGCGAAAATGCTGGCGAGCTCGTGCGTCACCACGATAATGGTTGCTCCAAGACTGTCGCGCAACTCCAGAATCAGTTCATCCAGGCGCCGCGCACTGATCGGGTCCAAGCCGGCCGAAGGCTCATCAAAGAAAAGAATATCGGGGTCCAGCGCCATGGCTCTGGCAAGAGCCGCGCGCTTGCGCATGCCGCCGCTGATCTCAGCCGGATAATAGTCCTCAAATCCTGCCAGTCCGACCAGGGCAAGCTTGAGCGCGGTGATCTCATCTATCTGCCTGGAACTGAGTGTGGTGTACTCCTCGAGGGGCAGCGAAATGTTTTCTGCCAGGGTCATCGAGCTCCACAATGCACCGCTTTGATACATAACGCCAAATCCGCGCATCATGCGCTTCCGTTCGGTTGGATCGAGTTCCCAGAAGCTCACGTCACCGTACAAGACCTTGCCCCGGGCGGGTGCCTTGAGTCCGATCAGGTGCCGCAGCAGGGTGCTTTTCCCACATCCGCTGCCGCCCATGATGATGAAGACATCTCCACGTTTGACGATGAAATTGAGGTCCCGCTGTAGAACAAAGCTGCCATAGGCCATGGTGAGGTCCCGAACTTCGATGACAGGCTGTGAATCATTCATGCTTGGCCTATTCGATGCCGATTGGATGGAACTTTGCAGCAAAACCCGACCTGCCTGGTGATCTCAAACGCCCAGTATGTCGCAGATAACCGTTATGATCGCGGTCGCAACGACGATACTCACGATTCCCGTGACGACTGCCGAAGTGGCGGCCAAACCCACCGCCGATGCGCTCCTTCCGCATTGCATTCCTCTCAGGCAGCCGGAAAGAGCAATCAGTATCCCGAACACCGCCGCATGGGTCAGCCCTATCCAGAAATTGCTCAAGGCAACGGTTGCACGCGTCTGATTGACATACTCCCAAAAATTGAGGTCGAGCATGTACACGCCGACTATGAGCCCACCAAGAACTCCCATGAGGTCGGCGTAGATACAGAGCAGCGGCATCATGAAAAAGAGGGCAAGCATGCGCGGCAATACCAGAAATTCCATGGGCGAGATACCGAGGGTTGTCAGGGCATCAATTTCTTCATTGACGGTCATGGTCCCCAGCTGTGCAGCAAACGCAGCCCCAGTGCGACCTGCCATGATGACACCGGCCATCACGGCGCCCATCACACGAATCATGGATATTCCCACCAGGCTGGCCACATAAATCTGCGCTCCGAACAGAGCCAACTGGACGGCGCCTATAAAAGCTAGAATGAGCCCCACCAATACACTGATAAGCGATACGATCGGCAACGCTTGAGCCCCGCTCTGCTGCATGAACAAAAACAAGTCAGAACGGCGAAAGCGAGCTCGACCACTCATCAATTTTAAAAGTGCCAAAAAGGCTTCACCGATGAAAGCAAGCATTTCCATGCTGCCATGACCGAAATCCAAGACTTGCCTGCCGACCCGCCGAAGCAACGATTCCTTTGCCGAGGTACGGCGCGCATCCTTTTTTGCCGGGACCGCCGTAGCCAGATTCAGAAGTCGCTGCACCCCTTCCGGCAATCCCTCCCTGTCGGTTTCAATGGCACGGTCTCGGCACTCTTTCTCGAGCTGGACCAGAAAGGTCAGCAATGAGCTGTCCCAAGCCAGCAGCCGCTCTGTGTCGAAGGAGATTCGGCGCAGGTCCGAGCTGCCTTCGATCTCTTTCTTAACTTGCTCCGACGAAGGAATGGCTTTGCCAATACGCCACATGCCTGCAAGGCGAAGTATCAGATTGTCGTGCTCTTTTCGATTCCAGTGGAGCTCCGGTTTTTCCGGGGTATTCACCATGCCTCATATCCACTAAAGCAGCAATGCGGCTTTTCCTCTTGCGTCATACTGATACTCGACAAAAATCTGACCTTCCCGGTCGCCATCCTTATCGAAGGATATCTGACCGGTGAATCCTTCATAGTCTTTGAGGTCGTGCAATAGGTAATTTGCCAGCATGCCCCCGTCGGTCGACCGGGTCTGATCCATGGCAACGGCGATCACACCCAGGGCGTCTCCTGCCAGCACTGCGTAGATGGAACTGACCCTGCGCCCGTACTCACTTCTGAATTGAGAGAGCAACTCTTTGGCTTTGAGGGAAGGTAGATTTTCCGGCCGAGGCAGGCTCAAAAATTGAAAACCCCGGGCGGCCTTTTTCCCGGCAATGTTGATGAGGTCCGGATTATTAGAAGCATCACCGCCGATAATAGGCACTTGCCATCTCAGTTCTCTTTTCTGTCGCAGCAGGACGGCGGCTTCCGGATAGTAACCGGCAAAAAAAATCACATCAGGATCTGTTTCTCGCATTTGCACAAGCTTTTCTCTGTATTTGCCGTGGTCGGTCGGTAGAAATTCATCAAAGGCGATTTGGATCCCCCTTTGTTCCAACAGGGATCGAGTGTTATCGGCCAGGCCCTTGGAGTAGAGGGTGCTGTCGCGCAGGATAGCGACCCTCTTGTAGTTTCCCTCAAGGATCGCTTCGACCGCGGCCTGCGCTTGATCTTCATCATTCGAACAGATCCGGAAAAAGGTTTTTATGCCTTTGCGTGATAATGGCACTGCAGTAGAGGCGTTGCTGATTTGCGGTATCCCCGCTTGGCTGAAGATTCCCTGAACTGCATCGGTAACCGCGGAGGAGTAGCTCCCAATTACTGCCGCCACCCGCTGGCCGGTCAATTGCCGAGCAGCGGTTTTGCCCCCTTCAACGGTTCCCTGATCGTCTGCGATAACCATCTGGATTTTCCTGCCGAACACCCCTCCTTGTGCATTCAGATTGGCGGCAACCAGTTCCGCGACCTCCTTCATCTGCTTTCCCTCCTCGGCCAACGGCCCGCTCATTGGCCCGAGAAGACCGATCCTGACGACTTCTTCAGCCAATGTGTAATGTGGGAGAAAGCAGCAACCCAACAGGAAACCGTAAATCAAGAACTTCTTCATGACCCCTCCGATTTCTACATCCAGTGTGGACCCCAATGATCTCTCAAGCGACTGATTCGAATCGCATTCTATCGCATAACACCCGAGCTGCCGACAAGTGTTATTTGTCCCCCTGCAGAGCCACTCAGCGGCGCTGCCGCCGGCCGGGGATCCAGTTAAAAAATCAGAAATTCTTGGGTGTTGCGGTGAATCACACGTTACATGTGCGTTAAAATCTGCATGATCCCGCTCATGGGAATCGAAGCCCACTCGGGTCTGTTGTTCAACTCATAGCCAAGCTCGTAGACCGCTTTTTCCAGCAGGAAACACTGCAGCAGGATATCCAGTTCTTCCGGGTTGGTGGGAACAAATGGCGCCTGTCCCACAGTTTCCAGATAGGATCTCCAGAAGGTCCGGCTCACGCACAAGTACCATGGCTGTATCCATGGCTCAAGCACCGCGATGTCCTCTTCGCGGATGGCGGGATGCCGGGTAAGGGCACTGCGGACGGCGTAATGAAAAGAACGAACCATGCCGGCTATATCTCTGAAGGCCGATCGCTTGATTCTGCGCTCGGATAGTGGCCGGCTCGGCTCCCCCTCGAAGTCAATGATCATGAAGTCATTACCGGTGTAAAGCACCTGGGCCAAGTGGTAGTCGCCATGGATACGTATCTTCACGGCCTCTATCTTTTTTTCCGTAATCCGCCTTAACCGGTTCAGGATTTCCCGTTCCGATTCAACAATGATCAGTGCCTTTTCGCGCAGTTGCTCGGGCAGTTTCCCCAAGCTCTTCCTGAGATCCTGCATGGCTCTGCGGGTTATGTTGCGCATGGACTGATAAACCGATCGCTGGTAAAGTTTGGAAAAGGGCTCCAAAGCAAATGCAGGATCATCGCTTTCCGACGCCAGCGCCAGGTGGAGCTCTCCGGTTCGCTTACCCAGCAGCCCCATCATTTCCAGGTAAAACTCACCGATGTATTCCTTGAGCTGTGAAGACTCAGACTGTGCCGTCCTTTCGAATGGAGACCCGGATATCTGGGGAGCCTCCAGTGCCCCTCTCTTGGCCAGGATCTTCTCAAAATATTGCCTTACCGACTCCAAAGTATACGTCCAGGCGTCCCCCGCGTTAAGGACAAAGCCTTGAACCAGTGCGAGGTGGATGGGTTCGCCGACGGGGCGATGATACTCTAGAATTCCGGCAAAAGCGGGAACAGAAAGAAAAGCGATTTTTTCAGTGAGGAATCTGGATATTTCAAGATCCGGATTGGCTCCTTCGCCCAATTGCCGGTACAGCTTGATAAAAAAGGTATTCTCGCAGACTATCGAGGTGTTGCTCTGTTCCGCTTTGAGGACCTGTGACGGCAACGGCAGCTTCTTCCCTCCCAGTAACCTCTTGTATTGTCTGCCTTGATGCACGACTATTTCGCCGTGCTTTCCTTTGATTGTCTGCCTGCTTGAAATAGCCCGCAACAGCGTGTTCCTGAACTCTTCATGATACACGCCGTCAAACAGTACGCCCTGCTGATCGCCGACCCGCAGTCGCGCGATTACCGCATGAGGAAATTCCCGCTGAATCATGAGAGACTCTCGCCCGGTGGCATAGGAAATGGGTAGCAGATACCTCTCGGACGCGCCTTCGGTAAAATGCACTTCAATGATCAACAACAGAGCGGCCGGAACCCTCTTCTGCCGTGAAATGAGCATCTCTTCAGCGACATTGATGGCTCTAATGGTCTTGGCTTTGCGGCTGAACCACCGACAACTCTTCAAATATTCCGGCAGAACCGTCTTGAGAAAGATTTCGCCCTGCTCCCCCTCGATGAACTCCTGCCAGTGCCGTGCGACGGCAAACTCGCCTCGGTGTCTTAGGACTGCCGGTTGTTGGTCATCTCTGACTTTGCGCAGTACAAACCAGAAATAATCGTTGAAACCCAGGGTCAGCAGATAGGGAGATTTGTTGATGGGGGGAAACTTGTTGCTGCTGAAGACCTCCTCGGGCTCATACCCGTCGTAGCTCGATAAATCCAGGTGTACCACCTGGGAAAAGCGCGACAGGTTGGCCACCACAAGAATCGTCTCCTCTTGATATTTTCTAAGGAATGCCAAAACCTTGGGGTTATCTGAAAAGGGAAATTCAATGGAGCCGCGTCCAAACGCCTTGAAACGCTTGCGCATCGCGATCACGCGGCGCGTCCACCAGAGGAGGGAGGAAAGATTTGCCTGCTGATTCTCCACGTTCAAGGCCTGAAAGTGATATTCCGGATCAATGATGGTAGGAAGATAGAGCCGTTGCGGATTGGCTTTGGAAAATCCTGCGTTTCTGTCAGGGCTCCATTGCATTGGGGTTCTCACCCCGTCGCGGTCGCCCAGGTAATAATTATCGCCCATGCCCATCTCGTCGCCGTAATACATGATCGGAGTGCCGGGCAAGGAAAACAGCAGGAAGTTGATCAATTCGATCTTACGTCGATTGTTGCCCATCAACGGTGCCAGCCGACGGCGAATGCCGAGATTGATCCGGGCGTGTTGATCCTTGGCATACACCTGATACATGTAATCGCGCTCTTCATCGCTCACCATCTCCAGGGTGAGCTCATCATGATTGCGCAGAAACATAGCCCATTGGCTGGTTTCCGGGATTTCCGGCGTTTGATCGAGAATGTCGAGAATGGGAAACCGGTCTTCCATCCATAAGGCCATGAAAATACGAGGCATAATAGGGAAATGAAAGCACATGTGACATTCATCGCCAGCGCCGAAGTACGCCACTGCATCTTCGGGCCATTGGTTGGCCTCCGCCAGCAGCATTTTGCCCTGGTGTTTACTTTCCACGTGTTTTCTCAGTTTTTTCAAAAACTCGTGAGTTTCAGGCAAATTCTCGCAGTTGGTCCCATCCCGTTCGTACAGGTAGGGAACGGCATCCAGGCGTAACCCGTCGACTCCCATGCTGAACCAAAAATCGAGTACTTTGATGACTTCCTTTTGCACTTGGGGATTATCGAAATTCAAATCCGGCTGATGGGAATAGAAGCGATGCCAGTAATATGCCTTGGCCACCGGATCCCATGTCCAGTTGGAGGTTTCAAAGTCCTTGAAAATGATTCTTGCATCTGAGTATTTGCGCGGCGTATCACTCCATACGTAAAAATCTCTGAGAGAAGTCCCCGGCTTTGCCCGGCGGGCTCTCTGAAACCAGCGGTGCTGATCCGAAGTGTGGTTGATGACCAGTTCGGTGATCACGCGGATGCCGCGGTAGTGAGCCGCTTTCAAAAACTCACGGAAATCGCGCAGCGTGCCGTAGTTTGAGTGTACGTCATAGTAGTCGGCGATGTCGTAGCCATCGTCGCGCAGCGGCGAAGGGTAGAATGGCAGCAGCCACAGCGCCGTAATGCCAAGGTCCTTGAGATAGTCGAGTTTGTGCATCAGGCCGCGGAAGTCGCCGATGCCGTCATCGTCACTATCGAAGAAGCTCTTGACATGAGTTTCGTAGATGACCGCGTCCTTGTACCAATGCGGATCAGCTTCCAGATAGCGTTGATCAAAGGGCATAAAAAACTCCTGATGGACCATCATGACCGTGCCGGCATAACCATCCATCACTGGTGTCAAGTTCGCCTTGAAAAGAATTGCTGGTCTGTCGGAACCCGAAGAGCGAACTGTTCAGTATGTCCAAATGAGTACCCGGTTGTTTACGCAAAAGACCCCATCACAATGATCTGCCGGAATGCACCGGACTGTTGGTCGAGCATGAGCCGGATGGACTTTTGAGCTCAGGCTGGTGCAGCATTGCCCAGCTAGCGCATGTTGCGCGGTTGGCCCGTGGAGGATAGCACATTGCTCCAGAGCTTTCCCGCGGGATCGATGCGTTTGCGCTCACACGTCGCCATGGGAATGGGCACATGGGTAAATTCATTCTTCCAGAAACCGACCACCATACTGGTTCGTCCGGCCATGCCGGCATGCACGGCGTTGTAGCCCAGCAGCAGACAAAATACCGAATCGTGAGGATTGGCCGGCATGCTTCTAATGGTGTAGCTGGGATCAATGTATTTCAGCGTCACGTCCATGCCGAGATTTTTGAAGTGGCTCGTTATTTGTTCTTTCAAGAAAACACCGATGTCACCCAGCTTTATGTTTCCGGACGCATCCGTCCGACCTGTCGCCTGCATCAACTCCTGCCCGGCCCCTTCACCGACGACGATCACGGCATGCCTGCGCTTTTCCAGCCGCGTTTTTAACGCACTCAAAAGACTCTCCAGAGAAAAGGGCACTTCCGGCACCAGACAGAAGTTCACCTCGCTTGTCGCCATGGTCGCATAGGCGGCGATGAACCCCGATTCCCGGCCCATGAGCTTGACCAGCCCGATGCCGTTCCAGGCTCCATTGGCTTCATTGTTGGCGGCGTAAATGACCTTGCTGGCCTCCGAAACCGCCGTTTCGAAGCCAAACGACTTCTGCACGTTGGATATGTCGTTATCGATGGTCTTGGGAATTCCAATGACGGAAATCTTCAGATGGCGCCGAGCGATTTCCTGACTGATGGCCTGAGCTCCTCGCAAGGTTCCATCCCCGCCGATGGTGAAAAGTATGCCCACATTCAAACGCTCGAGCGTATCCACCATCTCGGCCACGTCCTGGGGACCGCGCGATGAACCCAAAATGGTGCCGCCCTTCTGGTGGATGTCGTTCACTGCAGCGGGACTGAGCTCCAGCGGCGTATGCCCGTTTTTGTAGGTCAAACCCTCGTAGCCATATCGGAAGCCAAACACCGTTTGCACTCCATAATGAAAGTGCAAACTCAGCACAATGGCTCGGATGACGTCGTTCACCCCAGGGCACAAGCCTCCGCAGGTGACGATGCCGCATTTGAGCTTGGACGGATCAAAGTAGATTTTCTCTCTTGGCCCCGCCATTTCAAAAAAAGGCGGCATTTTACCCGATTTGAAATAGCTTCCCACTTCTTCCAGATCGGAATGATAAAGTACGTGCCTGATTCCATCGATAAACTGCACGCCCGTCATGGGCGACGGGATGCGGCATTCGCCCAGGCTCGCTATGGAGAGATCCAATTCCTGTTCCATCATGCATGACTCCCATTCATGTCGCCGTCTCAGCAAAGTGCAGGCTTCAGAATGAACACGGCAAAGGCAATCGCCGATTCATCTTCACCATGCGAGGCATGGTGAAGATGTTTCCTGCTCAGTCTTGACCCACGGGCAGGCCAAGTTGTTCCATGAATGTCGTCAGGCCGATCTCATCGATCACCCGCCCCAGACGCTTCGCCTTGCCGGCCCCTTGATACCATTCCACAATTTTATCCACCAGGGCCATGGCTTCGTCGTCATTCAGGCCGGAAGCAATCACGTCCGCCAAACGCGGTTTCAGTCCGGATACAAATCCGCCCGCCAGAACGCGCCAGCCCTTGGCCATTCCCACCAGCCCAACGTCCTTGATGGAAGATTCCGAGCAATTGTTGGGGCATCCCGATACGCCCATCTTGAATTTGTAGGGCAGGCTGTAGCCGTGATATTTGCTGTCCAGCTTGAGGCCCACTCCAACGGCATCCTGCATGCCGATGCGACAAAACGTGGTGCCCGGGCAGATCTTGACCGAGCGCACACAGAGACCGATGGCTGCTCCCGGAGAGAGACCCAAGTCTTTCCAGGCTGCGTCGATGTCCTGGGGGCGAAGCCCCACCAGTGCGAATCGCTCGGCCGACGTGAGCTTGACCGCCTTAGCGCCGTATTTCTCCGCCACATCGGCAATCTTGCGCAACAGGTTAAAGTCGGTGATGATGCCCCCCGGAATGTGGGGAGCGATGGCATAGGTCTCTTTGTCTCTTTGAATAATCGCACCTTTTTCAAGAAGATCTTCAGCCATTGTGCGTGTTCCTCCTAATCAGTCAACCACTCTTGATAAATAACGCAATGGGTAATGGAAAAGCAGCGGAAAACGACTCTCGCAACCGACACTAAGCCAGCCAATATTCGATGTCAAGCGGTGTTCGACGGCACTGTCGGGCAGTTTGTCTGCAGGTGGGTTTGCTTAAAGAGCACTGATACCTTATTCTAGAAGATGGATTGATGGAGCACCGGGAACGGTCTCCCTACATTTTTTTTAATTGAAAAGGTTGGAAACAAACATGAGCGAAGACACAAAAACGGCATGTGCAACATTCCCATTTTTTCGGCCGGAAAGAGAGGCCGTGGTGGATTCAATGGACTGTCTGGGGCATGTCGAATGGCTCAAGGATTACTGCCCCAACAAAATGGTCAGCGCGGAACAGGCTGTTTCCAGGATCAAGCGCGGCAGCCGGGTATTTATCGGCACGGGCTGCGGCGAGCCGCAACATCTCATCAGGGCTTTGGTCAGCGACTTGAACCTGCAGGATATCGTCGTTTATCAGATGCTCTCGGGCACCCTTGCCAAGTACGTGGAAGACCAGTCCTTTACCAGTCGTTTCTCACTGAAATTATTCTTCATCAGCGAATACATGCGCAAGGCCGCGTTTGAAGGGAAGGTGGACTATATTCCGGCGTACCTGTCGCAGATCCCGAGTCTTTTTTCGAGCCAACGCATTGGACTGGATGTAGCCCTCATCCAAGTGAGCCCGCCCGACAGGTTCGGGTATTGTAGCCTGGGCGTTTCTGTCGACATCACTCGGGTGGGCATGGAAAATTCCAAGCTGGTCATCGCCCAGGTCAATCCGAAAATGCCGAGAACCTGGGGAGACAGTTTTGTGCACGTGGATCAAATCGAGTGTCTGGTCCTGCACGACGAACCTCTTTGGTCATACGTACCCAGCCCGCGGGAGAGCGCAATCGAACAAAGGATAGGCCATTACATTTCTCAGTTGGTGCCCAACGGCGCCACTCTCCAGATCGGTTTCGGACAGCTTCCGTATGCCATCTTGAAGTACCTGGACGGTAAAAAAGACCTCGGCATCCATACCCAGCTCATTACCGATGGGTTTTTGCCTCTGTTTGAGAAGAAAGTCATCACCAACAAGAAAAAGACTCTTTTGCCCGGGCGGGCCGTGGCTTCTCTGTGCATGGGCACGGAAAAAATCTACAATTATGTTAACAATAACCCGATGTTTTATTTCAGGAACTCGGAATTCGTCAATGATCCCGCGGTCATTGCCAGGAATGACAACCTCATTTCCATCAGTTCGGCCCTCGAGGTGGATCTCACCGGCCAGGTCTGCACTGATTCCCTCGGTTACCTCTTTTTCAGCGGCATAGGCGACCAGGTCGACTTCATTCGCGGAAGTGCCATGTCCAAAGGCGGTTTCTCCATTATTGCGCTGCCATCAACCGCCAAAGACGGCAAAGTTTCCCGCATCGTGCCGAGTCTGAGCGAAGGGGCGGGGGTGGCGACTACCCGCGGAGACATCAATTTTGTGGTGACCGAATACGGTATCGCCGAACTTCAGGGGAAGAGCATTTATCAGCGCGTTATGGAACTGGCGCAGATCGCCCATCCAAAATTTCGCGAGGAGTTGATCGAGGTGGCCAAAAAGCGTCACTACATTTTTGCCGACCAACTGCCGCCCCACGAGGACGATCTCATATTTCTTGAGGGATACAAGACCGCCATGCAGCTTCAGGATGGAACAGTGGTAGAATTTCGACCGCTCATGCCGTCGGATGAGTTTGCCTATCGCAATTTTTTCTACTCCCTCAAGGAAGACACGATCTATTACAGATTTTTTTATTACAAGAAGCTGTTTTCCCATGAGACGGTGCAAAAGCATTGGGCGAGTGTCGATTACCGGAAGAATATGTCTCTGGTCGGCATCACCTCCATGGGTGGCCGCAAGGAAATCATAGCCATTGCTTCCTATGCTCAGGGGGAAGAAGAGGCAGACAGGGCTGAGGTCGCTCTGGTGGTAAGAGAAGACTATCAGAATCTGGGGATCGGCTCACACCTCCTGGAGCAACTCGAAAACATTGCCAGGGAGAACGGATACAAAGGCTTTGTGGCGAGTGTCTTGCGAGAAAACACGGGCATGATTCACGTGTTCAAAAAAAGGTATGCCGATGCCAAAGTTCTCAGAGGCGAAGGCGGCGACGTATTCATAGTGATGGATTTCGATGCGGGTGATGCTCAAAGTTGAAAGGAGCGGGGTTTAGCATGAACGGACTGGACGCAATATTTTCGCCACAGGCCATTGCGGTTGTGGGCGCATCGACGACACCGGGGAAAGTTGGACACGATATCTTCTCGAACATATTGAAGGGAGGCTACACCGGAACCTTGTATCCGGTGAATCCTCATGCTCGCTCCGTCCTGTCGGTGAGAGCCTATGCTGCACTCGATGAAATTCCGGATGAAGTGGATCTCGCCATCATTATTTTGCCACCCCGGGCGGCACTTGAATCGGTAAAGCAATCGATAGCCAAGGGTGTTGAAGGAATCGTCATTGTATCCGCCGGTTTTCGAGAAACGGGCGAACAGGGGGCAGAAATCGAAAACCGGATCGTGTCTCTCTGCAGAGAGGCAGGGGTGCGCATGGTGGGGCCCAATTGTCTCGGTGTGATCAATCCCCTCGAGTCGGTTCGGATGAATGCCAGCTTTTCCACCCGCATGCCTGCTGCCGGCAAGATCTCCTTCATCTCTCAAAGCGGCGCGCTGTGCACAGCGGTACTGGACTTTGCCGCAGACCGCGACTTCGGCTTTTCCAAGTTTATTTCCATCGGTAACAAGGCGGATGTGGATGAACTGGATCTGTTGCAGTATTTGCATGAGGACATCGATACCGAGGTGATCATGATTTATCTCGAAGAACTGCGACGGGGGCGAGAGTTCATCGAAGCCGTCAAAGAGATTACTTCGGGGCGCAGGCGGACCCCGGTGCTGGTGATAAAGTCCGGAAGGACCAGCGCGGGAGCCCGTGCAGCAGCGTCCCATACGGGGGCTCTGGCCGGGTCGGAAGCGGTTTATGATTCGATCTTTGAACAATCCGGCATCATTCGCGCCGAATCCATCCATGAACTGTTCGATTTTGCCAGCGCGTTCACCTACAAGAGTTCTACCGCACTGGGTAAAGTCAGCAGAAAGCTTCCCGCCGGAAACCGCGTGGCCATTGTCACAAACGCGGGAGGCCCGGGGATTGTGGCGACTGATATGACGATAACCGCGGGATTGGAACTTGCCGGCTTCCAGGATGAGACCATAGAATCCCTGCGCGAGCACCTGCCCTCGACTGCCAACATTCATAATCCGGTCGACGTCATTGGCGATGCAACTCAGGAGCGATATGAAAATGCCTTGAACGCGGTGCTCAAAGACGAGGGAGTGGACGGTGCACTGGTCATACTCACACCCCAGTCCATGACCGACGCCCTCGGCATCGCCAAAGCCATTGCACGCATTGCGCGAGGATCACGCAAACCGATGCTCAGCTGTTTTATGGGAATCGTGGACGTTTCCGAGGGAGTTCAGTTCCTGCAGGAACACGGCTATCCTGTCTTTCGTTTTCCGGAAGATGCGGCCAAGGCGTTCGGAGCGCTCTACCGTTACAGCAAGTGGCTCAACCGCCATGAGCTCAAGCCCTTTAAGCTTCAGCATGACAGAGCGCAGGCGGCAAAGATCATCGACAAGCACATGAATGCCGGCAAGCGTTATGTGGGAGAAGTGGGCGGACTCGATCTGCTCAAGTGCTACGGATTCAATGTGCTGCCTACAGAACTCGCCAGAACGGCTGAGGAGGCAGTCGAGATTGCGGCGAATATCGGTTTTCCCGTGGTGCTGAAAATCGTCTCCGAGCAGATCGTCCATAAATCCGATGCCGGTGGAGTCCTGCTCAACCTGCGCGACCAGGCCGCTGTTCAGCGAGGTTTTCTGAAAATTGTCGAAAACGCCGGGGACTATAGCTCCGAAGCAGTGATTGACGGGGTGCTGGTGCAGAAGATGGCGCCTCAGGGCGAGGAGGTGATTTTCGGCATGAATCGCTATCCAATTTTCGGACCCCTGCTGATGTTTGGCATGGGGGGAATCTTTGTTGAAGTTTTTCAGGATGTCAAGTTCAGCCTGGCACCGGTGACTCGTGAAGAAGCGGTGCGCATGATCCATGATATCAAGGGCTTTAGGCTTCTCAATGGGTTCAGGGGCAGACCCAGGGCTGACATAGACGCACTCGAGAAACTGCTGGTGAGCATGTCCCATTTGGCTGTGAACCATCCTGAAATCTGCGAAATGGATCTCAATCCGCTGCTCGTCCACCCGGAAGGAGAAGGCGTCACCGTAGCCGATTGCAGGATTATTCTGCAACAGCCTGCAGCGGCCTGCAGACCAGGATAGGCTTCTGCTCGGTCTGCATGCCTTTCCCTCCTTGGATGATAGGATACCAGGGCGGTT
Organism: Desulfoferrobacter suflitae; assembly: GCF_022603395.1. Classification (GTDB taxonomy): domain Bacteria; phylum Desulfobacterota; class Syntrophobacteria; order Syntrophobacterales; family Syntrophobacteraceae; genus Desulfoferrobacter; species Desulfoferrobacter suflitae. The sequence goes on from NZ_JAIBKA010000003.1 coordinate 348,817, forward strand.
TGGCACATTTGAAACACCGAGTCGGGCATTATGACGTGCGATGGCCCAAAAGGGTCCTCGGCAGATGTTCGCCGCTTAGGCGATGAAGGCGAGCGTGTGCCGGACAGGGGTTCTGCGGGCCAGGGTCCGGCGTAAAGGAGCAAGGGCGGCGACGCAAACAAAAATTCACATCCTCGACTGCTAGGGAATGTTTGGGTTGGCTCTGCTGCGCCGACGCAGCAGATAAGCCATCAACAAGAGGAAGCTGGTCATCGCCAGGATGGGTACCCAAATGCCGAGATGCTCCAGGATTCTGTGGAAGAGGTATATGTTTTCATCCAGGTAATAGAGTCCGAGACCCCAGAAGAGAGTCCACAAGAGAGCCCCTGAGACGTTGTACAAGGTAAAGTACCACCAGGGCATATCGAGGATGCCTGCAACAATGCCGTTCAGTTGGCGCAGCCCGTCCAGAAAGCGAGCGACCAGGATCAGCATGCCGCCGTAGCGCCGAAAACGGTTTTCCACGCGCGCCATGCGCTCCTCATTTACCTTAAATCGGGTCAGGATGGCTCGCCCGCCCCAGCGGCCCATCAGGAACCCCGCGGTATTTCCCAGAATCGCCGCCAAGACGGTTACCAGCAGCAACAGCACGATGTGCATTTCCTGATTTGCGGCGGCCAGGCTGCCGGCCATCAGGAGTGTTTGACCGGGAGCCGGTATGCCGCACCCTTCGATCGTGACCGCGACAAAAACCGCTGCGTACCCATAGCGCTCAAGCAGCGGTTTCACCCTGGCAAGATAATGCTCGAAATCTTTCAGTATGTGATGTTTGGCAGGGTCTTCATCAAGGGTTGATGTCGGGTACTGACGGTCTGAAACCGCCTGCGCACCTGTTGGACCGAGCACCGGCGTCGGCCACAAAACAACTAGAAACAAGATCAGGGCAAACGCCTTCATGGAGTCCTCACGAGTTGATCAAATCTCAGATCAATAGGATGAAGCTCAGCTCCTTCACAATTCTTCAAAAACACCGAGATCCCGGTTTTTGCGGCATCGCCAGGGATTGAAAATCCTCCCGTTCATGGCGATATGGACTCCGTGCGACAGGGACGAGACCGCTCCCACCGCAACTCCTATATTGAAAACGGCATCACTCGACTTGAAGTTTGCCGGCTCCATGGCTCCCGTCAGAACAACGCATTTTTCGGCAATATCGCTCAGGACCTTACCCGTTTCGATCATGGTGTCGGTGCCGTGGGTGATGATGATCCGGCGGCAACTCTCTTCGGCCACATGGCGCCTGATGAGCTCGCGATCGGCATCATCCATATCGAGGCTGTCTTTCCTCAGCAGCGATTCGATCTCATAGCGAAACGCAATCGGCAGGCTCCCGAGAATCGCTCTGACACTGGGGAAGCCCACCTGGTACTGGCTCAACTTGTCAAAGTAGACCTTATCGATTGTGCCGCCGACAGAGAATATTTTTATCTTCACCACACTCCTCACGCGCTCGTTGGATGAAAAGATATACCGTCCCCTGTTCAACTCGGCAAAAGTTCACCCCCGGTTCATATCGGCGCCGCGCTGGAACAGTTCGGCATTACTCTCGGTCGTATTCACCAGTCCAAGCAGATCCTGCATGGCGGTTTTGGCATCGCTGTCCGCCAAATGGCGGCGCAACACCTGGAGCCACCTGATTTCCTGACTGGTGTAGAGCAGCTCCTCCTTGCGTGTGCCGCTGGCCAGAATGTTGATGGCCGGGAAAATTCTCGCCTGGGCCAAGGACCGATCCAGCACAATCTCGCTGTTGCCGGTGCCTTTGAATTCCTGAAAAATATGCTCATCCATGCGCGAACCTGTATCGATGAGTGCCGTCGCGATTACCGTCACCGAACCGCCATTTTCGACATTGCGTGCCAGGCCAAAGAAGCGGCGCGGAATCTCGAGGGCTCTTGCATCCAGCCCGCCGGTCATGGTTCGGCCTACGCCGGCACCATGAATGTTGAACGCCCGCCCCATGCGTGTGATGCTGTCGAGCAACACGACAATATCTCGGCCGCATTCCAGTTCAGAGCGGATGTGAGCGAGGGTCAGCTCAGCCAGATTGACGTGCGATTCGATACTTTGATCGTTGGAACTGGCGAGGACTTCCGCCGGCACATTACGCCTGAAATGAGTGACTTCCTCCGGGCGTTCGTCGATCAATAGTACGATGATTCGAGTGTTGGGGTCAGCAGTGTGAATGGCCCCCGCCATCTCTTCCAGAAGCCGCGTCTTGCCGGTTTTTGGCGGTGCGACGATTAGGCCCCGAGTGCCTTTGCCGATGGGAGCGATAAGCTCCACAATGCGCATGGATGGGTTGCCGTTGTCCCCCAGGCGAAATCTTTCCTTGGGGTCTATGGGAGTCAAGCGGTCAAAGCGCGTCCGGTTGCGGAACTGGTCGGGTGGCAGCCCGCAGACCCGTTCCACGGTATCCAGCTGATATCCCTTCTTCCCTCGGTGTGCAACCCCTTCCACCGTTGCCCCATCGGTAAGGTGGCAGGTTCGAATGAGCCGGGACGACACCCATGTGTCGTCCGAACTGGGTTGAAACGATTTTGCCGAATCCCGCAGAAAGCCGCTGCTGCCTCGACGAAGAGTTTGCAGGACCCCGCTTGCTTTCTCAGGCGTTTTTGAGTTCATTTGCAGCACTTTCTTTTTTGCGCGCCTCGATTGTCGGCGCGACCGGTTCTATTGGAAAAAGGTGACGCCTCCGCCCATGTGTGCGCATGTGACAGCCTTGCCGTCTTACTTAAGAGGAGGTGCATTCAGCCGAGTAATGATCACTTGATCACTTTCTGAGCAGTTCGTTCCGGTTCTGGAAAATAGCTCGGCGGCCTTTTGGGACGGGACGTAAAGTTCCATGTAGACATTTTTAGGCAATCGGGCAAGAGAAAATAACATGACCGATGGCCGGCCGCATCGAAGGATTTGAATGAAACCATAACATCACATGAGGATGGTCATCCGGTCGAAAAAAGGATATGTATCGAGCGGTTGCCAAAAACTCACAGAGTACTGTTCGATTGCGGGAGGGCAGATTGCGGTTCCTAATCACTTTCGTTTCCATCTATTCTCTGATGCACGCATTCTTCTATTTCAGAACCAAAGTCATATTGCCCCGACACAGCCCTGCCAGGGGCGTCTTTATAGTTTTTCTAACGGCAATGGTGTTTGCTCCCATCACCACGCGCCTTCTGGAGCGATCCGGGCATGATGTCTCCGCCCGCTTCATGGCCTGCCTCGGATACGGCTGGATGGGATTCCTGTTCATCTCGTTCTGGGGGTTGTCATTACTGCTTGTGCTTGGTTTTGTGTTCAAGGCCTTTCAAGTGACGACCGGGGCGCCAGCGGCCGACCCGACGGGTAAAAATCCTACGGTGGCCGTGCTGGTTCTGGCCGCTTTGATCTTTGTCTATGGCCTGTTTGAGGCGCAAAATGTCACGACCGAAAGAATCACCGTCTCTACTTCAAAACTTCCGGCAAATATTCAACGTCTCAAGATAGCTCAGATTTCCGACGTTCACCTGGGGCTGTTGGTGGGCAGCAAGCGATTGGAACAAATCCTTGCAAAGGTTCGTGCCGAAGATCCGGATGTTTTGGTGTGCACCGGTGATTTGGTGGATGGCAATATCGATCGGATGGACGAGATTCACGTGGCCATCAATGAGCTCAATCCCCGCTTCGGCAAGTACGCCGTCATCGGAAACCATGAATATTACGCCGGCCTGAGCAGGTCGATCAAATTTACCGAGAGTTTTGGCTTCGAGGTGTTGCGCAACACTGTTGTAAATGTTCAGGATGTGCTGCAAATAGCGGGTGTCGACGATGCGGCCGGAGGCGCATTGATAGATGAAGCGGCACTTCTCGCGTCTGGGCAAACGGGGCTCTTCACGCTCTTTTTGAAACATCGGCCGGCGGTAACGCCGGCTGCCCTCGGCCTGTTTGATTTGCAGCTCTCGGGGCATACGCACCGAGGCCAGGTTTTCCCGTTTCGCTGGTTGGTTCACTTTGTCTATCCCTTGCAGGACGGATTCTATCGGCTCGGCAAGGGGTCCTGCCTGTATACCAGTCGCGGTTCGGGAACGTGGGGACCGCCTATTCGAGTCCTGTCGCCCCCCGAAGTTACGCTCATCGAGGTGGTCCGTGACTGACATGGCGTACAGAAAGCAATTGATCTGATCCGATTGCGTGTGTTACTTAGCAAGTGTCACTAGGGGAGGCTAGGCTGAGAGCCGACACATCGTTCGGCAACCCTCAACACCTGATCTGGGTAATGCCAGCGTAGGGAAGTGGCGCCAACCAATTCATACTGCAAGGGCCGGAGCAGCCTTTGCGCAGTGGGGAAATCTGTGAAAGTTGGAGCCGCATTCCCTTTGGGAACGCGGCTTCTTTTGTCTGGTTGCCCAGAATCAGAAGATGGTTGACGGGAACAGGATCAAGGTTGACGGAAGGGGATGGGCATGAAGGCTAAGGAGGTTGCAAAAGCTGTGGTCCTGGTCGCGGTTGCAGTGGCGTTGTCGCCTTTTTTTATCCCGGTTGGAATTTCCAAATGTTTTCCAGCCCAACACATGGTCAACGTGTTGAGCGCCGTGCTACTGGGGCCGGGATATGCCGTTGCGGTGGCTACTGTGGCCGCCGTGCTGCGCAATATTCTGGGGCTGGGAACGCTGCTTGCCTTCCCCGGGGGCATATTCGGCGCACTTCTGGCCGGGCTGGCGTACCGTGCATTTAACAACATTTACGCGGCGGGACTTGGCGAAATTGTGGGGACCGGCATTGTGGGTTCGCTCACCAGCGTCTGGCTGGTGGCCCCGATGCTGATGGGAAAGACCATGGCGGTTTCGACCTTGATGATTGCGTTCAGTGTCAGTTCGCTGGGCGGAGCCATCATGGCGCTGCTCGTCCTGCAGCTCCTGCGCAAAGGGGGCGTGTGGAAACGGTGATTGAACTGCGCGGCGTACATTTTCGCTACGACCCCGATGCATGGGTACTGGAAGGTATCGATCTCAGCATCGGCAGCGCCGAATACGTGGTGGTCGGTGGTGCCAACGGATCCGGAAAATCGACCCTGGGTTATCTGCTCAACGGCTTGATCCCGCACTTTGTGGAAGGAGAGCTGTCGGGGAACGTCATCGTAGCCGGGCATGACACTCGAGACCTCGCGGTTGTAGACCTGGCTGCGCAGGTCGGGCTGGTGCTGCAGAACCCTGAGGCACAGCTGTTCAACGCGACCGTAGCGGAGGACATCGCCTTCGGGCTGGAAAGCTTCGGTGGAGAGGCAGCACTCATCGATGAAAAAGTGATTGAGGTTGCGGCGTCTCTGCATATCGAGCATCTTCTGGAACGTGCGCCGGATGGGCTTTCCGGTGGGGAAAAACGGCTGGCGGCGATAGCTTCCGTACTCGCGTTGGAGCCGTCGGTCGTGGTGCTGGATGAACCGTTTGCCGAGCTCGATTGGGAAGGCGTTGCCCTGGTCCGTGGCCGATTGAGAAACCTGCACCGGGCCGGCAAGACGATTATCCTGATCGAACAGCGCTTGCAGAGCGCCATTGAGGAAGCAACACGCTGTATCATTCTGGAAGACGGCAGGGTACTGTTCGACGGAACACCGGCAAAAGGGAAAGAGATCTTTGCGGCAAAACAGCTGATTGTCAGCTATCCACAGCGCGTGCCGCGCATGGTGCCCAACGATCCGCCCATACTGTCTGCGCACAACCTGTGCCGGCAAATGGATGGTGAAACGATTCTCAAAGAGGTGTCGCTGGAAATAAGACGAGGGGAATCGGTAGCGTTGATCGGCAGGAACGGCGCGGGCAAGACCTCATTGATCAAGCACTTCAATGCACTCTTGAAGCCCTGCAGTGGTTCGGTTGTGCTTTTCGGTGAAAACACTCGCGCCAAGAGGACCAGTGAATTGGCAGCGTACGTGGGCCTCTCCTTCCAAAATCCGCATGATCAGTTCTTCAAGTTGCGGGTGGACCAGGAATTGCGTGTGGGGGCAAGCATGCATAAGGGCGTTGATGACGAGTGGATCGACCGGGTGCTTCACATTTTCAAACTGGGTGGGCTGCTGGACCGTTCTCCCTTTCGTCTGAGTGAGGGGGAAAAGAAGCGTGTGGCGCTCGCCTCCATTTTTGCGGCACAACCTCCGATGGTCGTGCTGGACGAACCCACAGTCAACCAGGACGGTTATTTCAGGCGGGCCCTGGTGCGTTTTCTGGCCAAATTGGAAGAATTCGGCTTCACCTTGATCATTGTGACTCACGATCTGGAATTTGCCAGGGCCGCGACCGATCGCTGGATCCTTCTGGAGGCTGGAGAGGTGATTGCCGACGGATCGCCTCGAGCAGTCAGCGAAAAGTTGCACGCGCTGCCCGGGCAACCGACCGTCGATCATACACAATGGACGAGCCGGGAGGGCCATACACTTGGAAAAGCGCAACTCGGCTAGCCTGGATGCGAGAACCCGTCTTTTCCTGGGCGGCGCATGCCTGGGATCGGTTCTTGCTGCCTCTGCACTCGAGATCCTCGGCATCCAGTCCGCCATCATCCTTCTGGTTATTTTGACCAGAGGGCTCACCCACAAGTGGGTTCGTTCCATGCGACTGCTGTGGCCGACCGTGGCAATGGTTTTTGTCGTTGTATACCTTTCTTTTGATACCGGCCAGGCTATGGCTGCTGCGACTAAACTGGTTAATCTGCTCACCGTCTCCTTCATTTTTTTTAGCAGCATCACGCCTCAGGAAATGGGCGATGCCTTGAGGAAAATGCATGTTCCCTACCGTTTCAGCTTTATCCTCACAACGGCCATGCGCTATGTCCCTTTGATCGGACAAAAGACGCGAAACATCATGGACGCACAGCAATCGCGCGGCATCGATCTGCGCTTCCGGCCCCGAAACATCAAGAATATCATGGCACTGCTGGTGCCTCTGACGGTTCAGTCCTTCATGCTTGCAGAACAACTGGGCATGGCCATGGAGATGCGGGGCTTTGACAGGGAAGGGCGCACCCTGCGCTGCGCCAATCGTCTTCAGTTGATCGATTATCTGGTCATCCTCTTCTCGTTCGCTGTGCTGGGATTGTTCGTCGGCGGACAGATGGGCTGGATCAAGTGAGCGTTGATGTCATTGGGTCTGCTTTACCGGAGGAGCAATGGACCACAGGAACAGAGCAAGGCTCAACAGAGTGCACAAACAGGAAGTCAGAGCATTTGGCAGGATGCTGTGATTGTGGGTCCACAGCCAGGGGCCGGAGAGCGAGGCAAACATGCGGCCGGCCACATTAAGACTGTAATTCGTTGCCAGCCACCTGCCGCGCTGCATGGGCGCCAGCTCGGATACGTAGGAAATCATGGAAACAAAGGTCAGCTCAAACAGAAAAAACACGGTCATCAACGCCGGCATGGCGAGCAGCAGGGAACCTTGACCTGCTATCAGGGAAAGATAGGCCAGCGCGCCTGTCAACAGCCCTGCACAGATGGTGCGGCGTTTTCCCAGTCGATCCACGGCCAGTGCAACCGTCAGTTCGCCCGCCAGCTCGGCAAGGCCCGCCAGCGAAGATAGAAAGCCCAGAGCTTCCACCCGCAAGGAAAAACATTGCTCCAGCCAGGCACCGAAAACGATCATGATGTTTTCGTTGGCAAAGGCCATCAGAAAGGTGCAAAAGAGAACCAGAGACGGTGCCGTTCTGGCGAGCAGGGATGCGTGGGAAGGATCTGCGGGCTGGAAGATAGCGACGCGGTCCGACTGCGGCGCCTTCAGTCGACCGGTGAAAAAGAGCATCAGCAGGGAGGCCAGTGCCAGGAGCACAAAGGGACTGCGCCATCCCACCTGGGCAATGAGCAGACCACAGACGGGAATTCCCAGAAACCAGCTTGCCGACCAACTGGCTTCGATCAAACCAATGACTCGGGCGCGCCGGGAATAGGGTACGCTGGCGCTGACGTATGCCTGTGAAACGGGTACGTAGGCTGTCTGTGCCAGTCCGAGAAGGGCGAATCCCACTAATGCCCATAAAAAGGAACTGGAGAAGGAAACCAGCGTGTTTCCCAAGAAAAGAATGGAGAGCGCCACCAGCATCCACCGCACATAACCGATGCGCTCTCCCCACATGCCAAAAAAAATGCCTGCCAAACCGGTTACCGAACGTGCCGTGAGGAACAGTCCCGCCTGCTGAAGAGGAATACTCAGCCCGCGGCTGATCGCCGGCAGAAAAGGGTAGACTACCCGAAAGCTCAGGTTGAGAACCACCCGGCTGATGAAGATGACAAGCCATGCAAATTGGGTCAAACAGCACCTGCCCTGAACGGCGTCGCAGTGCGCTCCTGAGTGCAGGCGGCGCAAAGTGGCATGTTGAGTCTGCAAAAGGTCCGTTTAAAACAAAAAATACCTCTTCGTAAAGCGGCATTTTCGGCAAGGTTACAATTCCGCGCACCCCCGCTGAAACAGCAGGGGTGCGCAGTGATCAGCGTCCTTGTCAGTCCTGAAGCGGCAAAATGGTTGGGGTGTTCGATGGAGAGCCGCACTGAAGCAGAAATTGATGCAGGTCAATCATTCGGCAGCAGCGATAAAATCGATTTCGACATCAAGCCCATCGTCAATGCCTGCGACCGCAACGGTCAAGCGGGCAGGGGGATCATTTGGAAAAAACTTCTTGTAGGCTTCGCTCATCTCGGCTTTATGGTCCATCGAAGAAATGTAAACAGTGGTTTTTAATACCTTGTCCAGGCTGGAACCGGCAGCCTCAAGAATTGCCGCGGTATTGTTCAAAATGCGCTCGGTTTGCTGGGCGATACTGTCATGAACGGGTTTGCCGGTTCCTGGATCTTCCGATGTCTGCCCCGCAACAAAAATGAGATTGCCGTACTTGATCGCCTGTGAATAAGGCCCGGGCTTCGGTGCGTTAACCGTGTAAATGGCTTCCTTTTTCATTGCATGTTCTCCTGCTCGCATGGGATTGTTTTGCGTCACATTAAGTCCGGTCGTTATTCCTTGACAAAAAGCTGCCTTGGAAAATCCACAAATGTCTCACAGCCATTTTCCGTCACCAGAAATGGTTCGCTACACTCGAAGCCAAATCGATCCAGCCAGATTCCCGGCATGAAATGTATGGTCATACCGGGCCTGAGAACAGTTCGGTCTCCGGGTCGCAGGCTGATGGTGTGCTCCCCCCAATCGGGAGGATAATTCAACCCGTATGCATAGCCAACGCGTGATTCCTTCACCACGCGGCTGCCGGCAATGGCATGTCGCCAGGTTTCTTCAACCTGTTCAGCGGTCACGCCGGGTTTGATGAAGTCCAGTGTCCTGTTGAGGCCGTGGATGACCACTTTGGCGATCTCGTCGAGTTCCGCCGGCGGCTTACCGAGATAGACTGTTCTGGAGAGAGGGGCGTGATACCGGTTCTTGCATCCCGATAGTTCCAGCAGAACTACATCGCCTGTTTCATACTTTCTATCGACCCAGGACAAGTGGGCGGTGGAAGTTCTGAGGGCGGAGGGCATTATGGGAATGATGGCACTGTAGTCGCCGGTGAACTCAGCTGTTCCGCTTATCTGGGCATGGTAAACATTGGCTGCGGCGTCGCCTTCCCGCACCCCGACATCAATGGAATCGACAGCCGTTTGCATGACCTTTTCTGCAATTCTCGAGGCCATGCGCAGGTAGTCGATCTCCTGGGCGGATTTGATGCTGCGAACCCAGTTCACAATCAGATCACCATTCTTGATGGTATCATTTGGCAGATCATGCCGCAGCTGATCCAAACAGCGGCCGGTGAAGTAGTAATTGTCCATTTCCACGCCGAGATCTTTTCGGTCGCAGCCGATTTCTTTGAGCAGATCGACCGCGAAGCTCATCGGGTGCTTCACCTGGGATTGCACATAGTCGTCGGTGTAGCCGCGCACATTGTGATCCTGCAGCCAGGTCGTGATGCGTGCTCCGTTGCTGTCCTGCTGCCTGCCGAACCAGATCGGTTCTTGCCGGTTCAGTGCCACGATGACTCCCTGATGCACATAAAACGACCAGCCATCGTAGCCGGTGAGGTAATTCATATTGGCAGGATCGGTAACCAGCAATACTTCGATGCCGCGCTGCTGCATAGCTTCTTTGGTTTTTCTCAACCGTTCCTGGTACTCTGATACTTCAAAGTAAAGCATGGAATGCCTCCGTGCCCAATCGGTCTACAGGGTGAACTCAGGTGCCGGGTGATTGCTGCTCAACGGCAATCCGGGTGAGCAAGGCAATGTCCACATTGCTTCCGCTCATCACCACTGCGATATTCTTTCCGAGATTCGCGGTTTTCCCCGACAGCAGAGCAGCGATCCCTACCGCGCCCGATCCTTCCACCACCAGATGATGTTTGTCCAGCGCGAAAAACATGCCCCGGGCAATCTCATCTTCCGAGACCAAGACCATATCGTCCACGTAGGTCTGGGTCATGGGAAACGTGTAACGATTGTCGAGGCCGATCCCTCCAAGCAGCGCGTCCGCCAGGCTGTCTTTTTCTTCTATCTCAACCGGGCGGCCTTCTTTCAAGCAATGATACATAGCCGGTGCGCACTCCATGGAAACTCCGATCACACGCAGGGACGGGTCCGCCGACTTCAGGGCGAAAGCAATCCCCGCAACCAATCCGCCTCCCGACACCGGCACGATGGCGGTATCAATGTCGGGCCGGTCTTCCATGAGCTCCAACCCGATGGTCCCCTGACCCGCAATTATAAAAGGATCGTCAAATGGCTTGATCATTGTCAGCTTTTGTTCGCGCTGCAACTCGATCGCATAGGCGTATGCTTCATCCTGACTGACTCCGTGCACCGCCACTTCCGCACCCAGCTGACGCATGGCTTCCACCCGGTATTGAGGGACTCTATTGGACAGGCAAATAACGGCGCGTATGCCCAGTTGCTTAGCTACCGCAGCCACAGCCCGTCCGTGGTTGCCGGTGGAAAATGCGATGACCCCGCGCGACTTTTCTTCTTCGGATAAACTCAGCAGTTTGTTGGCGGCCCCGCGAATCTTGAAAGACCCAGTGGGCTGCAGCCCTTCATACTTCAAATACACCGAATCGCCCGTCAGTTCGGATAAGGATGGGGACGGAATCAAAGGAGTTTGCCAGGCAATTGATGATATTCTTTCTTTTGCTCTGTAGATCTCCTTCAGAGAAATTTCGCTCTGTTGCATGCGCGTTCTCCTGACTATGCGATATTATGACTTGCTTCAGCACACTAACCCAAGCTCTCCAGCAAGGACCAAAAACCCGCCCCCAAGATGGTTCCCTCGCAGGGCGGAGTTTGGTCCTGCCAAGGTCGATTTCGTGACTCTATTCATGAGCTGCGAGCTCAGTGAAAAACGAGAGAAGCCCGTTTGCTCGCTATGAACCGATCTCTTTTTGGACCTTTTCGATTTCCTTCACCAGCGAATCGAGGATTTCCCTGGCTTGCGGGCCGCCGATTTCAACGTATTTGTCCCGCACCACCATGGCTTTTTCCTGAAAAGCTGCCCGCTCTTCCGGAGTGAGCTCGTAGTGAACCATGGATGGCTTGGCCTTGAGGATCTTTCCCTTTCTCTCCTCGTTGAGCTTATCCTGATAAGAAAAGATGAAATCCGTCGCTGCAGCCGATGCTTCATCCACGATCTTCTTGATATCGTCGGGGAGGTTTTTATAGAACTCATTGTTGCTCACGAAGGTGCAGATGAACATCAATTGATCGGCTTTGATCATGTACTTGGTCACTTCGTAGAACTTCATTTCCTCGATGGCAAAGTAGGGATTCACCTGGCCGTCAATCATCTTTAGCTGCAACGCGCTGTAGATTTCCGAGTAGGGCATGGGTGTGGGACTGGCTCCGTAAGCCTTATACGCTTCGACCAGGAGTGGCGAGGTCATGACCCGCATTTTGAAACCTTCGAAATCGTCCGGTTTACGAATTTCCTTGTTGGTTGTCCAGATCTGCCAGCCTTCAGGAATGATCGAGAGCAGCCTGAAGTCCTTTGCTTCATAACAATGGCCCAGGGTATCATAAAGAGCGGCGCTTTCCTTCAGGACCTTTTTGATCACTTCTTCATTGCTCGGGAACAGATAATGCACCGAGAAGATCTGTACTTCGGGGATGTAGGAACCCAAATGTCCCGGCGATTGAAAGGCGAACTCCACCGCGCCGTTTTGCAGGAGCTCGGTGATTTGACTGGAAGTGCCGAGCTGACCGTAGGGATAAATATCGACCTGGATGTCACCATTCGACTTCTGCTCGGCTACTTCCTTGAACTTTTTGGCAAAAGCGTCCTGCATGCTCCCTTCGATTTCTTCCAGAGCGAAACGCCAGCTATATTTGGCAGCGGATGCTTTGGCCGCATGGAATCCGAATAAGAATACCAGAGCCAGGGAGAGGCAGATTACTGTCATGAGATGTCGTCTTTTCATGTGAAACTCCTTGGTGGTTGAATGGTTGAATGGTTTAAAGGAAACCCTGCTTACCCAAAGGGGCAGCCGCACAAAGTTGAGTTGCGGGGTTTCCCGATGGACACCGACCGTAGACCTGATGGTGCCCGATTGCTCGCAAGAAACAAAAGGTCGTTCCTGTTCACCCCCTTTCTTCCATGTTATGCTCGCGGTTCAAATAGTGCATCGCGGTTCTCACGTGCATTTCTACTCCAAGCTTCAGCACATCTTCGTCAATGTTGAAGCGCGGGTGATGATGGGGGAAATCGGTTTGTTTCTGACGATTGCCTGCACCAATGAAATAAAAAACTCCCGGAACTCTGGCGGCAAACTCTGAGAAATCCTCGCCCGCCAACGAAACGTAGGACACAATCTTTTCGGCAGCACACGATTCTTCCAATACTTTCCGGGCGACCGATCTGACCACTTCTGTCAAGGCTTGATCGTTCACCAGAGTCGGATGTCCCGATACGAAATCCAGTTGGTAATCGGCCCGATAGGCCTTGCACGTGTTGGCCACAATACGCTCGAAGCGATGTTCAGGCCCCTCCTCGCCCTCACTGGTTGCGTGCAGAAAACGCATGGTGCCCTTGATGGTCACCTTGTCGGGGATAATATTGGAGGCCGTGCCGCCTTCGATTTGTCCGAACATAATGATCGTTGGCTGCAACACACTGATTTCTCTTGTTTGAATGGCCTGGACCGCCTGAATGACGTTTGCTGCGGTAAGAATGGGATCGATCGAGTTCTGGGGTGTTGCCGTATGGCCGCCTTTGCCTTTGATGACAAGATCGAAGTGATTCATGCCGGCCATGACCGGACCCGCGGTTATGGCCATCTTACCCGATTCCAGCGTGGACCAGAGGTGAATGCCGAAACAGGCATCCACGGGGGGATCTTCCAGCACACCGTCTTCAATCATCTGCAGCGCCGCCACGTTTTCTTCGTTGGGTTCAAATACAAACTTGACATTGCCCGCCAATTCGTCCCGATGTCGGCACAGAATTTTTGCCGCCACCAGTAGCATGGCGGTATGGCCGTCGTGGGCGCAGGCGTGCATGATTCCATCGTGGACTGACTTGTAGGAAACCTCGTTTTCTTCCTGTACAGGCAGGGCATCCATGTCCGCCCGCAGCATCACTGTAAGCCCCGCACGCTTGCCGTAAAGTGTGGCCACCACGCCGGTCTTGGTGATTTGTTTGGGTTTCAGGCCAAGCTTATCGAGATATTCCATAACCGTTTGCGAGGTTCTGAATTCCTCAAAGCCGAGCTCGGGGTGCTGATGGAAGTCTCTCCTCAATTTAATGACCTCCTCATTCAGCTCCAATACTTCTTTTTTTATCTCCATAAATTTTCCTTCTTTTACAGCGGGCTATCGGAAAGCCAGGTTACGCAAAAACAATGCGATTTGAGGGAAGAATATGAGCAAAGCATTGGCCGTGAGCAGCATGAAAAGAAAAGGTGGAGCTCCCTTGACCACTTCCAGGTAGGGTCGACGAAATATGGCTATGGCCGTAAAAATGTCGCACCCAAAGGGCGGGGTCGCGGATCCGATGGCGCACTGCAGGGTGACGATGGTGCCGACCAAAACCGGATCGATGCCGGCGTTGACGGCGACCGGGTGAAAGATGGGCGACAGGATAATGATCACAACAATGGGATCCACGAACATACAGCCGACAAAGAAAGCCACCGATATAACGAAAAGAATCCAGAGCTGCGAAGGGTCGCTACCCAGCAGTTGCGGCAGCAGCATGCTGGGTATTTTGGCAAAGGAAATAGTCCAGGAAAAAGCCGTTCCCACTCCCACCAGGATGAAGACAACCGAAGTCACGATTCCCGTGGACAAGGCTATGCCGGGGATCTGCTTGAGGGAAACCGTTTTATAGACCAAGACTTCCAGAATGAAAGCGTAGAGCACTGAAATGGCGGCGGCTTCGGTTGGACTGAAAATTCCGCCGTAGATGCCTCCGATGATGATTGCGGGAAATCCCAACGGCAGGATCGCCCCTTTCATGGCCAGAAAACGTTCCTTCCAGGTTGCCTTGGGAAGAGTCGGGATGCCCATGATTTTAGAGTAAATGGCGGAATAGGCGGAAAACATGAGAAGAATCATAAACCCCGGACCGATTCCGGCGATGAACAATTCGCCCACCGATGCTCCGGTGACGACTCCATAAACGATCATCCCGATACTCGGCGGAATGAGAAAGGCAATGTCACTCGCATTGATGATCAAAGCCGTTGCAAAACCGCTTGAATAGCCGGCTTCCAGAAGCTTTGGGCGGAGCGGGCCGCCGATGGCGCACACCGTCGCCTGGGTTGATCCGGAAACTGCTCCGAACAGGGTGCATCCGGCCGCGGTCACGATCGGCAGACCCCCTCGAATGTGCCTGATGAACTTATTGACAAGGTCCAACAGCCTGTCGGCAGAATGACCCGCGGTCATGATGTCGGCGGCGAAGATGAACATGGGCACTGCGATCAGAGCCAGCGGAGTGACCCCTCCGATGGTCTGCTGGATCAGTATGGTTTTTTTCAGGAACGGAAAATATTGTTCGAAGACCACTACGGGAGCCACGATCAGCGCAACCATAAACGGAAAACTCAACAACAACGCCCCGATCATAATGACCATCATTATAGTAACCATAGCTTTTTCCTTACTGGGAAACGATCCGCAAAAAGGTTTCGTTACATGAAGCCGTGAAAGCTTTGTTTAACAACCGCCGAATAGACGTAATTAATCATGCTTACGTAATCAAAAACGGGCAGGCCAACGGCATCCAGGATGGCCGCGCTGTAAGGCGGTAAGCAACTGCATTCCAAAAGGAAAGCCCCTA
Source organism: Desulfoferrobacter suflitae (assembly GCF_022603395.1). Taxonomy (GTDB): domain Bacteria; phylum Desulfobacterota; class Syntrophobacteria; order Syntrophobacterales; family Syntrophobacteraceae; genus Desulfoferrobacter; species Desulfoferrobacter suflitae. The sequence goes on from NZ_JAIBKA010000003.1 coordinate 364,125, forward strand.
TTTGCGACTCGTTTTCCATCATCTGTTTGGCTTTCGCCGCTATCTCCCGCTCTATTTGTGCAGCGTCCAACCATCCGATTTCATCGAGAATGGCTGCACTAAAGCTCGGACAATCCTGCATGCCCCTGACAACCAGATGCTGCGTATTCTCTAACCCCAGGAACTCTCCGATGATTTCAGGGCTCATCTGGCGGGAATCGGCGCAGATGACGGCAAGCTTTTTGTCGCTGCCGATGATGCCGGTAATAAAAGGGATCTGCAGGAGGCTCGACAAGAAAACCGGCACATTGACGCGCTTCTTGAGCTCTTGCTGGTGAATCAGCATGTAGCCGCAGTCACCCGTTATCGCGCGCACTCCCTGTGACTCCAGTTCTAAGGCGGCGGCAAGAAGAGAATCAAAGGCGGTGGGATCTTTCCGGATGGCGCGTTCTACAGTAAAGCCGGGCACTTTTTGAAATCGCACGGGGAAGGGGTAGGTGGTGGCGTTGCCAACGTCACCAGGAATGAAGGGGGTGTAAGTATCCAGCAGGAGAATGCCGATGGCTTCGCCGTAACTTGCCTGTCCTTGCCGCGCCCGGTAGATCATGGCTTGCGCTCCTCTCCAGGCATCGTCTCGGGAGTGAATTCGCAAGGGACTTCCAGCAAGCATTCATCTTCATAGATGTCCAACTGCTCAATGGATAGATAGACTTCTTTTTCTTTCAGGTTCTTGAAGATCGTCAAAATGTACTCGACGGCCGCCATGAAAAAGCCGAATGGCACCCAAAAGTAGATAAAGTACAGGGGAATCCTGAGAGATGGAGTCACACTGGCCCGCAGATAGGTATTCCATGCGTAAATGGCTGACCAATAGGCCAGCAGCAGCATGGTGGCACCGGTTACAGCAGAAATAACAATGATAAAAACCTTCCGGGTTCGGTCGCCCAGCATGTCATAGATGGCAGTCATGCGAATATGGCGGGCTTTTCTCACGCAGTAACCCAACCCCAGGAAAGTCACAAAGATGACGATGGTCTGGGCAATTTCTTCCACGAACTGCCAGCTGTAATTGAAAAGGACCCTGCTGAAAACATTGCCGACCAGCAGCAACGCCAGAATTATGATGCCGTAGGAAAGGATGTATTCTTCCACGTGCATCAGCAGCGGGTCCACTTTGCCAAGGATTCGTTTGATAACGTTGAGTTTTGGTTGTTGTACGTCAGCGGTCATGATTGACTCCATACTTCTGGAATACGCTGCAGGACCCGGGATCCTCTATTCTTTGATGAACAGCTTCCTGGGGAAATTGGCAAAAGTTTCGCTGCCGTTCTCGGTGACGCGAAACGATTCACTACATTCAAATCCCCAATCGTCCATCCACATTCCCAGGATCATGTGAAAACACATGTTAGGCTGCAAAACGGTTTTATCGCCCGGCCGCAGACTGGCGGTGTGCTCTCCCCAATCGGGGGGATAATTGAGTCCCAGCGAATACCCGATCCTCGATTCTTTCTCCAAACCCACCTTGGCGATGGTTTCCCGCCAGACCAGCTCCACTTCTTCGCAGACGACTCCCGGTTTGGCTTTATCGAGGGCGGCATGCAGACCTTCCACCACAACCTCAGCCGTATCCTTCAATTTCTGTGGCGGCTTCTTTCCCAGGTACATGGTACGCGCCAGCGGGGAATGGTAACGGTGACGGCAGGCGGCGAGCTCCAAATTCACCGCCGTCTCGTTCCGGTAGGGATCATCGGTCCAGGTGAGGTGCGGCGTTGACGTCTTTTCACCGGTGGGCATCATGGGAACGATGGCGGGATAATCGCCACCGAACTTGCTGGTCCCGCTCATTTGGGCCTGATAGATGGCCGCCACCGCATCGCATTCGCGAACGCCGGGAGCGACCGTATCAATGGCCGTTTGCATGACCTTTTCCATGATCTTCCCGGCCTGTTTCATGTATTCTATTTCTTGCGGTGACTTGACACTTCTGACCCAGTTGACCAGCAGGTCGGCGTCCTTGAATTTGCCCTGCGGCAAACTTTTTTTTAGTTCTCCCAAACACTTGGCTGTGAAGTAGTAGGCGTCCATCTCGAGCCCGATGGTTCTGTTCCGCAGTCCGCGTTCGCTAAGCACATCGGCCACGAAGTTATACGGATGGCGGATCGGGGACTGCACATAGTTGTCGGGATAACCGATGATGTTTTCCGGTGCGAGAAAAGTGGTGTGCTTTGCGCCGTTGGCATCCATGCCCCGGCCTATCCAGATGGGTTGCTCCAAGTCCGCTGCAACCACCACCACCTGCGGTACATAGAACGACCAGCCGTCATAGCCCGTGAGGTAATTCATATTGGCAGGATCAGCAACCAACAGCACGTCAATGCTCTTATCGGCCATTTGCCTCTTGGTCTTGCCAATCCTCTCCAAATATTCGCTTGTTGCAAATAGTGCCATAGATTTCCTCCCATTCAAAATCGCTTGCCAAAACGGTTCTATTGGCAATCCCTAAACCCAGCCGCGCAGCTGCATGGCCCTTTCGAGCTTTTGCAGCGCATGGATCCAGGCGCCAATGCGCAACGATGGTATGTTGAATTCACCGGCAGTTTCGGAGGCATCCTTGTAGGCTTTGAGAATGCGCTGTTCGAGCTTTCGATTGACGGTATTTAGATCCCAGTATTCATCCGACAATCCCTGGGTCCTCTCAAAATGACACACCGTCGCCCCTCCGCTGTTGGCAACCACATCCGGCACAATGGTTATGCTCCGTTTGGTCAGAGCCTCATCCGCTTCTGTGGTCACTGGACCATTGGCGGCCTCGACAATCAAAGAGGCCTTGATTTGTTTCTCATTGCCCCTGTGAATCACGCTTTGGACAGCAGCGGGAACCAGAATTTCACAGTCTGCGGCGAAGATTTCTTCATTGCTGATTGCTTCGGTTCCCGGGAAATCAACCACTTTCCCGGTTTCGGCCACGTGCTCGGAAAGCCCGTTGATGTCGATCCCGGAAGGGGCATAGACCCCGCCAAAGACGTCGCTCACTGCAACCACCTTGCAGCCCGCTTCGTGCAACATGGTCGCAACCACCGATCCCACCTGTCCAAATCCCTGCACAGCGGCTCTGCATTTGGCGAGATCCATCTTCTTCTCAGCCGCAGCAGCAGTCAGCACCGTGAACACACCGCGTCCGGTGGCGGCCTCCCCACCCAACGATCCCCCCAAGATCGGCGGTTTATCATTGATCGCTGGCGGGCAGTGATAACCGTGAATTTGTTCGTATTCGTCCAACATCCACGCCATGGCCTGTTCGCCCGTGCCGATATCGGCTCCCGGAACGTCCACCCACGGCCCCCGCGGTTGCAGATTCCGTACGAACGCGCGGATCAAACGTTCCATGTCGTTTCGCGAGAGCTTGCTCGGATCGGCTTTGATGCCGCCCTTCGCTCCTCCCGCGGGAATGTCTGCGGCGCAGTGTTTGATGGTCATGAAAATGGCGAGTGCCTTGATTTCGTCCAGTGTCAGATTGGGCCGAATGCGGGTGCCGTTGCGGCATGGCCCCAAAGCATCGCTGTAGTGGACTCGAAAGGCTTGAAAGACCTGGAAAGAACCGTCTTCAAGCTTGAGCGGGATGCGAAATTCATTGATCCTTTTAGGAGCTTGCAACACTTCCAGCACCCGGGAATCGATATGTCCAATCTTTCCAGCTTGATTCAAAGTGTTGAGAGCGACTTGAAATACGTTATCCGTGTCCATGGCTTATCCTTTGTAAGAGGCATATTTTTTGACGGGCAGGTGAAAGTGCGGCTGGAGCAGGAGAATAAACACTCAACCAGGCCGCACCGGCATCATCCAAGCAATGTAATCAACACCATATAAAGCGTTATTTCCAAATGTTAGACCTTTGCCATGACCAGATCCGCGGCTCCCTTGGCCGATGTTTTCAGGCGCGGCGCGTGCTTTTCCATGATTTCCTGCACGATGGCGGCAATCTTCACTTTTTGTCTAATAAACTCCTGATGCCAGCTTTCGGTCACCCAGGGTTTGTAAATGTCGCCCTCGGAGGTCCCGGGTTCATACTTGAAGTAGCAGGGGGCGGCGATCCGGGCCATTTCAGGTGCTTCATAGGCGCGGAACATACCGCCGAAGGAATCCACGATGATGGTGTAAATATCCAGGGGAATGTCAACCGCCTGGCGCATGCTCCCGAGGATCGGCAGTGAAACATCCGAAATGGGATTCAATGAGTTGGCGCCCATCGACTCAACCACTTTGGCGCCGGCGGCGCTGCAGTATCCACCAAACACGGAGAACTTGAAAATGGTCTCTTTGGGAAGAAATCCTTCCGCACGCATTTTATTGAGTATGGCGAGAACCCCTTCATCATAGACCAGAAACCCTCTTATGCCGGCCTCCACATTCCTCAGCATGTCCGCGATGTGATAGGCAATGTTGTCCGAACCCCGCAGCCTGAAGCCTTGCATCCCGCCCTCAAAGGTGGATAGCTCTTTCGAGCCGGTATCCCAGGCTTTGCGGTGGCCGACCACCATGACCACTTCGATTTTTTCATCGTAAGCCATCTGGGCGATGGCCTTCAGTTCCTCGAAGTCGCAGAAAGTCGACCCGCCGACGGTCGCTACTGCCCGATGAATGGTTACCTTTCTCTTCCTCGCTTCGTCAATCATTGCCTCCATGGTGGAAGCACGCTCGACTCCAGCGATTTCCACACGGTAGTGGGCGCCGTCGGGAAAGGTCTTGGCGGAGGAGGGGAGATCATGAGCGTCGCGACCGGGAACGCCTTCTTTTTCCATAAAATCTCGAATCTTCTTTAATGTTTCAGACATGCCGTTGTGCTCCTCTTGGTTTGAGTGGATTTGATGACCGCTTATCTGTGTCAATGAAATTCTACTTAAATTCTTGCGATATCAGCGCGATTTCAACTTTTCCTGCAGCTTGGGGAGCTCTCCCGCGACCATCCTGTAGGTGTGTTCATCCAGCGGAAACTGTTTGCTGCGCACTTCCTGCACGTACTCCTGGAAAGCGTTGATGGTTTTTTCCGCAAGGTTTTCGTACTTCTTGACAAATTTGGGCGTAAATGCCTGAAAGATTCCGAGCACGTCGCTGCAGATCATCAGCTGCCCATCGGCTTCGATGCCCGCCCCAATGCTGTAAACGGGGATGGAGAGTTCGTCGCGCATGATCCGGCAGACTTCGGGGGGAACGGCTTCGACCAGCAGGGCAAAGGCACCGGCCTGCTCTATGGCATGAGCGTCCTCGATCAGTTCCATGGCGGTCTCGACGGTCCGCCCCTGCGCCTTGAAGCCACCTAGCTGCCCCGAGCTTTGAGGGGTCAGGCCAATGTGACCCATCACCAGCATACCGCCATCGGCGATGGCCTTGATCTGGGGAATGACCCTCATTCCGCCTTCCAGCTTAATGGCATCGACCCTGGCTTCCTTAAAAAAACGGCCGGCGTTGCGCACCGCCTCTTCGATGCTCACCTGGTAGGAAAGAAAAGGCATGTCCCCAATAATAAAAGTGTTGGGTGCTCCTCTGCGGACGGCTTCGGAATGATAGATGCATTGGTCCATGGTCACAGGGACCGTGCCTTCATACCCGTAAATGCACATTCCGAGAGAATCACCGACCAGAATCATGTCCATACCGGACTCTTCGGCAAACCTCGCGGTCCAGTAATCGTAGGCGGTGATCCATACTGCGATTTCTCCGGAATCCTTCATCTTCTTCAGGTCAATTCGTGAGAGCTTCTTCTTCGCCATTGTTGTGGTCTCCTTTTGATGTGAGTGTTCGATTGCGCATCGACTGCATTATGGCCTTAACGATGAGCCTATTTTCCAAGTTCTGTTTTTCCGAGGTAATGGGAAAGCTGTTCGCAAATGCGCTGCACATCGATGGATATTTTTTCCACCAATGAATCCGTCATCCGCGATGTTGGACCCGATACGCTGATGGCAAAAACCGGGCGGTCGTCATAATTAAGGACAGGGGAAGCGACGCAGCGCAGCCAGCGGGTGAGCTCTTCATCATCAATGGCGTAACCCCTCTGCCTCGTCAGGTGCAACTCCTCTTTCAGGCGCTGTATTGAAGTGATGGTATTCGCAGTGAGGGGAGCCAATGTGACCGAATCGAGGTATGCATTGATTTCTGATTCCGGCAGGAAGGCCAGGATGGCTTTGCCCAGCGCGGTACAGTAGGCCGGAGAGGGTGTTCCAATGCCGGGGTCCATGCGCAAAATTTCGCGGCTTTCAACTTTATCCAGGTGGATGATTTGACGTCCGTCCCAGTAGCCTAGATTGACGGTCTCATTATATGCCTGCTGCAGTTCTCTCAAATAAGGTCGGGCCATACGGCGAATCTCAAACCGTTCGGCGACCTTCATCCCCAATTCAAATATCTTGAAAGATGCCTGGTAACGTCCGTTGGCATTTTTTTCCACGTAGCCCATTTCCCGCAGGGTTGCCAGAAAGCGATGACTGGCGCTGCGATTCATCTGCAGCCTGGCGGCCACTTCCGATACCGACATTTCCTCGCTGTTGACGAGTAATTCCAAAATCGTCATGCCCTTTTCCAGGGAACCGATTTGAAAATATTTTTTGTCTTTCACAGGCGACATATTGCCAATCCAAAATGTTCATTATGTGTGACAGGATCTTACTATGTGTTACAAACTTCATATCCACTCAATCAATTGTTGTCAACAATTTTCTCCCTATTTTTTCTTTTCCTGTGAAGCTTTCTGAAGGAATCCCGCTGCCGCGGCTGTAAACGCCGTCGTCCAGCAACGCCAATCACCCATGACCCCCGCTTCATGGTTCTCAGTGCACAGTGAGCCACCTTGACGTACCGGCGCTTTTTTCAAAATATCGCATGGTTGTTAGTGCAGCTCATGGGTTCGTGAATGAGCCTCTCGGATCTTTTTGTGTACATTGGCGGACAAAAAAAGTATCATCGCTGACCTTGAAATCATGGGCCGGAACACGATCGAGGGCAAATCAATAAGGCAGACTAACAGACAGGAAGATAAGGGATACCACATGCCAAAGCGACAAGACATCAACAAGGTTTTGATCATTGGATCAGGACCAATCATCATTGGCCAAGCCTGTGAATTTGACTACTCGGGCACCCAAGCATGCAAAGCCCTGCGCGAACTGGGCTACGAAATTGTGCTGGTGAACTCAAATCCTGCCACCATCATGACCGATCCCGGTATGGCGGACGTCACCTACATCGAGCCACTCACTTTGGAATCACTGGAGAAAATCATTGACAAAGAACGCCCCGACGCTCTGCTGCCAAATCTTGGCGGTCAGACCGGATTGAATTTGAGTGCTCAGTTGCATCGCCACGGCATCCTCGACAAGTACGGCGTGAAGATCATCGGAGTACAGGGAGACGCCATTGAGCGTGGTGAAGACAGGGTTGCCTTTAAGCAGACCATGGAGCGGCTCGGCATAGAAATGCCCAAGAGCCGACCCGCCTTCAGTGTCGAGGAAGCTGAAGAGATTGCTGCCGAACTCGGCTATCCGGTGGTGATTCGTCCCGCTTACACTCTGGGCGGTACCGGCGGCGGTCTGGTGTACAATGTGGAAGAATTGCGCACGGTGGCAAGCCGAGGCATTGCTGCAAGCCTGGTGGGGCAGGTGCTTGTGGAAGAGTCTGTGCTGGGTTGGGAAGAACTGGAACTGGAAGTGGTCAGGGATGCCAAGAACCAGCGCATCACCGTTTGCTATATCGAAAATGTGGATGCCATGGGAATCCACACCGGCGACTCCTTTTGCACCGCACCCATGCTCACGATTGACGAGGCGTTGCAGAAGCGCCTGCAGAAATATTCATACGACATCGTAGAAGCCATAGAAGTCATCGGCGGAACCAACATCCAGTTTGCCCACGATCCCAACAGCGGGCGTGTGGTGGTGATCGAAATCAATCCAAGGACTTCACGATCCTCGGCCCTTGCTTCCAAGGCAACCGGCTTTCCGATCGCCCTCATTTCCGCCAAACTGGCCGGCGGCGGCAGTCTCGACGAGATTCCCTACTGGAGAGAGGGGACCCTGGAAAAATACGCTCCATGGGGCGATTACGTCGTTGTCAAATTCGCCCGTTGGGCGTTTGAAAAGTTCAAGGGCGTTGAAGACCGGCTGGGCACCCAGATGCGCGCCGTGGGCGAAGTGATGAGCATCGGCAAGACCTACAAGGAGGCCTTTCAAAAATCCATCCGCTCTCTCGAGATAGGACGCTACGGCCTGGGGTTTGCGCGCGATTTCCATCAAAGGTCACTGGATGAGCTCATGGAAATGCTGTCCGAACCCACCAGCGAGCGCCAATTCATCATGTATGAGGCTCTCAGGAAGGGGGCAAGCATTCCATCCCTGTATCAAAAGACGCACATCAAACCCTGGTTCATCGAACAAATGCAACAGCTGGTCAACCTTGAGGAATCCATTCTCGAATACAAAGGCCGGATGCTGCCCGATCACCTGCTGCAACAGGCCAAAAAGGACGGTTTTGCCGATCGTTACCTGGCATCTTTGTTGGGCATTCCCGAACAGGACATCCGTGAGCGGCGCAAGGCTTTGGATATCAATCAGGGCTGGCATGCGCTACCGGTAAGCGGAGTGGAAAACGCCGCCTATTACTATTCCACCTACAACGCTCCCGATCAGGTGCCGGCCAGCAACCGGCCGAAACTGATGGTGATTGGAGGAGGTCCCAACCGTATCGGCCAGGGCATCGAATTCGACTATTGCTGTGTTCACGCTGCCTTCGCGTTGCGTGACGCCGGTTACGAATCCATCATGGTGAACTGCAATCCGGAAACCGTGTCGACGGATTATGACACGTCCGATAAATTGTATTTCGAGCCCATAACGGTTGAGGATGTGCTCAGCATTTATGACAAGGAGAAGCCCGAGGGGATCATTGTGCAGTTCGGTGGGCAAACGCCCCTCAACATTGCCAGGGAACTGGCCGAGGCCGGAGTCAGGATCATCGGCACCTCGCATGAAGCTATCGACCTGGCGGAGGATCGCGACCGCTTTCGAAAAATGATGGAAGATCTCGCCATTCCCATGCCGGAATCGGGCATGGCGGCGAGCCTCGAGGAGGCGCTGCAGGTGGCGGCGCAAATCGGCTACCCATTAATGGTCAGACCGTCCTATGTGTTGGGAGGCCGCGGCATGGAAGTGGTGCACGACGACGAGATGCTGAAAGAGTATGTGTCCGCTGCGGTCGGTGTCACACCCGACCGCCCCATATTGATCGACAAGTTTTTGGAGAATGCCATAGAGGCGGAAGCGGACGCCGTTTCCGATGGTATTGATGCGTTTGTGCCGGCGGTCATGGAGCACATCGAACTGGCCGGGGTGCATTCTGGAGATTCCGCCTGTGTGATCCCCCCCATAAGCATACCCGTCAAGCACCTGGAAACCATTCGCGAATACACCCGCAAAATTGCCATGGAGCTCAATGTGCTGGGGCTGATAAATATCCAGTACGCCATTGCACAGGATATCGTGTACGTACTGGAAGCCAATCCCAGAGCTTCACGCACCGTGCCCCTGGTATCCAAAGTGTGCAACATTCCGATGGCGCGCATCGCCACGCAGATCATGCTGGGGAAACGGCTGAGCGACTTCTCCCTCAGCTCACGCCATATTCCCCACTACGGTGTGAAGGAGGCGGTCTTCCCCTTCAACATGTTTCCCGAAGTTGATCCCCTCCTGGGACCGGAGATGAGGTCTACGGGAGAAGTCCTGGGCATGGCGGATTCCTTCGGCCTGGCTTTCTACAAGGCGCAGGAGGCCGCCATGCAGCATCTGCCGACCGAAGGGTGTGTGCTCATCACCGTAACCGACAAGGAGAAACACGCCGCCCTGCAGGTCGCCAAGAAGTTTCTCAGGCTGGGATTCACGCTCAGAGGGACGCGCGGAACACAACAGTTCTTTGCGGAAAACGGCGTCGAATCAGAGCCAATCGATAAGCTGCACGAGGGGAGACCGAACATCGTCGACGCTATCAAAAATGGTGACATTGACCTGATCATCAATACACCCAGCGGCAAACTGAGCAAATACGATGATTCCTATATCCGCAAGGCAGCCATCAAATACAAGGTGCCTCACATCACAACCATTGCCGCTGCAGAGGCGGCGGTAAGAGGGATCGAAGCCTTTCGGCGCGGTCACGGCACGATGAAATCACTGCAAGACTATCATGCGGAGATCAAATAGCGGCCATGGCCATGAGACTTTTCACGGCCAGATCATCAGGGTCATCCAGAGAACAAGACGAGCGCAGCCGCCTGCCGCTGCGTCGTCCAATACGATCCAGATTCCGCCGGGAATTTCCTTGTTGAGCAGGCCGATCGGCCATGGCTTCAGTATATCGAACAGACGAAATAAAATCAGGCCAAGGAGGATAGGTTTCCAGCCCAGTGGAAAACCGATCACCGTAACCAGATAACCAAACAGCTCGTCGATCACGATTGCGCCGGGATCGACCCGACCGGCGTGCCGTTCGGCTATTTCGGACGCGTAGCAGGCTACAACAAAAAGGCACAGCATTACGGCGGCGAGCCACGCTCGAGGGATAAAGGACAAACAATAAGCGGCCGGTATGCCGGTGAGGACCGATGCTACCGTGCCGGGTGCAAAAGGGCTCTTGCCAATGCCGCCCAATTCTGCCAGCCAGATGGATACTCTTACACGAGACATCAAGAATCACTCCAACCCGCGGCAAACGTGACTTTCATTGATCCGACGAAAGCCTTTGGCACGCTTGCCGGTTCCGCTGTGATCAGAGAAAGGGTTGTTGTACGGCCGCAAAAATGCGATAAATTCAAGTCTGCAAGGAGCAGTTCCGAAATTACAATGGGGGCGGAAAAAGGGCAAGCAAATTGGCCTCCTGACCGCCTGCAATCAGGCCGTAGAAGACTTTCAACCAAGTGACGGGAGAACACCATGAGCGAAAATACCAACAAGGGCGCCGAGGGTAAGATTGGTAAATTGCTGCGATTATTTGCCCGGGTTTCTCACGCCTACTTGGCGATGGGGCAGGGAATTTATTACGTTCTGGGCGGGCTGTGGCCCATGCTTGGCATCAATTCTTTTCAATCGGCAACCGGGCCAAAGACCGACCTCTGGTTGGTTAGAACGGTTGCACTGCTGCTCATCGTCATAGGAATGACTCTGTTCACTGCGGGAATACGATGGCGTGTCACACTGGAGATATTTCTGCTGGGGATCGGGAGCGCCATCGCCCTGACTTTGATCGAGGTCGTGTATGTGGTCGGTGGGCAAATTTCACCCATATACCTGCTTGACTCCATTGTGGAAAGCGCATTGGCCGTTTGGTGGCTGTTCATCTATGTGCGCGGCTTTTCCAATCCCGAGGTGTGCGCGTTATTCGATCCGACGCTCACCCGATCAGGGCAGCGCGGTGAACATGAGTAATTTTTGGTATCCCGCCACGCGGTGACCCGCAGATGCCGGTGCGACAGCAGGCAGGCCTTCGGCTACGCGATCGATAGATTTGCCGTCAGTCCCGTCCGAGGACCTTCAATACATTTTCGCATCCCAATTCCATCCAGGCGAGAGCACGTTTCTTCCTGCCGGCAGTCTTCCTGCTCTTTTTCGAGCAATCCGCGGACGCTTCCACGGGGAGTTTTCGGGCAAGGGTTGAGACATCATGCTGCGTCCGGATAAATGATGCCGGGGGAAGAATGCTTACCTTGAGAATAGACGTTGTTTACTAACATACCGTGGAGTGGATGGGGTGGCTTTTTCCAACTGATGAAAGAGGAGGATATCCCATGAAAGTGGGTGTAGTGGGTGCCGGCTTTGTCGGAGCCACATGTGCCTATGCAATGGTGATTCGAGGAATAGGCAGAGAAATCGTTCTGGTGGATAAGAATGCATCGCGCGCCCAGGCTGAAGCCGACGACATCTTTCACGCGGTGCCTTTCACGCATGCCTTGCGAGTGAGATCGGGCGACTACCCCGATCTGGCCGGGAGCAGGGTTGTCATTGTCGCGGCGGGAGTTGCACAGAAGCCCGCAGAAAGCCGGTTGCAGCTTCTTCAGCGCAACGCCGCCGTATTCCAGGAGGTCATTCCGAACATTCTCACGCATGCGCCTCATGCCATTTTACTGGTCGTCACCAATCCGGTGGATATCATGACCCATCTGGCAGCGCGCTATGCCGTGGAAAACGGAGCCGCACCCGGTCATGTGTTGGGTTCAGGGACCACCCTGGATACCGCAAGATTTCGCGCCCTGCTGGGAGATCACCTGGGAGTCGACCCCAGCCATGTACACGCTTACGTGGTGGGTGAACACGGAGATTCGGAAGTCTTGGCCTGGTCCTCGGTGCAAATTGGGGGCCTGCCGATGGAGCAATATTGCCTGGCCAATAAAGACTATTGCAGCCGGTTGCCGCGCTTTCTATCCAACGCCCAACTGCGCAGAGAAATCGATGATAAGGTGCGCCAGGCGGCTTACCATATCATCCAGGGTAAAGGGGCCACCTATTACGGGATCGGGGGTGCCGTATCGCACATTGTGAAGGTCATCCTGCGGGACCAGCGGTCTCTCCTCACCGTTTCGGCTCCAATGGCCGAGGTTGAAGGCGTTGCCGACGTGACCCTGTCGTTGCCGCATCTTATCGGCGGCACTGGTGTGTTGTCCAACTTTATGCCCGCATTGAATGACGAAGAGAGAGCAGCGCTGAAAAAGAGCGCAAGGATTATTCGGGATGCCCTGGATCAACTGGACAGTCATCGTTAGTGTATCCATCCGGGGCTTTTTGAGGAACGGATGCAAGGCGAACTGGATTTGTTTTTGGATTATCTCACGGTCGAACGAGGCCTGAGCGCCAATACCCTCACCGCCTACAGCAGTGACTTGCGGGAACTGGTGGAATTTTTGATCAATCGCAATGTCGTATCATGGGGCGATGTGGCCCCGGAACATATCCATGGCTATCTGGAATCATTGGGAACGAATTTGAGTCACCGCAGCAGGGCGCGAAGACTGGCGGCGATGCGCTCGTTCTTTAAATATCTGACGCGCGATAGAAGGATTGCGCGCAACCCCTCTGCAGGTATCCGTTTTCCCAAGTTCCGTGCCGCGCTGCCCCACGTGCTTTCTCCTGTGGAAGTGGAGAATCTGCTCGCAGGCCCCAATCTGAAAACCCCTCGTGGTCAGAGAGACAAAGCCATGTTTGAACTGCTTTACGCCACGGGCCTGCGCGTCAGTGAACTGGTCAGTCTGCAGCTGCAGCAAGTGCATCTCGATCCAGGATACCTGGTGGTGCGCGGTAAGGGAGACAAAGAACGACTGGTGCCGATGGGAGAATGGGCGGTGGAAGCGGTACAGCTCTATCTCGAGGAGGGCAGGCGAAAGCTTCTGCGCAGGAACGAGCAGACCATGGAAGTTTTTCTCAACAGCCGCGGGAGGAAGTTGAGCCGCCAGGGGATTTGGAAGATCATCAAACATTATGCAAAGCTCTCAAACATAGAACAGAATTTGACGCCGCACATGCTGCGTCATTCTTTTGCGACGCACCTGTTGGAAAACGGTGCGGATCTCAGATCGCTGCAGGCCATGCTGGGGCATGCCGACATATCCACCACGCAGATTTATACCCACGTGGCACGCAGCCGGTTGAAGGAAATCCATAAAAGGCACCACCCCAGGCCTTGAGGGGGTGCAAAACGAAGCGAAACGGGGAAGGGTGCACGCAGCGGCAAGGTGCTGCGGTGCAGCTGATAAGGGAGGGTAGGGGGAGCAGGCACAGCACATGGAAGTGATCACGACACATGTCAACGCGGATTTTGATGCCATGGCTTCGATGATAGCGGCCAAGAAGCTCTATCCGGATGCGATTTTGGTGTTTCCCGGATCACAGGAGCGAACCCTCAGGGAGTTTTTTGTCAAATCCACAACCTACCTGTATGATTTCAGGCGGCTGCGCGAGGTGGATCTGGCTCAGGTAGACAAGCTGATTCTGGTGGATACGCGCCAGGTTTCGCGCATCGGCAAATTCGATGAGGTGATCAAACGCCCGGGAGTAGAGATCCACATCTACGATCACCATCCTGCTGCAGAAGACGACATCAGAGGTGACCTGGTGGTGATCGAGCCGATGGGGGCAACCGTCACCATCCTCTCGCGGCTCATCCGTGAAAACGGTCTGGAAGTCACTCCCGAGGAAGCCACCATAATGAGCCTGGGCCTTTACGAAGATACCGGTTCCTTTACATTCAATTCGACAACGCCCGAAGATTTCGAAGCGGCCGCTTACCTGCGGCGCGCCGGAGCCGACCTGAACGTGGTGGCCGACATGATGACGCAAGAACTGACCGCGGAACAGGTGGGCTTGCTCAATGACCTCATTCGATCGGCGCGAACCTATAACGTGCACGGCGTTGAGGTGTGCGTGGCGAGCGTATCCGCGGATAAGTATGTCGGGGAGTTCGCGGTTCTCGTACACAAGCTGAAAGATATCGAGAACCTGGATGTCGTCTTTGCGCTCGGAAGAATGGAGGATCGGATCTACCTCGTTGCCAGAAGCCGTATCCCCGAGGTCAATGCGGGAGCGATCGCTGCCTATTTTGGGGGTGGAGGACATTCTACCGCAGCTTCCGCCACAATCCGTGATTTGACGTTGATCCAGGCAGAGGACCGGCTGCTGGAGGTGCTCAAGAGTTATGTTCGGCCCTTCCCCACCGCGGCGGATTTGATGAACAGCCCGGTCATATCCACCGAAGCAGACGCGGATATAGCAGATTCCGCCAACACCATGGTCAAGTACAACATCAACGCCATGCCGGTCATGCACGATGGCGCCCTAGTCGGTCTCATCAACCGGCAGGTGGTGGAAAAAGCGGTTTTTCATGGTTTGGAAGATCAGAAAGTACGTGAGTTCATGAATTCCGATTTTGGCACTGTATCCCCGCAGGCAACGTTGCTCGAAATTCAGACCTACCTGGTGGAAAATCAACAGCGCATTCTGCCCGTCACGGACAAGGGAGAGGTAAGAGGGGTCATTACGCGAAGAGATCTGCTCAACTATCTGGTTTCCGATCATTCAAACATACCGACCGCCCTGTATGAGGATCTCGACGAAGGCCATTGGCCGAAGCGCAAAAATATCGTTGCCGTGATGCATGAACAGCTACCATCGGAAATCATCAGGATATTGAAAAACTCGGGCAAGCTGGCCGAACGATTGAACTGTCAGGCGTACGCGGTGGGCGGCTTTGTCAGGGATCTTTTGCTGCGCAGGCCCAATCTGGACATCGACATAGTGGTGGAGGGGGACGGCATCGAATTTGCCAAACTGTTTGCCGAAGAATACGGAGTGCGCGCACGTTATCATAAGAAGTTCAATACCGCGGTCCTCATCTTCCCGGATGGACTGAGAGTGGACGTGGCCTCGGCGCGCTTCGAATACTATCAATATCCGGCGGCCCTTCCCATTGTGGAATTCGGCTCCCTCAAGATGGATCTCTACCGCCGCGACTTCACCATCAATACCCTCGCCATATCCCTCGGACCCGATGAATTTGGTCACCTGATCGATTTTTTCGGGGGCCAGAGGGACATCAAGGAAAAAGTTGTCAGGGTGTTGCACAGCTTGAGCTTTGTCGAGGATCCGACCCGCATTCTCCGCGCCATCCGGTTCGAACAGCGCTTTGGTTTCCGCATCGGAAAACAGACCGCCTCACTGATTCGCAACGCGGTCCAGATGGGTCTCATCGAAAAGCTTTGGGGGCACCGTTTCTTCCATGAAATTCAGCTGATCTTGATGGAAGACGATCCCCTTCCGGCGATTCGCCGGATGGCAGAATTTGGTGTGTTGCCTATTCTTTCATCCAAAATGCACTTTGATCAAAAAACCGAAGAGTTTTTTACCCTGCTCAGGGAAGTCATCTCGTGGTATGAATTGAGCTTTCTGGATGAGCCTTTGGATCGTTGGTGGGTTTATCTGCTGGGATTGCTTTCCGGCCTCTCGCCGCAGCGACTGGAAGAAGTCTGGGATCGTCTGGAACTGACCGGAAGTCAGCAGGTCCGTATTTTGTGGACTTACGAACATGTGGACACCGTATTGCACAACTTTTTGCAGTTGCCTGATTTGAAGCCGAGTGATATCTATCGTGCACTTCAGCCCTTTAAGCCTGAAGAGCTCCTGTTCATGATGGCCAGGACCCAGAAGGAAGAAGTGCGCAAGGCCGTCAGCCATTACCTGCATCGCTATCGGCACGTGAAAACCGAGTTGAGAGGGAAGGATCTGAAGGCCCTGGGGATTGCTCCCGGACCCGTTTACCGTGAAATTCTTGACGAATTGCTGGATGCACGCCTGGATGGAAAGATCAAGGATAGACAGGACGAACTGAATCTCTTGAAAGACAACTTTGCTGATCTTCTGGACAAGCCGGAGCTGCTCGAGTTGGAGTCGTGCTTGGGGCCATAGCGTGTGAATCCCCATGCCGGAATCTTTGACAAGGAGTCTGTAATCGAAAATTTCATATTGAATGTGAGTCTTTATGCCGTGCCATTGCTCCTCGGGGTGGTCACACACGAAGTAGCGCACGGCTGGATGGCAGAAAAATTTGGCGATCCAACGGCCCGCATGATGGGGCGCATCACTCTCAATCCGATAGTGCATATTGATCTGATGGGAACGATCATTCTTCCACTTATTTTGCTCTTTACCAAGGCTCCCTTCCTGTTTGGCTGGGCCAAGCCGGTTCCCGTCAACTTCAACAATCTCACCGGAGGTCGTCGCAGCATGGCGTGGGTGGCCATGGCAGGCCCCATGACGAATTTTCTCATGGCAGCGGCAAGCGCCGCCATCTATCATTTGATATTTGCCGGTTTTAAGAGCGGCTGGATCCCGGCAGAGAGCATCATGGGCTCGGTTGCCGAGCCGATTTTCCTGATGGCCGGGATATCGGTGCAGTTCAACCTGGTGCTTATGGTCATCAATCTGCTGCCGATTCCCCCGCTGGACGGCGGGCGGATTGCGGTTGGACTCTTGCCGCCGGCCCTCGCGTTCCAGCTGGAACGTTTGGAACGATTCGGCATCCTGATTGTCTTGCTGCTGATTGCTACCGGAGTGTGGGGGTACATTGTGAGACCTGTACTGGCAGTGTTTATGCAACTGTTGCTGGGCTAGAAGGTAAGGAGAATTGGACAACATGATGGAAAAGAAGCGGATTTTGAGTGGCATGCGCCCCACTGGTCGACTTCATCTGGGAAACCTGCACGGTGCTCTGGAAAACTGGATTCAATTGCAGAAACAGTACGACTGCTTTTTCTTTGTCGCCGACTGGCACGCACTCACCACCGATTATGCGAGTCCGGAGGAGATCCACGGCAACGTCTGGGAAATGGCACTCGACTGGCTCAGCGCAGGCCTCGATCCGGATCAATGTACCTTGTTCATCCAGTCGGAAGTCAAAGAACATGCCGAGCTTTATTTGCTGCTGGGCATGATCACGCCGCTGCCCTGGCTGGAAAGGAATCCGACCTACAAGGAGCAACAACAGCAAATTGAACAGAAAGACCTCGGCAATTTCGGCTTTCTGGGCTATCCGGTGCTGCAGGCGGCTGATATTATCATGTATAAGGCCAACGGTGTTCCCGTCGGCAAAGATCAGCTGCCGCATGTCGAGTTGACGCGCGAGATCGCCCGCCGGTTCAATTTCCTGTATGAACGTGAAGTCTTTCCGGTTCCCGATGCACTGCTGACAGAAGTCCCGGTGCTGCCCGGCACCGACGGGAGAAAGATGAGCAAGAGTTACGGCAACTGCATTTACATCACCGAATCCGAAGAGATCATTCGCGAGAAGATACTGCGGATGATGACCGATCCCGCCCGAGTGCGCCGGCATGATCCCGGAACCCCTGAGCTGTCGCCCGTGTTTGCCTATCATAAGATCTATTCATCGGCCGACGAAGTGGACCACGTTGCGCAAGGGTGTCGAACGGCGGCGATTGGCTGCATCGACTGTAAGAAGATCCTCATCAAGAACGTATTGGCCAGGCTCCGGCCCATCAGGGAAAAAAGGCTTGAACTGGAACGTGATATGGCCAGGGTGACGCAAATTCTCCGCGACGAAACGGCCAAGGCAAGGTCCGTGGCGGCTCAAACCATGGCGGAGGTGAGAGACACCATTGGCTTGAATGTTTTTCGTTGATATGTCGAGCATCCGCTTGCAGAAGGTGATCGCCCAGGCCGGATTGGCTTCCAGGCGTGCGGCCGAAGAGATGATCCGGCAGGGCAGGGTGGAAGTCAACGGGGTTGTCGTGAATGCGCTGGGGGTTCGAGTAGATCCCGACAGGGAAGAAATCCTGGTTGACGGGCAGCCCATTGCGGTCTCTTCTGAAAAAGTATATTTTTTGTTCTACAAACCAAAGAATTGTGTGACAACGCTCAACGATCCACAGGGGCGCAAGACCATCATGGACTTCATGACGGATCTCACCGTTCGCGTATTTCCGGTTGGCCGTCTGGACTACGACGCAGAGGGTCTGCTGGTCATCACCAATGACGGAGCTCTGGGACATCGCCTGCAGCATCCCAGCTTTGAAGTAACGAAAACGTATGAAGTGAAAGTCGCGGGACACCCCACCGAAAAAGCTTTGAATGAACTTCGCCGGGGCATTCAGCTGGATGAAGGCAGGACCGCTCCGGCACAGGTGGAAATTCTGCGCGTGCTGCCCCACAAAGCCTGGATCAAAATAGTAATGCATCAGGGATGGTATCGGCAGATCAAACGCATGTGCGACGCGGTCGGACATCCGGTGCTCAAGATCAAACGCACCCGCTACGGCCCCCTCAAAGTCGGACGATTGACACCCGGAAGTTACAGAACCCTCAGCAGGAAAGAAATCCAAGAGCTGTTTCGCACGGTTCAGCTTGATGACAACAAGCAGGCTGGATGACTATGACTAGACGAGGGCGCGGCTACAACTATAGACTGGACAGCTCGCTGTTGCTGAACAGGAAAAAAAAACGCCGTATCGGTCGCTACCTTCTGCTCCCTGTGCTGTTGCTGACAGTCGGTGGAGCCGCCTATTTTTTCCTTTACGGCAGCGCGTCCAGCGTCGACACAGAGTCCATTACGTCCATCCTGCCGCTTCCGCGCAAGCTGGAAGCGGTAACATTCATTCACAACGGCAACACAGTGAAGGTTCAGCCGGACTCCCAGTTGTCTCTCAATCCCGCCGATTCACTGCAGCTTCTCAAGGTTCAAACCGATGGCTGGATCTCCTGGGGTGTTAAGGCGGTATCGTCCGATTTTGACGTCAATGTTCTGAATGACAGGCCGGTGACGATCAAGGAAATCTGGCCGGATGACTCGTTTGAAACTCCAAGGGAAGTCGCCATCCAGTTTGTTCGGTGGAAAATGCCCATCGGCAGAATTGATTTACTCATCCGGCTGGATGCCCGCGATTGGCTGCACAAGGCAAACGCCGCCATGGACCCCAATGTCAAGGCGAGGTACCTGGAAAACGCCCTCAAGGAGCACCCCGGAAACACGCTGGTAAAAACACAGCTGGCCAATGTGTACCTGGAGAACAAGAGTTATGCCAAGGCCGCAGAGCTCTATGAAGACATTGCCAAATCGGGGAAATCCAGGGCCATATTGGAACGTCAACTGATTGCCTATAAGGCGCAGAACCGGGTGGATGCAGCATTGCAGATCCAGCTGGAACTACTCAATCTTTCTCAGGATGCCGATGACTTTAAAGCGCTACTGGGATACCTTCAGAAAAATAGGTCGGCCCAGGAAACCGCCAATTTTCTGCACCGGCATCAAGGAGAAATCCCCAAACAATTCAACCATTCGTTGCTGCTGTATGTGGCGGACCTGCGCACGCAGACCAAAGACTGGTCGGATGCCGCCGCGGCATACGAACGGGCCATCAGAGCGGGTGCCAGGGACCCGGACATCTACTACAACCTCGCCGTCCTGTATGAAAAGAATAACGAACTCGGCAAGGCCATAGATACCCTGGGAAAATACCTGCAAAAGAATCCCGGCGATACAAAAACCTGGATGCACCTGGCGGAGCTGCAGGAACAAAAGGGTTCCCCTTCGCAGGCTCGGGCGACCTACGAAAAGATTCTCGACAAGAACCCCAAACAGAAGGAAGCAATCCTTCGACTGGTATCCCTCGCGGAACAGGCCAGGGACAAGAAGGCGCTGATAAGCGCTTATGAGAGGCTGGCGGCGCTGCAGCCGGACAGCAAGACCGTGCAGTTCAATTTGGGTGTGCTTTACTACGAGGCGAAAGACTGGGAAAAGGCGTCCAAGGCTTTTAAAACGGTGAGCTCCATTGATTCCAAGGATGTGGAGAGCCGCAAATACCTTCTGGATCTTTATCGCAAGCAGAACAATTCCAAGGATGAAGTGAAAATCCTCCGGGAGCTGGCGCAACTACAGCCCGACAATGGCGGCTACTACGATGCTCTGTTCAAGATCTATGACGATCAGAAGGATTACAAGGCGATCGTAGAGTTATGCCAAAAAGCCAGCGGGAAAAACCCTGACAACGCCGCATTCCACCGCTACCTCCTCTATGCCCACCTGAAGCTGGACAATATCGAAGGGGCCTTAAAAGAACTGGAAGCGCTCATTCGCCTGAACCCCAAAGATCGCAAGTACCTGCGCCAGGCGGCCAATCTGTACGAAAAATCCGGCCGTTACAAGGACGCTTTGCAAAAGCTTGACCAACTCCTCAAGCTCGATCCCAATGATAAGGAGAGCAAACAGGACTACCTGCGGCTGCGCCTGAAGATTCTCTGATTTTACCCTCCGATTCGGCACGCCTTTTTTATTGCACATACGCTTCCAATGGTATATAAACTGCCGCAAATGGGCGGGTAACTCAGCGGTGAGAGTGCCATCCTCACACGGTGGAAGCCGAGGGTTCAAATCCCTCCCCGCCCACCATTTTTTTGCCCGATGCATGCCAGGATCAAATCTGTATGTTCTGGCTTTTCTATCCCGATCGATACCAGGCGCAAGATTCCCAAGGCAACGACATGTCTGCGGCTGCCAGCAAAATGACCGCGGATCAACAATCAAACAAAGAACATTTTTTCATCTCATCGTTTGAACCTGCAAAAGGATGGAGCCGCTAGTGGCCAGGCGCATCAGCGTTTTTTCTCAACTCAAATATCCTCAATGGCTGCCCGAAGGGACCGAGTGGCGAAGCGAAAACGCAGCGGACGGAAGCAGCCTGCTGCTGGTGCCCGGCGGGATTTTCCTGGCTGGTGGATTCAGAGCAAATGAAGGCGGTGGCGACCCGTTTCCGGTAGATCTGCCGCCTTATTATCTCGGGCTGCACCCGGTAACCAACGGACAGTACCTGCGTTTTGTGGAACAAACGGGTCACCGCACTCCGGATCCCCCCTGGGGGACGCCCGTGTGGAGAGGTCAACATTTCCCCAGGGAACATTCGGATCACCCGGTGGTGTATGTGAGCTGGCAAGACGCAAAGGCATACTGCCTTTGGGCGGGGCTTCGACTTCCTGCGGAGCTGGAGTGGGAAAAGGGGGCGCGAGGAGTGGATGGCCGTCGGTATCCCTGGGGCAATGAATGGGATGAGGAAAAGTGCCGCCATGCCGACAATCGCGGCGGCGAAACCACCTGCAGCGTTCTCGGCTACTCCGAGGGCCGCAGCATCTGGGGCCATTACCAGATGGCGGGAAACGTGTGGGAGTGGTGTGAGGACTGGTTTGAGGTCGAAGCGTATGAACGTTATCGGGCCGGCGATTTGCATCCGCCCGCATCGGGAAAGTCTCGTGTGGCTCGTGGAGGTTCGTTTGTTTTGAACCGAGAGGATTACTTTCGGTGCTCGTTTCGCAATCACCGGCCTGAGCTGCGCAGCCTCAGCTATGGGTTTCGGGTGGCGCGCAGTGTTGCCATTTAAAGCCCCAACCATTTGCCCCTTGAGGCGTTGAAAATTTGATCCTGAAACAGGAAGCCGCACTGTATGTGAGAGCGGCTCCCCTCTTGCGCCGCAGCGCACCATTAGAAACCGGCAAATCCTCGAAGCTGCCGGGTCACCTCCGGGGTGAGCCCTAAACCGGTTGCCAGTTGATCGAGGTATTGTTGTTCGGCAGGTGTGTCTACTTCAATAGCAAGCAAGGAAGCCGCGTATAATTGCGCGGAAACTTGCTGGCTGCCTCGAACGGCGGCGATCAGTTGCTCAGTCTCCATCGGCTTCTGCATTTCCATCATGATAAATTGTTGCTCGTGGGCGCTGATGCCATCCTCCTCCAGCTTGCCTTTAATGCGTTGAACTTCGCTTTGATCGATCTGCCCATCCGCCTTGGCTGCATTGATCATGGCCCGTAAAATGAGCTTTGCATGCTCTTCGAGTATCTGCCGATCGGACTCCGTTTTTGGTTGCGTTAATCCCACCGGCACACTGGGTTTCTCGGCGCCGGTATCTTTCAATGCCTGGTAAGCCATCGCCCCAAGAAGCGCCAGAACACCGCCACCCAGAGCTCCGCCGATAGATTTTCCTCCGCCTCCCATAAGAGCGCCGGCAAGCGCTCCGAGTCCTCCAAGGGCAAGATTCTCTTTCCCGCCAACAGCCTGTTCGGCTTCGCCCAGAACGCTTCCCAGCAAACCACCTAGGCCACCACCGCCGCTGGAAGCTCCACCAAGTTTTGACGACAGCGTTTCCAGCATGTTGCCGCCTGCGCCGGCGGAACTACCAAACAACGAAGAAAGATTTTCCAGCAAACCGCCACTTCCTCCACCCAGGGCATTTTTCAAACGGTCACCGGACGATGCCGTCATACCCGATTGGATCATCGATCCTAATAATTCAGTAATGCTCATGGCGTACTCCAATTCATATTGTCACTTCCAAACATGCGGCAGGAGGTTAAAAGAAGACCATCCTCCCGACCGATCATTTCAGCGGAATGCGGATTTTCTGGCCGACAAATATCAGATCCGGGTCGCGTATGACCTCACGGTTTGCCTCAAAAATTTTGGGATAGTCATTGGCATTTCCGTAAAACTGCCTGGCAATGGCCGAGAGCGTATCTCCCTTTTTGATGGTGTAATATTCAACCTGCTCCGTAACCTGTGGGGCCTGCAGCCCGTCGACCTTGACTTCCGAGACGCCCAGTACATTACCGGCCATTAAAACAGCCTTTTCCATGGCCTCAGGGCTGGCCGCCTGTCCGGAAAGAGACACCACACCATCATCAAAGGCAACGTCAAGACCCGTGATTCCCGGGTTGGATTCCAAAAGGTGTTCCTTGATCTTTTCCTCCGGTTTTTCGTCAGCACCGAAGATCTTATTCCCTATGTCTTTGACAAAATCGAAAAGTCCCATGGCAATCCTCATTCATTTGGGGTTTTGGGTGGAAAAAACAGCTGATCAAATTGTTCAGCAGCAGCCCCACCTGTGCTTTTACCTCCCTGTTAGACCTTATCTCTGGTGGTTGGATCCCTCCTTTCATCGGTGCTGGAAATCTTTTTGCGAGCTCGGTAAGTGCAACAGCCGTCTCCAGCAGCAGCTTCAGGACATGTGAAAGGTATCCAAGTGCTTCCTGCAATCTCCACTTGGCAATCTTCCAGAATGGTTTGAAAAATGAATCGGTTGAGGAGAATTGGGAGGGCGTGGTCCAATATGCGCGCAACACAAGCTACATCGGCGATTGACGTTTATAACACCCTCCGCGCCACTGTGCCTGTAACGATTAATATTATCGTTATCTTAATCGAATTAGAGAAAAAGTGAAAATTGTTTCTCAATACCAGATAAAAATCATTTGCTTCATTCCAAAACCGAAGTAGACTTGATTCATTACATTCCGCTCAAAACTCTTTTACTTTTTTGATGAATAGGCTCCCAGAGCGAGGACAGCCGGGCACATGCAGGCCTCTTTTGCCGGCTACTTTCTGTTGCGGGGGAGATGGTTTGAAGGTTTGCTGATGACAGTTCTTCGAGTTTTGGTACCCCTATTCAGCGAAAGGAAACCTGCCAATGGAAGCAAAAAAAGGCAAATCAACGGCGACAAAAACCGCGGCCAGTCCCATGGAAGGCACCAACGAGATGGGATACTGGGAATTTAAGAAAGGGGTTGCTGATTCTGCCGGATGGCAGTTGCAAAGAACCGAGCCGCAGACATATCTGGTTTTGAACAGCAGCCGTCAAAAGATTGGAATATTTAAGAGTGGCAAAGGTTATTTCCCCAACCTGGCGGACGCTGCGAGCGGCTCCAAAACGCAGCCTGAATGAGCTGGAAACCGTCCTTTTCATGGGCATTGCCCCCATGCGGTAAAAATGGATTGGGCCAGGCGGTTGCGGATCAGGTTTCGACGACAGTGGTTTCTAGATCAGCCGCTATTCCACCTCCGCATCATGGTTCTCTGCCCAGCGCAACCTGCGTTACATGAAGCCCAGGACTTTTGGCAGCCAAAGCACCAGGCCGGGGAAAAAAATCATCAAAATCAGTCCAATCCCCATGGAAAGCACCAGCCAGAAGGCCCAGCGCATCGTCTCCTCCATGGGTGCCCCCGTCAACCTGCAGCTCACCATGAGGTTGACCGCCATGGGAGGCGTGAACTGTCCGATTGCAATCACATACGTCATCAACACTCCAAACCAGACCAGATCCCAGCTGTACGTTTCAGCCACAGGAATCAGGATGGGGCAGAAAATGAGAAAGATTGAGATCCCGTCCAGGAACATTCCCATTATTGCCAGAAATAGCATGAGAATGAACATCAGAAGCGGTCCATTTCCGCCCCCTAGAGCCACCAAGCCGTCAGCCAGCGGGTCCACGATGCCAATGGTGCTGGAGGCCCATGCAAAGATGCTCGCCAGGCCGACGACGATCAGAATCACCGCTGAAGTCTCAGCCGACTCGATCAGTAGCTGGTGGATGTCGCGCAGGGTAAGGGTGCGATAGACGAAGACCCCGATCACCAAACCGTAAACCACGGCGACTACGGCAGCCTCGGTTGGGGTGAACCAGCCCGTGCGCATGCCCCCAAGAATGAGCACGGGCGCGATCAGTGCCCAGAAAGCTTCCTTAAAGGATTTCCAGATCCTGGGCCGCGGCTCGTCACTGCTCCCCCCTCCAAAATTGTAGTAGAAACTCAGCAGGAACGAGGGAATAATGAGCATTACGCAGGCCAGGATACCCGGCACGATGCCGCCTACGAACAATGCGGGTACGGTGGCCGAGGGCACCAGCACACTGTAGACGATGAACGCCACCGAGGGAGGGATCAGGATATCGGTGGAGCCGGCGGCGGCAGTGACACTCGCGGCAAAAGCCGGTGGATAGCCTTCACGCATCATGGCACCGAGCATGACGCCTCCGACCGCTGCGGTACACGCCGGACCGGAACCGGAGATCCCCCCCACCACCATGGCGACCAGTACGGTAATGACTGCCAGTGCCCCACGCCCACGGCCGACGAACGCCTCAGTAAAGCGCAGCAACCGGGCGGCGACACCGGAACGGTCGAATATGGCTCCAGCCAGCACGAACATGGGGATGGCAAGCAGGGGATACTTGGCGATCCCGCAGTAGACGTTGGTGGGAATCGCCATCACCCCGAGCTTTGCCAGCATGATCGCCACCATGCCGGCCAAACCCAAGGACACGCCAATTGGCACCCCTGCAAACATGAGCACGAAAAAGCAGCCGAAAAGGATCAACCCCGTCGTCATCGGTCAATCCGCTTCCAGGTGCGTATGATGACGCCGACCGCACGCGCAGTGATAAGCAGGAAGAGGATTGGCATCCAGACGGTATAGATCCAGGTGGGAATCCCCAGACCCGGCGAAGTGACTTCGAAACGGTATTCATCCCAGGCCATCCGGGCTCCAAGTCCAGCCAGCACCAGAAACGTCAAACACGTCACCATCTGCGTCATGAGCACCGCTCTGCGCTTGTTCTTTGCAGGGAGCAGGTCAACAAAGAAAGTAATGCTTAGATGCCCGCCTTTCGCCATCAGGCTGGAGCTGCCCACCAGGGTCATGACCACCATGAGAAAGATTGACAGCTCCTCGGTAAAGGCAAAGGAAAGATTGGTGAGATAGCGCACTACAACATTGGCGAAGGTGATAACAGCCAAAACAGCGATGATGATTCCCCCCAAATTTTCCTCAAGCTCGAGCGGCACTCGAGTTTTGGGCGGATCGGAGCACAAGGGTGGCTGGCATTCCATGGCAAGTCTTCCCGAATCTATGCTGCGTTCATCAAGGCTGCCTGCTCGCCGCAATCGATTCCTCGGCTTTTTTGACCAGTTCCGGACCTATCTCCTCCGCCCATTTTTCATAAACCGGTCTGGTGGCCGCCTTAAACTCAGCCTTGTGCGCCTCCGACAGTGTCACGACTGTGACACCATGCCCTTCGATCTCACTTATCAGTGGATAGTCAGGCGGCAAGAGCCCTTGGCGTGCCTCCGCAATGCACTCCTCTCCCGCCTGCTCAGCGGCTTCTTTCACGGCAGCCTGATCCTCCGCACTCCAGCTTTCCCATACCTCCTTATTGACCACAAAAATGAGGGGGTCCGCGACGTATCCCCACAGCGTTAGAAATTTCTGATTGGCGGCGCTGTAGAGCTTGGCTGCCATGAAAACGGTCAGAGGGTTTTCCTGTCCATCCACGGCACCACTCGACAGGGCGGGAACCGCATCCGCCCAGCTCATCTGGGTGGGATTTGCGCCAAGGGCAGTGAAACTGTCCAGGAAGAGGGGTGAACCAACCACACGGATCTTCAATCCCTTCAGATCTTCAGGGGAACGGATAGCCCGTTTCGAATTGCTGAGCTCCCGAAAACCGTTTTCACCCCAGGCAAGCGGGACTACATCTTTGCTTGCCAGGATCTTGAACAACTCGTCACCTACCTGACCTTTGGTCAGAGCGTCGATAGCCTTGTAATCGGGCATCAAAAAGGGCATGGAAAAGAGGTTCAGTTCCTGCACCTGGGGAGACCAGTTGATCGTAGAACCAATGGCCAGGTCGATCGCTCCCTGCCGAATGGACGTGAACTCCTTCGTTTGGTCTCCGCCGACCAGACTGGCACCGGGATACATCTTGATGTTGATCCGTCCCGCGGTCTTTTCCCTGACCAGTTCTGCCCAGCGCTCACCGGCGTTACCCCAGGGGAACGGCTTGCCAAGGACCGTGGAAAGTTTATATTCCTGTTTATAGCCTGCCGCCTGGCTGATCTGCGCGGCAATGCCCGGCGCAACCATAGCAACAGCCAACAGAAGTACCGAAAGCTTCTTCATGTATTTCTCCTTCCGTTTTCCAGAGTATAAAGTGTGGTGATAGAGTTTGATTTTGTTGAGGTTTTCGAATAGCATCTGCACTGGAAGGTGTCAAGAAGTTCCCATTTTTTCAGAACAACAGGGTGAAATGGATTTCCCGGATCGACAAGCAGTTTGCCGTGCCCATCCAGCAGCTGCAAGGCTTTATTTAAGTCCATGCCGCGATTCCACATTCTTCACAACTTTCCTTCATAATCTCCCCACATTTGAACGCTATTTTATGGCCAACGCTTGGAACAAACGGTGGAAATAAAAAGCGTTCAATTCAAACTTGTGACCATGGGAGGTTGACATGAAAAAGATGCAAATGATCGTTGTGGCTTGTGTGGCGTTGATTGGTGCGACAGCGTGGAGCGGCTTGCACGCGGCGGGCACTTTAGACGGGCCGGGCAAATTCATGAAATACGGCTGTCATCGCCCCGACGGAGGATCAAATTCCCTGGGTAAATACCTGCAGGAGAACATGATGGTCGACGTACTGGCTCAACTCACCAAACAACCCGTTGAGACCGTAAGGCAGCAGGTCAGAGAAAAGCATTTCAAGGCGCTGTTGCACGAATACAACGTTGACCGAGAGACTTTTCGTGCTGAAATGAGAGCCAAAAAGATTGCTCAGATCAACCAACTGGTAACCGACGGCTATCTGTCGGCGGATCAGGGCAAAGCGATTGTGGATAAAATGGAAGCTCGTGCCAAGCGGCATCAACTGATGGTGCAGTTGATCGAGAAGGGTATAGCGGACGGAACGATCACCCAGCAGGATGCGCAGTTGTTGATGCCACGCCGTCGTTAGGCATCGGTTGGGCTGACGGGGTTCCATCGTGTCCCGGCAGTAACTCATCTTCCAGTTGATGCCGGGTGGGCAGGGTGTGACCCAAATCCCCCTGCCTTACCCATTCGGCTTCGACCATCTGTGAACAGCAAACATCACCGCAAGCAGTCCCGCACCGATTCCCAGCAACAATATCAAATATTCTTGGGCGGCGATCAGGACGATCATGGTAACCGCCAAAAAAATGCCGACCACCGCAAACGGCCATTCCACATAGATCCCTGCCAGGTAGCAGCCCAGGGCCAGCAGAAGCAGCGAGCTCAGCCCTGCAGCAATGCTGGTCTGTTCACCGGAAGTATGCAGGAAAGCTAAATCGAGATAGATGGCCGCGCCAATTCCAAGCCAGTGAAATACCTGCCGCACAACCAGCGCGGAGTTGGTCCTGCCGCCATAATGATAAGCGGTGAAAATGCACAACACTCCGTAGACGGGCATAAGACCGACCCAAAATGCTTTGGCGTTCTTGAAATTGGCCGCCGTGATGGCAACACCCACCAGCGCGAGCAGTATCATGAAAGCAGAAATAACGAGCGGAGTCTTGTGGGAGTGTCTCGAGGCGGACCCGGTGCGCGAGCTTCTTACGGCAGATGATTGCGGTTTTATGGGATCATTTCTCATGGCTTTCGATCTCTCTTTCCCGAAATCCTTTGAAGATTTCGCTTGTGACGGCCAAAGCCAACCCAAAACAAAATGACTTTCACAGCCCCGATTCAATTCTGCCGGTGGATGTGATGAGCAACAGGTGTTCGAAAAGCATTCTAATAGCATGAAACCACATCAGCACGAAAAACTTTATTTATTCGAAGTGTTCGACATTTTCATCCCAATGCTGCAGAATTGCCGTGCGCCCCCCATTTGCTTCCCGCCAAAATCTCATGGCGACCTGACGGCGGAAACAATGGCAAATCACGGTTGAGGGTCAAGGATGCCTGTGGCAATGAGGAAATACCGAAAGTGCCGGCTTTGCCCATGGGACTGCGGCGTTGATCGGGCATCTGGCGAATTGGGAAAATGTGCGGCATCTTCCCAATTGGTTGTCAACGATTATATGCCGCATTTTGGTGAGGAGGCCTGCCTGGTAGGCGACGGGGGCTCGGGAGCGATCTTTTTTTCGCATTGCACGCTGCGCTGCAGGTTCTGCCAAACCTGCGACATGAGCTGGCGCGGAGAGGGAAGTCACATAGACGCGGGTCGGCTGGCGGAAATTTTTCTTTGGCTCCAGGCAGAAGGCTGCCACAATCTCAATTGGATTACGCCGACTCATTTCCTGCCGCACATTATCCTCGCTCTCAAGACAGCACGTTCACGAGGACTTACGCTGCCGGTTATTTACAACACCAGCGCATTCGAAAAAGTCAAAACCCTGAGAGCCCTGCGCGGTCTCGTGGACATATACCTGCCCGATTTTAAATTCTGGAAGGCTGAAACTGCTGCCGTCTTGTGCGGTACCTCCGCTTATCCCGAAGTCGCCAGGGAAGCCGTCCGGGAAATGCACCGACAGGTGGGCGAGTTGCTGCTGGATGAAGCGGGCAGGGCGGTGCGGGGAGTTTTGGTGAGACATCTCATTTTGCCCGCACACCTGGATGAAAGCCGTGAGATCCTGAACTGGCTTGCAACGGAGGTTTCAGATCGTACGTATGTTAATTTGATGGGACATTATCGGCCTTGCCATGAAGCTGCAGAAATTCAGGGGCTGGGTCGCACACTGACGGCCCATGAGTACCACACTGTCTGGAGGTGGGCTCAAGAAGCGGGGCTGCACCGCCTGGATACGACACACCGCAGGATGTACCCATTGCTGTGGAGTAACTGATAGAAACAGCAGTCGCTTAACCCTTGCATATTCCTTTGTGCCTCTTTTATATTGGCATAGAACCACGGAACATGGCATGTTCACAATTTGCCCGCACGCGGATCAATCCAATTTACGGAGGAATATTTGATGGCTGTAGCCCAAAAAATGCTTCAGTTCATGGAGAGTGCATCGTGGATTCGAAAAATGTTCGAAGAAGGAACGCGGCTGAAAAAGAGGTATGGTGCTGCAAATGTTTTTGACTTCAGCCTGGGCAACCCCAACGTGCCTCCTCCCCAGATTGTGAAACAGAAGCTGCTTGAAGTCGTGATGCGTGAAGAGCCCGGCATGCACGGGTATATGCCGAACGTGGGTCTGGCTGAAACGCGCTCCGCTCTGTCCGCTTATCTGTGCGGCGAGTACTGCGTGTCCATTGCGGCGGATCACCTGGTGGCCACGTGTGGTGCCGCCGGTGCGCTCAATATCATTTTCAAGGCTCTGCTCGATCCGGGAGACGAAGTGCTGGTGCCGGCGCCCTATTTTGTCGAATACAGCTTCTACGCCGACAATCATGGGGGCGTGCTCAAAACCGTACCGACGCGCAGCGATTTCACCCTCGATCTCGATGCTATGGAAAAAGCCATCGGGACCAAGACCAAGATCGTCCTCATCAACTCACCCAACAATCCTACCGGTCAAGTCTACGCCAAAGCCGCCATTCAGGGTCTCGGAGAACTCCTGCGAAGCCAGGAGGACAAGCAAGGGCATGCCATTTATCTGGTATCCGATGAGCCTTACAGAAAGATTGTCTACGATGGATGCTGCGTACCTTGTATATTTCAGTATTACAAGAACAGCCTGATCGCATCGTCCTATTCCAAAGATTTATCGTTGCCGGGCGAGAGGATCGGCTTTGTTGCCGTTCACCCGGAAATCGAGGGACTGCAGGAGCTCATTGGTGCTCTTGCTTTGGCCAACCGCATACTCGGTTTTGTCAACGCACCGGGTCTGATGCAAAGGGTGGTTGGAGAACTGCAAGGGGTCTGTGTTGATGTCGAAATATACAAGCGCAAACGTGATCGACTGGCTGAGGGACTGCAGAGGTTCGGGTATGACTTGACTATTCCCGCGGGAGCATTTTATCTGTTTCCCAAGAGTCCTCTAGCCGATGATGTCGCGTTTGTCAGGATTCTTCAGGAAGAAAACATTCTGGTGGTTCCAGGGAGTGGTTTTGGAGGCCCGGGTCACTTTAGAATAGCTTATTGTGTCGATGATGCTACCATAGAAAAATCACTGCCGGGATTTCAGCGAGCCATTGAAAAGGCAAGGAACTTGCCGCACGAATAGAGCAGAGGAGCGAGTCATGGGGGGGAAAGTATTTCTCAACAGGAATATAAAGAAAGGGTCTTCTTCATATTATTATAAGTACTTTCTTTGGGCGGCCATCGGGCTGGTCCTGCTGGTGGTGATTACTCCTTTGATCACCCAGCGGCGATCGGACAAGACAACATCGAAGAAGGTGACTGCTGAAAACGGCATGGTGGTGCGAGAGATTCCCAGATCGTCGCCACTGGATATGGGATCGGGGCTGGCATCGCGGCAGCCGGATTCTGCTCAAGGCATCAGTGAGTCCAGCTTGGAGCCTGGATTAACAGAAAGCCAGGACATGCCGAGAGTGCAAGAAGGGAGTGGTGCTTCAGGCTATACTGAAGGTCCCGTCGGAGAAAGTGCAGTTCCGCCAGGAGAGACCCCGGTTGAACAGCCTCAGTTGGCTTCAATGGCTGAATCCCAGCCGGAAGCGCTGGCGCCGGAAAAGGATGCGGCAGAATCTCCCAGTTCAACCGAGGCGAAAGCGGTTGAGGCCACGCCCACTGTGCAACCCGAGCCCGCCCCCGCCGGATCCGCTGTTCCACGCCAACAACCTCCCCCTGCACACCCGCGCCAGGCGTCTTTAGCGCCTTCAGCACCGGCTTCCAAATCAGCGGCAAAAGCAGCATCCCCGACCGGCACCAGATATGTTGTGCAGATCGGTTCTTTCAAGCAGCGCCAGAATGCTGACAACATTCAACAAACGCTGCTGCAAAAGGGATACGAAGTGATTGTCAAAACCACCACCCACCCGAATTTCGGCCGGCTATACGTGGTGCAGCTGGCTCCCGTGAACGATCAGCGAAAGGCGGAGTCTCTCATGACAAATGTACGCAAAGAGACAAGCGTCAAACCAATGCTGTTGAAAGTTTCGTCGGGGCAATAGGGGAGTCGAGTATAGCGGCTTTCACCGGCACAAGAGACATTAAGAGCCTTAAGAGGACGGGCAGAGATTACTGCTTGCAAGGAGTCTTACGGCCCTGTCCCGCTTGAGGAAGGGTTTGTATTCAGCGATGATGCAAAGCTCTGCACCGCTCAAGTCCTCCCAACCCGAGCTTTCAGCCAGCAAAAGAAAATCTTGACCGGTTTTGATCATGGCCTCAAGCTCCGGTTTTTGAACGACAGGAATAGGCTTACCGTAATAGTAGACGACTTGATAGTTGAGATCTTTGTATAGATATACCGGGGTCTCGACGGCATGAGCTCGAATTTTGGCGGCAAGGGGTTCAAGCACTTCAAATCGATACCTATAAATTCTCGACTCGACCAGCGAATAATAAACAAAAAATCCTGCCAGCACGATGCCAACCACTGACATGACGCGAAAACCATAGTGCTTATGCCAACGTCGGCGTAAATCGGCGGCAAGTTCGGCCAGCCAGATTCCTATCAGAACGGCGCCGCAGGGAATCAGCGGGAGGATATACTTGGCATGTTTTTGGGCAAAGCAGGACATGACCATGAGGGGAACCAAAAAGCCTGCGGCAAAGTATGCGCTGTCATATTGATCATGTAGATGTCGAATCACTTTCTTGGTCCTGTAGCAGACGACAGCGATCCAGGGTGCGAATGCTGCCAGAACCACCAGCAGATAGTCGTAAACGGGATCTTTGTCCCGCCCACTGAACGCCTTCGAGACAATATCCTCACTGATGACTCTCTCCATCTGTGTTTCCAGCGTGAAAAAAGCATAGAGATACCAGGGCAAAGCGATTCCTGCAAAGATAGCCCACCCGCTTACGGAAAGCAGTCCCCGGAGAGCCTTCCGATCTTTTTTGACGAGCCCGAAGACGACAATCGGGGGTAGGAAAAACACCAGGGCAACCGGGCCCTTTGTCAGAAAAGCGAATGCCAGAAAAGCGTATGAGAGGCAAAGATACCTGTTGCCATGTGCTTTGTTCAAATGATCCCGGTAGAAAACGAGCGCCGCCACGCAGCAGGCGGTCAGCAGCATTTCTATTTCGGCACGGCGTGCAAACATTGTGAACTGAGCCGAAGTTGCCAGAGTCAGCGCGGTAAAAAGAGCGGTCCGCCGGTCGAGGTGGTCTCTTACCCGGGCGTACAGCAACCAGGTGACCGCAAAAGCACTGAGTGCTGACGGCAGGCGCATCACCCACTCGGAAGTGGTGTGGAACAGTGAGGTCAAGATTCCTGCCAGCCAGTAAAAGAGAGGCGGCTTTGCCAGGTAAGGCTGTCCGTTGAGTGTGGGTAGCAGCCAGTTGTGGCCGGCAATCATCTCCTGCACGACGATCATTCGTCGCGCCTCGTTGTGAGAGAGGATCGGGATGGCCCAGATGCCCCAGAAATAAACAAGGAGGCTTCCAGCCAGAACAATCCAGAATAAGAGCCTGTAGAGACTGTCATCCTGTGTCTTGGGGGTATCGTTCACGCAGCCCTTCTTTCATAGGAAACCTTTTCACCACGCCGGAGCCTGGTCGTGCCTGGCTTTCACGAGCACTGCGGCACGGTAAAAGTCCGCCCCTCTCCCCCGGGCGGTTGCGCATGAAAGCTGCCAGGATCTGTCATCCCGGCCTGGCACGAAACCCATCCCTGACGGCCAACCAGCTTCCGCCTGACAATGCTGTCATGCCCGACGGGGAGGGAGTTGCTGATAAGACTGCCCAAAGGGGCAAACCCTGTTCCTTTTTTAAGAGCCCTGCGTACAAAACCATTAAACAATTCAATGCGCGAAAGCCCTTCAACCTCGGCGTGAATGGCAAGCACATTCAGCCCTTCCGGATTCATGCACGACATCAAGAATTCATTGTAATTGTGGTCACTGATTCCATGACGTCCAATGAGCTCATCATAGGTCGGCAGGGTAACGGGAATTTGCGGCTGGGAAAGGACTTTTCCATGGACGATGGGCCGGAACACGCTGTGTCCTCTACAGTCACTGCTGTAGGTGAAGGGGAAGCGCTCCTTCCGGAGCAATGCCGCATCACAGGTCTTCCATGCGGGCGCTGCCGAACAGCAGGGCTGGACTCCGGTGATTTGCCTGAGCATGTGAATTCCTGATGACAGGTGTCGTTCGATGGCATCCGCGTTCATCCTTGCAATGCGACTCTGCCATGCGTGATGATCCCAGGCATGAATTCCCACCTCGTGTCCGGCCTCCAGCACGGACCGGACCACATGGCTGCACCTCGTTCCAATGACGGGGCCGGGCCAGAGGGTGCCGCGCATGACAATGTCCCACCCGTAAAGGCTCGGTGCGCCGGACCTCACCATCTTGTACAGAAAGGAAGGGCGCCACAAGCGCCACAAATGCCGGCCCATGTTATCCGGGCCCACGGAAAAGAAAAACGAGGCATGCAACGAATATTTTTTCAGCAGGTCGCAAAGCGGCAGGACACCGTCTCTGGTTCCTCGTAGCGTATCGACATCGATTCTAAGGCCAATGACCATTTGTCAAGTACTGCCGTCTTCCCATGCTTGCTCATGCAGTGGTTGGCGGAGCTCAAACTCGCCGCAGCGCACCGCTTCCCTGAGGAAAAAATCCAGTGTGCGTTCAACGGCTTCCTCCAACCCCACCGTCGGCCGCCACCTCAACAGACGCCAGGCATTCCTTATGGACGGCTTGCGGTGTTGCACGTCCTGGTATCCTTCACCATAGTAGGTGCCGCTCTCCACTTCACGCAAACCCGCATGAGGTGGAAAGTGAGCTCTCAGAGGATGACCGTGAAACTTTTGCACCAGCATGTTCGCCAAGTCTTTTATGCTCGTTTCATTGTCAGGATTTCCAATGTTGATGATACGTCCATCACTGCTATTATCTTTGTTTTCGATAATTTTGTAGAGACACTCTACACCGTCGCCCACATCCGTAAAACAGCGTTTCTGGTTGCCCCCATCAATCAGTTGAATGGGAGTGCCGGTTACCAGGTTCAGAATCAGCTGGGTAATAGCTCGGGAACTGCCGATGCGCGCCGAACTGAGACTGTCGAGCCTGGGTCCTATCCAGTTGAACGGACGAAAAATGGTGAACTGCAACCCTTTTTCTTTGCCATAGGCCCAGATCACTCGATCGAGCAGCTGCTTGGAACAGGAATAGATCCAGCGCTGCATGCAGATGGGACCGACAACCAAAGCAGAATTGTCTTCGTCGAACTCATCCTCACTGCACATTCCGTAGACCTCGGAAGTGGACGGAAACACAATGCGTTTGCCGTACTTCACGCAATAGCGAACAATGCGCAGGTTTTCTTCGAAGTCCAGTTCGAAAACTCTCAAGGGATTGCGCGTATATTCTATGGGGGTGGCAATGGCGACCAGCGGAATGACCATGTCGCATTTGCGGATATGGTATTCAATCCATTCGCGATGAATGGAAATGTCCCCTTCATCGAAATAAAACCCCGGCCGGTCGACTAAACGCTGAATCGAGTTCGCGCCCAGATCCATGCCGTGGACCTCATACTGGCCGCTGTTCAAAAGCCTCTCGCTCAGTGCGTTGCCGATGAAGCCGTCAACTCCCAGGATCAAAACTCTCTTCTTGCGAGTAGCTTCCAAGCGCTTGCGGGTACAAGGTCCGAAGAGGCTGCCCGCTGTCAAATGGAGCTCCGCCGCCAGTTGACTGCCGGTGGTGTAGACACCGTCTTCTGCTTGCCCAAAGTCCACCTGCACCGCCCCTTCGCCACAGGCGATCACCAGCGGATCCATGGAAATGACGGCCCCGGGTCTGCCGTTTACCGGGCCTGTGCGAACCTCGGTGAGCCTGTGGAAAATGCACTTTCTGTCGCCGATATAGCTGAATGCTCCGGGGTAGGGGCCGGCTACCGCCCTGACCAGATCTCTTACCTGCTTCGCCGTTCTTTGCCAATCAATTTCACCGTCCTCCGGCCGCCGACCTCCGTAGTAACTGGCTTGCTCATGATTCTGGGGAACCCTGGGGGCGATACCGGATTTTATCCGGGGGAGAACCTCATCCAGGAGGATAGCGGAGGTCTGTACTGCTTTTTCATGCAGGGACCTGGCGGTATCATTCGGTGAGATCACGATTCTTTTCTGGCAGACAATGTCACCGTCATCGGCCCTGGGCGTCATGTAATGCAGTGTGACTCCTGTTTCCTTTTCGCCGTTGACCAGCACCCAGTTGATGGGACATCGGCCCCGGTACTTGGGAAGAAGAGAGCCGTGCAGGTTGAGGCATCCCTTGGGGGGGATATCGAGCAGGGGACGGGCAAGCATGTCGCGGTAGTAAAAGGAGAACAGAATATCGGGTTCAAGCTCCCGGATACGTTGCACCCAGATGGGATGATTGATGTTTTCCGGAGCAAACACCGGGAGTCCGCGCGCTGCAGCGAGTTCGGCCACGGATTCGAACCAGATATTCTCCTGTGGATTATTTTTGTGCGTGAAAACTGCAGCAACGCTGAATCCATTCCTCAATAAAGCTTCCAGGCCTGCACAGCCAATATTGTGGTAGGCCAAGACAACTGCCTTCATGCAACCTCCTGATGCTCCGAGCCGGAGTCAACAACTTGGGCCGGAAGTCCCGGGTAAATCTCCTTCACAACATAGGGCGGTCTGCCCCGCACACACTGAAGAATTCTTCCCACATATTCACCCAGCAGACCAAAAGCGAAAAACTGAGCACCCACAAAGAAAAACAGCACCGCAAACAGCGTAAACACACCTCCACCGGCCCATTCGGCACCAAAATAGAGGCGCAACGCCAGAATGAGAAGTCCCATCAAGAGCCCTGAGGCCGCAATGAAGCTGCCCACAAAAAACAACGCCCTGAGCGGCCAAAGAGAGAAACCCGTGACCAGATCCAATTGCAGGCTGAACAGTTTGAGCATGGAATACTTGGACTCGCCCGCCGCCCGGTCCTCATGCTGCACTGCAATTTCCACCGGGCGCCGCGCAAAGAGGGCGCCAAGTGCCGGTATGAACGTTCTGTACTCCGGATTCTTGAGTATTCCATTGACGACTTCCCGACTGTAGCCTCTGAGCATGCAGCCAAAATCGGTGAGGGATATGCCGGAAATTGCTCTGATCAGTCGGTTGGTCAATCGTGATGCCCACTTTCTAAAAAGCGGGTCGTGCCTGTCTACCCTGATGGACCCGATCAGATCATAACCCCTGCGGAAGGCGTCGATGAGCTTGGGAATCTCTTCGGGAGAATTTTGCAGGTCGGCATCCAGGGTCACGATCCATTCTCCCCGACTGCAGGTGAATCCCGCCAGAACGGCCGCGTGCTGACCAAAATTGCGGGCAAGATCAACAATCGTCAAGCGATCGCGCCGCGCTTTTTCCCGCAGCAGGAGATCCAGTGTTCTGTCCGACGAGCCGTCATTGACGCAGATGACTTCCCAGCTTTCCGGTAGACCTTCAAGGGCGGCATACAGTCTTTTGCAAAAACGTTTTACGTTTACCTCTTCATTGTACATCGGCGTGACAATTGAGAGTTTGGGACTGTTTTCGCTACTCATCGTTCTCCGTTTGCATTATCAGCCACTGCGGGTTATCAGGATGACCCCCAGACAGATCAGAAGAATTCCAGAAAGCCTTGTTAATCCGACAAGTTCTCCAAACAAAATCTTGCCCGCGAGAGCAGTCACAAGGTAGCCGACGCTCAACATCGGATAAGCGTAGCTCACATCCACTCGTGACAGAACCATAAGCCAGATGACGATGCTCACCCCATAACAGGCCATCCCCAGCAGCAAGACCGGATTCAATGCTATCTTTATGCCCACCGGCAGCAGGTTCCTGAGGCTGAAGTCGAAGTAGCCAATGGTCTGCATTCCCTGCTTCAGGCAAAGCTGAGCCACCGAGTTCAAGAGCACGCCGGTCAGAATCAGTGGAATATAGCGAGTCACTGCCCGGTCACCTCGTAAAAGTAAGCTACCCATTTTTCACCACCCGAAGATTTTGATTCCCACGGCTGCTGTTTTTCACGGAACTGTCGCATGCCGTCCAATTCCGCCTGGATCTGGAACGGAAGGTCAGCCGCATGTCTGCGTTGCATGATCAAAACTCCCGGCTTTTCCTCATCCAAAAAGTTTTGTACCGCTTCGGGACGATCGAGGATGTGCAAAGGCTGCGCCACATCCAGGTAGTAACAGAGTTTGGCATCCGTCCTGGGATAAATTGCCATGCGGTACGGCGGCAGCCCGACCAGCTCCTTTTGCAGCTCCAACGCAAAAGGGCGCTCGGTGCGCAGCGCATCAAGCGTATTCTGCTGCCAGCAAAAGTAACCGCCAACGGTCAACATGGCCATGACAAGCATGGCTTGCACCAGCGGCTGCCCCGGCAGGTAATTGCTCACCGCTGTGGCCTTGTATGCCAGCCGCCCGAAAACCAGGCCCGACAGTCCGATGGTGAGGCAGGCGACATAGAGCATCACAGGTGCGCTGAATCCCATCCAGACCCGCATAATCGGCAGCATCAGAGGGACAAGCAAATTGGCAGCAACCAGTACAAACATCAGCGTTTTTTGAATTCCAAGGGCCCAAAGGTCAAGAGTCTGGTTTGCATTTGGTCGAGGTCGAATGGTAAAAATTGCCGTCAACAAAGTGCAGAAAGGGAGTATCGGCAGGATGTAATAACCTCGCCTGGAACCCGACAACGTAAAAAACAGGAAGATCAGGGCGATTGACTCGACCAGCCAGCGGGTCTTTTCGTCCAGCGATTTCCAGGCACGACCAATGCCTGCCGTGGCCGCGATAAAGAGGGGAGACCATGGCAGCAGCAATAGAGGAAGTTCATACAGATAAATGTAAAATGGCTGCTTGTGATCAAATGGTTTGAAATACCGAACAATGTTTTCTCTGACCACCATACCGAACCCACTCGCCTGGTAGTCGGGGCGCGTGAAGGAAGCGTAACAGAAAGGCGCCAGATAGACGCCAAGGCCGAGTGCCAGAGCAGCCCAATGGGAGGCTTTGAATAACATGCGCCAGCGCTTTTCCCGCAAAATGTCCGGGAAGATGACAATTATTGGCACGACCACCGCAGTCAACCCTTTGGTCAGGGCCCCAAGAGCCAGAATCAAATAAAAGATCAGGAAACTCCTGAAGCCGGGATTGTCTCTTTGTGACCAGTACCAGGCCACTGCAATGATGATAGCGGCAACATTTTCCATATCTGCAGCGGCGGTACGCGACCAAAACAGAAAGCCATAGGTTGTCAGCAGAATCCATGCTGCAAGTCTACCAATCTCGGCTGACCATAGTCGACCGCCAATATCCCGGGTTGCCCAAATGGTGAGAAATCCACTGACTGCACTTGGCAGTCGCGCAACCCATTCATTCAATATTCCAGTCACCGCAGTGATTGCGGCAATCAGCCAGTAGCTCAGAAGAGGCTTATCGAAATACGGTTCGCCTCCAATGGTGGGATGCAAAAAGTCGCCGGTTAGAAACATCTCTCTGGTGACCTCAGCCCAGCGCCCTTCAGAACCCCATAGGCCGCGTGTGCCAAGGCCCCAAAAGAGCAAAAGGAGGGCAGCCAGAAAAAGGAAAATATCCGGCGAACGTCCTTCTCCGGTCGCTATTGGCCTGTCTTGATTGGGTTGGTGCGGACTCACCCTTTGCTCTCCTGAATCACTTGCATAAACCTAAATTGAACGCATGGTGGGAATCTCGAGCGAATCCGGCAGGCTCGCATCTCCAGCGACTGCGAAGGTAGCATAATATAAAGGGTTTGGAAATCATCCAAATGGATCTTTCGGGTGGATTGCTCTGGGACTGGCCGCTGGAGGGCCGTACTCCAGTGACCGGGAAGTACGAGCCTTGGCCAGGCAAATGATCATGGGTGAGCCTTGAATTGGCAGGCAGGATTTACTGAGAGGCGCGTCCAGCTTGATATCCCTGCTCATACGCCTTTTGTTCTCCCTCTTTGTGCTTGCCGTAGAGAAAACCACCACCGGCGCCGGCGGCCGCACCGATGACGGCTCCCAAGCCGGCATCACCAGCAATGGCTCCGATTAAGGCACCCGCGCCGGCACCCATGGCACCACCGCTCAAAGTCCTTTGTTCGGTTTCCGACATGCCCGCGCATCCAGCAAGCGCCAGGCCGATCACCAGAATCAACGCGATTACCGTCCTGTTCATAGTTCATTCCTTTCAAAGACACCAGGTTATTCCCTGCAAGGCTACTGTTCCATCATGAATCTGAACCGGGTTTCTACCGGCTTTTCATCCATATATCCCGGATGCGCCCTAGTCCAATCAATAAACATCTCGATTGCTTCGTTTCGGGACGGGGCCGGCTCAGGAAAACACACAAAACAACTTTCGATTCATGGCGTTTCTCCTCCTTGTGATGGTTTGAGCAAACCGCAACCGGTGGCCCGATGCCACGCTCGGCAGGAAGGTCCGGTCAGTCTCGGATGCGTTGGCAGGCGCCTGACGCCGTGGACGGTTCGCGTTGCCTCATGGGACTCCCTGATCATGGATACCATTTTCTCAACGTTTCAAGCATCGGGTAATGAGTCAGATCGTAATGTATCGGAGTGATGGATATATAATTGGCCAATACGGCAGACGAATCGGCACACGGGTCGGTATCAGGGAGGGGCGCAGAATTGCACAGCCAATAATAGACATTGTTGCGCGGATCCATACGCCGATCATAGCTTTCAATGTATTTCATATTGCCTTGATGGGTGACGCGGACCCCGCGGATTTTGTCCGCCGGTAGAGCCGGCACGTTCACATTTAACGAGACGCCGGCCGGCAACCCCTCTTGTTCCACCATCTGCAGCAGCATCGGCATGAACTGCAGCACTGCACTGAAATCAGTGGTCGTGAAAGAATCGATGGAAACGGCAACTGACGGGACCCCCATAACGGCAGCTTCGGTCGCAGCAGATACGGTGCCCGAATAGATCACATTGACCCCCACATTGGCTCCTTGATTGATGCCGGAAATGACCACCTCGGGCGGTGGTTTGATCAGCTCTGCAATGGCGATCTTCACGCAGTCGGCGGGAGTACCGTCTAACGCGTAACCAAAAAAGTGACCGTTGCGCTGAACGGATTTGATTCTGAGCGGATTCAAGAAGGTGATGGCGTGTCCGACCGCGCTCTGTTCGGTTTCAGGTGCCACCACGGTCACATCATGTTGGGTTGTGAGCGCTTCGTACAGGGCTTCGATACCTTTCGCGTAAATGCCGTCATCGTTTGTCAGTAATATTCTCATACACCACCACTCTGTCTGCCACTCCATTCATTCGCCGGTGCTCTATCCATATTGCAAATCATGACAATTTTCAACTCCGAGCATCTCTTTCAACAGATAATGATGGACAACAGCAGTGATCATGATTCTATTTCCCCCAAACCATCAGTGGTATAAGTTGCCTGAATCCTTTATACTGATAGAGCGGTTGGGGGAGGTAGATTTCGAGAAATTTTGCAGAACATTTAGAGGAAGTCGAGGGGGCGGCATCATGAGTGTCTGGCTTAGAAGCATTATGTTCGTTATGGCTGCATGTCTGATCGCTTCATGCACAATATTTCCGCAGGGAGTGTTTTCATCCGGGCAGGTAAAACTGCTGAGTATTACTATTCCCGGAAACATGGACGAGGATCTGCCTTATGATGTCGTGGTCACTTTTCGCGCACAAGGTGACGCTAAAATAAGAAAGGCCTGTTTTCGCTGGCTGGATAAAACGGAACTGGTTAAGCAGCCGTCACTCTACTGCTACACGCAGGAAGTAACAGACAACGTTCCAAGCGGTTCCGCATGCTGGCGCTGGTTGGCGGAAGGAAAATACTCGCAGGCATCCCCGACAATATGCACTGACATAGCCGAAATTAAGGATATCGAGTACGAGGACCCCGGAAGATTTACCCTGAGGCTCAGCTCCAAGAACGTGCGACCTTACTACAATGCGGTGGAATGCTATGTGCAATACCTTGCTGACGGCACCCTGAAAAACAGCAATCGAGTGAGCTCTATCATCACCGTGCAGGAATAAGCGTCAGAAAGGACAGAGGGGGAGCGCCATTGCTGCTGTCGCGCCAAAGGTATGAAAGATCAACAGCCCATACACATTGGGACATCGGGCTGGCATTATGCGCCTTGGGAAGGTCCCTTTTATACCCCTGACGTTCCAGCCGCTCGATTCCTTCAATACTATTCCGAACGTTTCCACACGGTAGAAGTCAATAATTCCTTTTATCGACTCCCTCCGAAGCAATGATTTCTGCTCACCGGCCCCTGCCGGTGGGATCCTTACTGTTGACTGTGATGGGGCCCGGTAGTATGCTCAAACGTAAACAGGATGGAAGCATGGGCTAGACGCTATACAGGCTGGCAGGAGCCGGCATTGATCGTCGAGCTCATTCGGGATGGAGAACAAAGCGGCGATCTCTTGTGCGCGAAGCAAGTCATTTGCTTGTGCCAGAAAGGGAGGAAATCATGGGCAGTGTATACAAGATCATCGAGTTGGTTGGAACGAGCGAGACCTCTTGGGAAGATGCGGCGAAAACAGCTGTGGAGAGAGCCAGCAAGACCCTGACGGACTTGCGGGTTGCGGAGGTTGGCGAACTGGACATGAAACTTGAAAATGGCAAGGTCACAGCCTACCGGGCCAGGGTCAAATTGTCATTTAAGTATAAGGGCGATGATTAGTGGTTGAATGAACCGCTGGACCGTCACCGGTTTTGATCCTCACGTAATTTCCGTAGTAGCCGCTTTGTTCTTCAACTCAATTTGTTTGACCGAACCGATGCGCCCACACAGGTGGGCGCTGTTCGATTCCTGGATAAGCGGGATGCACCCCTGCTCGTGGACGATGACGGTATTCCGCGATCACCACCGCCATTTTCCAATCTAATCGAGCAGTTCCTGCGTACGGACTTTTATTCCATCGGAACCGATCCGCACAAAGTAGAAGGGTGGTCCGACTTCTTCGGTTTCACGAGCCAGCTTGATCAAAAACCTCTCGCAAATTGTTTGGGCGTCCTCCAATTCTGACGGGGTCCTGGGAAGTCGGCTCAAACGAAATTCAATGCCCATTTGGCGGGGAATGGCCACTACTTGAGTGGTTTTGATGGGGTGCAGGGGATCTGTGAAATGTTCACATCCGAACAGTTCAAAACGATACGGATCGCCTGTCGAATCGGGAACGAATCCGGCCAAAAGAAAGTAAACCCGCTCCAGATCAGGGCGCTCACCAGCATAGATGTTTTCCGCATGTATCCGGTTGATCTGTTCCTGCAGGTAAGGAACGGTTTGTTCCCTGATGACCTCGAAGCTCAACTGCCCTTGAGACTTGATATGCGCTTGAAACCTTTCGCATGCCAACACCCCGTAGCCGGCCCCTCCAGTGACAAGGACGGCATGCGAGCTCAGCACAAAAATCTTCTGCACGGTCATATGTTCCATCTTGTTGTCTGGAACAAACGCAACCGCTTTGCTGTCGGTAGCCAGGCTGATCCCGTGCCTGCCCTTGTATAAGAGAATCTGAGTCATCGGTCAGTCAAAGCCCCCACCTGATAGGGTTACGTTTTGCTCCAGATCACCGCCAGTGCTTTGGCGGGCGTATCACTCACGCAGCGGAAGCTGTGGCTCAAATCGGATTCAAAGTAAATGCTGTCGCCCGCGTGCAATATTTCCACCCGGTCCAGGGTGCGAAATTCTACGCTGCCC
This sequence comes from Desulfoferrobacter suflitae, assembly GCF_022603395.1. Taxonomy (GTDB): domain Bacteria; phylum Desulfobacterota; class Syntrophobacteria; order Syntrophobacterales; family Syntrophobacteraceae; genus Desulfoferrobacter; species Desulfoferrobacter suflitae. The sequence goes on from NZ_JAIBKA010000003.1 coordinate 408,054, forward strand.
GCCAGCAAGTACAGAAATTCCTCACCCTCATGGCTCATGAATACCATCTCCTCGGCGGTCTGGACAGGGAATTCCACCAGAAACGGATCCATGGATTTGTTGGTCTTTTTGGTCTCCAGCGCCACATAGATATAATTGACCTCACCCTTTTGGTGGTGGGGACGGCGCTCAACCTTGATCCTTTCTTCCTGGCGGGTGATAGAAATCTTATCGCTTCCTTCTTCATCTTGAAAGAAGTAGGTCATTCCCACATTCAAGGCTCGAGCGAGCTTCAAGAGAGTCGCTATGGGCGGAATGACGTGATCATTTTCTATTTGCGAAAGAAACGGCTTGGAAAGCCCGGTTCGCCCTGCCAAATCTTGCAGTGTGTATCGATTTTTCTGGCGCAGTTCTCTGACTTTCTTGCCAATTTTCAGTGCCTTGACGGCCAGGCCAATATCGGTATTTTGTACTGTCTGCGTCATTTCTTCTCCTAAACCTTCGCATGCATTCATTGAGACAAATCACCCCCCCGGAAGTTAACTAATTTATAAACTATGTTTGCTGATATAAAAAACAAAAAATTCAGAGGTGTTGCACCACTCAAGCGGACACTTCCCCAGTGGATCAAATTGTAGCAAAAATGCTCATCGGGGCGGGTAAAAGATTGACAGACAAACCATTTGCGTTTTTTAATGCGAGGTGTGATGCGTACCATACGCAATTTTGGGCAGTGACAGTTAGCAAAATCAATCAGTAGTGCCCCCAATCCAAGCCTCAGATTTACTAGATTTTTCACAGGTGAAAGCGTTCGAGGTGGACTGAAGATTATGACGGTAAAAAATGGTCCCGACAGAAAAAGCCATCTCAACCTGAACCGCGAAGCGGAAGAACTGAAAGTACTCCTGGAAATCAGCCAGACAGTCCAAGCCTATCGCAGCCTGACGGATCTTATTTACTATATCATTAAGAAGGTCCGGGAGATCCTGGACGTAGAGGGAGTCTCCATACTACTGCCCGATGAATCAAGCGATGAGTTCCTCATCTCCTGGACCGCAAATATCCATAAAGAATTCACTGCAAAACTGAAGGAGTTTCGTTTTCCCATCGATAAGGGAATAGCCGGCCGGGTATTTAAGAGTCGAAAGGCTGAGGTGATTCTGAACACTGAATCCGATCCCGACCATTTCAAAAAGGTCGACGATTTCACGGGCTTCCAGACCAAGTCCCTGATAGCGGTCCCATTGCAGGGCAACAGCGATGTCATAGGTGTCCTGGAAGTAGTGAACAAGAGGGAAGGCTGCTTTGACGCAAACGATGTTGATTTCCTGACGACACTTTCCTGCATCGTGGGTCTTGCACTTGAGAACGCGCGCATCCATGCCACTCTGGATCGAGCCTACAAAGAATTGCAAGTGATCGATAAAGCAAAAGATAACTTGATCGAACTGACCCGGGAAGAAAACATCCGGCTGCGTAAAGAGGTGGAAGGACGATACCGTTTTGACCTCATAAAGGGCAACAGCGATTCCATGCTGGAAGTCCTGAAATTGTGCGAGAGGGCCGTTCAGTCGGATATTACCGTGCTCGTGGAAGGAGAAACCGGAACCGGCAAGGAGCTCATCGCGCGGTGCATTCATTATAACAGCAGGCGCAAAGATAAGCCCTTTGTAGCCCAAAACTGTGGGGCCCTCACGGAAACATTGTTGGCCAGTGAATTGTTCGGCTATAAGAAAGGGGCCTTCACTGGAGCCTACAAGGATAAGAGAGGATTGTTTGAAGTCGCTCACGGTGGCACAATTTTTCTCGATGAGGTAGGAGAGATGTCGCCGATGATGCAAGCGAGTCTGCTGCGAGTCCTGCAGGAAGGAGAAATTAAGCCGTTGGGCGCCGAAATGTCGAAAAAAGTGGATGTCAGGGTGATTTCCGCCACCAACCGAAGTCTGGCCAGAGATGTGGAGGAGGGCAGGTTCAGGAACGATTTGTTTTACCGATTGAGCGTTTTCCCCATCACGATTCCGCCGTTGCGTGAGAGAACCAGCGACATCCCCATCCTTGCAATGCACTTCCTGAAGGACTTCAGTGCGAAGCATGAGAAATCCGTCAAAGGATTTAGCCCACAGGCTCTGCGATGCTTGTCGCGCTATCCTTTTCCAGGCAACGTACGCGAACTGCAGAATGAGATTGAGCGTTCAGTGGCAATGGTCGAACAGGGCAGGTATATAGAGATACACCATTTGTCCGAGAAGATGCTGAGCAAAGAGTGTACTACTCCACTTCAGGTTCCGCTGCAGGGATCCTTGAAAGAAATGGTGGAGACCTTGGAAAAGAGATTGGTGGCCGAAGCGCTGGAAAAGCACAACGGGAACAAAACCAGGGTTGCTCAAGAACTGGGTTTGAGTCGCTTTGGCCTGATGAAAAAGATGCAACGTTATGGTCTGTGACGGAACTCGTCGAGGGTGGAGGCAGAAAAAGTTTTCGAGCACATCACAAAGAAATTGACAAGAACAGAAAAGGTTGTAAAGATTTTAATTGAATTGGATTTCACAATCTCCTGCAAATCTTCGTAAACGCTCGATTAGTGGAGTCCCTGCAGTTCATACGCGTGCAAGATCCGATTCGAACAGGATGATCCGGTTTAATGCTCGGTTTAAATAGCCAATCCAACACCGTTAACGCGGTTTTTGCCAGTTTATTTGCCAGAACCTGTTTGGCCTTTCGTTGGGTTTGCCGAAGGCAAACCCAACGAAAGGCGCGCTCATTCCAAGGGAAGTTTCAAAGGGCAAGGGAGCGCGGCAATCGGTCGCTCTTGCTCTCCATCCCAGAAATTTCAGACCATTCTTCATTGCAGCCCACTCTGTCAAGTTCCTGCCCGAAGAAAGGAGATCTATCGCGAATGGACTCGTTGCGCCCGGCCATCGTGCCGGCGAAACGCAGCACAGCCGAACGGGGGCAAAATGAAATCGGTTTGAACGGTGCCGGGTGGTCCCCAATAGCCACCAAGGAACAGTCCCTGGATACAATGAATAGCCGTTCCTAACTTGGCCTTTTGTATGCTCAAATGTTATAAAAAAGAGCTTTTAGCATAGATCTTCGCACAAACCTTATGGAAGAAGAGGAAAGACATGCCGATCACTATCTCAGAAAAGACGATCAAGAGCGACTTTATTGAAAAGGTCAAGAAGCTAAGCGGGCAAAATATTCACAAATGCTTTCAGTGTGGAACCTGCGGAGGAGCTTGCCCAATGTCGGGTCAATTGGCGACTCTACCCCGCAAGATCATGCGCATGGCACAGTTCGGGTTGGAGAATGAGGTTGCCGAGAGCAAGACTTTTTGGACGTGCGCTTCCTGCCACAGCTGCTCGGTGACATGCCCCCGCGGTATTGACCTGGCCAAGGTCATGGAAGCCCTGAGACAGCTTTCTCTCAGGAAAAATGTCAACTATGTGGAACCATCCAAGCTGCCTTCTGAGACCGTTAAGGAAATGCCCCAGATCGCGATGGTAAGCTGTTTCAGAAAAATGACGAGTTGAGGAGTATCATGAAGATAAGCTACTACCCGGGATGTACACTGAAGACTAAGGCAAAAAATTTGGAGGATGCTGCACTCGCCTCAATGGCGGCACTGGAGGTTGATTTCGAGGAGCTGCCGAGATGGAACTGCTGCGGTGCCGTCCACTCGCTTGCCGACGACGATTTGATTCACCATGTGGCACCGGTACGCGACCTGATCCGCGCCATGGAAAGAGGAAGCGACAAGGTGGTGACCCTTTGTTCCATGTGCTACAACACTCTGGCGCGTGCCAATCTGCTGATGCGCGACGACGAAGTCAAGCGGAAGACGATCAACGACTTCATGGACGAGGAAAAAGACTACCACGGTGAAGTGGAGGTGGTACATTTCCTCAATTTCCTGCGCGACGAGGTCGGCTGGGACAAGCTTCGCAGCAAGATCAAGGTCCCGTTGGAGGGACTGAAGCTCGCCCCTTATTACGGGTGCACTCTGTTGCGCCCGAAGAATGTCTCCATCGAACCACCGGGCCATCCTAAAATTTTCAGGGAGTTTTTGGAAGTGCTGGGTGCCAGGGTGATCGATTTTGCAGCCTCGACGCTGTGCTGCGGCTCCTATCAAATTCTGGCGAATCCTGAGGCGGCCGAAACGGTTGCCGCCACGATACTCGAAGGAGGTATAAACTCTGGAGCTGAAGCGCTAGTGCTCAGTTGTCCGCTGTGTGAGTTCAATCTGTCCAAGAAACAGGGGGATTTGCTGCAGAAAAACATGTTGTCGCAGGAAGTGCCCACCTATTACTTCACCCAACTTTTGGCCATTGCCCTTGGACTGGGTGGCGAGGTTTGCCGCTTTGACCTGAACGACAAAATTTCGGCGGAGCTTTTGAAATCCAAAAGCCTCCCATCGTGCGATCAAGCGATTCTGACCTGAAATTTTTTTGGCCGCAAGGCATCGATGGCTGTCTCCGTTCGACGGGATCGCATGGATCAAATCATTGCTTTGGATACAGTACCCTTCATACAGGATTACCCATATTAAGCGTAACAGTTGCACATTGTTAAGGAGAGATGAACATGTCAGATGCACAAACAGCTCCAGCGAAAAGTACTCCAGCGCAACAGGTAGCCACAGGAGACCGGGCTATTCTCCCCGAGGGAGCCAAGACGATACCCATCTATGTCATGGGTAAGAAGTATGAGGTTCCGGAAACTCTGACCATCATGAAAGCCATGGAATTTGCCGGTTTCAAGTTCCTCAGGGGGTGCGGATGTCGCGGAGGAATCTGCGGCGCGTGTCCTACCGTATACCGCAAGGAAGGAGATTACAAACTGCACTTTGGCCTCGCATGCCAAACTGTCGTTGAACCGAACATGTACCTGGCGCAGATTCCCTTTTATCCTGCTAATCGCGCCGGCTACAGTCTGGATGAGATTGAACCCACCGCTGAAGCCATCTTCGCCCTCTATCCGGAGTTGTTTCGCTGTGTCGCTTGCAATAATTGCACAAAGGCATGTCCCATGGGTGTTCAGGTGCTGGATTACATCTCGGCTCTAAAGCAGGGAGACATTGCCAAGGCGGCCAAACTGTCGTTTGACTGTATCCAGTGCGGCCTTTGTGCCAGCCGCTGTATGGGCGAACTTCCCCAGTATCACATTGCTCAGCTGGCTCGGCGTATATACGGAAAGTATATCCAGCCGCATGCGGATCATTTGGCCAAGCGTGTGGCAGAGATTGAATCCGGCAAATACGACGAGATCCTGGGCAAGCTCACCGAAATGAGCAAGGACGAGTTGGCAAAGCTCTACAAGGAACGAGAACGCGAACCGGATCTGGCGCCGCTGGGCACCTGGATGCCGCAGGATACGCAATATCTCTAGTGAAATAGGGGGAGCCTCGGGGCTGTCCCAACGGCTCCGTCGACGAACATTGACAACCACCGGACCGGAAGGTTCGGACCAAGCCCAGCGTACGTACTGAACTGAGGACATGAGGAGAAGATCATGGGTTATACTCCCGAGATGAAAGAACTGATTAAGCGAGTGGAGGCCAGCAGGCCCGAGCGGGTCGAAAGGGCTCGGCGTGGAGAGCATTATCCGGCTTTAAGCCTGGAAGAGCGCGAAGTGGTGCTCAACAAGTTTCACCCGGACTATCAGCAGGAAGGGCGCCGTCCGGTGAGAGTGGGACCGAATAAGGGCCAGGCTTTTCCCGAGGAGGTTGCCGGCATGCTGGAATCAAGATCGATGCTGAGACCCGAACGAATCGATCTCAGCAAGGTCGATTTCGACACCGATGTGTTGATCATTGGCGGCGGCGGCGCCGGAACATCTGCCGCATTGATGGCTTCACAAGCCGGCCTGAACGTCATCATGACCACCAAACTGCGCCACGGCGACGCCAACACGATGATGGCCGAGGGAGGGATCCAGGCAGCCTCGCAGGAATGCGATTCGCCCTTTTACCACTACCTGGATACGATCGGTGGAGGACATTTCACCAACCAACCCGACCTGGTTGCGGCTCTGTCACATGATGCTCCCCTGTCCATCGCCTGGCTGGAATCCCTGGGAATGATGTTCAACAAACTTCCAGACGGCCGGCTCGATGTGCGTCACTTCGGCGGATCATCGCGCAAACGCATGCACTCTGCCGGTGATATGACCGGCGCCGAGATCATGCGCGTCCTGCGTGACGAAGCGCGCAACCGGCGCGATCTCATTACCACATTGGAATTCTGCCCGGCGGTCGAACTGCTTTTGGATGAAGAAGGCAAATGCGCCGGTGCCGTCCTGTACAATATGGAAACCCGTGAATTTTTTGTGGCCCGCGCCAGAGCGGTTATCCTGGCCACGGGTGGATTCGGCCGTCTCCATATCAAGGGCTTTGCCACAACCAACCATTATGGCGCCACCATGGACGGAGTGGTCATGGCCTACCGCGTTGGAGTGGGCACCAACTTTCTTTATTCGACACAGTACCATCCAACGGGAGTGGCGTATCCGGAACAGAATGTGGGATTGTTGATCACCGAAAAAGTGCGTGGTCTCGGTGCGCATGTATTGAACATCGATGGCGAGCAGTTCTGCTTCCCCCTGGAACCGCGCGATGTTGAGTCTGCGGAACTGATCAAGGAGGCTGTCGAAAAGAACAAAGCGGTGATAACGCCCACCGGCCGTTTTGGTTTGTGGCTGGATTCGCCGATGATTGACCTGCTTCATGGAGAAGGCACCGTGCGCAAGGAACTGCCGGCCAAATTTATCCAATTCGATCGCCACGGGATCGACATCAGCAAGGAACCCATGCTGGTCTACCCGACCCTGCATTATCAAAACGGCGGGATTGCTATCAATTCGGCAGCGGCAACGGCTATCCCGGGACTGTTTGCAGCGGGTGAAACTGTTGGAGGAATACACGGGGAAAACCGGTTGATGGGCAACAGCCTGCAAGACATTATCACTTTTGGCCGTCGGGCCGGAGTGAGCGCCGCTAATTACGCGTCCAACGGGGTTGAGCTGAAGAAGCTGACGCTGGATCACGTGAACAAATTTGAAAAGGAGCTGGCGGAGGCCGGTATCACCAATCCGCTGATAGCCCCGATTCTGCTGCCCGATTATGCCACCGACGAAGTATCCTCGCGCCGGCTCATGGATGCCCAAATGGACAGCGAATAAAACAACCCAATCGGAGCAAAGCTTTTCCTTCGAAAACAATCAACAAGACGGGAGCATCATTTGATGCTCCCGTCTTGTAAGTAGTCGAACCTATCAAATTGGTGTAAGCATAGCATGCAGGGAATGAATTTATGAGTAAAGACGCCCAGGTAGTGTATACTTTTCCGAAAAACCCACTGGAGGAAGTTCGGGCTTCCATCACGGTTTTCAAAGGCAAGCAATACGTGGATCTGCGTATCTATTATAAGGGGGACGACGGAGAATTCCACCCATCGAAAAAGGGTTTGACTCTCTCCCTTGATCTTTTCTCAGAACTCGAGCAGGCCGTACAAAAATTAAGTGAAGCGGTTGGAGAATGAAGTGAAAAAACTCAGTGCTTTTTTCATAACGGTTTTGTTTGTTTTGGTGGGGTGCTCGTTGAAACAGGGTGCCCAATTGACGGATCAGAGCGGAACACCGAGCGTTTTCTGCAAAGTTGTCCAGCAGCCGCACCCTTTGCTCATGGGAACCTGGGAATGCTCCTTTCTAAGATATAAGAAAGATGACAATTACTTCAAGTACACCCTGGTGAAACACGCCGACAAATATGCTCTTTACCAACAGCGCACATGGCGCAGTGGAAGAAAAAAGAAGATGGATTGGGTCGCATGGACCATCAACGGCGCTACCATCTATGGCGAACCGAGGAAATACGGGGTAAGGATATTCGTTGAAGGAAACGATGTGTATTACACCATTCGCGGGCTCGACAACCCGGTCAAGATGACGCGTGTGGACGGGTAGGGGAGAGGAAGGCACTGCCGGGATGAGAGAAACGATCAGAAAGCTGGTTCAAGAAAATAACATGTGTGTTTTGGCAACTTGCCATGACCATAGACCGCACTGTTCACTCATGGCCTATCTGACGAATGAACGGGCAGATGGCATTTACATGGTGACGCGTCGGCATACGCAAAAGTACCGGAATTTAACCGCCAATCCTCAAGTGAGTCTGCTCATTGATACCCGCACCCAAGTGGAACCCGACCAGAGGTCTCGAATTCAGGCTCTGACCATCTCAGGAACGTGCAGCGTTACGGTGGACCCAAAGGAACGCGACGAGATTTTGCGTCAGATTGTCATCCGGCATCCTCATTTGAAGGAACTGGCAGACCACCCGGACGCAGCCATCATCTCCATCCAGCTGCATTCTTTCCTGCTGCTGGACGGTGCCCTCAAGGCTTACAGCCTGACAGGAGGCGAAATGGAAGGTTGATTTTTTAGTGGATTGGGCTGCTCACCGTTCAAAGCAATCCGACGAAGTTGGCTCACCGTTAAGCTCACCGCATCGAATTCATTTTCCACCCTACCATGCAGCAGATAGGCTCTGTTGTGGTCCAGATCCTGGCAAAAGCGCCTGAAGGTGTCAGGGAAAAAAACGGCCTCATAAATCGCCGTCTGATCCTCGAAGGAAACAAATTCCATCGGCTCTCCTTCCTTTGTTACCACTTCTTTACGGGTAATCGGCCAGCCCAGCATCCAGACCTTTTGCCCAATGTGTTGTGCCAGATCTGATGCAGGCACAATCGGGCAGGGAAAGGCACGAATGGCTGGTTTCAACGTTTGCAGAGGATGCACCGACAACACAAATCCAAGAGTTTCAATTTCTTGCCGCCATTTTTGCTGCGCAGTCAGATCCGGCAGGGAAGGAACCCGGATTTTGCCACGCCGGCCGAACAGGTTCAGTTGGCAGGGCTTGTCGGCCATGCTCGAACGGCTGCTACGCCCATGGGAATTGAGCCTCGCTTCAACCAGCCAGAGAATCTGGGGGCGATTGAACGTTCCAGCGAGACAATCCAGTACGCCGCTTTTTACCAGAACAGGAGCATCGGCGGGGGAAAGGGCGACACGCAGCAAAAAATCTTCCAGAGACTCGAACGGTCCGTTCCTCTCCCTTTCGCATAAAATGTCTTCCAGGGCGCCGCGATGAACATTTTGCAACTGCTGGAATCCGACTCGAATGGTTTGTTCTCGCCCCCCATAGGTCCACTCGCTTTGATTGATATCCGGTCCCAAAACCGTTATTCCCATACGACGCGCTTCGGAAACGTAGGCGAATGTGCTGTAATATCCTCCGCCGTTGCTGATCACTGCCGCCATGAATTCCGCCGGATAATGCGCCTTGAGATAAGCGGCTTTGAAGCTCACCAGAGCATACGATGCCGAATGAGGTTTACAAAAGGAATATCCGGCAAAGGAGGTGAACATCTCCCAGATGCTGTCGACCACCTCTTTGGAGACGCCCCTCCTGAGGCATCCGTCACGAAAGCATTGGTGATAATGGGAGAGTTGTTGAGTGCTTTTCTTGCTGAGCACCTTACGCAGTCCGTCCGCTTCCGCCCAGTCAAATCCTGCCAGAATCATGGCTGCCTGGACCACCTGTTCCTGGTAAACCAGGATGCCGTAGGTTTCCGCCAGAGTTTCCCGCAGATCCGGATGCAGGGGCTGATAAGGAACTCCATGCAGGCGGCGGATGTATTCTTGAATGTAGCGATTGGCGGCCGGACGAATAATGGACGAATGGATGACCAGGTGCTCAAAGTCGCCGCGTCGAGTTTTTTGCTGCAGCTGCCGCATGGCCGGAGATTCCACGTAGAACACTCCCATGGTGTCGCCACGGCGGATTAATTCCAACGTTGCGGGGTCATCGAGGGGATTTAAGGAAGCGTAATCCAGCACTCTTCCGGTGTTTCTTTGAACCGCAGCCAGCGTATCTCGAATAACGGCCAGAGAGCGATTGCCCAATAGATCGATTTTTACCAGCCCCGCTTGTTCCGTCTGATCTTTTTCCCATTGAATGATATTGTTCCCCTTGGCACTGCGTTCTACGGGAACGTAGCGGGTAACGCGATCGGGAACCAGGATAACCCCGCCGCAATGCACCGCAAGATGCCTGGGAATGGATTCCAGGCGGGTTGCCAGAGCAAGAATTTCCGGCCACGGCGGATCGAGAGCAAAAGCACGGAATTTAGGGTGACTCTCCACGCGCTCCCGGATGCGCCCGGGATGAGTCCAAGAGCCCATGCGCCGGGTCACTTCTTTAATTTCGCCCGCCGGAATTCCGTACACCTTGGCTACTTCCCGCACAGCCGCCCGTCCGCCGAATCCGACATGATTGGCGACCGAAGCCATTCTCTGTGGACCGTAATGGCTGAGTAGCTCATCGAACAAATCGTCGCGCTCATCCCACGGAAAATCGACATCGATATCGGGGTGGTCCCGCCGCTGGGGATTTAGAAATCGGCCGAATAAAAGATTGTGGCGGATGGGATCTACGTGGGTTATTCCCAACAAATAGCTCACCAGGCTGGCTGCAGCGCTTCCTCGCCCGCAATGAATGGGACGGCGTCGGACAATGTCGGCCACTACCAAAAAATAATCCACATAGCCTTTGGCAACGATCAAATCGAGCTCTTCCGCAAGACGCCTTTCAATGGTCTCGTTGGTGCGCCCGTAGCGCCAGCGAATTCCGTCGCGGCATTGGTTCAGCAAAAGTGAAAAATGATCGTCTTGTCGATCCCGATAGTAAGGGAAGACGGTCCGTGAGTGATCCCATGCCGTGTGGCATTGCCGGGCCAATTTGACACTGTTGGCCAGCGCTTCCCAACTGCTGGGAAAATGCCGGATCATTTGCTGAGTCGTCTTGAACCAGCGCTGCGGTTCAACCACTTCGTTCGAAGGAAGGTCGCTCAGGGTGCGATTGAGATCAATCGCCCGAACCAGACGGTGCAGAGAGTAATCATCGGGGTGCGCAAAATAAACGGCATTGCTCGCAACCGGCGGGATCTTCAGACTATTGGCGATTTTCAGTGACTTGCGACTGGCAGGTCCGGCCACAACTTCCATCCAGCAATCGGCATGAGAACTTAAGGCCGTGAGAAGATGCGGATCACTGCTCAATAAAGCCAGATGGAGACGGTTATTGGGAAATTGGTGTATGAGTGAAAAACTTTCCTGCAAATGGCGGCGGGTGATCAAATCTGAGAGGAATTCATAACCCAGAGGAGTTTTCGCCAGGATAACGGCTTCTTCCGTTTTGGTTTGAAGGTGGGCTCCTAGGATGGGACGGATGCCGTATCGGCGGGCGGCTTCCAAAAAATGGATCAACCCGTAAAAGCCATTGGTGTCGGTCAAAGCAAAGGTGTCAAACCCCACTTCCTTTGCCTTCCTGCAAAGGGTTTCAGGGGAACTGACCCCCCTCATCAGGGAGTAGCTTGAATGCACGTGCAAGTGAACAAAGGAGCTCGGCATAGAAAGAATCCAGAGGAGGGAAACAAGCATTCGGTACGTTGTTATTCTGTTGGTATGCCGCTCGTTTAACCCATCCCTTTTTAGCCACGTTGACCGGCGTTCATCTGCGCTTGAAACCACTCATGGGTCTTGCCCCACTCGATTGCCCGGCGACCGAAACGCCGGCGAATGTGATCCATGGCTTGCTGCAGCTTTTCGGTGCGGCGGGTGGCAGCTTCTTCCCAAGGAAAAAGCGACATCTGCCGAAGGGGCACAGAAAACTCATAAAATTCCAAAACCATGCGGCGAACGGCGACGCGGCGCTGAATCAGCCGCTTGAAAACCGGAAGGATGAAGGAAAATAATCGGTAATCGACATGCGCGGCAACGCGCGGCAGGAAAGCCTGACTTTTAACAATTCTACCATCGGCATGGCGGATCTCCAGAGAAAATTTCCCCGGGCAGCGATTCTGTCGGCGGAGGAGCCAACCGGCTTCTTCCACCTGTTGAAACAGGATTGCTTCCAGGCGTTCTCGATCGATTTCGTCCCGCTCCAGGTTGTGGATCACCTTCAAACGGGGGGTCTCCCGGAATGGAAGTATGGGAGTGGAATCGATGCCCCGGGCAAGTCGCAGAAGCCTGGAACCGGCCTCACCGAAAACCTGGTAGAGGGATTTTGCCGGCAAATGAGCCAATTGACCGATCCGCCGGATGTTAAAATCGGCCAGTCGGGAGGCCGTTTTAAAACCGACGCCGGGAAGAAAGGTGACCGGTAAGGGAGCAAAAAAAAAGGTTTCCCCACCCGGGAAAATACAGCTTAAATCCCCTGGTGGAATGCAGTTTGCCGCCACCTGACTGATCAATTTGTTGGCGGCCAGTCCGATGCGCGCATGCAAACCATTTTGCGCCGCCAGTCTATGTTCCAGGCGACAGGCAACATCCGGAGCAGGTCCCCAGAGCCGTCGAGTACCGGTTAGATCGACAAAATAGCGTCCGGGAAGGGCTCCCTCGACCAAAGGGGAAAAATAACCGAGGCTTTCCAGGATATGTTGGTGCCGAGTCCTGTAGAACGACAAGTCGGGGGCAACGGTCACCAGCCTGCGGCAGAAGCGTCGTGCCCGGCTAAGCGGCATGCCTTCCCGAATGCCTTCCCTGCGCGCCATGCCATTCACTCCCTGGACGACAGCCCGCGGTCCATTTTCCGCCAGAGCCAATGGCCGTTTTATCCACTCGGGACGGCGCAGCTCCTCGAGGGTGACATAAAAATCGGGAACATCCAGATGGGCAATACATCGCTCCATGGCTTTACTCATTATATGTATTTAAGAGACTACAATTCCTGCCATCTCTGCGAACATCGCATCCTGTTCAGTCCCCGCCGTGTCTAACGCCATGACCGTCGATAATGGCGCAAAAGCCCTACCACCGTCCCCACGATCTCCACATCGCGGGCCGGCACCCGCAGGGATTTCATGCGGCTGTTTGCCGGTCGCAGTTCTACTTCTTCGCCGTGCGGATAAAATTTCTTGACGGTTGCTTCACCACCGACCAAGGCCACAATCGTTTGCCCATTTTCCGCATGCGACTGCTTGGTGATGATTAAAATGTCTCCCTCACGGATTCCTTCGTCTATCATGGAATCACCCCGCACCTTCAGGGCGAAATTGTTGCCGCTCCCCAGCAAGCTTTCCGGCACTTCAATCGATTCGGGAACCTCGATCGCTTCGATGGGAGTGCCGGCGGCAACCACCCCTAAAAAGGGAATGGAAGCGGCCCCTGTGCGCAGCGGCAACAAGTCCAGAGCGCGTTTTTGATTGCCCCAGGGACTCTGCAGGTAGCCACGTTTTTCCAGTTGCTTGAGATGCTTGGAAACGGCATTGAGGGATCGGAATCCCAAATTTGTTCGGATTTCTTCGTAAGAAGGGGAATAACCGTGCTGTTGCAGGTAGTCCTGCACAAAGCGATAGACTCTTTCCTGTGCCGGTGTGAGCCTCATGACGCCATCCTCCTGCGACTGGTTTCTGCCGCGTTTATTGTGTATGATTACAATGGAAAACTTGCCCATCTCACGGTTTTTAAAATAAGGTGAAAATAAGGTGAAAGTCAAGAGCGATTATTGTTTGCAGAATCGGCTTCACCCATTGAAAGCGCTGCATAGAACATGACGGCCGGGAAACCTTCCCCCCAAGACAGAATATTGCTCGAATTGGAAGCCATCCGAGATTGCTTGAGCCATTTCCAAGAGGCCTTGGCCGAGCTTGCCGACAAGAAACGGGGGTTTTCCCTGGAGGCGATTCTGGATGCTCTTTCAGCCCATATAGCCCTGCTGGACGAAACAGGCGCAATTCTTTTCACCAATCGCGCATGGAAGCAATTCGCCGCTGAAAATGGCATGTCCCAAGAGTTTGGCTGGATCGGTATCAACTATCTGGAAATTTGCTATGCCGCCACCGACGCAGATGCTCCCATTGCGGTCCAAATTGCTGAAGGAATAGAGAACGTCATCCGAGGGAAGATGAAGCAATTTAGCATGGACTACCCCTGCCACTCGCCCACAGAAAAGCGTTGGTTTCGCATTCAAGCGACCCGCTCTTCCATGAACCAAAAGGTATGTGCCGTCGTGTGCCATGACAATATTACCGGGTTGAAGTCGAGCTACGAGAGAATTCGTGCGCAGGAGGAACAATTGCACTTGAAGGCGGAAGAACTGGCAAGGGCCAATACCGCACTCAAAGAGGTGCTGCAGCGGGTCGAAACGGAAAAGCGGGAAGTGCAGGAAAAGATTGCTTTAAACATTCAGGAAAGTGTGTTGCCCTATGTGCAAAAAATGAACGCCATGAGCTTGCCGCCAGATATTCAAAACCACCTAAAATTACTGGAAAATGCTTTACTGGACATCCGTTCTTCCTTTGCCAGAGACTTAACAATCCGTTCAGTAGGATTGACTCCCAGTGAACGACGCATTGCAACTCTTATCAGAAACGGCCTGAACAGCAAAGAAATTGCCGTAATGTTGGGCTTGTCAATCCGCGCCATAGAATTTCACAGGCAAAATATTCGGCACAAACTCGGTCTGAAAAACAGCAAGGCCAATCTTCATTCCTTTTTACTCGAGATGCCGAGCATCACCCTGCCATCCGGAAACACACCCAACGATTGAAATGCTTTTCGGCCTCCTTAAGAGGTGACCTCTCACACTGCTGTTAAGAACAACACTGCGGCGGTCCCACCATGCCAGCGTTTCCGGTTACCACGCCTTGCCGCTTGCGTTGCGTTTGCCGTGCACCGGGCTACGAGTATTTCCCTGGTGTTTATCCAGCAATAATCAATCGTTGTTCCAATGGCAGTGGTGTTTATTTTGTGGTCAAGGACTGAGGCTGGATGAAAAATAACCAAGAATCAACTGATTAGGAGGCAACAATGAGCGAAGTAACGACACCGCAAGGCAGAACCCCGTTTGTTTGGGTCAAAGACAAGGCAGGCAATGAATTTATTTGTGAACTGGGTGCTTTGAAAGATCCTAAGAACGCATCCCAGGATGAATTGAAAAACTGTATCGATGACGCAAAATCTCCGCAGCCTTTTGCGGGTGGCTAACCATGCAGGTTCAGCCTTGGGCAGTGGCAAGATAACAGTTGTACAACCCAAGAGAAATGATCCCTGAGGGCGGTCCGTATGACCGCTCTTTTTATTTGCGGAGCAATCCTCGATTCTGCCGGTTGATCCCCCAAGGGCTGCGATTAACAAAAAGCCTCAAGGAGGATTGTTCGGGGCTCTCAACTTATCCAAACCCCGGGAGGATCTTGAATCCATCCGGGGGACAATTTCGTGTGCTGAGCACAATGTGCAGCGGGTTTTGCGAAAAAGCCTGAAAGGCAAGGAAGCAAACGTCTCCATTCTTGCCAAAATCACTCGCGAAGGAAATTACCTGGCTTCAACCGATACCAATCATGCACTAATTGGAGAGCTGCTTGCCAGGAATTTGCAGGTGCGTCTCGGCGATGAACTGGTTCTGCTGGGTCAGGGGCGGGACGGCTCTATAGCGGCGACCGTGGTTGAGGTGAAGGGGATTTTCAGCTCGGGCCAGGACGAGTACGATCGCAGCATGGTCCATATCCCGCTCAAGTTTTTTCAGGATGTGTACAGCATGAGCGGCTCCGTTCACGAGGCGGTCATTGTGGACGAATCACTGGAGGCCGTACCGGAGATTAAGCAAGAGGTAGCAGCAAAGCTAAGCGACATGCACGACCATGCCAATCTGGTTGTGCTTGACTGGAAGGAATTGATGCCGGGTTTGGTCCAGGCCATCAAAATGGACCTGGTGAGCGGATTCATTTTCTATATCATTCTGGTGGTAGTCGCCTTCAGCATTCTCAATACCTTCCTCTGTTCAACGTCTTTTTCACCATTATCAACAACATGGCCGATCCCCCCGGGATTCTTCAGCCGCGCGGCGTTTGGGATGTTACTGAGGATGTTCAGCTTATCTTTGCCAGTAACATTTTCTACGGCACAGGAGCAGACCTGTTCGACAAGGATTAAAAATTTCACCAAAAAATTCGTGACTTCTGAAAACAAATATGCTTAGCTGATAAAACAATATAGTCATGGAGAGAGGCGAGAGGGAACTGGCCCTGCGACCGCCCGGCAACCTTTTCCGGAAGTTGTATTTTTGGAAGGTGCCAACGCCAGCCCGCAAGGGAGCCATGAGGTCAAAGGCATGACAAACGGTACTTTGCCTCTTTGCAGTTCCTGCGAGAGGTGTTTTTATATCCCGGCAAAATCTTCGGCAACCAGAGATCCGCCGTCATCTCCCGCGCCATCACGCAGGGAAGCCCCATTTGACTCTAGACCCTACGCCCGTGGGTCGATTTGTGGCTTATTGCATCCCACGCAAATCAATGTTGCTAAAAGGCCGGCAAGGGTTCTGGCTGCTGTGATCAGCACGGCGACCCTGTGCAAGCCATGAAGGAAAGATTGTTTATGATCAATGCAAGAATCGACCAGAAAAGCTTCCTTGGAAATCCCGACAAAGTGCTGGGTAATGTCCTCGCCTATATCGAAGAGGTCAAATCTACATTTGAATCCGAAGTATTTAAGGGCCTTGGATTTGGGTTGATATTCTATCACTTGCATGCCGACGGCGGCGACGTCGTCGTCTTGTCAAGCAACCAGATTGTTCAAGAACTTGTCTCGTTCAAATCTAGGCCACCGCTCATCCTTTCGGAACAATCGGAGCAGTGGAATAAAGCGCTCAATATTCTGAGGGATTGGAAATACGTCGAACCTTTATTCATCACTCACGGGTGGAAAGACAAGCACTCCTTTGCATTTTCCCACAGCATGGCTATCCCCACCATGGCAGCCGGAGACTCGACGTCGCCTGCGAGCAGGGTTGTGGAGTGCCATATCTTTAAGTCCCTCCACCCCAATCTACTTCCTTTTGTTCTCATTGACGGCCTGTTGGCACCGCCCAGAGGCAATGCATTGTGTGTGGTCGAGGCAGCCCCTGAGGAAGAGCTTCTCTATTCCCGCTTGAAAAACAGGACTGAAGAAGAGCAGCAGGTGAAGCTCCACTTCGTTCGGGCACTACTCAAGAGCAAACGCCCCGCTGTCCTCTTGAAGGCCTTCAAGTGCCTGGGGCAGATGAGATGTGGAGAGGAGCTCTTCGAAACTGCAGTGGAAGTCTGTTTGGAGAATCTCCCCGGAGGTGGCGACAGGATGTTGAGTGCCATGGAAAAAGCTTTGTTCTCGGTACGCTTTCCGACCTCTCAAAAGCTCGCCGCTTTGATCAGGGAGACCCTTGGCAATCGAATTGAACTGTATCTGAATGATGGGGAACCCAGCCGCAGACGACTGGCAGCGCGCTTTTATTTTGCAGCTGAAGACCAGCCGGACGCGAACATCATCCAAAAGCTTGCCCGAGATCAGGACTTTTCTGTCCGACAGCTCACGGCCGAGCAGCTGGCTGGACGAACCGAAGTCGAATCGCTGCGTGCCATACTCTTCGAACTTCTGCAGGACACAAGCTCCGAAGTCCGCCTGAAGGCGGTAAAAGTGCTGGCGAGCCAGCCTGACGAGCTGACATTCCGCAGGCTTTTCGCTTTGACCGGGGATCCGGATTTGAATGTTAGAGCGGCAGCGGTCGGGGCTTTTGCTCATGAATCCGCTTCTCCGTGGGTCGAAAGTCTCATTGAGATGCTGCAGGATTCCCATAGCGAAGTTTTTAGGGCCGCCGCTAAAGCCTTGCGCTATGCAGCGCGCGAAAAGCACCTGCCGTCGATCAAAACCGCCTATCAGCGATTGAAATCCAACAGCCAAGCCAACGGGGCTCTGGTCGAGCTGGAGTGGACTATTCTGGCACTTGAGGGGAATATCTGTGAATTGGAAAAAATGCAGGAATCCTACGGGGCAAAATTCAGTCGCATATGGATCTCTCCGGTAATAAGAAGGGCCAGAGAGATTAAACAAAACCGTCACCAAACCGCTCTAAACGGCATCTGATTCGCCTTTTTTTCCTTCCAGACCTTGGCAAAAAGCCAAGACGTTTTTGCCAAGGTCGTTGAGAAAATATCCTCCCTCGAGCAGCGAAAAATATCGTCCCCGGGCTTTGGCATGAGCCGTTTCATGGATGGCGCAGCCGATCCGGTGAAAGTCGGATGATTCCAGCAGTCCCCCCCAATCTTCTACATACAAATCAAAACCTGCCGAAACAGCGATGATGTCTGCCTCCTCAACACGGTCTAGTTCATCCTGCAGAAGTTCCAGGTAAGCTTCACGCTGCCTCGACCAAACATCGATGACGCAAACCGACGAGGTCTCCGCAAAAATGTCTTGGGTACCGTCGCCCCGGTGCATGTCTATGTCCACAATGACCGCTTTACGGATGAGGCCGGTTTCCAGGAGCTCCGCTACGGCCACTGCGATGTTGTTAAAAAAACAGAAGCCCCCGTATCGAGATCTCCCGGCGTGATGTCCCGGCGGTCGGATGATCGCAAAGCTCGGTTGACCCTGGCAGGCCAGGTGAGCCGAACATAACGCCCCTCCGGCCGCCAGCATGGCGGTCTGATAGGTTTCCATGCTTTCCTGCTGGACCTTCTCCAAATGCTCTTGCGAATGAACTCGCAGAATGCTTTCCTTGGAGGCCTTTTCCGGCTCCACGGTTGCGTAGTAGTCCTTGAGCTTATTGTATATGATGGAAATTCGAAGCGGGTTTTCAGCCAACGAGGTGAAATAATCGGTCAAATAGTCTTCATGATATATGATCTTTAACACTTTTCACCTATCCTTGAGGACCGCCGGGAGTTCCTTCATCCCGTTCCGTCTGGTGACCACCCAGCCGCGCTTCCACCATCTTTTTGATAGTCCGGGCCAGGGAATGATATATGGCCAATGTGTCTTGCGAATCTTTATAACCCTTGTCAGCATGGATAAATACCGGTTGTCCATTGCCGTATTTGAGTTTGGACGACACTACCACATATGGAATATCACGGTTGTGATCGAGTTCATGGACCAGCGGGATGAAATGCCCACGGATGAGGATGAGATCAGGAGTCTTGCGCCTGGTGTGCATGTGATAGGAAAATAATTCCTCGCGGGGAAACTGGTGAATGCGGATGTTTAAATCGTATTGACGGCATACTTTCTGCAAAATCCTACCATCCAGTCCGCAGTGCAGCATGTAAAGCACTATTTCATCCGATTCGGCAGAATCTTCAGGGCTTATCATAAATCATCCTGATACCATCCAAATCAGCCAGCCGACATGGGTTGCATCGAGATTCTAAGATATGACTCTCTCGTCTGTGGCTTAAAGGCTATTTGAGCAACACTGGGAGTTTGACACTCCCTGGCTTTTCAAGTAAAAAAACTCATGCCGATAAACGATTTGAACTTTTGCAATTACGTACAACACAAAGTTATCATGTTTGGTTAGCCTTTTCCAGGAGGTTAATGGATGAGTCAAGATCCGGGTGAGGCAAAGCAGGATATGACACGCAGACACTTCGTGGCGATCTCGGCCTGGCTGGCTGTTGGTGCCAAGACGCTGGGCTCCCCCCTGGGTGCCGCCGCTGCACGTTTCAATAGAGAATTCTATCAGGTTACGGGCAGCCGTATGTGCATGGGCACATTCGTCAATCTGACCATGTTTGATCCTTCCAAGGAACGCGCGCAAGCGGCCATGGAAAAAGCTTTTGAAGAAATGAGCCGAGTCATCGGCATTCTCAATTGCCACGATGATTCAACACCCGTCGGGTTCCTCAATCGCACCGGCAACCTGAGAGACCTTCCCCCGGAGTTGCATGCGGTGATCCATTCATCCCTCCGATTTCACACGGCCACCGCAGGCGCTTTCGATGTCACCATAAAGCCCGTACTGGATCTTTACCGGGCCAGTTTCGAAAAGACTCACAGGCCTCCTGATGAGGCACTGGTAAAAGAAGCCATGCATTACGTCGGGAGTCAAAACCTGCATTTGGCAACCCATGAAGTATCCTTCCGGCAAGACCGGATGGAAATCACCCTGGACGGCATCGCCAAAGGATATGTGGTAGACCGAACCATGGATGTCGTTCGTTCTGCCGGGATCCGGCATGCCATGATCAATGCCGGTGGAGATATTCGTGTTCTGGGCCCGAAGGGCAACGGCACGCCGTGGATCATAGGGGTGCAGGATCCGCTCAATAAGGACAAGTGTCTGCAGAGCATAAGGATGATCAGCGGAGCTGTGGCCACCTCTGGAAACTATGAAGTCTACTTCGATCAGGAAAGGCTCTATCACCACATCATTTCGCCGGAACGCGGCTTGCCCGCTGTCGGGCTTACAAGCGTCTCCGTCATGGCACCCGATGCGATGACCGCCGATGCTCTCTCCACCAGCGCTTTTGTCATGGGAACAGTCGAGGGGACAAAGTTTTTGCAATCAATGAGAGAGAACGGGGTCAGGGGGTTGATCATTGCTCCCCAGCAGCGGAGATTTTCCATAGATTGGCCGCCCGCGGCTTGAAATGCATTCTGTTCGATCGACGGGGCCTCATCCATGATCACAGAAGAGGGCTTGGTTCAGGAAGTTGGCCCATCCACGGCATTGGTTCTTGTGCACCGATCATCCGCATGTGCCGGCTGCCATTCACGGGTAACCTGCGGTTCCTCCGAGCATGACGAAATGCTCGTGGAAGTCACCAACGAGATGCATGCACAGACGGGGGACTGGGTTCAAATCAGCGTTCCGGCGCGATCCTTGCTCAAAGCGACCTTTATCGTCTATATCCTTCCCGTATTGGCACTTTTGACGGGGACGATCCTCGGCAGCAAGCTGGCTCCTTCCATAGCCCTGGATGAATCCATGGGAGCGGTACTATGCGGTGTTTTATGCATGGTCACGGTATTCGGCATAGCGAAATGGTATGACACGCACGCCAAACCACACTATCGGTCAAGGATAACGGGGATTACACGGTGCACGGCGGAGCGCACCGATAACCGGCAATCGCTCTTCAATACGGGGCACTAGCGACCCTGCGAGGCGATTGCTGCGCGGGCCAGGCGGTCTGCCCGTTCATTTTCTGGATGTCCCGCATGCCCCTTGATCCAATGCCACACGATGGAATGCCTCTGCGCTTCTTTGTCAAGAGCTTCCCACAAGTCTTTATTTTTCACCGGCAACTTGTTGCTGGTCTGCCATCCGTTCTTCTTCCATGTGTGTATCCAGCTGGTGATTCCGTCTCTCAGGTAGCGTGAATCGGTATAAATGTCTAAACGGCAGGGTTGCTTCAATGCTCTCAGTCCTTCAACGACCGCCGTGAGCTCCATGCGATTGTTGGTAGTGGAAGGGGAGAAGCCGGACAGTTCTTTTTCTACGGTCTTGTAGCGAAGAATGGTTCCCCAGCCACCCGGACCAGGATTACCCGAACATGCTCCATCGGTGAACATTGCGACTTTTTTCATTGCTGCTGATCAGGAAAAGGGCGAGAGTCGTTTGCGAATGTATCTTTCAATCGCCGTCGAATTGCACCGGGGAAGGACTTCGGACAGGGCCTCCATAGGTATTTCGGCTCTGGCCATGGCTTTGTGTCCGCCCGCTGAACAATCCAGGTTCTTGAATGCCTTCTTAATGGCTTTACCGGCATCCTTGCGATAGCCATCATTGCGGATGATGACCACGAGATTTTGGTCCTGGATTCCAGAAATGATGCTCCAGGAAATGTCATGCACTTTGAGGAAAAATTCGGCAATCAGAACCAGGATGTCTGCCGTGGGCACCTCGTCAATATGGGCAAAAATGCGTTCTTTGACGACATGTTTGCGTTCAATTGCTTTCTGGAAGAATTTCAGATCGCGCAGGGACAGGTCTGATATTTCTACCTTGATCAAGATGTTATGATTGGCCAGACTATACAGATAGCGAAATGCTTCAATGTCCCGGGCAGTCGTATGCCGCTCAAAGTTACGCGTATCCGTCTTGATGCCGTAAAGCAGAGCGGTGGCCAGGGACTGTGAAGGTTTAATCTGAGCAGCTTTCAAGTATTCGGTCAACATGGTGGCGGTTGCACCATAATCGGGGCGAATATCCACAAACGGCGCATCTGCCGCCGACGGGGTCAGGGGATGGTGATCGATGACGACTGAATAGTCAAACTGAGAAAAAGCCTCATTATGGTTGGGCTGACCGTCGACAATCACGTACTTGGTGGTATCACTCTTGTATTCATTGATGTTGTCGTCGTCGAGCACCACCAGGGGGACCCTGAGCAACCTTATCAAGGTGAGGTTATTGAGCCTTTTCATTGGCCGAATGAGCCCGATGGTAGTAGACTGCACTTTGTGCCACAAGAGTCGTTTAAGGCCGAGTGCGGCGCCGATGGAATCGGGGTCCGGGTCGATGGTGATGAGCACCTGATCCTTGGACGTGAACTGCTCATAGAGGTTCTTGAGGATCTCCCTGGAAGAACGCCTTCTGGTGGCGATTTTTGTTGTGGGTGGCGTTTCTTTGTTCGTCATCGTTTTGAGTTGAGGCGGACGGAGCAGAGATCAGTCATAAAAAAAGGGTGGCTGGAACCACCCCTGATTGACGGTGGAGCGGGAAACGGGATTTGAACCCGCGACTTCAACCTTGGCAAGGTTGCACTCTACCGCTGAGTTATTCCCGCTCGGTTGCGCATTGATATGTAGTCAAAAACGCTTTGCTAGTCAAGTAAAAAGTTTCGTGGTGTGGTTTTGGCGAGGTGCGATTGAAGTCTGATAATATATATTATGTAAACTAAAGCGGCACGATGGAACTTTCCTCCAGGAGGCGATGTCACGATGAGCCAAATCGACAACAAACCCTTACAACACAAGTATCACACCGGCATCTTTTACCACCCGAGCTTCAGCCGCCGCAGCTACCTCACACAGGGATCCCGCCTGCAACACTTTCCTCATGCCCTCAATCCATTACTCGCTGATGATCGGTATCATCTGTATGAATCTCCGCCCATCGATGAGGAACTCATACTCAAAGTGCACACCGCGGAATTGCTCCGCCAGGTCAAACTGGACCCGTTGTGTGCCACCGGTTGGCATTCGGTGGGTGGCGTTGTGCTTGCTGCAGAAAAAATCGTTCAAGGAGAAATCCGCAACGCTTTTGCTTTCATCGGTGCCGGCGGACACCACTCAGGACGAGACTTCTTTGGCGGGTACTGCTGCTTCAACGATGTGGTGATTGCCATCCATGTGCTGCGCGAACGCTATGGCGTAAAACGATTTGCCATTTTGGACAGCGACGCCCATCATGGTGATGGAACGCGTGATTTGCTCAAAAATGATGCCGATGTGCTACACGTGTGCATGTGCTCTTCGAGCTACGAATCTGCCGATGGCACTAAGGTGGACGTGCCCGCTCCGGGAAGATTTCGCTGGTTTTCATCCAGTCCCGTATCCAGTGAGACCGATATCGACGAGCTCTATGCTCAGACGGCTGTTCAGGCATTTCAATCGCGCGTGCAGGATTTCAAAGCGGAGATGCTTTTTTGGTATTTTGGTTTCGATACGCACCAGGGAGATTACGGTGATTTGGGTCTGAGCCTCAAGGCGTACCTGCCCATTGCCAAAATGATGCGATGCATGGCCGAAGAACTGTGCACCGGACGTGTTGAAGTGGTTTTGGGCGGCGGCTCCAGGAGCGACATTGCTCGCACGGTTATTCCACCTGTCATAGGTGTCCTGGGCACACCTGACTTGTGCTGAGCAACGGTGGCAAAATCGTTTTCATGATCCAGCCCGACAACATTGCGGTTGCCCTTTGACTTAAAGTATTTTATTAATATAAACGATGTGTTAAGTTGACTCTTGAGGACAATTTATGGCTCGCTTATTGCCAAAAACTCTTGCAAAAACAATTTCTTACATTGCTTATCACGCTCCGGCGGAATATGGACTTTTTTGGGATGCCGACGGCACGATGCCGTGGAAAGAATTCTACTGGGCTCTTCAGGAAGATCCGGCATTGCGCTTTGTGCGCCAAAGCCATATTCACGAGCTCCACCATCTGCAAATTGAACTCCCTTTTACCGTTAAGGATAATCTACTCCATTTGCGAAGTCAGTTTCCCGTTCCCATTTACTCCATTGCGCACAAGATTCCGCCCAGGCTCTTCTACGCATGCACTCGGAAATACTACACTTTTGCATCAAGACACGGACTACGGGCAAGCGGACGTTCTTTTTTGGCGGCCTGCGCCGACAGGGATCTTGCCTTGAGGATCGGCAGGCGCCGTGATCCCTACTCCTTTCTTGTGGAGATCCTGGCACAGCAGGCTGCAGGTGACGATGTCGTGATTCGTGGCGCCGGTCACGATCTGTTCCTGTTTGAGGCCGTTCCGATGGAACATCTGCGGTTCCCTCCCGTAGGCGAGGAAGAATTGCTCGGGTCGCGCCCTAAAAAGAAGGATAGAACGCCGCAAAAGACACTTAGAGAGGAATTGCCGGGGTCGTTTGTAGTCGGTGTGGACCATTTTCGCGAGGCAGTGGGAGAAGCCGCGGTCCGAGCGACGGCCCGGAAAGGGAAAAAAAACAAGCAGGGGCCTCAATGGAAACGTGAAGCAAGAAAAGTCAAGGACCGCTGGAAAAGAACCGTGTGATCCATTCTGGCGGGCGCCAAGGGGGGATGCCGAGCCGAGATTAAGCTGGAGTACCCCCAAAATAAGCCGCCTGTACTTCGGAATTGGACATGAGGCTGGCGGAATCGTCTTCCAGAACAATGTTGCCGACTTCCATGACGTAGCCGCGATTGGCCAACTTGAGTGCCGCTCTGGCGTTCTGTTCCACCAGAACCATGGTGACCCCGGTTTCATTGATTTCTTCCAATGTCTGAAAGATCATTTTGACCAGGAGGGGTGCCAGCCCGAGGCTTGGTTCATCCAACAACAGGATTTTGGGTTGACTCATGAGAGCCCGGCCGATTGCCAGCATCTGTTGTTCGCCTCCGCTGAGAGTTCCAGCGAGCTGGTTGCGCCGCTCGGCGAGAACGGGAAGCATCTCGTAAATCCACTCCCTGGTTCTTTTTATCTGTGCCGAATCCTTACACGTGTAGGCTCCCAGACTCAAATTCTCCTGCACGGTGAGAGTGCCGAACATGCGCCGTCCTTCAGGAACTTGAGCAATCCCCTGCTGCACCACTTTGTGGGCGGGAAGTTTGTGCAGAGGATTCTTGTCGAAATACACGGCTCCACTGGAAGCTTTGACCAATCCACTTATGGCCAAAAGCGTCGTTGACTTGCCGGCGCCATTTGCTCCCAGAATGGTAACGATCTCCCCTTCCCTCACCTTCAGGTTAATCCCATGGAGGACTTCAATGCTGCCGTATTTTACTCTCAGGTCGACAATTTCCAGAAGCATCTATTCCTCATCCTCGGTGCCCAGATACGCTTCAATAACCCGCCGGTTCTGCTTGATCTCTTCCGGGGATCCTTCGGCAATCTTCGAGCCGTACTCCAATACCACTATATTTTCGCAAACGCGCATGACCAGGCTCATGTCATGTTCTATGAGCAAAATGGTGATGCCATTTTCCCGCATCCTGGTGATAAGAGCAACCAGCGAGGATGTCTCTTGTTCGTTCATGCCCCCTGCCGGTTCGTCAAGAATCAGCAATCTGGGTTCGGTGGCAAGAGCTCTGGCAATCTCCAGCAGGCGCTGATTTCCGTAGGAAAGATTCTTGGCCAGTTGCTCGGCCTGATCACTTAAACCGACAAATTCCAAGTACTGGAGCACCTTGACCAGTGCGGCACGTTCCTCTCTGCGTTGCCGCGGAGTGTGCAGGAGTGAAGAAAAGACTCCTGATTTCATGAGGCAATGTCGGCCCGACAACACATTTTCCAGCACAGACAGATTTTGGAACAAGCGAATGGTTTGGAAGGTCCTGGCGATTCCCAAGGAAATCGTTCGATGCGTAGGCAATCGGGATACAGCCTGTTGATCAAAGAGAATTTCTCCCTGGTCGGGCCGATAGATCCCGGTGATCAAATTAAAAACTGTGGTTTTACCCGCACCGTTGGGCCCAATCAAACCAACGATCTGGCCGGGTTCCACATCGAAAGAGACGTTGTTGACGGCGGTCAGACCTCCGAAACTCTTGGTGAGACGCTTGATCGACAGGAGACTCATGGACTCCCTTCCCCTGCCCTCAATTTGCTGAGCTTGTAGCTACGCGGTCGACTGGGAAGGATGCCCTGAGTGCGAAAAATCATCATGACCACCATGGCGGCACCGAAAATCAGCATCCGAGCGTTGGCGAATTCGCGAAAAATTTCCGGTAGCCCGATGATGAGAAAGGCCCCCAACAGGACGCCGGGGATGCTGCCGGAGCCTCCCAGGATGACAATGGTAAACATCAGCACGGATTCCCAAAAACTGTAAGACTCGGGTGAAATGATCGTCATTTTTGCAGCATAGATATTTCCGACCATGCCCGCCCACGCGGCCCCCACAACAAAGCAGGCCAGTTTATAGTGAGCGGTGTTGATCCCGCTTCCTTCCGCCGCCACTTCATCTTCTCGCAGATAATTGAGGGCGCGCCCGAAACGGGAATATTCCAGCAGGTGAAACAAAAATATGGTCAGACCGGCAAACGCCCAAATGAGATAAAAAAACTGGTAAGGAGATCGAACGGTGTAACCGAACACTGACGGTCGATCGATGCCAAAAATGCCGTTTGCCCCACCGGTCATCCCGAACACGTTATTGATAAGGGCAATGCGCACGATTTCGCCTACCCCGATGGTGACAATGCACAAATAATCGCCGCGCAGGTGTATGATGGGACGCGCAACGATCAGGGCGAACAGCCCCGCCGTCAAGGCGCAAAGGGGCAGCAGCCACAAGACCGGAACGCCAAAGCGTGTGTTGATAATCGCTGCCGTATAGGCGCCTATGGCATAAAACGCTGCGTGGCCGAGGTTGAAGAGTCCCGCGTGCCCCACGATGATGTTCAAGCTCAGCGCCAAAATCGCATATATACCGATGCTGTTCAGGACATCAACCCAGTAGGGATTGAGAAAAGCCGGCAGCATTGCCAGCACGACTGCAACCGCAGTGTAAACCGCGTTTCTGGGATTGATCTTACCGTTATACTTTTTCTGCAACCCGTTCACCTAGAAGGCCGGTCGGCCGAAAAATAAGTATCAGGATCAGGACACAAAAGGCAATGGCATCCTTCCAGGCGATGGAAAGGTAAGCCGCTCCCATCGCTTCAATAACTCCCAGCAGGATGCCTCCCACCATGGCTCCCGGTATGTTCCCTATCCCCCCTAAAATGGCCGCAGTGAAAGCTTTCAGCCCGTAGACCCAGCCCATTGTGAAATTGATCTGGCCATAGTAGAGACCCACCATCAAACCGGCTACACCTCCCATGGCTGGACCGAGCAAAAACACCATGAGGATGACGCGATTCACATCAATCCCCATTAAACGCGCCGCCCCCTGATCAATGGCAGCCGCACGGATGGCGGTGCCAACCTTGGTTTTTTGGATGAAAAAATACAGGGCACCCATCATCACAATCGAGGCGAGCAAAATTAGAATGCGAATCAGCGGAACGTAAAGGCCAAAAATATTGATGGCGGTCTTGGGCAAAATATTTTGTGGATACACCTGGAATCTTGCACCATAGATCAGCATCACGGTATTCTGGAAGAAAATGGAGGCTCCCAGAGCAGACACCACCGCAGATAGCCTGGGAGATTCTCTTAAGGGGCGGTACGCCAATCTATCGAGCAAGGCTCCTATCAGTGCCACCAGTCCCATGACCATGACGGCCAATACCGAAACACCCCAAACAGGGCCGATGTGTTCCGTCAGAGCCAGGGACGTCAGGAGCGTCAGACCAAGGTAGGCGCCGATGGTGAATAGATCGCCGTGGGCAAAGTTGATCAATTTGAGGACACCATAGACCATGGTGTAGCCCAGAGCAATGAGGGCGTAAATGGCCCCGACTGCCAGACCGTTGGTCAGTTGTTGGAAGAATTGTTCCATCAATCACTATTCGCAAACAAGAGGATAAAAAAAGATCAGCACACGGAAGAGAGTTCCATGTGCTGATCCGGGAAGGAACGTCAGGGCATCAGGATAAACTGCCCCTGGTCATCTACTTGGTAGACGCGGTAGACCTCGCCAACCCGGTCTCCCTTATCGTCAAAGGAGATCTTTCCGGTCAGTCCGGGAAAATCTTTGATGTCGTTGTGTAAAAAGTTTGCCACCTTATCCGGATCGGTCGATTTACTTTCCGCTATGGCGTGGACTAGGACACGGAATCCATCACCGGCCAGGACTGCGTAGATGGAACTGGGGGGATTGCCATACTTCTTGGAAAAGGCCTCCAGAAACTGCTTTGCGTCTTCCGAGGGGAGATCTTTGGGCAACGGAGCGCTCAAGAAATAGAAACCGGCCGCTGCATCCTGCCCGGCAATCTTGACCAGATCGGGGTTGTTGGTGGCATCGCCTCCGATAAAGGGCACATCCCAGTTCATCTCTTGCTTTTGTCGAAGAATAAGTCCGGCTTCAGGGTAGTAGCCGGTAAAAAAGACCACATCGGGCTCGAAGCCCTTCATCTTGGTCAAAATGGCTGTGTAGTCCCTTTCTCCCGGCACAATGGCCTCGAAGAAAACAATCTCTATGTCCTTATTGGCATCAAGGATTCCCTTTGCCTCATCGGCCAGCCCTTTGGCATAGGTGGTGTTGTCGTGCACGATGGCAACTTTCTTGAACCCCATCTTTTCTATGGCTTGTGCGCCGACTTTAGCCTGTTCATCGTCCCTGGGGCAGGTTCGGAAGAAATATTGCAGCCCCTTTTCGGACAACCGTATGGCGGTTGAGCCATTGGCAATCTGAATGATCTTGGCTTCATCGTAGATATTTTGCGTGGCTTCGGTGACAGAAGAGCCGTATGTGCCTATCACTCCGACAATACCCTGGGTGGCCAAACGCTGCGCAGCCAGAGCCGCAGTTCTGGGATCACCACCATCATCTTCGCTCACCACAACGACCTCTTGGCCAAGCAAGCCACCTTTGGCATTAAGCTCGGCTGCCAAGAGATCCAAAACCTGCTTCATCTCCTGTCCTTCACTTGCCCATGATCCCGTCATGGGTCCCATGAGGCCGATTTTTACAGGTTCGGCCGCATAGGCTGAACCGCATATCAACGCCAATGCCAGGGCAACTAATAAAAGTTTTTTCATGCAACCCTCCTTGCTGAAAAAAGATACCGTTAAGAACAGCCAACGTGCCTCGGAACTACCCCATTTCAATGATTGAAGTGTGCGGAAAATATCAGAGAAGAGGCCCTCTGTCAACTTACGCGTTAATCCCCCTCGAAGCCACACGGCACGGTGCTTGACGCACACGGCACCTGGCTCTCGGGCACATTTCCCGCTCATACCACAGCCTGCTCCCGTCAATCACAGACGCAGCGGCAGGCTCTCTTCCCGTTCCTCCCCCAACGTCCTCAATACCCGATATTCTCCCTCTTCATGAAGGGTATATTTTTCATTTCCGAACTCGAATTCGTTCTGATAGGCATAGGGAAGGTTATACTCTTCTGCTGCAGACATTGTTTCAAGAAGGAAAGAGAGAACATGGCTGTATCTCTCCAGCGATTCCAGCAGCGCTTTTGATTCAATGCGTATTTCCTTTAC
Organism: Desulfoferrobacter suflitae; assembly: GCF_022603395.1. GTDB lineage: Bacteria > Desulfobacterota > Syntrophobacteria > Syntrophobacterales > Syntrophobacteraceae > Desulfoferrobacter > Desulfoferrobacter suflitae. The sequence continues at coordinate 437,653 of NZ_JAIBKA010000003.1, forward strand.
CCCAAAAAGGTCCTTGAGGCCTTCCGTTTCAAAAGAGTTCCGCTTCTTGTCCCACACCAACTGGATCAGCTCCAGAGGTTTTTTGCTGTTCTGGATCTGTAAAAGTACGATCCTGTCCTCGGTCTCAAGATTTGTCGTCATGAACACTCCTCACGGTTTCTTGCCGCCTTTTTTTTGCGATTTGCCTTCTGCCAGACAGGAGGCTCGGAAGCAGCATTCCGTTTGATCGCATAAGCCGCCAACTGCAGTTCCATAACAATCAAAGTAGCCTTCTTTCCTCTGAATCTCCCGGATCAAATCGATCTTCGTCTTGCCAAACGAATTGATTCCAAGCTCCCTTGCCCTGGCGCGAACTTCCTGCATTTTCATTGGGATCACCCCCCTGTAAGTTGCACATTGGCGTCGTGCCTGCAGTAAACCCGTTTCTATTGCAAAACGACATCCCCATGCCACTGGTCAAGTTGTATTTTCAAAACAGGAACATCGCCTCCGTCCATTACTCGAAACGGAACTGTCCCGGTAAAATTTTGCACCGAAAGGACCAATTCTCCTTGCTGAAATGCCAGAATTCGCCCCGATCGAACCTGCACTTGCGGCCAGGGAAAATCACGCCACCAAAACCCTGTTTGTTTGGAAACCCTATTTTTTTTCCGCGGAGGAACCTTGTCACTGCTGGTTGCCTGTCGCGGAATGGACCATTTCCCACGGCCATCCCTTTGCAGGCGGAATTCCGGTTTGTCCAGGAGAAGGACCGTGGGAATCACGTAGGGCCACTTGAACGACAGGCGATAATCCAGGAGCGCCATTTCACAACGCAGGAAATCCTCCCGACCCGACTGAACCCGCAACGATCCCAGACGCATTTGTGAAAACGGCACCCATTCGTATGACTCCACTTTAATAGTCATGGCTGTCAGTTTTTCAACTTTATCGAGCACTGCGCCCACCATTTTCCTCTGGGTCCAGGGAAGACTCAATACCATTGCGGCGCTTGCCGCTAGAAGCAGGAAACACAGGCCGGCGCGCCGAAGCCGGGCGCAATTCTTAGCCGTCGGTGCTACTCTATTTTCCTTCTTCTCAGGAAGCAACTGCAGGTCTCCAGTGGCAGCTTGTAGTTTGTCTTGTCATGTAACGCATTGCTTGGCAATAGGCAAACCAAATCAGGATCAGCAAGGCGTGCAGCGCTGCACCTATTTCCCTGCCGTTCATGGCGCTTTTCTGTTAATATGGCTCTCCTTTCAACTCCCGCTGGAAGGCGTTAAAAAAATCCCTCGCCGGCCGGGAGAACCAGGTTATGATGAAGCTGCCGGGAGGAGGCGGGAGACTCGCACAAGCCAGGGGATGCCTCCTTGCCAAAGGCAGCGGAGAGGTCTATTGTTGGAGTTGGAAGGAAGACCGTGGAAGCAGCCCGCGGTACAATTAATGAATGCAGCGGCACATCGTTTCATTCGCAGGAGTGGGAGTGATTCCGAAGGCATCCGACAGCACCTTATTGTTACGGAATCTGGCTGTGTTCAGAGAGTGTTGCATAGGCAGCTGATTGTGGCCACACCAAGGAGGTTAAAATGAAAAGCAGGATTGTTATTGCGTTGATCTTCGTATTCATACTTTCCGGTTGCGCCGGAATGAATAAGACGCAACAGGGAGCGGCCATCGGCACCGGCGTCGGCGCCGCCACAGGTGCCGCCCTCGGGGCTGCCATCGGCGGCGATACAGCCTCTACTTTAATCGGAGCCGGGGCGGGAGCGCTTGCCGGAGGGATCGCCGGGGGGTTGATCGGAAACTACATGGACAAACAGGAGCAGGAGCTGCGGCAGGCTTTTGCCAACGTTGAAGGTGCGGCTATTCAACGGGAACAGGATGTCTTGGCGGTGACTTTCAGGTCCGATGTGCTGTTCGACGTCAATTCCGCGGTGCTCAACCCGGGGGGATATACGGAAATCGATCGCGTTGCCGGCGTTTTGCAGCGCTATCCCCAGACCCGTATACGGGTGGAGGGGCACACCGACAGCACCGGGTCTGAGAGCTACAATTTGAGACTTTCTGAGGATCGCGCCAATGCCGTCAAGAATGCCTTGCTGTCCAGGGGAGTGGACCCTGCGAGAATTCAGGCGGTCGGCTTTGGGGAAGCCCAGCCGATCGCTTCCAACAATACCGAAGCCGGTCGCCAGCTCAACCGGCGAGTGAACGTCATAATCGTTCCGGTACAAGCCTAGAGGCCCAAAGGTAATTTTTGTCTGGAGCACGCCAAGAGCCGAGATTCGTCTCGGCGCTTGGTTGTTGCTTGCCATTTCCACGATTGGCCGCCCCGGCATGCAGCCGTGCGGCACTCATAAAGAAACCCGATAATAAATTCGTGGCAGCATCCAGTCGGTCCGGGCGCGGCGGTCTTTCATCGATCCGCTTTGATAGAGGACCACACATAGAGCGCAATGGCTCCAGCCACCGCAGCGTTGAGCGATTCGACGGCGGCCTCGATGGGAATGGAAACTGCTTGAGCCTTGAGACCCTCGGGTATTCCCGGCCCTTCCAGCCCCGGCAACAGACCGAAGGCGGAGGGAAACTCCACCTGCGCGATATTTTTGCCATGGGTGGAAAGCGGCACTATGGGCAGATCGGCGGGGATTTCGTGGAGGGCCGGTCCGTGCAGCAGCCTGGCGCGCAAAACCGCTCCGCCCGAAGCTCGCAAAGCCTTTGGGTGATACGGATGAGCACTTTCTGCAAGCAGAATCACCTGGGTGGCGCCGAAAGCAACAGCGGATCGAATCAATGCTCCGACGTTTTCCGGGTCCTGAAACGGTACCATTACGGTGCAACCCTCAGGAAATCCGAACGGCGGTTCCCAACGTTCCAGAGGCGGCACTGTGATGAGCAGCAGCGGCGCGTGTGTCCCAAATTGATCGATGGCTTGGAACAGCAGCGGCGCCAATTGATACCACACCATGTGATCCGGCGCTCCAGCCGGCGGCGGATCATTATCAGCCTTGCTGATCCACCCGACACATCGTTCCGGAAAATCTCGCAGCGTCTCGGTCACCTGCTTCCAACCAGACAGCAAAGCCTGGTTTTGTTTTCTGATGCCGCGTGCCGACAGCAGCTTCTTTAACCCTCTGAAGATTTCGTTTTGCTCGCTGTCGATTCGCCTGGTTGAAAAACGCTGCATAGCTTCCTGCTTTATTCTGCCGGGCGGTGCATGCCTGCGCTGGAAGACCACCAGGCGGCGTGCATGCGGAGTTCCGGGAATTCGGTAGGGGATGTTGTGAAGCAACTTGTAACCGTGCTCGAAGCGGTTGATGGCAGATTGAATTTCCTCATCACACTGCGGCCCTTTCATAAATATGGCCAGGCCGTCTTCGGCCAGGCACCCATGAATGCGATCCAGGGTGTCTTCTATGCGACCTACGGCTCTGCTGATGACCCCCGCCATGGGCTGTTCGAAGGAACGATTGATGCTCTGTCCGATCACATGAAGATGGTCGGCAACCAATGCCGCACAGACCTTTTCCAGAAAGGCGATCCTGTTCCGGCGACTCTCGGCCAGGTAGACGTCCAGGTGGGGGTAAACGATCTTCAGGGGGATTCCCGGCATCCCCGGCCCGGTGCCAATGTCCAGCAACGGAGAAGGAAGCTCAATCAACCGGCCCGGTATCACAGAATCAGCGTACAGTTTCAACACCATATTGGTAAAATTGCGAATGCGCGTCAGGTTCAACTCCGGGTTGTGTTCTCGAATGAGTTGGTGATAAGTCCATATCTGCCGGCGCTGTTCAGGTGTCAGATGTACGCCGCAGCCCTCGAGCAAGCTTGCCATATGCTGAGGACTGGCGTTTCTTGAGCCCGACGGCTCGGCACTAGTGCGATTTTTTCGCTGCATCGGCGTGACGCTCTCTTTAGGATTGATCAATGAGTGAAACTGTCAGTTTCTTTTTTTCACCCGAATGGCCCGTCTTGTACTTGGACAATCATCTCCTCGCTCTATATAAACCGGCTGGCTTGCTGGTTCAAGGAGACAAAACGGCGGACGTTTCACTGCTGGAGCTTGGCAAATTATGGCTTAAAAAACAATACGGCAAACCCGGCCGGGTGTTTTTGGGGATGGTGCATCGACTCGATAGGCCCGTTGCAGGAGTCGTTCTCTTTTGCCGAACATCGAAGGCGGCGGGAAGGATCAGCGAGCAGATTCGATCGGGGAGTGTCGCAAAGACCTATCTGGCGGTGGTCGAAGGTCGGCCGCCAGAGGGCCGGGGCAGATTGACAAATTTCATCGAAACGGGTGTTAAGCATAACAGAATTGTATCGCAATCGAACAGTAGAAGCCGGATTGCTACACTCTCATATCGACTGGTCGACACCGATAAGTCCCTCAGCCTGCTCGAAATTCGGCTGGAAACGGGAAGAAAGCATCAAATCAGACTGCAGCTTGCAAACATAGGACACCCGTTGCTCGGAGATAAGCGCTATGGCGCATCCTCGGCTCTGCCCCAAAGGCAAATTGCGCTTTTTGCCAGAAGTCTTCGCATCATGCATCCTACCCGCAAGGTGCAGATGGCGATACAGGCACCGCTGCCCAAAGGCTGGCCCTGGGCCGCAGAGCAGGCAGTTGCCAACGCCCCTCCCTGGAACTGGGATGAACTGCGCCCGCAGATTTATTCCTGCCTTCCCCTTGTTCATTCGACCGGTTTGTGAAAGAATTGCCCCGGATCCTTTCGCTCCTGTGCAGAGGAAGTTTCGATATATCTGATGGCAGCATGGTCAAAAATAACAATATGAAGGCAATGAAGGCACCAACCAAAGAGGAGAGAATTCTATGGGAGAATTGATGAAAGCCATCAAAGACAGGCGCAGCATTCGTAAATACGAAGACAAGATGGTTCCGGAAGAGCTCCTGAATCAGGTGCTGGAAGCGGTGCAGTGGGCACCCTCTTGGGCCAATACACAGTGCTGGGAAATCGTAGTGATCAAAGAGAGCGCCACCAAACAGAAATTGCAGGAGACTATGGGCAAGGGAAATCCAGCCACCAAAGCCATTGTGGATGCACCGGTGCTGTTGGCTGTTTGCGGTAAGCTCAAGAGCTCAGGCTTTTACAAGGATCAAGTGACGACAAAATTTGGTGACTGGTTCCTGTTCGATTTGGGAATTGCCACCCAGAATCTCTGTCTGGCCGCCCATGACCTGGGTTTGGGAACCGTCATCGTGGGGCTTTTCGACCACGCTAAGGCGGCCCAAATAGTCGGTCTGCCAGAAGGATATGAATTGGTCACTCTCATTCCCCTGGGCTATCCCGCAAAAATTTCTTCCGCACCCAAGCGTAGAGAAATCAGGGAATTCTCACACTACGAAAAGTTTTAGGTCCCCCGCAGGGCCGGGGGAAAGCCGCGTTGCTTTCCGCCCACCCTGCCGCCAGGCCGATCAGTCCATCCCCGAGAAAACCCGTCCTTTTCTCATATCACACATCCGGCACGCCAAACAGTCCCCCTTCAGGCACCCGCAAATGGGTGCTTGCAGCGGGCACACCCGGTTGCTCCAAAGTCGGTTCAACCCGGACAAGCACCCGAAGATGCCATGTATGCCCGGTTATCCTGGTTACAAATTGGTCATGTAAGACTACCCTTAGACTTCCAATGCGCTGCCATCGATCGTGCCAATATGATCGCCACTTCCGTATAAATCGTCTACCTGGTTTACACTCGACCGCACCAGCTCTCCGTGCAATACCTCGGAAACGGGCCAGGCGACGGAGAAATAAAGTCTGGCACCAAAATTGCCGATAGATCGGTTTGAAAATGCGATTCATTGTCAAACCTATAATCACGAAGGAAACTGAAATGAGGCTCCTACGATTGCTTTCGGGGATCATATTTGGCTTGACGGGAGTTCTGGTATTTGCCAACAACCCCTTTGCGGGCGGGGGGCTGGCTCTACTGGGAGGCGCCATGGTGCTGGATGCATCCTTCGAGCCGAAGATTCCGCCCAAGGATACCTGGTTGCGGTAGATGCATCGCCTGGCACGATCACTCATACCAGGCGATTGGAGTTAGTCGTTTATAACTTTTCCAGGATCTTGTTGAACTCGTTTTCCAAATCGTTCGTAAGGGTCCGGATGCCTGCCGCCATCTTTTCCCACTCTCCATCTTTGGCCGCCAGCATTTCTGCAAACTTCTTCCTGGCAGCCTCTTCCTTGGCCTTGAAGGCAGCCACTTGTGTTTCGAATTTGGACTTGGCCTCTTCACCCATCTTTTCCGCCCGGGCCTGCAGAATGGCTATACGTCGACCGAGCAGGTCGAGTCTGGCCTCAGCCCCTTTCAGGTGCACCACCTGTTGCTCCTTAAAGTATTTCTGCAGCGTGTCCAAAGCCTTTTGGGTCTGTTCCACAACCTCTTTGCTGCTCACCGTTTTGTCTTCTGTTTTGGGAGCGCAAGCCGTCGCACAAAACGCCAAACCAATCGCAATAACCCAACCCAATCGTCGCATAATCGAATCTCCTTCGTCCCTGACTGCAACCGTGGTTACCTTGCCGCAGAGAAATTCTACTCTGCACTGCTCAACCTTTGTTTTACATGGTCCCGTTGTACACCAGATCGGCCAATATTCTTATTACTTTTTTCCAGCAAAAACGAAGGTCGCCTGCCGTTGTTCAGCCTACACCCATTAACGACCTCTACCTCAACAGCTCACGGGCTATGATGAGCCGCTGAATCTCGCTGGTACCCTCATAGATGGTGGTCACCCTGACGTCACGATAGAAGCGTTCGACCGGGAAATCCTGGGTGTAGCCGTACCCGCCAAGCATCTGGATGGCATCGTAGCACGCTTTGTTGGCAGCCTCAGTGGCATACAGCTTACCCATGGAAGCTTCTTTGGAGTAGCTTTTTTTTTGGTCTTTGAGAAAAGCGGCGCGCAGCAAGAGAAGCTTCGCCGCATCCAGCCGTGTATAGTTGTCTGCAATCATCCACTGGATTGCCTGCTGCCTGGCCAGCGGCACGTCAAATTGCACTCTCTCCTGCACATAGTTGGTGGCAAAATCCATTGCAGCGAATCCGATCCCAAGTGCCATGGAACCAATACCGATGCGCCCGCCGGCGAGTTCGGCAACGGCAATACGGTAACCATCGTTGAGCTTTCCCAGGAGATTTTCTTTGGGAACCCGGCAGTCTTCAAAAATGAGCTCATTGGTCGAAGAACCGTGCTGTCCCAGTTTTTTCTCGTCCTTTCCCACGGTGAATCCGGGAAACGTGGGTTCCACCAGAAAGGCACTGATTCCCTTGCCTTTTTTGGCTTCTTTGTCGGTTACGGCCCAGACCACAAACACCCCGGCAAATTCAGCGCTGCTGATGAAAATCTTCTGACCGTTCAAAATCCAGGAGTTTCCATCCAGCACGGCGCTGGTTCGCATGGATGCGGGGTCGGAACCGGCACTCGTTTCCGTCAGTCCAAAACTTCCCGCGTAGTATTCTCCGCTGCAAAGGGGCGGAATGTATTTTTGCTTGAGCTCTTCACTTCCAACCGCCTGAATCACTTCGGCCACCATGTTGGTCACCGAAGCAGTCACCGTAGTGGCCGAACAGGCTCTTCCCAGCTCGGTCATGGCCAGGGAAAAGGCAATTGCCCCGGCACCGGTTCCACCGTATTCCGGGTCGATGTTCAGTCCCATGAATCCGAGTTCGGCCAGTTTTTTCAGGTTCCCCTTCAAGATGTCCCGGTTCTTTGTTTGATCCAGTTCAGCGGCTACCGGCTCCAGTTCACGTTTGGCAAATTTAGCGGCGGTATCCTGAATGATGCGTTGCTCTTCGGTGAGTTCAAAATTCATACTGCCCTTCCCTATTTGTATTCGTAAAATCCGCGTCCTGTTTTACGTCCCAGCCAGCCGGCCTCCACATATTTGCGCAGCAGCGGACAAGGTCGATATTTTGAGTCGGAGAATCCCACAAAAAGTGTTTCCATGATGGCGAGGCACGTATCCAGCCCGATTAGATCGGCCAACGCGAGGGGGCCCATGGGATGGTTCATACCCAGCTTCATGACGGTGTCGATGTCTTCCCGCGTACCGACACCATGGTACAAACAATAGACCGCTTCGTTGATCATCGGCATCAATATGCGGTTGGCAATAAAACCTGGATAGTCACTTGATTCTGCCGGTGTTTTGCCGAATCTGACGGACAGGTCCCAGGTCAGTTTATAGGTTTCATCGGAGGTGGTCAGGGCGCGGATCACCTCGACCAGCTTCATGACCGGCACGGGATTCATGAAGTGCATGCCGATGACCTTGTCGGGTCTTTGGGTTTGAGCGGCAATCCGACCGATTGGAATGGAAGAGGTGTTACTGGCAAGAATGGCATCTTTCGGGCAAATGCTGTCCAGGTTCTTGAAAATCTGAAATTTTATCGGTTCATTTTCGGTTGCCGCTTCCACCACAAAATCAACCGACGACATATCCGCCAAATCCACGCTGGGCTTAATACGTCCGAGCACCGCATCCTTTTCTTCAGCGCTCATCTTGCCCTTTTCAACAGCCTTCGTAAGCAGATTGGTGATGTTCTGCAGGCCTTTCTGCACAAACTCATCCTTGATATCGTTCATGATCACCTGCAGGCCGCTCATGGCCGCCACCTGGGCGATACCGTTGCCCATTTGTCCCGCCCCTACAACACCAAATGTTTTCACTTCCATCGCTGCTCATCTCCTTTCAACTCTCTATCGTCATCGCTAGCGCTTGATGAACAATGCAACCGCTTCCCCGCCACCCAGGCACAAGGAGGTCAATCCTGTCTTCTTGTCCTGGCGAATCATTTCATACAACAAGGTGACCAGCAGTCGACCGCCGCTTGCCCCGATGGGATGCCCCAAGGCTACACTGCCGCCGTTAACGTTCACCTTGGCCGGATCGAGCTGCAATTCTTTCAGTACCGCGACCGTTGACCCGCTGAACGCTTCGTTGATTTCGTAAAGATCTACATCTTGAATTCCCACGCCTTCCTTCTTCAAACATTTGGGAACCGCCCAAATGGGAGCTACCAGAACGTACTTCATGTCGATGCCGGCAGAAGCCTGAGCACCGACTGTAGCCAAAACCTTACACCCCAGCTCCTGAGCCTTGTCACGCGCCATGACCACCACGGCAGCAGCGCCGTCACTGATGATGGAGGCATTGCCGGCAGTCGTGACTCCGTCTTTCTGGAAGGCCGGCCGCATTTTCGACAACGCTTCATAGGTCGTTGGCCGCGGGCACTCATCCTGGGCAAAAAGCTTGGGCTCGCCCTTGCGCTGGGGAATGGGAACCGGCATGATTTCATCTTTAAACCGGCCTGTCTCTATGGCTTCCAAGGCTCTGCGGTAGGACTCTGCCGCATAGCGATCCTGATCTTCCCGGGTGACGTTGTATTTCTCCGAACACAGCTCGTTGGAAATCCCCATGTGAAAATCGTTGACGATGTCCCACAGGCCGTCGTGCACCATGTGGTCATGAAGAACACCATCACCCATGCGATACCCGGTACGCGCTTTGTCCAGGTAGAAAGGTGCCATGCTCATGTTTTCCATGCCGCCGGCCACCACAATGTCGGCATCTCCCACCTGAATGGCCTGGGCTGCCAACATGACCGACTTGAGACCGGAGCCGCACACCTTGTTGACCGTTATACACTCCACTTCCCACGGCAGGTTGGCCTTAACCGCCGCCTGCTTGGCGGGGTTTTGACCGTAGCTGCAAGGGAGCACCATACCCATAATCACCTCGTCCACCACTTCCTTGGCGATCCCCGCACGCCCCACAGCTTCCTCGATCACCATGCCGCCAAGCTGCGTCGCTCCGATACCGCTCAGGGATCCATTAAAGCTCCCCAATGGGGTGCGAACCGCACTCACAATAACAGCCTCTCTCATCATCGTCTCCTTATAGCTCGAATTAGTTCATCAACAGGATTTTCGCATGGTCAACAAATTTTTGTAACAAAATACCGGCTCTTTTTCAAAAAAAATGTAATCCCATCAAACAACACCGGATGGCATCCAGCCTCCCGCAGCGACCGCTTCAGTTGAGACCGTTGCCGCCACAGCAACCACCCATGCCTCAACAAACGCCTTTCTGCAGGATGACGCTTTCCGCTTGGCGCACTTCCAAATCGCGCAGCAAAAATGTCTTGTGGCGCGACTTCCGGCCCTGCAAAATCACTATGCTCGATTTGGGCAGGTTGAACAACTTGGACAGGAAGCGGATGCACTCCTTGTTGGCCTTGCCTTCAACCGGAGGAGCGGTCAGACGAATTTTCAGGCAACCCTCGTGAACGCCTGCCAGTTCAGTTTTGCTGGCGCGCGGTTGCACATGGACTCGAATAAGTGTTCCCGCTTGATCTTGCATCATAAAGTGACCGGAATCTCGGTTCATGGATTGTTCTCTCTTTGGCCTTTCGGTGCAATACCGGGTTATGACTCATCATCCTCCACCTGCAATCCCCTGGATCTCACTCAAGCCGATGGCGGCTACCAGCGTTTGGAGGCTTTCCGGGAAACCCCCTTGAACAGATGCAGCAAAAACATCCCGCCCACAAATCCACCCACATGGGCCCACCAGGCAATGCCCTGGTACTGCTCGCTGCGCGAAATCAGAGAAAAGGCTCCACTGAAAAACTGCAGTAAAAACCAGAACCCCAGAAACACGTATGCCGGGATCTCGATGAGGGTGAAGAAGAAAAAGACCGGAATCAGCGTGAGTATGCGCGCACGGGGATAGAGCAAAAAATATGCTCCCATCACTCCTCCGATGGCTCCGCTCGCTCCAATGGTCGGCAGGTTGGAATGAGGGCTGGTTATCACCTGAATGGAAGCGGCTGTCAGTCCACAGAGGAGATAAAAGAACAGATATTGAACGTGTCCCAACTCACTTTCCACATTGTCACCAAAAATGTACAGCACCCACATGTTGCCGATTAGATGCAACCATCCGCCATGCAGGAACATGGAGGAGAAAAAGGGCAGAATCTGCCCCACTTCATAACGGCGTGCCGTCACAGTAGTGATGACTCTGGCGGGCACGAGACCGTATTCCAGGAGAAATCCTTCGAGATGCCTGCCAAGTTGAAGTTCATAAAGAAAGACCGCAGTACAAATCATGATTACGCCAAAGGTTATCCAGGGGGTTTGACGCGAGGGGTTGGCATCTCGGATGGGGATCATGGATAGAAGCCTTTCTGCGGGTTGGGGAAACGATCTTTTGCCGCCGACCCAGGGTCGCACAATTGAATACCAGTGCACCTATAGCCATAGAAAGAATCCGGAGTCAACTCGCATCCCCCATGGAACCAACCGCGACTTCCAGACAAGGGAAGGCTGCGCGGCATGTTCCCCCTTCCCTTTCGCATGCTGCATGGTAAAATATCCGCTCACATGAAGGCTTTGGTTTTCAGCCCGTAGATTCGGTCCAGATTCATCAAAGAAAGTACAACAATCTACACTATGACAAAAGACATTCGAAATTTCAGTATCATTGCGCACATTGACCACGGCAAGTCGACGCTGGCGGATCGTCTGATCCAGCAATCGGGACTCATCACCGAAAGAGAATTCCGCGATCAGATCCTCGACAATATGGATATCGAGAGGGAACGTGGAATAACCATAAAAAGTAATGCCATCACGCTCCCCTACAAGGCCCAAGACGGTAGAGCGTATGAGCTCAATCTGATCGATACGCCGGGCCATGTCGATTTTTCCTATGAGGTCTCTCGCGCTCTCGCGTCCTGCGAAGGCGTTCTTCTGGTGATTGACGCGGCGCAAGGGGTGGAAGCTCAAACTCTAGCCAATCTCTACGCCGCCATGGAACACAACCTGGTGATCATTCCAGTCATCAATAAAATCGACCTGCCTTCAGCGGACATCGATCGATGCAGGGAACAAATCGAGACTGAACTGGGCCTTGACTCGGACAAGGCCATTCTCTGTTCAGCCAAACAGGGGCTGGGGATTGACGGGGTTCTTGAAGCCATTGTGGAACAGATTCCCGCACCCCGCGGCGACGCCGAAAAGCCCCTTTCCGCCCTCATATTCGATGCTCGTTACGATTCGTTTCGCGGCACCATCATAAGCTGCCGCATCTTCGAAGGCTGCCTGCGCCCGGGTGATGTGATTCGCTTCATGTCCAACGGGTCAACCTACAAGGTGGAAGAAGTGGGGGTATTCCGGTTGAACAGGGAGCCTCAGAAGGAATTGACCGCGGGAGCTGTCGGATACGTCATCTCAGGAGTCAAAACAGTCAGCGACACCAGCATCGGAGACACCATCACACACCATGAAAGGCCGGCCGCAGCACCCCTCCCCGGCTTTAAGGAAGTCAAGCCGATGGTCTTTTCTTCCATCTACCCCATCTCATCCGATGAATTTCAGTCCCTGGCGGAGGCCCTCGAAAAATATAAGCTCAACGATGCCGCCTTGATTTATCAGAAGGATTCCTCCGCCGCTCTCGGCCAGGGTTTTCGTTGCGGCTTCCTGGGACTGCTGCATTTGGAAATCGTGCAGGAGAGGCTGGAACGTGAATTCGACCAGTCGATCATCATGACGGTGCCGAGTGTGCAGTACCGTTTCACTCTCAATGACGGGCAAACGGTGATCGTGGAAAATCCTCAATATTATCCCGACCCCGCCAGTATTCAGAAGAGCGAGGAACCCTTTATCAAGGCCAGCATCTTCATCCCTGAACGCTACATGGGGGCTGTTATGAAACTCTGCATGGAGCGCCGGGGGGTGAATCCGCGCTTTCAGAACTCGGTGGCCGGCCGCATCGAGGTCATTTTTGAAATGCCGCTCGCCGAAGTGGTGTTCGACTTCTACGACAAACTCAAGACCATCACGCAGGGTTACGGTTCCCTGGACTATGATCTCATCGGATATCGCGATACAGACCTGGTCAAGCTGGACATTCTCGTGAACAGTGAAAAGGTGGATGCTTTGTCCCTCATCGTGCATCGTGACCGGGCCCGCGAATGGGGCGTTCAAGTGTGCGACCGCCTGAAAGATGAAATCCCCCGCCATCAGTTTAAAATCGCCATACAGGGGGCGATCGGCGGAAAGATCATAGCCCGCTCTACCATCTCCGCTTTTCGCAAGGACGTCACAGCCAAGTGCTACGGCGGAGACATCACCCGTAAACGAAAGTTACTGGAAAAACAAAAGAAAGGCAAAGCCAGAATGAAAATGGTCGGCTCTGTCATGATCCCGCAGAGTGCTTTCGTCGCAGTTCTCAGAGCGGAGCCCGATTGAGCCGTGCGGCCACCTGCTGAAGGCGAAAGCCCCGGCCTCTATGTGCATGTTCCCTTTTGCCGCAGCAAGTGTCCTTACTGCGACTTCTACTCGGTGACAGCGCCGTGCGCAGTAGCGGATTGGCTGTCGGCCATCGAGCGGGAAGCGGCTTTCTACGCCGGACGGTTCGGCCAATTCGAAACCCTTTACCTGGGCGGAGGAACTCCCACCTCACTGACGGATTCCCAACTTTCCCGGCTGATTGGGAGTCTGGCAAAGCATTTTGCTTTCTCCCGCGACGCCGAAATCACTTTGGAGTCAAACCCCGACGACATCACTCCGGAAAGGCTCGCCCATTTTTCCTCCCTGGGTGTCAATCGAATCAGCCTGGGCATTCAGTCGATGCACGATGCCGAGCTGGCATACCTTGGACGCAAGAACACGGCCAAACAAAACGCCAAAGCCCTCCAATGGGTCCGTTCCCGGGCCGCCTTGCAGCTCGCCGTGGATCTCATCTATGCGTTTGAAGGACAAACCCGGGAGAGCTGGCGGGACACCCTGGAATTTATCCTCACATTTCAACCGGAGCATTTGTCGTGTTACCAGTTAACGGTCGAGGAGGCTACTCCTTTTGGAGGCATGCAACGGGAAGGAACAATCCGCTTGCCGAGCGACGATGAACAGAGTGACCGATTCCTGATGACTTCCTCATTCATCGAGTCAAACGGCTACATCCATTACGAAATTTCAAATTTTGCCAAGACTCATGAGCACAGGTCGCGTCACAACAACAAATACTGGCGCCACGTTCCCTATCTTGGCCTCGGCCCCAGTGCACACTCTTTTCAAGGCGGAACCCGCTGGTGGAACGTCCGATCGGTCGGGCACTACTGCCAGGCTCTCAGCGAGGGCAGATCACCCGTAATGGGGCGGGAAAACCTTTCACGGCAACAGCTCGAACTGGAAATCCTCTATCTCGGACTGCGCACAAGGGATGGAGTCGACGTCCGTATCCTCCCAGACTCTCCCCGGGTCCGGCAAGCCCTGGCCCAACTGCAGGCAGCGGAGTTGGTGCGTCTACACCAAGGCATGCTCAGACCGACCCGAAAAGGTTTCCTGATAGCAGACGGTTTGCCGCTGATGCTGCTGGATTAAACGCCGGTGGGGGGAGCCATGAATTCCGCTCCCACCGGATCCTTGATACTTTCCGCCAAGATCGAGTCCACCGCCGACAGGACCGAAAGATCCATCGACCAACCGAAGATCTCGTCAATGGGGTCCATTTGTGACGGCTTGCGGCCACCCCAGATGGCTATGGGCACTCCTTTTTCAAGCACCCAACGAACCGAGAAAGCCAGTATGCTCTTGTTGAACCGCTTCCTTGCCATTTTTTCCAGTCGCCCCACCGCTTTCAAATACTGGCTCAATCTGGGCTCTTTGAACTTGGGATCAACCTTTCTCAGATCGTCCCCTTCAAAGCTTCGTTCCCGGCTCATTTTTCCGGAAAGCAGGCCGCGGCAAAGTGCTCCGTAAGTCATCAAAGCGATGTTGTTGGCCTCACAATAAGGCTTTACATCGGACTCGATGGTTCGCTCGAAAATATTGTAAGGCGGCTGGCATACGTGTATCGGGCATACTGAAGCGAACGTTGCCATTTGGTCCTGAGTGAAATTGCTCACTCCCACCGCCTTAACGGTCCCGTTATCAAACAGTTCACGCATGGCCCCGGCGGTCTCGACGATCGGTCTGGCACAGTCGGGCCAGTGAACATAGTAAACGTCAATGTAGTCGGTACGAAGGCGCTCGAGAGAATCTTCGACTTCCTTCATGATTCGCTCTCTGGAGCCGTTGCGAAAAACTTTGCCGTCTTTCCACTCCAGGGTCACCTTGGTCGAAAGGAACAGCTTATCGCGGTTTCCATATTCCTCAACCGCTTTGCCGACAATCCTTTCCGATTCCCCAAAACCATAAACGGGCGCAGTGTCAATCAGATTTACACCCTTTTCCAGGGCTGTATGAATGGTTTCTATGGACCGTTTTTCCTCCGTTCCTCCCCACATCCAGCCACCAATGGCCCAAGTGCCCAAACAGATGCGGGATACCTGCAAATCGGTTGCGGGAATCGTTACGTACTCCATTATGTCCTTCTCCTTTCGTTCATTGCTCACTGCTCGCTGGTGACCGAAGCCTCTATTTTAAGACGATATTTCTCGATCTTGGACAACAGAGTGGGCCGCGAAATTCCCAGAAGTCTGGCGGTGCGGCTGCGATTGCCTCCCGTCAACATGAGTGCTTCATTGATCAGGGTGCTGGCGAATTGATCCGTCAGCGCATCGAACAAATTCCCTTCGGCGCCGCTGGCCAGGGACCTCCGTATCCACTGGCGCACGGCTTCGTCGGAACCTTCCGGCATAGCCCTGGACGGCCCTTTTCTTCCATAGATTGCCTGAGAAATGTCCTCCTGGCAAATGGGACAGCCACGACTAAAAATCAAGGCCTTCTGGATGGTATTGGCAAGTTCACGGACATTGCCGGGCCAATGGTAGCTGTTCAAAATGTTCCTGGCAATCTCGGTCATGCCCGGATTGTCGATGTCCATCTCCTGGCCAAAGCGAGCCAGGAAGTACTCGGCAAGCAGGGGGATGTCCTCGAGGCGGTCGCGCAACGGGGGCAACCACAAGGTCACAACCTTCAGGCGGTAATACAGGTCTTCACGGAAGCGCCCATCCGCCAGGGCCGATTCAAGATCACGGTTGGTCGCCGCAATAATCCGGACGTCCACCGGGATCGGCTCACGGCCGCCGAGCCGCTCGATGCTCCTTTCCTGGAGCAGCCGAAGTATCTTGGCCTGGATGCTGAACGGCATGTCTCCGATCTCATCCAGCAGCACCGTCCCACCATTGGCCTGCTCAATCTTGCCGACGCGCCGGCTGATGGCTCCCGTGAACGCTCCCTTTTCGTAGCCGAACAACTCGCTTTCCAGCAGCGTTTCAGGAATAGCCACACAATTGATTACCAGGAACGGCTTGTCCGCCCGCAAACTATGCTGATAAATGGCCCGCGCAACGAGCTCCTTGCCCGTTCCCGACTCGCCCCGGATGAGCACGGTGGCATCGGTCGGAGCGACCCTTCCGATGGCTTTATAGACTTCCTGCATTGCCTTACTGCGGCCGATTATGGCATCGGTTGTGGCCTTCTGAGGCGCCACATCCATCTCCACCACGGAGCGCATAAATCGACCGGCCTCAAGGGCCTGTTCTATGAGCGTGAGGATATCTGGGATGTCAAACGGCTTCAAAACATAGTCGAAGGCACCCATCTTGGTCGCTTCAATGGCGGTCTCGGTAGTGCCGTAGGCGGTCATGATGATGACCGGGAGTTTGGGCTCGATCTCTCGCATGGCGGCAAACGTTTCGAGCCCATTCTTGCCGGGCAGTCGTACATCCATTATGACGAGGTCCGGCACACCCTTCTCAACGCTGGCAAGCCCCGTTTCCCCGCTGGGAGCGGTTCTTACCGCATGGCCCTCACCACTGAGAAGCTTTTCAAAGCTCTGCCTCAATTGAGGATCATCATCAACAATCAGGATGGTACTCACAATCCTCCCTATGATGCCGAACGGCACTGATTTGGACAGAATGTCATGGGGTCAGGGGAACGGAAGAGTTATCACGAATGTCGTCCCCTCACCTTCTTGCGTTTGAACCTGCAATTTGCCTCCGTGCTCTCCGACAATGCGGCTGGCGATGCTCAGCCCCAGCCCCGTACCCTCTTCCTTTGTGCTGAAAAAAGGCTCAAATATTTTGTCCTTGACCGATTCAGGGATACCGGGACCACTGTCCGCCACCTTGATGGTGAGCACTCTTCCCATTTCTTCAGTGGTGCGCTCCCTCTCCTCGATGACAATGGAACCACCGTCATTCATCACTTCACAAGCGTTTACCAGCAGGTTCACCAGCACTTCCTTCAGCTGTTCCGGGTCGGCTGAAATTTCGGGGAGCCTCCTCGCCCTCACCAGCTCGACATCCACTCCGTAGGACTCGAGCCTGTGTCTGAGCAGTTGAAGTGCCATGTCCACCGCGTCCGAAGGACTCACACTCTGCATTTTGAGCTTGGGAGGACGCGAGAACTCCAAAAAGTTTCGCACAATGGTATCGATATGCCGAATTTCCTCGGAAATCACTTCAAAATCCTCCTTTTGGCTCAGACTGAGGCGCAACGTACGTTCCAGAGAAAAGAGCCGCATCTTAACCGAAGTCAACGGATTGCGGATGCTGTGTGCAACGCCTGCCGCCAATTTTCCCACCTGTGCCAATCGCTCTGACTGCAACAAGTGTTGGTGACTCCACTTGAGCTGAGTCTGAGTCTGGTCGACATCTTGGATGAGATCGTGCACGCGCTGACTGAGCGCTTGTATTTCATCTGAATCGAGATGCGCATCACTCGCCGGATCAGTTGCCATCGCCAGTTGGCGGATCGGCTGCAGCACCTGTTTCATCAAAATATAGGCCAGAAACAATCCGATCAAAAGGGCCGCCGGCATGGCTACAAGCGCCAGGGAGTTGATGACCGTCACCTGCGATTTCAGCTCCGCGCGAGCCTCGTTGATCCGCCTTGCATGCGCCTCCTTATAAAGGTCCGTAAGGTCTCGGATGGCAAAGAACTGCGGACGGATTTCCTGGTGCAGGGAATATCCCGCTTCCCGTTTGCCGGCATTATAAAGGCTGATCACCTGATCACGCAGGTAGCTGTAGCGAATATACTTCGACTCGATCTGATTCAGTATGTCACGCTGAGTTGCCGTATAAGAAGTCTCTCTAGCCCTGTTAAGCAGCTCTTCAAAGGCCACTCGACGGGCCTCCAGTTGCTTGAGCCATTCACTGTTACCGTCCAGAAAGTAATAGGTGAGGAGCCCCTTTTGCATGACCAGCGCCGTTTCCAGCTCCTGGGCATTATCCAGGGCAACGACATCTCGATCCACAACCGAGCTGGTCAGTACCCCAATGCGGTAAATCAAGAGCATGGTCACCGACCCACCAACCAGCGCGGTCAAAACCAGCGCCGTCAGCAAAATCCATATCTTGGCACGCAGACTGATGCGGCTCCATGTCATCGGATCTATCCCAACAAAAAGTCATCACCGTTCAGTAGGCATATGAAAAGAATCGCAAATTCAGCTTATAGTTTACCATTCATGTTTGCGCAAGGATAGTTCACTCAGAAAATCTCATCGCATGGAAAAGATATGCCGGCAAAAAATCAAAAACTGATCTGCCTCTTTTCATAAAACTGGACCGGCACATAACCGAAAATGGCGTTCAGATGATGCAGAAAGGCGTGGCTCCCTTCCTTTTGCCAGAGCCTGTCTATGGAATCGTTGGCGGCAGCGTAGAGAGCCTGCAAATCTTGCAGGGACTTGCACCGCGCGCTGCCCGGCACCGGCTGGACATGGAGCTCGATCAAGCGCAGCCAGGTCTCACTGGCGCCCATAACAAAGTAAGGCCAGGCCTTTTGCAGGTCAGGAGACCAGTTGGGATCACTGGTATCCTCGATGTTTGGTTTGGCAATATTTCTTGGACTGTCATAGCTCACAGCGGCAACCAGACCCGCATTGCTTAACTGCGCCAGCGCGTCGCTGATTGTTACCTTTGCATAGACCATTTGTGCAGTCGCAGAAGGAGCAAAAAAAATGAAACTGAACTGATGCCCCGCTTGATCCCGCACCGCTCTGCGATGAAAGCGCCAAAGCTCGAGGTCTTTCTCAAATTGCCGGAGGATGGGTGAAACCACCCGATGCGCCAATATCAAGTCCAGGTACCAAGAGGGTTCTGCCCCCTCGGGCCAGGCCATCTTGAACCGAACGTACCACCAGCCCTTTGTGCCTTCCACACGCCGCCCAGTTTGCGCAGCAGTCGGGTACTGTGGCGCGGTGCTGCCCCGCGTAGCGCAACCGGCGGGGAGCAATGCCAGCAAAACAAGAATGGTTGGAAAATGCAGCAACGTGACTCTTTTGCCCATAAAAAACCTGCCGAATCGTTCTTACCAACACCCTCTAGACTTCAGGTTTCCTTTCCTGCAAGGCCCTCACCAGTACTTTACCGACTCGCAACCCGTCCATGGCCTCCACCACAAAGTCCAGACCGCAGCATTCAAAGCGCTCCCCTTCCGCCGGTATACGCCCAAGATATTTCATAATAAAGCCTCCCAGGGTTTCGAATTGATCGCTTTCTTCATTGGGCAGCGATTTGACGGAAAAAAGATCTTTAAACTCATCGATGGGAACCGTCCCTTCCAACATGCACGATCCGTCCGCGCGACAGACCGTCGTCGACTCGCCGGATCCACTTTCCGGAAATTTTCCGATCAGCGCCTGCAGCAGATCACTCAGAGTCAGCAGGCCCTCAATAGTGCCGTATTCGTCAACCACCAGCGCCATCTGGTTGCCGGTATTTTTGAGGAGCTCGACGACCTCAAATGCATGGGTTGCTTCATGCACAAAGACGGGGCGCTGCAGAACATCCTCCAGGGAAAAGGCATGACCGGCAAGCATTCTCACCAGCAAATCCTTGACCTCGACAAACCCGAGTACATTGCCCAGCCGTTTTTGGCAGACCGGGAAGCGGGAGTGAGGATGCTTCGCGATCTTTCGTCTTGTTTTTTCAGTGGAATCCTTGATATCCAGCCAGACGACTCGCTTTCTGGGAGTCATCAACGCCCCGGCCCGCCGATCACCCAAACGCAGCACCCGCTCCATCATCTTCTGCTCGGTTTCGTGGAATACCCCAGCCAATGTCCCCTGCTCCATAAGGACTTTAAATTCTTCTTCGGTAATCGGCGGTTCGTTGGATGGGCGCACCCGCAACAATTTGAGCACCACTTCTGTCGATAAGCTCAGCAGACGAATGGCGGGAGTAGCAACAACAGCCAGGGTGCGCATGGGTTTGGCGACCAGCGAAGCGATACGTTCCGGACTGTTCAAAGCAAGTCGTTTTGGCGCCAGCTCGCCTATGACCAACGACAGATAGGTTACCGCAACCACCACCGTGCCGATTGCTACGCTTTGAGCATATTCACCTACGTAGGGCAAATGGGCCAATAAGGAGCTCAATCGGTGCGCTACCGTAACACCACCGAGGGCCCCGGTGAGGACTCCAATCAGCGTGATGCCGATTTGAATAGTAGACAGAAAAGAATTGGGATCTTTGGCTATTAAAAGGGCTTCCTGCGCTTTCTCGTTGCCTTCTTCGGACCACTGTTGCAGCCGGGCCTTGCGCGCAGAAATGACAGCAATTTCAGACATGGAAAAGAAGCCATTGGCGATGATGAGCAGCAGTATGACCAGTATTTCAAGGTATTCCAAGTACATTAGAGAATTCTCCAGAGAACATCTCGGCGAAATGACGGTGCCTGACGGCGGCACCGGTCCACCCCTGCCACCGCCCGTCCGGGATGTCAGCCTTGCAACGGTACTCCCGCCTTGCGCAGCAGCAGTTCCCAGTCTTCCTCGACCATCGCTTGAATCTGATCCAGATCACTCTCGCTCAGGTGTTTGAAACGTCCCTGCAGCTTGAAATATTCTTTCACCAGATACCCTTTGGGCATGAAGTTGATGGTGTATTTCCGTCCATTTTCCACCTCATATAATGGGAAGATATTGGTCTGAACCGCCATGCGGGCAATTTTAACGGAAATTTCCGAAGGGATTCGCCAACCTGTCGGGCAGCTGGCAAAAATGTGCAGAAAGCGAGATCCCTTGATCGATCTGGCTTTGCTGACTTTGCGCAGCAAGTCTTCCGGGTAGGCAATGCTGGCCGTCGCCGCGTAGGGGATGCGATGCGCCACAAGAGCCTCCACGATGTTCTTCTTGCGCATTCTCTTCCAGTCGCGCCCGGGAGTGGTGGTAGTCCAGGCACCATAAGGGGTTGAAGAACTGCGCTGAATGCCGGTATTCATGTAGGCTTCATTGTCGTAGCAAAAATAGATGAAATCCTCATTCCGTTCGACCGCTCCGCTGAGCGCTTGAAAGCCGATATCGAACGTGCCTCCATCACCCGCCCAGGTGACCACACAGGTTTCTTTGTCTCCTTTGACGTCCAGCGCGGCACGGACTCCACTGGCCATCGCCCCTCCCGTTTCGAATGCGCTGTGGATCAGCGGAATCTGCAGGGTGGATTGCGGATAGGGTCCGGCAATAATGGACCAGCAGCAGGCAGGGAGCACCATTATGGTTTTGTTGCCCAGCGCCCGCAGGACAAACTTCATGGCAACAGCAGCCCCGCAGCCCGGGCAACCCACATGTCCGGAATGCATGTAATCGCGGTCAGGAACGTTAAGTTGCATGATGCACCTCGTGAAGTCCCATCCAAATACTGTCATCGGGACAATGCTCGCAATCCTTGGTGTGTCGGTAAATCAATTTGAGCACATCAAGAGTGACGTCACGTCCGCCCAACCCAGCAATGTAACTGAAAACCAACGGTCTGGCGGAAAGATTGCACAGAGCGGCGCGTACTTCCTGAGCAAAAATGCCGCCCGCACCGAAAGAACAGTTGCGATCAATGACCGCCACTTTTTGAGCGCCGCCCAGAATTCGACGCACCGCATCGGCGGGAAATGGACGGAACAGCTTGATTTTGAGGAGGCCAACCCGTTCGCCGTCAGCTCTCAATTGCTGCTGAAGCGCGCGGCTGGTGCTGGTGATGGTTCCAGAAGTGACCAGAATGATTTGCGCATCATCGCATTGCAGCGGCTCAACCTCGCCGTATCTGCGCCCGAAAACAACGCCGAAACCGTCTTCCATCTGCCCAAAGCGGCTCAGCACCTGGTCCATGGCCTGTTGAATATTGTGGCGCATTTCCATGTAGACATTGGGGGGAGCCAGCTGATTGAAAGCGCAGGGGTTCCGGGTATCCAGTTGAAATCTGGGCTGATAGTCCGGCAGAAAGCCATTGACCTGCTCCTGGGAGGGGATATCGACCGGTTCGTAGGTGTGTGAGAGAAAAAACGCATCGAGAATGACCATGACCGGCAAATTGACAGTTTCCGCCAGCCAGTACGCCTGCAGCGTCGTGTCGAGAACCTCCTGACCCGTTTCGCAGTAGAGCTGCATCCAGCCCGTGTCCCGCTGAGCCAGGCTGTCCGTTTGATCCGTCCAGATGTTCCAGCCGGGCGCGAGAGCCCGGTTCACCTCGGCCATAACGATGGGCAGTCGGGCCCCTGAAGCCCAGTGGAGCAGTTCGTGCATCAATGCCAGTCCCTGCGACGAGGTGGCGGTGAAGGTGCGTACCCCTGTGCTGGACGCTCCAATCAGCGCCGCCAGAGCAGAATGCTCGCTTTCCACTCGAAGAAACCGCGCATCCAGCCTGCCGTCTGCGCAAAAATCGGAAAGCCGCTCTACGATGTGCGTCTGGGGAGTAATGGGATAAGCGGAAATGACGTTGACCCGGGCCAGACGCACCGCTTCGGCCACGGCATGGCTTCCTTCCAGTACCTGTTTCATAACACCCTCAATGTGCAATCAAGTGAGGCGCCCATGGACACCCTCCTCAGCCGTATTCATCTGCGTCTGGTTCTCCTCTTCCAGCGCCATCGCATTCCTGGGGCATTCCACCACACAGATCCCACACCCCTTACAGTAATCATAATTGATGTGTCGGCCGCTGTCTGCGTCTTTCACTACGGCCAAGTCCGGGCAGAACAATCGACAATTGTCGCATTGATTGCATAGTCCGCAATTGAAGCAGCGTTCGGCTTCGCGCATGGCCAAGTTGGCAGAAATTTTCAGCTCGATTTCAGCAAAGGAGTCGATGCGCTCTTCCTTGAGTAGCCTGGGCTGTACGATTCTTGGACTGAGCTCAAAATAGTCCGCATTGATCTCGTCAAAGGCCACGACATGATCGCTTCTCCGGCAGCGCGGACCCTGCATGTGTATTTCCATGCTGAGAGCGCTCCCGCCGCCGACTCTGCAGTGCTTCATCCGCTCGCCAATTGCTTCAGCTCCCTCCTGAAACGTTATGTCCAGGGCTATGGCGGCTTCCTTAGCGGAAGCAACCGCGTGCACCACGCTCTTGATGGGATTGGCAACGTCGCCGCCGTAGGCAATGATTGGCGCGCCATCGGCATAAGCGAGAACTGAGTTGTTCAGGCGAATCACCCGATTTTCATTGGGAGGAGGATCGAACCACGATTCCGCCGCGGTCAGGCCGATGGCACGAAACACCTTGCTGACCGCGAGCCTTTCGCATTCCTGAGGTACCGCTTGAACACAGGCTTTGCCGGCGGCGGCGCAGTTCACAACCGGTACCTGCCGCAGCGTCAGTGTGTACTCCTCTCCGGCACGGTCGATCCGTTGGACTGTACGCAATTCGAGCAATTCTACGCCCTCTTCCAAAGCCATCTGAATCTCATCGGGAAACGCCGGCATATCCGCGCGCCGCCGGCGATAGATCAAGACCGGTTTGGCGCCCAGCCGCAAACTCGTGCGGGCCACGTCTACGGCCGTGTTGCCGCCGCCGATAATGGCCACCCTTCCGGTCAACCGCGGCTCATCCCCGCGGTTGACCCGCTGCAGAAACGACAATCCATCCGTCACGCCTTCCAAGTCTTCGCCGGGAATGTTCAGGAATGGAATTTTTGCGTGGCCGCAGCCCAGGTAGACCGCATCATAGGTGGCGCCGGCTTCCTGTAAAAACTCCCTGGAAAGCCGCCGGTTGCAGCGAATTTCAAACCCAGTCCGCCTCATCTGCTCAATTTCTCTTCTCAGCACCGCAACCGGCAGCCGATACGAAGGAATTCCCCAGCGCAGTACACCACCCGCTTCGGGCGTGGCCTCGAACACGTCACAGCGATAGCCCAGGCGGGTCAAGAAATAAGCCGTCGCAAGACCGCTTGGACCAGCGCCCACTACAGCCACCCTTTGTTTCCTGGGCGAGCGTCTTTCCAAGTCCGCTTGCAACTGGTATCGGGCGGCGGTATCCGCCAAAAATCTTTCCAGAGTGTGTATCGCTACAGCCTCGTCGAATTCCCCTCTATTGCATGCCGGTTCACAGGGATGAAAGCAAACCCGACCGCAAACCCCTGGCAAGGGGTTTTCTTTGAGGATAGCTTCCCACGCCTCTTTAAAGAGCCCCTGGGCGGTCAGCATTGCGATCCGCCCAATATCTTCCCCTGCAGGGCAGGCGGCACTGCACGGGGCGGTCTTCTCGTCGTAGCGCGGACGCAGAAATCGCCAGGATCCGGTTTTATTGCCAGCGGTAGAAACGTGAGAGCGCGGAATGAATAATGGAATCATCTTCATGGTCATGTCTTGCGCCATTGCGGTCCGTCCTTGTGTTTGCATGTCAACCGGCGGACGATTGCAGTTCAGGCCCCGTCAGCCCAACCAGTTGCACCTCGTCATAGGCATCCTTCGCCGCCTGGATGTTTTGCTCGGGCCTCACCGGGATCTCCTCTTCCACTGCCTTGGAGATGGCTTCCAGAGGCGGCATCTCCAGCATGCGGGCAAGAGCCCCCATCATGGCAGTGTTGACAATGGGATGAGTGCGGGTTCCCAATCGGTGGCGCAAAGCGATGCGCGTTGCATCCACAACAGCCAGTCGGTAACGGGAAAATTGCTCGCTGTTAGGGGGAATGGAAGACGTATTGATCAATATCCACCCTCCCGGTTTAAGACCCATGGTCACATCGATCCCTTGCAGCAGAGTTTTATCCATCACCACCACATGGTCCGGCTGATAAACATTGGTGCGCACCCAAATGTGGTCCTCATCAAGACGCAGGTAGGCTTCAACAGGAGCTCCCCGCCGCTCCACTCCAAACAGTGGAAAACTCTGCACATAGTAGCCCGCCCGAAAAAATGCCTTGGCCAGCAATATTGTCGCCACTACCGTACCCTGACCACCGCGTCCGTGAAAGCGAATTTCCAGCATGCAATGTCCCCCCGGCAATTTGTTGCTCAGTGCCTCGGCGCCGCACAATCCTCACAACAATCTCTTTCTGTGCCTACGGTCTGCTCCACACCACCACAATGGCTCTTGCAGGTTGCTCGCTCAGACAGCGAAAACTGTGACTGACGTCCGATTCGAAATAGATGCTGTCACCCGGGTCAAGGACTTCAACCCGGTCTGTCGAGCGAAATTCCAGCCTTCCATCGAGCAGGTGAAGGAACTCTTCTCCCTCATGGCTGACAAACACCATGTCACTGGTGTCCTGGGGAGGAAATTCAACAAGAAAGGGCTGCATCTGTTTTTCCGCCTTCTTAGCCTCCAACGCCTCGTAGATGTAATTGACCTCGCCTGGTTGATGATGCGGGCGTCGTTCCACCCGCGTGCGCTCACTCGCCCGGGTCACTGCAATTTTCTCACTGCCCGCCTGATCCTGGAAAAAATAAGACATGCTCACATTGAGAGCTTTGGCCAGCTTGAGCAGTGTAGCAACGGGTGGGTCAACCTCATTATTTTCCACCTGCGTCAGGTACTCTTTGGACAGGTCCGTCTTGGCTGCAAGGTCCTGGAAGGTGTAGCGATGCTTTTCCCGCATCTCTTTCATCTTGTCGCCGATCCTGAGCGCCTCGACATTGGGATCGATTGATTGCTGGTCAGCCATGTGTCAACCCTCCTAATTCACAGTCCATGGGCTGTTCAATGAAAAATGAATGCCACCGGTGCAGCTGGCGGATTATATAACGATCCGCTTCATATAAAAAGCTCTTCCGTTGCAGCCCGCACAAACCGATCCGCACAACAGGGCATTGCATACCACTGAAGCTCCCTTGTGACAGGCCATAGTCGTCATCTTGCCGGCGCACGCCGACATCCGGAAACGCAACACGGCTTCGTCTGGTTCTCCGCCATCCTGGAGGCATTTCACCGGCATGGCGAAGGGCTGCAGGTCCAATGGTCGGATTGGGGGGGCTAATAGATCTTCAGGAGGTCAACAAAGGAGTGTGAAAACCTATCCGATTGATGGTCAGTCATCTTCCTCGTCAATCAAGGCGCCATGAGTGCCCGGCAATTCAAAGAGATGTTGACGCCGGTCCGGTTCTAATTGGTGACAATAGCACTCGTGAATCAGATCGATGGTGCTTTCTGCTGTGGACATGAATTCTCCCCGACTGTGGTTTTCTC
The DNA here is from genome assembly GCF_022603395.1 of Desulfoferrobacter suflitae. GTDB lineage: Bacteria > Desulfobacterota > Syntrophobacteria > Syntrophobacterales > Syntrophobacteraceae > Desulfoferrobacter > Desulfoferrobacter suflitae. Next base: position 464,008 of record NZ_JAIBKA010000003.1, read on the forward strand.
CCTCGCAGACCATGCTCCGGTACTGGTGCTCACTCTTTATGCGAAACGCCCTGGCGGGGAATACCTCCAAAAAAGCCTGCAGCAGCGCACCGTTGATCTTGGCAAGATCCCTCCCCACCCCGTTATTCAGCATCTTCTGAATGAGCTGCTCTTTATTGTCCTCGAAGAAGGCCGCTTGTGCACGATTGATTTCGGCAAATTGCTTGATGCAATGGGAGCTCTGTCTCACCCGTGCTGCCCTCAAGTCGCATTTCAGGATCTTGCTTTGGATACATTCGTCATAAAATACCTTCAGCGGTTTCATGATACAGCTCCTTTCCGGCTTTGGGTCTTGAGAGAAGCTCACCATTGGCGCCCGCCGCGCGAGACGTAGAAATCGGTTGTCAGTTGCATGGTTGGTGTGGACGAAGGGGGAACGGTTGGGACCGGCGCGTCACCTTTTTACACAAGATAGGGCAATTTCTGTGCCCGCGCCATGAGCAACTCGTTGCAGCACCGGGAAGAACATAATTCGCGCAATATAGTCAATACGTTATATGCCAATCACAAGAGCGCTCCAGCCATCCCCATCAGCGCGTCAGGGGAACCGTGTCCTTCAACTAAGTTGACGAAAGCTGCGTTGGGGCGAGCGCGGTTGACACGTCCGGCAAAAGCCCTAGGTATAATCCGATTGGAGCGAGAACTTTTTTCTGACCTCCAGCAGCAGCCGCCCCACCCTGGGAAATCGCCTGGCCGTCCAGGCCTCCATGCGGCCGAACAGCGGTACGTCCCTGGACAGTATGATGATGCCCAAAGCCAGGAACAGGCATCCCTGCAGTACAGGCAATACCAGCCCGGCCAAACCCAGCAGCAAAAAGCTTGAACCCAAAAGCAAACGCGCTAGACGTCGCACAAAAATCCCTCCGGCAATCTCAAAAATTACCTTCCACTGTTAAGCTCTAGCGGACCTATTTCTCTCCGGCGGATCGTGAAACCGCGCTTGTGCCAACTGACCCGAGATCAACCTGCACCGTCGGAGTGCCGAGGTCTACCGGCACGAGTTCCGGTTGCGCTCGCCCCCCCAACATCTCCGGTTTCATGCCACCCCAGAATGTGTATAGACTTTCTCGCGTCTTGAAAATGAAAAGCAGCGAGACAGTCACATAAATGAGAGAAAAGATCAAATGGATGTGTTCCGCACTGGGATTCAACGTCCAACGTCCCACAATGGGATCGAGCACATAGGGAGCGGTGAATTGACCAATAAAAAGCACCAGCAGCAGCAATGCTCCCTTGAGGCCAAGTCGCATACCCAGAATGAGCGCCACGGCCAGCAGGGACTGTGCTGCAGTCAGCAGTATTTCGTTCATCTGAAAACTTCCCATGGGGATCGGACTTTCCAGGGAACCGCTGGAAAGTCCATAAACACCCGGAATCATGCCAACCAGTAAGGTCCACTGGTTGAGTTTTGCGGACAGCAGGCTGGCCAGAGCGACACTTGCGTGGCCGCGCAACGCGAACATAACGGCGACAGTAAACTCCGGCGCTTCCGAAGCGATTGGTGCGAGCCATTGCACCAGCAAAAATTCGTTTATGCCGAACACCTTGCCGGTTGCCACCAATGACTCGCTGAAAGACTCCGCATTAGACAGAATCACACCAGCGGAAAAAAGGAACAAAAGGGATGTCGCCACTCGACGGTTGACCTTCGGCAGGTCGCCAAGCAGCTCCGCCGGGCCATCCAGCTCGCATTCCTGACAGGGCCGGCGGCTGGCTATCCTGATGTACCAGACAAACAGGCCGATCAACACCAGACCGTCGTACCACGCGAGGCTTCCCTTGATGGGAATGACAAAGGCATAAAGAGTGGCCATGCCAAGAAAAATGATCTCGGTGCGGCGGTCGTGTTCGAGCTCCACCGCCCGCCGAGTCTTCAGCCAGAAAATGGCCACGATGAGGCTCCACGCCACTCCGATGAGCAGCCGATTGGCACCGGTCATATTGGCGATGGCATAGTGCGAATAGTCGCTGTCCGGATACTGGCCCGCCTGCCAGGTGAAGTACATGTCCACGGCGTACTCGGGCAGCACCGCGATGAGCGCCACAACCGCCAGAGCCAGTGCCTGGGAAATATCTTTTTGGGCGGCATCGCAAGCCCAAAGGAGCAAAAAGGATGCACCCAGAATAGCGGCTCCGGTGATCAGTGCGGTCCACTGCGGTGCCAGTTCAATGGGGAACAGTCGCAACAGAAAACCTGGAAAGGTGAAAACCACGGCGACGACAATGGGGATTAATTTTTGGGTGTGGCGCATAGCTTCCTTTCTCAAATTCATAAAAGGCTCTCATAAACCATCATGACCTCGGGTCCGGGCAAAAAAAAACGAGACCTTCGGCAAAATCCATCACGCCAAAAGTCTCGCTAATTGACCTCTACAGTCAACGACAAAGCCAGGCGACGGTGCGCCGCCGTATTGGTGACTTTGTCTTGGCTAGCTACTCCCTTTTGTGGAAACCCATTGTAAATTGCTTTTCACAGATGTCAAGAAGAATGTCCCGGGATGTCGCATATGGCCATCAAGACCCGCGGTCCACAGCCAAGTCCGGAGGCAATGGTGGATTGATCACGCTATCGGAGCGTCTTTTTTTGTTACCTGTAACACATCGTTGAGTTTTGGGTTGACAAAACCAGTCATTGCATCCAATTAATTAGACCAACAGAGAGGGGCGCAATGGGGCGGGTCCTGTGCAAAGAGTATCCCCCCTGTCTTTACTTTTGGTCGCAGCGGTCATTTTGCCAGTCTTCTTCTTTCAGCAGAAAGACGTGGTTTTTGCGGAGAGCCAGTGCGAGACGCTCACACCCCAACGTGGAATGAAAAGCTTGGGTGGATCTTTGTGCTGCTGGCACTCGCAGTCTCGGCGTGCACGAAATTGGGGCCTGATTTCCGAACGCCTGGCACGGACGTCGCCGCTCAGTGGATCGAAGCAGATGATTCCAGAGTATCCAGCGACCAACCCAATTACAAAGATTGGTGGTCGGTTTTTGCTGATCCGGTTTTGAACCGGCTGGTACAACGGGCCTATCAGGAGAACCTGCCGCTGCGTATTGCCGGAATTCGAGTTCTGCAGGCACGCGCCCAGCTGGGGATTGCCGTCGGTCAATTTTATCCGCAAACCCAGCAGGCATTCGGTTCGGTAACCTACCTGCGTACCCCAACCAGTGCCTTGGGCATTGCCCCGGCGGGCGACGGCGGAAGCCGAAGTCTGGACTATTGGCAGGCGGATATAGGCGTCGCGCTGAGTTGGGAGCTTGATTTCTGGGGAAGGTTTCGACGCGCCATCGAATCCGCCGACATGAGCTTTTGGGGCTCCATTGCCGCTTACGATGCGGCGCTGGTGAGTCTTACGGCGGATGTGGCAAGCACCTACGTATTCATTCGAACCACCGAAGAGCGACTGCGCATCGCCAGGAACAATGTTGCTATCCAGAAAGAAAGCTGGAAGATCGCCGATGCACGTTTCCGCGGCGGCGCCACCAGCGAACGGGACGTCCAGCAGGCTCTCACTCAGTTGAATGCAACCGAAGCAACGATTCCTCAATTGGAAACTTCCCTGCAACAGGCAAAGAATTCACTGAGTGTTTTGCTTGGACTTGCGCCGTCAAAACTTGGCGATCTGCTGGATGGTGCCTGCAGCATACCGCAAGCGCCTGTGCAGATAGCCGCGGGCATCCCGGCGGACCTGCTGCGACGCAGACCGGATGTACGCAACGCTGAATTGCAGGCCGCAGCTCAGTGCGCTCAAATCGGCATTGCCAAAGCAGACCTCTACCCTGCCTTTTCCCTTTCGGGCAATATCGGCTTTTCCGCAACCGATCTCGGCACCTCCACTCTCGCTGATATGTTCAGCTGGAACAATAGAACCGGTTCCTTCGGTCCCTCCTTCAACTGGAATATTTTTAATTACGGACGTATCACTAACAATGTCAGGCTGCAGGATGCCGTTTTCCAGGAACTGCTGGTCAATTATCAAAATGTTGTGCTGCAGGCCCAGCAGGAAGTGGAGGACGGACTGGTCGCCTTCCTCAAGGCGCAAGACCGGGTGGTTTCCCTCAAGCGCGCCGCGGATGCGGCAAAACGTTCAGCCGATCTGGCTACGATCCAATATCGCGAAGGCGCCACCGACTACACCACTGTATTGACGGCACAGCAGGCTTTGCTGCAGCAGCAGGACGACCTCGCCGTTACCCGCGGTGACATTCCCCAGGGCCTTATCGCTACCTACCGTGCGCTGGGAGGCGGCTGGGAGATCAGTGTCGGACAGCCCTTCGTTCCAAGCGAGACGCAAAACGCCATGAGCGAGCGCAGCAACTGGGGTGGGGTTACTGGTCAAACCCATGTTGATGATGCAACAGCAAGGCAGACAGACACTCTATTTTCATCACCCGACTGGTAGCAGAGGAGCAGGATGGCAAAAGGACAGGTTGGACGCGATGCGCGCGCGGGTTTTCTGTTGCGGGGAACCGTGCAGATGTCTTTGCTGGCAGCGGCGGCTTGGCTGGGTATTGTTGCATGTAACGGTGACCGGAACCAGTATATCCCGCCGCCGCCCCCCCAGGTGACCGTCACTCGACCCGTCACGCAGGCCATAACCGACTATGTTGAGCTGACCGGCAACCTGCAGGCCTACGCAACGGTCGATCTGGTCGCCCGCATCGAGGGCTTCCTGAGCAGCATCGAATTTCAGGATGGCGACTTTGTCGACCAGGGGAAGCTGCTGTTCGTCATCGAGCCGCAGCCCTACGAGGCGCGACTGGCACTGGCACTGGCCAACGTGGATCAGCAGAAAGCACTGCTGCTGCGGGCCGAGCAGGAATACGCCCGTCAGCTCCGCCTGATCAAGGAGAACGCCACGGCCCAATCGGAAGTGGAAAAATGGCGGGCCGAGCGCGATGCGGCCAAAGCCGCCCTGAATCAGGCGTTGGCCAATGCTGACATAGCAAAAATCAACCTGGGTTACACCAGGGTCAATGCTCCCTTCCGGGGACGCATGGAAAGGCACCTGGTCGATCTCGGAAACCTGGTGGGAGCCGGACAGGCTACCAAGCTCGCCACCATTGTGCGGTTGGACCCCATTTACGCCTACTTCAACCTGAGTGAACTGGAGCTGGTTCGGTTACTGGCCAGAGATCGTGAGGACAATTCCCGCAGGGCTACGGACAAGACCATTCCGGTCTATCTGCAAATCGCCGGTGAACAGGACTATTCGCACCAGGGGCGGCTGGATTTTGCATCGGCGACGGTCAACGCGACAACCGGCACACTGCTGCTGCGCGCGATCTTCGAAAACCCAGTGGTGGGAAACACCCCTGTGCTGCTGCCCGGCATGTTCGCACAAATCAGGATACCGGTGAGTGTCAACGAAAATGCTCTGCTGGTGCCGGATTCGGCGCTCGGATTGAATCAGGGAAGGCACTACCTGCTCATTGTCAATGACAAAAACGTGGTGGAGCAGCGCCCTGTTGAAATCGGCAGCCTGATGGACGACATGCGGGTCATCAGGGACGGCCTCCAAAGTGATGACTGGGTGGTGGTCGAAGGAATTCAACGAGCCCGCCCGGATGCTACAGTCACGCCGGTCAAAAAAGCGCCCCGGTAAAACGGCAAGAGGGATTGTCTTGCACCCTCAGGCCGGCCGTCAACTCGAACCATCGGCCAAACCCTAGGTTGGAGTAGGATTTCATGTTTTCTCGGTTTTTCATTGAACGACCGATCTTTGCCAACGTCATCGCCATCGTCACCATCCTCATCGGTGCCGTCGCGCTCTTTCAGCTTCCGGTGGCACAATACCCCGAAATCACGCCGCCCACGGTACAGGTCACCACCAGCTATCCTGGAGCAAGTGCCAAGATCGTTGCCGACACCATCGCACTGCCCATCGAGCAGCAGGTCAACGGCGTGGAAAACATGTTGTACATGCAGTCGACCAGCTCCAGCGATGGCTCCTACAAGCTGATCGTTACCTTTGAAGTGGGCACCGACCTGGATTTTGCACAGGTGCTGGTGCAAAACCGCGTTGCCATTGCCATGGCTTCCCTGCCGCCCGAGGTGCAGCAGCAAGGGGTCACCACCAAAAAAGTTTCCACGGCGATTCTACAGGTAATCACCCTCACCTCTCCCGACAACCGCTACGACAGTCTGTACATGACCAATTATGCCTTAATCAACCTGAGGGACATCATCGCCCGCTTGCCCGGCGTGGGTGATGTGGTCATCTTCGGCATCGGTTCGTACAGCATGCGCATTTGGCTGGATCCGCACGCCCTGCAGACACTGAACTTGACCGCTTCGGACGTGATCAGCGCCGTCCAGGGCCAGAACCTTCAGGTGGCAGCCGGCCAGATCGGCAGCCCTCCGGCTCCTTCCAGCCAGAGCTTTCAATACACCGTCAATGTACGGGGCCGCCTGGATGAAGTAGAAGAGTTTGAGAATATCATCGTTAAGGGGGAATCCGGTGAAGGCGGCCGACTGGTCCGAGTCAAAGACGTTGCCCGCGTCGAACTGGGTGCGCAAACCTACAGTCAGTACTGTGAAAACAGTGGCAAGCCCTCCGCCGGTATAGCCATCTACCAGCTGCCCGGTGCCAATGCCCTGGCCGTTGCCAAAGAGATCAGAAAGACCATGGAAAACCTGAGCAGGTCCTTTCCCGCCGGGCTTGATTACAGCATTCCGTTTGATACGACACTATTCGTCAATGCATCCATCAACGAAGTCTATGAAACCCTTTACGAAGCCGCCCTACTGGTGCTGTTCGTGATCATGGTGTTCCTGCAGGACTGGCGAGCCATGCTGGTGCCCGCCACAACCGTTCCGGTCACCATCATCGGCGCCTTCATCGCCATGGCCGCCTTCGGGTTCACGGTCAACATCGTCACGTTGTTCGCCCTGATTCTCGCCATAGGAATCGTGGTGGACGATGCCATCGTCATTGTGGAAGGGGCCGCCCATGGCATCGAACAGGGGCTCTCGCCCAAGGATGCCGCCATCAAGGCCATGTCCGAACTCACCGGACCGATCCTCGGCATCACTCTGGTGCTGATGTCCGTGTTTCTGCCGGCGGCATTCATTCCGGGAGTCACCGGCCAGCTGTATCGCCAGTTTGCCCTGGTCATTGCAGCCACGGCCTTTATCAGCGCCGTCAATGCGCTGACGCTCAAGCCGACCCAATGCGCCCTGTACTTGAAGCCGAGGAAGGGCCGGCTGAACATTTTTTATCGCGCCTTCAACTACGTCTACGACCGATGCGAAAACGGCTATGCCGCGCTGGTCGGATGGATGGTGCGACGCAGCGCCTGGATGATGATTCTATTCCTCGCATTGATCGTATTCACCGGCTGGTCCTTCATGCGCCTGCCGACGGGTTTTCTGCCCACCGAAGATCAAGGCTATGTGATCGTCGGGGTGCAACTTCCCAACGCCGCATCACTGGAACGAACCAAGGCGGTAACCGATCAACTCAACCAGATCTTTCGAGACACCCCGGGGATCGCGGACTGGATCACCATCGGCGGGATTTCACTCATTGACAATTCCGCCACCCTCCCCAATGCGGCCGCTATTTACGTAGTCCTGGAAGACTGGGAAAAACGCGGACCGGACCTCAACCTGAAAAATATTTACGTGAATCTTACCCGCCAGCTTCAACGCGTCGAGGGCGCCATTGCTTTCGTTGTGCTGCCTCCGGCGATTCAAGGTTTGGGTGTCTCGGGCGGCTTTCAGATGCAAATCCAGCTCAAAGGGGGAAGTTTTGACTTCGCCAGGCTCGGTCAAATAGTTCGCGAGATGATAAGGGATGGCGGCACACAGACCGGGCTGCGCGGCCTGACCACTTCGTTCAGTCCCGATGTGCCGCAAATCGATGCCGAGGTGGATCGAACCAAAGCCGAAACTCTGGAAGTCCCGGTCAATAACGTCTTTTCCACGCTGCAAGCCTATTTGGGCTCCTATTACGTCAACCAGTTCAATAAATTCGGGCGGACTTTTCAGGTCTATGTCCAGGCGGATTCCAAATACCGGCTGCAACCCGACGACATCGAGCGGCTCTACACTCGCAACAAGAGTGGCGAGATGGTCCCCATCGGGACTCTCACCAACATCAGCTATGCCGAAGGCCCGGCTATCATCTCCCTGTACAATCTCTTTCCGACAGCGCCCATTAACGGCAGCTCGGCAGCCGGCTTCAGTTCCGGCGAGGCACTCAAAATAATGGAGCACATGGCCGCAGAAAAACTCCCCGCTGACGTTGGTTATGAATGGACCGGCATGTCCTACCAAGAAAAGTTGGTGGGCAACCAGGCTGTTTTCGTGTTCGCTCTGTCTGTTCTGCTGGTTTTCCTGGTCCTGTCGGCGCAATACGAGAGTTGGACCAATCCGGCCGCGGTCATTCTGGTGGTGCCCCTGGCTCTGCTCGGCACGGTACTGGCGCTTGCACTCAGAGGCTTTGACAACAATGTCTACACCCAAATAGGAATTGTCCTGCTGATTGCCCTGGCCAGCAAGAACGCCATCCTCATCGTCGAATACGCGCGTGAACAGAGAGCGGCCGGCCGGTCCCTGATCGACGCCGCAGTGGAAGCCTCGCGCAGGCGTTTCCGTCCCATTCTGATGACCTCTTTCGCCTTCATACTCGGAGTCGTGCCCCTGGCCCTGGCAACCGGAGCGGGTGCCGCCAGTCGGCAGGCGCTCGGCACCGCGGTGATCGGAGGCATGTTGGCCTCGACATTGCTTGCAGTATTGTTCGTGCCGGTTTTTTATGTGGTCATGCAGCGCTTCAGTGAATGGCGCTCCAAATCACCATAAACCCGACGCGCCGCTAACCAACGACCCGGTTGCGCCCTTCCTGCTTGGCCGTGTAGAGATTTGCGTCCGCCATGGATAGCAGCCGGTCCGGGGATACCTCCTCCCCGAGTGCAGCCCCATCGAACCCGGCCACCCCAAAGCTTGCAGTGATCGATATCGACTTATCCAGGCAGCGAATGGGGTTCTGCTCGATTTCCGACTGCAATCTCTTCGCCAGGATTCTTGCGTTGCCTGGCGAAGTCTCCGGCAGGACAATGACGAACTCTTCACCTCCGTAGCGAGCGACCCAATCCAGATCTTTTCTTACCGCATTTTGAATGATCTTCACAAATTCTATCAGAACTTCATCGCCACACTGATGCCCAAAAGTATCGTTCACCTTTTTGAAGTGGTCGATATCGCAAATGATTGCAGAGAGCGGCGATCCATAGCGGAGTGAGCGTTTGATCTCCTTGTTTATCTGCTCATTTAGATAGCCCCTGTTATAACAACACGTTAGTGGATCAATCATGGACAGCTGCCGGATTGTCTCATTGGCCTCTTTGAGCTGTTCGATGGTATCGCGCAGCTGTTTTTGAATACGATTCCTCTCGACGTGAACCAGCACCCGGGCCAGCAGTTCCTCCTTGGCAAAGGGCTTGACCAGGTAGTCGGTGGCCCCGACTCGGAAGAGCTCGGTCAATTCGGAAAGATCGGTTATCGCGGTGAGAAAGATCACTGGAATGTCAACCATGGAGAGCTCTTCCCGGATTTTACGACACAAGGCTTTGCCGTCCATGATGGGCATTATGACGTCACTCAGAACGATATCCACCTGCTCCTTTCGATCGGCAATGATTTCATACGCTTTTGCTCCGTCTTCCGCTTCCAGCACCCTGATCCCTTCGCGAGAAAGGCACCCGACTGCGATTTTTCGGGCTACCCGGCTGTCGTCCGCCACCAATGCAACAATCTCCGCATCCGCCCCCTGTTCCTCAAGGATCTTGTTGACGGCGCTCAGAATTTCACCTTCATTGAACGGCTTGAGGATGAAATCGACGGCTCCCAATCGGAAGCCTTTGCGTCGATCTTCGATGTTGTCGTTGCCGGTGATGAATATGATTGGAACCTGCCTGCCCCCATCGCAGCAGATGAATTTTGAATAGGGTGGGCTCCTCAATTTTTTGCATGTCTCAAAGCCGCCCATTTTCGGCATTTCAATGTCCAGGGTGATGAGATCCAGCGGAGCTCCCGAGGCGGCCCGGCAAATAGCTTCCAGCCCGTTGGTTGCCTCGATAACCTCGTAGCCGCCTTCCTCCAGTTCCTCGCGCAACTGCATCCGCATTGTCCTGCTGTCATCCACGATCATAATGCGCTTAGCCGCAACTGCCATAGCACGCGCCTCCCTGCAAAATTTTACTTCAAATCAGCCTTTGCCGCCAGGACCGTCCATCAATCAATCCACCAACTGATAAAACACCGAGCGCAAATATCTCTTGGGTTTAAAATAAGAACAGAGGGTCGTGAGCGATTCCGTTGAGCCGATGATCAAATAACCGTCCCTTTCCAACCTGTCCGCGATATTTTGAAATAGTCTCCTGCGATCTTCGACATTGAAGTAGATGGCGACATTTCGACAGAAAATGATATCGAATCGTCCCAGATCGAAATTCGGCTGCAACAGATTCTTTCTTTTGAAGGTGACCAGAGCCCGAACTTCATCCCTGATTTTCCAGCGGTCCCCGTCCTTGACAAAGTGTTTTCCCAAAACATCGGGCGCCAGCCCCCTCTGGATTTCAACACTGTTATAGCTGCCTCTGCTGGCGCGTGCTATCGCTTCTCCAGAAATATCGGTACCGATGATTCTGATATTGTATTGACTCAAGTCCTGCAGGAGCTCTTTCAGGGCAATGGCAATGCTGTACACTTCCTGCCCGGTGGAGCAGCCGGCACTCCATATACGCAGGGTGTGACGCCCTGTTCGCAGACCGTGGGCAGTGCGTCGATCGATCAGTTCCGGTAGAATCTTGTATTTGAACATCGCGAATGGCGAACCATCGCGAAAGAAAGAAGTTTCGGACGTTGTGATAAGATCGATGATCTTCTTTTCAATGGCCGCGCCGGCATCCGCCCTGGCTACCCGGTACAGTTCGCCAAATGTGGAACATTTGAACTCACGCAGCAGCCCCCCCAGGCGCGACTCGATCAAATAAGATTTATCAATTGCCAGGTGAATGCCGGATATTTCATGGATGTATTTGGACCAGATCAGGAACTCGGTGCGATCAATTTTAACCATTGTCTCACAAGGACAAGCCCCGCCATCAGGACGCCCGTCTTTTTTCATTCAACCGTTTTTTACCTGATGGTCAGGCAAATCTCCGCCACCAGTGATTCCAGTGGTGCTATCACATCCACTATGCCGATTTCTACCGGTCGCTTCGGCATGCTGTAGACCACACTTGTCACTTCATCCTGTGCAATAATACTCGCACCTTTCGCCTTCATCAGTTTCAAACCTTCCGTTCCATCCCACCCCATACCCGTCATGATGACCCCCGTAGCATTGCCGCCGTAGTGTTGTGCGATGGAGCCGAACAAATAATCCGCAGAAGGCTTACAGTTGTTGATGGGCGGATCATCGCTGATGCGAATGATTCTTGTTCCGCGCTGCCGATCGAGGGAAACTCGCATGTGTTTGCCTCCCGGAGCAAGGTACACTTTATTGGCAACCACCGGCTCTCCGTCAATGGCTTCAACCACTGCAATGGCGCTGATTGCATTGAGCTTTTGGGCAAAGGCGTGAGTGAAAACGGCCGGCATGTGCTGCACAATGAAGATCGGAACTCCTATGTCAGCGGGAAACTGGGGTATTATTCGGGTCAGCGCTGCCGGCCCTCCGGTTGATATGCCGATGGCGACCGCCAGGGATTTAACTGCACGCCGGGGCCGCACTTGCCGAGAAGCAGGCGCGGTCCGCTCCGCAGCGACACCGGGAGTCGCTCGTGCACCTCGACCTCCCCTGAGCAACTGGCGCACTTTTCGGGCCCGGTCGTAAGCCTCGATGATCGATGTCAAGGCCGATTTCAGGACCTTCTTATTGTCTTCCATGGTACGCTGCGAAGGTTTGGCCACAAAATCAAAAGCGCCAAGCTCAAGCGCCCGGAGTGTGAATTCGGCTCCTTCGGTGGTATGGGTACTGACCACGATCACACCCACCTCGGGAGCTGTCTCGCGTAGTTTCTCAAGCACCTGCAGCCCGTTCATTCCCGGCATCTCGATATCGAGTGTCAAAAGATCGGGCTTCAGCAGCGCCACCTTGCTCAATGCAACGCTTCCGCTGGGAGCGACCCCGATGACATGAACACGGCCGACCTCTCCCAAGATTTCCTGCATGATTTTGCGGTAGACTGAACTGTCGTCTACCACCAGCACTTTCAATCGTGTAGGATGCGCCATTGGGATATTCTCATCGTTAAGACTCATGCCGGGTGTCGCGGGGCGACTGCCGCCCTGCAGGAGGTTCAAACAACCATTATTTCAAGACCGGCTCCAAATTCAGTACGCCGATCAGGTGTTCCTCGGTACTCACTACGCCGCAGAAATATACCGCCTGAACTCCGCCAAGATTGGCCGGCGGTGGTTTGATGCCGCCGGGTTCCACGTGCAGGGCGTCACCGATGCCGTCCACCAGGAGTCCAATGGGCTCGTTGGAAGAATTGACGATGATGATACGACCTCCTTGCTTAGACTCCCTCTCGTCCAGCCCCAGTTTTTTGCCGATATCGATAATTGTCATGATTTGGCCGCGTAAGTTGAGTACGCCGTAGACAAATTCCGGGCTCCCGTATGCCTTGGTTACCTCCAACTGCCGAACAATTTCCTGCACCGCCAGAATGTCGATGCCAAACAGTACGTCCCCCAGATAAAAGGTGACGATATCCATCGAATGGCCTGTCCGGCCCAGGGGAGTGCCGACATTCAGACTGTGCTCCGGCATCTGCTCTGCTCCGGCACCGGTATTCATGCGTTGGCACCGCCTTTGACCTTGAATATCTTGACCATCGCCTTCAGGTTTTCGGCCAGCTCTCTGAGTTGCTCGGCGCTGGCCTTGATCTGTGAGCTGCTGGTGGATGTTGCCATGTTGCCCTGATTAACATCCGCGATGGCTTCGGCAATTTCGGCCGCTACCGCAGAACTCTGGGAGACGTTGACGGCCACCTCCTGCAATCCCTGCGCAGCTTGGGACACGTTGCCGGCAATGTCCTGGGTGGTTATGGACTGCTCCTCAACGGCGGTGGCGATAGCCATCACAATATCGTTCACTTCATTGATAACCGCTGATATGCGCTCTATTTTGGCAACGGTGTCCGTGGTAACCTCCTGAATCCCCTCAATGCGGTATCTGATCTCGTCGGTGGCTTCGGCGGTCTGGCGCGCAAGCTCTTTGATTTCGTTTGCCACTACGGCAAACCCCTTGCCGGCCTCCCCTGCCCTGGCCGCCTCGATGGTGGCATTGAGGGCCAGGAGGTTGGTCTGGTCGGAAATGTCCGTTATGGTTTCCGTCACTTTACCGATTTCCCGTGCCGCTTTGCCCAGCTCATCGACGGTGACCGAGGCAGTTTGCGCCTTTTCCACCGCGCGTCCGGCAATATTGCGCGCTTTTTCGCTATTCTTGGCAATCTCGTTTATGGTGGCCGTCATTTCCTCGGCGGCACTCGCCACCATGCCCAAGTTGATGGAAGTCTGCTCGGCAGCGGCCGACACGGAAGTCATGTTGGTGCTCATTTCCTCGGCGGCGACCGCCACAGTATTGGACTTGTCGGAGCTCTGACCGGCGTAGGTTGACACCTCCTGGGCAATGGCAGAAAGCTTCTCCGACGAATCGTCCAGAGTCTCCACGGTGTCACTGATCTCTCCGAGCATTTGGCCCAATTTACCGACCATTTCATTCAACGCACCTCCCAGCACTCCCAACTCGTCCTTTCTCTGGACATGCAGGGTATCGCTAAAATCTCCCTGGGACATGCGCTTCGTGAATTCAACACTTTCATCAATGGGTTTGCTGATAGAGTGTGCGAAAAGGAACGCCACAACCAGGATGAGCAAACTCCCCACAACCGCAATGACGCTCATGACCCATTCGAGAGAATCAAGGGATGCAAACGCCTCGTCCTGATTAATTTCAGCCACGATGGCCCAGTTCAGGTCGCCGATTCCGAGCGGAGCAAAAGCGGAAAGAACTCGATTGCCGGCGTAGTCAACCAGGATTTCTTCGCCCGTATTGCCGGCCAGCGCTTGCCGGGCGGCTTCGGTATCCACTTTGCCGGCTTCCGGATTGGCGAAGGAGGCCTTCACTGAAAATTGTTTCGGCTTAATATATGAATCGGAGCGCATCAACTTGTCAGGCCCGATCAAGTAGGTTTCTCCGGTCTTCCCCATACCGGCTCGCTGCTTCATGATACTGTTGATGTGGTCGAGAGAAAGCTGAAAGACGATCACGCCCCGCAACGACCCGTTCTCCGCAGTGATGGGATAGCCGGCAAAAGCCGACGGTTCGTTGTTTTTTGCGGGATATGGAGCAAAATCCACAACGGCCGGCTGTTTGGTCGTGACCACTTTCTCCCAGAGCCTGGCCAGGTTGGTCTCCTTGTAGGGACCTGCCCTGAGGTTCGTGCCCTGGTCGGCTCCGCCGGCGCATGAGAACATGACGTGTCCATGGCTGGAACATATCAGATACACGTCTTCGTATCCGGTATCCTTCCAGAAATGAATGATGTTTTCCCCGTAGTCGTCATGAATTGATTGGTACTGGCTGGATTTGACGTCGAAGGGTCCGTCCGGATCCACATCCGTCACCAGATGATAGTCGAAAAGTACGTCATAAAGGCTTGATACGTCTTTGCTCCGGCTGAATACTTCCATGTCCAGGAAGGAATTCTGGAAATAATCTTCCATTTGTTTCTTCTTCAGTTCTCTTACCGCAATGAGCTCCTGGTAGGCTTGATTCTCGAGCGCGCCCAGCGACTTGCTGCGGGAAATCAGGCCAACGGTCAGGAAAGGAATAATGCCCACCGCCAAAAATGCCAGCATGAACTTTGTCCGCATACTGAGATTTCCAAAACTCAACATTGCCGCCCCCCCCTCCTCATAAACCGAATACCGTCACAAGCCAAAACCAGCGACCCTGTATCAGTTGCCTTTGTTTAAAAGATTTCTGACACTTTCGATGAATTTTTCTTTGTCCAGTTTTATCTGATAGTCGTCCACGCCCAGCGCCCTGCCCCGTTCGATGTCCTGGTCATCGGCAAGAGTGGTGAGGGCAATCACCGGGAGACCGGAGAGCCGATCATGATTCCTGATTCTTCTGGTGAGATCAAACCCGTCCAGTTTAGGCATTTCCAGATCGGTCACCACCAGCGCCACCTCCTCCATGGACTGCTGCAACAGTGCCCAACCCACCTCTCCGTCCTCGGCTGCGAGCGTCGAGTATCCTTCCTCTTCCAGCAATTCCGTAATGTGGGTGCGAAAGAAACTGGAATCTTCGACCACCAGGATGGTCGATCGCCGCTTCCTGATGGCTGCATCGGCGGTGATCTTGTCGAGCCAGTTCGGATAGCGGTGTCGCGTCAACTCCAAGATGTCTACCAGCAGCGTGGTTCTGCCGTCGAGTATGAGGGACCCGCTGATGCCGGGCTGCGCAAGCGTGCGGGTATCAATGTCAACCGCCGTTTGCACGGAATCCAGAGGTCCATTGGCCAACAGGCCCACTTCATGGCCTTCCACGCAAAAGATGATGGCCACCATGGTTTCCTTTTCCGCCAGCGGCTGCACCGTGGCCACTTCGTGCACCGCGAGAACGGGCAGGCTTCTTCCGCCATACGGCATGACCCGCATGCCGCCTGCCGTTTCCAGGGAAGAGAATGGGATGCGCTGAATTCGAACCACCTGATCCAGCGGAACCGCCATCGGTTCGTCCTCCGCGTTGCGAAACGTGAGCAGGAAGTTCTGCCGTGCGGCATCACTTCCGGCACTCTCCTTGGAACGTTCCGCCGCATTGTCCACAGCCGCCAGCTGAGCAAGGTTGGCAAGTCCCGCCAGATTGCCCACATCCAGTATGAACGCCACGCGACCGTCACCCATGATGGTGGCACCGGCATACGCCTGGCAATCTCTCAGGTGATAGCCGAGTGGTTTAACGACTATTTCCGCCGAATCCAAAAAGCTGTCCACGATGAGACCATATTTGGTCACCCCCGCATCCACCACAACGATGCTCAGAGAACTCGATGCGTGATAGCGTCTATCGGCGCCGCTCCTGGCATCCTGTCCCTGCACAGGGGGGCTCTCTTCAGCCTCGGCAGAAATTTCCCGACCGCTCTCGTCCCACTTCCTGGAACGCCGATCAGCGATGTTGTCCCGCTGATCCGGCTTTCTCTCCATGGTCTTCGGATCTATATAGGTCCTTTCAATGTTCAGTGTGTCTGACAATCTCACCAAGGGAAGCAGCTCCCCTCTCAACCTCAGGACGGGTGCCTGCCCCACAATTTCCACTCGGCGTTTGACCTGGGCGGCGGGTATCCGGAGCAGTTCCTCGATGTTGATCTGCGGGATGGCATATTTTTCCGCCTCCACGCGCACAATCTGGCAGGGAATGATGGCCAGAGTGAGAGGCAGCTTGATCCGTATCCGCGTTCCTTTGCCCGGCAGCGAATCCAGATCGATCACTCCGCCCAGATTGTCAATGTTGTTTCTGACCACGTCCATGCCCACGCCACGCCCGGAAATTTCCGAAACGTCGCTGGCCGAAGAAAGACCGGGGAGGAACACCAGGTTCATCTTTTCCCGCAGACTCATGCGCTTGACCTGGTCGTCCGCAACAAAACCCTTGGCCACGGCAGTGGAGGCCAAGCTTTCCGTATCGATGCCTCCCCCGTCATCGGACACTTCGATGATAACCTGCCCCGCCTGGTGAAAGGCACGCAATTGGATGCTCCCGATTTCACCCTTGCCAAGCCGTTTGCGCACCGCAGCCGGCTCAATGCCGTGATCAATGGCGTTGCGCACCAGGTGGGTGATGGGATCGTTGATCGCCTCTAAAAGCTTGCGGTCCAACTCGACATCCTCGCCGGATATTTTCAATTGAACTTCCTTGCCCAAGTCTCGCGCGATATCTCTTGCCATACGATGGAATCTGTTGAACAGCCGGCCAACGGGCTGCATGCGCGTGAGCATGATTGCCTCCTGCAATTCGGAGGTCACCATGTCCAGTCTTTGACCAACCAGCTCAATCTTTCTGGCATTCCTGGTCGCAATGGCCTGCAACAGCTGATTGCGGCCGAGAACCAATTCACTGGCAAGGTTCATCAGGGATTCCAGAAGTTGCACTTTGACGCGCACGCTGGATGGCGAGCCCGCCTGGGGCACATATGGTGCACGATCGGCGGAACTGCGGCGGGAATCATCACACGGCAAAATTGTGTCGGACATTGCAGCAGGCCGAACGTCTTCCGGTGGCGGTGTCTCTGGGTCCCGTCCTTCTTCCAATCTCCGGCGCAACGATGCTTCCCGATCGGACGGTGGGGCCTCGGGCTGATCACATTTCTGTTTGAGTTCAATGCACCGGTAATCGTCGTCAATCAGATAAACGTCCTCGCTTCCCCCCTCAAACAGCAAGACAATATCCTCAGGTTGAAGAACGCAGCTGAATATAATGTCGCGATGGTCATTGGAACCCTGCTGTGCGCCCCGCTGCTCATGATCGTCACTGCTCGCAAGGATGTCGCCATAAAAACCCAGCCGTTCAGCCCACGGCCCGCATGCCGCGACCTCGGAGGTATCGCAGGCCGCCCGGCTGAATCGAACCAGGTACAGGTTCCTTCCGTGCTCTTTTGCTGCGGCGGCCTGCTCGGCCGTCAGGTCGAACACAAGGCTGCCGCCCGAGGTGGCCAATCGAATGCCCTGTCCATCCCCACTGCCGATGTCGGCATCCTGCACCGGCATGTGGTTTTGCGAGGCGACTTCACTCAATCCCTCAACGAGATGGGCAACATCCTGCTGCTCGCCCTGCTCGAAGTTGTCAATGAGCCTTTTCAACACATCGGCGGCGGTCAGCAGCAGAGTTACGATTTCCGCATTGGGAACAAGCCGGCGAGCTCGAACCAGACCCAGAACATTTTCCATGCCATGGGAAAGCTCCCTGATGTTGACGAGCCCTATGAAAGAGGCTCCGCCCTTGATGGAGTGCACTGCCCTGAAAACCTTGTTGACCAATCCTTCATTGACGGCTGCTCCGTCGCTTTCGATTTGCAGGAGGTCTTGCTCGATATCTTGAAGGTGTTCGAGAGATTCCTCGATGTATACCTGCAAAGTCTCATCGTTGCGATCGACCATGGATTAAGCCCCTTCCGGCGTTAGTACCTAACACTTCATTATTCCAATGAAAAAACACCGGAGTCAAGTGATTAAATTGACGGCGGGGGAAGCGCACAGGGATTATTTCCTCTCCCCACTGCCGTTGCAGCCGGCCCAGGGCGGATTGGGGGCGGCGGACTGAAAGCCGCAGAGTGTAGAGAGTGCAGGTTGGGTTGAGCGCAGCGAAACCCAACGACTACGTGAGAGCGCCCAGGCCATGTTGGGTTGAGCCACGCGTACCGCGTGGCTCAACCCAACCTTCTACGGAATTCGGCCACTTGATGGTGTGGAGCCGTGCCAGGGGAGAGCCGGTAAGACGCTTTGTGGGGGGTGACCCGTCCGGGAACCAAACCGGGCGCTCCCTGTGCTGCGTCAGTTTTCCTGCCGTAGGCGCGAGCTAGTGGCGGTCGTCGCAACGAGACTCCCGGGATCATCACCTGCATCGAGAACCGCACGAATTGCCTGCAACAGCTCTTTAACTTGGTACGGCTTGCCGATGAAACCCTTGGCCCCTTCCTCGATGAGGGTCCTTATCGGACCCGTATCGGTATAGCCGCTCGCCATGATTATGACGGCACCTGGATTAATTTCCAAGAGCCGTTTAAGACATTGCCTGCCTCCCATACCGGGCATGATGACATCCAGAATGATCAGATCAATCCGTTCCATTTCCGCCCGATAGGTATCGAGAGCCCTTTCCCCATCGGGGGCGGTGATCACCGCATAGCCGAATTGGGTTAGCATTCGCATGAGCATGTTGCGTACAGGTTTTTCGTCATCCACCACCAGAATTGTTTCCTTCCCTCGGGGCGGTGAACTCACTGCGCGGCTTTCAGCCGGCTCGGCGGAGGTCGGCAGCGACGGCAGGTAGACGTCAAACCGCGTGCCCCTTCCCGGTTCACTGGTGCATTCGATGTACCCCCCATGGTTTTTGACTATACCATAGACGAGGGAAAGCCCAAGCCCGGTGCCTTTACCCACCTCTTTGGTGCTGAAGAAGGGATCGAAGATGTGCTGCAGGGTGTCCTGGTCCATGCCTGCCCCGGTGTCTGAAACGCTCAGCAAAACATAGGCTCCCGGCTTCACTTCGGGGCGTTTTCGGCAGAACTCGGTATCCAGGTTAACGTTTCTTGTGGCAATGTTGATTCGTCCTCCCTCAACCATCGCATCCTTGGCATTCAAGCCGAAATTGATGAGAATCTGTTCCATCTGAACCGGATCGGCGTTAACCAGATCAAGCTCCTCCTGCAGTTGCAGGTCAATGGAAATCATTTTGGGGATGGTCCGCCGCAGCAAATTTTGTGTTTCCTCTATTTGCCGATTGAGAGCAACGGGCCGCAGTTGACTCTCCATTTTACGGCTGAAGGTCAGCAGTTGTCTGCTCAGTTGCGCGCCACGCTGCGCAGCATGCTTAATTTCTCTCAGCTCCTGGTAATCGTTGTCAGATGGCTCTCTGCCCAGCAACAGCAGCTCCGCGTAACCCTGAACCGCTTGCAGCAGGTTGTTGAAATCATGTGCAATGCCGCCTGCAAGTGTGCCCACCGCCTCCATCTTCGCTGCATGCAGCAGCTTCTGCTCCATGAGCTTCTTTTCTCTCAGATCCTTGGCCAGGCAAAGACTACCCACCTTGTTGCCGTCGCCGTCACACAACAGATTCATGGACAATTCCATGGGCACCGCCTGCCCGTCCTTGCGTCTCATGAGCATCTCCACCTGCCTGACCACCGATTCCTTTCTCAGAGTGTCGAGCAGCTGGTTCATGGCCTGCTGGTCTGCATACATGAATGAATAGTGCTGGTTTTTAACCTCCTCATGGAGGTATCCGAAGATCTCCTCGGCGCGCTTATTCCATAACACGAACTTGCCTTCAAGGTTCACTATGCCTATGGCTTCCACGGCGTTATCGATGACATTTTCAAGGTGTTCTTTGGTCTTTTGCAGCTCTTTTTCCATGTGTTTTCGTTCGGTAACGTCACGAACGATGTTTTGGATCACCCGTCTGTCTCCAACCGTGAACAAACTGGAAGAGACTTCCGCCGGAAAGAATTCGCCGGACTTCTTCCTGAATTGATTTTCAAAATTGACGAACCCCTTTTGGACCAGAGTGTCGATGGCTTTCTGCATTGGATCGACGGCATCGGGAGAGAGAAAATCCTGGATGGTCAGGTTGTGCGCATCGGACTTGTGCACGCCGAATTGTTCCAGGACCTTGTTGTTGACGTCGATGATGTTTCCCTGCAAATCATGAAGAAAGATCCAATCATTTGAGTATTCGAAAAGATTCCTGTACTTCTCCTCGCCGGCCCGCAAATCGGCTTCCATTTGCCGCCGCTCATGGATCTCCCTGGAAAGTTGCTCATTAGATTGGACCAACTCCGCGGTCTTTTCCCGAACAGCCCTCTCCAGGTGCTGCTGATGTTTCTTCACCTTTTCTTCGGCATTTTTTCGCTCGGCAATCTCCAGTTTCAAGCGCTCGTTGAGCAGCTCGGCCAATTCCTTTCTCTGAGCCAGGTGAGCGACGAGGTTCTTATTCTCGAACCTGAGTGTCAATGCATTCACCACCACACGGTGCAAGCGCACGACATTCAGGCTCATCAGCACCAGAAACAACAGCAGCATGGCGGCCATGGCCCAATGGACAGGGTCTCCCAGCAGGGAAAAATGGCAGATCAAGGGCATCAGCGCAGGCAGGGCGTAGGCAAAAAAAACCGTCCTGATGGCAGCATAGACGACCGCTGCCCCGGCCACCATGCCCCCCAGTACGAACGGCACGAAGATCTGGTGGAGGGTCGATGCCTCGGGCAACAGAAAGATCCCCGCCAGTCCCCAGACCGCTCCGGAACCGGCAGCGCCCGCGGTGAACAGACGTACCCACCGGTCGATCTGTCCCCGCCGCAGCAGCTCTTTTTGATAGTTCCTCAGCAGCAGATATCTTCCCGCGGTGACCAGGATCATCAGGCTGAACCACGCAAACAATATTGGTTGTGGCGTGACTCTCCATTGCACCAGCACCAGGATGGAGGCATTGATCAGCGTGGCGATGAATCCCAGATGCTCGACTGACTGGAGTTGCTTTGCCTGTTCGGCATAGACTTGATCGTTGCGATCAAAATGGCTGGCCCGGCTTGCTGCCAATCGAATATCCCCCTCACTCAAACCGGTCAAAAAACCTGACCTGTATCTGACTCGCATGCTCTTGACCGCGACCTCGAGACGGGCAGAAAGGCGCCGACGCCCTCTCTATTCCCGACCTTCGGAAAGCTGCTTGAAGCGCCTTAATTTGCCGCGAACCGCCGCAATGAGGGCATCGGGCATGATCGGCTTGGTGAGATAATCGTCTACTCCCAATTCCCTCCCTTTTTGGATATCATCGATGGAATCCTTCATGGTGAAGAAGATAAAAGGAATGCGACGCCATTCGGGCCTGGTTTGTACGTTTTGGAAAAAGGTGTAACCGTCCATTTCGGGCATCATGACATCGGAGAGAATCAAGTCCGGGGTGAGGCCCGCTTCGAGCTTATTTAGCGCGGCTCGACCACTTTCAGCGGTTTCGCAATGAAACCCCATTTTGTTCAGGATCATAGAGACCAGCAGCCGGGTATCTTCGTTATCGTCTGCAACCAGTATCAATGGCTTTTCTTCCATAGCATTCCTCGGTATCTCAATTTTCCCAAGCTTGCCTTGAAGAGTATAACCTTTCGATCCGTTTCACAACCTATAAAACCCACCTGTAGTTTGACTCCCAAGGATCGCTCGCTGACCATCGAAAATTTTTCACAATCTCCTTCGAGTATAGCGATAATGCCGACGGTGATACAAGGCATTTTGCAGGCATGCCCAAATGCCCGAGCAGCCATTTGCGGTCAGGGGCCGTTTTCAAATCCGGTTCAAATCCTGTGAAAAAAGTCAAAAAAAGCCTCCTGCTCCGTTCAGTTCACTCGGAAAGTGTTCTAATTACCGCCTGCTCATTTTGCCTGCAACGCTTCCGTGTTGTACCCTTGGCTTACCTCTGCCGGTCATATTTTTTGTATGAATCATCCATAACTTCCAAAACGCCATGAGAAGGAGAGAGGATGCCTCAGCTGCCCAAATTTATGCGCGGAGGAAGGATCGATTACTTCGGTAGAAAGCGCATCAAAAAAGATGTTGCACTGTTCATTGAAGATCTGAATTTCTGGCTGGATAGGGTCTTTGTCTACCAGAAGAACAGGACGACCCGGGAAGCGGAGCGCTTCTTGAGGCAACTCGCTGAGGGCGTCAATGGAGAGCTGTTCAGCATGATACAGGATCCGGCTCCGGAGTGTGACCGCGGCCCAACAACGCAGGCAAGTCTGCGTGCACACCGCCGCTCCTGAAAAGCTGTGCCGGAAGACCGGGCTGATGCCAGACCGGCGCACTGCCGCACCGCCGGCAGGAATTCATAAATGCGGATGGTTACCGGGTTTCGATGTTCGCCGCATGGACGGAAAAGCGCCAATGAAACATTCTCGGGCAGGCTCCCGCGCCTGCAGGACGTCTAAACGGGCCAGGAAGCCCGTATGATTGTCCCGTGCCCCGGAGAGGATTCAATCGTGCATGTCCCGCCTGAGAATTCCGCCCGCTCGCGCATGCTGGTGAGTCCCAGCCCCCTCTCAGCATCCTCTCTGGCGAGCACCGCATCCAAATCAAATCCCCCGCCGTTGTCCTCGATTGTCAGCTCAAAAGCTGCACTTCTTCTGCCGAGGGAGAGCGCCACGAAGTCCGCCCGGGAATGTTTTGCAACATTGTGCAAAGCCTCCTGCATGATGCGATAAATGATGATCTTGAGGTTTTCGGGAAGATCGCCTTCCTGGATATCAATCCTCTGCTCGATGAGGATGTCTTTGTGGAGCCTCTGAAAAGACCTGCAAAAGGAGTCGATGGCGGGAATCAGACCGAGATCATCCAGGATCGAG
Source organism: Desulfoferrobacter suflitae (assembly GCF_022603395.1). Lineage (GTDB taxonomy): Bacteria > Desulfobacterota > Syntrophobacteria > Syntrophobacterales > Syntrophobacteraceae > Desulfoferrobacter > Desulfoferrobacter suflitae. Next base: position 487,169 of record NZ_JAIBKA010000003.1, read on the forward strand.
GGGCGCAGCGCAGACATGATTCTTCTTGCTTCCTCCATCGTTTGTCGAGTGAGCAGAAGGAGACTTTCGATCACTCGCGAATCCTCCCGATTACCGCCGACCTGCTCCAGCAGATTTTCCAAACCAATCTTGATGGCACTCAGGGAAGAACTGATGCTGTCGTGCACTTCCAGCGAAATTCGTTTTCTTTCTTCTTCCTGACTTACAAGAAGCTTTGCCGACAGCAGGCGCAACCGCCTCTCCGAAATCTGAAGAGCCTTTTCAGCAGTCTTTTGTTCCGTGCTGTCGAGGATACTCCCAACCTGGTAAACCGGATTGCCCTCCTCATCCTTTACCACCGCCAGCAAATGACTGAGCCACCGGTAGGAGCCATCCTTGTGCTTGAAACGGTATTCCAGTTTGGTCCGCTCTTTGCCCAGCTGTGTGGCCTCAGCCAGCATTTGTTCCACCCGTTGTCGATCGTCGGCATGGATCAATGCGAGGATCTCTTCGGTCGACATCGCATGGATCTCATCGGGCTCATAACCGCATAACTCCAGTATTCGAGGACTTATATAATCATAGCGGTCGGTTTTCAGATCTCTCCGGTATGAGACGTGCAAAGAGGTTTCCAGGACTTCTCGAAAACGCTCCTCGGCCTCCCGCAGATCCTTCTCCATCCTCTCTCTTTGGGCAATCTCCCTGCGCAAGGCCTGATTCGATTCCTGCAACTCGGCGGTGCGCTGCCGAACCCGCAGTTCGAGCTCGTCTCTGCTTTTCTTCACCGCCTGTTCAGCCAATTTGCGCTGCGTGACGTCGCTGGCGGCTCCAAACCATTCTTCAATCTCACCTGCAGCATTCCTCATGGGAACCGCCCGCGAAAAAACCCACCCCAGGGTCCCGTCGGCGCGCCTGACGCGGTGCTCCAATTCAACCACATTGCCGCTCCGCACCGCGCTGTCAATGACTTCCTGAAGGGAGCTCGCATCGTCCGGATGGATATAATCTGACATCCAATCACGGTTCGGCTGTTTCGTGTCGGCAATGAAACTGCCTCCATGGAGCTCGCGCATCTCTTTAAAGTCGGGACTCATGCGAAAGATCGCCTGGGAACTGGCATCAATCAGCGCCCGGTAACGTTGTTCACTGTGCCGCAGCGCGTCCTCGGCCCGTTTATATTTAAAGGCCTGAACCATTGCAGGTGTGATGGCTTCCAATGTCTGCCGGTCGTTGTCGGTGTAGCCGCCCTCGCGGTTGGCGAGAGCCACCAGCCCCATTACCACGTCTCCATCGAGCAGCGGTACTCCCAGAAAAGCCTGCAACGGCGGGTGTCCATCCGGTACGCCAATACTGTCGGGGTGCGATGCAGGGGAATTGCTGAAAAACCCTTTGCCGTTCAGCAACACACGGCTGCACAGGCCGTGAACCTCGGGGCCGGCGCCGAGCCAGCGGTGGCCGCCGGCTGAATCCAAGCGGCAGGCGATCTGCCCGCCACGGCTGATTGCTAGAGTGTCCAGGATGCCTTCGTTATTGATCTCGCCGATGAACCCGCATCTGCTCCCGGTTGTCTTTTCCGCCACTTCCAGGCACAAGCCTCCCAGCTCCTCGGATGTCTGGCACACCAGGGCCTCCTGGAGAATGCGGTTGATTCCATTCAAAATGAGGTTTTCCTGCAACAATGCCCGCTCCCTCCGGCGCTCGTCGATGTCGGTGAACACGACAAGCCAGCCGGCGGGGGCGCGGGAATACTGCAGGGAGGCAACCTGGAAGTGAACGTAAAAGTATTTTCCCTCCCTGGGCTCGAGTCTCAGTTCACCGCCATGCCGCGGCGGGCACCCTGTTGTGCAGACGCGCTCCAGGGTCTCAAAGTATCGAGCTCGATCCTCATCGCAAATGAACTGCGAGAATGCCAGGTGAATCAACTGGTGTTTCGGACGACCCAGCAGTTCAGAGGCAAGACGGTTTGCCTGGTAAATGATTCCCTTTGGGTCAAGCGCAAGATACCCCACGGGGGCCAGATCATAGAGCCGTTCGAAGGCATCCTGCCGCACTTTGGTCCCGCTTGCGGCTCTCGGAAGCAGCCCGGTTTGAAGCAGAGGCCCCTCCGGGGGGCTTTCCGGCTCATTGCCCAAACGGTCTGAATCCCTTGAGGTCGATGCAAGGTCAACAGTCCCTCTCCGCTCCCTTTTCTCAGACATAGTTCCCGCCTTCCCCCCCGCAGGTTTTCAAACATGCAGTCGTGATCCGTCGATTTGGCATTATAGAAAGTCAGGGGTAACGGGTCAATTGGAGGCCGCGCCGATCAGACACCCTGTCCCATCCCAGGCGCCCTTCAACGCGCGGCAGTATTGCTGGGGCATGAGGTCGATCTTAGCTTAAAAGGGAAGTTGATGGTGGGTCAAAGTATCATTTTGGTCTGATTTTGGTCCAGGTGTTGCCGGCATGACAAGGGTGGGGCCATGAAATCACTGAATGGGGGAGATGGTTTCCCGTCCAGGGGGAAGTGTGCAGGTCATGAAAAGACGGGTTGTATTGGCGGAAGACCACAATATTTTGCGACAGGGATTGACAAAGATCGTTGCCTCTCTGCCGGATTGTGAAGTGGTCGGTGAAGCCAGGGACGGAGTCGAGGCTATTCGGGTAGTCGAAGAGTGCGAGCCGGATCTTATCATTATCGATTTGTTGATGCCTCAGTTGAATGGAGTTGATGCCATAGGGGCACTCAGGTCCAGGCGGCAAAAATTAAAAATCATGGTGTTGACCGCTTATAAGGACGAACAGTACGTGATGGCGGCCTTTCGTGCAGGAGCCGATGCCTATCTTTTGAAAGATGACTCCAAGCAGGTGCTGATCGCAGCCATTAGAAAGGTTTTTGAAGAGAAAAAGTATATCAGTCCCTTCCTTGCATGTGACTACGATGCCGGGTTTCTGGACGGCGACATCAACACCCGATGTCCACCGGCAGCGACGCTCACAACACGTGAACGGCAGGTTCTCGAGTTGATCGCCAGAGGCCATACGACCAAGCAAATATCCGGTATACTCTCGATAGCAGTGAAGACAGTCTCCACCCACCGCACCAATCTCATGCGCAAGCTCAATCTCAACGGCATATCCAAGCTCACCGCCTACGCATTAAGGAGAGAGACCGCAACGGGTGGAACAGAATAGACCTGAGCACCGGAAGGTCGATTGTCATTTGCAGCGTGAATCACGAACAAGGAATAACAGCGCAGCGCCCGCACGGCAAAAAACAGCTTGTCAATTGAGAATTACAGGGTATGATTAGCCTCGATTGCTTCTGAGACCTTGCTGGAAATGGTTTTGCACATCACGGTTATCAATCGATGCACCAGCCATTGAGCTCTATCGATCACTAGCCTTTTGCCTTCCCGAAATATTCATGCAAGGCAGCACATCAGGTTGGCGACGATGTTTCAGGAAAGTCGCTCTATGCTGTGCTGCAGCCGCCGGCTCTGTTGCTGCGCGGTTCTATCCTGCAGCCCTTAGCGTGTAACCGGTAACACGATTTCTCTTTTTGAACGGATCGCTTACGGTCTTCCGTGAAGGATGAACGGTTGCGGCGCGTCCTTTGGTGGATGGCTCTCAGCTGCTCTTCGCACCGGCCGCAAGTGGTTTGAATCAAGACCTACAAAGGATTGACTTCTTATGAATTTTGAAAGTCTGCAACTCGTTTCACCCATTTTAAAGGCCATCCATCAATGCGGCTACCAGCAACCCACTCCAATTCAAGCCGAGACCATTCCGCGGGCCCTGGCAGGTCGCAACCTGCTGGCTTCCGCACAGACGGGCACCGGCAAGACAGCAGCCTTTGTGCTGCCGATGCTGCAACGGCTGTCTTCGAGTGCACACGGCCGCAATAAACACGTGCGTGCCCTGGTGCTCGCCCCCACCCGCGAACTGGCCGAACAGATTGCTCAGGCTGTGCGCACCTACGGCAAGTACCTGCGGCTGGCGTGCATCACCATCTTCGGAGGCATGCCGTTCCGCGAACAGATCATAGCTCTATCCAAATCCCCGGATATCGTCATCGCCACACCCGGTAGACTGCTCGACCACATGGACCATGGTCGCATCGACCTGTCACATCTGGAGATGTTCGTCCTGGATGAAGCCGACCGCATGCTCGACATGGGTTTTATCGACGACGTCAGGCGCATCTCTGCGGCCGTTGCAAATCCATGTCAGACCATGCTGTTTGCTGCCACCGTAGGCCAAGCCACCACCCGGTTGGCACAAAACCTCCTGGAAGATCCCGAAAGAATCCAGGTCGCACCGGAAAAGATCACCCATGCCGCGATTGAACAGCGCTTGCACCTGGCAGACAGCATCCAGCACAAGAACCGTCTGCTGAAGAAACTGTGTGCCGACAGCAGTATGACCAAAGCGATCATCTTTTCCGCCACTAAGAGCGGCGCCGACAGTCTGGCACACTCTCTCACCCAGCATGGCTACCCGGCGGCGGCACTGCACGGAGACATGACTCAGAACGCTCGAAACCGGACCGTCCTGCGCATGCGAAACGGCAAGATACGGCTGCTGGTGGCCACCGATGTGGCCGCCCGCGGGCTCGACGTTGCCGGAATCAGCCATGTCATCAACTTTGACCTGCCGCGTTTTGCCGAGGACTATGTCCACCGCATCGGCCGAACCGGCCGCGCCGGACAATCGGGAATCGCCATTTCCTTCGCCCTGCACAGCGACTTTCCCTACCTGGATCGGATCGAACGATACACGGGACATAACCTGTCGGTTCAAACTATTCCAGGGCTGGAGCCGACCACTCAATTGCGCGCCTCGACCTCCAGGCAGAAAAGCGCCGGGAAGTTTCCCGCAGTTGGAACAAACAACCCCGGCAAGAGAGGCAGGCGAGCGGTCCACTCGTTCGCACGGAAACAGGCCGAGGATAACATGCTGTTCTCCGGCATCAGGAAGCGTGGCACATCGACACGCAAAGTTGCAGTCGAACAGCGCAACCTCGATCCCCATCCGACAAACCAATCCAAAAACAGCAAGATCCGCAGAAGAAAGCCCTCGAACCCGAGATAGAACCAGAAGTCACACATGTGGGCCGGTTCGCTTTCTGAGCAATGCGGCCCGTCCGCCTCTGCAGGAATATGCCATCCTCTTTCGCCGGTATGCTGAACACGCAGTCACGGCGGCCTTCGTGGCGGTACCCAAGGTGCCGCCACGTACATTGAATATCACTGAGCCCCGCGCACAAACCTGTGCAGCAGTTGGAGGCAGCGCAATTCATCCCTCTCCCCCCCTCTATCCTTCATAGGGTGAGGTAATGACGGCCCCAAGGACAGCGTTGGTCGCTCTTTTGGCTCTCCCTTGGCAAGGAACGCGGGCCGGCGGTCTTTGCTTGCACCGCCACCCGTCAACCGACCGTGCTGTAGCGGTTTGTCCTGACCCCTCACATCCTTCAGCCCATATCCGACTTCCAAAACCAAAGTTGCTGCATGATATCAGCTCATCGCAACGATTCTCTTGGATGTTGGCTTTCGGATTTATGGTGAAGTACGCATGAAAAAAATGAGCACGCGCGGTAATGGTAGGAAAGATCTGCGTCGGCCAAGTGGGCAGGACTGCCGGCAAAAATTTCAAATGATCTTTAATGAACGACTGGAACACGGGCAGACCCTCTACACGCCCTGTCTCGGCTGGAAAGAGTTCACCCCAAGTCAGACACCCCCGGCAAAGCCGGAGGCTTGATGAGCGGGGCCGTCTCAAAGACGGGCGCCATGGTTCTGAGCTCAGTGAATTCTACCTCCGCAACGCTCAAAGCTTTGCAAGTCTCACTGGTCGAACCAGTGGCTTACCGATTTGAGTTATTCTCGGGAGCAGCTAAGGCATTGCGGGAGCGGGATCGGTGGATTGGTTGGAGTACAGCCGAGCGATTGAACCGTTTGGGCTGGGTAGTGAGCAATACTCGTTTTGTGATCTTTCCCTGGGTACGGTGCGAAACCTGGCAAGCCATGTGCTGGGGCAAGCGGCAAGGCGTATTGAGAAAGATTGGCAGGAGCGGTGGAATTACCGGCCGGTATTGCTGGAGACTTTCGTTGATTCTCGCTTCTATGAGGGGACCTGTTACCGGGCGGCCAATTGGCGCTATCTGGGAATGACAGTGGGAGAAGGGCTGGTTCGCAAGGGTAGGTGCTACACGACGAGCCCCAAAAAGATTTGGCTCATCGCGGATTAGTGGGGTTCGTGTTGGTTTAAGCAAACTCCAGGGTATGAATTCAAGAATGAATTTGAGGGGTTCTTTCAACTCCTCTCCATAAGCGTCGGGTCGGGCACAGGGAGCCGCCTTGCAGACTTCAGAGTGCGGCAAATCCCTATCCAGTTCAGTTCTCGACAAGCTCAACACGGCGGTTTTTGGCCCGGCCTTCATCAGATCTATTGGATGCAACGGGGCACGCAAAGGCGACACCCACGGCAGTGAGACGGTTCCGGTCGATGTCGTGCTGGCTTGCCAGCGCATCCACAACGGCATTGGCGCGGCGTTGCGACAAGTCCATATTGAAGGAGAGGGATCCGACATTGTCGGTGTGACCTGCAACCAAAAGTTTCAGTTCAGGGTCGCCATGCAAGAGCCTGGCGACCTGCTCCAAGGTGGGCTGGGATTCAGGCTTGATGTCAGCTTCATTGAAATCGAAGTAAATCCCGTAAAGTGCAATGCTGCCTGTAGTCGAGATTTTCTGGGCCATTTCTTCGGCCTTAACCGTGACCATTTTTTGTTCGCGCTGTTTCGGCTCTACGATATCCACAACGGCAACCGTCCGCGTATTGAGCGCACGGCAGGAAGAGCTCGCTTTGACCGTATAGGTTAACACGGAAACATGTGCTCCGGTTTCACTCCACATGCCCACGGTGTATCTCTGGCCCTCGATATATGTGGCTTGTGCACACCTGCCGTTTGAGAACAGCGGATCTTTGATGAGCTCGTTTGGTCGAAGATACATTGCCAGGCTCATTCTTCCCCCGCCGCCTTCGCTGCCCCTGCCGGGATCCCCACCGCATTCCTCCTGCTTGCACTCATAGAGAATCTCTCCACCTTTGTTTTTGATTTCCTCTTGATAATTGCGCACGACCTCTAAAGGCGACACGTTTTCCGGCATCAGGTAGACCAGCCGAGTATGCTCCGCCTCCAGGACTTTCTTTTCTTTTGGCTCAAAATAGTAGTTGTTATGGTTGTCTTTCTTACCTTCCACCCTTTCGAGCTTGGACAGTGGGAGCTTGAATTCATCAAAATCCATGTGGTCATAAGAAACGATGAGCGACCCCTTGTAACGCCCTATCAGCGGATTATCCCTGCTGTCCTGAAGGTCCGCGGTTGGGATGCTGGCATCGGCCAGACCGTTTGTTGCCGACGTCAAGAGCATCATGGCGGCGATCAATACTTTGAACATAATCCCTTCCTCCTTCATGCGGCTGTTTGCTGGAGCTCGCTGTGAAACGGCTGTAGATTGGCTATCATAAATTACTAAGCCGCCCCTTCACAACAAGAATAACGCCGACATTGCGGTCTTTACAGCCGCTGAGCAGGAATGCACTGGCGAACAGAAGACAATAGAGTTAAGATGAATGAAACTTCCCGGAGAAATTGACGTGGAGCTTTAGCTACAGAACAGACTTCAGCTTGATGAAGCGTTTAGCAGAGATTGCGGGTTCACGATACAATAATATTCGAACGAGGCAAGCATGACCGTTAAAGACAACGAATGGAGTTGGCCAAGTTCCTTATTGAATGCATGGACTCAAGCGACCGCCGACTTTTGGGCCACCGCCAGCCAGGAATGGTCGGCAGGATTCCCCGGCTTATCTGGCAATTTTGGCCCGGCAGCAGGAGATGCCCAAAGCCGCACACAGGAGCAGTGGCAGGCCGCACTCAAGATGTGGCAGACAATCTCTTCCAGTTTCAGCTCTCCTGAAGCTACAGAAGCTCTTCTCAAAGGAATGCAGACCTGGCCCGAAATCTCCTCAAAGTTGATTCGCACCATCTGGGAAGGCTACTCCCACCTCCACCAGCACTGGCTGAGAAAACTGGGACGACTGGGCGAAACCACCGAGGCCTACAAATTCGAAAATCTTGATCAGGAGATCTTTAAAACCTGGCAGGAGCTATACCAGAAAGAGATTCAACCTTACCTGCAGGCGCCGCAACTGGGATTGACGCGGTTTTACCAGGAGCGGGCGAACGACGCCGTGGACAAATTTCACCTTTACCAAGCGGCTGTCGGCGAATTCATCCACATGCTCCATCTGCCCATGGAAAAATCCGTACGGGTGGTCTACGAAAAGATCGAGGAGTTGGCAAAAGAAGGGCAGCTTTCAGAGGACTTCAAGGAATACTACAATATCTGGATCAAAGTCCTCGAGGGTCACTACATGACCTTGTTCAAATCGCCCGATTACCTACAGTGTCTCGCGCAAACCCTCAATGCCGCCAATGAATTCAAAATGGCGCGTCACCGGTTGCTGATCGATATGCTTCAGCCTCTCCCATTGCCCACCAATAGAGAGATGGATGAGCTCTACAAGGAGCTATATTTGCTGAAGAAAAGAGTCAGAGAGCTGGAGCAGAACACGGGAGAAAAGGGTTAGACAGCAGCAGTCGGCAGCCTCAGAGCAGCAAAGCCCGATAACCTGAAAGGGGGAATGTATGAGCCCGTCAAAAATCCCGGTAGATGCCATTCTGTCTAAGTTGGCCGAAGATGTGGAGAAGTCTCAAGACAGGATGATGAAGTCTCAGGATGTATTGCTTGGCCCTCTGGATACCGCCATTGCCACCACACCCTACGATGTGGTGTATGAAGAGGACAGGGTCAAACTCAAACACTATCGCCCCGCCAAAGAGATTCAAATCAAGACTCCTCTGCTTATGGTGTATGCCCTGATCAACAGGGAAACCATGCTCGATCTGCAACCCGGCCGCAGTGTGGTGCAGAACTTCCTCAATGAAGGCATCGATTTGTACATGATCGATTGGGGATTTCCTACCCGCAAGGACCGCTATTTGACCATTGACGACCACGTGAGCGGCTACATCAATAACATCGTCGATTTCATCAGAGAACGCCATGGGGCGCCCAAAATCAATTTGATGGGAATCTGCATGGGCGGATCTTTTTCCGTCATGTACTCGAGCCTCTTCCCGGACAAGGTGAAGAACCTCATCACCACTGTGACTCCGACCAACTTCGATACCGACAAAGGTCTTTTGCATGTGTGGATGAAGACAATCAATGCCGACCGCATGATCGACACCTATGGCAATATGCCGGGAGACCTCCTCAACATGGGCTTTTTGCTCCTCAATCCGGCCCGTTTGATGATCGATAAATACATCGGGTTTTTTGAAAATATGGACAACAGACAATTTGTGGAAAACTTCATCCGCATGGAAAAATGGATATTCGACAGCCCGGATGTGCCGGGAGAGACTTTTCGCCAGTTTGTCAACGACTGCTATAAGAAAAACCTCCTCATTCACAGTAAAATGCAATTGGACGGCAAAATCATCGATCTCAAGAAGATCCAAATGCCGCTCATGAACATCTACGGCCGGTACGACCATCTGGTCCCGCCCGAGGCTTGCGAGCTGCTCACCAAAAAGGTGGGCACCAAAGATACAGAGGACATCTGTTTGGATACCGGGCATATTGGCATTTATGTCAGTTCAAAAACCCAGAAAGAACTGACCCCGAGGATTTTTCGGTGGCTTAAAGAAAGGGATCAGGCAGAAACACCTAACAAGATCAAAACGGCCAAGAGAACTTCGAAAAGAACGGCCAAGGCGGCCGAAAAATCCAAATCTGCGCCGACCGGCAAGAAGCGGACTGAGGGCGTTAAGAAACGTGCAACGGCGGGGGGGTAGAATCATGGAGCAGGATAGGAGTTATTTCAAGGCCATCTGTAAAATCAGCAGAGCATTCGGAACAACACATAATCTTGAAGAACTTTTAGATCTCATTGTCGACAGTGCCATTGAAACCATGCAGGTGAAAGCTGCCCGACTTTTTCTTTATGAGGAAGAACAGGAAGAGTTTATCCCGGTTGCCCAGCGAGGACTTTCAGATAAATACGTACGGCGAGGTCTCACCCACCCTTCAACGATTATTCCGGTACTTGTCGAAGACGGTTTTCTTTATTCGCAGAACGCCGTCACAGATGATCGACTCAGCGGACATGAGGCGAAAAAAGCCGAAGGCATTGTCTCCATATTGGTCGTTCCCGTCAAAGTGCGAGGTAAGTTGATCGGCGGTCTTTCACTTTTTGCCGGCGAACGAAGAGACTTTTCCGAGGACGAAATCGAGTTTGCAACCGCCATTGCCGAGCAGGGTGGAATGGCCATAGCAAATTCCCAACTGATTGAAAGGGTCATGGAAAACTCCAATATGTTTTTGGATCTGGCGGTGAATATCAATTCCAGCCTGGATGTAAAGAAAATCCTGCACATTTTGACGGCGGACGTAGCTGATTCCATGAACGTCAAAGCCTCCTCCATCCTGCTGGTGGATGAAAAGAACAAATCGCTCGAATACGTGGCCAGCTACGGACTGAGTGAAAAGTATCTCCGGAGGGGGCAGCTTTCCATTGATCCCAGCGTAGAAGAGACGCTGGCCGGCAATGTTGTCCGCGTCCGGGACATGTCCGCCGATCCGCGCGTATCTTTCAAAAAAGAAAAACAAAATGAGGGGATCGTTTCCATCCTCTCGATTCCAGTAAAGACCAAAGAGAAAGTGATCGGCGTTCTGCGGCTCTACACTGGAGCGCCAAGAGAGTTTTCAGATGAAGAAACCACCATGGTAACCGCCGTGGCGCAACTGGGTGGCCTGGCCATTCGAAACGCTTCGATGTACCTCCTGCTGGAAAAAAACATGAAGCACTTGCAGGAAGATATCTGGAGTCACCGGTCCTGGTTTTGACGCGGAATGTTTACGGTAATCACCTGGGCGCTCAATGTAGCGACTGTTAAGATAACGATGCCTGAATCGAACGATTTGTGTGGATTTGCAGCCCGATTGCCAAAGGTGAAGAAGGGGGATTACATGCAGGGAAAGACGATCGACGAAATCAACGTGGGTGACAGCGCGGAATTTGTGAAAACCGTTTCTGAATCCGATATCTACCTTTTCGCCGGAGTGACGGGTGACATGAATCCGGCCCATATCAACGAAGTTTATGCGTCACAGACCTTTTTCAAAACCAGGATCGCTCATGGCATGCTGGCAGCCGGCTTCATTTCCGCGGTCCTGGGTATGCAGTTGCCCGGCCCCGGAACGATCTACCTCAAGCAGGAGCTCAGTTTTCTAGCCCCGGTTCGCATCGGAGACACCATCACCGCACGGGTTGAAGTGACCGAAATCCTGGCGGAAAAGAAACGAGTCAAGCTGAAAACAACGTGTTTCAACCAGGAAGGTACGGTCGTTCTCGACGGTCAGGCGACGGTGAGTCCCCCCAAACGCTGAGAGCGGTTCCGCCAGCGACAAGACAACCAAGAGTTCTTCGATCGTGTCAAGAAACCGCCAATCCGTCACCCCGACGGAAGCCGGGGCCCAGCGAACATCGCAGGCTCTGGATTCCGGTTTTCAACGGAATGACGACGACGGGCTTCAAAAGACTTTCATGTTTGGTTGTGACCGCATGAGTCATGACTGATCGCTGGGATCTCGAAACGGGCGTAAAACGCATTCTCGTACATACTCTTAGAGAAGCATCTGTTGGATGCAGGCCGAACACCGATACGCTCTTAAAACCGCGACGGTCCATGCAAATGCTTGATTGGCGAGATTAGGTCGGCAAGAAACGCCGCAGATGCAACGGTCATTTTGTTGCCAACTGGTATAGAGAGGCCTGCCACACCGAGGTCAGCCTTCATTGGCCGGGGGGGCGTCATTTGTTTTGAAGAACCGGCCGAATTGCTCCATCAGGTTCTGAAACTGCTCTGATTGCTTTTGCATCAGACCGTCAAACTGCTTTGAGGCTTCTCGGTATTCCTTTTTGGTGGCCTCCGCGAGCAGCATCTGTAGATGATTGATTGTCTCTTCCTGAGAAGCCGCCTTTGTCTTCAGTTCTTCGTATTTCTGCATCAGTTCAAGATGTTCAGAACGGGGCACAAACCCAACCAGGCTAAAAAACTCGCTGAAGGATTTGCGGAAGTCTTCCTGAGCCTTCATCCACGCCGCCAAATAATCCGGGCTGCCCTCTTTTTCCCGATTCA
>NZ_JAIBKA010000030.1 GCF_022603395.1 Desulfoferrobacter suflitae
CACGGTAAATTTGTTCTCATTCTAATTGCCGGTGAGCAGGGGTACATGAGTTTGTTGTCATACACAGATAGTCGAGAACTGAGCGGACATTGCGATTGAGTTGACGCATTTTCTGTGCGACGCTGTATACACCCTTGGACTTGATGAGCCCGACGGCAAATCGCCTAAGCCGGGTGATATTTTCGGGACCGTAGCCCTTGGATATCCTGCTGCGGTCCTCGTCATAGTTCCAATCGATGATATAATGGCAGGAATTTTCGATGCTCCAGTGGCCTCGATTAGTGTTGAGAACGTTTTGTGCGTCGGCTTCTTCCGGGGATTTGCTGGTGATGCCATAGACGGTCTCACAAGATTCTTTGCCTGATTTTTTGTCTATTGAGTGACGTTCGATTGCGAACGCTTGCCCAACATGAGGAAAGTTGAGGTAGTCGTTGAGCTCGGTGGTGGTCCAGATTTTACGGGTTTCAATCCGTCCATGATCACAAGAGTCGTTGTCGATATAATCCGGCTCTTTTGGGTTTTGGAAGAAGAATTCGATGTCTGTACGAAGTGTGGGTTGGTTATCCTTAACGGTGAAATGATAGTGAGCTTTGCGCTCCAGAACCAGATAATCGGCGAAGGCGCGTTGCGTTAGAAGGGCATCCGCCGTGATGACTTTGTCTTGAATATTGATAGGATCAAGGAGTGGGGCGGCCATTTTTATCTCGTTTGTTCGCTTGGCCTCCTCATCCCCTTCCTTGGGAAGGGTACCTACTTTTTTTGGGTGTAGCAATTCTTGGTCTGATGACCAATGGCGCTCATGATGTGGGTCTGATAGCCCTGCTCATCGATAGCATTGCGCATGACCTTGCCGTCGATTGCCAGGCTTTCATCCTTTTCGCCGTGGGTTTTATTCCAATTTTGCAGGGCGTGGTCCAGGTCCAGTGGATCGACACGGATAAGGACATTCCGGAAGACGTATTCGCTTGGAACCACACATCGGCCGTTTTCCACACGACACCTGAAACGTTCACGCGCCTTTTGGCCAAGGCTGTTTGCCCAGTCGGTGATAGCCTTATAGCCTCGCATTCCGCACAAGATTGCACCGGCCGCGATGGCGAGTACGGTTGAAAGCCTGTGGCGACGTCCTTGTGCACGACGGGGATCTGGTATATCGGTGAAGAATTGCGGCAAAGACTGCATATGCTCGGCAGTAATCATGATTTTGGCTCCTCCTGTATTAAAGGCCGATTCGAGAAGTGGGCGCGAGAGCAACTCTCGTGCATTGGGTCGCAGTGGTCTTACGAAGATCATTTTGGGCGGGTGGGTTCTAGCACTGTAGCCATTGCCGGTGCGGCGGAAGCCCCTGGTCTGACCGACACAGTGCCAGTTAGCTGCTCTATAGACGGTGCCCTGAAAGCGTCGAGGGTCCACAAAGGTTTCAAGCAACAACAAAGGATGGCCAAAGATATCTTGCCAATCGCGAGGGATTCTCTTCTGGCACAATGATAAGACGCGAGAGCCCAAATTCGGAAAGTGCCAGTCGGGAAGAATAAGAAAACGACTGTTGTTGGCTACCAGTTTCAACCGATCATACTGATGGCGTGGGCTCCAACCGATCCATTGGTCCCGCGCCGCGCACTTCCATGCGGCGGCGGAAAAGCTCAGAAGCGCCACCCACTGGTTGCGCCATAGGCCAATGTACCAAAGCGTTTCGCTGATCTTAGGCATGCGTCCCAGATAATGATGCTCATCCATCACTTCCTGATAGCGACCTTCCTCTGATCGCTCAACGGGCCTGACATGGACCTCCCATAGGTTCAACGTGGATCACCTCCAAAGTGAAGTAAGTAGCGTACTTTCTATACACCAATGGGAGGCAGTTGACCAGAAATAAGTGTAAGTCATGGAGTTTACTGGAAAATATATAGAGCACCTATTCACCGTGCTCCCGTGGA
>NZ_JAIBKA010000031.1 GCF_022603395.1 Desulfoferrobacter suflitae
GGCGTCATCGTTATCCTGTCGATATATGAGAGCGAGCCGGTTGAGTGAAAATGGTGCTGGTCACCCCCAGTGCCAGAAGGTACTTCTCCTGGACGTGTGAAAGACGTCCGTTGAGAGTCCTTTGGCGTCGAATCTTTATGACGCGAATGTTGTCGAACTTTGTTGTCATCATGAAGGTGGTTGGCCGTTCTGTGGGTTTGTTGTCCCAGCCGGGGATGGTCGTCTGTTGTTTTTCCAGATGGGTGCGCATGTTGAACTCTATGAGGCGCCAGAGCAGGAGGGAGATCACGAGGATCAGCCCCAGGGCTTCGATGCGCTCGGGTTTTTTGAGGAAGACCGAGTTGATGACTACGGGATCTTTGAGGAAACTGAAGTTGTGCTCGATGCCATTCTGATCCTTGTAGGCCTGAAGGATCTTTTTGCCATCGTAAAGGATGTCGCTGTTGGGTGGTCCCTCGACCGGGACGTTGGTAATCAGGACAAAACATCCAGCCTGTTCGCGTATCGTGTTGACGGCCTCAGGCTTTTGCGTAACGGTACCAGTGATGGCATAGCGCATTTGTTTTACGGTTCGTGTGCCATCGGCCTTTGGCCTTCCTCTGGCATAGAGAGGCTTCTCTTCCATGGCGAACTGGAGGTCGTGAAGACGAAGGTTTTCCGTTTGAAGTCTGGCCATTGCTGCCTGGGCGTCCGCCATGCAGAAATAGAAGGTCTTTTCGATCTGTGCGAGTTTTTTAGACCATGCGGAATACTCTGCCTTGACCTCACGATTCAGTCGTTTTTGTCTGCGTCGGTCATGAGCGCTGGAATGTACGACGACGGCTCGGTAAGTTTGCCCGTAGAGGGTCGCGCTGGTCTCAAAACCCCGGTAATGGACGCCGGGACGGTTTCGGGTGGGCGCGGTTGCGGCAAGAATGCCGTAATCCTGCCAGGACTGGCTCTCAACGGCGTGCTCGATCAAGCGTTGATGTTCGCCGAAGGTGGCCGGTAGACGAGAGATAAAATGGGTTTTATCTCCCATCAGGCGCAGGTTTTCTTCAGTAACGAGAGCGCTATCGGCAATGTAGATGGAAGCAGCCGGGTCAATACCTACGTCGGCCAGTTTCTTGGAGATTTCGGTGAGCAAGCCATTGTTGAGCTTCTTGTCTGAAGCGTTGCCGTCTTCGAGCTTGGAGAAAATGGGAACATTACCGCCCGTGCAAAGCAATGAAACCACAAACTGGTTGAGATCCGGCCGGTGATCCTTGCTGTGTCCCTTAGTGATCTTGATGGTACTGGGCACGTCCGGAGTCATTGAGTTGTATTGCCCGAAGACATTCACACTGGTGGTGTCGAAGTGAATGTGTTGCGAGGGAACATCGAAGGAGCGCAAAGCATTTATCACAATCGCTGAAAAGAGACGGGATGTGTTGGCCTTGTACAGTTGATCCAGACCTCGGCCGAAATTGTCGTCTGTGAGCTTTTCAATATCAACAGAGCGACCTAGAAGCAGCTCAATATCCTTGTTCCGGTAGAAGCTGTCTATGCGGTAAAGCGGGTGTCGGCCCGAGACGGCATCCAGCACCATGGCCAATACCAGGGTTCCCGGATCGATATTCATTTTGGTTGGCACCAGCCGGTTGATCGTGCTCACCAGGTCGATCCGATCGGCATAGGCTTTGATGATAGGAAGGTGGTAAACGTCATAGACTTCGATCTCCCGGGGTTCGATCATCCTGTCTCCTCTGCGGTTGAATAGTCGAATGCAGACTTCCAATCGCATTCATACAGGAGTGATCCCTGAATGTCCAGGGGTCTATGCACAACAAATTCATCTATTTAATGAGTGGTAACTGCGGAATGTAAG
>NZ_JAIBKA010000032.1 GCF_022603395.1 Desulfoferrobacter suflitae
TAGAGGAGCAGATCGAGCAAGTTATTCTGGCCGGCAAAAATGATGGGAAGAAGAGGTCTTGAGTCTCCCTCGAACTGGGTGAGGGTGTGCAGTTCGGCAAAGACTTCAAGGCGCAGAAGCGATGCCTCATCAATAATGAGGACCGGTTTTTGTTTGCGGCCATCTGTCAGCTCAAGGATCTGGCGGCGGATAAATTTCAAAAGAGTGGCTCGGGAGTAAGTTGCGGTTTCCATTTCCAGCTCAGAGCTGAGCAAGCGGTAAAGTTCCAGGATGGAGCCGGAGCAAGCTGTGATCCAGATAGGGCGGAACTCTGAGGGGTGCAAACGGTTCAATGCCCATCTGAGAGCGGTGGACTTGCCGCTGCCGACTTCTCCGGTCACCAGGGCGATGGCTCCGAGGTTCACCGCATAGTCGAAGCGCTCTGCAACCGCGGTCACTTCCGCGGTTTGCAGGATCTGGTCCGCTTTGAGCTCGGCGGTAAAGGGCTCACGGGTAAAACCGAAAAAGGTTCGATAGAGAGGTTTCATGAGGTTTCCTCCTCGCCGGCAAAGGCCAGCCTGCCGGTGGGGATGGACTGTGGCGGGGAGCTTTCCAACACTAGACGCTGTGAATAGCGTTTGACCCGGCAGTTGGCGTTGAGGTCGAGAACCGTGAGGAAGCCATGGGAGCGCCCTTCCAGGGTAATTTCCACGCGGGCCGGATCATGGTCATGGTAGAGCAGCGTGATCTGTTTCCCAATGAGCGGTACCGGGGCTTCATAGAGCCTGCCGTTCAAGGCCACGGTGCGGTCTTTGGCAACACGTCTTCGGGCGCGTTTGCGGAAGTAATCTTCGAGGTCTTTGGGAGCGGGGCGGATACACTCCATGTGATCGGCATAGCGTTTGAGAGGGGGCTCTGCGGTCGCGCCATGGGGCCTTTTATGGTAGACATCTCGCAGCCAGCAATCGAGGGCTTCATTGAGCTCATCCAGGCAGTTGCCCTTAAAGCCGGGCAGAAATTGGGTTTGGATAGTCTTGAAGACCCTTTCCACCTTGCCCCGCCCTTCGGGCTTGTAGGGCTTGGAGTGAACCAGAGCGATGCCAAGGGAGGCGGTGATTTCCCGAAGGAGAGTGGATCTGAAGGCGGGGCCGTTGTCGACATAGAGTTTTCGCGGGAGCCCTCGTTTGAGCAGGGCACAACGCAAGGCGGAAAGAAAAGAAGGCAGGCCTTCGCTGAGATAGAACTCGGCATGAGGAATCAGGCGGCTCATGTCATCTATGAAGGCAAACAGATAGGTTTTGCGTTTTTTATCGCCCACGCGGATCATCGGTCCGTGCATGGCATCCGACTGCCAAATGTCATTGGGAAGCTCGGCTTCAAACTTGCGGCGGTCCACCGGGGCCGGACATTGCGGACGGAGCAGCCCCGCCCGATGGAGAAACCGGTAGACGGTTGCCTGAGTCAACACCTCGCCCGGCTTTAAGAGCGATCGCTGCTGCATCTCGGAGATGAGCGCATTAATAGGGCTCTCAGGCAGCTCGTGGCGCAGCCGAATGATCGCCTGGCCGGTTTCTTCATCGATGGCACGGGCCACTCCCTTATCCCTTCGGCTTTTTGGATAAAGCGCCTCCAACCGCCCTCCGGCCTTCTGGTAGACTCTTATCCACTCTCGAATGGTGGAAGCCGACAGCCGGCTGCGAGCAGAATGGGGGATCTGCCACTCTTTTTCGCACTTTTCTCGCAGCAGCCTGGCCCGTTTTGCATGACTCAAGTGGTTGCAGTTGACAAAATCACTGATGACCCCGAACCGAAATAC
>NZ_JAIBKA010000033.1 GCF_022603395.1 Desulfoferrobacter suflitae
AAGGAAGCGAGCACCTGGTCCATTTCCACGTGGCGGATGACGGAAAGTCCGGTATGATAGCGGTCCTTGGGAGTCTCGCCGGTCTCGGAATGAATGGAGCTATGATAATCCACCGAGATCCATGCGCTGAGAGCTCGGTTGAGATCATCGAGGCTTATGGCATCTTGTGCCCGCACCTCGGATTCAAACCGGTCTTGGGCGGTCTCAAAGAAGCGCTCAATGAGTCCTCCCGGGGAAGGGTCCCCGGCCGGCCGGTGGCGAAGCCGGATGTGGAGCCGGTAGCAGGCAGCCTTGAGGCCGATTGCGTGATAGACCTTGGCGTTATCGAGGTAGAGTTCGCCGGGGGCGCCATGCTTGGCCAGGGCGCGCAGCAGCGAGTCGATGAGGATATCGAGGCTTTGGCGCAGGTAGTAGCGGGCCTCGACGATATACCTGCTGTGGCAGTCGATGAAAGCGGAAAGATAGGTGGGCAGGACCTCCCGGCCGAAAACAACATAGGGGCCTTCCTCGAAGTCCCCAACCCAGAGATCATGGGTATGGTCTCTGGTCCAACGTTTTCTCACCTTGTTTTTGACAACGCCGAGCTTGAGGCGGGTTGCGCCCGCACCTTTAAGATGGCGATACAAAGTAGAGCGGGAGAGCGTAACGCCATAGAGGTCCTTTAGGAATCGGTTGATGGTGGCAGGGGAGCGCTTGGGCTGCTCGCATTTAAGCTCGATGGCGGTTGCAATGATTTCTGCGGGTGCGGCCCTGGCATGGCCGCGGTCATGGCGGTCTTTTCTTGCGAGAGCATCGAATCCTCCGGTTCGATAGCGCTTCAGCTTTCGCCTGAGGGTGGAAAGGGAGGGCTTGCCGGTACGTCCGCCGGGAAAGACCATCTCCTTTTGAGAGATCTCTTTGAGAAAATCCTGGATCGATTCCGGCTCCACCTCGTCGAAGAGAACGGGGCGAAGGAGATCGCACCAGAACAGGGCCCATTTTTCATCTTTTTGCTTCATAACGCCTCCTTTGTTTTATGGTTGGAGGCGAGCATAAATCATTGCCAGGCGCAGCCTGTTGCAAAGAAGGGGAAAATTGAAGCACCAAAAACAACTCGGAATACCGCCTCCAGGTGGACGAGCCGGCGAGAGCGTTTGAGGGTTTCTTCCCGAGCGGTTTTCACGAACTTATTGGGGGAGATCGTTAGCGCGGCGAGATCCCGGTAGACTTTTGTCGCCGGATCCTTCTGTAAGATGAGGTCCAGAGCGCGGCGCGGGATTTCTTTGAAGCGGCCAAGAGTGTCGATCCAGCGGTAAGGGGTTGTGTGGGAGAGGACTTTATCGACCGGCGTATTTCCTTCGTCCGTCGAGGCATGGAAGATCTCCGAGCCTTCTTCCAGGACTGTCTTCCGATAGGTCGACGTCTCATCTTCCAGATAGCTTGCCGAGCGATGAAGTATCGCGTCGCTGGTGTAACGCTTGAAGGGAAGCGCGAAAGGAGGCTGTTCGGTGAAGGTCTTATGGCAGCCGGGGCATTTCCACCGAATGACAAGGCATTTTACCACCTGGACCAATGCGTCGCATAGAATGCGGAATTTGCGGGGGCGTGCCTGATGCCGCCTGAACAAAT
>NZ_JAIBKA010000034.1 GCF_022603395.1 Desulfoferrobacter suflitae
TACATAGCTATGCCGAACAAAGGGCTCAAGCGGACCCGAACCACGCCGGGCGCAGTTTCGGTGCTTTCTTCAAAATCTTTGGCGGCGTGTTTCGGTCCGCTTAGCCCTGCCGTTAGCATGCGCCGTAAGCATCAGCAGTGAGCCGTGGGCGAGGATAGTTCATGATCGTTGGTTCAGATTGCGCCACCTCCCAAACGGACAGCGGGACTTTCGGTGCTGAGCAAACGCTGTGGATCGTGCCGGAGCGCAGCTCCAAGAATCGGAGGACAAGAGAGGATTCAAAGGAAAGGAGGAAGAACCGCCGATGAGGAAAGTAGATTTAAAGTTTTTGGTGCTCGCGGTGATCGTCATCTTTTTGGGCGGATGTCAGACCACGGGTTCCACCAACGCCGTAACAAGCACGGGCGATGCAGCACCGGCTTTGTGCAAGGTCATTGCTGAGCCAAATCCAATTCTTATAGGGGAATACACCTGTGTTGTCACAGGCACAAATTCCAGGGGAGTTCACTTTTCCAACCCGGTTTCCTATAGGTTGGAGAAGCTTTCGAACAACAGCGGATACTCGCTGTATTACTCGTTCAAGCCTGCACGAGGATCGAGCCTGGTGGGATATCAGGATGCGACCATTAATGGCAATACTATGAGCTTCAAGGCGCCGAGCGGTCGCACAATCCAGTTCGTTGCAGAGGGAAGTACAGTTTACTTTGTGTCTCCCACTTCTGGAGAGAAATTCACAATGACTCGTAAGTAGTTCCCTCTGATGGCACTGTTGGGCTGACCTGGTACGATCCACAACCTTTTTTCGTTCGGTCGGCTGATACAGGCAGATTCAGAAGGTAGGCCATATGCCATATGTTCAGTCAAATGGCCACAGCGATCACGAGCGTGTTGAACAGGAGACCAAGGGAGCCCCAAATCACGCTGGACGCATCTTGTGACACTCTCCGAAGCTCGCCGGTTGCGTGGTCCGAGTCGCTTAGCCCCATTTGGCCTGCACAGGAGTGCGTAGCACGTGCCAGGAGGACACTTACTCTTCGGGCTATGAGTTGCTTTGGTGCTGGTGAAGTGATATTTGTCAGATTAACGAAGCCTGCCAGCGACCGCACCAAAAAGTCGCCCCAGCGGGCTTGCTTTTAGTGAGCGGCAACAGGCATTGCCGAGGGGAGTAACCAACTGTATTGGGAGACAGCGATGATACTTCAAGAGTTGGTCATCGAGATGAAGCTCATCGAGCGGAGATTAACGCTCTACGAAGAAAAATACGGCGTTTTGAGCGAGGATTTCTACGCCGCTCTGATGGCTGGCAAACTCACTCGCTACGATGAGTACGACGAAACCCGCTCTGACTTCAGCCGTTGGAAAGGCATCTACGAGACCTGGGTTCGGCGCAAGCAAGCCTATACCGAGCAACTCCAACAGCGTGAATTGACCGAAGCCATGCGTATCCAGCCGGCGTATTGATCATGAGCGACAACCCGCTCAAGTCGTTGGCCGACTACAGTCACTTTGTCGCCGAAACGCTTAAC
>NZ_JAIBKA010000035.1 GCF_022603395.1 Desulfoferrobacter suflitae
TGTATTTGTCCAAATAGCCGGCACACTTATCAACGGCCCGTCGTTTGTTTTGGCTCAGTTGTTTGCGGGTGGCATCACGTCGCAGGTCAACAGCCACACTCTCGGCGGCTCCCTGCAAAATCTGCAAAGCTTTCCCTTTTACCCATTCTTCAGCCACGCCCGGGGCGTGGTTGCTGCCCACGGGGTGGAAACAATGGGCCGCTTTCCACAGGTATTCCAAAACATGGATGAGATCCAAAACCAGAGTGATCTTGGCCTGTTAGGTTTCGGCCACGTCAAGTATGTCAAGGAACTGCTGCTCGCCTCCGTCCACCACGACCACCCAGTGACGAATCTGTTTAGGATCTCTTGTCAATGCCTCTTCAAAGGCAGCTTTGATCACACCCCGGCTATCATGTTCAATACTGGCCCATACCCGTTTGTTTCTAGCCCGCACGGGACCAGGCTTATTCTCTTTAGGTCCCATGATCTGTTCAGGTGTGCGTTGCTGAGCTTGGAGGCTGTAGACGGATGCCACAGTGGCCATGCGCTTATGGTTAAGCTTTTCACCAGGCGCCAGACGCGCTCCATGGGAATCCTTTTGCTTCTCTGCAGCTTTGCGTGTGGCGGGCCGAAGGTCTTCTCCAGGCATCACGATCCCCTTACCATCCACGGTGATGACCAACAGATCCGATGTTTTCTCCGGCTCTTCCGGAAGATTGTAGAAGGCATCGAAATCTTGCGACATCTTGATCACGCCCAGGGCGTGACTCAATACTCTGGCGTTTCGGGACCTTCCCACCTGTCGTCCTACGGATGCTCTCTACACCCTCATCAAAGGAAGAGTCAGCTACTTCTTGAGCCACCAGGCGACACAGTTGCGAAGAGTACTTGTCTTGTGGAAGATTGAGCTCCCCATCCAAGGGAAACAAACTCTTAACGCCTTTGGCGCTGTAGCCCTTCCTTCTGACCACCACTTGTCCAAACTCGGTCATGAGGTTTCTCTCACAGCTTTCACGAATGTGAGTGCGGGTGACCCCGCCGGCTCCCAGAACCGATTCCATCCGTTGCTCACGCTTGCAACGTACATCCAGGTGGCCTTGAAGCAGCAGTCGCATCACCTCGGTTCTCTGTTTCTTAATCAAAATCTCCACCTGATCATGCTCCATCTGAGCCGTTGGATCGCTGTGGAGTTGATAAATCGTTGTCTCCAACTGGGCACGGGCCAAACGAAATGCTTCCTCGACGATCTCGATATCGCATGTTTGCTTCATAACAGGGTCTCCTTGGGCTGTAGGTTGGCAACCTACCATGCCTCAAGGTAGAGCAGATGTCCAGTACTTTGAGA
>NZ_JAIBKA010000036.1 GCF_022603395.1 Desulfoferrobacter suflitae
CGAATGGAAATATGAAACAACGTCCCCTATTCATCCCATTCATCCCCCTTTTAAGCTGATAATGCATTACGACATTGCCACCAAAATTTTACTTGAAAAATGCCGGGAAGAGATCCTCAAGCGCTTCTTGGGGCTCTCTTTTAGGGAGAGCATCCTGCTCGAGGAGTTGCCGCAAGAGACGTTAAGTGTGAAGCGTAGCGATTTCGTTGTCTTGGTCAAAGATGAAACAGGGTCTGAGCGGTTGGTCCTGATTGAGATTCAGAGTCGCTGGGACCGGCAGATTCCTCTTCGGCTATTGGATTACCGCAGCAGGTATTTATTGAAATATGGCGGAGAAGCCATTTCCTGCGTGTTGCTGCTGACACCTTCCCATACCAGCACAAGCTCGTATCAAGATAATGAGGTCACGTTTCGCTTCCGACTGGTTCCGATATTTGAACTAGATGGCAAGGCGGTGATCGATGAGGGGGTGATCTGTTTACTACCATTGGTGCCCCTCATGCGAGGTGGCGAAGAACTTGCGGACCGGGCCGATGCGCTGCTTTATGAAAGCGGCTTGCCGCGACGCGACAAAGCGGATATGCTGACGGTGATGACGGTTCTTTCAGGTCTTGTTTCCAAAGACCTTCCCCGAGTACTGCTTTCCCGCAGGAGGGATATCATGATTGAGTCTGCTGCTTATGATTTGATTAAACAAGAAGGGCTCCAGGAGGGGCTGCAACAGGGCCTGCAACAGGGGCTGCAACAGGGCTTGCAACAGAGCATTCTTGACATTCTCGATGCCCGCTTCGAATCCGTGCCGCAACCGGTGATTGATATGGTTGAAAAGCATGAAGATTTGCAGACGCTGAAAGACCTTCTCAAAAAAAGTGCTACCATAGATTCCATAAATCAGTTCGAAGAAATCCTGCGGAAAGTAATCCATTGACCTCCGTCTGTTCGTCTGCGGGTCCACAATCGGAGTTCAAGTTTTACCCTATCCAAAGCAACGCTGGTGCGAATCAAGGCACGGCGACCTGGCATGCCCCCATGTGTTGTCCAGATAACCTTATTAGCGGCCGCCTCTCGGCCGGTAAGAAAGAAATCAACTCTGTGCCCGTGCTGAGTTAAAAACGAAGTCACGCTCTGCGTGATGCCTCTGTGGTTCGATTTGCTTGTAATCGTAATTTCATTTCGACATGGAGATTCCCCGTAATCAAAAATGAACTCAAGCACGAGCCCAATTCTGCCGATATGCTGAAGCGCTCATAGCTTCAATCGTCGAGGAGTTACATGTCTTGAGACAACCGGGCCGGCTTGGTTCCCCAACAGTTAAAACTTAAAAC
>NZ_JAIBKA010000037.1 GCF_022603395.1 Desulfoferrobacter suflitae
GGTTCATCCGGTTAATGAGTACCTCTGGGTGTGGAGATGATAGAGTCGCAATTTAAAGTAGACCATATCTCGGAACCCATACGCCTGCCTTTTAAGGGTTTTGATTTTGTTGTTGGTTCCTTCGACAACGGCACTGGTGATAGAATATTTAAAATAGTTGAGAAGCCCTGTTTTGTAGCCAGCCAGAGTTTTGGCCACCTTGGCAAGGGGGCCGATTCCAGATTGCATGGCATCCTTAATCCACACTTCAAGGAAGCTCTTTGCACTGTCAAAGTCCTCGTCCCAAAAGAGTCGCAACTGTTCTTTCATGGAATGAGCAATGAAAAGGGGGTGATTGGCCTTAAGGAGGGCATCAAGTCGGGCCTTGCGATCAGGCTCAAGGGAATCATAGTTTCTCAAGAGTAGGAAGCGATTCCCTTTGAGAGCTTTTTGTCCGAGGTTGTCCAATTCTCTTTGCTGGCCTCTTCGGATTTCATCAATGGCCTGGTTCATGAGAGCCGATACGTGGTAACGGTCAAAGACAATATCAACATGAGGCAGCCACCCACGTACAGCAGAATAATAACTTCCGCTCATGTCCATGGCGATCGCAGTGAGTTTCTTTGCCTTTTTGGAGAGCTTTTCGATGAAGGGTTGGATCTTTTCTTTACTTCTGCCTTCAACGGCATGCAGAATTCTTCCATCCTCGATATTGACGAAAATGGTCATGTATTCATGGCCCTTTCTTATGCTGAACTCATCAATTCCAAGGTATTTGACTTTATGCAAGGGAACCGACCTGTAGAGCAAAGAGAGGCGCTCCTTGTGGATCTGTTTGACAAGATCCCAGCCCACTGCCAGGTACTCCGCGACCGAACGGATGGTGCCGAACTTCAAAAGATCCAAAGCTGTCAGTGCGAAGGACCTGACATAACGGTGTTTGCCATCCATAAAGGGCAGAGTGGGCCACCAAAGATGTCCGCACCTGAGGCATTTGAGTCGGTGGAGCAAAAGGTCCAAGAAGCACCTCTTCCTTCCAATGGGACTCATACGCAGAAGTCTTCTTTTCTGGCCTTTGAAGCTGGCTTTTCGATTTCTGCATTCTGGACATCTCACATATTGATCTGTCATTCGGGCATTGATGTAAATACAATCTCCCAAAAAGTGAGTGGATTCATAGTGAATACCCTTCAGACCGAAAGCATGGTAAAGTATGGATGTGGACATGGCTTGATTTCCCCTCCCGTTGTTCGATCACAGTCAAACAACTGGGGTTATTGCCATGTCCATTTTCTTTTTTCAACTCCGGGTACTCATTAACCG
>NZ_JAIBKA010000038.1 GCF_022603395.1 Desulfoferrobacter suflitae
TATACCGGAGCAACTTTGGTTTTTCCTGGCACATTTTATGCTTTGCTAGTGGCTATGATTTGGAACTTTTCCACCATTAAGGTTCTTAACTCATCAATATATTGGCCCACATTGTTTAGGAACCTGAATACTTTTGCCCGAAAGACCTTGTATTTTGGCTCATAGGTATTTTTGACCAACTTTTCTTTGGCAAATCCCCAGAAGCGCTCGATCAAGTTTAGATTTGGAGCATAAGGAGGCAAGAACACAACGTGAAGCCGCAGATTCTGTTTCAACCAATCGGTGACGATTTGTGCTTTGAAATACTTAGCGTTGTCAAGGAAAAGGATAATTTTTGGGGCCTGCTTGTATGCTCTTGTGATCATCTCAAAGTATTCAATCACGCGGTTCGCGTCGCAGTTTTGTTCTCCCGTTATATGATCGAATTCATGGCTGTCGGGATTGTAAGCTCCAAGAATATTAAGCCGTTGTCGCCCGGTGTTGGTCTTAAAAATGGGCCGTGCTTTGGGATCAGCCCAACATAGCCGGGGTATATTTTGGTGAACTAGATGCATCCCATCTCCAAAAAGAAAGACCGTTCCAGGCTCACTATTGGACTTCATGTCGAAGTACTCGGCAATTTTTTTTCCTGTTCTTCTTCGCTCGGAGGATTGCCGGGTATCACCTTCGGGCGAATCAGCTTTATGCCGTGTTTGTGCAGAAGCTTCCTGATGGCCTCCGTCGTGTACTTGATCGCAAATTGTTCGATGATGTGGGCTCTGATTTGTTTTAGGTGAATCGGATTTGTAGACCGAACCCAGTTGAGTAACTGCTGTATTTGTTCGTCGCTCAGATAGGGCTGCTTAGGTTTGTATTGGAATGAATTAAGGCAGTCGATTCCTTTGCTGAGATATTGATGATGCCAATTCTCGATCGTTTTCATCGCCACTCCGGTTATCGCGGCGACATCCTTCAGCGCAATGCCTTTGGCAAGCATAAGCAGGGCAATGAAGCGCATTTTGAGACGAGCATCTTGCTGTGTGTCTCGGTATTGTTCCAAGCGAATTACTTCTTCCTCGCTGAATTGGTAACTCGATACATCCATGCTGACCTCACTGTTGTTAGGGTTAGTCGTCTGTAGCATGGGTGTACCATCAAAAAGATAATTTGTCCAGAGTGTGTAATATTTTAATTTTTCTATGTTTTTTCTTTATATTGCCAGATCGGCCATTTTTTTGCTCAGAAAAACCAAAGTTGTTTGAGTA
>NZ_JAIBKA010000039.1 GCF_022603395.1 Desulfoferrobacter suflitae
GTTCCATGAACTTGGCCCGAAAGATCGGCGAGAGAGCTTTGACCGGGACCAGAAAGCCTCTTCGGGCATCGATCCAACGGGAGCCGTCGCGGGCAAGGGCCCCTCCCGGCACCAGGCAGTGGACGTGGGGGTGATAGACCATGGCTCGGGTCCAGGTGTGGACCACAACGAGCATGCCGATGCGGCCGCCGAGATGGCGGGGATCGTCGGCTAGCTTCTGCAGGCTGTCGGCTGCAGCCCGGCAAAGGGCGTTCAGGAGTGCGGTCTGGTGGCTGCGGACCAATTGGCGAAGCTCCTCGGGGAGGGTGAAGACGAGGTGGAAGTAGCGGACCGGAAGGATCTCTTCCCGGCGCCGTTCGATCCACTCCGCCGTGTCCCTGCTCCCGCATTCGGGACAGTGGCGATTTTGGCAGGAGTGGTAGGCGTAGTGGAGCTCTCCGCACTCATCGCACTCGAACACATGGCCTCCGAGGGCTTCGGTGCGACACTCCAGGATATCGTGCAGGGCTTGGGTATGGCTCGGGGGCATCCGCTGTTCAAACTTCTCGAGGTACTGCGGACCATGGAGCCTGAAGATCCCGGCAAGCTCCGCCATGGCGGTCGCCTCCCGCTCGATCACAGATCGTTCATCAGCAAGTTCACCGTGGTGTGGAGGCGATCGACGCTTTGTTGCGTCAGGTGGGTGTAGATGGCCGTGGTCTTGGGACTCTTGTGCCCGAGAATTTCCTGGATGACGCGAAGATCAATGCCGTTTTCCAGAAAATGGGTTGCATACGCATGGCGAAGGCTATGGACTGAGGCGTTCTTTTCGATTCCGCTCTGGCGCAGGGCGGCTTTGAAAGTCTTCTGCACAGTGGTGGCCGAGAGCGGGTCCTGTCCGTTCCTGGCGGGAAAGAGAAGGGGACGGGGGTGAGACAGCGTCCAGTAGGCCCTCAGATGATCGAGGGTTCGTTGGGCCAGGGGCACGTAGCGATCCTTGCCCCCTTTACCGTTTCGCACCCGGACCTGCATCCTCTGGCTATCGATATCCCCCACCTCGAGCTGAATCCCCTCGGAGAGCCTCAGGCCGCACGAGTAGATCATCCGCAGAGCCATGGCAGCCACGGGATGGATCACGATGGAGAGCAGATGGCGCACCTCTTCGAGGCTCAGCACTA
>NZ_JAIBKA010000004.1 GCF_022603395.1 Desulfoferrobacter suflitae
AAATATCAAGGGTATTTTCGCAGCCGGTGCAGATTTCCGCAAACCCGATCAGCAAACCTCAAAAAGCTCCCGTCTCCTTTACATTGTGTAAAAAATACTGACAGAACCAGCGCCCGCCCGGTGCTCCGCACACGCTCGCAAATTTTCTTAAATTCTTTTGTTTTCATTCGGTTAGTTGGGGCAAACAGTTTTTTCCAGGTTTGGCACAGCCTTTGCCCACTCGAAGAGTTCGAACTCTTTCAAGAGAAGGATTAATGGACGGCACATTTCAAATTCTCATTGCAGATCGAAATCGCCACGTGCGGGAATTTCTTCGGCGCGAGCTCGTTTCGGAAGGCTATCGAGTGCTGTTGGCCAAGGACGACAAGGAACTGCTTGGCATCATCGACGGACAAGTGCCGGATGTGCTCATCCTTGATCTTGAGATTCCTCATGGCGGAGGCCTCGCCGTGCTGCAGTGGATCAGGGACCGCAATCTCTCGCTGCCGGTGGTGATTCACACCTTTCTGACGGAATACGCGAGTCACCCCGCTGTTCAAGGCCGCGCCTCGGTTGTGGAGAAAATGGCCAATACCGGCATATTGAAGGCAGCGATTCAGGACATCCTCAAGAAGAACTACCCTTGCAGATTCGAGTCGGCTGAACGACTGCGTGACGCCGAGGTGGAAAAAGAAAGCTAGAAGGGTGTGCCATGGACAGTCAAACGGATTTTTATAAATCGCTCACCAGGAATATGATGCTCCTCATCGCACTGGTTTCATTTACTCCCCTGGTGCTGGTGAGCGGCATTCTCGGGTATGAATTTCACACCTCCTACCAGGAGAAGGTCATTGCTCACCTGCAGGAGCTTGTACAGAAACAGAGGCAGAACATCGACGTTTTTCTGACCGAAAAACTCGCCAACATTCGGGTGCTGGCGGAAACCTTCAGCTACCAGCAACTGCAAGACGAGCTTTTCCTTAAGAGAAAGCTGGCGCTCTTTCAGGAAAACTACGGCGGCGCATTTGTTGACCTGGGTCTGGTCGATCAAAACGGGATTCAGATGTCTTATGCGGGGCCGTTTCAGTTGATGAAGGCGAATTATTCTCAGGCACAATGGTTCAAGGAAGCCATGGAAAATCCCTATTTCATCAGCGACGTGTTCCTTGGATTACGCGGTTTGCCCCACTTCATCGTGGCCGTGCAAAAGGAATCGCATGGAATGAAATACATCCTGCGATCCACCATCGACTTCGTGGCCTTTAACGATTTGGTGGAAAATATCCATATCGGCAAGACCGGTCTCGCTTTCATCGTCAATCAAAAGGGTGAATTCCAAACCAAGCCGCGCCTGGAAGCACCGATGAACAAAGAGTTTTTTCAGTCGCTCATGACGAATGTTCACAAGCAGTTCCTAGCGGTAGGCGAGGCCATCGTGGAGGTGAGTGATCACCAATGGAGGTCGTACCAATCGGAAGGCGAGGTGACGATCGTGCGCGCCCTGGATAATGCAGGTGTGCCGTTTCTGTATGTGATGACGCCCCTCAAGAACGGGGACTGGTTCCTGGTCTATCAGCAGGAAGAGAGAGATGCCTTTGCGGATCTTTACCGGGCCAGAAAAATTGCGCTCACCATCATTTTACTGGGCGGCCTGGCCATCATT
The DNA here is from genome assembly GCF_022603395.1 of Desulfoferrobacter suflitae. GTDB lineage: Bacteria > Desulfobacterota > Syntrophobacteria > Syntrophobacterales > Syntrophobacteraceae > Desulfoferrobacter > Desulfoferrobacter suflitae. The sequence goes on from NZ_JAIBKA010000004.1 coordinate 1,643, forward strand.
TTTACCTCATACGTTCTATCCCGCAGGATGGTCCGCCACTTTGCGCAGGCGGAGCGCGAGAAGGAAATGATGAATGAACAGGTGATCGAGGCCGGCAAACTGGCTTCAGTGGGTGAGTTGGCGGCCGGGATCGCGCATGAAATCAACAATCCCGTGGCCATCATGGTGGAGGAAGCCGGATGGATTGAAGATTTGCTGGACGAGGAGGATCTGCGCGAGAGTGAGAATTTGCAGGAGTTCCAGCGAGCTCTCAAGCAGATCAAGACCCAGGGAGTCCGGTGCAAGGAAATCACCCATAAGTTGTTGAGCTTTGCAAGAAAGACCGATCCAAAGTTGAAGATGGTCTCGCTGAACGACTTGATCAACGAGGTTGTGGGGCTGTCGGAACAATCCGCCAAGTACAGCAATGTCAAAATCGTCAAGCATCTGACCCCGGACATCCCGGTCATTTCCGTGTCGCCCTCCGAGATGCAGCAGGTGCTCTTGAATTTGATCAACAACGCCATCGACGCCATGGATAGCAAGGGAGGCACACTCGAGATCACCACCCGCATGGAACAGGACATGGTGGTGATCGATGTGGCCGATACCGGTCAGGGGATCCCCAAAGCCAATCTGCAGAAAATTTTCGATCCCTTTTATACGACCAAGCCGGTCGGCAAGGGAACCGGCCTGGGGCTTTCCATCTGCTACGGCATCATCAAGAAGATGGGAGGCGAGATCACCGTCAACAGCGCTGTGGGAATCGGGACTACTTTCCACGTCATGCTGCCCGCTCCGGAGGAAGAGACGGTCGGAGAAGAGGATTTGTGAGGGGTATTTCTCTGGAAGAGGCCTGAACGGGACCTCATGCAGAACCGACCTTGAGCCATTGGTGGAAACGGTTGCAATCATCAGAGAAAAGTTTAACTGGTAAGTAAATCAGAAACTTGGAAGGAGAGGACATGACTTCAGCAGTGATTCTTTTAGTCGATGACGAAGTTCCATTCGTAGAGGCCATGATGAGACGGCTCAAAAAGAGAAATCTCAATGTTCAGGCGGCTTTCAGCGGTCATGAAGGGCTCGATAGGTTGGCTAAGGACAACGACATCGACGTGGTGGTCCTGGATGTCAAAATGCCCGGCATGGACGGAATCGAGACGCTGAGGGAGATCAAGAAGAAGTTTCCCCTGGTGGAGGTGATCATGCTGACCGGACACGCCACCGTGGAAACGGCCATCGAGGGCATGAAGCTGGGTGCCTTCGACTACCTCATGAAGCCGTGCGACATGGACGAGCTTCTGGGCAAGGTGGCGGAAGCCAAGGCAAAGAAAAGCAGACACGAGCAAAAAATAGTCGAGGCGCGGGTCAAGGAGATCGCTCTGCGCCGCGGCGACTAGGAAGCCTGCCATGACCGTTGGAGAAAAATTTTTCAAGGAGCCCAAGCGGCTGCTCCTGGTGGATGACGAGAAGGGCTACGTGGCTGTGTTGGCCAAGCGCATGGCCAAAAGAAACATACAGGTCACTCCGGCCTATTCAGGCTCCCAGGCAATTCAGGCGCTGCGCAAGCAGGACTTTGACGCAGCGGTTCTGGACCTGAAGATGGAAGACATGGACGGGATTGAAGTGCTCAAAATTTTTCAAAAAATGGTTCCGAGTATGCCGGTGATCATGCTCACGGGTCATGGTTCTGAAAAGGCCGCCAGAGAAGGAATGGAGTTTGGTGCGTTCGATTATCTGACCAAGCCGTGCGACCTGGAGGAGCTGATCGAAAAGATACGGCAGGCTTGCGAGGTCAGGAGGTGATGCAGGTGGATGCATTCAGCGTCCTTTTGGTGGATGACGAACCGGAGTTCTTGGAAACCCTTGTGAAGAGGCTGAAGAAAAGGAAGCTCACGGTTCACGGGGTGAAGAGCGGTGAAGAGGCTTTGCAGTGGTTGACCAAAGAGTCCGTCGATGTGGTGGTGCTGGATGTCAAGATGCCCGGCATGGACGGCATAGAAGCTCTGCGGCAGATCAAGCAAAACCATCCGTTGGTGGAGGTGATCATGCTCACGGGCCATGCCAGTATGGAGGTTGCCATCGAGGGCATGGAGCTCGGGGCCTTCGACTACTTGATGAAGCCAATGGACATCGATGAGCTCCTATACAAGTTGCAGGATGCTTACCAGAAACAGTCGCTGCGGCGGCAAAAGATCAAGAAGATGAAGGAGGTGGTTGAAGCGGGTGATGCCGGTAACTGAGAGGGCCGAATGAATGAGGATTTCGCGCTGACAAGGGCGGTGGATTGTTGCATTCAGACATTGGCGATTTTCCAATGAAGAGACAGGTAGGAGGTAGAATTAGATGAGCAAAATGAGGCGACTTTACAATATGTTTTTGCTGGCCTCCGTGGCCCATGCCAAATGGGACTACGAGACCTCGATGAACATCATAAACGACAAGAAGCGGCTGCGCATTCTGGGGTTGATGCTGGCCCCCGTTGTCCTGGTTTCCATAGCTCTGGCAGCCGGCGAATCAGCCGGAGAACTGCCCGCTATTCTGGGCGGCAAGCATGCCTACAGCCCTGCTTATTACACCGGATTCATTTTTGCGGTCTCCATCGCCATCGGTCTGTGTGCGGGCCTGATCACGGGAGCCATCGGGGCCGGCGGTGGATTCATCATCACACCGGCACTCATGAGCGCCGGCATTAAGGGGATTCTGGCGGTCGGCACCGATTTGTTTCACATCTTTGCCAAAGCCATCATGGGAACCGTGGTCCACAAGAAGCTGGGCAACGTGTCGGTGGGACTGGCGGTGGCCTTCCTGGTGGGTTCCGGCCTGGGGGTGACCGGTGGCGGTGTGATCAACCGAACTCTGTATGAGAGCAATCCCATATTGAGCGATACATTCATCAGCGTTGTGTACGTGGTTTTGCTTGGCTTCCTGGGTATTTATGCCATGGTTGATTTTCTTCGGCTGAGCCGGTCGGGGGAGGATGTCGGGGCCCATGCCGGTGAAAGCGCCCACGGGGCTGAAGCCGCTTCCGGCGAAAAGGGACTTCCCGCCAAGCTGCAGTCTGCCAAGCTGCCCCCGCTGATCGCCTTTGACGAAGACCTGGTGCCCGGCGGGAAGAAAATTTCCGGCGTATTCGTGGCCCTGTGCGGCGCCGTCGTCGGCTTTGTGGCTGCCATCATGGGCGTGGGCGGCGGGTTTTTGACCTTCCCCATGTTTGTCTACATTCTCGGCGTTTCCTCCTTCACTACGGTTGGAACGGACATTCTCCAGATCATCTTCACCGCCGGTTACGCCGCCATCGCCCAATACGCCATCTATGGATTCATATTTTATACTCTGGCGATGGGAATGCTGTTGGGCTCCCTCATTGGGATTCAGGTGGGGGCGCTCACCACCAAGGTGGTCAAAGGCATTTACATTAGAGGATTCTATGCCATGGCGGTGTTGGCCGGCTTCATCAACCGGCTGTTTGCCCTGCCCGGCAAGCTGGGTGAATTGGAAGTGATCAGCATTTCCAAACCGGTCGCGTCGACCCTGACCATGCTTGGAAACTGGGCTTTTTTTATTGTGGTCGGCGTGTTTGCGGTCTGGGTGATCGGCAAATTCTTCGGCAATATGAAAGTGTTGCGAGGGGAGGTATAAGTCAATGATGATTGTGGATAAAAAAGAATTTAGGAATGGTGCGCTGCTGGGCGTCAGTTTTTTTGTGGTGCTGGCGATCATGTTCATGCCCGTTTTTGGCGGGAGGAATGCGTTTGAAGCATCCGACCGGCTGTTCAATTCCATTGCCAAGGGCTCGACTTATTATATTCCCCAGGTGATGAAGCAAAATGAGGAATTTAAGGGGCGGCAGATTGACGTAGCGATCCAACTGGACAGCCCGGAGCTCATTTCCAGGGTGAGCCGCCTGTTTTTTGACGCCGGTGCGTCAGTCAGCACCGAGGGTACCCAGTTGAAGGTGCAGGGGGACCTCGGCAGGATTCTGGAGCTCACCCTCCAGCATGCGGATACCGTGTTCCACAACCGCGGCGATGAGCTGGTGCAAAAGTACGGCTTCCATCAAAAAGAAGTGCTGTATGACTGGTACAAGTCGCTGAAAGCGGTCGGCAAGAGCTTGACCCGGCAGGAGAACTTCAAGGAGGCTGCGTGGATAGATGAGGTGCTCAAGAGGGCCGTGGAGGTCTCTTACAATTTCTTCAAGATCGAGCCTCGGTCGGCGGCGTCGGCGGCGGGGATACTGACTTTTGCGCTGGTTTTCTATGTTATCTATACCATGTGGTGGGGCTACTCCATCCTTTTCATGTTTGAGGGCATGGGCCTGCAAATGAAGTCGGGCAAGAAGAAGGAAGTGTAGCTTATCCGGTCAACCTTCTTTGGGTCAAGGAGGGGGTAGGGTGAGGGTCCTAATAAACACTTTGCGGATCCTCGCCCACCACCCCGGACTTGTTATGCCTATTATCGGCTGGTAGGGCTGAGCAATGCTAAGCTTTCTCAGGAAGATCTTTGCAAGAGGAGACCACGAAGCGATTCCTCCCATGGATGTCGAGGAGCTTCGGACCACCTTCAAGGTCCGCTATCATCACTTCAAACTCCTCTTGAACGCAAACAATAAAGCTCTTGAGATGATGACCGAGATGGAGCACGCCCTGCACGGCAATCGGCCGTTCGGGATGGCATTCATCAAGGCCGCCTGCACGGCCATTTCCGCCAACGTGTTTCATATCGTCAAGAATTTGAACGAGTTGGCCCCGGGGAAATATGAAGAACTGTATGACCGGTTTAAAGAGATACAGGAAAATATAAGTCGCGAATTGTCCGTGCGTGAACACAGGATAGGGGATAAACTGGTCATCCCTCTGGCCGAAGCGGACAAGGACATGGCGGACCAGGTGGGCAGCAAGATGGCCAATCTGGGAGAAGTGCGCAATCGAATTCACTTGCCGGTACCTCCCGGTTTTGCCGTCAGTTCCCTGGGATATCATCGTTTTATGGAGCACAATAAGCTGCAGGTGGAAATCGATCGGCGTATTCAGGCTACGGTGGCCGAGCGTATGGACGAGTTGTTCAGACTGAGCGCCGACATTCAGCAGCTGATTATCCGCTCGGAAGTGCCCGCTGATCTCGAGGAGGCCATTATGGAAGCCTATCGAGAAATTGAAAAACAGGCGGGAGCGGGTGTCAGGGTTTCGCTGCGCAGCAGTGCGCTGGGGGAGGATATGGCGGGCACCTCTTTTGCCGGTCAGTATCGCTCTGAACTGAATGTCAGTGCCGAACATATCCTGCACGCCTATAAGGAAATACTGGCCAGCAAGTACAGCTTGGCCGCCATGAGCTACCGCCTCAACCGGGGTATCCGCGATGAGGATGTTTCCATGAGTGTAGGCTGCATGGCCATGGTCAACGCCGTTGCCGGCGGCGTCATGTACTCGCGCAATCCGATGGACATCAGGGATACTTCAATCCTGATCAATTCAGTGTGGGGACTGCCCAAATCGGTTGTGGACGGCAGCGTAACCCCCGATGCGTTCACGGTCTCGCGCGATGACCCCGGGGAAATTCTATCCAGGGACGTGCGCGTCAAGGATCGCAAGTTTGTGTGTTACCCGGATGAAGGTGTGTGCCGGCTGGATTTGACCGGGGAGAGCAGCGAGCTGCCTTCGATTACCGACGAACAGGCACTTGAATTGGCCAGGATGGCCGTCAGACTGGAAGAATATTATGGGGGCCCGCAGGACATCGAATGGGCTGTCGGAGACGACGGGATTATTTACCTGCTGCAATGCAGACCGTTGCAGCAGATGGAATCGACACGCCCCCCTGGCGAACAGCCTCCCGCCGGCTCGGACGACAGCGCCGCCATCATCCTCGCCGGCGGAATGACCGCCAGTCCGGGCGTCGGGTGCGGTCCCGTCTACATCGTCAGGAAGGACATGGATGCGCTGCAGTTTCCTGAAGGGGCCGTGCTGGTGGCATCCCAGTCGCTGCCCCGATGGGCTTCCATGCTGAGTCGAGCGGCCGCCGTCGTTACCGAGCAGGGCAGCGTGGCGGGACATCTTGCCAATGTGGCGCGCGAATTTTCAGTGCCTGCACTGTTCGGCGTGCTTCATGCCACACAACAATTGAAGCAGGGCGATTTGGTGACGGTCGATGCCGATGGGCTGAAAGTCTACGAGGGGCGGATCGATGCGCTGTTGGCTGCCAGATCCGAACCCAAAAAGAATCTTATGGCCGGAAGCCCGGTCTATGAGATGCTCGAAAAAGTCGCCGAACACATCGTCCCATTGAATCTTCTCGACCCCGATTCCACTGAGTTCAGGGCCAGGAATTGCACCACTTTTCATGACATCACCCGGTTTTGTCACGAAAAATCGGTTCAGGAGGTTTTCAGTTTTGGTAAGGAGCATCATTTTTCGGAGCGATCCAGCAAGCAGTTGTTTTGCAAGGTTCCCATGCAGTTCTGGATCATCAATCTGGATGACGGCTTCAAGGGGGAGGCGGGGAGAAAGTATGTCCAACTGGACAATATCGCCTCGATTCCCATGCTGGCGCTGTGGGAAGGAATGACCGCCGTTCCCTGGGGAGGACCGCCGCCGGTGGATACCAAAGGCTTCATGGCGGTGTTGATGCAGGCGACGACCAACCCTGCTTTGGATCCGACCATGAAGTCCGATTACGCGGCCCGCAACTATTTCATGATTTCCAGGAATTTCTGCAACCTGAGCTCAAGGTTCGGATTCCATTTTTCAACCGTCGAGGCTCTGGTGGGAGAGCGGCCAAGCGAAAACTACATCAGCTTCCAGTTCAAGGGCGGTGCGGCGGACTATCCGAGGAGGGTGCGGCGCGCCGTTTTTGTCAGCAGCATTTTGCAAGACTACGGCTTTCGCACCGAAGTGAAGGAAGACGCCGCCTTTGCCCGCATAGAAGGGCACGAAGAAAAATTCATGCGCGAGAGGCTGGCCATTTTAGGTTACCTGATCATCCACACTCGGCAGCTGGATATGATCATGTCGAGTAACGCAGCGGTGAATAACCACAAGAGCAAGATTGTAAGCGATATCGAATCGATTTTGCGCGGTGAATACACGGGCAAAAAATGCCCGACTGGTTCGAATTAGCTGCTATCCTGGGCGCCGTTCCCTTGTGGGAGAGGGACGGGGGTGAGTGTGTAGCACACCACCCAGCCGACCTCTCTCCCACGGAACGAGGGGAACTGCGGGAGGCGCCCGATAGAAGTGAATCAGGCATACACAACAAAGAAGAGCTGCATGCTTGTCAACAGTCGATACATCTCTGTCAAAGTCAACGAGCCTCAGTTGCGGGACCGTAACGAGGCGTTGTTCATATTGCTTGACATCAGCAACTTCCTGTCCACTCCCCACGACTTGCAGGAGATTCTCGACGGCGCCCTGAGCAAGGTTCTGGAGTTCTTTCACCTGGACGCAGGGCGCATCTATTTGATGGACGATGCGGGCGAGTCGCTCTCTCTGGCGGCCTTCAAGGGGCTTGATACGCAGGGGCTGGAGCGCGTTAAAATTAATGAAGGATTCACCGGTAGAGCCGCGCGAACCCGTTCTTTTATCGCTCAGCGCACGTCCGAGCTGGAGGACCCGGAGCGGACCCGTCTGCTGGTAGGGAAGGGATTCAAAGTGGTGATCTGTGTTCCCCTGATTGCCATGAGAAACGTCGTGGGCGTGATGAATCTGGCTGCCGGAAGCATGATCGAGTTGGACCAGGCAAAAATCGATCTGCTCATTTCGGTGGGGAATCTGATCGCTGTGGCGGCCAACAATGCAAAACTGTATGCCGATTTGAAACAATCATTGAAAGAATTGAAAACCCAGAAAGAAGCCATCGAATTTTTTGCCCACTCCATCTCGCACGACCTCAAGAGTCCGGCTGTCGGAATTCATGGGCTGACGGCACGACTGGCAAGAGACTACCATGACCGGTTGGACGACAAAGGCCGGCTCTACTGCCGGCAAATTCTGCGGGCGTCCGAGCAGATAGCCGGCCTGGTGGACAAGATCAATGCGTACATTGTGGCCAAAGAGGCACCTTTGGACTATGTATCGATCGATGTTGGAGAAGTTCTGCAAATGCTCAGAAGTGAAATAGCGGATGAGCTTGCCCGGCGCAGGATCAGATGGGTGGAGCCGGCGGAGATGCCCGAGATTGTGGCGGACAAGATTTCCTTGGTGCGGATTCTGCGCAACCTCATCGGAAACGCCCTCAAACACGGCGGTGAAGGTCTGAGTGAAATCAAGGTGGAATACCAGGACGGCGAGAAACACCACATTCTGCGCGTCAGCGACGATGGTGTGGCGTTGAGTAGAGAGGATGCCGAGAAACTCTTCCAGCTCTTTTATCGCCATGAACGTTCTCAAGGGGTGGAAGGCGCCGGACTGGGGCTTGCCATTGTCAAGGAGCTTGCCGAACGCCACGGCGGCAGGGTGTGGATAGACCTCGAGGCGAAAAAGGGCATGACTTTTTGTGTCTCGCTTGCCAAGTCTTTGTCCTAGGTGGGGGAGGAGCCCATTGCACAATGCCGATTCATAATCTCGACAAAATGTTCAAACCGGCTTCGGTCGCTGTAGTGGGGGCGAGCGAAAAAAGCGGCAGCATTGGCCGGGCGCTCATGCGAAACCTGCGCGCAGGCGGTTTCCCCGGGGAGATCTATCCGGTCAATCTGCGCCATCGAGAGATCAACGGGATCAAAGCCTATCCGAAAGTCTCCGCCATCGGCCAGGCGGTTGATCTGGCAATCATTGCCACTCCCATTACCACTGTGGCTTCTATCATCCGCGACTGCGGCCAGGCGGGCGTTGATTGTGCCGTCATCATATCAGCGGGCGGCCGAGAGATCGGGAGCAAAGGTCTGGAGATCGAGGCGAGAATTCGGGAGGAGGCCGGCGCGAGCCGGGTGCGTATCATTGGGCCCAACTGTCTTGGGGTGGCCTGCACCGAAGCTCGTTTGAACGCCAGTTTTGCCGGTCAAATGCCCATTGCCGGCAAGCTGGCTTTTGTGTCCCAGAGTGGGGCCATGTGTACCGCGATTCTTGATCTTTCCTTCAAGGAGCACATCGGCTTCAGTTATTTTGTCAGTGTCGGCAGCATGCTGGATGTGGATTTCGGGGACATGGTCAATTATCTGGGCAACGACCCCAACGTCAGCAGCATTCTGCTCTACATTGAAAGCCTGAGCGATTTCCGCAACTTCATGAGTGCCGCCAGAGCCGTCTCGCTGGTCAAGCCCATTGTCGCCCTGAAAGCCGGAAGATCCCCGGCAGGGGCGCGCGCAGCCGCTTCCCACACGGGCGCCATGGTGGGTGAAGATGCCATTTACACCGCGGCCTTCGAGCGGTGTGGCATCATGCGTGTGCAAACCATCGAGGAATTGTTCGATTGCGCGGAAATCATGGCCAAGCAACCGCGCCCCACCGACGCCGGCCTGGCGATCATCACCAATGCCGGTGGGCCCGGGGTCATGGCGACAGACGCTCTCGCCGCATACAACATGGAGCCGGTCCCTCTCGGCGACGCAACCATAACCAGGCTGGATGCATTGCTGCCGCCCTATTGGAGCCGTGCAAACCCCATCGACATCATCGGAGATGCAGACCTGGAACGGTATCGGGGAGTGATCGAGGTCTGTCTGGCCGCCAAAGAGGTCAGCGGTGTCCTGGTTATCATGGTGCCCCAGGCCCTGACCCACCCGACGGCGGTGGCCGAGGCGCTCTGTGAAACGTTGAAGGGCAACAGCAAGCCGGTCTACACGGTGTGGATGGGGGGCGAGAGCGTCGAACCGGGGAGGAGACTGTTCAACCGGATGGGTATCCCCACCTATGATGTGCCCGAGCGGGCCATCCGCGCCTTTATGACGATGTATCGCTATGCCCGCAACCTGAAGCTGTTGCAGGAAATTCCTCAAAAACTGCCGAACGAACCCGAATATCAGCAGAATGTCGCACAAAACATCATACACCAGGCCATTGCGCACGGTCGTCGGTGCCTCACCGAAATCGAATCGAAGCAGCTCTTGCTGGCCTACGGGATTCCCTGCACCCGCACGGAGGCGGCAAAATCCGTCGACGACGCTGCGCGGTTGGCCCGGGACATCGGCTTTCCAACCGTCATGAAAATCCATTCACCGGATATCACTCACAAATCGGATGCCGGAGGGGTGCTGTTGAACCTGTCGGATGAGGCGGCAGTGCGTGACGGCTTCGATCGGATCATGCACAACTGCAGGGCTCATAACCCCAGGGCCGACCTCTGGGGAGTCACGCTGCAGCCGATGATTCCACGGCCTGACTACGAACTGATTATGGGCAGTAAAATGGATGGACAATTCGGTCCGGTCATCCTTTTCGGATTGGGGGGAATCCTGACGGAGGTGCTCGAAGACAAAGCCATCGCTCTGCCACCCCTCAATCGCTTGCTGGCCCACAGGCTCATCGAGAATACCGGGGTGTATGCGCTGCTCAAGGGTTATCGCAACCAGCCGGCGGCCAACATGGTGCTGCTGGAAGAAATACTGGTGCGCCTTGCGCAGCTGGTGATCGATTTTCCGGAAATCCAGGAACTGGACATCAACCCTCTGGTTCCATTGCAGGGTGATATTCTTGCTCTGGACGCTCGAGTGGTGGTGGCCTCTTCCACCATTCCATCACCCCTGCACCTGGTCATCAGTCCCTATCCGAGCCAGTATGAACAGACGGTGGTCACCAAGTCCGGGCTGGAAATCTTCGTCAGACCCATCAAGCCGGAGGATGCGCCGTTGCTCAGCGAGCTTTTCGATTCGCTCTCTCCGACCAGCATCTATTACCGGTTTTTCCGGCCGTTGCGTTACCTGTCCCACGACATGCTGGCTCGCTTCACGCAGATCGATTACGACCGGGACATGGCGCTGGTGGCTCTGCAACGGGTGGGGGACGCGGAAAAAATGCTGGGAGTGGCTCGCATCATCAGCGATCCGGATATTACCAAAGCGGAATTCTCGGTCCTTGTGGGCGATGCCTGGCAGGGCAAAGGCGTGGGAGCCACGTTGCTCGAACAATTGGTGGAGATCGGCAGAGAGCGCGGGCTCGAGTTCCTGTGGGGAGTCGTTTTGCCGGAAAATACCAATATGCTGGCTCTTGGACGCAAGTTGGGCTTCACCATTAAGCGAGTGCCCCAGAGCAGCGATTTCGAATTGAGGATCAATCTGCAGCAGCCTTCTCAGGGTGACCGGGAAGGGGTGACATAGATCCGGCGCTTCACCTCAAACAACACTCGTCAAGGCCCGCATGCGGTGCGCACGACAAATCGGCAGAAACCCGGGCCGCCACTAACTCGTTCAGGTGTCAATGGGCTTTCACAAGGGAGGATCATCATGGTGGATTCGGCAAGAAAGAAAATTCTGTTGGCGGTGGATGGATCGGAACAGGCCATGGAGGCGGTTCGCTACGTGTCGAAGGTGTTGCCGCCCGAGCAAATGGAAATCGTTCTTTTCAATGTTATGACGAAAATTCCTGAATCGTTCTGGGATTTGCAAAAGGAGCCGGCCTTTTATCATAAGATAGCCAACATCAAGGCCTGGGAAGTTCAGCAGGAGAAGATCATCCATGAATTCATGGAGAATGCCGGTCGCCTGCTGCTGGATGCCGGATTTCCCGAAGATGCCTTCAGCGTGAATATTCAGGAGCGCCGGGACGGGATAGCCAGGGACATCGTGACCGAATCCCAAAAAGACTACAGTGCGGTGGTGCTTGGACGCACCGGCCTGAGTGACTTGAAGGATTTAATTCTCGGCAGTATCGCCAACAAGCTGATGGAGCGCCTCACGGATGTCCCCGTCTGGATCATTGGGGGTTCGCCTCAGCCCGGCAGGCTTCTCATCTCCATGGACACTTCCGAATGGGCCATGCGAGCGGTCGATTATGTGGGCTCCATGCTGGATGGCTCTCCAGCCGAAGTGCTGCTGTTCCACGCGGTAAGGGGCTTCGACATTTTTCAGCGGGGGCATGGCAAAGCGTTTGTGCCGGAGCACAACAGGGATTGGATGGAACAGGCCGAAAAGGAGCTCAATGAGGCAAGCAGGGCAATCGAGCCGATCTTTGAGAAAGCCGCACAGCGTCTTGTGAGCGCGGGTCTGTCCGCGGACCGGATTGCCACTAAAGTGGTTACGGGGGTCTCCAGCCGGGCCGGCGCCGTTGTCCTGGAGGCTCAGCGGGAGGGGTATGAAACCATCGTGGTGGGGCGCAGAGGATTATCCAAGGTGCAGGAATTCTTTATGGGTAGAGTGAGTAACAAAATCATACAGATGGCCCGCAAGATGGCGGTCTGGGTGGTGAGCTAGGAGCGGCCGGCTGCCCCGGGGCGGTTAGCCTCGGGGGCCTTGATTTTTGTGTCGACCGTCAGCTTGAGGTGATGGTCGGCCATTATCCAGGAAGAGCGGTGATGATGGTGGGGGCTTTGACCATCTCGCGGATCTGTCTTTTGGCGACTTTGTAACGCTCAAAATACAACTGAGCAAACTTTTTCATCAGCTTGTAGCCCATGTCGGGGTCCTTCTCGCAGAGATCGAAAAGCTTGTCCGCATCGACTTCAATCAATTCTGAATCCTCCAGACAAACGGCGGTCAGGGTGTATTCCTGCGGTTTCATGAAACATGCGGCGCCGAATAATTCGCCGCGTTCGCGCATCTCAAATCCAATGCCGACCTGGTCTCCCGGTTGCAACTCTCTCAAACTGACCAGACCCTTGAGGACCACATAGATATGTCTGGCCCTTTCACCTTTTTCGTAGACATGGGAAAACGTCTTGTAGTTCTTTTTTTCAGTAATCTTTGCCAGTTCACTTAATTGCGAATCTGCGAAGATGCCAAATAGCTCGAACTTCCTGAGTTCAGCGACGTCAACCATGGTGGGCCTCCTTTCATAAAGATCACCCCCCTCGCACCATACATGCAATGCGTGGATGACCGTGACGCCATGCATTCCGGCGAATCCTGGATCCCGTTCCGGGATTCGTCGGAATGACGGGCTCGACAACTTGTCGGATAGCTCCCTACGGTTCGTAGTGAATGGGGTTTCCCATGTCCGCAAACGAAAAGTTCAAGAAAATGTGATGTCCGTTGTAGTCCAAGACGCGCAGATCATCTGTTTCGCTCAAGTCACCCATGACCACCGAAAAGTGCACCCCGTATTTTTCTTTCACCTTGTCGAATGGAAGCTCATAAGCGATGAATTTCTTGATTCCCTTGGCACTCAATTTTTCTACAAATTTCTTGTCCGTAAATGATTCGTAAGAAGTGAGTATCAGAATTGGGCCCGTTCCTGTAAAAACAATACCTGCTTTCATCGTACCGACTCCTCCTTCGCGAAAAACAATACTGGTTGGTTGAAAGATCACAACGTACGGGGTCAAACCCGGAGGGTGACAAGCCGTCCAATCCTCATTCTCCGAGCTCGGCCTCTGCCATGTCAGTACCTGATGAGCAAGGTGCATGCCAAAGAAGGGGGCATTGATGATTTGTCGAAATACGTGGGAGGGAGCTTTTGCGTGCACCTATCCGGCGCAAAAATCAGTGAAGATCCCGGGGCGTGTGTCAGCATTTTTTACATAGTGTAAAGATTGCCGTGCTGAGCTGCCCCCTTTGTGAGTGGAGGCAGCGGGGCATCGGGTGAGGCTTGTATGACGGGTTTCACTGGCTTACCCAGAGGGCGGCTTTTTCCAGCTCTTCCAGCAGCTTCATACTGCGGGAGCCGACCATCCAACCTTTGAGCAGGCCCTTTTTCATCCCGGCGCGGCCTACCGCGACCACCGCGTAGGCCTTCTTTTCAGTCTCGCGCACGATGGTCTTGACTACGCCGCTGGAGGGTGCCACCTGAACAGTGATGCGCTCTTTTTCCACCCCATTGTTCAACAGCACCCGGCTTGCCTCCGCAAGCATTCGGTCTATGTCCTTGGCCCCACCGGTATCGGCGTGGAACAGTGTCACGTTATGGTCCTGCTCATGCTGCAGCATGAAGCCGACATGGTCCGTGATGCGCAGGCTCGGCTCAGATCCATCGACACAAAGCAGTACGTTCCTGCGGTTTTCTTCCGGCTGCCGGCAAATCCACAGGGGAAACTCGATGTTACGTTCCATTAGCGCTCTGGTGACGCTATCCTGCAGGACCTTTTCGAATATGGCATAGCCCCTTTTGCCAAGCACCACCGCGTCATAGGAGCCGCCTTTTGCTTCTCGAGCAATGTCCTTTATGGTGCCAAACTGTTTGAACATCAATTTGGCGGTGATATTTTCCCCTGGAAATCCCCGGTCAATGAGCATACTCCTGGCGATTTCAAGTGCTCTTTCACCCTTTTGGCGATAAATTTCAGTGTTCTTTTTATCGATGCTGCGCTGAACCTTGTCGCCGCTGCCGACCTCTGCACGTGGTGACACGTAGAGAAGGGTCAGTTCCACATCCGCTTTGTTGCTGAAAAATGAGCCCACAAAGCGGACTCCCTGCATGAGCCTCACGTCTTCGCTTATGGTAATCAAAAGATGTTTCTGCATGGTTTCCTCTCCGTTGCATTGACACCTGTACGGGCACCCCATGGAAGCGATGCAGGGGCGGATCGATGTATCTACGATCATTATCAAAGGGATTCCAAAGGGGCAAGTGGTATGGTGAACCGAACTTACCCTTGACAGTGTATTCACTTTAAAGTATTTCATTAGCCGAACAAGGCGGCATACCCAAGTGGTAAGGGAGCGGTCTGCAAAACCGTTATTCACCGGTTCAAATCCGGTTGCCGCCTCCAAGGAAAATCAAGGACCCAGCCGATTCGGTCGGGTCCTTTCTTCCTTTGGTGCGATGCAGGTATCATCTGAAGCGAAGAACATCCTTGCAGTTCATATGCGGGTTATTGCGTGTCCCGAAAAATGAGGCCCGGGCGTGGTCGACCGAACCACGCTGAGAGTTCTGCACCAGCCCTTAGATAGCGCGGTTCGCCACGCCCATTTTCCAAACTGCCCGAGCAGCTGCCTTGCAGCTTCCAGGGCTTGCATGGCAAGCCGGCCACGGGCGATACTCAAACAAGCGCGGCCGCTCCCTACTTCAACAGCATCAACTCGGCGTCTTTCATCATCTTTTCGCCGTCGTTCATGAACTGCTCGCCTTGAGAAGGTGCACCTTCCTCGATCATTTTGTTCTGAACCAGGTCGTCCAGCATCTTCTTTTTGGCGTCCGTCATCATTTTTGCGCCGTCCAGCATCCTTTTCTTGCCATCGGCAATCTGCTCTTCTTGAACCAGCCTGTCGCCGTCCACCATCATTTCATAGCCCTCGGACATGGACATTTCCCCTTCCAGAGCGTCCCCTTCTTTGATGCTCCCTTGCTTGACCAGTTCTTCTTTCAGCGCTTTTTTGCCATCCAGCATCTTCTTGGCGCCATTCATCATCTCCGTGCGGCCTTCGACCTGCTTTTTGACTCCAAGCATCTCCATGGCGCTCTCTTTGGCGGTGTCTTTAGCGGTGTCTTTGACCACGTCTTTCAGCGACACCTGGGAAAAGCCCGGTGCTGCAAGCATCACGATAAAAAATCCGGTGATCAGGGAACAGACGGTTGACTTCATCAGTCTCGAGGACAAACTTTGCATGACTCACTCCTTGGGAAACCTGAATTTTAATTGGAAAAGCTAAAAACAGTAGCGACCTGGGACTCCACAAATTTGTGTCGCTTTACGTATGCATCGGCTTCACCCCCTCACGACTCGGTGTCCTGGTTTTGCGCACCATCACCTCTGCATATTAGCAAATGACATGCCAAACACTCAAGTGATTCCGATATATATGCTAACCAGATAAAAACATTAAAAAACATTAGATATCAGGCGAACCAACCGGTGATCAAGGCGAGGCAGGGACCCGCTGTGCTCAAGATGCAATGAGAGGCAAATGTACCAAATTTTTCACCTTGCTCGTACCGCTGTGCAAAAAATGGGGCGTTTCCTGGCCGTGACAGAATCGTTTCCTTTGTTGATCAAGTCACAGCCTGATTTTTCCGTCTCACAGCCACCAGGTTGTCGCCCGCAGAATACCTTGATGTCCCTTGGCTGATGCATTTCGATGGGTACCATGATCTGATCTTTGCAGAACTTGTCGGTATCCCTTGCATACGCAACGGCAATGAGCAAAAATAAGATTGTGACAATCTGGTATTAATATTTCTTCTCATGTAAATGTTTATCTAACAAATCATATAAGGAGGTAGGTGTGTTTAATGAATTTGCTTCAGGACTGGATGTCTTTATGGGTGACTGGAAAGAGACTCCTGAAAGAAACAAGGAGATGTTTGTGCATTTCAAGGAATACCTCGGCAACAAGGAGAAAGTAAGGCTTGAATTCGTACCGCGACCCGGTCTCACCTACTCACTGAGAGCCGTTCATGCCGAACAGAAAAGAAGAGGGCTGTTTGTCATGGTTGATGTGATTGAGGATTCCCCGCGCTGGCTGTCCATATGCTTCTACGCACAAATGATTAGAGATCCGGAGGAACGAGGCGACTTTGTACCCCAGGGTCTGCTTGGGGAAGATGCCGTCTGTTTTGACATCCAGGAATATGATGAGGAATTCATCCGATATATTGAAGGCCGGCTCGATGAAGCCTGCCGCAACGCCTCCAGGGAATAGCCCGGCAGCTTCAGCTGCCAATACTTGTTTCTGCTCTGTCTGCATCCCGTATTCGACCTTTTGCGTTCGATGCTGCCCGTCCGGCTTTTTTTATTGTGCGTTGTGTCAGAATTGCTATAATGGGCAAATGTCTGGAAGGGATGCGGGTTTTGATGAACGGCGGTGGCCGTTGGCGGGCACCGCAATGCAAAAAGGAGGTCGTGTATGACGAGAACGAAACAAGTATTGGCGGTGGCATTGATGTTTGTTGCGGTGACCGGTTTCATTGCGCCGGCCGGGGCCGAAAATCAGGTGTTGAAGATGGCAACCACCACAAGCACCGACAATACCGGGCTTCTGGATTATCTGGCGCCGCGCTTCAAACAGGATACCGGTGTGGAGCTGCAATGGGTTTCGGTCGGCACCGGCAAGGCCCTGGAGCTTGGCAGGAACTGCGATGTGGACGTGCTCCTGGTGCATGCTCCCGCGGCGGAGAAGAAGTTTGTGGAGGAAGGCCATGGGGTTGACCGGCGCCAAGTGATGTACAACGATTTTGTCGTCATCGGACCCAGGACCGATCCCGCCCAGGTCAGAGGTCTTGCGGTAGCGGATGCTATGAAAAAGATGGCTCGGGACAAAGCTATCTTTGTCAGCCGCGGAGACGACTCGGGGACCAACAAGAAGGAGATCGGACTTTGGAAGAAGGCGGGTATCGAAGGAATAGACAAGGAAGCCTGGTATGTCCAGACGGGTCAGGGCATGATGGCAACCATCAATGTTGCGGCTGAACGCAACGGCTACACCCTCACGGACCGCGGGACCTACATCACTTATGAAAACAATCAAAAGGGGAATCCGCCCCTGGTGATCCTGGTCGAAGGAGATCCCGGCCTGTTCAATCAATACAGTGTGATTCCCATCAATCCTGCCAAATGCCCTGATACCAAATTTGACCTGGCAAAGAAGTATTCCGATTGGATGGCTTCCGAGCCGATCCAGCAGTTTATCGGTGACTTCAAGCTGCTCGATAAGCAGCTGTTTATCCCAAACGCAAAATAATGGACTTATAACCGGTACCCATGAACTACATTCTGGAAGGGCTGGTCAAAGCCTTTCAGCTGCTGCTGAGGGGTGATCCCGAAACCTACTCCGCTATTCGCGTAACCGTGCAGGTGTCCACCTATTCCATGCTGGCGAGCCTGTGCCTGGGACTCCCTCTGGGTTTTCTGCTGGGCTATGGCACGTTCCCGCTGAAAAAAATGGTTCGAACTCTTGTGGACACCTTGCTCTCCCTGCCCACAGTTTTGATCGGTTTGATCGTGTATGCTTTTGTGTCCTACCGGGGCCCGTTGGGAGAGTATGGTCTGCTGTTCACGCTGCCTGCCATAGCCATCGGGCAGACCATTCTGGCTCTGCCCGTGGTGGTCGCCCTTGCGGCCACAGCCGTGGAGAGCCTGGACCAGAGGCTGCATACAACGCTGTTGACGCTGGGTGCCAATCCACGACAATTTCTCTTATCCAATCTATGGGAAGCGCGTTTTGGACTGCTTGCCGCAGGAGTGGCGGCGTACGGCAGAGTCCTCACCGAGGTGGGAATTTCCATGATGGTGGGAGGTAATATCAAGTGGCATACGCGCACCATCACCACTGCCGTTGCCCTGGAGACGGGCAAAGGGCAGTTCGGTATGGGTATCGCCCTGGGGTTGGTGCTCATGGCCATTGCCTTGACGGTTAATCTGTCTCTTTTCTTTCTGCGCAAGAGGACGCGTCATTGACCGAGAGCATCTATGCCTTGAAGGGGATTCGGCACTGTTACGGAGACCTGGTGGCCCTGAGCATTGATGATTTTGCAGTTGCTCCGGGCAGCATTATTGGTTTGGTCGGCCCCAACGGCAGCGGAAAAAGCACCTTGCTGCGGATGCTTTCCTTCCTGGAAAAACCTTCCCAGGGGGAAATTCTGTTCAGCGGCAGCAGCGAGGAATCGTCTACCCGATCCGCCCGGCTGCATGTCACTTTGCTCGATCAGGAGCCCTACCTTCTGAAACGCTCCGTGATGGAGAATGTGGCTTACGGGCTAAAGGTGCGGGGAATGCGGCAGGGGTATGCCATACGGGTGAAGGAAGCCTTGTCCTGGGTGGGCCTGGCCCCCGAGGAGTTCGCCCGGAGGCAGTGGTATGAGCTTTCCGGCGGTGAGGCTCAGAGGGTCGCCCTGGCTTGCCGTCTGGTGCTGCATCCGCGCGTCTTGTTGTTGGATGAGCCCACCTCGAGCGTCGATGCCACCAGCGCCGCTCTCATCAAGGAAGCGTCATTGCGCGCCCGGCAGGAGTGGGGAACCACCCTGGTCATAGCGAGCCATGATTGGCCGTGGCTGCATGAGGTGTGTGATGAGGTATTCCACCTGTTTCGCGGGAGCATCATCGGGTCGGGCATGGGCAACGTGCTGTTCGGTCCGTGGACCATCCGTGCGGACGGACTTGCGGAAAAACACCTGGCAGACGGGACAGCCATCCTGGTGAGCGCTGCACCGAACGAAAAGTCGATGGCCGTCATCGATCCCCGATCCGTTTCGGTCCATAAGGCTCCTGCCGCAACGGAGGGCCGGGCCAATACCCTCGCCGGTACCATATCGGCCCTGGCCCTGCAGAAGCACAGCGGCAGGGTGCTGGTGACCGCAACGGTCGATTCCATTCATTTTCACGCTGAGCTGTCCAGCACAGAGGTACGTGCGCGCGGTGTTTTCCCGGGAGAGCAGGCATGGGTCTGCTTTCGACCTGAGGACGTCCGCTGGATCTAGTCCGCATCCATCACATTTTCATCGGTACATTGGCGGGCAATCATCCGATGAGCGGGCGACTTTTTCCATCCCTGCCTTGATTTCCGTCTGCAATCCACACGAACATTAGAGAAAAGAATCATTAAGCTGAACGGCAAAGTATGGTAAAAGAACAGCCGACTGCAGAGCAAGGCTGTGGGGCCCGCACAAGCAGGCCGTTTCCATCCGCTGGCTGCACGATTCCTCTCCCTTAGGGGAAAGAGGGGAGTTTCGGATGGAGACCGGGTGCGTGTCTGCCCTGGGGTGATACCGACTGGGCTGCGGGATCCCAGCGGCTGCGGCCGGAAAACAACCATAGAGGGGAGTTGAGCAAAGATGGCCGATGCGAGTGTTTCTCCTCAGGCTCAACCCAGGCGGGGCAGGAACAAGAGGATCAAGTGGTCCTGGCTGCTTGGAGCAGTGCTGGTGGGAACAGCGCTGATCAGTGCTTACTGGTGGTTTTTCATGCGCAACCGCGTGACTACCGACGACGCCTACGTTAAGGCGGACAGTGCTACGGTGAGCACTCGAGTGCCCGGAACCATAACGCGGCTGCTGGTTGACAACGATCAGTTTGTGGCCAAAGGCACCGTTTTGCTGGAGCTGGATCCGACCGACTATCAGGCGGAAGTGGATAAGAGACGTGCCGCCCTGGAGCGAACGGAAGCGGATGTCAAGGTGTCGCGGCTCACCGTTGAGCTCACCGATTCCGTCACCCAGGCCCGGGTCGAAATGGCTGAGGCGGCCCTCAAGTCGGTTCAGGACAAAGAAAGGGAAGCCCGCCATCGGTTGGACGAGCTGCAGCAGCACCGCGCCTTTGCCGAGGCGGAATTTATTCAGACGCGGCGCGATAATGAACGCTACTCGAATCTGCATAGATCCGGCGCCGGGTCGCAGCAGCAGCGGGATAAAGCGAGCACCGCCTTCAAAAAGGCGGCGGCCCAGCTGGAGGCCACGGAAGCGCAAATTGCTGCAGCCAAGGCTTCGCTGGCGGCAACCCTGCAAGATATCAAACGCGCCCGGGCGGAGCTGCAGAGCGCCCTGGCAGATCGCCTGCAAGTCCATGTGGAAAAGAACAGACTGGCTTCTCTGATAGCCAGGCGCGCGGAGATGCAGGCGGACCTGCAAATGGCCCAGCTCAACGTGTCCTACTGTAGCGTTGCAGCGCCCATTGCGGGCTACATCGCGCAGAAGCGCATTCAGCTTGGAGACCGAGTGCAGCCGGGCCAGGCGCTCCTGGCGGTGGTGCCTTTGCAGGCCGCCTATGTGGAAGCCAATTATAAGGAAACCGAGTTGGAGCATGTGCGTCTGGGGCAGCCGGCGGAGGTGCGTGCGGATATCTACCCCGGCCACGTCTATCACGGCAAGGTGGTCGGAATTCGTGCAGGTACCGGGGCCGCCTTTTCGTTGCTGCCGCCCGAAAACGCGACGGGCAACTGGATCAAGGTAGTCCAGCGGGTGCCGGTCAAGATCGAGCTGGATCCGCGCCCTCCTGCGGAATATCCACTGCGCGTGGGGCTTTCCCTGGTGGTGACCATATCCACTGCCGACCGGAGTGGACCGCGGCTCATTGCCGAGCACACATTAACCAGTTCAGCCGGAATGCTTCCCATTGAATCCGCAAACCGTTCCACAGACCAATAAGTGGCTGGTTGCTCTGGCGGTCATCCTGCCAACCTTCATAGAGGTCATGGACACCAGCGTGGTGAACGTCTCGCTGCCCCATATCCAGGGGAGCCTGAGCGCGGGGGTGGATGAAGTCACCTGGGTGTTGACGTCGTACCTCGTTTCCAATGCCATCATCATACCCATCACCGGATGGCTGTCGAGCGTTTTCGGCCGCAAACGTTATCTAATTTTTTCTGTGTCGTTATTCACGTTGAGTTCGCTTGCCTGCGGAGCGGCGCCAACGCTGCCCATACTGGTGGTGGCACGCATCTTCCAAGGGTTGGGCGGCGGCGGTTTGCAGCCACTGTCCCAGGCAATTCTGCTGGAAGCCTTCCCCGTGGCCGAGCATGGCATGGCGATGGCGGTGTTCGGCATGGGAGTGGTGTTTGCCCCCATCCTCGGTCCGGTCATTGGAGGCTGGATTACGGACAACTGGAACTGGCGCTGGGTATTTTACATCAATCTGCCGGTGGGAGCGTTGGCCATTTTCCTCGCCATTCTGCTGATCCACGATCCCCACTACATCCGCCGTGCCAGGTTTCACATCGATAAATGGGGTCTTTTCCTCATTGCGGTTGGCCTTGGCTGTCTGCAGATTGTTCTCGACAAGGGCCAGCGGGAAGACTGGTTCGATTCTCATCTTATCGTCGTGCTGAGCCTCATTGCTGTGATCTCTTTGATCGCCTTCATTATTGTTGAGCTGCGCGCCGAGCACCCGGTGGTCAACCTGCGGGTATTCCTCGATCGAACCTTTGCCGCCGGGAATGTGATCATGTTCATGGGGTTTTTCTGCCTGTTTGGCGGAATTGTCATGCTGCCGCTCTATGCCCAGACGCTGATGGGCTATACCGCGTTGTGGGCGGGTCTTCTGCTGGGACCGGGAGGTGTGGCCAGTCTGGTCATCATGCCGATCGCGGGCATCTTGATGAAAAAGGGGGTCAGTGCGCGCCTGCTGCTTGGCATCGGGTTGAGCATCATGGCCTATTCGCTGTGGTTGATGTCGGGCTTCAACCTGCAGGCCGATTTTTTCTCCATCGCCTGGCCGCGCATTGTCCAGGGGCTTGGCATGGGACTTTTTTTTGTGCCGCTTTCCGCTTCCACCTACGTCAATATTCCCAGAGAAGAAATGGGGAACGCGTCCGGGATTTTTAACCTGCTGCGCAATCTCGGGGGCAGTTTTGGAGTCGCTTTCAGCGCCACTCTCCTGGTCCAAAGGGCGCAGCTGCATCAAACCTTTCTGGTGGAAAACGTCACTCCGTTCAGCCCGCAGCTGCGCGACTATGTGAATCGGCTACTGGAGGCCCTGCCCGGTCATATGGGGGCATTTGCCGATTCCTCCCGGCTGCTTGCCGCCATCTACCGGGAAGTGCTGAGGCAGGCCAATATGCTCGCGTTCAACGATATCTTCTGGCTGTTTGCCTGGTTTACCGCCGTGCTGGTGCCGCTCACTTTCCTGATGCGGCCGCCAAAGGGAGACGCGGCCGGGCGGGCGCCGGGCGGTGTGCACTGAGAACCCAGTGAGGAAGGAGCATCCGTGCAAGATACTATGCGCATCCTGATCGCAGTCGACGGGTCAAATCATTCCCTCAATGCTGTCCGGTATGTCGGCCGTTATTGTTCGCACGGCGTGTTTGTCAATTTCATTCACATTCTGCCCAAGAAGCCCGAGCAGGTCTTCTGGCAGGTGAATCTGGATGAGGCTTTCATTGCCACCATGAAGGCCAGGTATCAGAGGTGGGAGCAGGAACAGCGACGAGCGGGCCGGGCGGTGCTCGAATCGGCCAGACATCATCTGGTACGCTGCGGCTTCCGGGAAAATCGCCTGCACACCATGCTGTGCGAACGACAAACGGGAACCGCTGCCGACATCGTTGCCGAGGCGCAAAACGACTACCAGGCCCTGGTGATTGGTCGGCGCGGATTGAATAAAATGGACAGCCTTTTTCTGGGGAGCGTATCCAATAGGATCGTCGAGCTTTTGAAAGACACCCCGGTGTGGCTCATTGGAGGAGATGTTCGTTCCATGAGGATATTGGTGGCCGTTGATGGTTCGCATAACTCCGCCAAGGCGGTGGAATATCTGGCCGGTTGTGCACTGAGCGGAACCGCTGAAATCGCTCTCTGCCATGTGGTCCGGGGCCTGGATTCTTTTGGTGCTCCCGTCTTTGAGCTCGATCAAGACATGGCAACGCGGCTGGAAGCATCACTGAGAGCAGGGCTGACCAAAATGTTTGACGATTACAGGGAGCGCCTGGTCAAAGCCGGCATCAGCGCGCAGCGCATTTCCACAAAATACCTGCCCCACAGCTTCAGCCGGGCGGGCGATCTTCTGCGCGCTGCGCGCCAAGGCGGGTACGGCACCATCGTTATGGGCAGGCGGGGCATCTCAAAGGTTCGACAGTTTTTGTTGGGGCGGGTTACCGTTAAAGTCCTCAATGGTGCCGACGATTTGGCGGTTTGGATTGTGCCCTGAGCAATGCCGGCATCGGATCGTGGCCCATCTTGACTCGAGAGGTATGAGAACATTAGGGAGGAGACAGCATGAGAGCGATTTTAGCAGCCGTTATAGTGGGTTTTTCAGTATTTGCCCATCTTCCTTGTGCAGGGGTGTCGCTCGAGGAGGCGAGCAAGTCCGACCTGTGGCTGGAAGCCCAATTGGTGACCACCTATGCGTTGAACGACAGCTTGAACCCATTCAAATTAGATGTGAAGGTGAAAGATGGAGTGGCAGAGCTGAGCGGTGTCGTGGATACTCCCGTGGAACGTGAACTGGCCGTTGAGATCGCGCGCGGGGTGGATGGCATTCGAGAGGTTCGGGACAATATCACGGTGCACCTCCAGCCGCAGCAGGGCAGTCAGGCAAGCCCGCAACGCTCCTCCTGGTACCGGGAGATCGAAGATATGACCATCACCGCCAAAGTCAAAACGAAGCTCATGTGGAACCGCTATACCAATGGGCTCAATATGGATGTGAGCACAAATGCCGGGGTGGTGACCCTCAAGGGCCGGGTCGAAACCCGGGCCGTGCGCGATCTGGCCGGCCAGATCGCGCAAAATACCGAGGGGGTCCGCAGGGTGGACAACCAGCTGAGGGTACCCACGGACACGGCTCAACCGCAGTCGGAAAGTACCGGTGCGGGCGACCCCGTTGACCAATTGAGCGAAATGGCCGAACGGTTCAAAGGGACGGTCAGCAAGAGCCTGGAGGGGGCGGGCCGGAGCGCCGGCGATGCCTGGATCACGGCCAAGGTCAAGACCGTACTCATGTTCAGCAGGGATGCCGAAGGGTCCGACATCCAGGTGAGCACCAAGGAGGGCGTGGTCACTCTCAGCGGAACCGTGACGAGTCAGGCTCAGGCAAGCCGTATCGTGCAAATCGCACGCGATGTACAGGATGTCAAGGAAGTGAACTCGGCGCTGATAGTGGAAGAGAGCATCTGACCGTTCCATCAGGGGTAGTATGATTCATCGTCCCGGCTATCTGGAGCTTGCCCAAAAGGGAGTGCTTTGGGAGCGTGCCCGTGTGCTGGAAGATCTGCTCAACGCGTGCGCTTTGTGCCCGAGGCGCTGCAGGGTCAACCGCAACCAGGGGGAACTTGGCGCGTGCGGCGTAGATTTCAGGCCCAAAGTCGCCGCCATGACCATTCATCCCTGGGAGGAACCCCCCATTTCCGGAACCGCAGGCTCCGGGGCCATCTTTTTTTCCGGCTGCACGCTGCAATGCCTCTTCTGCCAGAATTACCCCATCAGCCAAATGGGGGTCGGCCGCAGGGTGAGCGTGCAACATCTGGCCGAGGGGATGCTCAGGCTGCAACAGCGCGGGGCTCACAACCTTAACCTGGTCACCGCCACTCACCAGCTGCCCGCCGTGCTGAGCGCCCTTTGCCTGGCAGTGCCACGCGGGCTCCATCTGCCCATCGTGTACAACACCAGCGGGTATGAGCGCGGGGAAATTTTGCGGCTGCTCGAGGGGATCGTGGATATCTACCTGCCCGATGTCAAATATGACGATGCGGCGGCGGCGCAATTTTGCTCGGGCAGGGATGATTATGTGCACTACAACCGGTCTGCGCTGGTGGAAATGTGGAGGCAGGTGGGCCCCTTGCAGATGGATAAACAGGGGGTTGGGGTGCGCGGCCTGCTGGTGCGTCACATGGTATTGCCCAACAACCTGTCCGGAACCCGTGGCTGCCTCACTTTTCTGCATCGGCGGATGGGGCCGAACGTGTGGGTGAGCTTGATGAATCAATACTTTCCCGCGCACAAGGCGTTGTTCGTGCCGTTGCTGCAGCGCAAGGTGAGCTCGCAGGAATACCGGCAGGCGTTGGACATCCTGTTTGAACTGGGACTGGTAAACGGGTTTGTGCAGGAGTGCCCGACGAGCGACGCAGCCGAGGGCGCCTGAGGTGCTGGATCAATTTGAAACGATTCATGAAATTTTGAAACATTTGTTTTGACAGCCTGCGGCACTTCTTCTAGACTCCCAAAACGGACGGCTGCCAGAGCGGCGCCGGCAGGCGGTCCGATGATGGGAAATTCCTCTCAAAGAGGTGTGGGTAACCGGCGGTTCAAGGGAGAGGGAGTTCGCGGACAGGCTCCCGGGGCTGCGCCCGGCCTGCTGAGACGAACCCGCCGCCGGCCGGTGCTCTCGGTTAAGCCGCAGGTAACAGTAGCCGAACGAATAGGTGTTTCCTCCTGGTCATGCATGATGAATTTTGCCTGCAACTCGCATATCAGTGGACTTTTCGATCGACCGGTTGCGCTTGCCCCGCTGTTGGATGAAATCCCCGTTGCCATTGCGCTACTCGATCCCAATCGGCGCATCGTTTTTGTCAATAGAGCTCTGGAAGCGCTGACCGGTTTTGCCTATCCCGACCCGGCGGGAATTCCCTGCGCCCAGGTCATGCGCAGCGACATCTGCCTGCAACGCTGCCCCGCCGCGCGACTCGATGACCCGCTGGACCCCCTGTGCCTCGAGGGTGATATTTTAAATCGTGATCGGCAGAAGATACCGGTGCGGGTGACCTTTGCCCCGATTCGGGACGTCCATGGCTGCCTCATCGGATTCCTGGAAACACTGGAAGACGTTAGACTGCTGCGCGAACTGGACGGAAAAATCGGCAGCGCTTACGGCTTTGGTAAATTGATTGGGCGCAGCCCCGAGATGGAGCGGATTTTCCGCATCCTTCCGGTAATCGCCCAGTCGGATTCCTCGGTTCTGATCACGGGTGAAACGGGGACCGGCAAGGATTTTGTCGCCGAAGCCATTCATCAGTCCTCGCAGCGTGCCAAGGGTCCCTTCGTCAAGGTCAACTGCGGGGCTTTACCGGAAACGCTGCTGGAATCGGAGTTGTTCGGACACCAGAAAGGCGCCTTCACGGGTGCCATGGAAAACAAGCCGGGCCGTTTCCGCCTGGCCCACAACGGCAGCTTATACCTCACCGAAATCGGCGATCTGCCGCTTTCCCTGCAGGTGAAGCTGCTGACCTTCCTGGACGACAAGGTGGTCTATCCTTTGGGAAGCACCAAGGGATTTCATGTCAATGTGCGGGTCATCGCCGCCACCCACCGCAACCTTGAGCAGATGGTTCAGGCCGGGGATTTCAGGGAGGATCTGCTGTTTCGGTTGAACGTGGTGCGCCAGCACCTGCCCCCGCTGCGCGAACGGGGTGATGATCCTCGCCTGCTGCTGGATCACTTTCTCAACAAGCTGTCATCCCAGTTCAAGAAGCCCATCAAAGGCTTTTCCCCCAAATCGCTGCGGATTCTGCAAGGTTATTCCTATCCCGGCAACGTGCGCGAGCTGCGCAACATTGTGGAATATGCCGTCAATTTTTGTCAGGAAGATCAAATCCAGCCGCGCCATCTGCCTGCCTATCTCACCCAGGCCAAGCATGCGCCGCCCCCCGCGGAACGGGCAGCGACGGGCGTTGGCGCCGTGTCCACGCTGTTGTTGAACGGCAAAGAGGCAGATCTGAATTGGCAAGACCTGGAACGTAAGATGATCATGGAAGCGCTTTTGAAGGCCAAGGGACGACGCAGCCAGGCCGCCCGAATTCTGGGTTGGGGAAGAAGCACCTTGTGGAGGAAGATGAAGCACTACGGACTTGCTTCGTGAGGGAGGCGCCGGTTACCGGGAGAGCGCAAACGACAGTGGAATGACGCTGGGGAAAGGCACATTGTGCAGATGAAGCAGCTGCAGGGCAGGTCGCATGCCCAATAAGGTCCTGGTCACCCTTTACGGGAATGATGTGGCGCCGCGTTTCGATCTGGCCACCGAGGTGCTGATCGCCGCGGTGGACGACGCGGGAGCGGTGCACGAGGAAAAAACCATGGTTCTGCCCCAGGCGTCCGCTGAAAAGCTCTGCCATATGGTGCTCACCGAAGAGGTCAGGGCGGTCATTTGTGGAGGTATTGAACAGGAATATTACGACTATTTGACGTGGAAGCGCGTTGTTGTCATAGAATCGGTGGTGGGATCGTACCGCCGGGTTCTGGAGGAATTTGCACGGGGCCGGCTGAAAAGTGGGGACATCCTGTTTGACGCAACGGTAGAGGAAGCAAATGGCGGTTAAAAAATGGTTTAAGATGGCAAATCTTTTACACGTGCCGGAGGAAGGGGATGCCCATGCCCGCTACAATATCCTGCGGCGCAACATGATCATCATCATGATTCTGGTGACGCTCATTCCACTTCTGTTGATGGCCTTTGTGAATTACCATCAGTATCGCACCGCATTGCGGGACGAAATTGTCAATCCCCTGCGCGTCCTGGTGAACAAGACCAAGCACTCGTTCGAGCTGTTCCTTGCGGAACGTCTTTCTACGGTGAGCTTCATTGCTTCGGCCTATTCGTATCAGGAACTCGCCGATGAGAACACGCTCAACCGTATTTTTCAGGTGATGAAGCGCGAGTTTGGCGGCTTTGTCGACCTTGGACTGATTGATTCCAATGGGATTCAGGTGAGTTATGTCGGCCCCTACGATCTCAAAGGAAAGGATTACGCCGAACAGAGCTGGTTTCATGAGGTGCAGGTGCGGGGCAGTTATATCAGCGACGTATTCATGGGTTACCGCAAATTTCCGCACATCGTCATGGCCGTTCAGCATCGCAGCCTGACCGGCCAGACCTGGATTTTACGGGCCACCGTCAATACGGAAAAATTCGATGATCTGATCGCATCCATGGGGCTCGACCCGGAAAGCGACGCGTTTGTGCTCAACCGCAGCGGGGTTTTCCAGACGCCTTCCCGGTTTTATGGCGGCGTCCTCGAACAATTTCCTCCTCCCCTGCCTCCGGTCAGCTACGAAGCCAACGTGATCGAGGACAAGGGACCGCGAGGGCGGGACGTGTTCCTGGCCTATGCCTATTTTGTGCATCCGGCCTACATTCTGGTTGTGGTCAAACCCAAGGCCGAGGTGCTCAAGACCTGGTATACGCTCAAGAGCGAACTGGCTATCCTGCTGGCGGTGAGCAGCGGCATCATCATCCTGGTGGTGTACAGGATTGCCGGTATTTTGGTGCGACGCATCCGGGAATCCGATGAAAAACGCGAGGCGGCCTTCAACGAGATGCAGCAGACTCACAAGCTTTCTTCCATCGGCCGACTGGCGGCGGGGGTGGCGCACGAAATCAACAATCCGATGGCCATTGTCAATGAAAAGGCCGGATTGATGAAGGACTTGATCGAATACAAGGAGAACTTTCCGGACAAGGAAAAGTTCCTTTCACTGGTCAATGTGATCCTGCAGTCAGTGCAGCGCTGCCGTTCCATCACCCATCGGTTGCTGGGCTTTGCCCGCCGCATGGAAATCCAGATTGAGGTGCTGGATCTCAATGAAGTGGTCAAGGAGACCCTCACCTTTCTGGAAAAAGAGGCCCTTTACCGGAACCTGGATTTGCGCCTCAACCTGGCGCCAGATCTCCCTCGAATCGCCTCGGATCGAGGGCAGTTGCAGCAAGTCTTTTTGAATTTTCTGAACAATGCCTTTGCTGCCGTGGAAGACGGCGGCATGGTGGCCATCACTACGTGGGAGCAGGATCTGGATACCGTGGGCGTTTCCATCACGGACAATGGGGTCGGCATGTCGGAGGAAACCTTGAAGCATATCTTCGAGCCCTTTTTCACCACCAAGAAGGACAAGGGTACCGGGCTTGGTCTACCCATCACCTATGGGATCATAAAGAAGCTTGGCGGCGAAATTGAAGTGCAGAGCAAGGAGGGGCAGGGGACAACCATGACCGTATATTTGCCGAAGAAGCCCAAAGAAGGCCTGGGAGGGTAGCATGCAGGACTGGAACGTGATCCTGGTGGATGATGAAGAAGAGTTTGTGTCAACTCTCGCTGAGCGGCTTCGGTTGCGTGGAATTCCCGTGCGCGTGACAACCGACGGGGAGGAGGCGCTGCGCATGATGGAAACGGATCCTCCCCAGGTGGTCGTCCTGGATGTCCTCATGCCGGGACTTGGCGGGCTTGAAGTTTTGAAGCGGATCCAGGCGGACTATCCTGAAGTCAAGGTGATTCTTCTGACCGGCCAGGGTTCCACCTGGGACGGGATTCAGGGAATGCGCATGGGCGTTTTCGATTACCTGATGAAACCACTGAACATAGACGATTTGATAGGTAAAATCCGCGAGGCCGTCGGTGGCGGTTGATCGAGTCTGGAGGGCAAGCGTTGAACCGCTTTTGGGCGACCTGGACGGTGAACAGGGCGGCTGCCCGGCACCTTTTTTCGAACGGGAGCAGAAAATGAACCAAACCACCGCAAGAGAACTGGCCTTTTTCGGCAGAATCACCGCTGGGTTTACCCACGAAATCAAGAACATTCTGGCCATCATCAAAGAGTCTTCAGGGCTCATGGAGGATCTGCTGTCCCTCACGAAGGACGAGCCGTTTCCCCACTGGGAGCGCTTTTCGCATCGTGTTGAGGTCATCAAGCAGCAGGTGCAGCGCGGCGTGGAACTGGCAACCCATCTCAATCGCTTCGCCCACAGCCCGGATGAGCCCGTCAGCCCTATCGATCTCAATGATCTGACCGATCAGCTGGTACGACTCTCGGAGCGTTTCGCCCGCCTGAAAGAAGTGGGTCTCACGCGGAGCGGATCGAATGCTTCGATCGTCCTGGTCACCTCGCCGGTGGCATTGCAGATGACGGTTTTTCTTTTGCTGGAAAGCTGTTGGAATCAGATGCCGGCCGGCAGTGCAATGGAGCTGCGGGCCGAGTGGCGGGAGCGGCATCCCTGCCTGCTCGTTCGGATGACTGTGCCGGTCGATGATCTGGGCGCGGTCAAGCAGCACATTGCGACTTCGGAAGGCTTTACGGTGGCCCGGCAGTCGGCGCATGAGCTGGGAGGCCAAATGCTTGACGACATTCCGGACGGCTTTGCTCTGTTGTTTACCGAGACCCGTGTGGATCAGCAGGCGGGCTGACTTTTTAGACACCCGGCGGGAGTGGGCGCGATGGAACCATGCAAAGTTTTGTTGGTTGACGACGAGGTGGAATTTGTACTTGCTCTCGCAGAAAGGTTAACCATAAGAGGCCTGCATACGCAGGTGGCACACAACGGGGAACAGGCCCTGTTTGTGCTGCAGGATTATGCACCCGATGCCGTCCTGCTCGACCTCAAGATGCCCGGAATGGACGGGTTGGAAGTGTTGCGCCGCGTAAAAAAAATAAACCCGCAGGTCAAGGTGGTCATCCTCACCGGACACGGTTCCGAACAGGATGCCGAGATTGCTCAGCGACTGGGTGCTTCCGGCTATCTGCAAAAGCCCGCCGACATTGGCGTGATTGTGGATACGATCAAGCGCGCGTGCTCGGGCTTTGCCGACTGAACGGGGAGCGCCGCTTGGCCGCTTGCCCTGTAGGGCGCTCTGCTGTGCGCGGCAGAGGGTTTGCAGGGGGTTCCCGAGGGGGTCTGCCGGCACCCTTATGTGGCAATATGTTTCAAATTTAAACGAAGCGTTTGTGCCAAAACGTTTCAATATGTATTGCAAAGCCTGTCATTCTCCCACCTTCATATATAATTTAGCGTAATCGTTATAAAAATAATCTGGCATGGAACTTGCCGTGATCTCTGCCGGGGTTGCACACGGGCGGCCGTCGGCTGCGTCGGCCGTAACCACGGCGCCGAAATTTTTTCCTTTGAGTCGAACTATGCCCATACGCGTGTTGCTCATAGATACCGATGAGAATTTCTGCCAGAATCTGTCGCAGCGCCTGCTGATGGAAAAGTACAAGGTGCTGGTCACGGCGGATGTGGCGGAAGCCAAGAAAATAGTCCAAAGGGAAAAAATTGATGTAGTATTGTTGGGGTTGAAGGGGTTGCGGCAGCGGGGCCTGGCGTTGCTCGCCAACATCAAAAAGATGCGGCCCGCCACCGAGGTGATCTTGATGCTGCCCGACGGACACCTTGCCCTTTCCATTGAGGGCATGCGATTGGGGGCCTTTGATGATTTGTTGATGCCGTTTGACATCGAAACTCTGCTGAGCAGAATCACCGCCGCCTATCACCACGGGCAGGCACAAAAGCGCATCAGGCGCGGGCCCCTCGACAAACAGCACAACAGGGTCCTCGATTACGCCAAGGGCGGGCGTTGCGGCCTCGATCAACTGCGCCGGGGGGAAGGCGCCTCCCCCGGTCCGGGCGATTCTGAAGAGAAGGAAGGGTAGCCACCAGGCGGGATCTGATGACGTCGTCCGGCCGGCAGGCTGCGCCTGGGGCAGTGCAATTTTGCAACACGGAAAAAGGGAAGCAGTAGTTGACAGATTCAATCGAAAACCGGGGGCCGAGTCGAGCGAGGAGGCATTGGAATGAAAATCAGAGTGTTGTTGGTCGATGATGAGAAAGAATTTGTGGAAGTTTTGGCGGAGAGGCTGGAGACAAGAGACTTTGCGGTGAGCATGGCGTTCAGTGGTGATGAAGCGCTGCAGGTCATTGCTCAGCAGGAAATCGATGTGGTTGTTCTGGATGTCCTGATGCCGGGCAAGGACGGCATCGACACGCTGCGTGAGATCAAGCAGCAGAAGCCCATCTTGGAGGTCATCATGCTCACCGGCAACGCCACGGTGGAATCGGCGGTCGAAGGGCTCAAGCTCGGCGCTTTCGATTACCTCATGAAACCCACCGAGACCAAGGATCTGGTGGCAAAGATTGTCAAGGCATACAAGCGCAAGGCGGAGCAGGAGGAGCGCATCCGCAATGCGGAAATCGAGCGTATTATGCTGACCAAAGGGTGGGGCTAGCGAATCCTGGAAAACTCGCAGCAGGGGTTGACAATCGGGGCGACGCGTGGGGATGGGGTTCGGGGCCTCGTTTTTTGGCTTTGACCTTGTGAGACCATTCACACGGCCCAGCGGACGGACACTGAGTCAGAGAAGGGAGATACATGAAATCGATTATGGTCAAGGAGTTGATGGTGCCTCTCAGCGAGTACGCAACGGTCGCTGAGGAAGCCAGTTTATATGAAGCGGTGGTGGCGTTGGAGGTGGCACAGGAAAAATTCGACAAGTCCGCCGAGAGGGACAAGCATCGGGCCGTATTGGTGTTTGACAAGGATCAGCAAATCATTGGCAAGGTCAGCCAGTTGGACGTGCTGCGCAGCCTCGAGCCAAAATACGAAGAAATGGGGGACATGAAGGCGATTTCACGCTTCGGCTGGAGCGCCGATTTCGTCAAGTCGATGCTGAGCAACTACGGGCTTTGGGAAAAACCGCTGCAGGATATCTGCAAGAAGGCGGCTCAAAAAAAAGTGAAAGACCTCATGGTCACCTACAGCGAGGGGGAATATGTGGCGGAAAATGCCACCCTGGATGAGGCGATTCATCTTCTGGTCATGGGCAATCATCAGTCTCTGCTGGTGACCCGCGATAAGTCCATCATTGGCATTCTCAGATTGACCGATGTTTTCCGGGAAGTGTGCGGGATGATCAAGGCGTGTGCCCTCTAGCGGTTCTATGATGGGAAATCGTTTGAGCAGCAAAACGAATGAGAAAATCAAGATGATTACAATCCTAAGGAGCATTTTATGAGCGCTGATGTGAAAGCTTCCGGACCCAAGATAAGCAGCCGCATTATTTTTATTTTGCTTGGAGTAGCTCTTTTCCTGGTCGTCTATTATTCGCCTTCCTGGCCGGATGCCATCGATCCCATGGGCAAGCACTTTCCCCTGACCCGCGAGGGCAAGGGGGCGTTGGCGGTATTTCTGCTGGCAGGCACCTGGTGGGTTTTCGAGGTGGTGCCGATCGGCGTCACCAGTCTGGCCATCGGTGTGCTGCAGGCCCTCTTTTTGATCCGCCCGGCCAGTGTGGCCTTCAAGGATTTCATGGACCCCTCGGTTCTCTTCATTTTCGGTTCCATCGTCATCGGTATGGTCTTCACCAAGACGGGTTTGACCAAGCGGCTGGCCTACCGGATGCTCATGGTGGTGGGGGAGAAAACCAGCATGATCATGCTGGGAACCTTTGTGGTGACTGCAGCGTTGACCCATATCATGGCTCACACGGCCGTGGCGGCAACCGTCTACCCGCTGCTGCTGGCCATTTACGCGCTGTATGGCGAGGGCAATAAGCCGACCAAGTTCGGCAAGGCCCTTTTCATCGGCATGGCTTACGTGGCCGGAGCAGGCAGCATCATCACGCTGCTTGGAGCGGCGCGCGGCGCTGTTGCCATAGGTTTTTACAAGGAGATCGTGGGCACCGAGATCACGTTTTTTCAGATTACCTATTACATGTTCCTGGTGGGCTGGTTGATGGTGTTCGTCCTGTGGGGATTTTTCATGCTGGTTCTAAGGCCCGAGAAGAAAACCATTCCGGGCCTCAAGGAGCGGGCCAGGGAACTGAACGCCGAGCTGGGATCCATCACCTCGCAGGAGAAATTGGCTGCGGTCATCATTTTCGGCGTGATTTTTATCATGTCGCTGCAGTCCTTTGTGCCCGAGTTGAAAGTCTTGAACAAGGCGGCCATCCTGTTGGTCTCCACCATCCTGTTCTTCATCCTGCGCATCCTCGACATTGAAGATCTGGAAAACATACCCTGGAATATTATTCTGTTGTTCAGCGGCGCCATGAGCATCGGCTTTTGCCTGTGGGAAACCGAGGCCGCCAAATGGCTTGCCGTCAACTGGCTGGTCATGTTCCAGAAGGCCAACTGGTTCGTGTTTGTGATGGGCATCGCATTTTTTGTCATGATCATGACCAACTTCATCATGAACGTCGCGGCCATCGCCATTTCCCTGCCGGTTGCCCTGGTCATCGCCCCCTACCTGGGGGTGGCCCCGCAGGTGATCCTGTTTTCCTCGCTGGTGGTTGCAGGCATGCCCTTCCTGCTGCTGGTGGGTGCCGCACCCAATGCCATTGCCTATGATTCAAAGCAGTTCAGCAGTGGAGAATTTTTCATGTACGGGGTTCCCGCCAGCATCTTACTGATGCTGCTGGTGGGCTTTGCCGCCTTGGTCATCTGGCCGCTCCTGGGGATGCCGGTAACCGTCACGGCGGCAGGCTGACTACGGCGCCACACAATCAAGTGGCCGAATTCCGCAGGTTGGGTGGAGTCACGCGCTACGCGTGACGAAACCCAACATGGGCTGAGCCGACTAAGGTAGTGGTTGGTTTTCACTGCCCTCACCCCAACCCTGCAAGTCCGCTGCATTTCGGACACTCTCCTGTGTCGAGCTTTACCAAGAGCTTATCCGGGAGGAGAGGGGCGGGGTGAAGGGGGGTGAGCAACCGATGCGTCCGATCCCCCCCACCCTGACCTTCATTTGTCCTGCCTGCCTTTACACACTGTAAAGAATATCGACAGCCGGTGAATTCCCTGTGCACCCAGATCCTCATGGCCGACGAGAAATGTCTTGTTCTTATAATGGCTTAAGTCTTGAGCGGCGGTTTCAATGGCTTTGGCACGACCGTTGCCTATTGTTAATTGTCAACTTTTTTAGGCGCGGCCTAAATTGAGCGATCTTTGTTGGCACCACTACCGTGATGATTGCGCCGAACGGCGGAATCCAGAGCGTCAGCCAGACCCGCTGAATACCTGCCGGCATGGCGGTATTTTGTCGGTATGACAAAGGGATACGGGTGAGACTGCAACATTTGGATGTGGATCAACGGGCGACCAAGGTGGCTGAATGGAACGAACCGATTATCGCAAGCTTTACTGGAAGATCATCACGACCACTCTGACCTTTTCATTAGTGCCCCTGTTTGCCTTGGGCGCAACCATCTATTATCAATTTCGCGTGTCCTATACGGCCAAGATCATGGAGAGTCTGCGAACGCTCACCGAAAACAGACGGAATGCCATCGATCTGTTTTTCGAAGAACGTGTGTCGCAGCTCTACACCTTGGCTTATACACAGTCCCTCGATCAGTTGCGCGATGAAAAGTATTTGGACCAGGTTTTTACCCTGATGCAATCGCGCTCCAAGTCGTTTGTGGATATCGGCATCATTGACCGCGACGGCACCCACGTCACCTATGTCGGTCCGTACAATCTGGCAGGGGTCAACTACAAGAATGAGAGTTGGTTTCATGAGGTGATGCTGCGCGGAGTCTACATAAGCGATGTCTTTATGGGCTTCAGAAAATATCCTCATTTCATCATCGCCGTGCTGCGTCGCGAGGGGGACCGGAGCTGGATTTTGCGGGCCACCATCGATACCGAGATTTTCGATGCCATGGTCAAGGCGGCTCAGGTGGGCAAGCGGGGCGATGCCTATGTAGTCAACAGGGAGGGCATATTGCAGACGGCGCCGCGGTTTGCCGGGCACCTGCTGGGAAAGATCGAGTCGCCTCATACCTCCCAGTTTTCCGGCATCCACGTGGAAGAAATGCAAATGAATGGAGAAACGGCCCTGTTTTCAACCACCTGGCTCAAGAATAAGGACTGGATGCTGGTCATCAAGGAGGATCCCAGTCAGGAACTGACTCCCTTGTTCGAGGCGCGATATATGATGATCGGCATCATCGGACTGGGTGTTCTGGTGATTGTGCTTGGCACCGTCTTTGTTTCCCGGGCCACCGTGGGCCAGCTCATCCAGTCCGACCGTGAAAAGGCAATGCTCGATGCCAGTCTGGTCCAGTCGGGCAAGATGGCTGCCCTGGGAAAACTGGCAGCCGGAATAGCCCACGAAGTGAATAATCCGCTGGCGGTCATCAAAGAAAAAGTTGGCTGGATGATGGACCTTTTGAGTGAAGAAGATATCTCCCAAAGCGAAAATTTTAAGGAATTTGATGATGCGGTGCACAAGATCGACCAGCATGTGGAGCGGGCCAAGAAGGTGACGCATCGATTATTGGGTTTTGCTCGCCGTATGGAGCCCATCAAAGATAAGGTCGATGTCAATAAGCTCGTGGACGAAACGATTGATTTCCTTGAAAATGAAGCCCATTACCGCAACATTGTCATTCAACCCGAATATCATGCGGATTTACCGACCACCCTCAGCGATTCGTCGCAGTTGCAGCAGGTGGTGTTGAACATTCTGAACAATGCCATAGACGCCATCGGTAAAAACGGCCAAATCGATGTCAAAACCGATTACAGCGTCAAAGACGAACAGATTGTCATCACCATATCCGACAACGGCCCGGGAATTCCCAACGATCAACTGGACAGGATCTTTGATCCGTTCTTTACAACCAAGGAGGTGGGCATGGGGACCGGGCTGGGTCTATCCATCAGTTACACGATTGTGGATAAGCTGGGGGGGAGAATTCTGGTTTCCAGTGAGGTGGGTAAGGGCACGACCTTTACCATCTATCTTCCGGTCATCAGGCAGGAAAAGGCATGATCAACGAAGGCTGCAGGCAACAGGCTCCATTTTTCGTGTGGCCCGCCGCCCGTCGGTTGAGAAAGGGAGAATAGCAACCAATGGAAGGATTCAGGGTTTTGGTGGTGGACGATGAGCTGGACTTCTTGGAAACCATTGTAAAACGGCTGCAGCGCAGGAAGGTCGATGTCATTGGCGTTGAGAGCGGCAAAGCCGCCCTCGAACTGCTGGAGCAACAGCAGTTTGACGTGGTCATACTGGATGTGCGCATGCCGGGAATGGACGGCCTCGATACTCTCAAGGAAATGAAGCGCAAGGCACCTCTCATGGAGGTCATCATGCTCACCGGGCACGCCTCGGTGGAATCGGGAATGCAGGGCATGCAGCTGGGAGCTTTTGACTATGTAATGAAGCCGGCTTCCATCAACGACCTGCTGGAAAAAATAAAGCAGGCGTACGAAAGGAAACGGTTGCACGAAAAAAAGGTGCGGGACGTGCCGTAGGAGGCTGCAGGGTGAACGGTTACGGCGTTGTAACGAGACATCCGGCAGGCATTCTTGGGCAAGCGCATAACATGAACAGGGCGCCATGAGAACAGGGGCAGACATCCCACATCGGTTTTTCCACCAATACCTGGTCGGCAGTTTGACGGTGGCGCTGGCTGTCGCTCTCTGGGTCAAAAAGGAATATGGCCTTTCAGCGTTTGCCCTGCTGCTGGCCGGCATCATATTCTATGCGGCTCGCTATCTGCTGCAGCTTGTGCACGCAAGCACCAAGCAAAAGAGCTTCCTCAACGAGCAATTGATCCAATCACAGAAGCTGGCAGCCATTGGCGAGCTGTCCTCCGGCATTGCCCATGAAATCAACAATCCTCTGGCCATTATCGGGCAGGAAGTCCAATGGATGCGGCATCTTTTGAAAGAAAACGGCGGTGCCGGGAGCCGGTCGCAGGAAGATTTGCAGGATTCGCTGCGGGAAATCGGACAACAGGTTGATCGGTGCCGCGATATCACTCATAAGCTGCTCGATTTTGCCAGAAAAAAAGATCCGCTGATGCAATCAACCGATGTCAACAAACTGGTCGAGGATATGGTACGATTGGTGGAAAAAGAGGCGGTTCACAAGGGCATCACCATCGTTCGAAAATATACGCGGGAACTGCCGCCGGTGGTCACCGACCCGCCCTTGTTGCGGCAGGTGATTCTTAACCTGTTGAACAATGCCGTCTATGCCGTAGAAAGGGATGGTAGCGTGACCGTCGTCAGCCGGAGGGGCCAAAACGATTCGGTTGTTTTGGAGGTATCGGACACGGGATGCGGCATCCCCAAGGAGCATCTCGCCAAGATTTTCGATCCTTTTTTTACCACCAAGCCGCAGGGCAAAGGGACCGGTCTCGGCTTGTCCATTTGCCACGGGATCGTGGTGAGGCTGGGCGGTCTGATTTCGGTGGAGAGTGTGGTGGGGAAGGGAACGACATTTTTTATTGATCTTCCGTTCAAACCAAGACAAGGAGAAGAATAGCCATGTCTTCCGGACCAAGAGTGCTGATCGTCGATGATGAAGAGCGCTTCCGCAATACCCTCAGAAAACTGCTCGCCGTCTCCGGTGTGGACGCGGCCACTGCCGGCAGCGGCGAGGAAGCTCTTAAGGAACTGGGCAGCAGGGATTATGATGTTATTCTGCTCGATGTTAAAATGCCGGGCATGAGCGGCATTGAGGCGCTGGCAAGAATCAAGAAGATCGCGCCGGGCATAGAGGTAATTGTTCTGACCGGCCACGCATGCGTCGACGTGGCTGTGGAGATCATGAAACTGGGCGGGTACGAGTACTTGCTGAAACCCTGCCCACTGGACGATTTGCTGTTGAAAATCGATGCCGCCTTCGAACGTAAACAGGCGCGCCTGGGGAAGCCTCGCCGAGCGACAGCTCCTGCTGAGACCGGCAAGTAGCGGCAAGAACTGATTTGGCCGATCTGTGCAGACCCCGGGAGTTTTTTGCCTGATCCTTGCTCCCCTGCAGACGCTACACATCCGCGTGTTTTCCCCGCTCCAGTCCGACCGGGTATTCCACCACAGCACCGCCCTCAATGATTTGTCTTGGGTAACCTTTGCATTTTACCATCGATGCCAATATATAATGGCAATCAGACACAAGTGTGGATCGAGGCGGAATGAGATGGGCATGAACGAACATGGGACGACTCTCCAGCGGGAGGGCACATTTTCCGGTTTGAGCGAGGCTGAACGACTGCAGCGGGAGCAGATAAAGCTCCTCTATGCGCAGGCTCCGGCTGGACTGCTCGCAACCCTTGTGAACTCCCTGGTGCTGACCCTGGTCCTGTGGCAAGTCACCCCCTACTGGAAACTGCTGCTTTGGCTGGTCCTGGTGCTGCTGGGGGCCTGGCTGACGCATCGGCTGATTAAATCTTACCGCAATGCTCCTGCGGAGGAGATGCATGACAGTCGCTGGAGTCTCTTTTTCCTGATCGGGCTGGGAACGTGCGGCTGCTTGATGGGCTTGGCGGGAATCTTTCTGTTTCCCTATGAATCTCTTGCCCATGCACTCTTCCTTGCTTTCCTGCTGGGGGGGATGGTCGCCGGCGCTACCGGGACCTACTCGGTCATGATGAGGGCGTTTCTCATCTACACTCTGCCGATCATAACGCCCCTTTGTTTCCAGCTGCTGCGCCGGGGAAGCGAGCTGGAAGTGGCCATAGGCGGGCTGCTGGTGGTTTTTTACGGTATCATGCTGCATACCGCCTATTACGTGCACAGGACAACCATCCAGTCTCTGCGCTTGCGATTTGAGAACAGCGGACTGCTGGCCGAGCTCATGGTGAGCCAATCCAGATCGGAACAGGCCATTGCAACTCTGCAACATGAAATAGCCGAGAGAAAGAATGTTGAACGAGCACTGCGCGAGTCTGAAGAGAAATACCGAATGATTTTTGAGAATTCGCCGCTCGGCATTGTGCACTTTGAACGGGACGGAACCATCACCGCTTACAATGAAAACCTTGCCGACATGAGCGACACTTCCAGAGAAGAGTTCATCGGCCTCAATCCACTCACTTACCTGCAGGATGAGGAGTTGAAGGGGGCTATTGCCGCCTGTCTCAAGGGCGAGCGGGCGCACTACGCAGGTTGCTATCGTTCCCGCAGAACGGGCAGAGTCACGCCCATCAAGGCGGATTTCAGTCCTATTGTTGGGGACCAGGGTGTGGTTTTGGGGGGTACGGGGATCATCCAGAACATATCCGAACAGAAAAGAGTCGAGAAGAAGCTGGAAGATCAGCTCCATTTTCTGCAAACGCTCATCGACACCATCCCCAATCCCATTTTCTATAAGGACACCGGGGGCATTTATGTGGGCTGCAACAGGGCCTTTGAAATTCGCCTGGGACTGGACCGCCGGCAAATCGTGGGCAAGACGGTATACGATCTGCTGCCGCGGGATCTGGCCGATGAGTATCATCGGATGGATTTGGCGCTTCTGCGAAATCCCGGCGAGCAGGTGTACGAAACCTCCCTGGTGTATTCCGACGGCCAACGCCGCGACATCATTCTCAACAAGGCGACTTATTTCAATGTGGAAGGGGAGCTGGCGGGTCTGGTGGGGGTCAGTGTGGACATTACCGACCGCAAGCGCGCCGAGGCGGCGTTGAAGCGGGCGCATGACGAACTCGAACAGCGGGTGCAGGAGAGAACTTCCGCCCTGGCTGCGGCGGTGGAGGAGCTGCAGAACGAAATTGCCGAGCGCAGGAAGGCCGAAGAGGCGCTGCGCAACAGCTCTGAAAAGCTCAAGTTGTTCGCCTATTCCGTGATCCACGACTTGAAGAGTCCCGCCATCGGCATTTATGGTGTGGCCAACCTGTTGTCCAAGCGCTATGAAAATGCTCTTGACGAAAAGGGGCGCATGTACTGTGATCAGATACTCAAAGCCTCCGAGCACGTGGCGCTTCTGGTGGAGCAGATCAATGTATATATGGCGGCCAAAGAGGCGCCGGTGGTCATCGAGAAAATCAATGTAAACGATATCCTGCAGATGGTGTACGATGAGTTTTCCGCTCAGTTCAGTCTGCGTCGCGTGCAGTGGTTCGGCCTCCAGGAGCGGGTCCAGATCCATGCAGATCGATTGTGCATCCATCGGGTTTTCCGCAATCTTGTCGATAATGCTCTGAAGTACGGCGGTGAAAAATTGAGTGAAATCAGGATAGGATATCGGGAAGAGCGGGACTTTTTTGTTTTTTCCGTGACGGATAATGGAATCGGCGTATCGAAAGAAGATTCAGAGAGGATTTTCGGCATCTTCGAACGTGACAAGGCCGCCCGGGGAATCTCTGGAACCGGCTTGGGGCTGGCTATTGTCAAAGAAATTTCCGAAAAGCACGGCGGTGACGTCTGGATCGAGCCGGGGGTGGACGGGGGTACCACATTCTACGTTTCCATCGCCAAGCACCCTGGTGCTGTTGCGCCGGCATGACGCTGAAGGCTTGCTCTCGTAAAGCCGTCAAGATCAGGGGATAACAGCTCACTACAGCTGCATACCATAGAGTGCCCGAAAGGCAGAATACTTGCTAGGGCGTAGGCGTAGGTTGGGCCACTTGATGGTGTGGCGCTGCACTTGAACAGGGAAGCGCAATGATTGACTTCATCAGGGATTTTTTCAATAAGATTTCAGAGCAGGGCTTCTCCGACAATGAACAGGAAAAATTTCAGCAAATACGCATAGCCACCTGCGCGCTTTTGCTGGAAATGGCGACCATCGACGGAGAATTCAGTGAAGCCGAAAAAACCAATATCATCAACATACTCAAACGGGAATACGAATTGTCTGAAGAAGATGTCGACTTCCTCATCCACGCGGCCACCGAACAGCTTGAAGGGAGCATCGACCTGTGGCGTTTCACCAATCTCATTAATCAACACTCGAGCATGGAGCAAAAACTGCAAATCATCGAAATGGTCTGGCAGATCGCCTACACCGACGGCAAGCTGGACCAGCATGAAGATTATTTGGTACACAAGCTTGCTACGCTCTTGCGCCTCACCCATCACGAGCTCATTCAGGCGAA
The DNA here is from genome assembly GCF_022603395.1 of Desulfoferrobacter suflitae. Lineage (GTDB taxonomy): Bacteria > Desulfobacterota > Syntrophobacteria > Syntrophobacterales > Syntrophobacteraceae > Desulfoferrobacter > Desulfoferrobacter suflitae. The sequence continues at coordinate 43,588 of NZ_JAIBKA010000004.1, forward strand.
ATTGAAGGTCATTCTGCCCCGCTGAAGGCGCCTCGGCCCAACGCGGGATCGAGCAAGAATGGATTGACAGCGAGAGAGGCAGACAGGTATCTTTTTGCGGGCTTGCGGCGAGTCATTGGCAAGCGACTCTATCCATGCTGCTCAGTACAGCTCCACACAATCGAGTGACCGGATTCGGTAGGGCTGGGCGGACTAACGTGGTCGTTGGGTTTCGTCACGCGAAACGCGTGACTCAACCCAACCTTCTACAGCCTTTGGGATGGCCGCACAGACCAGGTGATGAGGCAGGATGGGTGGAGCGCAGCGAAACCCGTCGGCGGCGGCAGGCATAGAAATGAAAGTTCCTTTCGCTAACCGGTATATCTGTTGTTCCTGGTCCGGGACAAAGGTACTGCAGGAGGATGAACATGGGTTGTTTCAGATACTTGATGGCCGTTTTGCTGGTTTTGACCAGCGCAGCAACCGCGGTTGCCCAGGAGGAAAAAAAGGTTGTCATCGGCATCAGCCAGATCGTCGAGCATCCGGCGCTGGATGCGGCCCGCAAGGGTTTCATGGACAGCTTGAGCGAACATGGCTACGTGGAAGGGAACAATGTCGCCTACGACATTCAGATAGCCCAGGGCAACATGGCGACCGCAAACAGTATTGCCAAAGCCCTGGTGGGTCAGCAGGTGGATTTGATCCACAGCATCGCCACACCCACTTCCCAGGCCTGTGTCAATGCGACCAAGACCATTCCCATCGTCATCTCGTCCGTCACTGATCCGGTGGGCGCGGGTTTGGTGAAGAGCCTCGAGCGTCCGGGCGGCAACGTTACCGGCACCACCGATCGCAGTCCGGTCGATCGGCAGTTGGATCTCATCCTGGAAATTGTGCCCACGGCCAAGCGCATAGGGTTCATGTACAATTCGGGTGAGGACAATTCCATTTCGTCTCTCCGGCAACTCCAGGAGGAAGCCGCCAAAAGGGGTATGGAAGTGGTGGAGGCGACCGTCAGCAATTCCAGTGGAGTGTACCTGGCTGCCAAGAGCCTGGCGGGAAAAGTGGACGTCATGCACATCCCGACCGACAATACGGTGGTATCAGCCTTCGAGTCGGTGGTGAAGGTCTGTGAAGAAAATAAGATTCCTCTGTTTGCTGCGGATATCGATTCGGTTCCGCGCGGTGCCGTTGGCGCATTGGCCATCGATTACTACCGTCTGGGCCGACAGAGCGGCGACATGGCCGCGCGCATTCTGCAGGGCGCCGATCCCGCCGACATGCCGGTAGAGACCTTGAAAGATCTCAAGCTCGTTATCAACCGGAACGCGGCCCAAAGGATGGGCGTTGCCATCCCTCAGGCCGTGGCAGAGCGGGCCGATAAGGTCCTCTAGAGAAACCAACCATGTCCCTTTATATCTTGGTAGGCGCTGTGGAGCAGGGACTGGTCTATGCTTTAATGGTTCTCGGCGTCTATCTGACTTTCCGCGTACTGGACTTCCCGGACCTCACCGTGGATGGTTCACTGCCGCTGGGCGCAGCCGTCAGTGGGGCGCTCATAGTGCGCGGCATGGACCCGTTTTTGAGCCTGTTGCTGGCCATGTGCGCAGGCGCAGCCGCCGGCTGCGTGACCGCCTTGCTGGCGACCAGGCTGCGTATCATGAGCCTGCTTGCCAGCATCATCACCATGACCGCCCTGTATTCCATCAACATACGAATCATGGGACGTCCCAATTTAACGCTGCTCAACCAACCCACTGTGCTGGACGCGCTGTCGTTCATCGGTCTGCCTCGTTACCTGCTGACCCCACTGATTTTCTTGGGCATTATCATCGGCTGCAAAGTCCTGCTGGACCTGTTCCTGCACACCCAGCTGGGCACCGCGTTGCGCGCCACCGGCGACAACCCTCAGATGATACGCTCCCAGGGCGTCAATACGGACATGATGGTGATACTCGGTGTCAGCCTGTCCAATGCCCTGGTGGCCCTCGCGGGGGGTCTGGTGGCGCAAAGCCAGGGATTTGCCGATGTCGGGATGGGGATTGGTACCATTGTGGCCGGTCTCGCCTCGGTGATCCTGGGAGAAAGTCTGGTTGGTGCTCAAACGGTGTTCCGCCAGACGCTCAACGCTATCTGCGGTTCACTGCTGTATCGCTTGACCATCGCCGTAGCACTTTCCTACCGGGTGGGCTTTCTGCGCCTGACGCCCAGCGATCTCAACCTGATAACGGCGGTTCTGGTGGTCATCTGTCTGACGGTTCCTCTGCTGCGGACCCGGCTGGTGATGTGGAAAAGAGCGCAGGGCGATTGACGTCGAGAATCTGCAGAGATTATAAGTGCTTGAAATCAAGAAACTGAAGAAAATTTTTAATCGCGGCGGCATCAATCAAGTGACCGCCATTCACTCGCTGAGTGCTTTCATCCGCAACGGCGATTTTGTTACCGTGATCGGCAGCAATGGGGCGGGCAAGTCCACTTTACTGAACCTCATAGCCGGTACCTATCTGCCGGATTCGGGCGAATTGCTGCTGGCCGGGGAAAATGCCACGCGCTGGCCGGAGCATCGACGCGCGGCCTATGTCGGTCGTGTTTTCCAGAATCCGTTGCTGGGCACCTGTGCCACCATGAGTGTGGAAGAAAATTTCGCGCTGGCAAGCCGGAGGGGTTTGCGGCCGGGATTCCGCTGGGGAGTGACCAACTCGCAGCGCGAGCTGTTTCGCGAAAAATTGAAGCTCCTTGGTCTGGGATTGGAATATCGGCTGAAAGACAAAGTCGGTCTGCTCTCGGGAGGGCAGCGCCAGTCCCTCACCCTGCTCATGGCCACCTTGCGACGTCCGCGTTTGCTGCTGCTCGATGAGCACACCGCCGCCCTGGATCCCAAAACCGCCGAACAGGTGTTGAACCTGACCCGGGAATTGATCCAGGAAATGGGGCTGACCGCTCTGATGGTCACGCATAACATGAAACATGCTCTGGAACTGGGCAATCGTCTCATCATGATGCATCAGGGAAGAGTCATCCTGGATGTGGATGGACCGACCAAAGCTCATCTCACGATCCAGGACCTGCTCAACGAATTTTCCAAACTGAAAGGCCAGGACCTGACCGACGATAAGATGCTGCTCATTTAAGGGGCGCGGCTGGCGCCAAGTTCATGCGCGGCGCGCCGGCCTCTACGCCGCTTCCGGGTCGGCCAACGGCTTGCGAGCTTGCACCAGGCTGTCCATGCCCTTGCCGGCCCTGGCTAAAGTGATCTGCTCGAAGCCGACCTCCCGCAGCGATTGTTCGATTTGCGAAAAGGTGTAGGTTGTTCCTCCGCGCGTCGCAACCAGCATGTTGATGTCGAAAAGCGCCCCCGCAGGGGGTTGAGTGCGCGACTCATCCATCACGTAGTCGCGAATCAGGATGGTCCCGCCAGGCTCCAGGGCCCGCCAGACTTTGCGGTAAAGATTGATATTTTCTTCACTGTTGTTCTGGTGAATGATGGCCGAGAGCAGTGTCAGGTCGCATCCCGAGGGCAGTTCGTCCGTGTAAAAATCGCCGGCTACAAGTTGCACCCGGTCGAGCAGCCCTTCCTTCTCAATTCGCTCGCGGGCTATCGGGATGACCCGTTCCAGATCAAACAGCACAGCGTTCAATTGCGGATTTTTCCGTAGAAAAGCAACCGTGTACGTTCCCGAAGCGCCGCCCACATCGAGCAGGCGCCGAAAACGGCTAAGGTCATAGCTCCGGGCGATCTTTTCGGAAACTTCCCGGCCCACCACGTGCATGGCGCCGATGAAGGAAGTCCATTCCTCTTCATCCATCTGTATGCCGGGTTTGGTTTCCGGATCCATGCCGATTTGCACAATGGATGTGAGCTTGCTCCAGAGATCCCAGAGGTGGTTGAAGTGCCTGATCATCGGCAGGATGGATTGCGGGTGCCGCTCCGAATAAAGGCTTCCCTCGTCTGTCAGGCGGTACTGACCATCCTCTTTTTTCAGCAGATGGAAGCCCGCCAGGCAGTCCAAAACTCTGGTTGTGGCGCGTGCGTCCAAATCCAGTTGAGCAGCCAGTTTTGTCGCGGTGGTTGCAGCCCCATCCAGATGGGTGAAAAGATTGAGTTCGGCAGCCGTCAAAATGACTCGACTCTTCATGAATGCTCTGGCGTCCGCCATCACCTGTTCTTGCTGTCCCGTCATTGGATTCCTTTCCCGCATGCGCACTACGCGCCATGCGTCAGATGATTAGACCCGTCAAGATTGATAGGTTGCCTTAGAACCACGGAGCTACACGTCTCAGCGCCACCACGCGATTGTTATTGAGCGCCACAGTTGTCCTCGCAGCAAAGCGTCATTTGCCGGTTTGGAAACAAGCATAACACAGCAGTTTGATGGCGCTGCCGACCACATGCGGGTGCACCCGCGTTATGGTGCAACCGCAGTTCTCGCACGCCAGAGGATCGAGTGCCCGCGTCACCGGGTTCCAGATAAGGCGCAACGAGCGCTGGTATTTGCGGTAGCTCAGTTCGATGAAGACCTGCACCACATCAATGAGGAACCGCAAGGCGGCGCGCGCGGTGAGAGTTACCTGAACTTTGTATTTTTGTTCCAGATCAACGATCTTGCGCTCCATTTCGGCGGGCAGGTCGGCGATTTTAGCTTTCCTTTCCGCCTGCTGCTGTTCGGTCAGGTGCGGGTGAGCCAGGCTCGACTGCATCTCGCTGCGCAGTGCTTCGTAGTATTCGCGGGTGCTTTTCACGTCGCGTCGGAGACGCCGCTCCATGCTTTTGAAAAAATCGGCCAGTTCCTTTTCGGCGGCCGATCTGGCCGTCAGCATAGCGGCCGAGAGCGCTGATTCGATCCGCACCGGGAAATGCGGAGGAACTTCTCCCGGCGCGAAAAAAAGCGTTTGAAAATCCTGCCACCTATCAGCCAGCCCGGGAATGAATGCGCCGTTCACTTCATTGATGCCTACCTCTATCAGACCTTCTTTGCGCTCGTCACTCATGGCCAGGTAGTGGCACACGAGGGACATATAGGTGCTGCGTGCCTCGGCGCGGTTGCTGATGCGCAACCGGCCGTCCAAAAAGACGATATCCTGGCCGATCAACTGTTCAAAGCCGGCTTTTTTCAGGTAGGGCACTTCGATTTGTGCATAAACCACGGGCACATCCCGGGTTGCCAGAGCGATCAGGCGGTCGAGCAATGGACTGCCGTAGATCAGCGGCGCCTGTTCATCGCCGAGCACCGCTTCTTCCGGAAGTTGCAGCTGTTTTTTCAGTTCCTGGGTGAGCAAAGCGATCACGCGGTCCGGCTTGACCTCCACGGCTGCACCCTGCCGTTCGAGGGTTTGTGCGGCAAAGGAGAGCAGTTCCTGGTCCGTGCCCTGGTTCATATACCGAAGTCCTCCTGAAACAGCTTTTCATCCAATTCCTTGCTCTTGACATGGGCGCTTTGGGCGCGCTTCAATTTGGCTGCCAGGGCAGCGAACGCCTTCTGCTTTTCGGCTTCGTCGGGATGCTGCAGCCAAATCTCATAGACCATGTCGCTGAATTCCTCCTCGCCGCGGATACGTCCGAGAATCATGTCAATTTCTCCCACCACCAGTTCAAACATGTTGATTTTGCGGTCCAGGACCTCGAGAATGTGGTCCTCGATGCTCCCGGCGGCGCAGAAGTTGTAAATGTGCACCTCTTTTTCCTGTCCGATCCGATGAATTCGGCCGATGCGCTGCTCGATGGCCATCGGATTCCAGGGCAGGTCGAAATTGATCATGGTCTGGCAGAACTGCAGATTGAAGCCTTCTCCCCCCGTACCCGTCGCCAGCAGCACCTGGCAGCCCTCTTCAAAAGCCTTGATGACGGACTGCTTCTGCCCCGTGCCCAAACTGCCGTGGAACACTACATGCTGAATTTTTTCTCTTTCCAGAATCTGCTGGAGGTGCTCCAGGGTTCCAATGTGATTGACGAATAGAATCTTTTGCTCGACCGAGGCGCGCAACAGTTCGACAACCTTCCGGGTCTTGTTGCCCGGCCCAATGGCTTTGCCGATCTCGACGAGTTCCTCGATTTGCCGGCCAGCTCCATTCCAACCGGCGGCCGTGGTATTGTCAATCATTTTGAGCGCCGCGGCATGGGACGATCCCGCTGTTTCCAGGAGTTTCCTCAGCCTGAGCTTGGACGCGCCCGTGGCACGAGGCGCCTGCTGGATGACCAATTGGCTGATTTTGCTGTAGAATAACTCTTCTGCCGGGGTGGGCGTGACGCGCACGGTATAGGCGTAGCGCGGGGGCAGTTGCAGTTGGGTGACCGAGCGCGTGTTGCGCACCATGACTTCCTTGAGCAGGGTTTTCAGCCTTTCGCGGTTTTGCGGGTCCGTCGGATTGCCGCGGGCGACATATTCTTCCTTGAAAGCCTTCACCGTCTTTAAATGTCCCGGGCGCAGCAGCGTGACCAGATTGTAGAGCTCCTCGAGGCTGTTCTGGACGGGAGTTGCCGTCAGCATGAGTAGAAAGGTCTTTTGAATGGCATTGACCAGTTTCCAGTTGAGCGTCGTCCGATTCTTCAGATGGTGCGCCTCGTCGACGATCACCATGTCGTAGCTGCGCCGGGTGACCGAATCGAAATGCCGCTTGGTCTTCGCCGTGTGGATAGAGGCGATGATGAACGGTTGATTCCAGAAAGACTCCGCGTCCTGGCGGCAAAGGGGGTCGTTGGAAGAGATGAACTGGAGATCGAACTTGTTGGCCATCTCGTCCTGCCACTGGTTGACCAGAGAGCTTGGGGTGAGGATCAGGGTCGAGCGGACCAGACCTCGCATGACGTATTCTTTGACAATGAGACCGGCTTCGATGGTCTTGCCGAGCCCCACTTCATCCGCCAGGATGGCCCTGCCGCGGAAAGTCTTCATGACCTTGCGCGCGGTTTCCTGCTGGTACCAGAGCGACTGGACATTGCGCAGGCCGGGCAGGCAAATGAGCTGGTCGTAGGAAGAGCGAAAGGACAGCCGGTAGCCGCTCAAAGCCAGTTGAAACTTGTGGTAGTCGGTTCTCTGCTGGTCTTGTATGGCCTGCGCCAGCAAGGCCTGGTCGAGCCGGAAGGCGATGTTCAGTTGCGGCAGGTTCTCTTCGCATGCGGTTTTCGGCTGGGCTGCCCTGTCCTGTTTCTGGGGCGGTTTGGAATCCTGCCGGGGCTGAGGCTGCTGCTGGTGATGGGCGGAGTCCAGGGCGGCTCTCATGGCTTCGGCCTGGAGCATGCTCTCGGCATAGAGCATATATTTCTTTGCTTCCTTGATGTCCTTTTTGAACACGTAGCCGAGTGCTCTGCGGTCCCCCTCGATAATGCTCTGGAACACGTCTCGAGCCAGCTCAAAATCTCTACGGCTCATGGCCATGTGCCCAAGAGCGAAGAAATTCTGCTTGTTGCTCAGCTGTTTCTGTTGCCAGGACTGTTGCAGCAGGGTGTAGAGGGCTTCTCGATCGTTCACTTGATCGGCGCAATAGATGGCCACTTCTCTGGCCCGGCTGTCCGCCGGAGTCAGCTTGAGCCGTTTGATGGCACATTTCAGAGCCGTTGCATAATCTCTTTCATGATAGGCATCGACCATGTTCCAGTAGAAGTCATCGGCTTTTTCGGCTCTGACAGCGCGCTGCTCCGATTGGCGTTGGAGCTTTTTCTTTTCTTCGCGCTTTTTTTTCTTCTTCACTTTTCGATCAGTCGCCATGATTGATCTCTACCCGTTCAGCATGTCAACTTATGCGCCATGAGCCGGCAAGGCACCTCAGTGCCCTTGTGCCTGTGTGAATCCAATGCATGACCGCAGCCACCGTGACCAATCCCATCACCAACCCCTGGCAGGAATGTGACGTTTTATCCTGTACCCGCACGACGTCACGCCGACAGCATGCAGAAGCCGGCAAAAATACTGCATTGCGGCGTTAACCCGAAGAGTATGACAGCGTGCTGCCGGGCAAATTGAGAGTGTTTGTACATACCATGCATTGATATTCTCATCAACAACGGCGAGGTCCTCAACAGCAATTCTCATTTTGGACTCTGATGGTCTGCAGGGGTGGGTGGAGACGCAGTCTTTTCGCGCCGCAGCCCACCCAAAGCTTCCTCCAGCCGCCGCAATTCGGCCACTTCATTGTGTGTCGCCGGGCGAGGATGGGAGATTCCTTGCCCCCGCTCGAGGGCGGACAGTTCCACACCACCGGCCCTGCGGCGGGCTGGCGCACCCCCTCTCCCCTGCGGGGGGAGAGGGAGTTTGCGGACAAGCTCCGAGCAGTTTTGGAGAGAGGGGGAAAAACGGGGGAATGGGGCCCTGGTTCGGGTTAGGCCGCCTACTTTTTGCGTATTCTACAGGGCAGGTTTTTCAGGTTTGGTGTGGCAAATTCCCTGCCCAGTTTCTCGACGGAAGTCAACATGTTGAGGTTGGATTTGCGCCATTCGTACTGCGTTTGGGGGTCTCCTTCCGGAAACCACCAGCCTATGGCGGCGTTTATTACGCTGGGATGGACGGCGTCAGTGAGCTTGGCCCATTGGCATATTTCACCGAACCTGGTTGCGATCGCCACCTGGTCACCGTCGCTGATTCCGTGAGCGGCCGCCGTTTCAGGGTGAATTTCAACCAGCGGCCGTGGTTCCTTGTCGCGCAACCGCTGGAGCCAGCGGTAGGATGAATGCAGATAGTTCTTGCTCTTGGCGCTGATCATGAGCAGCGGGTAGGCGGGATCTTCCTCTTCGGGCAACCCGGGGAATTCGGGCAGCGGCTTCAGTTTGAATTTGTCGGCAGTGCTCAGTTTCAGTTCCACCTTGCCCGTGGGAGTGCGGAACCCTTTTTCCTCATAAAGCTTGAAACGTTCGGGCCCCTTGAGATAGCCTGCTGCAACGAATTCAGCATAAGTGAGAGCGGACGGTTTCAGTACGTCTGCCAGGAACTGCTCGTGATCATCAGGCCAGTATTCCGGGGGTGAAATGCGCTTGCCCAGCTCGTTCATCACTTTCATGTCAGGCCAGCATTCGCCCGGCGGGTCCACCACCTTGGGGCGCGCCAGTATCATGCCGTGACCGATGCCGTAGTGGCCTATGTCGTTCATTTCAAACTGGTGGGCGACGGGAAAGACCAGGTCCGCCATGCAGACGGTGGGTGTCATGAACAGGTCTGCAACGGCGACAAATTCCAGGTCCGTGAAAGCCCTGTAGGTCAGCCTGCTGTCAGCCCATGTCACCAGCGGGTTGCTGCAGATGCCGAAATAGCCGCGCACGGGGTAAGGGATGCCTTCCAACACCGCCTTTCTGAAATAGGCGGGGGCAATGGTCATCAACCTCGGGATGACTTTATGATAGGCGCTGATCATCTCCTTGCGCTTGTTGGGAATGAGGTCCGCCCGCACGAATTCCCCCAACCCCATGATCCGGGGGTCGTGAGCGTTGATGTTGCCGCCCGCTGTCTCCAGATATCCGCATAGCGCCATCAGGCAGATCAGGCTGCGGCTCACATCGAAGGTGTTGATGTCACGCTCGATGGCGTTTCCCCATTGCAGGGCGGCCGGTTTAGCTGCGGCGTACATGCGCGCCGCCCTGCGAATCAAATCCGCCGGCACCCAGGTAATGTCCGCGGCCGCTTCAGGAGAAGAGTGCTTCACGTGCTCCGCCAGATCCTCGAAACCGTAGGTGTAGTTTTCGACGAACTGGGCGTCGTACAGCGATTCCTGGATAATGACGTGCAACATGGCCAGCGCCAGTGCGGCCGATGTCCCCGGCCGCAGTTGCAGCCACAGATCGGCTTTTTCCGCCAGAAGCGTGCGGCGCGGATCGACCACAATCAACTTGGCCCCGTTTTTCAGCTGCTGCAGGGCCAGACTGTTGATCTGCCCTTCCTCGTTGGAAGAGGTGAGGTTGCTGGCCCAGACGAGCATGAGATTGGTGGGGTTGTGCAGGTCCGCCACCGGATAAAACCCGCAGGTGTGAACGCCGGTTATTTCCCGCGGGGCGTGGCAGACATCCTGGGAAGCGATGACGTTGGGGGAGCCGAAGATATTGGCCAGTCGAATCTGTACGAAATGCTCCAATCCCTTGGGCATTCCGACGCCGAACCCGACGGCCCGGGCTCCATACTGGTCTTTTATGCGCAGCAGGGCTTCGGCGGTTTCATCGAGAGCCTGATCCCAGGTGATGCGCTGCCATTTTCCCTCACCGCGCCCGCCCGCGCGTTTCAAAGGATACTTCAAGCGGTCCGGATGGGTGAGGCGATCCGCTGAGACCCGGCCTTTGTGGCAGGTGTATCCCTTGTTCAGAAAGCCCTCCGGATCTCCTTTCACCTGTACGATCCGGTTCTCCTTGACCCCCACCAGGAGGGAACAGCCGCCGTGATCCATTCGCGCGCAATGGGTCTTGACCCAGCGTGTAGCTTCACTCATCGAGTATCCTCCGTTTGATCCACATCACAAAGAACAGGGCATATGATCTGACAATATGAGTTGGCGCAGTCCTGCAATAGCACAAATGGTGCGAAAAGCCAATGCGGTTTGTCCCAGGATGGAGCAGTCGGGAAGTCAGGGCTTAGAATAAGAGACCCCAATGAAATCCGTTATATCCGCAATATTTTCACCCTCCTGCGGCCCCACGGGCAGCCTGCCCGGGAACGCACAGGGCACCGCTTCAGCTTTGCCCGGAGTTGTTAAAGATCAATACAAATACCGGCTCATCTTCATCATCAGCTGATGTTTGTCCAAGCCGCCGGGAAGTTCTTCCATCAGTTCTCCCCGGTCAAAAATGAGCAGATACGGGACGCTCATCAGATTGAATCTCGAAGCCAGCTGGGGATTGAACTGAATATTGAGCTTTCCCACCCGCACTTTTCCTTTGCTTTCCCTGGCGAAGGCGTCGATGTGGGGCGCCGCCATCGTGCAGGACGGACACGCAGGCGACATGGCGAATATCAGCACGGGAAGCGGTGATTTTTCTACTTTATCACGAAAGTTCATGTCCGAAATCATGATGGGCTGGGGTTCGAACAGTTCTCTTGTGCGCAGCACGGCTCCACATTTCCCGCATTTCGCTGCATTGTTGAAATGGTCCGGGCGAATGCGGTTCTTGGTATGACATTCGCTGCAGCGCAGCACCAGGGTTTCTCCCGTGCCGCCCGCATCTTCCGCGGGCAGCGGCTGATGGCATTTACCGCAGCGCGGTGCGGCCCCAGATTTGTCGGCAGGAACTCGATTCTTGGTCCCGCAATGGTGACAGCGGATGATTTCATGAGCAAGTTCATTCATGGCTTTTATGGCAACTCCTTCCGTGTGCGAAAATCGAACAATGCATCGATAAAATAGCCATAGTTGGTGCAACTGCAAGAGGCTGAGGCATGTTCCCGGGCGACTGGTTTTGCTTTCTCGCGGTTACGTCCTACCATCATTTGGATTGATTTGTCGGAGCAGAAGTGCTTGATTAGATGCCGCAACGAACTTCAAAGGATGCCGGTGACAAGCGGCCGATCCAGGTCTGATCCGTGCCGGCCCGTATTTGGCCCAACCCAGGAGTCGTAATGGCAAATGCGCATCAATCCCCCAAAGGTCTTGTCTGTGCCACCTCGGCCTTCCTCATCTGGGGAGCCAGCCCCGTCTACTGGAAGACTCTGACGGCTATCCCGGCATTTGAAATCCTGATGCATCGCATTGTCTGGTCCTTTTTGTTTGTGCTTCCCCTGGTGCTCCTGCAACAGCGCGCCGGCGAGTTCAAACAAGTGCTGCGCACGCCTCGAATCCTGCTCATCCTGGTGGCAACGACGTTCTTTGTGTCCTGTAACTGGCTCATTTTCATCTGGGCTGTCAATAGCGGGTACGTGCTGCAGACAAGCCTTGGCTACTATATCAATCCCCTTTTTAGTGTGCTGCTGGGAATGGTGTTTTTGCGCGAGCGGTTGCGGCCTTTGCAAATCCTGGCGCTGCTGCTGGCGGCTGCGGGCGTTGCCTACATGACTCTGAGCCTTGGAGTTTTTCCATGGATCGCCTTATCCCTCGCCGCCTGTTTCGGCCTTTATGGTTTGATTCGTAAAGTGGCCCCGGTTGGCCCGCTTATTGGTTTGACCGTGGAAACCCTGATTTTGACTCCCTTTGCCCTGGGCTATCTCATCTACCTATATCATCTCGGGGGCGGAGCGTTCTTGCGGCTCGGCCTCACAATCGACCTCCTGCTCATGGCTTCCGCTCTCGTTACGGCCCTTCCCCTGCTTCTTTTCAACCTCGGCGCCAAGGAGCTCCATCTGTCCACATTGGGCTTTTTGCAGTACATTGTGCCGAGTTGCTTCTTTCTGTTTGCGGTTTTCGTTTTCCTGGAGCCTATCTCGGGCGCCCAGGTGTGGACGTTTATTTTCATCTGGACGGCACTCGCAATGTATTCGGCAGATTCGGTGATATCCTATAAAATCCGTGTCCGAACCGGTATGGCAAGAATATCCTCGAGAAAGGCATGAGCAGTGTGCCTGCCGGTGACAGTGTGACAGTACCGCAGGCCGTCAAACAAGGGAGGGAAAAGAGTAATGGAAGCTCCGGTTGAAGTCGGGCGTCGTGGGGAAATTGCCGAGGTGGTGTTGAACCGGCCTGAAGCTTACAATGCACTCAACGCCGAACTGGTGGTGCAGCTCTGCGATCATCTGACGGCGCTTGCAACGGACGATGGCGTCAAGGGCATTGTGCTGACCGGCAGAGGCAAAGCGTTTTGTTCGGGTGGAGACCTCAAATGGGCGGCACATTCCACCAGGGGTGTCAGCTCGTCGTTTCACAGCCTGGCAGCGCGCTTTCATCTGGCTGTCGTTGAAATCAGGCGCATGTCAAAGCCCGTTGTGGCCGCCATTAACGGTGTGGCGGCCGGCGCGGGATTTTCGCTGGCGCTGGCGTGCGATTTCAGGGTTATGGCCCGATCGGCTGTCTTGAAGCAGGCCTATACCTCCAGCGGTTTATCCATCGATGGAGGGGGCACCTTTACCCTGCCCAGGATGGTCGGCCTGGCCCGGGCCATGGAAATCGCAGCCTTTGATCATCCCATCAGCGCTGAGCAGGCATTGAGCTGGGGATTGGTCACCCACATTGCGGAGGATGGGAAAGCGGTTGATGCTGCCATGGAAATGCTCAAGGAACTGACCGGGAAATCTCTCAATTCCTTCGGCTGGTCCAAGCGATTGCTCAACGATGCCTTCAACAACAGTCTGGAAACCCAATTGGAGCTTGAACGGGAAGGGATCGCCCGGTGTGCCGCTCACCCGGATGGGCGGGAAGGGGTCGCGGCCTTCCTGGAAAAACGCAAACCGGTTTTTGAGAAGTAGCTGGGCGAGGTGCAGCGGGTGTTGACCAAGATAGCTCTGGTCATGATTGGAGGAAGTCTCGGGGCGTTGTGCCGCTACGGCATGGGGCTGATGGCGGCGGGATTGTGGGGGGCCGGCTTTCCCTGGGGCACCCTGATGGCTAATTTGACAGGCTGTTTTCTGATCGGTGTTTCCTTCGCCCTGGCAGAACGCACCAGCCTCCTCGGCCCAGCGGCCAGACTGTTCTTCATGACGGGTTTTCTGGGAGCCTTGACGACCTTTTCTACGTACGCCCTGGAAACGGTGAATTCGATTCGCAGCGAGGCGCCCATCGTAGCTTTGACCAATGTTGCGGTCAACAACGTTACGGGGATTTTGCTGGTTCTGGCCGGTATATGGCTGGTGCGCTTTCTGCGGCCTTAACGACTTGTCCGGGACTGGAGGATTCCTCACCTCCCTCAGCCCGAGCCTCTCCCCCCCGCGGGGATAGGAAGTGTGCATCGAGTGCCGCGGGGCCGCGTTTGCGTAATTGTCAGCTTAAGGGAGAGGAAGTTCCCGCACGGGCTCCCCGGCTGCCGGACTTGGCAGCAGGTGTCTCCGCGGCCTTTTCAGCGAACGACGGGGTAGTCCCAAAAATCATAGGACCCGCCGGCGCCTTCACCACCGCCCATGGATTGTCCGGTATAGGTGAATCCAAATGCCATCGTGGTGGCCTGGGTGGGGAGCTTCAATGTTCTGTCGAAAGTAATCGGCCCGCCGTAGCCGGCACTTGTGAGGGATGTGCTGCCAATGATATTGTTTTCGCCGTCGGCGAAGAGAAGGCTCAAGTTGAAGTAGCGCAGCCCATACTCGCGCGTAAGAAAATCGGAAAAGCGAACTTTTCCGGACAAGTGCAGGGTGTCCCCTTGCAGCTGGTATTCATAGTCAACGGTCAAATCGCGAGTCGTGTAATGCCCCATTTTTTTGTCATCCGTCACCAGGGGAATCTCGTATCCCGCACGGATTTTTGCACCGTCATAGTTGATCAAGAAATTGCTGCAGCCAAAAAATGCAGCCGGAACGAACCCAAAAATAAGGGCGGAAATAACGACCAACCTCTTTGAATTTCTGACAAGATAGTGCCTGTGCATTTGGTCCGTCCTCCTTTATGCATGTTTGATCTATTATACTCTAACAGCGCACGCTGTTTCCACTGTTTTGACTGCAGTTTGTAAACTCGGTACAGCGCCTCGCAATAGGGTTTACGAAATGCAGAGGACTTGCCCGGGTGAAGGTCGAGTGGAGTCACGCAGTACCCGTGGCGCAACTAAACGACTACGTTAGTCCGCCCAGCCTACACAAAAATATTATGTTGGCAGCCGTAGGATGGGCAGAGCGAAGCGAAACCCATCAACAAGGCCTGCAAACCATGAAACATCTAATGCTTAACCGGTAGAAGTTGTGCGGGGTAAAGACGAGAGGCGAACTCGTGCCCTGTTGTGACCCTGCCTGGGCGTGGTCATGGGAGTCCTCTGGTTGAGGGGAATCCGACTGGGTGACGCAGGTCGACCCGGGAAAAGCAAAAAAGACGCTCTAACGATAATTTTCAAGGATATCAAAGTGAAAAACGGGGAACTCGTCCCCGTTTGATTCCCAATCTTTTCTGCCTGTTGCTTGTTGATCTATACGTCCACTGTTAACAACTGCAGGTACTGCCGCATCCGCCACCACCCGCCACGGGCACCTGGGATGTCACCTGGAATCCTGCCCGGATTCCGTGATTCACATAGTCCACCGTGACGTCTTTGGTGGCCGTGTGCAAATCTTTGTCCATCAGCATGGTGTAGCCATTTACCTTGAACACTTCGTCGGTCTCTTTAGGTTCGTCCAGAACCAATGCCAGCGAAGGACCGCCTCAACCTCCTGAATGAAGAAATATGCGGATGGGAGCAATCTCCTTATCCTTGAAGTACTCTTTTAACACCTTGTCAGCTTCCTGCGAAACATGGACCATCAAAATCTCCTTTCGATTTCGTTAAATAATTGTTCCTTATCTAGTCACAAACCGCCCAAGTGTCAAGTTTAGCCAGGGGCATTGCAGCGAATGAATCCCCGCTTGGCGTGCGCATCATTCCAGCAGTATGGAGCTCTCGTCGGGTCGCTCGACGGCCAGCAGAAGAAGCAGGTAGCGCTTCAGATTCTGGGTGATCAAAAATTCGTCTTTGACTCTTTGGTGGCCATTTTCGCCCAATTTCGCGGCAAAATCAGGCTGGTTGAGCAGTCCTCGAATCTGCAGGCTGGCGCCTTCCACCGAATGGACCAGAACGCCGGTGTAGCCGTGGATGATTTGAGCCGGAATGCCCCCCACCGCACTGCCGATAACGGGTCGACGCTTCCACAGAGCTTCGGACACGGTCAAAGCGAACCCTTCCCGTAGAGACTTCTGCAGGACAACGTCCGATGCCCTTTGGAAGGCATTGATTTCGGATGCAATGGATTTGGTCAGATAGATGATGTGGATATCCGGATCATTCCCGGCGGTCTCCTTGACCGTTTGCAGAATCTTTTCCGCTTCCGGATCGTCGGCCGCTTTGTCCCCCACCAGCAGCAGCCGGCAATCGACATACTTACGGGCCAATTGGTAAGCCTGGATAACTCCCACCGGATCCTTCCACGGGTCGTAGCGCGAAATCTGGGTGACCAGCGGCTTGTCCCGGGGAATTCCGTACTTTTCCAGAACCTGGTCGATATAATCGGTATCCAGTTCTTTGTTTTTGTCCGCCAGAGGATCGATGGTGGGGTAGAATTGATATTGGGGAATGGCGAGCTCCGGAGAAAAAAGCGGTGACGAAAAAATCGCTGCATCGTATTGTTCGATGTAGGTTTGCAGGAAGCGCCACAGCTGCTGATTGGGATGCGACAGGTCGATATGGCAGCGCCACACCCATTTGTTCTTTCGCTTTGGATTCCAGTGAATGAGGGCGGCCGGCTGCGGGTCATGGATCACGATGAGGTCTTCATCGAAGGTCATGTCCTTATTATTGAGCTCGTTGTAATGCAGATAGGTATCGAGTGTCTCCTTGCTGAAGTGTTCTTGCTTTCCCTGCAGCGCGTTGTGAAATGATTTGGTTATATCAAAGAAATCGGGTTCGCCCTTGATGACTTCCCAGGTGGTTTGTATGCCCAGTTCATTGAGCAGGGGCACCACCCGGTGCAGCATTTCGGCCACGCCGCCGCCCACTGCGGTGGAATTGACCATCTTGATCGAGCGGTTGCCGACATATGATGCCAGTATGGTCAGTTCCTCGACGACGTTCTTTCCTACAACGTCCCGGTAGTCGAATAAGCTAGGTAGGGTCATGGTCATCCTTCCGGATATGCCTTAGATATGGCTGTCGATGAGTGCTGCGATTTTTCTGCGCAGCCCCTCCAAGGTGTAGATGTGCATGTCTATGTTCCTGATCTTTGCGGCTAACTGGGGCATGTCGAGACTTTCCTCGATCCACAGGGAAAAGTCGTCGGTGGACTGATGCGTTTGCAGGCGGGACTCAATGAAGTGATAATAGATGGAGTCCACACTGATCGAATCCAACGCCTCGCGAAAAGATTTCAGGTTGTAGGCGAACTTGTCGGTCAGATAGACGATGCGCACGGCATCGCACAGATAGAAAGGCTTAACTGCGGTCCTCTCGAAGGCCTCCGACGCTTCCTTCTTGTAGTCCTCAATAATGGTGACGATACGCTTTCGCAGGCCGGCGATGGTGTTGTGCTCGGCCAGTTCGATCGCCGTCAGCTTTTCGGATAAGGCTTCTTCCGCCAGATTTTGAGAAATCCAGATGGCAAAGTCGTTGTTGTATGGGACTTGGACTTCTCGCATTTTTCGGAAGGCTGAGAACGTATGAAAGAAAATGGATGAATCCGAGCAGGTCTTTGCGAGCTCCAACAGTTCTTCGAGATTATGCGCCCGGCGCCCGGTCAATTTGCTCAAAGAGGTACTGGACGAAAACTGAAATAAGTCTCCCACAAGTTCTAACTCCTTTTGCTCTGGTTGAGGGCGGGGATGATGACGTCTCACCTTAGCGAGTAGCCCAACTTATAAGAAAACGGCTCGATGGTCAAGGCGCCAGCCCAACGCCCGACGAAAGTCCGCTGGGATGGCATACGCCCGGTGACCACGGGCCTCAATCCAGTTTGTATTTGCCCTGCAGGAATCGGTTGGCCAGCGCCACGACACTTTGTTCGTTGTTCATGATCATGTCCAACTGGCGGGTGAATTGCAGCAGTCGCCCCAGCAGCTCGAGCCGTTCCTCGGTGAGGGTCTGCTCGTATTTCTGAAAACGGGCGGTCGTTCTGTCTCCCACCACATCGACACTGAAGTGCAGTTCCCGCAGAATGTGCGCGATGAGGCGCGCGCGGCGATTGCGCCGTACCTCGTCGGCGGCGCCTCCCATAAAGGAAAAGGTGATGTAGTTCTTGTTGACGGTGTCTCCACAGTAGCTGTCGAGCACGCTATAGTGGTAGCCGACCCGCGAGCTGAAATTGACATATTTGTCCGAGACGATGGCGTAGCTGCGGTCCCCGAAGCGTTCCATGGCGAGATTGGGGGGTGCCAGCATTTGCTGAGTCATCACGGAGAAAAAGCCTTTCAATTCTATGGGGCGCGGCTCAAAGGCTGCCAGGTCCTCATGCAGCATGCCCTTGAGCAGCGCCCTGAAAGGCAGGGAGGCCACCTGATCGATGGTGACGCGCGTGACTCCCGGCTTGACATGCGCCAGACCCGTTCCCAAATCGATGATGTAGAGATCCAACGGAATAGGGGACTGGAGCTTGAGGGCCGCACCTTCCCCCCCCGACACCACGTCGCTGATTTTGAACATTGCGTCGTAGGAAACTTCATGGACATAGCGCATGATGTCGTGCAGCGATTGGCAGCCGCGTGGGGTGAAATTCGGGGCCTTGGGATTGATCAGGTGGAGGGGGACGATCCACTGGGATACCCGCTGGAGGGTTTCGTACACCGGGGTGCCTTTCATGTACGGCCGGCGCTGAGCGGCCGTTGCAACGAGGGCTTCAACTTTGCCCGCATAGACTTTGCACCCATAGGCATCGACGGTGATCTCGGTCCCGTGGGGAATGGCCTGAGTGGCGGTCTTGGCATCAAGAATGGCGGGTACTTCGAATTCTCGGGTTAATGAGGCCATGTGCCCGGTCACGCTGCCGGAATCGGTGACGATGGCGGCCGCCTTTGGCATCACGACCACATATTGGGGTGAAGAATGGCGGGCGATCAAAACGCCGCCTTCGGGAAAATCGAAGAGATCCTCCTCCGCATGGATATGATGCGCTATCCCGTATCCAACTCCGGGGCACGCCGCCTGGCCGCCTTCCACCAGCACCGTCTCGCCTGCAAGGGCCAGAGCGTGCTCGGTAAAATGGGCCTGGGAGGATTGTTTGAGATGCAACGGGCGCGACTGCAGGATCAATAGCCGTCCGTCCCGATCCAAAGTCCATTCGGAATCCTGCGGTCCCCCGTAGTGTTCTTCAAGTTTCCTGGCGTATTTCGCCAATTCCTTGATCTGGTGGTCAGCCAGGCAGGACGCATTTTGCCGTTCCGCGGGTACGGCAATTTCCTGCAACCCCCCTTTGGGATCGGTCACCAGCTGCACCGGCTTATGCGAGATGTTGCGTTCAATGATTGTCGGCTCGGGGTCTTTGGCGACGCGGTAGGTGTCCGGAGTGATGACCCCATCCACCGCATAGGGGCCCAGCCCCCACACGGCGGTTATGATCACATGGTCATCGGCCGGATAAAAGGGATGGCGCGAATACATGACGCCGCTGGCAATGGAGTCCACCATGCGCAGACAGGCCACACTCATGGCCACGTCTTCATCGCGAATGCCCTTGTTGTATCGGTAGGTTATCGCCCTTGGAGTGTAGAGGCTCGCCACAATGATCTTGTAAGTGGAACTCAATTTTTCTCTGGGGACGTTCAACATGGAGACGTACTGACCGGCAAAGGACAATTCACTGTCTTCACCGACGGCACTGCTCCTCATGGCCATCCACAGGTTGTGCGGATGGCTCCCGTGCCGTTTTGTTTCTTCCAGCAGGGCATCGTACGCCTGCAATATTTCCCGTTCGAGCCTGGGTGGGACCTCGGCGGTTAGGATGAGACGCTGTATGGCCTCGCTGATACGCTGAATTTCCTCCGGGTTGTGCGCATCGAATTCCATTTTTTGCTTGTTGATATGGTCAACGAGATCATTTTCTTCGAGAAAAAACTGGTAAGCCCGGGTGGTTATGGCAAATCCTTCGGGGATCGGCAGCCGCGCCTTATTCAACACTTCGCCGAGGTTGGCGTTCTTGCCCCCCACCCAGTCAACCGTGTCTTTGTTGATCTCATGGTATGGCAGCACCAGCTCGTCAATCGGTCGATCACCTTCCCGTTCGCGAATTTCCCGGCGAATATTGCCCCGGATCTCTTCGAGGACCTGATAAAGAACTGCATACTCGTTGTTGGCAAGCCCATTGAGGCTGCGGATCATACGCAGCGCATGAAATACCGCCAGGGCCGTTTGTGACCGCACGTAAGACATGCCGAACAGGTCTTCCCCCTGCAGTTTCTTGGTGATATCCGCTATGATGGCGCCCATTTCCGAATTGGAGTCGAGCAATTCTTTAAAGCTGCCATATTTTTTCTGAAAAATCTCGGCTAGATTCGTGCCCCTGGAGGCTGGTTTTTTTTTGAGAAATTTCAGAGGATTCCAGCTGCTTGCCATACACTGCTCTCCTTCACTTGATGGACGTCCCCGCCATTGGGCTCGCCAGGTTTTTCGGCTCCTGCGCGGCACATAGCCCAGCCCTTATGCTGTCCTATTGTCCGAGACTGTTCAAGAAAATGATTTTGGCTTCCAAGTAGGCTGGGTTGAGGTACAAAACCCAGCAAAATGGGCGGTGGGTTTCGTCACGCCAAACGCGTGACTCAACCCAATTTACACCAAAAGCATGATCTTGGCAGCACCAGCCCGCGGGCTATATTTTGTTGAGGCGGTAGCGCACTGCCGGTCCGCGCCCCACCTTGCGCACGATTCCCTTTTTGACCAGGTCCTGCAAGTCATACACAGCAGTCCGCGTGGGCAGTCCATCGCCAACGATTTGTTGATATTCCGAACGGCTGATCTCACCGGCTTCCAACAAAACAGAAAGAATCTTCTCCTGCCGCTTGTTCAACCGGACTCCAACAAGAGGCAGGGGAGGATGTTGGGCGGGGAAGCCCACGGCCGAATCAGTGGGGGGTTCTGCAGAGCCGTTCCCGGTGTTTGCTGAATCGTCCACATCCAATGCGATGTCCTGCGTGTGAATGAGCGACCCTTCAGCCATGGCTACCGCGCGGGTGATACAGTTTTTCAGTTCACGCACGTTACCCGGCCAGTGGTACCCTTTCAACTTTTCCAGAGCCCCCTGGGTCAGGCCGATGTACTGTTTGTTCATCTGGCGGCCCGCTTCCTTCAAAAAGTGATCGGCCAGGATGGGGATGTCTTCTTTGTGATCCCGCAGGGCCGGTGAACGAATGGTGATGACATTCAGCCGGTAATACAAATCTTCCCGGAACCTGCCCTGTTCCACCATGGCCTTGAGCTCTTCATTGGTGGCTGCGATCACGCGGACGTCCACATCGAATTCCCGATCGCTGCCCAAAGGCGAAATTTTGCGCATGGCAATGGCCCGCAGCAGCGACTGCTGGACTTTAGGGGAGGCGGTGCCGATTTCATCCAAGAAAAGGGTGCCGCCATCAGCGGCCAGGAAAGCTCCCTTGCGGTCGGTCTTCGCCTCGGTAAAGGCGCCCTTCACATGGCCGAACAATTCATCGAGCAACAGGTTTTCATCAAGGGCGCCGCAATTCACCGAAACAAAGGGCTGATTGGCGCGCGAACTATTCTTGTGAATAGCTTCCGCGGTCAACTGCTTGCCCGTTCCCGTTTCGCCGATGAGAAGCACATCCGCCTCAACCGAAGCGGCTTTCAGGATATCCGTTTTGAGAGATTCGATGACGGGTCCCAGTCCGACGATGTCCTGAATGTTTTGAAATAGAAAATTCTGTTTGAGGGTTCGAATTTCATCCTCGAGCTTTGCCCTCTCCCTCTGGGTGGATTCCAGCAGTTTCTCATCTTTTATGCGAATTTCAGCCACTTGCTGCGTGATGGTAGAAAGCATGTTGTTGATCGAGTATTTCAAAAAGCTGGTTTCATAGTCGTGATCGCGCAATTCGATTTGTCGGAATTCTCCCGTTTCCTGGATGGTGTTGACCGCTGCGGCCAGCCGTAGAATGGGGCGCGTGATGATACGGCTCAAGGCGACAATGATGGCCGAAATGAGCAACGTCGTGAGAAGCGTGATGACGAATATCACATCGATCTGCCGATAGCCTGCCCAGAGCCCGAGCCGGCTGCGGTCGACAAAGGCTACTCCGGCATAAACACCGGGGGCCTGACCGGGACTGGATACGAACTGGATGGGAGCATAACTCACAAAAAAGGTGTCGGTTACCGAGGATTTCTCGTCTCCCTCGTCTTTCATGGCCACGATGCCGTGTTTTCCCTGCTGGATGTCCTTTACCATCTGCCAGTATGCCGTGTGCTGCGGCAGGGGCCGAAAAGCGGATTCCAATCCGGGCTTGCCGAAAGTTCCTGAAAAACCGGTGCGCGCCACATGGGTCGACAACGATTCGGGTTTGGTTTGGGTGGATCGAGACTGGAACCAGATCCATCCCTCACTGTCAACCAGGTAGGAATACCTCAGTTCGGGGCTTCTGATGTAGGCAAAAATCGGCGAGTGCGGGGAGTTGAACAGCGACAAGATATCGCGCAGTCCCAAAGCGCTGACAGACAGCAAGACGAGCCCGTCCACGACGCCGTCATGGTTGTAGTGCAGAGTAGTGAAGCGTATGACCTTATTGGTGAGGGGTGCACGGTAGGGAGAATTCAATTTGACAGGATAAATTGCTTCTATCACGGGTGAAATCCATACGCCGTTGTTACCCAGCGGCTGCAGCTTTTCGGCGGTTTCGCGCGGGTCCGGCCTGATGAGAGAAATCTCCGAAGAGGGAACGGCATTGAAGACCCCGTCCGCCTCGATCAAATAGACCGATTCCTCCTCACCCTTGCTCAAGTAGGCCGCTTCCGCATAGGCCCATCCCCTGATCTCTTTCCTGGAAGCAAAAAAATGCCGCAGGGTGTATTCATCCAGACGTTGCCTGGAGAGCGTGAGGACGTCTTCCCTGCACTGGTTGAGAAAGGTCTCCACTTCGTGCGCCAGGGCAAGCGTCTGCAGTCGCACAGTCCTCTGGATGGCCTCGTTGAGAAATTGGCCTGAAAACCAGTTGGTGACGATGCCGGTGGCAACCAGGATGAGAATCGTGGAGGGAATGAGGGCCATGAGCAGCTTCGTTCTGATGCGCAACGAATGGAAAATGGAGTTCTCCAGCCAGGAGAAATTGAGTCCATCGTTTAGATCACGCCATAGCTTCATCTGTCGGTTTCTCCATTAGCTTCAGCCATCTGCCTGAGATCCAGAGGAAAATGGCGCCTCATTCCCGTCAGGATGAATGTGATAAGCAATGGGTGTGCCATTACCCTGATTTGGTAGATGTTGATTAACTGATTGAAATATAATAGATAAAGTTTCTAGGGAAGAATCATTAGGAAGTCGGGCCTTGCTTTTCTGTCATGATTCTTTACAGATTGTAAAAAGTTGTTGCCGGCCTCATGCCGATCCCCGCTGCATGCGTTTAACAATATGAAATAAATTATAATATTATCTATCTTGCAGGTAAATGTCGGTTTCGTGCAAAGTAGCCTTGCCGGATTGCTTTCGGGCTCGTCTGACGGTCAAATTGCCGCGCAAAAACTTGCAGGATTTACCCAACCTGTTGTCCCCTCAGATTTTTTAATATCTATAAAAAGTTATATATTACAATCAGTTATACATTATCTTGCAAAATTGTGCCAACTGCACTGGTACGTCCCTTGCTCACACTCAGGCCCAATGGCTGCGGCCTCAAGTCACGAAAAGGGGGTGATAGTGTTCGGGTGGCAAACGCAAAGTAAGGGAAAGGATGGGAGGAGTTGGTTTTACTGCTGAGGTCGGATGAACCCTTGCGATGAATCATTAAGGAACAAGAGGAGTCACTTATGAGATCGTTAATTTCCAAAATTTTCTGCTTTTGCATGATGGCCTATCTGGTATTGCCCGCCATGGCACTGGCCGCCGGGGGCAAGGCTTCGGAACTGGTAGTGGTGGCTGATACCCGGCGCATCACCGGTGTCATGAAGTATTTTGCCAATCTCTACAACACAAACATTTTGCTGTTCGCCGTTTGGGCGGTGGTCCTCACGGCAGCTTACGGATGCTTTCTGGGGCTGGTGATGGATTTTTTCATGTCGCGGACCGGGTTGGACCTCAAATCGCGAAAGATCATCGAACACTAGGGCGAAAAGCTCCAATTTTTTCTGAAAGGAGACGAGTATGGATTGGTTATATATGTACATGCCCATCGCGGGAGTGGAAATTTTCTGGCCGGGTTTGGTTTTGATCGGATTCTCGGTCGGAGTGATCGGTGGATTTTTTGGCATGGGCGGTGCCTGGATGGTCACGCCGGGCCTCAATATTCTGGGATTCCCCATGGCTTTCGCAATCGGAACGGATATCGCCCACATTGCCGGCAAGTCCATGGTATCGACCATGCGCCATTCGAAATTCGGCAATGTCGATTACAAACTGGGCTTTGTGATGCTGGCGGGCACCATGGTCGGTATCGAATGCGGTGCGCAAATCGTCATGTACCTCGAGCGCATCGGCCAGGTGGGCAAGGTGGTGCGCTGGGTTTACGTCGTGTTTCTCGCTCTCATCGCATTAATGGTCTTTTACGATTATTACAAAGCGGAAAAGAAGAAGAAAGCCGGCATCGTCGATGGCGAAAAGGGCACCGAGGGCATCACCTGGTACAAGACGCTGCATAAAATCAATATCCCGCCGATGATGCACTTCAAGGCCGCCGGCTTCACCTGTTCGGCCTGGCTGCCCATCATCGTCAGCTACTTGACCGGCGTTCTGGCAGGTTTCCTGGGAATCGGCGGCGGTTTGCTGCGCATGCCCGCGCTGGTCTACCTGATTGGTTGCCCGACCCACATCGCCGTCGGTACCGATCTGTTTGAAGTCATGATTTCCGGTCTCTACGGCGCTTTCACCTACACATTGAAAGGTCGCATCGAGTTGGTCGCGGTGTTTGTGATGCTCACCGGCGCGGCCATCGGCGCCCAGATCGGCACGGTAGCCACCAAATATGCGCGCGGCTACGGGATACGCATCGCCTTCGGGTTTGCCGTCCTCGGCTGCATGATCTCCATTATCTTAAAGCAATACAAGGTGGACTGGGCTGCAACCACCCTGATCCTTGGCACCATCAGCATCATATCCATATGGATCTGCGTGGTGATGTTCAAGGGTGCAGCCGCCGAATTGCGCGAAAAAAAGCTGCGGGAACAAGCTGCTTCCGCCTATAAAAGCTAATTTGCTGCCTGAAGGGAGTTGATCATATGAAAAGAAAAACGATTTTTCTGTGTGTGACCCTGGCTGCGCTCTTCTGTCTGACCTCCCTGGCTTCTGCCGCCGAGGTCTGTCAGGGCAAGTGTATCAGCTACAACCAGGACGATAAAGTGATCAGTGTCGAAGAATACAACCTCAATTTCACGGATGAAAACCCTTACGGTGAGGCAACGGGTACCGTGACCAGCTACAACGTTGCCAGCGCAAAAATGGGCCTAACGCCTGAGCCCGGTGATATCTTGCGGATCGCTTACGAAGTGAAGGGGACGGATCGAGTGGCGATCAAGGTCATGAACGTTTCCAAACAGGATCTGCGCAAAAAGTAACGGGTTTGCATAAAACTTGAGGCAGGAAATGCCCGTTGCATGAGCGGGCATTTCCCTTGCCGATAATCAGTCGGTACGGCTGCCGGCAAAGAGGACAGGCGAAGACAATGAGCAAGACTCTCAACTTCAGACAAAGAATTGTGGTCGTCGTTATGGATGTTCTGCTCCTTTTGGAATTGACCGGATGCATCTATTTCGGCCATCATTTTCAGGACGATATGACGGGTTTTTTCCTGAGAAGCTTCATTCCCCTGGCTTTGGTCACGGTTATCGCGAGCAGAATCGCGATCAAGAAGATGTACACCCCTGAACCTGAATCGGCGGCTGTCAATTCGTGACAGACCGGGTGCGCGGATCGGACCATCAGATGAGTCAAATTCTTAGTCGAATTGGGGCGATACTGGGGATTCTCTTCCTCTTATCAGTTTTGGATACGGTCTATTCCGGTTATACGGAGCCTGACGAACTGTGTCGCATTTTCCCGGGGGAGACGGAATTTGCCTCGGGCAAACTTTCGGCAGACAGGATTCCAGCCCTCGAGGATCTGACCTTCGTTGCCGATTCTCCCCTCATCACCGTCAATTATGTGGAGGGGCGAGGCAGGATGTGGCGCGGCAAGGTCCATGCGGCCCCAACGGCAGCGGCCGGCACTTATCATTTCAAGACCCTGTTGCGCTGGCAGACGCCATCCGAAGAGGAATCTCAATATACAGTGGTCGTGTTCGAGGATGAAGCGGCTTATCGGAATAGTTTTAACTCTGTGTTTCGCAGATACCTGGGAGTTCCTCCCTGGTCGGTGACAGCCTTCACGTTTCCACTGTTGTTGATCTGCCTGCTCTTTTCATTCAGGCTGTCGTCTCAGCGCGAGGCACGCCTCAATCAAAGCGGGCTGGCGACTATTTTCAAGGTCACCAGGCACAAAGAAGGTAGTGAAGTGAGCTTTGGCTTCGGGGAAAAGGACGGAATCGCAGTCGGCGATTCCCTGATAGTGGTTGATGACGGTGGTCGGCGCGTCGGCAACGTCAGGGTTACCAAAGTTGGAGCCGACTACGCGACCGCCCGGGTGGAAGCCGACCTTAAGGTGAAGCCGAACTACCTGGTGGCCAGAGACAATCGACCAGCTCCCATGAGTGATGCGCATTGACGTTTGCCGAAACCGCAATGCGCCTGCCTGCGTTCAGCGGATCCGTGACTTTTTTCCCACCCTTCACGGTCGCCCCATCATCGTACGTCCCCTCGCCCGAGCCATGCCCAATGTGTTGCCATAAACCTGGTGGGTGCCGCGCCCGCCGCCAGCCAGCAAAACCAGACGGCGCGTTTGCCGTTCAACATTGATAAGCAGCTTGGGCTTGCGCAAAGGTCCACGCCAGTGGGAGGCAGTCGAGCCAATGCGGCAATTTCACACCCAGGTTATGAAAGATCTATGGATTTCTTTGAAACTATTGGATAATTAAATAATAATGGGGTTGGAATCAAGAGGCTTGGTGGGCAGACAGAACACCCGAACGAGTACCGTGTTTAAAAAAAATGGGTTCTTGCCCGGACTGATACACAGTCTTGGAAACTATGGATTACAACTACACAGATTGTGGTGAGGAGGTTGGTATGGCAGAGAAGAAATATCCCGAATGGTTCACGACGCTCAAGGCAAAGCACAAGGAATTTATCGAAGCGGTCGAAGATCTTGGCAAGGCCGTGCGGCAGGCGGGTCCCATAGACGAGAAGCAGTCGCAGCTCATCCAGTTGGCTGCAGCTGCGGCCATTCGTTCAGAAGGGGCGGTGCACAGCCATGCAAAGAGGGCCTTGCGCGCCGGTGCAACGGCGGACGAAGTGTACCACGCCATTATGCTGCTCACCAGTACCATCGGATTTCCCAACGTGTCCGCTGCCCTGAGCTGGGCAAGCGACGTGGTCAACCTTGCGCAGGAGTGATCCGTTGCCAGAACTGCCGCACGGGACAAAAGCGCACCGCCTCCTGGGAGAAGGGATGGGGTATGCCTCGCAACCGCTGTTCAGTCGTTGCTTCTGATTGGCTCAACGTGTAGCGGAAGGAGCTTCAATGGGAGGACAAGGCATCCAAGGAGAACGCATCCAAGTGTTGAAGGATGGTCCGGTGAGGGCGGGAGAATATGTGCTCTACTGGATGCAGCAATCTCAGCGGGCTGAATTCAATCATGCCCTGGAACACGGCGTTGAGCTCGCCAATGAGCTGGACCTTCCTCTGGTCGTGGTATTCGGGCTGATGGACAACTACCCCGAAGGCAACGCGCGCCATTACCGCTTTCTGCTGGAAGGGCTCAAGGATGTGCAGGAGAGCCTGGCGGCGCGCAGAATCAAGATGCTGGTGAAGCGCGGCAGTCCGGCGGAGGTTGCCGTGCTGGCCGGTGGAAAAGCTGCGCTGATTGTGTGTGATCGTGGTTACCTGCGCCATCAGAAGGCATGGCGCAGGGAGGTTGCTGATAGAGCCGAATGCCGCGTGGTGCAGGTTGAATCGGATGTGGTTGTACCGGTCGAGACGGTTTCGGGGAAGGCCGAATATGCTGCACGTACCATTCGCCCGAAGCTCGAGAAGCTGGTCGATCGGTTCCTGGTGGGTCTCGATGAACGCCCGTTGACCAGAAGCTCTTTGCACCTGGCATTTACCGGTTTAAATCTGCAGGAAACCGATGTTTTGTTAAATGACCTGCGGCTGGATCGGTCAGTCGGTCCAGTGGATGCCATCTTTCAGGGGGGGACTGCTCAGGCCAAGAGACATCTGCAGACGTTCCTGCAGAAAAAACTTTCTCACTATTCCGAAAACCGCGGTCAACCCCAAACCGACTCCAATTCCTGTCTGAGCATGTACCTGCATTTTGGCCATATTTCGCCCGTTTACCTGGCCATGCAGGTGACAGAATGGGAACACGGCGGCGAGGGGAATCGTGCCGCCTTCCTGGAGGAGCTCATCGTGCGCCGGGAGCTGGCCTGCAACTTCGTTCATTATACCGGGGAATACGATTCATTCGCGAGCATCCCGGAATGGTGCCGCAAGACCCTTGGCGAACATGCAGGTGACGAGCGCGAATTCCTCTACGGCAGGGAACAGTTGGAAAACGCCGCGACCCATGACACCTATTGGAATGCCGCCATGAAGGAAATGCGCATCACCGGCTACATGCACAATCACATGCGCATGTACTGGGGCAAGAAGATTCTGGAATGGTGTGCCGATCCGGAACAGGCTTTCGAAGTCGCTCTGGCCCTCAACAACAAATACTTTCTGGATGGTCGCGATGCCAACTCGTATGCCGGTGTGGCATGGATTTTTGGGCTGCACGATCGGCCCTGGAAAGAACGCCCTGTTTTCGGTAAGGTGCGCTATATGTCCGCTGCCGGCTTAGAAAGGAAATGCGACATTGGCGCCTATGTCGGCAAGGTCGACGCGCTGGTGCGGGAATTCGGGAGTGACTGAGCGCGATGCTCACTTTCAGTAACCGGATGCTGCAGTAGTGGTGGGTTTAAAATCATATGAAAGCTTCCTGGGCGAAGCCCGATTGACGGCAGAGGAGGTCCAAGCGCGCCAGTTGATGCGCAGCCGCAAAAAACGAGTGATGGTTGTCAGTGCGGCTCTTCTGGCTCTTTTTCTGGGCGCGCTGGATGCTCTGGTGGTAGGTGCCGCAATGCCCACCATCGTTTCAGAACTTGGCGGGCTGCACCTCTATAGTTGGGTCTTTTCCTCCTATCTTCTCACCCGAGCCATTTCTCTGCCTGTCTTCGGCAAGTTGTGCGATTTGCTGAGCAGCAGGAAGCTTTACCTGTTCGCCATATCGGTTTTTCTCGTCAGTTCGGTGCTGGCCGGGGCCGCCCACAGCATGACTCAACTGATTTTCTTTCGTGCCCTGCAAGGAATCGGGGCCGGAGGAAACTTCGCCCTTGCCTACATCGTGATTGCAGATCTTTCCGCACCGGTTCAGCGCGGCAAAATGATGGGCCTGGTCAGCTTTGTATGGGGTATCGCCAGCGTTTTGGGGCCGGCTCTGGGCGGGTTTATCGTGACCTATTTTTCATGGCGCTGGATTTTCTATATCAATGTTCCTTTGGGCGCCATGGCGCTGCTCGGTATAGGGCTCTACCTGACTGATCTGCGCGAAAAGAAACAAGAAGTCGCGATCGATTATCTGGGAGCGGCTGCTTTATCCGTGCTGGTGCTCACCCTGCTCGTTGTGTTCATGTTGGGCGGCCGGAGCTACGCCTGGATGTCTCCACAAATCTTGGGCATTCTTGTTGTTGCGGTCATCTCCGGTGTGCTGTTCTGGGCGGCGGAAGTCAGGGCCAGAGAGCCGATACTGGATTTGAAATTTTTCCGCATACGCGGCTTCAGTGTGGCCAATGGAGCGGCGTTTTTCAGCAGTTTCGCCATATTTTCCCTGTCGGCGTACATGCCCCTCTTCATCCAGGGGGCTTTGGGCAGGACCCCTGCTCAACTCGGCCTCGCCATGATTCCGTTAAGCCTTGGTTGGTCCGGCGGTGCGCTGGTCTGTGGACAACTGATCAATCGCGCCCGGGAAAAACCTTTCAGCCTGTTTGGAGCGATCCTTCTGATGACCGGGGCGGGTATTCCTCTCATTTTTGCAGCCACGACTCCCCTGTGGGTTTGTTCCATTGTGCTGGCGATTGCCGGGCTCGGCATGGGATTTGTCTCCCTTGGAACCCTGCTGATGGTGCAAAACAGTCTGAAAGTATCGGACCTGGGAGTTGCAACCTCTTCACATCAATTCAGTAGGACATTGGGCGGCACTATAGGCATTGGTGTTGCCGGGAGCCTCGTGTCGACGTCGCTCGCCGAGGGGATGGCGGTGCTGGGGGCCGGGGGTCAAGGTGCTGCCTTGCTTCAGTCCCTTCCGAGAGACTTCGCCGAGAATATCCAGAGTCTTTTTCAGCCGCACATCCAGGCCTTGATGTCGGAGGAATTGCAGGGGGCCTTCCGGCAGGCGATCGCACAGGGGGTAGAGCCTGTTTTTCTGGCCGCACTGGCGGCATCGGGAGTGAGCTTGCTGTTTTCCTGCCTGCTTCCGCAGGTCAAAAGATCATCCCATTCATGACGCAGATCGTCCTTCCCCGCAGCGCATTCCACCCGCCGGTGGCTCATGCCCGCCGGCCGGCGTCTTTCAGGTGGGTGCCGGCCACACGCAGGTGATGGTCGTTCCCCGCTCAGGGGCCGATTCGATAAGGAATGATCCCCCGGCGAGCTCGGTGCGTTCTTTCATGCTCACGAGTCCCAGGCTGTGCTTGAGTTTCCGTTGCGAGAGCACCTCCTGCAGGTCAAATCCACAGCCATTGTCCCTAATGCTCAGCTCGATCTTGTTGTCCTCTTTGCGCAACGAAATGTCCGCCAGATCTGCACGGCTATGCTTGGCAATATTATTGAGAGCTTCCTGCAAAATTCTGTAGACGACGATCTTCAAGGTGTCTGGAATTTCTTCTTCGCTAATATCGACGCGTTTTTCCACGCGGATTGCGGCATGCATCTCGTGGAATTCCTGGCATGCCCAGGAGAGGGTTGCCAGAATGCCCAGGTTGTCGAGCATAGAAGGGCGCAGACCGGTATAAACCCTGCGCACTTCCTCGATGGCTTCCTGTACCATGGCGACGATGGACTCGAACGATTCACGGGTGTCCTCATGGCGGTCACAGTTTATGCGCCGCAGGCCGGCCCGCAAGTTGATCTTTATGGTGGCCAACAACTGAATGATGCTGTCGTGCAGATCCCGGGCTATCCTCTGGCGTTCCTGTTCCTGGGCTTTTAGAATCTGTGCGGACAGGTATCTCATTTGCTTCTCCGACTCGAGCAACGCCTCTTCGACCTTCTTGCGCTCGGTGATGTCTCTGCCCACCGCCTGCACTTCTATGACGTTGCCCGCTTCATCGAGTATGGCTCGATCGGTCCACTGCTGCCAGCGAATTTCACCCGAGGAAGAATACACCCGATGTTCGATGGTGGCGACCTGGTTCTCGCAGCTCAGGTTCTCCAGGTGCTTTTTGAACCGTTCTTGATCTTCCGCCGGGACATGATGCCAAAAATTGTTGCCGATCAATTGCGCTGCGGCTTCGCCGAAGTATCGGCAGTAGGCGTCGTTTACAAAGGTGAGCACCCCGTCGGGTGTGAAGCGTGATATCAGTTCCGTTTGATCTTCGACAATCGCCTTGTAGCGGGCCTCACTGTGTCTAAGAGCCTGCTCGGAGCATCTTTGGTCGGTCACGTCTTCGGCGATGCAGAGGCCGCACAAGAAATCGCCGTTTTCCGATGTGATCGGGCTGAATATGGTTCTGATGAGGGACGACCCGTTTCCCGTTGGCGGCGTATAGGTTCCTTCAAAACAGCCCGTCTGCCCCTTCAGGGATGTCCGCACAACTTGCTTTAGTGCATCGTCCTGCACCGATTCTATCAAATTGACGCCGATTACCGTATCCCTTTCTTGCCCGAGGATTTCCAGGAATTTATCGTTGCAGGCGACAACGATCCCATCTTGATTAAATTGCATGATCCCCACCGGCGAGTGATTAAAAATCATGCGGTAAAGCTGCTCGCTTTGCTTCAGCATTTCTTCCATTTGTTTGAGCTCGGTGATGTCGATGAGGATCCCTCTGAGCCCGACGGCCAGGCCCGCTCGACAGAGCGGGGCCACTTCCAGGAGCACCGGGAATGTGCTGCCATCCTTGCGCACGGCATGACAGTCGGTGCTGCCCACGCCTTCTCCCAACAACAGCCGGCGCATCGCCTCGCTGATTTGCTCGCGCTGTTTGGAATCAAACATGTCGCAGACGTTCAACCCGTTACGAAGATCTGCTTGGGTGTAACCAAAATGCTGCAGGGCACTCTTATTGACAAAAGTGAGTCGACCTTCCAGATCGGTTTCAAAAACCGGCTGCGGCAGTAAATCGGCCAATTCTTTATATCTGTTCTCGCTCTCACGCAGTTTGGCCTGGGACTTTTCACGCTGAATCGCTGCGCCGATAAGATTGGCCGCCGTCTTGAGGGTGTCAACCTCGATGTTTGACCAGCCGCGTTCCACCGCGCACTCGTCGAAACCGATGAACCCCCATAGATTCTCTTCAACCAGTATCGGTACGGTGACAATGGATCTTATTCGCTGGGAGAGCAAAATTTGCTTTTCATCTTCCGGGAACTCCTTTACCAGCCCTCGAATAGACTGTCCCTGGCGCATCAATTCCAGCCATCTGGCTGTCTGCCGGTCCTGCAAATGGACACCCTCAGTGCATGGTTCCTGGCTGGGGAAGACAATTTCGTGCACAATCGGGTGGTGGGGTTGTTCGCTTGAAAGCGGCGCGTCCGGATCGGTCTCGGTTTGCAAAATATAAATTCTGCTGACCTGGGCGGCACGCCCGAGTCTTTCAAGTATCTCGGGCAGGTTGGCATGCCAGGGCTCGGTTTTCAGAAACCGTTCGGCCGCAAAACTAATGGCTTCCAGGATAGCTTCGCGGCGCTTCTGCACCTGGTCGCTCTCGGTTGTGCCCGAATTATCATGTGGCAAATTCATTTGTATCAGCTGTAGAGAGCATTCTTGAGCCAGTTGGCCAGTTCGTCAGTGATGGCATAGACGCCCACTCCGGGCTTTTTCCCTCCCTGGTATATGGCCGCCTGGATCAACTCCTGGGGCGCATCAATGGCCGCGATTTCCTGCATTCCTTCAACGTCTCTTCGTACCAGGGTCACCCGCAACGGCTTTTCCCAGTCATATATGACAAAATAATAGGATATTTGACCGTCATAGCGCACGAATTCGCCTTTTCTGGACCATCCCGTTCCCCATTCCAAATAGGTCTCCACTGCTTTCTCGGGTGTCATGTCCCAGTCCAGCTGATCAATGACTTCCCGGTGGCGTTTCAACTCTTGCAGATCCCACACAGCTGCGGCCTCCTCTGGCTTTCCGGTAGCGATAATCGCTGCCAAGCATCTCCGAGTTACGCTTGCTCCATCACTTTTCCTATTTCTCTGAGCATTTGCTCCAGTTGGCCGCGTTCAAAATGAAGGGTGACTCTGCCTCCACCGGGGTGGGCAAAATGTAAAACAAACCGGTCATCCTGCTTTTCGATCGACCACTTCTTCCCCTGCGGCAGGTTGACCGATTCACTGAGCCACTCGTCAGCGCGAAATTCTGCGATTTGAATGAGCACGCCAAAGGCGTCCCTGGGATGGATGAACAACTCCTTCCACTTGTCACCATGTTCTTTGTGGCCGAAATAAGGGATGCCCAGACGTTGCAGGGACTCCATGGCCGCGGCCAGGCTTGGCGTCTGCAGGGTGATGTGGTGCACTCCACCCTGGCCGCTGCGTCTGAGAAAGTTGTCAAGGAAGCTCCCTTCACGGGTCGGCGTCAAAATCTCGAGTCGGCTGAGATCCCCAAGGGAAAAAATCCTCCAGAAAAACTTGAGCTCTTCGTCACCACCTTCACTTCCAGGTATCGCTCCCAGGACGGATCGAAAAAACTTTTCCGCCCCTTCGAAATCTCTTACGGCCAACGCAACATGGTCGATCCTTGAAATCATGATTTTCCCCACTCCCTTTCAATTTCTGCCCCGGCATGGCCAGCGAAGCTGTTGACTGACGGTCGGTGCAACCAAGAATGACCTGCATGACTCACTCATAATCAAGCTTGAGACCAACCTCGGTGACCAGCACAACATGGGTCGGAAGTTCGCGCAGATGTTCCGCAAGGGTAAATTTGCGCAGCCTGTCGGCAATTGAAGCTGCATCATGTTGGGCTAGAAAGCTCTCGAAGACCTCGGTTTGAAAGGATGATTTTTCGTCCGTGATGCGAAAGAAATGGGTCTGGTTTGCGGCAACAGGCCAATCCTCGATGTTGGATTGTGGGAATTCCGCTCGCAAGTAGTCAACCACCGCCTGTACTTTATTCTTGTCAGCCATTTCGACTCCCCGGCAAAAGAAAATCATTACGCCACCGTTCAGGGCCCTATCAGTAAACTCCAATATATGCTAAGTTATGGCTGTTGATAACAAAAATCGTTGGTTGTTGCAAATGGGATGCGTTATAGGAGTTCAGGGTGACGACCGAGGTTTCCCTTGGTGAAAATGGAGGGGGTGGATGCCCCAGGTGGTTCTGCCGGATGTGCGATTCGATTCCGTTGTCAGCTGGAGAGGTTCAATGAAAAGACTGCTGGTGCGCCTGCGCCGATGGCGAGTTCTCAAGAGGTTGGTACTTTCAATGGCCTGCCTGTTTGCTTCCTGCGCTTTTTGCTGGGCGGACGGCGGGTCTGCGAGCCGCTACTTATACGGCGGCGACGGCCGCATCAACCTGCTCAATCCCAAGAATGGAGCAACCTTTGATGGCAGTTATCGGGCTGCCGGCGGCGCCTATGATGAAGAGGCACTCAAGGCGATTCAAGGCGTTTTTGGAGCTCCTTATGGAGAGCCGCTCTCGAGGATCTCCTTGAGGCTCATTGAGTTTATCGACTTCCTGCAGGACCGACTTGAGCCGGGCGCTAGGATACAAATCGTATCGGGCTGGAGGAGCCCGCAATACAACACGAAGCTGCGCAGCAAAGGCAGGCTGGCCGCCAAGGCGAGTCTCCATCAGTATGGCATGGCCGCTGATATCAAAATCGGCAAAGTACCGTCCGAGCGGGTGTGGAATTATGTCAAGGATCTCGGGTTTGGGGGTACCGGCTACTATCACGGGCAACTGGTTCACGTGGATGTGGGACCTGCGCGCTCCTGGGATGAAACCACCTCGGGGGTGGGCACCGATATCTCAAAAGACAACAAATTGATCGGCCTGATCACCGATTTTGACCGCTATCGACCGGGCGACGTCGTGACACTGCGATTCATCCGCATGACCGCGTTTCCCATTGGAGTGCAGAGAGAATTCGTGCTCAACCGCGTTGACCGCGACGGCAGCATGCAATGGGTCACTGATTTCAAGCCGTCCTTTGCCCGCCAAACCGATGGCGACTGCCCCGAGTTTGCTGACATCGGCGAGATGCTGGGAATTCAATACCAGCTTCCAGAAACCATTCCCCCCGGCCGATACAAGATCAACGCAGCTTTCTGCAACAGACTGTGGGACGCTATGCCGGGGGAAATCTCCACGCCGGAATTTGAGATCGTGCGGCCATGACGCGCGGCATCGCTGCCCGCAAACGGGGCAGCTGTCTGGAAGGGCGCACCATACAAGCGCGCAACATAGCGTCCCCTTACATCACGCAAGATGAAACCAGCGTTGACGGAGGGGCAGCTCAACAACTTAAAGAAGCACTACAGCGATAAGAACGATTTTAACCGTTTGAAGAATTGGGAACCGCCAGATTTCGGTGAATAATGTCGAGGCCGAACGCAGCAATCAACCGGATGCGCAGTCTTTGGCTTGTCAAGCTCAGAGGCTTGTTGTCGCCTCAGCACCAATCCGGGCGCACCGGTTATCGCCGATATTGAGCCGTTCAGTCCGTTTTGGTGGAGAAGGAATGTGAAGTTCTCAGAACTGGTTAAATTGTTGGAAGAGGCGGGATTCCCGATAGTCAAAGAAAAGGGATCGATCCGGTATTATGGGAAGTCCGGGTGGGATAAACTCATCCAGCAACCTTGCGGATAAACCGAACACCACCTCGGTTTGGTGCGACAATGACCGTATTCGGAAGCTCGGGAGCGGGGCGGAGGGAGCGGCCGAGTGGAAATCAACTCGGTTCGCCGAACGTGCAACTGAGGAACAACTCATTCTCGATGACCGTCCTCACCTTGTAAGGCAAGGTCATGAACAGTTTCATCATGCGCTGGTTCTCGGGTGATGTATAGGCAAACAGGCCGGCAATGCCGTTTTCTCTGGCTGCCTCTGAGAGTTTGTTGATCAAGATCCTGCCGAGACCTCTGCCCTGCCAGTCTTTGCTGACGGAAAAGGCCACTTCCGCCATGTTCTTCGCTTCTTCCAGG
This sequence comes from Desulfoferrobacter suflitae, assembly GCF_022603395.1. Lineage (GTDB taxonomy): Bacteria > Desulfobacterota > Syntrophobacteria > Syntrophobacterales > Syntrophobacteraceae > Desulfoferrobacter > Desulfoferrobacter suflitae. The sequence goes on from NZ_JAIBKA010000004.1 coordinate 79,704, forward strand.
TAATACTCGCCAACCCCGACCACTCTCTCGAATCCGACTTCGCCCACCACGGCAACCAGGGTCAAATTCTTCTGGTAGTCGGTGCGTGACATCCCTTCCACGTCGGTCCTCAAAAAGCTCGTCTTGGGGCGGAAGAAACGGGAAATAACATCCTGCTTGTCGAGGGTATAGAAATGTTCCTGCAGGGCCCTTTCGTCCACCGGTTTGGTCGGCCTGATGGTCACCATTTCCCCGTCAATTTCCAGTGTTTCCACCAGCTTTACCGGGTATATGCCGTGGATCGATTCGCTCAAAGTACGTTCCGCACCGAGCAGCCCCATTTTCTTGGCGGCGTGGAACAGCTCTTCACGGAAATCCGGATGAGCGATACTGATCATGGCCATGGCTCTTTCCTGGTAACTTTTGCCGAACAGGTTGACCGCCCCGTATTCGGTCACAATGTATTGCACATCGCCTCTGGGGACCACCACCCCGGTATCATGCAGCAGAGGGACAATGCGGCTCTTTTTGCCGTCGCTGGTGGTGGACATGAGCATCAGAATGGATTTGCCTTCCTGCGAAAGTGCTGTGCCGCGTATGAAATCGAGCGTTCCGGAAACCCCCGAATAATAGTTGAAGGGCAGGGCATCGGCGGCGACCTGGCCGGTGAGATCCACCGCCATGGCGACGTTCATGGAGACCATTTTGTGATGCCGGGAAATGATGCGCGGATCGTTCACATAGTCTGAGGAGTGAAATTCAACGGATGGATTGGAATCCAGGAAGTCATACAGTTCCGTTGTGCCGATTGCGATGCTGGCCACCAGTTTGCCTTCATTGAATCCCTTCTTGCGATTGGTGATGACGCCCGTAGAGACCAGGTGCATCATGTCATTGGTGAGGAATTGTGAGTGAACCCCCAGATCGTTTTTTTCCGACAAAGCCAACAGGGTTGCCTGGGGCGTGGTGCCGAGGCTGATCTGGATGGTTGATCCATCGTCGATCAGGTTCGCAATATGCCGGCCGATGATGTTGGCCGGCTCCGATTCCGGCAAGGCGCCGATGGTGATCAGTTCTTCTTCGTGTTCAACAATAACATCCACATCGTTTACATGAATGAATCCCTGCCCCAGCACCCGCGGCATCCTGGAATTGACCTGAGCAATGACCAGGTCGGCGGAAAAGGCGGCGGCCAGGGTCACATCGACAGACACTCCAAGACTCATCCAGCCGAAATCATCCGGGGGGCTGACCTGAATCAATGCCACATGCAGAGGGAGCAACCGACTCTTGAAGAGGCGCGGCACTTCCGACAGGTTGATGGGGGTAAGAAAGCGCATATTCTTGGCCAGCTCTTTGGATCTGACGGAACCAAGGTAGAACGATCTGATGTTTAAGCTCTGGCTTTTTGACTTGGCTGCGATCAAAGTGAGTGGGGTGCTCTCCAAAGAGAGCAGGCGGACGATTTCCAGGTCGGTAAAATTGTTCGCTGCTTGTGACAGTCCCCGCACCAGGCATTGCGGTTCTCCGCAGGAGGAACCGATGAAAACTCGCTGTCCCGATCGGATTAGGCTGACGGCTTCCTCGACAGTTCGCGCCTTCTCCACATAATTGTCCGCCCAGTAACTCGTTGTTGCCATACACAGACTCCTTACAGTGAACACCTGTTATTTTGGGGAGGAAGCTTTATAGCGCATCCGGACCAAAACTGCACGGAAATAACACGGGCAATATGTGAAGCTGTTGTGCACCGATCTCAAGTCACGAGCGACATGGCCGACCCAGTTTTCCGGGGGGATGCTGGCGAGGTGTCAGAAAAATGGAACTGCTGAGTATTTCCAGACCCCGGCAGGCGCCGGGGCGACGCTGGAGGGGACATTTTGCGATCGCTTCTAAGCACTGACAAGGCTTTGTTGCAACATATCCAGATCATTCACTTCTTCCACCAGATGAATCTTGAGTTTTTCTTTAACCCGGGTTTCTATCTGGCGAATTCTTTCACGACTGACGCCGAACTGGTCACCGATTTCCTGCAGTGTCATTCGGTCCTCCGTGAGCAGCCTGTTATCAAAGATGGCCGCCTCTTTTCCGTGCAGCTGCTCGCGAAAACTCATGAGCTCTCTGTGCAACATTCTTCTCGCCTGTTTGTCGGCCAGCTGTTCATCGGCGGGCAGAGTCTCTGCCGGAAGAAAGTCTTTGTGCGTGTTGGTAGAATCCTCTTTGATCGGTGTATCCAGGGAAACGTCTCGTCCATTCAAGCGCTGGTCCATTTCGATGACTTCCGACTCTTTGACATCCAGGCGTGCACTCAGCAGTTCGGGCGATGCTTTGATGCCTTTCAGCTTGAGCCTTTGCTTTTCCTTGCGCAAATTGAAAAAGAGCTTCCTCTGAGCTTGGGTCGTGCCTATTTTGACCAGTTTGAAATTGTCCATGATGAATTTGATTATGTAAGCCTTGATCCAGAAAGAAGAATAGTAGGAAAATTTGTAGCCGCGGTAGGGATCGAATTTTTGCACGGCGTGCATCAGCCCCACATTGCCTTCCTGAATGAGGTCCATGAGATTCTGCGTCCAGTAGCGCTGGAAGTCCATGGCGATCTTGACCACCAGTCTGAGATTGGACATGACAAGCTTGTATGCGGCTTCAATGTCACCCTTCTCGCGGTAGCGTATGGCAAGGGTCTTTTCTTCACCGCGGGTAAGCAGAGGGTAGCCTTTGATATCCTTGAGATAAAGCCCGAGGGTATCAAAGGAGCGTGGTCTTGCCTTGTGGAATGCCAAAGCGTTTGGTTTTTTACGTCCTGGCAGGTTATCTTTCGCTTTTTTCTGTGTGCCGGCCCTCTCGATTCCGATAGCCATTGGTGAAGTTATCCTTTCTAATCGGGCGGCTCCCTGGAGCCTTTAAGGTGATGGGTTTATCGTTGCCGAGTAAATAAACAATCTCCTTATAAATTAAGACCGATTAGCGAACATTTCAACAGGCTGCGACATTTGCCATAGAGTCGGGCACGGGGAAATTTGACAGGCAAACCGTGTCTGTAGGGCGTGGTTGGCCGCCGGAATTTCCTCGGCGTGACAGATGGTTGCGGATGAAATCGCGCAATCTCCGGGGTGAATTCTTCTTGAGGAATGGTCACGGATGGTCTCGCGCCAGTAGCGCTTACCGATGTGGGGCACGCTGAAAGGCCAAACGAGAGCAGCCCGTGAAAAGGTGAGCTTGTTCACGGGCTGCCGACTTTCTTTCTCTGTTGTGCTATTGTTTATCCAGTTCTACGGTGACCGCGGTGGGATTTGACACCGTGTTAAACACGGGAGAGTACTTTTGTGCCATGCGGATCAATTCCTCCTTTTGTTCATCGGAGACATCGGCATCGATTTTGAAATAGACTCGAATGTTTTCATAGCCCATTTTGACATCCTTCGATAATCCAAGGAAGCCTCGCAGGTCCAAGTCCCCTTCCAAACGGGATTGTACGCCTCGTATAGCGATTCCTTTGGCGGCTGAGTGATAGATCAGAGACGATGTGAGACACCCTGCTAATCCGGTCAACAGGTATTCCACCGGATTCGGGCCCAAATCTTCGCCCAACAGCACCTGAGGTTCGTCCTCGTCCAATTCGAAAGGTTCGGTATGGCGATGTTCCTGTTTGGCCCCATAAAAATCGGTAATGGTTGTGCGGTTGTGGCCGCCGTTGATCCATTGGTTTGTGACGCGAAACTTAAATTTGGCGATCGCGGAATCTGCCTTGACCGCATCGATGGTATTGAACAACTGAGTCACATTCACGCCGTTGACCACTTTATCCTGATTCTTTGCTACCGTTTGCTGTGCCATAATGGCTCACCTCCTTTCATACATGACAGCACTTTAATCATTGGTCGGCCGGTGATCCAGTACGACGGGAAAAACAATAAGCAGGCCAACGATGATCGATTTTGTCTTGGCCCGCTCTTTCATTGAACAATCCAAACGGCCATTTCTTCCGCCAACTGCAGTACCTTGCTGCTGATGCTTCCCATGGTGAATTCTTCCACTCGAGAAAGGCCGCGTCTACCAAGCACGATGGTGCCGTAATCGCCCGTCAGTGCCTCTCCGAATATGGCACCCGCCTGGCTGTAGACTCCCGGGACAATCCGCGTCTTGATGCGGCCTGGATCTGCACCTTGCGCGGCGAGCTTGTCGATGCACTCTTTGAAGTGCAACTGCATGCTGGCTTGTGCCTGATGCAGCTGCTCCTTGGCCAGGTGCAGAAGGTCGCGCCCGCCTGCCTGGGGCGGGAAGGACCGCTCGCCGGCAGCGTCCAGACCGAGGGTGACGTACAGCATAAGCAACTCCGGAAGATGCTCGGCAAAGATATGACCCAGGTAGTTGACTGCGAGCATGGCACTTTCCGATCCGTCTACTCCAGCCAAAATTCTCTCCGTACCGGGGCTGTTGCCCACCACCCAAACGGTTACCTGTTTGAGGTGGTTGATGAGTTTATTGGTGACACTTCCGAAAATCAGACCTTTCAATTGCCCCAGGCCCCTGCGTCCCAACACCAAGGCGTCGAATCCTTCGTTTACCTTTTCCGCGATATCCCTGGCTACCCCGGTGGTCAAGTCCTGGATCGCGATGACAATATTGTCGGTACTGTATCCGCATTCCAGAAGAGTTTTTCCGGACCGTTGCATGAAGTCTTGGATCGAGCTCCTGTAGAGTTTTCTCCAGGAGGTGAGTTCACCGGTCGAAACGGATTCTTTGGATGTGCTGTTGAGCTCCCACAGGCTGTCGGGAACGGGATTGAAGACATGGAAAAGAGTCACACGAGTTCTGCCGCCGGGCAGAAGACGTCCCACATAGCGAACCGCGTCAAAGGAGTTCTCCGAGCCGTCGACAGCGATGAGGATATCTATCGGTTTGTGTGTCATCTCGACCCTTTTGTCAGCAAATGTAAGCGATTGATCAAACACTTATGCTAACCTTAATTGCCGTTGACCAAATTCACTGCAGCCAATAGAATAACATAAAGCTTTGGTTGATAACTCAATTTCCATAGCGGGTGGGGACATCTCTTTCATACAGGAACTCATCGAAAACCTGAAGACTTTGCGCGAGGAGGCTGGTTTGTGAACAGAATCCGTCGGCTGTTAAAGCATTCAGAGCTTCTGCTGCTGGTTTCCTGGCTGGGGTTTATTTTGTTTAACTGGCCGCTGCTGGGGTTGTTCGATCTGCAAACCCTGGAGGATATTTTCCTCTACCTGTTTTTGATGTGGGCCATATTTATCCTTGTTTTGATCATTATTTGTATAGGTTACCTGAGAACAGACGGCGTTTGATAAGGACTATGAATGCTAAACCCAGTTGTTGTTCTCACCTCCATTTGCCTGTACATGGGGCTGCTGATTATGATCGCGTTGTGGGTCGAGAGGCGTTCAGAAACAGGCAGGAGCCCCGCCAACAATCCCGTTGTCTACTCTCTTTCTCTGGCCGTCTACTGCACCGCCTGGACCTACTATGGAAGTGTCGGTAAAGCCGCCACTTCAGGAATGCTGTTCCTGCCGATCTATCTCGGCCCGACAGTGGTTGTCTCTCTGTGGTGGATTATTCTGCGCAAGCTGGTGCGACTCAAGAATACCCATCGCATCACCAGCATAGCGGATTTTATCTCAGCCCGCTACGGCAGGTCGCAACCGCTTGCCGCCATCGTTTCTATCATGGCCCTGGTCGGGATTCTGCCTTACATTGCGCTGCAGTTGAAAGCAATTCTATCGTCTTTTGCCACCGTCACTTCAGCGGCTGCCGGCAGTGCGCCGATGCAGGCCGCTCAGACGTCGTGGTTCAGCGCCAACTTCGGCTCAATAACGGTTATCCTGCTCGCCCTGTTCACGATCGTCCTCGGCGTCAGGCGTTTGGACCCGACTGAGCGGCATGAGGGGATGGTTATGGCCCTGGCTGTCGAGTGTCTGGTCAAGCTGATTGCCTTTATGGCGGCGGGAATTTTTGTGACATTTTTTCTCTACGGTGGATTTTCCGACATTTTCCAGCGATTCTCGGAGAATTCCATCCAGGATGGAATCAACTCCTGGGGAGGTGGTGCTTCGGAGTATTTCACCTGGATGAGTTATTTCATCCTGTCAATGGCTGCCATCATGTTGCTTCCTCGACAGTTTCACGTGGCGGTGGTGGAAAACTCAAACGAACGGCACATCCTCACGGCCATGTGGCTTTTCCCTCTGTATATGCTGTTGATCAATATTTTCGTGCTTCCCATTGCTGTGGTGGGATTGCTTCAGGGCTACGGGATCGAGGAAGCTGATCGATTCGTTCTGTTGCTGCCCATGCGTCATCTAAAACCGTGGCTGACCTTGTTGGTTTTCATTGGAGGTTACTCCGCGGCGGCCGGGATGATTATGATCACGTCGGTGACATTGGCCACCATGATGACCAACCACCTCTTGCTGCCGCTGGTCGAGCGGCTGCAATGGCTGAGCTTCTTGAAGCGTCATCTGCTGCGTTGCCGCTGGGTCGCCGTGGCGTGCTTGATAGTACTCGGCTACGGGTTCGAACGGTGGATCTTTCAGCCGTATATGCTGGTCAGCATAGGACTCATTTCATTTGCCGCCGTCCTGCAGTTTGCTCCCGCGGTTCTCGGCGGGATTTTTTGGCGTAAAGCAAACAAGGCGGGAGCCATGCTTGGCTTGGGTGCCGGTTTCATGGTGTGGTGCTACACTCAGTTGCTGCCGTCTTTTGTGCGCAACGGGTGGATGTCTGCATCCCTTTTGGAGCAGGGGCCGTGGGGCCTCCGGCTATTGCATCCGGAACAGCTGTTGGGGCTGACCGGGCTGGATCCCTTGAGTCACACCCTGGTTTGGAGCATGGTGCTGAATATCGGGCTGTTTGTGCTGGGTTCCCTGTATTTTGCTCAGAGCGAAGAAGAAAAGAGTTTGACGGAAGATTTTGTCGGAGTGCTGAACGCAGCGCCCACCCTGCGAATGGCTCGATATGGGGAGGCATATATCGATTTGCGGGAGAAGAGGGCAGAGATTGAACAACTGCTCGGCCAGTTTTTTGCCGGGCCCGAGGCGCAGGCAATTGTCACGAAATCCATAGTGGAAACCGACCTCGACAGTCGCAGCAAAATAACCATAGCGGAACTGGTGGATCTGCAGAGCGCGGTTGAGAGGTACCTGGCGGGTTCCATCGGTGCCGCTTCCGCGCACCGCACCATGCAGCAGGGAACGCTGTTCACTCCGCGCGAACGACGGGATCTATCCAAAATGTACGCTGAAATTCTCGCCAACCTGAGGGTCTCTCCTACGGAGCTCAAAGAAAAAGTTGATTATTACCAGGAGCGGGAGGAACTTTTGGTCGCGCAATCGCATGAACTGAGAGAAAAGGTGCAGGAACTGGAGAGGGAGATCAAGGAGCGCAAGCGGGTGCAGGCGGCGTTGCGCGAAAGCGAGCAGCGCTACCGGGAGCTGGTAGAGACCATGGAGGAAGGGCTCGTGGTGGAAAACGAAGAGGGTGTTATCACCTATGTGAACGACAAGCTGTGCGAGATGTTCGGGCGCGAGCGCAGTGAGATAGTCGGACACCGGCTGCAGGAATTCATTGATGAATCCCAATTGAGCATGCTGTGTGATCAAATGGTCAGGACAACAAAGGGAGATGTTTGCTCCTATGAGGCGACATGGCAGGGGAAAGGGGGCGAAAAAAGAGCCAGCCTGGTTTCCGCAGTGCCCATTTTCAATGCGCACGGTGACTACCGAGGCGCTTTCGCGGTCATCACCGACATTTCTCCGCTGAAAGCTCTGGAACGTGAAAAAGCCAACATTGTCTCAATGTTTGCCCATGACATGAGGTCTTCTCTCACGGGTATCCACGGCCTTGGACTGCGGCTCTTGAAGAAATCGGACACACTGGATGAACAGAAGAAACAAGAATATCTGAGAATTATCAATACGGAAGCGGCCAAGCTGGAAACCCTGGTGGATGATTTTCTCGAGTTTTCCCGTTTGGAAACCGGCAGGCTCAAACTCAACTTTCGCGCTGTTTCGCTGGATAAGGAGCTCATGGAGCTGTACGAAACCTATCAGGTCAGGGCTGCGTCCAAGGGCCTGACCATGGAGCTCAAAATTGAAGATCCCCTGCCCATCATCAATGCCGATGTCAATCGGCTGCGTCGGGTCTTCACCAATCTCCTGGACAATGCCCTGAAGTATTCCAAAGAGCAGGGCAACGTCCAGATCAGTTCTTCCGAAACAGAAGAAGAAGTGGTGATTAGAGTGAGTGACGAGGGGGTCGGGATAGATGCCAGAGAGCTGCCGTATATTTTTGACCTTTTCCATCGTGGCCTGGACGGCGACAAAAGAGACGGCTACGGGATAGGGCTGGCAACCGTCAAGGCCATCGTCGAAGGGCATGGCGGACGTGTCCACGTGGCGAGCGAACTGGGTAAGGGCTCGGTTTTCAGCGTCTTTCTGCCCAAGGAATCACGTTAGCTCCCATGCCCAAGCCCCCTCTCCCTCCAAGAGAGGCGGGTGGGGAGAGGACAGCACCACCTGCGGACGGCCTTTTGAATTCTGCCGCTCAATCTCCCTTCCTGCTGTTGAGGATGGCTTCCATATTGTTTTGCGCCCAATCATCGACGCGGCATTCGGTTTCAACATAGCGGATGATCCGCTCGGATAAGCGGGCTCCATTCAATAGAGCTTCGGCCACTTTGCCGCCGGCGCTCTTCGCTTTGGCGGCGTTGACGTAAATGATGCCGTCCTGTTCGCCAAACCCTCTGCTCTTGAATATTCGTGCGGCGCCGCTGTTGCCGAGCACCAGCAGCCCGCGCTCCTCGGCTCCCTTGAATTTTTGCGACAAGATGTATTCCATGGCGACGAGGTTCATGCCGTCTTCCGATGGGGTCACCAGCATGACATCGGTTTCTCGAAGAAATCTGTAATTTTCTGGAGGCGGTACACCCTTGTCTATGTGAATGATGGGCTCGATCTCGCGAGCCATTCTCCGGTTTGCCTCGATCACTTCCCTTTCCATCATGTCGCTCAGCTTCTGGTAGGCCGGGTTGGCAAGGCGGCTGGGGGAGGTCACTTGGTAAAGTCGGGCGTCCCTTCGGTCTGCTTCCTTGTTCTTGGGCGCCTCCCTGAGAATTGCCAGCGTATGCTGAAAAATCTTGAGCCTTTCGATCAGCCCCTTGGTGTAGTCTCTCCTCTCGAGACCTCCGAAGACGTATCGTCCCCGGCCCTTGTCTTCAATGATTTGAGCAAGCAGGTCGTGGTCTTGCCAGACATAACCGAGGCGTTTGTCCGGTGCGATTTCGCCCATGATGCGATCGACGTCCAGGCCGATGGGAAAAGCGCCCACCGTGGTGACACCGTTTGAATGGCTTATTTCGTAAAATTGTTGGGCAATCCGGATATCGACCGGGAACCATTCCTGCAACGCAGCCAGATAGTTGTCGCAGTATTCCTTGGTGTGAAATCCTATGAAGTCATTGGCCAGCATGCCCCACGTGAGCCGTTTCAAGACCTGTTCGACACTTTCCGGGAAGGGGTCAAATCGCTCGGCCTTGAGCCGGTTTCTCTTGTCTTCGCGGATGAGGCCCTGGATGTCGTGGATGTTAAAGAACGGTGTATGGATGAACTGGCCGACGTGAATTCGTTGCTTGTCGTCGCAGGAAAATCCTTCCTCGACCAGCAGCGTCTTGTAGACATCGGCCACCTGCATGAGATGATAATCCTGAATCCAGACCACAAAGTCGTCGCCTTTCTGCCACAGTTTTCTGTTTCTTCTGGTTTCGTCAAAAGTCGTGTTGGCAAAGGTGACACTGCTGCTCATGTACTGCAGAAAATCACTCTTTTCAAAGCTCGGTTTGGGAAATTCGCGCTTTATTTTGTAAAACAGCGGCTCTCTGGTCAGGTGCATGAGCGGCCATAGAAAGCCATTGGCAAACTTGCTGTAATAACTGTGCATATGCTCGGTATCGAAGAATACGAAGCGCATGTTGAAGTCATATTCTTTGAATGTGAAACGAATTCGTTTATCGGGAAGAATATCGATGTGCGGGAAATGTTCCGGAGCGATTTTTTCCTGGTACAGCTTGTCGAACAAATGGGAGTAATGGCCGTTTGCCACATCGGAGTCTTTGTCGCCCATGGACGCCCCCACCCATATGGGGTTCCATCTGCCGGGCTTTAACAGGCCGGCCATCGCCTGCACGAGTCCACCCTCGCCAAATTTGGGCCGATTGGGCAGCACACCTTTGCGCAGTGCCTGTTCGGCATCGGTCAAGACCTGTTCGGTAAATCCGTAGGGTCCCCTGTTGGAGACAATGACTAAATTATGCATTCTTCACCTCTATGTTTTGCTATGATACTTTTTCTGGCCTGGGATTCGGCATGATACGAACTGCGCACCAAGGGGCCGGATTCCACGTGAGAAAAGCCGGTTCGACGGCCAATCCGTTTGAGGGTCGCAAATTCAGCCGGCGTATAGTATCGCTGCACCCGCACATGAGCTTTGGAAGGGCTCAGATATTGGCCGATGGTAAGAATATCGCAATTCATTCGGCGCAAATCGCACATGACCGTGAGCACTTCCTCCCAGGTTTCTCCCAAGCCGACCATTATGCCCGACTTGGTTGCGACATCCGGGTCTATTGATTTAGCCGACTGCAGCAACCGCAGGGACCGTTGGTAATCGGCTTGCGGCCGTGCAATCGGATATAGTCTCGGTACCGTTTCGAGGTTGTGCCCCAGGATTTCCGGACATGCTTCGAGCACCGTTGTCAGCGCAGCGTCGTTACCTTGGAAATCCGGGACCAGCAATTCGACGGTGCAGGCTGGAGCGTGTTCCCGCACGCGCCGGACCGTTTCTGCGAAGACGGCCGCTCCGCCATCCGCCAGATCATCCCGGGTGACGGAAGTGATGACCGCGTGGCGCAACCCCATGGAAGCAACTGCCTGTGCTACCTGGAGCGGCTCGAATGAGGCATTGACGGGGGTATCAACCGGACCGTGTTTGACCGCACAAAAACGGCAGTCGCGTGTGCACACGTCCCCGAGAATCATAAACGTGGCCGTGCCGCACCCCCAGCACTCGGCCATGTTGGGACAGCGGGCCGCTTCGCACACGGTGTGCAACGACTTGCTGTGAATCAAAGCCTTGAGCTGTGCACAGGTTTCTCCCGCAGGCAGTTTCACCCTGATCCAGGCAGGCTTGGGGAGAGAATCGCCATGTGGCTCCCGGGAAATAGTGTTGGTTGTCATCGTCGAACCTCATCATGCCGGGGTGTCTCTGGACAGTCCTGACCCTCTGCAGACTGTCCGAAAATGGCGGCCCATGCCGTCGCCACTCGATGGGCCACCTCGGGCAACGGTACAGGCTTCCCCAGCAACTGCTGCATGCTGGTCACTCCTTTATCTGCTATGCCGCAGGGGACAATTTTATTAAAATACCCCAGGTCCGTTGCCACGTTAAGGGCAAATCCGTGCCCGGTGATTCCCCTGGAATCAACCCGGATTCCGATGGCGGCGATTTTTTTGCGGTCGATCCACACTCCTGTAAAGCCTTCCATGGCCTGGGCTGCCATTCCGAAAGTTGCCAGGGTGCTGATGAGCATCCGTTCGAGATCCCTCAAGTACCGACCGACCCGGCCGGTGCGGTTGCGCAGATTGAACACCGGGTAACCCACCAGCTGGCCGGGTCCGTGATATGTGACATCACCTCCGCGATCGGTGTGGTAAACCGCAATTCCTTCCTCACGCAACTGCTCCCGGCTGAACAGTACATGTTCTTCTCTGGCGCGACGGCCGAGCGTTATGGTGTGCGGGTGCTCCAGCAGGAGCAAAGTGTCTGGAATCAGGCCGGCGGCGCGATCCAGGGCAAGTGTTTCCTGCAGGCGGCGCGCGACCTGGTAGTCCATGGTGCCGAGCCACCGAGCTTCCAGAGGTTCTCCATTCAGCAGGGCTTGCATGACGGTTTTGGCTTGAGGATTTTCACAACTACCTTTGTTTGTGTTGTGACGGCAATATATGAGTTGAACTGCCGAGGAATGCTTCCGCCGCCTCTTCCTCGCTCTCGGAAAGGGTCGGGTGGGGATGAATGCTCAGAGCCAGGTCCTCGGCCAGCGCCCCCATTTCGACTGCCAGTACTCCCTCGGAGATCATTTCGCCGGCTTCCCTTCCCACAATGCCAACTCCCAACACCCTTTGCGTCTCCGGATCGATGATGATTTTGGTCATCCCTGCCGAGACCCCCATGGAGGCGGCTCGACCCGAGGCCGACCAGGGGAATCGCGTCACTTTAACCGGGCGATTTTGTTGTCCGGCTTCCTCTTCCGTTAATCCGCACCAGGCGATCTGAGGATCGGTAAAGACCACGGCGGGGATAGCTTGCGCGTCGAAAGCCGCAGGATGGCCGGCGATCACTTCGGCGGCAATCTTACCTTCGTACATGGCTTTGTGAGCCAGCATTGCACCACCTGTCACGTCACCTATGGCGAGGATTTTTGAATCGCCGGTCTGCTGCTTTTCGTCAACCATGATGAACCCCCCGTCATTCCATTGCACTCGGGTATTCTCCAGGCCCAGATTGGTAGAATTGGGTCGGCGGCCGATGGCTATGAGCACCCGGTCGAATTTTTGCCGGGTTTCCGCAGCCGTTCCTTGGAGCTCCACCTCGACATGGTCTTCATGCTCTTCAAAGTGAACCGCTTTGGTTTGGTAATGGATGGCGTGAAACAAGCCGTCCAGTTTCCTGGCCAACGGATCGACCAGGTCTCCATCGGCTCCCGACATCAATCTGGAGTGCCATTCCACCAGGGTCACCTCGCTGCCAAGAGTCGCATAGACGGAACCGAGTTCGACGCCGACATAGCCGCCGCCGATGATCAGCAGCGTGTCCGGAATATCCCTGAGCTCCAGTGCTCCGGTCGAGCTCATGATACGGCCGTCTTGTTTGAATTCAACCCCGGGCAGGGCGGTCGCGCTGGACCCGGTGGCGATGACGGCGTGACGAAATTTGATGTGCGTGATTTCTGAGCTTGAATCATACAGGCGGGCCATTTCAGAACTTTCAAACTTGACCCGCCCTTGAATCAACTGAACACCCCGTTTCTTGCTCAAATGAGTCAGGCCGTTGGCCAACTTGTCGATGACATCGTTCTTCCAGGCGCGCAGTCTGGCCAAATCGATCTCAGGTTTGCAAAACTCGACTCCCATCTCTGTGGCACGCCCGGCATCGTGGATCAACTCTGAGACGTACAGCAGGGTCTTCGACGGGATGCAGCCGCGAAAAAGGCACACTCCGCCGGGTCGTTCAGCGATATCCACCAGGGTGACTTCAAGGCCAAGATCAGCGGCTCGGAAAGCGGCCGCATAGCCTCCCGGCCCAGCCCCGATGACGAGCACCTGCGCTTCCTGCGTGAATTCTCCCATCACCATAATGCGTCATCCTCCTGTCACATTGTCATGAGCAGCTGTTCGGGGTCATGCAGGGCGGAGATGATTGTGTTGATAAAGCGGGCCGCGTCCGCTCCGTCCAGCACTCTGTGGTCAAACCCCACGATCAGCGGCAGGATGAGTCGCGGAACGATTTTGAATGCCCCTTCCTCACCCATGACCACCGGCCGGTAGCGCGCTTTTGCCAGTCCCAGAATGGCGACTTGCGGGTAATTGATGATGGGAGTGAAACCGGTGCCGCCCAATGGGCCCACGTTGGTAATGGTGAATGTGCCTCCGACCATGTCTTCGCGATCGACTTTTCCTTCACGTGCGCGGGCAAGCAGCTCATCCAGTTCCCTGGCAAGCTGGAAAATGCTCTTGCGATCCACATCGCGAATGGAAGGGACGATCAGCCCCTTGTCGGTATCCACTGCCACTCCAATGTGGTAATAATTTTTGAGGATGATCTCTTCCTTTTCGCTATCGAGACTGGCATTGAAACGTGGGAACATTTTCAAGGCAGCCACCGCCGCTTTCAGGGCAAACACCGTCAGGCTGAGAGACCCTCCGCGGGCAGCCACTTCTTGCTTGTGTTTGCGACGAAAGGCTTCCAGCCCGGTAATGTCGGCTTCATCCGCGTGGGTGACATGGGGGATTTGTGACCAGGATTGGGCCATGCGCTTGGCCGTGGCACGACGCACGGAACGCAGCGGCTGACGCTCGACCGGCCCCCATTGAGTGAAGTCGGGGAGGGGTCCGGATTCGGTCGGAGACGGCGGGGCGGCGGGTTCCCTTTGGGTCGATGGAGTCTCGGCGGGTGCTTCCCGAGGGCGCTGGCCCCTTGCGGCAAAGGCGCGCACGTCCTCCGCCGTCACCCTGCCGCCCGGGCCGCTCGCCGTTACGGAATGCAGATCGACCCCCAGTTCGCGCGCCAGACGCCGTGTGGAAGGAGCCGCTGGAACCGGTCCCGGTTTCGATCCTTTGGCTCCGGGCTGCTCTGCCGTTTCTTCTCTCTGTCCTTCTTCCTCTTCTACTTCCTTTTCCGGTTGCGCCGCCTTTTCCTCGACCGCACCCTCCTGTTTTGTTTCCTCTCCGGCCGGCCTTGCCTCCCCTTTGGCATCCGCCTCCCCCGCTTCCGTGAAAACCATGAGCACATCGCCTACCTTGACGATGTCACCCGCCTTCACGTTGATCTGTTTGACAACGCCGTTGACAGGCGAGGGGATTTCGGTTTCCGCCTTGTCCGTTTCAATGATCATGACGGGTGAGCCGTCTTCAACTGCGTCTCCTACCGACACCAGAACTTCAACGACTTCTCCTTCATGAATGCCCTCTCCCAAATCAGGAAGCTTGAATTCTCTTGGCATGGCGACTCCTTTGAGAACATCAGAAATCGAGTGTTTCGCGGACGGCTCGAACGATCCGGTCGACACCGGGAAGATAAGCTTTTTCCCTCTGGAACAGCGGGATGACCAGGTCAAATCCGGTCACTCTGCGAATGGGGGCTTCCAGGTAGAGGAAGGATTTCTCGACCAGCCGGACCGCCACCTCGGCCCCCGGCCCAAAGCTGCGCGGGGCTTCGTGAATGACGACCACTCTGCCCGTTTTGCGGGCGGACTCGATAAACAGAGCATCGTCCAGAGGAGCAATGGTCATCAGGTCGATCACCTCGGCTTCAATCCCCTGCTTTTGGTGCAATGCGGAAGCCGCCTGCATGGTCTCATGCAGCATAGCTCCGTAAGAAATCAGAGTGATGTCTTTTCCCTCGCGAGCGATGCGCGAGCGTCCGAGCTCCATGGTCTCTTCGTCCTCGGGCACTTCTTCGCGAAAGGCCCGGTATAAGGCCTTGGGCTCGAAATAAACGACCGGATCCGGGTCGCGTATGGCACTGACAAGGAGCGCTCGCGCATTGCGCGGGCTGGACGGAATCACCATTTTGAGACCCGGGGTGTGGGCAAAATAGGCCTCACGGCTCTCCGAGTGATGTTCCAGAGCTCTCACTCCCCCGCCGTAAGGAGCGCGCAGCACCATAGGTACGGTAAAACGCCCCGCCGAACGTCCTCGCAACCGTGCCGCATGCGATTCCAACTGGTGAAAGCCGAGGTAGGTGAATCCGGAAAACTGAATCTCGCAGACCGGTTTCAAGCCGTACAGGGCCATGCCAATGGAAAAGCCGATTATGCCGGCTTCGGCCAGGGGAGTATCCATGACCCGATTTTCGCCGAACTGCTCGAATAATCCCTCAGTGACCCTGAACACACCGCCGTCCACGCCGACATCCTCGCCCAACACCACCACATTGTCATCCTTTTCCATCTCCTGCTTCAAAGCCAGATTGATGGCCTGGACCATAGTCATCTTCGCCATATCGGTCTCACTCCTTTTGCTCTCTTCGGTCGTGATGGAGCGCGCTAGGTGCTGTCTTGCCGTAATTCCTTGCGGAGCTCTTCATGCTGTTCCCGCAAATAAGGGGGTAGCTCTGCAAAGACGTGGTCGAACATGAGGAGAGGATCGCCCAGCTCTTCCATTTTCTTTTCTGACCGCTCGACGGCTTCCTTGATCTCCTGCTTGATTTCAGCTTCGATGGCTTCGATCTTCTTATCCGTGAATATCTTCCTGCTCTTGAGGTACTTCTCGAATCGCGTGATGGGGTCCTTTGCGACCCAGCCTTCCACATCTTCTTCCCTGCGATAGCGCTTGGGATCGTCGGCAGTGGTGTGCACCGACATGCGGTAGGTGACGCATTCGATCATGCTCGGCCCGTCACCCGATCTGGCTCGCTCGACGGCTTCCCGGGCTGCTGAGTAGACAGCCAGGACGTCGTTTCCATCCACCTGAATGCCGGGCACTCCATAGGCCAGAGCTTTTTGAGCGAGAGTTTTGGAGCGCGTCTGTTTGGATCGCGGAATCGAAATGGCCCAGTGGTTGTTTTGGCACACAAATACGACGGGGACCTGAAATACACCGGCAAAATTGAGTGCTTCGTGAAAATCTCCCTCGGACGTGGCGCCGTCTCCAAAAAACACCATAGCCACGTGCTTCTCTTGACGATACTTCATGGCATAAGCAATACCGGCGGCATGCAGCGTCTGCGTTCCGACCGGAATGGCTATGGGCAGATTGTTCAGGCCATCGGGGATTGCACCGCCTTCGTTATAGCCGGCATAGAGCAGGATCACATTCTCCATTGTCTTACCCCGCCATATTTCCGCTGCCATTTCACGAAAAGACGGCACCAGCCAGTCGGAATCTTCCAGCGCCGCTACGGCTCCAATTTGCGCCGCTTCCTGGCCGGTGATGGGAGCAAAGGTACCCATGCGGCCCTGACGCTGCAACTGCAGTAATCGTTCATCAAACCTGCGCCCCAGCAGCATGCCGCGGTGCAGTTTGAGTAAAAAGTCCTTGTCCACATCCGGTTCCAGATCTTGATCCACTTTCCCCTGTTCATCCAGAATAGAAAGATAGTCGATGCGATAGGGGAGCTCGATTTCTTGTCTGGGCATATCCCGCTCCTTTGGTGGTCAAATTGAATTGGCCATGGCCGCGATTGGCTGAATACATGCCGGGAAACCGTCCGAGAACACCCTCTCAAAAGTTTGGGATTGTCGGGCGGCATCTAAGCAAAATCAACATCAAAAAATATAAGTATAGGTGCAACACTTGGCTAGAACCTTGTTGACGAGCTCTCTCTCCCATCTCCAGGAACGCTCCCGGCTTGCTGAACAGGGTCCTTGTCGATATTCCCGGGTGAAGGGCTGACAAAAAATTTATCACATTTTGTTTACATATTGCCGCCGTTGCGTGTAATCCTTGGAGTACGATTACCACCATTCATTGTGGCCTCTTCGCAACCCCTGCTGCATGATCGCGTCACCAGAGGAGGCTTTGTCAAGAACCATACTGACCGACTGATACAGGTTTTGCAAGCATGAGACTGCCGATTATCAAGACTTTACTGCCCGGCCCCGAGGCCGCAAGGTTAATCGAAACGGACCACGCTTATGTTTCTCCATCCTATACGCGCATTTACCCTCTTGTGGTCGAAAGGGGTGAAGGGCTGTGGGTGCACGATGCCGACGGCAACCAATTCCTCGACTTGACCGCGGGCATTGCCGTGTGTGCCACCGGTCATTGCCATCCGCGCGTTGTCCAGGCTATTGTTGCCCAATCTCAAAAGCTGCTGCACATGTCCGGTACGGATTTCTATTACACCGCGCAAATTGAATTGGCGGAAAAACTGGCCAAACTGGCACCCGGTGCGAGGCAGCGCAAGGTATTTTTCGGCAACTCCGGAGCGGAAGCCGTGGAAGCCGCTTTCAAGCTGGCTCGCTGGCACAGCAGAAGGGAGCTCAATCTTGCCTTTTTCGGCGCCTTTCACGGCAGGACCATGGGCGCGCTCTCTCTGACGGCAAGCAAAGCCATACAAAAAAAATACTACAATCCTTTGGTGCCGGGAATCACACATATTCCTTATCCCTACTGTTACCGCTGCCCATACGGTATGTGTCATCCAGAATGCGGCATTGCCTGTGTCAACTGGCTGGAAGATCCGCTGTTTCGCACTTCGGTGCCGCCCGAAGAAGTGGCCGCCATTTTCGTCGAGCCTATCCAGGGGGAGGGCGGCTACATTGTGCCGCCGCCCGAGTTTCACCAGCAGTTAAGTAAGTTAATGAAAAAATACGATATATTGTATGTTGCCGATGAAGTTCAGTCGGGCATGGGCAGAACGGGGAGGATGTTTGCCATGGAGCATTTCGGGGTAGAGCCCGATATCATTGCTCTGGCCAAGGGGATAGCCTCCGGCATGCCTCTCGGCGCCATGGTGGCGGGTGCCGACATCATGACGTGGGAAGCCGGATCGCATGCCTCCACATTTGGCGGCAACCCCATCGCCTGCAAGGCCGCCATGGCCACCATTGAATTGTTGGAGGAGGGGCTTATGGCCAATGCCGCCGCGCGAGGTGGGCAGCTCCTGGTGGGATTGCGCGACTTGCAGAAACACTTTGAATGCCTGGGAGACGTGCGCGGAATCGGATTGATGGTCGCCGTCGAACTGGTCAGGGATCGCCACACCAAGGAACGGGCTGCGGATTGGCGCAACCAGATTCTGCAGAAAGCTTTCAGCAGAGGGTTGCTGCTATTGCCGTGCGGTGAAAATGCCATTCGCTTCTGCCCCGCGTTGAGTGTTTCCCGGGACGAAATCGAAGTGGGTCTTGCCATCTTGGCAGAGGCCATTGGAGAGGTAGCGGGGTGACGGCAGGACAGAACAGGCCTTTAATGTTTCTTTGGACCAGTGTTCAAGAAAATGATTTTGGCTACCGAGTGAGGTGACGCTATGAAGGAGATACTGCATCGGCTGGAGATGGAAGGAATAAATTCCGGTGTCTGCACCGGAGCAGACTGGCTGCAGAGTACGGGCGACGATCTGACGTCCACATCCCCTATTGACGGATCGTCCATCGCAACGGTCAGGCAGGCGTCGGTGCAGGATTTGCAAAAGGTGGCGGCGCGGGCCCGTGAGGCATTCGAAGAGTGGCGTATGGTGCCCGCTCCCAAACGGGGTGAGATCGTGCGCCGGATTGGCCAGGCCGTGCGTGAGCGCAAGCAGGAGCTGGGTGCACTGATCAGTCTCGAAGTGGGCAAGATCCGTGTGGAGGCGGAAGGCGAAGTTCAGGAGATGATCGATATTTGTGATTTTGCCGTGGGACAGTCGCGCATGCTGTATGGCCGCACCATGCACAGTGAACGCCCGCGGCACCGCATGTATGAACAATGGCACCCGCTTGGCCCAATCGGGGTGATCACCGCGTTCAATTTTCCGCTGGCGGTCTGGTCGTGGAATGCCATGATTGCCCTGGTAGCAGGCGATACGGTCATCTGGAAGCCGTCCAGCAAAGCGGCTCTGTGCGCCGTTGCGGTGATGAAAATCAGCGGCCGAATTGTGCAGTCGCATGGATTGCCGGAAGGAATTTTGAATCTGGTGGTGGGCAAAGGAGACACGATTGGTGAACAGCTCATAGCCGACCGTCGCATCAGTCTTATTTCCGCAACGGGCAGCGTGCCGATGGGCAGGCATGTCAGTGAGAGGGTAGCCGCGCGGCTGGGCAAGACTATCCTGGAACTAGGGGGTAACAACGCCATTGTGGTCACTGCCAATGCCGATCTGGAGCTGGCTGTACGGGCCATCTTATTCGGCGCGGTGGGCACGGCCGGTCAGCGCTGCACCACCACCCGCCGGGTGATTGCACACAATAGGATTTATGACGCTTTGCTGGAGCGACTCGTGAACGGCTACAGGCAGGTAAAAATAGGCAATCCCCTGGAAGATGGTACGTTGATGGGTCCCCTTATTGACCGCGTTGCGGTGGCATCCATGCAGGAGGCGCTCGGCCAGTTGAAAAGAGAAGGCGGACGTGTGCTTTACGGAGGCGAGGTGTTGTCCGGCGGCATCTTTGCTGCCGGAACCTATGTGGCGCCCTGCATCTGCGAGGCGCACAACGATTTCACCGTCGTTCAACGGGAAACCTTTGCCCCGATTCTCTACCTCATTCGCTACAAGACGTTGGAGGAAGCTATCGAGCTCCACAACAACGTCCCGCAGGGATTGACTTCCGCCATCTTTACCAACGACCTGCGCGAGGCGGAAGTTTTCTTAAGTCATATGGGCAGTGACTGCGGCATTGCCAATGTGAATATCGGCACCTCGGGAGCCGAGATTGGCGGGGCTTTCGGAGGTGAGAAGGAAACGGGTGGAGGTCGGGAATCCGGTTCGGATGCCTGGAAAGCATACATGCGCCGGCAGACGAACACCATCAACTGGTCGGGTGAAATGCCCCTGGCGCAGGGGATCAGGTTCGAGCTCGGTTAAAAATGCCAAATGAGCGGGATGAAAAGCGAACTCAGCAGCCATGAGACGACGACCATGGGAATGCCGAGCTTGAGAAAGTCGGTGAAGCGATAACCGCCCGGACCATACACCAGCAGATTCGTTTGATAGCCGAGGGGTGAGGCGTAGCAGCAACTGGCACCAAAGCAGATGCCGACGATGAAAGGTCTGGGATCGACCTCAAGCGAAAGGGCCGTGGAGATGGCGATGGGCAGAAGCAGAACCGCGGTGGCGTTGTTGCTGATGATATGCGTGATGATGCTGGTCAACAAAATGAAGGCGCTGAGGATGAGTGCCGGATTGCGGCCTTTGAAAGGAGCCAGAAAAGCGTCTGCATAGAGTCTGGCAGTGCCGGTTTTTTCCATGGCGGCGCCCAGTGCGATGGTGCCGATGATGAGCAGCAAAACCTTGACGTCCAGCGATCGATAGGCATCTCTCAAGTGCAGACATTTCGTTATGATCATTAGAAATACCGCTGTGACTGCCGCCGTCACGATGTTCATCAAACCCGTCGAGGCGGCGGCGATCATTGCTGCGAAAATGACCAGAGCGATAGGCGCTTTCTTTTTGTGGACAATGCGATGATGAATGTCCTCGAGAACGATCACATCCGGATTGTTGCGCAGTTCGTCCAGCTTGTCTCGTGTGCAATGGATGAGCAGCACGTCCCCGATTGACAGCTTCAAATTCCGCAATTTTTGTCGCGTGTAATGGATCCCCTTGCGCTTCACTGCGATGAACTGGATGCCCAGTTCACTCTGCAGGTTCGCTTCAATGGGCTGTTCGCCGATCAACGCGGATTCGGGTGGAATGATCAACTCGACGATAATGGAGTTCTCATCCTGCGCCCTGAAATTCAGTTCCTCCACCTTGTGGGCCGGGTCCACGATCCCCTCGTTGAGGATTGCCACCAGATCGTTCGCAGTCCCTTTTACAAAGAGAATATCGTCGGGAGCGACACGCAGCCTCTCTCGCTCGGGAAAATGTATGACGTCGCCTCGGATCAATTCAAAAAGCTCGATGCTGGGATACCGACGGGACAAAAATTCCTGGGGGTCGTGCCCAATCAGCTTACCCTCGGGATGAGCCGCAAGCTCTGCCAGGTAGCGCGGAGCCGCTTCGCCTTTCAGTTCGCAGACGGGAGCCTTATGCTGGGGCATGAGCCGTGGAGATAGAATGAAAAGCAGGGCAATCACCAGGATGGCAATGAGGGTGCCAAGGGGAGAAAGTTCGAACATTTGGATGGTGCCGTAGCCGTACTTGAAGCTGAGGTCACTCACAATAATGTTGGTCGAAGTGCCGATGAGGGTGCAGGTACCGGCAGCAATGGAACAAAAGGAAACGGGAATGAGATAGCGGGATGGGCTCAATCCATATTCGCAGCACACACTCATGATGATGGAAACGAACAGGACGACCACGGGAGTGTTGTTGAGAAATGCCGAAGGGAGGGCGGTGCCGAGCATGGCCATGATGAGTATGCGCCTGTCTCTGCCCCGGGAGTACTCGATCATTTTTTCGCTCACAAAGGCGAGCGCTCCGGTGCGCATCAAACCTCTACTGAGCATGAACATGGAGCCGACGGTTATCACCGCCGGGTTGGCAAAGCCTGCCAGGGCTTCTACGGGACTGAGTATGCGCGTGACCATGAGGACGACCATTAATCCGACAGCCGTCACATCGATGGGTATTTTTTCGGTTATCAGCAGGAAAATCGTTGCTGCCAGGATCAGGGAAACGAACCAGATGGCCATAGGGATACTTTGCGGCTCAGCATCAAAAATGGTTCATCACTTAGCACCCGGTAAACGCGTCATGGCCGGTAATGTCGCGGCCCAATGCAAGGGCATGAATGTCCTGGGTTCCCTCATAGGTGTTCACCGTCTCCAAATTCAACATGTGGCGGATTACAGGATACCCCAGGCTGATGCCGTTGGCACCCAAAATATCGCGGGCGGTGCGGGCGATTTTCAAAGCTTCGGCGGCGTTGTTCATCTTGGCCATGGAAATGTGAGTGTGCCGGGCGATGCCCAAGTCCTTCAGCTGTCCAAGCCGCGCGCAAAGCAGTTGTGCTTTGGTGATTTCCGTCAGCATTCCTGCCAGCTTCTGCTGAACCAGTTGGTACGACGCAAGGGGAGCACCGAACTGTTTGCGGCTGCCGGCGTAATCGCGGGCCGCTTCATAGCAGGCCGTGGCGGCTCCCACGGCGCCCCAGGCGATGCCGTAACGCGCCTCATTGAGACACATGAGGGCGGACTTCAGGCCCGTCGTGGTCCCAGGCAGCAGATTTGTCGCTGGAATCTGCACATCCTTCAGCACCAGAGCTGATGTAACCGATGCGCGCAAGGAAAACTTTCGGGCAATGGGATGTGCTGAAAAGCCGGGGGTCCCTTTCTCCACCAGAAAGCCGCGGATGCCGTCCGGCGCTCGCGCCCAGATGACTGCGACGTCGGCAATTTCGCCGTTAGTGATCCACATTTTGCGGCCGTTTAGAATGTAGTGGTCTTTGGCCGGAGCAGCGCTAGTCTGCATACTGCCGGGATCGGATCCGGCCTGCGGCTCGGTCAGCCCGAAGCAGCCGATCTGGTCGCCGCGTGCCATGGCCGGCAGCCATCTTTTCTTTTGCTGCTCCGTGCCGAATTGGGCGATGGGGTACATGACCAGAGCATTCATGACGGAAACAAACGAGCGAAGTCCACTGTCTCCCCGTTCGAGCTCCTGGCAGATCAGCCCGTAAGCCATGTTGCTCAGGCCGGGGCAGCCGTAATCCTTTTGTTTGATTCCCAAGAGTTTGAGGGATGCCAGTTCGGGCAGAATTTCCAGGGGAAATTCGCCGCGTTCGAAATAGTCGGCAGCTTTTGGCAGGTAGCGCGTTCGGACCCAATTGCGCACCGCATCGCGCAGGCACCGGTCTTCCTCCGAAAATAACTGATCACACAGGTAGTAGTCGGTGCTTTGGGGAGCCTTCATGATTCCCTGCCTTGGGCAGCATCACACATGATCAACACCCTTTCAGGCCGGATCAGCTTCAACCCGGAACTGTGCCACTTCCGCCTGAAGCGCCTGAGCCGCTTCCTGCAACTGCTCGGTGGCGACCTTGAAATCGTGAATCACCTGATTGGTCAATTCCGTCGTCTCACTCAGCTGCTTCATGGCATTGCTGATTTCCTCAGCACTTTGGTTCTGGGACTGCATGGAATCGTTCACAGCGTCGAAGTGCGGTGTCAAAGCCTGAACTCGATCGATGATGGTGGAGAGCTGTGCACCGATTTGATCGACGTCTTGCACACCCTGTCGAACCTGTTGCAGGAACTTGTCCACCTCCATAACGCCGGAGGTGACAGCCGATTGCATCCCCTGCACCATTCTTTCAATGTCAAGCGTCGCCACTGCCGTCTGGTCGGCCAGGCGGCGGATTTCCTGAGAGACAACGGAGAAACCGTAACCGTATTCACCGGCTTTTTCAGCTTCTATGGCCGCGTTGAGGGAAAGCAGATTGGTTTGGGCCGCCACCTTGGTGATGGTGGTCACGATGGTGTCGATGCCGTGGGTCTTCTCGTCGATGGTTTCCAGTTTCTGGGCGATGGACCCGGTGGCCTGCATGAGCTGCTGCATGCTCGATTGGAGACGACCCAGGCCACCCTGGCCCTGCTCCGCAAGAGTTGCCGTTTGCGTAACTAATTCAGCGACTTCGTTCATGGTGTCGGATAGTTGCTGCGACCTCGAGGAGATCGTTCTGGAGGTGGCGCTCACCTGATTGACCGACACCATCTGCTCGGCCGCAGTTTCCTTCAGCTGGCCGGCGGAAGCCGAAATTTCAGTGGCAGTACTGACCACCTGGATGCCCGATTTTTGCACCTGACCGATCAGAGACTGGAGCGATCTGGCCATGCGACCAAAGGCGCTTGACAATTGCCAAATCTCATTCTTTTTCTTCCTGACGGCACGGGGCTCCTGCTGTTCCCCGCCCACATCGGCAAAAACCGTTGCCGCGTGACTCAGATTGCCTTCGGCAATCTCCTTGGCGGAGGCGGTCATGGCACCGATGGGTTTGGTGATCGATTGTATGATGCCCATGCCGATGAAAAGCAAAAACAAAACGCTCAGGGCAAAGGCGAGGGCGTTGACTATGAAAAGCTGCCGATTGAATTCTTCCATGCCCTGGTCGGCATTGGCCAATATCAGCTGCTTGGCCTTCAGCACCTGCAGGCGTATGCCGTCCAACTGAGCCTGATTCACCTCCTTGTCCACCCAGATGTGCTGCACTTCTTCAATCTCGGTTGGGACCTGATCAATTGTCTGAATCATTAAATCGATGAATTGCAAATAGCCATCATCCATTACCAGGTTTGCAATGGGGAGAGCGTTTTTCTTTTCTCTCTCCAGTTCTTTGACGGCGTTGTTGGTGTACAGCAGGTAACTGTTCATGTCGTTTTTGCGGAACAGGTCCTCATTCAGCACCAGGAACAGTCGGTTGATTATAAACGCCACATCCCGCGTGATGTCAGCCAACGATCGAATGTGTTCATCGACCTCTTCGGCGTTTGTCAACGCCGTCCCGATTTCAATGTTGATCTGCTTGATGACCGCTCCGGACTTTTCATTGAAGGTCATGACCGCACTGTCAATACGACTCTCCACGGAGTCGAGCTGCTTGATCAATTTAACCTGGTTGCTGAACGATTCCTGGTACCGGTCGATCAGTGCCAGGAGAGATTTCACTTCGGAAGAACTGACAATGGTGCGCTTCAGCAAAAGTTCGGCATTCTTTTCAGCCTCAGCGGCATACCTCAGCACTTCGCTGAATGATTCATCAGAATGGGTTGAGATGAAATTCTTTTCTTCAATGATAGCGTTCAGCAGGCTTTCACTCATCTTGTTGAGCTGGTGAGTAGCTGTGCTGTATTCGCTCATCTTGTGGTTCAAATAGCGGTTGACGCCGAACTGGAAGCCGATCATGGCAATCCCCAGGGAGATCAGGATGATCAGCTTGGAAGATACTTTCATCGCCACCGTTCCTTGTTGTTGCCCGATGATCGCAACGCGATCCGGTCCCAGGTGCTGCCAACCTGCCTGGGAGCGAGAGCGCGCTGCTTTCCTGCTAACATTCCGGCGGTACCTGTACGATGTGCTTCATGAGGCAAGTCTTCAAAAACATTATGGTGCCTGAGAAAAGATTTTGCGACGGTGCCGTACGTCCTTCCGGCAAGATTATTTGAGCATTTCTTCCAGTTCTTCCAGAGGAATGCCCTCGTCATAGATTCCCGCCGCCACCTGATAAGGAGTGCCGGGCACCGCCAGAACGTAGGCAATTTTCCTGGAGGGTACGGTTTCACCGACCTTTGGCCACCAGTATTCTACCCAGCCTCCCGCTGGCTTCTTTGCACTCTCACAGAATTGAACGAAGAAGTAGTTGCCTCGCACATCCTTTATGCCGGCAAGGTTTTTGCCGACCAGTATGGGTTTCAGCGGATGGGCGGCATCCGTCATGTCATCGCACTTGAGGACCCAGACGTAGGTGTCTTTCCAGACCCATCTGCCGTTGCTGTCCATGAACTGCGAAAGCCCTGCCGCTCCGGCGGATTGCAGAAAAGCGGCAGCCTCTCTCACCTTTTCCATGACCTCCCGGGGAGTGGCCGTTGGTTCCGCCGCAATTGACGGGGCGTCTGCCTGGAGAAGGAAGATTGACAAAAAAACACAGGCGATCGAATTTAAAGCTTTCACCGAACTCCCTCCATCGCTCGGATCCTGTTGTCGGCCAGCCATTCCAGCGAAAATTCCTGCGCCGTAAATTTGGCGATTTTGTCGGGCAAAATCGGGCACGGTCATTCCGGCAAAAGCCGCAATCCATATACCAAACGTCGTCCATTGGATGCCTGCCGCCTGGGCGGCGTTTCCCCGGCATGACGTTTGGTTGTCGATAAAATCGCTAAACCCGGGCGCGCTTTAATCGACATTCTATACCATCGATCAAATGGTTACGCCAGATTGAATTGCAGGTTGCCGGCGGGAAGCCGCAATAGAGCAATAGGCCGCAGTGCTTCATCAGTAGTAGTCGAAATTTTCCATGGAATCGGCGAGGGCCATTTTTCGCTGGGAAAAATTGACCACCCAGGAGGCAATGTTGGATCGGGTGATGGGCGGGGAGAGACGGGAAAACATGGATGGCAGGCTATAGAACTTCGTGTACAAGGCCTTGACCCGATCCTCGAGTTCTTCACGGGAGCAGTGTTTCGGCTTGATGTAGCAATTTATGCCCGTCCATCGGCCCATATTGTATGCGTCCAGTATGCGATCTTGTTCCCGCATACGGTCATACAATGGAGTCCCCTTGTGCGGCGTGAGAATGTTAAAATAGGCGGCCGGAACTTTGTTGCGCATCAAGAATTCTAAAGTTGCATCGAAAACTGTGGATTTCTCGGTATCATGGCCGAATATCAGGTTGACTGAATAGCTGATTCCCATGGCGCGCAACTGCTTCAATGTCTCTTCATATTGACTGGCTTTGTTGGCCCTTTTATTCATACCGTCGAGGGTGCCCTGATCGATGCTTTCCATGCCGATATTGATGTGGAGCAGTCCGCTCCTTTTGGCGAGGCGCATGAACTCCTGATTATTGCACAGATCCATCGACCACAGAGCCGACCAGCGCAGTTTCAACGGAATGAGCGCCTCCATCAACTCCATAGTATGAGATCTTTTGCCGGCAAAGTTGCTGTCGGCAAAAAACACATTTTTGGCCTTGCTGTACTTGATTTCCTCGATTACTTCCCGGGTGGGACGATAGCGATACTTATGGCCGAGATAGAAGCGTTCCGAGCAGAATTCGCAGGCGAAAGGGCAGCCTCGAGAAGTCTGCACCGAGAAGGTGGTGAACAATCCGTACTTCTTGAGATCGACCAGATCATACCTGGGGAAAGGAAGCCCACTTAGATCGTGCAGCGTCTTCCCGCGATAGATCTTTTTTAGTCTTCCCGCGGCTGCATCTTCCAGCATGGGCCGCCAGATTCCTTCACCTTCCCCGATTCCCAGGGCATCACAATGTTCAGCGGCTTCATCCGCATAGAAGTAGGTGTGCGGGCCTCCCATGATGACCGGTACGCCTCTTTGCCTGAAGCGATCGGCGATCTGGTACGCCCACAGGGAATTGATAGTCCATGTGGTGAGGGCAACCAGGTCGACGGGGGCATCATAGTCGATGTCCGTCAGCTGTTCGTCTATCAGACTCACTTCCCATTCCTTGGGGGTAATGGCGGCAAGGAAGGGGAGGGTGAGCCCTACGACACTCCTTTTCCTGGTCTTGTGAACTGTACGGTTCCCACGGCTGCGGTAGTGTGAAGGCTGAATGATAAAGAGCTTCATGCAATCTCCCGGGTTAACTTTGTGGTTCAGTCGGCCCGGTTGAAGCTGGTCGGCTCGGCATCGAAAATGAGCTGCCGCCCATGCGGGCTTATGGCCAGATGCTCTGCAACCGGGATCGATT
Organism: Desulfoferrobacter suflitae; assembly: GCF_022603395.1. Taxonomy (GTDB): domain Bacteria; phylum Desulfobacterota; class Syntrophobacteria; order Syntrophobacterales; family Syntrophobacteraceae; genus Desulfoferrobacter; species Desulfoferrobacter suflitae. The sequence goes on from NZ_JAIBKA010000004.1 coordinate 107,485, forward strand.
CTCAGAATTACGCGATTAATAACTTCGGCACGAACAAAAAGCAACCACCCGCTGGCGGTTGTTCCCCGGGAGCGGGCATTGCTTCCCAGGGCATATCACCGCCAAATCGGAGCTTTACCTCGCATCGCATTTCGTATATAGGCCTATGTAATGGTCCTGTTATTAACTAATTGGAGGGTCACAACCTGCCTTGGAAAGGGAAGAGCTTTCTCGAGGACAATGTATGGGGATGCTCCAGTGTGCAAAACCTGGTATGAGGGGTTGCCTTGAAGATCAAAACAAAATTCATGTTGGCAGGAACAACATTCTGTGTTGCGCTCAGTGTTGCCGCCGTATGGGTTGATTCATACTTTCTGCAGAACATTTTTTTTGACCAGTACAAAGAGAAGGCGAGAATATTGCTCTACAGTATGCGGGCCGTGCGGGCGCATACCGGTACGGTCATTCGACCCAAGGCAACCGAGCTGATCGGAGAGGGTTTCATGACCGAACTTCAGTCTACTTCCTATGCGGCTAACGGTGTGTTCGCGAAAATCCCGGAAGAAAACAGGTACGGCCTCAACTTCAAGACGGCTTCGATCAAACCGCGCAATCCCGGTAACCGGGCCAATGAGGCGGAGACGGAACTCATCAAGCTGCTCGATGAGCTGCACATCAAAGGGAAGGAGCCCGTCTGGCAGGGTTTCAGGCAGTTGAATGGAGTCGAAAACTATGTCATCGCCGTCGGCGAGGTCAACAAGCCGGCCTGCATGCAATGCCATGGTCGTCCTGAAGAGGCTCCCGAGGGAATGCGCAAGCTCTACCCCGTGGCCCAGGATGATGGTTACGGGCATCTCCCCGATCGCGTCGAATCGGCAGAAATCGTTTCCATACCGGTGTCCGCTGTAGAAGCCAGTGTGGACCGGCTGAGAATATACAGCGCCCTCATTTCCATTTTCATCCTGACTATCGCCCTGGTAGGAATCAACTATTTTTTGAATGCCATCTTCAGACCGGTGAGACGCGTTACCGACGTTGCGCAGCAGATCGCCGGCGGTGATTTGCAGGGAGCTTCGGAATCATTGGATAGCTATTCTGAGGGCGGCAGTCGGCCCTCGGAACAGGTGGAGCAAAGGAAAAAAGAGCCGGACGAAACGGGGAAGTTGCTCAATTCCTTCAATATCATGGCCCACAATCTCAACTCATTGGTTGGGCAGGTCCAGAACTCGGGTATCCAGGTCACCACGTCGGCTACCGAAATCGCCGCTTCGGCGCGGGAGCTCGAGGCCACTGCAGCACAGCAGGCCATATCCCTCAATGAGGTGAGCACTACTTCCAACGAAATTTTTGCGACCTCCCAGGAGCTTGCCGGTACCGTGCAACAGGTGGCGGGTATGGTGTCCGGCACGGCAACGCTCGCCGGGCAAGGCCAAAACGGCCTGGCGGATATGGAACAAATCATGCGGCGACTGGTCACGGCAACCACCACATTTTCCGCCAGGTTATCCACTATCAACGAAAAGGCCAACAACATCGGCAGTATCATTACGACGATCGCCAAAGTTGCCGATCAAACCAATCTGCTTTCACTCAACGCCGCCATCGAAGCGGAAAAGGCCGGTGAATACGGGTTGGGGTTTTCCGTAGTGGCGCGCGAAATTCGTCGCCTGGCGGATCAGACCGGAGTCGCCGCCCAGGACATCGAGCATATGGTAACGGCCATGCAATCGGCGGTGTCCGCGGGGGTCATGGAAATGGACAAATTCTCCGAAGAAGTGCGCAGGGGAGTAGAAGAGGTGACCGGCGTGGGTGGCATGCTCGGGCAAATCATAGCCCAGGTTCAGGATCTTGAGCCCCAGTTCGAGGCGGTCAAGGTGGGTATGCAGGCTCAGTCGGCCGGAGCGCAACAGATCAGTGAAGCCATCAATCAGCTCTCCGAAGCGGCCGAACAGACGCGCGCCTCACTCCAGGAATTCAAAGATGCCACCGTGCAGCTGAACGAAGCGGTCCAGGGTCTGAGAAGTGAAGTGGCGCGCTTCAGAGTGGGTGGTGCCTGAGCCATGCTGCTCCTGATCTTTTTCGTGGGCAAAGAAAGATATGGGATCGATTCCAGAAAGGTGGTCGAGGTGGTACCGGTCGTGAACTGCAAGCCGGTTCCCCACGCGCCGTCCCATGTGGCTGGTCTGCTCAGTTACCGAGGCGATATTGTTCCGGTGGTGGATCTATCCGCCCTCATTGGTGGGGCACCCGCGCGGCATCTGTTGAGCACGCGGGTCATCCTGGTGAAGTATGTCGGTGCCGACGCCAATGAACATATTTTGGGACTTTTGGCTGAAAGAGTGACCGAGACCCTCAAATGCCGGGAAGAAGATTTCAAATCTCCCGGGTTTGTGGCTTCCGCGGGGCGTTACCTGGGTGATCTCTATATCGACGGAGAGGGCATGATCCAGCGCATCGTCGTGGAGGCGGTTCTGCCGGAAGAGTTGCGCCGGTCCCTTTTCGCCGAAGCCGAAAAGGTGGCCGATGCGCTTTCAGCAAGTTGAACAGTTCCTCACCCAGGCGATCGGCCTCGATTCCGCATCGATCGGGACCAAGAGTGTAGAGCGGGCCGTCCTTGCCGGAATGGAGCGTACTGCAACGCGGTCGGAGGCAGCATATCTTGCTTTACTCAAGGGCAGCGAAGCTGAGCTGGCGGCCCTCATAGAATCGGTCGTGGTTCCGGAAACCTGGTTTTTTCGCGATCAAGGTCCGTTCGCCTATTTGCGCCAGTATGTCTTACACGAGTGGAAGCCGTTGCATAAGAACAGAATGTTGCGGCTGCTGTCGGTGCCCTGCTCGACAGGCGAAGAGCCATTTTCGGTTGCCATAACACTGGTGGAAGCAGGGCTCGGCCACCGGGATTTTTCCATCGATGCGGTCGACATAAGCGAGCGGGCCCTGCAGACGGCTGAACGAGGGATCTATGGCAAAAGCTCATTTCGAGAAAAGGATGAGGATTTTGTAGCCCGATATTTTTCACAAACAGCAGACGGAATGAAAATTCATGAGAGGATACGCAACTCGGTTTGTTTTCAGCGCGGCAACATCCTCGATCCCGCTTTTCAGGTTAATCGCTCATCCTATCATGTAATCTTTTGTCGCAACCTGTTGATCTATATGACGCAGCCAGCCAAGAAACGCATATTGGATGTTCTGGACGGTATGCTTGTCGATGGGGGACTGCTCTTCACGGGGCATACCGAAACCATGCTGGTACGTTCGTACGGTTACTCCATTGTCAAGTATCCGCGAGGGTTTGCCTGCAAAAAGGGACAAATAAGTGCCGTGGTGCGGGGTGGCGCGGCCGAGAAAAAAAGATCGGCGGCCGGCAGGGCTGCTTTTCCGGTCAGACCCCCTCCCGTTTCGCCTGCGCCCGTAGTGCCCAGGAACTGGTCGCAGCCGACTGAGGCCCGCGCGAGTATCCAGTCCACCGGCCAGGAAAGCCCGGAGGCAATGCTCGATCGCGTGCGGCAATTGGGCAATCGAGGTGCCCTGGAGGAAGCTGCAGCCCTTTGTGAGCAGGTCTTGCAGAAGCATAGTCTGAACAGTGAGGCCTATTACCTGATGGGACTTCTGCATGATGCGGCGGATAAGCACGATCTGGCCGAACAATGCTTCCTCAAATCACTCTATCTGGATCCCGATAATTATCAGGTCCTGGTGAAGCTCTATCTCCTTTACGAACACAGAGGGGACAGCTCAAGGGCGAAGACCTATCGCGAGCGTGCTGCCCGTGCGCAGGCACAGCCGAAAGACGGGTCTACGGGGTAAGTGATGCAGAAGGAAGAAGCCGATAAAGTGGTGGGTTGCTGGAAAATCACCGGCACCGAAGGGGATGGCAGCTGTCCCAAGCTGGCGGCACGCGGTCACTGCCGCAACTGTTCGGAGTATGTTTTGGCGGGCAGAAGTCTGTTTGATCGTCCCGTGCCGGCAGGATACCAACAGCAGTGGACCGAGATCATTGCCAGGGAGAAAAAGGCTGAAACGGCGGAGCTCATTTCCGTCATAGTTTTCAGAGTGACGCACGAGTGGCTGGCTCTGAAGACCCGATACTTTCAGGAAATCACCAGCGAGCGTGTGGTCCATTCCGTGCCGCACCGCACCAACGACGTCTTCAGAGGCCTGGTGAATATTGGCGGTGAGCTCCTTTTTTGCGTATCGGCCGCCGCCGTTCTGGGTGTTGCCAATGAAGCTGCAGACCCGACGGCACAACAAAAGTTACGGCGGATGGCCGTGGTCAAAAAAGAGGGCCGCCGTTTTGCCTTCGAGGTGGATGAAGTGCTGGGGGTCTATCGGGTTGCTCCGGGACTGATGCACAAGGTACCGGCCACTCTCTCCAAATCGACGATCGTTTTGACGAGAGGAATATTCACCCTGGAGGACAAGAAAATCGGGTTTTTGGATGAGGATGCCTTCCTCAATTGTTTGTCCTTTGACTTTTAGCACGGAGGGCTGAACAAGACTATTGCCAGGTCTTGTCCGGCGCCGGCAAAAACCTCGAGGAGCATACCCCTGGCAGGAGCGACTGGAAGTGGGCTCAAACCTGGATAACCTTAACGATCTATCCATGCTGGAGCTTTTCCGCATGGAAGCGGACAATCACTCGCAGGTCCTCGAATCAGGGCTGCAGCATCTGGAGGGCGAGCAGTCGCCGGAGCGCATCGAGCCGCTCATGCGCGCCGCCCATTCCATCAAGGGAGCTGCGCGTATCGTCGGCTTGAGCGTGGCGGTGAATTTGGCGCATGCCATGGAAGAGGTATTGTCCAAGGCACAGCAGGGCACTCTCCATCTGACTCCGGATTTCATTGCAGGCGTGGCCGAGGGGAGTCGAATTTTTCGTGAAATCGGCGGTCTCGACACCGCCCGCCTGCAGGAGTGGCTGCAACACAAATCCAGTGAAATTTCCCATATCATCGGGTTGCTGCAAGGCTCCGGCGGTGTCCCGGCGCAGCCTGAACCGGCGGCAGCCAACCGCCAGCACCCAGCCACGCTGAAAGAACCTGTGATGCCTGAGACCCCGCCGGATCTGGGCGATCTGTCAATGATGGATCTGTTTCGACTGGAGGCGGAAAACCAGGCACGTATTCTGGAATCGGGGCTGGTCAAATTGGAGAAAGACCAGTCCTGCGAGCGGGTCGAGCCACTGATGCGTGCCGCCCATTCCATCAAAGGGGCGGCACGCATCGTTGGATTGGACATCGCCGTGGAATTGGCTCATGCCATGGAGGACGTCCTCTCAGCGGCGCAAAAGGGGGAGCTGACGCTCATTCCCGAGCACATAGACGTGCTTCTGTCGGGCAATGACATCTTCACCCACGCTGCCGGTGTGGATACTGAAAATCTCGGCTTGTGGCTCACGGAACAGGCAGACTTCATAAGGGGCATAAGCGGATCCCTTCGCTCGATCCTGGAGGGGCAGCGGGCCGAGTTCTCGAAAGAACCCGTCGGTGCCGCCAGAGTGAAAATTGCACTTGAGCCTGAGGCGAATGCCAGGGCGGCAGTGGAGAGGGAAGGGGCGGATACCGTAATCCGCATTACAGCGCAAAACTTGAGCCGCCTCATGGGATTGGCTGGAGAGAGCCTGATCGAGGCGAGATCGCTCGAGTCTTTCACCAGGAGTTTGATGGAACTGAAAAATGAGCATTATGCAATTGCCGAATCCCTGGAGCGAGTCCGTCAGTTTTTGCCTGCCGAATCCATGCAGGGCGAATCCCTCGAGGCCCTCAGCCTGGCTTTAGAAGCGGTGCGCCGTGCGCGTACCACGTTGGCCGGACATTTGGAGGGTTTTGATTCATTTTCCCGTCGTTTGGAGCACTTGGCCGATCGTTTGTACAACGAAGTGATCGCCAGCCGAATGCGGCCTTTTTCCGATGGAACCTATGGGTTCTCGCGAATGGTGCGCGATTTGGCGAAACGATTGGAGAAGAGAGTCAATTTTCAGATCCTGGGAGAGAACACCCAGGTGGACAGGGATATCTTGGAAAAACTGGAGGCGCCTCTCACCCATCTGCTGCGCAACGCCCTCGATCATGGTCTGGAAGTGCCGGCCGAGCGCGCCGCCGAGGGCAAGTCCGCCGAAGGCAACTTGACGTTGGAAGCCCGCCATCGAGCCGGGATGCTGTCGATCACGGTAACCGACGACGGCAGAGGGATTGACCCGGAGGCAATCAAGCGCAAGGTTGTGGAAAAGGGTTTGGGCAGCAAAGAAATGGCCGCCAGCCTGAGCCGTTCCGAACTGATGGAATTTCTTTTCCTACCCGGTTTTACCACGAGCGGAGCGGTGACGGAGATTTCCGGCCGCGGCGTGGGCCTGGACGTGGTCCATTCGATGGTGCAGGAGGTGGGTGGTTCGGTACGGTGTGATTCCACTCCAGGCCGGGGCACTCGCTTCCATATGCAGCTCCCCTTATCTCTGTCGGTGGTGCGAACGATTCTGGTGGATATTTCCAATGAGCCTTACGCAGTTCCCCTGACCCGCGTCGATCGAATCCTCAGTGTTGCCAGGGAAGCCGTGAAGACGGTCGAGGACAGACAGTTTTGCAGCTATGAAGAGGACAACATTGGCCTGGTCGATGCGCACCAAATATTGCAGACGGCCTCTGTGAGCCAGGGCGGTGAGGCTCTATCGGTGGTGGTGGTCAGTGATCGCATGAACAGCTTTGGCCTGGTGGTGGATCAATTTTTGGGGGAACGCGACCTGGTAGTGAAGCCGTTGGATCCGGTTCTCGGCAAAGTTCCCAACATCAGCGCCGCCGCTATCCTGGAAGATGGCTCCCCGGTGTTGATCCTCGATATTGATGATGTGGTGCGCTCCATTGACAACATGCTGACGCAGAGCCGGCTGGGCAAGGTGGAGCTGAGAGGTCAATCCGCTGCCGGCAGGGAGAAGAAGAGAATATTGGTGGTGGATGATTCCCTGACGGTTCGAGAAGTGGAGCGCAGGCTGCTGGAAAACAAGGGCTACGAAGTGGAAATCGCGGTCGACGGAATGGACGGCTGGAATAAAGTTCGCAATGCCCGTTTTGATCTGGTCATCTCCGATGTGGACATGCCGCGCATGCATGGGATTGAATTTGTCAGCAGGATCAAGACCGATCCCAGGCTGAAGGATATTCCGGTCATGATCGTATCGTACAAGGATCGGGAGGATGACAAGCTCAAGGGGTTGGAAGCGGGAGCGAACTATTACCTGACCAAGAGCAGCTTTCATGACGAGAGTTTGATCAGCGCGGTGATCGATCTGATCGGGGAAGCATAAGGAAGATGCGCGTCGCGATAGTGAATGATCTGCTGATGGCCGTCGAAGTGCTGCGCCGTGTGCTGGCTGCCGTGGGGGATTACGAGATAGCGTGGATCGCTTACAATGGTGCCGAAGCAGTGGAAAAATGTGCGGCTGACTTGCCCGATCTGGTCTTAATGGACCTGATCATGCCGGTTATGGACGGTGTGCAGGCGACTTGCACCATTATGCGGGAGACTCCCTGCGCTATTTTGGTGGTCACCGCTTCAGTGCGGGGAAACGCCGCCAAGGTGTTCGAAGCCATGGGTTGTGGAGCCCTCGATGCAGTCGCTACTCCGGTTCTCGGCCCCGAAGGCAAAATTGAAGGCGGGGCCGAACTGCTCAAGAAGATCAAAACCATCAGTCGACTTATCGGCAAGCCGGTAGCCAATGAAAAGCCCGGATCGCCCAGGGTGTTGCCTCGGAGTGCGCCTCAATTGGTGGCCATCGGTTCATCAACCGGCGGGCCCAGGGCATTGGCGGAGATCCTTTCCAGGCTCCCGGAAGATTTTCGAGCTTCCATTGTCATCGTTCAGCATGTGGATGTTCAATTTGCCGGAGGCCTTGCCGAGTGGCTCAACGAACAGACCCACCTGACGGTCACCGTGGCCTCGGGCGGTCAGACCCTGCGCGAGGGGATGGTGTATGTGGCGGGAACCAACGACCATCTGGTGATCGGCTCTGATCTGGCACTGCACTATACACCGGAGCCCAGAGACTATCCTTATCGGCCGTCGGTGGATACGTTTTTTTTCAGCGTGGAGAAACATTGGCCGGGCAAGTCGGTGGCCGTTTTGCTCACCGGCATGGGCCGGGACGGGGCCAAGGGATTGCTGGGCCTGAAGCGAGCCGGCTGGCATACCATCGCGCAAGACGAGCAAACCAGCATCGTTTATGGCATGCCCAGGGCCGCAGCCGAAATGGGCGCGGCGGTGGAGATCCTTCCGCTGGATAGGATCGCAGAGAGCATTGCCAGGCACATGCGCAGCGAAGAAGTCGCTTATTTGGGGGGATGAAATCCCCTATCATGGACAGGTAAAGGCAGGGGAAAGGAAAACGCGATGCCGCCGGAACAAACCAAGGCCGATTCCGCTTTGACCCAACATGCTATCACGGTACTGCTGATCGACGACCAGGCCATGGTCGCCGAAGCGGTCAGGCGCATGCTGGCGTCAGATGAAGATATCATCTTTCACTACTGTCAGGACCCGACAAAGGCTGTTCACGTCGCCACCGAGATAGGTCCCACGGTGATCTTGCAGGACCTGGTCATGCCCGAAATAGACGGTTTGACCCTGGTCCGTTTTTTTCGGGCGCATCCCCGGCTGCGCGACGTTCCGCTGATTGTTCTGTCCACCAAAGAGGAAGCGACCACCAAGGCGGAAGCCTTTGCCCTGGGGGCCAATGATTACCTGGTCAAGCTGCCTGACAGGATAGAACTGATCGCGCGCATTCGTTACCATTCCAAGGCGTATATCAACCTGCTGCAAAGGAACGAAGCCTATGAGGCGCTGGTAAAAAGCCAGCAAATTCTTTCCGCTCAAATTCAGAGGGCGGCGGAGTATGTCACTTCCCTGTTGCCCCTGCCGATCCTTGACGGAGCCATCACCACCAGGTGGCGGTTTGTTCCTTCCGCCGAACTGGGTGGGGATTCATTCGGGTATCACTGGATAGACGAGGATCATTTTGCCATATACCTTCTCGACGTTTGCGACCACGGGGTGGGCCCGGCGCTGCTGTCGGTTTCCGCACTGAACGTACTGCGCTCACAGAGTCTGCCCAATACCGACTTCAGGAAGCCAGGCCGGGTGCTGGCCGCCCTCAATGACACATTCCAGATGGAAAACCAGAATGATCTGTATTTCACCATCTGGTATGGGGTTTTCAACAGGGCCACGGGCGAGCTCAAATATGCCAGCGCCGGGCATCCTCCCGCATTGCTTGTTTGCGCTTCGGGCGAGGTGGCGGAACTGAAAACACCCAACATCATGATAGGCGGCCTGCCGGGTGTCGAATACAAGAGCGCGAGTGTCACGCTGGAACTGCCCACGAGGCTGTACATCTATTCCGATGGCGTGTACGAGGTGCGCAAGCCCGATGGGGAAATGTGGACCTTCGACGAATTTAAGGGTTATTTGCTGGACTTGCAGGGGGCGGAATCGGAAATAGATCAGCTGTACGATCATGTCCGGCGGATGAATCAAGGGGATACCCTGGAGGATGATTTTTCGATGTTGACGGCTAATTTTCGATAGGCAGGAGGCATTCTTTGGGGATCTGAAAGTACAGGTTTAATATGTTACAGCCCTGTTCCCGCTGGTAGGTGACCTGGTCGGCCATGCGTCGCACCAGGTGAATTCCCAGCCCGCCAACGCCCCTTTCGTTTATCCCCTGAGTGGTATCGGGATCGGGTCTGGCCAGGGGATCAAAGGGCTTCCCCCAATCCTGGATGCACAGGTGAAGGATGGAGTCATTGACCAGGGAACACCCCACTTCCACCTCGCCGTGGTCATGCTCGGCGTACGCATAATGAATTACGTTGACAATGAGCTCCTCCAGGGCCAGTTCAATCTTGAACAGCAGATCGTCATCCAGACCCCAGTGCGCGGCCTTGTCCAACACATAGGAGCGAAAACGATCGAGATGTTCCATCTTTGCGGGTAGGCGAAGGGTGTCCATGCTTTATCTTTCCCGGTCAAGGAGTGCCTTGTCAAGGGATTCGTGGATTGAAAACATCGTGGCAAAACCTGAAATGGAAAACACGTTCTCGACCATACTGGAAAGGCCGCAGAAGGTGATGTCCCCTTTCCGTTGGCGAAGTTTCTTGGCGATTTGCAGGATGCTCCTGAGACCCGCACTGCTGATATATTCCAGGCCGCTAAAGTCTGCAATCAGGAAAAGCTCCCCGCCGTTGATTCGGCCGGCACATTCCGACTCGAAATCGGGAGCGGTAATTGCGTCCAACCGTCCATGCACGGAGACAATCAGAGTGTCTCCCTTTTTGGCAAATTTTGTCTTCACGCAGTGGTTCTCCTTTCCCTGCCCCTTGGCATGACCTTGGCGCAAACACTTGGGCGCCCGGTTGGGCTGAATTCTACTGACACGCCTCATCTGTGAGCTCCTGGTCGCGACAGACGGGAAAAAACGAAAATGATTCCTTTCAATTTAACGACTGATGTTTAGCACGCTCGCCCGTGAGATACAAGTTTCCTTTAAGCAGCCTCGACGGCTAGCCTATTCTGCAACAATCCAGTAAGCATACCCCCGGGTTAGGCTCCATTTTTTCATTTCTGCCTTAGCCCTGCCCCGCAGGAGCAACGTACCATAACCCAGGGCAGCACCCCGGAGCCCGGGCGGAAGGCTCCTCGACCGACACTCCTCGGGTGCTGGAACAATCAAAGAAATGGCGTAATTCTCAAGGGAAGTGGTCAGGTGCCGAATGACACCTGCAATTTGCGTCACATTCCAATCACCCCATCAATCCCTCCCGACCAGGAATGCTCATTATGGTGGCAATCATGGTAGCGACCATCTTTTTCTCTCCATTTTTCAATGCAAACACATCTCCCGCGCACACCGTGAGGGTGCGTCCCGATTTGGTCACCTTTCCACGCGCGACCAATGATTCCCCTACAGCGGGTGACAGCAGGTTTATTTTATACTCTACGGTGAGCACCGCCGCATCAGGAGCCATTAGACTGAATGCCGCATAGCCGCAGGCGGTATCGGCAAGGGTGCTGACGACGCCGGCGTGGATGAAGCCATGCTGTTGAGTCAGATCATCCCGAAATCCGAGGGAAATTTCCACTTCCCCCGGCAGCACCTTCGTGAGACTTGCTCCAATGGTCTTCATGAGATTCTGCTTAGAAAAGCTCTCCCGCACCCGCGATTCGTAGTTCTCATCTTGTGCTGCAAAGTCCTTCATCGATTCCTCCCTGGAGAAACTTCCTGTACCGCGCCCAAAAAACATACGACGAAGCCATGCTGTTCCTACGAACTGCTTTTCAGGGCTTCTGCCAGCTCCTTCACGGTTTTTGGCGGGACGGGAAACTCCGGTTTGTTGACCATAACAATCGTGTCCTCCGGACACCCCGTGACGCACACGCCGCACCCGAAACATCGATCCACAGTGACCACAGGCACACCGGCTTCACCCATCGTCAGGGCTTGCGGCGGGCAGCGTGCGATGCACGTCTCGCAGGTCATGCAGCGCCCGGCATCAAAGGAGGGCTCGAATCCCGAATTGAAAACGAGGCCGGGCCGGGGTTGCTTCAGAACCTGCCCGACCACCTCACAGTGCCAACGGTCGCAGTTGCACATGAAGTCGATTTCATCCGTCGTATTGCGGCTCATGTGGATGAGGCCGGCTTCCTCGCAGCGGTCCACGATTTCTCTCGCTTCTTCCTTGTTCACCCGCCTTCCTCCCAACCGCTCGGTGAGGTTTTCGGCAATCTCACCGAACCACATGCAAACTCCGACGGGCATTCCATGGAGCTCCTCGCCGCGGAGCCTTGCGGCCTGGCGGCAGTAACAGGCCCCTACACTGATGGAGTCGTATTTGTCGATATAAGTCATGACCTGATCGTAGGTGTGGACGGTATTGTCTGCCTTGATCGTTCGGGCAACGGGAATGACCCGCGTGACGGGATAAGTAATCTTTTCAATGCCTCTGGCCTCCGCATAGGCCTTTTTGTAAGCGTGGATCAAGCGGGCGAGGGTCTTTTCCCGCTCGGTTTCCCTGCCGCCGATGAACATGAACTCAAAGATACCCGGCATGAACGGCAGCCCGCGGTAGAGCATACCGCAGGAAGTCCTGGAAGCTCCGCACAATCCCTTGGCGGCCATTCGTTCCAGGATCGCTGCGACTGCCTCGGGACTTCGGCCGGTTTTGACGGCGATCTCTTCAACGGGAGCCGGCTTGCGCGGCAGAACGTTGTTGATCTCAGCCTCCTCGGGATCGAACAGCTCTTCCACCAGCGTGAAAAACTCGGGGATGTCCAAACCCGCGTAAGGGCCTCTTCGGCTCTTCATCACTTCAAGCATCTCTTGGTATACCCTCTGAGTCATTGTGGGCTCTCCTTTGCTTGTCAATGGCTACGAAACGCCTGGCATTTCAGGCAGTTCAGGTGGAGGCGGAGCTGGTGAATCGTCATCTCCAGGATCGGCGGTTCTCGACTTGCCGCGTAAAGTACCGCGGCGCCGTTGATGGCGGTCAGGATGAAATCGGCTACCTCTCCGGAATCCACGTCGGCCCTCAGGATTCCAGTCTCGCGGGCTTCCTCGATCCACGACGCGAGAAGGTTCGAGAAGGCCCGATAGCCGTCCAGAATGCGACGTGCCATGCGCTCCGACTGTCCGGGAAGCTCGACGAGCATGTTGAAGAAGAAACAGCCCCCCCGGAAGACGTCGCCTCCGATGTAGTTGCGAAGGTCGTTTTGCACGGCGCGCATGATCCGTTCGACCGGGTCGGAGATCTCTGAAACTCCCTCGAATACGATTTTTTGCCAGATCTCCACAGAACGCTCGTAGGCCGCATCCCAGATTTCCTCCTTGCTTCCGAAGTGACCGTACAGTCCCCCTTTGGTCAAGCCGGTAGCCTGGAGGATGTCGGAGATCGACGTGTTGTAGTAGCCCTTGACGGAAAAGAGCTGGAGAGAGGCCTCGACGATTACCTGGCGGGTCTGGAGGCCTTTGGTGGACATGGCTTCTCCCATGGATGGAGGTTGTTTTTTTTTAAACAAATACCGACCGGTCTGTTTTATATAGATCGACCGTTTGTGCGTCAAGGGGTTTTTCTGCACATCGAGATTTTTGCTTGACGCCCCCGGATCATCCTTACCTCATCCACCCATCTACCACCTGCTCGATGTCCAAGATGCGGCCTGCTGGCGTGCATCTAAATTTCTTGCCGTCTCACGGTTGAGGAATTTCAAGCCCTGCAGTAGAATCGCCGGACCAACGCTACCAGGGGACCGGACGGTAAACGCGGTGGTTTTTCCTGTCGTTATTTGTCCCCCGGTACCGAGATGATCTCAATGAACCAAGGAGCTCCCAGAGTGGAAAATTCGATCATCCGATGTCCGTGGGTGGATCTCACCAAACCTGATTATGTGGCGTACCACGACCGGGAGTGGGGTGTTCCGGTGCACGACGACCGGCTCCTTTTCGAGTTCCTCTGCCTTGAAGCATTTCAGGCGGGACTGAGCTGGTATACGATCTTGAGAAAACGAGACAATTTGCGCACGGCTTTCGACGGGTTTGACCCCCAAAAGATTGCCGTATACGACGAAGCGAAGATCCGGGAGCTTCTTGAGGATGCGGGGATCATCCGCAACCGTGCCAAAGTGCTGGCAACGGTGAACAATGCCAGGAGGTTCCTCGACGTTCAAAAGGAATTTGGAAGCTTCGCCAAATACATCTGGGAATTCGTCGATAATCAACCCATCATCCATACTCTGCAAACACTGGAGGATTATCCGGCAACCACCGGGGAATCCGAACAAATCAGCCGGGATTTGAAGAAGAGAGGCTTCAAGTTCCTGGGGCCGACTGTCTGCTATGCTCACATGCAGGCGACAGGCATGGTAAACGATCATACGGTGAATTGTTTCCGGAGGGATGAAATCGCAACTGCATATTATAGTGGTTAAGGAGAAAAATATTCATTCTGTGCGCGCGCCCATCAGTCTGACCTTCGACGACGGTTGCGCCCTGGTCGGCAAAGGCCCGCCTTTTAGGATGAAATTATCCCGGCAGCCGGGCTGTCACCACAAATCGACGCTTGCCTCCGCTCGGCTCGGTCTTGGGTGCTACCGTAGCCCGAAAGGGCTCCGCGCTGCAACACAACGGTTGATCCCCTCTGTGCTCCTGGACAATGGGCTGCACCTCGGCGTGGCCAAAAAGCTCCAGGTACTCGGGATAGAAGCCCTTGCAGGTATGGCAGTAGAGACAGGGTAGACAGTGCTCGGAGCAAAATTGTTCCGTCATGCGTGCTTCGGGGTCGGCAGTTGTTGAGCGCGGGTCAAAATACCACCTGCGATGCGGGACGTTGCGCAGTGGTGGCAGCAGTGCCCGATGCCGCTCGGCAACGACACAAAACGGCAGCAGATCGAGCGATACCAGAAAGTGTCTGCTCAGGATGAGGTCGATGGTGCTTTCGGTGGCCTCCCTCATGCGGGAAAATGACTCCACCAGTCGGTCCTTGTTGCGCATCACCTTGTCATAGATCAACAGAGGGTTGATGCTGAAGTAGAAAAGATTTGGAAAACGCTCGGTGAGCAGTGCGGCTGTGGTGCGGTTTTCCAGATAGGTCGCTTTGCACAGCAGCAGCTTGGCTTCGATCTCGAAGGGAACGCCCTGCGATCTCATTCCCACGATCTGTGCAAAACCCGCCAGTGTTTTGGCAAAATTGTCGGCTCGTCCCGTCAGCCTGTCGTGCAGCTGCGGCCTGGCACTGAAAAAAGGCACGCGGATATTCATGGGTGAGTATTGCGCCAGTTTTGCGGTGAACGCCTGCTCATGCAAGCGTACTCCGTTGGTGAACAGAATGGGATAGGCTTGACGTTCGCGCAGTGCCGCCAGAAACTCAAAGAAATCGGGGTGAACGGTCGGTTCGCCGCCATTGATGACGACTTGATCACCTGCCCGCACATCGGCCTCATGCAACAGGAAGCGGAATTGTGCCGGCTGCATGTCCGCCAGGCGGCGGCTGCCTCCCTGAAAATTGGCTGCACAGAATATGCAACAGCTGTTGCAGGCATAGGTGATGTTGAAATAATAAGTTTCCGGCACGGTGTTATTTCCTTTGCCAGGTGAAAGACTGTGAATGGGGTTACGCATTCAGCAGTGACAGTGCGACTTCCAGGACCTGAGCAGGACGCAGCTGCAGCAGGTCGCCCCGGGCAGCTTGCAGCACCACGCTCTTTGCTCCCAGCGGATGCCACAGCACAGGGTTCGTGCAGCCAAACAGACCCAGGGTGGGGGTACCCATCCAGCCGGCCAGATGCATGACACCATTGTCGTTGGCGATCAGCAGACTGGTATGTTGCACGATATGCATCAAAGCTCCCAGGGGGGTCAGTCCCACCAGGTTGTCCACGGCGCAGGGGAGCTCGGCAGCAATCGCTTCGGCCAAACCTTCCTCTCCGGTTTTTCCGAGCAGGGCGAAACGGCATGTTTGCGCCGCATTCAACCGCCGCAGCAATTCCGCAAAATGTTCGGGCGGCCAGCGTTTGCGTTTATCTTTGCCGCTGCCGGGTGCACAGCAAATGAGCGGAACCGGCGACTCCAGGTCGATCAGCAGTTGCGCGTATTGCCCGCTCGCCTCGCGCACCACAACAGCGTACTCCGCCTGGATTTCTCCTCGCTGCCCCATGGCGGCAAGCATCCCAATGAACTGTTTCCACATGGGAATGTCGGCACGCAGGGGAACCTGAGATTCTCGCGGGAGTGATTCGGGCTTGTCAAATCCCACATAGTGACCGTATTGGAGTTCGACGCCCCTGATCCAGTCAATGATGTGCTCCGTTCCGGTGCCGAGATCGAAGATGAGGTCGTGATATTGACTAAAGACGGCAGTGAGCGCAGACGGCTCACCGGTCTCGATGACCTGGAAGCGCTCCAGGCCGAGAAAAATATCCCGTCGGCCTGTGCCTACCACCAGATGACAGCGATGATCGGGAAGCGTCGCCGCCAGCAGACTCAAAAAAGGGATCGCCAGCACATTGTCGCCAAGACCCTCACAGTGCACCACAAGCAGGCTCTTGTCCCGCCCGCGAGGCTTCAAATCATTGCATGGATCGAATGTCATCTTCAGTGAGTTGCCCACCTTGCTCACGCTGCTCCCCAATAAGAAAGGGACGGTCAAAAATTAAGGCCTCGGGGCAGAAGTGCCGAATCAATGGAGGGTTCTTGATAAGCTTCGCAAACAGTTCGGCGTAGATGAATCGGTAGTAGCGGCACCAGGGATGTGCAGATCGAGCAGCAGCCATGGTGCCCAAAGCCAAATAGGTCTCCAGGGTGCAGCCGGCTTCACAAAACCGCTGGTAGGTGCACCGGCGGCACACGGGAATGCCGGCAGTAGCCCGCTCAGCCAGTTCCGACAGCAGTCGATGGCGGCGCAGGCTCCCTGTCAGCTGCGTCAGTTCGTTGATGGAAGCAAGGCACAGTTCGTCGTTGGAGCGAAAGCGATCACAGGGAAAGATACGCCCGTCCGGTGCGAAAGCAAAAAACTCCTGTCCGGCTCCGCAGCAGGATCGCATGCACATGTAGGAGTGCATCTTGGAGCCGATGTTTCTCACCATATGGCGGGTGTTCTCTTCCACAATGGGGGGGACACGGGCGGTGATGAAGTCGAGGCAGGCGAGGTGCGCTTGCAGGAACTCCTCCTGGGAAAGGGCAAGTTTATCCCAGCTGGTGCGGGCACGTCCCAGCCTGCTGATCGGATTGAGTTTCACATGGCTGATTCCCAGCTCCACAAAGTGCTCCAGCAATGCCGGAAGGCTGTCATGGTTGGCCTTGGAAACCACCGCAATGACGCCAAAGCGCATGCCCCTGGCGTGTGCCAGGTGGAGGCCCCGGCAGATGGCGTCGTAACTGCTGCCTCCGCCGGGAAAAACACGCGTGCGGTCGTTCACAAGGCGATCTCCGTCGAGGCTCAAGCCCAGTTGGATGTCCAACTTGTGCAACCGGTCGAGAACGCGTGGGGTGAGGAGCGTGCCGTTGGTCTGCAGCCGAAAGGCAAGGGTCTTGCCGTGCGCCGCGGCACCGTCATTGGCGTAGCCAACCACCGATTCCACCAGATCGAGGGCGAGCAGCGGTTCTCCGCCGTGAAAGATTATGGTTGTCGTTGTGGACGGAATTGCCAGAATGAGGTCGACGATTTTTTGCGCGGTGGGCCAGTCCATTTTGCGTCGGCCGTTGCTGCCTGCGTTGGCGGAACAATAATGGCAGGACAGGTTGCAGCGATCGGTGGGCACCATCAAAGCAAGCGATCTTGTGCGGCTCAGCGGGCCCTGCTGCCAAACACCCGGCTCAAAGAAGCTCCGGCCGCGAATCCGAAGCAATCCCAACCAGTAAAGATACACCACAAATTGCTTGAGCTCCTCCATTTGTGCGGGAGCAACAGCTGCTGCCACCCGATGCAGCTCTGTTCCATGCAGCAGCCGGTACACCTCCCACTCACGCGGCTCCAGCAATGCCCAGCCGCCCGTGTTGCGCTCAATGAGCAGGGTTCCGGCAGGATGAGGGATGTTTTCCACCGGAATGTGCTCACACAAAGGGTTGTTTCCAAAAACGCGCTCGTCGAATCGGGGTTGTGCTGCACCAAACTCCAGGTGGGTCAAAAGATGAGTGAAATCGTCATCTGCAAGCCTGAAGAAAAACATTGCCGCCCCTCACTGCGCTCCTAATCGTTGAAAAGGCTTTTGCTGTAAATATGAGCCGCCGGGTAGAGTTTGCCCAGCAACCCCATGTCTTCCGCAAGGAGCTCCAGGAGCAACGTGTAGATTCCCCGGTAATAGCTGCACCAGGGATGGGGCGTCGTTGCGGAGTGGCTGTCAAACCAGGAGTCCAGGCTGCAGCCTGCTTCACAGAAGCGTTGATAAGAACAGGCTGCGCAGTCGTCGATGAGGGCCGGCCGCCGTTGTGCGATCCGCTTCAGGAGGGGGTGAGTCAGCCCCAGATCCTTCAGGTCATCGATCTCGGCCAGGTTGCCCAGGCACAAATCCTCGTATTCTCGAAACCGATCACAGGGATACACCGCGCCGGTCGGAGTAAAAGTGAAGAACTCGCGGCCGGCACCGCATTGTGATCGCATGCACCGGTAGGAATGCATCCTCTGGCCCATGTTGCGCAATATGTGGTAAAGGTTTTCATCAATAACCGGAGCTTCTCTGGAAACCACATACGCCAGGTAGCGCTGGTGCCAGTTGAGGTATTCTTCCGGCGTCAGGGCCAGCTCCTGCCAGCGGCCTCTGGCGCGCCCCAGCTTGAAGACCGGGTTGAACTTGACCGAGGGTAGCCCGATCGCTGCAAAATGATCCAGCAATGTCAGGAGCTTGGCGCTGTTGATCCTGGATACAACGCAGATCAATCCGAAATCAACCTGCTCGGACCTCATGAGCTCGATTGCCCGTCGGGTGGCTGAGTAACTGCCGTGACCATTGGGAAAGTGACGCGTGAGATCGTTGGTGGATGCGTCACCGTCAAGGCTCAGGCTGATGCTGAACCCCAGCGCATTGAGTCGTTTCAGCCGTTTGGCCGTGAGCAGCGTGCCGTTGGTCTGCAGCAGAAGGCGCAGCCCTTTACCGCATCGAGCGGCCTGGCGTCGAGCGTAGGATGCCACTCGCAGTAGCAGGTCCAGCTCGAGCAAAGGCTCGCCGCCGGTGAATTCCAGGGTGAGGTCGCGTGCCGGATAGTTGATGATGAGATCGACCATGCGTTGGGCGGCAGGCCATTCAAGCGGCCGGGCAGTGTGCAGCCGTGCATCGGCGAAGCAATAACGGCAAGCCAGGTTGCAGCGCTCGCTGAGCACAACAATGAAGAAGGGGCCGGCCTGGGTCACCGGGCTTTCCGCAAAGGTTGCAGGATCGAAAAAATGCCTGCCGTTTACGGCAAGCAAACCCAGCCAGTAGAGGCGAACCACAAATTCCTGCAGTGCTGACGGGTGTGCGGCCGGCCATCGACGATTCACGGCGCTGAGTGAACTGCCGTGGCAGAAGCGGTACAGAGTGTATTCCGCCGGAGACAGGAAACACCAGCCTCCGGTCTCCTTGGCCAGTACCTGGATCCATTCACCGCGCCGCTTCACCTCCGCCGGAATCCTCTGCAGGATAGGATCGGTGCCGAACAGGGCGGGATCAAACCAGGGCTTCGGTCCTCCGAACTCGTAATGGGTCAGAAGAGTAGCGAAAACGTCCTGAGCAGATTGAAAGTAGCGCACTTAATGTCTCGTCCTGCCCAAAGGCGGTTATAATGTTCACAGCCGGCCCATGTGCGGCATGGCGTTATGCGTTGACGAGCAGGGCGTCAAAGGAAATCGGTGTAAAGCACAAATCCTCGCCAAAGCTGGCGTGATGGAGCGGGTGTATGCCACAGCAGTAGTCGCGCAAATCGCATTTCCGGCAGACTGGGTAAAAAACACTCTGGTGCGCACGTTCGCGCACCGTCCAATTATCCATCTGGAATCCCAGATCGGATACATGGTATGGATTGGCAAGCAATTCGGAAGCTCTGTCGCAGTAAGGGCCCAACAGGCAGATGGGAATGGCTTCGGTATCGACGAACAGGCCCATATCGTTAGCCGTCGCAATGGCGTGGAGTACATATGGCATCACTTCCCAAAGCGGTGCGACGACGCTGTCCAAATGATCTGCAGCTCCTCCCTGCAAATTGGGGTAACTCAGCTTGGCTTTCCTGAGAGAGGGGGAATGCTGCAGCGCGAGCCGCACGATACGAGCCAGGCTGAGGTAATTTTGACGGCACACGACGGTGTTGAGGGAAAAGCAGCATCCGAGCCTGTGCAGATTTGCCAAACCGGCACAAGTCTGTTGGAAGGCACCGGGTGCACGGACCAGCTCGTCGTGTACCTCTTGATCCGGGCTGTGCAAAGAGACAAAAAAAGAGGTGGCTCCGGCCGCAAGCAGGGCCTGCAGATAGTCCATTTGCTGCAGTCTTCTGCCGTTGGTCTGGATAATCTGCTGCTGCACACCGAGTCTGCGGGCGTGCAGCAGCAGGCGCGGCAAATCGTCGCGCAGGGTCGGTTCACCGCCCGAATAATGGAGTGTCGAGATAGAGTGCTCCGTCAGCAATCGCTCCATCTCCGCAAACACGGTCCCGGTGTCCCTGTTTCCCTGTGTCTTCTGCCACTCGACCGTACAGAAACGACAATGGTTGTTGCAGGCGTAGCCCAGTTTCAAGTAACCGGATGCCAGGTTGGCGAGATCACTGCCGGTCTTGGCGACGATGCGGGCGGTCGTCCCCCAGTCGCAATGCAGCCTCGGCCGATAGGGCTGTCGCCGGGTGATCTGCTCCAGTGGCAGGATGGCATGACGTGGCGTCGGCAACGCCGCCGGTTCGGTTCTGGTGCCGATGCAGCCGGCATGGCACTCACCCTGCAAGTAAGAAGGGCAGCCTCGGCATTCCCGCGGCATGAATTCAGGGCGGCAGGGATAGAGCGGGTGGAGCTCTTCGAAGTCCGATCGCTTTGCATGCAGGTAGGTGAGCGGCAACGGAACAGGAAGGCTGTTGCACGGGAAAACCGTCTTGCCGTCTGGATTGATCACCGGGATGCTCGACGTGAAGTCACAGCAGGCCATGGTTTCCACGTGACTGGTCAAGTAACGATGCTGTTCCTCGGTGAAGAGACAACGAGCCAGTGGTCGGGTGATGCGCACTGGGAGAGAGTGATCAACGAGAAACCTGCACCAGTCGAAGAATTTCCGACCGTAGTCGGTGGCGTGCGGTGTGCCGTTGAGGGCACCGAGCTGAATGTCCGCGTTTAGCGAACCGGCAAGATCTGCGATTTCCGTCCGGTATCTGGTGGAATCGGCTGCTGCCAGATTGAGTCTGAAGCTGATCTGAACTTGTTGCCGCCGATACCAATCAATGGTCTCGGCCTCGGCGGTTGAGATGCCTCCCTGCAGACAGCGGGTCAGGTTCAACACAACCAAATGGGGGACCGCACCGACGTGAGCGCCGTTGGAGAATACGGCGCACTCGAGGCCCACCTGCCGAGCCAGTTCCACGGCATCGGCTAACGGTGCCCAGAGGGTTGGCTCGCCTCCGAGAAAAGAAATGCCTTGCAGACCATGTGCCAGCAGGTAGTCCAGCAGCAGCCGGTATTGCTGCATGGAAAGATCCGCGCGGAAACGCTCGCGTAAGCCCGCCGCGTAACAATAGCTGCAGTTCATAGTGCAACGATAGGTAGGAACAAAATGAACGCGCATGTCCCGCCCTGCTGACTCAAAAAAAGTGACAAATGCTCACCGGGACGTTTGGTGCTAATCCCGCCAATTATTGTGTCTTTCCCTTCATCTGTCCCGGCATAATCTGCTTTTGCCCTGCCGGTCCCATTTTTTGTTCGGGAGGCAGTATGACCTGCTGTTTGCGGTCAATGGCAGAAGCCACATGGTCGCACTCCGGAAAATTGTGCCAGGAGCAGTCATCCGCGCGCAATTTGCCCGGCTGCACCTGCTGTTGAACCTTGCCCGGCTCCATCTTTCTGGGTTGCATCTCCATGACGCCTTTCTTGACGCGCTGCGCCTGATCCTGGGTCAACAGAATCCCATGTTCCTGCGCAAAGCCTTGCGGATCGTCCAGAAATGCCTTCGCTCTTTCGGGGTGTTGCAGCAGGGTCCGAATGAAACCTTGAATATCGCGGCGCGTGGTCTGCTGGCTTTGCACGGCGGCGATGCCGGTTCCCCCCGCCGCCGTCCCCAACGCGACGGTGCCGACTCCCACGGCCATCGTTTTCAGAAACTGCTTGCGATCCATAGATTGGTCCGCCTGGCCGGGCGGACTCTTGCCTTTCTTATCTTCGCTCATGGTTTTCTCCTCCTTTATTAACAGCCCCTGTGAGCATTTGCACCCCATTGCAATACCGGAAAATTTACGGAATACAGTGTTATTATCAACGGTTGCGTTAGCAAAGATAGTTCGGCGGTCGTGCTTGAGGAGGAAGTGGTGGTGAGTTCCTTGTGAACGCTTAACCATTAACACTCCTGGAGTACATAATCAAGGATATTTCCGGCACCTGCAGGAGGCACCGGGTTACGGCAGCCCGTCCAGGTCTCGCACCAGCAAAGCCTGGAGGTCGGCGGCAACGTCGGCTGAATACTGTTGGCCCGTGAGACTGCCATTTTCGTCGATTTCCTGGATGAACGCCTCGACGAGATCGGGCGCCAGATGCACTCCGCTCATTTTCCTGAGGATGGCAAACGCCTCCGTATTGTTGCGCCCCTTTTGATAGGACCGTTCCGTGGTGATGGCATCAAAGCAATCGGCGACGCTCACGATTTGCGCTCCAAGCGGAATCTCATTTCCTTTGAGGCCGCACGGGTAGCCGGAACCGTCCAGACGTTCGTGGTGGTAATGCACATAGTCCACGGCAGGTCCGAGAAAGTCGAGGGAGGTGAGGATGTTGACGCCGATTTGAGGGTGTTTTTGAATTTCCAGCAGAAGGCCGTCGGAGGCCCTGATATCCTGATCTGAAAAGACCCGATCGCTGAACCCGATCTTGCCAATATCATGCAGGATAGCACCTGTTCTGATATGTTCGATCTCCTCCGGCGGCAGTCCAAGCCTTCTGGCAAGCCTCACGGCGTAAGCGGCGACTCTTATAGCATGTCCTTCCGTGTAGGTGTCGCGTGCCCCCAGAGCGTTGGCTATGGTTGCCACGGTCTTGAGAATATTGTCCTTCAATCGCTGGTTCAGTTGGCGCAGTTCTTCGATTAACTGTTCCAGCCGGTGCTCACGGGCCTCGACCTTGACCATCATCATGCCAACCGCTTCGGCTATTCGCTGTGAAACATCGTCATAACCCGGCTTGGTAAATTCCATGATGTCATTGGAGTAATTGCCTTCGGCAACCTGTTCAATGATCGAGATCAGTCTCCTTGTATCACTCTGCATAGAAAGCTCCTCGAGTTTTGAGCCACAGCTGTCGGACAGTCACCAATCATCGAAATAAACCAATTTGCCGGGCGGAGCAAATGCTAAGTGCGGCCGTTTGACGCGTTGCACGGCAAAGGCATTCGAAAAATGCATGCAAACCGCTGCAAGGCTGTGATAAGTAACCGGTTTAATGGGCTGTAGCAGCGTGCTTTGGTCCCTCTTGGGGTGATGTTAACAAATGATGTTGCTGGCGGTGTCATTACAGGGAGGGGGAAAGAATTGAGCAAAGATGCCGAATCCAAGGGTCTCTGGGGGCTTGCACGTTCCGTGGTGGAGTACTTCCATCCCTCACCCGATAGAGCAGAGCGAATTATTGAGGAAATTTCTCATGGCTCCACGCCGGCTCCCGGCTATTATGCACTCATCTCGGCGGCGTCGTTGATCGCCAGCCTCGGTCTGGTGGCCAACAGCCCCGCCGTCGTCATCGGCGCCATGCTGGTGTCGCCTCTCATGACACCCATATTCGGCACCGCGCTCGGCATGATCAGAGGGGATGGTTCTCTGTTCGGCAGGGCCGTACGTGCCGAGATCGGCGGTGTGCTGCTGGCCATAGCGTTTGGTGCTCTGTTCGGCACCTTGCCGCTCACCACCGAAGTCACTCCGGAAATGCTCGCGCGCACCTCTCCGACCCTGCTCGATCTGCTGGTCGCGGTATTTGCAGGACTGGCAGGAACTCTGGCGGTGGTTGACGAACGTATCAGTCCGGCTCTGCCCGGCGTGGCCATATCCACTGCCATTGTCCCGCCCCTGTCAACCTGCGGGCTGTGCCTTGCCGTTGGTGCGTTCAATGGAGCCTATGGAGCTTTTCTACTTTTTTTCGCCAATTTCATGGCCATCCTGGTGGTTTCCGCACTGGTCTTCATTTTGGGCGGCCTGGCGGCGGAAGAGGCGGTGTTGAGCCGCAAGCAGCTGGTGCGCAGGCTGCTGGCGGCCGGATGCGGCTTCACCATTGTGGCGGTGGTCTTGACAAACGCGCTCATCAACATGATTGAGGACCGCAGACGCTACCAAGCCATACGTGATGTTTTTGCCGAGCACCTGCGCAAGGAACCCACAACGTCATTGACGGATCTGGTCTATCATGACAACAGAGGGCGACTCGAAATCCTGGCTACCGTCAGAACCCCCAAGGTGATGCTGCCGGATCGAGTCAAGCTCATCGAGCAGCAACTCAACGACCAGTTGGATCGGCCCGCCGAATTGATCGTGCGGTGCGTGCTGGCAAAGGACATCTCGCCAACCGGAACCACCAGTGCGGCAATGACGCAAACCCTGGACGGGACTTTTGTGGCGAGGGATCTGGACCCCGATGTGGCCAGGGTGCAGCTGGCAGAGCAGGCGCTCAGGGAAATGTTTTCATCGCGTCCTGATCTTTTGCTGATGGACGTCGACCTGCTGCACATTGCGGGTAAACCGGTGATTCTTGCCAGTGTGCAGAGTTCCAGAGCGCTGCTTCCCTACGAGGTGGAACAGGCACAAACCAGTCTTCGGAAACGCCTCAATGCCCCCGATACTATCCTGCTGGCGCGCTGCCAGGTGCCGCAGGACATAACGGGCAAGGGCAGGATCCTGTTGGGGCGGGCCCATTTCGGCGATCCGAGCGAAGGCGACCGCAAAGTTGAAGAGGCAATCCGCGCTGCAGTGGATAGGCTCGGCGGTTATTTCACTACGAATGTCGATGCCGTTTGGAATGGGGCCCACTGGAGTGTCACCTCCGAAATCGTAGGCGAGCGGGTGATCACGCCCAAGGAGGTGAACCGTATCGAGCAACTGGTCGCCGAGGAAATCGGCCAAGCGGTCAAGTTGAATGCCTGGTCCCGGGCGGAATTGATGGTTACCGACAATCGTTCCATGGCCATTGACGACTACACAAAAGGCAAGCTCCAGGCCCGGACTGGAGCCATCGAGCCACGAACCTACTCCAACGAGTAACCAGGGACCATCGGAGTCAGGTGCTAGAAAGCATCAAACACATCCGGATCGGCTTTTCTTGGATCGTTGGTTTCTTCCGCTGCAGGCTTTGGTTTTTCCGGTATGGTGGCCGCTTCGGCAGATTTTGGTGAGAACAGCCCCTGGTTTTTGACGGTTTCAGGAGGCTTGGCCTGGTCGGGCTCGGCAGCGGGTTCCGATTTTGAGACGGCCGCGGCGGTTGCGGGCTGCGGTTCCGGCGCATGAACCTTCTCGCTCTTGCCTTTGGCGGCCTTGGTTTTAGCCGGTACCGCAACGGGCTGTTTGGACAACAATGCGGCGGGCAGCCAACCCTGTCCATTTCCTTCCAGTGATTTTACCCGGCTCCAGCCAAGCTCGTTGCGAGTGATTTCGGTCACTTTAGAGTTTAACGGCAGTTTGCCCACGGTCTTGGAACTACGGTCGGGGTGACTGTGAAGCACCGTATTGGATTTCACGTAGTATTGAGACACACCAAAGAAGTGTTTAACATCGGCAACCGGGCCCGTGATTTTTTCTTTGCCCGCTGCACAACCGCACAGCGTCAATAGAGCGAAAATTATAAAGACCAGCCCCGGGGATATCATTACAGATTTTGACGAAGAGTCCATGCTTCGCTCCTGTTCGCTGTTGCACTGGATGATGAACGACGCTCACAGCCCCAGCCGGCGTAGTATAAATTGAACGCGGAACTGGTTGGCGTCTGGCATTATACCAGTGTCACGCCGATGTTGGCGCGGCATTTGGCACACTCGGGGTTGCGATCGCCCACGAGCCGGATTTCCCATTCGTAGACCGTCTTGACCAGACCCTCAAATACCTTGCCGATGACCTCAGGAAATTGTTCCAAGGTTTTCTGAAATTTTTCGCGCGACAACATGAGGGCCGTGACCTGCGTTACAGCCTTGAGGGTAAAAAGCCTTTTCATCCCGTAAAACATGGACAATCCGCCAATGAAAGCCGACTCTCCAAACTCCGATATTTCTTCCTCGATGTCGTTTTCCAGAATCAGCCTGGCTTTGCCTTCTATGATGAAATAAGCATTTTCGTCCATTTCATGCTGCTGGAAGATGATTTCTCCCGGGCGAAAAATCTCTCTTTTGCATAAGTAGGCCATGAGCTTCAGCGGCTCGATAGGAATCCCTGAAAACATTGGAATCTGCATGAGAATCTCAAGGTTCGACTGGTATTCACTGGGCGCCCGCTTTTGCTCCGTGGACGAATTCATACAACACCCCTTTTTTGGCCAGGAGTTCATCATAAGTTCCCATTTCTATGATCTTGCCGGCTTTCATGACTCCGATTTTGTCATAGCCTTTGATGGTGTCCAGTCTGTGGATCACTGAAATGAGGGTGCTCTTGCCTTTCCATTTGGTTTCCAGCAAGTTCTGGATGCGTTTTTGAGAAGCATTATCCAACGCCGAGGTGGCTTCATCCATAATCAGAATGGGTGGAGCCTTCAGGAATATCCTGGCTATGGCGAGCTTCTGACGCTGCCCTCCGGAGAGCCGGTCCCCCTTGGTCCCTACTCTGAAATTCATACCGATCTCGACGATCCGCTCCAGCAGGTCCTCTTCAATCAACAGTTGAATGATGCTCTGGTTGATCCGTTCCTGCGATTTGGGATGGTCTGTGCGGGGTTTGCCGTATAGGATGTTGTCCAATATGGTCTGGGAATGGATGTATTCGGATATCCGGTAGAAGCTGATCGCGTCGGGGTGATCCGCTTGAATCTTTTTCATGAACAGAAAGCGACCATCCAGGATGAGGTGCTCCAGCATCTGCGGCAGTGCGACAATTTTGTGGATGCCGGGGACAAAGCGGAGCGCCAGCTTGAGCAGGCCGTGTTGGTCCTCCTCGGAAAATTCGTGTAGTCTGATTGCGCCGCCCCGCCCGACCAGCGCCTTGAAATCATCAAACTCATCAGCCAGGATCGGGCTTTGCTGGAAGAACATTTCATCGGGAGGCAGATTGCCCAAAATGTCCATGGTCTGCTCGGCCAACTGGTAGCCCAAACTGACCAGTGGATGCTTGAGTTGCGCCTCGTCGAGAAAATCCAGAAAGTATTGATTGTTGTGCAATTGATCAGGAGAGAATTCCGGCTGGTTCGGATTGCCAAAGATAAGGTTGGCGGCCACCGAGGAGAAGTACAGGTAACTCTCTTCATCAAAGAACTCGACAAAATCCGAAAGCTCTTTACCGAAATCAGCCTGGAAATTCTCCCGCACCCTGATCAGCTTGTCGACCAGCTCGGATTCCTGGTCGGCCTCCAGCAGCGTATTCAAGCCGAATCGAAGCACGTCCACAAACAGACCCACCTGCTGGATGACTTCAATCATCTCATCCAGCGTGGGATATTTGTATTCCTTTGCAGGATCGCCGTCCTCGATGACAGCGGTGCAGGAATAAAGCAGGTTCTCTTTAATGGTACCATCGAAAATAAAGGGCGACTGAGCGACCACACCGAGGTTCCTGGCAAGATCCTGTTTGGTCAGATCGTTGACCTCAAGACCATCGATTTGAACACTGCCCCCGGTGTAGGTGTAGAGTTGCGATATGCACTGGGCGAGAGTGCTCTTGCCGCTCCCGGAAAAACCCACCAGTGCCAGTTGCTCTCCCGGTTTCAAGTCGAGGCTGACCTGTTTCAACAGCTGTATTCCTCCCGCCACAGTGAATGACAGGTCCTTGACCTGGATCTCCCCCTTCAGTTCGTAGGGATCTCGATCGATCGGAGCAACCGGATGCTCCGGTTCCAGATCGTAGTATTCCATCAGCCGGGTGTAGCTGACAGTGGCGTCCTGATAGGTCTGGTAGAAATCCATCAGCTCTTTCCATGGATCGTAGAGTTTATCCTGGGCGGACAGGAACGCGACCAGTGCGCCAAGATCAAACCTGCCCTGGATGGCCAGATAGCCGCCGACAATGAACAGAAAAAAAGGACCCAGATTTTGGAAGAAGTTGTTGGTGGTCTTGATCCCTTGCTTGTACAGCGTCCAGACAATACGCACCTTCATCAGTTCATCGACGAACTTGCCGTATTTTCGATTTTCGATGTGATAGCTGCCGTTGGCATGGATTTCATGTATTCCCGAAATGGTTTCCCCAATCTTGCTGCTCAGCCGGCGGGTCACATCCACTCGTTGTTTGTTGGCTTCATTAGAGCGCCGTTGCATGCGCGGCACTATGGCAATGACCAGTGGATAAATGATGAGGCTCAAACAAGCCAGCAACGGATTCAAATAGAACATGTATCCACCAAAGGCGAGCAGTGTCAGCAGATTGGTGACCGGAACCGCTACCGCCTGCCCCACAAACTCACTGGCAGTCACCACTTCCGTGACCAGCGACGAAACCACCAGTCCTGAAGAGGTCTTGCGAAAAAAGCTCAGCGGCAGCTTCAAAATATGTTCGAACATTTCCTTGCGCATTCTTGCCAGAGCCTGCTGCCCCAAGGCTGTCTGCAGGTAGGTGATGACGAACTTCATGCCGCTGGCAATGACCACGGAGGCCAGGTAGAATCCACAGTACAGGAACAGCAGGTCGAGCTTTTTCTGGCCGATGGCGTGGTTGACGATTTTTTTTTGCATTTCCAGTGGGATAACACGGGTGGTGACGGTAATCAGAATCACGATGAGCAGGAGAATCTGTATCTTGAGATTGCTGGTTTTTACCCAATAACTCAGCGGGCGCTTTGTGATCGTCATGCAATTCTCCTTGTTTCGGATGCTCTCACGGGGGTGCCGGGTTCCAAGTGGTGCAAGCTTGAGGTGAATGGTGGCGATATGCTGCGGTGGTCGGTGAAACGGTTCTCAGCAGCCTGTCGCTCGGGACCTGCCGGTAGCGCCATCGAACGTCTCCAATAGAAGCCCAGTATATTCAATCTGCCCGATAAAATGCTAATTTTCTACTTGTTTATTGACGTGGTGACAAGCTTTTTATATTGTACCCGGCAGATTTTGGCATCGCTTTGCGCGGACCTTGATCCGTTGGAGAGCGCTACCATGTGCCGACTTGGATTTGAAGACAACACTAGAACCCTTCGATATATTGCATCAGCTCGCAGCTGGGGCTGTGGTATCAGGACGAGAGGAGTATGGGCCGATGGAAGTGATGGAAAAGCGCCAAAACGGGGTGGTGATACTTGTACCAAAGGGTCGACTGGATTCCAATACCTCCGATGAATTTGAAAAGAAGCTGTTGGGTCTTGTGAATGCGGGAGAGACAAGCTTTATAATTGATTTCAGAGACTTGGACTATATATCCAGTGCCGGGCTGCGGGTTTTGCTCAAGGCCGCCAAAGAGCTCAAGAGAAAAAACGGTCAACTGGCTTTCTGTGCAGTCAAGGATTACATCAAGGAAATATTTGAACTGTCTGGATTTGTTACCTTTTTCCCTATCCACCCGACTCTGGAAGACTCGCTGAAGACATTTTGAACAAAGCTTCCCGGGGATTTTCATGGGGTGATGAGAGCTTGCCCGCCTGCAGTGCACGTTGCCCTATTCTGGCGCCTCAGGCGCCAGATTTTTTGTCATTGCCGGTGATACGATCTCACCGCGTTTCATTGTGCCGCCGCTCTTCCTTCGAGGCTTCCTTTTCCGTTCTGGCCGCCAAGTCTGCAAGCGCATGGTTGAAGGCTTTATACAGAGAGTAACAGACGGTGAGGACTGCGCGCGTGCCGTATGCGACGGCCTGTTCCGTTTTGCCTGCGGCAGGTCGACTTGTACGTCCCTGAGGAGTGCTCCTGGTGGCCCGGTGCGCTTCCTGGTGGGCGTTGGCGCCTGCGGCCACTGCAGCATGATCATTGCCCAGGTTGGCTCTGGAAATGAGTGTGTTGTAAGCCGTGTTGATGTCTTTGAGCTTTCTTTCGGCTTTTGCCCGCAGGCGTGGGTTATGTAAAAAGCGATCCGGATGCCATACATTGACCAGATCCTTGTAGGCCTGCCGAATGTCGGCTGGGCGCGGTTCGCCCTGCAACTCCAGTATTTCCAGGCAGCGCTCGATGTTCATCTTGTTTTCCATAGCCATTGGGGATCATTCCTTTTGAATGGAGCCTGCAGGCGTCGTTACCAATGTTTTCGGAAACCGAGAACGACCCAGTACACCCCCCAGCCCAAAGCAACCGGCCCAAGTCCCAGGTAGACAAAGGGAAAAAATTTGCCCTGCCAGGGGGGCAGAAAAAGGGCCATGCAGGCAATCCAGACAAAACAAATCACGAGAGCCAGGCGAACCTTGCCGGACAGCGCCCTGGAAAGCCCGGACGACCTCTGCTGTTGCCCGTTTGCCGCTCGCTTTGGCAGGTAGAAAAGAATCAATATGATGACCAGAACGACCAAAATCTCCTGAATGCCCGACACCCAAACTCTCCTGCCTAGTGGTTTCTTCCATAATGCACACTGCGTTCAACGGACTATTTCCCAACTGCGGGCCAATAGTCAAGCCCATGTGATGCAACCAAACCCACATTCGGCTCTCCGTGTCCGGATCACAGCAGTTGATTTGACTGTATTCGTGCCTATAGGAATAAAGCGGGGACGAATCGAATCTTCTCCATCATTCTACTGCACGCTTCTTCGCTCGTGATATGGAGATCACGGGCCGAGCGAGGAGCATGATTATGCATGATCAGAAACCCGAGGCACCATTGCTCAATCCCGAAGTGACTAGGCTGAAGCCGAAAAAGAGGGTCGGGCTGGTCGTCGTCATCACCGGTTACGGCAAGGGTAAGACGTCTTCTGCCGTGGGGATGCTGGTTAGGGCGTGCGGACATGGGATGCGGGTCTGCATGATCCAGTTCATGAAAGGCGATCTCTATACGGGGGAGTGGGACGGCATCAGGAGGCTTGCCTGTGAGGTCGAGTTAATTCCCGCGGGCATGGGCTTTTGCGGTATCGAAGGCAATCCTTATCCGCATTCGGTGCATCGCGAGGCAGCACAAAGGGCCATCGGGCTGGCGGAAAAGAAAATCGATTCAGGGCGGTTCGACCTGGTCATCCTTGATGAAGTAAACAATGCCCTCAAACTTCGCCTGGTCGATCTTGACCAGGTGCTGAACCTGATCCAAAGGAAACCCTCATTGATGCATCTGATCCTGACCGGGCGCGATGCGCATCCGGACATCATTCAGCTTGCCGATACCGTGAGTGAAGTGCAGGAGATAAAGCACGCCTACCGCAGGAATATCGAACCCCAGCCGGGGATTGATTTTTAGATGGCCGTTGTCCGAGCAGCGGCCCGTTGAACCCGTCGGCATGCGGGCGAAATACCGCCATGTCCCGTGGGCGTGTTAAATAGTCTTTCAGGTAATTTTACTCAAGGCCTGATCCAAATCCTCTTTGAGGTCTTCGATGTCTTCGCAGCCAACCGAGAGTCTCACCAATTCGTCCAGAATTCCGGCGCGTTCGCGTTCTTGCCGGGGAACCGATGCGTGAGTCATGGAAGCGGGGTGCTCGATGAGGGATTCGACACCGCCCAGGGAGACGGCAAGAGTGATAAGCTGCACGTTGTTCAACACAATCTTGCCGCCCTCGAGACCGTTCCTGACTCCAAAACAAAGCATGGCGCCGAATCCGTCCATCTGTTTTCCGGCGAGCTCATGCTGGGGATGGTCGGCAAGTCCCGGATAGCGCACCCAGGTGACGTTGCGGTGGTGGCGAAGAAACTCCGCCAGCTGTTTGGCATTCTGCTGCGCCTTGTCCAACCGCACGGGAAGAGTGCGCACCCCCCGCAATATCAGCCATGCCTGGTGAGGATCCATGACGGCACCGAACAAGCGCAAAACTCGTCTCATTGTGAGGTACAGCTGGTTGTCCGCCACGACAATCATCCCGCCCAGCGTGTCACTGTGACCGTTGATGTATTTGGTGAGGCTGTGCACCACTGCATCGGCTCCCAAATCCAGCGGCCTCTGCAGGTACGGGCTGGCGAAGGTATTGTCCACCGCCAGCAGCGCTCCATGCTGGTGAGCCACATCAGCTGCCGTGCGCAAATCGGTAAGGCGCATGGTGGGATTGGTCGGGGTTTCGATGAAGACCAGCCGGGTGTCGGGGCGAAGCGCTTTGCGCAGATTGTCCAGGTTGGAAGTGTCAACAAAGGTGGAGGATACGCCGAAACGAGCAAACTCATTTTCCAGGAGGACCCTGGTCGAGCCGTACAAAGCATCGGTTGCCACGACGTGAGCGCCGTTCTCGAGCAAAGCCTGAAAGACGGTGCTGATGGCGGCCATACCGGTAGCTGTTGCGAGCCCGTACGCGCCATTTTCAAGGGCGGCCACGTTGTCCTGCAGAGCGTTCACCGTGGGATTCTCCATGCGCGTATAAATGAAGCCGGGATGTTCTTCCGCAAATCGGGCCGCTCCTTCTTCTGCACTGGGGAAAGAGAAGGTGGCATTCTGGAAAATCGGCACCGAGACCTCGCCGTACACCGGAGGTGACAGCTGTCCCGTATGGATGGCCTGAGTTGCTTTGCGTAGAGAACTGCGTCTGTTGTCGTTACCCATTTGTTCGCTCCTGTTCCTGCTAGTGGATCAGCACGAGGCTCAAGGGTGGAAAAAAGGTGATGATGGCCAGCGCCAGCAATAAGATGCCCAGGAAAGGCAATGTCGCCAGGGATAGCTGAACGATCGGCCGGTCGAATCGAAGGCTGGCAATGAAAAGGTTCATTCCAATGGGAGGAGTGGAATAGCCGATTTGCAGATTGGTGAGGAAGATGATGCCCAGGTGGAGCACGTTGACTTCGTAACTGGCGGCGAGGGGGACAATGAGAGGAACGACGATTACCAGAGCGGAAAAAACGTCCAGCACGCAGCCGACTATGAGCAGGAAAAAATTCAATATGAGCAGGAAAACGTATTTATTGTCCACATAGGTTCGCATCAATTCGAGTATCCGGTTGGGCACCTGCTGATCGATCAGGAAGCTGTTGAAGGCCAGCGAAGCTCCAAGGATAACGATGATGCCTCCAACCATCATCACCGTCTTGATGACAATGGCGGGCATATCGTTCAACTTCACTTCCCGGTGAATGCCCATCTCGACCAGCAGTACATAAGCCACCGTGATTGCCGCCGCTTCGCTCAGTACGAGAAAGCCACCGAAGATTCCCCCGAAAACCACAACCGGCAGGAGCATTTCCCAAAATGCTTCGCGCGCCGCTTGACGCAGGTTTCTGGAGGAGAAGCGAGTAGGTACGATCGTGTGTCTGCCGTGGTGAATTCCGTACAGGGAAAGCAGGACGACCATCAGCAGACCGGGCAGCAGACCGGCCAAAAACAGATGGGGGATACTGGTCTCGGTGACGACGCCGTAAATGATCAGGGGAAGACTTGGTGGAAAAAGGACTCCAAGGCTGCCCGAACTGGTGAGAAGTCCCAGGGAAAACTTTTCAGAATAGCTGTCGGCCAGCAGGGCCGGCAGCAGAATGCCGCCCAGCGCCACAATGGTCACGCCGGAAGCGCCCGTCAAAGCGGTGAACAGGGCGCATACCACCAGAGTTACGACGGCAAGACCTCCCGGCATCCGCCCGAAAACGGCCCTGGACAATTTCACCAGTCGTGTGCTGGCTCCGCTTTCAGCCAGAACGTAGCCGGCGAAGGCAAACAGCACAAGGGCAATCAACATCGGGTTGGCGGCCAGACGGTACATTTCGATGATGACCACCGAGAGGTCCACGCCCAGAACATAAAAGCTGACCAGGGCCGCAGCCGATATGACTATGAACAGTGGGGTGCCGGACAGCGCCAGCAAGACCAGAAGTGCGCTGATGACATAGGTCACGAGTCGCGCTCCTGCGTCTTTGCTGTGATCGAATTTATGCCGGAAAACGCGCGCAGGGCGAATCTCACAGCCATTACTGCAAAACTGAATGGAAAAACGGCCTCCAACCACGACAGAGGAATTTGTCCAAAGGCGCGAGTCCCCGCCATGGTTTCGTAGGTTAAGAAATTCCAGGAGGCGTGAATGAGAATCACGCAAACAAGGCATGCAAAGCAGTCAGTGAGAAGGGAGACCCATGCGCCCCCGGATGCGGGCAGTAATCGAGGCAGCAAATCAATGCGGATGTGCTTGTCTTCGGCGGTGGCGCGGCCTGCTCCCAGAAGACTGATCCACAGCACGGCATGGCGCAGCAGGCTGTCACCCCATACAAATCCGGTCGAGAATACATTCCTCAGGACGATCTGCAGCAGGGAAAAACCGATCATAAAGCCAAGCAGAAAGACCAGCAGCCATTTCTCCAGACGCTTGAAAAGGCTGTCCATGTGTCTGATTTCATGAACCACAAAGGCTTTCATCGGACATCTACTGAGGGCTTGCCCTAAAGTCGGCCAGCTCGGATCTCACCTGCCCGAGAAAATCTCTGGGCAAAATCTGGGGTCCCAGACCTTCAATGACTTGCGCGCTAAGATCCCGAAAATTCCCGGCTTGTGCCGCACTGGGGAGAATCTTTTGCACTCCGCGTTTGAGCATCACTTCAAGGGCCTCGTCGTTGTCCTGCCTGGTCTTTTTGACAAGCACATCGATGTATTTTGCGGTGATCTCTCGTAACGTCTGTTGCAGGTCTTCGGGGAGTCGATCAAATGCCTTTTTGTCCATCAGCAGGCAGCCGCCGATATAGGAAAGCGGAAGGTCGGTCAGGTATTTCACCTGAGTATACCATTGGGTGATGAGAGCATAGTAGGGCGAGTTGTAGACGACATCCACAAGTTTTGTCTGCAACGCCATCAGTACATCAGGGGCGGTGATGGCAACCGTGGATACGCCGACACTATCGACAAATGCTTTGGCCATGGGTGCATCCGCCTGTGCCCAGACTTTTTTGCCCTTGAGGTCAGGGAGATCCGCGATGGGTTCCCTGGACATAAAGTAGATGAATCCCAGTTCGGGAAACCCCAGGACTTCGAAGCCCTTGGCGGCGAATCCTTTTGCCAGACCGGCGCGCACCTTGCCGAGCACATCGTCCACTTCCTCATAGTTGTTGAACAAAAAGGGAACCTGCAGAACCCGAAGATCCGGGTTGATATCAGTCAGCGCGGTATTGGTAAAAATCGCCGCGTTAACCAGCCCGATGCGCAGCTTGCGCAATACATCGGCTTCATTTCCCAGAACAAAACCGGCGTACATCTTGAAACCTAGACGCCCGTTGGTGGCTTTTTGCAGCTCGTCATTCATCCGGTTGAAAATATTCATCAGGGAGCTGTTTTCGGGCGCGAGAGTGGCCAGTTTGATTTCATGTTGGGGTGCCGCCCAGACCGGTTTCAGAACAAACAAAGGCATCAGAAAAAGGCCAAGAACGGCAAAGAAACTCCTTCGGGTCGTGTTTATCCTGCTGTGACGAACTCCACCAGGTTCAAGGTTGTTCTGCAAAATATTCCTCCGTCTTGTCGAGCAGGTTACGTGCTTCTCTTTTGGCAACGGTGTTGGCAAGCGTCAGCTCCGGCACCCGGTCTGCGGGAGACGCCAGCACGAGCTGCAGGGTCTCTTCGTAGAGTTGGCGATTCTTGATGGAGCGGGCGTAGTATTGAGCATAAAGCACCTTGGACATGAGCAATTGGTCCGCTCCCAGTGCAAAGGCTCTTTCGAACTGCTGGAGGGCCTCAGCGGGGTTCCCTCCCAGTTCTTTGGGTTTTGCCGCCAGGTAGACTCCCATCAGCAAACGGGGCCCTCCGTAATAGTAGCTTTCGTCCAATTCGAGCAGGCGTCGCATGGTCGCTTCCAACGGGGCGAGATCCGCGATTGCTTCCACTTTGTCCAAATTGCCGCTGATCCAGCTGGCCCAGGCATTGACTGCGCAAAATAGGGCTGGAACGCTTGTCTTATCGTATCCCTGCAGGAGAGCCTGGAATTCCTCGAGATTGCCCGCGGCCGCTGCGGCGAAATCGTGGTTTGTGGAGAGTGCACGAAATCCATAAAGTTTTGCTTTTTGATAAAGTGCTCCGGCTTCGGCCTGCTGTTCATCGGAAAGAAAAGAGGATGCATAGGAGCTGTATGCGCGACATGCGGATGTGAGCAATTCGGTGTTTTGCGGGTAGGCTTCCAGCAGGCCGTCAAGCAGCATCAGGTAGGCGGGAGAACCTTCTCGAATGATCGTCAAATCCGCCTGCTTGGCTGCCGCCTGTGCCACATCCTGCAACGTCAGGCCGACGGCCGCCACTCTGGATGCCTTGAAGGGGGCACAACCCTGCTGCAGCAGGATACACCCCGCCACGAGAACGATCGAGCAAACCAAACGACTGTTTCTTTCCATCAATCGCAGTCACCTCTGCAATGTCCGCCAGCCTGTCAATGGCATGGTGTATACCTGGAAAATTATTGCGTTCATAAATACTTACTGAGCTTTGGTTTGTCAAGGCGGGAAACGGGGCGTGTTGTCCAGCGCCGCTGCAATGATTAAGAAATTGGCATGCCGCAAGAGAAGGGAGAGAAGCCATGGATTTTTTGATAGCGCACGAGACAAGGGTGAAAAGAGAGAGCTTTGAAAAATTTTTGGATCGGTACATGCTGCCTCACCTGGCTTCCTGGCAAAGTGACCGGAAGGTGCCGCGCAGCTTTTTTTCCGCTCTGGGCGACGGCGGGTGGCTGGGATTTGACATGAAAAACGGCCGCATAGAAGAGCAGCCCGCCATCCAGCAGGCAGTGCTGTTCGAGTATCTTGCGTCCCTCTCTCCTGGCGTTGCCGTGGCGGTTCTCGTGCATGTTTCACTGGGCATGCTGGGACTCTATCTGTTTGGTTCAGGCGGGCAAAAGGAAGCCTATCTGGAGCGGGCCTTACGTGGCGACACTTTAATCTGCCTGGGCAACACCGAGCCGACCGCGGGAAGCGACGTGGCCAATGTTGCCATGCGCGCCGAAGGGGTCGAGGGCGGCTGGCGGCTGAACGGAACCAAAGCCTACGCCACCAATGGGACGCTCAGCGACATGGCGATCGTTACGGCGGTGACTCATCCCGACGCCTCCAGGAACAAGCGGCTCTCCATGTTTATGGTCGATCTGTCGGCCCCGGGAGTGTCGCGCAGGAAATTGAACAAGCGGGTCTGGATCCCTTCCGATCTCTCTCGAATTCAGTTCAGGAACGTCTTTGTTCCCCATGAGGCCGTGCTTGGCGAAGAGGGCCACGGCCTGCAGCAGGTGCTTGAGATCTTCACCCACAGCAGGCTTTCCATCAGCGCCCTCACCATCGGGACGGCTCTCGGGGCGTTTGATCTGGGTTGGCAGCATGCCAAGTCAAGATCGGTCTTTGGCAAGAAGTTGCTGGAACATCAGGCCAAGTCTTTTGAAGCGGCGGATCATTACGCCAAGCTGGAAGCGGCCCGGCTTGCTCTCTGGAAAGCGTGCTGGGCGAAGGATCACGGCAGGGACTTCAGGCTTGAGGCTTCCATCGCCAAGTACCTGGCGGTCGAAATGGCTCGATCGGTAACTGCCTGGGCCGCAGATCTCTTTGGCGCTGCTTCGGTCATGGAGGAGCATCCCATTCACAAGTTCCCCCTGGATGCCTGGGCGTCATCGCTGGGGGAAGGCACCCAGGACGTGCAGAAGCTCATTATCTTCCGGGAGCTCATGAAAAGGGCGTCCCACTAGGAGGCTGTCCGAGAAAGCTTCGTTTGTCATTTCGAACGGAGCAAAGCGGAGAGAGAAATCTTTGACATCAGTTACTTGCAGGCACAAGATTTCTCGCTATCGCTCGAAATGACAGTTCTCGGACAGCCTCCTAGCGGCTCCCACGGTGAAGCATCCCTTGCGCGGGCTGTCTGCCCTCTTCAGCACTCAGGGAACCAGTACGATCTTACCAAATTGGTCGCTGCTTTCCATTGCCCGGAAAGCCTCGCTGCCTTCGCCGAGCGGCATCACCCGATCGATGACAGGTTTGAGCCGGCCCTGCCAAAGCAGTTTGCAGACTTCGCGAAAGTCCTGATGTGTCCCCATGGTGCTGCCGACCAGGCTGATCTGTTTGCTGAATATGTAGCGAATGTCGATTTCCGCATGCGGGCCGCTGGTGTTGCCGATGATGACGATGCGGCCGCCGCGTTTGGTCACCTTCATGCTGGTGCCGAGGGTTGCCGCCCCAACGTTGTCCACCACCAGGTCGACCCCCTGCTTGTCCGTCAATCGCTGAATTTCTCGGCCCCAATCGGTTTGCGAGCGATCAATCACGATATCGGCTCCAAGCTGCCGGGCTCTTTGAGCCTTTGCGGCGTTGCCGGCCACCACGTAAACGGCGGCGCCGGCCAGTTTGGCGACTTGTGTCGCCATCGTGTTGACGCCGCCGCCCGCTCCAACAATCAGTACCGATTCGCCGGCCCGCAGGCCGCCACGATGGATGAGCATGCGCCAGGTGGTGAGAGTCACCAGCAACGGTGCCGCTGCCTGTGGGAAGTCCAGATCGGCGGGCATCTCCAGCAGGTTGTGCGCGGGGACGGCAACATATTCCGCCAGGCCGCCCGGCCTGTTTTCTCCCAGGATATGGTAGCCCGGACTGAGGCTGTGCTCACCGCGCCGCGTGAACTCGTCCGCATACTGATTGATTCCCGGATCCACCACAACTCGTTGGCCGATCTTCCATCCGTCAACTTCCTTCCCCAGGGCAACAATCTCCCCGGCCACGTCGGAGCCTCCCCAGAAAGGCATGTTCAACTTCAAGCCGGGCCAACCCCTGCGCACCCAGATATCCAGATGGTTCAGAGCGCAGGCTTTGACCTTGACGAGAACCTGGTCCGGCGCCGGCACGGGGTCGGCCACATCGGCATAGCGAATGACCTCGGGTCCTCCATGTTCAAAAAAGCAAAGGGCTTTCACGGCGGTATCCTCCTTCTTTCATAATACCAACGATTGTCGCCCGCTAATCAGCGGCTCTGCCCGGCACAATTATCTCACGCCGACGAGGTACCGGTAACACGGCAGGAATACCGGCAAGTGCATGGCAGCCGGATCCCGGTGTTAGCCCGAAGGATTGAACAATACACGACCTCTATTCTCCTATCAGTCTGCCAGATTAACTCAGTACAGCGCCATACAATCAAGCGGCCGGATTCCGCTCCATTTGGGGCACTCTATTGTGTGCAGCCGTACCTAGAATCTAAAATGGGTCGCGGGCGAGATCAAGAGTGTGCCCGGGAATCAACGCCCGACAGTGATTGGACGGTCCCGCCGATAGCCCTGTCAAGGTCATCCAATGCCGGAAACCCGGATTGAAACAAGACCAACCCTATTGTAAGAAATACCCGTTGCAGTTAATATTGCAAAACTTGTACGAGGATCAGGCATGATTCCATCATCAAGCCATTCGCTGTCATGGTGCTTGCCGGCCGGAATGGCTGACAGACAAGACGACCGTGTCCAAATTGTTTAGGGAGGTTATTTGAATGCCTCAACCAGGCCCTTTCAGGAAGGCTCCACAATCGAGCGCAGCCCGATGGCTGCTTTCGGCAGCCGTGGGAATAGTCGGTCTGCTCTCTTTGGCTGCGGGGCTCGCTGTTTTCGCATTTTATATACAACTCAACCGTTCCCTGCCCAGTACCGAATCCCTGAAAAACTACCATCCGCCCCTGGTTTCCAGTGTCTATGCCAGAGATGGTTCACTAATTGGAGAATTCTACACAGAGCGGCGCTTCCTGGTTTCCCTCGATCAGATCTCACCGCATTTGATCAGGGCGTTTTTGGCGGCCGAAGACGTGCGCTTTTATGAGCACCCCGGAGTGGATCTGCAGGGGATTGTGCGTGCGTTCATGAAAAACCTGCAGGCTGGTGAAATTGTTCAGGGAGGCAGCACCATAACCCAACAGGTGGTAAAGTCACTGCTGCTTACGCCCGAAAGGACCTGGGTGCGCAAGCTCAAGGAGGCGATGCTCGCCTATCGGATCGATCAGTCGTTGAGCAAGGATCAAATTCTGGAACTTTATCTGAACCAGATCTATTTCGGATCCGGGGCCTATGGGGTGGAGGCGGCGGCCCAAACCTATTTCAACAGGCATGCTTCAGATCTGTCACTGGCGCAGGCGACGCTTCTGGCCGGTCTGCCCAAAGCGCCCAGCCGATTTTCTCCATTCCAGGATTTGTCTGCAGCACGGGAAAGACAGAAGTATGTTCTGCAGAGGATGGTCGAAGTGGGATTCATTTCCCAGCAACAGGCCGATGCGACCTATGCCGAGCCACTGCAGTTGCAGCAGCCGCGTCACTGGACACTGAAGAACCTCAATTCCTTCTCCGAGGAGGTTCGCCGCCAGATCGAGCAACGTTACGGCAGGGACGGCCTCTATCAGGAGGGGCTGCAGATCTACACCACCTTGGACCCAAAAGCGCAGACCTACGCGGAGCTTGCTCTGGATCGCGGCTTGCGGGAAATTGACAAGCGTCATGGATATCGCAAGACCAACCGGCGCTTGAACCAGGAGAGATGGCCAAGTTTTCTGGCCGAGCTCAAGGCTGTCAACCGGCAATTGGCGGAAGGCAAAGTTCTGGAAGCGTTGGTTGTGGAATACCTGCGCGCTTCCAAGTCGTATCGAGTGGACTTTGGCAATGGTCAGGGTATCCTTCCTCCCTCCGGGTGGGAGTGGACGCGAGTTCCCTCCTCTCGTGCATCCAAGATGTTTCAACCCGGCGACATCATTTCCATACGGCTCGAGGAGCGGCAGGAGGAGGGTGTTTGGAGGACTTCACTGGATCAGACACCTGGCTTGCAGGGGGCCTTTCTCGCCATTGCCAACGACACCGGAGAAGTGCTGTGCATGGTGGGCGGCAGAGATTTTGAGCGAAGTCAATTCAACCGGGTGACCCAGGCCGTCCGCCAGCCGGGTTCGGCGTTTAAGCCGATAATTTATGCAGCCGCTATTGATAAGGGTTTCACCGAGGCTTCCATCTTGATCGACTCGCCCATCGTCAGAGACGATCCCAGCCTGCAGGGCCCGTGGAAGCCCTCCAATTATGACAGAAAGTTTTGGGGCCCCATTTTGCTGAGAAAAGCCCTCATTCATTCGCGCAACGTTGTTACCGTCAAGCTGCTCGACGCCATTGGTATTGACTATGCCCTGTCTTATGCCAGGAGCCTTGGCATCACAACGCCACTGACACCTACCCTGTCGCTGGCCCTGGGCGCATCGGGCGTCACTTTGTGGGAGCTTATCGGTGCCTATTCGGCCTTTGCCTACCAGGGTGAACGGGTGACCCCGTTCATGATCAGTAAAGTTCTGGATCGCAACGGCAATATGCTGGAAGAGCATCAGGTTCAGCGAGAGTCCGTGATTTCGCCTCAAACCGCCTATGTGATGACGCACTTGATGCAGGATGTCATTCAGCAGGGCACCGGTCAACGGGCCAAGAGTCTGGGGCGACCTGCCGCAGGCAAGACGGGGACGACCAACGATTTGAAGGATGCATGGTTCATTGGCTACACGCCTTCGTATTTGGCCGGGGCGTGGGTGGGCTATGACAATCATAATATCTCCCTGGGCAGGAAAGAGACCGGCGGTCGGGCGGCATGCCCCATCTGGGTGTATTTCATGGAGGAATGGTTGAAAGACAAGCCGGTGGAAGGCTTCAGCATTCCCCCGGGAGTCGTGTTTGCAAAAATAAACCCCGCTACCGGTGCACGGGCCTCCAGTGGAGACCCCAATGCAGTTTACGCAGCCTTTCTGGAGAATCATTTGCCGGCGGAAAGGGTGTCTGTTCCGTCTGAATCGGGACCTTCACAAATGACTCGTTCGAACTCGCCATCCTTTTTCAAGAGCGATCTCTTCTGATCCGCGGGGACAATTCATCCGTTAAGACGAAGTCGATGCAGCATTATTTTGGACGTGAAGGAATCCTGGCTCAGAAAGTGCCCGGCTTCGAATATCGTTCTTCCCAGATGAGGATGGCTGATGCGGTGCTGGCCAGCTTGCGGGGTGGATTGCCTCTCGTCGTCGAAGCTGGCACCGGGACTGGAAAAACATGGGCCTACCTTATTCCGGCGCTGTCGAGCGGCCTTAAGGTGGTTATTTCCACCGGCACCAAGACCCTCCAGGATCAGATTCTGGATCATGATATCCCCTTTCTGCGGCGGTCTATCTTCCCAAACTTGCGGGCAGTGTGCCTCAAAGGGAGAAAAAACTATCTGTGCCGGAGAAAATTCAATGTGTTTTCCCTGCAGCCCACTTTTTGGCACAAAGAAGAAGCCAAGCTACTCAGCCGCTTCACAGATTGGGCGCGATCGACCGCCACAGGAGACCGCGCCGAGATCGCCTGGCTGCCGGACCACTTTTCTGCCTGGAACGAAGTGAGCTCGAGCAGTGAGCAATGCCTTGGCCAGCAGTGTGCCGAGCATTCCCGCTGCTTCTTGTCACTGCTCCGCCAGGAAGCCTCGCGCACCGATTTGGTGATCGTCAACCATCACCTGTTCTTTGCCGATCTGGCTCTCCGCAAAAACGGGCATGCCGAAATCCTGCCCGACTACGACGCAGTGATCTTTGACGAAGCCCACCAGCTCGAGACAATCATCGGACTCTATTTCGGACTGCAGCTCAGCAATGCCAAAGTCAACGAACTCATTCAGGATATTCAACGCGAATGGACCGGAAAGTCTCGCCAGCCCGGAAACCTCGGGGAGATCCACAGGCTCGTTGAACATCTTGGAGTCCTGAACCGAAGCCTCTATCAGCACTTCGCCGATGCCCGCCAGGATCGGGCAAGATATCCTCTGCAATTCGATGATTCAGGTAAGAACTGGGGGCGGATCTGCCGCGAAATGATACATGCCCTGCAGCAGTTGAATGCGTGCCTGGGAATGACGAAAAACCAGCAGTCGGTGGTGGATTCGTTCCTGCGTCGCAGCGCCGAACTGGCGGGGGCGCTCCATCAGATCCTGCAAAGGCGCGACCCGACCCTGGTCTACTGGTATGAGC
Organism: Desulfoferrobacter suflitae; assembly: GCF_022603395.1. Lineage (GTDB taxonomy): Bacteria > Desulfobacterota > Syntrophobacteria > Syntrophobacterales > Syntrophobacteraceae > Desulfoferrobacter > Desulfoferrobacter suflitae. Next base: position 150,265 of record NZ_JAIBKA010000004.1, read on the forward strand.
TTGGGGCGCGGTCGGTCTTTATCCATGGGACCCCCATCGAAATAGGACCCATCTGCAACGAGTGGCTGTTCGGACAAGGCAAAAATGTTGTGTTCACATCCGCGACACTTGCCGTCGCCGGTTCTCTCGCTTTTTTTCGAGAAAGCCTCGGAATGCCGCCGGAAACCCAGGAGCTCATGCTGCCGTCGCCCTTTTCCTTTGAAGAGCAGGCCCTTTTGTATGTTCCCAAGCGTTTCCCCACGCCGCACTCCCCTCAATTTTGCGGCATGATGGCCCGGGAGGCTGCAGAGATCCTGAAAAAAACCAGGGGGCGAGGACTCCTGCTGTTTACCAGTTACAAGAACCTCAATGCCGTGCACAGAGATTTGCAGCAGCTCCTTCCCTATCCCATTTTGCTCCAGGGTGAGAAGCCCAAACGTCAGTTGCTGCATGAGTTCAGGCAGAAGATTGATTCGATTCTGCTCGCCACCAGCTCATTTTGGCAGGGCATCGATGTGCCCGGCGAGGCTCTCAGCTGCCTGATGATCGATAAATTGCCCTTTGAAGTTCCCGATGATCCTCTGGTTGCCGCCCGCATGGATCATTTTTCAGCAACAGGCGTCAATCCTTTTCTCAACTATCAGGTGCCCAGAGCCGTCATCCATCTGAAACAGGGTGTCGGCCGTTTGATTCGATCCTCCAGGGACCAGGGAGTGATTGTGATCTTTGATATCAGGCTGTTTACCAAGAGTTACGGGCGAATCTTCCTCGATAGCCTGCCGCCTTGCCGTTTAACGCGCGAACTCAGCGATATCGACCATTTCTTAACCATTCAATAAGCCCTTCTTGCCATTCCCTAAATAGATTATGATAAATTAATGTGCAAAACCCAGTTCAACGGTCAGCCCGGCGAGATGTCGCCGGGGGACCTTGGCGAACGGCTCGACAGCTGCTTCTGTGGCCGCTATGAGCCGTGGTGAGACTCACACAAAGGAGGGCGTCCCGTGAACAAGAGTATCCTATTTGCAGTGGATGGATCCAAAAGCAGTCTGCAAGTTGCTTCTGTTTTGGGAAAGCTTCTCAAAGACCAGACACAGAACAGTATCCTGCTGTTGCATTGCGTTCAACAGCTGGCGGCGCTCTACCCGGGGGAAATTGCCGAGATCGGCTCAGTGGAAAGATCCTCAGCGGAATTTCAGAAAAAGCTCGGTGATGCGGTTCTGGCTTCCAGTGTCCAGGCTTTGCAGGAAAGCGGCTTTCCCGCCGATCAAATTCGTTCGGACCTTGTGCTGGGATGCACCGACCCCGCGCAGGATATCCTGGCGAAGGCGGAAGCCGAGAGAATCAGAACGATCGCTTTGGGACGCCGGGGCCGGAGCCAGCTCCAGAGTTTGCTTCTGGGCAGCGTGTCGAGTAAAGTAGCGCAGTACTCGCACTATAGGACCGTTTGGATTATCGACAGTGAGGTCCAGCCGAGCAGGAAGGTCCTTGTTGCCATGGCGGGCGTGCCCGACGCGCGTGCTTTGACCTATTATGCCACAGAGTTTATTGCTCCCATTCCGCATCTGCACTACACCCTGTTTCACATCATGCCGCCCATTCCTCCCACTTTTTGGGATGACGGTCATATCCTGGGGCCCGAAGAGCAGAAAGATCGCCAGTCGCGCATCAATAAATGGCGTCGCGAGTGGACCCAAAAGGTTGAAAAGTTCATGGATAAAGCAGCAGACTCGCTGGTGGGCAAGGGCGTGCCGGAACAGAAGATGGATAAGCGAATCGTGCAGACAAAGGAAGGCATTGCCCGGGATTTGTTGAACGAGATTGCTCGCGGAAGATACCAGATGGTCATCATGGGCAAGAAGAGCTTTCACGAGCGAAAACCCTTTCTTATGGGCAGTCATGCCAATAAGGTTCTGCAAAACATAGAGCGGGCCATCCTCTGTTTGGTGGACGCGAGCTGATTCACATGCGCAAAATCCCCCTCTCTCCGGGGTTGGCAAGCGGATACACATGGCATTGGATGAGGGGCACGGAGGGAGCGAGACAAAGGGGTACGGAGAATATTTGTAAGTCGATTAGCAAAAGAGGCTTCTATTGATGCAAGTGGATGTGCACGACCGGCAAAAGCTCGAAGCATGGAACGAAGAGTTTCACCATAAGATCAACCTGAGGCTCTACACGGGGAACGATGAAAAAAGTGGTTATTTTGAATCCTTTTGCCGGCAGGTGAATGAGATCATCCCCAATATTCTGTTCACTCATGAGGAAGGCGGCGGTGACCAGGTTCCTGCCATTACCCTGGGAAAATCATGGCGTTATCGTGCACTCCCCGTGGGCAGCGAGTTGGACCCATTCCTGGAATTGCTGGCGATGCAGGCCGTTGGCGTTCCCCCTTTGCCGCAATCAATAAGGGAGGCTGTTGCGCAGGTGGACTGTCCGGCGAACCTTACTATTTATGTGGCGCCGGCTTGTCCGTTTTGCCCGGAAGTTGTGCGACAGTTGCAAACGGTCCCCATGGCCAACGACAGGATCCATCTGGATATAGTGGATGCCACTCTGTTCCCTGACCTGGCACAGCGCAGCAATGTTCGGTCGGTGCCGACGGTCATTCTGGACGATGAGTTTCGGTGGTCCGGCTCGATTGTGCTTCAGGAGTTGATCGACGCGTTGGTGCATCGGGATCCCGCCAGGTTGACGACACAAGAATTATTGAGCATCATCAAGGATGGAAATGCCGACCAATTGGCCCGCATGATGTTGCAGAGGGGGGTCATGTTCACAGGGTTTCCGCAATTGTTGCAGCATCCCAACTGGTCGGAACGTCTGGGAGCTCTGGTGGTGCTTGAACAAATAGCCGAACAAGACATTCAGCTGGCGCACAGCGCATGCACGCCCCTGCTGCACTATCTGCAAACGGCTGAAGACCCGGTTAAGGGGGATCTCATTTACGCACTTGGTTTGGCCGCTTGCGATGAGGCCAGGGCCTACCTGGAGGACCTTTTGAGTGTTGAGGAGAGCGCGGAAAACCGGGAGATTCTGCAGGAGACCCTGGCAAAACTGGGGCGCTAAATACAGGCGTATTCACGAGGAGGAGTGAGAAAACCCAACAGGGGGCACATGAGTCCAAAGACCAAGCAAACATACCAGGTGCTTCTGGCGGACGATCACATGATGTTTCGCCACGGTATCCGGAGGATCATCGAAGAGACTTCGGATCTTGCAGTCATCGGCGAGGTTTCGGATGGGCTCGAATTGCTCAAGACCCTCAAGACCTTAACGCCGGATTTGGTGATTCTCGATATTTCCATGCCAAACCTGAGGGGCATTGAGGTTACCCATGAAATTAAAAACTCATACCCCGCAGTGAAGGTGCTCATTCTCACGATGCACAAAGATAAGGAGCACCTGCTGCATTCCATATCGGCAGGGGCGGAGGGTTATCTCCTCAAAGAAGACGCCGATTCGGAATTGTTCTCCGCCATCCGGACGATACGTGAGGGAGGGGTCTACATCTCACCGCTTCTCTCGGCGCAAATCGCCGACGTCATATATGAACACGCAGCCAGGGAAGCGTCCGACTCCAGTAGCGGAGCCTTGACGTTCAGAGAGCGCGAAGTATTGAAACTGATCGCTGAGGGAAGGACGAGCAAGGAAATAGCCACCATTCTGTGCATCAGTGTGCGCACCATCCACCACCACCGTTCCAATATAATGAAAAAGCTGAAGATAAGTAACACGGCCGATCTCATAAAATACGCCATCCGTAAAGGCTACACTTCGGCTGCCGGCTGATTTTGCAACCTATAGGGAAGTTATTCATCACATATGCCACAACGAGATTAAAATTATATGAACTGGATTTGTGCAAAACGGCTTCTTCAGAAAAACCGATGAACCCTTGAGTGCGCACGCCATGTTCTCAATAATTCAGCATTTTCGGCGCTTGCCCGAGGCGCGGAAAACGCCCTTCCGGGTTGACCTGAGGGGCTCCGGCAGTTGTTTCAAAACGAGTTGACATTTCAATATTAATCAGATATTCAGGGAAAGTCTCACAATCAGGAGAACGATTTCACTTTCACTTGCAATATGAGAGCTGTGAGTGTGCTGTTAAACCTTCCAAACGAACTGACTTCCATAGCCAATCGATGGCGCATCGATTGGGCGGTATTGCAACAGAGACAACATTTAGCGTTTGATGCACGAATTCCCATGAAATCTTCTAGAGGTGCTTACTTGGCGCCGGCGGTCCGGCGGCAGTGCAGCATAGATGAGTACTGAACACTCTGGCGGTGCGGCCGGTGAGCAGTCCTCCGCCAGACTGAGTCTGCTCGAAGCAAACAGGTTAGAACACAACAGTTAACACAGGAGATGGGCGGTTCACGGATGTAACCGGTCGAACCAAATGAAAAAAAGCACAAATTTGAAAGGAGGACCTGACCTTGGCTTTCCAACCAACAAAACAGATCTATTCGGGAAAAATCAGGGAAGTCACTTTGGGCGTCGGTGACAAGGCGGTAACGGTGGGCGGTAAAACAGCCTATTCATTTCATAGTTTCGAAGGAGAGATGCCTAATCCCCCGAGAGTGGCCATGGAAATCTGGGACAAAGACCCCAGCGCGGATTGGTCGGAGACGGCAAAAGCCCCGTTTGCCGGGGTTTTGAGTGATCCGGTTGCGTGGGCCAAAAAGTGCGTGGACGAGTACGGAGCCGAAATCCTCGTCGTGCAAACCAAGAGCGCCGATCCCAATGCGGACAACAAGTCGGCTGCAGAAGTGGCCGCAGTCGTCAAGAAGGTTGCCGACGCGGTGGATGTCCCGATCATCGTGTGGGGCGTCGCCAGCCATGAAAAGGACACCGAAGTGATGAAGGCCGTGGCGGAGCAATGTTCCGGCAAGCGTCTCGCTTTATCCCCGGTGGAAGAGGGAGACTACAAACAGATTGGTGCGGCTTGCCTGGGATACAAACATGTGGTCGTCTCATCTTCGCCTATTGATGTCAACCTGGCCAAACAGCTCAACATATTGCTTGGAAATCTGGGCGTCAAAGAGCAGGATATCGTCATCGATCCGACCACCGGCGGCTTGGGCTACGGTCTCGAATACACCTACTCAGTGATTGAGAGAATTCAGCAGGCGGCTTTGACTCAGGAAGACGACAAGCTTCAGCAGCCCATGATCTGCAACGTCGGCAACGAAGTGTGGAAAAGCAAGGAAGCCAACCTGAGTGCCGAAGATGCTCCCGAGCTGGGTGATCCCGCAAAGCGCGGTGTCCTCATGGAAGCCATCACCGCCATTGACCTGCTCATTGCAGGAGCCGACGTGGTGATTCTGAGGCATCCGGAAGCCATCAAACTGGTCAAGGGATTCATTGCCAAGATGATGTAACAAAGGCAGCGAGCTCAAAATCGGCGTCGTTCGATTCCTTATGGTGGAATGGCTAGAAATAATTTCTAACAGCCTCAAGAAGAGGAATGGAGTACATCATGGCGGAAGAAAAGGAAAAAAAGGTGAAGGTACTGAACTTCAGGGATATGTCAACCTGTGAAGCGACCATTCAGATGCTGGAGATCGCGGCCAAGGACGGGGTAGAGACGGCGTTCAGCCGCGCGGCGGACATGAAGGCCTGCCCGATCGGGGCCGATTCGGCATGCTGTAAGCACTGTTTCATGGGTCCCTGCCGCTTGAACCCGAAGGATCCCTATTCCAAGGTGGGGGTTTGCGGGGCGACCATCGACACCATAGCGGGCCGCAATTTTGCCAGGATGGTGGCGAGCGGCTGTGCGGCGCACACCGACCACGGCATGTCCATGCTGGACGTGTTCCGTGAGGTGGTGAACGGCCGGATCAAAGACTACCAGATCAAAGACGAAGAGAAGCTGCGCGATGTGGCGGCGAGTGTGGGCATCGAGGTGGTGGGGCGCGCGACCATGGAGGTGGCCAAGGAACTCTACGAGGAGCTGGAGCGGACCTACACGCAGGTTGAGGGGGAAATTCCATTTGTCAGCCGGGTTCCGGCCAAGACTTTGGAGACCTGGCGCAAGCACGGGATCGTGCCGCGCGGCTCCATGCGCGAGATCATGGAAATCATGCACCGCACGCACATGGGCGTGGATCAGGACTATGAGAACATCATCAAGCAGTGTTCGCGAACGGCCCTGGCGGACGGTTGGGGCGGCTCGATGGTGGCCACGGAGATTTCCGACATTCTGTTCGGCACGCCCAAGCCGCTGGTGGCCGGCGTGAACATGGGTTATCTGAAAGAGGACCATGTGAACATCATCGTGCATGGCCATGAACCGAATCTGTTTGAATCCATGATCACCTCGGTCAATGACCCGGCTCTCATCGAGAAGGCCAAGGCGGCGGGAGCCGAGGGGATTCAGCTGCTCGGCATGTGCTGTTCCGGGGCCGAGGTGCTGGGACGTCACGGGGTGCCCCATGCGGGGAACTTCATGAGCACGGAGGCAATCATTGCCACCGGCGCGGTGGACGCCATGGCGGTGGATGTGCAGTGCATCATGCAGGCTCTCTCCAAGTTGTCCGAGTGCTACGGCACCAAGTTTTTCACCACCAATCCGCGCGCCAAGATCGACGGGGCGACCCACATCGAATTTCATGAGCACACCCCGAGCGAGTGCACCAACAAAGTGGTGGAAATGGCCATTGAGCGGTTCAAGAACCGTCCGGCCCGCATTGTCATTCCGCAGCGCCGCGATCTGGGCATTCACGGGTTTTCCCATGAGTACGTGAATTACATGCTGGGAGGGACCTTCCGGGCTTCCTACACCCCGCTCAACGACAACATCATCAACGGGCGCATTCGCGGTGTGGCGGGCGTCGTGGGCTGCACCAATCCGCGCGTGAAGCATGACTACGTGCATGTGGAACTGGTCAAGGAGCTGATCAAGAACAATGTGTTGGTGGTGCAGACCGGTTGTTCGCAGATTTCTCTGGCCAAGGCCGGCCTGATGAAGCCGGATGCGGCGGTACTGGCCGGTGACGGGCTGCGGGAAGTGTGCGAGACGGTGGGCATGCCGCCGGTTTTGAGCCTGGGGTCGTGTGTGGACAACAGCCGTATTCTGATTGCCTGTGCCGAGATGGTGAAGATCGGTGGCCTGGGCGACAGCATCGCCGATCTGCCGGTAGCGGGGGCGGCGCCCGAGTACATGAGCGAGAAGGCCATCTCCATCGGCCATTATTTTGTGGCTTCCGGTGTGTACACCATTTTTGGTGTGACCTTCCCGAGCATCGAGGGAACCAAGTTCCACAAGCTGCTGTTCGAGGGCCTGGAAGAGATGGGCATGGGCAAATGGGATTTCGCGGTCGATCCGCACGATATGGCCCACAAGATGATCGCCCATATCGACAAGAAGCGCGAGGCCCTGGGCATCATGGGCGAGCGTGAACGCAAGCTGTTCAGCATGGAAGACCGCAGGGCCTAAGGATCATTGGCCTCTATGGGGAATGCCGCCGGCTCCGGCGTTCGCATTCCCCGCTGGTAGACAGGGCGGAGTGAATGTCGGTTCGAAGCCGATTCTTTAGTCACCCAAACACATAGGGAAGCACCCTTAAGAAAAGGAGTATATTATGTCCAGGTTAGTCGCTTTTGCTGCGATTCAAGGCGCCTACAATATAATCTCCAAGGTTGAAGGTAAATTCAAACAGGCAATGGCCAAATATGGGCCTGATCAAGCGTTGGCTTTTCCCAATACAGCGTATTTTCTGCCGGTCATTTATTCTATTTTGGGAGTCAAAGTTGAAAAACTGGCAGACGCCGAACCGGTTCTGGAACGATGTAAGCAGTTGCTGCCCCCGCACATCAAGGGCCAGATCCATGTTCCCTACCTTGGCCACACTCTGGATGCCGGCATGGCTGCGATTTTGGCAGAGGAAATCTACGAAGCCATTCGCTACGTAGAGGACCCTGATTTCTATCTGCCCGGCGAAGATTGCGATATAGAGAACGGCAAGATCTGGTTGGGTGCCGCCGATGACGTGATCATGCGGAAACGCGGCGTGGAATTTGTTGACGGCAGTGCCCCTGGTTTTGCGGCCATCGTCGGTGCGGCCCCCGATCCGGAAATCGCCAAGATGATCGCCGAGGACTACCAGAAAAAGAATCTGTACGTGTTTATGTGCGCCAACCAGGCAGGAACCACCTTCACCGAGCAATTGATCGAAGCCGGCGTGCAGGTGGGCTGGGGTACACGCCTCATTCCTTTCGGTCCCGATATTTCCGCGGCGGTATTTGCCCTCGGATTTGCCAACCGTGCTGGAATGGCGTTTGGCGGTATTCAGCCCGGCGATTACAAAGCCATGCTGAAGTACAACAAGGACAGGATTTTTGCCTTTGTCAATGCGTTCGGCGAAGTCAACGCCGAATGGGCAGCCAACGCAGCCGGTGCCATCAACTGGGGCTTTCCCACCATCGCCGATACGGACATCCCGGAGATTCTGCCGACCGGTATCTGCACCTACGAACACGTCGTCTCCAGCGTGCCGTACGATCAGATCACGGCCAAATCCATCGAAGTGCGCGGCCTGAAGGTGACCATTACGGAAATTCCCGTACCCGTCTCCTACGGTCCGGCGTTCGAGGGTGAGCGGGTTCGCAAGGACGATGTCTATCTGGAATGCGGCGGCGGCAAGACCCCCTGCTGCGAGTTGGTGCAGATTGCCGATATGAATGCGGTAGAAGACGGCAAGGTGGAAGTCATCGGTCCGGACATCAAAGACGTGCAGCCGGGCAGCAGGCTTCCTCTGGCAGTGGTGGTGGAAGTGGCCGGCCGCAAGATGCAGGAAGACTATGAGCCGATTCTTGAGCGTCAGATCCACCATCTGGTGAACTATGCTCAGGGTGTCATGCACATCGGACAGCGTGACATTGCCTGGTATCGCATTGGCAAGCAGGCCGTTGAAAAGGGCTTCACCATGGAACATATCGGCAAAATCCTGCATGCCAAGTATCATCAGGATTTCGGTGCCATTTTTGACAAATGCCAGGTGAAGATCTACACCGATGAAGCCAAGGTCAAAGAAATCGTCCCCAAAGCGCAGGCTGCGTACAAGACCCGTGACGAGCGCATTGAGGGCATGACCGATGAAACCACGGAAACCTATTACTCCTGTACCCTGTGTCAGTCCTTTGCGCCCACCCACGTGTGCGTGATCAGCCCCGAGCGAACGGGATTGTGCGGTGCCTACAACTGGCTTGACTGCAAAGCTTCTTTCGAAATCAATCCGACCGGCCCCAACCAGCCGATTCAAAAGGGAGAAACCCTGGATCCGGTGCTGGGCAACTGGAAGGGCGTCAACGATTTCGTATACAAAGCTTCGCGCCAGTCGATCTCCAGCTACAACTTCTACAGCATCGTGTACGATCCGATGACCACCTGCGGGTGCTGCGAGTGCATCGCTGCGGTTCTGCCCATGTGCAATGGCATCATGACGGTTAACCGCGATTACACGGGTATGACCCCCAGTGGCATGAAGTTCACGACGCTGGCCGGAACCATCGGCGGCGGAAACGTGACTCCGGGCTTCGTCGGGCACAGCAAGTACAACATTACCCAGCGCAAATTCATTGCGGGTGACGGTGGACTCAAGAGACTGGTGTGGATGCCGAAAATACTCAAAGAAGAAATTCGCGAAAGACTGATCAAGCGCGGTGAAGAGATCGGCGTTCCCAATTTAATCGACATGATCGCTACGGAAGAAGATGGCCTGACCGAGGATGAAATCTATGCATTCTTGGAGAAGGTAGGCCATCCGGCCCTAACGATGGAATCCATTCTGGGGTAAGCTTGAGGGGGGGATTTCCCCCCCTGTTCATGATTTTCGGTTGAGTAGATTGTGAAATGCGATGAGGAGATAAACACATGGGCTTAACGGGTATTCAAATTTTTAAGTTACTCCCCAAGACCAACTGCGGGGAATGCGGTGTACCGACCTGTCTTGCATTCGCCATGAACCTGGCATCCGGCAAGGCGGAACTGGAAAGCTGTCCTTATGTCTCGGAAGAAGCCAAAGAAAAACTGGCCGCCGAGTCGGCACCACCTATCCGTCCGGTCACTATCGGCACTGGTGACTATGCGGTCAAGGTCGGCGGTGAAACGGTTCTGTTCCGCCATGAAAAGACCTTTGTCAACCAGCCTGGGTTGGCAGCACTGGTGAGCACCGATGAAGATGCGGCTTCGGTGGATGGCAAGATCGAGAGGTTTAAAGCCGCTCAGTTTGAACGTGTGGGATTGAATCTGCGGGCGGAAATGTTTGCCGTCAAGGATGCTTCCGGCGATGCGGGTAAATTCAGTGCTCTCGCCAAGAAGATGGCCGACACAGGGGCAAGCTTGATCCTCATTTCCGATAACGCCGAGGCCATGAAAGCTGCGGCCACTGAACTGAAGGACAAGAAACCTTTGATTTATGCCGCTAGCGCCGCCAATGCCGACGCTTTCGGCGCGCTTGCCGTTGAATCCGGGTGTCCCCTCGCGGTCAAGGGAGACGGAAGCCTGGAAAGTGTTATCGGGTTGACGGAAAAGCTGAGTGGCATGGGTGTTAAGGATATCGTGATCGATACGGGCACACGCGATCTCAAGAAGGCCTTCGAAGAACAAATCTTCATTCGCCGTGCCGCCCTCAAGGACAGGTTCCGTCCTCTGGGGTTCCCTACCATCATCATGGCCAATGAAATGGCGGATGATTTGATGAACGAATCCCTGGTAGCCGCCACGTTCATCGCCAAATACGGCGGACTGATTGTCATGAGCGACTTCCAGCCGCACAGCCTGTTCCCGCTTTTCCTTGATCGGCTGAATATTTACACCGATCCGCAACGCCCCATGACGGCCGAACAGGGGATCTACGAGATCAATAATCCGGATGAAAATTCACCCGTCCTGATCACTTGTAACTTCTCCCTGACTTATTTCATTGTTTCCAGTGAAATAGAAGCCAGCCGCGTGCCTGCCTACCTGCTGGTGCAAGATACCGAGGGTCTTTCGGTCATGACGGCATGGGCTGCCGGTAAGTTCTCGGGAGAAAGTGTGGGCACATTCTTCAACAAATGCGGCATCAAGGACAAGATCAAGCACAAAAGCCTTGTCATTCCCGGTTATGCTGCCGGTATCAGCGGCGAACTCGAGGAGGAGGTCCCCGGCTACAACGTTGTTGTCGGTCCCAGAGAGGCCAGTCAAATCGCGAAGTTTCTCAAGAGCTGGAAACCCGAATAAAACCTACAGGAAGCCGGCCACGTTTGACTCAGGCCGGCTCCAATTTTCAACAGCGCAATCGAACAGCGCGTCTGCATGACATCAACCCCCTGTGATAAGGAGGACAGTATGGTTAAGTGTATTGGTGAAAACCTGAACATCATGAGCAAGAAGTACGGTAAGGCTCTGAAGGAACGCGATCCCAAGCCGTTGCAGGAACTGGCCGTGCAACAGACTGAAGCCGGAATGGATTGGGTTGATCTGAATATCGGTCCCGCCGGAAAAATGGGCGAAGAGCTGATGACCTGGTTGGTTCCCGTAGTGCATGAAGTGACCGATCTACCCCTGGCCCTGGACACATCCAACATCAAAGCGATCGAGGCCGGCTTGAAGGCCCACAAGAAAGGTCGCCCCTTGATCAACTCGATCATGGTGCGTCCCGAGCGCATGGATGCACTGCTGCCTCTCGCCAAGGAATATGACGCGGATTTTATTGCTCTCCTTTGGGGTCCCGAAGGGATGCCGAGAGATGAAAATGAACGCGGGGCTCTCTGCTCCGAAATAGTCTTCAAAGCCACCGGGGAATACGGAATTGCTCCCGAAAGGATTTATGTCGATCCGATTCAGACACCCGTCAATGTGCAACAGAATCAAATCATGAGTGCTCTGGAATTCATGAAGATGTTTCAGGACATTGCTCCCGGCTGCCGCAGCACCATTGGTCTGTCAAATGTTTCCAACGGCCCGCCCGAGCATCTGCGCCCCATCCTCAACCAGGTCATGTTGATCCTGTTGAAGCGCTACGGCATGTATTCGGCTATCGTCGACTGCTTCGACACCAAGCTGCACGACATCGCCAAAGGTAAGCGGCCTGAACTGGAGGCTTTGGTACATAAGGTAGAAGATGGCGAAGCCATTGATATGAGCTCCCTTTCCAAAGAGGAAGTGGACTTTGTTAAGACGGCCAAGGTCATTTTGGGTCATGCGCTGTACTCCGATTCCTGGCTGGAAATCTAAATACCTCACGCTGTCGCTCTCTCACAAGCCTCTATTCCCGAACCTTTCAGTCATATCCGATTAGAATTAAACCGACCCCTCCCGGTTGCGGGAGGGGTTTACTGGTGGTGGCCGCTTAAGCCCGGCCTGCGGGCGAAGGTAATGGGGCAATTTTCATTTATCGTTGGTTTATCAACCGATTCTGTATTATTATAACGACCTTCGGTGTTGGATGCTGTGGCTTACAAGGCTGTTTTTTTAATGCAGGTTGAGTTGAGTCTCGCCTGAGTTGCGTGACCAAACCCAATGCCCATGGTGGCGGGCTTGTTATCTCAACCCGGTCGGTGTTTTAGGCTCTCTGTAGCAGAGTCTGCAGGTGGCGGTTGGAAAACCGTTTTGAAATGCCTCCGCGTCTTGCCGGCGCATTTCCGATCGGGGCCCGGCGGATGCGCCGAAACCCGTTAACCATGCGTATTTCTGGATGGCTGTCGGATCTGCGGCAGTGCTACGGAAAAACAGTATTCCGGCATTCCCGGGCAAGCCATCAGGCTGCCGGCCTAGGAATATATATTCGTGTTGCTCGCTGGTGTGAAAGGGGGGAGCAGTTTTTCCCGAAGATTCTGGGATGATCGAACGATCTCAATTGGGCACTATAGAAAAAGGGAGTACTTAACTATGGCATCGAAATACGTGTACTTTTTTGGCGGAGGAAAGGCCGACGGAAAAGCTGAAATGAAAAACCTGCTTGGTGGTAAGGGTGCCAATATTGCCGAGATGACCAATCTTGGCATTCCAGTACCGCCGGGTTTTACCATCACCACCGAGGTTTGCACTTACTTCTACGAGCATGGCAGGCAGTATCCCCCCGAACTCGAAGGCCAGGTTGAAGAGGCACTGCGTAAACTGGAAGAGATGATGGGCAGAAAGTTTGGCGATGTCGAAAAACCGCTGCTCGTCTCGGTTCGATCCGGCGCGGCCAGCAGTATGCCGGGCATGATGGACACGGTTCTCAACCTGGGACTCAATGATCGGACTGTTGAGGGACTGGCAAAGGAGACCCAGGATGAGCGTTTCGCGTATGACTGTTATCGACGCTTCGTGGCTATGTACGGCGATGTGGTGCTGGGTTTGAAGCCGGTGGAAAAAGACGATGTCGATCCATTCGATGAGCTCATTGAAAAGATGCGAGAGAAACGCGGGGTGGAGTTTGACAACCAGCTGTCGGTAGCTGATCTCAAAGAACTGGTGCAACAATACAAGAACTTGATTCGCGAGAAGCTCAGCACCGAGTTTCCACAGGATCCCATGGCGCAGCTGTGGGGTTCCATCGGTGCGGTTTTTGGATCGTGGAACAACCCTCGGGCCATCGCCTACCGGGAATTGAACGACATTCCTGCTGACATGGGGACCGCGGTCAATGTGCAATGCATGGTTTTCGGCAACATGGGGGATGACAGCGGCACCGGGGTCGGCTTCACGCGCAACCCGGCGACGGGCGAAAATGTATTCTACGGCGAGTACCTCATCAATGCCCAGGGGGAAGATGTGGTGGCCGGCATTCGCACACCGCAGCCCATCAACAAGATCCAGAAATCCGATCCCAATACTTTGTCCCTGGAAGAGACCATGCCGGAAATTTACCAGGAATTGGATGAAATCCGCCGGAAGCTGGACAGGCATTATCGGGATATGCAGGATATCGAGTTCACCATCCAAAAAGGCAAGCTCTGGATGCTGCAAACCCGCAGCGGAAAGCGCACCGGGTTTGCCTCCTTCAAGATCGCGGTGGACATGGTGCGGGAAGGGATTCTGTCAAAGGAAGAGGCGCTCATGCGCGTGGAGCCCGATCAGCTCAATCAGCTGCTCAGGCCGATTTTCGATCCCAGGGCCAAGCAGGAGGCCCTCAAAAGTGGCTCTTTCCTGGCCAAAGGGTTGAATGCCGGGCCGGGTGCTGCAACCGGGCGCATTGTGTTCAACGCCCCCGATGCCACCGAGTGGGTCAAGCGGGGTGAACGGGTCATCCTGGTACGCCTCGAGACTTCTCCCGAGGACATCCGCGGAATGCACGCGTCTCAGGGCATCCTGACGGCGCGTGGCGGAATGACCTCGCATGCCGCTTTGGTCGGCCGCCAGATGGGGAAAGTCTGTGTGGTCGGCTGTAATGATTTGGAAATCAGTTATCGGGATCGACTGATGCGCGTCAACGGCCGAGTCGTCAAGGAAGGAGACTGGATATCCATTGACGGGACCACGGGAGAGGTGTTCGCCGGTGAGATTCCCACCGAGCCGTCCGAGGTGCTTCGGGTACTTCTGGATAAGACGCTGGGCCCGGAAGATTCACAAGTCTATCAGGATTATATGGCTCTGCTGAGCTGGGCGGATGAGTGCCGCCGCCTCGGCATTTGGACCAATGCGGATCAGCCCAATCAGGCGGAAACGGCCATTGCGTTCGGTGCGGAAGGGATCGGACTGACGCGGACGGAGCATATGTTTTTTGAAGGAGACCGCATTGACGCAGTGCGGGAAATGATTCTGGCGGCGGATCTGGAAGGCCGAGAGAAAGCGCTGGCCAAGCTTTTGCCCATGCAGAAGGAGGATTTCAAGGGAATATTCCGCGTCATGAACGGCAGGCCGGTGACCATCAGGACTCTGGATCCTCCGTTGCACGAGTTTTTGCCTCACGGCCGGCAGGAACTGCAGAAACTGGCCACTCAGATGGGTGTTTCGGTGGATCGCGTGGAGGCCAAGATGCAGGGGCTGCATGAGGCCAATCCCATGTTGGGCCACCGTGGCTGCCGGCTGGGTATTGTTTACCCTGAAATCACTTCGATGCAGGCGCGCGCCATTATGGAAGCGGCTTGTGAAGTCACTCAAGAGGGCATCCCCGTGCATCCGGAAATCATGATTCCTCTGGTGGGGCACGTGGCAGAATTGAAGAATCAGCGCAAGGTGGTTGAACAGGCGGCGCGGGAGGCCATGGACCACTACGGAGTCACGGTGGATTACCGTGTCGGCACCATGATCGAAGTGCCGCGGGGGGCTGTGACGGCTGATGAAATTGCCCGGGAAGCCGACTTTTTCTCCTTCGGCACCAATGACTTGACGCAAACGGTTTACGGCATAAGCCGCGATGACGCGGGTAAATTCCTGCCGGCTTACATCGAGATGAGGATTTGGGAGCATGATCCCTTTGATCGATTGGACCAGGTGGGAGTTGGGACCCTTATGGAGATCGGTGTCAAGAAAGGACGGGCTACCAAGCCCAATTTGAAGATAGGTATTTGTGGTGAACACGGAGGAGAGCCCAGTTCGGTTGAATTCTGTCACAGGATTGGCCTGGACTATGTGAGCTGTTCTCCCTATCGTGTGCCCATCGCCCGGTTGGCTGCCGCCCGTGCCGCCATTAGAGAAAAACAGGCCAAGGGCTAGGCAAAGCGTTGATGTTGGTTTTCGCAATGGCGGACGGCGCGCTAAGGGAGCGCGCCATCCGCCGTCCAAGGTGATGCCGTATGAGCCGCCCCATTCGTCTCAGGCGATCGATTCTGTCGGTGCCTGCCAACCGAGAAAAAATGATACGTAAGGCTGAGGCACTTCCGGCTGACTTTATCATGCTCGATCTGGAAGACAGCGTGCCCGTTCACGAGAAAGAAGCGGCACGGGTGCGTGTTGCGGCGGCTTTGCGCGAGGCTCTCTGGCAGGGAAAAGTCAGAGCCTGCAGAATCAACGGCATGGACACTCCATTTGCCTATCGTGATATTATTGATGTGGTGGAAGCCGCCGGCGATTGCCTGGACGTTATTGTGGTTCCGAAAGTCAATGATGCGAGCGAAATACAGGCCATCGATTATGTGCTGTCACAGATTGAGATGCGCATGGGTTTTTCCCGTCATATCGGGCTGGAAGCCTCAATAGAGACGGCTGAAGGGATGCTGCGCGTCGAGCAGATTGCATTCAGCTCCCGCCGCCTGGAAGCTTTGGTGTTCGGCATCGCGGATTATTCCGCCGCGCTCTCCATGAGCAGCAAAGGGGTCAGCGGTCATGGGGATTCTGAGGCATTCTATCCGGGTGATCGCTGGCATTTTCCCTTGAGCCGCATGGCATTGGCGGCCAAAGCAGCCGGTCTGGCCGCTGTTGATGCTCCTTATGGAAATTACAGAGACATGGCAGGGCTGAGGACCTCCTGCGTCAGGAGCGCGGGGTTGGGGTTTGACGGTAAGTGGGCTATCCACCCCGATCAGCTTGCCATCATCAATGAAGTCTTTACCCCTGCAGAGGAGGATGTAAAACGCGCAGAGCTGATTCTCAAAGCTTATGAAGAAGCTCAAGCAAAAGGGCAAGGTTCATTTTCCCTCGACGGGAAAATGGTCGATGCGGCATCTGTCCGCATTGCCCAACGCATTTCGTCTCAATGGCGAGCAATTACCGGCAAAAGTACATAGTGTCCGATTCTCTCTCGCTCGATCCTGTCCCCCAAGCTGTTCGCTGTCAGCAGAATTCAATGTTTCACTCCATCCCTTCAATTCCATCAGCCGTCTGTGCAGCCAGGTAGCGCCCAAAGCGATTTGTAGCCGGCACCAATTCTCGTGCTCCGGCCCCCTTGCAGAGGTAAACGTTGGCAACCTCCGGGTTCGTTACGGTTCTCAAGAAAGAGATTTTGCATTCCTAACGTAGAAACAGCAGAACGATATGAAAACCAAAAATCAGCAAGGGAACGAAAAGTCCATGCGCAGAGGGTACAAGGTTCGAGAGAATCGGGAGTTGCAGATTCTCATCGACATTTCCTCGGCGCTGCATTGCTCTCCACACCTGAAGGATGTCCTGCAACAGTCTCTAGCCGCTATCTTGCGGACGCTCAAGTTCAAAATGGGTGCCATCTATCTGGTGAAAGATCTGGTGGAAAATCGTTGGTCCATCGAGTTGGCCGCCCACCACGGCTTCTCATCGACCCTGGTGAGCTCGATTCAAGCATTTTTTCTGAGCGATCAGACCATCTCCAGGTTTTTTTCCTCTCAATCCGTACGCTGGTTTCCTCGCGACAGAGTCATTTTTCCCGATCTGCGCGTGCGCATGCAGGAACAGAAAATCAATGAAATTATCTGCATCCCCCTGATGACCCAAAAACGCGTGCTGGGTTTGCTCTATGTGACCAACGACGGGGTCCTTCAACTGAGAGCAGATAAGAGTGAGTTCTTGCAGACCATCGGCCACCAGATCGGCTCCGCCATTGAAAATGCGCAGCTGTTCGATTCGGTGGAACGGGCCAAGACCGAGCTCGAAATCAGTTTTGATGCGATTCAGCATTCCATATTCATCATCGACACCAGGTGGCGAATATATCGTATCAACAAGACCAGTGAGAGTGTTTACGGGAGGGACCTGATCGGAAGAAAGTACACCCGTATTCTCTATGGGCAGGAAGATCCTCCTGAAGCCTGCCCGATTTTGACATGCCTCAAGACGGCTCAGCCGGTTCAAGGGGAAGGACCGCATGCGCGCTGGGGGGGGTACTTTAGCTATTATGCCTTCCCGGTGTTCAACACCGCAGGCGTGCTCGAAAGGGTGGTGTACTACGAAAAGGATGAGACCGAGGCGCGAAAACTGGAGCAAAGGCTGCAGCAAAGCGAACGGCTGAAAGCCCTGGGCACTTTGGCGGCCGGCATTGCCCATGAAATTCGCAATCCTTTGGCAACCATCAATTTTAACACCCAGATGCTGCAACGGGAGCTTTCCCTGGAGGCGGTTCAGCAACAGATGTTTGAAGACATGACGCGGGAGATCAAAAAGATCGATCGAATCGTGCAGCAGGTGCTCCATTTTGCCCGACCCCGGGAGCCGCAGTTCCTGCCCAACCAGCTCAATGAGGTCGTGAGGTACTGTGTCGATCTGGCCAAGGTGCATTTACGCAAAGCCGGCATTGGCATGTTTCTTGACCTCAGTGAAGATATTCCGCCTCGGGTGATGGATTTCAACCAAATCAGCCAGGTGGTGATGAATTTGATCATCAACGCCATAGAAGCCATGCCCGGAGGCGGACAGATTCACGTCAGGACATTGCCGCTTCCGCAGCACTCGGCAATTTCTCTGGAAATCAGCGATAGCGGGCCGGGCATATTGGAGCAAGACAAAGAGCGGATATTCGACCCGTTCTTCACCAGAAAGCCGGACGGTACCGGGCTTGGCTTGAGCATTTCGCGGCAAATCCTGGAGCGCCACGGTGCCTACATCGAGCTTGACAACTCCCGCGAGCACGGGACCACGTTTCGCATCATCTTTCCTCTGACCAAGACCCCGGTGGACGGTCAGGGGCAAATTGACGGGCAAACGCCAAGGCCGGTTCTACTCGAGGAGAAAATCGGCCGCCATGGATTGCACTGAAACATTGTCCGGGCCTGCGCAGCAACCTGCGGTTGGCGATTGCTTTGCCACTGTTTCCCGGCACCGTCTAAGACGGCACCTTTTCAATGTGGCATTGAGAGCACTTCGCGCCGTTTTGAACATGACGGTCAGGGATCAGCCACAACGCTCTTAGCTTTAACCAGTATAGAGATCATACCGATGGACTCGCCCCGTGGTTGCTTGTCGGGTTCATTCGTTGCTCCGCCGACTGTCGCTCCCTCAAACAGGACTTCAAGTCACGATAGTAATTCTCAATGCAAGTCCACTGGCCACGGTCGTTGCGGGTTATACTGCCGTTGGAATCAAAAGCATGGGATCGACTTTCATGACCGAAAAGCCTGCAATGATTCTTCTCACCCGGACAATCCGGCCATCGTCCAAGGGCTGCAGTTTGTTCTGAACCCGGTGCCTTCATTTGACTGATAGAGTGGCGCAGCTGGCGGTCTTAATGCTCTTTTCCTGCGGTTCCAGGGACTTCGGTGACACGACGAATATTCTCCTGGGGTCGACTTTGCCGCTGGTTGCAAGAAAGTCCACTACGCTGGCAGCTCTTTTTCGGGCCAATGCGCGCAATTCTTCAGGACCGACCTGCACGAAAGCCAAAGCGAGCTTTTGCCTGGGCTGATCCTTTGGGTGATGCGGCGTGTTCGTGCTTCCAGCCGTTTGGGAGGAGCCGGCCACCTCGGTTTCCCCTTGCGGTGGTCGCGATATTGACCGAAACATCTGCCGGTTACCCCCGGCATCATCCGCTGGCGGCGGCTCAGCCTGTGCCTTCTGTTTTTGCTCCTTCAGGGCGGCGGTGTCTTTCTGCTTATCAATATAGCCGGAAACGTCCAGTTGTAATTTGGGCCTTTGATCCAGGGCCTTTGCCACGATTTCAAGTTTCTTGGCGGCCTGTGTTGTGATTTCGTCGCTTCCCGGGTCGAACGTGACGTAACTGAGGTCTTCTCCCTTGGCGGCTCCGAAGATTGATCCCAGTAAAGCGAAGGGCGCCGTGATGACTTTTTTGAAGACGTTTGAAACGGCCCCCTTGATGATTTGCGTAAAATCGAACTTGGGATTGTCGATCTCCCCCGAAACGGGAATGTCCAAGACCATGTCGCCGTCTCTGTTCTGCAGGACGGACAGGGCAAATTTGAGCGGCAGGTCCGACGCGCCGGTATCTGCTATCTTGTCACCCAGCTGAAGTTTCTCGAATTTCAAGTGATGATACGCATTGAGCTTGCTGCTGTCGATTTGATAGAAAAATTTGAAGTTTAACTTGCCTTTTTCTATGGGGTAGCCGATGAACTTTCTGGAGTAAGGGTTGGCCAGAGTGAGATCCAGATTGCTGCCGGCAAGCTGCATGTCCATAAACAATTCTTCTGCCAGCGGATTGATTCTGCCGGAGATTTCCGCCGGCGCGTACTCTTCCAGTTTTGCCTTGATGTGGACGTCGGCGCTGGTTCCTTTTTGGGAAGACAACCCGGTGACGGTGCCCGTCGCCTGGTAGAAGCTGGCATGGAAATTGGGTTGAATGAGGTCGTCCGTGAAGTCGATAATGCAATCCTTGAGTGCGATCTGTTTGACGGAGATGGGCATGGGTCCCTTTGTGGCCCCCGCTGGCCTATTCGCTGCTCTTGTTGCTTTCCCGCCGGTTTGCGCAAAGCTCTCCGCCGGGGGAGAAACCACGCTTCCCTTTGCAGATTCGGATTGCCGCTTGCCGCCTGCAGACAACGGCATGTCTTCCTTCTCTTTCAATACCTGTCGAAAGTTGATGGTCCCATCCGATTTTATCCTCACGTAGGAAGTGAGCTCGACCAGGTCAACCTTCTCGATGTTCAGATGCAGTGGAGCATTCCCCGCATCGACTCCCTCTAGAGCAAAAGTTTTCCAGCTTACAATTTCTTTGTCTTCCCTTCCCGGTAATGAACTGAAGTCTGTCACGGAAATGTCTCCGGAGTAGCTGGTCCTGGCTTCATTCGGGCGCGCCAGATCGATTATGGTGCGGCCTGCTGCCGAAAGCCGTCCTCCCGTGATGTACACTCTGACAAAATCGCGATAGTAGCGTTCAAAGGGAGTGATTTCAACGTCTTCCACGGTCAAGTCGAGATCGGCGTAAAAAGGATCGAGCCTAATCTTGCCAGCGGCCGACAACTTGCCGCTATTGTTGATCAAAAAAGCTAACCCGATGGTGCTCTCATGGCCGGCAATCGTGGAGAAGTCGGCCAGATTGAGCTTCAATTTGTCTACGGTGACGGTGACCGGCCTGGGGGTCCCGAGGTCTGTGGCGTGCAAGGAATAATCGTTAAAGTCGGCACCCTTCAAGGATATGTGCCATGGTTTGCCGGATTGTTGTGTTTTTGCCCCTGGCGACGGTTCCATTTGAGAATCAAGTGCGGGCAGTAATTTTTGCAATGAGAGCGTACCGTCTGCATAACGGGTGAGCTTGAGGGTTCCATTGCTGGAAGAAATCTGATGGAGGTTGAGCCGTTTTCCGGTGAGATCGAATTCTCCTCCCTCGAGTGTCATGCTGCCGATGTTAACGAACTCTTCCCCCTCCTTGGTGTGGAGCTTTACAGAGTTCAACGAAGAATGGATAGTATTCAGTTTGATCCAGGGTCCATGTCCGCCTTCTGCATAGTGGCAGTCAGCGGAAAAGTTCAAACCGCCGCCACCGAGATCGAATGGAATCCGGTTTCCATAGTATGGAAAATACTTGGCAAGCGATATTTTCGAAAATTCCACGGTGCCGTTTGCGACCAGAGGGTCGAGGGACATGCCGCCCTGCACCTTGATGGATTCCCCTGCTTCCGTCTTTGCCGAGAGATGAACGTCGACCCTCGATTTGGGGACGTTGGTGAAATGTTTCATGGTCAAATCGATTGCACTCACCGTCGTCGCAAACGAGCCTGGAACTGCGGAGTCGACGAAGGTTATGGTCCCGTCGGACACGGCCAATTCATCCATAGTGAACATAAATCCGTTGTCACGGGTGGCACCTGCCTCTGCCGCCGAATCTTTCTCATCCGGTACATAAAGTGCCGCAAGGTTTATTTTGCCACTCTTGGCACGGCTAATGTTAAGCTCCGGAGATTGGACGTGCACCCTGGAAATTTGCAGTCGACCCGCAAAGAGGTCGTAGTCGTCAACATCGATCTCGATTCCATCGCCGGCGAACAACTGGTCGTCCTGTAACGAGAGCAGCTTGAGATCGCTCAGAACGGCGTTACCGGATAGTTTGAGCAATGCTCGTCCCGCTTCTGATCGGGCAAAGTCGACCTTGGCCTGCAGGTTCAATTTTCCCGATGCCAACTGGAGGTTCAGCTCTTGCGGCAGGTAAGCGGCATAATAAGTGCTGTCCACGTCTTGGATGGATAGATTGGCTGTGCCCTTTGGGGGATGGGTAAAGAGCTCAACATAACCACTGATGGTCACCGGGCTGTGGTTAACTTTCGCGGTCAAGCTGGGCTCGATTCTGGCCCCCTCCTGGTTGCCTGTGTTATCAATCAACGGCACACTCACGTCAAGGTCGTCAACGGAATGCGTCCTGTTGTGCAGGCCATCGACAATTTCGATTCGGCCATCGATCAGTTCGATGTGGCCAATCGAAAACCTGACCGGCCGGGATGCATCCTGTGCATCCTGTTCGGCGGCTGCTCCCTTATCCGGCAGCAGATCCGTGAAGTTGAATCGTTCCTGATCGATTCGGACCACTCTCACGTAGGGTTCTTCCAGAGCAATTTGCTCGATGATTAGGGCGCGCTGGAATAGCGAACTGATATCCAGGTTGATGTAAAGTTTCTGGAATGATGCAAAGGTTTGCCGAGACGATTCTTTGTCTTTAATGTCGAAACCGTCTATTTGCACGGTGAGAGCAAAGGGGTTCAGGTAGAGCTTTTCAATGGCAACCTGGCGCCCGGTCTGCTCAGAAACGTTTTTCACCAGGAGCGCTTTGATGATTGCGGGTAGAACCAGGAAGCCTGTGCCCGAGTAGAGCAGCAATAATAACAGTAGGGCCAGACCCAGCTGCTGGAGTCTGTTCAACTGCCCAAGTCTTTTGGGAAACCTGATTTTCATGGGTGTTTTCCGCCCATTTCCGTCGGGGAAGCATCCCAACCTGTAAGGCGGACTGCTTCCGCAATTGGAATGAAAT
The DNA here is from genome assembly GCF_022603395.1 of Desulfoferrobacter suflitae. GTDB lineage: Bacteria > Desulfobacterota > Syntrophobacteria > Syntrophobacterales > Syntrophobacteraceae > Desulfoferrobacter > Desulfoferrobacter suflitae. Next base: position 172,977 of record NZ_JAIBKA010000004.1, read on the forward strand.
ACCCGTGTTACGGTGTGCAGAGCAAATGATAAGGATCCGTTTCGCGTTCAATCCAGAACGAACCCGTTCGAAGTGGCTGGCTGCTCTTTCTATAAGAACTTATACATGGCGAAGTAGAGATCATTCTGAGTCGGATTCCCCGTCTTTACGAACCCTTGCTTTCTATAAAACGACTCTGTGCTCTTGAATTTGGTCACTTCTACTTCAATTTCGGCAATCCCGGCTTTGCGGTAGCGTTCTTCACAGTGTTGGTAGAGCATCGCTCCGTAGCCTTTCCTGGCATGTTCTTGAGAAACTTGGATAGTTCGAATAAAGCGTCTTGTGCCTCGCTTCATGATGATCGCACAACCGATCAATTCTCCTTCATCGGTTCGCAGCATCACCAGGAAGCCTCTGTCAATTTCCTCCTTGAGGTTCTCGGGGGTGGCAAAAGCGCACAATCTCTCCAGCTGCTCTTCGGTGTATTCCCCTTGATTGTAGGCCTTAGTATTGCCGCGGATCAGCTGTGCAACTTGTTCTGCATCCGAGTCGTTGATCGTCTCGACTTTTCCATCCAAGTTGTCAATTATCCGAATCTCCATAGTATTTAAGCACCTGCCGTTCCATGAAATTGATCCCTTCGAGTCGTATCATCCTAGCGGAATTTGACTTTGCGGGCAATGGGTTTTCACGGTTCGGGGCAGGATCGTGTGGGTGCAGAATATAGCCTTTGTGAGGAGCGTTGGAACAAATCGAACCCGTTTTTATGTCACCTGCCGGTTGTCAAGATGTCTCAGTATTTCGTTGTCCCTTTGGCAGGACACGTTCTGTTCGTTTTGGAACATAAATTGCAAAAGTTGCCAACGTGAACCTCGACTTCTCGTATTCCATCGGCTCGGCATACGTCTTCACAATCAAGTTATGCGGATGTGCCGCTCGTTTGTCCAAACAATCAATTGCCAATCGTCGCTTGTTTCATTTCGATTCGCTACCTTTTCCTGATCCGCCCGCTGCTCCTTTTCAGACTGCAACCGGAAGTTTTTCAGTCGCAGTACAGCGATTCTCATTTTGGACGGCAGACCTGGTGTCGGATGGGTACAGCGATAGCGCAACCCATCATTGAGGAAGCTTTTAGCGGGTTGCGGCGCGAAAAACCGCGCCTCCACCCACCCTGCGGCAAACCAGCGGAGCCCAAAATGAGAATTGCTGGTGGCAGTACCAATTTCTTTTCTCGGCGGGAAGTCATAGTGTATGATTTGAAATCGCTGTACGGGACTATTTGCAGACTCTTGGACCAGCAGGGCAGGCGGCCACTGATACGCCAGGAATGAGGATTCGATGGATGCCTTGATAAGGCAAGTGAACAAAGTTCGATCTTGGGATGAGTTCGAATGGGAAGAATGGGTACCGAAGGAGGTCAGAGTTCAGATAATCGAATTCTGGAAGTCCAATGGACCCCGCGCATGGCTCAATGACTTCGTGAAGGCTACGGATTTCTATGGGGCTCCGGTCTATGGCGCAGTGGCCACCTTTTTTAACATTTACGATAGGCTGGTTACCGGGCGATTCATTCACTGCTGGAGAAACATCGGCAGAGTGGTCACTGAGGACGGAAACTGTCACTGCGTTTGTTGCCACAAGTATTACAATCCTATGCGCTTTGATGCCCCATGATGAGTGTGTTCAGTGGGTGTCGCTCACTATATATCGCTTCCACGATTGAGTGGTTGTGCAGCTGCTGTGCCTGGTTGCCTGGCTTAACCCGGCCCGTCCGAAGTCCTGAATCGTTTTGTTGAGATCTCTATGACAATGCTAAGATGAGAGCAAACCAATCCAGCATTGGCATGGCCCCGGCCCCCCGCACTCAAATGCCGTGATGGGCTTGCCAAACAGGGTCGTGCCGTGTTTAATGCGCGGTTCCAATACAAACCGGCCTTGACAAAATCATTGCAGGTGCATGAGACTGCGGGCAAATAGAGAGAGATGAGGAGAAAGGATGGATTCAACCGAACGATTGCTCAGGGAATTGTCTGAAACCCACGGGGTTCCGGGCCATGAAACCGAGATTCGTGCTGTGGTTCGCCGTCATTTGCAGGACTCGGGCAGGTTTGATCACGACCGTATCGGGAGCCTGGTCTGCCGTACCGGACAAGCGGGGCCGCGTGTCATGATTGCGGCCCACATGGATGAGATCGGCTTTATGGTCAAGCTCATTACCGAGGAAGGATGCCTCAGGTTTCTGCCGCTGGGCGGCTGGTGGGACCAGGTGCTGCTTGGGCAGCGGGTGGTGATAAAGACTCACCAGGGCGATTTGCCGGGAGTAATCGGTGCCAAACCTCCTCATGTGCTTCCACAGGAAGAGCGCAAGAAGGTTATCGAATTAAAGGATATGTACATTGATGTGGGGTTCACATCCAAAGCGCAAGCCGAAGAGGCGGGGGTTCGCCCGGGAGACCCGGTGGTTCCCGATGCGCACTTTCAAGTCACCATCAACAACAAAGTCTATATGGGAAAAGCCTTCGATGACCGGGTAGGGTTGGCGCTGCTGATCGACGCAGTCAAGCATTTTTCTTCGGCGTCCCATCCCAACATTTTGTATGGTGTTGGGACGGTGATGGAGGAGGTGGGCCTGCGCGGCGCAAAAACCAGCGCCAGTTTGGTTGACCCCGATGCAGCCATTATTCTCGAGGCGGACATATGTGGCGACGTCCCTGGAATCAAACCGGAGGAATCAAATGTCAAGTTGGGTGGCGGGCCAAGCCTCGTGCTGCTGGAGGCCAGGATGATTCCTAACGTTAAATTCAGGGACCTGGTGATGGATGTGGCCAGGCTGCTGGATATCCCTTTGCAGTTTTCCGCCGGCCTGGGCGGGTCGACCGATGGCGGGCAGATCCATCTCCACGGCTGCGGTGTACCCACAATCGTTTTGGGGGTGCCGACCCGCCATATTCACAGCCATGTCGGCATCATGCATCGCGATGATTACGACAGAACGCTGCAATTGCTCATTGCTCTCATAGAGCGCCTGGATGAGACGGTCGTCCAGGGTTTTTCTCAATAGCAACCTGGCGCAAAGCAAAGGAGATTGCAGCAGGGTGGCCACTGCTGCGGGAGCTATCGTTTGGCCAGGCTGAGCTTCTGGTAGCTTTCCATGAGCCGGCCTGCGATGATTCCCGCAAGCCTTCGCATGATCAGTAGACCCTCATGCGGGTAGCGCTCGAACAACCGGAGCAGTCGCTCGCCATCAAGCTTCATGACCTTGCTGTCCATGGCAAACTCAGCCGAAGCGGTATATTTTCTGGGCTCCACCAATGCCGACCAACCGAATATGGAGCCCGGTTCTGTAATGGGGAAAACGACTCGCTTCTCTCCTTCCACGATAATCGCCACTTGCCCGTCCTCCAGCAGGTAGAGGTAGTCGGCGTCGTCTCCCTGGCGAAAAAGAACCTGTTCTGCAGCGTGGTTTTCCTCTTGTGCGAACCCTGCGATTTCGTTGATGATGTGCGACGGAATCCGGTCAAAAAGTTCCAGTTCCTGGATGTACATGGCAATCCTCCTTCTCTGTTGCGTTGCCTACCCATCTGCAAAGGAAACAGAATTTTCTTGTTGTAATGCTAGCATAGAAGTTGGAAAATTTATACGAATGTTGATGCGGTCTGAACGATATGGGAAATAACACAACAGAGGAGGTTTGTTTTGTCGGATAACTCATTTTACGATCTGATCATTGTCGGTGGTGGGCCGGCCGGGCTCACTGCCGGGATCTACGCCATGCGTGCAGCCCTGAGCACCGTTCTCATTGAGAAGGGACTGGCCGGCGGTCAAGTCGCCAACTCCGACAGCGTTGAAAATTATCCTGGCTTTGAATACGTAACCGGGTTTGATCTATCTCAGAAATTATTGAATCATGCCAAATCCTATGACCTTCCGGTGGTGCAGCAGGAAGTTGCCGAAATCCAGCCCGGCCTGAAGCATCATTCTGTGCGCCTCTCCAATGGGGATAACCTGAATGCCCATGCCGTCATTCTGGCCATGGGGGGCAGCCCTCTGAAACTGGGAGTTCCGGGTGAGGACAAGTATTACGGTAAGGGAGTTTCCTATTGCGCCACCTGTGATGGATTCTTTTTCAAGGGCAAGACGGTGGTTGTGGTGGGAGGCGGGGACACAGCCATGGAGGAAGCGCTGTATCTCGCGAAATTGTGCAAGCAGGTTTATGTAGTGCATCGCCGCGATGCCTTGCGTGCCAGCAGGATCTTGCAACAGCGGGTGTTTGGCGAGTGCAAGATCGAGGTGCTCTGGAACACCGTGGTGACTGAGATCAAGGCAGACGAAGGCGGCGTTTGCGCGGTGCATCTGCGCGACACGCAAACCGCTGCGACCAGGGAACTGGCAACGGATGGGGTATTTGTATTCATCGGTTTTTCTCCCAACAACGCGCTTGTTCCGGCAGGAATCGCCATGAATGCCGATGGCTATGTGGTGACCGATGAGAAATGCGAGACCAAGATTCCGGGAATTTACGCTGCGGGAGATTTGCGCCAGAAATATGCCCGTCAGATTGTAGTGGCGGCCGCAGATGGCTGCACCGCAGCCTTGGCTGCGGCGCACTATATTGAGGAGAAGAAGGCGACTTCAGACACCTGCCAGCTTACCGATTAGGCGTTGTGAGAGAAGCTTGTGCCCGGTAGGTTGCACCGGGCTGCAGCCCTCTGCTTTTCCAACACCTCAAGTTGCCTGGCCGTGACCGTCCAATTCCCTTCGCACCACCTGCACAAGGACCGGAAATTGTGCCGCTACCCGTGCTGAAAGCTCGAGCGACCAGTCGATTCGAGCCGGTTCGATTCCAATGACCAGCACTTCGGGAAACCGAGCCTGTCGCGTCAACGCTAAAACGCGGGAAAGGTCGAAGCCATGCATTGATGCAATACAGTTGCGGCTCTCAAAATGATCGAAAGGCATCCGGTAAATGGTTCCGGGTTCTTTGTCCGCTTTGACCGCATCCACAACAATAATGCGGTCCGCATCTTCCATTTCCGGCAGCGCATCCAAAATGGCGGTGCCCACATCAACCACCGTGACTCCCTCGGGACATCCGGCCTCAAGGAGGGCGCGGGCGACATGCACGCCCACACCCTCGTCAGCGAGCAATAAATTGCCAATACCCATCACCAGTGTTCTACTTTGCTTCATCGCAATTTTTATCCCGTCTTAACCATCACAGGTTCTCCGCTCGGTCGCATTATATGGACCGCACAGGACAAACAAGGATCAAAGGAGTGAATGACCCGCATTACTTCAATAGGCTGCGCCGGATCGTCCACAGGAGTTCCGATTAGCGCCTGCTCCATGGGACCGTGCTGCGCTTCGTCATCCAGCGGAGAAGCGTTCCAGCAGGTAGGAGTAATGATCTGATAGCGGAGAATCTTGTCCTTTGCGATTTCCACCCAGTGGCCGAGAGCCCCTCGCGGCGCTTCGGTGAGCCCCATGCCCTGACCGTAACTTGGACTGGCGAAGTCATTGTATACGGGATTTCCCGGCGTGAGCCCTTCCAGCCATTCACGCATCGCTGCTGCAATTTCCTGGGTCTCGTAGGCTCTTGCCAGATGACGCGCCATGACGGAGGGCTTGCCCGGGTTGTAGATACCATTGACCCACATCCTGGCAAGTGGTCCGACTTCAAAAGGTTTTCCCCTGTAGCGCGGTGCCTTGAGCCACGAATAGGCGCTCTCTTTCGGATAGGCAGGGAGCGTGACTCCGTTTGCGGGGTTCAAACGGGATGCCGCATCGTCATACCAGGAATACCCAACCGATTCGGTTATAGCATTGGTGTCAATCAGGTCAGAGGCTTTGCCCAATTCGATGGTTCCTCCCCTGAGCAGCTTGCTGGTGCCGTCCGGATCCAAATCGAAAACCCCGAACGCCAGCAGATTTCCACAGCCGGCGCCTATGGCTTGCGAATCATCTTCAGACCCGTATTCATGATATTTCTTGGCCAATTCCACGACATCCGGGATGTAGACGTTTCCGATAAACTCAGTCAATGTTGATAAATAGCTACCGAATTGAGCTATGCGCTCTGCTGTCGGCACAGCAGTGAACCCGCCGGGAATGTAGGTGTGCGGGGAAGGCATTCGGCCTCCAAAAACCGCACCCATTTCATGGGCGTGACGTCTCGCCTCAATTGCCCGCGGAAGGCTTTCAGACACGCTCCAACCCCGATTTGGACCGACATTCCAGGCGGGTGTCCAGGGTGCACTCTCGGGTCCCGGGCAATAGTCGAAGGCTGCCAAGAGGTAGAAGTGGAGGATGTGGGATTGGATAAAATTGGCGCCGAGAACCAAATTGCGCAGCAAGCGAGCATCGTCGGGAGGAGCTGCGCCGCGCGCGTTCTCGATGGCCATAACCGACGCCATGCCATGGGAAACGGGGCATACCCCGCAGATACGTTCGGTCAAAATCGGTGCATCCTTTGGGTCGCGTCCCTGTAAGATGGTCTCAAACCCGCGGAACAGAGTGCCGGTGCAGCGCGCGTCGACGACTTGACCGCCCTCGATGCTCACTTCCACCTTCATGTGCCCTTCTATGCGGGTGACCGGATCCACTATTACCGCTTTTTGTGTAGTCACTTTGTTTACTCCATTGATCGGATCTAGTGTGCTCATTCGATCCTCCTGTATTGCGCTGATTAAGCTTTACTACTCATGGTGTCTTGGTTTCAGCCGGTCAATGAGCTGAGCTCGGCCAGGATGTTCAATCCCGATAAAACGGGGAAAACTTGTCCGGAAAGCCGTTTTCAGTGCATGCCAGGCAGATGGCATTGGCCCCAACGCACCAGTTTGTTCCGTTGTTCCACAGGCGAGTCGAACAATCGGCCTTGCATTCGGGGCCTCTACAGCCTAACTTTTTCAAACAAAGTCCATCAGTTCCAAAAGTTGCAGCTTTTCCGTCAACTTCTTTTCGAGGACACTTCTTATGAACGCCGGACTTGCCACTGAAAAGCTCTTTCGGTCGGCCGCTGGAATCCAGTTTCGGTGACAGCCCGGCCAGCAACTGGGCAAAGGTCCAAACCATCCAGTCGGGGTGAGGAGGACATCCGGGAATATTTATGGTACTGCCCCCAATGATCTCGCGAACGCTTCGAATACTTGTCGGATTGGGATTTCCTGCCGGAATACCCCCAAAGCTCGCACAAGTGCCGATGCACAAGACTGCGGCGGCGCCCCCCGCTAATTCCGTCACAGCCTCCAGCGCCGTTACCTCCATGCCGGTGCGAGGATCGGTCCACACGATACACGTATGGCCATCAAATGCCGTTGGAATGCCGCCGTCGACAGCCAGGATATATCCCCCGGCCTGAGCGGCATCGAACAATGTGGTCACGGCCAGATCACCCGCCGCCCCCATCAAATTTGGATGAAAAGTCAAATTAATGGTATTGATGAGAAGGTCTCCCACATCGAGCGCCCCTGCATGGGCCACGACATTGGCCAGTGAAACCGTGCAGCCGGTGCAGTTGGCGCCATTGAGCCACAGGACGGGTGGGGCTTCTGCAGCCGCCAGGGCTTTCTCAAGAAGTTTCACAACCGAGAGATCCAGACCAATGGTCGCGGCAGATGCTATGCAATACTTGAGAAAACTTCGCCTCGATACTTTCATGCTCTCTCCTTTGCATTGGGTTAAAAGGGCAAGGTTTTCTCTGGCGAGAAACACTTGCAAATTGGGATGGGTGGTGAAAGCTAGAAGTATGCCAATGCAGTATAACAGATTGAAATAGCAATATATTGGTTGGATAATGGCGTTCAGGACTTGAATTCAGAGCTTTGAAGTTTTCGGTTCGTTGCGGATCCGGAATCCAGCAATTTTGTGGTTCCCCCGATGCCCGCCGGCGTAGCGGGACTACCTTGGAATGATGTAAGGCGGGAATGATCGGACAAGTTCCCGGGTCCTCATTGGTTTGGTGAAAGCGCAGCAAGGGAGCCGTATGCTATTCTGTACATCGGTGTAGTCAAGGCCCTACACTCGGTTTTGATGATTGTTGTTTAAAATTGGACTCCAAGTAGACTGGGCTGAGTCACGCACAGGGGGCGATTCGGCCCGGTCTGCGCAATAAACACAATGCCCCAAGCTATAGCCTCTGAGCCCTGAATTCTGTATGCTCAAAGAAACGGATTGGAAAGGAGAACAGGGTTGGAAGCTGGATCTGATAAAGTGATGAGTCTGCGGGAGGCCGTCAAGCGGTTTGTCCAGGATGGCAGCCATGTTTCCATTGGTGGCTTTACCGTCAGCCGCAATCCCATGGCGGCGGTCTATGAAATCATCCGGCAGAAAATCAGAAATCTGCATCTGTATGCCCACTCCAATGGTCAGGGCGTAGATGAGCTGATTGGGGGAGGCTGCGTATCCCGCCTGGAAATCGCTTATGGCGGCAGCGGCCGGTTTGCTCCCACCTGTGTGCGTTTTCGCAAAGCCGTCGAGCGAGGGGAGATCACTGTCGAAGATTACACCAATTATCAAATGACCCTGCGGTTTCTTGCCGGAGCCATGGGCATACCTTTTCTGCCCACACGCTCGTCTCTCGGGACCGACATCGTCAGGCTGTGGGGGTTTGACGAAACGATGCGAGCGGTGGAAGAGAAGGTTCCCGATAAGAAACTGGTGGAACTGGAGAACCCCTTCGGCCAGTGGGGCGATACAAAAACTGTTATTCTAGTGCCGGCCGTTTTCCCTGATGTGACCATCCTCCACGTGCAGCAGGCCGATGAACAGGGCACGGCGCGGATTGAGGGCTTGAGCTTTGCAGATATCGAACAGGCTAAGGCCGCCCGACATGTGATCCTGACCTGCGAAGAGCTGGTTCCCACCGCTGTTCTGCGGAAGAATCCTGGGTTGAACCAGATTCCCTTTTTGCATGTGGACGCCGTGGTGCCCGTGCCCTTTGGGGCCTATCCCACCGCCTGCTATCGATACTATGATTACGACGCGGCATTTCTCAAAGCTTACCGCCTGGCGGCACAGGACGACGGTCGCTATGGGCAGTATCTGGAGCGCTTTATTTTCAGTGTCAAAGACCACGCAGGAATGCTCCATCGGGTGGGGCAGGAACAGCTGCAGCGCATCAAGGCCGACACGTCCAGGGGATATGCGGTGGGTTTGGATAGGCGTTAGTGCCGGCGGGTGAATGTCAATCGAAAGAGGATTTGCATGACTGATTTTACAGCACGAGAGATGATGGCTGTGGCAGCGGCGCGTCACATCAAAGACGGCGACATCGTATTTTGCGGTACCGGCATTTCCCTGCTGGCGGCCATGGCAGCCAAGCATATCAGCGCTCCGCGCAGTGTCATTTTTTTTGAAACGGGAGCCATCGATGCGCATTTGGAAGAGCTCCCCCTCTCTGTTGCCGATTCGCGCATCATGTACCAGGTTTCGGTCAACGGCAGCCTGGCTGACGCCTTTGCCACCATGCAGAATCGCCGAACTGGAAGGCAGGTGGTGGGAATCATCGGGGCTGCGCAAATCGATCCCTACGGCAATTTGAATTCAACCGCCATTGGCGACTATTTTGCTCCCCGGGTACGACTTGCCGGCAGTGGCGGGGCCTGTGACGTAGCGTCCTTGGTAAATCGCACCATCATCTTCATGCAGCACGAAAAGAGAAAATTCGTGCCCAGGCTGGATTATCTGACCACGCCCGGCTGGATCGACGGACCCGGCGGCCGAGAACGACTCGGGCTTTCCCGCGGGGGACCGTACGCCGTCATCACCAACATGGCGGTCATGCGCTTCGACGATGCGAGCAGGCGCATGTACCTGGAAGGATATTTCGAAAAAACCACACCCGGGGAAGTGCTTCAAAACATGGGGTTTGCAGTGGATGTTTCAAGGGCGCGGCCGGTCCCACCCCCCAGCCCACGAGAGCTCTCGGTTTTGAGGGAACGCTGCGACCCGCAGCGCTTGATTTTGGGGTGAAACGGGACTGCCTGCAGCCGCCAGGGGCGAGCCAATTCGCAGGCGGAACGGATCAAAACCGAGCGCTGCGATGCACGATTCGTCCGTCGAAAATGGTCAGATCCACCTGTGCGTGAAGGATCTCCGCGGGATCTATGGTAAAAATGTCCCGGTCGAGGACGATCAGATCCGCCTTTTTGCCGGGTGTGATGCTGCCCAGCTCATCTTGCAGGCCATAGGCGCGGGCCGGAGTTGTGGTGAGTGCCTGCACGGCTTCGGCAACGCTTATACGGTGTTGCGCATACCAGCCACCCGGCGGAGTTCCATCCTCCCTCTGGCGAGTGACGGCGGCATGAATCGCCACCAGGGGGCTCGGACTGGCGACCGGGCAGTCGGAACCGAGGAGCAGCGGTATGCCGGCATCCAGCATGGCACGAAAGGAATAAGTCCATTTGCCCCTGGCGCCGACGCATTTGTCGATCATATTGATATCCAGGATCATGTTGTGGGGCTGCACACAGGCCACGACGTCCAGGCGCGCCAGCCGCTCCAGGTCTTGCGGGCGGATCATTTGAACATGTTCGATGCGGTGGCGCAGCAGCGGCCGTGCGGTTTTTCTGCAAGGCGTCTGCGACCGCTTATGCTCGAGTGATTCGAAGAGGGTTGTCAGTTCACGATTGGCCCGTTCTCCAATGGCGTGAATCATCACCGCGAATCCGGCTTGATCGGCCCGGTCAACCGCTGCAATCAGTTCTTCCATGGGCGCCAGGGGCATCCCCAGGCCGGCATCCAGGTAAGGATCGATCATCCAGGCGGTACGAGCTCCCATGCCGCCGTCGGCAAAAAATTTGACGTGCCCGATGCGCAGCCGGTCGTCGCCGAATCCGGTTCTCAGCCCCAGCGCGATGGCATCGTTCAGGCGTTCACAGGGGATGCTCGCCCAGCACCGCAGATCGAGTCCGCCTGCCGCCCTGATCCGCTGCCAACTGCGGAAAGCGGGCACCCATTCGATTCCGCCCGGTATGCGAACATCGTTCAGCCCCGTGAGTCCCATGCCATGCAGGGCCGATATGCCCTCACACATGGCCTCGACGGTCTCTTCTTCGCTCGGCTCGGCAATGACGGATTTGACTAAATTCGGTGCCATTTCTCGCAGAATGCCGTCAGGCGAGCCGTGCTCATCGCGCCCGATCACTCCCTCCGGCGGGTCGGGGGTATCCTCCCGGATGCCGGCCAGTTCCAGGGCTCTGGAATTGACCACCGCCAGATGCAGGTCGCACCGCCACAGCATCACCGGATGATTGGGCGCAGCGGCATCCAGCTCCCTTTTGGTCGGGATTCGGTTCTCGGGCCAGTCGGCTTCGTTCCAGCCCTGGCCCAATATCCAGCTGCCGCGAGGTTTTTCACGGGCAGCGGCGGCTACGCGCTCGATCAATTCGCCGAACGATCGAACATCCGTCAGAACCAGATTGCGCCGGCCCAGCGCCCAGTCATAAAAATGGAAATGCGAGTCGGTCATGCCCGGCAGCGCCAAACGACCATTCAGGTCGATGAATTCAGTTTGCCCATGGGCCATCGATTTGATGGTGTCATTTCTGCCCACCGCCACAATCCGGTTTCCGGCAATGGCTACTGCCCGGGCTCTCGGTTTCAGGGGGTCAAGGGTGCGAAAATCTCCATTCAGGAGAATCAGGCCTGGAGCAGCTGGGTGGTTGGTCATGCCAGGAATCCTCGCGGGAAAGGATCATCGGCATCGAGCACGAATTCGTGCATGCCCGTGATATGGGCAGACCCGCAAACTTCACCGACCACCGCGGGAAGATGGCCCACCTGGGTTACGCCGACGATCCGTCCCTCGAAGGTCGGCCCAAGCGGGTTAGAGTTGGCAAAAGTCTGGCCGACGTGCAGCTGCCTGCGGTGATGCAGCAGGGTCATTTTGGCGGCAGTGCCGGTACCGCACGGTGATCGATCCATGTGCGCTTCTCCGTAAACGACAATGTTCTTGCCGTTCAACTGCGCATGTTCCGAAGGATCATAGAATTCAACAACATCGATGGTGTTCACTTGCGGCCGCAGGGGATGGTGCACCTCGAGCTGCTCGTTGGCAACGTCTATGATGGTCATGCCCAGCTCGGTAAGAGCTCGGGCATTTGCCACGGTCACATCCATGCCAATCTGCTCGCAGGACACCATGACAAAAAAGCCGCCCACGCAGACGGTGTCCACCCGTATCGATCCTATTCCGGGGATATCCAGTGATTGATTTGCGCCGTAGACAAAGGAGGGAACCATTTGCATGGCCACCGCATCCACTCTGCCCGCTTTGATTGCGGCTCGCGTGTGCACGGGCCCGGACGGAGTGTCCACCACGACGGCTGCATGCGGCCCTCTGGGTTGTACCACGCCCGCTTCGATCAAAGTGGTTACGGCACCCATGGTGGCGTGGCCGCAGAGCAACGGATAACGCCGTGCATCCATATAAATCAGGCCAAAATCAGCACCTTCCGTGACCGCTTCCGTGACCGCCGCCGCCAGCATATCACGGTGGCCGCGCGGTTCGCTGGTCAACAAACATCGAATGGCATCCAGGTGGGTTCGGAAATACTCGAGCTTGGCCGGCATGGTTTTTCCGGGCAGCGGTGGAATGCCCGCGACGATGAGCCGGGTCGGTTCTCCAGCGGTATGCGAATCAATGGTCAAGATGCGGGAGGGGAATCGTCTCTGCAGGTGCTCCCTGATCCCGGCCCGGTTGATTATGGAACCCGGGCTGGTTCCGTTGGCATGGATTGCGCAGCCCGATGCAAGTGATGCTTGTGAGCTCAAAACGTGCACTCCTTGAAATCGAATCGTTTCGCTGCCAGTGTAAACAAAGATGCGCCGTTCCACAAACACAAATCATGCAACGGCTAACGGTCCGCCAGTCGCTTGATGATCCCGGCGAGGAGTGCCGCGCGCTCGATAAGGCTGGGCACTTCAATGCTTTCGTTATCGCCGCACATGTCATGGCAGACGGGCCCCAGCGCGTCCAGGGTGGCAACCCCCAGGGCAGAGGCAAAACAGCCGTCGGAGCCGCCGTATTCTTCGCAGGCTTCCAGTTGAAAACCGAGGGATTCAGCCACATCATTGGCAAGATGAAGGAACGACTCGGTCCGTGCGTTAGGTTCCATGGGGGGACGGGTCATTGCTCCGCGCAGCTCGATGCCAATGCCCGGCAGTATTGGGCTGCCGGCCACGTGTCTCACCTGCTCCTCCACTTCTCCGGTCAATGCCGCGCCGCGAATTCGCACGTCGATGGCGGCGAACGCCTGTGCCGCGGTAACCTGGCGCGATCGACCTCCCTCCACCAGGTTGACTGACACTTTCACTCCTCGCTGCGTATCGGTCAGCGACTCCAGTGCGAGAATCTTGAAGGCCAGTTCGCGTGACGCATTCAATCCGTCGGAGTCCGGCTTCAGCACGTGAGCCGCTCTCCCATGGACAGTCAGGTAGAAAGAACCGATGCCCCAGCGACGGACGGCGATCGAAGTCGGTTTCGAACATGGCTCCATGACCATCACGTGGGTGGAGCGGCGAGCCAGTTCTTCGATGTGAGGACGTCCCAAAACGCTGCCGACTTCTTCATCGGCGGTCAGGAAGACGGACAGTGATGGAGTCTGCTGGTTGGCATGCTGCAAGGCTTTGAGGGCATATATCATTTGTACGATGCCGCCCTTCATGTCGCCGACTCCCGGACCAAACGCCAGCTTGCCTTCTCTCCGAAAAGGCCGTGCAGCCGCGGTTCCCGGTGCAAAAACGGTATCCAGGTGGGCGGAAAGGAACACCTGTTTAGTCCCCGCACCGGGTCTCATCGCGCGGACGTGATTGCCGAAGTCCTTTTCTGGCACGGTTTCCGTTTTGAAACCCAGCTTCCCGAGTTCCTGTGCAATGATCGATCCGCATTCGTTGACCCCTTGTACGCAATAGGTGCCGCTGTCTATATTCACCAGACGTTCGAGCAGGGCCAGCATTTCTCGCTCATTTTCCTGCAGAAATTTCAATGCCTTTTGCATATCGAATGCTCCTCTTCCCGGCACCCTCCACTGGGAGTTTGTCCGCGAATTTCCTCTCCCCTGTTTTTCGGGAAGCGGTCCTCGACCTTGAGTTCTGACGACAATACTATAACTTCCAAGCCAATGCTTTTGCTGCAGGTTGTTGAGCTGCGCGTATTGCGTGACGAAACCCAACGCCTTTTGTGCTGAATTTCGCACCTCAACCCAGCCCACTTGGAAACCAAAATCATTTTCTTGAACAGTATATTCCGCAAAGAGTGTTGCAAAGGGTTTGTCGAACATAATAATGATCGGACAAGGGTTTTTTTAGCCTGCGGGTTTTTTGTCTGGATCAATGCAGGGTATTGCTTGCCGTGGTGACCATGGCAAGGTAACTTAGGGAGCCGAAGTCTTGCGGGAAGGGAGGCGCATATCATTATGATCGGCAAACTGTTCAGGAACGCCCGCATCTTTACCCCCATTGATCGGGGCGTCCCGCTTGCGGGGAAAAATCAGGGCCAGGTGGCTTCCTTTGAGAGGGGTGCCGTTTATGTGCACAATGGGGTAATCGAAATGGTCGGTCCGGAATCTCAAATTATGGATTCCATCAAGACCCGTCAGGTGGACCTGGAAGTCGATTGTCGAGGACTCTGTCTCATTCCAGGGTTTGTGGACTGTCATACCCATATGTGCTTCGCTGATTTGAGAGAAGACGAATTCGAGCTGCGACTGGCGGGAGCGGATTACCTGGAGATACTGCGCAAAGGCGGGGGAATTCACTCCTCAGTTCGGGCGGTGCGCCGGGCCTCGGAGGAGGAGCTCTTTGCCGGGACTAAACGGCGCGTGCTTCGAGCCCTTGGATTCGGCACAACAACCCTTGAAATCAAGAGCGGATACGGGTTGGATACGGAAACGGAGCTTAAGATGCTGCGGGTTATTGCACGGGTCGGCAGAGAAACCGTACTGGATGTCGTTCCTACCTTCATGGGGGCGCATGCCGTGCCCGGGGAGTCGGCGGGCAATCCGGACGACTATGTGCGCCTGGTCGTGGAAGAAATGCTGCCGCGCGTGAGAACACAGGGCATTGCACGCTTTTGTGACGTGTTTTGTGAAGCTGGCGTTTTTTCACTGGAACAGAGTCGCCGAGTACTGCTCGCCGCCCGCGACCATGGTCTGGGGGGCAAAATTCACGCGGATGAAGTCAACGACCTGGGTGGCGCTCGACTCGCCGCTGAAATGAGAACCGTTTCGGCGGAACACCTGCTGGCGGCCGGGGACGACAACCTGCGTGCTATGGCAGGGGCCGGTGTGATTGGCGTATTGCTGCCCGGCACCGCCTACAGCCTGCGCAAGAAATTGGCGCCGGCAGGACGCATGCGCGATCTCAACCTCCCCCTGGCCATTGCCACCGACAGCAATCCGGGTACCTGTTACACAGAATCGATGCCCTTCGTGTTCGGCCTGGCGGTGATGAATACGCATCTTTCACCGCAGGAGGCGCTGGTGGCGGCCACCCTGAATGCTGCCTATGCGGTCAAGATGGAAAAAACAGTGGGAAGCCTGCAGAAGGGCAAACGGGCGGATTTTTTGCTGCTGGAAGGCAGGGGCCCGGCGGTTTTGGCCTATCATGCCGGGGTATCACCGGTGGTTGCCGTGTACAAGCGGGGCGAGCTGGTGGCCGGCTCGGGTTGATCGAACGGCTGGATGGGGGGCGTCACATTGTCAATCAACGGCTCAGTTTGAGGGCGGCTGATGCGCAAGATAACCCTTGGTGCAACGGGAATGACACTGCAGGATCTGGTGGATATCGCCAGGAACGATATCGGAGTGGAACTGGCGGAGGAAGCCCGGCGACGCATCATTGCAGCAAGAAGGCTGATCGACCGGTGGGTGCAGGAGGGCAGAGTCATGTATGGTGTCACCACCGGCTTTGGCGCCCTTAGCGAAGTCACCATATCGGGTGAAGATACCCGCAAACTGCAGATGAATATCTTGCAGAGCCATGCGGCGGGAGTCGGTGAGACCTTGGATGTGGAAACCGTGCGGGCGGTATTGAGCTTGCGAATCAAGGATCTGGCCAGGGGCAATTCGGGGATTCGGCTGGAAACCGTCAATCGGCTCGTTGAACTGCTCAACAAAGGAGTCTATCCTGTGGTCCCGGAAAAGGGATCCGTCGGGGCGAGCGGTGATCTGGCGCCCCTGGCACATCTGAGCTTGGTGCTCATAGGATTGGGTGAAGCCGTCTATAAGGGAGAAAAAACTTCCGGCCTGGAAGCGTTGCACAAAGCCGGACTCGATCCTCTCCAGCTGGAAGCCGGCGAGGGTCTTGCATTGGTGAACGGAACCCAAGTCTCCACTGCCATCGGGGGACTTGCCGTGTACGACGCCATACAGCTTTCCAAACTGGCGGACATTGCCGCAGCCATGAGTCTGGAAGTGCTGATGGGAAGCAGAACCGAATTTGACCCCAGAATCCATAAGTTAAGGCCTCATCCCGGGCAGGCCGCGGCGGCCGATAACATGTTCCGGATGATTGCCAACAGTGAAATCATTTCATCCCACAGAGACTGCAGCCGCGTGCAGGATGCCTACACTCTGAGGTGCTCTCCGCAGGTGCACGGAGCGAGCAAGGACGCTCTGGGATATGCCGGGAAGGTTTTCGAGACCGAGATCAATTCGGCAACCAATAATCCCCTGTTCATCGAAGAAACCGAGGAACTTCTGCTGGGAGGGAACTTCCACGGTCAGCCTCTGGCGCTGGCGGCCGATTTTGCCTGCATGGCCGTCGCAGAACTGGCCAATATTTCGGAAAGGCGCATCGAACGGCTGGTCAACCCACAGCTCAGCGGTCTTCCGGCTTTTCTGGTGCGGGACGGGGGCCTCAATTCGGGTTTTATGATAGCCCAGTACACCGCGGCATCCCTGGTATCGGAAAACAAGATCCTGTGTCATCCCGCCTGTGTGGATTCAATACCGACTTCCGCCAACAAGGAGGATCACGTCTCCATGAGCACGATTGCCGCACGCAAGCTGCGCGAGATCACCCGCAATACGGAAAACGTGATAGCCATTGAACTGCTGTGTGCCGCCCAGGCGATGGATCTGTTCACCAACCTGAAACCGGGGGAAGGTTCGCTGCTTGCCTATACTGCCATTCGCAAAGAAATCCCGGGGTTGAGCGAGGATCGAGTGTTGTCACGTGACATCCGCTCAATGGTGCGGCTTATGGCAAGCGGGGCAATCCTTGCTCCGGTGGAGCAGGCGGTCGGAAAATTGCACTGAAGCTCATTCGGGTACACAGACTTTGAACTTCATAAGATCAGCCTTTTCCAGGCATCTTCCATCCTTGAGGTCCGTCGGATTCAGCTCGCTGCCGTTCAGCAATGCGGCACGACAGGCTTTCCAAAATACGGCTTCACGACTTTTCAGATACTTCGCAAGAGTTCTTCCCTCCAGCAAGACGCCACGTGCCAGAAACTGCGGGCCCAATTGGTCGGCCACCAGATTGAAGAGTTTCAGCGTTATCATCCCTGCCTCGTGCGGCCGCTGTTCACCGCCCCGCTGGTAGGCGATGCTGCGCCGCAGTGCTGCATAGTGGCCGCCTCTGCGCATGGTGGCGCCAACCAAACCGGGCATGGCAGCGGAGAGGGCCAGTGTCGAACCGTCTTCCAGTGTGGCGGCCTGCATGTCGTCAACCGGTTTGCCATCCAGAAAAACGGTGCTCAGGCGCTCTTCCACATAAGCCGAATCGATCTGCAGTTGCTCACAAAGCAGTTCCCTGACGGAAATTCCTGCCCGGGTGGCAATCCTAAAGCCCCCCTGCAGAATGTGGCAGAAGTTTGGGAGTCTTGTAAACTCCAGGATCAGTTCTTGATATTGACCATTGGGCGGGTTGTTGTGCGGCATATCCTTCTCGATTCCCCCACGGCATCGTGGCTGTTGTTTGGCAGGAGCCTGTCCCAAGATGCCCTCACTGCCTTGCTCCGATGTCAACTCAAATTCAGCAGCGCCCTTGCTTGCGCATAGCAAAAAATCGACGGCATGCCTGCAGCGTATCGGGAAGCAGCGCGGGCTCATCCGCCGGAAACCCTCGGCAGGGCGCAGGCTGACTTGGCAGCATCTGCAACGTCTTTTAGCGGCACGTGGTGGTTGCGTGCCGCTTTCTTACAGTCCTCATACTCCGGTGAAACGTTGATGATGTGTTGACCCGCAGTGGCGATTTTGCAGCGGATTATTCCGTAGGGGGTCTCCACCTGGATTACGTCCCGCTGGGCTTTCAAACGGTTCTCAAGTCTCCAGCGCATTCCGATGGTGGTCGTTTCACGCAAAATCATGTCAGCGAGTCGTTGCACATTGTCCGGCCGGCAGATGACGGTGAGCAGGTTGCCCGGCCGGTTCTTTTTCATCTGAACGGGCTTGAGGAGAACATCGTAGGCACCCATTCGCAGGACTTTTTCCATCACGTAATCGTAAATCTGCGGATTCATGTCGTCGATGCCGGTTTCCATGACCGCAACGGTTTCTGTTTCGTACCCGGCGTTTTCCACACTCTCGCCGATCATGAGGCGCAATAGATTGGCAACGGGCAGATCGGCCTGCCCCGCGCCATAACCCGCGCAATGGGTGATCATCGGCGGCATGCCTCCAAACTCATGGGTGACGGTGGAGAGAATGGCGGCGCCGGTGGGCGTCAGCAGTTCTCCCGCAACCCCGGTAGAATAGATGGGCTTTCCCGTCATCAGTTCTACCGTAGCCGGAGCGGGCACCGGCAAGATTCCGTGCCGGCAGCGGACCGTTCCACTGCCGACATGAATCGGCGAGCAATAGATTCGCGTCACTCCCAGAAGCGACAGGCCGGCAATCGCCCCGACCACATCCACTATGGCATCAACCGCGCCCACTTCGTGAAAATGTATGTCTTCTGCATCGGTCATGTGAATTCTGGCCTCCGCTTGGGCCAGCCGCTCGAATACCGCGGTGCTCCTCTGCTTCACCGGCATTGGCAGGTCGCTTTCGGCGAGGATTGCGGCAATATCATGCAGGTGCCGCGCATGTTGGTGATGGAAAGACTCATCCACCAGAACTTCCACCTGAGTGCCCGCGATCCCGTTTTTCAGCACTTTTCTTGCCTTGATTTGATAGTGGGAGAGGTTGAGTTTGGACAATTCCTCTTCAAGTTGCTTCAGGCTGAGGCCGGCGTCGAGCAGAGCGCCTAAAATCATGTCCCCGCTGGCTCCCGAAAAACAATCGAAGTAGGCAATGCGCATCAGTCGTTCTCCTCCATAGTGGGGCGTAGGGTGGGCATCATTTGCCGCAGATTGAAATTCTAGCAGCTATTTACTAATTTTTCGAGAAACTCTAGACTATCCATTGTGGCAGATTACTTCATGAGCAGGAGATGTTGCGATATGACACTGGAAGGTGATCTGGTGCTTGTTCATATGGACGAAGCTCCGGCATTTTTTGCCCGGATAGAAGCCATAACCGCGGATGTCAAGCCGGGTTGGTTTCAGGTGAAGATGCTTGTTCTGCAAATCCCTCTGGTCGTAGTTACCTGGATTCTGCGAGAAGCATATATCAATGGAGAAGAATTCACTATGGGCGGCCGACCCATGCGCATCACCAAGGTGGTGGCGCCTGCGGAAAATATCTTGGAACCGGAACCCGAGACCGCCCCTCGGCCCATTCCGGAGTCGAAACCGTCGCCCCAAGCTTCTGGTGCAGAAAAGGTGGTTTCCCTGGCAGAACGACGCAAGAAGAATCAAGGTACGTGATGGCGTTCCCACCAGTGATCGTTTCCTTCGAACCACCATGAAGAAGAGTCGGTTTCCAGGATTTGTGCGGCCAAATCCCGCCCGATTTGTGTTTGCAGACGTTTCAGGGCGAAATGGATCCATCGAGCGGCATAGCTGTTTCCCAAATCCTGCTGCTCTTTGAGCTCCAGAATGAGATCCAATTGATCCGCGTCGTGAGCCAGCTTTGCCGCGGTCGATTCGCCCTGGCGATATTCTTCCCACAGTGCCTCGATATCGGCACCGAAAGGCAGTGAGCGGGCCAAGTCCTGCATTGCGCCTTTTTCGTCTACCTGGACGTAGTGCTTGTTGACATAGTTGAGATCACCCGTTCTGGCTTCGGGGACGTCGTGAAACAGACATAAACAAACAACGCGAAAGCAATCGGGATATTCTGCCAGATGGCTCAGGGTGTAGCCGATCATAGCCACGCGGAAGGAGTGAGCCGCGACGGATTGGCGGCCGGATCCGAGGAATTGGAACCCTGAACGGGGAGTCTTTTTCAGCATGCCCAACTCGAAGAAGAAATTCGCTATGTTCTTGTGCCCATTGGGAGTCTGCCGCTCTTTGCTTTGATCGCCGGAAGATGTCGCATCCATTTTCACTGCAGATATCCACCTCGCTTCAGGTTGGTTCGGCACGGCGGATAACCGGCCGATACCGCCCCATGAGTACTGCTCGTTGAGCCCTCGAAAAACTGCCGCAAGAGGCGCACTGCCGGTTTTTATAGGGCCCTGCATGGTCTTCGGTGAATGAGTCGCAAACATTGTAGCAAAGGTTGGGGGATTGTCAAATTGTCGAAAAAGGGGCAATGAGTCGCAAAAATTTGCAAATTTTTTTTTATTGAATTGACAGCCGATCATCACATTGGCTAGACTAAACAGTCTATCTAATGAAAATTGTTAAAAATTAACTATGTTAACTGGTTGCAAACCAAAGGCCGGGATTGTTTTGCCGGTCTTTAAACTTTGGAACATTGAGGTCTTCTTATGAAACTCAAAGGCGCACAAATCTTTTTTGAATGTCTCCAGAAGGAAGGGGTGGAAGTCATTTTTGGTTTTCCGGGTGGCGCCGTCATCGACATTTACCACGAGCTCCCCAAGTATGACATTCGCCATATTTTGGTCCGCCACGAACAGGGTGCCGCGCACATGGCAGACGGTTACGCCCGGGCAACGGGCAAAGTGGGGGTGTGCCTGGTGACCTCCGGTCCCGGAGCGACCAACACGGTGACCGGGATAGCCACCGCGTACATGGATTCAGTGCCCATGGTCATTTTCACAGGACAGGTACCAACAGCGCTGATCGGCAACGACGCCTTTCAGGAAGTTGACATCGTGGGCATTTCGCGCCCGTGCACCAAGCACAACTATCTGGTGAAGCATGTGGATGACCTGGCCACGGTCATC
This sequence comes from Desulfoferrobacter suflitae, assembly GCF_022603395.1. Lineage (GTDB taxonomy): Bacteria > Desulfobacterota > Syntrophobacteria > Syntrophobacterales > Syntrophobacteraceae > Desulfoferrobacter > Desulfoferrobacter suflitae. The sequence continues at coordinate 194,133 of NZ_JAIBKA010000004.1, forward strand.
AAGGAAGCCTTTTTTCTGGCGCGCACAGGCCGCCCCGGACCGGTCCTGGTGGATCTGCCAAAAGATGTTCTGGGTGCGCAGATCGAGTTTCGCTATCCCAAAAAGGTTGAGCTCAAAGGCTACCGTCCAACCCTCGACGCTCATCTGGGGCAGATCAAACGGGCCCACCAGGCGATCAAAAAATCCAAGCGGCCGGTCATTTACGCTGGAGGAGGGGTCATCATAGCGGAAGCCGGCGAAGAGCTGGCTCGCTTTGCCGAGCTGATCCAGGCGCCGGTGACAACCACTTTGATGGGCCTGGGCAGCTTTCCGGCCATGCTCGAAGATCCGACCGGCAGAAAAGAGCTCAACCCGTGGTGGTTGGGAATGCTTGGCATGCACGGAACGTTTCGTGCCAACATGGCTGTTTCTAACGCCGATCTGCTGATCGCCGTGGGTGCTCGATTTGATGACCGGGTGACGGGAAAAGTCAGCGGGTTTGCCCCAAAGGCGAAAATCATCCACGTGGACGTGGATCCCACCAGCATCAGCAAGAACGTGGTGGTGGATATCCCCATTGTGGGAGACTGCAAAAACGCACTGCAGAAACTCATCCAGGTGTGTGAAAAGGAACCCTTGGAAGATATTGAGCAAGCCCGGTCTGCCTGGATGGAGCAGATCCGCCAATGGAGAGAAACCTATCCACTGGCCTACAAACAGGAAGGGGACATCATCAAGCCCCAATATGTCGTCGAGAAGCTTTATGAGTTGTGCAACGGCAATGCCATTGTCACTACGGAGGTGGGCCAGAATCAAATGTGGGCGGCGCAGTATTTTCACTTCAACAAACCCCGCACCCTGTTGACCTCTGGAGGACTGGGAACCATGGGCTACGGGCTGCCGGCTGCCATTGGCGCGCAGGTCGCTTTTCCTGACCGCCTGGTGATTGATATTGCGGGCGATGGCAGCATCCAGATGAACATTCAGGAACTGATCACTGCCGTGTGTAATTGCCTGCCGGTTAAGGTGGCCATTCTCAACAACCGCTATCTCGGCATGGTGCGGCAGTGGCAGGAACTTTTCTATGACAAGAATTACTGTGCCACGTGCCTGGACGCTGCCCCGGATTTTGTCAAACTGGCAGATGCCTACGGTGCTGTCGGGCTAAGAGCAACCAGGGCGGAGGAGGTGGAGCCGGTCATTCGCGAGGCCTTTTCGATAAAAAAGCCGGTTCTTATGGAGTTTGTGGTGGCGCAGGAGGAGGGGGTTTACCCCATGGTGCCCGCTGGAAAGAACATTTCAGAAATGCTACTGGTGTAACTTATGAACATGCACAGCAACGGACAAAAACATACCATCGGTGTTGTCGTCGAAAACCGTCCGGGAGTGCTCTCGCGTGTGGCGGGCCTTTTCAGTGGACGGGGGTTTAATATTGAATGCCTCACAGTGGCCGAAACGATCGATCCGGGGCAATCACGCATCACGCTGGTGACTTCCGGAGACCAGCAGGTGCTCGAACAGATTGTCAAGCAGCTCAATAAACTCATCAATGTGATCAAGGTGATCGATTTTCGCGAGATGGAGTTCGTCAATCGCGAGATGGCGCTCATCAAGGTGCGGGCAGATCAACAAACGCGGGCGGAGATTCTGCGCATCGTCGATATCTTCCGCGCTAAGGTGGTTGACGTGAGTCCTCATTTCTACACCATTGAGGTGACCGGTGATGACGGAAAGATTGCTGCCATCCTGGAACTCCTCGGGCAGTTAGGCATTACGGAAGTGGCTCGCACCGGAAAGGTGGCCATGGCCAGAGCCAAAAAGCATTGATGTTTGGAGTGTTCTCGGTCGCAGCATCCTGTCTGGAAATCTTGCCTCCCCACAGCGCTTTGATGGAGTCCCATCCGTTGTCTTCGCTTGGAGATGGACCTCTTCCCCCCCCGGGGGGGTTGTAAAGTAGCTCGTCGGGCCCCGTGAAGATCATGTGGTAACGGAACCTGTGGGGTCACGCACGGGGGTTCCCGTGCCAGGCAGGAAGGGATCAAACAGCGTCGGTATGATTGCCGGTCGGCTCCTGGAGGTGTGTTGCGATCATTGGGAAATCGGGTCTGAGACGCTCGGACATGGGTTGATTTCCAGGTGGAAACCCGCTGGTTGTTCTCGCCAATGGAGGGAAGGTCGGGTGAGGGGTTTTCAGGTGGAAGCCGGGAGCCTGTTCGACAATTGCGCTTGCGTACTTTCGAGTCATCCCGGCGTACGCCGGAATCCAGCAACCATGAGCCTTGCCGGATTCCGACCCGGGTCGGAATGACCTGTTGACGGAATTGCCGGCCAGCCTCCTGGGTAGCGTAGCGGGCTAAAGTGGTTCAAATGAAGAAGTGTGATGCGCTCATTTCAGATGGAGGAAAGTAATGCGGATTTACTATGAAGCCGATGCGGATTTGAATGTACTGAGCGGCAAGAAGGTTGCAGTGATCGGATATGGAAGTCAGGGCCATGCGCAGGCTCAGAACCTGCGTGAAAGCGGTGTCAATGTCATTGTAGGCCAACGCCCTGGATCTGCAAATTATGAGAAAGCCGTGGAAGACGGGTTTAAACCGGTATCGGCCAGTGAGGCCGCCGCCCAGGCCGACGTCATTCAAATTCTGACCCAGGACCATGTTCAGGCTCGTCTCTATCGCGAGGATGTGGCCCCTTCCATGAAAGCCGGCAAGACCTTACTCTTTTCCCACGGTTTCAACATCCATTACGGCCAGATCGTTGCCCCGCCCGAGGTGGATGTCGTCATGGTCGCCCCCAAAGGTCCGGGGCACCTGGTTCGCAGTGAATATGTGCGGGGTGCCGGAGTCCCGAGTTTGCTTGCCGTGCATCAGGATGCCAGCGGCCAGGCTCGACAGACAGCTTTGGCCTATGGCAAAGGGATCGGTGCAACGCGGGCGGGTCTGATTGAAACTACCTTCAAGGAAGAGACCGAGACCGATCTTTTCGGGGAGCAGAGCGTTCTGTGCGGCGGTGCCGCGGAACTGGTCAAGGCGGGTTTCGATACCCTGGTGGAAGCGGGCTATCAGCCGGAGATCGCCTATTTTGAATGCATGCATGAGCTCAAGCTGATCGTGGATTTGATGTATCAAGGCGGCCTGGCATATATGCGCTATTCCATCAGTGACACGGCCGAATACGGCGACCTGACGCGCGGCAAGAGAATCGTAACCGAGGAAACAAGAGCCGCCATGAAGAAGATATTGGAGGAGGTGCAGTCGGGGGCCTTTGCCCGGGAGTGGATTTTGGAGAATCAAGCGGGACGTCCGATGTTTCGAGCGCTGCGCAATCGCGAGAAGACCCATCTGATCGAGCAGGTGGGAGCAAAGCTCAGAGCAATGATGCCCTTTCTGGATGCAAAGGTGCTGAAGGAGTAATGGACGGCAGCCGATCAGGCTGCTTCGATTGTCTGCGCAGATCGTTTCGGGCGCGTTGACAGCACAAGGAACAGCCGTGAGTTTAGAAGACTTTCGCCATAAGTCACGACATATTCCATTTGCCCGTGAGGGTATTCCATACGTTGGTGCTGCAGCTTTCGTAACGGTGATCACGGCGCTGCTCGGTCAGCCGATTTTGACCTGGCCGCTCATGATCCTGACCCTGTTTATTGGTCATTTCTTTCGTGATCCCGAACGAGTAGTACCCACCGGGGAGCGGGACGTGGTTGCGCCCGCCGATGGCAGGATAGTCGCAATCGAGAGGGTGCAGGGAAGTCGTTTTGTCGAGGGACCTGTCACAAAAATCAGTATCTTTTTGTCGATTTTCGATGTGCACGTGAATCGCATTCCCTATTCGGGTGTGGTTCATAATACCTATTATCAGAAAGGCAGGTATCTGGCCGCCAACCTGGCCAGGGCAAGCAGCGAGAATGAGCAAGCCTGGTTGTGGATCAAGACCGATACGGAACAGGACATTGTGGTGACGCAGGTGGCGGGTCTGATCGCCCGACGCATCGTATGCTGGCCCACTTTAGGGGATCGGGTGGCGCGGGGCGAACGCTACGGCATGATTCGATTCGGATCGAGGACCGATCTCTACGTGCCGGTTGACAGTGAGGTGATGGTGTCCAGAGGGGACCGTGTCTGCGGGGGAGAAACCGTACTATGTCGGCTGAAATAAAGCGCAAGCGCCCACGCAAAAAGAGGTGGCGACGTACGGAAGACGGAGAGATACCGAGAAGCACCTATATTGTCCCAAACCTCTTTACCACGGCCAATTTGTTCTCCGGTTTCTTTGGCATTGTCAATTCCATCAACGGCAATTTTCAGATGGCGGCGGTCGCCGTTTTGGTCTCGTGCGTCTTTGATATCCTCGATGGCAAAGTGGCTCGATTTACCGGAGCGACGAGCCGTTTCGGAGTGGAATACGATTCACTGGCGGACTTGGTGGCTTTTGGAGTGGGGCCCGGGATTTTGATGTATTTGTGGGCGCTCAAGCCGTTCGGGCGGCTCGGCTGGCTGGCGGCCTTTGTCTTTGTAGCGTGCGGCGCGCTTCGGCTGGCGCGATTCAATGTGCAGGTGGATACGGTCAGCAAGAGTTACTTCGTTGGATTGCCGATTCCCGGTGCTGCCAGCATGGTGGCAACCACAGTACTCTTCATACACCCCTGGCAGGTCGCTTCTTCCAGCGTATCGTCCCTGCCGCTGTTATTCACCACCTACGTTTTGGGTTTTCTCATGGTCAGCACCGTTCCCTATTACAGCTTCAAGGATCTCGAAGTGATCAAAGGCAAGGTGCTGCCCACGCTCTTTCTGGTCATTGTGTGCCTCAGTATTATTGCCGTCAAGCCCGGCATGATGCTGTTTCTGCTGCTGCTCATCTACTTGCTTTCAGGTCCCGTCATTTATCTGCTGCGGCGTTTGAAACGGGAGGAAGCAACACCCGAGGAGCACACGGAAACGGAATTGCCGGCTGATCAGGCGAACACCAATGCAGTAGAAGAAAGCCAATCGCCGGAGCCGCGCCAGTGAAGTGAATGCGCGTGGCTTGCGGTTGCGATCAACGGATTTAGGTGACAATTCTAACCCTGCAACGCAGCTCTCTTCCCTCGCTTGCCGGTGTTCCGGAGAGAAGGAGCGTCTATGACCACAGGCCGTGCAAGGAAGCTTCGTTGTAGCACTTAGTGGGAAAGCTAAAATGACGTCTATGACTATTTCCGAAAAAATTCTGGCCAAACATGCAGGTCAATCGAGTGTGCGTTCCGATGACCTGATCGAAGCCGGTATCGACTTCGCCCTCGGCAACGATATTACCGCGCCTCTGGCCATCGAGGCGTTTCGCAAATCAGGTGCCGAGCGAGTGTTTGACAGGGAACGGGTTGCGTTGATTCCGGATCATTTTGCACCAAACAAGGACATCGCCTCGGCGATGCAGATTAGAACATTGCGCGAGTTTGCCAGAGAGCAGCAGCTGGTGCACTTTTATGAAGTGGGGCGCATGGGAGTCGAACACGCTCTGTTGCCGGAACAGGGCCTGGTGCTGCCGGGGGATGTGGTGATCGGAGCGGACAGCCACACCTGCACCTATGGGGCTCTGGGAGCATTTGCCACGGGGGTGGGGAGCACGGACCTGGCGGCGGCCATGATCACCGGCAAGATCTGGTTCAAGGTGCCCGCCAGCGTCAAGTTCATATTTCGCGGCCAAAGAAGACCGTGGGTCGGAGGCAAGGACCTGATTCTTCACACCATTGGCCAAATCGGGGTAGACGGAGCTCGCTACAAAGCGATGGAGTTTGTTGGCGAAACGATAGAAGCACTGCCCATGACAGATCGCTTCACCATGTGCAACATGGCTATAGAGGCCGGTGCCAAGGTGGGTATCATTGCCCCCGATGCGGTAACGGAAGAATATGTGCGGGCCCGTGCAAAACGGCCCTATGAATTTTACCGCAGCGACGAGGATGCCGTTTATGAATCGGTCTATGACTGGGACGTATCCGCCCTGGAACCTATGGTCGCCCTGCCTCATTCGCCGCAAAATGTGAAACCGGTGACGGCGCTGCCGCAGATCCGCATCGATCAGGTGGTGGTCGGGTCTTGCACCAACGGCCGCCTTGAGGATTTGCGCCAGGCTGCCGCCGTATTGAAAGGCAAGAAGGTTGCTCCGCAGGTTCGCTGTCTGATCATTCCAGCTACCCAATGGATCTATCAACAGGCCATGCGCGAGGGACTTTTCGAAATTTTTCTGGAGGCCGAGGCCGCTGTCAGCACGCCTACCTGCGGGCCCTGTCTGGGTGGGCACATGGGAATTCTGGCGGCGGGAGAAAGAGCCGTGGCGACCACCAATCGCAATTTTGTCGGCCGCATGGGGCACGTGGAAAGTGAGGTCTATTTGAGCAACCCCGCTGTAGCGGCGGCATCAGCGATTGCCGGCCGGATTGCACATCCGGACGAAGTCCAGTAAGGCACGGGAGTACAAGCAATGAAAATTAAAGGACAAGCCTGGAAATTTGGAGACGACGTCGACACCGATGCCATCATCCCGGCACGCTATCTCAATACCACCGACCCGGCCCTGCTGGCGGCTCATTGCATGGAGGATGCGGATCCATCCTTTGCAGCCAGGGCCAAACCGGGTGATATCATCGTTGCCGGCAGGAACTTCGGATGTGGTTCTTCGCGCGAACACGCTCCCATTGCGATCAAGGGAGCGGGAGTGGGATGTGTGGTGGCACACAGTTTTGCGCGCATCTTCTACCGCAACGCGTTCAATATGGGACTGCCCATTTTGGAATGCCCGGAGGCGGCAGCATCCATCGAGGCAGGCGACCAGGTGGAGGTCGACCTGAGTCGCGGCAGTATCGTGAACCATTCCCGGCAGCAGGAATACCAAGCGCATTCGGTGCCGCCTTTCATGCGGGAGTTGCTCGAGGCCGGAGGGCTCATGGCCTACGTTGGTGCGCAACTGAGGAAGCCGAAAGGACAGCCGGCAAAGTGACCCGGGTTCAGGTTGACTTTCCAATTCAAAGAGACAGATGGGGAGATTCATGGGAGCAAATCGTAGCTATCGCATTGCAGTAATTCCTGGAGATGGTACCGGTCCTGAAGCCGTTCGCGAGGCACTGAAGGCGTTGCAGGCTGTCGCGGCCAGGGAAAATTTCACGGTGGAAGAAGTTCATTATGATCTTGGTGGGGAACGCTATCTGCGCACTCAGGAGACTCTTCCCGCGAGCGTGGTTGAAGAGCTGAGAAGGTTCGACAGTATTCTTCTGGGTGCTATCGGCCATCCCGGTGTGAAACCGGGCATTTTGGAGAAAGGGTTACTGCTGGAGCTACGCTTTCAGCTGGATCAGTACATCAACCTGCGCCCGGTCATCCTCTACCCGGGAGTGGAGACCCCGTTGAAAGACAAGAAGCCGGAGGATATTGACTTCGTTGTGGTTCGGGAAAACACCGAGGGCCTCTATGCCGGCTCGGGCGGTTTCCTGCGCAAAGGCACGGAGCATGAAGTGGCGATACAGGAGTCCATCAATACCCGAATGGGTGTCGAACGCTGCCTGCGCTTTGCCTTCGACTTCTGTCGCCGGCGCGGCAAACGCAAAAAGCTCACCCTGTGCGGCAAAACGAATGTTCTGACCTATGCATTTGATCTTTGGGAGAGGGCGTTCCACGAGGTGGGGCGGGAATATCCCGACATTGAAAAGGATTATGCCCACGTCGATGCCACGTGCATGTGGATGATCAAGAATCCGGAATGGTTCGACGTCATCGTGACGGATAACATGTTCGGCGACATCATCACCGATCTCGGTGCGATGATCCAGGGGGGCATGGGCATAGCGGCCGGTGGGAACTTGAATCCGCAGGGCGTATCCATGTATGAACCCATAGGCGGTTCGGCCCCCAAGTACACCGGCAAAAATGTCATTAATCCGCTGGCCGCCATTGCTGCGGTGCAAATGATGCTGGAACAACTGCAGGAAGCATCGGCCGGCAGACGAATCGAGCAGGCCATAAGGAAAGTGGTGTCCCGCGACATCAAGAGTCTCTCTGCCGGGCACATGGGTTACAGTACGAGTGAGGTCGGTGATCTGGTGGCCGATCACATTGCGACCCACTGACCTGAACGCTGCATCGTTTGAATCCATGGAGTTTGCTAATATGCAAGACAAAGCAGTTGATGTTGCCGTTGTAGGGGCGACCGGAGCGGTTGGCAATATGATGATCCGTGTGCTGGAAGAGCGGTCCTTTCCGGTCGGGAAGTTGAGGCTTCTGGCTTCGGCTCGCTCTGTCGGGAAAGTACTGTCATTTCATGGGCGCGGCATAGCTGTCGAAGAACTGCGCGAAGATTCTTTTGCCGGGCTGCAATTGGCCTTGTTTTCCGCCGGAGCCGGTGTGAGCAGGAAGTTTGCTCCCATTGCCGCGCAGCATGGTTGCGTGGTGGTGGACAATTCCAGCGCTTTCCGCATGGATGCGCAAATTCCGCTGATTGTCCCGGAGGTAAACCGCGAGGCCATCGATGTGAGCTCCGGGATAATTGCCAATCCCAATTGTTCCACGATTCAGATGGTCGTGGCGCTGAAACCGATCTATGATGCGGCCGGCATCAAGAGGATTATAGTGACGACCTTTCAGGCTGTTTCGGGGACCGGCCAGAAAGCCATCGAGGAACTGCGCCGGCAGGTGAAGGCACTGAACAGCGGGGAACAGGCCAGCTGGCAGGTCTATCCGCATCAGATCGCGTTCAATTGTTTGCCTCATATAGGGGCGTTCCTGGACAATGGATACACCGAAGAAGAGATGAAAATGGTCAACGAGACCAGGAAAATCTTCAATGATGAGCGGATTGGAGTGGCCGCGACCACCGTCAGGGTGCCCGTCTACTACGGCCATTCGGAGTCGGTCAACATTGAAACCAGACGCCCCGTAACCGTTGACAGGGTGCGTCAACTGCTCTCTTCCGCCCCCGGTGTCAAGCTCATTGATGAGCCATCCGAAAAACTTTATCCCATGCCCATTGACTGCGCAGGTCAAGATGACACGCTGGTGGGACGAATTCGCAAGGATCCGTCGGTGGAAAATGGACTGTGCCTGTGGGTGGTGGCGGACAATATCAGAAAGGGAGCTGCGACCAATGCAGTCCAAATCGCTGAGGTTTTGGTCGAACGGGGCTTGATATAGACGACAATGCGCATTGTGGCCGGCGAATTTCGTGGCAGGCGTTTGCATGCTCCCAAGGGTATGAGCATCCGCCCCACGAGTGATCGAGTGCGGGAAGCGATCTTCAATATTGTCGGGCCACGCCTGCAAAATGTCAGGGTCCTGGACCTGTTCGCCGGCACTGGAGCTTTAGGCTTGGAAGCCCTCAGTCGAGGAGCTGCCCAGGCCGTTTTTGTTGATGACGCGGCGGAAGCGATTCGACTCATTTCGGTCAATATCAAGATCTGTGGGGTGCAGGAGCGCGCCTTGGTGGTGCGGGGAGCCGTCGGCAGGGTGCTGGACAGGCTCGTGAGGCATGGGCAAAAGGAGCCGTTCGACAAGTTTCAGATGGTGTTCCTGGATCCTCCCTATGGACATGGGCACGTAGAGAAAACCCTCGGTCTGTTGGATCGACTGACGGCACAGGATGCTCTGGTGGTGGCCGAACATCATACCAAAGACCTCGTGCCTGCGAGATGGGGCGATTGGGTGCTGGGCCAACAACGAAAATATGGTGCTACCATAGTCTCTTTTTATATGAAGGATGTTCTCCAACCAGCATAAAAATCAGGGGCACATGGAGCTGAAAAGGAGTGTTTATGGATAAGGTGGCGGTCTATCCCGGTTCGTTTGATCCGATCACCAATGGTCATCTTGATTTGCTGGATCGCGGCTTGAAGATATTCGACAAAATTATTGTTGCTATTGCGAAAAATCCCGCTAAACAACCGGTGTTTAGTTTTGAGGAGCGGCTCCGCATGATCGAGGAGTCCCTTCGGGATCACCCGCTCAACGATCGACTGAAGGTCGACGCCTTTCAGGGGCTGCTGGTCGATTACGTCGGACGGGTTAATGCCCGGGCTATTTTGCGAGGACTGCGTGCCATCAGCGATTTCGAGTATGAATTTCAAATGGCCTTGATGAACCGCAAGCTGAGCAATGAAATTGAGACTCTCTATCTGATGACGGGCATGCGGTGGATTTACATCAGTTCCCGCATCATCAAAGAGGTCGTCATGTCGGGCGGCTGCGTCAGCGGGTTGGTGCCGGAGCCGGTGGAAAAAATGCTGGCGGAGCGTCTGGGACCCTCGATTTCGTAAAGCGCCACACAATCAACTAGCCAACCTGCACCCTTGCAAGTCCGCTGCATTTCGGACACTCTATGGTGTAGAGCCGTACTCAGCCCGCATCTTGCTGCAACCTGCCGGCTATTCCCAGGATGGTGTCCACGTAAGGTTGACTGTGGTTGTAAGCGTAGATGACTTTTTCCTTTTGAGCTCGGTCTCCGTAGTCTTTCCAGCCGTGGGCGGACAGGTAACTGGCCACACTGACTATGGCATCCCTGGGATCAAACAGATCAACGTATCCGTCGCCATTGCCGTCAGCTCCGTGCTGAACCAGGCTGGATGGCAGAAATTGCGGCCAGCCAATGGCACCCATCAACGATCCCTTAAAAGATCGTATCCTGGAAGGCTCCCCATCGGCCCAGGTGAGCAGCGCATGGAGCTCCCCGTAGGCCCATTTGGATCGTTGCACAAGCTTTTTGTCAAAGGCTTCACGCCCCCAACGTTTTTGATCTTTTGCAGAGAGCAGATTCCATACGATGTCCCGATAGCTCTTGCGATCCATTACGGCGAATGTGGATAGAATATTGAGGGTAGGGGTGAAGCCGGTGTAACTGCCGAAACGGGTTTCCACCGACAGGATGGCGACGATGACGCACTTGTCCACGCCATACGCTCTTTCGGCATCGCTGAGTATTGGGCCGTAGGTGCGCATGAATTGTCTTGCTTTCGCCATAGCCGCCGGTTGCAGGAACTGCTTGTAGTTGAGCTTGCTCTCGCGGATTCGCAGAGTGCTTGCCACCGTTTCGAACAACGGTGACGGATTCGCTTGATAGACCCTCATGACAAAATCGGGCGCAAAACCGTCCTGAACGAGTTTCTGCTGAAGCGGGCGGAAAAATCCCTGGGCGCCATACCCGCTCGAGCAACAGCCGAGCGCCAGTGAAGCCGTCACAACCAATGTCAGAACCCTGCAGCGCAGACCGAGACCGGCGTCGCCTGGGGTCAACTTGAAGGCTGTCATCAAAAGTGTACCTCCGGAAGGATAGCTTTAACCGTTGTGATACGCGGGACGGTTGCTCCAGGGGGATGGTTCCGGGGCAGCCGACGGTTAGACTTATCATAAGTCCCGATTCATGTGCAAACGACTTTGTGCCCGGCCGTCTCTCGGGGATGCGTTTTGCGTTTTCTTTCACTAGCCTGCTTCGGCCCGTTGCCTCGGCAGCCGTCTGCGCACAAAGCACCAGGCGCCGTGGTGCAGGCTGTCCGCCCCGCCGCGGGGCATGGGGGACCTGCCAAAAAAGATCGGTAAAGAAACGGCGTTCAACAAAGAAAATATTTCACAAAGAGACGAAGACGTGCTACAAGGTATCCGTCTTTAGGAGTGGGCGAATTTTCCATGAGTGACGAGTTTAAAAAGAGGCGTGATTTCGTGGAGTATCTCGCTCTAGTCAGTCAGGTGGGGCTGACTATGGCGGGTTCCATCCTCTTCTGCTTCATGATTGGGTACTTTTTGGACAAATGGTTGCACAGCCGTGGTATAATCCTTGTCATCTTTATCTTGCTGGGAATCCTTGGGGGAGCAATCACCGTTTACCGCCAGATCACGCATTTGCCTAAGGAATAACATGACGGACGACAGTCAGCAGGACATAACCGGCTTACGCCAGTTCCAGCGGCAACTTGCGCGCAAGGCATTTGGAGCTTGCGTTGTGGTGGCTGTGCTGCTTTTTGCCGTCGGTTACAAGCCGGCGGCTCGAGGTCTGCTGCTGGGCTCCCTGTTCAGTGTGTTCAACTTCGTGATCATGGCTCATGTCTTGCCCCGCCAGCTGGGGTATGCCCGCCGCAAAGCAACAGCCTTTGCTTTCGGCTCCGTCCTTGTGCGGTTTGGTCTGTTGGCACTGCCGCTCATCATCGCTTTCAAGTTCGATTCGTTTAACTGGATAACGGCTGCGGTCGGTCTGTTCGCTGTGCCCCTGGCCATTTTGATAGACCAGGTGATCCTGCAGCGTTTTTACCCAAACAGAGTGCATCCATAGCAGAGGGAAGCCATGGAGGAATTAGGGAAGATTTCGGTTTGGTCCGTAGATGTGGCGGGATTGCATCTTGTTTTCAATCTAACCACCATTTACATGACCCTTTCGGTCATGGGCATCCTCATCCTATTTGCCTTTCTGGCAACGCGCAACAAGGGAATTGTGCCCAATACCTTTCAAGTCATTGCGGAGATCTTTGTGGATGCATTTTGGAAGCTGACCAGAGATGCCCTCGACGAGGATATGGCAAAGACCTATTTCCCCATGATTTGTGCCATGTTCATGTTTCTGCTGCTGTGCAACTGGATTGGCATATTGCCGTTTATGGATGAGCCCACCAAAGACCTGAACACGACTCTGGGCCTGGGCATCATGGGTTTCTTTATTGCACATTATGCAGGCATCCGCACCAAGGGCTTTAAGGGTTACGTGAAAGAATACTTTCAGCCCATCTTTTTCATGATGCCGCTGAATGTGATCGGCGAGATCGCCAAGGTGGTCTCCATCTCATTTCGTCTTTACGGGAACATCATGGGAGGCTCCATCATTATACTGGTGGTCTCCTACCTAGTCTATGGACTCATTATCCCACCCTTTTTATATGCGTTCTTTGGCTTATTTGTCGGGACGGTACAGGCATTCGTTTTTACAATGTTAACCTTGGTCTATATCTCGGTGCAGGTAAAATAGTATGGCATGGGAGCAAATTGAGTGGGTTAAGGCGGCTTCTGGTCTGGGAGCAGGGTTATCGGTCGGCTTTGCCGCCATAGGGGCTGCCATTGGGGAAGGCTATGCGGCAGGCAAAGCAAATCAGACGCTCTCCTATCGTCCAGGCGTTTCGGGAGAAATTCTGAAGACCATGCTGGTGGGACAGGCAGTAGCGGAAACAGCGGGTATCTTTGGGTTGGTGATTGCAATGCTGATGCTCTTCAGCCCGGCGGCCGGCAAGCCTGTGCTGACGGGCTGGGCCTATTTGGGTGCCGGTTTATCCATGGGACTCTCCGCCATCGGCTGTGGCATCGGTGCCGGACTGCCGGCCGGCAGCGCCTGCACGGGTATCGGGCGACAGCCCAGAGCCAGTGGGCAGTTGACGACCCTGATGCTGATTGGGGCGGGTGTCGCCCAATCCACCGCCATATATGGCTTTCTGATCGCCCTGCTGCTGCTGTTCAAATCACTGCCGGAAGCGATGAATTGGGTGGCGGCGTGTACCTTGCTGGGTGCTGGGTTCGCCATGGGCTTTGGCGGTATCGGACCGGGCATCGGCGAGGGGATTGCGGCCCAGAATGCAGTGACAAGCATCGCCCGCAACCCCGAGAACACGGGACTGATGACGCGTACCATGCTGGTTGGTCAGGCGGTGGCGGAATCCACCGGCATATACTCTCTGGTTATTGCTTTGTTGCTGGTATTGAGCACTTAAGCGGCGACAGTTGACAGGTGCAACAAATTACTTACAAGGAGGATTTTTGGGTATGGAAATCACGGGTGCCGATTTTGTTCGTGGGTTAGCGTTGTTGGGTGCTGGTCTTGCGATGGGCTTGGGCGCTATCGGGCCGGGAGTTGGGGAAGGCTACGCTGCAGGCAAGGCCTGTGAAGCGATTGGCCGCAAACCGGAGGAAGCCGGACTTCTGACCCGCACCATGCTGGTTGGTCAGGCAGTCAGTGAATCGACCGGTATCTACTCGCTGGTTGTCGCCTTACTGCTCATGTTTGTGGTCAAATAGATATCTGTTAGTAGGAACAAGGGAAAGAACCGATGATCAGCTTAAATGCAACGCTATTCGTTCAGGTCGCTTTGTTCCTGATCCTGCTTTTCATTTTGAATCGCATGATGATTCAACCGCTTCACCGCCTGATTTTGGAGCGCGAGGAACACTTCAAGGAAAAGCGGGAGCAGCTGAATGCCGTGCAGGAGGAAATCCGTCGACTGGCGGATGAGTATGAGGCGCGGCTGCGCTTGGCGGAACGTGAAGCCCGCGAAAGCCAGCTGGCTCTGCGCAAGGTTGCAGGCGATGAGGCACGGGGCCTGGTGGTCAGCACTCAAGAGCAAATTGCGGCCATCCACGAAAAGGTGCGTGTGGAGGTGGCTCAGGAACTTGCCAGAGCGCGGCAGACGATTGCGCAGCAGGCCGAGCTGCTGGCTATGAGTGTTACCCGCAAGGTTCTGGGCCGAGAAGTTTAGAGGATAGGGGAGAGCGCCATGTTGCTTTTCAGGAAGGCTCGTTTAGGGCTGGGAACGGCATTTGCTTGCCTGTTGTTGGCAATTCCATGTTTTGCCGCCGAAGGAGGGGGAATCAATCGGGCTACATGGGACTTTGCCATGCGGATTGTGAACTTCGCAATCCTGGCTTTGGTTATCTATAAGTATGGTAAGGATCCGCTGGTCAAATTTCTTGCCGGCAAACGCTCCAGCGTGGTTCTCTCCCTGCAGGAACTCGACAAAGAAAAAGAATATCTGGCCCAGCAGCACGATGAACAGGTCAGATCCCTTGCGACCATAGATGAAAAGATCAAGAGCATTCAAGACTATTATCATCAGCTTGGGCAGGACGAAAAACGCAAAATTATGGAGCGGACCGAAATACATAGAAACCAGATGTTGGAGGATGCCAGGCTGCGCGCGGACAGGGAAATTGAGAAGGCCAAGAGCCAGTTTCGTGCAGAGGTGGTAGAAATGGCTCTGGAGCTTGCCGAAGGGCGTATTCGCCAAAATATCACGGTGGCGGATGACAGAAATCTGGTGGAAGACTATATCAGCCAGCTTGCCGCTCTGCGAGGTCATTCACCGTCCAATGGGAGCAGTGCCGGGTAAGTGTACCTGCGTTGGCGCCGTTAGCGAATAACAGGGCCCTTTGATGAGTCGATCAAAGGGCCTTCGTCATTTCGTGCAGGCCTTCTCAACCACGCTCATTGCGGCGACCGTCGGAAGTCAAGAAGCGGAGCAACCCGCTGAAAGCCTGCTGCATGAATGATGTTGCTCCGCCAAGAGGGAAGCTTCCGGTCCGAATCGTTTTCTGCAGCCTAGGCATTCATCTGCTTGCTGACATACTCGGTGATCATTTTGAGGGCTTCGGCCGTATTCACTTTAGTGAGATTCAGGGTCATGTGATAGAGATGCGGATCATTCACCGAGCGATCAAAATAATGTTCGATATAACCCCCTTTTTCCCTGTCCTCCCGTTCAATATATTCCTGCGCGGCCCGCTCATCGAGCCTGGGATGATTTTCCCGGACGAGGGCAATACGGTCGGGAAGATCTTTCACAATGCGTAGATGGAGTGTGTTGGGGTGGTGTTCCAGGATGCACTGGCCGCCCCATCCCAATATGATCACATTGCCTTCGGCGGCGACCTGCAGAACCAGCTTGGTCGTCACATCATAATAGGATCGGTCGTCGAGACGCCCGTAGGTCCGATCGACTACCTTTTTTACCGTATGGGAAGTGTATCTGTCCAGGAAGCGCAAGAGTTTGGAGCCGCTATTCTTTTCAAATAGAGTTGCTTCGCTCTCAGAGATGTTCAGATCCTCTGCCACTTGAGCGACCAGTTCCTTCTCGAGAACTGAGTAGCCTAGTTGCTCCCCCAACTTTCGCGCAAACAGTCTACCGCCTGAGGCGAATTCTCTGCTGATCGTGATCACTGCCATGGTGGGTCTCCTTGTCGCTTGAGTATGCTCGCTTTTTGCTGCAAAAACTGACAATATTCAAAAACCGGCAAACGAATCAAAATGGAATGGCGATTTTGGGCGCTCCTTTGCCTTTCTTGACATGCGCAGGTAAGCTATATAGCATGCAAAGTTCCAACGTGGAACGATAAAACCAAAAAAATTACAACGGCTGGTGGACGCTATGTTTGAAAATCTTTCGGATAAGTTTCAACGCATATTCAAACATCTCCGGGGGCAGGGCAAGCTCACCGAGGAGAATATCCGTGAGGCTCTCCGGGAAGTCCGTATGGCACTCCTGGAAGCGGACGTACACTTCAAGGTTGCCAAGGAATTTGTGGCGGGCATCGCGGATCGTGCCGTGGGCCAGGAAGTCATGGGAAGTCTGACGCCCGGTCAGCAGGTGATAAAAATCGTTAACGAAGCTCTCACGGAACTGATGGGTGGAAAAGCAGAGCCACTCAAACTCACGGGTAAAATCCCGGTTCCTGTTATGCTGGTGGGGTTGCAGGGTTCGGGTAAGACCACCACAGCGGCAAAACTGGCCAGGAAGATGGCGCACGAAAAACGCCGCCCCTGTCTTGTGCCGGCCGATGTTTATCGCCCTGCGGCAATCGACCAATTGCTGACCCTGGCCGCCCAGCTGGGACTGCCCGCGTATTCATCCAGAGTGGATCAACGGCCCGAAGAAATCGCCCGCCAAGCCATTCTTTACGCCCGGCAGGAAAACTGTGACACTCTCATCGTTGATACCGCCGGCCGTCTCCATGTGGACGCTGAATTGATGAGTGAACTGGGGCGCCTCAGGGAGATTTTGGAACCGGCCGAGACCCTTCTGGTGGCGGATGCCATGACAGGCCAGGATGCCGTTGCCGTGGCGGCCGCCTTCAATGAATCTCTGGCCATCTCCGGCGTTGTTCTGACCAAGCTGGACGGCGACGCACGCGGCGGTGCCGCCCTTTCCATTCGAGCCGTGACCGGTTCCCCCATCAAGTATGTCGGGGTGGGTGAAAAACTCGATGCGCTGGAAGTCTTTCATCCCGACCGAATGAGCTCGAGGATTCTCGGCATGGGCGATGTTCTCTCCGTCATCGAAAAGGCCCAGGAGGCCTTCGATGAAAAAGAGGCCCTGCAACTGGCGCAAAAATTTAAAGAGAACACGTTCACCCTGGAAGACTTTCGCAATCAGTTGAGACAGATTAAAAAGCTGGGTTCCCTGGAGCAGATTTTGGGAATGCTGCCGGGCATGGGCATGATGAAAGAGCTGAAAAAAATGAAAGTGGATGAACGTGAATTTGTCCGCATGGAAGCGATCATCAACTCCATGACCTTGGGTGAGCGGAAGAATGCGGATCTGATCAATGCCAGCCGCCGCCGTCGTATAGCCAGTGGCAGCGGCACCACGGTTCAGGACGTCAACCGACTGCTCAAAAGCTACGAGGAATCGCGCAGGATGATGCGCCAGATGATGGGCGCAGGGGGTACCAAAAAGAAGAAGGGGAAAGGGCGCCGCAAGAGAGCATTTTTCCCTTTTTAATTGGTGTAAAATAAGGTATACGAAACAATTCGAAAGTTTCCATACGGAACCGAGAATTATTGTTTGTTTAGAAAAATCAATAGATTGGCTGCTAAAATCAAAATTCCTTGTCAGACCATTGACCAGGTGATTTTGGGTTTGTGGGTCATCCAGTTGAGTCAGTGAGTTAGTATAAATTTTTCAACTGCTACTTTTTGGGAGGTAGAACGCAGATCATGCCAGTACGTATTCGGTTAGCTCGTCGCGGAAGAAAGAAGAGGCCGTTTTACAAGATTGTCGTCGCACATTCGGATTCGCCCCGGGATGGACGTTTTATCGAGAGCATCGGCAGCTATAATCCGCTGATGGAGCCGGAAGCAGTCACAATCGACACCCATCGGTTTCAATATTGGCTTGAGCAGGGCGCCGAACCTACAGACACGGTACGCAGCCTGTTGCGAAAGCACGGTTCGCCCGAGGTTACTCAGGCTTCCTAAGCAGCAAATCCCACGCGGCGCAGGAAATCAGGAGGTCACCATGTTGAAGGAATTGATCGAGTTTATGGCGCGGGCTTTGGTAGATCATCCGGAAAGGGTGAAGGTTTCGGAAATAGCGGGTGAACAAACCTCGGTGATCGAACTTCGCGTAGCTAAAGAGGATTTAGGCAAGGTCATCGGCAAGCAGGGACGTACTGCTCGGGCAATGCGCACCATCTTGAGCGCTGCATCCACCAAACTGAGAAAAAGGGCCGTTCTGGAAATCATTGAGTAAGGTTACGGAAAATGTTCGTCGAGTTGCGGTAGGTAAGATCAGCCGGGTTCACGGAGTGCGTGGTGCCGTTAAGATCTACCCCTATGGTGACAGCCTGGGAGAGCAAAAGGCCGGCGATAGGCTGTACCTGAGCGACACCGTCGAAGGTGGTGAAGAAAACGCCTTGACGGTTGTGGATCTCCGGCGGCAGCAAAGGCAGTTCATAGGTCGATTCCGAGAAATAACCAGCCTCGAAGAGGCCGCAAGGGTCACAGGCGAACAGCTCTTTCTCCCGGAAAGTCGGCTCTCGCCCACCTCCGAGGGAGAATACTACTATTTTCAGCTCATTGGTCTGAAGGTCGAAACCCCGGGCGGCAAGAAACTCGGAGAGCTCACTGGCATCATAGAAACCGGGGGCAACGACGTTTATGTCGTGCGGACTCAGGATGACGAATGGCTCATTCCTGCCGTGGAGGATACGGTCCTGGAGGTCAATCTGAAACTGGGAGTGATGATTGTCGACCCACCGGAAGGTTTGATCGATGATCTTTGACATATTGACGCTTTTCCCCCGGATGTTTGCCGGGCCGCTGGGAGAAAGCATTGTCGGCAAAGCTGCAGAGCGGGGCATGATTCAGGTTCGAGTGCACAACATCCGGGATTATGCCGCCGGCAAACATCAGATTACAGATGATCGCCCTTTCGGCGGCGGTGAGGGGATGGTCATGAAGCCCGAGCCCATCATGCGGGCCGTGGACCAGCTGAAAGCCGAAGAACCCCGGCCCTGGGTGGTGCTGCTGAGCCCCCAGGGGAAATTGTTCCAGCAGGAAACGGCTTGGAAGTTCAGTGCGATGCCTCGCCTCGTTCTCATTTGCGGGCGTTACGAAGGGGTGGATGAACGCGTGGCGGCGTACGCGGTCGACGAGGAACTTTCCATTGGCGATTATATTCTTTCGGGGGGCGAGTTGGCTGCGATGGTGGTGATTGACGCCGTTACCCGGTTGATCCCCGGGGTGCTGGGAAACGCTGCATCCGTCAGAGTGGAAACCTTTTCCGAAGTTGCTCTGGAGTTCCCGCAATACACCCGACCACAGGAATTTCGCGGCCATAAAGTTCCCGCTGTGCTGCTCTCCGGCAATCATCGAAAGATCCGTGAGTGGCGGCGTGGTCAGGCGCTTTTTCGAACCAAGTTGCGGCGTCCCGATCTGTTCGCGCGACTGCGCTTGAGTGCAGACGACCTGAAATTTTTGCAGACGGCCGAAAATCAGTCCGCACAGCCGGCCGACGAAATGGACTGTGCCGATGGCTGAGGAGGGAGCTCCGCTGTATGTGGCGCTGGTGCACTATCCAGTTCTCAACCGCAAGGGCGATACCATAGCGTCAGCCATCACGAATCTGGATCTGCATGACTTGGGACGTCTGGTTTGTACCTTTGGAGTTCCCGCATGTTACATCGTAACCCCCTTGGCGGATCAGCAGCTTTTGGCGCAGCGGGTGCTGCACCATTGGCTGGTGGGTGTCGGCAAAAAACTGCATCCGGATCGAGAGCGGGCCCTGAGACGTCTGCGGGTGGTGGCAAGCATACGGTCGGCACAGGAGGACATCCATTTGCGCTGGGGGACGCAGCCCCGGGTTTGGGCGACGAGTGCCAAAGGCCGGGCTGACGGTTTAACCATGCGCCATGCCCGCCGGCTCTTGCAGGAAGATTCCGCACCCTGCCTGTTGTTGCTCGGGACGGGATGGGGCTTGGCGCCATCGGTTTTGGAAGGGGCAGACGGGATATTGGAAACCATTAAGGGAGTGAACGGGTATAACCATTTGTCCGTGCGATGTGCGGCGGCCATTTTGCTGGACCGCCTCCTCGTCAGGGACAGATCGCTGGATTGATCCGGTGGCGCAGGCAAAGAGGCTTCCGGGCAATAAGAATGGAGGTTTGACAATGTCTAAGGGATTGGTTGAGAGTATTGAACGGGATTACATGCGCACCGACATTCCTCCCTTTCGCGTGGGAGACAGTGTGAAGGTGCATGTGAAAATCCGCGAGGGAGAAAAAGAGCGCATCCAGGTCTTTGAGGGGGTGGTGATTCGGCATCACCGCGGCAAGGCGGGCGCCAGCTTTACAGTCCGCAAGGTTTCTTACGGGGTGGGGGTGGAAAGGATTTTTCCGCTCCATTCCCCGCGTATCGACAAAATAGAATTACTGCGTCGTGGCCGTGTAAGGCGATCCAGGTTGTACTACCTGCGCGAGCGCGTTGGCAAGGCAGCCCGCATCAAGGAAAAGCGCTGATGCCACCTGAATCGATTGCGGTTGGGGGCATTCTTATGGCGATTGGTTCCGGGTGCTCCCGCCGTCTGCCCGTCGGTTGTGCAGACTTTTGGTCGGAAAACGGCTGCTTTCCCGGGAATATCGTGGGAGCTTCGTGCCAATCCATATAACAAGGTCCGGGTCACTGACCCGGACCTTGTTATATGGCTCCGGGTCCGATCGGGTTGCGGCCGGAAAGCAAAACGCGCCGGCAGGACAGCCGTTAAACATCTTGCTTTCATCGCAGCTACAAATTTCTGACAGATTCAGTCCCGCCGATGAACTTGTTCAACTGATCAATCAGGGTTCCCTGATGCTCAAAGCACAATTCACACAGATCCAGATGATCCAGAAAGGCGGTGATGTTCAACCCTTCCTGCATCTTGATGCCGAGTTGAACCAGGTTCTGGCCGCACACAAGTTCTATCATTACGCCTCGTTCCTCTCCTCGACAAAGCAAGAAATATCTTCATCCATGCCGCAATGGACGATGTGCCGTTCCTCCGTCAATCCCCACGGGTGCTCCTTGGTGTTCCTGACCCAAGCCCCGCGGAACCGGTTAAATACTTTTGATATCAACAGGATAAGATTGGCTGTGAAGCTAGCACATCCAGCCTCGCAAGGCAAAAGTACTGAGGAGCGAGTGCGAACGGTTTTGGACCATAATGCCGGGGAGAGCTTGTTTTTTTGACTGTTTTTGAGGTTTCGGATTTTCCTTTGGCGGCAAATCAGGAGTTGAGGGTTCAAGCAATATGATGTATGCACAAGGAGAGTGGTGTAGTGATCAGAGCATCAAGTCCAAAGGGACCTTCGAGTATTTGACGCATTGAGTGGGGCCACATGCAGGGAGCAAGCGCGGAGCAGGGGACAAGCCGCCGGAAAAAGGGCAAAGAAGGAGAATTGCTTGCGGAGAACTTCCTGCAAAGCAAGGGGCTGCGTATAGCGGCACGCAATTTTCGCTGCCCCCTGGGCGAAATTGATTTGGTCGGATGGGACGGTAATACGATTGTTTTCATCGAAGTGAAGTCTCGCTATTCGAGAAATTTCGGATTGCCCCAAGAGGCCGTTTCACTCAGTAAACAAAAACGATTGACCCGGCTTGGTCAATGGTACATTAAACAAAATCGGCTGCAGGGGCGGCCGGCAAGATTTGATGTGGTGGCGGTCGATTGGCACAGGGGAGTGCCTGAGCTCACCTGGATTGTCAATGCCTTTGAAGCCTGCGAATGAGCGTAGGAGAAGGGATACATGAAGGTTCGATCGATCCGGCTATGACTTCAGGTGCACTCTATATCGTCGCAACGCCTATTGGAAACCTTGCAGATATCAGCTTTCGAGCGGTGGAAACACTGCGCAGTGTGGACCGAATCGCCGCGGAAGATACCCGCCACACCAGAAAATTGCTGACGCACTACGAGATTCAGAAGCCACTGGTGAGCTATCACAGTCGGAACCTGCACAAGCGCGGTCCGGAACTGCTGGTAAGAGTCCAGGCGGGTGAAACGCTTGCCCTGGTGACGGATGCCGGAACCCCGGGAATTTCCGATCCCGGCTCCTTGCTCATACGTCAGGCGTTGCACATGCATGTTCCGGTTGTGCCCGTGCCCGGCCCGGCAGCGCTGATTACCGCGCTGGTGGTTTCCGGTCTTCCTACCCAACCCTTCGCCTTCCTGGGTTTTCCGCCCAGCCGCGGAGCCGGTCGAACGCGGTTCTTCCAGTCTTACTCGACGCTCACCATGACTCTCATTCTCTACGAATCTCCTCAGCGTTTACATCGCACACTGGGTGATGTCGAGCGCTACTGGGGTGACCGGCAAGTGGCGGTAGCTCGGGAGCTCACCAAGAGATACGAGGAGGTTTATCGAGGCGCGGTAACGGGCGCACAAAGCTATTTTGTCCAGCCGGTCAGGGGCGAATTGACGCTGGTCGTGGCGGGCGCTGAGTCGGCGCCTGCCGGCAGTGCTGAAGCGGTTTGGAGTGAGGATCTCCATGACCTCATCGAAGTCCGGGGCATGGCCGTGAAGGAGGCGGCAGGCGTCATCGCCGCTAAACACGGCATCGCGCGGCGCCTCGTCTATCAAGCAGCGGTGCAGTTGAAAAGACGGGGAGAATGAGCGGGCGGCGATTCGTTCTCACTGTCATTGCGGCACACAGCGGAATACGCAACTTCAATGCCGCCAAGTCGATGAGTTCCGTCCCGGCGGTGCGGCGTCGGTGCGGCTGCGGGTTCTGGGTGAAGTCATTGAATTTGGGTCAAGAGGGGGAGGGGAATTGATGTTCGAGAGGCCGGGCAGACGTTGCTTGCTATTGGCACTGGCTGTTTTCCTTGTTGCCAGTGGAGTGAGTTTTTTACATCATCACTGGCGATGCAGCGCGGCGCCGGATGCCCATGCGCTGGACTTCGGCGAGACTTTCCAGGATGTGCCCCCCTCCCATTGGGCCTACAGCTATATTGAACGGTTGTATGGCGCGGGGATCACGGCAGGTTGTGCGGATGGCTTTTTCTGCCCGGATGAGCCGGTCACGCGCGCCCAGATGGCAGTGCTCCTGGAAAAGGCTAAACGGGGAAGCCTTTTTCAGCCGGCCAAGGCACAAGGTATCTTTCAGGATGTGCCCGCCGACCACTGGGCTGCGGATTGGATTGAGCAGCTTTTCCAGGACGGCATTACCAGGGGATGCAGTGTGGAGTTGAAACAATACTGCCCCGACCAGTTGGTAACACGGGCCGAAGTCGCGGTCCTGCTTGGACGGGCCAGGTACGGTCAGGATTTCCAACCGCAGGAAGGTTGTGGGGTTTTTGCGGATGTCCCCGGGAATCATTGGGCTGCCGGTTGGATTGAACAATTGTATGCGGATGGAATCAGCGCAGGCTGTAACGCCGACGTGCCGCAGTATTGCCCGGCCAACCCTGTGACACGGGGTGAGTTGGCGGTATTTCTGGTGCGGGTTTTCGTCGATCTGAATTTTGCCGAAGCTGTCATAGGGGCGGAAGGAGGCATTGTTGCAGTCACCGATCCCCTCAGTCCCTTTTATGGAGTCCAAATTGAAGTTCCACCGGGTGTCTTACCTGAGGCCAGAGTGTTATCGCTGGCTGTAGAAAAGACCTTTGCATCGGAGTCATCCAGCGAGTTAACCCTGGCCCTCGAGCCACTGGAAATCGAGTTGCTCAAGCCTGTCCGCATAAAGATTCCATGTGCTCTGCTTGATTTCGCAGACGGCAAGGTGATTTCCTCCGTTGCCCTCCACCAGGACGGCATCGAACCGCTGACGGCCCGCCTTGAAGGTGAGAATATCGTCGTAGAGCTCGACCGTTTATCGAATTTAATGGTTTTCAGTGATCATCGGCTGATGATCGTCATGGACATTCCCCCCCGGTACCTGAGCGCGGGAGCCATCCTTTACGCACTCACGGGATGCCCCGACTGCAAGTGGTTCCCAGGACATGTCGGAATGTCTCTGGGCCGGGGTGCATCCTTCGGGCTGGAAACCATTGTGGAGTCCACCCCCTACCTGAACTGCGGGCTGGACGTGTGCAGTGGGGACAGCGACTGTCTCGGAGTCCGCTTCAACGCTTTCCATGACTTCGCGCAAGCAAACCCTGACCATATCTACATGGGGGCACGCCTGCCGAGCGACGCCGACGAACAACAGCGGCAGCTTGCCGCTTCATTCGCCGGCGGTAAAACCGGATACAAATATCAGTGCGTCGGGACTGTGCCGGCCCAGGACGGATTCAGCTGCGTTGGCTTGGTGGAAGCGGGTTATGCGAGCAGCGGCTGTGATATCGTTCCCACGAACGTAGCTTTGCTGCCAAGAACCCAGTTCAATCGTACCCGACCGGTGAGAGATATCACCGCAAGACCGGGTGAACTCATATCGATTCCCGTCAGGGGTGTTGTTGATACCGCTCAATTGGGCGGCACCGGCTACAGCGACAATCCGGCCCTTACAGTCATCGAAGCTGCGGACCTCCCGGCAGGTGCCGCACTCTCCATGCCTCCAGGAAGTCAGGCATACGATTTCAGATGGACACCGCAGTGCCAGCATCTCTCCGATGAACCGCACACTGTAAAGTTTACCGCAAGGCTTGCGGCTTTTCCCGACATTCAAGCTCATTCCCAACTTCTCACCATACACCTGATCCCCGATACCCAGGAAATTTGCGGTGACGGGTTCGACAATGACTGTGATGGACAGGTTGACGAGAACTGTCTGATCGATTCCGATCAGGATGGTGTAGCCGATGACATCGACAAGTGTGCGGCTACTCCGGCGGGAGAGCCGGTGGATCCTGCCGGTTGTTCCGCTTCCCAGAGAGACCTTGACGGTGACGGGTATTCCGAAAACCATGACTGTAATGACCACGATGCCGCCATTCACCCGGGTGCAAAGGAAATCTGCAATGACGGTGTCGATAACGACTGCGATGGGTTGGTGGATGAAGGGTGTGCTCCGCCCGATCCCAAAGACATCGACGACGACGGGGACGGATATACGGAAAATCAAGGAGATTGCAGGGACAGCGACAAGACCGTTTATCCCGGCGCCGTTGAAATATGTGACGATGGAAAGGACAACAACTGCAATGGCAAGACAGACTGTGACGATCTACAGAGTTGCGCCGCTTTTGCAGCATGTGCCAATCTCCTTGAACAAGAGAGAGAAATCATCAATCTGGTCAACCAGGAGAGAAAGAAAAATGGTCTTTCTCCTTTGACCAATGTGGATTCGCTCAACGTGGCTGCGCGCAGGCATTCTGAGGATATGGCGAAAAATGATTTCATGAGTCATACCGGCTCCGATGGGTCGAGCCCCTGGGATCGAATGCTCGATGCCGGCTACTATCTCACCACTGGGGGAGAAAACGTCGCCGCTGGATATTCTACTCCTGCCGCAGTCTTCGTCGGATGGATGAACAGCGCCGGGCATCGAGACAGCATGCTGAATCCAGGTTTCTGTGACATTGGGGCAGGTTACGCCTACAACGCACAGAGCTCCTACGGTCATTACTGGACGCTGACCTTTGGCTGCCGATGAGCCATTCCCGTGAATGTGCTGCGCTCCGGTGCAGACGATCGACCCCCTGGGAACGGAGCGCCGTGATGGATTGCTGCGCGAGTCCGGGATTGGTTTGGATGGATTCCAGCCGGAGTGCAGGCGTGAAGTCAATGTGCCGGCCGGCTGCCGTGTGACTCCTGTGCAATGGATCGAGTCATTCCAGAAACTCAGTGATCATCTTCGCCTAAGGTTGGCCGCATAGGAGCTGTTCTGCGTCGATTCGGCGCAGGTTGCCGGGTTGTGCCCGAGCAGGGGAGGCGGAAAAGGGATGGACCCGGCTTTCCGCCGCAAATGGTAGGGGAATTCCCCAGAGGCTTCTACGGTTGAGTGATGAGATCGAAACTTGCGCCGAGCCTTCGAACGAGTGCCATGAACTTAGCCGGCAGTGGAGCGTCACGATCAAGCATGAGGATTCCCTGTTCCCTGGCCTGCGTGAGAATATGTGAACTGTCAATGCCTTCCTGATAATCACACAGGAACTGGACTCGCAAGGCATCGGTCAGGGGAATGCGCATCTCCGGAAGATCCGTCGCTATGTTTTTCAGCTCCAGCTTGATGAAGAACTTGTTTTCCCGAGCGAAACCGGCGAACGGTTCTGCAGGGTTCTGACTGCCGAACACTTCATTGATCACGGCGCCAGCCAGGTAATTGATATAGCTGCTGTCCTTGTGTGGATATTTGCGCGGAAGATGCAGTTTCAGTTTTTTGAAAAAAACCATTCTGATCACATCAATGCCCTCGCGTAAAACAGGAATCAGCTTGCTCTCATATTCCATAGAATCTCCCTGTGAATATCGTATGACCACCTATCTTTCAATTGAGCAATTTATTCGGTACGTACGGCCCTGGTCATGCCGGTGCAACACCACAGCGGACAGGCATCCAGTGAGCAGGACTGCCCGTCTGGATTGCGGCATTCGCCGCAATGACCCTGGCAGCTTTGCCTGCCCAGCATCGTCCCGCGTGGGTCACCAGAAGCCCCCGCTTGCCACACAGGCAGTTTACCAGAATATGCGGCTGAAAGCAGCAGTTTCAGCCAATTTTTTCGTTTGCGGCCGGGCTGCCGTTCGCAAATTTCAAACGCAGCAAATGGCACCGCAAAAAATACCGTCTTTTATCATTGAAATGGGTAATTCACTGTATTTATCAGAGGCTTGCATTCGGGTAGTAGTATTCCTCAAGAACTGCCCTCGATGTCTGTTTGGATCCCGGGTGGGCAGGTAACTGCAGAGTAGAGGAGGGTGCACGATGCAAGATCGATCGTTGTTGCGGCATGTCATTGAGAAAAATCGGATTTCCATGGAAACACGCAGGGTGGGGTCCAATCCCATCAATGTCCAGGAAGATGGGTTGGATGAGCCCAAACACTACAAGTGCAGCCTATACCGGCCCGGACGGCGCGTTGAAGTGTATCTATCCGTTGGCGCAAGCGCTGCTGTGCCGACCCTGCCCGATGTGCTGCTGATGCTTGCCATGGATGCTTCCGGGTGCGAGATGCTGGAGGGCTTGGACCAATATCGGGACGAGTGGCCGGTCATATTTGGCGCTTCCGACGGAAACCTGCAGGAGATTGAGAGCTTTTGGCAGGAATATCAGGTTCGCTGTGAGCAGACCGAACAATTCAAAAAATTCCTGGGAGCACCCATCTACAACGAATTGCTGCGCTGTTTTGAGCATGAGAATCCCCTCACAGACCTGGCTTCCGCACTCTCCGAGCAGCTGGCATAGGAGGTTGTCCGAGAATAACGGCCGTACATCATCCCACCGCAGTGGCGGTGGCCCGGCAGGAATTTCGCACCTCTTGTGCCCGCAGCCCAGGCCGTCTGGTGGAGCAATCCTCATTTTGCCTGTAGACCGATTCGGTTTTCACAATCGAGTCGGTCTTGACTCCCGGGGAGTGCTCCACCGGTCAAGCATCCCTCAGCAATCTCTCGGGAATTTCGTGCAGGAAACGGCTGGGCTGCGTCGCTTCTCCGCGCCGCCTGGCGGCCCAGCTAAGATGCAAATGGTCCGAGGCTCTTGTCATGGCGACATACATGAGCCTGCGTTCCTCTTCGATGCCTTCCTGGTTTTCCTCGTCATGGCCCTCGATCATGACCGACCGGCGGTGAGGCAGAATTCCTTCCTCCAGAGTCACAACAAATACCACCTTGAATTCCAGTCCCTTGGCGGCGTGAATAGTTGAAAGCCTGACGCCGTAAAGGCTGTCGTCATCGTCCTGATCCTCTCGAATCAGTGCGGCATCTTCCAGGTAGTCGGCAATGGTTTGCTTCTGCGAGGCGGAAAACACCATCTGATCAATATTTTCCTTGCGGCTTGTGTAATCCTCTTCGCTCTCCGAAAAAGACTTCAGGTACGCGTCGTATTCCATTTCCCGCATGACCTGCCGGATAGCATGGTCGGGATGGACATGAGCCAGGGCAGGAAGGAAGTCCAGCAGTTGCTGCAGGGCCGCCGCCGCCTTTTTGGGCAGCACCTTCCGGGCGATGGCCTGAGCACATGCCTGCTGCAGGGACATGTCAGGTTGTCTGACTGCCAGTATCTTGTTGTACGCTGCCGGTCCAATTCCCCGCTTGGGAACATTGATGATGCGCTCGAAGGAGACATCATCGCGGGGATTGACTGCACTGATCAGGTAGGCATTGATATCCTGCACCTCGCGCCTCTGGAAAAATCCCTGTGCACCGACCATCGTGTAGGGGATGCGCCCTGAGCGCAGGGCGCGTTCGAAGGACAGAGAGGTGAACTTGGTGCGGAACAGAATGGCTATCTGTTCCACTGGAATCTTCTCGTAGCTGATATACTCCCAGCATTTTTCCGCAACCCAGGCGGCCTCATCCTCTTCGTCATAGAATCTTTTGAGCTGGATGAGCTCTCCGTCCCGATCGCTGAAGCACTGCTTGTCGATGCGGTTGGCGTTGTTGGCGATGACGGCGTCGGCAGCGGCCACAATTTGTGCTGTCGAGCGATAGTTTTTTTCCAGCCTGAACAGTTGTGCGTCGGGATACACCTTGGCAAAATTGATGAAGTGTCCCGGATCCGCCCCACGGAACTTGTAGATGCTCTGGTAGTCATCCCCCACAACGGTGAGATTGCCGTTTCTGATCAATAGGTTGATGATCTCGTTTTGAATGCCGTTCGAATCCTGAAACTCATCCACCAGGATGTAGTCAAATGTCTCCTGGTACTGCCGCTTGATTTCGGGAAAACGGGTGAACAGGTCCCGGGTGAGCAACAGGATGTCATCGAAGTCCACCGAATTGCTTTGCTCGAGCAGTTCATTGTATCTCGTATAGATTTCGGATCTTCTCGGGGTTTTCCCGAAAGCATTGAGATAAGCGAGGGGCCGGCCGGAATTTTTCGCTCGGGAAATCATGCCGGCGGCGCCGTACAGGTACTTTTTATCCAGGTTGAGCTCCGCCAGTACTTTTTTCAGATGCGCCTTCTGCTGATGATCCGCGTGAATCATCAGGGGCTTTCGGTAGCCGAGCAGTTCACAATGGACCTTGAGAATTTTAAAGCAAGCGCTGTGAAAGGTCCTCAGCCAGGGGAAATCCGCAACCGGCCTGGCGGTGATCTCGACCAGCCTCTGCTTCATCTCCTCTGCGGCTTTATTGGTGAACGTGATGGCCAGGATTCTCGCCGGGTCGTAGCCCAGCTTGTTGACGAGATGGGCGATTTTACTGGTGAGCGTTCTGGTCTTGCCGCTTCCGGCGCCGGCAGTGACAATGGTGGGTGAGGAGACGTAAGCGACGGCTGATTGTTGGGCCGCCGACAACTGCTGTTCATCCATAGAAGAAAGTGGGCTCCCTGGTATTTGTGTCTAGATCCCCTGGCATGCGGATTTCGCCAGGCGCATTGCGAGTTTTTGCCCGCGCCCGTCCCGGGTTGGGTTATTGGGATTTCTTGATTTCTTCTTCCACTTCCCGGGCCCCCTCGGCGTAGAATTTCTCCTCGTCCGGGTCCAGTTCGTGCAGAAGCCGCAGAAACTCGCCGGCATGCACCCGTTCCTCATCAGCGATGTCCTTGAGGACTTCGATGGCCAGCTGGTTGTCTGTTGATTCTGCAAGTTGCATGTACAACTGGATGGCTTCGTATTCGGCGGCAATCATGAAGCGGATGGCTCGGACAAGTTCCTCATGCGTCAGCTTCCTGTCATTAGCCAGCCCTGCGAAGGGTGATCCAAATTCCGGCATGATTCCTCTCCTTTCCTTGTGTCTGTGTCACACGGGACTTCAACGAGTGGCGTCGCAGCGGGTGCGGTTCATGTCTCACCCGGTGCACGCCGCCATTGACCCGCATCGATCAGTCTACTACCAGCCATGCGAAAAAGCGACAAAGAATCGACCATGGAACGCTGCCCATGAGTTCAAGCTCCATCTGCTGTATTATTAGTCAGAATGGTTATGGTTTCAGCAATTTCCTCAGGGGAGACGGTGCTGCGCAGCTGTTCGAGACGCTGCATGACTTCAGCAAAGCGCATCCCCTCGGCGGCGCTGATCCACTCGAGCTGCAGCCGTTCGGGCCGGATGCCCAGCTTGGTCATTTTCTTGTGAACTTTCCGTATCCGTTTTTCCGTCCAGTGATTGGCGTCGATGTAATGGCAGTCACCGATGTGGCATCCGCTGACCAGAATGACCGGAGCCCCTTTGGCGAATCCATGCCAGATGAATGACTCGTCCACCCGGCCCGAGCACATGGTGCGGATGAGCCTCGCGTTGGGGGGATATTGCAGGCGGGAAACGCCGGCATAGTCCGCCCCGGCATAGGAGCACCAGTTGCAGGCAAAAGAGAGAATCTTGTCCTGGGGACGGTCGTTGAGCATGGCGTCGATCTGGTCGAGGATCTGTACGTCGGTGAAATGATTCATGCTGATGGCGCCGAACGGGCATTCCGCGGCACAGGTGCCGCAACCCGCACAGGCGGCGGTGTTGACCACTGCGGGGAGCTTCTTTTTGACGTCGACGGTGATTGCATGGTAAGGGCAGACTTCGGCACATCTGCCGCAGACTTTGCAGTGTTCGCTCAGAACTTCGGAAGTGATGGGCTCCGTCAGGATTTCGCCTTTGTGCATCAGACGGATGGCGCGCGCTGCAGCCGCCGACGCCTGCGTCACACTCTCCTTGATATCCTTCGGTCCTTCGGCGCAGCCGGCATAGAAGATTCCCCGCGTGGCGGCGTCCACAGGTTGCAGCTTGGGGTGGGCTTCCAGAAAAAAACCGTCGGTTGTCAATTGGAGCCCCAACATTTCCTGCAGCCTGGAAGCCCCGCTGGAGGGCTTGACCCCGATTGCCAGAACCAGCATATCCAGCTCGTGATATTCGATTTTGCCGCTTGCTGTGTTCTCCACAGCCAGCCTGAGGCCCCGTTCGGGAGTTTCCTCCACGGTTCCCGGAAGACCCCTGATGTAGTGCACTCCAAGCCTGCGGCTGCGCTTGTAAAGGTCCTCGAACCCCTTGCCGAAGGCCCGTATATCGATATAGAAGACCTTCACCTGGATGTCCCGGTCGTGTTCTTTGAGCACCAGAGTGCTCTTGATGGTGTTCATGCAGCAGACATTGGAACAGTATGAGCTGCCTTTCCTGGACGAACGCGATCCCACGCACTGGATGAAGCCGATCGAGCGCGGTCGTTTACGGTCGGTTGGCCGCAGCACCTTGCCTGCCGTCACACCGCCTGCATTGATAAGCCGCTCGAACTCGAGGCTGGTCAGTACATTGTCAAAGCGGGTATAGCCGTATTCGTCGAGTTCCGTCGGGTCATAGGGTTCCATGCCGGTGGCCACAATGACACTGCCGACTCTTTCAACGATTTCTTCGTCGGACATGTGAAAGTTGATGCACTGCTTATCGCACACTTCGATACACTTGGCGCAAACGGCGGGATTGTGGCCCAAACATTCGTTGACGTTTATGGTGTAGGCCGACGGAACGGCTTGCGGGAAGGCGGAATAGATAGCCTTGCGTGAGGACAGGCCAAGGTTGAATTCGTCAGGGCGGACCACCGGGCAG
This sequence comes from Desulfoferrobacter suflitae, assembly GCF_022603395.1. Classification (GTDB taxonomy): domain Bacteria; phylum Desulfobacterota; class Syntrophobacteria; order Syntrophobacterales; family Syntrophobacteraceae; genus Desulfoferrobacter; species Desulfoferrobacter suflitae. The sequence goes on from NZ_JAIBKA010000004.1 coordinate 225,691, forward strand.
ACTTTGGCGCATTCGCCGCACGCCGTGCACTCGTTTTCGTCCACGTAGCGGGCTTTCTTGAGTATTTTTACGTCAAAATTGCCGACGTAGCCTTTGACATCGACCATTTCACTCAATGTGTACAGCTTGATCCGGGGATGCCGACCGACATCCGTCATCTTGGGACCAAGTATTCAGATGGAGCAATCCATGGTGGGGAAGGTCTTGTCCAGTTGTGCCATGGTCCCACCGATGGACGGTTTTTTCTCCACCAGCACAACGTCGTAGCCATTGTCCGCCAGGTCAAGAGCAGCCTGTATACCGGCTACCCCGCCACCGATGACGAGGGTGCGCTGGGTCAACGGCAGCCGCTCGGGTACCAGAGGCTGCAGATGGCGCACTCGAGCCACCGCCATCCTGGTTAGATCGAGCGCTTTCTCAGTGGCGGCGTGCGGGCTCTCCCTGTGCACCCAGCTGCAATGTTCGCGCAGGTTGGCCATTTCCATGAGATACGGATTCAACCCTGCCGATTGAACCATTTGCCGAAACGTGGGTTCATGCAGTCTGGGCGAACAGGAAGCGACGACAATGCGATCCAGATTGTGCTCGTGAATGGCGTCCTTAATGCTTTTCTGGCCCGGTTCCGAGCAGGCGTAGGGAAGGTTTTCGGCAATCACCACATCGTCCCATTGCGCAGCCCTCCGCGCCACCGCTTCACAGTCGACCGTGCGCGCGATATTCAAACCGCAGTGGCACACGTACACTCCGATGCGCGCCCGCGCCGGTCCATTATCGACTCTTTCCATGATCACAATTCTCTTCCCAGTTCATTAAGGGTTTGCGATTCAGATCTACTCCCATCGGATGTTTTGGGCCAAAATCGTAGTTAAATCTTGCATTTCCATCTTCAGATCAGAACCCAGAAAAAGATCCTCCATGGCGCACTTGAGATGGATCTGGCACTTGGGGCAGGCGGTCACCAACAGGTCGCTGCCGGTCTCCCTGGCCTGGCGCAAACGCTTGACCTGCAGTGCCTTGGTATAGGCATCACAGCCGGTCCAGGCGCAGTTGCCACAGCACAGGGAGGAAATTCCACGATCCTGCATTTCCACAAAAGCTTGCGGCTGAAGGCGCTGGATGAGCTTGCGCGGAAGACTCGCATCGACCGGAGAAGCACAGTTCAGACGAGCCAGGCGGCAGGGATCCTGAAAGGTGATGTTGCGATGGAGGGGGGCAAAGCCGATGGCGCCCTTGTCTATTTCTTGTTCCGCCAAATCGAACAGGTGAGTCACTCTAAAGTCGAAGCGCAGCCCCAGTTCGGCGTAATCTTTGCTCAGAGTTCTGTAACACTCGGGGCAGGCGGTGACCACCTCCTCGATGCCCAGATCCTGAATGGCCGCGACATTGAGTTTGGCAAGCTTCAGAAAGTTTTCCTCATCGCCCGTCCACAGCAGATCGTGTCCGCAGCATCGTTCTTCCTGCAGGAGTGCCGGGAAGATGTCGAAGAAATTGAGGAGGCGCAGCGCATCCACCAGAACATCCCTGGTCTTGATGCCCAGATGATGCCTGAAATAAGTGTCGAAGTAAGGGGCGCAGCCGCCGAAGAACAGGACCTTACTGTGGGAGTCGGTCTGAATGTCTTTGGGAAGCCATTTCCAATGCTCTATTCTGAGGTCGGGAGAGGTCATGGTGCGCATGAGCGATTGAAAAAATCCGCCGTGCGCTTCGCGTCCCGTTTTCCCTCCGGCTCGCTGGACCTTGCGCAGGTCTCTGATGAATTCAGGAAAGTCGACGGCAGAGGGGCATCGATCGTAGCAGATGCCACAGGTGAGACATGACCAGATGTCTTCGTGCATGGACAGAGACTCGAGGTCGCCGCCGGCAATCGTATTGGCCATCGCTCTGGGGGAAAAGGGCTTGCCGGCCAGGCTCAAAGGGCAGGCCGACGAGCATTTGCCGCAATCCTGGCAGGCGAAGACATCGTGGGATGTCATGAGTCGCATGGCGGCTTCCCTTGTCATGGCCGCCGAACCCCTGTGCGAGGTCGGCAAAACCGGGCTCTGGCCGATGGTCAGGATTTCTGCATAGAAATTCTTCAGGAAATTGAGCAGATCTTCAGCTTGTTCGGGCAGAAACGTCGCCCACTGCAGGCGTTGCTTGCCGAGCCCCAATAGATCAAGAATACCGCGCGTGTCCTCGACATTTCTCTCGGCGACGGCAGTGCCGCTTCCATAGCGACACGACCCGGCTTCACAGCCCACCAGAGCGACCCCGTCGGCCCCCATTTCGAAGGCGCGCAACAGCAGCGACTTGCTGATTCTTCCCGTGCAGGGTATGCGCACCATGCGCACCTGCGGCGGGAGGTCGGCGCAATCATCCTGCAATGTCTGAAAGGCAGCATGCGGATTCCAATTGCACATGAAAAGGACGATCTTCAGGTCACTCATGGTATGCTCGTTCGCTTCCTGCTGAAGTTTTGAATGGCTCGTGTCTTATTGTACTTGTGTCTTGTTACAATAGTATTTCATCGATCATCTGTTCCAGGTAGCGGCGGTCGCGGTAAGGACTGTCGGCGGCGTTGGACGGGCACACCGGAATGCAGTTGCCGCAGCCCTTGCAGAGCGCCTGGTCCACACACGCGTAAAAGCCCCCTGCTTGGTTCTTGCGAAAGCTGACCGCCTGGTAAGGGCACACCTGCATGCAACGTCCGCAACCGCGGCAACGGCTTGCCTCGACCACCACCGTATAGCCTTTGCTCTGGCGCGGTCCCCGGGGCATCACCGTAGCCGCCATTATAGCTGCCGCTTCCCCCTTGATTCGTTCGGACACCTTGATTCCGGCAGGGTTTGCCAGGGACAAACCGGGGATCGAAGTGGCGCCCGGATAGAAGAAGGGAATTCCCGGTATACCGCGCTGCTGCATGGATGATTCCACGATGTGCGGGGGAAGCTCCGCCAGCGGCATATAAGGAATGTTCTTGCGCGATTTTTCCCCCAAAATGATCGCTCCTACCTGCAGTTCCTGGTGACAGCCCGCGCTCTCTACCAGTACTTGGAAGTTGCCCACAGTGCCGCGGATGCCTTTGACGGTTGCCCCCTCAAATACATGGATGTTGGGATGACGCAGGGTGTTCCTGGAGGTGCCGAAAAGGAAAACTTCCATGCCGGCATCGGCCAAAGTAAAGGCGCTTTTCAGGGCGGCCTTGGAGTCTCCCAGAACCGCTGTGGTAAAGTTGTAGGGTCGCGCGGGAGACGGCATGGTCTTGAGGTTCCGGGCGCGCCCGATGGATCGCTCGATCAAACCCGCAAAGCGGGTGGCGGCGAGCTCCGGGTCGCGTTCTATGAGGCGCAGCACTTCACCCCGCAAATTACAGGTTTCCACCATGCTGCGGCTGATGCCGGTGCCATTGAACAGGGCATTTTTCAGGCGACTGCGCTGATCGGTGCAGGCGCTGCAAATGAAATCCAGAGGGCAGCAGACGCAGGAGGCCAGAAGGATTCGAGTCAATCCTTTTTCACGCACCGCCCTCAGGAGATCGGCGGAGCCTTCCGGCGTGCAGGCGGTGGGCAGTATCTCAACCTGGGCTATCCCGGCTTGCGCAGAAAGCCCCTGCAGATAATCGTCGAACTGGGGAGACCATCCCAGAGAGTCATTGCAGCGGCACACGAAAACCCCGATGCGGGCCTCTGCGGAGATCTGCGGGTCGGGCGGTGTGAAGGCAAGGCCGTGTCCCCTCATGCGCTGCGAACTTCCCCCGAGCAGCACCATTGCTTCGGCTGCTGCGGCAAATCCCCGCAGCATCATGGCGTAGACATCGGTTGTGGCCGACCTGGCACTGTAGGCGCGCAGCACATCTTCACCCTTAACGGCGGGGGCGGCCTGCGGATCGGCAATGATTAACACCCCGGCGTGCTCGACCTGCTCGCCGGCCGGCTGGTCGTGCTGAATGGCCCCAACCACACCGCAGGCCCCCACACATTGCAAACACTCTGAGCAGACACTGCATTGCAGGCACCGTTCGGCTTCCGATCGAACCTGGTGTTCATCCAGTCCCAGCGCTACTTCATCGAATACCGTCTTCCTGAGGGTCGGCTGCCTTTCGGGCATTTTGGCGCGGGCAACCGACGGAATGTCCGGCGTGATTTCATTGAAATCTCGATCTTCGGGGCGATGACCGAGGTGTTCGGGTACATCTTCCCCGCTGATTGCCCGGTGAACAGCCCGGGCTGCCGCCCTGCCGGAGGCCATCGCCTGTACTACCGAGGTTGCCCCGCTTACGGCGTCGCCGGCAGCGTAAACCGCGTTTTTGCTGGTGCAGCCCTTGTGGTTGACAGCGATGAGGCCGGCCTTGGTGGTTTCGACGCCGCCGGCTTTGCCGAACGACAGCGGATCCGGAATCTGGCCGATGGCGACAAAGGCTCGGTCAAACTGCAAATCAAAGGGTTCTCCGTCCGCAACCATGACCGGCCAGGGGATTCCCTTGGCATCGGGTTCCCCGGGTTGGGTTGGGGCGCAGCGCAGCCGGTTCATCTTACCCCGGGATCCAAGAAAAGCCATTACCTGGGCGCAAGCGACGATCTGCACACCCTCATCGCGCGCCGCCTGAACCTCGTCACGATCGGCCGGAATGAGCTCTTGCGGAAACCAGGAGACAATGGTCACACGGGCACCCAGCCGCACCAGCGCGCGCGCCAGATCGAAGGCGGCGTTGCCGTCGCCGATGACTGCAACGTTCTCCTCGATCCGCCGGCATTCACCGCGATACAGCTTGCACAGAAAATCGATACAGGTTTCCACGCCGGGCAAATCTTCTCCGGGAACGCCAAGTTTGCGATCTTTCCAGAGCCCCGTGGCGAGGATGAGTGCAGCGTATTGCTGCGTGAGATTGTCGAGCTCCCGAACGAGATCGACGGGACGCTCCAGCTCAAACGCCACCCCCAGTGATTCGAGACGAGCGATTTCCCGATCCAGGATGTCTCTGGGCAGCCGATGGGGGCCAATGCCGTAACGCAGCAGTCCACCCGGCAGATGTTCCCTCTCGATCACCGTCACGGCATAGCCCCATCGGGCCAGGTCCGCTGCTGCGGCCAAGCCAGCCGGCCCTGAACCGATTACCGCGATGGGCTCCGGCCGGGATGAGCGGGGTGACTCTTTCAACGGCGTGTCCTCTGCGAGGCCGGCGTCGGAGGATCCACAAGCCGCTTCATAGTCTGCCAGAAACCGTTTAATGTCTCGAATGGCAAGCGGCGCATCCAGTTCGGCACGGCGACAGGCGATCTCGCACGGATGTGTACAGATGCGGCCGCAAATTCCGGGCAGGATGTTGTCCCTTCGAATCAGTTCGAGCGCCTCGGCGTATTTGCCCGCCCTGGTGAGGGCCACATACCCCTGGACGTTGACTCCCAGGGGACAACCGGCCTGGCACAAGGGTTGCCGCCGCTTGTCAATGACCGGGCGACCCGGCAGGCAGGTACGGCCCTGGTAGTGAATGGGATTGCAGCCGTCGGGGTCGGACGCCGGGCACTGCTCGGCACAGCGTCCACAGAGAATGCAGCGGTCGGCATCTACAAAAGTCTGCCAGTGCTTCAGCCGAACTGCAAATCCCTGGGCGGAATGCTTGATGTTGCTGATTTTCCCGGGCAAGAAGCACCTGATCCTTGGATTGCGCAGAATACGGAGCAATCCGGGTCGCAAAGCGTAATTGAGGGTGAGTCCCGAGTTGAGCCGCCATTGGTCCTTGGCCAGCTTGCTGTTGATGTCCGGGTCGGGGTCGACCAGGGTGACCGCTATACCCATCTCGCCCAGTTTGTTGGTGGCTGCGATACCCGCAGGATTTGCGCCCACCACCAGGACGCGGTGCAGTCGATCCTTGGGAGTCCTCATCATTTGACTCCTTTCACTCCGGCGGCCTTTTTTCTGCGCCCCTTGAGGGTCGCCAGGCCAAAATCGTAGCCTTTGTTGAACGCTTTAATGTTCATTTGTTCGGTGCCTTTCGGGACGGACGCTTCCACCGTCCTGAGAGCCGCCTGGACAGTGACCGATTCGGTCACGGCCGTCAAAAAGCCGAGCATGACGATGTTGGCCATCATTTTTCGGCCCATCTCCTCGGCAAAGCGTGTGGCAGGAACAGAAAAAACCTGGTCGCTACCGATTTTCCCGGGTTGCACCAGGTCCTGATCGATGATCAGGGTGCCGCCTTGGCGCAAGAGTGGGGCAAATTTGTCGAAGCCCCCCTGAGACATGCAGACAACGATGTCCGGGTTGCGCACGTACGGGTAGTGGATGGTCGCGTCGGATATGATGACCTGAGCACTGCATGCGCCGCCGCGTGCCTCCGGGCCGTAGGACTGCGTCAAAGTACTCTCCCGATGGTCGCCAAGGCTGGCGGCCCGGCCCAGGATGTTGCCGGCCAGCACGATGCCTTGTCCCCCGAATCCGGTAATCAGGACTTCCCTGCGGAAGTGTCCGATCTTTTCAGGTGCCGATTTTGCCTTCATACTGCCTCGCTTTTTTCTATCCTCTCCTGAGGACGGCAGGTCCTGTCATACATATCCAGAAAGGTGGGACGCTCCAGGTCGAAAAACTTGCCCAGGGTAATGCCACGTTCGAAGTCCAGCTGCACTTCGGCCGGGTGGCAGGCATGCTTGATCACCGTGCGCTCCTGATAGGCCTTGAGCGTATCGAGAGGTTTTTGCTTATTGCGGCGCCCGTAGCTGGTCGGGCAGGGGGCCAGCACTTCAATAAAGGAAAAGCCGCGCCGCAACAGGGCCTCCTCTACGGATTTGGTGAGGTCGCGCGTGTGCAGGATGGTCCATCGGGCCACATAACTCGCACCCGCGGCAAAAGCCATGAACGGCAGGTTAAAGGGAGTTTCCGGATTGCCCCGCGGCGTGGTGGTGGTTCTGGCGTTACACGGAGTGGTCGCCGCAGCCTGACCGCCGGTCATGCCGTAATTGAAATTGTTCACGCACACGACGGTCAGGTCAATGTTGCGCCGGGCGGCGTGAATGAAATGGTTCCCGCCGATGGCGAAAAGATCGCCGTCACCGCTGAATACCACGACATTCAATTCGGGATTGGCCAGCTTCATCCCGGTTGCAAACGGGATGGCCCGACCATGGGTGGTATGGTAGGAATCCAGCTTGATATAGCCGGCGCCGCGCCCGGAACACCCTATGCCGGAAACCATGACGGTTTTCTGCAAATCAATGGCGCTGGTTTTCATGGCCACCAGGCTGGCAGAAAAAGCAGTACCTATGCCGCATCCAGGACACCAAATGTGCGGAATGCGGTCGGTGCGCAGGAGTTCGTCCAGGGGATGTTCGTTGCGCTCTTTGGTCTTGTTCATAGCAGTTCCTGTTTTTGCCATGTCCTACGAAAAATTCCTCAACGTCTCGATGATACGCTCGGGTGGAATGACGGCGCCCCCGGCGTGTCCCACCAGCATTGCCGGTGCTCTGCCGGCGGCGCAGCGCTGCACTTCCAGGTGGATTTGACCCAGATTGATTTCAACCGTCACCAACCCTTTGACTCTTTCGGCCAGGGCACGGACGCGCTCTTCGGGGAAGGGCCAGACCGTCACCAGTTTCAGCAGTCCGGCTTTGATGCCCAACTGACGCGCTTCGTCAACCGCAGCCAAACTGCTGCGTGCCGAGACGCCGTAGGAGACGATGACAAGGTCCGCATCCTCCAGCCGGTATGCCTCTGTTCTGATGATGTCTTCGAGATTCCTGTGAATTTTCCCCGTCAACTGAGCCAGCATTGCCTCCTGAGCCTCGGCGGTCATGACCGGATAGCCCTTTTCATCATGGGTGAGTCCGGTCACATGGATGCCGTAGCCTTCGCCCGCTATGGCCATGGGCGCAACCCCGTTGGGGCCGGGCTGGAAGGGCTTGAAACGATCCTTTCTTCCCTTGGGTTTGGGCCGGGACCTAGGCTTGATGGCGTTCGCTTCGGGAATGATGACGCGTTCGCTGAGATGACCGATGACTTCATCGGACATGATGAGCACCGGGGTTCGGTAAGTCTCGCTCAGATCAAAGGCGGTGATGGTGAGGTAGAACATCTCCTGGGGCGATGAGGGCGCCAGAGTGATGATTTCGTAGTGGCCGTGAGAACCCCAGCGGGCTTGCATCATGTCCCCCTGGGCTGCCAGTGTGGGAAGCCCGGTGGAGGGGCCGGCGCGCTGCACATTGACCACAACGCAGGGAGTTTCCGTGCAGATGGCGAGACCGATGTTTTCCATCATGAGACTGAAGCCGGGTCCGGAGGTCGCCGTCATGCTCTTGGCTCCAGCGCAGGATGCACCGAGCACGGCACCCATGGAAGCTATCTCATCCTCCATTTGAATGTAAGTGCCGCCCACATCCGGAAGCCGGACTGCCATATGTTCAGCCACCTCGGTAGCGGGAGTGATGGGATAACCGGCAAAAAAACGGCAGCCGGCTGCAAGGGCCCCTTCGGCGCATGCCACATCGCCCGTAATGAAATGTTCACCGGTCAAAACAGCTGGTTTCATAGGGTAGCCTTAATCTTTTTCGATGGTTCAAACCAAATCGGCCGAGGCTTCTACCGAATAAATGGCGAAATCCGGGCAGATGATCTCGCAGTAATGGCAATTGACGCACTCATCCGCTCGCTTGACCTGCGGCGGGTGATAGCCTTTGGCGTTATAGCGCGGAGAAACCTCGAGGACATCCCGGGGGCAGAAGGCGATACAGTAGCCGCATCCTTTACATCGTTCCGCAACGATGTGCACAATGCCGCGTGTCACCTCAATCTGGTCAGCATCCAGCGGAACTCTCCAATATTTCATGAGGGGTCCTTGCTCCAAACAAAGAGTGGTTGGGTTGGGGTGATGAACATTGTTGTTCTGCAAACAATTGGGAGTGTTGAATTGTAGGTGAATTATCGAGTAAGTCAAGCCAATTCGATTCGGTCGTTTAATAAAATTTCCATTTAGGGTAGTAATTTATCGTGTGGTGTTGCATAAATCTCATAATTTTGCTTTCGCTGGGCTAACTTCTGCTGCCGGATTCTGTCGATGACTCCAGCAGAATCGTGGTGCTTTGGCCAGGATGGGGTGACAGATAGGAGAAGCCGGCGTATATTTTCCCACGGATTGAATTTTCTGCCCATGACAGAGTTTGTGATTGATCATTTCTGCTCGAATATGCACCATCCCTCTTCGCGACACCGGGGACACGCAAACCGGTCGCGATTTTGAGCGGTGCCTGAACCATTTGTTCCAATGCCTGCCGGGTATCTGCTAAACTGGCATGGTGTCCGTCCTCGACGGCCCGGCAAAAAGAGGGCGTGTAGGATGGAAATCCATCGCCGCACCCCATGGCTTGCTATCCTCGGGGAGAAGAAATATGGGAGTTCGGGCAGCCTGCCGGTTGCGGGGTTGGTGGAGGTGAGCGCATGTATGGAGGAATTTGGTTGTCCCGGGACATGATCATTGTTTCGCTCATTGTGATTGTGGCCATTGGCCTCTTGATCTCCAACCGACTGCGGATGGACGTCGTCGGGTTGCTGGTACTCATTGCGGCGGTGATCACTGGAGCCGTGACGCCGCAGGAAGCGCTCTCAGGCTTCAGCAATCCTGCTGTGGTCACCGTGGGGGCGGTCTTCGTACTGAGTGCCGGCTTGTCAAAAACCGGTGTGGCCAACTGGATTGGGCGCCAGATATTAAGGGTTGCCGGGTCCGGAGAGGTGCGGCTGATCGCGGTGATCATGATCACCGCCGCGCTGCTCTCTGGTTTCATGAACAACGTGGGAGTCGCCGCTCTGTTCCTGCCGATGGTGATGGAGGTGGCACGCCGCACCGGCCATTCTCCCTCCAGGCTGTTCATGCCGCTTTCCTTCGGCTGCTTGCTGGGGGGGCTGATCACACTGATCGGCACGCCGCCCAACATTATCGTCAGTCAAGCCCTCGTGGCCGAGGGCCGTGCAGGGTTTCAACTGTTCGACTTCACACCGGTCGGGTCCCTGGTGATGTTGGCCGGAGTCTGTTACATGGCGATCATCGGCCGACGACTGCTGCCTGTCCAGGATATCAGCAGGCCCCCTCGACTGGACCAGGCGGATGATGTGGCGCAATTTTACAATCTTCATCACCGGCTGTTTGTCGTGCGGCTGCCCGAAGGTTCCCCGCTGTCCGGCAAGACCCTTGCCGACAGCCGCCTGAGACCGGTTCTGGGGCTCAATGTCGTGGCGGTTTTCCGGGGTGACAAAACACACCTGGCGCCCGGCCCCGATATGGTGCTGCAAACCGGTGACAGGCTGTTGGTGGAAGGGGACCCGCTGCGCCTGGAGGTACTCCATGGGCAATGGCGGTTCAGCGTGGAAGACATTGATCTGCCCGCCGAACGATTGACTTCGAGCACGATCGTCATGGCGGAGGCGCAAATCACCGAAGGTGCGACCGTGGTTGGGCAGTCACTGCGGGAATTGAACTTTCGCGTTCAACATGGTGCCAATGTACTGGCAATCAAGCGGCACGGAGTCCTGCACAGAACTCAGTTGCACGATTTTCCACTGCACAGTGGCGATATCCTTTTGCTGCATGCTCCCCGTGACGGCATTGAAAAACTCCAGAGCCACCCTGATTTCGAATTGCTTGAAATGGACAGTGCCGATCTGTTCAGCCTGCATGAACGGCTCATGTGCCTGCGGGTGCCGCAGGATTCTGATCTGGTATCGAAGACCCTTGAACAGAGTGGTTTTGGTAAAGCCTTTGCGCTGACCGTGGTGGCGATCATGCGAGGCGAGCAACTGCTTTTGGCACCCGAGCAGTCGGAACAGATAGAGGCCGGTGACTCTTTGCTGGTTGAGGGTAAACGCGAAAATTTAGCAATACTGAGCGGGCTCGAGGATTTGCAGATTGAGCGGCAGGAGGCACCGGACATCAATGAGTTGAATTCGGGTGAAGCGAGTCTTGTAGAAGCGATTTTGTCACCGCACACAACGCTTGTGGGAAAGACCCTGAGGCAATTGCACTTCCGTGAAAAATTCGGCTTAAACGTCCTTTCCATTTGGAGAGAGGGAGAGCCGTATGGGGGAGTCGAGATCACCGACAAGCCTCTGCGCTTCGGCGACGCGCTGCTGCTCTACGGCCCCTTGGAAAAGCTTCGAGTGTTGGGCAAAGAGCCGGACTTTGTTTTGTTGAATAGAGAGGTCCAGGAAACACCACGCTGGAACAAGGCGCCGCTGGCAGTACTCATCATGGCCATGGTGCTCATCCCTGTCACCCTGGGGTGGCTGCCCATTGCCATTGCCGCACTCACCGGAGCCACCCTGATGGTTCTATGCGGTTGTCTAACGGTGCAGGAAGCGTATCGGCATGTCGAGTGGCGTGCGGTCTTTCTGATTGCCGGCATGATCCCTTTGGCGATTGCCATGCACAATTCGGGCACCGCGGAATTTCTCGCCAAAAGGGTTGTTTCGCTGGTCGGCCACTATGGCCCTGTTGCCACCGTCGCCGGGCTGTACCTTGTGACGGCGATAGCGGCGCAAATCATCCCCACTGCTGCGGTGGCCATGCTGATGGCCCCCATTGCCCTGGATACGGCAGTGGATCTGGGGTTTTCCATCGAGTCCCTCGGCATGGTGGTTGCCCTGGCTTCCTCCGCCAGCTTCATGAGTCCCGTGGGGCATCCCGCCAACACGCTGGTCATGGGGCCGGGAGGATATCGTTTCACCGATTATCTCAAAGTCGGCCTGCCGCTCACCCTATTGGTGTTTATGGTGGTACTGGGAGTGCTCCCGATCTTTTGGCCGATCGTCGTCAAATAGGCAGTGTCATTGCGCTCTGCAATGGCGCACCAGTTCCTTGCCGTACAGGAATGCACCGTCCCTTTCAATCCACTGGTCGTTTTGCCTTTCGAGTATCCAGCCGCTCTCTTTTTTTCCACCAAACGGCAGTCTCAGCGGAGTGAAGTCGAAATCCGGGTTGTCGTGCACCATGCCGAAATGCTCATGGAACAGTGTCCGGGCGTGGTCCGGGGGCGTGCCGAAGAAGGCCAGGAGAAAGCCGTAGCGTGTGCGAATCACTTGCTGGACGGCCTGCTCAGGATCGTCAAAGGGCTGGAGCAGCAGAAAAGGACCGAACAGTTCCAGGTCGGCTATTGTCCCCTGCGGCATCTCAAGGATTAGCGGTGTCACCCATTCCCCGTTCATCCCACCGTACAGCAAATCTGCTCCGGCACAGCTCTGCAGCGCCTTGTGCAGAATTCTGCGGGTCCGTTCCACGCGGATCGGTCCGATGTCCGTATGTTCATCAAAGGGATCGCCGACGGTGAAATCCTTCGCCAGGGTCATGATCCGTTGGCGCATGGGGGCGTACAGTGTGCGGTGGATGAGCACTTTTTTCAACGTGGTGCAGTATTGCCCGCCGTTGATAAATGCCCGCCTGGCAATGAAGCGGCCGGCCCTGTCTACATCGGAGTCGGCAAAGACCAAGGCGGCGGGCATTCCGCCGGGACCCGCAAAAAACAGTTTGTCAAATGCCTCGTGCTTGCTTCGGTAGGCCTGGCCGACCGCCGATGCTCCGGAAATGAAGAGCACCCGAACCGTTTCATCTTCCACGCAGCGCTTGCCATATTCCCGGTTGTCCTCGCCCAACACCGGCTGGAGGGCGCTGAAGGGTCTGACTATCTCGGCAATCACTTGGGCGCTGCGCGGCGTCTGTGAGGAAAAACTGAAACGCAGCTTATTGCCCGATAACATGGCGGCCCCTCCCAGGCGGGCAAGCACTACCACCGGGGCATCATAAGGAAGAATGGCGGCCACGGTGCCGTAGGGGCTGCAGTGGGCAACCCAGTCCAGTTCCTCCTCCATGGAGCGCAGGTGCTGTACCGCAAGGTCAACCTCCAGAGCGGTGACCTTTACCGGAAACCCGGCGTCTTCCGCCGCGGCTCGCTGCAAATCGGCTTTACGATCCGCCAACGCCCCCGCCAACTCGGCGATATCCCGCAAACGGGCATTGTAGTCGATGGTGGCCATTATCGTACTCCTTGTTTCTGTATCTCCTTGGACCGTGTCAATGTCACTGCAATAAAAACAACAGTTTGAAGATTTTTGCAAGTATCCCCCCGGGAATGAATGCTGGTGCCTGCCGCATGTCCTCTGAACAGGCTGTGACTTGGCCGGTTCGACGGTCAATTCGACACTCGACAAAGCAATCCTTTTGCCCTAACATCAGCCCTCTGGAAGTGACCGATGTGATCCGCAGTCCAATGCTGAAAGGAGTGCACCATGCCCGAGTTTTCTTACCAAGACCCGTTTCCCCTCGCCCAGGATGATACCAAGTACCGGTTGCTCACAAAAGATTATGTTACGCTGGCTGATTTTGAGGGGAAAGAGATCCTCAAAGTGGATCCTGAAGGACTGACGTATCTGGCCAATCATGCCATGCGCGACGTCTCTTTCCTGCTTCGGCCGGCCCATCTGGAAAAGGTTGCCGCCATTCTGGACGATCCCGCAGCCGCTCCCAACGACCGCGGGGTGGCCATCGCCATGCTGCGTAACGCCGAAGTGGCCGCACAGGGAATCCTGCCTCTGTGTCAGGACACCGGGACAGCCACCATTGTGGCCAAGAAGGGCCAGCAGGTCTGGACCGGTGGGCGGGACGAGGAGTACCTCTCCAAGGGTATTTACAAGACCTACACCGAAGAAAATCTCAGGTACTCGCAAACAATCCCGCTCACCATGTACGAGGAGAAAAACTCCGGCACCAATCTTCCCGGACAGATTGATATTTACGCGGTTGATGGGAGTGAATACAAGTTTCTTTTCGTGGCCAAAGGGGGCGGGTCTGCCAATAAGACTTACCTTTACCAGGAGACCAAGGCCCTGCTGAACCCGGCCGGCCTGGAAAAATTCCTGGTGGAAAAAATGAAGACCCTGGGAACGGCCGCGTGTCCGCCCTACCACTTGGCCTTTGTCATCGGGGGCACGTCGGCCGAGTCCTGCCTCAAAACGGTGAAACTCGCTTCAGCCGGCTATCTCGATGCTCTGCCGACCGAGGGGAACGAAGGCGGACAGGCCTTCCGCGACCTGCAGATGGAAGACAAGATTCTGCAGGCGGCATACCAGTGCGGCTACGGCGCTCAGTTCGGCGGCAAATACTTTGCACTGGATGTGCGCGTGGTCCGACTTCCCCGCCACGGGGCATCCTGCCCGGTAGGCATGGGAGTCTCCTGTTCGGCGGATCGAAACGTCAAGGCCAAGATCAACAAAGGGGGCATCTGGGTGGAGGAACTGGAACGTAATCCCGGGCGGTTTATTCCCGAGCAGTACCGGGGAAAACATGAACGTGGTGTGGTCAAGATCAACTTGAACCGGCCTATGAAAGATATTCTTGCCGAATTGAGCAAATATCCGGTCACCACCCAACTGTCCCTGACCGGCACGCTCATTGTCGGCCGCGACATCGCGCATGCCAAACTGAAGGAAAGAATTGACCGGGGCGAAGGGCTCCCTCAGTATATGAAGGACCATCCCATCTATTATGCCGGCCCGGCCAAAACGCCTGCCGGCATGCCTTCCGGTTCCTTCGGTCCGACCACGGCAGGACGGATGGATTCCTACGTGGATCTTTTTCAGTCCCACGGCGGATCGCTGATCATGATTGCCAAAGGCAACCGCAGCCAGCAGGTGACCGATGCCTGCAAGCAATACGGCGGATTCTACCTGGGCTCCATCGGAGGTCCTGCCGCGCTGCTGGCGCAGGAAAACATCAAAAAGGTTGAGGTCCTCGAATACCCCGAATTGGGCATGGAAGCCATCTGGAGGATTGAGGTGGTTGATTTTCCCGCGTTCATTCTGGTCGATGACAAAGGCAACGATTTCTTCAAACAGATCGGCTGCTGATGGCGCCGGCAGGGCTTGAGCAAGTGCCGCAACGATGCTGACGGGTTGCTGGCGGGATGGAGACGGCCATGCTGCTGAAGCTTGACTCCGGGTTGAAGGTGGCCATTTCACCCATCTTCCCCTGGGAGTTGCGCCGGGAAGAGCTGCTAAAGGTGCGCAGTGACGGAGCGTTTCATCCCGACCATGTGACCACTCGGCTGTGCCTGCGGCTGCTGGATGATACCCTGAAGCATGCGGCCTGCCGCTCTCTGCTCGATGTCGGCTGCGGTTCGGGGATTCTCGCACTGGCTGCGGCACGCCTGGGGGTGCCTCGAGTAGTCGGATTTGACAGGGATATTCGTGCTGTTGCCACTTGTCTCGAAAATGCCCGCGCCAATGGGTTGCTGGGCGCCGTGCATTGGTTCGCCGCAACCCCCGATGCCGTCAAGGGCCGCTTCGACTGTGTCGTCGCCAATCTGCCCTATACCGTGCTCCGTCTCATCCTGCCTGACCTGCCGCCGCTCTTGAATCCCGGCGGACACCTCATCCTCTCGGGGTTCCATGATATCCAGTGGAGGCCTTTGCTCGAGAAGCTGATTGCCCAGGGCTTCACACTTCGCCGCCAGCTTGCGGGGGATCGTTCGTTCTTTGGAGTCCCCCCTTCCGGCAGCTTTACCTGGATGGCAGTGCTGCTGGCCCATGAGCGTTGATGCAACAACCCCGTCGGATTATCATGGGAAGCCGTGTGCCGTTCATTCCTGCAAACCTTGCAAAAGTGGAGAGCCAATCTGGCATGTGAGTATTCCGCTCGCGGTAGATGACATCAGGGAGCGACGCTTGCGGTTCCCGGCAGCTGAGTCAAATGCCTTGTGAATCCATGACTCATGTGATTCCCGCTTTGGCTGGGATGACGGAGCCGCACGCAACACCGCTTCGCGGACAATCTGTGAGCCTGTTTAAATTATTGCGCAGGGAAAGGAAGAACATAACAAGAACGGCAGCTTTGATCTGCATAATACTACTGTCTCCTGCAGTCTTCTCAGTTGGAGCGAAGGCGCTGGACTCTTGGCCCGATGTCTCCAAAGGAGCGCAGGCAACGGTGCCACAAAGGGGCGCCGCGGGTTCGATTTCTGCCGGTGTGAAAGGGTACTGGGACAATGGATTGCATCTGCAGAGTGTTGACGACAACGTCCGTATCAAGCTTGGCGGCAGACTGCAGGTGGACGGTGGCACTATCTGGGCTGATCGCCGGCTGGACAGAAACTATCCCGATTTTACGGGCGCCAGTGCCGAGCTCCGTCGTTTCTGGGTAGAAGTTGCAGCAACGTTTTGTGATCGGGTGCATGCAAGGTTACAATTTGATTTCACTGACGCTCCCGCCATCCAGGATGGCTATGTCATTATCCACAAAATTCCTGCACTGGGCCGTTTGTTGCTGGGACAGGTCAAAGAGCCGTTTTCCCTCGAGCAGTTGATCAGCAATGTCAACACCACCTTCATGGAGGTTTCTCTGCCGACCGACGCCTTTGCTCCAGCCCGAAACCCGGGACTGGAAATCTCCGACAGCGCTCTCGCTGAACGCATCACATGGGCGGTGGGCGGCTTCTGGGACGTCGGCTCACTTGATCTCGGAAACATGTCGCGTGTGTTGCAGGGGGGCAGCGGCGTCAACCTTACCGGCAGGATAACGGGCCTGCCATGGTACGGCCAAAAAGGTCGCAAGCTCTTACATCTCGGTCTCAGTTACAGTCACCAGTTGCGCATCGACGACCTGCTGCAGGTGGGCACTCAGCCGGAATCCGATCTTTCCGGGGACATGCTGGTGGAGACCCCCCAATTCCAGGCCGACCAGGTAGACCTGGTCGCTGCCGAATTGGCCGTCGTGTATGCTGGATTATCTTTGCAGGCTGAATTATTTCAGCATATTGCACAGGTCCCCGAAACCCATTGGTTGTGGGGCTATTACCTTTATTTGAGTTACTTCCTGACAGCAGAAAATCGTCCCTACGACACCGCGAAAGGAATTTTTTCCACGCTGCAGCCGCGCCGCAGCTTCAACCCCTTAAACAACTCCTGGGGGGCGTGGGAAATCGTCCTGCGCTATTCCTACCTGGATCTCAACGACACCGGTATTAGCGGTGGAAGAGAAAGCAATATCACCTCAGGCCTCAACTGGTATCTCAACGACAATGCGCGCTTGATGGTCAACTACGTTCATGCCGACGTGTATGACCGCCATTTGCCGACCATTGGCCATGGCAATGCGGACATCGTGCAAAGCCGCTTCCAAGTCTTTTTTTGAGGGGTGTCGGTCATCCAGTGAGGGATGCTGCCCGTCCGGATTGCAGCCTTCGCCGGGATGATAGTCGTCGTCCAGTTCAACAACAACCGCCCTGCTGAGGTTCTAAGGTCCATGTAGGACAAAAGCGGACAAGACCATCAGACCAATTCTTACGGCAGTATCAGAACACTCCCGATATACGTCTCATCCTGCACATGTGAGCCGGCCTCACAATTCATAACGCAGGCCGAAGCAGAGGGAATTGAATGCACCATGGACGCCGTCGAACAGCCCAAACATGCCGGATCTATGGTGGATCCTGGTGATGAGGCTCCAGCGGGGCAATTGCGGGAGCCCGAAGGTCAATTCAAACATGAGATAATTGAGCACCTGGGCGGTATTGCCGTTGCGCCTTTCCTTTTCAAACTCGGGGACTTCGGTGGCCACCGAAAGCCCGTCGCCCACCGCAAAGGTGGTTTGCAGGTGGTTGTTCCAGGGGAAATCCAGCCAGCGGGCAATGACGAGGGCATCAAATTCGGCATTCTCCTGCCTCCCGAAATATTTGACCACGATCCCTTCGACTTCAAATCGGAGCTTGTCCCTGTAGGTGTAGAGGCCCCTTTCTACCGCCAGGGCCAGCAGGTACACATTCTTGAAATCCGCCTGGAAGGTTAACATCTCGCCCAAATCGCTGTCGGCTCCCTGGCCTCCATAAAGGGTCAGATACCATTTGTTTTCCGCTGCCGCCGGCCGTGCGGAAAGGATCAGGGCCAGCACTGTTAATGAAAGCACAAATTGCCGCATGAGCACCCCTCCCATTTTGTGGTTGTCTGCCTTCCCTTGAAACTGTTTGCTCGGTATATGAGATCCCGGTGTTGTCGATAGGTGCTGGTCAAATTACCGAAAAGTCCGAGGGAAACCAAGCGAAAAATATCACAACCTGAAGATGATGGTGCGCGTGCGGCATGTCCGGAAAGAAGGGGTGGTAACATACCCTGCAAGGGATCGATCCTGCGGTTCTCTGATGGCCCCATGGCGGCAGTATCATACAGCCGCCTGCGACAGCCATCCGGCGGCGCGTTATAGGCGGTCGATGTGCCGGCTGAAAAAAATTTCTCACGCGTTAGTGAAAGTTTTCTCTTCCATTAATCGCCATCTTGTGGTAGTGGTGCTTCCCGAAATACAAAATTCACAGACATTCTACGCCCAACGTTAACATCTTCAAGAGCGGACCAAGACTATGAGTGAATACATCCATGTGTTGATAATGCTCGTTTTGGCGGCGGCCACAGCCGGTGGGATGCTGGTCGCGACCAGTCTGATCGGCCCCAAGAAGTCCTTCATCGACAAGATGGAACCGTTCGAATGTGGTGAAAGCCCCATCGTATCGCCCAAGCTGCGGTTTTCCGTCAAATTTTATCTGGTGGCGCTGTTTTTTGTGATTTTCGACATCGAAGCGGTGTACGCCTACCCGTGGGCCGTGCTCTTCAAGGAGCTGGGCCTGTTCGGTTTCATCGAAATGATGATTTTTCTGACCATTTTGGCCATTGGCCTGATTTACGTGTGGAGAAGGGGAGCATTGGAATGGGATCGATAAAGGGCAGATTGGGCGCCCTTCGCAGAAGCGGTCAAGAGCTGCTCGATTCGGGAGAAGCCGAACGTCTGCTGGGCGGCAGCGTATTGTTCACCAAGGTGGAGTCGGTGGTCAATTGGGCACGAAAGTACTCTTTTTTCCTCTACCCATTTGTAACCGCCTGCTGCGGCATGGAGTTCATGTCCGTGGCGGGGCCGAAATATGACCTCGACCGATTTGGCGCCGCATTGCCGCGCTTCTCGCCGCGCCAGGCGGATCTGCTGATGGTGGTCGGTACCATCAGCCATAAGCAGGCGCCTGTCCTGGTCAAGGTTTACAACCAGATGACCGAGCCCAAATGGGTTTTTGCCTTCGGCGTCTGCGCCGTTTCAGGCGGATTTTATGACAACTATGCAACCGTCCAGGGCATCGATACCCTCATCCCGGTCGATGTCTATGTGCCGGGTTGTCCACCTCGCCCTGAAATGGTCATTGACGGGCTGATGAAGCTGCAGGAGAAGGTCGCCCAGGAGCGTTGGTCGGACTGGCCGCGCGGTGCGGCGCCGGTGACCGACGAGGCCAAGCTTACCGAGTGTTGAAAAACATCGTTAAACCCCTAGGAAGTGTTCGTTTATGGATGCAAGTGTGACTTTACAGAGACTGACCGAGCGGTTTGGAGACTCGATCCTCGAGACCCATTCCTACCGGGGAGATGATACCGCGGTGGTGAAAAAAGAAGACATCGTCGCCCTATGCACGTTTCTGAGAGACGATGGCAAGCTTCTTTATAATTTCATGATGGATCTCACCGCGGTGGACTACCTGGGCAGGGAACCTCGCTTTGAAGTGGTGTATCATCTGTACTCGCTGAGGTACAACCGGAGGGTGAGGATCAAGGCAGGGGTGCCCGAGTCCGACTGCAGCATCGATTCCATCGTGCCCGTATGGATCGCTGCCGACTGGTTTGAACGAGAAGTTTTCGACTTGTACGGAATAGCGTTCAACGGGCATCCTGATCTGCGCAGGCTTTTACTGTACGAAGGGTTTGAAGGGCATCCCCTGCGCAAAGATTATCCGGTAAAGAAGCGCCAGCCCCTGATCGGGCCGATCAATTAACCCACCAGCGAGTCGTTGTTAGAGTCATGTCTGAAATAGCCAAAGATCTTCATACCGAACACATGGTGATCAACATGGGTCCCTCCCACCCGGTGACCCATGGAACCGTCAAATTTCTGGTGACCCTGGATGGAGAGACCATCGAGGACCTGAAGGTGGAAATCGGGTACCTCCACAGAGGGTTCGAAAAGATGTGCGAGAGTGGCACGTGGTATCAGGTGTTCCCTTATACCGATCGGTTGAACTACGTCTCGCCGCTCATCAACAACGTGGGTTATGCGCTGGCGGTGGAGAAGCTCATCGGTATTGATGTGCCCGAGCGGTGCAAATACGTCCGGGTCATTGCCTGCGAACTGTCACGCATCGCCGACCATATGACCAATGTCGCTGCAGGCGGTCTGGAACTGGGTGCATTCACGGCCTTTCTCTATTTTGTCGAAGCGCGCGAACTGGTCTGGGACTTGATCGAAATGCTGTGCGGAGCGCGCGTGACGACCAATTACGTGCGGATCGGCGGGCTCAAGAATGATCTTCCCGACGGGTTCAAGCAAAAGACGCTGGAGGTCTTCAAGCGCTGTCGGGTTCTGTGGAGCGATGTGAATAAGCTGCTCACCAAGAACCGGGTATTCATCGACCGTGTGCGCGATGTCGGCACGATGCCGGCCGAGGAAGCCATCGCCTACGGGTTTACCGGCCCCTGCCTGCGGGCCTGCGGGGTGCCCTACGATGTGCGCAAGGCCAACCCGTATCTGGTTTACGACCGCATGGACTTTGAAGTCCCCATTGGAGAAACCGGTGACAATTTCGACAAGTACCTGGTGCGCATGGAGGAGATCAATCAAAGCATGCGCATTGTGGAGCAGGCGCTGGAGCAGCTTCCGGGCGGGCCCATAAACGTCGACATGCCCTACTATAGGTGGCAGTCGAAAGACGACATCTATAACAGGATCGACTCTTTGATATTTCATTTCAAGACCGTGATCGAGGGCATCAAGCCGCCTCCCGGCGAAGTGTATCTCGCCGTCGAAAGCGGCAATGGTGAGCTCGGATTCTATCTTGTGAGTGATGGGAGCGGCAAGCCTTACAAATGTAGAGTAAGACCTCCGTGTTTTCCTCTCACCGCCGCAATGCCAAGGATGATGAAGGGGAGGCTCATCGCCGATATCGTCCCCACCTTTGATATGATCAACATGATCGGCGGAGAATGCGATAGATAACCATGGTTGCAGATCTTATCGAGTCGGTAGCAAAGATTGTATTCATATTCAGCATCAACCTGGGATTTTTTGCCCCCATTTTGGGCTGGGTGGAACGCAAGCAGAGTGCGGTCATGCAGGACAGAATCGGAGCGAACCGCGCCAACATCGGTAAATTCACCATCATTGGACTTTTCCATCCGATCGCGGATGCCGTCAAGGTGCTCACCAAGGAAGACTTCGTTCCCGCCGGTGCCAATAAGTTTTTCCATACCCTCGCTCCTTTCATATGTCTGGTTCCCGCCATCGCGACCTTTTCCGTCATCCCATTTGGTGGGCAATACGAGTTATTCGGCCACCACGTCAATCTGGTCATCGCCGACCTGGATGTGGGCATTCTTTTCGTCTTCGCCCTGACCTCACTTGCCACCTTCGGAGTGGTTCTGGCCGGCTGGTCTTCGCGCAGCAACTGGTCCCTTTTGGGGGGGCTGCGCGCCTCGGCGCAGATGCTCTCCTATGAAGTGGCCATGGGGTTGGCGATCATCGGCATCATTATGGTCTTCGGTACCCTGAAGCTGAGTGAGATCGGAGCGATGCAGGAAAACTTCCTGCACTGGGGCATCTTTATTCAACCGCTCGGTTTCATTCTTTTCTTCACCTGTGCTGTGGCCGAGAACAAGCGGGTTCCGTTCGACGTCCCCGAGGCGGAATCGGAGCTGGTAGCGGGATATTTCACGGAATACAGCGGTCTCAAGTTCGTCATGTTCTGGATGAGTGAGTTCCTGGAGATCGTCACTATCAGCGGCATTCTCACCACACTCTTTCTGGGCGCCTGGCATATCCCGTTTGTGACCGATGCCATGCTCCTTTCTTTCTTTCAGTTTGCCGGGCCCAACGGGGCAACCATTCTTGCGATGCTCGTCAATATTGCCACCTTTTTTGCCAAGGTGATCTTTTTTATATGGCTGCAGATGACCATTCGATGGACGCTTCCGCGTTTTCGATATGATCAGGTGATGAGATTGTGCTGGAAGATGATTCTTCCGCTTTCCCTCATCAACATCTCAATAACCGGGTTGGTTCTCTTATTATGGATAAAATGACACAGTTCGATGGAAAAGGTTCTCAGGTAACGGTTGGCGTCCCGGCTGGCAGGCTGAAGCCCAAACGGGTGAGGAGAAACCTCGATCTTACCCTGTGGGAGAAACTGTATGTTTTTGAGATCATTCGGGGAATGTACGTCACCACCAAACATTTTGCCTTGAACATGCTGGGATTTGTGCTTCCTCCCCGCGGCAAGAAGAGGAGCGTCTTCACCGTCTATTACCCGGACGAGAAGGTTGTGCTTCCCCCTGCTTATCGGGGCCGGCCCGTTTTGGTGATGCGTCCGGATGGAACGGAAAGGTGTGTGGCGTGCGGGTTGTGTGAGACGGCATGTCCCGGCCATGCCATTTCCATCGTCGGGGCAGAGAGAGAAAACGGCGAGAGATACCCGTTGAGCTATGTTCTGGATATGACCCGCTGCGTGTATTGCGGCTTTTGCGAGGAAGTCTGCCCGAAGGAGGCGATTGTGATGAGCTCCGAGTACCAGGGATTGGCGGAGACCGACCGGAGCCGCATGCGCTATTCCAAAGAGCAGCTTTTAAGGTCCGAGGAAAGTGTCAAGGGGCGCATAGAATATATCAGGAGGATCTACTCCAAATGCAATTATTGATGTTTTACCTACTCGGATTGGGCGCTGTTGTGGCGGCGCTGATTATGGTCACCAATAAGAGGCCTGTGCGCGCCGCCATGAGCCTGATTGCAACCATGTCGTTTCTGGCCGGTCTGTATGTGCTCCTCGACGCGCACCTGATCGCTGCGCTGCAGTTGATCGTGTACGCGGGAGCCATTATGGTGCTGTTCCTTTTCGTGATCATGCTCCTCAACATCGAGGAGAAGGAAGGACGGCTGGCCGGCAGTGCACTGTTGTGGCAAATGATCGCCATCGCGGTGGTCGGGTTGGTGTTTGTGTTGATGGTGAGTGTGGTCAAGTTGAGTGACAACGTTGTGCCGCTGGGAGAGGCGGCTGCTCTATTCGGCACCACTAGAGCCGTAGGGAAGATGCTCTTCACCGAGTACCTGTTGCCCTTCGAAATAGCCTCGGTGTTGTTGCTCGCAGCGATTGTCGGTGCGGTTATCCTGGCCAAGAGACGGATTGATGATTCGGATCAATGAGCTCTCTTACTTTCCGGATCAGGGAATGTAGCCTATGGTTTCACTGAATTCTTATCTGATTTTGGGCGCCATGCTTTTTTCAATCGGCGCGGTGGGCGTGTTCACGCAGCGCAATGCACTGATCATTTACATGTGTATCGAGTTGATGTTGAACGCGGTGAATTTAACTCTTGTTGCGTTTTCACGATTCCTGAACAACTTGGACGGCCATGTGTTTGTGTTTATGATCATGACGGTTGCTGCGGCGGAAGCTGCGGTGGGGCTGTCCATCATCATTTCACTGTTTAGAAACAAGCCTACCGTTAATGTGGATGACATCAATTTAAGCAAAGGTTAATGAAGACGTGGAAACGATTGTATCCATAAAACCGGTTCTTGCTGTGCTGAGCTCTCTTCTTGCGGTGCCTTTGATCTTGAGGACGGGAGATCGCCCCAACCTGCGTGAGTTTTGGTCGATACTCGCCGGGGTCATCAAGTTCTCAATCGTCATATCGATGGCGCCCGCCATTTTATCCGGTCACACCATCGAGTACACTCTCGTCACGTTTTTCCAGGGGGTTTCCATCAAGTTTCGGGTGGATGCTCTGGGCATGGTGTTCGCCACGGTTTCTTCCTTCTTGTGGATTGTCACCACCTTCTATTCCATCGGTTACATGCGCTCCAACAAAGAGCAATCACAGACAAGATACTACACCTGCTTTGCCATCAGTCTCGCGTCTGCCGTCGGGGTGGCCTTCTCGGGGAACCTAGTGACTCTGTTCGTGTTCTATGAATTTCTCAGCCTTGCCACGGTCCCCCTGGTGGGTCATAAGGAAACGCCTGAGGCGATCGAGGGGGCAAGGAAGTACTTCCTGTACTTGCTCAGCCTGTCGAAGACCTTGCTGTTGGCGGCCATCATCATCGTTTTTGTGGTAACCGGTACGACGGACTTCCAAAGCGATGGGCTGTTGAGTCAACATGCGGCGACACCGCTGCTGTTCGTGGCGTTCTTTTTCTTCCTGTACGGGTTTGCCAAGGGTGCGGTCATGCCGCTGCACAACTGGCTGCCCTCGGCGATGGTGGCTCCGACTCCGGTCAGCGCCCTGCTGCATGCGGTGGCCGTTGTTAAAGTGGGTGTGTTTTCGATTCTGCGGGTTGTTTTTCATGTCTACGGGGTAGACATGATGACCAGCCTCAATCTTGGGGTCACCGCGGCCTACGTGGTCTCATTCACCATTATTGCGGCCTCGGTGATTGCGCTCACCAAGGACAACCTCAAAGCCAGGCTGGCCTATTCCACCGTGAGCCAGCTCTCCTACGTGATCCTTGGGGCGGTGCTGCTGACGCCGAGCGGGATGGTGGGCGGCATCGTGCATATTGCCAATCACGCCTTCTCCAAGATAACGCTCTTCTTTTGTGCCGGCTCGTTGTACACGGCTGCACACAAAACCGAGGTGAGCCAGCTGTCCGGCATCGGCAAAAAAATGCCGTGGACCATGGCGGCGTTTTTCATCGGGTCCCTCAGCATGATCGGCGTGCCCATTGCGGCAGGATTCGTCACCAAGTGGTATCTCGCTGTAGGTTCCATCGAGGCACACCAGATACCCATTCTGATGGTGCTGCTGGCGAGTACGGTGTTGAATGCCGCGTACTTTCTGCCGATCACTTACAAGGCGTTTTTTCAGAAAGAGGATCATTCGGAGGCAGCGGAACATGGTGATCATGACCACCACGAGGAGATCCGGGAGATTCCCATGGTGGTGGTGCCGCTGGTGCTGACGGCCATCATTTCATTGGTGATAGGCATTTATCCAAACTATTTCCTAAGTCTCGCGCAGGAGGTGATCCGATGATCAAGAGGATCGTCCTTTATATCGGCGACCCGGCCAATGCAAAGACCTTGAGGCGGCTCGGGTACCTGGCACTGGCGGTGGTGTTCGTGGCCGATTTTCTAGTCCATCGTGCACATGCCGAATACATATGGGACAAGATACCCGGTTTTGGCGCGTTCTACGGTTTTGTTTCCTGCGTTTTGATCATTGTGGTCTCCAAATTTATCGGGCATCAATGCGGTATCATGCAGGACGAGGATTATTACGATGATTGATTGGTTACACCCGTCGATATACTACATTTTCGGTGCGCTGCTCATTCCCTTTCTGCGCGGCAGGGTGCAGCGGGCTTACCTGATGCTCATCCCGGTGCTGGGCGTGGCGACCGTCCTCTCCATGTCCCCTGGAAGCTTCTGGCACTACAAGTTTCTTGGTGTGACAATGACGTTCGGTGCGGTGGACAAGCTGAGCATCGTTTTTGCCTACGTCTTCACCATCATGTCCTTTATCGGCATTGTCTACGCGCTGCATGTGGATGACTCGGGGCAGCACGTCTCCGCCTTCCTGTACGTCGGTGGATCCCTGGGGGTGACCTTTGCCGGAGATTATTTCACCCTGTTTGTCTTCTGGGAACTGATGGCATTTGCCTCGGTCTACCTGGTCTTTGCCCGGCGCCAGAAGGCTTCCATCAAAGCGGGATACCGCTATATCCTGGTGCATATGTTTGGCGGCGTTTGTCTGCTGGGTGGTATCATTTTGCACTACCTGGGGACGAAATCCATCACCGTGGGGCCTGTGGCGCACGACGGCAGCCTGGCGTTCTATCTGATGCTTACCGGAGTCATATTGAACGCTGCTGTGCCGCCGTTGCATGCATGGTTGACCGACGCCTATCCGGAAGGCACCGTGACCGGCTCTGTCTTCATGTCGGCCTTCACGACAAAAACGGCGGTATATGTACTGGTTCGAGTTTTCCCGGGAACCGAACTGCTGGTCTGGCTGGGGACCATCATGGCCCTCTACGGAGTCGTTTACGCCGTGCTCGAGAATGATTCGAGGCGTCTGCTGGCCTACCACATCATCAGTCAGGTGGGCTACATGGTGGCGGGTGTCGGGATTGGCACGGAGCTCTCGTTAAACGGTTCGGTTTCCCACGCTTTTGCTCACATCCTCTACAAGGGCCTGCTCTTTATGGGGGCTGGTGCCGTGATTCATATGACCGGCAGGAGCAAGCTGACGGAACTGGGCGGGTTGTACAAGACCATGCCGATCACACTGGTGCTGTACATGGTTGGCGGGTTTGCCATCTCGGCTTTCCCTCTGTTCAGCGGTTTTGTGAGTAAGTCCATGGTGGTGGCCGGTGCCAGCCACGATCACTGGCCGGTTGTGGCGCTGCTTCTGACCATGGCTTCCGCCGGTACATTTTTGCACACCGGGCTGAAGCTTCCCTACTATATGTTCTTTGGCAAGGATTCCGGAATTGAAGCCAAGGAGCCGCCTCTCAACATGCTTATTGCCATGGGCATGGCGGCCTTTTTGTGTATCGGCATCGGTGTTCTGCCCGGACCGCTCTATGACCTGCTTCCCTATCCGGTGCATTTCGCACCGTATACCGGCGAACACGTGACTAACTCGCTGGGTATCCTGCTGTTCACCGGTTTAGGATTCTTCATGCTGTTGCGCAAACTCGATCCCGAGCCGACCATCAGCATCGACACCGACTGGGTGTACCGCAAGGGCAGCCGTGTGTTCATGTGGCTCGCACGCAAGCCGATTGCCGAAGGGGACACCTATGTGGGGGACCTGTACAACACTTTTTTTAGCAAATACACCTTGAGTATCTCGAATTTCTTCGCGCGCGTGGTCGATTTGCGCGGTATCGACGGAATTGTCAATGGAGTCGCCGGGTTTTTCATCTCGCTTGCGGGCACCATTCGGGTGTCCGCCACCGGTCTGGTGAGAAATTATGCGGTTACGATGCTGGTTGGCGGCGTCGCAATCGTCAGTTATTACCTTCTAACATTCTTGATGAGACTATGATGAATTCACCGAATTTTCCGATCCTGTCCGTAATCACGTATTTGCCGCTGCTGGGAATTCTGGTGATTTGCCTGATCAACAGCAAGCGACACGACCTGATACGATGGGTGGCGTTCCTCACCGCCGCCGTTACCTTCCTGGTTTCACTACCGCTGTACTTTCGGTTTGACGCCGGCACATGGGAAATGCAGTTCGTCGAGAATATCCCGTGGATCAGCCAGTACGGAATCAGCTACCACATGGGGGTGGACGGCATTAGTCTGCTGCTGGTACTTCTGACCACATTCCTTTCCGCCCTCGCTATCCTGTCCACCTGGTCGGCTGTGGATAAGGGTGTGAAAGGCTACATGATCTCGCTTCTGTTCCTGGAAACGGGCATGGTCGGTGTGTTTTGCGCGCTGGATTTTGTTCTCTTCTACGTGTTCTGGGAAGTGATGCTCATTCCCATGTATTTCATCATCGGCATCTGGGGAGGGCCGCGCAGGATCTATGCGGCGGTGAAGTTCTTCATTTACACCATGAGCGGCAGCGTGCTCATGCTTGTGGCCATACTGGTGCTGTTTTTCACCCATTATCATGCCACCGGCATCATGACCTTTGACATCTTGACCTATCATCGCTTCGGTCTGCCGGCCAACATGCAGTTCTGGTTGTTTCTGGCCTTTTTCCTTGCCTTTGCCATCAAGGTGCCCATGTTTCCCTTCCATACATGGCTTCCCGACGCGCATGTCGAGGCTCCCACAGCCGGCAGCGTGATTCTGGCCGGAGTGCTGCTGAAGATGGGAACTTATGGGTTCCTGCGATTTGGACTGCCCATTTTTCCTCAGGCAAGCGTCGATTTCATTCCCGTCATTCTAATTCTGTCGGTGATCGGAATCATTTACGGAGCAATGGTCTCATTGGTCCAGGACGACATCAAGAAGCTGGTGGCCTACTCCAGTGTCAGCCACCTGGGCTACTGTATGCTGGGGATGTTTGCCCTGAACCTGGAAGGCGTCAAAGGGAGCATCCTGCAGATGATCAACCACGGGTTGAGCACCGGGGCGCTCTTTATGATCGTCGGCATGCTCTACGAACGCCGCCATACGCGGCTTATTTCCGAATATGGCGGGGTTATGAAAGTGATGCCCGTCTTTGCTACGCTGTTCCTGCTGGTAGCTTTTTCGTCCATGGGAGTGCCCGGCCTGAACGGGTTCATTGGCGAGCTGCTGATCCTCATCGGGGCATTCAAGGCCTCCCTTGGCTACGGTCTGCTGGCGACCATCGGGCTGGTGCTCGGAGCGGTCTATCTGCTCTGGATGTACAAGCGCGTCATGTATGGCCGCATCACCAAGGAAGAAAATAAGAATCTGCGTGATATGACGGGGCGGGAATATGCCTATCTGGTTCCCATTATTGTATTCATCGTATGGATCGGGGTGTATCCAAAACCGTTTTTGGACAAAATGGATGTGTCTGTTCAGCATTTGCTGGAAGTCATGGGTCAGCAGCGGACGGTGATGCTGGACGTGCCGGAGCATAGCGAGTTGCGCGCCACTCATGCAATGAACAACTATGAACAGTATGCAGCGGATCAAGGGCGATAAATTATGGAACAGGTAATGAGTACAATCAATTTGAGCGCCATTTACCCGGAAATCATCTTGACGTGTTTTTCGCTGTTGATTCTCTTGATGCAGTCCTTTTCCACTCCCCGCTTCAAGGAATATTACGGCTATGTGAGCCTGGTTGGGGTTCTCGCTGCGCTGGCGTTCGTTGTCATGGAGCCGTCGAGCTTCTTTGCTCAGACGGTTGTCTATTCCTTTAACGACATGTGGGTGGTGGACAACTATGCGCGATTTTTCAAGTTGATTTTTCTGCTCGGCACCGGTCTGACGATTCTCATTTCCATGAAGTATCTGGAAGATGAAGCGATGCAGTACGGCGAGTACTTTGCGCTGATTCTGTTTGCCACCATCGGAATGATGATCATGGCCAGTGCCGGGGAATTGATTACCCTGTTCCTGGGTCTCGAGCTGATGTCCCTATCCCTCTATGTTCTGGCGGGATATACCCGGGTGCGCATGGTTTCCAACGAGGCCGCATTAAAGTATTTCATACTGGGTTCCTTCGCCACCGGCTTTCTGCTGTACGGCATTGCCTTAATCTACGGTTCGACAGGGACCACCTCCATCAGGGCCGTGGCCGCATCCGTCGGCAAGTACGGATTGTACAGTCCGGGCTTGGTTATGGGAATGGCGATGCTGGTGGTTGCCTTCGGGTTCAAGGCGGCCTTGGTGCCCTTCCATATGTGGACGCCGGACGTATACGAAGGGGCACCTGCACCGATCACGGCATTCATGTCTGCGGGACCCAAGGCGGCCGCCTTCGCCGCGTTTGCTCGGGTTTTCATGGAGGGGCTGCCCGCACTGCAAATGGAATGGACCTGGCTCATCTGGATCATGGCGGCGCTGACCATGACGATCGGCAACGTCATCGCTCTGGTGCAGGACAACATCAAGCGCATGCTGGCTTATTCGAGCATCGCCCATGCCGGTTATGTGCTGGTGGCTTTCCTCGCTGCAGGGGAACTGGGGATCAGCAGCGTTCTCTACTACCTGCTCACCTATACCTTCATGAACATCGGGGCATTTGCCATCATCACCGCTCTGAGCGGCAGAGGGGAGCCAAGGGTTTTTGTTCGGGACTACCAGGGTCTTGGTTTTCAGCACCCCTTCGCCGCAGTGGCCATGAGCCTTTTTCTCTTCTCCCTGGCCGGTATCCCGCCGACAGGCGGTTTCATGGGCAAATTCTACATCTTCTCCGCGGCCGTCAAGGAAGGCTACATCGGTTTGGCGGTCATTGGAGTTGTCAACAGCGTGGTCTCGGTTTACTATTATCTGCGCGTGACGGTGGCGATGTACATGGAAGAACCGTCGTCAGTGAGAGAAGCGGAGGCCGCTGCGCCGATCTTCTCGCCCGCCCTGGTCATCGCCATCTTCATTTCAGCTTACGGAGTGTTGAGCTTAGGACTCTTCCCTTCGAGCTACGTTGCAATCGTCAAGCAATCCTTTCTCGCGCTGCAATGAGTGGATGAACATCACGGGGAAGTCGATTCGTCACCGGGGATGCTGATCTGAGGTATAGAGCGGGAATCAATTTTTCGTAAACGAACAAAGGCGAACCAATATGAATACCATTCAACTGACAATCGACGGCAGGGAAATCGCTGCCAAAGAGGGCGATACCGTACTTCAGGCGGCAAGGAGCGCGGGCATCAGGATCCCGACCCTGTGCTACCACGAGCGGTTGAATCCCATAGCCTCCTGCGGCATGTGCTACGTTGAAATCGGCGGATATTCCGAACCCGTGCAGTCGTGCGCTACGCCTGTTGCACCAGGGATGGATGTGGTTACTCAATCTGAGGTCCTCACGGACATGCGCAAGGAGTCGCTCCAGCGGCTCTTGCTGCATCACCCGCTGGACTGCCCCATTTGCGACAAGGCCGGGGAATGCAGGCTGCAGGATCTGGTGTTTGAATACGGGATCCATGCCGATGAGTTGCAGCCTCCCGCAAAGCCGCGCGAAGTGGTGTATGCGACGTCGTTGATCAAGTATTGGCCGGATCGCTGCGTGCTGTGCCTGCGGTGTGTCACCGCCTGCAAGGAGGTGAAGGGGGTTTGCGCCCTGGGAGTGGCGGAAACGGAAGGCAGGCGTCATCTGGAATTTTATCCGGAGAGGTGCGTTTCCTGCGGAGAATGTCTGCAACTCTGCCCGGTGGGGGCACTCACGGAAAATCTCAGTCCCACCAAAGGAAGAGCCTTTCTCGTGAACAAGGTGCCGACCACCTGTACCTACTGCGGATGCGGCTGCCAGATGGAGTTGAGCGTACTCGACAACCGGGTGGTGGACGTGAAGGGCAAGGACGACGCGGGTGTCAATCAAGCCAGCTTGTGCGTTAAGGGACGTTTCGGCTACGAATTCATCAGCAGTGACCAGCGCTTGACAAAGCCACTCGTCAAAAAGGACGGCGAGTTCCAGGAGGTCGATTGGGATCAGGCCATAAGAGTGGTTGCGCGCAGGTTCAACCAGGTCAAAAAAGAGCACGGCGCGGATGCCATCGGCGGCTTCTCCTCGGCCCGTTGCACCAACGAGGACAATTATCTGTTTCAAAAATTCATGCGCGCGGTGATCGGTACCAACAATGTGGATCACTGCGCTCGTCTCTGACACTCCTCGACGGTGGCAGGGCTTGCCGCCACGTTTGGTAGTGGAGCGATGACCAATCCTCTCAAGGATGTATTGAATTCCAAGGTCATTCTTGTTACGGGCACCAACACCACATCCAATCATCCGATTATTGCCAACTACATCCACGAAGCGGTCACCAAGCATGGGGCCAAGTTACTTGTGGTCGATCCGCGCCGGATCAAGCTGGTGGACATCTGCCACACCTGGCTGCGCCCGCGGGTGGGGACCAATGTGGCCTGGATCAATGGCTTGATGCATGTGATCATTAGCGAAAACCTGCAGGCCCAGTCCTACATCGACGAGCGCACTACGGGCTTCGAAGAGCTCAAAAAGTGTGTGGCCAAGTATTCCCCCGATTATGTGGCCAAGATCACCGGCATCCCGGAAAAGGATCTGATTGCTGCGGCGCGCCTGTACGCGACGGAGACCCCCGGCTCTATTCTCTATGCCATGGGTATCACCCAGCACACGAGCGGCACCAACAACGTCAAGAGCCTCGCCTCACTGTCGATGCTGTGCGGCAATGTGGGAGTCGCCGGAGGTGGAGTAAATCCATTGCGTGGCCAGAACAACGTCCAGGGCGCGTGCGACATGGGCGGTCTGCCCAATGTCTTTACCGGCTACCAAACGGTGACGGATGAAGCGGTCCGGGAAAAGTTCGCCAAAGCATGGAACGTTGCTACTCTTCCCGATAGGGTGGGGATGACCGTTACCGAGATGACGGCGGCCGGCGGAGAAGCGATCAAGGCCCTGTACATCATGGGTGAAAACCCGATGCTGAGCGATGCCGATATTCATCACGTGGAGAAGAATCTGCAGGCGCTCGATTTCATGGTGGTACAGGATATTTTCCTGACAGAGACCGCCAGGCTCGCCGATGTGGTTCTGCCGAGCACCTGCTTTGCCGAAAAGGAGGGAACTTTCACCAATACCGAGCGCAAGGTGTTGCGCGTCCGCAAAGCGGTGAACGCTCCTGGAGAAGCGCTCGAGGATTATCGGATCATTTCGGCAATTGCCAGGCAAATGGGCTACGCGATGGAATATGCCGACGCCTCCGAGATAATGGCGGAAATCAACAGACTTACCCCGAGTTATGGCGGGATCACCTATGAGCGGCTTGAGCAGGGCGGCGTGGTCTGGCCCTGCCCGACGCTTGAGCACCCGGGCACGCCCATCCTGCATATTAACAAGTTCGCCCGGGGAGAAGGGGTCTTTTTCCCCATCGAGTATCAGCCGTCAGCCGAGCTGCCCGATGACGAATATCCCTTTGTGTTGACTACGGGGCGTGTGTACGAGCACTATCACACCGGGACCATGTCGCGCAAAGGTAGCGCTTTGAATCGGCTGTACCCGGAAGCGCTGGCGGAGATCAATGTGGAGGATGCCAGGAATCTCGATGTGGCCGACGGCGAATACGTCAACATCGTCTCGCGGCGGGGCAGCCTCAAGATCAAGGCGGCAGTTTCCGATATCACGGACCGCGGCGTGGCGTTCGTACCGTTTCATTTCTATGAATCGGCCGTGAACAAACTGACCAACAGTGCCCTCGATCCCGTGTCGAAGATACCGGAACTGAAAATCTGCGCGGTCAAGATAGAAAAGGCTGCCTAGAACGAATTCCCGGTTCTTTCAGGCCGGGTTTTCGTCGCACACCCGGCGCGACGAAACCCGGCACCTGCCACACTTGGTGAGAACAGCATCGATGCAAACCTGAGATTTTCCGCCAACCGGTGCAGGCTCTCCCCTGACCCCGCGCCCGGCCCCAGAGCGGCAAGCCATGCGAAAATGTTAGCGGTTGCCTTTGGAACTCTTTCATTCGCCGGTTGCTTCTGGTACCTTCTGTTCGCGCGAACATTCGCACCACCAGCATGACACTGCCTGATTTGCATCCGATGGGCCCGGCACAATGAGCGACGACCACGTCAGTCCTTTCGACAATGTGCGGTTTTCACTGCGCCTGAAGATCTTTCTTATCGCCATGATCCCGGCCGGCATTCTGCTCTTCGCCATCCTGCAGAATTACCTCCACCTCAATTCGCTGGGGCAAAGTGCGCAACTGATCCTCTCGGAAAACTACAAAAGCATCCAGGCAGCCCATGAAATCAGGGCGCATATCGACAAGGCTCAAAACGACATTCTCTCGCTGTTATTCCTGCATCGACAAGGACCCGGTGCTGCATCCGACTCTGCGAGAAGGATTTTAGACCTGCTCGGAATCTGCCGGGCGAACATCACCGAGCCAGAGGAAGAACCCATTATTGCAGCACTGCACGCGACCCACAGGCGCTACCAGGCTTTGGTTGAGCGGTTGTCGGGTTTGCCGCGGCCCGGCAGGCAGACCGAATCCTACGCGATCTATTACAATTTCATCGCTCTTATCGGCGAATTTAATGCCGCTTTGAACCAGCTTGTTGCCATCAATGAAAAAGCCATGGAAAGGGCGGATCTGCGGACGCAGGAATTCGCCGGCCACGCTCTCAAGTTTTCCATGGTGCTGCTCATATCCGCAATTCTGTTCGCGGTCATTCTCAGTTATCTGTTGTCCCTGAAGATCTCTCGCCCACTCACCAGTCTCGCCCGCGGCATTGCCGACATCAGGGAAGGCAGCGGCGACTACCCGCGATTTGTCGTCACCACTCAGGATGAGATCGGTTATTTGACTTCAGAATTCAACCGCCTGCTGGATCGACTGAAACATTACGACCAGCTCAGCGCCGACGAGTTGATGGCGGAAAAACTGAAGGTACGCCAGGCGGAAGAAGCCAAGGCACGATTCATTGCTGACCTCTCCCATCAGCTCAAGACGCCGATGACTTCACTTGCCATGAGCATCAACATCCTTGCCGACAAGCTTCAGGGGGTTTTCGAGGCGCGATATGAGCGGCTCTTGCAGACCGCCAAAGAAGACTGTACGAGGCTCTCGACGCTGATCACCGAACTGGTCGATGCGGCTAGACTGGACGCCATAGGGAAGCCGCCCAGCAAAGAACTGCTCCGTTTGGATGAAATCGTTGGGGAGTGCATCAAAGTTCTCCAGCCTCAGGCGGATGAAAAGAATATTCGGCTTGAAACGGAATTACAACCTGACCTGCCGCCGGTGACCATCGATTCACTGAGATTCCCCTGGGTGCTCACCAACCTGCTGGGCAACGCCATCCGTTATAGTCAAAGGGGAGACAAAGTAGTTTTGTGTGCGAGCAAGGTCGGGGATCGGTGTTATTTTCAATGCATCGACGCCGGAACCGGAATCGATGAAAAATATCTCCCTCGAATATTCGACCGGTTCAGCCAGTTCTCGAACCGAAAAAGCCGTGATACCATTGGGTTGGGTCTTGCCATAGTGAAGGAGATCATTCAGCAGCATGGAGGCGACATAAGAGTGGAAAGCCGCGTGGGTAGAGGAACCACCTTCACCTTCTGGATTCCTTTTGGGACGGAGCAAAGCGATGACCAAAGTGCTGGTAGTGGACGATGATGAAAACATCCTGACCACGCTGCAGATTCATCTGGAGGATCTTGGCCTGGCGGTGTCTCTGGCCCGTTGCGGCAGGGAGGGAATCGAAATCTTTCGTAGGCTTCAACCGGAAATCGTGTTGCTTGACCTGAAGCTTCCCGACATGGATGGCATGGACGTTTTGCAAGAGCTGTCGACGGCCGGGGCGAAGAGTTTTGTAGCGGTGATCACGGCCTATGCTACTATCGATACGGCTGTGCAGGCGATCAAGCTGGGCGCCTTCGACTACCTGCCAAAACCCTTCACTCCTGCACAGGTCTCTCACCTCATCGAGATGATCAATAGAGTCCGGGGGCTCGAGTCCGAGGTTCAAACTCTCAAGGAGAAGCTGAAGGGCGTCCTGCAGGAGGGCGATTTTATCACGGCCAGCCGCAATGTGCGAAGTATCCTGCGAACGGTCAGGCAGGTGGCCGATTCCGATGCGAACATTCTACTCAGCGGCGAAAGCGGCACGGGCAAAGGGGTTCTTGCCCGGCTGATCCACTCCTGGAGCCCTCGCAAGGACGGCCCGTTCATCACCGTGGACTGCGCTGCGCTGCAGGAAAATCTGCTCGAAAGCGATCTTTTCGGACACGTGAAGGGGGCCTTCACGGGAGCCATTCGGGACAAGGTGGGCAAGCTGGAATTGGCCAATGGCGGCACCGTCTTTCTGGATGAGGTGTCGGAAATGTCACCTGCCGTTCAGGCCAAGTTCCTGCACTTTCTGCAGTACAGAGAGTTCGAGAGGCTCGGAGATGTGCGCACCATCCATGTGGATCTGCGGGTAATCGCCGCCACCAACCGCGAACTGGAAGAACGGGTGCAGGAAAAGCTTTTCCGGAAGGATCTTTTCTACCGGCTCAACGTGGTGGAAATTTTCATGCCTCCTTTGCGCGAGCGGCCTGAAGATATCCCCCTGCTGGCTGAACATTATTTGTCCTTATTTGCAAAGCAAAACAATAAAAATGTCAGCAGGATAACAGAGCAGGCCAGGGACAGCTTGCGCGCCTATCCGTGGCCGGGCAATATTCGCGAACTGATCAACGTCATCCACAGGGGAACCATCTTGTCGCGTGACAAATGCCTCAGCATCGAGGACCTTCCCCAGCACATTGCACATTACAGGGCCTCTGCGCAGCATGGCGAAGAACTGGCGAGCCTTGCCGATATCGAGCGCCTCCATATTCGGAAAGTGCTGCTGCACACGACCTCACTCGAAGAAGCGGCCCAGGTGCTGGGCATTGATCCGACCACTTTGTGGCGCAAGCGCAAAAAATACCAACTCGATTAGTCCTTGCATTCTGCAGGACGCATTCCCTGCATTTTGCACGATAGTCCCCCGCAAAACCTCCCCCCACTCCCTCATCAAACCACTATTATCCAGTAATTTCAAAGGATTCGCTTTTTGGCACAAAATATGCCCTCCATCGCAAGCGGCTCTCGAGATTGGGCCGACCATCCAAAGACATGGAGTGAGAAAAGGATTGGCTTCCATGACCTGGACTTTGCGCAGAAAAATCCTTTCGGGCTATGGTCTGTTTTTGTTCCTCATCGTCATCGTCATTGCCTGGGCGATAACCGACCTGCTCCGTCTCGGGCGTGCAAGTGACGCCATCTTGAGTGAGAACTACCAAAGCATTCTGGCGGCGGAGCATATGATCAACTCCATAGAGCGGCAGGACAGTGCAATCCTGCTGGTGCTGCTGGGCTTCAGCCAGGAGGGATTGAATCAGTTTCGTAATAATGAAAGCCAATTTTTGCAGTGGCTGGGCAGAGCCAAAGACAACATCACCATCGAAGGAGAAGGCGCGATACTCGAGCGTATAGACAGAGGTTATGCTTCCTACCTGGTCTACTTTTCTCAGCTTCGGTCGACGTCAACGGATACTTCCCGGGAAGGGACAGCCTTTTATCACGCAACGGTCCTTCCCACCTTCAAGGCGGTACGGGACTCCTGTGACAGCCTGCGTGAACTCAACAGCGAGACCATGTTCAACGCCAGTGCGCGAGCCACCCGCATTGCTCGAAAGGCCACCGTCTCCATGGGAATCTTTGGTGCATTGGCAGTCGTAACCGGGTTTGGATTCAGCTTGCTGCTTTCGAGCATCATTGCAAAACCGCTCAAATCGATGATGGAGGCTACTCGGGAGCTGGCCGACGGGCGCTACGACGTGCAGGTGAGGACCAATTCGTCGGATGAGCTGGGGCATCTGGCGCAGGAATTCAATGCCATGACACGAAAACTCAAGGCTTATCATGAGCTCAACATAGGCGAAATCGTCACGCAGAAGCGCAAGAAGGCTGCGATCATCCGCAGTATTGATGACGGCATCATCGTTATCGATGCCGATCTGAAGGTTAGCGACATCAATCCGGCTGCATTGCGAGCTTTGGCGACCGACAGCGAACAAGCACTGAACAGGCATTTCCTGGAAATCGTCAAGCATCAGCCACTGCTCGACCATGTGCGCCAATGCATGGAGTCGGGTGAACCCCCGGTAATTCAGGAGGGCGAGGATATTCTTTCCCTTCGTCAGGCACAAACACAGCGTTATTTTCAGTTTTCCATCACGCCCGTCCATGTGGGGGCCGACTCAATGTCCGCAGCGGTGCTGGTGCTGCGCGATGTGACGCGGCTCAAGGAGCTCGATCGACTCAAGACCGAATTTGTCATGGCTGCTTCCCACGAACTGCGCACCCCTTTGACGAGCATGGGCATGAGTATCGATCTACTACTGGAAAACGCCGGACAAAAGCTCGATGACAAGGAACAACGGCTGCTCCGGGTAGCCCATGAAGAACTGGAGCGACTGAAGGCTTTGGTCAGCAACCTCCTCGATCTGTCGAAGATAGAGGCGGGAAAGATGGAAATGGATTTGGAGTTTGTTGCCCCACAGCTGCTGTGCAGCAAGGCTGTGGCCGTGATGAAGCCCCAGGCGGATGAGAAAGAGATTGAAGTTGCCCTCGAATCCGCTGAAGGGGTGCCGGATGTGCGGGCTGATGCCAATAAAATCACCTGGGTTTTGACCAACCTCATCTCCAATGCGCTGCGCTACACTGAGCCGGGCGGATATGTGCACCTGCTGGTGGAACAGGTGGGGCCTCAGGTTCACTTCGGTGTCCGCGACAATGGGAACCTGATGGTCGCCCAGATTGCCAAGAAAATCTTTAAGGTACCCCAGGTGATGGCGCGCGTCTTCGACCCGAAGCGCGCACAGGTCTACCGGGACTTCGGAATCGAGGGCATATGCCCTATAACCGTTGCAGGGGACGTGTTTCTGGGATCGTATGCAAAACCAGAGAAGTCCTTCGGCAGGGGAGAGCTCCTGTGAAAATAGTCATCGTGGGGAGGGAAAAGCTGGTCTATTTTTTGGCACGCCTGTTTTCCTCCAAGGGCCACAATGTCATCATCATCAATCACGATCAGCGGGAGTGCACTCGACTTGCGCGTCGTCTCAAGAGCACCATCGTGCATGGCGACGGCAGTGACTTGGCGATTCTGCGCGAAGCCGGGGCGCACAGTGCCGACGCTTTGCTGGCAGCGACCACCAAGGATGAAGACAACCTGGTCATGTGCCAGTTGGCTTGCTTTCATTTTGGAGTGCCGCGTACATTGGCGCTGGTCAATGATCCCGACAATGAAGAAGTGTTTCAACGGCTGCACATCTCGAGTGCCCTCTCCATCACCAGACTCATCGCTAGTCTCATCGAACAAAAGACGGATTATGACGACATCATCAACCTGATCCCTGCGGGCGAGGGTAAGCTCAATGTCACTGAAGTCCTGCTCAAGGAGTCCTCTCCAGTGCTCGGGAAACCGGATTCTGCTTTATACATCTGTTGCCGGCTTTGCGTCGGGCAGCTTGAACGTGGTCACGAGCCCCATCGCCTGTCTCAACGAACTGACGCATCAGCCCTTCGATCTGGCGGCGGTCGCCTTCCATGCTACCAGCCTCAAAGAGCGCAAAGCCCTGGTGGAACTCTGTTTGGTTGTGCGCAAGAACCCGCACTCGGCAAACACCCTCCTGACCTGTTTGGTGGCGGGCAAACACCGAGTCTTGCTGGAGAGCCTACAGGACGCAGGGGTTGCTCACGTCATGCTGCTGGAATCCCTGGACGATTCCCTCGCGGGGCGCCTGCAATGCTTCGTTGAAAATCGTACGGGAGCGTTCGCCACAGACAATGTTCTTGCCGAGATTTGTCCGTATATCCATTACGTTCCCATCAGTCGTCGGCGTGAAATCCTCTACTGCCGCGCCTATCGAGATCGCCTGGTGCTGGGGCCGCATCTGTTGAATCTCTATTGCGAAACGCGCACCTTCAGTGACTGCCCCTATTACAGGCAACCCAAATTTGCCAAAAGACCCCGGGGCCAGCAAACGAGAAACCCTTGGAATACATGATCATGCCTCAGCCGATCGTTGCACGCATACAGAACATTCATCCGGCAAAACTGGTCCTGATGAGCTATTTGGCCGTGATTGCGGCCGGCACGGCCCTTTTGACACTCCCATGCGCCACCGCGTCCGGCACCATCGCATGGCATGACGCCTTGTTCACCGCGACTTCCGCCGTCTGTGTCACCGGCCTGGTGGTAGTGGATACCGGTACCTACTTCACCCTGTTCGGCCAGCTGGTGATCCTCACCCTCATCCAGTTCGGCGGGCTCGGGATCATGACCTTTACGGTGACGGTTTTCCTCACCATGGGCAGGAGAGTTCCCCTGAAACAGCGCATGATCATGCAGGAGACTTTTGCCCACACCCCGCGCGCAGACATCTTTCAACTGACAAAGGCCATTTTTGCCTTCACCTTTGCTGTTGAGTTGTTGGGTGCCTTGCTGCTGTGGCTCATTTGGCTGGAAGAATTCGCCTTTCCCACAGCGCTCTATCACGCTTTATTTCATTCCGTATCCGCCTTCTGCAACGCAGGTTTTTCTTTGTTCCCAGGGAGCTTCGTTGGTTATCGGGGTGCGTTGCCCCTCAATGCGGTCATTTGCAGCCTGATCGTGCTTGGTGGTATCGGCTTTCCGGTGGTCTATGAAATCCAGCTCAGGATTTCCGGGCAGGGACGCAGGAACAAAGTGAGCGTGCAGTTGCGCGTGGTTGTGTTGACCACGCTGATTCTGATCATGGCGGGCGCGGCGCTCCTGCTTTGGAGTGAATGGCATTACGCCCTCAAAGCCTATTCGTTCGGGGACGGTTTGCTCATTGCACTGTTTCAATCCATTACCTGCCGCACCGCCGGATTCAACACCATCGATATTTCCAGCTTACGCAATGCCAGCCTGGCCCTGATGATTTTTCTCATGTTTGTTGGAGCTTCCCCGGGTTCCTGTGGCGGTGGAGTCAAGACCACCACCCTCGCACTCCTTGGCGCCTTTACCTGGAGTCGGCTGCGCGGCCGGTTTCGCGTGAATATGTATCACAAAAGCATTCCTGCCGAGACCGTAACCAAAAGCGTCTCCCTGGTTTTACTCGCTTTTGGTCTCATTTGTGGAGTCTTCTTCCTTCTGCTGTTGACCCATCCGGTTGGTTCCAGCCTCATCGTCGAAAGGACTCAATTCATTGAGATTCTGTTTGAAGTGGTGTCGGCATTCGGGACCGTCGGGCTTTCCATGGGGGTCACTGCGGACTTGAGTGTATCTGGTAAGTTATTGATTATCTTAATGATGCTGATTGGCAGAGTGGGTGTTTTCACTTTTGCCTATGTGATCGCCGGTACCGAAGCGCGCGCGGGCGTCCAATACGCCGAGCAGAACCTTATGATCGGCTAAGGAGAACAGTCAATGAAGCGATTTGCGGTAATAGGTCTGGGAAAGTTTGGCTTTCATGTGGCACGAACTCTGTACGAGGAGGGCAACGAGGTGGTCGCCGTCGACATGGATCAGAGCCGCATTCAGGAAATTGACCCCGTTTGTACCGAAGCGCTTGTCCTGGACGCAAGGGACAAGGACCGCATGGGTTCGCTGGGCTTGGACGAGATGGACGCGGTGGTGGTGAGCTGCGGTGAGGATATCAGCACCAGCGTGCTGGTCACCCTGTATTTGCAGGAAATCGGCGTAAAGCGAATCCTCGCCAAGGCGGTGGATGAGGATCATGGGAAAATACTCAAAAAGGTCGGCGCAACCGAGGTCATCCATCCGGAAAAATCCATGGCCGTCAAGGTGGCGCAGGGACTGTCCCGTCCCAATATCCTCGATTTCATCCCGTTGGCGGAGGATTATACCCTCTTGCAGATAGCGCCTCCCCGCGCCTTTATCGGCAAGTCTCTGAAGCAGCTCAATCTGCGCGCCAAGTACAACGTGCATGTGATCGCCATCGAGGAAGTCCTCGCCGATAATATCGTGCTCGTGCCTCCTGCCGAATTTGTGATCAAGGACAGCGACATACTCATCATGCTGGGTAAAGCTCAGGACATCAAGCGCATCAAGGATCTGAATTCCTATTGACGCCACACCTTCGACTTGCCGTGAGAAGTCTTATTTTCGTCATCTGGAATTCTACGAAGCCGCAAGGGTGCTGAAAGAAGATGGCGTTTTGATTGTTGGCATGATCAGCCGGGAAAGTCTCTGAGGATCTGTTTCATAAGCGGGTTCCGTCCAAGAAATGACGACTCTGATATTGACATCCTCATTGTGCTCCCATATAAACGTACATTAATATGGTAATGAGTGCAGGGTCTATGCGCCTTTCTGTGCACTCGAAAAAGCGCCATTCAGGCATCGAAAATGGATGGTTTTTCATGGAAAAGGTATCCTCAAATAAATCGTCGAGTGGCTTCGACCTGGCGGACGAAAACGCGCGGCATGGGGTACAACTGGAGACCCTGGTGCTGTGCGAGGAGCACCATCAGACGGTGGCGTTCCTGGCCAAAAGTCTCTCGGATGAGAACCGGCTGCGCATTCTTCTCAGCGTGAGCAAAGGCAAGAGATCGGTATCGAGCATTGTCGAGGAGCTCGGTCTTTCCCAACCCCTTGTCTCCCATCATTTGAAAGAATTGAAGCGCTCACTGCTGGTCACCATCGAGCGCAATGGCCCGTTTATCTACTACCAACTGGCGGACTCGAGAATCCTCGACGTCATTCAAACTTTGAGTATCGTGGCGACGGACCTGTTGGCTGCCAGGAAGACGTTTTGAGTTATGGGCAAGGTAATCAGAATCCATACGGACGAGATCCTGGGGATAGTCGACCGCATGGATCCGCAAAAAGCATTGGAGGAAATTGCCGGTGTCTTGGAGGTCCTCTTCTCCCGCCTGGGTGGAGAGGCGCGAGCACAATTTCTCTGGGACCTCATGGGGGAATCGCGGGACGACAAGGTGTCGAGCCTGGTCCACCTGTGACTGGCCGAGTGCATGGGCGAAGGTGTCGACCCCACGAAGATGTGTCAAAGGCTGGTGGATAAGGTGGCCCAGTCAAAACAGTTGATGGCTATGACCGATCCGGACCTGCTGGTGCTGTTCGAGGACTGGCTCGAAGAACTGGAGGAGGAAATCGTCTGGCTCGTGAGTGAGCACGGCCCCCTCGATCCGGCGCAGCTCGCCGAAAAGACCGGACTCTCCCTCAGAGGGGCAACGTTTCTCCTGTCCAAGCTGGGTCGCGAGGGGAAATTATAGACAAGGGTGAGGGGGGCTTTTCCCTGGGTGATGCGGGTCGGAGTGTGGGTCGTACACGGCCTCGGCGTCCCTCGGCAGCCCCCTCGGAGGATGTTGTGAAACAGGTCAATAGGTTGGGAAGTTAGGGATTTGTTAATTTTTGGAGACAACAGGAATGGAGCTGTTATCATGCCGACGATGCGAGTTTTTGCCAACGAACCTGCGGGCAGGACCTGAAACCATTTCAAGCAGATGGTCCCCAGGCTGGGGGAAAAATACGGGGTTGCGGTCGAGATCATCGCCAGGACAAAAGAGGCTTATCAGAGTGAGGACTATAAGCGAACAGGATTGCCGGCGGCGCCGGCCGTCATGATCGGCGATGAGGTCATTGTGCAAGGCGGCGGTCTCGGCGAAGAAGAGCTGGAAGCGGCCATCCGCCGTTACGTGGTCTGATTTGGTCGGAGCGCAATCCAACGACACGATCCCGCGGGCGGCCGAATCGGATGGGCTGAGGTAACCGCAATGTTCCCACAAAGAGAGGAGGTTGCATGAAGCTTCTCGTCATTATTTCAACAGATGAGGCGGAAACGATCTACAATGCCATGAGGTTGGCCAATGTGGGCGTCAAGAAGGGCGACGAAGTTTCGGTATTCATGCTCGGCAGGGGCGTGCTTTTTGAGCAGAGCAGCAGTGAACAGTTCAACGTCATGGAACAGGTTCAGCAATTTGACGGCGATTTTTATGTTTGAGGGGTGTGCATGAAATCCCACGGTCTGGTGGGATCAAGCACGTGCCCCATTGGCTGGATGGACGACCTCTATGAGCTGTCCAGAGAAGCGGATAGGGTGCTCAGCTTTTAGGGCAGTGAAGCGTACGGCTCAAGCCGTTAACAACTTTTTCGGCGGAGCGCCGGCCGCTTGGCCGGTTGCC
Organism: Desulfoferrobacter suflitae; assembly: GCF_022603395.1. Classification (GTDB taxonomy): domain Bacteria; phylum Desulfobacterota; class Syntrophobacteria; order Syntrophobacterales; family Syntrophobacteraceae; genus Desulfoferrobacter; species Desulfoferrobacter suflitae. The sequence goes on from NZ_JAIBKA010000004.1 coordinate 269,006, forward strand.
GCCGGCAGCCAAGCAAGAGAAGGTTGCGCCTTATGCACCATGAAACGGCAATACGCCTGGGGTTCTTCTCGGGGATTTTCATCCTGGTCGCCCTCGGTGAAATTCTAATGCCGCGGCGACCTTTGACCACCTCGAAGGCCGGTCGATGGTTCACCAACCTGGTGATCATCGCCCTCAACCCGCTTGTGGTGCGCATCATGTTCCCGATTTTACCGGTGGCACTGGCCGTGCTCGCCTCCCAACGGCAGTGGGGGCTGTTGAATATCCTGGCACTTCCCTACTGGCTGGAGGTGGCCATCGGGGTGATCGTGCTGGATTTCGTCATCTACATTCAGCACGTTTTGTTCCACGCGATCCCGACCCTCTGGCGGCTGCACATGATGCACCACGCAGATCTTGATTTTGACGTCACCACCGGCCTGCGCTTTCACCCCATCGAGATCGCCGCTTCCATGGCCATCAAGCTCACGGCGGTGATGGCCCTGGGACCGCCCGCCCTGGCGGTGCTCATCTTCGAAGTGGCCCTCAATGCCACGTCCATGTTCAATCACAGCAACATGCGTTTGCCGCTCTTTGTCGACCGGCTGCTGCGGCTCCTGGTGGTCACCCCCGACATGCACCGGGTGCACCATTCGGTGATCATCCGCGAGACCAACAGCAATTACGGCTTCAATCTGCCCTGGTGGGACAGACTGTTCGGCACTTACACCGACCAGCCGCAAAGAGGCCATGCGGACATGACCATCGGCCTCTCCCAATTCCGTGACCCCAAAGGATTGACGCTGCTGCGGCTCATTGTCCTGCCTTTCGTCGGTGACCCGGGTCGCGTGCCCATCAATCGGCATTGACGGCCAATGTTTGATGGACACCCTATGTTTCGAGGGAGAGGCTTGGAGTGAGGGTGCAGAGCAACTTTGAGATGATCGCCAAGCCATCCTCCAGGCACATGAAATTTCAATTACTCAAGGCCCCTGCAGGAAAGCACGACAAGAGATGATTCTACAGGAGCAGGCGCTGATGGAGCGCGCCCGAAAAGTTTTAGGCGGAGGGCGGAAGGCGGAATCAAGGCGGGGTGTTGTATGATCTATGTGCAGGCTGGGCTTTTTGTGCGGCTCGATGATACGGGCTTATGAACGCCCGGCCGCATTTGGGGCGGCTGGGAGCTTGTCCGAGAAGGCGTCGAATCCGCCGTTTCGAGGCCGATCGCGGAATCCAGGGAAGCGCATGAACGCTGGATGCCTGCAGCCCCGGCAGGAATGCACCGGCACGACGAACGGAGGCGAGGAGCCAATTTTCGGACAAGCTCCCAGGGGACATCAAAGGCGATGGTGCTGGGTCACAGCAGGACCAGCCGGTTACTTGGTTTGCCGGCCCGCCTGGTAGCCCTGCTCATACGCCCTCTGGTTGCTTTCTTTATGTTTGCCGTAAAGAAAGCCGCCGGCGGCACCAGCCGCACCGCCTATGGCGGCGCCCAGGCCGGCATTGCCTGCAAGAGCCCCAATGACGGCACCACCGGCAGCGCCCATAGCGCCGCCGCTCAGGGTGCGTTGTTGCGTGTCCGACATGCCGGCACAGCCCATCAGGGCGAGGCTTAAGACCAAAATCGATACAAGGGCGATCTTCCTCATATTCTGCTCCTCTTATTTGCGGTTGTTATTCGCTGCAGGGCCACTTTTCGGTCAAGAACATGAACAGGCTATCCACCGGCGCCTCGTTCATATGTTCCGGATGAGTCTTTGCCCAGTCTATATACATGCCGATGATCTCGTTGCGTGAAGGGACAGGGTCGGAAAAGCACACCAGGCGCACCCCTTCCGGTCCCGAGGCGAGTGCATCGTAGTAGGCATAGGCACCCACCAGATAGCCGTGGCAAAAGTGAATGGCCGCAGTGTACATTGGATCATCGATGGGAGTGGTGCACAGATTGACAATATCGTCCGTCGAGTCGACCATGAAATCTTCCTGGTCCGCTGCAGCTGCCAGGGTGGGCATCAGTAGACCCACTGCCAATAAAACACAAATCAACTTTCGCTTCATAATGCTCCTCCTTTTTGATTTGTTCATCACCGGCCAGGTAGCTCCGTGCTGCCCGGCAGCTTCACGGCGACACATTCGATAGTCAGGAATCAACCGTCGAGGCGCCTCACTTCCATATTTAAAGCATACGCTCCGCATATAAAAGCAAAAAAAAGTGCAACGTCCCCCCCAGATGCCACAAAATCAATCCTGCCCGGGATCCCTCTGGCCGAGTCACCCATGGTTAGCTTCCAAGATAATGTTTTTGGCGCAGGTTGGGTTGAGTCACGCGTTCCGCATGACGAAACCCAACGCTTATTTTGTTGGCTTCGTGACTCAACCCAGCCTACTTGAAAGCGAAAATCATTTCCTTAAACACTATAATAGTTGCAGCTCACTCGGCACTGCCCTGCTTGACCTCGACCAACTGGCGCAAATGAACTTCGCGCTGTGGAAAAGGAATGCTGATTCCGTTGCGGTCAAATTCTTCTTTCACCTGTCTGGTGAGGTCCCAGTAGGTGGTCCAGTAATCTTCCGTCTTGACCCAGGGGCGGCAGATAAAGTTGACGGACGAATCCGCCAGTTCATTGACGCGGATAACGGGTTCAGGAAAGGGAAGCACCAGAGGATGATCCTTGACGACCTCCTCCAAAATCCTTTGTGCCTTGCTGATATCGTCCTCATAGCCGATCCCGAAGACCATGTCGATCCGGCGGGTTTCCGATCCGGTCACATTGGTAATGATCCCTCCCCAGATCGAGTTGTTCGGTATGACCACGGTCTGGTTGTCCGGCAGGGTCAGTGTGGTGGAAACCAGTGTCATGACGGATACTGTGCCGCTGATTCCTGCAACGTTGACATAGTCCCCGATATCGTAAGGTCGATACAGCAGGATCATGAAACCGGCGGCAAAGTTACTCAAGGTCCCCTGCAAAGCAAAGCCCACGATGAAGCCGACGGCTCCAATGGCAGCCAGGAATGGTCCGACGTTTATTTCCAGCATGGACAGCGCAACCACCAGGCCAATGAGAAAAACGAGCTTGTGGACTACATTGACCATGAAATCCTTGAGAAGTTCGGACACGCCTTTCAATTTCACTACTGCTCTCCGGGTGGCCGAACCCAGGATCCTGGACAAGATGATGAAAACGACGAGGGTCACGATGAATAAAATGAGATTCTTGAGCCAACGGATACCACCTTCCTTGGAAGTCAGCCAGCCCCGCACTAGTTTCCAGGAGCCACCGGCGTCGGTCATATCCACCTTGATGCCCGACAGGGCCTTGAGATATTTGTCGTAGTTGGCCACCTCTCCGCCTTTGGCTCTCAACTCTTCGACCACCACCTTCGCTCGATCGATCAATGCGGTCTGTTGTTCCTGCAGCTTGTTGACCTCGTCCAGCAGCTTTGCCTTGGCTTCTCCCTCTGCCTTCATTGCCTCGATTTTCTTTTGGCTGATCAAGGATGCGTGTTGCTTCAATACCCCAATCCATCCGTCGACCTCCACTTTGAGGTCGTCCAGGGTGAGCGGGGTGACCAGATGCTGAAGCTGTTTTGGCGGAATTTCCGGGCTAACGGTAGTGGCCGGCTCGGGTTTGGGCTGTTCGGCCGCCCATACTGATTGAACCAGCCAGGCCGGCGTGAGGGTAAGTATCAATCCGCTCAACAGTATCAAAATCAGCTTGGTAAAACATCTTCTCTTCGAGTTCCACATGATCGCAATGCCTCCACATAAGTTTTCCATTCAGAACGAGCCATCCGCTGCAGCTGCCTTCGGTGTTGCTTGACTCAAACAATAAAACGTATAATATGCCACCTGTAAGGTGGGACTGAGATGCTCCTTTCCACCTGTATCTGCTTAACCACATTTTGACATTCAATAATGGCGGAGCCTCCTGCAAAAGGCTCGACGAACTCCAATATTTGCGCCGGATCATACTCCCAACACGGGTCAAAATGCAATGCAATAGCGGGAAAGGAACCTGGAAGATGTGTGCTGATCGTTGGTTTCGGTCCTTTATCCGTCCCCTCGCCGTAATTTTTCCCCTCAGCCTGATCGTCATGACGCTCGTCTGGGTTTGCCGGGCGACTGCCGCTCAGGGTGCTGCAGCGGCCGCCCCGCCCATTGTTTCCGCCGCAGAGATTGCCTACCCGCCGTTTTCTTTTGCCGACGCCAAGGGGCGCGCCACCGGTTTTTCCGTTGAGCTGCTCAGAGCTGCGCTGGCTGCCATGGGGCGCGATGTCACCCTGCGCATGGGGTCGTGGGCGGAGGTGCGAGGCTGGCTGGAACGGGGTGAAGTGCAGGCTTTGCCGCTGGTCGGGAGGAGGCCCGAACGGGAACCCATTTTTGATTTCACCTTTCCCTACATGTCCCTGCACGGTGCCGTCGTCGTGCGTGAGGGGACGACCGATATCGGGAATTTGGAAGATCTCGAGGGGCGGCGGGTCGCCGTGATGAAGGGAGACAACGCCGAAGAGTTTCTGCGCAGGGAAGATCGGGGCATCGAGATCCACACCACTGTCACCTTCCATGAGGCTCTGCGCGAGCTTTCTCAGGGGCTCTGTGACGCCGTGGTCATTCAGCGGCTGGTGGCCCTGCGGCTGATCCAGGAAAACAAATTCACCAACTTGAAAATAGTCAGTAAACCCATCGAGGGGTTCCGCCAGGACTTTTGCTTTGCCGTCAAGGAAGGGGACCGGGATACCCTGGCCCTACTCAATGAAGGGTTGGCCCTGGTGATGGCGGATGGCACCTATCAACACCTCCACGCCAAATGGTTTGCGGCCCTCGAGCTGCCGACGCAGCGGCGCATCGTGATCGGCGGCGATCACCATTATCCCCCCTATGAATACCTCGACGACAACGGGCGACCGACGGGTTTTACCGTTGAGCTCACGCGCGCCATCGCCAACGAGCTGGGCCTTGACATCGAGATGCGCCTGGGCCCCTGGGCGCAGATCCTCCAGGGTTTGGAACAGGGCGAGATCGATGTCATACAAGGCATGTTTTATTCTCCAGAGCGCGACCTCAGGTTTGATTTTACGCCGCCTTATCTGGCAAACCATTATGTCAGCGTGGTGCGCAGGGATGATGGCGCTCCGCCGGCCGACATCGCTCAGCTGAAAGGCAAACGGATCGTGGTGCAACATGGCGATGTTATTTATGATCTGCTGGTCGAAAAGGGGCTTGCCGATCAGGTAACGTTTGTCGAAACCCAGGAGGAAGTGCTCAAGGAACTGGCGCAGGGGAAACACGACTGTGGCCTGGCGGTGCGAGTCAGTGCCCTCTATTTCATGGAAAAGCACGGATGGACGAATCTCGTGTTGGGCTCCCAGCCACTGCTCTCGGCAAAATACTGTTACGCCGTGTTAAACGGTCACACCGCCCTTTTAGCGTCCTTCAGCGAAGGGCTGGAGATCCTCAGGCAAACGGGCGATTACCTGCGAATCAAGGAGAAATGGCTGGGAATCTACCAGGACGAACCCCCCTCCCTGATCACGGCTATGCGCTATTCTTTGATGGTGCTGGCCCCGCTGCTCCTGGCTTTGCTGGCGTTCTTTCTCTGGTCGTGGTCGCTGCGCAAGCAGGTGACGCGGCGCACGGCACAGCTGCAGGAGAGTGAACGGCAGATGGCAACCCTGTTGGGCAACCTGCCCGGCATGGCCTATCAATGCCGCAACGACAGTCATTGGACGATGCACTTTGTGAGTGACGGTTGCCGTGAACTGACGGGGTACGATGCCGAGGAAATGACTCGTGACCACGCTGTGTCCTACAATGAAATCATCCACCCGGATGACCGGCGGTATGTCTGGGAGCAGGTGCAGCATGCGCTGCACGCCGATGCGCCGTTCACCCTGGAATATCGGATTGTGACCAAAGGCGGCGACCGCAAATGGGTGTGGGAGAAGGGCCGTGTCGTACCCCCTGTGCGGGGTGGTGAACTGATGCTCGAGGGCTTCATCACCGACGTCACCGAGCGCCGACGCAATGAAGATGCCCTCAAGGATGAAGCCATGCGGCGGCGCATTTTGGTGGATGAATCGCGCGACGGAATTGTAGTGTTGGACCAGAACGGCAAGGTGTACGAAGCCAACCGCCGATTCTGTGAGATGCTTGGCTATTCCGCCGAAGAAGTGGCGCAGCTCCATGTGTGGGACTGGGACGACCAGTGGACGCGCGAGCATTTGCTCCAGATGGTTCGCTCGGTGGGGGATGCGGGTGATACCCTCGAGACCCGTCACCGGCGCAAGGATGGTACTTGCTTCGAGGTTGAGATCAGCACCAACGGGGCCGTAATCGCTGGAGAAAAGCTGATCTTTTGCGTGTGCCGGGATGTCACCGAGCGCAACCGGTCGGAGCAGCGCATCGCACATCTCAACAGGGTGTTGTGGGCGATCCGGCGGGTTAACCAGCTGATCGTTCGCGGCCGCGATGTCAAAACGCTGATCCATGAAGGCTGCCGGCTGTTGGTGGAAAATCGCGGCTACGCCAGTGCGGTGATTATCCTGACCGATGACCAGGACCATCCTGTCGAGTGGGCAGGAGAGGGCCTGGGAGAGGCATTGGATCCTTTTGACGGCATGCTCGAACGGGGTGAACTGCCGTCCTGCTGCCGCGCCGCCCGCAGCACGACAAAGGTTGTGGCAGTGGAAAACAGGCTGGTGGTGTGCCGTCTCTGTTCCATAGCGGCTCAATGTGCCCAGACGGATTCTCTGTCTGTACGCCTGGTGCATGACGGTGTGACCTTCGGCTACCTGGTTGCAGCCCTCGAGCAGGGATTGGGTGCTGATCCGGAGGAACAAAGTCTGTTTGCTGAAATCGGGGAAGATTTTTCTTATGCCCTGAACGCCTTAAGAATGGCCCAAGTGCGCGAAAAATCAGAATACGAGCGGCATTCCCTGCAAAGGCAGCTTCTGCAGGCGCAAAAGCTTGAATCGGTGGGACGGCTGGCAGGTGGAGTGGCCCATGACTACAACAATATGCTCGGCGTGATCATGGGCTATGCCGAACTGCTGCTCATGATGATCGATCGGACAAACCCGGCGCGCATCCACCTGGAAGAGATTCTTAAAGCTGCCGAACGTTCGGCGGGCATCACCCGACAGCTGCTCACCTTCGCCCGCCAGCAGACGGTGGCGCCCCAGGTGCTTGATCTGAATGCCGTCGTGGAAAGCATGCTCAAAATGCTGCGTCGGCTCATCGGCGAAGACATTGACCTGGTGTGGCTGCCGTCCTCCGGCCTGTGGCGGGTGAAAATTGATCCGGTGCAGGTCGACCAGATTCTCGCCAATTTATGTGTCAACGCCCGCGATGCCATTTCCGGAGTCGGCGGTTTGACCATCGAAACCGAGAATGTCCACATCGATACCGACTACTGCACCGTACATGCCGGTTTTGTTCCCGGCGATTACGTGCTTTTGGCCGTGAGCGACAGCGGTTGCGGCATGGACAGGGAAACGCTGGAAAATATCTTCGAGCCGTTTTTCACCACCAAGGAGGCACATCAGGGTACCGGTCTCGGGCTGGCGACGGTGTATGGCATTGTGCGGCAGAACAACGGCTGCATCAATGTCTACAGCGAACCGGGAAAAGGTACGACTTTCAAAATCTACCTGCCGCGCCATGAGGGCCTGGCAGACATCCAGGCAGCGCAAAGCGTTGAGCCGGTCTGGCACGGCCGTGGTGAGATGGTGCTGCTGGTGGAGGATGAGGCGGCGATGATGGAAATGACCCGGGTCATGCTGGAACGGTTGGGCTTCCGCGTGCTGACGGCGAACGTGCCGGGGCGGGCGATGCGGATGGCTGAAGAACACGCGGGCGAAGTAGAGCTGTTGATCACCGATGTGGTGATGCCGGAGATGAGCGGGCGCGCGTTGGCCGAACAGCTGCAGTCGCGTTACCCCAACCTGAGAGTGCTTTTCATGTCCGGCTATACGGCCAACAGCATCGCCCACCACGGGGTGCTGGAGGCCGGTGTGCACTTCATCGCAAAGCCTTTTTCCATGCAGGATCTGGCGACCAAAATCAGGACCATGATGGAACATAAATAAACGCGCGAGAGCGAGTTTGTGAGCGAAAAGAAGACGCTGTGACGCGAGTCACTTGAAGGAGAAATGCTGCATGAAGGTAAAGACCTCGGATTTGCCCGGCATTGGAAAGAGCTACGCCATGGAGACGGCCGAAGGGGCCAGGGTAGTCATCGTCATCCATCACCACGGACATCGCGAAGTCTACTATTTCCAGGATTCGGACCGGGACGAGCCGGACTTCAACATCCATTTCAGTGACGAAGAGGCCCGCCAGCTCGGCACGATCCTGCTCGGGGTGGACTACCAGCCGGTGGCCGATGACCGCCTCGAGCTGCTTCTCAAGAGTATCCGCGTGGATTGGCTGAAGGTGCAACCCGGCAGTTGCCTGGCCGGGAAATCGATCCTCGAGTCCCAAATCCGCTCGCGCACCGGGTCGACCGTCATCGCCATCCAGCGGGGAGACCGAATGATCGGCAGCCCCGATGTTGATGAAGTGATTCTGCCTGGAGACATCCTCATGTCCATCGGCACGCGGGATCAGACCAGGACCCTGGAGTCCCTGTGTCAAACATGACCAAGATGGTAACGTCAGAATTCCGCTCAAAATGGAACTCGACTGCAGCGGTGATCGAGGAACAATCCCATGCTCAAACTGCCCTTTTTGCTCCTGGCCGGTCTGATTCTCTGCACCTTTTTTCTGGTCAGCTTCACTTCCCAGAAATTGCGCTACCCTTCGGTGCTTGTCTATATTGCCCTGGGCGTGGCAATCGCCGTGTTTTTCCCGGAGAGCAAAGCGATTCATATTACCGGGGAAATCGGCATCGTCCTGCTGTTTTTCATTCTCGGGCTGGAGTTTCCGCTGGCCAGGATGATGGAAATTTCCCGGAACATCTGGTCGGCCGGTCTGCTTGATGTGGTGCTGAATCTCGGTGGCGCTGCCGGACTCGCACTGTTGTTCGGGTTGAGTCCCATGGCGGCGCTGGTGCTCGGTGCGGTTGCTTACGCCACCAGTTCCTCCATTTCCGCCAAGATGCTGGAGGAGCAAAAACGGCTGGCCAACCCGGAAACGGAATTCATCCTGGCTCTCCTGATTTTTGAAGATCTGGTGGCCCCGGTGCTGGTCTCCTTCATTGCCGGCGCACAAAACGGGGACGAGATGAGCCTGGGTTTCGTCGCCCTGTTGTTCTTGAAAATCGTCTTGTTGATGGTGGGGGCTATTCTGATCGGGCATTACGCTTTCAGGCGGCTGGATAACTTCATTGCCCGCCACCTGGAGAGGGATTTCATGGCCCTGCTGACGACAGGAATTGCTCTGGCCTATGCGGGTGTGGCAATGGTCCTGGGTTTGTCGGAAATACTCGGGGCCTTTCTTGCGGGCATGATGTTGTCTGAAACGGGCAGGTCTTCGGAAGTGGAGCACCTCATGCTCCCCGTGCGGGACATCACCCTGCCATTTTTCTTTTTCTGGTTTGGCACCACCATATCGTTGGGCGAGGGTGTGCCGTTCATTCCCCTGATGGTGCTGCTGGTGGTCTGGGCGGTAGTGGGCAAGGTGCTGACCGGATTTGTGGGCGGCCGGCTGTTCGGGTTGAGCAGGAAGGTCTCATGCCGGGCCGCTTTTTCCCTGGTGCAGCGCGGGGAATTCTCGGCCATCATCGCCAGTCTGGCCATCCCGCAACTGCGCATTTTCAGCGGCATTTATATTCTGGTGACCGCCTTCATCGGTGTGTTTTTGTTCCAACGAGCTTCCAGGATCGCCGGCTGGTACCAGCAAAATTGGCTCAAGCCCGCCGGCAAGCCGTCGCAAAGTGCCGGCGATTAGCCTCACAGCCGCATTAATCCGCGTGGAGCAAGCAGATGGCTTTGCCGCTGTGGGGATCGGCCGCCACCTGCGCATACCTCCCGTCGGCCGCCAGGGGAACGTCGATGAGCTTGATGAATTCCTCGAACCGTTCGGGATGACTCACAAAGCGCCCAAGGCTGTTGGACGACGAGGCAAAAAAGGGTGCATTGAAATGCGCCTGCGGATCGTCGGGATAGAGTGGCAGATAAATGATTCGGGATTCCACCAGGTCGAGGAAAAAATGGGTCCCGAACGAGACGTCCGGAACATGGCCGGCCTCCTCGCGGGCAATCTCCACCAGGACGGAGGCATGGTTGATATCGGCATAGGTGGTGTTGACCCCCAGCATGATGTTGGAGCTGCCCCATCGGCCCGGCCCCATCATGATGACCCGGTCCCGTACAATGTCCGGATGCCGGTTGAGCCGGCCGATGATCCGGCCTATTTGCTGTTTTATCTCGAGGGGCGCCTTGACGGCGTAGGCTTTAGGGTCGACGTAAATGATGTATTTGATGCGGCTCACCGTACCACCCGAGATAGTGCGGGTGGCCCTGAACAGCACCAACTCTCTGGGAACGCGCGCCGGCAAAAGGACGCTTGCGCTTCCACCGGGAACTCGCATGGGACGGCACTGAACGAGATTGAGCCTGATTTTGCCGGGGGAGCAGGAGGCCGTGAACTCGGTGTCGACCGGATAGCCGTAAGCGGCTTCCAGCTTGGCCAGAAACTCTTTCATCAGCGGCATGAACTTGGTGTGAGCCAAAAGGTTGTTGAAAGTGATGATCAAGCGTGCCGGAGCATTCATGTGGATTCCCTCGGGATCGCTGATGAAGCCGTCCTGCAGGGTGGAGACAAGCAGCTCCAGGTGGGGATAATCACCCGCGCCGAAGACCTCGTTCAAAGTCACGCTGCGGAATTCATTTGCGGCGAGATCCAAAACATCCACCTCGTGTTGCGAGTAAAAGGCAATTTTCGATCCGACTTCGGGCCGCAGGAGCGGATGGCTTACCGCGACCAACCTCGGATAATCGCCTCCCACCCGGTTGACCGCGCGAGTGCCCAAGCCGAAAACCAGCCTCACGATGCCCTGCTTTGGATCGATGCGATCGGTCCAGCGGTAGAGATTGCGAGAGAAAGCGACCCCCGCCAGGGTTGGGAAGAAAAAGCTGCGATAGCGTGATCCGGACACGCGCTGCACCAGGATGGCCATCTGCTCGTCCGCTTCCCCGAGGCCCCGCTCCCTCCGGTAGGCAAGGGCGTCCGGATTGACGGCACTGGCGTAGACCAGCTTTACCGCTCGCAGAAACGCCTGCATTCTGGCTTCGGGATTGCCCTGGTTGGCGCAGAATTCACTGCGGTACTTACCCGCAAAGGCATTGCCGAACCCGTCCTCGAGCAGGCTGCTGGAACGTACGATGATGGGTGCCTGGCCGAAATAATCGAGCAGATCTTTGAACTGCTCCATGATTTCATCCGGGAAGCCGCCCTCGAGAAAGCGCTCCTCGACCCGGTCGAATTCCTCGCCGGAAATCTGCGAATTTCTGGTCAGCCGCAGTCTCAGCCGGAACAGACCGTTGTTGACCAGGAAGGTGAAAAAGACGTCGGAACCGATGTAGAAGGAATCGTGTTCCTCCAGGATGTTTGCGAAATTTGTGGTGCCCGGGCTCTTCAACAGGATCCGGCGGGCCAGGAGCATGCCTGCCGCCTTGCCGCCGATGCGGCCGGAGCCGATGATGCGGTTGCGGATTTCGAGCAGATCCTGCAGGCTGAGGTATTCGTCCGAGAGGCGTTTGAATTCCGGATCGCCCCCGATGATCATCTGCGACAGTTCCTGCTTGAGCGCCTGAATTTCCGTTGTTGCCGCCAGGTGCGTCAGTTCGTCATCGCTGTACTGGGCAAGTTTTCTCAGAATGCTGTCCCAGGGGGCGATCGAGTCGGCCTTGACCCGCAGGGGCGGCTTCCTCGCCGTGAGGGATATGGTGGATGCGTCGCCGCTTTGCAGAACCGGAGTGAGGGATGTTCCGGCAAAGCGGTGGGGTAGAAACATCTCTGAGGAGTAGCGGTCCCACACTTTCAGGGGATGAACGTAGAGCTCCCCCCTGGCGTGGTAGAGATCGATCAATACCTGCGTGGTGTCGCGAATGCGAGCGACCGCCCGGTGCGAGTGGCGCCCGCGGGTGAGTGCGAAATAGGCGACGGTTTCCAGTTCGTGCAGATAGGGGCATGTGACTTGGAAAAAATTGGCGAGCAGTTCATCCGTGGCCCATTCAGTGACCAGCGAGGAAAGATTGTCGAAAACATAGAATGCGCCGGTGCCGTTCTCCTCGATGATGTGATTCACCTGGGCGCTGAAAGAATCAAACCCGTGGCTCGGATCGACCTCTTCATAGGTCAGTCCGGGCGTTCGATGCAGGATGCTCCACTCGGGAGCAAACCGCACATAGACCACCGTGCGGTGCTCCTCGAGGGCCTGTTTCACGAAGGGGTGCACCACCCGCAGATAGTTGCCCAGGCCGTCCACCTGCCAGACCACGTTATCGCCGCTGCGCAGCCCCTCGATGACCTTGTCGAGCGCTGGTATTCCACTGCTGATCATGGCCCCTGCCGTTTTATCGTTTGCCCGCGCCCCTTGATTCTTCCTGGAGCCGATGGAAGCTAAACCCAGCCGCGCAGCTTCATAGCTTCCACCACGCGCGCTACCGCTACCACGTAGGCGGCTTTACGCATGTTGATGGCATACTTTTCCGCGCTATTGAGCACCTCATGATACGCCTTGGTCATGCGCTTATCGAGCTTTTCGTGCACTTCATTCTCATCCCAATAATACATGTAGGCGTTTTGCACCATCTCGAAGTAAGAAACCGTGACACCTCCGGCGTTACAGAGAAAATCCGGAATCACATGAATTCCCTTCCGGTGGAGGACCTCGTCGGCTTCCGGCGTGGTCGGACCGTTGGCCAGCTCGACGATGATCCTGGCCTTGACCTGGTCGACATTCCTTTCCGTAACGGAGCTCTCCAGGGCGGCCAGCACCAGCACATCCACATCCAAGGCGAGGAGTTCGTCGTTGCTGACGCACTCGGTCCCCTCACAGCTCACCACCGACGATGTCTTCTGCTTGTGCTCGTTCACTCGCGGAATGCAAATGCCGTTGCGGCAGGTGACGGCACCCCGCGAGTCGCACACCGCCACAACCTTTGAGCCGAACATGGCTTCGGCCAGACTGGCTGCATAGCAGCCGGCATTGCCGTAGCCCTGGATCGCCATGGTCGCCTTGCCCAGGTCGATACCCAGGCGCTGTGCGGCCTCGCGCAGCGCGTACATGCCTCCCCTGGCGGTGGCGTCCCCGCGCCCCGGAGAGCCTCCCAGGGAGAGGGGCTTGCCGGTGATGACCCCGAACTGATTCTTGCCTACGATGGAAGAATATTCGTCCACCATCCAGGCCATGATCTGCGGGTTGGTGTAGACATCGGGCGCGGGGATGTCCTTGTCGGGACCGATAAAGGCACCGATCGCCTTGATGTAACCGCGGCTGATACGTTCGAGTTCGAAACGCGAAAGCTCCTTGGGGTTGCAGATGACTCCGCCCTTGCCGCCCCCCAGGGGCAGATCCAGCAGGGCGCATTTCCAGGTCATCCAGGCGGCCAGCGCGCGCACCGTGTCTATGGTTTCCTCCGGATGGAAGCGTATGCCGCCCTTGGTGGGGCCTTTGGCATCGTTGTACTGCACCCGGAATCCCTGAAAGATCCGCGTGGTTCCGTCATCCATACGGACCGGAAAATGGACATGGAATTCGCGCATGGGGCGCAGCAGTACCTCGCGTGTGCTGTGGTTCAACTTGAGGATATCAGCGCAGTCGTTGATCTGTTGTTGAGCAATTTTGAAAGGGTTGCTGTGGTTGTTATTGCCTGACATTTTCGGTTTTCCTCCCATGTGTACATTGGTTAACGATGCGTCAATGGATCTCCAGGAGCTGGTCCGGGAACACCGGCTTTAAGTCATTCCGCCGCGATGCCTCCAGGCCGGCGGTTTCACCCGATTGTTTCCCGGCAGAACCGGCTGGCGTAGTCCAGCTGATGCTTCAAGATCCACATTTTTTCCAGGAATTGAGGCCATCCGCATTTGGGTTGATGCCCCTGTTTGCCGTCGGAAAGGACCAGTACACCGTCAACCACCGCCCCCTGCAGCTCTTCCCACAGCTCTCCCCAGGTGTCCTGGGCATCCTGCAGGACAGCCCCTGTGACGTTGCGGAAATGTTTGAACTTTTGCTCCGGCCGCAAAACCCGGGATGGTTTTTCCTGTCCGTTTGCAGAGACAATCCTGAGCTGTTTGGTCATGGTCATTCTTCTCCTTCCTCATGTGATGGGTTGCCGATGGCTCCCTCACAGAGCCGTTTGGCGTAATCGATGCGGATTCCGAGCAGGTGCAGCTTGTCCAGCAGCAGGCGGCGCTCGGCCTCAGGCATAACGCTGTTGGCGCCGCTCTCACCCGCCAATATCTCTTCGCATGAAACCGGGTCCTGCAGGTCAGCCCAGATTTCCCGCCAGAGATCCAGGGCATCGCCCATCACGCTGGCTGCAACTCCCCGGAAATGCCTCAATCTGGCGTTGGCGCGCCGGATTTCCTGATCCATGGCTTGCGTGCGGCTGCTCCAGACTTCCATCTCCGATTGATGTTTCATCATGCTGTGACGTCCAGTGCTTGTAGTTATGAATTCCACGTCGGTGCACCCGATCCAGTTGAGCAATAACCGTGCCGTGCAAGGAGCTGAATTCAAATAACGCGCCCTCTCCCCGTGCGGGGGGGGGAGAGGGTCGGGGTGAGGGGGAGAAAAAATTCTCTTGCCAAACGCCGTGCTGCTCAAATTTTGCACAGCTGTGCTGAAAATACAGCAGCCGAGGGCGGCCTAATCGGATGGTGGTAGGAGATCGAACTTCTTCATGCGGTGTCTCAGAGTATTGCGGCTGATGCCCAGGAATTTGGCCGCCTTCACCTGGTTGTAACCACACTGGGCGAGCACTTTGGACAGGAGCTTCTTTTCCAGCGCATCGATGATGCCCTCGTGCATTCTTTCGGCGCACATCTGCAGGAGGTCGGGAACCAGCTCGTCGAGCTTGCGCTCGATCCTGTCCCATAGGTCGTCGCCCGTTGCACCGGCGGGTGAACCCTGGCAAGCCGCGTCAAACCTCAGGTGCTCTTCCAGGATGACATCCCCGGAGGAGAGCAGCACAGCGCGTCTGATGGTATTTTCCAGCTCCCGCACGTTGCCCGGCCAGGAGTGGGATTGAAGCCGGGTAAGGGCGGCGGCTTCGATGCGCCTGATGGGGGTCTGGTACTCGGCACTGAAACGGTTGACAAAATAGTCCACCAGGGCGGGGATGTCTTCTGCGCGGTCCCTGAGTCGCGGAAGGTGGATCGAAATGATCTGCAGTCTCCAGTAAAGGTCTTCGCGGAAGCGGTTCTGTTGGACCTCCTTTTCAAGATTTTTGTTGGTCGCTGCGATGATCCTCGCATCGACTTTGATGGTCTGAGACCCGCCGACCCGCTCGAATTCCCCGTGCTGGAGCACGCGCAGCAGCTTGGCTTGAGTCGAGAGCGGCATTTCGCTGATTTCATCGAGAAACAGGGTGCCGCCGTGGCAGCGTTCAAATTTTCCGATGTGCGTGCGGTCGGCGCCGGTAAAGGCGCCCCGTTCATGCCCGAACAGCTCGCTCTCGAAGAGCGTCTCGGGAATGGCGGCGCAGTTGACGGCCAGAAACGGCTTCTCTTTTCTGCTGCTGTGGTGATAGATGGCCCGTGCAACCAGTTCCTTGCCGGTGCCCGAGTCGCCCGTGATGAGGATGGTGACATCCTTGGCGGCCACCTGGCCGATGAGCTTGTACACTTCCTGCATGCGTTTGTGGCGACCAATGATCTTGACCGCTCCCCGCGGATCCGGCGGCGTCCCGGCCCCGGCGGGGGAAAAGCTGACCACCTCCTTCATCAGCCGGTTCACTTCGAGAGCGTCTTTCACGAGGCGGTCCAGATCGTTCCGATCGAAGGGCTTGAGCAGATAATCGTAGGCCCCGAGCTTCATCGCCTCGATGGCCGTATCCATCGTGCCGTAGGCGGTCATCATGATGACGGGGGTTTTCACCTGGAGTTTGCGGATTTCTCTGAGGAGGTCGAGCCCGTTGCGCCCGGGCATTTTGTAATCGAGCAGGATCAGGTCGAAGGAATCCGCTGTCACCAGCTCCAGAGCAGCCGTGCCGCTGTGGCATGAGCGCACGTCGAATTCCTGCCTGGCAAAAAAGCGAGAGAGGAAATGAACGAGGCCCTCATCATCGTCAACGATCAGTATCTTTTCCATCTTCCTCCAGCATTCCTTCGAATTCCACCGGAATGAACAACGAAAAGGTGGCCCCCTGACCGACGCCGCTCTCGACGGCGACGCTTCCGCCATGCCGCCTGAGGGTGGCGTACACGATGGAGAGGCCCAGCCCCGTGCCGGTCGCCTTGGTGGTAAAAAAGGGATCGAACAGGCAGGGGATGGTCTCTTTGGCAATTCCAGGACCCGTATCCGTCACGTCGATGCGAATGAAGTCCCGCCCTGCGGTTTTCCCCGGGTCAATCTCGTGGACGGCCGAAACGCTCAGCTCACCACGCAGGCTCAATGCTTCGAGGCCGTTGACCAGGAGGTTCAAGAGAGCTTCCTCGAGCTGCTTTCTATCGCCCCTGATGCTCGGCAGGGAATCGGCTATGCGTGTGGTGACAACCGTTTCCTGCTGCTTTGCGCGCGGGCCTACCACCAGGAGCGAGTCTTCGATCAGATCCGCTACGCTCACCTGCGTGAAGACCGGCGTCTGGGGCCTGGCAAAGTCAAGAAAGCGGTTGATGGTGGCCTCCATGCGCTGGATTTGGCCCATGGCCACCTGGAAGTCTTCCCCAAATTCGCTGGCAATTTCCATTTCACTCTCGATGGACTGCAGGAACATCTTGAGAGACGTCAGGGGCGTCCGAATTTCGTGGGCCACACCCGCGGCAAGCTGGCCAAGGGAGGCCAGCTGCTGGGAGCGGGCGGCCGCCTGCTGGGTGGCTTTGAGCCGCACGTCGCTTTCCTTGAGCTCGGCTTCCCTGCGGGTCACCCTCTCTTCCAGTCTCTGCTGCCGGTCCTGCAGCTGCCGGGCCATCTTGCCGAAGGCGCGATAAAGCAAACCGACTTCATCGTGGCGCTCGGTTGTCTCGATGTTGATCCTTTGGAAATCGCCTTCGGCAAGGGAATTGGCCGCTTCGCTCAGACGGCGGATGGGGGTGGCCAGGTAGCGGGAGAGCAGCCATGCCGAGACCAGTGCACCCAGGACGGACAGGAGGATGACCAGAACAATGGTGCGCCGCAGTTGGGCAACCGGCCGAAACGCTTCTTCACTGTCCTGTTCCACTACCAGCGCCCAGTCCGTTCCTCCGACCATGGTCGAGGCGCCGATGACCTCAATGCCCCGGTAGTCGATATAGGTGATCCTGGCTTTTTGTGTGTTGAAAATGTTTTTGAAGCTTTCCAACTGGGCAATGTTTTCATGGAGAATTCTCTCAGGTTCCTTGTGTGCGAGAAACGTGCCGTTGCGATCCACCAGGTAGCACTCTCCGGTCTTGCCCAAAGAGACCTGGAGCACCACCGAGAGGATGGTGCCGGTCCCTACCGTTGCACTGACAGCGCCCCTGGGATCACCCGCGTCTCCCAGCAACGGCGCGGATATGAGAAAATAGGACTCGTTGCGGTTGGGGCTCAGGCGTATATCGGACATGTAGAGTTCATCGACTGGCGCTTGGGTGGAACGGTTCTCCCTTGGCAGCTCCGCGGCATGTCGCGAGCTTCGGCAGATGATGTCACCGTTGCGCGCTGCCACGGCAATCTGGTCATACACCTGGTACTTGTTCCTGACCAGCTCCAGGTACGGGGTGATCTCGCCGACATCCATGGATCTCAGGATCGATGATCCTGCCATCACTTCCAGGTCGGCCTTGCGCTCGTAAATCCAGCGCTCGAGCAAAGCCGCCTTGTCCATTGCGATATGCCGAATGCGGTTGGTGGCCATGTCCAGGATGAGCCCCTCCGCCGTTCGTATGGCAAGCGCTCCCACTGAGCACAGAGGCACCAGCGCGAACACAAAGAACAGCAGCATCAGTTTCACTTGCATGTTGTTGATCAGCGGTGACCTGTTCACTCTTTTCCCCATCGTCTGTGACGGCCGCCGGGGCTTCCCGCGCAAACCGCCCGGAGCAACATGAAAACGTTCAATATGGCGTAACCGCTCCAATTATATTCAGAAAAGCCCAAAATAGCCATGCTTCTCTGGGACTGTTGGACGAAAAGCGCCGGTGCGATCGTGCACGGCTCATCGCCCGGCCGGACGGCCAAAAGCAGGCTGGGTCGAGGTACGCAACCCGGCATAGTCACTGCCCGGGTTGAAATCGGGAAGGAGCGAGCAACGGGACGGCGGATTGTGTTGAAGGAGCCGATGATTCGCACTCGGCTTTGCAATTCAGACGAATTTTAGGTAGGGTGATTCTGCCCGGCGGCCGATACGCCGATTACCTTGGGGGTGCAGCGCCGGGGCCCGATAGAATGTTTACCCGTACCACCTGACTGGGATTTATTTCGATCTACTGGAGACACACACTATGGCAAGGAAAAGAACCATCTATGTCACGGAATTCGATTTCAAGCGACTCAATAAGTTGATCGAAATGTTGGAAGATGCTCCGGGTGCCCTCGATGCCAGGTACCTTGAAGAACTGGATGACGAACTGCGCCGGGCAAAAGTCGTGGATCCGACCAACGTCCCCGCGGATATTGTGACCATGAACAGCAAGGTGCGACTGACGGATCTGGACACCGGCAGGGATGTGATCTATCAATTGGTCTTTCCGGGCGATGCGGATGCCGGACAGAACAAAATATCCGTCCTCGCCCCCATGGGCACGGCCCTCATCGGTTTCAAGGTGGGAGATACGGTGGAGTGGGCGGCACCCGCGGGAGTGAAAAAAATGCGGATCGAAGAAATTATCTATCAGCCCGAAGCAGCGGGCGATTTTCATCTCTAACCGGTGCTGTCCGCCGAGTGCATGCCGCCGCCCGGCCAAATGACGTTGGGCGCATGCGCAAGCGCGGACCGTTGCGAGTCGACATTCGATGGTGAACAGCGGGTAGGCCCGGTTGGCATGGCCTGAGAAATTTTTTGTGAGGCAATGGAGACGAAGTAAGTACTCTCGAACAGAAAAGGAGCAAGCATGGCACGAAAAGTTTTGTTGGACGAAGAATGCTGTATCGGTTGTGGAAGCTGCGCCGAACTATGCCCTGATGTGTTTGAAATGGATGAGGAAGCGGAAAAGGCCAGGGTCATCCTTGCCGAGGGCGGTGATGAGGAATGCATCGAGGACGCCATTGCCACCTGCCCCGAGGATTGCATTTCCTGGGAAGGTTGACGATGTTCGCAGGGGTTGCAGCGCAATGATCGGCTCGCAACCCCGCTATCGCATCAGTAGACTGTAGATTGGGTTGAACGCAGTGAAACCCAACATTGACGGCGGCATATTGGGGAGACTTCGGTCGCCGCCCCCGTGTAGCCCTCCCGGCGTCATGGCTTCTCAGTTCTTTGCCGGTCCTTGTGTATCGAGAGCAGATAGTCCTTCAAAGCAACGGCCTGGTTGTACCGGGTGTCGCGAGCCGAAAAAAGCAGGGTAACGGTTCCTTCCTGCAAAAATGTCAAGAGCTGCTCTATCACCTGGCGATTTTCATCGAGCTCGGAAAAATAGCGCTCCTTAAACACCTCCCAGCGTCCTCGATCGTGGCCGAACCATTTGCGCAGAGCCGTGCTCGGGGCTGCATCCTTGAGCCACACATCGGCCTGCAGTCGCTCCTTGGTTATGCCCCGGGGCCATATGCGATCCACCAGGATGCGCGTCCCATCTTCCTTTTCCACCGGGTCATAGACCCGTTTGGTCTGGATTTTCAACATCGTTCATTAACCTTCAACGGCACTAAAGTAGTGTTTGATTCGCTCTGGCAACGCCTGCAGACAATGAAACATTTAATGTTTACCCGGTAGAGTAAACAACGTCTCTGGGTTACTCCTCAACGCCTCGTCCTGCCTCTGAGCATTGGCCGGCTCAAGGGATTGTTAAGCCGAGGGCAACCCACGCAATGCAACATTCTCCTTCAGCAAACACTCGAACTCACCTCGGATCATCGTATTATCCTATGCATGAGCGATCTATCTATCATGAATTCCAATTTTACAATAAAAAACCCGCTCTTTAGAATGACCACGCTCATTTGAACAACTTCGGGTTGCTGTGTCGGATGGGTTTTGTGAAGAGCTCCATGTACTTTCGCCGGAGATCCTCGTATACCACTACCTGCAGTCGGATGTCGACCGGCACAACAAGGTCCACCTGAGCATCGAAGGACTCAAGAGCAAACCGCTTCTGGTTGCCGCTGCGGAGTTCATGTACGTGGCGAAAATGAGTGGTTTTGCAGCGTGTTACGACCTGTTCACGCCGGAAGTCGACGAGCCGGCATTTCTCGCCGACGAAGCCGCGCCGCACCCCTTCCATACCCGGGGCTTCATCTTGCAGGAGGAGGAACGGGTGCCCGAGCTCAGCCAACGTGCCTATGACCACGAGAATGCTTCCCGCTGAAATCATTTTCTTAAACAGTGTAGGAAAAATTTGAACGGATGAGAAAGCCTCCACAACCAAAGCTCGCCATGTGCAATTTCATAAGGGATGCGGAAAGACTCAGGCAAACCGCCTTGGACAACGGATTTCACGGCGTCGATTGGACGTTTGAGCTCGCTGACCTGCCGACCAACGATGTGGACGAAACAAAACTGTTGAAGAGGATTTGTCGGCTTCATCCCCTCGAGGTTCGCTACCACTGTGCCTTCCAGGGAGTGGATCTGGGTGATTGCGATGTCGAAAGAGCCAGGCAGGCAATGGATATCTTCCGCAAGGTGTGCCGCCTGGTAGCGAAGCTTGATGGCAAGTTCATGACCGTTCACCTGGGACTGGGGCTGGATTCCTCTAACGGACTCTCCTGGGAGCGCAGTGTGGGGGCGCTTGCCGACCTGGTGAGCTTCGGCCAACGATTTGGAATACGTGTCTGCCTTGAAAATCTCGCTTGCGGATGGTCGAGCCGTCCGGAGCTCTTCGAGAAGCTGGTTCGCAAATCCAATGCCGGGATTACGCTGGACATCGGCCATGCCCGCATGAGTCCCTCCGTTCGAAGCCAATTCTACGCCTTCGAGGACTTCATTTCACCGCACAATGACCGGGTTTTCAACGCTCATATCTACCACGAAGAAAGAAACGATGGGCATACGGCTCCCGAGCGGCTCGAAGATTTGATGGGCAGGCTCCGCCTCTTGAGCTGCCTTGCCTGCGACTGGTGGGTGCTCGAGCTGCGGGAGGAGAGCGCTCTTTTCTCCACCCTCAAGGTTGTGCGGGAATACTTTGAGCGGGCGGTGGGGGACGCTGCTTGCACACTCTACGAGCATTCACATACGGTGCAACGTCATCCTGCAATTAACCGTTATTGAGTGACCGATGCGCTGGAAATCCATCCTCTGCGAGGAAGACGCGCACTTCACCAAACTGGCTCACCAACTGCAGCTAACCCCCTTTGCAGGCCGGGCTGGTCCCTGAGCCCGGCTTGTTGCCGGCCGAAACAGGCAGACCGTTGGAGCTGGCGGCCGCGCCTGTGTGGCTATGATAATTCGGCACCATCCATTAGAGCAAAACGTATCTGTGTTTCGGTCACCACAACGAATCGATCGGCAATGCGATCAGCGTAAGCCGAGAGGAGTCTTTGCATTACATCTATTTTGGTGGCTGGCCGCTCATCTGCAAGGCGCAGAAGAATGACACCCCCTGTGAGGCAACCGCTCGCGATAGACCTTCTCTCCGAAGTCCTTGTCGTTAGTGATGAGAAGCCGGTTCTATGCAAATGCTCTCTGGATCGCCTCCACCTCAAATGATAAAGCAGAATCACAAAACGCCTCGATGCAATTTTTGACCGGAGCAAGACCGGCTCCCAGGCGACGGGCCAGGCCACTAACGTCTTTTGCCGTAATATCGCTCATAGAAGCTGCGGGCGGTGGGGTCAAGCAGTAGGAGCCGCCTGCGGATGAAATAATTGAAACAGAGGTGCACGACCCTGAAGCCGTTGGCCCAAAAGCCGGTCTTTTCCCACCTCCTTTTGGACACCGAAACTCCATCGGAAACCAGGCAGAGGGGGGCGACCTCCTTGAGCCGCATGGAGAGCTCGACATCCTCCATAAGCATGAGGGCGGGATACCCGCCAATGAGAGGCAGCGCTTCCCGGCGGAAAAACTGGGCCTGATCCCCAAAGGAGATACCGGTCCACCTGCTGCGAGAGTTGTTCAACCGTTCCAGCAAGCGGCTCGCAACGGAATCGCCGATGTAGTTCATCTCGCAAGCACCACCGATGCATTCGGGCCTGGAGTTCAACTTTGATAGGATTCGGCCGGCGGCGTTCCTCTTTAAAACGCAATCGGCGTGCACAATGAGAATCACATCACCGCGGCTCGGCTCTATTCCTGCCTTGATCTGAAGTCCGCGGCCCTGCGGCGCATTCAAGACTTCGGCCCCCATCCCCTCGGCTGTCTGCCTGGTGCCATCGGTTGAGCCGGCATCCACCACAATGATCTCTGAAACCGCCTCCTCCTTTTGCAGTGCATCGACACAAGCCCCTATCTTTTCCGCCTCATTGAGAACCGGAACAATCGCCGTAATGTCTCCCACCGGCGCAAAGCGATGCGCCGGGAACAGGTTCTTTTTGTGGTAGGTGTCCCACAGCAGGAGTGCGAAGAAAGGCAGGTATTCCAGTGCCGTGATCCAGTAGCTGCGGTAAAAGGTTGCCGTGTGATATTGCAGGTAGAGGGCGGGCACGACGGCAATCTGCAGGAAAAACCAAGCCCGGGAGGGGAACAACGCGAGGAAAGGCGCGATCAGCACCAGGTACCACGGATTGAGCGTCTGCAGGACAAGCAGTAGGCTTGCCAGAGCCAGGTATGAGCTTCTCATGGGATTGTGAACCAAGACAAAAATAACCGCGAGGCAGAATGCCAGAAAAGCCATGCCGGCGAATACGCCATACGGCCCCCAAATCACTCTGAACAATAAGGTTATCGAATCGTTGTAGGCATTGACGGTGCCGAAGAACAAAAGCGATGAAAACAGACCGCTGCCGGTTTTTCCAAAGGGCAGGTAAAAGATCGCCATTGCCCCGATCAGGTAGAAAATCTTCTTCCAGTTCCGGGCGTTTAACAGGAAAGGTGCAATGAGAGCGGCAAAATACTTGCTCATGACAGCACAGCCCAGCGAAAAGAATGCCGGGCCATCGCGGTTCTTGGTGAAGAGCAGCAGACCCAGGAGGATGAAAAAGACCTGGATGGCATCCAGATGACCTTCTCCCGCGACGAACACCAGAACCAGGGGATTCAACGCATAGAGCATGAGTCGACCTGGCGGCGACTTGCAGGAGCGCAGCAAAAGCGCCAGAATCCAAATGGCTGCCAGATCGAAGGTGACTACGAGCGCCTTAAAGCACGGGACGGTTGGTGATACGGCTGCCGCCAGGCGAAAGAACAGCATGGCCAGAGGAGGATAGCAGGCCGTCTGGTCCTTGTGGCTTATCTGATGCCATACATCGATCACATAGGGTCTCAACGCCGGACTGTCGGGAGGGAAGAGATAGGGATTGAACCCTTTATTCAATATGTACCCCTCCCAAATGTAGCGGCTCACATCGCTGCTGGCCGGATACGCAAAGAACGCCAGGCGCGCCGATAGCGCCATCGCTCCGAGGAACAGCCATTGGTGTTTTTCCGGCCAATGAGCGGGGAAGGTTTGGAACATTGCGAAAAGCAAAGCAAAGGAAGAAACATACGAGAAGCTGTAAAGAAGGGGATGATGTTCAACGCGGCCAAGGGTGGATATGAGGAATACGCTGGATAGAAAACCCGCCGGGCAGAGATAGAAAGCCCAATGGGGGCGCCTGTCCGCGGCTGTTCGTATCACGTCATGAAACCTTTGATCAGGGTGATGGCTGCTCAATCAGAGCAACCCGGAGGAAACTTTCCACTGGACGACTTCGGCCCCACGCAACGCTCTTTACTTGGGCACTTTCTTTCATTTGTTTGATTCCTCCATGGCAAGCTCAGCCGCTCGCAGCTTCTCTCTCATCCTCCTCGTTGTGAGGATCTTCATGCGTTCGTGTACCACTTACGGCAGCCCCGCACAATAGGGTGTCCAATGCAGCCGGCAATTCTCATTTTAGGTGCAGGGAAGGTCCAAATACAACGCGGAGCTACGGCCAGGAGTGCACAGCAGATAAAAAAACTGCGCCGGCGGATTCCGACCCGGTGCTACGGGTTGCTTGGGCAGACTCGAGCATCTCCGCTGAAGCGCGCCAAGACCTCGCAACATCTATTGCCGGCATCAACGTTTCTGCGACCAAGCCCGATTGAGCTCACAGGTTGACCTAAAACGGTGATCATTATTTGAAGCGTGGACGGAGACCGATGCACAAGACCATCGGCACTCATCCGCGTTTATCTGCGGCCACTGGCCAAAAAAAAACAGGTTCGGGATATTCCCCAGACGCATGCAACTTTGTCTTCAACGGCGGCCGGCAGGTCGGGGGGGGACGCCGTTCATTCGGCCGACGACCTTACGGGAGTCGGCAAACCCGAGCGGATGTGAAGATCCCTTTGGGGAAATGGAATTTCGATGCCGGCCGCAGCCAGCGCATCAAAAATCTCAAAATAGAGCTGACTGCGCACCTCTCTTTCGCTCACCTGGCGAACATCGATCCATACCAGGAGCTCAAAGTCGATGGAGCTTTCCCCATACCCCACAAACCAAACCTTGGGTTTTAAGGCCTTGTTCACATTGGGATTTCGTTCGGCCACCGACAGCAAGATAGCGACTAATTCCTGCGTGGAAGCGCTGTAGGAGACTCCGACCGGAATGTGTATGCGGATCTCCGGCTCCGACAGGGTGTAGTTCACAATGGTCGTTGAGGTGAGCTCGGAGTTTGGAATCAAGTATTCGATGTTGTCCCGAGTTCTAACCCGGGTCGCCCTGAGGCTCACTTCCTGGACATACCCCAGTCGATCTCCGATTTGGAGCCAATCCCCTTTCCTGACCTTGCGCCCGAAGATCAGGGTAAACCCACTGATCACGTTTCCTGCCAGGCTTTTTGCATACCCAATCCGATACCAATGCCCAGGGCACCGGCGAACAGCATCAGAACGCTTAAATCCAGACCCACCGCACGCAGGGAAACCAGGAGGCCCATTATGACCAGCAGATATTTGACCAGGGTGTTAATGGAATAGGCGAGCCCTTCGTCCACCCCCAGTGACGGGTAAATCCTGTAGTCGAGATAGGCTCTCAATATTCGTGAAGAGAAGATAAAGGCAAGCAAAATGAGGATAGCCTTGCCAAGAATCCACAAGGAAACGGCGGTTTCTCCAATGATCAGCAGGGGAAAGGAGATGATCGTCTGTATGATGTCGAGCAGACCAAGCAAATCGAGTACGAGGATGATCGTTATAGTGACCATGCAGAACAGCAGAAACGATTTGAGTGCGAAGTAGAGGGCTTTGGCTACATCGTCCCTGACATCCTGCTGCTCCATCCATCTGAGCAGAAGGCCTGCGAGATTGTGGTAGACCACAATGACCAAAAACAGTGTGAAGACCACGGCCCAGGTCTTGACCCACAGGAACTGAGTGAGCTGCTTATAGCCGAAGCACCAGAGCACTCCGCTGGCGAGGGTCAGGAGGATGGCCGGGTAGTAAAGCTTCTGTGCAGCCAGATACAGAACCTGGTAACTTTTGTATGGGAGTTGGGGCAGGATGGCCAAGATGGATTGCTTTTTCAGAAGCAGGAAAAGGCCGGCGAATAAAACGATAGACAAGGACACCACAAACTTGAACAGGCCGAGAATCTCCTCGGGTACTTCGAAGGCCTCTGCCGCCCACAGCAATCCGATGCCCGCCAGAGCGTATATCACCACGGTTCTGGAAACTCGGTAGACGCCCCGCGCATGTTCGGCCGGAATGGGTAAATGAACGGGAACAAGCATTTCCTGCAGCAGGCTCAACAGCACCGCACCGAATGCCCAGAGCTTGAGCAGACTGCCGACGAGCAGGAACCAGGAAGCATGGTAATCGATCAATTCACGCACGAAGGTGTACAAGCCGAACACTGCCAGAGGAATGAGGGAGGCTGCGAGGATTTTCAATAGCGACAGGAGGTAGGGGAAATAGACCTCGGGAATTCTTTTCTCGAGCGGCTCAACAACGGCCTGCAGACGATTGAGAACTCGATGTGCACCGAACAGGCTGTAGAGCAGCGCACCCAAAAGGCCCAACACCATGAGGGAACCGACCATGCCAAGCAGTTGACTCTCCTGGACGATCTCGTTCCAAAGTCGCTCCGTGGAAGCGGGCAAATCCACGAGCCCATCGCGGATTCGTTCAACAGTGGTCAAATCGAAGCGCAACGGCTCTCGCTGGAAAAGCTCCCGCAAGCGCACCGTCATCTGTTCTTTGGCCGAGACGGCCTCAGCCATGACGGTCTGTTCCAGATTTTCGGGAATGGCGATGACCGGGGGAGTCTTGTCCTGTTTGCTCGATTCCGCAGCAAAAAGCACGCTGGATGAAAACTGCAAGCTGATCAGCAGGAGCAAAGCAAACGGGAGTAACGGCAACGGCCTGCGAGCAATCACAGTGCTATCCTTTCACCAGGGGTTTGGGGAGCGACACTTACCATACCGCAAATGGGCACTAATGCGTGAGTCCTTCAATCTGGGCCAGGATCTGGTCGTCGGTGTAATGCCTGAAGGTGATCGCCCCGGCCGGGCACTCGGCAACACAGATGCCGCACCCCTGGCAGGCCTCGGCATCAATGACCGAAACATTTTCCCGGTCGATATACGGCACCTGGTAGGGACAGATGTTCACGCAGGCCAGGCAGGCCGAGCAGAGCTCCCGCTTGACTTCGGCCACAACGCCGCTGCTGAAGACTTGCTTCTTCCACAGCAGGCCGCTCGCTCGCGCCGCCGCGCCCAGGGCCTGAGTGATGCTTTCCTCGACAAATCGAGGGCTGTGCGCCAATCCGCAGACGAACGCCCCGGGCCGGCTGAAATCGAGCGGGCTGAGCTTGGGATGGGCTTCCATAAAGAAGCCTTCCTGCATGAAGGGCAGCTTGAGGATTTTGCCCAGTCGCTCGATGCCTGGTTGGGGGCGGATGCCCACACTCAGAACGAAAAGATCAGGATCGATCTCGAGGATCATCTGGCTGGCGGGGTCAAATACCCTGACCTGCAGCGCATCCCCATCAGGGACCACTTCCGGGGGTGATTGCGGATCGAACTTGACGAAGATGACTCCGAGGTCACGGGCTTTCCGATAATATTCTTCCTTGAAGCCAAAGGTGCGCACATCGCGATACAGTATGTAAACCGAAGCGGCCGGGTTCTTTTCCATGAGCAAGATGCCGTTCTTTACCGCCGCCGCACAGCAGACCCGGCTGCACAGGGGAAATTCATCGTTGCGCGAACCGATGCACTGAATCATCACCGTGGTCTGCGGGGCGTCGATGGTGCCGGTCACCAGCCCTTCCTCCAACTGCAACTGGGTGATCACCCTGGGATGCTTCCCATATCCGTAGTCGTCGGTCGCCGGCTGATAGGGGGCACCACCGGTGGCCAGGATCACGGCGCCGCATTCGAGGGAAAAAGCTTCCCCGTTTTGTTGCACAATTGCCTTGAAACGGCCGGCATTGCCCGAGATATCCTGAATCGTGGTCGCGGTCAAAAGCGATATGTTGCGGTGGCTCCTGACCCGTAGCGCCAGTCGCTCAGCCAGGCGGCGCAGGGAAACGCCCTCCAGGGTACGCCGAATTCTGCGCGCCATGCCGCCCAGCTCCTCTTCCTTTTCCAGCAAATGAACCCGCAGCCCCTGATCGGCCAGGTTGAGGGCCGCCGTCATGCCCGCCAGGCCGCCCCCGACGATGAGTGCCGCGGGAACAACCGGCGTGGCAACATCCTCGAAGGGCTCGAGCAAAGCCGCCCGAGAGACCGCTGCGCGCACCAAATCCTTGGCTTTGTCAGTGGCCGCCTGCGGGTCGCTCCCATGCACCCACGCACATTGATCGCGAATGTTGGCCATCTCGAAGAAATGCTTATTCACGCCGGCCGCCTGCAGAGTCTCTTGAAACAGCGGTTCGTGAGTGCGGGGTGAGCAGGCCGCCACCACCACGCGGTTCAACCGCTGTTCGTCGATGAGTTCCTGCATGCGCTGCTGAGTCCGGGTGGAACAGGTGAACATGAAATCCTCAACGGCCACCACATGGGGAAGGCCTTTGGCATATTCACGCACCGTCTGCACATCAATGACACCGGCGATGTTTTTCCCACAGTGGCAAACGAAAACGCCGATGCACGGAGGATCCCCGGCGGTGTCCCGCGCCCGCGGGTGCTCGCGGGGAACGCTCTCATGTTCCGCGGGACGATGTCCCAGCAGTGCGGCAACGCCGGCCGCCGCGGCACTGGCGCTGGAAACCGCTTCGGGAATATCTTTGGGTCCGTCCAGGACACCGCACACGTAAATGCCGGGCCTCGAGGTGTGAGTGGGATCTTCCGGATCGGACTCGACGAAGCCGTATGAGTTGCGCTGCAGTCCCAGGGTGCGCAGCAGTGGCCCGATGGATTCGCTGGGTTGGAATCCGGCCGAAAGGACCACTAAATCGAATTCTTCCCTTCTCTGTTCGAGGCTGCTGCGGTCGTAATATTCGATGATCAGATCGCCGTTTTGCGGATTCTGCATGACCTGCGACAGCATGCTGCGCACAAAGCGCAACCCGTATTGGTCTATTGCCCTCAGTATATAGCGGTCGAAGTCTTTTCCATGGGCGCGGATGTCCATATAGAAAACGGTGGCTCGGCTTTCCGGATCGTGTTCACGCACCAGTATGGCCTGTTTGACCGCGGCCATGCAGCACACCGAAGAACAAAAATTACGCTTGCGGGCGCTGTCGCGCGAGGCGACACACTGAATCCAGGCGACATTGCGCGGCTTTTTCCCATCGGAAGGCCGCCTGGGGTGTCCGCCAAACGGCCCGGCAGCCGAGAGCATTCGCTCGAATTCGAGGTTCGCCACCACGTTGGGATAGCGTCCATGACCATATTCTCCCGCCTGCGGCACCAGGCCGAGTTCGAAACCGGCGGCCAGAATCACTGCTCCCACGGACAGGTCCAGCTCTCGAGGCTTATCCTGCAGACGCACCGCCTGGACAGGGCAGAGCTTCTCGCAGATGCGGCATTTGCCCTTTTGAAAATAGAGGCAGCATTGTGTATCGATGGTCGGAACCAGCGGGATCGCCTGCGGAAAAAGGAAATGGATGGCCTTGCGCTGATCCAAACCGGCATTGTATTCATTGGCGGTTTTCTTGGGGCATTTTTCAACGCACAGCCCGCAGCTGATGCACGTTTGCGCATCCACATAGCGCGGCTGAAGATGAATGCCGGCAGTGAACGCTCCCGGCTCACCTTCGATCCCCATGCACTCAGCCAGGGTCAGGATGTGAATGTTCGGGTGGCGCGCAGCGGCCACCATGCGGGGAGCAATCATGCAGGTCGAGCAGTCGTTGGTGGGGAAGGTCTTGTCCAGGCGGGCCATATTGCCCCCGATGGAAGGAGAGCGGTCCAGCAGGTAGACATTGTAATCCATGGCCGCCAGGTCGAGGGCCGCCTGCATGCCGGCAATCCCTGCACCCAGAATGAGAACAGAGTGGGAAGCACTACTCTTTGTGGTTTCCATCGCTTTCAACTTATTTCTCTCCCACCGCTGCTGCGGATTTGCATCGACAGTCCGGTGACCGCACCATCTGATGGGCATCGTTGCGCGTAGCGCACAACTCGCTCCATGTCACCCCATTGCGTTCACTACTGACCGCTCACCCCCTCACCCGCCCACGCCTCAATAAAGCCTCGCGGATCGACCAGGTGGCCGGCCAGCCCCGCCTCGATCGACGGCAGGTTGAAGGCAACGCCCAGCAGTTCCGTATAATAGAGGATCGGCAGCTCCCACTCCCAGCCTTGTTGCTCGCGCAGCTCCGGCTGCAGCAGATCAAGGTTGCTCTGGCACAGCGGGCAGCACACCACAATGGCCTGGGCGCCGGCGGCACGGGCGGCAACGAGCAGTTTGGCCACCAGTGCGAGGCCGATCTGTTTTTTTGGAATTCCCATGCTGGCACCGCAGCAGGTGGCCTTATACGACCAGTCGACGGCGGCCGCGCCGGCGGCCGCGACTAAGCGGTCCAAGTGTCTTGGATTCTCATAATCGGTGGTGCCGGTGATCTTGGGCGGCCGCACCACCTGGCAGCCATAGTAGCAGACCACACGCAGCGCCGTGAGCGGCCGTCTCACTTGAGCGCGGATTTTTTCGAGCATTCGGGCCGAAGCAAAGAACCGGGCCAGGTCGAGGAGATTCCGGTCCAACTTCAAGCGCCAGGGGTCGTCCACTCGCTTTTCCTGCAGCATTTTTCTGGTGAGGGCCAGCCGCTTGAAGCACATGGGGCAGGCTACCGCCAGCGGAAGACCGAGCGCTTCGGCGCCCGCGAGGTTTCTGGCCGGAAGCATGACCGCCATGCGCTCATCCAGACTATGCGCCGCAGTAGCCCCGCAGCAGGTCCAATCTTCGACCTCCAGCAGTTGCAGATCGAGCGCCCCCGCCACCTGCTTGAGGGACTCGCGATAGTCCCAGCTCATGGACTGCAGTGCGCAACCGGGATAATAAGCCATTTGTATCACGATGAAATCACCCTTCCATGGCGCCTTTCGAGTATCGAGCGGATTTCCCTGGCCGCCCGGCTCCTTTCCGGCGCCAGCTTGAGGCGCCCCCGTTGGAACAGTTCCCTGGCCAGCTCCATGTCCTTCTTCACTTCCGCATAGGAAGGCCGGCAGCCGGTGAACAGGGTTTTCAGCTTGAACCGCTGCATGAGCTGGAGATCATTCATGCGGCCGTACTTGTGAAGGACTTCGAGGAAAATTTCATGGAACAGTGCAATTTCAACTTCCGCGGGCCTTTTGTGGCTGGCAATGACGGAGTTTTTCACAAAGTTCATCAAGCCCGCCACGTCGATTTCATTGGGGCAGTAGGTGGAACACATCTCACAGGAGAGGCATACCCAAACGGACGAGCATTCCAGCAGCTTTTCTCGTTGCCCCAGTTGCACGAAGCGCACCACCTGGTGAGGTTTGATGTCCATAAAGGCGCTCACCGGGCAACTGTTGGTGCAGCGCAAACATTGGTAACACGACGCTGCATTGATGCCGGTTTCGGCGGCAACCGCCCGCGACCACAAATGCATCGGGAGGGCCGGCCGCAATGATGGTGTGTGTTCGTTCATATCGTTTCTCGATTATTTTTTTATTATAATTTCAACCCCTTGTGGACCACAAGTCAAGGCCGAATTGGTGCACGAGCTGATGGAGAAAACTACTGATAGAGAAAACTACTTGCTCCAAGCGGATGAACGTGGTATTGAGTGAATCAATTCAACTGACTAAAAACAGAGGGTGATGGAGTCCACCAGAACCGCCCGCCATGGGATGATGACTCCTACCGGTAGCATGATCTACAGGTGGGGGCAAGGCGGGATGGACGAGAAAAGCCGGAGCTCCTGCCGGGAAATCTGCAGGAGCTTTTTTATGCAAACCGTCAGCCCGTTGCGCCATGTCACGTTCGGGCTTCCGCTTGCATTGGGATCACCCAACTCATTCAACAGCATCCAACCGCACCAACCTGCACTGTGGCACAATAGGCTCCATTCCACAAGCTCCCGTCGGGTCACCCGCACCCCGCAAATCGCCCGATTGACGGCGGGGCCGCATTACTTTGCGTCTCCTCGGAAGGATCTGGAGAATCAGGCCGATACAGGTAGGAGCACAGCACAAAGAACGATGTCCGAAGCTCAATTGTTTACACGAAAGGAGCAGCGACATGACAGAAACCTGGTTTCTTGCAACCCTTTGGCTCGGCCTGGCTTTGCTTGCCACAATGCTTTCCATTTGGCTTCGAATCGCTACGGCGCTGTCGGAGATTGTGGTCGGCACGGTCGCCCAGTTAATCATCGGGGCAGTGATCAGCAGCAGCGTCCTTGGAGTCCACGAACCGTGGATCAAGTTTCTGGCCGGCACCGGCGCCATCATACTCACCTTTTTGGCAGGAGCGGAACTCGACCCTGATGTCTTCAAGCTCAAGTGGAAGGAAGCAACGGCTCTGGGGTTTGCCGGTTTTGTGGCGCCCTTCC
Organism: Desulfoferrobacter suflitae; assembly: GCF_022603395.1. GTDB lineage: Bacteria > Desulfobacterota > Syntrophobacteria > Syntrophobacterales > Syntrophobacteraceae > Desulfoferrobacter > Desulfoferrobacter suflitae. The sequence continues at coordinate 301,284 of NZ_JAIBKA010000004.1, forward strand.
TGGGCTGTGCAGCGCTGGCTTACTATGTACTCGGGTGGGATGTGCGCGCCAGTTGGCTGGCCGGAGTGGCCCTCTCCACCACTTCGGTGGCGGTGGTCTATGCCGTCATGTTGGAAACGGGCCTCAACAAAACCACTTACGGCAAGGTGGTGCTGGCAGGATGCTTCATCAACGATCTTGGCACGGTGCTTGCCCTCGGTCTCATTTTTGCCCCATTCACCATGCGGACCCTCATCTTCGTTGCAGCAAGTGTTGTTGTATTCGCGCTTTTGCCATATCTAACACCCTGGTTTTTCAAAAAATACGGCAACCGTCCCTCCGAGCTCGAAACGAAGTTTTTGCTCCTCTGCCTGTTCGGCATGGGGGCTCTGGCCGGCTGGGCGGAAAGCGAGGCGGTTCTGCCGGCATATCTGATCGGCATGGTGCTGGCCGGGACGGTGGGAAAAGATCACATTCTCATTCGACGTCTGAGAACCGTTACATTCGGGCTCCTCACCCCGTTCTATTTCATCCGGGCCGGATCATTCGTATCGGTACCGGCGTTGATCACAGGCTATGGGATTTTTCTCACCCTGTTGTCAGGCAAAATGGCGACCAAGTTCCTGGCAGTTTACCCGGTCACCAAAATCTACAAGAGTCCCGGCAAGGAGGGCATGTACACCACTCTGCTTATGTCAACCGGCCTGACCTTCGGCAGTATTTCGTCTTTGTTCGGCCTCTCTCACGGCATCATCAATACCGCCCAGTATTCCTTTTTGATCGCAGCAGTAGTTGGCAGTGCAGTGGTCCCAACTCTCATCGCCAATGCGTTCTTTTTGCCTCGGCATCTGTTGCGTTCACCGGAAGAAAAAGCAGTGCCGGCACGGAAGGCACTGAACCCAACCGTGCCGGTCAAAGAAGGAGAAACCATATGATCAATGCGGTGCTCATTGCCTACGACGGTTCAAAGCAGGCTGAAAAAGCATTCGAATTCGGCCTCGAGATGGCTTCAAAGTATGGGGCTCAGGTCATTGTTCTGTCCATCGTCCGGCCGCCGGAACCTCCAGTCAACGTCGAATTGCAGGCCGTTCTCGAAAGTGCGACGGAACATTATCAGGAACTGTTCAAGGAACTGAAGGCAAAAGCTGCAGCCTACGAGGTTGAGCCACAGTTCGAGGTGCGCGCCGGTCATCCGGCGGAACAGATTGTCCACTGTGCCGAACAGCAGGGGATCGACGTGATCGTTATGGGACATCGAGGCGAGAGTTTCCTGCAGCGCTGGCTGTTGGGTTCCGTAGCTAAACGGGTTTTGAGTTATGCCCACTGCACGGTAGTCGTGGTGCGCTAGCTCTTCGACGAATCCGAGCGCGACGATTCACATTTGATCGGCTTCGGGCTGCGACGGCACAATCGATTACAAATGACAACAGGCGACGGCAGAGAGGTTCAGTCACTGTGGAGGAGTGGATCATACGGCTGGTTCAAAGTAAAATTGCGTGGACAAAAATTTTCGAAGCACTACGGGAGACATGGAGCTCTTTCAGCCCCCTTCTCGGAAAAGTAACGCTGGTAATCGCCGGGGGCAGTCTGGGCGCTTTGTGCCGCTATGGAACAGCTCTATTGGCCGCGCGACTGATCGGTACGCGGTTCCCCTGGGGAACTCTGCTGGTCAATCTGACAGGTTGTTTTCTGATCGGCGTCTCCTTCGCCCTGGCCGACCGCATCAACCTTCTGGGCTCTTCTGCAAGGCTGTTTGTGATGACGGGCTTTCTAGGGGCACTGACCACCTTCTCAACCTTTGCGCTGGAGACCGTCAATGACTTGCATGAGGGGGACGGGCTGACAGGTCTCGTGAATCTTGTGGTCAACAATGTGGCCGGATTGGGGCTGGTCTTTTTCGGAATGTGGCTGGTTCCCTGATACAATCATCGAGGCACAATTCAATCCCTTTGGAATGCAACATTAACTGGAAGGATGTAAGGTATAATGCCGCTTGACTACAGCGTAATTGAAATTTTCACCAACGAAGAGGCACGTTGCCAGGGAAAGTCTTTGGGAACAGCCGTAGTCGATTATATCCGAGGGCTTAAGATTGCCGCCCGGTGCATCGTCACTCGAGGCATCGGAGGAGTTTTTGAGAACGGCGAAGTAGCCACCCAGAGCGTGCTGGTGCTCTCCTACAACATGCCCCTCAAGATCGAGATCATACTGCCTTCCGCAGCACTGGATGTGGTGCTGCCGGAGGTTGAGCAAATGGTCTGCGAGGGGATCGTTGCCGTGCGCACCATGCGGGTTCAGTCCCACAAAACCGAGCGGCGCCTGTTGCCAAGACATTTCCGGGTGAAAGATGTCATGACCCCCTCCCCAAAGAGTGTGACGCCATCCACTTCTCTCAAGGAAGTCGCTGAATTGCTGATGTCTTCAATTTTCACCGGAGCACCGGTGGTGGATAAGGACAATCGTCCCATTGGAATCATCACCCAGGGGGACCTCATCTATCGAGCGGGCATGCCGGTGAGGCTGGGGCTTCTGGCCGTATCGGATCAAGGCAAAGTGACCTCGGTGCTAAAATCCCTCGCACCCAAACAGACTCGAGAGGCCATGACCAGTCCCGCCGTCAGCATCTCCGAGGATGCTCCGGCAACTGAAGCCGTCAACCTGATGGTTCAAAAACAGGTCAAACGCCTGCCTGTGGTCGACAAACACGGGAAGCTGAGCGGAATGCTCTCGCGCCTCGACATTTTCCGCACCGTCATGCAGGAGTCTCCCAACTGGGAAACGTTCCGCGGGCAAAACATCCAGGTGAACAATCTGCGCGTGGTGGCCGACATCATGCGCCGGGACACCGTTGCCGTGCCGGCGGAGACCCCGGTGGAAGAGGTGCTGCGCGTCATCGACAAGAACGACATCCAGCGGGTGGCCGTAGTCGACCAGGATAAAACGTTTCTTGGCCTGATATCGGATCGGGATCTGCTGACTGCATTCACCGACTATCATCCGGGCATCTGGGATTATTTCATAAGCTGGATGCCGTTCAGCGAGCGTGGAAGAGCCAAGAAGGGGTTAAACCTGCATTTGCGATTGCGCACTGCCGCCGAGGTGATGAGGACCAAACTCATCACCGTGCGCGAAGATACCCCTATCGAAGACGCCATTCGCCTGATGACCGAAAAGGCGCTCAAGCGCTTGCCGGTGCTCGACGCCGATGGAAAGTTCAAAGGAATGATCAGCCGCGATGCGCTGCTCAGGAGCGGCTTCGGATACCCAGAGAGCAATATTCGCCTTCTATCTGAAAGTGGTGATCAATAATAATGATTCGAATCAGTTACTCATCACACATGTGCATGTTTCGTTGCGATTGTTTCGGTCATGGGGGTGAGTAAGTCCGACGTGAAATGCCAGTAATGCGATGCCAATATCAAAATTGAAGGAGACCATCATGAGATTCGCCATTCAATCCGTCGCTGCTCTAGAAATTTTGGACTCGCGCGGCAACCCCACCATTCGCGTGCGGGTGACACTCGATAACGGCGCAACCGGAGCGGCATCCGTCCCTTCAGGTGCATCCACGGGAGAAAACGAAGCCGTTGAATTGCGCGATGGTGACAAGCGACGCTATGGCGGCAAGGGAGTACTCAAAGCCGTTGCCAATGTAAATGATGTGATTGCGCCTCAAATAATCGGCAGGGACCCCAAGCGACAGGCAGAGCTTGATCGTCTGCTGATCGACCTTGACGGAACTGCCAACAAAGAAAACCTTGGAGCGAACGCTATCCTTGGCGTCTCCATGGCGGTGGCGCGGGCCGCCGCGGCAGCCTCCGGCCTTCCGCTCTACCTCTATCTTGGCGGCCCCGGTGCTTTTCGCATCCCCATGCCCATGATGAACATCTTAAATGGCGGCAAGCACGCGGACAACAGCGTCGATTTCCAGGAGTTCATGGTGATGCCCGTCGGTGCTCCAAACTTTGCCGAAGCCTTGCGCTACGGCACCGAGACTTTTCATGCCTTGAAAGGTATCCTCAAGCGAAAGGGCTACAGCACAAGTGTCGGCGATGAAGGTGGATTTGCCCCCAATCTCAAGAGTAATGATGAAGCCTGCGAGGTGATCCTGGAAGCCATCGAAGCAGCCGGATACACACCCGGAAAGGACATCGCCATTGCGCTCGATCCGGCGGCAAGCTCCTTTTTTGAAGCCGGCAGCTACAACCTCAGTAAATCCGGGCAAGGGAAGAAAAGCAGCGCCGAGATGACCAAGCTCTACTGCAACTGGGTTGATAAATACCCGATCGTTTCCATCGAAGACGGCCTTGATGAAAACGACTGGGAAGGCTTCCGCGAGCACACGGCGGTGCTCGGCGACAAGATTCAGATCGTGGGAGATGACATCTTTGTGACCAACACCCGCTTTATCGAGCGCGGCATTCGAGAAAAAACGAGCAACGCCGCCCTCATCAAGCTCAACCAGATCGGCACCATCACCGAAACCATCGAAGCGATCGCATTGTGCCGCAAGGCGGGCTGGGGCATTGTCGTCTCGCATCGCTCGGGGGAGACCGAAGATCCCTTCATCGCCGATTTCACCGTGGCCATGGGGGGTGGACAGCTCAAAACCGGTTCGGTCTGCCGGAGCGAACGCATCGTCAAGTACAACCGGCTGCTTGAAATCGAGGCCGAATTGGGGCGCGCGGCGATTTTTGGCAATCCATTGGGCGATTGATGCTTGAACAACCGGCTCCGCCTGCAGCTCAAGCTGAACATGATCTTCCACGACTCAAGGATACGATTGGAGCCAGAATGGATCGCAATGCGGACAAGGAAGGTGGAGATTCCATTGGCGGATGGCTGAATCGCAATGTGCTTCTGTTTGGCTTGACCAGTTTGTTGAGTGATTTTTGCCATGAAATGGCCACTGCCATTTTGCCGCAGTTCATGCGCACCATAGGGGCATCTGCGGCGGTACTGGGATTCATTGAGGGGGTAGCCGACGCCCTCTCGAGCTTCCTCAAGCTGGGCGCCGGCTACCAAAGTGATAAGATCGGCCACCGCAAGACGTGGACAGCCATCGGCTACTTGCTTACGGCTATCGGCAAGCCTCTTTTTGCTTTCGCTTTCGCCTGGCCGCTAATTCTCATCGGCCGCGTGGTGGCCTGGCTTGGCCGCGGCATCAGAGGCCCGCTGCGCGACGCCATGCTGGCTGAATCAGTGCCCTCCAGGTATCGCGGCAAAGCCTTCGGGTTTCATCGGGCAGGAGATACAGCCGGTGCGGTACTCGGCCCTCTGGCGGCATTCGCCCTGCTCAGCCTGCTGGCACGGCATCCCGCTTTTGTTCAGACCCTGGGCCGCTGGGTGCCGTTTTTTGCGGATGCCCCCGGTGGATCGTTCCGCATCATTTTTCTACTGAGTCTGATACCAGGGCTTCTCTCGGTGGTGACTTTTCTTTTGGTGAAGGAAAAGAGGCGCACACCGAATCACGAGCTCGATTTCATCGGTGCCATCCGCTCAATGCCCAAGGATTATCGATACTTCCTCTTAGGAGTCGGGCTGTTTGGCATGGCCGACTTTGCACCGACGCTCATGATCCTTCGCGCCTCAACGGTCCTTGAGCCGCAACTGGGAATACTCGAAGCCGCGCGCATCGCGGCACTGCTTTACCTGCTTCGCAATGCCGTCTACGCGGCGGCATCTTATCCCATCGGCGCATTGTGCGACCGCTTCTGCCGCAGCCGCACTCTTGCCGTCGGCTACGGGATCGGTGCCATCACCTTCTTCGGTTTTGCGGTTGCGCTTCCGGCCCTCTGGTGGTTTACTCTTTGCTTTGCCTCGGCGGGCTTGTTTATCGCTTGGGAGGACACTGTGGAGGGTGCGGCGGTACGGGACTTTGTCGGTGAATCCCTTGCCGGAACCGCCTACGGGTTGCTCGGGGTGGTCAACGGGTTGGGTGATTTTATCTCGAGTTTTGTGGTCGGCATGCTGTGGACTCTGGCGAGCCCTGCATGGGGCTTCAGCTATGCGGTCATCGTCGCGGTTGGCGGGACTGCCCTCATGGGCACCATCCGCTGCCGTCCCGCAGCGAAATAGCCGCACTCCGATCTATCTCCCAGAAGTCAGGACGCCCCTCACTCACAGAGACCGCATCTCGACTAATCTTCCTGCAAAATTGTGGGGACGGGCGGAGCCTGAACAAAAGGCCCGGCGGATCCATCCAACGCTCTTTCAGGCTCGGCCGCATCCCGGCTTTTTTCTCGGCATTCGATTTGACGCCTTCTCTGTTCTATGTTTTCTGCTCTTCAACCGCCTCCCAGTTGGTTTCAAAGGTCGTGTCATGGAGGGTGTAAGCATAGCCCATCATTTTTCCAATTCCGGGCAGCACCCCCGGTTTGATCTTCCAATAACAAAGATAGATTGCGGGAACCATTCGTGGATCGCCGCTCTCCGGGTCATCCGATGTGCTTTGCCAGACTTCCCGTTTTTCCATGACTCGCCAAAGAGTCCCGTACTTTTTGCTGCGGACGGTTTGCCCCACCCGCGGCAGATGTTTTTCGCGCAAAACATCATCGTGTGTTTCCATCATGGCCTCATCTCCTCGGGAGTTCTCCCCTCTAAGAGTGTGTCAAAAAACACCACCCTGTGGTCACCCCGGCGAAGGCCGGGGTCCAGGCAGTCTCACAATACCTCTGGATTCACCACCTCACCGTCGCGCCTTGCAACACCGTACTCGAGCGCCGGCTCACGCCCAAAAATCGTCCATACAAAGTGAGGGCAGGCAAGAAATCCTCCGGCGGCGTTAAAGCTCGTCAAGCGACCTCTTGAGCCCGTGGAAACTGTTCTTGAGGGTCTCAACTCTACTCCATTGTTGGTTCAGTTGCTTATCCAACTGCTTCACTTCTGAAGCGCCGGCTTTTTTCATTTCCATCGCTTTTTGTAAGGCTTGACGGATGCTGTCGGCGGTGGCATCGATTTTCGCATTGAGGTTCCAGCGGAACTTGAGAAAGCTCTGCTGGATGCGGTACTTGAAGTCACCGCGCACCCGGCCGCAGTTGGCATCAATTCGCGCCGGCAGCTTCTTGAGAATGTCCTTCAACACCATCGTTTGGGAAATGCTTTTGGGCAACAGTCGATGAGACAAAAAGTCCAGCGCCCCCTCGATATCGAAAAAGCGCGGTTGGTCGCCCAGAAGATAATAAAAACGAGTTTCACTGCTGATGGCCTCATCACTCGATACCCGCTCAACGGCGACATCGAACAGCCTGGCGGAGGCAACCTGCAAGTTTTCAATGATTTCGTTAGCACGGTCGGAAAAGCGTTTGGATATTTTCCTGTACTCCTCATTGATCCGCTCCTCCTGACGTACGATCCATTCGTCGAAGGTGTGCACGACTCCCTCACGCAGAGTGTTTTCCATCAGTTTGACGTACTCCGTAGTCGGCAAGCGGCGGTTGCTTTCCCCGGTCTTCTGCAGGTCCTGCAGCAATTCCGGCATCCGGTCTTTGCGAAATCGATCCATGTCGCGATCCAGAAAATCCATCAGCCTCTTAATTTCTCCTTCATAGAGGTAGTCGTTGTCGTGCTTTTGCTCCAGGATTCGTTTGAGCTCCTTGTCGAACAGCTGGATCTTTTCCTCCAAATCTTTTACAGGAGTAGCCACGGCCTTTTGTTCGAGCTTGATGGCAAACTCCTCATCTGCAAGATACTTGAGGCCGCTTTGCAATACCGATTGAAGCAGAACCTTGCCCTTTTCCCGAGTCAGAAATTCCCCCAGCACCCGGTCGAATTCCGGCAAAAAGCTGCGGTGCAGTTTTTCTTCATCCTCGTTCAATTTGCCTTCCAGAGCGAGCTTTGCCGAAAGCGGGTAAATGCGCACTTTCCCGTCTCCCAGGGCTTCTTCGATGACTGTCTTGGAGAAGTTCATGGATTCCAGGCGATCCGACTCATCCAGGTAGTCGATCTTATTTTGGATAAAGAAGATCTTTTCAACATATTGTTTGACATCTTTTAGAAAATCGATTTCCGCCCGGCTGATGGGCGGGTCCACGGCCAAAAGAAACAGGGCGGCGTCGACTTTGGGAAGGAAATTATAGGTGACCTGAGTGTTATCGGAGAAAATCGATCCAACCCCCGGTGTATCGATGATATGCACGCCATCCTTCAGGTACGACGACGGATAAGTGATGTGCACCTGCATGACGTTCTTCTCGTTCCCTGGATTGCCTTTTTCGGTGACATAATCCACCAATTCATCGCGAGGCACACACCGCTTGTCCCCGTTTTGGAAGAACACCTCGATGCATTCCTCACCCCCGTAACTTAGAATAGTGACAATAGAGGTGAGGGGAACAATGGCGGTTGGTAGCAACCGGGTTCCGAGCAGGCTGTTAATGAACGTGCTTTTGCCCCGCTTGAACTGGCCTAAAACCACCAGATAGAATCTATTTTCCACCAGTTTGCGGCTGATATCTTCCACGCTGTCCCGGATGTTCTGATCTTTCCGCAGTTCTGCCAGGCCCTTCAGGTCATTAAGCGCGACAAGCAGATCCTGGCGCCGATGTCTAAACAGGTCGAGCATCATGGCCAATCCTCCTGGAGCAAAAAACCCAGCACGGTATAACCGGCGCGGGATGTTATCTTGTCCCCCAAAATAAAAAACCCCCTCCGGCCTTGCCAGATGGGGTATTCGTCTCGGTGAACTTAGACTTCCACCCCAACTGATGGAGTAGAAGTCATCATCCCGGAGCTCATGGGCAGTTCAGGCAGACTTCATTGCCTTGATGTTTCTTTTATTTTCTAGCCGATCATCGCCTCCGTGTCAACCGCATTGTTTAATCTTGAATTTTTGATCACTTCATGGTGCCACTTGGATTGCCGGCGGCACTGGGCACAGTGAAAACGTTCATTGAGGATCAGGGAGATCCATTACGCTCTTGTGTTCGCCAATGAAAACCGGTAAATAGCTGCCCGAGCTTTTGATCATTTAAACATTCTGGGAGCGGACCGCGTGGATGGGACAGTAGCGGCGGTATTTGGTTTCGTCTACTTTGGCATGATCCTTGGGAGAATTCCCGGGCTGGCACTGGACCGCACCGGGATCGCGTTGCTTGGAGCCATCTTCCTGCTTGCAACCGGGAAACTCCAGCCGGAAGACGCCTGGCGCTCCATCGATGTGCCGACTATTGCCCTGCTGCTCGGCCTCATGGTGGTCTCGGCCCAATTCCGGTTGGGCGGCTTTTACGCCCACCTGACCCGCCGTCTGGGCGCAATGGAGGTTTCACCTGCCCTGTTCCTGGCGCTTCTCATTTTATGTGCGGGTTTTCTTTCGGCGCTGCTGGCAAACGATATTGTCTGTTTAGCCATGACTCCCGTTTTGGTGGAAGGGTGCGCCAGGCGAGGTCTCGACCCCGTTCCCTTTCTTCTGGCGCTCGCCTGCGCCGCCAATGTGGGTTCGGCGGCGACTTTGATCGGCAATCCGCAAAACATGCTCATCGGCCAAACCCTTAAGCTATCGTTTGCCGCTTACCTTTTCGATGCCGCCATCCCGGTCCTCCTGGGACTTGCCGCCGTGTGGTGGGTGATCCATCAAAAGGCGCGGGGCAACTGGTACAGGGAAACCCCCGTCCCAATGATCGAAGCACCTCCGTTCAATGCCTGGCAGACCGGCAAGGGGTTGGTCGTTTTGACCGTGCTGATTGCGCTCTTTCTTTTTTCCCGCCTGCCGCGTGATGTGCTGGCCCTGGCAGCCGCGGGCTGGCTGCTCTCAAGCCGCCGCATGGCTTCAAGAAAAATATTGGGGCTGGTGGACTGGCAGTTGCTGGTCCTGTTCTCCGGTCTTTTCATCGTTAACCATGTTCTGGCAGCATCCGGAATGCTGGCCGGCATCATGTCGGCGCTCCGTTCTGCAGGCATCAATATCCATAATCCCGGATGGTTGTTTGCGGTAACCGTATTCCTTTCCAACCTGGTTTCCAATGTACCGGCAACCATGCTGTTGCTGCCGGCCGCGGTGCACCCGATGGCCGGCCCCATTCTGGCTCTGGCAAGCACCCTGGCTGGAAATCTTTTCATTGTCGGAAGCATCGCCAACATCATCGTCATCGAGCAAGCCAGAAGCCTTGACATTCATATCCGCTGGTCGGATCACGCACGAATAGGAATCCCGGTGACCTTGATTTCCCTGGCGTTTGCTGCAGCATGGCTGTGGCTGAGATCGGCAGCAGGATAAACCGGACGACCTCTCAATCTTTAAAGGTTGAGGACTGTCTTGGACAATCCGGCAACTTGCATCTTTTCAGGCAATTTTCTCGACATCCCGTTCCTCTTTCGCAAAACTCGTTCAATCATGAATTCGAGCAGCCACATCATAGGCAAGGCGAACAGTTCGGCGGCAAAACCGATATGGATCATGCGAAGCGACCATCGTGAAGCTTGACGGTTTCAGCCGGGGCCATGGGCGGGCTCAGTTTCAATAGCGGAAAAAATAGATGTCCCACGTGCTGTTCAAAAGCGACCAAACCCAGTCCTCCCGGGTTATCGCCCTGGTGAGGCAAAAACACAGCAGGAACGCCGCTGCCGGCGCCACCACCCAGCTTGCCGCAATTTTCTTGAGCAGATCCGTGCGCACTGTACCCATCCCTTTGAGGACACCGACAGCGACGATTCCTCCAATGATGCAGTAGGTGGTGGAAATGGGCATCCCGAACGTGGTGAAGACCAGGACCGAAGCCGCGGCACCGAACTGTGCGGCAAATCCCGAGAAGGGATCAAGCGGGGTGATGCCTTTGCCCACCGTCTCTATCACCCGCGAGCTCAACAGGGCGGCTCCCAGGAACAACAGCGCAGAACCCCCGAAGGAAGCCTGCATGGGACTGAGCAAGCCGGAATAGACCGCTCCACCCAGAACCGTGGCCAGTTCGTTGGCACCGGTGTTATAGGAAATCAAGACGGCATTCATGAGCAGCAAGACATTGAGAATTCGCTCTACTACAAAGACAGGCAATTTCGCCAGAGTCTTTTCCATAACCCTGTAGATGACAAAGGCACACAGGAAGGCGCTCAGCGGTGAAACGACCCATGAGAGAGCAATGTGGAGCAGCGAATCCATATGGACTTCTATTCCGGAAGCTGCACCGGCGCCCGTCAGGCTGCCCACGATCACCTGGTGCGAAGAAAGGGGCAGCTTCCTCCAATTGGCCGTGATGATGAGCAGCGCGGACACGACCAGAGCCACTCCCAGCACGGAAATGTTGACCTCCAGCAAATCCCTGCCGACCGTTTTCATCACCTTCTGGCCCTGCAGGAGGATGCCCAGCAGCATCCACGGCCCGAACAGGAGAAGCGCCCTGGCGAACCTCATGATGCCGCACCCCACACAGATACCGAGGGCGTTGGAGGTGTCGTTGGAGCCGACCACAAAGGCGATGCAGACGCACCCAATCAGAGGAATCCATTCAATCATGATACCGGTTCTACTTCATGCTCACATTGATGATATCCAGGCAGTCGCTCGCATCCTCTATCTCGTCACTGATACCCACCAGATTGGATATGAAATCGGAAAGCGCTTTCCCTTCCCAAAAGTCCTGCACCCTAATTCCCCGCAGGACTTTGCTGATATAAACCTTCATGTCATCTACTTTTTTCTCGTAGATCCTGATCGCCAGCGTTTTGTCCTTGAGGGCTTCGCCCTTGAGCATGGCCTGAAACGTAATGTACAGCATTTCAGCCATCCTCAAGTTGAGGACCGCGATGCGGGTGCATTCATAAAGGATTTCGCCCTCGAGGACCAGGTCGCGATAATAGCGCGACGCAGCCTTGAGCAGGTCGAAAACCTCATCGACGGTCTCCACAAATTTCAGAAGATTCGGGCGGAGATAGGGCAGAAATGCGCCTTCGTAAATGTTGCCGATGATTTCCCGCCGAACAATGTCCCCTTCACGCTCGAGGTCTCCCACCGTCTCCATCAGCCTGAAATCCCTTTTCTCCAACGCTTCGCGGAAGGCCTCACAGGCGGAACACAAGAGCTGCACGTGCCGGGTCATATGGTCGAGCGCCTTCTGTTCCTTCTTGCCGAATGAGAGCAGTTCTTTGAACATGTCATTTCCTCGCCCTTAAAATGAGGCTGCTTTGCATGGCATCGATCAGGGAAAAAACCCCCAAAATCTGCTCTCCCTCACACACGAAAACGCGCGCCACACCCTTCTCTTCCATGATACTGGCTGCATCCAGCACACTGGTCCCCTTCGCCATGCAATACAAGGGTCTCGATGCAATTTCCGCCACTCTCACGGACCCCGGATCAAGGTGCTTGGCGAGAACCCTGAAGACCACATCGCGCGCTGTGACCACGCCCGGCATCTTCTCGCGCTTTGAGGGCTTCACCACCAGGGACCTGATGCGTTTGTCAACCATCCGTTCGATGGCGTCATAAACGCTTGCATCCCCATCGATATACTCCACTTTACTGGTCATAAATTCCTGGACTTCCATCGCCTCCTCCAATCAGTGTTTTTCTACTCACGGTTCACCGCCACCCTGGTCGGCAAATAACGCACATGTTCATATAGAAACCAGCAAGATCAGCGGCAGTACAGACTACCATGGCATTCACCGGCCCTCGCCGCGCGCCGCAAAGATGGGCGAACGCACATAATTCGAGTGCGTCGAGTTCCCATAGACACAGAAGTTGCTGCGTCACATTGCCGGAAACGCGGAAAGCGCACCTTGCACCGGCAAGATGATTTGTATCGGGCTGCGCCGGTGTAACAAGCGTACTCAAAGGGCCGCCAGTTGCACTCTAAATCAGAAGGTTGTGCGGCGGGCACGGCGGAACGAACGGGGCAGTCAGTCAATTTGCCAATCGGCTCCCGGCGTCGCAGGGTGTAAGGGCTTGCCGCTCACCCTGCCAGGTTGAGGCGCCGCCGCATGCAGTCATAAACCAGGGCGGAGACTTCCCGGATGACATTGCCGCGGTCCCGCATCCAGGCGCCGTAATTGCGTGCACGACGATTTTTTTGGATGATGCCGATAAAGGTATATGGACAGGGTTTGCCGTTGCAGTCCCTGGCCACCAGCAGGCCCATGTCTCCACATAAGTGAGCGGTAGTGCCGCTTTTGTGATAGAGCTTGACATCTGCAGGCAGTACTGCGTCCCTGATGCGGTTGCGGCTGGGCATCCCCATGTAGTGCATGATCTCACTGGCATGCGGCAGCCGGTCGTGGTGCATGGCGTAGAGGAAACGGCTGTAATCGTGAGCCGAAGCCTTATTGCGATAAGTCCGGCCGTTTTTGGGAATGTATTCAACGATGGAGGTCTGCTGGAAGATGCCGCCCGCATAGCGCTTGAGTACCCGCTCGACCTCGCGCGGCCGCTGATTCACCGGTCGATTGCCCCCTACCCGGTTGATGAAAAAATTTGAGGCCGCATTGTCACTGTCCCGGATCATCGCCTGCATTTTCAGCCGAACCTGTCTATCGTAAGGGTAGCGCCACTGGTTCTCCTGGTGGCGAAAGAAATAGGCCTGGGCCAAGAACGGTTTGATCATGCTGGCCGCCTGCAGGGGCCGATTTTCATTGATCGAAACCAGCTTCTGACCGGTCGTGAAATCATAGACCGACCATGCGGTGATCTCGTCCGCTGGGACGCGCCCGGTCCGGCGCAGCTTTCGAACGTAGCTGTTCACTTGCTGGTTGAGTGCCCCTCTGTGATCGGCGAACACCGGTAGCGGCGAGCAGCACAGCAGCCCGGTGGCAGCCGCACCGCCGAGCACTTGCAGGAAATGCCTGCGGGTCATGAGCTCTGGTGGATGGATTCGTGACATAACGCCTTACCTCTTTACCCGAAAATTCACAACAGCGATGAAAGTGGACCGGGAAGGCCCTTTGGCTGCGTCAGCAGTCCGTAAAATACCACGATCACCGGGCGAATTTAAGTGAATTCGAAGCTCGCTGCCGCCTTGACTTGCCTAAGGCGGTTTAATCTTGACTTAAATCAAAGCATCCATTTTAAGAAAAGATTAATGTCTGTCTTTGTGTTGCTCAGAGTCCCCCAAAACGATGCACTTTTCAGAACCGGACAAAAAAGGAGAACCTCATGTTTTGTTTCCAGTGTGAACAAACGGCTAAAGGTGAAGGCTGCACCAAGATCGGCGTGTGTGGAAAGCAACCCGACGTGGCCGCCCTGCAGGACCTTCTCGTGCATGCCCTGAAAGGGCTGTCGTTGTATGCCGTGGAAGGCCGAAAAGTAGGGGTGACCGATGCGGAGGTCAATACCTTCACCTGTGAGGCCACCTTTTCCACCTTGACCAACGTGGACTTCGACCCGCAGCGCTTTGTGCAGTTGATCGACCGCTGCGTGCAACTGCGCGAGGCTCTCAAAGAAAAGGTTCGTGCCACAGGCGGCAGGGTCGATTTCACCCAGGCGGCCGCCACCTTCAAACCCGATCGGACCCTGGACGCACTGGTCAAGCAGGGCGAGGCGGTCGGCATCAAGTCGGAACCCGACCTCAATGCGGATATCCTTTCCCTTCGGGAAACGCTGGTCTACGGACTCAAGGGCGTTGCCGCCTACGCGGACCACGCGCACATCCTCGGGCAGGAAGACGAAGCGGTGTATGCCTTTATTCACGAAGGGCTGGCCGCAACGCTCGATGCAAATCTCGGCCTGGAGGACTGGGTCAAGTTGGTTCTGCAATGCGGTGAGGTGAATCTGCGCGCCATGGAACTGCTGGACGCGGCCAACACCGGAGTCTACGGTCATCCGGTTCCGACCCGGGTGCCCCTTGGCGCCAAGCCTGGCAAAGCCATCCTGGTTTCGGGCCATGACCTCAAGGACCTGGAAATTTTGCTTAAGCAGACCGAAGGCAAGGGCATCAACGTGTACACTCACGGTGAAATGCTGCCCTGTCACGGCTACCCCGAGCTCAAGAAATATCCCCATTTCTACGGCCACTTCGGCACCGCCTGGCAGAATCAGACCAAAGAATTTGCCGAATTTCCGGGAGCCATCCTGATGACCACCAACTGCATTCAAAAGCCGCGCGAATCGTATCAGGAGAATATTTTCACCACCGGCCTGGTGGGCTGGCCCGGGGTGACCCACATCGCCGACAAGGATTTCGCCCCGGTCATTGAAAAGGCCCTTGCCCTGCCCGGGTTCAAGGAAGCCACCAACGGTCGTCAGGTGATGTGCGGATTCGGCAGAAACGCGGTCCTGGGCGTCGCCGACAAGGTGGTCGAAGCGGTGAAAAGCGGCGCCATCCGCCACTTCTTTCTGGTAGCCGGGTGCGACGGCGCCAAGCCGGGACGCAACTATTACACGGAATTTGTGGAAAAGGTCCCCAAAGACTGCGTGGTCTTGACCCTGGCGTGCGGCAAGTTTCGCTTCTTCGACAAGAACCTGGGCGACATCGGCGGCATCCCGCGGCTGTTGGACATCGGCCAGTGCAATGACGCCTACTCGGCCATCCAAATCGCCGTGGCCCTGTCCAAAGCCTTCAATGTCGGGGTGAACGAGCTGCCCCTTTCCATGATCCTTTCCTGGTACGAGCAGAAGGCGGTGGCCATCCTGCTCACCCTGCTGCACCTCGGCATCAAAGGGATCCGTCTGGGTCCGTCGCTGCCCGCCTTCATCACGCCCAACGTGCTCGATGTGCTGGTCAAAAATTTCGACATCAAGCCCATCACCACCCCCGACGAGGATTTGAAAGCCATCCTGGGTTAAGGCCCGCCGGGGGGGGACAATCTGTCGTTGGTTCAAGTCTCCGACTTGAACCAACGGGGAGGCTGGGGACTCCGCCATTCCCGCGGTGAACCGCTACGAAATTTTCAGTGCAAAACACTATGACACGGGCTCAGCCGGCGTCATAACTTGACGGGACATCGCGCTTTGAGCCGGCATCAATCACTCCAAGCCGTAATGCACCAAAACAATCGGAGGATCAAAATGAGCTTCAATATTCGCGATCAGATCGCCTGGGTCGGTAAAATCGACTGGGAACTGCGAAAATTTCACGGAGAAGAATATTCCACCCATCGAGGCACCACCTACAATTCGTATCTCGTGCAGGACGAAAAGACGGTCCTCATCGACACGGTGTGGGAACCGTTCAGCCGGGAATTCCTGGAGAACCTCAGAAGACGGATCGATCTCAAGAAAATCGATTTGATCGTAGCCAACCATGCCGAAATCGATCACAGCGGCGGCCTCGCCGATCTGCTGCGGGAAATTCCCGATACCCCCATCTATTGCACGGCAAACGGGCTCAAATCGTTCAAAGGGCTTTTCCACCAGGACTGGAATTTCAAGCCGGTAAAAACCGGGGAGAAGGTTTCCATCGGTTCGCGCGACCTGGTTTTCATCGAAGCCCCCATGCTCCACTGGCCGGACAGCATGTTCTGCTATCTGACCGGGGACAACATTTTGTTCAGCAACGATGCCTTCGGCCAGCATTACGCTTCCGAGCTCATGTACAACGACCTGGTCGATCGAACCGAGCTCTACCAGGAATGTATCAAGTATTACGCCAACATCCTGACACCGTTCAGCAAGCTGGTGGACAGGAAGATCAAGGAAGTCGTGGCCATGAACGTACCCGTGGACATGATCTGCACCAGCCACGGAGTCATCTGGCGCGACGATCCGCTCCAGATCGTGAACCAATATGCCCAATGGGCCGACGATTACCAGGAAAACCAGATCTCGCTGCTGTACGATTCCATGTGGCAGGGCACCAGAAAAATGGCCGAAGCCATCGCCGGAGGAATCCACGCAGCCGATGGAGACGTCACCATCAAACTGTTCAACACCGCCCGTTCCGACAAAAACGACGTGATCACGGAAGTCTTCAAGTCCAAAGCCATCCTTGTCGGGTCACCCACCATCAACAAGGGAATCCTCTCCTCCATCGCCGGCATTCTGGAGGAAATCCGCGGTCTCGGCTTCAAAAGGAAAAAGGCGGCGGCCTTCGGCGCCTACGGTTGGAGCGGCGAGTCCGTCAAGATGATCGTCCAGAAGCTCGAAGAAGCGGGCTTTGACATCGTCGGCGAAGGCATTCGCGAGATGTGGAATCCCGATGAGCCGGCGCTGGAACGGTGCACGTGCTTTGGCCGCGAACTGGCGGGCAAGCTGTGACGACAGGGTGACACGGGGACCAATCATCGTAGAGCAGGCTATACCTGTTGCACTATTTCCA
The DNA here is from genome assembly GCF_022603395.1 of Desulfoferrobacter suflitae. Taxonomy (GTDB): domain Bacteria; phylum Desulfobacterota; class Syntrophobacteria; order Syntrophobacterales; family Syntrophobacteraceae; genus Desulfoferrobacter; species Desulfoferrobacter suflitae. The sequence continues at coordinate 318,443 of NZ_JAIBKA010000004.1, forward strand.
ACGTGCAAGACATTGACTCAATTGTATCATATTTTAGTGTCTGATTTATTCCGTGGATTCAATCAGACACTAACTTATCGAGGAGGATGTCATGGCTATGGTTACCGCTTCCTCACGGGGGCGGATCGTCATTGCCGGTGATATCCGCCGCCGGCTCAACATCACCCCGGGGAACAAGCTTCTGCTCAAAGTCGCAGGTGATCAGGCGGCTCGGTTATCCAACCTTTGCCGGATGATCCCATTGAGGCCTTCTGCGGTTAATTCAGTGAAGGCGATTCCTTGACCGAGGTCTTGATGGATAGCCGCCGGCGGGAGCGTGAGCGTGAATCCGCAAAGACTGCTTGACAGTTATGCTATTCTTGCCTACCTGAACCGGGAAGCGGGCGCAGAGAAGGTTTTCCGGGTCATGGCTGAGGCGAGGGATGCTCACAGACCGTTACTGATAAGCGAAATTGACGTCGGTGAGGTATACTATTTCCTCATCAGGATCAGGCCGTCAATAATTTCTGCTGTGAACGGGCCCAGCCCACAAAGGTGGCGCACCAGGCGAGCAGCGCCGCATAAATGAAATAGTTCGGGATGTGGAATAGAAAGTCGAGACCGGTCACCTGCGCCAGCCTGAATGTGCAGGTGGTGTACATCCCCAGCGGGAAGATCATTCCCCAGTACTGCGGCTCATAGGAGAATCCGCCTCGTCGAACGATGAAGCGCCAGGCCCCGAGCAGCAGCAGCAAAGGGATCCACCAGCTGGCGGTGGCCCAGAAAAAGACCGTGAGCCCCACGGTGAACGGCAGCAGGGGCAGAAGAAATGCCGAATGGGGACTGTTGGCCGCCAGGGTTGCCCCCGCCAGGGTGCTGATGGCGACCGCCCCCATGTTGATCCAGTAAGGATGGCTCAAGTCCTCCGGTTGCAAATGAAAAAACATGATGCGGTAAAAAATGAGGGTGATGATCATCAGGTAGAGCATGCAACCGATAGAGAACATGCAGAAAGAGAAAAAAATGGTGATTTCCGCCTCGATGGGCAAATGATTCGTCAGCAGACCACACAGGCTGGAAACCGATTGCGTTGCCACAACGGCAACCAGCCATACCCCGTTGATCCCCTCCTGCAGAGTCGGCTTGTCCGCCCGCACGGCAAATGCGGCAAAAACCATGTAGAGCAGCATGCCCCATAAGCCGAGCCCAGTCAGTAACAAAGCCAGGGCCGCGCTGTAGACTTCGCGCAGGATCACCAGTTGACTGCCCAGGATACAGGTCCCCGCCACCATGGTAAAAAACCCCACTCCCCGGCTGTGACTGCACAGGTCCGTATAAAACGCCCCCCGGAACAGCACCATGCGCGCCAGGTTCAGAAGCCACAGGCCGCAATAGAGGAAAACGTTCAGCCACAAGAGCAGCTTGGCGATGGACGGCAAGCCGAGAAAATGCGAGGCGATGGAAACGATCCCCGTTGACATGACCATGGCAAAATAGGCCGGAGGAAGACCCGCGATGGAAGATTTCAGGGCATCTGGTAGCGGTGACATGCTTTAATCTTCATACCATTGGACCTCCCGCGCCTTGCGCACTTCAATCACCTCGTCCCGCTGCGCCCCGGTGGGTCCGTAGTAGTTGAAGGCGTAGCTCAGCTGCGCATACCCGCCGATCATCTGGGTGGGCTTCATGAGGATGCGGGTGACGCTGTTGTGAGTGCCGCCTCGTTTGCCCGAAATCGTCGAGCCCGGGGTGTTGATGAGCCGCTCGAAGGTATACTTTTCCCCCTCTTCAGCGGCACTGAGATGGGTCAGGTGCAGCCCGGTTTTTTGTTCCATGGCGCGCCACGCCTTGACGGCGGTGCTGCCGTTGGTTTCGGGCGACAGCACCAAAATGGCTTCGGCCGCCTGCCGGGCCGTCGTCAAATCAGGCATCTGGCGGCTGATCCCGGCCTCGGCCACGGCTCCATTGCGCCTCTTGAGCTCCTCGTATTCTTCCTCCGCCTGCCAGCTGATTCCCTTGACGCCGATCCCGGGCTGCCGGACCAGCGGCCCCAGGGCGGTCATCATGCGAAAGGTGTCGGCATAGTCCCGGGTCACCACTTTGAGGTTCGGCATGGTCCGCCCCGGAACGGCTTCCACTTCGCCCTTTTTCCAATCCTTCACCCGGCCCAGCGGCTGCGCCCGTCTCGCCGGGGGAATCGTGCAGCAGGGGAAAAGCTACCAGGTCCTTTTGCACTCCCAAATGGTCCGTGGCCGGCCGTGAGAATTTCTCGGCGATGAATTTGAACTGGTCCCAGTTGGTTTTGGTTTCCCAGGGAGGCTCGATGGCCGGGTTGAAGGGGTGGATGAAGGGACGCAGGTCGTTGAATTGTTTGGCATAATCGTTGAAATACTGACACTGGCGGTCGATATAGAATTCCTTCACGATGGAATGGTGTCGACCAGCGCGGCGGCGATCAGGTCGGCCGCCTCATCCCAGGAGAGCCGAACGAAGCCGCCTTTGCCGCGTGCCTTCTTGTAGCGCGCCGATTGGTCCGGATCACGGGCAATGCTCTGCCAGGCGGCAACCGGGTCCGGGTGGGCGGCCACAGCCTGCTTCCACATGCGCCAGAGCTCCGAGCGGATGTAGGGGCGCTTGACCCGCACCGGGCTGTAGGTGTACCAGGAGTAAGTGGCTCCGCGCGGACAGCCGCGCGGTTCATAGTCCGGCAGATCCGGGCCGGTGCCCGGGTAGTCGGTCTTCTGCGTCTCCCAGACGATAATGCCGTCTTTCACATAGACATTCCAGGAGCACTAGCCGGTGCAGTTGAGCCCGTGGGTGGAGCGCACCACCTTGTCGTACTGCCAGCGCCTGCGATAGAGGTCCTCCCAGTCGCGCTCGCCGCACCTGAGCTCGGCCCAGCCTCCGGACAATTTTTCCTCACGGCATGGCTCACGGTCTCCCCGCCGGCGGAAAAAGCGCAGCGACGCAAGCAGCTTGTTCTTTCCCATAGATCACTCCTTGTCATTTCGACTGCGATTCGAGCGCCGCCAACTTCTCCTTGAGCTCCTTTTCCTTCTGCCAGCGGGCGGTTACGTCGCGAATAACGGCGGCAGAGCCGATCGGTTCGCCTTTTTCGTCCCGCACCAGCACAATGGTGAACTCGATTGAGATGCGGGTCCCATCCTTGCGCATCGCCGGCACCGCCAAAAGTTGCTCGCCGTAGCGGGTGACCCCACTTGCCATAACCTGCCGATAGCCGCTCCAATGGCGATCCCGCAGCCGCTCCGGGATGATGATGTCCAGGGATTGCCCGAGCGCCTCCCCGGCAGGATAGCCAAACATCTTTTCGGCACCGCTGTTCCAGAGCCTGATAGCACCCTCCCGGTCGGCAAAAATGACGCCGTCCATGGCCCCGCCCACAATCTGTCGGCACAACCAGGCATGATCCACAGCCATTTGCAACTCCTCGCATGATATCGGTTGTCACTCCGCACAGACCCATAGCATAATAGTTCATAGCGGATTTGCAGGGGCAAGAATACAAAACTCGCGAGTCGGAAGCCAGGATAAAGAGAAAACGCGGCAAACCGCTGATCCGACCGCCAGCTCAATGAAATACCCGCCTTTCCGGCGGCCCGAGCCCACCATCCATATTCTCATTGATCCTCCGCTCGATGTGGAAGCGGCGCTGGCCAGGGCCGAGCATCGGGGCCTCGGGGACGTCAGTGTGCCCGTCGCTGATCAGCCTTACAGCCGTTTCAAGCTGATCAGCGACGGGCAACTGCCGGCGCACTCTTTGCTCGGCTTCCTCCAGCACCTGCCAGACAAACTCGCTCGATCCCAAAATGCGTGCATCACTTTCTTCCCGGGCGATGCCTTCCTGCACAAACTCGCGGTAGGCCCGCTGCGCTGCGCCTCGCGTCCGGCCAAACCATTCGAGCACATGATCTCGGTCCTGCCAGGGAAAATCCTGTTTGGCCGGCACCACCGCATGGCCGCACCACGGATAGCGATCCAGCATCGACAGGCTATCCACCAGCCCGGCCCGCAGGGGGTTTAGCTGGATATAGTGAACCAGTTCGGTGAAACAGGTGTCTTCCTCGCAGATGATGGATTTACAGCGATTTTGAAACAAGTGACCGTGGCGCTGATGCCGACGATTGTAGGAAACGGCATAGCCGGTAAGTATCCGACGCATGCAAGCCGCAATGCCGACCCGTCCACTGCACAAGAGCAGGTGTGCACGGTTGCCGAGCAGGGCCCAGGCATAAACGGCCGTACGAGTATCGAGGGCAACCTGCCCCAAACGCTTGACAAAGTTCCCCCGATCCAGGTCATCGTCGACAATGTTGCGCCGTTCGATGCCGCCAACGATCACATGATGCAGCGTTCCCGGTGTGTCCAGGCGCGCGCCGCGGGGCATGGCAACTCACCTTCTGGGATATGATCGGTTCCCCTCTAGCAACTGAACATCGGATATCAACCCTGTATCAATTTTTGTGTAGTTGTAAACTACGTCTGTTTCATTTCATAAATGGTCATTTCCACCTATGTGCTCAAATGAGCTTGATGTGATGCCGAAGGTGATATAATATCGTAAAACAATATCGATATACAATATCGCTTTATAATATTATAATTTAATAGTTCATGGAGAAGGCAATGATTCGTGATTTCGAACTGGCGTTCATCAAGCTTCACATTCTCTACCATGCGAGCAAGATAGAGGTATTCGGCATCGGTTTGATGGAGGAACTGGCCCGCCACGGCTACAGCATCGGCCCGGGCGTACTCTATCCGACCCTGGCTAAAATGGAAAAGGCCGCACTGTTGGAGTGCGAAGCCCGTACCGTTGCGGGCAAGCGGCGTAAATATTACCGGATCACCTCGACGGGAAGTTTGCTTCTTCAAGAGATGAAATCAAAAATTAAGGAACTGCACCAAGAGGTAATGGACGAGTGATGAGCTATCTGATTGTCTGCGCAACCGCGCTTTTGGTTTCGGGGCTGACCCTGTTTTCGGGTTTTGGTTTGGGTACTCTGTTAATGCCGGTATTCGCCCTGTTCTTTCCAATCGAGGTGGCGGTTGCAGCAACTGCCGTGGTGCACGGAGCGAACAACATTTTTAAGGTTGCCGTGGTCGGCCGCCACGCGGATCGCGCCATCGTTTTGAAGTTTGGCCTGCCTGCGATCCTGGCCGCGTTTGCGGGGGCTTCGCTGCTCGCCTATTTGTCGGTATTCGGCGAGCTGCTCAGCTACTCCATCGGTTCCCGAACGGCGGTGATCACTCCCATCAAGCTGGTCATGGCGTTGCTCATGCTGGTGTTCGCTTTATTCGAGCTTCTGCCCACCCTTCGCAATCTCAAGTTCGATCGCAGGTATCTGCCTTTGGGGGGTGTTCTTTCAGGATTTTTCGGCGGCCTTTCCGGTCATCAGGGGGCGCTGCGCTCGGCCTTTCTGGTAAAGGTGGGGATTTCAACCGAGGCCTTTGTGGGCACCAACGCCGTCATTGGCTTCATGGTCGACGTCGTTAGGATTGTCACCTATATCGGGCTGCTTTTTGCCGTGCGAACCGCGAGATCCACCGAGACCCTCCATTGGCCGCTCATCCTGGCGGGGATCGGCGCGGCGTTTGTCGGCGTGCTGATCGGCAAAAGGTCTATGAAGAAAGTCACCATGCAGGCGGTGCAAACCCTGACCGGCATCCTGCTGCTGGGAATTGCGCTGGCCCTTGGTACGGGTATTATCTAAAGTACTCTTTGCTCTCTTGTTCGGCGGATTCAAGCGGGGCTGAAAAACATCTCAAGGGCCTACTGGGCTTGAGGAGTTGCTTGAGCCCGAGGACAAAACTTAAAAAACTGCGCAAGACAGTGAATGCAGGTATGGTTCCGCATAATTCAGAAAGCATTGGATCTCAATTTTCGGTTGTTGCTACCTTCCGACCGGCAAAGTGAGCACCGGGACGATACCTTCGGCCGAACATGCTGGACCTGGGCATAAACGATGGGGTACCGGTTTTGGGTTTGGGCAAGATTCAGGATCTGTCTAAATTCTTCCGCCAGCGGGAGGCCTGCAGCTTCCGGATCAAGTTGCAGAACAAGGGTGGGTGAAGCGTCCTTTCCAGTTGCCGGCTCATATGCCATGTCAGCAAGGCCTTTTCTCTCAAGCTCCCGAAGGATCTCGGCGGCTTTGTAAAAATCCTCGTATTCGGGTGCCCTGCCGGGGGTTGGCCCGCTGGCGCGCGGTGCGTTCTTAACATTGTTCATGTTCTGCACACACAGCAAAACGACACGTTTGATATGCCATCCCGACTGGTATAGAAACATCAGTTTTTCGAGAGTAAGGGGGGGTCAGCAGGCGTTGGATGAAAGCTTCTCCCTGTAGGGGAGTGTAAGTGAGGGTCGGTTGGGTGGAGTATGTGGCTCCCGCGCCGAAGGAAAAGAGCTCCGTATCGGGGTCGGCGCGCTCAAATTCAGCGCCGGCCTCGACAGTGGATTCAAACGAGGGCTGTGAGGAGATGCTGCTCACTTCAAGAAAAGCCGGAGTATCCCGGTACCTCAGGCGGATAAGATTCAGCAGCAGTTGCTCATCGTTCGTTTGCTGGAAAGCGGTGTTCAACTGGATTCTCTCGCTTCTCAGCGCCTTGGCGCCAAGTGAGGTGCAGCCTGCCGTGAGTAGTCCAAGCAGGCAGCAAATAAGGATTTTCCCAACCCAACTGCAGACGGGATCCCGCTTTCCTTTATTCGCCATGGCCTTCCCTCCTCGAATGGGTGCAATTAATCACTAATACCATCAGCCCGTTCTCTATCCTTGCAGCTGGTAGAGTCAGACTCGCTGCGCAAAAAGAAGCCGGTTGAGAAAGGAAAAAGGGATCGTGGCAGGAACCAGGAATAACAGCGTGCTGCGTCACAAGATTAGCTAAACATCATGAAAATGGCTGACAAGGTGGAAACCTGCACAAAAATTTAACTCAGCGAAAGGCTTCCCATAGGGTGAGCATCAGACGAAACGAAGGAGCAAAACGGCCCACAGCAGCCCAATGAGGTAGGAAAGTATTACATCGCTTGGCCAGTGGGCTCCCAAAACGATCCGTGCCGTCCCTCCCGCCACTAGAAGCAGGCAGCACAAAGCGAAGGCCGCAACGCGCCATAGGCCGGCAAATTTTCTGACAAACAGGACAGCCAGTAAACCTATGGTCGATGCGTAAGTCAGAGCAAAAATCGAGGGAAAGGAGTAGCCGGCAAGTTGTTCGGGTACTGAAATGAGCTCCGGAGAGGGGCGGGGTCGCGCCACCAGAGGACCGAGCCATTTCCCCATAATCCACATGCCGCCAAAGCTGAACAGCGCCAGTAGAGCCGCGCGCCATCCGGCAACCTTCCAAGAGATCACCAGCGTAATCGTAACCAGGGCCAGGTGCCAGGGAAATTTGGCGGTTGCCGAAAGCAGCATCCACACCTTCTGCTTTCCATTCATCGTTCGCTTCCACCTTTTTGACGAGGATTCCAAAAAGTAACCCAGGGACGTTGTTTCCTCATTGTACTTGTCGCTGCGCCTTAGAATCCGGGCCACACCGGAGGCCGCCCGCCCCACCGGTGTGGCAAGTGGCAAACGCGGTGAGCCTCTAATCATTTTTGACTTCGATAATCCAAAATCCAAAAAGCAACAGTCAACCCTGCGCTTTCCACCCTCCTCCACAGGCATCTGTCTCAAGCCCCGTTCAGCCATTTCAGCAACGACGGTGTTTCACTTGGGAATGAACATTCTCCTGGCAACATCCTGGCGCTACAGCAGGGAATCGGTCCCAGTTCCATTGGGACCCTCCCCCTCGCTCCCCAGGTGTCGCCAAGCACAAGTCCCACACTAATGACTGGATCTAAATAATTCACGGGCAGTTGCTGGAATAAAATACATAGCTTTCGTCATATACGTGCTGCTTGTTTGACACCGGCTGACTCATCATCGTTCATTGGCCACTTGCTTGTTTGGCTGGGTTAAACGAAAATATTCATATGATCCGTCACAAAGAGCGAAATGTGAGCCGCAACGGAGCTGAAGCAATTTATCGACTTGCTGCGCAACCCGAAAGCGGTAATGATGCTGGTCCCGGCCGGTGCGCCCCATTTTTGAAGCCATAGCCGCCAGGGTGAAAGGTGCGTGCGTAACTTATTTGGGACCCGGGGCGGTGGGCCACTACGTAAAAATGGTCCATAACGGCATCGAGTACGGCCTGATGCAGCTGATCGCCGAGACCTACGACATCATGAAACGAGGAATGCACCTCTCAAACGAGCAAATTCAGACGATCTACCGCGAATGGAACCGGCAGGAGCTCAACAGCTACCTGGTCGAGATCACTGCAAACATTTTTGGCAAACCGGACGATAGGACCGGCAAGCGCTTGATAGACGTTATAGTCGACGAGGCGGCACAGAAAGGCACCGGCATGTGGACCTCCGAGAGCGCTCTGGAACTGCAGTTACCCGCGCCGGTCATCGACCTGGCGGTGGCCATGCGCGATCTATCGGGACTCAAAAGTGAACGTCTCCCCCCCTTTGGAGTGCCGAACGCAGCCCGCTCTATATAAAATTTGGATGGATACTTTGTTTTGAAAGGAGAATCGTTTCGATGAGTTGGCAAGTAGCTCGAGATATTTCAGAAATTCTCAATAAGGCGGCCGCCGGCGGCGGTATAGACAGAGCTGAAGCCGTCAGGCTTATGCACATCAATCCGCTCAGTAAAGAAGGCTATGCGCTCATGCAAACAGCCGACCGCCTCTCCCGGCAGACGTTCTGCAACAAGGGAGAAAGTCATTTCCACATCGGTGTCAATGTCGAGCCCTGCCCCATGGATTGCCGATTCTGTTCGTTGACCAAGGGGGCCGGAATTTTCACCGAGCGAACCGAATTCCCCTACCAGCAGGTTCTCGCCTGGGCCAGGCTGGCCGAGGCCCGTTCAGCGGATGCACTGAATATCATGACGACGGGAACCTACTCCTTCGAGAAGTTATTGGAAATCGGCAAGCTCCTTAAAGGCGCCGTCTCGACGCCGCTTGTGGCCAACACCCGCGATATCAGCCACAAGGAAGGAGAAAGGCTGCTGGCTGCCGGATTTGTCGGCTTTTACCACGCCGTGCGGCTGGGTGAAGGGAGAGACACGCCGTTCAGCCGGGAAAAACGCATCGCCACCATCAGCGTGCTGCGGGATGTCGGTTTGTTGTGGATGAACTGTGTGGAGCCTGTGGGACCGGAGCACAGCGTGGAGGAGATTGTCGACCTGATGTTTCTTGCCAGGCAGTATCGAGCCGCCTATTCGGGTGCCATGCGGCGCATCAACTTCCCGGGCTCTCCCATGAGCAGGTACGGCATGGTGAACGAGCTCGAATTGGCTAAGGTCACCGCCGTGAGCCGCCTGGTCATGGGCGACATTCCACGGGCTCACTGTACCCACGAGCCCAATGGCACCTCCCTCATGGCCGGTGCGAATCTGCTGTTCCCTGAAGTCGGATCGAGCCCGCGGGACAATAGACCGGATTCCAGTGAAGGGATCGGACGGGACGCTCGTGCATGTCGAAAAATGCTGATGGAGATGGGTTGGAATCCCGACCTGCCCTCCAATTGTTTTGGCTCCGTTGCCCGTCAAGTCCCGGTCAACGCGCAAGACGAAAGACTAGGTGCGGAATCCGTGTCAACCGCGACTACTACGACTTGAGCCGCCTTGCCGGCGTTAGAGGTTCATTAACCATCGATGACCTATAAAGGAGTGAAGCCATGCGGTTTTTCGGTAATGTTTTAACAGCGGTGCTCTGCTCGTTTGCGCTCATGGTTTTGGCGGCGTTCGACGCTGCCGCCGAAGACGGAGTCCGGGTCGGCACGTGGAAAACAGCGCAGACCATTCAGCCCTTTTTCTACCAGGATTTCTATTCCGGTGAGGAAAAGATTTCGATTTTCCCCTTCACCAACCCGGCGGATCAAAAGACCGCTCTGTTGGCCGGAAGCCTCGATATGTGCGGCACCACTCTGGCCCATGCCATCCATTCGGCGTCCATGGGGCAGCCGGTGGTGGTTGTCGCCGCCCTGTGCAACAAATGTTCGGCATTGGTTGTGCAAAAAGATGGTCCCATCCATGCCATCAAAGATCTCAAAGGCAAACGGATCGGCTACGTTCCCGGCACCATGCATGAAATTTTACTGCGGGAGACCCTGACACAAAATGGTCTCACTCCCGACAAGGACGTGCAGCTGATGCGCGTCGATTTCTTCGACATGGGAACAGCCCTGGCTCGAGGCGATATCGATGCGTTCCTCTCCGGTGAACCCTTTCCGACCACGGCCGTCCATCAGGGCTACGGAAGGGTCTTGTCGTATCCCTATTATGATGAAAGTGTCGGCACGATCAATGCCGGCATGCTGGTGACCCGTGATGCCGTTGAAACGCATCCGGAACTGGTCCAGCGGTTGGTGGCCGCCCATGCTCGGGCGACCGAATATCTTCAGGCCCACCCCGATCAATGGCTGAAGCGCGCCGCCGAATTTGGGACATCTCTTGAAATTTTAAAGGAGGCTGCACCGAACATGGAATTGGCATGGACCATGGACGAAACGTTCGTCAAGCGCGCACGGGCCCTTGGAGAGCGCATGCAGGCGCTGGGAATCATCGACAGACAGCCGGACTATGAAAAGCTGTTCGATCTCTCTTTTGTCAACAAGGTGCAGGAAGAACGGAGAAAAGCCCGGTAGGTTGGTCTTCAGAACTGTGTTAAATGAAACCAGCGGTGGACGAAGTCATCAGCACTTAAGGTTCAAGGAGCAATAACTTATGAAAACAGTAAAATATGTTTACTGGCAGGATGAAGGCATGTGGCCCGGATACTTGCAAGAATACCCCGACTACTGGACCCAAGGGGAGACCCCCGAAGCATTGGAGGAAAACCTTAAAGATATTTTCAAGGAACGGTTGGCAAGACACGCCATCAAAATGCTGTGCGATCAAACATGGGAATCACCGGCGGATTTTTTTGAGTTTCGACAACGATCAGTCTAAGGCTGCCATGTGGAAAAAAGAAAAATACTTCAACGGTCCGCTCATCCTCCCTTGGATCATTCCATGCCTCGGCATTTTGCTTTGGATTATCGTCAGCAAAACCGAGGTGGTCCCCGGTTATCTGCTTCCGCGGCCGCTCGAAATCGGCAAAGCCGGCTACAGTTATATCTTCGGCGAGGCAGGAGGTGGTCCTTATGCCGGAAGGTTTCTTGCCGACCTGGGATCGAGCACGGTGCGGGTGGGTTGCGGGTTTGCCCTGGCCGTGCTGCTTGGGCTCCCGCTGGGGATAGCTTCCGGGCGGCTGCCTTATGTCCATGAGCTTTTCAGCAATTCCATCAACGGGCTGCGCGCCGTCCCCGGAATCAGCTGGCTGCCGCTGGCCATGATCTGGTTCGGCATCGGCATGAAAACCACCGTCTTTCTGGTGGCCCTGGCGGCATTTTTCCCCATTTACTTGAACTCCGCCGCCGGAGCGACCCAGGTCAACCCGCTCTTGCTGCAGGCGGGAGCGATGATGGGCGTGGGTCGGGTGCGCGGCACTTTTGCCATTCTCTTGCCCGCGGCCATGCCCCATATCATCACAGGCCTCCGTTTGGGCCTCGGAATTTCCTGGGCTTATCTGGTGCTGGGCGAACTTTCCGGAGTTCCCAACGGACTCGGGGCCATCATCATGGATGCCAGAATGCTGGGCCGAACGGATTTCATCGTCGTCGGCATCATCGTCATTGCGGTGATCGGCCGAGTGAGCGACCGCCTGTTGACGGTGCTGCTGCGTTCATGTTTCAAAAGCGCCAGGAGGCTGAATTGAAAACCCGGGCCAAGGTCATTCCTTTAGCCCGCCGGCCGGGACCGGAGGATGCGCTGATTGAAGTCGACGGAGTGAGGAAAGTCTTCCCGGTTGGAGCTTCTTTTCTAACGGTTTTGGATGAAGTTCGTTTTCAAGTGTCGCGGGGTGAGCTGGTCTGCATCATTGGACGCAGCGGGTGCGGCAAATCGACCCTGCTTAAAATCCTTGCGGGCTTCCTGGCCCCCAGTGCGGGAAAAGTGTTGCTGAACGGTGAAACTGTCGCCCGCCCGGGTCCCGATCGCTGCATGGTGTTTCAGGAAGATGCTCTCTTCCCCTGGCTGACGGTGCGGGAAAACGTGGCCTTTGGCTTGAGGGGCAAAGGATTGAGCACTACCGAGGTGCGTGAACAAGTCGATAAATTCCTTGCTCTGGTGGGATTGAGAGAATTTCATAACTACCTGCCGCGGCACATCTCCGGCGGCATGAAGCAGCGTGTGGCCTTGGCGCGGGTACTTATTTTGGAGCCCCAGGTGCTGCTCATGGACGAGCCGTTTGCCGCCCTGGATGCACAGACCCGGGAAGAGATGCAAGACCTGCTGTTGACGCTGTGGCGGCAATTGTCCCACACCATCATTTTTGTGACGCACGATATCACCGAAGCCGTCGCCCTGGCGGATCGGGTGCTGGTTATGAGCACAGCTCCGGGGCGCATCCAGCAGCAACTCCGGGTCGAGTTGGCGCGGCCCCGCAGAAGAGATCGAGAAGACTTCATGGACCTGGCCGGCAAACTCAGCGCCGCGCTGCGCTAGAGATGACCTGTTGCATAGGAGGTACCATCATGAACTGCAAAAACACGGTGAGAGTACTGCCCGAGGACACATACAATCAGACGCTGGTCGGCAATGTTCATCCTCCCTCATGGAAGAATCCCGTGCCCTTCGGTCGCTACAACCTGGTGGTGATCGGAGCGGGAACGGCGGGTCTGGTGACCGCTGCCGGGGCGGCGGGTTTGGGGGCGAAAGTCGCCCTGATAGAAAGACATTTGATCGGCGGAGATTGTCTTAATGTGGGCTGCGTGCCGTCCAAAGGAGTGATTCGGGCTTCGCGTGCGGCCCATGAGGTGCGCACGGCGGGGCGCTTTGGTGTCCATATTGACGGCGAGATCGTGGTGGATTTTGCGGCGGCCATGGAGCGCATGAGAAGGCTGAGGTCAAGGATCAGCTTGCATGATTCGGCGGAACGGTTTCGCAGCCTGGGAGTCGATGTCTATTTGGGCGACGGCCGTTTCACCGGGGTTGATTCCGTTGAAGTGGCGGGCCAAACCCTCAACTTCAGCAAGGCCGTGATCGCCACCGGCGCAAGAGCCATCGGGCTGCCCATAGAAGGTCTCGCAGAAGCCGGCTATCTCACCAATGAAACCGTTTTCACTCTGACCGAGCGCCCGCAGCGTCTGGCGGTGGTCGGCGGCGGCCCACTGGGCTCCGAGCTTGCGCAGGCGTTTCATCGTCTGGGCTCGCAGGTGAGCATTTTTGAAATGTCGGACCACCTGCTGGGCCGGGAGGACAGCGACGCGGCAGCCATCCTGCAGATGGCTTTTTTGCGGGAAGGAATCGAGTTGCTCTTGCGTGCAAGCCCGAAGAAAATTGAACGGGTCGATGGAGGCAAACGCATTATCTTCCAACAGGAGGGTAAAGAGGGAAGCATTGTGGTCGATGAAATCCTTCTCGGTGTTGGCCGCGCCCCCAATGTGGAGGGCCTTGGTCTGGATGCAGCCGGGGTGGAATACGACAAAAGAAGCGGTGTTTCGGTGAACGACCACCTGCAAACGAGCAACCCGCGCATCTATGCCGCGGGAGACATCTGCCTGCCCTATAAGTTCACCCACACGGCGGATGCCACGGCGCGCATCGTGATCCAAAACGCCTTGTTTCACGGCCGCAAAAAATGGACCTCCCTGACGATTCCCTGGTCGACTTACACCGATCCTGAAGTGGCCCACGTGGGTATGTACGAGAGGGATGCCAAAGAACGAGGCATCGAGGTCGATACCTTCATCCGGCCGCTCAAGGAGGTCGACCGTGCCATTCTTGACGGGCAAGAGGAGGGATTTGTCAAGGTACACGTGAAAAGAGGAGGCGACAAGATCCTGGGAGCGACCATTGTGGCCAGCCACGCCGGAGAAATGATCAACGAGATCAGTCTCGCCATGGTGGGCGGCCTGGGGCTTAAGACCCTGGGAAACGTCATTCACCCTTACCCGACGCAGGCGGAAGGCGTCAGGCAGACCGCGGACATGTACAACCGCACCCGCCTCACCCCGTTTGTCAAAAAAGTGTTCGCTGTTTGGCTCGGCCTGGTCAGGACGGATTTCTGGGGCAGGCTGCGCCGCTACAGGCATAATGTCCGGGATGGATTTAAGAGAGTTCTCGGCATGTTGAAGGGCGAATAACCCAAAAAAGAAAGGCTGTGCCATGGCTGGAGACATCCCCGTTGGAAACGGCTGACGGCGACAACCTTTTCCTGATCAAAAACATCAAGCCAAGGGCGGGATGTCCCCCCGGATGTCTCCCTCCCTTTATATTGAGGAACGAACAATGAACAGATCTTTAGCGATAAAAAAGTGCGGGGCGCCGCGTCGCCCGTTCATAATTTGGATGGCAATCATCGGGGTCGCACTGGCCGGTACGGCGCCCGTCGATGCAGCGCCCCGGGCGGAACTGTGGGCCAAATGGAACAGCTATGATGCCTCAAGTCCGACCAGAGTCGATCATTCCTCTTGGGGGCGATTTCTGCAAGATTACCTCGTGACCGACGACCCTTCGGGGGTGAACCTGGTGCGCTATTCCAAGGTGACCGAAAGCGATCGCAAAGAGCTGACCGCCTATCTGGGCCGGTTACAGCAGGTCAAGGTGACGGGACTCAATCGAGCGGAGCAAAAGGCCTATTGGATCAATCTTTACAACGCCCTGACGGTGAGGGTCATACTGGACCACTATCCGGTCAAGAGCATCCGTGACATCAAACCATCCTCCGGCCTGCTTGGGCTTTTTGCCGGCGGTCCATGGAAAGCCAAATTGATCCAGGTCGAAGGCGAAAAGATCTCCCTTGACGATATTGAACATCGTATCCTTCGGCCCATCTGGCGAGACAACCGAGTCCATTATGCGGTCAATTGCGCCAGTATCGGCTGTCCAAATTTGCAGCCCAAGCCCTTGACGGCTGAGAACACCGAGTCAGTGTTAAATAAAGCCGCGCGAGACTACATCAATCATCCTCGCGGGGTTACGGTGGTCAGCTCCGACAAGTTCATACTCTCTTCCATCTACGATTGGTTCCGGGAAGATTTTGGCGGGTCGCGAGATGCGGTTCTTAAGCACCTGAAACAATACGCAGGGCCGTCTTTGACTCGACAACTAGAGAACTTCCAGGGAAAAATCGATTACCAGTACGATTGGACCTTGAACGATGCGAAGCCGTGAACAGTGAGCAGTCATTTGTTTACAATTATTTCTGATTCTCTGGTGTGTGTTGTCATCCGGCATGGCTTCTTTCCCGTATAGAAAAACAGGTATGACACAACAAATTTACGCCCCCGGAGCAAGAATCGTCGTGCGTGATGCGGAATGGCTGGTCAAAAGAGTGGATCGGACCTCCACCGGCGGCCAGGCGCTGACCGTCACGGGGATATCCGAGCTTGTCCGTGACAAGGAAGCCATTTTTCTCACCGAAATCGATAAGAACATCGGGATGCTTGACCCGGCCGATACCAAACTGGTGCGGGACGAGTCTCCATGCTACAGCGCATCCTTGCTGTACATGGAAAGCCTTTTGAGGCGTGTGCCGCCGACTGATGAGAACCTTTACTGCGGCTACAAGGCGGCAATGGATTATGTGCCTTACCAGTTGGACCCCGCCATTCAAGCTTTGAAGCAGCCCCGCCGGCGAATTTTGATTGCCGATGCCGTCGGCCTGGGAAAAACCATGGCGGCCGGCATTTTGCTTAGCGAGTTGATCCGCAGGGGCAAGGGCAAGCGCATTCTGGTTCTGGCGGTCAAAAGCATGCTCACCCAGTTTCAAAAGGAGCTTTGGTGCCGTTTCACCATTCCTCTGGTGCGGCTGGATTCCATTGGAATTCAGCGCATCCGCTCCAGGATACCCACCAACCACAATCCATTTCATCACTTCGACAAAGCGATCATTTCCATCGACACCTTGAAGCAGGACACAGAATACCGGACGTCCCTGGAAAATGCCTACTGGGACATCATCGTCATCGATGAAGCCCACAACGTTGCCGAACGGGGCCACGGCTCGTCCATGCGGGCCAAGCTCGCCAAATTGCTTGCAGGCAGATCGGATACCCTGATCATGCTTTCCGCCACCCCGCATGACGGTCGAGCGCGCAGTTTTGCAAGCCTCATGAACATGCTCGACCCCACCGCCATTGCCAACCCCGACAACTACGGACCGGACGACATCAAGGGGCTGTACATCCGGCGCTTCAAAAAAGACATCCAGCACCAGGTGGAGGCGGCATTCAAGGAACGGGAGATCCGTGAAGTCTACTGTGAGGCCGCCCCGGCCGAAGAGGCGGCATTCGACGCTCTGGCCAAGTTAAAATTCACCCGCATCGATCAGCACCGGGGCGCCGGCCGCCTGTTCCAAACGACCCTCGAGAAGGCCCTTTTTTCCAGTCCGGCGGCCTGCATTGAAACCATCGATCACCGCATCAAAGCGCTGGAGAAAACCGGGGACTCCAAGTACGCCCCGGATATTCTGTCGCTCAATGAATTGCGCGAAGCAGTTGCCGCAGTCGATGCAAAAAGCTTCTCCAAGTATCGAAAACTCGTTTCGGTCATCCAGGACCAAACGGACGGATGCGGGTGGACGGGGAGCGACAAGGAAGATCGAATGGTCCTTTTTACCGAACGGATCGAAACCCTGAAATTCTTGAAGAAACATCTTAAAGCGGACCTTGCCCTAAAAGAGAGCCAGGTTGAAGTCCTTTACGGTTCCATGTCCGATATCGAGCAGCAGCGGGTGGTGGAAGAGTTCGGCAAAGAGGAGTCGCCGGTTCGCCTGCTCATCGCATCGGATGTGGCCTCCGAGGGCATCAATTTACACTACCTTTGCCACCGCCTGATCCATTTCGATATCCCGTGGTCGCTCATGGTCTTCCAGCAGCGAAACGGCCGGATCGATCGCTACGGCCAAAAGCGCACACCGCAGATCACCTATCTCATCACCCAAAGCAGTGTGGAAAAGATACGGGGCGACATGCGCATCCTCGAGCTCCTCATCCAAAAGGACAAGGAAGCCGTCAAGAACATCGGCGATCCCGCGGAATTCATGAAAGTCTACGATATCGATGAAGAGGAAGCCATCACCGCCGGCGCGATGGAATCCGGTCAGTCACCCGAACAATTTGAAAGCTCCGTCAAGTCCAAAAAGCCGGATATGCTGTCGATTCTTTTTGCGGAAGAAGAGCCGCCCAGAGGGCAGGAGGCAGAAGCCGCATGCCTTAAAATGCCGTCCCTTTTTAGCAGCGACTATCACTATCTTGAAGCTGCCGTCGGCTATCTGAACAAAAAGACAAATCTTCGTGCCGACTTTTATGCGGAGGAAAGAAGGGCCGACATTCAGCTTAACGACGAACTGAAGGCCAGGCTTCGAGTTTTGCCGAGAGAAATATGGCCCGAGGATGGATATTTCGTCCTGTCGGCGGACAAGGCCGTGATTCAGGAGGAAATCAAACGCGCCCGCAAAGAAGAAAACGCCTGGCCCAAAATCCATTACCTGTGGGAACAGAATCCCGTTGTGGAGTGGATCAATGACAAGGTGCAGGCGGCTTTCGCCCGCCATGAAGCCCCTGTCTTGGAGCTGCCGGGCGTTCTCCGCTCCGATGAAATCGTTTTTGTTCTATCCGGCCTGATCCCCAACTGCAAAAGCCATCCGCTGGTGCACTGCTGGTTCGGGGTGTGCTTCCGGGACGGCCGCCTTACCTCAATTGAACAGTTTACCGAAGTCGTTGCACGCACCGGCCTGGGTTCCAAGCTTTTCCCCAATCCACAAAATGACGTTCCTTTGAGCGACATCAAATCGTTGCTCCCCGCGGCCGTCCACCAGGCGAAACAATGGATGAGCGAGCGCAGAAAGGAATTTGAAGAGATCATCAACGAAAAACTGAACGAACGGCTGAATGCCCTGGAAAACTTGCGCTCCCGGAAGCACCGCCGGCTTGAAGTTCAGTTCGAAGAGAGCAGGCAGCACGGCAAGATCGTTCAGCAGCGGAAAGACCAGGCGCGCAGGCATATCGACGCGCTATTTGATGAATACATCCAATGGATTGAAGATACCATGACAACCGAAGACAAACCCTACATCCAGGTTGTCGCCGTGTTGAAAGGTTGAACCGATGGCCATCGATCTAACCGGCATCACCAATGAAAATGAATTCTACACCCACCATTATCTGAGCGCCATACTGGAAAATGATTTGAAGGATTTATTCGCCAGGTGGGAGGAGCAAAAAAAAGAAGCCGATTCGCGTCCACCCTACGCCCAACTGCGGGGTTTGGCGGGGGACTACTTCAAGACCGCCGATCAGCAGGCAAAAACCAGGCAAACCAAAGAAAAGAGCGATCTGGAAAATGAGTTTATCCGCAAGCTGTGCTCGGCCCTGGGATATCCCAACCAGCCGCAAACGCGAGCCCTTGATGACGGCCTTCTTTTGCCCGTCATCGGAGAAATCGCCAAATCGAGCGGGGCGCCCGAGCTTTGGCTGGTGAATGCATTCAATCCCGAAAACGACAATTCCGATCCTCTGGAGCTTCCTTTTCATGACGGGCTTGCAACCGGCCCTGAAGCTCCCGAACACACCATCAACGGCCAAACCTGGAGCGAACTCATATCCAGGAAGATTTTCGGCCTGTCGGAGCCGCCCCGCTGGGTGGTCCTGGTCAACCTTTCCCAGATCCTTCTGCTGGATCGGACCAAGTGGAATCAGAAACGCTTCTTGAGATTCGATCTGCGGGAAATCTTCGGCCGCCGCGAACTTTCCACCATGAAAGCCGTGGCCGCTCTTCTGCATCGGGAAAGCGTCTGCCCGGAAGACGGCCTCTGTCTGCTGGACACTCTCGATGAGAGCTCCCACAAGCATGCCTTCGCCGTATCCGAAGATTTGAAATACGCCCTGCGCAAAAGCATCGAGCTGATCGGAAACGAGGCGGTTTATTACTTGCGCGAGGTGCGCAAAGAAAAAATCTACGGCCGTGAACTGGCCGGGCAGCTGACCATCGAGTGCCTGCGCTATATGTACCGGCTGCTCTTTTTGTTTTACATCGAGGCCCGCCCGGAGCTCGGCTATGCCCCGATGAAATCCGACGCGTACCGGCAGGGGTACAGCCTGGAAAGTCTGCGGGACCTTGAGATGGTGCAGCTCACCACCGAAGAATCGCGAAACGGCTTTTTCATCCATGAATCCATACAGCTTCTGTTCGATCTCGTCTACCGGGGCTTCAAGCCGGAACAACGGGTGGGAGGAAGCCATTATCACATATTTTCCGTCACCCCCCTCAACTCCCACCTGTTCGACCCCAATCGGACGCAGCTTTTGAATGGGGTGAAATTCAGAAACCATGTCCTGCAGGACGTCATCAAGCTCATGTCGCTCACCAATCCCCGCAGTCGCAGGGAGCGGCGCGGCCGGATCTCCTATGCGCAGCTCGGGATCAACCAGCTGGGGGCCGTGTACGAGGCGCTCCTCTCCTATCGGGGCTTTTTCGCCGAAACGGACCTCTACGAAGTGAAAAAGGCGGGCGAACCACACAGCGACCTCGATATCGGCTACTTCATCAAAGCCGAAGAGCTGCATAAGTACACGGACGAAGAAAAAGTCTTCCAGGAAGACGGAACACTGGTGAAATATCCCAGGGGTCACTTCATCTACCGGCTGGCCGGGCGGGACCGGGAGCAGTCGGCTTCCTACTACACCCCCGAGTCGCTGACCCAGTGTTTGGTCAAATATGCACTGAAAGAACTTCTCGAAAAAAAATCGGCCGACGAAATTCTTGACCTCACCATCTGCGAGCCGGCCATGGGGAGCGCCGCCTTTTTGAACGAAGCCATCAATCAGCTGGCCGAAGCCTATCTTTCCAGAAAGCAGAAGGAGTCGGGTGTTGAAATCCCCCATGACGATTACCTGCAGGAAAAACAGAAGGTCAAGATGTACCTTGCCGACAACAACGCCTTCGGGGTGGACCTGAATCCGGTGGCGGTCGAACTGGCCGAGGTGTCTCTGTGGCTGAACACCATTTATGAAGGGGCTTACGTTCCCTGGTTCGGCATGCAGCTTGCCTGCGGAAATTCGCTGATCGGGTCGAGACGGCAAGTCTATGCTTCGAATCTCCTAAAGAAAAACAGATCTTCCGATCCTCTTTGGCTAGATGAAGTGCCCGAGCGGGTGCCGTTGGGTGAGACCAGGTTCGAAAAGAGCGTCTACCACTTCCTGCTCCCCGACAAAGGCATGGCCTGCTACACCGACCGGGTCATCAAGCAATCGGCGGAGACCCAAATCAAGGCCATAAACGACTGGCGCAAGGAATTCACCAGACCGTTCACGCAAGAACAAATCGCTCAGCTCGAAGAATTGTCTGCCGCCGTGGACCGTTTGTGGAAGGTTCATGTGAAGCAGCAGCGATCCATACGAAATCGCACCGCCGATCCTCTGCAGGTATTCGGCCGGCCCGGACCCGACGCCGGAAAACAGACCGACAACGATTGGAAGGACCGGGTTTTGCTCGAAGAACTGCATTCGAAAGATGTCCCGAACTCGAGCGCCTTCCGACGGCTGAAACTGGTCATGGACTACTGGTGTGCATTGTGGTTCTGGCCCATTGAAAGGGCGGAGCTTTTGCCCACCCGTGAAGAATTCTTGTTGGAGATCAGCCTCATTTTGGAAGGCAACCTCTACGAATCGATTTATGCGCCAAGAGGGCAGCTCACCCTTTACCCCGACCCACGGCCCAAACAGATCTCCATGGATATGGTGAACCGCTATGGGTTTGTGAACGTCGACGAGCTTTGTCGAAAAAATGAGCGCTTCGGGCTGGTCAAAACCCTGGCTGAAAGATATCGATTTTTGCACTGGGAGTTGGAATTTGCCGACATTTTTACTGGGCGGGGTGGCTTCGATTTGGTGCTCGGAAATCCGCCCTGGATCAAGGTCGAATGGGAAGAAGGCGGCGTTTTGGGCGATGCCGAGCCGCTTTTTGTTTTGCGTAAATTCAGTGCCGCCAAACTCAATGACCTGCGGGCCGAGACATTGGAAAAGTTTGAGCTTAAAGGCGCTTATCTGCAGGCATTTGAAGAAGCCGAGGGAACTCAGAATTTTTTGAATGGCTATCGAAATTACCCGTCGCTTAAAGGCATCCAGACCAATCTCTATAAATGTTTTCTGCCCCAGGCGTGGATGATCGGAAGAGAGGAGGGGCTTTCGGCCTTCCTGCATCCCGAGGGGGTTTATGATGACCCAAGGGGCGGCAATTTCCGAGAAGCCGTTTATCAGCGGTTGCGGGCGCATTTCCAGTTTCAGAACGAACTCAATTTGTTCGGTGACGTGGACCATCACACAAAATTCAGCATCAACATCTATGCTAACAAACCGATGGCCCCTGCTTTTCTCCACATCGCCAATCTCTACACGCCTAAAACCGTCTACGCCTGTTTTGACCACGGCGGAGAGGGACCGGTTCCAGGCATCAAGGATGAAAATAACAAGTGGAATGTTCAGGGGCATGCCAAACGAATTATCCGAGTGACTGAGAAGGAACTGACACTTTTTGCCAGGCTTTACGATGCCGAAGGCACCCCGTCGCTGCAGGCGCGCCTGCCGGCCTTGCACTCCCAGGAACTTGTCAGTGTCCTGGAAAAATTCGCCACATATCCCAGGAGGCTGGGAGATTTGAAGGAAGAATATATTTCAACGGAAATGTGGCACGAGACCAACACCCAAAAGGACGGCACCATTCGGCGCGAGACCTGTTTCCCGGAGACGCCCGAGCAGTGGATCCTCTCGGGACCGCATTTCTTTGTGGGAAATCCTTTCTACAAAACACCACGACGTGTATGCACTCAAAATTCACACTACGATGTGCTCGACCTGACCGAGCTCCCTGACGACTATCTGCCCCGCACCAATTACGTCCCGGACTGCGACCCGGCCGAATACCTGCGCCGCACTCCCAAAGTGCCGTGGGGAGAAAAAAAGCCGGTGACGGATTATTATCGTTTAGTGAATCGTCGAATGTTTGGGGCTTCGTCAGAAAGATCTCTGATACCTGCGATTGTTCCGAAGCAGATTGGACATATCCATCCAGTGCTATCAACCACCTTCAAAAATGAAACAAACCTTTTGGATTTTTATGGCTGTTGTTTATCGACTCTTTATGACTTTTTTCTTAAAACGACCGGCAGAAGCGATCTTTATGAATCTACATTAAGACAATTTCCTCTATACGAACGTATTGAAATTGCCTTAAGAGCTTTAATTTTGACATGTTTAACAGCTTATTACAGCGAACTCTGGTCGCATTGTTGGAAACCGTTTTTTAGGGAAGACTGTTGGACCAAATCCGATCCCAGGCTTCCCAATTCCCATTTCACCAATCTCACTCCCGAATGGCACCGGAACTGCGCCTTGCGCACCGACTACGCCCGCCGCCAGGCACTGGTGGAGATCGATGTGTTGGCGGCCATGGCCCTGGGGCTCACCCTGGAAGAGCTGAAAACCATCTACCGAGTGCAGTTTCCGGTTCTGCGCCAGTATGAAGCCGACACCTGGTGGGACCGAAACGGCCGCATCGTATTCACCTGTAGCAAGGGGTTGCCCGGCGTCGGCTTTTCCCGAGCGGAGTGGAACGAGATCAAAGACATGCAATCCGGCACGGTGGAGCAGACCATCACCGATGACACTCTGCCTGGCGGCCCCCGCGAGCGCACCATCGTCTACCAGGCGCCGTTTGATTGCTGCGACCGGGGAGAAGACTACGCAACTGCCTGGTCTGAATTCGAAAAGCGTTTCGGTTCGAAATAGCAATGGATATGGATTCTGTGGTTTTCAACAGGCAAACCTCATACGAGCTTGAACCTCCATGAAATACAGAATGTATATAGATGAAGTCGGCAACCCCGATCTTGATAGTTCGGAAAATCCGCTTCACAGGTTTCTTAGCCTGACGGGCGTTATTGTCAACCTTGAATATGTCAGGCTGAAACTGCATCCTCAAATGGAACAGTTGAAGTCCGAATACTTTCAACATCATCCGGATGAGCCATTGATTTTTCACCGAAAAGAGCTGGTAAACGCGAAATATCCATTCCATGCATTGAGAGACCGCGAACTTAGAGCGAGATTCGACGAAGCAGTACTGCATCATCTGTATGAATGGGAATACATCGTCATTTCCGTTTGTCTTGACAAGAAATCCCACAAAGAGACCTATACTGTGTGGCGGTACGATCCGTATCATTACTGTTTGGCGCTGCTCCTTGAAAGATACACCTTTTTTCTTGAACAACGGCAAACCAGGGGGGATGTGATGGCAGAGTCGAGGGGCGGCAAGGAGGACAAGCGTCTGAAAAAATCCTATTCAAAATTGTGGGAAAAAGGAACACAATATATCGGGCCAGAACGTTTTCACAATGCATTCACAAGTGAGCAGCTGAAAGTAAAGCCAAAATCGAGCAATATTTCCGGCCTTCAACTGGCTGATATTATCGCCCATCCGAGCAGAAATGAGATTTTAAGAGAAAATAACTTATTGACCCAGGAAATAGCTCCGTTTGCACAGAGGGTTATCAGAGTCTTGCAGACAAAATATTACCAGCGTGATGGGCTTATGTATGGGAAGAAATTCCTGTGAAAATAAAAAGGGCCTTTCGGCCCCGATGGCTAAAACCATCCACCTCCACCTTTGTGGATTGATTGATAAATAACCCGAAATCGTCATTCATTCAAGAAAAATTATGGATTTTTTCCCGAGTAAGAGAAATGGAGGTGGCCGGCCCAATGCGCGGGAACTGGCCGAATTATGGAAAACTGGCAGGTGATAGTCACCATTGCCATTTAAAAAAAGGGCAACCCACTTATATGGCCGTATGGGAAGTGACGGATAAGGAAATTTCGTAGAGAACGGGCAGGGTTCAACGCAAAATAGTGAAAATCATGCTTGTTGGTGCTTTTGAATATCGGGTGATTCTTCCAACTTTTGTTCCGTTTGCTTAGGTTCGTCCTTTGATGGTAATGCCGGGCACTTAACAAATCCCCCCTTGAGGGGGGAAGGGGGGTGTTCAATGAGCTCAAGAAAAATACTTCCTTACAATCCAAATTTAAAAATCCTGGCCAGAGAGCTTCGCAAACAGAGCACTCTCTCTGAAGTGTTGTTATGGAATCAGCTCAAGGGAAGACAGGTGGGCGGGTACCAATTCCTCAGGCAAAAACCGATTGACAACTATATCGTGGATTTCTTCTGCCGTGAGCTCATGCTGGCCATCGAAATAGATGGACACAGCCATGACAGCAAGATTGCCGAAGACACCATTAGACAACAGAAGCTCGAGTCCCTGGGAATAGTTGTGCTCCGATTTTTGGACATTGACGTGAAGCGGAATTTGGAAGGGGTGCTCAAGAGTATACAGGCATGCGTTGAGCAGCTTGAAGGAGGGAAGAAGATTGTGGAGATTGAAGGGGAGGGCAGTGAACACCCCCCTAACCCCCCTCAAGGGGGGAATTGATAAACCGTGACCTCAAGGGGAATTGATAAAAGGTGACCCCAGGGGGGAGTGATAAAAGGTGACCTCAAGGGGAATTGATAAACCGTGACCTCAAGGGGAATTGATAAACCGTGACCTCAAGGGGAATTGATAAAAGGTGACCCCAGGGGGGAGTGATAAAAGGTGACCTCAAGGGGGGAATTGATGAAGTCCCTCGGAGCGAGAAGATGAAAGAAATCAAACCACATTATTTGCTGGATGACACAGGGAAAAAAGCATTCGTCGTTTTGACCGTCAAAGAATATGAAGAGCTCCTGAAGATTTACACGACCTTGCAGTAATTGCAGAAAGACGTAATGAGCCAACAATAACGCTCGATGACTTCGAGGAAAGGCTCAAGTCCGATGGGCGCTTATCCCAACAAATCCCCCCTTGAGGGGGGCAGGGGGGTGTTCAATGAGCTCAAGAAAAATACTTCCTTACAATCCAAATTTAAAAATCCTGGCCAGAGAGCTTCGCAAACAGAGCACGTTTCACATGAAAGGCTGTCATGATTCCGTCAGTCCTCGCAAAGCAGTTCAGGCAAGGGGTTGAAGACTTTTTAAAAACCACGTTCCCGGTGTCAACGCCCTTTTTCCACGGCATCATTGACCGGCTGCTGGCAGAACAGGAAGGGGTTTTCAAAGGACCATTCCTCTCCATTCAGCTCCCTTTTCGAATCGGCTGGAGCCAAACTGAATATTTTCCCGATATTCCATTGGGTTTCACGCCTTACCTGCACCAGGAAAAGGCTTTCCAGCGTCTTTCCGGCGCAAGGCCCAAGTCTACCATCGTCGCCACGGGAACCGGTTCGGGCAAGACCGAGAGTTTCCTCTATCCAATCCTTGATCACTGCTATCGGCATCGAGGAGAGCCGGGCATAAAAGCCATCCTCATTTACCCGATGAACGCCCTGGCGACCGATCAGGCCGGGCGAATCGCCAAAATCGTTTGCAAGGCGGAAAAACTCAAAGACAACATCACCGCCGGCCTGTTTATCGGGCAGATGGAAACCGATCCCAAAATGGGCATGTCGGAGAATCATATCATCAGCCACAAAGACACCATCAGAAACTCTCCGCCGGACATTCTTCTCACCAACTACAAGATGCTCGATTACCTCTTGATCCGGTCGAAGGATTATCCATTGTGGCGCAACAACACCCCGGAAACCCTCCGCTATCTCGTGGTGGACGAGCTGCACACATTCGACGGGGCGCAGGGAACCGATCTGGCCTGCCTGTTGCGCCGCCTGAAGGAGCGGCTGAAAACGCCGAAAGACCACCTCTGCTGCGCGGGCACCTCGGCCACTCTGGGGAGCGATGCGGAACAAGAGCGCCTCAAGGCGTATGCTGAAGAGATCTTCGGAGAGCCGTTCAACGACTCCTGCATCATTTCAGAATCGCGCCTGAGCGCCGGCGAATTCCTCGAAAAAAGCCTCATCTCCAATGTATCGGTGATAGGCCGTGAGCATGCGGCTGATTTGGATCCGGAGAATTTTTCCAATTGTCAAGAATACATTTCGATCCAGCACAAGCTGTGGTTCGGGGAGGAACTCTCTTCGGAAGATTTTGCTCGAGGCGACTGGCGCTTTGAGCTGCCCGAACGGCTGAAAGGCCAGTTGTTTTTCCAAAATCTTTTGAAAGTCTTGGGCGGGAGAATCCGATCCTATGACGACATCCTGGATGACCTGCAGCGGGTTACCCCGGAGCTTAGGGGCGCACCACGTAATTATGGCGTGGATCTTTTAAACAGCCTGCTGGCGCTGGTGTCATCGGCAGCCCTTGGCAATGGGGAGAAGCGCTCGCCTTTTCTGCATGTGAGGCATCATTTATGGCTGCGTGAGCTGCGGCGCATGGTGAGCGAAGTGAATCCGCATCCGCGCCTGAGATTTGCCGACGATTTGAACGACGAGCAGCTGGAGCGGCATTTGCCAATCGCCCACTGCCGGGAATGCAACAGCATGGGTTGGGCCGGCTTGAAGCGCCAATACGATCCGGCGGTCATGACCGACCTGCAGTCATTCTACGCGGCGTTTTTTAAAAACGACCCCAAGGTTGTTTTCATTTTCCCCGAAGAAGATGATGGATCAAAGGTTCAGGCAGAGGGCCTGTCATATCGATTTTGCAGCGCATGCCTCAAGCTGACCACGCAGCTGGATGCAAAGGCGTGCCCCCATTGCAACCGCCCGGAAATGATGCGCGTCTTCATCCCCAACACCAGGGTGCAACGGAGAAGCCGCCAGATCGGGACCCACGACTGTCCCTACTGCAACGCCCACAATGGCATGACCATTCTCGGATCGCGGGCGGCGAGCCTCACCAGCGTGCTGATTGCTCAGCTCTACGCATCCACCTTCAACGACGACAGAAAGCTCCTGACATTTTCCGATTCTGTTCAGGACGCCGCCCACCGCGCCGGTTTTTTCCAAGGCCGGACTTATCGGTTCAGCTTCCGCACTGCACTGCAGCGGTTTTTATTAGATGAAGGGGACGGCCTTTCCCTGGGTGAACTGCCCGAAGAGTTCGCTCGGTTTTGGTCGCAAAAGTTAGGGCCGAATGCTTTCGTTGCGACGTTTCTTGCGCCCAATATGGAATGGTTTGGAGACTATGATGAGCTCAAAAAGACGGGCAAAATACCGGAAGGCTCGAAGCTTTTGGATGACGTAAAAAAGAGAATCGGCTGGGAGATTCTCTCCGAATATGGCTTCAGGTCCCGCATCGGGCGAACTCTTGAAAAGAGCGGCTCATCCGTCGCCTGTTCGGATGGGGACCTTTTGGATAAGGTCATATCAGATGCTTTGCTGCGGCTTAGAAACGAGATCGGCGGGCTGGAAGGCCTGGATGAAAGAACGCTCAGGGTATTAATCCTTGGACTTTTGAGTCGTTTGAAGCAGCAAGGGGCGGTGTGGCATCCGGTCTTATGCGGATACGTCGAACATTGGGGCAACATCTTTTTATTGAACCGCATCCCATGGATGGCCGGTTTTGGTATGAACGCACGTGCACCGGCGTTTCTCACCAGTAGGCGGGGAAACCGGTTCGAACTGCTGTTCGGCGGCGGATCGGGGCGGTTGACCTGGTATGAAGCATGGGCGGCCAAATGTTTTACCCCGGTGATTCCGCTCGTGGGTGAGTTGATCCGACCGATATATTCAACAGTGCTTAAGGGCCTTGTCCAGTCCGGCGTACTGTTTGAGAAGCGACAAGAGGGCGATTTCGTTTGGGGTGTGCTTCCGGAAGCTTTGAGGATCAGTAAATCCGTCGTTCAGCTGAAATGCGGCAAATGCGGCCATGAGCACTCCGTTGCATCCGATGAAGAAAAATATTGGGAGCAGGCTTCCTGCCTCAGGTTCAACTGCAGAGGAGCCTACCGGAAAGGAGCTGAAGCCCTCGATTATTACGGCAAACTCTATGCAAGCGGAGAAGTGGAGAGGATCTTTGCGGAAGAGCACACCGGCCTTTTGGATCGAGACAAAAGGGAAAATCTGGAGGAGCGCTTCAAATCGAAGGAACGCCAACCGTGGGACCCCAATTTGCTCTCCTGTACCCCGACATTGGAGATGGGGATCGATATCGGCGATCTTTCATCGGTGATCTTATGTTCCGTGCCTCCCGCCCAAGCCAACTATCTGCAGCGGATCGGGCGCGCCGGAAGGCGCGACGGCAATGCCGTAAACGTAGCGGTCGCCAATGCGAGGCCGCATGATCTTTTCTTCTTCGCCGAGCCGGAATCGATGATCGAGGGTGAAGTCGATCCGCCCGGCGTTTTCCTCAATGCTTCGGCGGTGCTGGAACGGCAGTTCACCGCATTCTGTATGGATCGCTGGGTGGAATCCGGTATCGGGGAAAACGCCCTGCCCGCCCAGTTGAGACAGGTATTAGGAAATATCGGCTCAGATGATCCCGGCAAGTTCCCCTACAACTTCCTGAAATTTATTGAAACTTATCGGACGGAGCTATTCGACCGCTTCGTTGCCGTTTTTTCAGATTCATTGACCGAAGATTCGGTTCAGCACCTGCGCTACTTCGTTGAAGGGAATCGAGACATTCAGGGCAGCCTGTCATTTCGGATCGTCGAGGGTCTTTTTCTTCTGCATAAAGAGCGTGAATCACTGAGGAGCAAGGCCAAGTCACTGGGCAATAAAGTCAAAAAGAAGCAGGAAGACCCCGCCAAGGGAAAGAACTATCAGATTGAGATGGATGAGCTGATCCGTGAAAAGAAGGCGCTCCAATCCCTGGTGACGCGGATCAACGACCGGCATACCTTGAATTTCATGACAGATGAAGGCCTCCTGCCCAATTATGCGTTCCCGGAGGCGGGGGTCATCTTGCGCTCGATCATTTACAGGCGGAAGGCGAAAGTTCGGGAAAGCGAAGGCCGATACGACACATTGACGCTGGATTATGAGCGCCCAGCCGTCAGCGCGATCAGTGAACTCGCGCCGGCCAACAGCTTTTTTGCCGGTGGCCGCAGAGTGCGTGTGGATCAGATCGATGTAACGGTTTCAGATATAGAAGCGTGGCGTTTTTGTAACAATTGCGCCTACCATGTTTTGGTGGGGAAGATGCCTGAAACGGTCAATTGTCCCCATTGCGGCAGCGCGATGTGGTCCGATGCCGGGCAAAAGCGGCAGATGCTCCGAATGCGGCAGGTGTTCGCCACGACATCGGATCGCGAAAGCCGGATCAGTGACGAGAGCGACGACCGAGACCCCTGTTTTTATAACAAGCAGATCCTGGTCACCCATCAGGAAGCCGACGTTACCGATGCCTACGCAATCGAAAACGATGAGCTGCCCTTTGGATTTGAGTTCCTGCGGAAAGTCAACCTGCGGGAAATCAATTTCGGGGAAAAGGAGGACATCGGGGAAAAAGTGACGATTGCAGGCGTTGAATCCCCGAGAAAAGGCTTCGTCATATGCAGGCACTGCGGCAAAATCCAGGATCAGCACCGAAACGAAATCAAACATACCCTGTGGTGCCCTTCAAGGAAAAAAGACTCGGAAGCCAATCTTTCCGAATGCGTTTATCTATACAGAGAATTTTCTTCCGAAGCCGTCCGCATACTTTTGCCGCTCATCACAATGGATCAATCCGAAAACAAGCTCCACAGCTTCATAGCTGCCCTGCACTTGGGTTTGAAGCTCACATTCGGCGGCAATATCGATCACCTTCAAACCACCGTTCACCAGGAACCGGTCCCGGACTCCAATCACCGCAAAGAATACCTTGTCCTGTACGATACCGTTCCCGGAGGGACAGGGTATCTCAAGCAGCTGATGCGATCCGAGAAGCCTCTCATGGAAGTTTTCGCAAAGGCCCTGGCGACGATCAAATCCTGCAAATGCATTCAGGATGCTACCAAAGACGGCTGTTATCAGTGCCTTTACGCTTACCGAAGAAGTTATTCGATGGGCGGAACTTCGCGCGAAACGGCCGCTCAAATGTTATCGGAAATACTCAAGCACAAGGAGCAGTTGAAGAGAACCGGGTCATTAAAGAATGTGCAGGTCAACAGTCTTTTCGACAGCGAGCTTGAAGCGCGTTTTATCGAAGCATTGAGGCGCGTTCGCATCAACGACGTGCCGGCCAAACTGAAAAAGGACGTGGTAAACGGCAAGCCGGGGTATATCTATCGATTGGCCGATAAGGTTTATACCATCGAACCGCAAAGACAGTTGGGCGAGGCCGACGGGGTGCACTTTCCATCCGTAGCCGATTTTCTGATCCGCCCTGCAAAAGTCCGGCACGATATCAAACCGGTTGCCGTCTTCACAGACGGTTTCTTCTTTCACAAAAAGCGTGTCGGACTGGATATGGCCCAGCGGCATGCCATTACGGCGAGCGGTAATTTCCATGTGTGGTCGCTTTCATGGAAAGATGTTGAAAACGCATATAAAAGCCAAGGGAATTACTTCCACAACCATCTGAATTTTGCCGCTCCAGAGGTCGCTTCAAAATATAAAAAGCTTTTGGATCATTGCGGTGTTGAAAACATTATCGAGCTGAACAGCCGAACCAGTTTCGATTGGCTGATCGAATTCTTGAAAAACCCCGATGCCCATAAATGGGCAATGCATGGATTCGTTCATTGTCTGCTGCGTCTCGACAACAAGAAGTTTGCCGCAGAAAGTGCCAAAGGCGGATGGCTGGAAAAGCTTCAACATTATCTGCCGGGGCAGGTCGCCGATGTCGTTTCCGAACTTGGCGACGGATTGCTGTACGGTTTGGTTGAGCGGGATTCCCACCCGGAATTCATGAGACTCTTCGTTGCGGCAAGCCAAGACGCAGTTCAGCAGGGGGAAATCCAAGGAATGCTTGCCTCGGCGTGTTTGATGGACGGCCCGGAAAACAGAGAGAGCGCCGAATTTGAGGCTGCCTGGAACGGATACCTGCGCCTATATAATCTGATGCAGTTTTTGCCGAACGCTCTTTTTGCGACCCAGGAGGGCAAGGCATCCGGATATCCGTATCACCTGCCCCTTAAAACCGTGGCGCCCGCCGCCGAGCCGACATTGAAGGCGGAATGGGGTGAAATCAAGGAACTTGTTGAGAGCGATCTCCATGAACTGATCGGCTTGCTTGCCAAACATGACCTGCCTATCCCGGAAGTGGGATTCGAGTTGGCAGGCGGCACTGGTGAGATCATTGCGGAATCGGAGCTGGCCTGGCCCAATTTGAACATTGCGTTGTTGACCAAAAAGCAGGGGGGATACCGGGGGTCATTTACCGGCTCGGGATGGAAACCATTTATGATCAGCGAAGTGGTGGAAAATTCCACTCCTTTCATCAGCCTGTTTCGATAGGAGAAGAAGTAGAGATGCCCTTGAATGGAAACGGCGTCAAAGTCGCAATAGCATCCGATTTTCTGGCATCCTTTTCCAGGATTCCCCGAAAACAGCAGGGAAAGGTGCTCGATTTTGTAAACAAGTTTCGGTCCAATCCGGCCATGCCGGGGATCAATTATGAAAAAATGGAGCGCGCCAAAGACAAGAACATGAGATCCGTGCGAATTGATCAAGCATACCGGGGAATCGTGCTCAAGCCGGAATCCGGAAATGTCTACGTGCTCCTGTGGGTAGACAACCACGACAATGCGTACAAATGGGCGGAAAACAAAGTCTATAAGATACACCCCGAAACCGGGAGCCTTCAGGTTATCGAAGTTCAGGAGGCCGGACAAATTGATGATCAAAGTGCATACGAGGTTCCCTTCCGCAGGGAAACGGGTGCTTTGTTTCGAGATATTCGAGACAAAGAGCTTTTGCGGCTCGGAGTCCCGGAAGAGCAGCTCCCACTGGTTAGAAGACTTGGAGACGAAGACGAACTGGATGAAATAGCTGAAAAACTGCCGCAGGAAGCATATGAGGCACTCTTCTTTTTGGCCGCCGGATTCACTTTGGAGGAAGTTCTTCAAGAAGCTCAGTCGGCCGACGAAAAGCAGCGCGTCAATGTAGACGATTTCGAGGCGGCTCTGATCAATCCGGACTCAAGGAGGCGATTCTATGTGGTTGAAGACGAGCTGGAGCTTGCGGCCATTTTGAGCGCCCCGCTCGAAAAGTGGCGTGTTTTCCTCCATCCTTCCCAGCAAAAACTTGTGGAAAGGGCTTGGAACGGCCCGGTGCGGGTCCTCGGGGGCGCCGGCACCGGCAAAACGGTAGCCGCCGTGCACCGTGCAAAATGGTTAGCACAGCATGGTCTTCAAGGCGCAAAAGACCGTATCCTGTTCACGACCTTTACACGCAATCTGGCCGCAGATATCCAGGAAAACCTCGGCAAGATCTGTTCAAAGGAGATCCTTCGAAAAATCGAAGTGGTTAATCTGGACCGCTGGGTGTCGGCCTTTCTGCGGCGAAACGGCTATGACTTTGAAATCGATTACGGAAAACGGTCAAGAGAGCTTTGGAAACAGGCTGTCGATATGGCTCCCGCCGAGCTGAACCTTGATCCCTCTTTTTACCGGGAGGAGTGGGAGAGGGTCATTCAACCGCAAGGAATCACCTCGGCGGGTGAATATATGAAAGCATCGAGGGTCGGGCGGGGAGTTCGGTTGAACCGAAAAATGAGGAAAGCTGTATGGAGCGTCTTTGAAGAGTATAGAATGCTGCTCAACGAGCACGGTTTGAAGGAAGGCGCCGACGCCATGCGGGATGCCCGGTTGCTGCTGGAAAACAAAAATGAGCCGTTGCCGTATGGGGCTGTTATCGTTGATGAAGGCCAAGACATGGGACCGCAGGCTTTCATGCTGATCCGAACCATGGTTGCGGAGGGGCGAAATGATCTTTTCATCGTCGGTGATGCCTATCAGCGGATCTACAAACACAAAGTGGTGCTCGGACAATGCGGGATCAACATTCGGGGGCGCAGCAGAAAACTTCGCATCAACTACCGGACGACGGATGAAACCAGATCATGGGCCGTCGGTTTGCTCAAAGGCATCAAAATCGACGATCTGGACGGCGGCACCGACGATCAGAAGGGATATAAGTCGCTTTTGCATGGCGTTGCCCCGGAAGTTCGGCAATTTCAAAGCCTCAGGGATGAAGTCCATTTCATAGCGGAATATTTGAAAAAAGTTCAAAAAGATGCCGGTTCATTGAATGAAGTCTGTTTGGTTGCAAGAACGAACAACCTTCTCGACCAATACAGGAGCGCCTTGGACGACCAGGGCATCGAGGTGTACATGATCCGCCGGAGCGAACCCGAAGATCGAGCCAAACCGGGGCTTCGCCTGGCCACGATGCACCGGGTTAAAGGGCTCGAATTCGACAGGGTGATCATTGCCGGTGCAAACGACGGTACGGTCCCGCTTGAGACTGCTGAAATTACTTCATCGGATGCGACCATAAGGAAGGAGGCCGAAATCAACGAACGGGCACTTCTTTACGTAGCAGCCACGCGAGCCAGAAAGGAGGTGGTTGTCACGTGCTTCGGCAAGGCCTGCAGTTTCTTGCACAACATGCTTTAGGAGCGCTTCTCTGCAAGGCGATTTTGTCTTTTTCCTGTTCATCCCCGGGATCATGGAGAAGATCAAAGGGGATTCCATGGGACAGGGCGACCGTCAGTTTCGATTCAACCGCCAGTCGTAGTCCTGGTAGAAGTCTTCAATAATAAAGCTACGGGTATTCCTGCATGACGCCCGGCCACCTCTCTATGGGTTCGGTGGATTGCACGACGTGCATTCCGGCGGCGGCGAAACGGCGGAAGGCCTTATCGGCGGCTTCGGTGTAGTCGGCAACTCCCGGTATGACAACGGGAGACGTGCAATCTTCCAGCAGATAGACCTTGCCGGCAAGTGCGGCCCGTTCTTCGCCAAGGTCTTCCAGAAGATCGGCGATGGTCCACGCCACACAGTGGCTTTTGGCCTG
Organism: Desulfoferrobacter suflitae; assembly: GCF_022603395.1. Lineage (GTDB taxonomy): Bacteria > Desulfobacterota > Syntrophobacteria > Syntrophobacterales > Syntrophobacteraceae > Desulfoferrobacter > Desulfoferrobacter suflitae. The sequence goes on from NZ_JAIBKA010000004.1 coordinate 352,410, forward strand.
CCCTGCGACGATTACCGTATCGAATTGGAGAAGCTCTTCGATGAGCCCTTGATCCTTTTCCGCTATGGCTTCGCCGCGGGGCCCTTCCGTCACTTCGGGCCCCAGCACCGAGTAGTGCTCCGTCAACGGCTTGCTGCCCTTGATTCTGAAGTCCGGCTGGCTGTAGCGGGCCATGGAATGAAAGAAAATCGCCTCCTCCACCGCGGAGACCAGGGCGTGCCCGATTCCTCCAAGCATTGCGTGGTAGGGCCAGATGGTGAGGTCGTATTTGCCGCTTTCCTGGAGGGCATGCGTGTAATGGCGCAGGTAGCGCTCTCCGTAGCTCGCATCGATCCCGAGATGCCTTAGCACTTCGGGGTTCGCTCGCCAGCGGCCCTGCTCGATATCCTCGGGACGAATGAGAGAAAGAGGCTCGGGATGGCGGCCTTCTTCATTCACCAGAAAAATTGAATGAAAGATTTGCATCGCCCGGTGGGTGTCCATGGTGGGGATGATCCGGGTGATGAGGCCGAGGTTGCGATAGATGAACTCACACAACCGGCGGTTGTCGTCCACCGCTCCCGTTCCTGAGCGTCCTGCTACGTAGAGTTCAAAACCGGGGATGCAAAAGGTATTTTGCACATCGACCAGCAGCAGGGCAATGCGGTGCCCGTCCGAGGAAGCCGGTCCGATATCGTATTTTTGTGCCCAGCTTATCGCCTCATCGGCACGCTCCTGATAGGGCACGCGCCAAACCTCGCCGACCCGCTCCGGTGCAAAGTGAGCAGGCACAGGTATTTCCAGACTGTAAGACTTTATCTTTTCCATTATCTACTTTCCCCCGATTCTCTCTCCTTGACTTCACGCACGGTACTGCTTTGAACAGCCTCAAGGGTAGGGCTGAACCTGACGGGGTATTCTACAGGGTTTTTTATCGATTCGTGCGCATCGCCCAAGGATGAAAACTCTGCCAGAAAGCGTTTCCGGATACGCCGCAGTTGCACCTTTTGCCCTAAGTCTCGGCTGCTTCCATGGCTTCCTTCAAGCACCCACTTCCCATCAGAAGGTGTGCCCCATCTTCCAGACGTTCCACTACACAACATGCCATGAGATCCGAGACGATTTCAGTGACCTCTTCCAGTCTTAAGCCCGTCAGAAAACATAACCGCTTGAGGCTCTTTCTGTAGACTTTGTCCGGGCGGCCCTCATTTTCCATCAGGGTATATATAATCATCATCCGCACTATTTCAGGCAGTACCTCACGCATGCCGACCGCAGGAATAAATCCGGCTTTCGCTCCATCATTGGCCGAGTTAAGCCTGGAATGAAAAGATGCTTTGCGGGGACGTACCACGCATCCTCCTCACTAAAGGATCCGGGTAATTATACCGGTTTAGCATTAGATGTTGCATTATTTGCAGGCCTTGTTGATGGGTTTCGCTTCGCTCTACCCATCCTACGGCCGGCCATCCTGGTGCTGTTGTTCAGTTTTAAGGGGGAAACCATCGACCTTCCGGGATATGGTGTCGAGGGTGGTGAAAGCGATTTGACGAGGATCAAAGTGCGGGCTAATATAGCTATAAGAATACACATTATGGAGGTGTGCCATGAAAACCGTCCAAATGACCCTTGACGAGGATCTTGTCAAAGAGGTCGATCGTGTTTCCAAGCAGCTTAAAACAACTCGGTCCGCTTTCACGCGCAAGGCGCTGCGTGAGGCCCTTGAGCGTTATCGCATTGAACAGCTGGAGCGCAAGCATCGCCGGGGATACGAGCGGCATCCGGCGGGCGTCGATGAGTTTTCTGTTTGGGAACCCGAGCAAGCCTGGGGTGACCTATGAAACGCGGCGAAATTCGCTGGTACAAGTTCGCCGCGCCGGATAAAAAGAGGCCGGTGCTCATCCTCACCCGGGATTCCGTGTTGGAATATCTTGGTGAGGTAACGGTCGCTCCTATCACCAGTACGGTCCGCGAAATTCCGTCCGAGGTGTTTCTCTCCAAAGCCGACGGTATGCTCCGCGAGTGCTCCGTCAACTGTGACCACCTGCAGACTGTTTCCAAGGACAAAATCGGCCCCCTCATCACCTCCTTGCCCCCTGCAAAAATGGTTGATGTGGGACGTGCGATCAGTTTTGCCCTTGATCTCTGAATGCCGCACTGCCGGCCAATCAGGCGCGCAACTATGCTGGTCAGGTTGGATACTGGACATCTGCCGGCAAAATTTAAGTTGATGTTGTCAACCAAATTATGGATATCGTGAACCGGCTGGAAAAGATAGGATATGTGCAGAAAGTCAGATCCGATGAAGATGCAAGGGTGTGTTGTGTGATTGTACGAAGGATGAGGAGAGGATACTCGAATCGGCTGAGGATGCCGAGGAAAATACAACACAGGCATACAGGCCAAAAGACACTGCAGCAAATGCTGGAAGTGGATCATTAGACTCGTGATGTTGACAAAACAGCAAAAACCGCAATCCTCTCATGAACGCGGCGTGCAATATGGCCGAAAGGAAATCTGAGATGACAGATCTCGCAAAGAAAAGAGTCGTCTACGAGAACCTGTTTGATATTCCCGACAACATGACGGGTGAAATCATTAACGGCGAATTGATTGCTACTCCACGGCCATCGAGAAAGCACAGTGTGGTTATCTCACGTGTGGGATTTGAACTGGGTCCTCCCTATGATTTCGGCCGTGGGGGAGGTCCCGGAGGATGGGTTATTGTTGATGAGCCTGAGATTTCATTTGGAGAGAACATTCTTGTGCCCGACATGGCCGGTTGGAAAAAAGAGCGATTTCCGGTGGAAGAACCGCACAACTGGATTTCTGTCGCACCGGACTGGGTTTGTGAAATTCTTTCCCCGACCACAGTTCAAGTCGACCGCGCGGAAAAGATGCCCATTTATGCTCAGCATCATGTATTACATGCCTGGCTGATCGACCCAATCGTTAAAACCTTAGAGCTCTTTCGGCTTGAGTCCGGTCGCTGGGTGCTGCTGGGAGTATATGCCCAGTCGGCCAGAGTACACGCGGAGCCTTTCCCCGAAATAGAGCTGGATCTTGGACTGCTTTGGCTCGAATGAGGGGAGGGGCTATTGGGGATGGTCACTGATCGGCTCACCAGGCCGGCATAGGATTCCCAGAGGATCTCAATGGGATGAACCACTCGATACGGGACCATCTGGTCAAATTGTATGCGGCAGCTCAGGCAGTCGCTCACCAGCCTTTCCGGATCCATTTCTCTAATCTCATCCATCAGCCGACTGCCCATCTCCGCCCTCACAGAAGGCTGGGTGAAGCGCACTGAAACCCAACATGGCTGAGCCGGCAACCACCGCAACAACATTCGTTGGGTTCCGTTCTTTAAGTTTCTCAGGCCCCCGTGAAGGGGCGGACGATGAAGTAGACTCCAAGAAGGCCGATGGCGATTCCTGCGCATTTGCGGAACCACAGGCCCCCTTCATGGAAAGAGCCGCTCTCGAGCAATTTTCTTACCGTTGCGGTAGAGCCCCGCCCGCGACGGCAATGGGGGTGGAATGGCCGATGCCGAACAGCGCGAGGAAGAAAACTCCTGTGATCATTTTTTGTTGAATGGTGATAATGGCAAGTATTGGAGCAACAAAGCCGAAGGTGCAAGAGCCCGAAAGGATCCCATAAGCCAGACCCAGAGCAAAGGCGCCGGGCAATCCCTTGATTTCAATGCGACCGAGCAGACTGCCGCCCATGGAGCATTTGGCAAGGCCTATCATATCGAACGCCACCCAAATGAGTATGATCCCCACCAGAATGGTCCAGTAGGACCCCACATCGCCCAGCCTCTCCTCTATCCTTTCACGCCATTGCAGATTGTCAGTTGGGCCGTTCAACTATTCAGTCGAATGCTCCTTCGTGTCTCCGGCTTGGTGTTCCCGGTTCTGTGCTTTTTGCAGGCCGGCATCGATCAATTCCTGGAACTTGTCGAGAGAAAGTGCGCCGGAATAGGGAACTCCGTTGATCACAAAAGTCGGTGTGGCATTGATCCCCGCCCTGTGCGCCGCTTCGATGTCGCTTTCGACAGCGCTCTTATATTTTTGCGAAGCGAGGCACGCGTCAAACTGGTCGGCCTTGAGACCCAGCTCGGCTGCGTATTGTTTCAGCCGCGTGGGGTTGAGCTCGTCTTGACTGCCGAACAAAAGCTCTTGGTATTCCCAAAACCTGCCCTGCTCGCCTGCGCAGCGGGCCGCCTCGGCTGCTTCCCGCGCCCATTTGTGCATGCGCAGGGGAAAATCCTTAAACACCCACCTGATCCGATCCTGGTAGTTTTCCTTGACTTTGCCCGTCACGGCGTGGGCCTTGCGGCACGCGGGGCAGAGGTAATCGGAAAACTCCACGACAGTTACGGCGGCGTCTTGCGGCCCGAGGCTGAAAGCTCCATTCGTGTCGAGGTGAGCCAGAGGCGGCTGAGGTTCTTGCAGGTTGACAACGATGTCCTGCGGTCCTGCCAAAGATCTACTGAATTCAATCACCTTCTGTTTGTATTTTTCGCCCTGCAGGTGCACCCGGATTCTCGCCTTGAGCTCTGCCTGAGATCCCTTCCAATCGAGCCATTTGGCACGATTGGCGGCATAATAGTGTTCGACCTCTTCATCGGTCACATTCACCTGTTGCCGCGGGACTGAATCGGTCACCAGCTGCTGAATGGAAACTCCACGTTCATCGGCTTCTTCTTCCAGCAATCTCTCGGTGATGATACGGTCCAGCCGATCCTTTTTCATGGCGTAGATCTGCATCTGCAGCTGGTACAGTTCCGATGCCAGGGACATTTCCAGCTCTTCTGCCGTAATGGGGCGGCCCTTCACCACGGCCACAACCGTCCGGTCCTGCCTGTTGGTTTCCATGGCGAGGGATTGATTTTCTTTGGGGATGATATAAGTTGCCAGAATGAATGCGAAGAGACTCACCGCAATGGTTTGCCACAGGCGTTCCCGGTCAAAAGAGATGAGCAAAATCAAAATGACTATCAAACAATTGATCAGGCAGAAGATGCACATGGCATGAAGCGAGACCATGATCCATAGCAGGCTCAGCTCGACGCCGAAAGCGACGGCAACCCACCAAAAAACCAAAAAATGAGCACGGTACAGCAGGAGCGCCAAAGCAACATAATAGGCGGCGCCCCAAAGCCATAACGGCAGGGTGAAAAGAGTGAATTCGGCGGTTTCGCGGCAGCCGCCCGAAAGGCTTCCGCACAGTGCGGCCAGCCATGGAATGTATTCGGCAGCTCCACTGACCACTGCCACCCCCAAACCCAGCAGACTCAGGATCAGTAACAGCTTTCCTCCGTTAAACTTTAAAGACATGCTCTTTCCTCTCACAGCGACGCTCGCAACCAAGCATCAACGCAACACTCTTTCGGGCCGCTACCACTGCTCAGCGCTCACCCTTACCGGCAATAAGCTCCCGGTAGAAGAGGTAGCCGCCCACGATTAGAAATGAACCATCCCGAATGAGATACCAGGTGGTAGCCGGGTCTCCCGCGGTGCTGGTGGTGAAGCAACCGCAGTGCACATCGAGGCCGCGCGCACTATTGAACAGCAATGCTCCGAAGAACGAGACCAGCAGCATATTGGCCAACAGCACAGTGCCGGGAAGCCATAGCCCAAAAACCAGCAACACCCCCAGCACCAACTCGAGCCATGGTAAAAGAATGGCGGTCAGGTTGACGGCTGCGTCGGGCAGAATTTGATAATTGTACACGGCCTCCGCAAATAGAATAGGGTGCCATATTTTATCGATGCTTGCAAAAATGAATATGGCTCCCAGGAGCAGCCGTGCCCAGAATTTGATGGTCTGTCGTTGAAGCCGGCGGGCTCCCGTCGAGGACGGTTTGTCTTCCACCGAAGATGGGCCGTTGTCGGGCCTTGCGCAGGACAGCTCACAGAGGATGCCGCCGTTGCCGCATGCGGCCGTTTCGAACTGCAGAATCGGGTGATCGATGCCGAAGTGATCATTCAGGTGTCTGCGAACTTTGTCCGACAGGTGGTCGACTCGGCTGAGCTGCTGGTCCGGCACGACCACGTGGCAGGAAAAGGCGACGCTGGACGAGCTCACATTCCAGGCATGCAGGTAATGAACCCCGAGGATGCCGGGCATATTTTCCAGATAATCGCGCACCCGATTGATGTCGATGGTGCTGGGGGTAGCATTCATCAGAATGCGCGTTGCTTCTTTCAGGATCGACCAGCAATTCTTGAAAATGAACAAGGCGATCAAGATCGAAAGTATCGGGTCGAGCCAGTACCAGGGTTTGAACATGAGCACCAGGCCGTTTATCAATACCACTACGGAAGTCAGAAGGTCGCCCAGCATGTGGAGAAAGGCGCCGCGCACGTTGAGATTGTGCTTGGAATCGCGGTGCAGAAGCCAGGCCGAGAGGCCGTTGCCGGCCACGCCGATGCCGGCGATGAGCGCCACCCAGCGTCCCAGCACGGCTTCGGGGTGACCCAGTCGATGCAGGCCCATGTAAATGATGAAGGCCCCTGCGCCCAGCAGCAGCGCCACGTTGATAACCGCCGCGAGGATTTCGGCACGTCGGTAGCCGAATGTGTTGCCGGTTGTAGCGCCCTTCATGCCGATACGGTTGGCCACGTAGGCGATCAACACCGCAGTGAAATCGCTGAAATTATGGGCCGCATCAGAGATCAGAGCCATACTGTGAGCATACAGCCCGCCGATTACCTGGGCGATGGGAATCAACAGATTGAGGCCGAGGGTGATCAACAGCCTGGAGCCGCTGGTGTCCCGCACATCAACGTGGCAGTGCCCGGCCAAATGGGAATGGTCGCCCTGGTCGCCATGATCATGTGATGGTTGTTCGTGCAAACAGCAAGGCGCTGCTTCTCTATGTTCCACTGATGTCCCTCTTTAAATCTGGATAGAAACCGGACCCCGTCCAGCGAATTGGGACCTGGCGCGACAACCGGGCCTCATTCTTTGGGGCTCACAATAACATATATATGAGATTCTCATGTGTTACCTCACGCTTGCCAGCATTTGAAGAACAGGCCAATGTTAAGGCTTGGAACCCGTTGCAACCGGCAGTGAATTTTCCTGCCAGAGTGTCCAGCCGTTGACCAGCACACGGACGTTGGTGTAGCCCCGATCCATCAAGGCAAGAGCCACCTCTTGACTCAAGTTGCAGCTGTCACCGTCGCAGTAGGTGATGATGAGATCCTCCCTGCCGACGTCTTGCATCACTTCGTTCATGCGCGCATCAAACTGCTCCCATGGGAGATTGCGAGCTCCCGCGATATGCCCCGCGACGTACTCCTCCGGCGAGCGCGCATCGAGCATCAAAGCCGCCTCAGCATAATAAAAAGCTTCGGCCTCCTGCAAAGAGATTATCAGGTTCTCGCCGGTTTCCAGGGTCGGCTGAGCTTCGGGTGTCCAGTCTCCAAACCAGGCCAGTCCGCCCGGGCGGAGAGCATTGACTAAAAGAGCCAAAAGGGCGCTGAAAAGAAAGATCGCCGCGGCCTGCCGCATGCCCTTCAATCCCGTAGCAATATATTCGTCTATGCGGTTCATGATCATCTCAACGGCAAGTAGCCTTATGAGCTGGTTCGGGGGAACCGGCTTCAGGCTCTTCTGGGAATCAAAATGACCGGACAGGGCGTTAGCCGAGCGATGTTACAGGCAACGCTGCCCGGCAGTATTTCCGCAAGGAGACTTTTCCCCTGAGTGCCCATGACCACCAGGGAATAGTCACCGGTCGCAAGGCATTCCATTATTTTCGACACAGGGTGCCCCTTGGAGATGATGCCATGAACCTGCAGCGCTCCCGCATTCCGCAAATCCTTCACCACCGCTTGGATCTCACTGCGTCCGGCATCCTCGGGCTGTTCCAGGACCGCCAACGGCGAGAGGTACAGGGTCTCCAGCGCATGCACCACAGTGATTTCCGCAACTCCCTTGGGTATCAGATATTGCTCACCCTGCACGTTTTGCCAATGGTTTCCGTCACTCATCACTCAGTGCTGCAGGCAGCTTCTCCACAAACGCCTTTATTTCATCGCGCACGCGCCGATAATGCAGCATGGCTTCCTGCTCGGTGGAACTGCCGGCGGCAAGCCTGGGCGGATCGTCAAACCCCACGTGCACCACTTTGGTTCCGGCAGGGAAAAAGGGGCACGACTCGTGGGCCCTGTCACATACGGTGACAACGTAGTCAAAGTCAATATGTTCGACCTCAGAGACATCCTTTGATCGATACTGCGATATGTCTATGCCGACTTCCTCCATCACCTTGACCGCCCTTGGGTCGATGCCATGCGGCTCCACCCCGGCCGAGTAGGGTTCAATGAGATCCGCCTTCAGATGTCGCGTCCATGCTTCAGCCATCTGGCTGCGGCAGGAATTCCCGGTGCATAAAAACAGAATTTTCACTTTTTCCATGCTGAATTACCTTTGTCTCTCCTCAGCGACCGCCATACGCTTCTTACAGCTCTACTGTTCAAGAAAATGCTTTTGGCTTCCAAGTAGGCTGGGTTGAGGTACGAAAGCCAACATGATCCATTGCATGGTCGGCAGTTGTTGGGTTTCGTTTCACTCAACCCAACCTTCTACAAGTCGGCCCGTTCATTTGTGGGGAGCTTTGCCAGGCACCAGCCTCCTGCTTGCCGCTTCCCGCCTGCAACCTCTAACGGATCCACCCCTTGACCTCATCCTTGGTGGGGATTTTCCCCACTGATTTGACTTCTCCGTCGATCACCACGGCCGGGGTGCCGAACACCCCATATTCGCCGATCTTAAGGATGTCGGTGACTTTTTCAATGTTGGCCTGCAAACCGGCTTCACTCACCGCTTCTTTCACCACTTTTTCCGTTTGTTGACACTTCGGGCAGCCAGGACCCAATACTTTGATTTCCATTTGCATCTCCCTTGTTATTAACGAAAATAATGCCCAAAAACCATCCCACAGATGGTGGACATGACCACGACCAGGGTCACAAAGACCGCGGTCTTCTTGGTTCCCATGACACTGCGGATCACCAGCATGTTGGGCAGGGAGAGGGCCGGGCCGGCCAAAAGGAGAGCCAGGGCCGGTCCCTTGCCCATACCCGAGCCGATCAGGCCCTGCAATATCGGCACCTCGGTCAAGGTGGCAAAATACATGAACGCCCCCACAATGGCGGCAAAGAAATTAGCGCCCAGAGAATTCCCTCCCACCAGCCCGCTCACCCACGTGGAAGGAACGAGCCCTTCCGCACCGGGCTGTCCCAAAAGCAGGCCGGCCGCCAGCACACCGCCGAACAGGAGCGGCGTGATCTGCTTGGTGAAGCCCCAGGTGGAAAGAAACCACTCCTGAGTCTCTCCGCGGGTGGTGGTGATCAGCACCGTGACCGCAATGATGCCCGCCGAGAAGGCGATCAGCGGTTCATAGGGGAAGGCGAACGCCAGGGCCGCCACAACGATGCCGGCAACCACCACCTTGACCGCCCTCACCCGAAACCAGATGTTGAGCTCTATCCCGAAGACCACCGCAAAGGCCCCCGTCAACCACCATTTAACCTCGTAAACCGCATTCCAGAAGCCCACCGGCTCGGACGGCTTGCCCCAGGTGGCGGAAATGAGCAGCCCCACCATGGTGGCAAAATAGATGACATTCTGCCACAGGGGCCGCTCGACCTCGGCGGTCGGAAAGTGCAGGGCGGCCTCGGCTTTTTGTTTTTCTTCCTTAAGGAAGGTGAGGTGCATGAGGAACCCGATCACCACAGCGAAAATAATGGCGCCGACGGCGCGGGCGATGCCGAGCTCCAGTCCGAGAATGCGCGCGGTGAGCACCACGGCCAGGATATTTATGGCCGGTCCCGAATAGAGGAAGGCAATGGCCGGTCCCAGCCCGGCGCCGCGCTTCCAGATGCCGGCAAAAAGCGGCAGCACCGTGCATGAGCAAACTGCCAGGATGGTGCCCGAAACGGAAGAGACCCCGTAGGCGATGACCTTCTTGGCATTGGGTCCCAAATAGCGCATCACCGCCGCCTGCGATACGAAGCAGGCAATCGCGCCGGCGATGAAAAAGGCGGGCACCAGGCACAGCAGTACGTGCTCCTGGGCGTACCATTTGGCCAGTGAAAGCGATTCAATAATGGCGTTGGTGAACCGCTCGCTCTCCAGGGGAAGATAGAACAGCACAAGAAAAGACCCCACGATCAGCGTCATGGGCATCCAGATGGTCTTCCAGTCGATGCGGCTCGGCTCCATTTCCTCCCGCACCTCTGCCGCATGATGGCTTGTTATGTTCCGGTCGGCAATTCGTGCATCACCCATAATCCAATCTCCTCATTCACATTGAAGCTCCAGCGTTGAACGGATAATCCACCGGCAGGATGCCGCCGGCAACTGCGCGGCGATGACCGCCAGCGTGACAATAAAACTCGTTCCCGACGCGCCCCGTTAACGACATGCAGCGGTTTCGGTCACCCACTTTTTGATGCTCTCTTTAGTCGGAACACGTCCCTTGGCCACCACCTTACCGTTGATCAACAGTGCCGGGGTCGAGACGATCCCATACTGGATAATCTCCCCGATGTCCCGAACATGCTCGAGATCGGCCGGCAGGTTCAGCTCCGTGAGGAGCTCCATGACGGTTTTCTCCAATTGATCGCACTGAGGGCAGCCCGGACCGAGAATCTTGATTTCCATTTGTCCGCTCGACTCCTCTTCATAAGACTGCCCCATGAACTTGCGGAACTCGCGCAGGAACGCCCGGCCGTATTCCGCTCTCGCGCCGGAAGGGATGTAGTTGCTCTTACCCAACTGCTCCAGCATATGTGCTTGAATTTCGCCGCTGTCCTTATCGGCGTAGGTCTCGGCCATCTCCTCCATGAGCTCCTGGATGCCAATGATACCCACCCCGAATTTCCCCACTTTGATGCGAGCCACTTTCTTCTCACTCATCGCCGGCTCCACTTTCCGTTTGAAATCGTCATATATCTATCTAGTCGGTTGAGATGATTTTTTGCAGATCGCCTCCCGTGATATGCCGGGAAGACTTGCAACAAGCTTCATGATGTCAGGGTCATCCTCCAGCCAGTGCCGCAGGTTGCCAAGCAGGGCAGCGGCATAAGGGCTGCTTTCGCCGTTGGTGAGATGATAGTTGACCCATAGGCCATCCTTTTCATACCCCACCAGTCCCGCCTCCTCCAGCACTCTCAAGTGGCTTGATACGGTCGGCTGGGAGACTTGCAGGGCCGCCTGGATCTCGCACACGCAAAGGGATTTGCGCTGCAGCAACTTGACAATCCTGACCCGATTGGAATCGGACAACGCTTTCATGATTTTTATAAATGGCTTCATGCCGGGGTCTCCTGCGCTATATATCGATGGTTAACAATACATGAATATCGACTCGGTGACAAGTGGTGCGCGCCGAATTCTTGATCAACCGGTGTCTTATGACTCCACAAAGGCCACCAGATCCCCCCCAGTATTTTTTTGCGCCATTCCAGGCAAGTGTCCATCAACAGGGGTGGTTACCACATTGCGACTTTTATCGTATTGACGTAAGGTTGCTGTCTCGGGGGACTCCCCGGCCATTGTAGATGAGGTCACGGCGGACGGAGGCCATCGTTTTCGCTGAAAGGATTTTGGATTCCAGTTTATATTGGGAGACCCCGGGCGGGCTTCAGGATAGGCATGACACAATAGAGTCGGGATGAAGACAAGGAGCGGGCAATGAACTGGGTAGACTTTCTATACGTGACATTTCCTTTGTCCGGGGTGAAAACCTGGGTGTTTTTGCCGCCCCTGGTGGCATTCATCGTATCCTTTTTCACCTCGATGGGAGGTATTTCGGGTGCTTTCCTTCTGCTCCCGTTTCAGGTGAGTGTACTGCATTACACGTCCCCCTCGGTGAGTGGTACCAACCAGGTTTTCAACGTAGTGGCGATCCCGAGCGGGGTGTATCGATACATCAAAGAAAGGAGGATGGTGTGGCCGCTCACCTGGGCGGTGATCATCGGCACCTTGCCCGGGGTGTTCATCGGCGCCTGGGTGCGCATCATGTACCTTCCCGATCCCAAAGATTTCAAACTGTTTGCGGGGCTTGTGTTACTCTACATAGGAGCCCGCCTCGCGTGGGACACTCTTAAGAGTAAGGGTGCAGGCGCGCTGGCCGGGAAAGGGGCCGGTCCCGCCGGCAGCGGAGGCATCTGGGTGAGCGATACCAAGTTTTCTCTGCATCGTGTGGAATACAAGTTCGCGGGGGAAACCTACAGCTTTTCCCCGGCTTGGGTCTTTCTCATGACCTTCGTCGTAGGGATTGTGGGCGGAATTTACGGCATTGGCGGCGGTGCCATTGTCGCGCCGTTTTTCGTAGCCATTTTTAAAATGCCGGTGTACACGGTGGCGGGAGCCGCGCTCATGGGGACCTTTATCACCTCGGTTGCCGGCGTCCTTTTCTACCAGTTGCTGGATTTGTACCTGAACACCTCCATGTCGGTAGGACCCGACTGGGTGTTGGGCGCCCTGTTCGGTGTCGGAGGCTTCTGCGGCATGTACCTCGGAGCGCGCTGCCAGAAATACGTTCCCGGTCGAGTGATCAAGCTGATTCTGTGTGTCTGTATTCTGTTTGTGGCGGTCAGGTATGTGATCGGATTCTTTGCGTGAGCTCATGCTTCGGCGGGAATCCGGAAAAAACTGAAAGCCGGAAATTTGGAAAGGCGTTTTTTGAGTAGGCCGGGGTGCGATTGCAAGGAGCTCCCTGACATGACCCTGTGTCGGGGAGTGCTGCACACACCCCGACCTGCCAGGGATCGGATGCCTGTTCCCAAAGCGTTTCCAAAATTGCGGAATACCGGATTTGATCCTTAACAAGTATAATTACAGCGCCACACAATTCGGCGGCTTACGCCATAGCAAGTCCGTCGCATTTTGGACACTCGATTGTGTGGAGCTGCTCTAATCTTCGGACCGGCACACTTTCAGTCGATCATACAGGTCCGGATACAGGATCTTGACGCATCGGGGGCAGAGAGCGTGAGAAAACTCGGCTTCCGAGTGCTCCCTGATATAGATCTCGATCTGATGCCAGTAGCCCTGATCATCTCTAATCTTTTTGCAGTGGGCACAGATAGGCAAAAGTCCCGTCAGCTGCTTCACTTTCGAGAGCGCTTCCTCAAGCTGTGCGTTCTTTTCTTCAAGACTCCTTTGGAGACTCCTCAAACGCAGATGAACCTGGATTCTGGCCAAAACTTCCTCTTCCTGGAAGGGCTTGGTGATGTAGTCAATCCCTCCCAGCGAAAGGGCCTTGACCTTGTCGATCACGTCGTGGAGCGCACTGAGGAAAATCACCGGGATCTGTCGAGTGATGTCATCGGCTTGCAGCGCTTGCATGACTTCAAAGCCGTCCATTCCCGGCATTTTGATATCCAACAGGATGAGGTCGGGCGGGTTGGATCTGGCGTACTTGACGGCCCGGGCGCCGTCCGGAGCGCAGCGCACCGTGAGCCCGCGGGCCCCCATAATTTGTCTCAGGAGGTGTAGATTGGCAGGTGTGTCGTCGACCACCAAAATGGTCGCTTCCGGTGTTTCGTGAGCAATGGCATGCATACCATTAAAACCCGTGGATAGTGTGGTTTGCAGACGATGTTGCCACAACAGGGCAGTCGTTATGGCCGATCGGGCTCCGGAGCATGAGGCAACCCTGCCGGGAACGTCAGACGGTCGGTATCGGAGTGTGCGGCATCGAGCCTCATGGCTCTCCCACGTTAACCTGCGCGGGACTCGGAGCTCTACTCATGTCTCTTTTGGACATACTCAACTATTTTATCATACTCAAAATGATTCACCAAAACCAGCAGGGCTTCAGCCAGCGCCTCGTGGATCGGGCGAACTTCCTCTATCATTTCCCGCAGCAGATCATCGTCGAGTTGGTCAATGGCCCGTTGTAGACGCTCTGGAAAATCCGCCGGGAGCAGCGCCAAAGCTTCAGGGTTGAGAGTCTCGCCGGCGTCCCGAAAAAGACTGCGGCTTTCCCGTCCTTCCCCATAGAGGAAGCGCACTCCGAGGAATTTTTGCAGCAAGTTGAAGACCTCGCCCTCGCGAAACGGTTTGCGCACAAAATCGTCACAGCCTGCCGAAAGGATGGCGCTCCGATCTTCTTCGAAAGAAGAGGCTGAAGAGGCGATCACGGGCGTCTTTTGCCCATTGGCCGTAGCCTTGATCTGCCGGGTTGCTTCATAGCCGTCCATGACGGGCATGCGCATATCCATCCAGATCAGGTCGGGATGCCAGCTCTGCCAGAGTTCAAGGGCGTCGCGGCCGTTGGCCGCTTCCCGGACAGCGAAACCAAGCGGTCTCAGGAGCTCGATGAGGAGCTGGCGATTGTCGGAGCGGTCATCGACAATCAGAATGCGATAACAGGGTTGCCCTGGTTGCAGCCCGATGACCCGGGGCTTCACTCCTTTGCCTTCGAGACCGGCGCCGCTGACTATCTGTAGGTGAGTCCGGAAGGTGAACACGGAGCCACGGCCCAATTCACTGGTAACCGTAAGATCTCCCCCCATCATGCGAGCAAACTTGCGACTGATCGCCAGCCCCAATCCTGTTCCCTGCTCGCACTGTCTGCCGGTCGAGACCTGAGCAAACGCTTCGAACAGCGTTTCCAAATCAGCGTGCGGAATGCCCGGTCCGGTATCCTCGATGTGGCAGCAGAGTTCAACCCGTGCCGGGGATGTGCTCATTTGACCCTGTCCCCGGAGCGCTTCCCCCTCGCCTTCATGGACGAAAACGCGCAGGGTAACACTCCCCGTCGCAGTGAATTTGAAGGCGTTATGCAGCAGGTTGAGAAGCACCTGACGGATTTTTACCTCATCGCCGCGCACATATCTCGGAATGCGGGGATCTCGTTCACACAGCCACTGGAGCTGCTTTTCATCGGCCTTAAAGCGGAACAGGTCTTCCAGATCATCCAGCAGCCGAGGCAGATCGAAGTCGCACTCGTTCAACATCATCCGGCCGGCTTCAATCTTTGACAAATCGAGCACCTGGTTGATGAGATCGAGGAGATGTTCCCCGCTGCGATTGATCACCCTCAGATTCTCCCGCTGTTCGGGAGGAAGCTGCGCGCTGTTGTAAACCAATCCGGCGAACCCGAGAATGGCGTGCAGGGGAGAGCGAAGTTCGTGGCTCATATTGGCGAGAAAGGTGCTTTTCGCCTGGTTGGCGACTTCCGCCGCTTCTTTCGCCCGTTCCAGCTCCCTGGTTCGTTCAGCCACTTGCGCTTGCAGTTGGCGGTTGTAATCCTGGATGGTTTTGACCCGCCAGCGATAGCCGCCAAAGGCAAAACCCAGCAGCGTCAGCAGCACCAGGGCATGAAACCAGTCGGTTTTCCACCATGGTGCCGCAACCACCACGTTGAGGGACACCCCCTCCTCATTCCATACTCCGTCGTTATTGGAAGCAATGATACGCAGCACATATCTGCCCGGCGGCAGGCTGGAGTATCTCCCGAATCGCTTTTCCCCCGCGGCGTACCAGTCTTGGTCAAATCCTTCGAGCATGTATTTGTACTGGTTTTTTTCCGGAGTCGTGTAGTTCAGAGCGACGCACTCGAATTCAAAATAGTTGTCTTTCCAGTTCAGCGTGACGTCCTTGAGCCTGGGGGGAATCTTGTTGTTGTCCCAATTGACCGCTTCGCCGCCCTGGGTCAGAGAAGTCAACACAACCGGCGGCACGTACGGATTGCTCACCAGCCTGTCGGGGTAAAAGCGGTTGACTCCGTTGGTGCCGCCAAACCAGATGGCGCCGTCTGTGCTCCTGAGAGCGCTGGCATGCAGGAATGCATCCCCCTGCAGTCCGTCACTTCGGGTGTAGTGCTTTTCAACCCTCTCGGTTGCGGGATTGAACTGTACGATCCCATCATTGGTGCTTAACCACAGGTGCCCCCGATGGTCCTCGATGATGCCGTTTACTTCAGTGGGCACGCCATGTTTCCTTTGATAATGGACAAAAATCCGGTTGCGGCTGTCGAATCGGTTGAGTCCCCCGCCCTTCGTGCCGATCCACAAGCTCCCGCTCTGGTCGCGATAGATGGCCGCGATGGCGTCGCACGAAAGGCTGTTTGGGTCGCCGGGATCAGCCGCATAGTGCGTGAACTTTTCGGTTTTTGGGTCGAACCGGTTCAGTCCTCCGCCGTAGGATCCACCGAGCCAGATCACCTCATCCTGATCATCGTAAAACACTTCCTGAACATAGGTGTTGCTCGGCCCGTTCCGGGGGTGCTCCGGATCGGGCTTATAGAATGTGAAGGTTGCGGATTGCTTGTCGAATTTGGCCAGGCCCGCCATGTGGGTCCCCAGCCAGAGAATGTGCGGATACTGGCGGGGGACTTCAACGATTTTTGTGAAGCTCTCCGCCTCGGCGGCATAGCGAGAAATGACTTTGCCCGTTTGCCTGTCCAATTGCGTCAGGGGTCCGACGTACAGACAAACCCAGAAGTCGCCCGACGAGTCCTCATATGTGCTGAGCACATGATCCGCATCCAGGCTGTCGGGGGCGTCGGGAGCGTGCGTGTAGCGCGTGAAGGTGCCGGTGTTCCGGTCGAAGCGGTTGAGTCCCTTCTGCGTCCCGATCCAAATCACTCCCTGCCGGTCTTCGTAGATGTGGTTTGCTGCACTGTCGCTCAAACTGCCGGGGGCGTTCGGCTTGTGCTGAAAGAGCGCAAAGCGCTGACGGTTCTTGTCTATCTTATCCACCTTGCCCGAATAGGTGGTGATCCACAAGATTCCCGAACGGTCCTCGTAGACATTGACCACCAGGTCGTTGGCCAGACTGTCGGGAACGTTGGGATCGTTCCTGTAGTTGGTGAAGGTTTCGGTTTTTTTGTCGAACAGGGTCAGTCCATTGTTGGTGACATATCCGCCAAGCCACAGCCTGCCTTTGCCGTCATCGTAAATGAGGGCGACCTCGCCGCGGGTTCGCTCGACGGAGTAGTTGGTGAAAGTCCCGGTGCGCGTGTCAAACTTATCGAGCCCGTCTTCCGGGGTCCCGATCCACAGGATGTCGGGATCGTCCTTATCCTGGATCAGGGCATCGACATTGTTGCCGCGGGCGCTCAAGCTGTTTGGATCGCCGGGATCATGTAGATAGTGGGTGAAGGTTCCCGAGTCTTTGGCAAACTTGTCCAATCCTCCCCCATAGGTCCCAACCCAGAGAATATTGCCGTCACGACGGTCCTCGATGATCCTCCAGACATCTGGAAAGTTGATGCCTTCGGGGTTGCCGGGATCATGTTCGAAGCGGGTGAATGTGCCGGTGTTTTTGTCGAATTTGTTTAATCCCCCGCCGGCCGTGGCCAGCCACAGAATGTTCGGCGCGTTCGTGTCTTGAACAATGTCCTGGACGGTATTGTTGCCGAGACTTCGCGCATTATCCGGATAGTGCTGATACCAGGTGAAGGTCTCCGTGGCCTTGTCGAAGCGATTCAAACCCCCGGACGTTCCGATCCAGAAAACCTCCGGGTCTTCAAAATCTTGGACAATTCTCCAAACATTGCCGTTGGATAACCCTTTGGGTCCGGCTCCGAAGTTCTTGAGCTCATAGCCGTCGTAGCGGAAAAAGCCCCCGCCGTCAGAGCCTATCCAGAGGAAGCCGTCGTTGTCCTGGAGAAACGTTTGTCCGCCCGGTACTCCCAGGTTGAAGGCATGATCGAATTTAAGGTCGTTGAACTCGGCGCCGTTGCGAGCTTGAGCGTGCACCCCGGCAGCGCCGGCCGCAAGGCATAGCGCAACCGCCAGCAGGGCAACACTCCACAAAGATGTTGGAAACTTCATACTGCTTTATTCTCCGGCGGAAGGTAGTCTACCGACAGGGGTTGCTGACAAATCTTTGCCTCATGACCGGTCCGTAATAGGCATCATCCACCAGATCCTCTTGATACTCTCCAGCGCAATATTCCCCAATGACTCTCCGCCAGAAGGCCACCGCCCAATCGGCTTTGACCATCTGCCGCACCTGCCAATGCCCATGGTACCGGGCGAAAACGCGAAGGGCCATGTGTCGGCCGATTCCGTGCCTGCGATGGGTCGGGATGACGTAGAATTCGGCCACATCATAGCTCTGGTCCAGGAACCCCAGGACCACGAAGCCGATGGGAATATTGTCTTCATAGAAAAGATAGCCGAAGTGAGGCTCTCTGCAGATGGTATCCAGCTTATACTTTCCGTTCTCTTCCGGAAACTTGCCGGTAACCGGAGAGAATTCCGCCTCATAGGCCTGGGCAAGATTCTCGTAGACATGGTGATTCGAGTCTTCGATGGGAACCATTCTGGTTATGACGCTATCGGTCACGTTCTCCAGGTGATGCCTGTCCATGGTGTAACTTTCCGATCTTCCTTCGAACAAAGTCAAGCGGCCGGGTATAAGCCAGAACCAGGGGGATGTTGCCATAACCTTTAGCAGCGTGTGACGAAAAACACAAACAGTTTATGCTTTTTTTCTGCCGCGCGCAAGGCGCATCTGCTGACATATCGGTGTCGAACTGCCGGCCATGCGGCTGGAAATGAAGGTGACTTGAATCCGCTTGCTGTTGCATGGGGGTTCTGGTACAGCTTTGGCTGGAAGGCCTTCTCTCAAGGGTCTCGTTGCAGGGGCGCGGTTCTTTTTAAGAACCGTGCTGGATTCCAGAGGGTCATGCTCCTTTCCAAGAAAGGAAGTCAGTCAACAGAAAAAACAACGCGATCGTTTCTCTTCCGGTGGCGGAACACCCTGTTTTTTGGGGTAGATTTGGCTTGATGCAGGTCTCCGAATAGAGATGCCCCCTAACGGCCTGGAATGCTCTTATGAACAATGACGCACGACCTAAAGAACTGAACGGGAGCAAGCGGCGTATCCTTATTGTACTGGCGGTCATGCTTGTCGTTGGCGGATTGTTTACGTGGGACACGGTGAATCGAACGGATCGGCAAATGCGCCAAAATCTGCTCTTCAAGGCCCGGCTTGTGGCAGACACTGTCAATCTCCGGAACCTTCGGGCGCTTTCCGGAACGGCTGCGGATTTCAACAAGCCGAGCTACCTTCGGCTCAAACACCAGTTCGCCTGTGTCAGGGCGAGCGACCAAAAGTGCCGATTCCTTTACCTAATGGGCCGAAGGGAGGATGGCAGCGTGTTCTTTTTTGTGGACAGCGAACCCGTCGGCTCAAAAGATGAATCACCCGCCGGCCAGACATTTGACGAGATCACAGCTGAGGATCTACGTCCTTTTGAGGAGAAGATTGCGCTCACCCCGGGTCCCACCGCCGACCGCTGGGGCACATGGGTCAGCGCGCTGGTTCCCATTGTCGACCCCGAAACCGGCGACCTGCTTGCGGTTCTGGGCGTTGACTATGATGCCCGGGACTGGAGTCAACTGCTTGTGAGGGCTTCACTGCCTCCGATGCTGTTCACTCTCACCATGACCGCAATGTTTGTGGGCGGGTCCGTTCTGCTCGCTCGCCATGGCCGCACCACTGCTTTGGCCGCACGCAGATCGCGCTGTCTGGAGCCGATCCTCACGGTTGCCGCGGCGGGATTGTTCTTGACCGTTTTGGTCGCCTGGCTGGCCCATCAAAAAGAAGCCGAGGCGCGCTACAATGCCTTTCAACAATTGGCGTACGGCAAGACAGCGGAGATTGCAGAAACTCTCTATACCTTGCGTAATGTCGAATTAGAAGCCATCGCGCGCTATTTCGAGTCGAGCGATTACATCAGCCCCAGAGAATTCCGGGATTATACCCGTTATCTGGTGGAGAATCGGGCGGTCCGGGCTTGGGGATGGAGTCAGTCCGTGCGCGCAGAGGACAAAGAGAAAATAGAATCGCGGGAGCTGGCTGCGGGAGTGACACAATTTGTTATTTGGCAAGGGGGGGACCATGGCAAACGCACTGTTGCTGCGGGGCGTGATGTTTACTACCCTGTCACGCGGGTGGCGCCCTTTGAGGAGAACCAGGGTCTCCTGGGTTACGATCTCGGTTCTGAGCCGTTGTGCCGCAAGGCTTTGGAAGAGGCCATGCGCACCGGTTTTCCAGCCTGCACCGATCCTCTCACCCCGGTTCAGGGAACGGATGATGAGAAAGCCGCCCTGGTGTTTCATCCCGTCTTCAGCGAGGACGGACCCGCGCGGTTGCTCGGGTTTGCCACGGCCACATTGCGGATGGGCGATGTGCTGAAAAGTGCACATTCCGATAGAGTCGCGTTTCTGGATCTCACCATGGGACGTCCGGATGGTCCGGGAGAGTTCCTCGCTGCGTCATGGAGTGACGGCGACCGCGCGGATTGCGGGTTATCTGTAACGCGCCCCATCTTTGTCTTCGGAGAGGTTTTTCTGGTGACGGCCCATGCAGGACCGGCTTTTCTGAGCCTGTATCCCGACAAGACGGGGTGGTTGACAGCAGCGGCGGGAGTAATGCTCACCACCTTGCTGGTCGTGCTGACGGGCATCGTATACCGGGAGCGGGAGCTGTTGGAAGAGATGGTCTCGGTGCGCACCCGCCAACTGGAGGAAGCGCGAGATCGGATTGAACTGGCCGTACAGGGTGCCGACTTGGGAACGTGGGACTGGAATGTGCAAACCAACGAGGTCATTTTCAACGAAAACTGGGTGCGCAAGCTCGGGCTCACGCTTGATGAGACCCGCCAGAGGGCGAATGCGTGGAAAGAGATGGTCCACCCCGACGATCTGCCTGCGGTGATGAAGGCCATGGCCGCTCACATCAAGGGGGAGACCGGTTCATATGACATGGAACATCGTTTGCGCCACAAGGCCGGCCATTATATCTGGGTGCTTGTCAAAGGCCGCATGCTGAAACGCGACGCTGACGGTAACCCCCTGCATGTTTGTGGAACGTATCTTGACATCACCCAGCGCAAGCACACGGAAGAGGCCTTGGTGGCCAATGAAGAGCGGCTGCGCATGCTGATCGACACGCTGCCCGATCTCATCTGGCTGAAAGATCCAAAAGGGGTCTATGTGACCTGCAACCAGAGATTTGAACGTTTTTTTGGATCAGCAGAATCTCAGATCATAGGCAAGACGGATTATGACTTTTTGCGCCGGGAACAGGCGGACTCCTTCAGGGACAAGGATGAAGCGGTCATCGCTGCGGGCAAACCCGGTGTGAGCGAAGAAGAGATCACCTATGCCGACGGCCACAGGGAGCTGGTGGAAACCATCAGGACGCCCATCTACGATTCTCGAGGCAAAATAGCGGGCGTTTTGGGCATTGGCCGCGACATCACCGAGCGGCGTCGTATGGAGCAGGAGCGGCATAAATTGCACGGGCAACTGCTCCAAGCTCAGAAGATGGAGGCAGTCGGTCGCCTGGCGGGGGGCGTGGCGCACGATCTGAACAACCTGCTTTCCCCAATCATCGGCTACGGCGAAATGCTGTTGGCGGACCTGGGCGTCAATGACCGAAGCACAGGACCATTGAGCCAAATACTGCGCGCGGCATTTCGAGCCCGCGACCTGGTGCGACAGTTGCTCTCCTTCAGCCGCAGACAGCCCCTGGAGTTCAAGCCGGTGGATGTCAACCGAACCATTGAAGACTTCAAAAACCTGCTGCTGAGAACCATTCCGGAGGACATCGAAATCACGCTCGTTACGTCACCCGATATCAGTCCGGTATTAGCCGATGTCGGACAGATCGAGCAGGTGATCATGAATCTGGCGGTCAACGCCGCCGATGCCATGCCGGGCGGAGGCAAATTGACCATCGAAACCGCCATGACGGAGCTGGACGAGCGGTCCGCGGCAGCGCGGCCTGATATGAAGCCGGGCAGGTATCTCATGTTGGCCGTCAGCGATACGGGACGCGGTATGGACGCGGCAACCTGCGAGCGCATTTTCGAGCCGTTTTTTTCCACTAAAGGTGAACGGGGCACGGGACTTGGCCTGGCCACCGTGTTCGGGATCGTCAAGCAGCACGGAGGCAATATCTGGGTCTACAGCGAACCGGGCAAAGGGACCACCTGCAAGATCTATCTGCCGGTTTTGCGGGAAGGGCCCGCAGAGGAGACGGAAACGGAGCAAACAGCCGGTGATATGGCCGGCACTGAGACAATTCTGCTGGTTGAGGACGACGAAGAGGTGCGCAGGCTCGCCGGCGCGATTCTTGAGCGGAAGGGCTATACAGTACTCTCGGCCGAAAATGGTCCGGCTGCTTTAACCGTGCTGCAATCTCACGAAGGTCCCCTGCACCTGTTGCTGACCGACGTGGTCATGCCCGGCATCAACGGCAAGGAACTTTATCTTGAAGTGTCCAAACAGCATCCCAGCATAAAAGTGCTTTACATGTCCGGCTACACGAACAACGTGATCGCCCACCGGGGGGTTCTTGAATCCCGGGTTCCCTACCTGCAGAAACCATTCACCATTCAGGCCCTGGCTGCCAAAGTGCGGGAGGTGATCGACCGATGACATTCTGCCCCAAAGGGGCAGGCTGTCAGGCACAGATCGCGAAAAGGCAGCCTGACCCGGCGTTATGATTATTCGACCGTTGCTGAACAGACCGCCTGCGTGGTGGAACGTTCTTTGTTTGACAACTGACCCGGGTAAATATGAGAATAATCTATTCGGCCCGATGGCTTGACACCGTC
Organism: Desulfoferrobacter suflitae; assembly: GCF_022603395.1. Classification (GTDB taxonomy): domain Bacteria; phylum Desulfobacterota; class Syntrophobacteria; order Syntrophobacterales; family Syntrophobacteraceae; genus Desulfoferrobacter; species Desulfoferrobacter suflitae. The sequence continues at coordinate 375,004 of NZ_JAIBKA010000004.1, forward strand.
AACCAGTCGGCTGGAATCAAGTCTTGCTTTGATTGCGTGGGGCAGGGCAATTTGAGTGCAGCAAGCGCCTCAAACGGTGAAGCAGATCATCCGGCGGATGCCAAGGTGGTGAGGAAACCATGAAAGAACAGCACGAGGGTGCGTCCCGCAAAACCGATAAGGACGTTCTGCTCGAACAGCGCACGTACGAACTGCGCCAATGTGAGGTCGACCGCAGCCAAACCGAGCAGAAACTGCAGGAGCAGAATGCTTTGTTGGCCGCCATCGGCCAGGCCCAGGACCTGTTCATCTCAGGCCATGATCCGAGGCAGGTCTACAACCAGTTGCTCGACATCCTGGTGAACGCCACCGGCAGTGCTTTCGGATTCCTCGATGAGGTTTTGTGTGACGCGTCCGGCAACAGGTTTCTAACGGTTCTTGCTTTGTCGGACATTTCCTGGGACGCTGCAAGCAAACTCCTGTACGAGGAATTGCAGGGGCAACGATTCGAAATACACCAAATGAACAACCTGGCCGGCGCGCCGGTAATCACAGGGCGAACCATCATCGCCAACGACCTTCGCCATGACCCTCGGTCCAAGGGAACTCCCCCGGGACATCCGCCCCTCATCCGCTATATGGGCATTCCCCTCTATTTCGGCGACGAAATTATCGGTGTGCTGGGGGTAGCCAACCGCCCGGACGATTACGCCGAAGCCATTGCGGATTCCATTGAGCCCCTCATCAAGGCCTGCACCGCATTGATCTGGGCGGACCGGGCGGACCGGGCGAACCGGCGCGAACGGGAGAACCTGGCTGCCTTGAGGGCGAGTGAAGAAAAGTACCGGCGACTTGCCGAAAACATGTCGGACGTGGTCTGGACCGCCGACTTGAATCTGCGCACGACCTATGTCAGTCCCTCGATCGAGCGGATGGTGGGGGAACCGGCGGAAGCTCATCTGCAGAGAACCATGGAAGAAAAGTTTCCGCCGGATTCTCTCAAAAAGCTGCAGGCGATTTTTGTCGAAGAACTGGAGAAGGAAGAAGATCCGCATTGTGACAAGGATCGCACGCGACTGATTGAGGTGCAGCACTATCGGGCCGATGGTAGCCTCATGTGGATTTCCTTTCACGTATCCTTCGTACGGGATGCGAATGGAATTCCGGTCGGTTTCCAGGGGGTGACGCGAGAAATCACCGCGTGCAGGCGCATGCAGGAAGAGCAGCGGAAGCTGCGGGAAAGGCTTTCCCAGGCGGTGGAAATTGCCCGTCTGGGCTACTGGGAATATGACGTGGCCAGGGACCTGTTTATCTTCGACGATGCATTTTATCGGATTTTCCGCACCACCGTCGATCAGGTCGGTGGCTATAACCTTTCGCCCCAAGAGTATGCGGAACGATTCGTTCATCCCGACGACCGCAACATGGTGGCGGAAGAAGTGCAAAGGGCCATCGAGGCGACGGACGCGGACTACAGCAGACAACTCGAGCACCGAATGGTATATGCCGACGGAGCAATCGGCCATATCAATGTTCGATTCTTTGTCGTCAAGGATGAACAGGGCAGGACCGTGAAAACCTATGGCGTCAACCAGGATATTACCGAGCGCAAGCAGGCGGAAGCCGAACGTGAGAGGCTGCAGGCCGAGCTGCTCCAGGCCAGGAAGATGGAGTCGGTGGGGCGATTGGCGGGTGGCGTGGCCCACGAGTTCAACAACATGCTGGGCGTGATTATTGGCTACACGGAAATGGCCCTGGACGAGGTCGATGCGCACCAGCCACTGCGCGCGAGCCTGCAGGAGATCTTGACGGCTGCCCGGCGCTCGGCCGGCTTGACTCAGCAACTGTTGGCCTTTGCCCGCAAGCAGCCGGTGAGTCCGCAAGTGCTGGATTTGAACGATACGGTGGAAGGAATGCTGAGGATGCTGCGGCGGCTCATGGGCCAGGACATGGACCTGCAGTGGCTGCCCGGCACCAGGCTGTGGCCGGTCAAGATTGATCCTTCGCAGTTGGACCTGATCCTCACCAATTTGTGCGCAAATGCGCGGGATGCTATCCAGGGGGCCGGGCTGGTGCAGATTCGAACCACAAACAGCGTCGTGAATGCGGCCTTCTGCGCTGCTCATCCGGAGCTTGCTCCGGGCGAATATGCGGTTCTGAGTGTAGCCGATAACGGCTGCGGTATGGACCGGGAGACGCAGGAGCGTCTTTTCGATCCCTTCTTCAGCACTCGAGATGTGGGCCAGGGAACGGGTCTGGGGCTGGCCACGGTCTATGGAATCGTCAAGCAGAATCAGGGGTGTATCAAAGTGATGAGTGAGCCCGGCAAGGGGTCGGTGTTTGAGATTTATCTGCCGCGCCACAGGGACGTAATCCACGCTCTGTCGGCGACCCCGAAGCAGGCCGGCGCGGGTCCGGTTTGCTGAGCTCAGACGCGGTTGTGGACGAGTCATGCCGACGCTGGGATTGCACCAAGCCGGCTGTCGTCTTTAAGAAAATCAATTTGGTTTCCAGGCAGGCTGGGGTCGAAGTACGAAACCCGGCAAAACAGGCGTTGGGTTGAGTCACTCGAACCGCGGGACTCAACCCAACCTGCGACTGGCCCGTTGTGGCGAGATTGAGATTGCAGGAAACCGATCATATGGTGGAACTGGTATGCAAGAAAAGGGAACAGTCTTTTTTCCGGAGCGAATTCTTGAAGCAACCCCCAAAGATTACGGCCTGGGATCCTATGAGGATGTGTTTTTCCCGGCTACCGACGATACCCGGCTGCATGGGTGGCTGGTGGACGGTCCCGATCACCGGGCCGTGCTGTTGTGGTTTCACGGCAATGCAGGAAATATCAGCCACCGACTGGACAATTTGCAGATGCTCCACAAGGCCCTGCGGATACCCATCTTCCTATTCGATTATCGCGAGTACGGATTGAGTGAAGGCACCATATCCAAAGCGGGCACTTTCCTGGATGCCCAGGGGGCCTACCGATTCCTCACGGAGGAGAGGGGATTTGCACCCTCCTCTGTGATGCTCCTGGGACGTTCGCTGGGAACCGCCCTGGCGGTTTTTGTGGCGAGCCGAAAACATGTGCTGGGGGTCGTGCTGGAAGCGGCATTCACGTCGACCGACGACATGATGAAGCTGCATTTCCCCATGTACAAACCCGAAGCGGTTGGGAACAATAAATATGACAACCTGGCGCTCATCGGTTTGATTCAATCCCCCATTCTCTTTATCCACGGGCAGCTCGATCGGACCATTCCAATTGCCATGGCCAGAACCCTGCATGCACAGGCCCGGGCTCCCAAGTACCTGTACGAGATTGCCGGAGCCGGACATAATGATACCTACCTGGTGGGCGGCCGCAAATACCAAACAGTGTGGCGGCAGTTCCTGGCAAAGTGCCTGCAAAGAAAGCAGTGTGCTTCTCATGCCTCTGAGCCGCTGCGCTGAGTGCTTTCATGCTTGCCGGTGACCCCGCTGAACCTGGCGGGGGTTTAAAGAGGACTGCAGGGAGATTATCATTCAAAGGGTGTGGTGGATGAATTCGCTCTTCACCCGTTGGAGAAATTACGGGCGGGTTCCACTAAAATTGGATCAGTCAACATGGCTTGATGGTCCATAGGGCTATTGCGGAGGTAGTTGCATGTTCAAACACATTCTGGTCCCCACTGACCTGACTGAAAAAACGATGCAGGCACTCAGCATCGCGGTGAAAATGGCTTTGAACGATGGCAGTAAGATCACTCTGTTGCATGTGATTGAAATGATAGAGGACTCGGAATTCGAAGAGTTCGAAGATTTTTATGAGAAGCTGAAGAAACGAGCGCAAAAGAAAATGGGCGAAATGACCGGGGAATACGAGGACAAGCCATTGGCCATAGGCAGCAAAATTGTTTACGGCAAAAGGATTCGAGACATTGTCAGATTTGCCGAGGGCAACAATATCGATTTGATCGTTTTGAGCTCTCACCGGGTGAGCGTTGACAATGCACCCCAGGGATGGGGCACCATCAGCTACAAGGTGAGCATCCTGTCGCACTGCCCGGTCATGCTGGTCAAGTGAGCCTCGTCATCCATGCCGGGGATCCCGATGATTCGCCGCATCATGCATGTCGACATGGACGCTTTTTATGCCTCCGTCGAACAGGTCGATCACCCCGAAATGCAAGGTCAACCGGTCATCGTCGGTGGTTCAACGCGCGGCGTGGTATCAGCCGCATCCTATGAAGCGAGGAAGTTCGGCATTCATTCCGCCATGCCCATTTTCCAGGCACGGCGCCTGTGCCCCCACGGCATATTCGTGCCCGTCAACATGCGCAGATATCGGCAGGTCTCGTGCCAGGTGATGCGGATCATCGAGGGCATTTCGCCTCTGGTGGAACAGATCTCCATCGACGAAGCTTATGTGGACATCACTGGAACGGAGTCCCTGCACGGTTCATCCCGCGAGCTGGCCGCGCGATTAAAAGAAAGGATTCGAGCGGCAACCGGCCTGACCTGCTCCATCGGAATCGCTCCCAACAAATTTCTGGCGAAGATTGCATCGGACCTGAGGAAGCCCGATGGTTTGTTCATCCTGGATGAAACCGGGGTGCAGCGCTTTCTGCAGCACCTGCCCGTAGATCAGATTCCCGGCATCGGCAGAAGAACTTCTGAGATCCTCAAAGGCCTTGGGGTGGCCACGGCCTCGGATGTCCTGAGGTTTCCTCTGTCCTTCTGGGTCAGGCGGCTGGGCAAATACGGCGCCAGATTGCATGAAAAGGCACAGGGCTTGGATTTCTCGCCGGTGATTCCAGACTCGGCTCCCAAGTCCTGCAGTGCGGAGGACACCTTTCCCAAGGATATCTCGGACCCGGCGGAGTTGCGCAAACGGCTGCTGCTCCAGGCGGAAAGTGTGGGACGGGAACTGCGGCGTGACGGTTTCTTCGGCAGGACCGTCACCCTCAAGGTGAAGTTTGCCGACTTTAGCGTCATTACCCGGAGCCGCACGTTGCACGAGCCCACCCACTGCACGCGGACCATATTCGAGGTGGCCGTGCAATTGTTGGATGAAGTGCAGGTCAGCAGAAAAGTTCGCCTGACGGGCGTTGCCGTATCAAATCTATGCAGCGGCGTGCAGCAGATGAAGCTCTTTAAGGAGTCCGCCGTCGCCAAGCAGGAACGACTGGATCGGGCCATGGACGTTATCGAGAGCCGGTTCGGGAGAGAAGCCGTCAAGCGGGGTATTCTATGGGATTTGGACTGAGCCGCATGGCATCGATGCGGGTGCGAAGATCATACACAGCACGGCTCCTGTGGTGTGGACATGCGGCATGCACACCCCAGACCGGCGCATGGGTTAAAATCCGGAGCTTCCGCCGGGCGGGTGTGCTTTCTGCCGATGTTGTGCTGCACCTGTTGGGGTGATGCTGAAAATTAAAAAGAGAGCCAGGAAGGAGGGGGAAAACCTGGCTCTCTTGCTTTTCGGAAAGTTTTGCCTTTCCGTCTTCTATTATAACTCCGTTGTCAAGGGGGCTGTTTGTCTCTACCTGCCCGGCCAGACGAAATTCAACTGGGTTCGGCCTCCGGCAGTGACTCGTGCCCCTTTGCTGATGGTTTTGCCCAGGGTCGTCGCCGCTACCGTGTAGGTGCCCGGCGGCAAGTTTGCATACAGCCACGGCCCGTCGGAAACCGCTTCGAGGACTTTGCCGCCGGTGCTTGAGGTGACCATCACTGCGACATTGGAAAGATAATTTCCCTGCTGTACGGCAAACACCAATTTTATATTATAGTCGCGCCCGAGTGCTTCCATCTCTTCCCTCTCACCCAAGCCGATTCCGCCGGTCAGGTAGGGGACCCCGTCATAGTTTTTGATCTCCAGCGACTGTCCGAAACCACTGGATGTCATGGCCGGCAATCCGAGTGAGAGCAGGAACCCAAAAACCGCCGATAGCGCCATTGCTTTTCGCTTCATAGCAACCTCCCGCTGTTAAAGAACCATACCCATTTGCATCTGAGCCTCATGCCGGATTGGGCGAATTGAGAGGAACCTGAACAACTGTAGTGTTTAAAATGATTTTGGTTTTCCAAAAAACATGGGCTTCCAACGCACATAAAATAGGCACATTCCAGCGCAAAGCAAGCTGTGTGACTGCCGCTCGATCGAGCGACCAGGACGCTTTACTGGATGAGACGCCGATGCATGGAAATCAGTGCCAGAGGATAAAAAATCAGGCAGAAGACCAACAGATAGGCCGCCTCCAGCAACAGGTCGACACCGACAAGCCCCAGGCACAGATGCCGCGTGAGGCGCACCAGATGGGTGAGCGGCAGTGCCAGCGCCAAATGCTGAGCCCAGTCGGGCAAATTTTCAACGGGAAAGAAAGTGCCGCTGAACAGAAACATGGGTGTGATGAACAGAAAGATAGGCAGGTTGAAGACATCGATAGACGGCACGATGCCGGTGAAGAGCATGCCGACGGAGCCAAAGGCAACGCCGCCCAGGAACGCCAGCGGTATGATCAGCAGCCCGTCGGGATAGTGAATCAAGCCGAAGCCGCTCAGAACGGCCAGCATGATCACCGTTGCAAAGAGCGACTTGGTGGCTCCCCAGATGATTTCGGCGGTGATCACCTCACCGAGGGAGAGGGGGGTTGCCATCATGGCATCGAAAGTCTTCTGGTAGTACATGCGCACAAACGAAGCGTAGGTGGTCTCGAAGAAGGCGTTGTACATGATGTTGATGGCCAGAATGGCGGGGGTGATGAAGGTCAAATAGGAAATGTCGACACCCGCATAATGAATGGTGCCGATCATCGTGCTCAATCCCATGCCGAAGGCCAGCAGGTAAAACAACGGTTCAAACAGCGGCGGTAGAAAGTTGACCTTCCAGATCCTCCGGTAAACAATCAAATTTCTCTGCCACACCCTCAAAAAACGCCATGAAATGTCAAACGAGGATGAGAGTTTCATTCGCGCAGCTGCCTCCCGGTCAGTCTCAGAAATACGTCTTCCAGAGTGGAGCCTCTCAAACTGCAATTTTCTTTGCAAAACCGCTCGCGTATGATGTCAAACAGTTGATCGTTCTCGTCTCCGTAAATGAGAATGCGGCGGCCGAGGTCGTCATGGGTGAGATCTCGCGAGCGAATGAATTCGCGCAGTTCATCCGTTGGTTGGGCAATCTCTACCACGTTGCGGCCGGCATGCTCGATGATCAGCTCGGCAGGTTTGCCCTCCACCAGAATTTCGCCGTGATCCATGATGATCAGGCGGTCACACAGGCGCGCCGCTTCTTCCATGTAGTGCGTCGTGAGCAAAATGGAGAGCCCCTCGGAGCGAAGATTTTCCAGTTTTTCCCAGACCTGATGCCGCGATTGCGGGTCAAGCCCCGTGGTCGGCTCGTCTAAAATGACCAGCTCCGGATCGTTGATGAGCGCCCGCGCCAGCACCAGGCGGCGCATCATCCCCCCGGAGAGTTCGCTCACCTGGGCATCCCTGCGGTGATCCAGAGCGATGAATTCAAGGAGTTTTCGAGCTTTTTCTCTGGTTGCCCCGGCGGGAATGTTGAAGTATCGCCCGAAAACCTCCAGGTTTTGCTGCACGGTCAGATCCGGGTCCAGGCTGTTTTCCTGCTGGCAGACTCCGAGGCGCCCCTTGATTTCCCGCCAATGGGTGCGAATATCCAGGCCGAAAACGCTGAGGCGCCCGCTGCTCATGGGACTGAACCCATAGGTCATGCGGATGGTGGAGGTCTTGCCGGCCCCATTGGGCCCCAGCAAACCGAGACACTCGCCCGCAATGAGCTTGAAGGAGATCTCGTTGACGGCCGTGAAGCCGTTGAACACCTTGGTCACACTCTGGGCTTGGATTACGTATTGCAAGGGGACTGAACACCTTTCCATCGGTTTCTGAGTTTCATGGGGCAGGCCGCGCGACCCGTATGCGCTCTGCCATGACGGTCAGGATAGCATAAATGCGCGGTTAAGACCGAGTCGAGTTTTGCTTGAGCAGGCAAATCCTTTGAGCGAGAAAAGATTGGTGCGGTCCGCAAACGGTCAATCCACTCTCCTGAATGTACCCAGGGGATCGTTGATGAAGCCGGTGACATTGCCTTGAGCATCGATGAGAAACGTCACTTCATCGGGGGCCGAGATGAAAATGGGCCATTTCAGATAAAAGGTATCATAGTTCACGTGGGTGAGCGTTCCAGAGTATCCTCCCGGACCCGCTTCGACCCTGAGATCGTTCCCATCCCGGAGCACGGTGAATCTTCCGTAAAGCTTGTTCTCATAGGTCCCTGTGTAGGCTGCCGGCTCTTTGCTCGCCGGTTTGGGGTTAACCGGCCGGACAATGTTGGAGAGGTCCAGCATGGACTCGAGCTTTTCGAACCGCCGGCGGATTTCCGCCTGCATGTCATACCCGGCGTCTCCCAGGTACTGTTCCAGGACGTACGCGCGAACGGCTTCGGGAAATACCGTGAGGTTCATGTTGGCGAGAACGGCAATGCCCAGCTTGATGTGCGGCACCAGAACCACAATGGAGCGCATGCCGTCAAGGGCGCCCCCCTTTTCCAGGATCTTGTGACCCTTCCAGTAATAGATGCCCCAGGCGAGCCCATAATCGAATCCCGTTTCCTGCGAGATGGGGGGAAGCTCAGCGAAGCCCGGCTGGTCGACCATGGCGGGGGTGAACATCTGCTCCACGGAATCCTTTGTGAGGACCTCTTTCCCATTGTATTGGCCGTCGTCCAGCAGCATGATCATGTAGTGGGACAGGTCGGATGCCGTGGAAGTCATTGCCCCGGCTGCAGCGAGGACTTCCTGCCGGTTGTTGGGTATGGCCTTGAGTGCTCCGGCGACGAGCGCATGGGGTGCAGCGACGTTGGATTGTTCATCCAGGGTCTTGGTGAAGCCCGTTCGTGTCATGTCCAGGGGTGTGAGCAGGTTGTCCGCCACCACCCGTTCCCAATCGCTGCCTGCTGCCCGTGCCGCCACCTCACCGGCCAGAAAATAGCCGACATTCGAGTAGTTTGCCTCCTCTCTGAAGCTGCATGCGGGCTCTATGTAGCGGGCGCGCCGGATGACCTCTTCCCGCGTGTATCCCAAATGATCGAACAAGTCACCGGTGAAGGCGGGCAGTCCGGTTCGGTGCGCCAGGAGGTCGCGCGCACTGGTATAGCGGGTAGGGTAGGGCTCACTCAGTGCAAAGTCGGGTAGAATGTTGATCACTTCTTCATCGAATTCCAGCTTGCCTCTGTCCACCATGGAAGCGACGGATGCCGCGGTGAATGTCTTGGTGACGGATGCCAGTTGAAAGAGGGTGTGCTCATCCACCTTCTCCCGGGTGCCGGTTCGTCGCACGCCATGGCCTTTGAGGTAGGCCACTCTGCCGTCCTTGACAAGAACAATCGAGGCCCCCGGAACGTTATAGTCGCGCATCGCCTGTACCACGAACGCGTCCAGTTCATCCAGCTTGATTTCGCCGCAATGAAGCGGGTGAGTGCCCAACGCCAGAATCACACCAAGGGCCATCATGCAAGCGGTCATGTTCCCAACCATGCTCTCTCCTCTCATCGAATGACGGTGCGCAGCCATGGACCGAAGGCGCCGAATCATTTCGTGGAACAGTCTGTCCATAAGACTCCCCATTGAAGATGTCAATTGGATGCCTGCAACGTCCTACTTTAATGGCACGGTGCTTCCGTGGTTGACAGCGCACGTCCCATTCTGCTACGCCACAGGTCGATAGGCGGTGAGCTGTGCCTAAACTTCGGGGTTTCCGGATGTGGGGGTTGGGCCCGGCTTCCCCGCCCCGGGCTATGATATCCTGCTCCTTTGGAGCGGGCTTTGAGAGAGAGATGACGAGAATGGAGCCAGACCCCACGTTATGATCACTGGATCGTTGCAGAACAGGTTGGCCGTGCCGTGAATCACATTGTCCTTGCATTTGTCATACTGTTTATGCTCCTCTTCGCGCTGCTGACCGCCTGCATCACCTGTGTCATATGGATGCCCGGGCGCTCCGGCGCGGAGTTCACAAGGTCTCCGACGGCCGCAGAAAGGGAAATTGAAAAAAATCTTCAACTCCATGTGGAGAAGCTGGCGGGGGAAATCGGCGAGCGCAGCGTGTGGTGCTATGACGAATTGGAGGCTTGCGCGGCATACCTCAGGCAAATACTGGAAGAGCTGGGTTATGTGGTTAAGGAACAGCCCTATCGCGTCCTGGACAAGCGTGTGCATAACCTGGAAGTGGAAATTGCAGGCGGCTCTAAACGCGATGAGATCGTACTGGTCGGTGCCCACTACGATTCAGCCATTGATTCACCGGGCGCCAATGACAATGCTTCCGGAGTAGCGGCACTGCTGGAGTTGGCGCGACTCTTGGCCGGACGGCAGGGCGGCAGAACAGTGCGTCTGGTGTTTTTCACCAACGAAGAAGCTCCCTTCTTTCAAACGGCGGAGATGGGCAGCCTGATTTATGCTCGAAGATCGCGCCGGCTGAAGGAAAAGATTGTCGCCATGCTGTGTTTGGAGACCATCGGTTATTTTTCAAACGAACCGAACAGTCAGCAATATCCTTTCCCCTTCAGCCTGTTCTACCCGCATGCCGGAAACTTCCTGGCCTTTGTGGGGAACCTTGCATCACGCCGCCTGGTGCATCAAGCCATTTCCAGCTTTCGCCGGTACTCTGCTTTTCCCTCGGAAGGTGCCGCGGCACCCGAATGGATCACCGGCATCAGCTGGTCGGATCACTGGTCGTTCTGGCAGCAGAATTATGCGGCCGTCATGCTCACCGACACGGCTCCTTTTCGCTATCCTTACTATCACAGTGCACTGGACACCCCGGACAAGGTTGACTACAGTGCTCTGGCCCGCATAGTGGATGGCCTTCATGGTGTCGTTTCGGATCTGGCCGGTGACCAATTCCCATGAGAAGGGACCTATCATGCCCACACTATCCCTGGCGCACATCGAACATGCGCAACAAGTGCTGAACGGCAGGATCATACGCACGCCCCTCATCTACTCGCCCACTTTCAGCAGGATGACCGGTGCGCAGGTTTTTCTCAAGTTGGAAAATCTGCAGAAGACCGGATCTTTCAAATCACGGGGTGCGACCTACAAGATCATTTCGCGCCTGCCGGAGATAGGATCGCGCGGAGTGGTGGCCGCCTCCGCGGGAAACCATGCTCAGGGTGTGGCTCTTGCCGCCAGGCAGGCGAGTCTTCCGGCAACCATCGTGATGCCCGAATGGGCGTCCATAACCAAGCAGGAAGCCACCCGGGGGTATGGCGGACAGGTCATACTGAGAGGAGAAAGCATCAACGAAAGCATCGGCTATGCCCTGGAACTGGCCAAGGAGGGCGGGACCTTTATCCATCCCTATGACGATTTGGATATCATCACCGGGCAGGGTACCATAGGCCTTGAAATCCTGCAGGAGCTGCCGGACGCGGATGCCATTCTGGTTCCGGTGGGGGGAGGAGGATTGATATCAGGCATTGCAACGGCGGCCAAAGCCATCCGTCCGCAAATCAAAGTTTTCGGCGTTCAGGCGGCTGCCTGTCCATCCGCGTACCGGGCCTTTAAGCTGGGCAGGACCTTGCTTGTGGACGCGGCAAAATCCATTGCCGACGGCATTGCCGTAAAGCGGATCGGTGAGCTGAACTTTCCCGTCATCCAGGAGAAAGTGGACGGCATCCTGCTGGTCGAAGAGGATCAAATCGCGGCCGCCATGCTCCTCTTGCTGGAGCGCAAAAAGGTGCTGGCCGAAGGGGCGGGAGTGGTGCCCCTGGCGGCCATGCTCAACGACTCAGCGGCGCTCCCCGGGAACGGCAAAATAGTGCTTGTGATCAGCGGCGGCAATGTCGACAGTCCTCTGGTGGGGCGGATCATCCGCCAGGGTTTGTTTCGAGACGGCCGACTGATGCGATTCGCGGTGCTGCTCGACGACGTGCCCGGCTCACTGGCGCGCATACTGACCCTGATCGCCGAACAAAAGGCCAATGTCTTGCACATCGACCACACGCGCATCGGGCGATCCATGCCCATCAATGTGAGCCGGGTCGAGTTGGAGATCGAAACCCGCGGTCCCGGGCACATACGCGACATTTCGGAAAAACTCGAGGCCGCCGGCTATCGCATTTTTGACGATGCCTTCGACTTGATGGCATCCGGCTGCAATCAATCGATCAGAGATAACGACTGAAAATGTCCTGCAGGGCTTTCTTGTCTACCCCTTGTTTGGCCAGCGGTCCTTTTTTCAACACAGGAAAGTTTTCTTCATAAGGAGGCTGCTCATTTTTGTAGATGAGACCAATGGGAATTGTATCTCCCCACTTGACGGCCGTCTTCATGGCGGCCTCCCAATCGGTGGGGGAGTAATCGTCGGGCAACTTTTCGCAGCGCTCCTTGTACCAGGTGAAGGTGTTGAGTTTATTGAAGGAAACGCATGGGTGCAGGATGTCCACCAGGGAGAAGCCCTGGTGGGCGATCGCCTGCGTCACCATGGCCGTCACATGTTCCTCGTAACCGGAAAAAGAGCGGGCGACAAAACCGGCGCGCATAGCCACCGCCACCGCCAGCGGGCTGAAGGGCTGCGCCAGCACGCCGCCCGGCTGGGCTTTGGTGACGAAGCCCTTTTGTGATGTGGGGCTGGCCTGTCCCTTGGTGAGTCCGTAAACCTGGTTGTTGTGCACCAGCATGGTGAGGTTGATGTTGCGGCGGATGGCTGCCAAAAAATGATTGCCCCCTTCGCCGTAATTACACCCATCACCACTTTCGACAATCACCGTCAATGCGGGGTTGGACAGCTTGGCGCCGGTGGCTAACGGCAATGCGCGACCATGCAACCCGTTGAATACGTTGGCATTGAGGTAGTGCGGGGTTTTGGCGGCCTGTCCAATGCCGGACACGAACAGCAGTTGATGCGGCGAGAGGCCGCTTGCAACCAGCGCCTTTTTCACCGCCTGCAAAATTGCAAAATTACCACAACCCGGACACCATGCCGTCTCGTATTGGCCAAAATCCTGAAGGGTGCTCATGAAGTTCCTTTGCTGTAGATGCGGTTAGATTTTCAGCGCCGCGAGAATGGTTTGGGGCGTGATGGGCAAGCCGTCATAGCGAAGAATCTGCCGCCGAATCTGCAATCCCGTTGCGCGCTCAAGGAGCCTTGCGAATTGGCCGGTGGCATTGGATTCTACGGCAACCACCTGCCTGGCACGGTTCAGGTACTCGACAAAATGCTGCGCCACCAACGGCCAGACCTGAGCAAAATGCAGGACTCCCACCTTCCTTCCGGCGGACTCCAATGCGCCGGCGGCTTCCACCACCGATCCCTGGGTACTTCCCCAGCAGACCAGCAACAGCTCAGGATCTTCGGCGCCCAGATAGGATGGCGGGATCACCTCGTTTTTCAGTCGGGCATACTTCTTCATGCGCTTGTCAACCATGCGAACCCGGACTTCGAGATCTTCTGTGAGGTGACCGTCCTCGTCATGTTCATCGCTGTCGGCTATCACCAGGTGACGGCTGAATCCGGGCAGCAGCCTGGGGGAGACCCCGTCTTCCGTGAGGGCATAGCGTCGATAGGGAGACTGCGCCGGACTTGGATCGGTTCCCGTCTGAACCGAACAGAGCTCATCAACGTTAAACGGGACCACAGCGCGAAAGGAATCGGCGAGGAACTGATCGGTCAGAAGGAACACGGGTCCCTGGGAGCTTTCCGCCAGCTCAAAGGCTTTGCCGGCAAGATGAAAACACTCTTCAACGCTGCCCGGTGCCAGAATGGCGCGTGGAAAGTCACCGTGGCCGGCATACAGGACCAGTTCCAGGTCCCCTTGTTCTGTGCGGGTGGGAAGCCCGGTAGCGGGCCCGGGGCGCTGACCCAGCATGACAACCACCGGCGTCTCGGTCATCCCTGCCAGGCTGATCCCCTCGGTCATCAATGCGAAACCGCCCCCGGAAGTGGTCACCAGGCTGGGAGCTCCGGCGAACGCTGCACCGATAGCCATGTTGATGGCGGCAATTTCATCTTCCGCCTGTTCCACGACGACCCCCATCGCTGCTGCGTACTGATTGATGGTGACGGCAATGGACGTTGCCGGAGTCATGGGGTAGAAGGAACAGAACTTGACGCCGGCGGACAAGGCGCCGAGGGCAAGGGCCTCGTTGCCGTTGAGAATGAGTCGAGGCGATTGTCTTTTGGTTTCGGGAAGCTTGAGAAAGTCCAGAGCCTCCGGACGGGCTTGCGCGAGCTTATCGGAAGTCCACTGGTAAGCCGTATCCAATGCCTTCCGATTCTCCGCCATGACCTCAGCGCCTTTTTTCCCGAATTTGCGCTCCAACACCTGCGCCGGCACGGTCTTGTCCAGGCCGAGCAGAAAGGTCGCCACACCAAGGGCCGCAACGTTTTCATGGCGCCTGGAAGTGAGCTCGCCGTAGGGAACCCCGAGGCAGGGAATAGCGTCAATTTTTATCGAAGAATCGGTCACCACCAGACCGTTTTTGGACAATTCCTCTCGATGGAGTCGAACCGTTTCTTCATTCATGACGATCAGCAGGTCGATCGTTTCCTGGGGAGCCGCAAGCCCGGCGTTGCTTGTGCGAATGGTGAAGGTGTTGTGGCCGCCGCGCACTCGAGACTGGTAGCTCTGGGTCACCACGATCTCGTAGCCGCACTCGACAAGGGTTTTGGCCAGGAGCTCGCCGATGGTGACCAGTCCCTGGCCGGCTTCTCCCCCGATTACAATATTCAATGTTTTTGTAGTCATTGGACCTGCCTGTTGTCAGTTGGGGATGAATTCATGCGTTGCTCCGCTGTCCTCAACATCACACCGTCAGCGGCGGGAGCGCGTCAAACTTCTTTCCTTTCCGGCTCTCGGTCTGCAGGCGGGGCCGATGGGCTGTGCCTGGATGATGGAATAAAAGAGGAACGCAACGCTGAAAAAAGTAAGTCACTGATGCCGGTTGGTCAAGCACGACCATCGGAGAATAAACGCGGTAACGTGATGTTGCGCTCAAACAGGTTAAGGATGGGCAGAAACAGGGGGGAGGGGAGATCCTCGGGGCTAAACCAGCCCCACTCGTCGCACTTGTCGGGTTCTTTGACTTGCACTATGCCCGCATCATAATCGGCAACTACAAAAAGCGTGACGTAGTGTTTCTGTTCCTGTTCGAATATGTCGTTGGTGAAGGTGGTGAGCCTCGGATTCTTGATGGTTATGCCGGTTTCTTCAAAGATCTCGCGAGAGGCGCACGCTTCGATGGATTCGTTGAATTCCAAGTGGCCGCCGGGAAACTGCCAACAGCCCGCACCGTGTGAGTTCTTGCGCTTTCCCAAAAGGAATTGACGGTCTTTACAGACGACGACGGCAACCCCAACCAAGGGTCTCTGTTCCACTGGCCCAACCTCCCAGATTTGTCAACGCGCCTTTCCTTATCCTGTGAGGCCATCCAGTTTTGCCCGAAAATAAACGGAGCCAGGCGCTGTGTCGGCACGACAGGCGGCAATGAAGTGATGCTGGATAGTCGTCAGCGGCGCGAACCGGCCACTTTCTTACCGGGTCTGGCCGGCCGTTTGCGGGAATTCGTGAAGCGCCGCCGGCTCTTAGTCGGCCGAACCTTTTGCGGCGCGGGTAAAGGTTTCAGCAGCTCCTCCGGTGGGTAAATGCAGTGCAACTTCTGCCCCATGAATTCTTCGATGACCGGAATTTGGAACGAATCGCCTTCGTCGGCGAAACTCACCGAGGTGCCCAGGGCTCCAGCTCTTCCGGTGCGGCCGATGCGGTGCACATAGGCCTCCGGGTCCAGGGGAAGATCATAGTTGACGACGTGGCTGATGTCATCGACGTGCAGGCCGCGAGCCGCCACGTCAGTGGCAACCAGGACACGGATCTTGCCTGACCGGAAGT
The DNA here is from genome assembly GCF_022603395.1 of Desulfoferrobacter suflitae. GTDB lineage: Bacteria > Desulfobacterota > Syntrophobacteria > Syntrophobacterales > Syntrophobacteraceae > Desulfoferrobacter > Desulfoferrobacter suflitae. The sequence continues at coordinate 390,872 of NZ_JAIBKA010000004.1, forward strand.
CTTCCAGCGCCTTGATCCGTTGATTCTGCTTCACTTCCCCTGACAGCAGCGCGCAGCGAATGTCATAGCGGGTGAGACGCTCCAGCAGGTTTCGCGTGACATCGCGGCGGTTGCCGAAGATCAGCAGGCGCTCCAGGTTGTTGTGGAAGATCAAGTTCACCAGGAGCGTGAACTTCTCCTCGAAAGTCGTTAAATAGACGATTTGGTCGACCGTTTCCACCGCCACCTGCTCCGGCTCAATCTCCACGACAAAGGGGTTGGTCGTCCATTGGGAAGCAAGACGCATGACTTCAGGGGTCAGCGTAGCACTGAACAGCATGGTCACACGCCGGCTCTTCTGCGGAGTTTTACGAATGATGCGGCGCACATCCGGTATAAAGCCCATGTCGAGCATTCGATCGGCTTCATCGATAACCAGGGTTTCCACTTTGTCCAAATGGATTTGGCCTTGTTGTACAAAGTCCAGCAGCCGTCCCGGGGTCGCAACCAAGATATCCACATGGTCCCTGATCAGTTGCTGCCGCTGCTTCTGGTAATCTATGCCGCCAAATACCGCGACGATCTTACAAGAAGCATATTTGGCCAATCCGCGCGCGTCTTTTTCGATCTGGAGAGCCAATTCTCTTGTGGGTGCCAGGATCAGAGCACGCGGAGTGCCGGATGGGCGCTTCCCGGCAATGGGGTTGCGCAGCATCTGGGTAAGAATGTTGATCAAAAATACTGCGCTCTTTCCCGTACCGGTCTGCGCTTTGCCCGCAGCGTCGACGCCGGTGAGCAATTTGGGCAATATGGCCGCCTGGATGGGAGTGCAGTATTGGAAGCCCAAATCGGAAATGGCGTGCATGATTTCCAGCGGAAGATCCAGATCGTGGAAACGCATTTTGCCTTCTACGGGTGGTACAACAAAGCTTGAGATGTTCCACGGCTTCACAGGTTCGCGCGAGCTCCCGCGATTGCTCCGACGGCGACCGGATGAGGCGTTACTCGTGGGTCGTGCAGGTGCTATGATGGCGTTGTTCTGTTCTTGCACAGCCGGATCGGCTTCCGGGGTGGGGTGTTCGCAGCGGTGTTTGGACTTGCGGAATTTACGGTAAGCGTTCTGAATGAAAGATAGTATCAAGGTCTTTTATGAGTCTCCTCAAAATGTGAAGTTGCGAGTTACAAGGAACCACCGGAGCGGTCAGGCCGTCTATGGATAAGCCCGCGCTCTGCTCCCTGCCCGACGCTAATCATCACCTTCTTGGCGCCTGTTGTCAAGGTTTTCAAGTCATCTGCCAGGGGCCGGCGTAGAAAACCGTACCCCCACTCGGAGCATTGCGTCAGGCATTTGAATGCTATATAGAACAAATCCATGGGAGGCAAATTCCATTGATTGTGGAAAGTATTGTGCAGTTTTTCAGCCGGTGATTTTGCATGCCATGGGGGTTGGGCTGCATGCTGCGGCTGCTGGAGGCTGTGGTTGCCGGTATCGCAATAGACATTTCAGCAATGGAGTTGGATCCAAAATGGCTAAACCGTCGCGCGAGCGAGTTCGAAAGTGGAGAGAAAAGAAAGCCAAGAAGGGAGGGCGCAGTCTGTCAACCTGGTTGGAGCCGGAAACGGTGCGCATGATGGATTATCTGCTGAACCATTATGGTGAAACCGCCGCTCCATTGATTGCCAGAGCCATCGCAAGTCTGTACGAAGCGACCTGTCCGGGCCGGGATGCAGGGGCGTCTCAAGCCGGGCCGAAATCCGAGCTTTGCGGCGGTGAGCCGGAGCTTTCGGCTGGGGAAAAGCGAGCTGCTTTTGCGGAGCCGGTGCCGCTGGGTGAAGCGGCCGAAACAGTGGCAGAAACGGCCGCAGAAGAGACGGGCGAGGCGCCGGAGGCGCCGCAACTTGACCCTCTGCTTGGAGAGATCAAAGCCAAGCTGGCAGAGGGGGCACCCGTCAGGAATATTCAGAGGACCCTGCTGGTCCAATGGATCAAATCGATGCAGGCGAACAACGTCTCCTTCCAGGTCATGGCCGAGCTGCTCAACGCGGCCGGAATTCCTACTCTGTCCGGCAAAGGGGAGTGGGAACAGGGGATGATACCAACGATCCTGCTGTTGAGCTCGTTCTGATCACCTCACAATGGCCCGGCAGCAGCCGGAACCCTCCGCCGCTTTTCACCGGGCGGTCTCGAAGGGGTGGCGCAGGATGATGGTCTCATCCCTTCCCGGGCCGACCGAGACCACGAACAGTGGTATTCCGGCCAATTCTTCAATGGCCTTGAGGTAGTTCTTGGTATTCTCGGGAAAATCAGAAAACCTGCGAACGCCACGGAGATCCTGATGCCACCCGGGAAATTCCTCATAAATGGGTTCGCACGCCTCCAATGCGGTCAATTCCGGTGGAACCGTATCCAGTTTGACAGGCCCGCACTTATAGCCGACCGCGATCTTGAGAACCGGCAGACCGGTCAAAACATCCAGTTTGGTGATTCCCAGACCTGCCAGACTGTTGAGCCGCGCGGAATTCCTTACCACCACCATATCCAGCCAGCCACAGCGGCGCGGTCTGCCGGTGGTCGAGCCGAATTCGCCTCCCGTCTGCTGGATTTTTTGCCCGGTCTCATCCAGCAGCTCGGATGGAAAAGGCCCTCCCCCCACTCGGGTGGTGTAGGCTTTGACGACCCCCAGCACCTCGCTGATGCGCGACGGCCCTATGCCCGCACCGCAACAGGCGTTGCCCGCCACTGTATTGGAAGAGGTGACGAACGGGTAAGTGCCATGGTCAATGTCCAGATGGGTTCCCTGGGCCCCCTCGAACAGCAGGTTCCGGCCCGCATCATCGGCTGCCTGAAGTCGCTCGGAAACATTTCCCGAAAAGGGCTCAATGCGTTTCCCGTAAGCCAGGTATTCCTCCAGGATGGCCTCGCTATCCAACGGATCATGACCGAAGAAATGTTGCAGCAGGAAGTTCTTCTCTTCCAGGTTCTTTTGCAGTTTGTCCGCCAGAACCTCAGGGTCAAACAGGTCGTGCACCCGAATTCCGTTGCGGGCCACTTTGTCTTCATAGCACGGGCCGATACCGCGGCCGGTTGTGCCAATTTTGGAGCGGCCCTTCCTGGTTTCGCGGGCGGCGTCCAGGGCGCGATGATAAGGCATGATCAGGTGAGCATAGCGGCTGATCAAGAGATTTTCCGGGTTTACTGCCACACCATGGCCTGCGAGCCCATCGATCTCCTGGATGAGCACGGCGGGGTCGATCACGACCCCGTTGCCTATGGCGCATACTTTACCGGGATGGAGGATGCCGGACGGGATCAAGTGCAGAATGAATTTTCTCTCACCGACCACGAGGGTGTGGCCGGCGTTGTTGCCCCCCTGAAAACGTATCACATAGTCGGCTTTTTCCGTCAGCAGATCGACGATTTTCCCTTTTCCCTCGTCACCCCATTGGGTGCCGATGATAACGACGTTGGCCATGATCTTCTCTTTCTTCAGATGTTGAAGCGTGTCTTGTGGATGCGGTTAAACCAGCCGGAGCAACGGCCGTATCCTCCCGAAATCTTTCAGTGCACCCCGGCACTTCCGGCAAACCCGTCAACTGTAGAGAAGCGAGCCTGGTCGCAAGGATTGCACTGTCCCCATCGTCTGGGCTGACCTCCGGGCGGTCAAGTCCTGTGAAAAAGCGCACATGGTACCTGTAATGAAAAACCGTGTCGCTGTCAAAGGAAATTGGATCCACCAAGGCGGGCGGCCGCCTTTGCCTGCCAGCCGACCTCGAGGCAAAGGCGGCATGCGCATGCGAGCATCAGTACTGACGCATGGATCTCAGGCGCCTGATGCGCTCTTCGATGGGCGGGTGAGTGCTGAAAAGATTAGCCAGGCTCTTGCCGGAAAGCGGATTTACGATGAACATGTGGGCGGTTTCCGGCCGCGCATCATGCATGGGCAAGCGCTGGGAAGCTCTGGCCAGTTTCTCCAGGGCGCTCGCCAGGGATTCGGGATGGTGCGAAATCCTGGCGCCGGTTTCATCGGCCAGATACTCGCGCGATCTGGAAATGGCCATCTGGATCAACATGGCCGCGATGGGAGCGAGAATGGCGGTCACCAGCAGACCGATGATGCCGCCGCCGCCCTCCTCGTCATCGCCGCCTCTGAAACCTCCAAAGATAGCCGTCCAGCGGGCCATGTTGGCGAGAATCATCACCACGCCGGCCAACGTTGCAGCGATGGAGCTTATCAGAATGTCGCGATTTTTCACGTGGGCCAGCTCGTGGGCGAGAACACCGCGGATTTCATCCGGGGTCAGCAGGCGCCACAATCCTTCGGTCACCGCCACCACGGCATGCTGCGGATTACGCCCTGTGGCAAAAGCGTTGGGCGTGTCCTGCGGTATCAGGTAGACTCTCGGCATCGGGATGTCGGCCTGGGCGGCCAAGTCCCTGACTATCCGGTAAATCTCGGGAGCCCTTTGTTCATCGAGTGGTTGCGCCCGATACATGGCGAGCACAATCTTATCTGAAAACCAATAGCTTCCGACGTTCATGACCACGGCCAGCACAAAGGCAATGACCATGCCTTGCGACCCCCCGAACAGGCGCCCGATAAAAATGATCAGGGCGGTGAGTACGGCCAAAAGCAGAGTCGTACGAAATTTGTTTTCCATCGTTCAATGGCCTCCTGGTTTGATTTATGAAATCATGCGAAGCGTTTGCCGCAGCAATCAAATGTTCAATGGCGTGATTTCAAAGTGAATTTAAGAAAACCTTGAGAGGCTGTCAAGCTGGATCGACGGCCGGGCGGTACAATCAGCGAGGGGGTTCTTTATGGTTGTGGATAAAAAAACAGCCATGCTAGTATTCACCGCACAGAGAAGCGGGGGGAGAGGTTGCGGACCTGGCTGCCGCTTGCGAGTCGTCATTGAGTTGAGATTTTGAGGAGAAGAATCGATGCGTTATTCCAGGTATTTCATACACACACTATTCGAAGTTCCCAAAGAAGCCGAAATCCCGTCTCACATCCTCCTGCTGAGAGGATCCTATATCCATCCGGTGGCTGCTGGAATTTACTCGCTTCTGCCGTTGGGGCACCGGGTAGCAGAGAAGGTCAAAAACATCATGCGCGACGAGCTCAATGCCATCGGCGGCATGGAGGTTACCTTGCCGGTGCTCAATCCTGCAGAGCTCTGGAAGAAGACCAGGCGGTACTTCGATATCGGGCCGGAGCTTTTTCGCATCAAAGATCGCAAGGAGCGCGAATTTGTGCTGGCCATGACCCACGAAGAGGTCATTACGGATATCGCCAAGCAGTTCTTGACCTCCTACCGTGACATGCCGGTCATGCTCTACCAGATCCACACCAAGATTCGCGATGAAGCTCGCCCCCGAGCCGGATTATTGCGAGTGCGCGAATTTTTCATGAAAGACGGCTATAGCTTCCATACCCACTTTGATGATCTGGACGCGTACTATCCGAAGATATTCAACGCGTATTTGCGTATTTTTGCCCGCTGCGGGCTGAAGGCTGTCCCCATCGAAGCCGATTCGGGGATCATGGGAGGAACCGGCTCGCACGAATTCATGCTCGATTCGCCTCACGGCGAAGACCGCTTTGTCGTCTGTACCCAGTGCCGCTATCGCGCCAACACCGAAAAGGCGGCAGGCCTCAAGCCAATGGTTGAGGACGTTCCGGACAACCCGCCGGCGATGGAGGTGGTGGATACGCCAAACATCAGGACCATCACTGCTCTCATGGAATTTTTCGGCATAAGCGACGAGCATTTTCTCAAAACCGTCGCCTATGAAGCCGACGGCGAGCTGGTTCTGGCGGTCATCCGCGGGGATTTTGCGGTGTCCGGCACCAAGCTGACCAACCACCTGAAGGCAGTGCACCTGGATTTGGCTCCCGAAGGCCTGCTCCTGGAAAAAGGGTTGCATCCCGGGTTTCTGTCTCCTGTGGGCTTGAAAAATATCCGTATCGTCATGGACAACTCGGTAAGCGCTGGAGCTCAGTTCGTGGCCGGGGCCAATCAGCTCGATAAGCACCTGAAAAATGTTCTCTATGGACGCGACTTCACCGTGCGGGAAATCACCGATATTGCCGAGGTGCGGGAAGGCGACGGCTGTGCCCAGTGCCGCCGGGGACAGCTGGAAATACGCCGCGGCATCGAGCTCGGGCACACGTTCAAATTGGGGACCAAGTACACCGCCGCCGACACCATGGATGTCACTTTTTTAAACGCGCAGGGGGAGCAAAATAGAGTGATCATGGGCTGTTACGGAATCGGTGTGGAACGTCTGATGGCGTCGGCTGCGGAACAGTGGCATGACGATTGCGGGATTGTCTGGCCTATCAGCCTTGCACCCTTCCAGGTGATCGTGACGGCCATTGGAAATAAGCTGGAGGTTTTGGACAATTCTGAGAAAATCTACTCACGATTGAATGCAACCTATGAAGTTCTCTATGACGATCGCAATGATTCGCCCGGAGTGAAGCTGAAGGATGCGGATTTGCTGGGTATTCCGGTACGTGTGGTCATCAGCCAGAAATTGCTGAAGAATGACCAGCTCGAGATCAAGAACCGAAAAACCGGTGAAATCACCATCTGTTCCAAAGATCGATTGGATGAGACAATCGCCGGAATAATCGAAGAGCTGCAGCCCACCTGTGAGGGGCTTCCCTATCTGGCCGAATAACATGTAACACCTGGAGTTGTCCGGGTGGCTGTTCCTCTGCCTTACCGCAGGAGCGGCGGGCAGCCGCTCCTGTGAAAATGACCGTCGCCGCACTTTTTTCTTGACATTCCTGCAGATTTGAGCATGATGAGGGCAGTTGATTCACCCTTCAACTAGCTCCCAGAGAGGCCCGGTTTTCCAAGGAGGTGATCCAATGAAAAAAAGTATTCCCCTAACTTTTTTTCTGGTTGCAGCGCTGCTCTTGCTTGGAACGCATCTTGCCTTCTGCGCGTCCGCGACTGAGGTGGGCAAAGAAGCAGCCGGCGCGGCGGCCGGTCAGGCGGCAACGATCAACATCAATGCCGCCGATGTTACCCAGTTAGAGAGCCTCCCCGGCATTGGTCCGGCAACTGCCCAGGCCATCGTCGATTACCGAGAGGCCAACGGGCCTTTCAAATCCATTGACGCCGTCAAAGCAGTTCAGGGCATCGGCGACGCAAAGTTTGATGCCATCAAGGATCTGATCAGTACTGAATAAACGTTGAGCGCCTCTTTGGGAGCGCCTGCAACAGGCCAAAGCTGGTGAATTCCAACCTGATCGATGGTCCCGTCGTGGTTGAATCAAGGTTTATCCGGAACGATGGTCGTGTGCATGCCGCATAGTCAGCACCGGCATGGTGGGCGAACGACTTACAGCCGGCGCCGCCGACACAAAACGCGGCACCCGGCGGACAGGCGCCGGCGGCATGCAGTTAGGTTCATCAGCCGGTTTTGCGGCCGCTGATTTTGACCGCACAGAGTTTGCCGCACATGCTGCACGCTTCTCTATCTTCGGTTATTTGCAGCCTGTCGCGCACCAGCTCCGGATCGAGTGATCCGTTGATGACCGCCTCCCAATCGAGTTTTTGTCTGGCGCTGGAAATTTCCCGGTCGGACTCGACAGCTCCCGGCAACCCTTTGGCAATATCGGCTACATGGCCGGCAATGCGGGCCGCCATCACCCCCTGGTAGACATCATCGGGGTTCGGCAAACCCAGGTGTTCGGCGGGGGTCACGTAGCACAGGAAATCGGCGCCCGCAGCGCCCGCCAGCGCGCCGCCAATGGCGGCGGTGATATGATCGTATCCTGCGGCAATGTCGGTTGGCAGGGGGCCCAGCACGTAGAAGGGGGCACCCTTGCAAACCTGTTTTTGCAGATGTATGTGCGACTCGATGTGCTGCAGCGGCACATGCCCGGGACCTTCCACCATCACCTGGACACCGCGGTTGCGGGCGCGCTGTGTCAATTCCCCGAGTATCAATAATTCTTCCAGTTGCGCGCCGTCGTTGGCATCCATGATTGTGCCCGGTCGGAACCCGTCGCCCAGGCTGAGGGTCACATCGAATCTATGGGCGATTTCCAGAAGGTCGTCATAGTGCTCGTAAAGGGGGTTTTCCTGTTGGTTCTTGCGCATCCAGTCCATGTGAATCGAGCCCCCGCGACTGACGCACGGCATGATGCGCCGGTGAATTTCCAACTGGCGCATCGAGCTCAATGTCACTCCGCAGTGCACAGTGATGTAGTCGACGCCCTCCGCACATTGTTTCTCGATGCTTCGAAGCAGTTGATCGGCGGTCATCTTCTCGAGGGGCTGGTGGTTGGCAAGCATTTCGGTGGCTATCTGGTAAATGGGAACTGCCCCTACCATTACCGTAGAGTGTTCGAGAAAGAAGTGGCGCAGCCGGCCAAGCTCTCCGCCCGTGGAGAGATCCATGATGGAGTCTGCTTTGGCCTTCCGGGCGGCTGCCAGCTTCCTCTGTTCCAGACCGATGTCCGCGCATTCGCCGCTGGTTCCAAGGTTGGCGTTGACCTTTGTCTTAAGTCCTGCGCCGATGGCGAGTACCCGGGAAAAAGTGTGATTGTGGTTCTTGGGCAGCACCGCTCGTCCTGCGGCGATCAGTTGGCGCAGTTGTTCGGCATCGATCGGTTCGTTGCGCACCGCCTGCTGCATCTCCTCCGTGACCATTCCCGCCCTGGCATAATCCAGTTGTGTTTTCACGGTTGACTCCTTTCCTTCTATCCAGGTGTTGAGGTCATGCCCCGCAGCAGCAAGGCGGCGGGGGGTGTGACCGGCACCTTCGGGTTTTACCGGCGAAGTTTTATGCGTGGCGGGAAAGCTTGACGGGGATGCCGGAAACGAGGCCGTCCGGTGAACGGCCTCCAGTGAGCTTTCGTTCCGCCGATTCCTTCGCCAGTATTATCTGGATCAGGTTCCAAGGGTATGATCTCAGCTCTCTGATGAGCACCCCTTCGGCTAAAACCCTTTTCCAATCCTTTACCATTAAAAATTATATCATATTTGCTCAAAGTCCATTACATAGAAGAGCCTTTTGTCGGCAGTTCTCATCCTGACTGCTGTCGGGCTTACCGCGCAGGGGGGGTGGGTGGAGGCCCGTTCTTTTTGCGCCGTAACCCACCCGATGCCACCTCATATGGCGGGTTATCACGCGTGCTGCGCGGCTCCGCCCGACGACCACGTTGGTCGGTCCGGCCCATGTTGGGTATCGTCACGCATGCCGCGCGACTCAACCAGCCTGCGGAATTCGACCGGTTAACCGTGTGGTGTCGTAGTGAGTGACCGCATGATTCGGCCCACGAGCTTTTCACTCTTTGTATCGAAAAGACTCATGCTTTGTAGTCTCACCTTTTTTGCCTCCAGCAGGAAGTAGTTGAGCAGCTGCAAGTCCTCGCCGGCGGGAGCTTTGGTTCCGCTCTCGGCGCGCAGTTTGGCGAGAATCGTCAAAAGGCCGAAAAGATACAGACTCAGGGTACTTATTTTTCTGAGAAAAAATTGTTTCCCGACAACTTTTTCACCGTATAAGATGATGCCCAGGATGAGCATGCGTCGGATGAGAACGGCGTTGGCCCTGGCCGCTTTGGATGCTTTGTTCATCACCCGGTCCGGGAACTTGAGCGGCCATTGGATTGATTTGAACATGGCCCTTATCAGGGCAAACAGCCGGCCTGTGCGGGAAGCGTGAGCGCTTTTCAGGTCCTTGGTGATTCTTCGGATCATGAAGAGAGCGGGATAGATGGAGTGGATCTCCGTGGTTCCCTCAAAGACCGTGGTCACGCGGAAATCCCTCATCCTCTTTTCATAGGGCTGGGTTGACAGATAGCCGGAACCGCCGGCTACCTGGAGGGCGTCATACAGGGTATCCCAGCAACGGGTAGTGCCGAACAGTTTGCAGTGGGAACTTTCGAGGGCCACGTTGGCCACAGGGTTGCGATCCAGCAGGCCGGCTGTGAAATCATCCAGGGCCGAACTGACGAAGCCGTTGACGCGCGCCTTGACGATCTTTTCCTGAATCAACGGAAAGCGTTGTATGGGTCCTCCAAACTGAACCCTGCTGGAAGAGCGCTTCAGCATGTCCGCAACCGATTGCTTCATCATGCCGACCGAAGCGGCGCCCAGGCCGAGCCTTCCGTAATTCAAAATGATCATGGCGATCTTGAAGCCATCTCCGGGTTTTCCCAGGAGATTGGCGACCGGAACACGCACATCCTCAAAGCGGATTGCCGCGGTGGAACTGGCTTTGAGGCCCATTTTGGGCATGTCTCTGCCGATTTTTACCCCCTCCCATGCGGTTTCCACGATGAAGGCTCCCATGTGACCGGGATTCTTTGGATCCAGTTGGGCGAACGTGGTTAGCGCGCCCGCATAGTTGGCGTTGGTGATATAGGTCTTTTGTCCGGTCAGGATGTAGTGGCTGCCATCTGCCGAGAGCTCTGCCCTGGTTTCAATGTGCTGAGCGTCCGAGCCGATTTTTGGTTCGGTCAGGGCGTAGGAGAAAATCATCTCGCCGGAAGCCGCCGGCACCAGATACTTCTGTTTTTGCTGTTCGTTGCCAAACAGCAGAATGCCTTTGGTGCCGATGGAAAGGTGGGCGAGGGATGCCAGCACGACAGAAATATCCTGCTTGACCATCTCTTCGACGGTCCTCAGATACTCCCACAAATTGAACCCCAGTCCTCCATAGGCAACGGGAATAGAGATCCCGAACATGCCGATTTCCCGCATCTGCTGCAGCATGTCTTGGGGAATTCTTCCCAGTTCTTCGATGGATTGCGGCGCATACTGCTGGGAGATGGCCTGAAACTTTTCCATGAGCCGCCCGATTTTTGCCTCATCCACCGGGGCTCTGAAGGAATCGAAAAGCCGTTCGTCCAGCGACCCCAGGTAAATGTTTTCCAGGAACCCTTCTGCCGGCATGGTCCACTCTCCTTTCGCTGCGTCTATAAGTGCTTCCGATATCGATCAATAAACTCGGCAAACTGCTTTTCATCCATTACGGCAACACCGTGCTTTGCGGCCTCCTGCAACTTTGATCCCGCACCCGGGCCGGCGACTACGTAGTCCGTCCGGCGGCTGACACCGGAGACGGCCCGCCCCCCCAGAGATTCCACCAGGGCCTTGGCTTCGCTTCTGGTCCAGCGCTCCAGAGTGCCGGTAAAGACGAAGGTTACACCCTGCAGGGGCAAGGGCTCGTATTCTGCTTGATATAGGGGGTTGCTCAGCTGGACGCCGGCGGCCAGCATTTCCGCTATCACGCTGCGATTCTTCTGGTCCGCAAAGAAACGCACGATGCTGTTCGCCACCTCGGGCCCTATTTCATTGATTTTCTGCAACTCTTCCCTGGATGCCTGCATGAGGTCGGGCAGCGTTGCGAAATTCTCGGCCAGAACCCGGGCGAGATGCTCGCCCACCAGGGGGATGCCCAATGCGAACAGAAAGCGCGCCATGGTCTGCTGTTTGCTTTGCTCTATTTCCCGCAGAAGATTATCGGTTGATTTGGCCCCCATCCGGTCCAGGGAAAGGAGATCGTCCCTGTTCAGCTCGAAGATGGAAGAGAGCCGCTTCAACAGGCCGGCGCCGGCAAGTTTGTCGACCATTTTTTCACCGAGCCCCTGCACGTTCATTCCCCCCTTGGAAACAAAGTGCTCGATGCGCCTGCGAATCTGGGCATCGCAGGCGAGTCCGGTGCATACCGCGGTTTTCCTGTCATCGCTCAGTACCACTTCAGAACCGCACACGGGGCATTTGTCCGGCATGGTGAATTGCCGCTCGGAGCCGTTGCGCTGTTCCATAACCGGTTTGACCACATAGGGAATCACGTCTCCGGCGCGCTCCACCAGGACGGTATCGCCGATGCGGATATCTTTTCTTTCGATTTCACTGAGATTGTGCAGGGAAGCCCGCTTGACTTCAACTCCACCAATCTGCACGGGTTCGAGCAGCGCAACCGGGGTCAGCACTCCTGTTCGGCCCACCTGTACCTCGATGGCGTTGATCCTGGTGGTCATCTGGCGCGGCTTGAATTTGAACGCTACCGCCCATTTGGGGTCGCGCGAGCGAACGCCCAACTGCTTCTGATATGCCAGCCGGTTTACTTTGAATACACTGCCGTCTATTTCGTACTCCAAATGATCCCGATCCTGTGCCAGCTCCCGATGAAATTGAATGGCCTCTTCGACCCCCGAACAAATGCGAAGACGTTCCTTGTTGACTTTGAGACCCCATTTGGGAAGGGTTTCGAGGACCTGCCACTGGGTCTCGAATTCACGTCCTTCAACGTGGGTCGCCTCATACAAGAAGATGTGCAACGATCTTTGCGCCGTGATGTTGGGGTCCAGTTGACGGACGGAGCCGGCGGCGGCATTGCGCGGGTTGGCAAAGGGGGGTTCGCCCGCCCTGGCACGCCGTTCATTGAGCTCCCTGAATTCAGCGATGCGCATGAAGATTTCGCCGCGCACAACCAGGCGTTCAGGGATCACTTCTCCCTCCTGGCCGAGTAAGACCAGGGGGACTTCTCGAACCGTTTTGACGTTGGCGGTGATGTCTTCCCCCCGCTGCCCGTCGCCGCGAGTGGAGGCTACTACCAGGCGGCCCCGCTGGTAAATCAGCTCAACGGCGAGGCCGTCGTATTTGGGTTCCGCAATGTATTCAATGACCTTCTCATTGAGCTTTTGCCGACAGCTTCTGTTGAAATCACGCAGGCCGTTTTCGTCCTGGACGGATTTCAGGCTTAGCATGGGGGTGGGATGTTCGACCGTTCCCAGTTCTTCGCGCGGTTTTCCTCCCACCTGCTGCGTGGGAGAATCGGGGCTGGCAAGCTCGGGAAACCTGGCTTCCAGATCTAGGAGAGCAGCCATCAGTTGGTCATATTCGGCATCGGAAATGATGGGGTCATCAACGACGTAATATCGGTAATTGTGCAGGCGAATGGCTTCACGCAGCTTGTGGACGGCTCTTTTCGCCTCATCTTCAGAGGTTATGGATGCAGGCTGCACGTCGGGTTTGATTTCCATAGGAATACCTTGGTAAAGTTATGATTCGCCGAATTCTTGGACGCGCCCTCGAGGGTTTCCCGCAAACCGGGGAAGGCATCGCTCCGCTTGCAGCAGGTTGCGCCCACCCTATCGGGGTCGGGATCGCGCGGGACGCAGCCGTGCCCATCTTATTTTTTGAACAGGAGGTATGCGGCCAGGCCGATCAGGACACCGGAAAAGATCTTCTTGAAGCTGGCTGTGGATACATGTTCGACCAATCGTGCTCCCACCTGTGCCCCCACTATACCGCCGACTCCCAGCAGCAGGCCCAGTTTGTAGTCGACATTGGCAAATTTGTTGTGAGCCAGCAATGCCGAAATGGAAATGACCAGAATTGCCATGAAAGAAGTTCCCACCGCTTTTTGTGCTGAATAGCCCATCAGCAGCAACAGGGGCACCATCAGAAAGCCGCCGCCTAAACCCGTGAAGGATGCACCCACACCCACGCAAACCCCGCAGACCACTATGATCACCGCCTGAAGTGCCGTCATTTGCTCCTCCCCTGTCAGTTCGCTCCCGTCCACTGAAAAGCCAAGCCTGCTACATACTGATGTTGACGCAAACAGTAAAGACAAATGTCAAGTTCAGGGCGGTGCCGAAAGATCTCACGGGTTCCTGCCACGGTCGGCACATAACCAGGTTGTTGTTATGGTCGTGCCCCCACCGCGCACAGAATCGATGGCAAGGGTTCCTCCGGATAGCCTGGCCCGTTCCTTCATGCTCGTCAACCCCAACCCCTCTCCCTGCAACGCCTTTTCTTTTTTGACCGATTGCAGGTCAAAGCCGGTTCCGTTGTCGCGGATCATCAGTTCAATGCAGCTTCCATCGTTTTTGAGAGTGACATGGACAGCGTTCGCCCTGCTGTGCTTGGCAATGTTGTTGAGTGCTTCCTGAATGATTCGATAAATGACAATTTTGAGGGGATCGGCCACATGCCGCTCGTCCACGTCGATGCTGCTGGCAATCTTGATTTGCGGGTAGCTGTCCCGATAGGTTCGGCACAGCCAGGTTACGGCCGGTACCAGCCCGAGGTCGTCCAGGATGGAAGGCCAGATGCCGGTATGGATTCTGCGGATTTCGTCTATTACGTCCTGCACTATGGGTATGACCGTCTGCAGCGAGCTCAAAACGGGTTGGTGAAGATCCTGCCGGTTGCGCGCAAGACTGTTCTCCAGGCTGAATTTGACCGCCGCAAGCGATGCTCCAATACTGTCGTGGAGTTCCATGGCGATGCGTTTTCGTTCTTCCTCCTGAGCCGTCATCAGTTGGGATGAAAGTGCGCGCAGCTCCCTTTCCGATTCCATCAAGGCCTCTTCAATTCGTTCTCGCTCCTCTATTTCCAGCAGCAGGGCTTCATTGGATGTTCTGAGCTGGGCAGTTCTCGCCAGTATGCGTGCTTCAAGTTCTTCCCGGGCGTTTCGCAGCGACCTTTCGACGGTTTTGCGATCGGTGATGTCTATGCCCAGTTTCAATACCTGCATTTTGCCGTCCGCTTCATCGGGGAAGGGGTAGGAATAGACCTGGTATGTCCTATGGTGGGAGGAGGTCCATTCACCCACCTGAGGAGTATGGGTCTCCTGGACTCTCGAGGTGCTGCACGCTGCACACGGATGATCCAGCCCATAGAAAATCTGATAGCATTTTCGCCCGTCTGCAGGACCAATGTGGTCCAGGAAATAGCGGTTGGCAAAGCTTATGGAATAGTCGGGCGATTGCAGGTAGACGAAGGCCGGCAAGCCCTGCAAAACAGAAAACAGCTTCTGTTCGTTCGCCTTCAAGTTGCGAAACATCAAATTGAAAGGGCGTATGAAACCCGTTTCGATGATGGCTTTGTAGATGAGATAGGAAGAGGTGATTTCCAGCAGGTGCCCCACCATGTTGGCGATGCCGTATGCATCGGAGTAGAGGGTGAAAGCCAGGTCAGATAGAATGGTCACGACGAGGGATGCGGTCAGAAGCTGAAAGACGCTCGGTTCAAAATGACTCCTGTTTTTATAGAGCAGCACGGCTGATCCGGCAAAAATCAGGCAGATCACATATTCGCTGACGATCTTGAAGCGCGTCAGCCCGGACCCATCTATGAAGCAGGCGGGGAAAAGGTCCCAGCGGAAAATGCACAGCAGGAGCAGCAACGTGGTCAGTCCATAGGCTGCAAACGCATGACTGCAATGCAGTTTGCGTTTGAAAAACAGGGGAGCGATGAGAAAGGAAACACTCTCGAGATAGCGGGTTGCGATCCACAGTTGCGTGGGCAGGTTTGCATCTTCACCCGGAAATACGCCCATGCCTTTGTAGGAGAGCATGTGCAGCAAATCCAGTCCCGCCACGAACAGGAATGCGATGCCAAGGAACAGCAGGTAGTTATTGTCCAGCAGGCGGCGGGAGTTCCAGGTCATCACAAAAATCCCGCAGGTGATAAAAATGGAAAACATTTCGGCCAGACTATGGAAAAGGAGGTAGCTGTGGAGGCTCGTCAGGAACAACCCGAGTAAAACGAGCAGGCTCACTGTGATTTCTAACTTTCCATGCACGACGGGGGCTCTATCGGTCAAGGTGCGCCCTCTGCAAATTCTACCTGCCCTTCAACTCTCCGAAGGGACGTCCAATAAACCGGCCTTCCGACCCGAAAAATCAATTCCATACTTTTTGATCTTGTAATGCAGTGCTCTGCGGCTGATGCCCAACAGCTGCGCCGCATCTTTCTGCACCCAGCCGGATTCCTTGAGGGCGCGCAGGATAGCATTGCGCTCACTGTCGTCAAGGGACAATGATCTGCCCTTATCCGCGGCTGCCGTGCCGGGGGCCCGCAGGGGAAGTCCGGCCAGCTGCAGGTCTCCGATGCGCAGTGTGTTGTCGCGGCACAGAACGATTCCGGCTTCCAAAGCATTCTTCAGTTCTCGAACGTTGCCCGGCCATGGATATTCCTGCAGCCAATGGACCACGTCTTTGGGCAGCTTGACGGGTGGAGTCCCCTGTTTTTTGGAAAAAGCCTCGGCAAAATGTTTGGCGAGTAACGGAATGTCTTCTTTGCGCTGGCGCAGGGGAGGGATTTTGAGTGTCACCACGCGCAGGCGATAGTACAGATCCTGGCGGAAATTTCCGGCTTCGACTTCCGCCGGTAAGTCTGTGTTGGTGGCCGCAATGACCCGGCAATCGACGGGAATTTCGCGAATGTCGCCGATTTTTCTGATTTTGCGATCTTCGAGGAAGCGTAACAGCCGCACCTGCATTTCGGGGGAGATGTTGCCGACCTCGTCGAGCAGCAACGTACCGCCTTCGGCGGCTTCGATCAATCCCTTCTTGTCGCGCACGGCGTGCGTGAAGGATCCGCGCACATGGCCGAACAGTTCACTCTCGAGCAATCCCGTCGGTGTTGCGCCGCAGTCCACAACCACAAAGGGCCGTTCGCGGCGGGGTCCGAGATGGTGGATGAGGCGCGCGATGCGTTCCTTGCCGACCCCGCTTTCCCCTAACAGCAAGACGTTCACATCGCTGGGCGCAATGCGTTCAATGACGGACTGCAGTTCGTTCATCACTGCACTCAGCCCACTCAGGGAAATCTGGTCGGGATGCGCCTGAGCGGATCTGGAAGAAGCCATTCCGGGTTCGACAGGTGAATGTTGTTGCAGGATTTCACTGACCTTATGAATCAGGGCGCGGCCGTCGAAGGGCTTGGTGATATAGTCCAGGGCGCCCGATTTAACGGAATGAACCGCATCGGGGATAGTGCCGTAGGCGGTGAGCAAAATCACGGGCAGTTGAGGCTGGACGGCAAGCGCTTCCTTAAGCAGTTCAATCCCTCCGATGCCGGGCATGCGAATATCCGATATCATCAGGTCAACCGGCTGGGATTGCATAATTTCCAGGGCCTGCTTGCCGCTGGTTGCTGTGACCACATGAAATCCCGCCGATTCCAGGCGAGCCTCCATGACCTCCAGGATATGGGTGTCATCGTCCACCACCAGGACGTTCCGTGCCGCTTCCGGCGAGTCATCGCCTTTATGGCCGCTCATTGTGTGGAAACCTCTCTTTTCTTTTCCTGAATTTCTCTGTGGATGGCCTCCAGCGATTCGATTTGCTGTTTCAACTTCCTGATCTCTTTTTGCAGAAGCTCCGCTTCCCTGTTCTGCGACTCCAACCTGGAGCGTACCTGCTGAATTTCCTTCTCTTTCTTATCCAGTAAAGTCCGGCAGAATATCATCGCCTCCAACTTGGCATCGTCCGGCGAATGGGGTGCCGATACGCGAGCCTCGAAGACCATGAGCTTTGCGAAGAACGGCGAAAGCATCATGGGGTCTTCCGCATCGAGTCTTGTCGGGTTCAGCTGTTGCCACTTGCTCCACACGTTCAGCGCTTCTCTCACCTCATGCTCGTCGCGCGCCTCGGCCAGCATGGCACAAGCCTGTCCATAAAGAGCTCTGCGCTGCATTACCTGGTTGCTTGTGCGGCGGCTCAACTGCGCAAACAGTACCGCTGCACCGGCGTAATCCCTTTTTCTAAAGGCCTCCATGGCGCTCTCGAGCTCCTGCCGCGCCGCTGCCTCACCGGCTTCGACGGGATGCGCGCGGCCGCCGGGTGAGGAACACCCCCAACATCCCAGACAAGCGCCGAGCAGAGTCATTTCCAATGAGTATATCAGAACGCACCGTAACAGCCGGCGTGTTTGCATGGTTAGCCCTCCGGAGCCGTGGGAAGAGTGAACCCGAAGGTGCTCCCTTCGCCCACCCGGCTCTGCACCCAAATGTATCCACCGTGAGCCTCTACAATGAGCTTTGAGATACTGAGACCCAAACCAACGCCATCCGCTTCATCCTTTATGCCCGATGCCCGGTAATATTTTTGAAAAACAAGGCTGTGTTCCTGTTGTGGGATGCCGTAGCCGTTGTCGGTTATCGAAAAGATCACATTGCATCCCTGATCGTCCGGCACCGCCTGAACGATGACCTCGCTTCCCGGAGGCGCGAACTTGATGGCGTTGCCCAAAAGATTCAGCAACACCTGTTTGAGGTGGTCCGAGTCGCCCATGACGCGGGGAAGAACCGCGTCCACCCGGGTGTGGATGGCTACCCCTTTGGCTTCGGCTGCAGGAGTCAGACGATGGACGATGGAGGCTATCAAAGGCATGGGGTCGAGGGGGCGGATAGTGATGTCCAGGACCCCGGCTTCCATGCGAGAGACCTGCATCAGGCGATTCAACAGCTCCGTAATGCGGTCAATCTCTCCCCTGGCGATGAGCAGAAATCGTTTTTGCTTCTCATTGATGCTTCCCATCACCTCATCGGCAATCAAATTGACCGATTCGCGAATGGAAGTGAGGGGGGTTCTGATTTCGTGGCTCAGCATGGAGATGAAATCCGAGCGCATGCGCTCTTCCTGTCCGAGCCGATCGGCCATTTCATTGAAGGCTTTGGCCAATTCCCCGAATTCATCCTTGGAGACCACCGGAATGGGTTCGCTCAGACCCCTTTGCGGAATCAACCGAATTCCCCTGGTCAGCTCTTTCAGAGGACGGTGCATGGTGTGAGCCAAAAACATGCTGCCGAAAAGACCCACCAGAAATGACGCACCAAGCCCGATAATCCCCCAGTGAACGGCCATCTGTCCCCGCCTGTCAAGCTCCAGGATGCGATGTTCCACTTCATTTTCGCCGGCCGCCCGCAGTTGCGAAATCCGATTGATCCAATCATCGATGACATCCTGTGGAATCCACAGTCGCTTAAGGGGTATTTTTTCACCAAGGACCGAAATGGGCCTGGGCAATTGTGCACGGTAGTCTCGATACAAGTTTTTCCAGGACAGATCGCCCTGCCGCTCCTTCGATTCCAGTTGCAGGACTTTGATGAGATTTGTCTCAAACTCCCTTTGAGCGGCAACAAAATAGGTCTTGTATTCTTCTTTGTTGAGCAGAACGTATTTCTTTTCGTTTTCCTCCATGGAAAGCAGGTTCTCGATCATTTTCTTGGAGGCCGAAACTTCCGCATTACGATTGACCATGTGGCCGGATATTTTCATGATTTTGTTTACTTGCATGAGCAGTACAAAAATAGTTCCGTAAAAGATGGAGAGCAGGATCAGATACCACAAAAAAAGTTTGGCTCTTATGCCCAATCGTATCAATAGCGTTTTTCCCGGCAAAGCTTGGTCGTGGGTTGCGGTCCTGGTCTACGCAGCTGAAGTTTATCTTCAGGAACGGTATGGCCTGTTTAAAGATTATAATAGTAGCTGAACAGCCTGAACTACGTCAATCGGGTTTCATCGGCGATTGCGGCGAGATAAGATGGAACTCGCATTTGCAGAAAATTCCAATTGGTCGTATGTATGGAGGGGGAAAATGTGCGCACGCATACTGTTGCTTGAAAGGCGGAGTCCAAATGAGCTTGAAGAAGGTTTTGGTCGTAGACGATGAGGAACTCTATCGGCAGATGTTCGAGAAGTTTCTGACTGCCTTGGGATATTGTTGTCAAGTGGCTTCGAATGCTCCGAATGCTCTGCAGATGATGGCGGCGGAACGCTATGACCTGGTGATTTCAGACATTCGCATGCCGGGTAAAGACGGGGTGCAAATGATGAAGGAAGCCAGGCAGGCTTACCCCCACCTGATTTTTATCATCATGACCGGTTACGCCGTAGAATATTCCTATGTGGATATTGTGAGTGCCGGGGCAGCGGACTTCATCAGCAACCCGTTCGAAATGGGAGAGCTGAAGGCCAAGCTGGAGCGGATCGAAGGGGAAAGAAGAGTATTGAACCAGCTCGAACAAACCAATGAAGAGCTCAGACAGGCGTATGAAAAATTGGGCAGAACCCTGCAGCAGACGGTCAACGCTTTGGGTTCGGCGGTGGAGATGCGAGACCGCTATACCGCCGGCCATCAAACCCGGGTCGCGCAGTTGGCTTGTGCCATAGCGCGGGAATTGGGCCTGGATGCGCATCGGCTCGAAGGAATCCAGTTGGCGGGTCTGATACACGACATCGGCAAGGTTGCTGTCCCCGCGGAAATACTATCCAAGCCATCCAAGCTGTCAGAGCTTGAAATGAGCCTCATGAAAGAGCATCCCGGGGTTGGCTACCAAATCCTCAAGGGCGTCGAATTCCCCTGGCCCATAGCAGAAATTGTGCTTCAGCATCATGAGAGGCTGGACGGCTCCGGATATCCCCAGGGCCTGAAGGGTGACCAGATCATTCACGAGGCCAAGATTTTGGCAGTGGCCGATGTGGTGGAAGCCATGGCCTCGCATCGCCCCTACCGACCTTCCTTGGGAATCGATCGAGCGTTGCAGGAAGTTCGCGATCATCGTGATCTGCGCTACGACGGCACTATTGTGGATGCCTGTGTGCGAGCGGTGCAGAATAAGTGCATGGCGTTTGAGTAACTCCCGAGATTGTCTCTAAGGGCATCAAATCATTGAATCAAGATTGACACTGATGCTGTTTTGTGCTGTAAAACCTTTCGTCCATCCCAATAGAATTTTTGTCGGTAACCTGCTCATATGATTTGCTCCTGCAGGATTGATGGGAGCGTGATGGGTTTGCGCGGAGGAGTGATTTTCTGCGCGCATGGAGAGAGGCTGGGAGCTTGGCCGCAAACTCCCTCTCCTTTGAGAGAGAGGATCGGCGTGAGGGTGCAGGTGTTGGAAATCTCACCTGCTCATCCGACCTCTCCCCCTGCGGGGGAGAAGAATTTGTCATTTTCGGACAGGCTGCCAGGGCTGTGCAGTGAATGGAAGAGCTACAGACAAGGAGGCATGGATCATGGGAAGAAAGGCAATGAGCTTGGCATTGGCGGTCATGGCGGCGGTGTTTTTCTCGTCCTTTTCCTGGAGCGCGGAGACTCTGAAAGTTGGCTTTGATATTCCTCTAACCGGCGATATCCCGCAGGTGGGAGAAAGCTC
Source organism: Desulfoferrobacter suflitae (assembly GCF_022603395.1). GTDB lineage: Bacteria > Desulfobacterota > Syntrophobacteria > Syntrophobacterales > Syntrophobacteraceae > Desulfoferrobacter > Desulfoferrobacter suflitae. The sequence continues at coordinate 411,780 of NZ_JAIBKA010000004.1, forward strand.
CAAGTATGCGGCGGAAATGCTCAAGGAGCAGATCAACGGCGCCGGCGGGGTTAAAGTCGGGGATAAGACTTATCAACTGGAATTCATTTACGAAGACAATGAGTCCAAAGCGGAATCGGCAACAGCCGCCGCCTTGAAGCTCATCACTCAGGACCAGGTGCTGGCCGTCATCGGGCCGCAGGCAAGCAAACAGGCTGTGCCGGCCGGAGAAATCTGCAACAGTTTCAAAACCCCCATGATCACCCCCTGGTCGACCAACCCTCAGACCACCCTGGATCGTCCCTATGTGTTTAGAGCGTGTTTCCTCGATCCCTTCCAGGGTCCGGTCGCAGCAAATTTTGCAACCAAGGAATTCGGGGCCAAAAAAGCAGCGGTGCTTTACGACATTGCCAGTGACTATCCCAAAGGGCTGGCCGAGTATTTCAAGGCCGCTTTCGAAAAGATCCATGGAGCGGGCTCCGTGGTGGCTTTTGAAACGTTCACCACGAAGGACCGGGATTTCAGTGCCCAGCTTACCAACATTGTAAAATCGGATGCCGATGTGCTTTTTCTTCCCCAATACTACGACGAAGTCCCGCTGGTGGTTAAACAGGCCCGGGAGTTGGGATGGAAAAAGCCAATCATGGGCAGCGACAGCTGGGGCTCAGCGGAGCTCATGAAGCTGTGCGGAGAAGCCTGCCACGGGTACTTTTTCAGCACCCATTATGCTGCCGCCGGCGCCCAGGGGGCAACCAAGGAATTTATCGACCAATACCAGAGCAAATACGGATACGTGCCGGATGACGTGGCGGCTCTCACGTGGGATGCCACCCGCCTGTTGCTGCAGGCGGTGCAAAACACCAACGGCCTGACCGGCGATCTGGAAAAAGACCGCGATGCGGTGAAGGACCAGCTTGGACAGATTAAAGATTTTGAAGGCATTACCGGCAAAATGACATTCACACCCGAGGGTGATCCCATTAAGTGCGCGGTAATCGTAAAGATCAGCGACAAGGGTGAATTTGAATTCTTCGAGTCGGTTTGCCCTTAGCCCGTTGAACGGCTGAGGGACCGGCTGTAGAAGAGTGACCATGGGGCCGGTGCACCATCTGTTCGCGGTAGCCGGCGGACCTGCCCTGGCTTGCCCTGGAAAGTGGGCGACGGGGGTCTTCCGGGTCCGCCGCCCACACGGCAGGTGAGTGTCGGCCGCCTGCACCAGGGCGGGAAGCAGATTCCCGCCTTTGTGTGTGTGGTGTTGTTGGAGGGAGGTCCCTTTGAATATTGATACCTTGGTGCAGAATCTCCTGAATGCTCTCCAATGGGGCAGCTTTTATGCCCTGATCGCCCTGGGCTACACTCTGGTCTACGGAGTGCTGCTCCTTATCAATTTTGCCCACGGCGACATTTTCATGGTAGGGGCGTACATCGGCTTTTTTCTGGCGACCTTTCTGCTGGGGCAGTACGCATTGGCCCTGCCGTTTTCCCTGCCTCCCCATGTCATTTTCCTGGTGACCCTCCTGCTCACCATGATCCTGACCGCTTTTGCGGGTGTCACCCTGGAAAGGGTGGCGTACCGACCTTTACGCCGCAAGGGTGTCAATCGACTGTATGTGGTCATCACCGCCCTCATGTGCGGTCTCATCCTGGAAAACGGCAACCTGGCGCTGCTGGGAGCGAATCGCCGCAATTTTCCGCAACTTTTGGACAACACGGTCTATTCCCTTGGTGGAGTCACCTTCAGCGATGTGAAGCTGCTGGTCATTTTTGCCACCATTGCCGTTTTCCTGCTGCTCGAAACGATTGTCAGAAAAACCAAGTTGGGCATGGCCATGCGCGCCATTTCCTATGATCGCATGGCCGTTCCCCTCATGGGCATACCGGTGGATACGGTGATTGTCTTCACCTTCGCCCTCGGTTCCTCCATGGCGGCCCTTGCGGGGGTTCTGTTTGCGACGGCATACCCCGTCCTGGAGCCGTATATGGGCGCCCTGGTTGGATGGAAAGCCTTCATTGCTGCGGTGATCGGCGGCATCGGTGAAATTCGCGGAGCTTTTGCAGGCGGGTTTTTGCTTGGGTTCGTGGAAATTTTTGTGGCGGCATTTTTCCCGTCAACTTTACGCGATCTCATAGCCTTCAGCATTCTGCTGGTTTTTTTGAGCATCAAACCGACCGGGATTTTTGGCGTTGCCCGGGCCACCAAGATTTAAGGTTCAGGACTAAGAGATGCGCAAATATTCTTCGCACCTGCTCTACGGGTCGTTCTGCCTGCTGATCTTGATCGCCGTTCAGGAAAATTTTTTAAATGCTTACCTGCAGCTGATCATTATGTTCATGGGAGTGAACATCATTCTGTCCACCTCGCTGAACCTGGTGAACGGCTACATGGGCGAATTTTCCGTGGGCCATGCCGGTTTCATGGCAGTGGGGGCCTATGTTACTTCGGTTTTGAATGTTTGGCTGTTTACCTCGGATCGCGTGTTCGGACCGGCGGTGCTGCCTGCCGGCAGCGTGATCTACCTGTTCCCGGTGACGCTCCTGATGGGTGGCATCGTGGCGGCTCTGGTAGGCTTACTGGTGGCTATCCCATCGTTCAAGACACGAGGTGATTACCTGGCCATCATCACTCTGGCAGTCAATTACATCGTCAAGAGCGCCATTGAAAATATCCAGGTGATTGGCGGCGCACGGGGATTCATGGGGATGCGCAACATTGTCAGCTCGATGCACGAGGTGGTCAATGTGCCGTGGGTCATGATCTGGATCTTTGCGGGAACGGGTTTTTCCGTCTGGCTCATCCATCGATTTGTGACTTCCACCTATGGAAAAGGCATTGTGGCGGTTCGAGACGACGAGATTGCGGCCAATATCATGGGGGTGAACACGCGTCGCATGAAAATGGTGGCCTTCATGCTCTCCTCAGGACTGGCGGGGATTGCGGGAGGACTCTTTGCCCACATTTTGGGCTACATCAATCCCGGCAGTTTCACCATCATGAAGTCGACCGAGGTCATGGTGATGGTCTATCTGGGTGGCATGGGTTCTTTGAGCGGGTCGGTTTTGAGTGCCGTCGGTTTCACCATCATTCTTGAACTGTTTCGACCGTTGCAGGTAATCAAGTGGGTGGCGATCCCGCTGCTCTTGATCCTGCTCATGTTGTTCCGTCCCGAGGGTTTACTGGGCCATCGCGAGCTCACCGATGTATTCCCGCGCCTGCGCCGTATCTTTGTTCCCCAAGGAAAACGAGCATAGCCATGGCGATTCTGGAAGTAAGAAATCTCACGCATTTTTTTGGCGGATTGAGAGCCGTTTTCAAGTTCGATCTGGCTCTGCAGGAAGGGGAGGTGCTCGGCCTGATCGGGCCCAACGGCGCCGGCAAGACGACGGTTTTCAATTTGGTGAGCGGATTCTACCATCCGACGGAAGGCGACATTTGTTTTCGCGGCAATGAGATTGTGCGGCTTCGTCCGCATGAAGTCACCGCCCTTGGAATGGCCCGAACCTTTCAAAACATTCGTTTGTGGAATACCCTCACGGTGTTTGAAAATCTTTGTATTTCGCAGCATTCAAAGCTTGGCTACGGAATCCTGGGGACCATCTTTCGGAGCAGGGGGTTCCGCACGAGCGAGCGATGCATCCGCAAGACGGCGGAAGAAATACTGGATATTTTGAGCTTGCGGCATTATGCCAATGAGTATCCAAAGAATTTGCCCTATGGGCTGCAACGGCGCATTGAAATCGGGCGGGCGCTGGCCATGCGCCCCCATCTGCTCATGCTGGACGAACCCGCTGCAGGCATGAATCCTGGGGAAGTAGACCAATTGATTGAACTCATCACATGGATCAGAGATAAGTTCCAGCTGACCATCTGGCTCATTGAACATCACATGCGCGTTGTGATGAATATTTGTGAACGAATCGTGGTCCTGGATTTCGGTGAAACCATTGCTCAGGGAACTCCCGAGGAGATCCGGCAAGATCCGAGAGTGATTCAGGCCTATCTTGGAGATGCGGATTCGATCGATGCTTGAAGTTGCTAACCTGCATGTTCGCTATGGCAATATTGAAGCCTTGCACGGAGTATCCTTTCAGGTCAAAGAAGGGGAAGTGGTGGCCCTGCTCGGCGCAAACGGGGCGGGAAAATCCACCACGCTGTTGAGCATCATGCGACTGGTTCCACCCGAGGGACCGGTGGTCACCCAGGGAGCGATCCGCTTCAATGGGAAAGACCTGCTGCCGGTTCCCGCTCACGCCGTCGTCGCCCAATGCGGGATCGGGCTGGTGCCCGAAGGGCGGCATATTTTCGGCAACCTGAGCGTGCTGGAAAACCTCAAGCTGGCGACATATGCGCGCAAGGATGCCGACCAAATTGAACGCGACTACGCGAGAGTCTTCTCGCTGTTTCCGCGCCTGGCGGATCGAAAACATCAGCGGGGAGATACTCTGAGTGGCGGAGAGCAGCAGATGCTGGCCATGGGCAGGGCCTTCATGAGCGGCGTGCGCTTTATCCTGCTGGATGAGCCTTCCATGGGACTCGCCCCTCTTCTCATGCAGGAGCTGTTCCGGGTCCTGAAAGAGCTCAATGAGGCCGGCACCACTATCCTGCTGGTCGAACAAAATGCCCATCTGGCGCTGAAGTATGCCCACCGGGCCTATGTTATGGAGACGGGACGGATTGTCCTGGAGGGCAACGCGCAGGAGTTGGCCGAAGACGCTGACATGAAAAGGGCCTACCTGGGTTGACAACAGAGGTTGAACGCTATGAAAATCTTGGTTTGTGACGGATTGCATGATGCTGGGGTTGCTCTCTTTCAAGCGGTGGAAGGTTTTGCCGTAGACATGCCGGATCAGCTTTCCGCAGAAGAAATCAAGGCCATTCTTCCTGATTACGATGCCATGATCGTGCGCAGTCGCACCAGGGTCAGCGACGATCTACTGGCAAATTCCCGCAATCTCAAGGTGATCGGACGCGCCGGAACCGGGGTGGACAACATCGATGTTCAAACGGCCAGCACTCGCGGCATCCTCGTGATGAATACCCCGGGAGCCAATGCCATGGCCGCCGCGGAGCACACCATCGCGCTCATGCTGGGACTGGCCAGACACATCCCGCAGGCTACCCAATCCTTGCGCGAGGGGCGCTGGGAAAAAAAACGCTTCATGGGCACCGAGCTTTACCAGCAGACGCTGGGGGTGATCGGTCTGGGGAAAATTGGCGCAATCGTCGCTGATCGGGCCATCGGTATGAAGATGGACGTGCTTGGCTACGATCCCTACATCAGTCCTGAGGCAGCAGCTATTTTGGGCGTCGAGTGGGTGCCCCTGGAGGAACTGCTGGCCCGCTCTGATTTCATTACGGTGCACACGCCGCTGACTCCGGAAACACGCCATGTCCTCAATCGGGAGAACCTTGCCAGGACCAAGCCGGGAGTGAGAATCATCAATTGTGCGCGAGGCGGTTTGATTGATGAAACGGCGTTGCACGAATATTTGCTCAAGGGGCATGTGGCTGGAGCGGCACTCGATGTATTCGAAAAGGAACCCCCTCAGGGAAGCCCCTTGCTCGAACTGGAAAATGTCATCTTTACTCCGCATCTCGGAGCTTCCAGCTATCAGGCCCAGGCCAATGTTGCGCGTGCCATCGCTTCGCAAATGGTTGACTATCTGCAGTACGGGATCATTCGCAATGCCGTCAACTTTCCGTCCATGCGCCGCCGGGACTACGAAAAAATACGGCCGTTTCTGATTCTCGCCGAAAAACTGGGAAGACTGCAGGGACAACTCTGTTCCCCCATCAATCGCCTGGAGATCGAATACAATGGTCCGGCGTTCGAAGACGTCCCGCTGGAACCCCTGACCCAGACGACCATCAAGGGAATGCTTGATCCCATTCTGGCGGAGAAGGTCAATTTGGTGAACGCCCACTTGCTTCTCAAAGAGCGGCAAATCGAGCTGATTACCGCGACGACGTCGGAAAAGAGGGGGTATACCGGTCTGATCACCGTGAGAGTGAGGGGGCAGACGGGCGAATTATCGGCTGCCGGAACCGTCTTTCCCGGTGACGAAATGCGCCTGGTCTGGCTCAACGATTACCGGCTTGAATCCGAGTTGGAAGGCATCAATCTGCTGGTCAACAACTGGGACAAACCCGGCACCATCGGATTGATAGGGACGACTCTGGGCAGCTACAATGTCAACATAGCCAATATGCATCTGGCTCGAACGCCGGAAAAAGATAAAGCAATCGCCATCATCCGACTGGACAATGAGGCCCCTCAGGAGGCTTTGAACATCCTGCAGAACCACCCCAACATTATATTCGTCCAGCAGGTCTGGTTGTAGTCCGGTATTCAGGCTGGGGCGGAATGGGCCGGGTTTTGGGGTCTGCCTTGCAGGAAGCCGCAAAAAAAAGTTGACCCCGCTTGACTGGAGGGGGATTGTCAGGCGGGGTCAGGAGGGGTTAGGAGAAGGCGACTTAACGTCAACCTTAAATTTACAGTAACCACCTCAAATGCAAAATTCAAGACCCGCTGGAAACTATTTTTTGTTCCTTGCAGGGGCTTGATTTTGATCCATGAACCAAGGCCTCCAAGATAATGTTTCTGGCGTTGGATTCTGTGCCTCAACCCGGCCTGCCTGGAAACCAAAATTATTTTTTTGAACACTAACCTATGCTTACCGGGCGCACCCAAGCGAATGGATCATCCTTTTCGCCATACTGAATGGCGACAATTTCATCGTAAAACTTTTGGGACCATTCACCAACGGAGCCATCCTGAATGCGGAACAGCTCGTTTTTGTAGCTCAGTTCGCCTACTGGTGAAATGACCGCAGCGGTTCCGGTGCCAAAAATTTCCTTCATGTTTCCGGATCGGATCGAGTCGATCACCTCGGTGATGGAAATGAGTCTTTCGGTGACCTTGAGTCCCCAGTGGCGAGCAAGTTCGATCACCGAATCGCGGGTGACTCCCGGGAGAATTGAGCCTGTCAGGGGAGGCGTTACCAGTTCGTCATCCAATCGGAAAAAGATGTTCATGGTTCCGACTTCTTCCACGTACTGTTTCTCAATGCCGTCGAGCCATAAAACCTGCGTGAATCCATTTTTTTTGGCCGTTTCCGCCGCGTACAGACTGGCGGCATAGTTGGCCATGGTCTTAGCCTCGCCGACGCCGCCTCGCACCGCGCGCACAAATTCGTCCGAAACAAATATTTTGATGGGATTGAATCCCTCGGCATAATAGGCAGCAACCGGTCCGGTAATAATGAAGTAAAGATATTGATGGGCGGGTCTTACTCCCAAAGCGGGTTCCGTTGCGATCATTGTCGGCCGGATGTAGAGTGAGGATCCGACGCTGTGAGGAATCCAATCCACATCAAGCCTCAGAAGGGTTTCAAAAATCTTTGCCTGAGCGTCCAGGTCGACTTCCGGCATGCACATTCGGCGGGCGGAGCGATTGAATCTCTGCCAGTTCTTCTCCGGTCTGAAAAGCAGAATTCTGCCGTCACGGCAACGGTAGGCTTTCAAGCCTTCAAAAATACCCTGTCCGTAGTGCAGCACCATGGCCGCCGGATCGAAATGGAGATCCTGATAAGGCCTGATGCGGGCATTGTTCCAGCCTTTCGGGACCTGATAGTCCATCAGGAACATATGATCGCTGAACGTCTTGCCGAAAACCAGCTTACTCTCATCCTTTGGTTTCAGTCGCCTCTGTGCCGGTTCTGCAGTCCGAATGTCGATTTCCATCTGCTGCCCTCTCTATTAGAAATTGTGCGTTGCTCCAGCGGTGAATTAGTGCGCTAGTGAGACAATATCTTACTCAAGAACGACTTGGTACGATCGTGTTGCGGATTGGTAAAAAAGTCCACCGGCGGTGCACTTTCAACCAATCGACCTGCGTCCATAAACACCACCCGGTGGGCTACCTCTCGGGCAAAGCCCATTTCATGGGTGACGACCACCATGGTCATGCCTTCGGTAGCGAGCTTGCGCATGACGTCCAGCACTTCGTTGATCATTTCCGGATCCAGGGCGGAGGTGGGTTCGTCGAACAGCATAATCTTGGGACGCATGGCCAAACCGCGCGCAATGGCGACGCGCTGTTGCTGTCCCCCGGAAAGTTGAGCCGGGTAGCTGGAGGCCTTTTCCCGGATGCCGACCTTTTCCAGCAGCTCCATGGACAGCGCCTGGGCTTGCCTCCTTTTCATCTTGCGTACCTTGACAGGAGCAAGGGTAACATTTTCCAGCACCGTCATATGCGGGTAGAGGTTGAACTGCTGGAACACGAAACCGATCTCCGCCCTGAGGCGCGTGATATCGGTGCGCGGATCCTTCAGGGACATGTTGTCGACTATGATTTCCCCCTCCTGGATCGGTTCCAATCGGTTTATGCAGCGAATCATGGTGCTCTTGCCCGAGCCGCTTGGACCGCAAATGACGACCACTTCCCCCGTTTCGACGGAGAAGTTGATGTCGTTGAGCACGTGAAGCTGCTTAAACCACTTGTGAACGTTCTTGAAGGTAATCATTTAACAAGCCCGAATGCGCGTCGCCGCCAGGGACACTCGCCACAGCCCTTCCCTTCTATTCCTCACTTCCGCCACTTGTCAACTACGAGTTTGCGGCGCAACGCAAAAAATCCCGTGACATGAGTCATAGGGGTTTTCCGTGCTGCGGCGGACTTGCGGCTTGCGGCCACTCAATTGTGTAGCGCCGTCCTCAGTGGGGAAGAGTGATGTTCAAAGCAAGCTGGTTGCCGTCGGTTTTGCGCAGATTAATGAGGCCCCTGTGCTTGTGGATGATCATCTTGGCCAGCGGCAGGTCCAACGTCTTGGAAGGGTCCAGGCGGCTGGTGAAGGGGTAAAAAAAATGTTCAATGTCATCCTCTGAAATCTGCACTGCCGTTACCTTCATTTCCAAATGAACGGCATGTTCACCCGGGTAGGTCCGCACTTCCATGCGCCCGCCGGGCTGGCAATAGTCCAGCAGAGCTTTTGTCAAGCTTTCCAACACCTTGGTGAAAAGAATGGTATCGAGGGCAACGGCCGGCAGGTGTGGAGACAGGTTCAACTGGAGCTTTACAGCATATTCCCGGCAAATCTTTTCCTGGTCGGCGAGGATGCGCTTTAGTAAGTCATTTAGCGAGGATCTGTCCAAAACAACCTCAAAGGGCTTGAGGTAAGCTAAGGTTTTTTCCAGGATCTTCTCCAGTCGTGCAACCTCCTGGACAATGATCTGCACTTTCTCTCGATTGGGATCCGTTTCCGGCAGCGTCTGCAGCAGCCTTCGAGCAAAACCGCCGGCGGCCACCAGCGGATTTCTAATTTCATGGGCCAGGCGCGCGGAGACCTCGCTCAAAGTGCGCAGTTCTTCCGTCTGAATGATTTGCTGCTGCAAGCGATGTCGATCGGTAATGTTCACCAGAAATCCATCGACCGTTTCGACGTTTCCTTGTTCGTCCAGTATGGGCAGGGCATGGCCTTGCACGAAAATGAGCTTGCCATTGGCGTGGCGGATTCGGTATTCCGCCTTAAATTCGATGCCATCCTTCAGGCAACGGTCCATCAGGGGCCAGATACGATTGCGATCCTCCTCCCAGACTTTTTGCTTCCAGAAATCCTCTTGCTGCAACACGTCGCGCACCGTCATGCCGGCCAGGTCCTGGATGAAATGGTTGATGAATATCAACTTGCCGTCCCCCAGCAAGCGATAAACCACCAGCGGCACATTCTCCACCAGGGTCCGATATTTCTCCTCTGATTCCCGCAGAGCACGCGTCCGCAGGTGAACCATATGTTCGAGATTGTCGGTGTAGTTTTGAATTTTGGTGCGCGAGACATTTAACGCGGTGAGCATATCATCCAGAGCTGCGGCCAGATCCCTCAGTTCCCCGGAGGGGTTGATGTCGAGCGGCTTCACCTGCCTGCCGAGAGCAATCTGTCGGGCAAAAGCCACCATTTTGGCAATGGGTTTGGTGAAGTAGCTGCTGATTACATAGATGCCTCCAACCGAGAGCAGCATCCCAATGATGCCGATTCCCAGCATCAATTGACGATAATGATCAATGGAATTCAAGGTTGCCGCACGGCTCACACACAGCTCCACCAAGGCGACCGTGTTGTTCTTGTAATCCTGAACGGCACCCACCATGACCGCATAAGGTTTGTCGGCGACTTTACGCAGGAGCAGCTGCGGATTTCGCGTGCGGAACACATCCCTGTAGGCCGGATCGTTTCGCTCGATGGGATGCGGGAAGGTGGTGTCGAGACTGGAAAAAGAATTGCCCTGGTCTGCGGGGAGCAAAAAAGATGCCTCGATGCCGAACTGCTCCTTGAGCTGTTCGAGGAATACGGATCCAAAACTGAATCCGATCTCAGTGGTCCCCACCAGGCGGTTTTGATAGAAGACCGGCGCCACACCCCGTATGCCGAACCCGGTCAAGCCCTTCTCAAGACCGTAGGTTTCCTGCGAGATGGCCACAGCATCCTCAATGGTTTTGCGATAATCGAGGTTGTCGCCGAACTCGTAAAGGCGGTGCAGACGCAGGAACATTGTTGGCGACAGGTCATGAAAATTGAACTGGCTGATGCCGTAGTTCTTTTTCATGAAAACGTAGGCGGGGTAACAGAGCTTGATCAAGCGTAACCGATCTCGATGGGCCAGGGCTGCAGCAACTTCGGGATTGCGGGCGAAGTTGGAGGCGAGGCTGACCGCCCAGCGTCCTTCCAGCGCGAGATTGTGCTCGAAGGCCCGGTAATAGCCAAAAAGACGCTCCCGTTCCTGCTGTCGGATGAGTTCGTTTTGGCTGAGGATAGCCAGGCCCACAAGGGAAAAAGTGCCGATGAAAGCGAGAAACAAAAAGGGAATGCTCAGCCGATAACGAAGGGGCAGGTTGCGCAGAAATCCTTTGGAGCGATTGCTGGCTGTTCTATTCTCCATCGATTACAGTCTCAAGGCGGCGGCCAATTTTCCATGATGCTTCAGATGTTCAGATGGGAGCCAAACCCAAATCGTGCCGGATCATAACACGTTTTTGGGGATTTTTGCCAAATTATTGTGAAAAAGGCCGGGGTGATCGAGTTACTCGAGGCGCATGACGAAACCCGACAGAATGTGAGAGGACACATGGGATCGCTCTCGCCGCCACACCGCCATAGATTGGCGATGGCGGCCCCGGGCACTGCACAGGCAGCTGTTTTGCGGCACGAACCGCCGACGAAAATTTCAGCGGCTCTCGATGTATGCCAAAGCGAGCTTCATGCGCTGCAGGACAGTGTCCTTGCCGAGCACGTCGATGACCTCAAAAAGCCCGGGACTGGCGGTCATTCCCGTCAAGGCGACACGCACCGGCTGAGCTATCTTACCCAGCTTCATCCCCATCTCATCGACCACAATCCGCCTGAAAACCTGCTCGAGGCCGGCCTCGTCAAAAACTTCCAGTGTTCCCATGGCCCCGGTTAATTTGGCGAAAGCTTCTTTGACCTCGGGCGTCAAGAATTTCTTGGCCGCGGCTGGATCATATTCGATAGATTCGGCCAGGTAAAATTTCATGGATTGCGCCAGCTCCACAAGGGTATGCACACGGGGCTGCAATGTTTTCACCGCTTTTGCCAGATATTTTTCGGGCTTTTCAGGGTAATTGAAGGATTTCAGGTAGGGTTTCAACAGCACGGTCAGTTCTTCCGGGGCCTTTTCCCGCAAGTAGTGCGCGTTCAGCCACAGCAGCTTGTCTGGGTCAAAAATGCCGGGTGCTTTGCCGACATTGTCCAGGCTGAATTTCTCGATGAGCTCTGCGCGACTGAAAATTTCCTGATCTCCGTGCGACCACCCCAGGCGAACCAGGTAATTGACCAAAGCTTCCGGCAGGTATCCCATTTCTTTGTAGGCCATGACCGATGTGGCGCCATGGCGCTTGGACATGCGCGTGCGATCCTGGCCCAAAATCATGGGGACATGCCCGAAAAACGGCAGCTTCACTCCAAGGGCCTGATAAATAAGAATTTGCCTGGGTGTGTTGTTGACATGGTCGTCACCGCGTATGACATGCGTGACGTTCATGGTGATGTCGTCAACAACGACGGCGAAGTTGTAGGTCGGCATGCCGTCGCTTCTCTGCAGCACCAGATCGTCCAGTTCGGAGTTGTCAAAAAAAATCGGCCCCTTGATCAGGTCGTTGAGAACCGTTGTTCCCGAATCGGGCGTGCGGAAACGAACCACACGATCTGGTCCGGGTCCCAGCCCCAGATTTCTGCACAAGCCGTCGTATTTTGGCTTGAGCCCGGCTGCCGAAGCTTGCTGCCTGCGCTTTTCCAGCTCTTCGGGTTGACACCGGCAGTAATAGGCCGATCCGTTTTCTATGAGCTTCTGCAAATATTCTCGGTACAGATCAAGTCGCTGGGTCTGATAGAAGGGTCCCTGGTCCCAATCAAGGGAAAGCCAATCCATGGCATCCAGGATCGCCTTGATGGACTCGTCGGTGGAGCGGATTTGGTCCGTATCTTCAATTCTCAGGATGAACTGCCCCTTGTGGTGGCGGGCAAACAGCCAGTTGAAAAGTGCCGTGCGTGCGCCACCTATATGAAGGTAACCCGTCGGGCTTGGGGGAAAGCGAGTAATCACCGGCTCCATCGGTATTGTGCTCCTTGTAGATGATCTGTGCAATTTTGCTGAAAAAATGCGAGTAACGGATAACACACTGTCCGGTTAAACTCAAGAACGAGAAAATCCCTGAAGCCAAACACATTTGTCAATGCCGCCGTGGACAAAATGCTTACACCCTGCACAGGGAGCTTGCCCTGATCACTGCCTTCTGGCAGTATGACGCAAATCAGCAACGTACCCATGAGAGGGTGGCCGATTGGTTGATCTTGGTGGAAAGGTGAGTAGAATATGAAAAAATTAGTCCATGTTCTTGCCTTATTCGTTGTAATAGTTTCCTTTTGCAGCTGCGGTTCAGCCCCGGATGAGAATGAAACCATTTACCGCCAGCTGCCGAATGTCAAAATGAGAGTCGTCGATGTTTCCAACAGCACCGAGGAATTATTCGATGTGGATGTTATCGGCATGCTGTGGAGCGCCCTCGATCAGTCGTTGAAGAGGCGGGACATGCTGTGGCCGGGAGAAGCGGCGTACGCTCCCTACACCATCAGAGCTACGATTCTCAAATATCAGAAGGGCAGTGCATGGTATCGCTGGGCTTTGCCCATGTGGGGCAAGACCTATTTGACCGTGAGGTGCGACGTAATAAAGGATGGCAATGTCTTTACCAGTGCTGAGGCGGAAAAAGAGATCACCTTTGGCGATGGTACGTTCACACGCGGTGCCTGGCGCAAGATTTTTGGAGAGGTTGCCGAGGATCTCATCACGCAAATCGCTGCCAAGATGTGACGATTGAACGGCTGGTGGCATGCTCTGCCATTGCAGGGAGGAGGGTTCGGGGCTGCTGTTGCCAAGCCATGCGGACACGTTGATTTTGACCGCCGTTGACCTTGTGGTTAAAATCTCTTGACAGTTTAAAGGGAATTTCTATACTCACCCATTTACACATTCCGACAAGGGGTGACAATGCGGGTGCGCGTTGACGAGATACCGGAATCAGGTCGGTTTCTGCATTTTCACTGGGGCCAGAACCGATTGAAACAATACATGCAGCCGGACGATCCGTTTGCAATGGAGTTGGTGCGGCCGGTGAACGTGGACCTGGAAATCCACAAGCGGCCGGATCACATCCGCATTATCGGGTCCATCGAGTCGATTCTTCGGCTCACATGCCACAGGTGCCTGGATGATTTCCAGTGGCTGTTGCGGGAACAGGTGGATGTTTTTTTGGTGGAAGACAAGAACTTGCCCCAGGACGAAGAAAAAGAACTGGAAGTTGATGAGCTCGAATATGAGTTCTTTGACGGAGAAATTATAGAATTGGATCAATTGGTAGCCGAACAGATTTTTCTTGCCCTGCCCTACAAGGTTCTTTGTTCAGAAAGCTGCAAAGGGCTCTGTCAGAACTGTGGGGCCAATCTCAATCAAGCAGCTTGCAGTTGCCGGCGAAGTACAAAAACATCCCCTTTTGCCGGGCTCGAGCAAATGAAAGAGCAATTGGTTCGGTGATGGTGGTTTTGTCCTCTGCAGTTAACCATTAAGGAGAATTCTAAAAAATGGCTGTACCAAAGCGTAAGACTTCCAAAGCTCGAAGAGATAAAAGGCGTGCTCATAACAACCTCACCCCGCCGTCCTTGTCCCGTTGCCCACAGTGCTCAGAACCTCGCTTGCCCCATAGGGTTTGTCCGACGTGTGGCTATTATCGCGATCGTGTTGTCCTGGACTTTGAGGAGGAATAGCATCTGTCCAACAGCGATCAGCGACAGATGGTGTTGGGAAATGCGGTAGACACTGTGGATTGCAGCCATCCTCTCTGAATATCGTATGGGACTCCCCCCGGTAAACAAACAAGTCCTACCGCTTTAAGTCCTGGAAATTCACAAAAGCAGATAAGGATGGCAATGCAGGCTCACACCTTTTGCACGTATCGCCATGAATCGGCATGGTGCCGCATGCTCTTGTATTTCCATCCGTGAGTTGCAGGCCCGTGCGAGCACCAGCACAACGCAGCAAGAGTCCCCGATGGGCATTAGGCTGAATTGCTCCCCGGGCTCTATCCGGTGATCGCCGGCATGCCCTCGACCAGGGCACTGATTGCAGAGGGCAAGGTGTTGAGGACCGGTTACGGCTCTATATGTTCCCCGCCAAGGCAAGCAATGGCAGCCAGGACAGTCAGAAAATGCACGGTTTTTTCCCGATTGGGTAAGGAGGATAGATGAACTACTTTTTGACAGAAGAACAACAGATGATCCAGGAGCTGGCTGCCCAGATTGCCCGGGAAAAAATCAAACCGGTGCGCGCGCAATTGGACGAGCAGGAAGAGTTCCCCTGGGAGATCATGCAGGTTTTGGCCCAAGCGGACTTGTTCGGACTCTATATCCCCGAGGAATACGGGGGTATGGGAGGGGGTATCTTAGAGAATTGCCTGGCCATCGAGCAACTGGCACAGGCCTGCATCGGTGTCGCGACCAGTTTCGCCGCCAGTGGTCTGGGGGCGTACCCGATATTGCTTTACGGCAGTGAAGAGCAGAAGCAGCGCTACCTTCCCGAAGTAGCCGCAGGCAAGCGCCTGGCCGCTTTCGGCCTGACCGAATCAAGCGCCGGCAGCGACGTCTCCGGCATCAAGACCACGGCCGTGCGCGACGGGGACCACTACCTGCTGAACGGAAACAAGCAGTGGATTACCAATGGGGGCGAGGCCGAGATCTACTCGGTGCTGGCCTTGACCGACCGCAGCAAAGGGCCGCGCGGCGCAAGTTTTTTCATTGTGGAAAAAGGGGATCCGGGCTTTTCTTTTGGCAGGAAGGAGAAAAAGCTGGGGATCCGGGCTTCCGCCACCAGGGAACTTATTTTTCAGGACTGCCGTATTCCCAAAGACCGGTTGATAGGCCGCGAAGGGATTGGCTTCATCAATGCCATGAAGACTTTTGACAAGTCGCGTCCGGGCATCGCCGCCTTGGGAGTGGGACTTTCCCAGGGTGCGCTGGACCTTGCGGTGGAATACGCGCGGCAACGCGAACAGTTCGGCAAGCCCATCATTACATTTCAGGCCATCCAGCACAAGCTGGCCAATATGGCGATCAAGACCGAAGCTTCCAGAGCGCTGCTCTACGCCGCTGCCCGCCACATGGACACGGAGCCGCCCGATGCCAGCAAACTGGCGGCGATGGTGAAGGTGTTTTCCGGGGATGTCGCCATGGAAGTCGCTACGGACGCCGTTCAAATACTGGGGGGTTACGGCTACATGCAGGATTATCCGGTGGAGAAGATGATGCGGGATGCCAAAATTCTGCAAATTTACGAAGGCACGAACGAAATCCAGAGAAACATTATCGGACAGGAGCTCAACAAAGAATACAGTCGAATCAAAGAGACTTTCTTCTAGCAAGAGGCTTTTCGTTAGAAAGAGGTGCACTCCATGCACATCGTTGTATGCATCAAACAGGTTCCCGACACCAAAAACGTTCGCATTGATCCCGACACCCATACTCTGGTCCGGCAGGGTGTGGAGAGCATCATCAATCCCTTCGATCTGTTTGCTGTGGAAGCCGCTCTGCAAATAAAGGATGCATCGAGCGCCACAATCACGGTCATCACCATGGGACCGCCGCAGGCCGAAGAGGCATTGCGAGAGGTTTTGTCGCGCGGAGTCGACGCGGCGCTTTTGTTGAGTGACCGAGCCTTTGCCGGCGCCGACACCTGGGCTACTTCCGTTACCCTGTCTGCGGCCATTCGCAAACTGGGAAACGTCGATCTTATTCTCTGCGGCAAGCAGGCGGTGGACGGGGATACCGCTCAGGTGGGTCCGGAAGTGGCGACGTTGCTCGATATACCCTATGCCACCTTCGTGAAGAAAATGGAACCGCTGGACGCACAACACCTGAAGGTGACCAGGCAAACCGATGAAGGTACCGAAGTATGGAAACTGTCGACCCCGGCACTGATCACCGTCATCAAGGAGGTGGGAGAACCCCGCTTGCCCTCCCTGCGCCACAAGATGCGCGCCAAGAAGGCGGCTATCCCCGTATGGGGAATTGCCGAACTGGGGCTCGATGCCAATGATGTGGGACTGTGCGGCTCGTTCACACAGGTGGTGAGAGTCTTTTCGCCGCCGCGGCGGACCGACCGGGTCATCATCGAAGGGAGCCTCGAAGAGCAGGTGGAGCAACTCTACAGATACCTGAAGGAAGCCAAGGTACCAGGAATATGAAAGCACTTGTTGATGGCAAGAAATGCACCGTTTGCGGGGTGTGCTCCGATGTTTGCCCGTTTGGGGCCATCACCGTCGGTGAAACCAGTGTCGAGATCTCCGATGAATGCACCTTGTGCGGTATGTGTGTGGACACCTGTGAGTTCGGCGCCATCTCTCTGCCGGAAGTGGGTGCCGGGCCCGCTGCGGATTTGGCCGACTACAATGGTGTATGGGTATTTGCTGAATGGCGTGACGGCACGGTTCACAAGGTGAGCTACGAACTGCTGGGGGCGGGACGACAACTGGCGGACAAAAGAGGGGTCGAACTGGCGGCGGTTCTGCTTGGCCATGGACTGGGAGAGGCGCTGTCGTCAGAGCTGATTGCCTATGGGGCGGACGTCGTCTATCTGGTCGATCATCCACAGTTGGCCCGCTTCACCAATGAAGCCTACGCAGACGTTCTGGTGGACCTGATTCACAAAAAGCGACCGGAGATTCTGCTGGCTGGTGCCACCAGCATCGGCCGTTCTTTCATCCCGCGCGTTGCCGCCTCCGTCAGGACCGGATTGACGGCGGACTGCACCGAGCTGGATATCAGCGAGGAGGGGTTGTTGCTGCAGACACGGCCGGCCTTTGGGGGAAATGTCATGGCGACCATTGTTTGCCCCAACAGTCGTCCGCAGATGGCGACCGTTCGCCCCAAGGTCATGCGGCCTGTCCGGCAGCCGGAGCATCCGGGGCGCAGCGAAGTCATCGAGGTGTCGGACGGGATCTTCCAGAATCGCGTGGAAGTGTTGGAGGTCATTCCCGAACAGGATCAAACCGCAAAGCTCACCGAGGCCGATATCATTGTCTCCGGCGGGCGCGGTCTGGGGAAGGCGGAAAATTTTGTCCTGCTTGAAGAGCTTGCGCAACTGGTCAAAGGGGCTGTCGGGGCCTCGCGCGGTGCGGTTGAGGAAGGCTGGATTGCGCCTTCGCATCAGGTTGGACAAACGGGCCGCACGGTTGCCCCCACCCTCTATATGGCCGTTGGGCTGTCGGGGGCCATTCAGCATGTGGTTGGCATGCAGGGCTCAAAGATCATCGTGGCCGTGAACAAGGACAGGGAAGCGCCGGTGTTCGATGTGGCCAGTTGTGGTGTAGTGGCGGACCTGTTCGAATTCATTCCGGCTTTTATCCGAAAAATCAAGCAGGAGCGGGAGTAATTCCATGTCAGAAAAGCGGGTGATTGTCGTTACCGGGGCGAGTCGAGGGATCGGCAGGGCCATTGCGGTCGAGTTGGCGGAGCCCGGTCATCAAATCGTGATCAACTACCGCTCCGGTGTCGCTGCGGCCCAGAAGACGGCGGCCGCGGTGGCGGATAAAGGCGGCGGAGCGCACCTGCAGCCGTTTGATATTGCCGATGAGACGGCTGTCAAAGAAGCCTTTAAAGAGATGTTGAAAGCTCATGGGCGCATTGATGTTCTGGTCAACAACGCCGGCATCACCCGGGACAACCTGCTGGTTCTCATGAAATCCGCAGAGTGGGACGAAGTCATTGACACCAATCTGAAGGGGGCTTTTCTCTGCTCGCAAGCGGTGGTCAAACCCATGATGCGACAAAAATACGGCCGCATCGTCAACGTGACATCGGTTGTCGGCGCCATGGGCAATGCCGGACAGAGCAATTATGCGGCCGCGAAGGCAGGGATCATAGGGCTGACCCGCTCGCTCGCCCGTGAGCTCATTTCCAGAAATATCACCGTAAATGCCGTGGCGCCGGGCTTTATCGAAACCGACATGACCGCCGCTCTGACGGATAAGGCCAAAGAGAGCTTGCTGGCGCAAATACCGGCGGCTCGCCTGGGGACTCCCGAGGATGTTGCGGGTGCGGTAAAGTATTTGGCTTCGGAAGCAGCCGGTTATGTTACCGGTCAGGTCGTTCACGTCAATGGCGGGATGTTTATGGGTTGAAAACCTTGCCAGCAAGAGAAAATAGTCGGTCGGACGGGCAAGGCAATGGAATGCGCGCCGCTGCACCAGTGAGGGAAAACAATGGAAATTGGTAAACACCGCCGGGCGGTCATCACAGGAATCGGTTTGGTATCTCCTCTGGGAATAGGGATCGAAGAAAACTGGAGTGCTCTGATGCAGGGCAAATCGGGGATCGGGCACATTACTCGCTTTGATCCCACGGGGTATGCGACGCAAATCGCTGCCGAAGTCAAGAATTTTCACCCGGAAGATTTTATTGCCAAAAAAGAACTGCGCAAGATGGATCGATTTCTGCAAATCAGCCTGGGTGCAGCCAGACTGGCCTTCGAGAACGCGCACTTGACCATCTCTGGGAAGCGCGCGGATCGCGCCGGCGTTTTTATCGGATGCGGCCTGGGGGGGCTTTCCACCATTGAAGTGTATCATCGAGTGTTGCTGGAATCCGGACCCAAAAAAGTGAGCCCTTTCTTCATTCCCATGCTGCTGGGCAATATGGCCCCGGGACTCATATCCATTTATCATGGAGCCAAAGGGCCTAACCTGTCGGTCCAAACGGCATGTGCAGCAGGCACTCATGCCATTGGAGAGGCTTTTCACATGATACGCAGCGGCATGGCCGATATCATGATCACCGGTGGAGTCGAATCGACCATAACCCCTCTGGGTATTGCCGGCTTCAATGCCATGCGCGCGTTGTCCACGCGCAATGACGAACCGGAGAAAGCTTCGCGCCCGTTTGAACGAGACCGTGAGGGGTTTGTGATGGGAGAAGGAGCGGCCATTCTGATTCTGGAAGAGATGGAGACGGCGCTCGACAGAGGGGCCCAAATATACGCCGAGATTACTGGTTTTGGTGCTTCGGGAGATGCTTACCACATGGCTGCTCCGGCTCCTGAGGGGGAAGGGGCGGTACGCTGCATGCGGATGGCACTCGAAGATGCCTCGGTGCGGCCTGAAGATGTCCACTACATCAATGCTCACGGTACGTCTACCGACCTGAACGACAAGTATGAAACCCAGGCCATCAAGACGGTTTTTGCAGAACACGCGCGCAGCCTGGCCGTCAGTTCGACCAAGTCCATGACCGGTCATCTGCTCGGTGCCGCCGGTGGGGTTGAGGCCGCCTATACCGCTCTGGCCATCAAGCGGGAAATGATTCCACCAACGATCAACTACGAAAATCAGGATCCCGACTGCGATTTGGACTATGTTCCCAATCAGGCCAGGCCGGCAGCGATAGATGTTGCGTTGTCCAACTCCTTCGGGTTTGGCGGTACCAACGCCACCATTGTATTGCGCAAGTGGAACGGCGCCTGACCATGTTCATCAAAAGAAAGGTGTGTCGGCTTCCTCACTGCAGCCTGACAGAACCGGGCAGGAGACTCGCTGCCGGTGGGATTGCATGGGGCCGCATCAATGAAGGTTGCCGGACGGGTGGAGTCCCTTTTGGCACAAACCCGATGAGGTTGGCTTGATGAAGATAATGGTTGGATGTGATCACGGCGGCTATGAGTTAAAGGAAAAACTGGTTGTCCATTTGCGCCAGCAGGGTCACCAAGTGGAAGACATCGGCGCCCACAGCCTGGATTCCGTTGACTATCCGGAATATGCCGTCAAGGTGGGTCGCGCTGTTGCCGGCGGTGCCGTCGAGCGCGGCATCCTGGTCTGCGGCAGCGGCATCGGAATGTGCATTGCCGCCAATCGCATTCCCGGAGTTCGAGCCGTCCAGGCCAATGAACCTTATGCGGCCAAAATGGCCAGGCGGCATAACGACAGCAATGTGCTATGTCTGGGCGGACGCTTCCTGGGGCCGGGTCTTGCCGCTGAAGTGGTGGACGTTTGGCTGGCGGAAGCATTTGAAGGCGGCAGGCATCAAAAAAGAGTTGAGATGATCGACCATTGTGACGGGGACGCCGGTGTGACGGGGGGATCTCCCTTCAAAGGGTGAAAAGAGCATGGTCGGAAGTTAGAAGTTGCATCAATTTTCAACGGAAGCAGTGAGTGCGTCATGGTGGCGAAATAGTGCTTTTAAGAAGGAAAATGCAATGTCCTATCTTGAGGTTGTCGATCCGGAAATTGCCCGGGTGATTCGGGACGAAGAGAAAAGACAGCAGGGCAAGCTGGAGCTCATCGCTTCGGAGAACTTTGTCAGTCCGGCGGTCCGGGAGGCTCAAGGTTCGGTTTTGACCAATAAGTATGCAGAAGGCTATCCAGGGAAGAGATATTACGGCGGTTGCGAGTTTGTAGATATTGCGGAAAGGCTTGCACAGGAACGGGCCAAAAAGCTTTTTCATGCGGAATACGCCAACGTCCAGCCCCACTCGGGTTCACAGGCCAACATGGCGGTTTATTTCGCCGTCCTGGATCCTGGAGACACTATTTTGGGAATGGACCTGCGCCAGGGCGGACACTTGACCCACGGCAGCCCGGTCAGTTTTTCCGGACGGTTTTTCAATGTGACGTCCTATGGCGTGAAGCGTGACACCGAGCGCATCGATTACGATGAACTGGCGCGCCTGGCGAAGCAGTCGCGCCCGAAGATGATCATAGCGGGAGCCAGTGCCTATCCACGCATTATCGATTTTGCCCGATTTCGGGAAATATGCAGCGCTGTGGGCGCATTCCTGCTGGTCGATATGGCCCACATTGCCGGGCTGGTGAGTGCCGGTTTGCACCCTAATCCCATCGATTATGCGGACTTTGTCACCTCGACCACGCACAAGACTTTGCGAGGCCCTCGCGGTGGACTGATCCTGTCTCATGCAAATTATGCCAAGACCCTTGACAGCCAGATTTTTCCGGGCATTCAGGGGGGCCCTCTCATGCATGTCATAGCCGCCAAAGCAGTGGCGTTTCATGAGGCGTTACAGCCGGCCTTCAAAGCCTATCAAAGCCGAATTGTGGAGAACAGCCGGCGGCTGGCGAAGGAGTTGACCGCCCTGGGATACCGCCTGGTGTCCGGAGGAACAGACAACCATTTGATACTGGTCGATCTTTCCCCACAGCAACTGACCGGCAAGCTGGCGGAAGAAACATTGGATTCGGCTGGCATTACCGTGAACAAGAATTCCATCCCCTTTGATCCACAAAAACCTCACATTGCGAGCGGCATCCGCATCGGTACCCCGGCGTTGACAACCCGTGGCATGACGCCTGACGACATGCCGGCGGTAGCGCGGTTTATCCACCGTGGTTTGCAGGCGGTGGGAGATGAACGGGCCATCACAGCTCTAAAGGCGGAAGTCTCCGAATTTTGTGCGTCTTTTCCGCTGTACCGGTAGCGGGTCCTTGGCCGCAGTGCCATTACCTGCAGCTGCAGCTCCCGAGACCGGGTTTTTGCGCGGGTTGAGCTGCCCTCACAGTCCCCTGTGTGTGCCTGGCAGGCTGTGCCCAAACGACTCTGCGGGGTATGCGGCAGCACAACCGCCCCTGCCGGATGTGCGTTGTTATCTTGGGAGTGTGTCAACCTGAGGCGGGTTGTGAGTTGTTGAATGTTGCATGACGATGAATTCTATATGAAGGAGGCGCTGCGATGGGCTGCCAAAGGGCGCGGTCGGACGAGCCCCAATCCTTTGGTCGGCGCCGTTGTAGTGGCAGATGGTGCGGTTGTCGGCAAGGGTTGCCATGAATATGTCGGAGGGCCCCATGCGGAAATAAACGCCCTGCGGGATGCCGCCGACAAGGCGCGCGGAGCGGTGCTCTATGTCACCCTTGAGCCGTGCAACCACTTCGGCAGAACGCCGCCGTGCTCGCAAGCGGTTTTGCAGGCGGGGATTGCGCGGGTGGTGATTGGTATGGAGGATCCCAATCGACAGGTCAAGGGGGGCGGCGCAGACTATTTGCGACGGCATGGAGTGACGGTCGATGCGGGCATCCTGCACAACGAGTGCCGGAAACTGAATCAGAGGTTCATCAAGTACGCCACGACCGGCATTCCTTATGTGACCCTTAAAGCCGCCATGACCCTCGATGGCAAAATCGCAACCCGCACTGGTGACGCGAGATGGGTCAGCAACGAAAGTTCACGGCGCTTCGCCCACCGGCTGCGCTGCGAGCTGGACGCTATTTTGGTGGGCATAGGCACGGCTCTGTGTGATGATCCAATGCTCACTGCGCGGTTAGGAAAGAAGACCGCCCGTCAACCCATACGTATTGTACTGGATGCCGAGCTGCGTATTCCCCTGGACAGTCAGCTGGTTTTAACCGCACGTGAGTTCCCGGTGTGGATTGCATGCGGCCCGGATGCAGCGGAGTCCCGGATGAACCGGTTGCACCGGAAGGGAGTGCGAACTTTACGCCTGCCGGCCAAAGACGGCCGCATCGATCTGGCCGCTTTGCTGGAAGAGTTGGGTGGAGAGCAGATCACCAGCCTGCTGGTAGAAGGTGGTGCTCACGTGCTGGGAAGCTTCCTGGAGCAGCACCTGGCCGACGACTTCTATTTCTTCTACGGGCCTAAGATTTTAGCGGATCCGCGCGGTCTGCCCGCTTTCTGGGGGAATGCGCGGGAGATGATGTCGCAGGCTTTTTCAGCCTATGATATCAAGGTCCGAAGATTTGGTCAGGATGTTATGCTTACGGGTAGATTTAGGGAAGCAATCTATTGACGAGGGTGATGCTGTGTTTACCGGTCTCATACAAGACATAGGTACGTTAATCAGGACCGACCGGCAAGGCAGTGACGCCAGGATGGTCATCAAATCGCATGGCGCCTTCCAGCAACTGGAGCTGGGTGAAAGCATTTCAGTGGACGGAGCCTGCCTCACGGTGGCCGCCTTTTCCGGGAATGTCTTCAGCGCCGATGTGTCCGTCGAGACTCTCAATCGTACTACATTGGGGAGCAAGGCGGCCGGTAGCCGCCTCAACCTGGAACGTGCCCTGCGCTTGGGAGACCGTCTGGGCGGGCATCTGGTGAGCGGCCATGTGGACGCTGTCGGGACG
Organism: Desulfoferrobacter suflitae; assembly: GCF_022603395.1. Taxonomy (GTDB): domain Bacteria; phylum Desulfobacterota; class Syntrophobacteria; order Syntrophobacterales; family Syntrophobacteraceae; genus Desulfoferrobacter; species Desulfoferrobacter suflitae. The sequence goes on from NZ_JAIBKA010000004.1 coordinate 435,455, forward strand.
CTACTGAACAGAAGCCAGGATGGGCGTTCCTGGCGGCTTTTCTTTGAGGTCCCACCCGAGGCGGCCAGGTACATCGTGGAGAAAGGCTCTATTGCCATCGATGGCATCAGCCTGACGGTCAACGGGTGTGGACTCGATTGCTTTGACGTCAACATTGTTCCCCATACGGCTCGGCAGACGACGATCCAATGGCTTGAGAGCGGTGATCGAGTGAACATAGAAACGGATCTCATCGGCAAATACGTGGGAAAGATGCTGAGCGGATGGGAAAGGAAGCTTTTCAAGGGATCGGATCGATCCAGTATAGATTTGAGTTTCCTGGAAAAGCACGGATTTTTATGAGTTTTCGCAATCGTTCGGCACAAAGACACGAAGGGCACGGAGGCACGCTAAGAATCCTCCCTGAAGGATACAAGCTTTGCCAATCTCGGCCCTCTCTGCGCCGGTGGTGAACGGTTGGAGCGGCTGTATGATGAGCGGGTGCGCCTCGGTCAAGTGCGGGCCCCAAGTATTTGGCTGAGCTTCTCTTGAGAAGCCCCCGGCTTCATGCTATTTGTAAAATTTAAGAAAATGATTGTGGCTTACACCAAGAACATTATCCTGGGACCTCTATAATCGATTTAAGGGATTGTCAAATCCAGCACATTCTTGAGCAAAGGAGTAGCTGATAATGCCTGTGGCAAGCATCCCCGAGGCGTTGGAAGACATTCGCCGGGGCAAGATGGTTATTTTGGTTGATGATGAAGATCGCGAAAATGAAGGCGATCTCTGTATGGCCGCCGAAATGGTCAGTGCCGAAGCGATCAACTTTATGGCCCGATTCGGCCGCGGCCTGATTTGCCTTTCCCTGACTCCCGAGCGGGTTGATCACCTCAGATTGCCCATGATGGTTTCCCAGAATCTATCCCGCTTTGAAACCGCCTTCACGGTTTCCATCGAGGCGAGGCATGGTGTTACTACAGGGATAAGCGCTGCGGACAGAGCTCACACCATCCTCACAGCCATCGCAGACGATGCCAGGCCTGAAGACATTGTCAGCCCGGGTCACATATTTCCGCTGCGATCCAAGAAGGGTGGCGTACTGGTGCGCACCGGTCAAACGGAGGGGTCGGTGGACTTGGCCCGACTGGCGGGCCTCAAACCGGCTGGTGTGATCTGCGAAATCATGAAAGACGACGGCACCATGGCCCGCATGCCGGACCTGGAAGAATTTGCCGAAAAGCATGGCGTCAAGATTGTCACTGTGGCAGACATCATTCATTATCGCATGCAGCATGAAATTTTTGTGCATCGTTCGGCTGTTGCCACGCTGCCCAGCGCCTATGGAGGTGAATTTCAGATCATCGGCTATACCAATGACATCGATGATTACACACACCTGGCATTGGTCAAGGGCGAAATCAATCCGGACGATGAAATCCTGGTGCGAGTTCATTCGGAATGTTTGACCGGGGATGTCTTGGGATCATTGCGGTGCGATTGCGGCGGGCAGCTCAGGGCTTCCTTGATGCAGATTGCCAAGGAGGGCAGGGGCGTTTTACTCTATATGAGGAATCATGAAGGTCGCGGTATTGGCCTTTTGAATAAGTTGAAAGCCTATGCTTTGCAGGAAAGAGGCTACGATACCGTGGAGGCAAATAAGGCGCTGGGCTTTGATGCCGATTTGCGTGACTATGGCATAGGCGCTCAGATGCTGGTGGACCTGGGAATCAGGAAGATGAAGCTGATGACTAATAATCCCACCAAAATTGTCGGCCTTCAGGGGTACGGCATTACAGTCACCAAGCGGGTTCCCATCGAGATAGCACCCAATGAGTGCAATATCGACTATCTCAAAACCAAGTGCAGTAAAATGGGTCACCTGATCAGTTGCATTGAGGAAAAGGAAGCGAGTAGTGCATCATGACAATATATGAGGGGAAACTGCTGGCCCAGGGCCTTCGGTTTGGAATAGTCGTCAGCCGGTTCAATGACTTTATTTGCGATCGACTGCTGGGCGGTGCCATGGATGCTCTCAAACGGAGTGGAGCGGAGCCGGAGAGCATTGACGTCTACAAGGTACCGGGGGCATTTGAAATCCCGCTGATAGCCAAAAAGTTGGCCGAGACGGGGCGCTATGACGCCGTGATTTGCCTGGGTGCGGTAATTCGAGGGGCTACTCCGCATTTTGACTACGTGGCCAGCGAAGTTTCCAAAGGTATAGCCAACGTCAGTCTGGAATCGGGTGTGCCCATCAGCTTCGGCGTGCTCACCACGGACACTTTGGAGCAGGCCATTGAGCGAGCCGGTTCAAAGGCAGGCAACAAGGGCTGGGAAGCTGCCCTGGCTGCCATTGAGATGACTAATCTCATAAGGCACCTGCCGTCCTGAGACATGCTTACCCCTGGCTTGGCAGAGGGTCGCATCCAAGCGAGAAACTGTAGACTATCCACCACACGATAGAGACGATTTGATATGTTCGGAGCTTTCGCAACCCGGGGGCCTTCCCCCGCGCCGGAAAGTCATCAGGCCGATGTTCTTCCACCGGTCATTCCCTTCGTAGTTGGAATGAATTGACGAAGCATTCCACCGGGTTTCACAAGCGAGAATAGAAGATATGGGTCAGCGTAGACGTTCGCGCGAGATTGCACTGCAGGTATTGTATGAGATGGAAGTGAATGAAGTGCCTCCGGAGGAGGCGCTTCGACTGTATTACGAGTGCTTTGAAAGTCCGTTGGAATTGCGGCCTTTTTGTGAAGAGCTCGTCTATGGGGTCTATCATCACCGCGCGGAAATAGACCGGATGATTGGTGGGGCTTCGCAGCATTGGCGCATCGAGAGGATGTCCATTGTGGACCGGAACATCCTGCGTCTGGCTCTTTACGAAATGCTTCACTGCAGGACCATTCCGCCCAAGGTTTCCATCAATGAAGCCATTGATTTGGGCAAGATGTTTGGCAGCAATGAATCGGGAGCCTTCATCAACGGGATTTTAGATCACGTGCTGCCGGGGCTGAACAGGAATGGAAGCGGAGCCAAACAGGGAACAGTCTAAGTCTCGTCCTGTTCGCCTCTATTGTCCCTGCGAAAAAGGCCACTCCCTGGTATTGTCCAACATGAAGTCATCCAGATTGCCGAGCAGGCAGCGGGAACACAGGGCGGTGAGTCGGCCGCCCCGAATTTCCCTGGCAAGGTAGAGTTCCTGGTTATTCTCCAGACAGAGGTAGCATCCGCCCTGATCGGATCGAACAACTTCAAATTTACTGGATTTCATCTTCAACAGCTCTCTTCAATCTGTAGTCGCATTACGAGCATCCGTATTCTAAGCCACAACGGGTGCCATAGCAAGGAAAGTTCAAGCAGCAATCCCGCCGGGTCGAAAAGTGACGGTGGGCATTGGCAACGCCTGTCATCCTTGCAATCCGTCACCCCCGGTATGCCTTCCGGCTTTGCCAAAACACCTCCCAATTCTTAAAGTTACTTAGTACAGCTCCACACAATAGAGTGCCCGAAATGCAGTGGAGTTGCCAAGTGCAGAAGAGTAGGTTGGGTTGAGCGCAGCGAAACCCAACGAATACGTAAACCCGACGAGTACGTTAGTCAGCCCGGCCTGTGTTGGGTTTCGCCGTAGGCTACGCGTGCCGAAACCCAATGCCTGTTGTACTGGATTTCGTACCGCAGCCCAGCCCACTTGAAAGCCGGAATCATGTCTGGGATACGATAGAATGGGGCCTGCTTTGCATGCATGGTCTTTGAAAACACGGCGCAAGGGGCGATATTCCCAGCCGGCGGGTAACCATTGGCTGACCGGCCGAGTCGCTGCGCATGAGGAGTTTTCAAAATGATGACTTCAGGAATGATCCTGGATGATCGGTTAAGGCAAAGTCTGCGACGGGTTTTGACTTGGTGGCTGTGTTCAATCCTGTGCTGCGCTTTGCCCGTCCCGGCTTCGGCTGCTGGTGACTCCGATCCCGTAATTCGCATGATTGAACCCGATCCTCGGGGCGGAATCGGCTACCGGCTGATCTATTATGTCAATGTTCCACTGGAGACCTATTGGCGGTTCAAGACGGACTTTGAAGGTTCTTACCTGGCGACCAACCAATTCATCAAGGAGCATCGGCTGGTGCGCAGGGAAGACCATGCAGTCATTACTGAGAACAGTTACACTGTGGGGCCGGATGCGACGTATCTATGGCGCACGCGGGTCTTTAACGGCAGGCATCGATTGGATTTCTCGCTGTTAAACCCCAAGGAATGTGGACAGAAGTTTCATTACGGCTACATTCAGGCCACCTCCCAAGGAAACACAACCAGGGTGACGCAGGTGGCCTACCTTGATTTTTTTGGCGTGTCTTTCTGGGCGCATTACCCGTGGGGCGGCGGGATGAAAGAATTCCTGCGGTCCACCGCCAGGTGGGAGCAAGCTACCGCCATGCGATTAGAATGGAGATATGCAGCGAAGAACCAGTAAACGCGAGATGGGTTGTATGCTCATGGTGATGTGCCTGGTGCCGGCCCTCCTCGCGGGTTGCGCTCACCTGCCCCAATCAGCTCGATCCATTGATAGGGGGGGTGCGGGGATGGTGGGGCGCTGTGCGGAGTTCTTCGCCCTGCTGGATGACCGCACCAAGACAGTCGGTGTTCGCGATGCGGGAGAATTCCGTGTAGCCGGGTACCCATACTTGCGTGTGAATCGTTTTCTGGCATCTTTCCGGGATGATGTCGAAAATGCCTCACAATTCGATGCCTGGGTGGCGAGGTTGCAGACGCTCGATCGGGTCGCACGCCGTTATGAAATGGCAAACCTCGACCCGTCTGAGCGCGGTTCCCTGCAGAGACGAACCGGGAGCGGGAACCTTCACGAGGAAGTCCTGCAGTGCGGTGATGTGTTGAGGTCGGCTGATTTTGCCGACGCACAGCAGCGCAACAGATTAAAGCGCACAGTGCACGTTCCGGACGAGTATCTCGCCTGGCGACGCGCTGCCGGTCTATATCCGCTGCCGCTTCTTTTCCTGGCGGAAGGAGTCAAAAAGCTGCACGCAAAGTCCAGGCAGGATTTTAGCAACTCGCGCCCCCAAAATCCTCTTCTTATCCGTTACTTTCCAGTGGAGACGGTTGATGGTCGGCCTTCTCCCCGCCTGCTCATCGGCAACGCCAAACAGGATGCACTCGGCATCCCGATCTATGCACCTGCCACGATAAGTGAGCTGTTTGCGTGGTATGCGCCCATCTGGGAAGTTGAGGACAGGGGGAACTATGATCACATCGGCGTTCCCGAATGGACCCAACAGGGGAATTTGCGGATCAACAGCGCCGCAGCCAGGACCTATAGGCGGCTTTCCTACACCCGTTTCAATGGTCGGGTCCTGGCGCAGCTGAATTACATCATATGGTTTCCCGAGCGGCCCAGGCAGAGTTTTTTGGATTTGGTCGGGGGCCACATGGATGGAATCAATTACCGTGTCACTCTCGGTTTGGATGGGCAGCCCCTGCTGTACGAAACGGTCCACAATTGCGGCTGTTATCTGAAGTTTTACCCCACCAGCCGACTTCAACCGCGAACGCCTCCCGAGTGCACCGAACCACCTCTGATATTGCCGGCCCCGGCGTTCGACGCAACGCATCAGCGCATGGTGATTTCTATGGAAAGCGGGAGCCATTATGTGCGGCATTTGTACACAGTGCCACGCTCCTCCGGGAGCCATCGGGAAAATCCCCGGCGGGCGTCGCTGCGACCCGAGACGGAATCCAGAGGATCCCGTGACTCCCGGATGCCGGTGGCCGTTCCGCACTCCGATCCGGAATTCTCGGGAAGGACTGAAAAGCACCCGAGCCCAACGTTCGGACAGTCTCCCGGGGATGACCGCAGGCGGTATGAACTGTCCGACTATGATGAGCTGCGCAGTCTGCCAACCCCGGGAGACGCGCGACGAAGCATGTTTGACGAGCGGGGAATGGTGCCTGGTACGGAACGTTTGGAGCGCTTTATTTTGTGGTCTACCGGGGTCGCCAATCCCGGGGCCATGCGCCAGTGGGGGCGACACGCTGTAGCCTTTATGGGTGAGCGTCACTTGGACGATCCTGATCTGATGGAAAAACTGTTTACCTATGCAGACGACTTCCTGGCTGAGGATGAGCGTTGATTCCCGCTCTGGCTTTCAGTCGCAACAAGCCGGGGCTCTTGTGAAAATACAGACTGGGTACATCGACACCCAAATCCATGAAATACCTTTCGAGCTCATCGAACAGCACCGGGTTGACAGGCCAGGTAAAATCCTTCTCCCATTGCTGAAGTTCGCGCCAAACGGGCTCCGCCTCGGGACTCCGAGCAAAAAGCGTTTGCTTGGCCGGGTCGCATAAGAACATGGCACAGGTGATCGGTCGCACCTGCCAGATGCAGCCGCTTTTGCCAAGGAACACGCAATGGTTTGAACGGTTGGGCTTCTCGAGGATTTCCACGATCCCGGTCAGTTGGTCCGGGTTGGACATGATGCAGTTGATGACCTGGTCGGCGAAGAAAATGATGATGCTTTCAAATCCGCAGCACGCACTGATGTGGGTTGCAAAGCAGGATTGCTCGCAGATATTCCTGAAGTAGTGCTGATAAAATTCCTCCACCCTGGCACGAAATTCCAGGTAAGGGGCGATGCGTTTCTTCAGTCCGGCTATTTGTTCAGCCGGCAGCTTCTCCAGTGTGGTGCTGATGGCGTTATAACTGATCAACTGATCGTGATTGTATCCACTGAAGCTCATATTCAGCCCGCGCCCGAGGGGCCTTCCCCCTTGTTGTGGCCGATCCCGTCAAAGCCGACATTAAAGGGCGGGCCTTGGCGTGATTCGTTTCGAGTTTTCGTCTCTGATATGCACGCATTTTGTCATTGGAACGGCGATCATAGTCCAAACCCTGTCGCTTTACAAGCCGGCCGCGGGTCACGGTGGCCAATGGGTCGCCTGCCGGCCTACCAGACAGCCGTATAGCCCTGCGCCGGGTAATTCCACTTTTCCCCGTAGACGTGGAGACGCCGGGTGATTCCTGAGGAATCGTGAATTTCACCCCCCTCAAGGACCCAGGCCAACAACCCTCCCGCCAAGTTGTACGCTGTAAAGCCCTTTCCTGCGAGCTCGCGGGTCACTCCGGCACTTCGGTAGCTTATGGTGCAATAGCTGATAATGATTTTGTCCCGGTAGTTGTCCAGGTCTGCGTATAGCTCCTGCAGCGAAACAGCCCCGGCCAACATTGAAACACGGCGCTCGCGTGGAGTACGAACGTCGACGAACACGGCCCTTCCACGCTGCATGAGCTCCATCGCCTCATGTGGGCTCATCTGCGGAACATCCGGGAAAGATTCTTCCCGGTATCGTGCGTACATGTCATAAACGATCCGCTTCTTCTCCTCATCGGGAAGATCGCTCACGGAGGGCAATCCCTGGTTGCAAGCCCAGCCTGCTGCCAGCACCAGAAGTACGGCACCCAGTTGTATCCCCATCCATAATGTCTTGCGTTGAGTCCTGTTCAGCATTGGAACAATTCACCCCCGCGGGGTTGAATGGCATTAGAAAATTTTATGCAAGCAAGTCGTTTGCTTATTACTATACAGGTTAAGCATCAGATGTTTCTTTCCTTAACAAGTATCATTGGAGAGTTACTGTTGTAATTTTATCAGGACTATTTCCAATGGGCATCAACGGGAGTATCAGATCATGGCAGAAATAATGACTGTTTTTGTTACCGTAGGCAATCCGGATGATGGGTTGGCGCTCGGTCGCGCCCTGGTGGAGGAGAAACTGGTGGCATGCGTCAATATGATTCCCCAAGTTCGCTCTATCTACTGGTGGAAAGAAGAGGTCTGTGAGGAGCAGGAAGTGCTGCTGGTGATGAAAACCCCGGCTTCTTTGTACGATTCCCTGCAAAGCCGTATTCGTCAACTTCACCCCTATGAGGTGCCGGAGATCGTCGCATTGCCCATTGTAAAGGGGCTGCCCGATTACCTCAACTGGGTGGTTGACAGCACCTCGCAGCGATGAGGGTCCGGGTCAGCTGTTGAGTCCTCTGTTCAGGTTTGCCATACGTACTCTGATGGATGCGGCGTGCGCCTCCAAGCCCTCCAATTCGGCCAAGCGCATGATGGCAGGTGCGTCACGCAGGAGGGCTTCCCTGGAGTAGGAGATCACGCTGGTGCGCTTCATGAAGTTTTCCACGCCGAGGGCCGAAGCAAATCGAGCGGTACCGGCAGTGGGCAGAACGTGATTGGGGCCTGCAATGTAGTCGCCGACGGGTTCGGGAGTGTAATTGCCGATGAATATGGCACCGGCATGTTTGATCTTGCCGAGGCAGGACCAGGGATCCTCGATTAACAGTTCCAGATGCTCGGGTGCGATGCGGTTCGCCAACCGGACCGCTTCCTCAAGGTGACTCACCAGGAAGATGACGCCATACTGGCGCAAGGCTTTTTGAGCCGTCTCTTTGCGCGGGAGATGGCGTATCTGATCTTTAAGGCTCCCGTTTACCCATTCGGCCATTTGTGCATCGGTAGTGATCAGGATGGCACTGGCCATCGGGTCGTGCTCCGCCTGGCTGAGCAGGTCGGCTGCAATGAAATCGGGCTGCGCGCTGGAATCAGCCACAACCAGAATTTCACTTGGGCCGGCCAGCAAGTCGATTCCGACCATTCCCGCGACGATTTTCTTGGCCAGGGTCACATACATGTTGCCGGGGCCGACGATGACGTCTACAGGTGCTACCGCAGCCGTTCCGTATGCCAGAGCAGCAATCGCCCAGGCACTGCCTATCTTGTGGACGCGGCTGATGCCGACTTCCCGGGCGGCCACCAGCAAGTGCGGGTTAATACTGCCGTCGCGTCTCGGCGGCGTGACCATGGCAATGTCTTCCACCCCCGCCAGCTTTGCCGGAATACCGTTCATCAGGATGGACGAAATCAGTGGAGTTTCGCCTCCCTTGGCTCCGGGGATGTACAGCCCTGCCGAATCCACCGGCCTGACCATTTGTCCGAGAAATGAACCGTCAGGACTGGTTGAAAAGTATGAATGACGCAACTGTTTCTGGTGAAAGTCGCGAATGTTGTCGATGGCTGTCTGCAGGACAGCAAAAAATTCCGCGTCGACCTCTTTGCCGGCCGACTCGAATTCATTCTCATCCGCCGTCAACTGCTGCAAACTGAAGCCGGGCGAGTCAAATCGTCTGGTGAAGCTCAGCAGCGCTTGATCTCCGTCACGGCGGACGGTGTCTATCATATGCATGACCTGTTTTTCCAGTGCGGGATCGTCTCCGCTCCGGCGGCCGGCGATTTGGCCCAGCCTGGCATCGGCCTCACTGGACGGATAGCGAACGATGTGCAGCAAACTATTGGCCCTCCATGGCTATGACGAAGCAATCCCCAAAGCCTTTTTGACGTAATTTGTCCATTTCCCGGCGAGCAATCAGCAAGTCTTGATACGAGCCCACTTGCACGCGATAGAAGGTTTCTCCCTGGTGATTGAAGGGAAGAATTTGTATTCTGGGATAAGCGGCAAGCATGTTTTGTTTGAGCCGATAGGCATTGGCCGGTTCCTTGAAAGATCCTATCTGAATGGCAAATTCTCCGTAACGCAGGGAACGCATGGGGTTGACCTTCCAGTAGGTATTCGATCCGATACGCTTCTCTGAGGCCACTTCAACGGCTTCGACCCGCACCTGAGCCAGCCCCTTTCCTTTGATGCCGAGTGCCTGGGATGCCTGTTGCGAGAGATCGATGATTCTGCCGGCGACGAACGGGCCACGGTCATTGACCCGGACGATGACGGCATTGCCATCCTCCACATGGGTCACCTTCACGTAGGTGCCGAGGGGCAGAGTCTTGTGTGCGGCGGTCATGGCGTGCATGTCGTAAGGTTCTCCGCAAGCGGTGGGTTTTCCATGGAAATCGGATCCATACCAGCTGGCAAGACCCTCTTCGACGTATCCTTCCGCAGAGGGCAGGGGATAGTACCAGACGCCGTTGATCTTATACGGTCTCTGGCTGCGGAGGGCCGGCGCCGCGGCGGCGGGCGGCGCAATTCCCGGTTCCCGTGGAGGGGGAGGCGCCTTCTTGGCACAACCGGCCGGAAGAACGAATACCATCAGCCAGATTCCCAGGTATCTTGGTAAAGGCCCTCTCACTGGACTCTCTTATTGTGCAGCAGCCGGTCTCTCACATATCGCCGTTTTCTTCCATCTTGGCGAGGTCTTCAAAACGAATATCGATGCCCAGGATTCCCACGATTTCTTCCAGCTCGTTGCGAATCGGAGCCGAAACCGTAATGCACAGGGCCCCCGTGTAACGCGATGTATAGAAGTCCGTAACGTGCACCTTACCGTCTCTCAGGGGCTCGGTGAACCATGGACGGTCGGAGAGATCCTCACCCACTTTGGCGCTTTCGTATTTGGCCTTATCCACGATGTGGGTGATGTTGCGCGTGACCTTGAGCCCCTCGTTATCCGTGACATAAATGTACTGGATAAATGGGTTGAGATCCAGCAAAGTCTGCAGGACCGGTTCCTGGCGCCCCGCATCCATGCTTTTTACGGCATCGCTTTCGACCACCTCTTCCACCAGATGAGCGGCCAGGGCATGGGCTTTCTGCTTGAGCAGATCGAATTCGCTGACAAAGTACTCGGGCAGATATCTCCTTGCCCAGCGCTCCAATTCTTCATTGGAGATCGACGTGTTGCGCCCCTGTTCGTACTCGCGCATGACCCGCTTGTGCATCTTGACGATTCCCGGGTGGCGCTTGTCGAGCCGCTTGTCCCCTTCCAGGCGGAGACGGATATTGACCCAGTAGGCGATGCTGGAAACGCCGGACTTGTCGGTGATGATGATGCTGATGGGGCGTTTGAGCAGCTTCAGCGTGTTGAAAATGTTGTATATTTCTTCATCTTTCACCAATCCGTCGGCATGAATTCCCGCCCGGGTGGCATTGAATTCTTCCCCCGCAAAAGGATAGTTGGGTGGAATGCGAACGCCGAGCTCCCGCTGGAAATACTCGGCCACATCAGTGATGGCCGTGGTGTCGATGCCGCTCTGGTCGCCCTTCAGTCCAATGTATTCCATGATGAGGCCCTCGATCGGCGCATTGCCCGTCCTTTCCCCAAAACAGAGCAACGTGCCGTTGGCCCCACTGCATCCATACAGCCACGCGCTGGCGGCATTGGTGAGGACCTTGTGAAAATCGTTGTGGCCGTGCCACTCAAGCAGCTGGCCGGGAACTCCGGCATCGTCGATAAACGCGCGCACCAGCTTGGGAACACTGCGCGGTAATGCCGCGCCCGGATAGGTGATACCGAAACCGAGCGTGTCGCACAGACGAATCTTGATATCGCTGCCGCTTTCCTCCCGCAGCCGCATCAACTCCAAGGCAAAGGGAATGCAAAAGCCGTAAATATCGGCTCTGGTTATGTCTTCGAAATGGCAGCGCGGGGTGATTCCTTTGTCGAGAGCCGCCCTGACAATGTTCAGGTACTTTTTCAGGGCGGTCCTGCGGTCCAGCTTCAATTTCAGAAAGATGTGATAGTCGGAAACGGAGGTCAGAATCCCCGTTTCTTTCAGACCGGCATCCGCCACCAGTTGCAGGTCCTGTTCGACGGCGCGAATCCAGCCGGTGATCTCCGGGTACCGCCAGTCTTTGGCGCGGCACGCATCGAGCGCCTGCCGGTCCTTCTCGGTGTAGAGAAAAAATTCCGACTGGCGGATGACCCCATGCGGGCCGGATAGTCGATGCAGGAAATCGAAGATGATTTCGATCTGCTTCACGGTGTAGGGAGGGCGGGCCTGTTGGCCGTCGCGAAATGTCGTGTCGGTGATAAAGATATCTTCTGCCGGATCGATGGGCAGCAGCTTATGATCAAAGTCTATCCTGGGAACTTCGTCGTACGGAAAAATTTCCCGCATGAGATTGGGTTCCTCCAGGTCGATCAGCTGATATTGCCAGAATTGGGAATGTTCGTGATCCAGAACTCTTTTCTTCGGATTCCATCTGGCCATGGCATTAGTTCCTTCCACGTTGCTCGATTTTCAAGCAGAGCTCCAACAACTGTCCGATTTCCGCTTCGGTTGGTGCACCGCTCATCAGGCAGGTGGCTTTCTGAGTCTTGGGGAAGGCAATGACGTCGCGGATCGAGCTACAGCCGCTCAGCAGCATGACCAGCCGGTCAAAGCCGAAGGCAATTCCTCCGTGAGGCGGTGCGCCGTACTGCAGTGCATCGAGCAAGAATCCGAACTTTTCCTGCGCCTCTTCCCGGTCTATACCAAGGGCGGCGAAGACGCGCTCCTGAATATCCTGCCGATGAATACGAATGCTTCCTCCGCCGATTTCCGTTCCATTCAGCACCAAATCATAGGCTCTGCTGCGCACCTTTTCCGGTCTCTCATCGAGTAACTCCAGGTCTTCTTCGAGGGGTGCGGTGAAAGGATGATGCACCGAAGTGTAACGCTTCTCTTCATGATCCCATTCCAGCAGGGGGAAGTGGGTTATCCAGACCAGTTTGTAGGTATGCGGCTCGATCAGTTGCAACTGACCGGCAAGCCGAACTCTCAGGTTACCCAGGGCATCATGCACAATTTTACTCTGATCGGCCACAAAGAAGATGATGTCCCCGGTCTCGATGTGCAGACGCTCCACAAGCTTTGCCCGCACAGCGTCGGGCAGAAACTTGGCGATGGGCGACTGCCACCCGTCGGGCTGGATCTTGATCCAGGCCATGCCCTGGGCGCCGAAAACCTTTACATACTCGATGAGATCATCCAAATCCTTGCGGGAAAGCTTGCTGCCCCCGGGCAATCGGATCACCTTCACCAGCCCCCCGCGCTCGACGGCCTGCTTGAACACCCGAAACTCGGTTGCTCCCACCAAATCCGTGATGTCGCTCAATTCCAACCCAAAGCGTAGATCGGGTCGGTCCGTTCCAAACCGGTTGACGGCTTCGGCATAGGTCATTCTCGCAAAGGGAAGCTGCGGCGCGATGCCGAGCAGCTCTTGAAACAGCTGCGCAATCCAGGCTTCTATCAACTGGTAGATGGTCTCTTCACGGACGAAGGACATTTCCAGGTCGACCTGGGTGAATTCCGGCTGACGGTCGGCGCGCAAATCTTCATCGCGGAAACATTTGACGATCTGAAAATAGCGTTCGAATCCGGCCATCATCAGCAACTGTTTGAAGATTTGCGGCGACTGCGGCAGTGCATAGAATTTACCCGGGTTGACCCGGCTTGGCACCAGGTAGTCACGTGCTCCTTCGGGAGTGCTCTTGGTGAGCACCGGCGTTTCCACTTCAAGGAACCCGTGGCCGGCGAAATAGTTGCGGGTCAGCTGCGCCGCGCGGTGCCTCAAAACCATGTTCCGCAAATTCCCCGGCCGCCTCAAGTCAAGGTATCGATAGGTGAGGCGGGTGTTTTCATTGACTTCCACATCGTCCTCAATGTGGAAGGGCGGGGTCTTTGACGTATTCAGTATTTTGAGCTGCTTGACGATGACTTCAATCGCTCCCGTCTTCAACTTGGGATTGGTCATGCCTTCAGGACGGAGCCGCACGTTTCCCCGTATCGCGATCACATACTCGCTGCGCAGCGCGTGGGCGCGTTCGTGCGCCTGCGCGTCATGCTGAGGATCGAACACCACCTGGGTCATGCCTTCCCGGTCGCGCAGGTCGATGAAGATCAAGCCGCCGTGGTCACGCCGGCGCTGAACCCAGCCCATGAGAATAACGGTTTGGGATAATTGCTCACGTCCGAGGGTGTTGCAGTCGTGAGATTTTTCCCAGTCTCCCAGGGAATCCAGTGCCAACAAACCGGTGGCTTGGCTCTCCTGTGGCAATTCAACCTGATTCACTCGATATTCCTCCTCTTCCAGGAGCGAAATTAATTCTTCGCAGCGGTGGCATCGCCGTTCCGGATGATCTCTTTCAACAATGGCACAAGACCGTCCAGAGGAATGCTTGACTGTTGCTTGCTTTGCATATCACGCAGCTGAGCTGCTCCTGCGGCCATTTCCTCGTCTCCGAGGATCACCACATAATGGGCCGCCAGCTTATCCGCACGCCGCATCTGGCTTTTCAGGCTGTGTCGTGCATAATCCATCTCGGCTTCAATGCCGTGTGAACGCAACTGCTGAGTGATGAGAAATCCCTCCTGTTTCGCCTGATCTCCCAGGATTGCCAGGAAAACGAGCGGCGACCGTTGGGGTTCCGATCGCTGTTGCTGCAGCAGGAGGATCAGCCGTTCCATGCCGATGGCGAACCCGATGCCGGATAGATCGGGGCCGCCCAGATCGCGCATCAATCCGTCATAACGGCCGCCGCCCCCCACGGCATTTTGCGCGCCCAGCCGATCGGTGATGATTTCGAAGGTGGTCCTCGTGTAGTAGTCCAGGCCGCGGACCATGCGGGGATTAATCTCATAATCCGTTTGCAGCCTGTCCAGATAGGAACGAACCGCAGCGAAGTGGTCGCGGCAATCCTCACAGATGGAGTCGAGGAGCATGGGCGCGTTTTCTATTATTTTTTGGCAACGCTCCACTTTGCAGTCGAAAACTCGCAGTGGGTTGACATGCAGACGACGTTGACAGTCGGAGCAAAAAGTCGCCCGGTTTTGCAGCAGAAATGTCTGCAGCAGTGATCGATAGGGTGCACGGCAGGCGGGGCAGCCCAGCGAATTAATGTGCAAGACCACTCCGGACAGGCCGAGCTGTTCGAGAAAGACCCTCAGCATGTACATCAATTCAGCATCGAGCATGGGATCTTCAACGCCGAACACTTCGGCGTCCAATTGGTGGAACTGGCGATACCTGCCCTTTTGAGGACGTTCGTAGCGGAACATGGGGCCCGTTGAGTAGAACTTTCTGGCGAGCGGATCGGCCTGCAGATTATGTTGGATGAAAGCCCGGACAATCGAGGCCGTTGCTTCAGGGCGCAATGTGAGCCATTCGCCTTTGCGATCTGCAAAGGTATACATTTCCTTTTCAACGATGTCGGTGTTCTCGCCGATGCTTCGGGAAAAAAGCTCGGTCTTTTCCAGAACGGGGGTGCGAATCTCGCGATAGCCAAAATTTTCCAGAATAGAGCGTGCCGTGTTCTCCACCCGTTGCCACCAGTGAATCTGGTCGGGCAGAATATCATTCATGCCTTTGATGGCTTGAATAGATTCCATGAAACTCCTCGCTGGCCGTTGCTTCCGTGAAATGAATCGAAACGCAAACTTGTAAAAAAGGGGTTTGCAAAAGTCAAGCAAAACCTCGATGGGGATCCTCGCGGAGATCGAAGGGAGCTCAAATTTCTGCCGGAAGTTTGCGGGCGGGGGCCTCGGGGTATGCCGCCGATGCCGATACCGGCAGGCCGCAAAAAAAAATCTGAGGACCCCGCTGCGGCGGTGCCGGGTATGCTGGCCGCCAAAGCGGCGGTCAGCACCGCACAAAATAGAGACCGGACGGCTCAGTTGGGGGCCTTCGGCTGATCACACTCGTTTGCTCGCCACCAATTTTGCAAAGTGCTCGAAAGATCGATCAAACGTCCTTTCTGCTTCCTGCGGAAAGCAGCAGGCCGGCAGCTGGCGGCTTCGCAAGTGGTATCTCAGGCATTCGCAGCACACCCCTTTTCGCGAGCAGGGTTCATAGCTGCAATTGCAGTATTTTAGATGTTCCTCTTTTTTACATTCCATCGATTCACCTCCAGGCAAGCTGTACCGTCTGCTCCTGGAAACCGCTTCCTCAGTGGTGAGCCGCCTGGTTCTTGTCGCCTCGCGAGATGAGCACACTCATAATAAAGAGAAGCACGATTTCCCAGATGATAACGGCAGTCCATTTGCCAAAAATGGCCCAAAACACGCCCCCGCCAACGATCGCAGGGACCCCTGTGAGAACAAGCATTCCAAACCGCCACGCCCAATTCATAGCACTCCTCCCACCTTGGAATAGTTGGTTGCTATTCACTAGCATAAGCCGCCGTGCCTTTCAACCATATTGAGCCGTTGCGCCAGCCGGCTCTTCCACACTTGGAAAAAATGCATTAGCATAATCCGGTCTTTCCATCGGAAAAAAGCTGTTCGATTCTGCAGGGATTGGCTCAGGCAGCCGCCCATGCAGGCATTTCCCCGGCAGGTAATGAAAGGTCGCAAAATGAATCAATATGCGCAATTCCTGGATAAAAACGACTGTGTCTTGTTGCTTGTAGACATTCAAAAAGTGATGCTCGATCCCTGCGTGCAGCCGGATTTGATCGAGAAAAATGCTTCGGCCCTCGTCGATCTGGCTCAAATTATGGACATTCCCATTGTCTATTCCGAACACAACCCGGAGAAGCTTGGAGGGTTCCTCCCCCATCTGCTCTCCAAGGTTTCCGAGCCGAACGTTTATAAGAAACTGGAATTCAGCTGCCTTGAAAATGAAGCCATCTTGCGGGCGTTGCAGAGAATCGACAGGCGAACACTGCTGCTTGCCGGTCTGGAAGCGCACGTATGCGTGTTCCATACGGGTGCGCATGCGCTGCGCCTGGGCTATCGGGTGCATGTGGCCTCTGATGCGGTGAGCTCCAGGAGTACTCTGAACAAGGAGGTGGGCCTGCGCCGGCTGGAAAAGGCCGGGGCCGTCATCAGCTCCACCGAGATGATCCTGTTCGAGTTGCTGAATCGCGCCGGAACCGCGGATTTCCGGGCCGCTCTGCCGGTGCTCAAGAGCCTGTGACTTGGC
Source organism: Desulfoferrobacter suflitae (assembly GCF_022603395.1). GTDB lineage: Bacteria > Desulfobacterota > Syntrophobacteria > Syntrophobacterales > Syntrophobacteraceae > Desulfoferrobacter > Desulfoferrobacter suflitae. The sequence goes on from NZ_JAIBKA010000004.1 coordinate 452,147, forward strand.
AGGGGTTTTTCGGCTGCTGAAAACAAGACGCCGGTGTCGAGGGGCGGGCAACCGCCTCTGGACACCGGCAAATGCGGCGCTACTGTGCGTAAAGACCTTTGATGTTGTGGTGCAGTTCTCTGGTTTTTTCCAGGCGCACCCGGTCCCGATCCCCGGCGATTTCATCCAGTTCCCGCTGTATTCCAAGGATCTGCGGAGCGTCGTGCGGCTTGCCTTCCTGATGGGCCGTGATCAGCGCTCGGTAAATTGCAATCATGCGGCCTATGAGGGCCACTGGATACTCTCTGCCTTGCACCTTCAGGGTGTGCAGCCCCAGGTCCATGTAGTCCCAGAGTTCTTTGCCGTTTATGGCGAACGCCACGTTGGGATGCAGCCGAATGCGGGCATTGATGGCCTGAATCTCATCTTCCTTGCGGCCTCTTTGTTTGAGTACCTTGCGCCGCTGCTCATCGGTCAACAGGCAGAGCCGAAAACAACTGCCGCTGCGATCCGGCCAACCTTCATATTCTACAATTTCATTGCCGTCTTCATCATGATATATTTTTTTGATGTAGGAATCGGCTATCAGCTCATGAAAAACGCAGTTGCCGACTCCTCCCACGCAGCGGTTGCCGTGGATCAGAACTTCCGTGGCAACGCCGATTGCGTCCGCCGCCTGCTTGAACTCGCGCAGCTTGGGCAGCGTATCAATTTCCGTGCTGGCCACTATTTGGCTCGCTCCATAATTCTTGTATTCCAGCATCTGGGCCGGCGTCTGGATGTTGCACCCCACACTGGCGTGGATCACGAGGTCGGGGAAGTTCTGCGCAACCATCTGCATGGCGGCCGGTGTCTTGGCGATGATCCCCTCCACTCCCCAGGCTGCATACTTGGCGATCTTACCCATGAGCACCATAAACTTTTCTTCGGGTATTTCTGCATTGATGGCTACACGTACTTTTCCTGCATAGGGTTTCGCGGCTTCAATCGCTTCGCGAATCTGCGAATCTTCCAGTTCCCAGGCGCACTTGCGGCGGCTAAAACCTTTCGAGCCAACATAGACCGCGTCGGCACCTTGGGCGAAGACCGCTTCGACCATCTCTACGCTGCCACCCGGTGCCAGGAGTTCATTCATGGGACCCTCCTCATTAAATGCGAAACTTCGTATTACCGAAGCAGATTCAGAGCACGAGCTCGATTATTTATACAGGAAACGGGTGGAAATGGCAATATCAATTAGATACTCCTTTCATCTTACAGCAGGACTTAAAGCTGTCTTTCAACAGCTGGATAATGCTACCTTTTGGAAAAAAGAACAATATTTCACAAATAATCCTACGCCACAGGCGGGGACTCGGCATGGCACTCAACCGAGTCAGTGACAGCGCCATTGCCGCCCCATTGCGGCTCCCATCAATAGTTCGTCAGGCATTGCCGCAAGCCTGACCATGGGAAGCGCTTTCCGGGGCAGTCGGTGCACGCTCCGTTGACGTCGCGATGCCCCATGATGCGGCTGGCAGGTATACGATAATGGTCACACAGGAGCTTCACCAGATAGGCCAGGGAATCCATCTGCTTCCGGGTGGGGAATTCCTCGTTGAAGTTACCGACGAGGGCAATGCCGATGCCCTTGGAGTTCATCCCTCCCGCCTTGCAGTGAGCTCCCTTCATTTGTTTGATCCAGCGCGGCGATTGCTCGATTTGCCCGTCGCCTTTACCCAGAGTGCCGTTGTCGATCAGAAAATGATAGCCCAACCCGTACCAGAACCCGCGGTCGTGATGTGACTTGTGGATGAGCATGGCGTTTCCGATATCGGTAGCAGTGTGGTGAATGATGATGTATTTCCACTGGGTGCTGGGATACAAAGCGATGACGTTGCGCAGTGTCTTCGCGTTGGGGATGACCAGTTTCTGGCCAATCTTAATGGTGTCTCCGGACTTGAGACCATTGGCGTGGTAGATGCTGTTCATGGGAACGTCGTACATTTTGGACAGGCGCCAAACGGTTTCGAGGGGCGCCACTTCGTGGACCACACTTCTGGGGCCGATCATGTGCGTGAGCGACTTCTCCGCCACCGCAGTCCCTGGAGCGGGAGGCGCAGCAGCAACGGGCGGACTTTGCTCGGGAGCGCGCACCTGTCTGCTCCCGCAGGCACTGATTACCAAAACCATACCTGCCAGCAGGACAACAGCCCAGAATCTGTAGCCAAAAGCCCCTTTTGAATTATTCATTATGCGTCTCAAACACTCAGATGACCCTGGATCTGTTGGATATCATAAGGAACTTTTCACCATTTGCAACTCTCAAATGCTGGAAAGGGGTACTTTCCCCCATTGTGAGACACAGATAGCCGGTTGAATGCCGCCATTATTTCATCCAGACTTGATCACTCCCGGGCTTTTGCAGCATTTCGGCTTATCTCAGGGCTTTGCCGAACGCCTCCAGCGTGTAATGGATGTCAGCTTCTGCCACATGGTAGTTGGTCACCGCCCTCAGTTGGCGGGGACCGGTTGGCAGCAACTGCACCCCCTGCAGCTTGAGCTTTTGGGCCAGTTCCACCGGAGTCACGTCAGTGCGCGCGATATTGATAAATACGATGTTGGTGCGAACACGCTCCAGGTCGATTGACAGGTCATCGAATACGGCCAGACCCTCCGCCAGTTTTCGTGCATTCTGGTGGTCGTCGGCCAGACGTCCGATCATCCGCTCCAAAGCGACTATGCCCGCAGCGGCCAGAACTCCCGCTTGGCGCATGCCTCCGCCGAGTACCTTGCGGGTTCTTCTGGCTTCGCCGATAAAATCCGCGGAACCGCACACCACCGAGCCAACCGGTGCACACAGCCCTTTGCTCAGGCAAAATGTGACGGAGTCCACCATGGCTACCAACTCGCGGGCCGGCACATCGAGCGCTGCGGCAGCGTGGAAAATACGAGCGCCGTCCATGTGGATCTTGAGCCGGTATTGTGTCGCCAAAGCTTTTACCGTGCGCAGATAACTCGGGTCCAGGGGATAGCCATTACAGCGGTTGTGCGTGTTTTCCAGGGCGATCAGCCGACTGCGGGGAAAATGAATATTGTCGGATCTGACGGCGTACTCGATGTCCTCAGGCAGCATGGTCCCGTCCGGCTGGTTGGCGACCGTGCGCGGATGAATGCCTCCCAGGGCGGCCATGCCGCCCTGTTCGTAGAAAAAGATGTGGGACTGGTCTCCCAGAATCACTTCATCGCCGCGACCGCATTGCGTCAGGAGACTCACCAGGTTTCCCATGGTGCCGCTGGAAACAAACAGTGCCGCTTCTTTGCCCAGCAGTTGGGCGGCCATGCTTTCCAGGCGATTCACGGTGGGGTCCTCGCCGAATACGTCGTCTCCGACCTCTGCGTCAGCCATGGCCCTGCGCATTTCAGGCGTTGGCCGGGTGATGGTGTCGGAGCGCAGATCAACCATTTTCATTCACAACGTTCCTTTCTTCCCTGCGAAAAATTCCCAACCACGCCTTCTCAGGTCAAGCCATATTCCTGGCGAAGCTTGTGAGAGAGGGTCTTGACAAGGCGGAAAGCCCTTTCGACCGTAACTTCACCATCCGGGTTGACCAGGCAGCAAGTTGCCGGTGACAGGAGGCTGCGCGACACAAGAAAGTCCCGGTCGATGCCCTTTCCGGCGAGATCTCTCCAAAGATTCTTGAGTCGTGTTTCCAGGGATGTCAGCTCCTCCCTTTCAAAGGGTTCAAAATTGGTGGGCACGATCCCCCAGATCAGCACACCGCCGCGCTCCAGAAACCGGCGAATGGAATCGGCGTAAGAAACAAACACCTCGCCGTTGGTGTAGACGTCCAACGACAGCACGTCAATGTCCAGTTTCAAAAGAAAATCCCAGTCCGGATTGCCGCACAGGTGCACTCCCCGGGGTCTTTCAATGAGCGAGAAAAACGATTCCATGTCGCGTTTCGCCGACACATCGTCATATCCGGACATGGCGCTGAAAACGAACTGCAGGCCCGGCTCATCGACAAACATGAAGGCGTTGGAATTGAGCCTTTTGAGACGTTTGAGCTGCACATTGACGCGCCGGGCCATGAATTCGAGCATCAACGGTCTGATCGAGTCATCAAAAATGATGGGGCGATTGTGCTCGTCCATGACATTGAAGCCGAAACTGACGGGGCCTTCCAGCTGCCCCCGGATGGCCGCTCGATTCGCCAAATCCAACTGCAGGAAGCGGTGATAGACCACCGAATAGTCCTCACTGATATCAAAATAGTCCAGGTCATCAAAATGCGACAAGAACTCCTCGACTTCCCGGGCGAATTTTTCCGAAGAAAATCCCAGCTTGCGATTTTCCTGGTCGACGATGATCCCCGGGAAATGCTCGGATGCTTGAACATACATGTCTTCGTTGTAGCTCACATGGGGAAGTTGCGGCCAGAAGGGTATATCCAGTGAAAGGGCCGTTTCCATGGCACGATCCACGTCGCGATGCGGCATGACCGCCATGGCCGTGGTCAAGAGGTTGCCGGGTATGGTCATATTGGCTCCTTGTGGTGTTGAACAAAGGAATTCCTCGCACAGGCGGGCACAACTCGATAGTTCGGTCGTTCGAGCCAATGGCCGCTGTCTTCATCTAATCGCTCACAACCTCTTCTGTTGCGAAATCGGGTAAATCCCTTGCACGGCGTGTCTTGTGCATATCAATCCAGCTCTGTACCCGTTCTTTGCCGTATGTCCTTTCCCATGCCTCAAGGATTTCGGCTACCGGAACATCCGCATAGGTTCCCTGGTATTCCAAGTATTCCATATACTTTTGATTGGCGGAATTGTAGGGATGGAACAGGGAATCCTCGTGGCCGCTGAATTCCAGGGGCGCAACGTTGTGCCTCTCACACAGCTCGCGATTGAAGGCCGGCGTCGCTTTCACCCACTTCCCCCGCAGATGGAATTCCACAAAACCGTGATACACGAATATGTTGCTCCCCAGGTAATCCATCAATTGCTTGGTGGCCAGGTGATTCTTAACGGTGGCGAATCCGATGCGTGAGGGAATCCTACATGCTCTCCCCAGAGCGCAGAGGAGCGCCGCCTTGGGAATGCAGAAGCTTTTGCCGCGTTCGAGAACATAGCTGGCACGATAATGGTCCGGCAAATAAAACGGTGCATAGGGGTCGTAGCGAATACCATCTCTGACCGCCGAATAAAGCTTGACACTCTGTTCAACGGGATCCTCGCCTGCCTCGGCCACCCGTTTCGCATATGCTCTGACCTTTGGATGATCACAGTCAATGATTGCGGTTGCAGTGAGATATTCGTCAAAAGGGGTTTCCCGATTCATGCTGGAATCCTTTCTGCCCGCCAGGAACAGCGTTGGCACTGCGGTGCGGGCAGCAGTGCCGTGCTGAATTGTGCAAAACGGGAGGAAATGTTTTTGTCGGTACATTGCCATGAATAATTATGTTACCATCGATCGACAACGGGGGAGTATAAAAATTGGATGTATTTTTTTCTGCTCCGTCGTCCTTCATTGGTGCCCCGCACCCACGCACCATCTGACTTTTGTTGTTAATTCAGGAAGTTATATGCTGAACACGGTGCCGAACCTGGCCTTGTAGTGTAACTATATGAAATTTAAAGGAATAGCTCAAAAAAATGTTTGACATTGCAGTGAGTTGAGCAATAATTGACGGGGTGGAACGCGCTGTAGCCCGATACCTCAATCCTTTTGCCTCTGTAGCGGCGGCAGTGGCGGCGCGGCCGGAAATCCACCTTATGCATTGTTGCAATGCCCCTTCCGGGTCCTGCAGAGTGGATCATCGTATGCGCAGGAGGAAAATGTATCTTTGCGGAAAGAGCGGATTTTGGGTGCAGCACGAGAGTAGGCCTTACTATTTTTTATCGGGCTCAATGCAATCACAAGGAGAGGAAATGAAGAGTAAGCGGACGGCTTGGGGGCAAAGTGCAATTTTCTGTTACATTCTGATCCTCTGGTGTGTCATGGGCGTTGCCGGCTCAGGGTGGGCGGGCGACCTGAAAGAGGTCAAAGAAAAGGGGGTTGTCCGTCATCTGGGGGTTCCCTATGCCAACTTTGTCACCGGCAGCGGGGACGGACTGGATGTTGAAATGGTGAAACTGTTCGCCGAACATCTGGGGGTCCGCTATGAATATGTTCAGACCACCTGGGATGATGTGATTCCCGATCTATCCGGCAAAAAAGTCAGGCCCGTTGGAGATGAGGTGGAAATCATCGGCGAGGTACCGATCAAGGGGGACATTGCGGCCAACGGTTTGACCATCCTGCCGTGGCGTGAAAAAGTGATTGATTATTCTGAACCGACCTTTCCCAATCAGGTCTGGTTGATTGCCCGCGCTGATGCTCCTCTCAATCCGATCCAACCCTCGGGCGATGTCGAAAAGGACATTGCGGCGGTTAAAGCGCAACTGAAAGGCAGCGAGATCATGGGAATGGCCGATACCTGCCTGGATCCCGTTCTCTATGGATTGGACAAAACAGGGGCCGTATGCACGTCGTTCAAGGGCAGTGTCAACGAACTGGTGCCGGCGGTAATAAACGGAGAGGCTACCGGCACTATTCAAGATGTGGCGGACGCTTTGCTGGCGGTGGAAAAATGGCCCGGCAAAGTAAAAATCATCGGACCGGTCTCGGCCATGCAAAACATGGGATATGGCTTTTCCAAGAATTCACCGGAATTGCGAGCGGCCTTCAACGAGTTTTTCAAACAATGCGTGCACGATGGGACCTACAACCGCATTGTGGAAAAGTACTACCCGGCGATCTTCAACTACTACCCGGAGTTCTTTGAGGTGAAGTAGAAATTCAGGAGAACTGCATGAAGTCCCTGCGGGGCATGTCTTCCACCAGCTTGAATTTAACGGCGGCTTTGGTGAACTTCGTATTGGTCGCCTATATTGGCTTTCTGCTCTTTGCGCATTATCTATCCCAGGCGGAACTTCAGAAGGCAAGCCTCGCACAATTGAGCCAGGACAGTGAAAAGCGTGCTACGGCGGTCAGCTACTTTTACTCGGAACGTAAGAACGATTTAAGAGGTTTGGAAAAGAGTCGAGCGATTTCCATCTTTTTTGAAAACAAGGCCCTCGGAATGTCCATGGAATACGGGCTGAGGGCGAGTCTGCTCGGCATCTCCCAAGCTTTCGAAAGGTTGCTGCAGGAAAAGACACTGGGCGGGGACGGTGTCTATTCGCGCGTTGTATTCGTCGACATTTTGGGCGAGGTGCTGGTTGACTGCTATCTGGATCAATCGGAACTGGACGATATAAGCGATTGGCAACCTTTCTTGACTCCGGCCCAAAAGGACCCTGCCATCCTGGTCAAAGATTTTCATGGAGCGTTGCATGTTTTGGCCACGATCCCCTATTTTTTCAAGGGTGAATATGCCGGGCAGATTCTTGCCTGGATCAGGCCGCAGACGGTTTATGATCACTTGATACGAGTAGATGGCAGTCTTTCGCGGCGAGTGGTCTTTACCATCGCTTCCGACGGCCGCAGACTGTTGCGCAGGGAAGCCGATCCCTCCATGCAGTTCTCCTACCTGCCCAATTTTGCAGAGTTGGAAACCGGCCGGATCCATGACATTGATGTCAAGGACAGAACGGGCAGACGGGAAAGAATTTTGGTGAGTATCGTTTCCATCGAGGATACTCCCTTCCGACTGGTGAGCCTCTTCCCGTCGGCGGAAGTGTTTGGAACCACGGCACCCTGGAAGCTTCCCCTGTCCATGGGGGTCTTGTCTTTGTTTATTCTGGGGGGCATGGCTTACGCCTGGAAAACCAATTCACGCAACCTGATGCTGCGAGCCAACCTGGAGGCAACGGCCAAGAGCAAGCAGGAGGTGGAAGAAAAAAACCAGCAACTGCTCAAAGAAATTGCCGAACGTAAGCGGGCTGAGGCTGCCCTGGCCGAAAGCGAGGAAAGGTACCGAAGATTTTTTGAGGAGGACCTGTCCGGCGCTTTCATCATCGACCGGGAGGGGAACATAGTGGCCTGCAATCCGGCCTTCGCAGAAATTTTCGGTTTTCCTTCGGTGGCGGCGGCCAAGCAGGCAAACGCCAAAGATGTCTATACCGATCTCAGGAAGCGCCAGATTTTTCTGGAAATGCTCAAGGCAGAAAAAAAGCTGATCAACCATGAATCGGAATACCGCCGCATCGACGGCACCATCATTCACACCACGGAAAACGTCATCGGAACCTTTGACAGAGACGGCGAACTGATAGAGATCAAAGGCTTTATCGTGGACAATACGGAACGGCGAAGGCTCGAAGGCCAGTTGCGGCAATCCCAGAAGATGGAAGCGATCGGCACTCTGGCCGGGGGCATTGCCCATGATTTCAACAACATCCTCACCGCCATCATCGGCAATGCGGAGATGGCGCTGTATAAGGTGCCCGAAGACGACCGGGTGAGGCATAATCTGGAACAGGTCATGAAGGCGGGCAATCGAGCGCGTGACCTGGTCAGGCAGATCCTCACATTCAGCCGGCAAAGCGAGCACGTGAGGAAACCGCTCAACATGAGTCTCATTGTGAAAGAAGCCCTGAAACTGCTGCGTGCTTCCCTGCCCACAACCATTGAGATCCGGCAGGATATCCGCGCCGAATCGGCCATGGTCAACGCCGATCCAACACAAATTCATCAGGTGCTCATGAACCTTTGTGCCAATGCGTCCTATGCCATGCGTGCCCAGGGCGGCGTACTGAAGGTGAGCCTGCACAGCGTGGATGCTCATTCCTGCCCGCGCATCAGGAACCTGGAATTGCCCGACGGACCGTGTGTGGAACTGATGGTGAGCGATACCGGTACCGGTATGGATCCCGGCACCATGGAGAGAATGTTTGATCCTTTTTTTACCACCAAGGGTCCGGGAGAAGGCACCGGGATGGGACTGGCCATGGTTCACGGAACTGTCAAGAGCCATGGGGGAGCCATCATAGTGGACAGCGAACCGGGCAAGGGCAGCTCTTTCCGCCTCTACTTTCCGGTGGTGCGCGGATCGGCTGTTGACGAACCGCAGGCAAACATTCAGCTGCCCCGAGGCAGAGATTTGGGAAGGATTTTGCTGGTGGACGATGAAGACATTATTCTCACCACCGGCCAGCAGATGCTGGAGTATCTGGGCTATGAAGTCGTCATCAAGAAAAGTGCTCCGGAGGCCCTCAAAGCGTTCCAGCTGCAGCCCGATCAGTTCAGCCTGGTCATCACCGATCAGACCATGCCGAAAATGACGGGCGCCGAACTGGCCAGGGAAATGCTCCGCATACGGCCGGAAATGCCAATCATTCTGTGTACCGGATTCAGTGAGGTGATGGACCAGGAAATGGCCAAGTCCATAGGCATTCGTGAGTTTGTCATGAAGCCCTTTGTGTTCAGCGAACTTGCCGACTTGGCCAAGAAAGTACTTAACGGAGATCTCAATGACCGCGGTCAGACTGCCAACTCGTAGAAGAGAGCGGCAGCCGATCTGATCCCGCGGTGGAAATCTTCCAGGGAAAACCGTTCGTTGGGAGAATGTGCTCCGTCGTCCGGACTTCCCCAGCCCATAAGCAGGATACTGTCCAATCCCAGAACTTCCTTAAAGAGATTCACTATCGGGATCGATCCTCCCTCGCGAATGAAAACCGGTGCCTTGCCGAAACCGGTCTCAATGGCTCGGGCGGCGGCTTTGACACTGACCTGATCGCGCGTTACCAGCACCGGTTCGGCGCCGTGCAGTTCGGTGATCTGAACTCGTACTCCGGAAGGGGTCAGCGATCGGATGTAGTCCTTGAAGAGCGCGTTTATGACGTTTGGCTTCTGATCGGGCACCAGCCGCATGCTGACCTTGGCTCCCGCCCTCGCAGGTATGACGGTTTTGGCTCCCTCGCCGGAGAACCCACCCCATATGCCGTTGACGTCGAGCGTGGGGCGAGCGGTCTTCCGCTCCATGGGTGAGTAATCCCCTTCTCCCACCAATTCTTCGACTCCCAGGTATTCCTTCAGCTGGTTTTCGTCGAATGAGAGCGACGCCATTTCTTCCCGTTCCCACTGCTCGAGAGGCAGCACGTCGGCATAGAAATTGGGGATGGCGATGCTGCCGTCCGGCTTCTTCAATGCGGAGATCATCGTGCAAAGGGCCTGCAGGGGGTTGGCCACCAGCCCGCCAAAGCTTCCCGAGTGCAAATCGATTCTGGGTCCCTGCAGATCCAATTGCAGATAGGAGAGACCTCGCAACCCGTAGGTTATGGCGGGGGTACCCTGGGCGAACTGGGAGCTGTCGGATACGGCCACGGCGTTGGCCTTGAGCTGATCCTGGTGTGACTTGAGAAAGGCACCGAGGTTGGGACTGCCGATTTCCTCCTCGCCTTCAACCAGCACCTTGACGTTGATGGGCAGTTTCCCCGACACGGCCAAGACCGCCTCGATGGCCTTGAGGTAGGTGAAAAACTGCCCCTTGTCGTCACTGGCCCCACGCGCGTACACATAACCTTCGCGGATCGATGGAGTGAATGGTGGAGTGGTCCATTCCTCCAGCGGCTCCGGGGGCTGCACGTCATAGTGGCCGTAAATGAGCAGGGTGGGGCCGTCGGGGTAGGGGCAATGCTCGCCGTAAACCACCGGATGACGTTCGGTTTCAGTCAGTTTGGTATGGAACTCGAGGCGCTTTAGGTGATTGAAAACCCACTCGGCCGCCCGTCGCACATCAACGGCGTGCCGGCTGTAGGTGCTGACGCTCGGTATGCGAAGAAACTCCAGGAGCTCCTCGACGTAGCGTTTTCGATTGCCGTCAATTTTGCCAAGCGTTTCCTTTGGAATCATGCAATACTCTCCTTGGTTTATATCTTTCTGTTGGAGGCCATGATAGCATAAAATTCAGCGAACATGGCACAAGGAAAATGACTAATGCCCCCGCAGGGGGTGTGCTTTGTCTCCACAGGTCGTTATGCTGCAGGCGGGAGTGTGGCCCGCCGGTGCGAGATGATGTACAATGGCATTGGCCGAGATGATATGCGCGGATGCGGTGCAAGGGTAATTGTCGATCATGGGAGTGCATTTCGAAATCTTTTCCAGCGTTGAAGACATTGACCGGCGGTTGTGGAATCAGCTGGCCGTCACTGCGAACCCGATGATGGAATGGGAATATTTTTACTGCCTGGAAAAGTCGGCTTCGGTTTCCCGCCAGAGGGGCTACCAGCCCAGCCACATCGTGGCCTATGACGGGCGCCGCCCGGTGGCGCTGGCACCGCTCTACGAGCGTGATCGCGCGTGGGTGGAGTTCGGCGACGGGGGGTTGATCGAATTTTTAGGAGAACTGACCGGTCTCCCGTTTCAGCGCGGTCTGGTGGGTACCATTCCGTTCACTCCGGTTCCGGGGTACCAGTTTCTGCATCACCCGGAAGTGTCCTATGCCGATGCCTGCAATATGCTGCTGGACTACATCGATTTCCGATGTGAGACACAGAATCTTTCCACCGCCAGGATCTATTTCTTGAACCAGGCGGCGCCTGTGCTCCACTCACTCCTTTCGCAACGGGGATACATCCGCCTGAGCAGCGACTATTGCGCATGGTTCAATCACGCCTACACGAGTTTTGACGACTATCTCGGCTCCTTCAAATCGAGCCGAAGAACCAAAATCAAAAGGGAGATTCGCACCATTCGAGAAAGCGGAATTGAAGTGGAGATGCTGCCCGGCACCACAGCACCCGGAGAATATTTCAATGAAATGTACCAGCTCTACGAGCAGACATGGGAAAAACATATGGGACCGGCGCTGCGCCCGTTTTTAAATGCGACGTTTTTTCGCCTCCTGGGACAAGTCTTTTCCCACAGGAGCAGCTTTTCCGTTGCGCGTCGTGGGAATCAGAATATCGCTTTGGCCATTTTCTATCACAAGGCAGGCAGTCTATACGGCCGTTACTGGGGATGCCACCAAGAGGTCCCCTTCCTGCATTTCGTCACTTGTTACTACCATCCCATTGAGTTTGCCATAAAAAATGGATTCGACATGATGGATCCCGGTTTCGGGGGAGAGCACAAAACCATCCGCGGCTATGAACCGGTGCCGGTCTATCACTACATAAAATTTTACGGAGAACAGCAGCGGCGCATTGCCGGTTTGATCCTCAAACAGGTCGGGGTTCCCTTTGGCAAGCCGTATCGACGCACTTGATGCGGTGCGGCAGTCGATCAGCCGGCGCGATTTCGACCCGGGTCAAAACCCCGCCCCCAGTGTGTGCAGCGCAGCCCTAAAAGCCAAAGAAAAATGAAAATCCCGGAGCAAAAAACGGTTGGCAACCGGGATACCAGCACGAATAGGGTGCGTAATAGTAGGGTTGGTAATAGTAGGGGCTGCCCCAGCCATAGTAACCGTAATAGGGATACCGATAATACGGTCGGTAGTAGCCTCTCGCGTAGGGCCTGTAATATGGTCTGTAGTACCTGTCATGACGGTGTCTGTCGTAAGGTTTATAGTAGTGCCCCTTGTAGGAACCGGATCGATGACCGTAGTAGCGGTTGTTGGGTGCGCCCCGATAGTGGCCGCTGCTTGATCCGTAGTAGCGGTTGTCGTATCGTCCCTGCTGCATGGCGGACGGCCGCGCGTAGCTCCCCCTTGGTCCCTGACCATGACTGCGGTAGCTTGGCCGGCCTCCTGCTCCCTTGGAATGGTTGCGTGCATACGTCGGCACTGCCAGAAGGAGCATGCACAGCACCGCAATGATTGCCGCCAAAGGTTTGAAAGTTTTAGTGCCCATGGTCTTGCCTCCCTGTTTAGGTCTGCATCTTTAGTATAATCAGCTCCTGCAAAATACGAAAGAGCAAAACGACACCGTCCAATACTCCCATGCCGTATTCGATGGACCTGTTCCAGAGGCTCTCACATTGTTTTTGCTTGACATTTTACGCATATTGCTGTTTTGAATATTTGCTGTGACTTTTATAAGTCATACTTTCAGGGGCTTAGTAACTTTTCCACTTTTTCAAGAGTCTGATTCAAGAGCCGTTCCCTCGTTCATGTTCGTGTGGGTCTGAATGCGTCATTTGACGGCCGATGTGTATTTCCGGTCATTCCCGTGCAGCCGTGTACCTTTTGGGGCAGCTCCAGGGATGCATTTTAAAAGCCCGTGGGTGATAACATTTCAACAGTGAAAAAAGGAGGATTTGACCATGACAAAGGCGGAGCTTGTAGCAAAACTGGCACAAGAGGTCGAGATCAGCAAGAAGAAGGCGAGCGAAGCGGTCGATGCCGCCCTCGCCTCCATCAAAGATGCTGTTCGGGCCGGGGAAACCGTCAATTTTATCGGCTTTGGCAGCTTCAAGATGGTTGAGCGGGCCGCGCGGGAAGGGCGCGATCCGCGAAGCGGCAGGCCCTTGAAGATTCCCGCCAGGAAAACGGTAAAATTCAGCGCCGGCAAAGCATTCAAGGAAATGCTCAACGACGGGAAAAAGAAAAAGAAATAGGAGCCCGATTCTTGTGATCACAACGTTGGCAGCTCTGATGGATCCAGTAAATTAAGAAAAAGGGAGGGTTTTATGAGAAAAGTTAACTTAACAGTCATTTTGCTTCTTGCGTTGTTCTTGGTGTTAAACACGATCGCTTTCGCGAAGAATCCGGTAGAGATTGTTACGCCGAATGCTCCCGCTCCCCTTGGTGATTACTCCCAGGGTATCCGGTATGGGCAACTTTTGTTCACAGCCGGTCAGATAGGGATAAATCCCCTTACTGGTACATTGCCTGATGGCTTGTACGCTCAGTCTGTGCAAGTAATGGAAAACCTCAAAGCCATCCTGGAAGAGGCTCAGTTAGACTTTTGTGACGTGGTGTCGACAACAGTCTATCTTGCACCAGGGGTAACCTCCTCTGATTTTACAAGTGTTTATGGCGGATATTTTATTGATAAGAAGGGAAAACCGTGTCCTCACTTCCCTGCTCGGTCAACCATTACTGCTGCTGGTATACCTTTGGGGGCACTCGTCGAAGTCCAAATGATTGCTGGGAAGTAGAAGCGAATTCGACCATTGTTGAGTTTCGTCGGGCGCTGGCGTGGCGAAACCCAACAAGGCCGTTTTCCACAGTTGGTAAGATTCAGCCGTCGCTGCTCACCCTCAACATTTTGGCGGTGCCAAGCTTCGGTTTTTGATTATATCTGTTAAGGAAAGCATCATTCATCTTTATGCCCGCAGCTACTGATGGGTTTCGTTATCGCCTCACCTATCCTTGCCCCCAATCACTGATAAAGGGATGGATGGAGCGAAGCGAAACCCGTCAACCAGGTCTGCGGGCAATGACACATCTAATGCATAACCGGTACACAACGCGGCCTGGTGGATACGTTTCCTGGTCGACAGGGCTGTGAAGTGACGACCCCATGCGGAAGTCAAATTTCATTGCCTCAGGCCGGAATTGCTGTTAGCATGGCTTAACTTTAACTCTGACATAATTTGAACCGATCTGACCGGAAACAACCAATCTCCATGGGGTGGCCATTGTGGTGCTGCCGGATTAGGGGACCCGAGTCCCACGCAAAGCGTAATCCTGGCAGCCGTTGCCAAGAGCGACCACAAAAGGTATTGCCCGAAAAGGTTCCTGCTCCTCAGGAGGGCGCCGTGCAAATAAAAAAACTATCATATTTGCCGTTCTGGGTCACTTTCATTGCCTTGGCGGCTGTGCTTGGATTTCCGCAATTTTTCGGCCGGGGCCTGTGCAACGACCTGGATACGGTGAAAAAGACAGGAAAGCTGAGGCATCTCGGCATTCCATATGCCAATTTTGTTTTGGAAAATGGCCGGGACGGCCTCGATGTCGAGCTGATGCAGCTCTTTGCCGAGCACCTGGGGGTGACCTACGAGTATGTCGATACTTCCTGGGAGAATGCCATCGGAGATCTCACCGGCAAGAAGTTCGTCACCGAGGGAGACAGCGTCACGGTGGTCGGTGAAGTGCCCGTCAAAGGGGATGTCATCGCCAATGGTTTTACCGTACTGCCCACGCGCCAGAAGATGGTGGCTTACTCGACCCCCACTTTTCCGACGCAGATCTGGCTGGTCGCACGATCCGACTGCCCCGTCAGGCCCATCAAGCCTTCCGGCGATATCGACCAAGACATCGCCAATGTCCGAGCACTTCTCAAGGGGCAGCGCCTGCTGGGCAAGCCCAACACCTGTCTTGATCCGGCTTTGTATGATTTGAACGAAAGCGGGGCGGATATTATTCTGTTCCATGGCAATCCGGAAGAACTGGTGCCCGCCATCATCAAGGGCCAGGCGGACCTTTCGCTGCTGGATATGCCCGATGCGCTGATCGCGCTTGACCGGTGGCCGGGTGTCATCAAGGTGATCGGACCTCTTTCCCACATTCAAAGCATGGCCTGCGCCTTCGCCAGGGAAGACTCTGCCCTGCGGGAGAGCTTCAACGCATTCTTCAATACCCTCGTCAAGAACGGGACCTATCTGAAGCTGGTCAATAAGTATTATCCCAGCTTCGGGGTTTACTATCCTGAGTATTTCAGCAACTAATCGCCATGCCCCCGCTGCGGTCATGTTACAGGCATGCAGGGGAACATTGACGCTGTAGCGGATACTAAGCCGTTTTAATCCCCTTTCCCTTGTTCTTCCGGTTTTTCTGGCTCTCGGGTTGTCCCCAGATCACCTCATAGCTCCCAAGGGACCTCACTGGACATGTGTTCGGTCGTGCTGGAGGCAATTGACAGGTATGCAGCACTTCGCCGGCGACTCTTTTTACGGTTCAACTGCAATCAGGTCGGTCCGACTTGCTCGGCGGATCCCGTTGGCGTCCTGGTGAATCAGCTTCATTTGATACTTCATTCCGGGGTGAAGCGGTTTGCCGGAGGCAAATTTCAACGGGATCGCGGCCTCCAGGATATAGCCTCCAGCCTTCGGCCTCAGGGAGACTTTCGATGGCAGCGGCCGATATCCTTCGGGGACGCGCCACTCGATGACCCGGGGTTCATTACCCGCAGCGCCGCCGCCGGTGGGGTGGATGTAGAACAGAGCATAATCGGTCGTGCCGTTCTTCCGTCCGACGCTGGGCCTCAGGTAGAGCGAAAGATAGTCCGCCTGCCAGAGAGAATCTGCGCCGGGATAGTCCATGCGCGAATCCGCAATATCGCCTGCGACAAACAAAAGATTGCCATCCCAGGACAGGTAGAAGCGTTGTTCGGTGTCGTCACCGTCCAACAAGCGAGCTGTCTCTTGAGGGAGAAACAGATGCCTTTGGTCCCATTCGGAGAGGTCACCATCGATGCCTGCGGCAAAACGGTGGAGCAGTCTGAGCCCCAGGGGCCTTTTGGCCTGTTCCGGTGTGACAGCCGTTCGATGCGCTGCGTTGACCGCGTTGTTGGTCTCTTTTATCCGCCCCTCGAGTTGGCTGTAAATCTCTGTTTCGTCACTCGAGACCAGCCCGACATTGATATCGGGCGGATAGTCCCAATTTCCGGCGTAGTCCCTCCACATGAACCAGTGCATTCCCACCATGTAGGGGGCCCTGGCAGCGGACAGCACATATTTGCTGTAGCCAATGCTCCGATTTTCCTGAGAATATACGTCGATGAACAATTGCGACGCATGCCCCGGGTGGGGATAGCCCGAAAAAGAAAATTCGGTGATCAGCAGAGGTTTGCCGGAAATCCTGTAAAACTCTGAGTAGCGGGCATCCAGCTGTGCGTATCGATTGTAATGGTTGATGGAATTGACGTCGAAATAGGGTGCCAGTAGTTGAAATAGGGGAAGCTCGGGGATTCCTTTGTAGCGTATACCGAGGATCAAATGATGCGGATCGAGGCGGCGCAATAGGCGGCAGTAGTTTTCGTAGTAATGGGCGGCAACCCGGTTTCTCCAGGGTTTAAACAGTTTCTCCAACAACACGCTGCCGCATTTTGGAGCGCTGCTGCCGGCAATATCCTCAAAGGACCGGAAGGAAGCATTCCAGTTCCTGTTGAGCAGTTTGATCTTGCCTTCATACAGGTCCTGCAAAAATTCCATAAGCGCACGGCTGCCCGGCGCGTCTCTGTGCAACTGCAGATAGAACTGCAGGACGGCGCAAGGGTCCCATTTCCTCTCGTTATCAAGAAAGTAGCCCATGAAGTCGGCATTGCCGGCAAACGGTTGGATTTCCTTTGTCAGGTGCCGCTCGAATTCCGCCCAGAAGGATTCATCAAAGACGTCGTTGGCGGATTCCACAAAGCCGGTGTAAATCTGGTCCACAAAATAAAAATCCTTCCAGACGGAGGGGCTGCTCCAGGCGCCTGCCGTGTTGAAGCCCATTGCACGCAGCTGCCGGACGATCCGGCCCTTTCTCGCTTCACCCGGAGGCCTTTCTTCACAATGGCCGAAGCATCCGCCAACGCAGTTGACTCCGAGGGAAAAGAATTTTTCCCCGGCGGCATCCTGAAACCACCAGACATCGCCGTCCCGGACCAGTTGGATGTATCCGTTCCGGTGTGCCGGGGCTGCAGCGCAGGCAACCGCCGGAGGCAACGCCGCCGTTGTCAGTATCAGCACTGCAATCAGGAGTTTCATGCGGGCAGCCTGGAAAAAAATTGCGGCAAGTTAGATCTCGGGTCGTCCATCCTCAATGTATGCCCCTATCAAAAGACCGTTGCACAGTAAGCAGTGCTCGTGCACCTCTGGGCCCAGGATTTTGGGTAAGGGAACAGGTTACCGATTGAGGGCAAAAGATTACATTTTTTCCAGGAATTGTCGATGGGTTTCACTTCGCTCGATCCATCCTTGCACGGCCAGGGCGGCAGCCGATGCATCCATGTGAAAGGAATCGATTCCCGTTTGAATGGCGTTTTCGATCAGCGCCTTCTGCACACAGCGTGCGACGGCTTTGCAGCGCCTCGGGCTTTCCTTTTCACCAAAAAAGGCTATACTCCAACCAGTTCCGTTCATAAGCTTCACAAATTTGATCCATGTCGATCCGGTCTTTAGCCTTTGAGAACTGACCGACAGGTGGCCTATAAGCGGTGCAGTGAATTTTCCAACGCCTGTTTTGGGATTGCAGTTAACATTTCAGCCACTGCGGGGTCTACCCGTGTATCCTGGAGTTAAAATATGGCTCAAAGACCAAAGCTTACCTTTAAGAAGCGGGAAAGAGAAAGAGCGCAACAGCAAAAACAAAGAGACAAAGAAGCGCGCCGGTTGGAAGCCAGGCAGAACAGGGTCAAGCAGCAGTCATCAGACAGTCAGGAGGATCCGGACATCGCCGGCATAAAACCCGGCCCACAGCCACTCGCCGACCAATGGGAGCAGACTGGAGGAGAGGACGGCTGAGTCAGGCGCACCGGCAATTTATCGTTCCGGGGTCGTTTCCCACCGCACGTTCCCTTTTACACAAGGTGGGGCCATTATTGTGGCTATAGCCCCGTTGACCTCTTTTCAGCATCAATTTGTTGCAGAAACAAAGGGAGCGAACAAGCAATGAGACAATTCAGATCCTCACCATACAAGAGGTTTGAAAAAATTAACCGGCCGCTTGATCCGCCCAGGAAAATCACAGGGGGCAGGGTTGTTAAAATCAATGACCGGGTTGAAACCGCTCATGGATTAGGAACGGTGATTGAGATATCCGAAGACCGCTACCTGATTGCCCTGGATGACCAGTTGGGGAGGGTGTGGGAGAGGCTCAGGTCGCTTACGGTCATCCCGGCCAAATAGTTTTTCTCGAACATCCGATCGCCGCCTGTGGCATCATGCAAGACACAAACGGGCCGAAATCAGAGGGAGTCAGCAATGACAGACAGTGCACAGGTGTTAGTAAAGGATTTGCGCTCGACCGGATACTTTTTTGAGGAGTTAAAAGACTACTCGAGATCGGCCGAGATGAACATTCACACCTACAGCAGAAATTATGTGATTCCCTACCTCATCAGACTGGCGGAATCTCACAGGGAATCCGGACATCCTGAGAGAAGCAGGATACTCGATTCTGCAGCTGAGTTGCTGTCCGATGCCGGTGATGACGAGCTCATTGAGTCTCTTTTTGCCATCAAGAAAATAGCGAACTCCGAGATTGAGATCAATGAAAGGTTACTCTCTGAAATTGGTCGACACAACAAATCCCAAGTGCTGACCTGCTACCAGAAGTCTGAGTCGGCTAAACGCGTTCTCAAGCTGATGGTGAACATCATAAAGATGTTCAGGCTGCCCGAAGTGACTGCCGAACGGGACAAATCGAGGGCAGACGCGCAGCCCGTCGAAAGCCAACGAGGAACCGGACTTAAAAAAACAAGTGATTGTGAGGACAACAGCGATCAGGGAACAACTAATGAATGCAAGTGACGCCGCCTCCAACCGACTGTGTGTTCTGATTGATGCGGACAATGCGCAACCCGCCATCACCGAGGGGCTCCTTTCGGAAGTTGCCAAGTACGGCGTTGCAAGCGTGAAGCGTATTTATGGCGACTGGACTACGCCCAGCCTGAGCGGTTGGAAGTCCGTTCTGCTGGAGTACTCAATCCAGCCGGTTCAGCAATTCCGCTACACCGTGGGTAAGAACGCGACGGACAGTGCGATGATCATAGACGCAATGGACTTACTCTATACCCAGCGTTTTGACGGATTCTGCCTGGTCTCGAGTGACAGCGATTTCACTCGGCTCGCCTCGCGCATAAGAGAGGAAGGCCTGCTGGTGTATGGATTTGGCGAAAAGAAGACTCCCAAAGCGTTTGTATCCGCCTGTGACAAATTCATATTCACCGAGGTTCTTCGCTTCCAGGAGAATGCCGAACCGGTCGTTAAGCCCAAGACTGCCAATGAATTAAAGAGAGACACCAAGCTGGTCGCTCTTCTTCGAAACGCTCTTGAGGCGGCTTCCGATGAGAGTGGGTGGGCGCATTTAGGAGCCGTCGGGAGCAACATCGCCAAACAGGCCCCGGAGTTTGATCCGCGCAACTACGGATTCGGCAAACTTGGGCAACTTGCCGCAGCGACAAAACTTTTCGATATGGATGAGAGAGTGCAGAGCGACGGTCGTTCCAAATCAATTTACATTCGCGACAAGCGCAATAAGCCCAAGAAATAAAATAACGTTGTCCGGCAAATGAAGCTGAGCGGATTTTGATTGCGCTATGGCGCGTTTCGTCTTGCCGACCGGCCTCCCTCTTTTATACCATACTCTCCTCCGCATTACAGTCATGAGGGTGCATCAAATACCGACTGAGCTCAATTGAATGAAAGGACAAGCCGCGAAGGCTTTCGGTCATGAAGACTGAACAGGACTTGCGGGGCCGTAGGCGGTAGGTTGGGTTGAGCGCAGCGAAACCCACCAACGTTACCCCGCAAGCCCATGTTGGGTTTCGCTGCGCTCAACCCAACCTACATCTACCCCATCGAATCAAGTGGCCGAATCCCGCAGCATTTACGCCCTGGCTTTAATGATTGTGGGTGTGGGCCTCCGTCTCGTGGCCGGGATGATCATGGTCGTGCGCACCGTGATCGCCGGCGTGGTCATGGTCGTGCACATGGGCGGCCGCCCCATGGGAATGCTCATGACTGTGCTCATGCAGGTGTTCATGGGCGTGGCTATGGGTGTGTTCATGGGTGTGTTTCTGGTCTCCGTGAACATGCTCATGACTATGTTGGTGAGTGTGCTCGTGGGCGTGCAAATGCCGGTGTTCGTGTTTTCCTTCCATTGTGACTACTCCTTTCGTTGGATTTAAGAGTCCTTCATGAACTCGTTGCCGATGCTTTAAAACTAAGCCCGCAAATCGCAACCTTCAAGATGCAATGCAGATCAAACCGGCGGGACGCGCTGTGGGCATGAGGCAGGAGTACGGGGCGAAGCTGCGGACTTCCCGTTCGTCCCCGATTGAAATGCAGGCAAGCAGCCCGGGAAAGACGAATTCCCTCTTGAACGGTCTCCATTCCATCAGCCCCCCTCCACAACACAACGCAGGATGATCACCCCTTATCATGACCACACACGGCTCAGGGGTGGTCAAAATTCGGTTATCACAGATGGTCAATTTTCGTTTGTCGTTACGAGCATAACTCAGAGCTTTTCCGAGAAGCCCCTTAGGAGGGGTCTCCAGGTAGCGCTTGTCCATCCAAACCTTGAACTCTTTTAAGATCGGCTCGGCTTTGTCTTTTCTCAGTGCCAAAATCTCTTCCGGACTGAGGTCCTGCTCGCGGGCGATCTTTTCAATAAGGTAGAACTTGCGGATGTATTCGAGAGCGACCTCGGCGCTCCCGTTCTTTTTGGCTCCCTTTCCCCGAGCATCGATGACTTTGACAAGGTTTCTGCGCACATGCGCCATGCATCCGACCAGAATAATCGGAGATCCCTTCTTCTCGAACTGCTCACAGGCCGAGTAGGCATCCGTTTGCAAATATCCCTGGTAGCCCGCGAGGGTTTCCTTTGGGACCCCACCGGACCTTGTGGGGGCATAATGGAAGAGCACGACCGGCTTCTCAGGATCTCCTCCTCTAAAAACCCACATGCAGGAGTTGGCGGTGTTGGCACGGCCGGGTTCGTTTAGAACCTGTACGGGAGTCTCGTCGGCATTGATGAGGATTCCTGATTTAAGCATGCCTTGAAAAAATTCCATGATCAGGCGGCACCGATCCGAGACCATCACCATCCAGGAGGCCATGGTGGAGCGGGGAATCCGGATCCCATAGCGATCGAGGATCTTAGACAGACGGTAGAGTGGGGTTCCGTCTGCATATTTTGCCGTGGCGACATAGGCAAGAGTGCCGGCGGTGGCGAGGCCCTTGGGGATCATCTCGGCAGGAGGCTCGGCGATTTTAACCGCTCCTCCTTCGCTTTCCACCCCCCTCGCAGCCCTTGCACGCGTACTTGGGGCGAATGGTGCGAAAAACTTGGACCTTGGCGGGGATGATATCGAGCTTTTCCGATACTTCCTCCCCGATCCTGGAAAGAGGAGTCCCGCAGCCACACACTTTCTCCTCCTCGGCAATATTCACAATGACTTCCACTCGAGGCAGGTGGTCGGGAAGAGGTTTTCGTTCGGGCTTTTGCCGGGTGTGGGCGGGGACGGCGATCTCTTCTCTTGCCGGTTCTTCCGAGGCGGCTACTTCGGCTTCATTGAAAAGGTGGAATGTACGGTGCCTGCCCTGCGGAAAACCATATTTTCATATCAATGGGGTCAGCGTAAACAACATCGAAAGCCTGCTCCAGTAACCCCTCCGCATCGAAGTCTTCAACTGGGTCAAATGAATGGTCGGTTATTTCCAGGTCTTGGATCTGTTCTGCCTCAGACGGAATTGGAATTTTCTATCACCTCATCGTGCTGCTGTGCGTGGTGCTGGGCGGCAAGGGATCTGCCCGGGGGCCGCTTTTGGGGGCCTGCCTGGTGGTGTTTTTCCAGGAATCGCTGCGCTTTCCGCCCATCCCGGGAGACCTCGGCCGCTACGTCGCGCCTCTCCAGGGAATGCTGTTCGGGCTCGTCCCGGTTTTGCTCATGTTGAAGCGCCCCGAGGGGCTCGTTGCCGAATTTCGCAGGAGGCAAGGTGCTTAGAGTCGAAAACGTGAGCAAAAGCTTCGGCGGCCTGACGGCGGTTGCCGGCGTGAGCCTCGATCTGGGGGACAATCAGGTGGCCGGACTGGTGGGACGGAACGGTTCCGGCAAGTCTACCCTGCTTCACATCATAACCGGCTTCTATAAGGAGGACAGCGGCTGGGTGCTGTTTCAGGACAAGCCGATTCAAGACTTGCCGCACGATGCGATAAGCCGCCTGGGCCTGCCCCGCACTTTTCAGCAGGTCCGGGTGTTGCCTTTTCTATCGATGCGGGAGAATCTTCTGGCGGTGGCCCCGGACCAGCAGGGAGAAAATATTCTGTCGGTTTTCTTCCGCCCGCGGCTGATCGGCCGGCAGGAACGGGAAAACCGCCGGCGGGCCGATGAAATTTTGCAGCTGATGAAGCTCGAACACCTGGCGGAGCGGCCCGCCGATGAGCTGAGCTACGGCTGGGAACGGCTGCTGGAGCTCGGCCGGGTGCTGATGTGCCGGCCGCAGCTGGTGCTCCTCGATGAGCCGTCGCCGGGACTGGCCCCGCTCATGGTGGAAGAAATATTCGACCGCATCCTCGAAATGAATCGGCGTAAGGTCTCCTTTCTCTTGGTGGAACAAAACGCCCGCAAGGGCCTCTCCGTTTCCCACCGCGGCTACGTGCTGGAACAGGGCATGAACCGGCTCGAGGGCACCGGCCGCTAAGCTCCTCAACAACCCCGCGGTGCAAAAGCTCTATCTCGGCGGCTGATCGACCGCTGTGAAGCTCGCCTGCAGAACCATACGCCGTCCCCATCATAGCTGAGCGCCGCGCACTCTTCTTCGCTGTACACCTATCCGGTCTTAGGGTGAAAAGCCTCATTTCACGGTCCGTCCCGCCCTCCGTCATTCCCGCAATCCTTAAGCGGGAATCCAGAAGACAGAAATAAAGGGATCCGTCCTTAATAGATATGGCACTCTTCATGACGTCTTGCACGCCGTTTCCACTTGACGCGGGGTCCTCTTCTTAGGTAAGGGTGTTCTTAATCGCCCTTCTCCTCTCACAAACGGGAGGTCACTCATGATGAGCTCTTGTCAATCCGCCGATCGGGATCACCAGCAGCCGCGCCTGCTCGATCAGGTGCGGGCGGCCATCAGACTGCGCCACTACAGCATACGAACCGAGGAAGCCTACATTCAGTGGATCAGGCGATATATCCTGTTCCACAAGAAACGCCACCCCATTGAAATGGGAAGCTCTGAAATCAACCACTTCCTGTCCCATCTTGCTTCCGCAAAGAACGTGGCTTCTTCCACTCACAACCAGGCCCTGTGTGCGCTGGTTTTTCTCTACAAGGTAGTCCTTCACAAGGACCCTGGAGAGCTTGGAGACGTCATTTGGGCAAAGAAGCCGAAAAAACTTCCTGTTGTTTTGACTCGAACTGAAGTGAAGGCCCTGCTCAATGGGCTGCAAGATGAAAAATGGATCATGGCCAAACTCCTCTACGGGGCCGGACTGCGATTGATGGAGTGCATTCGACTTAGAGTCAAGGACGTGGATTTTGGTTACAGACAAATCCTTGTCAGGGACGGCAAAGGGGAGAAGGATCGGGTCACCATGCTGCCGACTTGTGTGATCGAGCCTTTGCAGAGGCATCTCGTGGGAGTCAAGGCACTTCATGAGCAGGACTTGAGGGAAGGGTTTGGGAACGTTTACCTTCCGTTTGCACTGGTGAGAAAATACCCTCATGCCGACCGGGACTGGGCATGGCAGTATGTCTTTCCTTCCAGGAAGCGCTCGATTGACCCCAGAACGAGGATCGAGAGGCGGCACCACATAGATGAGACTGTCTTGCAGAGGGCGGTCAAGGAAGCGGCGAAAAGGGCGAGGATCAACAAGGTCGTCGGCCCTCATGTGCTTCGCCACTCCTTTGCCACACATTTATTGGAGGCGGGCCACGACATCCGCACTGTCCAAGAGCTCTTGGGCCACCAGGACGTGAAGACCACTATGATTTACACCCATGTTCTGAACAAAGGCGGAATGGGAGTCCAGAGTCCTGCCGACAGGCTCTGATTAGGCGGTATATGCGGCTGCGGGCCGCTGTGTATGCCCCTTGCCAGAAAGTGGAATATTGCTGTTAAGTGCCTGTCACGAAATAAACTTTACACTCTTTCTTGCCATGATATACTGCTGTCATGGAGAAAGAACTGATCAAAAAACGATT
>NZ_JAIBKA010000040.1 GCF_022603395.1 Desulfoferrobacter suflitae
TAAGGGCATGTATTTCCCGAGGCTGGTAGCCTGACTTGAGTGCCTCAATTTGCCTTGTGCTTTGGATTGATCTCAAACGCCGCCTGTGATCCGAAGAAGCAAACATCGAATTCCATGAAAAAGTTGACTTGCCCCAAAATCACTGGAACCTCTGTAGATTGCGTCCACGCGAACGCGAGTTCTACCAGCGGAAACGAGGCCACTTGACCCGTGATGATCACCCCCCGTGCTGGCAATCGAGCAAGATTTCCCGTCAAGTGCACTCGTGTCGGCTGCTGATCCCATACCAGGCCCAACTGAACACCAACGTTATATGGAAGTACATTGACAGTCGAGCCCGTGTCCAGCAACCCCGGAACAGTCACCGCATGGGTTCCGTGGTGTAGCGTGATCGACAAGTGTGCTAAGAGATTCCTTCCTCGACGGCTTGCGTCTGTGTCACCGTATGTAAAACGCACAGGTGTTGTCATTTTTCGACCTCATGCGCTTTCAACATCTGTAGCAGCGTATCCGCGGCCTCGAATGCGTGCAACGGCGTCCATATCGGATACTCGGCATCCGCTGTGAGCAGCGGCACGCCCTCTTCTTGCGCCAAGTCAATCACGAGGAACTGCATCAGGCGCAGCTTATCAGCTCGTGGCAACATCTTTATGGCCGGGAATAATTCAGTAAGCGACATGTTTGACGACCTCCTTCGTTGATTCTATCAGCTTTATCATACGCATGGCCGCCTTGGGAGGCAATCAGGGACTATGCCCAATACGCGCTGCATCCAGTCTACGTCTCGCTGCCGAACATAAAGGTGAGCGGACGGGTTTGCGTAGCGCAGCGGAGAAAACCTGGTCCGATCAACCGAGGGGTTAGCTTTTCAAGAGAGACCTTTGGAGCGTAACAAATCTAAGTAACCTTGCACTCCGCCAAATTTTTCAAAACGCCAATCTTGTATTCTTTTATACCATCCTCGTGGATTCCAGCCATGTCCAATTTCTACATCATCAAGAAACTGATACCAATCTCTATAGCCTGATTCAGTATCAAAGAAAAATATCAAGGGAAACAGTCTTTCATTT
>NZ_JAIBKA010000041.1 GCF_022603395.1 Desulfoferrobacter suflitae
AAACTCCCTTGTAACCGAGTTGGTGGAGCTGTATCGAAACCTACAACCAAGAACGAAGAACCAAAAACGAGTAGCTTGGCCAGACCCCGTTTGACCGGAAAGGCAAAAGAGTCAAGAGCAGACCCGGAGCCTTTTAATGGGTGACCCCTTTACCATAAGAGCGAAAGCCATACTTCTGGATGATGACAGCGTTCCCTTCCCGATCGGTTTTGAAGACATACTGTCCGATATCAAATTGGTCTGCGATTATTCGGGAAAAACCGCCTATTTTCGAACGAGTTGATGTTTGTCTCCATCTTTAAACGAACTTAACACACTAACCGAACTAAAAGCTCCCA
This sequence comes from Desulfoferrobacter suflitae, assembly GCF_022603395.1. GTDB lineage: Bacteria > Desulfobacterota > Syntrophobacteria > Syntrophobacterales > Syntrophobacteraceae > Desulfoferrobacter > Desulfoferrobacter suflitae. The sequence continues at coordinate 339 of NZ_JAIBKA010000041.1, forward strand.
AGGCTTTATCGCCCCCCATTTGAAGGCCAAAATGGCGGCTCTAAGAGCAAAAAACGCCTGCTCTTGGACAGCTTTCCACGGTAATTCAGTCAATTGACTCGGTCCGACCCCTAAGCAATTTAAGGATCAAAAAGCGCCTCGTTTTGTGATGCTTGTTATGAAAATCCAACTACTTGACTCGGTCTGACCCCTGATAGCTGCTGAATCTTTTCCTGAGCGGTCTTCCCCGCTCAGGAAAAAACAAAATCCTTAGCGTTCCTTAGCGTCCTTGGCGTCTTAGCGGTTCCAAAATGTCAAATGTGTAGACCTGATCCTCACTGCTACGAGGGGCATAAAACAACCGACGTTGCCAAAATGTTGGGGGTTAAGCGGGTAAGCGTTCATCATGCGGCGAAAAAGGGAGCAAAGGTCTTAGTGATCTATCCCGCCCTGCATGAATAAACTAACCAAACTACCAACGTCCCTTATTCCTTTGGAATACAAATGCAATGGTTTGGTGAACATAGTTTGGCCCGCCCCCTTAGAAACTGAGTTCGCCAACGCTGAGTAGAATTGTGGAAGATGGTCAAAAGGTCCTTGACAACAACAGAGAGCTGACCATACGTTTGCAGTAAGTGGAAATATGAAACAGCGTCCCCTATTCACTGAGAACAGTCTCGA
>NZ_JAIBKA010000042.1 GCF_022603395.1 Desulfoferrobacter suflitae
CGGTTGAGTATTGCAGACGGGGCAGGAGGGCAAACCGCAGCGGATCTTGTTTCGCAGCACATTCAAGCTGTATTTTCTAATATCTGAGCGGGTAAATGGAGCAAACATGGCGTCTCCCACTTGAGCGAATAGTCATGATCGAAGAGGTTTCCGAAAAAGCCGTTCGTTTACTCCAACCTGGCGCCGCCCGCAAGCGCAAAACCGCCGGCGCCCGACGCGCCAGATGCTATGTTTGGCAACGGTTTTTCAACAAAGGAGTTGCGTTACCCATGAGTAAGATATCCCGCAATGCGCCCTGCCCTTGTGGAAGTGGAAAGAAGTACAAAAAATGCTGTTTGTTGCGCGAACAGGTCTCAGCGACACGGCCGCCGCAGGCTCCTTCAGATGTCTTCAAACAGATCCATGCCCAAATGGAGGAGTTGGACAACCTATCGAATAGTGTCATTGATCTCATCCAAGCCGGGAAACTGGACGAAGCGGAAGCTCAGTGTCACAAGCTATTGGAGCAATATCCGGACGATGTTGACGGGCTCGACAGACTGGCAACGGTCTATGAAGCCAAGGGGCAGAATAGGATGGCCGCTGAGTACTACCGAAAGGCGGCCGCTTTTATGCGCTCAAGGCCAGGATTTGACAACGAAGCCATTGAATGGGCTCTGAAGAAAGCCTCTGAACTGGAGTCTGCATCGTCATCAGCAGAATAGATCTTGCAGCCGAGCCATGGCCTGCAGGTGGTCGGCGAGGCTCGTGGCGCTGCGACAACCAGTAATGTTGACATTCCGGAGGTGCTTCGGCGCCCCCGCTGATGCCCAGCCGTTATCCGGCGTGGTCTTGGGACCGGTTAGCGCCCGGCGCGCGGGGTAGGCAGGGTAAAGTGCAAAAGCATGGCGAGGTATAGCGGGATAGGCGGGATCAGATTACTTGGGACTGTTCAAATCAAATATTGTGGGACGTAGGA
>NZ_JAIBKA010000043.1 GCF_022603395.1 Desulfoferrobacter suflitae
CCGTTCTGGTCGTAGCCTCGATCGAGGAGAGCCTGTTTGGATAAATTTTCATTTCTGCGGTTGTAATCGATAATGGGAATTGAGCCATCATCCCGAACATACTGGTAATTTTCGGTGATGTCATACTTGGCATCGGCGATATCAATTTTGGTTTGGCAGTTGTGGTGGGCATGAATTTGTTTTTTATTGGTGATAATGAGACTTCCTTCCTCGGCATTGCCTGGGATGGTGGAGACAGCGACGGGGAGCTCGATTCTGAGATTCAATTCAACGGAGGTGGATAAGACCGCATTATAGCCGAAGATCTTCTGTTTTTTATCCGGATTTTGGGGGTCCCTTCTTACCCCGATGCGGGCATGGGTATCCTTGGGCAGTTTGGGGCAGCATATAGCAATGGAGCCGGTATCAGGATTTATGTTCAAGATGTTGGAACGTAGAGTCTGGATACAGAGGTGCTGTTTTTGGAGCTCTTCTGCAACGCCGAAAAGATGGGCGGTATTCTGCTGCTCCAAGGAAGGCTGTCCATCGGAGAAGGCAAGTTTGAAAGCGAACAGCTCAATTTTGGGTTTTTTGACATCTTCAGGAAATCGATCACTGGGACACTCGGCGTAGACGCGGGCTTCGCTGCCCAAGGAGCTTTCCGTTCCGCTCCCGGCGGAATTTAGGCGATAAAGGATGCGCGATCTGACTTTTTCTAGAACATTTTCCACGGTGATGTTTGGACATTTATCGCAAAAGTACGTACAGCCGCGGTAGCGGGCCCAGCTGGGATAGAGGGTTCCGTCGTGAGCCAGGACTTTGAAGGTCACCATTTCAAGCTGGTGAAAGATGTCTATCAGGACGTGGAGGATTTCGTTGTAGAGGGTTTCACCAAGCCGTGTGCGGAAGTTGGAAAAGGTTGCTTCACAAGG
>NZ_JAIBKA010000044.1 GCF_022603395.1 Desulfoferrobacter suflitae
GGGTGCGGCTCTTTTAGAACGACAGCTTGAAAGGCAGTAGCTGATCATAATTTGGATTGATATCAAGGGACTGGACATTTTGTCTCCATTATGGGATGGTATCCCGCCAACCCATAACCCAAAGGAGACCTCATATGATTCAAACCGGTCATCTTGATGACTTATTCGGAGTATTCGATTTGCCTTGTCAGCAGTTTGAATCACTGATCAGTGCGCTTTGCGATGAAAGCACGGCAGCTATGGAGCATGGCCGGATAGAAGACCTGATTTGCCGAATGGGAAACGAATTACTGCGGCGCTTGATACAGGCTCATCTGGATCTACGTGCTTTGCGGGAGCCGCGTAGAAAGCAGTTGACTGCGCCAGACGGCACCCATTTGGCTGATTGTCGTGAAAATTGTGAACGCACCCTGGCGACAATCTTCGGCGACGTAAAGGTTAGACGCAAAGGTTACGGTGCCCCCGGGATTGAGAGCAAATTTCCACTGGATGCAGAGCTTAACCTTGCCCCGGACAAATACTCACATGGGCTAAGGTATCGAGCAGTTGAACAGATCGCTCGGCATTCCTTTGATGAAGCAGTAGCCGACGTTAAGAAAACCACGGGCGGTAAAATTCCGAAGCGCCAGATGCAGGAGATCGCAGTTGCCGCAGCTCGGGATTTCGAGACATTTTACTCGGGCCGAAAAACTGAGGGAGCTGAACAAACATCGGATATCCTGGTGATGAGTACAGACGGCAAGGGAATCGTGATGAGAAAGGAAGACCTGCGGGCGGCGACACGCAAGGCTGCCGAGCAGGCAAAACAGGAAACCGGCGCCCGCCTTCAGCCCTGGAATAGGGGACGCCGTTTAGATTTTTAGTTTCTAATAAAACAAGCTTGAAGGGTGACTTGGTGCGAAA
>NZ_JAIBKA010000045.1 GCF_022603395.1 Desulfoferrobacter suflitae
AACGGTTAAGAGTTTTTGCGTCGCGAAGCCGACGCAAAAAGTCGAGTTGCGCTGAACCGCTTCGCGTTAGCCGGGGGAGCGTCGGTCTATGAGGATTCAATGGACAAGGGGCAACTCGGTGGGTTCACTATGGAGAAAAATGCTGTCGAATTCAAGTGTGAAATGCCCGGCTATGGCCATGGGAACGGGTCCGGGGAAGAGAAGAAATGGCGGAGGCGAGGCCTTGAATAGTGCGATTGCGGTTCTTTTCCCGATTTGGGACGCAGCTCCCCTGTCGTGGCAAAGCGCGTCGGTGGGAACTGAATCGAATGCGTCATGCCGGGCGGTTGTCATGGCGGTGCCCTTTCTTTTCGCGGGACTTTTCGGAGGAACCGAAGACGGCCGGTTTTGCAGGACGGGCACAACCTGGCTTCCTGCGGAGGGTGGGAGGTCGTTGGCTCCAGCACCGTCGGCACCCCCGGTTCGATCCGGCAGTCTGCCAGGAGTTGTTGAGCCTTCTGCAGCCGGCGGCGATTGGAGGGAGCGAGGAAGCCGTAGTAGCGCACCTTGTGGAATCCTCGGGGAAGCACATGCTGGAGAAATCTTCGGATGAATTCCTCGGCCGGAAGGCTCATCATCTTCCAGGCCTTTTCCCGGGAGTCCTTGTAGCGAAACCGGATCTGGCCACCTTCTATGGAGAGAATGCGACTGTTGGTGATGGCGACTCGGTGCACGTAGCGCGCGAGGTACTGGAGGACCCTCTCCGCTCCCTGCATCCCAGGTTTGCTGTAGACCACCCAGTCCTTTTCCCAAACCGAGCGCGGGAATTGCACTTGCGGTAAAGCCTGTCCGGCGA
>NZ_JAIBKA010000046.1 GCF_022603395.1 Desulfoferrobacter suflitae
TGAGGAGATTTAATAAGTCGCGGCGGAAGCTGCCTACGGGAGCAAATTTTTGATGACAGGGTTGCTGGAGGGTATCTGGAAGTTTGTGGCGCTGAAGAAATACCTGGAAAAAGGGGCTACAGGGCTTGAATTTGGGCGAGCACCGGCGTTTGCGCCGATGGTGAAAAGTGCCAGGGCGCACTGATGCGAACGATCTTTTTTGTGTGAGAACTGAGCAAATAAACCGAAAGCAAGACCGTGGAGGCTACTCCATCTGAATGAGGTTATGAATAGATTTAGCGATGGATGGCCTCCGGCTCGTAGAGCCTACGCCTCGGAGAGAGGTCTGAGTTTGGCCTTGATGGCCGGATCATTGGTTTGAGACAGTTTTCTAAATAGACAAGTGGTTTTGACAATAAAGTTGAAAGCGCGAGTGAGCAAGAGCACGATGGCGGCGATCTGATTGAGTATGCCGGCTCTGAAGCTGCCGATCACACGGGGTTTGTCAAGGATTTTCAAATCTTCTTTGAGAGTGGAGTTGGCTCTTTCGGATGCGGAACGGATTTTCTTAATTTCTTTGTAACGCTTGGAGCCCCTGGGGATTTCATTGGTCAATCGGGGGTGGTCTTTGATGGCCATATGGGCGACATAGCCGTTTTGGTTATTTCGATGAGGACAGGAGGCAATATCATAACGACTCTGCAGGCCTTGTAGCGCCTGGTATTTGAGCTCGGAGCAGCTTTTGAAGCAGCAAAAAGTCAGTCTTTGTCGTTTCTTATCGAAACCATTGGGGCGAGTGAGCAGACCACAGGGAGCAAAGGG
>NZ_JAIBKA010000047.1 GCF_022603395.1 Desulfoferrobacter suflitae
ACCGATACTCCCGTAAAGATCGTCCTCAGCGGTCAGGAGCCCCTCGCCAAGCTCCTTGCCCGTGCCTCTCTTAGCGATCTTGTCAACCGAATCACCGTCCGATGTCACCTCGGCGCCTTAACCTCGGACCAGACCACCTCCTATATCGACTCCAGGATGCGTTTCGCGGGGAGCAACGAGAAGGTCTTCGAGCCCGAAGCCAAATCCCTCATCCATGACTATGCCAGCGGCATCCCAAGGCAGATTAATAACATCGCTACCGCCTGCCTCCTCAATGCCGCCGCCCAAAATCTCAACAAGATCAACGAAGCCCTGGTCACCGACACCATGGCCGAATTCCGCCTTCCCTAGGAGAAGACATCATGACAAAGCTCTATTCCAAGCAAAAACTCCGGATACTGCGTAATCAGATCCCCATCTCCCGGCTCATCTCTGATTTTCTGCGCATCCCCTGCAAAGTATCAGACGGGTATTTTCGCTTTCTATGCCCCCTGTGCTCTGAGTTTCAAACCGCCACCAACCCCAAAACCAACCTGGCCCGGTGCTTCCGGTGCCAGAAAAACTTCAATCCCATCGACATGGTCATGGCCGTCAAATGCTGCAACTTCCGTGAGGCTGTTGAAATGATCGACGGCTTACAAGACTGCTAAAATACTCACGTCTTCCCTCACAAGCTCCCACCAACTTGTGGGGGAGGACATCTTCATCTAAACTGGGACTCTCAGAGTCAAATATTGTGAGACTTAGCA
>NZ_JAIBKA010000048.1 GCF_022603395.1 Desulfoferrobacter suflitae
CCCGGGTGCCTGTAGATCAAAGCCTCCTGCAAGGCAAGCTCTCCGATTTCCCTGAACCGACTCTGCACCTGGTTCGGAACACCCCCCTTGAGCCCCTCTACAACAGCCTCATAGACAGGCATCATTATTTGGGTTACCGGTCACGCCCTTGGCGTGATCGGAGCTCATCTCAAGTACATCGCTTTCTTAGAAGATCGGCCGGTGGCCTGTCTTGGCTGGGGCTCCGGTGCCTGGAAGGTTGGATCCAGAGATCTTTTCATCGGTTGGGATACAACAGCAAGGAAGAACAACCTCCATCTGATAGTCAATCACGCCTAAGGCGTGATCAGATTTCTCGTGCTTCCCTGGATCGATATCAAGTGTCTGGCCTCGAAGGTATTGGCTCTTTGCATCAAAAGGATTTCCTCTGATTGGCTTAAGACCTATCACTACCCGATCCATCTGCTCGAGACCTTTGTGGAAAAAGACCGGTTTCGAGGGACTTGCTACAAAGCCGTCAACTGGATTCTGGTTGGCCAAACCAAAGGCATCGCCAAAAGAGGGCATAAGCACCTGGCCCATGGCCGAATCAAGGACGTTTACTTGTATCCGCTGGCAAGAAAGTTCAGGAAGGAACTGTGTCGCTAAAAGACTGAAACGAACCCCGCTCGGAGCGGGGCTTTGAGGATGGGCAGGAGCACTACCTCCTGCCCAAGAAGGCGTACTATGTCGAACACCCTCGCC
>NZ_JAIBKA010000049.1 GCF_022603395.1 Desulfoferrobacter suflitae
CTGCAAACGTACAGCGAGCTCTCTGTTGTTGTCAAGGATCTTTTGACCATTTTCCACAATTCTACTCACCGTTGGCGAACTCAGTGACAATGCCTCGGCAACCTCCACCCCTTTATATCCATACTGCCGGACGGCAAGGTAGGCAGCAACGGAGCGGGCATCCAGGAGCGTCCTCCTACGACTACCGCCCTTCAGTTCCTTGGCTGCCACGCCGAAGATGTCCGACACATTATCCAGCAAGCTTGACAGGGGCGGCTTCCCATAGGATTGCAGGCCATACGAATGGCCGGCTCTTTGTAAAGCTTCAGTCACAAACTCTCCACTGCCCAGTATCCGCTCATCGCCCTTTTGACGAGCTTCCTTACTCCTGCCAAGAAGCCCTGCCGTGTCCCCACCAGCGCTCCGGATCAATCCGCCGCCTTGTAGTTCAGGTCGCACGCCCTGCTTGATCCCGTCTTTCACGAAACTACGGTACTTGGTGCGAGCTTCTTTGGCGTTGCCGCCCAAAAGGATAAGTACATCCTCAATCGTCTTCTCAGCCAACGACTTTACGTCCGGTCGATCGGTTGCCATCGAATACCCAGGCCAAGCGGCGCTAGTCGCCGGATGCGGTATCAGTGGATTTGTTACATTTCCAAGAATGACGCTGTGGCCGGCCCATGGATACTCATCGAGCTCA
>NZ_JAIBKA010000005.1 GCF_022603395.1 Desulfoferrobacter suflitae
GTCTGCACGCCGGCATCGAGTCCTCTAGCGGCACAGGCTTCAAAGATCGCCTTGAGCACCACATCTTCGAACTTTTTCCCCGAATAATAATCGCAGATGGCCACCAGGTATTGGCCGTCTTTGCGGATATTTTTGAGCATCTTGGCTTTGTCGGGGTCCAGTTTGGAGTAATTTTCGTAGAAACCGGCAATTTCTGGGGCGCCGCTTGAACGGCTCAAGAAATTGGCGGTCATCAGGCAAAGATGCGATTTACCCGTACCGTAAGAGCCGCTCAGCAGGTAGAATTTCTTGTCGGTTGGCTGATAGATGCCTTTGCAGATGCGCTCGAAAGCTTGCCGGTGGGCTTTGGTCGGCCGATACATGGCCATTCTTTCGGCATTTTCCTGGGCCTCTTCAAAGGCACTTTTCAACTCCACGAAATTTGCGTAACCGGTTCTGAGTTTGACGACCTCAGCTATTTTTGCCATGGTTCAAGAACTCCCAATTTTTGAGACAGCCGGCTCAGATCAGGCACGTATCCTGATCCTGTGCGGCTCCACCAAAAACAGCTTTCCTTGGTAATGGGCCATGTCCGGCTGGGAAGAGAGATAGACAGTCAATCGGTTCATGATTGCATTGATAGATCGAGGGTGATTTCTTATCTGAAGCGCAATGATGCCGTTGTAGTTGCCTGGAGGATAAGTCACGATGTCAATAAAGTCGCCGTTTAAAGAAATCAGGATTGCACTCAGCTCCTGAGCTTTTGCAATTACCACTTGATCCGGCGCATCCTGAGGGATGTGCTCTCTGAGCTTCAGCACTTCGTGACCTGCATCGTTTAATGACGTTATCACGGTTGAGGGAACGCAATGGTCTGCAAATAACTTCAGCCCCATCAGACGGCCACCTCAAATTCCGCCAACTCTCGAGCATAATCGAGGCATGCCATGATCTGTTCAGGGGTGAGATCAGGGAATTCACGGATGATCTCCTCATGGGAAGAACCCGATGCCAGATAACCAAGCACTAGGCTCACCGGAATCCTGGTGCCTTTGATGCGAGGTTTGCCTCTAAGCACATCGGGTGTGCTCACGACATGATCCTTCCAGGTAACGTTCATATTCTTCTCCATGTGCTTACTATTCGTCTCTCTCTCGGTTAATGCGGTTGACTTAAGGTCCAGTACTGTTTTTCTCTCCCCCGCTTCCCCTCACCCTAACCCTCTCCCCAAGGGAGAGGGAACCCCTAATTCACCAGCATTGTCTCTCTTGGTGGAGAGAGCCTTATTCAAAACTCCTTCTCCCTTGGCAAAGAGACCCGGGATTTCAAACCCCATCTCTTGGCGGAGCAACATGGGATCGCAAACTCCCTCTCCCTTGAGGGAAAGACCCGAGGCTCGAAACTCCCTCTGCCATGAAGAAAAGAGCCAGGGATCGAGACCGCCTCTTCCTTGAGGGAAGACCCGGGGTTCAGGACTCCCTCTCCCTTGAGGGAGAGGGTCGGGGTGAGGGGGGACTGAATGATTACTTCTGTACATACGTCGGCTCGCTCAGTGTCAGGCTGGTTATGGGCAGGGCTTTCAATTCCAATCGTGACAGATCAATGAATTTACTCGCATCTTCAATCTCGACGCCGATCACCTGATTGTGTTCGTTAAAGTCAAGCACGATACCGGGGGCAACCTCTTCGGACTCGGTGCTGGTCCCTTCGGCAAGTTTTATGTAGAGCATATCATTGTCTCGATAGTATTGAAAAACCATGATGCTTCCTTGCGCCTGAGGCTCATATCGACAACGGCACCTCTACCTGCTCACCGGTTGCCTCGTTCGCAATCAGGAGTTTTCCCATATCTTCACGGTTAAGTTGTTCGTTTGCATTCAGCAATTCGATCCCATATATGGTTCCGTCAGGGGCCATATCCACAATCAGCTCATCGCTGACCTTGACGGACTCGACTCCCGAAGATTTAGACTGAAAGCGAATGGTGGCAATGTTGTACCGGGGGTCGTAACTGAATCTCATGGTGCTCAACCTCCCTAAAACTCACCTTGAGCGGGCTCTGTTCCCCCTCTCCCTCAGCTGATAGTTACCCACACTTGGCCCCGGGGGTGGTCTCCCTCTCCCTCAGGGAGAGGGCCGGGGTGAGGGAAGAACAATAAAGGTGTCTTTTGCGCTACTGCGAAAATTCCTTCGAAACCCCGTTCGCCCGAACCTGGCGGGGAATCGTTCGCCGTATTCCAAGGTTGCCGTCACTTCATCCTCGGTAGCTCCTCGTTCCTTGATGCGTTCACGAGCGTGCGGATGCAGTCGCACGGCCATGGCTTTCTCCTATTTTATTAATCATACCTCCGGGAAAAATTTCAGCATACCATCTGATGACTCGCTTCAGCCGATTCGCCCAAGAACCCGCCCGATCCGGTCGTATTCCTCCAGGCATTTGCGTTTAGACATGAACTCTCCGAAGGCCGCCTCCTCCTTGCGCTTGAGAACGGGAAAGGTGTCCAAGATATAGGCGAAATCATCGCGGCTGAGACCATACAGATGCGCCACATAAGCGTCGATTTCGGCACGCAGCTGCGCCCGATCGCCGGTGTCGCGCCGATCAGGTAGCCGGTCATGGACTCCGCAGTGCGGTCCCCATTCGTGAGTGAGGCTTTTCGCTTCTTCGGCTAATCGGTGGCGAATTTCTTGTTCGTGAGCGGGGCCGTAGTCCAGAGAGTCTGATGGGGGATACCAAAAGCTGGGCAATTGCCAAGTTTCAGAAAATACGGACTTCCAGTACTCAGAGAAAAAGTTGGTAGTGCACAACAATCGAAGTGTCCTCGATACTATAGCCTCAAAACCATTTGAAATGACCTGTGGATCGCGTGGCACTGGCAAAGTCTCCAAGAAAAACATATTCAACGTGGTTGTTATTTTATGTCTCAGGATGAAATCCAAAACAAAACTATTGAGACAGCCACATAGATAAGAATTTATCGACGCTCGGTGCTCGTGCTCATCTGAGACCCAGATTACAGTGCAATTTACTTCAGCTAAAGTTTTATTTGGAATCACAGTGGAAATTAGCGTTCTCTCGTCTGTGCTACGCGCAATCCTCCTATGAACCACGCGTGGTAATAGGGGCGACGGAACCTTCATTTTTCCCAAAGCACTTTCAAGGTCAGCCCAGTATTGTGGAGCGTCATAGAAGCTGTTGAACTGCCAAATCATCTTACCTTCATACAGTGGGCACTCTGTAGGTTCAGTTGATAGGAGGTTTACGCCGCTTGTCATGTTTAGTTCTTGTAGGAACTTCACATTCCAGGCATCTGGCAATGTCTCGCCTAACAAGGGGTAATCGGCGTAGATTTTCGATGCTATCTCGAGAGAGTGCGGTGATGTAAATTCCATCAAGCTTAAGGAGTTTGGGGAAAACTTCCGAATTTGTTCAATTGATATCATGATAGGGCTAGCGTCTATTGATATCAGTCTCTCGGGATCATGCTGCATGAAAGCACACTTAAACTTTTTAGTCTTCCCTCCTTTTTGGCACCCGAATGCTACAAATTTAAACCTTCCATCGACAGCATTGAAGCTAGTAGGCCAACGATTTTCGAAGCAATATAAAAACGATAGAAGGCTTTTTGAAAAAAAGTTTTGGCGAAGTTGCTGGCAACTTTGGTCAGTGTAGATTCCACTTGGAATCAGAATGCCCAAATTACCTTTCCTATTAAGGAGAGCAAAGGATCTCTCAAGAAATGCTTTGTACAGGTCAATTTTTCCTCTCTGAAGATATGAGTAGGCCAGTGGTTCTTTAAAGTACGCGGAACTTTGTCGGAATTTGTTTTCGTAAGTTGACCACTTTTCATAAATCTTAGGATGTGCTTTTTTTAGTAATTTAATAACCTCTGTTGCTTCCTGCTTTTTATATTTGCGAAAATCGGGATCATAGAACAAATAGAACTCTTGAGTGCTTGGCTGCAAGACGTCCCACGGCGGATTACCCACAGTAGCCGAAAATCCCCCAGCTGTTCCCGGCCCAAAGACATCGGGAAATTCCAACGGCCAGTGATAGAATTCATGCCAGTCACGGTAACCTTCCACCGATTCCCAGGTTTCCCGCAGTTCATCATGGGTGAGATCCTCTACCGTCTTGCCGGAGGCAAGATGAGTGAAGAGGGTCCGATATGCGCCGGGGCCAATGTCGCCATCCATGAGGTAAGCGGTAAAGAGATCGGCCAGTGGCTTCAGTCTTTTTGATGCGCTTTCCTGCACCTCATCAAAAACGCTCTTTTGGGCATCGGTATCATCTTCATCTATCGCGGTAATGGCAGCGAGATTTTCGGCGGCTTTGGCAAGAGTCGCCGAAAGGTTGCCGAAATTCATGACCAGCTGTTTCTCGTCCTTTTTGCGGCGGTCTTTTTTTCGCAATGGGATCTCACGCAGTTGATCGAAGGAGCGAATGCCGATCAGGCTGTTGCCCTGGCGCAGGTGGTGATCCAAAAAGGTGAGCTTATGCTCGACGGCAAAGCAGTTGAGCCAAAGGGACAACTTGGCCAGGTTCACCGCCAAAGGATTGATGTCCACGCCATAAATGCAATGGCGGGTGATGCGTCGGCGCCAATCGTTGGGTTTACTGGAAACCGCGACGCGCAAATCATCCACCGCGGGAATTTCTTCCAGCAGGGAGACCACCAGCCCCGCCATCTGGTTGGTTGCATCCACCAAAAAATGGCCGCTGCCCATGGCCGGGTCGCAAACTCTGAAACGGAGGACGTCTTCGTCTACAAACCGCTCCACCAGCGCCGCGGCGGACTGGGCGGCACCTCTTTTGGAATACAGGTCGGGGCCGCTTCGGATCTGTTCCAGAAAATCATTGAAACGCTGCCGGTGCTTTGTTTCAAAGGTTTCCCGCAACGGATTGACGATGGTCTTTTCGTTGAGAAACCGCACCAGCGACTCGGGAGTGTAATACGATCCGGTTTGTTTCCGCTCCAAAGCCGATTCACCGAAATAGACCTGGCCCTTGTGGATCAGGGTGTCGCCTTTATGCTTCTCGGTTTGTGAAGCCAGGAGAATTTCAACGCCCTTCTGGGTCCGGCGACGTATGCGATCGGCATCGGCGAGCTGCACGGTGTATTCCAGAATATTCTCGTAGAGCTCCCCCAGATGCCGCACTTCCAGGTCTTCATAAGGAATGGTGTATTCCTTATCCGGGTCGTTATCCAACGGTTCGACATAGGCCAACAGGTAAAGAGCTCTGGCAAGGAAATCGTTGCGCAGCTGGTGTTTTCCGAGGAATTTTTCTTCCTCGTCATCAAACAGCCCGCCGTCGTAACCCATGATGCCGTATTCCGGGTCGCCTTCGTTGACGGCCCGCACCAGCCCCTTGAGGTGCTTCCAGAGGTCGTATTGGTCGGTATCGCTGCGCTTTTTCCATTGGAGTTTATGCGCTTCCCTGCAAAGGGTTTCTATGGAAAGACTCTCATAGGTTTCCAGCTTTTCAGGGTCGGACGGAAGCAGTCTGCGTGCTTCCGCATAGAAGAAAAACAGGCAACGATAGAGGAGTTTCACGGCGCTCTGGAAGATTTCTCGGCGCTCTTCCTCTGTATATCCTGCTTCCTTTTGGGGCATGTCATGAATGAAGCCATTGCAGATATATTGCAAGATTTCATCCACTTGTGCGAGGAGCGGAGTCTTGACCCGATCGCTCAGGATTTTTTCAGATTGTTCTCGGTCGCGGTCCAGCCGGCACTTGTAAACACCGGCGGATTCGTCCTTTTGGTCCTCCTCGCTATCCTCAGGAACTTCCGCAATAAAAGAATCCCGGTGGAAGAAGCGCTCAAACATGCCGTATTCCGCCTCTTCATTGGCTTCGAGCGTCTCAGTCAGGGACAGTTGTAGACTCGCACAATCTATTGACTCAATGAGCAGTGTTTTTTTCACAATGACTTGACACAAGTGGGCAGATTATCGAATTATTCTGCTCACAGGAAAAGGCGGGGTTGTTTTGGACAATGAAGTTGGATGAAGGGTGGGACAAGCACCCCTCATCCGTTGAAAAGTGAGTTAAACTCACAAAAGGCCCTTTATTGATATTGTTTTTTGACGTATGCGTCAAGACCCTCTTTGAGTTGGGCCGCAACTACCCCTGGCCAAGGCCCGAAAGATGCTCGTGCTGTAAAGGGCGCATCTGGGCTCATGGCTTTGACACCGCCTATTTTGATGACTTCCCGGAACCCTTGTGGATTCGAAAATATCGATGTGTAGATTGCCGAACCGTTTTCAGAACTCGCCCCAGCGGCTACTGGAGCAGATTCCAGGCCGCCATTGCCACCATCCGTGAACATATTGCGCACCGCTTAACCGAGCGCAGGTGGAAGCCGGACCTGCCTAGATCCAGGCAGCGTCATTGGCTCAATGGGCTCAGGAAACAGATCCTCACCCATTTTGGCACAGGCGCTTCCGATGACCCGTTGCAGGCTTTTGATTCCTTGATCGCCCGGGGAGTCTGTGCCGCCTCACGAGCCATATAATCTGCGAGCTCGCGTGCTCGTCTCGGACCCAACCGAAGGGTGCCTTTGTAGTTAAGCCGGCTTTCGGCAATAAAGCAAGGCAACCATCAACCACACAGGGGAGGTCCTTATGGATGAGCAACAACAAAAAGAAATTGCTGTATTTCGGTTCGGGGTCATCAGTGATTTTGTCAACTGCAACCACTTGAGTCATGCAAAACGGGCCAGGCTGCTGCGAGAAAAGTGCGAAAAAGAGTGGCAGATCCCCCATTCTGCTCGCAGCCGGCTGTCGGCTTCCACCATTCGAGAGTGGATAAGAGTCTACCAGAAGGCCGGAGGGCGGTTGGAGGCGCTTTATCCAAAAAGCCGAAGGGATAAGGGAGTGGCCCGTGCCATCGATGAAGAAACCGGCCAGGCGATCATTCGGCTGCGCCACGAGCTGCCTGAGAGCCCTATTAATGCGCTCATCTCCGAGATGCAGCAGCGATCGCTCTTAAAGCCGGGCGAGGTGTTGACTCAGGCAACCGTCTACCGGTTTCTCCATCGGGCGGGGCTGCTCCGTCCGCAATGTCCGGCCCCGGTGGACCGCCGCAAGTTTGAAGCCGAGCTTCCCAATGACATTTGGCAGTCGGATGCCATGCACGGACCGATGATCCGCGTGGGCGATAAAAAACGCAAAACCTATCTGTTTGCCTTCATAGATGACATGAGCCGCCTGATTCCTCATGCCGAGTTCTATCTCAGCGAAGGCCTGCCTTCTTTTCTTTCCGCCTTGCGTTGTGCCCTGCTCAAACGAGGGCTCCCGCGAAAACTCTATGTCGACAACGGCCCCGCCTTCAGATCCACTCTCCTTCGGGAAATCACCGCCTCCCTTGGCATCGCTCTGGTTCACTCCAAGCCCTACAAGCCCGAAGGGCGGGGCAAGGTGGAAAGGGTCTTCAAGACTATCCAAACCCAATTTCTGCCCGGCTTTAAGGGCAACTGCCTGGATGAGCTCAATGAAGCCCTCGATTGCTGGCTGCGAGATGTCTACCATAAAAGGCCCCATGGCGCGACCGCAGAGCCCCCTCTCAAACGCTATGCCGATCACATGGAGTGTATCCGCCCCGCTCCCAAAGACCTCGAAGATTACTTCCGCAAACGCGCCCGAAGACGTGTTGCCAAAGACCGCACCGTGGCCTTGAACGGCAGGCTCTATGAAGCCCCGGTACCGCTCATTGGGAAACAGATCACGCTGCTCTACCATGACCATGATCCGGCCCGCGTGGAAATTACCCTGGAAGGGCGCTCCCATGGCTTCCTCACGGTTCTCGACCTCAACGCCAACTGCCGGGTCAAACGCTATTCACAGCGTCTAGTGTTGGAAAGCTCCCCGCCACAGTCCATCCCCACCGGCAGGCTGGCCTTTGCCGGCGAGGAGGAAACCTCATGAAACCTCTCTATCGAACCTTTTTCGGTTTTACCCGTGAGCCCTTTACCGCCGAGCTCAAAGCGGACCAGATCCTGCAAACCGCGGAAGTGACCGCGGTTGCAGAGCGCTTCGACTATGCGGTGAACCTCGGAGCCATCGCCCTGGTGACCGGAGAAGTCGGCAGCGGCAAGTCCACCGCTCTCAGATGGGCATTGAACCGTTTGCACCCCTCAGAGTTCCGCCCTATCTGGATCACAGCTTGCTCCGGCTCCATCCTGGAACTTTACCGCTTGCTCAGCTCTGAGCTGGAAATGGAAACCGCAACTTACTCCCGAGCCACTCTTTTGAAATTTATCCGCCGCCAGATCCTTGAGCTGACAGATGGCCGCAAACAAAAACCGGTCCTCATTATTGATGAGGCATCGCTTCTGCGCCTTGAAGTCTTTGCCGAACTGCACACCCTCACCCAGTTCGAGGGAGACTCAAGACCTCTTCTTCCCATCATTTTTGCCGGCCAGAATAACTTGCTCGATCTGCTCCTCTATCGTACTTCCATCCCGCTTGCCTCAAGAGTTGTCGCCCGCTGCCACCTGCAGGCTATTTCTCGATCCGATATGGAGCTCTACCTCAACCATCACCTGAAAATTGCAGGGATCAGCCATCCGCTTTTTGCCGATCAGGCCGTAACCGCCATCCATCAGGGTTCAGGTGGGCTTTTGCGGCGCGCCAACCACCTGGCCAGAGGGGCCCTCATCGCCGCTGCCCATGAAAAAATCCAGCAGGTCTCGGCCGAGCACGTTCGCATCGCTTCAAGCGAGCTCATCTGAAACCATCACAAGGGGGTTTAAGAACATGAAAGAACCCGATGAAATAAAAATCGCCTGGGTGATATGGACCCTTCTCTCCTTCCTCAATGACATTCTCTGGGACAGGTATGAACAAGAGTTCCTCCAACTCAGCGCCGATTCCCACAAAATGCAACAACTCGATTGGCTCGTTGCCTATTTGAAGGGCTACGATCTGCCTTTCTAAAACCCTTTTATACTGCAGGCCGACTCACCAAAGCCTGCAGTTAAAAAAACCTTGCCGTCGGCACTGCTATGGAAAAAATCCTTGTCAAACTCGCACGCTATTTTGAAAATCATTGGCGAATTGCAGTTCTCGACTTCAAAAAAGGACTCTGGTGCGTTGCCCCGATCTCCTCCAATATCGCCTACCTCAAGGCACAGAACCTCAACGGCCGCCACATCCTCATGCAGCCGCTGCACTCTTCCCATTACCTGCTCGCCGACGATCTCACCTGGCCCCTCGTCTGCCGTCATCATCGCTACCCGCAGGGACGATGGAAACCCGGCCGCATGGTGGTTGAGACCTCACCCCACAACTTCCAGGTGTGGATTCACTCCCATACACCTCTTGCGCTTCAAGATAAACGCTACTGGCTAAAGATACTTCGCAGCGACCCCGCAGCCGATCCCGCCAACCGCTTCGGCAGATGTCCCGGCTTCTGCAACCCAAAACAAAAATACCGCAGCCAAAAGGGACAATATCCTCTCTCCAAACTCATCTGGATCGATTGGCAAACTGAGGCCATCATACCGGCTATAACACCTCAAGATTCATCCAGATCCCGCATAATCCCTTTTCCCTTTACCCCAGTGGGGGGTGTGTGCCATCAATCCACTATTTGCCGAAAACAATTTGACTGCGGCGACGAGTCAAGAACCGATTTCTCTTATGCCCTGGCTCTGCTTCGCCGAGGACTTAGTGCCTGTCACGAAATAAACTTTACACTCTTTCTTGCCATGATATACTGCTGTCATGGAGAAAGAACTGATCAAAAAACGATTTGAATTTCTGGCTCCACTGCTCAACGAGAGGCAGCTGCGACTCTACGTGGCTGCCGAGGCGCTGGTTCTTGGCCGTGGAGGCATCTCCGTGACGTCTCAAGCGACAGGGATCTCGCGGCCAACGATCACTATGGGGTGCAAAGAGCTTCTTGATGAAACGACAAAGGAGGCTTCTGCGAAGTCCTCTGCGGTGCGTGTGCGCAAGAAAGGCGGAGGACGAAAGCGTACCATCGAAGTTGACGAGACACTTCGAAGTGACTTGGAAGGACTCATTGAACCCGTCACAAGAGGAGATCCCGAATCGCCATTGCGATGGACGGCTAAGAGTGTGCGTAATCTTTCCGATGAATTGAAGAAAATGGGACATAAGACCAGTCACCGGATGGTTGCCGAGCTCCTTCCCGCGATGGACTATAGTCTGCAGGCGAACCGAAAGACCGCTGAAGGAGGCAAGCATCCGGACCGGAATGCCCAGTTTGAGCACATTCACGGGAAGGTCAAGGAGTTTCAGTCTTGTAACCAGCCTGTTATTTCGGTGGACACAAAGAAGAAGGAACGTGTGGGTGACTTCAAGAACGGTGGACGGGAGCTCCGACCAAAGGGCAACCCGGAAAAAGTCCGCGTCTACGATTTTGAGATCCCCGAACTTGGAAAAGTGGCCCCCTACGGGATTTACGACCAGACCCGCAATACCGGATGGGTCAATGTCGGAACCGACCATGACACTGCAACGTTTGCCGTGGAAAGCATCCGCAAGTGGTGGATTACCATGGGACGGGAAGCTTATCCGAAGGCGGCTCGCCTTCTGATTACCGCTGATGGTGGCGGCAGCAACGGGGCGAGAGTTCGACTCTGGAAGATCGAGTTGCAGAAGTTCGCCAACGAAACTGGTCTTGTCATATCGGTTTGCCATTTCCCACCGGGCACCAGCAAGTGGAACAAGATCGAGCATCGACTCTTTTCCTTCATCAGTCAGAATTGGCGGGGTAAACCTCTTGTGAGTCATGAAGTGATCGTCAACCTCATTGCTTCAACGAAGACCCGCACAGGCCTGACAGTCAAGTGCGAGCTCGATACCAATAAGTATCCCAAAGGAATTAAGGTTTCGGACAAGGAGTTGCGCCAGGTCAACATCGTCCGTGACGAATTCCATGGCGAGTGGAACTATGCTATACGCCCACAATCCGCATAAACTGTAAATGTTATTTTGTGACACGCACAAAGGGCAACCCGGAAAAAGTCCGCGTCTACGATTTTGAGATCCCCGAACTTGGAAAAGTGGCCCCCTACGGGATTTACGACCAGACCCGCAATACCGGATGGGTCAATGTCGGAACCGACCATGACACTGCAACGTTTGCCGTGGAAAGCATCCGCAAGTGGTGGATTACCATGGGACGGGAAGCTTATCCGAAGGCGGCTCGCCTTCTGATTACCGCTGATGGTGGCGGCAGCAACGGGGCGAGAGTTCGACTCTGGAAGATCGAGTTGCAGAAGTTCGCCAACGAAACTGGTCTTGTCATATCGGTTTGCCATTTCCCACCGGGCACCAGCAAGTGGAACAAGATCGAGCATCGACTCTTTTCCTTCATCAGTCAGAATTGGCGGGGTAAACCTCTTGTGAGTCATGAAGTGATCGTCAACCTCATTGCTTCAACGAAGACCCGCACAGGCCTGACAGTCAAGTGCGAGCTCGATACCAATAAGTATCCCAAAGGAATTAAGGTTTCGGACAAGGAGTTGCGCCAGGTCAACATCGTCCGTGACGAATTCCATGGCGAGTGGAACTATGCTATACGCCCACAATCCGCATAAACTGTAAATGTTATTTTGTGACACGCACATAGTCTTCGAAAGGACGCGAACTTTTGGTCGAATAGAGCCGCCAATGTGAGCCATCCGTCAATATCCCCCAATTGAGCTTGCGTTTGCGCAGTTGAGCGATCAGTTTGGCGGGGAAAAAACGTCCTACGGAAGTATCGTCTATGTCAGCGCCCGGTTCAATGAGGTAAAGGACGGCGATGGAGTCCGAAAAACCCCAATCTTCATACAACGGATAGACACCGGGAATGTCAGACTTTGCGGGAGGGACAAATTCCAGATAGCCCAGAGCCTGCTTCAAGAAAGTATCCCAGAGGCTGGACAGACTTTCGGTGTTGCGAGACTGCCAGGTCTGAGCCAGGGTGGCCATGCGGCTTTTAGCGGCATCATCCAGTTGAATTTCCTGCTTCAGGCTCTCGATAAAAAGCGTGCTGAAAAGACCGTTATTTTTCATGAGATGGCAAAGGTCTCCTTTTGATCGACCGCAAACGGGTATTGGCTATGGCGTCTAAATTGGTAACCGGCAATGGCTTTGTCGTATTGCATGACAAACAGCAAAGCCGGTTTCTGATTCGAGGTTTCCAGGCGCCGCGCAAATTCCTGCGCTGCATGCGACTGTCCGCTCCAGGTAGCCTTGAGGAATTCCACCCCGGAAACAATCAAAACCGGCGACTTGCTTCCGTTCTTTAGAAAGTCAAACAGCTTGGACACTGAAAATTCGGCCATTCTGCCGCTAAGATTGGGGTCCGCTGCAAATAACTCCAACAGATCCAAATGTTGTGAACCAGTCAACCCCGCCAGCTTCCCGGCCCACTCTTTTTGCCCCCCATAATCGTGCGAAAGCACTACACACGCGCGCCCCCTCGGCCGGGACTTTAGATCATTCACCAGCTCGATCACATCAATGACTTCGTCCACTTGTCACGTCCTCTGCAACTCTCTCTATAGTTCATCTCCCCCCTCACCCCGACCCTCTCCCCCCAAAGGGTGGAGAGGGAGACCGTACCGGAGCTTACTTCAACAACATTGCCCCCCCAGGGGGAGAGGGAACCTTTAATTCACCGGCATTGACCTCTCCCCCCCGGGGCGAGAGGAATGGTTCCCTTTCCCTCAGGGGAGAAGGAGTTCTCGACAAAGCTCCCAGTTCGACCTACAGGTGGAAGCCACTGTGGGTCTAGGTCCCCGTTTCCTCCCAGAGCTGGCGTCTCCAGGTTCCCTCTCCCTCAGGGAGAGGGTTAGGGTGAGGGGAGATCAGACTCCAACATGCCACGAATAACCGTCAGCACCGCTTCTATTTCACCGAGAACTTGATTATTCCAAAACCGTACAACCTTAAATCCATTTGACTCCAGATACTTCGTGCGAGCTTCGTCCTTCTCCACCTGCACACTGTGCTGCCCGCCGTCGAGCTCCACAATGAGCCCACATTCAAGACAGACGAAATCGGCAACGAATGGACCGATCGGATGCTGTCGTCTGAATTTGCGGCCTGCCAACTGGCGATTCCGCAGATGGCGCCAGAGCAGTTTTTCGGCATCCGTTTGATTCTTCCTCAGGGCTCTGGCTTTTTCCTTCATGTTTTCCCCTCACCCCGACCCTCTCCCTGAGGGAGAGGGAGAAAAGCTCTCTTTGTGCGGAGCTTCCGCGTCCTACCCGCTGGGTCACCGGTTAGAAGGCTCCGGGGTAAAGCTGCATAAATGTCAGAGCTGCTCCCGGGGAGATCGTCCTTCAAAGTGCGCCAGAAGCAGTTCATGCACAGACAAAGACGGCTTGATCCGAATTTGATCCAGGTTATGAGTCGTTTCGTAGCGCAGAAAGCCCCGCTCATGGAGGCCCTCAATGAGATTTCTGAAAGTGCTGATGTCTAACCCAAACAGCAGTGCCGGGGACCCGGGTGATTCCGCCAGTTCAGAAACCTGAAACAAATTCGACCGCCTTTGTTCGCAAAAATCATAAATCATCGCGCTCAGCACCAGCGGCTCGAGTGCTGGATAGCGCCGCAGGTAAATCACCTCCTCCGGACCATAATGGAGGAGGTCGAGTTTCCGAAAGTTTCGCTCAAAATAGGCATCCGCAACAAACCGAACTTCTTTTTGCAGATGTTTCTTGAGCGTGGCTTCCGTGTACTGCCCGGCCAGATCACTCCGCAGGCGGTCTGTCCAATCTTTCATGGTCAACGGCGAGTCTTTAATTAACAGACGATTGAATACTTCAAACCACACCAGATTGGAGAAAGACCCGGCGCCCGCATAATGACACCACTCAAGGGTTCCTTTCTTTTCAATGAAGATGTCATGCTCGGCAATGAGCTGGCCGATTGGTGTCAAGATCTGAGTCGCAGGCTGAATGAGCCCCATAGCGGAGCCCATGCTTACCAGGCTGGCGATCTGCCGAACAGCCAGTCCGGTTTCTTCATGCAAGTCTTCACGGGAGACCTTCTTAAGCTCTTTGTGTTCAAGCAAAAAATTGAGAACTCGAGCCAGTTGATCGAATTCCAGCATGTAGCTATTGGCAAGCTGCAGCTTGCGCTTCGTCTGGCCTTGCTGCAAAGGTTTCCGCGGCGCCCACATGGTAGTTTGCAGCGGCTGGGAATCCCTCGAAGCCCGCCGTCCAGCATCCCCCTCTCCCCTGAGGGAGAGGGTCGGGGTGAGGGAGTCATCACTCACATCAGGATCATCTATGGGTTCGGGCCTGTGCGCAGATAACGGCTGGCGAACATCTTCGGGCTGACTCTCTGATAAGAAATCGCCCAGGTCTTCAGGTGAAGGCTCTTTCTTTGGTTCATGTGAAGAATCCGACAAATCTTCAGCCTCGCCCTGGGCATCGCCGGCCATTGCGCTGACAGGTCCTTCCTCCCTCATCAAAATGGAACACTCATCTGAAGCGGTGACTGAATTCGGAAGGGGAGAAGTAGATTCAACATCAGGTGGACTTTCTGAAGATGGATGCTCGGTAACAGTCAGCTTTGATTGAGAGCGCAGAAGATCTATGACCTTCAGGAGAGCTACCGTCGCCTCACCAACTCTTTCAACTCGCCCAAGATCTTTCGCGGAAGCGGCAAGCACTGAGGAGAGATCTCCAAACTTGTTGAGCAGATCCTTAGCAACGGGCTCTACATCCTTGTAGGGCAAAGTATTGACCAGAAGAAGTTCAAGGGTGACTCTGTCCGATCGCGATCCAGGTTCATCATTAATGAAATCCCGCCTCATTTGTTGATACGGTGATTTCTTGTTAGAGTCCGCCATATAATTTATCTAATGCTCCGTTTTTTGATTCATTGGTCTTCCAAGCGAATAACCGAACCATCCCAGCATACAGCAAAAATCCTGGGGCGTCATTGCCGCCCTGCATCGGCATGGGGCATGCGCTGTTTCGAAAGATGACTCAAAAACTGGGGAAGATATTTTTCGCGCAATGTCTCAACGTCTTTGCGAGATCTGGCACGCACCGTCAGTTCAGAATCTCCCGGTTTCTGAACGGCGCTAAAAAAATCCAAAATTGGTAATGAGCCACATGTGACGTCCTCACGATTGGTTTTTCCTGCGTATCAACCCGAAAAATCTTCTCGGCATTTACTGCCGAAATCTTTAATAGCCACTTTCAAGGCGATCTCACAGCAAGGGTTATGCCGGTTATGTTTTCACATTGTACTTTGTCAGCCAGTTGGTGAAGGTCTGGTAGTTCGGCAAACTCAGCAATTCCGCGGCCTTGGTTTTGTTGCCGTGGGTCTTTTCCAGGGCCTGCGAGAGATAATGCCGAGCCACCTGAGCCATGAGTTCCTGCAGGTTCAAACCATCTTCCACCCGATACCCCATAACATCGGTGGTTGTCCCTGTGGCTACGGGCATCAGGGCATCCCGCACTTCATCGGCGCTTATGGTCGATCCGTCCGACCAGATAGCCGCCCGCCGGAGAGTATTCATAAGCTCACGTACATTGCCCGGCCAGTGGTAGGAAAGCAGAAGATTTCTTGCAGTCGGAGAAATTTTTTTACGAACATAGCCGGGCTCCGAAGTGCTTTCTCGATTGATTTGATCGAGCAGCCCATCGATCAAAAGACTCAGGTCGCCGGCCCGTTCGCGCAGCGCGGGAAGTCTCAGAATGGCCACCGCCAGGCGGTAGAAAAGGTCGGCGCGAAAAGTTCCGGCGGCCACCTCATCGATCAGGTTGCGATTGGTCGCGGCAATGATCCGGACATCCAGAGCAATAACCGTTGTCGCTCCAACTTTTGTGATCTCTCCTTCCTGCAGAGCCCGTAGAATCTTCACCTGGGCGGACGGGGAGAGCTCTCCGATTTCATCCAAAAAAAGAGTGCCGCCGTCGGCCGCCTCAAAATAACCAATCTTTGTCTGGCTGGCTCCACTAAAGGCCCCCTTCAGGTGGCCGAATAGCTCCGATTCCACCAGCTCGCTCGGGATGGCGCCGCAGTTGACCGCCTTGAAAGGCTTCTGGTAGCGCGGGCTCGCTTCATGAATGGCGCGCGCGAGAAGTTCCTTACCCGTTCCCGATTCCCCTTCAATCAGAACCGGCACCGACCGCACGGCAACGCGCTCGGCCCGCGCCACCACCCGCTTCATCACCGCACTGCGATGAATGATACTGGCAAACTCAGGAGCAGGTGGCGGCGAACCGGTGCTCAGCCGCTCCAACTCCCGGTCCGATTTCCTTAAAAGATCCGGAATGAATTCTGCGGAAATGTCAAACGGGACCGATGCGGTTTTGACCCCTTGTTGCGGCGAAGATTCGATGAGCTCGGCGGCAAACCGGGTCTTGGCGAGAATCACCCAGACCGCCGCCATGGGTGGGGTTCCAGGACTCAGGTGATAGGTGAGCTCGACATCAGACCCATGCCGTTTCATCACGTCAGAGACGGCGCGCACCGAGGCTTGGTAAATCTCGCCAAAATGGGTGGGGCTGCTCAGAGGTTCACTATATACCTTTAGCGTCGACTCACATTGAGCCTTCAGCCACTTGCAGTAGGCCGTGGTCGGTGCCTTCGGATGATCGCTCAGCAGCGCCACCTCATCGTAGCTTCGCGAGGTGACCGCCTGCCCGATCGGACCCAGCCCCGGCTTTCCGCCGCCCTCTGCCGCCTTCAAATCGGCATGGCCGATCCAGCACACCAAAACCTTTGCCATGGATGCTTTCTCACAAAAAAAATTGCCGCATCATAAAATCGCTTATGGCTCCGATCCCTCGGAGGCCATTTCGCGAATACCCACAACAGGCTGTCATCTTACTGAAATGACTTGTGATTGAAGAATCAATCCAGTTCAAAAGCAGGATGGCACAAGGATTGCCCTGAAGACCCCCGGAAACTCAATCGAAAGTAACACAATTGCTTTGTAGCACAGGGATTACTGGCTTGCAAGCAGGCAAGAATCTATTGCACGGTGAATAGGTGCTCTATATATTTTCCAGTAAACTCCATGACTTACACTTATTTCTGGTCAACTGCCTCCCATTGGTGTATAGAAAGTACGCTACTTACTTCACTTTGGAGGTGATCCACGTTGAACCTATGGGAGGTCCATGTCAGGCCCGTTGAGCGATCAGAGGAAGGTCGCTATCAGGAAGTGATGGATGAGCATCATTATCTGGGACGCATGCCTAAGATCAGCGAAACGCTTTGGTACATTGGCCTATGGCGCAACCAGTGGGTGGCGCTTCTGAGCTTTTCCGCCGCCGCATGGAAGTGCGCGGCGCGGGACCAATGGATCGGTTGGAGCCCACGCCATCAGTATGATCGGTTGAAACTGGTAGCCAACAACAGTCGTTTTCTTATTCTTCCCGACTGGCACTTTCCGAATTTGGGCTCTCGCGTCTTATCATTGTGCCAGAAGAGAATCCCTCGCGATTGGCAAGATATCTTTGGCCATCCTTTGTTGTTGCTTGAAACCTTTGTGGACCCTCGACGCTTTCAGGGCACCGTCTATAGAGCAGCTAACTGGCACTGTGTCGGTCAGACCAGGGGCTTCCGCCGCACCGGCAATGGCTACAGTGCTAGAACCCACCCGCCCAAAATGATCTTCGTAAGACCACTGCGACCCAATGCACGAGAGTTGCTCTCGCGCCCACTTCTCGAATCGGCCTTTAATACAGGAGGAGCCAAAATCATGATTACTGCCGAGCATATGCAGTCTTTGCCGCAATTCTTCACCGATATACCAGATCCCCGTCGTGCACAAGGACGTCGCCACAGGCTTTCAACCGTACTCGCCATCGCGGCCGGTGCAATCTTGTGCGGAATGCGAGGCTATAAGGCTATCACCGACTGGGCAAACAGCCTTGGCCAAAAGGCGCGTGAACGTTTCAGGTGTCGTGTGGAAAACGGCCGATGTGTGGTTCCAAGCGAATACGTCTTCCGGAATGTCCTTATCCGTGTCGATCCACTGGACCTGGACCACGCCCTGCAAAATTGGAATAAAACCCACGGCGAAAAGGATGAAAGCCTGGCAATCGACGGCAAGGTCATGCGCAATGCTATCGATGAGCAGGGCTATCAGACCCACATCATGAGCGCCATTGGTCATCAGACCAAGAATTGCTACACCCAAAAAAAGTAGGTACCCTTCCCAAGGAAGGGGATGAGGAGGCCAAGCGAACAAACGAGATAAAAATGGCCGCCCCACTCCTTGATCCTATCAATATTCAAGACAAAGTCATCACGGCGGATGCCCTTCTAACGCAACGCGCCTTCGCCGATTATCTGGTTCTGGAGCGCAAAGCTCACTATCATTTCACCGTTAAGGATAACCAACCCACACTTCGTACAGACATCGAATTCTTCTTCCAAAACCCAAAAGAGCCGGATTATATCGACAACGACTCTTGTGATCATGGACGGATTGAAACCCGTAAAATCTGGACCACCACCGAGCTCAACGACTACCTCAACTTTCCTCATGTTGGGCAAGCGTTCGCAATCGAACGTCACTCAATAGACAAAAAATCAGGCAAAGAATCTTGTGAGACCGTCTATGGCATCACCAGCAAATCCCCGGAAGAAGCCGACGCACAAAACGTTCTCAACACTAATCGAGGCCACTGGAGCATCGAAAATTCCTGCCATTATATCATCGATTGGAACTATGACGAGGACCGCAGCAGGATATCCAAGGGCTACGGTCCCGAAAATATCACCCGGCTTAGGCGATTTGCCGTCGGGCTCATCAAGTCCAAGGGTGTATACAGCGTCGCACAGAAAATGCGTCAACTCAATCGCAATGTCCGCTCAGTTCTCGACTATCTGTGTATGACAACAAACTCATGTACCCCTGCTCACCGGCAATTAGAATGAGAACAAATTTACCGTGGAATCTATTGGACCTCGACGCAAAAGAGAGGAGGAAGATTTTGAAAGTCAAAGAGTTGATTGGAAAAACGGTTGGAAAGACGGCAAGCGCCGGTAAAGAGGCGCATGCAGCAGTCCTGACAGCCAAGGGCGGCTGCACGACGATTTAGGCTTAATCATAGGCTGAGCACAGCGTTATGGCTGACTGCTCGGCCTGGGCATAACTCATTATCCAAAAGGGGGTCACCATGATTAGAACCATCGCCTTAACCGCATTGCTCTCAGTTTTACTGCTTGCCGGCGGGTGTGCCACCATGATCCGCGGCACCTCGGAAAACCTTATGATCACCAGCGAGCCCGACGGCGCCCAGGTGAAGCTCTCCGACGGCAGGGCCTGCAAGACGCCCTGCCAAATGGAGTGCAAGCGCAACCAGACCATCATTTTAAAGTTCACTAAAGATGGTTATCAGGCCGAGTCCTTGACAGTTTGTCCGACCCTTGCCGGCGCCGGGGTGATTCTCGGCGGCGTCATCGATTACGGTACCGGAGCGGTTTACAGTTTGCAGCCGAATCCGGCTCACGTTATACTGAACCCCATCACCGCAGCCGCCCCCTCATCGCAGCCGTCGGCGGAATCCACCGCAGCCGCTGTGGACGACAAGCGCAAGGCATCCTCGCCTTAGCCTCCGGCTCCCTTGCGGGAGCTCGAAATTGCGGGGATCCAAATTGGCAGGTGATCCTATCGAGATTTTCATTCTTTCGCATGCAATCCTGGGTGGTAGGGTGCGCTTTGCGCACCATAAGCAATGCGGGCACACCCTACTTTCAGTTGCACTGGCGGAGTCCGCCCGCAAGGTGGTGATTCCAGTGGAAGGAGGCAAACCGCCATGATCGACCGACGCAGCTTCTTGCACTCTCTCGGGCTTACAGCTCTATTGCCCTTTGCCGTTGGCTGTAAGGCACCAGCCGAGGCCAAGGCAAAAGAAATGGTCCATCTGCTCACCACCTTTGTGGCAGGCTTCCAGTATTATGACGGCATGAAAGAAGAGGTCGCCGAAACTCTACGGGAAGGCGCGGAACTCGTTCTGAGGCGCGAACCGGGCAATCCCCACGATGAAAACGCCATCGAGGTCCTGACTCTCGAGGGCTTCAAGCTGGGTTACCTGCCACGCGCGGACAACACGGTGCTGGCCGCCATGGCGGATCAAGCGATTCAGCTGCGGGCGGAGCTAACCGCAGTCGATATCAGGACAGAGCCCTGGAATCGTGCGCTCGTAAGCGTTTATCAAACAATCTGAAGGCGAGTAGATTTGTCCACGCCCAGGCCAAAAAGTTTCCAAGGATTTCTAAGGCGGGAAGGTTATGCGAAACAAAACGATTTTTTCATCATGCATTCTGCTCATTGCCGCGGTTGCGGTCGGATTCTTTTTCACCCCCCATTGGGCTGTTCGCAAGATGCGGCAAGCCGCTGTTGAAAAGGACGCGGTGGCTCTCTCCGATTATGTTGACTACCCGGCCCTGAGGGAAAGCCTCAAGGCCAACTTCAATGCCATGATGGCGCGCGAAGTCGCCCAGAACAAGAGCGACAACCCGTTCGAGGCGTTTGGAGCCGCCTTGGCGGCCGCCCTGGTCAATCCCATGATTGACGCCTTGGTCACCCCGGAGAGCTTGGCCATGTTGATGGCGGGAGAGAGGCCCCCGCTGGAAAAGCCCGGGGCTATGGCGTCGGGCAAACCATTCGCACAGGAACCGGACCGGCATCCGGTAAAAGAATCGGAACCCGATATGTCCATGGGGTATGAAAATTTCAACCGATTTGTTGTTAAGGTGAAAGAGAAAGATTCTTCGGAACGGCCGGTCGAGTTTGTTCTGAAGAGGGAGGGGTTGATTTCCTGGAAGCTCTCGGCCCTGCGGCTGCCCTTTCTCGAAGAGAACAAGATACCAAAACCGACAACCCAGAGTGTTGCAGCATCAACTCAAAGGTCACAGCGCCACAAAACCGATACCGAGCACAAGCCTGAAAAGCCCGATCCGCCCCTACTGTCGCCAACTCTAAGCAATAAACGGTATCAACCGTCGGATATCAGCCGCCGGGTTTATGAAGACGCCATATGGTTTGACGTCACCTGGGACACCTCGAAACTACCCAGGGCGACCCGAGCGGTAAAAGGCATCTTGATCATCGCTGATATTTTCGGCGAGCCCAAGCTGCGCCTCAAGTGGACTATCAATGATCCCCTGATTCCAGGGCGGCAGCATTTGGAAACAGGAGTCGGATTCGAATACAACCAATTTAAGGACAGCCACAAATGGGTCCGAAATACAGACCTCCAAGATATGACGTTCCGCTTTGAAGTGACCAATATCATTTACCAGGACGGCATCAAACAAGAGTTCTGAACTGAGAGCTCCCAAAGAGCCGGATTCGCATACGGTTGTGGATGAAGTTAATGAATATTCCCTCTCTTCTCCCGTTTCGGCTCTCTGGAAGCTTTTGCCAAGCTAGCTGCATGAGGTAATTAGGCGAGAGCTCGTCCTGATCTTCGAATTCGAGGTCCTGAACGCGTACCAATTGGTCATGGCAATTGCGTGTCATCTCTTGCACCTTGACTGCGGCACTCCCCTGCGTGCTAAATTTTCCATCATGTGCTTGTCTTAACTCACTAAACCCAAATCCCAAACCGAATCCTTGGATTCTTCCCTTCGCAGGGCCTAAACAAGGTCTTGAGCGCACCGTAAATGGGGTGCCCCCTGGCCTGTTGTGCAATTCTTGCCGCGATACTTCTCGGCACCCACCCCAGTTGCCCTTCATTTTCGCTGCCGGTTGCTCCGATCCAGCGGCCGATCACCCGGATGGCGTTGGGGTCGTGCGGGTCTCCGGGGTCGCGTTCGAGTATGAGGGAGCGGTTGCGGCCTGAAATGAAAGCGGTGGTGTTCGCCAGAGATTCATTAAAGGTTACGCCGGCGACAGGCACATCGCGCACCAGCAGGTGAATAAGCTTTCCGGTTACCGGCGGCTTGAACCTGATCCTCACGATATTTTCGGCATCCCAGCGCAGCCGGTACTCTTCTCCAGGCTCCACATGGAAGGGGGAGTTGACGATGCGAAGGTCACCGGGCAACCGGCCGTCAAGGGGTGCGGCCAGGTCCGGCGTGAATGGAACGGCTTCGCAGGCATCACAATTTCCTCCCTCCAGGCACTTGCCGCCGCAGACCTCCAGCAGCTGCTTGAAAATCCGTATCCGCTCGACGCAGATATTCATTCGGAGCTTCTCATCGTCCCCGAACATGGGCTGCAGCTCGGAGAAAAGCTCTTCCGGTCCGCTTATGCCGCTTCTGACCATTCTGATCAGCTCGGCGGTGGGGATAAGGCAAAGATACCCAACGACAGATGCGTCATGCTCCCGGTGGTTTTTCCTGAATAAGTTGTGGATCGAGAAGGGGAGCGTCGAGCTCAGTTCAAGGTGCCCGAGCAGAACGTGGCCTATTTCATGGCCCAAAACGAGGATTTGAAGAGCCTCGGATCGATCCGTATTGATCCGGATAACCGGCCCTCCGTCCCAGTAGGCCGAGGAGTGCCTCACTTTCGGATCATGTATCAGTTTTGCTCCGAGTTGCTCGCGCCACGCAACCAGGTCCTCTATCGACAACGCTTTACGATTGAAAAACGGGTACTTGCTCTGGACAGCAACAATGTGATCATAGAGCATTCCAGGCCCCTCCCAAGCTCGATGCTCTTCAATTCCTATTTCCTGAGCTTACCTACCTGGTCCAATACGTACTGTTGGGTTTCTTCCCAGAAGTCATAAGCCGATAACTCGCCGGCGAGATATTCCTGCCACCCCGGCGGATAGATTCCAACCGAATCTATGATGGCCGTCATAAAATTGGGAAAGCCCACGGCCCTCGCCGCTTCGTCGGCAATGAGGCGGGCGGCCAATTTGTTGTTATGACCGACCATATCGAGCTTATCTTGAAAAGGAACCGGCTTTTCATCTCTTCGAGCCGGTTTGGTTTGCGAGCTCAGGATCTCGCGACCCCTTGCCAGAATTTCTTCACAGCTGAGCCCAAAGAAAGCGGCGATGCTTTCCTGCAAATCGAGGCTGGCGCCCATCTTGCCTACGAATACGAAGTTCACATTTTGTCAATGCGAAGCCGCTCATATTTTGTCATTTCGAGCGCCCCAAGGATTTCTCGTCGTCCAATAAAAGACTGGACTCCTCGAAATGACACCCCGTACAATCGCTCAGATTAGGGATAAAAAACAGTGTCTCGCCCTTCGGAGTTCCATGCTGCTGCATCATCTTTCCCGCGAAATCGCATGTTCCCGAAGCCACGCGGCTAAGCCCTCTTGCTGGATCTCACCTTTGCCAAGACGTTCGAAAAGGATGACACGATCCGGGCCACTGGCCTTTAACTGAAAGCCATGAAGCCGCAAGAAGAGCATACAAACAACGTAAGCCGTCCTCTTGTTCCCATCCAAAAAAGAATGATTGCGTGCTATCCCGTCAGCATAGGTTGCGGCCAAGTCAAAAACATCCGGATCGCCGTACGCTTCAAGCTGCATCGGTCGAGCCAGAGCGCTTTCCAGAAGTCGTATATTCCTGACACCATTAGCCCCGCCATGCTCGGCGATCTGCTGGTCGTGAATGGCCAGGACAACTGCCGGATCAATCCAGGTCCAGTTCATCGTTTGGACAACTCGCGTAGCACAGCCCGATCTTCACGCATGATAGCCTCAGCTGCCGCCATCTGCTTGGCAAAATTCACGTCCATCGGCGTGATCCTGTATCCATCTTCGGCGTCGGTCAGATATATTGTGTCGCCTTCCTCGACCTTGAGCCGCGCCAAGACTTCTTTAGGGAGAACCAGCCCGAGCGAGTTACCAATCTTGCGAACCTTCAGAGCTTGCATCTTCATCACCTCCGTGTCGCCATTGACAGCAATGTTGCTACGCAAGTTATAACTTCATATACTGGTGAGTGTCAAGCTGTGCATATTTTCGCTCGTAGTGTCATTTCGAGCGAAGCGAGAAATCTTTGATGCACCCTATAGATTCCTTGTCACGCGATCGCGTGACTCGGAACGACAGGCAGAGAGGGCGCGGCTCTCCCGTTGTAGTAGGAGCGGAATGATGATCCTTTGCTCGTGCGATCCGGACTGCAAAACTCCTGCTTTTGCAGTGTTCCGCGATGTCAAGCTCGTCCAATGGGTGCTGCTAAAAACCGGTAGGCGTGGACGGATCGACGCATCATGCCGGACATAAAAGGAATCATCGATACCTGGCGGCCGGCGCTGCTGGTCATCGAAAACCAATATCTGCCGGGCGGTCCGGAGGCCGCCAGACGATTCAAAGCGGTGTCTCAGCTGGTCGCCGCCCGCGCCACCATAGCCGCTGTCTTTGCCATGTCCGACATCGGCCATCGGCTTGTTGAATCGTTCGCATGGCAGAGGTCCCTCGGCGGTGCGGAACTTGGCAGAGACCAGCTCAAACGCCGCTCGATCCTGAAGGCCGGCGACATTGCCGGAGCAAGGATCGACAACCACAAGGTCGCAGACGCCATCAACATCGGCTATTGGTTTGCCAGCCAGAATCGGCTCACAAGATCAATCACTGATTAAAAAGATTTGACAGATATTCCACAAAGGTTATATTCCATCCATGGCATGGGTAGTCGAATACACAGATGAATTTGGAGATTGGTGGGACAACCTCAGTGAGGCGGAACGGATAGATGTCGATGCCTAGGTGGTTGTCTTTATGGATGCCATTTTTTCTACTCCGCCTCGAGCTCCTGTTGATGACCTAATGCCCATTCCCGTGCCTCCGCAATTTCATCCTTCCTGATCGGTCCGAGCACATCCAGCGTATCAATTTCCACCAAGCAATTGCGACCATCGGCCAAACCCACATGAAAATGTGGCGGCATATGGTCCCTCGGCCTGGTTATGATGCGGGGGTTTAAATCTTTTGATCGTCGGCATAGGTTATGATAGTGCAACCATTGCACTCGATCAAGTTAAAGACAAATTCGTGCCGGGGCTGATGACTGGGTGGAGATTGCCACCTATGCAAAAGCCAAGGAAACCTGGTTCAGAGAATTTCTGGACTTGCCGGGAGGCGTACCCTCCCATGACACCTTCGGAAGAGTGTTCGCGCTACTCGATCCCGATGCAATTGGGAAAATCTAATTAACAAGCATATATTCAAAATTACTGACCACTTGCGCGGCTGTTTTGGTTGCGATTTTCGTCACCCCATCTAATCAAAAATCCCCCCGCGGCATACAATGCCGTATTATCACAAGGGCTCAATGCACACTTGAGCTTTGCATCGTGAGCAAGGCGGTGGCTGCCCCGGCGCTGGCGACGGCCAAGACAGACATGGTGGTAACAACCCCATAAACCGGAACCAGGAATAATGATGCTACGACGGCTCCCGATGCGGCACCAATCAAATCGACGCCGTAGAGGTGACCGGCAAGTGCTGCCGAGGCACTCCCAAAACCGGCAATCACTCTTATTCCCAGAGCAAAATGCACCCCTCCCAGCACGCCTGCCGCCATGGCCAGGATTGCGAAGATGACGGATGCCGACACCCCGCCAACCAAGCCGCCGGAGCCATCGTGCATCACGAACAGGATCTTCAGAACACCCAGAACGTACAGCGCGAAGATGATCTGCACGCCGGCGAGCCAAAGCGCGGCCCTTCTGATTCTTACGGCGAGAAGAGAGTCCAGCAGTGCACCGCAGGCTGCGCCCGCCATATACAGAGTCACAATCAGGGACAGTTGCCGGTAAACAAACCCCTGCATGACCTGGAAACTGAGCAGCAGCAGGATTTCCAGAATCAGCTGGGCCGCGCCCATGATCATTACACTCACTTGGCATGTCGTCTCACACCCCAGCACTCCCCTCCAGGAAAACACGGCCAGAACAGCCAAAGCGGCCGTCAAAACGATCCAGAGCCACCGCCGGGGAACACTGGAGAGGCCTATCAGAACCTGTTCCAGTCCCGGATGAAGCTGAAAGGCCCACAGCAGTAAATTGTTGAAGTAGCAGGTGGGGGAAAAATCCCTGTTCAGGCTCTGCGGAAGACTTTGCGCCAGGATACTCGCCAAGTAATTCAACCGCATGGGATTCAGATAATCCAGCAAATAGGATTCCTGCAGATGGCGCAGATGGAGACCCCGTTCTGCCATGCGCCGCAGCAGTTCGCGCGCATCGGATACCAGCAAACCTTGTTGCCTTGTGGAAAAAAATCTTGCAGAATCAAGCAGATAAACGGTGACATCAGGGAAAACCGCCTGCAGAGTGTCGTACAGGGAACGCAAAAAGCGGACTTGCACCGGCCCAAGAAAATCGGAAGCAGAGACGTCAAAGGAGAGCAATCCGCCCGGGCTCAACCTGCGGCCGAGCTTTTGAAAAAACTCCAGCGTATAGAATCGATTCCGCTCCGCGTTCATGGGATCGCCCAGGTTCAGCAGGATCACATCATAGCTCCTGCGGGAATCTCCCATAAACGCAACCGCATCTTCATGATGAAGGTGTACCCGCCGGTCCTTGACGGGCCTCATAAATTTTTCGGGCAAGTATTCATACAACAGGCCGACCATACCGGGGTCCGGATCGACGACATCCAGCCTGGCCAGACTCGAATACTTCAAAAGTTCACCGATCAGTTCCACAGAACCGCCCCCCACGAGCAGCACCTTCTGCGGACGCGGATGCTGGAGCATGGCCAGGTGAACCGCAAACTCCGCAGTCTTTGGGTCCGGTACGGAAAAAAACCACAAGCCGCTTGTAAACAGAGTGTACTGGTTTGCTTCCTGGAGAAGAGCCAGGTTGTTGTAGGGGGTGTCCTGCACGGCGACCAAACCCGCCCCCCATTGCCAGCGATGGCTCAATTCATCCAGGCGATCTGAATTGACGGCGGCGACCGCCGTCGCTAAACCCATTGTCAGCGCGATGATTGCAGTGAGCGGTCGTCTGCCGGTGCTCTCCCGCCAGGGGCGCACGAACAGAAGAACCAGCCCCGAGGTGGCCACGGCCGTGACGCATATCGCCGTGAAATTGGACCCGTAAGGCAGCAACACGAAGTAAAAGAAAAGCCCTCCGGCAGCGGCCCCAAGCGCTTCACCCAAATAGATCATGATGGGCTGCGGTACTCTGGGTTCTTCCGGAGAAGCGCAAACATAGACGTGCCAGCACCAGGCGAACATGCAGCCTGAAACCGTGCAAAAGGCACCCGTCGTCGTAAGGGAAACGGCAATCATCAAACCCGGGCCGACCAATTCACCCAAGGGAATGGACCACAGCAGTCGCGCTGATCTAAGCCACAGCAAAGTCGCGGGCAAGAGGCACGCCAATAGCAGCAGCCCCAACCCGTGGACCGCCGGCCTCAGCGGAAAACGGTGGGCGATTCCGCCCCCGATGCTGCTGCCAACAGCCGTCCACACAAGCCACGCAGTCAAGACCAGTCCCGTCGACAATTCGTTGCCGTAGAAGAGTATCAGCAGTTCTCTCAGGACAACTATCTGCCCTATTCCCGTGGCGAATCCGGTGACGGCTATAGAAATGAATGCAGTACGCCGCACAGTCTGTAATCATCTTTCCAGGTTCGGAAAACAGCGATTTTCAAATGATCCGGATTTACGGATGTCATCCGGAATCCCTGGATCACTGCGGAGCCCGACCCTGGCAATGCGCCACCGCAGCATCCGACATCACTGTTAGAGCTGAAGATACTTGTTGATGAATGCCTTCAGTCCCCTCACATAACGTGCCCCCGAAAGGAGAAACCCGCTGTTGTGGTCGCCGGCAATCTCCAGGAATTCTTTGGGTTCGTTGGCCGCCTGGTAGACTTTCATGCCCAGATCGTAGGGGACAATGTCATCCTCCGGGCTGTGCACTACCAGCACAGGGCAACGTACCCTGGCAATGTAATCGGACGTGCGGTAACTGAACCGCGCCAGCAGTCGGACGGGGAACAAGGGATAGAGCCTGGCGCCAAGGTCGGGGATGGAGGTGAAGGTGGACTCGATCACGAGTGCCCCCGCGACGCGCGTCATGCCCAAATGCGTCGCAACGGCGCCGCCCAGGGAGCGCCCGAAGATAATAATTCTCTCGGGCGCAAAGCCTCTTTCCTGCACCAGGTAGTTCCACGCCGCCTCGGCATCCAGGTAGCTCCCCTGCTCGCTGATTCTTCCTTCACTTCGACCAAATCCGCGATAATCAAAGATGAATGTGTTCAGCCCCAGGTGGTGAAAAATCTTTATGGAATCCAATCGGTCGGAGATGTTCCCTGCATTGCCGTGGCAGAACAGAACAACCATGTCAGATCTTGCCGGTATAAACCAGCCGGTGAGGCTGACTCCGTCCGCAGCGCGAAAGGTAACGGCATCATATGACAAACCGATATCGCCGGGCGTGTGATGAATTCGACCGGTGGGGAAATAGATGAGGTTCGCCTGGAATACAAAAATGAACAGCAGCAGCAACACATAGAGCCCTGCTGCAGACGCCGCGACAGCGATGAAAATATTCATAGGCCTGGGTTTTCGCATCGCACACACGCGAGCTCGGAAAAATATCGATCGATGCGCCGCACTTGCTGCAACCGGCATCACTAACGGCACTTTGCCACGCGACTAAATTCACCACAGTCCGTCATGCTGTCAAGGCGCTCTTGCTTAATCCTTTTTGTTTGCTCCTCGTGACGTATGAGAATACAGTGGTTGCTCTCTGCCTTTCCGATCTAACGACAGCGTGAGGAGTTTGGGTCATGTGTCAATTCTGTCACCAGCATGGTGAGGGGAAGAAGTGGTACTTGCAGGCCAGGAACTATTCCGACGACCTGCTTTCGGACATGAACAGGCGCCGCTATATCCTGGATTTCATAAGCGATGTCGGCAACGGCCATGTGTCTCAGCTGGAAAATGCCTTTCGTCGGGCCATGAAAGCCCCCGCTTGGCTGCGTCATTGCTTCTATGCACTGTATGAAAAACGCTACCGGCGGGACCACTTTGGACAGGTGATCCCCATGGAGGACCTCGAAAAAGTGCTGCAACTGACTAATTCCATCACTCTCCTGCCGTGCATCTGTCGCAAGAATACCAGTGGACGATCGGATGCCGCCTATTGCATCGCCCTCGGAATCGACCCGGAAAAACTGCTCGACGTCAGGGAGGCCTTCCTGGCAACCTTTCGGCCGGGCCCCAATGCCGACACATTTCAGAAATTGACGAGGGACGAAGCGCTCGCACTCCACAAGGGCTTCGAGAAGGAAGGGCTCATCCATACCCTGTGGACATTCAAGACTCCGTTCATTGGTGCCATATGCAATTGTGATCGAGCCGACTGCCTGGCCATGGTGAGCTACCAGTATGAATTTCAGTTGTTTTTCCGAAGTGAATACGTGGGCCGGGTACGCGACACCGCCTGCATCGGCTGCAGGGCCTGCCTGGCGCTATGCCAGTTCGGCGCCATCGGCTATTCCGTCAATCGCCGCAAAGCTTTCATCGATCCTGTGCGCTGCTATGGCTGCGGCATCTGCCGAACCGTTTGCGAACAGCAGGCCATCGAGCTCTCTGCCCGCAACGAACATCCCGTAGCCCGTAAACTTTGGTAGGAGCGCCCCGCCGGGCGCACAAAAGAAAAGCGGGAACTTTGTAAGTTCCCGCTTTCATTGGTTTGGAGGTGGTGGCGGGGCGCAGAATTGAACTGCGGACACGAGGATTTTCAGTCCACTGCTCTACCGACTGAGCTACCCCGCCAAAGCCGCGTTGAACCTACTGGAATAGCCTTTGGATGTCAAGGGTTTTCTACACGGTTTTCTCAAGATATCTGACTCAATCCCGCCGGTTGCGCTTCAGCTGCGCCGATCCATCAGTACCGCGCCACACAATTAAGGGGCCGAATACCATGCTGGGCCGACTAATGAACCCGATAGGATCGTGATTCAACAAACTCGATAAGATCGTCGTTCGCTTCGCTCTCACGATCTATCCCTATTCGTTGGGTTTGGCTGCGCTCAACCCAACCCACGGCCTCCCCCAGTCCGCTGCATTTTGGACATTCTATTGAGTTGTTCCGTCCAGCCGGCGTGACCGCAGTACATCGGAATAGCATCAAACGGGTATGCTCGGACAGGTTATTGCGACTTGTCGGTTCCATCCTTTTCGCTATCCGTGTCATTCAGGTCGATGAACAATCCCTCCAGGTCCTCTTCCGAAAGCTCGATGATGTGGTCATCCGCTTCCTTCGTGCGACGCCTGGCCTGTGTACTGGGATCATCAATCTGTCCTGATCGATCGTCAACACTCTTGGCATCGGCCGGTTGCGGCGTTAAGGTTTCGTCCATTGCTTCATCCAGAAACGACCAGTCGGCCAATTCGTCGGTCAGTTCAATGGAGAGGTCTGTCGTATCGGATGAGTCGGATGGAGCACCGGGAGAGGGTGAAGTTTCCGGCTCTTCGTGGAATGCAGCGGGAATTTCATCCACCGTTTCCCGCGATTCCATGGAAAACAGATCCGCCGTGTTTTCTCCCGAATCCGGGCGCAATTCCTCAAACCCTGCAAATGCCGACACCTCCTCCGAGCTCTGCCCATCAACCGCCTGAGGTTTTGTTCCCTCTTTCAGCAGGGCCCCGAGCAAAAATGGATTGGTCGGTTTGACGTGCAGCATGCCCAATTCCTGCCGTATACCGGTAAGGTCCGCATTACATTTCTTGCAATGGGAGAGATAATCAAAACTGTTGTATCCGCATTTCGGGCATCTCATCGGTTGCCACCTCGCTTACCGTCGTGAGCTCAAATCGCCCCAGAGCATCTGGACCACTGCGACGAAGGCAACGGCCGCGGTTTCCAGTCTGAGAATTCTGGGGCCGAGATGGACCGTTCGAAAACCATTGGCGGCAAACTCCTCCAGTTCCCCTTCGGTCCACCCCCCTTCGGGACCTATGACCGTGAGTATTGCGTCGCACACCGGGGTCGATTGCCAGACATCCTGGAGAGCGCTGTTCTGCTCCTCTTCGGAAGCCAGCAGCCGCAGGAAATTTCCAGGTGTGCCCGCTCCCCATTGCGCCGCTATGAACTCCGTCAAATCCGGCACATAAGTGATTCCTGGAACGATCATGCGACCGCACTGACACATGGCTTCACGCGCTATTCGCAGCCAGCGTTCACAACGCTTTCGCGCCCGGGCGTCCGACAGCCCGTACTGGCTTCTCTGTGAACGGTAGCCGACAAACCGATGTACGCCCAGTTCGGTCGCCTGGCGCACCACCTGATCCATCCGATCGGAGCGCGCCATGGCCATGGCGAGCGTCAGTTTCAGAGGCGACTCGTTTCGCAGCGGCTCGCTCTCGTTCACCTGCACCCGCACGGACGTCTTTTGCCCGCCGACAATCACTCCCTTCCAGCCGCGGCCGCGACCGTCGCGCAGCTCCAGAGCGTCTCCCGTGCCCATGCGCAGAACGCTCAGGATATGATGAGCCGTTTGCCCCGTGAGAACAACGCAGCCCTGGTCCGGTTCAACAGTCTCGATGAAGAAGCATCTGCGCGTCACGGATCACCGGCTGTTCTGCTATTTGCCAAGCACTTCATAGAGATACCAGGCATAGATGCGCTGCCCCCAGAAAAGATAGCACACCGCTCCAAGCGCCAGGAAAGGACCAAAGGGAAGCATCGTCGTGAGGCCCTTGCGGCTGCGCCACATGACGGCGAAGCCGACCAGTGCGCCTGTCAGCGAAGCCGCGAAAACCGTGAACATGGCCCCCGACCAGCCGGTGAAGGCACCAATCATTGCCAGCAGCTTGATGTCCCCGCCTCCGAGTCCCTCTTGATGACGAACATAATGATATCCTACGGCAATCAAATAAAAAAAACCGCCGCCCAAAAGAATGCCCAAAAGGGAATCGAGCCAGGCAACGGCGGGGGTAAAAAAGGAGCCGATCAACCCAAGCCCGATTCCCGGCAGGGACAAGACGTCGGGGATGGTGAGGGTGTCGAGATCAATGAAGGTGATCAGCACCAATAGAGAAACGAAGCAGAATTCCACAAAAAGCTGCGGCTGAAATCCATAGCGGCGGAACAAAAGGAGGGCGAGCAGACCCGTAATCCCTTCGACCAGCGGATAGCGCAGCGCAATATGCTGCCTGCAGTAGGCGCACCTGCCGGCCAATACCAGGTAACTGACAAGCGGTATGTTATTGTAAAAAGCAATGGGCTTTCCGCAATGGGGGCAATGGGAGCCGGGCCGAACAATGGATTCCTGCCTGGGAAGACGATGAATGATGACGTTGTAAAAACTTCCCAGGCAGCAGCCGATCAGAAAAACGGCCAGTTGCTGCAGCGCGAAAGCAGCATTCTCCGCCATTAACCCGCTTCCCCTTTCCCCGTCGAACCGTTTTCGGGAATATCGTCGGCTTCATACTTACATTCCGGATTGGGGCAAACCCATTTCACTTTGCCCCCTCTGAGCTTTTTTTCAAGCAAAATGGGTGAATGACACACGGGGCACGATTTTGCCACCGGCTGGTTCCAAAACAAACTGTTGCATTCCGGGTAGTTGCTGCAGCCGTAAAAGCGGCGCCCCTTCTTGCTGACCCGCTCCACCAGCTGGCCATCGCAGCCTTGCCGCGGGCAGGGAACTCCGATTCCCACACTGCGGGTGTTCTTGCATTCCGGATAGCCGCTGCAAGCCAGGAATTCACCGAAACGTCCCGACTTCAGAATCATGGGACGTCCGCACTTGTCACAGACCTCTTCGGTAGCTCGGTCGGTGCGCAGCTGGATTCGCCCCTTCTCGTCCCGTTCGTAATCCGAGGTAAACGAGCAGTCCGGGTAGGTGCTGCAGGCCAGAAACGGGCCGTGTCGGCTCCACTTGATGTGCAGTGGATGCCCGCTCTCCGGGCATTTCAAGTCGGTCGGCCAACCCTCTGTTTTGAGGTTGATCATATTGCTCTCGGCCGACTTGAGACTCTTCTGGAACTGACTGTAAAATTCTTCTAACAACTCGACATAGGGGAACTCCGTTCGCTCCACTTCATCCAGGCTGTTTTCCATTTTGGCGGTGAAGTCCACATCCACGATCCTGGGGAAATTTTTCACCACCAGGTTGTTCACCATCAGGCCCAATTCCGTGGGTTTGAGTCGCTGTCGATCGAGGGTAACGTATTCGCGGTCCAGGATAGTGGAGAGTATGGCCGCATAGGTACTCGGCCTGCCGATCCCCAGTTCCTCCAATTCCTTGATGAGGCTGGCCTCGGAAAAGCGTGGGGGAGGTTGTGTGAAATGCTGTCTGGGATCTAATTTCACCAGTTCAAGAACCTGACCTTCATGGAGCTCGGGCAATCGGTCCTCGGCCTTTCCGCCGTTACTCTCATCTTCCTGGCTCTCCACATAAATCGACATGAACCCGGGAAACTCGATCACGGAGCCGGAAGCACGAAACACATATTCACCCGCACTGATGTCGACGGCGGTTTGAGCAATTCTTGCCGGGGCCATCTGGCAGGCCACAAACCTCTGCCAAATCAAAGTGTAGAGCCGCAACTGCTCTTTACTCAGATAGCGCGAGACGGCTTCGGGGGTACGCTTCACATCGGTCGGACGGATCGCCTCGTGAGCATCCTGCGCTGCTTTTTGGGCCTTGTAGGCTACCGGTTTGGAGGGGAGGTAGTCTTTGCCGTATTCCGCCTGAATGTAATCCCTGGCCGCGGCCACTGCTTCCTGGGACAGGCGGGTGGAATCGGTGCGCATGTAGGTGATCAAGCCAACCGCGCCCTGATCGCCGAGCTCGATGCCTTCATAGAGTCTCTGGGCCACTCCCATGGTTCTGCGGGCCGGAAACCTGAGCTTTCTCGCCGCTTCCTGCTGCAGAGTGCTGGTGATGAAGGGGGGAGCAGGCGATCGGCGCCTCATCTTCTGTTCTACTTTGGTCACCTTGAACGGCAACGACCGGATCGCGTCAACCAGTTTGTGGGCTTCTGTGCCCGTGGAAATCTTGCACTTTTTGTTGCCGCAACGGGCGAGCTGTGCGCTGAAACCCTGCGACGGGCCGTGCGACTGCTTGTCTACGCCCGCTTCAAGGTCCGCACCAATAGTCCAGTATTCCTCCGGATCGAAGGCCTGGATCTCCTTTTCCCGCTCACAAACCAGGCGCAATGCCACCGACTGAACTCTTCCGGCACTCAATCCCCGCTTTACTTTGGACCACAGCAAAGGAGAGATCAGATAGCCCACAAGGCGGTCCAGGATGCGCCTGGCCTGCTGCGCTTCATACAGGGACTTGTTGAGAGGGCTTGGGTGTTCCAGAGATTGTTTGATGGCCTTTTGGGTTAGTTCGTAAAAAAGCACTCGGTGAATCGGTTTCCCGTCCTGTTGCATCTCCTCGGCGATATGCCAGGCAATGGCTTCCCCTTCTCGATCCGGGTCCGGTCCAAGATAAATGGCGTCGGCTTTGGCCGCAGCCTTGTTCAATTCATTAATGATCTTCTTTTTGCCCCTGATAACCCGATATTCCGGAAGAAAACGTTTTTCCAGATCGATTCCCAGTTTGTTTTTCGGCAAGTCTTTGACATGGCCGACGGAAGCTTTAACGATAAAGTCCTTGCCGAGATAGCGTTCCAGGGTTTTGGCCTTAGTGGGAGACTCCACAATCAACAACGATTTCGACATGAATATTCCTTGGCAATTCTATTTATGGATGTTGTCATCACAACGCACGAAAAATTTTCCCGGAAGCTGCTGAACGCAACCCTTCAGTTCCAGATTAAGTAGGATAACCATCACCTCCGCCGCCGGCAATTGCAGTGCCCGACATAGGTCGTCAGCGTGCCTGGGATGCTGGTCCAAAACATTGAGCAGCCTGGCTTCGTCACCACTCAGATCGGGTGGTGCCGCGGTCGTCCTCGAAGTAGTGGTGAAATTGCCGCTGACGCGAATCAGCGGGCGGAGTTCCTCCAGCACGTCCTCGGCACTCTCCACCAGCTTGGCTCCCTGTTTCAGCAGGCGATGCGGGCCGACACTGCGGTAATGGCGCGCCATGCCCGGCACAGCAAACACCTCGCGGCCCTGCTCCAGGGCGAAGCGAGCCGTAATGAGGGAGCCGCTGCGATGGGCTGCTTCCACCACCACAACACCCAGAGACAGACCGCTTATGATGCGGTTGCGCATGGGGAAATTACCGGCGGACGGCAGCGTTTCCAGGGGAAATTCGCTCAACAAGGCACCGGCTTTGATGATTTGCCCGCGCAGGGCACGGTTGATTCTGGGATACTCGATGTCCAATCCACACCCAAGAACCGCCAGAGTTCTGCCCTTGCCGCGCAGAGCGCCACGATGCGCTGCGCTGTCGATGCCCACAGCAAGACCGCTCACAATAGTGACCCCATATTGCGAAAGGTCCATGCACAGCCGCTCCGTAAAAGCGATGCCGAGCGGTGAGGCGGCCCTTGAACCCACCACCGAGACGGAAACCAGGTCCCTTGCTTCAATCGTGCCCTTGACAAAGAGCACCGCGGGAGGGTCCGGAATGGCGCGCAAATTTGCCGGATAGTCGGCATCGTTCAGGCAGAGGAGCTGAACTTGTTGATCCTGCAGCCTCTTAAATTCAAACTCGGGAGAGCGCATGGTTGCTTTTTTCAGCAGCGCCTGTTTTGCTTTGTCGCGCAACCCGGGCACACCGGCCACCGCCTTCGGAGCGGCCCTCAATACGCCGAGAGGCGACCCAAAGTGCTCTATGAGCCGCAATATGGAGCGATTTCCCAAGCCGGGGATCAAAGTGAGTGTCAGCCAGGCAATTCTTTCCTCTTCACCAATTCCGGTCATAGCTTCCATCGGGACCTATCTGCCATTCAAGTTGGCAATAACTTCCCCATCACCTATCCTCGACAAACGCGCCCTGTTTTGAGCAGAAGAGCTGAAACCAGGATGCAGGTATTGGAAGGACCACTTGCCTCACCTGCTCCAAACCTTCTGCAGGGAAAATGCATGACGAGTAACTTGTCGAGCACGGATTACGCTGCATTGCATCTTGTTTTCGGTCACGTTGACATGATAACTACAGATGCCGGTCCCATTTGTCAAATTGATGCTGCACAGCTGCCAACAGAATACAGTGGAGCCAGCCCCGCAAAATGCCAACATCTCTCGCAAGGATCGCAAGGTGAGCCAGCAAGACGGCCCAGGAACATTCGCCAAACCCGAGCTACTCGCCCCCGCCGGCAGTCTGGAAAA
Source organism: Desulfoferrobacter suflitae (assembly GCF_022603395.1). Lineage (GTDB taxonomy): Bacteria > Desulfobacterota > Syntrophobacteria > Syntrophobacterales > Syntrophobacteraceae > Desulfoferrobacter > Desulfoferrobacter suflitae. The sequence goes on from NZ_JAIBKA010000005.1 coordinate 36,094, forward strand.
GGCGCAGATCGCTTTCGCCTATGGAGCAGACGCCGTTTATGCGGGGGGCACCAATTTCAGTCTGCGCGCCTCGGCGCGCAACCTGAACCGCGAGGAACTTGCCGCCCTGTGTTTCTCCGCACATAAACTCGGCAGGAAGGTTTATGTTGCCGTGAACACCTTTGCGCGCAATCGAGATCTCACTGCGCTTCCCCCGTACCTTGAATACCTGCAGGATATTCAAGTAGACGCACTCATCCTAAGCGATCCCGGTGTGCTCCTCCTGGCAAAACAATGGGCCCCCGATGTGTCCCTGCACCTGAGCACCCAGGCGAACACCACCAACAGCCTGAGCGTTGCGTTCTGGGGCAAACAGGGTATCAGGCGGGTGAACCTTGCACGCGAGCTGAGCTACTCAGAAGTTCAGACCATTCGCAAAGAGACGGCAATGGAATTGGAAGTATTTGTCCACGGGGCCATGTGCGTCTCCTATTCCGGCCGCTGCCTGCTCAGCGCCATACTCAATCGGCGCAGCGCCAATCTTGGGCGTTGCACGCAGCCGTGTCGCTGGTCGTACCGCCTGGTAGAGGAGAAGCGGCCCGGACAATATTTCCCCATTCAGCAAGACCAGAGCGGCACTTACATATTCAATTCCAAAGACCTCTGCCTGATCGAAGAGCTTGACCAACTGATGGAGTTGGGAATTGACGCCCTCAAGATCGAGGGCCGCATGAAGGGTGCACTGTATCTGGCAAACGTCATTCGCACTTACCGCCAGGCCATCGACCACTGCTGTGACGCAGCGGGCAGCTATGTGGTGCGCCGCGACTGGGTGGACGACCTGGCGCGGGTGAGCCACCGTCCGTACACCAAGGGGATGCTTTTTCCCGAGCCCCGAGAAACCACAGGGGACGTATCTCCTTCCACTTCCTACGTACAGACCCACACGCTGGCCGGCATCGTGAGGCCTTTCCCCGAATCCCGATGGGAACCGGAGAACGTCCTGCTACGAAACACCACCGGCTGGGTGTGCATGGAAGTGCGCAGTCCTCTGAAAGAGGGAAGCGTCGTGGAGTTCCTCTACCCGGACGGACGAACTCTGCCGCTGACTTTAAATTCCTTTGAAGACCTCCTTGGAAACAGGCTCCAGGTAGCTCATCCCAATAGCTGGATCCGCTTCCCGGCACCCCTGGAAGTCTTCCCGCTGCAGGTTGTGAGTGCCCGCAGGAGCCGCGCCGCCTAATGGCAATTGTCCTTGGGCCTCATGCCAATGCAAATCCCGGTGCAAGTCCTCTGCAGCCTTTCAGGTCAACACCGCCGCGGTGAGATTGTCTGAGTTGGTTTTGCAGACGCTACGATCCCCAAAAACAAAGTCGGGTTGCCTCCGGCAACCCGACTTTGTTTTATCATCCGCCTATGGGATCGATCTATCTTTTTACAGTTTCAAGGAACATGTTTTTGCTGCGGGTTGGGTTGGGTCACCGTTTCGCATCACGAAACCCAGCCCACCCGGAAGTGCAAATCATTTTGTAAAACACTACCCCTGACGAGCACTCCAGGGCATCACAACCTGGCTGCATAAAACTTGAACCTGGCTTTTTCTTCCTCCGGCAGGCCCAGTCTGACGGTGCCTGCACCCGCTCCATCCACAGGCCACTGGACACCTTCGTCGGGGATTTGCTCGAAGCTCAACCCATCCAGCTCCTTTATCAGTTGAACGGCTTCAGCGAACGTCGCGGCAAGGCTTTCGGCCTTCAATTCCGGGTTCAAATTACTCAACACCCCGTTGATCAACTCAAAATCCGACCTGGCGTCAGAGCAAATGGTCAGAGCCTTGTGCAGTCGCTGCACCCTCCGCTCACAATTGGTGGCGGTGCCTTCCTTTTCGATGAAGCTCAAGGACGGAAGCACCACATGCGCATAATCGAACGCCCTGTTCTTGACGCAATCCTGCACCACCAGCAGGCTCAGGCGGCTCAGCGCCCCTTCGACCTTGGCCCTGGGATATCCCAGTTCAAAGGGATCTACCCCGATGAGATAGAGTGCCTTCATTTCACCCTTCTCGATAGCCTCAAACATTTCCGGCCAGCTCAATCCGCCCTGATCCGAAGGTTCAACACCCCACAGCTTGCCCACCGTCTTGCGTGCGGCGGCACGAGTCACAGGGCTGTAACCGGGCAGGTACTTGGCAACCGCGCCGAAGTCGATGGCCCCCTGTGCATTCCCGGTGCACCCCATCACGTTCACGCCACCACCCTCGACGCCGAGGGAACCCAGCAGCATCTGCAGAGCCGCACACATCCTGTAGAAGGTCTCGTTGAGCGGAGCCGTCTTGCGATCCACGCCATAGATCAGGCAGGCGGGCTTCTTGCTCGCATAAAGCTGAGCCGTCTCGCGAATCTCCTGTTCGCCTAACCCGGTTTTTTCCGTCAGCTCACCCATGCCGATCTTTTCGATATTGCGCTGCAGCTTATCAAATTCCTGCGTGTACTGTTCCAGGTAATCCTTGTCATACAGCTCTTCTTCGATGATCGTCTTGATCAAGCCGAGGACCAGCGCGTCCTCGCTGCCTTCCTTCACCGCCAGATGTTTGGTCGCCGTTTTCGTCAGTGGCACTTGCTGGGGGTGCGCCACGATCAGGATCCCCCCTTGACGACTCGCCTTTCTCGCACGAATGCCGGCAATGGCGTGCTTTTCGATGGTATCCGCTCCCAGAGCCAGAACCGCCCCGGCTTTGGCAATGTCCCCCAGGGTATTGCTCATGGCACCCAGTCCTGTACTGCTCGCCAGGCCATCGTAAATGACCTGCTGCCAGGGACCGTCGATATTGTCCACATTGTTGCAGGCAAGAGCCCCCCGTGCCAACTTCTGGGCAAGGTAGTACTCTTCGTTGGTGAGCATACCGCCGCAGACCACACCGATAGCATTCCCACCATCCGTATCCCGCACCTTTTCAAGGGCCGAAGCAGCCGTTTTCAAGCCGTCTTCAAGGGAGCACGGGGCGAGGCCATCGCCGTCCTTGAGGCAGGCAGTCCTGACTCGATCCGGCGAATTGATGAAGTCGAAATTGAACCGCCCCATCTTGCACAAGGCCCCCATATTCGCGGGGGAAGCAAAGTCACCGCGCACCCGTACCACCTTCTCGTCTAAAACATCATACGCCGCCCGGCATCCCATTGAGCATTGCAAACACACGGTGGCACACGGTTTCAACTGCCATGAGCGAACCTCGTCCCGCCCCCTGCGCCAGCCGATGGCATCCACCGGGCAGAAATCCACGCAGTGCCCGCACAGTTCACAACCGGCCTCCATGGTGGGCAGATCAAAGGCGGTCGAGATCCTTTGATCAAATCCGCGCCCGACCTTGGTCCACACATCCGCTCCCTGTATCTCGCTGCAAGCGCGAATACACCGGCGGCACAGAATACACTTGTTCATATTCAAGTGCAGCTCGGGATTGGGATCGGGATCGATCTCATATTTATGCCGCTCTCCACCCTCAAAAGCGGTTGGCTTCACCTTGTACAGATAAGCCATATCCTGCAGCTCGCACTCGCCGGTCGCGTAGCACGTCATGCAGTCATTTGGGTGGTCGGAAAGCAGAAGTTCCATGATCGTCCTGCGCGACTCGATCACCTTTTCCGATTCTGTTTCAATGACCATTCCATTCCTGACAGGGAAAACACAGCCTGCCACCAAGGTCGACCAGCCTCCCCGAATGTCCTCCACAACGCATATACGGCATGCCTCTTCTAGGGGAAGATACGGATGATAGCAGAGGGTAGGAATGTAAATCCCCAATTGCTTGGCAGCTTCCAAAATGGTTGTGCCCTTCTCTACCTCAACTTCCTGGCCATTAATTTTCAGTGTCACTTTTGCCATGATGCTTTTATCCTTTAACTATTTCAACCTAGCTAGAAATCTTGGAGAGCCTTGTTTTCCCTCTTCACCCTTATTTTTTCTTCTTCTTTTGCTTGCGCTGCTGGAGCCGAGCCGCTTTCTTCTGCATTTCGACCAATTCCGTGCACACGCCGGCGGGGCATTCCTTGCGTTCAATGTGCGCTTTGAATTCATCCTCGAAATAGGTGATGGCACTCAACACGGGCCGACTGCTGGTCACTGCAAAATCGCAATGCGGCGCATCCACCATGGTCTGGCACAAAATTCTGATCTGCTCTAAATCGTGCTCTGATCCCTGTCCGGCAACTATCCGCTCCATGGTCTCCTGCATACGCTTCATCCCAAGCCTGCAGGGCACGCATTTACCACATGACAGGCCTTCTTCAAAGTCGAGGAAGTATTTCGCCACATCCACCATGCAGACTTTATCATCGATGCCGCCAATCAGCCCGGTATCCCGCTCGTAATAGATGTCGGCACGATAGGATCGATTCGGTTGTATAGAAAGGAGGGGAAACAGGATGCGCCCACGGACCAGTGTTTCTTCGACAACGTCGGGGATCATGTCGGCAGTGATCCCCAGGTAGAAAAAATTCTTCTGTGGAAATCCCAGGAATGGCCCGTTCTTGCACTTGCCCCCACAACCCGTCTTGGCCCTGCCCACGCTACAGCTGAGATGCCTGCGTGCAATTTCCGCTTCCAGCGCATTTCTAACAGATTCTGCGTCGCATGAGCACCCGGGCTCAGCCGCGCAAACCGTGATGCAATCCTTATTTGAGGTTGGATCACAGAAAGGTTTGCGCTTTTTGATACCGCCGATCGCTTCTCCCTTGCTCCGTTTCCCGGCGTCCGACCGAGTGAATAGACTCAAAGGGGTTTTCTGTGCCTCGTTTTTCAGCGATTTGAATCGTCCTAGCATAGCTGTCTTCCGCTCTCTTTCCCATTCCGCCCGGGGCAGCATCGCTCAGTGCGGATGGTTTCTCCGAATATCAGATGAATAAGGACCTGGCAGCGGCTTCGGTCAAAGCCACAAATTGATCCGGAAAAATTCCCACATACACCATTGCAATGACCAGAAAGATTGCGAGTGATTTGGTCCATTTATCCACCCGCACAGGTGGGTAGGGATTAACAGGTTCCAGCAGATAGGCTGCCTTGATGACGATGAGATAGTAATATAAGGAGATGGTAGCGTTGATCATGCCGATGATGACCAATGTCAGGTAGCCCTGCTCGAGCGCCGCCGCGAAGACCAGAAACTTACCGGTGAAACCCACCGTAGGGGGGATGCCGGCCAGGCCGAAGAGACCCAGCATCAGGGTCATGGCAAGCAGTGGTGAGCGCTTGTGCAATCCCGCCAGTTCCTTGATCTTAAGGTTGTGTCCATCGTCTGCAATTTTCAAAATCACCATGAAACAGGCAAAATTCATGATCAGGTAGGCCAAGGCATAATAGATGGCACTCGCATAGCCCCGCTGCGTCATACTCAGGATGCCTATCATCATATATCCGGCGTGAGCAATACTGGAATAGGCAAGCAACCGCTTGATGTCTTTCTGGATGATGGCAACCAGATTGCCAAAGGTCATGGAAAGGATGGAAAGCACCACCAGCAACTTGATAAACACCGCACTCTCGCCGCCGGAAAATCCGACAAAGCGGATCACGATAGCGGCCGCAGCCATCTTGGAAGCGGTTGCGATGTATGTAGTGACCTGGTTGGCGGCACCCTGGTAGACATCCGGCGCCCAGATGTGGAAGGGGAACAGGGCCTGTTTGAAAAAGAAGCCTGAAAGGGCCAGCACCAATCCTACTATCGCTGCGGGCTCGGTCATCATTCCCGGCAGCACCTTCATCAGTTCAGCAACATAGGTTGTATGGGTCATGCCGAACAGGTAGCTTATGCCAAAGACCATGAAGCCCGAAGCAGTCGATCCCACCATAAAGTACTTGATGCCTGTTTCAGCGAATTCATCCGTCTTGCGCCGCATCGCCACCAGCAGGTACAGGCAGTAGGAAGAAAGCTCGACGGAAATATAGATGGTCAACAACTCAACCGCGCTGACCAGCATCATCATTCCAAGGGTACAGATGAAGGTGAAAAGGTAGAATTCGGCGTGCTGCCTGCTGTCGATGCCTTCGAGTTCGCTGCAGGTGAGCACCACCCAGAACGTCCCCAGGGCCAGCAGCAGTTTGAATACCTGACTGTACAGATCCACCCTGTAGGCATCGAAAAATACCATTCCCTCAAGACGGGCGGACAAAACGGCCACCAAAACACCGACTCCCGAGAGGATCACAGCCCAAGTATACAGTCGCCTAGGTTCCGATTTTCGTTGCAGCGATAAAGCAAAAAACACCACCGCCATCAACACATAATACAACTCAGGAATAAAAAGCACCCATTTCATCATTGCCAATCTTTCCCCTCAATTGCCTATAAGCTGCTCACAAATGGGATCACCGCACTTTGGATCACATCCAGTATCATCCGCGGAAATAAACCGAAGAAAACGATTACTCCAACCAAAATGATACGCGGAGTCGCAAGGGACATCGGAACATCCGGGATGTGCGCCCAGCGTTCATTCTTTTCTCCGTAGAAGGTGCTCATGACAACCCGAAGCATGAACAGCGCGCTGACGACCAATCCGAGCACCGCAAAGATACCGCGTACCGGGTAAGTCTGAACCGCCGAGATGAACACCAGCAACTCTGCCCAGAAGCTCGCCATGCACGGCACCCCAATTCCGGCAAAGGCCGCAATAATGAAAAAGGCCGAAGCCACCGGCATGGTCTTGGACAGTCCCCCAAGATCTGGGATCATCTTGGTGTGCGTCTTATCATAAATGTAGCCGACCGCGGAGAAGAACAAGGCCGTCATGACGCCGTGCGCAAACATTTGAAAAACCGCACCGTTGATTCCATTGACCGTCATGGTGGACAACCCGAGCCCCACGATCCCCATGTGCGATACGCTGGAATAGCCGATGACATACTTGAGATCCGTTTGCGCCAGCCCGACGAAGGCGCCGTAGACAATGCCGACCGTTGCCAGCAGCGCCATGAGATCCGCCCAGTAGACCAGGCCCTCCGGACACAAGGTCATACCCAGCCGAAGAATACCGTAGGCCCCAAGCTTCATCAGCACCCCGGCGTGGATCATGCTGACCGCCGTGGGAGCGGCAACGTGGCCCACCGGAGACCATGTGTGGAACGGCCAGACGCCTGCCAGCACGCCAAACCCGAGGTACAACATGAGGAAGGCGATGTTTTGCACCTGCGGGGAAAAGCCGCCGCGGGCCAGTTCAAACAAGTCAAAGGTGTGTGCGCCGCCTTCGGCCCACAGATAGATGATGCCCGGCAAGATGAGCACACTCCCGGCAAGGAGATACAGGGTCAGCTTCATGCCGCCGTATTCTTTGCGGGTACCGCCCCAAATGGCAATCAGGGGATACATGGGAAAGAGCGAGACATCGTACCAGACGAATATCCAGAAGAGATCCATCGACATGAAAACGCCGTATACGCCGGCAACCAGGAGGAAGGTGAAAGCAAAAAATTCCTTCACCCGATTTTCCAGCTCCCACATGGTCAGCACACCGGTGAACAGCACTACCGCCGTCAGCAGGAGCATAGGCAAATTGATGCCGTCCACTCCCATGAACCAGTAAATGCCGAGACTCTTCACCCACAGCGTACGTTCCACAAACTGCAGCCCACCCTTTTCCACATCGTAGGCATGGTACAGCCACAGACAAAGAATCAGGCCGATTCCGGAAAATACCAGGCTCACTTGCTTGACAAGTTTATCGCGCCCGTCCGGAATGAACATGATGACTATAAGTCCCAGTACAGTCGACATCAAAATCGCCGTAAGGATTGGAAAGTGCGCCATTTCCATGGAAGTCATAAGCTAGTCCGTCCGCTCTTGAAAAAGGTTATTCCTGTATCGCCCCAACCAACACTCTCTCATCAAACCACGAAGTACAAGACCACCAGACCAACCGCCGCAACCATCACCAGCAGGTTGTACTGCAGCATACCCGACTGCAGAAAGCTGAACAACCGGCCGCTTCCAATGGTGAACAGACAGAATCCGTCGATGCCGCCATCGATCACTCGTCGGTCGTTTCGCGTGAACACATTCGTCAAACCGCCGTAAATGGCCCGATCCAGGAATCTTCTCAGAAAACGGTCGATATACCAGCGGTTGGCAAAGAGCGCTTGCGTCTTCGGCAGTCGGGCAAGAAATCCCTCCTGGCTGGCGCCCTTGCGGCCAAACTCGTAATACGCCCAGGCAATACCGGCAAGGCCCATGCTCACGGCCGCGATGAGCAGTGCGTAGTGACCGGCTCCGTGTCCCCCCTCGCCGCCATGGGCGTCGGCAGCATGGCCGAGCAGGAACCCTTCCAGCGAGTGCTGGAAGAAACCGAGCACCAGCGTGATGGTAGTGAGGATAATGAGCGGCCAGGCCATATACCAAAACACGTTGCCATGACCTTCCTCATGCCCGTGTGAAGACCCGTGGCCGTGCGCCGCCCCGTGTCCTGCCGCAGCCTCTTCATGATCAATCTGGATCTTGTCGTCCTTTTCCTGATGATAGTGTACCGCGTCATGAGGCATGGTCGCGTCCACCTTTTTCGGGAAAAGAATCATGAAGATCAAGCGGAACGAGTAGTAGGCCGTCATCAACGCTCCCAGCAGCCCGGCCAGGAGCCAGATCTTGTTAGGGTACGCGGCAAGGACCCCCATAATGGCTTCCTTGCTGAAAAAGCCGGAGAAAGGAAAAACCCCCGACAGGGCCAAAGCCCCTACGGTCATACAGACCATGGGAATCTTGAGGCTGCGCCCGCCCCCCTTGCCAATATCCCGCATGTCGTTGCTGTGATATTCATGGATGAAAACGCCGGAGCAAAGGAACAGCAGCGCCTTGAAGCCGGCATGGGTGGTCAGATGGAACACGCCCGCGAAGTAGCCGCCGGCCGCCAGTCCCATCACCATAAAACCGAGCTGGCTCACGGTGGAATAGGCCCACACCTGCTTAATGTCGTATGTCGCCATGGCCATGGTGGAAGAAAGCAGCATGGTGATCGTCCCGATGGCCAAGGCAATGGCCATGGCGGTAGGCGACGCGGCAAAAAACGGGAAAATCCTGCTGAACATGTAGACACCCGCCGCCACCATGGTGGCTGAGTGCAACAGCGCACTGACCGGTGTGGGCCCCTCCATGGCATCGGGCAACCAGGTGAGCAGCGGAAACTGCGCACTCTTGCCAATAACACCGCAAAAGATCAAGAGCGCCGATGCAGTGATCAGGTAGCTTGGAATCGCCTGTGCCTGTGCCGCCTCATTCATGGCAACAATTCCCAGGTCACCGAAGCCGAGCACGAGGAGAATGAGGCCTAGGAAAAACCCTATGTCACCGAGCCGCGTCATGACGAAAGCCTTCTTGCCCGCCTGTCCGGCACTCCACTTTTCGTAGTAGAAACCGATCAGCAGATACGAGGCCAGTCCAACCAGCTCCCAGAAGATGTAGAGCTGCAGCATCCCCGGTGCGATGACCATATCCATCATCGCCCAGGCAAACAGCGACTGGAATGCGTAATACCTGCTGAAGCCGGGATCGCCGGCCATGTAGCCGAGCGAATACACCTGCACGAGGAAGCTTATGACGGCTACAATGAGCAGCATCAAAAGGCTGAGAGGGTCAAACAGGTAGCCGAAAGGAATGATGATGTCATCGGCGATGAGCCAGGCCGTCCTGTATTCGACCGGTTCTCCCACATGCACCAGTTTGATCAGCAGGTAAAGGGCACAGATAAGAGATGTGCTGACGGCACCAATGGAGATATAACTGGAGAGCTGCGGTTTGTGACGTGTGAAGATCAGGATGACCGCCATGGACAGGAACGGCAACCACGTGCAGAGCACCGCTGCAAGCAAAACCGGATCTTTAAAAAGCCAACTCATGTCTCGTTATCCCCTCATTTGCTGTGCGCGTTCGACGTTGATGGACCTGAACTTTCGGAACAGGGCCAGAATGATACTCAGCCCGATGGCAGCCTCCGCCGCCGCCAAACCCATGACAAACAGCGTTATGATTTGCCCTACCGCGGGCTCGGGAGCCAAAAACCGATTAAACGCCATGAAGTTGATGTTGGCCCCGTTGAGCATGAGCTCTATGGAGATGAGCATTCCGATCAGGTTGCGGCGCTGTAACACCCCAAGCAGGCCAAGACCAAACAGTAATGCAGCAATAATCAAATAGGTGCTCAATGTGTTCACGAGGTCAACCTCCGACTGAATCCGGCCGTTACAATTGCTCCCAGAATCGCTACCAGCAACACCAGCGAAATGACTTCGAAGACCAGGTCGTAGCGCGTCAGCAGCAATTCCCCGATGGTGGCAACCGACCAATCGGTGCCGCGTTCGGCCGCAGGCTTCCACGCGGTGCGCAGGCTCACACCGATAAGCGCGATTGCAAACAGGCAGCTGGCCATAGCCGCCAGCAGCACCTTGGGCAATTTGCGCTGGGGAACTTCCAGGTGCAGCGGTCGTGACAGCATGATGGCGAAGACGATCGCAACGCAGATGGCTCCCACATAGATAAGCAGCTGCATCAACCCGATAAACATGCTCCCGAGAAACACATACAATCCGGCAACCCCGGTGAGAGCCAAGACCAATCCGAGCACATTGTAGACAATGTTCCTCGGAAACACTGCGATGACCGCCCCTGCAAGGGTGAGCCCTACGACGATCCAGAAGGCTGCCTGTGCCATTGCTTCAGTCATAAAATTCATGTCCGCCTTTCCTCCAACCTTGCCATCAAGTCATAGACCCCGTCCCACCTGGATTCTTCCTCCAACTGGTATTCCGTGGAGTACTTGAGAGTCTGGGTGGGGCAGCACTCCACGCACAGCCCACAAAGGCTGCAGCGGGTGAAATCGATCATGTAATGAGTGGCCACCTTGGGCGCCCTGGCATGATCCTTGACTCCCTGCACCTTGATAACGCCGCTTGGACAGGTGCGCTGACAGGTCCCGCAGGCGATGCATCGATGCGTTCCGATTTCCGGAAACACCTTGAACTCGATGTGTCCTCGATAAGCTGGAGAGAGAGTCAGTTGTTTGCGAGGATATTGTACAGTGACGACGGGCCTTACCAATCGTCGAACTGTGACCCGCATTCCCTCGACCAGGCTCCAGCCACCCTCGATAATCTCTTTCCAATAGCTCATAGTCTCTCTTCCACCATACCCTTATATGAACTTCAATACAGCCGCCGTCACGATCAGATTCAGCAGACTCAATGGCAGCATCACCTTCCAGGAAAAGTTCATCAACTGGTCAAAGCGAACGCGAGGAAAAGTCCAGCGCACCCACATGATGACAAACAGCAGTATGTAGACCTTGAGCAGAAACCACACTATTCCCGGAAGCCCAAAGCTAAAGCCGAACGGTCCGTGCCACCCGCCGAAAAACAGCGCCGTCGCAACCGCGCTGACGATGAACATGTTGGTATATTCCGCCAGAAAGAACAGTCCGAAGCGCATGCCGCTGTATTCCGTGTGGAACCCGGCGATCAGTTCCGACTCGGCTTCGGGGATATCGAAAGGGGCCCGGTTCGTTTCGGCGGTGGCACAAATCAGAAAAATCAGCCCGGCAACAGGCTGCAGGAAGATAAACCAGACCCTGCACTGCGCCGCGACAATCTCTGAGAACCTTAACGATTGGGTCATCAGCGCCACGCTTAAAACCGCCAGCAGCAGCGGAATTTCGTAGGCTACATTTTGCGCGACCGAGCGAATCGCCCCGAGCAGGGCGTACTTATTGTTGGCCGCCCAGCCGCCGGCAAGGATCGCCAGAACACTCAGGGTGGAAAAGGCGAATATCAGCAGCACACCCAGGTTCATGTCGCGAATCACCAGGTTTTCGTCGAAGGGAAGCACCAGGAAGGCCACCAAAACGGGCATGAAAACAAGAACCGGAGCAATGACAAAGAGCTTCCAGTCGGCACTCAAGGGGGTGATCAATTCCTTGCCCACCAGCTTGATACCATCGGCAATTGTCTGCAAAATCCCATGCGGGCCTACTTCCATGGGTCCGTAACGCAATTGAATGTGACCCGCCACCTTGCGCTCGAGCCAAACCAGAAACAGCGCATTGAGCTGGGAAAATGCCAGCACAATGATCAGGCCAACAATTATTCGAATCCAATCCGAAGCCATTTCACTTCCCATCTTCTTTGCTCTCCTTCGGCGGGATACGGCAATCCGCAATCAGTTCCCACCCAACAAACACGGCCAGCTGGTTGCAGAACAGACTAGCGATCGATTTCCGGAATGACCACATCGATGCTTCCGAGGATGGAAATAGCATCGGCGACCAGAGTTCCGCGAAACACCTCGGTCAAAACTTGAAGATTTCCAAAACTCGGCACGCGGATGTGACATCGATACGGATACGGGCTGCCGTCGCTCACCAGGTAATACGCAGTCAGTCCGCGGGCGCTCTCGAAAGCAAAATAGATCTCACCCCGGGGAGGCTTCACTTTAAAAGGAGCCACTTCATTGATGTGGGGGCCTTCGGGAAGCTGATCAAGCGCCTGCTCGATGATGCGGCAGCTTTGTTCCATCTCTTCCAGGCGGACATTGTAGCGATCGAGGGCGTCCCCTTTGGTACCCGTGGGTATCACAAAATCAAACCGATCATACACTTCGTAGGGCTCACTCTTGCGCACATCAAAGGGAATCCCGCAGGCTCGCAGGTTGGGGCCGACCACTCCGTATTGGCGCGCCAGCTCAGGCGTGATCACGCCAACGTCGCGGGTACGATGGATAAAAATGACATTCTTGGTAACGAGATTATGATAGTCCGTCCAGCGGCTGCGCAATCGCTCGATGAATGCCCTGGTCATGCTGATGAATTCCCCATCCAGGTCACGATTGACACCGCCGAAACGGCAATAGGAATAGGTAAGGCGAGACCCGGTAACCCTGTCCAGAATATCCAGGATGTTTTCCCGATCATCAAAGCAATACAGGAAGGGCGTAAACCCACCCAGATCCATGATGTAGGTTCCGAACCACAAAAGGTGGCTGGATATGCGGTTCAGTTCAGCGCAGATGACCCGGATGTACTTGGCTCTCTCCGGGACTTCCACTCCGGCGAATCGTTCCACCGCCAGCACAAATCCGTGGTTGTAGAGAAGCCCCGAAAGGTAATCCATGCGACTGCTGTTCGGCATGAACTGCTTATAGGTCCGGTTCTCGGCCATTTTTTCGTGGCCGCGGTGTCCATATCCGATGACCGGATCCGCTTTTATGATGAACTCGCCATCGAGATCCAACAGAACCCTGAGGACACCATGCGTGCTAGGATGTTGCGGTCCAAGGTTGAGGGTATAAATCTGTTCGACAACCGGTTCTTGAAATTGCTCAGCCATAGATCTCATCCCGTTTGTGATATGCGTAAACCTTGCCAAAAGTCTTTCTCAACGGGTAGCAGTCAGCGTCTTCGGGCATCAGCAAAGGCCGCATATCGGGACTGCCGACAAACTCAATCCCGAAAAAGTCGTGCACTTCTCTCTCCTGCCATAGCGCCGAAGGGAAAATGTCGCTGACGGTAGCGGGTGATTGATCGTGTCCGCAAAGTACGCGAACGGCAACCCGGGCTCGCGGTTCATAGCAGTTCAAATGATAGACCAGTTCGAAGGTGTCCTCGAAATCAAGGGCCGTGATCGATTCCAGGTAATACCCCGCGGTATCACACTCTTTCATCGCATCCCGCAGCTTGGCCAGCGGCACCTGGGCAGAAAACAGCACCCCCGCCTGACAGGACTCGTCTCTACAGACATCATCCGCCGGGAGCATCGCCTGCAGCTTTTGCGTTATCGTCTCCCTGTTGCTCATGATCAGCCTCTTCCTCCCATACGTCGGAATCGTCGCAGGTAGTTGCGGTGTTCTCCACCGGTGATCTTATCCTCCAGAGCCAAAATGCCCTGGATCAATCCTTCCGGCCGAGGCGGGCAGCCCGGAACGGTTATGTCCACCGGCACGATCAAATGGGCACCCGGCACTATGGCATACTGTCCGTCATATTCGAAGGGTCCGCCGGATATGGCACAGTTTCCCATGGCGATGCACCATTTGGGATTGGGCATTTGCTCCCACAACATCTGGATGGCGGGGGCCATCTTCTTGGAAATGGTTCCGGCTACAATCATCACGTCGGATTGCCTTGGCGACGGCCTGAATACACCTGCTCCAAACCTGTCCAGATCAAATCTTGAGGCACCCGCAGCCATCATCTCAATGGCACAGCACGCCAAACCAAAAGTCATTGGCCAGAGCGAATTGGCCCGTGCCAGATTTAAGATGTCTTCCAGGAGAGCAAATTTTATAACCGGTTCTACTCTTTGACTTTCCACTCAAACACTCCTTTGCGCCAGGCGTACACAATGGCCAGCGACAAAATGCCCACAAAAATCACCACTTCCACAAAGTCCCTGACGGCAAACTTGCCGTACGCCAAAGCCACGGGGAAAAGGTAGAGGACATCCACGTCGAAAGCTAGAAATATCAAAGCATAGATGTAGTATGCGGCGGTGAACTGCATCCAGGCACTGCCGATGGTGTGCATTCCGCTTTCATAAGTTTCGTCGCGCTGTGCTCCAGTGCTCCGTCGAACGATCAGTCTGGAAATGATCAAAGGAACCACAGCAAAGATCACTCCTACCAGCAGGTAGAGCGCAATCGCCAAAAAATCCGTCATCAATTCTCTGGGCAGCATCCCAATCTCCGCTCGTTATTCGATGTAGATGGCGCCAAACTTACAATTCTCTATACATATGCCGCAGCGCACGCACAACTCTTCATCGATGCAGTGGCATTCCTTCTTTGCTCCTATAATGGCCCCTTCCGGGCAGCGCAGCCGGCACAGCCCGCAACCGGTGCATTTTTCCGTATCGATTTCGTAAGTCAGCAGAGGCTTGCACACTTTGGCGGGGCAACGTTTTTCCAGCACATGCGCGTCGTATTCATCGCGGAAGTAGCGCAGCGTGCTGGCAACCGGGTTGGGAGCACTCTTGCCCAACCCACACAAGGCGGCCTCCTGAATCGTGTCACACAGCTCTTCCAGGTGCTCGATGTCCCCGGGCTCGGCCTTGCCCTCGCACATATTGCTGACAATCTCGTGCATTCGCTTCACGCCCACCCGGCAAGGAACACACTTGCCACAGGATTCCTGCACCAGAAAATTGAGAAAGTAGCGGGCGACATCCACCATGCAGGTGTCCTCATCCATGACGATCATGCCCCCGGACCCCATCATGGAGCCCGCTTTTTTCAACTGCTCGAAGTCAACGGCAAGATCGATCAGCTCTTCGGGAACACAGCCGCCCGAAGGGCCACCGGTCTGCACCGCTTTGAAGCGCTTGCCGCCCGGTATGCCCCCGCCGATATCATAGACAATCTTGCGCAGAGGCGTCCCCATGGCCACTTCCACCAGCCCGGTGTTGTTGATCTTGCCGACCACGGAAAAGATTTTGGTTCCTTTGCTCCGCTCGGTTCCTATGGACGCGAACCATTGGCCGCCTTGATTGACAATCAGGGGAACGCTCGCCCAGCTCTCGACGTTATTCAGATTGCTGGGCCGATTCCACAATCCCTTCTCTACCGTATGGATGTGCTTCCCGCGGGGCTCCCCCAGTTTGCCTTCAAGGGATGCCATCAGTGCTGTGGATTCACCGCAAATAAACGCGCCGGCACCCCGGTTGACAAACATATCCAGGCAAAACTCGGTCCCCAGAATATTATCTCCCAGCAGGCCGTATTCGCGCGCCTGATCCAAAGCCCGGTTCGCGTGCTTGACCGCAAGAGGATACTCATAGCGGCAGTAGAGGTATCCTTCGCGCGCGCCGATCGCATAGGCGCCGATGATCATACCCTCGATGACCTGATGCGGCGTGCCTTCCAACAAGGCACGATCCATGTAAGCTCCCGGATCGCCTTCATCGGCATTGCAGATGACATATTTCATTTCGCCATGGGCCTTGCGGCAGGACTCCCATTTGACACCTGTGGGAAAGCCGCCGCCGCCGCGCCCCCTCAAACCTGAAATCTTCACTTCTTCGATGACCTCTTCGGGCTTCATGCCCGACAGCACCTTGGCCAGTGCCGAGTAGCCGCCGCGCGCTATGTAGTCATCTATCTCCGTCGACCAGGTGAGCCCGGTATCATTGAAAATGATTCTTTCCTGATGTGCATAGAAGGGGATATCCTTTTCCCGTACAATCTTTTCCCCGGTCTCCTCACTGACAAACAGCAGGTCGTCCACCAGGTCATCACCCAGCACCGAGCGCTCAAAGATTTCGGGCACGCGCTCCACCTTGACCCGCTCATAGAAGATATTCGCCGGCTCTATTACGACGATGGGCCCGCGCGCGCAGAATCCGTGGCAACCGGTCTGGGTCACCATGTACTCATGCCCCACCCCCTTTTCATCCAGCAACTTTTGAAACGCTTCAATCAGGCGCTCCCCTCCGCCGGAATGACACCCGGGCCCACCACATATCCTGACTCGCTTGCGAATGGACTTTCTCTGTTCCAGGATCTGCTGACGCAGCACCTCAAGATCTTCAATGCTATTGAGCCGCTTCATGTTAACTCCGTTGAGCCTCTTGCTCTTTTAGTTCCTTCAGCAACTTTGAAATCTTATTGGCCGTCACTTCGCTGTGGGTCGTGTCCCCCACCACCACCACCGGAGCCGAAGCACAAGCACCGACGCAGTTGACCGTCTCCAGAGTCAGGAAGAGATCCTCGGTGGTTTCACCCGGCTTGAGATTGGCTTCCTGTGCAAGACGCTCGATGATTTTGGGTCCGCCTTTGACGTGGCAGGCCGTTCCCGTGCACACATGCATGATGACGCGACCGCGCGGAGTGAGACTGAACACCTTGAAAAAGTTGGCCACGCCAAAGACCTGGCTGACCGGCATGCGCAATCGATCGGCTACTCTTTCAATGCTCTCTTTGGGGAGATAGTTGTAACGATGGTTTATGTCCAACATGATCTGCAGTAGAGAAGCCGGCTTGGGACCCCACTGATCAATGATTGCATCTACGTCTTGAAGGTTGAAATCCATTTAGTTCCTCCGTCCACCTGACACGCTCGCTACCAGAAGCTGAATTCAATCATCCAGGCCTAACTGGGCGGTGATTGTTCTCACAAAGTGATCTGTTCGTCAAGTGAAAAATAGCTCATACTCACGAAGTAGTTTCCGCGACAGCGCGATTGAGAAAAATGGAAAAAGTCGATCCATGACCCAATTGACTGCGCACCTCTATCTTGCCTCCATGCGCCCGCATGATTCGCTGGGCGATGGCCAGGCCCAGCCCGGTCCCCTCCATTTTTCGGATGTCTTTCGCTTTGCTTCGGTAGAATTGCTCGAAGATAAAGGGGATTTCCTTTTCATCGACACCCGGGCCGGTGTCGCTCACATCCACCACCACCCACTCCGGCTGCTCACGCGCCGTAATGGTGACAGATCCCCCGGGATGATTGTACTTAATGGCGTTGGAGATGATGTTGCTGAGAACTTCGCGAAAGGTATCGATATCGGCATTGACGCGGGGCAGGTCGTGGGGCAATTTTGTGACAATTTGTACGCCCTTCTCCCGGGCGGCCAGTTCCACCCCGGCCATGGCCGCATCCACACACGACGATAACTCGACAGGCCTCAACCGGTGCAGGATTTCCCCTGCCTGGATGCGGCTCATGTCCAGCCAGTCGTTGATCAGCTGCAGCAAGCCATCAAGCCGCTCCCGGGCCCGCTCGAGCATTTCCCGCTGCACCTCGCTGAGCTCCCCTCCAATGTTGCTCAACAACACCTCGATGTACTGAAAAATTGCCGCCAGAGGAGAGCGCAACTGGTGTGTGACCATGGTGACGAAATTCCGCTCCATGGCCTCCTTTTCTTCCCGCAAAGCCCGCGACTCCTGGTCCAGTCGCTTTTTTTCCAGGCCGCGACGCACCACAATCAAGAGCTCGTCGGGCGTGAACGGCTTGGGCAGGTAATCGTATGCCCCCTCCTTCATGACCGCCACCGCGCTCTCGATAGTGGCGTACCCGGTGATGATGATGACGACGATGTTGGGATCGAAATGCTGAATCCTGCGGGCGACCTCGACACCATCCATTTCCGGCATCTTGAGATCCACCAGCACCAGGTCGTGAGGCTCGCGCATCAAGGTTTCCAGTCCCGCGCGGCCACTCGAGGCCAAAGTGACTTGAATGCCCTCCCTCTTCAACACTCTCTGACAGGAAATTCGCGCAATTTCTTCATCATCAATCACGAGGACCCTGGGTGCATCCACATCTACCCTCTAACAACAACATCTGTTTGGCTTTGCGGCGGCCTTTGAAAGAAAACCACGACCTGGTTTACGCTTTTGAGAACCGTTGAATCAGATTGCCCACCTTTTCGAGGAGCTCTTTGGGCTTGAGAGGTTTGTCCATGTACTCGTCCGGTTGCGGAATGTCCCCCATATCCTCCTCGTCACTGAAGGAAAAGCGCGAACCCGTGTCCGCCCGCACACTGGAAACCATCAGGACGGGAATCCCCTGGTAGTCCTCGTATTCGGGTGAGGTCCTGAGAGTCCCCATGAGGCTGAAGCCTTCAAAAATGGATTCCATCATGATATCGAGCAGGATGAGGTCGGGTTTCACCTCCCGGATCTTTTCCAGGCCCATTTTTCCGTCGCTCGCCACCTGCACCTCATAGCCATCAGCCAACAGGATCATTTTAGTGGTCTTCACGAAATCCGGATCATCGTCTACAATAAGGATCTTTCCCTTGGTCGCCATGCACACACCTCCCGGGCATATGAGGAGAAAAAGTTCACAAACCTATAGCGGTTCCCCCAAAACATGGTGGAAAGTAGCGGAATCGCGCTTGCCTGTCAACACGAAATCTAGTACCATAGTTCACAAAGTGCCGTTAACATTTTGAAGATGCTTAACAATTTTCTGGCGAGGAAGCCCATGTGGTTCAAAGAGCTCACCTGGTACAAACGCATCGGCACCAAAATGAGCGTGTTGACCAGCCTGCTGGTCATTATCTTTATCAGCGCCTACACCTACTTTTCCATCAAGAGCCAGCGCGAATACCTCACGGAAGAAGTCATCCGCAGCGTCAACCTGCTGAGTGATACCATCAAGTTGAGCGCTCGCAAGGATATGCTGCTCTATTCGCCGAGCCGCTTGCACCAGTTGGTGGATACCTTCGGCACTCAGCCGGCTCTGGAAAAAGTACGTATATTCAATTACGTGGGTGAAATCATCTACTCTTCCGACAAGTCCGAAATGGGAATGCTGGTGGATAAACGAGCCGAACAATGCTATGCCTGCCACTCCGCCGAAAAGCCTCTCGAAAAGCTTGGCACACCGGAGCGCACACGCATCTTCAATTCCGGCAGCTATCGTGTTCTGGGCATGATCAACCCTGTCTACAATGAGCCGGATTGCTACAATGCCAGTTGTCACGTTCATCCCCCGGATCAGAAGGTGCTGGGTGTGCTCGACATCGACGTCTCGCTGAAACCCATGGACGAACAGATTCGCTCGGCGGAAGCGAAACTGCTGGCCACCGGAATCAGCAGTGTGATCGCTTTGGCCATTCTGATCAAGATCCTCATGAACCACTTCCTCCACCAGCCCCTGCGTAAAATCATAACCGGTACACATCGGGTGGCCCAAGGGGACCTGGATTTCCAGATTCCCATTCGCTCGAAGGATGAAATCGGGATTTTTGCCGCCTCCTTTAACCAGATGACACAGGACCTGAAGCGCGCCAAGATTTCACTCACGGAATGGGGCAATCGACTCGAACAGATGGTCGCCGAAAGAACGCGCGACCTCGAGAATGCTCAGCAGCAGTTGATAAGGAGTGAAAAACTCGCTTCCCTCGGCAAGCTTTCGGCCGGGGTGGCCCACGAGATCAACAATCCGCTCACCGGAATTCTGACCTTCAGCCAGCTCCTCATGGACCAGTTCCCCCCCGAAAGCCAGGAACACCAGGACCTCAAGGTGATCGTCCAGGAGACCATCAGGTGCCGCGGCATCGTCCGCGGTTTATTGGAGTTTGCTCGCCAGAGCGCGCCGGAAAAACGGACGGTCAACATCGAGGAACTGCTGGATGAAGTCCTTTACATGGTTGAAAATCAGGAATCCTTTCAGAACATCAAGCTCGAACAGGACATCGATGCCAACATTCCCCAGCTGATGGCAGACAAAGATCAACTCAAACAGGTCCTTTTCAATATCCTGATGAATGCTTCCGAAGCCATGTCAGGGGCGGGCACCCTGCAGATCAGCGCGGAATGGCGGCCGGACCGATCCCAGGTGGTCCTGCACTTCCGCGATAGCGGGCCAGGCATTGACCCGGAGCATCTGAACAAGCTCTTTGACCCATTTTTCACCACCAAGGAGATGGGAACCGGTTTGGGACTCGCCATTTCTTACGGGATCATCAAGGCGCATCGGGGGAATATTGAGATAGAAAGCACGCTTGGCCAGGGGACTCATGTCATTGTCACCCTGCCCGCCGAAGCGCCTGTGCAGGCAGAAAACCGCAACGCCGGAGCGCGATTCGGAGCGCCCTAAAAGACGTAGAAAAAATCTTCCTCCAGATTCACCTGCAATCGTTTCATCATAAGCATGACGTCACGTGTTCTGCTGCTGTTGAGGGACATAAAACCATCTTCGAGATTGCATTTGGCTTCAAATCCCAGCTGCCGAAACGCTTTCACCGCAAGCTGGTTTTCCGTCAGTATTTCGGCTCGCAGAAAATAGAGCCCCAGCTTATTGCCGATTTCGATCAGTTCCTTGATCATCGCGGAGCCCAGTCCCAATCGCCGATATCCCTTGCCCACAAATATGCGCACGTCGGCGATGTGCCGATAGACCCCCTGCATGAGATGCAGGCTCGATACCCCGACGACGGACTCCTGCGACTCATCCCAACTCACCAGCGGCATAACTCGGCGGTAATCCAGATTTGCAACCCAGCGCGCCACCGTATCGGGGTGTTTGACATCATCGCGCAGGGTTTCCACCTCACTGTCCGGAACCTGCGAAAAGAAAGCTTTGAGAGCCTCCCCGTCGGACTTCTGAAGCAGCTTGAAGACGACCATATCGCCATTGATCAGGACTGATCGTTTGGGGGGAAAGTCCAGCTCTTGAAGACTGTTTTTCATATAAAACACACCAATTCCGCTTCGCAGTTTACATTAGAGGCGCTGCTGCAAATTTCCACCTCGATCTGCAATGCCCTCCTCATCGTCCTTTTGCAGCTCGCCGGAGAAAAGGAATCCGCTTTGTCCCATGAACTGATCTGATTGTTTATCGAATACAATAAGTTAAGCAACCGCCCCGGACTGTGGATTGCATTCTACTGAGAACTTGAGCTAAAAACAAGCTATTTACTTAACAGAATCCATTGGAATCGCAACAACCCTTTGGGGAGGAGTGGGCATGTTCGAACGGCTTCGAATCGGTTTTGTGGGTGGCGGAAATATGGGAGAGGCATTGATCAAGGGGATCATATCCGCCTCACTGGTCGCCAGGGATCGGCTTCATGTTTACGATATCAGCAGCAGCCGAACGGGATATTTAAAGGAAAACTATCAGATCAATGTGCACAGGTCACTCGCCCGCCTGGCTGAAATGAGTCAGGTGCTTGTGCTTGCGGTGAAGCCGCAAAACATGAGCGAAGTTCTCGATGAGCTCAGTGCGGAGCTTGCTCACATGCCGCTGGTGATTTCCATTGCCGCCGGCGTCACTCTAGCCTCTCTTTCCAAACGATTGCCCGAGGAACTGCCCCTCATTCGAGTCATGCCCAACACGCCGGCTCTGGTGATGGAAGGAGCCTCGGCTCTGGCACGCGGCAGTCATGTGACCGACACACAGATGCACTTGGCCGTCTCGCTCTTTCAAGCGGTTGGCAGGGCCATCGAGGTAGAAGAAAAATGGATGGACACTGTCACCGGTTTGAGCGGCAGCGGACCCGCCTATGTCTTGCTGGTGCTGGAAGCTCTGATCGACGGCGGCGTCCTTATGGGACTGCCGCGGCAAATATCCAGGGAGTTGGCGGTGCAAACGGTTTTGGGAACTGCAAAGATGGTCCAGGAAACCGGAAAGCATCCGGCTGAGCTGAAAGATATGATCACTTCACCGGGCGGCACCACAATTCATGGGCTGCAGGTCATGGAACAGGAAGCCGTTCGGGGCGCTCTCATCGGGGCGGTTAAGGCGGCATCGGAGCGCTCCGGAGAGCTGGGCAAAGACAGTTGAGCCGCTCCCCATAACATGGCTGCGGCGGTGTTTGCGCACGCCGGAGATTGCGGCGAGCACTTGACGGCTTCCGCCTCACCTCGGCCCTCAAGGAGAGAGGGAAGCCGATCCATTGGAATCGTTCACGCCGGGTAATGCTCGCCTGTGTAGATTGCCTTGACCAGGCGAGCCTTGCACAGGAGTTTCACCGGTCAACGCGGATCACGTCGCCTTTGGGTGCCCAGGTCATCGAATCCCCGGGCGAATAGACCTTGAAGGATTCCACAACGTCTCCCACAGCCGCCCGGTTGAAGCCGCGGATCTTTATTCCCACCTGCTGACCCGCTTTTGCCCTGGTGACGGATTTTCTTTCAATCTGCAGCGATTCAATTTTCCCCGTGTAAATGGGACCCATGGCGGAAATGACCCGAAAGGTCCTGCCTACCTCGAGCGTCCCTTCCAGGATCTCGCAGCCGAGGATACTGTCCTTGGGGCTGCTCTTGAATAAAGCGATCACTTTGGCCGTGCCGAGGATCTCCTCTCTGGGCACAACCGGGAGCAAGCTGCGGGCGATGCTTTTCAAGTCCTCCACCAGGTGGTATATGACCTTGTAAAGACGGACCTCCAGACCGTTTTCCTTGATAAACAGCTCGAGCTTCGGCATCAAATCGACTTCGAAGCCCACCACCAGTCTGCTGCCGGTCATGGCCATGAGAAGATCCGATTTGGAGATGGGCCCCACTGCGCTGTGGATCACCTGGAGCCGGACACCGTCCACCTTGACGGCATCGATGGCGGCAATCACAGCATCGATCACTCCTGCCGCATCACACTTGACCACCAACTCCAGCCTTCTGCGATCATCACCGGATGCTCGTGCGGCCTGCGGGATAGAATCCTTCGCGTGTTTCTTAGCGTGCATTTCGCCTCCTGCGCCTTGACGGCGTTGGTCCCATAGCCCATTTATCTACTATAATAAGCAGGAAAGCTTCGTATACCAGGCATTCGAGCACATCATTTCGATCTTGGGAAGTTGCTCAGCCCATCAGTTTCCCGGCAACCCAGTAAAGTGACATGCCCACCACCACGGTGCCGCCCAGAGACTTCGTCTTCAAAGAGAACAAGAGCGTGGGTACGGCAACCAGGCTCTTGATCTGAAAAAGCTCCAGTTGACGTGGATCATTTGCGGTGAACAAATCCGGGAAAATGAGTGCGCTGAGGATGGCCGCCGGAATCAAATCCAGCCATTCGATCAACCACATGGGCAGGCGCCGCTGCGCGAGAAAAAACAAAGGAAACCAGCGCGGGACATAAGTCACAACTCCCATGCTGAGGACGACCAGTAAGTAACTCGTTTCAGACATGGATGCCCTTTTTCTTCTGAGCATATTTTTTCAGTGCAAAACCTGCCGTTGCCGCAAGCAGCGATGCCAGGACCACATACGAGTTTCCGGGAATCAAAAGAGCCAGGGCAACCGCCAGGACTCCTGCCAGCAGCGCGGTCATCACGTAAATGCGCCCGCGCAGTTGAAACACCAGCAGGGCGATGAACATGGCGCTCAGGGCGTAGTCAATCCCGAAGCTCCCGGCAGGGATGAATTCTCCGCCCATCCCGCCGATCACAGTGCTTGCCACCCATGCAGCATTGGCCCACTGGTTTACGGCCAGAGCGCGATACTTACCCCACTCGTTGGCTCTGAAGCGAGTCATGTTCACCGCAAAACTCTCATCGGTAATGCCGTAGGCAAAT
This sequence comes from Desulfoferrobacter suflitae, assembly GCF_022603395.1. Classification (GTDB taxonomy): domain Bacteria; phylum Desulfobacterota; class Syntrophobacteria; order Syntrophobacterales; family Syntrophobacteraceae; genus Desulfoferrobacter; species Desulfoferrobacter suflitae. Next base: position 60,055 of record NZ_JAIBKA010000005.1, read on the forward strand.
GCCGACAAGAATTTCCAACCGGCCTGCTGCAGATACACCACCAGCGAGGAGCTCATGAGAAAGTGCCGCAGGTTGATGACAAAGGTCGTCATGGCGATGGACATGACCTCGGCACCGGAGCTCAGCATGGAAACCGCGATAAACTGCGAACTGCCGGCAAATACAAGGAGCGACATCATGCCGATTTGAAACGGGTTCAATCCCGCTTTCTGCCCCAGCACCCCAAACGCCAGACCGATGGGGAAATAGCCCATGCAGATGGGCCAGGAAGTTCTCAACCCCTCCAGGAGAATAAACCTGATTCGCGTGTTCACCCTGACACACTCCATTAAACCCAAGAACTCACATTTCGACCCTGTTACGACAGCGAGGCAGCGATCCCCGCTGTGCAACAAGCCTTCCGAGCGATTTTTCGGAGAGTGATCCCCTTCCCTCGAAGCCGTTTCGCACCACCCGTCGTACACATGCACTTTACTGCAATGAACCACCAGGTCAATAGTCACAAGTGCCTGTTTTTCGGAGGAGCTTATGGGGCAGAGGGCATGGAGCTCGGAACTTAGGGTTTTCGGCAGTTGATAACCAGAAACCTGCGGCCAGTTTGTTGATTATGCAGCCCAACTTGAACTTTGTGGGATGGGGCAGGCCGATTAAATCGGTATTCTATTTGGGGAGCGCCTTGGACAAGAAATGGGTGACTATTGGAGCTTCTGTGCCCGTATGAAAGCTGTACAGTTTTTTTTCCAGCTCGCGGTCGGCCACCGTGACTCGTTGGTGCTGGCGCAGATGCTCCAGCCAGGATGACACGGTAAAAGATTCCACGTAACGCTCCGGTCTGGAAGCGTCAACATATAAACCCCAGCTAAGGGCCCCATCTCTCATGCGAGCATTTCGCCTTGCGCGCATGAGGGACACAAATTGTTCCGATTTTCCCGTATCGATGAGATATTCCACCATGATCACCACCGGACCTTCCTCAGGACGCGGCTCGACGGCAAGCGACGGGCTCGGCCAGTGCATCGATGGGCTGAGATCCGGGCTGTCTCCGGCAAGGCTGTAAGCAGCGCTCAGAGCCCAGGCGAGCACGAGACTGCCCGCCGCGGTGAGCAACGTCCGGGGGAGGCCAAGGAGCACCGCGACAGCCCCCCACAGAGTGGCCCCACCAGCCATGCCTCCGAAAATGACCAGCATATAGACCGAGAGCGCCCTGCCGCGCACCCAGGAGGGAACGACCGCCTGGACGCCACTGTTGAAACTCGAAATGAGCGCCAGCCAGGCGGCCCCGCCCACTGCCAGAGCGACACAGACGGCGGGGCAATTTCGCACCAGAGCCAATGTGGTCAAAGTCCCGGCGAAGCCTATGGTGCCCACCATTACCAGCAAATCAACGGATATCCTGCGGCGGATCGGCTGCAGAAGAACTGCTCCAACTACCGCCCCCAGCCCGAAGAAACCAAGCAGCAAACCGTAGCCGGTCGAGTCAAGTGCCAGAATGTCTTTGGCCACCAGGGGGAGAAGCGCCATGGCGGCACTGGCTGAAACGATAAACGCTGCGGTCCGAATTAGAACTGCCTGCAACGCCGGTGCATGGCGAACATAGCGCAGCCCGGTGCGCGCGGCGCTGATGACCCTCTCGGCAGGCAGCGCGCTTTCCCGGGGCTTTTGTCGCCAGAGAAACAAAACGGTCAAAACTCCCAGAAAAGAGAAGGCGTTGATGAAAAATGCCACACCTGCGCCGAAGAGTCCCAATACCAGCCCTCCAAGCGCGGGTCCGACCGACCGGGCAACATTGAATCCCGCACTGTTCAAAGCCACTGCAGCGGGAATTTCCCGCATCTCCACCAGTTCGGGAACAATGGCCTGCCATGCGGGTGCGTTCATGGCTGCACCGATTCCCAGCATGAGGGTAAAAGAGAGTAACAGCCAGGGAGTGATGGCATCTGCCACGGTCAACCAGCCGAGAGCGGCCGCCGCTAAGATCATCCAGGACTGGGTCAGCAGCAGCAGGCGCCGCCGGTCCAGAACATCGGCCAACGCCCCCGCCGGCAGAGCCAGGACAAATAACGGCAAGGTGGTCGCCGTCTGGACCAGCGAAACCATCAGAGGCGAAGGCGCAAGAGAAGTCATCAACCAGGCGGAGGCGGTGTTTTGCATCCATGTGCCGATGTGGGATACCAGCGTGGCTATCCACAGGGCTCGATACACCGGGCGCCGCAGAGGACTCCAGGATGTCGGTCTTTTCAGCGGGACGGAATCGCCGGCGCCATTAGTTTGCATTGGCGTTCCCGGTCGTCAGGATTGTTCTTTTCCATGAAACAGCTCGCTGCCGGCCCCCGGATATATTTTACGCTCCTGCACGGGTGTGGGTCGGCCCACTTGCGGCCACTTCTGCATCTGCGGCTGCGGCCCTTCCTTGGTCACGGTCGAGGGAGAAGCATCTTTCATCACAGGGTTCTTGCGGATATCCCGCCCTTCGACATGGCAGCTGAACTCGATGGGAATACCGTTGGGATCAAAGGCGTAAATGGAGTGAATGAAACCATGATCGATGACTTCCGACACCCAGAATTCCGCCGCCGTCAGCTTGTCCTTGATTTCCCACAGGTCCTCTTCCGTTTCCACGCCGAAGGAGACATGATCAAAAATGAAAGGACCCTCAACCGGCCTGCCATGGTCCTTGTCCGGAACCGGCTGCACGCCCGGCCATTCAAAGAAGGCAATCAAATCATGTGGTGAAATTTCAAAAAAATAATGCCGGTATCCCGGCTTGCCCAACCCGGCAACCAGTCTCATGCCCAGCAAGTCCCTCCAGAAGCGAATGGTCTTATCCATGTCCCCCGTCGCCATGGCCAGGTGATTGATACCATTAAATTTAATCATTGCCACTCTCTCCTTTCCGGTGGTTTGTTGGTGACCCTGTCACAATGTAATCGTTCTCCGCAGAGATCTCGGAGCACGCAGAGACACAGGAATATCAGCGACCTGATGAGCCAGCCTCAACTTCAAGATATTTTCTCCATTTCTCCACGGTTTTTGGTCCAATGCCCGGTATTTCCCGCAACTCACTCAGCCTCTGCCATGGCCGCGAAGCCCGGCGTGCTATGATGGCATCGGCAAATTCCGGTTGCATCAACGGGATGAGCATCAATTCATCCTTGGCAGCCCGGTTGGGATCAATTTTTTGCCCGATGAGGAATCGCAGTCTGCCGCTTCCCGGCTCCACCCGCGCGTCAAATTCACCCTGAGCATTGCGTCGGATCTGCACGAGGCTGCCCGTGATCAGCCGCCGGCGCAACAGAGCTGCCCCCATCTCGGTTGGTTTCCCGCCGCGCAGGCCTCCTGCCGCTTCCACTGCATGAAAAAGGGTGGCTGCATTGTCTGCCAGCACATAGACACCGGGACGCTTGACAGCACCCTGAACGGTGCAGATGACGGGAGCAGAAGAGGGTTCTGGGGAAAAATGCAGTTTCCGGTAGTAACGGCCAAGGAGGAGGCAAAAGATGAGGGCGGCCAGCAGGGATACGGCCGCCCATTGACCTGACAAGGAATCGTTCTTCAGCTTCTTATCAGCATATTCCGTTCTTTTTTTCATACTTGTACATTTTATAATTGATACTGTCCACCAGCGCCTGCCAGCTGGCCTCCAGGATGTCGTGAGAAACGCCAACGGTCCCCCAGTTATCGACCCCGTCCTGCGATTCAATCAGCACCCGCACTTTGGAGGCAGTGCCGTCCCGTCCCGGCAGCACACGGACTTTGTAATCGCTCAGTTCCATCTCCTTGAGCACCGGGTAAAACTTTTCCAATGCTTTGCGCAGCGCATTGTCGAGCGCATTCACCGGGCCTGTGCCGAGCGCTGCGGTATGTTCCACGTTGCCCCCGACTTTGACCATGATGGTGGCCTCGGAGACGGGCTCCTTGGTCTCGCTCAGCTTTTGGTCGATCACACGGAACCCCACCAGTTCAAAATAGCGCTTGGATCGGCCCATGGCTTTATTGATGAGCAGCTCGAAGCTGGCTTCCGCCGCCTCGAACTGAAAGCCCTGGTTTTCCAGTTCCTTGAGCTCCTCCAAAACCTGCATCGCGACCGGATCGGATTTGGACAGTTCAAGCCCGAAATCTTCCGCCTTGCGTTTGATGGTTGCCCTCCCGGAAAGATCGGACACCAGGAAGCGCCTGCGGTTGCCGACCAGTTCAGGGTCAATGTGTTCATAGGTGAGAGGATTCTTTTCGACGGCGCTCACATGCACGCCTCCCTTGTGGGCAAAAGCGCTTCTGCCGACGTAGGGTTGATAGCGGAATGGAGGCACATTGGCCAACTCCAGCACATAGCGACTGATAGGGCGAAGCTTGCGCAGATTTTCCTCCGAGAGAACCGGCACGCCCATTTTTATGCACAGGTTGGGGATAATGGAGCACAGGTTGGCGTTGCCGCACCGTTCCCCCACACCGTTGATCGTTCCCTGCACTTGTACCGCCCCCATCTGCACGGCGGCCAAGCTGTTGGCCACTGCCAGGTCGGTGTCATTGTGCGCGTGAATGCCCAGGGGCATGCCGGGATAACGTTCTTTGACCACTTGAAAGACCTCGGCGATGGTGGCGGGCAGGTTGCCGCCGTTGGTGTCGCACAGAATCAGGCATTCCGCCCCACCATCGATGGCTTTTCCCAGGGTAGCCAGCGCATATTCACGATCGTCCCTGAAGCCGTCGAAAAAGTGCTCGGCATCGTAGAAGAGAGTCTGTGCGTGAGGCCGCAGATATTGCAGACTGTCGCAAATCAGTTCAAGATTGCGCTCCAGAGTGGTATGCAGTGCGTCCCGAACATGCACGCCCCAGCTTTTACCAAAGATGGTGATCACCGGAGTTTTGGCCGCTATGAGAGCGTTGAGATTGGCATCGGTGGCGGCGGTTCGGGCATGGTGATGAGTCGACCCGAAGGCGGCAATTCGAGCATTCTTAAGATGGTAGTTGAGTATTTCATCAAAGAATCCCACATCCTTGGGGTTCGAACCGGGCCAGCCCCCTTCAATGTAGTGGATGCCGAGATCATCGAGCTTCAATGCGATGCGGATCTTGTCTTCCATGGACAAGCTGAAGTCTTCAGCCTGGGTACCGTCTCTCAACGTCGTGTCGTAAACCTTTACTTCTTGCATGCTCACCTCTGAATACGCCTCCGGTCCGGCGTCTGCTGCTCTTTTCGGCTCTCCAGCGCTCTAGCGAACCTCTTCTTTGATCTCCAAACGGCCGTGGTATTCCTTATCCAGCTCAAACGCATCGTGCAATACTCTTACCGCCAATTCGGTGTATTTCTCGTCCACCACAACAGAAATTTTTATTTCCGAGGTGCTGATCATCTTGATGTTGATGTTCTCTCGTGCCAATGTCTCGAACATTTTGCTGGCCACTCCGCTGTGGCTCTTCATGCCGAGGCCGATCACCGAGACTTTGGCAATGTGGGGGTTGCTGTGCACTGCCCCGGCACCGATTTCACCGGCGACTTTTTCCGCCAGTTTGACCGTCTTTTCGTAATCAAGACGGGGAACAGTGAAGGAGATATTCGCCCTTCCCGGTATGGACCCGCTTCCCTGAATGATCATGTCCACATTGATGCCGGCCTGGGAAATGGGAGAAAACAATCTGGCCGCCATACCTGGAGTGTCGGGCACATTGGTGACTGTGATGCGGGCTTCTTTTTTGCTGTAGGTGATTGCGGAAACCACCACTTTTTCCATCTCATCGTCCTCCTTGGTGACCAGGGTGCCGGGGGCGTCGGTAAACGAAGACAATACCAGCAGCGGTACATTGTATTTCATGCCGAATTCGACCGAGCGGATATGCAGCACTTTGGCTCCCATGCTCGCCATTTCCAGCATTTCCTCGTAGCTGATGCGTGTGAGCTTGCGCGCTTTCGAGTAGATATTGGGGTCTGTGGTGAATACTCCCTCGACATCGGTATAGATTTCGCAAACGTCAGCTCCCAGCGCCGCCGCCAGAGCCACCGCAGTGGTGTCGGAACCACCCCGCCCCAGCGTAGTGATATTGCCGGCATCATCATAGCCCTGGAAACCGGCCACAACCACAATTTTACTCTCGTGCAGCTTTTCCATGATGGGCAGTGTTTCAATCCAGCTGATGCGCGCCTGTCCATAACGGCCGTCGGTAATGATTCCCGCCTGATAGCCGGTCATGGAGACGGCCTGAGAACCCATGTCCTTGACGGCCATGCTGAAAAGCGCAATGGTGATTTGTTCACCCGTAGCGAGCAGAACATCGGTTTCGCGCGGATCCGGATCAGGACTCATCTCATTGGCCAGCTGCAGAAGTCGGTCCGTATCACCGGCCCGCGCAGACAAAACAACGACAACCTGGTCTCCCGATCGGGTGCGCTCCACGACTCTGCGGGCGACATTGCGAATTCTTTCGGTGTCAGCAACGGACGTGCCCCCGTATTTTTGAACAACGAGTGCCATAGATTTAGCCTCTCCCCGGTTTGATCTACTGGTCCTGCTATCCCCCCTGGCGCCCTACCTGCCGGCATTCCTCAGGGCGGAAGCCCTGCCCGTCTGGTGCGGCCAAGAGCATCTCCGGTTTTCATTTGCCTTGCAGAAAAACGTAAACGAACTCTATAACACAATCCTGAAATGAAATGTACACTATTTTTGAGCATCGGCTAAACCGCTCTCATCTCACCCCATGGAGGCTGTCCCAATAAATGAGCACCCTCGACATGCGGATTGCAAATCTGGGTACCGGTTTTGTCCGGCCGAGCACTGTCAAGACTTGCAACACTACTGGAGACGAGCAGGTTTTCGCTGGAATTTTATACCATTCGGGGGATGATGGCAGACTGCCGCTGGTGAAAAAATGATCCCCTCCCCTGCAGATTTTCTTGCTTTCAACCTCCACTGATTATAGAGTTTACGAAGTTGATTCATTCGTTGGTGCCTCTTTCTTGGATCAGGGTCTGGAAGTGAGAGAGGAAGTCAGATGAAAATTCTATTGATTTATCCCAAGGTTTCCGAAACGTTTTGGAGTTTTAAACACGCCCTGCGCGTTGTGGACCGCAAATCGGCCTTTCCCCCCCTCGGAGCTTTGACGGTTGCCGCGATGCTGCCGGCATCCTGGAACAAGCGTCTGGTGGATATGAACGTGCGGGACTTGCAAGACGCAGATCTGCGCTGGGCCGATTATGTGTTCGTCAGCGCCATGATTGCGCAGGAACGGTCTGCCCGGATCGTTATCGAACGATGCCGCCGGTTGGGCATTAAAATCGTTGGGGGAGGCCCCCTTTTTCATTCCTATCAAGATGACTTTCATGAAGTGGATCACGTGATCCTGGGTGAAGCGGAAGCGGTTCTATCCCAATTCGTGAGAGATCTGCAAAGTGGGACTCCCAGGGCGCGCTATCGATCAGGTGAGCATCCCCCTTTGGAGAACACTCCCATCCCGCTGTGGAGCCTGATCAACTTCAGCGATTATGTTACCATGAGTGTCCAGTATTCCCGAGGCTGTCCATTCAACTGCGAATTTTGCGACGTCATTATTATGAACGGGCGGGTGCCCCGCACCAAGACCAATGAACAGATGCTGGCCGAACTCGACGCCTTGTATGAACTTGGCTGGCGCGGGTCGGTTTTCATTGTGGACGATAACTTTATCGGCCACAGAAAGCGGGTCAAGGGGCTGCTGCGCGAGATCATCCGATGGCAGGGCAGGAGAAGACGACGGTTTACCTTTTTTACCGAAGCCTCCGTCGACCTGGCGGAAGATGAAGAGCTCATGCGTCTGATGGTGGCGGCCGGATTCAACAAGGTTTTTCTCGGGCTGGAGACACCGTCCGAGGAGGGACTGAAAGAGTGCGGCAAGGCCCAGAATCTGCGGCGCAGTCTGTCGGATTCCGTAACGATTATTCAGAACAATGGGCTGGCGGTGATGGGTGGATTCATCATCGGTTTTGACAGCGATCCGCCGGACATTTTTCAACGACAGGTCCAGTTCATCCAGAAAAACGGCATAGTTACCGCAATGATCGGTTTGCTCACGGCCATCCCCGGCACAAGGTTGTACCATCGCTTGGAGCGAGAGGGGCGTTTGCTTTTTCGACCTTCGGGTGATAACACGGATGTTAGCGGGAGTTTGAATTTTATTCCGAAAATGGAGCGGCGAAAAATCATTGACGGATATCGATGGGTAATGAACACCATTTATTCTCCGGAGATGTATTATAATCGGACTCTCGCATTTTTGCGCCAGTACAGACCCATGGCGACGACCAGTCTCAGTGGAGAAGACCTCTATGCCTTTTTTCGATCCATCTGGTTTCTGGGACTACGCGAGCCAAAATCGAGGGGATATTACTGGAAGCTGCTCAAGGAAGGTATTGCCAGATATCGTCGGTCCTTCGCGGACGCGATGACCATGGCGATCTACGGGTACCATTTTCGCAAAATGTTCTGGACGCCCCACGTCTCGTTCAAATGGTCCGACTGGTGGAGTGAGGACGCAAACGTTGTGGGCCGATCGGGAGCCTGCCCAAAATGACACAGGGTAGATTCCCCTTTTGTATCGCGGGTTGCTCGAACGATTATAGTTCTGACGCTGGATTCAACTAACAGAGTGAAGGAGTTGCCATGGAGAGCACCAGGGAAGTTGTCGAAAGCAAGCTGTCACGCAAAAAAGTGGGGATTCGCCTCCTCTACACCATCATGTATCTCATTATCTTCGAGATACTAAAAACCGTCATCCAGATCACCGCCGTGTTTCAGTTTATTTATCTTCTGATCACCCAGAAATACAGCTCGCCCCTCAGAAATTTTTCCAATAAAGTCGCTACCTACGCATACCAAACCATTCGCTACGTCACACTCAACGACAATCATCGCCCCTTTCCATTTCATGAATTTCCGGAAGAGATGGAAAAACCGGCGGATCATGTCACCTTCGAGTGATCCAAACTGTTGTAGAACCGGGGCGACGGGTTTCCCCGACGCCCCGATCAAGCCGGCACCCCCGCTCAGGTGTGATCACTTGTCCTGAAAGAACCCCAGGTAGTCTCCATAGCCCTCTTTCTCCAGATCTTCTGTGGGTATGAACCTGAGGGCCGCGGAGTTGATGCAGTAACGCAAACCGGTCGGCGCCGGACCGTCCGGAAAGACGTGACCGAGATGGGAATCGCCGTGCTTGCTCCTGACCTCGGTGCGCACCATAAAAAAACTGCGGTCCTTTTTTTCCACGATATTGCCGGGCTCCAGCGGTTTCGTGAAGCTCGGCCAGCCTGTACCGGATTCATACTTGTCCCTCGAACTGAAGAGGGGTTCCCCGGAGACGATGTCAACGTAAATGCCTTCCCTTTTGTTGTTCCAGTACTCATTGTTGAACGGCGGCTCAGTCCCTTCTTTCCGGGTGACTTTATACTGCATTGGCGTCAGAGTTTTTCTCAATTCTTCATCGCTTGGCTTGTTATAGTGTTCGGCGTCCTGCATCGCGTCCCCCTTCGGTTTGTGGTGATTTTCGGCACATGCGCAGGGTCCCCACAGCGCCGACAATAAAGCCATCAAGACGATCAGCAAAATGGATTTCATGATGTGTTTTCTCCCTCGTGCCGGCATGTTTTCTTGTCACGCATCTCGCACATTGCCACCAAACTGGGAAATCAAGAACGCCTCCCCGCGAATTCGATTCAACCCGCTGGCTTCACACACAATACTAATCATTCCATAAAATCTCTGCCAATACCCAGACCGGCAAGGTCGCGACTAACATTCGAAACCCATCCGTTTATTTTTTCACTTTCAAGTAGTTGCGCAAAAGCCCCGGCCCAACGCGTGAAAACTGATCAAAATCGGCCATCAGCTCCATCCCGGGGATCAATGCTTTGACCACGGGAATGGCGCAATCCTGTTTGGTTATATCGACATAGACCGGTTGATAGCCGTTGGTGTTCAGGACCGCTTCCAGGATCGCAAGGTCCTGCTGCGGACCGCCCGAAGAGTAATCGGGCAGTTCTTCAAACAGCCGCGTTGCAATGCCGGCGGGGCCCGGCAGAGAGGCAGGGCCGTTGGGGTAAGGATAAGGGGTCTCGGTCAGGGCCGACAGCAACGCCTTTTTCCCGTCCAAATGGGCACCGGAGCCTTTGATCACCTGCCCCTGGGGGCCAATCACGAAACACTTGTAGCACGGTATTCCAAACTCATGGCTGATGTCCTGGAACTGCACCTGGATCCCCCTCGCGCGGTAGTCATCCAGCAGGCGGGAAACGACCGGATCTTCCGCCTTGAGCCGGAAGCAGCGGGACACATCGTAAAACGAAGTCGCTTCAGCATCGCGTTCAATGACTTCCAGGAGACCGTTGAGTTTGGCTTGCTGAATGGAATTGCCGGATGCCAGACCGGTCGACCCGAGTCCGCTGAAAAGGCTCACTTCCGCAAGGTTGCAAAACAGAAAAACACACTGGACCGGGACCCAAATCGACCTGGACATGCCGCTGATGATCTGCTCGCCTTCAATCCAGTATAATGAATCGTTGGCATAGGGAACCTCGAGCCTGATAGAATTCGGGTCCAGAGTCGGCAGATGTTGCAGATCCAGGTAACTGCCCCCGGTGAGCGGGTGCTTTTGCACAAATCCACTGGCTCCGTACTCATCGAAACTGGCAAAGGCTGAGTAACGTTCGATCATTTCCATGGCACAGGAGGCACGGGCGTGAGACTCGTCGAGCCCCCGTCCGAAGCTTGTCTGAATGCCGGCAAGGGTATAGTTGTGATCGGCGTGTTTGACGGAAAGGCGCAGCTGCCATTTCCTGTACAGTCCGCATGGGCTGAGCGATGACGTGTGTTTCATTTCAGCACCTGCCAGTATGCCTATGGCGTTGAGCTTCTCGCGAGCGTTCTGCGCGGTTACTTCCACTGGTATCGGACTTTCCCGCTGAGATGGCAAGCTGTGAGCCATACGTTTCAAGACTTCTTCGATATGCACCGGAAGCCGGGGTGATCCCGGCCGATCGCCTGGGATTGGCAGCGAAATGCTGGGATTCTCCAGCGAATCTAAAGGCTTGTGATCGAGGATGTTGTGCGCAAAGTACGTAATCCATTGATGGTGAGTCGGCTGATCTTCCAACACATACGATTTGAGGTAGATGAGCGGCGTATGGTTGGAGAGTCTTCTCACTTCACCCTTGGGAAATCGTGAACGCAAGGCGCGGAACTTTTTATCGGATAGGACCGCTTCACATAGGATGGCCAAAAATATTGAGTCCTGCTGCGCCTGCGCGATGAGCTGTCCGACAATTTCCGGGTCGCATGCGCAGACCCTGTCCAAAACGTACTTGTGCATGAACTCATCATGCGGATGGGCTCGCAGGTAGGCAAGTGCGGCATCCGTTGTCACGGCTTCCATGGGGCAGCAAGAAAAATACCCGACCCCTGAAGCTTTTGATACCAGACGCAGTTCATAGTGCATTGGTTGGTCTGTTGTTTTCAAGAGTGTTACCTTTCAATTCGACACATAGTTTTCAAGAAAAAGATTCCGGGGTTCGCCGAGGCTTCGTTGCACCTCGCCAAGCGCGTGATGAAGCCAGTCGACCAAGGTAGGACGGAACCCCACCTGTTTGAACCATAATCCTGCATGCAACGATGTAAAACGATGGAGTGACAGAACCGCTGTATTGGATCGTGTCACTTTTTTGCACCTCGCCAGGCGCGTTTTGCAGTAAGATATAATTTGACGCATTGGGTTGATAGCGTCCATGTTTGCCGAACCCCTTGTGCCGGCGGGATTCCCGCCGGCACAACAGGCAGGCGCATGCCTGAATCTTGATTCCGAGCACGCAATGAGGAGACCATGAGCAGACCCAGCAAGAGCGAATATTACATCGATATAGCACGATCCGTCGCACGCAGAAGTACCTGCATGCGGCGGCGCTTCGGTGCGGTGATCGTCAAAAACGACCAGATTATCAGCACGGGATACAACGGCGCCCCAAGGAAAACCACCAACTGCATTGATCTGGGGGTCTGTGCCCGCAAGAATCTGAACATCCCATCAGGGCAGAACTACGAATTATGCCGAGCCGTCCATGCGGAAATGAACGCCATCATCCATGCATCGAGGCTTGATATGGTGGGTGCCGACTTGTATCTGGCAGGTTTTGATGCTGAAACCGGCAAACCGGTGCTCTATCCCGAACCCTGTTTGTTGTGCAGAAGAGTCATCATAAATGCAGGAATCACGCGCGTCATACTTCCGGGGGAATGCGGCAGGTTCAGATACATTGATGTGGACGAGTGGGTCAATGAAGATCGCGTTCCCTTATCCTAGAAGCCCGTTCCCAAATACCGGCCTTGCGTCATTCCCGCACAATGCCGCCATGCCGGTGGGGATGCCGAGAACTGCACGATTGCTAGATGCCGGATGGCGAGGTGCAATCCACCCGATTACCCCCATAAAGGGTAGTCGGGTGGTCCAAGTCGTTTTTCACCCGGCCGCCTGAGCGACCGGGTGAAAGAGCTTCTCTACGGTTTACACGATGCCCTGCCCTTGCCACTCATTCAGCTTTTCTTTTCCAACTCCCAGATAGCGCAGGAAGATGTACTCATTGTCGGCGCCGATCGGCCGGCAGAGCCACTTGACGCGGGCCGGGGTGAGTGTCATTTTCCATGCGGGAGCCTGGAATGCAACGTCGCCATAGTACGGATCCGTACCCTTATCGAATACGCCTCGTTCCCACCATGCCTCGTCTTCAAAGGTTTCCTTGATGTCCGTCATTTTGGCGGTCGCGACCGTGCCGGGGCCGCGTCGATTGAGAACGTAATCCTGCACCATATCGAGGATTTCATCGCAGGTGTAGTGGGCCGACCATTTCTCCAGTTCCTGATGAATCAACGGTTGGTTCTCTTTGTTCAGGCGGTCGAATATGGTCGGAAAGCGTTCTCGTAGTTCAGGGTTTTTCATGATGTTGGTCAGGCCTTCCCAATTGACATCACTGAAGCCTGCAATGAAACTGAACCCATCCTTGGTTTTGATGATGGTGTAGGGGAATACGGCACTGTCATAGGCCCCGATTATCCCGCGCAGTTCCTTGAACGCATGATAGTATTGGATATGGTAATCGGCGAAACGCAGCTCCGCTTCCGGCGGCGCCACATCCACCATTTGGCCTTCACCGGTGTTATTGCGATAGTTCAGCGCAGCCAATATGCCGAAGGAAGCCCATGCTCCACCTGCGTACCAACCCATCCAGTTGCCTTCCTTGGTTGGCACGTTCCAGGGCATGCGCTGTTCCTGTTCCTGCGGTTCGCCGGTAACGGCCATTATGCCCGACCGGGCCTGATCACAAATATCGTAATCCGGCTTGCCGCAACCGGCTTCAGGTCCGAAGTGACCGTAAGTATAGATGGAGCAATAGATCAAGCGCGGGTTGATTGCGCGCAGATGACGGTAACTGAGACCGTATTCATCCATCACGCCGGGCTTGGAGGATTCGATGACGACATCCGCCTGGGCGGCCAGTCGACGAAACGCTTCCTGACCCTCGGGCTTTTTCAGGTTAAGAGTGATGTGGTATTTGTTGCGGCCTTCGACCAGATAGCCTAATCCGGTTCCCTTGTACAGATAACCGAAGGGAGTGAACTTGCGGGCCAGGTCCCCTTCGGGCGGCTCGATTCGTATCACATCGGCGCCGAATTCACCCAGAATCGATGAACAAAAGAGACCACCAATATTGGCTTCACTGACATCCAGAACCAGCAGGTCATCGAGTGCTTCCAGCTTCAAATGGTTCTTCTTGGGATCATCCGCGTCGTGGATCCAATCGACCCAGGTGCGATCGGTTTCCACGGCAAAATCCTCGTATGGAAGTGTTGTCGTTATTTTGGGCAATGTCATGAGTTGCTTCTCCTTCTGAGCATTTTCAAGCTTTACCGAGTAAAAGGGTTGGTGAGATTCTCACATGACTATTCCGGATTTGCCGTCCCAATCATCGGGTGGCTTTCGCCCGGGAGGATTTTCAACCCACTTGCCGATAATGTTTTTCTCCGCCAAAGCTTGAATTTGATAGGTTCGAAGCCCTAAATATTTTCGGAGAACGAACTCATTATCCAAACCAACCGGTTTGTTGGTCCACTTGAGCCGACCGGGGGTCTTGGAAAGCTTGGCCGGCGAGCTCACCTCGACTGTTTTGCCGTAGATTGGATCTTCATATTCAAAAACCGTTGCACGCGCTCTGAAGTGAGCCGATTCATATTGATCCTTGGCATTCAGAATCGGGCTGGAGGCAAACCCGTACTCGGCGCCCAGCTTGTCGACTTCACTGATGGTCTTGTTCTTGGCCCAATCTTTGATAATATCGAGCAGCGCGACCGCGTTTTCGTCCTTCAGACGGATCAGCAAATCGGCAAAGCGAGGATCCGATGCCAATTCAGGTTTCCCCATCGCCTGGCAGAGCCCCTTGAATTCCTCGTCGCTTGCTGCGGCCAGGGCTACCGGCCCGTCTTTGCACATGAATACATCCGATGGACAGACGGCCAGGTCGCGGTTGCCGGTCATTGGCCGGTTGTATTTCTCCAGATAGTAGTAAATCCAGCTCCAATCCAGCAGGCGCATGAGACCTTCGCCCTGAGAGAATTCAATGAACTGACCCTTACCCGTGCGGTTTCTATAATAAAGAGCGGCAAGAACCGAAATCGATCCCAGCATCGCACCGAAATAGTCTCCGATGAAGACCCCCGTCTTGAGGGGCAGACGTCCCGGGAAGCCGGTCGTGGCCAGCAGGCCGCTGACCGTTTGGGCTACCGCATCATAGGAGGCGCGCCCCACCGAGTAGGCGCCCCATTGCCCGAAACCGTTCAGAGCGATGTAGATGATACCGGGATTGACCTCTTTCAGCTGCTGATAGCCGATGCCCCAGCGATCCATGGTTCCGGCCCGCAAGTTCTCAACAACCACATCGCACCGCTGGGCGAGCCTGCGGAAAATTTCTGCACCCGCTGAGGTACGCACATCGAGGGCCAAATGAAATTTGTTGTGGTTTTGGGGCATCTGGCCGAGGCTCTGATTCTTCCAGAATTTGCCGTAGGGAGTCACTGACCGCATGGTGTCCCCGGCACCCGGCAATTCGACTTTGATGACCTCGGCGCCATATTCGCCCAGGTAGTCGGGAGTGGCAGGTCCCAGAATGAGCGTGCACAGCTCCAGGACACGAATGCCCTTGAGTGCTTCGGGTTTGGAAAAGATTTTGGATGCGTCAAATTCCTGGTTAGTCCAGGCTAAGTAGTCTTCGCGACTCATGGTTCCTCCTATTAGGTTGTAAACACAGGGATGTCACACTGGTCTCCCACAATGAACCTTGCCGATTCTAGCCACCTCCTTTCACCCTGAAGTGATGCCGCGGACCTCTGAGAAAAATTGCACAAAATCACAAGGAAGCTGCCCACGGGCCTGAATCTGACTCGCGCTCCGCAGAGAATCAACCGAGAAAGGGAAATTTCATCGGACTGAAAGGCATGAAAAAAGGACAGGCTTGACCAGCAGGAGACCCAGTGTGAGAAGAGATGTCATCGGAGCTTAGCACCTGAACCATAGCGACTTTTCAGCATCCTGAGTTAAACGAATATGAGTGTTCCGCCTGTCGGGGTTTATCGTCTAGCAAAAAAGTTTCAAATAGTCAACCATGACAATCGACACCATCGCAATCGGGCTATCCATGTGCCCGGAGCAGGTCCGAAAATGATGAGAGACACTGCGCCGTCTTTGCTCTACACACCCACGCAGCAATCCAGCAACCACGCGCATTTGTGGATTCCCGCCCGACGGGCGGCAGGGCATTCCAACGGCGTCAGGAGGGTGTTCTCAGGCGAGCCGCTAAGCCAGCAGCGCCAGTGCTTTTTCGATCCGGTCAAAACCTTCTTTCAGGTCATCCATTGAAAGGGCATAGGAAAACCGGATGCACCGATCTTCTCCGAAAGCACTGCCCGGCACCACGGCCACATGCGCCTTGTCCATGAGAAAGTCGGCCATACCAAGGGAATCTTCGATGGTTTGCCCCGCATATTCTCTACCGTAATAGCGGCTGACATTGGGGAAGACGTAGAACGCCCCCGCGGGACAAGGACAGGTGATATCCTGCAACCGGGCGAGCCGACCCAGCACATATTTGCACCGATCTTCAAAAATTCTCGCCATGTTGCTGACAATTTGCTGATCGCCGTTGAGGGCGGCCACGCTGGCCCACTGGGCTATGGATGTCGGATTACTGGTGGATTGACTCTGGATCGTGTTGGCGGCCTTGATCACACCGGCATCCCCGATGAGATACCCAATGCGCCATCCCGTCATACAGTAGGTCTTGCTCACGCCATTGACGATCAACGTGCGTTCCCGTAATCGCTCATCGAGCATGGCGAGGTTTACCCACTCGTAGCCCGCGAACAGAATGCGATAGTAAATGTCATCGGAAACAATGATCACATCTTCATGCTGGGCGAGCACCTCCGCCAGGGCCAGATATTCGCTGCGCCGGTAATGAACTCCGGTTGGATTGGAAGGGCTGTTGACAATGATCATTCGAGTACGGGCGGTGATGGCTTCCTGCAAATCTTCCGGGCGCAGTTTGAAGCCGGTTTCCTCGGGGCAGGCAACCGTCACGGGGATGGCTCCCGCCAGTTGGACCATATCCGGATAGGAAACCCAGTAAGGGGATGGAATAATCACCTCGTCACCCGGATCCAACACCGCCTGGAAAAGATTGTACAGGGCATGTTTTCCGCCGCAGCAGACCAGGACGTTTGCGTTTCCGTAGCGGAGCCCATAGTCTTCTGCAACCACCCGGCAGATGGCATCTTTCAGCGGATCAATGCCGCCCACCGCCGTGTAGCGCGTCTCGCCTTTCTTGAGAGCCTCCACGGCCGCGTCTTGAATGTGCTGGGGGGTATCAAAATCCGGCTCACCCACGCCGAAATTGACGATTTGCACTCCCTGTTGCTTCAGCGCTTTGGCTTTGGCACTGATGGTCAAAGTTGCCGAAGGTTTGATCTGAGCTGCTCGTTGGGCTAGTTTCATTGCATCCTCGCTTATGAGTGTATTCGTTGAAATCTTAACACGTTAAAGACGACTTCAAAATTTTGCGGCAGTGCCGCTCCGACGGGGGGGCCGGGAATCTACACAAATTGCGGCTTGCCGCACCTGTCCCGGCCTCCCATTTGGAATTTGCCGGGACGCTTTGCTGCGACCTTCGTGCTTTTTTTTAACCGGCGGCTCCATCCTGGTAGTGCACGCTCATCAGGTACAAGCCGTGAGCGGGTGCGGTCATGCCTGCCCGACGGCGATCTTTGCTGGCCAGAATTTCGCCCAAGGTCGCTCGACTCATAGCACCCTTACCCGCATCAACCAGAGTGCCCACGATGTTTCTCACCATGTGTCGCAAAAAACCATTGGCTTCAAACAAAAAGACCAGGTGCCAGGGCTCATGCACCCTGAGCTCCGCTCGATAGATGGTGCGCTGCGTGGATTTCACCGAGGATCCCGCCGCCATAAAAGCCGAGAAATCATGTGAACCGGTGAGCAAACGGAGGGACTCCTGCATAGGGCCGACGGCCAGAGGCCGGCGAACATGCCAGGAGAATCTTCTTTCCAGTGCGGAGGGAGTAGGGCGGTTGAGGATTCGGTATTCGTAGACCTTACTCACGGCGGAAAAGCGGGCATGGAAGGAATGGGGCACCTCCTGCGCATCCAGCACGACGATATCGGCGGGCAGCAGACTGTTGAGGCCGCGCTGGATCTGCGACGCGCCCATGTTTGTATGGGCGTAAAAATTGACCACCTGCCCACGGGCATGAACGCCTGCATCGGTCCGCCCCGAAGCTCTCACTCGAATGAAACTGCGCAGCATGATTTCGAGACGGGATTCGAGCACTTCTTGAATGGTCAGCACCCCGTACTGGCGCTGCCAGCCGTGGTAAGATCCTCCGTCGTATTCGAGAACCAGCTTGAAATTGCGCTTCCCATTCCGGCCCATAGCGGCAGCTCATTCACCCTGATCCGGGTCACGGCTGCCAGGGCGGGGCATCGAGACCCACTGTCTCGGCTAAGCCAAACATCAGATTCATGTTGCAGACGGCCTGCCCCGAAGCACCCCGAGTCAAGTTGTCTATCGCTGAAATAACAATAACGCGGCGGGTTCTTTCATCCACACGCCAGCCCAAATCGCAGTAGTTGCTGCCACGCACCTGCAAAGTGGAAGGCACTTGCTTTCCGCACAGGCGCACAAACGGCGCATCCCGATAGAATGAGCGAAACGCTTCCGTGACCTGAGATTCAGTGATCCCGTCTCTGAGGCCGGCATAAACCGAGCTCAAAATGCCTCTGCTCATGGGCACCAGGTGCGGCGTGAACGTGATCGTGATCGGCACTCCCGCCACTGCGCTCAATTCCTGTTCAATTTCCGGTGTGTGGCGATGCTCCGTCACTTTATATGCTTTGAATCCTTCGTTCACCTCACAAAAGTGTGTGGCCAGGGACACACCCCGCCCGGCACCGCTGACCCCCGATTTGGAATCGGCGATGATACTTTGCGGGTGAATCAGCTGCGCCGACAGGAGCGGGGTCATGGCCAGAATAACACTGGTGGGGTAACACCCGGGGTTGCCCACAAGCCGGGCCGACTGGATTTTGCGTCGGTACAGCTCGGGCAGTCCGTACACCGCCTCCGCCAGCAGTTGAGGCGTCTTGTGCGGCTGGTACCAGCGTTCATAGACGCCGGCATCCCGGAAGCGATAATCGGCACTCAGATCCACCACCCTCAAACCGCGCTGCAAGAGGTCGGGAACGAGGTCCATTGCCGCCTGATGGGGCAATGCGGTAAAAACCACAGCAACCCGCGCCGCCAGCGTATCCGCGTCAGGTTCTTGAAACACGAGGTCGCAATGCCCCTTGAGCGAAGGGTAATATTCATCCACTCTCTGACCGGCCTGGCCGCGTGAGGTGACCGCCCGCAGCTCGGCTTCAGGGTGCTGATCCAGAATTCGGATCAATTCCATTCCGGTATAACCGGAAGCTCCGGCTATGGCTGTGGGTATCATGTTTTGCTGGCCTCCAGAAAAGGTTCGATCCGCTGCCTTGCATAAATGACGGGTCGGCAACCGAAGCGCTTGCCCCGTCAACGCACACAGGGGCATTGTGCCGTGCGGCGCAATGCCCCCCTGATCAATCAAAATGCTGCTTAGAAAAATTGGCAGTGGCAGGAATGGTTAACGCTTGGAATATTGGAAACGAGCACGAGCACCAGGCTGGCCGTATTTTTTTCTTTCTTTAACGCGCGAATCGCGAGTCAGGAAACCAGCACGCTTGAGCACGTCACGGAACTCTGGATTGAACTCCAACAAAGCCTTGGAAATGCCATGTCGGATGGCACCCGCCTGACCTGAACCGCCGCCGCCGGCCACATTGACCCGGACATTCAGTTTTCCGTAGGTACCGGTCAAAAGGAGGGGTTGGGAGATGATCATCTTGCTGGTTTCACGGTCCAAATATTCGTCTACCGGCCGTTTATTGATGGTCACGGTACCGTCGCCCGGTTCCAGAATGACGCGAGCTATCGCCGTCTTTCGCTTGCCCGTCGCTGCAAAACGTTGGTCAGCCATTGTTTCTCCTCATGGTCCTCTATAAAGCCAACTTGGTCGGCTGTTGAGCTTCGTGGGGATGATCGGAGCCTTGATAAACCTTGAGCTTCTTGATCAGCTTACGCCCCAGGCGGTTCTTCGGGAGCATCCCCCAAACAGCAAGTCGGATGATCTTCTCCGGATTTTCCTGGTTCAGCTTGCGCGCCGTCACCGCCTTCAAACCACCCATATAGCCCGAGTGCCGGTAATATACTTTTTGGTCCCACTTCCTTCCGGTCAACTTCACTTTTTCGGCATTGATAACCACCACAAAATCTCCGACATCGACGTGCGGAGTAAACTGCGGCAGGTGTTTCCCTCTCAAACGCATGGCTACTTGGCTGGCCAGTCGCCCCAATACCTGATCTTCGGCATCCACCACAATCCACTTGCGCCGATCCGCTTCAAACTTCGCGCTTACTGTTTTCATCGAAAGCTCTCCAAACATTAGAAAAATATCAAATCGGAAGCGTAGTTGTATAAAATATCCCATCGGGCATGTCAAGGCTTGTTTGCCGGAATGTTTTCCATCACTCCACTTTTCCTGGCAACAAACAGCCCGCTGCCTTTGGGACCGTACACCAGCGCATGGAGAGTGGCACGACCCAAAAACATGAAAGGGCCTCTTTCTCCGCCGTTCGCTCTATTGCATTTATTCCCTGGCGTTACCGGAGCGCAGCAGATCGTCAAAATAGTCAATGGTCTTGCGCAATCCTGTATCTAAGGGCACTTTCGGTTCCCAGCCAAGTTTTTCCCCGGCCAGTTCAATGTTCGGCTGCCGCTGTACCGGGTCATCCGAAGGCAGAGGTCTAAACACCAATTCTGAGCGAGACCCTGTTATCTGCAGGATTTTCTCGGCAAGTTCCATAATGGTAAATTCTGCCGGATTGCCTATGTTCACCGGTCCCGTGAAGTCGTCTGCAGTTCCCATGAGCCGGTAGAGGCCGTCGACGAGATCGTCCACATAGCAGAAAGAACGGGTCTGTTTGCCGTCTCCGTAAATGGTGATGGGGTCTCCCTTGAGCGCCTGCATGATAAAGTTGGAGACCACGCGCCCGTCATTGGGATGCATGCGCGGGCCGTAGGTATTGAAAATGCGCGCCACCTTTATCTTCAGACCATGCTGTCGATGGTAGTCAAAAAACAGGGTTTCCGCGCAACGCTTGCCTTCATCATAGCAGGAGCGGCGGCCGATGGGATTGACGTGGCCCCAGTAATTTTCCGTCTGAGGGTGAACTTTCGGGTCACCATAGACCTCGGAAGTGGATGCTTGCAGGATCTTTGCCTTGAGCCTCTTGGCCAAGCCGAGCATGTTTATGGAACCATGCACATTGACTTTGGTGGTCTGAACCGGATCATTCTGATAATGCACCGGAGATGCCGGACAGGCCAAATTATAGACCTCATCCACTTCCACGTAGAGAGGATAGGTAATGTCATGCCGATACATTTCAAAATAGGGGTTGCCAAATAGATGCACGATGTTGCGCTTGCTTCCGGTGTAGAAGTTGTCGATACACAACACGTCGAAGTTTTCCTGGAGGAGTCGGTCACACAGGTGAGAGCCGAGAAATCCGGCGCCGCCTGTTACCACGGTGCGCTTTCTGAGATGCATGAGAGTTCCTTTCCATTGTGAGTCTCCCGCGGCAATCTGGCTCGTTGCAGCGAACCGGACACTGCGGCGAGAGTCTCCTATTGTGTGAACAAACAGTCCATTCAATTCAATCCACCTGAAAACGACGGTAACCGAAGTACAACTTCAGCGAATAACGTGTCCGTTTCCCCTGGAGGTCATCTCCCCATGCTTCCGGCAGGCATCCATTATGACCGTCTGGACGGCCGCCTGCGCGGGCACCCTGCGGGCCGGACACTCATTGGGGTAGCGCTGCGCTAACGATCGAGTGCACGTTCGATCAATTTTGCCAAGACCTTATTTGCATCGAAGTATTCGCGTGCCATGGCAAGGGCCGCCGTTGCGTGCTTTTCCGGCTCATTGCGCAATCGCTCGATGGCATCCCTTGCCTGCTCCATATCATTGAAAGTGAGAATGCCGTCTCCGGCCGGGATAACCCTGCCAAAACCGGTATCCTGTACGATGACCGGCACACCCAGAGAAAGGTAGCAGGCGCTGCGGCAGGAAAACCAGCCACTGCGGCTGGCGGCATAAGCATTTTTCGCAACGCTCCATTCCCCGAATGAATGTGCCAGGTAATGGCGGTAAACCCAGGGGTCGAAGGAAACCTGATAAGCATCAATGGTCGCCCAGCCGTTTTGGTGCAGGCGGCTCAACGGAGCCTTACCGCTTATGGCAAGCTCGATGGGCAGCGTGCTGACTGCGGGAAGCTCCATATAACGCTCGAATTCAGTGCTCTTGCCGTAATACTGGACGTCTCCGACTCGAGGTCCCTTTTCACTGGGTTCCCACGAGGCAACCGTGGTCAGCACCGGGCGCCGCCCGCTCACCGGCACTATAAAGTCTTTGAAGCAATCGAGCACCACCGGCTGACGCGTGGGAATCCAGTTGAACAGACCCGTTGGGATGAGGCAGTCAGCATTGCCGATGTTTTCCGCAAAGGTAAAGAAAACGTCGTGCTGTAAGAGCTTTTCCACACGACTGCGGGCCTCTTTGGAAATTTGCCCGGTCAGATAATCCGGTACCGACGACTGGGTATACATGGGGTCGCTGTCGATGAATGCTACCCTGGCGGCGGCGAAATATTCCTCGCGCATCCAACAGGAGGCCGAGATATGTAGAAACAAATCCGCTTCCCGGCAGAATGCTTTGACCGAATCCCAATCGCGACCGTAGGTTTTTCCGGTTGCATCGCGATAGAACCAACGATCGCGCAGCTCGCGCTCCATCCGCTCGATATTCTTGGCCAGCAGGGCAGCGTTGCGGGTGCCGTCCTCGACAAAGGTGTAGGTCGTCGGATTATAGCACCACTTGCCGGTATCTTCGATGTAGAGCACCTGGTGGCCCAACCGGTGCAATCCCAGAACATACTGGAGATAATCCCAGAAGACGCCGCCAAATGGGTAGGTTGCAGCAAGGCCTGTCACTGCGATGCGTAGCTTCTTGACTGTCATCAACGGCTCACTCGATACCCTGCATGGCCTTTTCAATTAAACCGGGCAGGATTTTACGCGCGTCAAAATATTCTTGGGCCAGAGCCCGGGCAGCGCGGCAATGACGAGCATAGTGGGCCTGTACCTCGGCGAGCGCCGCAAGCGCTTCATCCAGGCTGGTAAAGGCGAGCAACCCGGCTCCAACCGGAAGCACATCGCTGAAACCGGCCTCCTGCGTAACAACCGGACGACCGCTGGCCAGGTAGGCGGCAGTGCGTTCACTGAACCAGCCGCTTCGAGTCGTGACATAGCCCTGCTTGGCCACGCTGAATTCCCCTTTGGATCCCTGGATGTAGCGCCGATACACCCATGGGTCGCCGCTCATCTCACGGGAGCTCTTGATCAGCCACCCCCTCTCGGTCAACATGCGGCGGGGCGAATTGGCACCGGCAATGACCAGCTCAAACGTTTCACCACTGTGTTCCGGAATGTTCAAGTAGGGCGTGAGGGATTCCGATTTCATCCCATAGCTGACACCCCCATAACTCTCCGCAGGGTAGCTTTTCCATTGCATGACCGTCGTCCAGCTTCCCTTGCCGGCAGAGGGAGTTACCGGCCACGCATCCAGAAAAATCGGATGCCGGGTCGGCTGCCATGGCAGGCCGTCATCGGGTATGGTAGATCGGCTGGAGCCTATGTTTTCCGCCAGCGAAAAAAAGGCCGTGTGCTGCCTGGCATAAGTCATCGAGGCGGCATACTTCAAATGACGAATTTGTGTGAAAACAGGATCCACATCGATCAGTGCGCGAACGGGAATTTGTGCAAGCCATGGTCGCAGCGGATTGACTCCGGCACGATTCAACAGCAGATCGGCTTGAGCGCAAATATGGTCAATTCGTTCGGCACATGGGCCGAACCATTGCGATGTATGTTCGTCGTAATAGGCCCAACGATCCCCCAATCCCACCCTCTCGAGAACGGCTCCCGCATATTTCAAGCCGTAGCTCGGGTCGATATCCATGACGTTTCGTTCAGGATCGTAGCAGGAAGCGTAACTGTCACTGTCCTCCAGGAAATACACCTGGTGCCCGAGACTATGCAGCCCCATCAGATAATGTAGATTGGCCCAGGTCATGCCGCCCAACGGGCCTCTGACCATGTAACCCAGCATGATGATGCGCAAGCGATCTGATTTCCTACCGGTATTTTTCAACTTAAACAGTGCCTCCTGCAATCCAACCTGCCATGGTTTTCCGTGTCGCCGTGTATTTCATACAGAGCCATAAGCGCGCAATGCTTAGCCTTCAGGGGAGAGGAGGCTTCCCGCCGGAAACCAGATAGCGACCGTTACCGCTCCCGGAAATGCGTTGATCGCCGCCCTGCAAGACGACCGTGCGCATGGCACCGGGCAGGTCTTCCTGCTTGAGGGTACCGGCGGCAGACCACGTCATGGTGAGCTCCCGGTAATAGTTCACCAGAAAAATGTTCATTGCCAGCTGATCGCCTGCCTGAAAGCGTGCAAACCCAAACCACTCGGCCGGGAAAAAAGCCTCGAAAGCAATATGCGGCAAAGGTTTACTGAGCTTTTGCAGGTGCCCTTGCGGCGGCAACTTTTGCAGTGCGTCTCCATGGGCATAGCGATAGAGCCGCGGCTGAATTTCCAAACGGTCGGGGAAACGCTTGCTGCGTTCGGGCAATAAATGAATGGCGTAATGCCGCAATGTGCTCTCCTTGTCCCCGACGAGAATATGCAACTGGAAGGTTTCGCTGAGAGGAAACGCTCCCTGGTAATCCAGCAGCCCCCAATCCACATAGTTGCTGGCGAGGCTGGCAAGATAGAGCCCCTCGGGAGCCCAGGTCAGATGCACGTCGGCGAAAGGCACATAAGGTTCTCGGGCACGAAATCCTTCCAGCCGCGTGGCTGCCTTGTCCCAATCCATCAGCGAGTTATCGGTCACACTGATCTTCCCGGATTTCTCTTCGATCGGGATCACTTCACTTGACCCATCGGAAACCGGCACCACACTGAAACCTTGTGAACAGCGGTGCACATCATCAAGCTCCGGATTCACCCGGCTGAAAACGGAGGTGACCTTTGCGTAGGGCTCATTGAAGTGATCGATCAAACCCATATTATAGTTTTCACCGTCTTCCCTTCCCCCCCTGGGTTCATCTGCATACTGAAACCAGTGAGCCCCCACCACGTTGGGGAATGCGGCAAAATTGCGGATGGCATTAGCCGTCCCGTCGGCTCGTTCGGTTTGAGTTGTTACGTTCATGAGGTGACCTGGATTCAGGTTGCCGCTTCTATTTTCATCGGCGGCAAAAAAAAATTCGGTCACCAGCACCGGTTTGTCCGCCAGTTGACGCAAGCCGTTGAAGTAGTAGGGAGCAACCCATCCGTCCGCAACATCGACATTGTAGTTGGTGGATATGACGTCGACCTGATCGACCATGGCCAAGACCGCGTCCTGATGGTAATAGAGCGGCAAACGATCCCCCAGAACCAGGGCTCCCGGGTGCGCCTTGCGTATCGCCTTGTTGACCAGCTCATAGTAACGACGGGCACACAGATAGGTGAATCGATCGATCAGATGAATGCCCTCGCCGCCCGGTCGCAATTTCAGCCTTGTGCCGGCCTGCTTCAGATCTTCAAAATTGCTCACTGAATCCTGCACAACCCAGTCCTTGAGGAAGCACTCCCAACTGCCCGCATAGTGATCGCAGATCAACTGCCAAAGTACCCGCTTGGTATAGTTATCCCAACCCTGTTCCAGATACCAGCGGAACAGCGGTGCATTCCACCAGCCCACTTCATTGTCCGTGAAATAGCCAACCAGGTGCGGGTCGTTGCGATAGGGAGCCGTCAGTGTCAAGGCACTCTCCAGGGTCTTGCGCTCGCTTGCCGGGTCGAAGGGATCGAACCAGTGCAGTTTGGCATGCCGTCCCAGATCCAGTTCAACCATTAGGGGCAACTTCAGATCGGACGAGGTATCGGACCACGCTCCGCGCGTATTGAAACCCCATTGAATGAGCCTTTCGAGCCCGTTTTGGCGCCACTGATCGATGCGTGCAAAATGATTTTTCCAGTGGAAGGCCTCTTTGCGCCGGCTCTTTTCATTCTCCATTCCCCCATAGAACGTATTGATTCCTTTAGAATAAAACCGATTCCCCGCGGGGGTTTGAAACCAGTAAACTCCATTCTTTTTGACCAGCGACCATTGTCGTGACGCTAAGGAAGCGACTTGAGCTCCCCAACCGCCGTCTGGCAGCAAGCTGTGCAACAGCAAAGCAATGCTCAGACAGATTAAATTCCGCTTCACATTCTCTCCCATCAAGTTTCTCTTAAGCATTTGCAGTCAGGCCCGCTCCTGGTAACCCACCTGCCTGTATGGTGTATAAGCGACAATAAGCGCCGCGCGCAGCCAGCAGCTCTTCATGGGTGCCGCTCTCCACGATGCGCCCACGGTCCATCACCAAGATCCGGTCGGCTCCGCGAATGGTCGACAGCCGATGCGCGATGATAAACGTCGTGCGCCCCTCCATCAACCGCTCCAGCGCCTCCAAAAGCAGCGCCTCCGTCCCCGCATCCAAAGACGACGTCGGTTCGTCCAAGAGCACTACCGGCGCATCCTTTAACAGGGCCCGCGCTATCGACAACCGCTGCCTCTCTCCCCCCGATAGACTCGCCCCCCGCTCCCCCAAAACCGTCTCGTAGCCCTGCGGCAAACGCCCAATGAATTCTTCCGCATTGGCTGCCCGTGCCGCCGCCACCATCTCCTCCCGGCTCGCCCCGGGACGTCCATAGGCAATGTTTTCCGCTATGCTCAGCGGCAATAGAAACGGCTCCTGCAACACCAACGACACCTGGCTGCGCAGGCTCGAAAGCGTGACCTCGCGAATGTCCAACCCGTTGAATAAAATCCTCCCCTCCCACGGATCAAAAAAGCGTGGAATCAGGGAAACCAGAGTGCTTTTCCCCGCCCCTGTCGCACCCACCAGAGCCACCGTCTCACCCGGCCGCACAGCCAGCGTGATCTCCTGCAAAATGGGACGCCCCGCTTCATACCCAAACGTCACCCCGTCGAACGCTACCGCCACTCCCCGCCCGGGCCACACCACCGCACGCGCACCCGGCAAATCCCACACACCCTCCTGTGTCTCCAGAATCTCTAAAACCCGGCGCGCCCGCGCCGACGCCGAGGCGAAACCGGACGATACATAGGCCAGTGTCTCCAAAGGCGTATAAAGCGACGCAAGGTACGACAAAAAGACAAGCAGGGTGCCGACCGTCAGAGATCCCTGCAGAGCATGGAAACCGCCCACTGCCATAATGACAGCCGTGCCGACCGCCGTCACACCCGAGGTGCTCACCTTGAACTGCAGCTGTGCCCCGACTGTCAGCAACGCCGCCTTGATCGTACATTGGGACAGTTCCCGGTAGCGCCTGTCCTGGTATTCTTCCTGCCCAAACGCCTGAACGACGGGCAACGCGGTAAGCGTCTGCTCGGCAAGCGCCATCATCTGTCCTTCGAGCTGCTGCTGCTTGTAGGTGCGATCACCCATGGGTTTGGAAAAAACCTTTATGAACACCCCCAACGGCAGGGCAACAAACAGAGCGAGCAGGGAGAGGGAGATGTCGAGCTGCCACATGACCACAAACATTCCGACGAGACTCACGCTGGAGCTTAAAACCGGCAACAGCACCCACAGGATGAGCTCTTTGACGCAACTGCTGTCGGTCACCACCCGTCTCACCAAATCTCCCCTGGACCTTTTCCCGTGATACTGCAATGAGAGGGCCTGAAGGTGTTCAAACAGTTTTGCGCCAAGATCATACACCATGCGGCTGCCTACACCCGCCTCCAGGTAGGACCGGAGCATGCGCACCGATTGACCTGCCAGAAAGATCAGCACAGTTCCTGCCGTCAACCAGGCAAGCAGCGCGAGGCGCGATTCATCGCCGGCCAACTGGATGAGCCACGAAATGGAAGATGGCAGTGGTCTGTTTTGCAGCACCTGGTCGACGATCAGTTTCATGGGCCACGGTTTCAGCAGGTCGAAACCGATGCCGCACAGCATGAGCACAACGACTATCGACATGCTCTTGATGTGCGGCCTTGCAAAGCGCATTAAGGCAAGCCACCACGGCATCAACCATTTACTGCCTGCCTCCGCTTCAGCCGCCCTTAATGGACCA
Source organism: Desulfoferrobacter suflitae (assembly GCF_022603395.1). GTDB lineage: Bacteria > Desulfobacterota > Syntrophobacteria > Syntrophobacterales > Syntrophobacteraceae > Desulfoferrobacter > Desulfoferrobacter suflitae. Next base: position 87,967 of record NZ_JAIBKA010000005.1, read on the forward strand.
TTCTGCCCGGGCCGCCCCGCGGCCTGCTCCGTCAAATGCGCACAGAATTTTCTCAATATTCTTATCACGCCACCAACTCCAGCGGCTTCTTGGCAGCCTGACAGGCATCCAGTCTGAAATAAGCGCCGCGCGCGGCCAGCAGCTCTTCATGGGTGCCGCTCTCCACGATGCGCCCACGGTCCATCACCAAGATCCGGTCGGCTCCGCGAATGGTCGACAGCCGATGCGCGATGATAAACGTCGTGCGCCCCTCCATCAACCGCTCCAGCGCCTCCAAAAGCAGCGCCTCCGTCCCCGCATCCAAAGACGACGTCGGTTCGTCCAAGAGCACTACCGGCGCATCCTTTAACAGGGCCCGCGCTATCGACAACCGCTGCCTCTCTCCCCCCGATAGACTCGCCCCCCGCTCCCCCAAAACCGTCTCGTAGCCCTGCGGCAAACGCCCAATGAATTCTTCCGCATTGGCTGCCCGTGCCGCCGCCACCATCTCCTCCCGGCTCGCCCCGGGACGTCCATAGGCAATGTTTTCCGCTATGCTCAGCGGCAATAGAAACGGCTCCTGCAACACCAACGACACCTGGCTGCGCAGGCTCGAAAGCGTGACCTCGCGAATGTCCAACCCGTTGAATAAAATCCTCCCCTCCCACGGATCAAAAAAGCGTGGAATCAGGGAAACCAGAGTGCTTTTCCCCGCCCCTGTCGCACCCACCAGAGCCACCGTCTCACCCGGCCGCACAGCCAGCGTGATCTCCTGCAAAATGGGACGCCCCGCTTCATACCCAAACGTCACCCCGTCGAACGCTACCGCCACTCCCCGCCCGGGCCACACCACCGCACGCGCACCCGGCAAATCCCACACACCCTCCTGTGTCTCCAGAATCTCTAAAACCCGGTCGATGTTGGCGCTCACAGATCGCACCCCCCCGTAGATGCCGAGCAAGCCTCGACACGCACCCTGCAAAGAACGCAAATAAGCGAGAAAAATGAGCAGACTCCCCAGGGTCAGCGCACCGGACAACACCCGTTTTCCTGCCGCAAAGAGCACAATGGCGGTTCCCACGGTCAAAATGAATTCATTGGCAAATTCGAAGGAATTTTTCACCAGGATGCCCCGCTGTGAAAGTCCTACCGCACTTGTGGCAAGTTCCCGGAACCGGCGGCCGTTGCGTCGTTCCGCTGTGAATGCCTGAACTACGGGTATGGCCGACATGGTCTGGTGAACAAAGGAAAGAAGCCGTGATTCCGCTTCCCTGTTGTTGCGTGTGCGGATTTTCAGCCGGCGCCCAAAGAATAACGCCGACCAGCCCAGCAGTGGAGCCATCGCCAGGGAAAGCAGTGCCAGCTGCCGGTCGAGATGCCAGGCCACCGCCGTCACCACAACCAGCGTCAGAACATTTTTCATGGGCGATACCAGCAGCTGGTTGGTGGCCGTATAGATGCACCACGTATCGCCACTCAGTCGACTCAGGGAATCTCCCACTCCGTGCCGCGTGTGGAACAGCAGAGAGAGCCTCTGCAAATGTCGGAAAAGATCCGCAGCCAGGCCGTAAACCATATTCTGCCCGGCCGCCGTCCACGCCCAGCTCAGGGCGACATCGACCAGGCTGTTTAAGGCATAAAAGCCCAAGCTGCCCAACGCGGCCGACAAAACCAATAGAGCCGGGCTGGTCTGGAGCGTCAGGGCTTCGAGGAGTGATTGCAAAGTCTCCGGCAAGGCGGCGCCATCCAGAGCATAGTCCACCAGAATTTTCATGGGCCAGGGCTGCAGTGCAGCAATGGCTGATGCACAGATGCTCAGAACAAGAATGATCAACAACAAAGGCCACTGCTGAAAGGTGTATTTGAGCAACCGCCGATATCTATTCATTTTGATTCGTTTACGCACTCATTCCGGGGAATCAGGAAAAACCATCATAGCGAAAATGCCCGCAGCACTGCAGCAGACCTTCGTGCTCCCATAGACCAGATGCCCACCCATCGCAGATAGACAGCAGAACAAGTATTTCGTTAGCGACAATCGTGCCAATCGCAGGGTGCGCAATGAGCGCTCCATTGATGGGCTCCGGCAACCACTGCACGAGACTCTCACTGAACATTTTTTGCACAATGGTTACCATTCTTGCACATGCCTGCGTTTCAGTCCATGCATGTGAAAAAAGTTAGACAGGGGAAAGGGATGCAAATGGCATGGCGGGAACATTGGGAAAAAACCGAGCGGTTGCTTTCCGGCGGGTTGCTCAGATCAGGACCTGGCCAAACTTTGCAGGGCCTTGCGCATCTCTTCGGTCCGATAAGGCTTGGTCAACACTGCCAGGAAGCCGTAGTCGCGGAAATTGGCCATTACCGGATCATTTGAATAGCCGCTCGAGGCTATCCCCTTAACCGCAGGATCTATTGTCCGCAGCACCCGCATGGTTTCTTTGCCGCCCATGCCTCCCGGGATGGTCAAATCCATGATTACCGCATCATACACTTGTCCGGCATCTCGCGATTGCTGGTACATGGCAATTGCTTCCTCCCCCTTTGTTGCGTATTCCACTTCATATCCCAGGTAGGTGAGCATTTCTCCGGCAACCATTCTGATGGTTTCCTCGTCATCCATCAGAAGAATTTTCCCCTCGCCCATGAATGGCTCCGGCCCGCATGAATCTTGCGCCGCGACGCTCACCTCAGGCAGAGCCGGTAGAAAAACCGCCAGGGTAGTACCGACTGCCGGAGCCGATTCGGCACAAACACAGCCACCGTGCTTGGCGACAATTGAATGAACGGTGGTCAACCCCAGGCCATTGCCTTTTTCCTTGGTCGAAAAGTAAGGATCAAAGATCTTCGGCAAATGCTCGCTACTGATTCCGATGCCCTGATCACGGATGGTGATCTTGACGTAACGACCCGGCTCAACGGTTAGTCCACTGTCGGCCTTCACCCTGCAATTTTCCGCTCTCACCTCGATGACACCACCATCCTTCATGGCCTGATCCGCATTGATGACGATATTACTGATGGCCTGGCTGATTTGACCGCTGTCTATCTCGACCGACCATAAATCGTCAGCGATATCAAAATTGCACAACGATTTGGAACCTCGCAAAATGAATTCGCATGAATCGATGATGAGCTCTTTCAGGGAAGTTTTCTGCTTGATGGGCGCGCCACCTCTGGAAAAGGTGAGTAATTGCTGAGTGAGTTCCTTCGCTCTCAAGGCCGCCTTTTCCGCCTGTTTCAGCTTGGTGGCGACTTGATGATGGTCTATAGCGATCTCTTTGGCGAGCGAAATGTTACCCACGATGCCTGTTAAAAAATTGTTAAAATCATGAGCAATTCCACCTGCGAGAATACCCAGCGACTCCAATTTATCCATTTTCAGCTGTTCTCTGGCGGCTTTGTTGCGATCAGTCACGTCCTCATAGGTAATGAACTGTTTGCCATCGGCGATGGTTACAGGTCGGAACACGATGTCGCGCAGGGAGCCATCCTTGCATCGCACCGTTGCCTCCCGCCGCCGCACCCGAAACTTGTCGAATTTATACAGGTCCGACAGCCAGAGGCCGATTATCTCCCTGCGGTAGGCGGAGTCCGGAAACGCTTTTCGCATCCAATCCCGACCGGTGGGAATATCGTTCAACGTGTATCCAAACACTTCAATGAATTTCTTGTTCAAGAAACTATAGCGCCCATCGGGTTCCAGGATGGCGATGGGAAAGGGAGAGAGCTCCACCATGTTGCGGAACCTTTCCTCACTTTCCTGAAGAGCGTCCAGTGCCGATTTACGTTCGGTTATGTCGCTCAAAGCACCGACTACGGCAAGAGTCCGTCCGTTTTCCACTATGGGGCTCTCATTCACTTCGACCCAGATGATACGTCCCTTCTTGCCGATCAACTGCAGCGGATAGGGAGGCTGACGTTCTCCCGTGGCGATGGATTTCTGACTGATTCTATAGCCTTCGGCGTTGACGGGATGATTCGTTAGCAACTTGTTCCAACCGACCAGCGCCTCTTCCGGCTCGCAGTCAAGGAACGCTCGCGTTTGTGGGCTCACGTAGGTCAGCACATGATCGGTTGTGTACGCATAGAACAGGTTACTGCTGTGTTCGACTATGGATCTCAGCCTGCTTTCACTCTCACGCAAGGCATCTTCGGCAGTCTTGCGCCGATGAATATCTCGGCTTGCCAACCGGTAAAAGTAAAAAACGGCCGCTGAAACCAAGGCGCACAAAATCGCTATGAGAGCAACGCTGCTATTCTTAAACGCTTGCAGAGCGCTGCTTGAAAGGGCGTCAACGTTGAGCAGATAGACAACCTTCCAGCCCGGATAACCGGCGATGTCCATTTCATAGAGGAGGTATTCTTTTCCCGAACTGTCTGCCGCACCGGCATCTCCCGTCCGTCGAAAACCAACCCACTGGTGGGGTCCCTCGCCAAATTGTCGCGCTTCAACGGCGGCCGCGGCATCCTCAACGGTTACATTCCAAAGCCTGTGATAGAGCCAGTCCTTGCGACTTGACGCGAAGATCAATCCGTGGTGGCTGGTCAGCAGCACGATGCCTTTATGGATCTCGCTGAACTGTTCTTCGAGTGACTCTATGGAAGCTTTGATGACAGCCGCACCGATGAGGTTGTCACCTCTGTTTGTATAGACGGGATGGCTGTAATAAATACCACGCCGTTTTGAAGTGACTCCCAGAGCCATGTAAATGGATGGAAAACCAACTATGGCATCCTGAAAGTAAGGGCGGAAAGCATAGCTTTGCCCCACAAAGCTGTCAGCATCGTGCCGGTTGGAAGAAGCGATTGTAATTCCATGAATATCCATCAGGTAACAGACGCTCACCTGGAACGAGGTTTGAAATTCATCCAAGGCTCGGTTGGCCCTTTCCAGAGCGTTTGCATCGGCATGTTCCAGGAGCACGCGGGATTGCTCTATACGGGAAAGAGCTTCCACCGCTCTCTGGTGCCTGGTCAAGAACGCCGCAACCAGGCGTTTCAGGCTGTTGGCCTGGGATTCGACATCCTTGAGGGCATCCAGCTGCAAAGATCGGTAAATGGCGGAGTAATGAAAGTATGCTGCCGAGGCCAACGAGAGAAAGGAAAGCAAAGTGAGAACAAAGACTATGGTCCTGAGTTTCATCTAACGATTTCTCCTGGTTATTTGGGAGGTCCTCATCCAGGAAAGGCGTGGAGCTGTGCGGTTTTTCATTTTCACTTCGGAAACCCCGCGTAAGAAGTGGAAACCTGATAAGAAAAACAAAGGATGTGCTCGTCTCAACCCGCTCCTAGCTGTAACGTGCGCGGCCGCACTAGAATCGACAGATCACCAGCCAAATGCAAACGCAAAATCGATATTATTACGGCCAGGCGGGCGAGGTCAATGAGGTGCAGCTGGATCGGAGCAAATTCAGGCAGGCTGTAGTATTTGCCGGGAGATGTATTAAATTATAGGCACTGCAATGAGATGACGCGTGAGCAAAGCGCGCGAGATTTCGGCGAATATAGGCGTAAGGAGTGGAATCAGATGTGGGAATATACAGAAAAACTGAAAGATCATTTTCTCAATCCAAGGAATGTAGGCGAAATTGACGATGCCGACGGTGTGGGCGAAGAGGGGTCGATCGCCTGTGGCGATGCACTCAAATTGGCTTTTAAATTGGACGAAAACGGGCGGATCAAGGAAGCCAAATTCAAAACGTTTGGTTGCGCCAGTGCCATTGCCACCGCCTCGGCTCTGACGGAAATGCTCAAGGGCAAGTCGCTCGAGGAAGCCGAAAAGATCACCAATCAGGACATTGTCGACTACCTTGGCGGGCTCCCGCCGGAAAAGATGCACTGCTCGGTTATGGGCAGGCAGGCTCTTGACCGGGCTATTGCAAACTACCGAGGTGTATCCGGGGAAGCGGTTGAAGGGAAGATTGTTTGCGAGTGTTTTGGGGTCACCGAGAAGGAGATTGAAAAGGCAGTCAGAGAAAACAATCTCAGCAGCATTGAAGAAGTCACCAATTTCACCAAGGCGGGCGGTGGCTGCGGCAACTGCCACGATGCCATCCAGCAGATCATCGACCAGATCCGCAGCAAGTCGGAAATCAAACCCACCGCCAAAGGGAGATTGACCAATATCCAGAAAATCAGGATGATTGAAGAAACCCTCGAACGGGAGATCAGACCTTCACTCAGGCAGGACGGGGGAGACATCGAATTGATCGATGTGGAGGGCAATCGAGTGTTGGTTGCCACACGCGGCGCTTGCGCCACGTGCCAGGCATCCCAGCAGACCATCAAGAATTTCGTGGAAATGAAACTCAGGGAATTAGTGACGCCCGAACTGGTGGTTGAGGAGGTGGCCCAGTGAAAACCATATATTTGGACAACAACGCCACGACCCAGGTCGCTCCCCCGGTGCTTGAAGCCATGTTGCCATACTTTTCACAGCTTTACGGCAACCCTTCCAGCATGCACTCATTTGGCGGTCAGGTGGGCCGCTCCCTGCGGCAGGCACGAGAACAGGTGGCCGCCCTCATCGGGGCGTCGGCAGATGAGATCATTTTTACCAGTTGCGGAACGGAGAGCGATAACGCGGCCATTCGGTCCGCACTGCATGCCTACCCCGACAAGCGTCATATTGTGACCAGCAGGGTGGAACACCCGGCGGTGAGATCCCTGGTATCCCATTTGGCAGTCCAGGGTTATCGGGTAACTGAGATTCCGGTTGACAATTTGGGACGCTTGGATATGGACCGATATCGTGTGAGCCTGACTCCGGATACCGCCATTGTCAGTCTCATGTGGGCGAATAACGAGACCGGGGTGCTCTTTCCCGTCGAGGAGGCGGCTGAAATCGCCGAGAATAGGGGAATTCTCTTTCACACCGACGCGGTCCAGGCGGTTGGCAAGATTCCCATCAACATGGGCAAGACCTCCATAGACATGCTCTCCCTTTCAGGACACAAGCTGCATGCCGCCAAAGGGGTGGGCGCCCTGTATGTCCGAAAAGGAACAAAATTTTCGCCGTTCTTGATTGGCGGTCACCAGGAAAAGGGAAGGCGCGGCGGTACGGAAAACACGTCCGGGATCGTCGGACTGGGCAAGGCGTGCGAACTTGCCGCGCAAAACATGCAGCCGGAGAATACCAAAGTCAAACAGCTGCGTGATAAGCTGGAGAACGGATTGTTAAAAAGCATACCCAACAGCCGGGTGAATGGAGACCGCAGCTGGAGACTTCCCAACACCACCAGTATCAGCTTTGAATTTGTGGAAGGAGAGGCCATATTGTTGCTGCTCGATGAGTTTCACATCTGTGCCTCTTCGGGTTCGGCCTGCACCTCGGGTTCTCTTCAGCCGTCGCATGTTTTGCGGGCCATGGGCGTGCCCTTTACCATGGCGCACGGTTCCATCCGATTCAGCTTGAGCATCTACAATACGGAGGATGAAATCGATTTTGTGCTGGATAAGGTGCCCGGTGTAATCGAAAAGCTGCGCGGGCTTTCACCCTACTGGAATGTAGACAAAATGGTCTGCTCGTGAGGATTTATGATTATGAATGCAACATCTCAGCGGGACCAATGCAAGACGGAAATGACCACTCGACGCAAGTACCGCGAAGAGCTTCCCCGGATCGTTGATCAACTGGTTCGATCCTGCGGTGATGGGCAGTGTTTTGACCACGTAGGTCCGGAACCGATCCCCTCGCGCGAGTTCGTCATAGACGTCATCCACAGAGTCTGCCTCATTTTGTATCCGGGCTATTTCATCCGCAACCGCCTGGATCAGGTGAACCTGAGCTTTTACCTCGGTCAGGAAGTGACGTCTCTGTTCGAAACCCTGTCCGAACAGATCACCCTGGCCATCCGGCATGATTGCATGAGACACAACCAGCCTTGCGTTCAATGCGAAGAACGCGGCCAGGCGCTGGCCATCGAATTCCTGCAGGAATTACCGGCAATGCGCGCGGCTCTGGCCAAAGATGTGCGGGCCGGCTTTGAAGGCGATCCGGCAGCCAAGAGCTACGATGAAATTATTTTCAGCTATCCCGGCCTCTTTGCCATAACCGTTTACCGTATTGCTCACCAACTGCACATCCGCAGTGTCCCTCTTCTTCCACGGATCATGTCCGAGTTCGCCCACAGTTCGACCGGCATCGACATCCATCCCGGAGCGCAAATAGGGGACAGTTTTTTTATCGATCACGGCACCGGCGTAGTGATCGGCGAGACCACGCGCATCGGCAACCGGGTGAGGATCTACCAGGGAGTGACACTCGGCGCACTGTCCCTTCCCAAAGATGCCGGCGAACGCCTGAGGCACAAGAGACGTCATCCCACCATTGAAGATGATGTGATCATCTATTCCGGGGCTACAGTCCTGGGAGGCGATACGGTTATTGGCGCCCGATCCGTCATCGGCGGCAATGTCTGGATTACCGCATCGGTCCCGCCGGACACTCGGGTGCTGTCGAAGAAGCCGGAGTTGGTGTACAAGTGATACCCGGCGCATGCTGCCGACTGTATAGGTACTTTTGCCTATATGAAAATGCGTAGTTTTACGGATTGAAAAAGTTCGGCTCGCATGGCTTTATAGTTTCAGAGGGTTTTCACCTATTTCTATTTTTTCGTAAAAGGGTGCTGACATCGGGCATTAGTGGAATCCCGCCACCCGATGTCAGCACCCCACTGAAAGGTTGCCATCGATCGAGGTCCGTGCCGGCTAGGTTCCGCCCGGCCGCGTGGTCAAGCCATAGAGGGACGGTGGGCTGATTCGCATTCCCTTTTATTCTTGGCCAGCACCTTTTCTACTTCCTTGCGTGCCCTTTGATAAAAATCGGCTTCGCTGATTTTGCCCTCCACAAAATCACTCCAGCTGCTGAAATCCTGGAAAAAAGAGACTTGCACCCCTGCTTCGGCACACACCTTGCGGTAAATTCGATTGGCCTGCCTGGCTCGATCGAGTTTTTCTTTCTTTTCCCGCAGGTTTTTCTGCTCGTCGTCTTTGTCTGCGACCACATACTTTCCAAAGGTTCTTGAGAGTTCCTCGAGCTCCACCTTGGCCTTGCTGTTGAGTTGCGATTCATCGATTTTTCCGTCAACGTATTCCTTCCACGCTTCAAATGTGTACCAGGCGACAACCTTCAAGCCGTTCTCCGCACAGATCTCGGAATATAAACCATTCGCTCTCAATGCCCGCTGAATGCCATTGGACATCCGACCTACACCGGATATCTTGGAAACGGTATCTGCCATGTGATAGCTCCTAAACTGGATGTCATTCTGTTAAACATAACACCTGGCTTGGCCCGAGATCATTTTTCCAGAGCCAATTCAATCAGGCGGTCCAACAAACTGGAAAACGAAATACCGGCAGCGGCGGCCGCTTGTGGAAAAAGGCTGGTCTCAGTCATGCCGGGGATTGTGTTGGTTTCCAGTACGAAAATGTCATTGCCTGAAACGATCATATCAGTGCGACTGTAGCCGCGGCAATATAAAGTCTGATGTGCTTGCTTGGCGTATGCCTGCGCTTTTGCCGCGAGCTCGGGTGTGATGCGGGCGGGACAAATCTCCTGGGTAGCCCCAGGCAGATATTTCGCTTTGTAGTCAAAGAATTCGTACTCTTTACCGGGAACGATTTCAATCAATGGCAGGGCCGCCAACGCATCATTGCCCAGCACGGCACCGGTAATTTCCACACCATCCAGATACTTTTCCAGGAGGCACAGGCGATCGTATTGCCAGGCAACTTCAAGGGCCTGGGCCAGGTCCGCCGCATCGTGCACGATGCTGAGACCAATGCTGGAACCCTCATGTTCCGGCTTGACCACCAGCGGCAACCCCAACTCTTTCACAACGGCGCGGCTGTCTCGAGAACCACGTCGATCCATGACGGCGAAGGGGGCAACCGGCAGCCCCGCCTGCACATAGAGCTGCTTGCTGAGAATTTTGTTCATGGCCACCGCGCTTCCAAGAACTCCACTGCCCTGATAAGGTATGCCGAGCAGATCCAGAAATCCCTGCACGGTGCCATCCTCACCCAGACGTCCGTGGAGAATGATCAAGGCCACGTCAATCCGGTCGGCCTCACGGGCCAGTCGCGCCAGGTCGTCCCTGGGATCATAGCGCAGAACCTCATAGCGTTCCTTGTCCAACGCCAGATAGACCTGCTCCCCGCTCTTCAATGATACTTCCCGTTCGGCAGACTTGCCACCGGCGAGCAAGGCAACCTTTAGTTTACTCGAGTGCATGCTGTTCTCCCTCCTCCTCAGAGTACCCTTTGCTGTGAGTGAAGCTGCAGACGTTCCAGGTCATACGGTTCCATGGTCAATCGCCCAAAGATCTTGCGTTCCAGAATGGCATACAGTTGCAGCTTTTGCAGCAACCGTTGCTCCTGTCGAGAAGTCTTTGCGTAGCGGTCGATAAGATCATAAAACCGCTCTTCCAGGGAAACCACCTGATCATGCTTCACGCGCTTATCTGCATAATTGACCAGTAAAGATTCGGTAATCGGTCCGTTCAGCCTAATGAGATCAAGATTTACATGATCTTGAACGATTGCCGCAAGCGCTAAGTAACCCCATTCGTGGAGTAGCTGTGCGCCCATGTTTTCATGCCGCACCCCGGTGGACAAGCTGCGAGACTTTGCAATATCGTGCAAGAGGGCACCGGCCTCTACCAATGCAGAGTTCAATCTCGCGCCGTTTTGCTTCAGGAGCTCTGCCAAGTAGAGGGCAATTTCCGCCACCAACAGACTGTGTCTTTGGATGTGTGGCGGCATCTGCGTTTTCCTCATCAATCTGAAACACTCGCTGCGTGTCGGAATGGCCATAATCTGAGCGAATCCTTTGAGGTGATTGTCGGTGTTTTCCTAATATATCATTTTAGAGAAATTTGTAAGCCTGGTTGTGTCTTGGTCACCCGCGGATTCATCGGAGAGATACGGCGTACGCCGGGATTTGGCTGACGGGGAAATCTATCAGTCCTGTTTGCAGCCACATGGGAGGTTCCATCGGACACGGTTGATGGGGCCGATCGTCTTAATGGTCTGGTCAAGAGTGAATTTTTATGAAAAGTCGAGATAAACAGAGATCGACCTGGCTCACTTCAGAGAAGCACTCACTTGATAATGAGCAACTCATTGAAATATTAGAGAAACAATCTATTCTGCATAATCACTTTGTTGTCAATATGTTACCTTTGCTCAGATGCTAACATCAATTCATGCTGATAGATTTCCAGATCGTAATGGAATGGGCCTTTCTCGCTCAAACTACGGCAGATCAGTTTTGACGGTTTGGGGAGCAGTGAATTAGAAATGTGCCCACCAACAAGGGGGCTGAAAGATGTTCAAATCACCTCAATGTCAATCTTTTTCTTTTTTAAATCAGTAAGTTCGAGTTCCTTTGGTCATTGCTATTGATGGTATGGGGCTCCTGCTGGCGCTAATCGCTGATCCGTTGGGTGTGGGTTGGCAGAGGTAAGGGTCTTATGAGCTGGCCGCGTTTGAATTTGCGGGAGGGGTCGTGCTATGTGTGAAGAATGGCAGCACATTAAAAGTGAGTTAAAGAAGAGCCTTTCGAAAGGGCAGTACGATCTTTGGGTATCCACAGTGGATTTTATCGACCAGAAGGAGGACCGTCTCATTTTGGCCTGCCGCAATCGATTTCACATCGAGTGGCTGCGCGAAAAGCTCCAACCCAGGTTGCTGAGCGTTTCCCGCCAATATTTTCCGCAGGTCAAGAAACTGGAATACCAAATTGCATCGGCCGATGATCTGAAAGTCACAGTGGAGAATCAAGAGCTCGATGTTCCACTTCAGATGAGCTTCAGTGATCTGATCCGTCGCCCGGGGCCAAAATTTAATCCGAAATTTACCTTTGATCAGTTTGTCGTCGGGCAATGCAACCAGTTTGCCTATGCCGCCTCCATGGCCATGGCCAATGGACAGCAGTTTTTTGATCAGTCGGTCTACCTGCTTTCCGAGACCGGGCTTGGGAAGAGTCATCTATCGCACGCCATCGGCAACCACTTGCTCAGTCAAAAGCCGGATCTACGCGTGCAGTATTTAACGACCGAGCAATTTGCCAATGAAATGATCTATGCCCTCAGGAATGACAAAATTGACGCCTTCAAGAATAAATTTCGTTCCGGATGCGACATCTTACTTCTGGAGCGCATTGAATTCCTGAGCGGGAAGGAAAAGATTCAGAATGAATTGATTTATACTTTGGATGAGCTTCTGGACCGGGGCAAGAAAGTATTGTGCACAGGCAGCTCCTATCCCAAAGACATTCCCAAGATCAACAGTGAATTGAAATCTCGACTGGGGGGCTTGATGCTGGCTCCCATCGAGCGTCCCGATTTCCAGACGCGCATGGAGATTATCAAACGCAAAGCGCAAATCGAAAATGTCAAGGTTCCCATGGATGTTGTCGAGTTTCTGGCGGACAGGATCACCAGCGACGTTCGGCAGCTGGAAAGCTGCCTTGTGGGGTTGGTCGCCAAGACCAATATCATGGGAGTGCCGATATCCCTCAACGTTGCCCGGGACATCACGCAAACCCTGTTGGATCGGCTGCCCAAAATTACCATTGATCACGTGCAAAAGGTGGTATGCGAAAGCTACCAGGTCTCCGTTGCCGACCTGCAGTCGGCTTCCCGCAGAAAACAGCTGGCCCTGGCACGCAAGGTGGCCATGTATCTGTGCCGCCAATACACCTCAGAATCCCTGGCGACTATCGGCAAGTCGTTTAAACGAAGCCACAGTTCGGTAGTATATGCGGTCAACGGATTGAATAAGGAAATGGTCGAGAAAAACAGCAAACTAAAGCGTCAAGTGGAATATCTCAGTCGCCGTCTGGAAACCAGCTGTCTTTCCAGCCGATAAAGAATCGTTCACATGGATTGTTTCGGTCAGCAGCACAGAATCCTTCACCCATCTCGCCCTTTACCGGGCTCCGAGCCCAATCAACTTAACGGTAAAACCCTCCATCCAGGCTATTCCTGATTGATCTTTTCGCGCAGCACACCAGAACATTTGAAGGTGATCACCTTGCGCGGGGAGAGCATGATCGGGTCGCCCGTTTGCGGATTACGACCGCGTCTTTGATTCTTGTCTTTAACACTGAATTTACCAAATCCACTGATCAAAACGTCTTCACCCTGCTCCAGGGATTGTTTGACTATCTCAAAAAGTGTCTCGATGATATGGGCAGACTCGGTCTTGGTGAAGATGTTTTTGGCAAACAGATTCTCTACAATATGCGCCTTCGTCAAAGTCATGCAAGCTCTCCTTTTTGTCGGCATTACCCAGAGGCGAAAGTCAGGCGACCTGTCACCGGCCAATTGTTGGAGTGACATCGACCTTATAGCCTAATTAAAGGATAATTTACTGTTTTTCAACAAAAAAATAGGGGCTCCAAGCGAATAAGGAACCCCTCACTAAATCTTAATGGTGGCGGTGCAGGGACTTGAACCCCGGACACTGCGGATATGAGCCGCATGCTCTGACCTACTGAGCTACACCGCCAAAAGCACAGGGAAATCTATAGTAAAACTTCTTCATAGTCAACCCAAAAGGTGCAAGATTGGTCCTCTCTCACTGCCGTCCAAACAACTCAGGGGGGACGGAATCCGCCGTACGCTCCCCCAGTCCGCAGCAATTCTCATTTTGAAGATTTTGTCCTGGACAGCACGCCCATAGTCGTGTATGCAATTGTTATTTGGACTGTTTTTAGGCCCATAACAATTTGCAGCAGGACTGGAGGGGAGATGTCCAATAAACCGGTTAAATTGGAGACGTTGTTGAGCTTTCTGCGAGCCGCCATTGATCACTTCCCGGATCAGCGAACCGGCAACAATACCACCTATAGCATGCAAGACATTGGTATGGCCGCGTTTTCCGTGTTCTACACTCAGAATCCTTCATTCCTCGCACATCAAAAAGCAATGCGCCAACGCACCGGTAGAGACAATACTCAAACTATTTTTGGTATCCAACAAATTCCTTCCGATAACCACATCCGAGACATGCTTGACCCAGTTGCTCCATCATATCTTTCGCAGGTCTTTGACAATGTGTTCGAAACTCTTAAAACGCAGAATCTGCTCTCGCCTATGCTCTGGTACCGGGACAATTTGGCGATGGCCTTTGATGGTACCTACCATTTTTCATCCAAGAAGATTCATTGCCCGAATTGTTCAACCACTATGCGCAAAGATGGTTCGGTAACCTATCATCATAGTGCCATTACACCGGTGATCGTAAACCCTGCCCACAACGTGGCGATTTCCCTGGCTCCTGAATTCGTTGTCCCTCAAGATGGCAGTGACAAACAGGACTGTGAAACCAATGCCGCTAAGCGGTGGCTGGAAAAGCACGGCGATAAATTCCGTAAAATTGCTGTAACTATTCTGGGCGACGACCTCTATTGTCGTCAACCAATGTGCCGGCTGGTTCTCTCCAAGGGGTTCAACTTCTTGTTTGTGTGCAAGCCCGATTCGCATAAAAGCCTTTATCGATGGGTGGAACTGCTGGAGCAGCATGGAGACCTCAACCAATTTGTTATCACCCGTTGGAATGGGAAGCAGCGGGAGATCTACACCTATAAATACGCCAACGACGTGCCTCTGCGCGACACCGAAGATGCATTGACAGTCAACTGGATGGAGTTGACCATTTCCAAAGAAGACGGTCAAGTGCTCTACAAAAATGCCTTTGCCACCAATTTTAAGATTACCGATCATAATGTGGAGATCCTTGTCGCCGGTGGCCGCAGCCGCTGGAAAGTAGAAAATGAGAACAATAATACGCTGAAGACCAAAGGCTACAATCTCGAACACAATTACGGACACGGCAAGCAGCACCTGTCCTCACTGCTGGTCGCCTTCAACCTGCTGGCCTTTTTGTTCCATACCGTCTTGGAATGGACCGACCAAGACTACCAGCGGCTTCGAAAGATTCTACCGTCACGCAAGACATTCTTCGATGACCTACGGGCCTTGACCCGCTACATTTGTTTTGATAGCTGGCAACACCTCCTGGACTTTATGCTAAAGGGCCTTACGCGCGCTGCACCTGGATAAGCGATGGATTGTAGAGAGGACATCTTCAGCGTATATTGCCCGCCCGCAACACGAACTACAGACAAGATTGAACTCGGAAACGTCTTACCAGAAGACGCAGGCTATATCTTTGCCCTCGCATCACCTGGGAGCAAGTGCGAAAAACTCGACAAAACCCAAAATGAGAATTGCTGCCCAGTCCGGGATTGCAATTGACAAAAAACAGTGTTTCAGTTAAATGTTGTTGACCGCTGAGAGAATTTTTTCTGTTTTTTGAGGTGGTTAGACAAACCCTGGAAATGCTGGCGTGGAAACCAAATTCGTTTATACCCACATGTGATCAACCGGAAACAACAACCCGGCAACACGATATTGTCCTGAGGAGAAATCGCTTTGACCAATCAGCCATTGTATGAAGTCATGATTATCAGTGATTTTGCCGCCGCTCACAATTTGCGGAACTTCCGCGGCAAATGTGAAAACCTGCACGGCCACAACTGGAACATCGAAGTGGTGCTGCGTGGACGACGCCTTAACGAGAGCGGCATTCTGGTAGATTTTGCCGAAGTGAAACAGACCACTCGCGACCTGCTTGCCGAACTGGATCACAGTTACCTGAACGATTTGCCTTTTTTTAAGGATCACAATCCATCTTCGGAAAATATCGCCCGCTTTCTGTTTGAGCGTTTGGCGGAAAAGATCGCGGGCAACAATCTATGGGTGCACAGGGTGACCGCCTGGGAATCCAATGATGCGTGCGCCACCTTTATGTATGATGATGGCTTCCGGGCGGAAACCAACCGGGCCTGAAAAGGAGTGAGAACAATGAAATTGCGTAGCGTGAGGGCGGAGAGCTTGCGGAGGAATTCGTTTGTAATGAGTAGCCTTAAGTGCCTTTGTGTGTTTTTTTCGGCTGTTCTTATAACGGCCTACGGCAACTCCGGCTGGGCACTGCAACGGCATGAGTTGACGCCGGGGCAAGCAACGACCGAGGATAGTGCAACCAGTGTGGCCGGCCGTTCCACGGCACACTCCCAGACTCCTTCACCTACAGCAGGGGCAACTGCGCCCGTCGCAAGCCAACTCTCTGCCCCAAGCGAACATCCCCCCCCACCCGGTTCACAGCAAACATCGACCCCCTCTTTATCTTCGCCGGCAGCAACCAGCCAAACACCCTCCGGCGAGGAACATATCAGCAAACCATCACTGCCCATGGCGGAAGGCGATCATACTGCCATTGCCCCACCCGAAGGACTTCCGGAACATGATGAGGAAGAGGATGCGCATGTCGAGCACGGAGTCGTGCTGCCAAAGATCTCACCGACCCCCGGAGTCAGTTTTGTTGAAACCATGATCAGTCTGATGGAGCATGAGCTGAGCGGCCGGACCCTTGGCTGGCGTCCTAACGACATTATCCTCGGCCGGCTCACCGATAACATAAACAGCTTTCAGCTGGGCGTTTTGGAAGCCCTCAGATTCACTACTCTGCGTCTCAAAGACAGCCTCACCCGAATGGGAGATGCCGACGCCTACGATCCCGATTTGGAAGCGGCTCTCAATCTATTGATGAACCGGGCAACACTCTTCTGGTTTCCATCCGCAGAGAATTCCTATGGTGAAGCCGTAGACCATTTGAAGCAATTTTTGGTGAAGCTGGAAAAAGGTCAGCGCCATTTCTACTACCGCAGCGACAATCTTCAGCTGCTGATCTCCACCTACCGAGACCTGATGGGCAATGTGAACAGGAATTTGATCCGAGAAAATGTCGGCTGGTTTGAAAGTGACGACTACTTTTACTACGCCAAGGGGGTGGCGCATGTCTACTTTGAGATCTTGAAAGTGGTAAGGGTAGGCTTCGAAAGCCAGCTGGCCTTGACTTTGGATGCGGTGGCGATAATGGATGAGGTGCTGCATGAACTCTATCGGGCTGAACAGATGGACCCCTGGCTGGTGCTCAATGCCGGCCCCAACAGCTTTCTTGCCAATCACCGGGCCAACCTGAACGCACCGTTGAGTGAGGTGGCGCACCTGCTGGTCATTCTCAGTCAATTATAGCTTCATAAGACCCGGGGAAGGCTGAGCATCCATCCGCTTGCAGCTTTCCCCGATAATCCCCTCTATCAAGGCCACGATTGAGCTTCTCCCGATGGTTCTTGACGTGTGACGGCCTTTTCAAATTTCGCCAGTTGCTTCAAATAATAATCCCTGTTGTCCGGTCTTTTCGCCAGCGCCTGCTTGATGGTCTCCAACGCCTTGCGGTATCGGCCGTTTGCGTAATAGGCCTCGGCCAGGGTGTCCAGGATATGAGGTTCAGAGAGGCCGGACGCCGCCTTGAGAGCCATCTTGAGGGCTTCTGCAGGGCGGAAGTACGGTGGCGGTGAAGTGGCATAGAGCCAGGCAAGATTGTTCAGAATAATGGGGTTGTCAGGGTCCAGTTGCACTGCTTTTTGCAGGAATGACAGAGCAGTTTCATAGCGCCCCGAATCCAGCATCAATCCTCCGTAGGCCGCCAAGAGCTCGGAGCCGCCGCCGTCAGCTTTTTCCTGGATTTGTTTGTGTATGACCTGTGTCTGAACCTGCGCCCGCCAGCGCTGTATGGCGCTGCTTTCCTGCAACTGGTAGCCCGACCAGCTTAAGCCGCTGAGCAGCACCAGGAAAAGCGCCATCGATCCGTACAGCTTGCAGTCGTGTTTGCGCATCAGGGCAGGGTCTCGATAGCACTCAATGAGAAAATTGATGCGTTGGCGTATGCTGAAATGATGCCAACTCGGCAAATCCTCGATACGACCGCTGTAGAAGGCAATTTTCTGCAGGGACGATATCAGGGGGTGTGGATGGCCTATCAGACGCAAGGCGTACAGATCCGCCTGGCGTTCGCTGTTGCGCATGAAAAACCCGAATATGTAACGAAAATAGACGATGAGCAGGACCAGGATGGGCACAGCATAGACAACGGAAAACAGTGTGAGACTTAAGGAATCCTGCGCCATTGCCCAGTGCAGAAACAGATCGTTTTTCAGAATAAACAGAAAAATGACATCATGGAATGCATAGGCAAGTACGGAATAGCCAATAAAAAAAATGACATAGACCAGAATATGGAGGCGCCGCACGTGTCCCATTTCATGAGCGACCACCGCTCTCAACTCGGCGCCGCCAAGTAGCATCATGAGCCCTTTGGTTATGAGAATATAGCGCCACTTGGGAAGGATCCCGATGATACCGGCGGTAAGCATCTCTTCCCCAAGGAGCGGCCACGACATGAACCCGCCCAGGCGAAAATCGTGCTCACTGCAAAATGCTTCCAGTTCATCTCTTATCCGCCCCTCGGGAAGAGGTTTACAGCCCCACAAGCGAACTATCAGCCAGGGTGCAACCAAAATGAGGAGCAGCAGGAGAACGCCAAGGAGCAGCAACTGGCCGACTTCACCGGCGAGAAATGCGGGAAGCGGCATCCACTGCAGAAGATCACTGGCAAGCGAAATGAGCAGCCAGGGTATGAGGATCGCGGAAATAAATGCGATTTGGTTCTTGAGGAAAGCAAGCAGGGTTGCGTGCGAATGATAAATACTTCTATAAACCGGGTGGCTGCAGAGCCAAATCATGAAGACATGGAGCAAAAACAGGCCGATACCGATCAGTCCCGAAACGGTGAGAGACCTTTCAAAGCCGGGAACAGCCATGAGGTAAAATTTGATATTCAGGAGGTAAACATCGGCGGCAACAAAGGCCACCGCCAGAATAGTCAGGCGGTTTTGGGCACGATGATATTGCCGGGTGAGAGCAGACTGGGGGGTATGTGGCAGAGAGCGAGCCAAACGCTGCATGGTCAGGCGACAGACCAGAGCAAACAACAGCAGACCCGTTACAGTGAGCAGCAATGTAGCCGGCAGTGGGAATAAGGGCTGAGCGCCCGGCTGCTGCAGAGTGAACAGCAGCAGGACGATGAGCAGGTAGATCAGTTGACTGTACATGAGACGGCTTGAAGTCGCGACTGCAATTTCGTCATCAGCGCGTGAATTGAATCCTTCCCTTTCCCAACAGGTCGTGGAGGTGCAGGATGCCCGCTAACCCACCCTGCTCGTCGACCACGGGCAGCACCGTAATCAAATGCTGTTCCATAATCTCCAAAGCTTCTGCAACAGAGCAACTTGATTGGATCGTGCATGGGTTGGGAGTCATTACTGCAGCGATTGTCTTGGTGGAAAGGGTGGCGAATTTTTTCATGGCGCGCCTCAGGTCCCCGTCTGTAAATATTCCCAGCAGCCGTTTGTTGTGGCCTGTGATGAGCGTTGCTCCCATCCCCTTGCAATTCATTTCCTCCAGCGCGTCGTGAATGGGTGTATCCTCGCTGACCATCGGGATGGCCGCATCTCGGCGCATCACCTCACGAATGGGAACCTGCAGCCGTTCTCCCAAACGTCCTCCGGGATGATAGCGGCGGAAATCGTGCGCCTGAAAGTTGCGCATTTTGATGAGAGCCACGGCCAGGGCGTCTCCCACCGCGAGCATTGCGGTGGTGCTGGCGGTCGGCGCCAGACCGAAAGGGCACGCCTCGCGCGGCACGCCGGTGTAGATAGCCAAATCGCTGAATTTGGCGAGGGTCGAATGGAGATTCCCGGTCAACGCAATGGTGCGGGTTCCAATGTTGCGCAGACTGGGAAATATGATATTGAGCTCTTCTGTTTCACCGCTGTTGGAAAGGGCAAGCACCAGGTCCTCCCTGCGGACCATGCCGAGATCACCATGCATGGCTTCGACGGGGTGCATAAACAGAGCGGGTGTTCCGGTGCTGCTCAAAGTGGCGACAATTTTTCGTCCCACTATGCCGGATTTGCCTATTCCGGATACGATGATTCTGCCGCTGGCCTGATAGATCCACTGCACCGCCGTGGAAAATGATTCATCGAGGTGATCCAGCAGGTGCAAAATCCCGTCGGCTTCGATTTTCAGCACCTCTCTGGCGATCTCCAGGAGCTGGCGACTGTTTGTATTGATGCGGACGAATTTTGCACCCGTGCACGGCAGATCGCGCACAGAGGGGGTGGCCGCAGCAGCGGACTCGCCGCCGTCGGCTGCAGTTTCAGGCAAAACGTCTGTTGTGAGGGGCGACCGGCTTTCTATGCTCACTCAACCTTCCTTTTCCCATGACCGATGAAATTCATACTTTGCCGGCCACGGCACGATGGGTCTCAAAACAATCCTTGCGTACCTGTTCTTCACATTCCACCGCATAATGACCATTGAAGCAGGCCACACAGTAGGGGTGATCGTTCGCGGTGGCGTTGGCGCCTGCGAGCAGCCCTTCCAGACTCAGGTAATTGAGGGAATCCAGCCCGATAAAATCCCTGATCTGATCTACGCTGTGCGACGCCGCAATGAGCTCTCCTTTGGTCGAGAAGTCAATGCCATAGGGGCAAGGGTAGCGGTGTGGAGGACAGCTCACCACCATGTGCACCTCTTTGGCCCCGGCATGGCGTAAAGCCTTTATGCGCGTTCGTGTGGTGGTGCCTCGAATGATCGAATCTTCTACCAGCAGCACCTTCTTGCCGTACAGCAATTCGCGCACCGGATTCAATTTGACCCGAACTCCAAAATCGCGCATGGCTTGACTTGGCTGGATGAAAGTGCGTCCCACGTAATGGTTGCGAATGACGCCCATTTCCAGCGGAATCTTGGAGGCTTCCGCGAAGCCGAGTGCCGCGTAATTGCCTGAATCCGGGAAAGGCATGATGAAGTCGGCGGTTATCGATTCGTTTTCGTGTTTCATGATGTGTCCCAGACGCTTCCGGCACAGGTACACATTCTGACCAAAGATGTTGCTGTCAGGGCGGGCAAAATAGACGAATTCAAAAATACAGTAGGCCGAAGCAACTTTGGGAAAGGGATGCAACGAGCGCAGGCCGTTATGATCGATGATGACAATTTCACCCGGCTCCACATCGCGCAGGTAGGTGGCATCAATGAGGTCCAGCGCGCAGGTCTCGGAAGCAAGAACATAGCTGCCATTCAGCTCACCCAGGCAGAGGGGCCGAAATCCTTTGGGATCACGAATTCCGATCAACTTGTCGCGCGTACACATGACCAGAGAATAGGCGCCTTTGATCTGCCTGAGCGCTTCAATCAAAGCTTCCTCGAGACCATGTTTTAAGTTTCTGGCCATGAGGTGCATGATCACTTCGGTGTCCATGGTCGACTGAAAAATGGCTCCCTGGGTTTCCAAGTCGCTGCGCAATTGGATGGCGTTGACCAAGTTGCCGTTATGCGCAATGCTGTAATATTCGTTTCCATGAACCACCACGAAGGGTTGCGCATTGGCCAGCAGAGAAGATCCGGTAGTGGAATAGCGAACATGTCCGATAGCCAGATGCCCTTTGAGCTCCTTCAGGGTCTCTTCGCTGAAAACCTCATACACCAGCCCCATGTGCCTGGACTCTCTCAGCTTGTTGCCGTCGGATACGGCTATCCCGGCACTTTCCTGGCCACGATGCTGGAGAGCATAAAGGCCGAAGTAGGTCAGCTTGGCTGCATCAGAATTGCCAAATACTCCGAAGATGCCGCACTCTTCGCGCTTGCTCGGGATAAACGGTCCAAAATCCGTGGGTATCGAATTCAATTTCAAATCCTTTGGCGCAACGATCGACCGGCATGATATTCCTGAATGGTCTTCACATCCCAATCGCCCTTCTGCAATTCTTCCACCGCTTCAGCCATGGCCTTGGCTCCGGCAATCGTCGTCGTATAGGTGATGTTGTAAAGCAGCGTCGCTCGACGTATCTCATAAGAATCGGAAAACGTTTTCTTGCCCAGGCTGGTATTGATCACCAGCTGAATTTCGTTGTTCTTTATATGATCCAGGACGTGGGGCCGACCTTCCCTGAGTTTGAAAACGCTGCGGGCTTCGATGCCGTGATCCCTGAGGAACCCGGCGGTGCCGCTGGTGGCGATCAAGGCAAAGCCCAAACCTTGCAGCTTCATGGCCACGGGCAACACTGCCGGTTTGTCCCGGTCGTGCACACTGATGAACACGGTTCCCTGGGTGGGCAGAGCGTAGCCGGCGGCCGCTTGGGCCTTGGCAAAAGCGATTCCAAAATTACTGCCGATGCCCATCACCTCACCCGTAGACTTCATCTCGGGCCCCAAAAGAATATCCACCCCGGGGAACCTGGAGAACGGAAAAACCGATTCCTTCACGGACACATGACGCGGCTCTATTTCATTCACAAACCCTAATTCCTGCAAGGACATCCCCAACATAACTTTGGTGGCCAGTTTTGCCAAGGGCACGCCGATGGCTTTGCTCACAAAAGGAATCGTGCGCGAGGCCCTCGGGTTGACTTCGAGGATGTAAATGTCGCCCCCTTGCAGCGCGAACTGCACATTCATCAGGCCCACAACACCGAGCTCTCGCGCCAGCAGCCTGGTCTGCCGCTTGATTTCTTCCTGCAGCTCTTTGGAAATGCCAATGGGAGGCAACACGCAGGAACTGTCGCCGGAATGGATACCGGCCTCCTCGATATGTTCCATGATGCCGCCGATCACGGTGATGTTGCCGTCACTGATGGCATCCACGTCCAACTCGGCGGCATCCTCCAGAAAGTCGTCGATCAGGATGGGATGACCCGGTGAGACGTGTACTGCGGTCTCCATAAACTGGCAGAGCATGGTTTCGTCGTATACGATTTCCATTGCACGGCCGCCCAATACGTAGGAAGGTCGGACCACCACCGGATACCCGATTTCCCCGGCGGCCTGCAGAGCTTCGTCGGCGGTCAAGGCTATGGCGTTCCGGGGTTGTTTCAAACCCAATCTATGGAGTAACTGCTGAAAACGTTCCCGATCTTCAGCCAAATCGATGGCATCCGGGGAGGTTCCCAAAATCCTCGCTCCGGCCCTTTCCAGGGGAACAGCCAGATTCAGCGGCGTCTGGCCTCCGAATTGTACGATCATGCCCTCAGGTTCTTCCGTTTCCAGGATATGCAGTACATCTTCACGTGTCAGAGGCTCAAAATAGAGCTTATCGGAAGTATCATAATCTGTGGAGACGGTTTCCGGGTTGGAATTGACCATGATCGCTTCATGGCCAATCTCCTTCAGCGCAAAAGAGGCATGCACACAACAGTAGTCGAACTCGATCCCCTGCCCTATGCGGTTGGGCCCGCCGCCAAGGATGATGACTTTGGATCTATCCGAGGACTTGGCTTCGTTTTCCGTTTCGTAAGTCGAATAGTAATAGGGGGTATAAGCCTCAAACTCTGCCGCGCAGGTGTCAACCAGCTTATAGACGGGCTTGATGGAGTGTTGCAGGCGTTTGTTGCGAACGGTTTCCTCGTCCGTTCCAACCAGTTGAGCCAGCCGCATGTCGGAAAATCCCCAGGACTTGGCCTGAAAAAGCAGCTCGCGGTCGTCCAGAATGCTCTGCGTAGCGGCTGCCTGTCTGATGGCATCCTCCATTTGCAGGATTTGCCCGATGTGATGCAGGAACCATGGATCGATGTGAGTCAGACGATAAATTTCTTCGATGCTTACTCCTAACCCCAGGGCTGTCCCGATCTCAAAAAGACGCTGAGAGCTTGGACGCCGCAGTTTTTGTTTCAGCGCCTCGAGGTACTCCCCGTTCGCCGCCTCGGGCGGATCCAAGAACCCACAGCGGTCGATCTCCAAAGAACGGATGGCTTTGTGCAAAGCTTCCTTAAACGTTCTACCAATGGCCATCGTTTCACCCACCGATTTCATCGCCGTGCTGAGCAGGTCTTCGGTCTTGGGGAACTTTTCAAAAGTGAAGCGCGGCACTTTGACCACGCAATAGTCGATGGTCGGTTCGAAGGAAGCTTTGGTTTCACGGGTTATGTCATTGGCGATTTCGTCCAGTGTATAGCCGACCGCCAGTTTGGCGGCAATTTTAGCGATGGGGAATCCGGTTGCCTTGGACGCCAAAGCCGAAGAACGGGAAACGCGCGGATTCATCTCAATGACCACCATCTCCCCGTTTTCCGGGTTGATGGCAAATTGCACATTGGAGCCCCCCGTTTCCACTCCGATTTCCCTCAGAATGGCTATGGAAGCGTCTCGCATCTGTTGATATTCCTGGTCAGTGAGTGTCTGCGCCGGCGCCACGGTGATGGAATCGCCCGTATGGATTCCCATGGGGTCCACATTCTCAATGGAGCAGATGATGACCACATTGTCCATTAAGTCGCGCATCACCTCGAGCTCGAATTCTTTCCAGCCGAGTACCGATTCTTCCAGCATCACCGCATGAATCAGACTGGCATCCAGTCCACTCTGGGCGAGCTCCAGCAACTCTTCGCGATTGAAGGCCACCCCCCCACCCGTGCCTCCCAACGTGAAGGAGGGCCTGACGATAATGGGAAAGCCGATTCCCCGCGCTATGGCTTCCACATCACTCATGCTGCGGGCTATGCCGCTTGCCGGAACACGCATTCCGATTTGTTTCATCGCCTCCCTGAACAATTCGCGGTCTTCGGCCTTCTTGATGACATCGACACGCGCCCCGATCATCTCGACTCCGTACTTTTCCAGGATGCCCATTTCGGCAACCTTGACCGCCACGTTCAAGGCTGTCTGACCGCCCAGAGTCGGCAACAGTGCATCGGGGCGGTCCCTTTCGATCACCTTGGCCACGGCTTCCGGTGTGATCGGTTCGATATAGGTGCGGTGTGCGGTTTCCGGATCGGTCATAATGGTGGCGGGGTTGCTGTTGATGAGAATGATCTCATAACCTTCTTCGCGAAGCGCTTTGCATGCCTGGGTACCCGAGTAGTCAAATTCGCACGCCTGGCTGATGATGATCGGACCCGAACCGATGATGAGGATTTTCCCAATGTCTGTTCGTTTCGGCATGAACTGTGGTTCCTTTCAGTTTCTTAAGTCTGCTCGAGAATGCACGAGGCGATACTCATCATGGCTGCCTAGCCAATTTGCCGTTCCGGTTATTTGCCGTGAACTTTCTGCATGAGCCTGGTGAAGCGTTGAAAAAGGTAGGAAGCATCATGCGGGCCGGGGGAAGCTTCCGGGTGATACTGGACGCTGAAAGCCGGCAATTCGAGATGCTCCATTCCTTCCAGGGTATTGTCGTTGAGGTTGATATGAGTCAGGCGCACCGGCTTGTTCCGCATGGATTCCGGGTCTACACAAAAGCCGTGATTTTGCGAAGTGATTTCCACCTTTCCCGTGGTCAAATCCTTAACCGGCTGATTGGCGCCCCGGTGGCCGAACTTAAGCTTGAAGGTGCGGCCCCCCAAAGCCAAACCCATCACCTGGTGCCCCAGGCATATGCCGAATACCGGCTTGTTGTGCAGCAGTTGAGTGACGGTGTGAACGACATAGTCCAGAGCGGCCGGATCGCCCGGGCCATTGGAGAGAAAAATGCCATCCGGATTCATCGAAAGAATATCGCCTGCCGGCGTGTGGGCGGGAAAAACCATCACCTGGCAACCCTCCTGTTCAAGCTTGCGCAGGATGTTGTATTTTACCCCGCAGTCCAAGGCAGCCACACGAAAGCCGGTATGACCGTCCAGCCACTCCGTCCCCGAGCTTGCCGGCTTTAATCCTGCCTGCCAGCGGTAAGGCTCCGGGCTGGTCACATGCTGCACCAGGTCTATGCCGGTCAGGCCGGGATAATCCCGCACCTGCCGCAGCAGCCGGGAAACATTGTCGCTATCGGTCGCGATGATCCCCCGCATGGCCCCGGCCAACCGGATATGCCGCGTGAGCGCTCGCGTGTCGATGCCCTCTATGCCGACTTTCCCATACTCGTTCAGAAAGTCGGCCAGAGTTCGAGTGCTTCGCCAGTTGCTGGCAAAATCCTGGTACTCCTTGACGATAAACGCTTCCACCTGGATGGCCGCGGATTCCATGTCTTCATCGTTAATTCCGTAAGTTCCGGTGAGGGGATAGGTCATGGCCACGATCTGGCCTTTGTAGGAAGGGTCCGTCAGGACTTCCTGGTAGCCGGTCATGCTGGTGTTGAACACCACCTCACCCAAGGCACGGCCGTGCCCGGCGAATGTATATCCGTAAAAAACAGTCCCATCTTCGAGCACCAGCAGTGCTTTGTCTTTTTTCCAGGGTGACGCCATAGATAATCCTCATAAACAGCCTATATTTTTGTGAATGCGGCTGCACCGCCGCGCGCCCCGCGTAGTGCATGAACCAATCGTGATCCGCCGTCAGAGCCAACCTAAAATTATAGTGAAAATACCATCACCAGGGAAGCATTATGCTTGCGCAAATTCAGGGGGTGGTCGACTCTGCCTGCCGGCAGCCCTTCACCGACCTACCTGTGTGATTGCAGCATCTTTTCCAGATCCTCAGGCGTATCCACCCCACGAGTATCCGTGGAGGACAATGCGACATGGATGGCATAGCCGTATTCCATGGCTCTCAATTGCTCGAGCTTTTCCGCTTCTTCCAGCCGACCTTGAGGCAGTCGGGTAAACTCACGCAAAAACCAGTGGCGATAGGCATAAAATCCGAGGTGCTTTAAGAATGTCGGGTTGTCCTGGCCATCTCTGAAATGAGGCAGCGGAGACCGGGAAAAATAAAGGGCCCGACCGCCTGAGTCCCGCACGACTTTCACCACATTGGGATCACGATATTCTTGCGGGTCACGGCTGATGAATGCGAGGGTTGCCATGATACGCTCGGGAAAGCCATCCAGAACTCCTGTCAGCTGGTCTATCATCTCCGGCATCAACAGGGGTTCATCGCCCTGAATATTGACGACAATATCGGAGTCCTTCAGGCCGAGCGCTTCCGCTGCTTCAAAAATCCGGTCCGTACCACTCGCATGGTCGCTTCTGGTGAGTACACAGGTTCCGCCGAATGCGGCGACCGCCTGCTTGATGCGCTCATCATCCGTTGCCACCAGCAGCTTGTCAAGCCGTCGACAGCGGCCGGCCCGCTCATAAACGTGGCGAATCATCGGCTTTCCACGGATGTCAACCAAAGGCTTACCGGGGAACCGGCTGGAATGGTATCTGCAAGGGATAATGCCGATTATCTGCATAGGGTGAGTGAAACTCTTCAGCATGATTTGGCGGTCAACTTTCCTGCAGGTAGGCCTCAAATTCTGGGTCCCTGTCCGAGGCATCCGCCGCCTCGATGAACTCCGCGCCCACATAGTCCCCGGCCACTTTTCGTATCACCGCCGTCTTGGAAATAACAGAGCGTTCCGCATTGTCCAATATGAATTCCAAATCGATTATTTCGCCTTCGCGCATGAAGGCACTGTCGCGAGTGGTGAAGCCAATGCCACCGAGGGAAAGGTTTTCAACGTTGATTTCATTGCCCACGATTCCTTCAGGGGTGAGCTTTTGATAGACTCCCGGCATATTCGTTTCCTTGCGGACATACTGCCGAAACAGCTGGTTGAGACCGTATCCGACAGCCAACCGGATGAGCTGTTCCCTGTCCCAGGAAATTTCAGGATTCCTCTTATTGAATAGATCCAGGGCTTCGTCAATGCGTCTATCCAGAGAATCCCCCAACCTGATCTGCGTTACCCTCTCTTCTGCCATGTCGCCTCTCTATACTTGTCTCGCACACTCAGATTCCGTGCTTGCCGGACTCCACAATGCCCACCATCCGTGCCTGGTGCACTTGGCTCCTGCGGACGAGTCTTCGGGATCTTACTCAAAAAGACTTGCCTGCTCAACAAAATTGGAGCTGAGCCGCACAAGTGTGCCGCAACGGTGGCCCTCACCGGGGCGGCTCGCGCAAGGTTATCCGGAAAGTGGTGTGCAGGTTCGGAATACTGGTCACTGTGATGTGCCCGCGGTGACACTCGATGATGTCCCTGCTGATGGAAAGGCCCAGTCCGGTGCCCTCAGAACGTCTGCTGAAAAATGGCTTGAAGATGTGGGGTAAAGCGCCTGCAGGTATGCCCGGGCCGTTATCGCGAATCTTCATTTCCAGGATTCCCTCGTAATAGCTTCTGGCTTCCAGTCGCAGGGTACCTTTGCCGTGCAGCGCCTGCAAAGCATTGACGCAAATGTTCAAGAGAGCCTCTTTCATGCGATCTGCGTCCAGGAACCACGTCAACTGGGAAGGTTGAACTTCGGTGATGACGGACACATCGCCAATGAGCCCCTGATCGGTTGAGAGAATATCTTTGACCTCAGCGAACAAGCGGGCAATGGGGGTGGCACGCAGCTGCGGCAGGCGAGGTTTTGCATAGCTCAGGAATTCATCCACTTTGCGGTTCAAGCGCATGATTTCTCGTTTCACCAGAGAAAAAATCATGTCCGCATCGTGACTGCCCACAGACTTCTTTTCCAGCAGTTTGATTCCGGTGATGATAGCACCCAGCGGCGTCCTGATTTCATGGGCCAGACCGGCCGAAATTTCTCCCAGCAGGGCAAGCCGCTCCTTGTGAATCAGTGCCTCCGCCTGCTCGGCGACTCTGCTTTCCAATCTGCGCGAATACTGCTTGAGCTGCGTTTCCAGCTGTTTCCTCTGGGTGATATCTCGCAGGATGTGCAGTCTTGATACCTTACCGTCGGGTGAATGGATGGGTGAAACGATTATTTCATAGTTTTTTCCCGTTTCTTGCCAGTGCCATTCGTGGCGGAGCTCGGGGCCGAACGATCCCATCTGGTGTTGGCAATGTTCGCAATTTGCCGGATGACGTCCGAAAAACTCATAACAAAGGTGCCCCTCCCCATTGCCGCACATGGCTTGCATCGCAGAGTTCATGAATTCGATGCGGTAATCTCGTCCGACAATGTAGATGCCGTCTTCCATGCTGTTGAGAATGCGCTTGAGATAATCGCTTTCCCTTTCAACCGGAGGTTGCTTGGTGAGTCTAGCGCGTTTGGCCATCTTGTCCAAGTGCATCCTTATTATGTTCGACGCCATACTTTTTCAATTTGCGCCACAACGTATTGTAGCCGATTCCCAAAATTTCCGCCGCCTTGGTCTTATTCTGCCGGCAATGGGACAAGACATTGAGAATGTGACGTTTTTCCATTTCGGCCAGGGACAGCTGCAGTGACTCGGTTGGGTTTGCATCACGACTTTGCAGAGGGAGGCAATCCTCGAGAAACAGATCTTGAATGTCGATCTCATCGCCTTTATTGATGATGAGGGCGCGCTCCAGACTATTTTCCAGCTCGCGCACATTGCCCGGCCATGTGTGCTCGGTCAATCTTTTTTGGGCCGTCTCCGTCAAGCGGGGAGGGCGCCGCCTGCCCATCCGGTTGCTGAGACGCACCAAAAAGTGCTCCGCCAGGGCTAATACATCTTCCCGACGTTCCCGCAGAGGAGGAATGTAGATGGGGATCACCTTGACCCGGAAGAACAGGTCCCGGCGAAAGCGACCTTCCCGGACCAACCGGGTAAGGTCCTGATTGGTCGCGGCAATCACCCGGACGTCCACGGGCACTTCGCGGGGGTCTCCCACACGCCGGATGCTGCGTTCCTGCAGAGTGCGCAGGAGCTTGACCTGGAAGTTTTGAGAAGTCTCGGCGATCTCATCGAGAAACAGCGTTCCTCCATCCGCCGCTTCAAACAGCCCTTTTTGGTTTCTATGAGCACCGGTGAAGGAGCCTCGCATGTGACCGAACAGTTCGCTTTCCAGCAAGTCTTCCGGCATGGCGCCGCAATTGACCGCCAGAAAAGGTCCTTGCGAACGCTTACTGCGCTCATGGATCAGATGGGCCATCAATTCCTTGCCGGTGCCGCTTTCTCCTTCGATAAGCACCGTGGCTTCTGTTTTCGCCACGTCATGGATGGTCTCAATGACCTGTTGCATGGAGGGGCTTTGTGCGACAATTCTATCGAGTCCCAGTGCCCCGGCAAATCGCTCCTGCAGGTGTTCAACCTGCTGACGCAGCCCCCGGCACTCACGCGCTTTATTGATGGCGCGCACCAGGTACTCGGGATCAACCGGTTTGGTGAGATAATCGTAGGCCCCTTCTTTCATCGCCGCCACAGCCGTAGCGACGGACCCGTACCCGGTAATGACCAGAATTTCGGCAGCGGCCTGGAGTTGTCGCACATCCCGCATGACATCCAAACCGTTTTCTTCGCCCAGACGCAAATCGGTGACCACTACCTCGAAGCGATGACGCTCGAGCGCCTGACGAGCATCAGTGCGGCTGGCCACGGCAATCACGTCCAACCCTTCCTGCTCCAGATAGAGACTCTGAGTGATCCTCAGGGCCTCATCATCTTCTACCAAAAGCACACACGCCATGCGCTAAAATGCACCTCTCAATAATTGATTGCAAAGCAAAGTCCCCACACCCGGCATTTGGTGAGCGCCCGGCAGCAGGTGTGTGGTGGGAATCATGTTGTATGCATGCCCCACTGTTTGCCCGAATAAGATTGTGCGCTGCAATCGATATATCCAAAAATTCATTCCGTTGCCTCATTTAACAATGATAACAGCTCCTCGCTGTGAAGCCCAATTAACATTGGGCATTTCCTATAGTTTTCGCTCTAAGGTTGCAAATACATTTATGTTCGGTAGAATGTAGGCATGGTGACAAGAGTTCAGCCGGCAGTTGCTCCTAAAATTCA
This sequence comes from Desulfoferrobacter suflitae, assembly GCF_022603395.1. GTDB lineage: Bacteria > Desulfobacterota > Syntrophobacteria > Syntrophobacterales > Syntrophobacteraceae > Desulfoferrobacter > Desulfoferrobacter suflitae. The sequence goes on from NZ_JAIBKA010000005.1 coordinate 118,548, forward strand.
ACCAAAACCCAGCGCGTCAGCGATACATTGCATGACAGCGAATACCACATCGGACCCCGGATAGCATGACATATTCCAGCTTTTTCAAGTTCCTCCCAATGGTCATATTTTTCGCCCTGGGCACTCTTACGCCCCTGGCAGATGCTCCGCAGGCGGGAACAAATGCCACAGGGGGGGAAAGCAGCAGGTCGAGCGGACAGGCCGTGGCGTCGACCCCGGACGAAGCGCAGGAAATCGATTTGATCGGAACAAAATTGAATCATCAAATCGACGGGATAGGCAATGAAATAGCCGCCTTCATGGACGAAAAAATCACCTCGTATCTGGGCAACTGGGTGAATTCTACAGCCCCCTTCGGCATATCATGGCTGACGTTTATCGCCTGCGGATCCCTCGTTGTTTTGGTACTGATCATAGAACGTTTGCTGCGTGCTCTGAACCGCAGATTGATGCGCAGAATGAGTGGGGAAGAGAAACCGTTCAACCTGCTGGAGCTCATCCTTGCCGCATTGGCCAGGCCCCTGTCTCTGCTCCTATGGACCTATGGGCTGTTTGCGGCCTTTAGCCCTTTTTTCCAATACTTCCGCCAACCGGACGGCACCAATGTGGTGCAGGGGCTGGCCCATCAGGCGACCCATGTTGCCGGCAGCGTCGTGCCTTTCTGGGCCATATTCAATTTTATCGGGCTGTTGGACGATGCCCTCGAGAGCAGAGCGAAAAGATCGGGCAGCGCGACGGATCGGATTTTATCGACACTCATGAGCAGTTGGCGGCGCCCGTTGAAGACCCTGTTTCTCATCGTATGGGTGAGGTTGGTCGTCTCCATAGCGGGTGGACCAAAGCTATGGATTGCTCTGGTGAATCATGGCTTCGCCATGGCTCTCATCGGCACCATGGCCTGGTTGATCATCCGCACCACCGACATCCTGGAAGACCTGGTTTTATCCCGCTACCGCATTGATGTTGCAGACAATTTGGAAGCACGAAAGATTCACACCCAGATTCGGTTCTTGAAACGAGTCATTGTGACGGTGGTGCTGGTCATCGCGGCTGCCTCGATGTTGATGGTTTTTCCCAAAGTACGACAATTTGGCGCGAGTATTCTGGCTTCTGCAGGCGTCGTGGGGATCGTTGCAGGTTTGGCGGTACAGCGTTCCATAGCAAACCTTCTGGTTGGCATCCAGGTCGCCATTACTCAGCCAATCCGGGTGGACGATGTGGTCATCGTTGAGAACGAATGGGGCCAGATCGAAGAGATCACTTCCACCTATGTCGTCGTGCGCATCTGGGACCTGCGACGGCTGATCCTGCCGATCACCTATTTCACTGAAAAACCGTTTGAGAACTGGACCAGAACTTCTGCGGATCTCATCGGCACGGTGTTCATCTATGCCGATTACTCGATCCCGGTCGACGCAGTTCGCCAGGAACTACACAGAATCCTGCAAGAATCCGATCTCTGGGACGGCAAGGCTTGGGCACTACAGGTTACCGACGCCAGGGAGCACACCATTGAATTGCGCGCCATGGTGAGCGCGGCAAATGCTTCAGCAGCGTGGAATCTTCGCTGCCAGGTACGAGAAGAACTGATCCTTTTCATCCAGAAAAACTATCCGGAAAGCCTGCCCAAATTCCGCACCGAATTGACCCGAAACGGATCAGAGGAAAAGCCCGCCTTCCTGCTACCCGAAAAGGCCGGCGCAAAAAGTTAACCCTGTTTGCCGTGCCCGGGCCAAGATCGTGAACCTGGCCCAGGTCTGCCTCACCAGCTCATTTCTTTTTCCAAATCCTCGTATAAATCCTCCAGCCGGTAGAGCGTCTGATCGAGCTCGTTCAGGTGGCGTGACAGCAGATGTTCTCGCGCCTCATCACGCACTTTTTGAATTTTGTCATGAAAACGATGAATGGGTTTTTTGGCGGTGTCCGGAATCGCAGGATCATTTCTCAGTCGGGTCAAGACCTCCACCAGCTGATACACATTCGGCTGTTCCTCCAACACCCGTTCGTAACCCCATTCTTTGAGGAAATTCGCCAGATTTGGAAATCGACCGGCAAGGCCTGCCGAACCATAAATCGGTATGAGCTTGATTTCGATTTCAATAAACTTACTCATTCACTATTCCCCCTGTAGATTCCATTGGAGCAAATTGTCCCTGCGCAACCGCTGGCAGTGCAATCACCGCTGGCAGTGCAATCACCGCTGGCACATTCTGCAGAAGTAAGTGGAGCGCTGCCCGGAACGAATTCGCCGGATGGCGGAACCGCATATCCGGCACGGTGCACCGGCTCGGTCGTACACCATGAGCTGCAGCTGAAAATACCCCGGTTTTCCGGACGCATCGCAAAAATCCCGCAATGTCGTTCCGCCCTGTTGCAGAGCGTTCACCAGAACCTTTTTGATGGCGTTCGTGAGCCGCTCATAACGCTTCAGCGAGATACGTCCGGCGGCCCGATTGGGATGAATTCCCGCTGCGAAGAGTGATTCATTGGCATAGATATTACCAATCCCTGAAACAATGCGGCTGTTCATGAGAAATTCTTTGATTTTCAGTGCCCTCCCGCGTGACTGCTCATACAGATATTGTGCCGTCAAACCATCTTCCAGCGGCTCTTTGCCAAGGGCAGCCAGGAGTGGGTGTTGATCGGGTGGCTCCGTGGTCCAGAGAGCACACCCGAAGCGACGGGGATCGTTGAAGCGCAATATTTTCCCGTTCCCGAATACCAGGTCGAGATGGTCATGTTTATCGGCAGGCTGTTGGTTGCGACGGACCAGAAGAGTGCCGGACATCCCCAGATGCATGATGAGCGTACCCCCTTCGGTTTGGATCAACAGGTACTTGGCCCGCCGCTCTACCGCAATGACCCGTTGTCCGGGCAGGGAGCGGGCCAGCTCCACCGGCACCGGCCACCTCAGCGCGGCATTCCTTACAATGACGCGGGTGACCGTCTGACCCGTAATTTCAGGGGCGATACAGCGACGTATGGTCTCTACCTCGGGCAATTCCGGCATGCTGGCACCTGGAGTAAACGTCATTGTTGGCAAAAGTCTGTTCCAACCCAGTATAACTGAAAAACCCTGCGCGAAGAAATCGGATTGATGTCACGAGTCCTTAAGGGCGGCAGTTTTGAGTTTAACATTCTGTCCATAAGACTTATGATGCGACGCGAATGGGATCGAGCGCGCGAGACATGAGAGCCAATTCAACACCATCGAAAGAACCTATGATGACCATGCCGGATTCTTCGCCGGAAATCCATCGCAAATTGCCCGGGCACAGAGGGTTCCGGCAGAATGCCCACTGGATGCTCATCGTCCTGTATTTCCTGGTACAATTCCCGAGCCTGTTCAGCCCGGTCATCTATCACGGGGATGAAAGATTTTACACCGACGGCGCCGTGCGCATGATCCAAACAGGAGACTACCTCACCCCCTACTATTCCAGCGGAGCCCTCAGGTTTCGCAAACCCATAGCCACCTACTGGGTGATCGCGGCAAGCTATAAGATTTTCGGCATCAGCCTGTTCGCATCGCGCATCCCTTTCCTGCTTGCCGGGTGCCTGGTGATCTGGTTCACTCACAAGACCTCGCTGGCTCTACTCAAACGCGAACAAGAAGCTCTGCTGGCTGCCATTGTGATTTTCTCCAACGAACAGTTCTTCGTCATTTCCACACGCTCGACCCCTGATATTTTGCAGACCCTTTTCCTGTCGGTCAGCCTCTATGGTTTCGCCAATATTCTTTTCAACCGATCCAAGGCGCGGCTCGACTATGGCTGCGCCTACCTTGGAGCGGCCCTCACAGTGGCCACCAAAGGGCTGTTGGGCATGGTTCCTGTCGTGTACGCCTTCGCATTCAGTGTTATCGCCCCCAAAGAGCTGACCAGGCCGAGAAACCTGATCGACCTGCCGGTTATGGCGTCTGCTGCTGTGGTTGCCCTCTTTTGGTACGCCCTGATCCTTGCGGAACACGGCGGTTTCGCCATCGGTGGCTTTTTGGGCGACCAGGTGACGGAACGTCTCGATGGCAGCAAGGTGTATATCCTGAAAAACGCGATGGAATACCTCATTGCGGTTCTGCGCCATTTTTTCCCGTGGTCACTGTTGCTCGTTTTGGCATTTTTACAAAAAGCCGGCTCAATAATCGACTTTATTAAGGAAAACCGATACGTATGCCTCTTCACCGGGGCTTGGTTTGCAACCCTGTATGGGATCTTCATCCTGGGCAATCTGACCCGCAGCCGCTACCTGCTTCCTGCTTATCCGCTGCTTGCCGTACTGTTTGCGGCTCTATTGATCAAGGCCACCGAGTACGCAAAATGCTCTCAACTCATTAGAAAAGTTGAGAACACCCTGGTCCTCTCCGGCCTCGCCGCGGCGGTTCTGATTGCCTTGGCCGGTGCCAGGGTGGACTTTAGATGGTCGGCAGGAGGCAGCCTGTTATTTGTGTTTACTTTGGTTCCCTACCTGCTGCTGTTCAAGCACAGCAATATGGGAGGATTTGCCGTCACCGGTGTATTTTTGGTTCTGCTCTATGCAACTTTTTTCACCTTTCTCAAACCGGTTTTTTCCGTATCTCCAGTCACTTCTCTGGCACAGTGTCTTGCCCCCGTCAGCATGTCAAAGCCCGTCAGGGTGGCATCCATCGGCCTACCCCATGAATATCAACACCAACTGACACTGTTTTCGGATGGGGCCGTGTGGGTTGCGGAGCTCCTCGATCTGCCTGGCAAAAGGCAATTGGAGCAGTACCCCGCCCTCATTGTTTCCGAAAATTACAGAGAAGAATTAATCGGTTACGGGTACCAGGTGCAGCAGTGCGGCTATGAATACAGGAGATGGCACTTAAAAGACATGCTCGCATTGTTGAACAGCTCCCAAAAACGGCAGCGCATTGCTTCCATGAAGGAGTTCTATTACGTGGCTTTGCCTCGGGAACGGCCAGGCCTGCTACCATCTCACTAACGCCGAGCCCCAGGTAAAACCCGAGCCAAAGGCGATCAGCAGGATCAGATCGCCCCTTTGTAATTTGCCGGAGCGGTAGTTCTCATCAAGCAGCAGCGGAATCGATGCAGCCGTTGTGTTTCCATATTTTTGAATGTTGTTGAGAAACCTCTCAGGGGGGATGTTCGATTTTTCGGCGACCATCTGGTTGATCCTCAGGTTGGCTTGGTGGGGAATGACGTATTTGATTTCATCGGGTCTGAGACCGTTTTTTTTCAGGGTATGGTGAACCAGTTCCACGAGTCTTGTGACGGCGTGCTTGAAGACCGTCCTGCCGTCCATGTGCGGCCAGATCTCTTTCCCGCCGATGCTTTCCTGACTCAGGTAGGGCTTGCGGGATATGTCCCATACGTCCATGTGCAACGCTTTAGCGAATTCACCATCGGCATGAAGCTCCGTGTACAAAACCCCCTGATCTAGTGTCTCGCATGCGGTAAAAACCGCTGCACCCGCAGCGTCGCCGAAAAGCACCGCCACATCGCGCCCCCGATCCGAGAAGTCGAGCGCGCTCGAATGGATTTCCGAGCCCACCACCAGGATGTTTTTATAAGTGCCGGCTCGAATGAGTGCGTCGGCTACCGTCATGGAATACAGAAAACCGGTGCATTGGTTGCGCACATCCATGCAGCCTATGTGCCGCACCCCCAGTTTTTTTTGCAGGTAACACCCGGTCCCGGGAAAATGATGATCCGGACTGAGGGTGGCAAAAATAATGAAGTCGACATCGGAAGCACTCATTGCAGCATCTTCGAGAGCTCTCCTGGATGCTTCCAGTGCGAGGTCCGAACACAGCGTCCCCTCATCCGCAAAGCGCCGTTCTTCAATGCCTGTGCGGGTTTGAATCCATTCGTTGCTGGTGGTGAACAATTTGGCGAGGTCATCGTTGGTGACTACTTTCGGCGGCACATAGGATCCGATGCCGCGAATGGTCGCTCGAATCATCTGAGTCTCCTTTACAACGCAATGGCTGAACCAGGTTTGTGTGGCGGTCGCGCGCAGTATCGCCCGGCAATTCTTGATAAGATTTAGTGAGTTGTCAATAATAATGCGGTATTTCTCACGGTAAATTTGTTCTCATTCTAATTGCCGGTGAGCAGGGGTACATGAGTTTGTTGTCATACACAGATAGTCGAGAACTGAGCGGACATTGCGATTGAGTTGACGCATTTTCTGTGCGACGCTGTATACACCCTTGGACTTGATGAGCCCGACGGCAAATCGCCTAAGCCGGGTGATATTTTCGGGACCGTAGCCCTTGGATATCCTGCTGCGGTCCTCGTCATAGTTCCAATCGATGATATAATGGCAGGAATTTTCGATGCTCCAGTGGCCTCGATTAGTGTTGAGAACGTTTTGTGCGTCGGCTTCTTCCGGGGATTTGCTGGTGATGCCATAGACGGTCTCACAAGATTCTTTGCCTGATTTTTTGTCTATTGAGTGACGTTCGATTGCGAACGCTTGCCCAACATGAGGAAAGTTGAGGTAGTCGTTGAGCTCGGTGGTGGTCCAGATTTTACGGGTTTCAATCCGTCCATGATCACAAGAGTCGTTGTCGATATAATCCGGCTCTTTTGGGTTTTGGAAGAAGAATTCGATGTCTGTACGAAGTGTGGGTTGGTTATCCTTAACGGTGAAATGATAGTGAGCTTTGCGCTCCAGAACCAGATAATCGGCGAAGGCGCGTTGCGTTAGAAGGGCATCCGCCGTGATGACTTTGTCTTGAATATTGATAGGATCAAGGAGTGGGGCGGCCATTTTTATCTCGTTTGTTCGCTTGGCCTCCTCATCCCCTTCCTTGGGAAGGGTACCTACTTTTTTTGGGTGTAGCAATTCTTGGTCTGATGACCAATGGCGCTCATGATGTGGGTCTGATAGCCCTGCTCATCGATAGCATTGCGCATGACCTTGCCGTCGATTGCCAGGCTTTCATCCTTTTCGCCGTGGGTTTTATTCCAATTTTGCAGGGCGTGGTCCAGGTCCAGTGGATCGACACGGATAAGGACATTCCGGAAGACGTATTCGCTTGGAACCACACATCGGCCGTTTTCCACACGACACCTGAAACGTTCACGCGCCTTTTGGCCAAGGCTGTTTGCCCAGTCGGTGATAGCCTTATAGCCTCGCATTCCGCACAAGATTGCACCGGCCGCGATGGCGAGTACGGTTGAAAGCCTGTGGCGACGTCCTTGTGCACGACGGGGATCTGGTATATCGGTGAAGAATTGCGGCAAAGACTGCATATGCTCGGCAGTAATCATGATTTTGGCTCCTCCTGTATTAAAGGCCGATTCGAGAAGTGGGCGCGAGAGCAACTCTCGTGCATTGGGTCGCAGTGGTCTTACGAAGATCATTTTGGGCGGGTGGGTTCTAGCACTGTAGCCATTGCCGGTGCGGCGGAAGCCCCTGGTCTGACCGACACAGTGCCAGTTAGCTGCTCTATAGACGGTGCCCTGAAAGCGTCGAGGGTCCACAAAGGTTTCAAGCAACAACAAAGGATGGCCAAAGATATCTTGCCAATCGCGAGGGATTCTCTTCTGGCACAATGATAAGACGCGAGAGCCCAAATTCGGAAAGTGCCAGTCGGGAAGAATAAGAAAACGACTGTTGTTGGCTACCAGTTTCAACCGATCATACTGATGGCGTGGGCTCCAACCGATCCATTGGTCCCGCGCCGCGCACTTCCATGCGGCGGCGGAAAAGCTCAGAAGCGCCACCCACTGGTTGCGCCATAGGCCAATGTACCAAAGCGTTTCGCTGATCTTAGGCATGCGTCCCAGATAATGATGCTCATCCATCACTTCCTGATAGCGACCTTCCTCTGATCGCTCAACGGGCCTGACATGGACCTCCCATAGGTTCAACGTGGATCACCTCCAAAGTGAAGTAAGTAGCGTACTTTCTATACACCAATGGGAGGCAGTTGACCAGAAATAAGTGTAAGTCATGGAGTTTACTGGAAAATATATAGAGCACCTATTCACCGTGCGGTATTTCTGAGGACGCTTCTGCAGACACTTGATCCATTGTAATTCGGGTTTTTGATGTTATTATTCGTGTCTGAGTGCAAATCGGACAATGAGGTGCAGCAGCATGTTGAATATCCCGGTGCCACATGATCGTCTGGCTTTTTTCCTGGCAGAGCTCGGCATAAGCGATGAAGAACTCGACTTTCTGGCTCCCTATCGTGACACATTTGTCAGCCACGGGGACGAATTTGGCCGATATTTCTATGACTATTTTTACGCTATCCCGCGCACCCGGATTATCATAGATCACGACAAGCCTGCGAGACGACTTGCCAAAACCTTGTCCAACTGGTTCGAGTCGTTGTTCAAGGAGCGGTTGAATAAAGAATTTTTGAGCTTCCTTTGGAAGAGCGGCATAAGACACGTGGATGTCAATGTCGATCAGAGATATGTCAATCTTGGCTACGCTGCGACGCGACAATTCTGCCACCGAATTATCCAGTCCCAGGTGCCCTCCGCTGCGCGACCGCAGGTCACTTCGACCGTTGATAAAATGCTCGATCTCTGTGTGTTGGTGGCAACCGATGCCTATGTGACGGCCACCACACGGTGCGATTTGGAAGTGATAAAAGGGGTCGCACACCAGGTGAGAAATCCCATCACGGTTATAGGCGGCAATATCTTGCGGCTCCAGAGAAAAATTGAATCGAGCGGCAAAGACAGCCAAATGCTCGAATCGATCATATCGCAAACCAGACGGCTCGAGAGGATGGTTACGGACATCGGGGTGTACAATGAGATTTTTCGGGAAGATCCGCAATTCACCGTGAATTCGCTGCAGCAAATCCTGTCCAGCACGATCGCGCAGGTCAAAGAGGCAAAGGGAATCAACAACGCGGTCGTTGAACTGATCTTTCACCCCGGGTTTACCCTGGTCAAAGCCGATACCCGGGACCTGCAAGTGATGTTTCGATATCTCGTTGAAAACAGCTTTGAGGCGATGGACTTGAATGATCCTTATCTGAGAGTCTCTTCGGGAGGCGATTCCAGTGAACGATTCGTACATGTCGAGATCTTCAACACCGGTATTCCCCCAGACAAAGACCAGCTCGACAATTTATATACCCCCTTTTACTCATCCAAACCTACGGGAACAGGTTTCGGCCTCCCCATTGCAAGAATGATTGCCCGCAAAAATCTTGGCACGGTCACCATCGAACCGGTCCCCGGCAGAGGAACAAAATGCATGGTGGTCTTGCCAAAAGCGGAGCCGGCTTGAAGTCTCGCGATACAAGCAGGCAGTCTGTGCAGTGCACCAGCATCGTGCGGAAACATGGGATGTCACGAAGTATCACACACATGGTTGCCGGCCACACAGTATCACAACCATGTCACCCTGCTCTGGCGCGCTTGAGTATTGCCGACAGAGGATTTATGCTTGAAGGGGATGGATACCCTGCCGATTCCAGCGGACAACGGAACATCCTGCTGTGGACTGATCAAATTCGAAAGACAGGTTTTTGAGGATGGTATTGAAATCAAGCAACTTGAAACTCGGCCGAAATGATCCCTGCCCTTGTGGCAGCGGCCTCAAATATAAGAAATGTTGCCTCACCGAGAGTGGGCCGATAAGAGGAAAAACAGCGAACGTCATGAAGGATTCCTATTACCAAAGATACAAGATTCGACTCAAACAAAAATCGGATATCGACGCCATTCGTCTGACGGGCAAACTCGTCACGGATACCCTTGACTACGTGGAGCAGGCGATCAAGCCGGGAATTTCCACGGATCAAATCAATACGCTGGTGCACGAATACACCATCAAGCACGGCGCCATACCGGCACCCCTGAACTACCGGGGATTTCCCAAAAGTGTCTGTGTGTCGGTCAATGAGGTCATTTGTCACGGCATTCCGGGGGAAAGGATTTTGCGCGAGGGTGACATCGTCAATGTAGATGTGACCTCGATCCTTAATGGCTACTATGCCGACGCTAACAAGACCTTCATCTTGGGAAGCCCCAATCCGGACGCTCGGAAAATCGTCAGTGTGGCCCATGAGAGCCTCAAGGTGGGAATTTCAATGGTGCGCCCCGGAAACACCATTGGAGATATCGGCTGGGCGATTCAACGTTATGCCGAGGGGCAGGGGTGTTCGGTGGTGAGAGAATTCCTGGGCCACGGAGTAGGGTTTGACTTTCACGAGCCTCCCCAGGTTCCCCACTATGGAAGGAGAGGGGAAGGCGTGCGGCTGGCGCCGGGAATGGTCTTCACCATTGAACCCATGATCAACCTTGGAGGCAAGGAACTGTTGATTCTGGATGACGGGTGGACGGCGGTGACCAGGGATGGCTCTCTGTCTGCGCAATTTGAACAAACCGTTGTGGTGACCGAAGACGGAGTTGAGAGCCTGACCCCATTTGATTGACACCGCGTCGCGGCAAATCACAACGGCGTGCGCCGCGCCAGACTGCCCGCCGGAGAAGATCTGCCGGCGCCGCCTCATGAGTTGATGGCTATCCCCGCTGAAGAGTTCTTGCGTTGCCAGGCTTTCCCATCGCTTCGGCGCGATTTGTCGTGATTGTGGCGTGTTTAACGTCTATATGGCGCGATAATGGCGTATAGTAATTTCACGTCGCTTGCAAGGGCCGTGACTTAATGCGGCTTCACCGTCAAAAATTTTCTTTGGCATAGTAATTGCTCTGCTCTTTGACTGCGAAATTAAACTCTTTCCTCCTCTTTGAAGCCAACCGGTTAGCCCCGCCGATTGGCTTTTCTTTTGCCCGGCAGGGCGCGCACAATGTACTTTTGGATCCACTCAGCAAACTTGCTTAGTTCGCATCCTTTTCGTCGCAAGGAACGCATATGCCTTCCGCACTGATGCATTCGTCACAGTAATTGCGATGACACATGCGGCACTCCTTGACGGCCATTTCCCGGTCAAACTCCTGGCCGCAGGCTACGCATTCAAACTTTTTTTCCGCCATGATCTTATTCTCCTTCGTATCGCCATCAGGCGATTCCAAAACCTTGTGACACATATTCTTTCAGGCTTGCCTTGGCTTCAGTGATGGTCCGGCCAAGCTTCCAGGGTTCCATAAAGCCTTCCATCATGAGCTTCCAGCCTTCTTCATCATGCAGGATGTCAGCATTGCCACACGACACGCCGCATCCTTCCGTGCCGACCAAATCATAGAGATATTGGTTGAGTTCAGCCTTTTCATCCATATTGAAACCTCCTTCCGCTTCGCTTCCACCCGAGGTGAAACCGGGAGACGGTCTTCCCCCGCCGGAACGAATGCCATCAGGTTATCTTTCCTTGTCTGTGTCTGTTCTTAAAATTAATAACTTTCCATCAATCTTCAACCACCCGGGTTGTTGCTTCACCTTGTGCTGACCTTGGCCGACGTCGGGGCCGCTCTTGCACCTTCGGTTGAGCATGGTGTCGCTCGCAAGATGCCATTCACGCTGCCTGGACGAGTGGGCGTGGGTATTGGGCTGATGGGCCGCGGTGACACGCAGATTACGCCCGGCTCGCTTGGCAATTGTTTTGACAAATGGCCCAATTACAGCCACAATCAACACTCAGCGCGAGACAGTTCAATAGCCGTCCGGCACATAACGTTGGGATGCCTTCAGCAACGCTCCGACGACACGATCAGATGATGATCGAATAAACTGGCTCTGTTCAGAACAGGTAAGATGATTGCGCTGCTGTGACGATGGATTTGGCACGAGACAACGGGGCCGCTTTTTTCCCGCCATCACTGGCCGGCTGGGTTTGGGGAGAATTAGAGAGCGCATGGCTAGAATACTGATTGTTGATGATGAAGAACCGATTCGACGACTGCTCGGGCAGTTGCTCGAAATGAAAGGGTATGATTGCGAACTGGCTGCCGATGCAAGGGAGGCCCGCCAGTTGTTTAAGGACGAACGGTTTGAATTGGTTCTGTGCGATTTGAATATGCCCGGGGAGTCGGGGCTGCAGTTGCTGCGGTTTATCCTTGGTGAACATCAGAACACGGCCGCCATCACCGTAACCGCCATAGATGATCCGGAAGTTGCCAGAACAGCGCTGGATATCGGCGTTTACGGCTACATCATCAAGCCATTTGAGGCCAACGAAATATTGATTAACGTTACCAATGCCTTGCGCAGACGGCAACTGGAAATTGACAACCGAATCAACCGTCAGAGTCTTGAACAGATCGTTGAGATCCGCACAAGGGAGCTCCGTGCCACGGTCCATACACTTGAGACTAAGGAACGCCAATTACGGGAACGTGAAGCTGTTCTGGAAAAAACACTGTACGACTATCGACAGGCAATGGAAGGGATTGTTGAAGCCATGGCGTTGACCGTGGAAATGCGGGATCCCTACACCGCGGGGCATCAACGCCGAGTGGTCGAACTGGTTCACGCCATAAGCCAAAGCATGGGGCTATCCGAGCAGCAGCAGGACGGAATCAGGATGGCGGGGGTTATCCATGATGTCGGCAAGATTGCCGTGCCGGCCGAAATTCTCAGCAAACCCGGACGGATAAATGAGCTCGAATATTCGCTGATTAAATCACATCCGCAAGTGGGTTACGACATCCTCAAAAACATACGGTTCCCGTGGCCAATCGCCAAGATCGTCCTGCAACACCACGAAAGGCTGGATGGCTCCGGGTATCCGCAGGGTCTGCGGGGCAATCAGATTCTGCTTGAAGCAAGGATTTTGGCAGTGGCTGATGTGGTCGAGGCGATGGCCTCGCATCGACCTTATCGGCCGGGCCTTGGAATCGCCACTGCTCTGGAGCACATTTCCGAAATGCGGGGGATTCTCTACGATGTGGAAGTGGTTGATGCTTGTCTGAAGACCTTTAGAGAGAACGCGTTCAAGTTTGAGTGAATGCCGGACCGCGCGGCGATTCGCCCGATCACGCACCCTCTTCTATGTCAATGGCCGGATCGGAGTCTACAGTGAGTCATCCCGCAGAAAAAACATGGGGAGGAGCCTCGGTTAGCCCCTCTACGTTCTGCCCGAGACTCGCCCCCCAATGGAGAAAAAGAGAGAAGTTGGGAAATCAAATTCGGGTGCTTGCAGGCTGCGCGGCTTCCCTTGCCCTCTCTGTTCACCCGCGATCGGTCTTTCTGCACAACAAATGCAGCTCATCCTTCACCAAACTGAGATTGGGAAGGATTTAATCCTCATAACAGACATGACAACTATGTCAAGCAAAAAGAAGCAAACAGCCGGCAAACAAACAACCGGCAGGAGAATCTTGAAAAGACCGGTTCGGTGCCTCAACACCCAGGAACCGCTCGAAACTGCTGGATCATTTTCATTCCGACGCAGGTCAAAATCCGGAGGACTGCAGGATCACCGGATTCCGGCCACTGCCGGAATGACTGAAAAGCACTCGAACTCAATTCTCGAGCAGTCTTCTGGGCAGTGACCAAGGAAGAATGCCGGGGGGTTGACAATGATGATCAAAATCAGTCAAAAAGTTGCCATCCCAGAGTACGAATTGAAGTTCACTACTTCCCGAAGCAGTGGACCGGGTGGGCAAAATGTCAACAAAGTAAACACACGGGTGACACTCTGGTTTGACGTCCTCCATTCGGCAAGTTTGTCAGACAGCCAAAAGCAGCTCGTGCTGAGGCGATTGGCGACGCGGATCAACAGGGAGGGAGTCTTGCAGGTAGATTGTCAGCAACATCGCAGCCAGTCCGCCAATCGCAACGCCGCCCTTGAAAACTTCACAGAATGGCTGCGCAAGGCCTTGAGGCGCAATAAACCGCGCAAGCGAACCCGTATTCCACGAGCCTCAAGAGAGATTCGCATCAAGGAAAAGAAATTCAAGGGACAACTGAAAAAACGGCGCAGGGCTGTGCGAGACGATGACCACTGAAGATCGGGCGGCCTGGGTTTATCTGGCTCGCTGGAGGCAACAATGCAATTCCAGAAAATTCTTTTCAAAAATCATGAGGGACACGAACTGGCTGGTCGATTGGACCTGCCGCTGGATGAAAAACCCTTCGCATACGCCATTTTTGCCCATTGCTTCACGTGCACCAAGAATTTGAATGCGGTGGTCAATATTGACAGAGCACTGACCAGACAGGGCATAGGTGTATTACGCTTCGATTTCACCGGGCTGGGAGAAAGTGAGGGGGAGTTTGCCGAGACGAATTTTTCATCCAACGTGGCCGATCTGGCAGCGGCGGCTGATTTCTTGAAGGACAACTTCGCAGCTCCCAAGCTGCTGATCGGACATTCCCTGGGGGGAGCCGCGGTGTTGCAGGCGGCCGGGCGCATCGATTCATGTGCCGCGGTGGCCACCATTGCTGCGCCTGCCGATCCCTCCAGTGTGACCCGTCACCTGGGGAATACTACACAAGAAATAGAACAGAGAGGCGAGGCGGAGATCACTCTGGGAGGAAGAAAGTTTCGCATCAAGAAGCAGTTTCTCGAGGACCTGGAACAGGTGCAAATGGAGGATACAATCCGCAATCTGGGGAGGCCTTTGCTGCTGTTCCATTCCCCTCAAGATGCTGTTGTCGGCATCGAAAACGCCAGGAAAATATTTGAAACGGCACGCCACCCCAAGAGTTTCATTTCTTTGGACAAAGCCGATCACTTGCTTTCGGCCCGGGAAGACTCCCTTTACCTCGGCTCGGTGCTGGCCGCCTGGGCTCACAAATACATCGGCCTGGCGCAGGAAGACAAACGCCGAAGGGATCTTGCCGATAACCGAATCGTAGTGCGTACCGGCAGGAAGGGTTATCAAACTGAAATTCAAGTCAACGAGCACAGTCTGATAGCCGATGAACCCCTTGCCGTGGGGGGAGCAAATACCGGTCCGACGCCTTACGGGTTGCTGGTCGCGGCCTTGGGTGCATGTACTTCAATGACGCTGCGAATGTATGCCGATCGCAAGCAATGGCCCCTGGAAGCGATTGTGGTGCGGTTGAAACACGAAAAGATTCATGCTTCCGACTGTCAGCAGTGTGATTTCCAGAAAGATGGCAAAATAGATCGTGTCCAAAGAGAAATCGAACTGATGGGGGAGCTCAGTCCGGAACAACGCCGGAAACTCTTGGAAATTGCCGATAAGTGCCCGGTTCACAGGACCCTGGAGGGAAAAACCATCATTGAATCGCACTTGAAGGCTTGACAGCAACAACA
Organism: Desulfoferrobacter suflitae; assembly: GCF_022603395.1. Taxonomy (GTDB): domain Bacteria; phylum Desulfobacterota; class Syntrophobacteria; order Syntrophobacterales; family Syntrophobacteraceae; genus Desulfoferrobacter; species Desulfoferrobacter suflitae. The sequence continues at coordinate 133,690 of NZ_JAIBKA010000005.1, forward strand.
CATCTGCTTCGGAAATAAGGATAGGAATCGTATGCTCAATCTCTACAATACCATGTCCAGAAAAATCGAACCATTCAAGCCGCACCGGGCCAGATCCGTGAAGATGTTTACCTGCGGTCCTTCTATTTACCGGAAGCCGCATGTGGGCAACTATCGCAGCTTTTTGTGGGAAGACGTGCTGCTGCGCTATCTCGAATATCAGGGGTATACGGTAGAACGCGTCATCAACTTGACCGATGTGGAAGACAAGGCGATTGCCGAAGCGCAACAGGAAGGCGGAACGGTTCAAGACATTACCGAATCCATCGCTCAGCAGTTTTCCAAGGATGCCGAACTGCTCAAGATAAAGCTGCCGGAATTCATTCCGCGATCCTCCAATACGGTAGACCAGGCCGTGCATCTCATCAAAATTTTGCTGGCCAGGGGATATGCTTACCGGCATGGGAACGACATTTTCTATGATCCGCTGCAGTTTAAAGATTTCGGCAAGTTGTTTCGCCTGGACATGACGCGCTGGCCCAAACAGAAGAGGCGCTTTCGTAGAGATACCTACCCGGGCAGGAGGTGGAATCTTGGCGATTTCATCCTGTGGCACGGCTACAAGGACGGAGATTCCCTGTACTGGGATACGGAGATCGGCAGGGGCAGGCCCGCCTGGAACATTCAGGATCCGGCAATAATAACCAAGCACCTCGGCTACCAGATAGATATAGCCTGTGGCGGAGTGGACAATCTGTATCGGCACCACGATTATAACATCGCAGTTATCGAGGCAGTATCGGGTAAGGAATTTTCCCGTTATTGGATCCATGGAGAGCATCTTCTGGTGGACGGCAAAAAGATGTCCAAGAGCAGAGGCAACATTGTCTACCCGGAGGACCTCCTGCGGGATGGATACGATCCCGAACAGGTGCGATTCTATTTGATCTACGGACACCATCGAGAAGAACTGAACCTGACTCACCAGCAGCTAGAAAAAACAAGCCAGAGGCTCAATTCTTTTCGGGGAATGTTCCAGGAACTGGCCGCCGGAGCAGGTTTTGCCGCAGATCCCGGCGATAGAGGGGGGCATTGGGCGAATAAGCTGCGCCAGGAGTTCGAACAGGGCATGAATGACGACCTGAATGTGAGGGCGGCTCTTGATAATTTACATGAAGCCATGCGCGAGCTAGTGGTACTCCGTAGGCAAGGGAAACTGACCCGCGCAGATGCCAACGCCATTCGGCAGACAGTGGCGCAGATTGACAACGTGTTGCAATTAAACCTGAGGTAGGATGCATCGGCTGATATGAGCGGCTTGATTCAAATTGCCGGCGTAAAGGACTTGGCGGATGCCTGGAACATTCTCGCTGCCGGTGTAAATCTGGTCGGTTTCCCTCTGGGGCTTTCCGTCCATCCCCAGGACATTTCCTGTGACCAGGCGGCGACAATCATTGACAAGCTGCACCTTGGCGGGTCGGCGGTAGTGATCACCTACCTGCAAAAGGCTGATGAAATCAGCAAGCTTTGCCGCAGGATCGGCGTCAGCAAGGTACAATTACATGGTGAACCGCCCGTTCCACAGATCGAACGACTGAGAAGCAAGGATGCGTCCCTTTTCCTGATAAAAAGCCTCATCGTTCGTGATGGTAATCTGCCTGAATTAATAGACCGCATGAATCAGTATGCACCTTTTGTGGATGCTTTCATTACCGACAGTTTCGATCCATCGACGGGGGCTTGCGGGGCGACGGGGAAAACCCACGACTGGAGTATCAGCCGCAGGCTCGTGGAGTCATCTCCACGACCCGTCATTCTGGCGGGAGGCCTCACTCCAGCTAATGTGAAACAGGCCGTACTGCGGGTGGGGCCTGCCGGGGTGGATGTGCACACGGGGGTTGAAGCCCCTGACGGGAGAAAGGACCCGCTGCTTCTGAACTCTTTTGTAACCGCGGCAAAACGGGCATTCGCCGCACTGCGAAAAAACCAGTTCGCCTCTTCCACGCAAGATAGAATCCCCGGAAAGAAGGTGAGTTAGCAGGATGAGGCTGGCGATTATCTCCGATATCCACGGCAACCTCGAGGCATTCACCGAAGTTCTCAGAGACATCGATGCCTCAGGCATTGATGAAATCTTCTGTCTGGGCGATAATGTCGGCTACGGCCCCGACCCGGAGCATGTCGTTGGAATCATGCGAGAAAGGGCCATCCCCTGCGTCATGGGAAACCATGAACTGGGGATTGTCGATCCCTTGAGCCTGGACTGGTTTAATCCGGTGGCGCGCAGGTCTCTTGTGCTGACGGGTCGGCTCATTTCCGCGGAAACACTTGAATACATGCGCGGCTTGAACACGTTTATGGTCAAGGAAGGATGCCTCTTTGTACATGGTGCTCCCCCCGCTTCCATCTCAACCTATCTGTTCGAACTGACTCATTCCCAGCTGTTTCAGCTGGCAAGAACCATGCAGCAGGACCTCTGCTTCGTTGGACACACACATGATCTGGGATATATCCGGCTGGACGAGGAAGAATCGTCGCCGATGGTCCTGTCGGAAGGCATTTTCCCTTTGGCGGCGGATTGCAAATACATTGTAAATGTGGGGAGTGTGGGACAACCGAGGGACGGTGACAACCGAGCCAAGTATGTCGTGTGGGACACGACCGCGGGCACCATTGAAGTGAAGTTTGTCCGATACGATATTGCCACCACCGTAGAGAAGATCTTGCGCCTTGGTTTGCCGTCCGTTAATGCCAGACGACTGTGGTAACATCCTCAAGCGGCGAATTCGGGTCACAACGATTTGCGGAGCCGTGCCCGTCAAGGCTTCCAGATCTGGTGGAAACCTCCTATTTTCCTTGCGCGTACTTGTTTGCACGGGAGCAGTGAAGCATGAACACACAGCCTGCCCAGTCAATCGCAGCGAATTTCCAGCAGTTATGGACTCAAACAATGCGCCCCGGGTTGCTCAACAACCTGGTGGATCTCATCACCAGAGCGTCGGGCCGAGAGCGTACCAACTTTGCAGTTCGAGCTCCGGCTGTGGATGAGCCCATCGTTGAGGTTCCCGCTTGCACGCAAGAGGATGTGATCCTGGCGCTGAATCGGGCCCGTAAAGCTCAGCAGGAGTGGGCGGAAAGCCCCGTCCGGGAGCGCAAACAAATTGTATTGCGCCTGCATGATCTCATATTGCAGCGTCAAGAGACCATGCTCGACCTGCTCCAGATGGAAACCGGCAAGGCCCGCCGCGATGCGCTGGAAGAGGTGCTGGACGTAGCCCAGGCCTGCCGGCACTACGCCTTCCGGGCGGAATCCTACCTGCAGCCCAAATGGCGCAAAGGGGCTTTGCCGCTGCTCACACGCACATGGGAATTGCGCCATCCTATCGGCGTCGTGGGGTTCATATCTCCCTGGAATTATCCTCTGACACTCACCCTGTCCGATGCCATTCCGGCCATGCTGGCGGGCAACGCCGTGGTTGTTAAACCGGACAGCCAGGCTCCCCTCGCAGCCCTGTTGGGGCTGCAGTGGCTGCGCGAGGCTGGATTGCCCGGCGACGTCCTGCAGGTGGTCACCGGCCCAGGTGCCGATCTGGCAAAGCCGCTCATCGCCGGCGTGGATTATATCTGTTTTACCGGCAGTACGACGACCGGCCGATCGATTGCTCGTCAGGCGGGCGAGAACCTGATCGGGTGCTCCCTCGAGTTGGGCGGAAAGAACCCCATGCTGGTGCTGCACGATGCGGATATCGACAGAGCTGTGCATGGCGCTTTACGCGGCTGCTTCGCCAACGCCGGGCAGTTGTGCATCTCCTGTGAACGACTCTTTCTGCAGGATCCGGTATACGACCGCTTTTTGCACCAATTCATAAAAAGAACGAGCAACTTGAAAATTGGTCCGGAGAAGAATTTTGATGTGGGAATGGGTTCTCTGATTTCCCGCGGCCAGCTCGACAAAGTTGACGCACATGTACGCGATGCGGTGCGAAAGGGGGCGGTAATTCTTGCCGGAGGACGGGCCAGGCCGGATTTGGGCCCGTTTTTCTACGAGCCGACCATCCTCGCCCGGGTAACACAAGAGATGCGGGTTTGGCAGGAAGAGACCTTCGGACCCGTGGTTTCCGTCTGCCCCTTTGGAGATATAGAGGAAGCGTTACGCATGGCAAACGATTCCCCGTTTGGCTTGAATGCCAGCATCTGGACCCGGGACGTCAGGCAGGGCCAAAGGCTTGCTGTCCGCATGCGTTGCGGCACGGTGAACATCAATGGAGCGTATGCCGCCGCCTGGGGATCGGTGGATGCACCCATGGGCGGAATGAAAGCTTCGGGTATCGGCCGCAGGCATGGCGTGGAGGGGTTTGCCCGATTCACGGAATCCCAGACCATCGCGCAGCAAAACCTTATCCCGGTGGGGCCCTGGCCTTTTGTCAAGGCCGGATTCTATGCCCGCGTCATGACGGCGGCCCTGCGACTGTTACGCCACATTCCGGGTCTTCGTTGAATCTGCAAAGGCATACCATCGGCATCATCATACAGCACATCCGAGGAGCAAGCCATGGCGGCATCATTTGTGACAGGATTCCCGGGATTTCTTGGTTCGGAACTGGTGGAGCGTTTGCTGGAGCGGTCCCCTGGGGATGCCCCTGTGGTATGCCTGGTACAAGCCAAGTTCCACGCACTGGCCCAGCAGCGCGCGGCGGCCATTGAACAGAGGAACCCTCAATGGGCAGGGCGGATGAAGCTGGTTGAAGGCGACATCACCGCACCCGATCTGGGCCTGGGTTCTGTCCATCTCTCACTGACGGGCAAAATCCGGGAAATCTACCATCTGGCCGCCGTTTATGACCTGGGAGTGAAACGCCACGTGGGTATGCGCATCAACGTACAGGGAACCCGCAACATGCTTCGCTTTGCCGAAGAGTGTCCGGGCTTGAGCCGTTTTCACTATGTCAGCACTTGCTACGTGAGCGGCCGGTATGCCGGTGATTTTTCCGAACAGGATCTGCAGAAGGGCCAATCCTTCAACAACTACTACGAAGAAACCAAGTACCTGGCTGAGGTTGAGGTACAAGAACACATGACCAAAGGGCTGCCCACCACCATCTATCGACCCAGCATCGTCGTGGGGAACAGCCGGACCGGCGCAACGCAAAAATATGATGGACCCTACTTCATTATTCAGTGGATTTTACGTCAACCGACCTGCGCCATCGTGCCCGTCATAGGCGATACGAGGCGTTATCACGTGAACCTGATCCCCAGTGATTTTTTCATCGACGCCTTCACTTATCTGAGCAGTCTCGATCTTTCCTTAAACAAGGTCTATCACCTGTGCTCTCCGCAACCACCCAGCGTGGCCCAACTGCTCACCAGCCTGGAAAAGGCCACCGGCAAGAAACTGGTGAAAGTGCCTCTCCCCAAAGTCCTTGCCAAGGGTGCCCTGAAATACGTCCCCGGCGTCTATCGGCTGATGCGCATAGAACCCGAAGCCATCGAGTATTTCGTGCATCCCACCCGCTATCTGTGCGCCGACACGCTGCATGATTTGCACGGAACAGCCATTGCCTGCCCCGAGTTTGCCTCCTATGCCGGCCATTTAGTCCGGTTCATGCGGCGTCATCCCGGGATATCCCCCGCCGCCATGATGTGACTTGCACCCCTCCGGTTCATGCCCGGGTCAATCGACGGTACTTGATGCGATGCGGTTGGTCGGCGGCAGTCCCGAGGCGCGCCTTGCGATCCACCTCATACTCGGTGTAATTGCCGTCAAACCAGACCACACTGCTTTCTCCTTCAAAAGCCAGGATGTGGGTTGCGATACGATCCAAAAACCAGCGGTCGTGGCTGATCACGATCGCGCTCCCGGCAAAATTCAACAGCGCATCTTCCAGAGCCCGCATGGTGTTGACATCCAGGTCGTTGGTGGGTTCGTCGAGCAGCAGTACATTCGCGCCTTTTTTGAGCATGCGCGCCAGGTGAACACGATTCCTTTCGCCTCCCGACAGCACGCCCACTTTTTTCTGCTGGTCTGCTCCGGAAAAATTGAAGCGCGCCACGTACGCCCGCGAATTGACTTCCCGCTTACCCAGCTGAACCTTGTCCTGCCCCTCGGAAATAACCTCCCATATGGTCCTGTTGGGATCGAGGGCGTCGCGGTCCTGCTCTACATAGGCCAGCTGTACACTTTCGCCGATGCGGAAAATGCCTGAATCGGGGCTTTCCACGCCGGTAATCATGCGAAATAGAGTGGTTTTCCCGGCGCCGTTGGGTCCGATGACACCCACTATGCCGCCTGGAGGAATGGCAAACGACATGCCGTCCACCAGCAGCCTGTCTCCGTAGCCCTTGGTGACGTTATCCGCTTCAATCACCACCTTCCCCAGTCGGGGACCCGGAGGAATGTAGATTTCCAGGTCTTTGGCCTGTCTTTCGCTCTCCTGCGCCAGCAGGGATTCATAAGAACTGATCCGCGCCTTAGATTTGGCGTGCCTCCCGCGCGGGGACATGCGGATCCATTCCAGTTCGCGTTGCAGGGTCTTCTGCCGCTCGCTCTCGGCTTTTTCTTCATGCTTGAGGCGGATCTGCTTCTGCTCCAACCAGGAGCTGTAGTTTCCCTGCCAGGGAATCCCCTGACCGCGGTCCAGTTCCAGAATCCAACCGGCAACATTATCCAGGAAGTAGCGGTCGTGAGTGACGGCGATGATAGTGCCCTCGTATTGCTGCAGATGATGTTCGAGCCATGCTACGGTCTCGGCATCGAGGTGGTTGGTGGGTTCATCGAGCAGCAAAATGTCGGGCTTCTGCAGCAGCAACCGGCACAGAGCGACACGGCGCTTTTCTCCGCCGGACAGAACGTCTACCGGCGTCTCGCCGGGCGGGCACCTGAGCGCGTCCATCGCCATCTCGAGGCGCGCGTCCAGGTCCCAGGCATCGCAGGCATCAAGCTTTTCCTGCACTTCACCCTGGCGCTCGAGGAGATCGTTCATTTGAGCATCACTCATGGGTTCTGCAAAGCGTTCGTTGATGAGGTTGAACTCCTGCAGCAGATCGACGGTTTTCTGCACCGCTTCCTCCACAACCTGCCGAACCGTCTTGTTGACGTCCAGTTGTGGTTCCTGCTCGAGAAAACCCACCGAATGGCCCGGAGAAAGAACCGTCCTGCCGTTGAAGTCTTTGTCCACACCCGCCAGTATTCTTAAGAGAGTACTTTTCCCGGAGCCGTTCAATCCAATCACGCCGATCTTGGCACCGTAGAAATAAGACAGATAAATGTCCTTCAAGATGGGCCTTTTGTCGTGATACTTACTGACTCCGATCATGGAATAAATGACTTTGTTCGGTTCTGTGCTCATGTGTTGAGCTCCTTTCAAGACGCCTCGTTGCAACGCTAAACTGGTCAGAACCAGGCGGTGGCTGTTCATATGGATCGGGGGCAGCTGCCTGCTTTCTGGTTCCCTTCGGCGCCGAACAATGCTATGTCCTGCCACGGGAGGGATCTCCAACAGGTGAGGATGGTAAACCTCTCAGGCCGGAGTCGCAGCTGCCGACTCTGCAATGCGGTTACCCGAGTCATACCGTCAGGATTTGTTGAATGATTCGAGCAAAATCGGAATGGGTTCCCATTCTCTGTCTGATTACGGCCATGGTGCTGTGGGCCGGCTCCTTTATCGCGCTGAAGCTGGCCATCAAGGGTTATGATCCGTTCTTTGTCATCTTCGGCCGCATGGTCGTCGCCAGTATCTGTTTTGTTTTTCTTATCAGACGATTCAGAGGGAATACCTACCAAAAAGGTGACGTGAAATACATCCTTTTTATGGTGTTGTGCGAACCCTGTCTCTATTTTATTTTTGAAACCAAAGCCGTGCAGAACACCACGGCATCGCAGGCCGGCATGGTCGCTGCCATGCTGCCGCTTCTGGTTGCAGTCGGCGCGCGCATTTTTTTGCGGGAAGTGATCACCAAAAGGACCTTCTCCGGTTTCACGCTGGCCATTATCGGTGTTTCCCTGCTGAGTATGGGTAGTGAGCCGGCCGAGGATGCGCCCAACCCTCAGCTCGGCAACTTTCTTGAATTCATGGCAATGGTATTTGCCACCGGTTACACGATCACCCTCAAGAAATTGAGTGCCCGCTATCAACCGCTTTTCCTGACCGCTCTGCAGGCGTTCATCGGAACACTCTTCTTTCTGCCTTACCTTCTGCTGAGACCTTCGGCTCTGCCGACTCAGTTCCATGGGGTCCCGGCTCTCAGTATCCTCTATCTCGGGGTATTCATAACCCTGGGTGCCTATGGTCTCTACAATTACGGGGTGAGCCGCATTCCTGCCAGCCAGGCCTCTGCTTGCGTCAACCTCATTCCGGTTTTCACCCTTGTGCTTGGCTGGGCGATTCTCGACGAGAAGTTCACGGGCCTGCAGTACATGGCGGCGGCCCTTGTTTTTCTGGGTGTTTTTCTGAGTCAGCAAAAGAGAGAACCCGAGCCCCTCGTGTTCCCGACAGAACTTGCCACCGTTCACGCAACAACCGACCCCCGGATCAGCAAAATCCGGTAACGCCTTTTGGCTTCCTCATCAAGAGACCTTGGCACAGCGGCGACGCCCCGCAAGACATCCAGAGCGGCGGAGATTCCTGCTCGACCCTCCTGCTCCATCACGCCTGACCGGCCGGACAATGGGATCTATTTGGGTATTACATGGAAATCGGCGCCAAGGCCAATGCGCCCTACTTCAGGGATTGATCGGCTGATGGCTCTGATTCCTGTAGCTGATCCTGTAGATGGCGCCGGCTCTGTCATCGGACACCAGGAGTGCTCCATCGGGCATCTGCAGAATGTCCACCGGTCGCCCCCAGGCCTTGACCCCCTGCAACCATCCTTGGGCGAATACTTCGTAGCTCACCGCTTTTTCTCCCTGCACCCGTACCAGTGTGATCCGGTAGCCGATAGGAACCGACCTGTTCCACGATCCATGTTCTGCGATAAAAATTTGGTTGCGGTATTCTTGGGGAAACAGGGTTCCCGTATAGAATTTCATGCCGAGGGCAGCGACATGGGGCCCCAGATTGATTGCAGGAGCAGCGAAATCAGTGCAGCGTCGCTGACCGCCGAACTCGGGATCAGGAATATCTCCCGCATGGCAATACGGAAAACCGAAATGCCGATCCTTCTCCGGTGCCCGGTTTAGCGTGTCCGGCGGCAGATTGTCCCCCATCCAGTCGCGCCCGTTGTTGGTGAACCAGAGCACTTTGGTTCGGGGATGCCAATCAAAGCCCACCGTATTGCGGATCCCTCGAGCAAAGATTTCCAGGCCACTGCCGTCGGGATGCATGCGCATGATCGATGCGTAGCGGGGATCTTCCGACCGGCAGACGTTGCACGGAGCCCCCACGGGAACATAGAGCATTCCATCGGGAGCAAAACCGATGTACTTCCAGCCATGATGAGTGTCTGTCGGAAAAGTGTCATTCACCACCCGAGGTTGAGTCGGGTTTTTCAGGCGGCTCTCAATTTCATCAAAACACAGCACCCGGCTGATTTCAGCCACATAGAGCGCCCCATCACGATAAGCCACTCCATTGGGCATATTCAGATCCCTGGCGAGAACGATCACGGCATCGGCCTTGTGATCCCGGTTGTGATCGATCACGGCATAGACTTTGCCCTCCCTGCGCGTGCCGACGAATACCACTCCCTCCTTCCCCAGGGCCATAGACCGGGCACCCGGAACGTTATCGGCGTACAGGTCGATGGTGAAGCCGGCAGGCATGGCGATGGCATCGAGATTGAGGCTCCGCGACGGCAGGGCCGGAAAGCAGGAACAAATGCACAAAGCGACTAGCAGTAGGACGGCAGAGCTTAATCTGGTCATTTGTCATTTTCCTCTTTATGGTTGTCCCTTCTCCGAATTTTAACAATGCGCAGATAAATCAGCGCCGCAACCACCAACCAGCCGAGCGGATAAGCGATGACACCACGCATGAAAGCGGCCACCACCCCGGCAAACAGAACAACCAATACTATCAGCGGAAAATCGCTCAAATACTTTTTCACGGCATCCACATGAACCATTGGGGCTCCTTATCATCTCCTGGCGCGGGGCTCGAAATAGCGAGTGAGGAATGCCCCGGCCATTATCAGACCGCCGGCTGCGACTATGCCCAACGCGAAGCATCCCCGGTTGCCGAGGAAGCCGATCAGCGTGGGAATAGCCCCTGCCCCCAGCAGAAACGAGAGGGGAATGGTGAACGATACCACCACATTGCGCGCACTCGCCGGGCCGATCGATGAGAGGGCGGCCAAAGCCGCCGGAAAAAAGCACACGGACAGCATCGGCTGCAGAAAAACGACGAGCACCACCCACGAGTCCGGAACGATCCCGATCAGGACGGTCAGAAGCCCGGTGAAGAGCAGCACCATCGTTATGGTTCGGGATTTCCCGAAACGGTCCGCCGCCCACCCGCTGAGAAGCGACATGGCAAGCGGAATGATGCGTGACGTCGCCACCACGGTGTTGGTCCAGGAAAGGTTCATGCCGCGCCCATCCACCAGGTAGAGAGGCAGCATGGCATAGACGCCCACAGAACCGCCAATGCCGAGGCTGAACAACGCAACCATGACCCAGAATTTTCGTTCATGGAAAAGCGCTCTTATGGAGCTGAAGGCGGGTGCTTCGCCGGGGAAGTCGCCCCCCCTGCCCCAGATGGCATAGGCCACACCAATGAAGAAAGAGGTGGCGCCCACCGCCGTCAACACGGCACGCCAGGAAAACCAGGACAAGAAAAGCTCAGCCACCAGCGGCGCGATCACAAAGGCGGTATTGGGCGCCAGTTCGTGGACCCCAATGGCCTTACCCCAATGCTGCGGTGAAATCAGCGACGTGAGAGTCGCAATGCCGGAAGGCAAATACAGACCGGTCGCCATCCCGACGACCAGCAGACCAATGCTCATGCCGCTGAGTGTGTTGCTGAAGGAAGTTGCCACGAAAGCCAGACCCAGGACAAGCGCAGACAAAATGATGGTTCTTCTGTGGGTGAGGCGGCAGGAAACGAACCCTGAACCGGCCAACGTCACAAAGTATCCGGCGGCGATCACCAGAAACAGCACTCCAGCCTGCGAGTGGTTCACATGCAGGTCGGCTTCGATGGAGGGCATCAAAGGGGATGCGATGATGCGCGCAAAAAAGTTGGTGAAAAAGATTGTCGTAAGAAAGAACAGGGGAATGAGTTTTGGCAAAGTCAGGAATAAATTATCCCCCTGTGCTTCGATCTCTTGGGAACCTGGTAGAGAATCAGTCAAACTAAATCACCCCGAATTGACAGTGTAGTGCTATTCACCTGGGCAACAAGTGAAACAAGCTTCGAATCCGTTCCATCCTCTTTCGATTGACTCCGAAGTCGTAGTAACCGGCCCGCGAGGCCGATCTCATCTGAATGATCTGTCTACCGCCGGGAAAGTAGAATTCCACGTCGTCTACAAATCGAAACAAGGCCGATGTGAAGGTCACATGGAGGTAGCCGCCGTTATCCTCGACGATCGCGGCCCGCTGCATGGAACGAATAACGGCCAGCAGTTTTACCTTCGCCTCACTTTGCGACCCGCTGTACTCTATCGGTTCAATGCGATGCCTCTCGTCCGCACTCTGGGTGGAAACACAGTTGGGTGAAGTGGGACACGGAGAAAGAGCACCATCGGTAACGCCGATTTTCATATCCGGATTTCCAGTGCAACTCACCAACATCATAAATCCAACAAAGACCAGTGACATTTTCTCAAGACCCATACCATCCACTGGCTTCTTATCACACCTCTCGCGCATAAAATAAACACGATCCTCCGACTTTGGGAAAAAACAATCGCAGGCGGATGTTGCAACAATCCCGCGTACTGTGGTTAACTCCATGTCCGTATCCGTTGGGCTGCATTCTGCTCAAGGGGACGGAAACGATCAAGAAGCCGCTGGAAAATACCCCAACCCTTTTCCGTGCGCTATTCCAGCATACGCCGGAATCGGGCATTGTGAGCGGTTCCTGTACCCCCCGCTCGGACGGTATCGCCCCGAAGTGACGGTGCAGGAAAATTTTGCGATAGTCCCCAAATCACCTTTAGTCATTTCAGCTGCGGGAAGAGACATGAGCTACAAATTCAACAGAGACATATGGATTGCCTCCGCCATACCGATCGAACAAAAACTGGAACTGGCTGAGCAACTGTTCCGCAGCCAGAAAAAGGAACTTGCCCATGACCAGCGCATCAGCCGGCTTGTGGCGCAGCTGCAGCATGCTCTTCACCTCTCCTGGCAGTGCATGACCGCTTTGGGGATCGGCAAAAGCTGTGCCGCGTGCGACTCGACGGCGCCGCGTGGCAGTTGCTGCAGTCGAGGGCTGGAAAACAAGTATGATGTGAGCCTTCTCATTGCCAATCTGCTTTTTGGAGTGAACCTTCCGCGCACTCACGTGCGCCGGGAAAGCTGCTACTTTCTCAGCCCTCGGGGGTGTACCCTAACGGTCCGCAATATGCTCTGTGTGGACTATCTTTGCCCGGAACTGGAAGCAAAACTCGGTTCCAGAGCCGTTGCCGCCATTCAAACCGTTACGGCGGAAGAAGTGACAACAACCTTTCTCTTGTGCGACCAAATCAAGAAAAGAATCCATGCATGGCAGGGCTAAACACCTTATGGACCACCCTGCAATTGCCCGGCACCGCCACCCCGGCTGCAATCCGGAAGGGCTCGTCCTTACCGAATTACAGCGTGGCCGCAAGCATGCTGAGTTCACCCTGGTAGGCAGGATCTCAGCCAATATTGGGCATCAAAGCCCATTTGATATGCCACGACCGCTTGTCCACATCCTTGTCGAGGCACACAATACCGCCATTTTGAAACTTAAAGACGGTGTTATCCACTGAACCTGTGGTGAGATAGGAAGTCAGCCTTTCCATGAAAGGCAGGTGTCCGACCAGCATGACGTTATCCCCGGCATCCAGCCGAAGCCGGGTGACATCATCCAGCGGAGCGATGCCGCTGATTTCCTGCAACCCCTGGGGAGGCTTCAAGGCAGCGGTAAATATTTCCGCGGTCTCGAGGGCCCTCTTTGTGCCGCTGTGCTTGATAATGGAAACCGTTACAGCGTAACCTTTGGCAACGTTTGCGATGCGCTCGACTTCGGATCTCCCCTGCGGCGAGAGACCTTTGTCGGGATCTTGCTCTTTGGGAAGGTTCTTGCCGTGCTGGACCAAATACAGCGCCATGAAATCCTCCTTACCAGCGGGTTTTGACGAGTCGGATTGCTTGCCCCAATGCCTGTAGGTGAAAATTAATCATCAACTCTGTTGATTCCACTCATAGCTTAAAATCCGGTTCAAAGCAGCATCATTTACTCCTTGATTCACTGCCCCCTTTCGGTTTAAAGAGTTTACTATCGAACTATGAATGCTTTTATCCTTTGGTCGATTCGTGGTTGTTGATCCGGCGGCACATCCGCTTACGCGCGGTTTCTTTTGGAGTGGGGAGCTGAGTTGAGATCTAAGTTGCAGGAGTTTCCAGGCAAAGGAAGTTTTGCCCATGGCGTGCACCCTCCGGGAAAAAAGGAGCTGGCTGCCGATGTGCCCATTGAAGTGATACCTCCACCGCCAAGAGTCATCTTGCCACTGCTGCAAAGCGCCGGCGCGGCGTGCATTCCGAAAGTCAAAAGCAAACAGCAGGTTTTGTTCGGCGAACTGGTTGCGGAGGCGCAAGGTTTCGTATCTGCCCCGCTGCACGCACCTCTATCCGGAATCGTACAAAAAAGTGTGGTGACCACCCTGCCCAACGGTCGGCATGTCAGAGCCATAGCAATTCAGGCGGAAGGAGAGCAGCTGCAGGGTCAGGCTTTGTGGGATGAGATATTCGGCGGAGATTGGCCAAAACAGGGCCTGCAAGAATTTGATCCCAAACGGATTGCCGAGGCGATTGCACGAGCGGGTATAGTGGGCCTGGGGGGTGCGGCGTTCCCCACCCATGTCAAGATCATGCCCAACGAAAAAAAAACCGTTGACACCATCATGATCAACGGCTGCGAATGCGAACCCTACCTCACCCCGGACTACAGGCTCATGCTGGAAGCCGCTGCGCCCATCATAACCGGAGCTCTGCTTGCTGCCCGTGCGACCGGGGCCAGACATATCATCATCGGCATTGAAGACAACAAACCCAAAGCCATTGAAAGCATGAAACGGGCGGCAGCGGGGACCGGCATCAAAATCGCTGTGGTGAAAACCAAATATCCGCAGGGGAGTGAAAAGCAGCTGATTCAGGCCGTGACCAATCGGACCGTGCCTCTTGGAGGTCTGCCCTTGGATGTCGGAGTGGTGGTGAGCAATGTGGCAACAGCGGCGGCTGTAGCCCGTGCCGTGCTCAAGGGCAGACCCTTGACTCATCGGGTGGTCAGTGTCACTGGGGGAGGAATCGTGCATCCCAAGAACCTCCTGGTGCCAATAGGAATCAGCTTGGGTGAATTGATCGACTATTGCGGCGGGATGACGGCCGATGCTGCCAGGATGATTGCCGGCGGCCCCATGATGGGATTTGCCTTCCATGACCTGGCTACCCCTGTAACCAAGGGGACCAGCGGGTTGACCATTCTCACACACAAGGAGGTGGAGCGCGAACAGGAAACCACCTGCATCCGTTGCGGTCGCTGTGTAGACGTATGCCCGATGAACCTGGTTCCGACACGGCTGGCCCTGGCAGCCCGCCACAAAAATCTTGATCTGATCCGCAAATACAGCGTAATGGCGTGTTTTGAATGCGGCTGCTGTGCCTACATCTGCCCGGCAAACATTCCCCTGGTGCAGCTGGTGCGCACCGGCAAGACCATGTTCTTGGCTGACAGGAAATGACCGCCTGCCACTTTCCGACATGAGTGAGCAGGCGAGGATAAGAACTTCTCCGGAACTTGATATCAGGAAGATTATGAAAGCGGAACAAACGCAATATACCCCGGTCATTCATGTCTCTCCGGCGCCGCACTTGTCCAGCAGGGACTTGACCACGCGCAAAATGATGCGGGATGTTCTGCTGGGGCTCAGCCCGGTTGTTTTCATGGCGCTTTACGTGTTTCACTGGTATGCGGTAAAGCAGCTGATGATCTGTTTGCTCGGGTGCCTGGCGGCGGAAGCCCTGTTCATGAAGATGCGCGCCAAGTCGGCGACTCTCAACGACTATTCCGCAGCGGTCACGGGCATCATCTTGGCGCTGTCGTTACCGGGCGCTGCTCCCTGGTATATAGGAGTCATAGCTTCGGTTGTGGCCATCGGCATGGGGAAAGTGGTGTTTGGCGGCATCGGCATGAACATCTTCAACCCCGCAATGGTGGGGCGGGCTTTTGTGATGATAGCCTTTGCCGGAGCCATGGGTGCTCCAGGTTACGAACAGATCCATGCCACGGTTGATGTCATCACCCGCGCCACTCCCATGGATGCCTTCAAACAAACCGGTGCGGTGGCTTCACTGGACTCCCTTTTTTGGGGCTTGACCAACGGATCCCTGGGAGAAACCAGCGCTTTGGCCTGCATCCTGGGCGGACTTTACCTGTGCGTGCGGCGCACCGCATCGTGGCAAATTCCCGCAGGCACCGTGGTAACGGCCGCGGCTCTCGCCGGGATTGCCAACCTCGTTCATCCTGAATCCAACTGGACCGCATTGCATCATCTACTGGGGGGATCACTCCTGTTCGGAGCCTTTTTCATTGCCACCGATCCTGTCACCAGTCCGCTGACCCCGAAGGGAAAGTTTATTTTCGGCATTGGAGTCGGCTTTTTTGTCATGGTTCTGAGGCTGTTCAGTGGTTATCCGGAGGGCGTGATGTTTGCCGTGCTGCTCATGAACGGGGTGACCCCCCTGATCAACCATTGGACCATTCCTCGTCCGCTGGGAGCCATCCCATAACAATGCAGGATCTTCACCAAACGCTTCCAGGCGTGATCGTTTAGACCAGGAGTGCAGCAGCCTTGAGCATGAAACCACTACACCCCATGGAACCAATAGAGCCCGGCAAGCTGGAGCGACTGAAGCGCAATTACCTCGTGCAGGCCTGGCTGGTACTGATGCTGGCGCTGTTTTTCGGCGCCGCTCTGGCCGGAGTGCACCTTGAGCTCGCTCCGAAAATCGCAGCCAACAAGACCAACGAAACCTATGTGAAGATTCCCGAAATTATTCTTGGATCGGAGCTCGCTGAGGAATTGGCCCAGCAGGGAGAGGCTTTGATCGTGGAACCTCATACGGTTGCTGTAGAAAAGGAACAGCGCAGGATCGTTTACACTATTTACGAGGCCAGCTATCCGGATGGAAAACTGGCGGGGTGGGTTGCCAAGTCTTCGGGGCAGGGTTACGCGGACAAGATCGAACTCCTGATTGGCTTCACCCCGTCCGTCGATACGCTTACCGGTATTTTTGTTCTGGATCAAAAGGAGACGCCGGGGCTGGGCAATAAGATCATCACGCTGGACTGGCGCCAGCAGTTCAGCAACTTGAAGACGCTTCAGCCCATCGAAGTGACCAAAGGGGGCGCCAGCGACCCGAATCAAGTTGATGCCATAACCGGCGCGACCATCTCATCCAGAAGTGTGACCGGGATTGTAAACAATGCAGTTGCCGACCTGCGCGGTCCCCTGACCGCCATGGCCAACGCGAGGGGAAAATAAATGGCCGTTGCACCCACTCCCGCCGAGCGATTTATCCAGGGCATTCTGCCTGAAAACCCTGTCTATCGGCAGTTGCTTGGACTCTGTCCGACACTGGCGGTGACCAACGGTCTGCAAGCCGCCCTGACAATGGCGGGAGCAGTTGCCTTTGTGCTGTTCTGCGCCAACATCGTCACCAGCACGATCCGGCATTTGCTTAAGCCACATTTGCGCATCGTGATCTTTACTCTGATCATCGCCACCTTTGTCACCATCACCGACCGGTTTCTGGCGGCATATATGTACGGTATGAGCAAACTCTTGGGCCCCTACATACCGCTCATCATCGTCAACTGCATCATCATTTGCCGCTGTGAAGTCTGTGCTTCGAGGCAATCGGTGTTTGCTGCCGGGGCGGATGCTCTGGGGCAGGCTACCGGGTTTGCCCTGGCCCTCGTCAGCATTGCCGCCGTGCGTGAGCTCCTCGGTAGCGGCATGCTGTTCTCGGTTCAGGTGTTGCCGGAATCCTGGCCCAACTGGGTCATTATGATTCTGCCGCCGGGAGCCTTCATGACCCTGGGCCTGCTGGTGGGGGCCGTCAATTGGTTCGAACAGCGCCGCTCCGAGCAGGCTGAGAGCGAGAGGGGGTAAGAATCATGCTGTATTTCACCGACATCATCCTGATTGCTCTCGGAGCGGCACTGGTCAATAATTTTGTGCTCTATTACTTTGTCGGCATTTGTCCGTTCATTGGGGTATCCCGTCGGATTGACATGGCTATCGGGATGGGTTTTGCCGTAACCTTTGTGATATCCATTGCAGCCCTACTTAGCTGGACCATTACGACCTTCATTCTGATGCCGGGCGCTCCGCTGTCAAAATTTGTCGCAGGCTGGTTCATGCCTCCCGACGCTGCGGCCAAGGTTGATTTGACTATTCTGAGCTACGTGGTTTACATATTTGCCATCGCTTCATCTGTTCAGTTTGTTGAAATGTATGTGCGCAGGTTCTATCCGTCCCTTTACCGGTCGTTCGGCGTCTTTTTGCCCCTCATCACCACCAACTGCGCCATTCTTTTCGCGTGTCTGATCATTTTTAGCCACATTGTGGGGGTGGACAACCCGGCCGATGTCTGGGACCTGGGCAAATCCCTTACCCTCGCGGTTTTTGGCGGTGTGGGATTCACCATCGCCATCACCATCATGGCCGGCATACGCGAAGAACTGGAATTATGCGATGTTCCCCAATCCCTCAGGGGTGCGGGAATTACCCTGCTGGTGGCCGGCATTCTGGCCATGGCCTTCATGGGGTTCACCGGGGTGGACTCGGGATTGAAAAAAGCCATGACTCCATCTCCGGTTCAGGCGCAACAGAGCAGCCGCGAATGACAGCGCCCGGGGGGTGGTTGCTGAACGGTCTCGACGCATCGATTCCCTGGATGAACCCGCGAGTCAAGGGGGTTCATCAGCGCGGCTAGCATGTTATGATTGAAAGAAAATTCGACTGTTAACCGGGAGGCTGCGATTTGATTTGGGTTACGGTGAGTCTTGCCGCCGCAACAATGGTTGGGATGGCGGTAACCATGTCATATATTCTGGGCTGGGCCAATCGGGCCTTTCACGTCGACGTTGACAGCCGGGTGGAAGCAGTCATCGATGCACTTCCCGGCGCCAATTGCGGCGGTTGCGGCTATGTGGGATGCAGCGATTATGCAGAAGCGGTTGTGGCCGGCAAGGCCCCGGTCAGCAAATGCACCGTGGGGGGAGACAGTTGCGCGGCCGCCCTGGCCGGCATTATGGGCGTGGAAGTCGCACAGTCCTGGCCCTATCGTCCCATCGTGCATTGCGGCGCACACTACGACGACAGGCTGGACCGAGCTGAATATCACGGTGAAAAGAAATGTTCAGCCGCCAATCTGGTGGCGGGCGTCCAGGGATGCACCTATGGCTGCCTCGGGTTCGGCGATTGCGAGCGCGCCTGTGAATTTGATGCAATTCATGTCATCGACGGCTTGGCGACGGTGGACTATGAGAAGTGCGTGGGTTGCGGTGCATGTGCCAAGGCGTGCCCCAGAAACATCATCACCATGATCCCGTTCAAATACGAACGGATGCTGGCGGTGACCTGTTCCAATAAGGACATTGGCGACGAAGTCAAGGTAGTCTGCAAGGTGGGATGCATCGGGTGCCGGGCGTGCTCCCGGTTTTGCAGCCTGTTCCATATGGAAGAGAATCTTCCCGCAATCGACTACGACAAGTACTGCGGCGATTTTATGGAGGAACTCTCCAAAGCGGTGCAAAAGTGCCCGAGAAAGGGGCTTGTTTTAATGGGCAAGCCGTCTCCAAGAGACCAGGAGGCTGTTTCGGATAAAACCCTGCCGCGCGTGATCGAAGCGGATTTTAAGACAACGGTGGACGATACCGAATGGTGGGGCTGATGTCGTTGCTCTGCGCCACCTTACCCGTGCGAATCTCCGTTGATTGAGTGCTTCCGATGGAGCAAACCAGCAGCAAACCGTCACGGGCGCAGGTCCTTCCCGTCAACCTGGAAAAGCGTTTTAAAACCGCTCGAAACGGAAACCTGTAAGGTGCCGTCCGCCCCTTGAAAAATGATGCCTCCTTCGACACCGGGCAAGCTTTCGATTAAAGCCAGACCTTTTTCCGGCCCCAGCACGAACACCCCGGTGGCCAAAGCGTCTGCCCGGGTAGTGTCGCCTGCCTGAACAGTGACACTGACCGATGTCGACGCCGGCAGGCCGGAGTTGGGATCGAGGATGTGGCCGTACCTCACACCGTTCTTTAAGAAAAATCTTTCATAGTCTCCCGATGTGGCAATGCCCGTATCTTCTATGTCAAATGCGCAGACCAGCCGATCCAACCGACGCGGATGCTGAACTCCCATGCGCCACTTTTTACCGCCCGGTTTCCTTCCCAAAGCGTAAAGGTCTCCTCCCGCATTCACCAGGGCGCATTTGACCCCTTTCGCTTTGAGTATCTCGACGGCCCGGTCGACGGCGTAGCCCTTGGCGATCCCCCCCAAATCCAAAGCCACGCCGGACCACGTGAATGCGATCGTCCTGGCTCGAGGATCGAGCCGCACTTTGTCCATTCCAACCGATCTGAGCGCATTGAGGATCTGCTGCCGGGTCGGTAACACGATTTCTTCTGCGCAGAAGGGCCACACGGACATGAGCGCCCCCACGCTGATGTCGAAAGCACCACGGGTCATTTCATAGTATCTCGCCGATTGCTGCAGCAAATCAAACAGTTCGTCGGACACTTTAACCGGATGGTCATGGGCATGCGCGTTGATCGCGCAGATTTCGCTGCCGTCCCGGTAACGGCTCGTCATGTTCTCGACTCTTGCCATCTCCTCAAAGGCCCGTTGCAGGATCATCAAAGCCTGCGATTCCCGGCTGTGACAGATGGTGATTTCTACCATGGTCCCCATCAAAGGGCGGACATCCCGGTAGAGTTTTTCCTGGTTTGAGCATCCAACGATGACAAACAAGAGCAACAGGCATGCAGTTATCAGTGCCTGATTATGAGAGGGATTCAACATATATCCCCTGTTGGCCCTGCTGAACGTGAGTTGCGAGCGTCGTGCCGGCAAAGTGACCTTCCTCTCAAGCACCCGTTGAGGGGATGCTGCCCATTCGTTTTGAGCGGTTCACATTACATCCCTGAAGACCGATCTGTCGACATACTTTTCATCACAATCGGAGTCTGGGGTGAACGTTGCGAAGATTGGACGCAGGACCTATAACAGTCCCATGGATGTCTTCGACGGCTTTTGGGGTTGGACGGAAGGCTGAGGGTACGCGCATGGACGCTGGGACGCAGACTTTCTGCACGGATTTTTAAGCTGATGCGAATGAGTGGAGGACATTGGCTTATGGCACCCATGGGAAGTAACAGACAGGCCGCAAAAGCTCATACCTTCAGTTGTGCCCCTGCCTGCATCGCAGCCGCTTGCGCGCTTCTGTTGGCGGGGCTGTTGAACGGGTGCGGCACGCTGGCCTTAAATCCCGAGGGTGCCGGAATCATTCCCGGACATGAAATCTCCATCGTGCCAGGTACTGAGCAGATGGGCACCTACACGAGCAGAGATTTGTCCGTTCGCTATAAATATCTTCACTCTGGCGACACTTTTCAAATCGCGGGCAACATCCGATTTGCCGACCACCTCCAGATCAATTTC
The DNA here is from genome assembly GCF_022603395.1 of Desulfoferrobacter suflitae. Lineage (GTDB taxonomy): Bacteria > Desulfobacterota > Syntrophobacteria > Syntrophobacterales > Syntrophobacteraceae > Desulfoferrobacter > Desulfoferrobacter suflitae. The sequence goes on from NZ_JAIBKA010000005.1 coordinate 154,519, forward strand.
ACCGTCATCCGCTACTTCAATCTTCAACTGCTCCTGGCCGATGCCGGCGGTGTCATTTTGGCCGCCAGGAATATTGCCGGCGGTTCCTTTCGCAGGACCGACGTCGAACTGCGCTTCAGCGGCTCATTCCCTGTCCCGCCGGGGACCAGGCTCATGGCCTTTGCCTACAGCGGACGAGCGACCGAGGGAGGAGGCGCCTTTGGCTGGCGTCGCTTTGGAGATGACGGGGTTGAAACGGATTTCTGGGAATATCCGGTGCGAAGATGATGTCGGCTCAGTGAAAAGTAGGGCTAATCAACAGCGATAGCAGGATCGACTGCTATACCCTCCAGGATCAGGTTTTCAGGCAGGCTGGGTGAATCACGCGGCGCACGAGACTCAACCCAGCACCTGTTACTCCGGGCTCCCTGCTTTAACCCAGCCTACCTGAAACGCGGAACCCTTTCATTGAAAACTGTATTCATGCACAATCGCCAGGACCATTGCCGTCGGACGTGCCATCCCCATGTCCGTGGCCATGGCCTCCCCCACCCTCACCGGTGCCGTCGCCATTGGGTCCATTGGCTTCACCGCCGTGACCATTGCCGCCACGCCCATTGCCGTCACCCGAGCCACCGCCGGCTCCTTGTCCGGCCAACAGTAACATGCCGTCACGATGTTCTGAACAATCGCCGGGCCCATATCCAGTCCCGTCGTCAGGGCCGGCACCACCATTGCCAGTCCCATCACCCGGGCCGTATCCTTTCCCGGCCAAAAGCAGTCCGCTGTCCGGTTCCATCGACGAATTCAGGCAGGAACCGTCACGTTTCTGATCTCGGGTACGGGTTCCTTTTCTTTGTCGTTGTGCGGACAGGAATAGATTGTCGTCTATGCTCATCTGGTAGGAAGCACCACTCCGGGTTTGGGTCCGGGTTTCTTTCCGTTTGCGGTTCTTGTCCCCTCCGGCCAGCGCCAGGGAAGTCGCACATGTCAACACGATCAAAGCCATCACAGCTGATTTTACCATTTGCCTCATGGAGCACTCTCCTCTCAAAATAATCTGCCATCGATACATGCCTACGGTTCTAACTCATTCTTTCAAACCACCAAAGCCATCGGCTTCAAGTCACCCCCTTTCCTGCGCAATCTATATTTGAAATACACATCAGGAGAGTAGAAGGTCACAAAAAATCTTTCCTGGATTCACTCTTCCGGGGGCACACGAAAAGATGACCCGGCGGGCTCAAATCGACCCCTAAGCAAAAAGCCAGGTGGGTATCCCCGCACCTGGCTTGATCAATGCTCTGGCTGCTGCACAGCCTTCTGCCCGACTCAATCGTCTAACGGTTGAGATCTCTCAATACTTCCTCACCATTTAACCGCGGCCTCCGCCGCCCCCGGAGCCGCCACCATCTCCACCCGAACCCCCGCCGTCACCACCGCCGGAACCTCCGCCGGAACCTCCGCCGGAACCTCCGCCCCCGGAGCCGCCCCCATCGCCCCCGGAGCCGCCACTGCCACCCGATCCTCCACCGGAGTCTCCACCACTACCACCACTACCACCACTACCACCACTACCACCACTACCACCATCGGGGCCGCCACTGCCGGCACCCGAGGTCCCCGCACCTGCGGGACCACCCGGCCCGCCGCTTGCCCCCAAATTACCTCGCTGCCCGCCATGAGAGCTCTTGCCGCCCGGTCCCCGGCCAATTTGCGACCGGCTCCCGGTTTGTCTCGGACCCAACCCTGTCATGTCCTCGTCGGTTATGCCCAGGCGTGCCCTGAACTGATTTTGCGACTCGTTGCGCTCCATCGTTTGTACGGCGGCGGCTGCGATTTTACCATCGGGAATTCCTTTCGCTCTGGCGGCCGCTACGGAACGCATAAAAGTCCCCTGTTCCACGGCGAAGTAATTCTGCTTCAGGCCCGTCATGGCGATTTGCCGGGCCATGTCGGGATCAAACTGCAACTGGTCAAGTGCGGCCATGATTTCTGCCGCCCGCGTGACTTCCGGCAAAGCAAGCTTGCCGCCCTGCTGCGACAGTGCTTCCAGGTTCTCGCGGGAAAGCCCGCAGCTCAAAGTTTCCGCCAAGCGGACCAGGTACTCGTCGGCATAGGGTGCCACCTGCTTTTCTTTCTTGAAACTCTGCGCCATAGACCTGGCAAAGCGGTAATCGTCCAACTTGTCTTGCAGAACCTGGTCAATGCGCGGAGCCGGCACATTCTTGGCCAGTCCCTCCTCGATTTTGCCGACAAACGGCTCGATGGGCAATTGTTCGCGCTTGGCCCGCGTCAACACATGCAGGTAGCCGGCTGTTTCGTCAGGATCGATCTGCTTTTCGTAGGCCTTTGTCAGGATTCGGTTCAGATCGGTTTCCGCTATCCCTGCATCCCGCGCATCGTTGACCGCACCCTGCAGGTTTCCGCCGGTGCTGCCTGCCATAGAAAGAGAAACGTTGCCTGCCACGCCCATCATACACGCTGTAATAAATAAGGCTTTAAATAGCTTGGCCATTGCTTTCTCCTAAGATCAATACGGCGTTCTGATTTCCGAAACCATCGTTTTGGTAAAAACTGGCATGAGGGTCAGGAATCATCTCCTTGCCATCCACCAGAAAAGCATATTCGTAGCGCCCTTGTGGAAGTTCCAGAGTAATGGTCCACTGGTGTTGTTCCGCTCCCTGCATTTCAAAACCTTGGGGACGCCATTGGTTGAACGACCCGACCACGGCAACCGATTGGGCATTGGGCAGAGTCAACATAAACACTACCGGTACGCGCTCCCCTTGCAGTTGAGCGAGGTGCGATTGACGCTCGGCGGGAAACCGAGTGAACAGCAAACTTGTGCCAACAAGCAACAGTACCGTAGCAAAGGCTATCCGCAGTGGGCTGAGCGTGATCGAACGGGGCGCCCTGGCCCAGTTGTAGAGTCGCCGGTACCAGGGCAGCCGCCTTTCACGCAGCGCGCTCATCACAGAAGGCAGCAGACTGGCCGGAGCTTCCAGGTCAGGCAGTTGTTTGAGCGCATGGACCACGGTCCGCAGTTCGTCATCCAACAGAAGGTCGGCTGTTTCACTGGCGCATTTTGTGCTGCCCTGCAAATTATCGTCCTGTATTTTTTGCATAACATCCCTCAACAGGATAGACTTCCTGGCCATGTGTTGGTTTCGCCGTGAGAATTTCCCGCAGCCTGTGCAGGCCTCTGTGCACACGCATTTTGGCACCGCTGATCGAAATCTCCAGGGCCGCGGCGATCTCTTCCATCGTAAGTTCTTCCCGGTACCTGAGGATGACCGCTTCCCGCTGCTCCGTGGGGAGTTGAAGCAGCGCCAGGTAAACCCCATGGGCATCCATCCGGGCGCACATGAATTCTTCCTGCTGCTGTGGGTAGTCCAGTCCCGAACATTCGGCCCATGCATCGACGTAGGAAGTTTGTGATCCCCTAGTGCTCTTTCTCAACAGATTCTTCGCCAGGTTCAAGGCAATTGTATACAGCCAGGGGAAAAACCTCCTGTCCCTTTGAAACTTATCCAATTGTTCGTAAGCCTTAATGAATGCATCTTGAGCCAGGTCCAAAGCGTCCGCCCGAGAACCGGTCATACGGTACATCAGGTTGAAGATCGGTTTTTCGTAGCGCTTTACCAAAGCACTGTAGGCATCGACATCTCCGGTCAAAACGGCGGAAATACATCTCTGGTCGTCAAGATCATTCATTCAGACGGTCATTCTCCAATCTATTATTCTTCAATGACATATACACAGATGCCAGCCATTTGGTCACAGGACCGGCACACAAATGATCCTGCACGAACCGCGCTGTCGTACAACCACTGTAGCCGTATCATTCCACAATCAAAATGCTGTTCGTCTCCCCAAATCCGTTGGATTCATTCAAAAAGGCCCCTGGGTCCGGGCGCCACAGGTGACCGTCTATTACAAACAGATACGCATAACGACCAGGAGCCAAGGTCATTACCAGGGACCAGGTGCCGTCGTATTTTTTCATACAACTGGAATCCCTGGACCAGCCGTTGAAACTACCCGCCACACAAACACTGCGTGCTCTGTCGTCCGGGTAGATGAACTGGACATCGACCCAATCCCGTGGTGCGAAGCTCGTCCGACCTGGACCGACACAGGCCACCAGGCAACAAGTGAGGATGACCGGGAAAAATGCGGGGATAAATTTACTGGCAAGAGAGTACAAAAAGGTCCAGTGACGCTGGCATGTCATGTGCTGCCCCCTGAGCCTGCAACCCGTCACCACATCATGCTGGACTGCGCCCCGTGAAATGGGTGCGGGAAGATGCAGAGAATTTATCGCTGGGTGACTTTTTCCAGCAAACGGCGGTAGTGGACATAGTCTTCAAAGGCACTCGATCCCGAGACCCGTAATCCATGGTCTGATGAAAGCGCTCACCCGCTTCCTGCAAAAAGGCTTTTGCGTATTCGCGTGGCTTCCAGGTGGGCCTGACGGAGCGGTTGTGGAATGCGAAATCGTCCCAGGCAGCGCTCGATCAGTTTCCTGGAACTGTCCAAATCCGCCAGGTGTCCCGGAGAAATATAAATGGGTTTGACTCCGTTGCGGGAACAGAAAACGTACCCCACCTGGACGTCGTTCAACAAAAGCGGCGCGTAGTTGCCGCGCCGCAGTTCCAGTGGACGATGTTCACCGCACAGCCTGCTTTTGGCGCAACCAATGGTAGGAATATCAAGGCACAAGCCCAAATGAGAGGCCAAGCCCAATCTGCGCGGATGAGCAATGCCCTGCCCATCGCACAAAAAAACGTCCGGGGCCCTCTTGAGTAGCCGATATGCCATGAGCAAAGGGGGGATCTCGCGAAACGAGAGCAACCCCGGCACATATGGAAAGCCGATGGGCGAAACGGCATGCACGCTTTCGAGGGGTTCCAACGATGGCCAGTGGAATGTCAAAACCACCGCCACCAGTCGATCCACCGGCTTCATATAGCTGATGTCCGAGGCCCCAAGGACCGCGAAATCTTCCGCAATGCGGCGCAACTCCACTTGTTCCGCAAGGATCCGCTGAAGCTTCACCGCCTCCCTGGGAGGCATGTTCCACTCATGAGAGCAAGTCATCGTAAATGTTCTTTAGCTGCAGCGGGAAAATCCACACGATCGACACACGATGCAGCCGCCCTCGTGTTCTACCGAAGCACCGCAATCCGGACATGCGCCCATTTCATCCAGAACCGATGCTATGTTGGTCTGCGCTTGGTGATTCAAGACCTTGGCGATGGCATCCGAACAGGAAACTACCTGCTCGCCGTTGCGCCAAACGGGCGAAGGGCACCTGATTCCCATGAGCTGTTTGATGATGGACTCGGCTTTCACGCCGGAGCGGAGTGCCAGAGAAATCAGTCGACCGGTCGCCTCAATCTGGGAATAGGCGCAACCTCCGGCTTTACCCATCTGGGCGAACACTTCACAGAACCCATATTCGTCGCTGTTGATGGTCACGTAGAGCTTGCCGCAACCGGTGTTGATCCGTTCTGTCACGCCCACCGTCTTGTCCGGCCGTGGGCGGGGCTCCACCTGAGGATATTGGGGCTTGCGTTGAATATTGAGCACCTGAACTTCGCGACTCCCGTCGCGATAAATGGTCAGGCCTTTGCACCCCAATTTGTAGGCCAGCAAATAGGCACTGCGCACATCTTCCGGAGTTGCCTTGAAGGGGAAATTGATGGTCTTGCTAACGGCGTTGTCCGTATATTCCTGGAAGGCTGCCTGAATGCGGATGTGCCATTCGGGACTGACATCATGCGCCACCACAAACACCCGCCGCACATCTTCGGGGATTTCCATGAAACTCTTGAGGCTTCCCCGTTCGGCAATGCGCTTCATCAACTCATCGGAATAGAAGCCCCGCTCGTGGGCGATCTTCTGGAACAGGGGGTGAACTTCCAGCAACTCCTGACCATCCAGAACCTTGCGCACAAAACTGATGGCAAACACCGGCTCGATGCCGCTCGAGCAGTTGGCAATGATGCTGATGGTCCCCGTGGGAGCAATCGTTGTGGTGGTGGCATTGCGCATGTAAGGGGTTTCCGGGCGGTCATAGACAGAGCCTGGATAGTTGGGGAAATTCCCGCGCTTTTGCGCCAGAGCGGCAGAGGCGGCCTTGGATTCCTCTTGGATAAATCGCATGACCTGTTCGGCGGTTTCGATTGCCTGCTCGCAATTGTAGGGAATTCCCAAGGCGATCAGCATGTCGGCAAAACCCATGACTCCCAGACCAATCTTTCTGTTGGCCAGTGTCATTTCTTGAATCATGGGAAGAGGATACTTGTTGACATCGATCACATTGTCCAGAAAATGGACGACGTCTCGCACCACCTGAGCCAGACGGTCATAATCGATGCGGCCGTCCTTGACCATGCGGGCGAGGTTGATTGAGCCCAAATTGCAGGACTCATAGGGAAGCAGGGGTTGCTCCCCGCACGGATTGGTACTTTCGATCTGTCCCACATGAGGAGTAGGGTTGCTGCGGTTGACGCTGTCCAGAAAAATGACGCCGGGCTCGCCGTTTTTCCACGCGGACTGGACAATCCGGTCAAAGACCTTGCGCGCCGAAAGGCTGGTCACCCGCTCGCCGGTGCGCGGATTGATCAAATCGTACTCGCCGTCTTTTTCCACAGCTTCCATGAAGGCGTCAGTTAAGGTCACGGAAATGTTAAAATTATTCAGTCGATCGTTGTCTGTCTTGCAGGTGATGAATTTCTCAATGTCAGGATGGTCTACCCTTAAAATTCCCATGTTCGCGCCGCGGCGCGTACCCCCCTGCTTGATGGTCTCCGTAGCCGTGTCAAAAACCGTCATGAACGACACGGGTCCGCTGGCAACGCCCTGGGTGGACAGCACTTTATCGCTTTCGGGTCGGATCCTGGAAAAGGCAAACCCCGTTCCTCCGCCGCTCTTGTGAATCATGGCGGCATGCTTGATTGCCTCAAAGATGCTGTCGATGGAATCCTCCACCGGGAGCACAAAACAGGCGGAGAGCTGACCCAGGCGGCGTCCGGCATTCATCAATGTGGGGGAATTGGGGACAAAATCCAACGATCCCATCAGATTGTAGAATTTGTGAGCGGTCTCTTCCACCCGCTCGGCTTCACCATAGTTGGCATCCGCCTGTGCAATAGCCCGAGCCACCCGCCAAAACAGTTCTTCCGGAGTTTCAATGGGTTCGCCGTGCTCGTTTTTCTTGAGATAGCGTTTGGCAAGAACCACCAAAGAATTTTCGCTCAACCGCAGGGGTGCGCGCTTCCCTGTTGCTGCGGGCCTGTTTGCAGGCGTGTTCATCTGACCACTCATATCGCTTCCCTGAGACACCGCGGATTGACCAGCATCAGTCATAATGATTATATCCTTTTTTGATGCAAAACAAATACTTAAAGAAAACTATGCAGACTCGATCATGCTCCTTCAATGAGGCCTCATGATAGGGGAAATGAAGAGGCTGTCAAAAATAAATTTCTATTTAAATAATGGAGGCTTCTAGACAAGGTTATGATAACTGGTCGAAAAATCCGGTCATGTTCTCGGAATATTATGGTCAAAAACTGTGCCAAAATCCATGAAAAAGTATGGGGGCATGATTAATTTACCCATTGAAATTTGTCAGGGGCATGATTATTCAGATTTTGAGCCTCAAGCACTCTTACAATATATTGATTTCATAACAGAATCATTCATCCATAGGAGGACAAAGGTTATGGCGAAAGCAGTAGGTATAGACTTGGGAACAACCAACTCGGTGGTGGCCATTTGGGAAAACGGAACGGCGACGGTCATTCCCAACTCGGAAGGGTCACGCACCACGCCGTCGGTGGTGGCTTACACCGAAGACGGGCAGCGGCTGGTTGGGCAAGTGGCCCGGCGTCAAGCGATCCTCAATCCGAGCGCAACGGTTTATTCCGCCAAGCGTTTTGTGGGCCGTAAGTGGGGCGAAGTGGATGAAGAGTCGAAAATTGTCTCTTACCAGGTGGTGCGCGGACCCAACGAAGCGGTGCGCTTCGATATTCGTGGCAGGCAGGTCGCCCCGGAGGAGTCTTCCGCGCTGGTATTGCGAAAACTGGTCGACGATGCCTCCAAGTATCTGGGAGAAAAAGTCACCGAGGCGGTCATTACCGTACCCGCCTATTTCAATGATGCTCAGCGCCAGGCCACCAAGGATGCCGGAGAAATCGCCGGGCTCAAAGTACTGCGCATCATAAACGAGCCCACTGCTGCAGCGCTGGCCTACGGGCTGGAAAAGAAGAAAAACGAAACCATCCTTGTGTTCGACCTGGGTGGTGGGACCTTTGACGTCTCCATCCTGGATGTCGGAGAAGGAGTCTGTGAAGTACGCTCCACATCGGGCGACACGCATCTGGGCGGCGACGATTTTGATAAGCGGGTCGTCGATTGGCTGGCGGACGAGTTCAAGAAAGACGCAGGAATTGACATCAGACAAGATCGACAGGGGCTCCAGCGACTTTACGAGGCTGCGGAAAAAGCCAAAGTGGAGCTTTCAAGCGCCACCGAAACCCAGGTCAATCTGCCTTTCATCACCGCTGATGCCACCGGTCCCAAGCACTTGGTGATGAAGTTGACGCGAGCCAAGTTCGAGGACTTGACCCATGATCTGGTGCAGCGCTGCATGAAACCGGTGGAGCAGGCCCTGGCGGACGCCAGATTGACCGCCAAGGACATTGATGAAGTCATTCTGGTGGGCGGATCCACACGCATTCCCGCGGTCCAGGAGTTGGTCAAAAAGCTGACGGGAGGAAAACAGCCCAATATGAGTGTCAATCCGGACGAGGTGGTGGCCGTCGGCGCAGCAGTCCAAGCGGCGGTACTTAAAGGAGAAGTGGAAGATGTGGTGCTGCTGGACGTGACACCACTCTCCCTTGGCGTCGAGACGTTGGGTGGGGTGATGACCAGACTCATCGAGCGCAACACAACGATCCCGGCACGGCGCGAAGAAATCTTTTCCACCGCGGAAGACAACCAGACGGCGGTCGACATTGTGGTCCTTCAGGGGGAAAGGGAAATGGCAAGGGATAACCGTGTGCTGGGACGTTTCAGGCTGGAAGGCATTCGCCCTGCCCCGCGGGGAATTCCGCAGGTCAAGGTGACCTTCGATATTGACGCCAACGGGATACTCAATGTCACGGCACGTGACCAGGAGACCGGCAAGGAACAAAGAGTCACCATTTCGGAATCGACCAACCTGCCCAAGGATGAAGTGGAGCGTATGGTTAACGATGCTCAATCCCACGCCGCGGAAGACAGGAAGCGGCGGGAAACGATCGAGGCCAGAAACCAGGCGGACGGTCTGGCATATCAGTTGGAGCGCACCATGAGCGACCTGGGCGATAAAGTCCCCGCCCATGAAAAGGCGCGCTCGGAGCAGCTCATAGAGGAAACCCGCAAGGCCGTAAAAGATGAAAGCGTAGGTAAGGAGCGTTATCAGCAGCTGGCCAGCGACCTGCAGCAGGCGTTGCAGATGATTGCTGCGGCTGCGTATCAACAGGCGGGAGCAGGCGGCCAGCAGCCGGGCCAGCAGAAGCCCAGAGAAGAGGAAGACGTTATTGACGCCGAATATACCGAAAAATAAGAATAACGTGCAGACGGCCCAATAACCGCTTGGTGCGAGGCGGCAGGCCGCCCATTGGGCTTTGGCCCTCGGCCTTGACTTTTGTACTGCAACGTTCCATAGCTAGTCTTCATCCGCACACCGCTTCAACGCATACGGGACCGGCACATGTATTCGTCAGTTCCTGCGTTATCCCCCGTGCCGGCAGCAGCGTGGCGCGGATGATCATCGGTCCCTGGTTGACAGATTTGCAGCAGAACCACCAAAAGAGGTTTGAGCGGGGAAATATGGCAGTAAAATTCAGAGACTATTACGAAATACTGGGGGTGCCTCGAACCGCAACCCAGGAGGAGATCCAACGGGCTTACCGCAAGCTTGCCAGAAAGCTCCATCCGGATGTCAACAAGGCGTCGGACGCGGAAGAAAAATTCAAAGAGCTTGGGGAAGCCTACGAGGTATTGAAAGACCCTGATAAACGCCAGAAATACGACCAGCTTGGCGCCCACTGGAAGGATGGTCAGGATTTCAGGCCCCCACCGGGATGGGAGACTCATTTTGACTTCGGCACAGGCGCAGGAGCAGGCCCCGCGGGATTTGAATGGTCGGGGGCCGGAGGCTTCAGCGATTTTTTTGAAGCGCTTTTCGGCGGTGCCGGCGGCTTTCATCAGACCCGCCGCGGCGGTCCTCGACAGAGGCCGGTATGGCGCCAGGACGGGGTTGATCAGTCAGCCACCGTGAGGATATCATTGGAAGATGCTTATCATGGAGCGACCAAACCCATCACCCTGCAAACCCAAAGCCTGACTCCAGACGGAAGGGTTTCCGTTCAGGAAAAGAGTTACGAGGTCAAAATACCCGCGGGTATTCTCCCCGGCCAGAAGATCCGCCTGAGCGGACAGGGCGGTGAAGGGTCGGGAGGGGGCCGCCGAGGGGACCTGCTCTTGAAAGTCGAGATAGACCCTCATCCCATCTATCGACTGGAAGGCAGGGATTTGTACATGGATCTCCCCATAACGCCGTGGGAAGCCGTCCTTGGAACCGAAGTGCAGCTGTCGACACTTTCCGGTCCACTCACGCTGAAGGTGCCGCCCGGTACCCAAAACGGCAGGAAACTTCGTTTCCGCGGGAAGGGCATGCCCGGTTCCAGAGGGACTGCCGGGAATCTTTACGCGGTGGTGACGGTCGTCGTACCAACCAAGCCCTCCCAGCGTGAACAGGAATTGTTCGAAGAGCTCGCAAAAACTTCGCAATTCAACCCGAGGCGTTGATTTAGAGGAGGACAGGTCCCCATGGTTGAAAAACGCCAATATCTCATGGTTCGGTTGAGGAGGACCCCAGGGGTTGCTCCTTATCTGAACACGACCGAGGTGGCATCACGGTGCGGCATACATCCGGAATTGATCGAACGTTTCGTGCATCTTGGTCTCATTGACCCGAGTGGACACGCCGGAGGGGAATTCATATTCAGATTGGAAGTGGTGCCCCTGATTAGAAAAATCATCCGACTGCGCAATCATTTGGGAATCAATTATGCGGGCATTGGGCTCGTGCTGGAATTGATGACGCGCATCGAAGAGCTGGAAGAGAAGCTGCAGGAGCTGATGGGGGAATAATGCTCAGCAGCACCTCCCATCGTTGGTACACGGCGCATCGACGCGTCCGCCCGGGTTGAATTCATCGGGATGCCGTTTTCATCTACACTGCATCGCGCTTCGACCCAGGGCGACAATTAATATACCAAAGGAGGAACACCCAAGGAGATGGATCTCAATAAATTCACTGTCAAATCACAGGAAGCACTGCAACAGGCTCAGACCAAAGCCATCCGTTACGGCCACGTCGAGGTGGATGGCGAACACCTGATGCTGGCGCTGCTCGAACAACCGGAAGGACTGGTACCGGGCCTTCTTAAAAGAATGGAAATCCCCGTCGATGAGTTGCACCGGCGGGTGCAAGAGGAGCTTGAAAGGAAACCGCGCATAAGCGGACCGGGAGTGGAAGCCGGCAAAGTTTACATCACGCAGCGTCTGAATACGCTGCTCGCCAAGGCTCAGGATGAAGCCGATCACCTGAAGGACGAGTATGTGTCGGTTGAACATTTGCTGCTCGCCTTCGCGGGCGAGGGAAGTGCAACCCCGGCCGGGCGAATTCTACAGCAGTTTGGAGTCACACGCGATCTGGTGCTCAAGACCCTGACCTCGGTGCGCGGCCACCAGCGCGTCACCAGTGCGTCTCCGGAAACCACCTACGAGGCCCTGCAAAAGTACGGCAGGGACCTGGTGCAAGAATCGAGGACCAATAAGCTGGACCCCGTAATCGGCCGGGATTCGGAAATTCGCCGTGTGATCCGCATCCTCAGTCGAAAGACCAAGAATAATCCAGTGTTGATCGGTGATCCCGGCGTTGGTAAGACGGCCATTGTCGAGGGACTGGCTCATCGTATCGTGCGCGGGGATGTCCCCGAAGGACTCAAGAACAGGACCCTGTTTGCCCTCGATATGGGTTCCCTGGTTGCCGGCGCAAAGTATCGCGGCGAGTTTGAAGAACGACTCAAGGCGGTCCTTCAGGAAATCAAGGAATCTGAAGGACAGATCATCCTGTTCATCGATGAGTTGCACACCATCGTCGGGGCCGGCAAGGCGGAAGGTGCCATCGATGCGGGCAACATGCTCAAGCCCATGCTCGCTCGTGGAGAACTGCACTGCATCGGCGCAACGACTCTCAACGAATATCGCAAATACATAGAAAAAGACGCCGCTTTGGAAAGGCGATTTCAGCCGGTGCTGGTAGATCAGCCGAGCGTCGAGGATACCATTTCGATCCTGCGGGGGCTCAAGGAACGCTTCGAAGTGCATCACGGCGTAAAGATTCAGGACAGTGCACTGGTGACGGCCGCTGTCTTGTCCAACAGATACATCACCGACCGCTTTTTGCCGGATAAGGCAATCGATCTGGTCGATGAGGCCTGCGCCATGATTCGCACCGAAATCGATTCGATGCCCGCCGATCTGGATGAAGCGACCCGACGGGTCATGCAACTGGAAATCGAGGAAGCGGCCCTCAAGAAAGAGCGCGACAGGGCGAGTCAGGAACGGCTCGAGGCATTGCGCAAGGAACTTGCTGAAATCCGCGCCAAAGCCGACGCCATGAAGGCCCAGTGGGAAACAGAAAAGCAAGGCATCAAAAGAGTTCAGGCCCTGCGTGAGGAAATCGAGAAGACGCGGCACCGCATCGAAGCGGCGGAGCGTGCTTACGATTTAAACCTGGTGGCCCAGTTGCGCCACGGCGAATTGCCGGAGCTGGAACGGCGCCTGAAAAGTGAAGAAGAACGCCTGGCCAGCAAGCAGAGCGGTAGTCGCCTGTTGCGGGAAGAGGTGACGGAGGAAGAGATTGCCGATATCGTTTCGCGCTGGACCGGCATCCCTGTGAGCAAACTGGTTGAGGGAGAACGCGACAAACTCCTGCGCCTGGATGAAATCCTGCACAGGCGCGTGATCGGGCAGGACGAAGCCGTGCAACTGGTGGCCGATGCTGTGCTGCGAGCCAGGTCCGGCATCAAGGATCCCAGGCGCCCCATCGGATCATTCATCTTTCTCGGCCCGACCGGCGTGGGCAAGACCGAACTGGGCAAGACCCTGGCCGAAGCACTGTTTGACTCCGAAGATAACATCGTGCGTGTGGACATGAGTGAATACCAGGAAAGACACACCGTATCGCGCCTGATTGGAGCTCCCCCGGGGTATGTCGGCTACGAGGAAGGCGGCCAGCTGACCGAAGCGGTGCGGCGCAAACCCTACAGCGTTATTCTCTTTGACGAAATCGAGAAAGCACATCAGGACGTCTTCAATGTCCTGCTGCAGATCCTCGATGACGGTCGGGCCACCGATGCACAAGGACGCACCGTTGATTTCAAGAACACGGTCATCATCATGACCAGTAATATCGGATCACACTACCTGTTGGAAGGAGTGACGGACCAAGGGGAGATTTCTCAGGAAGCGCGCGACCACGTGATGAAGGACCTGAGGCGGCATTTCAGGCCGGAATTCCTCAATCGGGTCGACGACATTGTTTTGTTTAAGCCACTCACCCTGGACGAAGTGAAACAGATCGTCGGCCTGCTGGCTCAGGATTTGACCAGGCGCCTCAAGGACCGGCGCATCAAGTTGGACATAAGCGACGGTGCCCGCGAGTTCATCGCCAAAGCCGGCTACGATCCCGTCTATGGGGCCAGGCCTTTGAAGCGCTATCTCCAGCACCAACTGGAGAGCCGCATCGGCCGCGCGTTGATCGCCGGATCCGTGCCGGACGGCTCAACCATTCATGTCAATGTGCAAAACGACGAACTGGTGGTGACTCATACCGAGCCCGAACGATAGCAGCCATTAGAGCGCCGACAGCGTTGTCGGACCAGGAGAGGGGTCAGTCTTGCAGCCGCGTTCAATGGGGCAGAAACTCTTCTATTCCGAGTTCGGAGGCGCGCTTTTTGACCCCCTCGACCACTTCCTGGTCCATAACGATGTCGTCCGGCCAGGGGCGATGGTGGTCATCCTCGCGCCCTTTTTTGCTGGCGTCAATGACGACACGGCGGTTCTTTTTGACGATATCGCGCTTGGGGTCCACGTTGTTAAAGGCCTTCCAGAGCACGTGTGAACTGTTTTTCAGGTCTATGCCGTCGTCGCACAGGAGGATGATGGAAAATGCCGCCAGATCAGGGTGGGTGAGTAGTTTGCCGGCCAGCTGACGTCCGGTTGCTCTACCGTCCTTATGGAAATTCAGCAAAAGAATACGGTTGTGCGTCTGAAGTCCGGGTGCATAGGCGGCTGTGAAAAGATTCGATACTTCTTTCACCGCCCGTTCGATGTCATCCGGCGACGGCTCGCTTGCGGGATATTCCGGCGCGTGGCGGGGTCTTTCGCCGGCCACACGGCGCGTCGCGTCAATCCCCAGCTTCCCGCCAAACATGGGCTCTGGAGCGCTGTGGTCCAGAACATCCAGAACTCCTTCCGTAATATACAAATCAGTTTCCACGTCCAGTTCATTCAAAATGGTTGAAAAAACCTGATCCGGACGGCTTAAATCAACGTCTGCGTCGACCAGGACGGCAATCTTGCAGAAGCTCATTTGCCCCTGGCCCCAAATGGCGCTCATGACACGCCTGGCATGCCCCGGATATTCCTTGTTGATGGCAATGACCGTAACATTGTGAAAAACCCCTTCCCAGGGCATCCAAAAGTCTGCTATCTCCGGCATGACGGTTTTCAAAAGGGGCAGAAAGATGCGTTCCGAGGCCTTGGCAAGGTAGCAGTCTTCCATGGGAGGGCGACCGACAACAGTTGCATGATACACCGCAGAGCGTCGATGGGTTAAGGCGGTCACATGGAATACCGGATATTTGTCCACCAGCGAATAGTATCCGGTATGGTCGCCGAATGGGCCTTCAATCCTCAGTTCATTGGGCTCCACATAGCCTTCCAAAACAAACTCGGCTTCTGCAGGAACTTCCAGATCAACCGTCAGGCAACGAACCATGGGAACCGGTTTGCGGCGAATGAACCCGGCAAAGGCAATTTCATCCAGGCCTCGCGGCAGAGGAGCCGTGGCTGCATAAGTCGTGGCGGGATCGGTACCGATGGCCACGGCAACGGGCATGCGTTGGCGCGCCTTGAGATATTCCTGGTAGTAGTGTGAGCCGTCCTTATGGATGTGCCAATGCATCCCCGTCGTCTGATCATCAAAAACCTGCATTCGGTACATACCGGCGTTGCGTCTTGCCGTTGTGAGACTACGCGTGATAACAACCGGCAGCGTTATGAAAGGTCCGCCGTCCTGGGGCCAGCAGGTCAGAACCGGTAGGCGCGAGAGGTCTACCTGATTGCCGCGGTAAACAACTTCCTGGCAGGGAGCCTTCCTTTTCAGCTTGCGCGGGATGATGTTCAAAATGTCCATTCCCATGGGCAGTAGCCGAAACGTGTCGCTTAACGATTTAGGCGGCTCCATTTGCACAAACTTCTGCAGACGCCCCGCCAGTGCATCCAGACTCGGAACACCGAGAGCCAGGCAAATCCGCCTGTCGCTTCCGAATGCGTTGGTCAACACGGGAAAGCGGGAATCCTGAACATTTCGAAACAGCAGGGCCTTGCCCCCGCCTGGGCTCTTGGATGCCAAGTCGGTGATCTGGGTGATTTCAAGATGGGTGGAAACGGGCGCCTTAATTTCAAGCAGCTCTCCAGCTTGGCGGAGAGCCTGAATAAATTCGCCGAGATTTTGATACGCTGTTGTCATCTCAAAATATCCATGTGTCGGTGAAGACGGCCAGGAACAGTAATACCGATATGGCACTGTTTACATGAAAGAAAGCGATATTGATCTTATCCAGACGATGCGGCTGCACCAGCTTGTGCTCCAAAACCAGGAGAAAACTGATGACGGCCAGAAAAACCAGGTAGACCATACCCAGGTCAAAGGCAAAATAGAGTGCCAGCAGCGCCAGAAATGCCAGGGCATGCAACAGAGACGAAACCTGCAGCGCTGAGTCGATCCCCCAGCGGGCTGGGATGGAAAACAACCGGGCCTCACGGTCAAAGTCAACATCCTGACACGCATAGAGTATATCAAAACCGGCGATGTAGGTCATAAGCGCTGCGGTCAGGAGGAGTATGCGTACGTCGATGCTTCCGGTCACGGCAATCCACGCTCCAAGGGGAGCCAGACCGATGGCGAACCCCAGAAACAAATGACAGCAGGAGGTGAATCGCTTGGTGAATGAATAGAAAAAAAGGATGAGCAGGAGTGGTACGGACAATAGCAAGCATAATTTGCCCAGCATGCCGGCGCTTATTATCAGCAGTGCGGACGAAAGCGTAATGAAGATGATGAGCGCCTGTTTGCTGATCTGCCCTGTGGCATGCGGCCGACCGGCGGTTCTCGGGTTGATCCTGTCATATTGGTAATCGGCCAGTCGGTTGAACCCCATTGCCGCTGAGCGTGCCCCGGCCATGGCCAATATGATCCAAAACAGGCTGAACCAGCTGACGGGGTGTTGGCGGTGTGCCAGCAGGACTGCGGCCAGGGCAAAAGGTAGGGCAAATATGGTATGGCTGAACTTGATCAGATGTCCGTAGATACGAATTTGATTCAACCACATGCCTGGATTTCTACCCTTCGGTTGTGTTTAATGAAATCAAGCGACTGCGAGGGGCTGAAGTGCGCCATGGGAAAACGCGGGTCGAGCGGTTTCGCCCGCAGCCGTCTGCCATACCGCCCGAATCGGCGTCGAGTCCGGTTGTCGGCGCTCTGATCTGCTCAAACCCCATGGAGCCGCCTCCGAGCTGTTTATTAGCACAGCCCACTGGCAAAGAAAAGTTGAGAAATGGCAAACTGGTGAGCCGGGTCTTTTCGAAAAAGCAAAAACAGCGTATTGGTATTCTTTCAACTTCACAGTAGACTTAACAGGATGAGCAGCGACAAGCCGATGCAGGCCATACGAAAAGGGTCCGAACTGGAATTATCCATTGAAAAACTTGCCTTTGGCGGCAAGGCGATAGGATATGTGAACGGCTATGTGGTGTTCGTGGAACATGCATTGCCGGGCCAACGCGTCAAGGTGCGAATTACGCGTAGAAAACGCCAGTACGCGGAGGCTTATGTGGTTGGCCTGGCTGCTCAATCGCCCGCTTATTGCCCACCTTTTTGTCGCCATTTCCACTACTGTGGCGGGTGCAAATGGCAGGATCTGCCCTATGCTGAGCAAATACGCTGGAAACGCCTGCATGTCCAGGAATGCCTGCGCAACCTGCCCGGAGAAGAAGCTTCTGCGATAGAGGTGCAGGAGACCTGCCCGGCTCCTGAGACTATCTATTATCGGAATAAGATGGAGTTCACTTTTTCCTCCCGCCGCTGGCTTGCACCCGAAGAAATTGCCCAGGGTGAACTGCGCTGCAACAAATCTTTTGCTCTGGGACTCCATGTACCAAGGAGCTTCAATAAGGTTTTCAATGTGGAGCAATGCTTTCTGCAGTCGCCCCAGGGCGTTGAGATTTTGCAGGAAGTTCGGGACTGGTGCCGGTCAGGCGGTCTTCCGGCATACGGCACAGACAATCATCAGGGATTCTGGCGCTTCCTGGTTATTCGTGAGGGGAAGCGCACTCACCAGACCCTCGTGCATCTCTTGACGGCACCTCATAAGGACGAAAGGCAGGTCGTAGACGCCCTGGCGGCACACCTTACTGCAAAATTTCCGCAGATAACGACCATAGTTCACTCGGTCAGCGAAAAGAAGGCGCAGGTGGCGGTTGGAGATAGAAGCCGCATACTGATGGGACCTGGATTCATAGAGGAGCGATTGGGAGATCTTCGCTTTCAGATCTCGGCGCACTCTTTTTTTCAGACCAACCCGCTGGCAGCCGAAAAGCTCTACGAGGCGGTGCTTGAGCTGGGTGCCTTTTCGGGAAAAGAGACGGTGTGGGACCTCTACTGCGGAACCGGCAGCATCGCTCTTTTCATTGCATCGCGCGTGGGCAGAGTAGTAGGATTCGAAGTGGTGGAGGAAGCTGTTCAAGACGCCTACCAAAACTGTCAACTGAATGGGGTGGAGAATTGCACCTTTCGCGTCGGCGATCTGAAAGATGTGATCAGAGAAGCTCGCAGTTCATCCCAGGGTGGTGGAGATCCTGATGTGGTGATAACGGATCCTCCCAGAGCCGGGATGCATCCCAAAGTCGTCCGGGTCCTGCAGGAACTGGCCCCGAAGCGAATCATCACCGTATCATGCAACCCCTCGACCCTGGCCAGAGACCTGGAACTGTTGGCGGACCAGTATGTCGTTGAAACGGTGCGACCCTTTGATTTGTTTCCCCATACGCCGCATATCGAGTGCGTCGTCAGGCTGGCCAGGAAATCATGATTCAGCGCGGCTTATCCGTCCATGAGTGTTTCCGTGTATAAGTCAGCGCACCTTAACGATCACTGAAGGTATTTCTGCAGGAATGGTCAGAACCAGAAAAAAGAAGAAAACAAAGAAGCTCTTTTGGTGGAAACTTCTTACTCTTGCCGCCTTCATCATGAGCGTTGTGGCGACCGGCTACTTTTTGTACCTCTACATGGAGGTACAAAACCGCTTTGCAACGCGTAAGTGGAGCGTACCATCCAGAGTGTTTTCGGCGGCCCTCCCAATCTACCCGGGACACACCCTTGCCCTTTCCGATCTGAAGGCGATGCTGGATCTGCGCCGCTATCAGGAGGCTTACAGGGAGCCGTTACAGCCAGGCGAATACAAGGTCCGTCAGAACAATCTTGCGGTCCATTTGCGGGCATTTCGTTTTCCCGGGCGAACGCTGCCTCAACAGCGGGTCAGGTTTGTCTTTGCCAATGACAACCTGGCCCGCATCGAGGGGGAGCGCGGCAATATTGCCATCATCGAATTGGAACCAACGGAGATCGCAAGACTTTATGGACCAGAGCGGGAAAGTCGCCTGCTGATCAACATCAAGCAGGTTCCACCGGAACTGACCGAGGCGGTGGTAGCCATCGAGGATCACCGCTTTTACGCACACCCGGGCATAGACTGGTGGGGGATATCGCGTGCCTTATGGGCTGATTTGGCGGCCGGCAGGGTCGTCCAGGGCGGCTCTACCATAACCCAGCAACTGGTGAAAAACTATTTCCTCGAACCCGAGCGAAGCATCAAACGAAAAGTTCTAGAAGCCAGCATGGCTCTCATTATAGAGGCACTCTACCAGAAGGACGAAATACTTGAGATGTATATGAATGAAATTTATCTGGGGCAGAGGGGGAGTGTCGCCATTCACGGCATGGGAGAAGCGGCACGCTATTATTTCGGCCGCGATGTGCAGGACTTGAACCTGGCCGAAGCTGCCACTCTGGCCGGATTGATTCGTGCGCCGAACCGCTATTCGCCGACAAAAAACCCGGAATCCGCCAAGGAACGCCGCAATGTGGTACTGAAGCGCATGCTGGATTTGGGTAAGATTTCCTCCGAACAATATCGATCGGCACGCAGCCAGCCTTTGCGAATTGCCAAATCTCATCTTCCCCTCAAGTTTTCCCCCTATTTTGTCGATTACGTCCGTCAGCAACTGCAGGAGCTCTACTCACCCACGGTGCTTGAAACTACCGGGCTGAACATCTACACGACGCTGGTTCCGGAAATTTCTCTGGCTGCGGAAAAAGCCGTGAGCGAGGGCCTGGCCGAGCTTGAGAAAACGCATCCCAAGCTGACATCCAATTCCCCCAAGGAAGCTCTGCAGGCGGTGCTCATCGCCGTCCAGCCCAAGACCGGCACGGTGTTGTCGTTGATCGGAGGTCGAGATTACGCGGAAAGCAGTTTCAATCGGGCCCTCTATGCACATCGGCAGCCAGGCTCCGCAATTAAACCCTTTGTTTACTTGCGCGCCCTGGATGAATTCACGCCGGTGAGCTGGCTGCCCGACGAGTTGAAGACCTATTCCATCGGTGGGACCGCCTGGGCGCCCAAAAATTACAACGGCCGCTATCGTGGACGGGTCACCTTTCGCACGGCCCTTGAAGACTCGTTGAATGCAGCAACGGTCAGCCTGGCGATGGCAACAGGCCTGGATAACATCATTCAGACCCTGCGCAGCTTGGGTATCCAATCACCGTTGAAGCCCTACCCTTCTCTGGCGCTGGGTGCCTTCGAGATCACTCCCCTCGAACTGGCAGGTGCGTACGCCACCCTCGATAATGATGGGCAGAAACCGCACCTGTTGACTGTAAAAGAGGTGGTGAGCGAAGCGGGGGAGATCCAGCAGCGCAGAAACGTCGACTTGATCACCGTGACGACCCCGGCTCGATGTTTTATCATTACCAACATCCTGCAGGGAGTGGTGCAGGACGGTACTGCAACGATTCTGAAGCGTCTTGGAGTGAACTTTCCATGTGCCGGAAAAACAGGAACTACCAGCGATTACAGAGACTCCTGGTTTGCCGGGTATACCACGGACCTGCTGGTGCTGGTCTGGGTCGGTTTTGATGACAACCGTTCAACACATTTGAGCGGGGCACAAGGCGCTGCCAGAATCTGGGCCAGATTCGTGAATGAAATTCGCCCCCGGATTCGTCATCAGCAGTTCCACATTCCCCCGGGAGTTGTGGAACGATATGTCTGTACCCAGAGTGAAATGCTGGCGACCAAAGCCTGCCCCGATAGGAGGCCGGAATACTTTCTGGACAATCGCGTTCCAGAGGCTTATTGCACGCTCCACGCCCAATATTGAATCGTCGCTGCCGGGCGCACGCTGAGGAAGGAACAAGCCGGATGAGAAGAATTCATACGTTTGCAGATCATTATGGTCCCTGTCTGAAATGGCTCCTGTTGTCACTCATAGCTGGCTGGCTTGTGGCCTGTGCACCCTCACGAGCGATCTATATCCCTCCTGAAGGGCAAACCCCGCCGCCTCCCAGCACAATTCCCCAACCAACCGGACACGAAGCGCCGCGGCCGGCCCCCTCGCAACATCCCATCCTTAGAGCTCCGGCAGAAATCAGGGAAGCCGATATGCCGCGAAAATCAACTGAAGCCGCAATGGACGCCGCACGCCCCTCCGCCGCCAAGCCCGCCGGAGTGACCGATGATCCACAGTATCTGGCTTCAATGCATCTGGTGGATCAGGCCCAAAGGGCCCTCAGCCAGGGAGACCCCGACAATGCGATTGCTCCATTGGAACAGGCCATTCAAGTGGATGTCTATAACGGCGAAGCGTTTTTCGGTTTGGCCCGTGCCTGGAAGATGAAGGGCTCCCACAGTAAGGCCCTGGAATTCGCCAACAAGGCCGAAATCCTGTTCCAGGACAATCCCAGAAAATTAAGAGAAGTCTACCTGTTAAAAGCAGAACTCTTCAAAGAGCTGCAGGACGGTTCCAAGGCGGAATACTATCTGAACAAAGCCGCTCGACTCAATTGATCGTTGCGGGAAAGAGAAGTAAAATATGATCGGTTCGGACGGACCTAAAACCAAATCTGACAATACCGGACATCGTCCCTTCCTGCTGGTTCTGCTTTTCTTCTCACTATTTCTGGCCTACCTGACACTCCGTCCGTTTCTCGAGACTCTCATCTTTGCCGTGGTTTTTGCTTCCCTGCTGCATCCTCTGCACGTTCGGCTGGTGCGTCTTTATGGCGGGAGAAAAAATCTGGCGGCATTAACCGTTGTGTTCGTGCTCACCTTTTTGATTGCCCTGCCCGTCTTTTTTTTCATCTCCGCCCTGGTCAATCAGGGTCTTGAAACAATGAGCCGGTTGAACGCCTGGGTAAGCGAAGGAAATCTCAACAAGCTGTTGGAAAAAATGGACGTGTTGCAGCTTGAGCAATGGACAAAACGGCATTTGTCATTTGTGGATCTGCAAAAGATTGATCTGCAGTCCGGCTTTCTTGATTTCACCAGAGGCTTTGGTCAGTTTGCCCTAATAAACGCAGCCGGCATTCTGGAAAATGTTGCCGGCAAGATATCACACTTTTTCGTCATGATTTTTGTGGTCTTCTATGTGGTTCGAGACGGCGGAGGAATGATCGAAAAGATAAAGTATCTTTCTCCCTTGAGGGAAGAGCAGGAAGACAAGATCTTTGAAGGGGTAAGGCTGGTGGCACGTTCCGTCCTGCTGGGCAGTTTTCTGACCGCACTTTGTCAGGGGCTGGCCGGTGGGATCGGACTGGCCATCGTAGGGATACCGGGTCTTTTTTGGGGAACAGTGATGGGGTTTTCTTCCCTCATACCAGTGATCGGCACGGCTCTAGTCTGGGGCCCGGCCGTCATCTATCTGCTCCTGCTTGGCTCATGGAAGTCGGGAATTTTTCTGCTCGTGTGGTCAGTGGTCCTGGTTGGATCCATCGATAATTTTCTGCGGCCGTTCCTTATGCGTGGAGAAAATAATCTGTCTCCTTTCTATATCTTTCTCGCCATCATAGGCGGCGTTCAATATTTTGGGCTGTCGGGGATCCTGTACGGGCCGCTCATTTTAACCTTTGCTATGGTGATGCTCTATATCTACAGCGTCGAATATCAGGATTTTTTAAATGATATGAAACATTCGCCTCTGCCCTTCATGGCAGAGGAACTGGAAGATGAGCAGCGTTAGATGATTAATCCTCACTCGATTCACAGGGCGGAACTTCCTTGCCCGTACGAGCTGAAAAACTGCGGAGTCTATTAAATGGCTTTTGTAGTCGTGGATGGCGATTTTCAATCCAGCAGAGCAGTCTGGCAAACAGAGGAATGTCGCAAGCCAGGAGCAGTATGCCAATGACAAGAAAAAGGCCTCCCTGCAGCACAGGCAACAGCAATCCGGCCAGCCCGAGTAAAATAAATAAAAATCCCAATGATATTCGTATCAAGCTTGTCATGGCGCAAATATAGAAAAACCTCGGTACGAAGGCAAGCCCAACCGGCAATCCCAGCACATTGCATCAATTCCTGCGCACAGGTTGGTTGTGCCTAACCCTGCCGCAGGGCTTGCGTCCTTTCCTCGCCCAGCTGACAGTGACCCGCATGGCCCCGCATCACGCGCGAGACCCTCCCCCTCTCATCAAGTACAGCGCCACACCATTACGTGGCCGAATTTTGTCGGGTGCAGCGCCGCGAAACCCAATCTACACGCTCGTAAGTCCGCTGCCTTTTAGACACTCTGTTGTGTGGAACTGCACTCAAGGGGTAAGGGGGGCTTACCGGGCAGAATAAATCCCGTCGGTCGCCGCGGGAGTAAGGGCAACGCCGTGACACGAAAAACCTGGCAGGCCGGGTTTCATCACGCCAAGCCTGTGATGAAACCCGGCAGCATGGGCGCTGGATCTTGCCACGCCAAATGCACCGATCGATTCAACCTGCCCGAAGGCAATCGCCTCAGAGGATGGAGCTCAATGCGAATTGGCAAAAAAACGGTTGAAGGCGTTCAGGTAAGCCCGGGCACTTGCCTCGATAACATCCGGACTGGTCCCGATGCCCGAATACAGTACCCCTTCGATTTCCACTCTCACCATCGCTTCACCCAGAGCATCACGTCCCATGGTTACGGCTTTGAGGTCGTAATCGCGCAGCTTTCCCTGCTGTTCAACGATTCGCTCGATACAGTTGAATACCGCATCAACCGGACCGTTTCCTGCGGCAGCATCGGTCAAATCCCTGCCGTCTTTGATCAGCGTCACCGACGCAAGCGGCACCATGGTGTTTCCACTCATGATCTGCAGACTCTGGAAGGAAAAAGTTTCGGGGACCTTGGTGAGCTCTATTTCAACAATACTGGTCAGATCTTCACTGGTGATCTCTTTCTTGCGATCCGCCACGTTGATGAAACGATTGTAGACCCTTTCAAACTTGTCCTTATCCAGTTCGTACCCCAGTTCACCCAGTTTATGGCGCAGGGCAGCGCGCCCGGAGCGGGCGGTCAGCACCAATTCATGTTTGCGTATGCCAACGTCTTCGGGCCGCATGATTTCATAAGTGCTTCTGTCCTTTAGAATGCCGTCCTGGTGGACACCGGACGAGTGGGCAAAAGCATTCGAGCCGATAACGGCCTTATTGGGCTGCACCGGAATATTCATGAGCCTGCTGACCATTCTGCTGGTGCGATAGATTTCCTCCGTGTTCAGATCGGTATGCGCCTCGAAGGCAGCGTGCCTGGTCTTCAGCACCATCACAATCTCTTCCAGGGAAGCGTTGCCGGCCCTTTCTCCGACACCATTGATGGTGCATTCCACTTGATCGGCGCCGTTTCGAATGGCGGCCAGGCTGTTGGCAACCGCCAGGCCCAAATCGTTGTGACAGTGCACACTGAGGATGACTTTGTCCAATGCGGGAACGCTCTCGCGCAATTTTCTGATGGTCTCCCCATATTCCTCAGGGATGGCATAGCCGACCGTATCGGGCACGTTGATTACAGTAGCCCCTGCCTTGACGGCCGCCTCAATGACGCGACAGAGATATTCAAAGTCGGTCCTGGACGCATCCTCCGTCGAGTATTCGACATCCTCACACAACTTCTTGGCATAGCGCACCGAATCGACACACATCTGCAACCCGGCTTCCCGATCGCGCCGCAGCTTCTTCTGCAAGTGAATGTCGGAAGAACCCAAAAAAACATGAATGCGCGGACGCTCAGCAAACTGAAGCGCCTGCCAGGCGATATCAATGTCCTGTTGCACCGCTCGGGCCAGCCCGGCGATGACAGGCCCCTGGGTCTGTTCCGCCACCGCTTTGACCGCCTGCATGTCCTCGGGTGACGAACAGGGGAATCCGGCTTCAATCACATCCACGTTCAATTTTGCCAGCTGCTGGGCAATCTCTATCTTTTGCCGTTTGTTCAGCTTGGCTCCAGGGACCTGTTCTCCATCCCTCAAGGTGGTGTCAAAAATATGTATTTTGCGACTCATTGTCTGTTCCTCTCTATTGTCCTGATTCTTCACGCCTTCATGAAAAACTCGCAAGCCGGCCAAGTCCGTTGGAGTCTCGCCGTTAGACAAATCCGCTGGACCACCCAACCCCATGTCCATCACCCCCTTTCTTTGTAAGAAGTCGCCGGGCGCACGAAACAAAAAGGCCATGGGCGGGAACCCATGGCCTTTGCAGCATCACTCTGTCGCTTTTTCTACGGCGCTCGCATACTTAAGGCATGGATTCCCCGCACCTGACCGGTCAGGCTAAGAAGTAATAATAAAAGGAGGAGATTCATCATGCCGCTGCTCAATCGGGTGAAGATGTTTCGGTTACTGATTATCAGGTTTCTTCTGGATCTACAGGAGCTTCAAAGCAACCCAGAAGCAAAGTATGATTTCAATGGTGAAAAGAGCTGCATAAAGAAGGTATTTTTGCGTGGGAAAATCTTCAATGATTCTATTGGCTTCTTCCATTACATGAGTAGCTTGACTCGGTTCCATTTCAACCCCCTCGTGACTATACTGAGAAGTGTGCTCGCTTCTTTCCGTCGAAAACTCAGGGTAAATTATAAAGATGAGAGGAAAAAGATCAAGCCTAAAGTAGATGGCAGCGCGTTTTTCGGTTGGTTCGTAAACGGGGCCAGTGAATGGATGGTGGCCATGCAGCGAAAGCAAATCTCAATTCCCTCAGATGTACGGGTACTGTTGGACAAGATCCGCCATGCGGGCTTTGACGTGTGGGTGGTCGGTGGTGCAGTGCGTGATTACTTACTGGGAGTCCCGGCTAGAGACTGGGATCTGGCAACCAATGCCTTGCCCGGGGACGTTATCTCTCTGTTCCAGCGAGTGATCCCGGTTGGGATTCGGCACGGCACGGTGCAGGTGCTTACCGAAGAACGCTCTGTGGAAGTGACGTCATACGCCGGCAGAGGCCATGAGGGCATTCTTGCCGAGCTCGGGCGGCGCGACTTTACGGTCAATGCAATCGCTCTGGCTTATCCGACCCTGGAGCTGATCGATCCGTTTGGCGGCAGGGAGGATGTGGCAGCCGGATTATTGAGAGGGGTTGGCGATGCAACGGATCGCTTCCGGGAGGACCCAATCCGCACCCTGCGAGCTGGACGTTTCGTGAGCGTGTATGGATTTTCCCTGGAGACACGTACTTTTGATGCGTTGAAAAATGCAGTGGAAGGCCTTAAAACAGTCGCCATCGAACGAATACGCGAGGAAATGTTCAAATTGCTGGTGGGCGATTCCTTCCTGGAAGCGTTTGAATGGATGAGGCGAGCGGGAGTCATCGGCATTATCCTGCCGGAAATTGCACAAGGTCCGCCACACCATGCCAAGGCGGCTGCACATCAAAGGACCTGCGAGCATCTGCTTCGCTCTGTTCAGTTCGCACCAAAGCGCGTCAGGCTGCGGCTGGCGGCCCTGTTTCACGATATCGCAGTCCTCGTGCAACCGGAGCTTCTTAACGCCGGTTCTTTGCGTGACGAGGCATCACTGAGCGCCCGGATCGCCGCACAGGTGTTGATGCGCTGGCGGGCACCCAAGAAAATGGCCCTGCAGGTGAGCAAACTGGTTGAAAGCCACATTTCAACCCACCGGCACGCGTGGAGTGACGCACAAATACGGCATTGGCTGGCCAAACTGGGAATCGGGCTTACGACTGACTTGCTCGATCTAGCCTATGCCGACCGTTTATCCAAGGGCGTGCCGTCGGACTCGCTGCAAGAAATCGAATTGTTGCGGCGCCGGGTTCATTCCCAGATGAAAGCCGATGCGGCCCTGCAAATAAGAGATCTTGTCGTCAACGGCCATGACTTGATCGGTGAGCTGAATCTCGCTCCAGGACCTGTAGTGGGAAAAATCCTGCGGGAACTTCACAAGGTTGTGTTGAACGAGCCGACCCTGAATGATCGACTCATTTTGCTCGACCACGCGCGGGAGCTGATGCGAAATGACGAGTTTCAGGGCGGTTGACCAACTCCGTCAGGAATCGTGCCGAAAGGAAAATACAGCCTGCTTGTAGTATTGATGAAACCGTTATAAACTGGTGGCGAGCTTGCTCATCAACGTGAAGATCGGGGGTTGTTGAAAAGAGTGAATCAAGGGAGGATCGAAGATGCTGGTCAAGAACTGGATGAGTAAAAAAGTTGTCACCATCGATGTGGAAGATTCCATGTCCCATGCCGTGAGGTTGTTGAAGGAACACCAGGTGCGGATGCTTCCCGTTCTGAAAAAAGGTAAGCTCGTCGGTGTTGTCTCGGATTCGGATATCAAGAGGGCCTCCGCTTCGGATGCGACGACCCTGGATGTGCATGAATTGCTCTACCTCATATCCAAAGTGAAGGTAAAAGACATCATGTCCAAGGACCCCATCACGGTTCCGCCTGACTACACCGTGGAAGAAACCGCCGAGGTGCTCATGCAGCACAAGATTTCCGGCGTTCCAGTGGTGGACAGGGGCGGCGACGTTGTCGGCATAATTACGCGCGATGATCTGTTCAACGTGCTGATTTCCCTGAGCGGTCTGGGGAAAAGGGGCATCCAGTTCGCTTTCAAATTGGAAGACAAACCGGGCTCCATCAAGGAGCTCACCGATATCATCCGCCGCCACGGCGGCCGCATCGCCAGCATCTTGGGCAGCTACGCACGCGTTCCGGCGGGATTCCGAGTTGTTTACATGCGGGCGTATGATCTCAAGCGTGAAGAAATGCCGCAGATCATAGAAGAATTGAACCGGAAGGCTTTGATCCTCTACATGGTGGATCATCGCGACGACAAGCGGCAGATCTTCCACGACCTGGGAGAATAGAGCGGCGGGAGCGCATCAAGACAGTGCAGGGATTTTGACGGGGCAGCAAAGCAGCGGCACAAGGCTCACTTTGCTGTCCCAGTGGACAAGCAGCGGCAGGCTGAATCATTAAATCCCCAGAAAAGCCTGCTTGACTTCCTCGTTTTCAAGGAGTTCCCGCCCCTTGCCTTCCATTATGACTCGTCCGTTTTCCAGTACATAGGCCCGGTCGCAGATTGCCAGGGTCTGTTTGACGTTCTGTTCAACCATTAAAATCGTCATTCCCTCCTGGTGAATCTTGCGCACCAGGCGGAAAATTTCCTGCGTGAGGAGGGGCGACAGCCCCAGGGACGGTTCATCAAACAACATCACCTTTGGTCGCAGCATGAGTCCACGGGCAATGGCGCACATTTGCTGCTCGCCGCCTGACAGGGTTCCGGCCATTTGCCTGCGGCGTTCACGGAGTCGTGGAAAGAGCTCCAACACCCACTCGAGCGTCTCCTGTCGGTGGGCCTTGGCTGCGGCAGGCAAAGACCCCATCTCCAGGTTTTCACGCACGCTCATTTCCGGGAAAAGCTGGCGCCCCTCCGGCACATGGGCGATTCCCAATTCACTGATGCGATAGGGGGCAACCCTGTCCAACCGCTGGTCTTCCAACCAAATTTCGCCGCGGGTGGGTTGGATGAGGCTCGAGATACATTTCATGATCGTGCTCTTGCCAGCGCCGTTGGCACCCACCAGGACCACAAACTCATTCCGATCGACATGAAACGAAACATCCCAGAGTACCTGAATGTCCCCGTATCCCGCGTCAACCCGTTCCAGCCGCAACATGCTCTAGTCCTTTCCAAGGTATGCTTCGATCACATCCTGATTGTTGGCGACCTCCGCCGGGAGGCCACTGGCTATTTCCTGCCCGTAGTTGATGCAAAGAATTCGATCGCAGATGCTCATGATGACATGCATGATGTGTTCGACAATAATGATGGTGATGCCCGCATCGCGAATTTTGCGAATCAGCTCCACACCCTCGGTTTGCTCCTGCGGCGTAAGCCCCGCCATAGTCTCGTCCAGCAGCAGAAGAGCCGGTTCGGTAGCCAGTGCGCGGGTGATTTCGAGGCGCTTGCGATCACCGATGGTCAGTCCCTTGGCGGGATAGTCTTTTTTCTCGATAAGATCACAGAACTCCAGAGCTTGCAGCGCCTTATCCCGGGCTTCGTGGAGCGAACCGGTATGGTTGAAGGCGGAAGCGATCACATTATCCAACACCGTCATGCGCCGCAGCGGCTTAACCACCTGGAAAGTTCTGCCCACTCCCAATTTACAGATTTTCCAGGTCGCCAAGCCATTCAACCTGTGATTCTTGAACTGGATGGTGCCCGAAGTGATGGGATAAGACCCCGTGATCAGATTGAACACGGTCGTTTTGCCCGACCCGTTGGGACCGATCAGGCCAAAAATCTCCCCTTCTTCCACCCCGAAGCTCAGGTCATTGACGGCGATAAGACCGCCAAACCTCTTGGTAAGGTGTTGTGTTTCGAAAAAGTTCATGCTCAGTTCCCGCTGCTCGAGTACGAAAGTTGTTTCTTCTTGAACCAGTCTCCGGTGATTTTGGACCAGTCGCCCACAATGCCGTTGGCCAGGTAGCGAATCACAAAAATGACCAGCAGTCCAAACACCAACACGTGCGCCTCACTCACCCATTGCGGCAGCAGGCCAAAGAAGGCACTGCGAAAAATCTCCTGCAGCCAAACCATGATAAAGGCTCCCACGGCCGGCCCCCAGAGAGTCCCCACTCCGCCGATGATGGCCACCAGGATGGCCATGATGGAAATATCGTGCAGGGAAAACACCACATGCGGATCGATGAAGGCCATGTAGTTCATGTAGAACGCCCCGGCCATGCCGGTAAAATATGAACTGATCATGAGCGACAGACTCTTGTAGCGAAAAGAACTTATCCCGATTGTTTCGGCCACGTCCTGGTCTTCCCTGATGGCCACGAAATAGTAGCCCCATTTGGACCTGAGCACCAGATAGACGGCGAATACACAGGCTATCGCCAGGGCCAGGGCTAGATAATAGTAGGGCAGCTTGCTGCGAAAAGACTGAATGATCAGGATACCATCCATGCCATCGGTCATACTTCGCCAATCGATGGCGACCAGCCGAAAGATTTCCCCAATGGCGATGGTGGCAAGGGCAAAGTAGGGTCCGCGCAGGCGAAAGCAAATCCAGCCGATAATGAGGCCCACCAGCAAGGCCACAGGGCCTCCCAGCAGCATTCCCCACCAGGCGGAAATGCCCAGCTTGGTCACGCCCAGGCCGGCTGTATAGGCTCCGGTTCCGAAAAAGATGGCGTGGCCGAATGAAACCTGCCCGGTGTATCCGGCCAAAAGATTCCAGGCGGAGCCGATGACCACCCACATGAGCGATAGGATGAAAATGTGCCGATAGTAGTCGGATTGAACCACCAGGGGAAACAGCACAAGCAGTGCAATGACGACGATCGTTGGCCAGCTGATACGTTTCATAGCAGTACCTTATGTTATATTTTGGTCAATGTCTTGAGACCGCCCGGCAAGAAAATGAGAACCAACAGAAAGATGACCATGGCCACCGCATCTTTCAGTGCCATCGAGATATAAGTGGCTCCCAGGGATTCAGCCACACCCAAAACCACCCCTCCGAGAATGGCCCCAATGGTGCTCCCCATACCGCCCAGCATGGTGATGACAAACGCTTTCAGCGTGAACGGCCCGCCGATATCCGGAAACAGATAATAGATCGGCAGGAGCAACGTACCGGCGGCAGCTGCCAGGGCCGAACCCAACCCGTAGGTCAGGACGGTGATCCATTCGGCGTTGATGCCCATCAACAGTGCCGCTTCCTTGTTCTGCGCAGTGGCTCTAACAGACTTGCCAACATCGGTTTTGAGCAGGAAGAAAAAAAGCGCTACGGTAAGCAGCACGGCAATGCCAAAAGCAATGAACATGGCAATGTTGAAGGAAATGCCCCCAATATAGAAGGTTGCGGTACTGTAGCCGGTTTTGACCGATCTATAATCGGAGCGAAATATGAAGCGAATGATTTCGGTCAGTACCATCGCGATGCCGACGGTCATCAGCACCTGGTTTTCCGGCAGTATGGAATCGACCTTGAGCAACGGATTCAGTAAATATTTCTGCAGCAGCGCGCCAATGACGAAAAGACATGGCATGGCCACCAGGAGAGCAAAATACGGATCCAGGTGAAACTGTTCGAAAAGGACATAGGTGATGTACATGGCGACCATCATCAGTTGGCCGTGGGCAAGATTGATAATTTTCATCACCCCCATGATGAGCGTCATGCCAATGCCTATGAGGGCGTAAATTCCGCCGATCAGCAGACCGGCCACCAGCGTCTGGAGAAAAACGTCCATGGATCAAGATCCTGTAGGAGAGGTGATTTGGGGAAATGGGTTGTCAGCATCCGTCCCGCAAACACGACCGTCGAGGGGATGGATTACCCGCCGGATTGCGGGACGGACTCTGATCAGTGATATCCTGCTCTATTGCCAAACTTTTTCCCAATCGATTGGGTAAACGTAGGGTTTGCTTGCCACGTCCTTGGGCCAGACGAGCTCCAGTTTTCCGTCGATCCATTGGACGAGATAGGTGGGCAGTTTGTTCTGATTGATCTTCTTGTCATAGGAAACAAACTTGACCGGACCGAATACGGTTTCCATATCGGTTTCCGCCAGGGCCGTCTTCACATCTTCCGCCGAGAAGGACTTGGCGCGCTTCAGTGTATCGGCGATGACCTGGCATGCCGCATAGGCTTCTGCTCCATGATACTCGGTGGGCTTGTTGAATCGTTTGACATATTCCTCATAATATTCGGATGCACCGGGATAAGGCAGGGTCTCATACCAGAGGGTAGCCGAGTAAACCATATTGGCGGCATTGCCGGCGTTTTTGACAAATTCCGGCAGGGTAAAACCCGCGGCGCCCCCCACAAAAAGCTTGGGCATGACGCGCAATTCCATGGACTGGGTCATGAGCAAAGAGGCGTCCATAACATAGGAAATCATGTAAACAAGATCTGGATTGGCCTGCTTGACCTTAACCAGAAGCGGTTTAAAATCCACACCGCCCTTGGAGTAGCCCTCCATCATGACAACTTTGATGCCAAGCCGCTCGGCAGTCTCGGCAAAATTCTTGGACCCACTGGTGCCGAAGGCGCTGTCTTCATACAGAATGGCACAGGATTCAGGTTTCACCACTTCGGTGAGGAAGCTTTCCAGTGCCGCAGGGTAGGCGCTCACCGGGGGGTTCAAACGGAACACATAGTCCCAGCCTTGCTCTGTGATTTTGTCGGCAGAACCGGTGTTGACCAGAAACGGCATGCCGTTCTGTTGAGCCACACCTGCAATGGCGAAGGTCTCTGAACTCCCATAGCCGCCGCCGAGCATGACCACCTTGTCTTTGCTGATAAGCTTCTCGGCAGCAGATCTGGCCACCTCCGGCTTGCCGGTATCGTCCTCGAACAGCAATTCCAGCTGTTTACCATTGATGCCGCCGGCTGCGTTGACTTTTTCCGCGGCCATCACAAAAGAATTTCTTTCGATCTCCCCAAAGGCTGCCTGGGCTCCCGTGAGAGGCAGGATGATGCCGACCTTCACGGTTTCCTCAGACCATGCCGGGGTGGTCGAAAACACCACGGCAAATGCCAAGACCAATGTCAACAGTACCAAAAGTTTCCTCATGTTTGCTCCTCCTGTTCTGTAGGTTATGGTGGTTGAACTCCGGACGCCGTTTTGCTCCATGTAAACCGCTCCTGCACACATTTATGGGTTAACGCCGTCGTGACAAGGCCGGCCAACGACTGCGAGGAACGCGAGAACCACTGTCAACTACGCTCCAAGTGGGAACTTGAGCAAGCGGGAGAGCAGCATTAGAAGTGCGCACCAGACAGGCCGGATGGGGTGATTCTCCAGTGCGGCAACCCATTTGATTCGGCCCTCTTAGGGTATTATAGGGTTTGTGCAAAGTCAAGCTGGGCGAAACCCCCTGCCGGCCTGTTCTGCAACGATCCAATAATCATAGCGTCAGGTTGGGCTGATTGATCTAGAACCTTCCGATATCCATCCTGAAAGCTCATTTTGCCATACGGCTACATCATAAAGGACCAAAGAACGCCGGCTCCTATGGCAGATCCAATGACCCCCGCTATATTGGGTGCCATGGCATGCATCAGCAGATAATTGCCCGGATCTTCCCGGTTTCCAACCAGCTGGACGACCCGAGCCGAGTCCGGCACCGCGGATACCCCGGCGGCTCCCAGTATGGGATTGATCTTGTTCGTGGCAAAAACGTTCACCAGTTTGGCAAAAAGAATTCCACTGGCGGTTGCCACCATAAATGAGGCGGCTCCCAACAGGAAAATCCCCACCGACTTGGCGGTAAGAAAAACATCGGCCTGGGTTGAGGCTCCGACCGTGATGCCCAGCAAAATAGTCACGATATCGATTAGAGCCGTGCGAGCGGTTAACGCCAGCCGATCCGCAACCAGGCATTCCTTCAACAGGTTACCAAAAAACAACATGCCCAAAAGCGGCAGTGCCGCCGGTGCGAGAAAACAGCAGGAAAGAAAACCGATGACGGGGAAGATGATCTTTTCTCTCCTGCTGACTGGCCTCGGATCCGGCATCCGAATCAATCTCTCCTCCCTGGTTGTCAAAAGATACATGATGGGAGGCTGAATGACCGGTACCAGCGCCATATAGGAGTAGGCGGCGATAGCAATGGGCCCCACCAAATGAGGCGCGAGCTTTGCCGACAGAAAAATGGCGGTAGGGCCGTCCGCCCCCCCGATGATTCCAATGGAAGCAGCTTCCCTGGGCAAAAATCCCATTGCCAGAGCGGCCAAAAAAGTCAGGAAAATCCCCACTTGAGCAGCGGCACCGAGAAGCATCAGTCTGGGTTGCGCCAGCATGTAGGAAAAGTCCGTCATGGCTCCGATGCCCAGGAAGATGAGAGGCGGGTAGATCCCCTGATGCACTCCAAAGTACAGATAACTCAGCACACTTCCCGATTCGTAGATCCCCAGCCCCAGCCCTTTGAAAACCGGCACGTTGCCCATGAGAATTCCAAAACCGATGGGAACCAGTAACAGGGGCTCGTAGTGTTTGACTATTCCCAGGTAGATGAAAACGATTCCAACGGCGATCATGATGAAGTGGCGATAATCCGCCAGCCCGAATCCGGTATTTCCCCAAAAATCCAGAAGATACTCCATGAACCGGTCAACTCCGCTTGCTGTGCACTATTGCAGCTCCCTGTTCTGTCAACAATGAGAATGGACCTCGATTGCTATTCCTCTGCACTGGAACGGACAATCTCCACGTCGTTGGCCCATGTGTAAAATCCTTGCCGATCGCCTGAATCCTCAACGATGATTCCTAGCTTTAGAAATGTATCGAGATGACGGTGCGGGCTTGACAGGCCATGTTTGCTGGCCTTTTCAAGAAGTTGTGCCAGTGAAAAGGGTTCGCCGAGCCTGTTAGTGATCAGATGAAAATGGTCTGCCACTTCTATCTGATCGAGTGGCAAATGCACCCGGGTTTTATCTGTCGTTGGGGCTTCCGGGCGATCCGTGCGGGGTTCCTGAACCAGGAAAGGCTGTTTCCGCGGTGGATGCTTGAAACCTGCCAGAAGCTCGCCGCGCCGGTCCCACAGTGCCAAAAACCTCTCCATATTGGCCATGATAGCCGCCAAAACCACTAAACCGGTGAAGACGATGGCTAATCCGGTGAAGGTGATTGTCCACCCGTTAGCCGCGCTGATTGCTTTCAACCCGTACATCCCATCATCCTCCGACTAGTCCCGGCCAAAACTGACTGGTGTGCCGCGCCGATAGCGATCACGTTGTTCCATTATTTGGGCGATCTTCTGCATCAGTCTCTGCCCGAAAAGAGCATTCATCTGGATCAACCGATACAGCTCCCGACCGGAAAACTCATAAAGTCGGACGTCGGAGAGACATACCGCCGTAGCGGTATAACGAAATGGGCTCACCAGAGAAGACCAGCCGACCGCATGCCCTTCATCCCTCAACGGCATGGAACGGCCATTGGGAAAGCACAAAAGGATGGTGCCGACACGCAGTAGATAGAGCGCAGCCGCGGGCGCACCCGCGTGAAATATGGTTTCTCCTTCTTTCCAGCGCGTATGCGCAGCAATACCTGCCAGATCAGACAGCTCGGACTCGTGAAAATCTCTCAAGAACTCCGTTTCCCTGAGTTCTCTGGTCGATACCATGTGGTCTCCCGTCGTTTAGCTGTAGCAAGCCCCGCCAATCATCGCGATCACCCGTCCTGCCAGCAGCAAATTCATCATACCCATTCTGACCTGCAGCGCGCAGCCTCATCGATCAACGCGAATAACCAGTCCTTGAACCTTTTCCTTGCGGTTGAACTCGGCGGCAAACTTCAGTGCCTCCTCCCGGCTGTCGAAGGAACCGACAAGTACCCTAGTCCAGCGTCCAGTTTCCGGCATGTCGATCGTTTCCATGTTGGGGGAGTAACCTTTGGCTTGCAGTTGTTTCATAAATCGCTCTGCATTGCTGGAATCCTTGAGTGAAGCAGCCAGTAAGGTAAACTGTTCGGTTCCGCCGCCGGCACCAAGACCCTTTTTGGGATCGGCAGCAGCATCGGGCTCCTCGGGTTCCAGGGGGCTGGATTTATCTGCCGCTGTCGGCTCTGTTGAGGGTCTAACAGAGGGCCTCGATTTTTTCGGGATTGGATCTTTCGGAGGTGCCTCTTTGGTCTCTGGAGTGGAAGGCATAGGCGAATTGACCAGAGGTTTTCCCGAAATGGGATCGATCTGATTGGTCAATGACTGAAAATAGTTGAGGGACCCGAGCATCTTTTTGGAATCCTCCCAACTTTCTGCAGCGTTTGCAGGCGGTTGCGGAGCCTCCCTGCCGAGCCCCATAAAACGAAGGATTTGAGCCCTCAGCGAAGTCTCGTCTGCCGCCACCAGGGGCAGCCCCCGGCCAACCAGAACGCCGAAGACAAACATCCAGGCAAGGATGAGGACCAGGCCGAATGAATAGAGCAGAAGCTGCATCAGCCCCAATTCGAAACGAAAAGCTTTCGATTTGTTGCCTTTGGCGGATTGGGTCAAACCGCTGCTCTCTCTCGAGGATTTCATGCGTCGGCTCTATCGGCGACCTTTTCAACAGTTTCAACCACTTCAGACGGCGTCTGCTTAATCCCTTTGAAACAGTTCTGACTGGTTGTGTCAACCAATTTTATCACATCTTCTCGGGGGCATTCACACCCAACAGGGACAAAGCATTGGCCAGCACGATGCGCAATGCGGCGGCCAAATAAAGCCGTGCCTGTGTCAGATCCGGATCGTCCCCCAAGATGCGATTCTGATTGTAGTAACTGTGAAAGAGTGCAACCAGTTCGTTCAGATAGTAAGAGATTCGATGAGGTTCCAGGGTCTTGGCCGCACTTGCCAGGATCTCCGGATATTCCCCCAGCATTTTGATGATCTCCAGCTCCTGGGGCAGAACAAGGGGTGCGAGATCAGGATTTGCTCCTCCATTGAGCCACTCGCACGGCACCCCCCGTTCCCTCGCGACCTCAAAGATGCTGCACAGACGGGCGTGCGCATATTGCACGTAATAGACGGGGTTGTCATTGCTCTGCATTTTGGCAACTTCCAGATCAAAATCGAGCGGACTGTCCGAGCGGCGCGTAAGGAAAATGTAACGGGCAGCATCTTTGCCCACTTCATCGATCACCTCACGCAAGGTCACGAACTCACCGGCGCGGGTGGACATGGCAACCGGCTTTCCAGCTCTCAGCAGGTTAACCAACTGCACAAGAATGATTTGCAGATCCGACCGTTTACGACCGAGTGCTTCAATCCCGGCAAGCATCCGTTCCACATATCCATGATGATCGGCGCCCCAGATGTCGATCACCGTGTCGAAGCCTCTCTCGAACTTGTCCTTGTGGTAGGCGAGATCGGCCGCAAAGTAGGTGCTCAGACCGTTTGCCCGAACCACAACCCGGTCCTTTTCATCGCCGAACGCCGTACTTCGAAACCACAGAGCGCCCTCCTGCTCGTAGATGTAGCGGTTGGCTTTGAGGGTCTCGATGGTGCGTTGAATGGCGTTTTGACTGTGCAGGGTGGTTTCGCTGAACCACTGATCGAAACGCACCCCAAAATTGTCCAGATCTTCTCGAATGCCGGCCAAAATGCGGTCGCCCGCATAGCGTGTGAAGTCAGGCAATACCTCATCCAGCGGCACCTTGTGGTAACGGGTCCCCACCTCTTCTGTCAGGTCCCGGGCAAGCTCCATAATGTAGTCGCCCTGATAATGACCGTCGGGAAAATCAACCGGCTCTCCCAGAGCCTCTTGATAACGGTAGTAAAGGCTGCGCCCAAGGGTGTCCATCTGATTGCCGGCATCGTTGATGTAGTATTCACGCTCCACCGCGTAGCCGCAGAAGGCCAGGATGGCGGCCATAACATCGCCCGTGGCGGCGCCGCGCCCATGCCCGATATGCAACGGTCCGGTAGGATTGGCACTGACAAACTCCACCTGCACTCGTTTGCCCTTGCCAATCTCCTGATAGCCGTATTTTTCCGCTTGTGCATGGACCTCGACCAGCTCTTGATGCCACGCCCCGGGTTCAATAAAAAAATTGAGAAAGCCCGGCCCTGCGATCTCCACTTTGCTAATGAGGCCTTCGCTCATTTCCATGTGCTTCACGATTTCCTTGGCGATCTCCCTTGGATTCCGTTTCAGACAGCGGGTCAGAGAAAGGGCTATGTTACTGGCGTAATCGCCGTGTTGAGATATTTTGGGAATTTCAAGTTCAACGCAAGGTGGGGATTGGTCGGATAGTCCACCTGAGTGACAGATGGGCACAATCGCTTTATTCAGGATTTCCAGGATGCGGTTCCGCATGAGCGCCATAGAAGACAATTCTCCTTAACTTTCAGCTGACGTCCATCTGGAAGCTCCATAGTGCCTCTTACCCTGTGAGCGAGAAGTCAGCAGACACCCCGACCCTCTTCCTCCAAAGAGCTGCCGTTTCCCGACGGAGACCAGCTAAGGTTTCAATAAAGTGCAGAAATCTCGAACACGACTTATAACCAGTGCCTGGAACACGGTCAAGTGGCTTTGATCTTTATGTTTTCACGTTGAGGAAACGAGACCGACAATGCCCATCCAGTCTCCGGCGACGTCACAGATCAGCTGCTCCATTGAGGAAATATTTGAAACGATGCCGCCCGATACTGCAATAGATTTCATAACTGATGGTGGCACACGTCTGGGCAATTTCTTCTGCGCTGATGCGGTCGTCCATCTGCTCCCCCAGCAATACCACCTCATCGTCTTCCTTTGCCTGCCGGACATGGGTGACATCGATGGTGATCAAATTCATCGACACCCTGCCCACAACCGCCGCCCGCTGACCGCAAACCAATACCTGCCCCTGGTTGGAGAGCAACCGTGGATAGCCGTCGTCGTAACCCACGGGGATGGTGGCAATGCGGCTGGGCTTTTCAGGGAGGAAGGTCCTGCCGTATCCTATGGGTTGTCCGGCCGGCACATCCTTAAGCTGCAAAATCTTTGCTTTAAGGCTCATGACCGGCTTCAGCCGGGCGGGAAAATGAAGCTCCTGGGAGGGAGGAGAACCGTAAAGCATGATTCCCGGTCTGATCAGTTGAAAATGCGCATGCGGCAGATCAAGCAGGCCGGCGCTGTTGGCAATGTGGATAAACTGAACGGCATGACCACGCCCTGCAAGTTCGCCCAACACCTCTCTAAACCGACTCAGCTGAAGCTCACTGTAACTCTTGTCCGATTCGTCAGCTGCAGCAAAATGGGATAGAATCCCTTCCAGTTTGATGCCCGGCAAAGCCAGCAGCTTATCAAGGAATGCCGGGGCTCTTTCATAGGGAACACCCAACCGTCCCATGCCGGTATCGACTTTGAGGTGGATCTTTGCTTCCGTGTCCAATCGACAGGCTGTTCTACTCATCAGTTCGGCGTGGTCCAAACGGAACAGGGCAGGTCGCACCTGCTGCCTTATGGCCTCCTCCATGTCACACGGCTCAATGCCCGACAAGACCAGAATGGGGTGGCGTATGCCGGCGACCAGCAGTTCCTGAGCCTCCCAGAACTTACTCACAGCCAGAAAATGAACCCCACCCGAGACCAGTTCTCGAGCGATCGGCAACATGCCATGGCCGTAGGCATCCGACTTGACCACACCGATGATCTGGGTACGCGCCGACATGCGCTTGCGCACCTGCAACAGATTGTGGCGCAGCGCCGCGAGATCAATTTCAACCCAACTTAACGGCATTGTTCCTCTCCATTCCTGCGGGCAAAACAGTGAATGCTTTGCAATGACCAAAAAATATGTTAGGCGATGCAAGACCGAATGCCAAGAAAATCCTTAGGTGGGATCTGGATGGTATGTTTGCCGGAACTATTCTGACCGTAATCGGGTTGATTTGCTTCTTTGAAGGGTTGCCTTACCTGGCTTTCCCGGATGGTTTGAAGAAGGTCATGCAGCAGATGATCCGAACTCCCAGCCGCATCCTGCGCGTGATGGGCGCGGCGCTGATGATTTTGGGTCTGCTCCTGGTGTATTGGGGTCAACACCATGTCCGGTGACAATCAAGCTGCTTCCTTTGATCTGCAGGCATACCAATACCATCTCCCCACTGGCTTGATCGCCCAGCATCCCCTCGAAAAGAGAGATGAATCGCGCTTGCTGGTGATGCAGCGCCGCAGCGGCAAACGGGCTCACCTGCAGTTTGACAGCATCTGTGACTTTTTTCAACGGGGGGATGTGCTGGTGGTGAACGACACTCGCGTTGTTCCCGCCAGGCTCTACGGGAACAAAGAAACGGGCGGATTCATCGAACTGCTCGTTCTGGATCCGCACAAGGCACCGGAGGAGGGAAGGCGGGAGGGTTACACATGCCTTCTCAAGTGTGCCAAAAGGCCTCGCCGGGATAGCCTGATCTTTCTGCCGAAGGGCCTTCGAGCAAGGATCCAGAGCGACCCCAAGGACGGTACGGCGATTGTTCGCTTCTTGACTTCGCAACCTTTGCCGCAAATCCTGGAAGAGATCGGCTCCGTACCGCTTCCCCCCTACATTGATCGCAATAGGGATGAGGTCAATGCTGCGGACAGGCACTGCTACCAGACCGTA
The DNA here is from genome assembly GCF_022603395.1 of Desulfoferrobacter suflitae. GTDB lineage: Bacteria > Desulfobacterota > Syntrophobacteria > Syntrophobacterales > Syntrophobacteraceae > Desulfoferrobacter > Desulfoferrobacter suflitae. The sequence continues at coordinate 194,539 of NZ_JAIBKA010000005.1, forward strand.
TACGCCTTGAAACCCGGCGCAGTGGCAGCCCCGACGGCGGGTCTCCACTTCACCGCCGAACTGTTGGACAAATTACAGAACCAGGGCGTAGAGATTGTTACGGTGACCCTTCATGTGGGTTACGGCACCTTTGCTCCGCTGCGTGTTGCGGATATCCGCGAGCATCGCATGCATTCCGAATATGCAGAGATTCCCGCAGATTCGGCGGAACGGATAAGGTCGGCGAGAGCGCAACGCAGACGGGTTATCGCCGTGGGCACGACAGTGGTTCGGACTCTTGAATGGGTCGCCAGCGAATTCGGTGAAGTGGTTTCTTATGCGGATTGGTGTCGGCACTACATTTATCCAGGTTATTCGTTTCGGGTAATCGACGCAATGGTCACCAACTTTCATTTGCCCGGGTCGAGCCTGTTGCTTCTGGTGTCGGCCTTTGCAGGTCGGTCGCAGATTCTCTCCGCATATCAAGAGGCGATCGGGCTGGGCTATCGGTTTTTCAGCTACGGCGATGCCATGCTGATTTTGTGAAGAGAGTTAACTAACCAGCAGCTCAAGGATCGTGTGCACAGCAAATGGAATTTGGCATTATCGCTTGTGATGGCAGCAGCCGGGCTCGTCGTGGCCGCATGACAACCGCTCACGGGGTAATCGAAACTCCGGTCTTTATGCCCGTGGGAACCCTGGGCTCGGTCAAGAGCCTGACGCCGGATGAGCTGGAAGAGCTCGGGGCCCGGATCATACTCGGCAATACGTATCATCTCTATTTGCGCCCCGGCGTCGAGAGGATTCATCGACTGGGGGGCCTGCATTCCTTCATGCATTGGAATCGCTCCATTTTGACCGACAGTGGCGGGTACCAGGTTTTCAGTCTTGCCGGAATGCGCAAGTTGCAGGAAGATGGAGTGCTCTTTCAATCGCATATCGACGGCTCGCGCCACATGATATCACCGGAAATCGCCATGCAGGCTCAGATGTGGCTGGGGGCGGACATTGCCATGTGCTTCGACGAGTGCACCCCGTATCCGGTCACCCGCCAGTATGCACAGGAATCCATGCAGTTGACGGTGCGCTGGGCGAAACGCTGCAAAGCAGCGCATCATGCGTCTCAGCAGGCGTTGTTTGGCATTGTGCAGGGCAGTGTGTTTGCGGATCTCAGATTGGCCTGTCTTGAGGAGCTCATGAAGATCGACTTTGACGGATATGCATTGGGAAGCTTGTCCGTGGGAGAACCCAAGGAGCAAATGCAGGCCGTTTTGGAAGCCCTCACGGAAACCATGCCGGTTTCCCGACCGCGCTATCTGATGGGTGTCGGCACTCCGGAAGATTTGGTCGAGGGAGTGAGCCACGGGGTGGATATGTTCGACTGTGTCATGCCAACCCGGAATGCGAGAAACGGAATGCTTTTTACATCGTGGGGGAGCATTCAAATCAAGAACAGTTGTTACGTGGACGACGACCAACCCATTGCCGCAGACTGCGGCTGCTACACCTGCAGGCGCTTCTCGCGGGCCTACCTGCGTCATCTATACATGTCGCGGGAACTTCTCGCATACCGCTTGAACACCATACACAATCTTTTCTATTATTTGAATCTTATGCAAAACATGCGCACGGCCATCGAGGAAAATCGTTTCAGCGAGTGGAGGAAAAGTTTTTACAGTCAACGACGCCTCTGAACATCTGTTAAAAATTATTAAACGTTCACCTCTTGGCTTTATGAATTCACAGATTTGTGTTAAAGTCCATGCGCTTATCGTTCAACTGTTAAATAATAAATAACATTGTTAAAGGTGCGGTGCGGATTCTGCCAAAGGAGGGATCACATCACTATGGATGGTTTATACACTTTTCTTATAGGACCGGCCCTTTGGGTGACTCTTGCTGTTTTTGCAGGAGGATTGATGTGCCGCATCTTTTATCTTTATGGGTTAAGCAGAGAAAGGGACAAGGTTTTTTACAACCACATGAACTGGAGCTGGGCGTGGCGCTCCATAGGACACTGGATCATACCCTGGGGGAGCGTTTCCATGCGCAAGCAACCGATTTTCACGTTTGCTTTCTTCCTGTTCCATGTCTGCCTGTTTGCAGTTCCCATATTTCTCTCGGCGCACAATCTATTGCTGGAAGAGTGGGTAGGATGGAGCCTGTGGACTCTGCCCGATAGAGTGGCAGACGCGCTGACCATCGCGCTGATGGTCACGGTACTTTTCTTATTCTTGAGGCGCCTGGTCCGGCCCGAAGTTCGGATCCTCACAACGGCGTGGGACTATGTTCTGCTGACGATGACATTGTTACCGTTTTTGACCGGTTTTTTGGCTTATCATCAATGGGGACCGTATCGGCTCATGCTCGTTTTGCACATATTATGCGGAGAAATTCTACTGTGGGTGATACCGTTCAGCAAACTGAGCCATGTCCTTTTGTGGTTCTTTTCCCGTTCTTTTATCGGATTTGAGATGGGAGAGCGCCGCGGCGCGCGTTCCTGGTGAGATTTCGCAGGGCGCTGATGGCGAGGTGATTGTGCAAGATTTTCTACGGCTCATGCATCAAAAGGAGCTTAATAGAATATGAGTGAATCGATCGACAAGCCTGTTGATGTGCAGCAGATCAAAACATTATTGGAAGCAAACAATGGGGCACGCATCAAAACATGGTTGAGTATTTGTTCCCGATGCGGCCTTTGCGCCGAGAGTTGTTTTTTTTACCTGGCCAATGACCGAGATCCACGCCTCAGTCCCGCCTATAAGTTCAAGAACACGCTGGGATTAATGTATCGCAAAAAAGGCAATGTCGATCGCGAATTTCTCAAGAAATGCTATGACATCATCTGGGGGGAATGCACCACCTGTAAACGCTGCTCCATGTATTGCCCGTTTGGAATCGATATTGCCACTTTAATCGCTACCGCCAGATCCATTTGTTTTTCCCAGGGGATTGTACCCGAAGGACTGGCGAGGACTTCGGCGAACTACCGCGAGACCGGAAATCAAATGGGCATGAGCACTGAGGATTTTCTCGAGACGTGTCAATGGATGGCGGAAGAAACGGCCGAGGAGATTCGCGGCCTGACAATCCCGATCGACAAACCCGGCGCCAAGTACATGTACACCGTCAATGCCCGAGAGCCCATGTTCTATCCACAGGACTTGGCGATGGCAGCGCAAATATTCACGGTAGCGGAAGAAGATTGGACAATTCCCAGCAGCGGATGGGATTGTACGAACCTGGCGATGTTCGCCGGGGATAAGGCGCTCGCCGGGCATGTCGTCAAACTGATGTACGATAAAGCGCTGCAACTGGGTGTGGAGAAAATCCTCATAACAGAATGCGGACATGCTTATCGCTCAGCAGCTTTTGAAGGCCCCTATTTTGCCGGGTGCACCGGCGGCAAACCGCCCGTGGAAATAGTGCATTCGGTAAGACTTTTCTATGAATATTTGCGGGACGGGCGAATCAAAATCGATCCCGACAAAATTTTGACGGAGCCGGTGACCTACCAGGATCCCTGCAATGTTTCGCGCAATGGCGGCCTTTGGGAGGAAGGCCGCAAGATCATACAATTTCTGGCAGAAGATTTCAGGGACATGAGTCCCAACCGAGAGCACAACCATTGTTGCGGAGGTGGAGGAGGATACATCCCCATGGGCCCTGAATTTAAAAAGCGCAGGATGCTTTCCGGACGGGTCAAGGCCGAGCAGATACGCAATACAGGGGCCAAAATAGTGATCACCCCGTGCCATAATTGTTTCGATCAGGTCAATGACCTGAATAAAGAATATGATCTGAACGTCAGAGTGTTGAGCTTTAAGGAAATCATTACGGAAATTATGATTGTTCCGGAAAAGTTCCAGCCAGTGGACGAAGAAGAAGCGGGTGATGATGAGTAACGATCATCCCGAACCGGCCGGGGGAACTGAACTGAACGACTCTGTGCAGGGCGGCGGGCACTGATGAGAAGACACGCGATCCGCGGCGGTTGCAGAGACATTGCTGGAGGGGGACGACCCATGAGGTGTGCTAGAGGTTTTGCGTGTGCTCTGATGTTGATTTTTCTATTCGTGTCTCCTGTTGTTTCTCAAGACGAAATGATAGAGCTGAATAGTGAAGAACTGGGAATTCACCAGCGACCGTTCGTTCAGTTTACCCACGAGCAGCATGCAGCGGTTATTGAATGCCTGCGGTGCCACCATGACCTTGATAACTATGGAAACAATCTGGGTTCGGAAGGACAGCCCTGTTCCGACTGTCATACCGGCAATCCCGGCAAGAACCCGGTGCCTCTCCAGAAAGCCTTCCACATGCAGTGCAAATCCTGCCACGACCAATTGCTGGCCAGAGGAACTCCGGGCGGACCGCTCATGTGCGGCGAATGTCACAAGAATAAATGAAATGAATTGAAGAGTTTTACGCGCCAAGTCAGGCAGCTTGAGACAGCAAGCCCACCATATCCAGGCACCAGACATCCCCAAAATACCCGGCGACAACACCTGCCGGATGAGACCACCGGCCTCAAACCCATATTCCCCTGTCTCGATTTTGCTGATCTCCCCCCCTAAGCATCCGTCATGCTTCCCCATTAACGCCAAGGGGGTATTGAAGAGGCATGATAATACAGGTCTGGCCCGACAAAATCGCAAAATTTGGGCTTGAGTTAGTTCTCTGAGTTGTGTTTATTTTCGTTTGTTTGCTAGATTGATGGCGGGGACTGCAAGGCAGTCCCCGCCATCACCTCAATTCCATCTTTATGTGGAGAGCGAGTTTGCGGATAATTTTTCCAGGGTAATGCACACCTTGCCCATAGGAGTCTGATTAACAATGCTGGTTCGACATCATTCCCAAACAATGCCGCCAAGGCGGCAGAAATCCAGGGATGTGCTGCATTCCGGGATGCCTGCGCCTTGCCCGAAATCCGCACCGCGATTCTTGCGAAGGACCGGGCAGGCTGCCGGCCCGATTCTCGGACAGTCTCCAGACGGACGTCTGCAACGGGAAGATAACCTCCACCTATGTTAGCTTGAAGATTAACAAGTATAAGGAGCTTTTAATGGAAAGGACATTGTCCATCATCAAACCGGACGGCGTGCAAAGAAATCTGATAGGGGAAGTGGTCAAGCGCTTCGAAAAAGCCGGAATTAGAATCGCTGCCATGAAAATGTTACGGTTGACCAAACAGCAAGCAATGGGATTTTATAAGGTACACCAGGAAAGACCCTTTTTCGAAAGCTTGACCGATTTCATGTCTTCCGGGCCGGTGGTCGTGATGGTGCTTGAGGGCGGGGACGTCATTCAAAAGAATCGCGATCTGATGGGCGCCACTAATTATAAGGAGGCTGCCGAGGGAACCATCCGCCATGATTTTGCTACCGATATTGAAAAGAACGTGGTCCATGGATCCGACAGCCCGGCAACTGCAGCAACGGAAATAGCCTACTTTTTCAGTGAGCTCGAGATCTGCCGGTGAACGTTCTAAAATCCGACCGGGCTGCGGACGGCGGACAGCAGCCCGGTGGTTCCCGGCTTGTCTTCACCGCCTCTGGGGTGTTGGGTCAGTTCGTATATGCAGGTTTTTTCGTTGGGGGGAAATCTATGAGAATCCATAAATTGCAGCAGAAGGTTGCTCTGGCGACACTCGTATTTTTTTTGAGCGGGGGATGTTTTCAGACTGCTGCCCGAACCGATGCGACGTCCGGTTTGACCGCACCACCGATGATTGTTCCTTATTACGAACCTCCAGAACATGCGAATCTGTGTGGAGAACCCGTCCCCCTGCATCGTCCCGACGTGCGCGAACGCTTGGACCGGGAGTTTGCCATTGTGGTTTACGGCCATGCGCAAGTCTATCTGTGGCTGAAACGCATGGAACGTTACTTTCCATGGATTGAACGGCAGCTTGCTGCACAGAATCTGCCCGACGATCTCAAGTGGGTTGCCGTTGCCGAGAGTGATCTGCTCTACACCGCCCATTCTCCGGCAGGTGCTGCCGGACCCTGGCAATTCATCTCAAGTACCGGCCTGCGATATGGTCTGGCCCAGTCTACCCACATCGATGAACGGCATGACTTCGAGATGGCCACGCAAAGTGCCTTCAATTACCTGAAAGACCTGTACGGCATGTTTGACAACTGGACTCTCGCCATTGCCGCCTATAACTGCGGGGAAGGACGAGTCAAACGGGAGATGGGCAATCAAAAAGTGGCCGATTATTATTCGCTGAAACTGCCGCTGGAAACCGAAAGATACATTTTGAGGATCGTTGCCATCAAGGAGGTTCTGAGTCATCCCGAACGCTACGGTTACATGTTTCCCGAGGGAGCCGGCTACCCTGAGCTTGCGGTCGACCAGGTGACGATCAATTTTGCCAATGCAGTATCGATTCAGTCGGTTGCAGAAGCGGTGGGTACCACCTACCGGAAATTTAAGATACTCAATCCTGCCTTCAAATCGGACAGAATTCCTGCAGGTACCTATGCATTGAAGGTCCCTGAAGGCAAAGGAACGGGTCTGCAAGAGCGGGTGGCTGCGCTGAAACCATTGTATGAACCACCCAGAGAGCCCAGGCAAAAGGTCATTCAGCATAAAGTGAAACGCGGCGAAACCCTGATCGGCGTAGCCAAGCGCTACAACGTCACTTTAAAGGACATTAAGACGTGGAATAAAATGACGAAGAACAGCATCCAAATTGGGCAGGTTCTCAAGATAATCAAGTGACTCGCGGCCCAATGAATTGTCTTGACAACGGCGGTCGCTGGAACTAGCATCCGGATGTTTTCTAACATGTTAATAATTCAATAGTTTTTTGGTGGCATGATGACTCTATACAAGATCGCAGCGGAACGTATCGCGCGCAGCCGTCATTTGATCGCTCTTACCGGTGCCGGAATTTCTGTAGAAAGCGGCATCCCGGACTTCAGAAGTCCCGGAGGACTTTGGTCAAAGTACGACCCAATGGAATACGGGCACATCGAATCGTTCAGAAGGAATCCGCAGAGGGTTTGGCAGATGCTCCTGGAAATGGATGGGTTGCTGCTGGGTGCCGATCCAAACCCGGCTCATTTTGCCCTGGCTGATCTGGAAAAGCGCGGTTTACTGAAAACCGTCATCACTCAGAATGTGGACAGTTTGCATCAGCGGGCGGGAAGTGTGAACGTGATCGAATTTCACGGCCACAATCGCTCGCTTCGCTGCGATTCATGCGGCAAGCGATACAGCCGCAAGGATGTGCTGCTGGCGGTCATGCCCCCGTGTTGCCGGTGTGGGCTCCCATTGCGGCCGGACTTCGTTTTTTTCGGAGAAAGTATTCCCGCGACAGCCCATGGGGAAGCCATGCTGGCGGCAGAGAACTGTGACATGATGTTGATCATCGGAACTTCTGCAAGCGTTGCCCCGGCGTCATTCTTACCCACATCAGCCAAGCGCGGGGGCGCTTATTTGCTTGAGATCAACCCCGATCAAACGGAACTTTCTTTTCACCTGAGTGATTTGCACATAGCGGAACCCGCCGGGAAGGCACTGCCGGCAATCATTGAGGAGTTAGATCAACTGGGATCTGAGGAAACAAAGTCATGCTGAACGGTTTATTGCCCCTGGCCCACGCTGCCGTCGAGTCAGTAGGCGCTCCCTATCAACGGGGCGGAAACGGCGTGCTGGATATGATCGGCCATGCAGGGCCCATGGTAAAATTTGTTTTGATCGCCTTGCTGGTCCTGTCAATCGGCTGCTGGTGCGTTATCGCGCTGAAGGTACGGTTGCTGCGCAGAGCGCGCAGGGAATCCGACCAATTTATCGAGCTGTTTCGACAACGCAAGAACTACGGGGTGCTCTATCGCGATGTGCAACTCCTCGAGGACAGCCATCTCGCTCAAGTATTCCGGGTGGGCTACGCTGAACTGAACCGTTTGAGCAAATCCCTGGAAGCAAGGAACCTGCAGGACGCTCGCATGAATCCTGAGATGCTTCTGGAAAATGTGGACAGGGCAATGCAGGGAAGCATCATGTCCGAGTCTCAGCGCTTCGATCGATTTTTGCCGCTGCTCGCCACCACCGGCAGCACTGCACCTTTCATCGGTCTGTTTGGAACGGTCTGGGGAATCATGAGCAGCTTTCAGGAGATTGGATTGAAGGGGGCAGCCAATCTCGCCGTGGTTGCGCCGGGGATTTCGGAAGCCCTGGTGGCCACCGCCATGGGTCTGGCAGCCGCCATTCCCGCTGTAGTTGCCTACAATCACTTCTCCAATCGAATTCGTTCGCTGGAAAGTGAGATGAACCACTTCGCCGCTGATTTTCTCAACATTCTCAAGCGCGATATGATGCGGCGCACCAGGCAGGAGGAAATGCACATCGGTCAGCGGCTCGTGGTTCAGGAGTGAAGTCACTATGCAAGTGAACGGTACCCATTCGAGAAGCAGGATGGTCAGTGAAATCAACGTGACTCCGTTTGTCGATGTCATGCTGGTGCTGCTCATCATATTCATGGTGACGGCACCCCTGATGACCCAGGGGATCGACGTCAAATTGCCCGAGACGGCGGCACCGGCCATTCCTTCAGAGAAAGAACGGCTTATGGTCACCGTTTCCAAGGACCGCAAGGTTTACATCGACGATTATGCAGTCGACCTGGAATCACTGGGGCCGAAAATTGCGGCAATCTATCAAAACCAGCAGGGCCAACAGGGTGTTTTTTTACGAGCGGACGAAAGCCTGCCCTATGGCTTTGTCGTCAGGGTTATGGGAACGATACGCGAGGCCGGAATAGACCAGATTGGCATGGTTACGGAACCGCTCACCGGCCTGACGACGGGTGATTTGACCGAAAAGTGACGATGCGATCTACCCGCTGGCGCGCAGCGTTGCCCAATGCGGAAAATGCAGCCATGGAAAGACCTTGAAGGATTTGTCTCATGGAAGCTTTGTCTCTGGCACCCCGCAAATTGTCTGGAGGCGATCTGTCGATAGCCATTGGATTGTCTCTTCTGGCACACGCGGCAATTGTATTTTTGGCGTTGTTCTTGCCTCAGCTGATGCCCCGCAAGACAACGCCGATCTCCTTTTATACCGTAGACCTGGTCACCATGGACGAATTGAAGGGACCGGCTGCACCGCCCTTGAAGGGAGGAAAAACCTCACAGGCCAGGAGCCGGGAAGCCAAAAGCAGCCCGCCGAAGGCCAGCGCCGCGCGAACAACATCCTCCTCCTCTTCGCCGCTGGTCCCGGTTAAGCGTCTGCGGTTCGACGATTCTCCCCGCAAGTCCGCAAGCGGTTTGAAGAAAATGGAAGCCGCCGATTTGCCAAAGCTGGAAAGCAAGGCTGCTCCCTCCAAGTCATTGGAAAAGGATCTTGAAAAACTGACCAAGAAACCGAAAACCGCCGCTCCTCCAAGCCCGGCAGTGGATACTTCACAGGAAGCCGCCGCTTCTTCCCCTGCAGAGAAACCCTCGCAGGAGGCCGGTGGCGGTGAAGGGTCATCCGGTAGTGGCAGTAGCGATACTGCCGGCACTGCACAAGGGAGCGCCAATGGGTCCAGCCAGGCGAATGCCGGGGGAGCGCAAGTCGGACTGGCTCGGCGCCTTTATTACACCGAGGTATGGAATGCAATCCGGAGCAAATGGGTTCTGCCCGATTTTTTGCAGGACAAGGACCTGGAGGCGGTGCTGGTAGTAACGGTCAGGCGTGACGGCAAAATTTTGACTATTAGGTTTGAAAAAAAGTCCGGCAATGCAATGTATGACGAGTCCGTCGAGAGAGCGGTGAAGAAGGCCGATCCTTTGCCTCCCTTCCCTGCCATCTACAGTCCACCCGAAGAACAAATCGGGGTTCGTTTCAAACCCGAGGATTTATAGGGGGTCTGTCCGAAGGTTGCATGGGGATGCTTTTCAGACCTTCCGACGAGTCCCAAATCGAAATCCGGAGCAGGCGCCGGAGTGCGGCAATCACGCGGTCCCCTGGATCACGCCTTGTGTAGGAACGACGCTGATCCGGCATGTTCGGAGATCCTCCCGGGCGTGGCCGACTGGTATGAACTGAAAGGAAGTAGTGAGCGAATGAAAGGTAGATACGCAATTCCCCGCGTCACAATGAGCACCATACTGGTTCTTCTGGCATTCTTGTATCCCGTCGCACACGCTCATGCTCAGACCGTTTACATAGACATCACACAGCCGAGCTTTGAGAGATTGCCGATTGCTATTCCCGACTTCAAGTATCTGACGCCGGCCCAAACGGAACTGGCCGCTCAGACGGCCAAGACCCTGGCGGATGATCTGGACTATTCCGGGATCTTCCGAGCGCTCGATCCGCGCGGATTTCTGCAGAATTCCCAGGAGATAGGTCTGACTCAAAGCGACATTCAATTCAGTGAATGGCGCAGATTGGGTGCCGAATTCCTGGTGAGGGGAGCTTACCAGGTACAGGGTTCTTCACTGAAAATGGAGATGCGCCTGTTCGACGTGGTCGCAGACCGCATGATAATCGGCAAGGTGTATGAAGGGCCGACCCAGGACTGGCGTGCCATGATACATCGATTCGCCGATGAAATCCTGCTGGCTCTAACGGGGGAGCGGGGAGCGTTCGGCACCAGGATCGCCTTCGTGCAAGCTCAGGGCGAGAATAAAGAAATCTACCTGATCGACTTTGACGGCAGCAATCCTGTGCAGGTGACCCGCGATGACAGCCTGGCACTGGGGCCCGCCTGGAGCTCCGACGGAAGCCGGCTGGCCTATGTGAGCTACAAGGAAGGGGGACCCAAGATTTTTATTACGAACCTCCTGAGCGGGGCTCAGCACCTGCTTTGTGGGTATCCGGGGCTGAATATGTCACCCGCCTGGCGGCCAAACAGCCAGGATCTAGCGGTTACTCTCTCCAAAGACGGCAATCCGGACATCTATTTGGTGTCGTCAACGGGTGCGGTGATCCGCAAGCTTGTTCAAAGTTACTCGATCAATGTCTCGCCAAGCTGGTCGCCGGACGGCACTAAACTGGCGTATGTTTCGAGCGAAACCGGCAAGCCCCAGGTGTATGTGCTTGATCTGGGCAGCGGCAACCGACAGCGCATTACCTTCAGCGGTGACTACAATACCTCGCCGGCCTGGTCACCGAAGGGGGATTGGATCGCATACAGCGGCTTATCCGGAGGACGTCACAACATCTTCGTAATCCGTCCCGACGGAAGTCAGGTACGCCAGCTCACCCACGGCGAAGGGGATAATGAATCACCCACCTGGTCGCCGGATGGGCGCATGCTGGCCTTCAGTTCAACACGCCAGGGAAATTCCTCCATTTGGGTGCTGCTGATGAATGGTACCGGCGTAAGGCGTCTCACCAATCTCGGGGGCAGCCAGGAAATGCCGGAATGGTCACCCCGTCTGGGCACGCGCTAGGCCCGCGAACAGGGGCTGCTTTACCCACCGAAAATCAGCTTTTGGAAAGCGGCACGGGGGGAGCGGTTGCGATAGGCTTTGAGTTGATTAAATCCTACAAAAATTATAATAACTTGAACAACCGAGGAGGGCACAGATGATGAGATGGCGTACTGTCAGTTTTACCGGCATGGTGTTGCTGTTTGTTTGGCTCATGGGCCTGGGAGCATGCTCCAAGAAGGCTGTCCCGGTGGAACCGGGAGCGGGCCCGGCGGGTGAGGGGACCGCGGGGATATCCGGCGAAAGTATTCCGGCGGATGAAGCGAAATGGCGCGAATTGGGACTCTATAGTGAGCCCGAGCGAATAGAATTTCAGGAAAAGGCACAAGTATTTGAAAATCAAGATATTTATTTTGGATTCGACGCTTATGTCCTCACCGAGGACGCCAAGGCGGTTCTGGCCAGCAAAGCCGAATTCCTGAAACGCTACCCTAAAGTGAGGATCCATATCGAAGGGCATTGCGATGACCGTGGAACCAGCGAATACAATCTCGCTTTGGGAGAGAAGCGCGCCCATAGTGCCTACCAGTACCTGAATAACCTGGGAATTGAAGCACAGCGCATGACTACAATCAGCTATGGAGAAGAGCGGCCGATAGCCATGGGGCAGAATGAGGAGGCCTGGGCAAGAAACCGTAGAGATCATTTTGTGATCAATTACTAACGCAGGCCTTTGCGGCTCTTCCGAAAATCTTTCGGCGACCAGGTATGTCCCCGACGCCCAGATGAAAGGATGGATGCCCATGAAGCGCAAATACCACCAGAGGACAGGACAGATTTGTCTACTCCTGCTGGCCGCGACTCTCTGTTGGGGCTGTGCCACGCCCCAGGAGACGGCCAATCTGCAACAGAGCATCAATATATTGTTCGACCGGGTACAAAAGCTGGAAAATCAGGTTCAGGGCATGCAAGGAACGGAACAGAAAGCGGATCTTTACGCACGCATGGAAGAGTTGCAGGTAAAAATCGGCAGTCTCACCGGCCAGCTCGAAGAGCAACAACGGCAGATCAGCAGGCTGGGGACGGCTGCACCTGCCGCTGCGCCTCCTTCATCCAGTGCCGCCCCTGGCCCGTCCTACGCCGCCGCCCCATCAGCGGCCACCGAGCCTGCTGCAACTCCCAAGATTGTTATCAAGGAAGAGAAAAATCCTGAGAAGGCCATGTATGACAATGCACTGCAACTTTATCAGCAGGGCAAATTTTTGGAGGCAAGAAAAGAAGCGAAAAACTTCGTCGACAAATATCCCAAATCCGACCTGGCGGACAATGCACTGTTCCTCATAGGAGAGGCGTATTATTCGGAAAAGAGTTACAAAGAAGCGATAGAAAGCTATCAACAGCTGTTGGATCGGTACCCCAAAGGCAATAAGGTTCCGTCGGCACTGCTTAAACAGGCGGGCTCCTTTCAAAAACTCGGAGACGCCACAGCAGCGAGAATTCTTTATGAACGTATCGCGGAAAGCTATCCCGGCACGCCCCAAGCGCAACTCGCTGCCAAAGAGCTGAAGCAGCTGCCCTGATGACACTTCAGCGAGTGCGACACGACCGAGTGAGCGCGTTGCCATCCGGTATTCCCAAGAGGCATTAGGATGCCGCAGGTCCTCATGGGGCCTCGGCCTGGCAGACTCGGGATTGCGCAGCATCGAACCGAGATCCCGATTGAGGCAACTTCAAGGTCAAAAGGAGAATGGCATGAAAAGAATGAAAGTTACTGCTGTGACACTTCTGGTAACACTGCTCTTGATGGCTCCTGTCGCAGCCGGCGCCGGTGAAACGCTGGATGCCGTAAAGGCCCGCGGATACGTGATCGTTGGTGTCAATGGGGCGCTCTACGGCTTTGGAATGCCTGACGAGAAGGGAGTCTGGAGGGGGCTGGACGTGGATACCGGAAGGGCCATCGCGACGGCTGTTTTCGGCGATCCGGACAAGATCAAATTTGTTACATTGACCACCCAGACGCGCTTTACGGCCCTGCAGTCGAAAGAAATCGATGTCCTGTGCCGCAATGCCACCCGCACTCTAAGCCGCGAGACGGACCTGGGGCTGAACTTCGTGACGGTCAACTATTACGATGGGCAGGGCTTCCTGGTTCCCAGGAAACTGGGCATCAAGAGTGCTACCGAGCTCAACGGGGCGAGCGTTTGCGTGCTGCCCGGAACAACCACGGAACAGAATGTGGCGGATTATTTCAGGGCCAATAAGATGGAGATGAAGCCGGTCGTCATCGAGCAAAACACCGAGCTGAATCAAGCGTTCTTTTCCGGACGCTGCGATGTGCTGACCTCAGATGCTTCCCAACTCGCCGGCATCCGCGCGGTGGCTCCCAACCCGGAGGACTATGTGGTGCTGCCGGAAATCATTTCCAAGGAGCCCCTCGCGCCGGCAGTGCGGCACGGCGATGACCAGTGGCGCGACATTGTAGATTTCTCTGTGTTGGCCATGATCAATGCCGAGGATCTCGGCATAAGCTCCAAGAATGTGGATGAGATGCTGAAAAACGAAGATCCCAATGTGAAACGCTTTCTCGGCGAGAATCCGGGCAATGGCAAAGCGCTTGGCCTGGACGAGAAATGGGCCTACAATATCGTCAAGAAGGTGGGCAATTACGCTGAAGTTTTTGAACGCAATGTGGGCATGGAGAGCAAACTGAAGATCGAGCGCGGACTGAATGCTCAGTGGAAAGACGGCGGTCTCATGTATTCTCCACCTTTCAAATAATCGCCGCGTGACGGCAGCCTGACTTTGGCGATTCGTGCCAAGCGCCTGGGGGCAAGCGTCATTCCGGCGCAATTCCGCCATGTCGGCTGATGATGAACGGAATCGCCGATGGGAGCGGTACAGGCTATTCTGTCTCTATGGGCCCCCCTTCTCCGAACGGGCCGCGAACGGCTCATCGGAGAGGGGGGACGGCACCTGAGACGGTGATTCTTCAAGATTCCCCGAGAGTAGAGAACAGGTTTTGAGTGCGGTGACGCCGGACCCCAAAGATCCCTCACAATTGACGCATTCCGCCGGCATACCCTTTTGGCATGACCCCGCCAAACGTTCCGTTGTCTACCAGGCGGTTGCCCTGGTGTTGGTATTCCTTGCCGGGTACTACATTTTCAGCAATACCCAGGCCAACCTGCGCCGCCAATCCATTGCAACGGGTTTTGGCTTTCTCCAGCGAGAGGCGGGCTTTGCCATAGGTGAGTCGATGATCAGCTATTCCGCTGCCAACACCTATGCAAGAGCGCTGTTCGTTGGAGTTTTGAACACGTTGCGGGTGGCTTTTGCCGGTATCGTGCTCACTGTTTTTCTGGGAATCATTGTCGGCATTGCCCGCCTTTCAACCAATTGGCTGGTATCACGACTGGCAGCCGCATACATCGAAGTGTTGCAGAATATCCCGGTGCTCCTGCAACTCTTCTTCTGGTACGCTATTTTCCATGATTCCCTGCCCTTGCCGAGACAGTCCTTCAATCCGTTGCCCGGGGTGTTTGTCAACAACCGCGGCTTTTATTTTCCCGTGCCGGCTTCCGATCCGGTTTATCCCTGGATGGGAGCTGCTCTTTTGGCGGCTTTGGCAGCGAGCTGGTTGATGCGCCGCTGGGCTAAAAAACGCCAGGATAAAACCGGGAAGAGATTCCCGGCTCTGCCCGTTGCTTTTGCCATGATTGTCGCCTTTCCTCTCGTGGTATGGACAACGGGAGGTGCTCCAACACACATGAATATGCCGCACCTGCGAGGCTTTAACTTTGCAGGGGGTATCTCCGTCAGCCCCGAATTTGCCGCCTTGCTGCTTGGACTGGTACTGTATACCTCGGCGTTTGTGGCTGAGATCGTTCGGGCAGGTATCCAGGCCATCTCCCGCGGTCAAACCGAGGCGGCGATGAGCCTTGGGTTACGGCCGGGGCTGGTGCTCACCCTCATTATCTTGCCGCAGGCCTTGAGGGTCATCATTCCACCGCTGACCAGCCAGATGCTGAACCTGACGAAGAACAGCTCCCTCGCGGTAGCCATCGGCTATCCGGACTTTGTCTCGGTCGCCAACACCACCATCAATCAGACCGGCCAGGCTATTGAAGGGGTACTGATGATCATGATCGTTTATCTCTTTTTCAGCCTGGCGACTTCGGCTTACATGAACTGGTACAACAAGAAGAAGGCACTGGTCGAGAGATAGCGCCATGGAAAAGTCAGCAGAAACCGTCGGCAGCGTTGATCTTAAACCGCCTGCGAGCGACGTTGGTGCTCTCGGGTGGATCAAGACCAACCTGTTCAACACCCCATTCAATTCCTTTCTGACCCTCTTGATCTTGTTGTGCCTCTATAAGACTGTGCCGCCCTTCATCAAATGGGCTTTCCTGGGGGGCGTCTGGTTCACCAATGGAGCACAGTGCAAGGTGGCGGAGGGGGCCTGCTGGTCGGTGGTTACACAGAATTTGCGCTTTATTCTGTTCGGCTTCTATCCCTACGAACAACAGTGGCGGCCTGCCGTCGCCATCGTTTTGCTCATCGGGTTCCTGCTTTACAGCCGCGAGAGACGCCATTGGAATCGGAAATTGTTGGTCGCCTGGCCGCTAGGGCTGGCCGTCATGGGATTCATCATGCGGGGCGGCATCTTCGGACTGCCCGTGGTGGAAACGACCAAATGGAGCGGCATTATCCTGACTCTGCTGCTCGCTATATTCGGCCTCACAGCGGCCTATCCGCTCGGTGTGCTGCTCGCGCTCGGGCGCCGCTCCCAATTGCCCGCCATAAAGATGCTCAGTGTAATCTACATCGAGCTCATCCGCGGGGTGCCCCTGATCAGTCTGCTGTTCATGGCTTCGGTTATGTTTCCCTTGTTTCTGCCCGAAGGGATCACGGTGGACAAAATATTGCGCGCACAGGTAGCGATCATTCTTTTCACTGCGGCCTACATCGCCGAAGTGGTTCGCGGAGGCTTACAGGCTATTCCCAAAGGGCAGTACGAAGCTGCAGAATCGCTGGGGCTCGATTATTATCAAAAGATGCGGCTCATCATCCTGCCTCAGGCCCTCAAGATCGTTATACCGCCAACGGTAAGCATTTTAATCTCGGCCTTTAAGGACACTTCCCTGGTTGTCATCATC
The DNA here is from genome assembly GCF_022603395.1 of Desulfoferrobacter suflitae. GTDB lineage: Bacteria > Desulfobacterota > Syntrophobacteria > Syntrophobacterales > Syntrophobacteraceae > Desulfoferrobacter > Desulfoferrobacter suflitae. The sequence goes on from NZ_JAIBKA010000005.1 coordinate 211,043, forward strand.
GGTTTGTTCGATTTGCTGAAAACGACCCAGGTCACCCTGTCCAACCCCGAGTGGATGGGTTTCAGTGCAGAGGCTTATCTCTTCATCTCTCTGGTTTACTTTGCGGGTTGCTTTTCGATGTCCAATTTCAGCCGCCGGCTGGAAGATGAGCTGCGCACCTGAGAGCGCTCCATACGGGTCACCCATGTAAGTAATTTGCGTTCAAACCGTGGGGCTCGTGGTTCTCCCAACGAGTCGTCGCGTTTAAAAGGAAACTCATTTCATGGTTCAATCAACCGCATCAGCCTCGGAGACAATCATAGAAATCGTCGGGTTGCATAAATGGTTCGGCGACTTTCATGTGCTCAAAGACATCAACCTGCAGGTCAACCGGGGAGAACGGATTGTGATCTGCGGCCCTTCCGGATCGGGCAAATCCACCCTCATCCGCTGCATTAACCGTCTTGAAGAGCATCAGCGCGGCAAGATTGTCGTGGATAATATTGAGTTGACCAAGGACATAAAAAACATCGAGAAAATTAGAACGGAAGTGGGGATGGTTTTTCAACATTTCAATCTCTTTCCACACTTGACGATCCTGGAAAATTTGACTTTGGGCCCCATCTGGGTGCGCAAAACGGCCCGCGCTGAAGCCGAAGAGATCGCCATGTATTATTTGGAGAAGGTGCACATCGCCGAGCAGGCGCACAAGTATCCGGGACAGCTTTCGGGAGGGCAGCAGCAGCGTGTGGCTATTGCCCGCAGCCTGTGCATGAAGCCCAAAGTGATGCTGTTTGATGAGCCGACCAGTGCACTTGATCCGGAGATGGTCAAGGAAGTGCTGGATGTTATGATTGATCTCGCCCAGGAAGGAATGACCATGCTCGTGGTATCGCATGAGATGGGTTTTGCCAGGAGTGTTGCGCACCGTGTGCTGTTCATGGATTATGGTCAAATTCTTGAGCAGAACAGTCCTGAGGAATTTTTCAACAATCCCGGGCACGATCGAAGCAAGCTTTTCCTGAGCCAGATTCTTCACTGACGATGTTGCTCGCCGCAGACAATCTGCATGTGCTTAACCCGACGGTATCCAACGCTTTGAAGAAACTGGATGCCGGCCCCTTGCAGGACCTGGCGCTTCGCTGTGAACAAAGGGGGGCGCGCTGGATCGACCTGAACCCCGGTTTTTTTGGCGCCACGCCACGAAGACCGTATGGCCTTTATGGTCGAAGCAACCCAGGAAGCGACCAGTATGGGAATGATCCTGGACAGCCCCCATGCCCGGATTCTGGCGAGAGGCCTGGAACTATGCTCCAAGCCCCCTGTACTCAACGGTCTGACGCTGGAAGACCATAGAATAGCGGAAATTCTTCCCCTGGCGGTCCAACACAAAACTCAATTGATTGTGCTGCTGCTGGATGAAAACTCCGTCTCTCCCGCCGGCATGGAAGAGAAACTCGCCCTGGCCATCCAGTTGCGGCAAATCGCCCTGGAGGCAGGCATGGAACCGGACGACCTCATTTTTGATCCCCTGCTGCCCAATCTCAGCTGGCACGATGCACACTTGCGCGTGTCAGAGGCGGTCAAGACAGTGAGAATGCTGGCGAGCGGAGCGATTTTCCAGGAGCCGGTGCGCACCATAATAGGTCTTTCGAACCTGCGCAGCGGTCTCAAAAAATACTATTCCTCTCACCTGGAACAGGTTTGCCTGGCAATGTTTGCCGGCGCAGAACTGGAATGGGTGCTGGCAGATGCACTGGATGACGAGCTGGTTCAAACCTGGCGGCTTATCAATCAGATCAGCCGGAGTCGAGGAAGCTGAAGAAAAACGCACGGCAACTGCGGGCAGGCTCTCCTTCGGCCGACGTGCAGCAGTTACGATTGCTCCTGTGCAGTTTGTATACTGCAAACCCTTGTATTCCGCCCAAGTCTCCTTAGAATATTTCCCGGTGCGGTTCACGTTTTTTAATGACAATTGGCATGTCAACAAGGAGGAAATGTTATGAATCGCAAAGCTTCTGCACATTGGCAGGGAAGTCTCAAGGACGGCAAGGGCACGATCTCGACCCAAAGCCAGGTTTTGAACGCAACCCAGTACTCCTTCAAAACTCGATTTGAGGAGGGCAAAGGCACCAATCCGGAGGAACTGATCGGCGCCGCCCATGCGGGCTGCTTCTCGATGGCCCTTGCGGCTCAGCTGGGCGAGGCGGGCTTGACACCGGAGAGCATCAACACAACGGCAACGGTTACGTTGGAGAAGGTCGAGCAGGGTTTCGCCATAACCAAGATCCACCTCGATGTTTCTGCCAAAATACCCGGCGCTGCCGAGGGAGCGTTCCATAAGGCCGCCCTCAATGCCAAAGAAAACTGCCCGGTCTCACGCCTTTTCAAGGCTCAAATCACCATGGACGCCAAACTGCAAACCTAGCATCGAGACTCTCTCACCGAAAATTTTCCAGTTGCGGTCTTCCGCAAGGTACACGGTCTTTGAAAACTTCGACGACAGATTGAGGCGCAGGAAAACAGGCATGATGGAACCGGGGAGAAGATCCAGGACGAAGACTCAGCGACACTGCTGCTTTTGGGAGACCGCCGTTCTTTTCAGCATGGTCGTGGCACTTTACCATGCTCCTGTAGCAGCCGGTGTGGAGATCCATGTGCCGGATGACTTTGCTCTCATTCAAGGAGCTGTGGATGCGGCCTCCCAGGGCGACACAATCATCGTCAAGGATGGAACCTATTCCGAGAATGTAGAATTCAAAGGAAAAGCAGTGACGGTCCGGTCCGAAAACGGTCCACGGCACTGTATCGTTTATGGGCGGGATCACTCCAGGCCGGTGTTCAGTTTCGTCAACAACGAAGGTCATAGTTCCACTCTGGAAGGCTTGACCCTCACCGGCGGATCCTCCCCCCGCGGCGGCGGTATTTACTGCAGGCTTGCCTCGCCCACAATAAGAAACTGCATCATTGCGGAAAACAATGCACTTCGCCAGGAAGGAGACGATTCCGGCGGCGGTGGCATCTACCTGGATCAGTCAGGGGCCATCGTGGAAGATTGTTTGATACGAGAAAACACGGCAGGCGGCGGAGGTCATGGCGGGGGGGTATATCTGAGGAACTCTTTCGCAGTGATCAGAAGCTGCCGAATTATCGGGAACCTGGCCGTGGCCGCTGCAGCCCTGCCGGGGAGCGGCCGGGGGGGAGGCATTTACACCAGTTCTTACGCAGCAGCATCCCAGCCCACCATAGAAAACTGCCTGATCGCTGAAAATATGGCTTCGGGTGATGAAATCGATGATCCCGGGCGGGGCGGCGGCATGTACTGCCGACACTCTTCGCCCACCATTTCCAAGTGCACCATAATCGGCAACCTGGCCGTTGGAGCTCCAGGCAGCCAGGGCCGCGGCGGCGGCATAGGCTGCCGCAGCGGGTCGTCGCCAACCATTGTGAACAGCGTCATTGCCAACAACCTGGCCATCGGATGGCTGCAACCTGACAGCGGAAGCTACACTCCGGGACACGGAGGAGGTCTTTACTGCCGGGAAGATTCGTCGCCAACGGTTGTCAACTGTACCATCGCATACAATGCCAACGCTCTGGTGACAACCGCCGGCCAGGACGGAGCAGGAATCTGCCTGCGCGACCATGCGACCGCGCTCGTGACCAATGCAATCCTGTGGGGAAATGATCCCGTTCAAATCAGTTCCGATGGTGCTCAACCCGCCGTTTCCTTTTCGAACGTGCAGGGCGGTTATCCGGGCAACGGCAACATAAGCGCGGATCCGCAATTTTTGGGTGGGGAGGATTACCATTTGTCCGCCGATTCTCCCTGCATTGATGTCGCTACCCCAACGGGCGCTCCCGCCCACGACATTGACGGGGAATCGAGACCCTGGGCGGCAGCCTATGATATGGGCGCAGACGAATTCATGCAGATTTTTGCCGATGTGGCACCCGAGGATTGGGCGGACAAGTATCTGCGTTCCCTATTCTATTCGGGCATCACCAAAGGCTGCGATGCGGCCCGTTACTGTCCCGGAGAACCGGTGACCCGAGCTCAGATGGCCGTTTTCATTGTCAGAGCAATGGACGGTGAAGATTTCGCGAGCTCTTCGGATCCATACTTTTCCGACGTCACATCCAGCTCTTGGGCTTTTGGATACATTCAGAGACTGCGAGAGCTGGAGATCACCACCGGCTACCCGGACGGCCGGTACGGCCCCGAGGATCTGGTCACTCGAGAGCAAATGGCCTCTTTTCTAATCCGAGCCATTGAGGGAAATGATCCTACCTGTTCTCCCCACCCTTATTTTTCTGATGTACCCGCAGGTCACTGGGCCTTTGCATACATTCAGCGATTAAAGGAGCTGGGGGTCACCACTGGCTGCACGACAACCGATTATTGCCCGGCGGACTTGGTCAGTCGCGATCAAATGGCGGCATTTCTGGCCAGGGCCTTCCTGGATATTCCCTGAACCGGTCCGGCGAACCCACACCATCCCGCGCAAAACACCCTGGTGCTGCAGGTGCCAAGCGGTTCAAATCACCTATTCAGAAACGGCCCGGCCGAGTGTACAAAGTGACCTCAAAATCCTCAACCATCGTGGCCTGCCTCCGTTTCACGGACAATGCTCGACAGAAATGAGTCAAATTGCCGGGCAAGGTCATCCCAGGTGAAGTTGGACGCGTATTTCCTTCCCCTCTCCCCAAATACTTTTCTCAGTCCCGGGTCTTCCATTGCCGAGCAAATTTTCCTGGCTAAATCGTCGGCGGATCCCCTCGCAAAAGCCAGCCCCAGCCCTTCACGCGTCACGTACTGCAGCTCGGGAATGTCGCTCACAATAACCGGTTTGCAGCAGGCATGGGCTTCCATAAGACTCACAGGGTGCGCCTCATGCCGGGAGGGCAGCACGAATAATTTGGCGTCAGCCAGCAGCCTTGTCCTTTGCCGGCCTGTAACAAAGCCGGCATAAAGCACCCTTTTCCTCAATCGGCAGGGAATGAGAGCCAGCAGATCATCCACTCGAGTTGCCTCGTGCCCGGCGAGCACCAGCCTGGTCCGAGGGAATCTGTCCGCCACTGAGCCAAAAGCTCGCAACAGGAGATCCAGGCCTTTGGTATAGGAGTCGATGCGACTGAAAAAGAGGATATAGTCGTCTTCCCTGACGGCAACATCCAATAGCCTGGCATCAATTCCATTGGGGATGACCGCGTGCCTGCATGAATTGAACGGTCCCTTGAGGCTATGCAGTCCGGTCACAAAAATGAAGTTGCTGAAGAGCCTTGGATAAAGATTTTCCACGAGATGCATCGGCAAACTCAGGTAGGCGGGAAATTTCTGGTGGGCATGGACCCCCATGAGACCCTGCATTTGCAGCACAACGGGCCGGTGGGTAAAAAGCATACTGAAAAAAGGGGTGGCCGGCAAAAAGTTTTCCACGACAATACTGTAGCGATGTGCCTCACTGCTGAGGTATTGTGCCGCCCGAAAAGTATATGCGGCAACACTTTTGATGAGACCGGGGTGCTCGATTCCCACAAACCGATGCTGCAAGCCTTTGATGATTCCGTCCCTTGCCCCCGGGTATTTCATGCACAGCAACGTGATCTCGTGCTTGCGAGCCAGGCGCTCATACAGCTCGTAGGCTCTTACTCCCGCGCCACCAAACCCAAAAGGACTTCCAAAGCTTTCATAAATCAGCTGAAGTATTTTCATCGAAGATTTTCATCTCATTAATGATCGATAGCTCGAAACCAGCCGGTCGGCCATGCATGGCCAGTTGAATTCACTTCGAGCCAAGTTGCGGCAATTTCTACAATACTCGTGGTAGCGACGAGCATCCTGTTGGAGGAGAACCAGGGCTTTCTCCAGCTGTCGTTCGTCTCCGTAGCTGATCAGTTCACCTATGCGGTGCGCTTGGATAAAGTCAGCCATGCTGGTGCCGACATTGGAAATGATAGGTTTTTCGAGCGTTATGGCTTCGAACAATTTGTTGGGACTGGCGAACCTGTGATTGGCAATCGCCGGATCGTAAAAAGCGAGAATGAGCAGTGACTTCTGCTCGTTCTCGATGACTTTCCTGTACTCAATTCTTCCCGCAAAGCGGATGTTCGAAAAAGCTTGGCAATGGTCCACGATCAGCCGTTCGAGTGGTCCCCAGCCGGCCAGCTCAAGAGTCCACGCGGGATGGCGTGCAAATACGTTGAGAAGAGCCTCGATCATTCTCTCCCGGGAGAGCATGCCGGCATAGAAGAAGTAATTAGGGTCCACCGCTCCTGCTGCAGTCACCTCAACATTTGGAATGTTGTACAGATAGAGAACATTCTTGGGCTTTGCCGGCCTGATCTGAGCCATTCGAACTCGGTCCACCAGAATCACCAGATCGGCCAGGCCGATAAGCGTCTTGTCGATGCGGGAGACAAGTCCATGGATGGTGGAATTCTGCGCAAATGTGTCCGCGTAAAAATCAAAAATGTCGTAGACCACTTGACGACGCTTGAGCCTGGCTGCCAGAAGGGCGGGCGGATAGGTGTCAAAATCGCATGCATGAACGATGTGGAATGGGTGAAACAAGAGATAACCAAACAGGTACACCCACCATATCAGTAGAGTAATCGTCAAGACAATCGGACTGTCCGCTCCGGGCAATAAAACTCTCTTGACTCTCCCGAAAGGCATGGTTTCCTCAGGTCTGCTCCGACCCGTCCGGTCGCGGGCAAGAATCAGGACATCTGCCATGGAACAGAGAGCGGCCGCCTCTTTTTCAACTCTCGGGTCGGGATCGACGGGGTTGGACCTGAGGATGATGATTTTGGGTCGGTTAGACATTTTGGTAGATTGAAATCCATTTCTGCACCACTCGGTCGAAAAAGAATGGCGCTGCAGCCTTGCGGGCCAGTTCAGAATTGGCTATTCGGGATGCCGGGGCGGCAAGCAATTGCTCCAATTTCTCGCCATAAGTGCGATGATTATTTGCCAGCAGTTCAGCCGGGACAATTTCAGGGATGCCTCCGACACCGTTGGTCAACACGGGCAAACCGCTTGCCATTGCATCCAGCAAAGCTATGGGTTGGACGTCTTGCTGCGAGTAGTAACAAAAGATATCGATCTGCTCAAAAAACTCTTCTTTTGGGACAAAACCAAGGAATACGGTCTCGGGAAAAATTTCCTTCGCCTTGCCGACATACTCGGTGAACAGTTTCCCGTCTCCCCCAATCACTACCTGTCCTCGAAAGGAGATGTTCCTGGCGATCCTGGCCAGCTCCAATATCCCTTCAGCCTTTTGCCTGAAGTTGAAATTGGACAATAGGCCCAACCGAGGGAGAGTTCCCAATCGGAAGTCTTGTTTGATGAACGTCGGCCGTTCAATCCCGTTTTCCACAACACAAGCGGCCCCAAGTCCCAGGGTTTCTTTGAGAAAATTGTTCGGAACGGTGGTGACGGTGGCTCTCCTTATGGCAAGAGGATAGAATTTCCCCCACGGATTGGCTTCACTTCTAAAATCTCCGTGGATCGTCAGAACATACTTCCGCGAACGCGGGCGGCTGACAAACGGCAGGCTGGAATGTACGATGAAGCGGTCCAACGGTTCCCGGAAATAATCCCTGAGAGTGTCCTTGACCGCTGCACCAACGCCGTTTTTCTCCAGCTCCCGCGCCAGGTTGCAGGCCCAAATCTTGGGGCCTCCGGCGCGCAAAGGAGCATACAGGCTGACCGCAAAATTGTGGGGTGTTATGGTCAATGGAAATTCCTGCTCTACTGCCCGTTATCGTGCATGGTCACCGGGGGTGCCGTTGCCAGATCGCGCAGATTCTCCGGCTGGCTTCACCGTCCCCATAGGGGTTGACGGCTTTGGCCATGGCTTCATAGACTTGGGGATCGGTCAAGAGTTTTACGGTCTCGGCTATGATCTTATCCGTCTCGGTGCCGACCAGCTTTGCGGTGCCGGCGGCTATCCCCTCGACTCTTTCGGTCACATCGCGCATCACCAAAACCGGTTTGCCCAGGGAGGGGGCTTCTTCCTGAACGCCGCCGGAATCCGTGAGGATGATGTGGCTTTGGTTCATCAGCCACACAAAAGCCGCATAGTCGAGGGGTTCTATCAGGTGAACATTGGAGCGACCCTGCAGCATATCAAACACCGGTTTGCGTACATTGGGATTGAGATGCACCGGATAGACCAGCTCCACATCAGCACTCTCGGATATTCTCCGCAGTGCTCGGCAAATGTTTTCAAACGGCTTGCCGAAGCTCTCGCGACGGTGACCCGTTACCGTTATGATGCGCTTGCTGAAGTCTATGCCGGCGAGCGCTGGAAAATCCCTTATGGTCTTACCCGTCAACTTGTCCAGGCAAAGAAACAGGGCATCAATGCTCGTGTTTCCAACCACAAAAATGTTCTTTTCAGCAATATTTTCACGCAACAGGTTTTCTCTTGCCCGATCGGTGGGTGCCAAATGGAGGTCTGACAGATGGGTGGTCAAGACCCTGTTCATCTCTTCCGGAAATGGGGATTCCTTGTTAAAGCTGCGCAGGCCGGCCTCGAGGTGGGCCACCTTCACGCGCTGGTAAAATGCCGCCAGTGCCCCGGCAAAGGTGGTGGTGGTGTCCCCCTGCACCACAAGCCAGTCCGGTTTACACGCAACAAGGATTTCTTGCACCCCGCGCAACACGGCCTCGGTGATTTGCGATAGATTTTGGTTCGGCTGCATGAGGTTCAGGTCAAAATCCGGCTTGATCCCGAAGAAATTTAGCACCTGGTCGAGCATTTCCCGGTGCTGAGCGGAAACGCAGATCTTCACGTCAAATGAATGTCGATCGCGTTTGAGTTCATGAATCAATGGGGCCATCTTGATGGCCTCGGGCCGTGTGCCGAAAAAGAAAAGAATTTTCATGCAGTCTCCGCAATATCAGGTGGAACCGGTGGCGGGATACGCGCCCACGCGTGCTTCAAGGTGAGCTCATGAGCTGTTCAAGGGAGGTATCTTTCGGTCAGCTCCTGCCATCCCCTGATGAAGCCCGCGTGCCCCATCTCCCTCGCATACGCATGCATGTGATCCTGCTTTTCATCCCACCGGGCAAGCAACTGCAGCATCTTATCCGCAGCTTCCTTTATGTTGGTGAGAGAATACAGGCAATCCGCATCTCCCTGCAGCAGGGCCCGGTGTTCGGGAATGTCCGACGCCAGCACTGGAACTCCGCTCACGATGCCCTCGGCAACCACCATTCCAAATGACTCAGCCTTGGACGGGGCAAAAAACATTCCCCTGTGTGCACGCAGAAAGGCAAAAAAGTCAGTGACCTTATCGTAGCTTATTTTCGATCTGACAATGGTCCGATCGATGATGCCCGATTCTTCGATCAGTTGAATGAATTGATCCTCGGTGGCACCAGCCCCAACGATTACGTAAAACACGTCATCCCTGCCTTTAAGGCGGGTAAAAACCTTCAAGGCTTCATCGATGTTTTTCAACGAATCGAGCCTTGCCATGTAGGCAATGGGTCTTTTGGCATAGATCTTCGCACTCTCTTGTCGTGCACAATCAAAAAAAATTCTCGGCACACTGTTGGGAAGAACCTGCAGAGGAATGTCATTTCTCAATTCATGCTCGATGGTGCGGGCGAAAGTTTTCGAAGGCACGATGATCGCTTTTACTTTGTCGCTCAAGGAGCTCAAGTATCTCCTGTTTTGGACATAGGGAGTGTGGCACTCGACAAAGAAATTATTCACCTTTTCCAGAGCTTCGAAGCAGGAAGGCGTGTCAATGTTGAAAACCATGTCGTACTGAGCTAAATCGACGAACGAAGCCATGTCCTGGTCTTTCTTTTCCGGCACCATTGCGTGCAGATAGTGGGTCAGGTCATTGCGCTCGAGGTACACGACCAGGTCCTGGAAAGCTCCGACGTCATGTAAAAACAGGACGTCGATGTGGATATCCATCTGGTATTCCCTGAAAGCCTCGGCGCGGTTCAAGATCACTCTTTCCACTCCGCCAAATGTGCAATAGCTGTATACATAAAGGATTTTCATAGCGGTCCGCACCTCAGCTGGTCCGGCAGAAGCTTGAAACGTTCTTCCCATGTGCACTGTGTGAGGAAATCGTCCAGGATCGAACGGTTCATCCCCCCACTTCGTTTCAGACAGGCCAGACGCCTGACGGCCTGTTCGGCTTCCGTCACACTCGAACCAACATCCACGTAGGGGAAACCTTCCAGGTGGCTGATGCCCCTTACCATGACCGGCAGTCCAAAATACAGGTATTCGTAAATCTTGATGGGATCTACCGACTCACTCAGGAGGGTCGGCAGGAATGGTATGATGGCCACGTCCCAGCCGGTTACATGTTGACTGAGGCTGGAGGGATGGACTCTGCCGATAAGCTCGATGTTGAAAAACCGGGCGGCTTTGGACCTCGTTTCGGCCGATTCCCCATAACCGATGAGGTGAAAGTGAAAGTCCGAAACCCGCTGCGCCATTTTGAAAATGAAGTCCCAGTCGAACCAGGATTCGGTGAGGTGACCAAAATAGCCGATGCAGATCGGCTCATCGGGTTTTTTGCTGACCAGTTCCGGCTTCATGCCTATCAGATCCTGCGAAAAGCCATTGCGCATCAGTTGAATGTCTTCTCTCAGGTCGGAAAAGTATTTTATCAAAGGAGGAGAGACGGCCGTTACAACATCTGCATTCATCAGTATGGCTCGCTCATGCTCGGGGCGAAACCATGGAGCCTGGCCCGTTGCGTTGAATTCTTTCCAATGGTCTATGATGTCGTAGAGTATTCCATAGCCGTTGTGTTTCATCTGAAGCATGATGGGATAAAAGCTGGGATGCGGGAATTCTATGATGAACCATTTGTGCGCATGGGATAGATTGGTTAAGGCAACCGGGTGTTCGAGAAAATAATCCATCGGCACCTGGAAAATGTTTTCATATACCTCCTCGCATGTGCCCGGCAGCTGGTCGGATGGTGACCACCGCCAGGCGATGTAGATCACACAGTTGCCTTGCTTTGCAAGACACTTGGACAGGTTGATAGCCCTTTGGTTATAGAATTCATCGAAGGGAAAGGTAGACGCAACAATGAATATGCCTTTCTGCACCCTGCTCTGAATCAACTGGCTCAATGCCTTGAGCCGGCTTGCCACCCTGCCCTGTTCCTGCGGGTTTGAGTCGCGGTCATGGCGGTCTGCGTGACTCCTGAAGGAGAGCAATCTATTGAACAGATTTTCGATGAATCGGTTGGCTGAGGTGTTGAAAAGGAACTTTCCATACATCTGCCCCAGCCGCCATGTCATCGACCGATGTATCAGGTTCAGTTCGTTTTTCGCGGACACCAGCTCGTTGTGCAGTTTTTGGATGGTCCCTTTGAGCTCGTTATTCTCCTGCTTCATGCCTTCAACTTCGACATGCAGCCTGGCAACAGCCGCTTTGTTGTCATTCAGGTCGGTCTGCAGGACCGAGGCAATCTCCTCGATCTCACGTTCCAGAATTTCAATTCTCTGCTGTTTATGCTCCGATTGTTCCCTTTCCCGTTGCAGGCCCGCTACCAGAGACTTCACGTCCAGGCTTGCATAGGGCCCCTCCTCACAGAGAAATCCTTGCCTCTCTTGTTTCCTCGCAGCCTGGTGCGGAAGCCTTTGGGCACTTGACTTTTCAAGCAAATCATCCAGCAGGTCAAAGGATAACCGGGCGCGTTTCTGCAGGTCGATCTTCCTGCTCCGGATCAGTTCGCAATAGTGAGCATAGCCATTCACCACGCTGCGCATCGCAGAACCAATAAGAGCGGCATCGAGGTCGGGGATATCCGCCGCCAGGTCCGGAATACCTGCGTCGTTCATGAGACTGGTGCACTTGTTGTCATAGGAAATGGAGATCACCGGGATTTCATTCAGGATACAGAACAAAAGGAAGTGATATCGCATGCCTATTCCGAAACGAGCATGTCCGATGAGATCCAGTGCGGTTTGCGGGGTGAGTTGATCATCGCAGACAACCAATCTGTCTCGCATGCCCCCCTCGATTTTTTCGAGCAGCTCCACCGCCAGGTTGGAATCGGTGACGGGATAATCCGATTCCAGGTTTTGAAAAGGAACGAATAAAATCTTGAGATCCTTGAGTTCAACCGGCATGTTTGAAAGCACTGCAGCCATCTCGCTAACGGTTTTGTCTTGCCGGCCGGCATCCACCAGCTCTCGTAAAGAGAGCACCAGGAATTGTTTGGACTTCAAACCATATTTGCTTAACAGACGCAGGACTTCCTGATTTTGCTGCGGTCGCATAACAAAGGCAGCGTCCGCCGCCAGGTGAACATTCGAATGGGGAGCCAGATGTTGTGCCCATTTCAAGGAATAGTGATCGCGCACAGTGATGAGATCGGCTGACGTCAAAAGAAACGAACAGAAATGCTTCATGGCTTGGGAATAAAAGGGTCCCAGACCATTGGCCAGGAACACCAGGACTTTGTGGTAGAAAGAAGCCAGCAGGGGAACGATTCCATACGCGCTGACCTTGCCCTCGGGATATCCGTAGGGATTGCTAAAAAACTGTGCTGCGGTAACGTGATAATAGGCAATTCCGGGGATTTCCTGATAGGCGCCGCCGGCCGCTGCAATCACCATATCGCAGGCAGCTATGGTGTGCTCAAGGGCTTCCACGTCGAAAAAAGCGACCGCCGGAAGTCCGTGAAGGCGTTCTGTTCTTGGTGGATCGAGCGATACCACGGTCACTTCATGCCCCTTCAAGGCACTGGCTACCGCAAAGAGGATGCTCTCATCCCCTAAATTTTGGTGCCCGAAATAACCGGTTACAACAATTTTCATCGACCTCTTTCCGTCCACGGCCCAGGGTGGTTGCGCCGTTATAGTTTAACGCTGGTTATCGGATGCGGAATGTATGGCTGACACTCAATCAAGCCGAAGCTCCATGGCACTCCCCGCCCACAATGTTCTGATCGTTTGACAAGGAGAAAAAGCGGTAGAATATTTCAGCAGTCGCTCCGCGTGTCAATAATTCGTCGGAAACAACCGGCAGGGTTGCGCGCAACTTTTCCTCATCGATGCGGGACAATATCTCCGCAAGATCTGAGGCTCTGACGTAATCGTGTGGGAAAAAGAACCTGTTGCCTTCGCCATCTGACGTCCCGGCGACCAGCCCGCAATCGTGCAGCGCAGCAATCGACCCGGCCGCCCAATGGGAAGACGAAACGTCCTTGAAAGGTCCACCTGTCAGACTATGAGGCATTTCCAGCTTCAGAACGCGACTCAGAAAAACGGCCAACTCGGCACGACTCACACTGTTATCAGGATTGAAAACCCTCCTTCCGTTGACCTCATAACCATTGGTCACACCATGCATGAACATGGCGTCAATCGCTTCTCTTGAAGGATGCTCCTGGGGGATGTCGGCAAAAACCGTTTCATCAAAATAGACCAGGTATCTGCGGCAGATTCGGTCGGCGTCGCCGAATTCAACCACCCGGCCTTTATCGAGCCAAAGTGCGGTGTTGCATAGCCGCTGCACATCGGCGAGGCTGTGTGACACAAACAAAAGATTGGTTCCCGCAGCGATGATCTCATCGATTTTTTCGCGACACTTCTTGCGGAAGCCTTCATCTCCCACCGAAAGGACTTCATCGACAATGAGAATGTCCGCATTCACTTCTACTGCAATGGAAAAAGCCAAGCGTGCGATCATTCCCGAGGAATAGCTTCTGAGAGGGGCATGTATGAACGGGCCCAGTCCGGAAAACTCCAGGATATTATCCATCTTGCTGTCAATCTGTTTGCGGCTGAGACCCAGTATGGATCCATTGAGATAGACGTTTTCAGTACCCGTCAACTCGAAGTCGAATCCCGCTCCCAACTCGATGAGGGGTGCAATGATGCCATTGACCCTGGCTTCCCCTTCGGTCGGCTTAATGATGCCGGCGATCACCTTGAGCAACGTGCTTTTGCCCGAACCGTTGACACCAATGATGCCAAGCTTCGCTCCCTTGGAAAGGCTGAGCGAGACATTTCTCAATGCCCAAAAATCCTTGAATTGCGCCTTTTTGCCTTTGAGCCGCCGGACAATCACTTCCTGCAGAGTCTTGGGGGCCTCCGCTGTGAGGCGGTATTTCACGGATACGTTGGTCAGCTCCAGCAATTCTTCCACGCAGATTCCTGCTTCAAATATCAAAGATGAAAAATCAATCGGTCCTTATAGCGGTTATAGAACAACCACCCCCCACTGAATGACAGCACAGACAAGCCCGTGACAATGACGATATTGGCTGCCAGGGCTGCATCGTGGGTGAACACCAGGGTGCGAAAGAGCGTCAAAAAATAGTATAAGGGATTAAGGTACAGTATGAATTTGAAGTGATGGGGAATGATGGATTCCGGATAAAATATAGGTGTTGTGTACATCCATCCCAACAGCAGCACTTCATAGATGTATTGCGTGTCACGAAAGAAGACCATAAGCGTTGAAAGCATTAGGGCTACGCCAAATGAAAATAAGGCGGCCTGTATCAGAAACAAGGGCAGGAATACTACATAAGAGCCAGGATGCGTGCCCGTGAGGAGGAACACTGCAAAAAGAGGAATTAATGAGAATGCAAAATTAACGAGGGCGGAAGCAATGACAGAAAGGGGAAAGATCGCTTTGGGCAAGTAGATCTTGCGGATGAGATCGCTGTTGCTCACAAAGCTCAGCATCGATGTACTGGTGCTCTGAGCATAGAAGTTCCAGAATATGATGCCGGATAGAAGGTAGGCAACATAGTTTTCCGTAGTGAAATGAAACAACCCGGAAAAGACCATATAGAGAATGATCATCATAAAGAGGGGGTTGAGAATGACCCACAGGAACCCCAGCACGGACCGTCTGTACCGCACCTTGAGATCTCTGCTTACAAGATTCTTAAAGAGATCCTGGTATCTTGCCAGTTCTTTAAGCTCCCTGACGGACTCACCCATTTGTTTGCCCGAAGGCAGAATCGATTTTAGTCCCGCGCACCCGTTCAAATATGATCCCTTTATGATGCAGGAAGATCGTTGCCATGGCAGCAAAAACACTGCTTGAAGAATGCAAAAAAATTAGACATACTTTTTACCTGAATTTGGCGATTTTTTCCAGGCAAGAAAATGATATGACCGAAAGCGCCGAAAAGAGTTGCATGAACCGACTGGCCCTGCACTCCGGGGGAGAGGAAAACGGTTGTAACGAAGCCGCTACGATTTACGTGGTCGTTCCCGCCTATAATGAAGAGTCGGCTATTGCGGGAGTGATTGCTGATTTGGCAAGGGTGGTGCCGGCACAGCACATTATCGTGATCGACGACGGATCTTCCGATGCCACTTATCTCGTCGCTCAACAGACCGGGGCAATCGTGCTCCGGCATTTCATCAACCGCGGCCAGGGGGCGGCAATCGCCACGGGAATCGAGTTGGCGCTGGAGCTTGGAGCGGACATCATCGTCACCTTCGATGCGGATGGCCAGCATCGCGCCACCGATATCCTTGAGCTGGCAAAACCGATCATCCTGGGGTCAACAGATGTCGTACTGGGCAATCGTTTTCTCAAGTACAAGCCCGAAGGAATTCGCAAGGACCGCTACCTGATTCTGAAGCTGGGGGCAATATTCACCTGGCTGGTGTCGGGAATCCGGGTTTCGGACTGTCAGAATGGATTGAGGGCCCTTTCCCGAAAGGCTGCGCGAAGCATCCAGATCAAACAGGACCGTATGGCCCACGCATCGGAAATACTTGACGAGATTGCCCGTGAAAAACTGAAGTACACAGAGGTCCCGGTCAAGGTCATTTATACGGAGCATTCCCTCAGGAAGGGGCAGAAGACCAGTTCGGCTTTCTCTCTTGCCCTCAGGTTCCTCGTTTCGAGGTTGATCCACTAGAAGCCTGCCGTGCGGCACCGTTTTGAGTTGCGTTATCGGCAAGGCAGGGCGTTGCCGCTGTTCATAAGGAACTGGCGATGGTATTAGAAATCATCATCATGCTGTTTGGAGCTTTTGCGGTCAGCAGGAGCTACCTGAGATATAGAGAAAGACTGCTGACGCTGCCCATCGCAATCTTTTGGGTCGGTCTCTGGATTGTTATCGTCGGCGCCGTCTTTTTCAAGAACTGGACCAGCAGCATTTCTCTGTTCTTTGGCATCGGGCGCGGGGCGGATTTTTTTCTTTTTGGCGCAATCCTGCTGCTAAGCTATTTGTGCTTCCGGCTTTATGTCAAGCTGGAGGAAACGCGGCAGGACCTCACCAACCTCGTTCGAGCCATTTCTATCAACGAAAAACGGGCACTTTTGGATCAGGCGGGATCGAATATATCCGAAAAGCAACTGGGATGAGGCGGCTGCCAGTCCAGAATTCCACCAATAAATGGTTCAATCCTTGGCGGAGGGATTCCATGTCCATGACTCACAGGTTCTCATTGCTGCTCATCACAATGAGTTGTCTCATGCTCCCTTGTTCCTGTGCGAAGAACACCAAGCAGACGGGTGTTTCAATCCCGTCCTCAAAAACCTATGTTTTTGAGTGCCTCAATAAAGAAAAATACACCGTGCGCATTGAACATAACAGCGCACAGGTTTTCCTGCCCATGGGGTTTGTTGCACTTCCGCATGTTCCGAGCGTTTCCGGAGCCAAATACAGCGACGGCAAGTCCACGGTCTGGCGCAGAGGGGAACAGGCCATTTTGAATTTGGGGGGCAAGCCCCTGGGGAACTGCGTCAACAACCCAAGAGAAGCGGCTTGGGAACAGGCAAAATTGGAAGGAGTCAGCTTTAGAGCGGTTGGCCACAATCCCCAATGGCTCCTTGAAATAAGAGACCATGAAAGAGTGGCCTTCTCCACAGGTGATCACCACAAATGGATCGAGTTTCCGTATGTCCCCCCCTGCAGCACGGGTGCTGGTGTTGCGGCAGCCACCTATCAAACCAAAACGGCTGATCAGACTCTGACTGTCTCAATCGCCGAGCAGCAATGCCGCGATCCCGAGAGTGGTCAAACATTCGAGGCAGCTGTGACCGTTACGCTGAATGGCAAGGATTTCAGGGGGTGTGGAAAAGCGTTGAATTGAGGTTTTTGACGGATTGGTGAGCGACGCTTATCGAACCGATCCCCTGGGGTTTTCCCCGACGAGCATTTGCAGGAGGCTGCATCACCAATCCGTCGCAAACGCATAAGGTCCACCCGCCTAATACCGGTAAGGGCGCTGATACTGGTACCTGTCGTACTTGCCACGGTAACGATTGCCATAATTACGATTATCGTAGCGATATCCATTGTGGTAGTAGCGCCCATCGCCCCTGTAAGACTGGTCATAAATGTAACCTCCCAGTGCTCCCGCCGCCCCGCCGAGTAAAGCACCTGTACCGGGCATGCCACCGGCGACCTCTCCCACCACCGCACCGGTGCCCGCGCCTATGGCAGCACCGGTTAAAACGTGGCGCTCCGTATGATTCATACCGGCACACCCTGCCACAAGAAAAAGCATCAGGAAACCCAAGACCACAAAACCATGTGCTCC
Organism: Desulfoferrobacter suflitae; assembly: GCF_022603395.1. Taxonomy (GTDB): domain Bacteria; phylum Desulfobacterota; class Syntrophobacteria; order Syntrophobacterales; family Syntrophobacteraceae; genus Desulfoferrobacter; species Desulfoferrobacter suflitae. The sequence continues at coordinate 228,546 of NZ_JAIBKA010000005.1, forward strand.
ACGTTCCTTCTTCATCGCAAAACCTCCACCGGCCGATCTATCGTCAGCCTATTGAGTCAATTTGTTCGTTTGGTTCCGCTGTTGACCGTAAGGTAGCCTACGATTGTGGAAAAATTATGAAGAGAATGTGGGAAGAATAAGGATTTTTCTCATGAGGGTCGGGGTGAGGGGGGGGATCCCAGGCTGGAGCCTGGGAATCAGTAGAAACAGGATTTCAGTGAACACCGTATGCACTATGTTGCCGATGGCTTCTCGTTCGGCTAATCGGCCGGGGTAATATGGAAGCGCACCGTAACACTTGCCTGGACGCTCACCTGTCCAGGTTGTACAGGGGTTGCCGCCTCGTCTGAAAAGGTTCTTGCCATGTGCATTTGCGGCCGAACGAGATGGACACCCCCTTCAGATATTTCATTCACACCGACAATGTTCACGCCAGCCGCTTCGGCGATAACGTTCGCCTTTCTCCTGGCCTCGGCAACCGCCAGACGCAGTGCCCGCTCTCTGTATTCGCCGTCTTCTTTAATTTCAAATGAAAGCCCCTCCAATTGATTGGCGCCGGCACTCACCCCGGCATCGATCACCGCGCCCACCTGGTTGATAGCGTCGATCACTATTTGGATGCTGTTGTGCGCCCGATAGCCTGCAATACGTGGCTCCTGCGGCTCCTCAACCGCATTCTGAGGCGGCCTCGAGAATACCGGGGAAAGTGACAGCCCAACGGTTGTAATGCGCTCCGCCGGGATATCCAATTGCTTGAGCTTGGCAAGCGCTTGAGCAACTATTTTGTTCGCTTCGCGCTGAGCGTCGGCTGCTTCTCTTGCCTGAATAACGGCTCCCAGCCTTACGATGGCTTGGTCCGGAGCGGCGAGGATCTCACCGTGACCCGTCACGGCCAAGGTCGGATTGGCAGCGTCTCCCTTCCCGCCCTCCTGGGCCGGGACAGCGACCGGACAAAGGAACAACAGCGCAAACAGATACGGCAGCTTACTCATCTGAACAACTCCCTTTCAGGCCAGGTGTGTCTGTGGTCATGAAATCGTAACGACATCCCAATGCCTCGCCATGGGACTATTGAGCCAATGGCTTCGTTCAAACAGGATTAGAGGCAACAAATGCATTCATTTCAGGTGAATGGTGTTGTCCTCAGACTCCCATGGGCTTAGCTTCCTGCTGCGTTTGTTTTGGTACAGAGAGCGATCCGCCTGCTCTATGAGATCCTCCAGGGTTTGATTCTGGTTCGGATCGTAGCGCGCTATCCCCAGGCTCACTGAGAGCCGGCAGGGTAGCTCGCCCCTCGCGTTTTCCTCTTCAAACTTGATCAGCAGCCGTTTCAAGATATCTGCCACATGCAGATATGAGGCTCCGCTCGCGAGGATGATGAATTCGTCTCCGCCCACGCGCGCGATGATATCCGATTTGCGGAACGTATTGCGAAGGATATCGGCAATTCTTCTCAATGCCTCATCGCCCGCAAGGTGCCCAAAATTATCGTTGATCTCTTTCATGTTATCGACATCGGCAAACAGGATCAGAAATTCGGCTGCCATTCGCCGCGCCAAATGCAGGTGCTGCGTGGCGAGTGCCATGAAGCTGCGCCGATTGTGCAGGCCTGTCAATTCATCAATCAACGACAAAGTGATGAGCTCTGTGCGCAATGCCTGTCTTTCAATGGCATAGCGTATCGAGCGAACCAGCTTGGGGCTGTTGATCTCCCCTTTGATCAAGAAATCCTGCGCGCCGTCCTTGACTGCTTTGGCACCCAGTTCTTCATCATTCATTTCGCCGAGCACAACGATCGGTACGTTGGGCACGCGGATGTGCACAGACCTTGCCGTGTCTCGACCGTGACTGTCGGGCAGATTGAGATCCAGGAGAAGGACATCAAAGCTGCGTCGCTGCAACACATCAAATGCCTCCGCAAGCCTCTCGACCCGCGCAATCTCAAATTGAACGAAGGGGCTCTCGACCAGCATTTCCTCGACCAGGAGAGCGTCCTCCGGGTTGTCCTCGACGAGTAAGACTTTGACAGATTGCTGCTTCACATCTGGGTACTCCCTCGGATAACTCCACAACGCCACTCCGGTGAGGTATTTCCTGGAATCTCCATTTGCATTTTTCCACAACGAAAACCAGGCTGAAACTACGAGTCGGCAAGCGGCAGCAGCACCAATAAAGTGGCTGGCAACAGATTCAAGATAATTCAAAGTCGGGCCTATGACTACCATTATGAATACACCACATCACCCATCGGCACAACGGTTTTTTGATTGGTGTTGATCACAAGCGGGTTTTGGTGGATCATATGCAAGTTTCTGAACAGTTTTCAAAATTCTGGAAAGCGGGATTTGATCCTTAACCAGTATAATACAATGGAGCAGTGACGATGAAGTGGGCTTGTGCTTTATTGGCAGTCCTGATGATTCCTGGCCTGTACGGTGTTTCAGCAGTCGAGCGGCCGCACCTCGACGCGCCCTTCCGACCGGGTGAAAAATTGACCTACCAGCTCAACTGGGAATTTATTCCGGTGGGCACCGCCGTTCTGGAAGTTTTGCCCGCCAAGACCCTTGCCGGCAAACCCGTGCACCACTTTGCTTTGACTGTGCAGAGCAACGCCGCTATTGACCGAATCTATAAGGTGCGGGATCGAATTGAATCCCTTGCGGATGCCGCGCTGACCCGATCTCTCCTGTACACAAAAAAACAGCGGGAGGGCAAGCACAGGAGAGACGTCGAGGTCACCTTTGACTGGCTCCATATGACGGCTCAATACGCCAACTTCGGCAAGAAACGCGAACCCATCTCCATTCCGCCGGGAACATTTGATCCGGTCTCCCTGTTCTATGCGTTCAGGCTGCACGATCTCAAGGAAAATCTGCAGCTCACGGCCCCGGTGACAAACGGCAAATCCCTCATTCTGGGCAGCGCTCAAATTCATGCCAAAGAAACCCTGGAAGTGGCAACTGGACGTTATGAAACGCTGGTTGTCGAACCGGACATCAAGGATGCGGGCGGAGTTTTTGAGCATTCAGAAGACGCCCGGCTGAAGGTCTGGATCACTGATGACACCAGGCATATTCCCGTCCGAATCACCTGCCGGGCCCCAGTCGGCCATTTCATAGCCGAGCTGGTATCGCTCCAGACCCCGGAAACCCAGTGACACCTGCACCGGCAACCCTTCGCCATAGCGGCGCAAGTCACTATCTCCTGTCCGTTTACCAGGCCCGGCGGGAATCAACGTTTCAGCCTTGACCGGTAGAGCGTCCCGGCTGCCGTTGTACTCGATCACTCCTTTTCCACGGGAAACGTCAGCTTCGCTCCCAGCCACCCAACCACGCTCACCATGGGAACAAACGCTACAACAAGCAGCAGGTAAATCATACTGCCGGTTCCGATGTGGTCGAGAATATCCGGCACCGTGACCCGCCAGGTAAAAACAATCATGGCGGTGATCCACATTGTGGTTGACAGCCAGAGTTTCACGATCACCGGCCTCATCGGTCTTGCCATATAATTGAGCCACCAGGTGAAGAGACCGGTGAGCATTACAATGGGAGTGAACAGAATGGCGGCCGCCAGGCAATGCAACCCGGTGATCTCAAGGGATTTCACGCCGGTGAGAAGATACAGAAGAGTGAAGCTCGTTGCGGCAAACATGAACGCAATGGGGAAATGGACCGTCATCGGGTGGGGGTGCCGGGTCAATACCGGAAACAGCTCCAAAATGCGGGCCAGTCCTGCAGACATTTCCCGTTTGGCTGACTCCTGCTTGGTCATAACCCCCACCTGCTCGTATCTTTCAAATACTTCGGTGCCGTGAGGGGCAGCCTGAAAATCGCCGGTGAGGTCCCGGCCGGCGGTGTGCCGACGCATGTGAGAACCGTTGGTCCACAATTTGCTTTGAGAAACATCGTACACTTTGCCGTCATGGGCGACATAAGCGGGCTTTCCATCTCTGCCGTCATATTCCTTGAGGGCCTCAAGGTCCAATTCCTTCATGAGCCTGTCTCCTCCAGTTTCACAGCTTACCAGGTGACTTCCGTTCAATCGTTCCTATCCACAATGAGCCAAATGCTGCATTGAATCACCAGCCCCCTGCAAAGGCCGTCCGTCGGTATTGCGCCGGGGTGACCGCTTAACCGAATGTCACAAGACGATCTTCTTTATGCTAATAATCCGGATTCTTCCAAAACACCAGCTTTTTGCCGATCTTATCCACTGCTGCAGGGTTTCCCCTGCGGCCGCCGCCGACAGCGGCGAACAACCTCCTGATGCCGGGGATCAATGGAGAAGGCTTCCTTGCAGGAGCGTTCAGCGGTAAAATCTATTGGCCAAAATTCCTTATGATGGTATAGGTCTCAGACGATGTCTCCTGCGTCGATGGCAAGCGTAAAGAACAACAAATTTGCAGTCAGGGTTCTGACTCTCTGATTTTTAGTCTCCACAGGGATTCCTCATGATTGATCTTGGCCGCCGGGATTTCTTGAAACTTATCGGTGTCGCAGGCGCCTCCGCAACGTTTGGCTGTTCATCGGAATCCGCCCGCACGATCATCCCCTATGTCTTTCCCGCCGAAGAGATCATCCCGGGCGAAGCCAATTGGTTTGCCACCACGTGTCGAGAGTGTCCCGCCGGGTGCGGTCTGTTGGCCAAAAACCGCGATAGTCGAGTCATCAAAATCGAGGGAAACCCGCTTCACCCGGTGAACGCGGGCAGAGTCTGCCCGCGCGGTCAGTCCGCCCTACACGGGCTCTACAATCCCGACCGATGGCGTGGTCCGGCAAAACGATCGGGCGACGGCCAATTTGCGGCCATCTCCTGGCAGGATGCCGAAAAGGTCTTGAGCGACACGGTCCAACGCCTGAGTAAGGCCGGGAAAGGCGACCAAATTGCTTTCATGACGGGGTTGCTGACCGGCACCCATAAAGACTTGCTGGAATACTGGCTGAACCAAGCCGGAGCGAGTCGCCACCTCATGTATGAGGCCCTCTCCTATGAACCGCTCCGCGCCGCAAACCGGACTGTATTCGGACGCGATGCCATCCCCGCCTATCGGATCGACAAGGCAGACTTTCTCGTCTCGTTCGGAGCGGGTTTTCTCGAAACCTGGCTTTCCAACGTGCACTATGCGGCACAGTTCGCCAAGTTTAGAAACGCCGGCGGCGACGCCAGGAATGCTTTTGTCTACATCGGCCCACGACTTTCCATGACTGCCGCCAACGCCGATTTATGGATTCCCGTCGAGCCAGGCAAAGAATATCTGGTCGCGCTGGGCATGTTGAGGCTCATCGTCCACCGGGAGCTCTGCCCCATCCCGTATGATCGTCTGGCTGCACTCAGGCGAATCGTTGAAGCCTTTCCCCTGGATCAAGTTATGGCGGCAACCGGCGTGGAACCCGCTGTTATGGAAAGGCTCGCCGCCCGATTTGCGGCAGCACGCAATCCACTCGCCCTGGCGGAAGGATCGGGCTGCTCCGGCGCCAATGCGACTCAGGCTGCAGTAGCCGCAAACCTGCTTTGTTCCATCAAGGATCGGCTCTACGAAACACATGATTTTTCCATGCATGCGGCACTCGGCGACAGTGCACCGGCGGGCGCGATCATGGACCTCACCAGGCGCATGGATCGAGGCGAAATCGAACTTCTACTTGTGCATGAGGTCAACCCGGTCTTCACCCTGCCGGCATCATGGAACTTTCGTCGAAGCCTCGAGAAGGTTCCGATGGTAGTGAGCTTTTCCAGCTGCCTGGATGAAACCACTGCCATGGCCCACCTGGTCCTTCCGGCTCACACTCCCCTGGAATCCTGGGGCGATTATTCGCCGGCCACGGGTATAGTGGGTTTGATCCAGCCCGTTATGGGAAACCTTTTTGATACCAGAGACTTTGGAGATATTCTGATCTCAAGCGGCAAACGCATGAGCGGACAAGAGAAATTTCCGTGGGTAAATTTTTACCAGCTGCTTCGCGAAAACTGGGCCCAACGCTGGCAAGCTGGAAACTCCCAGCAAAGCTTTGATCAATTCTGGCTGCAGGCGCTGCAAACGGGCGGTTCCTGGGACCCTGAAAAGACCAGGGGAAGCGGCTTCTCAATACAGATTCCCGGTGATTTCTCTTTTCCACCCCCTGAAGCGCCCGCAGCCCAGGACCAAGAATTCCATTTCACTGCCTACCCGTCGATTCAGTTTTATGACGGCCGTATGGCCAATCGTCCCTGGATACAGGAACTTCCCGACCCTATGACGCAGACGACCTGGGGCGGGTGGATCGAAATCCACCCGCAGACTGCGGACAGGCTGAAGATTGAAAAAGGTGATCTACTGGAGCTTCGCTCACCGTTCGGTGCGTTGCGGGCTCCCGCCCTTCCCATCTACACGGTTCCGCCGCGTACGCTCGCTATGCCGCTGGGCCAGGGGCATACCCACTACGGACGCTACGCCAGCGGCCTGCCGGCCAACCCCATGGAGCTTTTTCCGGCGGATGCCGCCCCCCCTGCGTCCGGCATGGCCGGCCGCTCATTTCGGGTCACGGTGAAGAAGACGGGCGAAACCTTCGCCATAGCCCATACGGACGGGAGTTTTTTTCAACATGATCGGCAAATAGCCCGGCAGATATCCTACGACGGACTTCAGCAGGCGGCGGCTTCCGGCCACAAGCCCGCCATCGACTATCCACTGCCCATGGGTTACGAGGCCGACAAGGATTTTTATCCTGCACACACTCACAAAGACTACCGCTGGGCCATGGTGGTTGACCTGGACCGCTGCATCGGCTGCGGCGCCTGCGTGATCGCCTGCTATGCCGAAAATAATGTGGCCGTCGTGGGACGGGAACAGGTCATCAACGGCCGAGAAATGTCGTGGATAAGGGTACAGCGCTATTTTGACCGGAATAAACCCGTGGCAAGATGGCTGGTCATGATGTGCCAGCACTGTGATGCGGCCCCGTGCGAATCCGTCTGTCCCATTTTTGCCCCGCAGCACAGTGTGGAGGGACTCAACAACCAGGTCTATAATCGCTGCTTTGGAACCCGCTTCTGCTCCCAGAACGATCCTTATAAGGTGCGGCGCTTCAACTGGTTCACTTTCACCCGACCCTATCCGCTGAACATTCAATTGAACCCCGATGTGACCGTACGGCAAAAGGGCGTCATGGAAAAGTGCTCTTTTTGTGTCCAAAGGATCGTGGAAGCCAAGATCGAAGCGAGAAAGAAAGGCAGAAAAGTCATGGATGGAGATTTCACCACCGCATGTGCTCAGACCTGCCCCACCGACGCCTTGATGTTTGGCAGCCTGCTGGATCCGGACAGCCGTGTATCTCAGTTGATTAACCATCCCAGGGCCTACCAGGTGTTGCGCCATCTCAACACCAAGCCCGCTGTCATTTATCTCAAAAGAATCACTCAGGAAGTCTAACGGCGCAACTTGGACCGGGGAATTGAGAACCCATGCAAGGTTTCAGCTACAGCGAGATCGATGACAAAGTACTCGGCACCCTTGCGGCGCCCGGAAAGGTCTATTATGTCTGTCTCGCCTTCTGTTTCACCGGCGTTTTGATCGGCGCCTCCTGCTGGGGCTATCAAATTGCGACGGGTCTGGGCGCTGCCGGGGTCATGCACCCGGTCAACTGGGGAACCTACCTGGTCAATTTTGTTTTCTGGGTCGGGATTGCCCACTCCGGCACCCTGATTTCAGCCATCCTCTATCTCTTCAAGGCCCCGTGGCGCACACCTCTCGCTCGGAGCGCAGAGGCCATGACCGTTTTTGCCGTTTCGACGGCCGGGCTGTTTCCCCTCATTCACCTGGGCCGAGTCTGGATTGTCTACTGGATTCTGCCTTATCCCAACCAGCGCAATCTGTGGCCCAACTTTCAATCCCCCCTGGTATTCGATGTGATCGCCATCTCGACTTATCTCATCGTGAGCTTTCTGTTCTGGTACACCGGCCTGGTGCCCGATCTCGCCATAGTGAGGGATCGGGCCCGAGGCATTCGTCGCAGAATCTATGGATGGCTCTCTCTGGGGTGGACCGGATCGGATCGCCAATGGAATCACCATGGGTCAGCCTACCTGCTGTTTGCGGCCCTGGCCACACCCCTGGTCATCTCGGTGCACAGCGTTGTGTCCTGGGACTTCGCCCTGGGGATTGCGCCCGGCTGGCACAGCACCATTTTTGCCCCATACTTTGTGGCCGGCGCCATCCATTCCGGACTGGCCATGGTGATCACCCTTCTGATTCCACTCCGCCGCATTCTCGGGTTGGAAGAGATACTCACCATGAAAATATTCGACAACGTAGCCAAGACCATCGTGTTCACTGGTCTCATCATGGGCTATTCATACCTGACCGAATTCTTCATCTCCTGGTACAGCGGCAATATTGCAGAGCGGGCCATTTTTGAATGGCGTGCCACGGGGCACTATGCACTTCTTTTCTGGATGATGGTCATGTGCAATTCCCTGGCGCCCCTGGTGTTCTTTCTCAAGTGGGCGCGGACGCACATCGCACCGCTGCTCACCATTTCCGTTTTGATCAATCTTGGCATGTGGTATGAGCGCTACATCATTATACTGAGCTCCCCGGGGCACGAATTCGACCCCTACTCGTGGGGACTCTTCATCGGACCGACATGGGTCGAGTACGGCATCATGCTGGGCTCCTTCAGCCTGTTCTTTTTTCTGTTTCTCCTATTCGCCAAATTTTTGCCGTCGGTATCCATGAGTGAGCTCAAGGAGGAGCTGCCTCCGCCCATGAGGGGCCAGAGTGTTTAAGAAATGGATTGCGTCTTCCAAGTACGCTGGGTTGCGGTACGAAACCCAGCACAATAGGCGTTGGGTTTCGTCACGCGCAACGCGTCACTCAACCCAACCTGCACCAGGAACATTATCTTGGAAGCTGTAAAACCCCGACCGGACCGGGTGGTTTAGTCGCCTGGAGCGTGAACGATTGTTGTGCATTGAAACCTTGTAACAAACCGGAAACAGCGGGCAGACCATGAAAATGAAAGGATTGCTGGGAGTATTCGAATACCTGGACGACCTTGTGAAAGCTCTTGAGGTCATGCGGGAAAAGAACTATGAGATCAAGGCGGTCTATTCGCCGGTTCGCAGCCGCCAAATCATACAAGCCCTGGGGCTCAAGCCCAGCCCGGTGCGCTACTTCACGCTGATCGGAGCAATCTCGGGAATTGCTCTGGGATTTGGCCTGGCAGTCTATACGGCGCTTCAGTGGAAGTTCATTGTGAGCGGCAAACCGCCGGTACCGAGAGTCCCTTATGTCATAGTGGCATTTGAATTCTGCATTTTATTCGGCGTGCTGTGGAACCTGGCTTCCTTATGGTTGAACAGCCGACTGCCCAAATTGCGTCTGCCCGAACATTACGATCCGAGGTTTTCGGGAAACCGCTTCGGGGTAGTGGTGACCTGCACCCCATCAGCACAGGAGCAGGTGGTAGCAATTCTGAATGAATCAGGTGCAGAGGAGGTCCATGAGGCCGGCGAATGAAATTTATTTACATGCGATGAACTCGATATCTCCCAAAAGCCATCGCCGGCTGAGGGTGGTCTTTTGCCTGCTGATGCTGGTCGGTGCGTTTGCATTCATCACAGGCATTTTGGGACCGCATCCCCAGAGGGCATGGCAGACCTATCTGGTCAACTTTGTATTCTGGACCGGCCTGTGCTTCGGCAGCGTCCTTTTTTCCGCCATCTTGACCATAACCAATGCCCGTTGGGGCCGACCCCTCAAACGCCTTGCCGAAGCTGCCGCCGCCTTTTTGCCGGTCTCCTTCGTGTTGTTTTGGATCATCTTTCTGGGAAGGAAGGAAATATTTCACTGGATTCACGAACCGATTCCGGAAAAAGTCGCCTGGCTGAATGTGCCGTTCCTCTTTGCTCGGGACGCTGCCGGCCTGCTTGCCCTCACCATCCTCTCCATGGCCATCGTCTATTTTTCGGTCAAACGGGACATGGACTCGGCGGCGGGACACACCGCCAAGCTGCAGCTCGATGGAGACGGGCGGGATTGGTACGAGCGCATTCTGGTCGTTCTCTCTCCCCTGTACGGGATCCTTTACGCCCTCGTGTTGAGCCTCATTGCCTTTGATCTGATCATGTCGTTGAGCCCTCACTGGTACAGCACCCTGTTCGGGGCCGCCTATTTCATAGGAAGTCTGTATACCGGGCTGGCGGCATTGATGATTTTCGCAGGGATAGCAGTCAAGGGATTAAAGCTCGGCCGCTACATTCATCCGCACCAGTTCCATAACCTGGGAAAGTTGATTCTGGGATTCTGCCTGATGACGGGAGACTTTTTCTTCACCCAGTTTTTTGTCATCTGGTACGGCAATCTTCCCGAAGAAACTCGCTACGTCATACTGCGAACCCGCAGCGTCACCTGGGAGTCATTGGCCTGGACCGTGTTGATCGTCTGTTTCGCGCTGCCTTTTGTGGTTTTGTTGAGCCGCAGGATCAAGATGAAGCCCGTGGCCATGATGATTCTCAGCTCTGTTATTCTGGCAGGAATGTGGCTGGAACGATTTCTGCTCGTGGCCCCGTCGATCTGGCATGGACAGAGTCTTCCCCTGGGGATGAGCGAAATCCTGATCAGCGCAGGCTTTATTGGCACAATTGCCCTGTGCATTTTGACATTTGTGCAGCGGTTTCCCATTCTGCCGGTTGCCGATCCGCTGTTTCGCGCATATCTGACCACAACGACGGGCAGGAACCAGTGGCGACCGGAAACGGGTGCGGGTGTGGCCGGATGAGTGAGAGAAGCAAAACACAAACTTTTCTCAGGATCAGGTGGGGTCGTTGGTTGGCCGCATCGTCACTGCTGATCGGCGCCTTGCTGTACCTGTACTACCTCTACCCTCAGCAGGGAACAGGGCCGCGGCAGCCGATTTATTTCAGCCATCGGGTGCATGCCGGAGTCAAGCAAATCAACTGCCGCTTCTGCCATCCCTTTGTCGATCGCTCAAGAAACGCCGGGATTCCTGCGGTGGAAAAATGCTTTTTCTGCCACGAGTACATCATCCCGCAGCACCCGCAAATTGTAAAAGAAAGGGAACACTACGAGAGCAATACCCCGGTGCCCTGGGTGCAGGTCTACTATGTGCCGGACTACGTCAAATTCAACCACCAGCCACACATCCTGTGGGGCAGGCTGGATTGTACCAATTGCCACGGGCCGGTGCAGAACATGGATCGGCTGCAGCCGGTAGAGTTCCAAATGGGATTTTGCATCGATTGCCACCAACAGAAGAATGCTCAGATTGACTGCTGGCTGGCATGCCATCACTGAATAGAATAAGATTGAATCAGAGGGGCATGGGTTGAAGTTGTTCAAGGATGAGCCTTACGGCACGACCAAACTGTTCTTTCTCAGTTCGGCGGTGTGGTTCGTCATCGGAACCCTGGCGGGGTTCATCGATGCCACCCATCTGGCTGCTCCCGAATTACTGGGGGACATCCCCTGGATCGTATTCGGCCGGATACGCCCGATGCACACCAACCTGGTGATTTTCGGCTTCGTTGGTTCGGCACTGCTCGGGACAGCCCATTACCTGGTCCCCACACTGGTGCACACGCCGCTGTACAGCGAGCGGCTGGGTAAGGCATCGCTGTGGATCTGGAATGTGGCCGTCATCGCCGGAACAGCCACGCTCAGCATGGCCTATTCCCAGGGGAGAGAATACGCCGAGTGGATCTGGCCGGTTGATATGGCCGTTTTGACTGCTCTTGCAATGATGTTCTACAACCTTTTGCAGACGGTGGTGCGAAGAAAAGAAAAAATTCTCTACGTATCCACGTGGTATGTCTTCGGTGGTCTGGTGTTCACTTTCTTCATCTATTTTTTTGGGAACGCCGTCTGGAACCCGGGTACGGGAGCCATCACAGGCATGCCCGACGCCATTCTCGCCTGGTTTTACGGCCACGGCGTGGTGGGATTGTTCCTGACACCGCTGGCGGTTGCTTCCGCCTACTACATCATTCCCATTGTTTCGCGTTCGCCGCTCTACAGCCATACCTTGTCCCTGGTGGGCTTCTGGACAATCCTCATGATCTACACACACATTGGCACCCACCACCTGCTGCAGACTCCCGCCCCCACCTGGCTGAAAGTCATTGCCATTTCCGGCAGCCTCGGGATGCTCATTCCGGTGGCGACGGTGCTGGTGAATTTATGGCTGACCATGCGCGGACGGCTCGGCTACCTGCATGCGGATATCGGCGGCAAGTTCATATTTGCCGGGCTCGTCTGGTACCTTCTCACCTGCATACAGGGTCCTTTGCAGTCACTGCCGGTGGTCCAGCGAGTCACTCATTTGAACAACTGGGTGATTGCCCACGCGCACCTGGGAGTGCTGGGTTTTTCGGGAACCATCGCTCTCGGCAGCATGTACTTCATCCTCCCCAGAATAACGGGCCACTCTTTGTACAGCAGACGGTTGGCCGATGTGCAATACTGGCTGGTGCTCATCGGCATGGCCGGTTTTTTCACGGTCCTCACAGCAGCGGGGCTGATTCAGGGCAACGGCTGGCTGAACGGCGAAGTGGTCTACAGACTATTGCCCCAAATTCACGTTTACATGCTGTTGCGTGTCTCCATTGGAATACTCATTGTGGGAGCCGCGTGCATCGGCCTTTACAACATTGTGATGACACTTCGAGGAGAACGATCGGTCACTGAAACGCCATGAAAATGACACCGACCTTGATCATCATCGGAGGAGCGGCGATTTTTGCCGTGGTCCTTCTGATCGTCGTCATCTTGCCATGGACGACCATCAGCGAGGAACCGTCCGAAATTTTTCGACCCCGTACCGAAATTGAACAACGGGGCCGCGTGCTGTATGTGAAAAACGGCTGCACATACTGCCATACCCAGTTTGTCCGCAATATCGACTGGGGTTTGGGCGCGGAGCGGATTGCCCGCTCAGGAGACTATATCGAAGATCAACCGCATTTGCTCGGCACCGAGCGAACCGGCCCGGATCTCTCCCAGGAGGGAGGAGAGCATCCGGATGACTGGCATTTGGCGCATTTCGTCAATCCCCGCTATGTGCGCCCGGAATCCATCATGCCCAGTTGGGGGTTTCTGGGAATTGACAACATCCGCGCCCTCATCGCCTACAAACAGAGCCTGGGATTCACAATGGCGGACTATCGAGTGGCACGGCAGAAACATTGGAAACAAAAATCCATCGAGGCCTACGAAGCGGGACCCGATGACAATGTAAAGTGGCTGCATGAACGGGTACCGGAACCCTGGAGGCAGCTTCCCAACCCTTATCCCACCACCGCCGCCGGTCTGCAGCGCGGACAGCGCATCTATCAGGGTTTCTGCATCGGCTGCCACGGCCCCATTGGTGACGGCATGGGACCTGCCCAGCCATACCTGTACCCGCCTCCCTTGAATTTTACGGTGCTGCGGGATCGAGGCGTATCCGGCGGAATTTTTTACTATCAAATCATGAACGGAATTACGGGCACCGCCATGCCCTATTTTAAACGGGAACTGGAATCGGAAAAAATCTGGGACGTGGGGAATTACGTGGCCGTCACCTTCATCGGTCAAAGCGATGCGGGCAGACCGCCCAGAGGAATCCCCGCCGCCTATGAGACACAGCCGGAGGTCCGGGAGTAATGTATTATTCGAGTTGGTTGAGTCTTATCGTGATCAGTTTGGGCGTCAGCGTGGCTGCCTTTGTCTGGGCTTTGCACAACGGACAGTTTTCCGATCAGAGGCGGGCAAGGTACATCCCCCTCAGCAGCGAACCGGTTTTGCCCCCCTTGCATCAGCCGACCAAAAGAATATGGGAATTGTATGCCCTGGCAATCGTTGGGCTCCTCGGCCTGGCCGCCATATCCGTCTCCATCGCGCTCAGCCTTTACTGGATATAAGGAAACTGCCATGAGATTTTTCCCATTACTGGACTTTCAGTACATGGTGCTCGCTTCGTTTCTGGGACTGCTTGGCCTGGTTCTCACCTACCTGGCCTGGGCAGGTTACAGCCATCGGCCCACCGATGAAAGGGAATCTGTCCAGGAGATCGAACTGCACGACGACCATCCCCACGGCACCAACCCTGTTGTCCCGCTGCTACTGTTTGTCTTCATTGGGGTCACCGCCTGGGCGCTGGGCTATGCCGTGGTGGTGGGCCTGTTCGGGGAGCCCATATGATGAAATCAAGCGCAAAAACATGCTCGTCCAATGAGCAGAACAAAGCGGGCCTGTTCAGCTGGTTGATGGTGCTGGGACTGGCGGCTTTCTTTTGTGTCTGGGGACTTTTCATTTTTTTCACCGTGGGAGACAAGGGGCCACCCCCCTGGGACTTTGGTGTAGTGCCGGATATACCCGGAGAATCGCCCTACAGCAACTACGGACCACGCTTTGTTCCAGGCCAGGGAATCACGGTGCCCCCACAACACGTCGATACGCAGGCAATCGAACCTTATGGCCTGACGCTCAAGGAAATGCCGTAATGGACCGGAATAGAAGCAGGCATGGCCAGTGGTTTTATTTTGTGCTCGGGTCGTTATTGCTGGTGCAGTTGTTGAGCGGCTGTGATTATGCGCGGATGAAAGATGACGAGGCTATTCAGACCTACGCCGACTCCATGCCCGCCATGCCCGGACAGAGCGTACCGGTCGAGGGCGGCACTGAGCAGCTGCAACAGACAGATCCCAAAACCCTTGAGAATCCCCTGGCACCCACCCCCGAAACAGTCCAGCTGGGGGCCGAAAAGTATGGTTATTATTGTCAGCAGTGCCACGGCCCGACCGGTAAGGGCAACGGGACGGTGGGGCAGAGCTTTGCCCCTCTCCCCACCAGCTTGCAGAGTCCATACGTGCAGCAGCAAAGCGATGGAGAAATTTTCTATCGAACCAGTTTCGGCTACAAGAGGCACCCTCCTATGGCCTACACCGTTGCAGCACTGGACCGCTGGGCTATTGTCATTTTCATCCGGTCGCTGCATCCCCCCGACAGAGGATAGTGCCATGTTCACTCCGTCAGCCAAGGCCCATGGTTAATCGTGTCTTCCTCATGGCGGATGGATACCGACAACCAGTGCACGGCAACCAGAGCCTGCAGCCTCTGTGGTCTGCCGATCGGCCGATCGCGTCTCAAGCAATCGGTGAACGGCACGGAAGCACGTTTCTGCTGCCCCGGCTGCCACTACGTTTTCCAGATCCTCTCCTCGGATCCCAATGGCGCATCTGCCGATTTGAAAAACACGGAGCTATATCAAACCTGCCTGGCCGCAGGCATCATCCCCCGCAGCGCAGCAGACCCGAACGCCGCGCAAGTTTTCAGTCGCGTCTGGGAGGATGAAGCGGATCTGGCACACGACCTTACCCTGAAGGTTGACGGAATGTGGTGCACCGCCTGTTCCTGGCTCATAGAGGAAGTGCTCCACAGGATGCATGGAGTGCTGCAGGCCAGAGTCTGTTTTTTATCCGATCTCGTACAGGTCAGATACCTCCCGCACCGCGTCAATCCGCAGGACATTGAAAGCCGCATTGCGCAGTTGGGCTATTCTGCCTCCCGTCCGGGCGCATCCGAATCTTCTCAGGAAAACAAACGCTTGTTGCTGCGCCTTGGAATTTCAGCCATTTTGACGGTGAACAGCATGATGATCTCCTTTGCCCTCTATTTCGGTTTGTTTCAGGATCTTGGGCAAAACGCCGTCGCGTACCTCTCCTATCCCCTCTGGATGCTTGCCACACCGGTGGTCTTCTACGGCGGATATCCCATCCTGAAACGGGCGGCCATGGGAATTTGCTACAAGCACACCGGAATGGACACACTCATCGCCGTCGGAGCTCTCGCTGCATACCTCTACAGCACGCTGCGCCTGCTGGAAGGCAGTACTCACCTGTATTTTGACACCGCCTCAATGCTGGTGACCCTGGTGCTGCTCGGAAAATACATTGAAATGCACGCCCGGGAGAAGGTTTCCGCAGGGATAAACGAGCTCTACGGATTGGCCAATCAAAAAGCTCGTCTATGGCAGAATGGAACCGAACGATGGGTTGCAGCCCGGGCCATCGTTGCGGGGGATGAGTTCCTGGTGGGTTCGGGGGAAAGGGTTTCCGTCGACAGTCTGGTGATTTCAGGCCGGGCGGCGTTGGACCAATCGGTCCTGACCGGCGAATCCAAGCCGGTGAGAAAATCCGTGGGAGACGAAATTCTGGCAGGCGCTCTGGTTCTCGAAGGAGAACTGCGCATGCGGGCCATCCGTGTGGGAGCCGACAGTTCGCTTGGCCAAATGATAGCCATGATTCAACAAGCCCTTGCCGCCAAGGCTCCTATGGAACTGCTGGCAGACCGCATCACCCGGTGGCTGGTACCCGCAATTCTGTTTCTTGCAGGGGTAACCGCCGTGGCTCTGTCTTTCGCCAGTGTCCCCAGGGACGTGGCATTCCTGCGGGCCGTGACGGTACTGGTGATCACCTGCCCCTGTGCACTGGGCATCGCCATCCCCCTGGCAAAGGTCGCGGCGCTTGCCGCGGGCCGAACCCATGGCATCCTCATACGCGA
This sequence comes from Desulfoferrobacter suflitae, assembly GCF_022603395.1. Taxonomy (GTDB): domain Bacteria; phylum Desulfobacterota; class Syntrophobacteria; order Syntrophobacterales; family Syntrophobacteraceae; genus Desulfoferrobacter; species Desulfoferrobacter suflitae. The sequence goes on from NZ_JAIBKA010000005.1 coordinate 245,086, forward strand.
CACATGCGCACTGGAAAGAGCCAGGAACCTGACCGCCCTCATTTTTGACAAGACCGGAACCGTAACACAAGGGAGCTTTTCGCTTGCCGGCATCATTGCCAATGGGATCGAAGAAGCCGAAGCGCTGCGGCGCATTGCATCCGTTGAAACCGCATCAAGCCACTTTATAGCCCGAGAAATTGTGCGCAAGGCCGAAGAACTTGCTATTCCGCTGGAGAAAGCAGATGATTTTACATCCTTTGCAGGACTGGGAGTAGCCGGGACCCTCTCGTGCGGCCGGGTCATCGTCGGCAATAGAAACTTCATGCGGCTGCACAACTTCAAGCTGGCACCCCGGCTGACCCGGCGTGCCGAGGACCTTGAATCGGACGGAGCTACCGTTGTCTTTTTTGGCTGGAACAACCATGTTCAGGGGCTGTTGTGTTTGGGGGATCAGCTCAGAGTAAGCAGTCCAAAGCTTTTCGACGAACTGCAAGCGAGAAATATCCTCACCTGGATTGTCTCCGGCGACTCTCAGCAGACGACTCTGGCGGTTGCCCGAGAACTAGGAGCCCGGCACGCAGTGGGGCAGGCCCTGCCTCCGGAAAAAGCGGAAATTGTCAAAGGACTGCAGGAAAAAGGGCACATGGTAGGCATGATCGGCGACGGGATCAATGATTCAGCCGCCCTTGCCCAGGCGGACGTCGGTTTTGCAATGGGTGTCGGAGCCAATATCATGCAGGAGGCTGCAGGTATTACCATCACCGGGGGCAATCCGGCAAAGATCTTGACGATTCTGGATTTGTCGCGATTAACCGCCGGAGTGATCCGGCAAAACCTTTTCTTTTCCTTCTTTTACAATGCACTGGGAATCCCCCTGGCAGTCTTCGGCTATCTCAATCCACTGCTGGCCGTCTGCGCCATGTTCGCCAGCAGTCTCACCGTTATCGGCAACACGTTGCGCATAACTCGCAATGCAAAAAAAAATCAATGGGGGAAAGCTCCCTCGATCAACCCCGGCCGGGGTCATTGCGCATTTGATGGCCCCTACTCGAGCGACAGCGGTTGAAAGAGATAGTCGATGATCCTGTCGTTTCCCCCGCTCTTTACCTGTTTCACAGCGTATTTCAGAATGGCTATCAGTTCCTGCAGGGACATGGCGGGAAACCTCTCCAGCCAGGCAGATACATGGGAAATGGTGATGCCTTTTTCCCTCAGATACTCCAGGTCGGGGTTTTCCTGGAGGGCCTTGTCGATTTCCTCCGGAGTGACTCGCCTGACATTTTCAACCCGCGTGATGGCCGTTGTCGCCGGCTCCATTCTCCTTTTCCCGGCCAACCTTTTTGCCGCCTGTTGAAAGTCTATGATTTTGGCGCCGTTTACCATGGAACGAGCCCTCCTGGAGTGCCGCCGGGCGGTTCTTTGGTTGAATTCTCCGGTGTCCGCCAGCAAGCCCCTGCAAAGTAACAACAAAACACATTTATTGATAACTCAACCGCAAGGGATCTTCAAGCTCCTGCCAATCCAAAAACAATAATTATTTCATATCGTAACAGGTTGAACAAGTGTCATTGTCATGGTTGTCGATCACTCCTTTTTTCCGGTCTTCACCACAACCAGGGTGATGTCATCATTTTGCGGCGCATTTTGGCGAAAATCGTTCAAATCGGCAATGACGGCGCGCAGGATTTGTTCCGCCGACAACCGGCTGTTGCGCTGCATGACCGACCGTAGCCGATCCTTGCCATACATTTCCCCCCAAGGGTTTTCCGCTTCCCAAATGCCGTCGGTGCCGATCACGATCAACCGGCCGTCCCTCCATTCTTTCAGCCGGTTATCCCGATACTCGAAGGTATCGTCGACCCCCAGAGCCATGCCGCTCCCCTTCAGTTCATCAAATGAATCGCTCATTGGATCATACACCAGGGCCGGATCATGACCGGCACGAATCCAGTGCAATTCGCGCCTGGGTGCATCGAGGAACAGAAAGAAGAGTGTCACGAAATCGCCGCTGTGCGCCGTGTCAATGCACAGAAGTCGGTTGACGTCGGTTATCATTTCACCGGCACTGCCGGGGTGAACCGCTCTCCCGCGCAAAAACGCCCGCACCGTGGTCATGAGCAAAGCCGCTCCAATGCCGTGGCCGACCACGTCTCCTACCGCAACCGCCAACCTGCCGTCACCGGGTTGGAACAGCTCCAGGAAATCATAGTAATCCCCACCCGTCTCATCACAATAGATGGTCTCTCCCGCGATATCCAAGTCGTCCACATGAGGAGCGTTTCTGGGAAGAAAACTCTGTTGTATCTCCATGGCCAGATCCAAAGCTTCCTTCAGCCGAACTCCTTCTTCCAGTTGGCCGACCATCGTGTTGAAACTGCGCGTCAACTGCCCCACCTCGTCTTCTGTTGTGACGGGCAACGGTACACCGTAGCGACCCTGGGCGATTTTTTCGGCGGCGGCTGAAACCCGCTTTATGGAAGCGATAGTGCGTCCCATGACCAGCCGAATCAGCAGCAGAATAGCGAGTATAAAAGCCAACCCGGTTACCACGTAATAGATTCGAAAACGAATGATGGGAACCAGCACTTCTCTTCCGGGACTAAAGACGACCAGGCTCCACGGCGCCTCCTTCAGCCTGTAAAAACCGCTCACCTGATCGGGAGGATGCCCCTCTCCCAGAATAGTCCCGGACGGCTGCCGCTGAAGGGCTTGCACCGTCTCGATTGCGAGCGGATCATCGTCCTCTCCCAGCCGCTTCGGCCCGTTTGTAACATTGCAGGTGAGCACCCGGCCGCTTCGATCCACGAGAAAAGTCTTGAGTTCCTTGAACGATTGGCCAGTCATCAGGTCCTGAATCAAATAATTGAAGCGCACCACCACTTCCAATTTACCCACCACCTGACCGTTGGCATCCAGGAGATCGGAAATCAGGGATACCGTCTGATGTTCCACCACTGAGTCATATTGAGGAGAAGTGATCTCAACGATTTTCGCTCGTTTGAAGCGCATCATTCCCCGGCCGGGCATCATTGGCATACCCTTTGCCATCCCCGGGCCGCGCTTCTCCTGCTGCCCTATAAGCGGATTCTCGCCCGCGCAGTCTTCCTGGACCCAATTCAAGTGAACTTGCGTGACTCCCTGCTGGCTTTTCAATTGCTCGATGAGCCATTCCTGGAGGGCCGAAGCATCACCTGCTCCAGCCGTTCGATGGAACATCTGGAGCCATTCCTTGATACGCCCCAGACGCATGTCTATTTGATGGGCGGAACGCTGCAGCTGCAACGTCGTTGCCTCTGTCCACAGAGCGAACAGGCTCTGGGAAGCGTAGGCGAATCCCAGTATCCCCACTGCCAGGAGAAGCAATGCAACGGGCAGCAGAAGGGAAACGGCTAAACGTTTTTGAAGACTTTTGAATTTCAAAACGATCCATCACCGCCAGTTGGCCAAAGGCACTCGTCCCGGAGCAGCGGGGCAAGGCTTTGGGCTCGGCCCGCCGGCAGCTTCAGGCCTCCCCATTATACCCGGCCGCTCCCCACCATTCCGCCCTGTTCCAGCAAAATCACACCACCCCCTGCTGCACCTGCCAATACGGGTGCATGAGGTCTTCATACACGGACAGAGCAGCCTCCGTGCCCTGACCCATGGCAGTAACGATCTGCTTGTATCCCCCTTCGACATCACCGGCCGAGTAGATTCCGCGGATGCTGGTGCGATGATGAGAATCATGCTTGATAAAGCCATCGGGAGTGAGTTCAATTCCAAGCTTCTGCGCCAGTTCCACCGTGGGATTATAACCAATGGCAATGAATACGCCATTAGTGGGCAGACTGCTCGTCTCACGGGTTTTGTTGTTGTACAGCACCACTTCACTCACCCGCTCCTTGCCTTTGATCTCTTGCACTTCGGTGTTCCACAGAACGGGAATGGAGTTGTCGCGGATGTTTCTAACCAGGTGCTCCTGGGCTCTCAGTGTGTCGCGCCGGTGAACGAGAGTGACCTGGACGCCGATGTTGTACAGATGCAGTGCTTCGGTTGTGGCGCTGTTGCCGCCACCGACCACAATGACCTGCTTGCCCCTGAAAAGAGGTCCGTCACAGGTGGCGCAATAACTGACCCCCCTGCCGGCCAACCGGGACTCACCAGGCACACCCAGCCGCCTGTAGGTGGCTCCCGTGGCGAGGATAACCGCCCTGCAAAGGAATTTTCTGCGGCTCGTGATGACTTCGACGGTATCGTTGGGTAAAATGTCGAGGACTTCCTCGCCATGATAAATCTGCACATACTCCAGCGCGTGGCTCACCAGAATGTCCACCAGCGCCTTGCCGGGCACGCGTGCAAAACCGGGATAGTTCTCCACGACGGGAGTGGTTGCCACCTGCCCACCGAGTGGCCCACGCTCTATGACCGCGGTCTTGAGCCCACTGCGCACGGTGTAAATGCCGGCTGAAAGGCCCGCAGGGCCTCCCCCGACGATAACCACATCCGTCTCGACCACCTGCGCATCACTTTCGGGGATGAATACGCTCTGGGGCTCCATTTTCTCCAAGGACAGAGCGAACAGCTCCTCGGGCTGGGCCCCCTGGGCGATGAGAACATCGTTGGCGAAGGTTTGCGGGACACTGTAGGCCGAGTAACGCTCTGCCAGGTCCGCATTGGACTGAATATCAATCATTTCCAGCGAGAATAGGCGGGGATTTTCGATGACTGTCTTGATGGCGTTGATGGCCTGATCCGGACAGTAGGGGCAGGTGGCACTCACAAACAGTTTGATCTCCCGCGGAGTGTCTATTTTTTGCAATACATTGCGGGTCTGTTCATTGAGGCCGCTGGCTCGCATTCCCACCAACAAAATGGCGGCAAGCAGCGTCCTTCCTTCCTCTCCGTAAGGCACACCGAGATATCGGATGGAAAAACGTTCCGGATCGAACAGGATGGAAGGCGAACGGTTTACGTTCCACTTGCGGGCCAGTTCACCGCCCAGCTCATACTCTCTAAAATCAATCTTTTTTGACAGCGACCGAAAGGCCCTGACCAGGTCGCGCGCGGCTTTCACAAATGCGTCGTCCTGTCCTTTCCGGGTGAACAGGTATACTGGTACCACGTTGGGCAATCTGTTGAGCACTTCTTTGAGTTGAGCTTCAACTTCCTGACCTAATCGAGCATCTTCCTGGTTGTTCATATCGTGATGATTTGTCATGGCGCTTTCTCTGCTTTGCGGTTCATCGGATCATGGGTTTTGGCCGCCCGTCCCAGTGTTCTCCGGGATGCTTCCGTTAGGCATCCGGTTTTCAGAAACAACCTCACTAATGGTGTAGCAGAAAGAGATCCTTTGGAGAATGATTTTTTGCCGGCCTCCCCCTCTCAATTGCATGGCGGTTTGTAGCAGTGGGATCGAGTCAGCGGCAGATCGTTGTTCAACCCGTTTGAAAACAGGATTTGATAGAGGCGCGGCTCGCCATATTTGAAGGCCACCGAACAGGAATTCAAGAACAATCGCCACATGCGGACAAATTCTTCATCATACATCTCCCGCACCTTGTCGATGTTACGTTCGTAATTTTCCGTCCACAATTCGAGGGTCCTGGCGTAGTGCATGCGCAGGTTTTCCACGTCCAGTATGGAGAACCCTCTCTTGCCCATGCTTTCTATGATTTCGGCAAGATGCGGCAGGTATCCGCCCGGAAAGATATATGTCATGATCCATGGGTCCCGCGAAGACTTGACGTCCTTGCCGATGGTGTGCAGCAGTCCAACCCCGCCGCGGTTGAGGATTTGCGAGGTTTTTTTCATGAACAGGGGAATGAATTCCCTGCCGACATGTTCAAACATGCCGATGGATACAAATTTGTCAAAGGTTCCCTGAAGATTTCGATAATCCTCCAAAACGACTTCAATTTGATTGTGCAAACCCAAACGCCTGATCTTGTTGTTGGCATATTTGTACTGGTTGTGCGAAAGGGTGCACCCGAGCCCCTTTATCCCGTACTTTTGCGCCGCATAAATGAGCATACCGCCCCACCCGCAGCCGACGTCCACCACTCTGTCAGCGCTCTTGAGCATCAGTTTGCGGCAGATGTGTTCATATTTACTGAGCTGGGCCTGTTCCAGGGCGGAGCATCCATTTTCGAAATACGCACACGAATAGGCCATCGTGTCGTCAAGATAGAGTGCATAGAAGTCATCGCCGCGATCATAATGAGAGGCGATGTTCTGTGGGGAGCGCCCGCGCGTGTTGAGGGTCTTGGCCCAGATGCGCAACAGTTCCAACTTGTGCCGGAATGTCGAGGGGGCATCATCAAAGCTCACCGCCATTCCCAGGCGCAGGAGCTCTTGCAGATCTCCGTCTACTTCAATGTCCCCTGCGGTGTAGGCTTCTCCAAATGCCAGCCACTTTCTCGCCAGCAAATCCCTGGCGGCATTTTCCGATTTGAGACGCAGAGTTGCCCTGGGGTTGCTGCATAAGCTCAAAGTCTCTCCGTCCCAAAACTCAATACCAAAACTGGCATCGGGGTCGGCTTGACGAATCGTCTCGGCGAGATTCCGGTACGCCCTTTTCATAAGTCATCCTCCTCCGAATGGTTTCGCCTTAGAATATTTGACCGAAGCGACCGCATTTGCTAAACCTCTCAGCTCTTCCGGCTGACAGTGCTGGTATGACAAGAATCAAGTAATATCAATTTTAATGCTATGCTACCAATATAGGATTGCAATAAACTGCAGGTCAAGCTGCAAAGAATCAACAACATCAAGAAGCTGAAAGCATGCAGATGCAGACTTCACCTATTGAAACAGAGATCGACCGGGCAAAAGACCGTTTTGCCCTCTATGGGCCGGCGATCATGGCGGACAGAGATTTCCCGGGGCTTGTTGCCCAATACCGTGAAGCCATCCAGGCTACTCACCGGTTGATGCAGGAACTGCAGGTGGTGGCACTGTGCAGCCGCTGTGCGAACACGGCATCGGGCAGCTGTTGCGCTCGGGAGGTGGAAACCTGGTACGATGACTGGCTGTTATTCATCAATCTTTTGCTGGGCGTTCCCCTCGATACGGTGCGAGAAGCCCACGACCATTGCCTGTTTGTTGGGGCAAACGGGTGCAAGCTGATCGCCAGGCATTCATTCTGCGTGAATTTTTTGTGTCCCGAAATCCTTTCGGCTTTAACGCCAAGCGATAAGGAAAAACTCCTTGCCGCCAGCGGAGCGGAGCTGTATGCTGGTTGGATTCTCGAGCAGCGCCTGCGCCAATGGCTCAACCACAATGCCGGCAGGGATGAAGATTAGTTAAGGACAGATTGATGCGACGAAAAGACAAGGAAATAACCGACCGGGCGGAGCTCGAAGCCATCCTGCGGCAGGCCGCCGTCTGTCGAATCGCCTTTGTCGACGAAGGCGTGCCCTATATCGTACCCCTCAATTACGGCTTTCAAGACAACTGCCTGTACTTTCATTCGGCGCTCCAGGGCCACAAGATAGAAGCCCTCAGGCGCAATGATCTGGTTTGTTTTGCAATGGAAACGGATGTGGAACTGGTCAAATCAGACTCGTTCTGCCAATGGGGCACAAAATACCGCAGCGTCATCGGACATGGGAAGGCCGCTTTTATTGAAACCTGCCAGGAAAAACGGGAGGCGCTGAGCATAATTCTCGGCCACTGCCAGGCCGGCAGCGTCGATTGCACGTCGCTCGATGTGGACAGGGTGGCCATCATCAAGGTTGAAATCCAGAGCATGACCGGGAAAAAGTCCGGCTGACGGCAACCGCCGAAACGGATTCCGGGGGGTCAGAGCTCCGCCAGAATTTTCTTGCGGGTCTTTTCCATCTCGCCCGCCGCATATTCCCTGCCGGGCCAGGAGGTCAGAAAGCCGTCCTTTTCATAACGTGGGATCAGGTGGAAATGCACGTGCTCGATGAGTTGACCGGCGGCTCGAAAGTTGTTCTGAAGAAAATTCAACCCGGCTGCCTTGACCCCCCGGTAAACCGCTTCGGATATTTTCTGTGCGGCTAAAATGCAGGCTTCCAGTGTCTCGGGGTCAACTTCAAAAAGAGTCTCATAGTGATTTTTGGGAAGCACCAGGGTATGTCCGGGGTTTATCGGGTTGATGTCGAGAAAGCTGAGCACCAGGTCGTCCTCGTAGATCTTGGCACAGGGGATCTCTCCTTGAACAATTTTGCAGAAGATACAATCGGCCATGTCCTCCCTCCTTGTCCACCGCAGCTGCAAATCACATCAAAATCTCAACCGGCCCGTAAAGTTCATTGCCCATCGATGCAAAAAACAGTAACAAAGAAAGCACGCTCTGTAAAGAACCCATAGAACGCCTTCAAGGAGAGTCTCTCGATGCGTGTGCTCGGTATCTATGGTTCTCCCCGCAAAGGGGGAAACACCGATGCGATGTTGGATGCATTCCTGCGCGGTGCCGCCGATTGTGGTGCAACGCCTGAAAGGCTGTACGTTCGTGATGTGCAGATTCAGCCGTGCATCGGCTGTGGCCATTGCGATAAGGCCGGAAGCTGTGTACAGCAGGATGCCATGGTCGAGGTGTATTTCCGGTTAGAACGGGCAGACGGCATCGTGGTGGCCTCCCCCATCTATTTTTACAGCGTCACGGCCCAGCTCAAGGCGCTCATCGACCGGTCGCAGGCTCCTTTAATGAAGAAGAAGCTTGCTCAAGCCGCCGGCGCCTATCATCCTCGACAGCCGCCGCGCAAGGGCTTTCTCTTGAGCGCTGCGGCCACCCGCGGCAAACGCCTGTTCGACTGCGCCGTGTTGCCCGTGCGCTATTTTTTTGATGCGCTGGATGTCCACTATGCCGGTGAGCTCTGTTTTCCGGGAATTGAAGAGCGCAGGGCCATAGAAAAACACCCTGCGGCGCTGCAAGATTGCCGTCGAGCGGGCCGTGCATTCGTCTCGCACACCGCCCCTTGAGTGTCCTCACCATTGCCCGCTGAAACCAACCGAACGCACGCGGTCAATCAATCACCAAGCGCACATGATTCCTCGGCGAATGGAAAAACGCAGCGGGTATCCAGTGTTCCAATATAATCCTGTAACCGGCTGATCCCCTCCACCTGCAGGAAACGCTCGATGCCGGCGATGATCTCAAGGGTTGCGGAAGGGCGCACAAAGTTCGCGGTGCCGACCTGGACCGCGCTTGCTCCCACCAGAAAAAATTCCATGGCATCGAGCGCATCGAAAATGCCGCCCACGCCGATCACCGGGCAGCGCACCGCCGCAGCCACTTCATAGGTGCACCGCAAGGCAATCGGCCTGATGGCCGGGCCGGACAGTCCGCCCACAATATTGGCCAGCTTGGGGCGCCGCGAAAAGATGTCCACCGCCATGGCCGCCACCGTATTGATGCACGAGATGATATCCGTACCGGCGTCTTCGACCGCCTGCGCGATGTCCCCGATGCGGGTCACGTTGGGAGTCAGTTTGGTGATGAGCGGCAGGGTCGTCGCTGCGCGCACCGCCTTCACCACGGAAGCGGCCATGGCAGGGTCGGCCCCGAACAGCATGCCGCCCTGCTTGACGTTGGGGCAGCTGATATTGATTTCCAGCGCGGCTATGCCGGGCACCCGATCCAGCCGGGAAGCGAGCTCGGCATAATCCTCCAAACGGTTTCCAAATATGTTGACGATGACCGGAACCCGCTTGCCGTGAAGATAGGGCAACTTGCCGCTGATGAAATGATCCAGACCGACGTTTTCCAGGCCGATGGCATTGATCAAGCCGGCAGGCGTTTCCACCAGCCGTGGGGGCGGATTGCCCGCCCGCGGCTCGAGTGAAATGCCCTTAACCACGATGGCGCCGAGTTTCTCGACGTCGGCAAACGCGCCATATTCTTCGCCGTAGCCGAACGTGCCCGAAGCCGCCATGACCGGGTTCTTCAGGCGCAGTGGGCCTAATTGTACAGAAAGGTCTGGGGAAGCGCCCGGTGCATTTGAATCTTTTGCCATTGGATTGATCCTGGTGAAAATATGGGGCCGTCTTTGCAAACGTGCAGGTAATGATCGGTCGCGGGATCATCCGCTCCGATTGCCGGCAGGGCGCATCCCAGACAGGCCCCCACTCCGCAGGCCATGAGGGATTCCAGCGACAGTTGCGCATCCACCCCTTGATTCAACGCCCACCTGGCCACATGATACTGCATGGCCAACGGGCCGCAAGAATAGACCGCATCCGGTCTGGGTAGAGCACTCCCCATGAACTCCTGGAACAGATCGGTGACCCGCCCGCAATATCCCAGGCTGCCGTCGTCCGTACTCCGGTGAACCGTCACCCGCAGGCCGTCAAACAGTTGCGGCGGCAGGAGCTCGTCGCCGCTGCGCGCTCCGTAAAAGAGATGGAGCGAAGCGTCCGGACGGCCCACAAGGTCTTGCATCAGGGCAAAAAAGGGGGCAATGCCTATTCCTCCGGCTACCAGGACAACCAGGGAAGAGTCGCATGAAGGCAGTCTGAAAGCATTGCCCAGGGGACCCATCACGTCGAGGGAATCACCCACTTGAATGCGGGAAAGTTTACCGGTACCACGCCCGACAATTCTGTAGAGGATTTCTATGATGCCCTGTTTGGGAAATATGCGGTGGAACGAAAATGGACGTCGCAGCAGCGGGTCCAGACCGTCGCCCAAACGCACCATGGCGAACTGACCCGCCCTGGCAGCGGCAGCAATTTCGGGGCTTTGCAGCATGAGCCGGTAAGTTTGCCGGGCAAGTTTTTCATGTTCCATGATCCAGGCTTGTTCCTGAATCTTAACCATGGCTCAATTCCTCAACAAAGCTGAGCTCCAGGCAAGGACCGCTGCCATGCGACCCGTTGTCCCCTGGGCCCGATAGGAAAAATAGCGGTCGCTTTCGCACACCGTGCAGCGTTCGGCCGCTTCAATATTCTCCCGGCGCAGCCCAGCTCTGTGCAGCTGCCAGCGGGTGATCGCCCAGAAGTCAAAATACTCGGGCTTTGCCTGGAAGTCCCAGAAATTGGGCGGCAGTTCGTCTCGGTAATTTCTGAATTGTGCACAGCAGGGACCAAGGGACGGGCTGACGGCGGCAAGCAGATCCTCCGGCCGGCAGCCATAGTGTTCCCGCATGATGCGCACCACCTTAAACAGCAGACCGTTGACACTCCCCCGCCAGCCGCAATGGACATTGGCGATGACTTGCCTGCCGGGATCGGCCAGGAAAACCGCCTGGCAGTCGGCAACTTTGATCAGCAAACCGACCTCTTTCAGATGGGTCACAAGAGCATCCGCAGGAGCGGTTATCAGCGTAGGGCCACATTTTTCCGCCGACCCCAGCAAGGCTTCATCGATCAGCTGAACCCTATCCCCATGCACCTGACGACTTCCCAGCAGGTGGCGGACCCGCATGGCTCCCTTAACGCGTGACAGGTTTTCCCTGACAGCCTGCGGAGAATCGCCGTTACTCCAGCCGACATTCAACGACGCATAGGGCGGGAGGCTCACCCCGCCGTCTCGGCCGAACGCCCCGTGCACTAATCCCGGAATTCGAGACAGCAGTTGAAAATGGTGTCTAGGGGGTTCTCTGTCTGTTTTCACGCACAACTCTCTTCAGCAACAGCGGGCTTCAGGGCAGGTGCAGCATGGTCCAGGCAGGGACCTGCCGCCATAAAACCCGGCTCCAGTCCATTGACATATGCTTGGGCAACCCTAGATTACTACCAAATCATCGACAAAATGCAAGGAGAAGATATTTTATGTCCCAAGTCAAAGAATGCATGAAAGTCACCATCGAGTACCGGGTACGGACCACCACACGCGACGGAGAATCCACACAGCTCCCGCCGGCCACATGCAGCTTCATTTACGGCATTGATACGCAGTATCCATCCGTTGAATCGGCCCTGATGAATAAGCGCCCGGGCGACAGAGTGCAGGTCTACGTTCCGCCGGAAGAGATTTACGGGGTCCACGACGAGGAGCTGATCCGCGAGCTGCCCCGCTCGGATTACAAGGAGGAGCGACTCAAGCCGGGAAAAATGTACCGGGAAATGCGGCAGAAGTGCCTGGTTCAATTCATGGTGAGAGACATTCGAAACGACGTCATCGTGGCCGACTTTAACGATCCCAAAGCGGGGACTTCAGCCGAATTCGACATCCTGGTCAAGGAGGTGAGAGAGTCCGGCAAGAGTGAGTGGCCTTCCGGCTGTGCCATCGGGCAATAGCTGCCAATCGGCATGGAGCATTATCTCGTACCGTCCGCACAGAGATCACAGGGACCGCAGAGATGCAGGAAAATGAGCGATAAATAGTCCTCATTACCGATCGGACGGCCATTGGAGTCCGTCCATTTGCAATCTTTCACTCAGTCGATTTTTCGTCAGTTGACAAACATCCTTGCCGGTGCTATCCATACGACGGCTTTGAGTAAAGCTCCTCCTTGCCGGCATGTCGACGGGCGACTAGCTCAGTGGATAGAGCGTTGGTCTCCGGAACCAAAGGTCCCGGGTTCGATCCCCGGGTCGCCCTCCAATAAAATCAACACATGACCAGCAAAACAAACCATGCTTAACCGTTCCATGTTAGCTCATGGCTAGGAACCCCAAAATGGTCCGAGTATAAATTGACAAAACCAATCAAGATGCCGAATAGGAGATCGTTGAGCGATATCTGACACTTGCTTCTCAGTGGGCGGCTGAATAGCGTCCGAAGAGCCCACTGCCGATCCCTTGGTCTCGTTCAGGAACGAGATATAGGCTCTTTGCCATGGTTACTCTCGCGTTCGTGTTGCTCTCTCCCTTCGTCTCTTCCTCACCGGAGTATCGATTCTGACGCCACCTCTGATGCAGAAACGAGTCAATGATCTCGATCGAGTGGAGCTCATTGCCCGGCGGATGGCCAATTTCACCCGCGAGGAGGCAGCCTGCTCGCTTTCAAGAACCACCAGCTATGGCAATGATGCCAACCGTTGGGCGATATCCGGGTTGCGCATCATGACGGGGAGACAATCCAAAGACCCTGGAATCGACAGGATGCTGGAGCGGTTGCGTGAGATATCCCAATTCAACCCTGTACAGTCCCAGTAGCTGAATGATTGGCGGGGGGAGATGCCGGCGGCAAATCAGCATAGGCGTGGATGAGGGGTGTAAACCCAGCAAAGGCATGAATCACGGCTGCATACCAGCGCGAACATCGATCAGCGCTGCGAAGCAGCACAGATAAGGTTGACGGCCGCCAATCAACACAGCCATAAATGATGCTGCGAAGCAGCACCAGGATTGAAGCCTGGGGCTTCAGCCCCAGGGGATGAGGCCAACAACGACAACGCCCTGAAGGGGCGCAGGAAAACCTGCCATGTCGAGCACCCTCGCCAACCTTCTCTATCATGTCGTCTTTTCGACAAAAGAGAGGCAAAAGATCATTTTGCCCGACATCAAAACAGACCTGTACGGTTACCTCGGCGGGGTGATCCGCGGTGAAAAGGGAAGATTGCTCAAAATAGGCGGGACAGAAGACCATGTTCATATTCTCGCTTCATTTCATCCCGCCCTCTCAGTCTCCGACATGCTGCGCCGGATGAAAGGAAACACATCCAGGTGGCTGAATGAAAACCGTAGCCTTGCTTTTCGCTTTTCTTGGCAACGCGGCTATGGTGCCTTTTCTGTGAGCGAATCGATGGTCGACGTCGTTTCAAAATACATAGACAATCAGGAGTTGCATCACAAGAAGATGACATTTCAGGAGGAGTTCCTGGCTCTGCTCAGCAAGCACAATGTTCAATACGATGAACGATACATTTGGGATTGATTTTGCCTTTTTGCATCGCCCCTTCAGGGCGGACGGAATGTGGGGGCTGCCGGCAACCTGGGGTTAAAACCCCAGGCTATAGACCCTTACAGCTCCGCTGTAGGTTTTTTCGGCTTAAAGAAGCGTGGCTGCTGAACAGTGTGGAATTCGGCTGCTTGACGCCCCGGGATGTGGCCGCTCGACGCCGTGGGATCTGGTGGTCAACAAGGGATCCGGCTGGTCAACTTTGTGGGATCCGGCTGCGGAGCAGCCTCGTGTTGTAGCCTGGGGCTTCAGCCCCAGGTAATGATGTGAATCCACGATTGCGCCCTGAAGGGGCGAGCTGAATCTCCCTTTACATCGACCCTTCGGGCCGAACCGGATATGGGCCTTGCCGGCAGGGTGGGGGCCGCTCTCGACCCTTGCGCCGCAATATCGAAAAACATGGATGGGACGGCGAGTGGTACCGTCGCGCTTACTTCGACGAGGGATCATTGCTTGGATCGTCGAGTAACCCCGAATGCCAGATTGATTCGATCGCTCAAAGCTGGTCGGTTCTGTCGAATGCCGGAGATCCTGAACGCTCACGCATGGCCATGGAAGCGCTCGATGAGCGCCTGGTTCGCCGCGAGCACGAGCTGTTTCAGTTTCTGGACCCGCTGTTTGACAGGTCCGCACAGAATCCAAAATACATCAAAAGGTATGCTCCGGGAGTCAGAAAAAACGGCGGGCAGTATGCGCATGCGGCCATCCGGGCGGCAATGGCCTTCGCTCGTATAGGGGATAAACGGCGCGCATGGGAGCTCTTTGCCATGATCAACCCGGTGAACCATGTCGGATCGCCCGAGCAGACCGCCACCTGCAAAGTGGAACCCTGCGTCGTTGCCGCCGATGTCCATGCGGTGACTCCGCATACCAGTCGCGGCGGCTGGACCTGGTACACCGGCTCGGCGGGCTGAACAAATGGAGCGGGAGACGGGCTTCGAACCCGCGACCCTCAGCTTGGAAGGCTGATGCTCTAGCCAGCTGAGCTACTCCCGCTCAAGTGTCACCCTGTTTAGCATGGCTGCTGCCATTTTTCAATTGAAAAATGTGGCCTTCCGTTCTACTAAGCTGTTGTTTGATAGGGATTTGAGTCTGCGTACCAGGTCTGAGTCGCTGGAGTGCTTAAGGGAGGATCCATGAACAAGCATTATGAAGATCTCATGTCGCGGGTCAACATGCTGGAAATATTCAAAGCCAGGCACGTTGTGGAACACGTCCTGCACCGTACCCATCTCACGTACTATCAACGGCTGTCCGATGAACTGGGCGCCCGAATTTATGTCAAACATGAAAACCACCTGCCAACCAATTCGTTTAAAGTGCGCGGCGCGGTGAATTTCATGGCGCGTCTCACGCCCGAGATGAAACAACGCGGCCTGGTTGTTGCCACCCGGGGCAATCACGGTTTGGCCGTCGCCTGGGCAGCCCAGGATAAAGGAGTCTTCTGCAACATTGTGGTGCCTGAGAACAACAATCCCGACACCAATGCCGCAATTCTGGCCTATGGAGCTCAATTAATCGAGCATGGCCGCGACTTTTACGAAACCCAGGATTACTGTGACGAACTGGCGGAAAATACCGGCTACTATTACCTGCGCCAGGGGAACGAACCGCTGCTGATCACCGGAATTGCCACCATGGGACTGGAGATATTCGCAGAGCTTCCCGATGTTGACACCATCATCATGCCCATCGGTGGAGGAACCGGCTGCTCGGCCCTGGCCAAGGTCATCGAGGGCATCAATCCGGATGTCGAGCTGATCGGGGTACAGGCTGAGAAAATGCCGTCTTTTTTTGAATCCTGGCGCCAAGGCAAGAAGGTCATCGTGCCGAGCGCCGACACCTCGGCGGAGGGCCTTGCAGCACGCTCGGTTTTTGAAATCCCTTACATGATTCTGAAAGATCGCATCAGCGATGTCGTTCTGCTCACTGAGGATGAACTCCTGGAAGGCGTGCGCAGGTCTTTGCATTACACTCAAAATCTGGCGGAAGTGGCGGGAGCTGCAGCGTTGGCCGCAGCCTTCAAAATCAAGAGCAAACTCAGCGGCAAAAAAGTCGTGGTGATCATGACGGGTGGAAATCTGAACCTGCATCAGCTTGCCCGGATCATTGGCTAGCTTCAGGCGGCAGTGGAGTATTCCACCACGACTTGATCCAATCCACCCTTTTCACTCAAGAGAACATTGACTTGTTCCTCCATTGCCGTATCGAGCTGAACACCGATGAATTGCCCGCAAATGGGCAGTTCTCGATGACCACGATCGACCAGTACGGCAACCAGCACCCGGCGCGGTCGGCCATAATCAATGAGGGCATCCAGAGCTGCCCTGATGGTTCTTCCTGTGTAGAGGACATCGTCCACCAGGATCACCTCTCGGTCATCAATGGGAAAGGGCAAATCCGTGGAGCGCAACAGCGGCTGGGTGTGCAACCTGGACCAGTCATCCCGGTAAAGGGTTATGTCCAGGCTCCCCACGGGAGGCATAAACCCAAACTCTTGGAAGATCATTTGTTGCAGCCGTCTGGCCAGAAACACCCCTCCCGTATGAATCCCGATGAGAACCAGGTCCTTGGGATTACTCACCTTGTCAACAATCTCCCCGGCAATCCTGTGCAGAATCTCCTGGATTTCCTGCGCCTGCAAAACCACTCTTACTGGATGTGCAACCATAGCGTAATCTTCCCGGCATGTCGTCAAAGGATAAAAGCAAAGGGGTGCCTTTCCGGCACCCCTCAGGCATTCTTCACTGCTTCACTTCTGGATTTGCAATCCGTTCCTAAGCTGCTCAAATATCAAGGGTTCTTTGTTTCCCTAGCAGCTTTACTGACAAGTGTCAACCAATTGTGGTAGATAGAAACCTGCAGAGGCTTTTCGGGTCGTCGTGGCCACTGCCGAACGGCCTCAGGCGGAACACGGCAATCACAGCGACACACGCAGCGAACACCCAATGACAGAAAGGCACAAATGGGCATTATTCCAATTGATCTCCAGGGTATTGAGCAATGGGCCGGCTGTATTGCCGGGATTATCTTTGGCTTGATTGTCCAGGGTGACGCCCAGGAATATTTTGTTCATATGTTCGAAACCCTGGCAAAACGAACCAAGATACAATATCGATTGAACCCGCTGCAGCACCTGGACGTCTGGAGTATTCCCGCATTTCTCTTTGCCGGTTGGGGTTGGAGCGGTCGTCGCGTGGAGGAGCCCGCCTATTTCCCGCCCCGTCCCATTCCCCGTTTTCTCGTCCCATTGGCCGGACCGCTGGCGAATTTCGCCATGGTGGGCATCTTGAGCAGTTTCTATATATTCCTGCCATTTGCCTTTTTGGAGATTGCCATTGCCATCAACATTCAAATGGCTCTGGCCAATCTGATAATTCCTCTTCCTCCCCTGGCGCTGGGGCGAGCTTTGTGCTCAGCCTTCGAGGTTCTCAGGCCTCAACGACGCACTCTGGAGTTTTCCGGTACCCTGATCATATTGGCCCTGGTGCTGCTCGAATATGCAGCCCACTGGGAGATTTTTCGCCCTCTGATTTTGGAGCCCAGTGCGGTGATTTTGAAATGGGTATTGTACAGGTAGATTTTGCCGGTCAACGCCGCCACCGACCCGTCTGGAATGCTGTCAAATCGCGCCGCCGCGCGCCCGGTCCCTTGCCGACAACATACATCGGTCTGCAGCGCGGCTCCGCTCAGGTTGCGCGAGGAGCCAGATGCGCCAGTGAGGTCACAAGCGAGTGACGAAAAAGTTGCTCAATATACCCACTTGTTCCCGGAAAATCGGAAGATCTCGGTTACCACCGATTCATGCTCGCATTTGAAGTTTCCAGCAGATGCTTCCTCAGGTGTCTTGCCTTTGCTGGAATAGGTCATTTTCTTGTAGCGCATCACGCCCACATACGGCGAGGCCTTCTGCCCGGTTTTCTTAATCCGGTATTCGAACGGCTTGCTCAATTCCAGATAGCTCGCTACATAATTGCCCTTGCGGGTCTCGTCCTCGGCCACCTGTACGTAGTCCTTGCCGTATTTTCCGTATTTGGTCAGCTTCGCAATCCATTCGCCCTGAAACCTGACAAAGGCTTTTTCGACCTCTAAGTCCTCCACAGCGAATGCGTGAGACGACAAGGCCAAAAGCAGCCCGGTCATTAGCAAGCCAAGCCAAATCCTCAGAGTGCGATCCCTCTGCCGCAATTTTCCGGTATCACCAGTTCTGCGGTCACTCATCTTTAGCCACCCCCTAAAACGAAATGAGGCCACAAGTGGGTAACTTGTGGCCTCATGATTTCAGCCGAGAGTTATTCTACCACTTTAAGCTCGACCCGGCGATTCAGTGCACGTCCCTCAGGATTATCGGTACCATCGGGATTCGTGTTAGGAGCAATCGGATTGGATTCGCCGTAGCCAACCGTTGTCATGCGACTGCCTGCGATCCCGTTCTGACGGAAGAAGTTGTACACACTGCGGGCACGTCTTTCGGAGAGTGCCTGGTTGTAGGCGTCCGTTCCGATGGAATCGGTATGACCTTCGATGACAATATTGATGGCGGGGTTGTCTTTGAGGATTGCCGCGGCTTCATCCAGCACAGGCACCCATTCGGCTTTGATGTTCGATTTGTCGAAATCAAAATGGATACCTCGCAGGACGATGACTTCCTCCATCGCTTCCTCGTAGAAAACACATTTGACAAACTCTTCCAGTGCCGCGGGATCCTGCAGCAGGTCGGCGCCATTAGCCGCACAGCAGTCGCCGAGCTGGCTGATCTGATCCATGACAGCCTTGCCCTCAGGGGTATCTGCCAGAGAAATAGTGTGGAAACAAGCCTGATATTTGTCGGCAATGGCCTTGGCTTCCATCACCGGATTGGTACACATGTTTTCTCTACCGTCGGAAATCAGAATGATTCCGGTTCTTCCACTCAGGCCCGCCATGACAGCATCGAGATTGTGGATGCCCATGCCCAGCGGAGTTCTGCGACCGTAGATTTCCTGTTGATTGGGAATTGCATCGATGGCGTCGGCGAGTTTCGCCTTTTCGTACACCGTAGGCGGCATCACCTGCTGATACGGCGCCACCATGGAAAGGGATCCCTGATACCCCAGCTCAGGAATCAGGTCGTTCATGCCCGAAAGGATTTTCTTGGACATGGCCATTTTGGTCTTGTCCAACTCGAGGCCTCCATCGGCGACCGTACTGGGAACTGTGGCGCCACCGCCGTAGACCATGTACATCGAACCCGATTGATCCTGCAAAATAATGAAGTTATCGATTTTGGGTACAAGTTTGGCCCCGGCTTGAGGTGCTCCTATAAAAAAAGCTAAGGCCGCAATAACACTAAAAATAACTCCATTCCTGACAATGCTGCTCATCTCTTCCTCCTCCTTTTCATAAAAAAACACACGAAATTTAAAGTATAATTTAGCCCTTCTACACCTTCTAAGGTATTCACCCTGTTCTGTCAACAATATTATTCATTAGAAGCCGTTTGAATCGTTGAGCAATAGACGATTTCGGAAACCTTCGCCAGTGCGGGTCTCAGGCGATCAATGCTCATTTCTCGGAAATGATTGACGCTCCCCCCCTGCCACTCGATGGCCCGTTCGATCATCGCGGGTCAAAACACTGTCGCCGGCTCAAAGAATTCTCTTCACCCAAACAAGATTCAGTTGGTTGTCCATATCATATTTGCAGAACCGTTCACCAATTTCAGATTCTGAATTTTGCTGCAGGGCCAATAATCGATCAAAGTCTTTCTCAATGACCACATTACAGAAATCAACCGGAATGGACCGGATAAAATCCAATTCTTCTGCGCTCCATAATTCCTCTGCAATATCCCCTACTCCATCTTCCAGTGCCTGCTTCCCACACACCTTGTAGCATGCTCCGCAACTGCACCGATGAATGGCATCAAAGTCCAAAGGAACGGGATGACCGTTTTCACAAAAAGGACATATAACAATATGGGTCCTCATCAGCCTCCTTTCTCCTCGCATCAGTTTACCATGGAACGCATCCACATACTTCATCGTCACCTCACTGCACTAAATTTCCAATTTCCAACTATCCACCGGCACTGCCCGGCGCAGGCGTAGTCGGTTATGCCGGCGCGGGCAGTTGAAACTTTTATCCTATATAAATGGTTTTTTGTTGAAATCCAATGATAACTTTGTCAGATAGAGTCCCACCGGCGACAAAGCATTCACCAACCCGCCGAGACTGATGTGAACCGCAAAACGGGGGAACTTATTGAAATGCCTCCCAAGCATACCGCTCCAAAGACTCAACTGACAACGCCCGACAGGATCATGTCCATTGTCGGGCTGTTGGATCAGCATTACCCGAACGCCCGGTGTACTCTCAATTTCAGCAATCCACTGGAATTGATGGTCGCCACCATACTCTCGGCACAATGCACCGATGAAAGGGTCAATCAAGTAACCGCCGACCTGTTCCTTCGTTATCCCACAGCCGAGTCGTTTGCCCGAGCCCCCTTGGAGGAGCTGGAAACGGCTATCAGGCCCACCGGCCTTTTTCGAAACAAAGCAAAAAGCATTCGCGAAGGCTGCCGCATCCTGGTAGAAAAATTTGCCGGCAAAGTCCCCAGAGACTTGGAAGCCCTCATTCAGCTCCCCGGCATTGGACGCAAAACCGCCAACGTAATACTGGGCAACGCCTTTCACATAGCCGCCGGCATCGCCGTTGACACGCATGTGGCAAGAGTGGCCAGGAGGTTGGGCTTAACGGCAGAGAACCATCCCGCCAAGATAGAACAGGACCTCATCCGCTTGATTCCCGCCAATCGTTGGATTCTCTTTTCTCACCAGCTCATTCAGCATGGTCGGCGCGTCTGTCTGGCTAAGCATCCAAAATGCAGCCAATGCCCGCTCCGGCAATACTCGCTTTATGCTCAAACCAGAGCGCATCAGGAGTAACAAGCCATCCCGCCTATGCACCATTGGTCGGACGGGCCCCTAAACCATGTACTGCTGAAAGTCGTGCCGTTCTGCTTTGCTTTGCTTCACTCTTCCCACCTCATCGCCGCATTTCCACTCGACCAGGACGTCTTCATCGACGGGAGCATCGCTGTACGATGCCAGAATTTGAGCCGCCAGCAGCACATCATGGTCGTGCGCCGGGGCGGCGCACAGCCTGTCTGAAGAGCTGCACAAAGCGTCATTCGGAGGCAAGCCGGAATTCACGCACCCTCTCAGCAGCACTACTCTTGGGCCGGGGTAATCGACCGAGCGCAGCACGCGGTCACCCTGGGCAGCCAACTGCTCCAGGCTTTCGTTGTCGGAGCGGTCGCGGCCGACCACGCAGAGCTGCCCCCCCGGCAGCTGGAAAAGGCGCCCGTAGCTCAATATGTGTGCCTCCCGCACTCCGGCATCGGGATGCACAGCGAAGAGAGTCTGCAACTTTTTGACAAATCCCTGTTTGGTGAGGATACAGCCGCCCCCGGGTTGCGGATAATCTTCGATACCGAATTGCTTGGCCAGAGCCATCTGCCGCTTGCGCGAGCGGCCGTGGATATCGAGCAACAGACTGCGATCCACCTTTCCCTCGAGCTCCACCGTGGTCGGCGGCAGAAGTTTTGCGCTCAATGGTCGCAGCACTCGCCCCTCATAGCCTGACAGCTTCTCGACACTTCTCAGGGAGTCGCGTCGCTGACTCATGGGACGCTGCCCCAGGACCTCTCCCGTAAAGAGAAAGTCGCCTTTCCGCTGTTCCATGATCTTCCCCGCCTCGCGCAACATCAAGCCATGGCAATCGATGCATGGATTCATCTGGCTGCCGTAACCGTAAACCGGTTTTTTCAACATCGCCAGATGCTTTCCCCCAATATCGCGCACCATCACGGGGATACCCAACATACGCTCATAGTCAACACCCTGCTTGGGACCAAAAAAAGGAGTCACGAAAATGACTCCCACCAGATCGAGCTCCTGTTGCTGCAATACTTTGACGGCCAGGATACTGTCCAGTCCACCGGACAGCAAACCTATCCCTTTGGCTTTGGCGCCTTGCATGATTGTGACTGCCCCCGTTTCCTTCCCAAAGAAAATCCACTCCAGCTACATTTGCCATATTTTGAGATGCATGCAGAATCCGTAAATCGATCAGGCGAGGGGCGGCTTTTCAAAGTCCACGATCACTTCATCCGACATGTTCTCTTCCGGTTCGCCCCGTTGAACGGTGGGAAAGAAATGCTGCGGCTCTCCCAGCAGAAATGATCCGCTCTGAATCCAGTCCTTGAGGATGTTGGCAATTTCCTTGGCGCGAACGTAGCTGGAAAGAGGCACGGTTGTCACTTCCCTGCCGTTCACCAGGATGGCGCCGGAGCGCAACTGGGCGTAACTGACTTCGCCCAGAGGCTCGGACTGGGTAAAGCTGTAGTCTTTCACCTGGGTTACAATGTCTTCGTCGGACACTCCGGTAAAAGCCGCCATTTCCTCATCCAGTATGGGGATGGGCACACCGATCCCCACGGCCAGCGAACACCCGTACCCCTGCATGCTGACGCCCATCAGCCAGCGCGGCAGCATCGCCTTGAGGTCCCCCAGTACCATGAGTGTGCCGGCCGGAGCGCGCGGCACTCCGTTGGCCAGTCGCCGCACGGCCGGGTTGTGCTGAGAACCATGCCAAACCACGAATCCCTGCGCTCCCCCAAGGAAGATGCGGGTGCCCAGGCCGGTGGTCCGATAATAAGGGTCATTCAACAGGGGGCTGAGCTGACCCGAAGTCGAATAGTTGGCATTTCCCATTCTTGGCTTCAAAGCCCCCATGTAAGTGTAGATGGTCCTGGCCGACAGATTGACGGCACAATTGTAGTTCTGGTAGGCATTACGCGGATTGCACAGGACCGCATAGGGCAGATCATTGAGGGTAACGGTCATCTCGACCTTGCGATTGGGATAGCAATCGGTGCCGTAGGCTTCAGCCCTCAAGCGAACGGGCTTGCCGCTGACCAGATCGTGAATCACGTGTCCTCCGCCGTATTCAAAGGTACCCGGCTTGATTTTGTTGAGAGGGTCATCGAAGGCCGGCTCTGTAGCACCGAGATAGAGGTCCACAGCAGCCAGGCCGCCATAGGCCGGCACATCGTTCAACCAGACTTTTCCTGCCTTGATGGGAGGATCGGTGTGGCCGAAGTTGATGAAAACACCCGATGAACACATGGGGGCAAAGGTACCCGTAGTGACCACATCCACCTGCTGAGCGGCCTGCCGCGTACCCTTTTCCCGCACAATGCCCACCATCTCCTCGGCTGTCACCACCACAGCCTTTCCGGCTCGGATCTTCTCGTTGATTTCCTGGTAACTCTTGTGAACTGCTCCCATACGCTGTTTACCTTTCACCCTGCTTCATCCTGCTGCGGTCCTGCAGAAAAAAAATGCAAAAATTTGCACCCCGGCACTCCATAGGATTCGTCTCAGCGGCTTCACACATAGGCAGCGACTGCATCTTTCAAACGCTCCGGCAGCGCTCTCGCTTTCCAGGTACGGTCAATAGCCACAATGGTGGCCTCTCCCCTGGCAACCAACTGTTCACTGTTCAGATAATAAAAATTGAAGCCAAATGTCACGGCTTTTTCTTTAATCTTCACCACAGAAACCGCCAGGCGCAGCTCATCTCCGTACTTAACCGGTTTCAAAAAATCGCAGCTGGCGCCCACCACCGGAAGTCCGAACCCCTCCTGGCGGTTGCGGAAATATTCTTCGGGAGGAAGCCCGGCATGCCGCAGGAATTCTTCGATGCCGTGATGGCAGTAGCGAAAATAGGATGCAAAATAGACCACTCCGTAGGGATCGGTATCCCCGAAACGGACCCTTACGGGAAACTCGAATGACTTGCCGCAACCCGCGTTTGCCATGGCAGATGCCTCCTGTTTGTGGTGAATAGTTGAGAGTGTGTTTGAACAGATGGGGATTATAACTGACACAGAGTTTTCCACAACCCGTTCCTACCGGTATTCTCTTCTATCGATACAGCGTAGAACATACAGCAGAGCCGATAAGAAAAAAATCACAATGTTCATTTTCCCTTGACATAAAACCGGCGTTTAGTATCTTGGTACCACTTACTTGTGCGAATGCTACTGTACTGATTGCGAAAATTGGTTTTTTTTCGAGTTGCATCGACCCAATCGATTTCATCTCTCAGTGCTGCAAGATCCAAGCGAATCGCTGGTGGCTTGACAACGCTCACAGTACTCCTCTAAGCGCAGTTCCAAAGAAAGATCTACCCATTTTGCGGCGTTTATCGGTCAACCGGGAAGGTTTGCGCTAAGCCGGCGCAGACAGGTCGTTTTTCCCCGACGCCGAATCATGCCGAAATTCGACCAGAAAGGAGGTGGAAAGTATCCGTTGGAGGGGAACCTCTTGGCGTTCCTCCAGAACCGACAACAGCTCTGGATCAACAATTGAGTAGGATCTAATTAGTGGAGGTAAGATATGCCAGAAAAGCGAGATATCGAAATAAATAGCCGGGCCGACACGATAGGTCTGATGGACATGGACGTCAGGCCATACCCGGTAACCCCGCCACCTTCCTACGATCAGGTCAAACCGGTCTACGAGAGAAGGAAAGCGCTGGAGTTCTGTGATTGGGCTGAAGATAATTTGCGATTTGAAAAGCGATATCCAAAAGACGAGGCCTTATCAGGACTCAGGGTTCTGGATATCGGTTTGTGGCGCCTCGGCCATAAGTTCTGCGCCTCCCTCTTCGGCGAATCAGGGGCCGAAGTCGTTTCCATCGAACCCCCAAGCGGCGACCCATTGAGGAAACTGACCCCGTTTGGCCGCGAAGAATACCTGCTGACTAATAAACTCACCGGTGAAAAGTGCGGCATGGAGTTCGTCAACGAGACGGTCAACAAGCACTGCATCACACTGGATGTGGAAAAGGAGGACGGCCGCGAAATTTTCAAGAAACTGGCCAATAACGTGGACATCCTGATCGACGGGATGCCTCCCGGCTACATGGATAATTTGGGCATCGGCTACCGCCAGCTGAAGGAAATCAATCCCAGAATGATCTACGTCTGGATCGGCATGCTCGGCCAGTGGGGTCCGTGGAAAGACAAACAATCCAAGTTCGGCCAGTGGGAGCTGGAACCCTTCGCCAGCTGCGCCAACGCCTGGGTGCACAACACCGGTCTGGCCCAGGACCTGCTTCCCCGTGGTAAAGGCGGCGATCCGACCCGCTCAGGCATCTGGCTGGCCGACTACGTGGCCGGCGGTCAGGGTTATGTCAACGCCCTGGCGGCTCTTTACTGGAGAGAAGAGCTGGGCGGCACAGGGCAGATGATCGAGGTCACCGGCGCCGAAGCACTGATGGACATCCTCGACTTCGATATCACCTGGTACGGTTTCAATGCCAGCATCAAAGCCCGTTCCGGCGGTTGGGACCCGAACCTCAATCAGTACGCCTGGAATCCCTGTAAGGACGGCTACATGATGATCGGCGGCCAGACCGATAAGCTATGGTATAATATCGGATTTTGCCTGGAGCGCGATTTTACCCAGTTCGGCCGACTGATCCACGAAGATCCTTTCCTGAAAGAAATGGGCGCCAGAAACGCCCTGCACGCACTGATCAAGACCTACACCCTGACCACCCGCTGGCTCAGGGACACCAACCGGGTCGAAGCGGAAACCAAACTGCTCGAATACCAGCTGGCAGCCGGTCCGATCCTTTACATTGACGAAGTTTGCGAGTTCCCGCACTTCAAATACCGCCCCTGGGTATACGTGCACGAGACCGACTACGGCCCGTTGCTGATCGCTTCCAGTCCGTCGTCCTACCAGGTGCGCGCCCCGTTCAGGTGCAAGTGGATGGGTAGAGATCTGGGCTACGACAACTACGAAATCTACCTCAAATGGACCGGAATGGGCCAGAACAAGGTCAATGAAATGAAACAGAAGGGGGTGATCTAATGGCAAAAGACCCAAGAGTTACCAACATTGAAGATCTGCCAGGCCCCAAGAGCAAGGGTGAGATGGAAGAGTGGAAGATGCCCTACGAGGAGTATTGCAAGAAAATCTTCGATGTGGGCAACGAGCACGCTAAGCCAAGGCCACTCAAAGGGATCAAGTGGCTGAGCTGCACCATGTATATCTTCACGCCCCACTCGGTGGCCAACCTGGCCGAGCTTGGAGCCGAATGCATCAAGATAGAAATGCCCAGGATGGGTGACGCCATGCGGCACACCTCCCCGTTCAACGAGTGCTACCTTTACCCGTTGCACGATACCCGCCCCATGACCGGGACCGGGCTGGGCTTCACCAACGCCAACCCCAACAAGTACTTCATCACCATGGACTATCACATTCCCGAAATGGTGGAGATCTTCTACGGGCTGGTGAAAAAATTTGACGGGCTGACCGAGCTTTATCGGCCGGGCACGCTCGACAAGTGGAAAATGAGCTATCGCTACCTGAGTGAAATCAACCCGCGCTTCATCTATGTATGGGGCGGCGGTTTCGGCTATGGTCCCAAGATCTTCGGCGGCTCTTACGATATTTTGGGGCAGGCGCACGCAGGTCTTGCATCGATCAGCGGCATGCACGAATTCATGGGCGGTCACTGTACCAAGCAGACCAACTGGGTCATCGACTGGCAGTCCAGCAACCTGATCACTGCTTCGATTCTGGCGGCCATTCATCATCGGCGGAAAACCAACCTGGGTACCATGATTGAGTTCTCTCAGGTGCAGGTGCCGACCCGTATGCTGGGACACACCACCACCATGTACGGCAAGTTCGGCATCGTCCGCCAGCGCTGGGGCAACTGGGATACCCAGTTGGCGGTGCACGGCATCATCCTCTGCGGCAAATCCGATTTTCCCGATGCGGAAAACCCGCAGGACAAGTTTGATGCCCGTTACGCCATGGTCAGTGCCTTCCAGGATGCGGACTTCAAGGAGCTTTGCGCCATCACCGGCATGAAGGAATTGTATGAAAAATACAAAGCCCACAAGGACCGGGTGGAAGGGGAGGCCCAGGTAGAGATCTACTCCGCTCTGGAAAGATGGGCGGCGGATAAGAGCCGCTCCGAAGTCTGCAAGATTTTGAACAATGCAGGTCTTTTGGCCGAACCGGTAAGAAACGACCGCGAGGTCTACGAGAGCCCGCACTACAGGGAAAGAGGAACAGTCAGGTGGCTGGACGATCCTCTGTTCGGCGACATGCTGCTCCATGCCGGCTACAGCTCTGGACTCATGGAGAAGTCGCCGCGCAGGATCAACTGGCATTGGCGTCCGGTAGGCGCGGATAACAAGAAAGTCTACAATGAAATGCTCGGTATTCCGCTCTCCAAAATCCAAGAGTGGTATGACAAGGCCTACATCTAAAAGGAGGCAGCTGTGTGTGATATAATCTGGTGCAAGAAAGAAGTGGGTGGAAAACCGTGTGACACCATCAATTACCTGGACCCCTACTGCTTCTGGAACTGGGAGGGGAAGATCAACTGTGCCGAGTGCGGCACGGTCTATTATATCCACATGATCCAGGGCTTTATGTACATTGGGCCGGAAGAGAGGCCCGGGGAAGAGCCTGACATCATGCCCTTATATGCGGATAAGCCGTTTGACGGCTATTCCAACTACCGCCCCGGCGTCGAAGGCCGCACCAGGCCCTATGAGTGCAAGCCGAGGGCACAACTCAAGGGCGTCGCCGATATGGTCAAGTTCAGCATCCGCGGCCGACCGGTGCGGGGCTGGCGCCCACAACCGCCCTCTGCCGGTTTGGCGGGAAGCTTCGCGTTCAACTGGGACATTCAGAAGCTCTCCCCCGAGGTCTGGGAAGAATATCAAAAGAAACTCGCTGCAGGCGAAGTCAAGGACTGGTAACTAGAGAAAGGAGCGTTGCATGACACAACAGTTAACGCCTGAAGAATTCCTGGACACTGTACTGGTCCCGGAGAAGCAGAGTTCCCATATATGCTGGCAGTGTAAACACTTGAAGCCGGTCCTCAAAGGCTCTAAGTTCCCGCCCGCAGACATCATCGGTTGGTGCAAGAAGATCCACTGGCCCCATTACTGGTGCGTAGCGGATTTCAATGTGGTGAAGAAGTGCTACGCCTTTGATGCCAAAAAGAAGGCTTAACATGGAAGAAAACGTCCGCAAGGAACTCGATGCCCTCAAGGGGATACTCAACAATTGGAAAACAGGTTTTATGAGTTGGGCCTCCCCCGACGGGGATAATGATTATGTGCTGCTGGAATTCCGAGAAGAAATCCAGACCAACATTTATCCCTATGTCAGGCGACTGTTTGAGACCAACTACATCACTGACATGGAGGCCAAAGAGTTCATGATTTATTGCTACGGCCAGGTTGAAGTTCTTCGCGACCAGTTGAGGGAAGTGGAGACCAACGATAGCTAAAGGAGGTTTAATATGCCTGAGAAATGCCGTGTGGTGGTCTGCGGTTTTGACCCCATGCTCGTAAAAGCATATGTGGCTGCCAATGCAAGGGCTCTTTGGTGGCACATATCCGACGAGCTATATCATGAGTTCGGCATGAAGCCGAGGATGAAGGTCACTGGCAAGCTGCTCAAAGTGTATTCGGGTAAGACCGGGGAAGAAGTGGCGGCTCCCAACGAAGACTTTGAGTGGGAGTGCTCCAAGGAGACCGGTCTGGTGGTGCTGCTGCCGGGTGAGGTCATCAAGAAATACATGCTCACGGAATTTCACTTCCTGGAGCTGTTGATTGACACAATCGACGGCAAAGACGTCTATCCCGGCAAGGAAGTCCAAAGCAAGAAGTGGTGGCCGTCCGACAAGATGAAACTGGGCTATACTCTGGACTACATCGCATAACCAGAGCCAGACCTTGTGTCGATCTGTTCTCCCCGGCATTTGAGGAGGGGGCAGATCCCAACCGACAATCCCCCTTTTCGGTTCATCCGGGGAGGGGGATTTTTTATGGCCTGCCATGTGAGAAACCAAAGGGCTTGTCATTTACTCCTTTGTCTACTATTTTTTTTCTCAACAGCGGCGTGTTTGCGCCTCTGCAAGCGAGCCTTTTACAAGAGTCTTGTACTATGGTTTTGGCAAAACCGGAATCCAAATTCTGCGCAGCTTTGTGAACCCCGGTTTCTGCCGGGCCGGCAGTTTTTGCGAGTTTTGCAGGAGTCCGGAATTGGAGCTTCTTGATAAGGAAATGACATGACTGATAAATCAAACAATAATGAGGGGCATGAATTGAACCAGGACCTGTTTCCACTGATCGAAGACGAACAGTATCCAGCGGAAGAACCGGATCATCCAGGCTGGCTGTCGATTGGCGAAATCTTAAAGGTCTCTCACCCAGTCTTCCAAAAGAGCAAATTTCTCATTGGCTATCATCATTCCTGTAATGTCTATGTGCTGGCGGGTGACTACTTGACCCTGGTGGATCCAGGCAATGATTACACCATCTTTGCAGAGCTGGAAAAATTCGGCTACAGCCCCCTTGACATAAAAAAAGTGGTGCTCACCCACGGACACCGCGACCACTGCATGGGCGTATTCGAAATGCTGCGGTTCCCTCCCATCATGGAAAACAAGTCCGTCGAGATCATCATGCATGCGGCGGGCCCGGCCGAGTTCAAGAGAATAGTCACCGAAGCAGGGTTCCCTCCAACGGAGCTGAAAGGGGGAGAAACCCTGGAGCTGAGCGGTTTCGAGTGGGAGGTGATCCACACGCCCGGCCATACCATCGATGGCATATGCCTCTACCATGAACCGACCAGGACCCTTATTTCCGGGGACACGGTGGTGCCGGAGGCCGTGAGCGATGTGGATAAAAATGGCGGAGGCCGATGGGATCACTATCTGCACGGACTCAAGCTGCTGATGAAAAAGGATGTGGCACATGTTCTACCGGGCCATCGGGTTCCCGTCGCAATGACCGGTAGCCGGACCATCGCAGAAACCTATGAAAACGTGCTGATGAAGATCCTGGATATCAATCCGGAAGACAAAGTGACCTGGATGGAGGGGGCGAGGCAGCTGGGCGAAAAAGGGCTCCTGGAAGAAGTGGTGTTCTGCTGCGACAAGGAACTGGCCCTCAGGCCGGAAAATTTCCACGCCATGCAATTGAAGGCCCTTGCCTTGAACGATATGGGACGGTGTGAAGAGGCCATCGACATTTTGGAGCAAATTCTGGAGCGCCGGCCCGACGATGCCTATGCTTTAACTGCCAAGGGACAGGCTTTGCTGGGTTTGCAGAAGCCTGCCGAAAGCCTGCCCTTTTTTGACGAAGCCTTAGCCGGGAATCCGCAAATGACCGAAGCGCAGGTATTCAAGGGAATGGCTTTGACCTTTTTGGGCAGACACGATGAAGCCATGGCCATCGAGGCCTTCAAAAACGAGTTCATGGCGCGCTTCCAGGAACAGATCGACCAGCGGCAGCAAGAGCTGAAACGCGGTGAATCCGACCCAAACGTTTAGCTCCGCTGCAGCAATTGCAGCTCTAACCCGAGCTGAGGAGGAAGTTGCATTCGTGGCCCCAGAGGAATGCAGATCAGGACAGGTCAATTGATCAGCATTTGCCTGGGCGCCGCCTGCAGCCAAACAACAGGTGACCGCAAATGACGGATCACACACCCCGGGGAGCAGAAACGATGGACCAGGAGCTCATGAACCTTTACCAAGCTGCCAAGGCTTTAATCACTTACATTGACAAACAGGATGTCTTCGACCGGGCTGCCGCCGGAGGATGCAGCGGGTTGGACTTCCACCAGTCGGACGCATTCTATGATTTAATTGTCAAGACCCGGGGGGTCATTAGCGAGGTCGAGGCGCAAGGGAGCGGCAAGACCCCGGCCGGGGACGCGGACGGCGACCGCCCGATGCAGGCGGACAAAAAGTGCATGCAACTGCTCGATGCGCTACAAGCCTTGACTGCGCACATCGAACGAGAACGTGCCTTTGATACCGTAACGGATCTTGGACCTGTCGGCTTCGAAACCCACCAGTCCGACGCATTCATTGAGGTGATCAGGCAGGCCGGCGAGGTCGCAGAAGAGGTTGCTAAAAAACTGAGCAAGCAAGGCATCTGAGCAGTCGGCTTCCATTCTCAACAGCCCCTTCACTACGCCGTGCACAACCGCCCGGTTGGCGATTCGGCATGCTATGGGAGCATATATGGCCATAGAGCAAATCACTTACGAAGAATTTTTGAAGAAATTAGAGGCGATTGAAAAGCGCTATCTATCCGATGAGCCGGGCTTTCCCCCGGGAGCGAAAGAGAAAGGCCTGGAAATTTGCAGGAAATTCAGACGAGAGGTGGCGGAGATCGGCCCCGAAAACTGTGAATATTATATCGACACGCTTTATGGCCTGCCCATGCACAAGCCCATCAGGCCGCAGGATACTGAATATGTTCATTGCGCTCACTGCAATGCGCGCATCAGCGTGGAGCAGGCGGTGCATTACAAGCACAGGCTGATCTACGGTGAACATTATCATTGCCGTGAGTGTGATCCCAAGGGTGTCTGGGACTGCATGAGCCACGACACCGACATGGAAGTGCACTGACCCGCCTCGGCTCGGTTGCCTTGCCCCTTGCGGGGATGAGAGATTTCACCGGGCGCCGGAGCGAGACCTTGGATTCTCCTCCCGGCTATGTCTATATATCCTCCTGCAACACCACGTCGCTGCCGACGATTGCCAGCAGGAGTCCCTTGGAAAAGTTCTGGCGCGAGATGCTGACCCAATTTTCCGGGCTCAAACCCTGCCCCACCGTGGTCAACAGCAGGCCGTTTTCAAGCTTCTTGCTCCCCTTGAGCAAAAAAAACTGACGGTGGTTGCTGAACGCAAACAACACCCAGCCGTTTGTCAACAGAAAATTGTAT
Source organism: Desulfoferrobacter suflitae (assembly GCF_022603395.1). GTDB lineage: Bacteria > Desulfobacterota > Syntrophobacteria > Syntrophobacterales > Syntrophobacteraceae > Desulfoferrobacter > Desulfoferrobacter suflitae. The sequence continues at coordinate 276,694 of NZ_JAIBKA010000005.1, forward strand.
CGGCCCGGATAGTCCTCCACCAGGCGGCCGACCGTTTGTGCGACGGCAAGGAACAGCGAGAGCGTGGAATTGCTCTTACTGTTGAGCTCCGCAATGCCGTCCAGCAGGTACTCGAAGGTTTTTGCCGAATCGCTGACCGCACAATCGAGTCGCACATTCTTACTGATGTAGGACTCTATGGAGGGAGCTTTGCCGTTGTGGGCGAAAATCCAGTCCTCGCCCCTGAATCGCAGGGTAAAAGGATGGGCATGACACTCATCGATCGGACCACTGGTTCGAAGTCGCACGTGCGCAATGATGAACTTGCTCGATATGATGCGCGCCAGCCTTTGGAAGCTGTCATCATAGCGTCCTTCGTAATAGGCCCGGTCGGCGGATTTTTCCACATGAGCCCGATTTTTCCTGAAAAAACCTATTCCCCAGCCGTCCACATTTCTCCCCGCCCTGGCGGCAAAAAGCGGCAGGGATCTGGGTGCTGAGTAATTCGTTGCCGCCGAAAGAGCAAATAAGTCACACATGGCAGAGTGTCCAGTGGCCTCACCATCATGCCGGAGGCCTCAATTCAAAAAACATATTGCCGGGATGCTAAACCACATCCCCCAGATAGAGTAAATCCGGCCCGGCGATGACCAGAAGCTTGCCCAGGGTAGCGGGCTCAGGACGGATAGTGATCCAGTCTTTATCACTCAACCCTTCCTTGATAGAAGTCAGAATCAGGCTGTTGCCGGAACTCTCCGTTTCTCGCAGGAGCATCAGTTGACGAAAATTGCAGAAGGCAAAAAGCACCGATTCATTGGCTAGAAAAAACGCATAGTTTCCCGGGTATTCGGTAACCATGTTCTTGATGCTCTTAACCAGCGACCGGCCGAGACTGCCATACGGTGTATAGCGCAGATAGGAGACCAGCTGGTCGCGCAAATACTCAAACACGCGAGCAGGGTAGACATCCACATCGATTCGCGGCTCATGGGCGGTCTTATACTCTTCTATTCCATCGATCAGCCCGACATGCACAAAAAGCCATGCATGGTCGAGAAAGGAGAGGGCGAAGGGATGGTTGTGGGCGGTGTGCCGCCCCCCGCTCAAGGGGCAGCTGATGTGCGACACAATGATTCGGCTGTCAACAACCCGCGCCAGCCTCTGGAAGCTCTCATGCACCTGTTCCTGACTGTAGACCCGTTCTGAGGATTTCTCGATCAGTGCGTGGTTGTCACGAAAAAATCCGATCCCCCAACCGTTCATATTCCTTTGGCTCTTTTCCGCAAAGATCGGCAGGTATTCCTGGGCGGTGTAATTGACCCCCGATGAGAGTGCAAAAATGTCACACATTCAATTCACGTCCCTTCGATGCTTTCCAAACCATGCGCCCGCTTTGTTCGCCAACCTTTGATGCGATCCATGTGACCAAACGCAAGGTAGACCTTATAGATGGTCTTCATCCACTTGTTGGCATCGGCGTAATATTCGATCAGCGGGATATGCCCATCACTCAGCTCAACCAGAAACTGGGTGAAGATGATCCACTGCATGGCTTCATCCACGTCATGCAGGACCGCGGAATGATAGCGAAATTCGATGGTCGATCGATACCAGTAGGAATGCAGATTGAGCCCGTGATAGCGGGTCATGTCATAGCGTTCGGATCGTTTGCAGTCGGGATCATACCTGTTCTCGACAGAGTACCAGAGCTGCTTGACCCGGCAGCCGTTGTTCCTGCATTGATCTTCGCAGGAATCAAGCTTGAGCAGCACTTCGATGTCCAGGTCCATGGGCCGGCAGGTATCTTTGTCCCTGCGATTGCCGTCTATGAGCAAATACAGATAATCTTCCATGGGGTAGACGATTCTCACCAGCTCCTTGAGGTTCTTGCAATCATAACGCTGGGAATCGACCCCGTGATGGACATGAAACCCGCATGATGCATCTATTTGCACACCTTTTATTTGACCGAGCAGGCGAAAACAGCGATACGCCTCCACCAGGCCATCCAGGCCGCGCAATATCGGGCTTATCAACTCGACACCGCCTCGATGGACAATGGATGAATCTTCCTCAAGGCGCCAGGCGCCCTCTTCCGAGCCAAACTTCACGCCATAACTCTCGAGCAAATCGCTGAAGCTTCTCCCATCTTTTGTTTTTGAGTGAATGTTGTGCACCTTGATTCTGCCGTTGTCAGGCGGCAAGAGGTAATAATCGAGGCCATAAAACTCGATTTCCACTCCAAAAGGCCGTTCGGTAAAGTATTGGAGCATGGGATACTTGTCTTTGAGTTTTGATTCCAGCTTTCGAGACCCTTCCATGAATGGCTCCTCCTAGGGTATCGCAGGTTAACCTCAGCTGTGGTGCAGTTTATGCCGCCTGGTCTCATTGGCAGAGGAGAGAAACCGAATATCCAGAAGATCCCCTGTTAGCGAGTCTCAGAAAAATTAGAAACGCACTCTGTTTTTATAACCATTTTAGTGTACCATGAACCATTCTGGACAACAATCATGGAATCATATTGGGGGCTGTTTTGCCGGGTTTTGCCCGGTCGCCCCGGGCCGGTTTAGACGAAGCACCGGCCGCCTGTTTCCGGGGTTCGAGGGCGGGATGAAAGATGGGGGGAAGCGTGGGCGACATGACCCGTTTTGACGACCGACAACACAGGGACAAGCCATTGGAAAACTCGACGCAGCCGCGCACCGACCCGGGCGCACAAATGACGCACATCAAGCACCTGGTGGCCGCCTGCTGGAGCTTTGATCCGGGCAAGCCTGTGACGGCGGAAGAACTTCTGGACCACGCCGGAGCCGCCCTGCTGCCGCTGTTTCATACCCCACCCATCGGCCCGATTCCGGCCTACCTTGAGCCCCACCATCATGTGCACCAGTGCGTTGCGGAGTATGAAGAGAGGCTCGAGGAACTGGATCGGTGGAAAGCCCGACAGCTTTGCTCATGGCTCAGGCAACGAGTCGGCGACGAGTTCATGATTCAGAACAAAGCCTACAGGCTGCACATGCAAGAAGCCGATACGGATGTTGCAGCACGTTACTGGCTCCAACCAATCCGGCAGTTTCCCGGTAGCCCGGGTTGATTTACGAAGCCCGGCAAAAACAGGCGTTGGGTTCCGTCACGCGCTACGCGTGCCTCTACCGAACCTACAGCAAAAACATGCTCCTGCAAACTACAGCAGGCTGTTCGGGAAAGGGATATTGTTCTCCCCCCCGAGGGGCAGAGGTTGGTCTCGGACAGGCCTCGGCACTCATCGGGCACAAATTCGGAATCACTGTCGGATTTGTCGCATCGAGTTGACAGACCAAAACTATCACTGTTATCCTATGGCCTACTTTTGGACTGAAAGGATGGAAGAAACATGTCGCAGGCGAAACTGGGCGATCAAGTGAGAGTTCATTACATTGGAACTTTGGAGGGCGGCGCGGTTTTCAGTTCCACCTATGAGGAGAAAGAGCCTTTTGTATTCACCATTGGAGAGGGGAACGTACTCGCCGGCTTTGAACAGGCCGTGGTCGGAATGAGTGAGGGAGAGACAAAAACCATTACAATCCCCCCCGACCAGGCCTACGGTCAGCACAGGAAGGAATTTGTGTTCAACATGGAAAAGGCATCCGTCCCCGCCAATCTCGAACTGCAGTTGGGGAAGAAACTGCAGGTTCGGCTGAGCGGAGGCACAACGGCCGTGGCAACCATTCAGGCGATTACCGACGACAGCGTCATCCTTGACGCCAATGACCCGTTGGCGGGGAAAACGCTGGTGTTTCAAATAAAACTTTTGGAAATCCTCTAGCGTGTTAAAATTTTAATGTTAAGTTAAAATTCGATTATGACTGCTCGACTGAACTAATGGAAGCCATCTCACTTTCGTTTGCGTGCGCCGACTCCGTTTGAAGTGCTCGATCTCATTCACTTGCGGCCGACGCTTTTCGCTGGAAGCCGACACACTTCCCACTTCCACCTGAATCCCTCTCTAACGACTCTTCTCCGCCTGTTGGAGTTCCTGCAGTAAATTTCCAGGCGGCGTTCATCATTTTAACCGACCCTGCTGCGCTGCCGAGGAAATGGAAAAGGCACGGATCGTGGCTGCAGAGCCTGCACCCAACAACAACGCGTTCCGGCAGGCCGCCCGAGAATGGCAACTGCCTCTCCCCCGGGGCGGAGGGATTGGTCCGGCGGCCTCCCGGCAACCCAACCGAGGAGCGAATCATGTCAATCATGTGGTTCTATGATGAAGCCAGGGAAATGCAAGAGTATCAAAACTTGAGCGAAGCTGTCCGCGGGCTGGAGAGGGAATACCTGGAAATTCGAGTTCTGCTGCGTGACGCGGAGAACAGTCTGAAGCAAGATCCCGAAAGCGACTATCTGGCGGCAAAGGTCAAGTATCTCAGGAAACGTCTGGCCGATCTTGAAAAAGAAGCGCCCAGGCTCGCTTCCGATGTGCCCCTGGAGATAGCTCTGTTTACCCCGCCCCATGGATAAGCGGCGTAGCGGTTCGCGATGGCCACGACCGATAACTTTGCCGAGGATGCTCGACTGGACAGACAACTGCGCATCGAGGGATGGAACCAGAGCGCATTGGAGAACGCCAGGATTGCTGTGGTGGGCGACGACGATCTGTTGTCATCTGTGTTTTTGATGTCCCTTTCCGCGCTGGGGGTGAACCGGGCCGTCGTCATTGCACCGTCGCTTCATCCGGCATTTGTCGAAATTGCCCGGGGAGTGAATGCGTTTTTTGAGCTCGCACACCTGCAGGGATTTTACACCCATTCGAGCCTGGATGACCTGTTCGGCGGTTGCCGGGTCATCGTGGATTTGAGCCATTACGGACTTGCAAACAAGCTGTTGCTGGCCAAGGGGTTCCTGGAAGGAATACCGATTGTCAGGGGTTTCTGCTGCGAACAGCTGGATGAACAGGGTTTTAAAGTCTTTACCTATGTGCGCGGACGCGAATGGCGGGAAATCGAGCAGTTGATATCTCCACAAAACCTGCCGGCCCAGCATTTTGACGACGCCGTGCTGGATACGATCATCGCCGGCATTGTCCTGGAGGAAACCAAAAACCTACTGATGGGCAGGGTGGTCTCTGATGAAATCATCGCCTACCATCGCCACACATTGACTTCGGCGGCAAAAGCGGATCATCTGCTGGTGGTCGGTGCAGGCGCCCTGGGTGTTTTTGTTGGAATGGGACTTGCCCATTCGGGCTATCACAACATCACATTCATGGATCCAGATACAGTCGATGTGACCAATTTAAACAGACAGGTGTTGTTCTACGATGCTGTGGGTGAGAGCAAAGCGCAAGCGCTGGCCAGGAAACTGAACGAGCTTTGTCGAGTGAATTCCCGCGGCCGGGTTGAAGCGTTCGCCGCCACTACCGACCTGGCCGCCTACGATGCGGTTTTCGACTGTGTCGACAATTTTGAAGCGCGCATCGCACTGAGTGAACGGTGTGAAGAGAAGGGCAAGGTGCTGATCAGCGGCGGGACCAGCGCGGAGGCCGGGCAGGTGGTGGTTTATACGCCCGCGGAGAAAGGCCCCACACCGGCGCAGTTGCTGGGCTTGTACGATATCGTTGCCGGCCGCCCCGGGGAGCATCACCGCAAAGAACGAGCTTCCTGCGTGCATCAACCCGATCCGTCGGTCATCATGACCAACCAGATTGCCGCTGGTTTTATGGTGGATAGCTATCGAGTGCTTTCCAGCGGTCAGGAACCGGAGAATATTTTTTATAATTCCAGGAGCCATGAAAGAATTTTGAAGGAAAGGAGACATCTGACATGACACAGGCAGAATTGACCAAGGATCATGCATTGGATAACGCTCGCCAGGTGATGCCGCTGGTGCTGGAAATCCTCCCGGGCCATGCGGCCGAAGGTTTGATCGGCGTCTATGAACCGGGGAGCTACGAAACCGAGCCTTTGCGCAAGATGTGTGAAAAAGTCCTGAACAAAGGAAACTTGAGCATTGAGGAACAACTTATCTGGGAAGACATCGCCAGGCAACTGGACGGCGGGAGACTGTTTTGCCGGGGTCAGGACATTGGAGGAACCGCACTGGAGTTTGCCCAGCTGGAGCAAACCGAGGCGGGGGAAAAATATTACTATGTGCCGGTACGAGCGATAAAGCCGCAGGAAGGCGGCATGTTCAAATGAGGATCGGATTGGTGGACTATGCGGCGACTGCTGGATTCTAACCTCGTGTTTTTTATCGAATCCGATTTTGTGTACATGCCTCTGCTGCTGGATCCATCCATCGACAGGGAGGCCCGAGCCCTGTCAGAGGCGCGAGGGCCAACCAGGAAAAGAGCGCCAACAGGGGAGAACATCATCATCCGGCAGGACGGCATGCAATTTGTCAAAACGTTCAACCTGTTCTCTCTGGTAAACAACTTCAAAGCGATTAACGCCCATGAATATCATCGCATGAGGGAGGCATGCCTGCACCAATACCGGCTTAACGGTGACGCCGACAATGTCTTTGGCGACGAAATGCTCAACCGGATCCTGTTTCTGATCCTGCCGCACTTTATAAAGACGAGCCGGGGGTGGCAGCGAAGCCGCCCGTCTCGGGAAGAACTGCTGGACTTCATCGTGAGCAAAATCGACATTCCCCCTAAATATGTGGCCGATGCCGCCGCGTTTCTTGATTTGCAGCCGCTGGAAAATATCCTGAAAAGCATGGACGATCAGAAGCCGGCGCTGCAGCCGCCCGCGGGAGGCGTGCTGACCTCAAGCGAACTGAGCGCCTGGCTGCAGGAAGCGGTGCAGGCGAACATTTTGACCTCCGAGTATGCTCGCCTGAGCAGGGCGCTGAAGCTGCGCCGGCAACTGCTGCGGGCCAAACCGGAACACATTGCATTGTTTCTCTACATTGCGGATTTCGGATCTATAGAAATTGCGGGCTTTGGCTTTGCGCGGATGAAATCGCCGCGAGATTACCTGGTTTACAAGCGGACCGGGGAATATGTGCTCAAGGATTATTACGGTAGACCCTACCTCTTTCCGGACTGCAGAGTCGCAGTGTCGACATATGCTCCCGCCAGGCCCTTCGTCATGGAAAAATACAAACACCCGTTTTTGCGCGGCTATCAGAGTAACCAGGAAATTTGTATGAAGCCCGTTGAAACTTCCGGCAAGCCTTCCCCGGAGACCATTATCAGGTCCCTGGAGGAAGGCATAACGGCGTTGCGTTACGGTTACGACCCGCGTCGCCGCAACGGCTATCACAGTCTGGATAAGACCTACATCTATATCCCCACCATAACATTTGAAGAATACCGGATATGAATGACCGCTGAGGGATATGTCGAATTTCTATAAAGTGGGGACCGCATGGATCTGCTCCAGAGTATCAAGTCGAAGCGGGCGAAACAAAAGAAAAAAGACCCTGTTGCGCGGGATGTGTTCACGCGGGTTGGCTGGATCGTAAGACAGAACGGTCTTGATGAGGGTTTCCTGAGAATGCTTGATCCAGCGGCCAACGACGCTTGGCAAACACGGCTCGGAGCTGCCCGGGTCAGGCTCAAGACAAGGACCGAGCTCCCCTTGTTCTTCCTTGCAACCCAGGAAGAATACAGGTTGATCAGGGCAATTCTCAGGGCCGTTGACAACCCTTACCTCGAGTTCGCCAATACGCCTGACGAGATCCTGTGGTGCCGCTACTTGTTTCGGCTCAACCCTGCAATCCCGCAAGACAGACTGATACGGTTTCATTTTGAAACGCTCGTTCTGCACGAGCAGGACAAGGTAGGCGGCGGCCTTGCAGGGGTGCCCCCGCCAGGGACCGGAAAGCGGAATTTGAGCCCATGAAGATGGACGACCGAATGCCCGGGCAGCGTCAGGAGCGCATCCAGGAAAAAATCACCCAGATGAAGACGGGCCAGGAAATGGAAGCCGTCCAGGAGATCATCGATTTTAACAAGACTCCTGCTCAGTTCAAGGCACAGATGGACCGGTTTGTCATCGGGCAGGAACAGGGCAAAAAGATCCTGTCTACAGCCGTTACATTCCACTACAGGCGACTCGGTCAAGCCCTGAGAAAATGGCTGACAGAAAACGACGGCAGTATAGACCTTGCTTTGCGCCATACCCTGACCCCCAGAGCCAATATAATGGTGATCGGCCCCACCGGCTGCGGCAAAACCTACAGCAGTGAAACAGCTTCCCGGCTGGTCGGTGTATCCTTCGTGCATGAAGACCTGACCAAATTCAGTGAAGTCGGCTACGTTGGCCAGAACGTCGGCGATATTCTGGTGGATTTGCTGCTGGCCGCGGGGGGCAACACCAGCGTGGCTCAGATGGGCGTCGTGTATATCGATGAAATAGACAAGATTGCCGGCGAGAGCTCCGTCGGCAGAGATGTCTCGGGCCGGGGCGTTCAAAAGGGACTGCTGCATCTGGTGGACGGATCGGAAAACACCGTGCAGATCGGCAAAGAGAGAATTCCCCTTTCAACCAAACATATCCTTTTCATCGCTGGCGGAGCCTTTGAGAATTTGGACGTGGTGGTCAAGAAGCGCATGGCCCGCCAGGGGCTTGTTGGAAACTGGCGCCATTTTTTGACGGCCGACGACCTGGTGGCATTTGGCATGGAAAGACAACTCATGGGGCGCTTCCCGGTAAAAGTCGTCTACGATCCATTGACAACCGAGGACCTCAAGAACATTATGCTCAAGAGCGAGGACAGTGCCCTGCTGGCCTACACCCATGACCTGGGGACATGGGGCATCGATCTGGAATTCACCGAGGATGCACTGACCGAAGTCGCCCACCGAGCTCAGCAGGAAGGAACCGGCGCGCGCGGTCTGATCAGCGTGCTGCACCGGGTGTTGCTGGAGGACATGTTCCGCCTGCCGGGAACCTTCACCGGTAGATTGTTGGTGGACCAGGAGTACGTGCAGGATAGACTGAGATGCGATTCAAGAACCTTTCCCAACTGAAGCGGCCGCAGATTTTCGAGAAAACCCTGGGAAGCCTGCCGCAAAAGCTTGCAATGACATCGTATGCCGGCCACAAGGCATTCAAGATTTGTGAACTGGTCGCCGCGATTTTCCAGGAGAGTTACGAATGGTATGGCTTCACGCTCGCCGAGAAAGCCCGGCCGGAGCTCGTGGTGGACATCGGTTTGCCGAGAAATGACCTGAACCTCTCCGACTACGCCACCCTCGGTGGCGACACGATCGCAGCATACCAGGAAACGTTGCCCCATGATCTGATCATCAACGGATGGATTCACTCCCATGGGGCCCTCCACTACAAGAGTTTCTCAAACACTGATGCAGACAATCACCGCACCGTTCTGAACTTCGTTGCCGCCGGCACCAGAAGACCTCTGGCCAAAAGGCAGATAGCCATCCAGGATCTGCAATTGCTGGTGAAAGACAGTTTCACGGATGAGGACCTGCGCCGGGGCAGCGTCGCTCTCATAACGGATGCACCGATAACTGAAGCCAGAATATTGGAAACGATTTACGGCAGTTTCTGTTACTGTGTGGTGGTCGGAGACGGCGGGTGGCACAACCAGGAAATTCACTACCGGGAAAAGGGCATTCTTTCAGGTTATACCAAGGTGGGAAGCCGAGCGGCGGATCTCCTATTCATCGATACAGACAAAACATTTACCCGGGTTGACATAGACCTCTTGACCAAAGAGGTGGAAGAAAAAATTCGGCCGAACCTCAATCCACCCTTGGAAACAATGGAGCGGATGTAGCCGGAATTCTATCGCGACTCCGGCTCATCCAGCAAGCGAAGGCATCTTTGGGCATCGGCGTAGTCGCCATTGATCGCCATGGCCATGTGATAATCCAGCCGCGCCTCTTCATAGCGACCCAGCCTCTGCCAGGCCATGCCGCGATTGCAGTAGGCCTCGCAAAAATTGGGATTGAGCCCAATGGCTGCGCCATAGTCCGCAATGGCCGCCTCGACATCGTTGCCGAGAAACTTCATGTTTCCCCTGTTGTTGTATGCATTGGCATAGCCTGGATTGACCCGCACGGCTTTCTCATAATCCTCCCGGGCGGCCATGAAGCTGCCGTTTCTTTCCTTGTACAGCCCGCGACTGTTGAGCACATTGGCCGCCAGGAGCGGCAGAGGAAATTCGGTAAAATCTCCAGAAGTGCGACAATTGAAGCCTTGGGGGTCGGTGTTGTCAATGTCGATGATCTGCTCCCCAATCCTGAGCCGGTTGAGTACATGCTCGGAATCCATCAGCAGGGAAAGCTGCAGCCCCGCCCGCAAGCCCAGCACGGAGAAAAGAGACGTGAGTCCCACGCAGGTCCCAACCGGACGATTCACATCGGGGTCCAGTTGAGCATCAATCGCCTCGGTGAGAAAAAAAGAGGCACCAAACCGTTTCGGCTTGCTGGTCCAAAGATAATCAAACATACAGCGGGCGAATGATCGATGCCGGTAGAGGGGCAGCTGTACATACCGGGCGGGGCTTTCTTTTATGCATTTGCTCTGGCAGCGGACGAATACAGCATCTATTTTCCGTTGATAGGCCTTGATCGCTTCATCTTCCTTCAGACCGGCGAGAACCAGCAGGACTTTCTCCAGCAAGACCGATCTTCCCTCCCTGATGTCCGCAAGGAGCTCTGTTTCGCAGCCTGGAGCCTCAAGGAATGTAGTAGTGTCCCTCATAACGCTCCCGCATAAAGCTGATCGTCAGACGCACTTGGCCGCGTGTGTCGGGCAGAGTGTCTCGACCCGAGCAATTCCAATGTATTGAATCCCTTGTCACAAAGAGCTGTCCGAAGGCGAGAATTCCGCTCATGGCCGATTAGCGGATCGGCCCTAACATACCGTGCAGCCAAGTTCTTGCCGAAAAAATCAAAAAACTGGTCCCTTTAACGAGTTAATGTTAGAATTTTTATTTGAACGAAGTCGGCATGACACGCCACAATAGTCCACAACGGTGCATAGCATAATCTATTTCGCCGGTAGACGTTAAGGAGAATGAAGACCCATGAAGCAACAAACACCTTTGGCCCCTGATCTGATGAAAGCCAAACCGGCCGCCCCCTTGCGCAATCCATACATCGTGAACTTTTGCAGGGTTTTGATCGAAAAAAAAGGCGAACAGCTCGAACCTGAAATTCAAAAAAAGCTGGCGGATGACATGTATCGACTATTTGAAAACATGCTGGGTCAGAATATGATCAAAGCCCTGCCGGATGACCTGCGCAAACACTACCTGAACCTGACGGAAGACCTCAGTTCCCTTGATTACGACGCGATAGGTGAAGTCTTTGACGAGAGCATTCCGCATTACCAGGAGATCATGAAGGAAACCATGAAGCAGTTTGCCGAGATTTTCATGCGCAACCGCAAATTTGATCCCCTGGATTATCCGGTCGCGTTGGAATAGCTTTGCACCATTTATTCATCAAATCCCGCCTGTTTGCTCTTGTTTTCACGAGCACCAGTGCTTATTACAATTGGCGAATGATTCTTGAATAGGTGAGAGAGGAGAACAACCGATGAACGAAGATAAGACCATCTGCCCGCATTGCGGCGAAAAAATGAAGAAGTGGCGCACTCCCGATTATGGTACCTGGAGTGCCGAGTATTTTTATGTTTGTTTTAACGACAAATGTTCCTATTACGTCAAGGGTTGGGAGCACATGGAAAAAACCCTGCAGCAATCCTGCTCCTACCGGCATCGCTACGACCCCGATACCGGCCATTGCGGGCCGTTGCCGGTGTGGTCGGAAGACGCCTGCAAGTCCGGCATTATTCAGGAATAGGCGCAGGAACCGACGGCACCTGACACGACAGCGGGGAATCAACGGATCCCCCGCTTTGGTTTTTTCTGCGGGACGCGCACATCCCGGCGCCGTGATCATGCCGCAGCCTGGCCCGGCGGAACGCCGCAAAGCCTGGCCCTATTGCTGCCGCAGGGTGAGTTCGGGTTCGTTGCAAAGAGAAAACTTCAGCCATTTGAATGCCAACCTCAACAACACTTCATCGTCTCCCCCGAGCGCTTCCACTTCCTGCGCAGGCACATCAAACGCCTGCAGAAAACGGCTCTGTAAAACGAACCGGCGAAACTGGTCGAGATTATAGCTGGCGAGGAAAAACATTTGCTGCTGTTTTTCCGAAAGGGACCCGTTGCGCAATCGGGCATGAGTGATGATCGCCATCCACAGGTTGTTCAACTGGTGGTAAATCTCCAGACCTTGGTCCGCAATCCAGGCGTCAGGCGCCCACAACCGATCTTCGTCGAATCCTTTGCAATGGGCCTCCCGCAGCACATAATAATCCTCCTGCACGCTGCCGTGCCGGCGATTCATGCGGGAAGCCCTGGCCAGCGGGTAGATGCGGCAGGCCGAGGGACGGTCTGCATATATCCGGCACCCCGCGGAGGAGACGAAGGGACACGTGCTGCGATCATTGTCCTGCATCTTAAGGTAGATCATCGGCAGGTTTTTGCCTTCGTCCCACCGCACGTGCGTGTAGTTATCGAGAAACTCGCCGGCATCCAGCGCCAGACAGCTTTTCAGTCGAACGATATCATACGGCGTCAGCAACAGGTTGAGATCTCGGCAGCATTCCGTGAAGCAGGGCACCCCCGGATGGCAACGGAAGCGAAGCCCTTCTCGGGGCAGCCGCTGCAGTATATCCCGAATAGAGCCAGGGGCTGTGTCTTGTAAGGTCATCGAATTTCCTCGTTTAAAGAAGCTCTTCCATTTGGCCGCGAATGTATCTCAATGCCAGCCTGAGCAGTCTCTCCGGATCAGCTTCAGCCGCTTTTACCGTCTCCTCATCCAGTTCATAAAAAGAGCAGAACCGAGGGTCTTTGAGCAGCTCCGCAAAGCGGTCCAAATCGTAGGCCAGATACAGAAGCTTGCCCACGCCGGGTTGCGTTTTTCCGCAAGCGATAAGATCGGCGGGAAGGATTGCCTGAAACACACGATCCATCTCTACATAGGGTTCTACCCCCTGATCGTCCAGCCATTCCTGGACCGTCAAAACGGTCGTTTCTCTCAGGCCCAGACAGCGCTCCTGGTTGACAATGGGCTGATACGCGCCTTCCTGATCGGCCAGATCCAGAGGATACATGCGGCATGCCCAGGGGCGGTCCGAGTACACGCTGCAGCCTTCATTGGTCACCAGCCTGCAATACAGTGATGTCGGGTCCATGGCCAACTGCACAACGGGCAGATGCGACTGCCTGGCGAGAAAATGCCGCGTGTACTTGTGCAGAAATTCAGCCGCAGAGATTCCCAGCCGCGTGCGCAACCGCAACACGTCGTACGGGGTCAGGTAGATGTTGACGTCTCGGCAGCACTGGGTGAAGCAGGGAAGATCGGCGTGGCATCTGAAATGAAACGGGGTCGAACGGCTGAGTAAAGTCCTTTTTTCTGATGGAACCGGACACATGAGAGTCCCTCTACTTTTGTTGTTCATCCAGTAAAGAGACCTCATAGTCTCTAAACTTGGGGTTGCCATGGATCAATTTTTCAACCACCGAGAGCGATTGCGGGTCCGCACAGACAACGAAGTTACAGTGGCACTTGCGGTCGCATTGCCTGCAAAAGTAGTCTTCATCCAGAGAATTCCCACAATGGCAAAACGGCTCCATAACGAGCTGGTTGTCTTCCCAGCTTGCCACATAATAATCCTGCTTGCGCAAGCTCAGTTCCTTTAGATTCACCTTCATGCACTACTCGCTTTCTCATTGATGCCGACAAAAAAAGCCGGGCGGAGATCAACTCCGCCCCACATGACACAAATCTCTTAAGCCAGAGACGCTGCGAGAATTTCGGAGAGTTCGTTGATCTCCAGCACCTCTTGTTTATCCATGCTGTTGCACGCATCGGTCAACATATTCAGGCAGTACGGGCAGGAAGTCGTCAGGATCTCAGCTCCCTTGCCGACGGCGTCACTGATCCGCAGTTCGCCAAAGCGTTCTCCCATGGGGACTTCCGCCCAGATGCGGCCGCCGCCGCCGGCACAGCAAAGGCTCATTTCCCGGCAGCGCGTCAACTCCAGCGTCTCGGCCCCTGGAACTGCCGCCAAAAGCTTGCGCGGAGCCTCATAAATGCCGCTGTGCCGCCCAAGGTAGCAGGGGTCGTGGAACGCGACCCTTTTCCCCAAACTCTCGGGGAATGACAATTTCCCGTCTTCCAGGAGCTGCTCCAGCAGCTGCGTGTAGTGGATGACTTCCCATTCTCCACCGAGCTCGGGATATTCGTTCTGAAACGTCCAAAGGCAATGGGGTGACGTGGTGATGATTTTCTTCACACCCTTGTCGTTAAACAGCTTGATGTTGGATTGGGCCAATTTCTGGAAAAGCTCTTCATCCCCGAGCTTGCGCATGCTTTCCCCACAGCAGCTTTCTTCCGCCCCGATGACGCCAAAGCTCACTCCGGCGCGCTGCAAAAGCCTGGTGATGCTCTTGGCCACTTTGGTGCTGCGCTGATCATAGCAGGAGTGGCAGCAAACGAACAAAAAGTATTCCTTGTCCCCATCAAATTGGGGCACATCCAGCCCCTGCTGCCAATCCGTGCGTTTTTCCCGGGGACCCGACCAGGGGTTTCCCTGGGCATGTGCGCTGCCCAGGATGGGGCGCAGATTGGCCGGCGCCATTCCCGCCCCGACAATGCTGGAGCGCATGCCGCGCACGTTATCCACAATTTTCACCCCGCGTGGGCAGTTGGTTTGACACATGCTGCAAGTGGAGCAGGCAAACAGCACCTGCTCGTCTTCAAAACCTTCCATGCCCATTTGCCCGAGGCGCTGCATGTGACGGATATTGAATTTTTCACTGATTTCTCCGGGCACGAGCCGCCACGGGCACAGGTTGGTGCAGAGCCCGCACTGCATGCACCAGTTGAGCGTTTCCGCCCCCATTCCAGTGATGTAGTCTCTCATTTCGAGGGAAACGTACTTTGGTTCCATAGTCGATCACTCCTAGTAGCCTTTGTAAGGGTTAGGTCCCACTTCATCCAGTTTGGCTGCAAAACTATCCAGGATCTCCGGCAATTTGCTGTAGTCCGCAATGGATATCTGTTCCAGCCGGACGCGTTCGGATTCCAGCACGAGTCGATTCAGGGTCTCCTGGATCTTGCTCATGCGGATGTTGGCCAACTCACTCCCCTTGATAAAATGGCACTGATAATCGTCGCCATGTTTACAGCCCAACAGCAAAATTCCGTCGATTCCTTTGGAGAGTGCGTCCGCAATCCACACCAGATTCATGGACCCCAGACAGCGCACCGGAACGATACGCACCCACGGATTATAACTCATCCGCCGGATGCCGCTCATGTCGAGGGCAGGGTAAGCGTCATTTTCACAGGCAAGCACCAGAATGCGGGGCTTTTCCTCGTATTCATCCGGCACGTCGATGCTCTTGATGGCATTGCCGATCATCCCCACCGAGTAGTTCTTGAACGAGATGATTCGTTCCGGACAGGCACCCATGCACACGCCGCAGCGTCGACAGCGGGTCGGATTGGGCAGCGGGTTGGCCTTTTCGTCTTCGTTGATGGCGCCAAACGGGCATTCCTCGGTACAGCGCTTGCACTGGGTGCAGCGCTGCATGAAAAATTCCGGATAGGTCAAATCCCCGGCTCGCGGGTGAACCGCCTTGCCTTCCGAGACCATTTGCACACACTGAATTGCCTTGAGCGCCGCACCGGTTGCATCGTCCACGGCCCGCCAGTAATCCATCGGGGCGCGCACCGATCCGGCCGGATAGATGCCGGTACGCCGGGATTCATACGGAAAACAGATGAAGTGTGAATCGGGAAATCCGTATTTCAGCGCCGGCAGTTCAGGACCCTGCCGATAGTCGAGGTTCAAATTGTTGGAGACCACGATGGTGTCTTCCGGGACCGCCAGCTCCTCCTCGCCCTCCTTGGGCTCCTGAACCTTGAATTTTTTGCCCAGGGCGGTGGTCGGCACCATGCCGGTGGCCAAAACCACCACATCGACACTCTCGGACATGACCGGGGATCCGGTCAATACATCATCGGCGCTGACCACCAAACCGCCGGAACCGTCCTCTTCCACACCGGTCACATCACCGCGCACAAAAATGACGCCATCCTTCTGTAATTGTTTGTATAACAGCTCGTAGGTGCCGTGCGCCCGCAGGTCTTTGTAAAAAATATAGACGGGAGTCTCCGGGTTGGCCTGCTTGAAATACTTGGCCTGCTTGAGCGATTCCACGCAGCACGCCGCGGAACAGTAGGGCAGATGCTTTGGATCGCGCGATCCGGCGCACAGGATAAAAGCTGCACCGGTGATCGGCTGCCCATTGGAAGGACGCTTGACATCGCCGGACTTGAACATCGATTCGAGCTGTGCCGCAGTGATGACGTCGGCTGATTTTCCAAAACCAAGATGTTCCAGTTTCGCCGCATCATAAGGGATGGCCCCGGTGGCAAGGACGATGGCCCCGACCCGCTCATCGGCGACACCGCCGTTTTGCTGAATCTGCACATCAAACATACAGGGAGCACCGGAAATCTTGGCAATCTGTGCGTTGGTATACACCTTAACGGCCGGCTGGTCGGTCACTTGCCCAGTCACAGCACCCAGATCGAAATCCTGCAGCTCTTCATAAGGCGGGCGCGAAGGCGGGAGCTTATGCACCTCTTTGAGATACCCGCCCAATTGATCACTCTTTTCCACCAGCACAACTTCGTAGCCCGCCTTGTTTGCCTCACTGGCGGCGGTGATCCCGGCCAGGCCGCCGCCGACCACCAGGATTTTCCTGCTGAGATCTTCCGCCATGAAGGGTTCCGCCGGCTGCATCTCTTTGGCCTTGGTGATCCCCATGCGCAGCTGATCCTGCGCCATCATCTGGGTGTCCTCATCATTGGGTGGATGGGACCAGACCACCTGCTCACGCAAATTGACCCGCTCACAAACCTTATCGACACCGAAATCGAACACGTCGGTCATGACTCTGGGCGAACAAGCCGCAATGACGATCGTATTTATGCCTTCATTTTCCAAGTCGTGCTTGATTTCCGCAACGCCTTCCCGACTGCACAGAAATGCATTCTGCCGGCACACGGCCGCCTCATATTCATCCGTTGCAACGCCCGCCAGAGCATCTATCTCCAAAGCGTCGCCAATGCCGCAACCAGTGCAGATATAGACACCAATCTTTTTTTCCATGAGTTACCTCCTGAATGTCGCCTGAATAGCCTTGAGAGCCGCTGCCGTGGCATCCTGGACGCTTGTCGCCACATCGACCGGTTTCTTTACGCACCCTGCGCCAATGATCCCGCCCGTGGGCTGCTCGCCGAGCATGAACCCATGCTCATCGCAAGCTGCTTCGGCCGGCACTTTGTCGGTAGCAGACGCCGGCACCATGCCCGTGGCCAAAACAACCAAATCGAATTGATCTTTGAGGATCTTTCCGCTGCTCTGGTCTTCCACCTGAACCGTGACCATTCCCGTTGTGGAATCTTCCGTGATTTCTCCGGCTTTCCCCTTGATCAGGGTCACCCGCTCATCCGCCTGAACCTTGGTAAAAAAATCCTCGTACTTGCCAAGGGCTCGGATATCAATATAGAAAATCGTCGCCTGCGCTTCGGGGTTTTGCTCGAGAAGGTAGGTCGCCTGCTTGAGAGAAGCCAAACAACAGACCCCGGAACAATACGCCAGATGATTCTCATCGCGTGATCCGGCACACTGGACAAACGCCACCCGGCCAGCTTGCCTGTTATCCGAAAGCCGGACAATCCGACCGTTGGTCGGACCGTTATATGCGGCCAGCCGTTCCATCATTACGTTGGAGATGACATTTTTGTGCTTGCCGAACCCGTAGTAACCTATCTTGCCCGCATCGTAGGGTTCCCAGCCGGTCGCCCAGATGACGGCGCCAACTTTCAGGTCGAAGGTGCTCGGCTGCATGTCCAAATCGATGGCGTCGTAAGGGCAGGCCGCCTTGATGGCGGCGGCCTCCTCGCTGCCGATGACCTCGGGGGCAAGCACATAGCGCATGGGGAATGCAAACTCGTGCGGAAGATAAGCCGCCTTTACCGTGTCCAGTCCGTAGTTGAACGGGTTGGCGATGTGCGTTGTCGCCGCCTCCGCACACGCTCCGCATCCGGTGCACTTGTCGTTCACATAGCGGGGGGAGCTCTTCAGCGTTATATCGAAGTTGCCTGCCTCGCCAACGATCTTTTCCACTTCGGTCATGGTGAAAAAACGTATCAAAGGATTATTTCTGATGCGGCGAAAATTGATTTCCAGCCCGCAATTGGGCGGGCACAGCTTGGGAAAGTATTTGTTCATTCTTGAGACGCGGCCGCCGAGGTAAGGTTCCCGTTCCACAAGATACACCTGAAAACCAGCCTCAGCAGCCTCCAGGGCGGCACTTAACCCGCTCATGCCGCCTCCCACCACCAGAATGCTCCGTTCTCCGTTTTGCCCTTGAGCCATAAGATTTTCCTCCATACGTTAACATTGCCAAAAAGGAATACTATTCAATCCTGCAGTGCGGGAATGCTCTATTCAATTTATAAAAACTATTTATGATAACGCACAAGTGAAAAAAATTTCAACCGTGAAACGGACAGATTCAAAAGGAAATGGAGGCAATGGGAAGTATGCCGGGGAGCAGATGCCTTGAGGCAGAAAAACAAAAACCTCCGGGTGCGGGCACCCGGAGGTCGGGGTCTAACGGACTAGTTTAACTTATACATCCAGATGAACAACGGGGACCTTCTTCATGGTCCACTCGCCGGTCTTGGGATCCCATACGGAGTTGACGAACACCTTCCAGTTCGACTCATCCATCTTGGGGAAGTCGGCCCGGTAGTAATATCCCGGCCAACGGCTTTCTTCGCGGAACATCACGTGGCGCAGGTGGCTCTCGGCGATCCACATGCGGTTGACGTTTTCCCAGACGCGCAGCAGCTCGTGCAGGTTCTCGGCTGCCAGCTTCTCGGAGTCTTCCTTCAGCATGCCAAGCAGTTCCAGGCCTCTTTCCAGAAGATGCTTATTGGTGGTGAACTGAGCGCTAACACCGGCGCAATATTCATCCATGATCTTCTGCAGGCGGAACATGAACATCTTGGGCTTCATGAAGTTGGGGTTGATGTTGGGATCACTGGACAGCCCCTGGAATTCTTCAAACCGTGCCAAAGGAGCGAGAATGGTCTTCTTCAGCTCTTCCACCTTGGCATCGTCCATCTTGGGCATGCTGTTGTTGTCCAGAATGTACGCGATGGCGCCCTTGGCGGTGATGCGGCCTTCCGCATGGGAGCCGGAGGAGAACTTATGGCTGGAGGCACCGGCACCGTCACCACAGGTGAACAGACCCTTAACGGTGGTCATGTGATTGTACACACCGATGGGCTCCCACTGCTTCTTGTACTCTGCAGGCATTACATCTTCGGGACCACAGACCCAGGCGCCGGAAGCACCGGAGTGGGAACCGATGAAGTAAGGTTCGGCCGCTGCGATTTCAGAAGATCTTTCTTCCGGGGCAATGTTCATACCGGCCCACAACAGAGCCTGGCTGATGGTCATATCCAGGAAGTCTTCCCAGGCTTCGCTTTCCAGTTCCTTCATTTTCTTCTTGAAGGCCTTGGGATCGTCTTTGTACTTGGCAGCCAGGTTGGCAATGGCCTCTTCCGTCCTCATGTAGATGGGACCCTTGCCTTCCATGATATCTTCCATACCCAGCCAGTTACGCAGGTTGGCCGGAATCGGCTTGGCGGTGCCGTAAGGAGCCCAGTTGGGCAGCTCGTCGGCGCGCTCAACCATGTATTCGCCACCCATCGCGTTGGTTGCACGGGATTTGAACAGCAGGAACCATGCCCCAACCGGACCGTAACCGTCTTTGAAGCGGACCGGAATGAAGCGCACCTCCTGGCAGGTCATTTCCGCACCGGCGCGAATGGTGAAATATGCGGTGGAGCCGGAGTTCCAGGGCGGATACCAGGCACGACCAAGACCTTCACCCACGGAACGCGGACGGAATACGTGTACCGCGCCACCCATGGCAGCGATGGTTGCCTTGGCATTGAATACGTAGAACTTGTTTTCGCGTGTGCTGAAGCCAACGGCGCCGGCGATTCTGTCGCCGTCCATCACCGGTTCGACTACAAATACGCGCTCGAACAGCTCGCCCTTGTCGCCCATTGTTGCCAGAGCATTCTTGGCCGCTTCGGCGACGATTACCTTGTAGGACTCACCGTTGATCATGATCTGCCAGCGGCCTTCGTGTACGTACTTGCCATCGGCGTCTTTCCAGATGGGCAGGCCCCATTTTTCGAACAGATGCACGGATGAATCAACGTGGCGCGCGATATCATAGACCAGGTCTTCACGGGAGATGCCCATCAGATCCTGGCGGACATATTTCACGTAATCTTCCAGGGTGTTGTCGCCTTCGCCATAACCGATGTACTGGTTGATAGCGGAGAGACCCATGGCTACTGCACCGGAACGGTCCATGGCAGCCTTGTCAACTACGGTCACCTTCAATCCATGCTTCTTTGCCCAGTATGCAGCTTCAAACACGGCGCCAGTGGCCGACATACCACCGCCTATGATGAGCAGATCGGTATCGACTTTTACAGTTTCAAAATTTTGCATATCTACACCTCCTTAGGGGGTTATTTCTTCAAGGTTGGAAGCTCTTTGGCCCAGGTGGAAGCAGGCTCGGTACAAAGCACGGGGCTCTTGATATCATCGGTGCCGGTCTCAAAGCCCGCCAACGGGTCCGCCTTGCCTTCAGGAGTGGTACGGATGGGGAACTTGAAGCGTTTGAGCGAACCGTTGCGGAATTTCACCGTCCACATGATGTCCTCGGAACCACGCAGAGGCACAACCGAAGCTCCCATGGGGACAAAGTCGGCGTAGGCGCGTACGTCGATGGCTTGCTGGGGGCAGATCTTTACGCAGTTGTAGCATTCCCAGCACATCTCGGGTTCCATGTTCCAGGCTTTCATTTTCTCTTTGTCTAAAATCATAAGGTCATTGGGGCAGATATACATACATGCGGTCTTGTCCTGCCCTTTGCAACCATCGCATTTCTCCAGAATTACATAACTTGGCATAACTTTACCTCCTGATGGGTTCTTCTTTTTTCATTGGCCTGAACTATTCCTGATGTTAGGAACTCCCGTTGCGGATCCTTACACCTCCTTTCTCAACACAAGGCTACCCCCCTCGGGCGAGCAGCACAGTGCTCCTTGGAAAAGGGGGGCATTCCTCACTTGATGGATTATGGAGATTATGCACCGTTACTTTTTAACATCACCCGTAGCTGCACCGTGGAGTTTGATTTCCACCTTATCTTCCAGACCTTGATAGTACTCCTGCAGCACCGCCACTACCTCAGGACGCGAAAATTCCTTGGGCAATTCGCCGCCTTCCGAGAGAGTCTTGCGCACCATGGTGCCGGAAAGCAACAGACGATCTTCCTTGCCGTGCGGGCAGGTACGCATGGATGCCATGCCCTGACATTTGAAGCAGTGGAACGTCCAGTCGATTTTGAGAGGCCTCAGGATCAGAGCGTCCTCGGGAATTTCGTCGAAGATCTTCTGGGCGTCGAATGGACCGTAGTAATCCCCCACGCCGGCATGGTCGCGACCGACGATGAGATGGCTGCAGCCGTAGTTTTGGCGGAACACTGCGTGCAGCAGAGCTTCGCGGGGACCGGCGTAACGCATTTCTGCAGGGTAGCCACCTTGCACCACGGTGTTCTTCACGAAGTAGTTTTCTACCAGCACGTTGATGGCTTTGACGCGAACGTCGGCCGGAATGTCCCCGGCTTTAAGCTTGCCCACCAGCTGGTGAATGTACAGGCCGTCCATCACTTCGACGGCGATCTTGGCGAGAAATTCATGGCTGCGGTGCATCGGGTTGCGCAGCTGCAGAGCCGCTACTCTGGCCCAACCCAGATCGTCGAAAATTTTGCGTGCTTCCGCCGGCCGCTGATACACTTCTTTGAACTGCGTGGGGTAGAAGCTCTCACTGATCACTTTGACGGGACCAGCCAGGTTGACTTCCTTTTGCGCCATTACCTTCTGCACACCCGGATGGCCTTCGGCGTCATCCGTCCAGAAAACCGACTTGCACTCATGCACCTTATCGATGGTGTATTTCTCGGTCACTTTCATGGTACCGAGGATTTCGTTGTTTTCTTCGTCAAGGAGAGCCACTTCTTCGTTGGCGCCGATGCTGTCGGCCAGAGCCTTGTCGGCAGAGAGGGTGATGGGAATCGGCCAGAACACGCCGTCCGCCATCAAGTACTTGTCACAGACGCCCTTCCAGTCATCGTAGCCCATGAAGCCATCCAGCGGAGTGAAGGCACCAATGCCCAGCATGATCAGGTCGGATGCTTCGCGGCTTGTCATCGGTACCACTTTGAGCTTTTTCGCTTTTTCCTTTTCGGCGGCCAGCGCTTCACCTTCAAGCAGCAACGGTTTTAATTTTTGTTCTTTTCCATGGGGAGGAACCAGCTTCGACATTTCTTATTCTCCTTGAGTATATGGTTTTGGGACTTTGACTTGAAACCGCCATTTCACTCGCAGCCAGGTGCTTGTGCAATATGTTGCAAGGTCATTATAGGTGAGGTCCATCGGTTGTCAAGCGAAAAATGATGCAATTTTTCACAAGCACAACCGTGCGACCACCTCATCAAATAAAGCGGTACACGACAACCCGCCGCGCCTTTAAACGGAATCCGGATATCCTTGCGGCAATGCCTCCCGTCAGCGACCAGCCCAACTTCAAGTGAAGAAGCTCACAATCATATTAACCGCCTTAATACCACCGGCGCGTTCAATATGCAAGCACCATTGCACCGCAGGTCATGCCGCCACCAAGGCACCACCCCGACAGGTGCACCCTCGGCCCGGCGCTCCCCATCCCGGCCTGCCGACCCGCATCACTTTCTTTCTATTAGCACTGAAATGAAGTATGAATGAGCTTTACCGGTATTGCGGCGAGAAGCTGCTCTTTACAATTTGCATTACTGCAGGATGGAACCACCATGAAGAACCCCTGGATCATATCCACCGGGCGCCACGTTGTGATCCTGTTCGGCTTGTCCTCACTGCTGATTGCATTCGGGACCCTCGGCTATATGCTCATCGAGGGGTTTTCTCTGCTGGATGCTCTCTTCATGACCGTCATCACCCTCACCACGGTCGGTTTTGGCGAAGTCAGGCCGCTGGACGAAGCGGGACGTCTTTTTACCATTGCCCTGATCATGCTGGGAGCCGGTTTCGTGGCCTACAACCTGGCCTACTTCACCCAGCTCCTGTTGGATGGCAATCTATTGGAATTATACCGGAGGCGGAAAGTGCGCAAGCAGTTGGAACAATTGAAAAACCACTACATCATTTGCGGCTACGGCCAAATGGGGCAGATCGTGGCCCGCGAATTGAGAGCCTACCATGTCCCTATCGTGATCATTGAAAATGAGGAATCAGCCCTCATCCGGCTCCAGGAAAAGGGATTTCTTCATCTTGGAGGCGATGCCACCGAGGAAGAAAATCTCCTCGCCGCCGGCATCGAGAGAGCCGCAGGGCTCGTGTCGGTGGTCTTCAAAGACACCGATAACGTGTTTATTGTTCTGACCGCCCGGGACCTCAACAAGGATCTGTTCATCTGTGGCAGGGCGAGCACCCCCGGCACCGAAAAAAGGCTCCTCAAGGCGGGCGCCAACCGGGTGGTTTCGCCCTATGCCAGCAGCGCCCTGCGTATCGCTCACCAGATCCTGCGACCGACGGTCACCGACTTCCTCGAGCTGGCATTGTCCGGCGAGGGCATGGAGCTCAGCATGGAAGAAATTCAGCTTCCCGAAGGGGCCGACATCGTCGGCAAGGACCTGATGAACTCGGGCATTCGCAGTCAGTATAATTTGATCATCGTCGCCATTAAACGAAGCGACGGCACCATGGTCTACAATCCTTCCCCCAGGGAGGTGCTGCGCGCCGGAGATATTTTGGTTGCCATCGGTCCGCAGGAAAACCTGGGACAATTTGGCAGCCGCATTTATGGCCGCCCCCATCCGGCCTTCAAACCCTGCTGATCGTGGCCCAGGTTTGGTTTGACAAAGGCCAACCAATTCCCTATAAACAAACGAATTTTGATCAAACTTACCAATGGATTGAGCCCACTGACTGAGGCTGATACACAGGATACATTGGAAGATGGCGGGCTAGCCCGTATCCGGCGGGGCAACGGTTTCCCTCCCCGCCGGTGCGGACTTTAGTCAATGAACATGGAAATTCGAATGCGGCCGAGCGAATCGAGTTAACGCAGCACACACGCCATGGAGGTACCAACAATGGAACAAGCAGTTATTGTCCACGCTGTCCGAACGCCCGTAGGCAGTTATGGAAGATCATTGACAAAAACTTCAGCGGTCGACCTCGGGGTCATCGCCCTCAAGGAAGCATTCCGCAGAACCGGCCTGAAACCCGATGACGTTGACGAAGTCATTCTCGGTAACGTTCTGCAGGCCGGGCAGGGGCAGAACCCGGCACGCCAGGTTGCCATCAAATCCGGCATCCCCAAGGAAGTCCCCGCTTTTACCATCAACAAGGTCTGCGCCTCCGGTCTCAAATCGGTGTTTCTGGCTGCTCAGGCCGTCATGCTGGGTGACGCCGAAACGGTCGTGGCAGGCGGAATCGAAAACATGAGCCAGACTCCCTACGGCGTGAGGGAGGCCCGCTGGGGGCAGCGCATGGGGGATACCAAGCTGGTTGACCTGATGATCCTGGACGGACTCTGGGACGCGTTCAACGGGTACCATATGGGCAATACAGCGGAAAATGTCGCGGCCAAGTTCACGATCAGCCGGGAAGAACAGGATCAATTCGCCCTGGCGAGCCAGCAGAAAGCTGAAGCCGCCATCAAGAGCGGCTATTTCAAGGACGAAATCGTTCCGGTTCCCCTACCCCAGCGCAAAGGCGACCCCATTTTGTTCGACACCGACGAGCACCCCCGTTTTGGAACCACTCTGGAAGCGCTGCAAAAGCTGAAACCGGCCTTCAAGGCCGACGGCACCGTGACCGCGGGCAATGCCAGCGGCATCAACGACGGGGCCGCCATCATCCTCGTGATGTCGGCCGGCAAAGCCGAATCGCTGGGCTTGGAGCCAATGGCGGTCATCCGCTCATACGCCTCCAGCGGTGTAGACCCTGCGATCATGGGAATCGGCCCGGTGCGGGCAAGCCAGAGAGCCCTGAAGAGGATCGGCTGGACGGTGGATCAATTGGATTTGATTGAGGCCAACGAGGCCTTTGCCTCCCAAGCCATTGCCGTCAATCGCGAAATGCAATGGGACCTGTCGCGGGTCAATGTGAGCGGCGGGGCCATCGCCCTGGGACATCCCATCGGCGCGTCGGGCGCACGCATCCTGACCACCCTTTTGTATGGCATGAAGCGTCTGGGAGCCAAAACGGGACTGGCCACCCTGTGCATCGGCGGCGGTCAGGGGGCGGCCATCATCGTTGAACGCCCCTAGGAGGCGGTCCGCGAACGGTAGAATACCGAGTCGGCAACGCTTAATTCGTACCCGGACAGCTCCCGAGCGAGCGCAAATTCTTTGCTACAGGAGGCCCCTATGAGCTACGAAAATATTCTTTTTGAAGTGAACCAAGGAGTTGCAATTCTCACCTTCAACAGACCCAAAGCCTTGAACGCTCTCAGTCCCAAAACCCTGGAAGAAGTGGCCGAGGTGCTCGACCTGGTGAAAAAAGACCAGGGGGTCCGCGTGCTGCTGCTCACTGGAGCCGGAGACAAGGCATTCATAGCCGGCGCCGATATCACCGAGTTCCAGAAGATGAATCCTTTGGAGGCCCGCCAGTTTGCCGAGAGAGGCCAGGAGATATTTTTCCAGCTGGAGCAACTCGCCATCCCGGTCATCGCCGTCGTCAACGGCTTCGCTCTGGGCGGCGGTTGCGAAATCGCCATGAGTTGCGATTTCATTTATGCTTCCGACAAGGCCAAATTCGGTCAGCCGGAAATCAATCTGGGCATCATTCCCGGTTTTGGCGGGACTCAACGACTGGCCCGGTTGGTGGGCAGAGCAAAAGCCAAGGAGCTCTGCATGACCGCTGAAATGATTGACGCCCAACAGGCGAAGGATCTCGGCCTGGTGGCGAAAGTATTTCCGGCGGAGCAATTGATGGCGGAAGCCGGGAAAGTGGCCGCCGCCCTGGCGGCCAAAGGACCGGTTGCCCTGCGCGCCATCAAGCAGGTCATTGATCGCGGCTGCGATGTGGACTTGAAAAGCGGCTGCGCCCTGGAGGCAGAGTCGTTTGCGGTCTGTTTTGCCAGTCAGGATGCCGGAGAAGGTGTGGCTGCGTTCCTGGAAAAGCGCAAGCCGAACTTTCAAGGGACTCTCACGAACTAACCTTTTCCAATGATATTTTTCCCCGGCGTTTCGCCAAGGAGGAGCACCGATGAATTTTGAACTCACCGAAGAACAAAAGATGATTCAGGACATGGCCAGAAAGTTCGCCGAACGTGAAATCAAGCCCGTCGCTGCAGAGTTTGATCGAACCCACGATCATCCCAAGGACATCGTGGCCAAGATGGGCGAACTGGGCCTGATGGGGGTGACGGTCTCGGAAGAGTATGGCGGGGCAGGCATGGACTATATCTGCTATGTCCTTTCCATGATCGAAATCTCCAAGGCATGTGCGTCCTGCGGCGTCATCATGAGTGTCTGCAACAGCCTCTACAATTTCCCCGTATACGCCTACGGCACCGAAGAACAAAAGCACAAGTATTTGCAGCCCGTCGCCAGCGGACAGGCAATTGGCTGCTATGGGCTGACGGAATCGGGGGCCGGCTCCGATCCCGCCAAGATGCGAACCATGGCGGTGCTGGAAGGGGATCAGTGGGTCATCAACGGCGAAAAGAAATTCATTACCAACGGAAATGTGGCCGATTACTGCGTGCTCGCGGCAGTCACGGATCGAGAAGCCGGCTACAAGGGCATCAGTTCCTTTATCGTTGACTTGAGGAATACTCCCGGCTTCAAGGTGGGAACGGTCGAAGAAAAGCTCGGCATCAACGCCTCCGGCACCGCCGAACTGATTTTTGAAGATGCCAGACTCCCCAAGGAAAACCTGCTTGGCAAACCCGGTGAGGGCTTCAAACAGATGCTCACCACTCTGGACGGCGGCCGCATCGGCATAGCATCCCAGGCCATCGGCATCGGCCGAGCGGTTTTGGAAGAAGCGGTCGAGTACAGCAAAACCCGCGAACAGTTCGGTCGACCGATCTCGTCTTTTCAAGCGATTCAATGGAAGCTTTCCGACATAGCCACCCAGCTCGATGCCGCTGAATTGCTCACCCTGCGTGCGGCGTGGCTGGAACAGAACGGCAAAGGCTATGAAAAGGAGGCTGCCATGGCCAAGCTGTTCGCTTCGGACACGGCCATGTGGGCGGCGGTCGAAGGGGTCCAGGTGCTTGGCGGGTACGGTTATTGCAAAGACTACCCCATGGAAAGACACATGCGCGATGCCAAGATCACCCAAATCTATGAGGGCACCAACGAAATCATGCGCCTGGTCATCGCCAGAAACCTGTTGAAGCAGCGTTGATTGCTGCCTCTCCAACAGATTATTGTGCCCATAAATCAAAAACCCTGAGCTGCGTGAGCTCAGGGTTTTTTTGTCGAGTCGACTCAGGCTTTGCAGGCAACCAGCAACCACCCCCATTGCCTGTGATGATCGCATTCATGGTGTTGTCCTCATTTTATTCTTCTGTGGGGTGTCTCCATAGTTCGGAAGACAGGAAGAATAACTATGCGGACCGCATTATTCTGCGTTCCCGCCGCTGGATCCGTTTGATGGCTTTTTTCTTTTTGATCCGGCGACGTTCGCCTTTGGTCAGATAGTAGTTATGGCGACGCAAGACGGGTTGAACGTTTTTCTGAAAATCTTTGCGGAGTTTGCGGATTTTCTTTTCAATGTTTTCCCTGGTTTCGACCTCCGTCATTCAGTTTTTCACCTACCTTTCGCAATAAAAGGGCTCATTTCCTTACACTTTCATTGAAGACTACCCGCCCGGCCTCGGCCAAACGGGAGTTGACGCGGGATTCTTGCTGGTTGCCTGACAAAACCCATCAAAATATTTTAAACCACCGGTATCCTCCTAGCAACACAAAATTTGCCTTTCACGCGCAATTGCCATCTTCACCGTCCCGCACCCCCTCTCCAATTCCATCGTTCCAACCCGGTCGGTCACTGTCGCAAAAGGCATCACGAATCGTCACTGCCCCTTTCCGTCGAACTGCCGCAAGGCGGCACAATCCACCCGCTGGAGGCATTCCCGGTGCGCCGCGCCTTTCCCATCGACGCCGCGGCAAATGCACCCACAACCTTTCAGGTTTGCGCCTCGACGGTCACGTCATAATGGGAGAAATGCATGGTGAAGGTCGCCCTTCCCTGGGTGGAGGACCGCAGCGCCGTCGAGTATCCGAACATCTTCGACAATGGAACCACGGCCCGCACCACCTGAACCGCCTTGCGCACGGCAATGTTTTCCACTCTTCCCTTGCGAAAATTGAGGTCGCCCAGGGCCTCTCCCAGGAATTCCTCGGGCACCAGTATTTCCACGGCCATGTAGGGTTCCAGCAAGATGGGAGCGGCTTGTTCACAGGCCGATCGAAAGGCCATTCCGGCTGCAACTTTGTAGGCCAGTTCGGTGGAAACGTTTTCCTGATATCCCCCACCCACGATGGTCACCTGCGTATCGACGATGGGATATCCCAGCACCGGTCCGCTGCTCAGAGCGTCCCGAATGCCTTCCTCCACTGCCTGATGGAACAACTCAGGGATAGAATGGTCGCGCACCCTGTTTTCGATCGTGTTGCCCTGGCCGCGAGGTCGGGGCCCAACGTGCAATTCGACCATGGCATATTGCCTGCTTCCGGCAATTTCCCGGTCGAACACTCCTTGCGCCCGCGCTTCCCGGGCAATGGTTTCACGGTAGACCACCTGTGGCTTCCCGGCATTGACACCAATATGATAATCCCTTTCCAACCGGGTGAGGATCACTTCCAGGTGCAATTCCCCCATCCCGCTGATGATGGTCTGGCCGGTGTCCGGGTCTTCCCGAAATCTAAAGGTCGGGTCCTCCTCCGAGAGTCTGCCGAGGGCGTCCATTAATTTTTCCTGATCCGCCCGGGTTTTCGCTTCCACCGCAACGGAGATCACCGATTCATAGATATCCATTGGCTCGAGGATAACCGGATGATTTGCGTCGCACAGGGTGTCCCCCGTTGTGGCTGACTTCAGCCCCATCACCGCCACGATGTTGCCCGCCGTCGCACTGTCCAGGCGATTGCGTTTGTTGGCGTGCATTTCAAATATACGTGAGACCTTCTCCTTCACGCCTTTGATGCTGTTGAACACATCTTTGCCCACTTCCAACTTGCCGGAGTAAACCCGCACATAGGTCAGCTTGCGACCCTGATCCATGAATACCTTGAACGCCAATGCCGCCAACGGTTCCTTTGCGCTGCTGAGGCGTTTCTCCGGTTGCCGGGTTTGCGGATGGATACCCTCGATGGGCGGTACATCCAGCGGAGAAGGTAAAAAATCGACGATGGCATCCAGCAAAGGCTGGACGCCTTTGTTTTTCAGCGCGCTGCCACACAATACCGGCACTACTTTAAGTTGCAGGGTCAGGCGGCGAATGACCGGTATCGCATCGTCCGCACTGATCTCTTCTTCGTTCAGATAACGATCCATCAACTCATCGTCGAACTCGGCGATATGAGCGATCAACTGATCCCGGTGCTCTGCAGCCACGTCCCGGTACTCCGGTCTGATGTCTCTATGCTCATAGCTCGCCCCCAGGCTCTCGTCATGCCAATAGACTTCGCGCATGCCGAGCAGGTCGATCACCCCCTCGAATTCAGACTCCCGGCCAAGCGGCAGCTGCAGGATCAGGGGATCGGCCTTGAGCTTTTCCTGGATCTGCTCAACCACCATCGCAAAATCAGCTCCCAGGCGATCCATTTTGTTAACAAAGGCTATTTTAGGCACGCGGTACTTGTCGGCCTGATGCCAGACCGTCTCCGATTGCGGTTCAACGCCGTCAACACCGGAAAAAACGGCAATGGCTCCGTCCAGAACGCGCAGGGATCGCTCCACTTCAATGGTGAAATCCACATGCCCGGGCGTGTCTATGATGTGGATTTCGTGGTCTTTCCAGTTGCAGGTGGTGACCGCGGAGGTGATGGTGATGCCGCGTTCCTGCTCCTGCTCCATCCAGTCCATGACGGCCGTGCCGTCGTGCACTTCCCCCATTTTGTAGGAACGCCCGGTGTAGAACAAGATTCGTTCCGTCACGGTGGTCTTGCCAGCATCGATATGGGCAATGATCCCTAGATTGCGAATAATTTTAAGACGCCGATCGTCCGCCATGAAGAGACTCCAGTGACTTGATTCAACACCCGCTCACCCCCTCGGGAAGGTCAGCGGCTTGCGCCAAAATTGAGCGCCCGCGCTTTTCCGCCATTCCGGCCGATCCCGAAGAATAGCGGTTCCCTCAAAAGAACGAGTAACCTTAAGGGATTGCTCATCGAGTGTCAAGAAGCGGCCGAGTTCTGCCACGGACCCAACGGCAGCCGGCCAATGTGAAAAATCCGACAAATATGCGGATTGCTCGCAGAGCCGGGCAGACGCCTGGAAGCAGTTAAATTTCCACCGGTTTCTGCACATTGAAAAATCCTCTTTGCCAACTAATGCACATATATCTACAGATAAATGAGCAAATCCCGGAATTATTGCCTTCCATTTCCTCTTATTCTGGAAAAATTGTCGTAAAAAAGGCCAAACCTGGGTTGCCCATCGACGCGTCAGCCTGTTATGTGTCTCGTCGCTATCGATTGTGATGGTTGATGCGACTTATGGACGAGTGCATTTTCTTTGAAATCAACATTAAGGAGAACCAGTATGGCGCCTAATTTATTTTTTCCCGGGCACCAGCTGGGGGAAGCCACCGCCGGCTTTCAGCGCTTCTTGCTGAAGGCTGCCCTACTGCTTTGCTTTTTCCTCGCCTCTTGCTCCACCAACCTTAACGCTAAAACCAACCTCGCCAAAAATTCTTGGGGTAAACTCTCGGAAAGTTTTTTGGTCCACGAGAGACCCGTGCAGGGAGACACATGCATTGTGACTTCCCTGACACAACCCACCAAAGAACTCGAAGTAAAATCTTCCCTGGCTGGAAAATCGATCAACCGGGCAAACGTTGATGTGCCCAATCAACCTGCAGTCCAGAAGTATGTCCGCTTTTTCAAGGGCAAGGGCCGCATGACTTTTGTCGACGGCCTGGAACGCTCCTGGCTGCATCTGCCCATCATGGCAGAAATACTCGAGTCTCATGGTGTACCCGCCGAGCTCATTTATGTGGTCCTGGTGGAAAGCTCCTTTAAGAGTAAGGCGCTATCTCCGGGAGGTGCCGGCGGCTATTGGCAGCTCATACCCTCGACGGCTCGCGCCATGGGGCTTCGAGTAGACCGCTGGGTGGATGAACGGATGGATCCCATCAAATCCACCGAGGCTGCCGCCAAGTATCTGCGCCATTTATATGACCGCTACCATTCGTGGCCGCTGGCCCTGGCCGCCTACAATGCGGGCGATGGGCCGGTGTTGAAATCCATAAAGAAATGTCGCAGCAAGGACTTTTGGACTTTGAGCAAGTACGGAGCATTGCCCAAAATCACACGCGCCTACGTGCCCAAGATTCTGGCCGCCATCCAGATTGCGCGTGATTTGGAAAACAATGACTTCAAATCGCCCCGCTATTTGCCGGTCTTTGACTTTGATTCGACGCTCGTCAAGTCTCCTTTGAAGCTCCAGCAAGTGGCCCAATGGGCCGATGTTCCCATCAAGCAACTGCGCACCCTGAACCCCTCGCTGCGCCGGGACAGCCTGCCGCCTAACAGGGGATTCACGCTGCGGCTGCCGCCCGGAACAAGGCACAAGTTTCTGCAGGCCTACGAGAGCTACCTGAACAGTTGACCGGAATGGTCAGCACAGGGGGTTGCAAAGCGCCGTCAGTCCATCTGGCGGCGCTTTTTTTCTGCCCGGCCGCTCACCTCCCCTACAGGGCGCTCGTCGACGCGACGATTTCCGCGGCTTTATCGCCCCCTGTTGTTGACACAACCGGCACAAACAACATATAGGTATTGGTGAACCCTCTGATACACAGTTTTGCGGAAAACTCCATGCGCACCTGCAGGGTTTTGATGTGTTTCCCAAAACGATACGCGAGAATCCGGCACCCATGAGACGCACCTTGAAAATCCTATGTTCCGTCGCCTGCCGATGGTTTGCTCTCCTGGCTCTATTGATCGGCACTCCTTTCCATGAAATCGCAACCGCGCAAACCGGGATACAATATGACGTGGTGATCCAGGGAGTTTCCGAGAGCTCTCTGGTGAAAGATTTGCAGTCCGTATCCGACACCTACGGCCTGAAAGAAAAGTTCCCGCCAACAATGCAGCTCCTGCGGTATCGGGCCGAGAAGGATACGGAAAAATTTACCAAGGTCCTGAGAGCGCAGGGATACTATGGTGAAAAGACGAGGGTTGCAATAGACGACAAGAGTCAACCTGTCCAGGTCGTCTTTAAGGTGGAGCCGGGCCCCCGTTACACTTTTAAGACGATCTCCACAAACGTAAAGGATAAGAGCAAGGATCTTGCCTTGCCGTCGCCGGCGGAGCTGGGTCTGATCTCCGGTGAACCGGCCATGGCCAGGGCCGTTATCGACGCTCAGGGGACACTCCTTGGCAGAATCAAGGATCAGGGGTATCCCTTTCCCAAGATCCAGGAACAGCGCGTGGTGGTCGACCACAGGACCCGCCATGTCGATGTAACCTTTGACGTCGATCCCGGCCCGCCGGCACGCTTTGGCGCGACGCAGTTTTCCGGGCTTCAGTCGGTAAACGAAGAAGTTCTCTCCAGGAAGCTGCCCTGGAACAAAGGGGACAAATTCAATGCGTCTCTGCTGCCAAAGCTGCGCAACAACCTGACCGACACCAAGCTCTTTTCCATCGTGCGCATCGATTATGCCGAAGAGCTTGATAAGGACGGCTTGCTGCCCATCGCCGTCGAAGTGACCGAGAGAAAACATCGTTCAGTACGCGCGGGCGCAGCCTGGAGCAGCGATGAAGGCTTCGGGGGCAAGGTGACCTGGGAGCATCGAAACCTGTTTCACAATGGCGAACGCCTTTACCTGGGGATCGTGGCATCGCAAATCAATCAGGCCTTGGAGGGCATCTTTGAAAGGCCCTATTTCTTCAGGGACGATCAGTCACTGGCGGTCAATTTTGCCATCTCCAATGAGACCACCGATGCCTATGACAGCCAAAACATCGGCAGCGCGCTGCTCATCAACCGGAAAATCAGGGAGAAGATGGAACTGGGCGCGGGACTGGGCTTCCGCGCATCCAAGGTCAAACAACAGGGGGAAACCGAGGAGTTCACCCTCTTCTACCTTCCCGCCCACTTTGCCTGGGATACGAGTGACAGCCTGCTCGACCCGACCCGCGGCGGGAAATTGAATGTTCGACTGGCCCCCTATTTCGATGCCACCGGCTCAGGTTCCAGCTTTACCAAAGGATTCCTGGTCTACAGCCATTATTTCCAGTTGTTTGACAGCCCTTTCGTGCTGTTTGCCGGGCGCGCCGCCATAGGCTCCATTGTCGGAGCCGGTCGCTCCGGTATTCCGGCCGATCTGCGCTTTTATGCGGGAGGCGGCGGGTCCATACGCGGCTACGCCTATCAAAAGGTCGGCCCTCTGGATGGAGACACGCCCCTCGGCGGCAGATCCCTTTTGGAGCTGAGTGCCGAGTTGCGCTTCAAGATCACTGAAACCATGGGCTTTGTCACCTTTCTGGATGGCGGAACCGCTTTCGACGCAACCTATCCCAACTTTGACGAAACGATCCGCTGGGGGGCCGGACCCGGTTTTCGCTACTATACGCCCATCGGCCCTTTGCGCCTCGACGTGGGCTTTCCTCTCAATAAACGGCCCGGCATCGATTCCAATTATCAAATCTATGTCAGCATCGGGCAGGCCTTCTGAACCGATGAGAATCAAGCGCTCTATGCAGCAGAGGAGCACAGCGGATGGAACAAGAGGAAAAACCGGCAAAGAGGAGAGTGCTGAGGTGGCTGGTCATCAGCTGCTCTTCCATGATCCTGTTATTGTTGATGGTATTTGGCCTGATTCAGACTTCTGCAGTCAAGGAACAGATCAGCTCACGGCTTTCCAAGCTGTTGAGTTCAAGTCCCGACCAACAGATCTATATCGGCGAACTGCAGGGATTCATCCCCTTTACCATCAGGATAGATCAAATCACCCTCGGCGACCGCAAGGGAACCTGGCTGACGCTCGACAAGCTGTTATTCCGCTGGTCGCCTCTCGCTCTGCTGCATGGGGCGATCCATGTGGATGCCATCAGTGCGGCTAAATTGGCCGTCCAGAGAGCGCCCCACGCACCCCCGGGGGAGGAGGAAGAAAAACCGCAAGCATCAGAGCCTTTCAAGCTGCCCGAAGCACTTCCCAACGTCATGGTTGAGCAACTCACTGTCGCAGAGCTCTCGCTCGGACGGGAACTGCTGGGTCATGCCGGGTCCTTCCATCTGCGGGGAAGCGTAGATCCGTTGCCCGACGCAGCTGGAATAGAAGCCCTGGTGCATCTCACCCGGCTGGACGCAGGACCGGAAACTCGTGTGCAGCTCAGCGCGCAGTTGCGAACCAGCCCTTCCCGCCTGAGCGTCGATTTTACTTTTTATGAAGATCCCGCCGGCTGGGTTGCAAGCGTGGCAAACATCGAGGACTCGAAGCCCCTTGAACTGACTCTTCAGGGGGCGGGCCCCCTCAATGACTGGCAAGGCAAACTGAGCGGCGCGGCTGGACCCTACGGCGCCCTCCAGACCAGCATCGGTCTCAACGCCACCGATCCCATAACGCTCGCCCTGAAGGGCAAATATTCCATTGGGAGCCTGATCGATTCTCCGCAACTGAATCCTTTGCTCGGCTCGGGAATTGATTTTGATTTTCTCGGCCGCGCGCAACCCTCCGAGCGGGCGGAAATCACCCAGTTCACGATTCGCGTCGAAAAAACCCGGGCAAACCTGGCGGGAGAGTTCGACTTCAAGAAGCAGCACTTCAAGTCCCGGTTTGATCTGACCATGGACAACTTGAACGTTTTGGAAGCACTGGCGGGTACGCCTCTGGCAGGCACGCTTGCTCTCGCAGGCTCCTTCGCAGGCCCGGTACATCAGCCGCACGGCGAGCTTTCCGCAGTGCTGCACGAGGTACAGGCTCAGGGTTACCGGCTCGATTCGGCCGAAACAAAGCTGCAACTGGCACCGCTTGATCGAGACGCGACCAGTTTTTCAGGCGTCACGGTAAGCGGCGAGGGCAAGGCCGAAGGTTTGGCTTCCTTGGCCGGCAAGGGTCTTCCAGAACAGGATCTTCATTGGAATCTCAATGGCAAGGTGCAGGGGGACCGAACGGTTTCCATCGAATCCTTTAATATAACAGGGAAGCAGCTTCGCTTCAAACTGGCGGGAGATTACGACCCCGAAAGCATGGCCGGAAAAGCGGACGTCGATCTGCAAATCGACGACCTGAGACCCGTCACGAGCCTGGTCGGTGAACCGCTGCCCGGATCCCTGTCATTGGCAGCCAACTTCACGGGAGACGGACGCAGCCGCTCGGCGGCCGGGCACCTGCAGGGACTGGTGCGGACCGCCGCCGGATTTCCGGAGAAAATCGCGGCCCTGCTGGGGCAGCAAACCGCTTTTTCAGCAGAATTTGATTTGGCCGAGGGAGCCAGACTGGAAGTGCCCGATCTGCGCATTGAAAGCTCTGTCTTCCAATTGGGGGCAACGCTGTCCGCCGATCTCACCGGCAACACTGTGCTGGCAGGATGGCAACTGGAGGTCCCCGACCTGGCGCCCCTGACCCCGTTGGCCGGCCGCACGTTATCCGGCAGCATGCGGTCTGAGGGTGACCTCGAGGGACCGCTGGACGCCGCCCGCGCGACCGTAACCGTCCAGGGCAATCGCATTGCCCTGGACGATTTGAAGCTTGAAAAGATCCAGTTGGATGCCGGCGCTGAAAATCTCCCCAAATCTCCCCATGGCGAGGTGACCCTCACTCTCCAGAAAAAATCCGCGCAGATTAAGGCAGCCACCGCTTTCTCCCTGCAGGAACGGCAACTGGCGCTGCAGCCTTTGACTCTGCAGGCTCCCGGCACGGAGTTGCAGGGAGAGCTGACCGCCGATCTCGAAAAGACTCTTGTGAAGGGCTACCTCAAAGCGAAAATTAAGAACTTATCGGAGCTGGGCAGGTTTCTCGAGCAAACCATGGCGGGCAGCGGCGCCCTTGACGTAGAATTGACCCCGGGTAAGAAGGGCCAGGACGTCAAGGCGCTCCTCAACGCAAAGGGTCTCTCCACCCCTTTCGCCAAACTGCGCCAGCTCGATCTTTCCGCAGACCTGCAGGATGTGCTCGCAGCACCCCAGGGAAGCGCGGTAGTGAAGCTCAAGGATTTTGAAAGCTCCGATCTGACCATCCGCGAACTCGATTTGAAAGCCTCCGGCGGCGAACAGGGGATGACCTTTCAAACCACTATCAAGGGTCGTTCGATGACCCCATTCAGCCTGACAACCAAAGGGTTCGTCGGTCTGGCGGGAGAACAGAAAAAAATCCGTATCGACACCTTCACTGGAAAACTCGACGAGTATCCCATCAAGCTCTTCAAGCCACTCACCGTCAGCATGGAGACCAACCGCCTGGCCCTCGACAGCCTGGCGTTGGGGCTGGGCCGGGGCAAGGTGCAGGGATCGGGCCGCATGGGCGATAGACAGGTCAAGCTGGAGGCCGGTTTCGATGACATACCTCTGGAGCTCTCGAGCCTCTTCGGAGGACCTGACATCAGCGGCTCCGCCCAGGGGCGCGTGCAATTGAGCGGCGCCTCCACCAGCCCCAGAGCCGAGCTGGATCTGCGCCTCAGGGATGTACGTTCGGCAGAGCCCGATTTGAAGGATCTGCCGCCGCTCCAGTTAACGGCCCTCGCCCGCCTTCAGCAGAATGCGCTGAGCTTGACCAGTGAGCTTCAAGGCCTTACCGAAAAGCCGGCCAAGGCCACTGTTAAGGTTCCTGCCACGTTCTCCCTGGAACCCTTTGCTTTCACGCTGCCCGAAAACGGGACAATCGACGGCCGCCTGGACCTGGAAGCCAACCTTGCCAGGGTCTCCCGGTTCGTCCCACTGGATGCCCAGATCCTTGCCGGCAGGGCCGTCGCCAGTGTCGGCATCGGCGGACGCATGGCCGCCCCCCTGCTCAACGGCTTTTTAGCCCTGACCGACGTTTCCTACCAGAACTTTGTCACGGGAACGGTGCTGAAGCATTTGAATGCGAGAATCGTTGCCGATGGGCAACAATTCACCATCGAAAATTTCCAGGCAACGGACGGCGGCAGCGGCAGCATAAAGGCCTCGGGCCGGGTAAACGTCGACCAGGAGAAAAATTTCCCCGTTGACCTGAATCTCACCCTGATGAACGCCACCCTGGTTCGCCGGCCCGATGCAACCGCGCAGGTCGACGGGAATATCGCCGTTGCCGGCAGCGCCGCCGCTATGGATGTCACCGGAAATCTGCGTGTGGCTCCGGCCGAGATCAATCTTCCCCAGCGCCTTCCCGCCGAGATGACGGAACTGAACGTCATTGAAATCCACGGGAAAAACGGCAATGGGAAAACCCCGCAGGAAGCCGAGGCACCAACGAGCGCTCCTGTAAAGCTGGCGTTGAACATCCAGGTGAACCTGCCGAACCGAATTTACGTCCGCGGCTGGGGACTCGATTCCGAATGGAGGGGCAAGCTCGACATCACCGGCACGGCAGATAAACCGAGCATCGTGGGCTCACTTTCTTCGATCCGCGGGAAAGTCGACTTTTTGAACAAGAGCTTTGACATTGTCCGGGGAACCATCACGTTTTTTGGAAGCAGCCCGCCCATGCCCAATGTGGATATCGTTGCCGAATCCAAGGTCAAGGACATTACCGCCAAGATAGCTTTCACGGGCCCCGCTGCGAATCCCGAAATGGTTCTCTCATCAACCCCTCCGCTGCCCTCGGACGAAGTCCTGGCAAAGCTCCTGTTTGGCCGCAGCGCTACCGAAATCACGCCTTCTCAGGCTCTGCAGCTGGCCATGATAGCCCGGTCGCTGACCGGCGCAGGCGGTGCTGGAGGGCAAAGGGATTTCATGTCACGGACACGCAAATTCCTGGGGGTGGACACCCTGGAATTCAACAGCGCCGGCGAGGGGTTGGGCAGCGGTACTGTGGGTGTCGGCAAATACCTCACGGAAGGAGTGCGGCTGGATGTCGAAAAGGGCATCGGGGAAGGCGCCAATAAGGCGTCCATTGAGGTGGAAGTCACCCCCAACATCACCGTTGAAAGCGAAGTGGGATCCGACAGCACCAGCGGCATCGGGGTTAACTGGAAATACGACTACTGATGGGGAGAGTTGACCGGAGATGAGCATCAGACTGCTGGCCGTTGAACTGTATCGCGTCATCAAGCAGGTGGAGCAGCTGGAAAAGCACATGCAAGATCCCTCTCTGACCCAGGCGCAACGGGACCGGACAGCCGGGGAGCTGAGGAAAGCACGGCTTGAAAGGGACCGCATCAAAGCCATGCTGGAAGGGGCGAAGGCAAAATAACCCGCCCCTTGCAGCCAAAGTGTTGATGTTCAGTGCATCGGCTCCATTCACTCAACGACCCACACCGTGCAATCCCTGGCTTCCCGGACAATCTTGTTGGACACGCTGCCAAACAGAAATTCCTCTTTCTTGCTCATGCCGCGCCTTCCTACCACGATGGTGCCGTAACTTCCCGCTTCACACTCCTTGAGGATCAACTCGGCCACACTGACCGGTTTGCTGCAGATCTGGATTTTGAGGTGAACGTTTTTCTCGGGAATCTCATGCTCCGTCAGTTTGCGCGCGGCCTGCTCCATGAGACCGAGGGTCTCGCTCCGCTTCTGTTCCACATAATCCATGCGCTCTCTTTCGTCGGGCATGATATCCGTCGAAGGCTCCTTGATGACATTCAAAAGCGTGACATCAACGGCCGCGTGGCATTGCATCATCCTGGCGACATAATCGACGGCTTTGAGCGAATTTTCCGACAAATCAATGGCGATCAAAATCTTGTTCATCATGGGCACACCTTTCCTCTCAACAAATCCTGTCAACAAGGCAACAGATCAGACTCACACACCCTCAAGTCATGCAACAGCTCATCGCTGGTCTCGTAAAACACCTCGGCACCCTGGCTGAAATGGAGCAGCACATGATTCAAGCTGTTCGGGATGTAAGGAAAAAGCTTCTGCAGGTTTGCCACCCGATGCTTGAAGAACAGCGACAAATCCCCCGGAGCCAGGCACGACCGCATCTCGATGCCGGGAGGACCGCACGCATTCAGATCAGGAATGTTATGAAAACCCTTTCCCACCGTGAACAGCAAAATATTGCCCAGGCCATAGAGATCCACACCGAACGGGTTTTCCGCCCACTCGTAGGTGTAATCAAAATCTATCCAGATGTACCTCCTGGAGCCTCGTTCGATAAAAATGTGATCGTTGCGTATGTCCCCGTGGACCTCTCCCGCCTGGTG
Organism: Desulfoferrobacter suflitae; assembly: GCF_022603395.1. Lineage (GTDB taxonomy): Bacteria > Desulfobacterota > Syntrophobacteria > Syntrophobacterales > Syntrophobacteraceae > Desulfoferrobacter > Desulfoferrobacter suflitae. The sequence goes on from NZ_JAIBKA010000005.1 coordinate 316,348, forward strand.
CAACCTGTGAATCGCCTCCACACACTGGATGACATTCTGCAGGACCTCGGGGAAGTGTTCGTGAAAATATTGTTCATGATCCTGTGCAAGATTATTGATGTAGTCATAGAACCTTGTGCCCTGAATTTTGTCGATGATCCTGATGCAGTTACCGGAGCTGTCCTCGATGGTGAAGCCCTTCATGAAATAAGGATCGTCCCTGGTCTTCTCGAGGATTCGTCCCTCCTTGACCGGACTGCGAAAACACTTGATGGGTAACGAACCGATGCGCATGGTGAAGGATTCATGAAACACGAGCTTGATGATTTTGTGGCTTCCGTCGGCAAGATCGATGGCCTTCTTGACCCAGAATTTCGGTTCCCCGTCCAACCCGAACCGCCCTTCCGTCTCTTCGCCGCGGACCAGATAGTAATTTCCCGCCAGCTCCAGGACATCGTCGGCTTGAATATTCATAAATTCAGTGGTATCTGTTACTATATTTAACTGGCCGCGAAGAGGAAATCTTGAATATTCTTCGATTTTTTCTCTTAAAAGCGATTCGTTCATGGTGCTCCCGTCAGTTTTCGAAAGGTTTTTGTCAATGCTCTCAGGAAAAAACGGCTAACATGGTCAAACCGTCGGCACTGTTCACTTTGTATCATGTCAGACCTTAAATGCGAAGGAGAATGCGCGGTCACCCTTTGCTCATTCAACAACGGAGAGAGTGCTCATGAAAGTTGTGTTTTTGGGTGTCGGGGAAGCGTGCGACGAAACCTTGCCCAACACCTCCATCTGGCTGCAGGCCGAAGGGGATAACGGCGGATGGCAATCCATTCTGCTGGACTGCGGCCCCACCGTGACGCCCCTTTATTTCAGACAGACAACCGATCCGGACAATTTGGATGCCGTATGGATTTCCCACTTTCACGGGGACCATTTTTTCGGCGTGCCCACCCTGCTGTTGAGGCTGTGGGAAATGAAGCGGCGCAAGCCTCTCATTCTGGCGGGACCATCCGGGATTGAACAGGTCATTCAAGCAACCATGGATCTGGCCTATCCCGGCTTTCTCAATAAATTGACCTACCGGCTCGTGTTCGAGGAGATGGAACCCCAACGGGGTGACTCGGCCATGCTGGGATTGCGCTGGCGGACGGCACAAAACGGCCACGGGCAGCGAGATCTTGCCATACGCATTGATAATGAAACGGCATCAATTTTTTACAGCGGCGACGGCTCGCCAACGCCGGACACCCTTGCCCTCGCCCGGGGGTGTCATCTGATCATCCATGAAGCATTTGATGTCGAGGAGAACACCCCGGGCCACGGCACGGTCCAAAAGTGCATTGCGTTTGCCCGCGAGGCTGCCGCACGCAGTTTGGCCCTGGTTCATATCCAGCGCGATGTGAGAAAAAGGCGCTACGGTGAAATCCTGCAGATTGTGGAGGGGGCGGACGACTTTCGCGTCACCATACCGGCACCGGGTGATGTGGCGGATCTGCAAGAATTTTGATGGTTGGTGAACAAGAAGGATTTCTTCAATATACCTCACAAGGAGAACGATCATGCCGCTCAGCAAGACCGCGGACGACATTTTACAGCTGGTCAAAGACCACGAAGTGGCCTTTGTGCAGTTTTGGTTCACCGACGTTTTGGGCCAGCTCAAGAGTTTTTCCGTCACCCCGGCGGAATTGCCCCTGGCCTTCACCGAGGGCATGGGCTTCGACGGTTCATCCATTGAAGGGTTTGCCCGCATTGAAGAAAGCGACATGGTGGCGGTGCCGGACCCCACCAGTTTTCAACTGCTGCCGTGGCGTCCCCGGGAAAAACCGGTCGGCAGAATGTTCTGTGACATCCTCACCCCGGACGGCTCTCCTTACGCGGCGGACCCACGCTATGTCCTCAAGAGGATGCTCAGCAAAGCCCATGAAAAGGGCCATACCTTCTATATCGGCCCGGAACTGGAATATTTTTACTTCAAGTCGGACGCGGCACCGGAGATCATCGACAAGGGCGGCTACTTCGACGTCACTCCTCTCGACCGGGGCAGCGACCTGCGCCGTCAGACCATTTTTGCCCTGCAGCAAATGGGCATCCAGGTCGAATACAGCCACCACGAGGTGGCGCCGAGCCAGCACGAAATCGATTTACGCTATGACGAAGCCCTGCAAATGGCGGATAAGACTCAAACCTACCGCATCACGGTGAAAGAAATCGCGCGTCAAAACGGCGTGTATGCCACCTTTATGCCGAAACCTCTGTTTGGTGAAAACGGCAGCGGCATGCACACCCATCAGTCGCTCTTCAAGGATGACAGGAATATTTTTTTCGATCCCCACGACGTTTACAACCTGTCGCGCGATGCCAAATGCTACATCGCCGGCCTGCTGCGGCATGCACGCGAAATCACCGCGGTCACCAATCAATGGGTGAATTCGTACAAAAGACTGGTTCCCGGTTATGAAGCACCCGTGTACATTTCCTGGGCACGGCGCAACCGCTCCACCATGATTCGCGTCCCCATGTACAAACCGGGGAAAGAAAAAGCCACGCGCATCGAGTTTCGCGCTCCCGACCCGGCCTGCAACCCTTACCTGGCATTTGCCGTCATGCTGGCGGCGGGGATGACCGGGATCGAGCAGCAGTATGAACTGCCGGAGCCCGTGGAAGAGGACATCTTCCGCATGAGCGAGCAGGAAAGAGCATCCAACGGCATCAAATCGCTCCCCGGCAGTCTTTACGAAGCCGTTTACGAATGCGAGCGCAGCACCCTGGTGCGCGAGACCCTGGGGGAGCACGTTTTTCACAAATTCATCGAGAACAAGAAAATCGAATGGGACCGCTACCGAACCCAGGTCAACGTGTATGAAATCGAGCGCTATCTGCCCATGATCTAATCGGGCAAACCGGCTCGTCCCAGGTGCGTGGCATGGGTTTGAATGACACGATGGTTCAGGTCGTCGGTGGCCCGAACCATCGTGGAGTACTCTCAACGGTGGTGCAGCCGATTTATTCCTGTGCCTCAAAATTCTTTACAAATTGGCCGATTTGAACACCCAGATAGACACACTGCACCCCATCGAGGCAGGCTTCCGCATCTTTTCGCTCCAGGTGCGTGGTGAGCTCGTGCTTGCCGTGCTTCAACTCGACGATCCACGCATCCTTTTGCTCGTTGAAGTTAAGGGCGAGGTCAAACTTGTACTTGTCTATGTCCGGATACATTTCACGCAGTTTGGATTCAAGCGCCTTGGGGTCAACACTCATAGTTTTCCTCCTGTTTCGATCTAAACCGGTTAAGCAACAGCTGTTTATTTATTTCCGGGCCGTCCCGTAGCACCGCAGCATGGGTGGAGCGAAGCGAAGCCCATCGGTGGCAGCAGGCATAAACATGAATATTTCTTTCGCTAACAACTATAGTTATGACGGCGCGATCTGTCACCCTCCACAATGACTAAACCGGAAAGAAACACGCAATGTTCCTTGCCTGCGACACGATGACAACAGTCAGGGAAACGGCTTCTCATCGCAAGACCGTCACCCCCATGGAGCAGACCCTTTGAAACGGATAGCAGCTTACGAAATTCTGGGGCTGCTCGGCAAAGGCGGCATGGCCCGCGTCTATAAGGTGCGGCATGCGGCAAGCGGGCGCATCCTGGCACTGAAACTGCTGATGCCGCACGAGCATTTGCAGAGCCTGCTCGGCTGGGAAACGATTGTCGAGCACTTCAACAGGGAGGCGGACGTCATGCTGGCGATAAACCATCCCCACATTGTCAAGGCCCTCGATCACGGCAGCCATGATGGCCGACCCTTCATCGTGATGGAATACTATTGCCACAATGTCGGGGAAGTGATCGGCGAAACCTACCGCCTGGAAAATCCTTCCAGACCTCTACGGCCGGAACAGGCCATCCGCTATGCCCGTGAAACGCTGCACGGTCTGGCCGGTTTGCATGCGGCCGGAATCATCCACCGAGACATCAAGCCGTTCAACCTCTTGCTGGACGACAGGGAAGCCATCAAAATCACGGACTTCGGATTGTCCAAACTGCGCGGTGAAATTTTTGCACACCCTCCCCAGCTCATTGTCGGAAGTCCCTATTACGCCGCTCCCGAACAGCAGCAGGACGCAAACGCCGTCGACTGCAGGGCGGATCTCTATGCCGTGGCGGTCATGCTCTACCGGATGCTGACCGGATGGCTGCCGGTGGACGACGAGGCGCAGCAGACCGCGGCAAGCACACGGAACCCGGAGCTGGGTACCCGGTGGGACCGGTTTTTCTCCCGGAGCCTCTCTGCAGAGCCGGCAGAACGCCACAACAGTGCCGCCGACATGCGGCGCGACCTTGAACTGCTGGAAAGGGAATGGGAGAAAGTCATATCCCGCTACTGCCGGGGCTTTGAAAGGGCTGCTCCAGCCACTCGGCAAAGAAGAGCGCAGGCCCGCGGGAAACCGCGCAATGCGCCGCGCAAAATCCGCCCCCAAGAAGCCTTTCAGGCATTTTCCCTGGATCGGCTTTGGCGCCCCGTCGAACCCGTTACAACAGCCTTTGGCGACCCGGGGGACGGCACCGTGGTGGATCCCGTCACCAGCCTGGTGTGGCAGAAGTCGGGTTCGCAGGATGGCATGACCTGGCAGCAGGCCCGCGACTACGTTGACAGTCTGAACCGCATCGGCTTCGCCGGCATCACGACCTGGCGACTGCCCACGGTGGAGGAGCTCCTCTCGATCCTCACCCTTCCGACCGGCAAAGATGACTATTGCATTCCCGCCGTTTTCGACCAAAGCGGGAAGTGGCTGTGGAGCTGTGACCGGGCATCGTTCAACGCGGCGTGGTATGTCAGTGTGAATTTGGGGTACGTGGCAAAGCAGGACTTCACCTGCCGATTTTATGTGCGGGCGGTCTCTTCCGCCACCCCCTGATGAAACTCGAAACGGCCTGTTACAGGCAGATTTTCCGGGACTTCCGACGATTTCTAATGCGATGATAACCTTACAACTTTTATTTGTTGCCCCAGTTGACTGATATGTTATTATGGCAGTGGAAAGAAACTCTTTCCTCCTCAAAGAGAGAGTCAGGTTTCCCCCCTCCTTCCTGGCTCTCTCTTCTTTTTTTACCGGTCGAGCATCACAGGCGGCACGCTGGTCCTTCTCCGGCATGACCAACGGAGGCGGGGAAGCAATTTTTCAACAGCCTCGCGCTCCTCGATCAAGTCGGTCTTGACCCGAACAGAGCGGTCCCCACCCGAATCAATGTGGCTCCCTCTTCAATGGCCACCTCAAAGTCATGGCTCATGCCCATGGAAAGCTCCGTCAAATCCTCGGGGCTGGAAGCCTTCTCCCGCAATTGTTCGAGCAAATGCCGCAAGTGCCTGAAGTAAGGCCGCACCTCCTGCGGGTCATCCAAAAAAGGGGGCAGCGTCATCAACCCGCGCACCCTCAGAGCATCCAGGGACGACACGTACTGGAACAGGGAGCCCAACTCCTCGGAGGACGTACCGCTCTTGGTTTCCTCCTGCCCGACGTTGACCTGCAGCAGCACGGGCAGGATCCTGCCGTGCTGCCGGGCCCTGCGATCGAGTTCTTTGGCAAGGCTCCTGCGGTCCACGGTATGCACCAAATCAAAGCCCTCGACCACCATCTTCGCCTTATTGGACTGCAGATGCCCGATAAAGTGCCAGGAGATTCCCGGCTCATCGAGTGCCCTGATCTTTTCCAGGGCTTCCTGAACATAGTTTTCCCCCAATATTTTCAGCCCTGCCCTGGCCCCCTCGGCTATGCGATCCAGGGGCACCATTTTGCTGACGGCCACCAGCTTCACCTCGGCCGGATTGCGCCCGGCACGGGCGCAGGCGTCCGCCATGCGCCGTTTGACTGCCGCAATATTCTCTGCAATGGAAGACATATCATCGACCTTCTCTGAATTTATAAATGATTTTGTTAAACGCCACAGTTCGAGGAGCTTGTCCGAGGAGCGATCACCTGCAGCTCAAGCAGCCAGCTCAGCGTCTTGCACAGGGGCAGCCCAACCACGTTGGTATAGGAGCCGCACACGGATTCCACCATGAAGGCGCCCATCCCCTGAATGCCGTACGCCCCGGCCTTGTCCAGCGGCTCGCCGGTTTGAACATAGGCTGCAATTTCGGCGCCGGTCAATTCCTTGAAGCGCACCTCGGTTCGCACCGCCTCGAGCCGTTGAAAATTCCTCTCGGCATGCAGCAGGCAGATTCCGGAAATGACGCGGTGCGCACAGCCGCTCAGCAGTCCCAGCATCCGCGCTGCCTGCTCGCCGTCTTGCGGCTTGCCCAGGATTTTTTCTCCCAAAACCACTATGGTATCGGCGGCCAGCACCCATTCGTTCGGATGGCGCCGGCCGACCGTCTCCGCCTTATCGGCGGCCCAGCGCAGCGCCGCCGCCTGCGGGGATTCCCCTTCCCGCAACGTTTCTTGAACTGCGCTCGGCACCACCTCGAATACCAGTCCCGCAGACGCGAGCAGCTCGCTTCTACGCGGCGAGGCGGACGCCAGGATGATGGGCTCCAGGGTGACAAACACACTTTGAGCAATGCAAGCCACTTGCAGTTTTTCTCACTTTCACTCAGGACTGTCCGCTATTTCCTCTTGCGGTAAAGCAAAAACCTTGCGCGCGTTGTGAGAGCTTTGCCGGGCAAACTCCTGCAGCTCACAGCCGCGCAGACGGGCGATTTTTTGAGCGGTGTGCACCACATAAGAAGGTTCGTTCACTTTGCCGCGATAAGGGACCGGCGCCAGAAACGGCGCATCGGTTTCAACCAGCAGACGATCCAGCGGAGCGCGCCGGGCCACATCCTGCTGCCACTGGGCCTTGGGAAATGTGACGGTGCCCGGAATCGACAGATAGAAGTCCATGTCCAGGCACTTTTCGGCAACCTGCCAATCGCCTGAGAAGCAGTGCATGACGCCGTCTTTCAGGGAATCGCGGTAGCCCGAAATGATTTCGAGAAAATCCGCGTAGGCGTCGCGCACGTGGAATACCGCGGGCAGGCCCAGCTCACAGGCCAACTCCACTTGTTGCCGCAGGCATTCCCTTTGAATGTCGCGCGGCTGCCGGTCGCGATAATAGTCCAGCCCGATTTCGCCCACGGCAACCACCTTCGGCTGTCGGCCGAGGGCACGCAGAGTCTCCAATTCATCCCCGTTCAACCGGCGCGCGTCATGCGGATGGATGCCGACCGTGGCAGAAACGCCCCGGTGGCTTTGCGCCAACCTCACGGCGGCTTGGCTTGCGGCCAGGCTGATGCCGATGGTCACAATCTGCACCACGTGGTTGCGTGCGGCCCTCTGCAGAACCGTCTCGAGATCGCCTGCCAGTTCGGGAAAATCCAAATGGGCGTGAGTGTCTATCAACATGTTCAAATTCTTCCTGTTTTGGTTAACGGCCGCATAACACTAAAGCAACTGCCCGCGCACGTCAAATTTTCTCGGGATTTCGCCTTGTATGTCTCCCCTTCTCCCCCTATAATGCGCCGTGGTTTTTGGGCGGCTTGCGTTTCTTCACCGGATTTGTGCCGCCACGGTGGTATTGCATATTGCATCGGAAGGACGCAGGATCGACATTGTCGGACAAAACCCCGATCAGGAGAATGGAAATTTCGTACACCCTATTGTGTGGAGATGTACTAAGCAAAACGGACGGTTTAATCAATGAGGACGACAGCCTTTTTCATTTTATGTTTTATTCTCGGCGTAATGTTTTTCAGTCCGCCGGGCATGGCAGTCACCACGGCCTACGTGACGGATCTGGGCCAGGTCAACCTGCGCTCGGGCCCCGGAACAGACTATCGCGTGGTTTCCACCCTTTCATCCGGGTTCGTTGTCGAGGTACTGGCCAACAAAGGAGGGTGGAGCAACGTGCGACTGGTGAAGGAAGGCGGTGAATCCATCGAGGGATGGATCCTGGATAAGTACCTGGTGGACCAGCCGCCCTGGGCAGCTCAGGCGAAAACGCTGAACGCCTCGTTGCAGGAGCAGCTGGCATGCATCATTGAAGAAAAGAATCAGCTCACCGAGAGGGAAACCCGCCTGGCCCAGGAACTGAAAGAAACCGGCGCAAAGCTGCAGGAGCTGCAGCAGGAATACGAATCCCTGAAAGCCGGATCATCCGATTATTTGAAGCTGAAGGAAGAATACACGGCTGCCAGGACGGCCTTGTCTCAGGCACAAGAAAATGTCCGGGCACTGACCGAGGAGATAGACGATTTAAAGCTGTCACAGAGAATCCGCTGGTTCATCGCCGGGGCCCTGGTGCTCCTTTGCGGCTGGGTCATCGGGGTCATTATGGGCCGCTACCAAAGGAAGCGCCGCGCCAATTTCCGTATGTGATGCACACCGGTTCGCCGTTTCGATTTTTTGTAACCGTTCACCGTACCGCCCATTATGAACCACAAAGGCGCAAGGAACGCCGGGGTTGCAGAGGTTGCGATCACTGGGGAGGGCTCTTTGCGTGTTTATGTGTCCTTCGCGTCTTGGCGGTGAACCATTACCATTTTTTTGCATCGCTGTGCCCGCGGAGCTCTTTGCGCCGAATGGCTGCTGCAATGCATACCACGCCGGTGTTAGCGTTGACACCAGCGGCTCCCTATGCTAGCTTTTAGCGCTAAATTTGTGCCCCCGTAGCTCAGGAGGATAGAGCACGAGATTCCTAATCTCGGTGTCACAGGTTCGAATCCTGTCGGGGGTACCAATATTGTCAACAGCTCTTCCGGAGTCGGATTTTGCTTCCCTCGAATCCCTTGAAAGCGGTGGTGTTTGACTGCGACGGCATCCTGGTTGATTCCGAGCCCCTGCATTATCAGGCCTTCCAGCAGGTCCTGGCACCGCTGGGGCTCGGCCATGATTACCACCGCTATGTGGACCGCTACATCGGCTTTGACGACCGCGACGCCTTCACCGAAGTATTCAGAGACGCCGGTCGGTCCATCGAGCCCCGGCAGCTGGAAGAGCTCATGGCGGCAAAGAATAAAGCTTTGCTTGCCATTGTTTCCCAGGGGATCTCCAGTTTCCCGGGGGTGGTCCAACTGGTGCGCCACCTCAGTGCACGCGGCGTGCCCCTGGCCGTGTCTTCAGGCTCCCTGCGCATCGAAATTGAATATTTCCTCAAGGCTCTCGGGCTGCAGGACTGCTTTTCCGTGATTGTGTCGGCAGACGACGTGATGCACAGCAAGCCGGACCCCGAAAGCTACCTGGCGGCCCTGCGCAAGCTGCAGGAAAGGCTGCTTGGCGAGCCATTGGAGGCCGCAACAGTGGTGGCCATAGAAGACACCCCGGCCGGCATTCAGTCCGCCAGGGCGGCAGGACTCTTTACCGTCGGAGTTTCCCATTCCTTTGCCGCGGATCTTTTGAGAGAAGCCGATGTCGTACTCGACACCCTCGAACACATGAATCTGACTAGACTGGTTGAACTGATGCAATCGATCCATTCCTCGGACAATCCTCCAGCTTTTTGAACCGGATGGTTTTGATGGCCCAAAGGATCTTCCCCAGCAGGACAATAAGCTTGGCCCTCTTCATCTTGGCTGTCATGGGGGCTTCATGGTGTTTCGCACAAACCGCCGGGCGCCAAAAGATCACCTTCGACCCCACGACCTCCGCGGCGACTCCAACTCCGAAACAGCTCAAATATCAGGATACCCCCGCACAACCATTGTCCCTGGAAAAAGCCATCGAATTCGGACTGCAGCACAATCGCAAGCTGAAATCCTTTCAAGAAGAAGTGACGGCTGTCAATCAGCAGGTGAAGCAGGCCCGGGCCGGCTTTTACCCGAAGCTCGATGCCTCCTACAGCTACACGCAAATCAAAGATCAGCCCTTCATCAACTTTACTGCACCGATGTTGCCCAATCTACCCGCCGACAGCGTACCGACCAACATCACATCGGTGAATCACTGGCAGCTGGATATCACGCAGCCGATCTTCACGGGCTTCAACCTCACCGCTCAGCTCAATATCTCCAAGATGAATGTGAGGATCTCGAGATACCAGCTGGATTCAGCCCGGCTGGATCTCATCCGCAACATCAAGTACGCTTTCCTGCAAACCCTGCTCGGAAAAAAGCTGCTGCAGGTCGCCCGGGACAACGTGAAGGCCCTGGAAGTACAGAAACAGAACGCCGAGGCCTATTACGACCAGGGGCTCACCGCCAGAAACGATGCCCTCAAGGCCGATGTGGCCCTGGCCAACGCGATTCAGCAGGAACGGGCCGCCGCCAAGCAGCTCGATGTGCTCAGGTCGCAGCTCAATCAGCTGCTCGACCTGGACATACGCACCAGAGTGGAACTGGAGGACAGGCAAATCCGGATGATTCCCCTCCCCCCCTTGGACCATCTGTACCACACGGCCGAAGTGCACAGACCGGAATTGAACGCCTTGGACACCTCCATTCTCAAGGCCGAGGAAGGGATCAGGGCGGCCCAGAGCGGTTACTATCCCACCGTCTCCGCTTTCGGACAGTATTACCGGGAGGGGGAAGACTTTGCAGGGGATCGAAACCCCTTCACCAATAACGAAAATGCCTCCATCGGCGTGCAGGTCAAAGTGAACTTGTTCGAAGGAGGAAAAACCGAGGCGGCGGCGAGCGAATACAAGTACCGCAGGAGAGCGCTGCAGGAGCAACGGCGCGACCTGGAACAGCAAATCAAGGTGCAGGTGGAAGATGCCTACAAGCAGGTGGGCGTCGCCAGGGCCGACATTGCCACGGCCCAGGCGGCCCTCTCCCAGGCGCAGGAAAATGAGCGCATGACGACCCTGCAATACCAGGAGCAGCTGGTGATCTTCCTCGAGGTGCTGAACGCCCGCGTGTACACGCTGGAATCAAGCGTCAATTACTACCAGGCGCTGTACGGCTACCAGCTGGCCCTGGCCGACCTCGAAAGAGCCATCGGCGAACGCCTGGCGGTGACCCGATGAAGCCTCAGGAGGGGTATTCAAGCATGCACACTGTTCCCATGAGCGAGATTGCAACCCGCGTCACCACCTTCCAATCGCTGCTGGCAAAACAGCAGGTAGACGCAGCCATCATAAGGCAGAACGCCGATCTCTATTATTTTACCGGGACCGTGCAGGACGCTCATTTCATCATCCCTGCGGCAGGTCGGCCGGTTCTGCTGGTACGCCGGGATTTCAACCGCGCCCACGAGCAGTCCCCGGTTCGCCCCATGGTGCAGCTGCAGAGCATGAAGGAGCTGCCGGCGGTCGTGAATGACTGCTGCGGCGGCTCAGCGCCCAGACGTCTCGGCATGGAGCTCGACGTGCTGCCCGCCAACACCTTCTTCTACTATGACGAAAAACTCTTCCCACGGCAGCAGATCGTCGACATCAGCGGGCTGGTCCGCCAGGTGCGGATGATCAAGTCACGCTGGGAAATTGCCGCCATGCGGCGCGCAGGCGAGATTTCACGGGCGGTTGCCGATGCGGTGCCGCGACTGCTGCGCCCGGGCATGAGCGAACTGGAACTGAGCGCCGATCTGGAGCATGTGGCGCGCAGGGCGGGGCATCTCGGGCTGATCCGACTGCGCTCATTCAACATGGACATGTACTTCGGGCACGTTCTCTCCGGCCCGGAAGCCGCCACCCCCTCTTATGCCGACGCCCCCACCGGAGGCCTCGGGCTGAGCCCCGCCTTCGGCCAGGGACCGGGCACACGGCGCATACAACCCGGGGAAGTCGTCAGTGTCGATACCATGATGAACTGGAACGGCTACCTCAATGATCAGACGCGCAACTTCTGCATCGGTGAACCGCCGGCAAAACTCGCCGAAGCGTACCGCTTCGTTCAGGAGCTGCACAGCCGCTTCTGCCGGCGCGCCATGCCCGGCGCCGTCACCGGGGAACTCTACGAGCAGCTCCAGCGGTGGGCTGAAGAGGCCGGCTGGGCTGACTATTTCATGGGCTTCAACGCCAGCCGGGTGAGCTTCGTCGGCCACGGCCTGGGCCTGGAAGTGGATGAATTTCCTTTCATCGCCCAGCGCCAGCAGCTCGCGTTGCAGGAAGGAATGACATTTGCCCTGGAGCCCAAGATCATCATTCCTCGAGTCGGCATTGCGGGCCTCGAGAACACCTACCTGGTCACCGCCGCCGGCCTGGAATCCCTCAATACGGCCGACGAGGAGCTGATCATCGTGTGATCCCGAACAGCCGGGCCGCATTGCCGCCGGCAATGGCTTCCACGGTTTCCGCCGCAAGCCCGGCGTGGGCCATCTCGGCAAAATAACGCCCGGCAGTCAGCAGCGGGTAGTCGGTACCCAGCAGAATTCGCTCGCCGCCCGCAATCTCGACCATATGACGGTAAACCTCCGGCCTGTACAGGAACGGCGAAGCCGCCGTATCGTAGTAGACATGGGCCAGGGCCTCAGGGACTTCCCTGCGAAGCAGCTCGTAGCAGCCCAGGCCGCCTCCCCAATGCGCCAGGATCAGCGGCAGACCCCGGGCGAGGCGGGCAAGAGCATAATAGAAGCGCAGGCCGAAAGGAGCCTTCCCCGGGTAGGCGTGCCCGATCGGCTCGTTGGCATGGACCAGCAGCAGGGCATGGTGCGCCCGGCAGCACTCGATCAGCCGCTCATAGCACGCGAGCGCCGTGCTCTCGTCACACTGCTCGTAGACGGCCAGTTCACCGAGGCCTCGAGCTCCCGCCCGCAGCACGCGCTCGGATTCCTCCAGGGCGCCCGCCGCCAAAGGATTGACGCAGCCTAGGGGAACCAGGCGCGAGGCATAGTTCGCTGCCGATTCCAGAACATAGTCGTTGTGGCGTGCGGCAAGCTCGGTATTCTTCCAGGGGAAGCCGAATGTCACCGAGCAATCGAGGGCGGCCTCATCCATCGCCGCCATGAGGGTCTCGGCGGTGGCCAGCCGGGCTTTGGGATTTGCATAGAGCGCCTGGAACATCGGTTCACCGTCGAAAAATCTGCTGCGATCCTTGACGATTTCGGGAGGAAATATATGCGTGTGCACATCGACTTTCATTGGCTCATCCTTGAGTATGGCCACTGATAAACGCCGATGAACACCGATACCTCATCCCTTCTCTTTTGATCCCCGTCCATCCGTGTTCATCCGTGTTCATCTGCGGCCGCAAAGTAAACTCCAACGCTCTGTTTGATTTATGGCTGCAGAACTGGCATAAGACCAGTGTGCTCAACCCGAAACATGACAGCAAAAGGCTTAAAGCATGCTCGAAAAACTGGAAAAAACCGCCCGCACCGCCATCCTGCAAAGCGGCGACGTGATCCGCCGGCACATGGCAATGGGTTCAGAATATGCCGTCCACAATAAGGGCCCTTCCGACTATGTCACGGAAATCGACAGAGAGAGCGAAGAGTTGATCATTCAGGCAATCCGCCGGGACTTTCCGCATCATCAGATCATGGCGGAGGAAACCTCCAATATCAAGTTGGAGGAAGACGTCACCTGGATTATCGACCCATTGGACGGCACCACCAATTTCATCCACGGATTCCCCTTCGTGGCCGTGTCCATCGCGGTCGCCATGCGCAAACAGGTGGTTGTGGGCATGGTGCTGGACCCCGTTCGAGACGAGCTGTTCACGGCTCGGAGAGGCCGGGGAGCGCGCCTCAACGGGCAGCGGCTGCAGCTGAAGCAGCTCACCGAGCTCGACCAGGCGCTGGTTGCGACCGGCTTCCCCTTTCGCGCCAAACACCTGCTGGAACCCTACCTGAACACCTTTCGCGCGGTTTTTTCCAGGGTCAGCGGAATCAGGCGGGCCGGCTCGGCAGCGCTGGATTTGGCCTATGTGGCGGCGGGGAGAGTGGACGGTTTTTGGGAAGCCGGGCTCAAACCCTGGGATGTCGCTGCGGGGAGCCTGCTGGTGACCGAAGCGGGCGGCCGGGTGGACGACTTCTGGGGCAACCGCGGCTATCTGCAAAACGGGCATATCGTGGCCGGCATCGACCCGGTTCACCCTTTTCTCATGGACCAAGTGCAGCAGTTCCTGGCACCCGCAGTGAGCAGATCCACTGCGGGGCATTTTTGACCTGCCGGCCGGAGCTGAGCCACGCCGTCCGAGTCGCTCAACCCGAAGCCGGCAAACCGGTCTATTCGGCAGGCGCCACATTCATGGCCATGAGCTTCCGGCTGCTCTCGAAAACCACTTCCATTTTGCGCGGAGAAATCACTTTGCTCACCACACCAAATCCGAACTGGGAATGGGCGACCAAATCGCCCTCGCGATAGCTGTCGGAAATTTGGTAGGCGGGAATGGAGTCCTTGTTTGCTTCCAGCAGCAACTGGCGCCAGTCGTCTTCGGTCTTCGGCCTCGAAACGCCTTTGTAGAGCACCGAAGGAGCGAGCTCGTCATCGTCCTCCGATTCATCGATCAGCAATTCTTCATCACCGCCGAAATCCAGCTCTTCTCCCTGGTCATCGAGGTCCATGCTTTGATCGTCATCGTATTCTTCCATGGCTGCATCGTCTTCGGTTCTGGTTTTTTTGGGCATGGTAGCTTCCTTCACCTTCTCCTTTATTCTTGCCAAAGCCGGGCGATTCCTTTACCAGGGAGTTTCATCGGTCAGCAGATGTTGCCTGGCCTGCTGCCGCGGTCCGCATCACGAACCCCCTCGCCCCGAACGCGGAGGATTAGCGATTAAGGGTTAAGGATTCTCGCACAACCTCTTGAACAGGATAACCGTATGATTTGATCCCACTCCACAGGTCGAGCTCCCTGTATTAAAACCCGGAATAAACGTCAAGCAATTTGTGCCCAACCTTATAACCATCATTCGCCGGCGGGACAACCATGCTGCACATTGCAGAGACCATCATCCCCGTTTTCAGCATCATCCTCCTGGGGTTCTTCCTCAAGCAGAGGCGCATCATCGATCCGGCTTTCGCCGGGACCGCCAACCAGCTGGTCTTTTATGTAGCGATTCCGGCCATGCTGTTCAATTCCATATCGCGCGCTCCGTTCAAGGAAAATTTTCACCTCACGGCTGTGTTCTGCCTGCTGCTGGCCATTTCCGTGCAGCTCATGCTGAGCCTGCTTGCGGCACGTTTGACGGCGGTGCCCCTGAAATATCGGGGGACCTTTCTGCAGAGCAGCTTTCACGGCAATCTTGGCTACATGGCCTATGCCGTGGCCTACTACAGCCTGGGGCAGACGGAATTCGCCCGGACCGCCATTTTGAGCAGCTTCCTGATGATCGCCCAGAACCTCATGGCCGTGTGGGTTTTGGTGGCGTTCAACCCGGATCGCCAGGTGCGGGAAGCCAAAGGTGGTGAAGTCTTTGTCAGGAGCATCCTGCGCAACCCCATCATTTTGTCCGTGACCGTGAGCATGGTTTACTCGGCGTTGGCCCTGCCGCTGCCCGTTCCCATTCAACGCGGCTTTCAGATCCTCTCGGGCATGGCTCTGCCCACCGCCCTGCTGCTCATCGGCGCCGGCCTGTCCTTCAGGGCCCTGCGCCTGCGCCTCAAGGAACTCCTCTGCATGGGTGCGCTGAAGCTGGTGTGCTTTCCGCTGTTGGGCCTGATCATCATGAAACTGGGCCAGGTGCCGGAATTTTTCATCCTGCCCGGCATGATTCTATTGGCAGCGCCGCCGGCGACGGTCACCTATGTCATGGCGGTCGAGCTCAAGGGCGATCCCGAACTGGCCGCCTCCGGAATTTCCGTGCTCACCCTGGCTTCTGCCCTGAGCTACAGTGTTTTGCTGCTCCTGTTCTCCTGAAAGCCTGTCCGCGAATTCCCTCTCCCGCGACCAACGCAGGTTGGGTTGAATGCAATGAAACCCAACACCTCACATGAAATGTCGGGGTTCGTCACGCCTACCGCGTGACTCTACCCGACCTACGCTCTAAGCCGGTATCCTATTAATGCCCGGCTGGAACCGGCACAATCGTCTGTCACGGAGCGGACGGATCGCCGTCCTGCTCGTCATCGCCCGCCAGTCCGTATTTGATCAGCCGGTAGCGCAGCGAACGGAAGCTGATTCCCAGCAGCTCGGCGGCCTTGAGCTTGACTCCCTTGGCCTGTTCCAGGGCCTGGGAGAGAAATCCCCGTTCGATTGCCGCCAGGTGCTCATCCAGGTTGATGCCCGCGGGGGGCAGGGGCGGCTTGGGTGAAGGCTCCGGGTCACACCGGCGGCGCTTGTAGTTGGCCAGAGTCAAGCTGTCGGGCAGGATGATGCTGGACGATTCGAGCACCACGCTACGTTCCACAATGTTTTCCAGCTCGCGCACATTGCCCGGAAAATCGTAGCTGGTGAGGATGTCCATGGCATAGGAAGAAATCTTGCGCACGTCCTTATTCAAGGTTTTTCTGAATTTCGCCAGGAAATAATCCGCCAGCAGGGGGATATCCTGGCGCCGCTCCCGCAGCGGCGGAATATTCAGGGGCAAAACATTCAGGCGGTGGTAGAGGTCCTCGCGGAATTGCCCTTCGATCACCATTATTTCCAGGTCCCGGTTGGTCGCTGCAATGATTCGGACATCCACCGGGATGTCTTCGGTACCGCCCACCATCCTGACGGTTTTTTCCTGCACCAGGCGCAGCAGCTTGACCTGCAGGCTGTGGGACAGTTCACTGATTTCATCGAGAAACAGCGTGCCGCCCTGGGCGGCCTCGACGAGCCCTTTGCGGGTCGAGACCGCACCCGTGAAGGCCCCTTTCTTGTAGCCGAACATTTCACTTTCGATGAGACTTTCCGGCACCCCGCCACAATTGACCGCGATGAAGGGCTTGCCGCACCGCGGGCTTTGCCGGTGAATGGCCTTCGCCACCAGCTCTTTGCCGGTGCCGCTCTCGCCCGCAATCAAAACGTTGCTGGCGGCGGCCGCCACCCGTTCGATCAAGTCATAGACCCTGAACATGGCGGGGCTTTCTCCCACCAGGCAACCGAAGTACAGGGGACCGACCCTGGTTTTCTCATGCGCAGGCTGCTCCTCCCTGATCTGCAGCGCATCGGCGATCACCGCCCGCATTTCGGCCACCTTGAAAGGTTTGGGCAGGTAGTCATAGGCGCCTTCCTTCATGGCGGCAACCGCCGTTTCGGTGCTGGCGTAGGCCGAAATGATGATGACAACGGTTCGGGGGGATATCCTCTTGCATTCCTTCAGAACCTGCAGTCCGTCAACCGGCTTCATCCTGATGTCTGTGATGACGAGGTCGAAGGTTTGCCGGTGCAAAATGTCCACGGCCTCGACCCCGCTTGCCGCACAGCACACCTCGTACCGGTCTTTTGCGAGCATGATTTCGAGAAACTCGCGCATGCTTCGTTCATCGTCCACCACCAGGATTGTCTTGCGCTCAGAGCTCATCTCTGCCTTGATTCACCCAGCCACCGCCGGTATTCTACGGCTTCCAACATCATGCTTTGGGAAGCTATGCCCTATGCCCAAACACCACCCGGCCCTGCACCAGGGTCATTTCCACCCGGCCCTGCACCCGCCGGCCATGAAACGGGCAGTTGCGGCTCTTGGACTGAAACGCCTGGCTGTCGAGGGTGTAGGCCGCCTCGGGATCGATGACGGTCAGGTCGGCGGGCCGGCCTGTGACCAGTACCCCGGCGGGAATCCCCAGGATGCGCGCCGGGTTGCAGCTGACCTTGGCAATGGCTTCGGAAGCGCTCAGCAGCCCCTCGCGAACCAGGTCCAGGATGAGCGGCAGGGCGGATTCGAGCCCAATGATGCCGTTGGCCGCATATTCGAATTCAATGTCCTTTTCCACCGAACTGTGCGGCGCATGGTCGGTGGCCACGGCGTCGATTGTCCCGTCCTGCAGGCCCTGCCGGATAGCCTCCACATCGGCCGGCCGGCGCAGCGGCGGATTCACCTTGTACAGCGGGTCAAAGGTCGCCAGGGCCTCGTCGTTCAGGCAAAAGTAGTGGGGAGCCGTTTCCGCCGTCACCGCCACTCCCCTCCCCTTAGCATCGCGGATCAGGCGCACCGACCCGGCGGTGCTCACATGTGCAATGTGCAGGCGACTCCCGGTCCATTCCGCCAGCAGCAGGTCCCGGGCAACCATCACTTCTTCGGCTGTATTGGGAATGCCCTGGAGTCCCTGCGCCGTGGATATGGGCCCTTCGTTCATCAGTCCGCCCCGGGAGAGATGGAGGTCTTCGGCATGGCTTATCACCAGGAGATCGAAAATTTTCGCGTATTCCAGGGCCCTGCGCATGAGCAGGCTGTTCATGACCGGTCTGCCGTCGTCCGACACGGCAACCACGCCGGCTTCGCGCAGTTCGCCGAATTCCGCCAGGCTTTCTCCGGCCGAGCCCGTGCTGATGGCACCCACCGGGTACACCCGGCAGGATCCTTGCTCCCTGGCCCGTTCCAGGATGAACCGGGTGACTGCAGCGTTGTCATTGACCGGTTTGGTGTTGGGCATGCAGGCCACCGCCGTGTACCCGCCGGCCACCGCCGCCCTGGTGCCGGAAGCAATGGTCTCCTTGTATTCCTCGCCGGGCTCGCGCAGATGAACGTGCATGTCCACCAGGCCGGGCACGATCCACTTGCCGCGCGCATCCACCTGGCGCAACTCCCCCGGCCGTTCGCAACCCAGCTCCAGCGCGGGCTGAATGGCCTGCAGACAGCCGTCGACAATGAGCACATCGGCGACCTGGTCCACCCCGCGCGCCGGATCAAGAACCCTTCCCTGCCTGAAAAGAATATTCAAAGGAACCTCCCGTGATTCCACCCGGCCTATTCCGGCCTTTGTCCTCTGTCTTCCGCCCTCTGCGCCAGCAGGTAGAGCAGCGCCATGCGCACCGCAACCCCGTTGGTCACCTGGTCCAGGATGAGCGAATGCGGCCCGTCCGCCACCTCGGGGCTGATCTCGACCCCCCGGTTGATGGGCCCCGGATGCATGATGACAACGTCTTCCCGGGCCTTTTCCAGCCGCCTGGCATTGATTCCGAACACCATGGAATATTCCCGCAACGAAGGCAACAGCATCTGCTGCTGCCGCTCCTTCTGGAGCCGCAAAACCATAATGACGTCGGCGTCGGGTATGGCCTCTTCGGGACGGCGGCAGACTCGCGCCCCCATCCGCTCGATTTGCGGCGGAATCAGCGTGGTGGGACCGCACAGGACAACGCTCGCGCCCATCTTCTTGAGCCCCCACAAGTTGGACCGTGCCACCCGGCTGTGGGCGATATCCCCCACAATCAGGACGGTGAGCCCCTCCAGCCTTCCTTTGTGCTCGCGCATGGTGAGCATATCGAGCAGGGCCTGGGACGGGTGCTCGTGCATCCCGTCGCCGGCGTTGATGACCGCGGCGCTGGTTCGCTGCGCCATGCGCGCAGGGGCTCCCGATGCCGAATGCCGGATGATGAACACATCGGGCTTCATGGCCTCGAGGTTTTTCAAGGTATCCAGAAACGTCTCCCCCTTGACCAGTGAACTGGCGGAAGCCGTGATGCTGTAGGTATCGGCACTGAGCCTCTTGGCGGCGATATCGAAGGAGGTGCGGGTGCGCGTGCTGGGTTCATAGAACAGATGGACGACGGTTTTTCCGCGCAGCGTGGGGACCTTCTTGATGGAGCGCGTATTGATCTCCTTGAACGACTTGGCCAGGTCCAGGATGTGTTCGATTTCGTGCGCCTCGAGATCCCGTATGCCCAGCAGATCCTTCCGATTGAAAGGCATAGATTGTATTCCTTCCCTTCGCCTGACTTCCCCCCGACAGCGGGGGAGCAACCCGGGGGCAGGCGGCAACTAAACGGATTCCTTGTTAAACTCTTTTATCCACCCTGAATCGGCAAAGCCCCGGACTGCAAACCGCCGCGCAATGTTCCGGGTGTGCCTCCGGGCATACCGGCCTTGCACAATACCGACTCGAGTCGATCCAGCATAGCCTAATGCAGTCATTTTTTTTCTGCAAGAAGCTAGACGTGTCAAGCCCGAAATCTTCCAGCACCTGGATCGGCTGCCACGTAGCCACGTAGGTTGGGTAGAGCGAAGCGAAACCCAACACAGCCCCTTTTGGGCTGCAGCATCCCGACTTCCGGATTCGCTTGACAAGAAAAGGCAATATTATTAAATAGCAGCGCAATATCTCAGGGAGGCAAGACAAATGGTTAGAGTACCAATCACAAAGGAAGGCTACGAACGCCTGAAAGATGAACTGCAGCGTTTAAAGAGGGAAGAGCGCCCCATGGTCATCAGGGCCATCGAGGAAGCGCGGGCGCACGGCGATATATCCGAGAATGCCGAATATGAAGCCGCCAAGGACAAGCAGGCCATGATCGAGGGGAAAATCAACGACCTGCTGCAAAAACTCGGCAGCAGCGAAGTGATTGAACGATCGGAAAACGACAACGGCCGCATCGTGTTCGGCAGTACGGTCAAGATGGAGGACCTGGAAACGGGAGAAATTGCCGCCTACCGCCTGGTCGGACCGTATGAAGCGGACGTCCAGACCGGCACCATATCCGTCACGTCACCGCTGGGCAAGGCGCTGATCGGCAAGGAGGAGGGCGAGGAGGTGAAGGTTCAGACCCCCAAGGGCGTGCGCAATTTCGAAATCCTCCAGGTCGCTTGAGAGAATTAAGGATTAATCCCTAATCCCGGCTAGTCGAGGTTCGACAGAGCATCGTCCGCCTTGTACTCCGGGACAATCTCCTTCAGGCACTGCTTTATGGCGGCGGCGTCATGCCGTTTGGCCGCTGCGTAGAGAATTTCCAGCCGCCCATCGAGCCAGTTCTGGAGCTCATCCTGCGTTTCCAGCCCGGGGCGCAGCCCGTTGCATCGCAGCACCATGATTTTCTTGTGATGGGTGGCCACCACGTCTTCACCGGCGGTGATGAGCTCCTCGTAGAGCTTTTCGCCCGCGCGCAAGCCGGTGAACACCACCTGGATGTCGCGGTCGGGCTCCTTGCCCGACAGTTTGATCAAATCCCGCGCCATGTCCAGAATTTTGACGGGGGTGCCCATCTCGAGCACAAAAATTTCCCCGCCTTCTCCCATGCCGCCCGCCTGGATGATGAGCTGCGACGCCTCCGGAATGGTCATGAAATAGCGCGTCACTTCCGGGTGAGTCACCGTCACCGGGCCGCCCTTTTCAATCTGACTGCGGAAAAGAGGAATGACCGATCCGGACGATCCCACCACATTGCCGAATCGCACCGCCATGAAGCGGGTATCGCCGCCGTTGATGGACTGCAGGATCAATTCGGTGATTCTCTTGCTGGCGCCCATCACATTGGTGGGCCGCACCGCCTTATCGGTCGATACCAAAACAAAGCGCCGCACCCCATGCTCCAGCGCCATCTCCATGGTGATGCGGCTCCCCAGAACATTGTTGAAAACGGCTTCCCACGGATTTTTTTCGATCATGGGCACGTGCTTGTAGGCGGCCGCATGGTACACCACCAGGGGCCGGTATTTGGCAAAGATTTTGGCCATGAGCGGCCGATCCTGGACTCTGCCGAGCACCGGCACGATGTTCGAGAAGCCCAGCTCATGCAGCAGCTGCATCTGGATCGCATAGAGATTGGCCTCGCCCGCGTCCAGCAGAATGAGCGAGGCAGGGTCAAAGCGAATCAGCTGGCGGCACAACTCGGAGCCGATGGAACCGCCGCAGCCGGTCACCAGCACAACCCGGCCGGCGATGTAGTTGCGGATATCCTGCACATCCAGCTGCACCGGGGGGCGCCCGAGCAGGTCGTTGAAATTGACGTCGCGCAGGGCCCTGATGCTCACTTTGCCGTCCAGAATTTCTCCGTAGCCCGGCATGATCTTGTAGGGCACATCGGATTCCTCGCAGTAGCCGACGATGCGCCTCACCTGCTCACCCGTCGCCGACGGCGTGGTGATGAGGATCTGGTCGGCGTTCAGGTCCAGCACGGCACGCGGCAAAGTCTCCACCGATCCCAGGATGGGGACCCCGTGCAGGGTGCGCCCGATTTTGCCGGGATCGTCATCCAAAAACGCCACCGGAAAATACTGCAGCTGCGGGTTTTCCTCGATTTCCCGCAATATCTTTTCCCCCGCGCTGCCCGCCCCAACCAGAACCACCCGCCGGCAATCCCTGCGACTTTTGGCCCGCCAGGGCAGGCACGCATCCACCACGCTGCCCCGGATGCTCTTGATCCCCATGGCCGAACGGATCATCACCCGCAGCGAACCCACGAACACGAAGGTCAATACGCTGTCGAGGATATAGACGGAACGGGAAAACCCCTGGAAACGATAGAGGTACGTCACCACGGCGACCATGATGAGGGAGGAAAAAACGCAGGCCTTGGCCACCTGCCAGAAATCTTTCAGACTGGTGTAGCGCCACATCCCCCGGTACAGGCCAAAGACGTAGAACACGGCAATCTTGAAGAGCACAATGTAGCCGATGGAACGATAGAGCTGCTTGAAGGATGCGGCCGGGATGGAAAATTCGAAGCGCAGCAGATAGGCGAGCGCCAGGGCCGCGGCAATAAGCAGCGCATCGCCCAGCAGCATCAGGTAAAGCTTGGGGTTCCTCAATTGACGCAGCATGATCTCTGGTGTTGTCTTCCTCTGATGATGAACCGATTTTTCAAGGGACTATTACTTATTGGGCGGTGGGTGTCAAATGGTTTGTGCGCTGGTGTTTTTTGTTGACAGACATTTTCAGTCTTTATAATGTTCATTGGCTGAACATCTTTCAAACAAAACAAGGACAATCGACCCATGAAAACCGATACGCATGAAACCGGGGAAGCCACGGCCCAAACCTTCTTCCCTTTTCAATCCTCCATCCTGTGCTCCGACCGGCACCTCCTGAACGGCCACCGCAGCGCCCTCATCTGGTTCACCGGGCTGTCGGGCAGCGGCAAATCGACACTGGCCCATGCCGTCGAAGAGCGCCTGTACCAGTTGGGAGTGCGAAGCTATGTGCTGGACGGCGACAACATCCGCACCGGGCTCAACAAAGACCTGGGGCTGTCGCCCGAAGACCGCAAGGAAAACATCCGGCGCATTGCCGAGGTGGCCAAGCTCATGGTGGATGCCGGGATACTTGTTTTCGCCGCGTTCATCGCCCCCTATCGCGAAAGCCGCGCGTTTGTGCGGGGGCTGATGAACGAAATCCCCTATTTTGAATGCTATGTGAAATGCGCCCTGGAGGTGTGCGAAGAGCGCGATCCAAAAGGGCTGTACAAGCGCTCGAGGGCCGGAGAGATCACAAACATGACGGGGCTGTCGGCCCCCTATGAAGCACCGGAAAATCCGGACATCCTGGTGGAAACCGACCGCCATTCTTTGGACGCATGCGTGGACCGGCTGCTTAACTTTTTAATCGAAAAAAGAATCGTGATTCGCCGCCGGAATTTTTGAGCGGCCGACGCAATTCATCCTGATTCCTCGCACATCAGGAGTCCCTGGAGAGAGGACAAGATTCATGCCCCATGCTTTTTGGCTTCGACACCGCCACCGGCCGCCTGCTGGTAAATTCACGCCGTGAACAGTGGGCAACAACCTACCTTCGTACAACCCAGGAACAAGTCGGTGGAACCGAGTTGGCGGAGCTGTGTGGGGCGTTCACTTGAGTGAACCGCAAAGTACGCAAAGATAAGCCGCCGCCCGAAGGGCCGGATCTTTTCCTGATCGGTCTTCCCCGATCAGGGAAAAAATAAAATCCTTAGCGCCCCTTAGCGCCCTTCGTGCCTTAGCGGTTCAAATACCAAATCTATCGCAGAATTTAAGATGCGATGAAATCAAACCATGATGTTCTCTTATACCCGTCACGCACTGAGACGAATGAGATGGAGGAAAATCTCCAGGGAGGAAGTCGAAAATACCATACAGTTTCCCGATAATCTTGAACCTTCGCTTAAGAATCGACTGAATGCCTACAAGGCCATTGGAGGCAGGTTATTGAAGGTGACTTATTCCCGCAAGGATGATTTAATTTCAGTAGTCACAGTGGTATGGAAGGGAGAATGAATCATGAGAATCGAATACGATAGAGAAGCAGATGCACTTTACATCTCCTTGCAGGAAAAGGAGGTCTTCAGGACTCTGGAGCTCTCGGAAGGAATAAACATCGACATTGACGAGCAAGGAAGACTTATCGGCCTCGAAATTCTTGATGCGATCGATAGATATTCACTTTCTGACATCTTCGACTTGACAACGGAAAACCTGTTCATCGATGACACCATCCTGTCACGGAGAGGTACTGACAAGACTGGTGCTCCTTTGAATGCAGCCGAATCCGGTGCAGGCTGATGCTGCAACTATTGAAGAAACATGAGCAACGCTTGGTATTTATTATGGTCGACCTAAACTATGGTCGGTCATAATATGAGGTTAATGACGAAGACACTACCGCCTTCAGAAGTCAAAATGAAACTTAGCGCCCTTGTGGATTCGGTTTGCGCCACGGAGCAAGAAGTTGTGATCACCCAAAATGGCCGCCCTGTGGCGGTGCTGGTAAGTCCTGACGAGTTTGAGAGCCGGCGGGAAACCGTGGCTGTAAAATCCGATACGGAGCTGATGGCTGAGATCAATAAGAGCATAGTTGCATTGAACCCTTTTTACAGAACGCCGGGAGACTGATATGGGAAGACTATGTGTTGATTATCCGCAGTCACTTCCTGCTGTCCTCAATCTCAGTCCTAAATCATTTGAGGAGGAAGCAAAGATGGCACTCGCAGTGCAATTGTTCGAGATGGGTCGCCTGTCATCCGGCCAGGCAGCGTCTCTGGCTGGAGTGCCGCGCGTGACTTTTCTGTTGAACTGCCACCGATTTGGGGCCCCAGCAGTCGAGTGGGACGAATTCGAACTGAATTCTGAATTTGAGGAGTTCTAGCCGGATGATGCTCGGCCTGGTATGTAACACTGGTCCGCTCATCGCTTTGGCAATGATTGACAGACTGGATCTTCTCAAGTTGCTTTTCCGAGAGGTGCTGATTCCCGAAGCGGTCCATAGGGAAATAGTGCAGGGAGGTAGTGCGTCAGCGGGATTATCCGCGTACCGGCAGGCATCGTGGATAAAAGTGAAGCAGCAATCCGCGAGCGCAAGCAAACGAAGTTACAGACTGAATATGCACCACCCAGTAAGAAAGGACGAGCCGAGAAGTCTCAAACTCCGTGCCTTCCGTGCCTCTGTGGTTCGCTTTAATTTTTTTATGAATATGACGCAAAACGCCAACAACTCCAAATTCAGCGACTACCGGGTCCTAAAAATTCTAACCGAGGAGCCGCACACGTTATCTGATCGGGCAAGATTCAACAGGATTCTTAGCAACTTATCAACTTATCAGCTTGTACTCAGCATCCTTCGCGCCTTAGCGGTTCCACAAAAATCAGTACCACGAAGACACAAAGTACGCCAGGAAGGATTTGCGAGCAGGCTCCATTGCATTTTTCCCTTGACACCGCCCCACCGTTTCTATACGTTCACGCCCTGAACGCAACCTCGGTTATGGTTTTTTGTTCTTCGTTTTTCAACGCTCCAAACGATCTAAACGAATGACCGTAACCGAGTTGGCGAAGCTGTATCCTTCGACAACATCCATCCCATCCGCACGCAACGCAAAAACATGGATGCTCACTATCTCATCCTAAAGACCTTAAACGAGACTCCCAACATCTCCCAGCGCCTCTTGGCCGAAAAAATGGGCATCAGCCTGGGCAAGGTCAACTTCTGCCTGAATGAGCTTGCCAGGAAAGGCTGGATCAAGGTCGATCGGTTCAAGAACAGCCAAAACAAGATGGGCTACGCTTATTTTTTGACACCGCGCGGATTGGAGGAAAAAGCTCGACTGACCGTTCATTTTCTCAGGCGCAAGGCGGAAGAATACGAGCTCATCAGGCAGCAGATTGACGAGCTCCATCAGGAGCTGGAAAAGGAGCGGCAATCTGTGCAGAACACATGAGTGAACCACAAAGACACAAAGAGCGCAAAGAAAAAACTCATTCCTTCGCGCCCTTTGCGCCTTAGCGGTTCCAAAAAAAATCTCAACCACGAAGATAAAAAACAACGCCAAGCGGTTCCAAACCAACAGCTCACATGGAAGCCACAGCCCGTCAAATGGTAAACTGTGCCATTACTTCAAAATGAACTTGACCCTTTCGATTGGACCGCTTCATCGTATCACTGTTTCACAGCCTCGGGATAACAGAGTAAAGTAAGGTTCCCCCTAGCCTGAACGAAGACGTGAGCTTGATTCGTCGCTTAGTATTTATTATGATCGACCTAAACTATGGTCCACCATAATAGAGGTTAATGATGAAAACGCTACCGCTTTCAGAAGTCAAAATGAAACTTAGCGCCCTTGTGGATTCGGTTTGCGCCACGGAGCAAGAAGTTGTGATCACCAAAAATGGCCGCCCTGTAGCGGTGCTGGTAAGTCCTGACGAGTTTGAGAGTTGGCGGGAAACCGTGGCTGTGAAATCCGATACGGAGTTGATGGCTGAGATCAATAAGGACATAGCCGCATTGAAGAAAAAAAAGGTACACCTGTATACCCTTGAAGAACTTTGCGGGAAGGAGTGATGCCGAGCGGGCAAACAAAACTCCGCGTACCCGATGAGGTTGTCGAATTAGTCCGGCATCTCCATCCCGAACTGAAAGCCAAGGTAAAGGCTGCGTTAACGAACATTCTTGAGGCACTCGCTTCGATCGTGCGTTGTGGTAACCAAAGAACTTGATGCTCAGTCCATGCCTGCGGCAGCATTCGGCCTGCGACAGACCGTTTGTGCGATATTGCTCCAGGTGATGCTTCCAGAATCTTCGCCGCTCCTGACCCTCAGCCGACCGAGTCCTCTTCTTCATGATCGCCTCCTTCATAAAGTGTGCGGCGATCATGACACACAATCAGTTCACCCGGAAGATGCGGTTGGCTGTTCGCTTACGATTCAACAGGGGCAGGCCATATCCCGCAGTTCGCCGTTGGACTGCACCCAGTTCCACTGCCGGCAGAGCACCCGCGAGATCTGTTTTCGTCCCCTGCTCCAATGGGCACGGGTGAGATGGCTTTGATCTCGGGGAGATGCTCTTCAGAACGGTTCTTCTGCGAATCGTGAGCGGTAGCATATCCAGCCTATAGCAGAACAAATCCGTGGACGCCGCTAAAAAGTGAGCAAAGGACCAAAAAATTCCCTGGAGGTATCCCAAACAGGCAATGACAGGCTATCGGGTTGGGTTGAAAATAAAAAGGGTGGGTTGAAAATGGCCCATCGCACGGGCCTTTCGAGTTGTTAAATCACCTCATTAATGCAGAGATTTCGAGAATATAACTTGGCCAAACCCCTTAAAAACCTTAAAAACGTTAATAGGGAAAGAAGATGGTTGTTTTTAGAAAACAAGAAATAGGCGATGTGCTATTAATTGAGACTTACGGCGAACTTCATCGAATTGAGGATAAGTTGAGGTTTTACCGAGCCAAATACCAGCAGGATTTTATAAGCTTCTCGGAACGAATTGGGAATGAAGAAGAAAACTTTGAACATTTTGACGATTTCATCGAGTGGAAAGCCTACGAAAACCTTTACCATGACACGGTTAAGAAGATTGAGGATCTAAGAAGTGGAAATTTTCAAGTTGCTCAATGAGTCCTCAATTGTGCTTTCATTTGATGTTCTTGACTACAGAAAATGGGAAAGTGCCCTCTGTGAGGTTGCCAGATGTCTTGGCATCAGTCGCATGGGAGTTCATAAAGCTGTCGCAAGAGGAAAGGAATTGGAAGCCAACAAAATGTTTTTGGAGTATCTGGACTGAAAAGTTTACAAAGTTGCAAACGCCCTCTTATTGGCACTGAGTTATTGTTAGCTTAGCCCGACCCTTGGAGAAACCGGACGAACCGCCAAGACATAAAGAACGCGAAGGAGAGCTGCCTCCCGCAGGGCCGGATCATTTCCTGATCAATTTTTCCGGATCAGGAAAAAATAGAATCCTTGGCGTCCCTTAGCGCCCTTCGCGTCTTCGCGGTTCAAAAATGTCAAATGTGTAGACCTGACCCTCACTGTATGAATAAACTAACCAAACTACCAACGTCCCTTATTCCCCGCTTATGAACGCTCCGCGATTTGCACAAGACGACGTAAAAGCAAATTGTACTCAATCCTACAATGCGTGATAATCCGCAATCCTTCAATCCTTGAGAGCCTTACAACTTTGAGCTTTTCTATGCCTCGTCAACCCCGATTAGACGCTCCCGGCCTCCTGCAGCACGTCATGGCCAGGGGAATAGAGCGAAAACAGATCTTCAAAGATGGCGCGGATCGAAGGGACTTTCTTGAGCGGCTGGCAACCATCCTGGAAGAGACGCAGACACAATGCTACGCATGGGCTCTAATTCCAAACCATTTCCACCTGCTGTTACGCACCGGCGCGACCCCGCTCAGCAAAGTCATGCGCCGGCTGATGACCGGCTATGCCGTCAGCTTTAACAAGCGCCACCGGAGAGCTGGGCACCTTTTCCAGAACCGCTACAAGTCAATTGTTTGCGAGGAGGATCCGTATCTGCTCGAGCTATTGCGATACATTCATCTCAATCCCTTGCGGGCTCGACTGGTTGGCAGTCTCGT
>NZ_JAIBKA010000050.1 GCF_022603395.1 Desulfoferrobacter suflitae
TGTAGACTCGCACAATCTATTGACTCAATGAGCAGTGTTTTTTTCACAATGACTTGACACAAGTGGGCAGATTATCGAATTATTCTGCTCACAGGAAAAGGCGGGGTTGTTTTGGACAATGAAGTTGGATGAAGGGTGGGACAAGCACCCCTCATCCGTTGAAAAGTGAGTTAAACTCACAAAAGGCCCTTTATTGATATTGTTTTTTGACGTATGCGTCAAGACCCTCTTTGAGTTGGGCCGCAACTACCCCTGGCCAAGGCCCGAAAGATGCTCGTGCTGTAAAGGGCGCATCTGGGCTCATGGCTTTGACACCGCCTATTTTGATGACTTCCCGGAACCCTTGTGGATTCGAAAATATCGATGTGTAGATTGCCGAACCGTTTTCAGAACTCGCCCCAGCGGCTACTGGAGCAGATTCCAGGCCGCCATTGCCACCATCCGTGAACATATTGCGCACCGCTTAACCGAGCGCAGGTGGAAGCCGGACCTGCCTAGATCCAGGCAGCGTCATTGGCTCAATGGGCTCAGGAAACAGATCCTCACCCATTTTGGCACAGGCGCTTCCGATGACCCGTTGCAGGCTTTTGATTCCTTGATCGCCCGGGGAGTCTGTGCCGCCTCA
>NZ_JAIBKA010000051.1 GCF_022603395.1 Desulfoferrobacter suflitae
CTTAGAAAGGTCACTCGGGTCGTCCACAAGGATTTTTCCGACATTAGCCTCGATAAGCGGCTCTACCGGGTCGATCCAGCTTTAAGGGGAGACAAGGTCTGGGTCCACTACGATCCCTTCTCGTCTTCAGATAGCGTGAAGATCTTTTCCCTGAAAGGCGAATACCAGGGATCGGGCGTGCTCCATCACCGCGAGGCCGAGCAACCGCCCCTTCCCGCACAAGCTCGGGGAAAACCCAAGCATAACCTCATCGATCTCCTCGTTCGCGAGCACCGGGAGCAGCTCGCCGCAAACACTCGCGGCATCGATTACCGCAAGGTCGTCTCCGTGCGGCCGTGGCCGTTTCATGCCTTTGTCAAAGCCTTTGCCCGGCTGCTCGGAAAAGAAGTGGGCATCTCCGCCTTCACGGCACAGGAGCTCGAAACGCTCAAAAAACTCTACAATCAAAACGTTCAGCTCACAGAATCCGTGCTCACGCAGGCCTT
Source organism: Desulfoferrobacter suflitae (assembly GCF_022603395.1). Classification (GTDB taxonomy): domain Bacteria; phylum Desulfobacterota; class Syntrophobacteria; order Syntrophobacterales; family Syntrophobacteraceae; genus Desulfoferrobacter; species Desulfoferrobacter suflitae. The sequence goes on from NZ_JAIBKA010000051.1 coordinate 486, forward strand.
TGCCCGAGTGCCTAACAAGTCGTTCCCCCACCTCGTCGGTGAGCTCAAACAAATCCTACAGCAAAAGGAGTAACCACCATGTTCCTCGATCATTTCAAAATGAACAGCCATCCCTTCCAGGAACGCCCTCCCGTGGA
>NZ_JAIBKA010000052.1 GCF_022603395.1 Desulfoferrobacter suflitae
GCCGAGCACGTTCGCATCGCTTCAAGCGAGCTCATCTGAAACCATCACAAGGGGGTTTAAGAACATGAAAGAACCCGATGAAATAAAAATCGCCTGGGTGATATGGACCCTTCTCTCCTTCCTCAATGACATTCTCTGGGACAGGTATGAACAAGAGTTCCTCCAACTCAGCGCCGATTCCCACAAAATGCAACAACTCGATTGGCTCGTTGCCTATTTGAAGGGCTACGATCTGCCTTTCTAAAACCCTTTTATACTGCAGGCCGACTCACCAAAGCCTGCAGTTAAAAAAACCTTGCCGTCGGCACTGCTATGGAAAAAATCCTTGTCAAACTCGCACGCTATTTTGAAAATCATTGGCGAATTGCAGTTCTCGACTTCAAAAAAGGACTCTGGTGCGTTGCCCCGATCTCCTCCAATATCGCCTACCTCAAGGCACAGAACCTCAACGGCCGCCACATCCTCATGCAGCCGCTGCACTCTTCCCATTACCTGCTCGCCGACGATCTCACCTGGCCCCTCGTCTGCCGTCATCATCGCTACCCGCAGGGACGATGGAAACCCGGCCGCATGGTGGTTGAGAC
>NZ_JAIBKA010000053.1 GCF_022603395.1 Desulfoferrobacter suflitae
GTGGGAAAGAGAGATTTGAGGATTGATTTGATTGAGTCTTTTGCTAATATGGCTGATGGTTCACCCCGCCAAATAGCTTGAGGTCCAATGCATTACACTTATGTCCTACAAAGCGGGAAAGATGGTAAATTCTATGTTGGCTATACCAAAAACCTCAAGCTAAGATTTGAGCAGCACACAAAAGGACTTGTAGCATCCACCAAGGACAGAAGGCCACTCAAACTTGTTTATTACGAGGCTTGTGTGGAACAAGCGGATGCAACCAAACGTGAAAAGTATTTGAAAACTCATTATGGAAAGCTTTACTTGCATAAACGGCTCAAATCTTATTTGGCGGGGTTCACCCCGTCAAATAGCTTGTAATCACACGGTTAGTCTATCTGCTAGAAGAGGTGAAAAAGCGGTGCACCCTATGGCGGCTCGAAATACTCAGCCTAAGATTCGAGCAACGATTGGGAAGATTCATGGTTGCTAACAGCTGCTCAAATCTTATTTGGCGGGGTAAACTTGGCTCGCCCTGTGGAATCCTCCGAAGGAGGGCCGCAGGTTGCGTTATTCAACAG
>NZ_JAIBKA010000054.1 GCF_022603395.1 Desulfoferrobacter suflitae
GGACGATGTTGACCTGGCGCAACTCCTTGTCCGAAACCTTAATTCCTTTGGGATACTTATTGGTATCGAGCTCGCACTTGACTGTCAGGCCTGTGCGGGTCTTCGTTGAAGCAATGAGGTTGACGATCACTTCATGACTCACAAGAGGTTTACCCCGCCAATTCTGACTGATGAAGGAAAAGAGTCGATGCTCGATCTTGTTCCACTTGCTGGTGCCCGGTGGGAAATGGCAAACCGATATGACAAGACCAGTTTCGTTGGCGAACTTCTGCAACTCGATCTTCCAGAGTCGAACTCTCGCCCCGTTGCTGCCGCCACCATCAGCGGTAATCAGAAGGCGAGCCGCCTTCGGATAAGCTTCCCGTCCCATGGTAATCCACCACTTGCGGATGCTTTCCACGGCAAACGTTGCAGTGTCATGGTCGGTTCCGACATTGACCCATCCGGTATTGCGGGTCTGGTCGTAAATCCCGTAGGGGGCCACTTTTCCAAGTTCGGGGATCTCAAAATCGTAGACGCGGACTTTTTCCGGGTTGCCCTT
>NZ_JAIBKA010000006.1 GCF_022603395.1 Desulfoferrobacter suflitae
GATATTTAGCGCGGCTTTCGAGAAAAGGAATTGGGATTGCAAGCAGGCCGGCTTGCGATACCAGGCCCGGCGACGCTCGGCACAGCCTATACCAAGCAAAGGTGAGAAAGTTTCGGGGAAGGTTCCCAGCCAACAACACACGGGAAAATCTGCATGCTGAACAAGGGGAATGACCGCTGTCTGTCGACACTCAACAATTCCACCAAAAACTTGTGTATTTTTCGCATGGTGGACGGCTTATGCGAGGGTTTATCGTCGTTTTCCGGTCCCAGCCGCGCAGCCTTGATCTATGCCGAGAATCCACACGATGCCATGCGCATCTATGACCCCCAGAATCTGTTGCAGGGGCATCAGCCCAAGCTCAAAGAGCTCTATGTGAGCTCCCGGAGTTGGCGTGAGGGCCCACGGCACGAACCGCATGACCAGTTTGACTGGCAGCCGCTTCCGGAAAAAAACCTGGAATTAGCCGGCCTCATATCGTTTGGTGGGAGGACCCGCTCCATCTACTACCAGATGTGGTTCACCGAGCACCATCCGGACATGTGCTCCATCGGCCCTACGGAAAGATGGCTGGAGCACGCCGTTTGTCTGCTCGCCCACGATTTTGCCAATCGCGACGCCGTTTACCTCGGCAGCTCGCGCTACGTCATCCGGGAATACAAGACGCACGCCGTACGCGATCACGTCCGCGATCAGCTGAACATCCTGTTCGGCTGGGACACACAGATCGAGGTCTATCCCATCCTGGACGCTGTGCTGGATATCTCGAGGACCCAGGAAGAAGGCGCCTGGCCGCGCGGGAAACTGGTCTGCATCGAGCCGAGTGAGCTCTCCAAAGTCAGCTTTTTAATCCGCTTCCCCCCGGTCGAACAGCCGAGTCTTAGAAACCACAAGCATGTCAGGAAGCTGTTGATCGCTGCGGAGAATTCCGACCGGGTGCTGGTCGCAGACGGCAAGAATGTCGTCGGGATTGCCTCGGGAACGCTTCCCGAGTGCCGGATCAGCGCCGATTTCAAAGGCGGATACGGGTTCCTCAAACTTGCCGGGGAGTTGGTCTGCAGCTTTTCCGACGGCAGTTTTCACTCGACCAACCGCAAACCCAAACTGGTGGAGCTGGAAGAGGCCCTGCTCGAGACTCCCATCGATGCATCCGTCAGAGGCAGCCTGTTCCAGGTGGTGTCCGCCATAGTTCATAGAACATGCGAATCGAAGCAGGGCTGCACCATTGTCATAGACCTGAATTATCAGCCCCTGGTGACCTCCGGGCAGAAGCTTGAACGTCCATTGAATCTGCTGCGGCCTGACCTGCTGCACCTGTCCGAGGCTCTGGCCAACATTGACGGCGCCCTGCACATACGCTCCGATCTGAAGCTGCACGCCTTCGCCTGTCTTCTCGACGGCATCGCCGTGGTGGGAGAAGATCGCGCCCGAGGGGCGCGGTTTAACTCGGCCCTCCGATTCACGGCGCAAAATGAAAACGTGATTGTCGTCGTGGTATCTTCGGATCGACGCATTTCGGTTCTGCAGGGAGGCATTGAGCTGACAGCCCAATGCGATTGGAAGCCCATTTCAGAATTTGTGGCGCCACCGCCAACGCTTGAACGGTGGCTGGAAGAATGACACCTAGTCGGCTTCTCCGTCATTTTCCTTAAACATGGCAGGATTCAGGTCATACTTGCGCAACAGCTTGTAGAACTCCGCCCGGTACCTGCCGGCCAGCGCCGCCGCGCGCGAAACATTGCCGCGGGTGGCCGTCAAAACCCGGGTCACATAGGCCCTTTCGAATACCTCTCGCGCTTCATTGAAAGGCAGCAGTTTCTCCTCACGGGGAGCAGCCTTTGACTCGCCGAGCAGCAAATGTTCCGGCAGGATCAGTCCGTCCGTCGCAAGGGCAACGGAACGTTCCACCACGTTGGCCAGTTCACGCACGTTGCCGGGCCAGCGATGCAGCATGAGGTGCTGCATCGCCTGGGGCGAAAAACCTCGCACGGATTTGCTCATTTCCTGGTTGAAATGACACAGAAAATGCTGGGCCAGCAGTGGAATGTCCTCGGGACGCTCACGCAGCGGCGGCAGATGGATGGGTATGACATGGATTCGATAATAAAGATCCTCGCGAAATCTTCCCTCACTGATGGCCTTGCTCAGATCCTGGTTGGTGGCCGCGAGAAAGCGTATGTTGACGCGCTGGGGCTGCACCGAGCCGACCGGGTAAAATTCCTGTTCCTGCAGCACCCGCAAGAGCTTCACCTGCAGTGACGGAGAGAGCTCGGCAATCTCATCCATGAACAGGGTGCCTCCGTCCGCCTGCTGGAGCAGTCCCTTCTTGTTTTGGTCCGCCCCGGTGAAAGCCCCTTTAACATGGCCGAACAGCTCGTTTTCCAACAACCCCTCGGGGATTGCACCGCAGTTGATGGCAACGAAATCTCTATTGCAACGGCTGCCGGCAAGATGAATCGTCTTGGCGATCAGCTCTTTACCCGTTCCGCTTTCCCCATAGAGGCACACGGTGGAGTCGGTGGCCGCAATGTGCGACACTTGGGCCAGAACCTGCTGCATCTTTTCACTGGCTGCGATGATGTTGGCCACGTCGAAGCGCTCCTTGACCAGCGAGCGCAGCCGGTTCAACTCGCCCTTGAGCCGGCCGACTTCGAGAGCCTTTTCAATGCTGTGCAGCAAATTCTTGGCGTCAAAGGGTTTCGTCAAATAATCGTAGGCTCCCTTTTTGGTAGCTTCCACCGCACCGGCGATGCTTGCGTAAGCCGTCAGAATGATGACCGGCAGAGACGGCTGCAGATGCAGCAGCCGCTCCATGACGCCAATGCCGTCAGCGTCCTGCAGCTTGAGGTCCAGAACAGCAGCGTCATAAATTTCCTGTTCGGCGCATTGGACGGCCTGCTCACCCTTGTCCGCCAAGGTGACCTGGTAACCCGCCGCTGCCAGGCGGGTCTTCATCAGCGTCAGCAAGCCGGCGTCATCATCCACTACCAGTATTTTTTCGGCTGCCATGACACCAAACCTTAATAAAGAACTTCCCTCTCTTTTTGGCCCATTTCCACATCGATGTCGCGCGAACGCTTCATCTGCTCGCGCAGCTCATGAATCGTTGCGTTCCTGGACTTGATGGCGGCGTTCTTGGACCTGACCTGGCTCTTCAGCTCACGCTGTTTGTTGTCCAGGTTGACGTTTTCGGTGATCAAATCCATCCACACCAGGGATTCATAAGCCAACGGGCTGCGCGGGTACTCTTTGACGATGCGGGCAAAATACTTGAGCGCCTCGGGCCGGTCGTAATAGGGACTCATGGAATAGGCGTGCAAAAAGCCAAGGTTGAACAAAGGTCCATCACAGCGGCCCTGAGCACCGCACGTTGCGAGCGATGACTGGTTGTCTTTAAAAAAACCGGCGTAATCCTGGCTTTCCATAACCCTCTGCGGCAGGAATACCGGTCCACAGGGTTCCCTCTCCTGCAACGCAGCACAACTGCTGAGACACACGGTAAAACCCAGTGCGAGCACCATTCCCAGAAGTGAAGCAATCTCCCGCCGGTGAAACGTCTTATTCCCAGACCAAGGCAACTCCATTGACATTTCCTATCCCTCTCAGCCTCACCGCGCCACCCTCTGCGTTTCGCTCCCCGGGGGCCACGCGCGCGCAGCCTCCAAATCGAGGCGAAAAACCAGTATATACAAGGGTAACAAAGCTCCCGGGCAACTTCCTAACCGACTTCGACCAACGCACTCCGGGGCAAAGCCACCACCAAAGTAGAACCCTTTCCCACGTCACTTTCCACCCAAATTTTGCCCTGATGATCCTCCACGATGCGCCGTGCCACCGCCAGACCCAGGCCCGTCCCCTGGCGGCGCCTGGCACCGCTCGGTGAGCTCTGATAAAAGCGCTCGAAAACCTTCTGCGCATCCTCCGGAGCAATGCCTTCCCCACTGTCGGTCACACGCAATTCAACGGGATGAGCATCACCCGATTCTCCCCTGTATAACACCCGCATGCTCACCTCTCCCCCTTCCGGGCTGAATTTGAGCGCATTGCTGAGGAGATTGTCCACCACCTGCTGCAAACGCTCTTCATCCACCAGCACCAGCGGTACCTTCTCGTCCACAAAAATGCGCACACGGATGCCCTTTTTTCGGGCAATGGGTTCAACCCATTGGGCGCTGCGCCGCACCACCGACGCCAGATCACAGGGGGCCGGCTGGTATTCCATCATGCCCGCATCCATCTTGGACAGATCGAGGATCGAACAGATACTCTGGTACAGCCTGTCACTGTTGCTGCTCACTATTTCGATGATCTGCCGCTGGGAGGACGTCAAAGGCCCGGGAGCCTCCTCCAGCAGAAGCGCCGCGCCTTCCCTTATGGCCGTGAGCGGCGTGCGCAGCTCGTGCGAAACGTGGGAAATGAAGTCGGCTTTCATCTGATCCAATTCAGCCAGCCGCGCGGCCATCCAGTTGAAATCTTCCGCCAGCTGTTTGACCTCTCGAGGCGCCTTGATATCGATGGAACGACCGAACTCACCCCGTCCCACCTGGTGCATCTCGTTCGCCAGCAACTTCAAGGGGCGGGTAACGCCGCGCGCGTGCAGGTAGGCCAGCACGATGGCAATGGACACTCCTCCCAGGGTGAGCCAGCCCATGACCGTCATTGCCGATTGGGCGCGGTCCCGCCCCGCAGCGGTCTTCTCCGCAATCAGACTCTGGCGGATTTGTATCAGCTGATTGGCCGCCGCAAGAATTCCGTCGCTGATCTGGGGCTCTTTTTCCTGCCAGCTTGTTTCATCCGAAGGAGCCGATTCGAACTGGTGCGTGTAGTGGCGCTGCAGAATGCGGATGCTTTCGATCAAACCTTTTTCTGTGGAAGTATCCGTCAGCCCTTGGATGACATCGAGAGAGCCGGTGATGTCCTGGTTGCCCTGCTGAAAAGCCGCATAAAAGGCCTGATCCTTCAGCAGCAAATACTTCTTTGCAGCGCGCATCTGGGCCAGAAACAGCTTGAGGAGGCGCTTTTCCTCCTCGATGCACTTGGAATCCACCGCCACCACGGTGCTGCTCAGGCGAACCACACGGCTGAGCTCCACCAGGGCATACAGGCTCAAAGCCAGGATCAACCCAATGAGAGCACTTTGAACCAGGATGACCCGCCAAAAAATGGGCAGCCGCATGTCTTCCCTCAACTGGACAATATTGATTGATTGCCGAGTATTCTTATTCGATGCGCTTGCAGCAAGTCAACCCCCTGCTTTCCAGGGGTCAAAGCAGCGCCTGCCAAAGTTGTGGATCGGCTCGCAGTCGACCGTTCTGGAGCGCGATCGGTTTGCCTCTCGCGGCTTCGAAACACTTTGACTTCCACTATCAATAAAGATATATTTTAAGCGAAATTTAACCCAAAACCTTTTTCTATCTCCACATAACCATTGACACTTCCGGGAACTGCGGAGCCAAACCAATGGTCCCAGGCGCATCGCATCTTTTTCGGGCGGCCCACCTGACCCGATCAACGGCCAACGACCTGCGCTCTTTTGCCTTCGATCCGTTCCCCAGAATGATCGCCCGCCCGCAAGGCATGGTGGCCGCCCTTTTGCGAGGTCCACACGGCATCAGCCCTGCCGGCGAAACACACACCGTTGCCGCCATCCACTCGAGGAGAACCAGCTGAAATATACTATTGAAGAAAATGATTTCGGCTTCCAAGCAGGCTGGGTTGAGGTGCGAAGCCCGGCAAAACAGGCGTTGGGTTTGGTCATGCCCGGCGCGTGACTCAACCCAACCCACACCTGCCGGGGGCGGATAAACTCCGGACGTATGAGCGGCAATCCGGCAGCATGGAGCATGCAAAATTGGCGCTTTGTTAAGCATTATCCAATTGGACCCGATACTAATAGAAGAAATAGCAAAGGAGGGAATCATGGGGAAGCTGACGAGAACACACCAAGGTGTGCTTTTGCTGGGGCTTTTGGCAGTCTCTTTGGCAGTGGGGATGAGCGCCGTCCCCCTTGCAGCGGCCGACGTCACGCTGCAACCCCCCAGATGGTCGGTCGGTGACTGGTGGACGGTCGATTGCCAGGTTCAGGACCTAGCCCCCATGATGCCCGGGGCAAAGCCCGGCTGGCGGGAAAAGCAGAGCTGGAGGTTCATCGTGGAAAAGGAAGAGCCCTTCGACGGCCGACCGCACTTCGTGGTGGCCGTGCAGCCCATTGAAAATAATGCCTGCCCCTACAGCTTTCGCTATTTCTTGCGCAAGCTGGATTTATTCGTGTCGCGCGTCGATATGATCCATCCCCAGGGCTCCCGTGGGCGCGCTGCCAAGGCCGGTACCGTAACCAAGACGTTCACAGGAGGGCACGCGGCTCCCTATGCGGCGCCGTCCTTTCCGACCCTGCCCATGGTCGTCCCCATCTTCGGTGCTCGAAGCAGTGAAGCCGCAAGTACTTCCCTTGGACATCCCGCCGCCCTGGGAGCAACATCTCAAACAGTTGAAAAGATATCGCCGTCGGCTCTTATGGAAAAAGCCGAGGCGGCACTGGGTGAATCAGCAGGAAACTTCCGCCTGGAAGGTGAAGCGGCCCTGGTCAGGATCACCCGGGGAGGGACCGCGACCGACAGCCAATATTGGTCCGCTGGACTCCCCTGGTACGTCTACGGCGAACAGCAGGAGGGCCAGGATCTCACTCGGCGCTACTGGCTGACGGACACGAATAAGGAGTAAATCCAGAGTGCTGAAGAGAACGATTTTGGCTTTCAAGCAGGCTGGGTTTCGTCACGCGCAAGGCGTGACTCAACCCAACCTGCACCAAGAACATTATCTTGCGGAAGCTGTAAAATATGAGGGATGAGACATGAGACAGGATATGAAGACTATCAGATTAAGTCTTGTGAGTGCTGCGCTGTTGAGCATCATGGTTTTTGCTGTGACGCCGTTTGGCACCCAGGGTATGGCGGCCGTTGTCGAGGAGAGCGGCGCAACGCCAAACGCCGTAAATGCCGATTTTGAGAGCTCCAGCGCTGCTCCCGAAGCCTCCGGCAGCCGCATATGGCACTGCTGGTACTGGCCCTATGTGGACTACCTGAACCCGAACCTGTACGATGCCAATGAAGCCATGCACCGCTACGACTCCATTTCCGGAGCGGACTCTCGCGGGTGGGAACACTACGCCCACGGTCCCGGCGGCAATCCGGATGCGGAAGGCTGGTGGGGGCACTGCCACGCTTGGGCCGGCGCCGCCTGCTGGGAGCCGCAACCCCTGGCTTCAAAAGATGTGAGCGGCGTCACTTTCCGTGTGCGGGACCTCAAGGGCCTGCTGGTCGAAATGTACTTCACCTGCGCTGACGGCACCAAGTACGAGCTGTACTCATCGAAGCCGAGCCCCGGGCTGTTCATGCTCTATCTCAAGAACGAAATCGGCAACTACAACTCCATGCATGGCGAGTCCATGGGCTTTGTGGGTGAGCTGTACTTCGATCAGCCGGGCGACTTTCAGGTTTGGAACTATCCCGTCTACAAGTATCATTGGTCCGGTGAAGGGAGTGCCACAAGCGGGTACAGCGGCTACGTGGAAATATGGGCGGCCAACGACAGCCCCAACGTTTTTGCCGACATGACCTCACTGGAAGACAAAGATGCGGCTTATTTCAAGTATTACTGGTCGGGCGTCTATTTCAATGATGGTATCCCCACAGACTCGGGAATCTGGGAAGGCAGCGGACCCCAGGACCGCCCCGATGCCATCTGGCGCCCTTACTATGCCGATACCTATACCAAGTACCTCGAGAATACGCAATTGACCTCCCAATATCTGGCGGCCATCCTTGAGGACAACAGCGGAACCTTCACGGATGTTCCCAGCGACTACTGGGCAGCGGGTTATATCGACAAGATTTACCAGGCGGGCATCACCCAGGGGTGCGGCGGGGGCAGGTTCTGCCCGGAGGATTACGTGACGCGGGCACAAATGGCCAAGTTTTTGCTCAAAGGAAGGTACGGTTCGCCGTACGAACCGATGAACCCTTATAAAGGCTACTTTTACGATGTGCCCTTCGGCTATTGGGCCGCCTATTACATCGAGCAGCTTTACGACGAGGGAATTACGGGCGGCTGCGGACCCGGCTACTTTTGCCCGGATGATCCCGTAAACAGGGCACAGATGGCGAAATTCCTTTTGAAGGTTTTGTACGAGGCCAGCTATGAGCCCATGAACCCTTATAAAGGCTACTTTTACGATGTGCCCTTCGGCTATTGGGCCGCCTATTACATCGAGCAGCTTTACGACGAGGGAATTACGGGCGGTTGCGGACCCGGCTACTTTTGCCCGGAAGATTACGTGACCAGGGCACAAATGGCAAAATTCCTCACTCTCGTTTTCAATCTTTAGCCATTGTTATGAGCCCGCGTTTTTCGTCCTGTGCCTGCAAGGAGAGATTTCAGGGCTGCCGCTGCAGGGAGGATGCAGGATGGGGGGGAGCGGAGAGAAACCCATCAGTGGCTGCGGGCACAAGGTAAATGTTTCTTTCGGTAACAAGTATAGATAGGAATGTTCATTCATTAAAGGGGGATGCCATGAAGAACGCAACTTTGTCTACAGCGGCGGCTATTGGTTCGGTTCTCTTTATGGGCTGTTTTGCCATCTGCCTTGCCGGTCAACCTCCGGGGGCGCGGGACGCGATGCATGACCCTCTCACCACCGCTGCTGCCACAATACAGCTGGCACAATACCAGCAGCGGGAGTGGTCACAGACTCAGCAAAGACAGCAGCAGCAGGTTCAGCAACCCCAATACCAGGGGCAGAGGCAGGCACCGACCTGGCCCAGTTCGCAATATCAAGGCCAAAGCGGTCAACAACAATACCAGCAGCCCCAATATCAGGGGCAGCAGCAACAGGTTCAGCCGACCCAGTATCAGGGGCAGAGCGGCCAGCAGCAATGGCAGCCCCCCGCCAAAGGAGAGTCGGTAGACTACCCCAAGCAGCAGGGACAGCAGCAGTGGCAGCCCCCCGTCAAAGGGCAGTCCGTCGAACAGCAGAAGCACATGGGGCAACACCAGCAAACCCAGGGACAATCCCAGTGGCAGCCGCCCCCCAAGGGACAGGCGGTAGATTACCCCAAGCAGCAGGGACAGCAGCAGTGGCAGGGAACCAGGCAGCATGGACAGAGCGGCCAGCAGCAGTGGCAGCCCCCCGCCAAAGGGCAGTCCGTCGAACAGCAGAAACACATGGGGCAACACCAGCAAACCCAGGGACAATCCCAGTGGCAGCCGCCCCCCAAGGGACAGGCGGTAGATTACCCCAAGCAGCAGGGACAGCAGCAGTGGCAGGGAACCAGGCAGCATGGACAGAGCGGCCAGCAGCAGTGGCAGCCCCCCGCCAAAGGGCAGTCCGTCGAACAGCAGAAACACATGGGGCAACAGCGCCAACCCCAGGGACAATCCCAGTGGCAGCCGCCCCCCAAGGGGCAGGCGGTAGATTACCCCAAGCAGCAGGGGCAGCAGCAAATGCAGCAGCAACAGCAGAAGATGGCGCCACGTAAGTACTAGCCATGACGTATGCGGGCTCCGGCGACCCGAATCGGGCAACACGACCATCGTCAGGCCAGCGCAAGCGGCCGGCATCCAGACGACCCTCGTCAACCACTGGATGCCGGCCGCCGCAGCGATGTTTCGTCGGCATGACGCGCATGGCACGGTTCGGCACCAATCCGCAAATTCGGCCGGCAGAGAGACTTTTGGAATTGCCGCATAATTAAAACATATCGGATCATTGGTTTTTGAATTGCCATATCGGCAAAGTTTGATGCTAACGGCTAGAAAGGGAAGAGGAGTGATGAGCACGAACCGATTTAAACTCCGGACCATCCGACGAAACACTATGATCACCGCCTGCCTGCTCGTATCATGCCTGTTCGCCTGGGGATGCGCCACCATGCCCAACCAGCCGACCGCCAAAGTCACCCATGGGGAGGGACAGTCCCTGGTGAATGTGCAGCTCGAAAGGTACAACGGGCCAAAGGCGAGAGTCGCCGTGGGCGACTTCCAGGTGAAGGCGGCGGGGGCCACCATGGCCATAGGAGACGGACTGAGAGAAATGCTCGTGACCGGCTTGTTCAACACCAATCGCTTCATCGTGCTGGAACGGGCGGCCATTCAAGACGTCATGCTGGAGCAGGACATGGGTGCCAGCGGCCGTGTGAAGCCCGGGACGGCGGCACCCATCGGCCAGATTGAGGGGGCTGAGCTCCTCATCTACGGCGTGGTTTCCGAGTTTGAAGCCAACGCCTCGGGCGGCGGAATCAACCTGGGATTCTCCGCAATTCCCCTGGGCCTGGGAGGTGGGGCCAGGAACGCGCATATGGCCATCGATCTCAGGGTAGTGGATACCGCCACCGGGCGTATACTGACCGCTTCCAGGGTCGAGGGGAAGGCGACCGACTATTCGGCCAACCTGGAAACCCTGATCGACGGGGGCGGCATCGGCATGCCCGTTTCCCTGGGCGCCTATTCCAACACTCCGATGGAAAAGGCCATCCGTGTGTGCATCGATCGGGCGGTCCAGGATTTGTGCTACAAGACCCCCACCCAGTACTTTCACTACCAGTAAGATGAACCGTCGGTCGTCCGAATCCAGGAGCGTGTTGCCGACCGCCCGCGACCGGTACAACCCTTGAGCAAGCGTTCACCGCAAAGGCGCAAAAGATTCAAAAACACCCAAAGAGCCCTCCCCGAAGGATACAACCCTGGTGTTCCTTGCGCCTTTGGGGTTCTTAACAGGCTGTATGGGGAACGGTTGCCGGTATCCGTCCGGTCAACGCTGGAGCCCTTGAATTACACCGGTTAAGCATTAGCTGTTGCATTGTTTGCAGGCCCTGTTGATGGGTTTCGTCACGCTTGGGCGTGACTTCACCCATCCTACGGCATTACGGCACTGCCCGTAACCACTTTGATGTAGTGACTGCGGGCAGGGAAATGCATGTTTCTTTCCTTAACAAGTATAATATCTTGGGCTCCGGCGGTGACCCTGGACCCTGACCTGTGATTCGCCGAGGACTGGAACCGATCCGTGGATTCGCCAACTTCGTGTGCCATTCAGGCATCAGCGCGCAAGCTCGCTGGGACGTGCGCTTGAGCGGCAAACCTGCAGAGAGGAAGCTATGATGGGAGTCAATTTGACCAGGGTGTGGCTGATTTTCCTGATGACCGTAACATTGTACCCGCTGTCCACCGGGGCGCTTGAAGACTCTGCAGCGTGGGCACAGCAAAGCCCGCCCACGAGCATCGCACCTGATATCTACGACCGCCTGGTGGATAGGGAGATGAGAAGAAACATGGAGGTCCAGAACCGCACCCAAACCGATGTCGAACGCTCGTGGGCGGGTTACTGGGACCGATGGAATGCGCCTTATCCGCTTCCACTCTATTCGCCCTGGCCGGCTTTTGGCCCCTGCCCTTCCGGCTCGTGCGACGATTCGAGGAAAAATCATAACCGCAGGCACAAATAAATCCGGACCTGTTGTGGATCAGCGGGTTGCCACCTTTCCCCAATGATCCTTTCCAGGAATTCAGTAATCGGCCGCCACATCTTTTGCCCCTGCATGCAGACGCATCACCTTGCGCACAAACAAGTCGTATGCCCAAACATTGACCCGCCCATGGAGGGCACAGGGTCTGCTTCCCGTGCTTTGGACAGGTCACGTTGGGCAGAGCCGCCCTCGGGCAGGTTCGCATCGAACAGGTGTCCAGGTGGCGCCAGGCAACGGTTTCTCTGTACTCCGAAACCTGAACGGGGACTCCGCCGCTCACTGCGCGCGGCAACACTGCTGGTTTTTTCTGGAGCAATCGGGACAAGATGCCGATCATTTTAATGAAACCATCCAGTTTTTGTGTTGGGTTTCGCTGCGCTCAACCCAACCTGCGGTGGCTACGGTGGCGCCTTGGGTTGGGTTGCGTCGCGGGCGTGACGAAACGCGACATATGGAATATATTTTGTGGTGGTAAAGTTCATGCTGAACCGTTATGCAATAGGGATCGCCATTGTCGTCTGGTTTAAAGCATTACGGGATAGGAGGAGGTTTACATGTCACAAATCAATGTCATTCGCAAACCGAGTGAAGAGGAGCTGAAGCGGCTGGGCGTCCGCGACTGGCCCATCTGGACCAAGGAAGTCTCGGAATTCCCATGGCACTACGCCGATCCGGAAACCTGCTTTTTCCTCGAGGGGGATGTGCTGGTGACGCCCGACGACGGGGAACCGGTGGAAGTCGGCAAAGGAGATCTGGTGAGCTTTCCCAAGGGCCTGTCGTGCACCTGGAAAGTGCGCAAGGATGTGAAGAAACATTACCGGTTTGGCTAAACTCAGAGATCATGAAATTGACCATCTCCCGCCTGAAGAATCCAGTGCAGGAATACGCCTGGGGGTCGAGAACGGCCATTTCCCGGCTGCTTGGCGAACCTTGCCCGAGCGCAAGCCCGCAGGCCGAGCTGTGGATAGGGGCACATCCCAAGGCTCCCTCCCTGGTTCGCCGGGAGGAGCGTTGGATTCCGCTGCCCGACTGGATTGAGGCTGCGCCCCAAGCAATTCTTGGCGATCAGGTGGCCAAGCGCTTTTCCAACGAACTGCCCTTTCTTCTGAAGGTTTTGGCGGCGGAGAAGCCTTTGTCAATTCAGGCCCATCCCAACCTGGAGCAGGCCAGGGCAGGCTATGCCCTGGAAAATTTAATGGGAATCCCACTCGATGCAGCCCACCGCAATTACCGTGACGACAATCACAAACCCGAACTGATATGCGCTCTGACGCCCTTTTGGGCACTCATGGGCTTTCGCGGAGTCGAACAGATCGCTGGTTTGGTGGAGGCAATCCATAACCCTCAACTCACCGAAGTGAGCCGCTGTTTGCACGATGACTCGCGCGCCTCTGCACTGCAGCGCTTCTTTTCCGCCCTGATGGAGATGGACAGGGAGCGGCAGAGGCGGCTGGTGCCGGGGGTGATGCGCTGCATTGACCAGATCAGCGATAATGAAACGATCTTCCACTGGATGAGGGAGCTCAATCGCAACTATCCCGCGGATATCGGAGTGCTGTCACCTCTGTTTCTCAACCTGATTCGGCTGCAGCCGGGGGAAGCCCTGTACATTCCGGCAGGGGTGCTGCATTCTTACCTCCATGGGGTGGGAATCGAATTGATGGCCAACTCGGACAACGTCCTGCGGGGCGGGTTGACGCCCAAGCACGTGGATGTGGCCGAGTTGGCAAAATCCCTGCACTTTAAGGAAGTGCCGGCCGATCCGGTGGCCCCCAAAATGATTTCGCCGCAGGAATCGTGTTATTTCACGCCCGCTGAAGAATTTATCCTGTCGGTCATTCGCCTCGACCGGCAGCACTCCTATGAGAGCCGACAGAAAGGAAGTGTGGAAATTCTAATGTGTACCGAGGGGCAGGCGCGTATTTCGGGCAGCGATGATGGCGAGGTCGTGGATTTGAGTCAGGGAGGTTGCGTCATTGTACCGGGCGCACTGAGCCATTACTCCCTGGTGGGGCAGGGAACTCTTTTCAAGGCTTCGGTGCCGCTGCCATAAACAACGGCATTGGCCGATTATTCCAACGAAACCCGTTCGTAACGGGCTTTCCTGCGCAGTTCCTGAACCCATTGATGCAGACCGTGGACCTCCTTCCAGCCGAACTGCTCCATGCCTTTTGCCTGTTTTTCAACGTATTCGGCAAAATCACGCAGGTTGGAGGAGGAACTCATTGTCACGATGCCGGCGTGGTAGCGCGGATTTTTGTCAGCCATAATCTGAAACTCCCCAGATATAAATTATCCCCTCTTGAACCCCGGCCCAAAATAACGCTCCTGTCTTGGCCCATGCGCCTGCTGAATGTCCGGCCCGCGTGCGTTGCCCAGCGGCCGGCCATCCGGCTCGGTCATCCTCAACATGCGCACCCGGCGGTGTGGTGCCTCGCCCGGCATGCGCCATGCTTGTTAGCGTCACTATACGACACTTTATTTTGTTATCCAAACTAAATTTTAACACCAATCGTTCCTGCGGAAATTTGGCAGCCCAATGATCCGCAGGTCGGGGTGCGACCGGAGGGAGCTTCCCGATAAAACGCTTTTGTCAGGGAGTGCTGCACACACCCTGACCTGCCGAGGAGAGCCCTGACCGAGATGCCTTGACCCAGCGAGATGCGTGTGCACATTCCAAGAGAGTCTGCAAATTTCTGCAGGAACAATTGGGGCAGGCACTCCGTAAACCATGGGAACGATGACCCATTATTATTAAGATTGGCCCAACCATTGACCTTCGTGTTAAATGATGCGGCGGGGGTCGACATGTATGCCGGCCGCCAATTCTCATGAGGGAGATGACCCATTCGCCATGAATTCGTTTCAGATCAGCAGCGAGTTTGAACCCACGGGGGACCAGCCGCGCGCCATCGAGCAGCTCATTGCAGGTTTGGACGCACACTGCAAAGAACAGATCCTGCTGGGCGTAACGGGCTCCGGCAAAACCTTCAGCATGGCCCATGTGATTGCCGGAACACAAAAACCGACCCTTGTCATCGCTCCCAACAAAACCCTTGCAGCGCAGCTTTACGGCGAGTTCAAAGGGTTTTTTCCGAACAATGCCGTGGAGTATTTCGTGTCCTATTACGATTACTATCAACCTGAAGCCTACGTGCCGCAAACCGACACCTACATCGCCAAAGACGCCTCCATCAACGACACCATCGATAAAATGCGCCATTCGGCCACACGCTCCCTGCTGGAACGGCGCGACGTGATCATCGTGGCCAGCGTCTCGTGCATTTACGGTTTGGGCTCCCCGGAAACCTACCAGGAAATGCTGCTCGAGCTCAAAACCGGTATGGAAGTTCCGCGCGAACAGGTTTTGCGCAAACTGGTGGAAATTCAATACGAACGCAACGACGTCGATTTTCACCGGGGCGTTTTTCGGGCCAGAGGCGATGTGCTGGAAATTTTCCCCGCATGGGAAGAGGATCGTGCTCTGCGGGTGGAGTTTTTCGGCGACGAACTGGACAGCATCAAAGAAGTGGACCCTCTCACCGGGAGGACCCTGCGAACGCTGGACAGCATCGCCATCTATCCGGGCACCCATTACGTCACCACCCGAGGCAATCTCGAGAGGGCCATCGAGGCCATAAAGGCGGAGCTTTCCATGGCCCTCGAGACTTTTCATCAGGAGGGCAGGCTGCTGGAAGCACAGCGCATTGAAGAACGCACCCGGTTTGATTTGGAAATGCTTTTGGAGCTCGGCTACTGTAGTGGAATCGAAAATTATTCCAGGCACCTGGACAACAGGAGGGCGGGTGAGCCGCCGGCCACTCTGATCGACTATTTTCCGGACGACTGGCTGCTGTTCATTGACGAAAGCCACATCACCGTCCCTCAGCTGCGCGGCATGTATCGCGGGGACCGCTCGCGCAAAGAGACTCTGGTGCGCTACGGATTTCGCCTGCCTTCGGCTCTGGACAACCGCCCCCTCTCCTTTGACGAATTCGAGCGCAAGGTCAACCAGGTGATCTATGTGTCGGCGACCCCGGGGCCTTATGAAATGAGCCGCTGCGCCGGCCGTGTGGTGGAACAGATCATCCGCCCGACCGGCCTGATCGATCCCCGGATCGAAGTCCGACCCGCCGACTTCCAGGTGGACAACCTGCTGGCAGAGATAAGAAAGCGAGTGGGAGCGGGCCAGCGGGTCCTGGTCACCACCCTGACCAAGCGCATGGCCGAGGATTTGACCGAATACCTGACCGATCTGGATATCCGCGTGCGCTATATGCATTCGGATGTCGACACCATCGAGCGCATCGAGCTGGTGCGGGATTTGCGCCTGGGAGTGTATGACGTCCTGGTGGGAATCAATCTGCTGCGGGAAGGCCTGGACATCCCGGAAGTCTCCCTGGTGGCCGTTCTGGACGCAGACAACGAGGGCTTTCTGCGCTCCGACCGCTCTCTCATTCAAACCGCGGGACGCGCCGCCAGAAACCTTGAGGGGCTGGTGATTCTGTACGCCAACAGAGTGACCGACTCCATGCAGCGAGCCATCAGCGAAACGCAGCGCCGGCGCCGGATTCAGCTTGCCTACAACCGGGAGCACGGCATCGAGCCGCGCACCATCCAGAAGAAAATTGCGGATATCCTGGCCGAATACAAAACCGATGCGGCGGGTCCCGCGGATTTTGTCCAGGAACCTCAAGCGCTGTTTGAAATCTCAGCGGACCTCGATTTGGATCAAGCCATCAGGAAACTTGAAAAAGCCATGAAGGAAGCAGCCGCTCAGCTGCAATTCGAAAAAGCCGCCGGCATAAGGGACCAAATCAAACATCTCAGGCAGCAACAGCTGTTAACCGGAACTTGATATCAGACGAAACCCAACCTTCTACAGCCTTGCATTGCGGACAGTCCAGTGCGTGGCGCGGTACTGAGCCGGGGTCATGGGCCGATGCCGCCTGTCAGCAGGCCAGCGTTCCAAACCGGGCTTCATAGCGTTGGCAGAAGTCCGTCCATTCCAGGCGGTGTTCCTGAGTGCCGTAGTGCTCGACGGCATAGGTTGCCGCAACACTGCCCATCTGGCAGCATGTCGGCCAATCCATGCCCAGCCTCCAGCCCTTCAGCAAACCCGCTCGGTAAGCATCCCCGGCTCCTGTCGGATCGCACACCTCCTTGACCGGAACAGCCGGAATCAGCACCTTGTCTCCCTGAATATCCAGCACGCTCCCATGCGGTCCCCGGGTGGTAATCACCACCTGCACATGCTTGTACATGGAAGCCATGGACCAGCCTGTCATCTGCAGAAACAGCGACAGCTCGTAATCGTTGGAGATGAAGCAAAGGGCCCCGGCGACGGCTGCCCGCAACTCGTCGCCCTGCCAGATGTTGAGGCTTTGGCCGGGATCAAAAATAAAAGGGGTCTGCCGGCGCCGTGCGCGCTCGGCAAAATGGGCCATATCCGTCTTGTTGCCGGGGGCAATCAACACCACGGCGTCATTTTGCCCCCCGTCCAGGGCGGGCAGATCGGCCTCGTGCGCCATGGCCCCCGGATTGAACGCGGTGATCTGATTGTCGTCCAAATCGGTGGTGATGTACGCTCCGGCCGTGACCACTCCGGGAATGCGCTTGATCCACCTGGTCGGCAGCTGGTTTTGGTTCAGCCAGGTCTCGTAGTGCTCAAAATCATCTCCGGCTGTGGCGACGATAAACGGCTTTTCACCGAGGGCTCCCAGGGTGTAGGCGATATTGCCGGCGGTTCCGCCGAACTTTTCCACGAGAGCATTGATGTTAAAGCAAACATTGAGCACATGAATTTTATCGGGTAGAATGTGATCGGCAAAATGACCTGGAAAATCCATGATGCGATCGTAGGCCAGAGATCCTGAAATGTAGATATCCATCGAGTTCAGATCGCTCCTGATTCGTCTTGGGTTGAGGGTTTAAGCCGCCATGGACCGGTCATGGAACTGACTACGGCTCCAGCCGATAGCGTGTCCAAAATGCAGCGCACCTGCGACGGTGCAGGTCGGGTGGAGTCACGCGTACCGCCTGACAGTACCCAGCAAAGGTTGTTGCCGGCCCAGCCCATGTCGGGTTTCATCACGCGTACCGTGTGACTCTGCCCAACCTACGGAATTCGGCCACTTGATTGTGTGGTGCCGTACTGTGCCTTGTGCCATCGGCACACTGAAGTGTAATTGTCTATACCCGAAAACAGCGCCGCTAGCAAAGCCAAAAAAGGATAGACGCCATGAAGCTGCCAGGCAGAAAAAAAACAACATACCTGTGGGCAACCCTACTCTGCTGGTGCTGTGCCGTGCTGCCATCGGCGGCCCTGGGCGGACCGCTGAGAATCAACCTGTCCAACGGCACCTCCATCGAAGTCCCTTACTACTGGGAAGAGAATGGGGAAATCAAGTTCGAAATGCCGGGTGGAGTGGCAGGAATTCCCAAGACCCATGTCACATCCGTTCAAGAAATTGTCACCATGCGCGAATTTGATCCCGAGGTCATGGTCCAATCCGACGGCGACGAACGCACAAAGACACTGGCGGAAATAGTGCACAAGGAAACCCCGGCACCACCTCACCTTGAGAGGGTAAGCCCTGAACAAAGCATCCTTTTGCTGGAAAAGCTGGCGACCACCCAATCGCATCAGACAGGTGAGCAGATCCGGGGGCCCATATTTTCCAACCAGGGAGATTTTACCGACCTCGTGCGTCTCAAGGGAGACGGCCTGCTGCTGGTCATGCAAAATATCCTCAGCAGCAGGGACGAACTCAAAATTCGCCGGTTTTTGCTCAGCCTTTATGATGCGGAAGGAAACGTCCTGCAGAGGCAGGCGTGTGATGTGTACAAGCTGGATTTGGATGCCAAGACCATGAAAAAACTGGGCATTCGCGGTCATCTCTTTGCTGTGATGGCCACCATCAAGCCCAACCCGCGCATCAGTCGTTACGAAATTTCGGCCGCGAGACAATGATCCAGTTTGCAGGGAGAGGATTCCGGATTCCAAGAGATCATCGCGGTGGCTATGGAAGGGAATGAGGGCGAGCCTCAGCGGCGGTCGTGTTCCACGCCGCTCAGACGGGCCAGGGTTGCGCCCCAGCCGCCGCCTGCGGGATCAGCCGAACGGAAGGAAGCCACCAGCGGGTGCCGGGTCAAAATGGCATGCACGCAGTTGCGCAACACCCCACGGCCCTTTCCGTGAATGATTCGAACCTCCCTGAAGCCCTTTGCATGAGCCGCCTCCAGATAATCTTGCAGAAGGGCTTTGACCTCTCCGGGCTGAAACGTGTGCAAGTCCAGGGAATCCTCAATGGGCACCGCCACCAGTCCCTGCGCGGCATCTTGACAGGAAAGTGCCAGCGCACTGCGGATCAGATCGGAGCAAACCGCCGCACCGTCTGTTCTTATTTCAGGACGCCGCCGCGGTTGACTCTCCAATTGCCTGATGCAGGCTTCCCAGCGCCCCCGGTATAAATCTTCGGACGGCAGATGCAGGCAATTGAGATGAGTGTGCAGGGCATCAACCAGAACATCGTATTCGGGGAAATGGCCCCTGTCCGCATAGATGACCGGCGTCCCATGAGCCAGACAATCGGCGACAATCCCGAAGCCGGGCTTGGTTATGACTCCGTCCATGGCCGCCACAGCGTCCACGTAGGATACGTCGAAGTCATCCAGGCAGCGGCCGTTTTTCAGCGGGTAGCAAGTGGGATGCTTGTAGTAAAACAGTGCGTGCTCGATTTTTTCTATGCGACGGAGTGCCTGCCGATCAAGCTGCAACGCATAGAATGATATGAGATACGCTTGCTGATCGGGCGCACACCCCAGGATTTCACGGGTAACGGCCGGTTCTCTTTTCGCTTTGCGGGCAATGAGGGGAACGTCGAGCACCTTTGGGCAGGCGCAGCAGTCCCCGTGCATGGGCAACCGCAAAAACAGCTCACACCGGCTGTAACCTTCCCGGATCCACTCGATCAAAGGCCTCCAGCGTGAATCCTCGGAGGCATACGCCTGGTAGATCCAATCCCAGGTGAAATTGCCAAGTCCCAGGTTGGCGATGTTGCCGTCATCCGCAGCATGAAAAGCCAAAAAGGGAATGTCGGATACGACCAGCTGAATTTCGTTTTTCAGAAGAAAATTCCTTTCTTCCGCGATGATAGAATGCCTTTGATGGTACAGCTGCCGCAAAGCCTGCCAGGTCGCTTCCAGATCAAAGCGCAGACTGTCCAGCTGAACCAGTCCGATGTCCAATTTCCGCTTCCTCAGAGTCACCGGGCCCTCGAGGTTCTGTTCGATCAAGAATTCCGGCAGATCAGACACGATCGTCACCTCGATTTGCGTGTCACGCCGCATCAAGGTGCGGATGACTTCCAGGGAACGAACCGCATGTCCGAATCCATGAGGGGTGATGTAGTATGCGATGTTATATTTTGCTCGGCTCATTTGCTATTCCGCTTCCAGATGATGTAATCTATGCCGTACCCATCCGAAAACCCATGGCTTCTCTCACCCTGTGGGCGAGGAGGTTTCCGGATGGAAACCATGGTGCTGCACTGGGCAGGGGGCTATCAGCAGACCTTATGATAGTCCAAACACCGGGCATTGTCTAATCGGAGTCTGCATCAACGGGTGAGGATTACAGTAGTGAGGGAGAGGGCGAAAGCGGTGTTGTTTGATGTCGGCCATACTCTGGTCGGAGGATCGGAGCCTTCCGCCCGGAGACTGCTGGGCGCAGAATTGCGGCTCTCAGCAAAGGAAACCAAGCAGGCCGGACGTCTGCTGATGACTCACTTTTGCGAGCGACCCGCCGCACTGGCCGACGTTCTCAAACAAAGGCTGCCCCATCGCAGTCAGGCAGAAATCGAGGAGAGTGTAGAAAAGATCTGGCAACGGCAGACGGTCGCCATCGAGGAAATGGGCGGCGCTGCGGCTCTGTTGCGAACATTAAAGCAACGGGGCTTCCAACTGGCGCTGCTCTCCAACATGTGGCACCCCTTCTACGAGGGGCTTCGCGGGGCCTGTGCCGAAATGCTGGAACTGATCGATCACACGTTTTTGAGCTATCAGGTGGGCTGCAAGAAGCCCAATGTGCGGTTTTTCCATCACGCCCTGCGCACCATGGGAATCCCTGCGCAGCACTGCTGGATGGTTGGAGACAGTTACGAGCTGGACATGGCGCCCGCCATAAAAACAGGCATGCGCACCATTTGGCTGCTCAATCAACCCGCCAGGGAAAAATCAACGATTGCACAACTGCTGCGGGGAGAAAAACAACCGCCGGACTGGGTGGTGGAAAACCTTGAAGAAATAGCGTCTTTTTTTGGAGACCGGGAGGCATGACCGTGGGCATCCTCTTTTTGATGGCGCTGTGTGTTTATTTGAGCGCGCTGCTGGGCTTTGCTCTGCTCACCTACGCGTTTTTCTGGTACGAGACGTTCAACGGTCCCCATTTGGATCGCCTGCGGCAACGCTCGCAAAACAGAGTGGCCGGATGGATACTGCGGGGCATTGTCACCAGCTTCGTGAGCCAAAACCTCACCGTTCTATGCTACCCGTTGCGCTTCTGGCGCAAGCTGTGGGAACCGCATCCCGACACGTCATGCCCGCACCCCCCCATCATTCTCATCCACGGCCTTTTTCACAATGTCAGCGCCTGGATCCTGTATCGCTATGTGTTGAGGCGAAACGGCTTTCGAAATATTTATGCCTTCGGGTACGGCAGCTTGAATACCAGCTTCCAGGAAATACTGAACAAGCTTGATCGGAAAGTTCAGGCGGTAGGCCGGGTGTTCCCGGGCCAGCGGCTGGTTCTGATCGGCCACAGTCTTGGAGGATTGCTGGTGCGCGCCTATGCTGAAGATCCCCACAACACGCACAGAATTGCGGCGGCCGTCACCCTGGGAGCGCCCCACCAGGGTTCGAAACTGGCCGCCCTCGGCTCCCTCAAACTGGCCAGGAGTCTCTGCTACCGGGGAAAGCTGTTGGCCGCGTTGGAGCCGGAAGACGAGCCGCCCGACATCCCACGCCTGGCCGTATACTCGCCCATCGACAACATGGTGCTGCCCAACGAATCGTGCCAAGTGGCCCATGCGGGGTGGACTCACCAGGAATGTCAACCGCTCAGCCATTTGGCCATGCTCTATCATGTGCCGCTCGTCAGGCTGGTGTCGGACTACCTGCAAAGGCATGCTTCTGCCCAGCTGCAAGAGAGGGCTGGGGATTGAATCCTTCGACCGCCGGATCTTCCGCGCACGACCGAGTTGGACCCGAGTGTCGCCGGCCTTTCATGATGCCCGGTTCGAGTTGCACCGGAGTTGACTTAGCATGTCTCATATGCTAAGAGACGGCGGGATTTGGAGTTGGAGGAAAAGCGGTTATCATCGTGCCTTTTTGGAGAATGCTGGTTTTGGAACAGGAATTCATTGTTTCCAACAGGCTGGGTATTCATGCTCGAGTTGCAGCACAAATTGTTAAAGTGGCCAATCAATTTGAGTCTCAAATCTGGATATCCAAGAGCGGAAACAATCACAAAGTCAACGGCAAGAGCATCCTGGATATCATGACTCTGGTTTGCCCCCACGGCAGCACGGTTCACGTCCATACCGAAGGTCCCGATGCCGTTCAAGCCATGGCTGCTCTGGCCGCTCTATTTCAGACCAAGTTTGGGGAAGTTTGATTCCAGTTTCCATTGCCGTCGGTTCATTATTCAACTAGATGTAGAACTGTCTGCCATTCCGGCCTTAAATTAATCCTGCCGCAGGCGAGATCATACGTCTCGAATCTACCGGGTTCAATCCGAGCTGTCTATAATGTGGAAATTTAGCTGATGGAGCAAGCGTCAAAAACCATAACCGGCATCGGGGTATCGCCGGGCATCGCGATAGGCAAGGCCTATCTGTTGGAGCGAGGCCGCATTCCGATTCCCTACTACACGCTGCTTGGGGCAGAGGCCGTCAGTGATGAAGTGAAACGCTTTGAGGACGCGGTCAATAAAGCGGAACAGGACTTGGAGCTGTTAAAAGCAAAAGTTCATCCCGACTTGAAGGAACATGCCAACGTTTTGGAAGTACACCAGATGATCCTGCGCGATCATTTGCTTTACGACGAAACGTTGCGACTCATTCAAACCGACAAACTGAATGCTCACTGGGCGTTGATCCGCGCCCTGATGAAAGCGCAGGAGGTATTCAGCACCGTCGAGGACGAATACATCCAGAGTCGCGTTGCCGACGTCCACGCAGTCGGAGAGCGCATCCTGCGCAATCTTTCGGGTAAAGAGCACGACGCCCTCAATGCCATCAAAGAACGCGTCATCATTGTGGCGCACGACCTGTCACCCGCCGATGCCGCGCAGCTGCAGCTCGAGCGCACACTCGGCCTGGTGACGGACATGGGCGGACGCACCTCGCATACCTCCATTATCGCCCGTTCTCTCGGCATTCCCGCCGTAGTCGGCGCCGAAGTGGCGAGCAAGCAGGTACAGATGGGCGATATTGTCATTGTGGACGGGACTTCGGGCAATATCATCATCAATCCGAGCGAAGAAGAAATCAGCTACTATTACGAGCGCCAGGACCAGCTGGAGACGTATCTCAAAGAAATTCGACGCAAGTCGCATCTGCCGGCGCGTACGGAAGACGGCTTTCTCATTAAGGTTGAGGCCAACATCGAGCTGCTGGAGGAAGTGGTTGCGGTCAAAGACAATGGGGCTGAAGGAATCGGGCTCTACCGAACGGAATTCTTTTTCATGAATCGCACCGATCTCCCGGATGAAGAGGCCCTATACAACGAGTACCGAGAGCTCTCGGAGCTCATGGCACCGCATCAGGTCACCATCAGGACCCTGGATCTGGGAGCCGAAAAGCTGACCAGCTGGTTCCCCAAGCTGGAGGAAACCAACCCGGCCCTCGGTCTGCGTTCAATTCGCCTGTGCCTGCAGTACCGGGACCTGTTTGAAACACAGATACGAGCCATTTTGCGGGCCAGCGCCGTGGCCCGCAACTTCAAATTGATGTTTCCCCTGGTCTCGGGGATTGGTGAACTGCACGAAGTTCTCGGCATGGTGCGGAAAGTCCAGGAGCAACTGCGCCGGCAACGGATTCCCTTCGACGACCGGATGCCGCTGGGGGTCATGATCGAAGTCCCTTCGGCGGTTGCCGTGGCGGATCTGTTGGCCAAAGAGGTGGATTTTTTCAGCATCGGCACCAACGATCTGATTCAGTACAGCCTCGCCATCGATCGCGTCAACGAGCACGTGGCTTATTTGTACGAGCCGCTTCATCCCGGGGTTTTACGCTTCATCAAGCAGGCGGTCGATGCCGGGCACAAAGCCAAAATACCGGTGAGCATCTGTGGAGAAATGGCCGGTGAACCTCTCTATGTGCCCATTTTGCTTGGACTCAATCTGGACAGCCTGAGCATGAACCCACAGGCGGTTCCGCGAGTCAAGAATCTGATATGCCGTTCCCGGTTGAAATCCTGCCGCCGTTTCGTTAAGAAAATTTTAGGTTTTAGAACGGCTCGAGAAATCAATGAACTGTTGCAGGAAATGATGCTGAAAAATTTCCCTGAAGAATTTCGCGTGTTCGATCCAAGCGATCTGATTCCCAAGGGTGTTGCACACATTCGCAGACGCTGAACAAAATTCGCAGGATCGGTCTAACAGTCCGATACGGGTATGCCATGGGTCAGAAAAAAGAGGCAATCAAGGGCAAAGGGATTCGCCTGGTTTGTCAAAATAAGAAAGCCTATCACAACTACGAAATCCTGGAGACTTTCGAGGCGGGTATGGTGCTTTTGGGAACCGAGGTGAAGTCCCTGCGTGAGGGCAGGGCCAATTTGAAGGACAGTTATGCGCGGGTGAAAAAAGGAGAAATCTATCTCTACGGACTTCACATAAGTCCCTATACACACGCTTCCTACGACAATCACGAAGCGGAGAGGGTAAGAAAGCTTCTGCTTCACCGCTACGAGATCAAACGCCTGCTGGGGAAAACCCAAGAGCGAGGCTTTTCCCTGATTCCGCTGAAGGTCTATTTCAAAGAGGGCAGGGCAAAGGTTGAGCTGGCTCTGGCGCGCGGCAAGAAGCTGTTCGACAAGCGCGAGACCCTGAAGCGCAAGGAAGAGGCCCGGGAAATGGAACGACTGCGCAAGCGTCACAAGGTTTCGTGAAGTGCAAGCGGGTGTAAACGACACTGAACCATGAACATCGAAGCAAAGAAATCACGGCTTTTTGCGCTCTACGACAAATACGCTGAGCTCGCCAGGCCCTTTTTCGCCTCCGCAGTGTGCGAGAAGGGCTGTGCTGACTGCTGCACATCGGTAGGCCGAGTGGACATTGTCACTCTGGAAGGCATGATCATCCTCAAGCAGTTGAAATCCCTTGATGCAGCCGTTCAAAAAGAGGTGCAGAAGCGGCTGAAGCAAAACAGGAAGACCAAGCGGGAATCCAAATTCGCCCGCTGTGCCTTTTTGCTGGCTGACAACAGCTGTATGATTTATCCTGTGCGCCCCTTCAGCTGCCGCAGGCTGTATTCCATTCAGCGCTGCGGAACCACCGGTCCGACTGTCCATCGTCAGGCGTGGGAAGCTGCAGAACAGGTGCAACTGGCCATCCGCCAACTGGATTCCAGCGGCTGTATGGGACACATGAGCTACATACTGCAGCTGTTGAGTGACGCAAGATTTCTCAAGTTCTATGTGACCGATCAACTTTCTCCACAAAATATCCCCAATTTTGCGGCAAATCTCGGCATCTCCGCCAACCGTCCCGCCCGCCCCCTGACCCCGCCGTGATAGACCAGAGCGCAAACGGACCGGCAAACGGTGCACCGCCTCGGCAGTCGGCAACGGTCATGAAATGCCTGCAGCTCAAGCAGCCGGGGTCCCTGATCCCGACCCACACAGCGCTCCCACAACCGGGGCCGGGCGAGGTGTTGTTACGGGTAACCCGCTGTGCCCTGTGTCGAACCGATGCCAAAATGTTCGCTCAGGGGCATCGCGACTTGACGCTCCCGAGAGTTCTCGGCCACGAAATTTGTGGAGTCGAGGTCGCCACAGGACAACGCTATGCTGTCTGGCCCGGCAGTTCGTGTGGAAGCTGCACTCAATGTCGGAACGGAAGGGAAAACCTCTGCAGACAAATGCAGATCCTGGGGTTTCACAGGAACGGCGGCCTGGCCGAGTTTGTCGCCGTACCAAGAACCAGCCTGATTCCTCTCCCCGCCGACCTGCCCGATGCGCTGGCGTGCCTGGCGGAGCCGCTGGCCTGTGCACTGAACGCAATTGAGCAAACGAACCTGCGCGGCGGCCAAAAGCTCCTCATCTACGGCGCCGGTCCCGTCGGACTGCTGATGGCCATGGCAGCCACCGCACGAGGTGCAGCAACCTGGATGAGCGAACGGAGCGACTCCAAACTGAAGCGCAGCGACCAATTCAGAAAGGGCTTGAACATAGCCTCCCACGACAACCGATCGGACTTGGCATTTGACGCGGTCATCAACGCAGCGCCTGCGCGTGA
Source organism: Desulfoferrobacter suflitae (assembly GCF_022603395.1). GTDB lineage: Bacteria > Desulfobacterota > Syntrophobacteria > Syntrophobacterales > Syntrophobacteraceae > Desulfoferrobacter > Desulfoferrobacter suflitae. The sequence goes on from NZ_JAIBKA010000006.1 coordinate 26,038, forward strand.
AGCCATTTCCGCGGGGATTAAACGGCTCACAACCGCCGGCTGTTATTGCGTTTTCAGCGGCATCACCAACGCGGCAGCCATTCCCGTCGAGGTCATCAACGAGATCCATTACCGCCAGTTGCGCATGGTGGGCGCCTATGGCTGTACTTCATCACAGCTTCAGGAGGCGGTGACGTTGCTTTGGAACCATCGAGCGCGGGTGAATCTGCTGATCGAGCGGCACATCGGCCTGAATGAGGTTGAGGATGCGCTGCGGCAAATCCTTGCAGGGAAGACACTGAAGTTTGTGGTTAAATTGGCATAAGATCGAGGACAAATGATGATCGAAGAGAATAAATTGAGGGAATTCGGTCGCCTGATATGCGCCGTGGCGGCACACCGATGCATGACCCGTGAGGAAGCTTCGGAAGCCTACCGGCAAGTCATTTTGAACGAGCAGCCGGAACTTCAACAGGGAGCGTTCCTGATGGCTCATATCACCCGCGGGCCCACGACGGAAGAACTGTCGGGCGCATGGGACGCACTGGATCGGTATGACACCGCCAAAATCCACACGCAGTTGAGTGGCCCTGTGTGCGACATTGTGGGAACCGGATCGGACCCGCTCAAGACCATCAACTGCTCCACTCCCGCCGCTCTTATAGCCGCCGGGTGCGGCCTGACCGTTGCCAAGAAGGGAGCCAGGCTGGTCACCGGCGTGTCAGGTGCGTCGGACATTTTCGAGATTTTCGGCATCGATTTGAACGCACCTCTGGAGCAGGCGGAACAATGCCTCACCCAATACGGCATTTGTTATCTGCCCGGCGAGCTGTTCCTAAAATCCGGCTGGGCGCGCCTTATTCAAGTCATGCGCTTCACTTCCGCCTTCAACATCATCGGACCGCTGACGCGCCCCTGTGAACAGAACAACTGCATCGTGATCGGCGCCTATGCACCTCAGGTTTGCGACCAGCTCATTGCGGTGCTCAAGGAAATCAACATGTCTGTCGCCCTTGCGCCGTTCGGCATGGTGGAAGGCATGGACCCCTCCCTTGGCATGGACGAGTTTTCCCTAGCCGGCCCCACCAGAGTCGTGGAATTGCGCAATGGGACCATCAATACGTACGAAGTCACCCCGGAAGATTTTGGACTGCCCATGGTCGATTTCAGTAAAATCAGCAGCCGGGCGGACGCCCATCAAAACGCTGCAGCCATCATGGATGTTCTGCGTGGCCACTACGACACGCCGACAGCCGACTTCTTCTGCATGAATGCCGCTGCAGCGCTGTATGCAGCGGGTCTTGCGCCCGGCTATCGACAAGGAACCGACCTGGCCAAGCAAGCACTGGCGAACGGCCAGGCCATGGCAAAGCTCGAACAGCTGCGCGCTTGCCAGGGAGGCCGGTAGTAGCGATGTCGATGGCCGGCGGGGGAATTGCTGCGGGAAAAATCGGCTCGACGTGTCGCCTGCGCGTCAAGCCGATTGAGCATAGCGTGGATTTTCAGATGGTGCTCACCGCCTAATAATTTTCCGCCAGAAGCTCAAAAAACGCCCGCGGATGCTGGCAGGTGGGGCATTTTTCCGGGGCTTCCGTTGCCTCCAGCACACGTCCGCAATTGATGCATTTCCAGTGAGCCTTGTCTTGCTTCCTGAAAACTCGGCCCCCCTCGACCGCTTCGATCAATTTGTTGTAGCGGCGTTCATGCCATTTTTCCACTTCCGCCACGTGCTTGAAAACCTGTTCCGCCTCCTTGTAGCCCTCTTGTGCGGCGACCTCTGCAAAGCCGGCGTAAAGAGTGGTCCACTCGAGTTTTTCGCCTTCTGCAGCGGACCTCAATTGCGTCAGGGTGTCCCCGTTCACACCGGCCGGATAACCGGCGGTGATGATCGTCTCGCCTCCCTCCAGCAGCCTGAAAAACAGTTTGGCATGTTCCTTTTCATTCTCCGCAGTTTCCAGGAAAATATTCTTGATCTGCTCGAAACCCTCTTTTTTTGCAATACTTGCAGCAAAAGTGTAACGATTTCGCGCTTGCGATTCACCGGCAAAAGCGGCCAAAAGATTTTTTTCCGTCTGCGATCCTTTCAAACTTGGCATACAATCACTCCTCCAAAATCTGTCAATACACACACAACAGCACTGACCAGCGCTCTGCATCGAGCCACATGAATGGTGCTCGAATATCCATCCTGTTGCCGTTCATACCGTGCCCATTTGGCACGCCCCCTTGTCAAATCAATAGGCACAAACCATGCCAAAGGCTCCCGAAAATGACTCTCCCGCACGCCGGCGGCCGGCCCCCGGCAGGCTTCACAGAGGGAGTAAACAAGGAGATTCCATGCTTTTCTCCGGTCCTCACCAGCGGCCCCGCAAGGGTGCCTGTGGAGCACCCCGGGTCACCCCGGCAACCCCGGGGTGTTTCCTGAGACACAAGTGTATAATGATCGATCTGATACACACGCGGCGACACGAAACCCAAACCAAAAACTAGTTGGGTTGCCCCCAGTTGCTCGGCAGGCGGCAGCTTTCGTGTGGTCCCACAAACTTTTCGGGACCCGCCCGCAGGCCGCAACCCGCTCGATACGCTATATTTTTCAGCATCCCTTGAAACAGGAAGGCATGAAATGGAGCCATGGCATACCAGTAACATAAGCCGCCCACGCCTCGGCCAAGGAAGCGGGCCGTCTGCACCAACTCGCAGCCATCCTGCAAGCGTCTCAAACTGAATATCAGGGCCGCTTCGCCCGGCGTCTTCATTTCGGCCAACAGGATGAGCCGCACATTCTCTTCAGCCAAAAGCACCCGCCAGAAATCCAGTGCATCGCCCGTACGGATCTCTTCCTGACTCCTCCGGCCGCGGCTCAAACCCACTCCACCAAGCAGCCGGTCCACCAAGCCGCGCGCTTTCCACAGACTATTGCCGAAGTACCAGCCGGTGCGCCCCCCAGCCGCTTTCAGCAAACGCCAAACCTCCTCCGGCGGGCACTCGAGGATCGCCCTGTAGCTGCATTCATAGATATTGGCCGAACCGAACCTGGCTGCCGAACAGGCCAGCCATTCTGGAGGTCTGATTTCTCCGGCGTCGCTCCAACACGTTTGCGTCAGTTGCTGCCTGGTCTCCTGCAGCGCCCTTCGAATGCCATGGCGCACAGAGGTCATGTCCACGCCGATGAGTTGTCTTGCCCGGTTGTAATCGACCGCGGCATCATCCAGTAATCCTTCGATGAAAGAAAGCGCCGGGCGCATCGGTACCGGCGTGACGCAGCTGATCCCGTACGCACTCAAACGCGGGGCCGTTGCAGGAACAGGAATGATGATTCTTCCGGGCAGACCCGCTTCCTCCCCATAAACGACACAAGCATCCCGCCAACTAACGCTTTCGGGGCCGCCGATGTCGAGGGTCCGGCCGATCGTGGCGTGGTTGTCGAGACACTCCAGCAGGCAGGCGATGACATCGCCGATATCGATGGCCTGCACCGGGGTAACCGTCCACCGGGGGGCAGGCAACACCGGCAGTCGCTCGACCAGAGCACGCAGCATTTCAAAGTAAAGACTGCCCGATCCAAGAATCGGTGCGGCCTTGAGCCAGGTGACCGGCACCTTTCCACAGGCAAGAATCCACCCGACGTCCCCGCGCGAACCCAGGTGCCCGGAAGACTTGAAGCTGTCTTGCGCTGACCGGCCACCAAGATAAATGATCCGGTGAAGCCCCGCGCGTTCTGCAACACGGACCATATTCCGGGCCGCTTTGCGGTTTTTGTGCGCCACGTCACCCCTCGTCGTCCCCGCATGGGTGACCAGATAATAGGCGACCCGGCAGTTTCGCATCGCCTCGCCCAACCGGTTTTCGTCAAGAGCGTCGGCCGCGACGATTTCCAGTTGTGGCGAGGCGGCGAAAGATCGGCAGCGCAATTTTTCCAAGGAGCGGGCCACGGCTCGAACGTGATGGCCCTTCTTGAGCAGCGCTGGAACCAGCCGGCCGCCCACATAGCCGGTTGCTCCAATGACAGCTACGGTTCGCGGTGGATTGGACATGTTTTCCTGACATCTCAGCACCCCGGCCAGCCGCCTGCACAGTTCGCCCGCACAGCCGTTCCCGCAAACGCTGGATGTCCTCCGCTCTGATCACAGAAAGCGGCCGGATGGGCTTTGCCTTCTGGAGCAAAATGGCTGTGGTCAGTACAAGGTCCCGGGCGGGAGCACTTTACAGCTTCCAAGATAATATTCTCGGTGTATGTTGGGTTAAGCTACGCGTTTCGCGTGACGCAACCCAACGCCTACCTGGAAGCCGAACTCATTTTCTTGAACACTCTGGAGAGCCGGGAATTACGTTTCATTGAGAGGAATCAGCACCCCTGATCTTTTTCCAAACTTTCGGCAAGCCTCAACGGAAGGAAGCAACAGATCCACTTTTTTGCGGTGTTTCTTCGCCATGGAATCCAGGAAAGTGACCTGGTAGAGTTTCTTGTTGATCCACAATTGAAACCGATCCCCGAAGCCGTAAAGTTTGGCAAGGTCGCTGCTCAATGCCACCAGCCTTCGGTAATGGCTCGGATTAATCTTTACGGCTGAAGCCGTAACATTGGGGTTTCCTTTGCCACATGAAGAAGTATTGGTATAGGCGGTCACCGTCACCTGATGAAAGGTCGGGGTAAGACCGGCTAACCGGGATGGAACGTGAACCGTGGGAAGACTGTAAACGGAAAGGGCCAGCAAGCTAAGCGTCGTCAATTTGACAATTCGCATCATACGTGTCTGCTCCTGCGTTAGGGAAATCAACCGCACATTCTCTTCCCGTGTGGAAGAGAAGCACCTCGAAACCTCGGAGTGGCACATGGCTGGAGGTCAAATTTGGGCGCGGCTATGGGGTCACAATGTTGCTCTTTTTAGCGCTCACGCACCTTGTTACAAAATGTGAACCAGAAAGTCAACGATTCAGGTTGTGACACGATCCAAGTTGTGCCGCGGAAGATGCTGCACCCTTGCCAGCATTGTGCAGGGAGGTGTTGCAAAGGAGGGGGGAACTAATAAAACCGCCCAAAGTCCCTTGACTTTGGGCGGAGTATGCAAATAACACCGGTCAATCCATAGCTCACCCGGCAGCAGGTGTTACGCCTCATCCTCATCGGAATATTCGCTACCGTAATCTCTCATCCATTCGGGATACAGCCTGTCAAAGTATACGTCACCACCGCCTCCCAGCATGTCTGCATAGGATTCCTGACCATAGTTTGTCATCCAAAGAGGGCGTCTCTGCTTCCTCAGTTCATCGATATTTACGTTCATGTTCATGGCAACCTCCATCTTTCCATTCGTCACGATCCGTTTTTTTCATACACTTAACCAATCGAGGTCACCCGTCTCACCGCTCCTGTTCGAGGATATAGTAAGACTTCTTGGCTGGTTGTCAACGATCCGATAATGATTAGCCATCGCTGCCCCAGCCCTCGTGCCGGGTGCTGGTGGCATCACATATTGCCGATAATGGCTTCAGCAAACTGCGAGCTCTTCACCTCTTTGGCTCCCTCCATTTGCCTGGCCAGATCGTACGTGACCGTCTTATCCTCAATTGTGCGCATCACCGCGTGTCGAACCAATGTCGCAGCCTCTTCCCAGCCCAGGTGATCGAACATCATCGCCCCGGAAAGGATGACGGATCCGGGGTTGATTTTATCCTGCCCGGCGTACTTGGGAGCGGTTCCATGGGTGGCTTCAAAGATCGCATAGTCGTCGCCGATATTGGCGCCGGGTGCCATGCCGAGCCCCCCGGCCATGGCCGCCAGAGCATCGGACATGTAATCGCCGTTGAGATTGGGCATCGCCAGGATGTCATACTCTTCCGGTCGCAGCAGAATCTGTTGAAACATGGCATCGGTGATGCGGTCCTTTATCAGCAGCTGGTCGCCGGGAACCTTTCCCCGCAAACGGCCGGCGACTTCCTCCTCGCTCACGACAGATTGTGCAAATTCTTCCCTGGCCAAGTCATAGCCCCATTTGCGAAATGCACCTTCGGTGAATTTCATGATGTTGCCCTTGTGCACCAGGGTCACGCTGCGCCGCTTGTGGTCCAGAGCAAATTGAATCGCCCTGCGCACCAGCCGAACCGTACCGAACTTGCTGATGGGTTTTAATCCGATTCCGGAGTCTTGCCGAATGTCCCGACCATCCTCCCGCCTGACCAGTTCGATGAGCTTTTGCGCCATGGCAGACCCCGCCTCCCACTCGAGTCCCGCATAGACGTCTTCGGTGTTTTCTCGAAACACGACCATGTCCACCCGTTCCGGATGCCGCAGTGGACTGGGCAAGCCTGGAATGTACTTGACCGGCCGCACACAGGCGTAGAGGTCCAACACCTGGCGCAAGGTTACATTAATGCTGCGGATTCCTTCTCCCACGGGAGTGGTGAGCGGGCCTTTGATGGCAATGCGGCATTTCTTGATTTGCTCGAGGGTTTCTTCCGGCAGCCAACTGCCGGTCTCCCGATTGGCCTTCTCTCCCGCCAAGATTTCCATCCAGCGGATGCTGCGTTTGCCTCCATAAGCCCTTGCCACCCCTGCATCGAAAACCGGCCGGGCAGCTCGCCAAATGTCCGGACCAACGCCGTCACCCTCGATGAATGGAATGATCACTGAATCGGGAACCCGCAATTGTCCTTCCGCGTCCATGCGGATGATGTTTTCATACTCGACCATGCTGTCTCCTGATCATCGGCGTGCAATCTTCAAACTGCTCGCAAGGTCATCGCTTTGGATATTCCCCTTGAACCTCAAAAAAACCCACAACAAATGAATACTCCGGCATGGAACATTCCTCGCGGCTCTACAGCCACTTCTGCCCATCCCAGCGGCCCACCACCCGGCCCGAGTTCGATGCGTCATAGCCGCCGAGGGCGGCAAGCCTCCGGCGGAAATGAGCCGTGCCGATGATCTCCAGGACCAGTTGCATTTTGGGATCATCCCAGCTGCTGTCAGGAATCACCAGATCATAGCGTTCTTCTGCCACGGGAATGAAATCCAGTCCCAGAGCCTTTGCCGCCGCAAAGATGGCCATGCCGGTATCGGCCCGGCCGCTCAGAACATTCACTGCGACAGCCATGTGGGTGAATTCGTCCTGATCGTACCCGGCAATGTCGTCAGGAGAAATATTGCGCCGCTGCAGCTGGTAGTCCAGGAGTATCCGCGTGCCCGATCCCGCCTGCCGGTTGATGAGTCGCACGTCCGGCCGGCGGAGATCCTCCACGCCCTTGATCCCTTTGGGATTGCCGGCAAGCAGCAGCAGCCCCTGCCGGCGCATGGTCAACTCCACCAGGCGCACAGGCACGCCCGGCAGGTAGCGGGCAATGTAGGAACTATTGAAGTCACCCGTTTCCGTATCCAGCAGGTGGCTGCCGGCAAAATGTGTCTGGCCCCTGCGAACCGCCAGCAGCCCCCCGAGACTTCCCACATTGCTCGAAGAAAGATGCAGGCGGCTGTTGCGTATCTTCAACTCGTTGGCCAGCACATCGATGGTGTTGTCATGGCTTCCTATCATTATGAGGGTGTCTTCGAGGCTTTCTTCCGGGCGCAGCAGTCTGATCCGAACCCTCTCTCCCGCATCGTGGCCTTCGGATTCCTGAGGCACCTGCAACATGCCGTCAGCCCGCGTCAGTGAGGTGATGACCCCGGCACCGCGCTGCAAGGGCATGGCCACCAGATCACCCCGAACTCTGCCTAAAATCACCCGGACAAATTCCTCCAGGCCCAGTCGTGAAGGCATTTTTCTGCCAAGATTTGCCTCCACGTGAGCAAACGCAGGGGGCGCCAATCCCTGCATGGCAAAGAGCAGCGGGCGAACAAACTGTTCGAAGGCCAATATGGCCGAAACCGGGTAGCCGGGGATGCCGACTACCGGCTTGCCTTTGACCATGCCCAGAATGGTCGGCTTGCCGGGCATCATGGTCACGCCATGGACAAAAACTTCACCCAACTCGCCGATGGCTTCCGCCGTGTAATCTTCACTACCCGCCGAAGAACCTGCGTTGACCAGGACGACATCGGCGTCTGAGTCCACGGCACGCTGCAACGCAAGCTTGATACTCTCGTAGTCGTCCACGATCCCTGGCTGCATCAAAGGTTCCCCCCCGCACTCGGCAACCATGGCCGACAGTACGACGCCATTGAACTCGATGATTTCTCCCGGCTTCGCCTGAGATGCCCGGTCCGCAGGAATCAGCTCGGTGCCGGTGGGTTGTATGGACACTCTGGGGCGGGTAAAGACAGACACGCTGGTGACCCCGGCGGCCAGCAGCGCACCCAGGTCAGCGGGCCTCAGTCGATGATTCTGCGGGATCAGCAACTCTCCCGCCACGATGTCCTCACCGACTTTTCTGACGTGCTGCCAGGGAAACGCCGCCCCTCTGATTTCCACCGCTGCATCCCCGACCTGTTCCACGTGTTCGATCATGATCACCGCATCCGTGCCGGACGGCAAAGGATCACCCGTATCGACCGCATGGGCATTGTGCCCGAGCACCAGTCGCACTGGATTGACATCGCTCGCACCGAAGGTGTCTTCAGCCTGCACGGCGATTCCATCCATGGCCGCACCATGATAGTGGGGGACGGAATGCCTGGCCGTTACCGGCGCGGCCGTCACGCGCCCCAATCCCATTGCCGCCGGTATCGTTTCGACCGGCGCCCGCACACTCGAGGTTTCCGCAGACCATATCGTCCGCGCCTGTTCAAGCGTTTTCATCGTGAGATAGATGTTCCTGCGGTGTTGCCTCTTCATGTGAACCGTTCTCCCTAAGAGTCTCTTGAATCATCTGCAGCCAGTCAAAGGGCTTGTCAGCATGCCACGTGGCGGTTCTCAGATGATCGTCCATGCCTTGATATACCACCCTGATGTGCCTCCGGGGTAAAAGAAAAGGTCCCCGTTCGTAGACTATTTCAGCCCTTCTTACCCGCTTCAGCGGAATCGACAGGTCAAGATTTCTTTCCCACAGGCGAAAGTAGAGTCTTTTCCCGGTCAGCAGCAAAACCCCGTTTCCTTTCCATTGCCTGTCCCACAGGCGGTTCATGCCGCAAAAATACGCCCGGGAGGCGAGGATCCTCACAGGCACCCCGTTGAACTGCCGGGTAACACGCCTGACAGTCTGCTGCATGGCACTTCTTCTGCGCAGGTAGAAAAAAAAGCTGAGCCCAAAAAAGACCATCCCCAGGCCGATCACCAGCCAGCCCAGTTCGAGCAGGGAAATCTCCGGGAGCTCAGCGAGGATTTGACCCAACAAGATGCTTTCCTCATTCCACTGAAAAATACCACGTTAGTGACGGCAGGCCTTCAATTTCTTTGAAAACCGAGCCGACTCCAAAACTCTCTGCGAAACTGCCGCGCACTGCTCAAGCTAATCTCAGCGATGTGGATCTGCTCCAGTTCGCTCAATTCCGTCTGCACCCACTCGTCCACATGGTCAAGGCTGCGGAACCACCGGTTGAAATCATGCCGGTCCAGAAGCTTCGGCGGGTGGAGAGCAAAACTATGTCCCCCGTGTTGATGGATACGTCGTCCTTGCACCAGGGCATTATAGTCCGCCGTATTGACACCGACGATCGGCATGAAATTGTCGAACGCCCTGACCAGTGCCGCCCGCTTCCAGTGACCGCGAAGAACGGGGAAGAGGCTGATGTTGAAGATGATGTCGGCGTTCTGGTCGGTGAGCTGTCGAGCGGCCTCCGGCTGCCCCCAGAGGTCGATGCAAACGGGCATTCCAATCTTGCCGAAATCTGTCGGGAAAGCGCGAAACACGCCGTCACCCGGTGAAATACCCAACCGATCCCTTTCCATAACGCCAATGTTCCTCTTGCGCTGTCTTCCCAAAATGCGCCCCTTTCGATCAAACAGCGTAGCGGTGTTATACAGTTTGTCCCCTTCTGCCTCCACCAGCCCGGCAATAATGTAGGTGCCGTATTGCCGCGCTGCGGCTGCCAGCTCGGAATCTCCCTGATAGGGAAAATATTCCGGGTAGCAGACAACATCCAGCTGCTCGCCTCTGCATTTTTCCAGCATGATCAAAGCGTGAGCAAGATTTCTGGGATCATCGAAGGTCGGGTAAGGTTTGGGCTGAATCATCGCAACCCTGATAACATCCTTCATACGTACTCCCTCATATTGACTCCCTCGGAGGTTGACCTCGATGACGCTCGTTCACTGCTCAAACGGGCTCCCGGCGCCACTCCAGTTCAACCATATAGGGGTAGTGATCGGACGGATATCCGGCTTGGAACCGGTCACGCACGATAGTCGCCCGGCACACGCGGAACTGCTCGCTCACCATGATCCAATCCAGCCGGCCCCTTTGGGGAATGCCCGCAAAACCATGATGCGTCATGCTCGCCTGGTCCTCGGGTCTGCCCAGGGCCTGCCAGGTGTCACGCAGCCCCGTCCGGCGCGAACCCAGCAAGTCGTGTACCGGTGATCCGGGAACGGCGTTGAAGTCGCCCATGAGCACCACAGGTTCTGTTTTCTGCGCCACCCAGTGCGCTATGATTTTCGCCTGTTCGCGCCGCGCCGCCGCGCCCATGTGATCAAGATGTGTGACTACCGCCCAGAATGGCCTGTTGGCGTCAAGGTCCTGCAACAAGGAATAGCTCATCATACGCGGAAAGGCGCTGTCCCAATTTTTGCTCCGATGTTGCCGCGGAGTCTTGGAAAGCCAAAATTCTCCAGCGGACAGCAGCCCGCACTTAGCGACACGATAGAACAGAGTCGGATATTGACAGGTGGCATCGAAAATTCGTTCGGGAGCACTGATCAAATAATCCGGCAGGTTATCCTGCAAATAGGAAAGCTGCTTGCGCGTCCCTTCCTGCGTGCCCAGAACGCAGGGAGCATATTTTCGGATCACCTCAACAACAAGACCTCTGCGGTTAGACCAACTGTTTTTGCCGTCTTTGTCATTTTCAAAGCGCAAATTGAAAGTCATTATTCGCATTTTTTCAAGCTCCACCAACAAATTCCTGCCGGCTCCCGAAGCCTCTCTCCTACCGTCCCACTTTACAGAATCGAGCTGGTGCGCGATGCTTCCGGCAGTTCTTGACCCAGTTATTTAACGACAAGCGTTGCCCTTTAGCAACCGGGGAATGACTACCCATAAATTATACCCGTCACCTCACCCAACCACTGGAAGACGAAGGGCACCGCTGGCCTGCGCCGTAACCCCAAAAACCGGCCGTAATTCCGCATTTTTTCTTGACAAACGCGCGCTGAAGCGAGTAAAAGGGGGCGTTTCCTTTGTGAAAAAATGTTTTTGCTATGGCTCCTTTGATGCCAGGTCCGACGCCTACGAATCAATACCTTGCTGAACACTCAAACACATTGATTGTAATAGCCGAGGCTGCCTTATGAAAGAAGAGAAAAGAAGCACATCCGGCCGGACGATGTTGGGAGGACTGTTTTTCATTGCCGGTTTAATCGTGGCCTTAATTGTGGGTTGGGTCGTCTTTCCCAAGGTCCTTTACTCGCAAAAGACTCAGCCCATGAACTTCAGTCACGCAGCACATGAGGACAGTGCTTGTGAGGATTGCCACTATTTTCTGCCGGACGGCTCTTACTCCGGAACCCCTGGCATCGAAAACTGCCGGCAGTGCCATGAAGAACCCATGACGGATTCAGAACAAGAGCGCATTCTGGTGGAAGAATACATTCAGAAGGACCGCGAGATTCCCTGGCTGGTTTATGGGTGGCAACCGGACAACGTTTATTTCAGCCATGCGCCGCACCAGGCCGCCGAACTGGAGTGCGTGCAGTGTCATCGCGATGTCACGGCGGATGAAGAGAAGCTCCCGATTTTATATGAAAACAGGTGGACAGGTTACAGCAAATCAACAATGAAAATGGTCGAATGCGAAAAGTGCCATGCTGAGCGGGGCGCAAGCAATGCCTGCCAGACGTGTCACAAATAGCGGCCGCGTTTTCTGATGGATATCCCTGGCTTGGGACATTAGCTGCCTTACTGAGAGGGTTAATGGCATGAAATTTGGTCGTAGAGCATTTCTACAATTTGCTGCGGGCGCGGTGGGGGGCACCCTCCTGTCTCCATTGCCGTGGAAACTGGCAGACGATTCTGCTATTTGGAGCCAGAACTGGTCCTGGCGGCCATCCCCTGAAAGAGGCTTGGTCAGCAAAGTGCCGAGCACTTGCCTCTTTTGCGACGGCGGTTGTGGAATCCAGGTGCACCTGGTGAACAAGAAAAACGCCATTTACATCGAAGGAAATGCCGCCAATCCCGTCAACCAGGGCGGCGTATGCCCTTTGGCGGCATCCGGATGCCAGTTTCTCTACGCACCCTACCGGGTCTCACAACCGCTGAAGCAAACCAAGGCACGTGGCGATGCCAGCGGCTTTCAGCCGATCAGTTGGGAACAGGCTATCGGTGAGGTCGGCGCGGCACTCGGTAAAATGCGGACGAGCGGCAATTCCCAGGGACTTGCCGGCATCAGCGGTCGCCCCCGGAGCAGTATGTTCCATTTGTGGCGGCAATTCTTCTCCGCCTACGGTTCACCCAACCTGTTTCAAATGCCGAGCCATGCGGACAGTCTTGAACTGGCCTGCATGCTCACACTGGGGCACGAGGCGACTCCCGCATTTGCCCTGGAGCGGGCCAGCTATGTGTTGAGCTTTGGTGCCAACCTGCTCGAAGGCTGGGGCGCCCCCGCCCGCATGCAATCGGTCTTCGGACAGTGGAGGCAGGAACGGGCGGGAATCGCCCAACCCAAGATTGTGCAGATCGAACCGCGCCTTTCCCTGACCGCGACCAAGGCGGATGAATGGATCGCCGTAAAGCCGGGCACGCAATGTGCCCTGGCTCTGGGCATAGCCCATGTGATGATTAAGAACCATCTGTACGATGACTTTTTCATGACCAGCCAGGTGGTTGGCTTTGAAGACTGGATCGATGCCGGCGGAAACACCAGGCAGGGATTCAAGAGTCTGGTCATGCAGAACTATGCGCCCGCTCAGGTCGCTGAATGGACGGGCGTGGCGGCGGCAAGAATTGAAGAAATTGCAGGACAGTTTGCAGCCCAGGAATACGCGGTCGCCATTTGGGGCGAAGACGGCGGGAAAACCCCCGACAATATCTATTCGGATCTCAGCTTCCTGGCTTTGAATTTGCTCAAGGGCAACATGCAGCCGGGCGGTATGGTTTCCCTGGTACCTCCGGTTCCCCTGGAAGTCCTTCCCGAAGTCCAGATGGACCAATGGGCTTATCGAGGGTTGCAGCAACCCAGGCTGGATTTGACTCAAACCAGACAGCTGCCGCTGCCGGGGAATGGGCTGTATGCTTTCCTGGATACAATCAATCGCGGGGGATCCCCTTATTCTGTTGAGATGTTGATGATTTATGAAGCCAATCCAGTGTACAGCCTGGCTGAAAACCGTCTCATCAAGGAAGCTCTGGGAAAAATCAGCAGCGTCGTCACCTTCACCTCCTACATGGACGAAACCGCGCTGCAGGCCGACCTTATTCTGCCCAATCACATGGCTCTTGAGCGCTACGATGACGTGATCGGTCTGCCGGGCGTTCCGTACGCATATTATGCGGTGTCCAGGCCTGTTCTGCCACCCCGCCTGCAAACCAAACACACGGGGGACGTAATCCTGGCACTGGCGGCAACGATTGGAGGAACCGTCAAAGGTTCCCTGCCGTGGAAAAATTTCGAAGCGTTTTTGCAGAGTCGCGTCAAAGGGCTTGCCGCGGCAGGAACCGGCGCCCTTGCCGGCAAGCCCGGTGTGCAACCCTGGGCGCTGCAATCCGGGCAGGCGCCCAAGAGCAACTACAAGAACCCCAAAGACCTGTGGAACAAATTGACGTCCGGGCTGTGCTGGTACGGCCCCCCCGTTGATGCGCTGCAGCAGATCAACACCGCATCGGGCAAATATGAGCTGGCTTGCGTCTCGCTGCAAAACAGGGGCGTCAATGTGGAGGACGCCGCCGTCTACCTCCCCCATTTTGCCCCCCTCACACCCTCTGGCGACGCACAGGCTTTTCCCCTGCTCATGATGGGGTACCGCCGTCTCAATATTTCCAGTGAGTACTTGGCCAATCCACCCTTCATGACCAAGACCCTGTGGGACTTTTTGCTCAAGGGCAATGACCTGTTCGTGGAGATTCATCCGGAAACCGCCAAGTCTTTGGGACTGAAGCAGGGTGATCGAGCCACTCTGACGACTCCTGAAGGGGAAGTTAAAGTGCGTATTCGCATTTTTGCGGGTGCACACCCTGGCACCGTTTGTGTGGTGCATGGGCTGGGACATACGGCCTACGATGAATACATCCAAGATAAAGGGATCAATATAAACGATATCATTGAAGTGCAAATGGATCCCATCACCGGCATGGGAACGGTTTGGGCAACCCGCGCCCAATTGGCTCGCGCTTAAGGGGGGTAATCTGTGAGTGACAATGGACATACGCAAAGCGGTGTTCTCTATGGAATGGCGATCGATTTGGACAAGTGCACCGGGTGCATGGCCTGTAGTGTAGCGTGCCAGGCAGAGAACAACATATCATTCCGCCCCGATGAGTCCAATAAGCTTCGGTCGATCACCTGGATGGAAGTGTACTACCTGGACAATGGTGCCGAGCACCCGGACTACCGGTTCAGCTATTTGCCGCGACCCTGCATGCACTGCAATGCACCTCATCATTCACCCTGCACCTTCGTCTGTCCGGTCAATGCCACGGTGCGAGATGAAGCAACAGGCATTGTCGGGCACATATACCCGCGCTGTATCGGCTGCCGCTACTGCATGGTGGCTTGTCCTTACCATGCGAGGGATTTCAACTGGTGGGACCCGGCCTGGCCCGAGCCCATGGAGCAGATGCTCAGCCCAAAAGTCAGTACCAGGATGCGCGGGGTAGTGGAAAAATGCAGTTTTTGCAGCCATCGGCTGAACGCTGCACGTTCCAAAGCTTATCTGGACGGCCTTGAAATGAGTGAAGTGACCTACACGCCGGCTTGTGTTGAAGCCTGCCCGAGCCAAGCCATTGCCTTTGGCAATCTCTTGGATGAGCACAGTGAAGTGGCCAGGTTGGCCAAAAGTGAACGCGCTTTCCGCTTGCTCAGCAAGCTCAACACGGAACCCAAGGTCTACTATCTCAGCCGTCACCCATGGCTGCATAATCTGGCCAATGCAAGCCTGTAAGCGGGATGAAGTGGATAAATTTGCGGTCCGAGAGCTAGTATAGCAACCCGCCCGGAGGGCGCTGACCTGAGACTTTCAATACATGAGGGGATGCGGATGGATAAGGCATTGATTCCTGATGGAGTTAAGCGTAGCCCATTTCCGGTTTTCGCAGGATGGTTACTGGTGCTGTTCGCTGTAATCGGCTGGGGTGTCTACGCAGGGATCGTAGTCCTCCTGAAGGCTTTGAACGTTACTGGACTGAACGATTACTTCGGATTTGGATTCTACATCACCATCGACCTGGCTATAATCGCTCTGGGGGCTGGTGCGTTCTTTTCCGGTTTCCTGTTTTATGGGATGTCACGCTTCTTTCCGGCCTTAAAAGAGCTCTACAAGATCATCAATCTCGCCGTAGTGGTCGGTTTTGTCTGTTATACAGGCGCCCTGGCCGTTTTGTTGCTGGAAATCGGTCAGCCTCTGCGCGGCTGGTTTGGATACTGGCATGCTAATGTGCATTCCATGCTCACCGAAGTGATCTTTTGTATTTCCTGTTATGCCATTGTGCTGGTCATTGAGTTCGTGCCGCTCATCCTGGAAAACCGCAAACTGGATGCCATCAAGCCTTTGCATCTGTTCGGTCATTCACTGCACGAAATTATGGCGATTTTTGCCTTGACCGGGACTTTTCTCAGTTTTTTTCACCAGGGATCCCTGGGTGGAGTCGCCGGCGTTCTGTTCGGCAGACCGTTCGCCTACCGAACCGGTTTCTTTATCTGGCCGTGGACTTTCTTCCTGTTTATTCTGTCCGCCGTCGCCTCCGGCCCTGCCTTCACCGCCCTGATCTGCCGAACCATTGAAAAGGCCGGCAGGAAGCAACTGGTAGACCGCAGCGTGTACGATCTCATCGCTAAAATCGTGGCCGCCTTTCTCTCAATCTACATGGTCTTGAAAATCGCCGACACCCTCTATTGGGCGCTCGATTTGGCCCCAAGCTTCGGCTTTAAATTGACCGACTTTTACCGCGAGCCTTACGGAATTTGGTTGCTTGTCGTTGAATTGATCGTGTGCGGAATCATTCCCGCCATAATGTTGCTCATTCCCCAAGCCAGGGCACGCAACGGACTGCTCTTTACCGCCTTTGCCCTCACCTGCATCGGCGTCGTGATCAACCGTTTTGTCATGACCGTACAAGCTCTCGCCGTCCCGGTCATGCCGTTTGACAGCTGGCAGGTCTACATCCCCACCATGTACGAGTATGCCCCGGGTATCGCCATGCTGGCCTATTGCGCCCTGGTGATCTCGCTGGCCTACCGCTACTTGCCGCTGTTCCCGCGAGAAAAGGAATTGAACCCGCACTAGCCCATCGCGGGTTTGTCACTACCCGGCCGAGCGACAAACCGTGTCATGTCTGCTGGATCCATCGAGCGCCTTATGGGATGGCATCATCACTTCCTGTAGGGCGCTGGTTTTTTTCTCGGGGATGCCGCCCCGTCACTGAAAAATATCGGCAGCGATGCTTTGAAAAGCCGGCCGGACCGGTTAATATATTTTCGCCAACGGCGGCAGCCGCAAGGCATGTAGGAGGAAAGTGTTTTCGTTTGACACTCTCCGGGCCGGGTGTTAGCCTGGAGACATTCCACAAGTTAACTATTTGCAGCGATTGAATCGAGAGCCATGTCACAGAAAGTGCGCCTACTGGATCTTTTCGAGGGTAAACGTTACCAGAAAATTGTTTTGACGATTGCCGTGCTGGCATTCCTTGTGCTGGAGTTGCTGATTTATCTGGCCGCCGCCAGCCAGGCCGGACAGAAGACGCGTGTCGTGGTAACCGACCACAACGGCGCGATCAAATACGAGACCGCGGGGACCTCCTTAACCAGCTATGAGCGGATGACCTTCGAAAATACCTTTGGTCCCCTGGAAAATTACCAGATCCAGATTCAAACCGACTCACAACCGTTCCCTTTCCGGGCCTGGTTGTCGGCAGCGGTCGGTATTCCCGTCGGCCTGGTGCTGCTCGTCTCCTTTGTGGTCAAAGTGTACCTCAACCTCCTCTACGGCGAAGAGAAGGACAAACCCCAGAGCGATTCCGAATCTGCAACGACCAATCGGTTTGGATCCCTGTTCCATCTCTTCAATGGGTTTTCCATTTTTCATGTTGGCTTTTTTCTGGTGGTCGCTGTGCTGCTCCTGTGGATGGTGCCAAACTTTTTGGGGGACTTTCTCAAAATCAGCATCGTGACCATCCGAGAATTCAAATGGTTTTTTTTGGGAGCTTCCCTGTTCATTGCGTTCCTGGTGACCTGGGTCATTTTTCTGCGCTACAAGCTATCGAAGAAAATGCTGGAAAATCAACTTGATATCGAAAAATTTCGGGTCGAAAAACAGCTGCTCATACAGGCCGAATCGCCTCCGCTGCTGCCCGGCTCCATCAATGAAGCTCAAGAGCAATGAGCCCCAGAGCTTTTCTCAAGGTAGGATAGCATGTTGTTGAATCGTTTGTTCAGACGAAAGCAAAAAGTGGTAGAAGAGGAAAGCCGTGAGACAGATATTAATCAGGGCATTTACTACCTGTATATGATCATCATCCTGCAGGTCTTCTTTGTT
This sequence comes from Desulfoferrobacter suflitae, assembly GCF_022603395.1. Lineage (GTDB taxonomy): Bacteria > Desulfobacterota > Syntrophobacteria > Syntrophobacterales > Syntrophobacteraceae > Desulfoferrobacter > Desulfoferrobacter suflitae. Next base: position 43,788 of record NZ_JAIBKA010000006.1, read on the forward strand.
CTGGCGCTGGTCGGAATCATCATGGCCATCGGCAAGGTACTGGCGACACCCATGTGGGTCTTTCTGGCTGCGCTGATGATGGGGATCGGCGGATGCGTCTACATTTATCGCAAGGCCCGCAGGCAGTTTCAGAGATTACGCGAGGCCATCAGTAAGGTCGATCTTTCCGATCGCAACTATGAGATAAGCTTCATGGGAGGAGTCCTCACCATGCGCGTGGAACAGAATCCGCGTCGCCTGTTGGAAGCTCCGCCCGCGGCACCGATCATGGATGCGGAAACGTTGGAGTCACAGCCGACCCGATAGTTTTAGAGTGCGACGCAGAGGACCTTTTTCCAATCCAGCGCCGCATAGAGGAAATCCTCAGCCTGATATTGCAGGATCGTGTCATGCCGGCAATTGAGGTCATCTTTGGCGGGATGATCCAGGTTGTAGTGCAACCCTCTGCTCTCCTTGCGCCGTATCGCACAGCGAATGATCAACTCGGCCACCAGCGCCAGGTTCTGCAACTCGACCAGGTCGTTGTTGACCCTGATATACGGCATGTGCTCTTTGATCTCGTGGCGTATCTGTTCCATGTGATTTCTTGCCAGAGCCAGCCTTTTGTCGGTTCTTACGATTCCCACATAATTCCACATCAGACGGCGGATGATATCCCAGTTATGGGCAATGAGCACCATTTCGCTCTGCGCGTTGTTGCCGTTTGGCACTGCTGAACTGGACCACCTGGGAACCTCGGGAACGCGCTGCTTGCGCCATTGTTCCAGATGTTGAGTGCAATGGAGCGCCGCCTCGTGAGCGAACACCATCGCTTCCAGAAGAGAGTTGCTTGCCAGCCTGTTGGCTCCATGGAGGCCGGTGCAGGCGCACTCGCCAATGGCGTAGAGGCGCTTCAAAGAGGTCTGGCCGTGCCGATCGGTGACGACTCCGCCGCACATATAATGGGCCGCCGGCACCACCGGGATGGGGTCCTTGGTGATGTCAATACCGAAGGAGAGGCATTTCTGGTAGATATTTGGGAAGCGATTCTTGACAAATTCTGCATCAAGATGGGTGATATCCAAAAAAACGCAGTCATCTCCAGATTTTTTCATCTCCGTATCGATGGCTCGAGCGACCACATCGCGGAACGCCAGATCTTTGAGCGGATGGTATTCTTCCATGAAAGCTCTGCCGCGCCTGTCGATGAGGCGGCCGCCCTCGCCCCTTACCGCCTCAGAGATCAAAAAGTTTTTTGCCTGAGGATGGTACAGACAGGTGGGATGAAACTGCACAAACTCAAGGTTGGCCAGCTTGGCGCCGGCCCTGTAGGCGATGGCAACGCCGTCGCCTGTGGCCACGTCGGGGTTACTGGTATAAAGATAAATCTTGCCCGTCCCACCGGTGCAGAGGAGTACGGCGCTTGCCAGGAAATTGTGGATTTCGCCGCCGGCACTGTCCAGAATATAGGCCCCGCGACAGGTGCTCTCCTGCCCGACGGCGATGGATCCGGCGCGGATCGAATGCTCCTCGACGATTAAATCCAGCGCCAGCCAGTTTTCATAGATCTGGATATTGGTATTGGCTTCGGCTGCCGCCACCAGAGCTTTCTCCACCGCCTGTCCGGTCATGTCCTGAGCGTGAATGATGCGATTGCGGCTGTGGCCTCCCTCACGCCCCAGATCAAACGGCGCACCTCCGGTTGAATTGGGATTGAATTGAACGCCCAACTCGATCAATTCACGAATTCGATCCGGCCCTGAGCGCACAACGTTTTCCACCACGTCCGGATGGCACAGTCCATCGCCCGCATTGAGCGTGTCCTGCAGGTGAAGTTGGAAGGAATCGTCCGGACCCAGCACCGAGGCAATTCCTCCCTGGGCGTAATTGGTGCTGGTCTCCAGCCGATCCTTTTTGGTCACTACCGCAACCGTCCCATGTCTTGCCGCCTTGAGAGCGAAGCTCAGGCCGGCAATGCCGCTGCCAATCACAAGAAAATCACATGCATAATCCATTGGGGGCTCTCTTATATTTTTCCATCAGTTCGGTTACAATTGGCCACGCAAATTTGCTCGGACGATTTCCCGCAGGGCTTCTCCGCCTGCTTGACACTGGTCAGCCTATTCTATAAGTAGGGCTTTGTAAAGTTTGACGATTAGTCTATCACATGGGAACCGCGAACCGACAGACAATGGATTGCCATGGACAACGTTCGAAGTCTTTCAAACATTGCGCACAACTCGACACATTTCAACACCATCAAAGTAGTGGTATTCGATTGTGACGGAGTTTTGTTCGATTCCAAGGAAGCCAACATACGCTTCTACAGTCATGTGATGCAACAGGTCGGTCATCATGGCATTCGGCCGGAGCAACGCGAATACATTCATATGCATCCGGTGCGTCAATCATTGCTTTACCTGCTGGGGCCCGGTCCCCGCTATGAAGAGGCCGTCAGGTATTGCCGGACCATAGATTTCAGTCAGTTCAACGAATATATGCAGTGCGAACCCGGCCTCATAGAAACCCTCGAGTTTGTCAAGAAGTCATACCGGGTTGCGCTGGCGACCAATCGGACGGTCTCTACCCGAGACATACTCGCTCACTTCGGCCTGGACCATTATTTTGATCTGGTTGTCTCAGCTTCCGATGTGTGCCACCCGAAGCCCCACCCCGAGAGCATGGAAAGAATATTCAGGGAGTTTTCGGCCTCATCGGAAGAAATTTTGTACGTCGGCGACTCCGCCGTCGATGAAGCGTTCGCCGCAGCGACCGGTGTATTTTTTGTCGCCTATAAGAACTCTAAACTCCGGGCACACCTGCATATCAGTCATTTCAAGGAATTGTTGGCGGTACTCTCGTAGGGAACGTATGGACCATCGGCCACCACCCATCCTGTTCGTGGGCACGGTCCACAGTGATCCCCGGGGCTGCAGGAAATCTCTGGCCGTGCTCGAGCGGGTGCGGCCGGACTTGATCCTGGTCGAATTAAGCCCATACGGCTACAGATACCGCCAAACGAAGCGTCGACAGCTGCATGGAACTTTTCGCCGCAACCTCAAAAAAGCAGCACAAAGGCATGGTATTTCCCCGGCACAGGCCCTGAAGCATCCACAAATCGTCCTGGTTCACAACCAAATATCAATGCCCTTTGAATACCGGGCGGCCGCACGTTATTCCAGACAGCGCAACGTCCCATTGGCCCTGGTGGATTCTTCGGATTTCAGCCGGGAGCGCATTGCCGGGTGGGATGAGCTGCTTTCCCCGGGCAACCTGGAAACTCTGCTCAGCCTGCCTGCCGAGCGCACTTCCACAACCGCACTGTACGAGCTTGCCGGGAAAGCCATAAGCGCCTCCAGCGAACCTGCCTGCCGGTTTCCCGCAGCCGGCCGTGTGCACGGGGCGGAGGAAGCGTGGGCCGCACGCGAACGCTACCTGGCTGCCGCAATACGCCACAAGGTGGCGCAGTTCCACCCCAGGCAACCTCTCTACCTGGGCGGTTGGTGGCATCTCACCCGCGGGACGGCGATACCCACGCTGCGCGACCTCCTCGAACTTGAATCCTTTCAATGTGTTTTGCTGCAACAAGCCACTGCCCGGCACGGACGAGGGCATAGCATCCACGAACAGGCCCTGATTAGAGTGCCGCACAGCAGAGCACAATACAGCGGACTTGCAGGAGTGTAGGTGGGCCGCTCGGTTGTGTGGCGCCGTACTAAGCGGTTGTCAGTGGCACCATAATGTGTTACAAAGCCAATGATTTTTGCGACCCTCAGCCTTGGTCGTGCTAGATGGGGAGTTAGCGGTGCCTTGTAACCCGAAATCCGCTTAGCGGGGTTGAAGGCCCTTTTGAGGGCTTGTGTTGGGCTGGCCGTTGCTAACTCTGGTACCGATTGGACACCGCGCAACAGGCGGATCCGAACCCCGTCAGGTCCGGAAGGAAGCAGCGGTAAGGATTGCGGTCTGTGTCGTGGTTCACTCTAATCAGGCGCCAGAGGGTGGGTGGTCAAGTTTCAGCCGGTTCGAAAAAGGGTGCACGGCCAAGGATCTTTCCCTGGATACCATATCAATAGACCGACCCAACTCGCAGATCATACCCTGTTGTATACGGCCGGAGCTGCGGCCCGCCTCTTTGCCGTCAGCGGTCGTCTCCGGATGCCGGCCGCGTGCGTCAGACGGATCAGGAAAGCGGCAGGTCGGAATATTCCTCTCCCAGCACATAGCGGCACGCACGGCCTTTGCCAATGCGCGTGAGCAGACCGAAATCCACCATTTCGTTCAGTTCCCGCAAGGCCTGGCGCTCGGAAATGTCATTCAGCTGCGAATAGTATTTGTTCGTTATGAAGCCGTGATTTTTCAAAAAATCAAATGCTCTCAGCTGGCGTGGCTTCAACCCCCATTGCGGCAGCCGCTCACCGGGATCGAGCTCGGGCAGGCGGTCCCGTCCCGGCGGCGTTTGTGCCCCCTCGGAAGAGACCGGCCGAACGGTCTGACCCGGCTCTCGCACCTCGGAGGGAAGATCGGAGACTAGAATCTGTTCCCCGGTACAGAGAATGACGGCCCGCTCGATGACATTTTCCAGCTCACGGATGTTCCCGGGCCAGTGATAATCCAGCAGCCGCCGCATTGCTTCAGGATGCATGGTGAGTGGCCCACGGCCGCTTTCCCGGCCATACTTGCTCAAAAAATGATTCACCAGCGGCGGAATGTCATCGGTTCGCTCGCGCAGAGCAGGAATCTGGATATGAACCACATTGAGACGGTAAAACAGGTCGGAGCGGAACCGCCCGGCGGCAACTTCATGCTTTAGATTGCGGTTGGACGCGGCCACAACGCGCACATCCACCTTCATGGTCTGGCTGCTGCCCACCCGCTCGAATTCCATTTCCTGCAGCACGCGCAGCAGTTTTACCTGCAACGGAGGAGACATCTCACTGATCTCATCGAGGAACAAGGTTCCCTCGTGAGCCATTTCAAAGCGTCCCTTACGCTGATTCAGCGCCCCGCTGAACGCCCCTTTCTCATGCCCGAACAACTCACTTTCCAGGAGGTTTTCCGGCAAGGCTCCACAATTCACTGAAATGAACGGAAGATCCTGCCGAGTGCTGTTGAAGTGGATGGCCCTGGCAATCAGCTCCTTACCCGTCCCCGACTCTCCCGTAATCAGCACCGTGGCTTTGCTTGGCGCCACTTTTTCTATCAATTGGAAAATGCGCTCCATGGCGGCGCTTTTTCCGATAATGTTGCTGAACTGGTAACGTCCGTGAAGTTCCTTGGTCAGATAGCGATTCTGCTGAACCAGGCGGTGATGGTCGACCGCTTTGCGCACCGTGAACTTGAACTGTTCATTCTCAAATGGCTTGAAAATGTAATCGAAGGCACCCTTTTTCATGGCGTCCAGAGCTTTTTCCTGGGTGCCGTAGGCGGTCATCATGATTACTGGAACATCCGGCTTCCGCACGTGGATGGATTCAAACAGGGCAATTCCGTCCATGCCCGGCATTTTCATATCGGTGATCACCGCATCCACTTCATGCTCCTCGGCAATCTCCAGCCCCTTCTGCGCCGAATCCGCAGTCAACACCTGGTAGCCTTCCTCCAAGAGCAGATCCTCGAGGACCAAAAGGTAGTTTTTTTCATCGTCAACAATGAGAATCGTTTCCATAGTGGATTACACCGTGATTTCTTCAACATCGGTTGAGCCCGGCTGAAATAGCGGCAACCGTATGATTATAGCCGTTCCCTCGCCTTCCCGGCTGTCAATTTCTATGTCGCCATGATGACTGTCTATTATACTTCGGACAATGGCAAGGCCCAAGCCGGTGCCTGTTTCATGGGTGGTAAAAAATGGATTGAAAATCTTTTTTTGAATTTCTACAGGGATTCCCCGCCCTGAATCCTTGACCACCACCTCGAGCTGCGGCGCCCCGGCGGCGCCGTTCACCAGCGCCGTTCGAACCTCCAGGGCCCCGCCGTCCGGCATGGCTTGCAGCGCATTGGAAAAAAGGTTGACGAAAGCCCTGTAGAGCATATCCCGATCCGCCTCCATGGTGTAATTGCCGCTCTCGTAGCGCCGTTCCACCCACACTCCAAGCTTTTGGCACTCGGCGTCCAGCACGCTCAGATTCTTTTCCAGGATATCCTCGACCCGGCAGCGTGTCGGCGCAACCGTCTTGGGTCGTGCAAAGTCCAAGAATTCCGTCAGGATGTCGTTCAAACGCGTAGACTCTTCCACGATAATGGACGAAAAGCGCTTCTGCCGTTCATTTTCCGCTCGACCCTGAAGCAGTTCGGCAGTGCTGCGGATGATCCCCAGCGGATTGCGGATTTCGTGGGAAACGCCCGCCACCATCTCCCCCAGGGCCGCCAGCCGCTCCGCCTGATGCAGCTGTTCCTCCAGCTTGTTGCGTTCCGCAGTCCGGGCTGCGATGATCGTATCCGCTCTTCTGGCTATGAGAATGATGGTGGTGAAGAGCACGCCGACAAACACCATGAAGCTGAGTATGATGATGAGCTGAAAGCGATGTATCGACTCATATTCGCGGGTCATGTCCTGGGTGATTTCAAACACCCCGAGAACTTTGCCTCTTTTCAAGCTCATGGGGAGCTCCTCCCACATGGGAAGGTAGGTCTTCAGCTGGCGCACCCCACCATTCCAGTCAAAGCCCAAAAACGAACTGCCCTCGCCCACAAGAAACGAAACGGACTCATCTTTCAAGGCCTTCTGGAAAGGTTCCCCCAGATCGCCCTTGGTTCCAATATTCCCAGGCACGGTGCTGTAGGTGAGCACCTGGTCGGGATCGTAAATATTCACACGGTCAACGGAAAACCCATGGATCGTGTTGCGCACCACCTTGTCGAGCCTTTCGTATTGGCTCTTGCGGCTCAAACGGATGGCTCCATCCACGATGAGAGTGGGCAGCGTGAATTCAAAAAAGACCTGATGATTGATATTCTCAGCCAAAAGATACGCATACTGCTCGCTCTTTTGCAGCAAAATGGCCTTCACCCGCTGAGTAATGAACGAGGACAACAGCAGGGTACTCACCAAAATGACCACAAGACTTGAAACAGACACATATTTGACAAGCTTAAACGGCTTGAAAGATTCCAGATCTTTTCTCTTATCTTTAACGTTCTTCATGCCCGCCTATCGCACTGGACGATTCATGTTGTTGCTGCGCACCTTTTTCTCCGGCCACCCGGCGGCGCCTGCCGGCGAGCAGCTCGCGCCATTTCCCCTCCCACCCTCTGGGAGTCGGATGATAGAATTGTACGGCGGGCAGCGAATCGGGCAGATACCTTTCGGCAACCCATCCGCTGGGATCATCATGAGGGTAGCGATAACCCTTTCCATACCCGGTTTTTTTCAGCAGGTCGGTGGGGGCGTTGCGGAGATGCAGGGGAACCGCGGCGTAACCGGTTTTCCTGGCCGCCTCGCGCGCTTTGCCCAGAGCCGTATAGATGGAATTGCTCTTGGGCGCCAGGGCAAGGTAGACGGCCGCCTGAGCAAGGGCCAAATCTCCTTCGGGGCTGCCCAGGAACTGGTACGACTGCATGGCGTGCATGGTATGCACCAATGCAAAGGGATCGGCCAGGCCAATGTCCTCGCTGGCCATGCGCACCAATCGCCGGGCAATATAGAGAGGGTCCTCCCCTCCTTCCAGCATTCTCGCCAACCAATACAGGCAGGCATCCGGATCGCTGCCGCGTACGCTCTTATGCAGCGCCGAAATCAGATTATAGTGCTCCTCGCCGGCCTTATCGTAATGCACGGCCGGCCTCTGCATCGCCTCCTGCATCGTGTCCAGTTCGATGCATCGTCTGCCCCCATCATCGGCAGGAGTGGAGCGCACCGCAATATCCAGAGCGTTGAGAGCGATCCTGGCGTCGCCACCGCAGGAAGTGAGCAGGTAGCTTTCCGCATCCCGACTGAGACTCGCACGGTAACCAGCCAACCCCCGCTTTTCATCCTGCAGTGCCCTGTCGATTATGATCCGCAGTTCTTCTTCAAGCAACGGCTGCAAAACCAATACTCGAGTTCTGGAAAGCAGCGGACGTATGACCTCAAAGGAGGGATTCTCCGTCGTGGCCCCAAGCAGGATCAGCGTGCCATGCTCGACATGCGGCAGCAGCGAGTCCTGCTGTGCCTTGTTCAATCGATGAATTTCATCCATGAAAAGCCAGGTGCGCTTCCTGGCTTTCATCCAGACCTGCTTTGCCTCCTCTACGGCCGAGCGAATTTCCCGCGTTCCTGCGGTGACCGCTGAAAGTGCGATCAAATGAGCTTCGGTATGATTGGTGATCAGCCGCGCCAGGGTCGTCTTACCACAGCCTGGAGGACCCCACAAAATCAGCGACTGCAGCTGTCGACTGGTGAGCAGCCGGTGCAAAATGCGGCCCGGGCCCAGCAGGTGCGCCTGGCCGACAAACTCCTCCAGGCACCCTGGCCTCATCCTGTCCGCCAAAGGCGCCATGGATTCAAGTTCCCGCTCAATGTGTTGTTGGAACAGGTTCTGTTGTCGCATGAAAAATCCCGCCGCGCTGTTCAAGGTTCACAAATTAAATAGACAATTTTGCACCGCCCGGCTAGTTGGAACTGTCGTCCTTGCAGATTTTACAGGAAGATGCCGCCCGGCTGAACTGAAAAGTCAAACTCAGCGGGGTGCGTCAGGCCAAGCCGCAATAGTCATCCGGCAACGCCTGAATGAGAATCCGGGACAGGCTCTGCAACTCACAGAGTCAGCCTCACTCACTGAATGTCTGTGGCCTTGGTAAGACGCGCCGGCACGGCAAGGGGTTGCGGATGAAATCACTCAATTGAGGGAACAAAAAGACTTGAATGGAACGAAGGGGAACGCTGCTTGCGAGAATTGCAGACGTACCACCCGCTAATCTTCTCCGAGGTAGGCTTTGCGCACACGCTCATCCTGCAAAAGTTGCTGCCCGGGACCTTCCAAAGTCACACTGCCCGTCTCCAACACATAGGCATAGTTAGCCACGTGCAGAGCCGCCATAGCATTTTGCTCCACCAGCAGTATGGTGGCCCCCTGCCGGTTGATCGTCTGAATCGTGTTGAACACTTCTTCAACGATTAGCGGAGCCAATCCCAGCGAAGGCTCGTCCAGCAGAACCAAATCGGGCCGGCTCATGAGAGCCCTGCCCAGCGCGAGCATTTGCTGTTCTCCTCCACTGAGGGTTCCGGCCAGCTGCTTATGCCTCTCTTTCAATCTGGGAAATAGAGTGTACACCCAGTCGAGGCTTACCTCCAAGTCCTTCCCGCCGGTATTATAGGCGCCCAGTTCCAGATTTTCCAGCACGGTCAGGTTGGGGAAAACCCTCCGGCCCTCCGGAGCTATCCCTATACCCTGTTTGATGATCTGATGCGTGCTCAGCCGAGTCGTCTCGTTGCCAAGAAATTTCACCGAACCCGAGCGCGGCCGCACCAGCCCGACAATGGCACGCAACGTGGTGCTCTTGCCGGCACCGTTTGCACCAATGAGGGTCACAATCTGGCCCTTCTCCACGGAGATATGAATGCCCTTCAAAGCATGAATACCTCCATAGTAGACCTGCAAATTTTCAACTTTAAGCATTCGGTAAATCTCCAAATCGGCTTCGACTACTTCGGTTCTCCCAGGTAGGCTTTGATGACGGCCTGATTGCTCTGGATTTCCGCCGGGGTTCCTTCAGCGATGGTAATGCCGTAGTCCAAAACTTTAATTCGTTCGCACAGGCCCATGACAAATTTCATGTCATGCTCGATTAAAAAGATCGTGAGCGCGTACTTGTCCCGAAGCTCGCGCACCAATACGGCCAGTTCGTTGGTTTCCTGGGGATTCATGCCCGCCGCCGGTTCATCCAGCAGCAGCAGTTTGGGACGGGTTGCAAGGGCCCTGGCGATTTCCAGGCGCCTCTGCTGCCCGTAGGCCAATCCACCGGCTTTTTCCTTAGCCAGATGGGCCAATCCCAGTTCCTGCAAAAATGCCATGGCACTCTCGCGGATTCGTTTTTCTTCACGTCGATAGGTAGGAAAGCCTAACATTGCTTCCCAGAAAAAGGTTCGGATACGCTGATGAAACGAAATCATCACATTTTCCAAGACGGTCAGGTCCGTGAACAGCCTGATATTTTGAAACGTTCTGGCAATGCCCTGGGCGGTGACCTTATGGACGGGAAAACCGGTGATCTCCTCACCCTGCCAACGCACCTGCCCGGAGGTCGGCGTCAGAAAGCCTGTGATCATGTTAAAAACCGTGGTTTTCCCGGCTCCGTTAGGCCCAATCAGGCCCACCAACTCGCCCGCCTGCAGTTCAATGGAAAAATCCTTCACGGCGGTCAGACCGCCAAATTGCATCACCAGGTCGTTCAGTTGGAAAAAATCACCCATGGGTGTTCCTAAAATCCCTTCTCTTTCCAGCCCAGCTTCGACAACAACCAATCCCAGCTGAATTCACTGCGTCCCATTATGCCGCGGCGGGCAAAAATGATAACCAGCATGAGGATAATGCTAAAAATAACCATGCGCATACCGGGAATCCCCGGAATTTTGAGGAATCCAAGATCGGTCGGACGTTCCACGATACGCAGTGCTTCTCCGCCCCAGGCAAACAGGGCGGCACCGATGACCGCCCCTGTGGTGCTTCCCAATCCGCCCACCACAATGATAATGAGCAGATTGAAAGTGAGAAAAAAGGTGAACAAAGTCGGTGAAATGGTGGTGATCAGATGAGCCAGCAGCCCCCCCGCCACACCACAGAAGAAGGCGCTGATGAGAAACGCCATGAGTAGGTGCTTGAACGGATCAATACCCATTGCCCGGGCGGCGATTTCATCTTCCCGGATGGATTTCATCGCTCGTCCATAACTGCTGTTGATCAGCTTGGTGATGGCTATGATGGTTAGAACTGCCACCCCCCAGGACCACCAAAGATTCGTGTAAGGCACCAATCCCTTGAGTCCCAGAGGGCCGTTGGTCACACCCTGCAATGCGTTGGCCAGCACCCTGATCACTTCGCCGAATCCCAGCGTGACGATTGCCAGATAATCGCCGCGCACGCGAAACACCGGGAAGCTGATGGCAAAGGCAAACACCGCAGCCATCAAACCGCCCAACAACAACGATACCACAAAAGGCGTATGCAAAACATTGAGCGGCCAGACCAACGGCACAATGATGTAGGTCATCTGCTTTTCGGCGGCACTCATGGTGAGTAGAGCCGAGGTGTAGGCGCCGATGGTGATGAAGGCGTTGGGGCCAAGGTGCAGTATCCCGCAGATGCCGTTCACTAAATTATAACTGACGGCCAGGGTGATGAAGACGGCCATATTGTTCAGGATACGAATCTGGTAGTCAGTCCCGTATTCGTTGAACAGGTAGAGGATCACGAACAGCACAAGGATGCCCATGATGTTCAGCAGCAGGTTCCGTCTTTCCTTGCTCATCCCTTATTCCTTAAAATTCTCTGCAACTCACTCACCCCAGTGAGCACCCCGCTCACAGGAGCCGCAGTCGGCAATGGCTGACGGGTACTCTGGCAGCTCGCGCCCCGCCGGCTCAAGCTCTCAGGTCTTGTCGATCATGGGTTCTCCCATGATGCCCGTCGGCCGAAACAACAGCACCAGGATCAGAATCACAAAGGCGAAGGCATCCTTGTATTGAGACACTTCGGGGAAAAAAGCCACAATCATGATCTCCCCCAGCCCCAGCAGAAATCCCCCGATGACCGCTCCCACAATGTTGCCGATGCCGCCCAAAACAGCTGCGATAAACGCCTTGAGCCCGGGGAAAACTCCCATAAACGGATTGACCTGCGGGTATTTCATAGCCCACATGATGCCGCCTGCCGCCGCCAAAAACGATCCGAGAAAAAATGTGATGGCGATGACCCGATCCAGGTTGATGCCCATCAAACGAGTGGCCTCAAAGTCCTTGGAAGCGGCTCGCATGGCTTTGCCCACCTTGGTCCGGTAGACGATATACAGCAGTCCAAGCAGCAGCACGATGGTGATGACCGGGGTATACAAGGTCAGCACCTGCACTCGAACGCCCAAGATGGTGATTACGTGATCAAACATCGGCGGGCGTGGAAACCCTTTGGGAATTCCACCGATGATGACAATGGCCAGATTCTCGAGCAGAAAGGAGGCGCCGATGGCGGAAATGAGCAGTGAAATTCTGGGGGCGTCGCGCAGCGGCCGGTAAGCGCATCGATCCAGCACGATTCCCATCAACCCGGTAATGACCATGGCCAGCGGAAAGCTGATCTGCCAGGGAAGCGTAAAGATGCCGATCAAATAGATGGCCGTGTAGGCAGCAAACATCAGCAGGTCGCCATGGGCGAAGTTGATCAGCCGCAGGATGCCGTAAACCATCGTATAACCTATGGCGACCAGCCCGTATAGACTGCCGAGCGAGATTCCGTTGATCAACTGCTGAAATAAAATTGTCCCGGTCACATGAAGTCCTTATTCTGAAATCATCGGAGGAATTCACTCTCCGGTGAAAAATGCTCTCCCCGCTGCTTTCTCGTCAGGTGTTGGAAGAGCTCAACCACGTCCCGTACGGATGCCGACTCAAAAAAGGCAGGGTAGACTGAACGCCTACCCTGCCTCCATTGCCACTCATAACAGCCATGTATTGCGTCACATTGGCAGCACTTATATCCATTGGCAGAAGCGCCGTGGTTGCAGTTGACCTCGACCACCGGACGATTCAGCCGGCTACGGATTCACCGTGGTGACGTAAACAAATTTGCCGTCCTGGACCTTGTTGATCACCATGCTCTTGATTGGATTGCCATCCTCTCCCATCGTGATGATACCCGATACTCCCTGGAAATCCTTGGTGTCTTGCAGGGCGTCACGAATTTTTGTGCCGTCTGTCGATGCGGCGCGCTTGATGGCGTCCACCAGCAGAAAATAAGCATCGGCACCGAGCGCCCCGAAGGCGTCGGCTTCTTTCTTGAATTTTTCTTCATACAGCTTGATGTATTGCTTGGATCGCTCGGTGGTCGCCGCGTCCTTGTGGAAATGCCCGGTAAAATACATCCCCTCGACGGCGGCTCCACCGATTTCGATCAAAGCGTCCGCCTGGGCGCCGTCACCGGTCAGGATGGGAGCCTTGATGCCGAGATCGCGCGCCTGTTTCGCCATCAGAGCGTCTTCGGTGTAGTAGTTGGGAGCGTAGATGACATCGGGGTTGGCGGCCTGCACCGCAGACAACTGGGCCGAAAAGTCCTGATCGCCCGTCTGGATGTAGGTGGTGGAAACGATCTTGCCGCCGTTCTTGACGAATTCCTTGACAAAGAAGTTACCCAGGCCGACACAGTAATCCTGTGCGATATCAATGATCACGGCAGCGGTCTTGGCCTTGAGCTCGTTCAGTGCAAAACGGGCCGCAACCTCCCCCTGAAAGGGGTCGATGAAGCAGGCGCGGAAGGCATATTGCTTGCCCTGGTTCACCAGGGGATTGGTTGCCGTGGGGCTCACAGAGGGGATCTTGGCCGCTTCGGAAATGGGGTTGCCGGCCATGGTATTGCCACTGATGGCTTCCCCGAGAATGCCCACTACTTTTTCCTTTTCAACCAGAAGAGTCACCGCATTGGCGGCCTCGATCTTATCGCTCTTGGTGTCCACCAGAATGACTTCGATTTTCTTCCCGAGCACCTCGGGTTCCATGCTGCGGGCGATTTCTATGCCTGCATTTTCCATTTCGCCATAGGCGGCCACGGCACCGGTCATGGGCAGATAGGCTCCTATCTTGATGGTGTCGGCAGCCGTTGCCTGGGCGGCCGGCCCAAAGAAGACCAATGATGTTACCAGTGCCAGAGCCAAAAGACTGTTCTTTTGCATCCTCTCCTCCTTTTCAAAATGTTCATGCCTGCGCGTAAACATCCTCCGACCTGTGCATCAACAAACGGGTTTATATGCCTCTAAACATGGTGGAATGTCAAGTCTCTACTCTACGCGCTATTTTGTGTCAACAAAAAAGGTTTGCTGCGCCTCTTGTCAATATGCGCATTGAATCGGCCGGTCTGTTTTGTTATATGGAGGGCGCAAACTTGTTACAGGAAACCAGGATAACTTTTGGACAGGATGCAAGCATGCCGACGGCATTTGTCACGGGGGCAAGCGGCTTCATCGGCGGCCACGTTGCCATTCAGCTGCTGCAAAGAGGCTGGCGGGTGCGGGCTCTGCGAAGGGGCCCCGTCTTCCAGCGCCGGCTTCCGGCAGACCCCATCGATTGGCGACAGGGCGATCTGAAAGACTTTGATCAGGTTTACCGGGCCATGGCGGGATGCGAGGCGGTCTTTCATGTGGCCGCCGACTATCGGCTGTGGGCCCGCAATCCAAACGAAATTTATGCCAACAACGTCACCGGTACGGCCAATGTGCTCGAAGCCGCCCTGCAGCACGGTGTCCGGCGGACAGTCTATACCAGCAGCGTCGGTGCTCTGGGCTTGAACCCTGACGGCACGCCGGCCGATGAGGGGACGCCCGTGCGTCTGGAAGACATGGTCGGCCACTACAAGCGATCGAAATTTCTGGCGGAGCGCAAGGCGGAAGAATTTTTTCGCCGGGGTCTCCCACTAGTCATTGTAAACCCCAGCACTCCTGTTGGACCTGGCGACCACAAGCCAACCCCGACCGGCAGGATCATCGTTGATTTTCTCAACGGTAGGATGCCTGCCTATTTGGATACGGGATTAAATATCGTGCATGTTTCCGATGTGGCGCACGGCCATCTGGCGGCACTGGAAAAGGGCAGAATCGGGGAAAAGTATATTCTGGGCAACGAAAATCTGACTTTATCCCAAATATTCAGCCTGTTGCAAAGAATCACAAAGATTCCGGCGCCGCGCCTTCGTCTGCCGCATCGGCCCGTGCTTTATTTGTCCTACCTGAGCGAGCTCATTGCCCGGCTTACCGGAACGGAACCCCTGATTCCTCCGGAAGGTGTCAAAATGGCCCATCGCTACATGTTCTTTAAAGCGGACAAAGCCATCAGCGAACTGGGACTTCCACAAACGCCGGCAAGCGTTGCCTTGGAAGACGCGGTTCGCTGGTATCGCGAGAACTGTTATGTCAAACGTTGACGGTTGGCGGTAGAGGCACTGCTGACCACAAAGCACGCCGAAAGCGCAGATTCGATAGAGCAAGGTCCCGCTTTTTTGCTTTTCCTCTGGCTGTTTCTGTGCCGTCTGCGGCGATCATCACATTTTGGAAGGTAACCACACCATGCGTTTTCCCCTCTCTCTTTATGCATCCATGAGTGCTTACTTGCTCAAGAAAAGGATCAACGGCGACGAGCACTTCCCCCTGGTCCTCATGCTGGAACCCACCCACCGGTGCAATCTCACCTGTTCGGGGTGCGGCCGCATCATAGAATACGCCGGGACACTCCAGCAGGAGATGTCCCTGGAAGAGTGCCTCCAGTCGGTGGACGAGGCCGGTTCACCGGTTGTCACGATCACCGGCGGAGAACCGCTGATGTACTCCCAGGTGCAGGAACTGGTGCGCCAAGTTCTGCGCCGCGGGAAACACATCTATTTCTGCTCGAACGGGCTGCTGCTGGAGGAATCGCTCCCATTGTTTCAGCCCAACCCGCGCTTTACCTGGAACATTCACTTTGACGGCACTGAACCGGTACATGACCTGATCATTGGCCGTAAAGGAGGATTCAAAAAGGTTCTTGCCGGAGTCAAGGCGGCCAAGCGAAAGGGATTTCGCGTCAGCACCAACACCACGGTGTACCGTGAAACCGATGTCAAGGACCTGGAAAAGCTTTTTGCACAACTGGCTCAGGCGGGAGTCGACGGCATCCTGGTGGCGCCGGGATTCAGCTATGAAAAAGTGACGCGCGATGTTTTCCTGACCCGTCAGGAAATCACCCAGAAATTCAGGGAGATCCGCACCTGGCAGAAACGCTTCCCGTTGATCAGCAATCCAATATATCTGGATTTTCTGGCGGGCCATCGATCTCTCAAGTGCACTCCATGGGGAAGCCCCACCCGCAATGTGCGGGGCTGGAAATCCCCCTGCTATTTGATCACGGACACCCACTACCCCAGCTATCGGGAGCTCATGACAAAAACCGACTGGGAGCACTACGCTTCGGGCAAGGATCCGCGCTGTGCACAGTGCATGGTGCATTGCGGTTTTGAGCCGACGGTGGTGAGAAAAATGAACGGCAGGGACTTACTGCGTATGGTCGAGTGGAATCTGCATGCCTGAGTTTTTGAATTTGCTTTTGGGTACCGTGTTTCTGCGCCCCTATGTCTTTGCCTTTCTGGCGGTCTATCTGGTCGCCGCAGCAGCCCACATGGGCTGGCGGCGCACCCTGGTTTATCTGCCTCTGGGCTACGGCATTGCCTGGCTTTCCGAATACAGCTCGATTCACTGGGGAATCCCATACGGGGATTATTTCTACATTCCGGCGACCATCAACCAGGAGCTTTGGCTCGCCGGGGTTCCCTTTATGGACTCCCTGTCCTATGTGTTCCTCTCTTACTGCAGCTATTCCATGGCCATCTTCCTGCTCAGCCCGGTGCTTTTTTCCCAGGGCAACGCCTTCGTGCTGGAAACCCATCGCGTTCGACAGTCCTGGCAGACGCTGGTCCTGGGATCCTTCCTGTTCGTCTTCTTGGACATCGTTATCGATCCCGTTACACTGCACGGCCACCGTTGGTTTCTGGGCCAGATTTACGGATACCGGGAAATCGGTGTCTATTTTGGGGTTCCCATGAGTAATTTTGCCGGCTGGCTGGTGGTGGGATTTGTCTTGGTCGGGGCTTTGCAAATGCTCGATCGCCAGCGCCTTTTGGAACCCGGAAAAACATCCGCTTTGCATGCCATACCGGGAATCGTTCTGCTCGGGCCTGTGCTTTACGCCTCCATTCTTTTCTTCAACGTCGCCATCACCTTCTGGATCGGTGAAATCCTTCTGGCCACCGTCGACTGCCTGCTGATCTTTTTTCCTGCTCTGCTGGTTTTCTTTTTTACCCTGTATAAACAGACTCACCTCAATGCCACGTGCATTACCAGGCACGCAGCGGACTTTGGCAAATCCAGGCCCGTGCCGGCACAACCCCGGGATCCTGCACCCGCCATGGCGACCGCCCGTCCCTGATGCGTTTGGCAGGGGAATATGCGGCTCCATCCAGCCCCCTGCAAATAGATCATCTGAGAGGCTGCGGGAAGCCTCGACTATTCTCTGCCCCCCCGGCATTGAGAAGCCATTCTCTCCAGCCTGAATGAAGGAATATCCACCAAACCGGACACGACTCGTGCGAGCTCCCGGGCCGCCCGAGTCGAGTTTTTCCAAAGTGCGTAAAACTCCGGCAAGAGACGCGGGTGTTTGGCCAACAGGCGCACCACCTTCGCTATGGTTACCCGGCCTTCCGTGGTGATCTCATCCAAATCGAAGGTGATTTCGTCCCCGAGTCCATCGCTTACGGCACGAAAGCAGATCAACGGTATTCCCTCCTGCTGCGCAAACCGCGCAATGAACCAGCTCTCCATATCCATGACGCAGGCCAGGTCGCCACAGCCCGGCATGACCGAACATTTTTCTCTCGGCTGCTCGTCGGTGACGATCTCGGCCGGCATCACGCCGTGGGTGTGACAAAAGTCCGCCAGAGCTTCGGCACAGCCGCCGGCAGCAATCGTCTCTGGAAAAACACCGTCCCGACCTGCATGCGGAGCACTGAACCGGGCACCGCAGACCACCTGCCCCACGCGCAACTCCCGGCTCAAACCGCCTGCAAACCCAAAGGAGCAGAGCATATCGGGGGGCGCTTCCTGCATTATCCAGTTGAGAGCCGCTGTTATCCTCTTTTGCCCCATGCCCGTTTCCACCAGATGGAGTTGCTTGGCGGGGTCCGTACGTGCAAACTCCCGGAAAGGTCGTCGGCAGACAAGCCGCCAACCTCCGGTAAGCCTCTTGAAGCAGCGGTATTCATCCGGCAAGGCAGCCAGCAGCGTGATGTTCAACAGGTCAGAATCTTTTTCAAAAGTTGGGGGAAATCGGTGAACACAGCATCGACTCCGGTTTGCATCATGGCGCGCATGGCCGCTTCATCGTTGGCCACCCACACGCGCACAGCATAGCCGCATTGCTGCAAAGCTGCAACATTCACCCGCGGCACCTCCTCGATGCGGGGGTGGAATCCTTGTGTCTTTAGCTCACCCAGCAGCGCCATGAGGTTCTCCCGGTAAGAATCGCTCAGCAGGGCGGTGGTCAAACCGGCGTTGGCCTCTCTCGCTCGCCGCAGATAGGAAGGACTGAAGGAAGACAGGATAACGTAATCTTCCGCCCCCAGGTCCTCGATGAGGCCAACGGCCCGTTCGACCACGACGGCATCGCCTGCGGTTCCCGCCAAATCCTTGATTTCCACATTGATCGGCAGGCGGTGCTCGAGAGAAAACTCCAGAGCCTTGGCCAGCGTGAGCATCGGCTCTCCCGCATAGCGTGCGCACTCGGATTCAGCGACGCTGCCGGCGGCAATTTGACCGAACGGGTCTTGGCGGACGAACCAGGAACCGAAATCAAGCGGCTCCAGCTCCTTCAGCAGAAAATCACTCACTCGCCACGGCTTGCGGTCCGGATACACGTTCGTGGCATTGGAAGTTCGCTCCAACGTCGCATCGTGGATGACAACCAACTCGCCGTCTGCGGTCATGGCAACGTCCAGCTCCCACATGTCCGCACCGACCTCGAGCGCCTTTGCGGCAGCAGCGAGAGTGTTTTCCGGAGCCAGCGAGCGGGCGCCCCGATGGGCAATATTCAACGGCTTACGGTGAACATTGGCGGGAACCATGTTCACCGCTCAGCCGCAACTCTATGGAAAAATATGCTCACACCCGGATCCCCGCCTCTCATGCAAATCGCCTATCCGCCTTGACATCGGTTGCACCCTTTGCCTTGTCGGCAAGCCACCCGCATCGTTCGACCTGCTTCACATCAAACTCCGGAACGTACGGTTTTATGTCGAGCAACGGAGTCCCGTCCAGGATGTCCACGTCCTCGATGTGCAATACATTGTTCTCCCTGGCCATAAGCCTGACGACCGACAGCCCAATGGCGTTGGGGCGCCGCGGGGCGCGGGTGGCGAAGAGGCCGCGCGGCTGGTCGTCGAGAAACGGTGTGACGGTGAGGGCAAAGCCTTCGGAACGATGAAAATGATAGAGTAAAATGATGTGAGAGAATCCGTCCAGGTCGTTGAGCCCCTCCTCCATTGCCGGATTCAGCTCTGCCGAGCCACGGACGCCTTTGGCGCCGCCCGGCTGGATGGGCGCTCCCGTCACTTGTTTAAAAGGAGATCTGATTACGCCGATGGGCGTATAAACAATCCGGTCCATTCCAATTCCTCCAATTCAAGCCAGCCGCCTCCGTTACGAATATGCAAAACTCACCAAAATTCGCGCCGACCATTTTCCTGTCACGAATGCCGCATTATACTCGACCATTCAGTTTTCGCAAAAAATCCGCCTTTGAGCAACCGCATTGAGCCCCTTGATCCCTCCGGGGAAAAATGCTTTATTTCTTCTACCGCAAAGCCGTGTGCGGCGAACTGTTCCGCTTAGCAGAAGGAATGTAGGCCAAATTTCATGGAAGAAAAGATCAAGACACTCAGCAGTCTCTACGCGAACCATTTCAGCGCCGACCTGGATGCCGTGCGACTGCGAACGGGGCGGGTGACCGAGCGCATACGCGTGGATCATCCCGAAGCGGCCGCCGTGGTGGCCTTCCCAGACGCGGACCATATCCTGATGGTGCGCCAGTGGCGCTACGCCATCGGCCGCGAGACTCTGGAGATCCCGGCCGGCAAAGCCGACCCCGGTGAAGATCTGCACGATTGTGCGCGCCGCGAACTGCAGGAAGAGACCGGCTACAGGGCGAGGCAGCTGGTCCCCCTGTTTCGCTATTTTCCCGCCATCGGCTATTCCAATGAAGTGATCGAAATCTTTGCAGCTTCAAACCTGGAAAAACAGTCGCAGAAGCTGGATGAGGATGAGATTTCCCGGGTGGAGCTGATTGCAGTGGAGCACGTGCACGACCTCATCAGCCAGGGCATTATCCAGGACGGCAAAACCGTGATTGGTATTTCTCTGTTTCGCGCCAGATGGGAGCGGGGGGAAATTCCCGGCGACTTTTTCAGGTAACCGTCATGAGCAAGGTTCCCATCACTCGATACGGCTATTACCGCCTTGTGAAGGAGCTCACCTATCTGCGCCGAGTGGTGCGGCCGAAAGTTCTGGAAGAACTGCAGGAGGCCCGTTCCTACGGAGTAAAACTGAACAATCAGCAGTATCTCCATGCGCGCGAGCGCCATGTGGTGCTGCAGAGAAAAATTCAGGACATCGAAGAGAAGCTGGCCCGCAGCGAGGTGTTCGTCGGGCGCAAATTTTATTTCAGGCAGGCGGGTTTCGGTACGGTCATCGCGGTGCTCAACGTCGACACCGGGCAAGCCCATGAATATCAACTGGTCGGCCCCTATGAATCGGATGTCAATAACGGCAAGCTCTCCATAGAATCGCCCGTGGGCCGATGCCTGATGGGGCGTCGCGAAGGGGACGAAGTGGCGGTTTCCACCCCGGCGGGGGTGCGCGTCTACCGCATCCTGTCGATCCAGGCGTGAGCCCCTGCAGCGCCCGGCCAAGCCGTCACGGGCGGTGCAGAGCGGAGTCCGGAAGGCTAACTGCAGCTCTACCCAACCTGCAAAATAGGACCATTTGATTGTGTGGCGCCGTCCTGGGAAAAAGAAGTGCACCCGCCCCCAAATTCACCTTGACTTCCCGCCCTGAAATGAATTAACATTCCGTTTGTTATGGGCTACCTGCGGGTGTAGCTCAGTTGGTAGAGCACAAGCTTCCCAAGCTTGGGGTCGCGGGTTCGAATCCCGTCGCCCGCTCCAGAACAGAAGGTGCTCCTTCTCGGTGAGAAGGCTTCCCTTTTTGAGGTGGCCGCACGTTCCCGCTTGCGGGTTGCGCGCTTACTTCGATTAGTGGATGACCGACTCCTAGATGTTCAGTAAAGAAGCCTTTTCTAACTTCTAGTAGTTTATTGTTGGTCTGCTAAGAGAAGTGGGTAATTCACCCACTTTTTTTTTGTTCAACAGCCGGGCTTTTGCAGGGAATGGAAGATAGGCGAACCGAATTAACCGAAGACCTGTGGGAAATGCTTGAGCCGCTCATTCAAGCCGAGGGCATGGAGCTGGTCGAACTGGAATACCGCCGTGAGTCTCAGGGGTGGGTATTGCGCATTTTTATCGATCAACCGGACGGCATAACCGTGGAGGACTGTGCCCGAGTCAGCCGGGTGGTGGGAGACCTTTTGGACGTCGCGGATACCATTCAGAATCCATATCATCTGGAGGTTTCGTCACCCGGACTGAATCGCCCGTTGCGCAAACCGGAGCACTTCAAAATGCACCTTGGAAACATCATCGAGGTGAAAACCTCGGCTCCCTTGGACCCGGCGCACAATCGACGAAAATTCAAAGGGGCTCTGGTGGCCGTTCATCCCCAAACGATATCGGTCGATTGCCAGGGAGAAGTATTCGAGATTCCCGTGGCGCTCGTGGAGCGGGCTCGATTGTGTTATTTTGATTCATTTGAAAAATAGACAGACCGTCCCCCTGTGACGGGCTTCTGTGTATAGACTTTGTGAGGAGATAGAGCACCATGGCCAGTGAACTCAAGCGGTTGATCGACCAAGTCAGCCGGGAAAAGGGCATCGACCGCCAGACTTTGATCAATACCCTGGAAGAGGCCATCAAATCCGCCATCAAGAAGAAGTTTGGCAGCAAACTCGATCTGGATGTGACTTTTAGTGAGGAATACGGCGAAATCGAGGCCTTTCTGTTTAAAGAGGTCGTGGAACAGGTCACAGATCCGGATAAGGAAATCTCCCTGCACGAAGCCCATGATCTGGACCCGGAAAGTGAGATCGGCGACGAGCTCGGCATTCGCATGGACACGGATACCCTCGGCCGCATTGCCGCCCAATCCGCCAAACAGGTGATCATCCAGAAGATGAAGGATGCTGAGCGGGAAGTGGTCTACGAGGAGTTCATCGGCCGCAAGTCCGAGATCACGCAGGGCATTGTCCAACGGGTTGACAAGAACGGCATCATTGTGAACCTGGGACATGCCGAAGCCATTCTGCCGGCCAAAGAGCAGATTCCCAGGGAAGTGTACCGCCAGGGCGACCGAATCCGCTGCTACATACTGGATGTCAGGAAGATCAGCAAAGGACCTCAGATCGTCTTGAGCAGAACTCATCCGCATTTTCTGATCCAGTTGTTTCATGCCGAAGTACCGGAAATTGCCGAAGGCATTGTCAGCATCATCAGCGCCGCGCGGGAACCAGGTTCACGCGCCAAAATAGCGGTGGTGTCAAAGAACCCCGACGTCGATCCGGTAGGAGCCTGTGTCGGCATGAAGGGATCGCGGGTGCAAAACGTGGTCCAGGAACTCCACGGAGAAAAGATCGACATTGTGCCCTGGAATATGGACCCGGCTAAATTTGTGGTCAACGCCCTGGCACCGGCCATCATTTCCAAGGTCATCATCGATCAGGCCAATCGTACCATGGATGTCATCGTACCGGATGATCAGCTTTCACTGGCCATCGGCAAGCGCGGCCAAAATGTCCGCATGGCTTCCAAACTGACCAATTGGCACATCAACGTGCAGAGCGAAAGTCGCTACGAACGCCAGAAGCAGGCGGGTTATCAGTCGCTGTTGCTCATCGACGGCCTCACCGAGCAGCTCGCGGACAAACTGTACGAGGCCGGCATCACTTCGCTGCAGGTGTTTGTTGAAGCAGGGCTCGATGAACTTGAGGAGCTGACCCAGGTATCGCCGTCAACCCTTGCCATGATGCAGGAGGAAGCCGCTCGCCTGGCGGCGGCCCAGGCACTGGAAGAAGACAGTGACGTGCCGGCCGCTCCGTCTGAAGAGGCACCTGCAGAAGAGCAAGACGAAAGCGGGGCCCTTCCCGACGACGTCCCCGTTTTGCAGTCAGCAAACGAGGAGGCTCTCGAAGCAAAGCAGGAAGAGACAACTCCGGCCGCTGAAGATAGCTTCGAACCGGAGCAGGAAGCGGAATCAGAGGAGTAATTTTGGTCAGCAGCGGACACACGCCCATCAGAACCTGCGTGGTGTGCAGCGGCAGAAAGCCGAAAGCTGAACTTGTGCGGCTGGCAATCAATTGTGATAAGTTGATCGTGGTCGATTATAATCAAGGTTTAGGGGGACGGGGAGCTTACGCATGCTCTGATTGCCTGCCCCGGCTGCGCTTCACCGGCCGGGTTCAACGGGCTTTTCGCAACCAGGCTAGAGGATTAGCCATAAACCTCCTCCCACAGCCCTCAATCCTTCCAAACCATGGAACTAGAGAGGATTCCGAGGAGCGGAGGCCGAGATGTGAGAGACGTTTAAATAGGACAACAAGGGGGAAGTTTTAATGGCACGCATGAGGGTGCATGAACTTGCAAAAGAATTAGACATAACCAACAAGGAACTGATCGAACGGATCCTTAAGCTGGGCATCCAGGTGAAGAACCACATGAGCACGCTGAATGAAGCGGCCGTGCAAAAGGTGCGCGATCAGTATGCCGGGGGCGCGGGCGCGACTCAGAAAGTCGAGGAAAAACGCATCGGTCGTGCCGTAATCAGGCGACGCAAGAAGGTAGCGGAAGAAGAGGAACTCCCGCCTGTCGAGGTTGCCGAAGAGGCTGCTGCGCAACCGCAGGAAGCTCCTGCAACTGCTGCCGTTGAAGCGCAGGAGGTGGAAGCACCGCAAGTAGCAGCCCCCCCGCCGGCCCCCGCAGCCCCGGCGGAACAACAACCGGAACCGCCGTTGCCTGAAGCCGAGCCCCCAAAAGCAGCGCCTCCGCCAACACCCCCGTCCGCTCCCGCAGAGGGGCCTCTCGAAGCGGCAAGAGAAGAGACCGGCGAACCGAGTCTGCCCGAAGAACCAGCCGAGCCGGAACCCGAACAGGTTCCGCAAGAGGCTGCACGATTGGAACCTGTTGAAGCTAAGCCGACGGAAACCGAGATGCCTATGGAACCAGCCGCCCAGCCGGCCCAGCCCACGGAATTGACGCAACCTGAATTAGAAGAGCACGCGGAAGAGCAGCGCGAGGTTGCCGAAGAACTCGAGGAAGAGGAGGAAGACGCCAAGGCCAAACCCAAGAAAGCCAAGAAACGGCGGCGCAAGAAATCTCCCAAGGACGAACCGGCGCGCATTATCAAGCTTCCCGATATCATTCCGGAAGAACCTGAAGAAGAAGTGGAGCTGCCGCCCGTGGCGGCACGCATCGCGGTAAAGGAAGAAGAGGAAATCAAGGAACTTCCCAGGAAAAAGCGCCCCAAGCCGCCGGAAGTCGAAAAAGAGGCGGGCGATCGTCGACACCGGGGGCATCGGCGCAAAGAAGTGGTCGAGCGGGAGGATCTCTACTCGAAAAAGGAATTGGCGGCGCAGGCCGGTCGCGAGAAGATCAAGGACAAAGGCAAGCCGTCCCTGAAGGAAGCGGCAAAGCCCGAACCGACGGTGGCCAAACCGGGCAAGCGGCGCATCAAGGTCGACGAAGCCATCACGGTGGCCAATTTGGCAAAGCAGATGGGCATCAAAGCCGGTGAACTGCTCAAAAAATTATTGTACCTGGGCCTGCCGGCCAACATCAATCAGGCCATTGACTTTGATACGGCAACCCTGCTTGCTGCGGAGTTCGATTTCGAGGTGGAAAGTACATCATTTGAAGAAGAAGAAATCTTGCAGGTGAAGGAGGATCGCATCGAAGATCTCACCCTACGTCCCCCGGTCGTAACGGTCATGGGCCACGTGGATCACGGTAAAACATCGCTGCTGGACGCCATTCGCCACACCGACGTAATCGGGGGAGAAGCCGGAGGAATCACGCAGCACATCGGCGCCTACTATGTCAAACTGGAAAACGGCGACGTGGTCTTTCTGGATACCCCCGGCCACGAGGCATTCACTTCCATGCGCGCCCGCGGAGCCAAGGTGACCGACCTGGTCATCCTGGTGGTCGCGGCCGACGACGGGGTGATGCAGCAAACCGTGGAAGCCATCAACCATGCCAAGGCCGCAAATGTTCCCATCATTGTCGCCATCAACAAGATTGACAAGCCCAACGCGAACCTCGAGCGGGTCAAACGGGAGCTGGCAGACCACGGGCTCATTCCCGAAGAATGGGGCGGCGATGTCACCATGGTGGAAATTTCCGCCAAGAAGCGCATCGGCATCGAGGATCTGTTGGAAATGGTGCTGCTCCAGTCCGAGATCATGGAGCTCAAGGCCAATCCCAACAAGCCGGCCCGCGGCTGGGTGATTGAAGCAAAGCTGGATAAAGGGCGCGGACCCGTGGCCACCATTCTCATCCAGGAAGGCACCCTGCGTGCGGGAGACATCTATGTCTGCGGGGTCAACTCGGGCAGAGTGCGCAACATGTTCAACGATCGAGGCCAACGGCTCGAATCCGCCGGGCCGTCCATGCCGGTGGAGGTCATCGGGCTTTCCGGAGTCCCCAGTGCGGGCGACGATTTCATCGTATTGGAAGATGAAAAGCAGGCCAAAATGGTTGCGGAAAACCGTACCCTCAAACTGCGCGAAAGGGAGCTCACCCGCTCCACCAAGGTGACACTCGAGAGCCTGTACGACCAGATCAAGGTAGGCGAAGTCAAGGAGTTGAACGTTGTCCTCAAGACCGACGTGCACGGATCGCTGGAAGCCATCAGCGATTCGCTGACCAAACTGTCCACGCCCGAGGTCAAGGTGAACCTTATCCACTCGGCCACCGGAGCCATATCGGAAACGGACGTCATGCTGGCTTCCGCGTCCAACGCCATCATCATCGGGTTCAATGTGCGCGCCGACGCAAAAGTCCAGGAAGTGGCCGAGCAGGAACAGGTTGATCTGCGCTATTACGATGTCATCTATCAAATCCTCAACGACATCAAGGATGCCATGGTGGGTATGCTGGAGCCGGTGTATGAGGAGAATGTCATCGGCCGGGCCGAAGTGCGGCAGACCTTCCACGTGCCTAAAATCGGCACCATCGCCGGATCATATGTACTGGACGGACGGGTCGAGAGAAATGCCAAGGTGCGGGTGTTGCGTGATCAGGTGGTGATTTATGACGGCAAGCTCAACTCCCTCAAACGCTTTAAGGATGATGCCAAAGAGGTGAAGGCCGGCTTCGAGTGCGGCATTGGCATAGAAAACTTCAACGACATCAAAGTGGGAGATATTCTGGAAGTCTACGAACTTCAGGAGGTCCAGCCCGTATTGGAAATCGGAGGGGAGTCCAAGACGGGCGGCAAAACGTAATCATCCGGTTCGATCCGCCTGAGGCCGGGGGTCTGCCAAGGACAACCCTGGGGAATGTTGAGCCATGATCGTAGGAATTGCCAGAATCACCTTCAGGCTGCACGGAAACCAGTCCCTGAAGGAAAAGCGCAAGGTGGTTAAAAGCCTGGTCGAGAAAAGCCGCCATCGCTTCAATGTTTCCGTGGCGGAAGTGGCTGACCAGAATTTGCACCAACGCGCCACCATCGGCGTAGCTGTCATCGGCAGCGACGGTCGTGTGCTGAACTCGATTTTGGACCGCATCATTGCCTATATGGAGTCCATGAACCTAGCCGATCTGATTCAGCATGAAGTGGAATTGATCCCTTTGGGAGGATGACCCTATAATGGAATTCAAGAGATCCGATCGGGTTGCAGACCAGCTGCAACGGGAAGTCGCCGACCTGATTTTTCGCAGAGTAAAAGACCCGAGAGTCGCCGGCGTGACGATCACCGGGGTTGACCTGACAGAAGATTTGCGCCTTGCCAAAATCTATTACTGCGTCATGGGCGCCCCCGCTGACGATGCCCGGCAAAACGCCGCTGAAGGCATGAATAAAGCGCGCGGATTCATCCGCCGGCAATTGGGCAAGCGGCTGCGCCTGAGGTATTTGCCGCAAATCGAATTTCACTACGATATGTCTTTTGATTACGGCGACAAAATGGAGCGATTGCTGAAAGAGTTGGGCGAGCATGAATAACGGGCAGGATCGCGCCATGCGCGATATCGTGGAAGTGGTTGAACGCTGCGATCGATTTGTGGTGGCAACGCATGTACGCCCCGATGGTGACGCCATCGGCTCGGTTTTGGCTTTGACCTATATGCTCCGCAAATTGGGCAAGACAGCCGATCCCTACTGCCAGGATGCGGTGCCGCCGGCACAGGCGTTTTTGCCCGGGAGCAGCGAAATCCGCCACCGTCTTAACAAGCCGGATCACTATGCAGCCGCCGTTCTGGTCGACTGCGGCAGCTATCTCCGCGTTGGAGACGACCTGGCCAAATCGATTCGCGCCATTGCCACGGTCGTCAATATCGATCATCACGTAAACGACTCGCCGTTCGGCAACCCCTATTGGGTCGACTCGACGGCGAGCAGCACCTGTGAAATGCTCTACCGGTTGGGCGCGCACCTGCGCCTGGCGCTCGACCCCGACATCGCCACTCAGCTCTATACCGGGCTTTTGACAGATACCGGTTCGTTTCGATTTTCCAACACCAACCAAACGGTTCTGCAAATTGCCGCCAGTCTGGTGGCAGCGGGAGCGCAGCCCGCTTATATCGCAGAGCAGATCTACGAATCGGCGTCCCCGGAAAGCATGCAGCTGTTGGCGAGAATGCTTGCAACCATCGATTTCGCCGCCGATAATCGCCTGGCAACGGCCGAATTGACCCGGCAAATGTTTGAGGAAACAGACACCACTCCGGTCAACAGCGAAGGGTTCATCAATCACCTGCGCTCGGTAAAATCTGTCGAACTGGCCATGCTGTTCCGTGAAGACGCCAACGGCAAAATCCACGTGAGCCTGCGCTCCAAGGGCGCTGTCGATGTGGCGGCATTTGCGCAGCGCTTTGACGGGGGCGGGCACCGCCGCGCCGCCGCTTTTCGCGTTGCCGGCAGCCTGCCAAGGACGCGGGTGGAATTCACCCGGCAGGCTCTGGCCTATTTACTCGGGGCATGATGGCAACCAGCACAGGCAAATGTATGAAGATGACTTCAGAGGCTGAATTTTTTCGCTGCGCTCAATCGGATGTCGGCTCCTCGCCGGCAGCCGACAGCGGCATCCTGATCGTAGACAAACCCGAGGGACTCACCTCCTTTGCGGTGGTGGCCCGGGTTAAGAAATCGCTGAAGCTGAAAAAGGTCGGTCATTGCGGCACCCTCGACCCCTTTGCTACGGGGGTGCTGGTACTTTGTATCAATCAAGCCACGCGCATTGCCGACCAGCTTTCTCTGCAAGACAAACTCTATCGGTTTACGCTGCACTTTGGAGTACAGACGGATACACTGGACCGCACGGGTCAGGTGGTCCAGACCTATGATGGACCGGCCGTCGACGAAAGCGATTTGGCCGCGGCGGCACACGGTTTCGTGGGCATTCAACGGCAGCAGGTGCCGCGCTATGCGGCGGTGAAAGTCCAGGGCCGGCGCCTGTACGAATTGGCCCGTAAAGGCGTAGAAGTTCCGCTGCCTGAACGCGACATCACAATCCACCGCCTGCGGGTGATCCGCTACCATTGGCCTGAAGCCATCATGGAGGCCCGCTGCTCGAAGGGAACCTACATCCGGCAGCTGGCGGCGGACATTGGTCACCGGTTGGGCTGCGGTGCCCATGTGAACGCATTGAGAAGGCTGGCCAGCGGTTCATTTGACATCTGTCAGGCGATTTCCATGGAAGAATTGAAGTCGATTGCAAAGGATAATCGCTGGCGGGAAAAACTGATCTCAATGAGTGAAGCCCTGGATCATTTGCCGGCAATGGTCATCAAAGACAGGCAAATCCTGCAGGGCTTAGACAATGGGCATCTGGATCCCGCCTGGGTTGCAGAAAAACGCGGACAGTTCGCGCGCAGCGCCGGCCCTGTCCGCCTGCTGACCGGCGCCGCCCCACAGCTGCTGGCACTGTGGTGGCCCGGATCAAGCGAAGACGCACACAGCAAGCGGCACCTTCGCGTGTTCACATGAGACGGCATGAGGCAAGGTTGCAATTGTACGTTACTTTTTGAGCTGAAATAGCGATCACTACAACCGGTTTTAATATGTTTGATGAGAAGGAGGAACAATCGTGGTAATGACCCCTGAGAAAAAGAACGCCATCATCGACGATTTCAAAACGCATCCCTCGGATACCGGCTCTCCCGAGGTGCAAATCGCGCTGTTGAGTGAGAGGATCACTTATCTGACCGAACACTTCAAGGTTCATAAAAAAGACCATCACTCGCGACGCGGTCTGTTGAAGCTGGTCGGCCAGCGCAGACAACTGCTCAATTACCTGAAGCGCAAGAATGTGGAACGTTATAACACCGTGATTGAGAGACTGGGGCTGCGCCGCTAGATTCTTCCGGTTCAGCCGTGGTTGGCCGGTGAGCGGTAACTTATCATTTAAAGAAAAGGAAATACTGTATGAAATATTCGGTAGAAGTGGAGGTCGGCGGAAGGCCCCTCATCATTGAGTGCGGCCACGTCGCTCGACAAGCCAGCGGTTCTGTCATGATGCGCTACGGAGACACGGTGGTGCTGGTAGCGGCAACCAAAGAAGACCGCGTGCGGGAGGGGATCGATTTCCTTCCTTTGAGTGTGGAGTACCAGGAAATGAGCTATGCCGCAGGTCGCATTCCCGGAGGGTTTTTCCGCCGGGAGATCGGCAGACCGAGCGAGAAGGAGACTCTCACATCGAGGCTGATCGACCGCCCCATCCGTCCGCTCTTCCCCAAAAAATATGCGTTTGAAACGCAGGTTATCGCAACCGTCCTGTCTGTTGACCAGGAAAATGAACCGGACGTGGTGGCTCTCACCGGTGCGTCAGCGGCCTTGCACATTTCGCGCATTCCCTTCCAGGGTCCCGTTGCCGCTGTGCGCGTGGGCCGGGTGAACGGCGAGTTCGTCATCAACCCCAGTTCCGCTCAGTTGACCGCAAGCGATATCAACCTGGTGGTGGCGGGCAGCCATGATGCGGTGGTCATGGTCGAGGGCGGTGCCGACCTGGTGAGCGAAGACGATCTGCTGGAAGCCATCGAGACCGCTCACAAGGCTATCATTCCTATCCTGCAGGCGCAAGACAAGCTGCAGGCGCTCGCCATGGAGCACGGAGTGAATAAGGACGAAGTCGTATCTCCGAGCAGCGACGTCGCTTTGACAGAAGCAGTGGCACAGATTGCGGCGGATGATATGCGCACGGTCATGACGACTCCGGAAAAAATGCTGCGCAAAGAGCGCAAAAAGGCCCTCAAGAAGCGTGTAATCGAGGAATTGACGGCGGGTGGTGAACTGGCCGAACGCCGGCAGGAAATCGAAGAAGCCCTGAGTGACCTGGAAAAGCGCGTTGTCCGCCAAATGATGATCGAAACCCAAAGACGCATCGATGGCCGACGCTTTGACGAGGTTCGCCCCATCAAAATCGAAGTCGGGCTGCTGCCAAGAACGCATGGTTCCGCCCTCTTCCAGCGGGGGGAAACCCAGGCACTGGTGGTAACGACTCTCGGCTCCTCCTCGGACGAACAAAAAATTGAAGCCCTGGCGGGGGAAACCTTCAAGTCCTTTATGCTGCACTACAATTTCCCTCCCTACTGTGTGGGTGAAGTCCGGCCTCTGCGCGGGCCCGGCCGGCGTGAAATCGGCCATGGGGCACTGGCGGAGCGTGCGGTCAAGTATCTGCTGCCCAAGGACGGTGAATTTCCCTATACGGTGAGAGTGGTGTCGGAAATTCTCGAGTCCAATGGCTCCAGTTCCATGGCGACCGTGTGCGGCGCTTCTCTGGCCCTGATGGATGCAGGGGTTCCCATGCAGGACGCCGTTGCCGGCATTGCCATGGGACTTGTCAAAGAGGGCGATCATGTCATAGTGCTTTCCGACATCCTGGGGGATGAAGATCATCTTGGGGACATGGACTTCAAGGTGACCGGAACAGAAAACGGGGTCACCGCCATCCAAATGGATGTGAAAATTGCCGGAATTGACCGTGAAATTCTGCGGCGTGCATTGGAACAGGCGCGCCAGGGACGTCTCTTTATCCTGGGCAAAATGAAGGAATCCATGCCCGTCTCGAGGGATCGACTTTCACCCTACGCGCCCCGCGTGGTGACCATTCAGATCAATCCCGAAAAGATCCGGGACGTGATCGGTCCGGGCGGCAAGGTGATCCGCTCCATCGTGGCGGAAACCGGGTGCAAGATCGACATCGACGACAGCGGCAGAGTGGTGGTGATGAGCCCTGACGGCGAGGCCTGCGACCAGGCCATAAACAAGATCAAGAAGCTGACCGAAGAGCCCGAGGTCGGACAGGTCTATCTGGGGCGTATCGTCCGAATCACGGATTTTGGCGCTTTCGCGGAAATCCTGCCCGGGGTGGACGGCTTGATTCACATCTCCCAGCTCGAGCATCACAGGGTTCGAAAAGTCACGGACGTGGTCAAGGAAGGGGATGAAGTGCTCGTCAAGGTGATCGAGATTGATAAAGACGGGCGCATCCGGCTCAGCCGCAAGGCAGTCATCGAGAAGCCGCAGCCGGATAAAGAGTAGGCCGACCGAGACTCTGGATCAGCGTTGTCGAGCGGCTGAAGTCAAAAGAGGGGGAATATTGTATCACAAGACGGTCCTGAGCAATGGCGTACGGGTTGTTACCGAAAAGATTCCCGGTGTCCGGTCCGTGTCCACAGGGATTTGGGTCAGTGTGGGCTCGCGCGACGAGGATGACGGGGAGCAGGGCGTCACGCATTTCATCGAACATATGCTGTTCAAGGGAACGCAGCGGCGCAGCGCCCTGGATATCGCCAAAGCACTGGACGCGGTCGGCGGCTTTGCCAATGCCTTCACATCCAAGGAGCATGTCTGCTTCCACGCCAAAGTGCTGGGGACTCACCTGCCGATGGTCGTGGACGTGCTCACGGATATCTTTTTGCACTCGACCTTCGCACCCGAAGAAATTTTGCGTGAACAACAGGTCATCCTGCAAGAAATACGCATGATCGAAGACACGCCCGATGAGTACATCCACATTCTTCTCCAGGAGCTGTTCTGGAACCCCAACCCGCTGGGGCGCCCCATCTATGGAACGGCACAGGCCGTTGCAAGCATTGATCGGGAGCGCATCCTGCGCTACCAGGCCAGGACGTTCAACCCCGCTCGAACCGTGATCGCCGCCGCCGGAGATCTGGAGCACCAGCGATTCGTCGAGCTGGTGTCTCCCTCGATGGCAACGCTGCCCACGCGAGACAGCTCCAATACCCGTGAAACTCCCACAAACCAGGCCATCCGCGAAGTCATTCCAAAGGATCTGGAGCAGGTGCATTTGTGCCTTGGCATGCAGGGGGCATCCCATCTGGACGAAAGCCGCTTCGCCTGTCATCTGCTCAATGTCATTTTGGGCAGCAGCATGAGCAGCCGGTTGTTTCAGGAAATCCGGGAAAAGCGGGGCCTGGCCTATTCCGTCTACTCGTTCATGAACAGCCATGAAGACACCGGCCTGCTTGGCGTTTATTCAGGCATTGCCCCCGACAACGTCGAAGAAACTCTGCAGGTCATCAAGGAGCAGTTGAACATGCTGGCAGAGCAGCCCATTGCAGAAACCGAGCTGAATGCCGCCAAGGAATATGTCAAGGGCAGCATGTATCTCAATGCAGAGATTACCGATTCCCGGATGAACCGACTGGCCAAAAACGAGTTCTTGTTCGGACGCTACATCCCCTATGAAGAAGTTGAAGAGAAAATCAACCAGGTGACGGCACGCGAAATCCGGCAGTGGTTCCGGCAGGTTTTTCATCCGGATCAGCTGGCCCTGGTGTTGCTCGGTCCGGTTGAACCGGACAGCTTGTCTGCGGCACTGTAATCCTGAAGCGGGACACTCATGCTGCGGCGCTGCCAGGCAGGATGAATTGATTCACCGGCGGTGTGCGGCACACCCGTCGCCAATGAGCGATCCACATGATGGAAACAGATTATGCCTCTGTATTTTCAGATTCTTGCCAGCGGTTCTAAAGGCAATTCCATCCTGATTTGCAGTGCCGCAACGCGGGTCCTGCTGGACGCCGGTCTGAGCGGTAAGGAACTGGCCAGGCGCATGGACATGGGGGACGTGCCGGCGCGCCGGCTGGACGCCCTCGTCATCAGCCATGAACACCAGGATCATGTACGGGGCATGGGGGTCATGAGTCGGCGCTTTGATCTTCCAGTTTACTTGAGTCAGGGGACCCTGGAGAAGCTTCCACCTCAGGTCGGTCACATTGCCCACCCCCAGGTTTTTCACCCCGGCGTTGCATTCACCATCGGCGACCTGCAAATCCGTCCTTTTGCCATCTCCCACGACGCCGCAGAACCTTCCGGTTTCATCATTCAGCACGGAGAGACTCGGCTCGGTATCTGCACCGACCTGGGAATCGCCACCCATCTGGTCAAAACCAGGCTGCAGAAGTGTCATGGACTGATACTGGAAGCCAACCACGATACGGACATGCTGCTCAAGGGCCCCTATCCGCTGCATTTGAAACAGAGAATTCGCAGCAGACACGGACACCTTTCCAATGAGGACACCTGCGAACTGCTCAGATCCGTCTACCATGAAGCACTGAAGGTCGTAGTGTTCGCTCACCTCAGCGAAGTCAACAATCATCCTCATCTGGTCTCCCAGGGGTTTCACCAGCTGTGCCGGGTGTGCGAATGGGACGGGCTTCGCTGCGAAATCGGAAACCAGCATCAAGTGACTCCCGCTGTTGAACTGAAGTGATACCAAGTCCAAGGAGGCGCCGATGAAAGCCATACCCAAATGTCTGCTGCTGCCAATCGACGGCACGGAAGAAGCCTTGCTGCCCATCTATTTTGTGGGCCGGCTGTTTCCGCGATTGGATAAAATCGACCTCATCCTCAGTTATTTTGTTCCGCCTTTACCCCCGGTCTATGATCAGCGACCCATTTCCGCACAGATGCTGAGCAAAAAGAAACAATTGCTCGATGCCCGGGACAAAAGCGCCCGGGCTGCCCTCGACCAGGCCAGAAGAGTGCTGCTGCTGAATGGTTTTACCGAGGAGAACATTCAGGAGCACACCCAGGAAAAGGCCATGAGTGCCGCACATCATGCGTGCCAACTGGCCGATATCAAGAAAGTAGACGCGGTTCTGGTGCAAAAGCGCGTCAGCAGCCCACTGGAAGGACTGCTCAAAGATGATCCGAGCAGCGCTCTTTTGCAGCACTGCCTCGTGAGTCCGGTGTGGTTCATGGAAGGAGAAATCGATCCTTCCAGAGCGCTCATCTGCATTCAGGACGAAGAGCCGTCCCTCAGAGCCGTGGACCACGCGGCATTCATGCTGGCCGACACGGGCGCTGCCCTGGAGGTCGTGCATGTCACCCCGGCCATTGCACGGGCGCTCACCAGCCCCGGCCTGCAGCCCGCAACCGAACTGCAGCAATGGCTCAAGACAGCGGCGGGCACAGACATCAAGCCGTTCATCGAAGAAGCCTGCCAGATCCTGCAAAACTCGGGCATAGACGCCTCAAGATGCCAGGTGACCATACTGCCCGGCAAGCAAAAGGGCGGCAAAGTGGCCGGGGAAATTCTTGGGTATGCGAAAAAACGCTCTGCCGGCATCGTGGTATTGGGACACTCGAACCCGGAGGGTGTTTGGAATTTCTTCAAGACCTCGGTCACCAAGAAACTGCTCGGTGAATTTGAAAACATGTCCGTCTGGGTCAACCAGTAGCATGTGCCCGCTGGGACCCGTGCCCAAAAGGGGTCCCTCGCGCCTGCGGCCTTGGGGAAATTGGGGAAAGCTGGTCGACAATGAGCCCGAGCTGTGGAAGGTTACAGAGCCTCGGAGCCTCCCCCGCGACTCTCTTCATCCCAATATTTTGCTCACACGCTCTTGGCCACGGGCTTCGCCGCTCGAGCTTTGCCCCTGGTCCAGTCCTCATAGAGGAGCAAAACGGGGCTGGCGACATAAATGGAGGAGTAAGTTCCAGTGATGATGCCTACCAGCAGAGCGAAAGCAAAATCATGAATGACGCTTCCCCCCCACAAGAATAGACTGAGTACCACGACAAGAACCGTACCCGAGGTGAGGATGGTGCGGCTGAGGGTCTGATTGATGCTGGTGTTGATCACCACCGCCAAATCCTGACGTCGGCTCTTCTTTAAATTCTCGCGGATTCGATCGAACACGATGATGGTGTCGTTCAGTGAGAAACCCACCAGAGTGAGCAGGGCTGCCAGGATTTCAAGGGTAAACTCCTTGTTGACCAACGCAAAAACGCCCACCGTGATGAGCACATCGTGGACGAGTGCCAGCACAGCGCCAAGGGCATAAGGCAGCTTGAGCTTCCAGCACAGGCCAAGGGTAATGATGAGAGCGCCCGCAATCAGATACGTGACGCTGACCCCGGCCGCCTGCAGCAGATATATGCCGACCATGAGCAGAGCCGCCATGATGGCACTGCTCATCCATTTGAATTCAAACCGGCCGGAGATATAGATGGCGATAAAAAGCAGTGCGTAATAGATTGCAAACAAGGCTTTTTGACGCAAATCGTGGCCCACCTTGGGACCCACCATCTCCACTCTTCTCACACTGACATTGTCTTTTCCATAAACAGCGTCCAGATTCTGCTGGATCTCCTGAGCAAAACTCTGCAACCCCGTGGTGATCACCTCGGTACGGATCAGGAATTCATTTTCTCCACTGCCGATTTCCTGAATGGTGCTGCGTGCAATCTGGTCCTTCAACGCTTTTCGGATGTCTTCCGGAGTGGTGCTCTGTTTAAACTGCACCTGGATGAGGGTGCCTCCGGCAAAATCCACACCCAGGTTGAGGCCGCCGCGCCAAAACAAAACCGCCACACCGAGCAAAATGAGGGTGCAGGACAAGATGCAGGCTTTAAAGCGCATCCCCACAAAATTTATATTGATTCCTGGTTTGATCAGTTCCATTGTTGCGTTCCCCTGTCTTGTCACCCGCTGAAAATCGAATAAGGCTGAAACCGTTTCTGACTGCCCTGCATTTGCCTGCCCCGTACCCGCACCGCGCGCTTATGGGGGGAAGATGATCAAATGCTGAGTGTTCGCATACGCCGCTGCAGCAGCAAGTAGTCGAAGATGACACGTGTTACGATGATCGCCGTGAAAAGATTGGCAATGAGGCCGATGGTCAGGGTCACGGCGAACCCGCGCACCGGGCCCGTGCCGAACTGAAACAGGACTATTGCAGCGATGAGAGTCGTCACATTGGCATCCAGGATGGTCAATGTCGCCCTGTCATATCCCGTCTCCACAGCCGCTCGCGGCGTTTTCCCGAGGCGCAGCTCCTCACGAATACGCTCGTAGATCAACACGTTGGCGTCCACCGCCATACCGATCGTCAGGGCAATGCCCGCGATACCGGGCAAGGTGAGCGTAGCCCCGAAGGCCGCCAGGCCCGCCATGATCAGAAGGATATTCAACACCAGAGCGGCATCGGCAATCACCCCCGCGAACCTATAGTAGATGATCATGAAGATGACCACCGCAATACCTCCGATGAGCGATGCCATGAACCCCTTGCGAATTGAATCCTGGCCGAGCGAAGGGCCTACTGTCCGCTCTTCGAGCACAACCACCGGAGCGGGGAGTGCGCCCGCCCTGAGAACAATGGCCAGATCGCGTGCTTCTTCCATACTGAAGGAGCCGGTAATGCTCGCCCTGCCGCCACTGATCTTTTCCTGGATGACGGGTGCCGAATAGACCATGCCATCCAGTACAATGGCCAATCGTTGCTTGACGTTGGCCTCGGTGATGCGTTCAAACAGCCGGGCTCCCTGCGGGTTGAACTCGAGGGCTACATAGGGCGTATTGTACTGGGGATCAATGCGCACCTGGGCATTGGTGATGTATTCGCCGGTCATGAGCGTGCGGTCCTTCAAGGCAATCTCGCTCTCGACGGTTCTGCCCGTATTCGCATCGAAGCTTTTCATGGAGAAAACCTTGACCCCGGCCGGCAGTTTTCCCTCTTTGGTCTGTTCGGGAGTCACATCCTCCGCCACCAGCTTAAATTCCAGCAAGGCGGTTTTGCCAATGACGCTGACCGCCCTTTGCGGGTCTTTAATGCCGGGCAATTGCACCAATATGCGATCATCGCCTTCCGGTCGAATGTCCGGCTCCGATACGCCGAACTGATCGATGCGATTGCGGATGGTTTCAAGTGCCTGGTCAATGGCCAGCTTGCGGATATTTTGCACCTCGCTGTTGCGCAGCGTGAGCAGAATCGAGCTGCTTTCACCGGTTGTTTCCGCACGGTGCCACTCGAGGCTGGAGAAATCCTTGTCAAGCAGCTTCTTGAGCTCTTCCTGCTTGCTTGTGCCAGGCAGCTGGACTTGTACGTCCCAGAAGTTCACCTTCTTAACGGAACTGAACGGAATGCGCTCCTGCCGCAAAGTTTCCTTGAGATCTTCCACCATGCGCTCGGCGGTTCCCTCGACCGCCTTGTCCGCCTGCACTTCGAGGATCAGGTGCATGCCTCCCTGCAGATCCAGCCCCAGGTTGATCTTCTTGTTGGGGAAAAATTTGCTCATCCCCGAAGGAAGACCGGAGCTGAGGCTTGGAACAAGGTAAAAGAGTGCGACAAGCGCCACCGCACTGACCAAAATTGCTCGCCATTTCAAGCTCTTCAAACTGACTCCTCCCGACCGCATAGCGTTGCGTCATACCCTTCAACAAAACAAAGGCACACCAGCGCTACTCCCTGTTGTGCCCCCAGCCTGTTGAACACCTGCAACATGTGCAACGAACTACTCGCTGACTTCGCCCCTGGACAATAGGGCAGCGACATAGCCCCGCTGAATTTTGACTCTCACCCGTTCGGCAATTTCCAGAGTGACAACCGTATCGGTAAGTCCTACAACTTTGCCATGCAGCCCGCCCTGGGTGACGACCACATCACCTTTCTGCAAACCCGACAGAAGTGCTCGATGTTCCTTTTGCTTCTTTTGCTGAGGACGGATGAGCAAAAAATAAAAAATCACCACCATCAGGAGAAGAGGTACAAAAGCGGCAAAACCACCCCCAGCCTGTCCACTGCCCCCCTGCCCTGCGGTACCCATGGCGTGCGCTACACTCAACAAATCCATTGAATCCTCCCTGCGATGTCCTATTGAACTGAACTGACTACCAGATACCGGTCGACTATCAGAGCTCGACTGAACGCTCCGAGTGTTTCACTCTGTGAGCTTGTCCGAGAATGCCGGTCGGATGTCATTCCGATGCTGTACCGCCACGCCGGCAGGAATCCAGAAAAGGTCGTGATGACCGGATGCCGACGTGTACCGGAATGACGGAGATGCACTTTCAGGCTATTCTTGGGCAGTCTCTTTGATCGTCCCCGTCCAAAAAACAAGTTGTTATTTAAACGATATTTTTCACCCATTGTCAATAATGGAACGACAAAGACCGGCAATTCTCATTTTGGATCTCACACTTGAGGTGGGGTGACTCTACACCCCGATGGGGGTAAAATAGTCACAGCCACCCTTGATAGCCAGTTTGAGGAGAACGTCAGCGTGAATAATGTTGCCCTACAAGATCTTCAACGACAGGTGCAGAACAACTGCAACATATCGGATGCTCAATTTGGCGGCGCCTATTCCCTGTGCGGACTGCTGCTTCGCTTGCGCGACCTGTACAAGTGGGAAAGCGGCCTGCAACCCTGGCAGGAACCCGAACCAGCCGACCTGCTGGAATGGGTCGACGCGCGGGAAAGGCATTGGGAAGCCATCGCACACAACTCATTACAGCCGCTGCGCATCGGGGATAAGTCCTATGATCCCTTTGACAGCGCAACGATCAATTCACTATTGCGCCCCTATGGGCTCATTTACGGAGCGGGCTACGCGGCCGCCATGAAACCTTCGTTTTTTCTGGCGGAACTGGTCGATTCGCGCACCGCCGGCGAGCTGCACATTGACATGGTGGACCGCGAACTGGCAAGAGATCTTTTCGTTGCCCCGGCCATGCGCCAGGGCGACCAGATATTCGCCAGACGCACGGCCATGCTGTTCACTCTGTGGGATCTCATCATGGAAATGCGTCCGTCCATTCGGGAGGCTATCATATTTGCTTTGCTGCAATACGATCTGGATGCCCGCAAAATCCGCTCCCATCCCAAGGAACTGGGCACGCAACTGTACCGGGTTGCTGAATTTGAATTGAACACCTGGATTCACCACGAAATCGGAGAAGCTCGCGAGGATGTATTTGAAGGTTTCATCTGGCATGAAATAGTATCCACCTATGCCGACAGCCCCATAGAACTCTTTGCCAGAGTCATCAAGGACTTATTGGCCGATACCCATAGCGAGGGCCTGCTCGGCCACATCATCGACAACCGGATAAAGTCTTCTCTGGGATTTTATATTTCGTTCATGCGCCCCTTTACCAAAGTCATGTTTCCACAGGCGGCGCAAGCATTCAAAAAGTTTCAGTTGCAACAGGACTGGGAAATCATTGATGAAGCTCGCCATCAAGCTTATCGGAACGCTCAGAAAAACGCCCTGGCACTCATTGAGCTGCACACGGCCGGCCGCACCAAGGGTACAGAATGGGCCAGACAAAGAATTCTCGCGGATCTGATCGAACCGCTGGGCATCATGCAGGATATGGAAGAGGACGATTGACGGGCCACCCGGAGGTGCGACCGCCTGAAACTGATCAAGGAGGGAAAGTGAAGGAACTTGAATTTCTGGTCAATCTGGCCAGGCAGGCTGGAAGAGCTATTTTGCAGGTGTATGAAACGGAGTTCAGTGTAGAGCGCAAAGAGGATCGCTCGCCACTGACCGAAGCCGATACGCGCTCTCATCGTATCATCAGCCGTGCCCTGCAAGAGCGCTACCCGCAAATTCCCGTGCTGTCCGAAGAGGGCAAGGAAGTGGACTATTCGATTCGTGGCGCATGGTCACGCTTGTGGCTGGTCGACCCCCTCGACGGCACCAAAGAATTCATCAAACGCAACGGTGAGTTTACCGTCAATATTGCCCTGGTCGAAAGGGACAAACCCGTTTGGGGCGTCATTCACATTCCCGTGAAGGATACCTGCTATGCTGCCGATGTCACACGGGGGGCATGGCGTGTCAGGAACGGAGAGTGGCGTCCTGTAACAGTGAAATCGCCTCCCCATGGCGGCATCCGGGTGGTGAAAAGCCGTTCTCACCCCTCGCCCCAACTGGATGAGGTATTGCAGCTGTTGCCGGAGTACCGGGTCATTACCCGTGGCAGCGCCCTGAAATTCTGCGCCGTGGCAACCGGAGAAGCCGATTTCTACCCGCGCTTCGGTCCTACCTGGGAGTGGGATACGGCGGCGGGGCAGGCAATCGTTACGGCAGCCGGCGGGGTGGTGGTGGATTTTGTCGGCGTGCCCCTGGCCTACAACAAAGCCGACCTCATCAACGGACCATTCCTGGTTGGCCCTGATCTCCAATGGCTCGAGCACAACGGTATTCTTGCCAAAACTGCAGCGCTGAAGCTCCGCTGACCCTTCAGCCTCACACCGGCTTGGAGCGAAAGCTGTATTCCTTACCACACTGCAAGCATTTCAGAATGCATCGTTCGCCGTCATCCACCGCGACGGTGCATCTGATTCCGCAAGAATCACATCGCTTACTTACGGTAAATCCCTTGAGCGTCTTT
The DNA here is from genome assembly GCF_022603395.1 of Desulfoferrobacter suflitae. Lineage (GTDB taxonomy): Bacteria > Desulfobacterota > Syntrophobacteria > Syntrophobacterales > Syntrophobacteraceae > Desulfoferrobacter > Desulfoferrobacter suflitae. The sequence goes on from NZ_JAIBKA010000006.1 coordinate 84,499, forward strand.
CTTGGTCCGTTCATGCCCTTTTCCACAGCGCAACTTGAGCACCCATTGTTCGACAGCGGGGCGCGGGGAGCCCCCGACATTCTTGAGCGATAACAAATCAGCCTTACCGGTTGAGATATGAGCTTCCAACGGCTCGCCACAGGGCACATCTTGTCCCTGGAACAGTCCGCCAATAACCCAAAACATCAATAAAAAACATATAGTTATATTAGTTTGGATAATATAGTTCTGGAAGCAGGGGTATTATGCATGATCGATGGTTAGAGTTCAAGTGCTATTCCCACCTTTTCCACATCAGTGCGCATCTCGGGCAGAGAGCGACTGATGGTGACGGCGTGCACTTCGGAAGCTCCTGCTTTTTTCAATACCTTACTGCACTCAACCAGAGTTGTGCCGGTGGTGAAAACATCATCCACCAGCAGGATGCTGCGATTTTTCACCTGTGCAGGCCGTGCAGCAGAAAAGGCATTTCTGACATTTTGCAGTCGCTCCCGCCGACTCAGCCTGGTCTGGGGTTCGGTCCACTGACGGCGCACCAATAGATCGAAGCGCACCGGGCAGCGCAGGCTTTTTCCAAGCATACCGGCAATCAGACCGGATTGATTGAAACCGCGCTGGCGCAGGCGCCGGTGGTGCAAAGGTACGGCAATGATGCAATCAAAGGAACCGGGCTCCCTGCTTTGCACCGCCTGCTCCAACAGCTGGGCAAGTGCCGGAGCCCAGTAGATCTGACCACTGAATTTCAGCTGATTGATCCTGTCTCGTGCCACACCGGCATGCGCCACCGCAGAACGGGCACTGGTGAAGGGCGGAGCCTGGATCAGGCATTCGCCGCACAGATGGTCGAAATGCCATGTACTTTTCAGGAAAGGTCGACCGCACCGAGGGCAACAGGGTGATCTGATCCAGGGGAGCGTCTCGAGGCATTGCCGGCACCAGAATCCCCCGTCGGGCGGAAGCCATGCACTGAAGCAACCTGCACAGAGTCGCGGGAAAAAAAGATCCTTGAGAGAACAGACCAAGGTTTTTAGAGCGACTTTTACGCGCATACGGTCACCTTGGGCGCCAATCCAGGTAAGTTGAGCTGAATGAGGCGGCGTTTTCTCCGCCAAAGACCGACCAGGCTATGCAACGGCGCGCACAAAACCAAACACCAGTAAACACCATTCATCGGAGACTTTCTCGTCAAGCAGATCCACGCCATGTGCGGCAAAAGCCGCCCGCACTTGCTCGCGTTGCTCAGCCAGGATGCCGCTCAACACCAGTCGGCCGGAATCGGCTACACTGCCTGCCAGCGCCTGAGCCATACCCATCAGCGGGTTGGATTGGATGTTGGCAATCACCACATCAAATCGTTCCCTGGTCGCTACACTGCCCAGCTTGAGCTGAACACGTCCGGACAGGCCGTTGATACGCACATTCTCTGCGGCCACCTCGATGGCTTCAGGGTCCGTATCCACCGCCACCACTCGCACAAAGCCCATGAGCGCCGCGGCGATGGCCAGTATCCCCGAGCCCGTTCCGACATCCAGAAATGAGCTGGATCCTTTTGCCGGATACATCATCCCACTCTCCTCCAGCCACTCCAGGCACAGGCGAGTCGTCGCGTGATGACCCGTACCAAAGGCACGTCCGGGATCTATCCGGATAATCACACGGTCGGCGTCGCTTCTGACCGTCTCCCAGGTAGGGCTGACCACAAACCGCCGGCCGATCCGCAGGGGCTTCAAATCCTTTTTCCACCCCTCCGTCCAGTCCTCTTCCACGATGGTCGAGTAGCTGTAGGTCAAAGGAAAGCTTAATTCCGCAGAGGGTCTGAATCCACTCAGCAGTCGTTCCAAAACCTGAGTCCATTTCTTGGAAAAGGACTGTTCCGCCAGGTACATCCTGACCCCTGCAGCGGTTATTTCTACCCCCGTCCCGAAGGCCTCGGCCAGGTCAAACGCAAGTTCCTCGGCCACTTCAGCCTGGCACAAGATATCGATGCGAACCCATGCCTTCTTCATCACAACCGCCTTGCCTCTCTTTCTGCTATTCGGCTCCGCCACCAAAAGCCATGGGCCTTGCGCCGGTATTGTTGGGATCATCCTCATGCTGCGTCTGACCATTCTTCCTGGCCTGGCTCGAGAGCGCCTTGAGCAGCGCCTGGACAAGAGTGGCAAGGGGTATGGCAAAAAACACACCCCAGAAGCCCCACATGCCTCCAAAAACAAGAATTGCCACAATGATTGCGATGGGGTGCAAATTGACCACTTCTGAAAGCAGCAGCGGCGCCAGCAGATTGCCGTCCAACAGCTGAATCACAAGATAGGCCCCGCCCGCATAGGCCAGCTGACTGCTCCACCCCCATTGGAAGTAGCCGATCAAAACGACAGGCAGTCCCATGACCGCCGCACCGATGTAGGGCACCAGCACTGATAGGCCGACGGAAAGACTGATCAGAATGGCGAAATCGAGACCCAGGACAGCGAAGGTGATGTAACTGACCCCCCACACGATGAATATTTCCCAGACCTTACCACGAACATAATTGCCGATTTGCAGGTCGACTTCCTGCCAGACCTCACTGGCCAAGCGGCGGTCCTCGGGGAGAAAACCAGTGACCCAGCCCACCAGGCGATCTTTGTCTTTCAAGAAAAAGAAGACCAGTAACGGCATCAGGAAAATATAGACCACAATGGATATGACGCTGGGCACCGAAGAGACCGAAAGCGAGAGGATTCGCTGGCCAAGCGAGGTGAGCTCCGAGCGGATCACGTTGATGAGATCGACAACCTGCTGCTCTGAAATGTAGCCGGGATACCGCTCCGGAAGGCGCATGAGCTCCTGTTGCGTCCAACTGATCATCGCCGGCAGCTGCTGAAACAATTGCCCGATTTGCTGCCACAACAGCGGAAGAAGTCCAAACAGCAAAAACACCAAAAACGTCATGAAAATCAGGAAAACGATCAAAACGGCAATGATGCGCGGGATCTTCCATCTTTCCATGAAGCTCACCAGCCCTTCGAGCAGATAGGCGATCACCGCACTGGCCAGCACCGGAGCCAGCATATTGCCGAGTATCAGAAAGGAGGTCACCCCGATCATGAGTAGCACTACGAGGATAACCACCTGAGGATCAGAGAGTTGCCGACGAAACCAATTGCTGATCAAGTGCATCGATTCTATTTTACCTTCTTCTGCTGGTCCAGAACATTGCGGACCACCTCAGCCAGCTGAATGCGACTCAGGGGCTTGACGGCGAATGCTTTGATACCGAAATGTTTCACCCGCTCCTCAGTCAAATTTTCATTATAGCCGGTACAAAGGATGATCGGGAGGTCCGGCCGGATTTTGAGGATTTCCTGGGAAAGCTCCGTGCCGGACATGTGCGGCATGGTATAGTCCATTATACAGAGTTCGAATTGATGCGGGTTCGAGAGGAACACCTCGAGGGCGTCCAGCGGGCTGGTCACGGCCGTCACCCTGTAGCCGAGACGCTCCAGTATCAGGCGGCCCAAACTGGTCACCATCGGCTCGTCGTCCACAAAGAGAATGTGCTCCACACCCGTCGGGATTTTCGGGATCGTTTTTGCCTGCATCGTCAAGGTGTTCGCAATGCGAGGAATATAAACATCAAATGTGGTCCCCTCCCCCACCCTGCTGTGGACGGCAATCGCCCCTTCATGGCGCTTGACAATGCCATTCACGACGGCGAGTCCCAGTCCACTGCCCTTACACGCCTCCTTTGTGGTGAAGTAGGGGTCGAAGATGCGCGGAATGATGTTGGGATCGATGCCGCAGCCGCTATCGGCCACCCTGAGTTTCAAGTAGGGGCCGGGCTGAAGATCGAGGAAGGGGGGTGACATCAGATCGGCCTCGTCCAGGTAAGTCCGCTCGAGGCAAACTTCGAGTACTCCCCGACCGCCCAGTGCGTGAGCGGCATTGGTACATAAATTGATCAGCACCTGATGGATCTGAGTGGGATCGATCATTGCCATACCCTGTTGGATGTTCTGTCTGATTTCGATCAGGGTTGGAAGTGATGCGCGCAGCAGTTTTAGCGCTTCTCGCACGATCACACTCACGTCTAGCGGAACCCTGTGCTGCTGCTCGCCAGGACGGCTGAAGGCCAGGATCTGTTTGACCAGATCGCCGGCTCTGTGGGCCGCCTTGAGAATCTGCTCAACATCGCGGCGGACGGAGCCCTGATCGGAAACATCCTCGATTGCCATTTCCGCATAGCCAATGATGGGTGCAAGTATGTTATTGAAATCGTGCGCAATCCCCCCTGCCAGAGTGCCGATGGCTTCGAGCTTTTGGGCCCTGCGCAGCTGGGCTTCCAACTCCTCCTTTTCTTTCTCCGTCTTCTTTCGCTCTGAGATATCCCGAATGTGGGAGAATATCACGAGCTTTCCATCCAATTCAAAAATGTGCGCGGAGATCTCCACCTCAATTCGCTCGCCGGTTTTGCTCAGATGCACCCCTTCCCAATGAAACTGCCGTTTTTCCATGAGCTTTTCCATAATGAGCGGAATTCTCTCGATGGTCTCCGGAGCATCGATATCGAGCGGAGTCATCCGCAACAGCTCCTCTCGAGTGTAGCCCAACCTTTCACAAGCCGAGTCATTGACTTCTATAAACCTTCCCGGCATGCCACCCCTGGTGGGTCCTTCGTGTATAAACAACGAATCCCTGACGCTGTTAAACAATATGCGGTAGCGTCTCTCGCTGTCTGCCAGTGCCTTCTGGACCTTCTCCAGCTCGCTGATGTCTCTTCCCACGGACTGAAATTCCAGGATCTCGCCGCACTCGCTGAACACAGCTCGGTTGCTCCATTGCTGCCAGCGGATCTCTCCTGTACCGTCCACGATTGGAAGCTCAATCATGCCGACGGGACTGGCAACGCTGAAACACGCAAGATACGCTTTCAATTTGGCTCGTTCCCCTGCCGGCACACGCGACCAGAACTTCTGACCGATCAGATCCTCCGGTCTTTTTCCATGGCATGTGCCATAGGCCCGGTTGACAAACGTGAGAGTCCCGTCGGGAAGAAAGCGCACAACCAGGTCCGCCTGATCCTCCACCATGGCACGGTATTTTAGCTCATTTTGGAGCCGCACACTGATTTCATCCGGTTCGGCACTGCTCCCGCACAACTTGCACCTCAATGGATCCCGCTGCCTGCACAAAATGTCCTCGGCTTTTTTCAGGCGCAGCATTGTTTTAATCTGAGCAGCCAGTGCGAATTCGTTGATGGGCTTGGTCACGCACGCGTCGGCACCCGCTTCGAAAAAATCGACCAACCCCCGGGAATCGGCTGCAACGTCGGCGAGCACAACGATCGGAATACGACATGTCGCATCCTGCCCCTTGAGCTTCCTGCAGACGTCGCAGCCGTCCATCGCTGACGGCATAACGTCGAGCAGGACAACATCGGGCAGCTCTGTTTCAGCCAGGTTGATACCGTCCGCAGCGGATCGGGCGGTCATCACCGCACAGTCGAACAGGCGCCGCTCCAGTAATGCCCGGATCACGGGAAGAATGGCTTCTTCGGCATCAATCGCAAGAACTTTGGACATGATGTCTCCCCTCCAATTTGGTGGGCCGATGCCCCAATCTCTCCATCAAATCTTCAGGATCCAGTGGCCTTGAAACACAATTGCCATATCTGCAATTGCCAATTTTTGCGCGACCTCTTGCTACGGCAGAGGCGGGGGAGTGAATCCTCACGAGGCGTAATCGAGCTCCGGATTGATCCCAAACCGACGCCTCACCTGAGAGTTATTGACCAGGCGGGTACTAGTGCCGCAGGACCAGATCGGGTTTGTTAGCTACCCCTGCGGGAGAACGAGCCTGCAGACGCAAACCCGTGGGTGCCTTCTCAGTACATCCGGCCATGAGCAGCGCAGCAGCTGTGCGTCCGTTAATCTTGATATCATCCCCGGTCGGCACATGATGCATTCAGCCGCGCTTCGCCCTTTCAGACGGTTTGAAGTGGTTGGCCCGTGTGCACCCATGGGTGCAGCCCAAGGCTTTCGAGCCCGGTTCTGAAAGGATAGCTTGGTCATATGCTATAGCCTTTTGTCAAACAATTCCAGTGAAATCCGCAGGGTTCCGGCAGATCGCCCGGCACCTCGGAACCCTCCACGCATGCAATTGATGCGTGCCCGCCATAGCGGTCAGAATTCCGCCGGCATTTCCGCACCCCCCTCACCTGAATTCCACATTTTCTCAGGAATCATACCGGCAGAAGTGTCACTTGGAATAATGCTTGCTTATTAGACAGGTCTCGGGAGAGAGATTGTCGAATTGCCGCTGACAGCTGTACCGGGTGTGACGGTTCGATTGCTCCTGCGCGAACGACATTCTAATGTTTTCCGGGGATACCATCACGTCGACAAGAACATTTCGCAGCATAAGAGTATAGTCCATGAACCAGAGCTCTGTATTCACAAAAATCATTCAGACCACGGGTGACCTGCCGAGCCTTCCCCCGATCGCCAATCTGGTCCTGGAGAAGCTTTCCGATCCGGAAGTGACCGCAAAGCAACTCCACGATATTATTTCCAAAGATCAGGCCCTCGCGGCAAGAATAATAAAGATTGCCAATTCAACCTTTTACGGCTGTTCTCGAAGCATCAGCCGAATCAGTGATGCCGTTGTCATCATAGGCTACAAGACCCTGAGGTCCATGTTGATCACCACGGTCATGCAGGATATGCTGAAAAACTTTGGATTACTTGAGAAATTGCTCTGGGAGCACTCCCTGGGATGCGCTTTCGGATCTCGAGTCATTGCCGTCGCGGTAAAATTTTCAAAAACCGAAGAGGCGTTTCTGTCCGGTCTTCTGCATGATGTGGGCAAAGTCGTCCTCAACCAGAGAATTCCCGAACATATGCTGGTTATCACCAAACAGGTGTTCAATAATGGGGAATTGCGAGCGCTCGATCTGGAACGACGGGAGCTGGGTTTTACCCATGCCCAGGTAGGTCAGTTGATCGGGCGCAAGTGGAATTTCGCAGAGGAAATCGAGGAAGCCATTGGCTGTCATCACGAACCCCAATCGGCTGTCATTCTCCCGCCTCTTTCGCACATTGTCAATTTGGCCAACGGTTTCTGTCACAAGCTGCAAATCGGCCCGACCCGCTCTCCCGACCTCGATCTCATGAGACTGGATGCGGTGAGCTTTCTGGGATTGAACAGAGCCGACATTGATGAGCTGCTGGAGACAACTCGCTCTGCCTTCCAATCGCAGAAGAGCGATTTCTCCTTCTGACGGCAGAATAAGCTTGCTTGGCCGGCTGTGTCGGATCTTCCCGTTTCGCCGGCAGGATTGACGATGAATCCTTTCAAGATCGCTGGATTGCTTTCGCGTATTGTCAAGTGGGAGGGGTTTGATGGCAAATTCTTGTCCCTCAAGGCGGGAACAATCGTCGAGGCGCAGGTGCTCAATGTTTCCAAATCTTCAGGTGTCGCCCTGCGCCTGGGTGGCGCGGTAATCACAGCCAGCAGTAAAATTGATCTCGAACCGGGTGCCTCGGCTTATTTCAAAGTTTTGCCGGGAGCACCGCAGGACTCGCCTCAGGATGTCAAGCTGCAATTCATTGGTTACGTCGACCGGCCCACGTCGGAGTTGAAGCAGTTCAGTGGCGGTCAACTGATTGATCGAGCTGCACGGCTGGCGACGGATGCAGAGCAGTGGCAAAAGAATTCCGCAGATCTCATGAGACACCTGTTGAAGGCGCTGCCCGCGGACATAAAAACCATTGCCGCTGACGAACGCACTCAATTGATGCATATTCTGAAATCGGGCATCAGGCTCTCAGGCCGGAGTATGCCGGAAAAGATCGGTTACCTTCTACACCACCTGGAGAGCAAGGCGCAGGGAAATCCGGCCACCAGCAAACCCCTGAACGATTTGCTGGTGCACATACACCAGCTTTCCCCTGCAAACCTCAAGCAGGCGGTTGAAAACAGCGGCGTTATCTACGAAGCCAAGCTGCATTCCGCTCTGCGCGCACGGACTGCAGGGCACGGCGAGGAGCACGGGCAAACCGGCTCGACATTGCAGAAAGACGTCAAGGCGGCACTCTCAGAGCTCAGGACATTGCTTCAAAATGACAATTTTGCCAAGCTTGCCGGCCGAATGAGCCATGATCACGCCGAGGCCTCATCCAGTGCGCATGCACCACCTGCCGGCAAAGAGGCGCTGGCTGCGGTTGAAGCCATGTTGCGCGACATTGAAGCCTTTCAACTCCTGTCAAAGCTGACCGATTCCTTTTATACCTACTTGCCGATTGCCTGGGATGCGTTGAAATATGGCGAGCTTGCGTTCAGGAAGGCAGCGCGAACAGGGGTTGAAGATGCATTCTACTGCCTGGTGAACCTTGATCTGGAGCGTTTCGGCGGTGTGACGATCACAGTGTTGATGCAGCAGAAGGAATTCTTCGTGTCATTCAAGACAGGGAATTCACGGCTGCAGGCTTTGATCGCAAACCACCTGGATGATCTTCGCCAACTGTTTGAAGAAAACGACATCAAGCTCAAATCGGTGAACGTGCTGAAATCGAATGACAGGTGCCTGACACCTCTCGAACAGCTCGATGATTTGGACACCATTATCAACATCAAAGTGTAGCAAAAGGCAGGATGGCAGGCTGCCGGCAAATCCACTTTTTGACAGCTCAGGGGAACGGACGATGCACGGCCAACGAAAGAAAGCAGTAGCGCTCAAATACCAACACGGTCAGGACAATGCTCCCAAGGTTGTGGCCAAAGGAGGCGGAATCGTCGCAGAAAAGATCATCGAACTCGCCCGGCAGCATAATGTGCACATCACCAGGGATCAGCACCTGGTCGAAGTGCTTGCCACTCTCGAGGTCTATCGCGAGATTCCAGTGGAACTCTATAAGGCGGTGGCCCAGATTCTCATTTTCGTCTACAAAATGGCGCAAAAGAAGGAATGACCCTGCGTTCAACCGGGCGCACGCCACTGCGAAGCAGCACCCTCGTTGAGCGCCGGAGCAACGAGCGTCATTTAGTTGGCGCTCCGGATCGAAACAATATTGACGCCTGGGTGGATAAAAGCCGGGCGGGGCAGACTATACTCCCAGGTGGTGGCGCATCCACCACGCCAGCAAAGACTCCCGCAGTTCCCCCCGCGACAGCTTGCCCTCCCGCCTGTGCTTGATGACGTTTTCACCTCGCCGTTGCAGCAAGGGCTCCATCTGCAGCAGCCTGCGCAGGTCGATGGACTTCACCTGCCCCGGTGTACCCCCTGACACCGCCGGATTATCCAGTCTACAGGCCCAAAACAGGGATTCACCGACGACGGCTTCAATCAAAAAATAGTTTTTGACCGTCAAAACCAGGACCGAGTCTTTGTTTTGAGCACCACTCAGCACAATGAAATGAGTACGCAGGTAAGAACTCAGCCGGGGATTACATTTGGCTTTCTCGTAGAACTGGTCGGAACAGAAAATCGTCACGGCGGAGATGTGGCGAATCTGTTTGAGCCACCAGGACGCTTTGGCAGGGTCGGGATTGATGTGTTCGAAAAAATACTGGATGAGCCAGGCAATGATCAGTTTGCCAACTTTTCGCCGCGCCCGGTCGAAGTCGTCTGCTTCCGCGCTTGTGGCTCCCGACCAGATGTCCCATTGGGATGGGTCCACAGGGTTGCCAACCAGATCGAGAGCAGCCGCCTGAACGGACTCATCGAGCGTCGGCGCGTCACAGCCATCGAGCGCCGGTATCATCATCGTCAGGCACTTTTTGCTGACCTCAATTTGTTGATGCATGCCAAGAAACTGGATGATATCGGGAAAGCCTTGCTCGCATTCTCCCTCCTGCACAATGAGACGGGTGTACGCGATTGCGACCTCTGAAAAATACTCGTAGGTGGCGACATGGTCGGGCAACTGGAGGTATTCCCAAACCAGCGCCAAACCAAAGCCGGATTGCCAGAGATCTCTACTGAGAGCGGCCGGCCCATCCCGGCGTGTGTAATACTTGGCATATCGCCTGATGTTGTCGAGACAAATGCGTCTGGCCGAATAATCGCTCGCTTTCTTTGCAATGAAGTCGCTGAGAACCTGCCGGCTGTCACGGTCCAAACCGACCCATCTTTTCAATAGCAGGTCGAACAAACCCAGCAGCATTCCATAATGGAAGCGCTGCTCGATGATAGCCAGAGCCAGGTCCAGAAAAGGGACTGCATGGTCGTTTCTGCTGCGGCCGGAGGATGGCGCATCCAAGGACCAGGCAAGCTGGTGCACCTGCCTGATGCTCTTGAAATGCTCGCTCACTGCCGCCATCCCCGCGGGAGCCAGCTGATGGAAGCGCGCATTCACCTGCGAACAGGCGCGCTGCTTCGAGTAGATCGAGTGGCGCCAGGAGACTTCCCGGATGACCCTTTGGGCATGGCGCATGAGTTGCCGACCGGTCCCGTAAAGCAGTTGTTTTTCGCCGGGTGATCCCGAATGATCGTAGCCGGGCAGGCGGCTGAGGGCCTCGAGCCGTTCCGGGGTGGTTGTGAATAACGTCTGCAGGTCCATAGACAACTGGTATTATTTGGCTGTTTTCAAAATTTCACCGATGCGCTTTTCGGCGTCGGTGCGCACTCGAAACTCGACTCGCCTGGAAGCCTCCCTGTCCTCCAATCCATCAACCATGACCTGCCTGCTCGATGACAATCCATTGGCGGTTATCTTGCTGCGTGCCCACTCCTTCAGTGCGGGATCAGCGATGAGCGCCAACGAATATTGCAGCACACTTCTGGTTCTGTCCTGGGAGAGTCTCATGTTCCTTATGTAGGCGGTCTGCGCGTCCACATCCGTGCTCCACTCGCTGGAAGTATGCCCCTCTATGCGGATCTCTTCGATGGTAGCGCGATATCTGGGCTGTGCCAGCAGGGCGATGTACCTGGGGAAGAAACTATTGAGAATTTGTTTGAAAGTCTCCTTTATGCGTGTGTCCCCACGGCCGAAAAATACTTCCGGCTCCCGGAAGCGAATGGAAAGCGACTTTCTATCGATAACCGCCGACCAGGCATTGAGCTCCTCCCTAAACTCCCGGTTCAGGTCCTGATAGAGCTCATCCTGGAGCCGGCGATAGGTGTGAGCAATGAGCTGAATTTTTCTGGCGGTTTGCTCTTCCCGAACGGCCAGTTCCCTCTTCAGCTTCAGATCAGACTCCAACTGCAGCAAGGTGGCGGACATGAGCAGCGCAAAAATAAGCGTCAGTGCTGCCATCAGATCGCCCAAAGACAGGGAGAAGGGGTTGTCCCGGTGATGCGAGATGCTCAATGATCTGGATTTTTGTGACATGCTACACGGAGACCCTCTCACGGCTGATGTTGCTCTGAAAAACTAATTGAGCCTGACTTTGGCGTCTGCTATTTCGCCAAATACCTCGTTCAACTCTTCTATTCCTCCCGATAATGATTGGACCGCTCTGGCCAGCTGGTCGGCAAACTGCCCGAGGTATTCATTGAGTGAAGTGCGGGTGCTTTTTTGATAGTCGGAGAGGCCCTCCTGCATCTGCGCAAAGATTCCATTGAGCCCTGCCCGAATGCTTTCAAACTGATGCACATAGTCGGAGGCCAGTTGTTCGGCCCTGCTCAACAGCATCTCCAGATTGGCAAAGGTACTCTGATTAAGATGGAGCATGCGATCACCGTACCTCTCCAGGTGCCTGCTGGCGGTATGGAGCGTATCACTGCCGGTCTTCAACCGGTCGCTGCTCTGCAGGATCTGGACGGAGACTGCCCCCATTGACTGCAATACGCTGGTCACTCTCCCCAGGGTGGAATCAACACCTTGGGTGAGCTCCTTCCCCTGATCAACAAGCGACTTGGACTGGGCAATGAGATCTTCCACAGTGCGGGCGTGCTGCTCCTGCCGGTCGAGGATTCCGGCCAGATTGTCATGGAAACATCGTGTCAGGGCTTCAATCTGCTCGACGCTCACCTTCGATGTCTCACGAACCAGGCTGTAAGAAGCCAGAGCCTGCTCATCCACCTTCGCCGCCAAATTGTCCATGGCCTGTTTTTGCAAAGAGATGACCTGGCGGACTTCCTCCAAGAGGCGTGCGGAAGCCTGCTCGAAAATCGCGGCCGGCCCGTGACGGCGAGACTTGGTCTCGTCAACCGGTAAGTGCAGTTGCGCGACGACCTCATGAAACTGCCCGGAAAAATTGGATAAAGTCTTGGCCAGTGCCTCCACCTGCGCGGTTATTGCGTGAAAGTTTGAAGAGAACGAGGCCGAGGTGAAGCGAACCACCCGCACGAGCGATTCGAGTTTGTGCTTGTGCTCGATCGATTCTTGCAGCAACTCACTCAGGATATTTCCCGGGGTCTTATGACCCCCCTGGTCCGATGCGACCAGGAAGAGCGGTTCGAGTGTCTCCTTCTGATAGTCCCTGGCCAGTCTCAATTCGTCCAACCGGGTCATTTTAAATTCTCTGTTCATGGATGAGCAGAGGCGCTGAATGCGCACCGCAATGCCATTCACTTGCCCCTTTTCAAACCAGCCGAACAGAATGGACAGCAGCATACCCCACAACGAGGTCACAAAGGCCGTGCTCATGCCCGCCAGCAGCGCCGCAATGCTCTGCCGAATCTTAGCGACGGAATCCACGTCAAAAGCAGAGATGCCGAACGTGAGACCGACAAAGGTTCCAAGTATGCCCATCCCCACTAGAGTCGCCGGCACCGCCTGCCAGTAGCGCAGGTTCAGGTGCGGATCAATCAAGGTTTGCGCATTGAAATAATTCTCCGCATCTTCACAGGTCTTGCGGGGTTTGCCGCTTTCCCGCAGGAAGGTGCGCCAATAGTTGTCCCAGGATTCTCCAAGGAACGGATCTGCGGCGATAACCGAGGGAGAAAAATCCTGTGCGATGCGGTCGACGGATCGAGCCATCTTGCTGCAGGAGCGCCACAGGACGGCTACTGAGACAGAAAAGTAGGCCAGCAGCGCAAAAACACCCCACGCCGTAATGGAGACCTGCTCGAAGGTCAACAAAGCGTGGTACGGAGCCACAGTAGTCAGGATATCCATGCAATCAACCCAACGTCACAATTTTGACATGATTCCGCTCGGGTCCGGTCTGCGCGATCCCGTGGCGAGCACAGAGCAGGACCATCCAATCACTCCACCACCTTGCATCTATCAAAATATGTGCCACCGACGGAACTGCACCCCGGGAATCGACCTGTGACCGTTTACGCCCTGCAGGATGTTTTTGTCGTTGTGGTTTTTTACCCGATGCTTTACCGGATCCATGGGGAAATAACGGTGGGAGACGGTACCGGAGCACTTTTCCGGATTGTACGGACAGCTGCCGGAGTGCTGCAGCGCGGCCGGTGTCGCGACGAGGCTACTGGTGATTCGACGGCTCCCGGGTTGTGCTGCAGAGCTCCAGGAGAACGGCTAAATCAAAAGGTTTCTGCAGAAAGGCGGCGGCACCTTTCTGCAGGCAGTGACAGGCGAGATCGGGGCGGGAATCAGCCGTCATGACTATGACTATAGTGCGCGGCCATTTTTCACCAATAAGCGCTGCGATGGTATCTCCCCGCATGTCCGGCAGGTGATAATCGAGAACCACCCAATCATAGCTCCGCTCATTCAATCTATCCAAAGCCTGCCGACCGTCATAGGCGGTGTCGGCATGGTATCCCCGGTCGTCAAAAGCCTGCTTCAAGAGCAGTGCCAGGGTCCTGCTGTCATCGACGATCAAAACCCGCGGAGCACTATGGGCTCTTCCGTTGCGGAGCAGCCCGTGCACCTTGCGCATGAACGCTTTATCATCCAGGGGTTGCGGCAACAAGGCGTCGGCCCCGGCCTCGTTGACCATTGTGGCGATCAATTCGTCCGTGACCCGAGGCACCGCAACCACTATTGGAACACGGTGGTATGGCCGGTAGCGCCAAGAGCGCAGCAAGCGACACAGGCGTCGGCCGTCCATGTCGGGCAGATGGAGGTCTGTGACAATCAGATCGGGCACCTCCCCCAGGCCGAAGTAGCGGAGTGCTTCCTCTCCGCTGCCAAACGCCGTCGCATCAAGATCATGCTCTGCCATCAAGCGACGAAGCATGGTTCCTTCAGGTTCCCCGCCGATGATGATCACCAATTTTTTTTTCAATTAGAAAATCCTGTCATTGAGCAGAGCTGCAGTCGGCTTCCCTTCCTCGAACCTGCACGGGCCGGGAAAAACCCCGCCGCTACAGAGCATAAAGCATTTTCGGATCGGCCTCGTGGGAGACAGTCCACGCATCACCAATCCCTCTTTCCATCGAGGAGGAGAGGTCGGGCGCGGGAGGGTGATACGCCCACGCCTCAAGCCTCTCCCTTACAAGAGAAAGCCCATGGACACCCTCTTAAAACCGGTCCGGTGCATCATCTTCAAGGGGGATGGTCGGTCGGGAAGAGAACTCATCAGGCCCGGTCTTTTTCAACACAAACCTGTTTTTCCTTTCCTTCAGCCCGTTCCCATTGCCGTCAAGATCATCCATAACGCTTTTTGGTCTGAACTCCCGGGCGGCCCCATAGGCGTGCTTATTCAACCTGGCGGACTTTGTCTTTCTGCCATTTCCGGCAACGACCTGCTCAAGCTCTCCAACATAATCCTTCATTTGCTGGCTCTGGGCATTGAGCTCTTCAGCCGCAGAAGCAGATTCTTCCGCATTGGCGGCATTCTGCTGCACGACTTTATCCATTTCGCTCACCGCCTTGTTGACTTCTTCGATCCCCACCGCTTGCTCCTTGGAGGCAGCGGTGATTTCGGCAACCAATTCGGCGGCTTTGTTGGTAGTCATATTGACTTTGGAGAAGGCCTCGGCGGTTTTTTTCACCAGTTCGGAGCCACCCCGGACTCTTTGTACCGTGCCCTCGATCAACATCGCCGTATTCTTGGCCGCTTCCGCCGAGCGCATGGCGAGATTGCGCACCTCGTCGGCCACCACCGCAAAGCCGGCCCCCGCTTCACCCGCGCGGGCGGCTTCAACCGCCGCGTTCAAAGCGAGCAGGTTTGTTTGAAAGGCGATCTCATCGATGGTTTTAATGATCTTCTGGGTTTCTTCGCTGGATTGCCGAACCTCCTCTATGGCCCGGGTAAGGTCGTGCATGGAAGTATTGGCAATTTGCACCACCTGTGCCGACTCGGACATCAGGGTGTTGGCCTGATCGGAGTTGTCTGCATTCCTCTTGGTCATGGAGGACATCTCCTCCAAAGCGGAAGAAGTCTCCTCGATGGAGGCGGCCTGCTGCGAAGCCCCTTCGGCCACCGACTGGCTGGAGGAAGAGACTTCATCGGCAGCCGCCGAGACTTGCTGAATTCCCTCGCGCATGCCTCCCACAATCCGCAATAGCGGCTTGGCGATGCTGTTGCTGGAAAAAAACCCAACCAGGCTTCCCATGAGCACCATCGCGCCAATGGCAATGGCAAGAATCCAGCTCAGGCGCGATGTTTCCTGTTGGGCGCTGGCTTTGATGCTGTCCGCCATCTCGAAAAATTCACTGAGGGGGCAGGTTGCGGCAATGCTGTAAATCCTTTCTCCAACTCGCAGAGGCGCGTAGGAAACCTCCTTATCCAACCCCTCGAAGGTGTAGGTGCCGACACCCTGTTCACCGGCGAGCATCTTATTTCTCACGATTTCGGCCAGTTCCCCGTATTCGGCATTGCCGATGTTGACAGGGTTGGTGAGGTCGTACTTGGGGTGACTGACCAGCACTCCTTCCTCGTTGATGATGTAGGAATATCCGGTCTTGCCGTACACATGATTTTTGAGCAACTGCCAGGCCAGGCTCCAATCAAGGTTCAACACAACGACCCCTTTATACGTCTCTCCCTGATGGACGGGGCAGGCGAAGCGCATCTCCGGTTTGCCGGTATTGGCGGCAAGCACCACGCCGGAATTAAACATCTCTCCGCTCTTGAGGTCCAAACAGGCTTTGAACCAACCCTCTTGAGCCTTGGACCCCAAACTCTCGGAGAAATGTCCTTGCTTCAGGTTGACCACTTCTTTGCCGTTCTCATCGACATAGCGAATTTGGTTATAGACGGGAATTCTTTTGCCATCCGTCTCAATGTGGCTGGTATCATGCAGCGCTTCCATTTCGGATTTCAAAAGCGCCATGGAAACCTCCGCCGCCTGCTGCGAAAATTCCTCCCAATAGCCGCTGGCGCAAACGATCCAGTCCCAAGCGGGAAAATATCCGTAAGAAACGAATTTGTCCTTGCCTTCCCACTGGTAGGACAATGATTTGATTTGACCAGCCTCTCGTTCATTCAGTATCGTTGAAAAAATTCCAAGGTTGAGGTCCGAGATGACATTTTTCCCCACCAGATCGGCACGCGGGTGCATGATGAGGTACCCCTGCGAATCCATGATGAAGGGATAACCCGACCGGCCTATTTTGAGACTCTTTATACTATCGTTCAAGCGGCTGTTCTGCTGTTCCTTGAGTCCGGCATACAGCATGCCCGTCAGCTTCCCCGTCTGGTCGTGCAGCGGCTGGTAAGCCACAGTGTACCAATCATCGCCCACCAGCTCCCTGCCCCGGTACGTTTCTCCATGGATGACTTTTTCCAGAACGGGGTTCGGCCTGCCGTCCGCTCCCATCGCCGCAATGAATATCGCGCCGGCGCGCGTGCCGTCGGCGTTGCGAGCACTCGTGGCCACTCGCAGCATATCCCCCTGCGCATTGATTGTTTGAAAAATGCTGTAGGTCCCTCCAGCCAGTTTTTCCACATCGTCGACGACAGGCACATGCTTTGCCCGGGCTCGATGAGGATCGAAATAGATTTCGCCCAGCTGGAGAATCGGCAGGGTAATCTGCTGCTGCGTTTGAGTGTGTTGATCGATTGCCGTCCAACTGGAGGAGAGAGAAGTCCGTGTGGGCGATCCATAAGACTCGACCAGATGCGCGATGACCGCCAGGTTGCCGTTCAACTGCCGTTGCAGGAGATCCTGCTGGATAATGCAGCTGTCGATGAGTCCCGCTACGATCCGGTGCACTTCTCTGGAGGCCAGTTCGTTGAGCACCTCATTCTTACCCACCGTCGAATCCAGGTAATTCTTCATATTGGCGGAAGCCGCCAGCTGTAATACGTTGCTCTCAGCCTTATCGATCAATGCGGTTATTTTTTCTTGATCGGCCAGCAGACCATTGGAAAGACTTTCCTGGGCCTGTTTTTCCAATCCCGAATAGGAAAGATTCAGGACGTTGCCGGAAAACGAATTGAGCTGCCACAGGTTGAATCCTCCGATGAGCAGGACCGGCAAAGCAGTCAATGCCACGCAGACGACAATCAGTTTCACCTTGAGGGACAATCTATGCATGAGCTCTCCGGACCTCCTTTTTGATGGTTTGATGGCTTGAGCCTGGCGCTGCAGCTGCCCGCACTCCAGGCAACCTCAGGTCATTTCCCGAATGTTTGCGGCATGCTCTGCCTTGAACTAAAAATCCTTGAAATCCGATTCCTGGAACGGAATCATCTGCTCCGGCCGAATCGCGGGTGAGCGACTGTCCGCCACCCTTTTTCTGCCGTTGTCTGCTGCACCGACTGTTTTTTCTTTAAGCACAGCAAACGCTTGCGTGGTTTGCTGGTGCCGGCTCTTTTTCCCGGTTTTCGCCCCTTGCCCGCCGTTTCCTCCCACCAGCGCGGTGAGCTTCCCGACGAACTCTTTCATTTGAACGGCCTGGGCGTTGAGCTGTTCAGAGGAAGAAGCCGTCTCTTCGGCGTTTGCGGCGCTCTGCTGCACCACCTTGTCCATATCCGCAATGGCTCGATTGACCTGTTCGATGCCCTGGGCCTGTTCTTCCGAAGCCGCAGTGATCTCACTGACCAGCTCGCCGGCCCGCTTGGAAGTTTCGGCCAGCTTCTGAAAGGCCTGGTTGGTATCATTGGTGATGTCGGAACCCTCACCGATGCGCTTCACCGATTCGGCAATGAGATCGGCGGTGGTCTTGGCGGCTTCAGCGGCACGCATGGCCAAATTGCGCACCTCATCGGCAACCACCGCGAAGCCGGCCCCCGCCTCCCCGGCACGCGCCGCTTCAACCGCTGCATTGAGAGCCAGCAGGTTGGTTTGGAAGGCAATTTCGTCGATCGTCTTAATGATTTTCTGGGTTTCTTCGCTGGCCTTGGAAATGTCCGCCATCGAAGTGGTCAGCTGCCCCATCGCCCGAGTGGCCTGGTCGACGATCTTGAAGGTCTCGCGCATCAACGCATCGGCTTCCTTGGCATTGCCTGCGTTCTGCCGGGTCATGGAGGCCATTTCCTCAAGGGCGGACGAGGTTTCCTCCAGTGAAGCCGCCTGCTCGGAGGCCCCTTCGGCCAGTTGCTGACTTGCCGAGGATACCTGGGTGGAAGCGGAAGCGACCTGTTCGGACCCTTCACTGACCCCGGAAATGACCTGGTTGAGCGGACGCGTGATGGAAAGACTCAGAATGATACCGAGCGCAAGTGCCAAAAGGGTGCCCGCAACCATGGCGGCGGCGGCAAACCAGCGGGAGCTGTCGGAATCCTGCCGGGCGGCCCCCATGGACTGTTTGACGGCATCCGCGTTGACCTGCCTGAGCTTTTTCAGCAGTCCGAGTGCCACCACCTGCTTTTCGCGGGAATCCTCCATCGCCACCTGCTCCATAGCCTGGTAGAGCTCGCCTGCCCTGGCAGCCTCGTTCTGCATCTTGCGCAATTCAGCAAAGACCAGATCGGCGGACGGCATCATTTCACCGCTCACCACAATGGCCGCCGCCTGCTTGTCTCCATTGGCCATGGCCTGCTTGACCTTGGCAACGCACTCATGAAAATGGGCATGGGAGAACCCTATTTTTTCAACCGCTGCCGTGAGGGTTGGATTGTCGATCTTCAAACCCGCCATCCACTTTCCGAAATTGCAGGCAGTCGGGTCCTCTCCCCCCTCGAAAGCTTTACCGTTCACAATCAAGGCAAAACAATCACTCAACAGCCGGTAATGATCAGCGCGGAAGGTTTCGAGCCGGCGGGAAAATTCCAGCGGGTTGGTAATGCCCGAACTTTCCAACTCTTTAGTCAACGTGAAAAAGCGATTGTTGACCTCTTTCCACGCGCCTACCACCGGCACAAACTGCTGCCACAACCGGGCTTCTTCATCCGTTTGCGGCAGCGCTTCGTAAATCTTCCAGGCATTTTCATAGCCCTTCCGCGCCTCGGCAATATTGTCGTACTGCCTTTGTCGGGCAGCACTGTCGAGGTTGGGATCGAGCAGGGTCCTCTGCGCAACCCTCACGCTTTCCATATTCTTTTCTATATCCTGCAAACTCACGATGCTCGGCAGGCGCACCCTGCCAATTGCATCGAGGTGGCCGCCCAGATTGCCGATGGCGTTCCATCCTATGAAGCCGACAACCAGTGAAATGAGTGCAACCAGAGCAAAACTAACGATCAACTTGGTACTGAGCTGGATGTTTTTGAGCATTGAAGACCTCCCCGGGGTGCTGATCAAAACCAACAATTCACCATGTGGAACACCTTGCCTGCAGCGCACAAAGTATTCTGAATTAGTATCGGGAAGAGGGGTGACCAACTTGAGTGAAAAATAGCTGGAAAGGAACATTTGTTCCCGGCATTGGGGCTGCAGGCTCTTTGCGAGCCCTCACTCCACCTCGCGGATCACACTGCCACCGTCCTGTTTCTGCCCAGCTGCTTGGCCTGGTAGAGGGCCCTGTCGATCCGCTGAAAAAGAACCCCCTCATCCTTATCTGCGGGGCATGCCTGGGAAACGCCGACACTGATGGTGAGAGGGATGTTTTTGCCTCGCCAGCGAAAACGAATGTTTGCAAGCGTGCGACGCAGCTTCTCGCCCACCAGGTAGGCGCCCTCGCGGTCTACGCCCGGCAGCAGGACGACGAACTCTTCTCCGCCGTAACGCGCCATAAAGTCCGACCCACGCAGAATCGGCCTGAAGCGCTGGATCATTTCCCTCAGGCACTTGTCCCCTGCTGCATGGCCGTATTGGTCATTGATGCCCTTAAAGTGATCCACGTCAAACAGCAGCAGTGAGAATCTGTGACCGTAGCGGCTGAAGCGCTGCATCTCCTGCTTGAGACGCTGCTCGTATGCTCTCCGGTTGTAAATGCCGGTCAACGGATCCAGCAGTGTCTCACGTTCCAAAGCCGTCGTTCGAGAGCGAGCGTTCTCTATCTCCTGCCGGACGTGCCGCAGATTTTGCTCCAGCGCCTGTTTTTCCAGCATGGCCGCCTGCCAGCGCCGTTCCTCCTCCCTGCGCTTGCGATCCAGAATATCCTTGAGCGAAGCCAGGCGGGAATTGACAAATCCCCTGAACTCGACAAGCGTGCTGCTGCTACGGGCGTTGCGCTTGAGTTCTTCTATCTGCCCGTCGAGCAGGCTGTTGAATTTTCGACTTGAATCTTGCGACTCGGCATCCATCGAGAAGGAAGCCGCAATCTGTCGTTCAATCTGCGAAAGATTGACGCCCAAATCGCCAATGAAGGCGGTGAGCAGGGATCTTTCTTCTGCTATGGACGCGGAAAACTCTTCAATGATAGCCATCACCTGCTCATTTAACGAGAACAATTGCCGGACACCTCGAGTTTCGCAGATCCGCTGCAGCAATTGGTCACGCCGGCGCGAAAAAACTTCACTGTCTTGCAGGGGAAGTGAACTCAAAATATCCACATACAACTGCTGCATCTGCTGACCGTCCAGCTCTGTGGCCTCTCGCGGCTGCCCTGCGCTGGCATCGCGCCCGAGCAATTTTTTCCAGAAGCCGTTTCGGTTGTGACTCCTGCCGCCAGCCTTGAAGTCCTCCTGCAGCACCGCACGTTTAAGGGCTTGAAGGCACTCTTCAAGAGAGTCCAAGGCGATTTCACCTCTGAGTTTGCTCTTGAGCTCCGCAAGGGCTTTCCCGACATTCTCGCTTTCTTCGCATTCCAGCAGGTTTGCCAGCGTGAGCAGAGCACGCCTGGTGAATTCCTGGCCTTCCACATATTGCCTGTGGAGCTCTTCCGCCGCCCACAGCGTCCTGCTTTCCTGCTTGCGCATCTCCTCCGTGGAATCCCTGTCATCGGCCCGGGTGCGGCATGCGCCGCATGACGCCTTCGGTTGTTTCCCGTTGCCGCTGGAACCCTCAGCCAACAACCGTTCGAAATCCTCTCTGGCGCATAACGCCCGACTCATGGATCTGATCGTCAGAGGTTGCTGGCTGGCCGAAAGATCGTGCAGAGTCTCGATAATGATCTCGGAAATACGTTCTACCACGCCCATTGAACTGTTCCCTTTCTACCACTGCAACGGCAGTCTTTTCCCGCACCCCGGCGCAGACTGTCCGAGAATTGAGTTAGGGTGTAAAGCCTAGTGAGACACCTCGGGTAGAAGCAAAACCGAGACCAAATTGGCAACACAGCGAGGCACGAATAGCTCTTCAATGTCCAGGCAATGCAAGTCGAGAGTGTCCCGGGGCGCTGTATGCGCCATACACATGGGTCACGTCAGGCGCACTGCCGGTAATCACGAGATATGCTGCAGGAAGAAGCTCTTGGCGTTGCGCAATCGTTGAATGACTTTGGGAGGATAGGCAGGACTGCCATTGTAGGTGGTGAGTGCTTTTTGATAGTTCTTGGGATGGGCGGAACAGAAAAATCTCAGGAAATGGGCCGCCATATATGCCTGGTCGCGCGGAAATTTCTTGAGATCCTGGCCCGGCCTCCAGCTGACCAAATGGGCCACGCCGCGCTCTTTCATATCGTTGTACACTTCAACCTGCGTGGTCTTGAGCATTTGAAATATACCCTCCGAGTGGTTCCGCACGCCGTTGGTGAAATGATTCCAATCCCCGTTCACATTCATGAAGTTGGTTTCGTGATTCGGAATGGCGATCATCAGGAACGGATCCAACTGGTAAAGCGTTGCAGCATCATAGATCCAGGCTGCGTAGTAAGCCGCACCTTTTCGATTGAGCGCGGGCAGATCGCTGCCGTAAGAACCCCGCTTGTATTCACGCCGGATGTACTCACTCATGACTGCGATGAAGGTGGCCCGATTGAACTTTTTTTCATTGCCGGCAAGCAGCTCGGTCAGGTCTTCGGTGCCGGCGGGAGCGGGCACCCCGCGATGTGGCCGGGGTTCCTGCCCAACAGAGGGAGCGTCGCGGGACCGTCGACTGAGCTCCCGTGCCGAGAGCCGGCCGGGGTGCGGCGGCAGTGCGGCCAGTTCGTTTGCGGACAGGCTGTTCGGATCGGAGGGCAGAGCGGCAAGGTCTCGAACCGTCCTCCTCGAGACCGACGTATCTCGCTCTTTTTTGAATGTTTTGTCCCTCGCCGAGCGATCATCCTTGGGACTGTACACGTACAACTGGCCGGGGGGATAGATGCCGGCGCGCACCACCGCCCCGTTCCGGGCGACATCCAGTCTGCTCTCAACCGGAGTTCCCTTGCCTTCACCCAAATAACGCTCCACAAAGACTTCTGCACCATGGCGCGAGGTATTTGTATCGGCAACGAGCCGCACATTCCCGCCTTCAGGGACTGAATATACGGGTACGCCCGCCTTTTTGAACTTCTTGATGATGGCAAGAGGCACCTGGTAGGACCTCACCGATCCTATCTCGACGTCATAGGCAGTCAGGGGCGATTGCCCGGCATTCCCGGCCAGAGCAAACGCAGGCAGGCACAACAGCACCATAAAGAAACAAGACGCTAAGGATTTTTTGCCATCATTCACGGGCACTTCCCTCTCGCAACGATGGTCACCATCATGGTACCCGAGCATCTTCGGCCGCATTTGGCCTAGAGGGCGGCCACAGGCGATCGGTTCAACGCGCGGCCTTGATCCCGGCAACCACGAACGGACTCGGCATCTCCTTTCTATCGGCAAATAAGACCATGATCTTTAGCAAAACCGTACCGCTTCAGCGGACGATCGCTGCAGGGCAACTTGCGGCCCTTGAGGGATAGGGGGGTCTCGGGCATTCTCCTAGACTTTGAAATGCTCGGTGACGCACTCCACATAACTGTCAATTTTTCTTTGCAGCTCATCATCTACCGCGTCAAAGCGCACACCAATGCTGGCGGTTCGATCGTCCAGGTTGAGATTCATTATTTCTGCAGTGAGCGTCCTTTTACCCTCGACGCCAAACACTTCGAATGTCAATTCGACTGTGCCCCCCAGCTGAAGCAAATTGGCTTTTTGCCTGGGAATGACAAGAGAAGTAAAGTTACACCCCAGCCGGCTGATATCCAGGATGACGCCGTCATAGGCGGCGTCATCTCCGGCAAGGTTCATGGTCGCCGGCAAATAGCAACTTATTCTCTGGGACTGTCTGAGCTCATGGGTTTCAACTTTCTCGGGAAAAGTAATAAACATCACCTTTGCCGGTTTTTCTATGGTGCCGATAATGGACGATTTAAAGCCATGCACGGTACCCGCCCAGATAAAAATGACCGTCACGCGGTTGCCGATGCCAAGTCGCGCCTCGATACCCTTGGTTCTGGGGGTCTCTATGATCAGGTACTCATCCGGCTTCACACCGACGAGGACGCTCCTCAACCGGGCTTCGATCCCTTGGATGCGCACCAGCAAATCCGCTCCCAGCCCCAGCAGTAGATTCTTAGCTTTGCCGTTTTCTCCCATGTTTTCCCCCTTTCGCACCGGCATACAGAACTTCAATAAGAATCGGGCTCCCGAAAACGCAAATGTCCGCTGGTATCGAACACGTACTCTACTCTTCCGTCTCGGAATAGAATGTTCGAGAAACCGTAAAACCACATGTTGCCTTGAATACTCGTGGGCGTGCCCTGTACCGCCAGGACTTCATCGGCATCGGAACCCACGGTAAAGAACGATACCGGCGCACCGGCCTCAGGCTGCCTGGAAGGCGGCATACGCACTTTCAGGTTGCCGAAGAAGTTGTCATAGGCCACCACCACCCGGTTCCGGAAGCGGATCTGACTGAAGCCATAGTACCACGTGTCGTGTGAAATTCGTGTGGGCGTCCCCTGGGCCACGAGCACCTCATCTTGCGTGGAGCCGAGGGTGAAGTACGCGGCGCCGGCCGTCGAGGGCTGAGAGGGCAACAGGCGCACCTTGAGGGAACCGTCGAAATTGTTGTAGCGGTCTACCCGGCCGTCTTTGAACTTCACTTCGGACAAGTTATAGACCCACGTTTGCCCGTGGATCTTCTGAGGCGGTCCTTGAATCTGCAGCACCTCCGCCTGGCTGGAGCCCACGCTGAAATAGCCGATTGGGGCAACGTGTTGCGCTGCCGGCGGGGCACTCTCCTGTCTCCGGCCGGCAGTCCCGGACGACTGCCGGGAGGGCGCACCGGCAGGTGTCGGTGCCCCTGCCTGCTGTTGGGGACGGACCTTTCGCGGATCGGTCTGCAGGATTTTTCCCTGCGGATTGGGATGCACCGGGTGCGGCTTCCTGTGAGGTAAGAAGTTAGTGACCAGCACTGTCAAAAGAAGTACCAGTAACAGCACAGCATAACCGATGAAGTGCTCCTTGGATGGCACCAAAACCCTGCTTTTGGCCTTTTCCTGCCCACCTTGTCGAGAAGCTTGCGCCCCGGCGGAAGCGGATTTAGCCGCCGCCGGCTTTGCGGAAAAAGGGGCCTCCCGGGAGCATGGTTCGGATTGCCGCGGCTTCTCCGCCCTTGTTCCTTGCGCAATCCAACTGCGTGAAACACGCCGGTACGCCGCCGTGAGCTCTTTCAATCTCTCCTCGGCCATTTGCCGATCCTGCGGCGAGCGCTGTTGGAAGTGGTCCGGATGCCATTTTTTGACCAGCTCGCGGTAACATTTTCTGATCTGCTCTGGAGAAGCTTTGGAGCTCACTCCCAGTATCGCAAAATCGTGCTGTGATGCTTTCTCGTGACTAGTCGGCATATTCGTTCAAAGCCGAAGGAACCAGCTCAAAGTCTGTTTTACTGCCATCCCAAGGGGGTGAAGTCGCAAGCACTGACTCCCTGACCCCGGCCCTCTTCCGCACAGGAGAGGGAATCCACGGACAGCCTCCTAGAGGTTGGCCATAACCTTGCGCACAAAATGCCTGGTTTCGCGGTATGGGGGTATCCCTCCATACCTTTTCACCGCACCGGGCCCGGCATTATACGCTGCCAAAGCCAGGTGCACTCTGCCACCGAACTCATCCAGCAAGCTCTTGAGGTAGCGGGAGCCCCCGTCAATGTTTTGCTCGATGTCGAAGCTGTTCCGCACACGCAGCTCCGCGGCGGTCGCCGGCATCAATTGCATCAGTCCGCGGGCGCCTCTGGAGGAAACGGCGCGCGGGTAAAAGTTGGATTCCACATTGATGACGGAGGCGATGAGATTGGGGTGCAGTTGATAGCGCACCGCCGAATCGATAATGGCTTTATGGATCTTGTCCGTCAAGCCCTGGTGTTCCACCAACCTGGAGCTGATGCTGAGATTTCCTGCGCGGCTGCCGCCGCCGGCTGGTGGAAATCTTCGCAAACTGGCGCGGCTCGCGGGCAATCGGGCGATACGTCGAAATTGCTGCCGCATCTTTGCACGCTCCCGCTGGTCGGCGGTCTCCTGTCCATCAACAGCGCCGATGCCGGGCAAAATTTGCCCACCCTTTGCGGCAAAAACTGCCTGCTCACTCTGCTGGGACCTGCCGATGCTGGCATCGACCTCTTCCTGCAGATGGTCCTCGGCCGCTCGGCCCCACTTGCCGGTGGTCAAATAATTGCCAAGGTTCTTGAAGAAAGAACCGATGGACGTCGCTTTAAATGAAGACTGCGACTGAGGTCCCGCGGCCGCTGGCAAACTGGGTGACACCTCGGAGGCGGAGGCGTGCGGGGTCAACAGCCTACCGAAAAAGTTTTTGATTTTGCTGATAAAATTGGAAAATGAGGGATTGCTTTGAGAGGATTTGGTGATCCGCCCTTTCGTCTTCCAGGAGTCCTCACCGCCCCGTGCCGTCAATCCTCTTAACTCGTTGGCCTGATTTTGCGCTCCGATCTTAGCCCCCGGCCGACCCGATTCCTGCCTGCCCCCGAGGGGATAGAAACGTTTGGAATCATAGGCGGCAATCACCTGATGTGAATTGATCGCAGCAGGATTCGCCCTCGGTTTCCATAACGGCAGGTTCGATGTTTCCCTGGAACCGATCAGGTCACTGACACTGCTCGATGTCGTCAGTTGCATCGGTTTCAGCATCGCCTCGAAACCGCCGCTCCCTGGAGCGACGGACCTGGCTCGTCCGGCAGAAACCTCATCTGGTGTATGGGGAGCAGGAATGTTGTGCGTTTTCATCGATTCACCCGCTGACGTGCTGATGTAACCATTTCAACTCGGGTCCATGACAAATGCCTGTCTGCTTCAGCCAACTCCACACTTGTCGATCCAAACAGGTTGAGTGCGCTATCTTGACAAACATCGACAGTGTTAAGCAAATACCTTGCCATTGGGATCTTTTTCGGCACCGGGTGCAGTGGCGCCCATGGCGGTTTTTTGTCATCGTCAGATGTTTGACGGTTCGGCATGACCAACGCCAACGCCTGTGCACGCATCCCTCATGTCCCGATCCATCTGCCCTCCGCAGCCGGTCGATTTTCTGCGCGGCCTTCCGGCAATTGCGAGCAGTACCGCCAAGGCGGCGGCAATCCCGTTGGGGCTCGCAAGGGTTCAGGATTGGATGCCCGCCAGCCCCGAGGCCATGATACAAGCGGACGGCGGGAGGCACCCATCGTCAAGTTCCGGCCGCGAAAAATATTCCCGCCTGCAGAAAGATTTCAAGTTTTGCACGAACCGGTTCGATAGGGTAGTAAGTTGAAGGTGTATGGCAGTGATCACAGGATGGAAAAGAATCTTATGGCCAAGCCCCCATCGCAGTCCGACGTCGAGCAGTTGATTCGAGCTTCGGAGTCCATTCCCCCTTTCCCGGACGTCATCTGGAAGGTGATTCCGCTGATCCGTCGTGCCGCCCCTGTCCACGAAATCGAAGCGGTTATCCAATACGATCAGGCCATCACTGCAAAGTTACTGGCGCTCAGTCAATCGAGCTATTATGCCGGCCGATATTCCATCGGCACGGTCAAGGAGGCGGTGCTTCGACTGGGCGAGCAGCAACTGCTCAAGGTCATTCTGGCGGCCAGTTCCAGCCGCTATTTCAAAAGCGGGGCGGCAGGATACGACCTGATGGAAGGGGAGCTCTGGGAGCATGCCATCGCCACTGCGTTGATGACGGAGATCGTTGCTGCCGGGCTTGGCTGGAACAACTCTGTTGCCGCCTATACCGCCGGGCTTCTGCACGATGTCGGAAAAACCGTTTTGAACTACTATGTTGAAACGTATTTCGATTCCATTTTTCGTCTGGCCCGGGAGCAGAATGTGAGCTTTCTCGATGCCGAACGGCAGGTGCTCGGCCTGGACCATCAGCAACTGGGAATGCGCATCGCGCGTCGTTGGCGCTTCCCCGAAGAAGTGGTCATGGCGATCGGGCATCATCATCGTCCCACCCAGGCACCCAGGCACCGGCATTTGGTGCACCTCATCTATGTTGCCAACCGAATGGTCTCCGCCCTGGGAGTGGGATGCGGAGTGGACGGCTTCATGCAGCCCAACCAGGATGAGGCTTTTGTCGAACTCGGCATCACTGCCTTGATGGCACAAAAATATTTGGCGGACCTGGCAGTAGCCCTGCGGGAAGTCAAACAGTTTCTGAGCAATTGATGGTTTTGCTCAGCCCTGATGGTTTCTGCTATGATGATTCTCTCTGGAATGCCCATGAGCATCGAAAACCATAGACATCCATGGACGAGCAGCCATGTTGGTACTCACAAGAAAAACGGGAGAATCCATCCGCATCGGCGACGACATAGAAATTGTCATCACCGCCGTGGAACAGAACAAGGTGAGAGTAGGCATCCGCAGTCCGCGCCACATTCCGGTACATCGTGAAGAGTTGTACCGCAAGATGCGGCAGGAGAACCGCAAGGCCGTGTGCATGAGCGTGAGCGATATCGATCGCCTGAGTGATCTGCTGCAGCCGAAGAGCTCGGCGCGCGACGAAGTGGATGATGAAAAGCAGGGGTTATAAGAGAAACGGAGAGAACTTCGAGCATCAAATTCAGGATTCAGCAGAGGGTTACGGGCAAAATTGCCGAATCTACATTCTGCCAATGGTTGAAGAGTTATCATGCGGATTGAAACAGCGCGATTTGGAATCCTGCAATTAAGCCGTGACGCAGTGATTCATTTCCCCTGGGGGATACCCGGCTTTGAGAATCTCAAAAAATATGTCTTGCTGGATCACCGCGAAGGGCCATTCAAATGGCTGCAGTCCGTCGATGATCCACAGGTGGCCTTTATCGTCTCTCCTCCCGAGGTGGTGGGGGTCACTTATCAGATACCGGAGAGCCAGCTGCGGCATCTGCAACTGGAGGATCGAGAGGACCTTGTGGTGCTCGTCATGATCTCCTTTGACCGCCGCAAGAACATCCCGCGGCCCCATTTTACCGGGCCGCTGCTGTTCAACGCCAAGAACCGCCAGGCCCTGCAGTGGTCCATCGATCCGCGTGAACTGCCAAAATATCAGCGGCTCTGCACCTCCAATGCGTGACTCTGCCGCCTGCACAACTATCGCCGCCATGCGTCAACCTGTCATATCAGGAGACCAAGATGAAAATCGCTTCCTCCACACTCCGTTTGAGCTCCGCTCACACCCGGGTTACCAGGGAAGAGAGCCAGGAAAAGGTGCGGCTCTGGTCCAGGTCCGCATCCAGGACCGGCGCGGAAGAGCTGCCGGCCCGCTCCCCACAGGCGGGGCACGCTGCGACGGGCGATGATCGCGTTACTTTGTCGGGCAACCGCCCCAGGCGATTCTCTCCCGGCCGCCACGGCGCCAACCAGGCACATTCCTCCGAAGTGCGGAAATCATCCGAATGCTGCCATACCGATCGCAGGTTGCTTTTGCTCAAGAGCATCGTTGAAGCCATAACCGGCAAAAAGATTCATCTGGCGGATGTGCGCGCCTGGCTGGACGGACCCGACGCCGCCCCCGTACAACCGCAGCAGGCTGGCAGCCGAAGCTCTCAGGTAGACTGGGGCGTCACCTACAGCCGGACAACGTCTCACTACGAATATGAGGAAGCTCTGTTCTCAGCCCGTGGATCCGTCCTGACCGCCGATGGCCAGGAAATCACTTTTTCCCTGAACCTGCAGATGAGCCGCGAATTTTATCACCGGGAAAGTTTCTCCTTCGCAGCGGGCGGCACGCCTGTGACCGATCCTCTGGTGCTCAATTTTGAGGGAACTGCGGCAGAGCTCTCAAACATGACCTTTGCTTTTGATCTGGATGGGGACGGCCGCAAGGAACAAGTGCCTCTGCTGAGCTCCGGGAGCGGCTTGCTGGTGTTCGACCGCAACTGCGACGGCACGATCAACGATGGCGGCGAGCTGTTTGGTCCGAGTAGCGGAAATGGATTCAAGGAACTCGCCCAGTTTGACCGCGACGGCAATCTCTGGATCGATGAAAATGACCCCATTTTCCATCGACTTGCCGTTTGGAGCCGGGACGAGGCAGGCAAAGATAAGCTGGAATCGCTTAAGGATAAAGGCGTTGGCGCCATATCTCTGGTGGCGGTCCACACCCCGTTCGACCTCAAGGACGCCGCCCATAACCTGCAGGGCCAAGTGAGGGCAAGCGGGATCTACCTGGAGGAAAGCGGCGCGGTCAAGAGCATCCAGCAAATCGACCTGGTGGGTTGATGAGCGAGCTGCGGGGTGCTACTAAGAACGATTGGATATGGCGCGGTTCAGGTTTTGTAGTGCGTCAATCTGCTGGGTCAGGTAGTCTCCCGTGGTGGTATATTCAGCGATGAGCGATTCCAGGGCGTTGAACTGTTTTCGGTAGCGCTCTTCGATGCGCGCAAGTCTTGACTGCAGAGTGTCGACATCGTCCTGCAACTTGCTGATGGACTTCTCTATGCCGCTGGTGCGAGCAGCGAGAATACCTCCGTTGGTCGAAAGCATCGAATCGAGCTGTTCTGAGAGGGTCTGGGCAAAACCATTCCCGCCATCATCTCCCCGGGTGAAAAAGTTGATGACATCGTTGATTCTGTTTGACAGGGCGTCACCCAGTTTCACCGAATCGATGACGAGTTTGCCGTTCTTTTGAAAGCTGATCCCCAATTCCGACAGGTGTTGATAGCCTTCATCTGCTGAAAAGGAGACCGAGAGGCTCTGCCGCAAGCGATTGCGAATAAGATTTGTGGTCGAATCTCCCAATAACCTTCCTGCGGTTCCCGTTTCCTCAGAATAGCCCTGGTATTCCGCTACAAAATCTACAAAATTGTTATATGCTTTAACGAAATTCTCGATTTTGGTGCGGCCCGGCACCGTTGAACGGCTGACTGTAACAGATACGCCGGCGGCCGACTCCGCCTTCAGAGTGATGCTTATTCCCGAAATCACATCTTCAAAAATATTGCTGGGTCGCCTGATATTATCAACTCCATCAACACTGATCAGAGCATCCAATGCCTCCTGCGTCTGGATCAGGTTCTGGGTCCCGGCGGCCTGGTAAACCAGTCTCGAAAGACCGGTCGAGTCAAAGTTTGCGGGGTCTTCTGCAGTCGTTCCGCTTTCTGTCACTGTTAGGGCAACCCTATTTGATTCACCGGATTCCTGAACCGAAAGGGAGAGCACGTAATCTGTTCCGTCATAAATGACATTGGCGCGCACCCCGACATCGGCCTCGTTAATGGCCTCTGCCACATCGGATAGAGTATCTGTTGCCAACACAGCGATATCAACCGCCTCGCCATTGCCGACCCGGAGCTGTATAATCCCTTCTCCAACGGCCTCTCCTTCAGCAAAAGCGGAGCTCTTGAGCTTCTGGTTTTGCGCCAGCTGATGCACCTGTATCGAGTAGCTCCCTGCACTTGCGTCCCCCGTCTCGGTTGCAGTGAGGATCGCCGGGTCCGAAGAAACAGCATTGAAATCGGTATAGCCGGGTGCTTCCGTCAATGCCGCAACACTGCTCTGGAAATCCAGCACAGCACTTCTCAGCTGACCGTAAGTGGTCAGCTGGAGCTGATAGTCCGCTTCCCGCTGCTGGAGTTTCAGAATCGGGCGCCGTTCCAACTCCATGAGCTTGCTGATGATATCCTCGGTACCCAAACCTGAAATGAGTCCGCCGACAGAGATTCCCATGCCCATCCTCCTGCCCTGTTACAAAGGATCCGGGAGGGGCCCCTGCCGGATCCTTTGAGACATTTTTTACCTATGGGTTACTGCAACAGAGACAAGACCATCTGCGGCAGTTGGTTACTTTGAGACAACATGGCTATTCCCGATTGCATCATAATCTGTGAGCGTGTCATTTCAGCAGTTTCCGCAGCAAAGTCCGCATCAATGATGCGTGAACGGGCATTGGACAGGTTCTCGGAAACATTCGCCAGGTTGGAAATGGTCGATTCGAACCGGTTCTGAACAGCACCCAGGACAGAGCGGTATTCAGATATCTTGGAAATGGCTTCGTCCAGACGATTGATGGCATTGTTGGCGTTACGCACATTG
This sequence comes from Desulfoferrobacter suflitae, assembly GCF_022603395.1. Taxonomy (GTDB): domain Bacteria; phylum Desulfobacterota; class Syntrophobacteria; order Syntrophobacterales; family Syntrophobacteraceae; genus Desulfoferrobacter; species Desulfoferrobacter suflitae. The sequence continues at coordinate 116,025 of NZ_JAIBKA010000006.1, forward strand.
CTCACATCCAAGCCGGTTCCCACCGCGGCTTCCGAGCCTCCCGTGGCGGTGTAGCCGATGATGTCCGCGTCGCTGCCGGTGACTCGGATATCGGCCCCGGTGGTGCTCGTGAGAGCGATGCTCCCTTTGGCAGTTTCGGCGGTAGTCACATCACTGACCAATTCTTCTCCCGTCTGATCATACATGGCCCCCAGGTAATCGTCGGTGCCAGTACCCGCAGCATCGTCATCAAGGACTACAATGTCATTGCCGGTTTCAGATCGCAGCTTCAGCAGCCCGTCCTCTGTTACCGATGCGCTAATCCCCGAAACCGCCGTGTTGATCGCATCGACCACATCGGTTAAGGTCGTTGCACTCGAAAGATCTACATCGGTGCCATTGATGTTAATGGCCTGAGCATTTGCGGCGGTACCCAAAACATCGGCATTGAAAACGAGAGTCACTTCCGTGTAGGCTTTGGCCTCGACCCCCGTCTGGCCTTTGATAGCATTGATGGAGGCTGCTTTGTCGGCAGCTGAGGCAGAAGCGGATGCGCCGACTTGAACACCGTTGATCTGAAGATCGGAGGACGCGGTGATCTTGGCGGTAGAGACAGCCTGTCCCTCGGCCTGCTGGGAACCAGCGGCTGTGGGCGTGAAGCCCATTGCCAGAATAGCCTTCAGGCCCAGTTCTTTGTTCGAAGTCGCTTCGGTTGTTCCGCTTGAAATGGCGATGGCCTCGCCACTCAAACTGCTCAGAGATACATAACCCGTGTACGTGCCGGTAGAAAGCCCGGTCCCGGTGGATGCGGTGATGGCAATGTCATTACCGGTTTCATTGCTCAGGGTGATGGAATTATCCGAGTTGAGCATGGCGGTGACTCCCGCCACATCGCGATTGATCTTCTCGACAAGGTCGCCCTGGGTGGTGGCTTGTACGGTTGTTCCATCGACCGTAATCGATTTCACCGTACCATCGTCCGCTACGGCATTGCCTTCGATGACATTATACGCGGTAGCCTGAACCCCATGTTGGCCGGTATTACTGTTTATTGCAGCGGCGATGGCTGCCGCGTCATCGGCGCCATCCAGGGTTTCAGTGGCGCCACTCCAGTTTTTCCCGTTGATCAGCACCTCACCGGCCTCAATCTCTCCAGCATTAGTCCCGTCAAATGTCGTCGTTGTCGCAACTTCCGCGCCCACTCTGCCGCCATTGAGGTCCCCCAGTTTAGAATATCCATTGAGATTAAGGCTTTGAGACTTGATGGATCCGATTCCAAAGGAGAGAGTCTGGCCCGCATCCGCTCCAATCTGGAAAGTCATGGATCGGGCCGTGCCGTCCAGCAGCTTCTTGCCGTTGAACTCGGTTGAGGAGGCAATACGATCCAACTCTGAGTAGAGCTGATCCATTTCCTTCTGCAAGGCCACCCGGTCCTCTGCACTGTTGGAGCCATTGGCGGCCTGAACCGCCAACTCGCGCATTCTCTGCAATAGGTTGGTGGCCTCATCCATGGCCCCTTCAGCTACCTGCGCCATGGAAATGCCGTCGTTGGCATTGCGAATCGCCTGGTTAAATCCCCTGATCTTTGCCGTCATCCGGTTGGAGATAGCCAGACCGGCGGCATCGTCTTTGGCCGAATTGATGCGCAGACCGGAAGAAAGGCGGGCAAGCGCTTTGTTCAGTGAGCTTTGGGTTTTGGTGATATTGCGTTGGGCATTTAATGAGGCAACGTTGGTGTTCGTTGTAAGTGCCATGATTCATTCCTCCTTGAATGTCTGGTTTAGGACTTCCTGTCCTCACCTCTTTGTCGTGTCGTCTTAAAAAAAATCTGATACCCTTCTGTTTAGGCCTTACCTGCTGCGCTCCTCCTCTCCGGCCAAGTTTTGCTGTTGCCTTACTTATCGGCATCTGCGGTAAAACCTTTAGAAAAATTTGTCTGCATGGCAGCGGCCCGGACATCGTGGGCATTAACCTGCAGGGGGAAATATCTTTAAAGTCGAGGCCGCGGTTAGCCGATTATTGATGCAAAGCATGCTGCGCAGGAGCGCAAGGGCACTTTCCGACGAGTAGAAGTGGAGGAAACAGCGGCTGGGGATCTCAATTTTCAGTTTGTGCAACAAACCTGACGTGGACTTACAAAATCCATCTTAAGAAAGGAGACGACTTCATGACACCGAAAGGCTACGCTGCATACAGTTCTGTAGCGGTAAATACCATGCAGAACAAGGAAAAGATATTGTTGATGGTGTATGAAGGTGTCATTAAATATTTGGAGCTTGCCCAGGAAGGTATCCGGCAGCAAAACCCCAGAATGAAAGGCGAAGCCATCTCGAAAGCCCTGGCCATCATAACGGAACTGGACTGCGCATTGGACAGTAAGGTTGGCGGCGACCTGACGCAGAACCTCCACGTACTCTATCATTGGGCGATGGCAAGCATCACCGAAGCCAATTTGAAAAACGATGACGCCGCCCTGGCCGCCGTGCGAAAGGTGCTGATCACCATCAGTGAAGGTTTTGAAGGGGCAGCGCGGCATAACCATAACCCGGCCCCGGCGCTTCACACCAATGCGCGGCCTGCACCCCGGCCGTTGAATGTGGCAGTGTGAGGGTTTGGCAAGGGTTGCATGCGCGCTTGAGGACAGTGCGATGGTTTATCTCGAGATCGTTAGAGGAGAAGCGAACGTGACAGACCCGCATCGTTGCGCTTACGAAAAACTGTTGGATGTGACCCGCCGCCTATCCATCGCCATTGAACAGGATACAAGCGAAAAACTTGAAGAGTTGGCGAATGAACATCGGGCAATCATGGCACAGCTACGGCAACTCGGGCTGAGCAACGATCCGGGCTTGCTGGAACTGGTGCAACAGGCCAGCAATCGCACAGGAGAGCTGATGCACCTCATGTGCGCCAGCCAGGAGCAATTGGCTGGATTTCTTGCGGCCGTCACCCAAAAGAGAAAACAGGCGCTGGCATACCATAGGGTCGGCTCATTAGATTAACGCTCCGTATGATTAGGGCGAGGGCGGTTCCCCTGGCGCACAATACCCAAGGAAGGAGACACCGGATTGTGAATCACCTTTCACGAAGCCCCCATTTGTTACTGCCGGCACCCATTCTTTTGCTCCTGCTGGTAGCCGGCATGGCGACGGGTTGTGCATCAACCTTTCGAACGGAGGCGGCACGCCCGGTGGATTGTGCGTCGGTAAACATATTTGCGCGCGCCGAATCACGTTGTTTCGGCTTTGCCACAATCGGCATATTGCCCTTCAAGACTCCCTTTTATGCCGACCCGGTCGCCCGGGATTTGGCCGCCATCTACCAGCAGGAGTTGATGGCCAGTGGAGTATTCAGGCAGGTCATCATGATTCCGCACAAAGTCGCCGACGAAAGCGAAGCAGTGTGGTGGGGACGGCACGAACAGTGCTCTTTGATTATGCTGGCCGAGGTTGTCTATTTGCTGGACGGCTCCGGAGTGCTGTCAAACCGCCTGGATATCAACGTGAAAATCCTCGATGCCCGTTCCGGACAGCTGCTCTGGAATTTTTTGCAGAGTGCCGGTTCGCATCCGGGGGAAGACATCGATCTGGGTTGGACGACCATCAGCGGGAAACACGCCAAGGGGCGGCGAGATCTGGCGAGGGGTCTGGCGCAACAGGCTGCGCGACTGCTGGTGCCGCCGCCTCCGCCGACCCAGTACGCGACGTTACGGCCGGCGGTTGGGGGGGTGGCTGCAGCGGCGGACGGCAAGCATGGCCGGGATGTGACAGCATCGTCCGGTAAATGAATCGCCATGGATGGAGAAACAGGAGATGCGATATGGAAGCCAAAATACGTGAAGTGCAGGCATTGGCACAAGAATCATGGCAGAAGTATGAACACAACCCCAGAGATTCAGCCCTGATTCAGCCGATAAAAAAAGCCGCGGCGGCGCAGGGAACGAGAGCCAGAAACGACCGGCATCCCGGCTCTCCCAAGTCCGCCGACACAGAGGAAAGTGGAACCAGAACTCGAGAACTGGCCGAGGAAATTCAACAATGCCTGAAAGAAGTCCAGATCCAGCTCAACTTCGAAGTCCATGAACAGACGGGTGATCTCATCGTACAGGTCATCAATCATGAGACGGGCAATGTGATACGACAGATTCCTCCCAAGGAATTAATCGAACTGCGCGAGAAACTTACGGAGTTGCGCGGAGTGCTTTTTAATGATAAAGTATGAGCCTGTATCGTTAGACCCGGGCAAATCCGATGATCCCACATCGTCCCTGACAAGACGAGGAATGAGGGAACGTTACCGGGAAAGTGCCTGACCAAAGGTTGCTGACAAAAGGGGCGCGAAACACATAGCAGCCGAAAAAATCTCCTGTGATTTGAACAATCTCGAGGGAACCATGTCAATCCCATCCGCAATTTTTGTGGGCGACGCGGTTCTTCGTTAATCACCCAGGGGCAGTGACAGCGGTCGTTGAGGACGGCGGCAAGATGGCGCTTGCCATGGGTCCCGGCAGTCGGTTTGACCGCCGTCGACCAGGGTGTCTTGAACGCTTGGTCTCCCCTTGAACTCAACTGAAGCGAATATGGGATGAAGATTCTTATTGTTGAAGATGACGAGATTCTCAGCCAGTTTCTGCGGGATTATCTGCAGCGCCAGAAGCACGAACAGATCGATGTTTGCGACACAGCGGCGGACGCCCTTGTTCTGGTACAGAGCGAAGATTACGACTGCGCCTTCATTGATGTGATGCTGCCGGATATGAGCGGCCTGCAATTGATCCAGCAAATCCGTACCCAAAACCTGGCTCTCCCGGTCATAGTCATGAGCGGCTACGCCACCCTGGACTTTGCCATTGAAGCCATGCGCACCGGCGCTTCGGATTTCCTTACCAAACCCTTCGGGCTGAATGAGATGGCCATTGCGCTGGAGCGGGTAACCAAAGAGAGGGCGCTGCTGCTGGAAAATTTGAGCCTGCGGCTGACATCGGAAGCACGCCAACAGCTGGAAGTCGTGAATAAGCAGCTGGAGGAAAGAATCGAGGATCAATCGAAGCTTTTCAACATCTCCCGCACCATTGATGAAACCGCTTCCAGCGACATACTCTATGAACGCATGGTGCAGCTTGCCGCCCATGTGACCGCGGCGAAACAGACCGCCTTCTTCCTTATGCCTCCCGATGAGAACAAACTGGTTCTCATTTCAGAGCACGGGAGCGGGGACGTCGCCCTTCTGCAGAAAGTATTTGAAACGGGGAACGGAACATTCTCGGGACGTATGTGCGCCAGCAACTCTCCGCTCATCATCCGCCCCGACAGTCTGTCCGACCCTCAACTCAAGCGGGAATTCGCCGATCAATCGATGCTCTCCTGCTGGCCTCTGCATATCCGGGGAAAGCTTTTTGGATTTCTGGCAACGGTCCATAACGGCGTAGAAAAATCTCTTTCCGAGCGGGAATGCAGTTTTCTGGATTTTTTGATCCAGAAAGCCTCACTGGCCATAGAGAATATGGCTTTGTATGAGAGCATGATCGGCAATTTTTACGGAATCTTGAAGTCCCTGGTCAATGCACTGGAAGCCAAGGACCCCTATACCGGAAAGCACTCGGAGCGGGTAACCCACTATGCTCTGGCCATTGCTCGAGAGATTGGCTGCAGCGAAGATCAGCTCGACTCGCTCAAGACCGTGGGCTACCTGCACGATATCGGCAAAATCGGCTTAGCCGACAGCATTTTGAACAAGCCCGCAAGCCTCAGTGGGGAAGAATGGCAATTGGTGAAAAAGCACCCGGTGATAGGAGAATCGATTGTAGCCGATCTTGGGCTGAGCCCCGATGAAAGAGCCATCATTCGGCATCATCACGAGCACTGGGATGGATCCGGCTACCCCGATGGACTCAGCCAACGGGACATTCCCCTGCTTGCCAGGATTATCATGGTAGCCGACGCCTTCGATGCCATGACGTCCAAGCGTGCCTATCGCGACGCACTTCCAATTCCGGACGCGGTGTCGGAACTGATCAAGAATCGCGGCAGACAGTTCGATGGAGACATAGTGGACGCTTTTCTGGAGTCTTTGAAAAAATCGGGAATGCTATGAACACAGAGGAGCGTTCCTACCTGCGCGTTCAAGTGGCGGGGCTCAAGGTCTTTTTCAACTGTATCGAACAGGGAGAAAACAATTCCCTGTATGTGAACTTTGCGGAAAGGCCGAGTCCGTTCGCGAGCGACTCCCTGGAAGAGCGCAACCCTTTTCAGGACTTTGTTGCCGCCCGACTGCAGAGGATCGAAACCAAGCTCGACTTCCTCATCCGCCAGCTGCAAAAGCAGAGCTACGGCAAGCCGTACGATTTTGAGGCAACGGTGCGGGACATCAGTGGGGGCGGCTTCAGCATGAGCACCTCCGTTACCTGCGGCATAGGCACTCTGCTGGATCTCTGCCTGTTCCCCGAACATGGAAACCTGCCTTCCTTCTATGCCCTGGGCAAAGCCCAGTGGATTGACAAGCAGGACGATCAACTCCTGGTGGGAGTAGAATTCGTGGCAATCAGTGAAGAAGACCGCGAGATGCTTCTGAGGACCATCTTTCAACTGGATAGGAGACAAAAACGCGGGTATTCCTGAGGGCAGTAGGCGTTGGGTTTTGTGCCTCAACCCAGCCTGCCTGGAAGTCAAAATCATTTTCTTGAACAGTATAGAGTCTAACAGGGCCGTCGATGAGTAACCACCATAGAGACCTCTATGACACGCTGTTGCAAAAGGATTTGCTGAGCCAAGTCGGAGCCGTCCTGAACGGTTTCATCCATAATGTTTGCGGACCGTTGCAGAATATGATTCTGCTGGTCGAGAATCTCAACAAGCGGCAAAAACACATGAACGACTTGGTGTCTGCCGGGAATGGCTTTGATCACACACAAGTTGTGGAATCGAGTGACGCCCAGCTGCACCGTTTGCAGCAGTTGTCGGAACAGCTTCTCGCTCTGACCAAAATCACGGAGGATATCAGGGTCCTGCAGCGGTTGTTGAACTACCCTTCATGGATTGACCTGCGCCCGGCAATCGAGACACTGGTTGCCCTGTGCCGCTGCGATCGCTTTGCGAAATACCAGGTCACATTTGAACTGAATCTGCCACAGAATCTACCGGTCATAGGCATCCCCGGCAACAAGCTCACCTTCGCCTTGATGCGCTTCCTGATGAATGCGTTGTACGCCGTACGCGATGCCGAGGAAAAAAGGATTGCCATCGAATGCCGTGCGCACGATGACTGGATACGGCTCAGTGTGCGGGATTCCGGGAGAGAAGCGGCGGCGGATCCAATGGATAAGGACTTTTTTTCACTGTTCGAACTGGCCGATTCGCAGACCCGGTCACGCGCCGAGGATACCAGCAGATACGGCAGGCCGGGGCTTTGGACCGTGAGCCGAGTTCTCGCCCCGTATGGTGCCAGGGTGCAGTTTGAGTCAGACCGGGAGACCACTGCAACGATCCTCATGATTCCCATACGCGGTCGGGAAGTCCGTCCTTTGAAATGATACTTCCTGCAGTTTTTGCCTGAACTGGGAATTTTTTTCCCGTCGATACCCGCCGCTGGATTCAGTGATACGGCTTTGTCAAAGGTCTTTTGCGTTGTGGAATGAGATTTGCTCTGTCTCCCGGCTAACCCGGAAAATGAGCCGGATAACCATAACAGCGGAGAAACCCGATGAAAGTGAATCCCATTTCTGGCAAGGAGATCGTTGCGGGCGGAATAAGCGGAACTGACGCCAACCACCATGCGGAATGCACGAAGTTTGCGGAGCTCTTGCGCGAGGAAAAAGAGCAGCGGTGCGGTGCGGAGGTGGAATCGGCGACCGGGCAGCCGCCCATAGCGTCCCAGATGACTGCCCTTCTGCCGATCGGTTCAATGTTTGCGCCCGAGGGCGAAATCGCCGGAGCCATTGATGGCCTGTGCGACGAGCTGGGCGGTGTAGTCCAGAGTCTTGCGACACCCGGCGCGGATTTGAGAACCCTGGAAAACGCGCTCTCATCCCTCAAAACCAAGGCGGATGATTTGAGGGGAATTGCGGCAACAATGCCGAACGATCCCCTACTGGCGGAATTGAGTGAAGAATTAGACATCTTGGCCTATGTGGAGTCTATCAAATGGGCAAGAGGTGACTACCTTTGATATGGCAATTCACCAGGCGACTCATCGCAGATTGATCGGACGTACCTTGCTGGTTGCGGCCGTCTGCACGTTTATGGCCCCTGCCGTTCGATCGCCGTCCGCAGCAGCAGGACCCCTGCCCTCACGAATGGTTCTGGCAGGCCTGGAGGAAACCGAGGGTTCCATCGTTTATGGCTCGAAACCCTCGGCCGATGCGACCGGTGGCCCCTCATCCGCAACGTCCGCCGCCACACCCGGAACGCGCGCCGCAGGAAACAGAGTGGAGTACCGGGCAGGGCCGAGTGAAGATCAAAAACAGGCGCGCCGCTATCACGAATACCAAAAGGAAGCGGCATCAATGGATATGCTGCCGAATTTGTTTATTGATTTGAGGCCCGGCCCGCGCACCGACCGCATCAACAACATCCCCGGACATTGAACCCAACCGCTCCTGCCGCACCGACATGCACCCACGCCTGTCCCCCTCCCTGCCTGCCCCAAAGAATCCGGGGCGCCACCGGCCGACTTTCCGTTTTGCCGCCGTGTCACCGCATCTCTCACACCCATCCATAGGTGCCCCATGCCCGGGAATCAGAGCAAGTGCTCGGGCGGGCCGTCTTAGCACCCTGTGCCGCCGAAGTATTCGCTAAAGTAAATGCCCTCAGCTGCCGATGAAAGCTGCAAGGAGACATGGCACGGCATTTCCCCCAGCGGTTTTTGCCGGCAAGCCGATGGATTGACCCAAGACTGATTTTGAAGCCAAGAGACACTGTGATGCAAGAAGCCGGGTTACCTGATCATCTTTTTGAAAAGTACAGTGAACTTGTCTATCGAGAATGCGGCATCAATCTGCATCAAGGCAAGCGCGCTCTCTTGCAGGCCCGTTTGAACAAGCGCCTGCGTGCCACAAAGCTCCCCGATTACGAAACTTACTATCGGTTCTTAACTGCCAGGGGCAATACGCAGGAGCTCATCCAATTCCTCGATTGCATAGCGACCAATTTGACCTACTTTTTCAGGGAAATTCAACACATGAAATTCCTTGAGCAAATATTGCCGGATTTGCTGGCGGAAAAAAGCAAGCGGCGGGACTGTCGGCTGCGCGTGTGGAGCGCCGGCTGCTCAAGCGGGGAAGAGCCGTACAGTCTGGCCATGTGCATTCTGCCCCACCTGGATGATTTTCCGGAATGCGATTTTCGCATTCTTGCTACGGACATATCCACCCGAGCTCTGGCGGTAGCCGCCCGGGGCATTTATCCCAAGGAGAAGGTTCTAAAGGTTCCGGAACCCCTGAGAAGCCGCTACTTTCGACCAGACCCGTCGGACAGAGCGGCTGCACAGTATCACGTCGCGCAGGCACTGAAATCGATCATCAGTTTTCGCCGATTAAATCTAAAGGATGCGTACCCTTTCAAGGGCCCCTTCGATTACATATTTTGCCGCAATGTCATGATTTACTTTGACAAGTCGGTGCAGGAAAATCTCGTGAACAAAATGTCAGCTTACCTGAGTCCGGGTGGTTATCTGTTTGTGGGCCATTCGGAAAGTCTGATGGGACTGAAGCATTCATTGAAGTACGTTCGGCCCGCGGTCTATAGAAAATAGGGTTGCTGTCAACACAGGAATCATGATTGTAGATGCATGAGAAAGGTTGTCGGTGTTGCGGATCTGGCAGTTAGCAACAGAGTCGGGGAGGTGCTCATCACCTACTCGCTGGGGTCCTGTATTGCTGTGGTCATCTATGACCCGCTGGTGAAGGTGGGCGGCATGCTGCATTATATGCTCCCGGATTCAAGTCTCGATGAAGCCAAGGCCAAGCAAGTGCCTGCCATGTTCGCCGACACGGGCATTCCCATGCTGTTCAAACAGAGCTATCAACTGGGCGCAAAGAAGAGCAGCCTCATCGTCAAGGTGGTTGGGGGTGCTCAGATACTGGACGAAAAGGGCGTATTCAACATAGGCAAACGCAATTACCTGGCGCTGCGGAAAATCTTTTGGAAGAACAACGTGATGGTCACCTCGGAGCACGTAGGCGGAAACGTAAATCGCACCGTACGCCTGGAGATGAGTAGCGGCAGGGTTTTTCTGAAAGTTTCCGGTGTCGGAGAATTGGAACTGTGACGAGACTGGCCGCTACTTTTGGACTGAGGCAAACATGTCATACAATGTCTTGCTGGTAGATGATTCCGCATCGCTGCGCAAGGTGATCCGCAAGATCCTGCGCACATCCGGCTTCCACATGAATGAGTGCTTTGAAGCGAGCAACGGGCGAGAGGCTCTGCAGGTACTGAGCAGGCATTGGATCGACCTGGTTCTCACGGACATTCACATGCCGGAGATGGACGGATTCGAACTGCTGGAAGCTATCAGCAGAAATGAAATTTGGCGAGATCTGCCGGTGGTCCTGGTAACCACCGAATCCAATCCGGGGAGACAAAGGAGAGCGATGGAGCTGGGCGCCAGAGGCTATATTCGCAAGCCTTTCCGGCCGGAAGAATTGCGCTCCCTGTTGATGCGGGTTCTGGGAGAAACTCATGAATCAATGGCAAATGGTGATGAAGGGTGTGATTTCTGAATTATTGGAAACCATGTTCTTCATGTCGGTGGATTTCGAGTCTTCCGCGGTCGCGGTTGCGCCGCTATACGCCCTGGAATCGCAAGTTGAGTTGGTGCGGAATATGCAAACCGTCACCGTACATCTGTGTATGACGCGCCCGTTTGCCCTGGTCGCTGCGGCCAACTTTCTGGGGGTAGAGGAAAAAAACGTCGCATGGAAGGACGTGGAAGACGTCGCCAAGGAAATGACGAACATGATCGCCGGCAGTTACAAGCTTCAATTGGATGACAGCGAGTGGAGCCTCGGGATCCCATCAATCGGAACAGTGACGCAGGCTGCCGGCGCTTCGGCAGGCACCGGGTTGCCCTTGTCACATTTGGGCGAACAGATAGGATCGATCTTCCTGACCGAAAGTCGCCGGGAACCGGCCTGAGAATGCTTTTTTGTCCGCAAACCATTGACGAGAATTGCACATGAGCAAACCGATAAAAGTGCTGATCGTGGATGACTCCGCCATTGTCAGGAAGATTTTTGCGCAGGAAATGTCAAAGCATGCAGATATTACAGTGGTGGGAACGGCTCCGGATCCCTACGTCGCCCGGGATAAGATCGTTCGCCTGCAACCCGATGTGATCACCCTGGACATAGAGATGCCCCGCATGGATGGGCTGAGCTTTCTGCGAAAGCTCATGAAGTACTATCCGATTCCGACCATAATTGTCAGTTCGCTCACCCCCAAGAACAGTGAAATGGCTCTTGAAGCCATCGAGTGCGGCGCGGTTGAGGTACTGGCTAAACCCGGCGGGGCATATTCGGTGGGAGACATGAGTATCCAGCTGGTGGAAAAGATAAGGGCGGCGGCCCAGGTGCGCATGGTCAAACCCGGCCAGCAGCAGAGGGTGCTGCCATCCAGTGGCAGCATCGCCACCAACGATTCATATACTCTCAAGCGCACCTCGCACAAAATCGTCGCAATTGGGGCCTCGACGGGAGGTACGGAGGCATTGAAAAGTGTTCTGACCCATCTCCCGGCAAACAGCCCCGGCATTATGGTTGTTCAGCACATGCCCCCCAATTTCACCAAAGCCTTCGCAGATCGTCTCAATTCCCTCTGTAAAATAGAGGTGAGAGAGGCGGTGAATGGTGATGCTGTCTTGCCGGGACTCGCTCTCATAGCTCCTGGAAATTACCACATGGCATTGGGGCGCAGCGGAGCGCGTTACTACGTCGAAGTCAAAAATGGCCCACTGGTTTGCCATCAGCGACCGTCCGTGGATGTGCTCTTTCAATCGGTCGCCAAGTATGCCGGCGCCAATGCGGTGGGAGTCATCATGACGGGTATGGGAAGAGACGGCGCGGCGGGCATGGTTCAAATGCGCGCAGCGGGTGCCCGCACTGTCGCCCAGGATGAAGCCACTTGCGTGGTCTTCGGAATGCCCAAGGAGGCAATTCGCCAGGGGGGCGCAGAGTTTGTTGCGCCACTGCAGGAGATCCCTTCCGCCATTCTGCGGCTGGTCTCTACTGCAGATCCATGAAAGGCAGGCTGCCGACGCTGTCAAGGCGGAGCCTGGAAATGCCGCCTCAATGTCAGAGCGGCAGCGGGCAGTGATTGAACAGTTAACCGGACAACTCATGCACTGAAGGAGTAATGACGTGGCCTATAAGGATCTCACCGCTTTGGTGGTAGACGATTTTTCAACCATGCGACGAATCGTAAAGAACATCTTGCGGGACCTGGAATTCAAAAATATTTTGGAGGCGGAAGACGGCATGGCCGCCGTATCGGTACTGAAGGCTCAGAAGGTGGATGTCATTGTATCGGATTGGAATATGCCGAAAATGACGGGACTGGACCTCCTGAAATTCGTGCGCTCCGATGACACGCTCAAGAACTTGCCGTTTCTCATGATCACAGCCGAATCGCAGAAGGAAAACGTGGTCGAGGCGGTGAAGGCAAAGGTCAGCAATTACATTGTCAAACCTTTTACCGCCGAGACGCTGGGCGAAAAATTGGCAAAGATTCTTCCTGATTAGGATGGCGGCCGCGCATCTGCGCGCACGGCGAAACGATAATATTCCAAAGAAAGGTTTTCTGCATGGTCGGCAAGTGCCGCGCACACAACACAGCGGTTCATCACCCGCTGCTCATTGGAGGCCGGGAAGCCAGACAGGAAACCGTCTCGTGAAGAAGGATGCCAGACATGCAGCAACTCCTGAACAAGCTGGCCAACAGTGTGATTGGCGGCCCGGACGATCTGGCCGGCATCGGGGAAATACTGAACCTCCTGGATCTGCTGGAAGCAAAGGACCCTTCGTTTGCCGGCAACGGGGCTCATCTGGAAGCCCTCAGGAAGATGTTCAACCACATCATTCTGGATGAATCGCAAGATCGTCAATCCGATTGGCTGGCCATACAACGCAAGGTGGCGGAACTGTGCGATAACGGCCGGGATCAATCAGCAGCAGCCGGGCAACCGTTTGAAACAGTTTGCGAACCGGCCGATCCAGGCTTTGCCGATGCAGGTGAGGGCCCCACGGGACATGGCGCAACGGAAATTTTCGATCCTGAACTGGTGCGGGACTTCCTTGAAGAAGCCAGGGACCATTTGTCCTCGATAGAGATGAACCTTCTGGCGCTGGAGACGGACCCGGAAAACCTGGAAGCCATCAGTGCCATATTCCGTCCTTTCCACAGCATTAAAGGTGTCTCGGGCTTCCTGAATCTGCCCGACATTCACAACCTCACCCATCACGTGGAAAACTTGCTGGACGAGGCGCGTGCCGGCAAGCTCAAGGTGACGGAACAAGTGATTGATCTGGTTCTGGAGGCGGTCGACATACTGAAGATGCTGCTGGATCAAGTGAAGATCGCGCTCCAGGACAGCCACCCTGTCCAGGCTTGCTGGGCTGAGGTTGAGGCGTTCTGCAAGCGGCTGGAATGTCTGCAGGACACCCATGGTGCTGCGGCTGAAGCCGCCACCGGCGGAGGAAGCGGGGAAGCGGTTGAGCCTGCTGCACCGCACGGCTTTCCGGCCGCGGTCGATACTGCCGGTGAACCAGCTGCAGCGGCGCGCGGTGAAATGCGAACCACTGCGACACCGTCCCCCTCAAATCCGTCCAAAGATCCTACCCTGCCGTCCCGCACAAAAGAGAGGGCAGCCTCGGTGAGGATCGACACCTGGAAGCTGGATAATCTGGTGGATATGGTCGGCGAACTGGTCATAGCCCAATCCATGGTCTTGCAAAACCCTGACCTGCAGGGAATCAAGAATCAGAAGCTGCAAAAGGACAGCATTCAGCTTCGGCGCATCACCAATGAAATGCAGCGAATCGCCATGTCCATGCGAATGGTGCCGATCAAGAACACCTTCCAGAAAATGACTCGACTGGTGCGGGATCTATCGCGCAAATCCGGCAAAGAGGTGGCTCTGGCGATGCACGGGGAGGAAACGGAAATAGATCGGAACATGGTCGAGGAAATCTATGATCCCCTTGTGCACATGATCCGCAACTCCATCGATCATGGCATCGAAACGCCCGAGGAACGGACGGCCGCCGGCAAGAATCGTCAGGGAACCATTCTGATCGCCGCGGAGCAAAAGGGGGGAAACATTGTCATCGACATCAGAGACGACGGCCGCGGTCTGGATACCGAAAAGATTCGCGACACCGCAGTGCGACGGGGAGTGATAAGCGGCGATGAGCAACTGGATGAGAAGTCTATTTATGAACTGATTTTCCACCCCGGCTTTTCGACCAAAGATGAGATCACCGAGGTGTCAGGGCGCGGCGTGGGCATGGACGTGGTAAAAAAATGCATCGAACACCTTCGTGGCAAAATGGAGATTTTTTCGATACCCGGGCAAGGCACCCAATTCCAGTTCAAGCTCCCCCTTACGATGGCCATCATTGACGGCATGATTATCCGGATCGGTGACCAGCGCTACGTGGTTCCGACCATCTCCCTGCAGGAATCCCTGAGACCCCTCGAGGATGCCTATGTGACGGTCCAGGGAAAAGGCGAGCTGATAAAGGTGCGTAAGAACTTGATGCCACTGATCCGTCTTCATCGCATTTTTGAAGTGGAACCAAGATGCCACGACCCATGGGAAGGGCTGCTTCTGGTAGTCAACGAAGACGGCCGCCCCTATTGCCTGCTGGCCGATGAAATCGTCGGCCGGCAGGAAGTCGTCATTAAGAGCCTGGGAGGCTCTCTTGGGCATATCCAGGGCGTTTCCGGAGGAGCCATCCTGGGCGATGGCAGGGTGACTCTAATCATCGATGTTAAAGGAATCGTAAAACGCTACAAGGAAATACACAATGACATCAGCGATGCAGCGTGAAGAATGGGAAGAACTTGCACAAGTCCTCAAAAGACTGCAAGACAAGGTTCCTGTTGCCGCTACGGACGGAGACTTTTCCGAGGCGGCCAATTCCATTTGCCGAGATTTGCGAGGGGTGCAAGCAACGGCGGCAATGCTTGAAATGCCGGAGCTTGAATCAGCGGTGGTCTACCTGGAGAAGTGTCTGCAAGAGCGGATCGTGCCCCACGCCGACCAGCGATCCTGGCTGGCTTTTCAACTGGCAGTGGCCGGTCTGGTCCAGGCGATGGAGCACGGAGCGGGCAACGGGGGAGTCGAGATCAACCTGGAGCAGATTCAAAGGGCGCTGGAGACCGGCCTGGCGGCAGCAGCCGGGGACCATCAATCGCCTGAGAAGCAACCCGACATTGCCAAGCTGCAGCATCTGGTAACGCGCCTGGGAGGAGAATGTTGCCTGCAGTCCAATGGAAGCGGCGGAACCGCCGTCCACCTGCAATTCGCGGCAACATCGGAGAACATGGAGCAATTGGAGGAATGCTTCTCCCTCAAGGATGCCACCGCCTTATTGAACAGCGATTTTGTCCTGAAAGACGATCGCATCCAGAAGGTTCTGAATAATGTGCGAGAGTTCATGCAGGCCATGTCGTCAGGCGATATCAAACGTTCTCAGGAGATCCTATTGTTCCTTGCAGAGCAACAGGATCAAGCGGGGCTTTACAACGAGATCGGGCTGATGGCAAGAGAACTGCACAATTCCCTGAGGCATTTCATGGACACCCTGGACCCGAGCCTGAAAGAAATCGTGGAGAGTAAAATACCCGATTCCGGGAACCGGCTTGAACACATCCTTGAGCTCACCGAAAAAGCCGCCAACATCACCCTGGACCACGTGGAAGCCATCCAAAACAGAAACCATGAGGACCAGCGCAGAATAGCAGAGACCCGGAAGCTGCTGAAAAATCTCCAACCCATCAGTGCGCAGGCTCATACAAAACTCGCCTCCGGTCTGCAGCTGTCCGAGGAGCTGGCCGCTTCACTGCAGCAGACGCATGAAGATTTGATAACCATTCTCACGGCCCAGGACTATCAGGACCTGACCGGCCAAATCATCATGAAGATCATGAATCTTTTGAACGAATTGGAGTTGAAGCTGGTCAACGTTATCCGCATATTCGGGATGAAGGGGGATGTCACCCCGGAAAAGCCAAGCGAGGAGCTCTACGGTCCCGCCTACAAAGGGAAAGCGGAGGCCTTGCATTCCCAGGATGACGTGGACGCGCTGCTTGCCCAGTTTGGCTTTTAGCGGGTTCAACCCAGGCGCGGATGAAGTGGTTGATTGAGCCTGTGCAAGCAATATGGCGTCCTTTGATCAGGCGCACAGGCTCAACCCGGCTGCCGACTGCGGCTCCCGGTCCGTTACAGAGCCTTGTCCAACAAGAGAATCTCGTGGGAAGACAACACCTTGTCGATATCCAACAAGATTTTCACACCATCATTGGTCTTAGCCATGCCCAGAATATATTCGACGTTGAGCTTGCTGCCAAATGTCGGTGTCTCTTCAATGTCTTCACTCTTCAGCTGTATGACCTCGGATACTGAGTCCACCACGATGCCCATGAGGATCGAGTTGTCTTCGCGGTGAATCTCCACCACTATGATGCAGGTACGTTCCGTATAGTCCTGCGCCGCCATTCCAAACTTGCGCCTCAAATCGATTACCGGAATCACCTTGCCGCGCAGATTAATCACGCCTGTGACAAAATCGGGAGTTTGCGGTACCGAAGTGACGGGCAACATGCCTATGATTTCTTTCACTTTGAGTATCCCGACCCCGTATTCCTCTTTCGCCAGACTGAAGGTCAGATACTTGCCCCCTTTGTCCGTCGGAAATCCTTGGTAAAAGTCTTGGGCCATTGCCGGTTCAGCCATTGTGATCTCCTTTTCGCAAAAACAGTATCAATGCCGCGCTCGATCCAGGAAAACCGTTTCCCCCGGTGGGCAAAAATCGCGTCATTCCAGAACAGGCGGCCGACCACGACAGGAACGGTTCAATCTTGTGTTCATAGCGGTGTCCCCGCAATCAAGTATGGGGTCGGCACCGTAACGTTCCACCTGCTTTCAAAAATAATCGGACCCACAGGGACAAAACTTTATCGGTTTTTGACGGTCGGCGCGGGAGCGCATCGCACCATTCCGGCTTGCCGATTGGAAGAAACTTGGCGCATTCGGGGGCAATCCGGCTCAAACGTTGTCCTCGACAGCACCCGCCGCCTTGTTTTTGTCGATTCTCCCCAGGGTCAAGTTGAGAGGCTGTCTGCGGGAATGTGCCAGGCGAGACCAATTGAGGATCTCTTGCATGAGTTTTTCCTCGCCCACCCGCTTTTGCCTGACCGGGGAGTGCAGGTCGTTGTCCATAAACCCCGAATTGATCAAGGTCCAGTGACCTCGATAGCGGGCCACAACGCCGGTATGGCCGCGACGCCCGGTAGAGAAGCTGATGACCAGTCCGGGTTCCAGCACTGGTTTGATTTCCTGCCATATTTCCCGGGCTATGCCGGCCGGCCGCCGCCTACTGTGGAACTGCTTCGAAAAGAGGGCTTCGCCCGAGGCTTCTATCAGCCCTTCTCCGGTGAAATAGCTATTGAGGGGCAAGCGTTGCCGCATCGCCCTGCGGATGAGACTCTGTTGCACTCCGTCCCTGCCCTCATAGCGAATGCCGACCCCCTTCAGCCCTGCCACAACCAATTCATAGCAGTTCAAGCGCTTGTAGGATTTTCCTATGAACGCGCGCAGCTTCTGCACCAGCTCCCGGCCCAGAGCTTGTGAGCCATCCGGCATGGAAGGGCTGCCCGGCGCTGCCGTAACGCCCTGCTTCCACCCTTTGCTTTCGCTCTTATTTGCTCGGGCTGCTGTCATGGATACGGGCGTGTTTTGCGACCCCGGCTTGCCGACTTTCAGGCTTGCAACAACAGAGTAAGATTGCGCGACTCTGCCCGTGGACCGGGCTTTTTCCTGACAGTCCCACAGGATTTCTTGTTTCTCGCGATCGAAATAGATTGCCTGTCCTACAGCTAGCTGCCGATACGGCTTGTCCCTGTTCTGCGGCGCGTGAATCAATTCCCAACAACGTTTCTGATAGTCTGGAGACGCGCTGAGGAGATGCGATACAGTGGGGTTCTCACGGCTGATTTTGCCGAGACAAATGAGCTTGTTGGAGGTTGCGCCGGGCGGGAGCTGCGTGCCGCTGTCCTGGGTCGGAGGTCCTTGCGAAGTCTTACGGCCGGCCCGGAAAGCTCGTTGACGTTCCAATTCCTGGGAAAAGTTGAATTTTTTCTTGATGAAGCCCAGGCCGCCCCCACCACGATTTCCTCTACCCCCCAATTGCAACGCAGCTCTTAATTTCATTGGCCTTCCGTCATGTTTTCATGAAATGTTCCCCACCCTCCCGGGCAAGGCGGTCAAGTCCATTCAACGGGTTGTCTCATCATGGGTCCGATATGGTGTCATTGCCTCATGGCAGCATAAACCGCAAGCCGGAATCTTCGGCATGCCCGGCCCCTGCGGCGTTGGCGGCATTGCTCGAGGACGACGCCATGGGCAGCCTTGCGACAGCGTCAAAGTATGCAAGAATGGTTCCGGTAGACCCTTGAACCTGACAAAATATCCCTTCCCCCTGCAGGATTCCGATTCCCAAAAAAACGCAGCCGAGAAAAAATTATTTGTAAAGTTTTGCGCGCTCTCGACCGATCTAATGAGAGAAAGGATAAACCCATGGTGATTACCGACAGCCGCATACAAAACGTATTGAGGACCTACAGTAATCAGCTGCAACGCTCGAAGCTTTCGAGCAAGCTGGAAGCAGGTATCCCGAGACTCTCCGAGGAAAAGGTGAGCATTTCGGAGGAGGGAAGACGCCGCAGCATCATGGAACATGTGGCCCATAAGGCTCTAGAGCAGGCCTATCCGCGCAACCCGGAAGCCAATGAGACCATTTGACAGAAAAACATCGCCGATGCTACTGTAAGGGCTCGTTCAAGCTTGTTTCAGGGTCGTCGGATAATACAAGGAGTTCCCCCATGGAAATTAAAAAGGTCGGAACATACAGCGCGCAGTCACTGCAAAAGATTCAGGAATCACAGCGGCACTTGAGAGGGGACGAGAAAGTGAGCCCGCAGGATGCCTCAACCGGTGGGGACAAGGTGGAGCTGTCCAAAGGTTACCAGCACATGACGCAACTGAGCAAAGTGGCGATGGAGCGGAGTGATGTGCGCACGGAAAAAGTAGACCAGTTGCGAAAGCTGATTGAAAACAACAACTACCAAGTCGACCCTGAAAAAATCGCCAGTAAAATAGTTGCCGACAGCTTGTACTGATAGGGCACCCAGCTCCGCCGCTTGCGGCAACCCCGCTTCCGGGGTCAACCCAGAGCCGGTCGGAACGACGCCGGCTATTCCACATAGAGCCCCGACAACTCCACACCCGCAATGAGGAAAATCATCTTGAAACAAGCCATCGGATTGGATCCCACTCTGATTCTTGGGTTGCGGATTGACCGAGAACCCGAGAATTGTCCAAGGATCATCGCAGGTAGTTCAGCAGGTTTAGGCCATCGAGCATCGAGGTGACCTTGAGGGCCGCTTGAAAAACGGTCTGTTTCTGCTGCAGTTGCGATATGACTTCCAGATAGTCTGCTTCACTGATATCCGCATAGCGGCTCTGGGCGGTGATGTTTAAGTCGGCCAGAGCTTCCCGGCGGCGCTCGAGTCGCTCGAGACGAACGCCAACGACGGCCTGGCGACTGGTGATATGCTCGTAGGCACGGTCCAGAAGCGTGAGGGAATTTTCGATGTCAACCACGCGCTCTTCGGCAATAGCATCCTTGAGATCTTCCAGCATCTCAAAGATGTTCGTTCCCTCTTCCGCGTCGCCACCAATAAAAAAAACGTCCTTGCCGTCCAGGTTCACCCGCTCGTTTTCCCCTGTCCCAGACGTCCGCACCATGAGCCCTCTTTCGTTCCCCTGGTAGGCGTAATGCGAATTGCCGTCAAAGGGCGGAGCGGCGGCGGCAAGCGTGCCGTCATCAGCAAACCAGCCGCTGAAGATGTAAAGACCGTTGCACTGGCTGTTGGCGGTCTGCAGCGCCTGGCCGAGGATCTGTTCCATTTCGCTGCTGTTGACTGTCCGCTCTGCGGGACTGGTGGGCTTGATCGCCCTTATGGCCACTTCTTTAGCCCGCATCAGGAGTTCGGACATTTTGTTCAGAGCTGCCTCGGTCGCCTGATGCCAGTTAACCGCAAAGTGAATGTTGCGGTCATAGGTCTCAAGCTCCCGCAGAGTTTGCTTCATGTTCAGAACCTGCGCCCACGCCACCGGATCGTCACTGGCACTCAGCAAGCGTTTGCCCGAGGATAGCATGGTTGACAGTTTATCCAGTTCGGATTTTTTGCAGTTGAGGTTGTGGATGGTCTTGTCATAGCTTGCCGCAAACGTGATTCGCATGGCCCGTGCCTCTCTCCTTGCTCTATACCATCTCGATGACGCTCTGGAGCAGCTGGGATGTTTGTTGGACAATCTTTGCCGCCGCCTGATAAATCTGCTGATATTGCAACAACTCCACCATTTCTTCATCAATGGAAACACCGGCGGCGGACTGCTGTGCGGCTTCCAGCTGGGAGTGCAGGGCCTGCTGGAACTCGTATTGAGTAGTCGCCTGCCCGAAATCCATCCCCATCTGCTGCTGAATGTCCGCCAGGTAGGCAGCTGGCGTTGCGCCATTGAGCTCCGCAAAAGTCTCACTCTGCAGACGAGCGATGTCAAGGGCGGCCTGACCTTCAATGGCGTCCACGGTTGTTATGCCGCTTTGAATGTCACCGGCGTCGCTTCCGACAAAAATACCGGCGTCAATGGAATTGACCGCCGTGATGAGAGTTTGCGTGAAGGTGTTGAGCCGATCCAGATAGGTCGGGGGGGCCGAGCCGACGGCAACCGCTCCGCACTGATCGTGCATCTGCCTCAGGGCAAAAAGCTGTCCTCCTTCCCCGGCATCCTGCAGGACCGTCCCTTTGGTCTTGTCAACGATCTGCAGACTGGCATCCAGCAGTTTCGCTTCCAGCTCATCGGCACTGTTGCCGTCGACCAAATTCACAACCACTGCATTGCCTTCGCTGTCAACGCCGGTGGTTGAAACCGTCAGCGAACCGGAACCGGCATCCTCCCGCCAATTGACCGGAATCAGTTCCGCCAGTGCCTTCAAGCAGCCATATCGCAAATCGCGCAGGTCGTTGGCGCAATCGCCGTTAATTTCAGCCTTGATGATTTCCACGTTGGCGTCCGCTATGCTGCGCAGCAATCCATTGGCCTTTTCAGTTACGCGCAGGATTTCGCCGCTTGCAAAAGTTCCATCGCTTCGATAGATGCCGGATGCATAATCCTGGAGACGGGAATATGTGTGGCGAATGGCATCGGCCAGCTCTTGAGTGGATTGGTGGACAAGAGTCTTTTCCGCTAAGCCAAGGGGGTTTTGACTGAGGCTCTCCCAGGCATTCCAGAATTCACCGAGTTTCTGTGAAATGCCGTTGTCTCCGTCGTCTGCAATGAGCTTTTCCACGATGGAAAGGTGTGCTATCAGACTGTTGTAGCCGCTTTCCTTGGAAATGGCCCCAACCAGACGTTTTTCAATGAATTGATCGCGTTGCTGCACGACTCCGGCGATGCGACTGCCGGTGCCGAGCCAGCCGGCACCCATTTGCAGCGGTAGAGCGGTATTGAACAGAACCTTCTGGCGGGCGTAGTCTTTATTGTCGGCATTGGAGATGTTATGCGAGGCCGTCTGAATTGCCACTCCGCTGTTGACAAGCGTGTTTTTGGCGATCTGCAGAGTGAGATTCAACATGCTTCCCATAGTCACACCTCCTTGCTAAGCTTCAGCCCCTTGGGAGGCTCCCGGCCGGGAATTCGCTCCCCGTCGGGCGCATAGACGGTAGGAACCACACTGCAGAAAAAATCCTGATAGAAGGCGAGGGTTCCTTGAATAAAGAGAGCGTTTTTTTGATTTTTCTCTTCAATTTCGCCCAGTAGCTGCCGCAAAAGCGGACAGTCGCCCTGCATCTCGGAAGCATTCTTCGGCACCCCGGTTGCTTTGAACGCCTCCAGCCGATCCGCCAGGTCCGTGATGAGACGCTGTTTATCCGAGAGCAACTGGACCAGCCTGGCACCGGCAAAGCAACGAAGCGCTTCATTTTCTTCCTCCAACAACCGGGTCAGCTGCCTGGCCAGTACCACGCATTCCCCAGCGCTGTTCTCCTGCAGCGGCAGCGCTGCGGGGGGCTGTGCTGCGAGAGAAGATTCGTCTTGGACGGGGCATTTGTCAGTCATGTCGGGCACTCTCTCTTCTTGGATGGCCATCCTGGATCATTCATATCTGCTATCGGCAGGTTGGCTGGATTGCTTGAGGGAATAAATCGTGGTGCCGCACGTTCGCGGCGGCGCCGGACACATCGCACACACTCGGCCGGCCGGCCGCTGCCATCGGCTTTCAAGCCTTGCGCGATGTCTCCCCTGTCAGCGCAGGCAACAGCTGTTGATAGAGCATCGCAGCAAGACCCCTCTCCTGCTTGCTCGCCATTTCCTGCGCCAGCGTTTCATCCATCATGGCCTCATAGACTTCTCTGGCCTGCTCCGGATCCTCCGCTCGCACCACCGTCTGTCGCATGGACTTGAGCAGGTACTGCATAAAGATCGCTTCAAATTGTTCGCAGGCTTCCTTGAGACGTTTTTTGTCCGCCTCTGATACCTGCTGCCCCAACCTTGCCTGGTTGCCCGTTGCCGCAATCGATGTCATACGTCTCCTTTTCACCGGCTCAGCCGATTGGTTCCTGATCAACGGCGCGGCGGCAATAGTCTTCAACCTCTCTATCCACTTGCGCCGTCGGATTTTGATACAGGCCTAACCCCCTTGGCGGGCCATTGATCTTAAGCACGGCCCCCTTGCGCTCAATCCATTTTCTCAAAGATGATTTCGACCCTGCGATTGGCCGCTCTCCCCGCGGAGGTCTCATTGTCCTGCATGGGATGAGAGCTGCCGTAACCCGCCAGGGCCAACTTTGCCGGATCGACCTGACCGTGAGTCACCAGGTGCTGCAGCACGGCCTGGCCCCGAGCCAGGGACAGGTCGTCATTGGAAGCGAATCGATCGTTATGGATGGGGACGCTGTCCGTGTGTCCGTCCACATAGGCGCGATAGTCCGTCGTGGCGATGAATTCAGCGAGTGTTCCCAGTATTCCGTGAGCGCGCGTGCTCAGTTGGCTGCTGCCGCTGTCGAACAGCAGCTTGTCCGAGAAGATGAAGGAGAATTTCGTCGATTTGTCCCGCTTATTGAGCCACACCCCACTGCCTGAAGAAACCAGCAGCTTGAAGTCCCTTTCGGGTGCGGGAGAGCCGCTTGGCACTTCATCGATGTCGCGAATGTCCAACATGTGAATACTCTCCAGACTCTTACATATTTCCTGGATGACCAAGTCCTTATCCAGATTCACCTGGCTCCATTCCTTGAAAAAAAGAACGCCGGTGGAACTGTTGAAATTATGGAAAGCACTTTGAAAAGCCTTCTGATCCAGGGAAGACATGGAAAGCAACAGCACAAAAAAAGTCAGGAGCAACGTGGAGAGGTCCGAAAAAGTCACCATCCAGGCCCCCTGGCTTGGCTCAGTATCGGTTTGTCCGCCCTTGCGATTTTTCCGTCTCATGCCAATGGTAACCGCCCCGCTGAATGCCCCGCCGATTCAAGGCAACACTTTGAATAGGAAATCTTTATAATTGATGTAAGATTTGGCCTTGGCCTCCCTTCGAAACAGCTGACTCGGCACATTCGAGTCAGCTCCCAACATGATTTCAACCCGTTGGTTCTTGTCGCGTAAATCAGGGAACACCAGGTCATCCACAATTGGTTGAAAATAGCTGAACCCATGAGCGCTCATTCGCTCGGCAGCTATGCCCTGCTGCAGAAAAAACTGGTGAATCAGCTGGGCCCGTTTCGTCGATAAAATCCATGCCTGCTGCACCCAGTCGGGATTCTGCAGGTTCTCATAGCGCCCCGCATGGCCGCGTATTTCAATATCGGTTTTGCTGTGGCGAAGATGTTCCGCCAGAGTCCTCAGGTATTGCAGTATCTCCGGCTTCAGTTGGAGCGACCCCGACGTGAACAGCACCCTTTGATCGATGGAGATGATGAGTTTCTGTTTCCGCTTTAAAATTTGTATGTAGGGGTTCAGTTCATTGGTAACGGTCAACTCCTTGAGCATTTCGAAGTTGACCGGTTTGCTGAGCAGGATCGGAGCAGCGGGATCACGCACATCGGTGCCCTTGGACTTCCCCAGCGGCGAACGTCCCCCGGGCAACAAACCAAACGCCCCCACCAGTGAATCGAGGGCCTTGCGGGTACGAATTTCGTCTCTTACCGACATGCTGAGGAGGAGCACGAAAAAGGTCAGCAGCAAGGTCATCAAATCGGTGTATGTGGTGATCCATTTGTTGGTGTTGCGCTTGCTCTCTTGCGCTTGTTTTTTGTCCACAGACTGTTTCGCCTACTTCTTCCGGATTGGCATACCGTCGCCGCACGTTCACAGAAACCGCTTGTGTCTTGTACTCCTCAGCCTGACGGACAAATTCCACAGGGTTGCCGCATGCTGTTAGATGATTTCTATTTCCGCCTGCAGTGCTCCCGCCGCTTTTATCGCTTGTAAAATGTTGATGAGGTCTCGAGGGGTTGCCCCGATGGCATTGAGCCCCTGCACCAACTGTTGAATCGAGACTCCTCCGCCGACTACCGCCAGCGAGCCCTTCTCCTCCTGCACCTCAATGTTGGTTTGGGGCACGATGGCGGTTTCTCCATCGCTGAATGGCAGCGGTTGGGAAATAAACGGATCTTCGGAGATCTGTACGGTCAGATTGCCGTGCGCTACCGCCACCGGGGTGATGCGCACATTTTCACCGATCACAATGGTTCCGGTTCGCTCGTTGATAACGACCTTAGCCACACTCTCGGGTTCTACCTGCAGATTTTCCACCTCCGCAATCAACTCAGTGATTCTGCCCGCAAAATCGGACGGGACCTGGATCTTGACAGAAGCGGCATCGAGCGCCCGGGCAAGCTCTCCACCGAAGAGTTGGTTGATTTCCTGCGCGGTCCTGTGAGCGGTAGTGAAATCCGGGGTGCGCAGCACCAGATCCAAAGACTGCTGGCTTCCAAAATCAGTAGAGACCTCCTGCTCAACGGTAGCCCCCCCACTGATGAACCCGACGGTGGGAAAGTTTTTCTGCACGCTCGTACCACTCTGCCCCGAGAAGCTGAATCCACCTGTAGACAGGGGCCCCTGTGCGAGCGCATAGGTTTTGCCGTCCGGTCCCTGCAACGAGGTCATGAGTAACGTTCCCCCCTGCAGATCCTTGGCGTCTCCAATGGAAGAGACCTGTACGTCCAACTTGCTGCCCACCCGCACGAAAGGAGGCAGGTTGGCGGTTACCATGACCGCCGCCACATTCTTGACTTTGATCATGTTGGGATCTATGTGAATTCCGACATTGTCCAACAAATTTGCCAGGGTATTGACGGTGAAGCGAGTGCGCTCTTTATCCCCGGTACCATTAAGCCCTGCCACCAGTCCGTAGCCCACCAATGGATTGGAAGCGGTTCCCATGAAATAAGCGATGTCCTTGATCCTTGCCGCGTGACACGACTCGGGAGAAAAACACCAGGAAATCATCAGGAAAAAAACGAGGAAATTTAGTTTGCAGCGCATACGGCTCCACTAAAAGGGCGATATAAAGTCTACGATTTGGCCAAACCATCCGGGTTTCTGCTGCTTGGCCAAAGGTCCCTTGCCTACCAGGAAGATCTTGGCCTCGGCAATGTTTTGCGAAAGCACCGTATTCTCTCGCGTGATATCGGTCGGGCGCACGACCCCCTCCAACACGATCTGCTGCATATCATTATTGACTTTGGTCCAGCGCGATCCCCTGATCACCAAATTTCCGTTGGGAAGTCTGTCCACCACCGTTGCCGTCATGTAAGCGGACATATCATCGGTTCTGGTTGTTGTGCCGGCGCCGTTGAATTTATTTGAGAACTGTGCCTGGTAGGGCCCAAAGCTGAAGGCGCCGACCGGGCTGCCGGTTGCTCCCGTGCTGACACCGTCAAACTTGAAGCTACCCTGCAGATCGGAATTGCGGCTGGTGTTGGTTGCGGCAGTTTTCGAACCAGTCGACTGCTCCACCACCGTGATAGTTATTATGTCACCGATATCTCTAGCCTTGATGTCCTGAAAAAGGGTGCCATTGCGCGGGGTCCATACCGACCCGGTCGGCTGTGGAGCGATGGCGGCAACATGAGCGGCTGGTGCAGGCGGACCTGAAGTCGGACAGGGCTGCGCCGCCACAGAAGGGTTGGGAGCGGGTGGCTTGCCGGTACTCGAACAAGCACTCAATACACTCAGCACAACAAGTGAGAAACAGATCAGGGGGAAAGCAAGAAGTCTTCCCCCGTCTATTGCAGCGAAAACACTCCTTGGTCTGTCGCTGTGGCAACGCATGCTAATCCTTTGTCGATTGATTCAATGCACCACATGCACCGTTTCGCCGTCCTGGACTCTACAGATTGCGGTGCGTTGTGTCATGAGGTTGGTTACCCTGACGGTGTCGCCCACCGATGCATTGCCGCTCACCTTTCCTTTGGCGGTGAGCTTGAGCCCCCCGTCTTGGTAGATGATGGTCACAATGCCTCCGTGCTTGACGACATTGGGCTGGATGACATCCCCCAGAAAGATGGGCTGGTGAGCGCCCGCTCCCCTCACCAGTTGCTTGCCAATCACTTGATCCATCCGGGTTGCGTAACGATCGGGGTTGTCTGCGATATTGATCCTTTGAATTTCCAGATCGCCCGCCGCAACGACCTCATCCTTACCCAACGGTCGGATGGCGTGCAACACGTTCTGATACAAATCCACCTTGCCGGTAACCCGCATGCTTCGCTCTTTGGCACCATCCACAAAAAACTGGATGGTAACCGTCACGTTTCCCAGAAACCTCTCTTGCGAATCCGCATAAACCTCATGCGATAATCGGCCCAACGGCAAGGCCGGTACACCTGGAAAGTAAATGCGGCTGATTTGCAGGTCGTTGGGATTCCAGGGACTGCGGGACAGGACAAACTCCCGGTAAATGGCTTCGATCTGTTCTGCAGAGAGCTTCAGCGCGGCACGGGCAATGGTGATCTTGTCCGGTAAGCTCATTTCGATGGCGGCCGGGTCGCAACCCTTTCGGCTGAAGAAGCGATCGAGGTAGGCACGCAGGTTCTTGCCGAGAATGTACTTATATTCCCCCACATTTGGCGATTGACCAATGTGTTCCGCCTCCAGCCGTTCTTTCCAAGGGGAGGCAATCGACCCGGGCCGGCACAAGTCCAACAGCGAAACGTATTTGCGCTCGACCTCAACCGCCGGAACAATCTCCACCGCCGGTGGCGGCGCCACTGCATTGCACCGACCGCCCGCGGCAATGCCGAAGAGCAGCACGCAAGCCGCTGTGCATGCGGCCACCAGGGTTCCTGTGTCGTGAAAGCGTCCCGTTGTCATGACCTCATTTCCCGCCATCAGGCTTTGACATTATTGGCCATGTGCAGCATTTCATCAGAGGCCTTGATGACTTTCGAATTGGCCTCATAAGCCCGCTGACCGGCAATCATGTTCACCATTTCTTCCACCACATTGATGTTTGCACTCTCGATGTAGCCCTGCAGCAAAGTTCCCAGTCCTTCAATCCCCGGGTCTCCTTCAATGACCTCTCCGGACGCTTCCGTAGGGATGCAGTAGTTCTTACCAAGGCTCAGCAGCCCGGCAGGATTGGGGAAATCGTACAGGCTGATCCTCTGTGAGGTCACCACATTTCCGTTCTGATCGATAGCCGTCATGGTGCCTCCGGAGTCAATGTTGATGGATATGGCCTCCTGCGGTACACTCATCTCCGGCTGCAGACGGTTCCCTTCCATGTCGCACAGGAAGCCGTCGGAATCCAATTGAAAGGTCCCCGCACGGGTGTAAACTTCCTCCGTTCCGCGCAATACTTTGAAAAAGCCTCTACCCTGAATGGCTATATCCAGCGGGTTGCCGGTCTCGGTAAAATTGCCCTGACTGAAAATTTTCTGCACCGACACAGCCTTGGCCCCCATTCCCAACTGGATGCCCGACAGCATGCGTGCGTCACTGGCGGTCTCGGAGCCCGGCGGGATAATGGTCTGGTACATCAGGTCTTCGAAGTTTGCCCGACTGCGCTTGTATCCAGCGGTGTTGGTATTGGCCAGGTTGTGCGCGATCACATCCATATTGAACTGCTGTACCGCCATGCCTGTCGCGGCGGTCCAAAGACTGCGAATCATCTCGTGTAGCCTCCCTGTGGGTCGCTTACCTCATACTCTGCCCAGTTTGCAGACTAGCGGTCCGCGAGCAGCTGGAATAAATCTTCGCGTTGGCCTACAGGTTACCCAGGGTTCTGACCAACTGGGAATCTTCCTGATCAAAAGACTGAAGCACCTTTTGATAGGCCTCAAAAATTCTTGTGGTTTCCACTATCTTGACCATTTCTTCAACGATATTGAAATTGGGAGCCTCCAGTGCGCCCTGTTCGATCGTGAATTCTCCTTCCGCCATGAGCCGCTCTTCTCCCCGGGCCGGCCGCAGGTAGCCGTTAGCGACCTTCTCCAGCAAAGCCTCCTGTCCAAACTGAGCAATGGCAAGAGTACCGATGGGATCTTCGCCATCGAACACCTGGCCGTCTCGCTCGATCCTGATGTCGAATTGATGCTCCAATGCGGGAATTTCAATCGGCTGCCCGTCGCTGCCCAAGACCGGCCAGCCGTCCTGGGTAACCAGCGTGCGGTCAGGGCTGAAGCGCAGGTCGCCTGCACGGGTGTAAAGGATGCCCGCATCGGTCTGCACCCGCAGGAACCCTTCTCCATTGATGGCTATATCGAGGGGATTTTCGGTGCGCTGGATTTTCCCCTGCTCCATTTTTGTATAAGTCTTTTGCTGAAAAAAATTACTGAAATGGACAGCGTCCTTCCTGTAGCCGGGCTTCATCGCGTTGGCGATGTTGTTGCTGTGGACCGCCATCTGCTTTTCTTGCTGAATGGAACCGAGGGCCGCCCCAAAATATCCGATCCGCATCGTCTCGCCTCCTTACCTTTCCCCCAGCTGACTTTGCAACCCGGATGCCAAACCCTCTGCGTTGCCGAGGCTGCAGCGCCGGCTGCTCCCGCCGGGCGCTCTCAGAGGACTCGTGTGGACAGGCTCTGCCACCCCCGGAAGGGCAATTTTACCGGTTGCAGGGAAATTTTTTCCTATCACGGGTCACTTGCATCACCTGTGGCGCGAGAAACCCTAGCGGCTTGTCATGATTCATGCCTCAGTCGCTTCAGACTCAACACCAACTCGATCTCCCCCAAAGGCTTCTTCAAATGTTCGGCTATTGCGACGGCACTGAGGCCTTTTTGTGCCAAATGTACAATGGCCTGATTTTCCTGATCACGCGACGACCCGTGTCGCCGACCGAGGCCCCCCTGCCGGCCGATTTCTTCGACCTTTTCCAGATTCTTACAAATCGTCTTGGCCTGGTTAATCTTGTCGTCCAACGCCGCCATAACCTGCCCCATCAATTCACGGCGCTCACGCAGGTTCTCATCAAATTCGCGCGCGATGGTTTCCGTCTGCTGGAGCACCTCTTCGAGTGCTCGACTCAATTCGCGCCCGGCCGTGCGGTTTTCTTTTGACCGTCTCAGGAACAGGACGGCAACGAACAGGACCAGTAACAGATCCAACACGATTTGCAGGAAGGATACGAAATGCGGCTGTTCCAGGAGCCACCTTGGGATAGAGTCCATGATGTGCGATATCTCCCCCGCTAGAGTTTCTGCAGCTGAGCAACATAAACTGACTCAATGCCGCAATGGCCGAAATGGCGTTTTAGATTGTCGTACAAGTCATTCTTCACCCGTTGCTCCCAATAGGTGATAGAATCACCGACGGATTGTGCTTCCGTCAAAAACTGGTAGATCATGTCTCTTATGAGCAGTTCATCGTTTTTGAAAAGTTCCGGAGCGTTCACGGCGCGAAAATCAAACCCCAGCTCCAGGATCAAGAGCTCCTTGCCGGTTGCGGTGTTGGCAACAAACAGAAATTTGAGCTTTTCTTTAAGAGTTGGTGCCGTTATGGGCTTTTTGATATAGACCGCCGAGGTGGCAAACGGTCCTCCTCCTGTCCCCCGGTAGACGGCCAAACCCGCTGCCCCGGCGAGCAGAATCAAAGCCAGCAGGAGACCGGCTGTCCGCCGCGCTCCGGGCTTCCCCGTCGGCTTCTCTCCGGGGAGCCCGCTCTTATCGGGCGGCGATTCCTCACCGGCTGGCTCGCGGGGCGATGCTTCATGGGAGATGGTTTCTGATGGAGCGGATGCCTGTTCGAATGTCT
This sequence comes from Desulfoferrobacter suflitae, assembly GCF_022603395.1. GTDB lineage: Bacteria > Desulfobacterota > Syntrophobacteria > Syntrophobacterales > Syntrophobacteraceae > Desulfoferrobacter > Desulfoferrobacter suflitae. Next base: position 146,535 of record NZ_JAIBKA010000006.1, read on the forward strand.
GATCGTACCCCTCCAGTGCCTGCAGCTCAGCACTACCGGCCGGCTCGCGCGAGAAATCCTCGCGGTCATGGTGTGCAGCAGAATCCGGCAAGTTGTCGCGTTTTCCTAAAGGCACCTGATAAGCCTCCTCTGCGGGTCAATGCCTCCTCGGTTGATCGCCTCCCTGGAGAGGGCGTGGTGGGTTTCAAAAAAGATCCAGTGTATCAGGGAGATCGGCTTTTCGCAGCTTGCGGGAAAGGCGCGTGCGCAGCTTAATGATGGCTTTCGTATGAATTTGGCAGATGCGCGATTCGGTATAGCCCATAACCTGACCGATTTCTTTCATGGTGAGCTCTTCGTAATAATAAAGGGATAATATGAGCTGTTCCTTTTCGGGCAGGGAAGCAATCGCCTCGGTCAGATGCGTCTTGAGCTCCTTTTGATGCGCCTGGTCAAAGAGCAGGTCCGAATCTGTTGCGAGGGCCAGATTACCGCCGTCATCGACACTCAGGTTGCTGATATCTTCCGGCAAGACCGAGATAATCCGGCTCTCTTCCAGCAGTTTGAGGTATTCGTCAAGGGTCAGACCCATCTCGGCGGCTATCTCTTCATCCCGGGGCTCACGCCCTAACCTGCTTTCCAGGGAAGCATAGACCTTTTGCAGTTCGCTGCTCTTCTGCCGCAAGGAACGTGGGATCCAGTCCATGGAACGAATTTCATCCAGCATGGCCCCTCTGACGCGGATCTTGGCATAGGTCTGAAACTGTATGCCCTGATCGGCATCAAACTTATCAATGGCGTCCATAAGTCCTATGATCCCGGCGTTGAATAGATCATCGAACTGAACGCAGCTCGGCAGCCGCGAGAGTAATCGCAGGGCAGTGAATTTAACCAGATCACAATAGTTGAGGATCACCTCTTCCTTATTCTCAACAAGGCACCCCCCGTCGGTTTTTTGTGCAGGATAATAGCTTTGGTTGTGATAGAGTCTTTGCAGCATTTAATTCACTCATCAAGGGAAACGGTCGTCTCATATCTCTAAGAAACGTTTCCAGAAGAATCGCACATTTCCATTATCGCGAGCGGGGGCACTCCGATGAATTCGGTCAGCCAAATTGACAAACGCTTTTGCCGCGGCAGTATGCGGAAAAAGGGTGATGAACGGCTTCTGCTGCAGTAATGCCGCGGATACCTGTGGATCCCTGGGTATATTGCCCAGATAATCGAGCGAGATACCGTTCAGAAAGTGATCGGCCACCTTACTGAGCTTGGCAAAAATTAACTTTCCTTCCCTGTCGCTGTCGGCAGCATTGGTAAGAATGCGAAAATGGCGCTCGCCGTTTCTGGTGTGAAGCACTTTGATCAGCGCGTAGGCGTCCGTGAGCGAAGTGGGCTCGGGGGTGACGACAATGATCCTCTCTTGAGCAGCCAGATTGAAGTACAGGACGGTATCCGAGATGCCGGCCGCAGTGTCGATGAGCAGGAGGTCGACTTCCGACTCCAATTCATCCAGCATTTCCAGCAGAAGCAGTTTTTGCTCATCGGTAAGACGCGTGAGTTCCTGCACCCCGGAGCTGGCAGGCATGATGCGTATCCTGCCGGGACCGTTGACCAGAACCTCATGCAATTGTCGCTTGCCATTCAGAACATGACTGATATTCTGTTTGGGTGTCAGTCCAAGAAAAATATCGATATTGGCAAGGCCAAGATCCGCATCCAGAACGAGGACCCTTTGGCCCATGCGGTCAAAAGCCACTGCGAGGTTGATCACCACGGTACTCTTGCCGACCCCGCCTTTCCCGCTGCTGACGGCTATCACGCGCACTTGTCGCTTGGGCACCCCAAGATTTCGGTAGAACGTTGGATTGCGCTTGTTAAACTCTTTGTCACGCAGTCCTGCGGCTTGATCCATGTGAATCCTTTCTATGCACCCCGTTGCTGGACGGAAACAGTAACGATAATAAACGCTTATGTGTGGCGGATTCGATGTCCTCAGGAACTCTCTGGCCGGTTCCCAGGTAAGACAAAGGATAGGGAAAACGGATGAGCTGGTTGATCAGGCAACCGTGATCGACCGTCTCATCCACCTTGGTGAAGATGAGGCTGCTGAAGTCCATCTCCTTGAAGGCGAAAATGGTCTGCCGCAGATCATTATCTTTAGCCGTGGCGCTGAGTACCAGAAAATGTTCAATATTTTCAGTACCAGCAAAGACCTCTCGCATGTCCTGCAGGTATTCTCGACGCAAGAAGTTTCGGCCAATGGTATCAACCAAAATAGCATCATGCCCATGGAACGCGTCTCTGGCTTCTGCAAAATCCTGTCTGTTGAGAGCCATGATCAGCGGGGCATTCAATATTTTCGCGTAGGTTTTGAGCTGGTCGGCAGCGCCCACCCGATAGGTGTCGATAGAGATGATTGCTATTTTACACTTGCGGCTGACCTTTAGATAGGCCGCTAATTTTGCCAGGGTCGTAGTTTTGCCGACTCCCGTTGGACCAAGAAAAGTAAAGATGGGCGGCCGGCCGTTTCTCCTCGACAACTGGTGGAAAGGCCTGGCGAGACGGATGGCGTCAACCAGTTGACGGCAGAAGCATTCAATAATCTGGCGTTTGTCCGTATCTTCGTTGACCTGCGGCAATACCTTGGTCAGCAGGCGGTACGTTTGCCGTTCATCCAGACCGCGCACGATCAGGCTATGATACACCTCGGCCAGAGGCTGTCTCACTTGAAGCTGGGTAAAATAATCCTTCGACGAGATGAGCATGGAAAGGAAGCTCTTGATCTCCTGGATGTCCTGCTGGACCGGGTTGACTTCTTCACTTTTGAGTGCATCGTGCTCCACCGCGGCCATTACCTCGACCACCGATTCGGTTGCGGTGAGATCTATCTTCTTATGGCCCAGAATGATGGCGTCGGACCCCAACTGTTTTTTGACCTGGACCAGTGCCTCGGAAATATTCGCTGCCCTTATGCTTTTAATTTGCATGGTTGACCTTGATAATGCCGGTAGATTGGATTTCCAGAGAGCCCCTCAATTCGTTGTGGCTGATCACTGCCACCTCGGGCAAGAACCTCTCCAGCAGCTTGCGCAGGTGACGCCTTACCGACGGTGAACAGAGAACCACCGGTTGATGCCCCAGATTGACAATCTTTTTCATTTCGGTGTTGACACTTTGTATGAGTTGGCGCACCAACCCCGGTTCCAGAGAGAGAAAAGCACCGTGGTCCGTTTTCTGAATGTTTTTGGTCAGGTGCTCCTCCAGCCCCGGCTGGAATGTGAGCACATAGAGCTTGCCGGTTTCGGTCTCATACGGTCTGGTTATGGTTCTGGCCAGCGACTGCCGCACCAGCTCCGTCAGGAATTCCGGATCCTTGGTGACGGGAGCATGGTCGGCCAGCGTCTCGCAGATCGTTTGCAGATCCCGGATGGAGACGTGTTCCCGGACAAGGTTCTGCAACACTTTCTGGATGGTCCCGATGGGCAGAAGGTTGGGCGTGAGCTCATCCACCAATTTGGGATGGACTGATGCGAGATGATCCAGCAGTTGCTGTGTTATTTGTCTGTCCACCAGTTCATCGGCATGTTTTTTAAATATTTCAGCAAGGTGAGTCGCCACCACGGTGGAAAGGTCGATCACCGTGCAGCCGCTGCGCAAGGCTTGCTCGCGTTTGCCTTCCGGAATCCAGATGGCCGGCAGTCCAAAGGCAGGATCCTTGGTCGCGATTCCTCCCAAATCTTCAGTCACGTCGCCGGAGCTCAGCGCCAAGTAATGCCCGAGCATCAGCTCGCCTTTTGCAACGGCATTGCCCTTCAGCAGCAGCCTGTATTCCGACGGCCTCAACTGAAGATTGTCGCGCACATGCAGGGCCGGAACGATAATGCCGAAATCCAGCGCCAGTTGCTGCCGTATGGCTTTGATTCTGGCGAGTAAGTCGCCGTCCTGTGAATCATCTACCAGGGGAATCAAACCATAGCCCACTTCCAGTTCCAGAACTTCCTGCAACGGGGGCAGCTTATGGGAACCGTCCTGACTCTCGACCGGCATTTCGACTTCGCAATACTGCTCGGCAGATGTCGTTTGCTTTTTCAGGAGCAGCACGGAGACGCCCACCAGCGCCCCCCCCACGAGCATGAAGGGAAACAATGGAAAACCGGGAATAATGCCGAGCGAGCAGAGCATTGACCCGGCAATGATCATGGGCCTCGGCTGAAGGCTGAAAAGATTGCCGAATGCCCGGCCCATCCCCAAATCGGCCGAAGCCGCCTTGCTGACCAGGATACCCGCCGCGGTGGAGATAATCAGCGCGGGAATTTGCGAAACCAATCCGTCGCCCACCGTCAGCAACGTATAGTTTTTCAGTGCGTCCACAATCGTCATGCGATTTTGCAGCATGCCAATGGCAAAGCCACCCAGGATATTGATCACGGTGATGAGAATTCCTGCGATCGCGTCTCCCCGCACAAACTTGCTGGCCCCGTCCATGGCCCCGTAAAAGTCGGCCTCCTGCGCGATGGCGGCGCGCCTCTGCCGCGCTTCCTGATCATTGATCAGACCGGTATTCAAATCGGCATCAATGCTCATTTGCTTACCGGGCATGGCATCCAGAGTAAAACGCGCGGCAACCTCAGAGATTCGCTCGGTCCCTTTGGTGATGACCACAAAGTTGACGATGACCAAAATGATGAAGATCACCAAACCCACCACATAGTTGCCACCAACGACGAATTGGCCGAACGAGCTGATGATCTTGCCCGCAGCGGTTGTGCCTTGATGACCATCCAACAGGATCAAGCGCGTGCTGGCCACATTGAGCGCCAGCCGAAACAGGGTCGTGATGAGCAACAGGGAGGGAAATATGACGAAGTCCACCGCTTTGACCGTGTAGATCGAAGTCAGCAGGATAACCAAGCCGATGCTGATGTTGACTGCCAGAAGAATATCCAACACGCTGCCAGGAAACGGCAGGAGCATGATCGATAAGATGATCACCACACCGATGCCGAGCATTGCATCGTTGTCGGAGAACTGCTTGAGCCTGTCGCGTAGAAGGCCGGGGGCTTGAGTCGCGGACGACATACACTGATTCCTTATGCGTTATGCATTCCTCGTTGGCGAGGATGAAGATTTGACCTTCAAACCGCTCGCTCCGGTGCTTGGCCTTTTTGCTTGTAGATGTATGCGAGAACCTTGGCTACCGCCTTGTACAAAGTAACAGGGATTGTCTCGTCCACCTTGACACCGCTGTACAAAGCTCGTGCCAAAGGGGGATTGGAAACGATGGGAACTTTGTGATTTCGAGCCAAATCCCTGATTTTGCTAGCCATAAAATCTACTCCCTTGGCCACCAGCTTGGGTGCATCCATGTCCGCGGTATACACCAGAGCCACCGCATAGTGCGTTGGATTGGTTATGACGACACTTGCCTTGGGAACATTGGCCATGGTGCGCTGCTGAGCAAGGCTTTGCTGGATGGCCCGCATGCGCGCTTTCATCTGTGGGTTCCGCTCCGTTTCTTTGTACTCCTCTTTCACTTCATGCTTGGTCATGCGCAAGTCTTTCTCGTACTGCCAGCGTTGATACTGCCAGTCGAGAAGAGCGAACACCGTCATTATCACCCCGACCCTGACCAGCACCTTAAAAGACAAGTAGCGAAAAGCATTCAGCAGTTCCCCGAGCTCCACCCGGGCGAGACTGCCCAGCAAATTGCCTTCCTCGGCGTAGACGCCATAGATCACCACAGCGACTATGAGAATCTTGGCAAGAGACTTAACGAGCTCCAGCAATGAGCGCAGAGAAAAGAATCTTTTCACCCCCTGGAGCGGATTGAGCCTGGAGAGGTCGGGTTGGATCGCTTCAGCGGAAAGCATCAAACCTTTGGTTTGCAGGAGGTTTATGGCTATCCCCGCGCAAGCGGTGGCCAAGATGACCGGTAACACCATGATGCCGAAGTGAACCAGAACAGCCAACAAAAGATTGACGCCCGCCGAATCTTTGACTTCAGCAGCAAAGCCATTGCCCCACAAGATCGTCGCTATTTCCTTGAAGTGAGACGCAATGAGGCCGCTGCTCAGATAGGCCGCTGCGGCACCTGCCGCCAGCACGGCGATGGTGTTGAGATCTCGGCTTTTGGCGACCTTGCCTCGTTTGCGCGCATCCCGTAACTTTTTGTCGGTGGGCTTCTCTGTCTTTTCCTGCGATCCGGCCATCTGTTCAGTCCGCGTTGCTATTCACAGTCAATGCTCTCAGGGATGAAAAAGTCCTCGCATGGACTTCAAAAAGAGCTCCAGGAAACCGACCATCGCCTCCTCCCAGACGGACGAGAACAAAACGATGAAAAGAAACCCGAGCACGATGGTGAGCGGGAAGCTTACGATGAGAATGTTGATTTCCGGTGCGAACCTTGCGATCAAGCCAAATCCCACCTGAATGAGAAAAAACACCGCCATCATCGGTGCAGCCATTTTGAGACCGATTACAAACAGCTGACCGGATAAATGAACCAATTTGGAATAGGCGCCTGCAGTCACTTCGAAGTTCCCGACCGGGATCACATGAAAGCTCTCGACCATAGCCTTCAAGACGACGTGATGCCCATTCAAAGAGAAAAAAATCATGGTTGCAAGAAGTTGAAACCAACGACTGAGAACCGCCATCTGGATTCCCGTTTGAGGATCAACAACCTGAGCAAACCCGAATCCCATCTGAAAGCCGATGACTTCCCCCATGAACTGGAATGTGCCGAACATGACGGCGGTAGCCAGAGCGATCACAGCAGTGAAAAGGATTTCACTCACGGCGATGCGCAGCAGGAATCCTGGATGAAAAGCCAGGGGCGCCACATCCCGGTAAATGATTAAATACAAGAAGAGGCTCACGACCAGAGAAGTCAAAGCTTTGACACTCTTGGGGATTTGACTGCCGGCAAAAAACGGTATGACAAAAAAGATGAGGCTGATACGCAAGAGAATGGTCAAAAAACTTGCGATTTGCGTGGAATCGATGTGAACGACCATAACCACGTGCCTTCCGAGAAAGAAAAAGAAGCGGCAGCCTCAACCGGTATTTTTCATGCTGCGTCATTTGAGCCAGAGGGGAATATTGACCAAGATCTCCCTGGTGAAATCGGTAATCTTTGCCATCATCCAGGATCCGAATACTACCAGGGCAAGGAATGTGACGATGATTTTGGGCACAAAGCTCAAGGTCATCTCCTGGATTTGAGTCACCGATTGAAAAACACTGATGACGAGTCCAACCAGCAGGCTCACCAGGAGCACCGGCAGACTCACCCACAATAGCGTTTCAAGGCTCTGTCGAGCGAGCCCCATGACAAACTCGGGAGTCACGCAGCACTTCTCCTCACTGGAAGCTCTTGACCAATGAACCGATCAACATGTTCCAACCGTCCACCAGGACAAACAGCATCAGCTTGAAAGGCAGGGAAATCATCACCGGTGGAAGCATCATCATGCCCATGGAGAGAAGAATGCTGGAGACCACCATGTCCAGGATCAAGAACGGGAGGTAGAGCATGAAGCCGATTTGAAAGGCGGTCTTCAGTTCACTCACCACGAATGCCGGGATCACGGTGGTGATTGCCAGGGCGTCGGCATTTTGCGGCTTCTCTGTGTGAGAAAGCTCGACAAACAAGGCAAGATCTTTCTTGCGCGTTTGCTTGAGCATGAACTCTTTGAGAGGACCTGCGGCGCGCTGGAAAAACTCTTGTTCGGAGATTTGACGGTCTTCATAGGGCACGATCGCGCTTTGGTAAACTTCCTGCCACACGGGTTGCATGATGAAAAATGTGAGGAAAAGCGCCAAACCGATGATCACTTGATTGGGGGGAGAGGCCTGGGTGCCGAGGGCATGGCGGAGAAAGGAAAAGACTATCACCAGCCTGGTGAACGATGTCATCAGGATGAGAATCGCAGGAGCCAGGGACAGGACGGTCAGGATGAAGACAATCTTCAGTGTGCTCGAAATCTGCCGGGCCCCTTCCGGTCCGCTAAAATCCAACTGAATTCCCGGCACATCAATGCCCTGCGGCCAGGCGGTAGAGCTGCCCAGCAGGACCACGCCGCCGGCAACCAGACACACCAGCAGACCATATTGCCAGGGTCCTTGCCCGGCACTCCCGCGGACGGAGGCTTTGGGAAAAACAGGGGGAAGCGTCTTCATGGGGGATCGGCGGCAGGGGATTCTGCTTCGCCGGCAATAACCGCCAGGAAGTGCAGACCCTGCGGTGAAGTCCCCAGGAAGAATGTCTGTCCCTGCACTTTCACCAGCAACAAACTGTGCTTCATCCCCAGGGGATGCTGCGCAATGACCTGAATCCAGGCATTCGATGCCGCTCTGTGAGTCAGCAGCCCGGCTCGCCTGAAGCCGTAAAAGCAAACCAGCAGGACGCCCAAAATCAGCGCCAGGCTACCTGCCGTTTTGACGATCTGCAGGCCGATATCTAAGCTTGTTCCCATCGTCTAAACGATCTCGCACGTTGCGGTTTCAACTCTCACCCCGTGAGCGACCGGGGCTCTGATGACAAAATGTTGCCGATTTTCCGGCAGACATATCAGGTTAATTGCTTGACACGTTCGGTAGGAGTGATGATGTCGGTGATGCGCACCCCAAATTTCTCGTTAATCACCACGGCCTCCCCACGTGCCACCAGGCGTTGATTGACCAATATTTCCAGAGGTTCCCCGGCAAGTTTATTGAGCTCTATAACCGAACCCTGTCCCAGCTGAAGAAGATCGTTGATGAGCATCGTTGCACGCCCGAGCTCCACGGTAACTTCCAAGGGGATATCCAGCAGAAAATCAAGATCGCGAATGATGCCTTTTGCGGCTGTTTCCTGCTGCAGATCAGGAAATTGAGCAGCATCTCTTTCCGCAAGAGATGCCGGCTGCAGGTCATGATGCTCCGTTTGTTCCCGACTCATTCCCTTACTCCCTTTCCAGCAATTTTCAGCAGTTGCTCGAAGCGATTACCTCCTGAACCTGAATGGCTTTGCTGCCCTTGTGGGTTCCGGCGAAGGCCTTGAGCTTCGGTATGTTTTCGATTTTAACCACCAGGGGTTTTTCAATGTCCTGGTTCAAGACCAGAACGTCACCCACATCGAGCTGCAGCAAATCACGCCCTTTGATCGTGGTTTTTCCAAGCTCCAGGGTCAGCTCGACCATTACCTCCTGAATACGCTTCTTGAGACGTTCCACCCAGCGCACGTCAACTTCCAGCTGATCACTCTGATAGCTGGCATACAGCCGAGATCGGATCGGCTCTATGGTCGAATACGGCAAACAAAGGATCATTCGCCCAACGATCCGATCCAATTCGAGCTCAAAGCGCACCGTGATGACGATGTCGGACGGGGGCACAATGGTGGCAAATTGTGGGTTCACCTCCGAGCGCACATATTGAAAATCGATGTCAGCCACCGGTTTCCATGCCTGGCTTAAGTCATCGAGCGCCGCATTCACCAGTTTTTGCACGACACGATTTTCGATGGACGTGAAGTCTCGGCCTTCTATCTTAAAATTGCTCTTGCCGGTACCCCCGAAAAAGCAGTCCAACAGATTGAAGATCAACTTGCTTTCCAGAACCAGCAGGGTATGCCCGCGCATAGGCTCCATCTTGAGCACGTGCAGACTGGTCGGAACCGGCAAGGTGCGAATGAATTCTCCAAACTTGATCATCTCCGTCTGGGCGGTGGTCAGATCGATGATCCGGCGCAGGTTTGACGACAGTGTTATGCGATGCAGACGGGCAAAGCGATCGTTTATGATTTCCAGAGTGGGCATGCGCCCGCGAATGATACGATCCTGGTTGGTGAGGTCATACTGACGGGCGGTGCCTTGGTCCTCGACAACATCGGCGTCACCCTCAATTTCTCCATCGGACAAGCCTTTGAGCAAGGCATCGACCTCATCCTGGGAGAGGATCTTTTCCATAGAGTGTTACACCCCATCACATCATTTGTTGAAACGACTCGACCGGCATGACGTTTCTCATTGAACCAGCAGTTCGGTGAAATAGATATCTTCCACCTGGCCTTGTCCGAGCTTTTGATTGAGTTGAGCGATGGCCTCTTGCTTCAAGGCCATTTTTCCGGCAAATGTTGCGATATCGTCGTATTTCTTGCTGGAAAGAAGCAGCAAGACGCTATCCCGCAGCTCCGCACTGCGAGCGTTGAATTGGGCTGCCGCCTGGGCATTGTTAAGGACCAGCTTCATGCTGATTTTCAAATAGCGTTTCCCACCGGGATCGGCCAGGTTCACCAGGAAGGTGTCCATTTCCTGCTCCACTTTTGCTTCCGGCCTGACCTCGGCGACGGCACCCGATTCCTGGAAAAAATAACTCCAGCCCAGGTACGCTCCGCTGCCCGCCATTGCGAGTAGCAGTACGAGCACAATCCATTTCCATTTGGAATTCTTCTGCAGCGGCGTTGTCTCACTTTCTTCGAGTCTGCGCTTGTCAACCATGGTGTGTCGTCTACACTTTCTGCCTGAGGGTTATGCCGTGTGTCAAAGAGCATTCATTCGCATCCGCCGGTTCATTTGAAACGGCTTGCTCTGGCCTGTGGAGGAACAAATGAGTGCAGCTTTTGCTCTATGATTCTTGGGTTTTCACCATTGGCGATTGCCACAACACCATTGATCACCATCTCCTTTATCAGGGATTCTTCCCTGCTGCGTTTGCGCAACTTCCCGGCCATGGGCAAACAGACCAGATTGGCGGCTACGGCTCCATAGAACGTGGTCAGCAGTGCGACCGCCATCGCTGGTCCAATGGTACTGGGATCTTCCATCGTTTGCAGCATCTGCACCAGTCCGACCAGTGTTCCGATCATGCCCATGGCGGGGAAAAAGGTCGCCATGGTGTCCAGTATTTCTGCTCCAAATCGATGCCGCTCCTGCAGATAGTCGATCTCGATTTCAAGAATTTCCCGAATGGCTTCGGGTTGCATGCCGTCGATGGCAAGTTGCAGGCCTTTGGAAAGGAATTGATCATCCACCTGCACCAGGTCACCTTCCAGCGCCAGCATCCCCTCTTTTCTCGAGGTGTTGGAAAACTCGATGAATTTGTCTATCACCTCCTGGGTGCTCCACACTTTGGTGAAAAATACATTCCTCACAACCCTGAAGACACTCAGGACATCCTTCAGCGGATAGTGAATCATCGTGGCTCCGAGGGTTCCACCCAGCACAATCATCATCGAAGGAACGTTAAAAAAAAGGGATAAGCCACTACCCAACATGATCGAGATGAGAACGAGGGCAAAAGCTGAAACAATACCGACAAACGTTGCAATGTCCATGACTGCTGGTTCGCCTCAATTATTGAGTTAGAGGGGCCGACCGGGATGAGACAACGCCTCATGACCGCACTCGGACACACGAGCAATGAGCGTGCCAGCAAGGAGGAGAGGATCCTATCCTTTGCGGACAGGCTGCGCGGGTCTCCTACGACTGGAATACTTGCGGGGGAATGATGGACGGGCCGGCAATGGCAATAAGTCAACATTTTGACGTCTGCTGTCAAAATCATACGAGCTGCCCAGCCGCCATCAGGGCCGCCGGTTGCAGGAAAGAGAACCGCCCTGCAAAACGCTCGCTTACTGGCGGGAGAGGGTTGCGCTGACAGGCCATGCCACGGGCGTGGCCCGTGGCATGATGAAATCGCACCCCGTCAATCGACCTCTACCCCATTGGGCCGGGAACCATGGAGGTTTTGGACAAATACTCATTGTTTATCGAATCATGTTGATACTGGTATTGATCAATTCACTGGACGTGGTGATGGTTTTCGAATTGGCATTATAGCCCGCCTGATACACGATGAGGTTGACCATTTCCGCCGCCAAATCGACGTTGGAAGATTCGACGCAACTATCGATAATTTTCCCGAAGTAGGCCGCCTTTTCTTCGTTGTCGCTGTAAAAGGGTTCCCCGCTTTCAGGCCCTTTGGAGTAGAGATTGCCGCCGTTGCGAACCAGACCGTTTTCATTGGTGAAGCCGGCGAGTTTTATTTGTCCCAGGGTCTCTTCCTCGCCCTCGCCGTTGACGGCAATGATTTCGCCCTTCATATTGACGTAAAATTTGGCATAGGTGTCGGGATTGGCGATTTCAATATCGCCATCGATACCCTGGACCTTGTATCCCTGCTGGTTGACAAGAAAATATTGCGCCTCCTCGCCCGTGCCCTCAATGCCGATGTGGAAGGTGCCGTCACGCGTATAAAAATCTTGTGATCCATCATTGACGATAAAAAAACCCTTGCCGCTGATGGCGAGATCCGACCAGTTGGAGGTATCCAGGAGGGTGCCCTGGCTGAAATCAGTGACAATTCCCAGGACCGAGCTGCCCGCTCCCTCACTCTCTTTATCATTGGTCCCGAAGGAATACTCGCCCAGGATCAGGTCTCCGAAACGGATGTCGTTGGCTTTGAATCCGGTGGTATTGGCATTGGCAACATTATCACTGACCACAGATATACCCGTACTGTATGAGTTCATCCCGGTCAAACCATTGTAGAGTGAACTGCTGATTCCCATCGTCTCCTCCTTTTGAAAAATGGATTTTCAGGTCGGTTTTTTTTTCATATTTTTATTGTCTTTATCCCACGGGCAAATGGCCTGTGTTCAGACAACATTGGCTTCACAGACTTCAATAACGGAACTGGGAGTGACATCAACCCCATCAGGCCCTCCCAGAGTCAAATAGACGACGCCACCCCCCATGTGCACCGCTCTGCACACGCCGGAAATTGTGGTGAGCACGTCGACAGTATTGCCCTCTTGATCGACGGCCTCAACTTGAAAGCTATAGGCGCCATCGGCCACTTTGTTTCCCGAATCATCGCAACCATCCCAGGCAACCTCATAGCTTCCCGCATCCTGAGCACCCACATGCAGAGTCCTCACCAGTTGACCGCTCTCGTCATAGATTTCTATCTTGACCTCGCAGGGCCGATCTATTTCATAAGAGGCCTGAGAGACCTCCCCGTCGGTGGTTATCAGAGAGTTGCCCAGTGCGGTGATCTGTTTGCCGAGCATTTGCACCATCAGGGAGTTGTTCATGGACGATAAGTGCGAGCGCATCACCTCCAAGTTTTTGTTGGCTTCCGTGAGCCTTTCAACGGTGCTGAACTGAGCCAGTTGAGCGGCCAGTTCGTAAGATTCCAGGGGATTGGTGGGATCCTGGTACTTGAGTTGCGTGGTAAACAGGGTCAAGAAAGCGCTCATATCCATCGCTGAGCCTCTCGATGCCGGTGCTGAACCGGCACGACCTGCATTGTTTGAACCGATGGCCTCGGAAAAAGTGATGCTCATCCGGGTGCTCCTTATTATCCAGGTTCTTATTGGGATCAGGCAAAAAGGTTGATTGCCGAAATCCCGCCGTCATTTGCCGATACACTTGGGGCTGGGAGCCCGGGACGCTTGGCCGGCTTTCCAGTGGCGGCCCTTGCTTCCTTTGCTGAACCCTGCAACAAACCCTCGCTCGGCTCCTGCCTGACATCAACCACCATTTCACTCAGATGCAGACCCTGTTGCTGCAGGCTCTCGTGCAGCAGCGAAGCATTTTGCACGAGTGAGCTCCTGGCGTATTCGTTTTGCGCCACGATGAAAGCCGCAACCTGGTCCCGCCTGGTCTCGATGCGAACCGCCAAGGCTCCCAGACGTCCTGATTGCAGTTGCAGAGTCAACTGGTTGCGATTCTTGGCCCTGAGACGCTGAGCATACTGGGCAATTTTTTCCGCCCAAATGAATTCCGTAGAAGAAACATAGCCCTGCGGCAATTTCTCATCACCTGAAGCCGCCTGACCAGGGTTGAGCACTTGGCTATCATTGGGGAATAGGGCGGCAAACTTTTCTTCTCCGCCTGGCGGAGCGGCGCCGGAAAGGGACCAGGCAGTTGATTTGTGTTCCTGCCCATGTCCTTGGAAGAAATGCTTCTCACCACCCGATTCCAGTCCGGTCTTGATCTCGCCTCGCGTCATGCCGAAGGGCTCCGCACGATTTTCCCTTGCCGTCAGGAGTCGATCATCCCGTGCATCCGGTTTTGTGGCTATCGTACCCTGCTCCATATTGCCGACCAGCACGGTCTCGCCTTCGGCAGTGCTCAAGTTGGTTACATTATGCCGTCCGCCACCTGGAAAATTCTTCGCCAATCCGCCCCCCATCAACCTTGCCCTGGTGATATTCTCAAACCGCTCCAACGATTCGGCATCCACAAAGCGTGACTCCAGGGTGTCGTCAAGGGTAAGATTGGCGGCTTGTCCGTCTGCAGGCGGGCCGAAACTCCTCTGATCGATTTCCACGTCCATCTCAAGAAAGCTTGCCGCAACGGCTCTGGCCGGATTGGGCTGCGGATCCCCCAAGAACTTGGCCGGCCGTGTTTCCAGCTTTTCCCCTGAGCTTGACTGCTTGCCCGGGCTATCCGGCCGGCTGAGAGTTTCCGCCATGCCATTGCCGGTATCGACCTCCGGAGAAACGGAGAAAGGCGCGACCAGTTCCTTGGTTGGATGCAGCAGCGACACGGAATTCTTGGGCGCACCAAACAGATCTGAGTTGCGTTCATTCACCTGTGTGCTTGTTGGATGGGCACTTCCCCCTGGAGCGACCTTCTTTTGCATTTCGTCAACATGCGAAACAACGTCGCTGAGCAGTTTCTTGATCTCATCGAGATCGTACGAACCTTTTGCTTTCAAGGTTAAATCCATAGTCTTTTGGGGGAGCACCCCCGCTTTTGTCAGCTCCACCGATCTGAACAGCAATCGCACATCTTCGGCGGCGGCCTCGGGTTTATGGACCAAATTGCCGGGCCCCCTGCCGGGGATATTGAGAATCTCCAGCAGGGAGGTCAGCGGAATCCGACCCGCATTGTCTGCCGCCGCCAGACACGCGGCTTTTTTCTCGGCGGGAAGCCGCAATTGGGTGGCAATCTTTTCAACCAGCAGCCCATCAGTGAATACGATTCTCTCTCCAGCTTTGGCCAACTTCTGGCGGCTACCAACCTGCAGCGGCCTGAGAGCATCCTCTGCCTGTGTGTGGTTCAAAGCAGGTCGCGATTCTGCACTGACGGGCAGCGCACGTCTTGCCGGTTGCGTCATTGGGGTGCAGGCCAGAGCCGGCAACAGGAAGTTCTGAGTCTCCGGGATTTGATCAGGACCATCCTCCCCTTTCCGCGTGGAAGACCCCATCGAGAGCATGGTGGGATCCATGCCGAAATGGTTAGAGTGCTGCGCCTGCAATTCCTGCGAAAACTCCGCAGCTGTAAGTTCCTGAGTGAGCCTGGCGTTCTGACCCCCCAGGAATTCCCCCATCAGCTGGGCTACAAAAAGTCTTGTTGTCTGCACTCTCGCTCCTCAGTCTATGGTTGGCTGCGCGGCTTCCACCGGGATATTTTCAGGTCCCCGGGGGAGAGGAGCCAGTGGGTCTCCGGATGGCCGCCACCGAGGCATCAGACACACTGCTCGGTGAAGATCATGAGCAACGATGGTGCCATCTTCATGACTATGCTTTTTGATGAATTACTTCGCCCACTTAAAGAAATGCTTGGAAATCGAGAGAAAGGGGAAGAGCGTTTGATTCGGAAATTTTTTCTTGGATGGCCAGCAAATATTGCCTACCAGCGGGTAAATTGCGCTCCCGCTTGTGTCCGGGGAAACGCCTAATGCCCTGTCACCTTACTTCACTGCCGGTGATCATCGGCTCTGCGACAGGCTCTGCGAGATCTTCGCAGCTTTCTTGATGTCCATGTTGGCAAGAATATTGGCCGCTTCAGTCGCATTCATGCTGGAGATGATGCTCACTACCAGTTGATCTTCCAAATTTTCCAGCAGCTTGGCTGCTTCCTTCGGCTTCATGGTTCCATAAATTTTGGATAACGATCTTATTTGGGCACTGCGATTCTCTTCCTTTTCAGTTCGGTACGCCTGGATCTCCTTTTGGACGTCAATCAGTTCCTTCAGTTGACGCTCGACATCCTCCTGCATGCGCTTGAGGTATTCCTCCCGCTCCTGCAGGAGCTTCTCTTTCTGCTTGAGCTCCAACTCTCTCTGCTGTATGTGGGCCATGACATCCGGTATGCTGGCTGTGTAAGGCTGCGTGGCAGCGGGTGCCGGTTGGGTTTCCCCGGGCGGGTCCAACGGCGCCGGGGACAGGGGCTGCTTTGGCTGAGCCGCACGATCTGCGGCATGCACCTGGGAGACAAGAGCCGCTTCCGGAATCTCGTTGAATTGCTGCAGTACGCGGCCGACCGACAGAGCCAGCTTCAACGACACGAGAGGAACAATCAACAATAACGGCACGCTCCACTTGATGAACTTCCCGAGGGTCTTGGCTTTCATAGGGCACGCTCAATTATCCAGGTTTCTGTGACAGTTGCCAATAACGATCAGTTCGTCCAGAAGCTTCTGTTCCTTTTTCGACATGGAGCTACGATAATCCTGTTTGGCCTCCTGCTCCATGGAATCGAGCACCTGAGCCTCTTTTTTCCTGATTAGCAGAGCTTCTCTTGCTTCATTCACTTGATTGGCGGTCTTACTGATCTGTCCTTCCAAGACCAGCAATTTTTCTCTCAATGCCTGAAGGCAGTCACTGTAGTAACCATGCTCCAGGGAGCTTATCCCGCAAGCTCGCTTTTCATTCCATACGGTTTCGAGGTGATCCAGTTCTTCCTTTAATTTGTCCCGCTGCCGACTGAGTGTTTGATACTCGCGCAGAACTTCAGCGAGCAGAGCTTGGGCATTCTTGAAAATGTGCCGACGATAATTTTGGACGCTTCTTAAACGAAACTGAAACATTTCACCTCCTTTCAGGAGACAGCAAAGAGGTCGGTTAAATCTTTCTTGGCTTCCTCTATGGTGCAGCCGTTTTCTACTGGCTGGCGCAAGTACTGATTCAACTTTCCCATCATATCGATGGCATAATCGGTTTCATCATGCGTTCCCTTGACATAGGCACCGATGCGTATCATATCTTCCACGCTATGGTAATGAGCCAGCGTTTGAATGAACTTGGCAGCGCGCTCGCCGTATTCGTTATTGTGGAAACGCGAAGTCAGCCGGCTCACGCTTTTAAGGACATTGATAGCTGGGAAATGGCGCTTCTGAGCCAGTTGGCGATCGAGCACCAGATGTCCATCGAGGATCGAGCGGGAACTGTCGGCTATGGGCTCCTCCATATCGTCGCCCTCCACCAGCACCGTGTAGATTCCTGTGATGGAAGCGCTTTCAAAGTTCCCCGCGCGCTCCAGGAGTCGCGGCATGTGACTGAAAACGCTTGGTGTGTAACCTTTGCTGGTGGGCGGTTCACCGGCCGCCAAACCGATTTCACGTGCCGCCATGGCAAAGCGGGTCAGAGAATCCATCATCAACAGCACATCCTGGCCGCGGTCTCTGAAATACTCAGCGATGGCGCAAGCTAGAAAAGCGCCTCGCAGACGAATGGTGGCCGGCTGGTCTGAGGTTGCCACAACGACCACTGAGCGTCGTAAACCCGCGACACCGAGATCGTTCTCGAGGAATTCATTGACCTCTCTGCCCCTTTCCCCGATCAAGGCGATCACATTGACCGCGGCAGAGGTATAGCGCGCCATCATTCCCAGCAGCGTGCTCTTCCCCACGCCGGAACCAGCAAATATGCCTATCCTCTGCCCTTTGCCAATGGGAAGCAAGCCGTTAATGGACCGTATCCCCACGTCAAGCTGCTCGCTGATGAGCGGCCGAATCAGAGGGTTGGCAACGTTTCCCGAGATTGGGTAGAGTGCTCCCGCAGGCAGGGGCCCTCCATCGTCAATGGGCTGCCCCATTCCGTCGAGCACGCGCCCCAACATGGCGCTGCTGACCGGCACACAATCGGCCTGCCGGGGGGCCTCAACCAGGCAACCGGGATGAATTCCGCCAACGGGAGTGAGCGGGCTCAACTTCAGACGTTTCTGGTTGAATCCGACCACTTCGGCGTAGATGGGGGGAGTGCTTGGTGGAGTAATGATCTTGCAGATATCTCCCAGACCGGCCTTAAGGCCCTCCACCTCAATCAAATTGCCCACCAGCTGCACTACTCTGCCATTTATCCGCAGCAGGGACGTCGTGTGCGCCAAAGCGCTGACAACGTCTCCCAGTTTTAAATAATTGTTGTCAGGAAGGCACATCGTCAACCGCTCGATTTTTCGTTGCCGCCCCATTGTTGGTCAGTATCCGCCGGACGCCTTCCAGCTGCGTTTCGATGGTGGCATCCAGCAGCTGGATTTCGCTTTCCACACGGCATCCGCCCTTCAGCAGGGCGGCATCGGGCTTCAGCAGAAGCGGCGCGGCCAGATCCTTGAGTCTTGCCACGTGGTCACTATGTTTTTCCAGGGTCTCCAAGTCGTTTGGATTTAGATAAACGGTCAGGGTCGCTGATTTTTCCGCCTCCATGATCAACGATTCAATGGAGTCCACCAGCAGCTCGGGCCTGGCACTCAATTCATCGCCGACAATTTGCCGAGACACCGCGAGAACCGCATCGATGAACCACCCCCTGTAATCCTGGAAAACTTTTGCCGGCAGCTCTTGAAGCTCTCGCAAGAGCGATTCCAATCGCTCCCTGGTATCGTGCATGGCCTGCCGGCCGGCCTCATTGCCTTCCTTCCAGCCGCGCGCATATCCTTCCTCATAACCCTGTTTTTCGAGTTCCCGGGCTTGGCGTTCAGCCTCATCCAGGCGCCTCTGTATGACGCTTTCAACGGCAACCGAGGAATCGTAATCATTTCGCAACCGATCGGTCTCCGAGACTCGGGCGTCAGCCTCGCAATAGGTCACCTCTTCCTGTTCAATTTCTCTAAAATCGAACGATTTGATGGGTGTCAGCTGAAAGGCTTTGATTATCTTAGACAAAAGTATCTCCGCTTTCTCTGCCTGCAAGGATCAGTTTGCCTTCCTTTTCCAGCCTTCTGGCGGCACTCAAAATATTCTGCTGAGCCGACTCAACCTCGCTCAACCTCACCAAACCCAGAACGCCAAGATCTTCCTCAAGCATCTGTGCGGCACGTTGCGACAGGTTCTTGAATATCTTGTTTTTCAGTTCTTCCGAGGAGGTTTTCAGAGCCAAGGTCAGCTCCTCATTGCTCACTTCTTTAAGAAGTTCGCGAATGCCCGAATCATTCACTGCAACCAGGTCTTCAAAAACGAACATCAATTTTCTGACCCTTTCGGCCAGCTCCGCATCCGCCTCTTCCATGCTCTGCAATATGTTTTCGCCGGTGCGCCGGTCGCTGTAATTGAGGATTTCCGCTACGGTCTGAACGCCTCCCAGAACTTGATGGCTTTCCTTGCCGATGCTGAGCAATTCACGCTCCAGGACTTCATCCACCTCACGAATCAAATCAGGCGGAACGGTATCCAATTGGGCAATCCGATTGATGACTTCCAGCTGCATGGGTTCGGGTAGAAATCCCAGCGCTTCCCCGGCCTTTTCATGCCCCAAATGCACGAGAATGATGGCGATCGTTTGGGGATGCTCGTTCTTGATGAAATTTGCCAGAACCTTTCCATCAATTTCACGTACATATTTGAAGGGGACTTTTTCTTTTTCCATCTCTATGGCCGTGAGCAGGTCATCGGCGGCATTGCCGTCAACGACGTTGGGGAGCAGATTGCGAAAAAAATGATCTCCCGTCACATAGATGTTCTCTTCCTCCCGGAGCTTGTAGACAAATTCCTCCAAAACCTCATCGCTCAATTCCTTGCGCACCTCGCGGATGTTGGACATCTGAAACCCGATCTTCTTGATCTCTTCCGCGCTCAGGTTTTTCAGCACAAGGGCAGAGGCCTCTTCCCCGAGTGTCATGAGAATGACGGCAGCCATCTGAGGACCGCTTAGATTGGTCGGCATGGTCTCACTTTTCTTCTCTCAACAGGGAACGTAGTATCTCGGCCGCCCGCTCCGGATTGTGTCGAACAAGGGCAACGGCCTGGTTTCTGAGGGAGGGCTTTTCGGCAAGCTGTCCGCCGGTAATCAGATCTTCCGCGGGAGTCTCCTCAGGCAGGGCTACAGCGGGCGCATTGCTGGCCACGGCCAAATCCGCCGAGACCTGTTGAATGCGACGCATGAACGGTCTAACGACGAACAAGAACACCAGCAGAACCAGAAGCAAATTGATAATAATCTTGTGGTTTTCTTTCAACATCTGCAGCCATCGGTTGTCCGCTTCAACGAACTGTCCACCGGCGTAATCCGAGGCAAAAGAGACATTGGAAATGCTGACTTGATCGCCCCGCGTTTCATCATACCCGACCGCTTTCTTGACGATTTCCTCGAAGGACTTGAGCTGATCGCCGGGATAGCCGGCAAATACCGACTCCACGTTGCCTTCCTCAGTTGTTTTGGTTTCGTACGGTCCATCGATGACCACAGCAACGGACAACTTTTTGATCGTTCCCAACGATTGGGTAATTTGCCGCGTCACATGATTAATTTCGTAATTGACCGTCTCACGCTGCCGGGAGGACTTTTTCTGTTCCCCCTGCTGATCTGATGCGGCGTTTTGCATCAACTGACTCTCTGCATTGATTGGGATATCGGGATTGCCTTTGGGGCCGAGATCGCCGCCCTGCGAGCTCTCAACGCTACGCTGTTGACTCCTGACGACGGCACTGTCAGGATCATAGGTGTCCTCCGTGGTCTGCACCTGACTGAAATCCAGGTTGGCGGAAACACGAGTCATCACCCGCCCTGCCCCAACGACCGCCTCCAACAGAGATTGAACCTTGCGACGCAAGCTCTCTTCCAAACTCTCCTGGTATTGCATCTGCAAATTGGTCAGCTGCAAGGGGTTCTTGTCCGACTGATTCCTGGAGAGCACCTGGCCGTCCGTTGTCATAATGGTCACCTTGTCTTCCGGCAAACCCTGCACCGTACTCGCCACTAGATTCACAATGCCCTGGATCTGAGTGGAATCGAGCTTGGTGCCCGGTCTCAGCTTTAGAACAACAGCGGCACTGGGAGGCTTTTGATCCTCGACAAAAACACTTTCGCTGGGCAGCACCAAATGCACGCGACTTTCCTGTACTTCATTGAGCCGGTTGATGGTTCGGGCCAATTCCCCTTGGAGCGCCCTTTGATAATTGATTTTCTGCACAAACTCGGTGCTGCCCAGTTTTTGTTCATCAAATATCTCAAACCCGACACCGCCGCCCTTGGGGAGTCCCGCCTGAGCGAGCGCCATGCGGGTTTCATACAGGGATTCAGCCGGCACGGCTATGCTGTTTCCGGTTATCTTATAGGGTTTATTTTGTGCCTGGAGGGCGGCAACAACTCCACTCAAATCTTCTTCGGACAATCCCGTGTACAGATTCGAGTACTCCGTTCTGTTGATTGTGTAAGCCAGGAAGAGCAGGCTGCCCAACAGGACCGCCAGAGATCCCGCATAAAAGATCTTCTGAGGTGTGGGCAACTGGGCGTAGCCGTTTTTTAGACTCTTGAGGAAATGCACTAACTTGTTCATAGGATACACAACCAGTGAGCTGATGGTCTGAGCCGTTCACACGATCCGCTAGAACTGCATTCGCATGATTTCCTGATAACCGTCCAGAGCCTTATTCCGTACTTTAAGGAGCAGCCGCAAACTGAGGTCCGCTTCTTCCAGTTGAATCATCGTCTCGTGGATGTTCTTGACACCGTTGACGGCCCCTTCCTGCATCGCCGTTTCAGCCTCGCGCTGAAACTGATCGACTGCCTTGATGTTGGCCTTCAACTCGTCGGCAAACCCAGTCGGTGACGCTTCCTGCACCGATGCCGCCAAGCCGTTGCTCTGCCAGCCGTCAGCGGACGAACTGATACGCATCGGAAATTCCTTTCGATAGTAGGTTCAATCTCTGTTCGGGGTCCATCTGACAGCCACCCCTGCTCAAGGGGGAAAATTTTTCCTCCCCCATGTTCTGTTATTTGCCTATTTCCATGGCTTTTAGAGCCAATTGTTTAGCCATGTTCAAAGCGGCCAGATTGGCTTCATAGGAACGGGTGGCGATCATCAAATTGGCCATTTCCTCGACGGGGTTGATGTTCGGCATCTGAACGATGCCATCCCCGTCGGCATCAGGGTGGCTGGGGTCATGGATGCGCTTAAAGTCGCGCCCGTCAGGAACAATTTCCCTCACCTGCACTTTTCCCAAAGCATCCTCCAGGGCGCCGTCGAGCGACCGATCAAATCGCTCCGCCACGGGGACAGTCTCATAGATGACCGTCTTGCGCCGGTAAGGTTGGCCATCGTCGGCCCTCGTTGTATTCACATTGGCCAGGTTGGCGGACACCACATTTAACCAGGTACGATGCGCCGCTAACCCGGAAGCGCTTATTTTCATAGAGGTTTCCAAATCCACTATTGTCCTCCTTCACTGATCGCTTGGCGCAGCATCGAAAACTTCTTGTTGAGCATCGTCGTGATGAATTGATATTCAATGCTGTTGCGCGTCAGCTTCATCATTTCCTGCTCCAAATTGACCGCGCCGATCTCCTCGGTTGTTACAGGCACCCCGGGCCAGACGGCGTCACCAGGGGCAAGGTGGCCGGCATCGGACTTCACCATATGAAAGCCCGGTTCTCCAAGGTAACTCTTGAGGGTCTCTTCAAAAGAGAGCTCCCTGGCGTTGAAACCCGGTGTATTGAGGTTGGCCAAATTGCTTGAAACCAGTTGGTGATTGAGCGAACCGAGATTCAGTCGGTCCCTCATGAGTGCGATTGTACGGTCAAAAACTTTACTCTCATTATTCATTGTGATTCTCCTTTCACGCCAGGGTACAAGCACATTTCATACCACTGCCATGGCCTCACACCACGTCGAAGCACCCTTTACGATCAGCGGCTCTCGGACGCATTGTCAAAACGTTGACGTCCATCCGGTCGGCTGAACGTCAAAAAAGTTTCGTGGCAGCTCTGCCAAGACACTGGCAAGAGGTCCGGACAACCTGACGGCACTCACGCATCCCTGCTTGCGCCCTGCCCGGCATAAAGGCTGAGCTTATTGCGCAGGGTGCGCACACTGATCCCCAAAATTTCCGCCGCCCGTGTGCGGTTGCCGCGGCAGTTTGCCAATGCCTTCTCGATGAGCAGCCGTTCCATGTCGTCAATGGGCATGACATCAAGACCCAAAGCAGGTGCTTGATGCGGTTGAGACTGATCGAATATGAGATCCTCTCGGCTGATGACATGGTCCCTACTCAACAGCATGGCCCGCTGAATGATATTCTCCAGTTCACGCACGTTGCCCGGCCAGGAGTGCTCCGCCAGAGCCGCCATGGCTGCGGGTTGTATTTGAGCAATGCAGCGTTTGTGAATCTGGTTGTATTTGGCCACAAAGTGTTGACACAACAAGGGAAGATCTTCCAGCCGCTCACGCAGCGGTGGGAGCTTTAAGGGTATCACGTTAAGCCGGTAGTAAAGATCTTTTCTGAAGTGACCCTGCGCCAGGGCTTCGTCAATCGTACGGTTGGTTGAAGCGACTACGCGGACGTCTATGGGCACGGGGTACTTGCCGCCCACCCGGTCCAATTCATTTTCCTGCAGCACGCGTAAGAGTTTGGGCTGAAGGTGAATTGGAATTTCCGTGACTTCGTCCAAGAACAAGGTGCCCGTATGCGCCAATTCAAACTTGCCCGGCTTGGCTCTGGTCGCTCCAGTAAAGGCGCCCTTTTCATGGCCGAACAACTCGCTCTCGATGAGAGATTCGGGCAGCGCAGCACAGTTTAGAGGGATGAACGGCTTGCTTGAGCGTTCGCTGTGGGTATGCAGGTACTTGGCAAAGAGTTCCTTGCCTGTGCCGCTCTCTCCTTGAATAAATACGGCCGCATTACTTGCAGCCACGCGTTTGGCTATCTCTTTCAGTTGGAGCATAACCGGGTTGCTGGTTATGATATCGGAGTGACGCAAATGGCAGGACTGCTCCGTGCGGTCCGGTCGGTCGGCCAGGAGCGCGATGGTTTTGATGAGCCGTTCGGGCACCAAAGGCTTCACCCAATAATCTTGCGCTCCCGCCTTCATCAATTCAATTGCATCCTCCAGGCTGGGCTTATGACTCATCACTATCACCGGGGGCTGCTTCAAGAGCGATTGCCAATGCTCCAGGAAGCGAACCGTGTGAGCCGTGTGACCATTGGAACTGAGCAACACCAGGCCAATGTCACTGCGGTCCATCAGTTTTGAGGCTGAATCCATCGTTGCAGCCACCCTACACGCACATCCCTGTTGTTCGATACAACCCTTCAAATCGTCAACTTCATGGCGATTTGATGATACGATCAAAATGGTCATCGCCTCGTCTCCCCGAGGTGCCGGCGCCCTCGCCAGCCAGGTCGTCACTTCCGGTGCAGCGCTAAAATGCAGCCCGCTTGGACTTGTTATCCTCCAGCTTGAGATAATCCAGCTTCTGTTGCGCAGCTGTTTGCCAGAACGGCTGCGAAGATTTCATCAGCTCATGGAGCTTTTCCATGGCCTTGTCGGCCTGCCCGGCTTTGGCGTAGAGATGGGAAAGCTGATAGTTCAAGCGACCCTTCAGTTCCCCGGAAGGATTGAGAGCAATCGCTTTCTCCAGCATCTCAGCCGCCTGCTGCGGTTGCTTGAGAGCCTCATAACACTCGCTTTGCATCAAACACAGACGGACCCTCTGCTCCGCGTCGTCCTTGCTCAACCGGTCATGGATAACGTGGAGCTGTTCCAGGGCATCCTCCGGGCGATCTGTTTTAATCAAGCATTCAGCGTAGTGCCACAACAGGACCAGGTCAGTCGCTTCGGGTGTGTACCCATCGCCGAGCAACAGGTCGAATTGCGTCACAGCCCCCTGATAGTCGCCCCGACCGAAACGGATCTCTGCCGTCAGGCGCTGTTTCTCCGGCTCCAGAGCGACTGATTGGACTTGTGCCAGATGGTTCATCGCAGTGTCGGGATCACCCGCCAAATGAGCATATTCCGATATCTTAAGGTGCCATTCATCATTTTCCGCCGCCACATCGCGCAGCAGGTTCCGATATATGTCGATCGCCCTGGAATAGAGTTTCAATTGACCGTAGCTTTCTGCGACGGCAGCTAGCAACGAGCCGCTCCCGTTCGCTTGAAACCAGGACGGGTATTCCTTATAGAGCTCCACCACTTTCAGGTAGTCTTTGTTGGCGAAAGCGGACTTCGCCCAGTCGCTCACTATCCGTTCCTTGAGCGCCAAAAATTCATCGAATTCAGCCGCATTGCTCCGGCCCTGAAGGATCTTTTCAACCAATGAGAGGCTCTGTGCATAATTCCGGTTTTGCCATTCCCAAACGGCCAACTTGAAAAAGACCACCTTCATCAGAGGCAACGAAAGGGGGCGTTCAGCCAACTGGCGGTAGATCTGGCAGGCCTCGGCGCTCATTTGGCTGCCCCGCTCCAATGACTCTGCTGTGCGGATTTGACTGATGACGTAGCCCTCTGTGCCGGGATATTGTTGGACAATGTATCGAGATAATTTGTCAGCCAGATGTTTCTCTCCCTTGTGCTGCAATGTCTCGGCAATTCTTGCCAGCACCAGATCCTTGTCGGCACCCTGGACGTCCAGGTTGATGTAGTGCATCAGGTATCGATAGCTTTCGGCATATTGCGCGACAGCGAACAGGGACTCCCCAAAATATCTAAGCAAATCGGGATGTTTTAAGTACGCCTTGGGGTCCATGGAGAGGCATTCCTGGAAATGGCCTATGGCATCCTGATGAGCGTTCACCTTGGACAATGCCTTTCCCAATTGGTAGTTGGCTTCAAGTTTGTCGGCCGGACTGAGTTCAAGAGAGAGGGCGGTGCGGAAGGACGTAACGGCGCCGACTGAATCATTGAGCGTCAATTGCAGGCGGCCCAGTTGCATCCAGCTCAAAGGCACAACGGCAGCACGAGGATAGTCGGCAATTATGTTTTCCAGATATTCCTTGCACTTTTGCATGTCCCCCATTTGCAGGTATGCCGATGCACAGCGGAAGAGCAGCAGGGGCACTTGAGGATCATCGGGATCGGTTGGAATACCGTTTTCACAGTTTCGAATCATTTCATGCGGCGCGGTCGCTTCCTTTTCTGTGGCTGCAGACGCCGGATCAGCCACGGAGTTGACTGAATCCATGACAAGAGCCTGGTCGCTGGAACGGCTCGTGGCAGGATCGCCCGCCTGCTCCACTTTGTTCTTTTGACGGGTTAGGGGAATTGGCTTGCGCTGTCCACCGTCAAAAAGTTGACTTGACATTGTCAGGGGTTTTATGATATTCGGCTTAGCTCCCGCGGCAAGGACGGCGTGGCGTTCTTCGGCTTTTTGACTCAGGGGCCGAGCAGTTTCGCCGGGGGCAATGCCCTCCGCCTTGCCCGGCTGGTCGCCAACCGTTCGCTCCTTTGGGGGGGGGTCCAACGGAATGCCAGGCTTATCCCGGTCGCGAGTGGGAGCGAGGGAAGCGGCAGGGGCGGTATCCGCTGAAAAATCCATCACCAAACGATACCATCCGGGTTTGGGGGGATCATGCTCCAGGTAGAAATAGCTCATGGAGGTGTTGGGCTTTAACGACACGACAATGCTTGTGCCCTGGTTTGATCTCGTGAACCGAATTTTCGTCACCAATTTGAAATACCGATAGGGGAGTTTCGAAGGCTGAACCCTGGCGGTGAGTTTTTGATATTCAATGATGACTTTGTCCCGTTCAGAATCCTCGATGCGGACAGGTCGTTCACCCTGCATATCAAATACGATGCGGGTGAACGACGCATGGTCTCCGAAACGGACTCGGTGCAGTTCTGCCGCCGAGGCGCAGCAAGCATCAATAAGCAACGACGAGATCAAGACCACGGCTGCAACCAAAATTTTGACACTTCTCGTCTGTGAATAGAATCCTGTCATATTCCAATCTCATCAAGAGTCCTGTAGTCATTGCACCCCATATAGAGTCGTTGGAAGCAAAAGAAGGAGCAAGAGTGGTGCCAATGCCGATGGGGCGCAGCGGAGCATTCCGGCCCAACAGGTTGTCACGGCCGCGAAGCGCTCAAGCCACTCATGCAGGAAAGGAGAGCCATGTTGCAGGGGAGAGTAAAAACCGGGGAGCCGCAGGCTGTCTGCGGGAACTGATTAATAGGTGAGGTGCTTCTTTTTCATCTTCTCGACCAGGGTGGTGCGATTCAAACCCAACAACTGAGCAGCCCTGGCACGAACGCCGTTGGCTTTCTCCAGAGCCTCCATGATCAGTCTATTTTCAAGCTCATCAAGGGTCTTTTTCAGGTCCACGCCCCCTGCCTCAATAAGCTGTTCCTTGTTCTCCACGTGAGACTTCGGTTGCCGGCGTATCCGTGCGGGCAGATCGTTCATCTGGATAACGTCAGCTTCCGTGAGAATGACCAGCCGCTCGATCAAGTTCTCCAGTTCGCGCACGTTGCCGGGCCATTCGTAGGCCTCCAGCGCGGCCATCGCAGAGCTCGTCAATTTCTTGAGGGAAACGCCTTTTTCCATGCAGTGCTGTCTCAAAAAATGTTGAGCGATCAGAGCCACATCGCCATCCCTTTCCCGCAATGGGGGAACTCGAATGGGAATGACATTGATACGATAATACAAATCTTCTCTGAACTCGCCATTCTCAACCGCTTTCTCCAGGTCTTTGTTGGTTGCAGCAATGATGCGCACATCCACCTGAATCGTGCGCCCTCCCCCTATTCGTTCGAACTTGCGTTCTTGCAGAAAACGCAGCAGTTTCACCTGAAGCTTCAGGGGCATTTCGCCTATTTCGTCCAAAAAAATCGTACCGCGGTGCGCCAATTCAAATCGACCCTTACGCTCCTTGACCGCTCCCGTAAATGCTCCCTTCTCGTGGCCGAACAACTCGCTTTCCAGCAATTCCTCTGGAATTGCACCACAGTTGATCGGGACAATCGGTTTGTTATTGCGGTCACTGCTGAAATGAATGGCATTTGCAATGAGCTCTTTGCCCGTGCCACTCTCGCCGGTCAAGAGCACCGTCGAATCGGTTTTGGCCACCCTGCGGATGATCCTGTACAGAGCCTCCATTGGAGCACTCCGTCCTATGATGTTGTCAAACTGGTAGCGTTCCTGCAACTGCGACCGCAGCATCACATTGTCCATCTTCAATGCGTGAAGCTCTTGGATTCTATTCAAAGCCAACAAGATTTCATCCATGTTGGCAGGCTTCGTCATGTAATCGAAGGCACCCTTTTTCAGGGCTTCAACCGCCGTCCCGATGGTTCCGAAACCGGTCAATACGATGACCATGGTGTCTGCGTAGTTGATTTTAAAATGGTCGAGCAGTTGCAGGCCGTCCATGCCGGGCATGGATAGATCCGTGATCACGATGTCGTAGCTTTGGGTCTTGGCTTTCTCTACTGCCTCTATTCCGCTGCAGGCCAATTCAACGGAATAACCTTGTGTTTTGAGGTTTTCGGAGATCAGATCAAGTGCGAGGGGGTCATCATCTACCAGCAAGACTTTGTTCAGCAGTTTCATTTTCTTTTCCAAAACCTGTCTCAAGTCTGGAGGAGAAGTGGTTGCGGCCAACTTCGCATAACGGCTTAATCTGTATCTTACTTCAAATAATAAGAGTTTTTTGGAAGCGCAGGTGTATGGGTCAATGTCGATTTAAGAATATGCTCCGGCAACTGTTGCAATATAGCAGGAAACACTGGTTTGTAAAAGAGTCCTCCTCAAACCTTTTGCAGGCGCGCAGGCGGTGGACACTGTTTAGCTTCTCTCCGCGGCTCTTTGTCTGAGGTAATTCAGGAAGGCCGTGCAGAGGGGTGAGACTTGCCGGTTCTTTCTCTGGATCAAGTAAAACGGTCGGGAAATTCGCAGACCTTCAATCGGCGGCGCGACCAGACTCTTGTTGTGCAGATCCTCGGCTATCGAATGATAGGAGAGGATGGAGATCCCGATGCGTGCCTTGATTGCCTGGCGAACCGCTTCAGTGCTGCCCATTTCCGCCACGACGGAAAGACTGGCCAGGTCAAAGCCATGCTCCCGCAGCGTTTCACTCATCACCTTACGTGTTCCGGAGCCCTGTTCCCGCATGATGAACGGCTGCCCTGCCAGCTCATCCAGGCGGATGGATTTGCGTTCGGCCCACGGGTGATCGGGCCAGGTCGCCAGGATCAGCTCATCTGCAAAGACCTCCTCCAGGACAACGCGCCGATCCTGCCATCTGGCCCCCACCAGACCTGCTTCCAGATCGCTGCGCAGCAGTCTTTCCACAATCTTGGCGCTGCCTGATATCGCAACGGTAATCTGGATCGAAGGGTGGCGGGACTTGAATGATCCGATAATGGTCGGCAGGATGTAAGTGCCGGGAATCGTGCTCGCTCCTATCAACAGGTGGCCGCACAGATTGCCTGTGTAATTCTGCACCGCCTGCACCGCCTCATCGCGCAGCCGAATGATTTTGCGTCCGTACTCGTAAAGGATTTTGCCCGCGGGGGTTGGCAGTACTTCGCGCCCCAGACGATCCACCAGCTTCTCCCCGAGCATCTCCTCAAGGGCGCGAACATGCTCACTCACGGTAGGCTGAGTCAGACAAACCGCCTCACCCGCCCTGGTAAAGCTTTGCAATTCCACCACCCGGCAAAATACTTCCAGCCTGTGAATGTCCATCCGTCATCCTGTGCACGTGCATGCTTCTTTACGACCTGCCCACTCGCGGTGGAGGTTGACAAAATGCAGGCAAAATGTCAGTTTGCGTTTCACCATAATCGGATAATGATGTTTTGAAGTCAACGGCAATCCCCCGGGAACAATGCGTCAATGAAGGGACCATCGAGTGAGCTGGTACTACTTTCCTGTCACCGTTTTTTATAGAGTCACGAGCGGCCTGGCGATATTCCTGGTCAAAAGGAAGCTTAAGAAAAACCATGCCGACCTGGGCAAATGGATTTTGTTGGCAAAACTCTATGAGGTCAGACAGGAAAGAACAGAGGCCATCAAAACACTCAAACTGGCGCAGCGCGTATTCCCCAAGAGTGATCTGCTAAAGCGGCATCTCGCCAGGCTGCAAAACCCCTCACCCCGATGAGCAGGCGGCGATTTCTCTCTCCTTCCAGAAATTCTCCTCCAATTCTTCCAGTTGCAGAGCGATTGCTTCCCATTGCTGCGTGAGACGTCCGATATCCTTTTGACACTGCTGATACTCTATTTGCAGCTGCTGCACTTTTTGCCCCTGTTGATACGTGTCCGGATTACCAAGCTGTTCATTCAGGGAATCGAGAAGCCGATGGAGCTCGTCAAGCTCGGCGTCGGCCCTTTCCAGTTTCTCCTGCAGAGGCTTCTTGAGCCGGTAGAGCTCATTGCGCCATCGGGCTTCCAATCTTTTTTGCTGCTGTGCCCTGCGGGCACCCGATGAGACCGCATCCTGTGGCGTCTGTTCGCTGCCTGGCGCAGCTTCGTTGTGCGGCAACAGCCGATGCTGCCAAACATTGACGAAATCGTCATAGTTGCCGGGAAACAGGTGAATACGCCCGTTCTCAACGGCCAGGACCTTGTTGCAGAGGGAATTCAAGAAGTGCCGATCATGGCTGATAAAGCACAAAGTTCCCGGAAACTCCTGTAAAGCCTCTTCGAGCACGTCCCGTGAGGGAATATCCAGATGGTTGGTGGGCTCATCCATGAGGAGCACGTTGGGTCTCTGCAGCAGCAGTTTGCACAGAATCAGCCGCGCCTTCTCGCCGCCGCTCAGCACTGCGATCCTTTTCTCGACATCGTCACCCCGGAACAGAAAGGCCCCCAGCAGGCCGCGCAACCGGGAATGGGGCAAATCACCGGCAACCGATGCGGCCTCGTCCAGCACGCACTTATCAGCCGCCAGTTGTTCCCACTGGTATTGTGCATAGTAGCCCAGGGCAACATTGTGCCCCAGGATCCGCTCGCCGGTGCTGAGCGGTTCTCGACCGGCCAGAATTTTCAGCAGTGTGCTCTTGCCCGCCCCGTTTTTTCCCAAAAAGGCGATGCGGTCCCCTTTTTCGATGACCAGATTCACCCCCTCGTAAATTACGTGGTCTCCGTATGCCTTGGATACGTTGCGAAGCTCCAGGACGCGTTTGCCCGAACGGGGCGGTTGCGGGAACTCAAAGTGGATCTGTGACTGCTCCGCGGAGACCTCAATTCGCTCCATGCGCTGCAGACTCTTGATGCGGCTTTGCACCTGCCGCGCCTTATCCTTGCGGCAGCGATTGCGATCGATGAAACGCTCTACCTGGCGAATTCGCTCCTGCTGGTTTTTGTATGAAGCGAGCTGAATTTGTCGCCGCTGCATTTTTTCCGATGCGTAGAAATCGAAATTGCCGACATACTCACTCAACCGCCCTCCCTCCAGTTCCAGGATGCGGGTGACCACGCGGTTTAAAAATGCCCGGTCATGGGAGACCACAATCACGGCGGAAGCAGAGCTGAGAAGATATTGTTCGAGCCAGATGAGAGATTCCAGATCGAGGTGATTGGTCGGCTCGTCGAGCAGCAGCAGATCCGGTTCGGAGAGCAATAATCGAGCCAGTTCCAGGCGCATCACCCAGCCGCCGCTCAGGGTTGCCGCCGGACTGCCGAACTGATGCTCGTGAAACCCGAGTCCGGAGAGAATCTTTCCCGCCCGCGCCTCCAAATCGTAGCCGCCCAGGTGCTCGAGCTGCTCGAGCAGATGGGCCTGGCGCAGCACCAGGGCTTCAATCTCACTCGGTTCCCCGGCTGCCGCCATGTCCTTTTGCAGCACATTCAGCTCAGCACGAACGGCCCCTGTTTTTTGATCCACATCGGTCGCATGAGCCAGGATCGATCGTTTTTCCGGCGGTTGACACTGCTGGGGAAGATAACCGATGGAAAGATGCTTCGCTTTGGTGACGATGCCCTCGTCCGGCTCGGTTTCGCCCAGGAGAATGTGAAACAGGGTGGTCTTGCCGGCGCCGTTGGTGCCAATCAATCCCACCCGCTCGCCCCCATGAACATGAAACGAGACTTCTTTGAAGAGCTCTTTTTTCCCGAGAAATTTACTCACCTGCTGAACTGCAATCACCTGTACCTGACCCCTTGTCTTTTCCTCACACTGCCCGACCTGCCCCGGGCGGCTGTGCGAGAGCCGGCGAATTCCTCTTCCCCTGATGCAGAAGAAGACCCCGGGCAGGCTTACGCCAGGCCCTCCTGAATATGCTCGAACAGCTCCTCCACCATTTTTTCAGGATGCCCGGCGCGCTGGATAGGACGTCCGACAACGATGTAGTCCGCCCCGTTTCTGAAGGCCTGGCGCGCATCCACGGTGCGCTTTTGATCGTCCATATTGTGCACCGGCCTGATGCCCGGCGATACGATCAGAAAGCGATCCCCCAGCTCCGTCCTCAACCGTGGAGCTTCCAGCCCCGACGATATCACCCCGTCACAACCGTGCTGCAGAGCCCTTCGCGCCCTGGAAAGCACCAGCTCCTCGACCGAACAACGGAAACCGAGATCCTCCAGGTCGCCCTGATCGAGGCTGGTCAGGGCCGTCACCGCCAGTATCTTGACGGATCCCTTATGTTCCGCTGCCGCCCGCAGCATGCGGTCGTTACCGTGCACCGTCGTAAATGACACTCCTCGATCGTGCAACTGCTGCACCGCGTTTTTGACGGTTTCGGGAACATCAAAAAACTTCAGATCAAGAAATACCTTAAGATCCCTCTCGATGATCCATTCGACCATAGCAAAACCGCCCGCCAGGAACAACTGCAGTCCCACCTTGTAGAATTTAACCTGGCCTTTGAGCCGCTTCACCCAGTCTTTGGCTTCCTGCTGCGAAGCCATGTCCAACGCAAAAATAAGCCGGTCTTCCAACGGGATGTTTTTCATAACGAAGTTTCCTCTGTTTCAATCAACGAAAATTATGCAGCTGCAACTCCATTATCCCCCAGGATTCCGCCGTCGCTGCCATCTGTCACGGCCATCTTGACACAACCCTCCGCCGGTGTTATGAGCCCTTGCAGGGTAAGCATTTTGTTTCGTCAAAGTAATGCATATTGTCTCTTTCTAATTGATTTAATTTGGTTTTTTGTTTGATGTAGGTACATTTATACCGCAACGAGATTTTCATCCCCCTGGTCCTCGTTTTCACGGAAGCGACCCGGGGGGAGAGGGCATTCCAGGCCGCTCCACTGTCATTCCAGACCTCTCCCCAAGAGAGCTAAAACGGTAAAGTTAGCGGCGGGTTACAGGGCAATCAAGGGGCCCGGCCCAGCCCGGTATTCATCAAGGGTGCAACTGCTTCCACCGTCGTATAGACCGGAGCGGTGGAGCAATAGGTAAAATAACACAACAACAGGCTTGCGGAGGTAATTTATGTCAGATCGAAAAGGAAGCGTGGAACAGAGGCTGGAACAGAGAGGCGTGACACGCAGGGACTTCATGAAGTTCTGTACCATTGTATCCGCTACAATGGGGCTGGCGCCGTCATTTGTTCCAAAGGTTGCTGAAGCACTCACATCAACCCAGCGCCCACCCGTCGTGTGGCTCTCCTTTGCCGAGTGCACAGGCTGTACGGAAGCGCTGTTGAGGACAACCTACCCGTGGATCGACACGCTTCTCCTGGACACCGTTTCGCTGGACTATCACGAAGCGCTCATGGCTCCATCGGGAGAAGCTTCCGAAAAATCTCTGCACGAGACCGTGACCCAGAATTCCGGCAAATTCATCTGCATCGTGGACGGTTCGATACCGACGGCGGACAACGGCGTGTACGGCATGATCGGCGGGAAAACCTTTCTGGGGATCGCCAAGGATATTTGCCCCAAAGCCCTGGCGGTTCTGTGCGTGGGGACCTGCTCCGCCTACGGCGGTGTACCGGCTATGGCCCCGAATCCCACCGGGGCAAAATCGATTCAGGACGCCATCGGGATCAAAACCGTCAACATTCCAGGCTGCCCTCCCAATCCCATCAACATGGTAGGCACCATTGTCAACTATCTGCTCTTCGGCAAGCTTCCCGAAGTGGACCAGTTGGGAAGACCGTTGTTCGCCTACGGCAAACTGGTTCACGATCAGTGCCAGCGACGCTCGCACTTCGAGATGGGTGAGTTTGCCCCGTCCTTCCAGTCGGAGGAGGCCCAGAAGGGTTACTGCCTCTATGAACTGGGCTGCAAGGGGCCGGAAACATACAACAACTGTCCGACGGTCAAGTTCAATGACGGAACCAGCTGGCCGGTCCAGGGGGGACACCCATGTATCGGGTGCAGCGAACCCGATTTCTGGGATAAATTGTCTCCCTTCTATAAGCCGATCTAAGCATCCAAATGCTCATATGATCCAGCGCCGCGTCGAGAGTCATCCACCCCCTTGACTCACCGGTTCACAACGAAACATGAGAATGCGGGTGATGTGCCGGGCAGGCTTTGGTCATAGTCCGCCCGTGCCTTGTGAATCCTGTGTTCTCTTACAACCTTACAGGAGTTTAAAAATATGGGAGAGCGACTTGTTATCGATCCGATCACCAGGATTGAAGGTCATTTACGCATAGAAGTCGAAGTAGCTGACGGCAAAGTGAAAAACGCATGGAGCAGCGCCACGCTGTTTCGCGGTCTCGAGATCATGCTTCAGGGTCGTGACCCGCGGGATGCCTGGCTGATCACCCAGCGGGCCTGCGGTGTTTGTACCTACGTGCACGCTTTGGCCTCGGTGCGCTGCGTGGACGATGCGGCCAAGATCACGATTCCTGACAATGCGCGGCTGGTGCGCAACCTGCTCCACGGTTCGCAGTTTCTTCACGACCACCTGGTGCACTTTTATCATCTGAGCGCCCTCGACTGGGTGGACATTGTGAGCGCATTGCAAGCGGACCCGCAGCAAACGGCGAAGATCGCCGGTGAAGTTTCACCGGCGAGCAGGAGTGGGGTCAACGATTTCAGGGACGTGCAAAACCGTTTGAAAAAGTTCGTTGAAAGCGGCCAGTTGGGCATTTTTGCCAATGGTTACTGGGGCAGCCCGGCCTATAAGCTCCCACCGGAAGTCAACCTGCTGGCGGCTTCTCATTACCTGGAGGCCCTCCGCCAGCAGGCGCGCACCGCCCGCATGATGGCGGTTTTCGGCGCCAAGAATCCGCATCCCCAGACCCTTGCGGTGGGAGGCGTTACCTGCGCGACCGATCTCACTGCAGACCGTCTGGCCGAATTCAAGTACATGTGGCAGGAAACTATGGATTTCGTCAACAATGTCTATCTGCCGGACGTCGCGGCGGTGGCAGGATTTTATAAAGATTGGGGAAGCATCGGCGGCACGACTAATTTCCTCGCCTACGGTGAATTCCCGGAAAATGAGAAGGAACCCGACAGTCTGTTCTTGCCGCGCGGAGCTATTTTCAAGAGAAACGTCGCCGGGGTGGAGCCGGTGGATATCGGACTCATCGAAGAGCATGTCAAGCACAGCTGGTACGAAGGCGACCAGGCCCTGCCCCCGGCCAAGGGCGAAACCAAGCCCAAATATGACGCTTTTGACGTGGATAAGCGTTACAGCTGGATGAAGGCACCGCGCTACAAGGGCGAACCGATGGAAGTGGGTCCGCTGGCGCGCGTGCTGGTGGCCTACGGCAAGGGCAATGAAGCCGTCAAAAAATCGGTGGACGGGTTGCTCAAGACGGTGGGAATTCCCCAGGAAACACTCTTTTCCACCCTCGGCCGAACAGCTGCCAGGGCACTTGAAACCAAGGTGATCGGAGACGCCATGGAGGGCTGGATCACGCAGTTGGTGGAAAATGTGAAAAAGGGAGACAACAAGATCTACCAATCCTTCGACATGCCGGAAACGGGTATGGGCACCGGCCTAAACGATGTGCCGCGCGGCGCGTTGGGACACTGGATTGAAATCAAGGATAAAAAGATCGGCAACTACCAGCTGGTCGTTCCTTCGACCTGGAACCTGGGGCCGCGCGATGCGGCAGACAAGCTCGGCCCGGTGGAAGAGGCGCTCATCGGCACCCCGGTGTCCAACCCCAAGATGCCCGTCGAAATCATCCGCACCGTGCACTCCTTTGACCCCTGTATCGCATGCGGTGTTCACGTGATCGATCCGCAGTCCAATGAGGTTTACCAGTTTCGAGTTGTCTAAGGGCACCGACCTGGCTACTTGAAAGAACAGGAGCCCGGCCATGCGGCGGGTTCCTGTTCTCGGGCCGGGACTTTGAAAGGGCGATCTTTCCCATGCAGAACGACCAAAACAAGCGAATTCTCGTACTGGGTGTGGGCAACGTACTGCTGCAGGATGAAGGGGTCGGCGTGCGCGTCATCGAAATCCTGCAGTCGCGCTACAATTTTTCTGCCAATGTGCAACTGATGGACGGCGGCACCCTGGGATTGAGGCTATTGGACCCTATTTCTGCAACCGATTACCTGATCGTTGTCGATGCAGTGCAGCACGGCGCGCCCCCCGGGACCCTGTATCGTTTGCCCGCCGATGAACTGTCCAAGCGGGTCGCTTTCAAGAATTCCCTGCATCAGCTGAACCTGGTTGAAACTCTGGCCTACGCAGAGATGCTCGGCAAGCGGCCGCAGGCAGTCATCATCGGCATCGAGCCCCAGGACATTTCGCCCTGGGGCATGGAGCTCACAGCCATTGTCCATGCCCGGTTGAAAGAACTTTGCCTGCGGGTTTTGGATGAAATTGAAAAAGCGGGCGGCGGTTATGCGATCAAGACCAATGAGAACAGCGAATCCAGGAGTGAACAGACATGTGCCTGGCTATCCCTGCCGAAATAATTCAAATAGAAGATGAAATGGCCACAGTGCGGGTTGGCGAAGCGTTGCGCAAAGCCTCTCTCATGTTGCTGCCGGAGGAGGCGCAACTGGGCGACTATGTGATCGTTCACGCCGGTTTCGCCCTGCACAAGGTGGATCCTGAAGAAGCCCGCGAATCCCTGCGCCTTCTCCGGGAAATGGCCGCCTATGCAGACGAAGAACCCCTTGCCTGAACCTCTCCTCAAAAATCCGCATGCCCCGGCGTGCGCGGGAACGGAATGGCTTCCCTGATGTTGCCGAGGCCGGTGGTGAACTGCACCAAACGTTCAAACCCCAGCCCAAAGCCCGAATGGGGGGCCGTCCCAAACTCCCTCAACTCCACATACCACCGGTAGTCTTCGGTAGAAATGCCTTTCAGCCGCATCTGTTCGAGCAATACCTCGAGGCGCTCCTCCCTTTGTGAGCCTCCGATGATTTCACCGATGCCCGGCATCAGAACATCCATGGCCGCCACCGTCTTATGGTCGTCGTTGACCCGCATATAGAAGGGCTTGATTGCCCGGGGAAAATCGATAATGCTGACAGGCT
Organism: Desulfoferrobacter suflitae; assembly: GCF_022603395.1. Classification (GTDB taxonomy): domain Bacteria; phylum Desulfobacterota; class Syntrophobacteria; order Syntrophobacterales; family Syntrophobacteraceae; genus Desulfoferrobacter; species Desulfoferrobacter suflitae. The sequence goes on from NZ_JAIBKA010000006.1 coordinate 183,799, forward strand.
TTCGAAAGACCTTCTCGGTGAGGTAACGCTCGTGCTCCGCCTGCAGATCGTTGCCCCATTCCACTGGAAAGGTGAAATTCTCTGTGGATTTCTTCAAAAGATCGATGGCTTGCGTGTAGGTGATCGTCTCAAAGGAGCTGTTGACAATGTGTTCGAGGTTTGCACGCAGCGCCGGCTGCACGAAGCGCGTGAAAAAATCAATGTCCTCCGCAGACTCATCCAGGCACGCGCCAATGATTGCTTTGATGAAGCTTTCCGCCAGTTGCAGATTGTCCTGCAGGTCACAAAAAGCCGCTTCCGGTTCGACCATCCAAAACTCCGCCAGGTGACGACTGGTATTGGAATTCTCGGCGCGAAAAGTCGGGCCGAAGGTGTACACCTGACCCAGCGACAAGGCATAGATTTCCGCCTGCAGCTGGCCGCTCACCGTGAGATACGTCGGCCGTCCGAAAAAATCCTGCTGGTAGATGGCTTCCGATTCCGCTGAGCTGATCCGGGTCGGATCCAGAGTGGTCACGCGGAAAATATCTCCGGCTCCCTCACAGTCGCTGGCGGTTATGATGGGTGTCTGAATGTAGTGAAACCCGCGCTCCTGAAAGAACTGATGGATGGCGTAGCTCAGGCGGTTGCGCACCCGGGTGACCGCTCCCATGGTGTTGGTGCGCGCCCGCAGATGGGCGATCTGGCGCAGGAATTCAAAGGAGTGGCGCTTTTTTTGTAACGGGTAAGTGGCGGGATCGGCCCATCCGTAAACTTCGATCTTTGCGGCGTGGAGCTCGATGCTCTGGCCTTTCCCCGGAGAAGCGACGACCTTGCCCTCCACTCCAATGCTGCAACCGGTCGTCAGCTTTTCAAGTACCTCCTGATAACCCGACCCCCGATGCTCCGCAATGATTTGAAGATTCCTCAGACAGGACCCGTCGTTGACCTCAATGAAACTGATCCCGGCTTTGGATTCCCGCTTGGTGCGAACCCAGCCCCGCACCAAAACGCTCTTCTCCAGATACTCCCGTTCTTTTCGAAATAACTCGATAATGCGCACACCTTGCTGCATTGGATTGGTGATCCTTTCTTCGCCTCGCTTATCGTTGCGCTTCCATTTCGAGAACTCCGTCCCCCATCAACAAAACCGGCAGTTGGACGCGTTAAACCGGCGGATCGAGCCGTGCCAGCCCATGCCTCCATTTGGACTGCGGTACTACGGCATCTTGGACAAACTATAAGAAAAATGTCAAGAAAACCATTGGCCGATCGTCATTATTTGTTTGTAGATTTTGTAGCATTAATCTAAAAGAGCCGTGTCCATTGCACAGACCGGCAAGCGTTAACTGCAGAGGGCGCCGTTAGGAGCGGTCTTGAACATGATGCGTAGACTTTATAACCTCCTGTTGCACACTGCGGGATGGGGCCTTGTGCCGCTGCTGGCACCGAAAAGCGGAAGCGATCCGAGCTTCACAAGAGGACGATTCGGTGATTATGACGGCGCCATCACCCCGCGTGGAAAGCCTCGCATCTGGCTGCACGCAGCTTCCGTCGGGGAGGTGAGCGGGGCCGCTCCAATCATCCGGGCTCTGCACGAGCGCCTGGACGATCCTTGCATTATCCTGACCGTGGCAACCTATCAGGGCTTTCTTGCCGCCCAGAGACAACTGCCCAGGGGGGTTCAAGTTCTCGCCTTCCCGCTGGATTTTCAATCCCCCATCGAGAAAGCCTTGAACCTGATTCAGCCGGACATCTACGTGGCGTTGGAAAGCGAATTTTGGCCCAATCTTTACCATCTCTTGGACAGGCGCGGGATACCCCGGGTGCTTCTGAACGGCCGCCTGTCCAAGCAGTCGGCGCGCATTTACAGTTTATTCGGTCCGCTGTTTCGTCCCATCTTTGCCCGGTTTCAATGGCTCGCCCTGCATTCGCAGGATGACCTCAGCAATGTGTTAAAGCTCGGTGCACCGCCCGATCGCACGCTCGTGCTGGGCAGCTCCAAATACGAGGGACTGCTCACCAAAGCCCATCCCCAACAGATGGAGAAATGGCGCACCAGGCTTGATATCCCCTGCGGCGCTCCCGTGCTCGTCGGAGGGAGCTTGCGTCGCTTTGAATGTATTGATCTGCCGGAAGTGTACCGCGAGCTCAACCTGATCCGGCCGGATTTGATCGCCATCTTCGCTCCAAGGCACCTCGAACAGCTCCCCAACATGGGTCGCTGGCTGAGAGCACAAGGAATCCCTTTCCAGTTCTTGACACCCATTGCCCAGGGCAGTGAAAAAAGAGAGACCTGCGTTATTCTGGTTGATCGCATAGGCTCTCTCTTTGAGCTGTACGCTCTGGGCGATCTCATTTTCTGCGGCGGCACGCTGGCCCCTGTCGGCGGGCATAATATCCTGGAACCTGCAGCCTGGAAAAAAGCCGTTTTCTATGGTCCAAACTTGCAAAAAGTTGATTATGAACATAGAATCTTGACGAACCATCAGGCAAGCTTTGTGGTTCAGGACAAAACCGAACTGTTAGCCGCCTGGCGCTACTGGATAGCGCATCTGAAGGAACTGCGGGCGCACGGGGATCAAGCCCACCAGGCACTTGGTCAGATGACGGGAGTTGCGCTGAAACAAGTTGACCTGATTGCTTCGACTTTGCCCCGGAAGTCGACCATGTATCATTTGCACCTGTAATATCTGGAAAGGGAACACTATGGCCAGGGAGTATCGCCCCAACGTAAGAGAGTCCGCCGTGATTTCAAAGCTGGATCATGCCAAGGAATCACAACGGATGAATGCCCTCCACCTGTTGCGCCAGCATATTGATGAACTCAGCAGTTTGATTGCCATTAAACTGATAGAAGAGCGGCTTATAGAAACAACCAGCATGGAAGACTTGCAGTCGCAGCTTCAGTTCTCTCTGGAGACCCTCCTCGGCGCCGAGGAATTTGAAGTGCAGCTGCAGATCGCCAACCTCAGGACCTTGGTTGCACGTCCTCATTTCATAAGCCTGTACCTCACCTCCTTCATCACAGAAAAGCTGATTGATCATAAAGCCATCGTCGAAATGTATGGAACCGACGAAGACATTTACCACTGTGTCAACAGGCAGGTGACTCGATTCATTCCTTTGTGAGGTCGATCAATAGCCAACCATATCCCTGAATTCCTCCTCGGTCAGTTCGCCCAGCAGGGGGAACGGCTGCGCATCTCCATCCTCAAGATGTTGGGCATATTCTTCAATGTCGAAGGGTTCGCTCATCTCTTCAATCCAGATCTCCTGGTCAAAATCAAGATCATCAATATACTCGAGCACCTTTTCTTCCGCCTCTTCGGGATCATCCGCCTGAACAAGGTAAGGAGTCGTATACTGTTTTGCGCCGTCGATATTGAAACCCAGCGCCACTTCAAACACGTACAAACCTTCCTGAGGATCTAAAAGCATCGAACTTGACCTCTCGCCTGAATAACAAATTTTACAATAAATACAGATATTTAAAAATGAAGAAGTAGGATAATATCAAACCGTGGAATGGCGTCAAGTAAATAACAGATTGTCCGCCACAAATGATCCGATCTCTGCGCTTTCGGCCACCCCCCGGGATTTCCCGCGGGCAGGGGAGGCAAATCAACTGCCGGCTAATGTGCACTTGAACCGCCCTCAGCTGCGATCAACCCTTGCACCGCACGCAGACGCCGCCCCACTCGCATTTGCGACCGCCTGGCGTGCCTGCCGCGCCAGCCTTTTCAACTGAGCAAGATCCTCCCGGGTAAAGTCTTCCCGGCGGCATGCGAAAAAGGAATTGTTATGATAGAGCGGCTCGCGTACGAGGTCATATGGGCACGTCGCCAGCACCTCACGCCACATGGCCGTACCAGGAACCGGAGAATACTCGGAGAGGTAAGGCAGGGCACCGGTGCTCCCAACCAGAGTGATAGCATCTTCAACGTCTTGTGGAGATTGACCCGGCAAACCGGCCAGCAGGTACACTCCGATCTGCCGAGGGGAGAAACCGGCGGCGGTGAGGTTTTGCATGGCTGCAAAAAACATTGTGGTATCAACCTTATTGCCCCATTCCTTCTGTTGATCCGAGCGGCCTGTTTCCAATCCCAGGCGCATGGTCGTAAAACCACCGGCATGGAGCAGGTGACACCACTCGCGGCTGAGGGCGCGCACGTGCAAAGCATTGGGGGTGTGGAAGCGCACTTCGAGATCTTCCCTGCATACCCGTTCGAGGGCCGGCCTGAGGGTGCTCTCGGCATCGAGCAGCAAGGCATCATCATAGAAGGCAAAATCTTTGATGCCATAGTCTTGGTGCCATTGGACGATTTCCCGGTAGACGGCGTCCGCGCTGCGCCTTTCCCATTTGGGCTGCAGCTTCCTTGAGGCACAATAAGGGCAGCTGTAGAGGCAGCCCCAACTGGTCAAAAGGGGGGCGTAGGCCAATTCCGGCAAAAGGTCCAGGGCAGGGATTGGGAGCGATTGCAAAGCATTCCAGTGGGGTTTGTTGGTCAGCCTGAAACCCGTCTGGGCTTCAATTTCTTCCGCCAGTTGCGGCAATGGATCGACTACAACCCGGTCTGCACCGCTGGTGATAAATGCGTGATGCCTGCATAACCGGGCATAGATTCCCCCCAGCCACACCGGGACATGGGGGAAGATCTTGCGGATCAGTGCAATGGTTTGCTGCACCCCCGGGTACCAATAAGTCATGATGGAAGTGAGCCAAATCAGATCCGGCTTGGGCAAGGATTCAAGTTTGCACGCCAAGCTCTCGGGATGAATGCCGTAACGGTAGTAATTGCGGGGCATGTCGGCATAGACTTGCGGTTTGTCGATCAACGTTCTAGGATACTTGCCGGTTCCATAAGGGCGGTTGCAGCCCCCGACAGTATCCTTATGCTGCAAGGTCTGGGGATCGTTGCGCTGCAGGCAGTCCACAAAGTCAACCTGGATGCCTGCCTCGCGCAGCAAAGCAGCGAGCAGCAGAAGGCCTAAAGGTTTTGCCCACAGATCGAAGGCGGCAAAATCGGTGATCCATGGATTGATCAGGAGTATTGAAGGAGTCTTGGTCATAGTCTCATTGCGCAACATTTTGACCCATAGTACGCCACCACAGCGGTCGGCGACTTATATCCATTTACCGAGCCCCGGTCAAACGCAACGTTCCTTGGGGAGATGAATCATGCGCGCAGTGCTGCAGCGAGTCCTTCAAGCCGGCGTGCAAATCAACGGTGCAGAGCAGGGAAGGATCGCCAGAGGAATACTGGTATTTTTGGGAGTCGGCAGGAACGATACTCGGGAAGATGCCGTCTATCTGGCCGACAAGGTGGTCAATCTTAGAATTTTTCCGGATCAGGACGACAAGATGAATCTTTCTCTGGTACAAATCGGCGGGGAGCTGCTGGTCGTCTCTCAGTTCACCCTGTGGGGCGACTGCAGGAAGGGGCGCCGTCCCTCATTCGCCGCAGCGGCGCCTCCTGAAAATGCCCGCCCGCTCTACGAGGCTTTTATCGAAAGATTGCGGCAGCATTCAGTGCCTGTGCAGACCGGAGAATTTCAGGCGATGATGCAAGTCTATCTGATCAATGACGGACCTGTGACACTGTTGCTGGACAGTGAAAAAGTATTTTAACGTGAGGTGAAGCAGTGGATCTTGACACTATTTTGCATTCGGCGGCTGTGAATGACCCGGTTTTACCCTGCGAAATCTTTGTAGACGCGGAAGGGGATTGGTTCCATAAGGGCAGCAAAATCACCCGGGACGACATCCTGGAGCTCTTTTACGAGCATCTCTCCCTGACCCCGGAAAATGAATTCATCATTGATTGGAGAGGCAAGCGCTGTTCTCTGGATGTGGCGGACACCCCCTTTGTGATATCGCGAGTGGACCGCACCGCCTCGCAAGAAGGTGAAGCGATTCTCCTGACGCTGCGTCACATCAAGGCACCCGTCCGGCTCGTCCCCGAGACGCTTTATGTGGGTCACGCAAACATCCTCTACTGCCGCATCCGTGCAGGGCGATTTCCCGCCCGGTTTTCCCGTCCCGCCTATTACCAATTGGCAGAGTGGATCGGAGAAGACCCGGCGCATGGGCAGTTTTTCCTGGAGCTCAATGGGAAAAGCTATCCGATTGCCACTCCATAACCGGGAAACCGCCCGGGAATTGTGCTTCCAGTGGCAGTCAAGGCGACTTTCGGGGTTCTCCTGAACTTGACAGAAGCGCCTTCATTTGGAAGAATCATCCCTGCACGTTATTCCAGTTCATTGGGCACCATACCAGACTCAAGCTCCCGTCAATTGCGACCCACAGGATGACTGCTCAAGCTGCGCTGCGACTCCCTTGCCATTGTTGACGGCAACCCATCAGCGACCGGCTCCAAAAGATCGTTGGCATGGGCAAATCCGCTGGTTCCTCTCCCCCCAATCAGCAGCGGTGGAGAAGGAGAATAAAGCAGGCTTCCAGCTAATTCGGACACGATCTTGCGGGGGGGGTGTCCCGAGTGACTGAACCGCCCCGCGGCAATCAGTGGAACGGCTCCTTGACACAGGGGCGAATTCGCTAAACACAGACACAACATTCGTTCAATGAGGAGGCAAGGTATGAGCAATTCACTGCAAGTCGGCATGACCCGTGAACTCAAGATCAAATCCCTGGCCGAACATTCCGCCCGGAAATTTTACCACAACCTCCCGGACGTTTTGGCCACGCCCATCCTCGGGGGCCTAATGGAGAGGGTGTCGGCTGAATTGATCGACGAACATCTCGAGGCGGGGCAGCAATCCGTCGGCATTTCCATGAACCTCAAGCATCTCGCTCCCACCCCCCTGGGGATGGAAGTCCGGGTCACAACCGAGGTGACCGCGGTGGACGGCCGCAAACTCACATTTAACCTGGAAGCTTTCGATGAAGCTGAAAAAATCGCTGAAGCCACGCACGAGCGCTTCATCATTCAGGCGGAGAAGTTCAATGCACGCGTGGCGGAGAAGGCCAAAAACATGCTGTGAAGTCCGCTATCGATGGGGTTTTGAGCGACGCGTTTTTCTGCCACAATTCTGGACCTGAAGGGAGGTCATGATATGGGTGATTTAGCCGCATTTTTTCATCCATCCAGCATCGCCGTCATTGGAGCTTCCGAAAGCGCCGGCAAGTTGGGCCACGAAATTCTCAAGAACCTGTTGGACGGTGGATTCCCGGGAGCACTCTACCCGATCAATCCCAAGAGTGAGCGTATTCTGGGGCTGGCATGCAGCAAAAACATCAAGGAAGTCCCGGATGACGTTGATTTGGCGGTCGTCATCATTCCGGCCAAATTTGTCCCGCAGGCCATCCAGGATTGCGGTGAAAAGGGTGTCAAGGCGGCCGTCATCATTTCCGGAGGCTTCAGCGAAGCAGGCCCGGAAGGCGAACGACTGCAGCAGCAGGTCGCTGAAATCGCCAAACAAGGTGGAGTACGTCTGATTGGGCCCAATTGCCAGGGAGTCAATAATCCCTATCATCCGTGCTGCGCCTCTTGGCCTTTGCTCAGACGCAAAGGCCACGTGGCCATTCTCAGCCAAAGCGGCACGGTGGGCGCAGCCATGATGGACTGGTTTTCTTTCGAGGAACTGGGGGTTTCCAGCTTCGTAAGCCTTGGAAACCGGGCCGATGTCGATGAGATCGAGCTGATCGAATACTTTGAAGACGACCCCAACACCAAAGTGATTGCGGCTTATCTCGAGGGAGTCAAGGACCCGGTGCGCTTCCGGAACGTCCTGCAGTCTCTCAGAAAGCCGCTGGTGGTGCTGAAGTCGGGACGCACCCCGGGGGGAAAAGTGGCAGCCGAGTCCCACACAAAGTCCCTTGCCGGCGCCGACGCCATCTATTCTTCCCTGTTCAATTACCACAAGATCTGCCGCGCCCAGACCATCGAAGAATTCTTTGACTTTGCCAAAGCCTTTGCTTACCTGGAGCCTCCCGAAGGCAATCGAATCTTGTTTGTCACCACCTCCGGCGGAGCAGCGATACTCGCCACGGACACCGCCGAACAGGAAGGGCTGGTCGTCGCGCCGTTGCCCAAAGAGCTTGGCGATGAACTGAGCGAGGTCATTCCCGCTCATGCCATTCGTGCCAATCCTCTGGATTTGACGGGTGATGCCAATGCAACGATGTTTCAGGAAGTAATCCAGCGGGCCCGGCCCCACTACGACATCCTGGGCATCATCTTTGGAGATCCTGTGTTGGATGCATCGCAAGTGGTCACCCCGGGCTCCAATGAGCTCGTCATTTTTCTTGGCGGGGCTGAAGTGGAACGGGCAGAGAAATTGAAAATGCATTCCCGCGGGATCCCTGTGTTTCCTACCCCTGAGCGGGGCATTCGAGCCCTGGCGCAAGTGCTCCCTGCGGGCAAAAAGAACCGCCCGGCCCAGTATACCCTCCCGCAGTCCGCCGGACGGTCGCAGCTGGGACTGTTCCAAAGTCTGCAGTTCATGCAGTCCAAAGGCTTCGATTGCATTGTCAGCCTGCAGGCGGAGAGTCCCGGCAAGGCGGTGCACCTTGCTCATCAACTCGGTTTTCCTGTTTCCCTCAAGATTGATTCGCCGGACATCCTGCACAAGTCGGATTTCGGCGGCGTAAAGCTCAATCTCCAATCGAGCAAAGATGTGCGCAAAGCCTATGACGACATGATGCAGCAGGTGCGCACCCGTTCACCGCAGGCCACCATCAGGGGTGCCGTGGTGAGCGCTATGGCGGCACCCGGGCTGGAGGTCATCATGGGGATGAATAGAGACCCCCAGTTCGGCCCCGTTATTTTATTCGGTCTGGGCGGAATCACCGTCGAGTTGTTCCGCGATGTCTCCATGCGCTTGTTGCCTCTGGACCACTCCGAGGCTGCCGGAATGCTCCGGGAAATAAAAGGGGCGCCGCTCCTCAAAGGATTTCGCGGGCATCCGGCGGTGGATGAGGAGGCCCTCATTGACGGTCTGCTCAAACTCGCTGAGATCGCGCAACAGCATCAAGACATCATGGAAATCGACCTCAATCCGGTGTTTGCCTACCCGGAAGGAATGGTCGTTGTGGATGCCAGAATCCTAAAGGCGTAGGACAAACCCCAAAAGGATAGGATCAAACCATGCAAATTCTCGTTCTTTATTATTCCAAGGGCGGCAATACCAAAAAGCTTGCTGAAGCGATTGGCAAGGGAGCGGAGTCGGTTGCCGGCAGCAGCGTGGCGTTGAAATCAACCGCTGACGTCACCCAGGATGATTTTCTCCATTCGGACGGCATCATAGCGGGCTCACCCGTGTACTTCGGAGTTATGGCCGCCGACCTCAAGCGGGTATTTGATGAATTCATCGGAACCCGCAAGAGGATGGAGAACAAGGTGGGAGCCGCCTTTGCCACATCGGGAGACGCAAGCGGGGGCAAGGAAACCACCATGATGTCCATCATCCAGTGCCTGCTGATCTATGGCATGATCATCGTTGGCGACCCAATGAGCGCTACCGGCCATTATGGGGTAGCCTGCGTGGGCGCCCCCGACGACAAAACGGCGGAAAACGCCTTCAAATTGGGCCAGAGAGTCGCGCAGCTGTGCAGCAGGCTGGCGCCGTGAAACCTTCGGCAAGCCCGGCATGAACACACTGCAGGGCGGCTCGGCACTATTCTCGTGGGCGGCTGTGAGCCGGTGGAGTCATGCAGACGAAGCTTTTCGATGGGCCTCGTCCAACCTGGCCAGATCCCTCTCGGACAATGGGCGCGGCATTTTCCCCTGCAACAGGTGACAATAGAAGAGCGTGTGTGCCGCATGTTCCAGCTTTTCCAGCCGCATGCAGGCCTGTTCCGGGCTGCTCCCCAGCGTGAGCGATCCATGCCGCTCCATGAGGATGGCCTGACACGACTTGATAAACGGGCTGATCGCTGCGGGGAGCTGTTGTGTTCCCGGCGTTGCATAGGGAGCTGTGGGAACCTGGCCGATGGACAGCCACACTTCGGGCAGTATCTCCGCGGCAAAGGGAATGCCTGCAAGGGTCAGGGCGGTCAACAACGGTGGATGCGCGTGCACCACTGCCTGCACATCGACACGTTGCTGGTAAACCAGCAGGTGCATGCGAATTTCACTCGATGCCCCGCCCCGCCCCGCCACAATGGTACCCTCATTCACATCGCACAGGATAAGGTCGAGCGGTTCGAGACCCCCTTTGCGCCTGCCGCTCGGCGTTATGAGCATCCGATCCGACCCGACCCGGCAGCTCACATTGCCGTCGCTGGCGGCCACCAACCCGCGATCTTGCAGGTGCCGACACACCCGGACCAGTTCCTCGCGCTTGCGGGTCTCATGCATCATGGCATCCATTCGCGCATTAATCGGCACTCAAGGATCTCACCGGCAAGGCTCGAAAACCCACCGCCGTGGACTTTTCTTCAGACGATTTCATCCCGTCGGCAAAGGAAAAGGCGGACGCCGTGGTAAGTCCCCTTTCATTGCACCAGACCTGCCCGCAACTCAGACGAATTTCCGGCGTGATGCTCACGCGCTGCCCGCAGGCGGCTTTATATCCCCTGTAGTTGGGGTCCATGACATAGAGGCTCTTGAGCTCATCGACCGTCGGCATCCTCCAGCCTTTATACTTTCCCACAATGTCGGGTGGACCCATGTGGCAGTACCAGCTTGCCTCCTGCCAGCCGACGTCACGCTGATTGTCCGCTTTTGCCCACATCAGGCCCAATTCGTTGTCGGTAACCGTTCCGTCACCGTTGTCGGTGAACCTCCCCGCAGTAAAGACCGGAGGAGTGTTCAAGACAACCATCAGCGCGCCAATGAACAACATGATTGAAATCACCACCACCTTCTGCTTCATTTTGATCTCCTCCCATGCAAGGGTTCGCTGCCATGAGAAAAAACTATGGCATGAAATAGCCTTATGTACAAGCCGGTAATGGAGTCGCTGGCGGGCTTGCTCTGCTTGACGGAAAAACGCCCACATCGCCCCGAGGAGGCAAGCAATGATGCGCGTTGCGTTTTATCGCGGCTTTGACATTTTATGCTTCACGGATATATAGATGATACAATATTTGGAGGGCACCTGAACGGTGCGGGTAATCGGTCCATATCGCATTCGGTGGAATTCAGCTGCTCATTACTGATGTGGTCATGCTCGAAATGAGCGGTCGCGATTTGGCCAATCAACTGCAAGCACTCTACCCCAAGAGGAAATTTCAAATTCATGCTCAAATGGTTCAAACGCAAACACAAGAACGCAAGTGGAGAGGAACGAACGTTCCAACAAGTCCCCATCGATTCTCAGGTTGCGCCAGCGGCGGAGACAGTGGCGTACGGGGTCGAGGAGGAAGAGCCCCGGGACGGCGAGGCCACCCATGAAAATGCGAATGATTGTTGTGCCCCCGTGGCTTCCCACACAGAATCGCCGGAAACCGCCAGCCAGCAACAAAAACCTTATTTCAAAAGGCTGCGGGACAGGCTGCACCAGACCAGAGAAAATTTTGTCACCCGGGTGGATCGCCTGGTGCTCGGCAGGAAGACCATTGATGCGGACCTGCTGGATGATCTGGAAGAAGTATTGATCACGGCGGATCTGGGTGTCAAGACCAGTCAGGTGCTGCTGCGCAAGGTGGCGGACAAGATCGAGCGCAAGGAATTGAGCAATCCGGAAAGACTTCGCGACCACCTGCGGGAGGAAATCCGCAACATCCTTGCCGTGCCGGCCGCTCCCTGGGACCCGGCCAGGCACCATCCGTTCGTAATCATGATCATTGGCGTCAACGGCGTCGGCAAGACCACAACCATCGGCAAGCTGGCGCATGAACTGAAACAAACGGGACTGAAAGTGCTCCTGGTAGCCGCGGACACCTTTAGAGCCGCAGCCATAGAACAACTGGAGCTTTGGGGGGAGCGTGTGAAGGTTCCCGTGATCCGCCAGAAAAGCGGCTCCGACCCCTCTGCGGTGGCCTTTGACGCCATCGATGCGGCGGTCACCCGCGATGTGGATGTGGTGTTGATCGATACCGCGGGCCGCATGCACACCAAAGTCAATTTGATGGAAGAGCTCAAGAAGGTGCTGCGGGTCATCCAGAAAAAGATGCCCGGCGCACCTCACGAAGTGCTGCTGGTGCTGGATGCCACCACGGGGCAGAACGCACTCTCCCAGGTGCGCATGTTCAAGCAGGAAATGGGCATCACCGGATTGATCCTGACGAAACTGGACGGTACCGCCAAGGGCGGCATCATTGTCGCCGTAAGCGAAGAACTGCAACTGCCGGTGCGCTATATCGGCATCGGCGAGCGGCTGGATGACCTGCGCCCGTTCGACCCGGAAGAATTCACCAGGGCATTGTTTTGAACCACATTAGCTGCCGGATGCCGCTTTTCGCCCGCTGTCCTCCGGCAAGCCGCATCCGCACCAAAGGAGTAGGCCATGCAGGGAGCCCTTGACGGCTTCACCATTCTGGACTTATCCCGGCTGCTTCCCGGCCCGTTTTGTTCCATGCTGCTGGCGGACCTGGGGGCACACGTGGTCAAGATCGAAGACCCCAAAATCGGCGACTACATTCGCTGGTGGCCTCCCAAGATCGGACAAAACAGCGGCTTCCATGTGGTTCTGAACCGTAACAAACGATCCCTCACGTTGAACCTAAAAACGGTTCAGGGCAAAGAGATTTTCAAGCAGCTGGCGAAAGAGGCGGATGTGGTTTTGGAAGGTTTCCGCCCCGGCGTCATGGACCGTCTAGGCGTCGGCTACACAACGCTCAAAGCCATCAACCCGCGCCTCGTCTACTGTGCCATCACCGGATACGGCGCCGATGGAATTCATTCCCGGAGGGCAGGCCACGACATCAACTACCTGGCTCGCAACGGGGTGCTTTCCTACAGCGGCAAAGAGGGCACCCCTTCCCTGGCTGGAGTGCAGATCGCGGACATCGGGGGAGGCAGCCTGCTGGCGGCATTGAGCATCGTGAGCGCCCTGCTCGCCCGGGAGAGATTGGCCAAGGGCCAGTTTATCGACATTTCCATGACGGACGGCGCCATGACCTGGAACTGCCTGCGCTGGGGAAGCTACCTGGCAGATCAGCGGGTGCCGTCGCCGGGTGATGATTTTTTGAACCATGGCTTTGCCTGCTATAACGTCTACCAAACCCGGGACGGGCGGTACATGTCGCTGGGCGCGCTGGAACCGCAATTCTGGAAAGTTTTCTGCGAGGTGACGGGCCATCCCGAATGGAATCAACCCAATTATTTCGAACCCGGCCCGCATCAGAAAGTACTGCAGCAGAACATCGCCCATCTCTTCAAGCGCAAGACCCAGGCCGAATGGGTCGAACTCTTCTCGACGGTCGACTGCTGCTGCGAACCGGTGCTCAATCTGGCTGAAGTCATGGCCGATAGAGATGTAAAGGCACGCGGGATGGTCGTTGAAATGGTCCATGAAAGCTGGGGAGCTTACCGGCAGCTGGGCATTGCCCCGAAGTTTTCCCTGACCCCCGGGGCCATCCGCAGCCATGCTCCGGAACTGGGCGAACACACTCAAGCGGTGCTGACTGAAGCCGGCTATTCAGCGGACCAGATCGCACAGTGGCGAGCCGATGGCACCATTTGACGGAATATCAACACTATTCCCCGGTCAACGACTGTGCCCCGGCAGCGTAATGGTGGTGCAGCTCTTGTCAGGCCCACAGGTCTTGGTGGTGGCGGTGGGGCCGCAGGGCTCTCCAGAGGAGGACCCCATGGCATAGCTGACGGTGCTCAACACCCTCTCAAAGGTTTCACCCTGGCAGCTGCTGCATGTCATCTCGAAAGACTCGGAGCCGCTGGTTACAATGATTTCCTGTATGTTTCCGCACCCGACACAGCGAAATTCATAAATCGGCATACTTCTCTCCTTGCTGTAGCCTCCAGGATTATCTCTGGGAATCAAGTATTTCTCGGAGCTTGTCCGAGAACTCCATTCTGGGGCAGCCTGTTAGCTCGCTTCGTCACGCACAACGCGCGACTCGACCAACCTGCACCAAAAACATGATCTTGGAAGCTCTACAGGGCTTCGAGGCGAACCATAACCGAGGGTACCGTAACTGTCAATCATCTGCCATGAATGGCGCCGGCGGACCAGAGCTGATCAGCTTCCTGACGGCGGCGGTCAGTCCCCGGCAATGTCCACGATGACAGCCGCAGATAAACGCTGATGAAGACAAATGCCTTCTCCAAGTCGCGTTTATCGACGCCCATCCGCAGCTCGATCATGGAGTTTTGTGTCTAACCGAGTAGAGCATGACGACTATGACCACACTGTGTGCACCCACATCCGAGGTCACCTGTTTCGGCTGCTGCCCTCCCATCCGCCCGCCGCACTATGATCCACTGGACTATGCCGGCAGCCTGCGCAGAGAATTCAGCGAAAACCGGGCAGCATTTCTCACGCACGGGCCGGGCTATCGTCCCATTGTGGGCTATTCCTGCTGGGCACTGGGCTTTCTGGATGCCCGTGGGCGCACAGTGGGCTGCCTGCTGCACCCGGCGCAAAATGGCGGCCAAGACCTCAGAGAACTGGTCGATTATGGCAGCAAATGCGCGCGTGAAAGCTGCCTTCCAGCTCGAGAATTTTCCCGACTGCCGCCTCAAGGACGCCGCTTTTGGCTCACCCTGGTTGCGGGATACAACAGCTTCTATTATTCCAGCCGCCGCGCCAACCCGCTCTTCCACATACTGGAATGGGGAGCGAGGCTGCTTGAAATACTGCGCCTGCAGTCCCTCGAGCTGGGCTGGAGCTCGACGGAGCTGCTCGCACGCCACAGGTTTCTCCTTGCCCCAAACCTTAAGCCCAGAGCTCACCGGTATATATTGGCCGGGCTTTTGTCCAGGAACTCACTGGCCGCCTGTTCCCCGCAGGGTCTCTACCAGGAGCTGCAACAGATAAGGTCGGCGGCCGTTGAGTTTGATGAGGCACAGGGACCCCCGCCATGCGACCAGCCTGCGCACCCCGCCCATCAGTTGCCTTTACCCCATGACTTGCTCGATTTTATCCGCTTCGGGCTTGGCCTGCCCAGGACGTCGCTGGAGCGTGCCGGGCAGCTCAAGGCCTACCTGGACCGTTTGATCGAGAGGTGATTGCATGAGTTTTTTCGCAGGGGAGCTTTATCTTGCCATTGCCATCGATTAGAATGGGTCGGGTAGAAGACAACGGTAACTGCAACTGCGGGCTAAGCCCCACTCACACTTTTCTCCAGGGAGCGGAAACACTCATGTCATCTTCTGAACATGGCAATGCTCAAGGGAACCCCGTCGGCTATCCTGCCGATTGGGACACCCGGGCGCTGCGCCGGAATTGGCTGGACCATCTGCAGGACCTCATCGAAGAACAGGAAGCGTCCATACCGCTGAAGCGCATTGAATATCAATTGGAGCAGAGCACCGTCTATCATGACATCATGCAACGTTGGCCCAAAATGGACGGCAGTCAGCGGTTGAAGGCGTGGAAACTGCTGCTGGAATATAGTGAACAGGCGGCCAGGGACATCCTCCCGACCTGTGTGCAGTGTGGTGAGTGCTGCCGCAGGGGGAGCCCCACGCTGCACATCGAGGATCTGGAACTGCTGAAGGAAGGCAGGATCTCCTGGGACCAACTGGTGACCCTGCGCCAGGGGGAACCGGTAAGATCGCCCCTGCAGCCGAAGATTTTTTTTCTGCTGGACGAGCGCATCAAGCTGCGGGAAAAACCGGAAACACAGGAATGCGTTTTTCTGGAGAGCTCAACCGATCGCTGCTCCATCTACACCGACCGCCCTCTTCAATGTCGCGCCCAGGCCTGCTGGGACGGTTCTGCAGCGAAACAGCTGGCCGAGCAGGCCTACCTGACCCGCCGCGACCTGTTTGCCCATGTCGAGCTGTTGCTCGATGTCATTGCCAAGCATCATGAACGCTGTTCCTTTGCCAAGCTGCAGGAGGCGGTGAAGCGCGTCGAGCAAGACGGTGAAAACGCCGCCCACAAACTGGTCGAATTGCTGGCGTACGAAGACCATTTTCGCAATTTTTTCAGCGAACAGTTCAACATCCCCAGGGACAATCTGGATCTGATCTTTGGACGCAGCTTCGCCGAGTTGGTGCCCATTTTCGGCTTGCAGGTGCAAGTGGAGGCGGACGGCAGACGCCGGCTGGTCCCCGATCGGGCTCGGTAATTCGTCAGCATTTGCCGCAGAACACACAGAGACCGCCGAGACAACCAGCCAGACCGCCACCGCGGCCATGACCGGGGTAACCCGGGCGTTTAAGGGGTGGGGCACAACCCACCACCCCGTGATCCACCATCGGCTGCCCGGCATCCCTCAATCTATTGCTGCCTCGGCTCGGGTCGAACCCATTCGCCCACCTGGGCGTATTCCTGAACCACTGCCTTGAGCTCCCGGCGACGCCTCAGGAATTCATCTTTCATGCCGCGCAGCCAGTCAGCATGCCGCCTTACATCTTCATAGCTGAGAAACAACGGGTGTTCGCCCGCAGTGGTTCGAATGCCAAGTTCTCCCCCCCTCGTCTGATACTCTCCCGCACTGCTGCAGAGCATACAGCGAATTTTTCCCTCGGGCAGAAAACGAAAGGTATCGCCACCGCACACCGAACATGCCGGCACCTTCGACTGGTCCTGCGGCGCGCCGTGCACAAGCCTTTCTGCCAGCCTGGCAGCCGCATCCTTTCCGCCATTGTTTAGAAAGATCTCTCCCGGCAGAGCACCATAGATCACTTCCGACCCCCTGTGATCCGCCAGAAGCAGTTTGATGAAACTGTCGATACTCAGCTTGGTGGACCCCTCCAGCCCTTCAATGCCTGCGATGGCCACCCCCACAGCGGGTTTTTTCCAGAGTTTGTCGAGGTGTGCGTAAAAGCTCAGACCTCGATCCAGAAACCGCTTCAAACTGGCATTGGCCGACAGCAGGTAGGTGGGAGCGGCCACGGCACAGGCATCCGCCTCGACCAGCGCATCGAGCACCAGATTGAAGTCATCCTTCTGCGGGCATCGGCCCTGCTCCATCAGACACTGGTAACACGCCCTGCAGGGACGAATGTCCAGTTCGGGCAGACGCACCAGTTGCAGCCGCCAGTCTCCTTTCAGTCGGCGGTAGAGCTCCTTGACAAAAAGCTCAGAGTTCCCCGATCTTCGCGGAGAACCCAAAATACCCAGTAGAATCTTACTCATAAATCCTCCCTGCTTGATCTGTGTTGATGCGCACCCGTCAGTGGCCGAAACAATAAATCATACTCCCAATAAACGGTTATTGCGAGGAGTTCCAGTCTGAGGCGGTGACAATGGCGGTTCACGACAACCCATAAAAAAAGCCAGCCGGAGGGGCTAGAACCGGCTAGCTTTTGAGGAGGAAAGAGTTGGTTTCTCTTTCTTCTGCTACAAGTGCAATGTTGGTGCCAAATCCATAAAGAATTTCCGATTACATTATAACAGATTGTTTTTAATAGGTTTATTGAATTTCTACAGGGACCGGGAAACACTCCGTCGGCCCTCGAATCGGACAGAGGGCCGATAAATCGCGCCACATTAAAGACATAATCGCGCCACACTTGGATTACGCTCCTATTTCAATAGTGTAATCCGCTGGTAATCGAGAGTCCCTCGGCTGACCACGCGGCAATACAACTATAGCCGCCAGGATAATGTTTTTGGAAACCAAAACCATTTTTTGGCACTACGGCTGCGGCGGCTGCCATCGAATCCACCCGCACGGCCCGCACGGCACAGTTCGACCGCGCCGCCGCCCGCTGCCCCCCCTTGCGTTGGCGTGCTTCTTGCTTATTTTTCAAGCGAACCGTCGACTCAAGTTGATGGAAAGCTTGAAAAAGGCAAACCATCCGAAAGGGTGGGACGCAAAGCCACTGGCCTAAGTTTCGCGGCAGCGGAATATGGTAGCAGGGTTGCCGGGCGATCACAGCACCTCCGGTTCGGGTGTTGTGCGCCGCACAACGCGACAGAACAGCAGGGAGGTGTTTCCATGGTCCTTTATATAGCCACTATTCGCCCCTCGAACACAGGCAAACATTTCAAGTATTTCCCAACAGTTAAACAATGACGGGCAGAGAAAGCGCGCAGCGCTGCACGGGCTTGCCCACGGCCGCAAGAAGGATGCTCTCATGAGCGACAAAGCCGGTTTTTCCCTGGTCGAATTGATGATCATCGTGGCGATCACCGCCATTCTTGCTTCCGTGGCGGTCCCGGCGTACATCAACTATGTCAATCGCACCAAGCAGGGCGAAGCCATCGTGGCTCTCATGACCGCCAAGATGGATCAAGAGGTATTCTGGGCCGATGCCTATCGCTATGCCGCCACCATTACCTGCCTGCAGTCCTTCGGGAACACCTGCGGAGCCAACGCCTACATGCACCCCGATGCCGCCGGCTACAAGATTTTCATTCAATCCGCCGACAGCAACAACTTCACCGTCATGGCGGAGAAAAAAATCTATGCTTACGCCGGGACCGATCGGATCACGCTGAGCGGCACCAGTCAGAATCCCAGCGTGCTGAATCCCGGGGCCATCGGCTACTCGCTTTTCAAGTGGCTGTTTGATTAATCGCTGTCAGGCGGAGATCGAATGCGACCCCGAAGCATCCAACATCATCTGAAAATTTTCACCGTGGCTGCGGCGGTTTGCCTGATGTTTGGCAACTGCTCGAAGCATGAAGAGCAACCGCCCGGGCAGCCGGCTGAGCAGGCGACATCAGAGGAATCGGCGGCAACACAGGTGAACTCGGCCGTCGCACCCGTTTCCATCAAAGCCGACGACCGGCAGAACAATGGGACTCTTCAGGCCCCTTCGTCCGGACCAGGCTTTGAGGTTACCCTGCAACCGAGTAATCCTGCCACCGGCGATCGACTCACGGCCCAAGTAAAATTTACCCGAGAGGAGCAACACAAATTGATGCTCCACTACCTGTGGCTGATCAACGGTCAAAAAGTTCAGGAATCGGGTGATCCGCACCTGAATCAAGCCATCCGCCGCGATGATTTTGTGGAACTGCAGGTCAGGCCGGCGGACGATTTCTCCCCGGAGGCTGCCAGGAGTTGCTCGACCTTTGTGGGGAACGCTCCGCCCCAGCTCCGACTGCTGAGCCAAAGCCTTGACCAGGCAGGTCAGTACCGGGCGCAAATCCACGTGTCCGATCCGGAAGAAGATGCCGTCACGCTTTCTTTGACTGAATCCCCCAGCGGTATGCGCATGGACCCCCAGTCTCAAACCCTTCGCTGGGTTCTCGGACCCGCTCAACAGGGAACTTTCGATGTAGCTCTATCGGCCAGTGACGTACATGGAGCTGAAACCCTTCTCACTTACCAGATCAGGGTAGGACGGCAGCAAGCCGAAAGGAACGCCACGCATGAAATCGCTCCGGCAAACTCTCAATAACCGCGGCTATACTCTCACCGAAAGCATGGTGGTGGTCGCATTGGTAGCCCTCATGACCGGTGTCGGTTATTCCGGGTTTTCTTCCTGGATAACCAAAGAAAAGGCTCGTGGGGCGGCCAACCTCTTTGCGGGTCACCTGCGAGAAACGCGTATCCGCGCCATAGAAAAACATGCCTGCCATACCCTTACATACAACCCCGGCAGTGCATTCTACAGCGCCTTTCTCGACACCAACTGTGATCGCACCCTCGACTCCGATGACGGCGACTTTACCATCATGCAGGTCAACGCCGACAAAGAATTCCCCGGAGTCACAGGAGGTTACCTGGGTGATGCAAATCTGCCCGACCCGGACTTCACTTACGATGTGCGAGGATTCCTTGCTCCTGCCCCGGCCGCCCAGAGTGTATCGGTTTTGTTTTTGGCCGAAGGTATTCAGCCGGACACCGTAGCCAGTCTCACCGACTGCATGAACGTGGACTCAAGCGTTTGCTGTGCGGTCACCGTCTCCCTTGGAGATGTCAGTGTGCGCTGCAATGATGGTTATTAGCAAATCGAAAGGCTTCACCCTGGTGGAAGTGATGGTTTCCTTGACCGTCATGGCCATCGCATTCGTGGCCCTGTGCGGATTGCACCTCACTTCCTTCAGGACCGACCTGCGCAACAGGGATGAATCGCGCGCCCTGTTTCTTGCCAACCAGAAACTTGAAGAGTTGCGCGCCCAGAGTTTTGCGACGGTTTTCGATGGAGAAGACACCTCTTCGGCGGCACCCTTCGACATCGTCTGGACGGCGGATGTGATCGAACCCTGGCAGAAGGAGATTTTTGTCACGGTTTCCTGGCCGGAAAGAATCAAATTACTGGACGGAACAGTGCAGGACCGAGAACGCAACGTCCGGGTGGCGACCATCTTGGTTGATTTGGACTAAAGGTCTGGATTGTGTCTAAAAGATCCGACAGAATGTACCAGTGTGACGGGATGACCCTGGTGGAACTCATGGTCTCCATCTGCGTCACAATGCTGGTGGCAACGCTGAGCATTTCCATATTCACCGGCCAATACAAGAGCTACGTCAATAAAAGTGATTTTAACACAATTCAAGAAGCCATGCCGCCCGTCGTCGAGCTCATCAAACGGGAACTGATGGAAGCGGGCTGGGCGGTGCGTCCCCAAATGGCCTTTTATTTTGAGGACGGCGGGGCCAATGGGTGCGACCAGATTTACCTCAATGACGTCAACATGGTCAGGGTGAGCGGCAACGCCGCTGATCTGATCAAGGCCGGCAATCTTTTAAAGGACCCGGACAACGCTCTTTGCGCCACGATCATCGGATCAGGTTTGGAGGAGAACAGTGTCACCGTGGAGGCGGACTGCGGATTCCAGACCTGCAATGGCAGTGAAGATCCTCTGGATCTCGACGGGGACGGGACGCGGGACCTGCCGGATGTGGGTGAGGACGGCCCCGGGCACCGCTACCTGATCAGTGATGCGCTCACCAATAAGATTGCCGCGATCACCGCAACGGCGGTGACCGGCAACCAGGCCACATTGAACCTGGATAGAGAGCTCTCGGGGACGGTTGCGGCACCGGCTATCCGTTATTGCGTGGACGACGGAAGCAATGCCGCATGCGACCCGGACGGAACGGCTTCTCGCTGGGTCCTGCGACGCAGCGATCGCCATTCGGAGGGACCTCTGGCAACCAATGTCGTCGACCTGCAGGTGGCCTACCGCGATCGGGCCGGTACCTGGTATGGAATTGCCGGATGCACCGAAGACAATTGCGCGCCGGCTTCCTTTAATCCATCCGACATTGACTTGATTCGCTATACCCTGGTGACCAGGACCGGCCATCAGGACAGGGCATTGAGAAATAACCCCAAACACTGTCGACCGGCGGTGGAGAACCGGGCCGCCGCCGCGCTCGGATCTGAGGAATGTGGGTACACGTACCGCACTTTTGTCGTGCAGGTCACGTCCCGCAACAATTAGTGCCACTCTGCACAATGGAATGTGCGCCATGCGGCGGACTTGCAGGGGCGCAGGTTGGGTAGAGTCACGCGTTGCGCATGACGCAACCCGGCAACTGCGTTAGACCGCCCGGCGCTTGTTGGGTTTCGCTGCGCTCTACCCAGCCTACGCTGGTGACCTAAACCCGTATATGAGAGTTGTATATGAAACCGGTTGCTAAACTTGGAGATGAAGGCGGCATGGCCATGGTGCTGGCGATATGCCTGACCGGCTTGTTGAGTCTTCTTGGCATGTGGCTTCTGCTGCAGAGCAAAACGGCGTTCCGGGTGAGCACTGCCACCACCCGCTACGAGTCCGTGCTCAACCTGGCGGAAGCGGCTCTCAACCTGGGTCTGCGTTGCATTAAAATGAACACCCTATTCCCCTCTTCCGCCCACTTGAACACCAGCATCCCCAAAGCGTTGAATGTTTCATCACCCAGCTACGCAGCGCGCCAGCTCAACGGCGGTCAAGTCACTCCGCAGATCTACTACTCGGGATACGACAAGAATCCCAGCCCCGGGTGGATGCTCAACTGGCAGGGTTATTCCGCCTTCCACAATGTACACTACATGTGCCGGGGCGAAGGGCGCATCGCACTGCCGTCGTCCCAGGGAGATGCCACCACGGCGGTTGTGAGCCTGGCAAAGAAGGTGACCCAATGACTTCCATCGTGGTTCGCCCGACCGCGATGGGTGCAGGAGGACTCCATGTGGCATAACACGAACACGTTCCGTATCGCTTCGTCCAAAGGCTGCCTCGTGTCGCTCACGCTCCTGCTCGGCACCGCTCTCCTGCTCACTGGAACCGGTCACGCGGGTCAATGCTCGGAGCCGCCTTTTGTGAGCGCATCCATCATTCCCAACGTACTGCTGGTGTTGGACAATTCGGCCAGCATGTATGACCTGGCTTACGTGTGCAACAACAAGGAAGAACCGGGTAAGCCCAAGTGCAAGCAGGACAAGAATGCTACTTTCTTGTGCAGGCCGTCCCTGTGCTACGACGATACCTATGATTCTCCCTTTGATGGCTACACGCGCGAGGGGTTTCCCGGCCAAACCTACTACGGCTACTATCAACCCGATGCCTGGTATGAATACAAGGATGCCGGCTACTTCGAGCAAGCCGCAACAGCACCGGCCATCGGGTGTCTGAACCGGAGCGAATCACAGCAGGATTACTGCGTTGGGAGTTCGAACCAGTTTTTCGCCCGAGGCAACCTGTTAAACTGGTTGACCATGTCGAAGCTGGACGTCGAGAAGAAAGTATTGACCGGCGGCAAGTATGAGAACTTCGGCTCCGCAAGCGGGCTCCTGGGTGAATCACGAGGCTGCGTGGGAAGGCGTTTCATTAAGCAGGTCAGATGCTGGGTTCAGGACAAAAAGGAATGGTACCTGGAAGGGTCGGGTTATGCGTTTGCCATCAAGGGACCAGAGACGGACAGCGGTCCCCTGAGCTTTTCGCCGGGAGGACAGACCACCATAGAAGTGTACGCCGTGGCCGATGATTTTGACTGCGCCATGGACGATTGCCTGAACGCCGTCACCTGCTTCTCAACGCTTGACAGCGGACCGTTCGGCCAGTGCAAGCAATACATCAAGGGCTGCATGGACTATGACTGGGACAGCGAAAGCGTCGCCAAACAAAATAAATACAAGATTTCGGCTTTTGTCCATTCGCTCCTGACCTGCCGCGATCTGGCACGATCAGAGGATGACGTCATCAGTGACGGCGACATCCAGAGCATCCAGTCCATCTGCAAGGGGCTCTATCACTATCAAGTTCAACACGGCGGCTCGATCCGCTGGGACCTGCTCGGGGACATCTTCAATCCGGGCCTGGTTTGCTCCATCTATCCCTACGATGCCGACAACCCCCCCGACCATGAGGAAGCTCCCGACGAGGTGCCCGACGAAGCAAAAATCGGGATCGGGTGGTGCTATACCGGGGATGGCAATGATCATAGCTGGGGAGATCTCTACGATGTCGACGGTGACGGCGACACATCCGACGGCGCCGACTGCGTAGCCCATCAGCTTCTCAATTTCTGCTCCAAGCACGGACTCCCCGAGGTCAGTCCCCTGGACCCTTCCAACACTCTGTTAAGCGACCAGGACCCGGAATACTTCTATATTCCGGCCATGCTGGTCGAAGCGGGCATGGACGCCTTGCTGCTGGGCGACGGCGACACCCCTTTGAAAACCATGGTCAACCGCCGCAAGCTGGCCGAAGCGCCGGAAGGAATCCTGCACAAAGTCAAATCCAAGGTGAAGCTCGGGTTGCTGGCGACCAAT
Source organism: Desulfoferrobacter suflitae (assembly GCF_022603395.1). Lineage (GTDB taxonomy): Bacteria > Desulfobacterota > Syntrophobacteria > Syntrophobacterales > Syntrophobacteraceae > Desulfoferrobacter > Desulfoferrobacter suflitae. The sequence continues at coordinate 207,477 of NZ_JAIBKA010000006.1, forward strand.
CCGCGCGGCAGCGCCTTTGAATTCGATGACGCCGATTATACCCGGTTCGGCTATACGAGCGGCGATGATCTCGATGGAGGGAGCGTGCTCTCTGCCGTAGAACTGGACAATTCCACCATCATCGACGAGATAAACCGGCAGCCCTGTGAACAAACGGGTGAGACAACCACCTGTTACAGCAACTGGACTCCCATTGGGGAAACGCTCTATGAGGGTACCCGCTATTTTCGCGGTCTGGATTCGGCCTACACAGAGAATCTTTCCTACACCAGTCCGGTGGAGGACTTTTGCCAGAGCAACAACGTCGTACTGATTTCGGACAGTTACTCGACGATGGATGAGAACGTTCCGCGGGACGGCAACGCCACCGGCTGGGAGCCCTCCGGAGAGGGCGTAAACGCGTTCAACGCCTCCGCGGTTCTTGAAAGTCTGGGCATGAGTTCCGATTTCGACGGATCGCTGCCCATGCACGGGACCACCTACGGCGTTGCGGTGGCTTACTGGGCGCATAATTACAACGGCATCTGGAACCCCGAGCGCAGCGGGGAGCAGCATGACGCCAATTTGAATTTTTATTCCATCTACGCCCTTGGAGGCGAAGCGCCTCCCAATGACATCAACCTTCTCTGGCACATCGCCAAGTACGGCGGATTTGTGGATGCCGACGACAATGATCTTCCGGACCCGGGCGAATGGGACGGCCACAACTATGTCGAAGCAAAAACAGCCTATGAGCTGGAGCGCGCCCTGACGCAGATCTTTTACGAAATCGCTTCGGTGGGGGCGGCCGGTGCCGTGGCCACCGTAACCCAGGAGATGGAAAGCGATGATCTGATTGTGCGCGGAGGCTTCGAGACGGAAGACGCGGCCACTTCCAATATCGACTGGAAAGGGCATCTGGAGGTCTACATCCCCTACGACGGCTGTTCAGAGTACAACACGCAGCCCAAATGCGCGGCCGTTTCGGGGTGCAACTGGATGAACAACCAGTGTGTGGGCAAGATGTACACCTTCCAGCGGCCACTCAGCGTCCTGGAAGATGCGGAAAAATTCTGCACCGCCACGGACAAGGCCAACGGCTACTGCTGGGACGCGGGCGACCCGGCCATCATGCCGGCTGCCGGCGATAGAAACGTCTTCACCTACATCCGCGACGCGGATCAGTCGAACAACCTGGCTAAAGTCAATTTCGAAGCAGCCAATGAAGCGAAACTGCGCTCCCACCTGGCAAACGACATCGATTTTGCCGGCGCCGACTGCGACTCTTTCACTTCTGCAGAAACCTGCTCCGGCTCCAGTTGCTGGTGGGATTCGGCCGCGGCGCAATGCAAACCGACGGCAACCGACCTCATCAACTGGGTACTGGGGACCACCACCTATGACGGCACAACCGCCCGCAACCGCAACGAATGGATATTGGGCGATGTGGTCTATTCGACGCCGGTGGTGGTCGGCGCCCCGTCCCTGGCATCGGTTGACCCGACCGTTATCGGCAGCGGCTGTGCAAACTTTGCCGCATGTAAAAATTACACGACTGCGGGCGACTGTCCGTCTCCCTACTGCCAGTGGAGCAGCGACGAATGCATTCCCAACCTGAGCGACGCGAGCGCCAAACAATGCTTTTACACCTACCGGGAGAATTACCTGACCAGAAACAAGGTGATTTACGTCGGCGCCAACGACGGCATGATCCACGCCTTTCTGCTCGGCAAATACGTGGATGGCCAGTGGGTCTACACCCCCAACGATGATCCGCAGATCGGCAAAGAGCTGTGGGCATACATTCCAAGCAGCCTGCTGTCGGAGCTGAAGGCCCTGGCCGGCCCGAGCTACGGCAATGACCCGGGGTGTAAACATCGGTTCATGGTGGATCTGTCACCGCAGGCATGGGATGTCTACATCGACCATAATCACGACGGCACACGCGAATGGAGAACAGTCATCGTGGGCGGTTTGCGTGGGGGAGGCGATCTGCTGTTTGCCCTGGACGTCACCGACCCTTCGGCCATCAACTCCGCTGATATCGCCCAATCCAGCTATCCTCGAGTTCTCTGGGAGTATTCGACCATCCGGAACCTGCTGACGATCGACCAAGATTCCGGCGATCCCGTGCTCTGCTACAGCTCCGCCGACTACTCTGAAATCAAGACGCTGCCCACCTCCTGGTCCGTCCCTTACGTGGGGAGGCTCAACCTGAGCAGCAGCCTCTCTTTTTCCGCTTTCACTCTGGCCCCCAACGATGCCGACCCGGACACCCATCCGGATCCCCCCACCGCGGCCAATCACGGCGCAACCGACCGCTGGTTTGCATTCGCCGGAGGCGGATACCGAGTCTACGAATCGAGCCATTTCATCTCGACGGAAGAAGACGACATTGACCTGACCCCGTTACAAAAGCCCCATCTTTTCATCATCGACATGGAAACCGGGAACAATATCCTGCAGTATGTCTGGCCAAAAATTCAGGCCTCGGAGACATTCAGCACCGGCTGGCCGACAACGCCTGAATCGGTGGGCGGTACCCACTTCATCCCGAATGCCATGGCCAATACCATCGCCCTCGATGTCTGGAGCGGAGTGAACAGTTCGGGATACCCGATATTCACTTCGGACGGGGCCGTCGACCATATATACGTGGGCGACTTGAGCGGCCTGCTCTGGGGTCTCGCCATCGATCCCGCTTCGGCATCCAGTCTCAGACTGGATATCTGGGAAACCAAGAACGCCTCCAGTCCCAGCGCACCCTGGGGATTTCGCGGCAGTCGCCAGCCGATTACCGTTACACCCAGCGCCGCTCTGGACAAACCGATGCGGTCGGCCGACGGCCACCTGCTGCTGTACTTCGGGACGGGAAAGTTCGACAATATCGAGGGCACTCAAAATGACAGAAATGATGAGGCCAAGATGTCCTTTTACGGACTCTCGGTTCCCCTGACGTCCTTCAACCCTGCCGTCGACACATCCCCCAGCACTGTATCGACCGCCATTACCTGCGGCAATTCATCCAGCATGACCGTCTCCCTCGACCGGCACGGTTGCGCCGCCGACTGCAGCGCCGCCGGCAACTGGACCGACGTTACCGCACCGTGCAGCACCGATTGCTATGCATGCCTGCTTGATCTGGTGGGAGACGGCGAGCGGGTGGTCGATTCGGCGCTGGCTGCCGGCGGCATGGTCTTTTTCACCACCTTTATTCCCAACACCAACTCGGTGTGCACCGCGGGCGGCTCCGCCTACCTTTACGCCGTCAACTACAAGTGCCTGAACCTCACCGTCGACCCGTTCAGCAGCTCGGGTCTCAGCTACACGTGGCTGGGAAGCGGCGGATGGAATGAAGATGCCATGACAAGCAGCCTGGACGCCAAAGCGGTGCGCGCCTACATTGGCCCCGGCATGCCCAGTCGGCCGATCTTGGATTCCTCAGGCAATTACCTTTTTGTGCAAACGAGCGATGCCCGCATCCACAGAATCAAAATCGAACTGCCGGAAAATCCCCTGCAGGTCAAAGGCTGGAAGGAAGAAAATTAATTCTTGACGAACGGAGGAGTGAAATGAGTGGAGTGAATTTGAAAAGAACTGTTTTGTCCGTCGGTTGTCTGATCGTAATTCTCACCTTGTCCATTTGGTCTGGGACCGACGGTTATGGGCAGGACTTGCCGTCCGATCCCTGCCCCGTCAACATCGAAGTCTCGCCGTCTCAAGTCAATATCGATGCGGGTGGAGTGGCCCACTATGTCAGGGTGCTCACCTATGCGCGATACGTCAATACGGCCGAAGCCTTCGTTTACGTCAACGACAATGAATTCGCCATGGCCTCTGAGTTCATTGAGCTCACCCGGGACAGCGTAGGACATCTGGTGGTAAAAATCGACTTGAACGGGCTAAAATTGGAAGAGAGCGTCCACACTGGTCTCAACACGATACATATAACCGTCATCCCCAGGGAGCCCACAGACGGTTGTGCAGAATATTCGGGGATGGGAGATCTCTACATTACCAACAAGAAGGGGTTGTAGTTGCTCCTGTAAATCGTCGGTCACCATCCTGTGACTCACCCTCAGCCAATCATCTCCATCACTGCAGGGTCATCGGCCCTGCAGTCTCCCCCCTGTGCCGAATCTCTACGGCTCAAGAAAATGATTTTGGCTTCCAAGTAGGCTGGGTTGAGATACCCAACCCACACCAAAAACATTATCTTGCAAGCTATAGTTCTTTAACCAGTAGCTTGCCTGGCAGTTTATTTGCTTAGATCACGACTTGCTGCAAGTAATGGCGGCAACCGGTGATGGTGAGGCGTTCGTCGGTTTGGCTGATCAGTGCCTGAATGGTTCCGGCAACGAACGAGTCTTGCATGTTGAGCAATTTTCTGCCATGTTGTTCTGCATTACAACGCTGACTCTCACCACTCCAGGATGACGAGCGACTCATGCCAGGCCCACATAAGAACCGTTCCGGATTGACGCTGATCGAGCTCATGGTCGTGCTGGCGGTTATCGGCATAATGGCGGCGGTGACGGCCGGCTCTTTCGATGTTTCCGGCTGGCTCAACCTGTATCGGCTTAGAGGGTCGGCCAAGAACCTTTTCACAGATATGCAAAAGGCTCGCATGAACGCCGTCAGAGAGAACCGGGACTGGGCCATCCGGTTCAATACCGCCGACGGTTCCTACCGGTTTCAGGTAGAGGACTCGAGCGGCAAATGGGTCGATGAGGGGGATGCCATTTCCCTGGACAAGGGAGTTTTTTACGGTCATGGCTCCGCCACCCACGATGCGACCAACAAGAAAAATCCTTTTTCTTCCAGTGAGCCATCAGAACCTGTCACCTTCAGTGGTGATCGGGTAACTTTCAATTCCCTGGGGCTGCCCTCCAAGAGCGGCTACTGCTATCTTGCCAACAGTGACGGCGCGGCATTTGCTATAGGAGCAACGAATACGGGTGTCATAAAAATGAAAAAGTGGAACGGCGATGACTGGCAATGAAGACGGCTTGACCCTTGTGGAGCTCATGGTGGTGCTGATGCTGGCGGCGGTTGTGACCGCCGTCATCTACCAGACCTTTCCCGCACAGCAGAAAGCCGCCATCAGCCAGGAGCAGGTCACGGAAATGCAGCAGCAGGTGAGGGCCGCCATGCACATCATGACACGAGAAATTCGCATGGCCGGATACAATCCCCTGCGCGTCACTTCCAACGCATCCTGCGGTACCTGGATCCTGACCGCTAAAAATGACGAGATCAGGTTTGCCATGGATGTGACCGGCGGCGAGAGCGATGGAGTCGACAACGACGGCGATGGAGAAATAGATGAGCTCGATGAAGAAGCCGACGGCGACTGCAATGATAAGAATGAAACCATCACCTACCTCCTCTACACGGATGCAGATGGCATTCAGACGTTGGGCAGACGATATTCGCTATCGGAATCAGCAGAGGATGAAGAAAAGAAAGAGGAAAAAGAAACAACCTATTCCATCGCGGAAAACATCGAGGCCGTTGGTTTCGCCTATGCTTTCGACGCCGACGGGGATGGTACCCTTGACAAGGCCAATCCGCATGATGACGGACCCATGTGGGCGGTCGACAACAATTCCGATGGTGAACTGGACCTCAATTTGGACACCAATCACGACGGCGAAGTCGATGAGCTGGATAACCCCGCCGGCGTACCGCTCTATCCCACAATACCCTTAGACGCCATAAGAGCCGTCAAGATTTGGCTGCTGGGCCGCAGCGAACAGCCCGACACGAATTTTACCAACAACACCACTTATGCGGTGGCCAACCAGAGGATTACCGTAAATGACGGGTATCGCCGCAGGCTTTTGTCAACAACAGTGTATTGCCGCAACATGGGATTGTAGAGTGAACCCGCTGAGGGATCCACGAGGGTTCACCCTGGTGGAGATATTTGTGGCCCTGTTGATCTTTTTTCTCGGCATTGTGCCCTTTCTCAACTTGCAGCTCTTTACCGTCGGCAGCAATTCTGCCGCCAACCAGTTGACCGCGGCGACCAACCTGGCGGAAAGCAAAATGGAGGAACTGCTGGGGATGCCTTATAATGACCTCCTCAGCGCAGAAATTATTCCGCAGGCCATTGACGGCTTCCAGGTAAACTGGTCTCGTAATCAAAATACGCCCATTAATGACACCACCACCATAACCGTGACTGTCTCATGGACAGACAAAGATGACATACCTCACAGCATATCGTTCACATGTATCAAGGCAAAGTAGCAATCCATTCTGGTTGCTGCGGAACTCTTGGGGAGGTCTCTACCATGGCTGCAAGAACCAGGGCTTCGATCGTCAAGGAACAGGGCGGCTACGTTTTGGTTATCTCCCTGCTGATCCTGGTCCTGCTGACCCTCACCGCCGTCTATGCCGCCTATCAAAGCGCAACCGAAATGCGCGTAGCGGCCAATTACAAACTCAAACTGCAAGCTTTCTATGTTGCCGAAGCGGGCATCGAGCATACCAAGAGTCTGCTCAGGAAGAAGTCGTTCAACGACGTTTTGGAGGGCGCCGACGATGACAAGGATTCCGCCAGCGACAACGGCAGGTTGGCCGAACTGCAAAACAGGACTTTCAGTAACGGAAGCTACACCGTCCACATAACGGATTGCCCGATGGACTACCTCAACGGTTGTGACGGTGACGGCGATGGAGAAGTGTGGGGAGACTCAAACAACCGAGTCTTTGTCACCTCCATCGGCAGAGTTGGTAGTGCAGTGAAAATCATCCAGGTGGAAATCGAAAAAGAAGATTTGGTGCCGCTGGTGCCGGACGGCGCAGTGGGTGTATACACTGAATCTCCCGTTGTCGACTTGAGCGGTTCAGCTACTATTTCAGGGATTAACCATCACCTTCCAGATTCTTTCAACTGCAAGGGCTCCTCATGTGACGGAACCACAACTCCCCCTTACGGTTCCAACATCCCGGGCATTTTCAGCGAAAACGCTGTAAGCATGGATACCAACAGCGGCAACAGCGGCAACAGCGGCAACAGCGGCAACAGCGGCAACAGCGGCAACAGCGGCAACAGCGGCAACAGCGGCAACAGCGGCAACAGCGGCAACAGCGGCAACAGCGGCAACAGCGGCAACAGCGGCAACAGCGGCAACAGCGGCAACAGCGGCAATAGTGGCAATAGTGGCAATAGTGGCAAGAAAAAGAACAACATCGATGGTAACGGATGTACAGAGGAATATTGCGATGACAGTATTGTCGTTGGAATTCCCAAATATGACAATCAATACTGGATCGACCTCGCAAATCGGCTCATGACAATGGAGAATACGGTCACCTATAGCGCTGCTGATGCCAAGGGGAAAAGTGCACTTGGTACGCGGGATGAGCCTCAGGTAACCTACATAAGCGAAAAAGTCACCTTCTCTGGGTCCCTGGACGGCGCCGGAATTCTGATCGTGACCGATGGAGTGCATTTCACCGGGAATTTCCACTTTGAAGGGGTGATCATTGTTCTATCCAACAGCGATGATGAGGACGCTGAGATCAGCTGGGCAAGCGGAACACCGGACTTGTTTGGAACGCTCATTGTGGCGGGTACCGAGCCCGCCACAATTGATTTGAGTGGAAATCCAAGCATCAAATACAGCAGCACAGCGATAGAGAATGCGAACCAGCTCTCAACTGTGGTAACGACCCTGTCTTGGCGGGATAATCTCTAGCAGGCTGCCCGTCAGTGGTATATCGGTTAAGGATATGTACCTGCTCTTTTCCCAAAAGTTGGCAAGGACAGGCACAGCACCCTTCCACGCAACAGGTCGTGCATGGCGGACACGGTCAATGCCGAGGGGGAGCTTCTTTCATGGCGAGTTGTACCCGGCAGAGATATAGCGGTTAAGCATTAGATTTTTCATTGTTTGCAGGCGTTGCTGATGGGTTTCGCTTCGCTCTACCCATCCTACGGCATCGCGGCACCGGCCGTAACCACGTTGATGTAGGATGGGCAGAGTCGCGCCCAAGCGTGACGAAACCCATCGGTGACTGCCGGCATAGAAATGCATGTTTCTTGCCTTAACAGGCATAACTCTTAATCGAGGGGACCAGATCATGAGGAGCAGGAGGATCAACGAATCGGGATTTACCCTCATCGAGATGATGATCGTGGTTGCCGTCGTAGCCATACTGGCTGCAGTGGCCGTACCGTCCTACGTCAATTACAGGAACCGCGCGATTCAGTCGGAAGCGGTCGAAGCGCTCATGCGCGGCAGGATGGACCAGGAGCTGTTCTTCGCCGAAAACAACCGCTATGCCGGAACCATCGGTTGCCTGCCCACCTTCGGCAACGACTGCAGCGAAGATACCTATTCCACGCCAAACAACTACACCGTGGAAATTACATCGGTCGGCAGCACAAGCTACCGCATCACCGCCTCCAGGAACTTCTACGGGCAGGCGGATACCATCGCCGTAACCGAATCCAGCCGCAACCCCATCATCAACAATCCCGACGCCATCGGCTTTTCCCTGTTCAAATGGCTTTTTGACTGAGGCCGCCGGCAGCTCCGAAGCCGCGGCGGGTGGCGGCACAAAAAGCGGTACCTCACCCACCCCGCGCCTGGATGATTTTGGCCGCCGATGAACGCAGATCTCTTGTTCACATCCGTGTGCATCTGCGTTCATCGGCGGCCAACAAAAACCTAGTTCTTGGCCAGGTAGTATTTCTCATTTTCCGCGACAATCTTTTTCGCCGTCTCTTCATCGATCGTCTGATCGGGCTGCAATCCCAGTTCTTTCATGATTTCAGGATAAACGGCGATTTTGATCTTTCCGTCGAGCAGTACGCTGTCGACTCTGGATTGTTCTATTCCATACGGCATGAGCAATTTTCCTTTCTGATACGTCAAAAGACTGCTCGATAATGGGGCAGATCCCCCCCCCGACCTCTCCACCCCTGCAGCCGCAGACAACCGTCGATGAAGGCAAACCCTGCCGTTAATCTGTGTTCATCTGCGTCCATCCGCGGCCAACCATCAACTTTTCATACCTGCACGAGCATCAACCCCGGGGACCCGATTAGATGTAGCATATTACCCTAAGCGGTTCCACACCAAACTACTCCGCAGCATCTGTGCGTCTCTGCGGCCCTTCAGAGCTTGCGCCCATCCCTTTGCCACGCATACACCGTGGTTTCCTGCAGGCGGCTGCCGTCCATGTCCACGTCGGCCGGAGCCATGCAGCAGAACAGCTTGACCAGAGGCTGACCGCCCAGATTGCCGCGCCCGGGATCGCCCAGCAGTATTTCCAGGCCGTCTCTGGCGAGCCTCCCAAACCAGGAAAAAACCTGTGCCGCCAAAGACGGATCAAAGAACATGTCCCCGGCCAGCACCACATCGAAACCCGTTAAAGGGGAACCGATCATGTCGGCCGTCGTGGTCACCAGCGATACGCTGTTGAGGAGCGCATTGATTTGGGTTGCCGTGGCGGCCATGGGGTCGATATCGCAGGCCAAAACACGTTGGGCGCCGGCTTTGGCGGCGGCAACGGCATCAATGCCGCAGCCGGCGCCGAACACAAAAACCCGTCGGCCCGCTACCCCTGCCGCATGGTCCAGCACATGGCGCGCCAGCGCCTGCCCGCCCGCCCAGCAAAAGCCCCAGTAGGGATCTGCAAGGGACAGCTGGGCGAGGTCCTGTTCAGTAGCGGACCACAGGGGACAGGCCGGAGTGATGAGGCGCAGACGGATTTCCGGACACAGCAGCGGGACGGCAACACGCGTGTTGGCGAGGATGAAGGCGTGCCGTTCCATGGACGTTTTCCTCGGCGGCATCATGGCACTGGCGCGCGGCGGCTTCATTTCATGTTGCGCACGCGCACCTCGATCTCGCTTTCCTTCAGCAAATCCACGATTTCCAGCGTGTCCGTATCGCCGTAATGATAGGGATAGAGGATTTCCGGCAGGAAACTTTCGGCCGCGGCGGCAACCATCTGGGGAGACATGGTGTAGGGGAGATTCATGGGCAGAAAAGCGATATCGATCTTTTCCAGCTTTTTCATTTCCGGAATGTTTTCAGTATCTCCGGCAACATACACCCGCTTGTCTGCAAAGGTGATGACGTATCCGTTACCGTTCCCCCTGGGATGATAGGGCACGTCCTTGCTGCGCATGTGCACCAGGTTGTACGCAGGTACGGCTTCAATTTTCAATCCCTGGACGGTCTTGACGTCGCCATTGTTCATGACGAGCGCATCCTTCATTTCTTCAGCGACCGCCTGATTGGCGATCAAAACCGTTTTTTCCCGCCACAGCTGCCGTATGGCTTGAGGATCGTAGTGGTCTTTGTGTTCATGGGTGATGAGAATGATATCCGCTTGCGGCATGGTACTGTAGTCCGCTTCGCGGGTGACAGGGTCGACATGGATGATCTTGCCGTCGAAGGCAAACATCAACGAGCCGTGGCCGATGAAGGCGATCTCAAGATCACCCGCTGAGGTACTGATGTAATCCTTTGCAAATTCCTTTTCCGCCCGGGCCGCAACCGCAGCAGTCAACAGGCAAACGATAGTGACAATCAAGGTAGATTTCTGAATCATTGGGATCTCCTCATTTCTTGCATCCAACCGAACCCATTTGAAATATTTTCCAGGCCCCTGCATGAGAACCTGTTCTCTGTCTTCCACCTTTTGCAAAAGCGCGTTTTAGACTAAGATTTCCCAATGAAACTAGGAGAGGCGATACGGGTTGTCAACACTCATCAGCAGATGGAGAACACGCCATGTTTCCAATGGAATTCGAATACGACATTTTGAGTGGGCTGCCTCTTCCCGGTGAAGAGCGGATCCAGGACCTGCTCGACCTGCTCGAAGCCATCGTCGAACGGCGCATTGTGCCTTACTTCAAAACCAACCGGGGAACCGATCCTTTGAAACTCGGTCGGGTCACCGGCCATTTGAGCCTGCACCGGCTGGAGGACGACCAGGGTCAAAGCCGTGCCATTAGTCTCCTGGGCCGGGAGGACGAGGCATGGAACATCTACATTCACGAGCGCATCTTCGACTATTTGTCCTTTGTATTTCCCAGGGATGCCGATGAGACTTTCGCCAGCGGCACGACTGAAGAACAAAAAATGCTTGCCTTTTGCGAACTGTTGCTGCGCCACCAAGTGGATCACATCCTCTATCCCGAGCGGAGCGAACGCGACATCATTGCCGCCGATGTCGACTTCGCCATGGACCTGCGCAACTCGGACCCGACCCTCTACCGCATGCTGCGCAAATCCCTGACCGATGAACTGAACGGCATCAGAGGAGAGCACTACGTCGCTCTATTGGACAGGGCCGAGCAGGATTTGCCGTATCTCGATATCATCGGCACCCTCATCAATTCATTGGCGGCGACCTTGGCCAACATGCCGGACGCTTTACTGCAGCGGGCCTTTCCTTCTCTGGATGAAGAACTGAAAGCCAGGGTTCTGGGGGAACATTACCGCAGGAGCCGCGACAACACTTTGCCCATCATGCAGCGGGCAGCTTCCCTCAGCAGCGTTCTCCATCTGTTTGCCCTGGTCGCCGCAAAATCCGACCAGGAAGCGAAGGACATATTCCATTCCTTCAAGGACCGCTGGGGACTGGTGGTACTGTTCCGCGAGCTGGGGCTGCCCGAATCGAGCGTCGACGGCAAAGCACCGCAGGACCTTTTCAAACTCTTCATGGGGGCACTGGAACGGTACATCACCCGGGATCAAGGCGTGCCTGCCGCCTACCCGGCTCCCGGCAGCGGGCCGCAGCGTTCCGAGACGCCCGAGCGGAAGCACAAGAGCCTCACGGATCGCATCGAAGAGGCGCGCAACGATCCCAGTGTTCCACGCCGGGTCATGGAGGTCATCGACAAAAACAAGCTGAACGCCGTCGGTCACAGCGGTTCCAAGTACAGTGAACTGATCGAGACGCTGCTGGCGATTCCCTGGGGCAGAATACAGAAGATTGAGGTGGCGCCGGAGGCTTTCGAGGAGGGCCTGAACAAGTCTCATTACGGTTTGCAGCGCCCCAAGGAGACCATCTGTGATTTCTTCACCAACCTCATCTGGCGCTACCAGCGCTTCAACGACGGGCAAGCGTCCTCCTGGCATCGAACCGGCAGTGCCTTCCTGTTCGTTGGACCTCCCGGGGTGGGCAAGACCTCCCTGGCCATCTCCATCGCAAGGAACCTCGGGATCCCGTATCACAAGATATCTCTGGGGGGCATGCGCGATGAAGCCGACATGCGCGGCCACGGATTCACCTACGAAGGGTCCAAGCCGGGAGCCATTGTACAGGGTCTCATCAAAATGGAAGTCATGAACGGAATGTTCATTCTGGACGAGGCGGACAAAACGGAAAAATTTGCCATCGCGACCCTCCTGGAAATCCTCGATCCCGAGCAAAATCATCTATTCCACGACAAGTACACGGAAACGACGGTGGACATCGATCTTTCCAATTGTCATTTTTTACTCACCGCCAACACGCTGGAAGGCGTTCCACCGGTGGTGGCGAACCGATGTGAAATCATTTTTTTAGACCGCTACAGCGTCGAGGAGAAAATTGCCATCGCCCGAGAACACCTGATCAGCCGGGTGCGTGAACGATATCAGATCGATCAGCAGCAGATTTTCTTTGATGAGAAAACCAAGTCGGATCTGCTCAGGTACCTGGTACGAAATTACACCTATGAAGCCGGGGTGCGCGAACTGGAGAGGACCATACGAACTCTTTTCCTGCGCATTCAACGCAAGGAAATTCTCACCAAAGGGGAGCGTTCGGTGCGTATCACCCGGGAGAAGATCAAGGCGTATCTGGATGAACCCATCAAACCCAGGCAAATCAACGAAGACGATCAAAGCGGTGAGATGCTGGGCCTGGGGGTTGATTTGGAAAAGGGTGTGGGGTCCGTGATCCCGATTCAGGCCACGCGCATCGGCATGGGGGCAACCGGCGGCGGCATACGGCGGGCATACCTGAGCATTACTCACGCCACGGGCAACATTGAAAAAATCATGGACGAAAGCCGCAAGGTGGCCACCACCGGAATTTTTCATCGGGCGCGCGCTCTGCATATCGATTTGCAGAGCGAGGAGCCGGTTCATCTGCACTTTATGGGCGGTTCCACGCGCAAGGACGGGCCTTCGGCGGGAGGGGCCATCGCCCTGGCTCTGGCATCGCTGCTGTCGGGGCGCAAGATCCGCAGAGACGTCGCCATGACCGGAGAAATCGACACGCGTGGCAGGATCACATCGGTTGGCGGCTTGGCGCTGAAGATCGAGACCGCTTACAACGCCGGCTGTCGCACGGTGGTCATTCCGCGGGAAAATCTGCACGGCGAAGGCGGCATCGAAAGGTTCCCGCAAGCCTTGAAAGACGAGCTCCAGATCCTCACTTTCGACGAATGGCAGGGAGCGCATGAGCCGTTCGACTATACCAGACACATCCTGCAGGTAGTGGCAGTGGATGACATCGTGCAGGCAGCCCAGGTGGCCTTTATCGACGAAGCGCAACTGGAAAACCTCAAATCGGGCTTCCTCGCCTGTGCCCGCAGCGTATCCGAGCGGTTGAGATGCAAAAATGCCCACTGTGTGAAGATCATGACCCTGATCCAGGTGAAAAACCCGCAGGAACTGGATGTTAGATTGTTGCAGCAGTCCTGGCAGACTGGCCGGGCACTCGCCTTGCTGGTTCCACCGGACACTCACCAGGGCATACTCGAACGGCTGGGGGAGCATTCACAAAGCCTCAAGGTGTATGACTTCGACCCGCGGCGGCAGAACCTTTCAGCCACCGTCCATACAATCCTTCAGGCTGCCCGGGAGGGTCACGAACCCATCGCCAGGCTGAACCTGATCGGCCCTTTCTATTTCCTGAAAAAGTACGGCATCGAGCGCGCCGCCCTGTTGCGGGACGGATCGTGCAGCGAGCTCCGCCTGTTTGCCAATAATTACACGTTGCAGGAGGTCAAAATAAAGGGCTGCAAAGCAGTTCTCGATCAAGTCTTTTCGCTGTTGGGGCGGTTCGATGAAACGGAGCTCAAAGAATGCCCCTTTATCGCGCTCAAAGACGATGTCTATGTGATTGATATGGGTTTTATACCGGAAAAATATCGGCTTGATGTAAAGCGTGCAGAGACCATTTTAAACGAATACCTCATGAGCTGGCTGGAATCGGTGCCCGCTCTGTCCGGCCCTCATCCGGCAACAGGGCGCGACTCCATACATGAACCCGACAACGCATCCAGCAGCTTGTCCGAGAGCTCCCGCGCCCTCGAGGGAGAGGGTGTAGGTGATTGAAATCTCACCCCCTCACCTGAGCTCTCCCCCTCAAGGGAGCGAGGAATTTTGCATTCTCGGGCAAGCGCCCGGGTGACAAATCTTCGAGAAAGGAGTGCGTTATGGGGAAAAAAGTTGAATTGCCTTCAGGATTCGAGGACATGCTTCAATTCGGGTTTATCGAAGCACTGTTGGGGCGACGTTCGCGCCGCTTCCTGATGGGCGGGGAAATTCCCGACGGGGTTTTCGCCTACAAGTCGAAGCACGAGCCCGTGCCTTTATCAGAACTGGAAAAACTTCTTGTCGTAGCTGCGTGCGGGGGCAATACCAGCTGGCATCACCTGCTTTATCGAGCCGCACACTACGCACCCCACCTGTCCAATTATTCGGGAGCTGCCGGGGGCCGCACCTTTCCTTCGGCCGCCGGATTCCACACGAGTAAGACGTTCTTCACCGACGATGGCGGCGTGTACCTGCTGGATGTGCGGGATGCGCCGGCCTTTGCCGAACGGGCCGAAGACGGTTCACTGCAGCTCGACGTCCTGCTGGAAGATTTGCGCAGCCACGTCCGAAAAATATCAGACGGACGGCTTGCACTGCCCCCTGAAACACCCTACGTTGAACCGCACAACACCTGGGTGGTCAATCGCCCCGGAACGCTGCTGGTCATTCCGGTGGGGGACCTGGCCCAACACATGCTCTTGAACATCTGTTACATGCTGCAGAATGGATTAGTCATTGTGGACGATGTCCATGGGCGACAAATTCCAGGAATCGAAAAATTTCAGAGCATCGTTGACATCAACAACACCTGGCCCCTCACCTTTGTGGAACAGCTGTCCATGGCGGAACTGACCGCGGAGCTTTCCACCGGCTGCTATGCCGGAGCTCTCATGCTGCAGGCCATGGGCCTGGGGGGCTGGATGTTCAACGGCATGGACCCTTTTGCGGTGCTCGGAGCAAGCGGCGATGCCACGGTGCGCGGTCTGGGATTTCGCTACGATACGCATGCCCGCTGGCCCTACCCCAACCCGACGGGACTGGCAGGAGCCATGGAGGGTTTTTGCCCGCCGCATTATGATGACATGAAAGCCGCCGTAGAGGCCGTTTGCGATCGTAAGTTCGGCCCGGGCGGGCCGTTTCACGGAGATACGCCGGGACCTTGGAAGGACTCGAGAAGGGTGCGCACCTCGGCTCAGGTGCACAACGAAGAATTTAGAGCCTGCGTAGCATTACAGGCGCAATACATCTTTGATACGTTCGGCAAATTCCCCGGAACTGTGCCGTCCATTTTCCTGATCACCTATCTTCAGGCTCATCACCTGGATCTTGAATTTTACGACACGTTTTACCAGCCGGGGGCTTACTTGCGGACGCATGCCCTGCACATGCAGCGCTGGCATGGGAAAGATACGGTCAAATAGCGACCACGGGAAGACTGACCTGCGACGGTTCAGTCTCCCAGAGCATCGTCGAGTAAGCGCGACAGTACTTTGTTCGCATCGAAACAGGTCTCGGCAATGGCGCGTGCGGTCCGTGCGTGGCGCTCATAGTCGGCTTCCACCTGGCGAATGGCAGAAACCGCCTGTTCGATGGAAGAAAACGCCAGCAGACCTTCTCCAACCGGAAGCACCGGGCGAAAGCCGGTATCCTGTACAATCACAGGCCTTCCGGCGGCAAGATAGCAGGCTGAACGGCAGCTGAACCAGCCGGCCTGGCCAACAACGTAGCCGTTCTTGGCGACGCTCCATTCTCCCTTGGATGACTCAATGTAGCGGCGATAACTGTCAAAATCCGGGCATACAACGGCAGGGTCCACCACCTTCCAGCCCTTGTGTGCCAGAAGCGACCTCGGTGTGTGGCGTGTTTTGCCTTCATTCACGGCGAGTTCAAGCACCGTTGGAGAAACCAGTCGGGGCAGATCGACAAAACGGAGGAATTCGATGTCCTTTTGACCGTAGGTCTGTCCGGCGTAAACCACCGGGTTGTAACTGGTCCAGTTCATCACGGTGGTGAATGCTTCGCGGCGCGGCCTGCCGGGACGCCATTCCGACAGGACCACCGGCTGCCTGGTCGGTCGCCAGCGATGCCCGGTATCCGGAACCGCGGCGGAAAAGCATTCACCAAAGCTGAACAGAACGTCGTGCATGTCGATGAGCTTGCGAAAGTCGCGTTGTCCCCGCGCCAGTTTTACCTGGGTGAATACCGGGTCCGAATCGATGTAGATCAAACGACCGGCGGAGCGGTATTCTTCGGGACGTTCGAGCACACCCGAAATGTTAATGAGCAGGTCCGCCGACCGGATGACCTCCCTGCGCTTTCCATCGGGCAGACCGAACCACTGGGATTCCCAGGGGAAACGATAGGCCCACCGTTCGCCCAGCCCGTAGTGCTCCATGATGTCCGCCAGATACTTTACGTTGAATTCGCAGCCTTTGCTGGTACCGCCTTCCTGAGGATTGTACGGCCATTGCCCCGTGTCTTCAAAATAATAGACATCGTGGCCCAGCCGAGCCAAGCCGAGAACATACTGGAAGTAATCCCAGGCGACACCGCCAAGGGGGTACTGGGCAATGAGCCCGCTCACGATGATGCGCAGAGATGATGTCATACCTGTAAGTGGCCACCTCGGTTCGGTAACGGATGCGCTGCTGGTTTGAATATCGGAACTTCGAATTTCTCCTGCGCCGTCACCCCGGCGCACGCCAAAGGCCAGGAATTTCCAAACATACTTGATTCCAGCCTTTGCCGCAATGGATCACTCATACAGCTTGACGCAATTCTCGGGGAGGTGAAATCCTATCATAAATTGACCCCCGCATCTCTCTATTCATATGGTTGGTCCCTCTATTTATTGACAACCCTCGAATTCCAAAGGTATTGTGCGCATGCTCCGGAGCGGATGCCGCGCAAATCAGAGCGTCAGGCATCAGCTCAGACAAATTTGACAATGGAGCCAGGCAAAATCTTCTCGGTCATTCGGGCGAAGAGCCGCAATGCCGAAACCCGGTGATCGACTGAATGCCTCCCGCTTTAGCGGTATTTCGTCGGCATGACGGTGGGCTATGGGCACCATTGCCGTATTACCGGTTTGCGCTGATGAGCAGGAGAAAAACAACCATGGACCTGCATGCACTTGTGGAAAGAAACATTGACCAGGCTGTCACTTCCATCGTGGCGGTAGAAGCGGGTAAACGCGACCGTTGGATTTCCTATCTCCTGGCCGGTCTCGAGAGATACCTTGGCGAAGACGGCCTGCGGACCGTGCAAAGGCTCATCGACCAGCGGCTGCACAGCGGTTTCTGGTAGCGAGCAGGGGACCCCGCTTGGACTCAGCAGACTCCCCGCCCTGCAGCGTCAGATGTGGGAAGGTCAAAAAAGCGCGGAAGCGAAACCACAACGGCTCATGGAAACACAAACGGAACCAATGAGCATCATGCCACCCGGTAACGCGGCATATTCATCGATCCCTCTGAGATGGGTTCCTTTTGGAAATGCCGCTCGAGCTGTTCATGAGCGCTCATGATCAGATGTTCCGTGGTTTCCCAGGAAATACACGCATCCGAGATGGACACCCCATACTTCATGGCTGCCAGGTCGCCTTTATTTTCCTGATTGCCTTCAAACAGGTTACTTTCAAGCATCAAGCCGATCAGTGCGTCATTGCCGTCGATGCGCTGGTTGATGACATCCTGCCAGACCATCGCCTGGGCCCGATGCTTTTTTCGCGAATTGGCATGCGAACAATCGACCATGATGGTTTCTGCCAGCCCCTTTTCGCGCAACAGGCCGAGTGCCTCCTGAATGCTTACCGAATCATAATTGGGACGTTTACCCCCGCGCAGTACCAGGTGCGTATCCGGATTGCCGGTGGTCGTGACAATGCAGGTTTGACCGTTCTGATCGATGCCCAGAAAACTCTGTGGCGACCCCGCTGCAATCATGGCATTCAAAGCCGTCGCCAGACCGCCGTCGGTACAGTTCTTGAAACCAACCGGCATGGAAAGGCCGCTCGACATCTCCCGATGAGTTTGAGATTCTATGGTGCGGGCTCCGATGGCCGCCCAGCAAACCAGTCCGGCAATGTACTGGGGCGTGATGGGGTCCAGCATTTCAGTGGCGGTCGCAAGCCCCATTTCGGTGATGCGCAGCAACAGACTGCGCGCTATACGCAGTCCGGAAACGATGTCACACGATCCGTCCAGCCACGGATCGTTTATCAGCCCCTTCCAGCCTATGGTCGTTCTGGGCTTTTCAAAATAAACGCGCATTACCAGGTAAAGCGTGTCTTTCACTTTTTCCTTTAACGCCGCCAAGCGCTCGGCGTACTCGATGGCCGCCTTTTCATCATGGATGGAGCACGGACCAACGATGACCAGCAGCCGCCGATCCTGTTTGCGCAATATCTTCTGGATGGCTCCTCGACCTGCTACGACGGTCTGGTAGGCCTGGCTGCTCAGTGGCAGCTCCTCTTTCAGTGTATTGGGTGAAACGAGAGGGATAAATTCTTTTACATGAATGTCATGAGTCGGCTTCATTGTCTTTTCTCCTTGTGAATGGAAGAATAAAAAAACCGTAGGATCGTGCCCTACGGTTCTTAAAAAACAAAAAAGCCGCGGGCTTCACCTGCCTGCGGCTTCTTCACTGCTGGACTTGTTCGCTTCAGCGCACCTCAGGCAGACGAAAGGCATAATAAAAATAATAATAACCAAAAAGCCTGCCGGAATTGAAAGGTGCCACTGTTTTCATCCTTCAAGTAAGAGTGTCAGGGTATCTGACTACAAAATGACAACACGTTTGTCAAGAACTTTGCGTTAAAACGGCAAATTTTTTCCACTGCTCGGAGATCCTGTCACAATGCTTCTCCTGACCCGGTTTGCCGCTTGCGGTGCAGCGCAATCGACCATAAATGACCCCATGGTATGTGTCAATCGCTTTTCCAGATGCGGATGTACACCCCATCCGCAGCTCTCGATTCGATTTCCAGGCGGCCGCCGTTATGCGCCACAACCTTTTTCAACTTGGCCAACTGGTCGGCCGAGCAAACGACCTTGAAACCCTCACCTGAGCGCAAAAACCTGAGGCGCAAACTTGCGTCCAAAAAGCCGGCTCAGCAGTCACCGCGATAGTCGCTCAGATCCTTGTCATTATGGTTCATGGCCGCGGCCGGCATAGCTTTTCGAGCCAATTTGCCGCGCTGGTTCCGATGATCCCGGTCGTCCTCCATCACCTGCTCCCTTTTGACGTATTTCCCGTTTGTTGTCTTTTTCCGTTCCCCGAATCGGTTTCAATGCAGCGGCACAAGCTCTTAGTGCGGTCCCACACAATCAAGCGGCCGAATTCCGCAGGTCCGCTGCATTTCGGAGACTCTATTTGTGTGGAGTTGCACTCAGGTCACGTGCATGATCCGGACAGCCCTCAAAGGACAGGCTTCGATACATTCCCAGCATCCCAGGCACAAGTCATAAAAAATCATTGGCGGTTCAAAAGCGCCATCGATTTGCTTGATCACTTTGTGGCTGCAGGCGAGCACAGCGGCACAAATTCCCTTGTCGGGATTACACCGGTGCGCATCGCAACTTGCATAATCTACCATTGCAAATGACTTTTTTGATTGCAAGTTCATTGTTGTCGGTCAACCTCCACTCGATTCTGTGGCGTCTGATCAAATGTCGTGCTCCAGGTGTATCCCAATACGAGCATCGTAGCCCAGAAAAAGACTCATCACCACAACTCGGTCAAGCAACAAAGCATATCGTTTCACAGTTGCCCTTCCGCCCACTCTATCACCCCAGCAGAAAACAGCCACGGGGTTTGCGCACAGAGACCAGGTGATCTTGCCTATATAAAAATAGGTATTTTTGCCTATAGACATTCGAGAAAAAATGTGGAACGGTCGGCATGTGCCATTCTGAGCGGGAGGGCGTATCAAAACAGAAAAAAATCATCTACCGGCGGCAAAAAGGGGCAAGGGCGGGAAATCCCCCGCCCTTGCCTTTTTTGCGTGCTCGTAAGATTTTGAGTTCTTCCAAGCTGGCAGGCCAGGAGGGATTCGAACCCCCAGCCCCCGGATTTGGAGTCCGGTGCTCTAGCCGTTAGAGCTACTGGCCTGCAAGCGCCCCCTATATAACGTTTTCTCGTTTTGATGTAAAGGGAAATGTTGGCGACGGCTTGATCGGCATTGAACAATCAGGTGAAGATGATTATATATTAATTCATTATACAACACTTCAATATCCATAATACAGGTGAATGCGAACCATGGTCCATAACAACTATTTCCCGACCGTCAGGCAGTTGGTCGTCAGCAGCATGCACGCGCCTCCATGGGGCAGGGGTGCAGGTTTGAGTCAAACCGGACAGAGGAGGAACAGGACGTGAAGATCAAGTATTGTCGCAAGTATGAAAAATATGTCAGTCAACAGCATTGTGAATTCTTCAATGAGGGTTCACGTTGCGAGTTTTATTCACCGGCGCAATGGAACAGCATCAAGGCACTCCAGAACGATGAAAGTCGCCCCAAGTGGGAGATCAACGAAGTCATCAAACCGTTCAAATGCAATCTGCTCGGTCGCGAATACATGAACCAGATGAGTCGTAGACGTCGCGCCAGGAGGAGAGTGTTTGGGGCAACGCTGTAACAGCCGCCGGTCCTCCCCTGGCATCATCACTGCTGTCGCCGGCTGAGTTGCCGCGGATACACACAGGATTCCCGCCCAAAAGCGATCTCTCCCATTGAAGTTGAATGATTTCCTATGATAAGAAGATGAGCCGATTTGTTACCTAGCAACACGGTTCGGCACGAATCGTTATTTGTCATCTCTCTTCATATGCGGTGAGACCAGGTATGTTCAAGAAAATACTCATAGCTAATCGTGGCGAAATAGCCATTCGCATCATGCGCTCAGCCCAGGAGTTGGGCATCAAGACGGTAGCTGTCTACGAAGAAACCGACAAGACGGCCATGCACATCATGCGCGCCGATGAAGCATTCTGTATCGGGTCGGGTCCGCGCAAGGATTATCTCAACATCGAACGAATCATAAACGCCGCCAAGGCTACCGGGGCAGAAGCCATTCACCCGGGCTACGGCTTTCTGGCAGAGAACCCAAACTTTTCCAAGAGGTGCACCGAAGCCGGGCTGGCTTTCATTGGACCGCCGCCGGAAGTGATCAGCGCCATGGGGAGTAAAGTGATTGCCCGCGGCATCATGACGGATGCCAATATACCTGTGATCGCGGGAACTCCCGTACTGCCGGGGGGGGATGCGGGCAAGGAGGCAGCCCTGCAGTTTGCCGAACGCAACGGTTTTCCGATCATGATCAAAGCGGTGGCGGGCGGTGGCGGGCGCGGCATAAGGGCGGTTAAAGACCTCAACGAATTGATCCGGGGACTTGAGCTGGCGCGCTCTGAAGCCCGCATGGCCTTCGGCAACGATGAGATCTACCTGGAGAAAGGATTGCCCTCACCGCGCCATGTCGAAGTACAGATCCTGGCCGATGAATACGGCAACGTCATTCACCTGGGAACGCGCAACTGTTCCATTCAGCGGCGCCATCAAAAGATGGTCGAAATCGCTCCGGCATCGCTTCCCGGCCTGATTCAGGAGCAGATCTGCCAGACCGCTACCGAGGCGGCCAAGGCGGCGCATTACGTCAATGCGGGCACCGTGGAGTTCTTGCTGGATGCTGAAGAGCGCTATTATTTCCTGGAAGTGAACACGCGCATTCAGGTGGAACACACCATCAGCGAAATGATTACCGGCATCGACATCGTGCGCGAGCAGATCCGCATCGCTTCAGGCAAAGCCCTTTCGTTTTCCCAGCGAGACATCCACTTTCGCGGATACGCCATCGAAATCCGTATCAACGCAGAAGATCCCAAAACCAATTTCATGGCAAGCCCCGGTGTCATCCAGATCTATCAGTCCCCGGGCGGCCACGGCATACGCCTGGACGGTGCGGTGTACCAGGGCTATGAGATCCCACGCTATTATGATTCCATGCTGGTCAAGCTGACGGTGTACGGCTTCACCTGGAAAGAAGTGGTGGACCGTTTGCGCAGGGCCTTGGACGGTTTCGGCATTGCAGGAGTGAAAACCACCATCCCCTTTTACAAACAGATTGTGAATGATCCCGATTTCATTGAGCAGCGCTTTGATACTTCCTACATTGAAACGCATCCGCATCTCCTCGAGTATCAGGAAAATGTGCCGGAAATGGAAAAACTCGCGAGTCTTGTTGCCGAAATAAACGCCCTTGGCCACAACCCCTACGCCGAATCTCCTTAACAGGCGGGATGTTTTGCCGGCTTAGCCCAAACCATTTGCAGGAGCTGAATTTATAATGAGCCAACGCGAGCGTATTACCCCCAAGATGAAATCCAGGGAAGTCTTGGACTTCCTGCACAGTTCCCCGGGTTACTTCCTTACCAATAATGAGAGGGACGTATCCCAATCGGATTTTAAAGGACGAATCATGCCGCATACCACTCTCAAGGTGGCCCCTTACCGGGATGAATCGGGTTATTTCGCTTTTGAAATTTCGGGCGGTGCGTCCGTGCACGTGGATTTGCTGAGAAAGCAGATCAATCCCTTCGAAAAACTGCGGCTGATCCGCAAAGCCATGCCCAACACCTTGCTGCAAGCCGTCTGCCGGGGGAGAAACCTGTTTGGCTATCGGCCCTACCCGGATAACGTAATTCGCCAGGCCGTTCGTCTTTTTTCCCGCTACGTGGACGTCTGGCGCGTTTACGATTTTCTAAACCACATTCCTAACCTCAAAGTTGTCGCCGAAGAGGTTCAAAAGGCCGGCAAGATTTTGATGCCCAGTATCTGTTTCAGCACGGGAAGGGGACATACCGACGAGTTTTACCTGGGCAAGGTTGAAGAGATTCTTTCCACAGTGGGAGAAGATGTGATCCTGGGAATCAAGAACCATTCCGCTGTCGGGTCCCCCGCCCGGATAGCGTCCCTGGTCCGCGCACTGCGAGACAGCTTCCCCGGGTTGTTGCTCTCCTACCACGGCCACAATACCGACGGGAACGATCTGAGCCGCATGATCGCCGCGGTGACAGAAGGAGTCAAAATTGTCGAAGTCGCCGACCACGGATATGGCGGGATGTTCAGCCAGGCACCGGCACTTAGCCTGATTCAGAGCCTGCACGACTACGGCATCAAGTCGCCCTGCCTGAAGGTCCATCCGCTGGTCGAAGCTTCAGATATTCTGCGCCGTGAAAGAAGACTTTACGAGCGTTTTGAGACGCCTTATCGAGGATTCGATCCTACCGTCAAACGCCATAAACTAACTGGCGGAGCCGCCAGTATGGCCTTTGAACAGGCTGAAAAGCTGGGACTTTTGGAGCGCGTGCACGAGGTGTTCGACGACCTGAGTAAGGTGAACATCGAATTGGGCAACATCTGGTCCGTCACCCCCGGCAGTCAGATCTTGTGGACTACGGCGGTCAACAATGTCCTGCACGGGCGCTATGAAAAACCATCGGACGACTTGAAGCGACTGCTGCTGGGAAGGTATGGTCCCTTCCCCTTCTACGACCCACAGGAATGGATCTATGAGAAGGTCCTGGAATATCAGAGAACGGACGGCAAGAAATGGTATCAGATCCTGGATGATGAGGCGGGCATTCAGCAATTGGCCGAGGAAAATTTTGATGCCAAGAGGCAGCAGTTGGAAAGGGAACTGAAACGGTCCGCAACGGAGGAAGAATTGTGCCTGTACGTGCAATTCCCGCGGGATGCCCTGGAATATTTTCGCTTCGAGGAGCAGTTCGGCAAGACGTGGCTGCTGCCCCCGGACGTGTGGTTCAAACGGGGCGGATTCGAGGACGGAACCAGAATCACGCTGCCCGATTATGACGGCAAGACACACTACATTGACCTGGTGTCAACCCGCCGCTCCGGAGATGTAGCCCACACTTCGCTGCTGGTCGATTATCACTTTCAGACATACAGTACGGCGCTTCGAACAAAAAAGCTGCAGCCGTGAACTGCGCAGATCCGCCGACCATGCCAGAAAGCTCACTGGGGAGGCGTGGCCTGCAATGTTCCGGCATCCGGCACTCGAGGCGGCAGCCTCAGGCATGCCCCAACAGGCGCATGCGCTCATCCGCCGCGGCAATGCGCTCTTCTTCCAGCTCCGCCCGGCGCCGCCTCAGGTTTTCAAACCGGTTCAGCGCCTCCCGATATTCCTGAGAATCTTTCCGTTCGCTTGCCAGTTGCTCAATGTGCCTCTTCGTTTCCCTTGCCTCGTCACCCAATTGCCGGATGCTGCTCAATACCTCTTCTTCCCTTGGGGTAAAAACGGTCCGCCGTGCAGCACAATCGTATCCTGCCGCAGGCTCGTTCGGGATGGTTTGGCAGCAATCACACGAAACCTGGGCGATAGTCGTCAATGTGTCATTGGTTTGCATGGGGATTCACTCCTTCCCGCGTGCTTACAGCTCGCAAAAATGTTGCAGCAGCCTGCCGGCGTGCGGGCCGAAAACGCCCGGCCGTTAGAAGTTCGTCGCTCCGGCTGTTGGCTGCCAGTACATGTAAAATAATTATTTTCGGGAGAATGGAAAGGGTCGTTTCGGCGAGCGCCGAAAGCCAGGCAGGCAGCCCCACCCGATGCATGCCCGCTGCCTTGGCGGTATGTGCCCGCATGACAATGGGTTATCGGCAAAACTGCCGAATTTAAGCCGTCTTGTTCCTGGTGCCATCGAAGATGAGATCGATGGCCTTTGTCAGCTCATCGGGCGAAATGTTCTGGGACAGCGGCTTGACCACCAGCAGAATTTGCAGGCTGCGCAACAGTCCAACCAGCAGCAGCATAACCCGGTTGAAATCGGCGGTATGCAATTCCCCCTCGGCCATGCCGTCGCGCAGAATCCGCGATAGGCACTCCTCAAATTGCTGATTTCGCTTTTTCAGATCGTATTCAGGCAGAGCCCCGCGGGGACCATAGACCATGGAGTTCACCAGACGCAGGAAATCAATGTTTTGGCGGAACGCATGGTAGATTTCAGTGAACACCTTGGACAAGCGGGCACGCATGTTCCCGGGGGCCGCCGCAGCCTGGTCAAATATGTCAAAAAAAGTCTCGATGGCATCATCCATCAGCTGGATGTAGAGGTCTTCCTTGTTTTTGAAATAGTAGTACAGGGTCGGCTTGGTGACTCCCGCAGCTTCCACAATTTCCCTGACGGACGTTCCCGTATAGCCTTTATTGGCAAAAAGAGCGGCGGCAGCCTTGAGGATGAGCTCCTTTTTCCTGAGGTCCTCTTGGAAACCGTTCTTTTCCGTAGATGTCAAGCTCCAGTTGAAAGGGGTTCTTGCCTGATGTTCATAGCTCGAGTGCATGGTTCACCTCTTTCCCGGCATATCCTGTGCGCAACATGGTGGTGTCTTGACTTATCGGTAAGTATACAAACAGGGAAAACCCCTGTCAACCTCCAACCACACCGACCGATGCCATCGAAAGACTTGCAACTGTCGGGCTGACGGAGCCGAAAGATCAGCGGGCAATCATCGCTCGCATCATGTCACCGGCGTTTTCGGCATGGTTCGACACATCGCCCAGGTACTCGATCAAACGTGTCAAATGGAAAGCCGAAGTGGAATTTTCAAACGGATAGGAAAGCAGATCGGAGAGCAGTTTTCGTTCCACCTGATCCGATTGGAACTCATACTCGCGAATTTCTCGAATAGCGTCTTTCACCTTGTCTCTCTGCTCTTCGGAGAAGTTTGAAAAATACAGGGCTGCCGAATTCACCAGGGGATAGATGGCCTTCAGCACCTCGTTGACTTTTTCCACCATCAACAACAGATCGTCGACCATTTCATCGGGAACATGCGTCTTCCGATAGGAAAGCCAGTGCAGCGCATCCTGCACGGAATCCAGGATCTTGTCCTGCTCGCGCAAGTACCAGAGCAGCTGGAATTTGTCCATGGGCATCAGAATTCCTCGGGGGAGGTGCCCACGGATGTTGCGCTTCACCAGGTCGCCCTGGTTCTCAATGATTGTCACCTGGTTGTGGTGCTTTTCAAATTCCTCGTCACTTTCATCCAGATAAGCCAGGATGGCCAGTTGAAAAATCGGACCCGACTCACGAATGTACTCAGCGTGTTTGAGCAGCCCTTCAAAGGGAGACTGGCGAAAAAGTTTCAACAGAGCTGTACGCATATCTTATCTCCAAATCATAAGAAAATAGCTTCCAAGATCTTAAAAATCACCATACATGGTACTGCGGCCAGAGGCAAGGTGATGAGCCAGTATAGGGTAATCTTTCCAACCACTTTGAAATCGACGGCGGCCAGTCCTCCAGCCAATCCCACCCCAATGACCGCCCCCACGGCGGCATGCGTGGTAGAAACCGGCAGTCCCATTTTAGATGCGATCAACACGGATGTGGCGGTGCCAAAATCCACGGAAAAACCGCGGGTATTGGTCAAGGTGGTGATTCTGGAACCCAATGTTTCGATCACCTTATAACCCCACGTACATACCCCGATGGCGATGAATATCCCTCCCAGAACCAGCAGAAATGTCGGGACGGGAATTGTCTCGGTCAGAGCGTGAGTCTTGAAGATGATATAGATGCCTGCCACCGGCCCCACGGCATTGGCTACGTCATTGGCACCATGGGCCAGGGCCACGTAGCAGGAAGTGAGAATTTGAAACTTTTTAAAGATTTCTTCCACGCCGGCTTCCTCCACTTGTCTTATTGTCCTGCTCAACCAGGATCTGGCGCCAACCCCTATCACCGTCGCAACAGCCAAAGAGACAATCAGGCCGGATCGCACTCCCATATGCAGATTTTCACCGAGGGGCGTTTTGGTCAAGAGTGAAATCAAGATGATGAAAATGGTGCTTCCGAGAAACACGGGAGCCAATTTGAGGGCTGCAAGAAAGGGTTCCGGTCGTCTCAGGATGCTGCCGCGAATGACCACAAAAATCAGATAGGCCAGCAGCCCGGCAAAAATGGGAGAGATGATCCAGCTGAGGATTATGGCGATGATTTTGCCCCACTGGATGGCACCAAAGCCGCCGGCAATGATGCCGAAACCCACCACCGCACCGACAATGGAATGAGTCGTGGAAACCGGGAATTGACTCCAGGTGGCGAAAAACACCCAAAATGCCGCCGACAGCAGTGCGGCGAGCAGCCCCAGCATCATGACCTGCGGATCGGCAATCACCCGAGCCTCGAGAATTTTATGGAGAATGGTTGAGGTGACATGCGATCCGATTACGGTAGCCCCGACAAAATCCAACACCCCGCCGATGATGACCGCCTGCCGCAGGGTGATCGCCTTGGCACCCACGGCGGAAGCCATGGCGTTGGCGACATCGTTTGCACCAATATTCCAGGCCATGTAAACCCCGGCCAGGATTCCAAGCACCAAGATAATTTCAAACATGCAAATCCTTCCACCCTTGCACAAATATTCCCGGTTGGTGAGGGCTGTCAGTGTCGCGAATATTGGCAGAGCGGGAGACCGGTGTCAAATTCTCTTTGCCCTCTCATAGTCCCGATTATTCGAAGTTTTGGTTGTTATTTCAAAGCGTTTGAACGAAAATGTAACACTCCTGTAACATTTCTATCATTGCTTTGTCACAATGAATTGTTTTGCTGGTCGTCTGAACCTGACAGGAGGGCCCCATGGCCAAGACGAGTGTCCTGATTGTTGAGGATGAAGCAGATATTTTAGAATTGTTGAAATATACTATTCAAACGGCAGGTTTTGAGGTTTTAACGGCTGAGGACGGATATGCAGCTCTGAGTTTGGCCAAACGCCGGCTGCCCGATCTCATTTTACTCGATCTCATGCTGCCGGGATTGGATGGATTTGAGATTTGCAAAGAACTGAAACGATCCTCCGAGACCAGGCACATCCCCATCATTATGCTTACGGCCAAAGGTGAGGAAGTGGACCGCATCGTTGGACTCGAGCTGGGTGCCGACGACTACGTGGTGAAGCCGTTCAGCCCCCGCGAGTTGACCTTGCGGATTCGAGCCGTGCTGCGCCGGTCGGGGCTGGAAGAAAGCATGACCCCCATCTGGCAGCAACAGGGGCTGAAAGTCGACATGCAAGCCCATAAGGTCACCATTGACCAAGAAGAAATCGTACTCACGGCAACCGAATTCAAGCTGCTGGTGGAACTGATCCGCAGCGGCGGCAAAGTCCAGACGCGCGATCAGTTGCTTGACCGGGTCTGGGGGTATCAATTTGAGGGCTATGCGCGCACCGTCGACACGCATGTGCGCCGCTTGCGGCAGAAGCTGGGGCACTATTCGGACTGGGTGGAAACCGTGCGCGGTGTGGGCTATCGCTTTAAAGAGTAGCGGATGGATAATCTTTTCAACTCGAAAATGAAGTTGCTGGGCTTTTTTTGGTCGTTCCTGCTCGCTGTTCTGCTGCTGGTGTGCTGGTTCTACTACCGCAACCTCAAGCAGGAGATCAGTGCAGAGGCCCACAAGAACGCCATACAGAACCTCGAGCTCATTCATGGGATGCTGCAGCGCGACGCTGATATCAACGATCAGCAGGCCCTACAGCGCTATTTGCGGCGCATCGGCAGCCGCATGAGCTTTCGTATCACATATGTTGCCAGGGGCGGCATGGTCATTGCCGACTCCCAAGTGCCCCTGTCGAGCCTTGCCAGTCTGGACAACCACGCCGTCAGACCGGAAATCGTGGCGGCCCAGGAACAGGAGGTTGGTCTTTCAACCCGCTACAGCCGAACATCCCAACAGGAACTGATTTATGTCGCCAAGGCCATTCAACCAAGCGGGGGCATCCCTCCGGGGGTCCTTCGGCTGGCGGTTCCCTGGTCCGACTTTCGGGCGAGGTTCGACAGGTACAGTCGGACTTTTGTGTGGGTCATGCTGCTTGCCTTTGCAATCATCGCACTGCTCAGCTACCTTCTCACTCGTCAATTGGACAAGCCCGTAAACACCATGATCGCTGCCATGAACGCAATAGGCGAGGGGAACTACGGACAGCGTCTGCACTTTCAACCCGGTCACGAGTTTTACTCTCTTGCCGGGTCCATCAACGCCATGGCCGACATGATCAGCCGGCAAATCCACACCATCACCGGCCAGAAGCAGCAGCTTGAGGCGGTCTTCCACGGCATGAAGGAAGGCGTGATGGTGCTGGATGCACAGGGCAAACTCAGCGGTGTAAACCGGGCTATGGCGGAGATCATTCCCAACGTTTCCCAAAGCATCGGCCGCCGGCCGCTGGAAGCTACCATGAGCCTGGAATTACAGAGGGCCTGCGATTATGTGCTGTCTCCTTCCAGTGATTTGGACAGCTATCCTTATATGCTGCAGATCACCCTGCACGCTGGGGAAAACATTTATGACGTCAACATCGTCCGGTTGCAGGACCCGCAAGGGGGCATTGGGGCCATCGTGGTGTTTCACGATATCAGCGAGCTCAAGCGCCTGGAGAAAGTACGCCAGGACTTTGTCGCCAATGTCTCCCACGAGCTGCGCACTCCGCTGACATCCATCAAAGGATACGCGGAAACGCTCCTCGCCGAACACGAACAGGGTCCCCAGCCCCTTGCTTCGTTCCTTTCAGTTATACTGAAAAACACCAACCACATGGTCAAAATGGTAGACGATTTGCTCCAACTGGCCAGGCTTGAAGCGCGCTCACACCTGGAAGGAGCCGCGGCGGTCAATGCGGCAGAAGCGCTGGCCGCTGCCTGGAAAGCCTGTGAGCCGCTGGCGCAATCAAAACAGGTCAGACTGACTCACTCCCTGCCGGCTGAGGGGCTGCAGGTAACGGTCGACTTCGACCAGCTCGTGCAGGTTTTTCGCAATTTGTTGGAAAATGCGGTTAGGTACAGTCCCACAGGAGAGATCATCGAGGTGGGTTACACCGATGACCCGAAAAAGGTGACCTTCAGCGTGCGGGATGATGGACCGGGGATCCCCGGACAGCATCAGCACAGAGTTTTCGAGCGCTTCTACCGCGTCGAAAAGCACCGCGGCGCTCAGCCGGGCAGCACCGGCTTGGGATTATCCATCTGCCGCCACATCATTCAGAACAATGGCGGCAGGATATGGGTTAAAAGCCCGGTTGATTTCCAGGAGAATGGAACCATTTTCTATTTCACTTTATTTCATTGAAGAAACTGACTTGTTTGAACGAAGATTTGATTTTGGACTCGGTTTCTTTTGCTTTCTTATTTGACGGTTGGCCAGAGGACAGATAGATGAACAATCCAGTCAAAATGGCTGCAGAGAACCTCAATTTTTATTACGGAAAATTTCAAGCGTTGCAAGGCATCTCACTGCTCTTCCACGAGCGCATGGTCACGGCACTGATCGGGCCGTCGGGGTGCGGCAAGAGCACCTTTCTGCGCTGCCTCAATCGCATGAACGACCTCATCCCCATAAGCCGGGTGGAAGGGACCATACTGCTGGACGGGCACAATATTTACGCTCCCAAGGTCGACGTTGTGGCCTTGCGAAGAAGAGTCGGCATGGTTTTTCAGAAGCCCAATCCTTTTCCCAAGACCATCTTTGAAAACGTGGCCTACGGCCTGCGGGTGAACGGCGTCAAAGACAAGGCGTTTTTGGCCGAACGTGTGGAAAAGAGCCTGCAGCAGGCGGCTCTATGGGATGAAGTGAAAGACCGATTGCATGCAACGGCTTTGGGACTATCCGGCGGGCAGCAGCAGAGGTTGTGCATCGCGCGCGCCCTGGCAGTCGAACCGGAGGTGCTTCTCATGGACGAACCCGCATCTGCCCTGGATCCGATTGCAACACAGAAAATCGAGGACCTGATTCATCAGCTCAAAAAGAATTACACCATCGTCATTGTCACGCACAACATGCAGCAGGCGGCCCGCGTTTCCGACTACACCGCCTTCTTCTACATGGGAAGGCTCATCGAAGTGGACCTTACGGAAACGCTTTTCACTCGACCCCAACATCAGCAAACTGAGGATTACATCACCGGACGGTTTGGCTAGGAGATCGCCCATGGGAAGCCGTTTCCACGAAGAACTGGAACAACTCAAGATGGCTATTTTGCGCATGGCGGCTCTCACCGAGAGAGCCCTGGAAAATGCGCTGCAGTCATTTTTCGACAGAAACGTTGAGCAGGCAAAGGAAGTCATTGCGGGAGATCAGGAAATCAACCTGCTCGAGGTGGACATCGACAAGTACTCCTTGCGACTGCTGGCACTGGATCAGCCAATGGCTTCCGATTTACGGTTCATCGTCGGCTGCATGAGGATCGCCGTGGACCTGGAACGGATTGCCGACCAGGCAGTGAACATAGCGGAACGAACCATCTTTTTGGCAAGCCGCCCACCGTTACCACCCAATCCACAGTTGGAGCAGCTGGCCGACACCGCACTCGATATGCTGAAGACGGTGATCGGCGCATTCGTCAACGGCAACACCGACCAAGCCTATGACGTTTGTCAGATGGACGATACCGCTGATGAATTGAATGCCGCCATTCTCAAGAATCAGATCAAGTATATCTTGCATGCAGTGCCTGCAGTGGAGCGATCGGTACAAACCATCATCGCCGCCAGGTGCATCGAGCGGGCGGCCGACCAGGCGACCAACATCGCCGAGAGCGTCATATTCATCGTTAAAGGGGTGAACATCAAACATCACTGCGAAAGTTAGCGTGGAGCACGGGGCTGGGAGCTTGACGCATAGAGTTTCCCTCATTTCACTGGGCTGCAATATGAGGGTGCAGTTGTAATTGCGTGGGGCTGTACTCAGTATTTGCGCTGCAGCCGGGCCCGATAGATGATGGCGATGAGATTCATGCCGAAAACCACGGCGATCAGGACCAACGCCGTTCCGTACTGCAAGGGCCGCGTGGCCTCGATTTCGGTCCCGGCGGTGGCCAACACATAGATATGATAGGGCAGCGCCATAACGGGATCGAATAACGACGCGGGGATGTGGGGCGTGAAGAACACTGCGGCGGTAAACATGATCGCGGCGGTTTCTCCGGCGGCCCGGCTGATTCCCAGTATGGAACCGGTCAACATGCCGGGAAAGGCGGCGGGCAAAACGACCCGGTAAATGGTTTGCCATTTGGTCGCACCGAGCGCCAGCGACGCCTCTCGATAGGTCGCCGGCACGGCCCTCAAGGCTTCTTCCGCCGTGCCGATGATCACCGGCAGGATGAGCGCCCCCAGGGTCAACGACCCGGCCAGGATACTGACACCCAGCTTCAGCCAGGTCACAAAGAAGGCCAATCCAAAAAGTCCGAACACCACCGAGGGCACCCCCGCCAGGTTATTGATACCCATGCGAATGACGCGCACAGCAGGGCCGGAGCTCGCATATTCATGCAGGTAAATGGCCGAGGCAACTCCCCACGGAAACGCCACCAGCATGGAACCGAAGCTGAGCAGTAAGGTTCCCAGGATACAGGGCATGATACCCCCCCTGGTCATGGAGTCGCGCGGAGCCTCGGTTAAAAACGTCCAGTTGATGGCTCCTGCTCCATTGAGGAGCAAAAACCCCACCACAATGAACAGGGCCAATGCGTTGATCAGCACCGCCAGGCGGAATAACCCGAACATGCCGAACTGCTTCAGGCGTCGCCCGCGCCAATTAGGGGCGCTTTGTTCTCCATTCATAGCGTTGCAGCACCCACCTGTTTGTGTTTTTGTGCGATGTAGTCCGCTATCACATTAAAAACCAGAGTGAATAGGAAAAGTACCATGCCGGTGGCAAATAGGGCATAATAATGCTCGCTGCGGAAAGGAGCTTCCGCCATTTCGGCAGCGATGCTCGCAGGCATCGGCCGCACTGGATCAAATATCGAGGTCGGAATCATGGCGGCACCTCCGGCAACCATCAATACGACCATGGTTTCACCGATGGCGCGCGACATGCCCAGAATCACTGCCGTGCTCACCCCCGACAGTGATGCCGGGAGGATAACTCTGATGATGGTTTCCCAGTGGGTCGCCCCCAGGGCGAGAGACGCCTCTTTCAGTTCGGCAGGAACGCTGTAGATGGCATCTTCGGAAATGCTCGTTATGGTCGGTACCGACATGAATGCCAGCATCAATGAGGCGTTGAACAGGTTCAAACCGGTGGCGAGATCGAACGTGCGCTGCAGGTACGGGGCCACGATGACCATGCCGAAAAAGCCGATCACCACGGAAGGCAGAGCCGCCAGGAGCTCGACAACGGGCTTGAAAATTTGCCTCACGCGGCGCGACGCGATCTCCGCCAGATAAACAGCGGTCATGACTCCCAGTGGAATCGCCACCATGGCCGACAGCAGGGTCACCGCAAAGGAAGCCGTCAGCAGAGGAAAAATCCCAAAATCGGGAGGATCCGAGGTGGGATACCATTCCCTGCCGAAAAGAAAACCTCTGATGGATACCTCCCTGAAAATAGGCAGTCCTTCCATGAACAGGAAAACCACGATGAGCGACAATATGAGTATGGAAATGGAGGCCGCCAGAAGAAAAATCAGGCGGATGATTCTTTCCTTGTTTTGTCGATCAGCAAACATGCGGGTCTTTCCTATCTCTCCACACAGGTCGCGCTGCCCTGTACTTCAGTGACTCCTGTTTTGATACCGGTGAAAAACACAACATCATGAGAGGAGCCAAAAACATCAGTACAAAGGCACAAAGCCCGCCTCCTTCACGTATTTCTGCCCCTTCATCGGATTGAGCACGTAGTTGATGAAGTTGAGGACATCGCCTTCCGGCCAGCCGCCCGTGAACATGAACAGCGCCCGGGATACCGGGTACTTGCCGCTCAAGGTGGTTTCGGCGTTGCCTTCAACGCCGTTTACGGTCAGGCCTTTGAGGTCCTCATTGAGATAACCGAATCCCACATAGCCAATGGCGTTCTCGTTTTTGGCCACAGCCTGCGCCACAGCACCGTTGGAGGCCTGCAACAAAGCACCGGGGAACACCCTTTCCTTGTCCATCACCTTCTCTTCCCAGACTTCATAGGTTCCCGATGAGGTGTCACGGGAAATGACTGCGATTTTTTTGTCCACACCACCCAACTCTTTCCAGTTGCTGATCTTTCCCATATAGATGCTCTTCAGCTGCTCCAGTGTGAGGTCTTTCACTGGATTGGCCGGATGCACCACCGGGACGATACAATCATAGGCCACTGCAAAAGGAACCGGGTACCTCCCTTTTTCCACCGCAGCCTGGACTTCCTTTCCCTTGATGAATCGAGAGCTGTTGGCGACATCCGTTGTGCCGTCGATCAGCGCCTTGATGCCGTTGCCCGAGCCACCGCCCGATACCGCAATGCTCACCTCGGGAAATTCCTTCATGTATGCCTCCGCCACCTTCTGGGCAATCGGCAAAACCGTCGTCGAACCATTGATCTTAATGGTTCCCGCCCAAACCTGTTCCGCTCCCGCACATGCCAACAGAACTGTCACCACCATCAGCCATTTTGCCTTCTTCATTGACTCACTCCTCTCTGTTTTGGAAAAATCCCTCTGTGACCGCAGCGTTGGGAAAGACTGCCGCAAGTCATACCAAGACGTTCATTCGGTGCACCACGCGCAAAAATTACCCGTCAATTGTTACGATTATGTGACAACACGGCGGATTTCTCGTTACAGCACTGCCCTGCAGAGGCACACTCTGCTCCCAATTCAGCCGGTACACTCCTTGTCTTCGGCTAAGGTGCGCACGATTGGGGCTTGACGAATGCGAACGATTTGCATAGTGAGCGAACTGGGCTATCGGTGGCTTTGTATCTCTTCAGGCGGATTACTCATGCGTCTTGCTGTTGGCCTCCTCCCAGCAAAGCCGATTGCCTCTCTCCGCTCGTCTGGGAACACTGCGGGCAGCCCAACAACAGGTCGCGACAAAATCATTGGAAAGGAATATGCCGTGTCTGATCTGACCATCAAGCACATTGAGCAGAGCATCAAGGACCGCAAGAGGCTGCATCTTAGATTCCTCGACAACGTGAAGACCTATAAAGCGTTTCTCGACCTCGAGGAAAAAGCTTTCGCGGATGGATCTCTCAATAAAAAGACAAAAGAACTGATGGCGTTGTCCATTTCCATCGTAACCAAGTGTGAACCCTGCATGGAATGGCATCTCGATCAAGCTCTGCAGTCTGGGGCCACCGATGAGGAAATCTATGAAACCATAGACGTGGCCATCGAAATGGGTGGAGGACCTGCTGGGGCCTATGCCCGATTTGTGCTTAACGCACTGGAGTACTTCAGGAGAAAAGAGAAGTCGATGTGACGACATTTAAGTGCAGGCCGGGATCAACTTCCATTCAGCCGAAACCGCACTTTGCTTTCTGGGCATTGAGCCGGCGGGATAGCCCTGCCGGTTTCCGGCCGATCCGATTCCTGCCCGTCATGGATGCGACTTGCTGGTGAACACTGGCCCGCTTGTTCACTGGATTGTCAACAGGGGGCTCCCGCGATAGACGGCAGCAGACCCGTGGTCCCATGTGCCACCCCGCGCCGCCGCTCGCGAGTGGCCTGCCATGAAACCCTGGTCCGGCAAGCATGCTTTCCGGTTCATTGGAAACAGCCGGCACCCAGCTGCTTGATGAGTTCTTCCGTCAAAGCTGCCACAATTCCCAACTTCTCCGAATCCATTTGATCCGGTGTATCCAAAGGCGTGTGATAGCGCTTGTCATTGCCGCAATTCACCAACCAGACGGCGGAAACGCCCTGCTGTACAAAAGGATTCTGATCGCTCGCCGCTCGTGGAGGAATATTCCAGCAGTCAATGGAAACTCCGACCGCTTCAGCCACATCCTCGCAAAGGCCAACCAGGTCCGCCGTAACCCCGATCTCCAGCTTGCTCCGATTCGATCCGAAGGTATCGAGATTGACCATGGCCAAGATCTCGTCAAGACGCTTCGCGGCCTTTTCCAGGTAGCTCGAAGAGCCCCAAAGCCCCAGTTCTTCCCCGCCGAATGCCACAAATTCGAGCGAAACCTCAGGCAACAATGCCAGTGCCTGGCTCAGAGCAATTACGACGGCAGTGCCCGAAGCATTGTCCATCGCATGCACACCGTTCCAGAAGCTGTCATAATGTGCGGTGACAAGGATTTTTCTCTTGCTCGTGCCGGTTTTGCGGCCAACCACATTGTACCCCAGGGCCTCCTGGATCAGCCCGCGCGATTCAAGGGTGGCTTCAATGGCTTTTCCGGAATGCAGTTGTGTTTGGATCCATCGGCCGTCGTCACCTCCGATGGCTACCGCCGGGATCTTACCGGCTTCCCGGTCCAGCCGGGCACAGCCGCAGCGGATGGTATTGCCTTCGAGGTCGGTGACGCACACGAGCCCACGCGCACCCCAATCCTGAGCCGGAGGGTAGGCCACGAAGGAGCGCATATTCGTGGTGACCAGTATCGAGTCCTTAACCTTGATCCCGCCCGACTCGAGCTCGGCAAGCTCTTGCTCGGAGCATTGTCCGGCGAACACTAGGGGAGCAGTCAGCGGCTCTTGAGTGGAACTTGAAAGTGCGATGGGCTGACACAATGTCTCCCGTCCAGCAACGGATAGAGCTGCCGTCTGAGGAGCATAGGACAGGTAGGGAAACGATTGAAGCTCTGTGGCCAAGCCGGCAGCCCGGAATCGATCAAGGATATAATTCCTGGTCCTTTCCTCGCCCCGCGATCCCATCCAACGCGAGCCAAAAGAGCAAATTTCCTGAATAATCGAAAGGATTGCAGATCCATTCAGCGCCGTCACATATTCCTCCTACAAAAGCCAGCTTGCCACAAGCTCATGCAGTTGCCCCGCAAAATCCTCTCTGGAGCCCCGGGTTTGTACCCGACCAAGGTCAAGAACATAGACCCAGTCGGCAATTTCCATGGCCGATTGCACATCCTGATCCACCAGCAAAATCGTTTTGCCTTCCTGCTTCAAAGCGAAGAGCTCCGCGTAAATGCTTTGCGCCACCAGGGGAGCGAGTCCAACCGACGGTTCATCAACCAACAGCAGTGCTGGGTTCGCCAACAAAGATTTTGCTATGTCCAGGGTGCGCTGCAAACCACCCGAGAGCGATCCGACCAGCTGATTTTTTCGATCCTTGAGGGCGGGAAATCGTTCCAAAGCCCATTGTACTCGTTCGTGCACCAGTTTGCGATTTCGTTTAAAAATCCAGCAGCCTATCTCCAGGTTTTCCGTCACGCTCATCTGGGGAAATATGGCGCGCTCCTGAGGAATATAGCAGATGCCGCGCCTAATGATCTCATCCAGTCTGATGCCCGTTATGTCCTCTCCATTGAGCAGCACAGCCCCCCTCTGGGGTTTCAGCACTCCAGCTATAGACTTTAAGAGGGTCGATTTACCCGAGCCGTTGGGACCGATGACAATGCTGACATCGCCCTCGGCTACCGTCAAATCAAGGCCCCGCAGGACAAAAAGATCCCGTTGATAGGCAGCATGTAGATCCTGCACCTCAAGCTGCATGTTTGCCTCCGAGATAGGCATTCACGACCCGTTGATCCGCGCGCACTTCGTGCGGAGGACCGTCAGTCACAAGTGCACCGCGATCCAGTACGACAAGCCGCTCGCATATCCTGAACACGGAAGACATTTCATGGCTCACCAGGATAATGCTCTTCCCGCTCAGGTGTAGATCTTTCAGATACTCTTCCAACTGGTTCTTAAGCACCGGGTGAACACCGCCAAAAGGCTCATCGAGGAGCAGGAAGCGCGGGGTGTTCATCATCACCATCCCAATCTCCAACAGCTTTCTTTGGCCTCCCGAGAGCCGTTCGGCTGGAGCTTCGGCCAGTTGGTCGAGCTTGAGCGCGCGCAATATTTCCACAGCCCTTTGCTGCATGCCGGTTCGATCCAGTTCCGCCACCGTCATGGCCGGAATGTAAAGATTCTGCAGGACCGTGAGACGAGCGAATACTTTCGAAATCTGAAAGGTACGTCCGATGCCGCAGCGATAAATCCTGTGCGGACCAAGGCGGGAAATTTCCCGACCGTCCAACTGGATGGAACCTTCGCTCGGGCGGTACAGTCCGGATATACAGCTCAGCAAAGTGGTCTTGCCCGAGCCATTGGGCCCGATCAACCCGACAAATTCCCCCATTGCGAAACGTACCGATACTCCGGAGAGTGCCTGCAAACCGCCGAAGTTTTTAACAACATTTTTCAACTCAAGCATTAGCGATGTTCGTCCTTTAGCATGTTGCTCTTCCGCTGCCGGCATGTATCCAACAACTCAGACAGCCGCGGAAGGAGGCCCTGTGGAGTGAATTTAAGGATGAGCAGGACGAGGCCTCCAAATATGGCTAGCCTCCACTCTTCAAAGGCGCGCAGATACTCCGTCAGAGACTGCAGCGCCAGCGCTCCCAAGGCCGATCCCATGAGCGACTCCAATCCACCGAAAACGCTCATCGCCAGTATCAGTCCCATTTCGCTGATGGTGCTTATTCTCGGGCTCACCAATCCGATGACGTGAGCGTAAAACCCGCCGGCTAGACCCGCGCAGGCGCTGGTGATCACAAAGGCGCACAAACGGTAATAGACGGTATTGACTCCGCGCGTAGCCGCCCCGTCTTCGTCTTCCCGCATAGCCAGTAGAAACAGTCCCAGTTTGGAGCGTAGGACAAGCGAGAGAGTCGTCACGGTAGCAACCAGCAGCAGCAGGCCGATGTAATAGCACCAGGTCTTGTTGCCGTCCAGCATGAGCGGCACTTTCAACCCATAAGATCCACGAGTCAGCTCATATTCCGCCGTCAGGAAGATGCGGAAAATCTCCGAGAAGGCCAGGGTCGTTAAGGCCAGATAGGGCCCACGCATCTTCAGGGTGAGCGCCCCGATGGCCAAACCGAACACGGCTGCCGCTCCGCTGCCGGCAACCATGGCCAAGGGTATGGGAAAATTGAGATAAATGACCAGCATGGCTGAGGTGTAGGCGCCGACGGCAGCGAAGGCTGCGTGGGCAAAGGAAATGATGCCCACCTGGCCGGCCAGCATCGCCCAGGAACTGGCCAGAACTGCATAATAAAGCCCGACGATGGCGACATAAAGCCAGTAGCCCTGAAAGATGAATGGCAGAGCCGCTGCAAGCAGCAAAAGCACGCCGAGAAAGAATCTTCTCATGCGCGCCGCTCCTTTTCACCGAACAGGCCTTGCGGGCGAAACAGCAGAGTCAGGATGAGTAGCAGCAGGCCGTAAGCGTCCTTGTAAGCAAGCGCACGGGTCGGATCGGGCAGCAGAATGGAGCCGAAATTCTCGACCATGGCCAGTATGAAAGCCCCGATAATGGTCCCCTTGATGGAGCCCATGCCGCCCAATACCACAATAACAAAGGCTTTGATGGCAAACGGCACACCCATGCCGGGGTTGACCAGAAAAATCGGACCAAGGAGTGCTCCTGCCACACCGGCAAGGGAGATGCCTATGCCAAAGGCCATGCCGCGCATGCGCGCCACACTAATCCCCAAAATGGAAGCGGCATCAGGATTTTGCGCCACTGCGCGCAAGCCCTTGCCGAGATAGGTCCGGTAGAGGAAGAAAAGCAGCAGTGCTATGATCAGGAAAGCTATGACGGCAGCACTGATGCGGTCACCGGCGATGACCAGGTCACCGATCTTGATACGTCCTGTGAATATGGCCGGGGCTTGGCGGTTATAGGGTCCAAACAACGGCAACGCCAGGTTCTGCAGGAAAATCCCCAGAGTAAAAGTCACCAATATAACATACTCGTCGTAGCGGGCCGTCTTGCGTTCATAGGCCGAACGCAGAAACAACCTCTCCAGGATCAAACCGAACACAAAAACTGCTGCCATGCTGGTAATCAGCGCTAACGGCAGTGGCAGTCCGCAAGAATGAGAAAGGAAAAAGCTCGCCAGAAAGAGGTAAAGGTACCCTCCAACCATCAGCGACTCTCCATGAGCAAAGTTCACCAGCTTCAGAACCCCGAATATGAGTGATAAGCCGAGCGACATCAGGGCGTAGAGAGTGCCGATAACAAGAGCGTTTACAAGCTGGGCGAGCATCAGCATCGCGGCCTCCGAGAAGGATTGTGCGGGGGTGGTGTGGTTGATTCTGCGCCGGCCCGCCCCACACAGCTTCTCGATAACAGCCGTTCGGCTTGCAGTGCGGGTTTCGGCCAAAAAATCAGATTAGTATGGTTCCTTTATTTGGGAGGTTGTATGTATGATTCCACAGTCGCGTATTCTTCCGGCCACAAGATGGCAGCCTTCGATGGATCCTGCTTAAACTCGGTGTACTGAATGATGAAAACCGGCACATCCATCCACAAATGGTATGCCCACGGTGGGTTCTTTTCCTTGGAGAAGGTGATGGTGCCCCTGGTTCCGAGCCAGCTGAGCTTATTTTCCATGGCATCGATGAGCTCCTTGGAAGCGGTGCTGCCGGACAGCTTGATGGCTTCGGCAATAACCATAACGGTATCATAGCCTTCCATCGCAACGGCATCGGGTTCGCGCTGAAACTTGTCTTTAAAGAGTTGAGTAAATTTCTCGGAGGTCTCGGTCTTGGGAATTCCGGGAAGACCCGCCGGATTGCTGAGAACATAAACGCCCGCTTCACCCACCGTGTCCCAAAAGCCCGGATACAGCGTGTCCATGCCCGCTCCGAGTAGGGCACAATTCTTGGTCGGCGCCAAACCCAGCTCATACGCCTGCTTGATCATCAGGAGCTCACCGGCTCCGGTGAAACCGTCCACCAGAAAGTCCACCGGCGGGGAAGCACTCTTCAGCTGCAGCAGTTGAGGAGTAAAATCGGTGGTCGTTCGTTCGGCCGAAAACGAGGTGACTTTGACGCCCGCCGCCATCAAGTTATCTTTAAATACTTTGATGACCCCCATGCCCCAATCGGAATTCTCTCCAATCACGGCCACATGCTTGAACCCGGAGTCCTTAATCCATTTGGCGGCCTTCGAATAAATCAACGAGTTGCAAACAGTCAAGCGGAAAACCTCCGGATAACCTTTGGCTGTTATTTCATCCGCCCAGGCCTCGGAAATCACCAGGGGAATGTTGTAGCGATGGGCCACTTCCATTTCCGCCATCGTCACCGAGCTGTGTGCTTCTCCACCAACGGCGACCACCTTGTCATGGGTCACCATTCGCTCCATCACAGCTGTTCCTTTTTCCGGAACACCGCTGGTGTCTCCGATCACCAGCTCCACTTTTTTCCCAAGCAGACCGCCCGATTGGTTCAGTTCCTCAGCGGCAATTTTCGCCCCGTCCACCAGAGCCTGTCCGGTTTCAACCCCGCCCGGAGCTGAAAGAGGCGCAACGATGCCAATCTTGACCACATCCTCCGCATGTGCCCCGGGCATGACAACGAAAAGCATGAAAACCCCTAAGATCATCGCCAACGATTTGAATCCCATACCTTGTCTCCTTTCCATGGTTGAAGGTTGAAAACCCTACCGACCTCACTGATATATCTGAACTCCCTCGCAGTAGAGGGAAAGGACTGTGGCTGTCTGCCGCTGATGTCGCCGGTCATGTCGGTCGCGGCGAGCGTGGAGCGAGCGTCAAGGTACCGTTGGCTGGTCCTGGTGCGGCGCTGTCAGGCCCAAAAGGAGATGAGACCTGCGTCGATCATTGTCCTCAAGCCGGGTGCGGCATTAATCACAGTAGGAATCGCATTGACAATGATCGCGGTGGTTGCGATGTCTCCATTGACGCCGTCCTTAACGGTCACATCCAGGTCGGGTCTCCCTTTGATCACGATTCGATCACGCGGCGCTGGCTCTCCGATTGAGGCCTCAAAATGAAGTGTGATGACCTCCTCACCTTTCACAAAACCGCGGCCAATTTGTCTAACACCGGCCGCCATCCCAGGCTCGATGCTGAGATCACCGATTTCCAACGGCTTGGAAGCGATTACCGGCGAAATGATGTCTTCCGCCCTCTCGAGACTCCAACCCATACCGGCAGCAAGTAGATGGAGCGATTCCACCAGACCGACATGACGCAGCACTCCCTCTTCCAGCCTTTGGTTGAAATGTTCCAAAGGCAAACCGGCACCTATCTTTTTCTGGAAGGGAATCCGCCTTTGCCTGGCATCCTGAATCCTTTCGACGTGTATTCGTCTGACCTCCTGGCAAATGCCGGTCATGGCAAGCGGAAAAAAATCCATGAGAAAACCGGGATTTACGCCAGTACTCAAGACCGATACCCGGTGATCCACGGCGGCCAGGTCAATTTTTTTTGCGATCTCGGGCTGCGTTTTCCAGGGATACACCAACTCTTCACAGCTTGAAATGAGGTTTTTGCCGCTGGCGACGATTTCCATGATCTGAGGTTCGATGTTTTTCATCGTCGAAGTGGTCGTTAATACCACAACGTCGGCTTCTATATCGCTGAGGAGGCCTGCCGAGTCATCAGTCACTTTGACGCCGAGCGAAGTATTCAAGCCCGCCAGTTCACCGAGATCAACGCCAGTCTTTTGCGGATCACTGTCGATCGCCCCAACGATCTGAACATTGGTCTTTTCGTTGAGTTGCGCGGTAATTCTTTGCCCAATCGGTCCGATGCCATACTGAATAACTCGAATTTCACGCTTCATGGGGTAATCCATTCTTCGGTTTAAATTCACCCTGTTGGGACGGGTTGTGGGTTATGATTTTATGAGGAGCAGAAAATTTGTATGACAAGCTGACAAGTTGACAACTAGCACGCCGCTGGGTTATTTATCAATTATAAAAAAGGCATTAAATCAGTTTACCCGAAGGGAAAGAAACGGCCCATGAAATTTTCAAAAGAGCCAAATTTAAAGCGCGCCCCAAGGCTCTCAGAGCAGGTTGCCGGTTTTCTGGCGGCTGAAATAGAAAAAGGAACGATCCGCCGGGGCGATCCCCTACCCTCGGAAGCCCAATTGTCGTACCGGTTTAATGTGAGCAGAGCCGTTGTGAGAGAAGCGTTGGCCCGGTTACAGCAGCAGGGAATCCTTGAATCTAAGCAGGGGAGCCGTTCGCGAGTCGCGGACAACTCCTTTCAGGTGTTCAGATTTCCTTTCCAGGGATTGGATAAAGCCACCCAGATGGCTGCCTTATACGAATTGAA
Organism: Desulfoferrobacter suflitae; assembly: GCF_022603395.1. Classification (GTDB taxonomy): domain Bacteria; phylum Desulfobacterota; class Syntrophobacteria; order Syntrophobacterales; family Syntrophobacteraceae; genus Desulfoferrobacter; species Desulfoferrobacter suflitae. The sequence goes on from NZ_JAIBKA010000006.1 coordinate 250,772, forward strand.
AGTGCTCATGGAAGGCGATGCAGCAGCTCTCGCCGCGATGCGTTGCAGCACAGACGACATCAATAACTTGCAGGCGTGCCTGACGACTCTCACTATGGCCATGCAAGACGGGCTGGATGGCGGCAACGCCAATTTTGATTTTCATCAAGCCATCCTCAATGCCTCCGGCAACCCGCTTCTCACCAGTCTGATGGAATATGTGAATGAAAGGCTTTGGGACCTGTTGACGGAAGACGAAAACCAGCCGGCCAATCTTGCTCTCACCCAACAGTCATACCAAGAACATGTGCGCCTGTTTGAAGCGATCGCCGCAAGGGACGCCGAACAAGCCCGGCAAGCCCTGTACGCGCATCTCAAAAATGCCGCCAAAAGGCGCGGCATCAATATCTTTAATCCCTAAAACGGCACAAAAATAAGCCCCGGGACAGTGCTTTTGCCACAAAAACAAGAGCTCTCCGACGTCATGCTTTGTGTGTCTTCATTTGAATTCACACAGCATATAATTTGGACTGTTGTGTAAAGGAGGTGCCTCATGGCAACTCTACTCGTCACGGATGAAAACCTGCATTCGGAGTGTAGGGCGCGTTGAACCACCCGAAGTCGGCCGCGATCAAAACTGTAAGAGGGTGTCTGCTGCGTGTGTTGTCCAGCATACGGTTTGCCTCTCGAGGGTCGCGGACGCTCAACACTATCATGGCGCGGGCAGCCATTTTTCGGGACCTCAACGGGATACTCCAGATCCATGACGTGGGTTTGTGTCTGACGACGGAAATCATACATCTCACATTTCGCTCTTCATTGATTGTGTTTTGAATAGTTCTAAAAACTAGTGAAAATTTATGTAATATTGAGATATGTAACTTATTAGATCTTATTTTGCCTATATATCTCCATAAAAAAGCTGAATACCAGGCCGGACAATGCTCTGATCTTATTCTGAGCTATCCTTCCACAGGAGGGATAAATGACAGAGTCCGGTGTTCAGTCAGTGCAAACTCAGGGTGTTGGTTTTGCTCCCATATTGCGCGCTTACTTTGACTACGGATTAGGCAACCTCGAGTTGCTCCCGACGCAAAATTGCACCAAAGAGTTCGAGATCAAAAGCCGACTTTGCCATAACGACACCACCTCAGCTTCCGTCTACGGCGAGTGCAACAATAACAAGACAGGCGAGAGCATCAAGCTCGGCTTCGAGCAAGCTCTCTATCGAGCCGGCTGTTATCCTTTGGTCACCAATCAACCCGCTGAACAACTCAGCCTTGAACAAGCCATGATGGCTCACAAGAGTCAGTTCAAATGCGAACACCTCAACCGCAGAGCCAAAAGCGGCTATCGGCTTGAGCCCATTTACCTGCATACCCCTGAGCGCATCGAGGCCTTTTTGTTTCTATTCAAAATCGCTCTCCAGATGGTCGTGCTTATCGAGCGCGCTGGCCGTAACAATATCCCGGAAAGGGACCGCGGCCTGGATAATTTCATGCCCAACCGCCGGGATGTTCGCAACCCCCGCACCTAGGGACATGCGAGTGAATTGTGAAGTACCTTCAATATATTATTGACATATTATATTACAATCACACTGTTATTTATTCTCGGACAGGCTCCTAGAGAAAACAGCCTCTTTTCCTCCTCCTTAAACTGAAGTAGTCGGCAGGAGTCTTAGAACTTGCAGGGAAGTATCATCGTGCGGCGCGCGAGCGGTTTCGCTCGATCATCGCCTCGAGGCCGAACTTTTTCACCCGATAGCCCATCTGCCGCAGCGTCAGCCCCAATTCGCGGGCGGTCCGGGACTGGATGAAGTCGTTGCGCTGGAGGGCGGCCACCACTTCCTTTTTTTCCATCTCCTCCAGTCGCGACAGGGAATGATCGCCGCTGTCGCGGCCGTTGCCCGGCTGGCGCTGAAGCGAAATGGGGAAGTCCCTCAGGTCGATTTCGTCACCTTCCGCCATGATGGCAAGGCGTTCGATGAGGTTCTCCATTTCCCGCACATTGCCGGGCCACTCGTAATCGACCAGCACCTGCAGCGCCTGGGGCGTCAACCGGAAGCTTTTGCCGTATTCCTTGGAGGCCCTTTCCAGAAAATGATTGAGCAGATCGGGGATATCCTCCTTGCGCTCGCACAGCGGCGGCACCTGAATGGGAAAGACATTGAGTCGATAGAACAAGTCCTCACGGAAAAGCCCCTTGTCTACGGCATCGGAGAGGTCCTTGTTGGTGGCGGTGATGATGCGCACATCCACCTTGATGGTCCTGGTGCTGCCGAGCCTCTCGAACTCTCTCTCCTGCAAGAACCGCAGCAGCTTGGCCTGCAGCGGCGGGGACAGTTCACCGATTTCATCGAGGAAAATGGTCCCGCCGTCAGCCTCCTCGAAGCGCCCCGCCTTGGCCTTGGCGGCACCGGTAAAGGCCCCTTTTTCATGCCCGAAAAGCTCCGACTCGAGGAGGTTTTCCGGCAGGGACGCGCAGTTGATTTTGACAAACGGATATTTGGAGCGGTTGCTCAGTTCATGGATGATTCGCGCCACCAGCGTCTTGCCGGTGCCCGATTCACCCAGAAGCAGGACCGAAGCCCTGCTGGGCGCGACTTTTTTGATTAGCTGCTGCACCTCGACCATGGCGGCGCTTTTGCCCACCATGAAGAACTGCCGGGTGTGCCGGGACAGTTGAGCTTTGAGGGAGATGTTTTCTTCCCGCAGCTTTTCCTCGCGCTCCTTCACCTGGCGGTTGAGGCTCACGAACTGGGCAATGAGGGTGGCCACGATGGAGAGAAAGCGGATGTCCTCCTCGAAGGAAATTTCGTCGCCAAACAGCCGATCCGCGCTGAGCACCCCGATGGGCTGGCCATGCAGCATGATCGGCACGCCCAAAAACGCGATGCGCCCCTTCTCGATGGTCCGTGAGCGGGTCTTGTTGAGAAACAGCGGTTCCTGGCTGATGTCCGGCACCACAAAGGGCTCCGCCGTGCGAAAGATGAGGCCCGTCACGCCTTCGTCCTGCCGGTAGATGCCGCGCTTTCGCTCGATGGGGCTGAGGCAATGCGACGCCCGGATGACCAGATGCCCGGTTTCGTCATCTTTCAGGGTGACCGTGGCGCGCTTCATGGACAGGGACTCGGATAAAATCGCCAGCACCTTCTCCAGCGACTGGTCGAGCTGCAGCGCCTGCCCGATAACGCGGCTGATCTCAAACAATACTTTCAGCTCAAGTTCTGCAATTCTCTTTTCCATCCTCAATAACCCTGAGCAATATGCGTGCCGAATTTGCGCCGGCGGTTGTTCGGGCATGATTCCATCCAATCCGAGACTTGATGTCGAATCACGATCAACAATGAAAACAGATGGTTGTGAAACGGTAATTTCTAAAAAAAGCGCAGGGGCACAGAATCATGCCCCGTGACCGTCATTCCCGCATGTTTTTGGCGGGAATCCAAGCCGGCGCCATTACTGGATTCCCGCCTGAAGCCTGCGGGAATGACAGAATGAAGCCAGTGTGGGACCGCAAAGCCACCCACAACGAGTAAATCCGACTTGTGGCGACGCCTGAAGCTGCGGCAGCCAGGTTTGCGGTGGGTTACGGCGCAAAAAGACGCGCCTCCGCCCACCCTACGCAACCCCGACAGGGGCGGAGGATGGCACAAAAACGTTATTTCCCCGGCCCGGCAGCCACGCTTTGTTACAATTTGGTCGCTTTTGCAGACCCTGGAGCCGGCGTGGTTGGCTGAGCCATGCGGGGGTGGGTGCGCCGCGCGGCCGTGATCCGGCACATGAGCCCTGGACCTCACCCGCACCCACCGCCATCGCCCTGGCAGCCGGCCCCCTTGGCACAGCCGCCGCGTCGCCGCTGCTTGAGGGCTTCGGGGCTTCCGCCGTGATAGATGACCTCGAGGCCCGATTCGATAAAGCCGCTCATCTCGACCGGCAGGACTCCGGCGGCCTCAAGCGCCTGCCGCGGATTGTCGCCGATGCCGCTGACCAAAAGCGCCCGGCAGTCCGCCACCAGCTCGGCCAATTGCTGCCATCTGCGCATTCCGCTCCCGGGTTTGGGCGTTGCGCGCACCTCCACCAGTTGGTAGCCGTCGCCGTTTTCGCCCCAAATCTGCAGATGGGTCGCCTCACCCAGATGCTGATTGACCAAAATCCCTTCCAGAGTGGCCACCGCAACGTAAGGCCGGTTCTTTGCGGCCGGCAGCAGTTTGGAGCACTTTCTCAGGCAGCCGCTGAATTCCGCCGATCGGTCCTCCCCCAGCAGGCCGACGGCGTCCGCCCGGCAGCGGGTGCAGTGGCGCATCTGCGGAAGATGCCGTTCGGCGGTCGCGCGCACCCCGTCGAGCATTTCCCGATCGGGTTCGGGAATATGTTCGAAGACCGTGTCGGCGTTGGGGTACATGGGCATGCAATTGAGCAGATCCACGCCCACCTCCTTCATCTTTCGCGCCACCTCCTCGGCATGGTGATCGTTGATGCCGGGGATGACGATGAAGTTCACCTTGACCACGATCCCCCGCGCCTTCAAGCCGCAGATCGATTCCAGTTGCCGCTGCAGCAGCAGCTCGGCCGCCTTGACGCCGCGGTAGATGACCTTGCCGTCGCGCACCCAGGCAAAGATCTTCTCGCCGATGGCGGGATCGACCGCATTGACGGTTATAGTGACATGGGAAACGCCGATTGCCGCCAGTTCGTCCAGGTGCGGCGGCAGCCCCAGCCCGTTGGTGGCAAGACAGATGAGCAAGTGAGGGAATTTCTCGCGCACCCGGCGCAGCGTCTCGAGCGTCTCGACCGGGTTGGCAAACGGGTCGCCGGGCCCGGCGATGCCCACCACGCTGATTCGCGGCTCTTTTTCCAGCACCTCCTCGAGGTAGGCGACGGCCTGCGCCGGCGAAAGGACGCCGCCGGCCACCCCCGGGCGGCTTTCATTGACGCAGTCGTATTTACGGTTGCAGTAGTTGCACTTGATGTTGCACCTGGGCGCCACCGGCAGATGAATTCGTCCGCATTCTCCCTTCACTTCAGCATTGAAGCACGGATGTCGAGTGAGGTCCAACCTGGCAGTCATGGTCCAATCCTTCTACATGTAGCCGTAGCCAACGGGTGAAGCTTCCTGTTTGGCGTCAAGCAGTGCGTTGACAATTCGATCGAACAACTCCTGCGCCCCGCGATAGCCCAGGTGGAGCACCCTCTGGCCGCCGAACCGGTCGTGGATGGGAAACCCGACCCGAATGAGCGGTATCCTGAAACGGCGGGCCAAATGGTAGCCTTTGCTGTGGCCGAGCAGCAGGTCCGGCGAGAGGCTTTCCGCCTCCTCGGCGATTTCATAGAAATCGACCCCTTCACGGATGATCGGCAGCTCCGGCAGGATGCTGTCATTGACGTCCTCGATGGCTTCCCGCAGACGGCCGCTTTTGCCGCCGCTGGCGCACAGCAGCGGTTTCACGCCGATCTCGAGCAGAAACGAAGTGAGCCCAATCACCAAGTCCTCCTCGCCATAGATCACGGCGCCCTTGCCGAAAGTGTACTTGTGCCCGTCCACGTAGGCATCGATCAGGCGGCCGCGCTCCAGCACATGTTTTTCTGGCGTCTCGACCCCCGCCAGAAGCTGTAGCACCTCGAACAGGCGGTCGCTCTCGCGCAGGCCGATGGGCACGCCCAGGCGGTGCAGCGGCACCTGAAAGCGAGTTTCGAGCAGCCGGCCGGCGCTCTCATGGCCAAACAGGGTGCGCCCCAGTTCGATGGTCGCCCGCGAGCAACCCATCCGCGCGATTTCGGCCAATGACGTTCCACCATCGGGGATTTTCCGGTAGTCATCGAGCGCCGGACCATCGAGGGTTTCCGAAATGTCCGGCAAAACGATCACGGGAATTCCGCAATCCGCCATAATTTCCTGCAAATAGCGCACATCGGCGGGCGATGTGAAACCCGGCAGCAGGTTGACGGCGGCGCTCCGGCCGGCATCTTCCGGGCATTCCGCCAGCTGCTCGACCACCGCGCGCACGGCGGCATGAAAGCCTTCCATGTGGGTGCCCGAGTAGCTCGGCGTGGCCACGTTGACGATGGCCGGCAGGTCCTGGTGCGCCGTCCCCTGCTCCGCCATTTCCCGCTTGAACGTGCGCAGGATCATGGGCACGTCATCGCCGATGGTTTCCGTCAGGCAGGTCGTCGCCACCCCGACCAGCCGGGCACCGAATTTTTTCATGACGTTTTGTAAGCCCTGCCTGAGGTTTGCCTCGCCGCCGTAGACGGCATGCTTTTCGCCAAGCGATGACGAAGCGATGTCCATGGGTTCGCGAAAGTGGCTGATGATGTAGCGCCGCATGTACGTGGCGCAGCCCTGCGAGCCGTGCAAAAACGGCACGGCGCCCTCGATCCCGCGGAAAGCCAGGCAGGCGCCCAGCGGCTTGCACAGCTTGCAGGCGTTGGTGGTCGAGATATAAGGAGAACTGTAATCGCTCATGGCTTTCACCTACTGACTTTGTAGTTTTCCAACCTTCTTACGTTTTCAGCTGCCGGCAAACCGCTCCTCTGCGAGCGTTCTCGACCGTCGCGGCACAAAGCGCCACACGGGGCTCATCACCGAGGTGTAGACCTCACGGGCGAAGTTGAACATGCCCACGAACCCTTCCAGAGGCTCCTTGCGCTCATGATTGTGATCGCAGAAACCGACCCCGAGCTTGTAGGCGATGGGCCTCTCCTTGACCCCGCCGACAAAAATGTCGACGTCTTTTTCCTTGAGAAACGAGGATAGCTCGAGGGGATTGGAGTCATCCACGATGATGGTCCCCTCGTCGGTGATTTCGTGCAGCTCCTGGTAGTCTTCGGCGGTGCCGGTCTGCGAACCGACCAGCACCACCTTCATACCGAGCAGTCGAAAGGCCTTGACCAGCGAAAAGGCCTTGAACGCTCCGCCTACATAAATGGCTGCTTTCTTGCCCCGCAGCGCCTGGCGGAATTCCTTCAACTGGGGAAGGAGCACCGAAAGCTCCTCGTGCACCAGTTCCTGAGTGCGCGATAAGACGTTAGAGTCCTGTTTTTCAAAAAAGCGCGCCACCGCATAGAGCGACTCGGCCATGTCCTCGACGCCGAAATAGGAGACCCGGATGAAGGGCGTGCCGAATTTTTCCTGCATCATTTTCGCCAGGTCCATGGTGGCGCCGGAGCATTGCACCACATTCAGAGCGGCCCCGTGGGTTCGCCGAAGGTCGTCCACCCGGCCGTCCCCGGTGATGTTGGCGACGGTTTCGATGCCCATCCGCTGGAAGTACTCGCGGATGATCCAGATTTCCCCGGCCAGGTTGAAATCCCCCAGGATATTCACGCTGAGAGGGGAAATGCCGCTGACATCGCCCGTTCCGACCAGTTCGAACATGGCTTTGCAGGCGGCGTGGTAGCCCGCCCGCTTGTTGCCCTTGAACCCTTCCGACTGCACCGGAATGACCGGCAGCTCTTTTTCCTTGCTCACCCGCCGGCACACGGCCGCCAGGTCATCGCCGATGATGCCGACAATGCAGGTGGAATAGACGAAAGCGGCCTTCGGCCCATGGCGGTCGATGAGCTCGATTAAGGCGCGATGGAGCTTTTCCTCGCCGCCGAAGATGACGTCCTTTTCCTGCAGGTCGGTGGAAAAACTCAGCCGATGCAGTTCCGGGCCCGACGACAGCGCCCCGCGGATGTCCCAGGTGTAGGCGGCGCAGCCGATGGGGCCATGCACCAGATGGAGCGCATCGGCGATGGGGTAGAGCACCACCCGCGAGCCGCAGAAAACGCAGGCCCGCTGGCTGACGGCGCCGGCCAGACTGTCGCGGTCGCAGGCCAGGCGATAGGGCTGCTCCCCTTTGCGATGAATCTGGTCTTCTCGCTCTTCGAATATAAGCTGTGATTCGTTGCTCATGACGTTCTGTCCTGTGTCGAAAGCGGGTGGAAAAATCTTCGTTCAACTCAGCAGGTAGCTTTCCGCCGCTTTCCCTTGCTCGAGGGCGTCCAGTATTTCGTCGACGACGCCCTCATCGGTCACTCCCCCATACCAATAGCCCTGCGGATAAACGACTATGACGGGGCCTTCCTCGCAATACTTGAGGCAGCCGGTGCTGGAAACCATGGCGTCCAGGCCGCGGTCGGCGATTTCTTCCTCGATGTAGGGGATGAAATCGAGCGAATTCTTCTTCATGCATTTTCCCTTCGCTTCGGTGCCGCGAAAGCTGCAGCAGACAAAGATGTGATGTTGTGGCTTGGGCATTTTTTTCTCCATCTACATGACCAGTTCGAAGCGTTCCTCGGGTGCGTCCCGGTCCATGCGGTCGAGCAGCGCATCGAGGATTTTTTCCAGCAGGCGCAATCCGCCTCGGTATCCCACGGTCGGCAAATAACTGTGGCCGACCCGGTCCAGAATGGGGAAGCCAAAGCGAACCAGGGGGATGTCCTCGTCCCGGGCGATGTATTTCAGATAGGTGTTGCCGATCAGCAGGTCCACCGGCTGGTTTTTCACCCACTGGTGAAACAGCAGCATGTCGCCGCCCACGCGCACGTTGACCGCGTGGGGCACTGCCGCGGTGATTTCCCTGATGCGCTGTTCAAACTTCTTCCCCGGTGTGCCGGTGACGATGTGGATTGGCTGCATATCGATGGAGACCAGGAAATCGGTGAGCGCGATCAGCTGGTCCGGATCGCCCACCAGGCCGACCTTTTTGCCGTAAAAGTACTGATGCATGTCGGTCATCACATCCAGTAGCTGGCCACGTTCGATATTGATGGAATCGGGCACGTTGACTCCGGCGATTTTGCGCAGTGCGTCGACGAACAGGTCGGTTTGCCGCAGGCCGATGGGCAGATCGAGGATTTCACACGGCACCTTGCATTTGCCGTCCAGCGCGCGGGCCGCCGGGCCCGAAGCCAGCCGCCCCAGGGCGATGGTGGCGCGGCTGTCGCCGGTCTTGATCAGCTCCTCGATGGTCACGCCGCCGTTGGGAAACATCTGGTAGCGGCCGGTCTGTGGTCCATTCAAGACATTCGAGGTATCGGGGAACAGGATGGTGCGGACCCCCATCTCGTTTGCCAGGCGCCGGATTTCCCGCATGTCGCAGGGCTCGACATAACCGGGAACGATGTTGACCACATCCTCCCGCCGCCCGGTGGACTGAGCGAAGTAATCCACCATGGCTTTGGTCATATTGGCAAAACCGGTCACATGCGAACCCGCGTAGCTGGGGGTGTTGGCGTGGATGACGTACTTGCCGGTCGGCACCTTGCCGTCGTCCTTGGCTTTGGCGGCGATCTGCACAATGTCGTCGCCGATGGTTTCAGACAGGCAGGTGGTGTGCACCGCAATCACATCGGGCTCATAAATGGTGAATATGTTGTCGATGGCCTGCAGCAGGTTGGCCTGCCCGCCGAACACCGAAGCCCCTTCGGTGAAGGAGCTGGTGCCGGCCATCACCGGCTCCTTGTAGTGGCGGGTCAGGGTGCTCCGGTGGTAGGCACAGCATCCCTGCGAGCCGTGGCTGTGCGGCAGACAGTTGTGGATGCCGAGCGCCGCATACATGGCGCCGATCGGCTGGCAGGTCTTGGCCGGGTTGACGGTCAGCGCCGTCCGCTCGGTGATCTCTTTTGGCGTATGTCGCAATAACATCGCGCGTTCCTCTCTTTCTCAATCAATCCCAGGCGTATTTGGCGGCCAGCTCCGGGTTTTTCTCCCAGGGCGGCTTCAGGTAGCTCCAGACTTTGCTGTTCACCATGCGGTCGATTTCCCGGTAGAAATTGACGGCCCCGCGGAAAGCCGCATAAGGTCCGCCCGAGTCGTAACTGTGCAATTGCTTCATGGGAATGCCGCTTTTCTGAACGGCGTACTTTTCCTTGATGCCGGCGCAGAAGATGGCCGGTTTGTAAATTTCGATGAGTTTTTCCGTCTCGTACTGGCTGATGTCGTCGATCACCAGTTTGCCGTCACCCATCTCCGCCATCATGCCGTCGTAATCCTTGAAGCGGAAGCCCTGCTCCTGCAGCCGCGCGAGATCCCCGGCCGGCTTGCGCGGGCGAAAGCGGGTCGGGTCGGGATGGACTTCAAGCTCTTCGATGTTGCGGCTGTCGGCGTCGACCTTGATGTTGGGCAACACCCGCCTGCCCTCGTAGTCGTCCCGATGGGCGAACTCGTACCCGGCGGAGATGGTTTCCATGCCGATCTCAGCAAACAATTCCTGATAGTGGTGAGCGCGCGAGCCGCCGACGAAGAGCATCGCCAGCTTGCCCTGGCACCTGGCCTTGACCTCTTCCCGCACCTTTTCGACGGCGGGCATCTCGCGGGCGATCACTGCCTCCACCTTGTCCATCAGCTCCTGGTCTTCAAAGTAGCGGGCGATCTTGCGCAGTGACTTGGCGGTCGCCTCGGCGCCGATGAAATTCACCTTGATCCAGGGGATGCCGAATTTGGTCTCCATCATTTCCGCCACGTAGTTGATGGAGCGGTGGCACATGATGAGGTTGAGGTCGGCGGTATGCGAATTGGCGAACTGGTCGATGGTCGAGTTGCCGCTGAAGGTGGAAACGAGGGTGATGCCGCATTCCTCGAAGATCCGCTCGATTTCAAAGGCATCGCCGCCGATGTTGTATTCGCCCAGCAGGTTGAGCTTGAACTTGCCTTCGCGCACCGTGTCGTCGAGCCCCACCACGTGAGTGAAAATGCCGTTGTTGGCGATGTGGTGTCCGGCCGACTGGCTGACTCCCTTGTAGCCTTCGCAGCTGAAGGCGAAGACATTGATGCCCAGCTTTTCCTTCATTTCCCGGGCGACCTGGTGAACGTCATCGCCGATCAGCCCCACCGGACAGGTGGAAAAGATACTGATGGCCTTCGGCTTGAAGATGTCGTAGGCCTCCTGGATGGCCTGCCGCAGTTTCTTTTCGCCGCCGAAAATAATCTCTTCGTCCTGCATATCGGTCGAGAAACAGTAGGTCATGAAGTTATGGTCATCGGGACCGTTGGGCCGGGTCTGGTTGCGGCGCGTGAGCCAACTGTAGAAACCGCAGCCGATGGGACCGTGGGTGAGGTTGACGATGTCCCGGGTCGGTCCCAGCACCACGCCCTTGCAGCCGGCGTAGGTGCAGCCGCGCTGGGTGATGATGCCGGGAATGGTGCGCACATTGGACTGAATTTCCGGGACTTGGCCGCACTCGTCCACTTTGTTGATAACGATCTGTTTGGCCCGCTTGCGAGCCACCTTTACCGGATATTTCTGGATGAGCTCCTGTTTCACGTCCTCCGGCTTGATCTCACAAACCTCGTCGGTGTCCAGGTTGAAGCATCCTTCAAGCAATGCCGCCATTTGCATCTCCTTTGAGCCGAACGGCTGGCGACTGCAGCCGCCTGCCAGCGCAGCCTGATTCATCAAACCACTTCATCGAGCACCCGGTCGCCGCTTTCGCCGGTCCGCACCCGGAGGGCGTCCAGCACCGGCAGGACAAAGATTTTGCCGTCGCCCGACTTGCCGGTCTTGTTCACGCGCATGATGGTTTTGACCGTCTTTGCCACCAGCTTGTCCGGGACCACGATGAACAGAATTCTCTTGGGGATCAGTCGATTGCTTTGCCCCAGCTGGGCGACGGCTTCCTCGTAGCCCTTTTCCGCCCCTTCCAGCAGCTTCAGGTCGACCAGCCCCTTGCCGCGGCCGAGGGCATCCCGGGCGGTGATGGAGGAAATGCCCGCGTCCGAGAGGGCTCTTTTGGTCTTGTTCATCATGTTGATGCGGACAATGGCCATGATCTCCTTCATAGCTTCACCTCTTCGGGCTCTCCCGAGGGGGTCTCGCGGATGCCGGAGCTGATGGTGTAGACTTCATCGACCGGAGAGACGAAAATCTTGCCGTCGCCGTAAGCGCCCTTCTCGCCGGTCCGCGCCGCCTTCATGATGGTTTTCACCACAAACTCCTTGTCCTGGTCCTTCACCACCGTGAGCAGCAGCTCCTTGGGGATTTCGTCATAGGTGATCTCGCCGATCTTGATTCCGCGCTGCTTGCCGCGCCCGACCACGGACATCTTGGTGACCGCCGGGAACCCCGAGTCCATCAAGGCGGCGAGCACATCATCGACTTTTTCCGGCCGTACAACTGATCTGATCATTATCATGATGTTCTATCCTTCCTTTCTCCGCAGGCCTTCCATTCACCAGGCCCACTGCTGACTAACCTTCTCACCTGCTGTCTGGCCTCTCTCAATTGGCGATGCCGTGCTGGATCAGCAGCTTCTCGAGCTCATCCGTGTGCATCGGCTTGGGAATCACATGCATCTCGTTTTCTTCGATCTTTTTTGCGAGAGTGCGGTATTCATCCGCCTGGGAGTGCTCCGGGTCGTACTCGATGACCGTCTTGCGGTTGATTTCAGCCCGCTGCACCATGTTGTCGCGCGGCACGAAATGGATCATCTGGGTGCCCAGCTTTTTGGCGAACGCCTCGATCATAGCCTGTTCGTTGTCCACCTTGCGGCTGTTGCAGATGATTCCCCCAAGCCGCACACCACCGGCTTCGGCGAATTTCACAATGCCTTTGCAGATGTTGTTGGCGGCGTACATGGCCATCATTTCCCCGGATACGACGATGTAGATCTCCTGCGCCTTGCCTTCGCGGATGGGCATGGCGAAGCCGCCGCAAACGACGTCGCCGAGCACGTCGTAAAAGGCGTAGTCCAGTTCCTCGCTGGACGCATAGGCCCCGAGCTGCTCGAGCAGGTTGATCGAGGTGATGATGCCGCGGCCGGCGCAGCCGACGCCTGGCTCGGGACCGCCCGACTCGACACAGATCACGCCCTTGAAACCCACCTTGCGGATGTCTTCCAGCTCCACGTCCTCGCCCTCCTCGCGCAGGGTGTCGAGCACCGTGTTCTGGGAGAGCCCGCCCAGCAACAGCCGAGTTGAATCTGCTTTGGGATCGCAACCCACCACCATCACCTTCTTGCCCATCTCCGCGAGGCCGGCCACCGTGTTCTGAGTTGTCGTGGATTTCCCGATTCCGCCTTTGCCGTAAATCGCTACTTTTCTCATTGCCTGTTTCCTCCTGATCATATGTGGTGTTGCGGGGGTATAAGGCACGGACTGTGCCAGATGCGCCCAGGAACCGGTTGGCAGCGGCTATCTGTCTGAAATTAAGTGCATACTTATTTTAGCGTGGGGCATTGGGGGGGAGCCCGAAAGGATTGCCGCTCCTACATAAACGTCGAGGGCACCCTACATTATTGTAGGCATCCAGCTTGCGCGCCGAAAAACCTCATTGCAGCTAGGATGTGATGAAATACCTGCCCGGTTGGCCCGAGGCCAATCCCTTTGCCAAGGCCGAAAGACAGGAATCGGAGGAGCATCCCCGGCATATTCCGCCGGCGGAGGATTTCTGGAAGGTATTTGACCTGACATCCGGCCAGGACCGGGTCATGTTCACCGCTTATCTGCATACGGCCGCCAGGAAAACGGAGATCTTCCAGCTGATTTGGTCCGATGTGGATTTTGGCAGACACCGGATCAGGTTATGGACCAGGAAGCGCAAGGGTGGTCTGGAAGCCGACCGGATCCCCATGACCCGGGAACTGGAGGAAGCCTTGAAGGAGTGGCATGAGAATCGGACCTCCAAGGATAGTCAATATGTGTTCAACTGCGAAGACACGACACCCTATGGCAAAGGGTACTATGGTAAGCCCTTCGTGCGCAGGTATCACTGGCTGAAGAAACTTTGCGATAAGGCAGGGGTGCCCAGGTTTGGAATCCATGCCATAAGGCACCTTTCAGCGAGCATTTTGGATGACAAGAACTACCCCCTGAGTACCATCCAGTCTCTTCTGAGGCACAAGAGTGCCAATACGACATCGAAGTATATTCACAAATTGCGAGGCTTCAGGGCAGTTCTGGACGATGCATTCAGGAGAGAGCCCTTGCCGACGGCCGCAGCGCCGGAGGTTCGGGAGTTGCCGGAGCCGAAAGCGGCGCCGGCGCAAAATGAAGAAAGCCGCTCCCGGGTTGGTGGCTCAACCAAGGAGCGGCCATATCTGCGGCTCGTTCGATTTCGTTAATCGCGGAACCTCACCTGACGTCGAATTTACACCCGTTTTACACGTAAATTTACACGAAAGGGTCAGGGTCGCTAAGCCGCCACAACTAAGTTGTGGAAATCACTTGGTAGTCCCAACGGGGTTCGAACCCGTGTCTTCGGCGTGAGAGGCCGATATCCTAGACCACTAGACGATGGGACCTTTGTTTGGCTGGGGGACTAGGATTCGAACCTAGGTAGACAGATCCAGAGTCTGCCGTCCTGCCGCTAGACGATCCCCCAGCAAGTCCGCTTAGGATAATCAAGTTGATTTTACAAGTCAAGAGTCTAGGCCGGTGTTACGCTTGTCTTTTGTCTGGCGGATATTCTATAATATTGATTCAGCCCATGAGGACAAAGATTCCTCTCGGAATTACTGCCCTTATCACAGGTTATGAAGCGCCAGGACGTTCCTCCGTCCCCATGGAAAGCGATCAGCCGCTGAGACAGGCACTGCGGGCCAATAAGGGATCAAGGAGAAGAGTCAGATATTTGCTATCCAATACAGATATATTCGAGGTATGCGTGAACTTTCAACCTGCTGCCCATAAGCTGGCCTGGTCGCCGCCCGCCGAGGCAAACGATCCCTATTTGTCCGACCCTGAACAATATCGGTCGAAGATGGCCCAATACATTGATGAAGACGACGCTGAGAACGCGGTCTTTTACCAGGCCCTGCTGTTCGCCCACGAACTTCATGCCGGACAGAAGAGAAAGTCGGGAGACCCCTACATCAGCCATCCCTTTGCCGTGGCGGAAATTCTTGCCCACGAATTGAAGCTGAAAGATCCTCATTTGCTCGCGGCCGCTCTTCTCCATGACGTTGTGGAAGATGTCCCATCAATCCAACTGGAAGATATTCAAGAGCGTTTTGGCGAGGTGGTTGCCGAGTTGGTCGACGGCTGCACCAAATTAACGCGTCACTACCCCAATAAAGCAATTCTCAAGGACTTGACCCACAGTAAGATATTTTTAACCGCCAGTCGCCGTTTGGGAGTCCTCATCATCAAACTGGCCGATCGCCTGCACAACCTTCGCACCTTGCACCACCTGCCGAAACCAAAGCGTCAGCGCATTGCCCACGAGACCATCGAGGTATACGCCCCGATAGCGGCCAAACTCAATATTTTCCCTGTCAAGCGGGAATTGTATCATTTGGCACTTTCCTACCTGTACCCCAAGAAAAGCAAAAAGATTTTGCAGTTCATTCGCGGATTCCGCAGTTCACCGGTGGTCGTTGAGTTCGAAAACGAACTGGAAAAGGCACTCGGGAAGTTTTCCTCGGCTGTAACCATTCGGCCTCGCGCCAAGGGCCTGGGATCATACTACGATCCCATCAAGAAGACCCTGGACATCAGCAACAGCGAAAATCACATGGATTTTGCCGTAATCCTGGATACGCAGGACACGGTGGCTTGCTATTCAGCACTTGGCATCGTGAATTCCATGTTTCCCCCCATCCCGAGGACGCTCAGGGACTTCATCTCCAACCCGAAAATGAACGGCTACCGCAGTTTGCACGTGCGCGTTCACGTTGCCGGCCAGAATTACCTCATCAAAATTCGCACCCCCGAAATGGACGAATTTGCAGCCTATGGGATACTGACGCGATGGAGCTCCGATAAGCCGATGTCGGAAGAACACTGGCAGGAGATCAGCGAACTTTTGCGTAGCATCGGCGAATACGGTGGAGCTGGACCTCAGCGCAAGGCGCTCATTCGCTTGTCGGAGGCCGAGGAAACCTTCGTGTACAGTCCCAAGGGAGACATTTACTACCTGCCCAAAGGGAGCGTGGTACTGGATTTCGCGTACAAGATTCACTCGGAGTTGGGCGATCATTGCAAAGGAGCGCACATCAACAACGAATGGGCCCCGCCCACGCGCGCTCTCAGTGACGGCGATGTGGTGGAAATCGTCACTTCCCCGGAGCCGTATGACGTCGACCCCGAACTGGAAGAATTGTGCAAAACCCCCAAGGCACGCACCGCTTTGAATAAGCACCTGCAGCAGAAGAGGCTGCGCTATGCTCAAGACATCGGCCACCAGATACTGTTACAGGAAATCAACCGCCATGGGCTGTCGTCAGACATTCTGAAAAATGAGGACACCCGGCTCATCCTCGAATTTCACAACATCAAGAACCTCCCGGAGCTGTTTGTGCGCGTGGGCCAGGATTTGATTTCTCCACACGTCGTGCTCTATTACTTCATCAAGCCGCAAGCGCGAGACAAGGATCAGAACTTCTCGCCCGGCAGGCACTTGTTCACCCACGAACGAAATGTGCTGACGGTCCCGGAACTGGATAGAGGGATTCACAAGTTCGCCCGCTGCTGCAACCCGTTTCCCGGGCAGCAGAACGTTCTGGCGGTACTGAGTGAGCGCGGGATCACCTTTCATCACAGAGATTGCTCCGATTTGCTGGATCGCCACGATCTTGAGCCCCAACGGCTGCTCGAGGTGCATTGGGACGAAGCATCGGTGTGGCGCCGCCCTTTGGTTTTCACTCTGCGCGTTTTTCAGGAAAAAGTACAATCGGTGATCCGCTCATTGGCAAATCTTTTGAACACGAGCGCCCAAATAGAGTACATCGGCCGCGGCACAGACAAGCACAATCAGCCGGTGGTGCTGATCACTGTGAAAATACAAAGCTTTGGTGAGGCGCGCGAATTTTTCAGGTGTCTGCCCACGGATCGCATCACCATCGACAACTATGGTCAGGAAGAAGGTCCGAGGACGATTCATTAGGCAGGGGCCATGAGGTACTGGGTGACAGTCAGTTCAGCGACTGTTTTTCTTGAATTTCCCTGAATACTTTTCTGGCCAGGGCCTGCAGCTTGTCTTTCTTGACCCCGGCAATCTCGGTGAGCAGAAACTGTATCCAAATCCCGCAGAAGAAGGCCAACATGCCTTCGTCACTCGAGAAGACCTCGTTTTTGACATCTTCATCCTCAAAGGAATCCACTGCCAAATCCAGGATACCCGTTCTCAGCTCGCCTGCCCCAAAACTCTTGACGGCCTGCCAGTACAGTTGCTTCATTTCCTGCGCGCACGAGACTATCTCTACCGCTTTATCACAACCTTCGATCAAATTCAGTCGCCTGGCCAAGTGCTTTAACCTCCCTTTGAGCTCCAGCAGATTGCTTGATTTTTCAACCAGTTTGTTTATGCTGTTTGCATAACAGATTTTTCATGATATTGGAAGTCGGCCGAACGATTGAGTTTGGCTCGATATTTTGATATCCTGGCAGCCGTATTGATAGCATTCGATAATGCTGGATTGGACAGGGGATTTGAGATGTGAGCCGTACTTTTCCAGCAGGCAGCCACGATAAAGTAAACATACCATGGTCCCACCCTGCAGGTGTCTCGCTGACCGCCCCAAAAGGCGGTTCTGTATGCAGGAAATGAGGGTAGACGTTTGAAAGGAGTTTGGATGAAATTGAAACATTCCATTTCCAGGTTGAGCCGATGGCATAAGCTAGCGGTGATCGGATGTGCGTTGCTGATTTTGGCCGCCGCGCAGGCGCTTTCCGTCGATCCAGTCTGCAGCCAGCAAGGCCCGCCGTCCTTTGCAGATTTGGCCGAGCAGGTGAAGCACGCCGTAGTCAATATCTCAACCACCCAGGTGCTGCGAGAAAATCCGATGAACAACCCTTTCATGAACCCCAACTCGCCTTTTCGGGAGTTTTTCGGGGACGACTTCTTCAAACGCTTTTTTGGCGATATGCCGCGAGGTGAAATGAAGACCCACGCCCTTGGCTCAGGGGTTGTGATCGATGAAAGCGGCCTCATCCTGACCAACAATCATGTTGTGGAAAAAGCAAGTGAAATAAAAATCAAGCTGGAGAACGACAAAGAGTATGACGCCAAGGTGGTCGGTCGCGATCCCAAAACCGACCTTGCACTCATCAAAGTCGAGGGCGTGAAAGATATGCCCAAGGCAGCCCGCCTGGGGAACTCGGACGCCATTCGGGTCGGTGATTGGGTTATGGCCGTGGGCAACCCGTTTGGACTGGGGCATACAGTGACTTCCGGCATCATCAGCGCCAAAGGGCGGGTGATTGGAGCCGGCCCCTACGATGATTTTCTGCAGACCGATGCGGCCATCAATCCCGGCAACAGCGGCGGTCCTCTGTATAACATGAAGGGTGAAGTGGTGGGAATCAATACCGCCATCGTCGCCCAAGGCCAGGGAATAGGTTTTGCCATTCCCATCAATGTGGCAAAGGATCTCCTCCCACAGTTGAAGGCTGGAAAAGTCATTCGAGGCTGGCTTGGCATAATGATCCAGGATATCACGCCGGAGCTGGCCAAATCGTTTGACCTCAAGGAAGCCAAGGGTGCCCTGGTTGCCGATGTGCTCGGCGATTCACCGGCTGAGAAAGCAGGACTGAAGCAGGGCGACATCATTGTCGCCATGAACGGCAAGCCCATTAGCGATTCGAGTTCCCTGTCGCGCAGTGTGGCTGCCACACCTCCCAACAGCAAAATAACTTTACAGCTCATCCGCGACGGAAAGACCAAAGACCTGGAGGTCACCATTGGGACCATGCCCGAAGATGGAACGGAAACCGCACCCGCCAAAAAAGAATCGGCCTGGGGGCTGACCGTTCAGAACCTGACGCCGGAGCTGGCCAAACAGTTTGGCTGGGAAGCCGATGAACGCGGTGTCATGATCTCGGACATCGAACCGGGAAGTCCTGCGGCCGAGGCAAGACTGCGTGCGGGCGATCTGGTCAAGGAAGTGAATCGACAGAAGATTCAGAATCTGAGAGACTATAAGCAGGCCGTCGAAAAGGCCAAGAAGGAGGAGAGCTTGCTGTTGCTGGTGAAACGGGGAGAGAACACGTTCTACGTGGCTCTCAAAGCCGCCCAGAACTAATTGATCGATACCGGCATAGCGTGATGCGGCTGGCGGCACCCCTCTCAATGGAGCTCCGCCGGCCGTATGGTTTATCTGCATGAGCGGAAACCGGTATTGCATCCCACACGGATGCAACCGGAGGAATGAGGTTCAAGCAAGGCATGAAAGCTTTTCAAGCCAGTTTTACGGTCAGCCTGGAACCCGGCACGGTGGAACGTGAGAAGGCCAAGGCGAGAGCGATGCGCAAGACTCAGTGGTGGCGCAATCAGATCGCCAAGGGTGTGTGTTATTATTGCGGACACTCCACGCCTCCCCAAGAATTGACCATGGACCACATTGTGCCCATCATCAGAGGCGGCCGATCCACTCGAGGCAACCTGGTGCCAGCTTGCAAAACCTGCAATAGCAAAAAACGCTACCTGCTTCCGCTGGAGTGGCAAGAATATTTGGCACGTCTTTAGCCGTGTGTTATCGAGAAAAAATGTTGCTCCCACACCTGATCCAATAAAAGGCAATGCATATGGAAGAATGCAAAAATTGCGAGTTGGCCATCTATTGTTTTTCGGAACCGGGCACCTGGGTATTTAGGACCAAGGAAGAGATGGAACAGAAGCAAGCGGCCATTTCCTGCTGTTCCATTTATCGGCGGATGCAGGAAGAAGAGAATGACAAGGTTTCAGAGAGCGGCCGATCCACCGGTTAAGAATAAAAGGTTACATTTCTGCCAAGCATTGTCTCCCGCTTTTCCAAAATAAGTCTCAGGTGAACATATTGATTTTGCAGTTGCGGGCATGCTTCAGGTAGTCTTCAGCTGTTTGAATCTCAACGCCCTCGATGAAATCGTCCTCATTGAACTCCATCATATCGATGGTCATCTTGCACGCCACCAGTCGGACTCCTTCCAGCTGGGCCATTTCCAGGAGATCTTCCAGACAGGGGATGTTGGCAGCGTGGATTTTATTTTTCATCATCTTGGTAGCCACGGTGGACATTCCCGGTATCGACCCCATTACCCCGGACGGCACAAATTTACACCTTTTGGCGCCCTCTTTGCGAATCACATTGATCCCCATAAAAGTGTAAAAGATAGTCGATTCCATGCCCAATCGTTTTGCATTAATGGCTAGAATGAGCGACGGATAAACTCCATCAATGGTGTCCCTGCTGCAGATGAAAGTGCAAGATGTCTTTTGCGAGCTTTGTTCGTCGGCCATGACAAATCCTCCCAAAGTTGTAGCTGTTCAGTTTTCTGGATCGGCTGCCGAGAGAAACACTCTCTAATCGCACAGCATGCGCGTGGGGCAGCACAGTCGCTGCAACATCCTATGAAAACCCCTTCAGGTGAGTGACTGTTGCAACCATTGACTTACGATTGTTCTGTACAAAGGATCGGTGATCACTGTGTACAGGCGTCCGGACGCGCGCCGTGCCACGTGAACCTGTCCCGCTGCGAGCCAGTTGACACACTGAGCATAAACCTCATACTCCAACTGCAGACCCCGTTGGCGGATCGTTTCCACATCATCCCCCGGCCATATGGGATATCCCGCCTGGGCTATGATTGGCCCGGTGTCTTCCCCTTCGTCCACAAAGTGAACGGTGACTCCGCCCCACTTACAGCCGTAGTTGAAGGTATCCTCGTAGCCATGCTGCCCTGGAAACGCGGGCAGCATGGCTGGATGGATGTTCAACACACGCAGTTCCTGTTCCCTATTGAACTGGGAAAGGAAATATGGGGTCATGAGCCTCATGAAACCCGCAAGGCAAACTAAGTCGGGCCGATATGGGCGCAGCACTGCAAGCAAATCCTTTTCGGCCAAAACCAATCGGCCAAGGTGCAGCAGCCTCTTTTTCGAATCCTGTTGCCGCAGGATGTTTTGAGTGCGATCCAGTTGCCTGAGATCGACGGGGAGTTCCTGAGATGCGAGCTGTGCGGCGTCGCGCTGCAGGCAGGAACGGTAGTCAACAACATGGACCGGAATTCCTGCGCGCTGAGCGCGGACCAATCCCAAGGCGTCGGCACGATCGCTTGCCACAACGACTATCTCGGCTGCGAGCCTGGCGTCCCGGGCCCGGTCGATGAGCGCCTGCAAGTTGGTGCCGCCGCCCGAAATCAGGACAGCAAGCCGCAGTTTATTGTTCTGCCTTAGCGTCATGTGATTGCAGGATCCCGTTAAGCAAAATAATCGACGAGGTTGCGGAACATCTTTATGCCGTCGCCCTCTTCGGGAAGCGACTTGCCCTGCCGTCGCAACACTTCCTTCCGGTAAGTCCAGTCAGGATGGTTTGTGCAATGATTGAAAGCCTCGGGGTGGGGCATGAGGCCGGCAATGCGGCCGGTAGGATCGCAGATGCCCGCAATGTCGCCAAGCGAACCATTGGGATTGTCGGGGAACTCACCCGCAGCCGGACGTCCATCCGTTGTTGTATAGCGCAGGATCACCTGTTCGCTGGAAACCAGCCGCTCCAGAACCCCGGTCTCGGCGTAAAACTTCCCTTCCCCATGGCGAACGGGCAACTCAATCGTATCGATGCCTCGCGTCAGAATACAGGGCGACGCCGGATTACCGCCCAAACGAACCCATTGATCCCTGAAGTTTCCACAATCGTTGCCGATGATGGCAACATCGCGCCGCAATTGATGAGGTTCGAAGCCGGGCAACAGCCCAAGGTTCACTATGACCTGAAAGCCATTACAGATGCCGAGCACCAAGCCGCCCGCCTGAACAAAATTGAGGATATCATCCTGCAAGCGGTGTTTGAGGCGCATCGCCAGAATGACCCCGGCCCCGTGATCATCTCCCCACGAAAAACCGCCACCGATGACAAATATTTGGAAGTCCTTCAACCTGTTGACGCCATCGATCAGATGGTTGAGATGAATACGTTCGGCCCGGGCACCCGCCTTCTTGAGCGCGTATGCCGTCTCGATATCACAATTCAGGCCGAAACCGGTCAAAACTAAAGCTCTTATGCGGCTCATGAAAACACTCCACAACCACGCAATGCCTATCCGCCTCAGGCGGCAGGCATTCTGCTCCAGGATGTCTTAAGTCTTACCACAGCTTCATTCAGTAAAATCGAACCGTTAACCCCTTTGATCAAAAGCCGGGGCTCGGCTGTGATCTCCCCGATACAGGCACACGGAAGATTTTGGAAATGCGCTTCGAAAGCTGCACAATTATCCGCCGGCAGTGTCACCAGAAATCTGCCGCAGGATTCACTAAAAAGGATCTGATCATCTCTAAGAAGAAAGGATGCAGCCGCATCGGGACCCTGGAACTGTGGACCTTTCAGGGGAACGCGGGATAGATCGAGCGTCATGCCCAAGAGTCCGCCCATAGCTACCAGGGCCGCATGGACAGCCAATCCGCCACGATAGATGCCATGGCAGGAGGCCGGCAAGCCTGCCTGCAAGGCCCTTTCCAATGCCCGATAGACAGACTGGTTGAGCCGCACATCCACTTTGGGAACCTGGAGGCCTACATAGCCTAGAAGATCGTAATATTCTGAGGCACCCAGTTCGTTGCCGGTTGCCCCCACAAGATAGACCAGATCTCCAGCCATTTTGCTTTCCATGGTGAGCACTTCGGTCACATCAGCGACCACCCCGGTGGCAGTGAACTGCATGGTCGGCAGGCCGCTTACTTTATGACGCTCGCCGTATTCCCCGGGTAGATGCCCATCCACATACATGCTGTCTTTACCCGACAAGAGAGGAATTCCATAGGCAAGACACATGTCACGCAGCGCCCAGTTGGCTCGCACCAACTGGGCCGCCTTGTAGCGTCCGTCGGGATTGTGTACGGGATCATATTGAATGCTCGGCCAGCAGAAATTGTCCACACCGCCGATTTCATCGAGTTTGGCTCCAACAGCCAGGAGGCGTCGCACCGCCTCATCGATGCAGAACGCCACCATGGCATAGGAATCAATGATCGAGTAGCTGGGGTTCAACGCCTGGGCGACCGCCAATCCGCGCTTGCTGTCAAGTATCGGCCTGAGCACAACGGCGTCGTTCGGTACATCGCGCTCCCGCCCCACAAGATATTTAACAGCGCTCCCACCCTGGACTTCATGATCGTACTGGCGCTGTATCCATTCCCTGGAGCACATGTTGGGACGTCCCAGAAGAGCATGAAAAAGCCCCGCATAATCTGTCGGTTCACTCACAACGGGCTCCACCAACCCGCGCGCCTCCGGGGACTGCCAATGGGCATCAAATTCCCACTGGGGAAAGTCCTGACTGAAAAGGCTGAGATCCAGGTACGCACAAGTTTTCCCCTGGTAAGTGATGTGCAGTTTACCATGGGATTCGTAGCGGCCGATGACCGTACTTTCCACGTCATGCTTGCGGGAGAGCGCCAGGAAACGATCGATATCAGCGGGATTGACGGCAATCGTCATACGCTCCTGGGACTCGGAAACCCAAATCTCCCAAACATCAAGACCCTCGTATTTGAGGGGCACCTTGTCCAACTCCACAAAAGCGCCGCCGGAGAATCGAGCTGACTCGCCGATGGATGACGAGAGCCCGCCACCGCCGTTGTCGGTTATGAATGAAATGAGTCCCTCGTCACGCGCTTCCAGCAGAAAATCATGCATCTTCTTTTGCGTGTAGGGATCTCCAATCTGCACGTGGCCTGCCGGGGTGTGCTCACTGTAGGTTTCGCTTGAGGCCGTCACTCCATGAATCCCATCTTTGCCGACGCGCCCGCCGCTCATGACGATCAGGTCTCCCGGCTGGGGGCACTTCTGCTCTGACGGAAGTCCCTTGATGGATTTCGGCATGATTCCCAGGGAAGCCACGAAGACCAGACATTTGCCCAGGTAGGCAGGGTGAAAGAATAGATTGCCAAAAGGCGTGGGGACACCGTGCTTGTTGCCCCCGTCTTTGACTCCCTCAACGACTCCGTCCAGAAGTCGGCGCGGGTGCAGGTGGGGCTTGAGAGGACCCGCATAGTCTCTGGGACCGACGCAATATCCGTACAAGCCGGCGATGAGGC
The DNA here is from genome assembly GCF_022603395.1 of Desulfoferrobacter suflitae. Classification (GTDB taxonomy): domain Bacteria; phylum Desulfobacterota; class Syntrophobacteria; order Syntrophobacterales; family Syntrophobacteraceae; genus Desulfoferrobacter; species Desulfoferrobacter suflitae. The sequence continues at coordinate 274,686 of NZ_JAIBKA010000006.1, forward strand.
GCGAGCCCTTGCCGGTTCCCATGATATCGCGATAGATCCCCACGATTCCGGTCAGTGAGCCGCCGTATGCTTCCATGTTGGAAGGACTGTTGTGTGTTTCGCCGGTGATCGAGTAATGGTGTTCTGCGTCAAAACGTGCCACTCCCGCATTGTCCCAAAGAACCGATATCACCCACTCCTTTTCTTGCTGCAGAGCCAGCGTTGGGGCTTCTATGCAGGTTTTGAAAAGGTTGTCCACCACCAGCGCGTCATTCGTTGTTACATCGAGGTAGTGGAACCTGCCGCGAAAGGTGTTGTGATTGCAATGATCACTGCGCGCCTGAGAAATGGCTTCCAATTCCACATCAGTGGGCAGCCAGAGGCCTGCTTTTTTGCGCTCTTCGAGGACTTCGGGCCGCAGGAAATAATTTCTGATGACGGGCACGTCCTGGGGGTTCAGGGCGAGGTTCCGTTCCTGGCTCAGTTGCATCAGAGCGTCATCCGACGGGATCGGTATGGTCTCCACGGCAGGGGTGTGAGCCAGGTCCACGCGCGGAACGATGACCCCAATTCCATTGGCGCTGTCCCACTCGGAGCGAGAGTAAATCCGCCATTGTTGGATGATATCGTTGGCCAGCAGTTCACGCGCGATCGTCTGCACCTGTACGCGCTGCAAACGGGCATCCGACAATAAATAGAGCTTTGAGGTGTAGGCAGCCTCATCCTTCCCGAGGGATCTGCCGACAAAATCCGAGATGGCTTCAATGGCAACACTGCCGGCGGTATCCCGAACCCCCGGGCGAAATCCGATCCACACGGCCCAGTCAAAATCTCCGGCCAGGGAATGGCAGGCGGACACCTGGGTGATCGGGTTGGTGAACACTTCCCTGCGCACGGAATCGAGTTCCTCGGCCGTCAGGGTGGTATCGAGGGTCAAAACATGAATGACCCGTGCCCGCCCGACATGCCACCCGAAATATTCCTTTATCCGCCGACAAAGCCCTGCCCCTTCCGGATCAAACAAATGGTCCTTCAGGGAAATTTCGATTCTTTCAGCCATGACAAAATCCCTTGCTACCGCAACAACTCATTGGAAAAAAATCCGTTTTGCCCAGAGCACAGCCCGGCGCGCATGGTCTGCTTCCCGGTCCGCTACACCAACAGCTTCACCGCGATGACCATGAGGATGATGCCGCCCACAACGCCCATGCTGCGCCCGAACTTTTGCGTCAACTGATTGCCCAGCTTCATGGCAGCCCAGGTCATGGCGCAGGCGGTAACACCAATCCAGGTGGCTGTGACCAACAAGCTTTCACCAAGGATACCGAGGCTGAAACCAACACCAAGGGCATCGATGCTGGTAGCAACCGAGAGCATTACCAGACTGAAACCGCGAGTCGGGTCCGGGCAGTGGGCCGTCTGCTCGGATAGCTCCGGGCGCAGGCTTTCATAGCTCATTTTTGCGCCGATAAAAAAGAGCAGGGCGAAGGCAATCCAAGGTGCCCATTGGCGGGCCACTCCCACCAGGTTCTGCCCAAAGAACCAGCCCACCAGGGGCATCAGGAATTGAAATAGACCGAAGTGAAAGGAGAGGCGAAAAACTTGTCGGGGAGCACAGAACCGGGTCCCCACACCGAGGCCCACGGCAAACGCATCACACCCCAGAGCTACCGCCACCAACGCTGTCTCAATGGGTTTCAAGGCTACTTTCTTCTCGAACTATGACTTCCTGGATATGATTTTTAATACAGCTTCCAAGATAATGTTCTTGCTGTAGAAGGTTGGGTTGAATCACGCGTTTCGCGTGAGGCAACCCAACGCCCATTTTGCTGGGTTTAGTGCCTCAACCCAGCCTGCTTGGAAGCCAAAATCATTTTCTTGAACAGTACAGTAACAGGTTGGCTTGCTGTCTCACATTTCCCCCAGGTCCGTGGGAAAGGGTTCAGCAGCCTTGGGAACGATCCGGAAGATCAATTGTAGTAGCATTTGTAAATGTTGCTTTGAGCTTCGTATCTTGAAGCGGCCTGGACCAGGAACCTTTCGGCTTTTCTGTCGAGATTCACAAATTTCACCCCCATTCCTCTCGGGGTAAAAGCATCCGCCGGTCCGTGTATGTTGGCCCAAACGACAATGCCCTGAACTTCAACGGATTGCTGGCCTCCCGGAAACTGCAGCACCAGTTTCAACCTCTTATTGAGGGAAACCGGTTTGTCACACCGAACCAGCATGCCATGCTCATTCAGATGGGTGCAAGTACCGTCCCCGACCCAATCGTCATTCAGGAAGTAGGTTACCTGGCACGGCATTGTCTTCTCCTTGAGGATAGCCCTTTCCTGTTCTCCCATAGTCCGCTTCTCTCTGGGTATCGCTCTGCAATTACCGCAGAGTGGCTCCAAACTTCCCGAGCACCTTATCAACCAGCCTCTGGTGGACGGCGTTCACTTCTTCATCGGTCAAATTCCTGTCTGCAGCCCGGTACACCAGCCGATACCCGATGCTCCGCTTGCCCGCTCCCAGTTGTTCACTTTTGAACACATCAAAAACGTCCACAAGTTCCAGCAGCGGTTCCTTCAGCTCGAGGATATAGTCCAACGGTTCCTGAACCCTGACGGCGGCATCAACCACAATGGCCATATCGCGCGTCACCGAAGGGAATTTAGGCAGCGGTCGGAACAGAGGGCGAGACGATCTGAGGTTGAACAGGCGATCGAAGTCAAACTCGAAAAGATATACGGCCCTCTTGAGGTCAAACGCTTCTTCCACTTCGGGATGGACCCTGCCCAGGCAACCCAGGTATTCCCCTTTGCAATAGACCGAAGCCATCATTTTCGGATCCAGGTATGGGGCTGCTTCATCTACAGCAAAGGCGACTCCCTCGAGGTAGAACATACTCAGAATACTTTCTGCTGTACCCTTGACATCCACATATCCCACTTCTTCCCTGCCGCCGTACAGGGGATCAGGAATCAATCTGCCGGCCATTGCTCCCACAAGCTGGTGACGCTCCTCGGGAAGGTCTGCTCCACCAATGGCGGAAAAGACTTTACTCAATTCAAAGATGCGCAGATCGTCATTGCCGTGATCGAAATTGTATCTGACCGTCTCCAGCAATCCCGGCACGAGGGAGGTCCTCATCACGGCCTGTTCTTCGCTGAGCGGGTTCATGAGACGGACGGGGCTGAGCCGCGGATCACCGACTGGAAGACGCAATCTTTGGATGGATTCCTCCGCGATAAAGGAATAATTGAGCACTTCAAAAAAAGCCGCTCCCTGCAAAAGGAACTTCACTTCCTGGCGCGCACGCAGATGGGGGTCAAAGGAAGCGGCTTCAACGGCAGCTTGAGGAGCGGTGACCGGCACCTTATCGTAGCCGACCAGACGCGCGATCTCCTCTGCCAGATCCACTTCGCGAGTGATATCAGGCCGGAACAAAGGTGGAACGACCTCCAGACAGTTGCTGTCCGTCTCTTTCACCTGCATTTCGATGCGGCGCAGAACCTCCGCCATTTGGGAAGACTTCAGCCGGGTCCCTAACAGGCGATTGGTACGATCCACACGCAACCGCAGGACGGGGGGCTCAATGGGGTGCGGGTATACGTCGATACGCCCGCGGGCAATTTCTCCCCCTGCAACCTCCACCATAAGCTGAGCGGCTCGATCCAAGGCGCGCACGAGCCCCGCCGGATCCACGCCGCGCTCGAACCTGAAGCTCGATTCCGTGCGCAGGCCAAGCTTTTTGCTGCTCCTGCGAATGCACTGCGGTTGAAAGTAGGCGCTCTCGATCAGCACTCGAGTCGTATCCGCCTTGATTTCCGAATCCAACCCACCCATGATGCCGGCAATGGCGACCGGATTCCTGCCATCGCAGATGAGCAGAGTGTCTGCGAAGAGAACCCGCTCCACCGCATCGAGGGTCGTGAATCGTTCGCCCTCTCCAGCACGCCGCACGACGATTCGATTTTCCGCCAGTCGGTCAAAATCAAAGGCGTGCAGGGGTTGGCCCATCTCCATCAAGATGAAGTTGGTCACATCGACAATATTGTTGATCGACCGAATGCCCACCGCTTCCAGTTTCTGCCTCAGCCAGGCCGGCGAACCACTTATCTTCACTCCTTGAACGATACGAGCGGCGTAGCGGGGGCACCCCACGGGATCATCCACGGTCACAGAGCTCAACGAGCCGATATCCGCATCACCTTCCGACAGCGCAATATCAGGATAGCGCAAGGGTGAACCGCAAATGGCGGAAATCTCCCGGGCTATGCCGATGATGGAAAGACAATCCCCACGATTTGGCGTGATGCCGATATCGATTATTACATCGCCGTCTCCCATCACTTGCGCAACGGGAATTCCAACGGGCGTATCCGGAGCCAGCAGCCAGACGCCGTCGGCATCGTCGCCCAGGCCCAATTCCCTTTGCGAACAGAGCATACCCTGGGACATCTCGCCCCTGATCTCAACCGCCTTGAGGATTTCACCATCGGCCAAACGGGCGCCCGGAAGAGCGAGAGGAACGACCTTGCCCACTTGAAGATTTGGCGCTCCACAGACGACCCGATAGGTCCTTTGGTCATCCGCAACCTGGCAGAGATGAAGCCGATCTGCCTTCGGATGCGGTTCGATGGATTCCACCCTGACCGTCACCACTTGCTGCAACTGAGCATCGAGATTGCGCACGGCTTCAACTTCCAGGCCGGCCATAGTCAAACGCGTGACAAGTTCTTGCACCGGTATGGAAATATCCACATAGTTCTGCAGCCACTTTAGACTAGCAATCATTCCTATGATTCCTCTTTATCTCCATCGTCTTGCGGTCGAGCACCGTCAGCAGCCATTTGCAATGCAATTGGAGAAGCAATACCTATTGCTATGAATCATGATTACCGGGGTCGCGCCAAGAGGATGGGAATCAACGCGCTGCTTGAAGTTACGGGAAAGACGTGTGCCGCAGTCCGCACGACCCGCGGTGGGCGCGATTCTGCTTCCCCTAAAATTGCCTCAAAAAGCGCAGGTCATTCTCGAAGAAAAGCCTCAGGTCATCAATACCGAACTTCAGCATCGCGATTCTCTCGATTCCCATACCAAAGGCAAAACCCGTCACTTCTTCAGGATCATACCCAACCATTTTATACACCTCAGGATCAACCATTCCCGAACCCAGGATTTCCAGCCAGCCGGTGTCGGAACACACTCGGCAACCCCGCCCGGCGCACATCACACACTGTATGTCCACCTCGGCACTCGGCTCTGTGAAAGGAAAGAAACTGGGTCGGAAACGCAGCCCCACATCGGGCCCGAACATCTGGTGCACAAATATGGTAAGGATTCCCTTCAAGTCTCCGAAAGAAATGTTTTCTCCCACCATCAGGCCTTCCACCTGATGGAACATGGGGGTATGAGTGACGTCGGAATCGCAGCGGTAGGCTTTTCCCGGCGCAATGATGCGGATCGGCGGGCGACGCTTTTCCATGGTACGAATCTGAAGAGGGGATGTGTGGGTTCGCAGGACCACATCTTCAGACACATAAAAGGTGTCCTGCATATCTCTGGCCGGATGATCCCTGGGGATATTGAGGGCTTCAAAATTGTAATAGTCCAGCTCGACTTCAGGCCCTTCAACGGTCTCGAAGCCCAGCCAGTTGAAAATTCTGCTGATTTCGAGGGCGGTCTGGGTGATCGGGTGCAGGTGTCCTCTCACGGGGCTGCGCCCGGGGACAGTCACATCAAACTGCTCTTTGCCACTGTGCTCCTGCTTTTTGGCCTGGCCGAGCGCCGCCGCTATGCCACTCTCCAGCTGCAGCTTGGCTTCGTTCAACAACTTGCCGAATCTGGGCCGATCGTTCTCAGACGCTCCAGCCAGCTGCTTGAAAAGCTGCGTCAGTTCTCCCTTCCTGCCGAGATAACGCACGCGGATTTGCTCCAGCGCTTTCACATCTCGACGGGCCTCGACGATCGCCCGGCGGGCAGCACGCAAAAGTTCTTGAACCGATTCTTCCATACTGATCTTATGCGGCCTGCCTGGCAATGTTGGCGAGTTTCGCGAAAGCAGCCGGGTCGTTTACTGCGATACCGGCCAGCACCTTGCGATCCAATTCCACATCCGCTTTCTTCAGGCCGGCCATAAAGCGCGAATAACTCATGCCATGCTGGCGCGCCGCCGCATTGATGCGCATGATCCAAAGACTGCGGAAAGTTCGCTTGCGTACCCGTCGATCTCGATAGGCGAACTTGAGCGCACGGTCGACCGTCTCCGACGCGGTTCTGAGTAGTTTGCCTCGACCACCCCGATACCCTTTGGCAGCGTTGAGGATGTTCTTACGGCGCTGCCGTGATTTCACACTTTTCCTGACTCTAGGCATGGATTTAATCTCTCCTTGATATACTCACTTCAGCCAAGACTATAGATATGGCATCATGCGCTCCAGCGATCTGAAATTGACGGCGTCAACCACCACGCTCTGGCGCAGGCGCCGCTTACGTTTGCGCGTTTTTTTCGTGAGGATATGGCTTTTATTCGACTTGAAGCAGACAAACTTGCCGGTCCCGGTGCGTTTAAAGCGTTTGGCCGCTCCTCGGTTAGTCTTCAGTTTTGGCATTACGTCCTCCCGGATAAGCGTTGCATTTATAACGAGCAACTTGCCATCAATCAAGTCGCTTCGATTTTTCGGTCCCAATCTGCCAAGGCTCTGGGTGATCCGATTGCCCGGAGCAGCAATCATGCCCTGCCGGTCAAGTGGCATTGGTTGGTTCGGAGCACTTCTTATTTCTCGAAAGAGCCACGCAGAAAGTCGGCATGCGTCCGGCACCCGGCTCATTTTCCGGCATCAAGGCACAACTGAAGCGAGCAATGTATTGAGGTTCATTAGGTGTGTCAAGTCTTTTTTGAAATCGGGCGTTACGACTTTGGAGCCAGAATCATGACCATGTTCCGGCCTTCCATTTTGGCGTGCTGCTCGACGACCGCCTCGTCTCGGAGCTCCTCTTCGATCCGCTCCAAAATTTTCACTCCCTGGTCTGTATAGGCAATTTCCCTGCCACGAAAGACGATCGTCACCTTCGCTTTGTCTTTTTGTGCCAAAAAACGTTTGATGTGGCGAATTTTGACCTGCAGATCATGTTCGTCGGTCTTAGGCCGCACCTTGACTTCTTTAACCTGAATGACCGTTTGCTTCTTCTTGGCTTCTTGCGACCGCTTGCTCTGTTGATATTTGAACTTGCCGTAATCCATGATTTTACAGACAGGCGGGTTCGCGTTAGGAGCCACTTCAACCAGGTCCAAATGCTCTTCAGCAGCTAAATCGAGAGCTTTCTTCAAAGGCACGATGCCAAGCTGAGAACCATCTTGACCAATCACTCTTACTTCCTGGGCACGAATTCTTTCATTGACGTTAACTTGCTTGTCCAGAGCAGTGTCCTCCTTTCCTCAACAGCAGGGGTCGGGTCAATATCCATTGCATTTTAATCTTAACAACCATTTGCCAATCGCATACAAGGCTCATCCAAGCACCAGCCTGGCAAAACCGGGTTTAGATTATCCCGAGTCCGATACGCCCTTTGGTGGCATCGAGGCATTCCTTTTCAATCAGAGCCGCCACCTGCTCGGCACTCATCATATCGAGCTGGCTGCCATCGCGAAGTCTGGGGCGGACTCCACCGGCCGCCACCTCCCGATCGCCGATTACCAGCATGTAAGGCACTTTCTGAACCTGTGCTTCGCGTATCTTGTAGCCCAGCTTTTCGCTGCGGTCATCCAGCTCCGCCCGCACACCCAGGTCTTTCAATTGCTGGTGGACCTTACGGGCAAATTCCAGCTGCCCATCGGTGACCGTCATCACGACCGCCTGAACCGGCGCCAGCCATGAGGGGAATGCCCCGGCATAGTGTTCGATCAAAACCCCAAGAAAACGCTCGATGGCTCCAAGAATGACCCGATGGACCATAACCGGGCGGTGGCGTTCCCCGTCTGCCCCGATGTAAGTCAAGTCAAACCGCTCCGGCAGGGTAAAATCACATTGTATGGTGGCACACTGCCAGCGTCGATCGAGGGCATCCTTGAGTTTAACGTCAATTTTGGGACCATAGAAGGCCCCCTCTCCCTCGCACACACTGTAAGCAATACCCTTGTCCTGCAAGGCGCTCACCAGGGCGCCCGTCGCCCTCTCCCAATCCTCATCGGTACCAATGGACTTTGCGGGGCGGGTGCTTATTTCCATTTCATAGGAAAACCCGAATATCCCCATCACCTCGATCACAAAATCGATGATGCTCTGGATTTCAGCATGGAGCTGCTGCGGCATGCAGAGTATGTGGGCATCATCCTGAGTGAATTGCCTCACTCGCAAAAGCCCGTGTAGAACACCCGACTTTTCGTGGCGGTGCACCGTGCCCAACTCGAAAAGGCGCAGCGGCAAATCCCGATAACTGCGGATCTTCGACTTGTAGATGAGCATATGTGCCAGGCAGTTCATCGGCTTTATACCATATGATTGATCTTCAATTTCAGTAAAGTACATGTTCTCGCGGTAATGGTCGAAATGCCCTGAACGTTTCCACAGTTCCGTCTTCAGTAACGTCGGCCCGATGACCAATTGATAGCCACGGCGCAGGTGCTCGCGCTTTTCGAAGGTCTCCAGGATGTGGCGCAACACGGCCCCCTTGGGATGATAGATCACCATGCCCGCACCCACTTCATCACTGAAGCTGAACAGGTCCAGCTCCCTGCCAAGACGGCGATGATCCCGCTTTTGGGCCTCCTCCAAAAAGTGCAGGTAGCGCTTCAACGCTGCCCGATCGGGGAAGGCCGTCCCGTAAATTCTCTGCAACATGGGGTTGCGCTCGTCGCCGCGCCAATACGCTCCCGCCAGGCTGATCAGCTTGTGCGCCTTGACATAACCCGTATGGGGTATATGAGGCCCGCGGCAAAGGTCTAGGAAATCACCCTGTTGATAGAGTGAAACCGAAGCGTCCTCGAGTTCTTCCAAGAGTTCCACTTTATATTGTTCGCCTTGCTCCCGAAACAAACGAACGGCTTCATCCCGCGGCATTTCCCTGCGTTTGAACTGCAAGCGAGCGGCAATGATTTCCGCCATCTTTTGCTCTATTCTCTCAAGATCCTCGTGGGTAAAAGGCCGCTCAACATCAAAATCATAATAGAAGCCATTCTCTATGGCGGGGCCAATGGCAATCTTTGCATCCGGAAACAGTTCTTTGACTGCCTGCGCCATTATATGGGAAGCGCTGTGACGCAAAACGTCGAGCCCTGCCTCCGTATCCGCGGTAATCGCCTCAATCCTTGCATCCTCTTCTATTGTCCGGGAAAGATCGGTCAGCTTTCCATTCACTCGAGACGCAACCCAGCCATTGGCTGATCGGCCCGTCGTCCGCAAAGCCTCAACCACTGAAATTCCTTTGGGAAGAACCTCTTTCCCCCCATCTTCAAACGTCACCTCGATATTATCTGAACTCATGCTGCATCCCATCAGGTCGGCAGACTCTTCAGCCTGCGCTCCGCATCCTTGTATTCCGCAGCGCACGCGAGCAACTCGCACGAACGCATGCTTCCTTGATTAGTCACACTTTAAACCGGGTATCTGTCGCCTTCGTCACGTTCGCGAAAGGGGAAACCGTACACCGCGTGTTATGTTCAAGAGGTACCCACACATCCCCGGACATGATGTAAAACGGTAGTACGCAGAATTTATGGGTGATAACCCCATAAATAATATGGGGTGCCGTTTCAAAGCACAAGAGGGGAAAAGATAAAAAAGGCACTCTTCCTCGTAAAGAGGGAGAATGCCTCCTCAGATTAGCCCGGCACCGAAGTCTGCCCCAGAAACCCTTTCCCCCCGACATATTGCGCATTCGAGTAAGCCAACAAGGCGCCCATCTTAATATTTAATCGGTATTTGCCCCCGTCCTATTGTTCTCTGGCGCGTGAGAAGCGAGCAAAAACTGGTAGGCACGGGCGGTTTCGAACCGCCGACTTCTACCGCGTCAAGGTAGCGCTCTCCCCCTGAGCTACGTGCCTCCAAAAGTTTCGAAGAGTCTATAACGAGGTAGCCGATTCATGTCAAGTAAAATGACGACGCCAGGCCCGCCCCGTAAAGCGTTGCCGAATGGTCCCAATTACTCGTCCCTGAGGGGCACATGCTGGTTGTTGGTGCGCTTGGCATCCAGCAACTGGAATCCTTTGACGATGTATTGCATACCGCTGGCTACCGAAAAAAGGCCGGTCAGAAAAAACAAAACCAGATACGCCCAGCGCGGACCAGAAACATACGAGGAAGCCAACACCGCCAGTACCGTCATGAGCTGCACCAGTGTGGTGAGTTTGCTTATAATGGAAGGCTTGATTTCCACCCTGACATTGTGGAACAGCAGCGTCATCATGCCCAGCAAAATGATGACGTCTCGGCTCACGATGATCACTGCCAGCCAAATCGGCACGAGGTTTAGATATGCGAGCAATATGAAGGAACTGACCAGGAGGAGTTTGTCGGCTAATGGATCCAGATAGGCGCCAAGCTTGGTTTTCTGGTGAAAAAGGCGCGCGATCAAGCCGTCCAGCCCATCGGTCAGTCCTGCGATGAAGAAGACGAGCAGCGCACAATCGAGCCTTCCGGCGAGCAACAGCCACACGATCACCGGGGTGAGCAGGATGCGAATCAGTGTCAGAACGTTGGGAATGGTCATCTATGCAATCATCCTGGCGAGCCGCTAGAATTTTACAGGCCTCAGCTCCACAGACCGATTTTCGGGGGAATAGGAACCCAGTTGCATGCGCGTGCCGTCTCGCAGCAGTATTCCCTCCTGCAACAGGGTGAAAAACTCGGTTCCAAGTCCCTCCACCTGCACCTCAGCCAGATCCCGGCTTACCTGCAGTTTGTTGACCTGCAGCGAAGCGAATCGGTCTCTCAGGACTTGCTCCAACTCCTCCCAATAGAAGTACGGGTAATCGGCGCGAATGAGGACGGTCCAGACACCGCCCGGAGTCATCATCGTGGCAGGAGCAGGAACAGCCGCCGAGGAGGCCGCGCGCAGCAGGCGATCCAATTGAGGAACCAGCAGGTAGGCCATTTTTATTGCACCCTCCTGATAAGTGGCATTGCCCATGGGCATTTCTTTGCGGATTTCTCCTTTGGATTGACCGGAAGTGACATCGATGACTTGCAAAAACACCTCCACGGCCGGTCCCTGCCCGCTATCCTGCCGGACGGAAACGGTACCGGAAATGGCGCTCTGGGTACCCGACGAACCGGCCAGCGCGAGCAGTTGCGCCCTTGCCACATGGCCGGACGTGTCGAGCGCAAGCGACCCCCCTTGGGGAAAGTTCAACAACCACGGATAATCCTGGGATTCCTGCAGCACACTCAACACAAAAAAACACCGGGAGTCCCCACTGCTTTCCGGTAGTATCCAGCTGCTGTCCCATTTCTCCGCAACCGCCCACAGCACCCTTTGCTCGGATGCCGGCATCGGCTGGCCGGTTTCCGACTGCACGGGGTACGGTTCGGGCGGAGGCGGGGGCGCAACTGACTCCCGGGGAGCGGCCGCTTCCTGTGGCTGCACGGTTTGTTCGGGTGCAGCGGGTGCCGCTTCGGAGACCGGCGCAGCAGTCAGCCCCAATTGCTCAACGTCACGCTTGAGTGCGCTCATGGCAACATTCACCTGGCCGGTAATGCGATATAATCCCCCCGCAGGATTCTCCGAAAAAACTTGGTACGACTCGATATAACGTTCAGGTTGCTTCAGGATTTTCGACTGGATGGCAGGGTAGTGGCTACCCATCTGGGAGGGGCTCAAAAGAGATGCCAAAGCCTGCGTTACTCCCTGCACCATGAGGTCTTGCAGCGCCTCCTGCTGGCTCTTGGCAAGATCCTGCGCGTCATACACCGCCTGACCCTGACTGAAGAAGCCGCCGGTTTCAGCCGCCGCTGCGGGTAATGGCAAAATCCCAACGGCAACCAGTAGTACAAGTTTGAGCAGCAAATTCTTCCCTATGTTGAATCTGAGCATCGCTTCTGTTCTCCTCCCACCGAACTCGGCAACTGCGCCCCTGACCGCCCGCCGCCTCGACCACATCGGGCATTCAAGGAGTGCCGATGTTTTCTGGAATGATTCTTTGTTTCAGGAGTACTATTTGGTATCATAGTCTCGATTGAAACAAAAGGAGAAAGAGGCACTTATGATAGCCCTCGAGTGCACGATCAAACATTACCTTGTTCGTCCCAGGGACATTTACCTCCTGCGTTTTATCCTGGAGGGGTACGACGGTTTGGCTGTGGTCACCACGCTCAATAGGGAATCCGGAATCGTCCAGATAAGTATCGCTCCGGGATGTGAAGACGAATTGGAGCAGATTTTGACGGCGGAGAATTCGGGGCTCGATGTGAAGCCGGTTAACGTCCGACGTGCATCTGTCCACCCGGTCTAATTTGCCTTGCAATGCTCCCGGGAATTGGCTAAGAAGGTAGCGTTCAGCACGATTCAGGCATGCTCCGGAATCACCCAGAAATGAACAAAGCGCTGTATTTCCCGAGCCGAACTTGCCATAAACCCGTCCAGTATCAGGACAATCGAAACTACCACAGCAGGAAGACTCGAATGGATGAGACTCTCAAAAAATCCAGCGACAGAGAGCGGAGTCATCATCGGCTGCAGGCTCTGCAAATCCGCACTTACCCGGCGGGCAAGGAGATTGTATCAGAGGGTGATGAACCGCTCTGTTTCTTTGTGGTCCTGAATGGTCAGGTGCGCCTCAGCACTAAAGGGAAGGCGATTTTGAACCTCGCGGATCAGGACATTTTTGGTCTGGAAAACATAGTGCTCAAGCATTCCTGTTTTTACACGGCTACAGCCCTGAGCGAATCTAGAATTGCAGCCTATGGCCCGGAGGCACTGGATCACTTCATTCGTCGCAACCCACGCATGACCCGCAACATCCTCGCTTCGATTCTGCGGCAGCTGGCAAGAGTCACGCGCGACTCGGTGTGGTCGTCCGATTCGTTTTCCATCGAGGAGGTCGATGTCAGGTTTTTCCAGGATGGCGAGGTGATTATCGAAGAGGGCACCAGGAGTCGGGAGTTTTACAGATTGGTCTCGACTCAGGGTGGTTTAAGGGTTAGCATCAGAAACGAAGAACTTCCCCCCATCGTCACACCCGGAGAGTTTTTCGGGGAGATAGCGGGGCTTTTGCATTTGCCGCGCCAGGCAACGGTAACGAGCATGGGGGAGAGCGTTGTGGAAAGATACGATCTGGAGAGCGTCGAATCGATCATAAGGGATTATCCGGAAATTGCCGTCCAGATGATGCGCACGCTGATATCGCGTTTGATAGAGATGAATGTCCGATTGACTGAGAAAGATATCTAGCAGAGGCGATGCAACAGCCTTTTTTGAAAACCGCTGATCCTGCCCGTTACCTGTTCGTTCAGACATTTGGCTGTCAAATGAACGAATATGATTCGCTCCGCGTTCAGAGAATGTTGAGCCGGCGGGGGTACCTGCCTACATCGGATTTGCATGCGGCCGATGTGATCTTTCTCAATACCTGTTCTGTTCGCGAAAAGGCCGAACAGAAAGTCCATTCCTTTTTGGGACGGCTGCGGCGAGTTAAGGCACGCAACCCGCAAGTCAGGATCATCGTCGCGGGATGCGTGGCCCAGCAACTTGGCAAAAAGCTGCTGGAACGATTCGACTACGTGGATGTAGTGCTGGGAACAGGCGGTATTGATTCCGTCGGGGAGCTGCTGGAACAGGTTCAAGACGACCATTGCCGGATCACGCACCTGCCCGACCGTCAGGAGGATGAAAACTGGCGCGCTCTCTTTCAGCAGCTGCCCTCCATACAAAGCGAAATTGTGGCCCCGGTGACGATCATGCAGGGATGCAACAACTTTTGCACCTACTGCATTGTCCCTCACGTCAGAGGCCGCGAGAGGAGCCGTCGGCCCAACGAGATCATCAGGGAAATTCAGTTGTTGGCTGCGGGCGGAGCGCGGGAGATTTTGCTGCTGGGACAAAATGTGAATTCTTACGGTAAGGGTCTGGCGGAAAAGACCTCTTTTGTAGATTTATTGCATCGCATTGGGAGCGAAACCGACATCGACAGAGTGCGTTTCACCACCTCCCATCCCAAGGATTTGAGCGACGCACTGGTAGCCTGTTTGGCGCAACTGCCGATCCTGTGCAAATACCTGCATTTGCCCGTGCAGGCCGGGTCTGATCGCATCCTGCAGAGGATGAACCGGGGTTACTCGGCGGACCGTTACCGTGAGCGCATTGACAGGTTGCGGCAGTGCTGCCCTGAAATGGGTTTGTCATCAGATGTCATGGTTGGTTTTCCGGGAGAGACCGAAGAAGACTTTGATGAGACCATGCGGCTCCTCAATGACATTCAATTTGACAATCTGTTTTCATTTGCTTATTCAGACCGCCCATATGCCGCGTCTTCCCATTTTCCCGACAAAGTGAGCAGGGAAGTCAAAGCACGGCGCCTGACTGAACTGCAGAGTCTGCAGGCGACCATAACTCTAAACAAGAACCAGGCGGAGGTCGGCTCCGTCCGAGAAGTTTTGGTGGAAGGTCCCAGCAGGAACGGTGAAGGGCAGATAACCGGCCGAACTCAGCAGAACCGGATCGTGAACTTCACCGGCCCGCGGCATTTGCTTGGGAAAATAGTGCGGACCAAAATCACTGCCGCATTTTCTCATTCCCTTAAGGGTGAGTTGCTGAGCAAAGGGAGCTGATTCGACAATCAGTCGGCGAAGCATTTCAGACGGCAGGACATACCGGCTTTAGAAAACTGGTCCAGCGGACCAGCTCTCAGTACCAGACAGGTGGGCTGGAGTGGTTGCGAAGGAGGCGCCATGTTTAGAGAAATGAAAGTGTCCGGACTGGTCATGGACCCCCAGACTAACACTCCGATTTTGATCCTCAAGGACCTCCGGGACGAAACCTCGCTCCCCATTTGGATCGGTCTGCTGGAAGCCACATCCATCGCCACTGAATTGGAAAAAATTCAATTTCCTCGTCCCATGACCCATGATCTGCTCAAGAACTGTTTTGATCACCTCAATGTGCAAGTCGAACGGATAGAAGTGTGCGATTTGAGGAACAACACTTATTTTGCCCTCATCTACCTCAAGAACAACGATCAAGTCAGCCCCATCGATGCCCGGCCAAGCGACGCGATTGCCATCGCTCTGCGTACCAACGCTCCCATCTATGTCAAAGAAGAAGTTCTGACCAAGTCGCAGAAGAACGATGCCACGCCGCGACCGATTTTGGATAAGGAAAACAAAGAAAAGTGGGCTGAAATTCTTGAACAGCTGGACCCGGAAGATTTCAGCAAATACAAGATGTGAGGAGCGGGCATTCCGACATGAAATGGGACACTCAGAGTCTGGCAAGATTCATTGAGGCTGCTCAGGGAAAGCGGCCGGTAGATTTGTGCCTGCGCGGCTGCCAATTGGTCAATGTGTTGTCCGGACAAATCGAGAAGGTCGACCTGGCCGTGCAGGACGGACTGATTGCCGGCTGGGGCCGCTACCCGGCCCAGCGGACCATAGAAGCTGACGGAATGTATGTCTGCCCGGGATTTATTGATGGACATATTCACATTGAAAGCACCCTCTTGAGTCCTTCACAGTTTTGCGCCGCCGTCCTTCCCTGTGGAACGACCGCAGTGGTAGCGGACCCGCACGAAATTGCCAATGTCTTGGGACGAGAGGGAATTCTCTTTTTTCTTAGTGCGACGGAGCAGCTCCCCCTCGACTTCTATTTCAATCTACCCAGTTGCGTGCCGGCAACCCCGCTGGAAACCTCGGGAGCGCATCTGAGCGGCAGTGACCTCTATTCTCTCCTGCCTCATCCCAGGCTGCTGGGGCTGGCCGAAATGATGAATTTTCCGGGTGTGCTCGCGGGAATCCCGCAGGTTTTGGATAAACTAGTGCTTTTTCAAGAGGGGGTTGTGGATGGCCATTCACCCCAGCTGGACGGGCTGGCATTGAATGCTTACATCGGCACGGGGATCGCGTCCGACCACGAGTGCACGACCCTGTTGGAAGCCCGCGAAAAACTCTCCAAGGGCATGACTATCATGCTGCGCGAGGGGAGCCAATCCAGGGACCTGGCAACTCTAATGCCGGTGGTGGACGATCGAAGCTGGCCGCATTGCATGTTGGTCAGTGATGATTGCCATCCCGACGACCTGCTGCGACGGGGACACATGAACCACATTGTCAACCGCGCCATGGGGCTGGGCATGGATCCGATCAGGGCACTCACACTGGCCACCTGGACTCCCGCTCATCACTTTGGGCTGAGACGGCGAGGCGCTCTGGCTCCCGGCTACAGAGCCGACTTCAGTCTCAGCCCGAGCCTGGCTCCCTGGAATCCGCTTCGGGTATTCAAAAACGGTACGGAAGTGGCGCAGGACGGCAAGCTGACACTCGATCCGGCCTCTTGGCAGGCACCCCGGCTGCCGGCCAGCCCGATGAAGTTGAAAAGAATGGCCGAGGAGGCGATCTTTGTACCCAGGCAAGATGGAATGCTGCGGGTGATTCAGGTGCGGGAAGGAACCCTGCTCACGGGCAAGACTTTGGCAGCCCCGGCCACCTCGACGGACGGGGTCACGGCCGATGTGGACCGCGACCTGTTGAAACTGGTGGTGTATAATCGCTACCTGCCGGACCAGCGCCCTTCCGTTGCCTTTGTCCAGGGGATCGGTCTGAAAAAGGGTGCCATCGCTACAACCGTGGCGCACGATTCCCACAACCTCATCGCGGTGGGAACCAGCGATGCAGCGATTGTAACCGTTGCCGAAGCGGTTCGAAAAAATGGAGGCGGCATGGCGGTCGGCAGCGAACATGGCGACGTCGAAGTGTTACCCCTTCCCATTGCCGGACTCATGTCCGACAAGCCCCTTATTGCGGTCGTGCAAAAACTGGAAAGTCTTAAGGCTAAGGCCAGAGCCTGGGGGTCTCCCCTGGACAACCCTTTTATGGCTCTATCCTTTTTGGCCCTGCCGGTCATTCCGGAGCTCAAACTGACTGATTTGGGCCTCGTGGATGTGTCCTCGTTCTCACTGGTACCCTTGTTTGAATCGGCGGACAATTCTTGAGTGTTCGGGTATCCGCACCCCTGAACCAACCCAATCTTACATCAACCTTTTACAGGAGGAACTTATGTCTACGGTTTCATGCAGTTCAATGAACGATGTCGTCCAATTCGCCATTGAAAAAGAAGAGAAGGCAATGGATTTCTATCAGAAATGCGCCGATAGAGCAAAAAATCCGGGAATCAAGAAATTCTTTGAGGAAATGGCAGAGGAAGAGCAAAGACATAAGAAGCTGTTGCAGGATCTGGACCCTTCGGGGTTAGACAGCTTGAAACTGGAGAAGGTGGAAGACCTGCGCATCAGCGATTATCTGGTTGAAGTCCAGTTCAAAGAAGACATCACCTACCAGGAAGCATTGACGCTGGCAATGAAAAAAGAGGAAAAAGCCTACGAGTTTTACAATGCATGGAAAAATAAGTGCATGCAGGAGAAAACCGCCAAGTTGTTTGAAATGCTGGCACAGGAAGAAATGAAACATAAGCGGAAGATAGAAACCGTTTATGATGAAGAGATACTCACATGGGATTAATTCGGCCGGCCTGGCCGAAGGAAAATATTTGACAACAGCGGATCCGGCCGGGTTCGGGCTGGCTCAAGTCCTCGACCTGAGCCAGCCCGCAGGCCATGCTCGCCAGCCTGCCGGTTTTTTCCTAGCGCGCCGGACACACCAATGGAGCCTTGCCCTTGTTGCGCCGCAGGAGCACGTAGAATGCGCCGGCACCGCCGTCCCAGGAGCGCGCCGAGGCGAAGGCGAGCACTAGAGGCTTGAGAGGAGCGCGGGTGAGCCAGGTCACCAGGTTGTGCTTGAGAACGGGCTCCTTGTCTTTGGAATTGAGGCCGCGGCCGGAGACGATCAGAACACAACGCCGCTTGCATGAAAAACTCGCAAACAGATAGTCGGTCACCAGTTCACGCGCCTGGTCACGATTGAACCCATGAAGATCCAGGCAGCCTTGATAACTGAAGTCACCGTTGCGAAGCTTCCTGAGAATTTCCGGGGAGAGCCCGACCACCGCACCATCGATGTATTCATCCGAATAGGTCAGCTCGAATTGGCCTTCCCCCGTTATTAAATCGACCAAATGCCCATACACTTCCAACTCCTCCTGCATCAAGAACCGCGGAGGAATCTTTGCCGGGCGACCAGCCGGCACCTTCTCACGGTACAGCTTGGCCAGTGGAACCACATCAGACATGGCCTCATGAAAGATCGCTTCCTCGCTGGAAATTGGCTGCACGGTTTTACTGCTTCCTCCCGGGTGCGCTACCGAAGCGAGCAGCGCTGATTTTCTCGCCAGGTGTTGATCTAACTGTTCAAAGGGGGTATAGAAACCCTGCAAAGAGCGGTTCTTTTTCGGCGGCCGATGTTTGGAATGTGCTGGTTTTTTTTTCTTGCCCGGCATTGTGACGCCTCAATCGCTGGAGGAGCTGCTCGGCTGGTAAATGCTGAATTCTCTATCAGGCTACATCTACTGATATCACAAGTCAGGAGCCCGGGAAACCCTCTGATGAAACCCATAACATATATCCGTGATCCGGCGGAACTGCAGAACATTTCAAAGGAGCTGCAGCGTACCGGACACATCGCCATCGACACCGAATCGAACAGTTTTTACGCCTACTTCGAAAAAGTTTGTCTGATCCAGGTCTCCACCGCCACCGATGATTACATCATCGATCCGCTGCTCCTGGATAATCTGGAGCCATTCGGAGAACTTCTTGCCAACCCGGCAATCGAAAAAATATTGCACGCCGCGTCCAATGATATCCTCGGGTTGAGACGTGATTTTGATTTCCATATCCACAACCTTTTTGACACTGCAATAGCCTGCAAACTACTGGGATTCAGGCAACTGGGGCTCGCCAGCGTTCTGCGGGAGCATTTCGGCGTACAACTCAATAAGAAATGGCAGCGCTGTGATTGGGGTCGACGCCCCCTCCGCCACGAACAGATCGATTACGCCAGGCTTGATACGCATTACCTCATCCCACTGCGCCATAAACTGGCCGCCGAGCTGGATGTTCAAGGTTTATGGACGCAGGCCAAGGAAGCCTTCGACCGGCAGTGCGAACAACAGGCACAGGAAAAGCCTTTTCATCCGGACAGTTTCATTAACCTCAAAGGAGCAAAATCGCTGGATTCCACCGGCCGGCGCATTCTCAGGGCGCTTTATGTGTATCGTGAGAACGAAGCCCAAAAACGCGATCGAGCCCCCTTTCGCATCCTCTCCAATGAGACCCTGGTGAGATTGGCGCGAACGCGACCTCACAGTCTCAAGGACTTCTGTCAAACCAAAGGGTTGCCGCGCAACTATCGAAAGGGCCAAAAGGCACAAAGTTTGATCCGGTTGATCGAGAAGCATAAAGAGTACTTCCAGGAAGCCGAAGCAAAGATTTAGCCGCCGGTGTGAGCGCGCTTTCTACTTGAGTGCGACGGGGAGCAAGAATGAATTCCGAGATTGTTATAAGAGATTGTTATAAATCGTATCGTTATGATCAGGATAAAGCCA
Source organism: Desulfoferrobacter suflitae (assembly GCF_022603395.1). Lineage (GTDB taxonomy): Bacteria > Desulfobacterota > Syntrophobacteria > Syntrophobacterales > Syntrophobacteraceae > Desulfoferrobacter > Desulfoferrobacter suflitae. The sequence goes on from NZ_JAIBKA010000006.1 coordinate 294,297, forward strand.
GGCGGCCCGAGGAAACCGTTCACTGGGTGAAGGAGCGGCTGGGGCAAATGGATATGAAGATTCTCGGCAAGACTATGCGCATTGATACCGGCAGGCTTGATATTCCTGTTTACATCAGCCTTTGCGGAGAAGACGCCACCCGCTTTACCGGAACCAAGAAACAAATGGGCAAAGGGGCAACGCCTGTACAATCCGAAGCCAGCGCGGTGATGGAACTGGTTGAACGTTACAGTTTTTTCTCCTTTATTCAGCGAACTGAATTCCCGCTGTTGCGCTACCGGGATGTTGCCGATGAGGCAATCCCGGTGGCGATGTTTCTGCAGTCGGTGCATGACGACAGCACTTCGACCGACGCTGCCCGGCGATTGTTGCAGGATGTGCCGCTGCGCTGGGCGGTTGCCCATAACTTGACGCATGGCACCGATCAACTGGTCCCCCTCGATTGGTTTTACCTCATCAACGAATACAATGGTCCGGCAGCCGGCAATACCCTCGAAGAAGCCGTACTGCAAAGCCTTTGCGAGGTCGTGGAAAGGCACGTGGGGTCCATTATCAGCCATGAGGGTCGTTCCACTCCCATGATTGATCTGGAATCATTGAAGGATCCGGCAGCGGTGGAACTGGTGGATAAATTCCGACGTAACGGTATCCGGCTCTTTTTGCGCGATTTCTCCCTGGATACGGGCATTCCATCGGTTGGAGCGCTCGCTTATGACCCTGCAACTTTTCCGCTTAAGAGCGAAATAGTCTTCACGACGGGCACGACGTCCAACCCGGAAAAGTCTCTTTGTCGGGCACTGACGGAGATAGCCCAGCTGGCCGGCGACTTTGAGAGCCGCACGTCGTACCGCCCCACCCTGCCCAAATATGCAAGCCTGGAAGAAGCCGCCTATTTGATGGAGAACCACAGTGAACCGGTGGCCATCTGCAGCCTTCCAAACCTGGAAGACGATAATCTGCGGATCGAAATCGAGCGCTCCGTACAAGCGTTGCAAGGAATCGGTCTGGAAGTCCTGGTGATCAACGTCACCCACCCCGAGCTGGGCATTCCATCGGTTTATACCATCATACCCGGTGCGCACTTTCTGGATCACACCCGCGACACCGATTTCCCCCAACATGCTGCACGAACCCTGTTGCGCACTCTGCCCGCCGCTCGGGCCTTGCCTCACTTGCAAGAACTGCTCAAACGGTTCGGCCCGCGCTACGATCTCACTTTTTTCCTGGCCCACAGCCTGGAACTGGAAGGACAGTGCGAGGCGGCTCTTTCCCTGTTTCAGAGGGCCCTGGAGCAGCAGCCCGCCCCGCGAGAGATTGCCAGTATTCACGTGCACATGGCGTCGTGCCGCAAGGAGATGGAAGCATTTGAAGCGGCCCTGGAGGACCTCCAGGCTGCCGAACAGCACAACAACGAGTTGAAAGAAATCTACAATCTGAGAGGCTACTGCCTGTTCAAGCTCAAGAGGCACGAGGAGGCCATCGCGGCGTTTGAGAGAGCCATTGAGATTGATCCCGGCTCCGCCATCGACTATGCCAATATCGGCTCCAACCTGAGGGAACTCGGCCACAAAGAAGAGGCCATAAAGTGCTATCGTATGGCCCTCGAGCTCGATCCAGATATTGAATTTGCGAGGGATAACATAAAAAAACTGGAAGCTGAACCGGCTCGACAGAAAGACTCACAGACTTGACGCTACCGACAAAATGAGGTGTGAGGGTGAAGAAATTACTTGGGTCATCAATGCTTTGCGCGATCGTTTATCTGTTGTCTTTTGGCTTTTCAAGCCCATGGGCGGCACAAATCAAGGACAGTGAATCGGCCACTCACGGCGACGACGCAGCCGCCTACCAGGCGGTCGACACCTACACGTTCCCCGGTTTTAAAGTCCTCCAGTTCACCCTTCCGGTGCTCTCGCACTATTCGTATATGCTCATCAGCGACAAGCAGGCATTGGTCGTTGACCCGGGCAGGGACGTCTTCATTTACCTGGATACGGCAAAACAAGAGGGGGTAAAGATCACCGGCGTGTTTCTGACTCATTCGCATGCCGACTTTGTGGCCGGCCATGTGGAACTCGCCGAAAGGGCCGCCTGCCCGATTTACACCAGTCATGCGAGCGGTGCCGAGTACGACTTCAAGCCCCTGAGGGAGGGTTCCGAAATCACCATCGGCAAAGCTTTCCTGCGCTTTGTTGAGACTCCCGGGCACACGCCGGATGGCCTGTGCGCCTATGTCTACACCCAGGTCGATAACAATGGGCCGGCGCTCATCTTCACCGGCGATACCCTCTTTGTGGGCAGCGTCGGCCGCCCGGATCTCATGGAAGGCAGCATGTCAGCCGCCGCCTTGGCTTCCATGATGTACGACACGTGGAACCAAAAACTGTCGCGGGCGGGTGACAACGCTGTGATATTTCCGGCCCATGGTGCCGGATCTCTGTGCGGGGCTCACCTGAGCGACCAGCCCTCATCCACCATAGGATCCGAGAAAGTCGCCAATCCTTATTTACGGCACCCATCAAGAGGCGAATTCGTAGCCGCAGTGTTGCAGGATTTGCCCCAGGCCCCCCAATACTTCAAACACAATGCAGCACTCAACCGCAAAGGACCTGACCTGGTGGACTGGCACGCACCACTCAAACCGGTTTCTGCAGATAAGGCGCTCATCGACACCGAGCGCTTCTATGTCGTCGACCTGCGCGATCCCCGGGATTATGCCGGCGGCCACATTCCTAATGCCGTCAATATCGGACTGCGCGGCAGATTGGAAACCTGGGTGGGCACCATGGTTCCATGGGAATCCAGGGTAGCTCTGTGCGGCAGTGAAGCCGAGCTGCGGGAGGCCGTCTACCGACTCCATCGAGTTGGCTACCGAGCACAAGGGATCACCATGCAGAGCTGGCAGGGATCCGGCCTACCGCTTTCCACGAGTGACCTGGTCAAGCCGGCCGAACTGTATGAGCTCATGCAAACAGATGAAGCCCCGGTGGTGGTCGATGTGAGACTCCCCGAAGAATGGATGGGGGTGCGCATTGGCACGGTCGTGAATCTTCCCCTGAATCGTCTCGCTGCATTGGCGTCGAAACTTGATCCGGCAATGCCCACCGTCACCGTGTGCAACTCTGCCTATCGATCGAGCTTGGCGGTCGGCATTCTGCAGCGCAAAGGGTTTCAAAAGGTGAGCAGTCTGGCGGGTGGAACCGAAGCCTGGCTCGACTCGGGCCTGCCGGTTTACACAGCGCAGGCAACCGGCTCCCCGCAGAGTGCCGGGCGTACGGCGGCGATCAGGCGGATCAATCTGCCCGAAAGGATTCCTGCGACTGCATTGATGCGTCTCATGATGGACCTGCCGGGCACCTTTGAGATGGTCGATATTCGTCCGGCAGAGCAGTTTGCAGACTACAGTTTGCCCGGCTCCACCCACGTGGACATCGCCGAGTTGATGAATAACCCGGTCTATCTCGCCGGGGTCGGCCCTCTGATCATTGTGGACCGAGACGGTTCTCTGGCAATGGCTGTCGCCGGCATACTCTCACAAAAGACCGAAAGGCAGATCAAAGCCCTCTATGGGGGGGTGGAGGCGTATTGGGCCGAATCGGAATTGACCCCTGCAGTGCGCCAGGTGACGCTGCCCGGCACCCTGCCCAAGGGGATGGGACCGTCTGCGGTAAAGCCCGGTACCTCACCCAATGAAACCTCGACGGTAAAGAAACCGATCATTCCGCCGGCTTCGCCTGCTCCCGAACCTCACCCCCCCAAGAAGAAGAGCGCCGGGTGCTGACCATGAAACCGACCAATTCAAATGATAAGGGCTATTGGAATCCGTACCTGGCTGGAGTTGCGCTGGGGCTGACGCTGCTCGCCTCCTTCCTGATGCTTGGCGCCGGCCTTGGTGCCTCAGGAGGCATTGCACGTGTTGGAGCTTTCGTCGAGGGGCTGTTTTCCCGCGATCACCTGCTCCATTCCGAATACTTTGGTCAATGGGGCAAGGACCCCCTCAGCTACTATCTGGTTTTCATGTTTTTGGGAACATTCCTGGGCGCTCTGGTTTCCGCAGTTCTATCCAGCCGCCTGCAATTCAAGCTGGAACGAGGTTCAGCTGCATCCCCTGCACTGCGCTCCGTGCTGGCGCTGTTGGGCGGAGTTATCGTCGGCTTCGCCAGTCGTCTGGCGAGGGGCTGCACATCCGGGCAGGCACTCACCGGAGGTGCAATGCTGCTGAGCGGCAGCCTGCTGTTTTTGGTGTGCACCTTCATTGGCGGGTATGCAGCCGCTTATTTTGTGAGGAGCCAGTGGAATGATTGAAACCTTCTTCGGGCTGGGCACCCTCAATTCCCCCCAAGGCTACTTCGCCGCTCTCATTATCGGCTTTTGTTTCGGTTTCATACTCGAGCGGGCAGGCTTCGGGAGCTCCAGGCGACTGGCCGGAATCTTCTACTTGCGTGACATGGCGGTACTGAAAGTCATGTTTACTGCATTGGTTACAGCAATGCTGGGGCTTTCAACGAGCCTGTCACTCGGTTGGATCAGGCCGGAACAGCTCTATTTCATGCCGACCGTTTATGGAGCCCATCTCATCGGCGGGCTGTTGTTCGGCATCGGCTTTGTGCTGAGCGGCTGGTGTCCGGGAACGGGGGCTGTCGGCCTGGCGTCGGGCAGGCTGGACGCACTGATTTTTCTCCTGGGCGCAGTGGCCGGCAGCGTTTTTTTTAATGAACTTTTTGCTGCCGTCAAGCCGCTCTACAACTGGGGGCAGGCAGGAGTCTCGTTTGCTTACGAGGTCCTTGGCATTTCCAGAATGGCTTTTGGATTTCTCTTGACAGCCTTAGCCGTTGGATGCTTCTGGGGTTCCGAGTATGTTGAAGCAACACGGAATCGCGGCGGCACCTATTTCCGAAGCCCGTTCCTCAAGGCATTCAGCCTGGGACTTCTGATCTTTTCCGCAGGGCTTTTGCTTCTCCCCTCTTCACAACAGTTCCCGGCGGGCTCCGGATTACCGGAAACGGGGCGCCCTTCTTACCCAAAGCATTCCGACCAGCAGCTCCTGCAAGCGATCGAAGGTGCCGCCGACCACATCGAGCCAATCGAACTGGCCGATCGAATCCTGCGCCGAGAACCCCAACTGCTGGTCGTCGACGTCAGGACTCCCGGAGAGTTTGCACAATTCCATATCCGCGGGTCGATCAATGCCACTCTCTCGGAGCTGGTGGAGGTTCTCCAGCCCTATAGAAATGCCGGTACAATTGTCCTCTACTCGAACGGCATGACTCACCCGGCCCAGGCACGGGACGCTCTGTACCGCATGGGCTATCAAAACGTTTACATTCTGACCGACGGCCTCAAGGGTTTCATTGAAACCTGCCTGAAACCTGTTTCCCTCAGGTCGGAACCCGTCCCGCAAGAATTTGCTGCCCGCATTGCCGCCTGGAGAAATTACTTCGTCACCCGGGCAACGACCGCGCCGGCGCCCGAGCGTATGGTGGAATCCGTCAAGGTCCCCGGCCAACTGCCGGGTCTGGTAGACACTGCCTGGCTGCAATCCAACCTCGGGGAGACCGGCCTGAAAATCATCGATGTGCGCAGCCAGCCTGAATACAACACTGCTCACATCCCCGGTTCGCTCTTTCTTGCAACGGACAGCCTAAGGGGAGTGATCGACGGAATACCATCGAGGATATTGCCGGAAAAAATGCTGGCATGGCACATGGAACAAATGGGGATAACCCCATCGGACCTTGTCGTTTTGATTGCCGGCGACGCAATTCGTGACGCTACACTGGCCGGGGTGGCTCTTGAACGTCTGGGCCACAGCAATTACGCCGTCCTGGACGGTGGCTTCGGCAAGTGGCTGGTCGAGAAACGTCCAGTCGACAATGCCTTGCCGATTAATTTGAGCAAGTCGCATTATCCACCCCCCACCGGGCAACGACCGGACTCCTTCACGGTCACTGCTCCCCAGGTCCTCAAGCTCATGCAGCAGCCCGGCACGGTCATCCTCGATGTGAGGCCCAAAGACTACTTTACAGGGGAAAAATCCGACGAAGCACGTGCAGGTCACATCCCCGGGGCGGTAAACAGGCCTTACACGGAAGACGTTTTGACAACCGACGGTTACACCCGATTACGCCCGCTCACCGAACTCGCAACAGAGTACGCCGCACTTATCCCCTCCAAAGACACGACCATCGTTGTCCATTGCCGCACCGGTCATCAGGCAAGCCAGACTTTTTTTCTTCTAAGGCACCTGCTTGGGTACAGGAACGTATCCTATTACGATGCGGGCTGGACGGAATGGGCGGCCCGTCTCGAACTGCCTGTGAGCAACGGATCATGAGGCCAGGCTGTAACCGGCATTCTGCCAGGCGGTAAGCCCGCCGGCCAGGCTGTGAACATGGCTGAATCCGTCCTGCTTGAGACGGCTCGCCACGATGTTGGCACGATAACCGGTGCCGCAAACCAGGATCATTTCCTCGTCTTTTGGCATACCCAGACTTCCTGCCAAAATATCGTTCATCGGCACATGAACGGAGCCCGCAATGTAGCCCTGGGTGCGCTCATCCGGGGTGCGCACATCGACGATGCGGCCAAAATCCCGGTCGTCCAACTGCTGCTTGAGGTCCTGGGCGGAAATCGGCGACAGACTGTCGATGGGCATACCATGGGCAATCCAGGCGGACATTCCGCCGGAAAGGTAGCCAATGATGTTGTCATAACCGATGCGGTGAAGCTCGGTTGTCATCAGGTCATACTTTTCCCGATCATCGACTACCAGCAAAAGGTTGTCCGATGGATCGACAACCATGCCGATCCAGTTGGCCATCTGTTTCTCGAACCCAATGTTGATGGCTCCGGGGATATGGAACCCACCGAAGGAAGCCGTATCCCGCGTGTCGATGACGGTCGCCCCCTGCCGGTGGAGTTGATCGAACTGATCCGGATTGAGCGTCTGCTCCAGTGGACAGCGCTCAAGCAAGGGCGCGCCCTGAGTGTTGGTGTTGATGATGTGGGTGAAGCTCTTGGGGCGTACCGGAAAACTCCCGCCAATCTGGTCGCGGAATGCGCGAAAGTCCGCCAGTCGCAACACCGGTTGCGTCAGGCGCTCATAGCCCAGCGTACTGCTCGCTTTGGCGCTCAACCCCTTGCCGCACAGAGAACCCTGGCCATGGGCCGGAAAGACCTCCAGATAATCAGGGAGCCGCCGCATTTTTTCATATAGAGAATCATATAGATTGTTGACCTGTTCATCCAAAACCTCTTCCCCAGCCAGGTCCGGCCGGCCGATGGAACCAACAAAGAGCAAGTCTCCGGTGAGAATCATCCATGGGACATCGGCACGTGCTTTATCCGTTACCAGAATCGATATGGAATTGGGGGTATGACCGGGGGTATGAAGGATCTCCAGCTTGACCATGCCGAATTCAATCACATCGCCTTCCTTCAACTTCTTGTGATCAAAAGTCACCGGCGCATTTTCGCTGAAATAAATATCCGCTCCCGTGCGCGATCGCAATTCCTGGTTGCCACTGACATGGTCGGCATGCACATGGGTTTCAATGATGTGAGTGATCTTCATCCCTTCATCCCGGGATATGTCCATATACTCCTGCACATCGCGCTTGGGATCCACAACCACCGCCTGTCTTGCTCCGGGACAGCCAATGACATATGAGTTGCAGCCCAGTCCCGGTACCGTAATCTGCTTGAAATACATCGCCAGACTCCTGAGATCAAAGGTTTCAGTCACACGCTGACGGCTGAAAATCGATCCTGCCGGTCAACCCGGCAAACCTCCCCGGCTTTGCGAGGCATGTCATCATTGCCGCATCATGACACTGGAAAATAATTATCAAATGACAAAAGGATTTGCAATCCATTTGGACTGATCGAGTACACTGACAGATACCAATGCCATGGACAGAAAGCAAGTGATTCACCGGTAGCATATTAATTTTATTTTGAATAACGGATTAAGCCGGCTATTTTGTCACAACCTGCCAGATGAAGATGATGATCATAAGCAGCGCGCCTGCCGCTTGGAATCCGGTTGCCAGCCCCCATCCGGCCACTCCGCCCACGCTGGCCTTGAAGGCCGCACCCCAATCCTGGTCCCGGCGGTATTCGGCGTAGAGAATGCCAAGGGCATAGCCGACAAGAGCGCCCAGCAGGTTCAGGATTATAAAGCCGGCCAATGCACCGCCAATTCCCCAGATTATTGAACGACTGCCGGCACCCAGAGTTTTCGCTCCCAACAGAGCCATCCACATGTCCGCCGTGGCAGAGATGACGGCAATCAGCGTCATGCTCGCAAACGCCACCGGCCCAACCACTGTGAACTGCGTTGCGATGGCATAAACCAGCACTGCCAGCCACACCAGCAGCGGTCCGGGCATGAGCGGCACAAACGAACCTACAAATCCCAGCAGCATAAAGAAGATGACGACTCCAAGTCCGATGGATTCCAGCCACATAGAAAAATTCTCCGCAAGAAATACTGAAGCCAGCCAACACTGGTCTTCCTGCAAATGATTCCGTTGGCGTTATAATGCTTACGCATCCTACCTCAAGTATGATAAACAAACAGGGTTTACAGGCGCCTGTCAATACAGCACTCCCACCAATCGACCAACCAATGAGGAGTCATCATGAAACTGACGACTGCTTTGAACTCGTTCCTCAATCATTTCTATAACTTTACAGACCTTTCAGCGAACCCGGAACGGAGCATCTCCGCCCAGGAATTTTATGAGTCGGTGATTGTCAGGGCGGTGCAGTCACCCGAATTCCGCCGCAGACTTGTGGAAGATCCCGCAACCGTGCTGGCGGAAATTGGCGTCCGGTTGCCCGATGGAGTCAAAGTAACCTTTGTAGAGAACACAGACCGCGTGGTCCACATCGCCATTCCTCCTTATGTGGGTGAATAGCATAGCGTGCATGGAGTAGTCATGGAAAACAATCCTCTGCAGGAAATCCTCATTAGAGTGTGCTCAGACAAACCCTTTCGCGAAAAATTCCTGCAGGATCCCAAAGAGGTCCTGCGCGACGCTTCAATTCAGGTGCCGGACAATATAACCATTCGGGTGCTGGAAAACAGCGATGAACAGATCTACATCGTTTTGCCGACCAGCCTGGACAAGCAGCCTGCTCAGTGGACTTCCAAGGATCGGCCCACTGCCGGAGAAACCTTTGAAACCGCCGAATTGACCATCCAGTGGACCAACCAGGGGATCGCCTTGAGGGGCCGCGTCGGCAGCGAAAGTGTTCCGCTGTTGCGCCGGCAGCTTGATCGGGCGAGCGGCAGTCTGCTGGTGGACTTTGGGCAAGTGACTTTTATGAGCTCAGCCGGACTGGGCGTTCTCCTGTCTACACAAAAGCGCCTTGCGGCCAATCAAAACGAGCTCTATTTGTGCAACGTACCGGCCCCCATCAAGAATGTCTTTTCCTTGACGGGGCTCGATTCCATCTTTCAGTTTGTCACGCCGGAGTTTGACGGTACCTGGTGGATGGCCTTTCCAAACGTCTGAGGTTGGCTGCGGTTTGAGCACCTCGTGTTCCCTTTTATCATGCTGCATCCTCCCCAATTGCAGGCATTGATGTTACATTGTGGTCATGGCACCAAGAATGGGATGTCCCTGGCTTGGGGCGTCAAATCTACACAATGAAATTGATCTAACCATGGGGAGCACGCTGTGGAACCAGGAGAACGCGTCCAGCATGTAAAAGAAAAGAGCCGGATCCTGGGTGATCTGATCCACGATTTTTTGCAGTGTCCGGCAGCAACCGGTGCGCATGAAATGGGGTTGCAGATGGCCTGCCTGGATCTGCTGAGAGCTCTGGGGCCCGGCAATGGATATCAGGAGCACAGCAACCGATCAGTCTCTCAGAAAGCCGTGTCGGAAGCGGAGCGCATGCGTTTGGCGCATGATGAACTGGATGCCAGGATAAGGAAACAGAACGAGGCCCTGGCGAAAGCCAACAGGGATTTGCGTGCTGAAATCAACGAACGCAAAAAGGCTGAAAAGAAAATCCGCCAGCAGAATGAATTTTTGAACCATGTCCTGGAATCCTTGCCTCACCCTTTCTATGTGCTTGACGCCAAAGATTACACCATCAAAATGGCAAACTCGGCGGCGATCGCCGGGGAGCTCAGTGAGAATACAACCTGCTACCAGCTGACCCATGGGAGAAGTACCCCATGCAACGGATCCCAACACATTTGCCCGCTGCAGATGGTAAAAAACACCAAAAAGCCCGTGATCGTCGAACATATTCATTTTGACCGGAAGGGGAATCCCAGAAATGTCGAAGTTCACGGCTATCCGATTTTTGATGAAGACGGCAATGTCGCTCAGCTGATCGAGTATTCCCTGGATATCACTCAGCGCAAAAAGATGGAGGCGGAACTAAGGAACAACGCAGAAAAAATCAAGATGTTTGCCTACGCCATTTCCCACGACCTCAGGAGTCCGCTGATCGGGATCCATGGCCTGGTCGAGTTGATGCACAAACAATACAGGGACCTGCTGGACGAAAGAGGCAGCAAATACTGCGAACAAATCCTCAAAGCCTCAAAACAGGTCGTCGCCCTCGTTGAGGAGCTCAACACGTTCATAAGAACCAAGGAGACTCCCCTGAACTTTGAAGCCGTTGACAGCAACGAAATATTCACCGCCATGAGAGAGGAGTTCAGCCCCCTGCTGGCAATTCATCACATTACCTGGTCACAACCCGCCGATGCGCCCACGGTCAAAGCTGATAAGCTCTCCTTGCTGCGGATTTTTCGCAATCTGGTGGACAACGCGCTCAAGTATGGCGGCGATGATCTTAGCGAGATCACAATCGGCTATCAGGAGTCAGCGGATTCTCACATTTTTTCAGTCAGTGACGACGGGGTGGGCATCAAGTCGGAAGACTGCAAATCCGTATTCGGACCATTTAAGCGCAATGAAACTTCCAAGGGAATAGCGGGAACCGGATTGGGCCTTGCCATCGTTGAGGAGATTGTCACCAGGCACCGGGGAAAAGTTTGGGCGGAGCCCAACCCGGATCAAGGTGTCACCTTTTACGTTTCACTACCCAAAGCGCTTTAGGGACTCGATCATCGGCCTCCGGCTGACTCATTGATTTGCTTGCAGAAAGCTCGCCAGACTGGCAGGATCTTCAACACTCAGAACCTTTGCGCTGCGATCTATCTTGCGCATCAGTCCGCGCAGCACTCGTTTGGGACCGACTTCGACAAACTGACTGTACCCTTCCTGCAGCATCCATTCGATGGACTGCCTCCAGAGAACCGAACCACACAATTGGTCGATGAGCTTTTGCGGGGCTTCAAGTGCGGTCTTCAGGGGCGTTGCATCAACATTGTTCACGATCGGAATCTGCGGATCGCGGAACACGCATTCTCGCACCACCGGCTCAAACCGTTCTTTTGCCAGACGCATGCAGCGGCTGTGCCAGGGTCCGCTGACGTTCAGCTTAACACACTTCTTGGCACCGGCTTCGATGCTCAAATTCATCGCCCGATCCACAGTATCGGCCGGACCGGTGATGATGATCTGGTCGGGGCAGTTGATGTTGGCGACCTCCACATCACACACCTGACAAATCTCTCGAATCTTGTCTTCTTCCAAATCCATTATTGCGGCCATGCTGCCGGGTTCTTCCTGAGCCGCCTGATGCATTAAGGCTCCACGCGCTTTGACCAGTTTCAGCGTGTCTTCCAGACTGATCACGCCAGCCGCATAGAGGGCGCTGTATTCCCCCAGGCTGTGTCCGGCGGCGGCGACCGGATAGATGGCATGCAGTCGCAATATGTTAAAGCAAGCCAAATTGACAACGGTAATCGCAGGCTGAACGTTTTCAGTGAGCACCAGCAACTCTTCGGGCCCCTCAAAACAAAGTCGAGTAATGTTCATCTGCAGAATGTCATTGGCTTGTTCAAATAGTTCACGAACTTCCGTGTAATTCTCGTAAAATTCGCGTCCCATGCCCACGTATTGCGATCCCTGACCTGGAAAAAGAAAGACCCATTTGTTCATCCCACTGCTCCTGTGCCAACTGATCTAACAAATTATAATGACAATGATTGGGCTCGCTTTTATTAGCCTGGGTATATCTTGTCAAGTAATGAATAAGAGTGGCACATGAAAAGGAACGGCCGGAACAATGCTTGACTGCAGGTTCGCCAGGGTGGTAGACGGTGCCTGCTTGAATTTGCGCCGACTGCCCCCCGAAATCGATGTATGCGATGCAGGGCGATCAGTATCCTGCCCCCCAAAAAAAGTTATTTTCAGAGGCATCATACTGGTATAATAATGAGATTTGTAAAAGGTTGCTATAGAGCGAGCTAATGCCCACAGGAGAAATGCAAATGTTGCACGATCATCGTTTTGTGAGAACCTTGGTGATATTTTTGATTTTTGGCTCCTTTCTGCTCGCACCAATACCGGCGCTAGCCAGCCGGACTCCAATGGATGTGATCAAGGCGGGAACCGAAAAGGCGCTGGATATTCTGCATGACCGCAATCCAGATGGAAAGCTCAATCTGAGGGCGCGGCGGGGGGAAATCCTGACCATTGTTGACCAATATTTTGACTTTGAAGAAATGGCCAAGCGCTCCTTGGGACGTGCATGGAGGTTCCAGTCAAAACAGAAACAGGATGAGTTCGTAAGACTTTTCAAAGACCTGTTGTTTAATACTTACGTGGATCGGGTCGAAAGCTACACTGCCTCCAACGAGCAGGTTGTGTTCGACACGCAGCAAATCGACGGCAACCACGCAGTGGTGAAGACCCGCATCACCGGGTATCAGGACAAGGATGTGAGCGTTGACTACCGACTCACTCAGAAAGCCGGCGAGTGGAAGGTTTATGACGTGATCGTTGCAGGAATCAGTCTGGTGAATAACTATCGCAGTCAGTTCAACTCCATCCTTTCCCGAAAATCTTTCGATGAACTGCTCAAGACAATGAATAACAAAGTGGCCTCAATCAACAAGCCCGCCTAGCTGGTACCCTGCAGCCCGGTTGGGAGCGATTTGATGAATCTCGGACCGGAAGGACACCGCAAACGCCTGCGCGAACGGTTCTTGCGCAGTGGCTTCGATGGGTTTCACGACCACGAGTTGCTGGAATTGATCCTGCTGTACGCCATTCCCAGGAGAGACGTCAAACCGATCGCCAAGGCTCTGTTGATGGAATTCTCCTCGGTATCGGCGGTTTTTGATGCACCGATGGAAGCACTGCAGAGCGTTTCCGGAGTAGGGGAACACGCGGCCATGCTGCTCTCTATGATTCCCCGTTTGGTGGACCGCTATCATCAGGACCGATGGCGGCAAACCTCCTCGTTCCATTCCACTCAGCAGGCGGTGGCCTATCTGACAGCCGTCCTGGGCACCGAGAGGAATGAGGTGTTTTGTGTTCTCGCGCTCAACAGCCGCAATGGACTGATCGCTCGGGAAGAGATCCAGCGAGGCAGTGTCAATCGGACGGCGGTGTACCCTCGACTGGTGGTTGAAACCAGTCTCAAGCACCGGGCAACTGCGGTGATCCTGGCCCATAATCACCCGGGGGGCGACCCGAGCCCTTCAACCGCCGACCGCCAGTTGACCCGCAAACTCAAAAGAATCCTGCACGACCTGGACATCACCGTGCACGATCACATCATCATTGCCGGTCCGCGCTATTTTTCCTTCGTCGAGCAGGGGGAAATGGAATGAATTCCGGTACCATGCCGGCCATCGTCGTCAAACAGTCCGGCGGCAAAGGTCAGTGGAACCGTTTGGCGTTCGAGACGGTGCCACGTCCCACGCTTGCCCACCGGGAAGTGCTGGTCCAGGTAGAAGCCTGCTCGGTCAATCGCGCCGATTTGCTGCAACGACGCGGGTTTTATCCTCCACCCCCGGGTGCTTCTGCAATCCTTGGCCTGGATTTCGCCGGCTTCGTCGCAGCAATGGCTGATAACGTTACCCGATGGCATGCGGGCGACCGTGTGTTCGGCATAACCTCCGGAGGCGGCTACGGGCGCTACATTGCCGTGTCGGAAGATCATCTGGTCAGGATTCCTGAGCGCCTTTCGTTTGTGGAAGCGGCCGCAGTGGCGGAAGTGTTTTTCACGGCGTTTGTCAACCTGTTCCTGGAAGCGCAGATTCAAGCGGGCGAGAGGTTGCTCGTTCAGGGCGGCGGAAGCGGAGTCGGAAGCGCTGCCATCCAGCTGGCCAAGGCGGCAGATGTGAGGTCCTACATCACAGCCGGTTGCGATGAGAGGATCCGGCGTTGCCTGGAGCTTGGAGCCGCATACGGCATCAATTACAAACAGGAGGACTTCGCCAAACGCATCCTGGAGCTCACCTCCGATGAAGGCGTCGATGTCATCCTGGACATCGTCGGAGGGCCATACCTGACTCGCCATTTGGATATTCTCAGCAACCGCGGCCGCCTGGTCTTAATCGGCCTGATGGGCGGAAGCAGGGCCGAAATTCCTCTTGGCCCGGTACTCACCAAACGACTGCGAATCATCGGCTCGGTGCTCAGAAGCAGAACCAACCGGGAGAAAGCGATTATAACCCAGGAATTCCGGAAGAAAGTCATTCCGTTACTCGAATCCAACCGAATCCATCCCGTAATCGACGGCATTTATCCCATTCACGCCGCGGAAGAAGCCCATCAACGGATGCTGGCTGGAGGTCATTTCGGCAAGATCGTTTTGACCTGGCACGGCGTGGAAGACTGGAATGGGGTTGGGAGGCGAGGTTGAAACGAGGGCTTGGGTGTGCCGGAGAAAGCCCAATGGAAAACGATTGGATCAGGTTGGATAAGGTATCCCTGGTGCGCAATCGCAAAACCATCCTGGAAGCAATCCAGTGGTCCGTCAGTCCCGGCGACCACTGGGTAGTCATGGGTGCCAACGGCTCCGGCAAGACCACCCTTCTGCAGCTCCTGGCGGGCTACCTCTGGCCGACCCGGGGCAACATTACCGTACTGGGTGAACGATTCGGCCACACCGACCTGCGCACCCTGAGAAAAAAGATCGGCTGGGTAGGGTCATTTCTGCAAATCCAGGTTCCTCCCTCCGAACGCCCTGTGGATTTTATCGTCAGCGGCAAGTTTGCCTCCATCGGCATTTTCGAGCAACCTGCGGAAGACGACTACCGTCACGCCTACCAGGTAGCCTGTCGACTGAGGGTGGACAAAATTCTGCAGTCCCCCTACGGAGTCCTTTCACAGGGCGAAAAACAGCGCCTGCTTATCGCTCGTGCCCTGATGCATAATCCTCAACTGGTCATACTCGATGAACCGTGCGCCGGACTTGACCTGGCAGCGCGTGAACAACTGCTCCAGATCCTGCAGGATCTGGGCAGCTCGGCCAACTCCCCCACTTTGATTTACGTCACACACCATCTCGAAGAAATTGTGCCGATCTTCACCCACACCCTGCTCCTCAAAGATGGAAAAATCCTGGCGCAGGGAACCAACGAAGATATTCTTCGATCTTCTCTGTTGCAGGAAGCTTTTGGACTGGCGATGGAGGTGGTTAAGGACAAAGGCCGCTACTGGGCGCATATTCAGGCAGACGCCGTAGCAAAAGCTTTCCCTCGAGAAGGTTAATGCCTTCTCAGCCCTGCATATTGCCGCTGCACATAGTGCAACGCTTCCGGCGTATCCACCCCGGTGACCTCAGCCGGGGCGGCGATGGCCATCCCAACAGCAAGGCCGTCCCGGCTCATCAGCTCAACCAGGTCCGTTAGAAAGAACTCCTCCACCGTGACATGGCTGCCGCCCCATTTTTTCTGCACCCGATGCGGTGCCTTTGCCAGATGTGCCATATACTCCAGGAGAACTCGCCGCCCGGCGGCGTAAACACCGGCGTTGCAGTAGTGCAGAGCCGCCCGCCGAGAGGCCGGGTAGGATCGCCAGTATTTCCATTCGACGATTTTCTTCACGTGCTCCCCCGCACACTCGAGCAGCCCATATTGAGCCTTGTCCGGCGGATCGAACGCCAGCACGGCCAGGTCACAGGAACAGAGCTGTGCAATCAATCCGGCGTAGGTTGCCGGTCGGATGAGCGGCACGTCGCCCATGGTGATGATCACCTTGTCGGCGGCCGAGGACTCAAGAAAAGACCTTGCCGCCAGCAGCGCCCCGCCGGTTCCGTTGGTCTCGGGCTGCACAATGAATTCCGCTCCATGGGCAGCGGCCGCTGCTCTCACCTGGTCGGCAAAATGGTGCACCACAATCCCCTTGGGCCCAGGTGGAAGATTGTCCAGCACTTCAATCAGCATAGGCCGTCTGCCACTGTACAGTGAACCTTCCGGAATGAGAGGCAAAAGAGTTTTATTGCCCTGATACCCCATCATGCGGCTGCCCTTTCCGGCAGCAAAAACAATGCTGGCCACTTCTTTCAACTTCCGATCGCTCCTCGGAGCTTGTCCGGGAACTCCCTCTCCCTTGATGGAGAGGACCGGGGTGAGGGCGTAAATGGTTGCAATCTCAGCCCCTCACCCAACCCCTTCCCCTCGAGGGGGAGAGGAATTTTCCGTTCGCGGACAAGTGCCCCGCCACTTACGGTCAGTTCTTATTTTGGCGGTAAATTGAAACGGCTTTGTAGTGTTCCTCCAGAGTCCTGGAAAATCGATGCGTGCCGTCGTTATTGCTCACAAAATACAAGTAGGGAACATCCTCGGGATAGAGCACCGCGCGCATCGATTCGGCTCCGGGATTACATATGGGGCCTGGAGGCAATCCCTTTCTCTGGTAGGTGTTATAAGGACTTTGCCTCTGCAGATGCTCACGCGTTATCGGTCCGGAAAAATCCGCTAAATCATAGACGGCAGTCGGATCACTTTGCAGGGGCATGCCCAATTTCAGTCGGTTCAAAAACACACCGGCAATCACAGGTCGCTCTGCATCCACAACCGCTTCTTTCTCCACGATGGACGACATGGTTACGACCTCCTGCACACTCCACCCAAGCTCCCTGGCTCTGGTTTGCCACTTTTTTGAAAAGTTGATTTGAAACTGGCGAACCATCGCCCTCAACATGGTCTTGCTACTGGTAGTTTTGGAAAAATAGTACGTTTCCGGGAAAAGATAACCTTCCAGGCTATCGCCGGGCAGATCCAGGGAATCGATAAAGGCCCTGTCTCTGGTCAACCGGCTGATATCATCGGCCGCACCAAGCCCCGCCCTTTCAATGATGGCAGCCACATCCGCCAAGGTCGACCCCTCGGGTATCGTCACTCGATGCAGTAAAACTTTCCCTTGCACGATTTGATCAAGGATTTGAGCCGGGCTGGATAGAGAAAAGAAGGCATATTCTCCCGCCTTGAGCTTTTGCCCCGAGTTTGTAAGGCGGCAGAGCAAATAGAATTTCTTGGCATCGGCAACCAGATCTTTTCGCTCCAGTAGATCGGCAATGGCCGCCGCCCCCATGCCGGGCTCGACGGTCAGCTCCTGCACCCGCGGCACGGCGCCCGCTCTTCCGGGTAGATGCACAAACATCCAGAACTGAAAGGCATATACCAGGCCCGCCAGCGTCAACAGCCACACCACCGAAGGCACGAGATAACCCATTGCGACGCCAAATTTCTTGAGACCGCTCATGCTCACCTCCTCGTTGACGATCTTGTTTAGCACGGAAAACAGCTCACGACAACACTACAGCGATTCTCCTTTCAACTTGCCTTGCTCCGGATGAGCCGTGTCCGCCGCCCGCGCATGCGCACCGCGCCTCGCGGCAGCATGAGAATAACTGTCACAGCCGGCATACACGGATTTGGCAGGGGCTGACAGCCCATGGGGAATCTGAGAATAGGTTGAGCAACGCGACCGTTAAGAATCTTTGGCTTGGAAACGATTCAATGCTATGATGTCGGCGAGGTGGAGGAGAAAGGGGGAGCAATAATCGGAAATCACCAGAAAAGGGGCGGCAAAATTCATGACAAGAGATCTTTATCGCGATTCGGGAGTGGATCTGGGCAAGGCCAACGAGCTTGTCAAACGCATTCGGCCATTGGTGCGATCGACCTTCAACAGCGGGGTCATAACAGACATTGGAGGTTTTGGAGGGCTTTTTTCGTTCGACTGCCGTGACTTGAAAAACCCCGTCCTGGTCTCCTCGACAGATGGCGTGGGTACCAAGCTGAAAGTGGCATTCCTGGCCAATCGACATGACACTGTGGGCATCGACCTGGTGGCCATGTGTGTGAACGATATCATTGTGCAGGGAGCACGGCCGCTGTTTTTTCTGGACTACCTGGCCATGGGGAAGATTGAGCTGGACCTGGTCGAACAAATCATCGCGGGCATTGTGGGGGGATGCAAACAGGCCAAATGCTCTCTTATTGGTGGCGAGACCGCCGAAATGCCCGATTTTTACCAAGAAAATGAATATGATCTGGCCGGCTTTGCGGTGGGCTTGGTGGATAACAGCCAGATCATCGACGGCTCCACCATTCACGTCGGCAATCATATCATCGGATTGGCCTCCAGCGGGCTCCACTCAAACGGCTACAGCCTGGTACGGCGCATCGTATTCGATCAGCTGAAGATGGAGCCGGACAGCTTCATTCATGAATGCAACCGCACAGTCGCCGAAGAACTGCTCGAACCCACTGCCATTTATGTGGAATCCGTGCGCAAGCTGTTGCGCCAGTTTAAAATCCTGGGCATGGCCCACATCACCGGTGGCGGCTTCCATGACAACATCTGCAGGATCCTCCCGGGAGCTTGCCAGGCAATTGTTTACCACGGGTCATGGGAAGTCCCCGCCATCTTTCAGTTTCTGCAGGAAAAAGGGAACATTTCGGAGGATGAAATGTATCGCGTTTTTAATCGAGGGATCGGCTATGTGCTCATCGTAGAACCCGAGGAATCCGACGAAATCATCCAGTTTCTCTATGCCATGGGGGAAAAGGCCTATCGCATAGGAGAAATTATCGCTCGCGATGAAGCGTCTCCTCCGGTGCGAATCGCAAGTGAGTAGACATGTCGAGACCGACTCCCCTGCCGGATGATGCGACGCCACTGCAGGCGAAAAACGAAAGGATAGATGCCGCCATATCGGTACTGTCCCACTACCTGCATGGCAAAGAAAAGGCCTTGCGCCTGGCTCTGATCTGTTTTTTCTCCAACGGACATCTGCTCATAGAGGACCTTCCAGGCCTTGGCAAAACGACCCTGGCCATCGCCATCGCCAAGGTGTTGGGCCTCACCTTCGGCCGCATTCAGTGCACCTCCGACCTGCTGCCTTCGGACATTACCGGACTGTCCATTTACAATAAGAATCTGAGTGCCTTCGAGTTCCAGCAGGGCCCCATCTTCAACCACATCGTGCTATTCGATGAGATCAACCGGGCCACTCCCAAGACACAGAGCGCATTGCTTGAAGCCATGGCGGAAAAGCAGGTGACCATCGAGGGCAGGACTTATGATTTGCCCCGGCCGTTCTTCGTCATTGCCACCCAGAACCCCACCGAGCAATTTGGGACCTTCCCTCTGCCCGAATCACAACTGGACCGATTCATGATGAAAATCAGCATCGGATACCCGCCGCGAACGGCTGAAAGGGAAATTTTGAAGGGAGGCAGCAAGCGCAAAGAAATCTACTCCATGGAACCGGTCATGGATAAAGACGAAGTGATCGAGATTCAGCAATGCATAAAACAGAGGGTCTATGTTTCGGATAAGATCATCGATTATTTCCTGAACGTCATTGCTGCAACCCGGGAGAGCAAATACCTGATTGCGGGCCTGTCGACCAGAGGGGCTCTGGCACTGGTGCAAACAGCCAAAACGGACGCTTTCTTCAGGAAAAAAGACTTTGTGGTGCCGGAAAATCTTAAGGAATTGGCCCAGTATATTTTGCCCCATCGAGTCCTGTTCAAAGAAGAATATGAGTCCGCCGACAAGAAGGAGATCATACGATCAATCCTGGAAGAAGTGCCGGTCCCGGTGTAATCAAGATCAATAAAGCCGGCTGGATTTACATTATTCTGACTATCCTGGTCGGGTTTTCAGCGGTCAATACCGGCAATAACCTCATCTACATCATCGCATCGGCACTGCTCAGCTATATGCTGGTTTCCGGGATTTTCGGCCGGCGCAACCTGTTCGAACTTGACATCGACCTGGAAATTCCACAGGAAATCTTCGCCCAGACCAGCACCCTCGTCGGCATTCGCGTGACCAACAGGCGAAAATTCATGCCCGCATTTCTAATTCGGGTGCTCGTCGAAAATCACCACTCGTTATTTTCCTTCATCGGCCCCAATTCACAACATAAGCAGTATTGCGCGATGCAGTTCGAAACACGGGGCGCACACGTGATTCAAAACATCTATGTCAGTTCGGTTTTCCCCTTCAATTTCTTTTCGCGCTACAGAAAGCTCAAGCAGGCCCGCCGGCTGATCATCTTTGCCAGGCCTCAGAAATGCCGGTCCCTCCATTTCCAGGACAGACAAACCCGCGTCAAAGGAGAAAGCGCTGCCCTGACCCTGGGATACGATTCGGATATCGTCTCGATCAGGGATTACGTGTCGGGAGATCCGCTGAAATACATCAACTGGAAGTCGACGGCAAAAACGGGCACCCTGAAAACCAAGGAACTGGCAGCCATCGAGCTGCGGCAGGTGATGATCGATTTTGACAAGTTCGATAAGAAAGATCTGGAACATAGGATATCCTGCGTCACCTACCTGATTCTCAATTTCATCCGATCGAATGTTCCGGTGGGCCTGGTGATCGCCGGCGAGAGATTCAAACCCGCTGCAACCACAGCCCACAAATTGACTCTCCTGAAAAAACTGGCAGTGTATGGTCAAGATTAGCAGCATTTTACAGATCATCACCTATCTGGTGGTTGGCGTAAGCTACGCGGCCGTTTTTCAATATGTCGAGACGTACTATTCTGCCAGTTTCGCCTCCCTGTTGGCCCTCTCCATCTACTTGAATTTCAACCGTTTCCTAAAGATTCCTCGGTGGCTTCTCAACAGCATCTCCCTTGGAGTGCTGACCATTTCAGCCCTCACCATCACCACCGAGTATCTGGTGGAACCCGTTTTGGGCGCGCTGCTCGTGCTGATTGCCATCAAGCTGCTGGATGACAAGGCTTTCAGAGACTACGCGCAAATATTTGCCATGTGTGTTTTTGTGCTGATCGGCTCCAGCCTGCTTTCTTTGAGCATCGCCTTTCTTGGCTATTTTTCACTGACGGCGGTCCTGGCCACGAGTGCATTGATTCTGCTGGCTTATTTTGCTCAGGATTCGGAAATCGCCATCCAGCGACGCAACCTGAACAAGGTTTTTTTGCAATCACTTCTCATCTGCGCCATCGCCTTGCCCGGTTCATTGATTTTCTTCGTGATCCTGCCCCGCACCAACTATCCCATACTGAGCTTTCTCAACAGAGAAGGCTATGCCAGGGCGGGCTTCACGGACCGCATCAATCTCGGGGAGATAGCAGAAATTCAGGAAAATAATCTGGTCATATTCCGGGCTCAAATGAGCCCCATCGATGACCAGGATCTCTACTGGCGAGGCATCGTCCTCGACCAATTCGACGGTAAATCCTGGAAAAGCGGCGCCGTTGACACCTCATCCAAACCCAGCTTGCGGAGAGGCCCGCAGGTTGAGCAAACCATCTATCTGGAGCCTTACGGCAACAGATTTTTGTTCGCCCTCGACAAACCCCAATCGATTTTGCACCGGCATGTGGAACGGGCTCAGGATCTCACCTATTCTTTGTCCACATACATCGACGAAAGAGTCCGTTACAAGGCCGTCTCGGTCATCACGGACTTCCTTGTTGATCAATCCCCCGGGCATTCTCGATATGTTCAGCTGCCGGCGGATTTTTCACCAAGAATGGAACGGCTCGTCGCTGAGTTGTCCCACGGCAGGCAGGGAGGAGAAACCCTGCAGGCTTTGTTGGCATTTTTCAGGCAGGGCGATTTTCAGTATTCGATGAAGAACCTGCCCACCACGGACAACCCACTGGAGGATTTCCTGTTTCAAAACAGGAGCGGCAACTGTGAGTTTTTTGCTTCATCCCTGGCCGTAATGTTGCGCATGGCGAAGATCCCGGCGCGACTCGTGGGCGGTTACCGAGGCGGCTACTACAACCGGGCGGCCGGCTACTACATGGTGCTGCAAAACAACGCGCACGTGTGGGTCGAAGCTTATCTGCCCGAAAAACAGGGCTGGCTAAGGATCGACCCGACCCTATACAGCCGGGCCGATGCCTCCGTGAGTCCCGATCACGGCGTGTTCATGCGCCTCAAGCTCATGCTGGATACCTTCAATTACTACTGGTACAAATTCATCATCAACTATGATTTCAGCAAACAACTGGCCCTGATCCGGAAGCTCAAGGCAACCATCCAAAAACCGGATGTCCAAATCGATCTGGCCAAGCATCAAATTAAGCGCTACCTGCTCTACCTTCTGGCTGCGGCTCCAGCGTTCCTGCTCATTTGTGCGCTGTATCGAGCCGTGCGCAGGCGCCCCCACGAAAAGTTGATGGCAAGATTCGAAGGCCGGATGAGCCAGCTCGGCTATCAGCGTAAGCGCTCTGAAGGTCTTGAAGAATTTGTTGCACGCATTGAAGACCGCAGGGTGCGTGTCAAGGCAGCGCAATTTGTCAACCGGTTCGAATCGGTCTATTACCGGGACCTTGATTTCAGCTCCCATGAAATACAAGCGCTGCAGCGCCGCCTCAATGAACTTTAGCAGCGTGGCGCGCGGGGCACACACCATCTCCCCCGCGGGGAAGGGGGTCGCGATGAGGAGGCGTGAGATTTCCTGAGATTGAATGGACAACACCCCGGGGAGGCAGAAGATGGCACATCATTACGCTTTGGGAAACAGTGACGATGAAATTCAGAGACTCGAACAGCAGCACGGCACCTGGCGGTTCGCCACCGATGCGGTGCTGGCTGCCGCGGGTTTCTGTGCTGGGGACAGAGTCGCCGATCTGGGCGCAGGGCCGGGGTTCACAACCGACGAACTGGCCGGGCGCGTTGGTGCGACGGGAGCAGTGACCGCAGTCGATAACGATGAACGATTCTGTGATTTGATTCGCTCTCAAGCAGCGGAAAACGTAACGGTCATTTGTGCGGACACGGCAACCCATCGTTTTCCAGGAGGCTCATTTGATGGGATGTTCGCCCGCTGGCTGTTCGCCCACATGGAAGATTTGACGCCCGTGCTCGAAACAATCGCGGAGGCCCTGAAGCCGGGAGGCATCCTCGCGGTCATGGACTACCTCCAGTACAGGTCCGTTGCGCTGATGCCCGATGCACACGCTTTCCAGTCGGCCTACGAGAAGCTCTTCCGAATTGCGCACCAACGCCGTCTTGGATTTCTCGATGTGATCGGTCGGCTGCCGCGCAAATTACGGCCTTTCGGGCTGGAGACCGTATGGATTAAAGCATTCTCCCTTGCCGGCGGCCCCGGCAGCGATGTCTGGGAATGGATGAGCCGCTTCCACCGGCAACTGCTGCCCATGCTCATCGAACAGGAGTTCCTGACCAACCAGGAAGTGCAAGCGGTCCAGGAAGAATGGGAGCGCATGACGGCCGACCCGACTTCAATTTTGGTATCACAGACGGTTGGTGGTCTCGTGGCAAGAAAAGTCACAACCTGACCGTGCACCGCAAACCGTCTGAATCTGCAATTGGGATCAATGGCGGCACCGGTATCTTTGCAAACAAGCCCCCGGAAAAATTGCGCCCCTTTAGACTCGACACGGCCTCCTGCCCGTTGCACGGTTTGGACCGATGCCCTGAAACACTTCAGCTTTGCCTGCAGAATATGGCTCACATCCGCAAAGTCGCTGTCAACCGGAGGGGATGCAACAGCAGGTCGAGGGCGTCGAGAATGCTGGTGGAAATCACGTCGGCGGCGGTCAAGGAGGCAAGTGCCGCCCCTTCCGTCTGTATGACAGCGATGCCGAGGGCGGACTCTCGCAGCATCAGGTGGTCATTGCGGCCGTTGCCAATACATACGCAATGGTCAGGCCCCAATTCTTGAACGTAGTTCTTCTTGGCGCGAGCCTGGTCCTCCTTGGGGATGATTGACAAACGGCAATGGATTGTCGTCAGTTGCTCCTCGACTGACCCGAAAGTATCGGCGGTCAGCACATGCACTTCCAGATCTCCGGCAAGTGCGGCAAGCCTTTTCGCAACCCCTGCGATGAGACCGCCGTCAAGGGCGATGGTGCCGTTGCAGTCGAGCACCAGATGGGACACGTTGAGGGCCTTGCCACCCGGTATGGCTATCTTCAGCATACATCCTTCCTTCACTGTTGAACTCATCAGAATATGTTGTCGATGATTTCTTGAAAGAGCGCTGCATCCTGCAGTTGCCGTCGGTTCATCTGCTGCATAACGCGCCCCTCGCGCAGCACCCAGAGTCGGTCGGCCAGCCTGCGCGCCTGGCTCAGGCTGTGCGATACGGCGATGATGGTGTAGCGATCTTTCAAATCCACCAGCAGCTGCTCTATGGTTTCCGTCGCGCGAAAATCGAGCGACGCGGTGGGTTCATCCACCAGCAATACCTGGGGTCCAAGGGCCAGCGCACGGGCGAGACATAGGCGCTGCTGCTGCCCTCCGGAAAGGGTTGTAGCCTCATCCAGCAGCCGGGCTTCGACTTCATCCCACAAACCTACTTGGCGCAGGGCCCACTCCATGCGCTCCCTAAGCTCGCCGCCTCGCAAACCAAGGGTCACCTTGAGCGGCATAGTCATGTTTTTCTCAATGGAAAAAGGCAACACCGCCGGAGTCTGAAAGACCATGGCCACCCGTCTTCGGAGCTCGGGCAGAGGGGGTGCATCGCGCGCATAGATATCCACCAGGTGACCATCCAGTCGGATTCGGACCAGACCGCTGGTGCGGCAGTTGGGAAAAAACTCATTGAGACGATTGATGGCCCTCAACAAGGTAGACTTGCCCGATCCCGAAGGTCCAATGATAACATGCAGCTCAGCAGGCAGTATTGTCAGGCTGACATTTTCCAGGACTGTTTTGCCGGAAAATTCCACGCACAACTCTTCTACGACAATAGCGGGGTTCGTTACCACTTTTTCCATCGCTTCTCAAAGCGTCTTTGCAGCATGAAGGCGGTCAAGAACAAGGTCGAGGTCAAAAGGAGCAGCACCAGCGACGTTGCAAAACCCTGATCCAGCTGCCGACGAGTTTGGTGCTCCGCCGCCAGATAATAGATGCGAAACGGCAGCGCTTCAAAGCGTTCCCATAGGCCGCGCGGCATTCCCGCTTGAGCCACTACGCCGGTCAAAAGGATCACCGCGGTGTCTTCGGCCGCCCGTCCCATGGCGAGGATGACCCCGCTGAGTATACCGCGGCTGGCGACCGGAAGCAAAATGTGCACAATGGCTTGCAGCCCGGACAGGCCACACACGGGGCCAAGTATGCGCAGATGCACGGGGATCGCCTGCAGCGCCGTCTGTGTGGTACGTATCACATACGGCAGGACCAGGAGCGCGATACAAAGGGCGGCCAGAGCGAGTGACGTTCCCGCCTGGGGGAACAGGGTCCTGCGCAATAAGAGTATCAGGGCGAACCCGAACAGACCCATGACGATAGATGGGGTCCCCGCCAGCAGGTCCACGGCACAGCCAAGAGAGGCCCGCACTCGCTTGGATGCGTATTCAGCCAGATAGACACCGCTGGCAATGCCCACCGGTATCGACACAAAAGACGACACCAGAACCAGATAAAGTGTTCCCATCAGGGCTGGCCAGATACCTTCAAAAACGGGGGCGCGGCCGCTGACCGCGTCCAGCCAGTGAGTCTCGCCAAAAAACAGCGAGCCATCGATGCTTGCCAGCCCGCGCCGCAGCAGGAAGCCGACGAGCATGACGGCGGCAAGCGTAACCATCCCGGCGGAGAGCCAGGCGAACCCGACCAAACACCGATCAGCGATCTTTTTCATAAGTCTTTTCGTTATCGGCACGGCCAATTCGTTGGATGAGCAGATTGATCATCCCCATGAGCAAGAACAAAACCAGTCCCGCTGCAAAGACAGACCGGTAGGCCATACTCTGGCTGTCCGTTGCCAGAACCAGCGCGATATGGGCCGTGAGAGTGCGAATGGAGACAAATAGAGAGACGGGAAATTGCGCGGCGTTTCCGGCCAGCATGAGCGAAATCAGCGTATCGCCGATCGCCCTGCCAAAGCCAAGAATAGCCGCCACTAGCAGTCCCTGGGCAGAGGCCGGGATCAACACGTGCCGCACCTGTTCGATGGGAGTGAAGCCCAGCGCCGCCGAGGCCAGTGTGAGAGTCGGATCAATACGTTCGAGTCTGGCCTGAAAAACCAGAACGATCGTGGGCAAAATAAGGAGACTCAGGGTTATGGCGGCGGTCAGAAGAGTGAAGCCGGTTCCTGCCGACAGCCAGTCACGCATGAGCGGAACCAGCAGAAAAACCGATACAAATCCGTAAATGACCGTTGGAATGCCCGTCATGAAATGCACCAGTGTCTTTAACAATCCGGCTGCCGGGGCCGGAGCGAGTGAGTGCACGAAAAAACAAATGGCGACGGCCCCAGGGAAGGCCAGAAACAGGGCCAGCAGAGAAATAGCGAAGGACCCCGCGCACATGGGCAGAATGCCATAGCTGCCGGCAAACGGCTGCCAGCGCCGTGAAAACACCTCACCCAGTTCCCCTGAAGTGAACAGAGGCAGGCAGAAATACGCCAGCAACAGCAGGATGGAAATGATCGCCACTGCCGCAATGGCGGTGGCGATCAACAGGATTCGTTCGATGCAACGCTCCAGCTTGGAACGTAAGCGCAAACCGCATGGGCGACCGAAAGGCATGCCTACTCGATGGGAAAGTAACCGTGCCGCCTGATGATTGCAGCACCGTCAGGGCTCAGGATGTAGTCGATGAAAGCCTGAACCAGCGGGTTCGGTTCACCTCTGGTGTTCATGTAAAGCTTGCGTACCACTGGATAGCTGCCGTTCAGCGCATTTTCCTGCGACGCGGCTACACCGTCCAACTGCAAAGCCTTGACGCTTTCATCAATGTGCCCGATGCTCACATAGCCAATGGCATTTGGGTCTTGCGCCACGGCAACCTTCATGGCTCCATTGGACGGCACGATGTTCGCCGACTGGGCGACCGTTCCCTGTTTGAGTAGCTTCTTCCAAAAAACCTCGCGGGTCCCGCTCGCTTCATCACGGCTGAAAAGGTGAATGGCGGCGTCTCTACCCCCTACCTCCTTCCAGTTGCTGATTTTTCCCGCAAAGATATCCATGATCTGCTCGGCGGAGAGATTGGAGACACTGTTTTGCGCATTGACCACGGCCGCCACGCCGTCCAGCGCAAACGCATAGGACCGGAGACCATACTTGCCGATTTCTTCGGGTGACAGTGCCCGTCCGGTGTTGCCGATGTCGACCAGGCCCTCGCCCACTTTCTGCACCCCGACACCCGTTCCGCCCCCTTCAACGGTGATCCTCACCGCAGGATTGAAAGTCATGATGGTTTTCGCCGCGTCGTTCATCACTGGAATGTGAGCCGTGCCGCCGGCGATGCTGATGGTCCCGTTAAGGTTTTTAAAGCTCTCCAGAGCATTGCAGTGTCCCTGATCGAAGGGCATGACCGCACTCACCAGAAAGCAAACCGTAATCAGCCATAACAGATTGATGGTTTTCATTTTTCTCCTCCAGTCGAATGGCTTCTTCCAAGCGCACCAGGCGCACTGTCGAAAACACCCGGTCGGGGCACGCAATACCTTGGAAGCCCCTTTGCCGGCTCCGATAGCAACAAGTAGCAACAAGAAAGACAAGTAAATTGAAGGAGCCCCTATATCAAATAGATAATTACGATGAAATCAGGGGGAGGCCATTGAGGCGAGCAATGACTATTGGCTTACAGGGACTTGCAGCAACAGGAGAGTGCCGCAGTTCAAGCGGTTTTTCATGCACTGCCGGCGCATAGTGCGCCGGCAAGTTTTCTATTGCGGTGCCGCGTGTGAAGACTTGGCCGCTGCTTTCTGGTTAAACCTTGCTGCATCGATGATAAACCGCTCATGGGTCCCTCGAGATATTTCGTCAACTCCATCATGGGCGCTGAGAACAAAGGTCAACTTTCGTCCTTCCACCTTCTCGAGACTTCCCCTGACCGTGATTGTCAGACCAGGCGGAGTCGCAGCCGTATGATTCACATTGACACCGATGCCCACCGTCTGTTCCCGCGGCCAATCGATATGAGGATTAACGGCGCAGATACAGGCCCACTCGAACAGTCCCACCATAAAGCCGGTGGCAAACACTTTGGGCATCACCTGAAACTCCGGCGACTCGGGATAGAGAAAAGGCACCGTTTTGTTTTCCGGTACGGTAAAGTTGAACTCAAAGGACAACCCGGGCTGAAGCGTCTTTTGCATGGTGAACCTCCTCTGGAATGTGCTGTTCGATTGAAATCAAGTCTTCTTTTCCGGTTTACTATTTTATCTATCGAGTGTAAGATGTTGAAATGTCAAATTAATTATTCTAATCGAGCACATTAGACAGGCTTATGCAGAATGGAATGGCAGCAATTGACGGGGTTTTATCACGTCGCCAGGTTAAAGAGCTTTACCCGAGCGGCAAAAGCCACATTCCGCACGCAGTCGGCGTTGAGTCAGCAGATCAAGGCACTCGAAGAGGAGCTGGACTGTCAGTTGTTTGAGCGGGTGGGGAAGCGCAGGATCAGCCTCACCGCGGCCGGCGAAATCCTGTATCACTACGCCGAATCGGTGCTGCACGGGCACGCGCAGCTTGTGGAACAGTTGCACGACATCAAAAAGCTTCCGAAGGGACCACTGAAGATCGCGGCACCCTTCACCACCCTGTACCATTTGCTGCCGGAGAGACTTTCCCGATACATGCAGCGCTACCCCGAAGTGGAGCTCACTCTGCTGGATCGTCCGCAGGAGAGCGCGCTCGAACTGCTCAAGCAGGGAGAAATCGATTTATGTTTTGCCCTGGAATCACTGGTGCCCAAGTCCTTCACCTCTGTTCGCTGGCTGACAGTGGAAACGGTTCTCATGGTGCCGCAGGGGCATCCCCTGGCTCGGCTGGAGCGGGTGACCTTCGACCGGCTCGCCAGGTACCCGCTCATCATGCCCCCCAAGCATATGAGAACCGGTTGCCGTCAGCTTTTGGAAAGGGAATTGGCGCGCATGAAAATGAGCTGCCGCATCATTATGGAATCTTCCAATGTGGAGCTCAGTTCGATCTATGTGGAACTGGGTCTTGGCATTTCCTTTGCCACGGTGGTGAGGGATTTGCCCGTCCTGCGAGAGAGAAGGCTCGAGTTTCTCGCACTCGATCACTATTTTCAGCCGGATCACATTTGCATCGTGACACGAGTGGATAAGAAGCTTTTGTCGTACCAGCAGGATTTTGTGAATATGCTCATGCAGGAGTCGAACTCGTGTGGATAAGAAGAGTGCTTACCGCTTTAAACCTTGTTTTTGATCAGCAGATCGATATATTTCAGATGGTGGCAGGAATCGCGCAGCCCACGGGTCGGTCCTGAAGCAGTCGGTATATTGAATGCTCTGTTGAGAAGCATAATCGGGAAACAACATCAATGCTCCCTTTTTGGCTGTTGATCCTTTGGATGATTTACTTCCTCTTTCCCTTTGACCTGTTCCCGGATTTTATCCCTGGAATCGGCTGGATCGAGGATTTTCTCATCCTCATCGGCGGATATTGGATGTGGCGCAACAAACAGCAAAGCTATTCCACCGACCATACAGGCCGGTTTCAATACCAGGAGGAACAGCAGCAGGAATCACGGACCGATTCGCAAGGGCGGCAGCGCACGGGCGATGCTGGCGGGTCTCACAAAGACTTCAGGGATCCGTACAAGATCCTCGGTGTGGAACCGGCGGCTACGCCCACGGAAATCAAGCGGGCATACCGACTGCAGGCCAATCGCTATCACCCGGACAAGGTTGCCCACCTGGGAGAAGAGTTCCAGGCTCTGGCCAAGGAAAAGTTTCAAGATATTCAATGGGCTTACGAACAACTGCAGAAGCAGGGCAAAGCAGCCTGACAACGAGATGGAAAACATGGAGCGAGAGACAACCACGCCAAATGGCTACCGGTTTCGGTTGGTCAACATCGAATGCCTGCCGAATTCGGCCAATTTCAATGTTATTATGGATTTGCAGGAGACCATAGCAGAACTGCTCCCCTACCTGGCCGCAGCACTGCCCGGTTGCAGCTATACCGTCGAGGCCGGAGTGATCAACCTCATGGATAAAGGTCACATCATCGCCATTTATCCCACCTATCTGACTATCACCGATGTGACAACGCACGCCGAAGCGGAACGGTATTGCCGTGACTATTTTCAGAAAATACAGGAAGTTAAGCGCAACAGGGCAAACCTTCAGCCGGTTTTCACCAGGCACCCCACACTCTCTCCATTGGACATCCTGCGGGCACTGCCCAAAACAAACTGCCAAGAATGCGGATCCGTTTCCTGCATGGCATTCGCCGCCGCCGTGTTCAGGCGGGAAGCCAGCATTACCGCCTGCGCACCGCTCGTGCAGGAACAGGAAAACTATCGGGATTTATTCCGCGAACTTCAACGCAACGGATATCAGACATGACCCAAGAAGACCCTCAGTTCGTTTCCATTCATACCGTGGCCGACCGCTTTGAAGCAGACCTCATCATGCACGCTCTGGAGAAGGAAGAAATTCATGCAATCCTGCGAACATTTGAGGAAACCCCCTACAATGGACTGTTTGTATCGCAGAGGGGATGGGGCCGGGTTCTGGTAGCCGAGGAAGACGTCACAAAAGCTCGTGAAGTGATTGATCCCTTGATTCAAGATCTGCAGAAAACCAGGCTCTACTCCGACCCCTCCGAACTCGATCCGCTGTTGTGGGAAAATCTGCGCCAGGCAGATCCTCGAAGGATCTGCATTAACGCGCAGATTCGTTACGACTCTGAGGCACAAGGCTACACCTTTTCTCTGCTCAACGGCACATTTGTCTGTCTCCCTCACCAACAAACCATAGAGGTTCTGCATCCACTGCCACACCCCGACCTGAACTTTGAATTTTATCTGGTAGTGCTTCATTATTTGCTGGAAGCACAAAACGTTCCACTGTCGGCCACATGGATCAGCGAGAAGGACATTCCCGGGGGCCAAATGTTTTTTCGCGGGCCTCACAAGTTCCCCACTGAACCCTTATTGGCGCTTTTCGGCCGCAAGCCGGAAATTTTTCGGGCGGCCGCACAATCTCTGGGTGGAACGCCGGTGGAAATGGGCGATCTGGGCTACCGACTTTGGGCCTTTCCGCGCATTCCCCTGCTGTTTGTGCTCTGGGAAGGGGATGAAGAATTTGAACCGGCGCTGCACATCCGTTTCAACTCTACTGTCACAAGCCAGCTGGAATCTCTCGACAGCATCTGGGCGCTGGTCAATGTGGTGTGCAGAAACCTTAAAGCCGCGGCACGAAATATTCTGAGGGAACAAAGCGACATCTAGAAGCCGGCTCTGCCGGCTGTCCTCAAAATCCCGGCAGCTTGAACTTCATGGTCACTTCGCCCGTTTGTTTGTTGATCTGGATCATCCGCTCGTCCTGTGTCGCCTCTCCCGCCGTTGCCAGCTTTTGACCGGTCGCCATTTCCAGAAGGCCGCTGATGAACTGCAGACCTGAGTTGAGCACTTGCTCGAGTTTTTCCGGCGGTTGCGCGGCAAGATTGAAGCCGGCCGCCTGAGCCCGATCATCGGCCATCTGCTGTTGCTCCCGAGCGGCCGCCAGTTCGCTTTGCACATCGGGTTCCTCGGACGCGAACGCCACCTGTCGGCTGTCATCCTGCAACACCTGAGGATTCAGATAATGGGGTGTTTCTTCCGGCAGCTCCTCGGAATGCCTGGTCTCCGGGACAACCACGAGGGGTTCATCGCCCATCATCTCGCGCAGCTTGTTGAGAATCTCCATCCGCTTTTCGTGGGAAAATTCCACCGTGGCGGGCCCTTCGTCGAACACGCCGTCGAACAGGTCCTTTTTAAGCTGCAGGCCGGCCATGATCTTTTCTTCGATGCTGTTTTTGGCAATGAGGTTCACCACGTTCACACAACTGCTCTGTTGCCCGATGCGACTGACACGGCCGATGCGCTGATGCAATCGGGCCGGATTCCACGGCAGCTCGAAGTTGACCACACAGTCCGCCGCCTGCAGATTCAGACCGGTCCCACCCGCATCGGTCGAAAGAAACACCTTGCACTGGGGATTTGTGGTGAATTCATCGATCAAACACTGACGCTTGTTCACCGGGACCTTGCCGGACAGCTCGACAAACGGTATGCCGGCCTGCGAGAGGTGTTTACCGATGAGAAACGTCATGGTGGTCCATTCGCTGAAAATAACGACCTTGCGCCCATTCTGCAGCACCAGTTCGTCAAGAATTCCTTCCAGTTCCTTGAGCTTGGGCGAGAGGTTGGTGTGGCGATCGATCAGATAGGTCGAGTTGCACACCATGCGCATCTTGAGCAGCAGTTCCTGCATGCGTCTGATGTCCATGGGGGTGAGAAATTTCTTGTTGATGAGAGGCAGCAGCGACGCCAGATAACCGTTGTGAATCTCCGCCTGTTTGGCGGTCAGCTCCAGGTAATAATTGTTGACGATCTCTTCGGGCAGCTCTGACAGGACTTCCTCCTTGCGCCTGCGGATCACAACGCCCTTGAGTCGCTCATTGAGAACATCCAGGTTGCGATATCCGAGGATTTTCCCTTTCTTGTGGCGGCTCAGCATGAAATGGTCGGCGGCAAACTGCCAGAGGGGCGACAGCATGTGAGGGTCGAGAAACTGAACGATGGAATAGACGTCTTCCAGCTTATTTTCCAGGGGAGTACCGGTGAGGACGACGGCATGCTTGCGTGGGATGCTTTTGACCGCCTCGGCGGTCTTGGTGGTGAAATTTTTGATGCGCTGCGCTTCATCCAGAATGACCACATCCGGCTTGAAGCGGGAAATGACCGTTACATCCCGCAGCACAGCCTCGTAGTTGGTGATTTTGAACAGGCTTGACTCATTGTCATACAGCGCTTTGCGCTGCTGCTTTGTGCCTGCCACAATGGCGGCGCGTTCATGGGTGAATCTTTCGATCTCGCGCTTCCATTGCTCTTTCAAGGAAGCCAGGGTGACCACCAATACCCGCCGAAATCCGAACACTTCTTTTTTCAGAACACTCAGGGCAATGGCCTGCAAGGTCTTGCCGAGGCCCATTTCATCGCCGATCAACACCGCTTTCCTGTAAAGGCCAAATTCAACGCCCTTGACCTGATAGGGATAAAGGGTGGCCTTTATCCTATCCAGGGCGGGAAATTCGCTGCGTGCCAATTCCTGCAGTTGCCGCTCGGTGAGATACTCATCAAGGCGGTTGAGGACCGGTTCCTGCACCCGCACACGCTTGTTCCCCTGCAGCTTGAAGAAGAGCGGGAGAAAACCGTCAAAGTCACCGTCTGCAAACAGTCCCTGCTGATCAAAATGCTCTGCGAGCAACGGCTGGATGTCTTGAATCTCTTCCTGCGGCCGCTCGCAAAAGATCCTTGGCTTACCGTGGCACGAATCCCAATAGATGTCCACGAAAGGAAAGCGCTCGATTTGCAGTCGTTCCTGCAAGTCCTTCTGCTTTTTGATATGCTCGTGGATGAACATCAGGTGTTTGCAGGTGCCGAGTCGATTCGTCAAAAAATCCGGGCAACTGCAATGCCCCAAGGCATTTTCCGGATCGTGCAGGGTCACCTTGTACTGCAGCCCACGGGCTGTCCCGACCAGGTGCTCGCCTTTGTACATATCCCCTAAAACGGCTGACAGCTCCTCGCTTTTGGCCCGCTTTCTGCGATCCTCAAGGGCCTGAGCGCGGATTTCATCGGCGGTCAGGTAGGCTTCGGCCGGGATGATGTCCGCCGGTTCCGGCACGAGGGCCTGATAGTCCCGAAAATTCTTCCTGTCCATGATGTCGAGCAGGACCGCTACGGTATGCTTGCAACCCTCACCGGGGTACGGGCAATTGCAGGAGTAGTCGATGCCGCCGTTATTGAAGGCAACCGTGATCAGGTAGTCGCCGAAGCTTCCATCGACTTCGTAGACATACGATCCTTCCTCCTGATTCACCTCGACGCAGCTGTATGCCCCAAGCTGATAGAGGTTCTCTCCGCGGCGGTAGATGATATTCGAATCGGCCACCTCGTCCCGAATGAATTCCTCGGTCAAAACA
This sequence comes from Desulfoferrobacter suflitae, assembly GCF_022603395.1. Classification (GTDB taxonomy): domain Bacteria; phylum Desulfobacterota; class Syntrophobacteria; order Syntrophobacterales; family Syntrophobacteraceae; genus Desulfoferrobacter; species Desulfoferrobacter suflitae. The sequence continues at coordinate 328,548 of NZ_JAIBKA010000006.1, forward strand.
TACATACCAGTCTCTCCTCACAGTCAATTTTGCTCGATGGCAAGTGGATGCTGTTGGCAAAAGTCCACTAAGAAAAATCCGACGACCAGAAATCCGGAAACTCGCTTTGGAACATGCAGGCTCTCCCCGGTAGGTCAGGGTGTGTGCAGCACTGCCTGACACAACCCTTTTGTCAGGGAGTTCCACCGCACACATCCTGACCTGCGAATGAATGAACTTTCAAATTTCCGGACGATTCGAACCAGTTGTCAAATAGCATTTGAGGTACACGATGTAAAATCGTTTTCGCCACAGATGATTCAGGGAAAGTTTACGAGCGGATTGGTTGCGGCGGGGATAAACCCCGCCGCACGATGCAAGGATTGATGTTTGAAAGGAGTATTGGATGTGTCAGGGTCGCTCAGCCGATCGGGTCGTTTTCCACCAGGTCCCAGATGCCGCAGGGGCACACTCCGGCACAGAAGCCACAGCCAATACAGCGATTTTTGTCCACCACCATTTCAAAGTCCTTGCCGCTTTCTTTCCTGGAGATGGCGGCCTGCGGACACATGGTGACGCACATGCCGCAGTCCCGGCAGGAGCCGCAGGACGAACACTGGGAAGCGCACTGTTCGATGCCGTCGAATTTTTGCAGGCGCGGATCGAAGTATTCCAGCTTGACCCGCGAATAATCGATTCGCTTGCGCACGTCTCCGCGCGGCCGCTTGCCCTGAAACATGTCGTCGATGGCCTGAGCCGCCTTGCGCCCGGCTCCGATGGCATCCGTCAGAAGCCCCAGTTGCACCGCATCACCTACGGCGAATATTTGTGGATCGGTGGTCTGGTACCATTCATTGACTTGAATGAAGCCTCGATCGGTGGCCACGCTCTCCGGCAAAAACTCGATATCGGGCAAATCCCCAACGGAAATGATCAGCGTGTCGGCGGGGATCACCTCACCCGTTGTCAGCTCGAGCCCTTCATCGACCACCGCCTTGCTGAAACACGGCCAGCGGAATTTGGCCCCCGCCGCCTCTGCTTCCTCTCGCTCCTTGCCAAACGAGAGCGGCTCCTGAATGTCGATCAAGGTAATTTCTTCGGCCCCCAGCCGGTGAGCTTCGGTAGCGGCATCGCAGCCCACATTGCCGGCCCCGATGATCACCACTTTCTTTCCCACCTGGATGCTATCGGCTTTGCTTTGGCGCAGAAAATCGAGTGCCGGTATCAGCTTTTCCTTTCCCGGGATGGGGATGATTCTGGGTTTTTGGGCACCTACCGCCACTACCACGAAATCATAGTCGACCTTCAACTGCTCAACATCCTCTTTGCTCAGACGCTGCTGCAGATGCACATGGGGCAGAGCGCTCTGAATTCTTTCCAGTTCTGCACCGATCACTTCCGCGGGGATGCGCGACCTGGGGATGAGGGAGGCTATCTTGCCGCCCAGAGTCCTATGCATGTCATAAATGACGGCTTCATGGCCCCGCCGCCGCAGCTGCCAGGCGATGGATAAACCGGCCGCCCCGCCGCCGATCACAGCCACTTTTTTGCCGCTTAGCGGCGGCAGCTCGGGGAGCTTTGCCTTGATACTCGCCCTGCCCAGTTGACTGACATCGACCGCCGGCATGTTCACCGTCTGGCGCGTGCAGCCCTGCATGCACAGGTGCGGGCAGAGATACCCGCACACCGAAGCGGGAAACGGGGTGTAGGCCAGGGCCAGATCGACCGCTTCATCGACCCGGCCTTCCCGTATCAGCCGCCAACGTTCCTGCACCGGCATGCCGGTCGGGCAGCTGGCTTCGCACGGCGCCGCATAGGTGCGATTCTCCCAAACGGGAACAAAACGACGCAAATCACCGGTGGTGATCAGCGCTATGGGACTGTTGTCGAGATCGGTCAAGTCGCCGATCAGTCCGCCTTTGCCCAGTTCCTGGTCCCACACTTGGCGATGGAAGGCCGCCATGGAACGTCTCGGGCGGGTGAATTTTTCCTGCGGTCCGCGCGCAGCCAGCAGCTGCCATGCGGTTCGATCATTAAACGTGTCATACAGCTCCGTCCGACGAATGCTTTCCAGGTAGACCCGCAGGTTCATTTGCAGCCACTGCCAGTCGTCATCGGACAACGGCGACAATTTGGCATCGGCCTGACTGTAGCCCTTGTGTGGACCGCGGAAGAAAATCTTACCGCCCACCATCCCGACACATGGCCGATACCCCAGGATATTCTGCGGGTCCTGGGGTTGATGTCCGCACACCACTGCAACCCCACCGGCCATGAACTCGGCAAAGTAATCTCCCACCGAGCCCAAAACCCACAGCTCCGGCGGTTGGAAACGAGGATTGAACTTGGTCATGGTCATGCCGCGCGCACCGATGTTGCCGGCCACATAAACCTTCCCCTGCGCCATGGCATTGGCGGTACCATTGCAGGCATTGCCGTGCACTATGATTTCAGCACCGGCGTTGAGCCATCCCACATCATCGGAAGCCGGCCCCATGACTTCAATGCGCGTGTTGGGAAAACCCATGGAACCCACCCGCTGCCCCGAAGAACCGCTGATTATTACCTGGACCGGTTCATTGCCGGCTCGCCACAACCGGCCACCCAAACCATGTTGGCCGTACGCCTCGATCAGCAAACGGCGCTGGCCGTCCGCCACCGCCTGCTGGATGCGCTCTTCCAGCACGCGCGATTCCAGCCGACGGCCGTCTTCCATCCCGCACAGTTGGACGGCCTGTTGATCGCCCGCCTGGCCTTGTTGACTCTGCATAGCTGCCTCCCTATTATCCTCAGCCGGCTCACACCACATACTTGATTTGAAGCCGTTCCGCTGCGTTGTGATCATTGATGGCCAAAGCATCCGACATGCCGATCGGAAGTGAAGTGGACCGCCCCAGAGGTGCAAGGATCTTGCGCAGTTCGGTATCAAAGCTGAGATAGATGTCGACCACGCGCTCGGCCACCTTTTCCGGGTCCAGCCGCCGATACAGGCGAGGGTCCTGGGAGGTGATGCCCTTGGGGCACAAACCAATATTGCAGATATTGCAGCGGTCGGATTCCGACCCCAAACAGCCGGCAGCCGCCTGCATCATGTATTTGCCCGTCTGCACCGCACTGGCTCCCAGCATGATGAGCGCCGCGGCGTTGGCGGCAAGATTGCCGTTTTTGCCGATTCCGCCGCCGGCAAACAGAGGGATTTCGTTCTGTTTGCCCAATTTGACCAGGTTGAGATAACAGTCGCGCAGATTGCTCGCAATGGGATGCCCCATATGGTCCATGGAGACATTATAGGCTGCTCCCGTCCCCCCATCTTCCCCATCGATGGCCAGACCTGCCGCATAAGGATTGCGCGTGAGGTTGTTCAACACGGCCAGGGCCGTCGAACTCCCCGAAATCTTGGGGTACACGGGAACCCTGAATCCCCACGCCATGTACATGGACTGGATCATCTTGGCGACCGCTTCCTCGATGGAATACTTGGTCTGATGGGTGGGCGGACTGGGGAGGCTGACTCCCGGCGGCACGCCACGAATGGCGGCAATCAGCTTGTTGACTTTGTACCACATCAACAGACCACCATCCCCCGGCTTGGCCCCCTGCCCGTATTTGATTTCCACCGCACAGGGATCTTCCTGCATATCCGGAAGCGCATGGATGATTTCGTCCCAACCGAAGTAGCCGCTGGCGATCTGCAAGATGACGTACTTTAAGAAGCGCGACCGCAGCAGCCGCGGGGGGCAGCCCCCTTCGCCGGTGCACATGCGCACCGGCATGCCCAGTTCTTCGTTCAGATAGGCAACCCCCATCTGCAGGCCTTCCCACATGTTGGGAGAAAGGGCGCCAAAGGACATGGCTCCGATGACCAGGGGATAAATTTCCCGCACCGGAGGAGCCCAACCCTGCTCGCGGTAGAGCCTTAAGCTTTCTTCCGGGGGCAGAACCCTGCCCAGTAGAGTGCGCACTTCAAATTCATGCCGGCCGGCATCCAGAGCCGGGTCGGTCAGCATGGAAATGCGCGTGAATTTGATCTGGTCCAGGATACCGCCCTGCCCCACGTCGCGAACATTGCGCCGACCTCCCCGCCGGCGTGGCTGGCCGCCCTGATTGACGTGAAACTTGAGCTTGTCGGCCTCATCGCTTCTGCGCGGGATGATGCAATCGTTCGGGCATACCAGACTGCACGCGGCGCAGCCTACACAGGCATACGCCGGATCGGTTTTTTGACGAATCCCCTGAAAGATCTGATAGACGTTGGAACCGCCGTTGTTCCTCGCTAAACCGGCATCCAGGGAAGGCAGCTCGATGTGCCGCTTGCGGTAGACTCCCAGTTCAATGGCGTGGACCGGGCACACAGCCGTACAGCGGCCACACAGGGTGCACCGGTCCTTATCCCAGTCGATCTGCCAGGGCAGGTCTTTGACGCTCAGTGTAGAAGGGCTAATGTTTCCATTTGTGACCATGTCTTAACCTCCGCGCGGTCTGAAGCGACGACAGCTGTATCCAAATGCATGGGTTGGAAATCCCGGCTCTTGTCTCGATCGGGAATAGCCGAATCCAAACCGCACATTTCCGATGAAAACGCATATAGACCCGGACGTCCTCCCACAACGCCGGGCCGCAATTTCTTGCGGTCTTGCACCATAAACAGGCTCCGGTCAGGCAGACACCCCATGACGCAATTGGGGCCGTCAATGATGAGACGACGGCAGGAATTCTTCAGCTGTTTCAGGAAACCTCCGTCGGGATGGCGCTCCAAGTCTTCATCCTGAAGCGGCGTGATCACGTGCTTGTAGGCTTCGATGCCCAGCCCCAGCCGGTTCAGTGAATAGTGCAGAATGTGGGTGAAAACTTCGGAGTCCGAATTGTACCCGATATATCCCGGAAATCCGCGCGACATGAGGAACTCCCGAATGGGAACAAAGGCGGTGTTCTCCCCGTTGGTCATGGTGGCCACGCCCTGGATGAAAAACGGATGGCACGCGTATAAATTGATGGCATAGTTGGTGTTCTGACGACCCTGGGCGAGAATGATCCGGGCCTTCAGTTCGTCCCGATCAAGGCTCAAATAGTCGGCTACATTCATGGGATCGCCGATTTCCTTGAGCATGATCACATCCGGCCAGAAACTGTAGACGATCATGTCCTCTTTTTCTTCGCCCATCTGCCTCAACTGAAGCCGAATCAACAGCAGACGATGATCGATTTCACTCTGGCTCAAATGTTCCCAGTCTTCCGGATATTCATAAGCACGAATGAGGTACACGTCGCGTTTGGGAACCCCCAAGGGCGGACGTTTGGGGACTTTGATGGAAAAGCGATACTTGGTCATGAAACCAATGTTCATCATGAATTGGTCGAGCCGCTTCAATCCATCGTTGCTAAAGATGCCGGAAAGAATGGGAGTCCCCTTCAGCTCCTCGAAAGGCCCTCCCAGGTCCGATAAGAAAAGACCCACACCCGACCCGTCATGGCCCTCACGCATCACGTCCAGAGCATGAATGGCCACCATGGGAGACAAAGGCTTTTCACTGGTCATTGCAAATAAGCGACACATAGTGTTTTGTTCCTCCTTGTTATGAGGACATGAGTACCCGGGCATGCCCCGGCGGTACCACGGGCCCCTCTGGAAAACGGCTCCAAGCAGCGCGTGGCAGCCACTTTCAGGTATGCCGCGCTATGTTATTCGACCGCTATGGTCTGATGCCGGGGAATACAGCAAGGGGGGGAACTTCGTTGATCCACCAATCCGGGCTCTCCCCAATTTGCCCGGGCGAACGATAAATTCCGCTTTGTGCCCGATCAAAGGGAAGATTTCCGGAAGCGTTGTCGTCGTTGACACTGCGTTTCAAATAGATAATGGAATCCGCTCAGAATTTCAAGCAAAAATTTGTTCCGCCAATGGGTTATTGCCACGCGCCGTGTTAATCTTCATAACACGCCGGTTAGAATGAAACCTGAAAATAGGGGAGACTCCTGAGGCAAGATGCGGTTTTTATTCTGGCCTGTGACTTGCGGATTCTGTATTCTCCCATAACTCTGGCGGCGCAGACGCGCGCAGCCGCTTGACTCAGAGGAACAGCAATATGGCTTTGTCCGACAAATACAAGGTGAGCTCTGGAGTGGACCAGCTGGACGAACTGCTGGGAGGACTCTACATAGGCGACAATGTGGTGTGGCTGGACGATTCCGGCAGCCTGGCCTATGTTTTTTGCCGCAATTTCATTCAGGCGTCCCAGGCCCACAATAAGCCTCTCATCTATGTCAGCTTCGATCGCTCCCTCAAGAATCTTCTGGAAAGACTTGGTCCCCTCGCCGACAACCCATCACTGACCATCCTCGATTGCTTCACCTGTGGTAAAGGAAAGAGCTCTGCCATCTTTCTGAAATCCTACGCGGCACTGCAGGGCAGACAATCCTGCACCATCGTCAAAATAGAAGAGCCGCGCCAAACCGAGCTTGTCATGGATACGCTCTATGGACTGCATGCGGAGATGGACGGCGACGTGCGATTTGTTTTCGAAAGCGTCACCGGCATGCAGGAGCTCTGGGGCGGTGAGGAAGCCATCATCAACTTTTACTCCCATTCCTGCCCGCGCCTCTATGAACTGAACACCATAGCCTATTGGATCATGGAAAAAAAGGCGCATTCACCGCGGCTCAGAGCCCAAATCAGCCAGATCGCTCAGGTCGTAATCGACCTTTCCATCAAGCGGGGAAGTACCTCACTGACGGTTTTCAAAGCCGAAAACCGCGACCTGGAGAACTTGCACAAGCCTCACAACTACTGGACCAAAGATCAACGTATTCACTTCGACGAAGAAAAACGCACTCCGGGAGGCATCGATCTGGGCCTGCGCATTAAAGAACTGCGCAGCAAGCGAGGACTTTCCCAGACGGAGCTGGCCAGGCTGGTGGGAGTCACACCCAGTTCCATCTCGCAGGTGGAAAGCAACCTCATCTACCCTTCTCTGCCCGGGCTCCTCAAAATGGCCGAAGTGCTGAGGGTCGATATCAGTTCGTTTTTTCAAGAAAAATCAGAATGGGAAAAACCAGTTGTCTTCCTCGCCGATGAAGCCACCGAAGTAAAAATTCCCGACTTGCCGGAAGACAGCATTCAGGCAAAGCTGCTGACTCCGGTGGACTTCGATTCCAAGGCCGAACCCTATCTGATCGAAGTGCCGCCGCACAAAGCCCTCTCGTCGCATTTTTTCATGCACAAGGGAGAAGAGGTCGGCCATTTGATCTCCGGAGAACTGCAGGTCAAAATCAATAAATCATCCTACACGCTGCGGGCCGGGGACACCATATACCTCACTTCGGAAATGCCCGCGCACTGGAAGAACCCTGGGGCGGAAACCGCCAGGCTGCTGTGGATTAAGGTCGGGTAGCAGGGAGCACCAACCGGCGCTCAACCCAACCTCTCTCAGTAGATGCAGGATGGGTGGAGCGCAGCGAGGCCCGGAGGCGAGACCTGCCAACGATAAAACCCCTAATGCTTAACGGTCGGGATAAAATAACAAATGGATTATTTTAGGTTATAAATCGTGGGGCCCGGCCAATGCGGGCCCCCTTTCACTCACATGGCATCAGTAGCGAAACACCGCTGCGGCAGATTGTTTGTTCGGTATGTGCTCGGGCTCGACCACATAGACCGCTCCGCCGTTTGTGAAGGTCTGGATCGCCGCCAGATCCAGCAGATCCTGGTCTCCCGGCTGCACCTCCGGATGCAGGGTCACTTCATTTTGTTGCGCATCGAAGCTGCCCCAGATCTGTTTTCCCACGGGCAGGAATACCGACTCGACCCGCCCGAAAACGGCAGCCGGCACAATCTCCCGCACATCCCCCGAGGCGAGTCCTGTTCCGGCCAGTCGCAAATATTTCGCCATAGCCTCTTCCTGTCCTTGCTTGAAAAGCGGCTGCACGATCTCCCAGGCTCGGGCATGCAGTTCATCGGCACTCAACACATCGGGATTACCGGTGATGCAAGTTTCCACAAGATGCGCATAGCCATTGGCCTCTCGGTAAATGGGGAGCAGATAATCCACCCCCGCCAGAATCAGCGGGGCACGCTCCTCGCGCAGCAAGCTATGCAGTCCGTCGTCGATCATCAGGCAGTAACGCCAAATGTTCGATTTGGTGTCGTCCACTCCAACCCCCTGGCCGTGAAACATGGCCGAACGCTTACCGCCTCCACGCCCCTGGGTGCCGGTATGAAACTGCAGCTGGCGCTGTGGATCATCATACTTGAGGGCTTCATCCATGCTTTTGGGAACCCCCTCAAGTTCCACAACACTGACCCCAAAACGGGTACATTCCAGCAATCGCAGCTCCTTTTGACTCAATGCCAGAACCAAAAACCTGTCGTCCTCCGCCAAGACCCTGAGGAGGGGTTTCACATGGAATCGATCGGTCACCACCGATAACTCATCAAAATGAATGGGTAAACTATAGGTTCGGAAAACATCTGAGGCAATGAACACTGCCAGACCATCCGCCTGCCGCCGCCAGAAATTACCGTCAGCAAGCAACCCGTGAGCAGGACCAAGCAATTCCCGGGCTTCCGGCTGCCGGGCACCCAGGGAAACCAGCTGTTGTTCGGATTCGCGCAGAAGATTTTTGAGTCGGATTGGATTCTGCTGAACCTCGGTGCCTGCCCGAAAGGTCGGCATGAAGATGGACACGCAGGGTCCACCCTGTTTTTGGACAAGCTCCTTCAATTCTTCTCTGAATTCTTGATTCATAGATGTTCTCCTTTCTCGCCAGTCCGCTCTTCGTTCACATCCAATAGTCACCAGCCGTCTAAGCCACTCAGAAGTTGCAGTGAACCCAAGCCGCCGATCCAATTCTACTAAAAAACTAAGCATTGTTTAAGTAAAGAGACAGGCGCCCCGTCCCGTTGAGAAAAGCCCTTGCGCGACGGCAGGCAGGGCTCCGTCGGCACCGGCCGTGGAGCCCGAGAAGGATGGGCCAGGGTGATTGGAGTCGCGGGGTGGAGGGGGGCGACCCGTTGCGCCAAGACCTCCCGCCAACAGCGTGCCGCTGAGATCTTATCCGAGAAGGGGAAACTTCCCTTCCCGTTGAGCCGACAGTCACCCACCCATGGTCCCGCGGTACCCGGGGGACGCTTCCTCTCTCCCCCGCGGAGGGAGAAGGAGCTATCGGAAAGGTTTCTAGCTGTTCAGAATGGCTTCCGCTTCATCATGGTAAGCTTCCATAACATAAGGAATGCCGGTCACCGCAGCACATTCCTGGGTGAGAGACATCAGATCTTTGCGCGCGATGGAGCGCACGCTGAAACATCTCGCCCCCGCCATGAGCTGCTGTAGTCCCACCTTGATCTTGTCTGCATAACTGAAGATGCCAATCGCCCCCAGCGGGATGGAATTCATCTCGTCGCTGCCCACCAAATCCCTGACAGCTTCATAGTTGACAAAAATTTCTTCGGGGTTGGTTCCGTATTGGCTGACGGTTTTCGGAAGATCCGCCTTGGCCATCCATTCACCGATATTCTTGCCCACCATTCCCGGAATCATTAACGCTCGTCCCATGCACACGGCCTTGACATAAGGGGAACCCAAAGCCAGCGCCTTAAACACGCCATCCTCACTGGAGAAACCGCCGGCGAACGCAATATCCGGAACTCTCTCGCCCCGGGCGGTGAGCTTGTCACAATACTCGTAAGCCTTCGAGTGCAGGTAGATGCTCGGGATGCCCCATTCCTGCATCATACGCCATGGACTCATGCCGGTGCCGCCGGGCGCGCCATCGATGGTGAGCAGGTCGATCCCGGCTTTGGAGCCCCACTTGATGGCCATGGCCAGCTCTCTCAAACTGTACGCCCCGGTTTTCAGAGTTATCCGTTTGAAGCCCAGTCTGCGCAAACGTTCGACTTCGGCCATGAACCCTTCTTCACTCACAAAACCCAAACGACTGTGGCGCTCAAACTCCTTGATGGCGCCGTCCTCGTATGCCGCCTGGATGGACCGCCTGGACGGATCGGGAGTGACAATGTACCCGCGGCGTTTCAGTTCGAGCGCCCGCTCGATGCTGTCTACCTTGATTTCTCCCCCGATGCACTTGGCTCCCTGGCCCCATTTGAGCTCAATGGTGTCGAGTCCGTGTTTGTCCATAACATACTCGGCGACGCCCAGCCGGGTGTCCTCCACGTTCATTTGCACCAGAATTTCCCCGTACCCGTTGTGATAGCGTTTATAGACTTCAAGACGTCGATCCAGTTCGGGGGACTTCACAATCTTACTTCCATTGTTCAATTCCAGGCCGGGGTCTATGCCACACACGTTTTCTCCGCAAACCAGCGTTACCCCGCTCAAGGCCGCGCCCACCGCAAAATGTTCCCAATTCTTGCGGGCAATTTCGGTGGAGCCGAGAGCACCCGTGAAGATGGGAACACTCAACTTGACTTTGCTGTCCCAACCGTAATCGGTTTCCGTGCTCACCGCAGGGAAAACCGCCGTGTCCGGCCCCGCCTCGACTCCTTCGGGAAGACCGCTGGCACCCAGCGCATAACCCTGAATGTTGAGATGCGAGTAGTCCACCGGGTAGTCTTTGTCGGCCCCCGCCGTCACTTTTCCAAACGGGCCGGGATAAATGACTTCCCGCCCTCTGAAGGTGGATCGGAAAATCTCGCAGTTGCCGCGGCAACCGTCGATACAGCGCGAGCAGATACCACTCATGGGCACCACACTCTTGGACCGGTTGAACGTCAAAGTGGCGTCGTTTGCATTGGGTTTACACAGGTTCATTGTTCTACTCCTTCGTTCCTGGATGGATGGAATAAAAAAAGTCCACCGCCCTGAGGGAGCGAGTGGACACAATTGTCCCCATCGGGGTACTTCGTCGTAGCCCGATCGGCTGGCGTGGGTTTGCACCTCAGACAAAAAAAGGGCGTCGCTACTCCACTCTTGGAGTTGGACGCCCTTGTCCTCATGCAATCATTAAAAACCGCACTCCGTTGTACGGTTTGTTACCAAAGCTTACAAAGTCAGGATTCTATTAGAGCGACTTAACCACAAAAGTCAAGCCCTATCTCTCACTTGTCCGAAAATTTTTTGGGCCATGCGTTGCTGTCGCCGTTTTGCGCTTCGTCCCATGCCGCCCAATGTTTGACGCGCGCTGTTGCTGCGGGGGTACCCGATAACGCCGCCCCCAGATCATTCCCGAACAGAGCAGAAATCTTCTACAGATCGGGGCACCAATTCTGCAAAAGCCTTCTCACCCTGCGACGCAGTCGCAGTAGATCCTGCCAGGAATCAACGGTGCCGGCCGCCTGCGAAGGCGGCCAAAGCCCCATGGCCTTGAGCCGTTCAAACTGATGCGGCTGCACGCGTGCTGCGGCGGCATTGTTACACAGAACCAGGCGATGTTCGAGGGACCGCAGCGTCTCAAAAGCCGTATACCCTTCCCGTACCGGCAGATCCTGCGACTCGGCGAGCCTTTCCAGCACTACGGGCAATGCCCGGCGCACGGAGCCCACCCGCAGCAAAGGATCGTTGCCGCCTTCAACCAGTACATACCCCTGCACCAGGAATTCCAGGTCGGCCAATCCTCCCGCCCCCAGTTTGATGTCGACAAGGTCGGATCGTTCCTCAGTCCGTTCCCGTTCCATGCGCTGCCGCAGATGGCAAAGGCGCTGCCATACCGCAGAGGGGGCGCGCTGTTGATAACAGATTTTGTGCGCCTCCTCCTCAATCCAGGTCGCAAGCTCAAGGTTTCCAGCCACACAGCGCATTCTCAGCAGCGCCTGGATCTCCCAGATATCGGCCTGTTTCCTGTAGTAATCCCGCCAGGCCCGGCGTGTGACAATCAGTGGCCCGTAATTGCCGGTCGGCCTCAGACGCGCATCGACCTCATAGCCCGGGCCTTCATGCAGCGGTGTGCTCAACATCCGCATGAATCGCTGGATGAGACTGATAATTGCGGCGGGGATCTGATCCTCGGTCTGCCCCCTGGGGGGATCATACACAAAAGCCAAATCCACGTCCGACAGGTAGCCCATCTCTCGACTTCCCAGTTTGCCCAGGGCAAGGACCGCAAGGGGTGTGTGAGTGTCAAAACCGCGGCTTTCGGCCACTCTCCGGTAGGTGTGTGTTATGACAAAATCGGCCAGTGAACTCAGCTCATTTTCCAGTTGCCCGTGGTTTATGGTGCCTTGCAGATCCGCCATGGCCAGTTGCAGAAGCCGCTCGTTTTTCAGCCGCCTGATCCACTCGAGCGACTCTTCGTAATCGCTGTGCCTGTTCAGCAGACCCAGGCTGGTTTCCTGCCAGGAACGGGCATTGGTGTATCTTCCGGCTAATGTGGCAACGCCTTCAACCAGAGCCGGATGATGGGTCAAAAGATCCGCCAGCAACTCGCTCTGCGCCAGCCCTCCTATAAAGTCGGGCAGCCACGCGGATGCCGTGTGAAATACCTTCACAAGCCCGGGGCGCTTTCTTACCTGACTGAAGTAGCGATCCAGTCTGATCAGCACTTTCTCAGAGATCGCACGATCATGGGTCGACCCGAATTTCACGAGCACGTCAACGACGGTCTTGTGCAAGAATTCTGGAAAGATCCCGGTATTTTTTTGAATGCCGGCCAACAGGTCCGGCGGGCAATGTTCCAGCAAAGCGGCCTCACCGTCAACTTCCGTTGCCCTCTTGGCCGCCTCCGGCTCACTGCTCCGGAATAATGCCGTGAAGTGTTGATGCACCGTGCGGCAACAAACTTCCAGCTTGTCGATGAATTGTCCCTCCTCCGCGTCAAAACCGAGGGCAGATTCGAGGCGTCTGCGAGCTTCATCGGATCGCGGTATTTTCTGAGTCTGCCGATTCTGATCCAGCTGCACCCAGTGCTCCACCCGTCGCAAGAAGACATAGGCCTCCTTCAGCTGCTGCACCGTCTCGCCGGGCAACAACCCCAGGCCGTATAGCCGATCGAGGCAGTTCAGGGTGTTGGATTCGTCCAACTGAGGATGCCGGCCGCCATAAATGAGCTGCAAGGACTGAACAAGAAATTCGATTTCCCGAATGCCGCCCACCCCCAGTTTCACGTCAAATTGCTGCCAGCCGCGACCCGGCTGCACGGCGCTCGCCAAAATCTTGTCACGCATGTCGCGCAATTCGTCGAGCGCCTGAAAATCAAGGAATCGACGAAACACAAAGGGACGCACCTCCTGAATAAAGGCGCTCCCCAGGTGACGATCGCCCGCCACCGGTCGCGCCTTGAGCAGCATCTGACGCTCCCACGGCTGTCCCCGATGCAGATAGTGGTCAACGGCCGCTGCAACGGATGGCGCCAGCGGCCCGTCTTTGCCAAGGGGCCGCAATCGATGATCCACTTCAAACACCCGGTCTCCTTCGACCTTATCCGCCAGAAGGCGCGTCAAACTCTGACAAAACCGGTTCAACAAAACCAGATAATCGGACGGGTCATCACCTCCGCCATTTTTGCCAGCGTGCAGAAAGAGTATGTCGATGTCGGACACATAGTTGAGCTCCTGTCCTCCCAGCTTGCCCAGCCCCATCACAACCAGAGCGTAGTCCTCTCTTATCCGGCGCCACGCATCGGGGCGAGTGCTGCCAAACCACCACTCGGGGTGTTTATTGAGCATATTGAGACCGACTTGCAGCGCGACGGCGGCAAGATCACTCAATTGCGACGTAGTTTCGGCAAGATTGGCCCGGCCCAGCAGATCGCGGCCGCCGATCCTTAGAAAATGGCGCTGCTTAAACTCTCTAAAGCACAGTTGCAGATTCGTGAAAGAGCTCGTCTTTTCTGCCGTATCCTGCAGATCCTGGTAGATTTCCGTCAAAGGATAGCGCCGATAAAGATTCTTTGAACCCACCAGCCAATCGACGTAATCCGGGCGGCGCCGCAAAAGAGTGGCCAGGTATTGGGAGGATGACCCTATTCGTTCTATTTCATTCATATTGTGTTCATTCCGGTAAAAACCCTGTGAGCAGCAATTGGGATGCCTCTTCAGGACACCGATAGGGCTCACCGAAGAGGGTCCTCGGTTCGGGTATCGCTTGTCACCTTTGATCATAGCAGATGCGCCGGCTGAGGCTAACAATTTCGAATTCAAGAAGGTGACAGGCGTGCCTGTTTCCGTAACACGCCGCTGCTGCCGATCATATGAAAACCTGGACCGAGCTTGAATTCGGTCATATATTGATTACGACTGAATCAAATACGCTTTGCGCCTGAGGTGTGATTTATAAAGCCATCAACAGCCAGGGTTGAATCTAATAGTGGGCTGTTGGGAAGCGACCCGCGCGTCGGCTGCGCCATGGGTCGAAATTAGAAGCCTGAACCGACCCGCATCCCAATACTTCGCGATGAGTCTATCCGTCACCGGGATGGAACAGTTCCTGGACCTCCGTTGAGACCGCCCTGCCACGGAAGGACGAAGCCGTGGTCGATTGTTCAATATCGGGATAAGGAGCAATAAGTCATGTCGAGAGATTTCAAAGTCATCTCCGGGAGCGGGATGCAGGAGTCAACGCATCGCATCCTCTCACAAGAAGAAAAAATTAAACATTTACAAAATGTTACCGAAGTAATCCTGGACGACGCGTTGGATGTCTGGAATTCACTATGGAGGGAAATGAAGGGCAAAGTGACAGACGCAACTCTGGTTTTGCCTGGAGCGGAAAAGGGCTTTAAACCAGGCTGCGGCTGGCCGGAATTCCTGGAAAGGCTGTGGCTGCTCAAGCACCATCTGGATTACGCCAAAAAGTTCTGCAAGCAAAAAATTTAGCCTGGATGAAAAACAATCGGCCCTGTCAGCCCGGGATCGTCCGGATCACGACATTGAAATGTCGGCATGGCAGGGCCGAACAGGCAGCCACTAATCAAACAGTATCAGGTACGGCGGCAGGGGATGAATATCCACCCGGATATAGGCGGTCTTTTTTTCGCTCTCTTCTTTTCCGCTGGTATCTTGCACCGTCAGTGTCACAGTGTAGATACCTCGCGTGTTATAGACATGCACTGGATTTCTGTCTGTAGAATTGGTTGCCCCGTCACCAAAGTCCCAAAGCCATGCGCTGACACTTCCCAAAGAGGTATCACTGAAAGTCACCGTTAAAGGGCTTGATCCGCTGACTGTATCAGCACTAAAGCTCGCTTCCAAAAGATACTCATAAGCCCCCATATCCACCGTGGTATTGATGATTCTCGGATTTCCATCCTTATCCACCGCCGACATCCCTGGAGCCCCATTGGCGCCCGCGTCAACAACTGTTGACAGGGCGTCAAGCCTGTAGTTGCCATTAGCAGGATCAATGAATAATGGGTTA
>NZ_JAIBKA010000007.1 GCF_022603395.1 Desulfoferrobacter suflitae
GAATCTCTCAGGCATCTGCGGTAAGCGATCGGTGGAAGTGCAAAAGAGGCCCATTGATTTTGACTGCAGGTGCGCCCGATGTGGGGCATTCGAAGGAGGACGTCAATGAAGCGGTTGCATGTTTTGGTCGTTGTTTTGTGTTCTCTGCTGGTACAGGTTGCCTTTGCAGGAACCGAAAATCCCACCCTGCCGGAGGGATTCGTCTACGTCGACCAGGTGATCCCGGATATAAAAATCGAGCTGCGCTACTACTCGGATCACAATTTTGTCGGCCGGCGCATCGATGGCTACCTTGAGCCCCGCTGCATTCTCACCGCACAGGCAGCCCAGGCCCTGAAGAAGGTACAGGAGGAGCTGCGCCGGTTTGGTCTCGCTCTGAAGATCTTCGATGCCTACCGGCCGCAGCGCGCGGTCGATCATTTTGTTCGCTGGGCCGAAGATCTGCAGGACACCAGGAGGAAGGCGGAGTTTTATCCGGATGTGGACAAGCAGGACCTCTTCAAGAAACAATACATCGCAGCCAAATCGAGCCACAGTCGGGGGAGCACGGTGGATGTGACGATAACCGCCATGGATGCAGCGCCGAGCGCCCCCGGTCTGGACATGGGAACGGGCTTCGACCTGTTTGGTCCCCGCTCGTGGCCCACGAGCCTGGCGGTATCCCCCGAAAGTCGAGCACATCGCATGCTTTTGCAGGTTCTCATGGTAAAGCATGGATTTGAACCGATTGCCGAAGAGTGGTGGCATTTCACCCTCAAAAATGAACCCTTTCCCGACACATATTTTGATTTTCCAGTGCAGCGTTATTGATCCATTTCAATGGCCGCCGTCACTTGGATTACCCCCGTTGCAAGGGCAGTGAAAGCTGCCTGGGATTCGGGTTGCACAACGTGCGCCGGCCTCAAACATGTGGGTGGAGCTTTCGGCGGATGCTATACCGGTTAAGCATTGGATGTTTCATTGTTTGCAGGACCTTGTTGATAGGTTTCGTCACGCTTGGGCGTGACTCTAACCACCCTACGACTCGCCCGCTGAAGGACGGCGTTATCCGGCCCCCGAGGGAGTAGCCGAATGAGACTTAAACCGTTCCGACTTGAACGCTACTTCGCCAAGCACGAGTTCACAGCTCCCTTTTTGCTGTGTTCCTCGGATTGTGAAAGCATGCCGCTGAAAGACCTGCTGGCACTTGAACCCGGCGCAGCGGATCGATTCGGCGCCCTCTGGCTCGGCTACACCGAGTCGGCCGGCCATCCCGAGCTTCGCCGGGCCATTGCCGCGTTGTATGAGCGCATCAGCGCCGACCAGGTACTGGTCCACACGGGGGCGGAAGAGGCGATCTTCAACTTCATGAACGTTGCTCTCAACCCGGGCGACCATGTCATCGTGCATGCGCCTTACTACCAGTCCCTCGGCGAAGTGGCGCGAAGTATCGGCGCGCATGTTGCAGAATGGCGCGGGGATGCGCAGCGTGGCTGGGAGCTGGACATCGATCTCCTGCAAGCTGCTCTCACTCCTCGCACGAAGCTGGTGGTGGTGAATTTCCCGCACAACCCCACGGGATTCCTTCCCGAGCATGAGCTTGTCCGCCAACTGGTGTCGCTTTCCGAGCGGCATGGTTTCATTATTTTCTCCGACGAAGTGTACCGGGGTCTCGAGCTCGACCCGTCTGATCGCCTGCCGGCCTTATCCGACCTGAGCCATCGCGCCGTATCACTGGGTGTGATGTCCAAGACCTACGGTCTGGCCGGCCTGCGAATCGGCTGGCTCGCGACCCGTAACCGCCATCTTTTCAGTGAGCTTGCTGCATTCAAGGATTACACAACCATCTGCAACAGCGCACCGAGCGAGTTCCTGGCGACACTCGCATTGCGCAAAGCAGGGGTCATCGTGGAGCGCAATCTGCGCATCATCCACAGGAACCTGGATCATCTCGACGCGTTTTTCGCCTGCCACCAGGACCTGTTCGACTGGCGTCGGCCCAGGGCAGGGTCCGTCGCGTTTCCCGCCCTGTTGCAGGGAACGGTGGAGCGCTTCTGCGCGGATCTGGTCAAAACGTCAGGGGTCCTGCTACTGCCGGGAACCCTCTATGGAAAAGGGCTGAACGCGTTTCGCGTTGGTTTCGGCCGCAACAATGTGCCCGAAGCACTCGAGCGGCTTAAGGAGCATCTGCGAACGTCCCGCTGATGCGCCACGGCCATCCCCGGCGCGCCGTGTCT
This sequence comes from Desulfoferrobacter suflitae, assembly GCF_022603395.1. Lineage (GTDB taxonomy): Bacteria > Desulfobacterota > Syntrophobacteria > Syntrophobacterales > Syntrophobacteraceae > Desulfoferrobacter > Desulfoferrobacter suflitae. The sequence continues at coordinate 2,217 of NZ_JAIBKA010000007.1, forward strand.
TCATGGCTTATGTCTATATTGACATAGCCTGCAGCACACGATAGTGTGCTCTTACTTTCTTCACCAATCAGGATCTCAAACGGAAACAGAGGCTATCAGCGGATTTCAACACTGGAGGCAACCATGAAGATCCATCGAAATTTTTTGGTCTTGATCACTTTTTTGGTTTTCTCGATGCCCTTGCCGGTATCGGCCGACTCCCTGAAACTCTATGCGGCGGGCAGCTTGAAGGCAGCCCTCGGGGATGTTGTGACATCATTCGAGAATACCTATAAGACCCAAGTAACCACACAATTCGGACCGAGCGGCAGCCTGCGAAAGGCCATTGAAGGAGGAGAAAATCCCGATGTTTTCGCCTCTGCGAATATGGATCATCCGGAAAAACTCGCCTCCAGCGGATGGGGAGGTCCGGTTGTGCTGTTCGCCCGCAATCAGCTGTGTGCGCTGGCTCAGGCCGATGTAGAGGAGACAGCCGGGAATCTTCTCGATGCCCTTACGGATAAGAACGTCCGAGTGGGCACTTCGACGCCAAAAGCCGATCCAAGCGGCGACTACGCCTGGGAACTGTTCAAGAAAGCGGACGCGATAAAACCCGGGAGCTTTGCCACACTTTCCCAAAAGGCGCTTCAGCTTACGGGCGGGCCAAACAGTGCCAAAGCTCCCGAAGGACGGAACCAGTACGGATGGGTCATGAGCGAGGATAAGGCGGATATTTTCCTGACCTATTGCACCAACGCTGTGCCGGCTCGCAAGGAAGTCCCATACCTGAACATCGTCAAAATACCTGATGAGCTTTCCGTGGGAGCCGATTACGGTCTGTTGGTGAGGGATGGCGCTCCGCTTGAAGCATGGCGGCTGGCCATGTACATTTTGTCGCCTGCGGGTCAGAAGATCCTGCAGCAATACGGCTTTGAAGCCTCAGCAATTCCCCATTCCGAATAGAACCAAAATTTGGCTGTTTTGCCCGTATTCCGTTATCAATGCGGTATCGAGTCCTGGAGGCAACATGGGGCGCTTTGTTGTGTTTGCCATGGCGGTGGCGGTTGGGTTTTGTTTTCAATCCCGACGCGCTGTTTGCTCTGAAACGGAGGGCGCCGTGCGGCCGCATTTCACAACGGGGGCGCCGTTCCTTTTGACGAGAGCGGCCGAGGCCATCGCCCATCAACTCGAACTCCTCGACCGGGATTTGGCCGAAGCGGCCAGCCGCCTTGCGACCCTCGACCTGAAACAGGATGCGGCACGGGCCGTCATCCGGCAACTCCAGCTGCGCCATGCTGAAAGCGTCATCGATGCCTGCACGGTCAGCCCTCGGGGCATCATGCTGCAGGTGGAGCCGGAACCCTATCGTTCCTTCGAGGGGAGCGACATCAGCGATCAGGAGCAGATCAAGACCCTCATGCGCACCTGCAAACCGGTGATGAGCCGCGTGTTTCAAACGGTGGAGGGAGTGGCGGCGATCGATTTGGAACATCCCGTTATCGGTTCGGACGGAACATATCGCGGATCGGTGAGCGTTATCTTCCGACCCTGGGTTTTGATCGGCAGGTGCGTGCGCGATTTGGTTGCGGGTATGCCGGTGGAGATCTGGGCCATGCAACCCGACGGGACAATCATCTATGACGCCGACCCCAGGGAGGTGGAGAGAATCCTCTTCACGGACCCGAAGTATCGGCCTTTTCCGGAACTCCTGCAGCTGGGGCGGCGGATTGCAGCGCAATCGGAAGGAGACGGGTTTTATTCCTATTTTAAGGCCGCAACCAGCCGGGTCATCCGCAAGAATGCCCGGTGGGTCAGCCTCTCGCTGCATGGCACGGCATGGCGCCTGGTGATCATCCATCCGGCGCAGTCGGCCGACACTGCGTTCCGCGCCGGTGCTCCGCCCTTTTCCCGCCAGGCCCTGAATGTTCTGGCCGAACAGCCGGCACTGATCCAGGCCCTGGCACAAGGCGACCGGGAAATCGCTCTGAAATTGTTGCGTCAGGCAGCGATCATCCACACCGACATTTACAGCCTTTCCTGGGTAGACGCCCGGGCCGTCAACCGCTTCGGCTATCCCAGCCAGAACAGCCTGTTTGAGATCGATCTTACAACTCAAACCGACCCCGCTTCCGTAGCGATCGTCCAGGCCATCAAGCAGCGCAGGGAGACCGAGTATTTCGGTCCGCTCGTCGAAGGGGGGCAAGCCCGTTTTCACCTTATGCCGGTTCTGGACGGTGACAGGTATCTCGGCTCACTCCTCTGGATTGCGAAAGAGGACTGAAGACGAGCTTCATGCAACCCGATTTTCCAGCGACCCTTACCTCATTTTCACCATCGCTACTCTTCCCTACTCATGGTATACCGAATTAACACTCATACCTGCTGGGGAAAGAAGCGTTCATTGCCGCCACCGCAGCCTGATGAAAGGCTGGCGTGGGGCGCCACGCGTAATGCTATAATTGTTAGGGATCAAATCCTCCTTTCCAGAATTTGGAAACTGTTCAGGAACATGCATATGAGATCCTCCGTAGGCCGGGGTGTGCGTAGCACTCCCCGACACATGGTCATGCCGGGGAGCTCCTTACTGCTGTGGGGAGGCAGCTGGTGGCAATTCTGCGCAAGTGCCTTTAGTAGCGATCTGAATCACCCGCAAGGATTGGTCGCGAGTGAAACGAATCGACTAATCCTTGTCGGGTGCACTCAGTTGTTCGATGATCGCATCCGCCTCTTCCGGGTAGTACTCCCGGAGGCAGTCCGGACACAGACCGTGACTAAAGAGCGTGTCCGTATGGACAGACAGGTAGCTTTCGAGCCGCGACCACACTCCTGCGTCGTCCCGGACTTTCCTGCAATGAGAGCACATTCAACTCTATCGCCTGCCGTAGACTAGCTTTGGCTTCCTCTATGCTTTCACCCTGCCCGTTGGCACCGTGCACCTCCGGACAGATAGCCCAAAAACCGCCCTCGGGTGCGGGCTCTATAATTGCGGTCAATTCGCCCTTCATTGTAATCTCCTATGGTCTTTGTTGACCCCATCGGGCCAGGGAGGTGCCTCGCGGCCACCCTCCCCCTCCCACACTATCCGGCATACGGATCACGTACCAAGGTTTAGCACCGTTGAACCATTCATGCGAGCCAATTCCGGCAATACACACGCGTACACTGACACTACTTATTTCATGCCTCTATTGTAAACACAGCAGGTTATGCAGGCTTGGCGATGAATTCTCCAGGAAGTTCGGTCTAAGGAGAACCTTTCTGCGCCGCCCGCCTTGCATTTTCTAGATTCTTTTACCCCTTTAAATTCACGCTGGGACCTGCTATTTTGGTTTCTCCTGCAAATCTTGAAGGTTTCACTGCCTTGCCAGTCTTTGGCGGCACAGGTCTTTGGTTGCCTTTTAACTCAACAACAGTTTGATTTTGGCCGGTTGGCGAAGACCCCGGGCGAAGACACGCCCGGCTTTTTTGCGTGGCCATTTTGCAGGATATTGTAAGTAGTTTGTTTGTTTAATTGTCTTAAAGAGTATGGAGGAAAGATGAGCCAACTAAAGAAATTTTGTGTGTTGCAATTAGCTTTTTTCTTATTTTTTGGATTCTTAACAGGAGCCTTATATGCTCAGCAACATATAGATGAGGATAAAGGAACAGCAACAGATTACCCCAGCGGGCTCGTTCCTCAGCAAGCGGTGATCACGCCTAATTATGAAGAGTCAGCTTCATATGACGGTTTCAACGATGTTCCTTCATCCTACTGGGCCCATGAGTACATTGAAAGGCTGTACCGGGAGGGCATTACAAAGGGATGCGGCAACGGGCAATACTGTCCTGAGAATTTGGTCACTCGGGCCGAAATGGCCATATTTCTGGAGAGAGCTGACAAAGGGAATGGCTATATGCCACCTTCGGCAACAGGTTTTTTTAGTGATGTCCCTCAGAGCCATTGGGCCGCGGGCTGGATAGAGCAATTATACCTGGATGGAATTACCAATGGATGTTCAGTGAATCCGTTTAGATACTGCCCGGAGTATCCAATCACCCGAGCTGAAATGGCTGTGTTTCTCCTAAGGGCGATAAATGGATCTTCTTATGTGCCTCCGGTGGCCAAAGGGCTTTTTGCGGATGTACCCTATGACCATTGGGCGATTGATTGGATAGAGCAGCTATATATTGAGGGAATTACGACCGGCTGCAGTTCCCTGCCGGCAAAGTACTGCCCAGAAAACGCTGTTACCCGAGCTGAAATGGCAGTTTTCTTAGTCAGGGCTTTTGACATTAGTGATCCCAATGCTCCCGTATCCCTGTCGCTGCTGGCTTCACCGGAGGTGATTTTAGACGACGGCGCAGACGCCTCTTCCATTACCGCGACTCTACACCCCTACTCCGAAGGCGGACTGATTCCTGACGGAACCGTCGTTCAGTTTGAGATATTGTCCGGGATAGCAAGCCTTAGCTCCACGACCGCACTCACTCTTGACGGCGTGGCCGGCATTCAAGTGACCTCCACCGCGCAGGGCACTGTTGTCCTGCAAGCCACAGTGCAGGGAACAGAGATCAGCGGAACTGTGGAGATTAACGTTATCAAAAGCCAAGATCCCAATGCTCCCGTATCCCTGTCGCTGCTGGCTTCACCGGAGGTGATTTTTGACGACGGCGTAGATGCCTCTTCCATTACCGCGACTCTACACCCCTACTCCGAAGGCGGACTGATTCCTGACGGAACCGTCGTTCAGTTTGAGATATTGTCCGGGATAGCAAGCCTTAGCTCCACAACCGCACTCACTCTTGACGGCGTGGCCGGCATTCAAGTGACCTCCACCGCGCAGGGCACTGTTGTCCTGCAAGCCACAGTGCAGGGAACAGAGATCAGCGGAACTGTGGAGATTAACGTTATCAAAAGCCAAGATCCCAATGCTCCCGTATCCCTGTCGCTGCTGGCTTCACCGGAGGTGATTTTTGACGACGGCGTAGATGCCTCTTCCATTACCGCGACTCTACACCCCTACTCCGAAGGCGGACTGATTCCTGACGGAACCGTCGTTCAGTTTGAGATATTGTCCGGGATAGCAAGCCTTAGCTCCACAACCGCACTCACTCTTGACGGCGTGGCCGGCATTCAAGTGACCTCCACCGCGCAGGGCACTGTTGTCCTGCAAGCCACAGTGCAGGGAACAGAGATCAGCGGAACTGTGGAGATTAACGTTATCAAAAGCCAAGATCCCAATGCTCCCGTATCCCTGTCGCTGCTGGCTTCACCGGAGGTGATTTTTGACGACGGCGTAGATGCCTCTTCCATTACCGCGACTCTACACCCCTACTCCGAAGGCGGACTGATTCCTGACGGAACCGTCGTTCAGTTTGAGATATTGTCCGGGATAGCAAGCCTTAGCTCCACAACCGCACTCACTCTTGACGGCGTGGCCGGCATTCAAGTGACCTCCACCGCGCAGGGCACTGTTGTCCTGCAAGCCACAGTGCAGGGAACAGAGATCAGCGGAACTGTGAATGTAAAAGTAACGTCCGATTTCGCGAGCTGTTTCACCAAATCAGCCAGTTCATCGGTGGTTAAGATCAACGATGTTTTCCAACCAGGGTCTCAGTTTTCTCTGACGATCACAAACACTTCGGAGAGGACTTTCCAGTTGAACAGATTCGAATTCACGAATGGCGGAATCCTATTGTCATCAACAACAGATAGTTCACTTTTAAGTGATGGAGAACTGGGCGGCAGAGAGTCTGTGGGACTCACTGTGACGCTTAAGACCTCACAAATGGATAAAGGCTTAGTTGCATCTTTTTTCCTCACAGCATCGAATGGGCAGGACTTTATTGTTAGCCATAGGTTTGAAGATTCCCCCTTTCCACCTTTCCCGTGATAAGGAAACTTCTTGACTTTCGCCACAAGCTGCAAGTTCCCTTGCTGTTGTGTCGAACAACAGGCTACACGTAATTTTCTGATTGTGCTGCACGATCTGCAATGGGGGCGGGTTAATTTGGCATTTGATTGATAGATGAAGTGAAGGGCACAGAATGAGCCGCCCGGGCCGCCTCCAAAGAGTCATGGTTGCACCCACTCTCGACGACCCGGGCGGCTCACGTCGATCCTTCTGCCGGGCAATGATCTCACCTGTGAGGATACATCGTTCGACATCGAAAATCGAGAGACCATCTTCATCCATCTCTTCTTCCGCATGCACCGTCATCACATACTGACGGGTGCGGATCTTTTCCCTCATGCGCTTGAGACAACGATGCTTCCCTTCTCAAGTGCTTCGCGTAATTGAGAGAGATTGGCCAGAATAAGCTCCGCTTGTTGACCTGGTCTCCGTTCGGTGCCGCGTCGAAACAAAATCACAGACGGTCTCGAATGACGCCACAAAGCAAGCAACGTACCGAAATCGGTGTCCGCCGAGACAAGGATCCGGTCTTCTGCCATAGCTCTGGCGAAGATCACCGAGTCCTCTTCGGCCTGAAGATCCATTTCTCTGACATGTACAGCGTCAAAGCCTGAACTCCGAAGAGCATCAGCGACTAATGGCGACAGAGCGTTGTCAATGAGAAATCTCATGCGACCTTCACCAAAGGAAGTTCACGTTCTCTTACGGCTTCTGCAGCATATCGAAGTGCTTCCCTAATGTCTTCCTGCTGCAGGTCTGGATATGCCTTCAATATTTCATCAAAGCTCATCCCATCTGCGACCATGTCAACCACTGTGGCCACCGGGATTCGTAGACCCCGCAAACATGGCACTCCGCCCATCTGATTAGTGTTGACCGTTATTCGAGTGTATCTCATTGCACTTATCACATATTCTGCGGCGTTCGATGCCTCAAAGTGTACCTACCCACTCTATACGATAAGGGCATACCGGGACGTTCTTGAATTTGTCAACTTATCGTTCGGTGCTCCTGGTAATTTTGCTGACCACCGAGGTGGATACACCCAACGCCCTTGCCGCCGAGGCCGGAGGGACACCATGGTCGTAAACCAGTTGTCGGGCGAGGCGGGTCCTTACCCTGGAAACCGGTCGCCGTCGGCTACCGGATTGCAGTTCTCGCGGATTGATGTTTTCTTCTTCACATGTCTTGACGATCAGCTCCCGAATTTTGCGCCGACGGTCGTGGGCGGAAAAATGATGTTTCTGCCTTTCTCCGGACTCTTCAAGAATGCGTTGCACGAAATCGCCATCCCCCAGTATTCGTCCATCGCTCATCTGCCGGTCGCCATGCCGGCGCATCGATACCACCTCGGACCAGCCACCAAGGGAACGGATCAGGCCGCCTCCCACCAAATCGGGCCGGCGCCCCATCGCAACACCGTCTTCCACAAATTGGCGGTAATTCCTGATGGCCGTCCCGACGGTTCCACCGAAACTGTGCAGCACGAACTCCCGGTCCTGCCAGTCGTTTTTGATTTTGCCGGTCACGACCCCATGCCCGCACCAGCAATATCTTTCCAGGGCCGCAAGGTCGTCAACGAGCTTGGCACGTAATGGATTCAAATGGATGTAGCGGACCAATTCCTGGAAATAAGTATCCTCGTCGCAGACTATTGACTTGTAGCGATTCTGAAAAAGATGGCCGTGCCGCTGGTGCCGCACAAAAGCAACGGGGGTCTCAACGTTTGACAAATTGCTCTGGAAATGGACCGGTTGAGCGATCATCTCGAGCATTTTTTTCTGACGAGTATTTCGAGTGGACGCGGAACCATGTGGGAGGTATTCCCCGCAATCCGTTGGCCGCGCCGCTCAAAGTGTTGTTAGGGTGCAGAATGAACTTGACTTGCGTGACAATCGCGTACACAATCAGGGCACGATTGGAGGTAAACTATGAAATTCATCAGTGTACGTGACTTGCGCGGAAAATCGGCCGATGTCTGGAAGGAGCTCCCTGCGGAGCGAGAGATCGTTGTGACCAGTAACGGTCGGCCCATTGCCATTTTGTCAGCGGTGAGCGAGTCGAATTTGGAAGAATCCCTTTCCGCTATCCGACAGGCCCGTGCTGCCGGGGCTGTCATGAGCCTGCAACGGCAATCTGTTGAGAAAGGTACCGACAGCATTGTCATGGAGGAAATAGACGCTGAAATAAAAGAGGTACGGAAAAAGCGTGCACGATGAAGATCGTCCTTGATACAAATGTCCTCGTGGCAGGCCTTTTGTCACCATTTGGCCCTTGCGGCGACATCGTGCGTATGGTCACTTCCGGAAACCTTACTCTGTGCGTCGACGCACGGGTTTTGTCGGAATACGATGAAGTATTGAATCGTCCCAAGTTTCAGTTCGATCCCGACAGGGTTGCTTCTATCCTCGATTACATTAAGCATAGCGGTTGGGTCGTCTCGTCTGTCCCACTTTCTGCATCATTGCCCGACCCTGATGACGAACCATTCTTGGAGATCGCTATCTCAGCCAACGCTGACTATCTGGTTACTGGTAATGCTGCCCATTTCCCTCCTGAGTTGCGTCAAGGGGTTAAGGTGGTGTCACCATCCGCCTTCCTGAAACGTGCGGTGAGGTCCTACGTCCCATAATATTTGATTTGAACAGTCTCTGTACCGGCATACCGGGACGTTCTTGAATTTGTCAACTTATCGTTCGGTGCTCCTGGTAATTTTGCTGACCGCCGAGGTGGATACACCCAACGCCCTTGCCGCCGAGGCCGGAGGGACACCATGGTCGTAAACCAGTTGTCGGGCGAGGCGGGTCCTTACCCTGGAAACCGGTCGCCGTCGGCTACCGGATTGCAGTTCTCGCGGATTGATATTTTCTTCCTCACATGTCTTGACGATCAGCTCCTGAATTTTGCGCCGACGGTCGTGGGCGGAAAAATGATGTTTCTGCCTTTCTCCGGACTCTTCAAGAATGCGTTGCACGAAATCGCCATCCCCCAGTATTCGTCCATCGCTCATCTGCCGGTCGCCATGCCGGCGCATCGATACCACCTCAGACCAGCCACCAAGGGAACGGATCAGGCCGCCTCCCACCAAATCGGGCCGGCGCCCCATCGCAACACCGTCTTCCACAAATTGGCGGTAATTCCTGATGGCCGTCCCGACGGTTCCACCGAAACTGTGCAGCACGAACTCCCGGTCCTGCCAGTCGTTTTTGATTTTGCCGGTCACGACCCCATGCCCGCACCAGCAATATCTTTCCAGGGCCGCAAGGTCGTCAACGAGCTTGGCACGTAATGGATTCAAATGGATGTAGCGGACCAATTCCTGGAAATAAGTATCCTCGTCGCAGACTATTGACTTGTAGCGATTCTGAAAAAGATGGCCGTGCCGCTGGTGCCGCAGATTGTAGGTAACCGAATAGCTGGTCAGAAACCGTCGCATGAATTTGGGCAATCCGCCGCTGCCGCTGCGCAACAATATATGGGCGTGGTTAGTCAAAAGCGACCAGGCGTAAATTGCCGTGCCGGTCTCTATGGCAAGATCTCCGAGCCGGGCCGCGAACCGGTCGCGGTCCTCCTGATCATCGACGATCCGGCGCCTTTCTATTCCCCGGATGATCACGTGATGCAATGTCCCGGGTACGTCCAGTCTCGCTTGTCGTGGCATGCAAGTTCCCTATGCGCAGTGAATTCTATCTATGATTCCTTCTGCCATGTGTTCATGGCAGTAGCATAACAAGTCAACGAATTCAAGAACGTCCCGTTCTCTCGCCCACCCATAAATAGTGGAACTGATCGCCATCACGGCTTGCGCGGGCTAGATTAGTTTGGGACACTTGACCTCATTACCCCCATGAGTGATACAGCCGTAAGAAGCCTGCGGCTCGATCTGTAAGGCTGTGCACGCATATCGTTGCCATAACCGGCAGTGAAAAGTGGGGCAAAGAAGGAGCTCCGCTTTTCACTGTCCGCGTTGATGGCGTTGTTGGTGCCTTCTCTCAAAATACTTCACCAGCAAGACCTCCCACTCGGCCATGAATGCGCTGTAATCCGACGCTGAAAAGCTGGAAACAAAGCCATTACCCGTCTCCGACAACCCGATGTACTCGTAGGTAACCTGCACTTTGGTCTGGGACTCGTTCAGCTCGATGCAACGAACCTCAATCACACCAATCTTTTCGCCGGGCTCTACCTTGTAGAACTGCACCAAGCAGTGTTCCGGTTCATACCTCTTAACCATCCATATTGCTTCAGACGAGGCATGATCATGGCTCCGTGTCACGAAAACATAGTCTTCATGTAGATCCGTACCTCCCATTATGTTCTCGTATTCCCACCCCGGCGCCCACAGTTTTTCTCCCTCGGCGCTGAACAAGGGAAACAGTTCCTTTGCAGGTTGATCGATTTCGAACGATGCAGTGTGTTTAACCGTACTCATTGTCCTTCCTGTTTAAGTGGTACTAACGGGCGGATAACCCCCGAGGAACCACTGCCAAGGACTTGCTAAGAGCACTACTGAACTCTCCCCGTGGTTGCTCGTCGGGTTGATTCGTTGGTTAGCCCATGGCTGGGTTTGGATAGCTGAGCAGGTTTAGTCCTTCAATGAACCGGTAGTCACGCTGGTTTTTGGAAACTAGGCAGAAATCGTGATGTAGGGCCGTAGCGGCAATCAGAGCGTCCGGAATCAAGATCCCATGACTCAAGCGATAATTCTTTAGCAGAGTGACTGCCTTCTTGGAGATCGACTCACTCAATGGCAGGATTTGAAACCTCGCTAAGAAGCGTTCCAATGCCTTGGATTCCTTCTTGTTACGACAACCGACCATAAGCTCCATTTGGGTGATCACGCTTACGACAAGGCATGCATTCTTTTCAAGTAGCTGCAGACTTGTCGTAGCCTCGTGAGCACCGCGACCCGCATCGATCAGAACATCTGTGTCAATCATTATCGGCTGTTTCATGAGGTTGCCCATTCGCGATTACGGGTGGCCCTGACCCACTTGCTGCTATCCTCCATATCTTCTCGATCACGCCACATTCCGACAAAGGGCTCATCGGCCAACGCCGTCTTCTTCAACTTGTCAGTCGGGCATGGTGGTTTATAGCGAAATCGCAGAAAAGCGACGAAGTCCGCCAGCTCACGCTGCGCCTGAGGTGGCAGGGATTTGATCTCGCGCCATAGTTCTTCCTGGTTCATTTCTCCACTCCATTCCTTTTAACCTATCTTAGAGCGTCGAAGAATTCCGCCAACGTAACTTCAAGAGCCCCCAAATTATTCCTCCCGTTTCAGATAACGCCATCGAACACCGGCAAACGGGGGTTTGGCGGTCGTCTTCTTGCCCTTTCCAGTCAAAGCGGTTGTCAAAAAGTCATTGTTTACTTCAAGCCTGCAAACGACCATGCTCTTTAAGCTGCATCGTCTGCAGTCGGTGTCGCCGAGTGCGTGAACGTGCCTCCGAAAGCACTTGGGCATACCGGGACGTTCTTGAATTTGTCAACTTATCGTTCGGTGCTCCTGGTAATTTTGCTGACCGCCGAGGTGGATACACCCAACGCCCTCGCCGCCGAGGCCGGAGGGACACCATGGTCGTAAACCAGTTGTCGGGTGAGGCGGGTCCTTACCCTGGAAACCGGTCGCCGTCGGCTACCGGATTGCAGTTCTCGCGGATTGATGTTTTCTTCCTCACATGTCTTGACGATCAGCTCCCGAATTTTGCGCCGACGGTCGTGGGCGGAAAAATGATGTTTCTGCCTTTCTCCGGACTCTTCAAGAATGCGTTGCACGAAATCGCCATCCCCCAGTATTCGTCCATCGCTCATCTGCCGGTCGCCATGCCGGCGCATCGATACCACCTCGGACCAGCCACCAAGGGAACGGATCAGGCCGCCTCCCACCAAATCGGGCCGGCGCCCCATCGCAACACCGTCTTCCACAAATTGGCGGTAATTCCTGATGGCCGTCCCGACGGTTCCACCGAAACTGTGCAGCACGAACTCCCGGTCCTGCCAGTCGTTTTTGATTTTGCCGGTCACGACCCCATGCCCGCACCAGCAATATCTTTCCAGGGCCGCAAGGTCGTCAACGAGCTTGGCACGTAATGGATTCAAATGGATGTAGCGGACCAATTCCTGGAAATAAGTATCCTCGTCGCAGACTATTGACTTGTAGCGATTCTGAAAAAGATGGCCGTGCCGCTGGTGCCGCAGATTGTAGGTAACCGAATAGCTGGTCAGAAACCGTCGCATGAATTTGGGCAATCCGCCGCTGCCGCTGCGCAACAATATATGGGCGTGGTTAGTCAAAAGCGACCAGGCGTAAATTGCCGTGCCGGTCTCTATGGCAAGATCTCCGAGCCGGGCCGCGAACCGGTCGCGGTCCTCCTGATCATCGACGATCCGGCGCCTTTCTATTCCCCGGATGATCACGTGATGCAATGTCCCGGGTACGTCCAGTCTCGCTTGTCGTGGCATACAAGTTCCCTATGCGCAGTGAATTCTATCTATGATTCCTTCCGCCATGTGTTCATGGCAGTAGCATAACAAGTCAACGAATTCAAGAACGTCCCATTCGCTCCTTATTTTTCATTCCTGCTTCTCCAATATTCCAGCGATTCGACGTTCGGCCAGCTGGCATATCACGACGTAGGGAAAGGCGAGCCGAGGCACTTCGAAGACGAGGCGGCAGCGGTGAACTCCGATAGGCTCTACCCGGTGGCCCGTCGCTTGGATCCCCGCAACCAGCCAGGACCAGCGCCTGCCGTGTTCAAAATCGGTAATGACAAATGGCAGCCACAATCCGAATATCGTTTTGACCCGCCCCGCGGATCCTGCTTTTATGTACCTTTCCGAGCATTGCACATGGACGATGGAAGGTCCCCATTCTGGCCAGCGCCAGGTATCGGTTGTTATTTCCCAGACGGCCTCCGGTGATGCTGAGATTTTTCGGACTACCTCAACGAACCTGCGCTCCATGAGCGATATCTCCTATAAACCTCCGGTGACCGCCGCATCATTTCATTCTTCATAACTCAACTGTTCCAGCATGGGCAAGTTGGCGGAGACGCGTTTCGGACTTGCAGGCCGACTTAAGCAAATTGTCATTGGACGCCGCTGTTTTCTCAAGTTATATGTCTATCATCCCACCTTGGCGGTGCAATCCAGGACCGTGAATGGTCGCCTTGATGCGTCACGGTGTTTGTCAATAAAGGGCTAAAGGGAGAACGATATGGAGGGGGGACGTCCATGAAATGACGCGTTTCTCTTGACTGTGAGGGATATTCCCAGCCCCTTTGCAATGTCTTTCCCTCTCCGAACAGGCCCACTGACCGCCGTTTGAGTCAACCCCAATGGTCTTCCCACCGCGGGTGTCGGCCGTCATCTATCCTCCCTATCAGACGGCTGTGCCCATAATAAGGATAATAATCGAGTTCGCTGAAGTGAGAAATAGTTTTTGTTCGAACAAGGTTTCAGGTGAACATAGCGGACAAATTCGAAAACATGAGGATCTTCCTGGCATGGGATCGATTTGTAGCGGTTTCGAGATAGATGCCCTGAGAGGCGATGCCGCCGATCGCAGTGAACCGCATGGATTGTCAGCAAACGGCGCATAGTCTTTGAAATTGACGCATTCCTGCGCGCTTGTCGTGTCATAAAAGTACCCTGTCACGCTCAAGAACCCAAACAAACGCATAATTTCATGGGCAGTGACATATACCCATATACCATATACTTCTATTCATTTGAGCACGCTGAGGTGCTTGTTTATGTGCTTTGCAAGAACGTCATCGATCTCAGTATGTCGAGGGACAGGCTGCTTTTGACCGGTTGCCGGATTGAGGTAGATGTCGTGATTTGCACCATGACGATGCAAAAAGCAACCTGCTTCCCTCAGTCGGCGGATTAATTCACTACGTTTCATACCACGATATCTTTGGTTTGGTAGTCATCGGGAACATCCTCCATGACCATCATCCTATAGGCATCCTTCATATTTTCCTCTAATTCCTCCAAGGTTTCTCCTTGGGTCATGATCTCCGGGTGTTCAAGGAGTTTTCCCAACCAGAATTTTTCCCCTTTCCAGTAGACCATGGTGAAGCGCTTGCTCATGTCAATTTCCTTGTGTGTTTGAATTGTTCTCTTAATATGCTCATGTAACCCGTGGTTTTCGAGCGGTTCTCATTTCAACGATAACCCTTCCAATCGCCAAAGCTCATTATGTTTCCAAGTAAAACGCCCAGGGATGCTCCTCACCGGCGTGCGCTTTAAGCTCAGCCGCCGGCTGGACGTGCTACGCGCATCATGCATCGGTGTTGCGCAACAGTGAGCTCCTTCGCTGTGCAAAGGGTCTGTTATGCCTGCCCATATGCCGGTCTATCACCCAAAAGAGCCGACCGATTCCGCCTTGCGGAAGATATTGCACAATCACTATGAAGATTTCAATCCCGCCGATGGCGGGACGGCTATGACGAGTCACGCTGAGGCGTGACGAGAAGCAGTATGGGTTCTTCCGGTCACGCCGTGGGCGTGAGGGATGAGGTGGTCGAGGAATACTTGCAATGCGCAGACTTGCACGAAGGATTTCCTGGATATCTTCTTTCGAATCCCGCTGTAGCGGGATTAAGCGTCGATGACGGCATCCTGGGCATGATTATGGTCATCCATACCCTCGGGGATTATACCCGGTTTCAGCCACACCTCCATGTCATGCCCTTGGCGTGGTCGCCGACGGACTGTTTCGCCCAAACGGGACCTTCTACTGTCTTCCTAAAAGCGACCTCAAACAACGGGAGGAGATCTTCCGCTCCAAGGTCCTGGTTACGCCAAGGCGTGACTGGCCCGGATATGAAGAGCCCGCCTACGGATACCACTAAACCAGGACGCTGGACAAATCCCTGACCGGCCACCACAGGAGTAGTCTGCCCGCAAACGCGGTCAAACACCCTCTTTCAACTCCTCCGCAAACCAGAAAACATGTGCGAAACTCGATCTGCGTCGAAATATGCCGATCATACAACCGCCACGGTGCCACACCGTGGCGCCGTTTGTCATTGCTCACCATGAAATCCGCACAAAAATGGCCTTGCCTGGCCCTTCACAGTACCACCAACACCTGCTATCAAAAAAGCTCAAAAAAGCGATTGCCTATCAGCTTATCACATCTTTGCCGTCGCCGCTCCCAACTTTTCGAGCTGCGTCTCGTGCCCCACTTTCTGCACGTCTTGCGCCTTGTGGTAGCTTTCCATCAAGGCCCGATACCCCGGGATCACATGGTCGGCAAATATCGCCGCGAACTCCATCGCATCGGGACGGTTCCATGTGCTCTGGAGTTCGGTGAGGACAGCAAACGTGTCAATGGGCATCGCACCGGCCTGAACAATGCGGGCAATAGTGAGATCGGTCGCCATTTTGGACCAATTGCCAGACGCATCGACGATGCAAAAGACCTTGTATCCGGCCTCGACGGCGCTGAGCGCGGGAAAGGCCATGCAGACGCTGGTCAGGGTGCCAGCGATCAGGAGGGTCTTGCGTTTGGTTTTCTCGATGGCCGCGACCCACGCTGGGTTGTCCCATGCGTTGATCTGACCGGTGCGTGGGACATAAACCGCTTCGGGGTTGCACTGGTGGATCTCGGGGATGAGAGGACCGTTCGGACCATCAGGGACCGAGGCCGTGGTGATGGTCGGAATCTTGGCGAGCCGGGCCACCTTCGCAAGCGCGGTAACATTGGAGCGAAGGACGGGAAGGTCGATATCCTTGACCAGTTGGAACAGCCCACTCTGATGGTCTATCAGGAGCATCACGGCGTCGTTTGGGTCAATCATCCACTTGTTGATATTTTGCATGTTTTTCTCCTTATGAAACAGGGATCGTTTTTGTTGACGTGTTTTGCCTGACCCGCTACGGACCAAGTTGGCTGATCGCGACGCAGTCGCGCAGAACAAAGTATTAAGCCGGCACGCCGAATGACCCCGATGAGAAGCCACCAGCTATCTCGCAGTCGGCTTGAATGATTTTATGAGCTGAACCCGATGTTCGCTACGCTTCATAGCCGAGTGGAATGGTTCTTGTGCCCGGACCACTTGGGCAGATCATCCCAGAGGTCGACCACCCGCATGCCATAGAAAATATGGCAGGTTGGTTTGAATGAATCCGGCATGTTGGTACGAGACCCAAAATCAAACAGCGTGGGAAAGGCAAGCCACATCCTGCGACCTTCATCGGCAATCAAAGTGCCGCACCTGCTGCAGCTGACCTTGCAGGGCAGGATGCGTTCATGCACTCCTTGCTCACTATTGAAAAAACGCAGATGATTCAAGCCGGCGGTGAACCTCACATGACGCTTGTGAAAGATGGCGGCCCACTGCATTGGGGCGCCGTGCAGTTTCTGGCACGTCCGGCAGTGACAAATTTTCGCATCCACGGGATCAGCACTCACCTCGTAGCGAACACTCCCACAAAAGCAGGCGGCTCGGTACTTGGGGATAAACTCCGCATCATCAACGGATGCATATTCGAGTCCGTATCGGTTTCCTGTGGAAAGCATCCTCAATCCCGCTAAAACTCCTTGTAAATCCTCGCCGGCTAATACCCCCGGCGCATCGATGGAATGTCGTTGAAATCGCCGTAGGGCGAGTGAACCGCTGTGCACTTGACCGCTTCCAATCGCATCTGCACCCGGTGGTGGTGATTTCTCGCCCTACGCCTGTGGTTGCCCCGCGATTTTCAAATTATACTTTGCAGCGAGGGCCATGAGCTTCTCCAGGTCAGGCGGTCCTGCGATCTCCTCAAAGAATTTCTCGAAGCCTGCCGGGGAAATGATAATCAATATCTTGGCTGAAGCCGTCCCGGCTTTTTTTGAGAAGGTGTGGACCGTGCCTCGTGGTACGAGCACAAAAGCTCCAGCCGTGGCTGTGACAGTGCGCTCCCCAACCAGGACGTTGAGTTCACCCTCTAGAACATAAAAGGCCTCTTCTTCGGCAGCGTGGATGTGAGGGGGAGGCCCGTCACCTACGACCTCACCCTCGATGAGAGCGTAAGCGCCGCCGGTTTCCTCCTTGGCTGCCTTATAGGTATAGGAATCCCTCAACACCGAGATGGTCTTGCCTTCGCCTGCACCAAGTATGATGCCTTCATGACTAGATGACATTTCTATCATCCTTGTGGTTAAGTTACAGCTATGAGAATCTTAGCACCTTTCAAAATAAGGTCATGCTCTATCCGTAGCAAGCGATGGTGCGGCTGCAGTCAATAATTGCAGATCATATCCCTGCTGCGAAGCGCTTGGCGCAAAGTCAATATTTGTTTCAGGGATCATTGCTGATAACCGCCCCACTGTTCATTTCGGATCCCGTAGCGGCGGGGGTCGGCACAGTGATGATGGAGGGAGCAAAATGTCCCGGGTGGTGCCCATCCGCATCGACGAAGAAATTAAAGAACGGCTTGAATAGACTGGCAAAGGCCACCGCTCGCAGTCGATCATTTTTAGCTGCGGAGGCTATTGGCAATGATTTGGATGTGCAAGCCTGGCAAATAGACCAAATCTTGCAGGGCATCGAAGAAGCCGAGACTGGTAAGTTCGTAGAGCATGATGTGGTAGTGCAGCAGTGGGAGAGGAGGCTTGCCAAGGCGAATACGGTGGACCAAGAGCGCCAGCCTTAGCCTGGAGAGTCTAGAAGCCTACACTGCGCGCGATAATCCGAAGGCCGCTGTGGGAATAGTTCTGATGGTTGTGCGTGCAGTAGAGCAGTTGGTCACCCATCCAAATCCTCCCCGGTGGCTGGTCGACCGTGCCATTCTCCCCAAAGAAACGTTGATTTGCCGATATCGTGACAACACTCGTCCATGAGATCTGAAGGGGCAACCTCTGAAACTCTCCGCCCTTCTCCGAGTGCCAATCAGCATCGAATTTGGAGCAAGCTCGAAGGATTTTTTTGCGGCTGGTTGAAAGACCCCGCCAAAGCATTTTTCTTAAGGCGCATTAATGCAAGTGTTTATCCAGATTGAAAATGATATTTGCAACTTCTTGCTTAACGTTGGCCACGACCTACCGCTAAAATAAAGGCCATATGGATTGATGGCTACGAGCATGTCCTAAAAGTGTGGTTTATCAAGCTTTGGGATGAAAAGGCTGTATTGCTGGATTTATAGCTCCGCTGAAAAGTCCTTGAAAGCCCTTTCCAGCGGTTTTAGGCTACATGCATAACATCTTATTCTTTATTTCTTTCCCACACTCGATTGGGCGGCACAAGATTGTATTGTTCCTTTTTCGGCTCCGGTAATGATGCCCTCGCTAACGGCGTTGCCCGTTACTTTGCTCACACACTTGACGTATTGCCCGTGATTCTTGACCCCAGCGGCACATCCTTCAAGCGAATCTGACAAAGATAGAGCTTCGGAAGGGAAAAGCATGATACCCGTACTGCACTGTCCAAATATAACCTCTTTCAAAACTACTGCATTATGACTGAAAAAGTATACTCCGGCCGGCAAGGTGATTGGCCAATCAAGCTTATAAACCAAGCGCCATATGGGATCAGGTGCCCTTTGCATTCCCGAGGGGAATACTCGATTGACACCGGTTTCGGAAACGCTGAATGTTCCGTGGTAGAGCAATGAATCAAATGCATCGCCCGTGAAACTAGGTACGGTTGGCAACCAACTCTCTGGAGACGTCTCTGGCATATCCTTATAAGCTGTCCATATTGACATATGATAGCCTATCGATGGAGAATTCGGATCAAACTGGTAGGTTATTGAAGGGTCATTCTGGTCAGTTGCGGCTGTCGGATCGAAGTAACCGATAATCGTATCGAAGGTTGTCTCATTCTCTAACTTAAAATATGTTGCGTAGATCCAGTCGAAGTTGTTGACCATGCAATAACCGCGATAAAGAAGCGGGAAGTAGTTAGGAGAGTTGCTGTAATCATACAATCCTGCACCGCTGCCGTCCTCAATACCGTTATTGTCGTAGATTACGGTATCACCATATTTTAATGTCAATGCCAACCCGGCATTTTCCGGGAACCAGTCATCTTTATTCCACTGGTTGAGGGGATATGCCCCCCAATCCGGATCATCTAGCAAGTATCGAAACGTCCCTCCGGTGGCATTGTCTCCATTTGGTGTTGCTCCAGTAGGAAACAATCCCCCAGTTATGCCGTAATAATATCCAAGACTATCTGTTTGATTATCACCCCGCTGATTAAATTCAAACTCCGCAAAAGCCACTCCCGACAAGAATAGCAGCATCAGAAAACAAGCCAAAATACTTTTCTTCATCTCTTTGCCTCCTTTTTAATTTCCCATATTGTCGAGCCGGTGCACCCAGGCCGCCCAAGCCAAATGAGGCATCATCCCCTCCATTCACGCATGCTAATTTGTCTTATAGAGTCCATTATGATTCAGGGAGCTCTCTGCTGGTCTTCAAACACAAATAAGTTTTCGTGTTTTCGTATTCATCGTTGGCCTTACCATGGCCAAAGAGTACCTGTTCCCACTTTAACGCTGTCGTAACAGGAACCCGGCTAGCCGTTGAAAGCCTATCCGAATGTTCCAGGACCCTTGGCTTTCCGCCCTCGCCTTGCAACTAGTTTGGCCTCCTCTTTGAGAAGAATCTCCAATTGCTAGATGGGAACCCTACATAGGCCCATTTGCATAGCTTCCCCCCAAACTGGGTAAAACTATCCCCCAAAAGTGGGCTTTGTGAGTTGGGTGAACAAATTTTAAACCAGCGGATTTACATAAGACTTAACTCAAGTTAGTTGATCGGTATATCCTCTGTCAAGTAGAGAATGATTACTTACAGCAATTCTCATTTTGAAGATTTTGTCCTGGACAGCACGCCCATAGTCGTGTATGCAATTGTTATTTGGACTGTTTTTAGGCCCATAACAATTTGCAGCAGGACTGGAGGGGAGATGTCCAATAAACCGGTTAAATTGGAGACGTTGTTGAGCTTTCTGCGAGCCGCCATTGATCACTTCCCGGATCAGCGAACCGGCAACAATACCACCTATAGCATGCAAGACATTGGTATGGCCGCGTTTTCCGTGTTCTACACTCAGAATCCTTCATTCCTCGCACATCAAAAAGCAATGCGCCAACGCACCGGTAGAGACAATACTCAAACTATTTTTGGTATCCAACAAATTCCTTCCGATAACCACATCCGAGACATGCTTGACCCAGTTGCTCCATCATATCTTTCGCAGGTCTTTGACAATGTGTTCGAAACTCTTAAAACGCAGAATCTGCTCTCGCCTATGCTCTGGTACCGGGACAATTTGGCGATGGCCTTTGATGGTACCTACCATTTTTCATCCAAGAAGATTCATTGCCCGAATTGTTCAACCACTATGCGCAAAGATGGTTCGGTAACCTATCATCATAGTGCCATTACACCGGTGATCGTAAACCCTGCCCACAACGTGGCGATTTCCCTGGCTCCTGAATTCGTTGTCCCTCAAGATGGCAGTGACAAACAGGACTGTGAAACCAATGCCGCTAAGCGGTGGCTGGAAAAGCACGGCGATAAATTCCGTAAAATTGCTGTAACTATTCTGGGCGACGACCTCTATTGTCGTCAACCAATGTGCCGGCTGGTTCTCTCCAAGGGGTTCAACTTCTTGTTTGTGTGCAAGCCCGATTCGCATAAAAGCCTTTATCGATGGGTGGAACTGCTGGAGCAGCATGGAGACCTCAACCAATTTGTTATCACCCGTTGGAATGGGAAGCAGCGGGAGATCTACACCTATAAATACGCCAACGACGTGCCTCTGCGCGACACCGAAGATGCATTGACAGTCAACTGGATGGAGTTGACCATTTCCAAAGAAGACGGTCAAGTGCTCTACAAAAATGCCTTTGCCACCAATTTTAAGATTACCGATCATAATGTGGAGATCCTTGTCGCCGGTGGCCGCAGCCGCTGGAAAGTAGAAAATGAGAACAATAATACGCTGAAGACCAAAGGCTACAATCTCGAACACAATTACGGACACGGCAAGCAGCACCTGTCCTCACTGCTGGTCGCCTTCAACCTGCTGGCCTTTTTGTTCCATACCGTCTTGGAATGGACCGACCAAGACTACCAGCGGCTTCGAAAGATTCTACCGTCACGCAAGACATTCTTCGATGACCTACGGGCCTTGACCCGCTACATTTGTTTTGATAGCTGGCAACACCTCCTGGACTTTATGCTAAAGGGCCTTACGCGCGCTGCACCTGGATAAGCGATGGATTGTAGAGAGGACATCTTCAGCGTATATTGCCCGCCCGCAACACGAACTACAGACAAGATTGAACTCGGAAACGTCTTACCAGAAGACGCAGGCTATATCTTTGCCCTCGCATCACCTGGGAGCAAGTGCGAAAAACTCGACAAAACCCAAAATGAGAATTGCTGGATTACTTAAAGTGTTGATAAGAAAATGGATGCAGCGGTTGACAGACCTTTCAAAAATTGGACAGATAGAAGGTTAAACAGGCGGCTTATAAAGCCATGAAACCTATCGATCAGGGAAGGAGGTAATACGCAAATGATGAAAAGGTTTTTGACCCCTTCCGAGGCTGAGGAAATATTGGGCATAAATCAAAAAACGCTTGCTAACTGGCGCGCCCAGGGCAAGGCCCCAGGTATCACAAGGTAGGCAGGCTCGTTCGATACAGCGTGGATGACCTTGTAAAGATGGCTGAGCAGGCGCAGGGTCATGACTATGGGGCTTGCATATTGCTGATAGTCAGCAGCTGTTGGCAATGCCGCGTCAGGTTCGCAATAGGTTAGCAGAAAGCAAAAAGGACCCACAGAAATTCTCTGTAAGTCCTTGATGTTCTTGGTGGGCCGTCAGGGACTCGAACCCCGAACCTCCTGATTAAGAGTCAGCTGCTCTACCAATTGAGCTAACGGCCCATTCGCGGCTGGATCGTTGGTACGCCCGGCAGGATTCGAACCTGCGACCTGCGGATTCGAAGTCCGACGCTCTATCCAACTGAGCTACGGGCGCATAACCTTCTGGGTCGAACAAAGCCTGTTCCTTATACCAGGAGACGCTCAGCTGTCAAGCGCTTTTTGCACCTTCACCCGGTTTCAATTCAGCCTCTTTATTGCCAACGGGTTCTGTTTTGACTATCATGAACAGACCGGAGTTGGTTCAGGATCGGCCTTTGGGTGCTTGTCCACCGAGTGCGCAAAGGCCCCGCGGGGAGCAGCAGCGCTCTTATGGATTGCGCTGTACCGTGCACTGAGGTCAACGGGCGTGCACCGCCCTCGTCAAACGGCGCCCCTGACACTCCGGCAAGAATTACGACTGGATTTTTCAATCCCTATGGAGAACTGCGATGCGATTTGATGGAACTGACCGCTACTACCTCTCCCCGGAACTCGGTGAAATTGTCAATATGGCCATCGCCATGGAAAAGCCTTTGCTATTGTCCGGAGAAGCGGGAACGGGCAAGACCCAGCTCGCTTTTGAAATTTGCCGCGCTCTCGGATTGCAAATGGAGGAAGCCCGCTGCAAGTCAACTTTCAAAGGCGAAGAATTGTGCTACGTTTACGATACGGTGCTGCGCCTGAACGACTCACGCTTTGGCTGCGGCGATACCGGCCGCAATGTGAACGACATCTGGGATTATCTTCGCTTCGGCCCCATCGGAAGGGCCTTTCTGGCGGAAGACCGGAGAGTCCTTCTGCTGGACGAAATCGATAAGACGGACTCGGACACCCAGGACAACTTGTTGGATGTCCTCGAGGACGGCGCCTTCATCATCCGGGAGATCAACCACAAGGTCTCCGCCCGGGTGAAGCCCATCATCATCATCACCAGCAACGCCAAGCGGGAACTGTCTGATCCATTTCTGCGGCGCTGCTTCTGCCATTACATCCCCTTCCCTTCCGCGGAAGAGATGAGCATGATCGTTTCGCTGCACTTCCCGGAACTTCCCGAGCCCTTCGTGGAAACGTGTTTGACCACCTTTTACCGGCTGCGCGATCAGCCTTTCGAGAAGCCGCCGGCAACCGCCGAATTGCTCGACTGGGTCGGAGCGCTCAAACAGGCAGACCTGCGCAGCCCCGGTGCAGGACGAGATATCCCCTATATCGGCAGCCTGCTCAAGCGCACCCAGGACCTTCTGAAGTTCAAGGGAAGCAGCAAGACGGGACGGTTTTGAGGGAGATGCCGCGCCGCAAGAAGATGGAGCCATTGAGGGCATGACGCGAAGGTTGGCATGATTGGGTTTGTTTATCAGCTGAGAGAAGCCGGCATACCGGTGAGTGTGCAATATGTTCTGGAGCTTTATCGGGCTCTGCAGCGTGGCCTGGCACCCGATGTGGATCGGCTCTTCCTGCTCGCTCGACTCATCTTTGTCAAGCGAGTGGAATTCTACGACACCTTCGAGCAGGTTTTCGCCGCCTACTTCATGGGGGGCGATGCGGCCCGGCGCATCACCGACTGGGAACAACTGCTGGGCGGAAAACCGTTTCAGGAATGGCTGCGGGAACAAATCGAGACCGGTCAACTCTCCCCGGAAGAGATCCGCCAACTGGACAACGAGGAACTGCTCGCCCGTTTTTATGAAACGGTCATGGCGCAGCAGGGCCGTCACGAAGGCGGCCACACCTGGGTGGGCACGCGGGGAAGGTCGGCATACGGCCACAGCGGCCTGCAGGGGGGAGGCATTCGGGTGTATGGGGAAAGCGTCCACGGCACCGCGCAGAAGGTCATCGGCGAGAGGCGCTACATCAATTACAGCGAAACGCGGACTCTTGCGACGGAAAATCTGCGGCAGGTCCTGACTTCCCTTAAAAGTCTGCGCCCCGCCGGCCCTGAAACGGAGCTCAACATCGATGAAACCATTGCCCGTACGGCCAGGAATGGGGGAGAAATCGAACTGGTTTTCGGGCGTGAACTGCGCAATCGCATCAAATTGATCATACTCCTGGACAATGGCGGGTATTCCATGACCCCTTACGTGGATCTGGTCAAGACCGTTTTCAACAAGATCCGCGATGCGTTCAATGATGTGAGCTACTATTACTTTCACAATTGCATCTACGGGGCGGTTTACCAGGATGTTCGGCGGACCCGGCCGATCAAATGGGAAAAGCTGACAAGCGAGGGCCAGTCCACCCGGCTGATTGTCATCGGCGACGCCAATATGGCTCCATCGGAGCTCATGGCTGCGCACGGCTCCCTCGATATCATGACCAGCGTGCGCAAACCCGGCTATGAGTGGCTGCAGGAGCTGCGCACCGCCTATCCCGTCAGCATCTGGCTGAACCCCATTCCGCGCTATCGCTGGTCGCGGGAAAGTGTCAGCATCCCGCACATACAGCGCATTTTTCCCATGGAGGACCTGACCCTGGCGGGCATCAAGAACGCCGTAAGCTACCTCAACCTTCAAGGGCAGGATTTCGACCGCCGTTGACGCGCGTGGATGGATTCGGGGAAGGGAAGCGACGCTCACATGGCCTACATCAACCAGGAAGTTCGTCGTCTGCTCGGCCGGGCGGTGCACCATTACCAATTGATCGAGGATGGCGACAGGATCGCCGTTGCCGTTTCCGGCGGCAAAGACAGCATGCTGTTGCTCTGGCTGCTGCGCGAGCGGCTCAAACGGATCCCCATCGATTATCGGCTGGTGGCGATTCACATCGATCCCGGCTTTGATGGTGCAGCGGCGGAGCAACTCGAAGCATTCCTGCAAAAAGAACAATTTGACTATGAGATCGTTCGAACGGATCACGGCATCAGGGCGCACAGCGACGAGAACCGGGAAAATCCCTGTTTTTTGTGTGCACGCCTGCGCCGGACCTCCTTATTTCGCAAGGCTCAGGAATTGGGCTGCGGCAAGATCGCCCTCGGGCACAATCAGGATGATTTCATTGAAACCTTTTTCATCAACATTTGCTATGGCGGCCAAACCGCTTCCATGATGCCCAGGCAGCCGTTCTTCGGAGGCGAGATCAGCGTCATTCGACCTCTCGCACTGGTACCCGCTGCAAAAGTGGAACGTCTCTGCAGACAGCTTTCGTTGCCCGTCCTTGCCAACTGCTGCCCGTCGATGAACAACAACAAGCGGCAACAGATCCGTTCTCTTCTGACCACTCTGTACCGCAGCAATCGCAAGGTGCGCGGCAACATTTTTCACGCCATGAGTCATGTGAACCTGGATTACCTTCCCCCTGCCCTCCAACCCCCAATAGACGATTCCGGAAATCCTTCGGAATCGAGACGAGACAATGATCATGGGCCAGAACAAGACATTTTACCTTATTGACGGCAGCTCCTATATCTACCGGGCGTTTTACGCCATAGGGCGGCTGACCAACGCCAAGGGCATGCCCACCCAGGCCGTCTACGGCTTCAATCAGATGATCCTGAAGGTGCTGCGCGATGAAGACCCGGACTATGTGTGCGTGGTCTTTGACGCTCCCGGCCCGACTTTTCGCAGCGAGATTTTCGCCGATTACAAGGCCAACCGGCAGAAGATGCCCGAAGATCTCACCGTGCAAATCCCCTATATCAAGGATCTGGTGCACTATCACGGCATCCCTCAAATGGAACTGGAAGGCTGCGAAGCGGACGATCTGATCGCCACTCTGACGCGATGGAGCCGCGATCAGGACCTGGACGTGGTGATCGTATCGGCGGACAAAGACCTCATGCAGTTGATTCAAGATCCCCACATACGCCAGTGGGACCCGCAGAAGGATAAGGTGTTCCGTGAGCGGGAAGTAGCCGAGCGCTACGGGGTGACGCCCCGGCAGATGAAGGATTTTCTCGCACTGATGGGAGACAGTTCGGACAATATTCCGGGGGTCAAAGGAGTGGGCGAAAAAACGGCGCGCGCGTTGCTCGAGCAGTGGGATTCGCTGGAGGAAATCTACTCTCACATCGAAGACGTCACTCCCCCTTCGGTGCGGAAAAAACTGCTGGAACATCGAGAGGCGGCCTATTTGTCCCGCAAACTGGTGGGGTTCAAGAGGGATGTCGTCATCGAGCGCGGACTGGCTGATTTTGCCAGACAGCCGACGTCGCTTGCCGACCTTGCCCGGTTGTACGACGAGCTCGATTTCAAAACGCTCATTGATGCGCTGCGCCAGGAACACAGCGACATTGGCCCGGTGGCTGAAGAGACGAACAAGGCGCAAATCGACAACCGCCTTGTATCGAGTCAACAAGATTTCGATGACCTGATTGTTCGGCTGAAACGCCACAAAGAGTTTTCCATAGACCTCGAGACCACCTCGCAGGACCCAATGCTCGCGAAGATAGTGGGGGTGGCCCTCTGCTGGGAGGATGACTCAGCGTACTACGTGCCGGTCGCCCACGAGGGTCCCAACAGTGATCAGCAGCTCTCCCGGGAAAGGGTGCTGAGAGCACTCGAACCTTTGCTGTCCCGGGACAGTTTCGGCAAAATCGGACAGAACGCCAAATACGAATGGGTCGTTTTCAAGCAGCATGGCATCGACTTCAGGGGGATCGCCTTTGATACCATGGTGGCCAGTTATCTGCTGGACCCGGAAAAACGTTCCCACCGGCTCGAACGGATCGCTGCAGAGCATCTGGGTGAGGGGATGCTCACTTATACGGACCTGACGGGCAAAGGCAAAAATCAGATCGGATTTCAGCAGGTGGACGTGACCCAGGCGGCCGAATACGCCTGCGGGGATGCCAACATCGCCTGGCGCTTGATGCCCGTATTAAAGCAAAAGCTGGCCGACTCCGGCCTGGTCACTCTTTATGAAACTCTCGAACTGCCGCTCATCGAGATTCTCGCAGGCATGGAACATCGGGGAATTCTGGTGGACTCAAACAAGCTGGAGTCTCTCTCCATCGAGCTGGAAAAATCCATGGACCAGCAGACCGCCCGCATCTATGAGCTCGCCGGAGAGGAATTCAATATCCAATCGCCCAAACAGCTGGCCCAGATTCTGTTTGACAAGCTCGGGCTGCGCGTAATCAAGAAAACCAAGACGGGTCCTTCGACCGATGTCAATGTGTTGGAACAACTGGCGCTGGAACATCCCATAGCTGAGCACGTGCTGGCCTACCGGAGCCTCGCCAAGCTCAAGGGAACGTATGCCGATGCCCTGGCCAAGCTGATCCATCCCCAAACCGGAAGGATTCATACCTCCTTCAATCAAACGGTGACGGCAACGGGACGGCTCAGCAGCTCGGACCCGAATCTGCAGAACATCCCTATCCGTTCGGAAGAGGGGAAAAAAATTCGTGAAGCGTTTATCGCATCGCCCGACTGTTGCCTGCTGTCGGTCGATTATTCGCAAATCGAATTGAGGATTCTGGCCCACTACAGCCAGGACGAGCATCTTGTCCAGGCATTTCGTGAAAATGCCGACGTCCACCGGCGAACGGCGGCGGAAATGTTCGGCATACCCCCACTGGAGGTCACCCCGGAAATGCGCCGCCAGGCCAAAACCATCAACTTCGGCATCATTTACGGCATGGGCCCCTTCGGACTGGCACAGCGGCTCTACATCAGCAACACCATGGCAAAGGCGGCCATTGACCGCTATTTCGAAAGGTATCGCGGGGTAAAGCAGTTTATTGACGCCTCCATTGAGACGGCACGCAAGGCGGGATATACGGAAACATTGCTCGGAAGAAAGCGGGCCGTCCCGGAATTACACAGCCGCAACCGCAACGTGCGGCAGCAAGGGGAACGCCTGGCCATCAACACTCCGATTCAGGGGACGGCCGCCGATCTCATCAAAAAAGCGATGATCGATGTCGAAGGCGCCCTGCATCAGGCCAGGCTGAACACGGCAATGCTGCTGCAGGTGCACGACGAGCTGCTGTTCGAAGTCCCGGTGAAAGAGCTGGATGACGCGCGTGAATTGATCAGGGAGAGAATGGAGCAGGTCTGGCCCCTTTCCGTACCTCTCACCGTCGAAATGGGTTGGGGGGAAAACTGGGCGGAAGCGCATGCCTGAGGATGGCAGCCAGGCGGCGGAGGGCGGCGGAGAATGACGGTAAAAGGGCTGGAACCAGGCACAAACACCAAAGCCGCCTGCTGGCAGGCGGCTTTGGTGTTTTCAGCATACGCAATGGCGGGCGAGCTTATTCTTCCTTGCTGCTCTCCGATTTGGCTTTCTCCAACTCGGCCTTTAACTTATCGACTTCCTGCTTATATTTTTCGGCTTCTTCCTTGAGCTTGCTTTCAGCTTGGCTGGCAACTTCCTCCACTTCTTTCTTTTTCAGAGGAAGCTTATCTTTCACCTCGTCATATCCTAAGTAGGCTGCCATGGCACCACCGAGCAACAGCATTAGAGGCACAGCACCCGCGAGCAGATACAGGAAGGGACCAAAAAAAACGAAGATCCCGATGATTCCCAAGAATGCCGCTGCAATTCCACCGATAAACACCTTCATGATCTTTCCTCCTTGTCCAGATTGGCGATTCGAGTACGCTTATACCCTTCTACATATATACATATTCTGTTCTCCCGTTGATTGCATAGTGAGACGAGAGGATAATAAGAGAAAAAATTCGCATACCTCTTAGCATGGCCCTTGGAAGATTGCAAGGAGAAATTCAAGCCTGATCGGTGAAGATGGCTCTTGGGGGCGAGCTGCACAAGTCTTTTCTGTTGACTGCAGAGCTCGATCAAAAGTATAAAGACCAGTTCCAAATTTTTTCACCATGCGCCATCACCGCACCATTTGAATGTCAATGATCAGATGTTGTACCTTGAGCGGAGGGTCTTTTTTGATGACAAAACAACGGATTTACCTGGATCATATCGCCGGGACACCCATCAAACCTGAAGTATTGCAGGCCATGTTGCCTTTCCTGGAAGAACATTTCGGGAACCCGGCGAGCATCCACCATCACGGCGAAGTTCCCCAGGACGCCCTGTTTCGAAGCCGGGAGCAGGTAGCTCGTTTGATAGGGGCCGAAACAGAAGAAATCATTTTCACCTCATGCGGCACCGAATCCAATAATCTGGCACTGAAGGGAGCGGCGCTCAACCAGATTCATGAGAAAAAGCATTTGGTTATCTCTTCAATAGAACATTATTCGGTGATGTATGCCGCCAAGGCTCTGGAGCAGTTTGGCTTCGCCATCAGCTTGGTACCGGTTGACGCTCTGGGCAGAGTAGATCCCGATGCGGTACGCGGGGCCCTGCGACCCGACACGGCTGTGGTTTCCGTCATGCTGGCCAACAACGAAGTGGGAACCATTCAGCCTCTGGCTGAAATCGCTCGATGCACGCGTGCAGGCGGCATCCTGCTGCACACCGATGCGGTCGCCGCCACCGGACGTATTCCGGTGAATGTGGGCGAGTTGGGAGTGGATTTGTTGAGCCTCTCGGCGAATCAGTTCGGGGGACCCAAGGGTGCGGCTGCGCTTTTCTGCAGAAAAGGCGTGCAACTCTGGCCCCTGTTTCATGGGGGCGGTCAGGAGGACGGACGGCGCACGGGAACCGAGAACGTTGCCGGTATTGTGGGGATGGGAAAAGCGGCGGAACTGACCATGGCGGCCCTGGAGGAGCGGACCCATACCTGTCACCGATTGGAGAAGCTCTTGATGCGTGAGATATCGGATCGGATTGATGAGGTCAGGTTCAACGGCGATCCGAACAACCATTTGCCGGGACTGGTCAACGTGTCCATCAGTTACGTCGAAGGAGAAGCCTTGCTGCTCCACATGGACATGCGCGGGATCAGCGTTGCCGGCGCTTCCGCCTGTATGTCGATCACCGCCAAGGCGTCGCATGTGTTGGAAGCCATGGGAGCGCTGGGCGACGGGGCAATAGGAACGCTCTTATTCACCATGGACCAGGAGAACACGGAAGAGGAGATTCACAAGTCGGTGGACACCTTGTCCCAGGTGGTGACCATGTTGCGGGCCATGTCGCCTTTATACGGGCAGCACAAAGCATAGTTCAGCAGACAGCGAACGGAGCGCGGATTCGCGCCGCCGCCTTGTCCGCAACCAGTTGGAATAAACGATTTTCTTCGTCACGCTGGTGACGCTTTATTTGGCCCATGTCGGGCGTGGGAAATGGCGGTTAGCGGGACCACAGGAACTTCTGCGGGAATTATCCGTTGTGCGTGGCGATGCATATGCGGATGGGGTCATGCGGTTGGATGTCGCATTTGAGCCCCCCTGACGGGAATAGAATAGTTTATGATGCAACGACTGTTACATGGAATAGAGAAGCCGGGACGTTATGTAGGGAACGAAATCAATGCCTGCAGAAAAGAATTCGAACAGGCCGATGTGCATTTTCTGTTGGCCTTTCCGGATACCTATGAAGTAGGCTTGAGCCATTTGGGATTGCGTCTGCTTTACCACCAGCTCAACGCCATGCAGGGAGTCATGGCTGACCGGGTATACGCCCCCTGGCTGGATTTTGAACAACGACTCAGAGCTTCTGGAGAGCCTCTGCGCAGTATCGAGAGCAAACGCATTGTTAACGCATTCGATTTTGTCGGCGTAAGCCTGCAATATGAACTGAGCTACACCAACATACTCACCATCCTGGACCTGGGCGGCATCCCGCTGAGGAGTGGAGAGCGCGCAGCCCATCATCCATGGGTGACCGCCGGCGGACCGTGCGCATTCAATCCCGAACCCCTGGCAGACTTTTTCGACTTCATTGTGCTGGGCGAGGCCGAGCAGGTACTGCCGGAGCTGATTCAGGCATTCCGGGAATGGAACACCTCGCGGCACACCGCTTCCAGACATGAATTTCTTACAGAGATTCGCAAGATTCCGGGGATTTACGTTCCATCCTTTTTCCACATTGCCTACCACCCGAGCGGCACAATCGCCGGCATCGAGCCCCTCTTCTCAGATTATACCCGGGTCGAAAAACGGCTGGTAATGGACCTTGATCAAGCCTCACCCATTCCCGAAAGCCCTTTGGTGCCTCTGTTGGACATTGTGCACAACAGACTCGGTGTCGAAATAGCCAGGGGCTGCACCAGGAGCTGCCGCTTCTGCCAGGCGGGTTATCTCTACCGACCGGTACGCGAGCGCGATCCACAACAAGTACTGGAGCGCACGGAACTAGCGCTGGCCAGCAGCGGTTTCGAGGAGCTTTCGCTGCTTTCCTTGAGCAGTGGCGACTACTGCCAAATACAGGCGTTGCTGACAGCGCTGGTGGAGCGATTTGCGCACGAACAGGTCGCTGTTTCATTACCTTCCATGCGGGTGGGGACTCTCACGCCGGAGCTCATGGAACTGGTGCGCCGGGTCAGAAAGACCGGCTTTACCCTGGCCCCCGAGGCGGGCAGCGAGCGGCTGCGGCGGGTCATCAACAAAGACATTCTCGACGAGGATTTGCTGTGCACCGCGCAAACCGCCTTCAGATTGGGCTGGCGGCTGATGAAGCTGTACTTTATGACGGGACTGCCAAGCGAAACCGAGGATGACCTGGAGGCGATGGCAGCACTTTGCCGCCGGGTTTGGGAGCTGGCCAAACGGTCCAAGGCGGCAATCAACGTCTCAGTTGCAACCTTTGTCCCCAAACCGCAGACCCCTTTTCAGTGGGTGCCGCAAATTACCCGCGAAACGGTGGAACGGCGGTTGGAAAGCTTGCAGCAACGCTTTAAGCGGCCCGGATTGCGCCTGAAATGGCACCATCCAGGTCACAGCCTGCTGGAAGCCGTCTTTGCAAGAGGCGACCGGCGGCTGGGAGAGGTACTGACCCGAGCCTGGCGTTTGGGAGCTCGATTTGACGGGTGGACGGAAATGCTGCGCGAAGACGTGTGGCAATGCGCGTTCCATGACAGCGGGCTGGATATGGCGTTCTACGCCCAGCGCGAGCGTGCTGGTGATGAAATTCTTCCGTGGGACCATCTGTCGGCAGGAGTAGACAAAGACTATTTGTGGCGTGAGTATCAGAAAGCTTTGAATGAAGAGTACACGCGCGATTGCCGCCGGCATGGCTGCGACGGCTGCGGGGTGTGCGATCACAAGGAGGTCAAGCCCCGCCTGTATGATTCAGCAGAAGGACAGCCGATAGCGATTGTTCGCCGAAACACCGTCGAGCCGGGCAACACTGATGCCCATCTCTATCAGCTGCAATATGCCAGGCTGGGAGATGCACGTTTTTTTGGCCAACTGGAAGTGGCTCAGGCTTTTGCACGAGCGGTCCGCCGTGCCGCTCTGCCGGCCGCGTACAGTCTCGGGTTTCATCCGCATATGAAGCTCTCCTTCGGGCAGGCTTTGCCGCTGGGGCTGGAGAGCCTCATCGAAGAAGCCTATCTCTCCCTCACCCGGGAAAGAGATTGCCGAGCGATTGCCACGCTGCTCAACGTCCATTTGCCTGAAGGCATAACCGTCGCCCGGGTGCAAAAAGTCGCTCAACGCTCGCCGGCAGAAGTCGCTCACAAGGTCACTTATCGGGTTTCCGATTTGCTTCCCTGGGCTGTTCGCATTATACTGCAAAATCTGCCGAGACTTGGACAGGAAACCCTCAGTAAGAGGACCAAGAAACGGATGGTCACGGCCCAATTGAGTGAAATCCTGCTGGATTTACGACCAGTGGACGAATCCTCCCTGGAAATGGACCTACATGAAGCGCCGGGACTGTGTTTCAGGCCCACCATGATCCTGGAACGCCTCCTGGGAGAATCTACCGATATTGCATCAGGCTGCCGCATTTGCAAAGTGAGGGCCATCCCCTTTGCTGGACTGGAGGAAAACGAGGATGTCCATCGAGCTCATCATCAATGCTAATTCCTATGAAACTCGTGTCGCTCTGGTGGAAAACGGGCAGATTGCGGAGCTTCATGTGGAGCGCAATTCCGACCGGGGAATTGGCAGCAACATCTACAAGGGACGGGTAGTGAGGGTACTGCCGGGCATGCAAGCCGCGTTCGTGGACATTGCACTGGAAAAGGCCGCTTTTCTTTATGTCAACGACGTGCATCATCCGCTGGAAGACCTGGAGCAGCTTTTTCTGGATTCCTGCGGCAACGGCCACGAACAGGACGAAGCCGAGGAACTGAATGAGTCGCTGGTACTGGACGAGGAAATCAAGGAGGTCTTGGATCTTCATCCTGAGCATTGCGACGTTCCCATTGAAGACCGCTTGCAGGAAGGGCAGGACATACTGGTGCAGGTGGCCAAGGAGCCCATCGGCCACAAAGGGGCGCGGATCACGACGCACATCACGCTGCCCGGACGTCACCTGGTCTTGATGCCCATGATGGACCATGTGGGCGTATCCCGACGGATTGATAACGAGAAGGAAAGAAAGCGACTGCGGGAGCTGACTTGCGCCATTAAACCTCCCCATTGCGGATTCATAGTGCGCACGGCGGCGGAAGGAGAAGAGGCGGAAAAGCTACAGGCTGAGATGGATTTTCTCCTGAAATTGTGGCAGAACATCCAGCGTCGTGCCGAACACGCCCCGGTGCCGTCTCTTGTCTATCAGGAACTGGATATTACCTTGCGCGCCGTGCGCGACCTATTCACCAAGGAAGTGGACCGCTTGATCATCGATTCCGAGAGTGAGTATCGCAAGGTCCTGAACTTCATTGAGACCTTTACGCCATCACTGCAAAGCGCCGTGGAACTCTATGAAGGAGACGAGCCGGTATTCGACGCGTACGGCATCGAGATGGAAATTCAACGCGCGTTGAGCAAAAAAATCTGGCTGAAATCAGGAGGGTACATCGTCATAGAGATGACCGAGGCATTGACTGCCATAGACGTCAACACGGGGCGCTACGTGGGCAAACGCAATCTCGAGGAAACCATCCTCAAGACCAACCTGGAAGCGGTCAAGGAAATTGCCTGTCAACTTCGCCTGCGCAATATGGGCGGCATCATCATCATTGATTTTATCGACATGGAAAAGGAAAGCAATCGCGAAAAGGTCTTCAATGCATTGAAGGACGCCATGCGTAAGGACAAGAGCAAGACCAACATCCTGCGCATGTCTGACCTGGGATTGATTGAGATGACCCGCAAACGCACCAAGGAAAGCATCGGGCGTGTTCTGTGCGAGCCTTGCTTCTACTGCGACGGCGAAGCTTACCTGAAATCCAAGCAGACGGTCTGCTATGAGATACTGCGGGAACTGGAAAGGGAAAGGAAGGAACTGTTCGGACAGAACATCATGATCTTGGCTCACCCTGAAGTGGCGGCGCGCTTCTGCGATGAGGAAAGGGTCTACCTCGAACAGGTTGAAGAACGACTGCATGCACGAATATTGGTGAAGGGAGAAGCAAATTTCCATTTGGAGCAGTATGAGATTACTGTGACCGACAAGAGATGAAAGGACTTGCAACGATCCAGTGAATATACCTATTTCTATCCGTGATTACATGCAACAACACCAATTATTGCGGTGGGCGCTGTACAGTGTAGTGATCGGAATAGTGAGCGGATTGGGTGCCTGCACCTTTTTCTTATGCCTCGAATGGATGAAGTACTTCACTTTCGAATTTCTCGCCGGCTACGATTATCTTAAGCCCGCCGGTGAGCAGCTCGTTGAAATCACTTCCACAAGCTCCTTCAACCCTTGGGTTTTATTCCTTCTTCCCGTCATCGGTGGATTGCTGTCCGGCTTTCTGGTGTACACGTGGGCGCCGGAAGCCGAAGGGCATGGAACCGATGCCCTGATTGACGCCTTCCATAACAAACAGGGTGTGATCCGCACACGCGTGCCTTATATCAAAGGTCTCGCCTCCCTGATCACACTGGCGACCGGGGGCAGTGCCGGCCGTGAAGGCCCCATCGCTCAAATCGGAGCCGGTTTTGGCTCGTGGCTCGGACGCACGTTTCAGTTGAGCGTGCGCGACCGACGTTTGCTGCTGCTGGCTGGATGTGCCGGCGGCCTTGGTGCCATTTTTCGAGCCCCTCTGGGCGGAGCCCTGACGTCCATTGAAGTGTTGTACAGTGAAGATTTTGAAACAGAAGGGATCGTGCTGTGCATCGTCTCATCGGTCGTGGCCAACTCCATCTTCACCTACCTGTTCGGCAACCAGCCCATATTTGCCATCCCCACCATAAGCTTTGGGCATCCCCTGGAGTTGTTGTTTTATGCGATTCTTGGCCTGGTCTGTGTGCCATTCGGCTATGTCTACGTAAAAACTTTTTATGGCCTGCGCGATCATTTTTTTCGTAAGCTGCGGCTCAAAAGGGTTCTGATTCCCGCTTTGGGAGGGCTTGGCGTAGGGCTGATAGGTCTATGGCGTCCTGAGGTGTTGAGTGGCGGCTACGGTGTTATTCAGGAAGCCCTCAAGGGCAATCTGCCCGTTGTTCTGATGATGAACCTGGCCTTGCTCAAGATCATTGCCACCTCTTTTACCATCTCTTCCGGGGGGAGTGGCGGCGTCTTTGGACCGTCCTTGTTTATCGGCGCAATGCTGGGGGGAGTGGTCGGGCAAATCAGCCACGGCTGGTTCCCGGGTATCGTGACCGATCCGGGAGCATTCGCCCTGGTTGGCATGGGTGCTTTTTTTGCCGGTGTGGCCAAGGCACCTATTGGCGCCCTGATCATGGTCGCTGAAATGACCGGAGGCTACGCCGTCGTCGTGCCCCTGATGTTCACCTCGGTGGTGGCACTTCTCCTGTCCCAGCGCTGGTCCCTGTATGAGAAGCAGGTGCACAATAAATTTCAATCCCCGGCCCATCGCAATGACGCTGTCATCAACATACTCCAGACCATGACGGTGAGAGACATTTATCGAGAGGATGCGCCCGTCACCAGCCTGCCCGAGGATATGACGTTTGCTACCCTGAAGCGCATGCTCACGCGTACAGAAGAATCATTCTTCCCGGTGGTGGACGATCACTTTCACCTGCGCGGCATTTTGTCGCTGCCCAACCTGCACGCCATTTTGTTCGAGGATCAACTGTCCGACCTCCTGGTGGTCGGTGAGTTGGCTACACCTCCCGTCAGCGTGCGGCTGGATGAGACTCTCTACGATGCGCTGGTGAAGTTTCTGCAATCGGGATACGGCCGTGTGCCTATAGTGGATGACGAAACCGGCCTGAAAGGTTTGCTGCGTCTGAGCGAACTGATGGCTGCCTACCATCGAGAAATTCTCAAGCTTAAGGAAGAGTGACGCGACACGGAACCGTTCACGAGAAGAGAGGGAGAACAATGCAGTGGGAACGATCCGAACAGCTCTACAAGGAAGCCTGCCAATGGATTCCTGGAGGCGTCAACAGCCCGGTGCGATCTGCCAGGGCCGTAGGGATGACGCCGATTTTTGTCAAGCAGGCCAGTGGCTGCAAGATTATAGACGAGGATGGCAATAGCTACATCGACTATGTTTGTTCCTGGGGGCCTTTGATTGCCGGCCACGCCCATCCCAAAGTAGTTGAAGCCATAAAAACGGCAGCCAACCGTGGGACTTCATACGGAATTCCCACCAGAGTGGAGAACGAGATGGCGCGCAAAGTGGTCGAAATGGTGCCGTCCATCGAACTGCTGCGCATGGTCAATTCCGGTACCGAAGCGACCATGAGCGCCATACGCCTGGCACGAGGCTACACCGGCAGGAACCGGATCATAAAATTCAACGGTTGCTACCACGGCCACTGGGATTGTCTGCTCGTGCAATCCGGCTCAGGACTGGCCACTTTCGGGATCCCCGGCTGCCCGGGAGTACCCGATGCAATCGTGCAGCATACCCACTCATTGCCCTACAATGACTTGGCCGAGGTTGACAAGGCAATGGCCGCATTTGGCGGAGAAGTCGCCGCCATCATAGTCGAGCCGGTGGCCGGCAACATGGGCGTCGTCCCGCCGTCCGAGGGATATCTTGAGGGGTTGCGCAGGTTATGCGATGAGCATGGGGCTGTGCTCATTTTCGACGAAGTCATCACCGGTTTTCGCTTGTCTGCCGGCGGAGCCCAAGCCTTGTATGGAGTCGTTCCAGACATGACCTGCCTGGGCAAGATCATCGGGGGAGGTCTGCCGGTTGGCGCCTACGGCGGCAAAAGAGAGATCATGGAGCACATGGCACCTGTGGGCAAAGTCTATCAGGCGGGCACCCTCTCGGGCAACCCCCTGGCCATGAGTGCCGGCTTGGCTACGCTTGATCTGCTCAGCGATCCCGGCGTTTACGCAGAACTCGAGGAAAAGGCGGCGTATCTCGCCGAAGGCCTCACAAAAGCCGCTGCCAAGGCAGGTGTAGCAACTACTCTCAATCGCGTCGGTTCCATGGGGTGCGGATTTTTCACCGGCACCCGCGTACGTGATTTTGACAGTGCCATGAAGGCCGACACCCAGGCGTACAGCGTTTTTTTTCAAGAAATGCTCAAGCGCGGAGTTTATCTGGCCCCATCACAGTTTGAGGCTTTTTTCATAAGCACGGCACATGAGCGGAGGCATTTGGATGCAACGATTGCCGCCGCAGAAGAAGCGTTTGTGCGGGTAAAGCAGCATTACCAAACGGCCGGCGAGAAAAAAACGTTGACTTGAGGATAGGGCTGTGCTAGGACGTCTGTGAACATTTACACGAAGTCTGACATGAAAGAAGACACCAAAAAGCTGCTCAAGCAATTGGGCATTGCCAGTACACTGGGATTCCAGGTCGCCTTTGCCATCTTTATCGGTTTGGGAATTGGAGTGTGGCTGGATTCACGGTTTAACACTTTCCCATGGCTGGCACTTGTTTTCATGATATTCGGCGTTATTGCGGGCTTCTTGAACTACTATCGCTTTATCAAGAGGCAGCAGAGGGACAATTAGAAAGTCAGAGAACTGGTTGAGATTACTTACGGACGAAAGGCTCCTGCGGCGTATCGAATGGACAAACATCGGCCTGTTGGTAGCAGCAACTCTTGGGGCGTGGCTGTTTTTCTCTTACACTATTGCTTTCGGAGTTCTCCTGGGCGGAGCCATTGCCACCGCCAGCTTTCAGATACTCAAGTGGCAGCTGAGAAGGGCGTTTCAGAGTGCAGGTAATGTTCCCCGTAAAGGGGGGCTGTTCGTCACTTACTATCTGCGCTTCCTAATAACACTTTTTATAATTTTTGCGGTGATTTACTATGGTTGGGCCAACCCCATCGCGCTACTCGCGGGTTTGTCCCTGGTGGTTTTGAGTATTGCAGCGGTTGGGGCGCATGAGTTTTTACTGATGCAGGTGAGAAAAGGGGGAAGGTAGCGTATGGAGCACCCGGTATTGTTTTTGAATGTGTTATTTGAAAAGTTGGGCCTGCCGGTAGTCGCCAGTGCGGGTGAGGCCAAGACGTTCACGCAACTCGTGCTGTTGCCGCATGTCACTTACACCTGGGTGGTCATGGCCCTGTTGCTCATCCTTGGCGCAATGGCTGCCAAGCGTCTTGAGATGGTTCCCAGAGGGGGACAGAATTTCTTTGAAACGGTGATTGTCGGGATCGAAAATTTCATGATCGACATCACCGGGGAAGAGGGGCGATTCGCTTTTCCACTCATTGCCACCCTGGGATTTTTCATTCTGGTGAGCAACTACATGGGAATGGTCCCCGGCTTTTTTGCACCAACTGCAAGCATCAATACGACTTTGGCGTGTGCTTTGATCGTTGTCGTTTACACGCACATTATCGGCGTCAAGTTTCACGGGGTCAAATACATCAAACACTTCATGGGCCCCATTTGGTGGCTTACCCCGCTGATCATGCCCATCGAGCTCATCGGTCATTTTGCTCGCGTTCTCAGCCTCTCGATACGTCTTTTCGGCAACGTTATGGGTGAAGAACTGGTATTGGCCATTCTCTTTTTCCTGGCGGGGCTCTATCTGGCGCCGCTGCCAATGATGTTTCTCGGTCTGTTCACCGGTTTCATCCAAGCCTTCATCTTTTGCTTACTGTCGATGATGTATTTTGCCGGAGCAATCGAGGAAGCGCATTAATCCCAGGCGGTAAAGGGTCGAAGGAAGGCCGCGCATATATTTTTTATCAACTCAAATTCTCATTTAACATTCACAAGGAGGAAGATTTATGTCTAAGAAAGTTGGGTTACTGACAACGCTGTTTCTGCTGGGTCTTGCAACGGTCGCTCTTGCTCAGGAAGGGGCCGGCGCTTCTGAAAAAGTCGAAGGTCTTCGCTTTTTCCTGTATTCGGCCGTCGCCGCCGGCTTCGGTATCGCCATTGCTGCATTCGGCTGCGGCATCGGCCAGGGCATTGCGGTAAAGAGCTCGGTGGAAGGTATTGCACGTAACCCTGAGGCTTCCGGAAAGGTAACCGTAACCATGCTGATCGGTCTGGCGATGATCGAATCTCTTTGTATCTACGCTTTGGTTGTCGCACTGATCCTGATCTACGCCAACCCGGTATCCACATTGATCCAGGGATTCGTTGGTCTAGCCGCTCATTAAGAACCTTTCGCTTTAGGCAGAAGAACATGGCGGGAGTGCCTTGTGGCACTCCCGCCGGTTCTGCGTAGCGAGGGTTCCGGCTGGGCCTTTTTTCGGCCCCATAATGTGAATAATATCACATTGTTAATGGTTTCAACCAGAGTGCAACTCGGACCTGTGCATCGATCGGCCACAAGCCAGCGATTGAGGGCCAAGCAATGAAATTTGCCAAAATTCCCATGGCGACAATCAACCGGCTGTCCATCTACATGCGGACCCTGCAGGATCTGCTTGAAGAGGAGATGGACGTGATTTCCTCTGAGCGATTAGCCAAGCAGTGTGGTGTGAATCCGGCGCAAATTCGTAAGGACCTGGCCTACTTCGGAGAATTTGGGGTGCGCGGTGTCGGTTACCGGGTGAGTGATTTGATCAACCAGATCAAGGAAATCCTCGGCCTTAACCGCAACTGGAACCTGGCCATGGTCGGCCTGGGCAATTTGGGGTCCGCCATGATACGCCATGGCAATTTTATAAAACACGGCTACATCTTCACATCGGCGTTTGATGTGGATCCGCAGAAGGTCGGCAAACGCCTGCCAAACGGTCTGATCATCAATCATGTCGATGAGCTGGAAGAAATTGTTAAAGAGCGCGAGGCCCATATCGGCATCATCGCGACCCCTGCCAGCGCCGCCCAGAGCGTTGCCAATCAACTGGTTCTGGGAGGAATCAACGGCATTCTGAACTTTGCACCGGTGCAGATTCAGGTCCCCGACTGTTGCCACGTGGAAAATGTCGATTTCACCATTAAGCTGGATTGTATCGCCTACCACCTCTCCTCTGGCGGATAAGATTCGGGCTCATTCAAGTTGCCCAGCTCCTGCCTCAGATATTGACCCGTCAGTGAAGCAGCGTGCTGCGCAACCTCCTCCGGAGTCCCGCAAACCACAATCCGCCCTCCCCCCGCGCCTCCTTCGGGACCGAGATCAATGATGTGATCGGCTGTCTTGATTACATCCAGGTGATGTTCTATAACGATTACCGTATGCCCCTTGTCGACCAGGCGCTGCAGTACATGGAGCAGCTTTCTAATGTCATCGAAGTGCAGACCGCTGGTGGGTTCATCGAGAATATAGAGGGTTTTTCCCGACGTTTTGAGGGAGAGTTCACCGGCGAGCTTGACCCTTTGGGCCTCGCCTCCCGAAAGGGTTGTAGCCGGCTGACCAAGCCGCAGGTAGCTCAAGCCCACTTCCTGCATGGTGGCGAGCTTACGTCGAATTGCCGGGACGTTTTCAAACAGGCCGGCCGCTTCCTGCACGGTCATATCGAGGACATCGGCTATGGATGATCCCTTGAAGAGAATATCGAGTGTTTCCCGATTGAAGCGGGTGCCTCCACACAGCGGACAGGTGACATAGACATCGGGCAAAAAAAACATATCAATCGTTTGAAACCCCTCGCCTTTGCAGGCTTCGCACCGCCCTCCACGAGCATTGAAAGAAAAACGACCGGCACTGTAGCCTCGCGCCCTGGATTCGGGGAGTCTGGCAAAGAGCCGGCGAATTAACGAAAACAAGCCGGTATGGGTTGCTGGAATGGATCGAGGAGTTCTGCCAAGGGGTGATTGATCAACCAGGATCACTTTCTGGATCTGTTCGACGCCCTCGACGGATTGCACAGGTGCGGGAGGGACTTTGCTGCGATAGATCTTCTGGGCGAGGCATTTGTAGAGCGTATCGAAAACCAGGGTACTTTTCCCGGAACCGGACACCCCGGTAACGCAGGTCAAACATCCCAGGGGAAAAGCAACGGAAATGTTGCGCAGATTGTGCCCGCTTGCCCCCTTCACGTGCAGAGCACCATGGGCGAAAGGCGGGCGCCTGGAAGGCAGAGCGATCTTTTCACGCCCCGAGAGATATAATCCCGTCAAAGATTGAGGGGTTCGCGCCAGGCCTTGCGGAGGTCCGCAGTAGATCACTTCACCGCCCTGAGCTCCGGCGCCTGGCCCCATGTCCACCACATAGTCCGCCTGAGCAATAGTCTGCCTGTCATGTTCCACAACCACAAGCGAGTTTCCTCTGTCTCTCAGCCGCAGGAGGATGTCCAGGAGCCTGTTATGATCCCTCGGGTGGAGGCCAATGCTTGGTTCGTCCAACACATAGAGGACACCGGAGAGTTGGTTGCCGATCTGGTTTGCCAGTCGTATCCGTTGAGCCTCGCCGCCGGACAAGGTCGGCGCAGCTCGATCCAGAGAGAGGTAGGCCAAGCCGAGTTGCTCTAGAAGACTGAGGCGATTGATCATCTCTTCGACTGGTCTGGCCGCCACTTGTTTTTGCGACGGTGTGAAATGCAGGCTGGATAACCACGATTTGATGGTGGGAACGCTCAACCGGGATGCTTCTGCGATGCTTTTTCCGTCTAACAGGACCGAACGGGCAGTTTCATTGAGGCGGCTTCCCTTGCAGTGCGGACAGACGGGATCACGCTTTTCATGGTCCAGAAAATCCTGCAAATCATCCTCCACACCTGTGCTGCCCGATTTGCGCGCCGGGTGTGCTCTCTTTTTGGTCTCGCCGCCGGGGGGATCGTCTCGGCTCTCCCGGTGATATCCCAGCCCTTTGCACAAGGGGCACATTCCAGCCGGGTGCTGGAAGGAGAAAAGACCCAAAGTAAGTTCGGGGAATCCAGCTCCGCAAGCGACACATCGGAGTTCCTCACTGAACTGCTTCTCCTCGCCGTCAACCTGAGCGACCGACACTTTCCGGTCGCCCATCTTCAAAGCAACTTCCAACGACTCTGCAAGACGCCGTTCCCGCGAATCGTCAAGAATCAGTCTGTCCACCACAAGGTCGAGTCGGCAGGCGGGCCGCCGTGCAATCAAAGGTAGCGGATCGAGTTCGAAAACGCGTCCATCCAGTCGGATGCGGACAAAACCATCGCGCTGCAGTTTTTTCAGCTGGGTTGTGAGCTCGGATTCTTTCAGCTTACCCAGGGGAGCAAGTATCAGCAGGCGACTCCCAGGGGGCCATTGTTTGATATCCCCGATCATGGCCGGAATGGTGTAGGCCTTAACGGGTATCTTACAGTGAGGACAGTACAGTGTGCCCACACGCAGGTAGAGCAGGCGAAGGTAATCATAGATTTCGGTGAGGGTGCCGACGGTAGACCTGGAACTGCGCTGCAGTCCTTTTTGCTCGATGGCCAGAGCCGGGCTCAATCCTTGAATTTCGTCCACATCGGGCGGATCCAGGCGGCGCGAAGACTGGCGTGCAAATGTTGACAGAGACTCCACATAGCGCCTCTGGCCTTCGGCGAAAAGGGTGTCAAAAGCTAAAGAAGATTTTCCCGACCCGCTCACCCCGGTAATGACGACCAAGCGATTGCGCGGGATGGACAGGGTGATGTTTTTGAGATTGTGCTGGCGGGCACCGTAAATGACTATCTGGTCCATGGGCATGTTGTATTGTTTCTACATCCGGCTCAACTTCGCCACAGAGGATAATGTGTCCCCATTTTTTATCAGATGGGGCGGTGTCATTGCCCGCAAAAACGATTTTTTGCCAGCAGACCGGCCATTCGCACAGCCGCCTGCAGGCTTCCAGCGTGTGCCTTGCCTGTGCCCACAAGATCATAGGCAGTGCCATGATCCACCGACGTCCGGATGATGGGCAATCCCAGGGTGACATTCACGGCATCATGAAAATGCACCAGCTTAATGGGAATGAGTCCCTGGTCATGGTACATGGCGACCACCGCATCGAATTCGCCATGCAACGCACGATAGAAAAGAGTATCAGCGGGATACGGGCCGCTCACGGTAAAATCCGTTTCACTGAACGACTCGACAACGGGTTCGATGGTTTCCAGCTCTTCACTTCCGAATCTGCCCGCTTCTCCCGCATGGGGATTGAGGGCGGCAACAGCGAGATGCGGGGCGGCCATGGCAAAATCACGCAGCAATGCCCGGCCTGTTATTGCAATGACTGTGGTCAAGGCGCTCCTGTTGAGCACTCGGGGAACTTCGCCGAGGGCCATGTGGATGGTGGCCAAAGCCACCTTCAATTTGGGTCCTGCCAGCAGCATGACGGCGTTTTCGGCTTGAGTCAGATCCTTGAGGAATTCGGTATGCCCTGGAAAGGGAAAGCCGCACTGGTGCAAATTTGTTTTGTGAATCGGGCACGTGCAAATGGCCTGAACTTTCCCCTGCAAGGCGAGTTCTGCCGCCACTTCGATGTATTGAACCGAGGCCCGGGAAGCGTCTTCCGAAGGATGCCCGTAAGCCAGGTCAGACCAGGTGAGCTCACAAGGCGCCATTACAGGGATGCGCGGAGCCATTGCGCTCAATTCCTGTACATCTTGAATCAACGCGAACTTGCGCGGAGCACCCAGCAAGTCGGCAGCTCGTTCGAGTGCCCGGGGATCACCCACAATGAGCGGAACAAAATCCTCTGCAGCCGAGTGCAGCAGGAACGTCTTGACCAAAATCTCCGGGCCTATCCCACACGGGTCGCCCATGGTAACGGCTATGATCGGACGGCTCACCGAAGCGCGATTGTCAACCATGATCGGTTATCTCACCGCCAGCATTTTTTCGACGGCCCCCAGCGCCCTGATGCGGATCGCTTCGGGCACCGTGATTCTCGGTTCCAGAGTCTGGAGCGAGTTGATGACGTCGTGTAACGAGGTCTTTTTCATATCGGCACACACCAGACGGTCGGACGCAGGATAGAACCGCTTCTCAGGATTTTGCCGCCGCATAGGATACAGTATGCCCTTTTCCGTCCCGATGATAAACGACTTGTGAGGTGATTCGGTTACGTATCGAAGCATTCCGGATGTGCTCTGGACGTGATCGGCAAGATCCAGCACCTCGGGGCGGCACTCGGGATGAGCCAGAAACAGGGCATCAGGGTGCTCCGCCTTGCGCTGCCGCACCTGCTCCGCCCTCAGTTCGTGATGTATGGGGCAGTAGCCATGCCAGTAGTACACCTGCTTTTGTGTATGACGGGCTGTATACTTGGCCAGATTTTGATCCGGCGCCATGTAAACGGAGTCCTCCTTGCAAAATGATTCCACCACCCGAATCGAGTTGGCCGAGGTGCAGCAGACAGTGCTTTCGGCTTTGACTGCCGCAGTCGAATTCACATAAGTGATAATCGGCGTCCCGGGATACTGACGTTTGATGCCGACCATGTCTTCAGCAGTAATCATGTCGGCCATCGGACAGCCGGCATCCGGCCGGGGCAAAATGACTCTCTTGTCGGGATTGAGAATTGCGGCTGTTTCCGCCATGAACGCCACGCCACAGAAAACAATCACCTGAGCCGTCGTGGAAGCAGCCTGACGGCTCAGTTCTAAAGAATCCCCCGTTAGATCGGCAATATCCTGGATCTCCGGGGGTTGATAATTATGCGCGAGAACTATTGCTCGTTTTTCTTCTTTCAATTTGAGGATCAGGTCCCTGCCATCCATCGTCATCGATCATAAACCTTTCTATGGGTGCAAAAGCTTGGCTTTCAGCCTGTCTATCTCTGCTTGCGGCAACTCCCGCCCCTCGGTGTCGACAACCAGGGTTGAGGGCGGGATGCTTAGCTGAAACAATTG
This sequence comes from Desulfoferrobacter suflitae, assembly GCF_022603395.1. GTDB lineage: Bacteria > Desulfobacterota > Syntrophobacteria > Syntrophobacterales > Syntrophobacteraceae > Desulfoferrobacter > Desulfoferrobacter suflitae. The sequence goes on from NZ_JAIBKA010000007.1 coordinate 46,958, forward strand.
GGACTTGAGGTTGGGAGCGGGTTTTTGCCCTTTGAGCATGATCAGATTGGTGTTTGCCAGCGCATCCTGGGTTTCCACCCGGTCGATCTGATACGTCTTGAGGTCTATCCACAACCGCAGTTGTTTTATGTTGGGATCTTCTTTTTTCGGAACGAGCTTCAGCACGGCCGTTGTCAAACTCGACTTGGTGTGCTCCAGACTCACTTCAAAATGCTTCTGCAGGCCACTAATGCCGTCAAAAAAAGTCTGAGCCAGCGGCGATTCGAAAAATGCCTTGGAATCAAACAGTGAAATCTGCCGCTCCGACGGCACATAAAGCCATGCCAAGCCATCGTTGGCCACAAAGACCTGAGGTTCGGGCGCCTTGTATTCCCAGCGCATCTGCCGGGGTTTCTGATAGTAGAGCACTCCCGACGCCTCGGTCGTGATGGTGTTGGTGGCAGCCGAGGTAGTCAGCTGCAGGAAATCCGCGGTGAAGCCTTTGAGCCCTTGGTAATGCGACTCCGATCTTCTCAGGATTTCCCCCATGGAAAGGGAGGAGTCGGCATAACAGGCCGGTTTGTCAGGCAGCACCGAGATACAGGCAAAAAATACGGTCATGATAGATAATAGACGATGTTTTTTCATGTTCGATTTTCTCATCATGTTGAATTCAAGGGGTTTTGACAGTCAAAACTTCACGCGGTTTAACTCCGTCAGAGGGCCCCACAATCCCCTGCTGCTCCATGACCTCGATCATACGGGCCGCTCTATTGTACCCCACCCGGAGTCTCCTTTGCAGCATGGAGATCGAAGCTTGTCGAGTTTCGAGGACCAGCTGAACCGCTTCGTCGTATTTTTCATCCAAATCCTCTTCGCTCAATTCATCGAGGGAGGACTCTTCCTGGAAATTTACCCGATCACGCAAAGGATCCTCTCTGATCTGCTGCATCCGCCAGAATTGTGTGAGACGCTGTACCTCGGCTTCAGAAACAAATGCCCCGTGAATGCGTTGCAGCTTGGCGGTACCGGGAGGCAGAAACAGCATATCTCCTGAACCGAGCAGGCTTTCAGCACCGGAGTTATCCAAGATGGTTCTCGAGTCGATGCGCGAGGAAACCTGAAAGGAAATTCGCGTGGGGATATTGGCTTTAATGATCCCGGTGAGAACGTCTACGGACGGACGTTGAGTTGCGAGAATCAAGTGAATCCCGGCGGCTCGCGCCATTTGGGCAAGCCGAATGATGGACTCTTCCACCTCCCGGGAAGCAACCATCATGAGGTCCGCCAGTTCGTCTATGACGATGACCGTATAAGGCAGATGATGATGCGCGAGGCCGCTGCCTTCATCACCGGCGGCATGATTCTCCCGCACGGCCTTGCCGATTTCCTTGGCAAAGACTTTGTTGTAGCTCTCGATGTTGCGTACGTTCTTGTCAGCCAGCAGCTTGTAGCGCAGCTCCATTTCCTGAACCGCCCAGCGCAACGCTTTTGTTGCCAGTTTGGCATCGGTTACCACCGGATGAATGAGGTGAGGAATGCCCTCATAGCTATTGAGCTCGATGCGCTTGGGATCGATGAGCAGCAGGCGCACATCATCGGGCGTGTTGCGGTAGAGCAGGCTGCTCAGTATGGTATTGATACCGACACTCTTGCCGGTGCCGGTTGCCCCGGCAATGAGCAAATGGGGCATTTTGGCCAGATTGGCCGCCACCGGCTGGCCCGTCGTGTCCTGGCCCAGGGCCATGGTGAGGGGAGCGGTCGAAGCGCAGAACACTTCCGACTCAAGGACGGCACGTATCGACACCAATTCCCTTCTTTGATTGGGGATCTCGATGCCTATTGCAGCCTTACCGGGTATCGGGGCGACCACGCGAATGCTGATGGCCTTGAGGGCCATGGAAAGGTCGTCGGAGAGGCCGACGATCCGACTGATTTTAATGCCCGGAGCCGGAGTGTATTCGTACATGGTGATGACCGGTCCGGGGCAAATTCCCGTCACTTTCCCCTGAACACCGAAGTCCGCCAGCTTTTGCTCCAAAATCGCCGAATTCTCTTCCAGTTTTTTCCAGTTCGGTTTGTGACTTTCTATCTGATAGTTGTCCAGGATATCCAGCGAAGGCAGAGCATATTGGCCGGGGTGGTTCGTTTGCGGACTCAACGCCGCCCCTTTCTCAACCATCCGGACCGAAGGCATAATCGGCAGAATTGGCTCTTGCACCGGTTCGGCAGCAGAAGACTCCGCCTGCACATGGGTGATACGCTTCAACGTCGGAGAAGATACCGGTGGTGCCTCAGCCTGCCGCAGGGCAGATCGACGCAGGAGCTGTTGAACCCATTGCGTGAAGCTGCGTCTGCCGTTTTGTAAAACCTTGGCCGTCCAGCTGAGGGTCGCCTGCAAAGAAAATGGAGTGGCCAGCAGCAGGGATATGAGAAAAACACCGACCAGCAGCACATGGGCGCCCACTTCATGGAGTCTCGTGACCATGGTTGCGGCGATCAGCAATCCAATCCAGCCTCCTGACCTGATTTCCTGCCCGAAAATGTGCACCACCGGATAGTGTATGGACAGCAGCGATACGCCGCTCAAAAGCAGCAGCACAGCACCCAGCAACTGCAGTCGGCCGTAATTTATTGTTGCCTGCCCCCGAAATAACAACCAGCTGACCCAGAAACCGGCGAGAGGAATTCCATACGCGCCGATGCCCAACAAAAAGTACAGAATCCACGCCAGGTTGGCACCCGGGAAACCGATCCAGTTGGCAGAAGGCTGCTCAGTCGATGATGCGTTGAAAAGGGTCAGGTCGGAGGAATGGAATGAGAGCAGACTGAAGAAGACCAATAACGTGGGTATCGCCACACATACGGCCCAAATCTCATGCTTCTTCTGGTCCACCGAAACAATCCTCCCATCTTCCATCTCATCACAAAGCAAGTACAACAGCCCCACGCAGTGATCTTCCCTTGCTCCTGCGGATGAACTGTACCCAAAAGAGACTCTGCCCGCCATCCAGGGCCTTTGGTGGGCATAGTCCGCCCCCTCAACGAGGGGTGTGATCACACCGGTGGGTGATCCAAATCTCACCCCAAACCCATCGCCTCAAGGAGAGAGAGGAATCCACCAGTCTCGGACAACCTCCTAAACGTCAATTACGATCGGATAAATAAACGGACGGCGTTCCAGGACCCTGTTGAAAAAGCGTTTGAGCTCTCTTCGAATATCGGCCTGAAGGTCGGCGGGATCAAATTCAAAACCCTGATCGAGCAGTTTGTCAAAAACCTCGAGCACCACACACTGCGCCTCATCGAGGATCTCCGGCTTGATGTCTTCCAGGATAAATCCCCGGGTGAAAATATCCGGTCCGCTCAAGATCTCTTTGGTTTCTTTGTCGATCACAAGCGAGGTCACCACCAGGCCATCCTCGGCAAGATGCTTGCGGTCCCGCAAGACCAGACCACCGACGTCCCCGACCCCTTTTCCATCCACAAACACCCTGCCTGTTTCCACTCTCTCTTCAATGGCAGCCCCATAATCCGAAAACGTCACAACATCACCATTGACCGGAAGCAGGCAGTTGTCCGGAGGTATTCCCATAGTTACAGCCAGCTGCCGATGTTTCACCAGGTGTCGATACTCGCCATGCACCGGGACAAAATAACGGGGCCGAACAACATTGATCATCGCTTTCAACTCTTCGCGATAGGCATGCCCCGAAACATGAATATCACTCACCTGTTCATGGATGACCTCGGCTCCCAATCGGTACAAATGATTTATAATTTTTTGGATGGCCCGCTCATTCCCGGGGATGAACTTGGACGAAAGAATGATGGTGTCGGCGGGCTTCACTTTCAATTTTCTGTGGTCGTTGAAGGCCATGCGGGTCAGGGCACTCATGGGCTCACCCTGACTGCCCGTGGTGAGCATCAGGACCTGGCAATCCTGGAGGCGTGAAAGATCCTGGAAACCGATTTCTTCTTCCGCGGGGAAATTCAGGTAGCCCAGTTCCCTGGCTATGCGCACATTGATCAGCATGGATTTCCCATTGAGGAGTACCTTACGATCGAATTCCCGGGCCAACTGAATGACCTGTTGGATACGGTGCAGATTGCTCGCAAAAACCGCCACGATTATGCGGCCGGTTCTCTCCTGAAAAATTTGTCTCAGTGTCTTGCCCACATCTTTTTCAGATAGCGTATAGCCTTCTCTTTCAACATTGGTTGAATCAGAAAAAAGAGCCAGTACGCCCTCCTCGCCATAAGCACCGAACCTGGCCATATCAAGCTGTCTGCCATCAATGGGAGTGTGATCGATCTTGAAATCTCCCGAATGGACCAGTATGCCCACCGGGGTGCGTATGGCAAGCCCCACACAGTCGGGAATGCTGTGGCAGATCTGGATGAACTCAATGGCATAGACCCCAACGGTGATCTTTTGTCGCGCACTCACCTGGATGAGTTGAGATCGTTCCAGGAGGCCATGCTCTTTGAGCTTCTCCCGAATTAGGGCAACGGTGAGGGCAGTGGCATAGATGGGAATGCTAAATTCCCTCAGCAGAAAGGGGATCGCACCGATGTGATCTTCATGGCCGTGGGTGACAATGAGCGCCCGCAGACGATGGCGATTGACCCGCAAATAGGTGAAGTCGGGAATGACAATGTCAATGCCCAACATGTCATCTTCAGGAAACATCAAGCCCGCATCGATCACAATGATGTCTTCGCCACACTCGACGGCCATCATGTTGAGCCCGATTTCGCCCAGTCCGCCCAGGGGAATGACCTTCACCCGGGCAGGTAAAATGCTCTTCATACTCTCCTGCCTATGCGGATCCGTTCCTCCGACTCCATGTTAGCTGAGCCGCACTTTGCGTCTAGAATTCATTAGTCGGCAACAGTCCGCCTTCGCCCTTAGTCAAATTGGCGCGGATGGCTTCTCGCACGGCTGCAATCAACTGATCGCGCTGCTTTGTGCTCAGTCCGGCTGTAGGAATTGGTCTGCCAATGGTCATCCGGATGACTCCCGGGCGGATATTCCAGTCGCCTTGTTTGGGAAGGATGCGGTACGATCCGCTGATACTGATTGGAACAATAGGTTGCTGGGATTGGATCGCCAGAATGAATCCGCCCTTTTTGAACGCCTGCATTACTCCATCAGTACTGCGGGTCCCTTCAGGAAAAATAACCACCGAGATCCCATCTCTGACTCGACCGGCCGCCTCACTGATGCTTTCAAACGCCTGCCTGCGATCCTTGCGGTTGATGGGAATATAGCCAATGGAACCCATCGCGTGCCCCAAAATGGGAATCCTGAACAATTCCTGTTTGGCCAGCCAGCGGAATTGCACCGGCAATTTGCCCAGGATAGCAAATATATCAAACCAGCTCTGATGATTTGCGGCGTACACATAGGAAGCGCTTACATCGATATTGTTCAGTCCGGAAAGCTTGACGGTCACCCCCGCTCCCCACAAATTGACGTTACCCCACAGCCTTCCCACCTTATGGGCAAGTCCCTGATTTCTGGTGATGTAGGCAACCACTACCGCGGCTATCCCAAGCAGGAAGGTGGATAAAAAAAGGCAGACATAAAAGAAAAGCGAACGAAGTAACTGCATACTTTCCCTTGCTCATTGATTCCGGCCAACCGCCGCCGGCCCTGAACGCATGGATGAACCGCCCCCACCGGCGGCGCCCCGAATGCCACCCCTTTCAAGTCCCGTCTATAACCGAATTATGATAAAAAAACAATAACTTGCTCAGACAAATCCACTGTAAACCTTTTCCCAATACGAGTCAACCAGGCATTTCAGTCCAATTTGAACAGCCTTTCTCATTTTGGACGGCAACCATGGTGTAGAATGGGTGCAGCGATAGCGCAACCCATCATTGATCGAGCTTTTGCTGGGTTGCGGCGCGAACAACCGCGCCTCCACCCACCCTGCGGCAAACTACCGGAGTCCAACATGAGAATTGCGGCAATTTGAAAGAGCGTGTTGCATTCTGCAAGGCGATGCGGTAGGAAACAGGTAAGGAAATTCTTTGTTGAGTCTAATTTGAAGTCATTGCAGATGGGGGGAGTCATGGCACGTGGAGTAAATAAGGTCATACTTATAGGCCATCTGGGGGCCGATCCGGAAGTGCGCTATACGACCAGCGGCACGGCGGTCACTCAATTGAGTTTAGCCACGACGGAACGAGTGCCGGCGGGTGAGGGGAATTGGGAAGACCGAACCGAGTGGCATCGGGTGGTAGCTTTTGGAAAGACCGCTGAAAATTGCGGCAATTATCTCAGCAAGGGCCGCCAGATTTATGTGGAAGGCAGACTACAGACACGCCAGTGGGAAGATGCCCAAGGTGTCAAGAGATACACGACGGAGATTGTTGCTCGCGAGATCCAGTTCCTCGGAAGCGCGGGAGATCAGCCCCAGCAGGCAAAAAGCAACCAGCAAAGCATGAGTCCGGGAAAAGGCGGAACGGATGCAGCCAATCGCACCATCATCGAGGATCTGCCGCCTCAGCCTTCCAGCGCAGCGGAAGAGGATATTCCCTTTTGAGCACCAGCTTTCAGCTCAAACATCAAAGGCGGGCTGCAATGACTGCCGACCCGCCTCACAAAATTCATGCTCAGATGCCTTGAAACTATCCGATTATTACTCTTGTGTTCCCTTATTTTCGAGTTTTTCTACGTCATCGGATGATTCAAGCGGTTCGTTTGTTGCCTTCTTGAAATTGCGGATACCCTTGCCCAAGCCTGCTCCGATTTCGGGCAACTTCCCGGCACCAAAAATGATAAGGACAATCACCAAAATGACCAATAGCTCTGGCATGCCAATCCCGCCGATCATACTGAGGCTCCTCTAGAAAGTTTGCTGGCTACTTTTTCATCAACTCCTCAACTTCTTCTAGAAGCTGAAGGAATTCTTTTGATTTTCTGTATTCATCCAAGAGTTTCTGGTGTTCAAGCCACATTTCCCACACTTTCATCCAGGCGTCATTGTGCCAGTAATACCTGGGTGTCTTCTCGTTGTTTTCCACTCTCTCCCGGTATTCTTCATATTCTTCCTGGCAGTTGAGGCAAAACGGATATGGGGAAGCATAGCGAATGTTGTCCTGTTTTTCCGATTCCAGCTGGATTCCGCATTTGGCACACTTGAGCATACAGCGAGTGCACTGAAATATTTTTCTGAGGGCCTCAATCTTACGCTGGCGCACGCTGTTATCCTGCAGTGCCCTTAGCCCCTGCGCCTTTTTGCCGAACTCTATCACATCTGCCATCGGAGTTTCCGTCTACTTTTGTTGTGAATTCTCATTGTCCTTCTTAACATTCGCCAATACCTCCGTCAAGGCGGATGAATGGGGCCTGTTTCCATCGGTGAGGTTGAAAAGCTGCTGCGTATGATCGACAAAAATCTGCTTGCTGTCTCGCGTTGCCTTCTTCTTGAGGAACATGATGGGATCATGCAGCAGCTTGCCGACGATGGATTCGGTCAGGACTTCAATGGCTTGGCGCTCTCTATCGGCCAGGCCGGGGAGCTGCGCCAGGGTCTTGCGCATTTCATTGCGGCGGATGGTTTCAGCCTTTTCACGCAGTGCGATGATGGTGGGAACGACATCCAGGGTGCGCAGCCATTCCTGAAACTTGAGGGCCTCTTCCCATACGATATGTTCAGCCCTTTCCGCTTCCTTTCGGCGTTCCGTTCGGTTGAGCTCCACGACCCCCTGCAGGTCATCGATGTCATAGAGGTAAACATTATCGATTTCGTTCACCCGTTGTTCGATGTCACGAGGCACAGCGATATCTATGAAGAACAGGGGCTTATTGCGACGCCGGCGCATTCTGGACTTGACATCTTGAAATGTCAGGACGGGCATCGGAGACCCCGTAGATGTGAGCACGATATCCACGTCCTTTAGCTCATCCAGTATGTGATCAAAGGGAACCGTTTTGGCTTTGAATCTTTGCGACAAGGCCATGGCCCGCTCGAGGGTTCTATTGGCTACGGCCATGTGCCGGACCCCTTGAGCGAGAAAATGTTCCGCTGCGAGTTCCGCCATTTCGCCCGCTCCAATGACCAGCACCTTCTTGCCTTCCAACTCACCGAAAATCTTTCGAGCGAGCTCTACTGCGGCGTAACTTATGGAAACGGCATAACAACCTATCATGGTGTCGGACCGCACTCGCTTGGCCACGGAAAAAGCTTTGTGGAGGAGACGATTGAGAATCACCCGAACGGTTCTATAGGTGATAGCTTCCCTGTAGGCCGCCTTTATCTGGCCGAGGATTTGAGGCTCGCCGACCACCATGGAGTCCAGACTCGCACTGACTCTAAAAAGGTGCCTGACCGCCTGTTCGTCTCGATGCACGTACAAGCCGGCTTCAAGTTCTGCCGCAGAAATCTGTGGAGTTCCCAGGTGAGTTCGCAGAAGCGCCTTAATTTCCTGGGTGGCCTCGTCCAGGGACAAGCAGGTGAAAAGGATTTCAACCCGGTTACACGTGGACAGAAAGAAAAGCTCTTGAACATGCCTCAAATACGGAAAGAGCTGCAAAGGGTTTGCCTGGCTGGCACAAGCTACCGCCAGCTGCTCGCGGATTTCGACAGGAGCAGTTTTGTGGTTCATACCCAGGAGTACAATGTGGCCCATTGGTCAGCTCACCTGACGAACACGGTGTGATGCCCTTCAAAAAACAGGTTGACACCCAAAAAAGTTATCAATATCGCGGAGAATCCGAAGATAGCCAACCAGGCTGCCCGCCGCCCGCGCCATCCAACCGCTAATCGCTCATGCAGCAGAATGGCGTAGATAAACCAGGTGATCAAAGCAAAGATTTCTTTCGGGTCCCAATTCCAGGGGGAACGCCATACGGTGCCGGCATAAGCAAACCCTGCCACAAGGCCTATGGTCATGAGAGGGAACCCGGTTATGAGGCAGAAGTAATTGATGCTGTCCAAACGTTCGAGGGAGGGGAGGCGCGGATAGAGGAAACTGAAATTTTTGCGCTTAATGTGCCTCTCCTGCAACAGGTACATAATGCCCGCGCTGAAGGCGAGGGCAAAGAGTGCATTGGCCAAAAACAAGGTGACCACATGCAGGACCATCCAAATACTCTGGAAAACAGTGGTGGTGGGGATCGTCTTTGCGGGCAGCAGAGATGCGGTCAACATAAAGACTACGGCCAGCGGCGACACGAAGGAACCCAGGATTCTGAGGTTGATGCACAGCTGAACAAAAAGATAGGTGATCACCAGTATCCATGCAAAAAAAGCCAGCGCCTCATGGCTGTTGGCAACAGCCAGGTGCCCGACATGGTACGATTGGCTGATGATCGCCACGGTTTGAGCCAGAGCTCCACCAATGAGGGCCCCCAAGGCGGCCCGATGAATCGGTTCCCAATCGCGAAAAAGATAAATGAGATAGCCAACGGCCCCGACACAGTAACAAATGGTGGCGACCACAAAAAATACCGTTACCATATCTGCTCCACAGCCCGTTCCAATTCCTGCCGGCTCAGCCATGGCTGGCAGATGCCCTGGATGCTCTCCAAAATCTGATCCCGCCGTCTTGCCGCAATCCATTCCGGCAGAGGAAGTTTCGCGATTTCTTTAAAAAACCGCTGATTTTGCTGGGTAGACCAACACCTTGCCTGAATGAGCTGGCGAAGCAAACCGAGCAATCTAAGGGTTGAAGCCCATTCAATGCCGAATTGCTGACTGATCCTGTTGCGAATCTCACTCGCCAGAGCAGGACTCAAGCCTGACGTACTGACGGCAATACACAACGGCCCCTGTTGCATGACAGCCGGCACGAAAAAAGATCCCGACTGCGGTTCGCTCGCCATATTGCACCAGATCCTTCGTTTCTCAGCATGCCCGGCAACGGCGCGATTCAGTTCACCATCGCTGGTCGCGACAAATACGAGGTCTGCCTGATCCAGGTGCTCTTCCCTGTACTGCTCTCCCAGCCAAACCAGTTGCCCCTGCTCGCATCGAGCTCGAATCCAGGGAGACAACTCCCGGGCTATCACGCGAACATCCGCCCGGTGATCGAGTAGTCCCTTGATTTTTCTCTCAGCTACCGATCCTCCACCTACGACCAAGCACACTCTCCCTGCCAGAGAAACAAAAATGGGGTAGTGCGCGGTGGCACTCGAAGATTCCTGTGCAGCTGTCATTGAACTCTGTGCCCTCACTTTGCAAACCGGTTCTCGTGTCGGCATACTACTGCCGCCCATCGCCCTGCAAAACAGACCCGCAAACATCGCGCTTGTGATGATCGCCAAGGGGAGCTGAATGAGCGACGATCAGGTAGCGCTTACTGTAACACGAACGTTGCAGGCAAACAACCTGCGGCCCTTTGTGCTCGGGCGCACTGCAAACCTCAGTTGCTGCCCGTCACGGGGTGCACATTGGCAGAGGGGAGGGATCAAACTCTTCGACAGATTACATAATCGGCGATGTCTTCGAGAAGTCGTCGAGTCGGATGGGATGGAAATATGTGGATGGCTTCCTTGGCCTGGCGAACATATTGAGTGGCAAGACGTCGCGTGTATTCGATGCCGCCTGAACGGGCCACGATGTCTCTGACTTCATGAAAATCCTCGGGCAGAATCTCATCTGCGGCGAAAATTCTTCGCAGCCTTTTCTTGTCATTTTTCCCTTGATGTCGGAAAGCGTAAATCAACGGCAAAGTGGCTTTCCCCTCCTGGATATCATTTCCCACGGGTTTGCCGAGCTCTTCCACATCACCCGTGTAGTCGAGGGTATCGTCAATCAATTGAAAGGCGATTCCTAAACTGTGGCCGTAAGTGCTGAGGGCTTGCTGCTGAGCTGTATCGCCTTGGCCGAAGATGGCTCCGATGTGGCATGCCGCACTGATCAGTACCGCAGTCTTCCGAGTGACGACCTGCAAATACTCCGCTTCATCAATCTCCAGGTTATCGGCATGAACCAGCTGCAAAACTTCACCTTCAGCCATTCTTGTGGTGGCATCCGATAACACTTCCAAAATCCTGATGCTGGAATATTGCACGGCCATCAAAATCGATTTTGAATACAGAAAATCTCCCACCAGAACAACGGCCGGGTTCCCCCAAATGGTTTTGGCAGCGGGCTGGTTGCGACGGAACTCGGCATGATCCACTACATCATCATGCAATAAACTGGCTGCATGCACGAACTCGAAGACAACTGCCAATGGGGCGTCGGCATTCCCCTGGTACCCACACAGCCGGGCCGCCAGGATCAACAGCAGAGGCCTGAGCCTTTTGCCCCCGCTTCCAAGTATGTATTGCCCCACTTTTGAAATCAAAGGCACGCTGCTGTTGAGCTGGCGTTGGATTTCAGCTTCGATTCGATCAAGATCCGGCTTGATTTGCACGTAGATCCGTTCTTTAATCGTTTCCGCTTCGGGGGGACAGAGACTGCACGAAACGAGGGGTTCCAGCACTGAGGTGGTGAGTTTATTCATCCATCCAAGCTTCTTAATGGGTGTCCAGGGAATTCAAGACTGGTGATCACGTCACCGCAATTTCTGATCACCCGATTCATAGCCAAAATCTCATTACATGTCAAAATGTTTTGCCCCGTCAACCCGGAAAAGGCTAGGATCCGCGCAAACCATCAATGCGCTCTTCTCCCGAGAGCAATTCAGCCTCTACATCATAGTCATGAGCGCGCGTGATTCGCGCCTGCGCGATGGTCCCCTGTTGCCCTGTCCCCCGGGTGATGATCACGGCTCCATCCACTTCCGGGGCCTGCCTTGCCAGTCTGCCGCTAAGGAGCAACTCCGTTTCGGGATGTACCCCCTCGATCAACACGGGCCATGTCTGACCGACCAGACGGTTGAGGATGCGCCGGGATATGCTCTTCTGGTGTGCGAGCAAAATATGCCGCCTCTCCTCTTTGATCTCACTTGCGACCTGGAAGGGCAGCCTGGCTGCATACGTACCTTGTTCCGGCGAGAAACAAAAAACTCCCAGATGATCAAACTCGACGGCCTCCACAAAACGCAACAGTTGCCTGAAGTCAGTCTCTGTTTCACCTGGAAAGCCGACCATCAAGGAAGTTCGAAGGGAGAGATCCGGTATGATCGATCTCATCTCATCCAACAAAGCGTGAACCTCCACCGTCCCCCCGCCCCGACGCATTGCTTGCAGGATGTGTGGAACACAGTGCTGCAGCGGCATATCCAGATAATGCACGATCTTTGTGGATTGTGCGATAACCTGCAACAATTCCCGGCTCATTCGCTCAGGATATACATAGAGTAATCGGATCCAGGCGATTCCCGGCAATCCATCCAGGGCCTCGAGCAATTTCAGCAAGGCCCGGGAATCGCCGCGGTCAGCACCAAATCCGGTACTGTCCTGGGCGATCAGGTTGATCTCCTTCACGCCTTCCGTTGCCAGCCGTTCAGCTTCAAGTACAACATCTGCGACGGTGCGGCTTCGATACGCCCCGCGCAGCTGCGGTATCTTACAAAAGGTGCAGCGGTTGCTGCAGCCTTCGGCAATCTTGAGGTACGCTGAATATTGTCCGCTCGATCGTAAGCGCGGAGTTTCACTGGTGAGAAGAGTTTGGGGGACGCCGATCCACAATTTTCGGGTATTGCCCCGGGCACGCTCCTGAAGTATGTCAGCAAGTTCAAGAAAATGGGACGTTCCGAGAAAAAGGTCGATCTCAGGTAAGAGGGTCACCAGCTTTTTGCCGTACCTTTGCACCAAACATCCGGCAACGATCAAATCCCGGCAGCAGCCGCGCGACTTCATGGCGGCCAGCTCAAGAATGGCTTCGATTCCCTCCTCCACAGCCGACTCGAGAAACCCGCACGTATTTATGAGTATGAGGGACGCCCGGGATAGGTCGCAGGTGAGCTCGTACCCGCATTGGATCAGCTGCGGTGCGAGTGTCTCGCTGTCCACCAGATTTTTTGAGCAGCCCAGAGTGACAACGGCGGCAAGGTCTTGTGCTGAATTCACTGGAGTCGGCCCATGATGCAGATTGATTAGGTTCGGTGTCATGCGTTCAAAGGAAGGAAAAATTCCCGGCAAAGAGGACTGGAAACAACGGGCTCTAGTAGATATAATTTTTAAATTGCGCAAAGTCTAAGCAATCGAGGCGCGGCTTTTTCACGAACTGAAGCGATATTGTATGAGGAGAAACCAGATATGGCAAGGGAAAAGGCTCATGTTACACCATCAGTACCGTTACCGGTGGGGGAAAAGAATAAGCAAAATCCCATGATGTGTAAAGAGGGAAGGGGCGAAAGGAACTTTGCCTGTTTGCACTACGATGTTTGCCTGGAAAAGGCTGCCAAAGGCATGTGGAGCGGTTTTACGTGCAGGGAATGCAATTACTTTTACCAGAAAGACGAGGAAGCTTAACCCCTGGTGATGCAGACTTGGTTTCGCTGGGCCACAAACGAACAACCCGCTCTCCATGATGAGCGGGTTGCCGGATTTTTCCAACGAATCATCGCGCTCGTAAGGTTCTCATTCTTCCGTCACTGCCGCACTCGGCGTTTGCTCTGCAGGCTTTCCTGACTGCTCGCGTCCAGCCTGCACGCTCGCAGCTCTCTCAACCTGGCCGGTTTGCGGCACCTGCTTTGCCTTTTTAGGAGCTCCCGGTGAATCGGTCATCAGCTCCAAAATGCACATGGGCGATGCGTCTCCGCGGCGAAAACCAGCCTTGACCATTCGCGTGTAACCACCCGACCTGTTCTGATAGCGAGGTCCCAAGTCATCGAATACTTTGTGAACCACCTGCTTTTCGCGAATGACCGCAAGAGCCTGACGCCGGGCGTGCAGATCGCCGCGCTTGCCAAGGGTAATCATCCAGTCGGCCCAGCGACGAATTTCTTTAGCCTTGGGAACGGTGGTAACAATTCGTTCATGCTCCAGCAAGGAAGTCACCATATTGCGAAACATAGCCACTCGATGGCTCGTCGATCGGTTCAATTTTCTGCCGGATTTTCCGTGGCGCATGGTTATTCCTGTTCCTTTCTACGTTCTTCTATCTCGTCCCGACTCGGGAAATCTTCCACTTTCAAGCCCAGCGACAGTCCCATTTCCGCAAGAATTTCCTTGATCTCATTGAGGGATTTGCGGCCGAAGTTCTTGGTCTTCAACATTTCAGCTTCCGACTTCTGAACAAGCTCGCCGATATAGCGGATGTCGGCATTTTTCAGACAGTTGGCCGACCTGACTGATAGTTCCAGTTCGTCCACACTGCGGAATAAATTCTCGTTGAATGCCGGCTCTTCACGAATTTCCTCATCGGACAGTTCTACTTCTTCTTCAAAATTGATGAAGATTGTCAGCTGATCTTTCAGAATTTTTGCAGCATAGGCCAGTGCGTCCTCGGGCTTGAGGCTCCCGTCGGTCCAAATTTCCATGGTCAGTTTGTCATAATCTGTGATCTGCCCCACGCGTGCCTGGGTCACGTTGTAATTGACCTTCCGGATGGGAGAAAAAATCGCGTCGATGGGCACCGTACCAATCGGCTGATTCTCATCGAAGTTTCGGTCTGCCGGCACATAACCTTTGCCCTGCTTTATCGTCAATTCCATGCGCAAATTGGCATCTCTTGCCAGCGTGCAGATGTGTTGATCCGGGTTGAGTACCGTAACCTGGCCGTCCCCTTTGATGTCGCGCGCGGCAACCTCTCCAGCCCCCTGTTTTTCTATGATGAGCTGTCTGGGCTCCTCTCCGCCATGCACTTTGAGGCGCACCTCTTTCAAGTTCAAGATTATGTCGGTAACATCCTCCAACACGCCTGGTACCGTTGAGAATTCGTGCAGCACGCCGTCTATCTTCACGTGGGTTATGGCTGCGCCCTGCAGGGATGATAACAGCACCCTGCGCAACGCGTTGCCCAGGGTAATGCCGAAACCACGCTCAAACGGTTCACACACGAATTTGCCGTAAGTGTCGGGACGGCCTTTATTTTCGATTTCTAAGCGCTTAGGCTTAATCAATTCGCGCCAGTTCTTCTGCATATTCTATCCTCATCAAGAGATGCGTCGTCTAGAATTGTCTCTCTCGATGCCATCCTAGATTCTACTTGGAATAAAACTCGACAACCAGTTGCTCCTGCACCGGCAGGTTCATCTCTTCGCGGGTAGGAATCGCCTTGAAGACTCCCTCGTACTTGGTCTTGTCGAGTTCCAGCCAGGCAGGAACACCCCTTCGAGGCATAGCTTCCAGAGCATCGTTGATCGACCCCAATTGGCGGCTGCCTTCCCGGACCGAGACGACATCGCCGGGGCGCAGCAGGAAGGAGGGAATATTGACCTTTCTGCCATTGACCATAAAGTGGTTGTGGCGCACCAGTTGCCGAGCCTGGGATCGAGAGTTGGCAAAGCCCAGACGATACACGCTATTATCCAGGCGACGTTCCAGAATGACCAAAAAGTTAGTACCGGTAACACCCTTCTGTCGATCGGCTTCCTTAAAGTAGCTCTTGAACTGCTTTTCCACCAGACCGTACATGCGTTTGATTTTTTGCTTTTCACGCAACTGCAACCCGTAATCGGAAAATTTCCCGCGCCGCTGCCCGTGCTGACCAGGTGGATAGTTACGCCGCTCGACAGCACATTTATCCGAGTAGCAGCGGTCCCCTTTCAAATAGAGCTTCATGGTTTCGCGCCTGCAAAGCCGGCATACTGAACCCGTGTATCGCGCCAAGGTTAATTCCTCCTATAGTTTCTTTCTTTTGCGTTGAAACAACTGTTACACACGCCGTCTTTTGGGGGGTCGACAGCCATTGTGGGGGATCGGTGTCACATCCTTGATGATGGTAATATTGAAGCCGGCCGCCTGCAGCGCACGCAAGGCCGCCTCCCGCCCCGAGCCGGGACCCTTCACGTAAACTTCGATATTTTGCAGACCATGTTCCATTGCCTTCTTTGCCGCGTTTTCCGCAGCTATTTGAGCGGCAAAGGGTGTGCTCTTGCGGGAACCCTTGAAGCCGTGACTGCCGGCGCT
This sequence comes from Desulfoferrobacter suflitae, assembly GCF_022603395.1. Taxonomy (GTDB): domain Bacteria; phylum Desulfobacterota; class Syntrophobacteria; order Syntrophobacterales; family Syntrophobacteraceae; genus Desulfoferrobacter; species Desulfoferrobacter suflitae. The sequence goes on from NZ_JAIBKA010000007.1 coordinate 62,922, forward strand.
CGACCACGCAATGGCATTTCCGCTGGTGTCCGTAATGGTGATTATGGTGTTATTGAAGGTAGAACGAATGTGCGCGATTCCATTTAAAATGTTTTTGCGCTCTTTCTTTTTCCTCGATGCGCCTCTGTCCCTTGCCATGATTCCTCCAGATTACTTCTTGCGCTTACCGATGACGGACCGGCGAGGTCCCTTTCGAGTGCGTGCGTTGGTGTGTGTGCGTTGTCCGCGAACGGGCAGGCCCCTGCGGTGGCGCAATCCCCGATAGCATCCAAGATCCATTAACCGTTTGATATTCATGGAAATTTCGGTGCGCAGATCACCCTCGACTTTGAGCTCGGAGTCAATGATCTGTCGGATGGCGTTGATCTGGGATTCCGTGAGGTCATCGCTCTTGGTATTGTAGTCGACACCCGCCTGCTGCAGAATCTTTTGCGATGTCGTCCGGCCGATACCATAAATATAGGTTAGAGCGATCTCTATGCGTTTATTTTTAGGTAAGTCAATGCCTGCGATGCGTGCCAAACCCTGTTCCTCCCGTTAGCCTTGTTTTTGCTTGTGTCTTGGGTTTTCACAAATGACGCGGACCGTTCCATGACGGCGTATGATTTTACATTTGCGACAAATGCGCTTCACCGATGCTCGCACTTTCATGCCATCTTCTCCCTCTACCTATCCCCGCTGAACGGTCACGATTTTGATCGATAAGTGATGCGGCCACGAGTGAGGTCATACGGTGAGAGCTCCACCGTAACCTTGTCGCCTGGCAGAATACGAATAAAATGCATGCGCATCTTGCCCGAGATATGAGCCAAGACCCGATGACCGTTCGGCAACTCAACGCGAAACATGGCATTAGGAAGGGTTTCAACCACAGTGCCTTCCACTTCAATGGTGTCTTCTTTCGCCATGTACGATTTTACTCCTTATCGCCCGACCAGGGCTTTGCCGAATTCAAAACAAAAAATCATACCATTTCACTGCTCTTCCGTAAAGAGCCAAATTCTCATGCTCGCGAGAGTATATCCGGACCGTTTTCCGTCACCGCCACGGTATGTTCAAAATGCGCCGACAGCCGCCGGTCTGCAGTCACTGCGGTCCATTGATCCGGCAACATTTCGATATCCCCGCTCCCCTCGTTGATCATGGGCTCAATGGCAAAAACCATCCCCGGCTTCAACCTGACGCCCTTCCCCGGAGGTCCAAAATTTGGAATCTGTGGGCTCTCATGCAACCGTTGACCAATTCCATGACCCACAAATTCCCTCACCACTGAAAATCCTCTCGCCTCTGCGTATTGTTGGATGGCATGCGAAATGTCCGACAGACGATGCCCCACCACAACCTGCTTGATCCCTTCATGGAGAGCATTCTCAGTGGCCAGGCAAAGCCTCCTGGCCTCCTCGCTGACTTCCCCTACCGGTACCGTTACCGCTGCATCACCATAGTAGCCGTCCATCACAACACCGAAATCCAGGCTCACCAGGTCGCCCGGTTTGAGCCGACGCCGCTTGGATGGCATGCCGTGTACAATTTCTTCGTTAACGGAGACACAGAGTGCATACGGGAATCCCTGATATCCCTTGAAAGCGGGTTTGGCTTGATGGCGAACTGCCAACTGCTCGCTGAGCGCACCCAGATCCCAGGTGGTGATGCCGGGCTGGATGCACTCGACCAGTCGCTGCAATATTTCCGCGACGAGCGCGCATGATTTTCGTATCTTCTCGATTTCACGTGGAGACTTCAAGAAGATCAAGGCATGGTCCTCTAGCCCAGAACGGCCGTAATCCGATCAAAAATCGTCCCCATGTCGCCAACGCCATTGATGCGATGAAGCTTACCCTGTTTCTCGTAGTAATCTATCAGCGGTTCCGTTTGGTTGGAGTAGACTTCCAGCCGCGATTTCACCGTCGTTTCATTGTCGTCGTCACGCTGATAGAGTTCACCGCCGCACTTGTCGCAAACGCCTTCCTTCTTGGGTGGATCGAACATTACATGATAGCCGCCACCACAACTGCGGCACGTGCGCCGTCCGGTCAGCCGGCCCACCAATTCGTCATTGGGCACTTCGATGCAGACCACATAATCAATCTTCTGGCCAAGCTCGGTCAACATTTTGTCCAGTGACTCTGCCTGGCTTACGTTTCTCGGAAACCCGTCCAACATGTAACCCTTGGCGCAATCCTTCTGCTGAATGCGCTCCTTGACAAGGCCGATCACCACCGTGTCAGGCACCAAAGCACCCTTGTCCATATATTTTTTGGCCTCGAGCCCAAGGGGAGTCCCTTCTTTGAGTGCAGCTCTCAGCATATCTCCGGTAGAAATTTGCGGGATTCCATATTTGTCAATGAGACGCTTAGCTTGGGTTCCCTTACCGGCACCCGGTGGACCTAACAAAATGATGTTCATTTTTCCTCTCCTTTTTGTTGCACGCCATCTTTCCGGTCAAACCACGTTCTTTCCCAAGGCCACGGCTGCCACCCCTCACTCCAAAATTCTGTGCAGCAGACTTGCGGTGAAGATCATCGTCTTCCGCGTACGCTCCCCTTTTTGAGGAATCCCTCATAGTGGCGCGAAAGCATGTGGGCCTCTATCTGCGCAAGCGTGTCCATGGCCACTCCAACAACAATCAGCAAAGCGGTCCCGCCAAAATAAAAGGGAACATTGAACTTCTGAATGAGGATGGTCGGTAATACACAAACCACCGAAACATAGATCGCTCCCCCCAGAGTGATGCGGCTCAAAACCTTGTCAATATACTCTGCGGTAGGCTTGCCCGGGCGCATGCCGGGAATGAACCCACCGTATTTTTTCATGTTGTCGGCTACATCTGCCGGGTTAAACACGATGGCAGTGTAAAAGTAACAGAAGAATATGATGAAAGCCACGTACAGAAGGTTGTAAAGCCAGTGGTCCGGGGTGAGCATGGCGGCAACGTATTGCACCCATGGAACGTCGAAAAAGTTGGCCACCGTCGCAGGAAACATGATGATTGAAGAGGCAAAAATCGGCGGTATAACGCCTGAGGTGTTGATTTTCAGCGGAATGTGAGTATTTTGCCCACCATAGATACGCCTCCCGACCACCCGCTTGGCATACTGCACCGGGATTCTCCTCTGTCCGCGCTCCATGAAGATAATGAAGCCCACCACCAGGATCATCATGACGACCAGCAGGATGAGGAGAAAAAGGCTCATCTCGCCTGTGTCGAGTAATCGGAAACTGTTGAGGGTGGCATTGGGCAGGCCCGCCACGATCCCTGCATAGATAATCAGCGAGATGCCGTTGCCGATCCCGCGCTCGGTAATCTGCTCTCCCAGCCACATGATGAAGGCCGTGCCGGCGGTGAGAGTGATCACCGTGATCAGCCGAAACGACCACCCGGGATGCATCACCACCATTTCACCACCAGGACCCGTCATACCCTCGAGTCCAAAAGCAATGCCAAAACCCTGAATGATGCTTAACGCAACCGTACCATAGCGGGTATATTGCGTAATCTTGCGGCGCCCAGCCTCCCCCTCTTTGCTCAACCGCTCCAAATGGGGAATCACCACCGTCAGGAGCTGCAAGATGATGCTCGCACTGATGTAGGGCATAATGCCCAGAGCGAACACCGAAAGCTGGCTTAAGGCGCCACCGGAGAACATGTCGAACAGTCCCAGCAGGGTCCCCTGAGCCGCACTGAAAAATGCGGCCAGCGCTTCCGAGTTGATGCCCGGCGTGGGGACATGCGCGCCAATGCGGTAAACCGCAAGAAGCAGCAAGGTGATGCCGATGCGACGCTTCAGCTCTGGTATCTTGGCAATGTTTTGAAAACCCGCTAACACGCTTTATTCCTTTTTGGCAGAAGCAATGAGCTCGACTCGTCCCCCCGCCGCCTCAACTTTCTTGATGGCTGCGGCACTCGCCTTATGCACGTGAATGGTAACCGGGCGTGAAATTTCTCCCTCACCCAAAAGCTTGATGCCGTCCCGCAGTTTCCCGACAAGGCCGGCTCTAATCATTTGTTCGGGGCCAATTTCACCGTCTCCCTGCAGACGTTCCAGGTCAGTGATGTTGACAATGCTGTAAAACTTCTTGAACACATTGTTGAAGCCCCGTTTCGGCACGCGTCTCTGCAAAGGCATCTGGCCGCCTTCAAACCACGGCGGCACGCCTCCTCCCGAACGCGACTTCTGCCCTTTGGTTCCGCGCCCTGCGGTCTTACCAAGGCCGGAGCCACAGCCTCTGCCTACGCGTTTTTTTGCTTTTTTTGCTCCAGGAGCGGGAGCGAGATCGTCAAGTCTCATTAACAACCATCCTGTCAGATGAAGATGTGGAAAAGTCTAGAGTTCTTTTACCTCTACCAGGTGAATCACCTTACGGATAGCCCCAACAACGGCCGGGGTCCCGTAAAGGTTCACGCTCTTGTTCAGGCGGGTCAGTCCCAACGCCTGCAAGACTTTACGATGCTTTTCGGGACGACCAATCGGACTGCGAACCAACGTCACTTGAATGGGCTTGGACATGTCTGTTTCCTTCGTAGGGCCACGATGGCGATGAGCATCGGCCCAGGCTTGCTCGATGTAATCGAACCATCCCTCAGGCCTGCAGTTCGTGAACTTCACGCCCGCGGGTTTTTGCGACCTGTTCGATGCTGCGGAGCCTCTCGAGACCTTGGAGAGTCGCTTTGACGACATTGTGTGGATTACGTGAGCCGATGCATTTTGTCAGTATGTTGTGAATGCCGGCGGCTTCCATAATGGCACGTACAGCACCTCCAGCAATCACTCCGGTACCCGGCGAAGCCGGTTTGAGGACAACACTGGCAGATCCAAAACGTCCCAGGATTTCATGTGGTATCGTGCCGTTCACGATTGGCACGGCAAACATGCCCCGTTTAGCGGATTCAAGTCCCTTGCGGATGGCCTCGGGAACTTCATTGGCCTTGCCGAGACTGAAACCCACCCGGCCGTTGCCATCGCCCACGACCACAATGGCGCTAAAGGAAAAGCGCCGGCCGCCTTTAACCACCTTAGCGACCCGGCTTATGTGTACGACCTTGTCGATTAACTGAAGTTGGCTCGATTCAACTGTTACCAAAGCAATGTCTCCTTAGAAAATGTGAGGGCCAGTAGGTTAAAAATCCAGACCGGCTTTGCGCGCGGCATCGGCCAGTGCTCGGACGCGCCCATGATAGATGAACCCGTTGCGATCGAACACCACTTTGGAAACTCCCTTGGCTTGGGCCCTTTTTGCAATGAGTTCCCCGACACGTTCGGCCGCTCCAACTTTGCCCTTGGGAGGGTCCAATTCTCTATATTCCGGCGACTGTGTGGAGGCAGCAGCCAAGGTGACGCCCTGGACATCGTCAATGACCTGGGCGTAGATATGTTTCTCACTGCGAAAAACCGATAGACGCGGACGCTCGGCGGTACCCTCAAGCTTCTTGCGGATCCGCTTCTTGCGCTTTGCTCTTGCCACTTCACGCGGATTAGTTTTTAAGGCCATTTCTTCCCCTATGCGAAATACTAAATCCTATTTCTTGGAACCAGCCTTGCCGGCCTTGCGGTACACTCGTTCATCGCTGTAGCGAATGCCTTTGCCTTTGTAAGGTTCGACCGGACGCAGCGCACGGATGTCGGCTGCCGCCTGACCGATCAGTTCCTTATCGATGCCCTCCAGCCGAATTATGGTCTGCCGCTCAACCGCAGCGGCTATTCCCTCAGGCAGCTGGAATCTTACCGGATGCGCATAGCCCAGACTGAGATTCAATACATCGTTTTGCACATCCGCCCGATAACCGGTGCCATGAATCTCGAGCACTCTGGAAAAACCCTGGCTCACGCCGTGGACCATGTTGTACACCAGAGCCCGAGTCAGACCATGAAGCGCACGCGACTTCTGGCTATCGTCATTGCGTTTCACCTGAATGGTCTGTTCCCCGACTTCCACATCCATGAGGGACGACAAATTGCGAGTGAGGCTACCTTTGGGCCCTTTTACCGTCAGGAGCTGATCATTAAAGGAGACACTAACTCCTTGCGGAATTTGAATGGGCAACTTTCCCACACGTGACATACTTCTACTCCTCTACAACGAATCACGGCTTCTTGAGCTACGCTGGAGACGTCGAGAATACTTGTTTAGACCTTAAACCCTACCACACGGAGCAGAGCAGTTCTCCGCCAACACCATCCCTGCGGGCCTGGCGATCGGTCATGATGCCTTTCGAGGTAGACAAGATATTAATACCCAACCCGTTTAGAACTCGCGGAATCTCTTCATGACCTACGTACACCCGGCATCCGGGTCGACTCACCCGCTTCATGCCGGATATGGTATTTTCTCGATTTTCGCCGTATTTAAGATGAATGCGAATGATGCCTTGCCGATTATCCCTGATCAACTTGAAGTTCTTGATGTAACCCTCTTCCTTGAGGATGCGCGCCAAGCCGGCCTTCATCTTTGACGCAGGAATATCTAATTTGTCGAAACGGGCCTTTTGCGCGTTTCTGATGCGGGTCAAAAAATCAGCGATGGGATCCGTCATGACCATCTGGACTCACTCCTTTTAATACCCTTTCAATTACCAGCTTGATTTAATAACGCCAGGAAGCTCAGCATTCAAGGCCATGTTGCGAAAGCAGATGCGACAGATTCCAAATTTACGCAGAAACGCTCGCGGCCTGCCACATATGGGGCAACGATTGTAGGCTCTCACCTTGAATTTCGGGGAACGCTGTGCTTTTGCTATGAGCGACTTTTTTGCCAAAACAGCCTCCTTCAGAAGTTTCTAGCGAAATGGCATTCCCATGCGCGCAAGAAGCTCACGTGCTTCTTCGTCGCTTTCCGCCGTCGTTACGATGGTGATGTTCATCCCTTTGATTTTATCGATCTTGTCATAATCAATTTCAGGGAAAATGATTTGCTCTTTGATCCCCAGCGTGTAATTACCCCGCCCATCGAGGGCCTTGGGCGATACTCCCCGGAAGTCCCTGACTCGAGGCAGGGCAACATTGACCAGCTTGTCAAAGAATTCGTACATCCGCCTTCCCCGCAGAGTAACCATGCACCCGATGGGCATGCCCTTGCGCAGTTTAAACGCTGCAATGCTTTGCCGTGCACGTGTGACCACCGGCTTTTGTCCGCTTATGTGAGCCAGTTCCTCGGCAGCCGAATCCAGAATCTTGATGTTCTGTATGGCTTCGCCCAAGCCCATATTGAGAATGATTTTGCTCAACTTGGGAATTTGCATCGGGCTCTTGTATTTGAACTTTTCCGCCAACCCGGGAGCCACTTCCCGCTGATAGAATTCCTGCAACCGTGCCATAAAGAGCCTCCACTGCCCGCCTTTTCGATGGACGTTATTCGTCGATGACCTCGTTACACTTTTTGCAGTAACGCACCTTGCGGTTGTCTTCGAGAATCTTATAGCCCACCCGGGTCGGGTCGGTACATTTGGAACATAATAACATTAGGTTGGAAATATGAATGGGGGCCTCTCGCTCGAGTATGCCGCCTTGTCGGCTGTGGGCACCCGGGCGCATGTGACGCTTGACCATATTCAGCTTTTCCACGATGGCCCGATCCTTTTTGGGAACGATTCTGAGGACCTTGCCACTCTTCCCCTGTTCTTTTCCAGCGATCACCAGAACCGTATCGTTCTTCTTAATGTGGTATTTTTTTTGGCTTTTCATTGAGCAGACACTCCCCCCAATCCCGCTATATCACTTCGGGAGCCAGTGAGATGATTTTCATAAACTGTTTGGCGCGCAATTCTCGAGCCACAGGACCAAATATACGTGTTCCAATGGGCTCCCGTGCAGCGTTGATCAGTACCGCCGAATTGTCGTCGAATTTGATATAGGAGCCGTCGGGCCTGCGAACTTCTTTCTTGGTGCGCACCACGACAGCCTTCACCACATCGCCCTTCTTCACCTTGGCATTAGGTATCGCCTCTTTGACCGAGACCACAATGATGTCTCCGACCGTCGCGTAACGCCTGCGAGTCCCTCCCAGAACCTTAATGCAATAGAGCCGCTTTGCTCCAGAATTATCCGCAGCATTGAGTTGGGTTTCCGATTGAATCATGTTTTACTCCGTAACCGTGTTGGGCCGTCAAGCACAGCGCCTGGCGCGCAACCGGCCGATGCACTAAGTCCCTATACAGCCGCCCGTTCCACAATCTTCACGACCGTCCAGCGCTTGGTCTTGCTCAATGGCCGACTTTGCTCAATGAGTACGCGGTCTCCAATTTGACAACTGTTGTCGCTGTCGTGAGCCTTTAACTTGGAGCGCCGCTGGATGTATTTGCGGTACATGGGATGGGGCACAAGCCGCTCAATGGTGACCACCACAGTCTTGTCCATCTTATTGCTGATCACCGTGCCAAGGCGTACCTTCCTGTTCAATTTCTGTTGTTCCATATCCGTTGACCTCATGCCGCTCAGCCGCGATCCATATCACGCAAGACAGTCAAAGCACGCGCAATGTCTTTCCGCGTCTTGCCCAACTGGGCGGTATTTTCAAGCTGTCCGGTAGCGTGCTGAAAGTTAAGATTAAACTGTGCCTCTTGAAGTTCTTTCAACTTCTGAAGCAGTTCTTCTCTCGTCATTTCGCGAAAAGCACTCGCTTTCATAGTACGTCCTGCCTCGATACAAAACGCGTTGATACCGGGAGCTTATGAGACGCAAGGCGCAGAGCCTCTCTGGCGGTTGCCTCGGGAACTCCCTTGATCTCATAAAGGACCCGCCCGGGTTTGACGACGGCAACCCATGCTTCGGGTGAGCCCTTACCCTTACCCATGCGCGTTTCAGCTGGTTTCTTGGTGATCGACTTGTCCGGGAATATCCTTATCCAGACTTTGCCGCCCCGCTTGACATAACGCGTGATGGCAATACGCGCGGCTTCGATCTGTCTGGAAGTGACCCGTCCGCACTCCGTAGCCTTCAGACCGAAGTCGCCGAAACTTACGCTGCTGCCCCGGTAGGCGGCACCTCTCATGCGGCCCTTTTGCTGCTTGCGGTATTTGACTCGCTTTGGTGCTAACATTGAAACCTCTCCTATCTATCCCGATACCCGTCGGCCGCCGGCCACTCTGACAGCCCCCTGACGGCCTTCATGATTCGGTCGCCTTCCCGCCGCTGCAGTATGACCGGGAGAGTCAGGCCGAAACGGATGGGGTGGAGTCTCTGACTAGGGGAGAACCTCTCCCTTGAAAATCCAAACCTTCACGCCGATGATCCCGTAGGTGGTTTTGGCCAGCGCTGTGCCATAATCGATGTCGGCCCGCAGGGTGTGCAATGGAACTCTTCCTTCCCGGTACCACTCCCGTCTGGCCATTTCCGCTCCCCCCAGGCGCCCGGCGCAGGCAACCCGGATCCCCTTGGAACCGAATTTGAGCGCTGAACTGACCGCTCTCTTCATGGCTCGCCTGAAGGCAACGCGCCGCACGAGCTGCAGAGCAATGTTCTCACTAACCAGAGTAGCATCCAATTCGGGACGTCGAACTTCCTGAATGTCGATGAGAATTTCGCGTCTGAACTTCCGCTCAAGGTCTTTACGCAAGGCGTCTATTTCGGCACCCTTCTTGCCGATCACGATACCGGGGCGAGCCGTGTAGATGCGAATTTTCACCTTGTTGGCAGCCCGCTCGATCTCAATGCGAGCAATACCGGCATGAAACAGGCGCTCCTTGACGTAATCGCGAATTCGCCGGTCTTCCAGCACCAGCTTCGCATAATCCTTGGTGGCAAACCACTTGGAATCCCAAGTATTAATGACACCCAAACGGAATCCGATTGGATTTACCTTTTGTCCCAAACTTCACCTCCAGGTTTTGACTGACTGATTAGTTTCGAATGATCGAACAGTTCTCCAGCCGAATAAGTTGACACAGGCCTAGCCCACCGTACTGCTCCGCAACCGCGGCTACATTTCCGCCAGGACAACAGTCACATGCGATGTGCGCTTGAGAATTCGCGTGGCGCGCCCCATCGCCCGCGGGCGCCAACGCTTCAGGCGTGGCCCTTCATCCACCAGGATGGTCTTGACGAACAGGTTATCCACATCCATCATCTGTGTGCTCTCTGCATTGGCAATGGCAGAGCGCAATGTCTTGTTGACAAGGCGCGCACTCTTTTTGGGAGTGAATTTCAGGATGGTCAGTGCTTCATCAACCCCCTTGCCACGAACCAGATCGGCCACCAGACGCGCTTTGTGCGGAGAAACTCGCAAAAATCTGCTAACGGATTTGACTTCCATCATTTCTTCCCCTTAACTCTCGACTTTTTATCTCCAGCGTGTCCGTAAAACGTTCTCGTCGGTGCGAATTCGCCGAGCTTGTGCCCCACCATATTTTCACTGATGAAAACGGGGATGAACTTTTTACCGTTATGTACGGCGAGGGTTATTCCAACGAATTCCGGCACAATGGTGGACCTTCTTGACCAGGTCTTGATAACCTTCCTGTCGCCAGTGTCTCTAGCCCTGATGACTTTTTCCATCAGGTGATCATCAACGAACGGTCCTTTTTTTACTGAACGAGGCACCTTTTTCTCCTCCTAGCCATTATTTGCTTTTGCGACGGCGGATGATCAGCTTGCTGCTGTGCTTGCTCTTCCTGGTACGATATCCCTTGGTGGGGACACCCCAGGGCGTGCACGGATGGCGCCCACCGGAACTTCTTCCTTCGCCTCCACCCATGGGATGGTCAACGGGGTTCATGGCGACTCCCCGGACATGAGGTCTGCGACCGAGCCAGCGTTTGCGTCCCGCCTTGCCCAGGGACAGATTTTCATGATCGATGTTGCCCACCTGACCCACCGTGGCCTTGCATTCGATTGGAACCATGCGCATTTCCGTCGAGGGCATGCGCAAAATGGCGTACCTGCCTTCTTTGGCGATGAGCTGCGTCCCCACCCCGGCAGAACGGGCCAACTGCCCCCCCTTACCCGGCTTCATTTCAACGTTGTGCACCACCGTTCCCAGTGGGATATTCTGCAGCCGCAGGCAATTGCCCGGCTTGATGTCCGCATCGGCACTGGTGATGACCGCGTCACCCACGGAGAGGCCAACAGGCGCCAGAATATAACGTTTTTCACCATCAACGTAATGCAACAGAGCAATGTTGGCCGATCGATTGGGATCGTATTCGATACTGGCGACCTTCGCCGGAATGTTTTCCTTGTCCCGTTTGAAGTCGATCGTCCGGTAACGGCGTTTATGTCCACCGCCTCTGTGCCACACGGTTACCCGCCCGTAGCTGTTTCGTCCTCCGCTCTTTTTGAGCGGTTTCACCAGGCTCTTCTCAGGCTCACCGCGTGTAACTTCGTCGAATGTCGGATAGGTCTGAAATCGACGACCAGGAGACCTCGGATTGACTTTTTTGATACCCATCTGTGTCCTCTCCGTATTGCCAAAAGGGAGTGCTTATCACACGCCTTCGAAAAATTCCACCCGCTGGCCGGGCTTAATGGTGACGATGGCTTTTTTCCAATCCGGGTGCTTTGTCATGTGACGCCCAACCCGCTTGGTCTTCCCCTTCATGTTTACAGTCTGCACTCCCAACACATCCACCTTAAAGATCCGCTCGACAGCCTGCTTGATCTCGATCTTATTGGCCGAACGAGCCACCTCGAAAAACAGCTTGTTATGCAGATCCTTTTCAATGGTGCTCTTCTCGGTTATCAGAGGGCGTTTGAGAACTTTGTAGATTGTGTCACTCATGATCCTAATGACTCCTCTATCTTATCGATGGTCTCCCGAGTCATCAGCACGTCATGGTAGTTCAGCAGATCATAGACGTTCAGACCCTCGGAGCGTAACACCTTCACGCGGGGAAGATTACGCGCCGACTTCTCCACCTTTTCGTTCTGCGCGGGGATAACCACAAGCGTTTTATCAAGCTGCATCCGATCGAGCACGGCGGCGAAATCCTTGGTTTTGATGCGCTCCAGCGCGAGCTCGTCAAGCACTTTCAACTCCTGATCCAGGAGCTTTTGGGTCAGAGCCATCTTCAATGCCAGCTTGCGGACTTTTTTGGGCAGCTTGATCTCATAGGAGCGGGGCTGCGGACCGTGAATCGTTCCGCCACCGCGCCACAAGGGGGAACGGGAAGTGCCTGCGCGAGCTCGGCCTGAGCCCTTTTGCCGCCACGGCTTGCGCCCGCCGCCGGCAACCTCGCTGCGCCCCTTGACCTTAGCAGTGCCGGCTCGGCGTTTGGCCAGTTGGTAGAGCACCACCTGATGGAGAACGTGCGTGTTAACGGGAACGGCGAAAATTTCGTCCTTCAGGTTTAGCTGCCCCACGACTTCATGGTTCGTATTGTACAGATCCACAGTTGGCATGGTGATCCTCGAATTCTTCAGAAATATTCTTTTATGGCGCCGCCTACTAGCCGCGATTGGTCTTTCGAATGAAAACTATCCCGTTACTGGAGCCGGGAATGGCGCCTTTGATCAGCATCAAATTCTGTTCAGGACGAACGTCGACTATCTTCAGATTCATGGTCGTAATGCGCTTATTGCCTTTTTGCCCCGGCATTCGCTTGCCTTTGAGCACGCGCCCCGGGAAGGTCGCCATTCCTGTTGAGCCAGGTTCGCGAACATTCTTGCACCCGTGGGTGGAGGGACCGCGCTTAAAGCCCCAGCGCTTGATGGTGCCGGCAAAGCCCTTGCCCTTGCTGGTGCCGATCACATCGATGCGCTCGCCGATCTCAAAAAGCTCGGCTGATATCGCCTGACCCACCTGGTAGTCACCGGGCTGATCCGTGCGCACTTCCCGGAGCACCTGAAAATAGCCTTTGCCGGCCTTTTCCATGTGTCCTCGCAGCGGTTTGTTGATATTTTTGGCCTTGCGCGTACCGAAGCCGATTTGTAACGCCGAGTACCCGTCTCTTTCGGGGGTCTTCACCTGCGTGACGATACACGGACCCGCCTCGACAATGGTAACCGGAACCGCGCTGCCATCTTCTGCAAAAATCTGCGTCATGCCCAGTTTACGTCCAATAATTGCCTTCATGGTTATTTGCTCACTTTCACAGCAAAGGACATCCACCTAAAAGCTTAAAGCTTGATCTCGACGTCGACACCGGCGGACAGATCGAGTTTCATTAGCGAGTCAACCGTCTGTTGAGTAGGCTCCAGGATATCAATCAAGCGCTTGTGTACGCGGATTTCAAATTGTTCCCGGGACTTCTTATCAACGTGCGGTGATCGCAGGACGGTAAATTTTCGGATCTTGGTCGGCAGCGGAATCGGTCCCGCCACCCTTGCACCGGTCTTCTTTGCCGTGGCAACAATCTCACTGGTCGATTGATCCAGCAGCTTATGGTCGTACGCCTTTAAGCGGATGCGAATTCTCTGATTCGTCATCATCATATGCCGTTCCTATTCTCGAAGAGCTGGTCTTTTCAATTCAGGGCCGATCTGATCGATGCGCCCATCCATCATTCAATAATTTCAGTGATAACACCGGCGCCCACGGTGCGGCCGCCTTCACGGATTGCAAAGCGCAGCTCCTTTTCCAATGCAACCGGCGTGATCAAATGAACTTCCGTCGCAATGTTGTCCCCGGGCATCACCATCTCCACCCCCTCGGGCAACGTCATCACACCCGTCACATCCGTCGTGCGGAAGTAAAACTGCGGGCGGTATCCCGGAAAAAACGGCGTGTGACGCCCCCCTTCCTCCTTCTTCAAAACGTACACCTCCGCCTTGAACTTGGTGTGCGGCGTGATACTCCCCGGCTTCGCCACCACCTGCCCGCGCTCCACTTCGTCCCGCTTCACTCCGCGCAACAATACCCCTATGTTGTCTCCGGCCTGTCCCTGGTCGAGCGTCTTGCGAAACATCTCCACACCCGTACAAACCGTCTTGAAGGTCGGCTTGAATCCCACGATCTCCACTTCCTCGCCCACCTTGATCACGCCCCGCTCCGCTCGGCCCGTCACCACCGTCCCGCGACCACTGATGGAAAATACATCCTCGATCGGCATCAAAAACGGCTTGTCTATGTCACGCACCGGCTCCGGAATGTAGCCGTCAATCGCTCCCATCAACTCAAATATGCACGCCGCCTCGGCACTGTCCGGATCATCCGATTCCAACGCCTTCAGCGCCGATCCCTTCACGATGGGAATGTCATCCCCAGGGAAACCATACTTGCTCAGCAGCTCCCGAAGCTCCAGCTCCACCAGCTCGATCAACTCCGGATCGTCCACCATGTCTACCTTGTTCAAAAACACCACGATGTAGGGAACCCCGACCTGGCGGGATAAAAGTATGTGCTCGCGCGTCTGCGGCATCGGCCCGTCATCGGCCGCCACCACCAAAATGGCCCCGTCCATCTGCGCCGCACCCGTGATCATGTTCTTGATGTAGTCCGCGTGACCCGGGCAGTCCACGTGCGCATAATGCCGCGTGTCCGTCTCATACTCCACATGCGCCGTCGCAATCGTGATCCCACGCTCACGCTCCTCGGGCGCCTTGTCAATCGCATCAAACGGAATGAACTCCGCACGCCCACGCTTGGCCAACTGCTTCGTGATCGCAGCCGTCAACGTCGTCTTCCCATGATCGATGTGACCAATGGTCCCTACGTTCACATGAGGCTTCGTCCGCTCATACTTCTTCTTCGCCATCGTACTTCCTCCTCAAAATCCAAAAACTGATGGAGACTCTGCCTGTGCAACTTCCCCACTGTATCATCATTATGTATGCACTGCCCTGCAGGCGATAGACCCGTTGCGGTTCCCTGTCGCTCAGATCACCAGCGGTAATGCGCGAAAGCTTTATTCGCTTCGGCCATGCGATGGGTATCTTCCCGCTTTTTAACAGAGCCTCCACGGTTCTGAGCTGCATCTTGAAGCTCGCCGGCCAGTTTCTGGACCATGGTTTTTTCCGATCTGCCCTTGGAATAACCGATAATCCAACGCATGGCGAGAGCATCCCTGCGTTCTGAGCGAACTTCAACCGGCACCTGATAGGTAGCTCCACCGACTCGCCTGGACTTCACCTCGACGATGGGCCGCACGTTGTCAAGGGCCTTGTGGAACAATTCCAGTGGATCTTGTTTGCTACGCTGTTCAATCATCTCGAGCGCGCCGTAGAAAATCTGCTCTGCCAGGCTTTTTTTGCCCCGCCGCATGAGGTTGTTTATGAACTTAGCCGCCAGCCTGCTATTGTATTTGGGATCTGGCAGAACATCACGTTTGGGAACTTCTCTTCTTCTTGGCATCCGAACCCTCAACCTAGTGGATCAAAAAAGAACAAAAGAGAGGCCATGGCCTCGCTCTTCAGGCCATGGCCCCGAAGACATATGTAGCCACCCCTATTTGGGTCTCTTTGCACCATACTTGGAACGGCCCTGTTTGCGGTTGGCTACCCCCAGCGCATCCAGCGTGCCCCGGATGATATGATAGCGCACACCAGGCAAATCCTTTACACGGCCGCCACGGATCAGGACTACTGAGTGCTCCTGCAGGTTATGGCCAATCCCGGGAATATACGATGTGACCTCGATGCCGTTAGTCAAACGGACACGGGCAATCTTGCGCAACGCCGAGTTAGGCTTTTTGGGAGTCGTCGTATAAACTCTCACGCACACCCCCCGCTTTTGCGGACAATTTTGCAGGGCAGGCGTACTCGACTTTTTGCCGACTTCCTGTCTCCCCTTTCGAACCAACTGGTTAATAGTGGGCATGTCTGTTTTTCTCCACTTGCTGCATAATCCCTTGACAAAGGGTGTTATCTATCTAGCTCCATAACTTTCAAATCCGCTCTTTTTAATCCGACTAAAAATCTTTGTCAAGAGCTTTTAATTGAAATCGACACCGTCTCCACTACCGGCTTCATCGACGCAGCTCGCGGTAATTGCGCAGGCCGGTCCCGGCCGGTATGAGGCGCCCCATGATGACATTTTCTTTGAGGCCGAGCAAATAGTCCACTTTGCCTGCCGTTGCCGCATCGGTCAATACCTTGGTGGTTTCCTGGAACGAGGCCGCCGAAATGAAGCTTTGGGTGCTGAGCGAAGCTTTGGTGATTCCCAGCAGCAGCGGTTCAGCAGCAGCAGGACGCAGGTCCTGCTCGAGCAGCTTCTCATTGACCTGTTCAAAGATCGGCTTTTCGACGTGTTCGCCCATGAGGAATTCAGAATCCCCGGGGTCGGTGATGCGCACCCGTTTGAGCATTTGCCGAACAATGACTTCGATATGCTTGTCGTTGATTTTGACGCCCTGCAGGCGATAGACCTGTTGCACTTCATCCACCAGGTATTTGGCCACCTCTTTCTCCCCGAGAACCGTGAGGATGTCGTGAGGGTTCGGCGAACCATCCATGAGTGCTTCTCCGGCCCGCACATAGTCGCCTTCATGCACGCTGATGTGCTTTCCCTTGGGAATCAGATAGTCCCGGGGGTCGCCCACTTCCGGAGTGACGGTGACTTTTCTCTTGCCCTTGGTGTCCTTGCCGAAGCTGACGATACCGTCAATTTCGGTAATGACTGCATTTTCTTTGGGCTTGCGCACTTCGAAAAGCTCTGCCACGCGCGGCAAGCCGCCGGTGATATCCTTGGTCTTGGTGGTCTCCCGCGGAATTCGCGCCAGGACATCGCCGGGAAAAATCTGGTCGCCTTCGTTGACCATAATGATCGCACCAAGCGGCATGAAATAACGAGCATGTCCTCCATCACCGACCTTGGCCGTCTTACCCTTGGTATCTTTGATGGAAATGCGCGGGCGTACATCCGAATCGCGGTATTCCACCACCACCTTGCTCGATTTTCCAGTGACCGGATCGAGCTTCTCCTGCATGGTTTGACCTTCGACGATGTCGCCGAATTTCACTGCCCCGGACACTTCGGTCAAAATCGGAGTGGTGAATGGGTCCCATTCGGCCAGCAGTTGCCCGGCTTCAATGGGTTGACCGTCCTCCACCTTCAGCTTTGCCCCGTAAATGATCACATACCGCTCACGCTCACGCCCCGCTTCGCTGACGATGGCGATTTCCCCGTTGCGGTTCATGGCGACCAGATCGCCTTCGCGGTTGCGCACAGTGTGCAGGTTGACGAAACGGACCGTACCCGGATAGCGGTTGGTGACCGAAGTCCTCTCGATGCTCTTGCTGGCGGTGCCGCCAATATGGAAGGTGCGCATGGTCAACTGCGTGCCCGGTTCCCCGATGGATTGAGCGGCGATGATTCCGATGGCTTCACCGATCTGCGCCAGCTTCCCCTGGGCGAGATCCCGCCCGTAGCACATCGCGCATACGCCGCGCTCACTGCGGCAGGTCAGAGCCGACCGAATGAAGACCTTTTCCACTCCCGCCTCCTCCAGCACGGCGATGCGCTGCTCGTCGATTTCCGTGCCGGCAGGTACCAGGACTTCCGCCGTAACCGGGTCGATGATGTCCTCATGCGCGATGCGTCCCAGGATACGTTCACTCAAACGCTGAATGACTTCACCGGCTTCCAGCAACGCTTCGACCTCGATGCCGTCAATGGTCCCGCAATCATGTTCCGAGATGATCATGTCCTGGGAAACGTCCACCAGGCGACGCGTCAGATAGCCTGAATTGGCTGTCTTGAGAGCTGTATCGGCCAAACCCTTGCGAGCTCCGTGAGTGGAGATGAAGTACTGCAAAACCGTGAGGCCCTCGCGAAAGTTTGCTGTAATCGGGGTCTCGATGATTTCTCCTGAAGGTTTCGCCATCAGGCCGCGCATCCCGGCCAATTGCCTCATCTGATCCTTGCTGCCGCGAGCGCCCGAATCCGCCATCATGTAAATGGAATTGAACGCCTCGGTCTCACTGACTTTACCTTCAGTGCTGCGAATTTCCGTGGACGCAATCTCCTTCATCATCTCGGCCGCCACATCCTCTGTGGCCTTGGCCCAGATGTCCACGGCCTTGTTGTACTTTTCACCCTCGGTGATGAGACCCTCGTTGTACTGGCGATCAATTTCTTTCACCAGTTCAAATGCCTGATCGAGGATGAACTGTTTCCGCGATGGGATTACCATGTCATTGATGGAGATAGAAATTCCGGAATGGGTGGCAAACTGATAGCCCAGATCTTTCAGTCGATCCGCCAGCAATACGGTGGCTTTAACCCCCGCGGTGCGGTAGCATAGGTCGATGAGCTGTGCCAAAACCTTCTTGTTCATGACCCGGTTGACCGCCGAAAAGGGAATCCCCTCGGGCAAGATTTCCGACAAAAGAATGCGGCCGACGGTCGTACGCACGATCTCTTCGGCAATCATTTGTCCTTCTTCAATCGGCTCACCCACTTCAACCAAAACCCTTTGCCGCTCGCAGCTTTTCCCGTTCAGGTGGTATTGCTCCCGCGGGCCCGCACCATCGCGAACGACGATCATTGATTCGTTCGCCTCTTTAACAACGCCGCCCTTCTTGGCAAAAGTCTTGAACCGAACGGCTACGCTGGCATGTAAATCGACCTCCTGAGCATCGTATCGTTTGCGCACTTCCTGCGGGCTGTTGTAAATGGGATACCTGCCTTCCGCTACGGCTTTGGCTGTTTCCTCGGGGCTGCGGTAGACGGGCGTTTCTCCCTTGGCAAACGGTTTTTCCCGCGTCATGTAGTAAATGCCGAGAACGATGTCCTGGGAGGGCACAATAATGGGATCTCCGTGGGCCGGGCTGAGGATATTGTTCGTGGACATCATGAGGATGCGGGCTTCCGCCTGCGCCTCTATGGAAAGGGGCACGTGCACGGCCATCTGATCGCCGTCGAAATCGGCATTGAAAGCGGTACAGACCAGCGGATGCAGCTGAATCGCCTTGCCCTCGATCAAAATCGGCTCGAAGGCTTGAATGCCAAGCCGGTGAAGAGTCGGAGCACGGTTCAGCATGACGGGAAACTCCCGCACCACTTCATCCAGGGTGTCCCAAACCTCGGGCGGCTCCTTTTCGACCATCTTCTTGGCCGCTTTGATCGTGGTGACGTAGCCTTTCTCTTCCAGCTTGTTATAAATGAAGGGCTTAAAAAGCTCCAAAGCCATTTTTTTTGGCAGACCGCACTGGTGCAATCGCAAATTGGGACCGATCACAATGACGGTGCGGCCCGAGTAGTCGACGCGCTTGCCCAGGAGATTCTGTCTGAAGCGACCCTGCTTACCCTTGAGCATATCACTGAGGGATTTGAGCGGCCGCTTGCTCGCCCCCGTAATGGTTTTGCCGCGCCGGCCGTTATCGAAGAGCACGTCCACCGCTTCCTGCAGCATGCGTTTCTCGTTGCGTATGATGATGTCTGGAGCGTTGAGCTCCATCAGCCTTTTGAGCCGGTTGTTGCGGTTGATCACCCGGCGGTAAAGATCGTTCAAATCACTCGTGGCGAAACGTCCGCCGTCCAGGGGAACGAGCGGCCGCAGGTCGGGCGGCAGCACCGGAATAACGTCCATGATCATCCATTCGGGGCGATTTTCCGATTCCCGGAAAGCATCAATGATTTTGAGGCGCTTGGCCAGCTTCTTGCGCTTGGCCATGGAGTTGGTCTTGACCATTTCCTCGCGCAGTTCCGCAGCGAGCTTTTCCAGGTCCAGCGTAGTCAGCAATTGCTTGATGGCCTCCGCACCGATCCCGGCAACAAAACCGCTTCCGTACTCCTGCACCATCTGCCGGTATTTTTCCTCGGTGAGGAGCTCGCCCACGGTGAGCGGTGTTTCACCGGGATCCAAAACGATGAAGGAGTCGAAATAAAGCACCTTCTCCAATTCTCTCAGGGTCAGGTCCAGCAGGTTCCCGATCTTGCTCGGCAGACTGCGAAGAAACCAAATGTGCGCCACCGGCGCAGCCAATTCAATATGCCCCATGCGCTCCCTGCGCACTTTCGACTGGATGACTTCAACGCCGCATTTCTCACACACCACTCCACGGTGCTTCATCCTTTTATATTTGCCGCAGTTGCATTCATAATCCTTGATGGGTCCAAAGATACGAGCGCAAAAAAGCCCGTCCCTTTCGGGCTTGAAGGTTCGGTAGTTGATGGTTTCCGGCTTCTTCACCTCCCCATAGGACCATTCCCGGATCCTCTCCGGAGAGGAAATCATTATTTTTACAGCGTTAAAATTCAATGGGTCCTTAGGCTTAAGAAAAAGACTATAAAGCTCTTTCAAAAGAACCTCCTCGTCACTGTTTTAATTGGGCAGTGCCCTTAAGATATTAATTGCCTTCCTCTTCTTCCAGCAGCCTGACATCGAGAGCAAGGGCTTGCAATTCTTTGACCAGAACGTTGAACGATTCGGGCAATCCGGCTTCCAGAGTGTTATCGCCTTTGACGATTTTCTCGTACATGCGTGTGCGACCGGCCACATCATCCGACTTTACGGTGAGAAATTCCTGCAGGGCGTGCGCCGCTCCATAGGCTTCCATGGTCCACACTTCCATTTCTCCCAGCCGCTGACCGCCGAACTGCGCTTTTCCTCCCAGCGGCTGCTGCGTGACCAGCGAATAGGGACCGATGGAACGTGCATGAATCTTATCGTCCACCAGATGATGCAATTTCAGTATGTACATAACGCCAACGGTAATGGACTGATCGAACCTTTCACCGGTGCGCCCGTCATACAGCACCGCCTGGCCGGTCTTGGAAGCTCCCGCTTCTTCAAGAAAGCTACAAATTTCGTCTTCTTCCGCCCCATCAAACACGGGCGAAGCCACGTGCACCCCCTCTTTGAAATCATCGATCAGAGCCCTCAGATCTCCATCGGAAGCATCCTCGAAATAGCGGGCGAACTCAAACTGATTGTAGATGCGTTTAAGCTTTTCCTGGATGGTTTCTCGTTCCTTGTATTCTTCCAGCAGCTGTGCGATTTGCTGTCCCAACGCCTTGGCCGCCCATCCCAGGTGGGTTTCGAGCACTTGCCCAACGTTCATGCGGGAAGGAACGCCCAGCGGGTTGAGTACAATGTCAATCGGGGTGCCGTCTTCAAAGTAGGGCATGTCCTCAATGGGCAGGATGCGGGATACTACGCCTTTGTTGCCATGCCGTCCCGCCATTTTGTCACCCACTTGCAGTTTGCGTTTAACCGCAACATAGACTTTCACCATCTTAATGACGCCCGGCGGCAGTTCATCGCCCCGTTTGAGCTTATTGATCTTTTCCTCAAACAAGGATTTGACCAGGTCAACCTGCTCCCGGTAATTGTCCGTGATGGTTTGTACTTCCATGGACAGTGCCGGGTCTTTGGCGGCGCTTATCTGTTCCCAAAAAGCACTGGGAAGATTGCCGAGGGACTCTTCGGTGAACTCTTCCCCCTTCTTGATATAGATCTTTCTTCCGTCCTTAATGACGTTTTCCGCACTCTTTCCCTTGAGCAGGTTGCCCAAGTGCCGTACTGCACTTTTTCGAATGATATCCAATTCATCGCGCTGGTCTTTGAGGATGCGGGCGATTTCATCATCTTCAATCATGCGGGTGCGGTCGTCTTTTTCCGTACCCTTGCGGGAAAAAACTTTGGCGTCGATAATAATGCCTTCGACACCGGGGGGCACACGCAACGACGTATCTTTGACATCGCTCGCTTTCTCGCCAAATATCGCTCGCAGAAGCTTCTCCTCGGGAGTCAACTGCGATTCCCCTTTGGGGGTGACCTTTCCCACCAGTATGTCGTTGGGCTTGATATAGGCGCCAATGCGTATGATTCCGCTTTCGTCAAGATTTTTCAGGGCTTCTTCGCCCACATTGGGAATGTCGCGGGTGATGTCCTCTTTGCCAAGCTTCGTGTCGCGTGCCAGAACCTCGAATTCTTCCACGTGGATCGAGGTAAAAACATCATCTTTTACAATCCGTTCGCTCACCAGGATGGAATCTTCAAAATTGTAACCACCCCAGCTCATGAAGGCCACCATGACATTGCGTCCAAGAGCCAGTTCGCCATGGTCGGTGGAGGGACCGTCAGCGATGATTTGCCCCTTGCGCACCACGCTGCCCTGCTTCACCAGAGGTTTCTGGTTGATACAGGTATTTTGATTGGAGCGTTGAAACTTGGTCAACTTGTAGATGTCTACTGCACCCCCCAGTTCGAACTCTTCTTCCGTCGCCCTGATGACGATGCGCGTTGCATCGACGTATTCCACCACGCCCGATCTTTTGGCGATTACCGTAACCCCGCTGTCCTTGGCCACAATTCGCTCAATGCCCGTGCCCACCAGGGGGGCCCGGGTGCTGATGAGGGGAACGGCCTGACGCTGCATGTTCGAGCCCATCAGCGCACGGTTCGCGTCATCATGCTCCAAAAACGGGATCAGCGAAGCGGAAACACTCACCAACTGGTTGGGCGAGACGTCCATAAAACTGATTTCGTTCGGCGGCACCATGACGAATTCGCCAGCCTTCCGGGCGGAAACCTGCTCTCTGACATAGCGGCCCGATTCATCCAGGGGGGCATTGGCCTGAGCTATGGGGTAATCCTTCTCATCCATGGCGGTGAGATAACTCACTTCCTTGCTGGCCGTGGAACTGTCGACTTTGCGATAGGGTGTCTCAATGAACCCGTACGGATTGACCCGAGCGTACGTCGAAAGGGATACGATCAAACCAATGTTGGGACCTTCCGGGGTTTCGATAGGACAGATGCGCCCATAATGTGTCGGGTGCACGTCCCGAACCTCAAAGCCGGCCCGCTCCCTGGTCAATCCTCCCGGACCCAGAGCACTCAAGCGGCGCTTGTGAGTGATTTCCGACAGCGGGTTCGTCTGATCCATGAACTGGGAGAGCTGGCTCGTACCAAAAAATTCCTTAACCACCGCCGAAACCGGTTTCGCATTGATCAAGTCGTGAGGCATGAGTGCTTCCACTTCCTGCAGCGTCATGCGCTCTTTGATGGCCCGCTCCATCCTCACCAAGCCAATGCGGTACTGATTTTCCAACAGTTCACCAACGGCACGCACCCGCCTGTTGCCCAGATTATCAATGTCGTCAACCGGCCCCTGGGAATCCTTCAAACGAATGAGATGGCGTACCGCTACGAGTATGTCTTCGCGGCGCAGAGTGCGCTCATCAAGGGGCACATCCAGGCCCATCTGCAAATTGAGCTTCAAACGTCCCACTTCGGAAAGATCGTAATGATCGGGACTGAAAAACAAATTGTTGAAAAACTCTGTGGCCACCTCTAATGTCGGCGGGTTACTCGGTCGCAAACGGCGGTAAATCTCGATGAGAGCATCCTCTTGCGAGTTGACTTTGTCCAATAGAAGAGTATTGCGAAACGACGGACTGACATCCTGCCCTTCCAGGTGCAGCACTTCGATGGTGTTGATGCCGCGCTCCAACAGCTCGCTCACCAACTCTTCACTGATCGAATCGTTGCACTCGGCGATGATCTCCCCGCTGCTGTAATCGATGATGTCCTGCGCCAGCACTTGATCAATCAGGCCTGAGGTTTTCATGGGAAGACGCTGGATTCCAAGGTCCTGCAACCGTTTGAGGGTCTGCTTGCCGAGCTTTCTGTTTTTCTTGATGATCACTTCACCCGTTTCGGGATGGGGAATGTCCTCAGAGGCCCGGCTGCCCACGAGAATATCCGGGTTGAGTTCCTTTTCCGACAGGTTTTCATCGACCAGAAAGAGTCTTTCGCTCGGGTAAAAATAGTTGAGGAGCTCTTCGGCGGTAAACCCGAGGGCGCGCAACAGCACCGTTGCGGGAAATTTCCGCCGCCTGTCGATGCGCACATACAGAATGTCTTTGGGATCGAACTCGAGGTCCAGCCAGGAGCCGCGTAATGGAATGATGCGCGCGGAGTAGAGTATCTTTCCACTGGAATGGGTCTTGCCCCGGTCATGGTCAAAAAATATGCCCGGAGATCGGTGCAGCTGACTCACGACGACGCGCTCGGTGCCGTTGACGATAAAGGTCCCATGATCGGTCATCAGGGGGAGCGTTCCGAAATAAATTTCCTGCTCTTTGATGTCTCGAATGGATCTGACGCCGGTGTCCTTATCGGCGTCGTAGACCACCAGGCGCACCACAATTTTAACCGGAGCCTCATAGGTCATGCCGCGGGCGAGGCACTCGTCAACGTCATATTTCACTTGTCCAAAACTGTACTCGACAAATTCAAGGGAAGCAGTGCCGCTGAAGTCCTCGATGGGAAATACGCTTTTGAACACTTCCTGGAGCCCTTTGGTTTCTCTTGCCCCGGGAGCAACATCCAACTGCAGAAAGTTGCTGTAACTTTCCTTTTGCATCTGGATCAAATTGGGAATATCGATGATGTTTTGGATCTTGCCAAAATTCTTGCGTACCCGATATTCATGGGTTAAAGCCGTTGCCATGTCCACTCCTGCAACTAAACTAGATTATGGATTCAACCCGTAGTGGAATCTGCAAAAACACAAAGAAAACCGCGCCGTTAAAAAAATGGAAAATCGGAAACCAACTGATAAACTTCACGCCAGCCAGTTTCCGATATTCGGGTCAGGGAGAAGAGCTATTTTATTTCGACAGAGGCGCCCGCTTCCGTCAACTGTTTCGCAATGGCTTCGGCTTCGTCCTTGGGGATACCCTCTTTCACCGTGCCGGGAACACCCTCCACCAGTTCTTTGGCCTCCTTCAGGCCCAGGCTGGTGATGGCCCGCACTTCCTTGATGACCTGGATTTTCTTATCCCCAACAGCGGTGATGACCACCGAAAATTCCGTCTGTTCTTCCGCCGGTGCTGCTTCAGCCGCCCCTGCGCCGGGCATGGCCGCAACCGCCACAGGCGCTGCAGCACTCACTCCGAAACGGTCTTCCAATTCCTTTACGAGTTCACTCAGTTCTAAAACTGTCATGTTTTCAATGTAGGTGATGACATCTTCTTTGGTAATACCGGACATTCTTGAATTCCTCCATAAGGTTTAAGCTGCTTCTTTTTTCTCTTGAATTGCTGCAAGCGCGGTTACCAGAGCCCTGGGCAAGCCGCTCAACACCGTAACCAGCCCTGTGGGCACTGCGTTGAGCGTCCCCAGAAGTTTGGCAAGGAGCTCTTCACGGGATGGCAGTTCGGCCAGAGCGGAAACCTGATTGAGATCCAGCAGGCGCGCCCCTAAGGCGCCTCCCTTAATTTTCAGTTTGTCATTGGACTTACTGAATTTTTTTAAGACCTTGGCAGGAATGCTCGGATCATCATAGCCGATGGCAACGGCACAGGTATCTCTGAGCAACGGCTCCAGCACCGTGGCGCTGGTTTCTTTGGCCGCCAGGCGCATCAAGGTATTCTTGACCACTTGATATTCCACTTTTTCGGCCGCCAAAGCATCGCGCAAATCAACCATCTCAGCAACGGTCATGCCCTTGAAGTCGGTCAGGATGGCCGCACTGGCGCGCTTCAACTTGTCATGCAATTGCGCGACCACTTGTTCCTTTTTGGCTCGATCCAATGGTTACTTTCCCTCCCTTCTTCTGCCAGTGCGCTTTCACCTTACGGGGGACCTGAGTCGATCAATCGACTCGACAAAAGGGGTCCATTAATCTTGCAGGCCTGTTTGTCGCTCCATTCACCTCGGTAGGTTTCCCCTCTGTGGGCCGGTGCAGCGTGGCGGGGATTTAAACACTTCCTTGGCGTACCTAGCGTCTCCGATGATTGAAAGCAGCAAACGGCAGATAGTCAATTGCTCGTTTATTCGGTGGCTGATGCCGGTTTTAGGCGCACCAGCCAAATCAGGGCAATATGGCCTTCACCGCCAAAGGATCGACCTGAATGCCGGGCCCCATGGTGGTGGTGATGGCTATTCCCTTTACATAAGTGCCCTTGGCAGCGGTCGGCTTCAAGCGCACCAGGGTTTCCAAAAAGGCGGCGATATTTTGGCTCAACTTTTCCTCGCCAAATGAAACCTTGCCCATGGGTGCATGGACAATGCCGGTTTTTTCCACACGAAAATCCACCTTCCCGGCCTTAATTTCGCGCACTACCTTCTGCACATCAAAGGTGACAGTTCCCAGCTTGGCGTTCGGCATCAATCCGCGCGGTCCCAATATTTTCCCAATTTTGCCGACCGCTCCCATCATATCCGGGGTGGCAATGGTCTTATCAAATTCCAACCACCCTTCCTTGATCTGGTCGACAAGCTCATCTCCGCCGGCATAATCGGCACCCGAATCCAGGGCTTCTTTGACCTTCTCACCCTTGGCAAAAACCAATACGCGCACTTCCTTGCCAAGGCCATTGGGCAAAACCACTGTTCCCCGGACCATCTGGTCGGCATGGCGCGGGTCAACCCCAAGCCGAACGGCAATGTCAAGGGTTTCGTCGAAGCGAGCATAGGAACATTCCGCTGCTAATCTTAAAGCGTCCTGAAAGCTGTATCGTGCAAGGGGATCGATTTTTTCACGAGCAGCTCGGTATTTTTTTCCATGTTTTGGCATGCTGTCTTTCTCCGATAATGTAGCGATGGGCCGGCCTCACTCTACCTCTATTCCCATACTGCGAGCAGTACCCGCAATAGTACGAATGGCTGCGTCGATATCACGAGCGTTAAGATCCGGCATCTTCAGTTTGGCGATTTCTTCCACCTGCGCCTTTGTCACCCTGGCCACCTTGTTGCGATTGGGCTCACTCGACCCTTTGGCAATCTGCGCCGATTTTTTGAGCAGTATCGCTGCCGGCGGGGTCTTGGTAATGAAGGTGAAAGATCGATCGGCAAAAACAGTAATGACCACCGGGATGATCATGCCCTCCTGACCCTGGGTTTTGGCATTGAAAGCCTTACAGAACTCCATGATGTTCACCCCGTGCTGACCGAGAGCAGGGCCTATGGGCGGTGAGGGATTTGCTTGTCCGGCGGGAACCTGCAATTTGATATTCGCAACAACTTTCTTAGCCATTTGTTATCCTAACTCCTTACTCGTGACCTGTTAACAAGAGATGAAATCAGATGCGGTTCACCTGAACCAAATCAAGCTCCACCGGCGTTGACCTGCCAAAAATACTCACCAGGACGCGCACCTTGCCCTTATCCGGTATGACCTCGTCAATCATGCCGCTAAAGCCGGCAAAAGGACCGTCCACCACGCGCACTTCATCACCCCGTTCAAACCGGTACTTGGGACGCGGTGTCTGCGCACCCTCCTCCATCTGTTGAATGATGGTTTGTGCCTCATCGTCGGAGAGTGGAATGGGACGATCCTGGCTTCCGATGAAACCCGTTACCTTGGGAGTGTGGCGCACCAGATGCCACGTCTCATCGTTCAATTCCATCTGGACCAGAATATAACCGGGATAAAACTTGCGGGACGAAGCTTTGCGCTGTCCTTTTACCAGTTCAATAACCTTCTCGGTCGGTACCAGGATCTGTCCAAAGTAGGCTTCCCTGCCCTCATTCTTGATGCGTTCCTCCAAGGCCGTTTTAACCTTGTGTTCAAATCCTGAGTAAGTATGAACAATGTACCAAAGCTTCGCCACTGAATTACCCCGTATGTACGTTCGTTAACCCATGAAAAGATGCGCTCATCCGATAAGCAATCGTATGAAATGGCTCAATACCAGATCGACGATCCCCAGAAACACGCCGGAGATGATTACAATGACCAATACGACGGCGGTGGTCCCGATGGTTTCTTTTCGTGACGGCCAGACGACCTTGCGCAGTTCGTATACCACCTCGCGAAAATATTGGCGGATTTGAACCCACCAGGCCAGCCGACTCTCGTCCGATTTCTTCGAAGCTTTCCTGGGCGCGTCGGACCGCTTCGCCTTACCTGGTTTTCCGCTGCCCTTCTTCAAAGAGTCAGCCTTTTGAGCCTTACTGAACTGCTGGTCGTTCTCGTCTTTGCCGATACGGAACAGCTTCGACATATTCATTATGGCCTAGTCTCTTCTTAAGCTGTAATCTATGATATTGGACAATCCCCTGCTGGAAAACTTGCCCCTAACCCATGGAACCCCAAGGCTACTTGGTTTCCTTATGCTCGGTGTGGGCATTGCAAAAACTGCAATACTTGCGGAAGCTAAGCTTTTCCGGCGTCGTTCGTTTATTCTTCGTGGTTGTGTAATTACGTCGCTTACATCCGGAGCAAGCCAAAGTCACAAGGACTCGCATAATCGTTCACCCTGTTCTTTCCATCCATCATTCAATAATTTCAGTGATAACACCGGCGCCCACGGTGCGGCCGCCTTCACGGATTGCAAAGCGCAGCTCCTTTTCCAATGCAACCGGCGTGATCAAATGAACTTCCGTCGCAATGTTGTCCCCGGGCATCACCATCTCCACCCCCTCGGGCAACGTCATCACACCCGTCACATCCGTCGTGCGGAAGTAAAACTGCGGGCGGTATCCCGGAAAAAACGGCGTGTGACGACCCCCTTCCTCCTTCTTCAAAACGTACACCTCCGCCTTGAACTTGGTGTGCGGCGTGATACTCCCCGGCTTCGCCACCACCTGCCCGCGCTCCACTTCGTCCCGCTTCACTCCGCGCAACAATACCCCTATGTTGTCTCCGGCCTGTCCCTGGTCGAGCGTCTTGCGAAACATCTCCACACCCGTACAAACCGTCTTGAAGGTCGGCTTGAATCCCACGATCTCCACTTCCTCGCCCACCTTGATCACGCCCCGCTCCGCTCGGCCCGTCACCACCGTCCCGCGACCACTGATGGAAAATACATCCTCGATCGGCATCAAAAACGGCTTGTCTATGTCACGCACCGGCTCCGGAATGTAGCCGTCAATCGCTCCCATCAACTCAAATATGCACGCCGCCTCGGCACTGTCCGGATCATCCGATTCCAACGCCTTCAGCGCCGATCCCTTCACGATGGGAATGTCATCCCCAGGGAAACCATACTTGCTCAGCAGCTCCCGAAGCTCCAGCTCCACCAGCTCGATCAACTCCGGATCGTCCACCATGTCTACCTTGTTCAAAAACACCACGATGTAGGGAACCCCGACCTGGCGGGATAAAAGTATGTGCTCGCGCGTCTGCGGCATCGGCCCGTCATCGGCCGCCACCACCAAAATGGCCCCGTCCATCTGCGCCGCACCCGTGATCATGTTCTTGATGTAGTCCGCGTGACCCGGGCAGTCCACGTGCGCATAATGCCGCGTGTCCGTCTCATACTCCACATGCGCCGTCGCAATCGTGATCCCACGCTCACGCTCCTCGGGCGCCTTGTCAATCGCATCAAACGGAATGAACTCCGCACGCCCACGCTTGGCCAACTGCTTCGTGATCGCAGCCGTCAACGTCGTCTTCCCATGATCGATGTGACCAATGGTCCCTACGTTCACATGAGGCTTCGTCCGCTCATACTTCTTCTTCGCCATCGTACTTCCTCCTCAAAACATGGTTGTCATTTGACGATAAAGCGCATCGCATAAAGAAAGTATATGTGTGCTACTATTGCGGCCGTTCCTAAGGAAGCATGGTGGCTGGGCTGCCCTCATCCGGGAGAACAAAAATGGAGCCCACGACCGGGCTCGAACCGGTGAACCTCTTCCTTACCAAGGAAGTGCTCTACCTACTGAGCTACGTGGGCCCAACTGAGGGTAGTCGAGGCAGTTAGAAAAATTTGGGCGTGACATGCTAGCCTTCAGCTTCGAGTTGTGTAGCAAAGCTCACCCTGAACTATACTGCCCCCATTCACTACATGCAGTCTGGACGTTGGCCTGATGCCGCTAACTCCTACATGTGTTTTATGGGTGGTGGAGAGGGGAGGATTCGAACCTCCGAAGGCTTCGCCGGCAGATTTACAGTCTGCTCCCTTTGGCCACTCGGGAACCTCTCCACAAGCGTCACTGTCTTGTTAAGTCAAGTAAGCTTTTATGACTACCACAATAAAAACTGTAAGGCAACCATTTTTTTACTGGAGCTGGCGAAGGGACTTGAACCCCCAACCTGCTGATTACAAATCAGCTGCTCTACCGTTGAGCTACGCCAGCCTCACGTGCTCCCTTCTAAACTTTCCGGCAACAAGATGCAAGCAAAATTCATCGCAAATCCGTCACCGGCGGCGACGCAGGCAAGGGACAGCCCTGCAGCCCTCTTACAGGGTGGTCACCGGATCTCGGTCGATGGTCAGCTGAGCCCGCCGAAACCGCCGGGCAGCTTTCGCCTGCTCCATGACCTTGCAGATGAAGTCCCGCAGATCCTGATTGGTCCAGGTCTTGACAAAAAGCTGCCAGCGAAAGCGACGATTCAGCTTTGCCAGCGGCGCCGCAGTCGGTCCGAGAACGGCGATCGGTCTGTCCAGCAAGCGGAACTCCTGAGCTTCCCGGCGACATAACACGGCCAATTCTTCAGCCGCCTCGCGGGCCACATCCTCCACCGTCGAAGTGACCAACAGCTTGGCCATTCGCGTAAAAGGCGGGTACTGCAGTTCTTTTCTGGAGGAAAGCTCGCGCTCACAGAAAAGATCATATTCCATACGCATCACAGCCTCTATGGTATAGTGATTCGGATTGTAGGTCTGCAGGATGACACGCCCCGGCCTTTCCCCACGGCCGGTCCGGCCGGCTACCTGCATGAGGATCTGCACAGTAGACTCGCCTGCGCGGAAGTCGGCGATCTGCAGTGCGGTATCCGCGTTGATGATGCCGACAAGAGTGATGTTCGGAAAATCATGACCCTTGGCAATCATCTGGGTCCCGATAAGCACATCGACGCGGTGCTCCCTCACCGCATTAAGGGATTGCACCATATCTTTGGGTCGCGTGATGGTGTCCCGGTCAATGCGCACGACGGCGGCCGCCGGCAGAAGCCTTTTTATTTCTTCTTCAACACGCTCGGTCCCAAAGCCGCGCAAAATCATGCTGGCATTCCCGCAGATCGGGCATTCCCGGGGGAGCCCACGGGACCAGGCACAATAGTGACAACGCAGGCGGCCCTCTTTTTGATGATAAGTCAGGCTCACGCTGCAATGCGAGCACTGCAGCACATGGCCGCAAACATGGCATAGCAGAAAGGTGGCAAAGCCTCTTCGATTAAGAAAAATAAGTGCCTGCTCCCCCTGCTCGATGGTTTCACTCAGCGCCTTCTGCAGCTCTCTGGAAAGTATCGACGCAGCATTGCCCCGCCTGCGCATATCGACAATGCTCAAGCCGGGCAGAGGCCGTTCCAGGATCCTTTTGCTCAGGCGAATTGCGCGATAACGGCCCCGCCGGGCATGATGATAGGACTGCAGCGAGGGGGTGGCGGAACCGAGTATGATCGGTATCGACAACATGCGCGAACGTACCAGGGCAACATCCCGCGCGTGGTAGCGCAACCGGTCTTCCTGTTTGTAGGAAGGATCGTGCTCCTCATCCACGATGATCAGACCAAGCTTGGCAACCGGCATAAAAACGGCTGAGCGAGCGCCGAGAACGACTCTTCGATTGCCCGCCAGGATTTCTCTCCACTGATCGTAACGGGCGCCGATTGCAACAGCACTGTGCCACACGGCCAAAAGATTTCCAAAACGCTGCCTGAAAAGGGCTTCCAGCTGAGTACTGAGGGCAATTTCCGGCACCAGCACAAGGGCCCCCCTACCCAGCTCCAAAGCCTCCTCTATCAGCCGAATATAGATTTCCGTTTTACCGCTGCCGGTGACCCCGTGAAGTAAGAAGGGAGAAAAGCAGGAATCACGAATATGCGGTGAAATTTTTTCAAGCGCCCATTTCTGCTCGGGGGTCGGGTGCAGTGGTGAACCGGGAGGCAAGACCTGAGCGAGATTCGCCTCGCGCAATTCCTCGACCTTATCCAGTGCCACAAAACCTTGCGTGTCCAATTTCTTCAACCAGTAATCAAGATTCTTCACCCCCCTGCGCAGATCTCTCACAGCAACCGGCCAGCCTCCGGCGGCCTTCAGCAGGTCAAGCAACAGTGCAAGGTTGGCATTGCTGCCAAGCCGTTCGATGCCAGAGGAGTTGATCAGCCGCACCACGCGTATGCGTCTGGGACTCAGATTCGGCCGCCGCCATTCACAGAAATGTTCCACCAATCCCGCCTGCCGGCAACGTTCCAGTTCTTTCTTGACAGCATGGAATTTGGTCGGCGAAATCTTTTGCAGACGGGCAAGGTCGAGCGGACCTTCTCGCAGCAATACCTGCAAAATATCCGCTGCATCGGCAGATCGCGCTGCGTCTTTTCCTTGATCGGTCAGGCGGTAACAGCTCCATGAGGTACTTTGAATCCCCGAGGGCAGAACCACCTTGAGAACTTCCCCCAGGGGATAAAAGTAGTACTCGGAAACCCAGCGACACAGTTTGATCAGGTCCAGGGGGACAACCGGCTGGGGATCGACCACATCCAGAATGGGACGTAAAGCAACGTTTTTGGCAAGACGCGGTGGAGATTCCTCGACTTGTACAATCAGGCCGAGCGTCTCGCGTCGTCCCAATGGAACAATCACTCGCTTGCCCAGCTCAACTTTGCCGCATAACGCAGCAGGGATTTCGTAATGGAGAGTTTTGTCAAGGGCGGCAAAAACTGCAATTTTGGCGAAACCATTTGCCACGTGAACGAATCACTCACCTGCCTGAGATATATTTTTGATCTGTGTGAACCGCACGCTGCCCTGCCCACGCAGGACTGCCAAATATCCGTCGCGTTGCCTTTGGAAATCGGCCAGCTGGGATTTCTCCAACGAGCGCGCGTTGGGGAAATCGGTTTTGAGGAAATTGATGGGCTGGTTATCCTTGTAGAAGCGAAAATCCAGGTGGGGTCCCGTTGCCAGCCCCGATGAACCGACGTATCCGATGACCTCCCCCTGCTGCACGGTGCTGCCCGTCCGCAACCCCTTGGCGAACCCCGCCAGATGCCCGTATGTGGTCTTATAGCCCTGGCCGTGACGAATCTCTATATAATTTCCAAATCCGCCCTTGCGACCCAGGTAACTTACGGTCCCATTTCCCAGACTACTTACGGGAGCCCCGTGCGGCGCAGCGTAATCGATTCCCAAATGAGGGCGGTAGATCTTCAAAATAGGATGCATGCGCTTGTGTGTGAAGGTGGAACTGATGCGGCTGTAGCTTAGCGGCGCCTTAAGAAAGAGTTTGCACAATGAACGGCCGTCAGCATCGAAGTACCCTTCATAGCCGTCGTTGAGCTTATAGTAAAACGCCTGATAGAGCTCCCCGTCAACCGTCATTTCAGCGGCCAGGATGGCGTCCACCCTGACCCGCCTGCCGTCTTTCACTTCTTCCCGAAAATGGACGGCAAATGTATCGCCCTCTCGCAGATCGGTGACAAAATCGATGTCGTACGCGAATAGATCCGCCAGTTGCAGGATCGATGCACCCGGCAAGCCCGCTCTGATGCAGGAATCATAAAGATTATCCGTGATGGTCCCCTTGACCGTCTCGACCACAGTGATCGACGGTATTCTGTCCTTCTGGCATTTCCAGCCATCGCCGATTTTACGGAACGTATAGGTCGATCCATCAATGGTGGAATACACAAACTTGACAACCTGCTGGTCCTCGCGACGGATGTGCAGGGTAAGCTCGTCATTGGGGCGCAGGTCGCTCAGCTCACAATCTTCCTGGCACGATTTCTGCCATTCGGCAACACATTCCACCGGCAGGTTGAATCGTTGCAGCACCTGGTGCAGAGTGTCGTTGGGTTCAATGGTGTAATGCTCGACCGCAAGAAGCTTGTGGTATTCTTCCGCAAGAGCAAACGAGTCGGGGTATTGATAGATGACCTCGGGTAACGGCGGCAAAGCATCCGGAGGAGACAGAGCGGTTTTCCACCATATGGCCATGGCTCCGGAGATGAAACACACGCAGACCAATCTCCCCCACCCGCGACCCTTGTTTCGCGAGGACGACGCCGCCTTCCGGGATGCCAGTCTGACCGATGCTGAAGCCTTCATCGGGTCTGCTACTAGCACAAACCATGTTTTACGGTCAAAAAAAATCGCTGAACAGCGTTCACTTTGGTCCGCACACCATGGCAATTTGGTGCTTGCTAACCGCCAATGCATGTGTATATTTTTTGCACGATGTCTTGTGCAGTGTTGTCGGCGCACAGACACCGGGGTCGATTATGCGGGGCATTGCAGCAGGGTGCTGCAGCGGAGGGAGGGTGGCCATCTTCATTGCGACAGCACATTCGGCATATCCATTCGGGCCAAGATAACGGGTGATGGATGCAGTCTTCAGGCTCAGGTGAGAAAGAGATCAACGAAATGATTGGCGCGACCATCCGCACAGAAGACGCAGCCGTCATTCAACCGACCAGGGGGAAGCGGGAACCCCGGCTTCCTGCAACAGCACTGCTGGTATTCACGCCACAGGATATTGGCCTGGTCATCGACCGATTTGATGATCCCCCGCAACATTGCCACACACTTTATCTGGCAAAAGTTCATGTGGGATTTTACCAGGGCCGGCAGATCGCCGTCGCCGGTCCTTCCCTCGGCGCCCCACAAACGATATTGATCCTGGAGAAGCTCATTGCCCTTGGTGTACGCAATTTCCTGGCATTTGGGTGGTGTGGGTCGCTCCACCCAGACGTGGTCATAGGGGATGTCATCATGCCAAACAGCGCCGTGTCAGAAGAGGGAACCTCCCAGCATTATCCGCTGGGCACGACGCAACCCGGCCCGGCACCGGAAATTCAGGAAATGCTGCGACAGGCGCTGCAAGCAACCGATGTCAAATTGCATGAAGGCGCCGTGTGGACGACCGATGCACCCTTCCGGGAAACGTTGAACAAAGTTGTGGCCCTTCAGAACAAGGGCATTTTGGGCGTGGAAATGGAAGTATCCGCGCTCTTCACCGTGGCCCGATTTCGCGGGGTCCGCCTGGCTGCCGTTTTGGCCGTATCGGATGAACTCTTCAGCCTCAGCTGGGTGCATGGCTTCAACCATGCCGTTTTCAAGCGAACCAGGCAGCTGCTCGCGGATTTGATCATTCAGACCGCTTGCAGCCTTGCTCCGCCTTTATAGACGAACTGCAGCACCGGTAGCGGCCCCGGGGTCAGTTCGCCGCTAACGAGCACGAGAGGAGAGGCACTAATGAGTAACCGGCGCGTTCATGTTTGGGTCAGTGGCCGAGTGCAGGGGGTCTTTTTCCGCAGCTACACTCGAGACGCCGCCCTCCAACGGGGGCTGAAGGGATGGGTAAGAAATCTCCCCGACGGACGAGTGGAGGCCGTTTTCGAGGGCGACAATGAACGCGTGGAAGACATGCTCAGCTGGTGTAAGAGCGGCAGCCCGCTCGCCCGGGTGGAATACCTGGAAGTGCACGAGGAAGAATTCCGGGGCGATTTGCTGGAATTTGAAATACGGTATCCAGGATGAACAAGCTTTACGAGCTGTGGGAAAAGTTCATCAACTTCCTGGCGGAATATGACAGCCAAAAGATCACTGAAATAATCCGTCAACTCAATTGGAATGAGGTGCTGTACAAGCCTCTCTTTTGGGTTTTGGTCGTGCCGATGTTTGGTTATTTGCTGTGGAAAAGGCGCTTTCAAACATTGTTGCTCATTTTTTCTCTGGTTCTTTTTGTCATGCTGGCACTGTACACCCTGCCTCCGGCAGGTCAGCCCATTCCCCTGAGCAAAATCCTCTCGTTCGCTGGAGGCAGCATCGCGCTGGTTGCAGTCAATCTCTACTTCTTGTTCGTAAGAAGCTGAACAGCCACGCAGCACACGCCAACGGCCGGGCGGTACTTATTTTGTGCTTTTGACCTCTGCACCATTGACTCGTTCCTTAAGTTCCTTACCGACTTTAAAGAAGGGCAGCTTTTTGGACTTCACCTCAATGAGCTCGCCGGTTTTGGGGTTCCTGCCCTTATAACCGTCGTAATCTTTCACCTTGAAACTTCCAAACCCTCTAATTTCCAGCCGATCACCACGAATCAGGGCCTGCTCCATGCTGTTAAAAGCGACATTGACCGCCGTCTCCGCAGCCTTCAAAGTAATGCCTTCGGCTTTCGCCAAAGCTTCTATGAGTTGACTCTTAGTCATTGTTTCTACTCCTTGATGCGCCGTCAAATGTTAGTGAATTGTCTCAATTCTTTCGACATTTCCTAAATAGGGTTGCAAAACCGGCGGAATCAATACGCTCCCGTCTTGCTGTTGAAAATTCTCCAGAACCGCCACCAATGTTCGTCCGACGGCCAACCCCGAGCCGTTGATTGTGTGAGCGAGCTCGGTCTTGGACTTACCCTTGCGGCGCAACCGGATGTTGGCCCGTCTTGCCTGAAAATCTTCAAAATTGCTGCAGGAAGAGATTTCTCGGTAAGTGTTCTGACCGGGCAGCCACACCTCGATGTCATAGGTCTTGGCAGATGAAAACCCGAGATCTCCCGTGCAAAGACTCACTACTCGATAGTGTATGTTCAGTTTCTGCAAAATGGTTTCAGCGTTCAGGAGAAGGTTCTCCAATTCCTGGTACGATGTATCGGGGCTGACTATTTTAACCAGTTCCACTTTGTTGAACTGATGCTGGCGGATGAGTCCCCTGGTATCCTTGCCGTAGGATCCCGCCTCCGATCGGAAGCAGGGAGTATAGGCCGTATAATATTTCGGCAGGTCTTCCTCCTCCAGCACTTCATTCATATGAATATTGGTTACGGGTACTTCCGCTGTTGGGATGAGATAATAATCGCGCCCTTCCAGCTTAAACAAGTCCTCCTTGAATTTGGGCAGTTGACCGGTGCCGACAAGACTGCTGCTGTTGACCATGAAAGGAGGCAGCACTTCGGTATAGCCATGTTGGCGCACGTGCACATCCAGCATGAAGTTGATCAGGGCGCGCTCGAGTGCTGCTCCCTGTCCCCAGTAGAGCGCAAAGCGTGCTCCCGTCATTTTGGCGGCTCGCTCAAAATCCAGGATGCCCAGTGATTCCCCTATGTCCCAATGGTTCCTGGGGGCAAAGTCGAAAGCAGGCGGACTGCCCCACGTCTTGATGACCGGATTGTCCTTTTCATCCCCCCCGACCACCACTGATTCATGGGGCATATTGGGTATCAAAAGCAGCTCATCGTTCATTCTCTCTTCAATAACGGCCAGCTCCTGATCCATCGCCTTGATGCGCTGTGCGACATCTTTCATGTCCTCAATGAGCCGGGAAGCGTCGCGCTTTTCCCTTTTGGCGAGAGATATCTCCTCGGAGGCAACATTTCGCTGACGCTTCAGTTCCTCCACTTCCACCAAAATACGGCGGCGGTTCGCATCCAGCCGGACGAGCCGGGTCAAATCCATGTCCAATTTCCGGTTGCGCAGCATTTGTTGAACTTGATCCATATGGTCACGGACGTATTTGAGATCCAGCATAAGTTCCCTTCCACTCCCGAGATCGACTCGCAAGCCTATGTTTTTTAACAACTTTTAACAACTAACAAACGCCTAGATTCTTAACATCCACCCCTCGACCTTGTCAATTCCTTTTGTCAGTTCAATAGGTTGGCTTAACATCACGAGATTCTGGAGTGGCGACGGAGTTGCGTGTGAACAGAAATGCCCTCGATCGGTCTTAGTCAAGCTTTGCGCTGATCACTTCGATGCTGTAGTCACTGAGGGCATCAAGCTCCGGCAAGTTATGAAAAACCAGCATGAACGGCACTCGGTTTCCGGGCAGGATGTGTACATTGGACAGGTCTCTCCCTTCGCGATTCATCATCTTGTCCTGGATTTCGGTTATGGAAAGTTTTGTCAACTCCTCTTTGAGGATGGGATTGCCACAAAAGCATCGTTGGCTCTGGGCCACCTGATTGTCGGTATTGTACAGCTTCCCTTCCAGTAAAATGAAGCTCACCGGCCTTGTCGATTCATTGGCCACCTCTCCCTCGATGACAAAAATCTGCCCTGCATTGGCACTTTCGAGGAAATACGCCTGAGTGGTGTCCATGATGGTGACAGTCGGTGTTTCCTCGACAGATGTCGCCGTCTGGCTTCCCGTGCCCGGCTTTGACGAAAAAAGGGAATCCTTGTAGACAGCGAGCAAAGCTATTCCTACCCCGACGATGAGCAGTATCCCCAGCAGACCGATGAGCCGCTTCTGTCTGCTGCGTTTATTGGCCAGATAAAGGGCTGCCGGCCCGGGCATGGGTGGAACCTGGGAGAAATCCTCTTCAAAATTCAAATCGTCTTCAGGGAGTTCCATCTGTGGCAGTAATTCTTCCTGAGGTCTGGAAACAGAAAAAGTATGTCCACAGCGCGAACACCGGACCTTGGTGTGGTCCTTTTTTAACCGGGCAGGATCCAGGCGAAATTTAGTCTTGCACGATTCGCAGGTGACAATCATGAAAATTCCTTGTGGTTGCTAAAGTCTCGCAAAATAAAACATCATACCGGTCGACGCCGGACATGTTATGCAACTCGCTGGCAAAAGAAAAGCTAGGTGAATTGAACTTCGTAAATCCCCGGAAGATTCCGGTGCCTTTCCGAAAAATCCAGGCCATATCCCACCACGAAACCTTTTTCCAGTGGAATACAGACATAATCGATCGGCACCTCCTTGCTGCGGCGTTCATACTTGTCAATGAGCGCGCATATTTTGATGGATGCGGGCGAACGCCCCTGCATCTTTTCCAGATACCAGGCCACCGTCGTGCCCGTGTCGATGATGTCTTCCACCAGCAGGACATCACGTCCCTCGACGGCGAGCTCGATGTCCTTGGTGATCTCAATCTGTCCGCTTGTTTCCGTTTTCGTTCCGTAGCTGGCCAGCCGCACAAAATCGATCTCGACCGGGACCGTCAGGCGCCGGGCCAGGTCAGCCAGAAATATGAAAGAACCTTTCAGGATGCCGATGAGAACAAGGGACTTGCCTTCATAGTCCTTGTTGATACGCTCTGCCATTTCGTCCAGATGACGTCGCAGTTCATCGGGCGAAATGAGCTGGGTCAACCGGTAGTCGTGCATGCTGCTCCTCCAGGACCTTACGTCCGCATATGTCATTTGCAGTCTTCGAGATGCTGCCACCTTAGCGAAAATTATCCGAAAGGTCAATCAAGATTCTGTTTAACTGCCTAAAAATATTAATATTCTATTTTAGCTGCACAGTCTTTGAGCAACGCGCCGTAAACGCGCACCAGCCGGTCTATAAATGCCCGTCAATTAAGCCCAAGCGCCTTGAATGCAGCGGTTTTTAAATCGCCATAAAAGATTGGATCGACATTTTCCAGAACGTCGGCGCTGACGTCAAAGAAGTTGCGCTTGTTTTCAATAGGAATGAGCGCTCTTTTTGCTCCGCTGTCCATGCCGACCTGCAAGGGCTCTACGAGCGATCTGACGGGTTTGATATTGCCTTGGATGCTCGTGTCGCCCAAAATGAGAAGAGCGGGTTGGGGAGAACTTTTGCGCAGGATTGAAAAGCAGGCCACCAGAAAGGCCACGCCGACTTCTGCTTCCACGCCGTTTCCGAGTAGGTCAATAGACTCGACATAAAAATCCGAAGTGTCGACTTCTCTGGCAACGCCGAGCATTCCTTTATTCGACAAGAGATAACTGAAAGCACTCTGGATGGATTCTTTGAGCATTCCCTTCACACCACCGGTCAGTTTGAGCTTGCTCGTTCCAGTCGATGTACTCACTTCAACCCGATACAGACCAACAGTTCCATCGCCACTGACGGATTCCGTGTAAACAGTACCCGGCGGAAGTGGATCGGCAGATATCAGGTCACGCCCGCCCTGCTCTTTGACGCGGCTTTGAACTCTGGTCGCTTCATCCGGCCCAATGTAGTTTTCAGCCAAAATGTCGTTCACCACCTGCAGCCCCATCTGGATGGCCAGTTCGTCGGATGAAGCGCAATACTTGCCGAGCAGATATTCCAAAACGAAAACGGGCACATTGGCACCCACCTTCACCTTGCGAACCAGGTCCTTGCGTACGACTTTGCCGGCGAAGACCCGGTTGACCTTATCGTCGAGGGCGTCTCTTGAAGGATGGTGTTCCTCATTCATCTGCTATATTCCCAATTTCACCGGCAGTTCCTCAGACTGGGCAAGCACCGCATCCGTTGCCGGAACTTGCACCACAACCCGAACCATCTCACAGTCGTCTTTGGTGAGCATTATGCCGACACTGACTTTTTCTCCGGGTTTAATCGTGACACACCCGGTTTTCCGGTCAAAGGCCCCGCCGACTGTCATGCCCGTTTCGCCAACCTGTTCTCCCTTGGAAACAAGTACCACCCGCAGAGTCACCGAGTCCTTTTGAAACATATGGGGGTCGCAGGCAAGCTGTATTCCGAAGGTTCGATTGGTGATAGTTTTTGGATAACCAAATATTTTTACCTGTGCGGCGGCGGTCTTCTCCGGAGCCGCAATCGCCATGCGCAAGCTTATGACAGGGATGACCATTTCTTGCAGGCTTATACCACCGTGGTGGTAACTCAAGCCGCCTTGAGTCTTGAAAACGGCAAGTCCGGTCGGGAAGATGAAATCAAGGTCGGTATCATAGCCCAATTCTGCTCCGGAAATACGCACTGCGCCAGGAGGTGTGGCTCCTCCCCGACCCGCCCAGCAACGCCGATGAATTTCAACGGTGTCTCCTCCGGGGCTGTCCATGCGCATGTCCTCTTCTTTTCTCATGGAAAACTGGTAGCCATGGTCAGAGACGATGACAAATCTTTCTATGCCGCATCCCGCAAGTTTATGCACAGCGCGAGCAAGATTTCCGACAATAGTGTCCATCAGTTGACGAGCGAGCCAATCATCTCCGCTCTCGCCAAGTGCGTCGATTTCCTGAGACCGCACAAGAATGAGGGAGGCATCGGTCAGCCATTTGACGAGCAGGCTAACCCCGTCGGAAAGTCCGGGAAATATGAGCTTCAGCATCGAATAGGATGCTTCATCCTCTGTTTGCCGCAGGAAGGCGACGATATCTGCGTA
This sequence comes from Desulfoferrobacter suflitae, assembly GCF_022603395.1. Lineage (GTDB taxonomy): Bacteria > Desulfobacterota > Syntrophobacteria > Syntrophobacterales > Syntrophobacteraceae > Desulfoferrobacter > Desulfoferrobacter suflitae. The sequence goes on from NZ_JAIBKA010000007.1 coordinate 103,657, forward strand.
GGTGATGCTTTCCGGGGCGAGCATCTGGTCAATGGTTCCTTCCGTGTATTTCTGTCGCAAGACATTTCTTGCCAGCCGCTTCAGCTGCGGCTCATAGGTGCCTCCGCCTTTTTCCAGCTCCATGAGAAGAGAACCTCTGTGGTCTCGCACGACACCAGGAAGATAAATGAGCAGGAGCTCAGGTTGATCGGAGTGAACCAGCGGTTCAACGGCGGCGCGCAGCCCGAAAAAAGATCCGCTAAATCGCGCCAGATGGACCTGGGTATCATGGACATGAACCGGCGTCACTGTGCCGCTCTGATTGTCCAGAACAGGCAATTCATCAATGAAGGGAGTAAACTCGTGTCGAGGGTCATAGAAAACAATGACGCAGCGCCTTTTGAGAAGTTCGAGCAGGTGCTTGCAGATGTAGTCGTGAAGTTCATTCATTTTCAATGACACCCAAAGCGTTAATCAATAAACTTCGTCATGGCTGCCGATGTCCACGAAGATGGCTCTTGTTTGATCGGCAAAATAGAATATGACCCTCGAATCGTAGGTGATACTGAAACTCCAAAGGTCCTTTAGCTTGCCTGAGAGCTTATGGGTTCTGAGTCGTTTGTCAAACGGATCTTCAACGAAAGTTTCCACCCTTTCCCAGAACAGCTTTTCGAGAGGCAATTGCCCCTTGATTCTTTTGCTGAAAGCCCTCTTAAACGAAGCACTGAACGCAACTTCAATCATTCTTCCAGCGTCCTCTGGAGCTCATTCACTGTGGCACGGAATTTGATCTTGCCTTCCTGCATTTCTGTCAAGCTTTCCTGATAGTTCATGTGAATCTGATTGCGTCTCTCTTCAAGGATGTATTGCTCCAGCAAGAACTTGAGCTCTTCTTTTTCTTCCGCGGAAAGGTTTTTTACGTCCTCAACTATTGCTGCGAAATTCTGACTCACTGCTGCAACTCCTCTGTGACCGACCGGATTTTCTATTTTTCCAAACGGTCAATGGAAATGTAAACTTTTTGGCAGGAGGGGTGGAGTGCATAGCCCGCAACCCATCAAGCTGCACTATCAATATCCTTACCAAAGCCAGGTTTCGATCTATCCCCTTTACATCTTTTAGCACCAGAGAAATTAAACTGGACCGCCATCAACCCATTCTCACGGCCATATTGTTCATTGGAGATGTTGCCATTTTCTGGTCGTTCGCCTCCCTCTTGAACGGGTCCCAGTGGAGGCGCCATTGGGTGCAGCCGAAAGCAAGCTGTCGAGGGCTGCTTTGACCCAGGAATCCGATGCCGGGTAAAGGTCGGGATGGTGTTGGTGCATCACTCGACTGGCCTGTGAAATGGCGAAAGCGATTTTGCCTTTTTCGATATTCCAATCTTTCTCGAAAATCTCCGAGTAAGTTCTCTTGAATTGGTCTAGGAGGCTGTCCGAGAATGCTTCGTTTGTCATTTCGAACGGAGCAAAGCGGAGAGAGAAATCTTTGACATCAGTTACTTGCAGGCACAAGATTTCTCGCTATCGCTCGAAATGACAGTTCTCGGACAGCCTCCTAGTCGGTCCTCGGTTTCGAGGGAAATTTCCAGTTCGGCCAAATCAAGGTCACGGGCGTAACCGAGTCGCTGAAGAAACAATCGATAGATGATTTCGGTGATGCTCTGGTTCCCGGAGCGTATGCCGCGGTCGGTCGAGACATCGAAGATCAGTGCATCGGTCGGTATCTGTTCGGTGATGCTGGCGAGCAAGACTTTGGCTTTATTGTCACCGATCCGCCGTGCGAAAAGATCTGCGGCATCTTTTCCAAGGACTTTCCGGTTTTCCAGCACCAAACCAAGTATTTTGGCAAAACTTGATTTTCCTGATCCGAAAAACCCGGAAATCCACACTGCTATTCCTTCGTGTGGCTTTTTGGGAGTCTCCCAATATTTTTCGAGTACGTCCACGTAATGGTTTCGAATGGCATCGGTTACGACGTATTCGGAAATTTCTTCCTGGATGATTTGCTCATCCGCCTGATCCACCTTTATCACTTCTTCGATTCTGCGATGGATGCCACCGAAAAACAGGTCTTTGATCAAAGCTGCAGCCATAGCCGTTTTCTCTCTTCTAAAATATCCTTGGGCGGTAGTTGTGCTCCGCGTCCAACACTCCCATGAAACGCAGTCCGGCCGCACCATCCAGCTGACCGGGGTAAAAGAGAATGGCCGGAACCTGGACTTTTCCCTTGAGTTGCTCCAGCAGGGATGACGTACGATACATAGGGAAAAGAGCTCCTGCGCGGAGAATAAAGACAATATCTCGATAAGGGTCGCAATCTGCGGGTATTCTTGAAACGACCAAATCGTCCAATGGTTGATATTCTGTCAGTACATTGTGAATTGTTTCGATAGCGGCTTCGAGTCCAACAGTTTTCTCCGCCTCGATGAGCGAATCAATGTCCATGCCTTCAGACTCCAGCGCAGCCTCCATGCATTCGGCCAGAGAAACGCAGATGACCCTTTTGCCTTTCTGCTCCAACCGGGTTTTTAGAAGTGAAACTTCTGCCCGCACTGCAAATTCGTCTTCAGGCGGATACCGAAAAATGGCGTAGGGCATGTCGTGGTAAGCGCTGATAACCGGCCGGGGGTCGGCCTGACTAAGCGCCGGTTCCAGCGTCTTGGTGAGTCTTTCTTTCCAGTCGCTCATCTAAGTGCCTCTCTTGCATATTCCATTGAAGAACTGTATGGCAAATCCAGCTGGGCCAAACTCCCGGCAACCTCATAGTGAAGCTTGCGATACCGGTGGAGGTGCAAGAGCTCTCGTTCGACATCTTCCGGGGTTTGAAGATACATACGCCAGTCCGGGTTGTTTATGATGCTGCCGGCATTCGGCCTGCTCTCTGCTATGGCATGAACGAGGTACAGGAAACTCTCTTCGGGAAGGTGATGGGATGAGAACTCTCGTACTTTTGTCCCTACCATCAAGCCAAAATCGACGGCCATACGGAGCAATCCGGCTGCGACGCGCTTGAGTGTGAGTTTTGACCAGGTTTCAGTTGATGTCAGTCCTTTTGCAGCGAGCGATCCGAGGTATGGAAAAATATCATCGAGCCAATCTTGCCACTGTGACTCAAACTGATCTTCTACCGGCGCAGGGAGGCTCCACAGGGTCATGCATCCGGGTGGGTTGAAGACTTCCTCACACCGGCTCCGGGCTACAGCAAAAGCAATACGAGCGCGGGCAAATCGATGCGTTCTGGGAAAACCCCGGCTTATGGCGATGGTGCCGTATCGCCCTAGAATGCCGCGGGTATTCCACCACTTGGCGACATCCATTTCACCATAGCGGGCGACGGTTAAGTGAAGCTTGAAAAGCCTGGTAAAGTCAATTCCAACATAAGATTCCAACTGCTGTCATTCCTTTATGGGGTCACCTGAAGAGCAGGAAAAATCTGCGGCGTCGCGGGCCTCCCGGCCCAACAATGGCGAAGGAAAACCTGCTCAATAAACAACACCGGGCTTCCACTGTACATATTTGGGAAATCATTCCAATCTGTTACGAGATGATTATGTTTATCATGAAATGATACGGCACACAACGCACTAACTTGTCGACCGGCATCGGAACTGGTTCCATGGGGAAGCACAGGTTTGCGTTGATTAAACAGCGAGAAGTCGTTATAAAGCTCAAAATTCAAAAATAGAAGGAGCGTGCAAATGCGTGAGAAAGTCGAAAAGGCGTTGGAAAAGATCAGGCCGATGCTGCAGCGGGATGGTGGCAGTGTGGAACTGGTGGATGTAGAGGGCTCGGTAGTGAAAGTCCGGTTGACAGGAGCCTGTCATGGCTGCCCCATGAGTCAGATGACTCTCAAGGCCGGGATCGAGCGCATCGTCAAGCAGGAAGTGCCGGAAGTGTCGGAAGTGGTCGCGGTCTAGCCGGCAGATTTCTTCACCAAACCTTATGGTGAGCCGGTTTACTTGTGATACGGTGTTCCCTCCAGGATACAAAAGCCCCGGTAAAGCTGCTCCACGATAACGAGTCGTGCCAGATCGTGCGGCAGGGTCAAATTGGAAAGAGAAAGTATCGAGTTCGCCCGCTCCAGTAGAGCGGGTGCGACCCCCAGTGGTCCACCCACCACCATCCACAGGTCCGCCACCCCCTGAGCTCTGATCCGGTCAAGAAAGCGGGCCAGGCCGACGGAATCGAACTGCTTGCCCCGCTGGTCCCAGACAGTGAGGTGCCCGGTCGCGCCAATGAGTTTTACAATGCGCTCCCCTTCGAGCTCCCTTACCTTATTTTCCGACGCCTTCCTGGTGATTCTTTCAGCCCTGACCACGTGGATTTGGGTCGGTGCATAGCGGCGCAACCGCTCCAGGTAGCGTTTAATTCCCGCATCAATTTCCGGAAAATTCGTTTTTCCTACAAAAACCAGGTGAATCCGCATGATTCAAACGGTAAGGCCATCAACTCTTGAGTGCCGCTATCAAGAACTCTCGATTCCCTTTGGGCCCAAGAATGGGTGATTCGGTCAGGCCGATTACCTTCAGTCCCTGGGCCGCAACAAACTCTTCGATGGTCCGGCAGACATCGTGATGGAGCTGTGGGTCACGGACAACACCACCCTTCCCCACCCGCCCCTTGCCCACTTCAAACTGAGGCTTTATCAGCGCGACCAGGGCAGCCGCAGTGTCCAAAAAGGGCAGCGCCGCTGGAATGACGATTTTCAGGGAAATGAACGACACGTCGATAACGACCGTTTGCACCGGTTCGGGAACAAGATTCCTCGCCATGGAACGGATGTTCTGCCGCTCCAGGACGATCACCCGCGGGTCCTGCCGCAGCTTCCAGGCCAGCTGACCGTACCCCACGTCCACCGCATATACTCTTTGGACGCCGAGCTGCAGCAGGCAGTCGGTGAACCCGCCGGTCGAGGCACCCACGTCCAGGGCTGTTGTGCCGCCCAGGTTCAGCTGAAAAAATTCCACAGCATGCTTGAGCTTAAGCCCGCCTCTACTGACGAAGGGAAGATTTCCCTCCAGCAATTCGATGGTGCAATCCGGCGGGACCCTTTGACCGGCTTTGGTCAATTTGTGCCCGTCAACCAGCACCTTGGCTGCAAGGATGAGCCCCTGGGCCCGTTCCCGGCTGGGCACCAAGCCTCTATCGACGAGCAGTTTGTCCAATCGCACGGAGGACTTGGCCATGGTGTCTTTTCACCAGCTCTTCCGCCGCCTGCTCGATGCCCTCTGCATCGATGCCGTGCAGGTTGCGCAGCCGGCTTTGACTGCCATGCTGAACAAAGGCGTCGGGCAACCCCTTGCGCACAAAGGCACGGGGAAAATAGGAGGCCTCCTGGAACATTTCCAGCACTGCACTGCCAAAACCGCCCTGGAGGACATTTTCTTCAATGGTGATGATGCGTCCGACCTTCTTGGCCCAACTCAATATCAGTTCCTGATCCAAAGGTTTTACGAAGCGGGCGTTCAAGACGGCCGCGTCGATGCCCTTGGACTCCAGGCGGTCGGCGGCCTCCAGCGCAGCCTGCACCGAGGAACCCACGGCTATCAAAAGCACATCGTCTCCCGCGCGCACAATCTCTCCCTTGCCGATGGGCAGGCTTTGCAGTTCGTCATCCAGGGCCACCCCTGTGCCGTTGCCGCGAGGGTAACGCAGAGCAATAGGACCGGAATGGTTTACAGCGGTTTTCAGCATGTTCTGCAATTCCTTCTCGTCCCTCGGGGCCATCAGCACCATATTGGGGATGCTGCGCAGAAAAGAGAGATCGAATACGCCATGGTGCGTGGGGCCGTCATCCCCCACAAGGCCTCCCCGGTCCATGGCAAAAATAACCGGCAGGTTTTGCAGGCAGACGTCATGAATGATCTGATCATAGGACCTTTGCAGGAACGTGGAATAGACGGCCACCACCGGCTTATAGCCCTCGGCGGCCAGGCCCGCCGCAAAAGTGACGGCATGCTGTTCGGCTATGCCCACATCGAAAAAACGTTCGGGAAATTGTTCGGCAAACAGATCCAGGCCGGTACCCTGCGGCATTGCGGCTGTAATGGCGATCACCCTGGGATCCTGCTCTGCAAGGCGCACCATGGTTTCCCCGAAAACCTTCGTATAAGATGGCGGACAAGGCCCGCCGGAAGGGATCTTGCAGCTTTCCCCCGTTTCAATGTCGAACGAGCCAACTCCGTGAAAGCCGGTCGGATCGCATTCTGCAGGCTCATAGCCGCGGCCCTTTTGGGTCATCACATGGACCAGGACCGGTCCTTCAATGTGTTTGGTGGCTTGAAGGGTTTCTACAAGACGGTCCATTCGATGCCCCTTGATGGGCCCGATGTAATGAAATTTCAGGGCGTGAAACAGCATCCCCGGAGTGAAGAAGGAAAAGAACGAGCTTTCGCTGCGCTTGATGATCTGCAGGATGTTGGGGCCGACACCGGGTATGGATTTCAGTATGTTCTCCATCTCGCGTTTGAGATAGAGAATGGTTTTGTGCGAAAGCTTGCGGCTGAGAAAGGAGGAGAGCGCCCCGACGTTTGGGGAAATGGACATTTCATTGTCGTTCAAAATGACGATAAGATTCTTGTCCAGGTCACCCGCATGATTGAGTGCCTCAAAGGCCATCCCTCCTGTCATGCTGCCGTCGCCAATTACGGCAATGACCTTATGCGGGGTGGCCTTGTAAGAATTGGCCACGGCCATGCCGAGAGCTGCCGAAATCGAGGTGCTCGCATGCCCGGCACCAAACGCGTCATACTTGCTTTCGGACCTCTTGGGGAAACCGCTCAATCCCTCAAACTGCCTTATGGTTGCGAATTGTTCGCGGCGGCCGGTGAGTATTTTGTGCGCATAGGCCTGATGCCCCACATCCCAGATGATTCGATCCTGCGGCGTATCGAACACGTGATGCAGCGCCAGAGTCAATTCAACGACGCCCAGGTTGGGCGCAAGGTGTCCCCCGTTTTGCGCGACGGTACAAATGATCAGGTCGCGAATTTCCTGGGCCAGCTGCGACAGCTCGGCCAGTGAAAGCTCTTTCAGCTGTGCAGGACTGTCAATGGTGGAAAGCAATGTTTGACCCTCTTTTTCTTTCAATGTCGTTCCCTCCTGAATGATGCAGTAACTTCGGCTCCCTATGCTTTGCGAACGAGTAAATAGCGGGCGATGGCCCGCAATGGCTCGGCCCCTTCTTCAAAAGCTGAAACCGCTGTAAGAGCGGCTTCAACATGGGCTTTGGCCGACTCTCGCGACTTCGCCAGCCCCAGGAGAGCAGGGTAGGTTTTTTTGTTCTTCGCCAAATCCGAACCGGGTTGCTTGCCCATGAGGGCTGCATCTCCCTCAACATCGAGCAGATCATCGGTGATTTGGAAGGCCAGCCCAAAATGCTGACCGTACTTTACCAGCGCGGCAACTTCTGCTGTACTGCCCCCCCCCAAAAGGGCCCCCAGCTCCAGGCAGGCGGACAAGATCGCACCGGTCTTGTGAATGTGCATATATTCGACGGTAGCCAGATCCACTTCACGCGTTTCGCATTCCAGATCGATCACCTGGCCCCCGATCATACCCCGGTAGCCCGAAGCTTTGGTGACTATGCCGATGGCCTGGAGAATTTTTTGCGGGGGCACCCGCTCATCCTTCTGAGTTGCTGCAATGAGTCCGAACGCTTCCGTCAGCAGGGCGTCCCCCGCCAGGATTGCGATGGCTTCGCCGAAGACTTTATGGTTGGTCGGCTGTCCCCGCCGGAAATCATCATTGTCCATGGCCGGCAGGTCGTCATGAATCAGCGAATAGGTGTGAATCATTTCCATGGCACACGCCACCGGCATGACCATGTCCGCCGTCCCTCCGACAACTTCCGCCGCCTGAATGCACAAAATCGGCCGCAACCTCTTGCCGCCTGCAAAGAGACTGTAACGGGCCGCCTCTATAACACTCTTTTCCAGGCCTACCGGCGCCGGCAGATATTCTTCCAGAGCCTGGTCAATGTGTTCCTTGCGGGCAGCCAAAAAGGCCTTCAAATCAAATTCTTTCATGTCTATCTCGTCGTCAATCATCCACAATGCGCCTATTTAACATGCACACGGTGAGGTTGCTATTATTTTTTAGCTTCTGGTGCGTGCACGACCTAAATGTCCGGGAGACTGTCCGAGAATGCCGGGCTGATGTCATTCCTTGGTTGCGTCCGTCGCCCCCGGTTCAAAAGCCACCGCGCTCCACTCGCCCTGCTGGTTTTTCAGCAGGGTTTGGACTTTGTTCTCTGCTTCTTCCAGCTTCTTGTGACAAAGTTGTACGAGTCGAATTCCTTCGGTGAACGCTTCCAGGGACTGCTCCAGGGTGAGATCCCCCCGTTCCAGCTTTTCGACGATCTTTTCGAGATGACTGAGAGCGTCCTCGAATTGTTCACTTTTCTTCTTGGCCATGCTGTATCCCTTCTTGCCGGTGAGGTCCCGTCTCCGGCTCGACTTTTTCCACGATGCCTTCCAGCGTTCCCTGGTAAAGCTGCACCCGAATCCGCTCGCCGCTCTCTATCGCCCCGGCCTCACGCAATACTTGATTGCCCGGCAGCCGATAGGTGATCGAATAGCCCCTGGCCAGGACGGCAAGAGGGCTCAAGGATTCGAGCTGCAGCGATGACTTCTGCAGTGCAAAGCGATTCTTATCAAGAATGTTGCGCTGATGCAATTTGATGGCATGAAAACACTGCTCCAATGTTGACCTCAGCTGTCGAATGCCCTTCGCAGGGTCATAAATGATGAGCTTCTCTGCCAGGTGTTTATGGCGCATCCTGTACTTTTCAAATTTTCGCCCAAAAGAGAGTTGCAGCCGATCGAGACGATCGTCCACATAAAGGTGCAGATCATCCAGCCGCTTTCTTGGATCAGCCAGTCGTTGTGCACAGGAATCCACCCTTTGTTTGTAGGCCTCAATTTTCCAGGAAATCCTCTGTTGCAGCTGCTCCAGATGCCTGAGCACCTCGCGCTGGAAATTGTCCAGTTGAGCAACCACCCACTCTGCCGCTGCGGTAGGCGTGGGGGCTCGGAAATCGGCCACCAGATCACTGATGGTCAAATCGATTTCATGCCCGACGGCGGAAATCACCGGAATCGGGCAGGCGAACACGGCCCGGGCCACGATCTCTTCATTGAACGGCCACAGGTCTTCGATGCTTCCGCCACCCCGGCCGACAATGATCAAGTCCCATGCAAAGCGCTCCTGCAAATGACCGACCGCATCGAGCGCCGCAGCAATTTCTGCCGCCGCTCCCTGCCCCTGCACCCGGACCGGCAGCAGGGAAATCTCGAGGGGGTAGGGACTCCGCCTTAACACCTTGAAGATATCTTGAATTGCAGCCCCCGTAGCCGATGTGATCACGGCAATTCGTTGCGGGCAGCGAGGCATGGGAGTCTTCACGGCGGAATCGAAAAGCCCTTCCGCCTGGAGCTTTTTTTTCAACTGCTCGAAGGCCAGCTGCAGCGCACCCAGGCCCTTGGGCTCCATGATCTCAACAATCAGCTGATACTCGCCGCGCGGCTCATAGACACTGATGCGCCCCTGGCAGAGAACTTCCAGACCGTCTTCCGGAGCAAATCTCAGATTGCGCTGCTGGGCGCGGAACAAAACCGCTCGCAGCTGGCTCCCTTCGTCCTTCAGGGTGAAATAGTAATGGCCGGAGGCGGGCATTCTCAGGTTGGATATCTCGCCCCGTACCCAGATGTAGCGATAATGTGATTCAAGCAGCGCTTTGATCTGAGCATTCAAATCGCTCACGGTGAAAACGCGCGTTTCCTCCAGGATCGAATAGAGCGTGCTTTTCCCTCGAGATTCTTTCATACCATCCCGTACTTGCCCATCCCACAGCATTTCCACACGGTGCAGACTGGGTGGAGCGCAGCGAAACCCAACGAGTACGCTGGCCTGCGCAGCCCGTTTTGGGTTTCGCTATCCGTACCGAGTGACGAAACCCAAAGGAATTCGGCCACTTGGGTTTGCGGCAGTGAACTAAATCGAGCGCCGTTCATCGGAACAGCTTGGGATCCATAGCGTCCCGCAGTCCCTCACCGACCAGATTATACGCTGTAATACTGGTAAAAATAGCCACGCCTGGAAAAATCGTCAGCCACCAGGCAAATTCAATATAGTCCCGACTTTGTGACAAGATATCGCCCCAGCTCGGGGTCGGCGGGGGCACACCAAATCCCAGAAAACTCAAGCTGGATTCCGTCAGTATGGCTCCCGCTATGCCAAACACGGCGGAAACAAGCACAGGCGCCATTGCATTGGGCAGCATGTGGACAAATATCAGCCGCGCGCTCGACGCTCCCAGCGCGCGCGACGCGAGCACAAAATCCAGCTGTTTCAATTTGAAGAATTCGGCCCTGACAAAGCGCGCCACGCCGGTCCAGCCAGTCAGGCCGATCACCACCATGATGTTGTAGATACTGGGTGGAAGAAAAGCTATGATGGCGATGATCATGAAAAAAGTGGGAATGGTGAGCAGAATTTCTATCAACCGGCTGACCAGTTGGTCCGCCCACCCCCCAAAATAACCGGCCAGTGCTCCCAGCAGAATACCTATGGAAACCGCGATGCCGACAGCGACAAATCCTACGGAGAGCGAAATGCGCGCCCCATAAATCATTCGGCTGAGCACATCACGGCCGCGATCGTCGGTTCCAAACCAATGCTGGACGGTGGGCGGCTCAAGACTGGCCAGCAGATCGTATTCCGTGGCCGAATAAGGCACCAACGGCCATACGGCAAAATCCCCGGGAGCCCCCAGATCACCCTGATAGATGCGGGGAAGGTTGTCTCTTTTGAGCTCCTTCCAATGATACGGCCCCACTCTTTCCAGGCCGGAAAATATGGGCCAGTACCACTGCCCGGAATGGCGCACCAGGATCGGCCGGTCATTGGCAAGCAGGGGAGCGAAAATAGCGACAGCGAAGAAAAATAGCGTGACGGCCAATCCTGCAACGGCAAGATGCTTTTGTCGAAAGTGTTTCCAAACCATCCGCCAATAAGTATGCGGGGTTTCTCGCTGCTGTCTCATAAACTCCGCCGACGGCGATCAAGGCAAAAATACGATGAACTCCATTGAAATTGACCCAACATTACTCCAGTTTGATTCTCGGGTCCAGGGTCGCGTAAAGGATGTCGGAAATCAACAGCCCCACCAGGGTGAGCAGCGCAGAAATGGTGGTGATCGCCATGATCACCGGATAGTCTCTGCTCAGAACGGATTCAAACCCGAGTTGCCCCATGCCGGGTATGGAAAATATGCTCTCGATGATGACGCTGCCGCCGAACATGGCCGGCAGCAGAAAGGCAAGCAGGGTGATGATTGGGAGCAGCGCATTGCGCAGGGCGTGTTTGAATATCACAACCCGCTCGCTCAGTCCTTTGGCGCGGGCCGTTCGGATGTAATCCTCACGAATCACCTCCAGCATCTCTGCCCGCGTGAGCCGCGAGAGGTAGGCCAATCCCCCGTAGGTCAGGCAGGTGACCGGCAAAATGAGATGCCAGAGGCGATCGGTCAACCAGCGGAAAAACGGCCAGGAATCGGCTCCAATGGAAGAAATCCCGTAGACCGGGAAAACATCCAGGAAGTCGCCCCCGCCGAAAAACATTATGAGCAACACCGCCACCCAGAAGCTGGGGAGCGAATAGAGGAAGAAAAAAAACAAGGTGAGCGCCCTGTCGCTGAAGGTATCCGCATGGGTAGCTGAATAGACGCCGAACGGGATGGCAATCAGGTAGACCAGGACTATCGATATGACATTCAACTGGATGGTTATGGGGAGCCGCTCGGCAATCTTCGCCAGGACCGGTCGATGGTCCTTGAAAGAATTGCCGAAGTCCAGGGTGAAGACTCTTTTGACCCACAGCAGGTATTGCACTATCAGCGGCTTATCGAGCCCGTAGAGCTCCTTGGTCTGCTGGATGATCTGCTGGGCTATGGCGCTTTCCCCCATCTCTCCCTGGCCGGCCATCTGCAATTTGAGGGTGGCCGGGTTACCCGGCGCCAGTTGAATGATCAGGAAAGTGATCAGGGTGATCCCAAGCAGGGTGGGTATGACTTGCAGGAGCCGCTTGATGATGTAATTTGCCATCTGCGTTCATCTCCTTCATTCCGATTGTTGTTCGGTCGCCCACCACTCCCGCGGCGCCAATCCCATGGGATAAACCTGAACATTCTGAAATCGCCGAGCCACCGCCACCAGCGCTTCAGTGGTGAACAGGAAGGTGTAGGGTTGTTCCTCGTGAATGATTTCGTGGAATCGGTGGAACAGCACATTGCGCTTTGCCGCATCAAATTCCTTGCGGGCGGTTTCAATGATGGCATCCGCCTCGGCGTTCTTGAACCCGACAAAATTGGATCCCTTTTCCGCCTGGGAAGAATGCCACAATTGAAACGGGTCCGATTCCCAGGAAAGGCTCCAGGCAAGCGTGCACGCATCGAACTGGTGCTGCTGAATGTTCTGAATGAAGACCGCCCACTCGAGCTTTCGAATACCCATTTGAATACCCACCTGCTTCAGGTTCTCCTGCATTATGGTGGCCAGCTGCTCGGCAAACTTGGAACCGGCGGAAATCAGAAACTCGAACGAAAAAGGAGCGCCATCCTTGTCAAGGACTCCATCGCCGTCGTGGTCTTCCCAACCCGCAGCTTTCAACAGGGCGACGGCACCTTCGGGATCGTAGGGATAGGGCTGAATGTAACGATTGTAAGCAGGGCTGTTGATGTAAAAGTTTCCCGTGACGATCGTGCCGAGGCCGAACAGCAGTTCTTTCAGAATACTTTCCCGGTTGACGAGCATGGTCATGGCCTGCCGCACTCTGCGATCACTGAACATAGGCCGGCGCAAATTCCACCCAACATAACTGTAGGTCGGAAGATAGTATTTGATTTTCCGAAAGTTTTTGTGAAAGCGCTCGCTGCCGGTCTGCTTGACCCACTGGATGGGGCGCAGGCTCATCAGGTCCAGGCCGCCTTTTTTCAGGACCTGCAACGCCACGGTGGAATCGGTGATCACCTTGAACACCACCCGCTCGAGTTTCGGTTTTTCACCCCAATACTGTTCGTTTCTCACCAAAACGATTTCCTTGCCCGTATCCCACTTGAGAAACCGAAAGGGACCCGTCCCAAGAGGGCTTCGCCCGATGGGGCTTTGGTTGAAATCTTCCGTTTCGGAAAAAAGATGCGCCGCAACGATCGGGATGCCGCCGCAGAATTCGAGGGCGCGAAAGTACGGAATGCGGTAATGATAACGCACCGTGTGATCGTCGATGACCTCGAGTCGATCAATGTCCTGATAGTAATTGCGCAGGTGAGCCGAATCCACTTTCGGGTCGCGTATGCGCTCGAAGGAAAAGAGGATGTCATTGGCGGTGAACGGATGACCGTCCTGCCAACGGATGTCTTTTTTCAGGTGAAAGGTGTAGGTCAGGTGATCCGCTGAAATGTCCCATGAATCCGCCAATACCGGGACCAGTTCCATGGTCTTTTCGTCGCGTTTCAACAGAGATTCGTAAATGTAGTCGTTTATGTTGGAAGCATAGGCGTCGGTTGAGGTTATGGGATTGAGTGTGGCCGGTTCGGCACTCAGATGGGTAATCAGCCAATCCTTGTTAAAAGCAGTGGCATTCCTGGAGTCACTGCAGGAGCTGAGCAGCAGAATGAGCAAGGCAGTCGCCGCCAAGGGCAAAATGCGCTGCGGCCTCAGTGAATCATGCATCCTCGATGGCCTTTTGCTGCGCCCCATCCATGGATGCAGGGGCGGCCGTCTTGATCATCTGCCTGCGCGACCAGTAGTGGATGAGAGCGAAACCGCCCACAAGCAGCACAACAAACAGGACGGACAGGATATTGAGGTACGATTGAACAAAAGCCGCAATGGGTTTCCCGAAAAAGAAAAAGAGCAGGGCCACGGCGAAGAAGCGGCCGCTCCTGCCAATGCACGATGCCAGCATGAAACGCTTCAAATCGAGCAGGAAAACCCCTGCCGCAATGGTGAAGACCTTGTAGGGAATCGGCGTGAAGGCAGCGATTCCCACGGCCCACACGTCATAGCGCTGGTAGTAACTTTCGACCAATTGCGTTTTGGCGTCAGAAAACATTCTGCGCAGCAGGGGTCGACCCCCGTAACGCCCCAGGCCATAGCCGAAACCGCCGCCCAGCACCGAACCGATCGAACAGATGGCGGCGTAAACGAGCGATCCCTTGGGATTGATCAGGCACAGAGCGATCAGTAAAACATCCGGTGGAATCGGGAAAAAGGAAGACTCGGCAAAAGCCAGAAAGCCCAACGCCAACGCCCCGTAGGGGGTGTAAGCCCAGGAAATCACCCAGTCACTCAGTGCGTGCAAGCTCTCCATCAGTTATTTGCTCACCATTCAGTCTCATACCGTTGGTTGATAAAAAATTTCATTGGCCTCATCTGGAATTTTGATGGGTTCCGTTTCACTCCACCCATCCCATGGTACCGAATGCCGGGGATGAATTAACCGGAGGATGGGTGGAGCGCAGCGAAACCCATCGCCGTTCATTGTCGGTTAATTCATTCCCGGCATCCAGAGCGCCCAAACCAGGCCAAGCGCCCCCACCAGCCAGCAGTACGGCGCGAACACAAAAAAATTCCCTTTGCGCACGATTTTGAGCAGTATCCGCAGAGCCATGTACCCGGACACGCCGGCCGTCAAAATCCCTACCACGGTTTGCAGCACATCAACATTTTCCAGCTTGATGTGCGCCCCCTCCAGAATGAGAGCGCCAATGACCGCCGGCACAAACAGCAGAAAAGAATACCGTCCTGCCCAGTCGCGTTCAAGACCCAGAAAGAGTCCCGCCGAAATGGTCGCCCCGGATCTCGATATGCCGGGAGCCAGAGCCATCGACTGACACACCCCTATCCACAGGGCCTGCTTGCCGCGGGTGAGCCCCGGCGGTTTTAGCACCGGAGGTTTGACGTACCGCGTGAGCCACAGAAATGTCCCGGTAATCAACAGGTTGATCGATACGGCGGTGACCGATGCGAAAGCACTCTCCAGGGCATGCCGGGCAAAAAGACCCACGAACACCGTCGGCAACGTTCCAACACACACCAGCAGGAATATTCGCTCCTGCATGTTCAGGCGGCGGGGATTCGACTTCATGAAGGGGCGCCGCAACGTCAAATGGATGCCGCCCTGAACCAGATCCCGGACATCTTTATGGAACACCGCCAAAACCGCCAGAAATGTCCCCAGGTGGAGGCAGACGTCAAAAAAGACGGCCGGCTCTTTCCAGCCCAGCAGACGCTGGGCGATCACCAGATGCCCCGAACTGCTGATGGGCAAAAACTCGGTGATCCCCTGCACAACTCCCAGCATAACAGCTGTTGAAAGATTCATCCAACCCCCTGGAGCGTCCCCGCGGTACAGGATTAAAGTCCATGTTCAAACGGCGGCACAGCGCGCACCCTGTCACCGGTGGATGCTTCTACCACATAGCCCGGGGTTCAACAAGGTCAATGTGCAGCCCTTAAAACAGCGTCACGCTGACGTCGAGTCCCCATAAAAAAAACCCCTCTCGCGAGAAAGGGGTCAGCGGCTTCCTGCAATGTCGAGATGCGCAATCAAAGGGTTACAGGTTGTTCACATCGATGTTGCGGATAAACGTCTTGATGTCTTCCATCCACAGTTCCAGTTTGGCATCGCGCTCCTCGGATGCCGCATCGCGCTCGGAACTTTCGGAATTGAGAGTCGTATTGACCGCGGGAACCAGCGATTCTTCGCCGGTATTGGGGCCTTCCATGGTCCTGCTGGCCAGATCATGCCCTTTGAGCCAATCAGCCCTTGGTTTTATATTTTCAGCAAAATTCATCTTGAACTCCTCCTTGCAGCGATATTTTGTATGGTAAGTGTACACTAATCACACTTGTTTTCAAAGTAAAGCGCGAGAATCATTTCGATAAAACATTTGCACGGTGGTCCCCGGCCGATTCTAATCGCCTTCCCCGGGACGTTCTCGGACAATGCACTCGAGCCGATCCCCGCTGCGCACACCCAGAGCCGCAGCAGCGCTGCCCTGATTCATGGCCACCTCGAGATAGCCGCTGCTGCCGAAGAGAAGCAAAAGCCGGCCCGGTTCCACCTGGGCGTAGGTGTCGACAAACCGGTCGATGCGATGCTCACCGAGCATCACGGTCAGCTCATCGGCAGCAGCAACGCCTTGCATCTGTTCCTTTTTCACGTTGCTGATAATGTTGCCGAAACGATCGATGTGCAGCACTTCGCCCTCGAGCCGGTTGCCTTTACGGCTGACGGCATTCCATGGCGGCAGCAACACCTCCGCAGGCGACCCGAGCGCCTCCATGGCCAGCCCTGCCGCCAGGTGAGCCGCTACCGGTGCGAACACGTCGCGACCGTGGAACGTAGTGCTGACTTCAGGTCGCCAATAGGCTGAATTTTCCAGGCTTCGAGCATTCCACCCCGAAGATTCCCGCAACACAAGCGCAAACAAACCGTTGTCGGGTCCCACAAAATATTGGCCGGCGGCTTTCACGGCCAACGCGCGGCGCCCGCTACCGACCCCGGGATCGACGACCGCCAGGTGCACCGTGCCGCCCGGAAAATGGCTGTAGGCGGTGGAGAGCACGTAGGCTCCCGCACGCACATCCTGCGGCGGAATTTCGTGAGAAATGTCCACCAGGGAAGCTCCCGGGCAAATTCCCAGGATGACCCCCTTCATGCTCGCCACGTAGCCGTCTTCCATGCCAAAGTCAGTCAGCAGGGTGATGATCGGTCCCATGATGCCCCATAACCGCAGATCGTTCCATTTGATGACGGGCGCGAATGATGCTGGGAGCCTTGTCGTCAAATTCCTGACGCAGCTGCAGCACAATGACCGAAGCAATGACCAGCAAGCCCCCCAGGAGCTGCAGCGGCTCCATCGTCTCCCCCAGAAACAGGTAGGCCACCACACCGGCCGTGATGGGTTCCAGGGTCGCCGTGATGCTGGCCCGCGTCGAGCGAATCAGGCTGATCCCCTCGAAATAAAGTCCAAAGGGCACCACCGTCCCCAGCACCACGATGTAGATGATCCAGAACCATTCGATGCCGCTGTAGTCCCGGGCAAAAGATTCGAACGGTGCCGGCGCGCCGCTCCACAGCAGCCGGCCCATATTCCAGAAGACCGCCGATGTGAGCAGAGCGTAGAACAGCACCGTCCAGGGATTGTAGCGCCGCATGCCCCGCTCTCCGTAGATCGAATAGAAGGCGAAGGCGACGGCGGCACACAGACCCCCCAGGACACCCAGTTTGTTGAGCTGAAACAGATCGAGATTGTAGGCGCCCACAACCAGGTAACAACCCATGGTGGCGCCAACAATGGCGGCCAGGGTGAGCCGGGTGAGCTTTTCGCGCGCAAACACAACCGAATAGAGCGCGATCAGGGCAGGCGCCAGGTACTGAAGCAGGATGGCCGCCGCCACCTTGATTTTGCTGATGGCGTAGAAGTAGGTGAACTGTACCATGGCCATGCCCAAGACGCCCAACACCATAAAATAGACGGCGTCTCGCGGCGCAATGGCAAGCAGCGGGCGGCGGCGCACCAGGAGCCACAGGAAAAGACAGGCGCTGGCCAGCGTCACCCTCAACTGCACCAGCTCGAGGGGGGTCACACCCTGCTGGAACAGGAATTTCCCCGACGAACCGGATACCGCCCAGAGCACGGCGGCCAAAATCACACAAAAATAACCCCAGCGGGGAGAAGCGGATAACGTCGTCATTTGGGCATACCTCCTCCTTGGCCGTCACCATAACTAAAAACCGGATAAATAAAAAGCTCCCCGCCAAAGTCTCCTTTACAACTCATTGGTAAGGGAGTAATTTTGCTGAAATTGTTCACCGCAAAGACGCAAAGGGCACAAAGACGCGTAAAGATCCCTCCCCGCCGGAGACAACCTTTGCGAACCTTGGCGCTCTTTGCGCCGTCGCGAATTTGCCGGGAAATGGTCGCAGCTTTGAACACTCACCGGGGATCGAGGGGCGTGAGCGAATGAGATTTTCCAGAAGCCAGTACAGTGTGGCCGGACTGAGAAGGTTTGGAGCCATCTCCCGGGTGCTGCTCAAGCATGGGTTCGGGGACGTGGTCGAGCGGCTGTTCGGCCGTTCCGGTGGACGGCCGAAAGCACCGCAGGGCAAGGAATTGCTGCTGCGCTCCGGGTTTCCATCCCCGCGTCGCATCCGCCTGGTTCTGGAAGAACTGGGGCCGAGCTTTATCAAGCTGGGTCAGCTGATGAGCACCCGCGCCGATATTTTCCCCCCGGAATACATCGAAGAGCTCAAGAAGCTGCAGGACAGTGTTCCCCCGATCCCGTACCGGGAGATCCAGGGGGTCATCGAACAGGAGCTGGGCAAACCGATCGGCAAGATCTTCGCCGAGTTCAGCACAGAATCCATTGCCGCGGCATCCGTCGCCCAGGTGCATCTGGCCAGGCTGTTCAGCGGGGAAAAGGTTGCCGTGAAGGTCATACGACCCGGCATTGACGGGAAAATCCGCCAAGACATACGCCTCATGTACCTCCTGGCGGACAAGATCGAAAAGTCCTTCGAGATCGGTCGCATCATCGGTGCGACCAACTTGGTGAAGGAATTTGAAAAGACCATCTTCAAAGAACTGGATATGTTCATCGAAGCAGGGAGCATCGAAAAATTCGCGCGCAATTTTGCTCAGGTGGAGGAGATTTACATCCCCAAGGTCTACTGGGATTATACGACCAAATCCATTCTCGTCATGGAACGAATCGACGGCATTAAGATGGACCAGGTGGATGCCATCGTGGCGCGCGGAATCGATCCCAAGGAAATCGCCATGATCGGCCTGCGCTCCTTTTCCCGCCAGTTGATGGAATTCGGTTTCTTTCATGCCGACCCGCACCCGGGCAATACCATCGTGTTGCCCGACGGCCGCGTCAGCCTGGTCGATTTCGGCATCACGGGCTATCTCGACGATGAAATGATGCGCCAGATCGCCAACCTCTTCCTGGGCTACGCCGAACACGACTACGACATGGTGATGGAAGCCTTGTGGGACGCCGGGCTCATCGACGAGCAGTCCATGGATCTCAACAGTTTCAGAATCGATTTGAAGGACGTCAGCGAGTCGTTCTACGGTCGATCGCTGCAAAATATCTCGGTCAGGGACGTCTACGATCAGGTGATGCAACTGGTGCTGAAATACCAGATTCGGCTGCCGCGCAACCTGCTGCTGCTGTTCAAGACCTTCATCCAGACGGAAGCGCTCGGAAAAATCCTGGGCAGCGACGCCAGCATCTTGGAAGTCACTCGCCCCTATGCCAAAAAACTGCTGCAGCAGGGCTACGATGCCAGGAAGCTGTATAAGAACATCGGCAGAGACAGCCGCATTATCGGCGGCTATCTGAAAACCGCGCCCAGGTATGTGCACGATATTTTGCGCCAGACGGCCGCCGGCAAACAGCGCCTCGAATTCCACCACACCGGTTTCGAGTCCCTGGATGCCCGGTTCGAGAAAGGGATCAACCGGCTCACCGTCGGGCTGGTCATTGCCGCATCCATCATTGCCGCGGCGCTGATCCTGAACTCCTCGCAGAAGGTCCTGGAATTCGCCATTCCCCTGGCAGGCACCCACAATATATCCATCACCGCCCTGCTGGGCATTGTCGGTTATGTCATTGCGACCATTCTGGGCGTCTGGCTTATCGTCTCCATTCTGCGCTCGGGAAAGCTCTGAGTGCACAGCCGCATGATGCAGACCGATCCGCCTCAAGCAAGTTTTAACTCATCACTCCTTTTCCCCTGCACTCACTGCTGAAGCAGTTGCGTAGCTTGGGTTGCGTCACGCGCGGCGCGGCATCGGCGCTTTCAGCGTCGCGCACGGGGGGGGCGGTCGACGGTTTTGCGGTTGACCATTGACCTTCGCCGCCGCCCTTCGTTACATTTAGCCACCATGAAGCCGACCTTATACACATATTTGGTGAAGGAACAGCTGGCACCGCTTCTGACGTGTCTGCTCGGGCTCAGCCTGGTGCTTGTGACGGGCCAGCTCATCCAGCTGATCCGCTACCTTTTTTCCACCTCGGTCTCCTCCTTCGGCCTGCTGGAAATCATCCTGCTGGCTTTGCCTCAACTGGTGCTTTACGCCCTGCCCATGGCGGCCATCATGGGGGTTTTGCTGGGATTCATCCGGTTGAGCGGCGACAACGAAATCATTGCCCTCAAAGCCGCCGGCGTGAGTTTCCGCCAGTTTCTGCCGGCGGTTCTATCCGTGCTGCTGCTGACCACCGTTTTCTCCCTGGTCAATTCCATTTATGCGGTACCGAGAGCCAACAAGGCGCTGCAGAACAAGCTGGTGTCGCTGGGGCGATCCAACCTGTCCGTGCTGCTGCGGCAAGGGGTGTTCATCGATCTCATCCCGAACGTGGTCTTCTTCTTCAAGGAAGTGAATCCTTCCGCTTTGTCGGTCCAGGGGATCTTCGTGCAGGACCAGCGCAAGCGTGAAATCAGCGCAGCCATTGTGGCCCAAGGGGCGCGCATTTCCTATCAACCCGAGCCCGCCCAGATCGTCTTCAATATGCACAACGGCAGCATCACCAGGGTAGGGAAAGATCTGGACGACAGTCAGAACATCCTCTTCAAGACATATGAGCTCAGTCTGCCGTTGGACGAAATCGTGTCCAAAGCCGCCACCGGCTCCAGGGCCAAGCGGGAAATGATGACCGTCAGCGAGCTGCAGGGCGTCATCCGGGAAAGAGGCCTGGAGAGCTCCTACTCGTATGCGCTCGAGCTGCACAAACGTTTTGCTTTGCCCGTAGGCTGCCTGTTTCTGGGATTGCTGGGAGCGCCTCTGGGAACCTTCTTCAGGCGCGCCGGAAGGATGACCGGGGTCGCCATCGCTCTGGGCCTCTTCGTGGCCTACTATGTTTTGCTTTCCGCCGGAAGCGGACTGGGCAAGAATGGAATCATTCCCTGTTTTGTGGCGGTATGGACTCCCAACTTGGTGATGCTGGCCGCCGGCCTGCTGCTCTGGAACAAAGCTCACCAGGATTCTCCTTTCAAGACAGCGGTTCTCTACGACCGTCTGCGCGAGGCCACGGCCGGTTGGTGCAAAGCGGTGCGCTTGTCTCGAAAGCACGAGGCGTAGTGTGAAGATCATAACACGCTACATCCTGAGGCTTTTCCTGCCGATCTTCGGGCTGGCGCTGTCGGCCTTCGTGGGACTCTACCTGGTGATTGATTTCTTCGAGAAAATGGACGACATCCTGGGAGGGTCCGCGTCCGCGGCATCCGCTTTTGCCTACTTTCTGTACCGTTCGCCGGCCATCATCGCCCAGGGAATTCCCCTGGTGGTGCTCCTGTCAGTCGTTATAACGCTAGGCATTCTCAAAAGAAACCGTGAGCTGATCGCGCTGCGGGCGGCCGGGGTAAGTCCTTACATCTACGTGGGACCGATGGTCGCCATGGCCCTGCTGTTGTCCGTGGCCGAGTTCTGGCTGGGGGAATCCCTGGCTCGTCCCTTGGACAAGGCTGCGCAACGAGTCTGGGATCATCAGATCCGCGGGCACGAAACACCCATCCTGTGGACCCAGGAGAATGTCTGGTACTGGGGAAAAGACGCCATCTACCACATTCGTCTCTATGACCAGAGAAGGCATGCCCTGGAAAATGTCACGGTATTTTACGTGGATGCGGATTTCCGCCTGAAGCAGCGCATCGATGCCAAGGAAATACGCTGGATCAATGACCAGTGGGTGGCGCAGGACGGGGTCACCATCAATTTCACCGGTTCCGAGCCGCAGCAGCAATGGTTTACCGCAAAGCCCATGCAGTTGCCCGAAACTCCTGAAGATTTCAAAAGCATCGAAGCAGCCCCCGAGGACCTCAGCTGGGAAAACCTGCGCCACTATACCAGCAAACTGCGCAGCGAAGGCTATGTGGCGGCGCCCTACGAAGTGGAACTGCATCGCCGCGTAGCCTTCCCGGTCATGACTTTTGTCCTGGCCCTTCTGGGCATCAACATGGCTTTGCGCCAGGGACTCCACGGAGGCATAGCGAGCGGTGCCATTGTCGCGCTGCTGCTGGCATTCGCCTACCTGACCCTGTCCCAGGTGGGTTGTTCACTGGCCACCTCGGGTCTTCTGCCTGCGGCCGTCGGCGTGTGGATGGTCAATGTGGCGTTCGCCGCTTTCACCTGCTTTTTGTGGGTCACAAACGATCAGTAGAATCCCGGCCGCGCCCCTGATTTTCTATGCGGTGCAGGCCGAGGAGATAGAAGCACCCCGCCGCCGACAAATAGACCAGCCCTCCCGACCAGATGACGTCGCTGGGGAAGTGCTGCCCCTGAACCATTCGCGTCAAACCCATGGTCAAGCCAAAACCCAGGCCGCAGATCAGGAAGACACGAGCCCACGTCCTGTGGCGGGCCCGCAGGATAAAATACGGGCAGATCATAAAGAAGCCTATGGCGGCGTGGCCGGAAGGAAAAGAATAATTTTTCGGCGGGCCTTTTTCCCATACCTGGTGGAATTCCTTGTGGCCCCCGAAGTACATGATCTCCCGTGGTCGAGGTCTGCCCCAGTTTTCCTTGAGACCGAAGTTCACCAGCAAGCCCGGTCCGATCACAAGGGCCAGCAAAATGAAGAGCATCTGTTTTCTGAAAGGCGCCAAGGTGTCGAGGCGGAGGGAAGCGAGCAGGGCGATCAGAGCACCCGCCGCCAGGACAATGCCCGGGATGACGCCGTAGTTGTAAAGGAACACCCAGGGGTTATCGTTGCGGTATATCCATCCATCGGATTCGCTGTAGAACAGACCGAGGATGGTCAAATCCAGGTCGGTCAGGCGAAACAGCAGTGTCAAGCAGGATAAGATCAACAATGGCAGGAGAAAATCCTTGATCAAATGGCGCATCAATCACCTTGAGAAATTTGACATTGATTCCTGTACAAGAACTTTCGTTCGTATCCCGGCAGTCGCTGATGCTCAACCGGTACAAATGATGAGCCTTCATCGCGCGCCGTTGTGCGCGTTATCGCGCCGCCACCGACGGTAAAGGCTGCGTGGACCCGCCCATGGTTCTCAGGGCCTGCAACGGCAGATAGGCCTTGCCGGTTTCGGGAAGGTAAACGACTACGCCCTCCAGTTCCGTGACCTTGTCGCCCACTTTGATTAGGTTCTTGTTTGCCGGGAATTGTGCGGTGATGCCCTGGTATGCAACCGTTATGACGGGGTTTTCTTTACGGGTTTTGTCGATAGTCAGCGTCACGCCCGGAAACGCTGAAGCTTCGGTAAACAGGCGTCGATTTAACTCGTCCAGGTCGAGCCCCATCGCCGCCGCCGTCACCCGGCCGATATCAGGGGCGTCCAGGAGCCCTGCCGGCTTGCCCGGCCCGTAAGCAAACAGCGGAACGTCGCCGCCCACGTGGCCGTGTGTGCTCCAGCCGACCTGGGTGTAGTGGCGAGATATCACTTCACCGAGGGCATGGTGCGGTTCCTCTTTGTAGACTTCGGTGAGTGCCAATATCTGTTCGACGTCCCGGTCGGTAAGGTCTATTTCCCAGCCCTGCTTCACCACGCGCTTGAGGTTTTCTACGCTTGGATCTTCGGCGATAAGCTTCCACAGCAGCCACGCAGACGCTTTCATGTTCTTTATGGGCCGCAGAAGTGCTTCGGGTTTCATTTACGAGTAACTGTTGCTGGTTGCATAGTTGCCCAGGGAAAATCCTCCCGTGTTGTGGTCCGAGAGAGCCAGCACCAGTGTGCCGCCGTCCTTTCGTGCAAAGTCCAGGGCGGTCTCGACCGCCTGATCGAACATGAGCAGGTCGCTCACCAGGTGCGCCGGATCATTGGCGTGGCAGGCCCAATCCACCTGGCTGGCTTCCACCATGAGGAAAAATCCGTGCGGATTTTTGGCGAGGATTTCGATGGCCCTGGCGGTCATTTCGGCCAGGGTCGGCTGCTGCACCGCAATCTGACTTCGGTCGATTTCCGCCGCCATGTGGCTGTCGGCGAACAGGCCGAACACCCTTCCGCGTTCGACCTGCATCATCTCGTCGCGCGTATCTGCAATCTCATAGCCTTTCTGCTGTAAGACCTGCAGCAGATTTTCTCCGTCGGTACGCGCACCGCCTGCATCCTGCGGGATAAGATGGCGCATGCCGCCGCCGAACACCACGTCCAGGTTGCCGTAGACGGCCTGCTCCATGATGTCATTTTCTCTCTTGCGACTTGCTGCATGCGCCATGTAGGCGGCGGGAGTCGCATGGCTGACGCGTGAGGTGGCAACGATGCCGGTGGATTTTCCGAGCAGCCGGGCCCCTTCGAGGACCGTTGCCAGAGGTTTGTAGTGCAGATCCCGAGGGGGTTCTGGAACCGGCTCGATGGTGTTGTCACGGGCTCCTACGCTGATGAACTTGTCGCTGGTGCGCATCCCTGTGGCAAAAGCCGAAGCGGCCGGAGCCGAGTCGGCCACGACTGAATCGGCGGTGAAGGTCTTGACGGCACCCACCAGGTGATCGTCCAGGGAGAGGGGACCGCCCTTATACCAGCGAGCGAACGTATATTGTTCGCTGGAACATCCATCCACAATCATCACAATGACGTTTCTGGCTGCACTCCGCGCAGCCTCGGCCATGTCACAAGCACCCAGCAGGATCAGCAAAACCCGGACAGCCGGCATCAGTCGGCGGAAAAACGGCTTTTTCACTCGAATCATCCATCCCCCCCTCGGTTGTCGGGACCCGTGAAAATTTCGCCGCGACGACCTGGCGCATCATCCAGCACCATCCGCACCAGTCTTGCCAGCTCCGCCCGATTGAGCGGCTTCAAGGCATAGGCGCCGGCCCCAATTTGCCGCGCCCTCTGTTCATCCATCCGTTCACTGTAGCCGGTACACAGAATGGTTGCCACATCGGGGCGGATCTGCAGAACTTCTTCGAGCAATCGATCGCCGTTCATCTCCGGCATCGTCATGTCGGTGATGACCAGATCAAACCGGCTCGGATCCGCTGCAAAGATTTGCAGTGCTCTGACGGGACTGGTCTCGCTGTGCACCCGGTATCCGAGCCGCTCGAGCAGCAAACGGCAGAGGTTGCTTATGGACTCTTCATCGTCAACGAAAAGGATACTCTCGGCTCCGGCTGGAAACCTTTCGGCTGGAACCGTTTGAGACTGGATCCTGCCCCTGCCGGCAGGGAAAAAAATCCGGAAAGTGGTTCCCTTGCCAGGCCGACTTTCAACCTGTATCGAGCCCCCGTGGTTTTCCACAATGCCGTGAACAATGGCAAGGCCCATACCGGTTCCTTTGCCGACTTCCTTGGTGGTGAAGTAAGGATCATAAATACGTTCCAGAATACCGGGTGGAATGCCGCAGCCGGTATCGGTGATGGTGAGCATGACATAGTCACCGGGAGCCAATTCCCGCGAGACAAAAGGACTATTGTTGTCCAACGTGATGTCCGCCAGCGCAAACTCCAAAATGCCGCCGAAATCTTCCATGGCATGGGCTGCATTGCTGCAAAGATTGATTAAAATCTGATGGATTTGTGTCGAGTCGGCCTCAACAGACCTGCACTGGGCAGGCATGTTCATTCGAAATTCAATGTTCATCGGAATGGAAGAGCGCAAAAACCTGGTGGCTTCTTTAATGATCGGCACCAGGTCCAGGGTCCTTTTCTGCTCTTCGGATCTGCGGCTGAAAGTGAGGAGCTGGCGCACCACCTCCTTTGCCCGCATGGCGGCCGATTTGATTTCATCCAGGTGATGCCGGGCGGGATTCCAATCCGGGATATCCTCTCTGGCCAGCTCCGCGTTGCCCAGGACAATCCCAAGTATGTTGTTGAATTCGTGAGCTATTCCTCCAGCCAGAGTACCGATTGCTTCCATTTTTTGAGAATGGCGAAGTTCCGCCTCAAGGCGCTCTTTTTCCGCTTCCGTCCGGGTTTGCTCGGTGATGTCTTGGTTGACCACAATGGCTCCCTGGACTGTTCCGTCATCATCCAGCAAGGGGGCGGTGTAGTTGAGAACAATCCTTTTCCTGCCGTCGAATGCGTCGATCTCGAGCATCTCGTTTTCAATGGTCACCCCTTCTCTGATGGTATGGACCAGGACCCAATCGTCAGGGGCGATCTCCTCTCCCGAGGGCAAGCGTCGAGCCTTGAAAACACCGTACTGATCCGGACTAACGAGCGGCTCGGCTCCCCAGATGGCTATCCCCCGCGGATTCCCGCGCAGCAGCTTGCCATGCTTGTCGACAAACCAGAGGCCGACCGGAAGGATGTCGAAGATCTTCTGCAGAATCCTTTCGCGATCCCGCAGCGTCTTCTCCGCCCGTTTGCGGTCTCGCTCTTCGGCGTCGCGCTGCAGCCGGCTGGCGAGGATCGGCGACACATAATCGGCGATCCGCTCCAGCAGCAACCGGTCCCCTTGCGTGAATCCTCCTTCATTGTTGGCTGCCGAAAAGATTCCGATGGTCTTCCCGTGAAAGATTACGGGCACCGTCATAAAATTCTTGATGGGCACGTGCCCTGCGGGCGTTTTAAAAGGGCCGTCGGAAATAATCGATTGCTGTTCCCGAATGGCTTTACCCCACAGGCTTTCTCCCCAACTGTGGCGGGGAAACACGTTGGACTTTTCGGAGGCGCCGCAGACGCTCCAAATCTCTCCGGTGAGACTGGGGATGACCAGATCGCCGCCCTCCCCGATGAATCCGAACAGGCCGTATTGGCTATGAAAGACTTTGAGAAGAATGGTCAGAACATTTGCGTAGATGCGATCGTCGGGAACGGTCAAAAAGACTCTTGCAATCTCGTTGAGGATGGCTTTTTCCTTCTCCGACTCGAGCGTTTTTTCCTCAGCCTGCTTGCGCGCCGTGATGTCGTGAGCGATGGCGTAGGTGATGCCTCTTTCCGGAACCGGATGGGATACCCAGCTTAGCCAGCGACAATCCCCGTTTTTGCATCGGTAGCGATTTTCAAAACTGATGATCTTTTCGCCCTTCTTGAGTTTTTCTTCGATCACTCTAAGGGTTGCATCAACATCTTCGGGATGAACAAAATCTACAAAGGGCGTTTTTAGGAGCTCTTTCTCGGACCATCCAAGATTGTTCGTGAATGCAGGATTCACCTTAATGAACGTTGCAGTGTGAATATCAGCAATACAGATCATATCCAGCGACATGGAAAAGATTTCAGCGAGTTCTTGCTCCGCCTCCGTCCGCTCGGCCCCCTTTTTCTCCAGTTCTGCAACACGTCGGCGAAGTCGAATCAGTTCATCGATGAGGTCGCCTCGGGTCTTATCGTCGTCTTCCATGCTGATTCCTCTCAGGGGCCAAAGCCTTGGCTGTCAGGGTGAGTCGATCACCAAACGGCTGAAGGAAAGCTAAAGTACACAATGACGGACACTTGTTCAAGTCAGTTGATGCGGTCGGCAGCAATTCACGTTTTGTAACCTGGTCTTGCGTTGGCGAGAGTGTTGTCAGAGCGTGGGGGATGTGGCATTTTAAGGACCAAGGCCCTACCGGTTAAGCTTGAATTGTTGGATTTTTGCCAGTGGCCGGCGGCGGGTTGGGTGACTGAGAGGGAACAATTGGCACAGCGTTCAGAACGACTACAGGAAGAGAACGAACGGCGGGAAGAGGCTGAAAATCGCCGCATCGAGGCGAAAAGAGAATGGGAACGGACTTTCGATGCCATCGATGATTTCGTCACCATCCTCGACCCCGACCTGTTCATCATTCGCATGAACCGGGCGATAGCGGAATTCTTTAAGATTGATCGCAGCGCGGTGCGGGACGTTCACTGCTATGAGCTTTTCTGGGGAAAGCACACTCCCTGCAAACAATGCCCGGCATCCCTGGTGCTGCAGGATCGACTGCCGCACAGGGCGGAATTCAACAATAAGGATTTGGGCAAAACATTTCTTGTTTCCGCCTCCCCCATTTTGAGTGAAGAGGAACGCTTGCTCGGGCTGGTTTATGTGACGCGCGATATTACCGAGCGAAAGCGGGCGGAAGACGCCTTGTGGGACGCCTATGACCAATTGGAAATGCGCGTCGCCGAACGTACCGCCGAACTGGTGCAGGCCAACGCTCGCCTGCAGCAGCAAATCGCTGAAAGAAAGCGCACCGAAGCCCTTTTGATTAAGCAGACCGAAGAGCTGAACGTCAAATCCAAAACCCTGGAAGAGGCCAATATTGCCCTGCGCATGATGCTGAAGGCACGTGAAGAAGACAAGAAGGACCTGGAAGACAGAGTCGTCTCCAATGTACGGGAGCTCGTTTTTCCCTACCTGAAGAAGGTCAGAGGCAGCCGGCTGTCTCTGGAGCAGGCGGCCCTCCTGGATATCATCATGGCCAACCTGGATGATGTCATCTCGCCTTTTTCGCGACGTCTTTCTTCCAAGTATCTGAACCTCACCCCACGGGAGATCCAGATCGCCGATCTCATCAAAGGCGGCCATACCAGCAAAGAAATTGCCGAGATTCTTGGCGCCTCTGTGCGGACCATCGAATTCCACCGGGAAAACATCCGAAAAAAGCTCGGACTCAAGAAACACAAGACCAATCTCAGCACTTACCTGCATTCCCTGCAATAGCGGCCGCGCCCACCGCCCCGGCATAATGCCCCATCGCTGGAGCCGGTCCGAAAATTCCGGCGTGACGATTGGGGGAACGAGCCAGTTGCCGGTCGTGTCTGAGAAAATGACAAACATGGATACGGGTGTCCTCCATCCGCCAAAATCCCAGGTTTAACCTGGGATTTACCCCAAAATTATTTGGTATTGCACTGGCCTTCCCAACCAGTAAGAATTGCACAACGCACCATGATGACGGTGACAGTTACGAGCGCCGTGCAAAACCGGGCTGAATGGTCACCGCCGTGAGCACCGGGGCACGGAAACCCCTGGGAGCTTGTCCGAGAACTCCCTCCCCCCCCGAGGGAGAGGAATCTTTCATGCTCGGACAAGCTCCTGGCAACCCGGATTTCTGTCGCCCTGGCGGCATTTTGCCGGAAGGATGTCGGCTGTCGTTTTGCGGGGAGCTGGTAAGCTATCGAAAAACCTGGAGAGGAGTGCTGTACCATGTCTGAGAATATTTTGAAATTTTCCATGAATCGCTGCACCAGCGTGGAGCCGGTCGACGAAACCACCCTGAAGTCGGTCTGCCGGCTAACCGATACGTTCACCTCGGCTTGCGTTGAAATCCTGGTGCGCCTGCCCGATTTGGAAATTGTCGCCGTCCAGGGGCAATTTCACCATGAATGGCGTCAACTTTCAGATCCCAATGAGGTCCTGCAAAAAGTCCTGGGAGTGCGAGTCGGATCGGGAATGCTGAAAATCATCAAGGGCCTCATGGGTGACGCTGAAGATCTCGATCAGCTCACCTATATGGTGGAAGAATGCTGTCATGGGATCATTCTGGCCCTCACCCGGGACATTCTCATCAAGGCCCCCGTGAACCAGGAAGGGAAGCTGGAATTCTTCTCGAAAATGGTCCGGGACAACATCAGATTGTACAATCGTTGCGCCGCCTTTGCACCGGGGACCCGACTCACGCAAGGAATCGAACCGCCCCAGTAGACCGTTGACTGTTAATGAAAAGGATTCCGCAATGTTGAAATTTGCTCGCAACAAGCTGGTCGGTGTGGCCAGAAAAAATGATGATGTGCTGTCTATCCACGGTGTCCTGGACGATGATATTTACAGTGTTGAGGTCGACCTTTGTGTAGGGATCAAGGATCTCACCTTTCTTTCTATTGAAGGCAAATGGCACCGTTGGACAACACCCGAGTGCCCTCGGGCCATCGAGTTTCTTCAGGAAGCGCAAGGGTTTTGCATCGACGAGACAATCGACGGCAAGATTCACAAGATCGTGGGAAGGAAAGCCTGCCGTCATTTTGCCAACCTGTTGATCGAATGCTGCTATGCGGCCAGGGAAGCCGCTCGAGTGGTGGGCTGGGAGGCGGCCAAAGAGGACCAACCGGATCTTGCTCTGAAGGATTTTGTGGCGGCAAAAGCGGCGGCACCCGGTGAAACCGCACAGCAAAAATCCGCATCAGCAGAGCAGCGCGGCGCACCCGAAAAATCCGCCGACACCCCGATTATTCAAGCACAACAGGAGAAGTCGAAGCCGGATCCATTGGAGTCGCAAAAGGGCGCTGCCGGATGTGTGATTGATCTCCATGTTCATACCTTTCCCGCTTCTCCCTGCAGTTCAGCATCGGAAGACCAGCTGATCCAGGAAGCCAGGCGCATCGGCCTGAACGGCATCTGTCTGACCGACCACAACCACGTTTGGAGCGCGGCTCAGGTCGAGGATCTACGGCAGAAACACGGGTTCCTCATTCTGCGCGGCAATGAAATCACCACCGACCAGGGGGATATGCTGGTGTTTGGCCTGGAAAAAGATATCAAGGGCATTGTCAAGCTGCAAGATCTGAAAGAGGAGGTAGCCCGGGCGGAAGGATTCATTATTGCCGCTCATCCTTTCCGCGGATTTCTCACCTTCGGTGCCGGGGAACTGGGACTCACCCCGGAACGGGCCGCACAAAGAGCCCTTTTTCAATGGGTTGACGCCATCGAGGTCATGAATGGAAAGGTAACGGTCAAAGAGAATAACCTGGCCGCGAGTGTCGCGGCAAAGTTGGGGCTTCCGGCGACCGGTGGCAGCGACGCGCATGACATGACCGAGGTGGGTTGTTATGCCACACGGTTTTCCACACCAATTCAAACGGAAGCGGAATTGATTGCCGCACTCAAGAGCGGCGACTATTTGGCGGTTCCTTTTCGCCAGGAAAAAGAATTGTTTCACAGCTCATATGTAGAAAAGGAGACGGTGTGATGGAAGCACAGTGCGATTGGGAAAAATTGACCCAACGGATTGAGCGGCTCATGCGTTTGAAGTCTTTTCCAGTAGCTTTCAAGATGTTGCGGGAAAAATCGGATCTGGACGCCGTGCCCTTCCTGAGAAGACCGGACCATAAGGTCACCCTTTGCCAGCTCATCAATCTCGTGCGCAATTTCGACTGGACGGTGGGCGCCGCTGCTGACGATTTTCTGTTTCCTTCCTGCCCCTCTGTCATTGGGCTGGCAGATGTACCGGACAGCCACAAGGATGGTACTTTTCGCAGTATTGTCTGGGTAGCGACCAAGGAGGACGGCCGCAAATTTGAAGCGTCCATTCCCAGACTTCCGTTGGGGGAATACCAGGCGGTAGCCTTGGCGCCACTGGTATACAACCCCTTCGAGCCGGATATGGTGCTCATTTATGCCAATCCCGCCCAAATGATGCTCCTCATCAATTCGCTCCAGTTCAGTCAATATGAGGTCATGCAGTTCTTTTGCGTGGGGGAATCGTCCTGTTCGGACGCCATTGCCCGTTGCTTCAATACGGGCAAACCGTCCCTCAGCATCCCCTGCTATGGCGAGCGGCGCTACGGCCACACACAGGACGAAGATCTGGTGATGGCAGTACCGGCAGGTCTTATGGAAAAGGCACTGCAGGGGATGGAAGCTCTGTATCGCAGAGGCGTGCGCTACCCCATCAGCTATGCCGGTGCAGAGGCGGACATTACCCCACAGTTTCCAGTGACCTATAAGGGGCTGGAAGCCATGATGGAAAAAGTCAAAGGGAGGGGCCATCCCTTGCTGGTGGGGCTCACTGGAGGAATTGCCAGCGGCAAGACGACCGTGTCCAAAATGTTGATGGAACTGGGCGCTCCCCTCATCGATTTTGATGTCATTGCGCGGGAAGTGGTGGAACCCGGCACCCCGGCGCTGGAAAAGATTGTCGACTATTTTGGCCGCCAGGTGCTGCAGCCGGACGGTCGGCTGGACCGCAAGAAGCTCTCCCAGATCGTTTTCCGCGACTTTGAAAAGCGCAAGAAATTGGAAAGCTTCACTCATCCACCCATCTATGAAGAATTTTTCAATCAGGTCAACGCCATCACAGCGGAAAATCCCAATGCCATCATTCAGGTGGCGGTGCCGCTCCTCATAGAACTGAATCTCCAGTATTTGTTCGACACCATTGTCTTGGTTTACATATCTCCCGCAGAGCAGATCAGACGGCTTGCCGAGCGGGACGGCATCACCACGGAGGAAGCCGCCAATATTCTCAAGGCGCAGCTCCCCATCGCCGAAAAGAAGGCTTTTGCGAGCTTCGTCGTCAACAATGAGCAAGATCTGGACAATACCAGCAAACAGGTGCGAGCGGTGTGGCAGAAATTGAACGAACTGCAGCAGTCACGCCTAAGCGGCTGAGTCAAGCCGTTGGCTGGGCCGATGCGCATGACTCGGCCGGCAACCATTGGCAGTGAAGCCAAGCCGGGGGGCTGTCCGGGAACCATCGATAGGTGCGCGTCAGTCGTTCCGGCGAATGTCAAGCCGCCGGTTGACAAGAAGCTTCGTCAGCCTCATCTGGAATTTTGATGGGCTTCGCTTCGCTCCACTCATCCTGCACTGCTTCGTTCTATCTGGTCGGCATGACAGGCGGGAGCATCGAAGCGCGGTTTTTCGGGCAGCCTTACATATTGTTCAAAAAAATGATTCTGGCTTCCAAGCAGGCTGGGTTGAGTTACGAAACCCAGCAAAACAGGCGTTGGGTTTTGTCATGCGCTGCGCGTGACGAAACCCAACCTACCCCAAAAACATTACATTATCTTGGAAGCCAGAGATGAGATGAAAGGAGAGCATATGACAGCAAAATACAGCCTGGAACAAGGCATGATGAGCATGAAGGAACAAATGCCGCAGGTCATGGGTCCATTCGGCGAGCTCATGAACCAGGTGACGCAGGACGGTCTTTTGACGGCAAAGACCAAGCGACTCATGATGGTGGCTGTCGCCGTGACACAGCGCTGTGCTCCGTGCATTCGAGCCCATGTCAAGGCCGCCCTGGAGTTGGGGGCGTCCCGCGCGGAGATTCTGGAAGCAACGGGAGTTGCCGTGTTGATGGCGGGAGGTCCGGCCGTAGCGCATGTGGCTACCGTGGTGCTGGAAGTGCTGGATGAGTCCGGAGCTTAGAGGGGTGAGCGTCCCCATTGGACCAACCCCAGGTCGCCGTCAACAGTAATCGAAGCTCCTTCGCGAATCCTGCGGGTGGCTCCGCGAACACCGACTACCGCCGGTATACCGAGCTCTCTGGCTACAATGGAACAGTGGTTGAGGAGGCCCCCTTCCTCTGCAACAATTGCCGCCACCACACTCAAGATGGGCGTCCAGCCGGGATCGGTGCTTTTGGCCACAAGAACATCCCCTTTCCCGAGGTGCGAACGACCCGGATCTGCAACGATCCTCGCAGGACCTGATACCCTGCCCGGACTGGTTCCAACGCCGCGTATGATCTGCGCGTTGGGGAACAGCTCATTGATGGGACGTCCATCTACATAATACGTGCACGGCTCGCACTCTTGTCTAAATTCCTTGCATCTCAGCATTGCGAGACGCTCGGCCTCGGCGACGCTCGCTCGCCCCGCCAGGACACTTGATAATTCGTCCAGGGTCAGAAACATGGCATTGCCGTCGAGACCCAACTCTCTTCCCAGGTCGAGCAGGGAGGTTCGCATGAGGTACAGGACTTGGTCGAGAAAGAAGCGCAGATCTTCACGCAAGTCCAAGTATTTCACAGTACTGCGACACACGGGCCGTGCGACAAGACGAAGTGCGGGGGAGAGCCGATTCACCACCGATTTGAACCTGTTACCGGAGGTTTTCAATTTGCCCGGCGGCTCTTTGGCCAGCAGCGCAAGCATGCCGATCACTTGCTCCGGAGCTTCCGACCAGCGTTCGACATACAAGGTTCTGTGGCGCGAACGGGCGCCGAACCTGTTGAGAAAGCAGTTCAATTCATGCCGGATGACGGGCGGGAGAACATGGTTCAACTCGTCTACCGGGAATTCACGCAAGAGCCTGTTTAGTTCAT
Source organism: Desulfoferrobacter suflitae (assembly GCF_022603395.1). GTDB lineage: Bacteria > Desulfobacterota > Syntrophobacteria > Syntrophobacterales > Syntrophobacteraceae > Desulfoferrobacter > Desulfoferrobacter suflitae. The sequence continues at coordinate 137,566 of NZ_JAIBKA010000007.1, forward strand.
CATGCCGGCGGATGATGGCGGCAATCCTGGTTAGCTCTGCCTCGATCCGGACGCTGACATTGTTGCCCCCCGCGCTCAGCAGTTCCAGGAAATCCGCGTGCGGCAGTCGACCGACATCTTCCACCAGCCAGCGCAGCAGCCAGGTAAGAATCGTGGCGTAGCTGTACGGCCATTGATTCAATTCCTGGAGATTGGCCATGAGCTCGACAGCTGCCTGCACTCGATCGAGGAGTTCCTGAGGGGTCGCATTGGGGGGGCGGGGTTTGATTGCTTGCAAGCGCTCCCCGAGCTTTTTCATGCGGCGCGTCGTAAGACGGCGGCAGAGGAACGGATTGGCTTGTGGGTCGATCCACGGCAGCACGACGCACCTGGCCAGAAAAGAAGCCAACTTGGGCACGGCGGGCGAGGTCACGTCTGCCTCCAAGCCGGGAGGCAACAGGACACGCAAGTCGGTCGTGCGAAAACGATTGGGTATCAGCTGGAGCACCTGTTGTAAGGCTTCTCCGCTGACGTAAAGAAATCCATTGATGACGGCCAGGCTCGGGCTTATGGTTTGAATGCCCAACAGCCGGGCGTACCTGGATAAATCAAAACGGGGCGCGTTGGCAAGCATGGCATCTGCCAGAAAAGGCGTGAGACGATCCGCCCACAAATCATCGGCTATTTTTCTTGTCCAAATCCCTGCGGGAGCGTGCCGGTCCACATCCTGGATAGTCGTGATCGGTCGCGACTGCAGCAGCCACACGACGCCGTCCGCGTCTAACGCCCATTCAATGTCCTGGGGCAAACCCATGGCCAGTTGTTCCGCCCTGTGCGCAAGGCTGGCGATTTCCCTCCACTGGCGGGTGCTGAGCGCGCATCGCCGCTTGGATTGGGGGTCCGACGGAAACTCGGTACGCACCTTACGTCCTTCCCTGACAAATGCCCGGCAGGGTGTGATGCGGCCACTCACAAGCGGTTCTCCCAATCCTTCAACAGCCTCAATGACCACCTCCGTTCGGCGCGGAAACATGGGATTGCGACTGAAAGCAACACCGGCGTACTTGGCTTGCACCATTTTCTGCAGAACCACCCCCATGAGCGGGTTGGAATTGTGCGCCTCATCCCCGCCGACAAAACGGGCACGATAGAATTCGGCAACGTCTTGAGATGAAGCCCAGCACAGCTCAATTTTTTCTGTCACTGCAGCCTGGTCTTTCACATTAAGAAAAGTTCGATACTGGCCGGCAAAGCTGCCGCCGGGAAGATCTTCCACCGCCGCAGAGGATCGGATGGCAAGACCCCGGGTAAGGTCGAGCTCGGCGGCGGCGTGCAAGACTTCCTGCAACATATCGTGTGACCATTCTCTGTGGCGGAGGAATAGACGATGCGCCTCGACGCTCACAGCGATCGCCGCTGGAACCCGCATACCGGCACGGTGTGCCCGTGCAAGCGATGCAAACTTGTGCCCGACCAAATTCGGATCCAGAGCCGCGTCATCATTCAGACGAATCAAACAGGTCACTTTGCTTCATTAAACCTTTCGAGTGGGTGGTGTGTTGCCTGTCATTGGCCCGGCAAGTGCCTCTCTGCCATCATCAAAGCCTATTTCCCACAGTTTGCTTCAACCTGCAACCTTCGAGCAAACATTTTTCAGAAGCATTGGCCATACCCGTAATCGTTCACTGCAAAGACGCAATACAAAAATGCTATTCATCTCTCCAGGAACATGTTTTAATGATTTGAATTGACTTGGCTGAGACTTCAATTGGGCGGCTGAACGTGAGCCTTTATCTTTCCACATCATGATCGGAGCTTCTCTGGTGCCGATTGTGATGGCTTTGACCGATTCGGATTTTGACAACACCTCTATTCCTGGCAACGAACCGGCACCTGTACTGTTCAAGTAAATGATTTTGGTTTTTTAGTAGGCTGGGTTGAGCTACGACACCCAGCAAAACAGGCGTTGGGTTTCGTCGCGCGCAGCGCGTGACGCAACCAACCCGCATCAAAAGCATTATCTTGAAAGCTATAGCAAACGCGATCCAACGCAAGAAACCTGAGTCTCACGGTTGTGTGATTTCCATTGGCAAACGTGTTTTCGACGGGGAGCAAGGGATGATGAAGAAGTGGGCATCGATCCTTCTGTTGGGCCTGCTGTTTTCCTCGGCTGCGAGTGCAAGGATTTCGCGTGCGGAACCACTGGATACCCACAGGCGCAGCCCGGTACCCTACCCGGACAATGCTTTTATTGATCGACTGGAGTTCTCCAACGGATCTAGAGCAACCCTCTTTGACCATGCCTTCAACCGCATGGACCTGTGGATGCAACGTGCCGCCGCCATTTACGGAAACACTCAAACTCTGCATCTGAAATCCAGCTTTCCCATTGCCCTGAGCCGCAATTGGCACCTGGTTGGACGGCAATCCCTGTTTGTCGCGCACAACGCGGGCGTGATTCATGGATACGACGCGTTCGAAGAAAATTACGCGCTCGGCGACGCGACTTTCATGGCGCTTGTGTCTCCTGCCCAGCCTGGCGGGGCATTCACCTGGGGAGCAGGCCCTGCCATCACACTGCCCACCGCAACGGAGGATGGGTACGGCGAAGGCAACTGGCAACTGGGGCCTGCTGCAACGGGGTTCTATCATGGCAACGATTGGATTCTTGGCCTTTCCTCACAGCACTTCTGGTCGTTTTCAGCCGATGGCAACGGTGTCTCTGCCAGCCGGACGATCTTGCAGTATTTCTTTGAATACAATCTCTCTGATCGACTGGAAATAGGCCTATCGCATCACGTCATGTTCAACTGGAATAATGAACGCAAATACGCCTGGCCCTTCTCCTTTGATCTCAATGAAGCACGGACCTTCGGTGTCGGAAGGCTGCCGGTTAAAGTATCCATCGATGGATTCTTTGAAGTCAGCGCCAATTGGAAATTTTAATCCCCTTCGATCGAGGCAGGGCGGACTAACGTAGTCGTTGGGTTTCGCTGCGCACCACCCGACCTGCGCCCTTGCAAGTCCGCTGCATTTCGGACACTCCATTGGGTGGAGCTGTACTGAAGGGGCCAAAATCGGCATGATGTGCGTTAGAAAAATGGCATTGTGTAGCGTCTGCTACAGAAATGTTCGAGCGGATTGGATATACCCCTTTGCAAGAAGCCGCAGTATTTAGAATGCAGAGAAAGGGGGTGAACGTGCATGCCGAAATGTGGAATTTGTGGCGGTGAGGCGCCAAAGCAACCGTGTATCACAGAGGAGGGCAAGTGTGATCTCTGTGGCAAGAAGGTGGTTTTGGAGGAAAAACAGGAAAAAAAAGAAAAATAATAACCTGCGCTTCAGGGCGACCGTCGAGGGCTTTGCTCACCCAGAGGTCAAAGGTATCTGCTGAATAGAGCAGTGCCGGCCTGACGGCCGCCCTGGCAACTCGGAAAGTCCCTGCAGTTTGGAGCGACAGGGGCAGATTTCAATGGCAATTGACTCACAGGAGAACAACGCCGATGCATCCCCAGGTACTTGGAATATCGGGCAGTCCCATTAAAAACAGCAACACCGATCGACTCATCCGGGCGGTTCTTGACGCCAGCGGCTTGGTTGCAGAGTTCATCAAACTGAGTGACCTTCAGGTTCGCCCCTGCATTGCCTGTCTGCGCTGCAAAACCGATAACGTCTGCAAGGTGCAGGACGATTTTCCACCACTGGCGGCAAAAGTCCGTCGGGCGGGTGCCATAGTTGTTGGGGGATACACCCCCTACGGCGCGGCAGACGGTTTTGTCAAAGCATTTCTGGAACGACTTTTTTCGTTACGCCACCAAAACGGGCTCAACCGAGGCAAGCTGGCTGTTGTCGTGGCGACCGGCATCGGTCGTGGTGCGCCGGGACTCGATGAAGGCAGCAATCAGATAGCCCACGCCCTGAAGCTGGAAGGGATGGAAGTGCTGGGGCAGCTCAAGGCGGTGGGCAATCCCGAATGCATGGTTTGCGGCTACGGCGAAACCTGCCCGATGAGCGCCCTCCCCTGGATATTTGGGGACGACACCCAAGTGACACAGGAGAAGTTTTCCCGTGTGGAGGATCAGAGCGAAACGTGGCAGCAGGCGCAGCAATTGGGTGCACAGATGGCCGCTCGCCTGCGTGCCCGCCTGGCCATGTAGTCGCCCATCATGATTGGAGCAGCACCATGTCCGAGGGATGCCTTTGTGAAGTGCTGGCCGGCAAGGATGTTGACCTCTCGTCGGTTTGTATTGGACATCTGTGGATCTTTGAAAACCTCACTGCAGAGGAAATGGGGGCGTTGGTTCAGAACGCCATCAGAAAAGTGTACGATCGCGGGCAGGCGGTTTTTCTGCAAGGCGACCCGGCCAGAGAGATGTTCCTGCTCAAAGCGGGGCGTGTCAAATTGAGCAAGATCACGGAAGACGGGGCGGAAATCACGCTTGATATCCGCAAGGCGGGCGACTTTCTGGGAGAGAACATGCTGAGCGAGGATATCACCTATCCGGTGACGGCCTGGTGCATGGAAAAAACTCTCATCTGCGGGTTCGACAAGGACTGCTTCGAGAGAATCGTTGTACAGCACCCGAACATCGGCCTGCAGGTCATACGCAACCTGAGCAATCGGATCAACTGGCTCACCACGCGCATGGGCAGCATGTCCATCACCAACCTGGAGGACCGCCTGCACGGCATTCTGGTGAGCGTTGCCCGGGAACATGGAGCCACAAGCTCACATGGGTTGGTCATTCAGTTTCCTCTGACCCACGAAGATTTGAGCTTCCTGGTGGGCGCCCATCGAGTGAGCATCACCCGCGCCATGAAAAGCCTGCGGGAATCCGGACGAATCATCCAGCAAGGCAGAACCCTAACGCTGCCCTTCGAAAATTTCCAATGAGGGTTACCCTCCAGCATCAAGCCCTCCCCAACCTCAACATGAAAATCTATACTTGTTAAGGAAAGAAACTTGCATTTCTATGGCGGCAGTCACTGATGGGTTTCGTCACGCCTGGGCGTGACTCCACCCATTCCACATCAAAGTGGTTACGGGCAGTGCCGTAATGCTGCAGGATAAGTAGAGTCACGCCCCGGCGTGACGAAACCCATCAACAAAAGGCCTGCAAACAATGAAACATCTCATGCTTAACCGGTATAAATCGGTGAAATCGTTGCCGATCGACAATCGAATCGAGAGGCCGCTTCCGACGAAGCGCAGTCAAAGACCCTTTGCTTTTCGGTGCGACAAATGAGACAATGGTGCCGGTTTTTTGCGGCAATCCGTTTCCCGGCCAACACGTTTCAGGCATTCGGGGAAAATGAGGACGGCCTCCGGAATGGCATCGCACCAATGGATCCCCAAAGGGCTCAAACTGGTTTCCAGGAGCACCAAGTTGCGATCTTTCGTACATATGTGTTCATGACAAGGGGACGGCATGCATATTGCCCGACAGGAGATCATCCAGGCCATCGAACGGAACCGGGCATCTCTCGCCGAAGCTGTTGTTGCCCGGCAATTTGAACTGCAGCATGACCTTGCCTCGAGATATGGGGAGCACGGCTGGTCCAAATGCGTTCAGGATGTCGATTATCATCTGCTGTATTTGGCCGAAGCTGTCAGAGCATCGAGCCCGGTGCTGTTTGCCGACTATGTTGCATGGGCGAAGGTCCTGCTTAACGAATTAAATATACCCGCAAACGATCTGAGAATTAGTCTGGAATGCCTGCGTGACACGTTAAAAGTCGAGCTCTCCAGTGACGCGCAGGCTATCGTGGCTGAGACTGTCGAAGCCGGACTGATGCAGCTGACTCAACCATCCGAGTCCGGATCATTTCTCCAGGAAGAAGCACCTTTACACACCCTGGCCAGAGACTACCTGCAGGCGCTTCTGCATGGAGACCGCCGGGCCGCAAGCCAGATGGTGCTTGCAGCAGTGCAGCAAGGAACGCCCGTCAAAGATATATATCTACACGTTTTTCAGCCCAGTCAGCACGAAATTGGACGACTGTGGCAGACCAACCAGATCAGCGTGGCTCAGGAACATTACTGTACTGCCGCCACACAGCTGGTTATGTCCCAACTCTACCCATACGTGTTTGCCGGCGAAAAAATCGGACGTCGGCTGATCGCCTGCTGTGTGGGAGGAGAACTGCATGAGATCGGCATACGCATGGTCGCCGACTTCTTTGAAATGGAGGGCTGGGACACTTACTACCTGGGGGCAAACACTCCCACCGACAGCATCTTGCGAAGCATCGCAGAACGCCAGGTGGATATATTGGCCATATCTGCTACCATGACATTCCATATCGGCAAAGTGACTGAGCTGATCGAACGAGTTCAATCCTCTCAAGTCGGCAAAGCCATCAAGATCCTGGTGGGCGGTTATCCATTTAATATTTCCAGAGGCTTATGGCAACAGGCTGGAGCGGATGGATATGCCGTTGATGCCGCGGGGGCAATATTTGAAGCAAACCGGCTGATAACGGCACAACGGGGACCGTGACAAATGGACAGCGGCATGCAACCGGCCGGAATAGCCCTGGTATGTGATCGACAGGGAGTGATCCTCAAGGTCATCCGCAATGAGCTCAACGTAGGTGGAGAGGTTAAACCCGGTCAGATGCTGATTCAGCTGGTTGACCGGGGGAGTATCGGCAAGGCGCTCAATTTCCTGGTTGAGCTCAAAGCGAACGAGGCGACCTTTGACTGGCAGATCAACGTTGCGGTTGGCGGGAAGGTCACAACTCTGCACTTCGGCGGCGCCGTGGTTGAAGGCTTACTGTTGATTTTCGCTTCTCAAACACGCAACGGCGTGCTGGAACTCTACGAAGAACTGGTCAGGATCAACAACGAACAGGTGAACGCACTGCGTTTGGCGCTCAAGGACAAGGCGCGCAAGTTCAAGACCCGGTCGGAACAAGATGGCTCCCTTTATGACGAACTGAGCCGTCTTAACAATGAACTGGTCACCCTGCAGCGCGAACTGGCCAAAAAGAATGTTGAATTGGAACGATTGAACAGCCTCAAGAACCAGTTTCTGGGCATGGCGGCGCATGATCTTCGCACCCCTTTGGGACATATCCTCGCATACAGTGAGTTCCTCATTGACGAAGCCGGACCGAGCTTGAGCGAGGAACACCTGGAATTTCTCTCCATCATCCGTTCATCCAGCGATTTCATGCTGCAATTGGTCAGTGATTTGCTGGATTATACCAGAATCGAGTCCGGCAAACTGAAACTGGACCGTCGGCCAACCGACCTGGTTGCTCTGGTTGAGCGCAACATCGCTCTGAATAGAGTCCTGGCCGCGCCCAAGCAAATCCAACTGCGCTTTGCCTACAGCGGCGAAAGACTGCCAATACTGATAGACTCTGGGCGGATGGAGCAGGTTCTCAATAACCTCATTGGCAACGCTGTAAAATTCTCTGCACCTCACGGTACCGTGGACGTGTACCTTGAGAAGGACGACGACCAGGTGCTCATCAAAGTTCAGGATCACGGGTCGGGAATAGCGCCGAACGAACTCGAGCGCCTGTTCAACCCATTTAGTAAGAGCGTGAAGGGGACCAGCGGAGAGAAAGGGAGCGGCCTCGGCCTGGCCATTGTCAAGAAGATTGTGGAAGAGCACCAGGGCAAAGTCTGGGTGGAAAGCAAGCTCGGAGAAGGGTCTACCTTCTTTGTGGCATTGCCGGTCGGTCCTGCGAACCCTCCAGAAGAGGAGGAGAGCGTTAGCAGAAGATTGCAGATAAAAAACTAGATTGCCCGATCATTTTGTGCTACCTTCGCGAGCTGGTACCGCCCCATTTTTCTTTCCCAAGTCGAGCGATTTCACCCATGACCTTGTGTCATGCCGATGCACCACCGTCTGATTCAGGTGTTGCACGTGTGCCGCCGGGCTGGAGTGATTGGGTTGCTTCCCGGCCCCCTGTAAGAGGAGTGGATGGGGGCGACCAGCAGACTTTTATACAGACTCCCCGATTCATTTGGTGTACGGAGCCCCTATGCTCGAAAAAATCATCCGGCTGAATGACAATATCATCTGGCGAACTATTGAAGGGGAAGCCGTTCTGCTCAATCAAGCGACGGGCGATTATTATGGTCTGAACAGCGTAGGATGTTCTTTTTGGGAAAAGATTGACGGATCACGCACGGTGGCAGAAATAATTCAACTGCTGATGCGTGAATATGATGTACCAGAGGCAGCGGTCACCCGCGATGTGTTGGAGCTGATCGCTGAGATGCAACGCCAGGGTTTGTTGTATGTAAGATGAGCCTGTACCGGCAAACAACAAATAAACTGCGGACGTACAGAAATTACGCGCTCCCCCGAGATATTCCGCTGCTTTTGCAGGTTGCGGGACTGACTCTGTATTACTACGCGCTGATTCGTTGCGCATCACTCCATGGCATCAGCAAGAAAATGGCAGCCAAAAAGAGCTCGCAGCCGCTCCGATTTACCCTTTCAATTGAAGATCAACAAGGGCTGGATAAGGTATGGAGAGCAGCTTCTTTTATGCTCTGCCGCGTGCTGCGGTCGTCCAATCCATGCCTGTGCCGAACTCTGGTAATGCAACACTGGCTTGCCGGAAAAATGGCAGGAGTAACCGTAAGAATCGGCGTTATCAGGGAGGGTCGCCAACTCAAGAGCCATGCGTGGATTGTCTTGGACGGCAAAGCCTTCAGAGAAGACCCGATGGAGCTGGCGCGCTACATCCCGATCATCGAATGGCAGCAGTCTCCAAGGATATTGATAGAGTGAGGGAGCAACACATTTTGTTTTGAACCAAACACCGCGTGACACACTAGAATGATTTTACCGCAAAGCAGCGCTTCCGGTTGCTGGGTGATCTCATATGAGCTCTTGGGAAGCTGCATTAGAATTGAGCACAACTGCCTTGATTGGCTCTCTTCCACGGCCGATTTTTTATGCTTGCCGGAAACCGACGATCAACGCCCTGCCGATATTCGCTTGTCATTTTTTGAGGTTGACGGGGAAGATGAAGCAAACCGGATTATTCCTGTGCCTGACGCAGCATTGCAACAAAACGAATATCTTCTCCAGCTGAATCGAGCTGTTCCTTGTCGAAGCTATATCGACAGTCCTAGACGGTGGGTAGAGCTTGGGGGATATGGACGTACCTGGGTGGATTACTCCCTGGGCACCGCAACCGTTTTGAGATACAGGAATTGCGGTATAGATCGAGTTTACGATCACCTGCTGTTTAGCTTCAATCTTCTGAACAATTTATTGGCCAAATTAAAACTCTACGCTGTGCATGCGGCGTGCATTCGTGTAGGCGACAAGGGCATGCTCATCACTGGCGACAGCGGCAGCGGCAAGTCGACGGCTGCTTTTGCGATGCTGCAGGCAGGTCAAGCGGTGCTGTCCGATGAACGGGTACTGCTTTTCAAAAAGGATGTGATAGGGGCTGCTGTCATAAGTGATGTGATTAAACTCAATCGAACCGCCATGCGTGACCTGTTTCCTGAGGCGGAAAACCTGCAGACCTTCTGGCAAACGCCCGATGAGTGCTATTTTAAGACAGGTGCCATTGATCACTTCAGACATTCCCCGCTAACCACAGTGAAGTACTTGATAGTTTTAGAAAAGAGCGGCACTCTTAAGAGTCGCCTGGAAAGAATGCACCCTGCGCGCACGGTGGAACATTTGTTTCCGGTGACGTTAAACGCCTTCGAGCCCTGGCAACTGGCCGGAAAATTTCACTTCCTCGCCGGCGTCCTCGCACAAGTCGAGTGCTATCGAGTTTGGTTCGGAACCGATATGCAGCACTTTTCCGAAACGATCATGAACCTGGCGGCATCCTGACGGCTTCATCCAATCGCTCAACTGCAGGAGTTCCTTTTGAAAGTCCTTCTCGTATATCCTCTCACCAGGCAAAAGGGCATTCCAGCCCCAAGCTGGATGCCTTTGGGGCTCTCTTCGATTGCCTCCGTTGTGCGCCGGGCAGGCCACGAAGTTTGCATTTTTGATCGCTTCGCCCAAATGGCGCGCCTGGGGCCCGCAACACACCTCATTAACCAGGCAATGCTCCAAGGCATCAGAGAATTTCGACCGGACATTATAGGTCTTAACACGGTTTCACCGCTCATTTATGATGCCGTTCAATGCGTGGAAACCATTCGCCGCGAGTATGAGGGGGTTATCCTGGCCGGTGGCCACCACGCCACAGCCGTACCGGCCTTGACCCTGCAAAAACTGCCGCGGTTGAATGGAATTGTCCAGGGTGAAGGGGAACTTCCCCTGTTGCGACTGCTGGATGGAGACCTCCCACAGAGCATAGAGGGACTTTGGTGGCGGGCTGCAGACGGCAGCATCACGAACACCCCCGCCAGGCAAATTGCAGACCTTGACTCTCTGCCTTTCCCGGATCTGCATCTACTCGATTTATCCTTTTACACCCGGCGGAGTGTTCTGCCCATCCGTGGCTACTGCCTTTCCTCCATTTCTCTTCTGACCTCGAGAGGTTGTGACAAAAATTGCAGTTTTTGCACCGAATCTTTGACTTACGGAAAAGGCGTCCGGTTCCATAGCCCGGAATATGTGATCGAATGGGTCAAGCAGATCGCCAGGGACTACCGGGTGGAAGGAATCTACTTTCATGACAATGATTTTCTGGCGGACCGGGCGAGAGCCATGCGGATTTGCGAGGGATTCATGGCGAACGGACTGCACAAAAGACTTAAATGGGCCATCCAGGCGCGCAGTGACCGAGTGGATCGCGAGGTGGTGGGGCTGCTGAAAAGGGCCGGCTGCGTGGTCATCGAAACCGGGGTCGAAGCTGCATCACAAAAGGAGCTCGATGCAGTTAAGAAGATGAGTACCGTTCATGCCAATGAAAAAGCCGTTGAGATCTGCCGAAGCATGGGTATGTCCGTGCATGCCTATATGTTGACTTCCTTCGAAGGTGAGACGCTGGTCGATTTGGAAAATCGACTCAATTGGTTAAAAAAAGTGCGGCCGACCAGCTTTTCCTGGCAACCCATTCAGATTCACCCGGCGAGTCCCCTGTACCAACGCAAGCAGCTCGATTTCTTTGAAAAAAATGATTGGACTGAGGATCGAGTGGTCACTTATTACAGGCAGGATTATCTTTCCTCAATACCGGCTGAACAGCGCCGCTTATGGATGAAAAAGAACTTCAGCCCATTTGCAAAACGATACAAACGGCTCGGCATCTTGCGCCGCAACCCTCTTCCCAAACTGCTGTTACTATTTTTCGATGACCTCTGGAGGTTTATACGCAAATATCGAAATCACAGAACACATCAGCCCCTCCCGGCAAGACGATTATAATCCTTATTGACAGTCACTTATGGTTCTGATAGCGTGGTTTTGGGCAGTCCAAACATTTACTTAAAGAGGAGATGGAGAGTATGAAACGAGATCAAGAGGGACAAGACAAATCCCCACAGAATGGAGCGAGCAAGAAGGCCTACGAAAAACCCGAACTCTATTTGTATGAGAGTCTACAGAACCTGACGGGTGGTATTGTGGATCCTTCTAAACCATTGCCTTAGCTCTGATTGTTTCCTTCACCACTTGCGCCCAGGGTAATCCAGGGCTTCGTGCCCTTTGAAGCCGGGACGCAAATTGACAAGCCGCGTCATGAGCGTGACCACGCGGCTTTTATTTTTTTGTTGCGAATTGATTGAGCTTTCATGCCGAGGCGACCGATGTTGCTCCACTGGACTCCCGAAGAATCGTTCATGTACGAATTTCTCAGGGAGTATTACTCGTTCGGCAGCAGTGGCCGTCTGCAAGCATTGTTCGATCATTGCAACCCCTCGGAGCTCACTCGCCAACTCATCAGGAAGGATGTCCTGCCCTTCTTTTTCGCCAGGCTCGCAAACGGTGAAGTACCCCTGAGACTACCTTCGGATTTATTCCGGAACTGGAAAATACTCAGCGGGCAAATGGCCCTGCATAACATGGTGTTCGAACGCGAATGTGCTCGACTGGTGGGTCTCTTTCAAGCCGCTGGAATTCGCAGTGTGCTTCTCAAAGGATTCAGCCATGCAAAGCGGTTGTATGGAGATAACTCACAAAGGCCCCTCCAGGACCTTGATTTTCTCATCAACGCCGAAGATTATGCGCTGGTAAAAAGCCTTTTGCTGCAGGACGGATATGAATACTCGGCCACGTGTGATGACGGCACTCCCCTTGCGCCCGCAGAGCTGACCCTTTGGGAGCAGCTGTTGAAGGAAATGCATTTCAGCAAAGTCCAGGGATGCTATCATCTCAACATCGATATGCACTGGGGTTTTAGTGCCCTGTGGTGGGCTCCCGTGCGCTCTTTATACCCGCTGGATCAACTGCACTGGCTCCAATTCACCGAGAAGGCTCCGTTGCTGCATACTGCCGTCGAATGGTTTACACCGGAATTACACTTTGCCCAAAGCATTTATCATTTTGCCCTCAACAACGTCTTCAATGGACTGAAATGGTTCCTTGATCTTTGCCAGTATCTCGCCTTGATGCGGGATCAGCTGGATTGGGAGCTCATCGGGCGGTTTGCCCCCACCAGAGAGTGCAAATTAGTCTTTTGGATAGCCCTGATGCTGGTGTTCGAAGTCACCGGGCCATTGAAAGACCAGAAGGTGGATCGGTTCGTCCGTGAATTACATTGCAGTATTCCTGCCCCACTGTTGACTTTGTACAAGTACAGGCTGTTCGCCGGGCAGTCCGTTGTGAGCAAGCACGTGGGTTCCGTCCTGCTGCCTGCCAGATGGAAGGACAGGCTTGCAGTTGCCCGCTTCATGCTGTTCGATCCGGCGCCAATGCAGCTTTGGAACAGCGCCGCTGCTCGGCAAACCCGCATGTTGCAGCCAGTACGGATCGTTTCCCGTTTGCTGCGATTGGCGCGCCGCTAGAGACATCCAGACGGTGTTGTTCAGTTGCTGTGAAAAACTTGCGTGATTGGAGGGGCGAATGGACGGTGAGCTCAGGGAGAAGCGAAAAATTAGCAGCCTCTCCAATGAACTTGCCAGACAGCGCAACTTTGAAGCGGCCGAGCGAACCCTGCTGGCCTGGATACGTACATCCCTTTCCCTGATCACCTTTGGGTTCGCCATTTATAAGGTCGTCCAGGTTTTCGGTACGCAGCGATCCCACCATGTGTTCACCGCGATAATCGGCCTGTGCTTTATCCTTCTCGGAATTTATGCAGTGGTCGCGGCCACCCTGCGGCACACCCGCGAACTGAAAGCTCTTGAGCGCGATGATTATTCCTATAGGCCGAGCGGTCTCGGCACATCGGTTTCAATCGCCCTGGCTTGCATCGGACTGATGGCCCTCGTCATCATCCTGGTTGAAGTTTTCGCTTATGGACTGAGACCTTAACCGAGTCGTATTGGCCGAAACTAACTGTCGACGCTTTTTTGCGCGTTGCGGATCAGCTTCAAATGCGGCTTATCACCGGCACATTCGCACGAATTTTCGATATCGAATTCCGGATAGACGATGGACAGGATCTTCCATCCCTTGCCCTGGTGCTCGTTATGCAGCAGAAGATCCTGGCGTAGATGCGGCTTTGAACAACTGATCTTGATGAAGCTGGCAGCGCATTCGGGGCAATCCCACCTTTCGACAACTTTCTCCAAACCATCGTTGAAAATGGCTTCGATGGCGTATTCATAGACAAATTTATCCATCATGTTCTTTCCCCTGCAAGCTCCTCTTCCTGTCAAAAAGGAAGTGTAATATGCACTGCATAATTTATGATTCGACGGCTAATTTGTTGAGCCGTTCCTCCAGGTTCCATTTTTTGATCAGGCAAGCAGTGGCCGGCGGTACCAGGTGCTCCCAAATTCCTTTTTCTGCTATCAGCTTGCGCACTTGCCCACCAGTCACGCCTTTGGCCTCGGGGGGCTTTTCCCAGAGAATTTCCGTTTTCAACCCCAGAGAATGGAATAATTCGAGCTTGCGCCTTCCCCATCCATCATAAATGGTCAGATAGAATGTAGCCTCGAGGGGCACGTAAAAACGGTACAATTCCGGAAAATTGATGGGCAAGGGCACGATCGAAAGCTCTTCTCCCCTCACGCCGGCCTCCGCCAGAACGGCCCGAACCATCGTATATCGCTCGAAGTACGTGAGCGGATTGGAGAGACGGCTGCTTCTCTGCGGGTCGGAGACATCCTTGCCAATCAGGGTGGGATCCGGGTTGGTGATCCCCACAACCAGATGGGTGCAGCGCGCCTTGCCCGCCATCAGGTATTTCAAGTGGTCATTGTGAAAAACTTGAAAACGGCCGTGAATGACACCTGTTTCGCTCACGCTTCGCCCTCCATACCCGAAGCTCCACAGCCGTCATGAAAAGTGCGAATCAAACGTATCATCACTACGGCGTTTGGATGCAGCGCCAGATAGACCAGGGCAATGATGGGCATGCCGTTCCACAACAGGCTCATCCAGGCAGTGAGGATGGTGATGCTGCTGCGGGTTCCTTTGCTCGCCAGAGTTGGACGGCCGGTATCCAGGTTGAGTGCTTGCGCACGCGCTGTGGTGTAGCTGACCAGGCTGCCTCCGACCACCGCCAGCGAACCCAATACCAGTAACATCCACAGCGGCACAGGAACTGGTATTTGTATCAAATAGATCACCAGCCCTATCATCAAAGCGCCATCGGCATAGCGATCCAGCACCGAATCCAGAAAAGCACCCGCTCTGCTCTGTTGCCCGGTTAGCCGCGCAAACTGGCCATCCACCCCATCCATCACTTGTGAAACAGCGGCAACACAACCTGCAAACCACGCCCAGCCGAGAGCAAAAACCACTCCGGCAAAAACGCCAAGGCACGCCGAAAAGACGGTGATCATCCAGGGGCGAAGCCATTTCCACGGCAGCAGCCGAGGGGTGATCCTGGACGCTAGATGGACTTTAATCCATTTCAACAGGAACCGATCAGTCGGCTTAGTCTGCCAGCAATCGGTCTTCATGTTTTCGCCTGATACAGGTCATTTGCTTGCATAGCCCAGACTCTTCACCTTTATCGCCGACCATGTGCATTATGAAACCGGCAAACAGCTCCGCCGCTCCCACTGCGAGCCGGATCATAGAAGAAGCGGTGCGGGGCATTCCATCCCGTGCCGTCGGTTAACAATCATCGACCACTCTAGTGCAACAGAGCGAGGGCTGGCAAGCAGCAAAAAAATACATAAATTAAGATGGTGTATAGAATCAAACGGCTCGGGCCGCCTATAACGGTGAGACCGTGAGGCAGTATAACAGAGTAGGATTACAAGGAGATGTGTGGAATGGAAAAAGAAAACAAGGAATTCTGCACCCATGAGGGCAAAATCTATCCGCACGGGAGCGAGGATTGCATCGCTGGAAAGTGCATGATCTGCAGCTCCGGAGAATGGAAAGAGCGCGTACAGCAATGCACGCCTTCCCATGCTGGATAGGTGAGCCGCTCTGTCAGGAATATATCACTACAGGGAGAAGGCAGAGTCGATTCGGCTCTGCCTTCTTTGCCTCAGAAACGATCGCTCAGCACACCCAGAGCTACTTTTTGGACTTGTCGTACAAGTAACCTCCTGCGGCTCCAGCTGCGCCGCCAATCACGGCACCGGTCATTGGAGAGCCGCCCGAGATAGCACCAATTGCTGCTCCCGTTCCAGCGCCAATGGCTCCACCGCTCAGCGTGCGTTGCTGCGTCGAGCTCATTCCCGCACAGCCCACAAGCATCGTCAGCAAGACGACGACAACGGCAAACTTTTTCATCAATGCTTTTCTCGTTGTGTTCATGATTGACCTCCTCTATTTTTTCTAAACTTAAGCATCACAGCGGCAAACACAAAGGTAATCCATAATCACCCTGACGGAACAGGTCTGGATGGACATTTTTGACTCACCCTGCAATCCCGCGCTTCATCGATTACCGGAGCACACTTGCCGATCCTCGGCCAGGGAGGACGTATGCAAATAGCAACAACTCATGTCAACACGGACTTTGATGCGCTGGCTTCGTTGGTGGCTGCCACTTTCATATATCCGGGAGCGGTCGGGGTATTGCCAACGCAAATCCAGCCGAAAGTCAGAGAATTTCTCGCCATTCACCAGGATCTCTTCCGACTGAAGTTGAGAAATGAAGCGGATCTTTCTGAGGTGACCAGACTCATTGTGGTGGACACCAATCATTGGGATCGCCTGGATCGCATGCACAAACTGGAAAAAGAGGACGGCCTGGAAGTGATCCTGTGGGACCATCATATGCAGGGTGGAAACATTAAAGCAACATGGCAGTGCCGGCAGGAAGCGGGCGCCAACATAACTCTTATGCTGAGTGAAATGCGTCGGCGCGGCTGCGCCTTTGCGCCCATGCAGGCGACTTTATTTCTGATGGGTCTGTATGATGACACCGGCAACCTGACCTACCCCTCTACAACCAAGGACGATGCCTATGCCGCAGGCTACCTGCTGGACAATGGAGCCGACCTGAACGTTGCTGCGGCATACCTTTCCATCTCGCTGGATGATGACCAAACCGAACTTCTTACACTCATGCTGGAATCATCAAAGGTGTTGGAAGTCTCCGGCTACCGGGTGGGGGTTTCTTTTCTACCCATCGAAAGGGGGATGAACATGCTGGCGTCAGTGGTGACAAAATACAAGGAGCTCAAGGGCCTGGATGCAGCTTTTGGCATCTTCTGTAACGAGAGTGACCGGTGTGTGGTCATCGGACGCGGCGGCGGCACGGGATTGGATGTGGGGGCGGTGGTGCGCAAGCTGGGAGGCGGGGGCCATCCGGCAGCCGGTTCTGCCATGGTGAAAAGCGAACATCCTGCTCAAGTTTATCGCCATCTGATTGATCTGATCGATCTTGCCAAGCGCCCGGCAATGCTGGTCGGTGGAATCATGTCGGAACCGCAGCTCTGCCTGCGCGCCGGTATCAGTATACTGGAGGCACGTGCTCTTCTCCAGAAAAAGCACGTGCATGCCGCAGTCGTTACCGATCAAGACGTATTACTGGGCATCATTTCCGACGCCGAAGTGAATAAAGCCAAATCCGACTCGCAGCTGAGGGCTCCCGTAAAGGCGTTCATGAAAACGAAGTTTGCGGTGCTGCATCCCGCCCAGCCTGTCGGAGAGGCACTTCGGTTGATGAAAGAGGAGGAGGTGGGTTTGCTGCCGGTTATGGCCCAAGACAGGTTGGTCGGAGTGGTGACGCGGGCAGACTTGATGCTGCACATCTATGACCTGTGAAAACCAAACCCGCAAGGAAAGCACGGCGGCCGAATTGGGAGCGCTTTGAGCACAGGCGTTTGCTTTTCCGCAAGGGACCAATATTCTGTGATAGTTAAAAAAATTGATGGACTCACTTGATTAATTTGAGACACTTGATACAATAGAAACCGGAAAGCAACTCTTTCCTCCTCCAAGGAGAGCCGGGTTTTCCCCCTCCTTCCCGGCTCTCTTTTTTTATGCCTGCTCAAGTCGCAACAATCGTTCCCGCCCCCCTGTACCCCCCACGGGACAGCGCTGACTATTCCACAATGGAGTCATTACTATTCCATATTGGAATATCCAGGTCCGCGTGGAATCTTTTGAATCAATATAAGTATCTTACATATATATAATATTTTCTAAACTGAACATCCGGCACGGAATTTGCGAATTATTCGCAGCACGGAATAAGTTTGATTTCCGAGTGCAGCCAAAACCTCTGGAAAGGAAAAATATCATGGCGGAAGAAAAGGAAAAAAAGGTGAAGGTACTGAACTTCAGGGATATGTCAACCTGTGAAGCGACCATTCAGATGCTGGAGATCGCGGCCAAGGACGGGGTAGAGACGGCGTTCAGCCGCGCGGCGGACATGAAGGCCTGCCCGATCGGGGCCGATTCGGCATGCTGTAAGCACTGTTTCATGGGTCCCTGCCGCTTGAACCCGAAGGATCCCTATTCCAAGGTGGGGGTTTGCGGGGCGACCATCGACACCATAGCGGGCCGCAATTTTGCCAGGATGGTGGCGAGCGGCTGTGCGGCGCACACCGACCACGGCATGTCCATGCTGGACGTGTTCCGTGAGGTGGTGAACGGCCGGATCAAAGACTACCAGATCAAAGACGAAGAGAAGCTGCGCGATGTGGCGGCGAGTGTGGGCATCGAGGTGGTGGGGCGCGCGACCATGGAGGTGGCCAAGGAACTCTACGAGGAGCTGGAGCGGACCTACACGCAGGTTGAGGGGGAAATTCCATTTGTCAGCCGGGTTCCGGCCAAGACTTTGGAGACCTGGCGCAAGCACGGGATCGTGCCGCGCGGCTCCATGCGCGAGATCATGGAAATCATGCACCGCACGCACATGGGCGTGGATCAGGACTATGAGAACATCATCAAGCAGTGTTCGCGAACGGCCCTGGCGGACGGTTGGGGCGGCTCGATGGTGGCCACGGAGATTTCCGACATTCTGTTCGGCACGCCCAAGCCGCTGGTGGCCGGCGTGAACATGGGTTATCTGAAAGAGGACCATGTGAACATCATCGTGCATGGCCATGAACCGAATCTGTTTGAATCCATGATCACCTCGGTCAATGACCCGGCTCTCATCGAGAAGGCCAAGGCGGCGGGAGCCGAGGGGATTCAGCTGCTCGGCATGTGCTGTTCCGGGGCCGAGGTGCTGGGACGTCACGGGGTGCCCCATGCGGGGAACTTCATGAGCACGGAGGCAATCATTGCCACCGGCGCGGTGGACGCCATGGCGGTGGATGTGCAGTGCATCATGCAGGCTCTCTCCAAGTTGTCCGAGTGCTACGGCACCAAGTTTTTCACCACCAATCCGCGCGCCAAGATCGACGGGGCGACCCACATCGAATTTCATGAGCACACCCCGAGCGAGTGCACCAACAAAGTGGTGGAAATGGCCATTGAGCGGTTCAAGAACCGTCCGGCCCGCATTGTCATTCCGCAGCGCCGCGATCTGGGCATTCACGGGTTTTCCCATGAGTACGTGAATTACATGCTGGGAGGGACCTTCCGGGCTTCCTACACCCCGCTCAACGACAACATCATCAACGGGCGCATTCGCGGTGTGGCGGGCGTCGTGGGCTGCACCAATCCGCGCGTGAAGCATGACTACGTGCATGTGGAACTGGTCAAGGAGCTGATCAAGAACAATGTGTTGGTGGTGCAGACCGGTTGTTCGCAGATTTCTCTGGCCAAGGCCGGCCTGATGAAGCCGGATGCGGCGGTACTGGCCGGTGACGGGCTGCGGGAAGTGTGCGAGACGGTGGGCATGCCGCCGGTTTTGAGCCTGGGGTCGTGTGTGGACAACAGCCGTATTCTGATTGCCTGTGCCGAGATGGTGAAGATCGGTGGCCTGGGCGACAGCATCGCCGATCTGCCGGTAGCGGGGGCGGCGCCCGAGTACATGAGCGAGAAGGCCATCTCCATCGGCCATTATTTTGTGGCTTCCGGTGTGTACACCATTTTTGGTGTGACCTTCCCGAGCATCGAGGGAACCAAGTTCCACAAGCTGCTGTTCGAGGGCCTGGAAGAGATGGGCATGGGCAAATGGGATTTCGCGGTCGATCCGCACGATATGGCCCACAAGATGATCGCCCATATCGACAAGAAGCGCGAGGCCCTGGGCATCATGGGCGAGCGCGAACGCAAGCTGTTCAGCATGGAAGACCGCAGGGCCTAAGGCCGCGTGGCAGCCTGCGGAAACAGTTGCCGCAACCGATGGAACGGTTGACAATAAATTGACGCTTGCGGGGGGATCAGCCGATCCCCCCTGTAGAACAGTCTGATGGCTCCATCCTTCACCGCGAACACCCGACGGGGTGCGCAGGCCATTCCTGCGATGTTCTCCTAATCACTGCTGGTTTGCAGGAAGCCAAAGATAGTAGAATCCGCTAGGCAACGAGGAGAAAATATTAAGAAAGCCTGTATCGATCAAGCTGGCTTTCTGGTCCCGATGTTCCGACGTAGCGGTGTTATACAGGTTGTCATCAGGGTATTCGGTTCTTCTATAACTCACCACTTTAGCATCCTCAGGCAGTCCGGCGAGCTCCCTTGCCCTGGAAACGGCGTCATCCATATAGGCAATCTCATCGACCAACCCCACCTTCAACGCTTGATTGGCGAGATATATCCGTCCCGTGGCAATCCGGGCCAGTTCGTCCTGACTCACATGTTTGCGATGTTTGCCCACCAGGTCAATGAATCGCTGCCCCAGTTCATCAATCAAGCCCTGCACGATTTGGTTCTCAGCTTCAGTTGCTGCCCTGAAAGGGGATCCCATATCTTTATTCTCACCGGATTTGCTGATCTCGACCTCGAGACCTATTTTGGCCATGAGGCCGATGACTTTCGGAGTGATGAAAAGAACTCCTACCGAGCCGGTAACGGTGGTAGGATGGGCTATTATATAATCGCAGGGTAAACAAATATAATACCCGCCGGATGCGGCCACGTCCATCATGGCCGCCACAACTTTAACGTTACTTTTTCGTTTGAAACGCACGATTTCCTGGTAAAGTATGTCACTTGCGGTTGTCGACCCCCCCGGGGTATTGATTTGCAGCACAACCGCCTTTATGTGGTCGTCCTTCTGGGCCAGTCTAAATTGTGCCACGATTTCCTGCAACATGCTGGGTTTGGGCTGAAAGAGGGATGTACCCGGAGTGTCGGAAATAAATCCTCTGATATGCACCAGGAGCACTTTGTCTTTGCCGGAACCCTGTAAAATCTTTTCTTTCAACGGCTTGGTGGTATCCGGAAAAATGTTTATTTTGGGGCTACAGGCAGCAATAGACAGCATCGTTAACGTAATGATCGCAAATTTATAAATTATCATGTTTGCCGCTACTTTTTATTCGTCGGGCTGAAAAAAATGTCGGCTTCTCCATGATGCCTGCGAACAGAGCAGTAGACTCATCCGGCACGCGACGACGCATGGTTGTAAACAAACAAGGCACCTGGCCCCTGCCGATAACATTTCAGACAATTTAACGGCTTCTGATTTCTCCTGCAAAATAGAAAATATAAGGGGGTGACGGCGGCAAGGTCAACACATTTGTAGACCGCTTCTCATGGATCGCGTGGATGAAAAGCATCTGGTAATCCTGGTGACGACCAGAGCCCCTATTGATGTCACAGACCTAAACTAACGGCTGACGAGGAAGATGCTGTGGAGTACGTATTCAAGTTCAAGAAAGGAGATATTATTGATGCCGACACCTATCTGGTCGTAATGTCGAAAATACCTACAGAAAAATTCGTCGACAACTTTATCGAGATCGAGAAGGTGCTTAAGGATACCGAGGTGATAATTCGCATTGAAGAGTGATAGTCCCCCCCTTTTGTTACTGTCTCACTTGGCGACAGAGACAACCAGGGGGGCACCGGTGCGATGGATGAAAAGCTGTTGTTTTGTCGGAATGTCAGTCCTTCATATCAATAACCGTGCGACTGCCCGGGGCGGATCCAGCAAAAAGCCTTGACTAAGGATCATGGGGAAGATGAACGGGATCAACTGTCCATATCAATAATCATGTCGGCCTCATTCCCACACAGGGTGCACTTGCGCGTTTCTTTTTGCCGCTGTTTGGCAACTCCCGGCGAGACTTCAGTATCAACCCATTCGCACGTTATAATCATCTCAGCTTCGTTTCCGCATTTTGTGCATTTGCAAACTTCCCTTTTTTCGGTCATCTGCTGTTCTCCTTCTGCAATCAAATTGATTCGTAGCCAATTGGATATAAGAACTGGGTCTAAACTCTCTTGTGCTGCTCGACCTCCAACCCGTCTATGAACATTAAAACAAAAAACCAGGGCCATGCAAGTAAATCCAAAACATTTGTCAAATGTGGGGCTGTCGACCGCACCCCCTTGTCCTTCACATTTCAGTGGTTGTGGTGCCAGA
The DNA here is from genome assembly GCF_022603395.1 of Desulfoferrobacter suflitae. Classification (GTDB taxonomy): domain Bacteria; phylum Desulfobacterota; class Syntrophobacteria; order Syntrophobacterales; family Syntrophobacteraceae; genus Desulfoferrobacter; species Desulfoferrobacter suflitae. The sequence continues at coordinate 159,430 of NZ_JAIBKA010000007.1, forward strand.
GAAAAAGCCGGACGTTGCAACGTCCGGCTTTTTCTCTTTCCTCAAGCACTGCCTGAAGTCGGATCTTCTCGTTTTTAATTAGGCGTTTATTTCTTCTTCCTTTTTTTTTCGTTGAGCGATTCTTTGAAGGCTTTTCCTGCACTGAACTTGACTACATTTGTGGCGGGGATCTTCATCTTCTTCCCTGTCCTCGGATTGCGACCTTCTCGGGCTGCCCGCTCCACCATCTTGAAAGTCCCAAAACCAATCAACGTTACCGAATCGCCCGTCTTCACCGCTTCCTTGATGGCGCTCATTACCGAATCAAGTGCCGCACCAGCCGCTTTTTTAGTGATCTCAGAGTCTTTGGCAATCCTGTCCACTAATTCAGCCTTCGTCATGTTCTCCTCCTGCCCTGTCTGTTAGTGTCCAATAACCTGACTTCCAAACGTATTATGTTTCTAAAAGCAAATGCTTTTGAAGCCTTGGATGAGACGCTGCTGCTCGGCTTGCCAAAACTCCTTCTTTGCGCCAAAAAGCCCGATACAGTCGACTGGAGTAGATATTGCAAGAGCAACGGTGGGGTGTTCTAGACCGCCAGAATCAGTTTAACGCGATGCTAGTGCATAAACAGGAGGACACAGCTGGAACTCGTCCGACGCTAACCGATCACACTTAAACTTACGTCCGCGCATCTTGTCAAGCAATAAATGCACTTTTAGGTGCGCCCATAGCGGCCGATCACGCCGCGCGAAACGACAACCACCCCTCCCCGTTGCGCGGCTTTGCAGGTGGACCTTGATTCCCAAACCGGAATTGCACGCCCACCCCATCTAATTTGATCACCCCGCACGACATTATTTACAAAATTGCCCTAAAATTATACTCTGCAGGCGCGGTGTTTTATGAGACAGACTTTTGTTCATATTGGTGCAGCGTGCTCCACCAGATGTAACGCGACTCAGAAGGAGAACAGATGAAAACATTAATGACGCTAACCGTGTTGGTTCTGTTTGTGTTTGGCTGTGCCTCATCCAGCAGAATGAACCAAGTCAACATTGGAATGACGAAGCAAGAGGTCATTGCAGCAGTGGGTCAGCCCACCAGCACCAGCGCCAAAGGAGATCTCGAGTACCTGAACTACAGGCTCTACAGGGGGGGATTCATGACAGACGATTATTTCGTCCAGCTCAAGGAAGGCAAAGTCAAGGCGTTCGGGCGGGCCGGTGACTTCGGTCTAGGCTACTAAGTGCTGGTTCGCTCCCCTCTCCCTTGCAGGAGAGGGATCTTTCATGATTGGACGAACTCGCGCACTGCACGAGCACTCACATGGAGAATTTTCGGTGACTTAACCCGCGAGTCGGTTTATTATCCAAATTGATAAGAGCCTATCAAAAGGAATTTGGGCCTAATGCGGGAGAGGTGAAAAGATGAAGAAAAAATGTATGCAGTTCCTTTTCCTCCTGGTGGTGGTGCCGGTTTTTATTTCGGGTTGCGCGACTGCTCCCGGCAGCTATGAGCGAGTTGCCACGACTTCCTTCGGATTGGGTGCACTGGGCACAGCAATGGGCTATGCCATTAGTGGCGATCCCATGGGTGCGGCACTCGGGGGTTTGTCAGGGTTGACCGCCGGTTACCTGGCAGGAACCGCCATCGAGAACTCTCGGCCCTACTATGCTGAAGGGCCTCCACCGCCGCCTCCACCGTCGCGCTATTACGACCCTGCACCACCCCCACCCGGTTACGAGTCCTACAGTTCCGGCAGCCGTGACCGGTGCCGGACGGTGCGCACGATCGTACGTGAATACGGTCAGGTGGTGGCTGATTATGAACGGGAGGTGTGCGATCCTCCCTATTAGGTCAGGATAGCAGGAATATCACCTGGTTTTTTGTAACCGTTCACCGCCAAGACGCGAAGGACGCAAAGTCACGCAAAGAGCCCTCCGCAAAGGACACAACCGCTGCAGCCTTGGCGTTCTTTGCGCCTTTGCGGTTCATAAAAGGGCTGTATGGTGAAGGGTTACGGTTTTTGCCGAATGCCGGATTGGTCATGGCCCCAGCCGTTGGCTGCTTTTCTCAGGCTCATACTTCCGGCATTTTGCTATACCGGCCCCGCATCGGGTGCCGAAAGTTGCGGTACATCAACTGATTCAATATTTTTTTGTATTTACCAGGAGCGTAAAAGAATCTTGCGGGCAACACCTTATGCATAGGCAATGTGCAGCTGCCAAACCATTGTCAACACGGATCTGTTATAGCCTTCTGCTGCTTTCACTGTTCCTGTTACACATGGGGCAGGCGCACGCTCAACAGAGCAACGGGGACAACCCTTCCAGCCAGGTGCTGCAAGCGGAGGATCTCAGCAATGCCCTCGGCAAAAGCCTCACCGCAGAACGGCAAGAGCTCGATGAACTGAAGGAACGACTGGGTCAGGTGCGGACTGCTACCAAAACCCTGGATACTGAAATCACCGCCTACAAAGTGATTGCATCGGCCTATAGCAACCTGCTGCATCGACAAACCCCGATTGAGGAACTAAAGAAGGTCAGAGCCGAACTGGAAACGATCATCCAGGATATTGCCTCACGTCTGGTGGGCCTCACGGACAACCTGGAAATAGTCCGCAAGCTGAACCAAGAGGAGAAACAACAATACGATTATAACAACCAGCAACTGGCAATCATCAAAAAGACCGCTACCGGCACGCGTGAGGGCAAAGCGATTCTTGACCAGTTGCAGGCACTCAACAAAACCATTTCCGAACAGCTTCAAACCACCTCCAATATGGAGGCCATCTACCTGAAGAGTGTCGGTCAATTGACCGAGGTTCAGGAGTCCATCGACAGTTTGGCGAAAAACTATGACCGGCAGATTGAAGAAAAACAAAAGGAAGACCTCTTCAGCAGAAACGAGAATGTTTTTATATCCATCGATTGGGAAGAAATCTCCCGCGACCTGCAAAAGATCGTAAATGTTGCCCGCCAGGTGTCTGCCAGCGAGTTTTGGGTGAAGCAACTGAGAAATGTGTGGAAGGCTGGCGGACTTCTGTTCATCAAGGCCCTGCTGTTGTTTGTCATCGTTCAGTTTCTCATTTTTCGCCTGCGTAAACTTTGTGCCGCCTGGAGAGAGCGGCTGCAGGAACGGAGACCCTGGCTCTGTCTCACCCTCGACCTTTTTCGCCAATCCTCGCCCCTTGCCGGCACCGTCTTGTTCCTCTACGGATATGTGCAGCTGCAGGATGTAACTTCCGGGTTCCCTTTTATTTGGGTCATTATCGACTCGCTGCTGGCCTGGTTGCTCACCCGCTGGGTGCTGGACCTCGCCAAACTGATCAGAAGTTCGAACTGGCTGCAGGTTCCGCAGCAATTGCTGACGGGGATTCGCGGACTCATGCTTGCGATTCGCAGTTTTGCCGTCCCCTATCTGGTCCTGCAGTGGAACCTCGGCACTACCAGCATATTTCTTGCCCTGGCGCGCATCGGTTTCGAACTCTACCTGATCATCTGGACCGTACATTTCTGGAGAAGGTTTCAGTATTCCTCGGCAAATTCAGTGCTGACGTCGTCAAAACAACTCTCCACGTTAAGAACCGGTGTCATCGGCTGGGGTTATTGTGTGGGCTTGGGAGGCTTTCTGCTTGAATTGGCCGGCTACGGACAACTCGCCCTTTACTGGTACGCTTCCTGGGGACGATCCATTGTCGTGGCGATTTGGGCCGCATTGCTGCTCCTCGCGCTGCTGGAATGGAATCATTCCGTTACTCTGGTGCCTCTCTCCGAGAGAAAAGAAACGCATCACGCCGGTTGGCTGTTGATCCGACTTCTAGGGGTCATTTGGCTGGGATTCCTGACCGCTTTCTTGATGATGGCGTGGGGGGCCACGAAAGCTATGGTTCTGGGCTTTTTCCATGTCCTCAATCAGTCTATTGAACTTGGCGAGATTCGGCTCAACCTGTTGGGCATCGCTTACGCCTTTCTCATCTTGGCCTTTACCTTGGCTGCAACTCGATTCTGGCGTCCGACACTCAAGAAAAGAATCCTCACCAGCAGTGGCCTGGAGGAGGGTCTGCAGGAGTCTGTTGCGACCCTATCGGTTTATGTCCTCTGGATGCTCGGTATTCTTGCGGCACTTCATGCGCTGGGGGTCAGCTCAACGTCTTTGGCGGTTGTCTTCGGTGCCTTGGGCATTGGGCTCGGCTTTGGGCTGCAAAACATTTTCAACAACTTCATAAGCGGCATTATATTGCTTTTCGAACGTCCCATACAAGTGGGCGAAGTGATCGAGATTGGCGGAAAATGGGGCACGGTGAACAAAATCAACTTTCGTTCGACCGTTGTTCAAACCTACGACAATGCCTCACTCATTATCCCCAACTCTGATTTCATCAGCAGCCAGGTCGTAAATTGGAGCTTTAAAGACCCCAGGCTGCGACGCAGCGTAACGGTCGGGGTGGCTTATGGTTCTGACGTTCAACGGGTGAAAGACACATTGCTTGAAATCGCCAACAACCACCCGAAGGTTCTTAAATATCCCAAATACGATGTGTTGTTTTCGGACTTTGGCGACAGCGCTCTGGTTTTTGATTTGCGCTTCTGGTCCACGTTAACTGATTTTTTTGCGGTTGAGACGGAAATTCGCTTTGAGATCGACAGGTTATTTCGCGAAAGAGAGATCGAAATTTCGTTTCCGCAACGGGACATCCATATACGCACGATAACGCCCGAATTATCCGGCAGGTTGAAAAAAGATGAACCGGATAACAAAAACTGACGGCTGCTCGTGAGGCAGCAAAATGGAACCGCCTGATATGCAGGTTTCTCGAGTGATGAAGTTGTGCTTATTCGAAAGAGAGGAGAGCATCTTTGCAATGTGGCCCTTTACCGAGCGACGCCGGCGCAAGCGAAAAGCTGTAGCCTGGGAGGCTTCCCTGTATTGTACTCCTGTTGGTGTGACAGAACGACTTCAGGCCCAAGTGATCGAGATATCGCCAAACGGTGCAAGGATCCTTCTACATCGAATGCATTTGCGAAGCTACCATCTGATGGTTGACAATAATCCCGATGAACTCGAAATGGTAATTCAAATGCCCGAAGGAGAAGTCCGCTCAAACATTATTCTGCGCTGGTATAACCGCGAGGAGGATGAGCAGCTTTTCACCGTTGGCATTGAGTTTTGTGATATGCCTGAGGAGAGCAAGGTGCTGCTCCAAGAAAAAATAAAGGCCCTTTGACCGGGGACCATCATGGAATCGGACCAGGCAGTGTTCCAGCCACTCTTGGCGGCACATCAGCTGAATGACGCTGAAGGTTCTGCCTGACAAGGTTGCGTGTTTCAGGCCGACATTGAATCGGTGAGAACAAATTGGGAGAGAGCCAGCGTGCAATATCACGGTATTCTTTTCGATCTGGATGGAACTCTACTGGACACACTCGAGGATCTTGGCAATGCAATGAACCGTGTTCTGGAGCGTTACGGTTTTCCGCAACATCCGTTGGAATCCTACAGGTATTTTGTTGGAGATGGAATGGAAAGCCTTGTCCGCAGGGCGATCCCGCAGAACAGGAGGGATCAACCGCTGCTTTCCGAGTGTGTTGCGGCCATGCAGGAAGAATACGGCAGACGATGGATGGAAAGAACGCACCCCTACACCGGCATACCGGAGCTCTTGACCGCGCTCGCGGCGCGCGGCATCAAGATGGCCATTTTCTCAAACAAACAGGATGAGTTCACGCAAATTACGGTGAACCGGTTTTTGTCGCGCTGGCCCTTTGAGGTTGTTGTGGGAGCGCGGCCATCAGTGCCCAAGAAGCCCGATCCCACGATACCTTTACAAATCAGTCGGAGCATGAATATCCCGCCTTCAGCGCTGCTGTATGCCGGCGACACCAGTACCGACATGCTGACGGCCAATGCGGCCGGCATGTATGCGGTTGGGGTCTTGTGGGGATTTCGGGAGGCGGACGAATTACTTGGCAGTGGAGCCAAAGTGCTGGTTGAAAAGCCTGTGGAAATTCTCCACCTGCTGGCGTCCTGATTTTCGTTTGCCGCAACATCCTGCTGTCAACAGTACCTGCTGATGCGTTTGAACTTCACACGATGCGACCGAGCGATGCCCTTATTTTCTCCATCCAGCTATTCACCTCCGCCATTTTTTTCCCATGGACATGTTCAGACCATCTTTCCCGCTCTCTTCCGGAAAGTGCACGGGGTCAGTTACCAAAGGGAGCGAATAAGCACTCCAGACGATGATTTTCTTGATCTGGACTGGTCGACTACGGGAGCAAACCGGCTGGCGATTCTTAGCCACGGGTTGGAAGGCAACTCCAACAGGTCCTATATTCTCGGCATGGCTCGGGCACTCAATCGCAGGGGCTGGGATGCCCTGGCCTGGAACTTTCGAGGGTGCAGCGGAGAACCCAACCGATCCATTCGTTTCTACCACAGCGGCGCAACCGAAGATTTGCATGCGGTAGTTGCGCACGTGGAGGCTCGCAAGAGCTATGCAGCCATTGTCCTCATAGGGTTTAGCATGGGCGGGAACATCACTTTGAAGTATCTGGGTGAAAGGTCGCCTCATATTGCAGCTCTAAAAGCCGCGGTAGCGTTTTCCGTCCCCTGCGACCTGCGCGCAGGGTCCATCAAGATGGCCGAATTTTCCAATACCATCTATATGATCCGCTTCCTTCGAACATTACACCACAAAATTCGCAATAAGATGCGCCTGATGCCCGCTCAGATCAATGACATCGGCTACCGGCAGATAAAGACATTCCAGCAATTTGATGATCGTTATACGGCACCTCTGCATGGCTTCGAGAACGCACAGGATTACTACCGAAAAGCGAGCTGCAAGCAGTTCTTGAAAAACATATCGATCCCCGCCCTGCTGATCAACGCCCGAAATGACCCTTTCCTGGCTCCATCCTGTTTTCCCCTGGCAGAAGCGCAGCACAATCCGAATCTCTATCTTGAAATACCTGAATCAGGAGGGCATGTCGGTTTCATCGATTTTAATCCGGCGGGAGAATACTGGTCTGAGCAGCGGGCCATGCAATTCATCGAGGTGTGATTCAATCCGACCCGCTGTAATGTTTCTTGTTCGTTGTTTGCGCTCATCGAAACCGATCATGGGCCGTGCGAACCCCGGATTGATCGGTGCAAATCGAGAGGGGCTCCTCCCCTTTTCATAGAGAGTGCTTAATTTAGCTGGGAGCACTTATGGGCTGGAAAAGGAACACCTGCAATTCATTTGAGTACAATCACAAGGAGGAGTTTCAATGAAGATAAGCGAGTATTTTGTGGGCAAAAAAGGGCATGGAGTCATGGCGACCGCCGATGCGGCTGGAAAAGTCGATATCGCTGTCTACGCGACGCCTCACGTCATGGAAGATCATACCGTAGCCTTCATCATGCGGGATCGTCTGACTCACCACAATCTCCAGTCCAACCCCAAGGCGGCCTATCTTTTCATCGAAGAGGGCGCCGGCTACAAGGGGGTGCGACTGTACCTGACCAAGCTGCGTGAAGAACAGGACAGCGAGCTGCTCTATACCCTCCGTCGCAAAGAATATCCCGCAGACGGCGAAGCGCAGCGCGGACCCTTGTTTTTGGTTTTTTTCAAAGTGGAGGAAGTGCTGCCTCTCATTGGAGCGGGCAACCCGCCCGTTGAAATCAATTAGGCTGATTTGCACGGTCCGGCCGCTTGGGCCGGACCGCTCCTGCAGTCTTCAAGATCAAGTTGAGTCCTTCATATTTCCTTGAAACCTAATCAATCTGTTGTCACAATAAGTGCCTCAAAAACCATCGACGGCCCACAGTTGAATTGCACGAGGGGAGGTACCCACCGGGCAACAAGGTATGGGGAGAGAGACAACCCCCGGCTGCATCTGGTTGCATTGTTTTTCAGCGCAGGGGCAGCGAGGCTGGTACGCAGCATTGAACCACGTCAGCAACAGCGGTGGAATAATCCAGCATGATAAGGAGTTTCGAGATGGCATCCGATCAATTTAATCCTTCATTCAACTCATTAGAGCATTTTCATAGTACAGCAGGAAAGCATTCTATTTTTGAAGATGAGATCCGCAAGCTGCCCATTCCCGTATGCTCTGTCTTCGTCAGTCAAGAGGGCCGCATTGCCCCGGCAGTTTTCAAAGAAACCGACATGATTTTTCAATGTGAGGATCACGGACGGACCTCCAAAGAATTTACCCGATCTATCGAAAAAAGTAAGGACATTGTTCTGCAGGCGTTTCCTGGTAAAAGTGCGCCCCGCATCGATGGCAAGCGGGTAGCTGTGCTCTTCTCCGGCGGGCCTGCAGCGGGCGGTCACAACGTGCTCGCCGGTCTCAAGGCCGTCTTGGGAAGAGACGGTACCCTGCTGGGCATCAGAAAAGGCCCCAAGGGGCTGATTAACGGAGACCTGTTCGAAATCAACAGCGAGCAAATAAGGGCCATCATCAACACCGGAGGATTCGATTTTCTTGGCACCGACAGGACCAAGGTGAAGACCGCGGAGCAGTTCGCCAAAGTCAAAGCAACGGCTGTGAACAATAAACTGGATGGATTGATCATCATCGGCGGCGATGATTCCAATACCAATGCCGCCTACATAGCCGAATACTTTTTACGCGAAGGGGTCGACTGCAGCGTTGTCGGCATTCCCAAAACCATTGACGGTGATATGGCGGTGGGCAAATATCTTCCCATTTCATTCGGGTTTGATACCGCCACCAAGGTGTATTCGGAACTTGTCGGGAATTTAACCCAGGATGCCGCCTCCGCGGTCAAATATTATCATTTCGTCAAGCTCATGGGACGCACCGCAAGCAAGATAACCCTCGAAGTTGCGTTGCAGACCAAACCTGCCATTACCCTCATTTCCGAGGAAATTGCGGAAAAGCACATGTCCCTTGAAAGTGTTGTGGAATATGTTGCAGACATCATTGCCAAACGTCGGCTGAAGGGCATCAACCACGGAGTCGTGCTGGTTCCCGAGGGACTGATCGAATTCATTCCGGAAATGAAATCCCTCATTCAGGAGCTCAATCATGTTCTCGCCGAATATGAGAGAGACATCAAGGATCTGCCGACCCTCAAGAACAAGCAGGAATATATTTATCCCCTGTTGACCCCGCAGTCGGCACAGCTAATGGCTTCCCTTCCCGATGACATTGAGGAAATGCTCATTTTGGACCGGGACGATCATGGCAATGTCAAGGTTTCCCAAATTGAAACGGAAAAGCTGTTAATCGAGAAAATCAGGTATAGGATGTCTCAGCTCAAGCGACATACGCATAGGTTCTTCGGAGACGGCGAAGGCAAGATTGAAGCCACCGATCGGCAGATTGAGCAGTTCAAGGCGGCTAGCTTTTCGACCCAGTCTCACTTTCTCGGCTATGAGGGACGCAGTGCCAAACCGACTGCATTCGACGCCGCTTTTACATTCAATTTGGGGTTGGCCGCGGGGTCACTGGTGCTCCAGGGAAAAACCGGCTACATGGCATCCGTGACCGATTTCGACAAGGGTGGCAGAGTGCTGGCTCTTCCCATATCCGGCCTCATCGCCTGTGAGACTCGCAAGGGCAGAGAAGAACTGGTCATAGCAAAGGACCTGGTGAACACTTCTTCGCCTGCGTTCAAGGTCTTTGCGAAAAACCGTGACAAGTGGGCCATGGATGATCTGTTCAGCAGTCCGGGACCCATTCAGCATTGGGGACCGACGAGCAGGCAGATGCCCATCTCGGTAGCCCTCAATCAGGGCTATACCGGCTACCAGTCCTTCGATCTGGGTGAGGAGCGAGTCGTTGGAGTAGATTAGCGCAAGTTTAAGAGAATTGGTAAGGGAAATACGTTGGGAAACGCAGAGGATGTCCGGGCTACAGCCGACGACAGGACTTCACATGCGCAGAAAACCCGGGCGGACCGATCTTCCCGCCGGCGGTTGGCGTGGCTGCTGAGAGCTGCTGCAAAGAGTTTCATCATTGTGTTTGCAGCAACCTTCCTCTCCGTCCTGATATTGAAGTGGGTTGATCCTCCAACTTCTTCCTTCATGCTCCAGAAAACGCTCGGAGAACTGTTCTCCTCGACCAGCGACACGATCCATTACCAGTGGGTCGATTATGCGGACATCTCTGCCCACGCCAAGATGGCCGTCGTCGCTGCCGAGGATCAAAATTTTCCAAACCACTGGGGATTTGATTTTGAAGCCATTGGGCATGCCTGGAATGAGCGCAAAAAAGGCGGTCGGCTGCGGGGAGCCAGCACCATCAGTCAACAAGTGGCAAAGAACCTTTTTCTTTGGTCCGGCCGGAGTTATCTGAGAAAGGCCCTGGAGGCGTACTTTACACTACTCATTGAGCTGACGTGGAGCAAACAGCGTATTCTGGAGGTGTATTTGAACCTTGCCCAAACGGGGGAGAAAACATTTGGCATGGGAGCCGCCTCCGAAGTCTATTTCGATGTGCCGGCCAGCCGTCTGAATCGCCAACAGGCGACACTCATCGCGGCTGTGCTGCCAAACCCGGGAAAATACTCGGTTGTCAAACCTTCCCGTTATGTACGCTACCGGCAACGCTGGATACTGAAGCAGATGAGTCAATTGGGAGGCAGTAGTTATCTGGCCGGATTATGAACTCGACTGCAAGACTGCGCTGCTGAGGGCTCCGAGAAACGCTGCCGTTGGCCATGTCTATAGCTTCCAAGACAATGTTTTTGGTGTTGTTGGGTTGAGTCACACGTTTCGCGTAACGAAACTCAACGCCTATTTTGCTGGCTTTCGTACTTCAACCCAGCCTACTTGGAAGCCGAAATCAATTTCTTTAACAGTATATAACCGGAGATCCAATTGTCCCTCCTGTTAGTTCATCCTCCCGTGACCAAAGCCTGCGAACCGCCGGCCGGGATTGCCAGACTGGCGGGAATGTTGAGCCGCCATGGAGTGGAGCATGAACTGCTCGATGCAAATCTGGAAGGGCTTGTTTATCTCATGACACGACCCGGGGAAGGCTCGGATCGTTGGACCAAAAGGGCATACCGGAACGCTCACAGGAATCTCACTGCCCTCAAGGAGCGGCAAACTTACCAAAATAGTGATCGGTACCGACGGACAGTATTTGATTTAAATCGCGTACTGGAGGCATCTTCGGTATCTTTTGCAGCCGGTGTGAGCTTGTCCAACTATCAACAACACAACCTTTCGCCAGTGCGCAGCGGCGATCTGTTGCATGCGGCGGAGGTGCCCGAAGATAATCCTTTTTTTTCTTATTTCAGCAAGCGACTGACTGAGCTTCTGTGCAACAACCCGAGGAAGGCGGTTGGTTTCTCCTTGAACTTTCTCAGCCAGGCCTTATGCACCTTTGCAATGGTCGGTTTTTTGCGGCGATATTTTCCAGAACTCACACTAATCGTCGGGGGCGGGCTGGTCACTTCGTGGATGCACAAGCCTGACTGGGTGAACCCCTTTGGTGGATTGGTGGATCACCTGGCAGCCGGACCGGGGGAGCACGCGCTGCTGTCTTTTCTGGGTGTGGAAGCCGACAAAGAAGCTCTTTACAGGCCGGAATACCAGGCACTGCCTGGCGACGAGTATTTTTCTCCCGGGTTCATTCTGCCCTACAGCGCATCCGCCGGGTGCTACTGGAACAGGTGTTCATTTTGCCCGGAACGGGCTGAAAAGAATCCTTATGTGCCGGTACCCGTCCATCAGGCCATAGCGGACCTCCACTCCCTCACTGCGCAGACCAGGCCGGTACTGATCCATCTGTTGGATAACGCCCTCAGTCCTGCGCTGTTAAAAGCCTTGTGTCTGGATCCTCCAGGGGTGCCGTGGTATGGATTCGCCAGGATCACTCAACATTTCATTAACCAGGATTTCTGTGAAGCGCTCAAACGCTGCGGTTGCGTCATGCTGAAATTGGGGCTGGAATCGGGAAGCCAGGATGTGTTGGATCGTGAGCACAAGGGAGTGAATCTTGAAATGGCGGCAACGGCGCTCGCCACAATCAAAACAGCAGGAATCGCAACGTATGCATATTTGCTGTTTGGAACGCCTTCGGAAACGGCGGAGACGGCACGGGAGACTCTTCATTTTACCGCGGCCCACAGCGAATACATCGATTTCTTGAATCTTGCCATATTCAACCTGCCCGTGTACGCTCCCGATACCCATGAACTCGCAACACAACCGGCGTATGAAGGCGATCTTTCTCTCTATACGGGCTTTGTTCATCCCCAAGGCTGGCACCGAGGATTGGTCAGACAATTTCTCGACAAAGAGTTCAAACGGCACCCGGCTGTCGCCTCCATCTTGAGAAGGGACCCGCCGTTTTTTACCAGCAACCATGCACCGTTTTTTTGCGATGGCCTTTGATATGCGGGCACACGCCCTGCATTGCCAAGACTGTGTGGATCGGAGGATCTACGTGGAACCTTTAAGGAATCGGCACCAGATCATCAATGTCAACCTTACCCGGCACCTGGGGCTGCTCCACCGATGGGGTCTGCGCCTGCGGGTGTTTCTTGGCGTAACATGCTTGTTCCTGCTCGATGAGCTCGTACATGGACAGCTTCACCGAATTGCCGTTCTTGTAAACATCCTCGTCCCCGCTGTAATGCTGCAAAATCATGCTGATTCTGCGGTTGTCCCGGTCCACGAATGACCATTTCCAGGCGACATAGACGTGAAACGGATCGCCTCGCCACTCGGCAGGATCTCCATATTTTTTCTTGAAACGATCGAGCAGCTTATCGAAAAAATCCTTGCTGGAATCCGCATATTTCATGCTCACTTTTACGATATGGCCGGGGTGTGCGCATTTCCCGTAAACCAGGTAACCACTCTTGAAGCCCGCCGGGGCCATCACATCCACTTCTTCCAAGTAGGCCATATCTCGAACTGAAATGGCACTTTTCTTATCAATCCGATCGCCATATTGATCGATGTGGTTCTGCAAACGAAAACCGGCAATTTCATGCGGCGCTGCAACCTCTGCATGCACAAATCCCGGCCAGATCAAACTCACGGCCATCAAAGCCATCAGTGAAAAACAGGCAATTCGTAACATCGGCATCTCACATTTCCCCATCAATGATCAGCCGATCCGCCCCCTTGGTCCGCGCCGCGATTGGAACGAATCGGCTTTTGAAGTTTGGTTCTTCACCGCTCTTGACACGTCAACTTAGCAGATTATCTCGAATTATCAAGCTCAATGATGGTCCCCCCGGCTACCTGCTCTTGGGGAATTTAATGCTCAACGATTCTCCACCATCATCATGCTCCATCTTCACCTCAACCTGGATGCTGCTGTCCCGGATTCCCAAGGCCAAGGGTACTTTCCCGCCTTCACCTTCCATATGCGCGACCTCCTTGACCACCTGAAAGATCTGATCGCCCACATCCGCGCCGGGAGATGGCAGTTCGCAGGTATAATATTTGCCCTTCACCGTGATCTTGCCGTCTTTGGCTTTGGTGACGGTAATCTTCTTGGCATTGTCATTAATGCCGTGTAACACTGCCAGCGCCACCCATTTCAGAGCACCTTCGGCTTTGTCGGGTTCCTTTTTCACCAGAGACATTTCTCTCAGAGGGTCCGACGTCGCAAAACAGTCGCACAATTCCTGCACCTTAAGGTGTAAACTGCGTTTATCTCTCATGGCCTAACCTCCTTTAGCCTGTCGTTCTGTAACCATCTATTGAAAGTCTTTTAAGCATGGAAGGGAGAAGTGACAAGCCACGGGCCGCAGGGATTTGAGGAAATTTTGTGAGACACCGCGATGTTTCCATTCTTCACAGGGGCCATGCGCACATGGGAAGACGTGGCGTGCGGGTGGCGGGCCGAAAAAAAATCACAGAGAACGCTCCCTGCTGCAGTTGCGATCTCTGTGAAAGGGTTGGCCGTTTGATTGGTTCGGGCGAGGACGCTGCAAGCCACTCACTTTTTGTCGGCTTTATAACTTTCCTGGTAGACCTGCGTATTGATTGTTCCCCCCTCAGGGCCTCCACAATCTGGAATGTAGCAGGAGACGTCGACGAATTCACATCTTTCCTTGCATGACGGGCACGTTTCAGGCGGTGATGCAACGTCGATGGTGTTGCCGCAGTTGTTGCATTTCCATACGGGCATGGTTTGCTCCTTTCGCATCGGTTTTCCCATTTTACTATACATTTTCTTTAATTATTCACTATACCTTCGAGGAGACCGGAAATCAATGTCGAGCTCTTACTTTTCGCTTTCCCGCACTGGCGGGCTCCCCGTCTCTTTTCAAATGGGCTTGAATTATTCCGGCAAGGCATCTATACAAAGCCACTATCAAAAAACCGGCGCGGCTGCATGAACAAAACGGCGGAGCAGGCTCAATTGACCACGGTCCAGCTGAACCTTTTTACAGTATTCTTTGTGGCAGTCTATTTGTTACAGACTACCGTTGATGTCGTCCTGGCAAATCTGAACCTGCGATATCTGGAGCGGACGAGCAATACAGTGCCGCCCTCGCTCGAGGGGTTCGTCGACGGGGCAAAACTGTCCAAAATCAACGCCTACACCCGTCAAAGAAGCCGCGTGAATTCGGCAGGCTCAGCCACCTCAGATGTGCTGTTCCTGGTGCTGATCCTGTCGGGAGCAATGCCGGCATTGGCCTGGCTCCTGAGAGAACATTCGGTCCCCTTTGTCCTGTCCGGCCTGGTATTTTTTCTCCTGCCGGGGATGATTCTCTACGTGATCGACCTGCCTTTTGACTACTATCATACCTTTGTTGTTGAGGAAAAATTTGGATTCAACCAAACCACACGCAGGATCTGGCTGCTTGATCAGGTCAAGTCAGGATTATTGACACTCTTTCTCTCCTCCCTGATCCTGGCTCTGATTCTTTGGATTGTGAAAAACTCTCCTACTTATTGGTGGCTGTGGGGATTCCTTGCGGTGACTCTCGTGCAGGTGGTCCTGGCGGTGCTCTACCCGATCGTCATTGCCCCCGTCTTCAACAAATTCTCGCCTCTGGAAGACGCTCAACTGGCCATGAAAATCACTGAACTGATGGAAAGGAGTGGCCTCAAGGTGAAAAAGATCCTGCAAATGAACGCAACCCTGCGCAGTCGCCACACCAATGCCTATTTCACCGGTCTTGGCAGAACCAAGCAGATTGTTTTGTTTGACACGCTGATCGAGTCACACCCACACGACGAAATTCTCGCGGTCCTGGCTCACGAAATGGGCCACTATAGGCAGCGGCATATCCCCAAGCAGCTGACCCTGTTCACCCTTTGCATGTTTGCGGGCTTCTTTCTGACCCACCAGGTGATAGGCCGGCCGTGGCTCTCTGCGGGCTTCGGCTTTGCAGTCCAGGAACCCTATGTCGGACTGTTTTTGGTTGGCATTTTTTGGCAAAAGGCGGGCTACTTTCTTAAGCCCCTTTTTATGTATGTGTCGAGACACTTCGAACGAGAGGCGGACATCTTTGCCGCACGCCTGGTAAACAACGCGCAACCCCTCGCGAACGCTCTCAAACGCATGGCTGCGGATAATTTATCGAACCTCACGCCACACCCCCTCTACGTCGCATTCAACTACTCACATCCGCCTCTGGTCGAGAGGGTCGCCGCCCTTGAAGCCGATGCGGCATTCCCCCTCGTGGCTTGACAGGAAAGTATGGAAGATGACTGGCACCCTCATTAACGTAGCCGCTATCCTCCTGGGAAGCTCACTGGGACTGCTGGCGGGTTCCAGGCTTTCGGAAAACCTGCGCAATACCGTAACTGACGGATTAGGGCTGGTTACCAGCCTGATCGGTCTGCAGATGGCTCTGCAAACCGAGAATGTCCTGGTGCTCCTGGCAGCAATGCTGTGCGGCGGGTTGATCGGCGAACTGCTACATATCAGCGAGGGCATCGAAAAATTGGGCTGTTTCCTCCAATCCAGGTTGTCAAAAGGCGGGCCCAGCAGGTTCAGCGAAGCTTTCATCACAGCCACTTTAGTCTTCTGCATCGGTCCCATGGCTATCCTTGGGTCGATTCAAGATGGACTCTCGGGGGATTATTCCCTTCTCACCGTCAAATCCATGCTGGACGGTTTTGCCTCCGTAGCCTTCTCCGCCACTCTTGGCTGGGGCGTCTCCTTCTCGGCGGTTTCCATCCTCATTTACCAGGGGGGCATCACCCTGTTCGCAGGACTCTTCGATAGGGTGCTCACTCAACCCATGATTGTCGAAATGACTGCTACGGGAGGTCTGATCATTGTGGGCATCGGCCTCAAATTGCTCAAGGTCAAGGAAATTCGACTGGCCAATTTTTTACCGGCTCTTGCCATCGCCCCTTTAATCGTTTTGCTTATCCCGGTAGTCAGGTCACTCCGGTAGCGACAGCAAGCCGCAAAGTCTATACGCAGCGTGCAGCTGCAGAGCGCCGGGCGGTCGTCAAAACAAGACAAGAGAAAGCTGCCGAGAGGAATTGATCACTCTCGGACAGGCGCCCGACCGCCTGCCGGGATGACCTCATTGCGGCCCAGGTCATTTTGCAGGCTCTGCAGGTGGTAATAGACGCCCTTCTGCGCCATGAGCTCCCGGTGCGTCCCCTGCTCCACTATTGTGCCGTGATCCATCACCAGAATCCGGTCTGCCCTTTTAATGGTGGAAAGCCGATGCGCAATGACGATACTGGTTCTATTGGCTAGGGCCGCTTGAATCGCCTGCTCTATGAGCATTTCCGTTTCACTGTCGACATTGGCGGTGGCTTCATCCAGCACCAGGATAGAGGGGTCCCTCGCCAGCACTCGCGCAAACGCCAGGAGTTGCTTCTGACCCGCGGATAAGTCCATACCGCCTTCACCGATCCTGGTCGCCAGGCCGTCGGGCAGGCGATTCACCAGGGCGGACAGCTGAGACAACTGTACCAGCCGCTCAAGTTGGTCATCATCCGCCTCCAGGTTAAGCAGAATGTTCTCCCGTACGCTGCCCGGCACAACGAAAACATCCTGCATGACGAGCCCTATCTGCTCTCTCAGCCGATGAGGATCAAAGTTCTTGAGGCTGATTCCGTCCAGTTTGATGTCGCCTTCGCCGGGGTCGTAAAATCGCTCCAGTAAATTGATGATGGTGGTTTTTCCGGAACCTGTCGCCCCCACCAGAGCAAGGGTCTCGCCCGGTTCTACCCGAAAGGAAAGATCCTTCAGAATGGGATGGCCGGGGTCATATTCAAAGGTAACGTTGCCGAACTCGATGGCCCCTTGCAGATCGTTCAAAACCACCGGATCCGAACGAACCGGAAGTACGTCTCGAGTCTCCAGGAGTTGGAAAATTCTCTCGGCGGAAGCCATAGCCGATTGAACGATCGAGTATTTCTGCGAGAGCTCCCGGATGGGCTGGAAGAAAAGCCTCATGTACGAAATGAATGCAGTGAGAATACCCAGCGTCATATGATCCTGAATGATCTCACGCCCTCCGTACCAGATAATGAGTGCCATTGTGACGGAGCCCATGACTTCGATCAACGGGATAAACAGACCGAAGATGTGTATCTGGTAGATGGTAGAACGGTAGTAAATTCGGTTCAGATCGGTGAATCGATCGAGGGTGTCTTGCTCCCGCAAAAACAGCTGGATGATGGTGATTCCGGAAACCGCCTCCTGGATAAAGGCATTGATTCGAGCAAGGTTGGTGCGGATTTTTCGAAAGGCATCCCTGGCCAGCCGCCCGAACCACAACGTAATGATGAGCATAATCGGGAGCATGACGCTCAGCAGCAAAGTCAGTCGCCAATTCATCCAGAAGAGGATGGCCATGATGCCAATCAGCTTCAAACCGTCGTTGAACAGAGTCACAATGACCGAGGTGAACATCTCGTACATGTTCTGGATGTCATTGGTCAGCCGGGTGACCAGTTTTCCCACGGGGTGAGCATTGAAGAAGGATAGATTCAGCCGCTGCAGATGGACAAACAGGTTCTGCCGCATGGCGTGCATGATCTTTTGCCCTGCCCATTCCAACACAATCACCTGCAGAAAATTAGCGACAAAGCCAATGAGGATGATCCCGCAGAAGATCAAACTCAAATAGAGGAGACCTGAGACTCTCTGGTCGATGGATAAGCGCGTCTGCAGAATGTACTCATCCATTGCCAGCTGTATGAGGCGGGGGAGAGCAAGGCTGGCTGCCGTAACGATCAGAGAAAGGAAAACCGCCAGCGACACCCACTTCCAATATGGAGCGACGAATATCAGCAGGCGCCGCCACAGCCCCACATTTCCGATCTGGCCGAGATGGTCTTCCTCGAAATACCCGTAACTATGTTGCATCCGCCCGGCCCGCTAGTTCCGATGCCCCCGCGAGGCTCGTCTGCTGATAATAGATGGTGGCATAAAAACCACTCCTTTCCAGGAGTTGAGAATGGGTGCCGCGTTCCACGATACGCCCTTCTTCCATCACTACGATTTCATCCGCATCAGCCAACGGAGCCAGCCGGTGAGAAACAATGATGCACGTGTGCCCCTTCAGGTAGGACGCAATGGAACGGATTATGGCGTGCTCGGTTTCCATATCGACGGCGGAAAGCCCGTCGTCGATAATGATGATGGGCCGATCCAGCAAAAGCGCTCTGGCAATGGCCAAACGCTGGCGCTGGCCACCGGACAGTTTGACGCCGCGCTCCCCTATCCTGGTCTGGTAGCCGTGTTCCATGGCCATTATTTCATCATGAATGGCCGCGGCCCTGGCCACCTCCTCGATCTCTTTCCAGGTGGCGTCTTTTCTCCCCATCGAAATATTGAAAGCAATACTCTCCGAAAACAGCACAACCTCCTGCGGAACATAGGCAATGGCGCCGCGAACCGTTGCAAGAGAAAGCCGGTTGATATCCGTGCCGTCCAGCAATATCTGACCAGAGGGCACTGGATACAGTCTTGCCAGAAGATGGCACAGAGTGGTTTTGCCGGACCCGGTGCGGCCCACGACGCCGAGCAAAAGGCCCTGCCGAATGTCCAGTGAAATATTCTTCAAAACCAATCGCGGCTGATTTGGATAGCCAAAGGATAAGCTTCTTATGCTTATTGCTCCCCTGATGGATATGCCCTGTTCAGCTCCTGCGGGGGATCTGAGCGCCGGTTGCTCTTTCAGTAGAGCATGGATACGGTCAAGGGATGTCACGCCGCGCTGGAAAAGATCTGAAACCCAGCCCAGGGCCATCATGGGCCACGTCATCATGAACAGGTAGGTGATGAATGCAACGAAGTCGCCCGCGGTAATGGTGCCGTGGATTGTCATGCGACCGCCGAAGAAAAGCACAATAAAAAGACTCAAGTTGCCGATTAAACCGGATAAAGGAAAAAGAGTGCCGTAAATGGCTGCAAGTCGAAGATTGTCCCGTACGTAAGTTGTGCCCAGACGGTCGAATCTCCCGGCTTGCTGCGTTTCCTGATTATACGCCTTGATCAGCCGGATGGAACTGAACGAGGATCGAACGTACTCCGTCAGGATGGAAAACTGTTCTTGAACTCTCTTGAAGCGACGGTGCAATCGGGAAGACAAAAACCGGGTCAGGATAGCGAGCAAAGGCATCGGCGCTATGGCCATCAGAGTCAAACGCCAGTCGATGAACGCCATGAAACCGATCGCCGCCAGTCCCATGAAAAGGGCATCGACAGCCGCCACCAGACCCATCCCTGTAGCCAGCTGCACAGACGACAGGTCATTGGTTGCCAGGGCCATGATTTCGCCTGTTGTCCTGCGCTGGAAAAACGCCTTATCCAGTGTCAAGATATGAGAAATCATGCGATTTCTCAGGTGCATTTCCAGCCGGCGGGAAAATCCCAGCAGCAATATACGCCAGACAAAGCGCAACATGGCGATCGCCAGTGCAATGGCGATGATGATGGCGCCATAGACCAAAAGTCTGTTGGATGTGGCCAGGCCCGCCTGCAAATCATCGACTGCGTTTTTTATGATGCGGGGGACGCAGAGCTGCAGGAAATCAACTGCAATGAGCGCGAGAAACCCCACGGTGATCCTTATGGAATAGCGCTTGAGGTAAGGTGAAATAACCTTGACGGCGGACCATGGATTGACTTCCTTTGCCGCTTTCTCTGCCGCAAAATGAGACGTTGCGTCGGTTTTACCACCTGGCTTCATCAAAGCACCGCAGCATCGGCTATAGTTCAGCCACGGCCCGGGCCAGTTCTCTTCCGGACTCGTAAGCTTCTTGCAGGTATTCCGGGTGTGCGAGCACATCTCCCTCGAAATCGAGACCCCTATAAAGCAGACTGCGCCACAGCGCCATATCCAAGACATCGAAAAAATAACGGATGGTGCGCAGCGCCCCTGTGAAAAGCTTCTTCCCCCGGGTTGCCCCGACTGATATGAACAAGCCCAGACGCTTGGTCTCCCATTGTCCGAAAGGTGTTTCGTCGATCCAGTATTTCTTGACCCAAAGCGACTGGCATCGGTCCATAAAAATCTTCGTATGCGCACTCACCGTATAAAAGAACATGGGGGATGCCAGCATTAAACCGCGGCAACCCAAAAGTTGATCATAGACCCCCTGGAAATCATCTTCGATGACACAGCGGCCATTCTTTTTGCAGCCATAAATTTCCAAACAGGGGGACATCTTGAGATCGCGCAGCACAATCTCATCCACCTCGAGCCCGGCATCGCGTGCGCCGCGCACCGCTTGCTCCAGCAGCAAAGAGCTGTTCCCTTTGCGCCGGGGACTGCCATAGACCGCCAAAATCTTCGCCATCCTCGACAACCTCCCTGTAGCGCTCCCCCCATACTAATTTCCACTGTATGCGGCTGCTCTAAACACCAACAGAATTACTCCCTGCCGGCAAACCTCCTCCATCCGGCGCGTTTTGCCCGCAAACATCCCCTGGATCCACGCCCCTAAAATTGTATAGGCTCATGTGGAAAAGAAAAGATCAATTGCAAAATTGATTCGAATCCCTTAGTGCCATTATAATGATGGACGTCTTGCAAGATTCAGTAACACGGTCATCCCGGCACAATACCGCTGCAGGACTTTGGCAAGAGGCTTACACTGGTCCGGGGTTTTAACTTTCGAAACAACCAAGGAGGGAAGATGGAGCACTCAGGGAGTCCCAATTTTGAAGATCTGACGCGATTCGCCACAGAGGTTTTGCAGCGGGTAGGCGATGAGGCCCTGAAGTTTTACGGCAAGGGGGATCCCGCGGTCAGATTCGACAGCGAGCTGGTCACCGAAGCAGAGTTGCGCCTGGCCGACCTGTTCAGAAGTCAATTGAATGCCGAGTTTCCGCAACACAAGATCTTCGGTGACGGAATGCCCGCGCAAGAATATACCCACGGGGAAGAGGGGCATCTGTGGATCTATGATTCTCTGGATGGGGTAGCCAATTTTCAGGCGGGAATTCCCATCTGGGGCACATCACTCGCCCTGTATGAGAATTTCTGGCCGATTTTCGGCATGTTCTACATGCCGGTGACGGGCGATTCGTATTACGCCCAGGCAGGACAGCAGGCGTATTGCGGCAAAACCCCGATCCACCCGGCCGAACCTGACGAAATCAGCAACGAGAGCGTGCTGCTGACCTATTCCAGATTTCACAATCAGTATCGCTCAACCTTTCCCGGTAAAATCCGCAACCTTGGCTGCACCGCCGCACACCTGTGTTATGTGGCTCACGGGCGGGCCGAAGCGGCTCTCATCGCCAACGTCTCCTACCAGGATCTGGCGGCGGCACAAATCATATTGAAGGCAGCCGGCGGCAGAATCTGCAAAATGGATGGTTCAGACTTCTTTCTGAACGACTATCTGGACGGTCAACGGATTGAAGATCACCTCCTGGCAGCTCCGGAGAATTCCCATTCCAACATCCAGATGTATTTACAGAAACTGTAGCGCGGCGAGAGCGCAAGCCCTCACCCTGCGCCGACCAGCTGGGCGGCACAGCCGGCTTGATAGGTTCACTTGTCGGCTGACTCGCGAGCTCCACGCAGAATTTTTGCCAGCCGTTCCTGGGTCCTTGCCAACTCTTCTTCCACCTGGCGCAGTGTCTCAGCCGACAGCGCTTCAGGCGATTGTTCGCGAATTGTTACGAGGGCCTCGGCCGTCTCAACAAGCCTGGCAACGTCACGCCGCCATTTGGAAGCAGGCCGTGGTGCAGTAACTTCTGGCGCCGGAGGGGTGACCACGATGAGGTCACCGATGTCGGGCACATGAGCGGTGAGTTGGAATTTTTTCTCAACCAGTTGCGCAAATGACTCGCTGACTCCGCGCTCACCGTGCGTGACATAGACCCGCATGGCCGGATTCCTGAAGTGGTCGATCCAGGCCAGCAGGTCCGATTGACCGGCGTGCGCCGAGAACCCACCAATAGTAAACACTTTGGCACGCACAATGACTTTTTCACCAAATATCTTGACCGATTTGGCCCCTTCGATGATCCTCCTGCCGATGCTGCCGTTCGCCTGGAATCCGACCACTACAAGAGAACTGCCCTTGCGCCACAGGTTGTGCCTGAGGTGATGTTTAATCCTGCCGGCGGTGCACATCCCATTGCCGGCAATGATGATGGCAGGTCCGGGAGTTTGATTGATGGCAATGGAATCCTCTGCAGTGCGCGACAGAATCAGTTGCGGAAAATCAAATGGGTCATGCCCTTCATTGACAATGGCGATGGCATCTGCATCATAGAAGGTTTTCATCTGCCGAAAGATTTCGGTTGCCGCAATGGCAAGGGGACTGTCGAGATAAACGGGCATGGAAGGAATCAGCCTGTCCCGAAAAAATTCCCCGAGCACATAGAGTATTTCCTGCGTCCGCTCGACGGCAAATGCCGGAATCATGACTTTTTCTTGATGTCGATGGCTGTAACGGATTGCACCCAGAAGCTCTTGTTTGCTCTCTTCAAACGATCGGTGGTCGCGATTGCCGTAGGTGGATTCGATGAACAGCACGTCGGCATCAAAAATCGAATGGGGATCGCGTACGATCAGTTGATCCTTTTGTCCCAAGTCTCCCGAAAAGACTACCTTGCAGGAGTTCGACGGCGCATTACTCCAGAATTCGAGGATGGCGGATCCCAGGATGTGACCCGCGTTGCGGAAACGCACTTTGAAACGGGAATCGACGTTGATGACCTGGTTGTTTGCCACCACTTCCAGTAGAGGGAAACAGGCCATAACGTCTGCCTCAACATAGAGAGGCTCGACTTCGGGTTCGCCGCGCCGGCGATTTTTGCGGCTCTGCCACTCGGCTTCAGACTCCTGAATGTGAGCCGAGTCGAGCAGCAGGATTTTGCACAGCTCGGCGGTCGGCAGAGTCGTGTAGATTCTGCCGCGAAACCCATCCTTCACGAGTTTGGGGATGCGCCCGCTGTGATCAATGTGGGCGTGGGTCAGAAACAGCGCCTGGATGTCTGCAGGATCGAAACCCCACGGCTGCCGATTCAATGCCTCCATCTGCTTGCCGCCCTGAAACAGGCCGCAGTCGACCAAATATTTTTTTCCGTTATCGATTAGAAAGCACGAACCCGTAACGCATCCGGCGGCTCCCAGACAAGTGATTTGCATATTTCCCCCTTGCTGTTTGATTGCAGACGAGTGCATCTTTTCACAGTGAATTTTTCTTGACAAGGGAAGAAATGCCGGGTAAATGAATGATTATTCATTCAGTTAACGAACTGGTGTGTGGAAGGCTGAGATCCATGCGCAACAAGAGTGCAGAAAAATACCAACGGATACTCGATGCGGCCGTGAAGGTCTTTGCGCAAAAGGGCTTTTTTCAGTCCAAAGTATCGGAAATCGCAAAAGAAGCCGGGGTCGCCGACGGAACCATATACCTTTACTTCAAGAATAAAGACGACCTGCTCATATCAATCTTTGAAATCAAAATGCAGGAAGTCATTGCCCACTTTCGGGCTGCGCTCAACCAACAAGGCGATGCCGTGGCAAAGCTCAAACACCTGATCCACATGCATCTGGAAGAATTTCAGGCAAACCCGGACCTGGCAGCAGTCTTCCAGGTCGAGCTGCGCCAGAGCAGCCGATTCATGCACGAATCGGAAAAAATGGAGTTGAAGCTTTACCTGGACCTCATCGGAGAAATAGTCGAGCAGGGACAAAGAGAGCATCTGTTCCGCGACGAACTGCCCGTAGGACTGATCAAACGTTTCATCTTCGGAACGTTGGACGAGATCGTGTCTACCTGGGTATTGGCGGGCAGACGCTACGACTTGAGAGCCCAGGCGGACCTCGTAGTGGATCTTCTGCTGCGCGGCGTTCAACGGGATTGCGAGGTGCGGGGGCAAGGTAACCAACAACAGGAGGTTGTCCAATGAAATTGCTTGCAGATGAACGCGATATCAAGTTTGTATTGTATGAACAGCTGCACGTGGAGGAATTGTGCAAGTACCCGGCCTATTCTGATTTTTCCCAAGAACTGTTCGATATGGTGATCGATCAGGCGGAAAAATTGGCGGAAAAGGAGCTCTATCCCGCAAACAAACTGGGGGATCAGCAGGGCTGCCGCTTTGAAGACGGCGTGGTGAGAGCTCCGGAAGCGTTTCATAAAGCATACCGGCACTATTGTGAGGGCGGTTGGCTGGCTATAGCCGATCCCCCGGAAGTAGGCGGCCAGGGACTGCCGTTTGTGGTGGCCAATGCGGCTCTGGAGTTTTTCAGTGCGGCCAACTGGGCGCTCATCATGTATCCCGGACTCACGCACGGCGCAGCCCGCCTCCTGCAAAAATACGGCACACCACGGTTGCAGAACATATACATGTATAAAATGTTTTCCGGCGAATGGGGTGGCACCATGTGCCTGACGGAACCGGGCGCCGGCAGCGATGTGGGGAATTTAACGACCAGGGCGGTGCGCAATGCCGATGGAACCTACGCAATCCAGGGGCAGAAGATTTTCATTTCATCCGGCATGCACGATTTGACGGAGAATATCGTGCACATGGTGTTGGCACGCATCGAAGGGGCGCCCAGGGGAACCCGCGGCATTTCAATTTTTCTGGTGCCCCGCCTGCGCGTCGATGAGAATGGCAATCTAGTGGAAAACGATGTGGTCTGCTCCGGAATCGAACACAAAATGGGCATCCACGGCTCGGCCACCTGTTCCCTCAATTTTGGCGAGAACGGCAACTGTGTCGGCTACCTCATGGGCCAGGAAAACAAGGGCATGCGGATCATGTTTGACATGATGAACGAAGCGCGTCTGTTCGTCGGCATGCAGGGCCTCGGGCACGCCAGTGCCGCCTATCTGCATGCACTGCAGTACGCCAAGGAGCGGCTGCAGGGGGCACCGGTGGAAAGGATGAAGGACGCCGCAGCGCCCCGCGTTCCCATCATTGATCATCCGGACGTGCGGCGCATGCTGATGTTCATGAAAAGCAGCACCGAGGCCATGCGTGCCATGTTGCATCTGGCGGCCTACTGCATCGACCGCGAACGTGTGGCGGAAAGCGAGGAAGAGCGCGAGTTGTTTCAGGGCCATGTGGATCTTTTGATTCCCATCTGCAAGTCCGTGGGAAGCGACCTCGGCTTTCGCGTGTGCGAAACGGCCATTCAGGTTTACGGCGGCTACGGGTTCATCAGCGAGTATCCGGTGGAACAGTTCCTGCGGGATTGCAAGATCGCTTCTCTGTACGAAGGCACCAACGGCATCCAGGCACTTGACTTGATCGGCCGCAAACTGACCATGAAGCGCGGCCAGTTGATCAAGAATGCACTCAAGACAACCAGGGAAATGCTGATCAAGTTTCGCAAGAATTTCCGCCTCAATGAACTGGCGCAGATCTACGAGGAAGCCGAGGAAAACCTTGTGCAGGTGACCAAATTCTTTGCCCTCAAGAGCATGACCGATGAGTTCCATGTTCCCGTTCTCTATGCCAAGCCGTACCTGGATCTGTTCGGCGACGTGGTGATGGGCTTTGTGCTGCTCTGGCAGGCTCACATAGCCGATCGCAGGCTGCAGGAGATCTACCGCGACCACAACGCCAAAGATGAGAAGGCGCAGAAAAGACTCATCCAGGAAAATCGCAGTGCGGCTTTTTACTTCGGCAAGATCGCCTCAGCTCAGTTTTTTATCAATCAGGTTCTCACTCAGGCGGCGGGGAAGGCTAGGGGCATCATGAACAACGACAAATCACCGCTCGAAGTGCCGGTGGATGGATTTGTTCTCGGATAAACTTTACAAAGGAGGTAGCTCTCATGAAAGCGAGAGATGTAGTGGTGGTCGACGGCATCCGGACGGCCTTTGGAAGAGCCGGTGAAAAGGGCTTTTTCTGGCAGACAAGAGCCGATGACATGGTGGTCAGAGTGATTCGTGAACTGCTGCGTCGTAACCCTCAGGTAAAGCCGGAGATGGTGGAAGAAAACGTCTGGGGGGCAACTACCCAGGAAGGCGATCAGGGACTGACTTTGGGGCGCACCTCGGCGCTTTTGGCGGGACTGCCGGACTCGTGTTCCGGCTTTTCGGTCGATCGAATGTGCGCCGGCGGGCTCACGGCCATTACCAGTGCGGCTTCCGAGATCGCTTTCGGAGCTTGTGATATTGCCATAGCCGGTGGGGTGGAGCACATGGGGCATCATCCCATGGGAGCCACCGCCGATCCCAACCCGCGCTTTCTGACGGAAAAACTGGTTTCCGAGGATGCCCTGGTGATGGGTAAGACGGCCGAAAACCTGCACGACATGTTTCCCGATATCACCAAGGAAATGGCCGATGAATACGCCTGCCATTCTCAAATGAAAACGGCCAGGGGCTATGCCGAGGGGAAGATTCAACAGATGATTGCGCCCATGACGGTCTATACCAAGGAAGGCTGGGTTGTGGCGGACCGCGACCAGCAACCGCGTCCCGAAACGACCATGGAAGGACTGCGCAGCCTCAAGACCCCTTTCCGAGTGCAGGGCAAGGTCACCGCGGGCAACGCATCCGGGCTGAACGATGGTGCCTGCGGGGTACTGCTCATGGCGGCCGACAAGGCTCGAGAGCTCAACCTTGCCCAGCGAATGCGTCTGATCGGCTACGCCTACGCAGGGGTTAAGCCGGAAATCATGGGCTACGGACCGGTGCCCGCCACCCAGAAGCTGTTCGCGCGCACCGGACTATCCATGGATGACATGGATTTTGTCGAAATGAACGAAGCCTTCGCTGTTCAGTGCATCGTGTTCATGCGCGAATTCGGCTTGAAATTTCCGGATGATCCGAAGCTTAATCCGTGGGGCGGTGCCATCGCGTTCGGGCACCCGCTGGCAGCGTCCGGCCCGCGACTGGTAACCCATCTTGCCCATCTTTTTGCCGCGCACCCGGAGGCCCGCTATGGGCTGACCACTCTATGTGTAGGCCTTGGCCAGGGAGCATCTGCCATTTGGGAAAATCTGCAAGAAAAACCAAAAAAGAATAAGCAAAGGGGGTAAACCATGGGAGAACCGGTAACCCGTTTTTACAATCGCTTCTATGAGTCACCTGTGGGCAGAATTGCCATCGTGACCATGGATAACGGGCACGATTACAAAAAGCCCAACACCTTCAGTGAATCCGCCTTGCGCTCGCTCAATAAAGCGCTGGAAGAGATCAGCAAGGATGGCGGCGTAAAGGGCATGATGCTGACGGGGAAACCCTACATTTTTGCCGCTGGAGCCGACCTGACCGAAGTGCCCTTCATCACCACCTTCGAGCAGGGCTATCAAATCGGACAATTCGGGCACCTCGCCATGAAACGCATTATGGATCTGCCTTTTCCTACGGTGGCAGCCATAAACGGCGTTGCGTTGGGCGGCGGCCTGGAAATTGCCCTGTACTGCCAGTACCGCACCGTTGCCAGGAGTGCCCAGGGGATTGGCTTTCCCGAGTGTTTTCTGGGGATCATTCCGGGTTGGGGCGGCTGCACCCTGGCCACCAAGCTGCTGGGACCAGAGAAGGCCCTGGAGCTCATAATATTCAACGCGCTGAACCAGAATCGCATGATCAACGGTCCCCAGGCCTTTCAACTGGGGCTGGCGGATCGGTTGTTGGACGGCGCGGAATTTCTCGACGAATCGCTGCAGTTTCTGCAGGATATCATTGCCGGCCAGGTCAAGGTGGAGCGTCCGCCGGCTCAAACCGGCAATGTCAAGAGTGCCATTGCCAAAGCCAAAGGTTTTGTCGACAGCAAGGTGCATGGCGCAGCACCTGCACCCTACCGGGCTCTGGAGCTGATCGAAGGGGCGTGCAAGTGGGATGTCGAACAGGGCTTCGAGGAAGAAAACAAGGCCCTGGGCGATCTCATCAAAACAAGGGAATGCAAGGCCTCGATCTATTCCTTCGATCTGGTCAACCGCTACGCTAAAAAGCCCAGGGGCATGCCGGATGCGAAACCGCAAGCGGTCAACAAAGTGGGCATCATCGGAGCCGGTCTCATGGCCTCGCAACTGGCGCAGCTCTTCATCTATCGGTTGGGCGTGCCGGTGGTCATGAAAGATATCAAGCAGGAATTTGTCGACAAAGGTTGCGCCTACGTCGCTCAAGAATTTCAGAAGATGGTCGAGAAGGGCAGACTGTCCGCAGCGCAGGGACGCTATTTTACCAGCCTGCTGACCGGCACCCTGGATTCTCAGGACTTTGCCGACTGCGATTTTTTAATCGAAGCCGTGTTTGAAGAGATGCAGGTCAAACAGCAGGTGTTTGCTGAAGCGGAAACCTTCATCAGGCCCGATGCCATTCTGGCGACCAACACTTCCTCTTTGAGTGTCACCCGCATGGCGGCCGATTTGAAGAACCCCGAGCGGGTTGTGGGCTTTCATTTCTTCAATCCGGTGGCGGTGCTCCCCCTGGTTGAAATCATCAAAACCGAACAAACCGGCCAGGGAACTCTTGCGACCGCTTTCGGACTGGCCCGCAAACTCAAAAAAACCGGCATCCTGGTCAAAGACGCCCCGGCCTTCTTGGTCAACCGGATTCTCACAAGAATGCTGGTGGACTGCGTGAGCCTGGTGGATCAAGGGGCCTCCTTCCAGCAGGTGGACGATGCCATGCTGGCACTCGGACTGCCCATGGCGCCCTTCGAGCTGTTGGCCCTGGTGGGCCCGCCTGTCGCTCTGCATGTCAATGAAACGCTGAATCGGGCATTCGGTTCCGAGCGGTTTCCCGTGAGCGACAGTTTCGCCAAGCTGGTGGCTGCCAAAAAGCCTTCCATTTATCTCCCCAACAGCAAGACCAGGCGCGTGGATCCGGAGGTAGAAAAGCTTTGGGTGAAGAGCGACAAGCGGGAATTTCATCCCGAGGAAATTCAGAAAACGGTCTTGAGCAATCTGGCACGGGAAATCGATTCCATCTTGCAGGAGAAAGTGGTGGCGAGTTCAAGGGATGTGGACCTGGCGATGATCATGGGCGCCGGCTGGCCGTTTTTCATGGGTGGCATCACCATGTATCTCGATCTGGCGGGAATCACCCCCAAGGTGCTGCAGAAGGTGTTTTTTAGTATATGAGGAGTTGGTTCGAGGAGTACCGAAACCGATCAGCAGACCCTGGCAGACTGTCCGAGAACTCCCTCTCCCTTGCGGACTGACAGCAACCCGCACAGGGCTCCGCGGCACTCGCTCCCTCTCCACCCGCACGGGGAGAGGGAGCCCAGTCCATTGGAATCGCCGGGTTTTAGACTCTGCACACCAGCCGCGTGGGCAAATCTGTCTCCGCCCAGCGGCCTCAAGGGAAGAGGGTTGAGGCACAGGTTGAGTTGAGTCACCTCCCGCGTGCCTCAACCCAGCCTTGCCATCACTATTCCCACCGGTCACCCTCTTTGCGCTGCAAATCGATGTACCCGACCCTTCCCTGATCGCTCACAAACGATAACAACAGCCAATTGACCACGCTGATGATGAGAGCTCCAAACACGGCAGCCCAGAATCCATAGACGTGAAATCCGGGGATGACGCCCGAGGCCATCTTCAGCATCAATGCGTTGATCACGAAGGTGAAGAGACCCAGCGTCAGGATATTGATGGGCAGCGTGAGAACCAGGAGGATGGGTCGAAAGAAGGCATTCAGCACTCCCAGAATCGCGGCGGCGAAAACCGCGGAAAAGAAACTATCCACCCTAATCCCACCAATAATGTATGATGCAGCAATGATTGAAACCGTAAGAATCAGCCATCGAATAAAAAGCCCCGGCATCGCATCCTCCTGTTCTGAGTTGCCTCGCAAAATCTCTGTGGAAAATAGTCCAGTGAACTCACTGCGCTTCCCCGCCAAAACGTCTGAAATGGCAATTTCGGTTGATGATCTGCACAGCAGACAGACCGGGTATAGTATACAACAGGGGTGCCTGTCTTGTCGCCTGTACCGTACCGGTATTTTTCTTGGAATCGTCTGACCAATTTATCGATTCTTCTGCAATTCATCGATGCAATGCCTTGACAGTATCGATGGCCGGAGGTATTCTCACTCCGGTTAGTCATTCACCCCCTTTGTTTGAGGCAATGTCTATGAAGCGCGACACCACGGCTACCCGTTCCATTCCGAGCGTTCCTGCGGTTTTGGTGAGCGTAGTAGTACTCGTATGCGTCGTTGACGGCGTCGCGCCATAGCGGGATCGACAAAGCTATCCTTACCAATCCACCCCCCGCCGGCGCGAGCCGGTTGGGGGGTTCTTTTTGGACCGATTGACCTCACGCCGGACTCGATGCCGATTCGGGAAAACACCGCACAGGGTTGCGCTCTGCAACCACCCTGTTGACGAAAGTAGGAGGCGAGTCCGATGATCAAAAAGACTGGAGCACAAATCATCATCACGTTGCTGGAGCGCCAGGGAATCCGAACCATTGCAGGAATCCCGGGCGGAGCCAATCTGCCCATCTATGACGCTTTAGCGCAAAATCAGGCGATTCGGCACGTTTTGACTCGGCATGAACAGGGTGCCGGCTTTATTGCCCAGGGCATGGCCCGAGCAACGGGAAGGGCCGCCGTGTGTTTTGCCACCTCGGGCCCCGGAGCCACTAACGTTCTTACAGCCATAGCCGACGCCAAACTCGATTCGATTCCAATTGTCTGCATTACCGGCCAGGTGCCCTATGCCATGATCGGCACCGACGCCTTCCAGGAAGTCGATACCTACGGCATGAGCATCCCCATCACCAAACACAACTTCCTGGTCCGCTCGGCAGACGATCTCCTGTGGGTGATTCCCGAGGCGTTCCGCATTGCACTTTCGGGAAGACCCGGACCGGTCCTGATCGATGTACCAAAAGATGTTCAGGTGGCTGAGGTTGAATTTGAGGAGTGGCCGGAACCGGGGTGTCCCGATCCTTTTCCCCGTTTCGATCCGGTTGATCTGAAGAGCGCAGCCCGACTCATTAACCGTTCACGCCGCCCGATTTTGTACATCGGTGGGGGGGGTCATTCAGTCGGGAGCCGGTTCGTTGGCTGTGGATCTCGCAGAAAAAGCGTCCGTCCCAACCGTGATGACGTTGCTGGGGCTGGGTGCCATGCCCGCGGATCACCCGCTTTCGCTCGGCATGCTGGGTATGCATGCCGCTCGCTATGCCAATCTGGCTCTCGAGGAGTGTGATTTACTGATCGCAGCGGGAGTTCGATTTGACGATCGGGCCACGGGTAAAGTGGCGGAATTCTGCCCCGGCGCCGAAATCATCCACATCGACATCGACCCGAGTGAGCTTGATAAAATAAAAACTTCTCATATCGGCATTGTGGGCGATGTCGGTGCCGTACTGAAGAGTTTACTGCCGTTGGTCGAAAAGCAGCTTCGTAAAGAATGGCTGACCCTTGTTTCTCGACTCAAACGAGAACACCCTCAGCGGTTTGATGGTGCAAACGATCCATTGAACCCTTACCGGCTAACCCGTCTTGCTGCGCAGCTGCTGGGCGATCAAGCCATTGTGGTTACCGATGTTGGCCAGCATCAAATGCGCACCGCTCAGGTCTATCCTTTCCGCCGGCCGCGTCACTGGCTCACCTCGGGAGGACTCCGCACCATGGGCTTCGGATTGCCGGCGGCTATCGGTGCCGCCCTGGCACGCCCCGACTGCCCGGTAGTGTGCTTCAGCGGGGATGGCAGTCTGCTCATGAACATTCAAGAACTGGCGACGGCGGTCGAACAGAATGTCAACGTCAAGATCATCCTGATGAACAACAACTCATTGGGGCTGGTCCATCAGCAGCAGGAGCTTTTTTTTGCCAGGAGGATCTTTGCCTCTGATTATCAGGCGCGGGTGGATTTCACGAAAGTTGCCGAGGGCTTCGGTGTGCGAGCCTGCGATCTGAACAGGAGTGATGATCCTCAACAGGCACTTGCGCAGGTGCTGAGCGAGCCGGGACCTTGTCTTATCGACGTTGCCGTCGATATCCGCGAGATGGTTTATCCCATGGTACCTCCCGGTGCTGCCAATCGAACCATGATAGGAGGTGAAGCGCATGTCTGACCATCCTTTTCAACCATCGCCGAAACCCTGCGAAAGCAGGCAGCAAGTTACCTTGGATTTGACCGTGAAGAATCATCCTGGAGTCATGTCGCATGTCTGCGGGCTGTTTTCAAGGAGAGCCTACAACGTTGAGGGAATTTTCTGCATGCCCATCGGCAAAGGCGAACACAGTAGAATCCGGCTTTTGGTGAACGAAGATCAGCGGCTTGATCAGATGGTCAAGCAGGTGCGGAAATTGCCCGATGTACTGGACGTGACATGCCGCACTGTGGAGCCCCGACTGCTCGAGCAACTCCAGCAATTACTGGACAGCAACAGCAGGTAAACTATAATCCAGCAACCATGTGGACCGGCGACTTTTGCTTCGCATCGATATGGCATAGAATCAGCATTTTCCGGCTGGCTCGCAGTAATTCATCATGATGCAACAGAGCACAGCCAACGAGAACCTGCTCGCTGCCGGAATCAGTTCGGTTGAGCCATGGGAGTTGATTGCAGGGTAGATGAGCTGTTATGAAAGACCCGGCACAGAATACGCCATTGGACTACTGATCCTTGCCGGGTTGTGAGATCATACCTGTCGGCGATTTTCGGATGAGATTTGGATTCAATCTGTACAAAGGAGTGCGTTAGGATGCACTGGCATCAAAAGAAGGCAGACAGGGTACTGGAAGAACTTGACTCATCTCTAAACGGCATCACTTCCGAGGCCGCCCTCAGCCGACTCGAAACATACGGCCCCAACACGCTCCAAGAGAAAGAGAAAAAGACCTTACTCAAGATGTTCCTGGATCAATTCATGGACTTCATGATCCTTGTCCTCATTGCTGCCGCCGTTATTTCGGGATTCATTGGAGAAATATCCGATACCATAGCCATTATTGTGATTGTGCTCCTCAATGCGGTCATTGGATTGGTGCAGGAATACAGAGCGGAAAAAGCCATAGCGGCCCTTCAAAAAATGGCGGCCCCGGCCGCCATGGTCATGCGGGACGGTCAGGTTGAAAGTCTTGCCGCCTCTCAGATCGTGCCCGGAGATGTGGTTCTGCTCGAGGCCGGGATGATCGTCCCCGCGGATGCGCGCATCATCGAGGCGGCTCAACTGAAGGTTGAAGAGGCCGCTCTCACGGGAGAATCCGAAGCCACCGAAAAACATACCCATGTCCTCCATGACGAACTCCTCCCTCTGGGCGACCGGAAAAATATGATCTACAAAGGCACTACCGTAGTTAACGGGCGGGGCGCGGGTGTCGTTGTGGCAACCGGAATGGAAACTGAGATCGGCAAGATCGCGGCCATGCTGCAAGAAGAAGAGGAAGTGAAAACGCCTCTCCAAAAACGGCTTGCCGTCTTTGGTCACAGGCTCGCTCTTGCGGTGCTTGCCATATGCGTCATCGTTTTCGCCGTCGGCATCATGCGCGGAGAGCCGCCTTTTCTCATGCTCCTCACAGCCATATCCCTGGCGGTCGCCGCGATTCCCGAAGCACTTCCCGCGGTGGTCACTATCGCACTGGCACTTGGGGCCAAGAAAATGGTGAAGCAAAAATCCCTCATCAGGAAGCTCCCGGCGGTGGAGACCCTCGGATCGGTAACTTATATATGCTCGGATAAGACCGGAACCCTTACGCTGAACAAGATGACCGTGGTGGAAATCTACGCGGATGGCAAAAGGCAGACGGAAACCGAACTGAATGGCGGGAAAGCGAAAAGTTGGCAAACTTCGGAAACCGTTTCCCCTCCCTATCGTGAATTCTTCAAGGCGCTGGCATTGAGCAATGACGTCCAGCCGTCAGCCAACGGCTCTATCCTTGGAGACCCCACTGAGATCGCTCTATTCAACATGGCGCAAGAGCAGGGTTTTCACAAAGAAGCGCTGGAAAAAGAATACACAAGGGTGGCGGAGCTCCCATTCGACTCCGAAAGAAAGTGTATGACCACATTTCATCGAGTGCCTGCGCCATCAGGTGATGAAGCGGGCTTTGTGTCCTTCACTAAAGGCGCGGTGGATGTATTGATGGATTCCTCGAGCACCGTTTTGACATCGCAAGGATCAAAGGCACTCGACCCCAGGGAGCTTTCTGAAATGAACGAAAGAATGGCAGCTGACGGTTTGAGGGTACTTTGCGTTGCCATGCGACAATGGGACCGCCTGCCTGCTGCTTTGTCCCCTGAAATTGCTGAGAGGGAGCTCACGGTCTTGGGCCTTGTCGGAATGATAGATCCTCCTAGAGAAGAGGCAAAAGAAGCCGTAGCAATGTGCAAGACAGCGGGAATCATCCCGGTCATGATCACCGGCGACCATCCCCTTACTGCCCGAACCATAGCCCAAAGCGTCGGCATCATCGACAACGACCGAGCTTCGATCCTCACGGGCCGAGAGCTTGGCCGGCTGACTTTAGAGGAATTTGAAGAAAGGGTTGAGGATATCAGGGTTTATGCACGGGTGGCCCCCGAGCAGAAATTAAAAATTGTGAAAGCTCTTCAGGATAAGGGGCAGTTTGTCGCCATGACCGGGGACGGAGTGAATGATGCACCGGCCTTGAAGAGAGCCGACATTGGAATTGCCATGGGAATTACCGGCACAGATGTCTCCAAAGAGGCCGCCCACATGATCCTTCTCGACGACAATTTCGCGACCATTGTGAAAACCATCAGAGAGGGCAGGCGCATCTTTGACAACATCCGCAAGTTTATCAAGTACACCATGACAAGTAACTCGGGTGAGATTTGGACCATATTTCTCGCCCCTCTGCTGGGACTTCCCATTCCTCTTCTGCCTATTCACATTCTCTGGATCAACCTCGTCACCGACGGGCTTCCCGGTCTTGCCCTGGCCGCGGAGCCACCGGAAAAGGGTGTCATGGAACGGTCGCCACGGCATCCCAGGGAAAGCATTTTTGCTCATGGGCTTGGCCTTCATATCATCTGGGTGGGTCTCCTCATGGGGCTTGTGTCGATCTTTACGCAGGCGTGGTCCCTTAAAACGGGGCATGCCCACTGGCAGACGATGGTGTTCACGGTATTGTGTTTGAGTCAGATGGGACATGTTCTGGCCATAAGATCGGAAAAGGAATCCCTGTTCACCCAGGGGCTATTGTCCAACTGGCCGCTGGTGGGGGCATTTCTCCTGACTTTAGCTCTGCAGATGGCAACCGTCTATGTGCCCTTTCTAAACCCGATATTTAAAACCGAACCGCTGACGCTGTATGAACTGGGGCTCACTCTCATTTTATCTTCAGTCGTTTTCCTCGCAGTGGAAATCGAAAAATGGACCAAGCGGAGGCGGATGGTTGGATCTGCCGCCCAAGTCAACTAATTCAAGAACGTCCCGTTCGCCCCACGGGCTTCACCAGGTTAATCCGTTGATTGTGGAGAGGACATCATCAGCGTATTTTGCCCACCTGGAAAGCGAACAAACATAAAAGATTTGAATCTCCCAAACGTTTTTGCCAAAAACGCAACGAACAGCTTTGTTCTTAAACTTTTCAACGCCTGTTAGCGAAAGCCAACAAATGTCAAAATGAGAATTGCTGCCTAAATTCTGCAATTGCCCGCACTTTTCGCAGTATTTTTTCCGGTGCGGCTAGAGTTGGGCAGCCCGCGCAACTGATGATCCCTACCAGATCGAGTTGTTCACCCGGTGAGTACTTCTCGAAAAAGTCCCTTCGCTTTCGCATGTCTGCCAGGCAGACTACTGAAGCACAGCTCATTTCCTGGGTACTGTTCGAACAGTTAACTATACCGATCCTTGCCATGTCATCCTCCTTGTGAATTGAAGTTGCTGTTACAGAATCACTGTCTTGCGGGTCTCTCGCGAAGGATGAATTTTCACGGATATGAACGCCGTTAAGTCGATACCAACCGCCTTCGGGTCGATTATGGTTTGGTAGGACTTAATGATTCCTCTCTGTTCGAGTTTTCTGATCCGGTCGAACACCCCCGAAGTGGTCCTGCCGATGGCTCGGGCGATGATGGCTCCATCAAACCCCTTGTCCTTGGCTGCAAATCAATGACTGAAATGCTTTGACAGTCATCGGGAATATGATTGGATGAGGGCTGATTTCCAGCAATTCTGAAAATCTCAGGTTGACCGTTGTCCGCCTGTCGATCTTTAGGCGATTGAGTTTGGTATCCAAACCATATCAGTTCGCAGGGTTCAATAAGTCCGTCGGCAGCTCTCAGCATCCCACCAACTACCATGCAAATCCAGCGTGTCTCAGGGCGATCTTTTCAAACATGGTCACAAGCCCCACGCCGAGCTGGTAAATAGACTCGATGTTGAGATTCTTGTCTGCAGTTGAATCAAAAAAGAGATGGAGGGTCGAGTCCAGCTGGCCCTCTTTGTTCCAGTAGCAAACCAGCATCGGCAATTTAGGAAGGGGATGGAGGACTATGGAAATGTCCGAGGAAAAGGCGGCAGTGGTTGATTTTCCCGCAAAAAGATCGATGAGAATCTCAAACAGATCGGTGTGATTGTCAACCAATGCCTTCAAGGGTTTTTCGCATCTTTGGCTGAACAACCGGCTCCAGGTTGCCCCGCTATCCAGTTCCCGCAAGGGGACCCATTGGCCGGCAGGTCTTTTCCCTTCACAATGGATGATGTAGCTGAGCAGCGGAATGCTCAGCCAGGGATTGACATGGCAGTCGGAAATGATTTTTCCCTGAGGATCGACCTGGAAGTCTTTGCCCAGGCAGTTAATCGCCAGGCCACTTAGGGAAAGTCGAGCCCCCAGCCTTTCCGCCGAAGATGCAAAATCGATCGTTCTTATCTTGTTTTGTAGGCCTTTCAGGGCCTTTTCCCAATCATTTTCAAGAGAAGATCGCTTGCCCACCTGTCCCTCAAACCGCGCAAGAACATCTTCTTCCAGATGAGGACAGGCACCGAGCTTCACTTCCCCTTTCATGACCGCCACTGCAAATGCCAGGCAGGTCGGCAGGCTGCATTGCCTGCAGTTCGTCTTTTCCAGGATTCGGTAAATGTCCAAATGATTCAAATGGCTCATGACTCGCTCCTGAGGCGTGCAATTCAAGGTGTATAGGCTCCACCACTAAAAACGGATCTCACAATGATAGACCACATTTGAATCAGAACGGAATCCCCCATTTGGGGGATGATGGTGATTTTTTTGAGCGGATGAGTTTTCCAGCAGGCCTGTAAAAAAAGCTCATCCCTTCACTCGTGGAACAACCTGAATCTTCACCGTCACTTGTCCATAACCGAGACAGTCGACTCCCGCGTCCGGGCAGCGAACCACCCGCATAAAATGAAAATCGTTCGGATCCCGGCCTTTATGATGTCCCAAGTTGCAGTGCTTTGCTTCCAAAACCTCCGCTTCAACGGAATAGAGGAGATCCGCCTGGGAGAACCACCTGACCTGCCTTAGGCGGTGGTCGCCTTCATGGAAGGCTTTCAATTCCGC
Organism: Desulfoferrobacter suflitae; assembly: GCF_022603395.1. GTDB lineage: Bacteria > Desulfobacterota > Syntrophobacteria > Syntrophobacterales > Syntrophobacteraceae > Desulfoferrobacter > Desulfoferrobacter suflitae. The sequence goes on from NZ_JAIBKA010000007.1 coordinate 197,214, forward strand.
GTTGCCACATTTCTGATATGGAGAATGGCCTTGGTCCCATCGGCAAAGAAAATGCCAAAAAGCCGGCACAAGCCCTGAATACCGATTACAGGATGCTGTTATAGGGTATTGAACAGAATCAGACATGCAGAGAGGGGAACGGTGGTCACACCTTCCCCTTTCTTCATTGTTTTAGGCACGACTGGTTCCGCAAGTGACTGAAGTTTTTCGTTGAGTTATGAAAATCCCCGCAAAAGTCTCATCTTAAACTCAAAGTGCAAGGCAGGGCGCTTCCGCCGGCTTTTCTCAAGAGATTAGATGAGAGCGTCACATACCCGCAGAGTTTTTGATCTCTAGGCCGATGATCTCAAATTTCGAAAAAATTGAATTCTGACCTCTGAACTATCAAGCACATTCCGGTCATGCTAAGTGCTCTTGAAGAGCAAAGACAGATCCATGACCGATTCCGGCCAACTTCTTGAATTTACTTGGTGCGCCTGGGAGGATTCGAACCCCCGACCCACGGATTAGAAGTCCGTTGCTCTATCCACCTGAGCTACAGGCGCAGTGCGGGTTTGCGGCTCTTGGCCTTGTCGATTGTAACCGTTTTTGTAACCATTGGCTGAGAATCGAGATATTCCCGTTGCATCTTCGCCGCGGCCATCAAATCAGCTTCGCTCACAATATTGCAGCGCTCAAACACTGACCCTGTTTTGTGGCCACCACTGGTCTGCATTGCAACCCTTTTCGGAATACCTGCTCGAACCATATTTCTGACGGCTGTGCGTCGAGAATCGTGGAAGATTCTTAAACCAATGCCGACATTTTTGCAAGGCGTTTTCCATGCCCGGTCGAAGCGTTTGACCTGGTCCGTTCCTCCTCCATGGCAAAGCGGTTTGAGCGATTTTTCGTCGTTTCTTTGCCTGCTCGAACACCTCTTTTAGCTCATCGCCCAAGTAGATAATACACCCTTCAGTGTTTCGAGTCCTCTGGGTTACGTGCGAATGTGCCGTCGACAATCCTGCTCTCACTGCCTTCTCTTGCTTCTCTTGCAACAATGGAATATGCGGCACCTTGTCAACAACGGGTGACATCTGCTTTACATCCATATCAAGCATGCGCTTTAGGGCAGCTATGGCTCCCAAGCAGGCTGGGCTGAGATACGAAACCCAGCAAAATAGGCGTTGGGTTTCGTCACCCGAAACGCGTGACTCAACCCAACCTACACCAAAAACATTATCTTGGAAGCTATATTGGTATCATGTGATGAACCACGGCAGATGAAGATCGTTTCCGCGTGGTTTCGTGCCGCTGATGCGCAGTGGTAGTGTGCCACACGATGGCGCATAGTTTGAGTGTACTCGGATAGTTGCATAGAGACCTGGAGTACCCGGCAGGTGCCTGCCGGCGGAAAGGGCGGTGGGGGAGCCGCTGTCAACGCCCCCCCACAGTGCCGGCACTACAGCTTTTCAATGCGCACCGCACAGGCTTTGTATTCAGCCGTTAACGTTACCGGATCAAAGGCCGGATTGGTCAGCCAGTTGGAACAGTTTTCGCGAAAATGAAACGCCATCCACACCATGCCCGGCTGAACCTCAGGGGTCACCCGGGCTTTGACGGTCACTTCTCCGCGTCGCGATTTGACCCTTATTTTCTCTCCCTGCTCAATCCCCATGGCACTCGCATCCTGCAATGAGATGTCTGCGGTTTCCTCTCCCAGCAGGTCATTCAACCCTTGGCAACGACCCGTTTGAGTGCGGGTATGGTAATGATAAAGCCGCCTTCCGGTGGAAAGCACAAGGGGATATTCGCCGTCCGGCACTTCCGCCGGTGGGGTCCAGTCCACCGCGTTGAATCTGCCCAGACCGCAGGTGAATTCACCGTTTTGGTGCAGATAGCAGGTTCCCGGGTGATCCTCGTTGGGACAGGGCCACTGGAGTCCGTTATTTTCCAGCCGCGTGTACTTAATACCCATATAGCTGGGGGCCAGGACGGATACCTCGTTATCCCATATCTCCTGTGCACTGTCGGACGGCCAGTCATGTCCCATCCGTTGGGCAATCTGTTTGAATATCCACCAATTCGGCTTGGCCAGCCCGGGAGGCGCACTGGCAGTGCGCACGCGGTTGACTCTGCGTTCGCTGCTGGTGAAAGTACCGTCGTTTTCACTCCAGGCGGCGGCCGGAAAAACAACGTGGGCGAAACGGGTGGTCTCGGTCTCAAAAATGTCCTGACACACGATGAACTCAGCAGAAGCCAGCTCGTGCTCGACCTTTCGGATATCGGGTTCGGTATTGGCCAAATTCTCCCCAAAAATATAGAAGCCCCTGACCTGTCGAGTAACCAGGCCTTCCAGCATTTGCGGAATCATCAAGCCCGGCTGTTCCGGCAGATCGTTGACTCCCCAGGCTTGTGCGAATTTTTCGCGAATGGCCGCATCGGTAACACTCTGATATCCGGGAAACACGTTGGGCAGCGCCCCCATGTCACATGCCCCCTGCACGTTGTTCTGGCCGCGCAAGGGGTTCACCCCGCCGCACTCGAGGCCCATATTCCCTAGCAGCATCTGCAGATTGGCTACGGAAAGAACATTATTCCGTCCGCAGGTATGCTCCGTGATGCCGAGCGTGTAGCAGACCATCACCGGCTTTACCGCAGCCAGGCGCCTGGCCGTATCGCGGATGATCCCCGCGTCGATACCGCATATATCCGCCACCCGCTCGGGAGGATAGTTCATGACCTTTGCCTTGAGTTCATCGAAACCGACCGTACAGAATTCCACAAACTTATGATCATAAATATCTTCGCTGATGAGCACATGCATGAGGGCATTGAGCAGCGCGATGTCGCTGCCGACCTTCAAGGGAAGGTGCAGGGTGGCTATATCGCACAGCTTATGTTTGCGCGGATCAAATACAATCAGTTGCGCACCGTTGAAAACCGCGTTCTTGAGAAAGGTAGACGCCACAGGGTGGGCTTCGGTCATATTGGAACCGATCACCAGAAACATTTTTGCTTTGGCAAATTCATTGAATGAGTTTGTCATTGCACCTGAACCAAACGAAGCCGCCAGCCCGGCGACCGTTGGGGCGTGTCAGGTGCGCGCGCAGTGGTCGATATTGTTGGTACCGATCACCGCGCGAAACAGCTTTTGCATCTGATAGGAGTCTTCATTGATGCTGCGTGCGCAGCTGACCCCGGCAATGGCATCGGAACCGCTCTCAGCAATGATCTTCTTGAAGCGCCCGGCGACCAGATCCAATGCCTCGTCAAAGGAAGCTTCCCTGAACCGACCGTTTTCTCTGATCAAGGGCGTTTTCAGCCGCTCCTCCGAATAGATGAAGTCAAAGCCATATCTACCCTTGACGCACAAGCGACCCTGGTTGGGCTCGGCCCCCTCCACGCCCGAAACTTTGACGATCCTGCCATTCTTGACATGCAGCAGTTGCTGGCATCCAACTCCACAATAAGGGCAGGTGGTGCGGACTTTCTGCTCCACCTCCCAGTTGCGCCAGCGCCGTTCGGATTTTTTTTCGACTAAAGCCCCGGTCGGGCACAGCTGGATGCACTCGCCGCAGGAAACGCATTTGCTTTCGTCGTAGGCAACCAGCGGGCTGCCATCCGGTCCTTCCACGGTAGACAGAGCAAAATGCCCCTGGATCTCCGTACACGCCGCCACGCAGCGAAAACACAACACACAGCGCTCCGGCCAGGACCTGAGGAAGGCGGTTGCGTACCCATTACGAAATTTCGCACTGGGCGCCGGAGCTTCAACGCCTGTGACACCATGCTCGTAGACAAGATCCTGCAACAAACATTCACCCGCTTTGTCGCAGATGGGACAGTCCAATGGATGATGCACCAGAATGGACTTTAATACCTCCTGACGCATGCAAAACAGCCGATCAGAGCTGGTGACGACTTCCATACCATCCCTCACCGGTGTTTCGCATGCAGCCACGGGCGTTGCACTCCCATCGACTTCAACAATGCACAGTCCACACGAGCCAATCGGCTTCAATCTTTCATGATAACACAGAGTTGGAATTCGAATTCCGACACTCTTTGCCGCTTGAAGGATGGTACTGCCCTCCGGCGCCGCCACATCCCTGCCGTCGATCGTCATTTTCACCATTGCCATTGTGGCTTCTCCTTTGCCGCATTGCGCATGAGATTCTTATTATGTCAAAATTGGCATATATGTATAGTATGGCTCACGCCAATGTCAATGGCAAATCAAAGGGGGGCGCTATGGGGAAGACCAGTTGCGATTCCAATGAAGGGCGCCGCGGGCCTATCCAAGGTCGGCAAAGCCGTCTCGGCTGTTGAATTTCTACTTTTGGCAATGCCTCATCAGCTCTTCCGTCCTTGCTGTCCTCACTGCACAACCGGCATCGACCAGCACGATGCGGTCAGCCAGGACGGTAATTTCTTCCACCGCATGGCTGACATAAAGGATCGGAATGGAAAACTCCCGGGACAATTGCGCAATAAACGGCAGCAGCTCAGCTTTGCGCGCACCGTCAAGCGAGGCCAGTGGCTCATCCATCAACAGGATGGAAGGACTCGTGAGAAGCGCTCGGCCGATGGCGACCCTCTGTTTTTCACCGCCTGAGAGCTTTGCCGGCCGCCGGTCGAGCAGCTGTTCGACGCCAAGGACTGCTACTGCTTGCTCAAACGCCACACAGCGATTCTTGGAACGGCGGCCGGGCATGCCGTATGTGAGGTTGGCCCGTACGGAAAGGTGGGGAAAAAGTCGGTCGTCCTGGAAAACGTAGCCAATGCGTCTTTTTTCGGGGGGAACGTTGATTCCTTTAGCGGAGTCAAACAAGGTGTGACCGTTGACAATGATGCGGCCCTCGTCGGGCCGCATGAGCCCCGCCACCATGTTGACAATGGAGGTTTTGCCGGAGCCGGAACGGCCGAACAGCGCAGTAACTCCAACTCCCTGCAAGGTGAAGGACGCATGGATAGTGAAATCACCTTGCTTTTTGCGGACGCATATATCGAGCACCATTCACCCCCGCACGCGGGCACCAAAGCGTTTGCCAAGAATTTCGGAGGCAATCAGGGCAACCATCGCGATGCCGACTGCAATGACGCAGAGGCGTATGGCTCCGCATTCCCCGCCCGGCACCTGGGTTAAGGTGTAAAGGGCGAGTGGAAGCGTTTGCGTTTCCCCCTGAATATTGGAGACAAACGTAATGGTTGCACCGAATTCCCCCAGGCTGCGGGCAAAGGCAAGGATTGTCCCGGTGATAATCCCTGGCAAAATCAGCGGCAAAGTGACGGTGAAGAACACTCGAACGGGTCCGGAACCGAGAGTTCTGGCCGCCGCCTCCAAGCCGCTGTCGACCCCCTCGAGGGAAAGTCTTACGGCGCGCACCATCATCGGAAAGGCCATGACTCCCGCGGCCACCGCAGCCCCCTTCCAGTTGAAAGCCAGGCTCACCCCGAAGGTGGCATGCAGCCACGCCCCGACAAACCCTTTACGGCCCAAGAGGACCAGCAGAAGATAGCCTATCACGACCGGAGGCAGCACCAGCGGCAGGTGAATCAGGCCGTCCACAAGATACTTGCCCGGAAATCGCAAACGTGCCAGCACCCAAGCCGTTAGGATTCCCAAGGGCAGGCTTCCCAGTACAGCCCAGATCGAAACCCACAGGCTCAATCGCAGCGCTTCCAGCTCTTGCGGCGTCAGACTGATCAACGGCATCAACGCACCGTGAATCCAAACTTTTCAAAAATCCTTCTGGGTTCGGCACTCCTCAAGAAATCCATGAATCTTTTGGCAACCTCCGTTTGATTCCCGGCAACCAAGGCTACGGGATAGACAATTGGCGGATGGGAATCTTCCGGAAAGACCCCAATGACTTTAACTTGCTCGCTAACCGCCGCATCCGTGGCGTAGACCAGGCCAAGCGGTGCTTCTGCACGTTCGACCAGGGCGAGAGCAGCACGTACATCCTTGGCCGGGGCAATTTTATCGGCCACACTGTGCCAAATTCCCAGTTTCTCCAGCGCCTGCTTACCATACATGCCAGCCGGAACGTGCTCGGGATCACCCATGGCCAGTCGGCCGTTTCCCAGCAGGGCAGCCAGATTTAACCCCGGACGGATGTCTAATTGATCGATCTCACTATCGGCGGGAGCGATCAAAACAATTCGATTGCCCAACAGGTCAAAGCGGCCGTCCGCCGCGATGAAATTCTTTTCCTGCAGATAATCCATCCATTTGACGTTGGCGGACAGGAACACGTTAGCCGGTGCACCATGTTCGATCTGTTTGGCCAGAGTTGACGACGCAGCAAATGATGGAACGAATTTGCCCCCCCCTTGCTGCGCAAAAAGTTTCCCGATCTCATTTAGCGAATCGGTGGTCGAGGCGGCAGCAAAGACAACCACCGTATCGGTTGGCTCCGCCTGCACTTGAACAATGGATCCAAAGCTCAGTATCACAGTCCACAACAACGCCAGGACCCTTATCCGCGGTGGCCGAATTTGTTCCATGTTGTCCCTCCAAGATCCCAGTTGACTTGCACCCACAATCCCCAATGCCACGCAAGAACCGCCTGTGAAACGGCAGCCGCAGCCAGAAACCGCCAACCCCATTTCGTTTTTTTGTTGACGACAGAGGATAAACTCCGCTATTCGTTATGTCAACATGAACATAATGAATAGCGAAAGGACAAACATGCAAATTGGCCCCTATTTCTACCGGCAGTTCCTCGATGCGGTGGAAAAATTTCACGGGTACACCGCTCCGGGCGTTGTCATCGGAGGGTGCATGGTTGAAGTCGCCCTTCGGCAGATCGCCGAGGGCGTCCTCTATGATGCAATCAGCGAAACCCCCAAGTGTTTGCCCGATGCCATCCAGTTGCTGACTCCCTGCACCACGGGCAACGGCTGGCTGAAGGTTGCGAACCTCGGCCGGTTCGCCCTGAGCCTGTACGACAAATACCAGGGCAATGGCGTGCGCGTGTTTATCGATCCGCAGGAGCTCGAAAAATGGAGTGAAATCAAGACATGGTTGTTCAAGCTCAAAGCCAAACCCGAACAAGATACTCAGTTGCTGCTGGACCAGATCGAACAGGCGGGGGCGAGACTGTACGGCCGGCAGGCCATCCAGGTGTCACCGCATTACCTGGAAAGGAAAAGCACGGGACCCATGTGCGTCTGCCCGGTCTGCGGAGAGTCTTACCCGAGGTGGCATGGAGCCGTCTGCCGAGGTTGCCAGGGCGATTCTCCCTATGCGGCTGCACCACCCTGCAATGACGGCGAAGAGATGGCAATTCCCCCGCTGCAGGCCATTCCGCTGCAGCAAGCGGTGGGGCATATTGCCCTGCATGATATGACTCAGATCATTCCAAATATCATTAAGGCACCCGCCATACAACATGGGCAGAGGATCACCGCAGGCGACCTGTGTCGACTCCAGCAGATGGGCCGACAAAGTATTTACGTGGCCGCTGAGGAACCACTCTCTTCCCTGTGGGTCCATGAGAACGAGGTCGCCCTCGCATTTGCTCAAACCATGGCGGGTGATGGAGTCACCTTCAATGGACCTGCTCGAGAGGGCAAAATCAACTTGGTGGCCAAACGCAACGGACTGTTCATGGTCGAGGAAGACCGGTTGCAAACATTCAACCTGTCACCCGGCGTCATGTGCGCCAGCCGCCAGAGTTATTCGCTGGTGGACGAAGGGAAAACGGTGGCGGCAACGCGGGCGATTCCGCTTTTCCTGGCCAGAAAAGAATTCGAAAAGGCGCTGAACATCCTGAACGATAAACCGCTTTTTCGCGTACTGCCTTTTAGGCATGCCCGAGTCGGTATCCTGGTCACCGGCACCGAGATCTTTCAGGGATTGATTCAAGACAAATTCGTTCCCATCATTACAGCGAAAGTCGAGAGGCTCTCGAGTGAAGTAGTACACACGCAAATCGTTCCCGACGATCGTCTGGCAATCCGCCTTGGCATCCAAAACCTTGTTGAGGTGGGGGCAGATCTCATTGTCACCACCGCAGGTCTGTCTGTGGATCCGGACGACGCCACCCGGCAGGGTCTTAGCGACGCAGGGGCTACCGATGTGCTCTACGGCACCCCGATTTTGCCCGGGGCCATGACTTTGCTCGCCCGCATCGGCGATGTGCAGGTGATCGGGGTCCCTGCCTGCGCCCTGTATTTCAAGACCACCAGCCTGGACCTGCTTTTGCCGCGGCTGCTTGCAGGGGTGTCCATCAGCCGCCGTGATCTTGCCAGGATGGGGCATGGAGCCTTGTGTTTGGAGTGCAAATCGTGCACCTTTCCAAAATGTCCTTTCGGCAAGTAACGGTGCATCACGGGCAAGAACCCCATGTTCCGTTGGGGAGTTACAGGAGGGACTCACGTGCGTCAAAGAAGTGACGCCGGACAGGTTCCTAAAGGGTGAAAGCAGACGTTTTCCGGCGAGGCAATCGCGGGTATGGTGAATACATCTTGGCGGACGAGATCATTGTCTGATACATGACAGATGATCACATCGAGCGTGCCAATCCTCATCGATAAGGTCGCAATGGTTATGAACCAACACCAACTGCTCATGGACCTCGTTCGGGAACTCGATAGTCACCCGGATTGTCGCGTGCATGAAATTATAGCCGGTGACTTCGGTCACCTTGTGGCCGTCGAAACAGCCCGCATGGGCATCGCTTCGTGGGCGCTGCACCGTCCTGTCCCGGCGCATGAATTGCCTCTTCCCCCGGCCGGCGGATCAGCCAAACAGCTGGTGCAAAACCTGCTCAGCGAAGATCCCAGGGAAGCAACCATCGGCCTCGCCTGTTTGAATTCCATGCTGCCGGTGCCCCCCGCCCGGGAATTACAGAACATCAAGGCGCAGAATCTCTTGTTGCGCTACGGTCGAGGCAAGAAAGTCGCGGTCATCGGGCATTTTCCCTTTGTCGCGACTATCCGTCATCAATTCAAGCAGTTCTGGGTGCTGGAAAGATCACCCAGAGCGGGGGACCGCAGGGCGGAAGAGGCCCCGCAGATCCTTCCCGCTGCCGACGCAGTGGCCATATCCGCCACCACCCTGGCCAACGGCACCCTCGCAGAAATCCTGGCTCTGTGCCCAAAAAGTGCGGTTAAAATCATGCTTGGCCCGAGCACTCCCCTGGCTGCTTCGCTTTTCAGCTACGGAATCCAGGCTCTCGCCGGCAGCATTGTGGAAGATCGCGAACTGGTGAAGCAGAGTATTCTGGCAGGCCTTCCCTTCAAACAATTGCATGGTATCCGCTATGTGGTTTGGGAAAATTTCGGCGGGGATTGAGGGAGCTTCGTGACACAAAGAAACAGTGCTGCCATCAAACAACCGCCAACCCTGAGGCTTCATCTGTGGCTGGAAACGTCTGACGGTCTTTTCTTTGGGATCGGACGCGCCCAGTTGCTCGCCAAGGTTGACGAGTACGGGTCCCTAAAGAAAGCGGCTGATGAGCTGGGGATGTCCTATCGTGCCGCATGGGGCAAAATCAAGAAAACGGAGACCGTGGTCGGCGCAAAGTTGATTGCACGCTGCGGCAACAGGAGGGATGGCTATGAGTTGACGGAATTCGGACGCACGCTTTTGGAGGGCTTCAACACATGGTATCATGAAATGGAGCACCTTGCGCTGGAAAAGGCCCGGAAACTCTTCCCCTGGCCCATAGAGAGCTTTGACGAGGCGACTTGCCATGCTCCGCCCCCTGCATCCAAGGAATGAATCGGCATGCACACCCTCACCCATCGTTCGGCCACTTTTAAGAATGACAGCCTGTTCCACGCCGAATACGCTTTGGCCATAGAAGAACTGCTCGAGATTTATATTGACGACAGCCCCTATGCCGCCACCATGCGCTTGCCGGGAGACGATTTCAACCTGGTTGCCGGGTTTTGTTTCAGCGAGGGAATCGTCGATGCCTGGAATGATTTCCTGGAAATTGCGCATTGCCGTGCCGCACGGAATCCCAATCGGATGATGGTTCGCCTCAGAGCCAATGGGCCACCCGGGGCGGCCCCGCACAGCCTCAGGAAAGGGCATGTGAGCAAGTCCGGTTGCGGGGTATGCGGCAAGGAGCGAGCCAGCGATATATGCATGAACATTCAGCCCTTGAGCCGGTTCGATCAACTGAACCTACGTGATATCTGGCGGCTGAAGTCCATGTACGATTGCCGGCAAGAGCTTTTCAAGATCACCGGAGCAACCCACTCGGTGGCGATTTTCGACCAGAGCCGGGACCTGCTCGCGTTTGCGGAAGACATCGGCCGCCATAATGCCTTTGATAAAACCATTGGCCGAATCCTGCAAGGAGACCACTTGGAAGAAGTATTCCTGGCCATCGTATCTTCTCGCCTGAGCTTTGAAATGACACAAAAGGCCGCACGTGCCGGAGTACAAATTCTGTGCGGACTGTCTGCTCCCACCAGCATGGCCGTCGCCATGGCCGCCGATTTAAACATCACGCTGATCGGCTTTTTACGCCACCAGAGCCTGACCATTTACACGCACCCCGAGCGGATCCTGACGAATTTTTCGGACAGGAAAAATTTTTGACGTGCGTTATGTCACCTTCGACATACTCGAGCGAGCACCAGCCTTCCCAAGACCCTATATGTTCAATATAACATATTAACATAACTACGTTTTATCTTGACTGCCCGGATCTATTATGCCACTTTTGGCATAACCACTATGCCATCATTCCGGTGCGTTCAAACCCAAGTTAGGTGCCGGCATTCGCCGGCGGGAAAGGAGGCTGCAATGCAGTTGAACCGACGTGATTTCATGAAGGTGACGGGGGCCGGCATTGCCTGTCTTTCTCTGTCACAACTCGGCTTTGATTTGAAACCCCTCAAGGCCTATGCGGCCGAGCTGAAAATAGCGGGCGCCAAAGAAGTCATCAGTGTGTGCCCGTTTTGTTCGGTGAGCTGCCACATCATCGCTCATGTCAAAGACGGCCAACTGGTGAGCACCGAAGGAGACCCGGATTATCCCATCAACCAGGGGGCTCTCTGTGCCAAAGGCGCGGCCATGCTCTCCTTGACCCGCAGTTCTCATCGCGTGACCAAACCCCTCTACCGTGCCCCGAACAGTGACAAATGGGAAGAAAAGGACTGGGGTTGGGTGATTGATCGAATCGCGCGGCGAGTGAAGGAAAGCCGGGACAAAAATCTGCAGTTGACCAACACCAAAGGTCAAACAGTGAACCGGCTGGAGCATGTATTTGCCCTCGGCACCTCACACATGGACAATGAGGAGTGTGCCTTAACACACCAGGCCATGCGAGCTCTCGGCGTGGTCCATATGGATCATCAGGCACGCATTTGACACAGCGCCACGGTAGCGGCTCTGGGAGAGTCGTTCGGACGCGGTGCAATGACCAACCACTGGATCGACATCAAGAATGCGGACGCTATTCTGATCATGGGGAGCAATGCCGCCGAGCATCACCCCATCTCCTTCAAGTGGGTCCTGGACGCCAAGTCCAGAGGTGCCGTCGTCATGCATGTGGACCCCAAATTTTCCCGCACCTCGGCTCGATCGGATTTTCACGTGCCACTCCGCTCGGGCACCGACATTGCCTTCCTGGGCGGCATGATCAACTACATCATCGAGAAGGACAAGTATTTCAAGGACTACGTGGTCAACTACACCAATGCTTCCTTGCTGGTCGCCGATGCTTTCGGGTTTGAAAATGGCTTATTCAGCGGCTACGATCCTGCGGCGCGCAAGTACGATCGAACCCAATGGGCTTTTCAGCTGGATGACGACAAGGTTCCCAAGAGAGATCCCAGTCTGAACGATCCACGCTGTGTCTTTCAGCTCATGAAACAGCATTATTCGCGCTACACCCTGGACGATGTCTCGGACATCACCGGCGTTTCCAAAGAGGATCTGGTGAAAGTCTATGAAGCCTACAGCGCTACCGGTGCACCGGACAAGGCGGGCACCATGCTGTACGCACTCGGTTGGACGCAGCACACAGTGGGCGTGCAAAACATCCGTGCAGCGGCGATCCTGCAGCTTCTGCTCGGCAATATGGGCATCGCCGGCGGCGGCATCAACGCGCTGCGCGGTGAACCCAACGTGCAGGGCTCCACGGACCATACGCTGCTCTACCATTTGGTGCCGGGCTACATGGCCATGCCAATTGCCGATTGGCAGACACTGGCGGACTACCACAAGGCCAACACTCCCGTGAGCTATGACCCGCAAAGCGCCAACTGGTGGCAAAACAAGCCCAAGTACTTCAACAGCCTGCTCAAAGGCTGGTTTGGAGAAAACGCCACCAAGGAAAACGATTTCGGCTACGGTATGCTGCCAAAAATCGAAAAGGGGGCCAATTATTCCTACCTCTTCCTTTTCGACCGCATGTACCAGGGGAAAATCGAGGGCGGCTTCATATTCGGACTCAATCCCATGAACAGCGTGCCCAATTCCAACAAACTGCGCAAGGCCATGGACAATCTCGACTGGCTGGTCACAGTCGACGTGCACCACAGCGAAACGACGGACAACTGGCGCCGTCCGGGAGTCGACCCCAAGAGCGTAAAAACCGAGGTGTTTTTACTGCCCTCGGCGCATCGCCTGGAAAAAGACGGCACGGTGACCAACAGCGGTCGCTGGCAGCTGTGGCACTACAAGGCGGTGGAGCCGCCGGGAGAGGCGCGCACCTTCGGCGACATGCTGGTGGATCTGATGAACAAAGTGCGCACTCTATACACAGAGAATTCGGGGGCATTTGCCGACCCAATCCTCAAAATAGACTGGCCAAAAAGGTATGATGCAGATGAGATGGCCAGAAGGATCAACGGAGTTTTCACCGTTGACACCAAGGTCAAAGACAAGGAGTACAAGAAAGGCCAGCTGGTCCCGAGCTTCGTCGCACTGGCCGATGACGGCTCCACCAGCAGCCTCGAGTGGCTCTATTGCGGAAGTTACACTGAAGAGGACGGCAACAAGACCAAGCGGCGCGACCCCAAACAGACACCCATGCAGGCGGCCATCGGTCTTTATCCCAACTGGGCCTGGTGCTGGCCGGTCAACCGCCGGATTCTGTACAACCGCGCGTCGGTGAACCTGGAAGGTCAACCGTACGCCCCCAACAAGGCGGTCATCCAATGGCAGGACGGCAAATGGGTCGGAGACGTGCCGGACGGCGGCTGGCCTCCCATGGCAACCGGCGAGGGAAAGCACCCGTTCATTATGACCGTCCATGGCTTCGGCCAGCATTACGGTCCGGGTCGTATGGAAGGACCTTTTCCCGAGCACTATGAGCCCGTCGAAACACCCGTCAAGAGCCATCCGTTCTCCAAGCAGCTGAACAATCCCTGTTACGTATCTGTCAGCAGCGACATGGACATCCTGGCAGAACCGGCGGATCCAAGGTATCCGATCGTTTTAACCACCTACAACGTCACCGAGCATTGGTGCGGTGGGGGGGAAACGCGCAACGTACCCAATCTGTTGGAAGCCGAGCCGCAGCTTTATGTAGAGATGAGTCCCGAACTGGCAGAAGAAAAGGGGATCAAGAACGGTGACGGTGTCATCATTGAGAGTGCCCGCGGCAGAGCGGAAGCCATTGCTATGGTCACGGTACGCATGCGCCCGTTGAAAATTCAGGGCAAGATCGTCCATGAAATCGGCATGCCCTTCTGCTTTGGCTGGACAACACCGGGCAGTGGAGATTCAACCAACCGTCTGACGCCATCGGTGGGTGATCCGAATACTTCAATTCCCGAGTTCAAGGCCTGCCTGGTCAACGTGAAGAAAGCCGATAAACTGACGGAACTCGCCTGAAAGAAATGATGGGCGAGGTCGTTGATCCCGCCCATTACGGATAAGGAGAACGCCATGCCGAAAGCCTTTTTGATCGACACATCCCGATGCACCGCCTGCCGCGGCTGCCAAGTCGCATGCAAGGAGTGGCATGAACTGCCGGCGAACAAGACAAAACAGTGGGGCAGTCACCAGAACCCGCCCGACTTAAATCCTTTCAATTACAAGCTGGTCCGGTTCAGCGAAAGTCTGGAAAATGGCAAAATCAAGTGGTTTTTCTTTCCGGATCAGTGTCGCCACTGCATCGATCCGCCCTGCAAAAACGAGGCGGAGGGATACATGGACGGCGCCGTCATTCAAGACGAAAAGACGGGCGCCGTGCTGTTCACCGATTTGACGGCCAAGCTTGCACCGGAAGCCTGTGAAGCGGTGCGGGCCGCCTGTCCGTATGACATTCCCCGCTGGGACGAAAAAAGCGGGCTTCTCACCAAATGCACCATGTGCTTTGACCGGGTGAGCAACGGTATGCTCCCGGCCTGCGTCAAGGTGTGCCCCACGGGAACCATGAATTTCGGGGAGCGGGCCGAAATGCTCGAGCTGGCCGAGAAGCGCCTCGCCGAAGCAAAGAAAACATACCCGAATGCCACACTGGCCGACGCAGACAGTGTCAACACCATTTTTCTTCTCATGGATGAGCCGCAAAAATACCACAAGCATGTGGTGGCCTCCGTTCGGACAGGATTAAATCGCAAACAATTTCTGTCCAGTGTGTTCGGGCCGCTGCGAAGACCGATGCAACGGGCCGTCAGGGCCTAAAGACCGGTCCTTTTCGAGGAATGAAACAGACCGGTGGGCAGCCGATTATTAGCTGTACGAGGCTGCCCACCCAACAACGGAGTGCAACCCATGCCGACACAAATCGTCTCTACCCAAGCAGCCAGCGACATTGCTCTGGCAGCACAGAAAGTAATTGAGAAACGCCCCATGCTAGAGCCCATCGTACGATCTTTTGCTGAGATCCTGTCGGCCAAGAGTGAAGTTGTCAACCAATTGAGAGTCAACACTGTGCAACTCGACCCTTTGCTGAGACCGGAGCGTTTGTTGCAGGGCGTACCACTGCTTGCAGACGTGTCCCTGGGTATCTTGGATGAACCATTGCAGGAGGCTTTTCGCGCGATCCTGCCGGTCCTGAAGAAAACTTTCGGCAGCATCGCCGCCGATTTGACTTCTCTCGAATCGTTACAGAGCCGCAATGAACTGGATTTATTTGAGTTATCGAGGGCGTATCTAGGCGGAGAAATTTCGGTGCTGCATTCATTCGCACAAGCCACCCACATCTCAGAGATTGTTCTGGCGCTAGCCTTGAACACCACTCTCTCGTCGCTGCTCACGGCCCTGGAGCCGACTGTGCGCAACTATGTCAGTGAACTGAACTGGTACCGGGGGTATTGCCCCATCTGTGGATCCATGCCTTCCATAAGCTACCTGGCGGAAGCCCACGATCTCGGTTCGGAATTTCTTAGAGGCGGCGGCGGACAAAGATACCTTCACTGTTCTTTGTGCGGTCACGACTGGCGCTTTATGCGCAACAAGTGCCCCGCCTGCGAAACCGAAGACAGAGATTTGCAGCTCTATTTCCAGGCGCAAGAGGATCATTCCGAACGGGTCGACGTGTGTTGCAACTGTAACGCTTATCTGCCCTGCATCGACTTGCGCGAAGGACACGTCAAACTGCCGATGGATATGGCTGCCATCAGTATGGTTCACTTGGATGCCTGGGCTTCTGAAAAGGGCTATCATCCCCTTGTCCAGACTCCATGGAACTTGATCCAATAAAATATGGTGCCCTTTTCGTTCTCCCTTCTTCACCCATACCACAGGGACACGTCCGCTACCCTTTCCCTCCTGCGGTAAAACGGTCGAACCTGTCGAGTAACGACCGGATTCTTGCCAGCAGTTCTCTTCTATTTATTTGGTATGTTGGTATCACCAGTGTTATTAATAGAGTCCTCATATCACACATTGGCGGCGCAAACGGATGATGCAGTCGAATCCGTTTCCTTCAACTTCATCACATTTATCGGAGAACAGATGCCATGAAAAGAGCTTATGTACCTATCCTTGTCGCATTGCTGATGACTATGCTTGCGGGCTGTGCTCACAACAGCGTGCAGACGGTCGGCGCCGGCGACTCCTTGTCGGTGCTCGAGCGGATCACCGCAAAGGGTGAACTGGTAGTTGGGACAGCCGGCAGCATGCCTCCCTTCAATATGACAACCCGAGACGGCGAAATCATCGGGCTCGATGTGGATCTTGCAAAGTATTTGGCAGATGGAATGGGAGTGACGCTGAAGCTTAAGGTCATGCCATTCGCGGAATTGCTGCCCGCCTTGGAAAGCGGCACAGTGGACATGATCATTTCAGCTATGACCATCACTCCCGAACGTAACCTGAAGTTTTCCTTTGTGGGACCCTATTTTGTCTCGGGAAAAGCATTCTTGACAAAGAAGGAAAAAATCGCTTCTGCTCAGCAAGTGTCCGAGATCAACCGGCCCGATATCACCCTCGCGGCCCTCCACGGTTCGACCAGCCAATTTTTCGCCCAGAAAGCCATTCCCAAGGCCAAACTGGTGACCACTCAGGATTATGATCTGGCCGTCGATATGGTGATCAACAATAAGGTGGACGCGTTCATCGCCGATTTTCCCATATGCCTGGTCTCTTTGATGCGCTACCCTCAGAAAGGCCTCTACTCGCTTCTCACGCCTTTCACCTATGAACCGTTCGGCATTGCCATGCCTGCCGGCGATCCACACCTGGTCAATTGGGTGGAAAACTTTCTCAATGCCATGGAGGAAAGCGGGGCCCTCGATGACCTGAAGGCACACTGGTTCGAAGACAACCAATGGCTTGCTCGGCTGCCCCGGTGAACCAACTCTCCTGAAGCCCGGCCGTTTGGAAGATATCGCTGGAGGGCTCTGCCTTTATGGCGTTACCCGTGCTGCACGTCAAAGATCTCAAAACTCAGTTTTTCACCGAAAGAGGTGTCGTCAAGGCTGTCGACGCAGTCAGTCTCAAGTTGATGAAATCTCTCACACTCGGGGTCGTGGGGGAATCAGGCTGCGGCAAGAGTGTCACCGCACTGTCCATCATGCGGCTGATTCAACCTCCTGGTAGGATTGTTGAAGGTGAAATTTGGTTTGATGGAAGGGACCTCCTCACTCTTTCTGAGGAAGCCATGCGGTCCATTCGAGGAAAAGAAATATCGATGATCTTTCAAGAGCCTATGACTTCACTCAACCCGGTATTCCGCGTTGGGGACCAAATCATAGAGATCCTGCAGCGCCACGAAACCATGAGCAACAAGGAAGCCTCGGCCAGGACGGCGGAGTTATTAAAACAAGTGGGCATCCCCTCCCCGAGAGAGCGCATGGCCGATTACCCGCATCAGATGAGCGGCGGTATGCGGCAGAGGGTCATGATCGCCATGGCCGTCGCCTGTTCACCTCAGGTGATCATTGCCGATGAACCGACCACGGCCCTGGATGTAACCATCCAGGCTCAGATCCTCGACTTGCTGAGAAAACTGAAAGAAGAGACAGGGACCACGGTTCTATTGATCACCCACGACTTGGGGGTCATAGCGGAAGTTGCCGAAGATGTAGTCGTTATGTATGCCGGACGCGCCGTAGAACAAGCTCGATGCAAAGACATTTTCCGCAATCCTCTGCACCCGTACACCCAGGGTCTGATGCAGTCCATACCGGGCAGAACAGCTCACACAGGCAAGAGGCGGCTCACTGCAATTCCCGGGGTAGTGCCGAGCCTGCTCGAACTGCCGGCGGGGTGTAAATTCAATACTCGCTGCCCTCATGCCTTCGAGCGCTGCTACACTGATCCTGAGCCCGGCCTGCTGGAACCCGACCTGGGGCATCCCGTCAGGTGCTGGCTTTACGCGTAACCACTGGGAGATTTGCCTTGGCGGCCGAACAAAATACAACGTTACTGACCCTTTGTGGTGTTAAGAAACATTATCCCATCACCCGCGGAATTTTGCGCCGCCAGGTTGGAGCCGTCAAGGCGGTCGATGGCGTTGACCTGAACGTTAACCGGGGCGAAACAATGGGATTGGTGGGCGAGAGTGGCTGTGGCAAATCAACCCTGGGACGAGTGATTTTGAGACTCGAGGAACTCACGGCAGGAGAGATTTTCTTTGCCGGGAAAAGTCTGAACGCATTGAAAGGTTCAAGCCTTCACCGGTTGCGGAAAAAAATGCAGGTTATCTTTCAGGATCCTTACTCCTCGTTAAATCCCCGGCAGACGATCGGACGAATCATAGGAGAAGGGCTGGTCATTCACAAAATCGGATCAGCGGTTGAGCGCCGGGAGCGCGTGTTGCATTTGATGGACATCGTGGGACTCAGACCTGAACAAATCAACCGCTACCCGCATGAATTCAGCGGCGGTCAGCGGCAGCGCATCAGCATCGCCAGAGCTCTTGCTCTGCAGCCGGAATTCATCATTTGCGATGAGCCGTTGTCGGCTCTGGATGTCTCCATCCAGGCTCAAGTCATCAATCTTCTCGAGGATCTGCAGGAACAATATGATTTAACCTATCTTTTCATTTCCCACGACCTGTCCGTGGTGCGTCACATAAGTGACCGGGTGGCTGTCATGTACTCTGGCCGGCTCATCGAAATGGCACCGAAAGACGAGCTTTACGAACACCCTTATCATCCATACACTCAAGCCCTTCTGCAGGCGGTGCCGGTTGCCGATCCCGCAGCCGCCGGGAAGCGAAAAGAGCTGGTCGCCGGTGTGAACGATGCACCGTTCCCGCCGCATGGATGTAAATTCAGTCCACATTGCCCCCACAGTTCACCGGAGTGCGAAGCAGAAATCCCGACGTTTTACGAAGTTCGCCCCGATCATTGGGTGAGGTGTTATCGCTCCAACGCATAATCCCCTGGTGAGCAGCGACGCAACTATTGTCACGAATCGAGCACTGTCCCGGTCATCGGCACTGACGATTTTTCCCTTGCGAACATCCTGCCTATTCATTTACTAGTACAGCTCGGCGAAAGTGCGTGGCCCATTTTAGCATGCCAGCGGGCGGCCGGCGTAAGTCCATTTGAAAGCCTTGGCCATGGTGGAATTGAAATAGTCGATAAAAGCCAAGATCCTTTCCCGCAGGTTCTCTTTTGAAGTGAAGCTGCCACGACGGAGTAACTTTCGCATTAGTATGCTGAACCAGATTTCTACCTGGTTGAGCCAGGAAGCGTGCTTCGGGGTATAAACGAAACGAATGCGATGATTCTTGTCTTGCAGAAAAGCGGCCCGCGTTTCCATGGATTGGAGAATACCTGATTTGCCCTTGATCCCGAGGTCCTCCTTGAGTGCACATTGGTCGGCAACCAAGCGGACCAGAGCTTCTGATTTGTGGGTATTGAGTTGGTCCATTACGAATATCCACCGCGCTTGAGGATCTGTTTCGATGGTACGTTTGATGTGTTCGGCAAAATCTTCTTCAGTGCGTGTGTCCCCCACCGTGGGCGTAATCATTCTGCCGGTAGACACATCAAAATTGGCAATCAGAGTCTGTGTTCCGCGGCGAATATATTCAAACTCGCGTCGTTCAGGTTTACCCCGTTCCATGGGCTTCGTAGGATGGAGGCGCTCGAGTGCTTGGATGCCGGTCATCTCGTCCGTGCTGATCACATGCAGTCCGTCTTCTTGAGCGGTGGGTGCCATAGCATAGACATCACATACGCCGACGACCTGTTCGTTGAAGGTTTGTGGATTATCATATTTGGCATTCAACCAATAACGGGACAGATGGGGTTTAAGGTCTGCTTCTTTTAAAAAATCGCCCTGCACTGCGGGGCGAGATGTTTTCAACTATGCCGCGTTTGATGGCCTCATCAGCCAGTTCCCTTGCCGTCCAGTGACTGATGGGGCGCTGCGAATCTTCAGGTTTTTCGCAGCCCATGGCAACAATCTGACAGATCTGCTCCGGGGTAAACAGAGCCGGTCTGCCGCTACGCTTTTCATCCGTGAGGGCATCGACAATGAGTTGCTCCAATTGCTTTATGTCACCATTCTTTTCAGCAGTGTGCATGGCTTGGCTAACCTCGATCCAACGTCGACGCCAAAGGCGGACAGTTTTTACATTCAAATTGAATCGTTTGGCTATGGACCGATTCTCCGACTGATCGGCTGCCGCCAAGATGACTTGAGTTCGTCGGATCTGTTGCTGCGTGCTCTTTTCTCGACGAACTATCCTCTCAAGCAGAGCACGCTGTTGATCAGTCAGTACAATTGAGTCGGGTTTGAGTCTTGGCACGGGCAAATATCCTCCATGTTAAGGTCTTCGAGAATTTGACCCTACATGAAGGACGATCATTCGTCCAGCCAAAAGTTTAGCGATTACGTAAACATGAGGTACTTACTTTCGCCGCAGTGTACTAGAGTGAAAGAGCTAGATTGTTCCAACGTCGGGAGAGAGGATCGCATGATCACTATCGTTTGTCCGCATTGTCAGAAGCACTACACATTTGACGAAACTATAATTCCGGCAGATCTGGAATTGGTCGAATGTAGAGTGTGCAGAACTCGGTTTTCCCTGGAACTGGAAACAGAAAATCCGGCGCGTGAGGCAGCGAACCCGCAGTCCAAAGTCATTTCCTTTTCGGCCTTTACGGCGCTAAAATCTCCGTCCGATTCCGGCGGGTATGATTTAACGGTAGACCCCGGCGAGGAATCGCCGGCTGAAGAGCAAAATCCCCTACGCCCGTTAAGCTCCTTTCCCAATTCATGTACCCTCGAAATGCCCGAGAGCGATTCCTGCATCTGCTTGAGTGAAGCAATTGACGAGGATGAAGAACAAAGCTGCGAATCCCAATGGGAATTTGCAGACGAGGAAGCTTTCACGGTATCCGACGTAGCTCACTCGGATCATGTTGGCCCGCCCGGCAGGGAGAAGCTGATCAGGGAGACGGCAACCCCTGCACAAACGGCTTTTTGTGCCAAACGATTCAAATCGCTGCACAACCCTGGAAGGCGATCCGACAATGAATCCGTTTTCTACGGCCTCTTCGTAATTGTTTGCCTTGCCCTGATATCTTATTTTATTTTCACACGATTACTCTAAGCACAACCCCACGCAATAGAGTGTCCGAAATGCAGCGGACTTGCAGGGCTATAGGGCAGATACAGTCACGCGGTACGCGTGATGCAACCCAACCTTCTACTGAAGTCCCTACTTAATTGTTAGTCGCCATCCGCCCGATTCATTGCAATATCTGGATTGATCAGGCCTTTTTCCATGGCAAATGCTGTGAGGGCGGAGCTGCTGTGAAGATCGAGTTTCTTCATGAGATTGGCCCGGTGTTTTTCTACAGTCTTGGTGCTAATGCAAAGATAGTGGCCGATTTCCTTGTTCTTGTAGCCTTCGGCGATCATTTTCAGGATCTCGCGCTCTCTCTGAGTGAGCGTATCCCACGAGGAGACCGGTTTAATGCTCTTTTTCCCCTCCAGATACCCTTCAATGATCTTCTCCGAGATCCCGGGGCTGAGGTAGGGCTTTCCGGCAAAGACGCACTCAATGGCCAGCTCTAGCTCCCCATGCGTGGCATCTTTCAAGACATAGCCGTCAGCACCGGCCTTGAGAGTCGCCAAAATGTATTCTTCGGTTTTATGAACGGTCAGCACCAGTATTTTTGTTTGGGGGTTCTGTCTCTTGATTTCCTGCAATGCTCCCATGCCATTCATCCTGGGCATGGAAAGATCCAGGAGCACCAAATCGGGATTCAGGCTTTCGCTGAAGCGGATGGCCTGCAGTCCGTCCTCCGCTTCGGCCACGATTTGGTATTGAGGATTGGAGGAAAGCAGCATCTTCAAACCCTCTCTAAGAATCGTGTGGTCCTCAGCTATGATTATGCTTTTTTTGCCTCCCATTGTGTTCCCCGCTTCTGCATGCTCTCGCCCAATACAAAGCTCAACACCGGGTTTTGCATGGGGATTCTACTTGGATTAAGCATAAAAGGCTACTATTTCATAGCCTTCCATCACTTCTGCCGGTGCGACAGTCTATTTCCTGAGGCGCCGTCCCCTTCGACCATGTACTTTTAAATACTGTCCCCGGCCCATGTAATATACAAAGTACACTGTATTTACGATTCCCTTTGACTCATGCAAGATTACCCCTGAAGCTCCAGAATATCAATGGGATTGGTGCTGTTGTGAATGTGGAACAAGGATCATGCTGCGAACGCTCATTGTTGAAGACAATGTCCTCTTCAGAAAAGCCTTGAAAGAGACCCTCCTCTACAGATTCCCGGCGATGACCATTGAGGAGGCATCCGACGGGGAAGAGGCAATGCGTAAAATGCTCACCTTTGATCCCGAAGTTGTCTTTGTGGACATTTGCCTTCCGGGGATGAACGGTTTTGAGACGACGCGGCGAATCAAAGGGACCGCCTGGTCGGGTACCATTATTATGCTGACCAGTCATGAATTGCCCGAATACAGAACTGCCGCCTATTCCTGCGGAGCGGACCATTTCCTGACAAAAAACAGCACAACAGGCAATGAAATTGCCTCCCTGATCGAATCCCTTGTGGCAGATTGAGAATAAAGGGGGATTTATCCTCAATTCTTACCATTTCTGTTGTCGACAGCAAAATTCTTCGTTAATCTTCCGACACGATTCAATTTCTAACCCCTCCCGATAATCGAGTCGTTGCAGGTCGATCGACGCGCAGTTGCCAGCTTGGCCTGGAGAGGCGAACGCCATTTCGAGGTAAACCCGCGGAGAACCCTGGAAGCGGATCGTGTGATGGCAGACGAGTAGCGAAGTGTTTGGAGGACCGATGTGGACAGTCAAAATTTAGGATCAAGGTGCAGCGATTCCGCTTTGCATGACAGTGAGGCCAAGTACAGAGCCATCGTGGAAGCTTTTGACGGATTGATTTATGTATGCTCGCAGGATTATCATATCGAATTTGTCAATTCACACTTCATTGAACGGACCGGCTACGATCCCACCGGCGAACTATGCTACAGGGCTTTGCACGACCGTGATTCCATTTGTCCATGGTGTGTCAATGAGGAAGTCTTCCAGGGCAGGACGGTTCGCTGGGAGTTGCAGAGCCCCAAAGACAACCGGTGGTATTTCATTGTCAACACACCTATTTATTTGGCTGACGGCAAAATCTCCAAGCAGGCCATGATCCTCGATATCACCGCCCGCAAGCGAATTGAAATGGTGCTCGAGGCCTACAACGACATCCTCGAGATGATTGCTGTGGGCAAACCGTTACTGGATACCCAGGCCGCCGTGGCGGCAGTCATAGAAAAAGCGCTGCCGGGTACCTGCTGCTCTGTGCTGCTGCTGGACGAGGACGGCCGGTGCCTCCACCACGGGTTTGGCTCGCACTTGCCCGAAGACTATGTTGCAGCCATTGACGGCCTGGTCGTCGGACCTCGTTCCGGTTCCTGCGGCACGGCCGCTTACCTGGGTGAAACCGTAATTGTAGAAGATACTTTTTGTGATCCTCTTTGGGAGGACTACCGCAGTTTGGCCAGCAGGTTCAATTTGCGATCCTGTTGCTCGGTGCCAATCCGCAGCAGCTCCGGTAGAGTACTGGGAACGTTTGCCGTATACGCTGCACAACCACGTCGCCCCAGCCCAGATGACCTCAAGACACTGGAATCGGCGGCTCACCTGTTGGGCATTGCCATCGAGCGCAAACAGGCGGAACGTCTGATAAGAGAAAGCGAAGAGAAATACCGGAGCCTATTTGAACAATCCAAAGATGCCATCTACATTACCGGCCTCGACGGCCGTTTTATCGACGCGAATCAATCCACGCTGCAACTGTTCGGATACAGCAGGGAAGAGCTTTTGGGCCGCGTCAATGTCTCCGAAACCTACGTCAGACCGTCTGACCGAAAACGCTTCATTGAAAAGATATCGCGTCATGGGTCGGTAAGAGATTTTGAAGTGAAGCTGCGCAAAAAAGACGGCAGAGAGATGGATTGCCTGCTCACATCAAGCGTCAAGAGAGCAAAGGATGGTAACATTGTCGGTTACCAGGGCATCATTCGGGATGTTACCGAACAGACAAGGGCCGAACAGGCATTGCGGCAAAGAGAAGCTCAGTATCGGGCAGTCGTGGAAGATCAAACTGAACTGATCTGCCGCACCGCACCTGACGGATGCATCACCTTCGTGAATGAGGCCTACTGCCGTTATTTCCAGAAAGACCGCGCGGACCTGCTCGGCGGCAGCTTTATGTCGTTTGTATTGCACGACGACCGGGCGGAGGTTGAAAAGCATTTTCGCGCCCTTGGAAAAACAAACCCGGTTGCGACCCTGGAACACAGAGTGCTGCTGCCGAACGGAGAGATCTGCTGGCAGCAGTGGACCAATCGGCTCATCTTCGATCATGAAGGAAACCCTTTTGAAGTCCAATCCGTGGGGAGAGACACGACCCAGAGGAAGCTCATGGAGGAGGCACTGCAAAAGAGTGCAGAAAAAATAAAACTGTTCGCCTATTGCGTTTCCCATGATTTGAAGAGCCCGGCCGTCGGGCTGTACGGCCTTACAAAACTTCTGCACGACAGGTACCGGGATGTTCTCGACGAACGGGGAAGGACCTATTGTGATCAGATTTTGAAGGTTGCAGAACAAATTGCGGCGCTCGTGCAAAAGGTCAATCTATATATCTCCGCCAAAGAGGCTCCCCTTGAAATCGAAGTGGTGAGGGTGGCGGAAGTGCTGCACATGATCAAGGAGGAATTTTCTGCCCAGCTCAACATTCGCCAGGTCCATTGGATTGAACCGCAAGAGCTGCCGGAGATCAGAGCCGACCGAATTGCTCTATTGAGAGTTTTCAGGAATTTTATCGATAACGCTCTGAAATACGGCGGTGAAGGATTGAATGAAATTCAAATCGATTATGATCAAACCGCAAAGTTTCATGTCCTGTCGGTCCGTGACAACGGGGTCGGCATCAAAGGTGAAAATTCTGCAGAATTGTTCAACATTTTTGAAAGACACGGCGCCGCCAGGGAAATTGAAGGCACCGGCCTGGGATTGGCGATCGTAAAGGAGATCGCGGAACAGCATGGCGGCAAGGTGTGGATGGAGGTGCCTCATGCAGGGGGAACAACCTTTTGCATATCCATCGCCCGGGATTTGTAGACTGCCTTCCTGCGCGAATGTGAGCCCGTTTGCACGGGGTCATGGGGATGGGCAATGGGCGCAGTTTTGCTGAAAATCATTTGGGATTATCCTGGAGACCTTAGAGTGTGAACCTGAACGCCTGCGAATGTCTGAGGAGATCAATGGGGGTGAACGATGAAGAAAAAGTTGAAGGCTATGGTGATGGCTTCCTTTCTGGGTGATTCCCTGGCCATGCCCGCGCACTGGATTTATGACACGGAGGAAATTGACCAGCGTTTCGGGCGCGTGGACGAGTTACGGGCTCCCCCTGAGAGTTCCTACCACCATGCCAAAAAGTCGGGAGAATTCACCCATTACGGTGACCAGACCATGGTTCTGCTGGAATCACTTGCGGCGGAGTCGGGATTCTTGTTGGACAAATTTGCTGAAGCCTGGAAAAGGCTTTTTGCAGGCTACCCGGGCTATTTTGACCATGCAACCAAGACCACCCTGCAGAACTTCGCTGCAGGTAAACCACCGGCCGAATCCGGATCTGCATCCACAGACCTGGCCGGCGCCTCGCGCATTGCACCACTCATCTATGCCTATTATGGCGCTCCCGCCCAACTGATCGTCAACTGCCGATCCCAGACCGCCATGACTCATAATAGCCCGGCAGTGGTTGACAGCTCTGAATGGTTTGCAAAGGTTGTAGTGCAAATCCTTGCGGGGAAAGCGCCACTCGCTGCCTTCAGCGAATCGCGCCAGGAGCATCCTGGAAACACTGCCCCATTCACCCATTGGATTGCGGAAGCCATTGAAAACATTGACAAGGAACCTCGTCTCGTCATCGGCAAATTCGGCCGGAGCTGCGCCGCAGAGGGAGCTTTCCGTTCCGTGGTGTATCTTGCAGCGAAGTATCAGGCAAATTTGCAGGAAGGTTTGATCGAGAATGTGATGGCAGGAGGGGACTCGGCCGCCAGGGGATTACTGCTTGGAATGATTCTTGGCGCACACAACGGCATGCCTGCCCTGCCCGAAAAATGGCTTGCGGGGCTCAAAGGCGCAGCGCATATTGGGAATCTCCTGGCAACAATCGATGGGGCTGAAACCGCCGGCTGAGAATCCTACCAGGACGCTGCAAGGTGCCGGTCTTTTCCTGACCAGCGAGTGGAATGCAGGCTAAATTCTGCCAGGAAAGCGCGCAGAATTCAGCCTGCCGCTTGTTCATTTTCCGCCGCAGGTGGGGCACCCGCCGCCTTCTTCTTCTCGTCTCCCGCCTCCTTCCAAACCTTTGCCATACTCTTTGACGATTTCAGCAATTTCTCTCAGCCGATCGTCTACCTTTCTAAACAGAGTTCCTTCGGGGTAGCTCCCGTCTTCCTGGAGCACTCCGGCTTCCATCCCGGTGAGAATTTCAATGCCTTCTTCAATGGTGGAGACGGGCCAGATGTGAAATCTGCCTTCCCTGACCGCTTCGACCACTTCTTCCTGCAACACCACATTGCGAATGTTCTTGGAAGGAATCATGACTCCCTGCTTGCCATTCAATCCCTTATGCTTACAAATATCGAAGAAAGCCTTGATCTTATGCACCGCACCACCGATCGGCTGAATCTCGCCCTTTTGGCTGACGGAGCCGGTAACAGCGATCCCCTGATAAATGGGCACTCCCGAAATTGCGCTCAGGAGCGCATACAATTCCGTGCTCGATGCGCTGTCGCCATCCACCATTCCGTAGCTTTGTTCGAACGTCAACGATGCGGTCAGGGAGATGGGTTTGTTATGTGCAAAGCGTTCTTTGAGGAAGCTGCTCAGAATCATAACACCCTTGGTGTGGATATTGCCGCTCATTTTCGATTCGCGCTCGATGGCCACCACTCCCTCTCGCCCCACTGAAACCGTTGCTGTTATCCTGTTGGGCTTGCCAAATTCGTGGTCCCCCGTCATGAGCACCGACAATCCGTTCAGCTGCCCCACTTTATGACCATCCGTTTCGATCCAGAAGATGTCCTTCTCGATCAGCTCTTTGATGCGCTCCTCGATGAGGTTGGAACGATAAATGCGCTTCTGGATAGCGTTTTCCACGTGTTGTTTTTGGATAAACTGGCTGTTTTCAAGCCCTGCGAAGTAATTCGCTTCTTTGATGAGGTCGCTGATATCCCCCAGTTCCAGTGTGAGCTTCTCGCGATCCTCGGTGACTTGCATGCTGTATTCGAGGACACGCGCCACCCCTGTCTTATCCATATGGCGCAGGTTATGGTCGCGGCAGAACGCACCCATCATCCTGGCAGATTCCAGAATATTTTCTTCCTTGCTGTCCATTTGGTTGTCCATGTGAGCTTTGACCTTGAACAGCTTCTGAAAACGGTCATCGTAGGTGTAGAGCAGTTGGTAGATGTATGGGTCGCCGGTCAGAACGATTTTGAGATTGATGGGAATCGGTTCAGGGCGAATGGTGCGCGTGCTGAAAATTCCGTAGAGCTCTCCCAGGTCTTCGATTCTGATTTCTTTATCCCTTAAAGCACGTTTGAGAGCCTCCCAGGACAGATACCACTTCAACAGGTCGAGCGCCTTCATCACAAGGTAACCGCCATTGGCCTTGTGCAGAGCTCCGGGCTTCACCATGGTGTGATCGGTAAACAGTGCACCAAACCATGCCTGTCTCTCGATGGTTCCAAAAAGGTTTGGGTAGGCCGGATTGGATTCGATCACCACCGGCGCTCCTTCCGTTTCGGAATTGTCAATGAGTACGTTCACTTCGTATTTTCTGAGATTGACTTCCTTTTGCGGCATGGGAAAAGGAGCACCCGGCTGTTGCTGCGCTTCCGGCTTTTTCTTGAAATCGTCGATATTTTCCAGGATGTCTTCCTGCAC
Organism: Desulfoferrobacter suflitae; assembly: GCF_022603395.1. Taxonomy (GTDB): domain Bacteria; phylum Desulfobacterota; class Syntrophobacteria; order Syntrophobacterales; family Syntrophobacteraceae; genus Desulfoferrobacter; species Desulfoferrobacter suflitae. The sequence continues at coordinate 225,026 of NZ_JAIBKA010000007.1, forward strand.
CATTTTCAGATAATTCAGGACATGCTCTTCTTCCTTGTATTTCTCTTCGTAGCTGTCCATCAACTGGCCGACGACAAAAAGAGCGATCTCATTATCCAGCTTGGTGTGCTTTTCTTTGAATTCCGCTTCGGCCTCACGAATCTGCTTGATGGCGTCCTTCATCTTGTCGTGCAGCTCATCGCTTTTTTCGCGCAGCTTCTTGCGCTCCTCTTCTTCGAGTTGACGCAGATCCTCCTGCGTCATAGGCTCTCCTTCTTTGTTAGCGGGAATGATCACCATTCCCACCTGGGAAAACTGCAGGACAAAGCCTTCTTCCTTGGCCTTTTCAGAGAGCTCGTCGATTATTTCCCTGCGTCGTTTCTCGAAAGACTGATGGACTTCACTTTCTTTTGCCCGGTAATCATCACTGTCAAATACCTCCGGGATTTTCGCCTGGAGGGTGTCGATGAACTCAGCCATATCTTTCTTGAGCTCTTTGCCACGGCCGGGAGACAGCTTGAGGCTTTTGGGCTTGTCGGTTTCCTTAAAGTTGTAAACATAGCACCAGTCGGGCGGCACAGGCTCCTGTTTGGCCTGATCCTTGATGAAGGTCTTGGCAATATAGGTAAGGCCGGCTTTAGACGGCCCGGCAATGTAGATATTGTATCCATACTCTTTCATACCCATGCCAAATTTTATGGCGTCTACCCCTCGCTCCTGCCCGACAACCTTTTTTTCCAAGGCTTCCAGGGATTCGGTACTGTCAAAGGGAAGCGACTCTGGGTCAACGTAGGCCCGCAGCTGATCGATCGCCAGCTCTGGAAATTGCTTTGCCATACTCTGCTCCTTCTCTAGGATTCAATGGGTAAAAAGACTAGGTCGATAATATTGGGAACCAGTAAAAGTGGTTGTCAACTAACTCAAAACGTCCAACTTGGCTCTTTTTTTATGGCTGGTTGCAGCAGCCTGCACTACGGTTCGAATGGCATTGATGGTGTTGCCGTTCTTGCCTATGATCCGCCCCAAATCGTCGTCTGCCACCTTGAGTTCCATGAGCAGGGTGCCGTCATTCTCATGGGCGTCAAGAAGCACTTCCTGTGGGCTGTCAACGATGGATTTCACAAGATATTCGACCAACTCTTTCATATCATTCCTTTCAAGTGTTCTGCCGTGCCGAGCACCTACAATTTTTCCATGACTGATCGAATTTTCTGCTCGGGGCTGCCAGGTTTATCCCGGCGGTCATCGATTCTAATCTGCGTCAGGACTCTGGGGGCACCCACATCAAAACCACTCTCATGCATGCGCTTCAAGACATCCCAAATCTCCTGGAGGTCGCCGCAGATGATCGTGCCCATAGCGGTCAGTTCGTATTTGAGTGAGCTTGCTTGAACGACTGCAACGGCTTTGGCGACATAATCGCTCACGCTGGTCCCCTGGACACCCATGGGTACGATACTGATCTCGACTATCGCCATGGTTCGCTCCCTGTGTGTGCGTAAAGCGGCATGGAAGCTGGTCTCGAGCTCTGCCGGGCCAATACGGCTCGTAGTCCGTTGAGGCTCTCCTGAAGATGTTCTTCCCTATGAGGCTCCAAGGTCAACAACGGCCTGATTCCTCTCTGCTGCAGAAACTGGAACAGCAGCAAAAAGTCTATGTTGCCGCGCCCTATGGGTAGATGATCATCCAACCCACCATCATTATCGTGCAAATGCAATTCCTTTAAATGGTCAGCCAGGCTGTGAAGCCAGGTTCCCAAGCTGGTGTTGGAAAAGCAATTCTGGTGACCCACATCCAGGCAGAACCCGAACCAGGGGGAATCCATCCGGCGCAGCAACTCCACGTGGAATTCAGGATCCTTTTCCCAAACGTTTTCAAGCACTATGGGTACGTTGGCATTTTCCGCCCGAACAATCAACGGTTCCCATAGAGCAGCACTCTTGTCCAGCCAAAATTCCCTCAATCCTTGATGGTGAGCTGGATCATAGCCTGTATGGCACACCACCTGGGTCGGTTGGAACACGTTTACAAGGTCAAAAAATTGATGGAGCCTCAAACCGGTCACCTGCCGGATCAACGGGTCCAGACTGCCGGGGCACAAATCCCAGAAGGGAGCGTGTAGAGTAATACCGCAGGAGATTTTCTGCAATTGTTTTGCTACAGCCTTGAATTCCGATCGCCCGACCTGGTCCAGTTCCTCGGCTTCGAAGCCTATTTCCACATTCAATCGGTAGCTTATGATGGTGTCCATATAGCGCGGAATAAACTTCCACGGCACGCTGATATGCACCGTTTTGATTGTCTGCAACGCGTCATCCGCCAGTATGATCATCATTTCTCCGCACTGGATCTGTAAATCACCAACATATACTCACCATCAAACCTAAGCATGTCAATATCTTTCAGTTGCCCGCCAATCCCTCCCGAATCCGAGAGAATTGCCCTAGAACACACATACAGCATACCCGTAAAGTAATTCCTCCGGGTTGGTCAGCTTTGTTGCCATGTCGTCGCCATTGACGAACGTGCGCTGCTTTGCTAAGGGTTTGCGGAACAGGCAAAAAATGAGGCTGGAACAACAAGAGAGAATGGAACCAATGAAACAGTATGTCATCGATCAACTGCGCGAGTCGGATTACGATCAAATCCGTGACTACCTTGAACCGCGGGCAAAGAAAACCGTGTTTGCTGAAATCTATGAAGTGGATCTTCCAGAAGAACTGTATACTGAGATCCAGGCAGCACATCATGACTGTCAGCCTTATTACTTTGCGATCAATCTGACTCGAAAACAAGTTTCTTTCGAATGGTTGATCAGGAGTCATCAAACTCTTCGCTGCGCATGCATCGGATATGCTTCTCCCCAACAACGGGATCATATCATTTGTTTTGCGGATGACATGCTCGAGCAATTGAACATAAAGATTTAACCACTCCCGCCGGCATCCGTTGTTGACTGTTCCTTTCGCTTGTAGACCACTCCATCGGGAGTCGAGAAGACGGCTTCATATTCATTTTCGAGCAACTGCTTGAGATAGGGAAAGCGCGATGGAGGGTACTTTTTGGCAGGCGTGCCGGGGTCCGTATCGATAATGAAAGCCGGTGGTGAAGTTTTGAACTCTTCCTGGAGGGTTTCCCACGCACCGGAATGGATGCGGTCTGTGGTGTCGAAGTGGGGATCATCTTTCAGCGGACTACCCCAAATATAGCCTGTCAATGGATAGTAGTGGATGTATCGCGATGCGGGTCGCCGGTTGGCTTCCGCATATAAGTTGTCTGATCTTCCCCAGAAAAACACTTTGTCCGTTGGCTTGGAATGGTGGCGCAGGTAGCGCACCAGTTCGTCCTCCGGTCGCAGCTGCCACAAATAGTACGTGTTGATGCAGAGAAACGCAACGGCGGTAAACCCCAGCAGGACTTTCAAGGTGCGTGGGCGCAGCAAAAAGGACTGATACGAACGCTTTCCCGTCCAGATGGCACTCATGGCGGGCGCAGCCAGCAGGGTCAAGGCGGGCAGCAACTGGATATAGTAGTGTGAATAGAATCGACCGCTGGCACTGACACCGATCAAGGAAAGCCCCAGGAGAATCAGGAGGGCAACCAATTCAGCACGCAGCGCCTGCCAGTAGTGAGCCCCCCTGCTGCAGCACTCCCGCAGGGAAACATAACAGGCAATCACCATCGGATGCCAGGCGGCGACATAGCCCACAGTGTGGCTGATTCCTATGCGCCAGAACATGGGATCGGTCGGACCGTGGTAGAGATCATGATCTTGAATGATCCAGTAATAAGTCTGGCTCAAAATGCCCTGATGGTGCAATATCAACGCTGCTATGCCGAGCGTGGCAAAGTAGCTGATAGTGAGAATCGAAGCTTGCAAAAAGCTATCCAGCACCGTCAAGTTGTGCTTACTGCGATAAGACGGCAGCAACAGGTAAATACCGATGGGAATGGCTGCCACCGCAGCGGGCTGCTTTATAAAAAACGCGCAGCAGAGCAGAAACCCGCTCACAGCGAGCCCCGGTCGAGAGCGCCAAGGGCTCTGTTTGAATGCAATGAACAAAGCCCAGACGATGGGCAGGTTCATCATGACTTCGCCATTGAAAGCGAGCGTCTGGGACTGGCTGGGAGTTGTCGCAATGGTGTAAAACAGTGCGGCCGTCAACCCCGTAGACCTGTCAAACAGCTCCCTGCCGATGGCGTAAAGACCCCACATGGTGAGGAGAATCCAGCCTACACCGATCAGGTGCAACGGTACCCAGTTGTATGGGCCGACTACGGCAAAAATGGCCTCATATATATAGAACAGCAAAGGGGGCTTGCGCTCGACCACATCAATGTAGAGGGACTTTCCGTGCAGAAGCTCATTGGCAATCACCGCATAGCCGCCTTCGTCGTCGACCGGCTTGGGGTGAACGATTGCGGGCAGTCGCAGAACCACAGTCAATAAGATCAGCAGCACAGCCCATTTGTAGTGGTCTGGCAGGTTTGTCGGCGTGAGTCGCGCGCGGGTAAGCTTTGTGGTCACAGTTGTACCGGCGATGAATGATCGGTGGTCGATTTATCGTGAAAGCTTGATGGGCACCATAGACGACGCGACCGACTCGGTTTTGCCCATATCCCGCCAGGTGCGCAACCCAAGCCGGCGTCTGAACAGCCACATCAGAATGCCCAAGCCAATATGCAGCCAATAATCGATGAACCGGTTCATCAAGGTGATCGACCCGGCCAGCGGAGTACCCGCGCCTATGATGCTCAGGCAGCTGAACATCGTGAGCTCGACTACGCCCGCCCCGGAAGGAGTCAGAGGGAAAGCCGAAGCCAACAGTGGAATCACGGTCAGAAAGAGAACTTTGCCAGGATCTAACGGCATGCCAAATCCATACGCGAGGAAAAAGATCCAGGCCGCTTCCAAGGCCCAGATAACAGCTGTCAGCCCAAGGATCGTCGGCATTTCACCGACACGCGGCCACATGCCGTTGCGAAACGCGCGAATCAGAGTTCGCACCTTTTCTGGAATCCATCCGGGCAGCGACTGATTGAGAATAAAGAAGACCAGCATGATTAAGGTACACCCCAACGCGATGGCGCTGCCCCCGATCAAGGCCCACAGCACGGAATTGGGCAACTGTGAGGACAACAGCAGCCAGGAAGCCAAAATTGCCAAAGACAGCAGGATCCACGCATCGAGCGTGCGCTGAAACACTATTGACCCTATAGCTTCGGAGCGACTGATGCCGAAATTTATCCTCGCCAGATGTGCCCCATAGATATCTCCCAGTTTAGCCGGCACCAAATTGTCGACAAAGTTATAAAAGAAAACCACTTGCCCGTAATCGGAGCTGCGGGCCCTGCTGGGCAGATGGGCGAGACTGTGTTGCCAGCGCCAACCGCGCACCGGGTAACAGAGATAATGGCACAATGCTCCAAGCAGCACATACTGCTTTTTGCAACCGAGTATCTGATCCCAAACACTTTGCCAGTCTACCAATGTGACCAGCACTGAAAGAAAAACCACCGTTGCCGATCCACTCAAAATGGACTGCCAACCCCAGAGCTTGGGAGATGACTGGGTCCCGTTGAGCAGAAGAGGTTGCTCGCGTCCCATTCCAGATTCCTTATCGTGATGCCATGCCGACGGGGTTCTTACCATTGGCGACAACGCGAAAACCAGCAAGCGTGCGCTCGACGGCTTTGTCATCGTAAAGAGCAAAGGCGTTCACCTGAAGGGTCTCAGAAAGCAGGCGCTGCGCAACGGGAAACCGGCGACGCGTCTTTACCCCATAGAAATTCACCAGTGCATTATGTTCGGGGATAAGCAAACCGCCCTTGCTTTCCACGGGGCAGCTTTGCTCTTGCAAGCGCTGCAGAACAGATTCCAAGGGGCCAAGGGCTGAAGTATCGACGCGCACAGGAATACGCCAATAGACCCGGCTGCCTTCCCGCGCAGTCACAAAAGTCTGAAAGCCGGGCACCGAGCTGAGACCTTGCTCGAATCGTCGTGCATTTTCAACCAGCCGTTGAGACCGTTCGCCATAGGTTTGCAGTTGCTCAAGGGCCAGTGCCATGGCAAAGGGATGGGGTCGATACTTAACCCCCACGGAGTTGTGCATGTGCTTGTATTCCGCCGTGATGAAAGCCTGGGGGACACGGTTGACATGACCATACAGCAACATACGGTCACGCAGGCGGTCGTCGTTGCAGGTGACTACTCCGAGCTCTCCCCCGGATATCAGCTTACCTTTGCCAAACGAGGTGCAGACAAAATCATAATAATACCCCAGGGGTCTATCGTTCCAAAGGGTTCCGTGGGCGTGCGATGAATCACTGATGAGAGCCAGATGATGTCGTTGCGCCAGGCTCTTCAGGGCCCTCACATCAGCGGGGCATCCCCACGGCTGATGCGCTATGACGGCACGGGTGCGAGGGCCTATCGCCTGTTCGACTTCTGCGACATTCACCGTGAAATTGTCGGCGCAAACGTCGCAAAATATGGGAACACCACCCAACAGGCAGACAGGCAGTGCCATGGCATAGTATCCATAGGCGGGAATTATGACCTCGTCGTCCGGCTGGATATCCAGAGCAAACAAGGCCATGTGCAAAGCTGCAGTGCCGTTGCAGGCGGCAACGGCATGACGGGCGCCGAAAAATTCAGCGGCTGCGCTTTCAAAACGCTCGAGAATGCCTCCTTCGGTTACCGAAAGATCCTCCGTCAGGACCTCCCGCACAAGACGTTCCAAATTCTCATCGTTCAAGCCATAAAAGATTCGCTCAAGCCGCTCCGTTGACATCCATCATGCTTTCATTCACTCAAGAGGTTATGCGATGCCGGCCCATGACCGTATCAGCTGCGCTATTCTTTTCATCTGCCGTTGCGGAATAATGGGATAGACACAGATTTCCAGTAACGACGCCTCGCGCGGAACAGTCGGCTCAATATCGCGCTTCTTCTCAAAGCGAAAGTGCTTGAGCTGCGTGCAGTCGGTCATGTCCGTAGTCTTGGCATCGATTCCATGACGCAGCAGGAAGTTTCTAAGATCATTGCGTTTCCGGGGATCCACCGTGAGCGGATAGTAGACATAGACGTGGTCTTCCCGTAACATTTTAGGTGGCTGCACCCAGGGAACCTCTCCCAAATTTTCCGTCAGCACCCGAGCGTTTTGCCGGGCACCCTCGTTAAACGCATCGATATGTCTAAGTTGCAGCAATCCCAAGGCTGCCTGTAAATTTGCCATAGGTTCGATGAGTGGCAGGGCCGCGGCAAACCGATCGAGGAGCTCCTCCCCCACAGCTGAATCCATGAGCGGTTTCCCCAGAGCAAGCTTAAGTCGCAAAACCTGATAGGCGGTCAGCCCGAACACCACTGGTCGGGTCACCAGCCACTTGGTCCATATGGAGGCCGCCTGCCCCAGGATCGCATTCGTCTCAGGAAGGGGGGTTTTCGATAGTATCGTCCGAGCCCGCTTGGCAATTCCCGAATCGGCCGTGGCTATGGCTCCTCCACCAAAGCACGGCATGTTCTTCCCTTCTGCAAAGCTAAATATTCCAACATCACCAAAGGCCCCCGCTTGTCGACCGTTCACCCTGACCCCGCAAGCGTGGGCACAATCTTCAAGCAATTTGATGCCGCGGCTTTTTGTCAACTCCGCTATCTCGCCGATGGGGCATGGTTGTCCAAAGATATGAGTGGCCAGAACAGCACCGGTGTTTTCGCTGATCTTTGGCTCTATGTGCTCCGGCCCTGCATTGAAGGTATGTGGATCGACATCGCAAAAAACCGGCTTATAGCCCAGCAGCTTGGCCACCATTGGCATCACCGGAAAAGTGAAGGCCGGGAAAATTATCTCCGCGCCCTTGTCCAGATCGAGCGCCTCCAGTGTCAACTGGAACGCAGTACGTCCGGAGGAAGTGCCAAACACGTAAGGCACTCCCAACCATTGGCCGAATCGCCTGGGGAATTCTTCCAGCGCCGTACCCTCACGCACCGATTTAGTAACAATACTTGTGATCAATAACCTGAGTGTTCCCGGGGGAAGATTCACACATCTTCGAGGTACCGTGCCGATGAGCGCCATAACAATCCTGTTTCCTTAGAAGTCGGCTTTACAGCAGAGAGCCGCCTTGTACTCCCGTTTGGTAGACTCCTTTTTCCAGAAGACCTTGCGGATGCCGAGAAGTGTTTTCAATATGTCCGGGTTATGCAGATAGAACCGCCAATGCTTCCACAGGTGGTTCAGAGCAAATCGCGGGCGCAATATGTAGCGCAGGTAAAATTCGGAACGTAGCTTTACAAGGTCTTCCAGCGGCACTTCCGAGAGATTGACCTTGGGCGTTGCGTAATGAAACATTTCGGCCGGTTCGACCCCTGCCAGCTTATGCCGGTACATTTCCCACGCCCTGGAACCGGGATAAGGGGTGTAAAAGTGTACTTGAATGCTGTCCGAATCAAGTTGTTGAGCCAAGCGGATGGTTTGCTCCATCTCCTGCCGGGTTTCAGTCGGATTGCCAATCACATAGTAGGCGTTGGTTCCGATACCGAGCTCGCGCGTCCAGTTGAATACCCGCCGGCAAAGTTGCGGCCACGGTTGAGTCTTCGTGGTCTTGTTCATAGCGTTGATGATGCGTTGCGAACCGGATTCCACCCCGATGCCCAGCATGACGCAACCCGCCTGCTTCATCACCTTGAGAAGGTCATAATCGATTTCATCGACACGCACGCGCGCCATCCATGGGATGTCAGATTTGCGTGCGATCAGTTCCCGGCAGATCTCCCGGACAAATCCCCGGTGTGCAGAGAAGCTGTCGTCTTGAAAGGAGATTATGTTCACTCCCTGGCGCGCCATATGTTCAAATTCGTCGGCCACGTTGGCAGGTGAACGTTTGCGCAGCTTCTTACCGACGCTTACCCGCATGACTTCACTGCAAAAAACGCAATTATGCGGGCAGCCTCGCAGGGCGATGATATAGCCCCAAATGACCCGTTTGGGAACGCGAACCGGAAAAATCGAGCGGTATGCTTCCAACTCTTCCTTGGTGTAGGAAGGGAATGGGAGCCGATCAGCATCGGTCACGACGAATCGCCGCCCCTCGAGGTAATGGTTGAGAAAATGCTTCTGCCACGTCTCGCCCTGTTCGACCCCACCCCGCCTGATCCATTCAAAAAGGCGAAAAAACACTTCCTCGGGCTCGCCCAGAAGAATCGCATCGTAGGGATGACCCGCTGAGTTTTCCTTGCCGTTTTTCGAGTAGTACCCCTGTCCTATGCCGACAATGAGGGGTGGCTCGGGTCTGCGCTTCAAAGCTGCAGCAAACTGGTCGGCCACCTGAACGTCAAAGCTGGACGCTGAAACTACAATCAAATCCGGGCGGATATGGTCTGCCAGTTCGAGCAGTTCGGCCACGCCCATCGGATGAATCCAGCAATCGACATTGGTTACCTGGAGGTCACGGTAGGTTTCCAAGCCCGCCTGAATGTATTTTAGAGGATAGCAGGGATCAAAAAACTGCGGGTGATCAACCTCTTTGTCTACCGCCGAGGTCACACGCACAAGCAGCACTGACTTGATTTCCACAACAATCTCCTGATGTTCAGATAAACAGACCGAGCCATCTAAAATCCGAGGGGTACCGGCGAGCCACTGTTGCGTCTGTTTTCATATCGCAGCCTGCATGCCATTCGAGTGATTCTCAACACGCCTGTCAAAAACGGCGCAAACCTTGTCATAAACTTCGTCGACCGAAATAAGCTGCATACAAAGATTGTTCCTGCATGTCAACTGGCGGTTGTTATACGCATTGACGCACGGGCTGCACACAGTACCCGCCCAGATGACATGGCTGCGCTCGCACGGAGCGGCAAAAAGGCGGGGCGTTTCCGGTCCAAACAGCGTAATTACGTCGATGGGCGTCAGGGTGGCAAAATGAGCGGGGCCACTGTCGTTTGTGACAAGCACTTCGGCTGCCGCATAGACAATGAGGAGCTGTCGGAGCGTCGTACGCCCTGCCAGGCTGAAGCAGCGTTCCGAGCCAACCTCAAGGACCAGATGCTCGACCAATGCCTGCTCGTTTGGAGCCCCTGTAAAGGCAATATAAACGGCCGGATAGCGAACCAGAAGGCGCTGTGCCAATTGGACGTATTTGTGGCGGTCCCATCTCCTGAGCGGAAGCAAATCGCTGCAATTGGCATTCAAGAGAATCATCGGGGGAGGTTGAGCCTGTCCTGTCAACTCGCGGATCATGGATCTCACCGCCGCGATCTCATCCGCTTGCGGCGCAAAGGTCGGCAGGGCGCTGCGGCTCAGGGCCGGCGCCGGCATGCCAAAAGCCGGGAAGAGCTCAGCAGGATGGTTGAGAGCTTCAACCATGACTTCGAAGGATTGCGCAGTATGGATATGAGGGTTGTACACCAGCCGGTGAGTCATCAAATTGCCTCGATAAGGTCCGTCACCGGCGTAGGAATGAAAGCCGACGCGTCGCACGGCGCCGCTCAAATAGGTAAAAATGGCGGAGGCCCTGGCAAAAAACTCCATGTCCACGGCTGAATCCAGCTCCAGAGATCTCATGCGTCGAATGGCTGCCATGGCTGAGACCACCAGAGAAACCAGGGAATCGGTCTTGATGCAAATCACATTCCTGCCCGGGATGACATCCAGCGCATCGAGGATGAAGCGGTTTTCCTCGAACACCAAAAAGTATACGTTTTGTCGGCCCACCATCTTTGTGGCGCGAAGAATTGCCGCATGGGCCAACACGGTCGATCCCTGCTCGGCCGGCTTTACGAAAAGAATCTTTTTGACCGGCCCTGCACGATGGGTCCGCAAAATGTTTTGCAATTTACAGACCATGGTCAAAGCCAGGGTGATCCCCGTCCCGAGCCATCGATCTATGTTGCGCAATGTGGAGACCTTCATTTCACCCGCATCAATCAATGCACTGTCAGAACCTATTGGACTTGTTGGTCATTAAGAATTCCGCATTCAGCAGTAGGAATTTGACATAAAAACACGACTTGCAATGGATTTCAAGACTCAACCGATCGCGGGAACGGATGCAGCATCAGATCGGCCACAACCAGCAGCACCATCGCTTCACAAACGGGCACGATACGCGGGATAGCACAAACGTCATGACGGCCCTTTACGGCAACGGTTGCCGACTCACCATAGGTGGTGACGGTTTGTTGCGGGATAGAAATGGAAGGTATTGGTTTGACAGCCACGCGTATGATAATATCCGATCCGTTGGATAAGCCTCCCAGTGTCCCCCCTGCATGATTACTTGCATAGCCCTGCGCGGTAATGGGATCATTGTGCTCACTGCCGAGCATTCCGGCCGACACAAATCCGTCCCCGATCTCAACCCCCTTGACCGCGCCGATGGACATGAGGGCTCCGGCAAGCTGCGCATCGATTTTATCGAAGACGGGTTCTCCCAATCCGGGCGGGCATCCGCGGACACACACTTCGACAATGCCACCGATCGAATCTCCCGCCTCCTTGACTTCCCTTATGCGCGCCTCCATCGCCGGGACGCATTCCGGATCGGCACAGTAGAAAGCATTGCGATTGATTTCATCCCACTCATGCCTGCGTGCCCGCACACCTCCCAACACTTTGGTGTAAGCCTGCACAGCAATACCGCACTGGCGCAGAAACTTGCGCGCAACGGCTCCAGCTGCCACCCGGGCCGCGGTTTCCCGGGCCGAACTGCGTCCTCCGCCGCGCCAGTCCCTCACCCCGTATTTCTGTTCGTAGGTGCGATCCGCATGCCCGGGACGATAAAGCTTGGCCAGCGCACCATAATCTTTGCTCCTCACGTCCCGGTTGTAGATGATAAGACTGATGGGGGTTCCAGTAGTGATTCCCTCAAAAACCCCGGATAAAATCTCAACCCGATCCGCTTCGCGACGAGGCGATGTAAACCGGCCCCCCGGCTTGCGCCTGTCCAGGTCCGATTGGATGTCCTGCTCCATCAAAGCAATGCCTGGTGGACAGCCGTCAATCACAGCTCCAAGGGCAGGTCCATGAGATTCGCCCCAGGTAGTGACGCAGAAGATGCGCCCGAAGGTATTCCCCGCCATAAATGACTCCCTTCCCATAATTATATCCGCGCCCGCTGAGCTGTGCGCGGGTTGACTCTTCAGCGGAAAAAGTTATTCTAAATTATCTCATAAAGGGGCGAGATTTGTAAGAGCTTTCCTGGTCAGGAGGTTGCGCTGTCGACTGGACAGGAGCCAGGGATCTGGTGACGTAGAGACCGCTACAACGGTGTGTGTGATGCCTTGGCGACTCCTGACCGGGTCTTCTGCTCGATTCTTGATGTCTGGGAATTGATGGTGAAAGGAAGGAGCGGGGATGAGTGAGCATCATCCTGATTTTGGGGAAGAACTGGCGAGTGGTGTTGAAGAAGAGCTCGAAGAGCCCCCAATGTACAAGGTGCTGCTGCACAACGACGATTACACCACCATGGAGTTCGTGGTGGAAATACTGCAAAAAGTCTTTTACAAACCTCCCGCAGAAGCGACCCGCATCATGCTGCTCATTCACAGAAACGGAGTGGGGGTTTGCGGTGTCTACACCGTTGAACTGGCGGAGACAAAAGTCGAATTAGTCCACCATTTGGCGAGGAAGAACGGTTTTCCATTACAATGCACCATGGAAGAAGCATAAATGATTAACAGGGAACTAGAAATCACATTTGCGGCGGCGATCAAAGAGGCTAAAACCAGGCGCCATGAATTTTTTACTCTGGAACATATCCTCTATGCCATGCTCTATGATGTGACAGGCAGGCGCATACTGCACCACTGCGGTGCCGACCTGGAAACCTTGAAGGAGCGCCTGGAAAAGTTTTTCAAGGAAAGGGTCGAGGTGCTGCCGGAAGGCCATGACCAGGATCCCGTCCAGACCATGAGCGTGCAAAGAGTGCTTCAAAGAGCCATCATGCATGTTCAGGGAGCCGAGAAAAAAGAGGTAGATGCGGGCGACATACTCGCCGCCATGTTCTACGAAGAACACTCCTATGCGGTATATTTTCTCAAAGCTCAAGGGGTTACCAGGCTGGATGTGTTGAGCTACATTTCCCACGGCATCTCCAAGGTCGCAGAACCGGAAAATGCACCCAACGAAAGGCCTTCTCTGGCCCCCGCTCCCGACCAGAAACAGGAAACGCGCAAGGCCGGTGCCCTGGAAAGTTTTACCGTCAATCTGATTCAGCGGGCATCGGAAGGACTCATTGACCCTCTCATCGGACGTGAAGACGAGATCCTCAGAACGTTGCAAATACTGGGCAGACGCACCAAGAATAACCCGATTTTTGTAGGCGATCCGGGGGTCGGCAAAACGGCCATCGCCGAAGGTTTAGCGCGCAAAATCGCGCACAGGGAAGTCCCCGGTACGTTCCATGACGTGGAGATATTCGCTTTGGACATGGGTGCCCTGCTGGCAGGAACTAAATTTCGCGGCGATTTTGAAGCCAGGTTGAAGGGGGTCATTCAGGAGCTCAAGAAGAAACCGGGAGCTATTCTTTTCATCGATGAAATCCATACAGTGGTCGGAGCCGGGGCCACCAGCGGCAGCTCCATGGACGCCTCCAACATTCTCAAACCCGTGCTGGTGAGCGGCGGCATTCGCTGCATCGGATCAACCACCTACGAAGAATATAAGAATCACTTTGAAAAGGACAGGGCGTTGAGCCGCCGTTTTCAAAAAGTTGAAATCCGCGAGCCGTCCGTCGAGGAAACTTACCAGATCTTGCAGGGACTTAAATCCTACTACGAGGAACACCATCAGATACGCTACACGGATGCGGCATTGAGAACGGCCGCCGATCTCGCTGCGCGCCATATCAACGATCGCTATATGCCGGACAAGGCCATTGATGTGATCGACGAGACGGCGGCGAGCTTGAGGCTCAAAAAGGATCGTCGCGTTCGCAAGGTGGTCAATCCCAAGGATATTGAGATCGTCGTTGCACGCATGGCGAAGATACCGGCGCGCAGCGTTTCATCCAACGATCAATTGCGCCTTCAACATTTGGAAGATGAGCTCAAGAACCGGGTCTTTGGCCAAGATGTTGCCATTGAAATGTTGAGCAAAGCCATAAAGCGTTCGCGGGCCGGACTGCGTATCCCGACCAAGCCCATCGGATCGTTCCTGCTCATCGGGCCAACGGGTGTAGGCAAGACCGAGGTGGCACTGCAGCTGGCCGGCATACTTGGGGTCAACTTTGTGCGCTTCGACATGAGCGAATATATGGAGAAGCATACGGTTGCGCGTTTAATCGGCGCGCCTCCCGGCTACATCGGATTCGATCAGGGTGGTCTTCTCACTGACGCAATACGCAAGAATCCGTACAGCGTTTTGTTGCTGGATGAAATCGAAAAGGCTCACCCGGATCTTTTCAGTATTCTGCTGCAGGTCATGGATCATGCCACTTTGACGGACAATAACGGGAAAAAGGCCGATTTTCGCAACGTCATATTACTCATGACCTCCAACGCCGGTGCTCGGGAAATGAACAGCCCCGCCATCGGTTTCGGCAACATGGACAACGAAAACCGGACCGCCAAGGGGGTCAAGGCCGTGGAAAAGCTCTTCAGTCCCGAATTCAGGAACCGGTTGGACGGGACGGTACCATTCAGCGGTCTGACTATCGAAATCATGGAAAGGATCGTCGACAAATTCATCGCCGAGCTGGAAATTCAGTTGTCCGAAAAGAAGATCCACTTTGAGCTGACTGCACCGGCGCGCCTGTGGCTGGCTGAAAATGGATACGATGCGGCATTCGGAGCGAGACCGTTGGCAAGGCTTATTCAAAATGAGATCAAAGACGTTTTGGCGGAAGAGATCCTGTTTGGCCGATTGCAGAACGGAGGCCGGGTGCGGATAGACAGACCGACAGAGGGATTGCAAGAAGACTACATGCGGTCCGGTGAAAATCTGACCTTTTCCTTTTTGGAGGACTAGGGCCGCATCCAGACCATGTGCCTTTGTAGCCATGCCCATTTTCCGACTGACCAAAGCGCTGCTGTTCCCTCCCTGCCACTATGCGGAACCGGACGGACTGTTGGCCATAGGCGGAGACCTTTCCCCCGAACGTCTGCTGCTTGCCTATCGATTGGGGATTTTCCCCTGGTATTCCGAGCACACCCCCATCCTCTGGTGGTCGCCCGACCCCAGGCTTGTCCTGTTTCCGCATGAACTTCGAATCTCCAAGAGCCTTCAAAGAGTGATCAAGAAAAACCTTTTTACGGTGACTGTGGACCGGTCCTTTGGTCAGGTCATACAACGGTGTGCCGAGATACGTCGGACTCAGGGCGAAGGCACCTGGATCCTGCCGGATATGATCGACGCTTATTGCCGTCTGCATCGACTGGGATTTGCCCATTCCATTGAAAGCTGGATGGAGGGGGAATTGGTGGGAGGTCTTTACGGCGTGGCCATTGGACGGGTTTTTTTCGGCGAGTCCATGTTCACCCAAAGGACCGATGCGTCCAAGGTTGCCTTTGTCCATCTCGTCAGAATGCTGCAGCGTTCAGAGTATCAGTTGATTGATTGCCAGATATCCACGCACCACCTCAAGAATTTTGGTGCCCGGGAAATACCCCGTACAGAATTTTTGAACCGTCTGGCCGCAGCCATCAAGAATCCGGTCAGTCCGGATATCTGGGCGGTGAAACACATTTCCGGCGATTTTTGAGGTGGCATATGGTTTTGCTCGAGGGATCCACCCGTGCAATAGCTCCCTGCAGGGCATCAAGTTCTTAAGGCTGCTCTCACCTTCTGGGCCAGATCTCGATTGGAAAACGGCTTTTGAATGAAGTGCACGCCTTCTTCCAGCACACCCCGGTGGGCTATGACATTGGCTGTGTAGCCGGACATGAAAAGAGTCCTGAGATTGGGGTGCAGCGACTGCAATCTGTCGGCGAGCTCCCGCCCGTTCAGTTTTGGCATGACCACATCGGTGATGAGGAGATCGATTGCGTCACCATGTTCCGCAGCAACTCGCAGGGCGTCATCCGGCGTGTTTGCAATCAGCACCCGGTAACCCAATCTTTCCAGCATCGCTTGACCCATCTTCAGCATCACCGCCTCGTCTTCTACCAGCAGCACCATTTCCCCACTGCCCTGTGGGATTTCTTCCACAACCTGTGCGCTCGGCCCAGCGGCTTCCCCCACCATGCGCGGCAGGAATATCTTGAAGGTGGTTCCTGTTCCCGGATTGCTGGAGACTTCAATGAGGCCGTTATTTTGTTGGACTATGCCATACACGGTCGCCAACCCCAGACCCGTGCCCACCCCCACTTCTTTGGTGGTGAAAAACGGTTCAAATATATGCTCCAGCTTTCCCTTGTCCATGCCGCAGCCGCTGTCGCTCACAGCCAATAAAACATACTCCTTCGGTGCCGCACCATCGTTCCTGTCGTCGTTCTCCTCACCGATCGTCACATTGTTTGTCACTATGGTCACTTTGCCCACTCCCGCGATGGCGTCCCGGGCATTGACACATAAATTGGCCAGAATTTGATCGATCTGGGCGGGGTCCATGTTGACCAGCCCCAAGTCCGATGCCGGCAGCCATGCCAGGTCGATATCTTCACCAATCAGGCGGCGCAGCATCTTGAGCATGCTCTCGACAGTTTCATTTAGATCCAGCACCCTGGGAACAATGGTTTGTCTGCGGGCAAAAGCGAGCAGTTGCCGGGTGAGATCGGTCGAGCGGCGGGTTGCATGCAGGATTTGCATCAAGTCGGCATGCAGCGGATCATCCGCAGGCACCTTTTCCAGCGCCATTTCTGTGTATCCTAGAATCACTCCCAGCATGTTGTTGTGATCATGGGCAACGCCACCCGCCAAGCGGCCGATGGACTCCAGCTTCTGGGCCCGATTGAGGGCTTCTTCGCTGCGGCGCAATGATTCTTCCGCACGCTTGCGCTCAGTGATGTCGACAATACAGCTGATACAATGCGCCGGCCGGCCTTGTGGACTTCTGATTAGAGTGGCATCGAGCAGCCCGTGGACCACATGGCCATCACGGTGAATGAATTGCTTCTCCATGCGATAGTGATTGATTGTGCCTCTGGCCAGTTGCGACTGCAGCTCAAGATTCTCCTCCAGGCTTTGCGGAGCGGTAATATCCTTCAGATACTTGCCGATCAGTTGTTCCTCGGTGTATCCCAGCATGCCGCAGTAAGCTTGATTGGCATTTTCAATCCGAAAATCAAGGGAAACCCGTGCAATCCCGAAGGCCACATGTTCATAAATTTGACGAAAACGCTGTTCACTTTCGCGCAGGGCGGCGGTCCTTTCCTGAACGATGCGCTCCAGCAAATCCCGCTCACGCCGCAGCGCATCCTCTGCCTTCTTGATGCGCAGGGCGACCCTGACCTGTGACACCAGTTCAGCGGAATCGATCGGTTTGGACAGAAAGGCATCCGCTCCCAGATCCAACCCTTTGGTGCGGCTTTCGGCATCGGTCCTGATGGCGGTGATCATGACCACCGGGATGTGGCTGGTGGCGACATCGGCTTTCAGCTGCCGACACGTTTCATAGCCGTCCATGACGGGCATTTTGACATCCAGCAAAATGACGTCGGGCCGCTCCGATCGCGCCTTTTCTATTCCCTCCACGCCCGACTGGGCAGTGCTTACAAAGCACTCGGGCATTAAGTTTTTCAGCAAGGCGGCCAGAACGACCAGGTTGTCCATCTTATCGTCAACCGCCAGTATTCTCGGCATACTCCCTCCATCATCCTTTCAGCCATCGACGAATCTTGCTCAGCAGGCTCTCCGGTTCGATCGGCTTGGGAATGTAGTCGTCACAGCCCGCTTCCACAATTTTTTCCCGATCACCCTTCATGACCTGCGCGGTCAGAGCGATCACCGGAATGTGACGCAGGTTCTCATCATCTTTGAGCTGCCGCACCACCGCAAAACCGTCCATCTTGGGCAGGGCAATATCCAGAAGAATCAGGTCAGGACAGGCTTGAGAAGCGATCCGCAAACCCTCTTCACCGTCTGTCGCCTGCAGAATTTGATAACGGTCCTGTAACACGGCTTTTAGCGTGGTCATGTTATCCGGATTGTCTTCCACGATGAGGACGGTTGCTGCCTGTGAGCCGCCCCGCAAGCGAGCTGCCTGAGTGCTATCCCGCAGCGCACGCGTGCCGTCGGGCTGCAGTTCTACAGGGGCCGCACCCAATTTCCCGCCCAGCATGGTTTTCATCTTTGCCAGCAGGCTTTCCCGGTCCACATCCCCCTTCTGCACCAACTGTTGGATGTGGTTGGCGCTGAGTCTTTTAAAGTCCTCTGCAGTCAAATCCTTGGCGGTGAGCACCAACACCGGAATATTTGCCGTAACCGTACTGCCGCGGATTTTTTCCAGGACCGCAAACCCGTCGACTTCCGGCATCATCAGATCCAGCACGATCCCGTCGGGGACGGTATGAGACACATAGGCACAGGCCTCCTGCCCACCGCGCGCCACTTCCACCACATAGCCCGCCTCCTGCAGGACCGATCGCAACTGGATGATAGCCGCCTCGTTGTCTTCGACCAGGAGAATCCGGGGAGCATCGGGCGACTTCTCAGAGGCCTGCGGTTTCGGCAGATACTCCAGCCTGAGCAGGATTCTTTTAATTTCCCGCAGCAGCGTCGGCGCTGTTGCTGCGCTCTTTTCCAGTACCGTAAACACATTGCCGCTCAATTTGCTCCGGTCCTCCTCCGTCAGATCCTTTGCCGTCACAACGATGACCGGCAGGTCTCGCAGGCCTGGTTTGCTGCGGATTTTTTCCAGCACGGCAAAGCCGTCCGGCGGGGGCATCATCAAATCGAGAACCAGGAGGTCGGGAGCCTCTTTCTCGATCATCTCGAGACAGGCGGATCCGCTTTGTGCAACGACCGGCGTCAGACCTGCCGCTGCAACGATCCGCCCTATTTCCAGGCGGTCTATTTCGTTGTCATCCACGATCATGATGGAGCGCATTGCCGGGCTGCCGAGCCTACGGATTTCCGAGATCAACCGCTTCTTGTGAACCGGCTTGGTGACGTGGCCGATGGCACCGAGGGCGAAACCGGTCTCTTTTTCTTCTGACACAGAGACAACAATCACCGGGATATCTCTGGTAGCAGGATTCTGCTTCAACCCCTGCAAAACCTCCCAGCCGTCCATGTCCGGCATTATGATGTCCAGGGTGACGGCAAAGGGAAGCTCACTGGCGGCCAGCTTCAAAGCCTCCTCCCCGGACAGGGCAATGACTGTACGGTAACCCTCCTGGAACAGGTAACGGGAAATCATCGCGGCGGTTTGCGGCTCATCCTCTACGATCAGAATGGTCTTTTCGGCATGCCTGGAACCTACAGTGCTTCCCACACTGAGGGGCTCATGAGCCGGTGTTGCCCCCTGCCAAACGAGGGGAAGAGTCAGGGTGAAGGTAGATCCGGCACCCAGCGTGCTGCTCACAGCAATGTTACCGCCCAGCAGATGAGCCGCCTTGCGAGCTATCGCCAGCCCCAGTCCTGAACCTTCATGGCGTCTCGAGGACGATCCATCTGCCTGTCGAAACTCATCAAAGATAAAGGGGATATCCTCCTGCGCAATGCCAATCCCTGTATCCGCGATCTGCACTGAGACTCTCTCCTCATCACACGTGGCAGCAATGGTCACACTCCCCTTGTCGGTGAACTTGACGGCATTGGCCAGCAGGTTCTGGAGAATCTGTGCGACCCGCAGCTCATCACTTTCGATGGGTGGGAGGTTTGCAGGGACTTGAGCATGGATCCCAATGCGTTTTTCTTCGGCCAGAGGCAAGATGCTTTGCACGACATTTTCGAGGACCAGGCTTAATGAAAAAGAGCGTGGGTGCAGGTCCATTCTGCCCGCCTCGATCTTGGAAAGGTCCAGGATATCGTTAATCAGGGTCAGCAGGTTTTTGCCGTTGCGCTCAATAATTTCCAGATAGTTGAGCTCTTCATCGCTCAATTTATTCCTGGCCTGCATCATCAAGACACGTGAGAGGGCCAATACGGAATTGAGCGGTGTGCGCAGCTCGTGGCTCATGTTTGAGAGGAACTGGCTCTTCAGTCGGCTGGCCTCTTCCACCGCCAGCCGCTGCTGCTCCAATTGAATATTCTGCTCCTGCAATTCTTCCCACTGCTGCCGCAGCTCCTCCGCCTGCATCTGCAGTTCCTCCTGCTGGGCCGTCAGTTCCACATTTTTGCCACGCAGCTCCTCGGTCAGCCGCCGCGTCTCGTCATTGGCCAGCAGATTGGAAAAGGCCGTGCTCAGGGCAGTCATTGATTGCTTGCTCAGGATCACCAAAGAAGCTTTTGTATAGGCGCTGACAGTGGCCAGGCAAAGCATGCCCCGGACCTTTTCGTCCACCATGACGGGAAGGCTGATGATCTCCCGGGGAATCGCCGTACCCGCAAACGTCTTGAAAGTAAAGAGGGTCTCCTCGGGAATGTCGCGGATGTGGGATGCCCTGCCGGTCTTCAAAGGCAGGCCGAGCTGCCCTTCGAAGCTTGAGGCGTCGAACGGCTCCAGCAGTTCCCGGCTGACTCCAATGGCAGCCAAGGGGGAAAACAACCCATCATTCTTATCCCGCAGGTAAAAAGCCCCGAAGCTGGAGCCGGTGATGTCCATGAATTTCTCCAGGACGGTTTCCGCAAATGCCTTGGTTTCATTGGCAGTGATCAGTGCTTCGGCTATCAGAGTTCCCTTCTGCTCCGTTTCGACGCGCAGCGAAATGGCTTCCGCCATCTGGTTGAAGGCGGCCGAAAGGCTGCCAAATTCGTTGGCGGAGGCATACTGACTGCGAGCGTCAAGATCGCCTCTTTGAAAACATTCCGTCACCGCAGTCAGGTCTTTTAAAGGCTCGCGAATCCGCCGATACAAGAGGATGCCGCCCCCTGCCGTAAGCGCCAGAATAAGACCAACCACCACCGCCAGCTGCACCCTCAAAAAATTATGCTGCCGAGTGGCTTCCTGAAAAAAATCGTCCGCCTTTTGTCGGGCAAAGTCACTCACTTTCTGGACGTAGCCGAGCAGCTTATCCGCATGGCTTCCGCCGACGCCGGTCGGCTTGGTGCGCTGCATCGCTTCGGCCGTGTGCCCTGCTTGCAGCAAGCGGATGGTCTCCCGGCGGATGCTGTTCCACTGGACCAGGGCGTTGAAGGCGGCATCCAGGTCTTGTCGATTTCCCAGGTAACGCTCATAGAGTATATCAAACTGCCGCCGGGCGTCGGCTTCAAGCGTTTCCATGTCCCGCTGGATCGCTTTCCGCTCCCGTCCATTATCCGCCAGGCAAATGTCTTTCATTCCCCGATGTATGGTCAACACATCAGAAATGATCTGGCCCACCGCCCTGCTTACCATAAACGGATGAGAGTACAGATCTTTGGTGCTCTGCCACAGCAGGCTCGTTTGCACCCAGGCTACGACACCCAGGAATATGACGAATAGCTGGACGACCCCCAGGCCCATCTTCAGTTGCGTACTGATTTTCGGATTCTTGTATTGCACTGGTCACCTGTTCCTATCTTTTGCGATAGATCGGGCTGAAGTCCAACACCCGGCTGAAATAGCGCTGGTATTTCAACGTCGGCGCTTCCGCTTCGCCCAGAATGAGGTAGCCATTGCGGGCGAGGGCATGATGCAGCTTGGCAAAAATGGTTTGCTGATACTTGGGGTTGAAATAAATCAGTAGGTTCCGGCAAAACACCAGATCAAAATTTCCAAAGATGCTCTCCGGCGGAACACAATGCTTTGTATCCAGCATGTCGTAAAGGGAAAATGTCACCAACTGCCGGATTTCCGGGACCAGGCGAAATGATCCCCCCTCTTGGGTGAAGTACTTGATAAGCAGTCGATACTTGATATGGTCCACACTGGAGACAGGATAGACGGCCCTGAGGGCGTCTTTCAACACACGGGCGTCAATGTCGGTGGCAAAAATGTGCACGTCCAGGACAAGCTCTTCCCTGCACA
This sequence comes from Desulfoferrobacter suflitae, assembly GCF_022603395.1. GTDB lineage: Bacteria > Desulfobacterota > Syntrophobacteria > Syntrophobacterales > Syntrophobacteraceae > Desulfoferrobacter > Desulfoferrobacter suflitae. Next base: position 246,995 of record NZ_JAIBKA010000007.1, read on the forward strand.
GCAGCTCATGGATCAGGATGGCAACGGAATAAGGTTCCTCACCCATGGCACAACCGGCTGACCAGATCCGCAGGGAGCGATCCCCAAGTCGAATTTTTTCGTGGACGATAAACGGCAGGATTCGCTCGGCGAGCACTTCGAAAGTCAGTGTGTCCCGGAAAAACCGGCTCACATTGATGGTGATGGCATCGAGGAGCTGATCCATTTCACTCGTACTGTCTTTGACGTAGGCGAGATAGTCATGATAATTGCTGCAATGTGCAGTGATCATGCGGTGGCCGATGCGACGCTCGAGCATGGCCGGGTGATATCCGGAAAAATCAAAGCCCCTCTTTTCCATGAGGTAATCGAGGATGGACTCGATTCCGCTATCCCTTTCCTGCGTCGCCCGCCTGTACATTGGAAAAGAATCTCCTGTCCCTTTTGCCCCGAGCACCAAGGTGCATCCACATCACGTGTTAAAACCATTCTTATTGGGGTGGAGCGGGGCGGACTGGTTGAATTCAATGGATCAAAAAATCTCGGGTTGCCATGAAACTCGTCACACGAAGGATATGGGGCGATGAGTGTTGGCAAAGAATTCGTTCGGAAAGCGGCAACTCGTCGAGCCTAGAATGACGTAAAACAACAAAAATATCAAGCCGCGATCACAGCGGAGCATCGATTAAAACAAACGCGAAGGAAAACAAAGCCGGATATTCGAACTCGCAGGAACACGGGCACAATAACCGACGGCTATCCCTTGAGCCCATCAGAACAATACTTACCATTAGATGGAGTCCGAGAAATCAGGCAGATTAACCGTGGAACATTGCTGCAGCTCTTTACCGCGCGTTGCTCATCAATGACTTGGTCCAATAGGAGGCTACAAGGTATGCGACCCTATGCGCTATTCACTTTTATCTTTACGATCAGCTCACTGGCCCCATTTCTATTGAGCGCTGCTATTGCCGTCAACCCTGCTCAAAGCGACAAGAAGCGGGCGACGGCTACCTTCGCAGGCGGCTGTTTCTGGTGTATGCAGCCGCCGTTTGATAAGCTCGAGGGGGTTGTTTCAACAACCGTGGGTTACACGGGAGGACACAAGGCCAGGCCGACTTATGAGGAAGTCTCCGCGGGCGCGACCGGCCACGCCGAAGCCATTCAAATTCTCTACGATCCTGAAAAGATCAGCTATACCGATTTGCTCGAGGTCTTTTGGCACAATGTGGATCCCTTCGACGCCCATGGCCAGTTTTGCGATCGCGGCAGCCAATATCGTTCGGCCATCTTTTATCATGACGAAGAACAAAGGAAACAGGCTGAAGCATCAAAGGCTCGACTGCAAAACTCACTTGGTGCAAACCGCCCGGTCGTCACCGAGATTGGGCCGACAGCGGAATTTTTCCCGGCCGAAGAGTATCATCAGGACTATTATCGCAAGAATCCGGTGCGTTACAAGTTCTACCGGTATGGTTGCGGCCGTGACAAACGACTGAAGGAGATCTGGCGTGACGCTGCTGGCGACTGACGTTACAGGGCCGATCACAGTTCATCAAAGACAGGGAGAAAGAATGTTACAGGTCTTAAAAAGTGAGGGCAATGTGCTGGGAGTGGAAATTAGTCGTGAATACACTACAGCGGATGTTGAAGAATTCAAAAAGCTTTTCGAAAGCAAGCTGGCCGAGGGGCATCATCGTGTAAACGTACTGGTGAAGATAGACAATTTGGCCCCCGGCAAAGTGAGACTCAGCGCAATTTTGCAGGATTCAATTTATTCACTCAAGTATCTGAACAACTTGCGGCACATTGCTGTTGTGGGTGACAGCAAGCTGAAAAAAGTACTCGTGGAACTCGACAATAAGTTGTTTGGAAGTGAAAAAAAAGAGCTCATCGAGAAGTATTTCGATACGTCCGAGATCGACAAGGCATGGGAATTCGTCCAAAGTTCAACAGTATAAACCCTTAGCCGAAGCTTAAATAAATTATTGGGGCAAACCGGTGCACAACCTTCCCCCGTTTGCCCTAATGTCCTAATGGGATGTAAACTGACGCTGCCTGGCTGCCAGAGCGTGTGTGATGCGATCGATGATGATAGCCAGGAAGACGATGCTTAAGCCCGCTTCAAATCCGCGGCCGACCTCGATACGATTGATCGCCAGCAGGACCTCGAGGCCCAATCCTCGTGCACCGATCATGGACGCCACCACCACCATGGAAAGGGCCATCATGGTCGTCTGGTTGACGCCGACCATGATGGAGGGGAAGGCAAGAGGCAGCTGCACGTTGAACAGAATCTGGCGAGAGCTCGACCCCAGCGATTCAGCGGCCTCCAGGACGGTCTGCGGCACCTGGCGTATTCCCACGTTGGTCAGGCGGATGACCGGCGGCACCGCATAAATGATGGTGGCGAATACTGCCGGAACTTTTCCCAGCCCGAACAGCATCAGTGCAGGAATCAGGTACACGAAGCTGGGCATGGTTTGCATGGCGTCCAGAAAGGGTCTCAGCAACTGCTCGACCAGGTTGTTTCTGGCCATCAGAATGCCGGCGGGGATCCCTATGGTCAGGGAAATGATGACCGCCGACGTCACCAGCCCCAGAGTCATCATAGCCAGTCGCCAGTAGCCGAAGGTGCCTATGACGAACAACAGAGCCGCCATAACCAGTCCGTGCCACCAGCGGCCCAGGGCCCTCCAGGCGACCAACCCCACGAGAATGAGAACCACGTACCACGGCATCACAAGAAAGAACTTTTCGATGTAGAGCAGCACTTGCAGGAGAATATCACCCAGGGCGTCAAAAAAGCCACCCCAATGGGCGAGAATCCAGTCCATCAATTCATCTACCCAGGTCGCCAGTGGAATCTGAATATTTGCAGGAAACTTAGTCATTGTTGGTTTCCTCCCTGTCCGAGATCATGCTGTCGAGGATGGTGCGGTCGTGAATCACTCCCAGGAATCTGCCTGCGCTGTCAGTGACGGCTATGGAAAAATGGCTGGAAGTGGCGAGGGGAAAAAGATCTTCCACGATTGTGTGCGGCTCGCATTTGGGGACATCCGCGAGGATCGCCTCCTTTATGGAGGCGGCGCCCTGCTTGATGAGATCGTCAATGCCCTCTCGCGTCACCAGTCCCAGCAGGGTGTGATGTTTTGACACGACAAATGCATTTTGACGCCGGGCCGCTCGCAGCAGGTGTCGCACCACGTGCGGCCCCTGCCACTCGTAGATGAGCAGCGAGGGCTCTTCCTTGATGCGGTCGGCGGTCAAGATTTTAGCGGGAGAAGCATCCTGGACGAACTCTCGCACATAATCATCGGCGGGCGAGGTGACCACGTCTTCCGGAGTGCCCAACTGAATGATTTCGCCATCGCGCATGATCGCGATGCGGTCTCCCAGCTTGAGTGCTTCGTGCAGATCGTGGGTCACAAAAATGATGGTTTTATGCAGCTTGTCCTGCAATTCCACCAGTTCATCCTGCATTTCGCGACGGATGAGAGGGTCCAGACCACTGAAGGGCTCATCCATGAGCAGGATTTCGGGATCCTTGGCAAGGGCCCTGGCAATGCCTACTCGCTGCTGCATGCCGCCGCTCAAAGATCCCGGCAAATAATCCTCCCATCCCTTGAGCCCGACCGTCTCGATGGCTTTTTGAGCCTTTTCGTAACTTTCGACTCTGGAAGCCCCTCCCACCTTGAGACCATATGCCACATTGTCGCGAACGGTGTAGTGGGGAAACAGCCCAAAGTGCTGAAAAACCATGCCGAAAGTCTTGCGGCGAAGGCTCATCAGTGTGGCTTTGTCGAAGGCACAGATATCCTCTCCATTGACCAGGACATGACCTGCCGTAGGCTCGATGAGACGCAGCAAGCACCTGATGCAGGTTGATTTGCCGCTGCCGGAAAGCCCCATGAGCATAAAAAACTCGCCCCGTCGCACATTGAAGGAAACATTGCGTAAACCCACCACACAACCGGTCTGATCCAATATTTCCTGTTTTGATGAGAATTTCAGGTCGGACTGCAATAGATCTTCGGCCTTGGGGCCGAAGATCTTCCACAGCTCTTTGACTTCCAGGAATTTATCACTGCCGTGGGAAAGCTCTTCCCTGTTTTCCAATATTCCACTCCAGTTGAGGGGGTGATCGGTGTATTGCTCTCCTTCTGCGAGGATCTCGTGAGCCGTCCTTCCCGCTGGAACCACCATTGAAATTGTGTGGTGCGGTTGCCGGTCGGCGGCAGGGATCGCACAACCATTCTGGCTACTGCAGTGCTGCCTTGACCTTTTGCGCCACGTCGTCAGGCACCCACCTGGTCCATAGATCTTCATAATTCTCCAGGAAATAAATCGCTCCCTGGTCCGTGCCAACTTTATTTTCCTGCATATAGGCCAGCACCTTGTTGTTCAGCTCGGCCGTTGTCTCGTACTTTTTCAGCATTTCCACCGCGTCGGGAGCCCGTTTCAGGAGACTCGCGTTCACGTAAATATCCACTATCGGAGTGGTGAAGCCGCATTCATGAGTGATTTCCCAGACTTCCTTGCTGTATTCCGGCTGTTCGAGAGCGGTCATGTCCAGTTGGCCGAGCACCCACGTCGGTGCCCAGTAATAGCCAACCCACGGCTTGCCTTTCTTGTAGGCGGCCACCATCGAGCCGGCCAGGGCCGCATCCGAGCCCGGAGTGAGAATATTGAAGGTCTTGTTCAACCCATACGCTTTGAATCGCAGCTCATTGTCCCGGGTTACGGTCCAGCCGGGAACCGAGTTGACAAACAGCCCTTTGCTCGGATCTTCCGGGTCTTTGAAGAGCTCCCAGTATTTGGGAAGATCGTACACGGATTTGAGATCTGGAGCCATCGGCTTGATATTTCTTGCTTCATCCCCCTTGATCACGTATGTGGGCACAAACCAGCCCTCACCGGCATCACTGAAGTTGGGGCCGAGGTTGACGATGGCGCCTTCCTTCAATCCCTTATCGAAGATCTCCTGGCTGTTTTGCGTCCAGGACTCCATGTCCACATCCGTATCTCCGCGAATAAGCCCGGTCAATAACGGCACCGTTTCACCAGGTTGATAATTCACTTCATAGTCATAGCCATGTTCGAGGATGAAACCGGCAATGCGATTGTGCACCTGGATGCTGTCCCAGCTGCGATCGTTGAACCGAATAGGAGTCCTGGACTCCGCAAGGCCCGGGCCACTCAGCGCCGAAAAACAGAACACTGCTGCCAGTGCAATCAGAAAGATCCTGCACAAGAGACTCCGGGATATTGTCATAGCTTCTCCTTTTCTTCTCATGGTCATCGTTTGACAATGGGCCGGTCGCACCGGGCTTGCCTCGCATCAACGCGGCCATCCCTTGCACACCCTCGAGCAGCGGTGACGAACACGGAAAGAGGGGCGGGATGAGTTGCACCGGTGTGCTGGCTTCTCCTCCGGGCAGCAACCGGTCTTAATTTGAGGTCGAACCGGGCAGGGCCTGATGGCTGGCCATCCGTCAAAACTTAACAAGTGAAAGCTATCGATGTCAAGTATTCTTATCTGAGATTATATTGACTGGAACTATATCAACTCAAAGTTTATTCCCGGTCCACTTGTATGCGTACTTCATTTGCTTTGGACAGCTGCGGGGCTGACTGATGAATAAACCAAATTTCGTCACCGCTCATCCCATCCCGCTTGCGCAAACGACGCCTACGACTGCTCTTTTCCAGCGAATTTAGGTTATTTACACAAACGGCACGACAGCAAGACTCCGCACCCAAGCACAGCCGGCGTCACGGGGGCATCGGAGGGGTGGTGCACCGCTGCAAAGATGGCGTGGCCTTTGGATCTGTAACAAAGAGTGAAATGTGAGGCTCTGGTTAACCTCTACGTTAAATCTTGTGCTCCAGGAGACGTCCCAAAGCCGCCAGGTGAGCCTTTTCCTCTTCGGATACGCGGAGGAGAACTTCCCTGGTCTGCTGTTGCCTGCTCGCCGCCGCCATGCGCAGATACAGGTCAAGGGCTTGAGTTTCGATCATCATGGCCAGCTCCAGGTACCCCGAAATGGTCTGCAGATACGATTCATTTCGTTCCATGAATTCTGCCAAATCGATCCCGCCCTCCATCACATGGACATCATCGGAGCGACCGCCGATTTGCTGCTCGAACACTACCCGCTCTGTGGCAGGAACAAGACTCAACAGAGTCTGCTTGTGGCTCTCTTCTGCCTGGGTGAGCGAGGTCAGCAGGTCTGCAAATTCTCTGTCCGTTGTACGATGCTTGACGGTCTCATGGAATTTCCTCAGGCCCTCTTCAAACTCATAGCCCATCAAAATCATCTCGAGCGGTGACTCGTCACCCCGCATGAATTTCAGATGAAACTCCGTGGGACCTGAGGCGACGGGCTGATCCCACGCCTCGATGCCCCCCATGAGATGATACACGTCACGGAATCCCTGATTCATGAGCAGTTGTGCCGCCATGCGACTGCGCCCCCCGACGGCGCAATAGACGATGGTCGGTTGAGACCTGTGAAGAGTCTCCATCGAATCGGCCAGTTCCGGCAGTGGAATCAATCGAGCGCCGGGCAGATGGTTTTTTTCATATTCGACGGGTTGTCGCACGTCCAGCAACACATAGGTGCCTTCCTTTTGCTCCCGCATGAAGTGCTGCACATCGTCAGGAAACATCACCCTGACCTGATCTTTTTGACCCTTTTGGCCCGGCATTGTTGCTCTCCCTTTATGCTTGGCATGACGTGCTTCGAATTGCCGCGCGTCGGACTCACAGACCGCTCAGTCCCTGCAGAAACGCCAATACATTCAAACCAAGCACCTGCTGGTTGTAGCCTCCCTCAAGCAGCGCAAAGCAGCCTGCACCAAGCCGGGAGCAGGTTTCTCCAAGCATACTCCCGAGGGTGCGATAGTCTTCCGTGCGCAGCAGTCCGCCCCAATCCTGCATATGATTGTCAAAACCTGCCGAGATCCCGAATACATCGGCCTTCGCCGAGGCCAGATGATCCTGCACTTGGTGCATGTAACTCAAACGATCATCCGCACTGGGGTTGTGGATGGCTGCATAGCCTCTGTCTTTCAGTATGGAAACGGTTCCATCCCCGTAATGCATGTCAAAATCGAGCACATAGGCCGTCTCGATCTGGTGATTGCGCCGCAGGTGCTCCAGCGCAATGGCCATGTTGTTGAAGTAGCAAAAACCCCAGGCGCTGTCAGCCGAGGCATGATGTCCCGGCGGGCGGATCAACCCAAAACAGGGCTCGGCCAGACCGATAGTCGCCGCTTCAATGGCCGTACCGGCGGCCAGTGCAGCAATATTGAAAAGCCCCTGGCGGCTCACTCTGTTGATATGAGAATCGGTGTGGACCGCGGTCAGATCATCCAGCCCTGCAGGATATCCACCCTCCTGCCAGGGGAAATCCGTTTTGATCGCTTCCAAGATAGCTTCGATCCTGCCCGGTGCCGCTGCCGGATCATGCGTGTAGACCCGGCAAAAATCCGCATGAGTTAGAACCTTCATGAGACGTCCTTCCTGTGCCCTTAATCCATGGCAAACCAACGGCACAGCAATGATTGCCGACTTTTAAGGTTTGCCACATAGCGGCGCCATTGGGCTCTTTGTTTTCGTATTTCGCCGATCGCACGGCCCATTTCCTGCCACTGCACCGCCACGCCAGCGAAATACTTCATACAATGGTTCCTGCGCTGTTTCATCGTGTCACACTACATTGCCGGCGGATGCATGAAACGTCCATGCCACCACATCCCGCTTCCTCCCGTAACAGCTTGAAAGATCAACATAAAAATAACCCATATGAGGGCCAGGATGATAATGGCAGGAATCGATGCAATGACCCATTTGACCATGAAAAAAACCATCGACCAAAATTTCATCCTGATATCGACCACAACGACTTCTCTTGCGTCCTGAGAATCCACACGGCCTCCTTTCTGTCGCACTGTGTCACCGGGTCATCGCAATCGCCCGGCGGTGAAACCGTCAAAAAAAACAAGGCACCTTGAACCATGTGTCGTTTACCTGTAGAAACAATACCGGTGGCACTGAGATACTTGTTTCAATAAGATAGGGTTGGGCGTTCCCTATGGAGAAAAACATGGTACCAATCAAGAAAGTGCTCAGCGAAATTGAAAAGCTGGCCAAAACGATGCTGACCTGGCCCGAAGACGATCGCATTTCGCTCTATAAGAAATTGGATCCTCATCTACTGCGATTGGAGGAACAATTCACCCGATCAGCCAATACACGGGCCATGGAAACACTATCCGAGCTGAAACTCCACCTGATCATGCTGGCTCGCCTGTACGAACCGGATGAGCATACGGACGAGCAGCATTACGGCTCGGCTGTCAATGCCATGGAGAGGCTCTCTGCCCTGTAGCTGACCTCTGCCGGCCAGCCCTTGCTGCGATGCCGCTTCAGGGGGAAAATTCTCACTTGCATGGCTGCGGATTGCAACGGGCTTCGTCATGAGCGGAAAACGCGTGGCGCACCCGTCACGACACCCTGGCAAAAAGGGCCCCTCACGCGTGCATCTTCATTGAGTCGCTGTGCGTACGGCCAACACCGCGGGATTGACGTTGACCCCTTCATCGAAACCGCTGCTGTTGCGGCTTTTGCCTGTACAGACATTGAATACCAGGGCAGAATCTTCCACCCGATCCGAGCTCCAAAGACTCAGAGCTCCGCTGATCATGGCGGGGCCGCTCCACGGGCAGGCGATCCCCCCCTCGTGCAGTGCCTTGAGCTCATCTATCGTCGGCATGCGCCAATCGGAGTAGCCGCCACAAGCCAGTTGCTCGGCGTATCCTCTGGCCGCATCCCACGAGATGGCATGCTTATTGACCTCTGCCTCCCACATCAGACCGGTTTCGGTATCGGTCACGGTCCCGTCACCGTTGTCGACATATTGGCCATTGGCCGATGCCCAGGCAGTTTTGCCGTCGCTGACCGCTACCTGAATGCAGGGCAGCGTTACGGTCCCCAAATCCCAGCCGTCGGGAAAGCGCTCGCGCGTGACCGCAGAGCTTTCTACCGGGCTGATTCTGCACCATTCGGGCAGGCCCGGAACTGTAAAATCAAGACGAACGTACCCTTCTATGAACGGCAGGCTAAAGGAGCCGTCCCCCCTGGTCGCGGCCTTGTCATCAGACCCCGCCACGGCGACCTCAACCCGCGCCAGAGGATGCCCGCCAGCGTCTTGGATGACGCCCTTAATTCCGCGGCTCAATATCAATTTCAGTCCCTGGCCGGTCATCACATATTCATTGCCGACATCGACCTTGGCACCTTCTTTGTCGGTCAAGTAGGGAATCAATTCCAAACCGTCTGGAGTCATGACATACTGCTGCCCGACGATCAACCCGCGCCCGTCCTTGTCGGCCAGATGTGGAACCGGCTTCAGCCCTTCTTCGGTCATCAGATAATGTGTCCCCACCTGCAGCGGGTTGCCTTGCTGGTCTTCAACCCCTCCGCAACCACTCAGCCAAACGGCGACCAGGACCAATATCAAAAGTCTGATCGAATTTCCCATGACGTCCCCCTCCCATTATACTCGTTTAGGTTAACCCAAATTTAGCGACCAGATGTGCAGGCACTGATCATACCGGCGCAATACCACCTTAGCGGCAGAAATATGAAAAATCTCTCATTCCTGTACAATTTTCCGGCTCCACTCGGATAAAATTCGCCTAATCGTTCACCGCCAACACGCGAAGGACGCAAAGTCGCGCAAAGAGCCCTCCCCAAACGGCGCAACCGCTGCAACCTTGGCGTTCTTTGCGCCTTTGTGGTTCATAAAAGGGCTGTATGGTGAACGGTTACAAATTCGCACACAGTTCCCGGGCACCTGTCGGCGAATGGAAGATTACTCTCCACCCTGAGGAGGAAAGGTTAGGTTAGGGGGTGAGATTTCAATCACTCAAACCCTCACTCCAAACCTCTTCCCCAAGGGAGAGGGAGTATTCGGGCACGCTCCTTGGTAATAAGGAAACGCTCTCTCAGCTGTCAACCATTTTTGACCACCGCAATCCTTCGCAAGAAGACTATCCGTGGCCGTCCATCCTGGCTTTGAACACACCCATCAATGCCTGGAACCGGTTCTCTCTGATGGCTCGGCGGAACCGGGCTCGATAAACGTGCATGAGCGGCACGCCATCGACATCGATTTTACATACCAGCCACTGGCCGCGTTCATAGCGCAAGAAATAATCGACCGTCATAACCCTGGCGGCCCCTGCCACCTCAGTGGACACATAATAGTATTTGTCACCAACGGCCTTCTCTCTGACAATCTGGACCTGCTGCCCTCGGGAGCATTCAAGATTTTGGACAAGAGTCTCCTCCACCAGCCTGGAAAAGACAAGATCGAACTCGGCACGCTCCCCGTCTGACAGCTGCAGATAATGATCACCCAGCATCCGGCGCGCCATTTCGCCAAAGTCAAAGCGGTTCTCCAAAATTTTAAAGATTTGATTCTTACGCATCAACTGTTTACTGGAATCAATAGGATGGTGCTCTCCAACCAGAGCAATCACGTCATCCATGGACTGCTTGAGCTGCTGGGACGGCGTTACACCCTGCACAGGCCCGGCAGCGAAGAAGACGATCAACAAAACCGACCACAGAGCTGCCATTGTTTTCATTTTCGCTCGCCCCCTTTCCAAACCAACCCCGGGCATCGCCATTGGAGCTCTTTCCATTGCAAAGTAATGCACCCATTTTGGGCTTTCAAGATGAGCGGCATGCTGCTAAATTACCTCTCTTATCCTGGGGGATCACGCGTTGCAACTCGACGGCAAATCCTCCGCGCGAGAATCCCGCTCACAGCCCGTCGGCACGCAACCATGCGCCCGCTCGTGGGGTGATAAAGGAGAACCACCATGGCTGTACAATTTGTAAAAATAGAAGTTTCTCCGCACGGCATGGCCCCTTCCAGTGAAACGGATGCACTGAAAATGATCGAGGTTTGCGGCAGGACAGCCTATAAATCGGAAGATAAGATCACACCGGATTCGGCCAAAGCCTTCGTGTTGATGCTCAAAAAACATGGTCACTTGTCTGTTCTGGAGCACAGCAATGCAGTGTTGCGGGTGACGGCCGATGTGCACTCCCAAACTGGTGCCGTCGAGCCCGTGCAAACCCTTCAGCAGAATCTCGTCAGTTGCCTGAAGGAACGAAACGCTTACCACCGGACCCATGTTCTGCCCGCTGCGAATGCGCTGGCCATTGCAGGGAATTTCCGGGGCTGGATGGAGACCCTGCGCTATTTGCAGGACCGTTCCAACGATGCGTACCACTGGTTGGCCGGTGCAATGCATCGCTTCTTTCCCAATCTTTTCAAGGCAAGCGAGTCGACTCCCTGCAGACCTGGTTGCGACATCGATCTACTTGACAGCCAGCAGCAACTGGCTCTCCTCAAAAACGACAACTCATCCGATTTGCCGGTTTTCATCTTCAAGATCGTCTGCGACCGCGGCATCACCCATGAAATCGTGCGCCACCGGGTATTCTCCTTCACGCAGGAAAGCACCCGTTATGTCAACTACAAGAACAAAGGAATGACCCTGATCCTTCCCGAAGAGCTCGAGCCGTATTATGATCCTGAAACGGCAGCGTTGCACCAGGGAGAATCCCTGGTGACCATGTGGGAAGCGAGAGCAGACCAGCTCTTTCAGTGGTACCAGGCCGATGTCAATCGAGGGCGAAGGCCTGAGATAGCCCGGGATATCTTGCCCAACCTGCTGAAGAGCGAGATTTTTGTGAGCGGACGCTGGAGCGGCTGGAAGCACTTTATCGAGCTGCGGGATTCCCGCCAGGCCCACCCCCGGATCCGCATCATTGCCCAAGCGGTCAGAAAGTATTTTGCGTCCCTGGGGCTCAGTTGCGGGGGAGACGAGGTGCATACGTGAAACAAATCTTTGACCTGCAGTGGAAGCTTAACACCTACACCCTGAACAAGATCGGCATCGACTACCGGGCGACCATCACAGACCCTCAACAGAAGCCACTTTGGATAGACAATTATAGAAAAGCGCTGTCTGCAGAACTGGCGGAACTCACCCGCGAAGTCAAAGAGTTCGGCATAGGAACCGACAACGGTAAGATTGAAATTGTCGACATGCTGCACTTTCTGGTGAGCCTGTCCCACATCGTGGGTTTGAGCGCCGCCCAGCTTCCCGGGGCCTCAGCCTGCAAGGCAGTAGAGAAGACCGACCAGCAAACGGCCCCGAAGCATGGCTTGTCGTTCGACGCAACGGTCATTAGCACGTTCCTCAATCTGGACGACCTGCAGAACAGCCTCAAATGGAAGTGGTGGGCCAGGGGAGGTGGATTTGATTCCGCCAGAGCAACCCGGGCGGTGATGGATCTATGGGACCGTTTTTATGAGTTGTGCGCCGTTTTCAGATTGGAGCAGGCACAGGTCAAAAGAATTTACCTCGGCAAGAATGAAATCAATTTCAGACGCCAGGATGAGAACTACAACGAAGACACTAAAACCGAGGAAGACAACGAGGCATTGAAAGCCGCCATCAGTCAGGCATGAACCTTCCCCTGACGGCCGCAACATTTGCCCAGTGTTTCATGCTGAGGTGGGATAAGTTCAGACAGTGAAGCCGGATGCAAAATTCATAAGCTTTGAAGGTATTGACGGATGCGGCAAGAGCACCCTTTTGGACCGTTTGTGTGCGTGGCTTGATGAGTCCCGCATACCCCACATAAGAACCAGAGAACCGGGTGGAACATTTCTTGGAGAGAGCATCCGTCGTTTGCTCCTGGATCCCGCCTACCACATGATGGACGCATGGGCTGAAGTTTTCCTCTACACTGCGAGCCGCGCGCAACTTGTGCGGGAAGTGATCAAACCGGCCTTGCAGGATGGCGTATGGGTGGTGGCGGATCGTTTCATTGATGCCACCCTGGCTTACCAGGGTTACGGGAGGCGGCTCGATGTGCAGCGTCTGAGACAAATTCAAGCGTGGGCCAGCGACGACCTTTGGCCCGACCACACCGTGCTGCTCGACTGTGACGTCCACGTTGCTCTGGAACGTCTGCATGACCGCCTGGAGGTCGCAGACCGAATGGAATTGCAGCAGGTGTCGTTTCATCAGCGCGTGAGACAAGGTTATCTCGAACTTGCCCAAGCGGAACCGCAGCGGTTTGTAATCCTGAACGGTGAAAAACCCCTCACTGAAGTGGTGCAGGATTTACTCACATTGTTCTGGCACCCGCATTGTCATCGGTCTCGCCAGGTTGCGGCACAGTAATCCTGTGCGTTACAAGTCGAAAGTACAATGAACAGGGCTTGATCTACCAGGCTGCTCAGCAAGGTCTGGTTATTTTGGGTTGAGCGGCAGCTGTGAGTCTGATGAGCCAGCAGCTCCGTTTGAACGGGTGGCCCCTGGTGGGCGGTTGGCCGTCGCCGGACGAGGCGCCCTCCCTTGCAGAACGGCCTGTGACCATGCAATTCGGCGTGCAAATCCCACACTAGCCTTGTTCCCTAAGTCCGGCTCTGGGGCACGGAACTCTTGCCCTTGATCTTTCCCTGAGTGTGCTTCTTCACACCTCCGGTCTTGCGGCTTGCAGATTTTTTCTCGAGCTTTGTTTTGCTGCCGTTGTTTGCAGCAGTGCTCTTTTTGTCTTTGCCAACCGTTTGTTTGGGCTTGCACTTATATTTGCTGCTGCTCAGTTTTGCCGGTTGCTGCTTCCTGGCCGCAGCCGTGCGAGATTTGTTGAGCCGTGCTTTGCTGGGCCTGCTGGACCGGGCTTTGGTCGTTACCTTCACGCGGGGTTCATGCGGTTTGTATTTGACCAGTTCTACGGGGACAGAAGTGAGGGGCGCACCGCCAAAGCCATATTCCAACAGCCTGGTGGTCTCCAGAGTCCGCAGCCGCGGGGTGGAAGCTCCCAGCACCACGGCAATTAGACGCCTCTCCCGGCGTACCGCCGTGGCCGACAAGTTGTACCCGGACGCATTGACAAATCCGGTCTTCAAGCCGTCAACGCCGGGACAAACTCCCAGTAGCTTGTTGGCATTGCGTCGTGTGATATTGTTGTAGGTGTATTGCTGCATGGAGTGAATTTCCAGCGCCTCTGGAAAACGCTGCAGATAAGCCATGGAAAGCCTGGCCACATCACGCGCAGTGGTCACCTGGCCTTTGGCGGGCAGCCCGTTGGGATTTGCAAAATGGCTGTGCAGCATGCCGAGCCTTCTGGCTTTTATGTTCATCAGGGTTACGAAGTTGTGCACGCTGCCACCCAGGTACTCCGCCACGGCAATCGCAGCGTCATTTCCTGACACAATGGCCATGCCTCGAATGAGCTCTCCCAAAGGCACCCGATCTCCCGCCTTCAATCCCATTCTCACCGGTTGAGCATTGGCTGCCGCCCTGCTGATATAAACCATGTCCGTCAAATGAACGCGACCCGCCTGCACGGCTTCGAAGGCCAGATAGAGTGCCAGCACCTTGGTGATGGATGCCGGTGCGATGGGAACATCCGCATTCTGTTCGAACAGTACCCGTCCGTCAGAAGCATCCACCAGGATGGCAGAGCGCGCATGGATCAAATTGGAAACAGCACCGCCGGCTTCGCCAAAAGCCAGAGATATGGTCACGGTACAAGCTAAGAAGATGCCAATCCATTTGTGTTGGAAACGCTTCATCATCACATCTCCCAGGAAGAGTAGAGAGAAAAACCGGCGGCTTTCAAAAGGCTGATCCCACAAGGGTTCGGGGGGTGTTGCACCTTTCCAGTAAGCTTCTTGCGGTCCGCTCAGCAGGCCCTGTTGTCAACTGAAATCATGCCAAAGGCTGTTAATCCAGCCCCTCATCTTTTACGGCCGCTCAGCAGGCGGCACTACGTTTGTTTTCTGACTGTATGCGACCATCGTGCCTGGTTTGTCAACTGGAAATGAATCACAGGCAATCCCCACCCGCAATAATCCATCGTATTCCCCTGGTCTTCAGCGGGAAACCAACCGGAGCCACAGAAGATTGGAGGAAGGGATCGACCTTGCATCAATAATCGAATAGAATAACATGTTGATCGTAAAAACATACAGCACAAGATGCAGCGGGAGCTCGCAGGAAAGCTGCCGGGTTTGACCATCGCTGTAACGGCAAATTGCTCTTTCGCACTGCTAATTTTTGAGGACAAGCTGGAGTGGATAAACAACATCAGAGGGAAGTCAAGCGGCGCCGCACTTTTGGAATCATAAGTCACCCCGACGCCGGCAAAACCACCTTAACGGAAAAGTTACTCTTGTTCGGCGGCGCCATCCAGATGGCGGGCGCAGTTAAAGCCCGCAAATCAGCCATGCACGCACACAGTGACTGGATGGCCATCGAGCGCGAACGGGGCATTTCCGTGACCACCTCGGTCATGAAGTTCAACTATAAGGACTTTGAAGTCAATCTGCTCGACACACCGGGACACCAGGATTTTTCCGAAGACACATACCGGGTGCTCACCGCGGTAGACAGCGCTTTGATGGTGATCGACAGTGTCAAGGGAGTGGAAACACAGACGCAAAAATTGATGGAAGTCTGCCGTATGCGCAACACCCCCATCATCACTTTCATCAACAAACTCGACCGGGAAGGGATGAATCCCCTGGATATCCTGAGCGAGATAGAAGAAAAGCTGCAAATTGAATGTGCCCCGCTATCCTGGCCGATCGGCATGGGCAAGTACTTTAAGGGAGTGTACAACCTGTACCGCGAGGAGCTGCATCTTTTTACTCCCGGCGGTGAAACCCGCGAGCAAGACGGCATTTTGGTCAAGGACTTAGCGGATTCCATCGTGGACAAGCTTCTGGGCTCGTCGGCCATCAGTCTGCGCCAGGATGTGGAGCTGCTGCAGGGAGCGGCCGACCCGTTTGATGTCAAGCACTTTTTGCGAGGCAACCAGACGCCGGTTTTCTTCGGCAGCGCCCTCAACAACTTCGGAGTGCGCGAACTGCTCGATGCTTTCGTCGCCATGGCCCCTCCGCCGGGACCAAGACCTGCGGCCTCGCGCAACGTTTCTCCCCATGAATCACCCTTTTCCGGCTTTGTATTCAAGATTCAGGCCAACATGGACCCGGCCCACCGCGACCGCATTGCCTTCCTGAGGGTCTGTTCAGGAAAATTCAAGCGCGGCATGAAGGTCGTGCACCATCGGCTCGGAAAAGAAATTTCCCTTGCCAATGCCACCATTTTTATGGCACAGGATCGCACCAACGTTGAAGAGGCGTATCCTGGCGACATTATAGGCATCCACAACCACGGAACGATCAAAATCGGCGACACCTTTACAGAAAAGGAACCGTTGCAGTTCACCGGAATACCCAGCTTTGCCCCGGAGCATTTCCGCCAGGTAGTATTGAAAAACCCACTGAAGAGCAAGCAATTGCATAAAGGCCTGGTGCAACTGGCCGAAGAGGGTGCCGTGCAGTTTTTTCGACCTCTCACAGGCAACGGGTATATACTCGGAGCAGTAGGGGTGCTGCAATTCGATGTCACGATGGCTCGACTGAGAGACGAATACGGAGTGGACGCCGTATATGAAAATGCCGGTTTTGCCGCGGCGCGCTGGGTGGAGTGCGACGACAGGAAGAAGCTGGAAGAGTTCGAGCGGAAGCATCGGCCGAACATGGCCTACGACGCTGAAGGACATCTGACTTACCTGGCCGCGAACGAGTGGCGGCTTGGCTTTGTCATGCAAGATTGGCCCGATATCACTTTTCGCAAAGCGCGTGAACACAACTGAAGGAGGCCCGCACAATGGATCTGAGAGAGCTGGAAAACATTCCTCCCTGGGAATGGCCGGAAGACACCGAGATCTTCCTGCGCAATATGCTCAGCAACAAACGAGAACAAGTGGCCGACCGGTTACTGGCTGCCGAGTTTTCCGGGGAGTTCGCCGTGCTGTGCGATGAACTTGCCGAAACGCTGCTGTCCGTAGTCGAAGATGGCGACGAACCCGAGGAGTTGCGGAGCAGAGCGGCGATTTCCCTTGGCCCCGCCCTCGACTACTGTGACACGATGGAATTCGAAGACGCGGAAGAAGATCCCATTTCCGAACAGGTTTTCTCGAAAATCCAGGACTCTTTGCGCAAACTTTATGAGCAGCCGGCTCTGCCGCCACCGGTCCGGCGCAGTGTCCTGGAAGCGGCGGTGCGCGCGCCGCAAGATTGGCAGAAAAAGGCCGTGAGAGCAGCCTACTACAGCGACGACAGAGACTGGCGCCTGTCGGCGGTGTTTTGCATGCGCTTTGTCAGCGGGTTTGAAAAGGAGATTACGGAGTCCTTGCAGAGCAACGATGCGGATATCCATTATCAAGCCGTGCATGCTGCCGGGGCATGGCAAGTGGACCGCGCCTGGAAGCACATTGCCAAGCTGGCTGCCGATGACCACACCGAGAAGGCTCTACGGCTGGCTGCCATAGAAGCCGTCGCCGGCATCCGGCCTCGGGAAGCAGCGGCCATCCTGAACCCCCTGCTTGACTCGGGAGACGATGATCTGGTTGACGCGGCCTACGAAGCCCTCAGCTATGCGGAAGCAGCGGCCAGCCTGGACGAACTGGACGAGGAAGACGATTGGTAGCGGCCAACAGTTGTTTGTGTCTCAGTGCAGATTCTTGCCCGCTTCAAAGCGGTGCCACAAGATGAGTGATGCGTCTTTGATGGCCTCCAAAACGAGCCGGACCGACCGGGCAAGCTCCTCTTCATTGGCACCCCTGGCAATCTGAAAATCGACAAATTTGCTCTCATACATTTCCACAACGTCATTTATCCTGGACAACGCCATGCTGTCCCTGGTCAGATCAATCCCGTGGGAAAACAGAAAATTAAACAGATCGCCGCCATCGGAAACGAGGTACAAGTCTTCCCTTTCACCCACTGCTCGCACGTGAATTTCTATGTGTTCCTCATTTGGCCAACGCCAGTCGCTGGTCAAAAGAAAGCCGTTGCCCGTAGGAGTTATGTTCCAACCTTCGACAAAAGCGAAGGCCAGTTTTTCTTCCAACCTGGTTTCATCCATGGTTCACTCTTCTTCGAAGCCTTGCCCCCGCCGAATTGATTGCACCTGGCTGTGCTCAATGCCGGAGCCAAACAGGATGCCTCCAGCGATGAGGCTGCGACAGCTGATGGCCTTCACTGGGTTTCCGACCGGAGGCAGGCAATACGGCATGACAAGGAAGGAAATTCCCAGCCGTTGGATGGGTTGTTGCAGGAAAGCGGGCGGAAGTCCATCCCGCCCATTTCTGGATACTGCTCACAATCGGGCTTTGCAAATGACAAGAACGCCCGGACGAATAGATCTTGCTGCTCTATATCCCGCGGAGGCAACGTTTGACATGAATCTATTTCAACTTCACATACTTGCTCACTGTTCCGTCGGGATGGATCAGCGCCAATTCATTATCAGAAACCGAAACCTGCAGCTCCAGTGTAGCGAGGTTCCCGAAATAAATCTGGACGTTCCTGGGATCAACCAATTTGAAACTGGCCTTGATTTCTGTTTTATCATTTTTCAGAGTCATGTAGCCGTGCTTGGTAAACTCGATGACTTCGTTGCCCTCCACACTCTGCCATGTACCGAAAATGGCCCAGGTCTGTTTAACACCGCAGGAAGTCAGCACCAAAGCAAGGCACACCAAAACCAACAGGCGAACGGATTTCATAAGGCCCCTCCATTTCTAACAAATTTCACGATACGTCACCTCAATCACGCAATGCATAGAACATCAAGCCTGATCCAGATCAAACGCTTTTCCTTTACTATGTTTGTCCAAAACTGTCTACGATCAAATCACCTCGCCCAACATCGGACATAGAGGCTGATGCGCCTGGCATCGTTAGGCAAATTGCAGCCATTGTTGACTTCCCCTTTTGTGTTCCCCTATTTCGTGCTTTCATGGCCATCCGCTTTCGGTTTCAGATGCTTCAGCTTAAATTCTTCTCTGGCACAATACAGGTTGGGCACCACCATAACGGTGATGACGGCAAGCAGCATGCCACCAAACGAAGGGATGGCCATGGGCACCATGATATCGGAACCGCGGCCGGTCGAGGTCAAGACCGGTATCAGGGCCAAGATGGTGGTCGCGGTTGTCATCATAGCCGGGCGTATCCTGCGCAAGGCTCCCGCCACCACGGCTTTTCTCACTTCTTCGACGGTTTTTGTGCGATGCGCAGCGAAGCTCTCATCCAGATAAGTCGCGATCAACACGCCGTCATCCGTGGCAATGCCGAACAAAGCGAGGAACCCGACCCACACCGCGACACTCAAATTGACGGTGTGCGCCTGGAACAGGCTCCTCATGGAAGTCCCAAAAATCTTGAAATCAAGAAACCAGGGCTGACCATACAGCCAGATGAGGATGAAACCGCCTGACCAGGCGACCAGAATGCCGGAGAAAACCATCAGGGTCGTTCCCACTGAGCGAAAATGCACATAGAGTATGAGGAAAATAATGAACAGGGCCAGCGGCAGCACAACCGCCAGTTTCCTGGCAGCACGCAGCTGGTTCTCGTAGCTGCCGGCAAAGGCGTAGCTCACACCCGCCGGAAGCTCCCACTCACCGCTTCTGAGTTTAGCCTGGAGATGCGCCTGAGCTTGCTCAACCACGTCTACCTCGGCATAATCGGGCTTCTTATCAAAAATGACGTAGCCCACCAGAAAGGTGTCTTCGCTCTTGATCACCTGAGGTCCGCGAATAAACTGGATGTCCGCCAGTTGACCCAGGGGAATGTGCTGTCCGGCAGGCGTCGGGACCAGGATTTTACCGAGAGATTCCATGTTGTCACGCAGTTCTCTCAGGTAGCGAACGCGCACGGGATAGCGCTCTCTACCCTCGACGGTGGTGGTAATAGGCCGGCCGCCGATGGCCACTTCAATCACATCCTGCACCTGTTTGATCTTAATACCGTAGCGGGCGATTTCCGCGCGGTTGATGGCAATTTCCAGATAAGGCTTGCCGACAATGCGGTCGGCCACAACAGCAGCCGGCTCAATGGAGGGTACCTGTTTCAAATATTGCTCGATTTCGAACCCGACCTTTTCGATGGTCTCCAGGTCCGGCCCCTTGATTTTGACTCCCATGGGCGCCCTCATGCCGCTTTGCAGCATAACGATTCTGGCAGCAATGGGCTGCAGTCTGGGCGCCGAAGTAGTGCCGGGAACTTCTGCCGCCACGATGATTTGGTCCCAGATATCGTCGGGATTCTGAATTCCCGGCCAGGAGGCGCGGCCGCGGTTCAGCTCAGGGTCTAGGGGCGGCCGCCACTGACGAAACGGAATGCCATCCGGGTCGGGAATCAACAAGCCGGCCTCATCTCTGACAAAGCGCCCGCGGACATAGTAGGCTCTGCCGTCCGGTGCAGTCAGCGGCACACCTTTTTCATTACGAAACAGGTCCTTACCATCCGGATCGAAACGAAACTTGAGTCTGTTTCCACTATGGTCCGTGAGATATTCGGACTTGTAGTTGATTACGGTTTCGAACATGGAAATGGGAGCGGGATCCAACGGCGATTCGACTCGCCCGAGCTTTCCGACCACCGACTCAATTTCCGGAATGGTGTTGATGGCCATATCCTGCTTCTGCAAGATATCCAAAGATTTTCCAATGGAAGCATGGGGCATGGTGGTAGGCATGAACAAATACGACCCTTCATCCAAAGATGGCATGAACTCTTTTCCCAATCCCGGAAATTGTTCTTCCATAAAATAAACCATACTGTTGTTTTTGGCCCCGTCGGGCAACCAGCCGAAAAACGCATCGAAGCCGAGCCAGATCATGCCACCAAACAGGGCAAAAGCCATGGGAACAGATAGAAAAAGGACTTTATGGCGGAGAGTCCAGCGCAGAAGAGACGGGTAGACCCACTGGAACAACCAAAGAATTGCCAGCCATCCTCCAATGACAAGCGCCACAAAAATTGCATTGCGCACCATGCCCAGCTCCGGGCCCAGGGGCAGCCAATCTTCCGTCAGTAACAGACCCACGGCGACAACGGCAACTCCGATGACTGCATAATTCATCCAGCCGGCAAGCGCCTTCGGAATCCACTTTTCCACCAGATGATATACTGCGATGATTAAAATTATGGCCGCAACCCACCAGCTGGTGACAAAAAACAAGGCAACGCCCAGTGTCAGCCATGCAGCATAAAGCATGATTCGAAATATTGATCTGCGCTCCTTTGGCGGCTCCTTTTCTGTAAAGAGCAGGTGCGCCAGAGGCGGAATGATGGTTAGAGCCACAATGATTGATGCAACCAGTGCGAAAGTCTTGGTGAAGGCGAGCGGTTTGAACAACTTACCCTCCGCCCCGATCATGGAAAAGACCGGCAGGAAGCTCACAATGGTGGTCGCAACCGCGGTCAAGACGGCGCCCCCCACTTCGGTCGAGGCCTGCCAGATCACCTCCAGGCGATTGGCCCGGGGCTCTGCCTCGTCCAGTTTCTGCAGAATATTTTCGCAGATGACAATGCCCATATCCACCATCGTGCCGATGGCTATGGCGATACCGGAAAGAGCGACGATGTTGGCATCCACACCGAAGTACTTCATGGCGATGAAGGACATCAGAACCGCCAGTGGGAGCAAGCCGGAGATGAGAAGGGAGCTGCGCAGATGGGCCACCATCACCAGCACCACAATGATGGTGACCAGGATTTCCTGGAAAAGTGCTGAATTCAGCGTGCCCAAAGTCTCATAGATGAGTTGAGTGCGATCATAGAAGGGGACGATGGTGATCTGACTGACGGTGCCGTCCGGCAGTGTCTTTCTGGGCAGGCCGGCGGCGATTTCGGTGATTTTTTGCTTGACGTTCTTGATGGTGGCCAGGGGGTTTTCGGCATAACGCACCACCACCACCCCACCGACCACCTCGGCACCTTCCTTGTCAAGGGCCCCACGGCGAATGAGAGGTCCGAGCGACACGTGCGCCACATCCTTGATGCTCACCGGCACGTTGTCCCTCTGTTTGATGACGCTCTCTTCAATGTCTTTAATGTCTTTGATAAAACCGAGCCCGCGAATGACGTACTCGACATTATTGACTTCGATGGTGCGGGCTCCCACATCGATGTTGGACATTTTTACCGCCCCGAAGACCTCATCCAGGCCGACTCCATAGGCCCTCATGGCATCGGGATCGACATCAATTTGATACTCTTGAACAAACCCGCCGATGGAGGCGACCTCGCTGACCCCTTCGGCGGACAGCAATGCATAGCGAACATACCAGTCCTGCACCGTTCGCAACGTGTTCAGGTCCCAGCCGCCGGTCGGATTTCCATCCGCATCCCGTCCTTCCAGGGTGTACCAGAAGATCTGCCCGAGCGGGGTGGCATCAGGCCCCAAAGCCGGCTGCACATCCGCAGGCAGCGTTCCGGCGGGCAGGCTGTTCAGTTTTTCCAGCACGCGCGAGCGCGACCAATAAAACTCGATGTCTTCCTTGAAGATTATGTAAATCGTGGAGAAGCCAAAGAATGAATAGCTGCGCACGGTCTTCACGCCGGGCACGCCCAGCAGCGCAACCGTCAGAGGATAGGTGATCTGGTCCTCGACGTCCTGAGGTGAACGGCCCATCCATTCGGTGAAAACAATCTGCTGATTTTCTCCAATATCCGGAATGGCGTCCACCGGCACCGGATTGCGCGGGAGCCGTTCGAATTCCCAGTCAAAGGGAGCGACCATGATGCCCCAGGCGACAAAAAAGATAATCATGAGAAAAACGACAATTTTCATCTCCAGGCAGAAGCGGATGACACGCCCTATCAGGCCCCCTTGGGACGGTGATTGCGGCGTATTGTCGGGAGCATCATTCATGCTGATGAACCTCCTGACCACCCTGAGGCTCTGACAGATACGTTCCGATCACTTCTCCACAGCTGGGCATGGCCTCACCAAAGTACGGATTGCGGACATCTTTTTCCTTCTGCAGCCAGACAGCCCCCTGGTTATCAAAGGCCATCGGGCACCGCATTTTGTAAACCGGCTGTGGCGGGTAAATGCCGAAAGTCTCGACCATCAGCGCCAAAGCCTCTGAAACCAGAGCAAAACACTTTCTAAATGTCTCCAAATCTTCGGCTTCATGCAATTGGGTGAGAGCCGCCTGCAGGTTGGAAAAGAACTTCATCCAGGTGGCATGCGCTTCGCCCTCCAAAAGATTCATATCGATCGCACCCACCACGTCCGCTAGAAACCTCATGGCCTGTTGCGCCTGCTCGAAGTGATCCTCGGCCAGAGCGTCGTGCACAGCGAGGTATGCCTTGAGGGTTTCCCCGATCTGCGTCTGGAAAGCTTGTGGAACCTTTGCCAATGGGACGGCGGTAGTCTCCGCCTGATAACCCGCAGGCTCCAGCCGGAACTGCTGGTTCAGTCGTTCAAAGTTTTGGCTCAGTTCATCGAAAACGCGCCCGGCTTCCCTGATGCTCACGGTTTCGCTGCCGACCACCGCATCGTTTTCCAACCGCACCACCAATTCCAGCCAGACCATGAGCGGATGACCTGACAGCACGCTCCCATCCACCTGCATGAGGGATTTCCTGAAGGCCCTGAATTCCTTTCGCATGCTCTCCAGCTCCGCCGCGCCCATCGCTTCGGCAAGCGCCTTATAAGCGGCCGCAACAGGCATCAGATCCTGTTTGAATTGTACGGGAATCTCCCGCACGCGACTCGGAGTTCCGGGCGCCTTGGCAGGCGCTGCCCCATGTCCGCCGTGTTCATGCGTCACTCCTCCCCCACCCCCCTGTGGAGTCATCATGCTGGGTTTGGCCTGAATCTGGAGAGAGCTGTCGATCATAAAATTGCCCGCCGTCACGACCAGGTCGCCTTCCTGCAAGCCGGCCCGGACCAGATAGTGATCGCCGGCCCGGGGACCCAGAACAATTTCACGCCCGACAAAAGTGCCGGGCTGGTCCGGCACCGCACAATACACAACGGCTCGTTTTCCGGTTATGAGCGGAGCTTCGGCGGGGATCACCAGGGGAGGCTTCTCACCTGCGGTCGGTCCGACAACCACTCGATTGCCTTCGCTTAGAGTAGCGCGCAGGACCGCATGAACGAACATATCCGGTTTCAATCTGCCATCCGGGTTGGGGGCATTGAGGCGAACCTTCACCGTGCGGGTCTTTTCATTAAGAAAGGGGTCAATGAAGGCGACTTCACCCTTAAAGATTTCACCGGGATAGGTTTTGACTTCGAATTCCACCTCCTGCCCGAGCCGGATCCAGGCAAGATCGGATTCATACGCTTCCAGTTCAATCCAAACCACGGAAAGATCGGCGACCGTATAGATCTGGGTCCCGGTTTGCACATACATGCCTTCAATGCCGTTTTTGTGAGTCACCACCCCGCTTATGGGTGCCATGATGGTGGTATGGTCTGAAGGTTTCCCACGCCTTATGATCTCCTCGATCTGCTGCGGCATCAGCCCCCACAGGCGCAGCTTGTCCTTTGCCGCCGTCACGGTGGACTGTGCGGTCTCTCGCATGACCATGAGCCGGCTCTGTTTGAGGTCGCCGGCGGCTCGAACGGATTGCAGCAGCTCCTGCTGGGCAGAGAGCAGCTGCGGGCTGTACAGGTAGACCATCGGTTCGCCCTTGCGCACCATGGTGCCGGTAAAGTCCACATAAAGGCGATCAATGCGCCCGGGCACCCAGGCGGTAATGTAGGCCCGGCGCGTTTCGTCATAGTTGACGAAGCCCACCATGCGCACTTCAGCCTGGACGAATTTGCGCTCAACCACCTGAGTGCGAACCTGCGCAAGCTCTTCGGCATAAGGGGAAAGGGTCAGCTCGCGCATGCTCTGAACCGTCCCTGTATCCCGTCTCGGTTCGGTTTTCACCTGGATGAGATCCATCCCGCAAATAGGGCACTTGCCCGGATTGGGCAGCTGGATCTGAGGATGCATCGAACAGGTGTAGGCCTGCACCTGTTCATCCATCGGACCGCCGGGCCGCACCACCCGGGACTCACCATGTTCATGCTGCGCCCCGGTTGTCGAAGCGGAAAAGCAGATTACTGCAAGCAGAGCAACATATGCCCACGCCAAGATAAACCTTTGCACATCGCCCATCATTCTCATCCGTTACGCACCTGGCACAGCCAGTCAATCCTGTTCCCACGCAAAGCGTGGGAGCAGGAACTACTGAACGGGACTCTTTTCCAGTGTCACGCCCTGAGCTTCCAGTTTTTCCATGTACTTTTCAGGTTCCTGCATAAACTGCTCTTTGCAGCTCTCACAGCAGAAGTACACTCGTTTGCCCTGGTAATCGACGTATACGTTCTTGTCTATCGCTCCTCCCATAACCGGGCAGATCGTCTGTGGCTCTCCTTCAGCGGCCTTCTGCAACGCCAGGACGGGATTGACCGCAAAGGCTACCGTGAACAAAAGCAAAAGACTTAAAGCAATCCATCTTTTCATGACCGGGGTGCTCCTTTCTCACTCACTTTCCTGCTGCTGTTGGTACTCTCCCACCCTGCTGCCGGCATTATTCTCCTGCTCACCGTCAGTTGTTCGCGGGAGCTCTCTTGCCACAATCATTTCGATTTCAGCCAACCTCTGGACCTGGTCGGCAAAGGCCCTCTCGAAAGCGAGCTGAAATTCCAGAAGGGTCCTTATGGAATCAATCAAATCCAGGAAGCTCCCCAAGCCGGTTTCAAAAGTCTGCAGCGAAACTTCGACCGACTGGACGGCCTTGGGAATTAGTGTGTCCCGATAGAGATTGATCTTCCTTTCAGCATCGCGATACTTGTAAACAGCCAGCTTCAAGTCGGCGGCCAGTCGATTTTCCTGGTCACTGCGCTCACCCATGAAAGCTTCGTAGCGCGCCAGGGCCTCCCGTTCACCGGCGCTGTACTTTTCCCACCATATGGGAAGGTTGAGGGAAAGGGAGGCTACCACCGCGTCCTTGCCACTGTCCGGCGTCGTTGCAGGATTCAATGCCTGGCCGGTATCGATAGCCTCAACGCCAAGGGTTATGTCGGGGAAAAAGTTCTTCCTGGCAAGATCGATGTTCTTCTTTTCCTTCTCGGCCAAAAAACCAACTGCTTTGAGATCCGGATTGTTCTCTCTCAGCCAGGCCATCAGCTGCTCCTGATCCACCTTGACGGCCTCTTCGTGAACCTCTCGCGGCCAGGGGAGGGGCGCATCGGCAGGCCTGTTGAGGGCGGCATTCAGTTTTGCCACAATGGGTTCACGGAGATCTTCGAGGGTCTTGACCCGGTCTTCAAGTTTGCCGAGCTCCACCTGGGCTCTCATCACATTGGAGTAAGGTGTGAAGCCCGCGGCATACTGAGTCCGTGCGACACTCTCCAACTGTTGCATCAGTCCAAGATTTTCCTCGGTCACCAGGATGGCCCGAGCGAGATAGTAATATTCAAAATAAGCCTCTTTAACCTGGTAGAAAAGTTTTAGTTTGGCAGCTTCATAGCGCTCCTTTTCCGAGCGAGCGGCCTCGGCGGCGGCACCGCCCTGCAATTCGAGCTTACCGAACCAGGGGAAAGTCTGCAGCAGCCCAAACCGGTTATTCTGAGGTCCCACTCGGGTTTCCACAGACTGAATGTAGTAACCATAAGTGAAACGAGGATCGGGAAGCGCAGTCACCTGGGGAATTTTCTCCAAGGCCGCACGCCAGCGCAAGAACGCCGCTTTGAGCCCGGGATTGTTCAGTGCGGCATATGTCAGGTAATCACTGAGACCAGACTGATCGTGCAGTTGCGGAAGCACTTCCTCTCTTTGGACTGTGGAGGCCATTGCGCCGGTCTCAATATAGGGCTTATCCCACCGCAGCTTCTCGGATGGACCGGCTGTGCAGTTCCAACCGCCCGCTGCGACCAGCATCAGCAACCACCATTGGGCCGCTCGTTTCATTGTCCCGCCTCCTCGCAAAATACACCACCATAGTTACCATAAGCACCCTGCTCGTCCCAGTCAGCTCCAATCTTCCTGCGAATCGCATCACCCTTGGTTCGCTGTCGTGCTTTAGAAATGAGGTTACTCCTGAATGATTATGATCATGTTCTTGTCTTTGCCATCTTCCTTTTGGCCCATTCTCAGTGTGACAGGTTTCTCCCCCCTGTTGCGGGCTTTCATTCGACCCATCATTTTGCACATTTTACCCTGCATACCCATCATTTTCTGGTGCATTCGTTTGCGCTGCGACACCAACTCATTGATGACCGCCTTCATAGCCTCGATTTGTTCTCTGTCGCCGGTTGCCGAGTTCATGGCAGCAACTCTGCTCGCCAGTTCCTGATCCATTTTCTGCATCATGGACATCATGCGGCCGTGCTCTGACATCATATCAGCCGATTCGTCCTGCCCGATGTTCTCTTCCACCACCGCATGGTGCTGTGCATGACCAGACCTCTCACTCGATTCCGCCTGATGCGCGTCAGGGTCGGTTTGCTGCGCCGGGATGTGGGATGTGAAGGAAAAAACGATCACCAGTATCGCGAGGACAATAATCTTTGTTTTCATAGTGTTTTCCTTTCCTGCTGCAATCACCTTCATCACAGTCAGTATCTCGCAGAAGGTGCTCAAGCGTTTCCATCTCGGTGCATTTCGATTCGGCTCACCACACTGATGCTGCCTGTTTGCTTGTCGATCAGAAGTTCATTGAGCCAACAGCCGTCTTTGCTATATGCCTTAGCAGCATAGTAACGGCCCTTATTTTCCAGCTCAACAAGATCGTAATCCTGCATAATCTTTTGCCGAAGATCGCGGTCAATGACGGCTTTAGCCGTAGCGGCACTCATCCCGTCTTTGCCCGGGATGGACGAGTCGTCGTCTCGGTCAAAAATTCCCCGGTCAGATTCGCGCCCTTTAGTCTTTTCGTTTGCCATGATCGGCCTCCTGTTTGATGGTTGTTCGGGAATGGTCAGGGCAAGGATCATATCCCTCAAAAAGGGAGCATATAGATCCCTCTCCATCGTAAACCACCCTTTGAGGTCTCGCCTTGCCAACTTTGATTCTATTGGCTAAGGGTTGTAAAGTTTCTCTTGCCAGGCCGACTGAAGGCTTACAAGAGATTCCTTCGGGCATTTTACATTTGTTGGTGAAGCAATACTTATGCCAACCTGATTTGGCTGTTGTTATGAGCGTTTTGGACTGATCGGAAGAAGAAATTGAAAGAAACTTTCATCGGCCTGTAAAATATTTTCACTTCTGAAGGCTCATACCCCGAGACCCACCGCGGAACCCTGCAGGGATTGACATCCGATACAGCTCAACAAAACGCTTGACCGGTTGGACGGAAGGAGATCACTCCACCTCGATATCCAGCGCACAACGGAATCCGACCTGGTCGAAAGCTTCCCACGGATAACGCTGGATGGGTGCTGGAATGGCTTTCTTTTGATCGGCTTTGGCAATTCCCCCCAAAACGACGTATTGAATTGATCCGTCGTCGCGATCGACAGAACCCGCTCGCTATTTGCTGCAACATACCACCGGTAACTATGGGGAAGCGTGCAGAATACTTGGGGTGAGCCGTCCGACTCTCAGGAAGAAGCTGCACGACTATGGCATCGAGGAGGAGCGCTAACAGAAATGGTGGCTTTCGGAAGTCCTGAGTGAATATTTTTTTCATAGGTGTTCTTCCGAACATCGTTTTAGAATACAATTTGATACAGTTGCAAACCTGTCCCGGGTATGAGCCATGGCTCCGCAAAACTAACTCCAGCAAAAGGAGGAAATCGATGCGCACATTTTCATCTTTGGCGGTGATTGTTTTCTGCTTTGCAATGGGTAGCATTCCTGAGGCAAAAGCCGCACCAAATCCCACCGAAGTGGCCGGCTTCAGGTTAGGCGCAGACATCAGCCAGTACCAGGACCTTATTGACCAGGAAACCGCGATTCCGGTCGCTGACATGAGGTTCCTCACCGAAGTCAATACCAAACCCGCGCTCGGCTACGAGAAAGGAACCGTGGTTTATGGAACCTGCACCGAACCGGGGGAAATCGTAAGAATCAAAATGAAGTATGCCGATTCTTCCAAACAATTCTACGAAAGTCTGTTGAACGCCTTCAAGAAGAAATTCGGGCGGCCCAGCGAGTGGCGAGGTGATGCTTTTCATCATTTCATCGCCTGGAAATGGTCCTTCAAGAACAGCAACAAAGACAGCATCAGCATGATACTCCAGCATGCCGTGGAAGGGAACCTGGACCATCCGGACGGCAACGTGATCAAGCTGACCAACTGGACGGCCGTGGAAAGAGAACGCCAGTGCCATGCCGAAAAATCGGCGCAATCCGGTCGGAGAACTCCGACCAGGACAAAAGCGGCAAAGGAACTCCCCGGCATCGAATATTTTGTTCCCAGGTAGTGCCTGTTCCAGACTCCGGTCTCTCCAGGAGACTGTTCGCAAATGGTATATTCGCCACCATCAAGGAAGAGGGATCCTCGGGCAAGCTGCGATAGAGGAATTGTGGGGTTTTGGACAGCTGCCGCATAGAAAGGTGCGAGGCTCTATTGGCTGATCTTGAGACTTTTGAAACCAACATTTCGGGCCTCGATTGCTCCGAATGTGCACGGCATGTTCGGCAGGCCATCGAACAGCTGCACGGCGTAAGGTCCGCCAAGCTTTTTGTGGGCTCGCGGAAAGCCGTCGTCCAATACGACCCGGCGCTTACCGATCCTGCGGCCATACGCATGGCCCTGAAGCGGGCCGGTTATAATACGACCGGGCCCCTTGGAGAAAACCAGGATAAACGCGGCATCCAGAATTATTCACGGCGGATCCTGGGGCTCCTTGCCCTTGTTTTCGGGGCCGTGCTATGCGTCGTTGTGCTCGGAGAATGGCTCGGTCTTTTCAGGCGAATCACTTCACTGGTTCCTTTCTGGCTTGGCGTGACGATTGTTCTTCTGACCGGCTGGCCGGTTCTGAAAAACGTCTTGCATAGCGCGCTCAGGGGGCGGGCCACACCTCACACCCTGATGACCATGGGATTGCTGGCTGCACTGGTCGTTGGAGAATGGACGACTGCTGCAGTGATCGTATTCTTCATGCGGGTTGGCGATTACGCCGAGAGCTTCACCACCGAGAGTGCTCGTACAGCCGTCAACGACCTGATGCAAATGGCGCCGCAGACCGCCAGGGTTGAAAGAGGCGGAAGCGAGCAGGAAGTCGCCATGGATGCCGTCACTCCGGAAGACCTGGTGATTGTCCGGCCGGGGGAAAAAATACCCGTCGATGGAACTGTGCTGGAGGGGCACGGAACCATCGATCAGGCGGCCATCACCGGTGAATCCATGCCGGCGGAAGCGACCGCCGGTTCCCATGTCTATGCAGCCACCATTGTGCAGCTGGGGAGTCTGAAAATCCGGCCCACCCGCATCGGGGCCGACTCTGCCTTTGGACGGGTGGTGCGAATGGTGGAGCAGGCGGAAGCCAACCGAGCCGTCGTACAGCGTTTTGCAGACAAATTCAGTGGCTACTTTTTACCCATAGTGGCGGCCATAGCTCTGCTCACCTTTATCCTCAGGCGTGATCCGCTGTCGGTTGCGGCGGTTTTGGTTGTCGCCTGTTCGTGTTCCATCGCGCTCGCCACCCCAATTGCCATGCTTGCGTCGGTGGGCGCCAGTGCCAAACGAGGACTCCTGATAAAAGGAGGCAAGTACATTGAATCTTTGGCAAAGGCCGATGTTTTGTTGATCGACAAAACCGGAACGCTCACCCTCGGACGCCCAGAGATCACCGACATTGTGCCCTGCGGTCACCTGTCAGCGGATGCAATCCTTGCTTTGGCCGCTTCCGTCGAGCGCTATTCCGAACATCCATTGGCCCAAGCACTGGTCGCTGCTGCGAGAGCGCGAAACCTCAGGCTTTTTGAAGCCTCCAAGTTTGCAGCAGTTCCCGGCAAGGGTGTTCGCGCCACCGTCGAAGGAGCACAGGTTGTCGTGGGAAGCCGGCAAATGCTTTCATTGACAGATCCGGTGCCACCCGCACAACACTTGGAAGCACTGGGCAAGACCCTCCTGTATGTTGAACGTGACGGCCGCCTGGTTGGAGTCCTGGCCGCTGCAGATACCTTGCGCGAGGAAGTTCCGACAGCCATTCACAGGATGCGCGCTCTCGGCATGCGTGACATCGAGCTGCTGACCGGTGACCATGAGCAGGCTGCAGCGGCCCTTGCGCGGCAGATTGGAGTGGCTTATCGAGCCAACCTCCTGCCCGAACTTAAGATTGCCGCAGTCAAAGAATATCAGGCGCTGGGGCGTGTTGTAGTGATGGTCGGGGACGGGGTGAACGATGCGCCGGCATTAGCACAGGCGGATGTCGGCATTGCCATGGGAGCCGCCGGGACGGACATCGCCATCGAGGCATCCCACATCGCCCTGATGCGCGAAGACTGGGGGCTCATTCCGGAAGCATTCCTGACTGCTCGCCGCACCATGTCCGTGGTCAAATCAAACCTGGTTTTTACGGGAATCTACAATGTTGTCGGTTTGACGCTCGCCGCCCTGGGGTTTTTGCCGCCCATCCTTGCCGCAGCCGCTCAATCGCTGCCGGACCTGGGAATCCTGGCCAACTCCGCCCGCTTGCTGCGGCACCAGCAAACTCCTCCGAAGTAATTCATCGACGCCGGCATACCGCCGGCACAAAGGCGCCAGCGACAAGATCCCCCACCCTCTACCTTTGACCCTGCTCTTCATACTTTTTCAGCTTCAGCTTGAGAGTCCGCCGGGTTATGCCCAGACGGCGCGCTGCTTCACTCTTGTTGCCTCCGGTCTCCTCCAGCATTTTCATAATCATCTGCTTTTCCACTTCAGCCAGTGTCCAGTCCGCATTCAGTGCAAAGGGTTCCTTCTCGCCTAGTTCCTCTCCACCATACTCGGCCGCCAGTTCTCGGATGGGCGCGGGCAATTCCCTCTCGGAAATGTAGTCTCCCTGCACCAGGATGATTGCCCTTTCCATGGCATTTTCAAGCTCCCTGACATTACCCGGCCACATGTGCTTGACCAAAAGATCCATAGCCCGGGGTGTGATTCCGCGCACGGTTTTGCGGTTTTTTTCAGCAAATCGCTGCCGGAAATATTCGGCCAGCAGTGGAATATCCTCCTTCCTTTCATACAAGGGAGGGACATTGATTCTCACCACATTGAGCCGGTAGTAGAGGTCCTCGCGAAAAGTTCCATCCTTAACCATCTGTTCGAGATCTCGATTGGTCGCGGCAACCACCCTGACATCAACAGGTATAGCCGAATCGCTTCCAACGCGCTGAATGTCTCCCTCCTGCAGCACTCGCAGCAACTTTACCTGCATCAGCAAGGGCAAATCCCCCACTTCATCGAGAAAAATGGTACCGCCGTCCGCCAGGGCAAAGCGCCCGGAACGTCTGCGGTCGGCTCCGGTAAAGGCGCCCCTCTCGTGGCCGAACAATTCCGATTCCATCAAATTCTCCGGAATGGCAGCGCAATTGACTTCTATCAGGGGTTTTTCCCTGCGGCCGCTGTTGGCATGCAGGGCTCTCGCCACCAGCCCTTTTCCGGTACCGCTCTCACCCGTGATCAGCACGGTGGCTTCCGTGGGAGCGACCAGGGCAACCATTTCCAAGAGGCCCTGCATGCTCGGACTGTTGCCGACAAGCCGGGACACCTGTAGGCGTGCAAGCTGCTGCCGAAGTCCTTCATTTTCCTGTTCAAGTCGAACATGTTTGAGGGCCCTGTCAATCACGACCCTGGCGGCATCAAAATCGAGGGGTTTGGTGAGGTAATCGAAGGCACCGGATTTAAGCGCTTCCACAGCGGTTGGGATAGACGAATAGGCGGTGATGATGATGATGGGGATGGCCGGATTGAATTGATGAATCTGACGGGTTGCCTCGAGACCGTCCAGAACCGGCATGCGCATATCCATCAAGATCAGGTCCACCGGCCTCAGCCGGACAAAATCCACCGCCATCCGGCCATCCGGTGCCTCTTCAACAGCATAGCCCCAATCCTTAAGCAGAGTCCTCAACATCAGACGATGTGCTCCGTCATCATCCGCAACGAGCACCAGCGGGAGAGTCTTATTTGCCATGGGAAATCCTGTCCAATCCTCCTGCCTTGCCTGGAGATCACAGTTGCTCGATAGGCAAGGCTTCCAGTATCTTTAGCCAGCTGCAAGCACAGATCAGAAGGGAAGCCGAACAATGAAGGCCGCACCTTCGCCCGCATTGCTCGACACGGTAATCGTTCCTCCGTGCGCCTCGACGATCTTGTGCGCATTTGCCAGGCCAAGCCCGACACCCTTAGCCTTGGTGGTGAAATAGGGATCGAAAATATGCGGCAAATCTTCCGCCGCAATGCCCGCGCCGGTATCTTCCACCCTAAATACCACCGCGTCAGCTTCGCGGTAAACGGCGATTTGAAGAACACCCCCATGCTCCATGGCATGGAGGGCATTCAGGTAAAGATTCAAAAGAACTTGCGAAAACCTGTCCAGATCGACAGCCGCTTCAAGGTCGTCGGGCACCACGCGCCAGTCAATCTCCACCGAATGATGCGCCGCATCACTTCTGATGAGCTCAAGAGTGTGTTGCAGGAGATGTCTGCAAGGATAGAGCCGCTTGGTTATTTCAGTGGGGCGGGCAAACTCCAGGAGCTCCGTAACGACCCGATTCAATCGATCCACTTCATCCTTCATCACCCGGGTGATCTCCTGGCTGCGTTCATCCTGTTGCGAACGGCCGGCCAGAATGGTGGCGAAACCCTTAATGGATCCCAGTGGATTGCGGATTTCATGTGCCACCCCGGCTGCCAGCTTGCCCAGTGAAGCGAGCCGTTCGCTCCTGCGCAACTGCTCTTCCAGCTGCTTGATACCCGTCATGTCTGTGAACAGGAAGACATGGCCCACCACATGTCGCTCCCCATCACGGATCACCGCTGCGTTGACCAGTAACGGAACGCACACGTTGCCGTCCAGCTCACATTGGATCTCTTCTTCCAGCACGGTTTCTTCGCTTTCCAGTTCACGCACGACAGGGGCAAGACCCGGCAAATCCTGAAGGCTTCCCAAAGAATCCCCGGGAAGCCTGAGTATGGCTTTCGCTGCGTTGTTGATCTGTTGAATCCGACCACGCTCATCGGTTGCTATCATGCCCACCGGCATTTGATTGATGATGGTTGCCGTGAATGCTTGAGCATCCCTCAAAGAACGTTTTGCCTGCCGATAATGGGAGGCCCATACCAGAGAAATGAAACCGCCCGCCCCCACCAAAAACATGATGGAAAAAAGCAGAATGGTCTGGTGCAGGTCCTGCCGCACAGCCTCTTCGAAAGGCGCGGGATCGAGCCCCACCACAATGAACAGATCATCTTCCGGCGCTGGCCCATGGCGGGAGGTGCGACGCCCTGGGCGGGGTTTGAAGGAACGAATGACGTCAAAGGATTTGCCCGCGGTTTGCTGCGAAAAACGGTGCAAAACTTCGCCGGGCTGGGGTGATTGAAAGGGCATGGCCATGCCCACCCGGTCGGGATTGCTGTCGGCAATCACCTGCCCGTTAGCGGCCACTAAAGCCACGTACAGGACTCCCGGCTGTTGGGCGGTCTGCTCCAGCAAAAACTGGGTCTGATGCTGCCCCCATCCGCTCATGCGGCTGCTCGCTTCCAGCGCATTCATCAGAACAATCGCTTCGGAAAGCAGCGCCTGCTCCATGAATTCCCGCTCACGATGCACGTTCTTGAGGGCCAAAACCATGAGGATGCCCCCGAGGATACCAGCCATGCCAAGTATCATCCAGGGCGACAGCCACGACCATGCGGAGGGCTGTGCTGCACAAGAATCCGTTTGCCTGTTCATTTCACATCCCTTGTACCGAGGATTTCAAGGCGAAGACTGCAAACCTCAGTCACATTCCATGCCAGCGGCTCTTATGGCGTCGTGCATGAGCCATATTTCACTGCTTTCCAGATTTGATGCCAACCCGCGTCGATCTTGTCAGACAGCGTATGGGTCAATATTTTTTAGCCCATTGGTTAAAAATTACCAATAGAATGGATAATTTTTAACCAATGCCCGCTGATCCACCCGTACTATTGCTATACTGAAGATTCCTTGCCCTGCCTGGAATCACGCGTGTTTCCCTGCCTTTCGGGTGAGGCTCAGGATGAGGGAGAAATCAGCTTAGGATGTCCCCTGCGTCGGACCTTTTCCCCCGCAAGGGCGGGAGAAGGGAAGGAAATGCCGGTTTTAGTGCCAGGGGGCTGTCCGAGGGCTCCCTCTCCCTTGCGAGGGATCCTGCATTCCGGACAAGCCCCTGTTTAGGGAAACATTTCCCCTCACGATTGCAGAAAGCAGATCGCATGGTACACTGATGGGCACATTTTTTGATACTTTTACTCGGCGCCTTGTATCCTTGTTGAAGATCGAATCCTGCATTCCAGAATTTTGCAGACTGTTTAGTCACTGATGGGTAGAGCGAAGCGAAACCCATCAACAAGGCCTGCGAATAATGAAACCTCTAATGCAAAACCGGTATAGAAGTATTATCATGGGAATAGAATTTTTCAGGGGATCGCTTTTGTACACACGCTGTCCGGGTGGCGACAAAAGGCAGCGTGCAGGGAGTAACCGAGGGCGCTTTGTAATGCGCAGCACTTTTTTAATGGTTGCGCTGCCGGTAGTCGCAGCGCTTATCCTGGCTCAGACGGTTTTGGCCCAGCAGGGCAGCGGGCGGAAAGCGGGAGGGCACGGCTGTCCCTGGGCGGGGAGCGGTTGGAAAGCCAGTCGACAGGCTTTCCAACGTCAGCAGCCACAGCCCGGAGGACGCTGCCCGTGGAAGGGTGGTGGTTGGCGGGCGAGCCCCGAGCAGGCTTCACAGACGGCAAGCGGCCCTGTTTCCGAAAGGGAAGCCGAGCGGCTCGTTAAGGACAAACTCGAGGCGACCAGGAACCCCAACCTGAGACTTGGCAAGATTTCCGATGAGGGAGATCATTACCTGGTGGAAATCACCTCAAAGAATGGGTCGCCGGTGGATACATGGCGAGTAACCAAGGAAACGGGAAGCATCGAATCCATCTATTAAAGCGCCCCGAATCAGACTTCTCGCCGCGGCAGAGCATATGGCCGCGTATCGGGCAGCTCATGGTCCAGACTAAGCTCAATGCCTTCACGAATTCTCCTGCAGCGATAGTCTCCAGTCCCGGCAATCATGGAAGCAGGGAGCAAAGCCCTCTCACCAGGGGAGTACACGAGGGCTGCCGGGGAAGGATGCCGTAGCCGCCCTACGGGGAGGGCGATCTGCAGAAAGAACCGTTTGCTGAAACAGACTTTTCTGGGATTTTTAAATTGATGAAGTCCATATCTTCTCAAGTGGCTGCTTTGTTGCGCGACAAGTTCGGTCAAAGTAATGTGCGCCTGCTGCTCAAATTCCTCGCAGTACTCACCTTTTTTTTCGTAGTGTATACGATAATTTTCCACCTGATCATGGGATGGGAAGGGCGCGATTATTCATGGATCACCGGTTTCTATTGGACTCTGACTGTTATGTCCACCCTTGGATTCGGTGACATAACCTTTGCGACGGATCTCGGCCGCCTGTTTTCCATAACAGTGCTGCTTACCGGCATCGTGTTTCTCCTGGTCATGCTGCCCTTTACCTTTATTCAGTTTTTCTATGCCCCCTGGCTGGAAGCTCAAAACAGAGCCCGTGCACCGCGCGCGCTGGACAAAGATATCAGGAATCATGTT
This sequence comes from Desulfoferrobacter suflitae, assembly GCF_022603395.1. Classification (GTDB taxonomy): domain Bacteria; phylum Desulfobacterota; class Syntrophobacteria; order Syntrophobacterales; family Syntrophobacteraceae; genus Desulfoferrobacter; species Desulfoferrobacter suflitae. The sequence continues at coordinate 283,667 of NZ_JAIBKA010000007.1, forward strand.
ATTTTTACTCAATTCGATTCAGTAACGGTGAATGTGGTGGATCGATTGAAACAGTTCGGCATACCCTACGTCATCCTGATCGAAGATCTACACAGGGCGCTGGAGCTGCATGACATGGGTTTCAAGGTGATGGTGGGCGATCTGGACAGCCCGCAAACCTATGAGCGACTCAACGTGCAACAGGCTGCTTTGGTGGTGGTCCTGAACGAAGATATGAAAAGCACCAATATTCTGTTCACCATCAGGGGACTCAGTGACCAGGTGACCACGGTGACCAATGCGGACTTGGATGATTCGCTGGATATTTTGCAGCTGGCCGGAAGCACCCACGTGTTCCAGTTCACCAAGATGTTGGGCAAATCCCTGGCTCGAAGAGTCGCAGGACATGACATGCAGGCCAACATTGTCGGCAGGTTTGATCGACTGTTGATCGCCGAGGCGCCGGCTCTGCACACGGGCCTCAAGGGGAAGACACTGGCCGAAAGTCGTTTGCGCGAAATCACCGGTGTCACTGTTGCGGGGATTTGGGAACGGGGAAAGCTTGAAATTCCCCATCCCGACACCATCATAGATGCTTCCAATGTATTGCTTCTAGCCGGTTCCGCGGAACAATTCGAACGTTATGACAGGCTGATCAGCAGTGCCGGCCAGCACCACCTCAACCAAGGCCCGGTGCTGGTTCTGGGCGGCGGGAGGGTAGGCCAGTCCATCGCGGACAACTTTGAAGAGCGAGGGATCCATTACCGAGTGGTGGAAAAGAGACGCGACATCGTCGACAAGAGATCAACTTTCATCCTCGGGAGCGCCGGTGATCTTGAAGTTCTGCTCAAAGCAGGCATCAACGATACCCCCGCCGTCATTATCACCACTCATGACGACGATTTGAACATCTATCTGACCATCTACTGCCGCCGCCTGAGACGCGATGCACAAATCATCAGCCGAGCCAGTCTCGATCGCAACGTCGAAACGCTGCATCGGGCGGGGGCTGACCTCGTCATGTCTTTCACTTCCCTGTGCACCAACACCATCATAAATCTACTCAAACCCGGCCAGCTGCTGATGCTTTCAGAAGGCTTGAGCATATTCCGGGCGACTGTCGGTCCCTCCTTCATCAACAAGCAGTTGCGCGAAAACCGCATAAGAGAAAAAACCGGCTGCAGTGTGATTGCCGTTAAGCGTGGGGAGCAGTTGATCATCAACCCGGAACCGTCCATTATCCTCAGGGAACATGACGACCTGGTCCTGATCGGCGTCGCCGACGCCGAGAAGAGGTTTATCCATGAGTTTCCGCACATGGTCTATTGAGCCGCCCAAAACCCGATTGGCCGAGATGGCGTCGCAACGCAGCCGGCCAATTTAAGATTGGCTATCGCAACACATGGGAAACCTCGTTCACAGACCGTTTCACCAAAAACCGGAATCCAGGATTTCGGCCATTCCCGTATCCCGGCACGTACCGGGTGACGATAAAGCATAATGTTGCAATAGTTTTAAGTCTCGAGCGCCACCACCGTGATGTTGTCCCGCCCCCCGGCGGCAAGTGCCGCATCTACCAGGGCGCACAGCCGGGATTTGAGGTCGGCCTTGCCATGTACAATGGATGCCACCTGTTCCTGCGTGAGCTGATCGTGCAGACCGTCGGTGGACAACAGCAACAGATCCCCGGAATCCAGAGTGAAACGGCCGGTATCCATGCGAAATTCTTCTCTGCCGATACAGCTCAACAGCATATGCCTCAGGGGGTGAAGACGCGCCCCTTCGCGCTCCAGAGTACCCTGTCGAAGCATCACACCCGGAACGGTGTGATCGTCCGTGATTTGCACCACGATGCCCCCACGGGCCAAATAAAGTCTACTGTCACCCACGTTCCCCCAATACGCCACACCATTATCAACGAACACAGCGGTCAGAGTAGATCCCATGCCTTCCAGCCCGGAATCCAGCCGCACCTGCTGCAAAACTCTTCGGTTGGCCTCGCGCGCAAGCCTGGCCAACTCGTCTTCGGGACCAGCCGCATGGCTGTCATACTTCAGCAGGCTCGCGCACACAATTTCTGCAGCTTTCTCACCGGCGGCATGCCCGCCCATTCCATCTGCGACGACCAATAACACCTTACGGTCACCAAACTCCTTGACGGCAAAACGATCCTCATTGCTCTCGCGCCGTCCGATATGGGTCACGCCATGTGTTTTCATATTGCTGTTATGATACCTCGCACTCCCCGGAAATCAGCTTCGCTCAACCCAGACTTTTCACGGGGATCGAGCCGACTAATCAGTCTCAGACTGGTTTGAGCTGCGCGGCTCGCGCGGCGCAACCCAACACCTTCTTTGCCGGTTTTTGCAGCGGCATCGCTGTGGGGCACAGCCGCACTGGTCTGCACCTCCGATTTTTCAAGCCTTGAGCAGCTCCTGCAACTTCGCCTCAACTTCGGCGATGACCTCTGCGGTGCTTTTCCTGTTGATGTTTATGCCAAATGTGCTGAGCGTCAATTTCACCTTGTCCCGCTCCTCTGGCGGTAAATGCTTCAGCCACAGACCCGCGGGGATTTGATCGCGCACGCTCGCCGTTTCTTCTGTTGAACCGAGCAATTGCCCGGCTTTTCCGCTGCCCAGCCGCTCGAAAACATACAGGCAATCAACAAGTTGTTCACAATGACAAGTTTTCAAGGTCTTTAAAGCGCTATCAAGATATCCGACAGGATTTCTTTTTATCATCGCAATTCGCTTCACCCGCTGCTCATCATGCGCCATGAATCATTCTTTTGCTGATTAAAGCTTCGCCCACCATTTTCTACAGACTGATCTCCAGGTCCCTTCCAAGATCGCTCGGAAACGTACCCGGCAAAGCTTATCTGTCTGACTCGTGCATAAGTTTAAGAACAGCTCCACTCCACCTAAGCCCCTGTAAGTCCGCTGCATTTCGGGCACTCTCTTGTGTGGTGCTGTACTCAAGGCAACTCCCCAGAAGACTTTCCCGTCTACCACAAAATAAAAATAGCCACAGGATCAAACTGAAACAAGGCCGTGGACAGGGCCGGGCCATGCGGGACATGACTGCTGTTTCACTGGAATTGAATGGAGTAGTCCGCAGGACCGGACATCAAGATCTGTCGACTTCATCGTTTTTTCGAAAAACTTGACGCCGGTGTCAGAGTAGATCTCATGACCATCAATCGATCCAGTGTATCACATGTTCTTTTCTCACCGGTGCCGGTGGGGATTGATCCGGATATCCAATGGTTATGAGAGAAACCAGTTCTTTCTGCTGCCGCCCGAGGAATTCATTGATCTCCTGGCTCATATACAGGGGACCGGTCATCCAGCAGGTCCCGAGTCCTCTGGCATGGGCAATCAACAGCAAATTCTGGATGAGCGCGGAAGCACTCAGAAGACGACTGTGCCTCTTGAATTCAAGATGAAAGCGACCTCGCTCATCCATTTCGCTTTCATGACAAATGATCTCTTTTGGTATATA
>NZ_JAIBKA010000008.1 GCF_022603395.1 Desulfoferrobacter suflitae
CGGTTTCGAGCCCCAGGAAAGCGTAAGACGAGCGAATCCTGGCGCTGACCACTGAAACCTTAAACCTTAAAAGTGGGCTATTTTCGGCCGGCTTTTTTCTGTGGCGCAGGCTTTCCGGCATTTCTCATGGCTTCATCAAGATCCAACTGGTAGCGCACCGGTCCACGGCACTCTCCCCTTTTCGACGCAGGATGCACGAAGCATGTGTGCAGGGCATGAGTAGACGTTGGCACCGACCAGGAAGTGGCTATGGCTCCATGGCCTTTTGGAAACACCGTCACTTCCGCCTCCAGGAAATCAAGAGGCGCTAACGCCGCCGGTTCATCCACCAGATCGTCCTGTTCGGCAATGCAAATGAGCCAGTTAATCCCTTTTTCTTTAATTTGCTTAATATTCAGGGACCGCCCGAATAACGTCACCGGCAGGTTTCCGTCCTTGCTTATGGGTTTGGTGTAGGAATCAAAACTCATCTGCGTGATGCCCAGGGGCAAATCTTTGCGGTCATACAGCATCCAATGATTGATGGCTGCAGCCGTCTTGCTGATATTCATGGGTTTACCCGCAGGTTTGTCAAACATGCTCAGATCCCTGAAAAAGGTGGATACTGGAGCTTCTCGTTCCATGCTTTTGAGCTTGTAAACCCAGCTCATCACTTTGCCGTCCACGACCCTGTTGCCGTTGGGCAGTGTCTTAAGGGCATAGCCCAGGTCCCTGAAGCGTGCCGGCAAATGTTGCAGATACTCGACCAGAGATTGACTGCGGGTCCCGTCCATGGGGGCCACACAGGTGATGTGAGCGTCAACCAATCCGTCCAGTTCTCCCGTAAGGATGGCGCACAGCGTCATAAATCCACCCTGGCAAAAACCGTTCAGAGTGACCGGCTTGCCGTGCTTGGCATAAACCTTTTCACAGAAAAACCGGGTGTCGGAAGCATCATCCTCGCCGCTCATGGTCTGCACCGCGGCATGCAGGTCAATATCCTTTAAGATACGAATATAGGTCGGAATGCCCTGATTGGCGAAGGCATGCACGTAGCTTTTTCCTTCCCCGGGCAGAAAAGCCAGAATATTAGCGCCCAGAACATACGGCGGAACAATGATGACAGGCTTCCCATCGGTTCTTACTTCCACTTGAGGGTCTTGCGGAAGGACCTGGTAGAGGTCAAAGCGGTCTGTCTCGGCAGCCTTTACATAGCCCCCATTGTCAAAATGGAACCCATACTCGGGCTCGATATCGAGTATCGCCTTGGGGTATTCATACACCACCAGATTCATGAGCTGCCTTTGTCGGGCAGCATATTCGGAAATGTCTTCTCCGTTCCGGTTGGATAACGTGTTCAGAACAGCGCCCAGGGCTTCGGTCATCTTGCGCAGATTGAAGTCGGTCATCGCTTCATAGGAACTCGTGAGCCCTTTGGTGCCGATCTGATTATTGAACTGTAAAAGCTCAAAATAATCTCTAAGGGTCTCCACAGGCGAAATTCGCACCGCTTTAATTTGTTCCAGGTTGCTGAAAGAATTCAGGGCAATCCAAAAAGGGGTCACGAACTCGTTTGTGTACTTGAGCACGCCATTCCAATAAATCTGAGCCGCCTTGCTGTTTTCCAGATAAGCTTCAACGAGCTTCGTTCCCCATTCAGGCAACTCGGCAAAGTGATTCATTGTTTCAGCGAAATGGCTATCCTTGTTTGCTTGGTTTTTCATCACCACCCTCTCTTTGGATTCCCTGGTTCCAAAAGAACCTTTATTTGGTCTTGGTCGTTTCGGCGAAAAATTCTTCGACTTTCTTAAAACTATCTTCCATCGAGCTTTTGAAATTCTCCCGACCCTTTTTGTATGCCTTCACCCACTCGTCAATCACTTTTTTACCTTCTTTGGGCAGCCAGGTGGCCTGCTCTAGAACCATGCCGGTCATTCTTTCGGCCTGCTCCTGCAGCATAGCCATAGAGTTGAATGCATTATCAAAAGCGGTCTTGTTGAAATCAATCATCTGTTTGAACATTTGTTTCTGGTCCATTGCATTTCCTCCTTAAAGTCTAACGGCTTATGCCGTTTTTGAAAAGTAATCTTCTACCTTCTGGAAACTCGTGTCGACGGTTTCCTTAAATGTCTCTCGGCCTTTCTTATAGCTGTCGAGCCACTCGTTCAAAACCTTTTTCCCTTCTTCCGGAAGCCAGGCAGCCTGGTCCAAGAAGCTGTTGATCATTCGTTCGTATTGCTCTTGCAGCATGCTTAAAGCGTTGAACGTGTTATCAAAACTGCTCTTATTGAAGTCAATCATCTGTTTGGTCATTTTCATTGGTTCCATAGCTGGTCAATCTCCTCTATCGTGGTTACAAATTCTCGGTCAACCTTCACCCCTGCTCACATGGTAATTCAATTCTACTTTCGAAAGAACAATTGTCAAGAGCAAAATGGTGCGCTGCAACAAAATTGGTTTTTTGTTGTTTTTGCTAGATGAGCTGCTAAACTAACGTTTAATCATGTTTCTTCAAAAATGTTGGCTCAATCGTGCAAAACTAATTGTTGCACTATGACAAAATGGATCGAGAGGGAAGACGCAATGCCTGGAAAACTTTTGCTGAAAAAATACGCCAACCGCCGTTTATATGACACCGAACAGAGCAGGTACATTACCCTCTCCGAACTATCTGAAATCGTAAAAGAAGGGCGGCAGGTTCAAGTCCTCGACGCCAAATCCAAGGAGGATGTCACTGCGTTTATCCTGACTCAGATCATTGTGGAACAGGCCAGGAACAAGAATACTCTGCTGCCTGTGCCGCTCCTTCACCTGGTCATCCAGTACGGTGAAAATATTCTTAACGAGTTTTTCGACAACTATTTGGAAGCGACCATCAGAAACTACCTGTATTACCGCAAAGCTTACGACGACCAATTCAAGAAATGGCTGGATATGGGAGCGGATCTCTCCGGTCTCGCCACACAAAATTTGCCGCCCTTCACCCCCCTGAAACCCTTCCTCGATCTGTTCTCTGACTCGGCAAAGGAAAAAACTCCGGACGATTGATCCGGGGTCCAAAACCCTCTCACACATTCCGCAAATATCGGCTTCACCACAATCTATTCAGTTGCCGACTAATACTTGAGACTGCGCTGAAAGTTTGGTATCTTGCTTCACCATTCATACTCGTGGGCAGAAGAAGAGACTTAACCATGTCGAAAAATTATCTCCGGTTATATTCGCATCAGCAATTCCCGGAATTATTTCATTGAGGGCATACCCTTTTGCGTTCATTGAATCGAAGGGTCATTCCTGTGCGGCCGGAGGCATAAAATTGTCGGTTACCCCCTTTTAAAACATGGGCAATAGTCATGAAGTATCTATTAGAGGCACCGGTTGAACTCTTTGTGGTCCTGCGATGATCGGCCGGCAGATCGTTTCCATGGAATCCAGGAAAAAGAAGTGAAATGCGGCTCGGATTTTTTCCCAAAGCTCCCTTTTACAGCCTGCTTTCTTCCATGCCGTGCGAAATACCGGACACGCGATCTGCTGAACCTGGTCAACGAGAAAGGCCGGCATCATAAGGGAGACAAAAACCATGCTGAGGAACTTTTCACCAGGCCCGTAGTTATGTTCCAAGTTGTAGCCTTGGTTTTTGAGGGTATTAAAGGTTTCATTCTCCACTTTCCAACGGGCACGCCCTCCTCGCATGATTTGACAGGCGTTGCGGCGGGTGATCTTAAAATCGGTAACCCGGCAGAAGCATTTGCTGTTATCGCCCCGTAGCTCCCAGCATTCGAGGACGTTGACACGGACGTCCTGATTGGACTGGTTGATGGGGACGTTATGAAAGAACCGGAAGAAATGGTGGATGCTGCCATCGGCCTCGTCGGCCATATCGTGTTCGGTGGCTTCTCCCTTCTCAACCGCTTCGTTGAGGTATACCCATTAAGAAAAGAAACCTGCATTTCTATGTCGGCAGTCACTGATGGGTTTCGTCACGCTTGGGCATGACTCTACCCATCTCACATCAAAGTGGCTACGGGCAGTGCCGTAATGCCGCAGGATGGGTAGAGCGAAGGGAACCCCATCAACAAGGCCTGCAAACAATGAAACATCTAATGCTTAACCGGTATAACAAGCGGGAGGGAGGTGACTCATGTCGCTGGAAAGACTAAAGCTTGCGGCAATCATCAGTTTTGCGCTTTCATTGGTCCTGCTGTTGGGCGGCGGCTATCTGGCCAAAGACCATCTGCCGCCTTACCCCGGGGAAGTATTGGCCCCGGACGGTAAGGTGCTGTTCACCCGGGCGGACATTCTTGAGGGACAGGATGTCTATCAACGCTACGGCCTGATGGATCACGGCAGTGTTTGGGGGCACGGCGCACAGCGCGGTGCGGAGTTTTCCGCCTTCAGCCTGCATCTTTTGGGAGACCGGGTGCGCACTGAGCTGGCGCGCAAAGAGTTCGGCAAGAGTTACGCCGAGCTTTCCCCTGTCGATCAGCAGTTGGTTGACGTCAAAGTCAAGAACGAACTGCGCACCAACCGCTACGATCAAAAGCACGACAAGCTGGTTCTGACCGCTGCTCAAGCCAGCGCATTGGATGCCATCCGCCGGCATTGGGAGGAACTCTTCCGCAGCGGTGACACCCGGTACGGCTATCTTCCCAACACCATTCCCAGTGAACACGAACGGCTGCAGGTGGGACGCTTTTTCTTCTGGACGGCCTGGGTGGCCTCAACCAATCGGCCGGGAGCGGATTACACCTACACCAACAACTGGCCGGCCGATCGCTCGGTGGGCAACGTCCCCACCACCGGCGTTTATCTCTGGACCCTGGGCGGTATCGTCGCTCTGTTCATCGTTCTCGGCATCTTCATTTTTTGCGTGCATTATTTCGGTCTGTGGTACGGTCCGGCGAGAGGCGTTCCATTGGCAGATAAACTTGTGGACATGCCCCTCACTCCCAGTCAGATGCGAGCCGCCAAATATTTTCTGGTGGTCATTCTGCTGTTTTTGCTGCAGACCAACTTCGGTGGCCTGCTGGCCCACTATACGATCCATCCGGCAAGCTTCTGGGCGCCCAGAGTGGCCGAGATCATTCCGTACAGCTGGGCCAAGACCTGGCATCTGCAACTGGCCATTTTCTGGATTGCCACCACCTGGGTCGGTTCGGCCATCTACCTGGCACCCATCATTGGCGGTATCGAGCCCAAACGGCAGGGACTGCTGGTGCAGATTCTGTTCATCGCCATACTGCTGGTGGCGGGCGGCAGTCTTTTCGGAGAGATTCTGGGCATCAAGGGGTATCTTGGTGATTGGTGGTTCTGGTTGGGACATCAGGGATGGGAATTCCTGGAATTGGGCAGACTCTGGCAAATTCTGCTATTCCTGGGCCTGATTGCATGGCTTCTGATTGTCTACCGCCCCATCTCCCATCACTTGAAGCTCGGCCACAAGGACGAATTTTCGGCGCTGATCGTCTTCTATTTGTTCAGCGCCGCCCTGGTGGTCGCTTTCTTCGGCTTCGGAATGTTCTACGGGCGCGGCTCTCACCTGACCCTGGCCGATTACTGGCGCTGGTTTGTGGTGCATATCTGGGTGGAAAGCATCTTCGAATTCTTCGGCATCGCCATCATCTCGCTGCTGCTGGTCGTCATGAACCTGGCCACCGCCAGAGCCGCCCTCATGGTGGCCTATTTCACCGCTGCCATTGTCTTTCTCAGTGGGATACTGGGCACTGCGCACCATTATTTTTGGTACGGGGGACCGGCGTTTTGGCTGGGACTGGGCTCGGTATTCTCGTCACTCGAGCCCATTCCGTTGTTTGGCCTGGTGGTGCGCGGACTGCTCGAATACAAATCGATTCGCAAGCAGGGAATTGACTTCCCCTACAAATGGCCCATGTATTTCCTGGTGGCCTCCTCTTTCTGGAACTTTCTCGGGGCCGCGGTGTTCGGCTTCCTCATCAACCTGCCGCTCATCAACTACTACGAACACGGCACCTATCTCACCATGAATCACGGCCATGGGGCTCTTTTTGGGGTGTACGGCATGCTCTCCATCGGCCTGCTGCTTTTTTCCTGGCGCGGCCTGGTGGACCGCAAGCACTGGGATGACCGGCTGCTCAAAACGGCCTTCTTTGGATTCAATATCGGATTGCTGCTGCTCACTCTGGGGACGCTGTTTCCCGTGGGGGTGCTGCAGACCTGGATCAGCTACAAAGAAGCGCTGTGGATCGCACGCGACGCCTCGTTTTTCGAAAGCCCCCTGGTGCAGTTCATCGGGTCGGTACGCATCATCCCCGACCTGACCATTATCCTTGCCGGAGTTCTGCCCCTTTTCATCTTTCTTTTCAAGACCTACCCCCACCTGAAGGCTGCCGAAATCAAAGAAGGGGAGTCCGTCTGGGAAAGGCTGGGGGTCGAGCTCTGACGCATCAGGGAGGCGCCCGACGCGGGCGTGGGAAGCTCCAAGAAACCCCCCCACACATTTTCCGGAGCCATGCCATGAACGTGACACTCAGACAAAGAATCCTTTTCATGATCGGCATCATTGCGCTCTCCTCATTGCTGGGAAACTTTGTCCTCATCTATAACGCGCGCAGCTTCAGCAAACGACTTCAGGTGGAGACCGAAAAATACATCAATAAACTCGTTTTGGAACGATCCAAGGAAGTCGGATCCACTATGTCAACCATGCAAAGCAAGGCTGTGGATCTGGCGCAAACCGGACAGGTCTTCCATACTCTTGCCGGGACCACAACGATAGACATCACGGATCTTGTCAAGCAATATCTCATGGACAGCTTCAGCCAATTCCCCGAGGCCATCGGTGGAGGACTCTGGTACCACCCCTACACCCTTTTTAAGGACAGGCCGTATTACGGGCCTTATGCCTACTGGGACAAGGATCGGGTGGTTTTCACCTGGGACCTGAGCACACCGAAGTATGATTACCCCAATCAGGAATGGTATCGGACCGCCATTCCTGCTGGCTGGGACCTCTCCCAGCCGCGACCTGCCCGGGTTTACTGGACCAAACCCTACCTGGATCAAACCGGTACCCACGCGCTCATGATCACCATTGACGCGCTGATGTACGACCGGCAGGAGAGAATCATCGGAATGGCGACCCTGGATCTCAGTCTTGACGACCTGCAGTCAATGGTTGCCAAGATGAAGGTCAGCCCCGGTTCGTTTGCTTTTGCGGTGGACGGGGCAAGTGGGCTGCTCACGGCATTTCCGGCCGATACGACAAAAGTCATGCAGCGGGTGGATCAGTTCAATTGGGGCAAGGCACTGGTTGACCTCGAAGCAATCCAGCCCGGTGTAGTCATTCAGGACCAGCTGAAGGTCAACGGGCATCTCAGCTATCTGTTCTACACCGCCACGGATACCGGTACGATCCTTGGCATCGTGGCGCCCCGGCATGAATTGTATGAGGAGATCCTGCGGCTTGATCGAAATAATTTGTATATTTCTGCAGGTGTCATCTCACTGCAGATGGTCCTCTGTTTTTTCATCGGCTTGATTCTGGTGCAACGTTTTTGCGATCCCATCACCAGGCTCACGGGAGTCGCACAGCAAATTGCCGACGGCAGACTATCGGAGGCTTCACGATCAGTCGAACAGTTCAGGAAGACCATCGGCTCCTGCGTGGATGAAACCGGTTGCCTGCTGAAAGCATTCCAGCGCATGACAGAAACCCTGAACAAACTGGTGGGCCAGGTGGAATTGTCCAGTGCTCAGGTTTCATCCTCTTCCCGGCAAATTGCCGCCTCGGCAAGACAGCTTGAAGCCACGGCAGCCGAGCAGGCTTCCTCTACGACGGAAGTGAGTGCAACCAGCAAGGAGATCTCCACAACATCCGAAAGCCTCGTTCGAACCCTCGACAAAGTCGGCGAAACCGTTGAAGAAACGGCGCAAATGGCGGAAGCCGGCCGCACTGAGCTGAACAAGATGGAAGAGGCCATGCGCCAATTGATGAGCGCCACCGGTTCCATTGCCTCCAAGCTGGCGGTGATTAACGAACGCGCCGACAAGATCTCCAATGTCGTGACCACCATCGGCAAAATCTCCGAGCAAACCAACCTGCTTTCGCTCAATGCTGCCATAGAAGCTGAAAAAGCGGGAGAGTACGGCCGAGGATTTGCCGTGGTGGCGCGTGAGATCAGCCGACTTTCGGATCAGACGGAAATCGCTACCGAAAGCATCGCGCAGGTGGTGAGACAGATGCAGTCGTCGGTCGCCAACGGGGTCATGGAGATGGAGAAATTTGCCAGCGAAGTGCGGCTGGGGGTCCGGGTGGTGGCCGGAGTGGGGGAGCGGCTTGGCAAGGTCATCGACAAGGTGAGAGCCTTGGCGCCGGAGTTCGAGACGGTGGCGGAAGGCATGCACACCCATTCAGAGGGGGCACAGCAGATCAGCGAGGCCATGTACCAGCTCTCTCTGGCTGCGGGGCAAACCCGGGAATCCCTGCAGAATTTCAAACAGGCCGCCGACGGTCTGGACGCTGCGGTGCAAAGGCTGCGCAGCGAGGTTTCTCTGTTCAATATCGAATCCGCAGCTTCCTAGGAGGCTGTCCGAGAACTGTCATTTCGAGCGATAGCGAGAAATCTTGTGCCTGCAAGTAACTGATGTCAAAGATTTCTCTCTCCGCTTTGCTCCGTTCGAAATGACAAACGAAGCTTTCTCGGACAGCCTCCTAGATCCTGAAAGAAACATAGGAATAGCCGGAAATGTGTACATGCTTGATGTCCCTGGCGATATTTCGCAGTATGTACAGTCCGAGTGCCCGCAGATCGTCCTCGTCGGCCCATCTGGTTTGCGAGGGCCGTTTGGGTCCGTCCACATCCCCAACCCTCGAACCAGTTTGAATTTCCGCAAAGACCCCTTCCTCATCCTTGGTGATCATGAAATGGACACGACCGGAAGCGTCCCGTTCTTCAAAGTGAGAGACCACATGCACAAAGATTTCTTCACACACGAGCTGGAGTGTGGACAGTTCACGGGAGGTCAGCTTCAAGGTTTCGGTAGCGTTGTTCAATTTGTCCACCAATACCGGCAACTGGTCCATGGAAGTTCCCAGTTGAAAAATCAGGCGAGGCTTGGGCATCAGATAGAATGTGGTGCTTAGAATCAATGCCACGAGCCCCCCGAAGGCGATGCCGTTGTCCAGCAGGGGCGACAGCGCAGCATGGTTGAGGGTCGGGAAAAATTCCCGGCTCTCTGCAATCATGCCCACGCAGACCGACACTCCCACCAGCAGGCCAATCTGGCTGTTAGCCCCCGTTTGCAGGATCAAATGCAGACCGGAGTGAAACATCATGGCCAGGATTCCCACCAGAAACCCGGCAAAGACAGGTTCCGGCATGTCCAGGATGACCGCGCTGATTTTGGGCATGCAGGCCAGAACGATGATCACTACCACCGCAAAGATCCCTACCGACCTGGAAGCAACTCCGGTCATTTTCAGCACAGGAATGTTCTCGCTGTAGGTTTCGTTGGGAATGGTGCCCGCCACTCCCGCCAATACATTGCTTAGAGCATCCGCATAGAGTCCTCCCTGCACCCGGTCATAATCGACCTTCTTGAAATCCCGAACGGAAACGCTCTGAGCCAGCATACAGTTTCCAATGGTCTGCACCGAATTGAGCAGGGTGACGACCACAAACACACAGAATATGGGCACATGTTGCCAACCGAAATCCACAGAAATACCCGGCCAGCTGCCGTGGGGCAGACCAAACCAGGAGGCTTCGTGCAGGTGATCAAAGCGCAGAATGCCGAATGCCCAGGCCGCCACAGTTCCCGCCCCGAAGGCGAGAAACGGCGACCAGATCTTCAGCGTCTTAGTTCCCAGAATATTTATTCCAAGAAGTACGGCCAGAGTGATCAGCCCTACGAGAAGGTTCTGCAGCGAACCGTGATGAGCTTCGCCGGGCTCTCCCATCCATTCCGTGATGGCCAGCGGCATGAAACTGATCACGATGAGCAGGATCACCGTTCCACCCACCGCAGGGGTGATGATGTGCCGCAGGTGCCGCAGAAAGTAGGAGAGCAAAATTTCGACGGGAGCCGACAAAATCGTCATCAGGCCCAACAGAGCAAACCCGCCAAGCTGTACCGCCTGGCTGGAACAGGCGAGATAAGCCGTGGAAGAACCCATGAAGATCACATATCCGGCGCCTATTTTGCCCCAGCGCACCACCTGCAGTAGAGTGCACAAACCGCTCACCACTATGGCGGCGAAAGTCGCAAATGCGATATGCTCCTCCGGGGCATTACCGATCTTTCCGACAATCCTTGGAAAGAGAATGACCTCCCCGTACATGACGACCACATGCTGGAACCCCAGCACCAGAATCATCCAAAGTGGCGGAGACTCATCAACGGAATAAAGAAGTGGTTCTGCATTTGAAGGGTTCGTCATGCTCTGTCTCTCCATCGGCGGGCCCGTATTCGGTCTGAGCATCAGACAAAGGTCAAGCCGCCCGCGCCGAGCAAAGCAATCTACATCAGGCAGGGTACCGTATGCAATACGAGATTAGAGCCCCTTGAAAGTCTCCGGGCAAGCCGCAGGAGGTCGAGAACATCAGTGGCAGGAGGCAGCGGTTAATACCTGGGTCTGCGCTGCTGTCGCTTAGCGGGCGGCTTGGCCTGATTCACTTTGATGCTCTGATTTTTCAGTTTACTTCCGTTCAGTGCTTTCACGGCCTTATCCGCCTCCGAATTGTTGGGCATTTCTACAAACCCGAATCCCTTTGGCTGACCCGAAAATTTATCCTTTATGATATTGACACTGGTGACCTCTCCAAATTCAGAAAAAATGCTTCTCAAGTCACTTTCAGTTACCGCGTAGGACAAGTTACCGACATAGATATTCATAAACCTTTCTCCTTTACCATCAGCGGCGCGTGCACTACGGTCCATGGCAACCAAACACGCAGCCAAACGACTTACCAAAAAAACAAAAAGCTGGAGCAATTTACTCCAGCCTTTGCCTCCTTCGTAAATGTAGCAGACTTCTCTGAGGCCGATCTAAAGTTTCTTGACTCTGACGGCTTGAGGTCCCTTGGCTCCCCTTTCCTCTTCAAAGCTCACCCTCTGGCCTTCCTCCAAACTCTTAAAACCCTCACCCTCGATGGAGCTGTGGTGAACAAAGAGCTCCTTTCCGCTGTCTGCCGCAATAAACCCATAGCCCTTTTTGTCATTGAACCACTTCACTCGACCTTCCGCCATCTTTCAATCCTCTCTTGTTCTGTCGCCCTCGTTGTTTGATCTGCCTCAGAGTTCCTGAAGAATCGTCAAGAACAGGTGAAATCCTCGATTCTCGGGATAACTCAAAGGGGAACTCCCAGCTTTTTGAGTTTATAATCGCTGGCAACTCAAAAAAGCAATGTAATTCTAAACATTGCACAACAGCCGGCTTTTGCCGGCCTTGACACTTACAGGTTACACGGATTCACCACCCTGGGATTTCACGCCCCTTGACCGCTTCCCGGCGGGTGCAACGGTTGCACGGCCAACCGCCGCCGCAACTGATCCCGCTACTCGTCAACCTCCTGAATGTTTACCGGCTCGGCTTCCTCCAGTTCGAACTGGACCACATCGCCTGTTTCGAGGTCCAAGCCTGTAACCAGTTCCTCGCTAATTTGATACTCTTTGCCATCGTAGTCTTTGACTGTGTAAGTTCCGCCTTCGATGGCAATAATTTCACCCTTGATCGGTCCTCCGGCAAAAGTCGCGGGGGCAGCCAGAGAAACGATGGCCAACGCAACTACCAGAAGCCTTATTACACGCGTGAACATAATGCATGTCCTCCCTTTCTAACGGCTGGTCTTGCCCGCTGTGTGGTTCAGTGCCTCACAATGCGAAGTCGGCCAGACAGCTTCACTGCAATCAATCGGAGCTCCCCGGAAAGCCGTATGCGGCCTTCGGCAATCATGCATGTGGCCGTGTCACTTGCATGCTGCACCTGGCTGGTGTTCACCCAAACCGGAACACCGCACCGCACAACCTCGCCGGCAATGGTCTCGCCGTCATGGGTTGTGCCTCCTCGGCTCTTCCTCAGCTTTTCTTTTACAGGGTATGATTGAAAGTCTCAATCGATTGTTTACCGTATCATCAAAAAAGATGGTCCCGCATCTCATTGGGCACCCTGCGAATCCTGCCCTACCATTCCACTGCATATCTGATAAACTACTGCTTGAAATTCGTTGTTGCGATGAATTAGATAGCTGTTATGCGCTTGATGATCGGTGGCTGATTCTGCGATCTTGTTAAACCGGCAACAAAGGGGGAAGAACCCGAGTCTGTTATGAGCACCAAGACCACTCCCATGATGCAGCAATATCTTGAAATCAAGGCGAAACATCCTGATGCACTCGTGCTGTACCGCATGGGAGACTTCTACGAATTGTTCATGGATGATGCCGTCGTTGCCGCCCAAGTTCTGGATATTGCACTGACCTCGCGCGACCGGCAGGCGGAAAATCCCGTGCCTATGTGTGGGGTCCCCTATCATGCGGCGGAAGGGTACATCGGCAAGCTGGTGGCAGCCAACCACAAGGTGGCCATCTGTGAACAGGTGGAAGATCCCAGGAAGGCCAAAGGTTTGGTGCGCCGTGAGGTGACCCGTGTGATTACGCCCGGCTTGATCTTGGACACGCAAAATCTGTCAGCCAAGCAACCCAACTACCTGGCGGCGGCAGCAGCTTCCTCCGACAGGCAATGGTTCGGCCTGTCTTTTCTCGATATCTCAACGGGCGAATTCAAGGTGGTGGAACTGGATTCCAGCGACGCGCTGGTAGAAGAGCTGTTGCGGGTATCCCCCAAAGAGCTGCTGCTTCCGGAAGGCTGCGATCCTGAGTTTTCAACAAGGCTCCAGCATCACCTGCAGACCACCGTGACCCCTCTCGGTTATGATTCCTTTGACAGGAAACGGTCCGAGGAGCGCCTGATCGAGCATTTCCAGGTTCATTCTCTGGGCGGATTCGGCGCAGCCGAGATGAGCTGCGGCATCCAGGCGGCAGGCGCCATTTTGGCTTACATCCAGGCAAATCATCTGGGCCATTCGCCTCACATCAAAAGACTCCTGCCCTACAGCCGATCCGATTTCATGGTGCTGGATGAGGCTACCGTGCGCAACCTGGAAATTTTTCAATCCAACAGCTTTCAAGGTCGC
Source organism: Desulfoferrobacter suflitae (assembly GCF_022603395.1). GTDB lineage: Bacteria > Desulfobacterota > Syntrophobacteria > Syntrophobacterales > Syntrophobacteraceae > Desulfoferrobacter > Desulfoferrobacter suflitae. Next base: position 13,151 of record NZ_JAIBKA010000008.1, read on the forward strand.
AAAGGTTCTCTGCTGGAGGTTGTCGACAGGACCAGGACCGCCATGGGCGGGCGCAAACTGCAACAATGGCTGCGCTACCCGCTGCTGGATCTGGCTTCGATCAATGCCCGACAGCAGGCGGTCAAGGAGTTGCAGGAGAACGTTGCCATTCGTACCCAGGTCCTCAGTCTTCTGGAAAAAATCAATGACCTGGAGAGGCTGAACAGCAGAAATACCAGCGGTAGTGTCAATGCGCGCGACATCGTTTCTTTGAAAAAATCGCTGCAGGTGCTGCCCTCGCTCAAAGAAACACTGGCCGTTTGCAGCAGTGACCGACTGCGGGACCTCTGCACCGATTGGGACGATCTTTCGGACATTGCCGAACTGGTCGAACAAACATTGGTGGATCCGCCGCCCGTCAACTTCAATGCGGGGGGGGTGATACGCGTCGGGGTCCATCCGGATTTGGACCACTATACGCGCCTCAGTCGGGACGCCAAGAGCTGGATGGCGGATTACGAAAGCAGTGAGCGACAAAAAACCGGCATATCCTCCCTCAAGGTCCGTTATAATAAAATTTTCGGATACTTCATTGAAGTTTCCAAGGCCAATTTGCCCTCTGTTCCGGCCGAATACGTGCGCAAGCAAACTCTGGTGAACGCCGAAAGGTTCATCACCGAAGCGCTCAAAGACTTTGAGACACAGGTGCTGGAGGCGGACGAAAAGAGACTGGAACTGGAGCAGCAGATTTTTCTTGGTTTGCGCCAAAAGATCACCCGGGAGAGTGAACGCATTCAAAAGATGGCGGCGGTTATCGCCGGGATCGATTGTCTGGCGAGTCTTGCCGAGGTGGCCGCCAGGCACGATTATTGCCCGCCACTGCTGGACGAAACCGATGAGATCCATATTGGAGAGGGACGTCACCCGGTCATCGAGCATTTCATGCCGGCAGGAGAATTTGTTCCCAACGATCTGGACATGGATCACGACAACCAGCAAGTGCTGCTCATCACGGGACCCAATATGGCGGGCAAATCAACCATTTTGCGGCAGGCCGCCCTGATCGTTCTGCTGGCCCAGATCGGCAGCTTTGTTCCCGCCAGCGAAGCGCGCATCGGAATAGTGGATCGCATATTCACCCGGGTGGGCGCATCCGATGACCTTGCCCGGGGGCGTTCCACGTTCATGGTGGAAATGCAGGAGGCCGCCAACATCCTTCACCAGGCAACTCCCAAGAGCTTCATTATTCTTGATGAAATCGGCAGGGGCACCAGCACCTTTGACGGACTCAGCATCGCCTGGGCGGTGGCCGAGCATTTGCACGATTTTCGCGATCGGGGTATAAAAACTTTGTTCGCCACCCATTATCATGAGTTGACCGAACTGGCCCGGACGCATTCCAGAGTCAGGAATTTCAATGTGGCGGTCAAAGAGTGGCAGAATGACATCATTTTTTTTCATAAACTGGTTCCAGGGGCGACCAACCGGAGTTACGGCATTCAGGTGGCCAGGCTGGCGGGACTGCCCGATGAGGTGATCGGAAGAGCGCGAGAAATTCTCACCCATCTGGAAAACGAGGGGGCTCCATCGAGCCCCAGGTCCGAGCTCACCAGAAAGCAAAAACGATCTGCCTGGAACAGGGAAGCAGGAGTTCAGCTGAGCCTCTATCGCCCTTCACTGGAATGGCTGAAGGACCAGATCCTCTCCCTGGATCTTGACCACTTCACGCCCTTTGCCGCCCTGCAGGCCCTGTACGCCATCAGGGACCAACTGCGCCGCGGCAACGCTGTAACACCGGAGGATTTAAAGAGAGGAAGCGGCGCCTTGTGATAGTGAAAAATCTCTGTGATAATAGATGATTAGAATGAAGCGAGGAACATCCACAGCAAGATTTTTGTTGGCCTGGATCATGCTGCTGGCCTTCGGCCGCCATGCCGTCGCCATGTCTTCCGGCATTGACCAAATGTTTGAAGAAGTCAGAAAAAATTATTATGCCGGCCTGTCCCTCCCGCAGCAGCAGCAAGCGGCGGCACTCAAGGAACGCATCCAGGAGTTCAACCGCCTATTGACTGAAGATCGCCAGGGCAGGTACCGGGACAAATGCCTGTACCTTATCGGGCAAAGCTACCACCGCTTATACGATGCCACTCCAACGGCTGAGTACTTGAAACAGGCCCAGCAATACTACCGACAACTTGTCCATGAGTTGCCTAAAAGCCCCCTGGCCGACGATGCCCAATACCTGCTCGGCATCATCTACCTGGAAGAAGATCCGTCACAGGCCTATCTGGAATTTGTCAAAGTCGGCATCTACTTCCCGCAGGGCGACATGCGCCCCAGGGCAGAGGAAAAGGCAGAGCAGTTGAAAACCCTGCTCAGCTCCCAGAAAGCCACCGATAAGATTGGTTCCACCAGCAGCGCACCGGCCTTCGCATTTGCCTCCGGCTCAGCCGCATCTCCATCACTTCCGTCCAACACTCCCAAGCAGGCGGTGTCTCAGGAAAAACCAAGCGGTTTGAACAAGTTGAGAGACATTCAGCATTGGGCCGGCGACAACTACACTCGAGTGGCCCTGTACGTCAGTGAACCGGTTAACTTTCAGCGCCACGACCTTCCGGCCGAACCCAAGATCGGATTGCCCGACCGCATATATATCGATCTGAAAAACTGTACGGTAAATCCCTCCATCGCGAGTAACATAACGGTTGAGGACCGATTTCTCAAAAGGATGAGAGTTGCCCAGTACGATCCCACCCAGGTTCGCGTGGCCCTGGATATCGAAGACATGAAGTCCTATAAAATTTTTTCCCTGGCGGACCCTTACCGCTTGATCATCGACGTTCAGGGCAAGCGATCCGAGCCGGCAACGGCCCGGAAACCTGAAGAAGTCATCATCCCCAAGGGATCGCAAACCTCAACGCTGGCTCGACAATTGGGCCTCCAGGTGGGGTGTATCGTCATCGACCCTGGCCATGGCGGCAAAGACAAGGGAGCAATAAGTCCAAATGGTCTCTATGAAAAGGACATCGTCCTGGCGATTGCCAAAAGATTGAAGCAAACCCTGGAGCGGACATCAGGCTGTCAAGTGATTCTTACCCGAACGGATGATCGATTTCTCTCCCTGGAAGAGCGCACCGCCATCGCCAACACCAACAGGGCGGATCTGTTTATTTCGATACACACCAACGCCCACGAGGATCGCAATTTGTACGGCACGGAAACGTACTTTCTTAACCTTTCCAACGACAAGGAATCGGCGCGAGTCGCTGCCCTGGAAAATGCGACCTCAACCCGAAAGATCAGCGATCTGGAAAGCATCTTGAAAGACATCATGCTGAATACCAAAATCAACGAATCCGCCAAACTTGCCAAAACGGTGCAGCGCAACGTGATCACGAACCTTAAAAAAACTTATGACAAAGTCAAGGACTTAGGAGTCAAACAGGCTCCCTTTTACGTGCTGCTCGGGGCTGAAATGCCGAGCATTCTGATCGAGACCGCGTTCATCACCAACAAGCACGAAGAACGACGCCTGCTCGACAAGAATTTTCAGTCACGCCTCGTTGCCGGAATTTCCTCGGGTATCGGTGCCTACATCCAGCAGATGAAACAATTTGCCAATGTGGGAGGCGCACGATGACCCACGGCCCGCTGAAGGAAATTCGCCCGGGGGATGTACTGGAATTTTTCGAAGCCAAGCAGGTGATCTGTGCCGTCTGCCTTGGGCTCAAGAACCAGCGATTAACGGTATTGACCGAACACAATCGCGAGCTCAATCTGGCCCGCAGCCGAATCATCCATATCGGTGACCGCACCCTCGATTTGAACCTGACTCGCGATGCCATGGTGCGTGAGCTGGCTGCCGTCTCCATCGGCCGAGAAAGCCTCATGGCCCAGGTCGAGGTGGAAGAACTGTGGTCGTTGTTGGAAGGCGAAACCGAAGGATATGGAGCGAATGCGCTGGCTGAATTTGTGTTTGCCGCCCCCGCCGGCGACGACCAGGTAGCCGCCGTTCAGAGGGTTCTATTTCAGGATCGCCTCTATTTTCAGTTCAAAGACGGAAAATTCCATGCCCGCTCGCCGGAGAAGGTCGAGCAGCGGCAGCTGGAAATCGAGCGTGAAGAGCAGAAAGAAGCCCGTCTGGAGGCAGGTTCAAAGTGGCTTAAAGCCATCTGGCAGCGCAAGCCCCAACCGGCCGTGACCAACCGCGATGATCTCATCGAGGGTCTCAAGAGCTTTTGCCTGTTTGGGCAGGAATCGCCCCATTATGCCTTTGCCAAGGAACTCCTGCAACGGGCCGATATCTCTGCGCATCCCCTTTCCGCCCTGCGCATCTTGACGCGCCTGGGCATCTGGCAGGAAAATGAAAACCTTTACCTGCATCAGCACAACATTTCACTGGAATTTTCGCCGCAAGTGGAAGAAGTGGCGGCTGCGCGAGCCCAGGCCGGCATCGGCCCGCAGCATCTGAACGAGCACCGTCGCGACTTGCGCGATTTGCACGTCTTTACCATCGACGGCGCCCTCACGCGCGATTACGATGACGCTCTCAGTCTGACCGTATTGGACAACGGTCTGTTTGAGGTCGGGGTTCACATCGCCGACGCCGCTGAATTCGTAGAACCGGGCGATCCAGTCGATGAGGAGGCTAAAGAACGGTCCGCTTCCATATATCTGCCGGACGCGCGCATCTCCATGCTGCCCCCGTCTTTGTCGGAAGACATCTGCAGCCTGCGCGCCGGAGAAGAACGTCTGGCAGTGAGCTTCTTTATCAGGGTCGATGAAGAGGGGGGCGTTCATGATTCCGAAATCGCTTTGAGCCGCATATCAGTCTCACAGCAATTGACTTATCAGGAAGTGAACGAACAGGTCGCTGATGATCCAATGCTGCAACGGCTTTATCAGCTCAGCCAGAGAATGAGAAAACACCGGCTGGCCCACGGAGCCGTCATTTTACCGTTGCCCGAGGTGCAGGTGCACGTCAATTCAGCCGGCATGATTCATATTTCCCAATACAAAAAAGAAACGCCAAGCCAAATCATTGTGTCTGAATGGATGATTGCCGCCAATGGATTGGCTGCTTCCTATCTGGCCGAACGCGGCATACCGGCAATCTACAGAAGTCAGGCTGAGTGCAAACCAGAGACTAATCAGGTGGCCAGCGAGCATGAATTGTTTCACATTTACCGGCAAAGGCGCCTGTTCGCCCGCGCCGAGCTCGATACCAAGCCCGGCATGCACTGCAGCCTGGCCATGCCTTACTACACCAGTATCACATCCCCCATCAGGCGCTACATCGACTTGTTGGTGCAGCGGCAACTGAAGCATGCCCTTAGGGAACAGCCCCCGCTGTACCAGGAGGAGGAACTGCGCCAACTGATCACCAAGCTGGGATCTATGCAATCGAAGATTTTTCTCATTCAGCGCAAATGGGTACGCTACTGGATCTTGAAATATCTGGAGCAGGAAGACATTCACGCGCTCGACGCGCTGGTTCTGGATCAAAACAGTCGTTTTGTTCACCTGCTCCTTCCGGACTTTCTAATCGAAGCCAATATGCCTGTTCCGGATAAGCCCCGACTGCAGCCCGGCGAATTGGTCCGAGTCAAAATCAGTCGCCTGAGTCCGCGCGAAGATGTTCTGCGGCTTCAGATTTAGCTGCAGTCAGGCCGGAGCACAATTTCCCGTGCCCTGAAAGGGCTGCAGAGAATCTGAGCGCCCCCCTCACTTGAGACGGGCCACCTCACAAGAAGCCTCCGGCAAAGCGAAGGTGAGCCGATAAACGGATAAATTGGGCACCTCAATCTGATGATAGAGATGCAACGGCTTCCCGTCAAAATACAGGACCGCGACCCTCACCGCCACTGAGTGCGTGATGAATGCGGCGACGCTGTGCCGGTCGGCTGTGATAAAGCGTTCGACAGAGCGGACCACTCTGCTGCGCACATTTTCAAGGGGTTCGACGCCAGGCTGGTCGAAGGTTTCCGGATGTTCGATCCAGTGCCTGTAGTAATGCGGATATCGGCGCCGCACTTCATCTTTTGACAAGCCCGTCCATGGGCCCAGCTCAATTTCAATGAGATCCGCATCTGCCATCATTTCAGCTTGGCAATATTTATTGAGGATACGTGCGTGCGGTCTGGACGGTGCGTTTCAGAGGACTGGTTTGAATCAATTCTATTCCCCAATCCCGCATCTCCCGCCCCAACTGCTCGGCTCGCTCCTTACCTGTTTTGCTAAGCTGTTCGGCGCTCCTTCCCGCATAGACGTCCTTTTCATTGGAACGAATCAATCCGTGCCTGACGAAGTAGACGATTTTGTTCACTGGTTGCCCGACTCCCATGGCCGCATTAAACCAAAATCCTTTCAGGACGACCGTATGATCAGCAAAGGTCGATCTATTCTGTGTAAAATTCCGGCCGCAACGCTTCCGTAAAAAACCTGAGGCAGTCCACTGCGACCATGGCTGGCCATGGCGATAAGATCCGCATCTTCCCGCTCGGCCACCCTGATGATCGCATAGACTACCGCCCCATGTTCGACAAGGCCTTTGCTGCGCAAACCTTTCTCACGAAACTCACCGGACCAGGCAGAAACATAGGTTTCCGCCTCACCCTCTTCCTCCCTCATGATTTTGTTCTCGAACTCGGCCCCCTGCGGCCGCTGAATGATCGAACCGGGCTCTACCACTCTGAGGAAGATGACTTTGGAATTGAACTTCTGGGCAAGCCTTTCTACATGCGGCATGATCCGCTCCGCCCTCGGCGATCCATCCAACGGTACCAGAATCCGTTTATACATGCGCATCCCTCACAATACAGTGCTTCAAATGTAATCGATCAGACCCAAGCCTTTTTTGCGCCGGACCGCTTCCAGAAGGCCCACCGTGCCGGTCATCATATTGTCTCCCAGGGGAGCGCCGAAGGTAATCGGCAGACTCGATTCTTTCAGCAATCCGCGTTTTGGTCCGGTGGCCAGGATGATCTCGACCGCCTCAAAACCGAACGTCCGGCGGACATAGGCACCATGGCCGCCCTCCTGCAAAATGCCGGCATGATCCAGAGTCCCTTCCGCCATTTGGCGCAGCAGTGTTTCCAGGCGCTGCAAAGTGATAGCACTGGTGTGGTATTCAAAGAAGCCGGCGATTTCTCCATGTTCGATGGCGGCACCCAAGGTGTGGGAAGTGGCGACGTCGAGCACCAGCAATCGTTCCTTGTTCATTGCCCTGACATCCAGCGAAGCACCGAGGATGGCCGCCATGCCGCTGTCCATCAGGTAGACTTCCTGGGCGGGCAAGGCAGCGGCGCTCTTGGCAATGGAGCTCAGTCGATTGAAAGTGGAAGGGATTTCATCAACGGCATAAACCAAAGAAGACGGCAATGGGTTGCCGTCCAGGTGCTCGGTAAAAACCTTGTGACGATAATCCAAGTGGGACATGCCGTGAGGCGGCATGCCGTGATCCTGGGCGCAAATGCCCACCACATCGAATGCAAAGGGGACGCCGAAGCCCTTCACGATGTGCTCCAGCCGATCCATTTCCAGATCGCCGATCACCAGGCTGGAGCAGGTCGTACGACCAGCCAACTCTCCCGCCGCCTCATCCTCGACCACCGTGATTCCCAGGGATCGCACTCTATCCAAATCATGATGGACGGTGTAGGCGGCAGACCTGGACATAGTCACCCGATGGCGCCGCGCTCGTTCCTTCAGTACGACCGTTAGCATTCCGCCGCCCATTTCGCAGCCGGTAATGAGCAAATCACCCGCCATGGCTGCGGCGCGTTCCGCCAGGTAGCGCACCGGGGACTTCACTACCGCCTTGTAATGCAGACCGGAGGCAAGATTGTAATAGAGGACATCCAGAGTACCCGCACCTACGTCCAACATCAAAAATCGGTTCATCTCCCGCCTTTCACATTACGCCACGGCAATCTGTTCTCTATGGTTCAACTGATGGAGCAGGTAGGCTTCGATAAAATCGTCCAGATCCCCATCCATGACCGCATCCACGTTTCCCTTTTCAACTGACGTCCGGTGGTCTTTGACCAGGCGGTAGGGTTGCATCACATAAGAGCGAATCTGGTTTCCCCAGGCGATATCATCGAGATTATCATGCAGCTCCTGGAGTTTTTCCTGTTGCATGCGCCTTTCTCTCTCGTACAAGCGCGACCGCAGAATCTTGAGAGCAATATCGCGATTGCGATGCTGGGACTTTTCGTTCTGACACTGCACCACAATGCCTGTGGGTAAATGCGTGATGCGGACCGCGGAACTGGTTTTGTTGACATGCTGCCCGCCGGCACCGCTGGCTCGATAGGTATCGATGCGCAGGTCCGATGTCTTGACGTCCACCTCGATACGGTCATCGACTTCGGGGTAGACAAAAACGGCTGCAAATGAAGTGTGTCGCCGACCGCTGGCATCAAAGGGCGATATCCGCACCAGTCGATGAATTCCGGATTCGGCTTTGAGCAGACCGTATGCATAGAGACCGGAAGCGGTAAACGTCGCGCTTTTGATTCCCGCCTCTTCACCCTCCTGGACATCCACCATTTGCACCTCGAAGTTTTTTCTCTCGCACCAGCGGAGATACATGCGCAGGAGCATCTCGGCCCAATCCTGGGCTTCGGTTCCGCCCGCGCCCGCATTGATGCTGACGATGGCATCCTCGGCATCATTTTCTTCGCTGAGCATCTGCCTCAATTCGAGGTTGCGCACATTCTTTTCCAGTGCCAGGGTTTTCCTGCCGACTTCACGGATGGTCTCCTCATCCTGTTCCTCGACGGCCATCTCCAGGAGCAGCTCACACTCTTCAACTTCCTGCAAAAGATTCTGCCAGGTTTGAATCAGCTCATTATGCTGCGAGCGTTCCTTCAAAAAATGTTTGTTTGCATCCGGGTTGTCCCAGAAATCCGGCTGGACCATGATTTTTTCCAGCTCCGCAAGGCGCTGCCGACGTCCTTCTATGTCAAAGATAGCCTCCTAAAGTATGAAATCTTTGAGCCACAGCCTGGAGCTGATTCCTGAGTTCACCCACATCAATGTTTGCCATCTGATCCTCCTCATATGGTTTTGAGTTGTCGCACAAAATTATACACTCTTATGGTCGCGCGTGAATCTTTCATCCCTTCGCAGCTCCGTGGCGAATTCTTGTCCGACCGACGGGCGCAGCGCACAGCACACACAAGGCGGTCAAAACGCACAGCCAGGCAAAAAGATCACCCCATCGGCGATAAAATGTTTCAACCTTCAAGGGGTGGACCGATGCCACCAGGTAGCCCCTCTCGCCCAGCGGAATGGTGCCCAGGGGTTTTCCGGTGGCGTCAAAAATCGCGCTGATCCCCGTGTTGGCGCAGCGTATCAGAGGAACACGAAATTCAATCGCGCGCCAGGAGGCCATATCTTTATGCTGGTGAGGCGCACTGCTCTGGCCGAACCAGGCATCATTAGTGATGTTCACAAGGCATGTGGCACCTTCGTCGACCGCCCTGCGCGCAAGGTAAGGGAATATGGCCTCGTAGCAGATGAGCATGCCGATTTCATGGTCATCAATCTTCATCGGGGACCGATCCGTGCCCGCCGCAAAGTTGCCGGCGGCCTCCACCAGCTTGTGCACAAAGAAGAGCACCCTCTGATAGGGCACATACTCGCCAAAGGGCACCAGGTGCTGCTTGGCGTAATCCGCCCTGACGCGGCCGGCAGGATCGACCAGGTACGCCGAATTGAGCAGCCGCGGCTCGCCGTCGATCACTTTGGCGGAAGGACTGCCAAAGAGCACCGGGACGCCGAGCTCGGCTATGATCTCATGCAGTTGTCCGGTCAGCCGCGGTTCTCTCCCGTAGAAGAAGGGAACCGCGGTTTCCGGCCAGACGATCAGGTCCGGGCTCGGGTTGTGCCGCACCGCATCCAAAGAGAGTTGCCGGTAGCGACTCAGGGTTTCCTGCTGATAGAGCGGGTCCCACTTGTGAGCCTGATCGATATTTCCCTGAGCTACCGCCACAGTCCAGGGTGCCACATGACGCTGCAAGTCCTCGACGGCACCCAAGCGCCACGATCCATACAGCACGGTCACGACGAGACAGATGCCAAAGATACCTAAACCGATGCGGGAACGCCGCCGCACGAAGGCCACCATGGCGGTGTTGCCCAGCACAACCAGCCAACTGATCCCGTAAACCCCGGTAACATCAGCGATTTGAATGAGGCGGGGAAAGGCTGTCTGGGTGTAACCCAGGTTGGCCCAGGGAAAACCGGTCAGCAGATGCGCCCTGATCCATTCCAGGGTGACCCAAACGGCGGGCAGCCCCAGGATCCACAACCACGGACGGTGTTCCAACCGGTGCGCCGCCAAGGCGAAAAGGGCCGGATAAACGGCCAGATAACAGCACAGCAAAAGGAGCACCAAAACAGCCAGCAGCAGGGGAAGCCCGCCGTAATAATGGACGACATAGCGGATCCAGTAGAGTGCCGTGAGATAATGGACCAGGCCGCAGATAAATCCGAGAACGAGAGTCTGTCTGGTGCTCCTGCCCTGCACTGCGACAAACAATGGAACGAGCGCGAACCAGGCTAACAGAGACACATTCAACCCGGGAAACCCCAGTGTCAGCAATGTGCCGCTCAAGATGCTCAACAGTGCAGCCAACCACATATTCATTCAGCTTTCCAGGTCCGCCCGTTCCCCGCCACGGCACCCCATATCGAACCACGTCTGGGCGATGTCTGCCGGTATTGAATCAAATGGGTTTGACGGCTGAATTTGCCGCGGGATTGAAAAGAGTGCGGTGCATGACCTGGTCGCGCTCCCCGCTCTCTCATGCGAATAAGCGACGGAAATCGACCTCAGTTCAAGGATTCCCGTGACGAGACAGGCTCAAGGTCTTGCCGGTCTAAGTTGCGTACGTGAACTTTTTCTATCTTTCGACTGTTTGCAGCTTCAATCACCATTTCGATATTCTTGTATTCGATTCGTTCGCCGACCTCCGGAACCCTTCCCAGAAGACTGATGATGAATCCACCTACGGATTCAAACTTGCCTTCAGGAAACTCCACTTTCAAATAGTCTTCCAACTCTTCAACATCCAGGCGAGCATTGACGGTTATCGATCCATCCTCATTGTCCGCAATGAGCCTTTCCTCGGCGTCGTATTCATCCATCACCTCACCGATGATCTCTTCGATAATGTCTTCGAGGGTCAAGATTCCAGCCGTCCCGCCGTACTCATCAATGACAACCGCCATGTGCGACTTCTTGTCGCGTAAATCTTTTAACACCTCGCTGATCTTCTTTGTCTCCGGGATGAAGAAAGGAGCTCGCATCTTGTCGCAGATATCCGCGGTATCGCTGCCCCAGTAGCTGAGAAGATCCTTGGCGTGTAAAATTCCTACAATGTTATCGACATTTTCCCGATAAATGGGAATGCGCGAATGACCGCTCTCTACAATGAGTGCGATGATGTCAGGCAGGGTCACTTCTTCCGCACGCGCGCACACCACCTCGGTGCGCGGCACCATGATCTCGCGCGCGATAGTATCGCGGAAGGAAAAGATCCCCTGGATCATCTCCCCTTCATCTTCGGAGATGAGCCCGCGTTCCTCTCCCTCATCAATCAGTTGCTGGATCTCTTTTTCTACATCTGCCGGGGCATCGATCCGGGCAAGCCGGCGGAAGAACATTCTGAGCCAGTGTTGAAAGCCTATGGCCGAGTCATCTTCCAAGGTTAAACTCTTTCTCGCACGCTGGCTGACGGGCATGGCACCTCGTCAGGTCTGCTAAGTTAATAGCTTTGTTACCATATTTACCATGATTTAGTGTACCAGGACAATGGGGTATTGTCTATAAAAATATAGCGGATGGTGCGCCCGCGCTGATCGGTCCAGCCGGCCTGCGCATTGGGGTTCATCCGGTTAATGAGTACCTCTGGGTGTGGAGATGATAGAGTCGCAATTTAAAGTAGACCATATCTCGGAACCCATACGCCTGCCTTTTAAGGGTTTTGATTTTGTTGTTGGTTCCTTCGACAACGGCACTGGTGATAGAATATTTAAAATAGTTGAGAAGCCCTGTTTTGTAGCCAGCCAGAGTTTTGGCCACCTTGGCAAGGGGGCCGATTCCAGATTGCATGGCATCCTTAATCCACACTTCAAGGAAGCTCTTTGCACTGTCAAAGTCCTCGTCCCAAAAGAGTCGCAACTGTTCTTTCATGGAATGAGCAATGAAAAGGGGGTGATTGGCCTTAAGGAGGGCATCAAGTCGGGCCTTGCGATCAGGCTCAAGGGAATCATAGTTTCTCAAGAGTAGGAAGCGATTCCCTTTGAGAGCTTTTTGTCCGAGGTTGTCCAATTCTCTTTGCTGGCCTCTTCGGATTTCATCAATGGCCTGGTTCATGAGAGCCGATACGTGGTAACGGTCAAAGACAATATCAACATGAGGCAGCCACCCACGTACAGCAGAATAATAACTTCCGCTCATGTCCATGGCGATCGCAGTGAGTTTCTTTGCCTTTTTGGAGAGCTTTTCGATGAAGGGTTGGATCTTTTCTTTACTTCTGCCTTCAACGGCATGCAGAATTCTTCCATCCTCGATATTGACGAAAATGGTCATGTATTCATGGCCCTTTCTTATGCTGAACTCATCAATTCCAAGGTATTTGACTTTATGCAAGGGAACCGACCTGTAGAGCAAAGAGAGGCGCTCCTTGTGGATCTGTTTGACAAGATCCCAGCCCACTGCCAGGTACTCCGCGACCGAACGGATGGTGCCGAACTTCAAAAGATCCAAAGCTGTCAGTGCGAAGGACCTGACATAACGGTGTTTGCCATCCATAAAGGGCAGAGTGGGCCACCAAAGATGTCCGCACCTGAGGCATTTGAGTCGGTGGAGCAAAAGGTCCAAGAAGCACCTCTTCCTTCCAATGGGACTCATACGCAGAAGTCTTCTTTTCTGGCCTTTGAAGCTGGCTTTTCGATTTCTGCATTCTGGACATCTCACATATTGATCTGTCATTCGGGCATTGATGTAAATACAATCTCCCAAAAAGTGAGTGGATTCATAGTGAATACCCTTCAGACCGAAAGCATGGTAAAGTATGGATGTGGACATGGCTTGATTTCCCCTCCCGTTGTTCGATCACAGTCAAACAACTGGGGTTATTGCCATGTCCATTTTCTTTTTTCAACTCCGGGTACTCATTAACCGGATGAACCCGCATTGGCAGGCATAACCAGCTTGCGGCTAAGGTTGGCAGCCACGGCCCAAATCAACAATGGGGTCCCGGCCGCGCGTCAACCAGGACCCCACCACTGTGATAGCGTGTTGTGGCTGCTGTTATCTTGAGCGCTGCATGAGCATTCGGTCCATGCGAACCACTTGCGCAGATTCGCGAAGCGTATTGGGGAATTCCTGGCCGCGGTCGAGAACCTTCATCTCATATTTCTGAATCCGAAACTGCTGTTTGACATGCTCAACGGCCTGCTCCGTGTCGAAAGGCTTGCAGGAAAACATGTCCAGGCTGAGATAATATTTTTCCGGAAACGTGTGCAGGCTGATATGACTCTCAGCAATCAGCACAAACCCGGACACGCCCCAGTCATCAGGCACCGCGCCACTGTAACGAAAAACGTAGGGGGGCATGATCTTTGTCATGTCCATCTGCTCCGGATATTCATCAAGGAACTGATAAATCCCATTGATGTCCTCCAGAACCGATCGATCGCAACCGTACCCATCCACCATCAAGTGGACCCCAAAACCGAATTCAGGTTTGCCCATGCCCATGGCAGTCACCTCCTGTCTCTGCTACGAGAGCCTCTTGACTCTCTGTATCCACTATTCTGCCGCCCAACACCTGGAGATGCCACCGCGCGACTTCGAAAAGCGTTGCAGGGCCTTAACTCAGCTAATGGAATTTTGCGGGACTCGCCATCCTTACGTGGAATGGCAACCGAACTCAAAACATCCCACCCACGAGAATCGAGCCGTAAAGCTAACCAAAGCCAACTCTTTCGTCAACCTCACACACGCTCGGTTATGTTCGCGAGCCATCCTGCTTGAAAAGTCAATTTTCGATGAATTCTCAATTGTTTAACCAAAGAAATCAGGACCCGCGCCGAAAGTGTGCCCTATATAAAGTACCCGTGTGGATGGTGTCAAGAGAAATAAAAGGAAAAATGGAGGTGCATTGCCGTGCCAAAACAATCTCGGATGGGTAACGGGAAAACGCTCAGGAACTTCCCAGGGAAGAACGGACGGCATCAGGTGGGCGCGCGCTTACCTGTTGGGCCCCATCGTAATGAATGCTGTCTCCACCCAGTTGGTTTTTTACGTAATACAAGGCACAATCGGCACGGTGGATCATGTTCCGAATGTCCTCGTCAATGCTGTCGGTTTTGTTCTGGAAAAGCGCCATCCCGATGGACAGGGATGTAGGATGCAGTCCCTGCCGGTTGTATTTTGTCCGGATGCGGTACGCCACCTTGAGCGCCTGATCCACAGCCGCCTGGTCACTGCCATTGAGGGAAGTCACCAGCACCGTGAATTCATCTCCCCCAAAGCGAAAGGCTGAATCCACCTGATCTCGAATGGACGAGCTCAAAATATCAGCCAGCATGACCAACAGGCTGTCCCCCGCGTTGTGGCCATGACGATCGTTGTATTCCTTGAAATGGTCTATGTCGATGTACAACAGAAATATCGAGCTGTCATAGCGCAAAGCCCTGATGACCTCGCGCTTCACCACTTTGTGAAAATATCGGCGGTTGTAGAGACCCGTCAAATGGTCGCGCACCGCCAGACGTTCCAGTTCCTTGAGCAGGGTCCGTTCACGGATGATACGATTGACCTTGGCTTCCAATTCATCCAAGGTGAACGGCTTGGTAATGAAATCAACAGCGCCGGCTGCAACCACATCGGTATATTTATACTGCATGCTGTGCCCGGTGATGGCGATGATGGCCGGAGCGTTCTTGATGTCGCTCACGATATGCTGAATGAGCTCCATGCCATCCATCACGGGCATGTCCATGTCTGCGATGACAATAGAAAATCGATCATTTCGCAGAAGCTTCAGGGCCTCTTCGCCGTTTTCAGCGGTAACCACCCGATGCCCCAGAAAAGTAAGGGCTTCAGCAAGAAACTCACAGACCTGCTCATCGTCATCCACCACCAGGATGCTCTGCGTAACGGCAGGCTGCATCAACACATCGTTTTCCATCGTCGTCATATGAAGCACATCCTGAGCACAGTTCACTGCCCCAGCGTGTCCGCGATGCAGCGGACGCGAGGTGCAGGTCGGGTTGAGTCATGCGTTTAGCGTGACTCAACCCGACGCCCATTTTACTGGATTTCGTACCTCAACCCAGCCTGCTTGGAAGCCAAAATCATTTTCGTGAACAGTATACGAGCAAAATTGGAACGATTAGACTAAATCAGTGGAGACTTTTTGACAATCTTTTTCATTGCTTTTTCATTGCTTTTTGGCACCGCGTCTGCCTATGATTCAAAACTTGAAGCCGCCCTCCGGAGGATAAGCATGCAGCATGTCGCCATCATCTACAAGCGTTCACGCCCGGACGCCGAAAAACTGGCAAACCGTCTCAGAGCCTGGTTTGAACGGCAGCACATCGAGGTTTTCTGCGCCCAGAACATTGATGATTCCGACCTGGCCTGTGGTCATGAGAGGATTGATATTCCGCATAACGCCGAACTTGCCGTGGTGCTGGGCGGTGACGGTACCCTTCTGAGCGTGGCGCGATTCCTGGAAGACCGCGCCACTCCCATAGTCGGAGTCAATTTGGGTGGATTGGGATTTCTGACCGAAATCAGCAAAGAAACCTGTTACCGCGAATTGCAGACCATCCTTGACGGCAATTACGAGATTGAGGAACGCATGCGCCTGCAGGTGTCCAGCCGGCGCGACGGCAAAGAAATTTTTCGTCAAAGCGTGCTCAACGATGTGGTCATAAACAAAGGTGCTCTGGCAAGAATCATCGACGTCAAGATCAGCATCGATGATCGTTATCTGACGCACTACCGGGCAGACGGCCTTATTGTTGCCACACCCACCGGTTCCACGGCCTACAACCTGTCCGCAGGCGGACCGATCGTGTATCCCACCTCGCACTGTACGGTTTTGACACCCATTTGCCCCTTCACTCTGACCAATCGCCCTATCATTCTGCCCTCCCAGGTTGTCATTCAAGTGGAACTGGGAGAGCGCATTAAGGATGTCAGTCTGACCTGTGACGGCCAGGTGGGATGTGAGTTGTTTTCATCGGACAAAATCTTGATATCTGCCGCTCCCAATCCCCTCAGCCTGATCAAAACCCCTACCATAGACTACTTTGAAATCCTGCGAACCAAATTGAAATGGGGCCAATACTAACTCCGCAACTCACAACGCCCTCGCCCACTCGGGCCGCAGCTGAACATCTCCCTGCAGAGCCCTGTCGATAAGCTCCAAAGCCTTGTCTTTGTCTGCAGGCATCTTAACCTTGAGGGCCAAATAGTTGGACGCATGGTTGGACAGGAACAGCCCGCGCGTGAGGTTCGTGCAGGCAAGCATTTCTCGCAGTTCGCGCAACAATTCGGGCAGTTCCATGAGGCGAAATTCTCCCCGCCTGACCTGCTCTGCCAATTCGGTATTGGGCAGAATCATGAGCGTCAGCACGCCGACGTAATTCGGGTCCATCGCCGAAAGCACTTCACCGGTGGCGCGGGCGTGCTGCAGGGAACGCTCCAGGCCGGCAATGCCCAGCAGTGCCGTGACCGAAAGCTTGATCCCCGCTGCCCGTATCCTTTGTCCGGCTTCAATCATGCGCTCGCGTGACACACCCTTGTGGATGTCCTGCAACACCTGTGCATCCCCACTCTCCAAGCCGAGGTAGACGATGCCGAGACCCAGGTCGCGCAATTCTTCGAGCTCCTGTGAGCTCTTGCGCAAGATACTTTTAGCATTGCCATAGAGCCCGACTCTTTGTATCCACGGCATTTTTTCACGTATTCGGCTGAGAATTTGGGTCAGCCTGGCTTGAGGCAGGATGAGCGCATCGCCATCGGTGATAAACAGCCGTTTTAAAAAACGAAAGTTTTCCGCCGCATAGTCAATGTCCTGATCGATAACGGCGGCGTCTTTGATTTTGAAGCGAACCCCTTTATAGGTACCGCAGAAGGTACACTTATTGTGCGAACAGCCCACCGTAACCTGTAATAATATGCTGTCGGCCTCGCTCGGAGGCCGTATGATCATTCCCTCGTAATGCATTCCGTGCATCGCCCTATTTGAACTCCTTTCGCAACTGTTGTGTTTTGCTGAATTGCTCCCTGTTTGCGCTTCCACCAGGCGGCGACATGCCGTGACACGTGCCTGACACTCTACACCCGCGGTTTGCTCAATCCTATCCCACTTGTCTATGCAAGAACAAGGGGAGTTCCACCGGATTTCATTGGTCTTTGTCTATCGCCGCGATATTCGATATAGTACGCCCTCACCTGCAAGGTGTAGCGGTGGAAAGGAAAAAAAGAAACATGAAGGACGTTTTTGCAGAATTTCCAGCGGGCGCCAAGTGCACACGCTGCCGGCAACATCCCAACATACGGCTCACAAGCCATCACACCATCCTCTGTTGCAGCTGCTTTCTGCACTATTTCAGGACAGCCGTACGGCGCGCCATGAAAAAGTTCCCCATTGAACGCGATCAGCCCATCCTCATCGCAGTCTCGGGGGGCAAGGATTCACTGGCCCTTTGGGCGGCCCTGAACGAACTCGGGTACGTCACCAAAGGGATCCATCTGGACCTGGGGATCGGTGATTTTTCCAAGTCCTCGATTGACACCGTGGAAAAATTTGCTGCAGACAGAAACCTCAACTGGTCGCACTATTCTGTTGCTGCCGCTCTGGGATTCACCCTGCCCGAAATTCAGCAGCGCACAAGGCGCGCCATCTGCTCCATTTGTGGAACCATCAAGCGGCAGCTGATCAATCGTTTCTCGGTAAATGAGGGTTTCCACAATCTGGCCATGGGGCACAACCTGGACGATGAAGCGGGGCGACTGCTTGGAAACCTGGTTCGCCACCGCACTCAGTATCTGGACAGGCAGTATCCCTATCTTCCTTCCACCCATGCACGCCTGCCTGCTAAATTGAAACCGTTATATCGACTCGAAGCTAAAGAAATCAGAACCTACTGCAAATTGATGCATATTCTTCCCCTCGAGATGGAATGCCCCTTTTCCAAGGGTGCGACCAGCCGGACTTTCCAGGAAGCCCTGTCGTTTCTGGAAGATAAGATGCCGGGCACCAAGCGGGATTTTCTATACACGTTCATCGACCGCAGAAAGCCGCCCCAACTGGAATCGGCATTCCAGGCATGCAGAGTGTGTGGAGAGCCGTCGTACGGGGAATACTGCAGCGTATGCAATATCCTGCGACGGATGAGGGGCCGCGCTGAAGCCAACGGATACCATGAGGTGCGGGAGTAGATCTGGTGGATTGCATTTTGCTTGGAACCGGTGGAATGGCGCCTTTGCCGCAGCGTTTGCTGTGCTCTCTTGCGGTGCGGCTCAACGGCCGCATCTATCTGTTTGATGCCGGTGAGGGAAACCAGCTGGGGTGGAAGAAGACGCGACTCGGCATGCGCGGTCTTGGACTCATCGCGGTATCCCATCTGCATGCGGATCATTGCCTGGGCATCCCCGGCCTGATGATGCTGCGAGCGCAAATGGAGGACCCTGATCCACTGACGATCCTGGGTCCTCCGGGAATCGCCGAGTTTGTCAACCAGAACCAAAAACTGCTGGATTTTTACACCAACTATGCAGTGCATGTTGTGGAATGGTCCGGCCACTCTGACGAACTTGCTTATCAGGACGAGCAGGTGCGGCTTTACTGGCGGCCTCTGCTGCACACGCGTTTTTGTCTGGGGTATCGGCTGGAGGAAGTCGAACGGCCCGGTCGATTCAGTCCTGAGCGGGCAAGAGCTCTGGGCATTCCGCAAGGGCCCTTGTGGAGCAGAATTCAGAAGGGAGAAAGGGTGGCCGGCGAAAGCGGCCGCCTGATATCTCCTGAACAAGTCATGGGGCCCGCAAGAAGGGGAAGGCATATCGCCTACATCGTCGATACCCGTACCACCAAAAATATCTACCGGCTGTGCAATGAGGTCGATATGGCGTTCATAGAGGGGATGTTCCTGCCGGAGCACGCCCGGCATGCGGAGACCAAGGGCCATTTGACGGTAACCGAAGCAGCGCGTATTGCCGGACGCGCCCGTGTCGGTCGTGCGGTTCTGATTCACATCAGTCCGCGCTATGATCAATCCCAGCTGGATGAACTGGAATCCGCAGCCAGAAAGCGTTTCGACAGGATTCAGGTGGGCAGGGATCTGGATACTTTCACTGTTCTGCTTTAGTGATAGAGCATCGTCCATGATTGAGGTATAATTGTTGAGGAGGAAAAGCCCACTATGGCCCGGTCAGGACGTTTTTGAAAGTACGGCGACTACAAGCGCAAAGCAAAGTTGCGCAGCGCGGCCATACATCGAATCAGAGGAAGACGTCTTAGCCGCCGGTCAGAGGGGCGCAGACTTGCAAAAACAACCGACAGCTTGAACAACGCATAGCCATGAAATCAGCTGAAGATTCCGAAGACAAAAACAGAAAGGTATATGTGGCCGTAAGGCCGATGGATATCGATGACCTGGCAACCGTCTTTCATCTGGGTGAAAGGCTTTTTACCGCCAAGGAGGTGCCCAATTTATATCGTACCTGGGACGATTTCGAGGTGATTGACCTGTTCCATTCTGATTCTGAATTCTGCCTGGTTGCCGAAGCGGACGATCGCATTGTCGGTTTTGCTTTGGGGACCACCCTGACCAAGAGTCGGTCGGCGTGGAAATACGGGCATCTGTTTTGGCTTGGGGTGGATCCCGATCATCATGGTCAGGGAATCGCATCGAAACTGTTTCATCGTTTTCGCGACCTGATGATTGCCGAAGGCGTGAGAATCCTGCTGGTGGACACAGAGGCGGATAACCTGCCGGCACTGCACTTTTTCCGCAAGATGGGCTTTGGCAATCCACAGGAGCACATCTATCTCTCCCTCAACCTGGACCCACAACTGCGGCAGTTGCGGGAAAGAAAGGCGACCTCGAGATACAGGCTGCACGATGAGGAATAGTGCCCATCCAATCATTAAGCCTGAACGGCTGCGCAATCTACTGCGCCGGCTCATCAACATTTACAGCCCCTCCGGCAAAGAGGAAGAAGTGCTTGACTTCCTGCAGGGCTACCTGCGGCGCAGCGGATTGCCGATAGCCGTTCAGCCGGTGGATGGCGCACGACGCAATTTGTTGGTAGTGCCGGAAGATGTCGAAATTCGACTGGCCTTCATCGGACACGTGGATACTGTTGTGGCGTATGATTTGGACAACTACGGCTACGAAGAGGAAGCGGATACGATCATCGGTCTTGGCGCCGCTGACATGAAGAGTGGCTGTGCAGCAATGATCGAAGCGTTCCACGCATTTTGGGAAAGCGGCCGCAACCGGCCCCCGGTGGCATTGGCTCTGGTGGTTGGCGAAGAAGAAGAGGGCGATGGAGCCCAAAAGCTGGCCAGAGAATACTACTTCCCCTGGGTGCTGATCGGTGAACCTACGGACCTGCATCCCTGCCTGAGCCACTACGGCTATCTGGAAGCCCACGTCACCACGCGCGGCACGCGTATGCACGCTTCTCTGGCCAACCTGGGACAGAACCCGATCGACTCAATGCTGCGTGTGCTGCTGAAGCTTTCTCACCACATTGAGACTCAGCTCCCCGAAATGGTGTACAACATCCGCGAGCTCAACAGCTCACACGCGGGCTTTGCCGTTCCCGATCGCTGCGATGCCTGGCTGGACCTGCATCTGCCTCCCACCGCCGCCATTGGTGAGATCACTCTCGGACTCGAGCAGGTCCTTTTGCAGGAACGTGAAGAAAACGAGAACTTTGACGGCACTCTGCGCTTTGCCACAATTCATGCCGGATACGAGCTGCCGGAAAAATGGCCCACGGTGGAAGCACTCAAACAGGTATTTGCAAAGAATTCCCTGCCCTGGAAACCTCAGGCGTTCCGCAGCCACTCCGATGCCAATTTGCTTTGGGCTGCCGGAATGAAGCCCGTCATTCTCGGTTCCGGGCAGTTGGAAAAAGCCCATGCGCCGGACGAATCAGTACCTTTCTCCCAGGTCGTCCAGGCTGCCCGGCTGTACCTGGATTTTTTACTGTCTCTGACGGATTAGCTCCCATCGCCGCTCTGGCTCATCGGCTTGAGGGCACTCTGCAGGGCACCAATCCAGTTCTCATTTCCGTGGCTTTGCGCTAGCATGCATAAAAACACTGGCCCGAGGCTCACAATGGAATGGAGACTGCGGGCATGAAAGACAATTGGGATTGACAGGATCAAGCCCGACCCGACGGCCGGCATACGTTCGAGATTGATCCGTACTGCATGAAAAGGAGGCTATCAATGCGGCAACGAGGGAAGTGGAGTCAGTTCTTTCGACTGGGGGTCATGGGTGTTACGGCATTCTTGATCGGTACATCTGCGATCAGCGCAAGGGATTTCAAAGGAGTCTCGTTTCCCGATGAAATGAAAATCGGCCAGGACGTATGCCAATTGACAGGCATTGGCATACGCAAGAAATTTTTTGTAACCGTCTACTATGGAGGACTCTATCTTCAACAGCACACAACGGACAGACGCCGGGTGATTGATATGGAACAGCCCAAGGCGGTGCTCATCCACGTAGTGTACAAAGAAGTTACCGGCCAACAATGGGTGGACGGCTGGAAAGAAGGTTTTGCCGCCAACACCCCCCACCCCGACGCCAAGCTTCAAGAGAAAATCAACACGTTTTTGAGCTGCTTTGACGAACCGGTTAAATCCGGGCAAACCGTCCAGATTTCCTACCTGCCCGACAGGGGAACGGAGGTCATCATCCAGGGCAGGCAGAAAGCCGTCATCCCCGGCCACGATTTCATGGCTGCCCTCTGGAGCATCTGGTTTGGCGAACATCCCGCTTCACAATCGCTCATGGAGGGTATGCTCGGCAAGTGATTCAGCGAGCACGCCCCCCCGGGCGGAACCGCTAACGGACCAGCGCCAGTTGATCACGGATGCGCCTGTAGTCATCCTCCGGCAATTTTTTCAGCGGACTCCGGGAAACGAAATGGATGATTGACTTGACGTCGGGAGAGAAGACTTTCCCGGCCTTCAAGACAGGCGCTTTCATCAAGTATTTGAATTGGCCCCCGAGATCAAACAGCATGTCCACTTCGTCATGATCCTCCAACAGTTGCACCAGGGAGAGATTCACGGCCTGGGCGTGACCTCGCACGCAGCGCTGACCGGCTCGATCCAGGTACACTTCGATGCCGGTATTTTCCAGAACCATGCCGCTTTGGCCAGAGGTCAGCAGAAACGCTTCCTCCGCCGGATAAACACCTTCTTCAATCAAGATTTGATGGGCCATTGTCCACTCCTCAATGTATAACGGATCAGGGGTTCGCCGCTCCCTTGTGCAAAACCATCGCCAGGGCAGTGCGCGGCGGGAGGTGCGGGAACTGCAAACTCCCTCATGCGTTATTCCCGGCATTGATCACTTCCTGCAGGACCCGGTCGAGATCTTCTATCCTGAACGGCTTGCTCACTACGCCTTTGAACCCATAGCAGTGAGCTTCACTCATGACGGGATCTTCCGAATACCCGCTCGACACAATGACTTTGGCAGCAGGATCAATTTGCAGCAAGCGCCCGACGGCCTCTTTTCCGCCCAGCCCATCGGGTACGATCAAATCCATAATGACCGCATCAAACGGCCCTTGCGAATCGATGGCCTCTGCATACCGTCGAATGGCCGTCTCCCCTTCTGCGGCAAATTCAACTTGATACCCAAGGACCTCGAGCATTTCGCCGACGACTTCCCGCACGACTTCCTCGTCGTCCATAACCAGTATCTTCCCCCTGCCCTGCGAACCAGACTCTGCGGTGGCGGCCTTGCCCAGCTCACTCAGCGCGGCGGGAAGATAGAGGCAAAAAGTGGTCCCTTTGCCCAGTTCCGATTCTACCCTGATGCACCCCTTGTGATTCTTGACAATGGAATAGGCAATCGTCAGCCCCAGGCCACTTCCCTTGTGCTTGGTTGTAAAGTACGGATCGAAAATTTTCGGCAGATTCTCCCGGGCTATTCCCTCCCCCTGGTCGGACACCGTTACCTCGACATATTTTCCGGCTGCCACGGGCAGCTCCTGTTTGCCGGTAATGCTGCGATTTGTTGCGGAAATTTGAATGAGGCCGCCTCCCGGCATAGCATGCTGAGAGTTCTTCAACAGATTCTGGATGGCATGAGAAATTTGTCCTTCATCGACATCAACGGGCCAAAGATTGTCATCCGCCCGGATTTCACACTTGACGGCGGGATCCTTCAGAATATTCCTGCTGCATTCCTGCAAGACTTCCGGCAATGAAACGGCCTTTTTCAAAGGCGCACCCCCCCGGGAGAAGGTGAGCAGCTGCAAGGTCAGGTCGCGTGCCCGCATGGCCGATTTTTCCGCTTCCACCAGCTTTGCGTAGGCTTTGTCTTCCTTTTTCAAATACATTTTCGCGAGGGAAACGTTGCCCACGATGGCCGTCAGTATGTTGTTAAAATCATGAGCAATGCCTCCAGCCAACAAGCCGATGGCTTCCATTTTCTGGGCCTGCTGCAATTGTAGCTCCATGAGTTTTTTGTCCGTTATATCACTGACAATGAGAATCGTTCCGAAAACAGAGCCGATCATCGGCAGAAATCTGATGGAGACTTGCTTTTCATTGATTCTTATGGGGGAATCTTCGCCGATCGTCTGCGGTCCGGCGCCGATCCTTTGCAGCGCCCCCGTCACCCGTTCTTGATCAGCATGCGCAAAGTGCTCTACAAACTGCCCTCCCAACAGATCCTCTTCGGAAAGACCCATGATGGTCCGGGCCGTCGAGTTGCAATATATGATGCGCCCCTTAGCGTTCAATTCCAGGATGCCCTCGGCAACGCTTTCCAGAATGACTTCCAAATGTCTCTTGTCCGACAGCAATTCTCGAGTTATCTGTCTGGGCCACATGGCGCCGCCATTTTTCCCCGCGTGACGCACAAGCGCCGACTCGCCGGATTCCAGCACACCCAGGACGCTTTCCTCCATCTCTTTGAAAGTCCGCTTGGCGATACAGGCATCCGCCCCCAGCGCCGCGCAATCGATTTCTTCCTCCAGCGCAACACCGGACAAAATCACCAGCCGAACCCTTTCAAAGTCGGGCATACGGCGTATTATCCTGCAGAGCTTTTTTCCGTCGATGTTGGGCATAATGAGATCAATGAAGATCACATCCGGAATACAGGTCTGCAATAGATCAAGGGCGGAAAGCCCGTCTTCGGCCGTCAAGACTTCATACCCGGCTTTGCTGAGGAGGCCGCTCATGAACTTGAGGATGACCGGATGATTATCGATGACCAGGATTTTCTTCATCTATGCATCTCCAACAGAATTCGCGATCGGCTGCAACAGGAGCCTGCCCGCCCATGGGAAATTCCTCTTCCCCTCCAGGGAGAAGGGGTTCTCGGACCAGGCCCCGAGGCGGTCTTAACAACGGACAGCTCGGCAAATGAAGCATTGCGCCGTTAAAAGATTATGCAGGAGCGGTTGAATCAAGCTTTTTCAGTGCCTGCACGATTGTATCAATTTCGGCGCGTACCGATTCGAGCAGCTCGCGCCCCGCAACCAAGCTGTTGCGGCGGGCGTTGGATTCGATCGTTTCAAGTTTGGCGGACAATTCATCGAAGCCCAGGCTCCTGGCTGCGCCCTTGATGGAATGGGAAGCGATGACCGCCAGTTCGGGACGGTTCTGGTCAAGGGCCGTGTGCAATGTCTGCAGATCGGCAAGGGACGTTTCTACAAAAAGGTCCAGCAGTTCGCGCAACTCCGCGGGATCAAATCCAAGGGCTCTCGCCTTATCAGTCAGATTCATGCCCCCTCCTTGGGAAATACCCATTTCTTCACGATTTCATAGACCAATTCGCGCCTGATTGGCTTGGCGATGTAATCATTCATTCCCGCCTTGAAGCAGTCCTCACGGTCACTCTCCAGCGCATTCGCCGTCATGGCGATTATGGGAATCTTATCAAAGCCGGCCTGACGAATCACACGAGTCGCTTCCAGTCCATCCATTTCGGGCATTTGAATGTCCATGATGATCAGATCAAATTTGCCCGGATCCCTTTGATAGGTCTCCACCGCCTCCCGTCCATTGATGGCTGGATCAACCCGGTATCCGGCTTTTGACAATAACAATTGGGCCAGCCTCCGGCTGACCGGATTGTCTTCAACGAGCAAGATGCGTACCGAGTGCTTGGCTTCGTCACGCAGACTGTACTGAGTGACGATCGGCGCCGGTTTCTCTGCGGCGCCCCGTGTTTCTTTGCCGAGCAGTCTTTCCATCATTTCCAGCAGCCTCTCGCGCCGTGCCGGTTTGAGCAGAAATCCATCAAAGCCGGCCTGCTGACTCTTCTTGACTCCGAACAGGGTGGACGAAGAAAAGGCCAGCAGAGGAATTCCTGCAATGGGAGGCTGCATGGCCCGAATGGCTACGGCCACATCATAACCGCTGACCATAGGCATTTGGATGTCAAGGATGCAAAGATCGACGGGATCACCGGCTTCCAGCTGCTGCACAAGAGTAGGAATCACCAAAGCCCCTTCGCGCAAAGTGATGCAACGCACTTTGGCCGATTCCAGCAGGTGTTGCATGATCTCCAGATTGGTTCGGTTGTCGTCGACCACCAATACCTTTTTGCCAACGAGTGATCCTCGACTCAATCTTTTCTCGAGGGTTTTCCCGGCCTTCCCAAACCAACCCACAAAGTGAAACCGGCTTCCCTCCGCGAGGGTCGATTCGGCCCACACATCGCCGTCCATAAGCCGCGCCAACTGCCTGCAAATGGTCAGGCCAAGGCCGCTGCCGCCGTATCTTCTGGTAGTGAATGCGTCGCCTTGTTGAAACGATTCAAAAATGTCATTGAGCTTCTCGGCTGGAATGCCAATGCCGGTGTCTCTTACCGTGACATGCAGCTGGAGGCGATCATCGCTCTCCTGTTCAACATTGAGGGACAGCTCTATTTCACCGGACTCGGTAAACTTTGCGGCATTCATCATCAAATTTGCCAGGATCTGACGAAATCTTCCCGCATCCCCCATGACCAGAGCGGGAACCTCGTTGCCAATGCGGCACAAGACTTCCACATCTTTGTAGCGCACGCGCGGATAGATCGTCTCACACACGTCATGCGCCGTAACCTCCGGATCGAACGCGATATTCTCCAGATCCAGCTGCCTCGCTTCAATCTTGGAAAAATCCAGAATGTCATTGATCAATGCCAGTAAAGCTTCGCCGTTTTTCTTTACGGTCCGAGCATAGTCAACTTGTTCCTCGCTCAACGACGTATCCAGGAGCATTTCGGTAAAACCTATGACAGCGTTCATGGGCGTGCGAATTTCGTGGCTCATTCGAGCCAGAAATTCGCTTTTTGCAGCATTGGCATTTTGCGCAACCAGGGCAAGTTGTTGTGCCCGCTCGATCGCTTCAGCAAGCTGCCTGTTCATGCCAGCCAGCTCTTGATTGACGGATTCGAGCTTTTTTTCGGCATGCCTGCGATCCGTTATATCGATTTCCATTGCAAAAATTTCAGCTGTCCGCCCCTCTTTAGAGAGTGGGAATAACGTACCGTAGAGGATTTTTTCTTCCCCGTCGACCAGCCGCACCTGCCACTCTTCCGGAGGAAGAGTCTTTCCGCTCTCCCACAGCTCCTGCATCGACTCCTCAAACTCCGCCACGGCGTCGGCGGAAAGGACGGTGTCCTGCATGCGCCTCCCCATCGCCTGGCGGCGGTCGAATCCGAACAAATCCCGACTGGCGTCGTTCCAATAAAGAATAGTGCCGTGTCGGTCAAAACTTTGAACGGCCACAAGGGGAGTCCGGTCGATCACTGTTTCGAAACGCAGGAGAGCTTCCTGCAACTCCTTCTGTGAAGTTTCAAGCACCCCAAGCATTGCATTGATGCTTCGGGCCAGGTTCGCCACCTCGTCCCTGCCGCTCGTGAATATCCTGGTCGTAACGTCTCCGCTGGCAGTGACAGCGCTCACCTCATGGCTGAGGCGTACAAGGCGGGCCAAAATCAGCTTTTCGAGAAACAATAGGGTCATCAGGCTCAACACAACTCCCGCCACCAGCAGCCAGACCATCAAATGTCGAAGGCTGAGCCGTCCCTGTTGATAAATATCCCGGGGCAGGTCTACGCGCAGCAGCAGGGCTGGTTTGCCGCGAATCTCCGGCAACGTTGTATAGCCCGCTATGGATTTTGAGCTCAGTGGTTGGACGTAAAAGGAATTTTCTCTCGCAAGGGTTCTTTTGGCAATCAAAAAATCTTCCGGCAGTTGCCCGCTGTCTGTCCGGTACAGGGTTACATTCAGCTGAGTTCTTGCCGCCAACTGGCCGATCAGCGCTTGGTCCAAATACCGCCCCATGACCAAAAGTCCGCGCGCCGGCCCATCGCCTTCACTGGTCAGGACCGGGCGCGCAGCGATCAGTATGGTTTCTTGGGGGAGCAGCAACAGACCGCAAAGGCCTTCTCCATCCACCTCAGGCCGCGGCGTACGATCACCGCTCACCAGCTGGTTGGAGATGTCAGCCGGGGGAGCAATTGCGCGTTCGGCTTCCAGGTCGAAGGCCTTGGCAAAAAGAGTACGTCCTGCCGCATCCATCAGGACAATCAGGTTTATTCTCAGCTCGGTGAAGGCACTGTCCGCAAAGTTGGCCTTAATGAACTCGGCGGCAGGATTATCGGCAAAAGCGTACATTTCGTCCCAGGATGCCCAATCTCCTGCCGTGTTGTTCAGCGTGCGGAGAGTATCATTGAGGGCTTCTGAGGCGCGGCGAACATTCACCCGGGTGTTCTCCTCTTCAACCCTGGCGAAGCTGCGCATTAGTATGGTGGATGAAATGAGATAGGACACCGCCATGAGCCCGACCAAGGTCAACCCGGTGATAAGCAGCGTCTTGTTGCGCAGCCTCAAACTCGTTTCCTTCCTGCCTGAATGCCACTTCAATTGATCGGTTCCCGCCTGCAGGCCCCCGGCTGTCAGGGTGCACCCGGAGTGCCTCTATGCCGGCAATTACGACCCCTCCCGATGAGATGCCGACGGACCACAGGTGCAGGGCGGCGTCACAAGGCCGCCGCCCTGTACCTGCGGCAATGGTCTAAAATCTGTATCGCTCGTTCACAATCCGCTCCACTTCCTCCTCGCTCGGCATGGTATCACGATAACCCGCCATGTACTGATTCCTCAGCCAGCGAAACAGGCTGACCGTCTCATTTACCTGGATGATTTCCGGAATCACCCCGCCTTCCTGCGTCTTGATATGCCGGCTGTACTGTCCCAGCATGCTGACCACATCATAGAACGTTGCGGCATCCCGTTTTATTCCCTTTTTGAAGGACTTGCCGGACGCAGGATAAATTTTGTCGGGCTCTGGATTAGCCGAGATGTCCAACCGTTGGAACGGTCTTCTGACCGCAATCTGCCATTTGCGCGCTTCCACCATCATGCGTGAAATCAGCGGGCCGACCCAATCGGGGCTCTGTTGTCCCTGGGGACATGAAGAGAAAAATTCAACGACCGACGGTCCGTTGTAGGCAATGGCTTCTTTCAAAATCTTGATGGCATACTGCGGATTGTCGATGGTGAGCTTCGCCGCATACACATGAGAAATGGCCATGGCCTGGCTGATGATTCTGCGATGCAGGGTGGTCTTACCCGCGCTTCTGCGGCCGATGGGCGAGGTGGAGCGGTCGCTGCCAAAGCGGGTGGCCCCCGACTTTTGCGCTCCGGTGTTCATATACCCCTCGTTGTTATAAATCACCCAGGTGATATCATTGCTCTCTCCCAGCGCGTAGTTGAAGGGACCGTTGCCAATGTCATAGATGGCCCCGTCGCCTGCAAACACAATGATTTTGCTCAACACGTCACTGTAACCGTTGACATAGGCCTGGTCAAAACTGAACTTGGCGCCAAGGGCGGCAGCGGAGGCCGTACCGAAACCGTAGTGGCCGGCCGGATAGATACGGGAATTGAAGGGATTGACCAAATCCGAAACTTCACTGCAGCCGGTCGAGTTGATGGTGTAGATGTTGAAGCCGTGGTCGAGCATGTGCTCGATACTTTTCCGGTTCTTTTCCGAGAGGACCTTGATGCCCTGATAAAACGTTTCGATTCCCTGGGGATTGTTGCGCAACGATTCCGCCGCAAAAAAAGTGAGCAGACTGATGGTGCCTTCGCTGCAGCCCGGACACAGTGTGTGCCGACCGGGATAGAGCTTGGAAAAAACATACAGCACCTGCTGCATGGGAGGCATCCGATCCACATGACGGGCCGCCTCAAAGGTGTTGTCAAATTCCTGGTACTCTTCCGGCAGGAAATCACCCTGCAGCGCATCATGCTTATCCACCATTTTGAGAGCATCGGTGGGACAAACTTGAGCACAGATGCCGCAGCCCTTGCACGCCCCGGGGACCACATTGATATTCAAAGCGAAACGCTCCCAGGGAATGCCCTTGGGCGGTTTCTTGAATATTTTGAAGTAACGCTTGGCCGCCTCGGGTATGGGGCGCTCGGTGATGGTCGAATACAAGGCCGAATCCGGACAGGATGCCGCACACACGCCACAGGCGGTGCACTTGGATGCATCATACACCGGCAGTTGTGTTCCGATATAGCTCATGTCCCGGTATTTACTGGTGCCTGCCGGCACGATGGGCAAGAATCGATCCCAGGGGACCTTGGTTCCATCGGCTATCGGCTTCACCATATCTTTATAGAACAGGTCATCGTAGCGCTCCATGAGATTGACCGGCTTGATGGTTCCAAGCTCGTCTTTTTCCGTCATGGCGTAGGCCAGTCCGGCAGCCCTGAATTCCTGCCCAAAATCTTCGGCTGGCGGCACATGATAGGGCGCACAGGCCGCGTCGAAATTACCTGCCCGCACGACCATTTCACTGGAACCGCTCGCCTCGGCCAGTGCCGTACCGTGGCGGAGCAGTGCAATGTTGGCATCGACGATTTCGCCGCCCTTTTTCCTGGCAAGCTTCGCCTGCAGAATCCTCCTGAAACGGCTTTCAAATTCCTCCTCCGAAAGAACACCCATCTCCCTGTTGACCAATCCCAGAATCGCTGCTCCGGGCAAGTTCTTGTTCAGATGCTTGAGAGCAGCCTGAGTGGCATCGAAAACGAGGAGCTTGATCTGGCGCTCTTCGATCAAGCCCCTGATGTAGGGCGAAAATGACGCCAAAAGCTGCGCTGCACTCCTGTGACTGTTGACCACGAACAATCCCTTCTCTTTCAGGCCGCCCACATATTCTCGCAGTATCTGATCCAGCAGAAACTTATCATTGAAAAAGGCGAGCACATCTCGTTCGGTGAGTTCTGAGCTGTTGCGAATGGGATGATCGCTGATACGCAGATTCATGAAAACGGCGGCCCCTTTGCGCGCTGCTCCATAACGTGCCCCCGACTGAATGTATTTGCAGCCGTTGCCGCCGTCTTCCGCATAGATGAAACCGGCCGTCTCGAGGGCTGTCTTGACGCCCTCTGAGCCAATCCCGACGAAAGTCATCCCCAGTTCTCGCTCCTGGTAGTCTTCCAGCTTAACCGGGCGCAGGGTGTATGGACCATCGATACCAACGAAAAAATCCCTGTGAAAATGGCCCCTTTCTCTCTCCATGCAGGCCTTCATATTTTCCACCACCGCCGCCGCATCATACTTGTTGAAATCCTTGCTGCCTATGCCATACACCCCATGCAACAGGGTCGGCATGTCATCGCGGGCATAAATCTTGTGCTCCTCTCTACCTTCCCGCCCGGCACGGTGGGAAATCTGCAATGCGGCCTGGATATCGGCCAGTAAGAGTTGATTGTGGGCCATGCCGGTGCGCTCGAGCACCGTGATCGCCCTGGCGTTCCTCACCCCATAGGCCAATTCCTCATAGCAGGGAGGATTAAACAACACCGGCCGAACCACTCCCACTTTCCACCCCCGTGTCGCGCGGTAATGGTCCACAACATCCTTGACCACTCCCACCGCGGAACCGAGTATGGCGATCACCATGTCGGCATCTTCGGTACGGTAGTTCTCAACCACTTTGAGGTTGGTGCCTAAAATCCTGTTCATCGCATTCATGGCGGCGATGTAGCCCTTCTTGAGAAAGCGATAGGCCAGATCCTGAGCCACCTGCCCCTCCATGGTCAGTTCCGTGTCGGTGAAGGTCCCCATGAGAGTGCCGTGATTGAAGTCGGGCTGATAAAATCTGTTGGGTGGGCCAACAAAATACTTCAGGAATGCGTCCGACAGCTCCCCTATGTTCTCCAGCGCATGACTCTTGATAAAGCCGTCCCCGATCACCATACTGGGCAGCATGGCCTGACGCAATTCGCTGACCTTGAAAGCGATCGGCAGCAAATCATGCAGTTCCTGGTTGTCTGCCGAGACCAACTGCGCCC
Organism: Desulfoferrobacter suflitae; assembly: GCF_022603395.1. Classification (GTDB taxonomy): domain Bacteria; phylum Desulfobacterota; class Syntrophobacteria; order Syntrophobacterales; family Syntrophobacteraceae; genus Desulfoferrobacter; species Desulfoferrobacter suflitae. Next base: position 44,739 of record NZ_JAIBKA010000008.1, read on the forward strand.
AGCCCGCATTCCGCACCGCATAGAAATCAGTGTGGCCGCAATGGATGCTGAGTGATCCCTTGTTGACTTCTCTTGCCATGACCGTCATCACCACCGGCAGCCTCTTGCCGGCCACCGAGAAGAGATTCTTGGTTTTCAGAACGAGGCCTTGCGATGAGGTATTGTCGACGTAGCGGCCGCCCTGCGAAGCCATTGCTTCCACCGCAGCGATTGCCGAAAGCTCGTCGCTTGGCTGAAAATACATCAATTCTCTATCGAACAGGTTCTTGACTCCATTCGCCGCTGCCCTGGCAAAGTCCTCTGCAATGGGTGTTGAAGGCGTGATGGGATAACCACAGAGACCGTCGACCAGTCGGGTTAACACGGACAGAGCGGCATGATTGCCGTCCAACAGAGAATAGCGACGTTCGCGCATGGGCCCCAGGCCCTCTTCGGAGAGTGAAGAGACATCGAAGGTGAAGAGTCGGTTGGCATCAAACCTTTCCCACTCGGCTCTCCAATCCATCTGGATCATTCTTCCTCTCCTGCGGGCAAGTTCATAATAGGGTAGTTGCATTTGTAAGGTCTCGACTTGCAGATCCTGCTTCATAGTAAGTTTCTCCTCGACCGGATTGTGTTCGGGCAGGTAAAATACCCGCTTAAAGGCACAGACAGCTTTCTGTAAATCAAAAACAACGCCGTCCCCTCGTCCTGAGCATATTTCAAAGTTTTTAAAAAAAAGTTGATAAGAACAAAAAACCCAGAGACTTTAAATACTTATATACCAACATGGGACACAGAAACAAGTGCCGACTTTTATCTCACTCTCCGGCGCCAAACACAAGCACAGATTGTGCGGGACTGGGGGATTTCCACCACAATTCGTCGTGCATGTCGTGTTTGCGAATATTCTCCAGTATACTATTTTGTTCAAAAAAATGATTCGGCTTCCAACGTAGGCTGGATTGAGGTACGAAACCCGGCAAAATAAGCGTTGGGTTTCGTCACGCGAAACGCGTGACTCAACCCAACCTTAACCAGAAACATTATCTTGGAAGCTATATTTTTCTGCCGTAAGGAACCTGTCCGAGAGCGCCCTCTCACTTGTTCGTTAGACCCACTTGAACCACTGGGCGGGTTGCCGTGTCGACGCCCCGGCCAGTGCAATGTGCCGGTTCCCTCTTCCCCCCGCGCGGCGAAGGGGCGCATCCTGCAATTACCGCGGGACGATTTGTGGGTAAGGGTCAGCGCCGCGGGGGAAGAGGGAGTGTGCCCCGAGTGCCGCGCTTCGACCAGTTTTTATTTGCCTACCCACAAGACATGGATTAAGTTTTTCACTTGATATTCCATAACCGGTGAGCAGCAGGAAACGTTCGCAACCATGACGAAAGGGTTGAACGAAAGACCCACTGACTGGAAGGAGAATAAAATGCCGAAAAGATTCTACCTGTTTTGTGTTCTGGTGCTAACCATTGGGTTGTCTCTGGCCGGGTGCGAGCAATCGATGCACGACTCCGCCGGCAGGAGGGTGCAGCCGGTCAAAGATTATCGGGCTAAAGACTTCAGTCGGCTGAAAGGAATGGAAGGATTCAGCGACATGCTCCTTGAGAACCATTTCAGTCTGTATCAGGGCTACGTCAAAAATACCAACATGCTCCTGGATAAAGTGAACTCCCTCATCAAGTCCGGCGAGGTCGATTCAGTGGAGTATTCCGAGTTGAAACGAAGGCTGGGATTCGAGTTCAACGGCATGAAACTGCACGAGCTTTACTTTTCCAACTTGGGAAACCGACAGCCGTGTGACCCCGGTGAAGCAATCTATGACGCCATCGTAAACAATTTCGGCAGTTTTGAACTATGGAAGAAAGATTTTTTGGCTACCGGCTCCATGCGCGGCATAGGCTGGGTGGTTTTATACTTTGACCCTGCCAGCGGGCGTTTGGCCAATTTTTGGATCAACGAGCATGAAATCAATCACCCGGCAGGATGCCAACCCCTGCTTGTGATGGATGTTTGGGAACATGCCTACATGCTGGATTATCAGCTTGACCGACGCAAATATACGGAAGCTTTTTTCAATCATATTGATTGGAAAGAAGTTGCCGCCAGATATGATCAGGCCGTTGCTGCCGTCGAGACCTCAGCCGGGAGCACCGCCGAAGCACCGCAGGCGCCCGGCGGAGGATCGCTTGAAATGACTGAACACAGCCAGCAGTCAGAGCAGTGAGTTTGCCGCTGAGGATGACGAGCGAGCGGCCTGGATCCGACTTCATTGCCAAGTTTCGCAATGGAGCATCGCGGCTGCCGCCTCGTCAGAGTCCGTAACTCTCGATATCGTACCTGTCCCGCCGGAAGTCCCATGCCACCCACCGATCGATACTCCTGCTTTGCAGAGCTGGAACAAAACGAAAGGGAAGGCCTCGACTACAGGATTGTCTATCGAAGCGGCGATTCCGGCATCCTCGTTATGGCCCCGCACGGCGGCAATATCGAGCCCGGTTGTTCTGAGATTGCCGATGCGGTCGCTGCCGGGAACCATTCCTTCTATGCTCTGGAGGGGCTCAAACCCCGTGGCAACTGGGACCTCCATATAGCCAGCACGCGTTTTGACGAACCCGTCTGCATGAACGCCTTGCGGCACGCGCGGACTGCCCTGGCCATTCACGGCTGCCGGGATGCGGGCGGCACAATCTATGTGGGCGGATTGCACCAGGTTTTGCGCGACAAAGCGGCAGAGTTGCTGTGCCGCTCTGGGTTTGCAGCGGGCATGCGCAGTGACATTCAGGGGCGAAGCGGTTCGAACGTATGCAATCGCAGCGCCGGGGGAATGGGAGTCCAGATCGAGATACCGTTTGACCTGCGCTGCAGGATGTTTCGTAACCTGAAGTTGGATGGCCGCAGGAGCACCACCGAACTGTTTGTTGATTTTGTTTCGACCCTGAGGAGTGCACTATGCTGCGCAACACCTTCTGTCACATTCCGGGAATCGGGCTTCAAACCGAGGGACGGTTGTGGTCCTCCGGTTTATTCACCTGGGAGGAATTTCTCCGGCAGGAATCCTCGCGGAAAGTAGTCGGCCGAGCTCGTTTCGGCTCAGTCCGCAGGTACCTGGAACAATCCTTGTACCAGCTCCAGCAGAGCCGATGCGATTACTTTGCCGAGCGGCTCCCGGCCGCTCAGCAATGGCGTCTGTTCAGCGAATTCCAGTCAAGCACCGCCTATTTGGACATCGAAACAACGGGCATGGGGGGCCGCAACGATCACATCACCACGATTGCCTTGTATGACGGTGAGTCCGTTTATCATTACGTTTGCGGCCGCAATCTTGAGGATTTCAAGGAGCGCATCGGCGCCTACAAGCTCCTGGTCACCTACAATGGAAAATGCTTCGATCTGCCTTTCATAAGGAATACCTTACGGATCCCCATGGACCACGCCCACATCGACCTGCGTTATGTATTGGGCAGCCTCGGCTATCGAGGCGGCCTGAAAAGCTGTGAAAGGCAGCTGGGTATCGAAAGATTCGAACTGGAGGGAGTAGACGGCTTCTTCGCCGTACTCCTTTGGCGAGACTACCTGTACAATGGAAACCCGAAGGCCCTCGATACCCTGCTTGCCTACAACATAGAGGATGTGGTCAACCTCGAGACCTTGATGGTGCTCGCCTACAACGCCAAACTACAAGAGACTCCCTTCAGCGAGAGCCTGTTATTGCATGTGCCCGGCCCCCCGGCGAACCCTTTTAGAGCGGACCTTGCAACGCTCGAGAGAATCCGCAGGGAATACGGCTACGCCAGCGATAACACGGGTCTGATGCGGTTCTACGGCGTTTAAAAAAACCGATTTTTGCTCAGCAGCAGCTGCCCAGACCCGTCAAATCAGTACGCCTCTTCCTCCAGTAGATCATTCTCTTGCACTTTACCGCTGAACAGCCGATACACCCAGCTCTGGTAGGCGATAACGGTCGGCACAAAGATGAGTGCCACGACCAGCATGATCTTCAGGGTCAGTGGGCTGGAGGAGGAATTTTGCACCGTCAGGCTGTACGCCGGGTTCAGGTTGGACGGCAACAGGTTCGGATAAAGCCCCACCACCCCGAACAGGGTAGCCCCCACGATGACACCGCTGGAGGAAAACCAGGCTCGCCACCAGTGCCCGCGGGCAATATAAACCCGGATCATCACAAGCGCCGCCACTGTTCCCAACGGAATCAACACGATGGGAACCATGTAGAACAGCGGGTTTTGCAGGTAATTGTCATACAGCCGGGTGTAAAACCAGGTGGCCGTAAGAAAGGCAGCAGCGATGATTGCCAGGCCGATCCAGAGCCTGCCCGCAAGAGCCACGGCGCGTGCGTGCAGGGCCCCTTCGCTCTTGACGGCCAGCCAGAGGGCGCCGTGCACAAGAAACATCAGGACAAAAAAAACACCACCCAGCAAACCATAGGGATTGAGCAGGGAGAAAAGATTTCCGCGGAATATCCCCGCCTCATCGATGGGAATACCCTGAAAGATGTTGGCAAAAGCCACGCCCAGCAGCAGAGCCGGCAAAAAACTGGCCACTGTCAGGCATATGTCCCATACGTTCCGCCAGCCTGCATGGTCCACCTGGCCCCGAAACTCGATCGCTACGCCGCGGAAAATCAGGGCAAACAAAATCAGCATGAGGGCCGTGTACAGTCCGCTGAACATCACCGCATACGTGGTGGGAAAGGCAGCGAAGGTGACTCCTCCGGCAGCAATCAGCCAGACCTCATTGCCGTTCCAGAACGGGCCCATGGCATTGTACATGATGCGTTTGTCGGTCTCGTTCCTGGCCAGGAAAGGCATGAGAGTCCCAATGCCCAGGTCAAAGCCGTCCAGCATAAAATAAACTGCCCAGAGAACACCCCAAAGTATAAACCAAATCGACTCCAGCATCTCAATCCCTCCTCTCCACAATCGCCACCGGCGCCGGTTCGGGACCCCGGCGCGCGTGTCTCGCAATCAAAAAGAAAGCGGCCGCTCCCAGAAGTGAATAGACCACCACAAAGGCTGCCAGAGAGACCATCACCTGCGAAGCGGCGATGGGCGAAACGGCATCGGAGGTTCGCATGACTCCGTACACCACCCACGGCTGCCGACCTACTTCGGCAAGGGTCCAGCCCGCTTCGGAAGCGATATAGGGAAGAGGGATCGAGTACAGCATGATTCTGAGGAACCGGGGACTCTCCTCCAGCCTGTTCCGCTTGAACCAGCCGATCAGCGTCAGGACCAGAAACAGGACTCCGAGGCCGACCATGATGCGGAAGGATACAAAGGTCAGAGTCACCGGGGGCCTGTCTTCTTCAGGAAAATCCTTCAGTCCTTTCACTGTTGCCTCAGTGGAGTGATAGGCCAGCAGGCTCAAAGCACCGGGTATGGCCCCCCACTCGAGGTGGTTCCTCTGGTTTTTTTCATCGGGTATCACGAGCAAGTACTGTGGCGCACTTTGCCTGGTTTCCCAGAACGATTCCATGGCAGCCAGCTTGGTCGGTTGTGCCGAGGCCACCTTGGCGCCGTTCATGTGTCCCTGCACCACAGCAATGATGGAAAAGATGAGTGCCATATTGAGCGCCATGCGAAATGATTTGCCAAAAAAAACCGTGTGTTGCTTGCGCAGCAGGTGATAGGCACTCACACCCATCACAAAAAACCCGGTCAAAATGTAGGCGGCACTGATCGTATGAACGAATTGGTGGATGGCGTAAGAATTTGTAACCACAGCAACAAAATCATCCAGTTCGGCCCGTCCATTGCGAATGACATAGCCGACCGGGCGCTGCATCCATGAATTGGCGATCAGAATCCACACCGCAGACAAATTGGAAGCGATGGCCACCAGCCAGATTGTCACTGCGTGCGCCTTGGCGGAAAGTCTGTTCCAGCCGAGGGCCCAGACGGCGATAAAGGTGGATTCGAGGAAAAACGCTGCGGTGGCTTCTATCGCCAGCAAAGAACCAAAGATGTCGCCTACATAGCGCGAATACTGCGCCCAGTTGGTTCCGAACTGGAATTCGAGGGTTATCCCGGTGACCACCCCGATGGCAAAATTGATGAGAAAAATTTTCCCCCAGAACCGAGCCATCCTCCTGTAGTCCTCATCACCGGTCCTCACATATTTGCTTTCCATAATGGCGATCAGGACGGAAAGCCCGAGGGTCAGTGGAACAAACAAAAAATGAAAAAAAGTGGCTGCGGCAAATTGCAGTCGCGAGAGAAGCAAAGCGTCCATTGCTCTTTCACCTCCTCATCGATGATTGCTCTTGTGCGGTCTGTTGAGAATAGCAAAATTGAGATGTGGCAGTGCCGTACACTGGGCAGATACGGGGAGTGGACCTTTCAGCCGTGAGGAATTTTTTGCGGCGTTGCAAGGCCCACCCCGCACAATTGACAGTCAGTCGGAGTACTCAATATTTCTCCGCCAACCGTGTTAACTTTTCCATAACCCATGGAGATTGCAGTAAGCTCTGGCAGAAACCGTTTCCCCTTCGGGGCAATACACGGCTTCGGGCGCTTGACCGGGTTTCAGAAACTGGCGATAGGCCTTATCGCCGACAATCAGTTCGATCCACTCGATGTAGTGCTTTTCTTCCATCGGATGGGCTGCGCTGCCCACTTTTACCGTGACTTTGTCGGCGCTCTTTTCAACCACGGGAACGTGCTTTTCCTTGGCCGCATCCACCGTGTTTTCAACGAACAGATTCATGGGCTGCCCGCAGCACACCAATTCCCCGCCGCCGCCGTGCAATACTTCCACAATGTTTCCACACAATTCACATTTGTAGACTTCGAGCTTTGCTGCCATTGCTTTCCTCCATGTGACAAGTAGTTGTTAACATTCAGACTTGATTACTTTTGCAGCTTTTTCGCAATGTCCCGACCGTAATCCTGACCCATTTTGACTCCGCCCCCCAAAGAAGCGGATTTCAGCATGAGTGGTCCATTCACCATATCCATCTTAAAGATGTGCTTCATGGTGTCGTAAATTCTGCCCGGCGCCTCTCCGCTCCACCCATAGGCACCGAAGCTTCCGCCCACTCTGCCCTCCAGGTTGGACTTCTCCAGAGCAAACAAAAGGGTCTTCATGGGTTGAATCATATCCCCATGATACGTCGGTGCTCCTAAAACAACCGCGTCGAACTCTTCGGGGTTGATCTTTTGTTTTTCAAAATCATTCACATTGACAAGGGTCGCTTCAACCCCTTCGAAGCGCATTCCTTCTGCAATAATCTCCGCAATACCTTTGGTTTGGTTAGTTCTGCTCGCATAGATCACCAACGCTTTGGACACTGTCTATCCTCCTCAATCATGATGAACGACTGATTTCAACTCACTTTGAAAAATGCCTTGGCAACCGCATTGCACACAGGGCATTTGTCGGGGGGTTCATTTTCACAGGTGTAGCCGCACACCGAGCAAACGTAATAGTCGGCTTCCTCCAAACCCTCGAGGTTATCCAACGCCTTCTGATAGAGGTTTGCATGGACCTCCTCGACCTCGTTGGCATATCTGAAAGTTCTCTCGGCTGCCTTGTGACCTTCCTCCTGAGCCGCCTTGATCATGGCCGGATACATGCTTTTGAACTCATGCGTTTCGCCCGCTATGGCATCCTGCAAATTTTCCCTGGTGGACTTGATTCCTCCAAGCGTTCGCAGGTGGGTGTGAGCATGGACTGTTTCTGCTTCTGCGGCGGCTCTGAAGAGTTTGGCCACCTGCGGGTAACCTTCCTTTTCAGCTTGTTTGGCATAGGCGAGATACTTTCGATTGGCCTGGGATTCACCCGCAAACGCTTCCATCAAATTCCGGGTTGTCTCACTCATTCCGTTTTAACCTCCTGTGGTTATTATCTGTTGAATCATCAAGCCGCCTGTCTGCCAGGCGGCTCAGTCTACCACCATCCTTTTCTTCTGTGTGCCTCCCGCTCTTGCTCTGCCAGCTTCTTGATCTTATAGGCCGAGTCGCGCAGAACACCGTAGAGCACTCCACATCCCGTATCCTCTCTTGCCCTGTCTCCCTCATCAGCAATCTTGGTCATTCTTTCGACCAGTTCAAGAGTCTTCACAATGTTTTTGTTGCAAGGCTTCATTGTCCGCCTCTTAAATAAAAGTTTATGCCCACGGCTAACGGTCCAGGTAAGACGGCACTCATTTGCGGCAGCAACAGGCACCGCTCTGCATTTGAGCAAGACTCATGCCACCTTTTAGGAGACAGCCCGGCAAAGCGGCAGGCAACAGGCGCAGTCCCCCTGTGGAGACAGCAGAACGTCATGCCGTGGCGCGACCGCTGATCTATACCGGTTACTACGCATTGGATGTTTCATTCGTTGCCGGTCTTGTTGCCGGGCTGCGTCACGCGGATCACGCTACGCAGCCCGGCAGTGACCGGGGGCACAAAAGTGTATGTGTCTTTCCCCAACAAGTGTGATTATTGAATTGCTCAGAGAACAAGCGGTGACAAAAGTATTCCCTTTGCATTGAATGTGAGAGCGCGAACCAGTTGTCTCAAGTGACACCTGAAACAGGAATGTATCATGAAACATCAAACATCCCGCATATCGCTCAGGAACCGGTACAGGGTGGCGCGACCGACTCCCAACAGCCTGGCGGCTTTGGCCTTGTTTCCCCCACTCTTTTGCAGAGCCGCCATGACTGAATCCTCATCCAATTTCCTGGAAGGGCCGGGCTTGGGATTGCACCCCTGCAGTTGCCGCAATTCCATCGGCAGGTCCTGCGGCCGAATACTTCGACCCTTGGCCTTCACCAGGGAAAAGTGCACGGCATTTTGCAGTTCTCGTACATTCCCCGGCCAATGATAATCCATCAAAACGGTCAAGGCCTGTTGAGAAAGTCCGGCCGTCTTTTCCCCGCGTTTTGCCGCCTGCTCCAAAAAATGCGTTACCAAAATGGGTATGTCGTTTTTGCGATCACGCAGCGGCGGCAGAAAAACGGGCACCACATTGAGCCGGTAATAGAGGTCCTCACGAAAACTCTGCTTTTCCATCTCCCGCTTCAGGTCTTTGTTGGTGGCACTAATGACTCGCATGTCTACCGAGATGGGTTTTTCTCCTCCCACACGCTCGATGACCCCCTCCTGCAGAACCCGCAACAGTTTCACCTGCATGGGCTTGGGCAATTCCGATACCTCGTCCAGGAAAATGGTCCCCCCGTGGGCCAATTCGAATCGCCCCTTTTTGTCCCGAATGGCACCGGAGAAGGCTCCCCTCACGTGTCCGAACAATTCGCTCTCCAACAGCCCCTCCGGCAAGGCACCGCAGTTGACCGGCACGAACGGTCCGTTACCGCGTCGACTCTCATTGTGAATGGCAGCCGCCACCAGCTCCTTTCCCGTACCCGTTTCCCCGGAAATGTGGACCGGATAATCATTGCTGGCGAGATCGCGAATCTGTTCAAAAAGCTGCAGCATTTTATGGTCTCGACCGATTATTCCGGCAAAACTGGTGAGCTCCCCCAGACGAGTTTTCAATCCAATCAGGTCGGTTGTGTCTTGCAGGGACGCGAGTACACCCACGAAGCACCCGCGCTCATCCGTCATGCCGGTCACCGACATCTCGATGCGCTTGAGCTCGCCTCCCTTGTTCAGAATGTTCAGAGGGTAGGTCACATGGGTCAAAGTATCGGGAGGGTCCCCACAAAAAGAACAACGACTTCCGCAAAAGGGGCCGCCAAAGGCCTCGTGACAATCTTTACCCAGGACCTCATCCTTCCGGTAACCGGTGATATTTTCGGCCGCCTTGTTAAAGAAGAGGATTTTTCTATCGGTATCGTGGGCTATGATCCCTTCCAGCAGGTGGTCAAGAACTTGTTCCAGATTTTTTTTGTCCGCAATGAGACTCTCGAGTCTTATGTCATTCATGGATATCTACTTCTTCGCAGGTCATTGGGAGAGTTGTAAAGCTTCCGGCGGTAGTCTGTGTTCCTCGACCGGCGCGCAAACCATTGGCCGCTGGATCAATGCGCCGAGAAAATGCGTTGCCGGCCCATGCAAATCATCAGGCATCCTGCTGACGGCCCCATGGATTTTTGTTCTACAATCAAAACAGAGCCTTGCCAATTTCCTGTTAATCCAGTCCATAGCGGATATATTGACCCCATCGGCTGCCGTTCTATATAATAGTTTTGTTCAGTCTCAAGCACTTGCCCACAACGATTCGCAAATTTTTAACTTCTTGACTTGGTTGTGACACCCTTCCGCTGAGAGATAAAACAATGATGCACCGTTCAGTCAAGCAAAATTGGTTTTGGGCCGTGTCTCTTTTAGTCGCCTTCCTGGGCCTGGGACTTTTGTTTCCACCGGCTGGCACACGAGCAGCCGGCGGCGGCACTGCGCACTCCGAACAAGTGCGCGAATCGGTCATCGCTGGGACCTGGTACGCCGATTCGCCCGCCGAACTGCGCAGTGCAATTTATGCGTTTCTCCAGAAGGTTCCCGAACAACGCCCGCTGGGGGAACCGCTTGCCTTGATCTCTCCCCATGCGGGATACGCCTATTCGGGGCAGGTGGCAGCCTACGCTTATAAGCTGTTGCGCGAATACCAGTTCGCTACCGTCGTCATCATAGCTCCGAGCCATCATGCCGCTTTCCGCGGAGTTTCCGTCTACGACCGGGGCGGCTACCGAACGCCCTTGGGAATCGTACCGCTGGATCATACTTTGATTGAACAGTTACGCACCCGGGACAATACCATCCGCTGCGTACCGCAGGCCCATGCCCGCGAGCATTCCCTGGAGATTCAACTGCCCTTTCTGCAAACGCTCATGCCCGGCTTCAAGCTTGTACCCCTGGTAATGGGAGACCAAAGCTACGCTACCTGCCAACGGCTCGCCGATACTCTAGCCCAGTGCCTGCGCGGCAAATCCGTTCTAATCGTTGCAAGCTCAGACCTGTCGCATTATCACTCCTACGGGGAAGCCAAAGAACTGGACCAGGTGATCATCGACCACATCAACAAATTCGATCCGCAAGGTTTGAGCTATGATTTGGCAAGCAAACGATGTGAAGCATGTGGCGGCGGCCCCATGGTCACGGCGCTGCTGGCGGCCCGCAAACTGGGAGGGGATCGAACCGAGGTTCTCCATTATGCCAATTCCGGTGATGTGACGGGGGATCGAAGCCGGGTGGTCGGATACCTGGCCGCAGCCGTATACAAGGGGTCCGGGCCTGCGCAACCAGAAGCGGAACAGCGGCCGGTGGGAGTCGATCCGGGCTTGAGTGCGGAAGAAAAGGCTCTGCTGCATCGCATTGCGCGGGAAAGCATCGAGTCGCACAGCGCCGGTAAAAAACCTCCGGCTGTGCAGGTCATTTCTCCCCGTCTCAAGGAACCGCGCGGGGCCTTCGTAACGCTTCATAAACAGGGGGAGCTGCGCGGCTGTATCGGACACGTTATTGACGATCAACCGCTTGCCGAAACCGTGGCCGCGATGGCCGTGGCTGCCGCCTTTCAGGATCCCCGGTTTCCACCGGTAACGCCTGACGAACTGGAGGACCTGGAAATAGAAATTTCAGCCATGACGCCGCTGCGTCAGATTACCGATGTCGAGGAAATTGAAGTGGGCCGGCACGGAATTATCGTACAGCAAAACGGCCACAGCGGACTGCTGCTGCCGCAAGTGGCAACGCAGTACGGCTGGGACCGGGAAACGTTTCTGGATTATACCTGCCGTAAGGCCAATCTTCCTGCGGATGCGTGGAAAGAGGAGAACACGAAAATTTTCATCTTCTCCGCAGATGTGTTTTAAGAAAAAGGAACACCATGAGCTCATCCATGAATAGGCGGGAATTTCTCAGGCACTGCGGGCGCTGCGCAGTGGTGTGTGCGGGCATCCACTCCTTCAGCTGGTTTGAAATGGCCGCCGGGGGCCATGCACAGCAGCTCACCCAAGGCTTTCTCGGGCGAAAGCTTTCACCCTATTTCACGCCGCTGGATGATCACATGATCCGCTGCGAGCTGTGTCCGCGCCACTGCGAAGTGGCCGGCGGAGAGCGCGGCTATTGCCGGGTTCGCGAAAATGTCAACGGACAGTATTACTCCATCGTCTATGGCAACCCGTGCGCGGTCAATGTCGATCCGATCGAGAAGAAGCCTTTTTTCCATGTACTTCCCGGCACCCGTTCATTTTCCATCGCCACCGCCGGCTGCAACCTCGCCTGCAAGTTCTGCCAGAACTGGGAAATTTCCCAGGCACGCCCGGACGACACCTACAACTATGACCTTCCCGCCCAACAGGTGGTGGCCAATGCCCTTCAGTACCAGTGCCGATCCATTGCTTCAACCTACGTAGAGCCCACTATTTTTATGGAATACATGTTGGACATCGGACGAATCGCCAAGCAGCAGGGACTCTTGAAAGTCATGCATTCCAATGGCTTCGTCAACCCTCTCCCACTCAAAGATCTCAGTGAGTACCTTGACGCCGCGTGCATAGACCTGAAAGGGTTTACCGAAGAGTATTACGAAGAGCTCACCGGTGGAACTCTGCAGCCGGTTTTGACGTCATTGAAAAATCTAAAAAGTTGGGGCGTCCACATCGAGATCGTCACGCTGATTGTGCCCGGCAAGAATGACGACATGCAGCAAATTCGCTCCATGGCCCGCTGGATTCACGACGAACTGGGCCCCGACGTGCCCTTACACTTCAGCCGCTTTTATCCGCTTTATAAGCTCAAAAGCCTCTCCCCCACTCCCGTTGCTGTGCTCGAGGAGGCGTGGAAGTGCGCCCGCGCCGCAGGGTTGAACTTTGTCTACATCGGCAATGTGCCGGGACATGAGGCCGAACACACCTACTGCCCGGCCTGCAAGACTCGGATCATTGCAAGAAACGGGTACAAAATCGAACTGTTGGCAATCGAAAACGGCCACTGCAAAGAGTGCCGCCACCCCATTCCTGGAATCTGGAAATTGCCCGACCCGCACGCATAAATCTTTATGCCGGAAAGCAGGAGTTCGTTTGCCGTTTTAAACCGTATCCTTTTGTGCAACGGCTGCTGTTCGGCGACGACCCGTCAGGATCAGTTGCACATTGGGAAAAATCCCGCGCAAACAAACCGTAGATGTGATAAGTTGCGCCCCTGAAGATTTCGACGATTTAAAACATGAGCCTGCTCGTTTTCAGGCAGAGCATCGGTGGGTAGATTGCATGTGAGAAATCGCTTTATCCGGGTAGAGTGACCCTTCATGAACGCTATCTTTTTTGTCATCGTCCTCGTTTCCTTCACGGCAGCGGGCTGGCAGCAGATCTTCGGTGTTTCGGCGGAAGGCGCTGCCTCACCCATGGAGCGTTTGTCCGAAGCCATGATCAAGTCCGCTGCAGGTTCAGTGGAGCTTGCTCTCGGGCTCATTGGGGTTATGGCTCTGTTCCTCGGTCTAATGAAGGTCGCCGAAGAGGGGGGGATGCTCAAGATCCTGGCCCGCCTCATCCGGCCGGTCATGATTCGTTTATTTCCGGATGTGCCGCCCGAACACCCGGCTATGGGCGCCATGATTCTTAATATGTCGGCCAATGCCATGGGGCTCGGCAACGCCGCCACTCCCTTCGGCATCCGCGCAATGCAGGAACTGGATAAACTCAACCTCCACCCCGGTACCGCCACAAACGCCATGGCCCTGTTTCTCGCCATCAACACCTCAAGCGTTACCCTGTTGCCAACCGGGGTCATTGCACTGCGGGCCGCAGCCGGCTCCGGCAATCCGGCAGGCATTCTCCCCACGACCCTGTTTGCCACCATCTGTTCAACCACTGCAGCCATTATTGCCGCCAAAATCTATCAGCGGTTTTCTCCTCAGCCGGTATTTCTCGCAGAATCGGTGGCCGCCGACCGGCGGGGCCCCTCTCCGCCGCCTTCGGAAGACCCGCCAGGCAGCGAATCTATCGAGCCCTACCCCCTCTGGCTCAGCCTGCTGGCGATGATTGCTCTCATAGCCTTTATTCCAGTCACCATATTCTATGGCAGGGAGATCTCTCCCTGGGTCATACCCGCACTCATGATCGGCTTTTTGACTTTTGGAGCGGTGCGGCGAGTAAGAATTTACGAGGTCTTCGTCGAGGGAGCCAAAGACGGCTTTCAAGTGGCCATCAAAATCATTCCTTATCTGGTCGCCATACTGGTTGCTGTGGGGATGTTCAGGGCAAGTGGCGCGTTGGATGCACTGGTGGGCTGGCTTGGCAAATATACTGCCCTTGTGGGATTGCCTGCCGAAGCGCTGCCGATGGCTTTGCTCAGACCGCTGTCCGGTTCCGGCGCCTACGGGGTGCTCGCTTCCATCATCGAGGATCCCCTGATAGGACCGGACAGTTACACGGGCTATCTCGTGTCCACTTTGCAGGGATCCACTGAAACCACATTTTATGTCCTGGCTGTTTATTTTGGGGCAGTCCAGATAAAGCGCATCCGCCACGCCCTGGCCGCCGCCCTCACGGCCGACCTGGTCGCCGTCTGCGCCGCGGTTGTCATCTGTTCTTTTCTCTACGGCTAAAGTCCTTCCGGCGCAATCACTCGGCGACCTTCAGTGGGGCCACAGCCTCCCGCGGTTGCTCCTCGGCACCATGGCTTTCTTCCAATATTTCGAAGAATTCACCCTCATCCAGCAGGAAATCGGCCTCCTCACGATGGTGCTTTTGCAGCCACCGGAGTGCTTCATGAGCCTCCTGCAAATTGTAGGCGGTGAGGCTGGTTATCACTCTTCGTCCCGCGTGAGAGCATTTATAGATGGTGTAGCGCTTGTCCATTGCCGGCATCCGGGCAAGAAAACCCTTGTTGTGTCCAGGAGCAGACCGTCAGAGGCAAACTTGGCTTGTCAACACAGATCCATTCATTCGACCTTGATCTTGATTTCCTTTTGCTTGGCCTCCTCGGTCTTAGGAAGTGTTATCCTGAGCACGCCCTTGTCGAATTTCGCTTCAATCTTGTCGGCCTGAATGGTGGTTGGAAGGCGGAAGGAACGCCGGAATGAACCATAGTACCTTTCACTATAATGGTAATGTTCGCCTTTTTCTTCCTCTTCTTTTCGTTTTTCACCCTTGATGGTCAGCAAGTCACCGGCAAGAGAGACATCGATGTCCTTAACTTCCAATCCAGGCAATTCAGCCTTGACCACGATGCTGTTGGCCGTTTCGGACACATCCAGGCTCGGAGCCCACTCATCGCCAAAGGCTTCGGCGAGAGAGGACTTGCCAAAAAACTTGTTCAAAAGATTATCCATCTCCTTGCGCAGTGTGCTCACTTCTCCAAAGGATTTCCAGGGAACCAGTTCCATCGCTTTACCTCCTTTCACTAGTGTCGCCACCCTTGGGATTTGCCGCCACTCCACCAATCACACGGCAATGTCCCTAGATTCCTCACCATTTTCTTCTGTAATGCGATCTCTTGTGTCACCTGGATTGCTTCACGCTGTGCAACGCATTGGTGCGCAGGCAATCGGCATAAAAGGCACACGACAGCTGATCGCAATAGTCTACGGCCGATCCGAAACAGTCAAAATGGCCCTCAGCCCTTTGGATTTCTCGGATCAACACGGCTTTTGTTTTGCCTCGAGGTTTAACCCCGATTCTTCTTGCCATGTTCTGTACTTCCTTCATGTTCATCACGGCGGCTCCTTGAGAGGAATTCCTGTCCTAAAGATTTCTGCCTAGCAACCAGAGCGGCGGAAACGCAACCAATTGATTTGATACGCTATACAACAACTGTGCCAGCTTGGGTCGATGCACTTCGCGCGCTGACAAGCGCAGATGATCGGCCTATTCCCCGGGGGAAGACTCAGAAGCATTGTGGTTGCCTGTCGGGTTCTTTTACAATGTGTCAAATTGGCCGGGACCCAGGCACACAGCTTGGCCCGCTGATCAATCCCCCTGATATTAACCTGCCACTAACGTCTGTTGATGAAAAAAGAACCACGGTGTTCAAGAAAACGATTCCGCCTTCTTGACCGCTACCACCGCGTCTTCCAGGTCGATGAGATAATCCATTTGCATCTTCTTCAAGGTAAGCCGCACCTCTTGCGCTTCATTATAAGGATCATCATAATCGATCACCACCAAAGTACTCATTGACCTCCTCCTTTTGTTGAGTTGACCCCGGGGCAGGCCTTCACGACATATCCTGAACCCGCACAGGCGCCAATTTCTAGCGGTACATGCTGAGCGACTCATCGAGCTTTTTTTCAATGGCCTTGCGCTTTTTCTTCAGTTCGGCCATCCGGGCTTCAAGGTTAATATTCTGGGGATCGTGCTTGAAAGCCTCCTCAACTGACTGCAGTTCTTTGCCGATCTCAAGATATTCCCTGTCCAACCGTTTGGTTTCTTCCCTGATCGTCTGATATTCCAGCCAATCATCCGTTTCATCGAGAAAATACATAGACACGGCTGCCTCCTGTGGTGTCCGGGTTACCCCTTGTATTATATCATAACACCGATTTGGGCATCACGCTCAGTATGAACCATCGCGACGGATCACGAGCATCCTCCGAGAGGCGCTACTGGCCTAGAGATTCCGCATAAATTTCAATCACATGCTTTACCTGGATCGGTTCTCGAGCGTGTGACAGCAGGTCGGAAATTTGCATCATGCAGGCGGGGCAACTGGTCGCCACAACAGAACATTGCGACCGTACGATGCTGTCTCGTTTGCGCTTGCCGATGGCCTGCGAAACGTCATAGTAGTGGATATTAAAACTGCCCCCGCAGCCGCAGCATCGGTCAGCTTCCGCCATTTCCTTAAACCGATGGGCGGAGCCTGCCAGCAGCAGAGCGCGGGGCTGTCTGGAAACTCCAAGCAGTTTCTTCAAATGGCAGGGATCATGATAGGTTACATACTTTTCCTCATACCCCGTTCCGCGCTGGGCGGGCGCGATCGCCAGGCTATTTACCAGAAACTGGCTGATATCCATAGCCCTTGAAGCGATCGCGTAGACCTGCTCCAGCTCGACCGCAGTCAATCCCTGCGCCAGTAACGGCCAGATTTGCTTGATGGTCGATGTACAGGTGGCGCAGCCGGTAACCAGAAAGTCAAATTCCTCGGCTGCGAACAGGGCCACATTGTGGCGAACCAGTTCATTGAAAGTCTGCAGGTCCCCTGATGACAGCGCGGGCATGCCGCAGCACCCCTGATCTGCCGGCAGAAATATGCCCACCTGATGATGCAGCAGGCTTTTCAGTATCGCCTGCCCAACTTCGGGGAAAATTTTGTCGACCAAACATCCCACGAAAAATCCGACTCTCAGTCCGGAGCTACCCGGGCGGGTGCTCAATGACTGCACCATTCGATGGAACGGCGTCACGGCCAGGGTCTTAAAATGACGAGCCGTTAGAGGCGACATAAACCGCGCGCAGGAGGTGCCGAGCAGGTCATTGACCGGTTTGGCGAACACCCCCTGCAGCTTTGCTCCCCATTCCAGGAAGATGTTGAAAAAGGCAGGACGTACAAGCAGCTGGCGAAAAATCGCTTGCTTTAACGGGTTCATTGCCATATAGCCCGCGAGAATGGCGCGCGCCTTAAGGAAAATGTCCATCACTTTGACCCCGCTGGGGCAGTTGGCGGCACAGGAGCCACACAGCAGGCAACGCATCAGACGCTCTTGCACTCCCTTGGGATCATCGAACATTTGCCCTACAAGACCATCCAGGAGTGCCAGCTTGCCTCTTGCCACATCGGCTTCACGTCCGGTTTCCGCGTACAGCGGACATACCGCCTGACACATGCCGCAGCGCATGCAGGCCGTCAGCTGATCTTCGAGTTGCCCGACCAGCTCAGCGAGACTTTTCATGTCGTACATGGCCGCTCTCCAAAGAGGAGGGTTGCATGCGGGTTACCGCCGGGCACAGGCCCGGCGGTCTGCGACCCTTGGATAACGGGCCGCTTGCTCGCCCCCCACCTCACTCCGAGTCTCTCTCCCGCGAGGGGAGGAGAGAGGGAGTGTGCCCCGAGAAGCGCGGGGCCATGTATGGGTAATTGGAAGCTCCAGGGTGAGGGAGCTGAAAACCTCGTTATAGTACTCGACGATTTCAAGGGCGGCGGTCGGCAGTGAACGCTCCCATTATGCATTATCGTCACCCAGATACGCCCGGGCTTGTCCGTGTATGGTCGGGTTCTCTTCGGGTGAAATGTGACGCACTATTCTTTCCAGGCATGCGGTTGTCCTGGAGCGCAATTCCTGTTTCAGCTTCTTCACGTGCTGGAAAGTGTTCAACAGCCTGCTCGCGGTCGTCGTATTGACAGGTGACAGCTCGATGACCGTATCGGCAACCCATTCGATGCCTCTATCGCTCCACACCATTTTGTTGTTGGCTGCCATGGGCAGAAACAATGCCCGACACCACGTGGGCTGCTTGATGTCAAAAGTGGGCCGCTGCTTTTCCTGCTCGATCATTTCGAAAACATCCGCACACGTCCCGCTGGAAACAATGCGCAAATAATTCGCATAGCCGCTCAGATGGGGGTGCCATTGCTGATAGGCCTGTTCCAGCAGTTCACGACGTTGCCGAGCGGAGCTGCGATTGAGCGCGGTCAGTGCGGCTACCCGGTCGGTCGCAGTGGTGGCCGATCGATAGTGATCCAGTATCAACCGGTGGCTGTCCTCGTCATCCTTAACGGCAAGCAGATCCAGCAGCACATTTTTCAAGAGGCGCTGTTCGATTCCTTCTTTCGGGGAACCGCCGCCGGCACTCGAATACGTGTCGAGTTGTGCAAACTGTGAGCAGAGCTCTTCCCTGAAGGCGTCCGTGACCGCCCGCATGAGTTGTTCGCGAGCCACCACAAGCTCCTGATACCAGGTGGCATAAGCGCGGTCCATGGGCTGTTCATCGATGCGCAGAAAATAGGCTTTGAGCGCTGCCGGCAAGGCTGCATCCTTGAGAATGTCCCGGTAAAGATCCAGCCAGGCGCCATCGATGGCGGCATTGGCATCGTGCAGCAGGCGGATGCGTTGCATATCCGTCAATTGCCGCACGGCATCCACCCGGTTGTAGTGATTGGGATCGAGTCGAGCCTGTAGTGTCAGCATTTCACTGCCGGCAGTGGCATTGTGAAGCGTCCCGTAAAACGAATAATCCCTGCCGATTGACGCAAAGGCAGGAGGTTCTGAAATGTTTTTGAGCGTTAACCGGGCGTCTCGCTCCCGTAACTGAAAAACCTGAGGAGTTCCCTCGATATCGCGGCCGTTTTGATCCACCAGCGCCAGTTGAATGGGAATGTGAAACGGCTCCCGCCCTTCAACTGCCTGCTGCTGAAAATCCATCATGAAGGATCGGTTGTCCGGGTCGTAGACGCTTTGTACGTGGACCTTGGGATAACCCATGCGATACAGCCAACCTCGCTTGAACTGTTCTAGGGAAACGCCCGACACTTCCTCGAAGCACTCGAAGAATTGATGCGTGTTGGCATTGCCGTTGTGGTAGCGGTCGAAATAGAGGGTTTTGCCGGCTTTGAATGTGTCCGGCCCCAGAATCAGCTTCAACATGCGAATCACTTCGGCAGCTTTGACGTAGGTGACACCGTCAATCAACTCATCGGGATTGTTGAAGCCTTCCCGTACAATCCTGCCCGCATGGCCGCCATCTTCAATGGCCAGGGGGCCGAGCAGAGGATTGCGAATACTGTCAACCTGGTACAAACGGATGAAGGTGGGATCGAAAACATCCGCCATGAACTGGCGTTCGACGTCGACCGTATAGGCCTCATTGAGCCAGACATCAAAAGGTGTCTCCATGGTGGTCTCACTGCCGCATTGATTGTGTTCGAACTCATGCACAATAACGGCATGAGCATAGAGCAAAAGATGGTCGAGAGTATGCTCATCCACCAGGGCGGCATCCGTTACGATGGTCGTATTCCCAACGTTTTCCATGCCTCCGAAGTTGGATTTGTTCATGGTGATGGTGCGATACGCGTCTGCCTTGTACTGGTAATCCTGAGTCTTCGCTATCCAGAGGATCGCTTCCTTGAGTATTTCCATTGGAATGCGCGCCCCTTCCGATCGTCCCGGAGGAACCAGGTATTCAAGCCGCACGCATTGCCCCGATTCATAGGTGACCTGATCAACTAGCCCGTCCCAGGTGCCCACGCAAACCAGAAACAGATAGGGGGCCATGGGTATCGGGTTGTCATAGCGAATCAGTTGCCGTGCTGGATCATCGCTCTTGACTACCGGTTTCCCGGCGGGATTCAGGGTGCGGTCTATATTGCCGTTGCTGATGAGATGAGTGTAGCGGACATCTGCTTCCAGGGTGGTGGTCATGGTGCACTTGGCGCGACAGTCGTCGAATATTGGCATGATGCGCTGGAAGCCCCACTGCTGACACTGGGACATGTATTGTTGCGGGGCTCCCGGCGGCGTCGCATCCTGGTAAATGCCCTCGAGGATATGATCGGAGGGAAAGCACTGCGTGACGGTGCGAATGCAGAATGTTTCCCCCTTCCCCACGCGTTGCTTCAGCTTCACCGTGAGCCTGTTGTTTTCCTTAATGTAATCGTAATCCAAGCGTTGGAGAGGAGTACAGTCTTCCGGCGAACACCAATCGATCTGCAATATTTTCAAATCGTTGGCATCCAGCTGAAGTTCGCTCAAATCCTGTTTTGCTCTCATTATTAAACAGTTCGTGGCTTCAACCCGATCACCCAGAAAGTTCAGGTAAATGTTGAGATGCTTGAGGTCCACAACCAGTTCACCAAAATCCTCTCGCCTGTACTTGTAGCGCCTTTCTTCCATAATCGCTTCCGCGTCCTTCCCGGCGGCGTATCGAGCCTGTTCAACCGCCGTTTCATGGCTTTCTTCGGCCCCGGGTGCGGGTCAGCTTTCGGGGCGGCAGTGAGCAGCGCAATTCTCCAATTGCGGGCTGCGAACGGTACCTTCGTTTCCCTGTGTCAGCGCCCGGCGCGCCGCCGGCTGCTGTAACAGGGTTCCAGACCCGCCATGACTCTCGCCAACCGAGGCCCACTTTTCATGACTTGCCCGGGTAGAGTAAATCCGACGACTTTCTCGAGCTCCACGGCGGCCTGAATGATTTTTTCCAAATCGATACCGGTCTCCACCCCCATGTCCTCCAGCATGAACACCACGTCTTCCGTAGCAAGATTTCCGGCCGCCAGCGGCACATTGGGACACCCCCCAATGCCGCCCAGAGCGGTGTCGAATGAGCGAGCCCCGGCCAGCAACCCGGCCAGCAGGTTGGCCATAGCCGTCCCGCGATTGTTGTGCAGGTGTAAAGTGAACCTGCATCCCGGAAATCCATGAATGAAAGTCCGCACCATGCCATCGATTCGCCTGGGCGAGGCCATGCCCGTCGTATCGGCCAATATCACAGAGGAGGCGCCGCGCTCATAAAATTCCTGCACCAGACTCGAGACATCCCCTTCAGGGACGTCGCCCTGATACGGACACCCAAAGGCAACGGCAATGGCCCCGTTCACCACAACCCCATTTTCCCTGGCCACCGGGAATATCGCGTCCAGATTTTTTACAGATTGGGCGATGCTGCAGCGCACATTGGCACGATTGTGCGCCTCCGAAGCGGATATGACCATCACCAGCTGGTCGACGCCTGCCGCAACGGCATCCTGTGCCCCCCTCAAGTTGGCAACCAAGGCGGCCCGCACAATATCCTGGCGCGGCAAGCGAGACATCAGTTCCGCTGCATCCTTGAGCTGCGGAACGGCCTTCGGACTGACAAAAGAGGTGGCCTCGATCTCCTTCACCCCGGCCCGCACCAGGAGATCGATGATGTGCAGCTTGTGGTCGGTGGGGATGAATCCCGCCAGCGATTGAAAGCCATCGCGCGGCGAGACTTCGCGTATGTCGATTTTATCAGGTGTATGCATTGGTCAAAATCCCACTCCAAAACCCGCTGCAACAAGCCGTGCTGCCGGTCTGCGCGCCGGTCTTGCTCCCTCCTCCGATCAGCTCAAGCCCAAATGCGGCCATGAGTGGCTGACTGGCCAAGTGGCTGAGCTCGGATCACAATATTTCATTTTAGTGTACATGCCGGCTATTTCAATATTTAAGTTGAGATCTTATGTTAAGCACCGTGGGTAAGAAAAGGTCTTCGGCTTTACAAGACTGGATTGAAGCACGAAACCCAGCAAGACCGCTGTTGAGTTTCGGCACGCGAGCCGTTTGCTTCAACTCAACCGGACCGATTATCCCGGAAGCTGTAGAAAGGAGAGCGTCATGAAAAGAGTTGTTGTAATGTCACTTTTACTCATGCTTGCATTGGCGGCTGTGTCCGGCTGTGCCGCCACTCGCAACGATACGGCGGAACCGTCCCAGCCCCAGGGTGAAATGCGGCCGACTGGTGAAGGCGGATGGGAGAACCCGAACATCTAGCTCGGGACAAAAAAAGCCGGAGCTTTTTACACTCCGGCTATCAATTTCCAAATAATGTGAGAACTGTTTTGCTTACAGCTTTACCACATTAGTGGCCTGGGGCCCTTTGGCGCCCTTTTCCTCGGTAAAGCTCACACGCTGCCCTTCGCTCAGTGATTTGAATCCTTCACCCTGGATGGCTGAGTGGTGAACAAACACATCGTGGCCACTGTCGGACTCGATAAAACCATAACCCTTACTGTCATTGAACCATTTTACTTGACCTTCCGCCATTTGCTTAAATCCTTCCTTGTAAATTAGTATTTTCTTCACTGCTTTTTTGGTACGGTGCTCGAGCTATCCTGAAACCGTACCATTCTATGGCGAAAGACCGATTTCCTGCATAACTCACAATGTCGTACTCAACCAGCATGGGCGTACTATAACCGATGAACTAAAAAAAGAAAGCAAAATTCGTTTCAGCCGACCATTTTTTTATTTCCCCCTCAGGGAGCACGCCGTCATTCGCCTTCCAGCTGCAATCCAACCCCCTCTACTTTCCTGCCAGGATATTGGAGATACCACTCAATTGTTTTGATTGCTCTCGCAGCTCTGTCTGCGATATCCTTCGCAATCATCCAACATGACCGGGACAAATTCATTTTCACCAGGGAAGGGAGAAGAACACCGATGAGAAATTTTACAGATTATGCTTCGCATGCCCTCGGGCTCAGAATCCCTCAAGACTATGCCGGTTTTATGGAAACACACGGGAAAAAACTATCGGATGATCCCGTTCACAAGGCAAGCTGGATCGGTGGCCTGGGAACCGCTGATTTTGTCATCGGGACAACTTTGGCCTTCCGGTCCAGCATGTCCAATTTACCCAAAGACTTCCTGGTGATCGGCTATATCGGCAGCAAAACCATCATCGTCAACAAAACATATGAAGAAATAGACGAATACCTCGTGCTGAATGCCAGAGACGGGAGCCTGCTGTCCATCGATTCCATGGGCGCCACCCAAAAAATCGCCGCCGGTTTTGCGGAATGGATTACTCCGGACCTGTTGAGGGCGTCCTTGAGGGAAAAGTACTCGAGTAACCTCACGGTCGTGGTATTCGACCAGGAACCGATGGCTGAAGAGGCGCGACAAAAGCTGATCGGTCTTCAACGGGAGGGTTATATCGAGTTGGAAGACGCTGTAGTGGTGAGCAAAGACCCGAACGGAACGGCACACTACCGCCAGACACACAGACCGGCACGCAAGGGAGGTCTTGCCGGGAGCATCACGGGGCTCATCGTTGGCAGCATTTTCTTCGCCCCCATGCTCGGAGCCGCTTTCGGAGCGGCTGCCGGAGCCGTCTCCGCCGCTCTCACCGACACCGGAATCGACGATCGATTCATCCAAGAATTATCGCAAAAGTTTGGACCGGGCTGCTCTGCTTTGTTCACCCTGGTGCGCAAAGCCGATCTGGATAAAGTCGCAGAAGCCTTTCTCGGCTTTGGCGGTAAAGTGTTGGTAAACTCGGTCAGTCGAGAACGAGAGGCCGCCATGCAAAAGCTTCTCGATACGACGAAAACAGATGCTTAACACAGACTTGAATGGAAACATTGCCTCAAGCAACGAAATGTGAAAAACTGCCAACAAACCACACCAAAGGGGTCGGTTTGCGGCCACTGGAGACAATCCGGGGGTTTTCGCAAAGGTCGTTATGATGCCACCCGGCGGGAGTGATCGCGCGGAGGTCGACACCATGAATGTGCAAGGGGCAAAGTCGCCCTTCTGCAGAAAATGGGGAGAACGGCTATGGCAAACATATCATTCACCGGGAAAGCCTTGAGCCAAAGATACCTCATTCCCCTTTACCTGATCCTGATCGCGGCGGGCCTCGTCGGGAATTACTTTGCCTTGTCCATTCTCAATGCACACTTCATCTTCGGCAGCATCTTTGCCCTGCTGGCGTTGCAAATGTTCGGCTGGAGGTGGGGCGTGGTGGCGGGCGCACTCATTTCCAGCTGCACCTATGTGACCTGGAACCACCCCTGGGGGATCCTCACCATGACCATGGAAGTGGCGGTGGTGGGCTGGCTCATCACGTGGCCCAAGTTATCGCTGGTCATGGCCGACGGTCTCTACTGGATATTCATCGGCATCCCCCTCGGATATTTCTTTATGCAGGAAATTTCCAATTTCCCTGCGAGCAATGCCCTGTTTCTCATGACCAAGCAGGGCATCAACGGTATCGCCAATGCCTTGGCGGCTCGGCTGATTTTCACGACAGCGGCATTTCGCTGCAACGCCCAACCCATTTCATTCCGCGAAATTATTTCCAACCTGATGATATTTTTTGTCCTGTGTCCCTCTTTGATTCTCCTGGCGATAGCTGGGAAAGCCGATCTGGCCGAAACCGAGCGGCGCATTCGAGAATCTCTTGTCAATAACAGTTTACAAGTCACGGACAACCTGCACAACTGGCTGGAGGACAGGCAACAGGTGGTTGTACAACTGGCGCAAAAGGCCGCCACGCTTCCACCGCAACAGATGCAGCCATACCTTGAGCAGGTGCGCAGTGCTGATAAGAATTTCCTGCGCATTGGACTGCTTGACAAGCATGCAACGGTTGTCGCCTTCTCCCCGCCGAACGATGAACTCGGCCGGCCGATGCTTGGCCGAAGCTATGCCGACCGCTCTTATCTAGCGGCCCTCAAACAAGTCCTCAAACCCATGCTGTCGGAAGTGTTTGCAGCCAGATTCGGTCGACCTGAACCGATTGCCATCATGCTGGCCCCCGTGCTTATTCAGGGAGGATTCAACGGCTACCTCTCCGGTGTCCTGAACCTGGAGCGAATCCATAGGATTTTACAGAACAGCTCCTCCGGGCTGGGTACTCGCTACACGCTGCTGGACCGAAACGGCCATGTGATCGTGACCAACCGGGACGACCAAAAGCCCCTCATGCCATTCTCGCGCGGCACGGGATCGGTCAACGCAATTTCGCAGAGTATCTTGCAGTGGGTTCCCCAGCTGCCTCGCAATACCTCGACCATCGAACTCTGGGGCAAATCCGTCTATCTGGTCCAATCCAACGTCGGCAAGCTGGCGGAATGGAAGCTGATCCTGGAAGATCCGGCGGCACCCTATCAAAAAAAGTTGTATGACCGCTACACGAGCGGCTTCATCATGCTCTTCGCAATTGTCGTGACGGCGCTGGTGCTGGCTGAATTTTTGGGCCGCTGCGTGGTGAAACCCGTACAGGAGCTTGGCAAGATCACTCACAACCTGCCCGCCAGGGTCGAGTCCGGCAGCCCCATCGACTGGCCTGCCGGTTCGATCCTCGAAACCAGTCAGCTGGTAGACAATTTCAAAGCCATGGCGGATTCACTGACGGCCAAATTTGTCGAAAACCGGCAGATGAATGAACAGCTCGAACAGCGGGTCGCCGAAAGAACTGAGGAACTGCGCAGGAGCCGGGAATTTCTTGACAATATCGTGGAAAACATACCGGCAATGATTTTCATGAAGGATGCCGCGCAGCTTCGTTTTGTGAAGTTCAACCGGGCGGGCGAGGAACTGCTCGGATATTCGCGGGAAGAGCTGCTGGGGAAGTGCGATTACGATTTTTTTCCCAGAGAGCAGGCGGATTTTTTTGTCGGAAAGGACCGGGAGGCGCTGTCCCAGCGGGGAGTGATCGAGGTGTCGGAAGAGCCCACCCTGACCCGCCACCAGGGCATTCGCATTCTGCGCACCAAAAAGATTCCGCTGTTGGACAAACAGGGAAAGCCGGAGTACCTGCTCGGAATAGCGGAAGACATCACCGAGCGCAAACGCATGGAGGCGCACAGCCGTCAGCTTCTGGGAGTCATCGAGAAAAGCCTCAATGAAATTTACATATTTGACTCACAATCCTTAAAATTCCGCTATGTTAACCATGGAGCTCTGAAGAATCTGCAATACACGCTGGAGGAAATCAAGCAACTCACCCCCCTTGATCTCAAGCCGGAATTCACCGAACAGACTTTTCGCGCTGCGATCCAACCGTTACTGGACAACCTGCAGCAATCGCTCACCCTTGAAACGGTTCACCGTCGCGCCGATGGCAGCCTGTACCCTGTGGAGGTGTGCCTGCAGCTGATTGATGCCGACGGAGACCGCGTTTTCCTGGCCGTCATGTTCGACATCACCGAACGCAGGCGCGCCGAGGAAGAGCGTGAGAAGCTCAAGGAGCAGCTGATCCAGGCCCAGAAGATAGAGTCGATTGGGCGGCTGGCCGGGGGTGTGGCCCACGATTACAATAATATGCTGGGGGTGATCATCGGCTACGGCGAGTTGGCCCTCAGCAAGGTCTCACCGGACGATCCGCTGCAGGAAGACCTTGAAGAAATCCTCAAGGCAGCCAAACGTTCCGCACAAGTCACCCGGCAGTTGCTGGCCTTTGCCCGCAAGCAGACTATTGCCCCGAAATTGCTTGATTTGAACGAAACCGTGGAAAAGATGCTCAAAATGCTGCGCCGGCTCATCGGCGAGGATATAGACCTGGCCTGGCTGCCCGGTTCAAGGCTGTGGCCGGTCAAGATGGACCACTCACAAATTGATCAGATCCTGGCCAATCTATGCGTCAACTCCCGGGATGCCATCGCCGGTGTCGGCAAGATCACCATCGAAACGCGCAATGCCGTCTTCGATGAACATTACTGCGCCGAACACGCCGAGTGCACTCCCGGGAAATACGTCATGATGGCCGTAAGCGACAATGGCTGCGGCATGGACCGGGAGTCGTTTCAGCACCTTTTCGAGCCGTTTTACACCACCAAGGAGTTGGGAAAAGGAACCGGCCTGGGGCTCGCGACCGTGTATGGTATCATCAAGCAAAATCAGGGGTTTATCAATGTGTACAGTGAGCCCGGGCGAGGCACCACATTTAAGATCTACTTGCCGCGCTGGTACGGAGCAGCGGATCACGAGGTGCTGGCGCAGCCGGCGAAAATTACCCCAAACCAGGGTGAAACGGTGCTCCTGGTAGAAGATGAACCGGCGCTTCTAAAAATGGACCAAAAAATGCTGGAACAACTTGGCTATCGCGTGCTTGCAGCCGACTCTCCCATCCAGGCGCTGCGCCTGGCCGAAAGTCATCCCGACCAAGTCCATCTGCTGCTGACCGATGTCGTCATGCCCCAGATGACCGGGCAGGAGCTCTCGCACAGACTGCAAACTCTCAACCCGACACTCAAGTGCCTGTTCATGTCCGGCTATACGGCTGACGTGATCGCCCAGCACGGCGTGCTCGATAATACCGTGCACTTCATCCAGAAGCCGTTCTCCATACAGGACCTGGCCGCCAAAATAAGGACGACACTGGAAGAATGAAGCACCCGCCTCACGCCGTGATCGTCAAGCGGCTCATCCCGCTCGGTTGTTTTTCCACCCTGATTTGCGTCGGTATCTCGCCGGCCAGCCGTTTGACATGAGAGATGATGCCGACCATTTTCCCGTTGTCGCGCAACCCCTTGAGCAGCGTAATCGCCCGGTACAGATTTTCCTCATCCAGGGTACCGAAGCCTTCGTCGATCAACAGCGACTCGATCTTCCGGTGCTGGCAGGCCATCTCCGACAATCCCAGCGCCAGGCATAGGCTGACGATAAAGGTTTCACCGCCCGAAAGAGTCTCGACGGGCCGGTAGGTTCTCGTCTGCAGTGTATCTCTCACAAGAAATCCCAGCCCCTCCTGGTCGTCTGCCATAAGCCGGTAGCGATCGCTCAGGGTGCCAAGGTATTGGTTGGAGTGTTCGAGCAGCCGGTCGAGCATGAGGCGCTGCAGCCTGGTCCTCATTTGGGGGTCATCGGGCGATTCCAACATTCCCTGTTCAGCGACCGCTTCGGCCCATACTTTCTCCTGCAGCGCGATGGCCTTCCGGATGTCTCGGTACTCACCCTCGGCGGTACGCTGCTCGAGCAACAGCCGATCAAGATCGCTTTTCCTGTCCTGCAGCGCATCACGATGCTTCACATAATCGGTCAGGCGCTGCTGTACAACCGTTATGGATTCTTCCGTTTTGCGCTCGGCACGCAGCATTTGCAGCTGGTGACGCGCGGCCGCCTCCCGTGCCTCTGCTTCAGCCAGTGCCTGCCGCCCGGCCTGGTGCCGTGCTATCACTTCCTGCTCTTCGCGCAGCAGCGCCAGGGACTGCCGGACTTGCTCGAGAGAAGCAAACCCCGCCTGGTTGGCCCTTGTTTCAAGCTCCGGTCGGGCTTTCTCGAGATCTTCCCGCAACAGCTGCTCCCGTTCGTGCAGCTGAGTGAGGGCCGCCTGTGCTTCCCCAAGTTGTTTTTGCCGGGAACCGATTTCCTGCTGCAATTGGCTCTGTTCCTTCAGGCCGGCGGTGATCCGACTTTCCACCGCGGCTCGCTCCCCGGCGGGGTCCAGGGTACCGAATTGGGCCGCGCGGTCGGCCTTCAGCCTTGTCAGTGAAACCTGCAGCTCCTCGATCTCTTCCGCGAGGACGGCCGTGTTCTGTTGCAATTGCTGCACCGAAACGGACAGATCCAGCTTCTCATTTTCAAGGGATTCCAGCCGTTGCGTCCTGGACTTGTGCTCCTCATGCACACGCCGGTAGTCCTGAGATCGAGCCTCGAGCCGCTGGAGCAGGGAGGATTCGTCCCCGGGAGCAGGCGGGCGCTCACCGTAAGTGGCCAGACGGGCACCCAGTTCGCTTCGAATACTGTTATCTTCTTGCTGCAGCCTTTCGATACGGGAGTCCATAGCCGCCAGTGCCTGCTGCTCCAACCGATGGCGTTCTCGCGCTTTCTCATGCTCTGCTTCGCCGCGACCGAGCTTCGCCTCCTTGCGCAGCAAGGCACGCTGCAGCCAGGCATTTTTCCATTTCTGCCAGCGGCAGGAACGGATGCGTCCCTTGGCATCCCGGATCAGGGCCTTTTGCGCGCGGCTTTCGGCTGCAGCCAGGCGGGCATCGGGCGTTTCCCAGTCAACACCGGCTTTTTCACAAGTCCTGGCCCACAGCTGCCGCAGCCTGGTCATCTCGTTGGCTCGCCCCTGCAGGCCTGCGGCCGTTGCTTCGAGGCTGTCAAGCTGAGAGCTCAAAGCGGCAATCTTCTTTTCGTGCGCCTGCACCGAGCGGTCCAGCTCACCGAAATCAGGCGTTCCCTGTTGCATGAACGGATGAACCAGAGAACCGCAAAGGGGGCACGCCGCGCGCTCTTGCAGTTCGCTACGTTGCGCATCGAGTGATCGCACCCGGTCACGCCAGCGGATCTGTTCCGCAAGTTCATCCAGTTGTGCCTGCT
This sequence comes from Desulfoferrobacter suflitae, assembly GCF_022603395.1. GTDB lineage: Bacteria > Desulfobacterota > Syntrophobacteria > Syntrophobacterales > Syntrophobacteraceae > Desulfoferrobacter > Desulfoferrobacter suflitae. The sequence continues at coordinate 74,349 of NZ_JAIBKA010000008.1, forward strand.
CCTCTGCCAGCGACAGACGCACCGTCTCCATTTGCGATGCGACTCGTTGCAGTCGTTCCAAAGCATCGCCATTGACCTGCTGCTTGCGGTACTCGGTTCCGATTTTCGCCAGTTCTCGGCACACTGAAAGGCTTTTTCGGCTGGTCTTGATGAGCTTCACCCAATGGTCCGGGCTGTGATCATCCAGTAGCTTGGTCAACCGCTGTAAACCTTCGGCCCTGCGGTTGGCCAGCCGATTCGCTTGTTCTCGCAGCTTCAGGACTTTCTGTTCATGGCCTTGCAGCGCTCTGGCGGCAGCCTCCTCGGCTTTCAACAGTTGGGCTCGCGGCCCCTGTTCATCGCGGATTTGCCGCTGAATGGTCATGAGCCGATCGAGTCCCCTTTGGATCGCAGGCATCTCCGCTAACAGGTTCTCCTCAGCATCCAGCCTCTCCAATCGTCGCTCGAGGTCGCGCAGTTCCTTGTGCAGCGCGACCAGCTCACCATCCACTTGCGTCCGCCGCTGTTCTTTTTGTTTACGACCGCGTTCCCTGGCTTCCAGTTCGCGGACGGCATCTTGAAACTGCTGACTCTTGACCTCGATTTCACGGTCCTGCAAAGCAGCACCGGACCACTCGGCTCCCCTCTCGTCCAGCCTCCTGCGCGCTTCTTCCAATCCCGACAGGCTTCTTTGCAGTTGTTCCTCGAGCTCGACCAGGCTTCTTTCGCGGCCCGCAAGGTCCTCCTTCAAACGTCCCGTCTGATTTTTCATCTCTTCCAGTGCAGCGACCCGCCCATCGAGCCGCTCCAATGCCTCTGCCAGGGGTTTCGCCGATTGCGCATCCTCAATCAACTGGAGCATTTCGGCAAGTTCAGCCTGACGTGCTTTGGCTTCCAGCAGTGCCCGCGCCGCGTCCCGCTCGGTATCCTGCAGCTGCTGCAGCTGCTGCAGCCAATGTTCCTGTTCCTGAAGCTCACGCAAAGCCTCCTCCACCCCTTTGATTTCATCTTCGAGTTGTTCCTGCTCCTGCTCGATTTGGTCCAGGCGGGACCGGTCAAGCAGGCTGAGACCTGCGGCAGCTTCTTTGAGTTGTTGCAGTTTCTCGGCTTCGGCGGCCAGATTTGACCGAATCGAGTGCTCCAGTTCGAGCTTCATCTCTGGCCCAATAATTTTCTCCAAAATTTCAGATCGTTCACTTTCAAGGGCGGTCAAAAATGCGGCAAATTCACCCTGCGCCAGCAGAACGGATCGGCAAAAGCGCTTGAAATCGAGCCCCGTCAAGTCGGCAACGCGGCTGCGCACACGGATGACCCGGTTTTCCAGCAGCGATTCCTTCCCGTTGAGCTCCCACAAACGCATCTCGGGGCCCTGCAGGCGGCCCTCAAAGCTCTTGACCCGCCACTCGCTGCGGTACCGGTTGTCGCCGACGGCGAAAGTGACGGCCGCAGAGGATTCATCCGCCTGCTGCGGCACAATTCTTTCCTCCGGGTTCCTGTGGCGGGGGGTTTCGCCATAGAGGCCCAAAGTGATGGCATCCAGAATCGAGGACTTGCCGGAACCGTTGCGACCGACGATGGCATACAGGCCGGTGTCGGAAAAGGGCGGCCGGTCGAACCTGACCTCCCACTCACCCGCAAACGAATTGATATTCTTGAATTCAACCCCGACTATCTTCATCACCGTCCTCCCGGCACTAAACTTTTAACCGTTCACCAACATCTATACTATTTTTCAGGGGGGCTAAGCAACGAAGAATCTCCAGCGGCAGGCGGTCACAGGGTGAGGAAAACAGGGGTACAGAACGCGCTGATAACACAGCGCCATGTGACGGTCGGCTCGACCCCAAAAATAAATTGATTGAGCAACAAAGAATGAGTGGCTTTGAAGCGCTTCATTATAGTAAAAATGCGAGAGTTGGCATGAACTTTTCTGCACAAAAGCTCAGGCCGAACTCGCTGCATGGTTTATTATTGAGGTCCTTGGGAAGGAAATGATGCCTTGGGACCGACCCAATCTCAAATGGCAGGAGGGCCAGATGACTTTAACCAAACTTGTTCTGTTAATGGTATTGCTTGTGTGCTTGGCGGCCGTCCCCGGATTGGCCGCGCAACAGCAGGTTTCGGGCGATTCCGGGAGCCAGACGGAGGCCATGGCGCTGCTGATGAAGACAGGGGAATTCATCTCTCAGACAAAGCAACTGAGCGTCGCCATCCGAGCCGGTTATGATGTGCTTCAGGAAAACGGCCAGATGATCGAATTCGGAGAGCTGCGCAAGCTCACGCTGGTTCGGCCTGATCATTTTCGCATGGAAAGCGAACGGAGCGACGGAGAAAAAGTCCTTGTGCTGTTTGACGGAAAGCACATCACGGTTTTCAGCCCCGATGAAAACGTGTTCGCGCGCGCGGCCAAAACCGGCGACGTGGATCAGGCCGTGCGTCATCTGCTTAGCGACCTGCAGCTGCGGCTGCCCCTCGCCATGCTCTTCGTCACCCAGCTGCCCAGGGAACTGGAGCGCAGAGTGCGCGCAATCGAAATCGTGGAGGAGAATACCCTCATGGACGTGCCCTGCGTGCATCTAGCCGCACGCACTGATCAAGTGGACTTCCAGATATGGATTCCTGCCAAAGGGGATCCTCTGCCGCGGCGGATCGTGATCACGTACAAGCATGAAGAGGGACGGCCTCAGTTTTGGGCAAATCTGAGCGAATGGAATCTGTCTTTGAGCACACCCCCAGGCTTCTTTGTCTTCACGCCTCCAGAAAAGGCTCAGCAGATTCCATTCCTGGCCGAGTTACAGTTGGCCAAACCCGATGCCGGGGTAGGGAAAGAAGGAGACGAACAATGAGATCCAGCTCACTGGATAAAGTGATCAGTCTGACAGCAATTTTTTTCTTTATGCTGTTTCTGGCAACCATTGAAGTCGAGGCCCGCGGCCGAGGCGGTGGTGGGCGCGCGGGCGGTGGCCGCAGCTTCTCGGGTGGGGGCGGCTTTTCCCGCTCGGGACCGGCCGGCAGCGGAGGCTTCTCGGCGCGGAGATCCACGGGAGCCGGAGGTTATCGGGCCGGCACCGGTGAGCGGGGGGCTTTTTCACAGGGAGCAGGAATCCGCTCGGGCGGCTCATTGCCCACTGCTCAAAACCGCCAGTCGACTGTTACCCAACGGTCCGGACAACCCTCTGATCTGCGATCCCAGGGACAGGCGCCACATGCCGACAGGTCCCAGGAGCACGGCGCAACCAGGCAAACCCGACAGGATACCCGTACCGGCAGGGCTGAAGACCGAAGCGACCTTCACTCGCAGCGGCAGGATGAGCGCACCGAACACCAGGGAACCCGCCGGGAACAGAGCACTGACAGACAGGAAGACAGGCAGGATTACCGCACTGAGGCACGCGAAGACAGGCAGGATTATCGCGACAATGCACGCGAAGACTGGCAAGACTACGGAGAAGACTGGCATCATGACGATTGGGACGGCTACTGGGGAGCTGCAGCTGTGGGCACAGCGGCCGCTGTGACCGCTTACGCGATCGGCACCGCCATCACCGCTTCGGCCTATGCAGCCCTTCCCTGCACGAGCACCACGATAGTGGTGGGCGGGGTCACCTATTATCGGTGCGGCGCAGCCTGGTATCAACCGGCCTATGCAGGCGGCGGGGTCACGTATGTGGTGGTCAATCCGCCGGCCGGCTACTGAGTCGTTGATACCTTTACCTCCCCCTTGGCGGTATTTGGCCGGGGTGCGGGGGCGGCGATTTTTGCTGATCGTTCACCGCCAAGACGCGAAGGGTGCAACCTCTGCCACCTTGGCGTTCTTTGCGCCTTTGTGGTCCATGAAGGGCTGTAGGGTGAACGGTTACGAATTTTGTGCCGGCCGCCACGAACTCACGGCTTGCCCGAGTCTCTACACGACTGCGACTCCAGGATGAGAGCAGCCACCCTTTAAGCAGAGGAGCAACACATGTTCGCTAAAAGACCGCTGATAAGTTTTGCGGCTGCCGGTTTTACCGCAGCCCTCCTGACGATTCTCGCCTTGCCGGCCCAGGCAGAGGAAACCTGCTACCAGATCGGCTACCGTTATGGCAAGTGCGCAACCCGCGTGATGATCGAGGGGAAATGCGCCCCTGAGGATGACGTGGTGATCCCCGATCGCTGCAAGGGTCTTAAAGAAACCGAAGAGGGAACCAGGGCCGGTACCAGGGAGGTCTTTCGGGCTCACGGGTTGAAGCCGAAGGAGTGAACTTACATTTTCAGTTGCTCGAGGCGTTCCTCGACGGTGCAGGGTTTGCTCACAGGATCGTTGTTGCTCAGGGTGGGGTTACAGTAAAGCGGGCGGTCCCCTGGTTGAAGGGGAAGGAATTTGACCTGATCGCGCTCAAATCGCCCGAAAAAGCGCGTGGCTACTATAGCTTCCAAGATAATGCCGCTGCTGTGGGTTGGGTCGAGTCACGCCTTTCGCGCGGCGAAATCCAATGCCTCTTTTGCTCGGTTTTGTACTTCAACCCAGCCTGCTTGGAAGTCACAATCATTTGCTTGAACAGGCTAGTTGAACACGAGACCTAAAGCGAAGGGCCGCTGCACGCGTAGGTGGTGAAGCCCGCTGCGCTGTTCCGGGTCAATGTGCACAAATTCACATTTTCCTTGCAATCCCGCCATGAATTGTGCCAAAAAAGCCGTGAGAGCAACTGCAGGGTCGCCAGGCGGCGGCCGATTTGCCGACCATTGCCGGCGCCCCGCGATTGGGCCTTTTTCTTGACAACCAGAGGCGTTAGGGTTATGAAATCAACGATCTAAAGACTAATCGTCATGAGCCGTGTAATTGAAGCAAACAGGTGAAATGTTCCCGGAAGGTGAAGGTTCGGTGCGAGTGGGTTTTTTCACAAGAACCTCCACAGCCGGGTTATTTGCGTTTAGGAGGAACCATGTCAAAGAGTAGTCGAGGCAATGGAACCATCGGTGCGGTGCTGGTGGTCGGCGGCGGCATAGCGGGTATCCAGGCGGCACTGGATCTGGCAAATTCCGGATACTTTGTCCATCTCCTGGAAAAGGGGCCGGCCATCGGTGGAGGCATGGCGCAACTCGACAAGACCTTTCCCACCAATGAATGCGCCATGTGAATTATCTCTCCCAAGCTGGTCGAGGTCGGCCGCCATCTCAATATCAATCTTCTTACGGGTTCACAACTGGAAAGCATCGAGGGCGAACAGGGAGACTTCCAGGTCAAAGTTCGCCGGAAGCCTCGCTACGTTGATCTGGACAAGTGCATCTCGTGCGGCGCATGCGCCGAAAAATGCCCGACTGTGGTGATTGACGCCTATAACGCCGGGCTGGGTGAACGCAAAGCCATTTACAAATATTACGCCCAGGCCATTCCATCGGCCTACGCCATTGATTCCGACAATTGCCGCCAGTTGGGTCAGGGTAAAAAGTGCGGCATTTGTGCCAAAGTGTGTCCCACCGGTGCCATCGACTACAAGCAGAAGGAACAGATGCTGGATCTCGAAGTGGGAGCCGTGATTTTATCCACCGGCTTTCATGCTTTCGATCCCGGCCGCTTTGACACATACAATTACGCCGGTCTTCCCAACGTCGTCACGGCCATGGAATTCGAACGTCTGCTGAGCGCCGGCGGCCCCACATCGGGCCATCTGATGCGGCCCTCGGAATTATCCTTGAAGGCGGATCTAGCCGCCGCCGAAAAAGGTCTGAGCAAACTGCACAAGCAGCTCAAACAACTCGAGGGAAAATACGGCAAGACCACCGGCGAAATGTACGATACGTTCCAATCGGCCGGCAAGGATGACAAGGACCTGCGTCGCTGGGAGACATTGGCCGAACAGGCGACAGAGCTCGAAAATCGACTGCGCGATCTCAAGGCCAAACAGGAAACCGCCCACGAGCCGAAAAAAATCGCCTGGCTGCAGTGTGTGGGCTCGCGGGAAATCAACCAGTGCGACAATGGCTACTGCTCGGGCGTCTGTTGCATGTACGCCATCAAAGAGGCGGTGATTGCCAAAGAGCATGCCAAAGACGGGCTGGAAGCCGCCATTTTTTTCATGGACATGCGCACCTACGGCAAAGAATTCGAGCAATATTATAATCGTGCCCAAGAAAGCGGTATTCGCTTCGTGCGCTCGCGCATCCACACTGTCGAGTCGGTGCCGGAAAATGACAACCTGCGCCTCGGCTATGTCACCGAATCCGGCGACATGGTGAGCGAGGATTTCGACATGGTGGTGCTCTCGGTCGGCCTCGAATCTTCCCCGGAAATGCAGGATCTGGCTGCAGCCCTGGGTATTGAACTGGATCACTACAATTTTGCAGCCACCAGCAGTTTTGCTCCGGTGGCCACGTCCCGGCCGGGAGTGTTCGTGTGCGGCGTGCTGCAGGGCCCCAAAGACATTCCTCTCTCTGTCATGGAGGCGTCCGCGGCAGCTGGAGCGGCGGCCAGCAATCTTTCTTCCGCGCGCCATACTCTGGTGAAGGAAAAGACCTTCCCCGAGGAACGCGATGTCCGGGCGGAGCCGCCTCGCATCGGCGTTTTTGTGTGCAATTGCGGCGTCAACATTTCCAGCGTGGTGCGCGTAAAGGAAGTGGTTGAATACGCCAAGTCGTTGCCCAATGTCGTGTACGTACAGGAGAATCTTTTCTCCTGCTCGCAGGACGCCCAGGACAAACTGGTCGAGGTGATCAAGGAGCAAGACCTCAACCGTGTGGTGGTGGCCGCGTGTTCGCCCCGCACCCACGAGCCCCTTTTCCAGGAAACCCTGCGTAACAGCGCCCTCAATAAGTACCTTTACGAACAGGCCAACATTCGCGATCAGTGTTCCTGGGTGCATGCGGGTGATCCCGATGCGGCAACGGAAAAAGCCAAAGACCTGGTGCGCATGTCTGTCTCCCGAGCGGCTCTGATCGAACCTCTTCCCATGCCTTCGGTACCCGTCACGGCCTCGGCGCTCATCGTGGGCGGTGGCGTCGCCGGCATGGTGAGCGCGCTGACGCTTGCCAAGCAAGGTTTCAAGTCCACCATCGTGGAGCAGAAGGACCGCCTGGGCGGACATGCTTTGAAGCTGAAAAAGACCTGGAAAGGTGAAGACGTTTCCGAGTTTCTGGGCAAGTTGGTGGAAGAGGTCAAGGCGGAGGCCAACATAGACGTTCTGCTCAATGCGGAAATCAAGGACACCTCGGGGTTTGTCGGCAACTTCAAGACCACCGTCTCCTCCAATGGGACCGAAAGCCTGAAGGAAATCGAGCACGGAGTCACCATCCTGGCCACCGGTGCCCATTCCATCGCGCCGCAGGAGTATTTCTACGGCAAGAGCGAGCGCGTGTTCCGCTGGCACGAACTGGATGAGGCATGGGACAGCGACCTGGTCAAGAATGCTTCCAGCGCCGTATTCATTCAATGCGTCGGATCACGCGAACCGCAGCGGCCGCACTGCAGCAAAATCTGCTGTACCTTTTCGGTGCAAAAGGCGGTGGAGCTCAAGGAGCGCAATCCCGACATGGATGTCTACATTCTCTACCGCGACATCCGCACCTACGGGGAGCGCGAAGACCTGTACAAGGAGGCACGCCGGCGCGGCGTCATCTTCGTGCGCTTCGACACCGACCACAAGCCGGTGGTCGAACAGGTGGAGGGGGGTCTGCAGGTGACGGTGATCGACCATATCCTGCGTCGACCGATCACCTTGAAAGCGGATTTCGCTACCCTGGCGAGCGCCATCGAAACCCGAGATATTGCCGGCCTGGCGCAGCAGTTCAAGGTGCCCGTGAGTCAGGACAATTTCTTCCTGGAAGTGCACATGAAACTGCGCCCCGTCGACTTTGCCACCGACGGTGTGTTCGTGTGCGGGCTTGCCCACTACCCCAAACCCATTGATGAAAGCATCGCCCAGGCTCAGGCGGCGGCCGCCCGCGCAGCAACCATTCTTGCGCAAAAGAGCATCGAAGTGGAAGGGGTTGTCTCCACTGTCGACGAGACCCTGTGCCGCGGCTGCGGCAAGTGTGTCGAGGTGTGTCCCTATGGGGCGCCGCAATTGGTCGAGGTGGCCCAAGATGTGCACGTTTCCAGAATACAGGAAGCGTTGTGCAAAGGATGTGGCGCCTGCGCCGTGGCCTGCCCCACAGGGGCGGCGGCCATACGCCACTTCAACGACCGAGAAGTGCTCACCATGGTCGAAGCGGCTCTGTGTGAATAGAAGGTCATAAATCTAACCAGCAAGACGGAAAGAGGGATCATGACTGCTGAGTTCGAGCCCAAAATTATCGCTTTTTGTTGCAACTGGTGTGCCTATGCCGGTGCAGATCTGGCTGGCGTCAGCCGCATTCAATATCCCCCGAACATCCGCGTGATTCGGGTGATGTGTTCCGGCCGCGTCTCCCCCGATTTTATATTGAGAGCTTTTCAGCTGGGGGCGGACGGCGTGTTGGTGAGCGGCTGACATATCGGTGACTGCCATTACCTGGATGGTAATGAAAAAGCTCAGCGCATGGTGAGCATGACCCGCGAATTGCTCTCACTCATGGGCATCGATAACGAGCGTTTGGCACTGGAATGGGTTTCTTCCGCGGAAGGCGCGCGCTTTGCCGAAATAGTCACGTCCTTCACCAACAAGATAAAACAGCTGGGAAAATCTAGTCTGGGAGTGGCTGCATGAATATCGAAGAAGCTGTAAAGACATACCAAACCTATTACTGTCTGGACTGCGGGGTGTGCACCGGCAGCTGCCCGGTTTCCCGAATACTGCCCAGCTTTTCGCCACGGCTCATCGTAGAAAAAGCGCTGCTCGATCTTGGCGACGAATTGCTCAAGGACCCGGAGCTGTGGTCCTGTCTGACCTGCAGCCGCTGTTTCGAGCGCTGTCCGGCCAAAATCAATTTCCCCGAGTTCATGCGCTGCCTGCGCGAAGAGGCGACCAGGCGCGGCACCAAACCGGTCTATTCCCACCATGGCATGCTGCAGACCATCATGGAATTGCAGACCCGGGGAATCCATCAGAAAAAGACCGAGTGGGCCAAGGAAGCCGGCAAAGTGGCGGCAAGCGGCGACACGTTCTTTTTTGTCGGGTGCATGCCCTATTTTGACGTCATATTCCGGGACCTGGGAGTTGACAGCCTGACGGTCAGCCGCAATGTGATCAAAATTTTAAACGCTGCCGGCATTGAGCCTGTGGTTTCCGATGAGGAAGCCTGCTGCGGGCACGACATGCTGTGGAACGGCAAGCCGGAGATTTTTAAGAAGCTTGCCGAGAAGAACCTCGACGTCATACGCCAGGCAGGGGCCAAGCGGGTGATCTTCAACTGCCCGGAAGGCTACTACACGTTCAGGCATCACTATCCGGAATTTTTCGGGGAGCTCGGCTTGGAAATCATCCATTTTTACGATTTCGTTCAGGACATGATCAAGCAGGGGGCTTTACAGCTCAGCAACGGCACAGGCGCCGTCACCTACCACGATCCCTGCCGGCTGGGCCGAATGGCCAAGATTTATGAGGGACCGCGTCATATCCTGCAAACCCTGGCCGATGGTCATTTCCATGAGATGGAGAGAAACAGAGAAAACGCCGTCTGCTGTGGGACCAGCGGCTGGGCCAATTGTTCCAGCGGATCGAAGCAGATCCAGGTGGAACGATTGAAGGAAGCAAAGCACACGGGAGCGCAGACTCTGGTGACGGCCTGCCCCAAATGCACCATTCATCTGAGCTGTGCGCTTAACAACATGGACATGGATCTGCAGATCAAAGACCTCACCACACTGATCGCAGAGAGCATGGACTGATACTTTTGAGAGGTGTAGCGTGAACAACGATGTATTGGTAATCGGCGGTGGAATCGCCGGAATTCAGGCCGCTCTGGATTTGGCCGAAATGGGGGTCCAGGTGCACATGGTGGAGAAGCTCCCGAGCATCGGGGGCAAAATGGCCCAGCTGGACAAGACCTTTCCCACCAACGACTGCGCCATCTGAATTCTGTCGCCTAAGTTGCTGGATGTCGGTCGACATCCCCGCATCAACCTGCTCGCTTACAGCGAAGTGGAAAACGTCAGTGGCGATGCCGGAAATTTCCGGGTCAAGGTGCGCAAGAAGGCCCGCTTTGTCAACGAAGACCTGTGTACCGGCTGTGGTACCTGCGCGGAAAAGTGCCCGACCATGACAGTGGACGTGTTCAACGCGGAACTGGGCAGCCGCAAGGCCATCTACAAATATTTCCCGCAAGGCATCCCTTCCATCTACACGATCGATAAGGATGCCTGCCGTCAGTTGGGCCAGGGCAAGAAATGCGGCATCTGTGCCAAGGTCTGCCAGGCCAAGGCCGTCGATTTCGAACAGAATGATGGCGAGATCCAGCTCCATGTGGGTGCCATTGTGGTGGCAACGGGCTATGACGTCTTCGATCCTTCCGTCATCCCCGAACATGGCTATGGACGTATCGCCAATGTGGTGACGGCTCTCGAGTTCGAACGGCTGTTGAGCGCCAGCGGTCCGACCGCCGGTCACCTGGATCGGCCTTCGGATATGGCCCTGGAAAAGGAAATCGACGACCTGGAAAAAGAGCACAAAAAACTGAGCCGCCAACTCAAGCAGCTGGAAGAAAAGCACGGCAAATCTTCCGCTCAAGTGATGGACCTGGTGAAGTCCGGTGCGGCAGCCGCCGATAAGGATCTGCACAATTGGGCTGCATCCGCCGAAAGATTCGGCGAGTTGGAAGCTCGACTGGAACCGATGCGGCAAAAGATCGGGGCGGCGCAACCCGCCAAGAAGCTGGCTTTCATCCAGTGCGTGGGATCGCGCGATTTTCGCTTCAATAAATTCTGTTCCTCCTACTGCTGCATGCATTCGGTCAAGGAAGCGATGATTGCCAACGAGCACGACAATGAGGTTTCTTCATCGATTTTCTGTATGGACCTTCGCGCCGTTGGCCGCGGCTTTGAAGAATACAAGCTGCGTGGCGGCAAACAGGCCAATATCAAGTATGTGCGCGGCCGGGTCGCCGAGATCACCGAAGACGACGCGCTAAACCCGGTGGTGTGGTTCGAATCCACAACCAGTCGCCAGGTACTGCACGAAACCTTCGATATGGTCGTCCTGGCCACGGCCTGTGTGCCCACCGCCGGCACCCCCAAGCTTGCAGAACTGCTGGGGATCGAACTGGATTCCAACGGCTTCTTCAAGACCGATCCTCTGGCGCCACTCAATGCAACACGGGATGGAATCTTCGTGTGCGGCTGCGCTCAGGGCCCCATGGACATCCCCGAATCCGTTGCTCAGGCAAGCAGCGCGGCAGCTCGTGCCGCTGAAGTTGTTGCGCCCGCCCGACAGGTGGCTGCCGCAGGATCTCAATAACAGATGAGGTGTTAAATTGGCTGAAGAAATACGTATTGGAGTATTTGTCTGCGACTGTGGCAGCAACATTGCCGGCTACCTCAAGGTGAGCGAACTGGCCGAATATGCCAAGACGCTGCCCAACGTCGTGTACGTAAAGGAAAATCTTTATACCTGTTCGGAGAGCGGCATTAACGAAATCAAGGCGGCCGTCAAGGAACAAGATCTCAATCGGGTGGTGGTCGCATCCTGCACCCCCAGAACCCATGAGCCTCTGTTCCGCGAAACATGCGCCGAAGGCGGGCTCAATCCCTACCTGTTTGAAATGGTGAACATCCGCGATCAATGTTCGTGGGTCCACATGCAGGAAAAGGAAGAAGGCACCGCCAAGGCCAAGGATCTCATCCGCATGGGGGTCGCCAAGGCAAGCCTGCTGCAGCCTCAGGAACCCATCGAATCGCCCATGGACCCGCGTGCCATGGTGATCGGCGGCGGCATCAGCGGTATGACCTCGGCACTGGCTCTGGCCAATCGCGGCTACCAGGTGACTCTGGTGGAAAAGGCGGCGGAGCTGGGCGGTTTGCTGCTGCAACTGGACAAGATCGGTCCTGCCAATGCGGATGCTGCATCTGTGGCGGAAAAACACGCCCAGCAGGTGCAAGGCCACCCCAAGATCAAGACCCTGACAGCAACTAAGATCGATGCGATCAACGGCTACATTGGCAATTTCAAGGTGACCACGTCCACCAATGGAGTGCAGGAAGAATTCGGTGTAGGGGTCATCGTGGTGGCGACCGGGGCTCGCGTCCTCAAACCTGTCGGCCTGTTCAACTATGACGGCGAAAAAGTGATCACACAGCTGGAACTGGAGAGCCTGTTCAAAAAAGGCGCATTCAACGCCAAGAATGTGGTCATGATCCAGTGTGTCGGCGCGCGCAACGAAGAACGCAAGTACTGCTCGCGTATCTGCTGCATGGTGGCCATCAAGAACGCCATCGCCATCAAGGAGCGCAGCCCGGACACCGGCGTTCACATCCTCTACCGCGACATCCAGGCCTACGGCACGGAAAATGAGGAGCTCTATCAATACGCCAAGCAGCTCGGCGTGCGCTTTCTAAAATATGATCAGGCCAAGCCGCCCAAGGTCGAGGAGGGCAGGGTCACGGTTTATCATCATCTTCTGGGCAGAGACCTGGAGCTTCCGGTTGACCTGGTAGTGCTCTCGACGCCGCTCATCGCCGGGGAAGACAACGAGACGATTTCCAGGTTGCTGAGAGTCTCTTTGGACGAAAACAAGTTCTTCCTGGAAGGACACGTGAAACTGAAGCCCTTGGATTTCGCCAATGACGGCATCTATCTGTGCGGCAACGCGCACTACCCGGCAACGGTTCGGGAAGCCATTTCACAGGCACTGGGCGCGGCCTCGCGCGCTTCCATTCCGCTCTCCAGAGACGTCATGACCGTCGAGCCCATCGTCTCTACCCTGGTGGATGAAGACGCCTGCCGCGGCTGCGGCCTGTGTGTTGCCCTGTGTCCCTACGGCGCGCTGGAAATCGTGCGCACCGAGAAGGGCCGCAAGGTCAAAGTGATTCCGGTTGCCTGCAAGGGCTGCGGCGTTTGTGCAGCCACCTGCTATCAACATGCGCTGACCATCAATTCCTATACCGATGAGCAGATCGGCCAGCAGATCGAAGCCTTTCTGGAAACGGGAACCGAAGGCTGAGACCAACTGCAAGGCAGAACTTCCGCGATAAAACGCAGCGCAGGGCTTCGGCCCCGGTGCTGCACAGTAGAACTGGAATTTTTAACTGTTAGGAGGCGAAGCTAATGTCAGACTTTACTCCCAAAATCCTGGTGCTTTGCTGTACCTGGTGAGGTTACGCTGCGGCTGACTTCGCTGGAGTTTCCAGGATGCAATATACGACGGATGTGCGAATCATCCGGCTGATGTGTACGGGGCGAGTGGATCCACCCATGCTGGCCGATGCTTTCATGAAGGGTGCAGACGGGGTGATGGTGGTGGGATGCCATTTCGGAGATTGCCATTACATTACCGGCAATTACCAAGGAAAAATCAAGGTCGGGCTGGCCAGTCGTACGCTGGATTATGTGGGATTGAACCCCCGGCGGGTCTCCTTCAGCCAGTGTTCGTCCGCCGAAGGCGAGCGCTTCGTCAACATGGTGAGCGCCTTTGATCAAACGATACGAGAACTGGGGCCCCTCGGAAATGCCGAGCGTGTCGCCCTCCCGGAGCTTAAAGACAAACTTGCCATAGCCAAGACGGTGCTGAGCCGAGAAAAAATCCGCTGGGTGGTGGGTAAGTTCACCGAATTCACCACCACCGGCAACAAGTATGGCGAGCGTTTTACCGAACACGAAATGTGGCGCACTCTGGACACCATCATCATGGATGAGGTGGCCACTTACGAGATTCTTCGAGAATTGGAAAACGCTCCCGCTTCGGCCAAGGAAATGGCAGCCAAGCTCAAGTTGCCGCCACCTCACGTGCTGAAGTATGTGCTCGCGCTGCAGCGTCGAGGTTTTGTGGGATTGGCCGAGATAGACGGAACCTCACCCCGCTATCAGATCGTTGACCCCATGGCAAAAGAAGAGGCTGCATAATCGGTTGGTTTTAAAGTTTTGAGTCCGCTGTTCCCAATTCATCGCGGATTGGGATAACCCGAAAGTCAAGTTGCGGGGCTCAGAACTAATAACCCTGGAGGATGACTGTGTCAGCAAAACGAGTAATCATATTTGGGGGCGATCCTGCGGGAGTGGCGGCGGCATTGGCCCAGGCCGAAGCCGGCATGCAAGTGACCCTGATAGAGCCCTCGCCCGGTTTGGGAGGTGAGCGGCTGTCGCAAACGCAGCTTGTGGTGGACGGTTCCGCCTTCGTCGACCCCAACCTGGAAGCAGTCAAGAAGCACCCCAACATACGCATCATCACCAATGCACAGGTGGAACACGCTGCAGCAGAAAACGGCAGCTACCGCTTGCGTGTGCGCCGCAACACAGCGCGCGTCGATCTGGAAAAGTGCAACGATTGTCGTGCCTGCATGCGCGTTTGTCCGATCCACATGTACGACGATTTCAACGAGGGGCTGGGATTTCGCACGGCCATCGACTTTTTCAATCCGGAAACCGGAACGTACAACATTTTCAAAGAAGACATGCCCGTCTGCCAGGCCACCTGCCCCGCCAACCTGGACATCCGCTCCTATGTGGGGCTCATTGCCGACGGCAAGTACGAGGAGTCCCTCGCCAAGATCAGGGAGCGGCTGCCTTTTGCCTTGTCCATCGGCCGGGTTTGCCCGCACCCCTGCGAAACCGCATGCAACCGCGGCTATGTGGACGAGCCCATCTCCATCTGTACCCTCAAGCGGTTTGTGGCCGATTATGAAATGAACAATGAGATTCCGCCGCCGGTGGATGTGCCCGACGAATTCCACAAGGAAAAGGTCGCGCTCATCGGCGCCGGTCCTGCCAGCCTGAGCTGCGGATATTTCCTGGCAAAAGCCGGATATCGATCAGTCTGTTTCGAGGCGCTGCCGGAGCCCGGCGGCATGTTCCGCTACGGAATCCCCGAATACCGGCTGTCCACCCCTACCCTCATGTATGAGATCAACTGGATTCTGTCGCACGGCATTGAACTGCGTTGCAACACCAGGGTGGGTAAGGACATCTCCTTCGCCGACATCCAAAAGGAATACGACGCCATCTTCATCGGGGTCGGCGCCCATACCGGCATAAAGCTTCAAATCAAGGGAGAAGAGCTTGAAGGCGTAGTGGACGGTGTCGATTTTCTGCGCGATGTCAACATGGGTAAACCGGTTAACGCCAAGGGGAAGGTCATTGTGATCGGCGGCGGCAACGTTGCCATGGACGCGGCGCGAGTGAGCTGGCGCGAAGGATTTGACGAAGTTCACGTGTTGTATCGCCGGACCAAGAAAGAAATGCCTGCAAGCCCCTGGGAAATTGATGCGGCCGAGCACGAGGGCGTCAAGTTCCAGTATCTGGTGGCGCCCATCGAGGTGGTCGGCAAAAACGGCAAAATGACGGGTTTGAAATGTTTGCGCATGCAGCTGGGCGAACCCGATGCCAGCGGCAGACGCCGTCCGGTACCCATCGAAGGGTCCGAATTTGTCATCGAGGCTGAAACGCTCATCCCCGCCATCAGCCAACGCCCTGACCTCAGCTTTGTGCCCGAAGAGGGCGGGTTGAACATTACCCGCTGGAACACCTTCCATGTGGATCAACAGACTTTCATGACCAATGTGCCCGGCATTTTTTCCGCCGGGGATGTAGAAACCGGGCCGGATATCGCCATCCGAGCGTGTGCCAATGGCCGCAAAGCGGCGGACGGCATCATCCAATACCTGCAAGCCAAAGGCAGCAAGTAAGGCAAGAGCGGCAACCGACAGGACAGCAAATCAGGGCTTTGGCACCAACTATAGAGGTCTAAGATGTACGAAAAAAAAGGACGTTTCATCGTTGAATTTCAGGACATTCCCAAGGCGCGTCAACACCAGATCGAAATCGATGTGGAGGAGCGGCGGGGCAATTACAACGAAGTGGAACTGGGCTTCGATGAACAGAGGGCTCTACAGGAAGCTAAACGCTGCTTGAGTTGCCGGCGCTGCCTGGGGTGTGCGCTATGCTGGGCCGAGTGCAAACCGGAAGCCATCATATTTGAGATGGAAGACGAGATCCTCGATCTCGAAGCGGACAGCGTCATCATCGCACCCGGCGTCGAGCGGCCACTGGGCAGGTTGGACAAGCGGTTAGGGTTCGGTGCCCACCTCAACGTCATCACCGACACGCAGCTCGAGCGGATGCTTAGCAGGACCGGGCCGAGTGCCGGCTTGGTCATCCGCCCATACGACGGCGAAGTCCCCGCCAGCATCGCGTTCGTCCAAAGCTATGCCGCGGCTTCTCCGGAAATGCACCAGGCGGCCTTGTGTTTTGGCATCAACGGCGCCATTCAAGTACGCAGCAAACTGCCTCAGGCAGACATTAACGTGTTTGCCGCCAATCTCGAGGACTTCAAGGAGGCTCACCAAGAGAGTCTGGCAAGACTGGATCGGATCGAAATCACAGAAGCAAGCGTCAGCCAGGTCGATGCACTGGAAGACCAGAGTCTGGAACTGTCCATCGAAGTCAACGGGTCCGTGCAAAAGAGCGAGTTTGATCTGGTGGTGCTCATAACCGAACCTCACATCTCACAGGAGATCAAGTCCCTCAGCAAAAGCCTCGGGCTTGGCATCGAGTATGCCAATTTCCTCATGGGGGGAGGCCAGGGGTTGATCAGCGCCGACAAGTAGGCAACCCCTCTGACCTGCCCGGCAGAATTGTCAGAAGCCACGGCCGAGCATGACCTCGATTCTAACAAGCACGCCAACGAAAGCTTCCAGGAACGACAGAAAATCCTGGAAGCTTTTTTTTGTCCGGCAGGGGGATGGAGTACTTCCAGCGGTGGCAATGGACAAACAATTCGATTCCCGCACCATGGAACATCGTGGTATAGAGAGAGGTTGGCTGTTGCGGGCTTCGACAATACGATAAAGAAAAGGGTACACGATGAAAGTTGCGTATTTCAGCATGGAGATAGGCCTCAACGAAAACATTCCCACCTACAGCGGAGGGCTTGGCATTCTGGCAGGCGATCACATCAAGTCTGCCGCCGACCTGAATATTCCCATCGTGGGCATAACGCTCCTGTATAAAAGGGGTTATTTCATCCAAACCATCAATCCCATGGGACACCAGGAGGAGATTTATCCCTATTTCGATCCTCGGGCCTTCATGGAGCCCCTGCCCTTCAAGGTCACCATCAAACTGGAAGGCCGCGATGTCCATATCGGAGTCTGGAAGCACAATCAGGCGGGCATCAAAGGGCGGGTGCCGGTCTATTTTCTCGACACCGACCTGCCCTTCAATGCTCCCGAGGACCGCCTCATCACCCAGTATCTGTATGGAGGAGACCGGCATACGCGCATCTGCCAGGAAATGGTCCTGGGAATAGGCGGGTACCTTGCCATGAAGCGCCTGGAACGAGACATCACCACCTACCACCTGAATGAGGGGCATGCTGTATTTCTTACCCTGGCGCTGCTGAAAGATCTCGATGGGAGCGAGGAAAAGGTTCGGGAAAAATGTGTCTTCACCACCCACACTCCGGTTCCGGCCGGCCACGACAAGTTCAGCTATCAATTGGCTGAATCGATCCTGGGGGATTATCTCCCCAGGAACATACGGCAACTGGCTGGAGCAGACCAATTGAACACCACCGTGCTGGCCCTCAATTTATCCCGCGCCAGCAACGGCGTCAGCCAACTGCATGGAGAAATTTCCCGGCAGATGTTCCCCGGCTTCAACATCGGGCACATCACCAATGGAGTGCATCACCTGAGCTGGACCGGCCCCGAGTTCATGGGACTGTTCGACAACCATCTGCCAGGTTGGCGGGAAAACCCTCAGCTACTTGCGGAAGCCCGTAAAATTCCCGATGACGAAATTCGCAGGACCAAGCTCAACGCCAAAAAACGCCTCATCAGCTATGTCAATGGCATTTGTGCCGCGGGCTTTACCGAGGAATTCCTGACCATTTGTTTCGCCCGCCGTGCCACTGCCTACAAGCGAGCCACCCTCATCTTCTCCGATATCGAATACCTGTCCAACCTGGCCCTCGATCGCGTCCAGTTCATCTTCGCCGGTAAAGCGCATCCGCAGGATGAAGCGGGAAAGCTGTTGATCGAGGAGATCACGCACATCGCCAAGCAGCATGAACAAAAGCTGCGCCTGGTTTTCCTCCCGAACTATAATATTTGGCTGGCATCGCTCATGACGCAGGGCACCGATGTATGGCTGAACACCCCGCGAAGACCCCGCGAGGCCAGCGGCACCAGTGGAATGAAAGTCTGTTTTAACGGCGGGATCAATATGAGTGTTCTCGACGGTTGGTGGCGGGAAGCATGCAACAACCGCGTCAATGGCTGGGCCATCGGCGACGATGAAGACCAGAGCGATGACGAGGCCGTAGCGGACCTCTATAAAGATCTCGAAGACATGGTCTCTACCTACTACGCCAGTCCCAAACAGTGGGTATCCATCATGAAAAACTCCATCGCCGATCTCACTCCGGTATTCAACACCCATCGCATGGTAATGGAATACATGCATAAATACTACATCTGACAGAAAAGGCACCCCCCCTGAATGGGACGAGTCTCAGCGGTTGCAGGGGGGGCAGGTTGAGTGGGGGGCGATGTACCCAGCCAAGGTTTGGCACCTGGATGGCAGGTGGAGCTTCACAGCTCATTTTTTCGCTTTGTGGTGAAATTCCGGATAGAGCAGTTTCGCGCATTCCGGACAAATGCCATGGCTGAACTTGGCTTCGGACCGTTGTTCGATGTATTGCTCAATTTTCTGCCAGAATCCCTCGTCATCGCGAATCTTCTTGCAGTTGGCGCAGATAGGAATAAATCCCTGCAAGGTCTTGACCTGCGACAGCGCGAACTGCAGTTGCTGGATGAGCTCTTCTTTCTCTTTTTCCACCTGCTTGCGGCGCTGGATTTCCTGTTGCGCCAGGGTCAGCTCGATGCGTATTTCCGCCACTTCCTTGAGTATGGCGAGCACCGGCCGGTGTTCGATCATCATGCCGGTGCGCTTATTCTGCCATGCTAAATAGAGATAAAGGAAAGGGCAGGCAAACACTGAGATGATAAATCGGCTCAGCAACGTGCCCCGCATAATGTTCAAGTAGTCCGGCGTTCCAACAAAGGCACCGGTGGCAAATAGCAAGACATCCAGCCACATCACTCCCAACAGCGTGAGAAAGGCTCTAAGCCAGAGCTGCATGCGCAATTTCGGCTCACCCAGATACTCCCAGGCTATGGCCAGAAAAACCAGATCAGCAATGGTGGTCAAAACCGATGCGGTATTGATGCGCAGACTCGGAGTAGGCACATAACTGAGCGGTTCGAGGTCGGAGATCCTCATCTGCAGATGCAGGATCAGCGCGATCAGCGGCACCATGATGGATACCCCCGCCACCGTGGAAATAGCGATGCGCGTGGCCCGCGGGCCATCGAACACATACACCACGAATACTCCCAGCAGCAGCGACGTATAAAAAACGGCGGAACCCACCATGAAGGTGATCCCGGCAACCTCCACTCTGACCCCCGCATCCGTCACCCACGACATGACAGCGGTAATGCCGCCTATCAGGGCGTAGAAGGGAGCCAGCCCAATGCGGTCGCGCAGCGAATGGGTCCACAGCACCAGAAAATAGACGGTCATTGCCTCCACGATGAGTATCAGCAGTTCATTATTCATCCAATGCGGTCCTCGAAATCCACCTTTAACAGGTGAGCAATGCAACACATGACTCTCGACTAAGCCATCGGAACATTTCATACCATGAACAAGGCAGGCGACACCAGAATGTAAACATGACAACTACTTAATAAATCCAATGGGGAAATCGATGGAGTAAATGTGGATTGACATCGTCCGACTGTTGTATACTCACGGCATAAATGAGGATCAACGGCCTTTAGGGTGGACCAGACGTCCCTTTGCCCATGTCCGGCCGTAGCCAAACCCATGGTAAAGCGGGGAGGTGGTTAACATGATCACAAACGTTTACTTATCACAACACATGACGGTCAAACTGGAAGAACTTTTCACTGATCTGCCGGACAAGCCGGCCTTCGTCGAGGGCATTCGTAGAGCCCCCAAACGCAAACTCACCCTGAGTCAGAGTGAAATGGAGCTGGCGCTGAAAAACGCTCTGCGGTATATCCCGGAAAAGTGGCACGCGGCCCTGGCTCCCGAATTCCTGGAAGAATTGCTGCAAACCGGCCGCATCTACGGGTACCGATTCCGTCCCGCCGGAGACATCCACGGCAAACCCATCGGTGAATATTGCGGAAGATGCCTGGAAGGCAAAGCCTTCCAAGTCATGATAGACAATAACCTCGCTTTCGATGTGGCCCTCTACCCCTATGAATTGGTCACTTACGGGGAAACGGGCCAAGTCTGTCAGAACTGGATGCAGTATCGCCTGATCAAACTCTACCTGGAACAAGTCACCCGCAAGCAAACCCTGGCGGTAGCTTCGGGGCATCCATTGGGGTTATTTGCGTCGTCACCGGACGCACCTCGAGTGGTCATCACCAACGCCCTGATGGTGGGTGCGTTTGACGATCAGGACAACTGGGTGCGGGCCACAGCGCTCGGAGTCGCCAATTACGGCCAGATGACGGCGGGCGGATGGATGTACATCGGGCCCCAGGGAATTGTCCACGGCACCTACAACACCCTTTTGAATGCCGGTCGCCACAAGAAGCGCAACATGTCGCCCGCAGACGATCTCCGCGGCGTGCTGTTTGTGTCATCCGGACTGGGCGGCATGAGTGGTGCCCAGGGCAAAGCCGTCGAAATCGCCAACGGAATCGGGATCATCGCAGAAGTCGATATCTCGCGCATAAGAACCCGCCATGAACAGGGGTGGATCAGTGCCATCGCCACCAGTCCGAGCGAAGCCTTTGACCTGGCCAGGGTCCATCAGAAGGAGCGGCAGGCCATTGCAATCGCCTTTTATGGAAATGTGGTCGACTTGCTGGAATTCGCTGTAGAGCACGATATGCCAATCGATCTGTTGTCCGATCAAACCTCCTGCCATGTGGTCTATGAAGGCGGCTATTGTCCCCAGGGACTCACTTTCGAGGAGCGGACCGCCCTGCTCAAAAATGACCCGGGAACCTTTCGGCGCCATGTTGATCGCTCGTTGCGGCGCCACTACCAACTGATCAAAATCCTGGCAGAGCGCGGCGCTTACTTCTTCGACTACGGCAACAGTTTCCTCAAAGCGGTCTACGATGCAGGCATTCAGGAAATCTGCAGGAACGGGCAGGATCCTCGCGACGGATTCGTCTTCCCCTCTTACGTCGAGGACATCATGGGACCTCTGATGTTCGACTACGGCTACGGCCCTTTTCGCTGGGTGTGTTTGAGCGGAAGAGAGGAGGATCTGGTGAAAACTGATCGGGCGGCCATGGAGTGTATCGATCCAACCCGCCGTTTTCAGGACCGCGACAATCATGCCTGGATTCGCGATGCCGGAAAGCACCGGCTGGTGGTTGGAACTCAGGCCCGCATCCTTTATCAGGACGCCACGGGGCGCATGCAGATTGCCCTGAAATTCAATGAAATGGTGAGAGACGGTGCGGTCGGCCCGATTATGCTCGGCAGAGACCACCACGACACCGGAGGAACCGACTCCCCTTTCAGGGAAACAGCCAACATCCGCGACGGCAGCAACATCATGGCCGACATGGCAACCCATTGCTTTGCGGGGAATGCCGCGCGCGGCATGAGCATGGTGGCTCTGCACAACGGAGGCGGGGTGGGAATCGGCAACGCCATCAACGGAGGATTCGGACTGGTGCTGGACGGCAGCGCACGGGTCGATCGCATCATTCGCACCGCTATCCCCTGGGATGTCATGGGAGGCGTCGCGCGCCGTGCCTGGGCGCGCAATCCCAATGCCATGGCGACCGCCATGGACTACAATGCGTCTCACAGGGGGACGGACCACATCACTCTGCCCTTCATCCCGGATGAGGCGCTCGTGCACGCGGCAGTGCAAACGGCCCTGGCCAGAATGCGCTGACTTGCGGCGCCGACCCTGAAAGGTAATGACAATGACTGTTACCAAGAAACTTATCGAGTGTGTGCCCAATTTCAGCGAGGGGCGCGACCCTGACAAAATTGAACCAATTGTCGAGCCGTTTCGCGGCAAACAAGGCGTGAAGCTGCTCGATTATCAATGCGATCAGGACCACAACCGCATGGTAGTGACCGTGGCGGGCGAACCCGAGGCGTTGCGGCAAGCGGTAGTCGCCGCCGTCGGCGCAGCCGTCGAGCAAATCGATATGACTGGGCACGAGGGGCAGCATCCAAGGATGGGCGCAGTGGACGTTGTCCCCTTCATTCCCATCCGAAATGTGACCATGGCCGAGACGGTGGAGTTTTCCCGCGAGGTTGCCAGAGAAATGGCCGAACGTTTCAGCCTGCCCATCTTCCTGTACGAAGCGTCCGCATTCATTCCCGCTCGCCGGAACCTGGCGGCCATTCGCAAGGGCCAGTTTGAGGGCATGCCGGAAAAATTGCAACAACCCCAATGGAAGCCCGACTACGGTCCCGACCGCATCCATCCAACCGCCGGGGTGACCGCCGTCGGCGCACGTATGCCGCTGGTTGCTTTCAACGTCAATCTCGCAACCAGCAACCTCGAAATTGCCAGGCAGATTGCCCTCAAAGTCCGGCACATCAGCGGCGGGCTGCGCTTCTGCAAGGCAATCGGCGTAGAGCTCAAGGACCGAGGCATGGTCCAGGTATCCATGAACATGACCGACTACACCAAAACTGCTCTGTACCGCGCCCTGGAGCTGGTCCGCATCGAAGCCAGGCGCTACGGAGTCAGCGTGGCGGGCAGCGAAATCATTGGCCTGATTCCTGTGGAAGCCCTCATCGATTGTGCAGTCTATTACCTGGGCATCGAGAATTTTTCCGTGAACCAGGTGCTGGAAATGAGGCTCATGGAATGACCACGACGACAACGGAGGCATCCTGTGCTGGCGGATCTTTCCATTAAAGCATTTCTCACCGAAACCGCATCCAAATCACCGGTTCCGGGGGGCGGCAGCGTTGCTGCTCTGAGCGCAGCCCTGGCGGCCAGTCTGGCGGAAATGGTCGCAAACCTGAGCGTGGGCCGCAAGGGTTTTATAAATTCACAGGCGGAAATGGAGGCTCTACAGGAGAGGGCCCAAGCCCTCAGAGTACAATTGGCCGAATACATTCAATGGGATGCCGATGCCTATCATCAGGTCATGGCTGCCCACGGGCTTCCCGGGGGATCGCCGGAGGAAAAGCAGCGGCGCAGCAAAGCCATTCAGGCAGGGCTCAAACAGGCCGCGCGCGTCCCCCTGGAAGTGGCCGTCCATTCCCTGGAAATTCTGGAACTAGCGCAAACCGCCGTAACCCAGGGCAACCCCAACGCCGTGACAGACGCCGCCGTTGGCACCATGCTGGCACGCACCGCAGGCCTTGCCGCTCTCTACAACGTCAAGATCAACCTGAGCTCCATCCGAGACAAGGAATTTGTGGAAAATACGGCCGAAGAGATCCAGCGCCTGGAAACTGAAATTGTCGCCCGGGAAAAACGCATTCTGGCAGCGATAAAACTATAAACGTAACCGCTCACCATGCAACCCTTTATGAACCACAAAGGCGCAAAGAACGCCAAGGTTGCGTCCTTTAGGGAGGGCTCTTTGCGTGTCTTTGAGTCCTTCGCGTCTTGGCGGTGAACGATTACATTATTTGAGCCAACATTTTAAGTTAAAGTTATCTGAGGCAAATACCGATATTAGAATTGATACAAACTATGGCAGGCGGCGCAGTGAACTGTCTTGGCGGTCTCGTGCTCGACTTCTACCCTCCCTCGCTCTCAACAGATATCTTTATCCTGGTGGCTGCTGCCCGAAAGCAAAAGAATAGCAGAAATCCAACACAGGGAGCCGGAGATGAAGACATTATCGCTCAGAAGCAAAATTTACACAAGTTTCAGCGTGCTTGTTGTGCTTGGTTTGGGGCTCGGAGGACTGGGCTGGCTGGGAGCCATCCAGCTGGAAAATGATCTGGCTGCGGCAGGGCAGGCTCAGCTTCAGCTTGCGGCTGTACTCGACCAGATTCACTGGGCAAGATCGCTCTTCGCCGCCATTGCCGTGTCGCTCCTGGTTTCAAGTTTCTTGCTGGCTTTGGCGCTCAATCGTACCATTGCCGGAACCATTACGCGCCATTCGGAAGGACTTTTTGAGGCCGCCGATCAGGTCACCAGCGCTTCCAGTCAGGTCTCCATCGCCAGCCAGTCGCTGGCTGAAGGGGCTTCAAGGCAGGCCGCATCACTGGAAGAGAGCTCTTCTGCAATGGAGGAGATGGCCTCCATGGTGAAAAGAAACGCGCAGAATACCAAAGAAGCGGCGCGGCTGGTCGAGATCTCGAGGCAAAGCATGAAAACCAGCCATCGCTCATTGAAGAACACCATGGAGACCATGAAGGTGATCGCTGCCAGTGGTGAGCAGACCACAAAGATCGTTAAGACCATCGATGAGATTGCCTTCCAGACCAATCTGCTCGCCCTCAATGCCGCCGTGGAAGCCGCTCGGGCGGGAGAAGCCGGAGCAGGTTTTGCGGTGGTCGCCGACGAAGTGAGGAATCTTGCCATGCGGGCCACGGAAGCTGCCAGGAACACCCAAGAGATAATCAACGAGACGATAGCACACGTGCGGACCGGCGAGGGCATCATCGAGCAAACCATGAAGGAATTCTACCAGATGGGTGACGATGCCAAGGCTGTTTCAACGTTGTTCAGCGAAATCAGCGTTGCCAGTGAAGAGCAGGCCGTAGGAATCGAACAGGTCAATCAGGCCATACACGAAATGGACACTGTAGTTCAGCAGAATGCCGCCAACGCTGAAGAATCCGCCGCCGCAGCCGAGCAACTGTACGCCCAGGCAGCTCAGATGCGCACCTTCATCGAAAAAATGACGGCCGTTCTCGGCGAAAACGGCAAAGGTCGGCACGCCTCGCAGCACAGCCGTGACGACCAGGAATATCCTGCCCCGGCCGCCGACGAACAACCATTGGCCCTTGCCTGCCGGGGATGAGCCCTTCACCGTAAGCCTGCCCGGGAGTTCTCTTTTGAGGCAGGGGTCCGGGTGAGGGGTACGCCCTCCTCACCCAGCCTCTTCCCGCCGATGAGGAGCGGAATTTACCAACCTTGTATCTAATGGAACTTTTGATCGCCTGGTTCGGCCGTCTTGATGGGGCCGAAATTCTGTTCGTATTTATTGAGGTTTTCCGTGAGTGCCGCGATGATCCGTTTCATGTGGCCCGGAGTCACGATGACCCGGGAAACCAGGTGGGTTCCGCTGGGCGAAGCCAGCAGCCAGTCGATCATGAATTCCTCCGGACTATGGGCCACGTACATGTTGTTGCTGTAGCGGCCTCGAGACATCTCGTCGCCGGTGCTGATCTGAAACGGTCGGGGCGGTTCTTTATGTTCCGGCATGTGGCTTCATCCTCGCGTGAACCGCGTTCTGTCAAGTTGACAAGCGGGGTGCACTCCAGCCTCCGGTCAGTGCCGGTGCGGCCAAGGTTCATGGCTGCGCTCTTCGACCACATAGCAGAATCGGTCCCATTCAACTTCGCGCTGGGTTACCGGGCAGCGCAGCTTCACCTTGCGCTCACTACAATCGAGCACCTGCCAGTCGCCGCGGCGGGGACCTTCTTCGATGGTGATCTTCTGGCCCGCCTCAAAAGGAAACGGACGGAAAAACACAACGCGTTCATCGGACATGGATCACTATCCTTTTCAATAGGCCTCTATTGGTGGCTGTGTTCAAAATACAGCTTGGAAAATTGTTGCAAAAGGGATCGCAACTCGTTCACATGACTCAGATCGGTTGTCTGTTTGCACAGCATCGCCTGCAACAGCATCTTGTGTAACAGAGTCAATTTTTCCACGTAGTTATCGCCCTCCGGCTTGATCCTCTGAGTCATAAAATATTGAGCGACAACCTCCTGAATTTTGTCTGCGTGATTCTCCTTATTCATGATCCAGCGGACCAGTTGATTGTAGTTGATGGGACTCTGCTTTTGAAGTTCGATGATCTCTTTCATGGACTTCTCTACAGTGGTGATATCCTCTTCCATCATGCTCACTCTCATCTCGTCACCGTAGATGCCGCAGGGGATTTCGCAATGCGCATGAGCACCTGCAGTCCACGCAAGGATAAACAACGCCACCAGTGCAACCCATAATCCGCGCTTTTCCGTTGTCATTTCAACTCCTCCTCGGTCAATGCCTGAAAATCATTTGCTATGCATTGCTGAGCTGTTTTCCAATCCGCGCCAAACGGCGACCAAAAACCCTGCATATTGCAGCCTCCTCCTTATCGACGGCTCTCAAGTTATCTTGACCGGCTATGTGCCCAGGACCGTAAGGGGAGCCACCGCCCGCTGTAGTGAAGAGCTCCTGAACCGAATAAGGCACACCCACTACGATCATACCCAAGTGCAGCAGTGATGCCATCAGGGTATAAATCGTGGTTTCCTGGCCCCCATGCAGGCTGGCTGTCGACACAAAAACACCGGCCGGTTTCCCCTCGAATTCGCCCTTGAGCCACAGGGAACTGAGTTGATCAATCTGATTTTTCAGTTGCGCCGACACGTTCCCGAAGCGAGTCGGCGTTCCGAACGCAATGGCCCCCGCCTCCTTAAAATCCTCCAGGGTGACCAGGGGAACATCCCTTTGCATCTGCTTGCCGGCTTTCATGTCCGGACGGGATTCGATGAGCGACTCGGGCATCAATTCGACCACCGTCCGCAAAACCGGCTCCACACCCTTTACTTCACTTGCGCCCTCAGCCACCAGCCGGGCCATTTTGTACACATTACCAAAAGTGCTGTAATAAACGATCAAGAGCTTCATGGCCATCTCCTTGGATCTGAGTACAGCGCCACACAATCAAGTGGCCGAATTCCGTATGTTGAATTTCTTTACGCGTGCCGCGTCACTCCACCCAACCAACACCCAAGCAAGTCCGCTGCCTTTTGCACACTCTATTGTGTAGAGCTTTACTGAGTTTCGTTTTCATCATGAATTACAGTGAAATTATGAACGCGCACCTGAATAATCAAGGTCAAATTATCCTTACGAGCCCGGTATGACGGCACAACGGCTCATAATGCTCGCGAACAGGATAATTTGATTCACGGCGATCGGTGGGGCAGGCTTTGACAAAGGGCGTGCCGTCATGCCCGCCCAACGCGGATATGACGGCACAGGGCAACGACCCGTTACAGTGCGGCCATGAAATTCACCAGATCCTGCTTTTCCTGCCCGGTGAGCTTCAATTCCTGGATCATGTTGAAGAATTCAACGGTGTCGGCGAGAGTCAGCAACCGGCCGTCGTGAAGGTACGGTGGAGAATCTTTGATGCCGCGCAGCGGAAAGGTCTTGATCGGTCCGTCGGCGGAGGCCATGCGGCCATTGATCATCACCGGTTGATAGAATCGCTCGGCCTTCAAATTGTGCATCATCCCGTCGGTGTAATAGGGGGCAGGGTGGCATACGGCGCATTGAGCCTTGCCAAAAAAGAGCTCCTGTCCGCGCAGTTCCGATTCGTTGGCCTTGGCTGGATCCAGTTTGCCGTAAATGTTCAATTTGGGAGCCGGGGGGAAATCCAGTATGTTCTGAAACTCTGCCATGAAATGCACCTGACTGCCGCGCTCCAGGATATTGACCCCTTTTTTCGTGGCAATGACCGGATCACCGTCAAAATACGCCGCGCGCTGTTCAAACTCAGTAAAATCCTCCACACTCTTGAGTGCCCGCTGGGATCCAAACAAGCGCTGTACATTGACGCCGCGCAGAGGCGGGGTATCCAGCCGATGCCTGAACTCCTGCGGACGGATGTCCCCCACCAGATGGGTGGCTCCATTGCTCAGACCGTTCACATGACAATCGAAGCAGGTCACTCCCCTGCCGGCCAACTCGGAGCGGCGGTCATCGGTCTGATTGAACTGCTGCTGGGGAAAGGGCGTGACCAGCAGCCTCAGTCCCTCGAGTTGCTTGGGGTTGAGGATGCCGTTAAAGAGTTCAAAATAATTCATGATGGTCACCACCTGCCCCCGGGATACGTCCCCGAGATCCGGCCGGGTAGTCAGATAGATCGGGGGAGGAAATTCGGGAAGGAAATGATCGGGCAGATCAAAATCGAGATCGAAGCGGGTCAGATCACGCCCCTCCTGCTTCTTGATCTCGTCAATGTGGAACTGGGGAAAGACCATGCCTCCTTCCGCGTGGTTCGGGTGCGGCAGTGGATAAAAGCCTTTCGGCCAGAGGTTTTTCTCTTTGATCTCATCCGGCCTCATTGCTGCCAGCTGGTCCCAGGTGACTCCCTGGGGCAACTTGACCCGAACTCCTTCTTGGATGGCTTTCCTGCCGCCGGACATCATGACCTCTTTTGCCGGGCGGTCCGCAAGATCATAACGCTCGTTCAAGAGCTCCATCTGACGCTGCATTACCTCGGGCTTAGCCGCTTTCATACGGGCCACGGTATCCGCGAACGGCTCTTTCATCACCACCGGACTGTAGCTGCTGGTCACCGCTTGATCTGCATAGACCCAGCAGGTTGCAGCCAGGATCAGCAAAAACACTCCAGACAACATCCACCGCTTTCTGATTCTCGTCGACTTCATTGCTCTTCCCCTTTTCATTCACGCGCTGGAAAACACCGGTTAGCGAGTTCAAAATGACAGTCAAAATCCTCTCCAGGGCACTGTTACATGTGCTTTTCCCTGTCACATGCGCCGTGCTCGTTGGGTGGCCTCCAAAGTTATTTCAATACACACGGCTTGGACCCTCAAATTATGTTTCATGATGCCGAATCGTGCGCCATATGTCAAGGTTGGTGTCGCTTCAACTGGATGATTGGCCGGAAGGTGAAGAGACCATCATCACTCCACCAGAACACTGACCGCAGGAACCGGCGGCACGATCTTTTCGAACTTCCCGGCATTCCTGCAATGAAATCGCCATCCTCGAACCTTCAACGTTCACTGCGGACAACGTATCGGTTGAGGTTAACGGATGGAAGTGTTAAGAGAGGCATCTTAATTTACCGTCATGGACATGACACCGGGCCGGGATTGGCAGACCGGCTCCCGGGTTGGACATTGACAATATGCGCTAACCAACGGCAAAAAACAGAGCGGAGGACTTGATGACCAGAGTGCACGGTTTTGAGCAGACAGCGCAGCAAATGATTCCCGAAATCGACACGGAGGCCAGGCTTTATCGCCACATCAAAACGGGTGCCGAGCTCCTTTCCCTGATCCGCGATGACGAAAACAAGGTGTTCGGCATCACCTTTCGCACGCCTCCGCAGGATTCGACGGGAGTCGCTCACATTCTGGAGCATTCGGTGCTGTGCGGGTCGCGCAAATACCCCGTAAAGGAACCCTTTGTGGAGCTGCTGAAAGGATCCCTCAAGACATTTCTGAATGCCTTCACCTACCCTGACAAGACCTGCTACCCGGTAGCCAGTCAGAATCTACAAGACTTTTACAATCTCATCGATGTCTACCTCGACGCCGTCTTCTATCCGCGCCTGACCCCACTCATTTTTCAGCAGGAGGGATGGCACCTGGAGCTGGAACAACTCGACGCCCCCCTGACTTTCAAAGGGGTGGTCTACAACGAAATGAAAGGCGCCTACTCTTCACCGGATACGGTCCTGAGTGAATATTCCCAGCAGTCGCTGTTCCCCGACAACACCTACGGATTGGATTCGGGCGGGGAACCGACCCAGATTCTCAACCTGACTTTCGAACAGTTTCAGGCGTTTCACCGAAAACACTATCATCCTTCCAATGCTCGAATCTTTTTCTACGGCGATGACGACCCCCGCGAGCGGCTCCGCATCATCAATGAATATTTGAAGGATTTCGAGCCGATGGAGGTCGCTTCGACGGTGGATTTGCAGCCCCCATTCGCAGGGCCGAAACGTATCGAGCGCGTATTCAGCGTCGGATCGGACGAACCGCACGACGCGGGTCGTTCCAAAGGAATGGTGACGGTCAACTGGCTGCTCTCGGAAACCACCGACGCCGAACTGAACCTGGCGTTACATGTGCTTGAATATGTCCTGCTCGGCATGCCGGGCTCTCCCTTGCGCAAAGCGTTGATCGATTCGGGATTGGGGGAAGATCTCGCAGGGGTTGGCCTGGAAGGGGAACTGCGACAGATGTATTTTTCCACCGGCCTCAAGGGAATCCATACGGCCGATGTGCACCGTATCGAGGCGGTGATCTTCGATACGCTGAAGGATCTGGTGAAAAACGGCATCAGCCGGGAAACCATTGAAGCGGCAATCAATACCACCGAATTTCGCCTGCGGGAAAACAACACGGGCAGCTTTCCCAGGGGGTTACTCCTGATGCTGCGGTCCCTGACCACCTGGCTGCATGACGCCGATCCAATGCTGCTGCTTTCTTTTGAAAAACCGCTGGCGGCCATCAAATCCAATTTATCCGCCCACAGCGGGTACTTCGAAAACCTCATCGAACGTTACCTGATCGACAACAGCCATCGGACCACCCTGGTCATGCGCCCCGACCCCACCCTGGAAGAAAAGCAAAGGGAGGCTGAAAAAAAACGTTTGAACGACATCCGCCAACAGATGACCGACGAACAACTGGAGGCTGTCATAGCAAACACCCGGACGCTGCAGCAGATGCAGGAAGCGCCCGACCCCCCCGAGGCCCTGGCGACCATACCCTCCCTCAAAATTGCTGATCTGGACAAGCACAACAAAGTGATTCCTGTGGACAAACTGGAAAAGAACGCCGTTCCAATTTATTTCCATGACCTGTTCACCAACGGTATCATTTACCTGGATGCCGGCTTCGATGTCCGTTCACTGCCCCAGAAGTATCTGCAGTTTATGCCCCTTTTCACCCGGGCCCTGATTGAAATGGGAACGGAAAGCGAAGACTATGTGGCGTTTTCTCAGCGCATCAGCAGCAAGACTGGAGGCATTCGCCCGGAATTTTTTACCGCGACCGTCATGAACAGCGACGCGAGCGCCGCCTGGTTTTTTTTACGGGCCAAGGCCATGCCCTCGCAAGCCGCCGATATGCTGGAAATCCTTCGCGACATGCTGACCAACGTGAAGCTCGATCAACCCGAACGGTTTCGTCAGATGGTCCTGGAGGAAAAAGCACGGCAGGAACAAAAGCTCGCCCCCGCCGGGCATCAGATGGTCAACCTGCGCCTGCGTGCCCATTTCAAGGAGGCCGATTGGGTTGCCGAACAGATGAACGGGGTGAGCTATTTGCTGTTCGTCCGCCAACTCGCCCGTATGGTCGAGGACAATTGGCGCGAGGTTTTGGAGGCGCTTCAGGGGATCCGTCGGATGCTGTTCAAGCGCGAACTGATGCTGCTCAATGTGACCCTGGACAGACACAACTGGAAGACGTTTGAAACGCAATTGGATGGTTTTCTCGTTTCCATTCCCGCTCAAACGGGCTCCCCGGCCGCTGCCCCATGGCATCCCGAGCTTTTTCCTCCCTTTGAAGGAATGGTCATTCCGACTCAGGTCAATTACGTTGGGAAAGGAACCAACATCTACCAGGAAGGATTTAACTTCCACGGATCCTTCCTGGTGATCTCGAGGTATCTTCGCAACTCCTGGCTGTGGGAGCGCATTCGCGTGCAGGGTGGAGCTTACGGCGCTTTTTGCCTGTTCGACCGAATGTCGGGCACGCTCTCCTTTGTCTCCTACAGAGACCCCAATCTGCTGAAGACCCTGACCAATTTTGACCGGACAGCGCACTATCTGCGCACTCTCGACCTCAGTGAAGAAGAGCTCACCAAAGCCATTATCGGCACCATTGGCGACCTTGACAGTTATATGCTGCCCGACGCCAAAGGATACGCGTCTCTGCTGCGCCATCTGAGCGGCGACACGGAAGAGGCCCGGCAGAAAATGCGCGATGAGATCCTGGCAACAACAGCCGTTGACTTTCGCAAATTCGCTGACATACTGGATGCCGTCAAGGACAGGGGACTCGTCAAAGTGATCGGTTCCCAAAGCGCCATTGAAGAATCCCTCATGGAAAATGACCAATGGCTGCAAGTGTTGAAAGTATTGTAAGGAGTGACCGCCGCCATGTTTGAAATGGCCGCCATCGTTGGAGCATCCTTCACCCTGGCGCTTTCGGGCGCTTTGATGCCGGGTCCCCTGCTCACCATAACCATTTCCGAGTCGGCGCGGCGGGGCTTTCCAGCGGGACCGCTGCTCATGGTCGGCCACGCACTCCTGGAGCTGCTGCTGGTTGTCGCCGTGATCCAAGGATTGGGGAGCTACTTGAGGCGACCTACGGTCATCGGATGCATAGCGCTGATGGGCGGTCTTCTGCTGCTCTATCTGGGAGTAGATATGGTCCGCTCCGCCGGGAAGCTCTCCTTAAGGGAGGAAATGCAGGGAACCAGCCCCGGATACTCCCGCCACCCTGTTTTGCTCGGTGTTTTGGCAAGCATTTCCAACCCTTATTGGACCCTGTGGTGGGCCACCATAGGCCTCGGCTACCTGGTGACGGCCATGGAATTCGGCTATGCGGGAGTAGCCGCATTTTTTGTGGGGCACATCGCCGCCGATTTCGCCTGGTACAGCCTGGTATCTCTTGGCATAAGCAGAGGCAAGACGTTTCTGCCGGACAGCGGATATCGGCATATCATCCGATTCTGTGGCGTTTTTTTGTTTTTCTTCGGTGGATGGTTTTTGTTGTCGGCCAAGGAGTACCTCGGCCCCAGTTTGTTTTAGCTGCTGGATGCCGGATCCCGGATTGCAACCCGCTTTGAGGGCTGAAAGCATGGATGAGCAGATCAGGAAGGCGATTTTCGACCAGGTTGCCAAGGAACCGTTTGCCCGCAAGTTCGGCATCTCCCTGGTGGATCTTGCGACAGGATATTCCCGGGTGGAGATGACGTTTACACCAGACATGGAAAATATCTTCGGCATGGCGCATGGAGGTGCCATCTTCGCCCTCATCGACACCGCGTTCGAAACCTCGTGCAACTCGCATGGTTCCATGGCCGTGGCACTCAACGTCACGGTCAATTATCTTGCCGCTCCCCGGGGGGGCGGCAAGTTGATCGCCGAGGCACAGGAAATCAACCTGACCCGGAAGACGGGAAACTATGAGATCAAGGTGAGGGAGGAAAGCGGCAGGCTGATCGCGGTCTGCCAGGCTCTGGCGTATCGCAGAGGCACGCCCCTGCCTTTCCTGGAAACATCGGCCGGCGTCGTGCCGTAGTACACCGGGTCAAGATGGATTCGTTGCATGTTTGCTAACGGTTGGCGCTGATGGCAGTGGGCATCGGCATTCCCCGCAGGTCCCTCGGTTATGCGCATCATGTTCTATTGTCAGCACGTTCTGGGAGTCGGCCACTTTTTCAGGAGCATGGAGATCGCCCGCGCCCTCGAGCGTCACCAGGTTCTCTTCATCGAAGGAGGAGAACCGCTGGCAGACTTCACGCCGCCTCCTCATGTCAAGCGGGTTTTTCTCCCCCCCCTGATGATGGATGGGCAGTTCACGCGGGTGCACTCCTGCGGCGCAGACCTCGAAGCCGTCAAGTACCGCCGGACCGAGCTCCTCGATCAATCCTTGCGAAATTTTGCCCCCGACGTCCTGGTGATCGAGTTGTTTCCGTTCGGAAGGAAATATTTCACATTTGAACTGATGCCTCTCCTGCAGCGGATCAGGCAGGAAAACCTGCCCACCAAAGTGGTCTGCAGTCTGCGCGACATTCTGGTGGAGAAAAAGGATCAGGCGCGCTTCGAGGAGCATGTGATCCGCACGTTAAACGCCTGCTTTGATCTCCTCCTGATCCATTCCGACCCGCACGTGATTCCACTCGATGAGACCTTCTCGAGAGTGAAAGACATTGCCATCCCGCTGGAATATACCGGTTTTGTGACACGGCGGCCCGGGCAAACCCTTACCCCGCAGACGGGATTGATTCTGATCAGTGGGGGAGGCAGCCCGGTGGGCAGGGATCTTCTGGCTTGCGCCATCGGCGCTGCGCAAACATTGCCCGATCCGCATTTGCGTGTGCGCGCCTTTGCCAGTCCCTTCCTGCCACGGCAAGACCTTGCCTGCCTCGAGCGGCTCGCCGCCAGAGACGAGCGCAGCGTGATCCTGCCGTTTTCTTCTCAATTCCTGGACGAGCTTGCTGCCGCCGAACTTTCCATCAGCATGGCGGGATACAATACCTGTATGGATATTTTATCAAGCGGAATTAAAGCCCTTGTCTATCCGTTTCCGCAAAACCGCGAACAACGAATCCGCGCGGAACGGCTGCAGCAACTGGGAATCCTTACGGTACTTGACTCGCTGCAGAGGGACCGCCTGGCAGAGCACATTGGGCTCCAACTGCGGGATCACAAGGCTCGTCCGGGAACACCGGCAATTTTGCAGAACGGCGCAGCAAACACCGCACAGGCTGTTGAAAAATATTTCGGTAGATCTTAAGATAGGCCCTAAGTGCTAACAATTATCAAAGCTGGATGTGAGGGGAAATGCCTTGGATGAGATTCTTGGCAGAGCATCTCGTCATTCCCGCGCAGGCGGTTGTAGCGCGCACCCGCGGCCGCCTGCGCGGGAATGACGAGGGCATGGTCGTGCAATCACTCATTGACAGGGATACGGGAATAAATCGGTGAAAACATCCGTCGAGCGTCAGGTAGTCCTGCCCTGGAACCAAGTCGTTAGAATTTCTTTCAACTCAATCAAGGCGCGCTTCTTTCGATCCCTCATCACCACCCTCACCCTCACTCTGGCCGTCGCTTTCGTCGCCTTCACCTGGTCCAGCTATGACATGCTCAATGCCATTTGGCCGCACGCCGACAAATCTTTGCAGGATCTGATCGCTTCCAGCGGATATGAGCTGACGGAGAAAGGCTTCGGCAGCAGCCCCAAAGACATATGGCTTGCCATTTTATCGGTACTGGTCTGCGTCGTCGGCATCATCAACGCCCAGCTCATGGCAGTCACCGAGAGATTCCGCGAGATCGGCACCATCAAATGCCTGGGTGCCCTGGACAGCTTTGTGGTGCGCATCTTTTTGCTTGAAGCGGTCTATCAGGGTTTGCTGGGCGGCGTCAGCGGCAGCGTGCTGGGAGTGCTGGTGGCCACCCTGTCTCTCCTGTGGAAGTTCGGCTTTGCGGTGGTCTACTCTTGGCCGTTTCAGCAGATGCTCTCCACCATTGGCTGGGCCTCCGGACTGGCCGTATTTTTATCATTGATCGGGGTCATTTATCCCGCACTGGTCGCCGCTAAAATGCAGCCGGCAGTGGCTTTGAGGGCGGAGGAATAATTTCCAATACAGGACGGATCATGTATCGCGATGAAACACACAATGTCGTCAGGCTATCCGAGGTGACCAAGGTTTTTCGCATGGGGACCAACAAGGTCGAAGCCCTCAAGGGAGTCGACCTCACCATAAAGACAGGGGAATACCTGTCGATCATGGGGCCTTCGGGATCGGGCAAGTCGACTCTATTCAATATGATCGGCGCCCTCGACAAGCCCACCTCCGGGAGAGTATTCATCGATGAAGTGGACGTGGCGCAGTTGGACGCTTACGAACTGGCCTGGCTGCGCTGCCGAAAAATAGGCTACATCTTTCAGACATTCAACCTCATCCAGGTCATGACCGCCATTGAAAATGTCACCTTGCCCATGGTTTTTGCCGGTATGAATCGTGACGAATATACCGAAAAGGGCATGGATCTTCTAAAAATTGTCGGTTTGGCGGAGCGCTATCATCATAAGCCTTCGGAGTTGTCCGGCGGTCAGCAGCAACGGGTCGCCATCGCCAGATCGCTGGCGAACGACCCGGCTATCGTGCTGGCGGACGAACCGACGGGAAACCTCGACCTGACAACGGGCGAGGAAATCATCTTTTTGCTCAAACAGCTTTCCAAGGAAAGGGGCGTCACCATCATCTCGGCCACCCACGATGTC
This sequence comes from Desulfoferrobacter suflitae, assembly GCF_022603395.1. GTDB lineage: Bacteria > Desulfobacterota > Syntrophobacteria > Syntrophobacterales > Syntrophobacteraceae > Desulfoferrobacter > Desulfoferrobacter suflitae. The sequence goes on from NZ_JAIBKA010000008.1 coordinate 110,315, forward strand.
AAAATGTTGAACGTATCAGACCGCGTTGTGTGGATTCGTGACGGCCGAATCGACCGCATTGAAGATCGAGATAAACTCAAAATCTCCATTGGTGAAGTGGCATGAAAAACTTGGCACCATGCTGGAAGAAGATCCCAACGCTGGTCTGCGCCTTTGCTTTGATTGCAGGGGCGGTCATCGGGTGCGGGAGGGTTGGTGACGCCGTCGCCCAGGACATGCTGCGTGACATGGCGTTTTTTGCCGGCATCAAAGACCGCTCCACCGGCTCGCCCGGATCTGAAAAGGCGGCCGACTACATCCTCAAAGCATTCCGCCAGGCAGGTTTACAAGAAGTCGGCGTGCAGGACTTTCTCACCCCCATCCCGGAAGTCGTTTCCGCCTCACTCGAGGTCGACGGACAGCCACCCTTGGAGATCTACCCCTGGGGGCCCAACATGGTGTACCTGCCCACCACCCCCCCGGAAGGTCTGACGGGAAGTTTGATTTACGTGGGAGCAGGCAATTTTGCCGACTTAAACGGCAAGAAGATTCAGGGCAATATTGTTCTGATGGATATGTTTTCCTTTCAAAATTGGCTGAACGCCTCGATGCTGGGGGCCAAGGCGCTGATTTTTCTGGGCAGCGGGGATTCTTCCCGCGGGCAGTTCAAGGAAAAAGACATTCCCACGCCGGTGGCTTTCCCGCGCTACTGGGTTCCGCAGCGTATCGGCGAGCAGCTCAAACAGCTGGCACTGCAGCAAAACGTTTCGGCAACGGTCAAGTCCAAGGCCCGATGGCAACACAAACTGGTCTACAACTGCTACGGCATTCTGCCCGGCAAGTCTCCCGAACTGCGCAATGAATTGATCGTGCTGGATGCCTTCTACGACGCTTCCTCACACATCCTGGGGCTGGCGCCGGGTGCGGGTGAATCCACTTCCATCGCCATGATGCTGTTACTGGCACGGGAACTGGCCAAGAACCCGCCGGACCGAAGTGTGCTGTTTCTCGCCGCCACCGGTCACGGCCAGGGACTCGCCGGAATGAGGCAGTTCACCTGGGCGGTGACCACTCGACGCAAAATCCTGCGGCGGGACAAGCGAAATCTCAGTCTGCAAAAGGAAGATGTTGACCATCAGATCGAGCTCCTGGAAGCCGGCGATCCCCTGGCCATCGACGATCCGAAAGATCGTGATCGCATCTGGCAGATTGTGCTGGAGAGGGCAAAAGACAAAGTCGATGAACTGACACGGGAAATGCAATATCAAAAATCCGCCTCGGAAACCGAAGAGCTCGTCGATATGGCGGATGTCCGCCCCTATCGCAGGCTTTCCTGGGTCAGCAGCATGGACCAGTTGACTCCCGAGCAGGAAATCCTTGCCCGGGAACTCCTCGACGGAGTGATTCCAGAGCTCAAAGTCCGGCGCGATGAACTGAAGCTCCGACGCCAGGTGCTCAGATCCACCGAACAGCTCTCCCGAAAACTCATCGATCTCGAACCGGTGCTTTATCTGGATCTCAACTTGTCGTCCCATTCTCCCTTTGTCGGTCTGGCTGAATTGGGTCACACCTTTCCCATTCGCCAAGACGTCAAGCGCATTGTGCGATCACGGCGGCTGGCAGATATTTTGACCGCAACCGGCGAGCAGGCAGCGCGCGAAACGGGCACTTCCAATATGTTCAAGAACCTGCTGCGGGGCAGTGAGGCCCTGGGCAGCTTCGGCCAATGCCATACCGGACAGTGCCTGTGCTGCGACATTGCCGCCATCGGAGGCCTGCCGGCCGTCGGACTGGTCACCCTGGACGACAACCGCTCATTCTGGTCCACCCCGAATGACACCCTGGATCGGGTCGATGTGGACACTATCGAGAGACTGCAAAGGTTCTTCCCGACCTTCCTCAGCAAGGTCTTTTCCCATGAGGAGCTGGCTTCTGGAATCACAGGCCAGCTGCGAGGCCTGTCCGGCCTCGAAGGCACCACCAAGTTCATTCGTCAGGGGGAGCTGTTTGCCGATCAACCGGCACCCGGCACCATCGTCAATGTCATCCAGGGAGACTCCATCTTTCGCGGCATGTCTTTTCAGGACGGCACCTTTTTCATTCCGGGGCTCGCCAACCGGAGGGCTTCCTATCAAAAACTGATCGTTGAACCCTACGGGGTGGACTCTCAAACCGGTCTGATCAAATGGACCGCGGACAAGAATCAGACGGGCAAAGTGAACTATCGGATCAAAGTGAAAACCGACCTGGCAAGTACGTCACTGATCATGTTCCATTGCAGGCAGACCGATGTGGTGGGCATCTTCGACCCCCGGGACATGGGCCACTTGACCAAGGTCGAACTGCTCAATGCCGCCACCGAGACCACTCCCGTGCGCTACTGGTACAGCAGGATCGACGGGCGGGACACCAACGCCATATCCGTCTTCTTGGAGCGCGGCACACGGTTCAAACTGATCCTGTCCCAGTCGATGATCAGCAAGGAGTTGTTCCTGCTCAACAGCACCGACGAGATCCCCACCGGCAAAGGTTTTCTGATCGGCAGCCCGGCGTCGATATTTCTGGTCCCCAAGCAGGTGGCCGGCGACCTGCAGTATCTGGTGGGAAGACGCCTCACCAACCTGTTCAAACACGGCATCTCCAACCGTTATCTGCAGGTGATCAATGAGACGTCCGAGCAGGCGTTGGCTGCTTCCCGGCAGAGCCTGGCCAATCAAGTCTATGACAAATTCTGGCGGAACACCGTGGCGGCGTGGGCTCAGATGAATGTGGTCTATAGCCAGATCGAGAGCACGGAACGAGACGTATTGACGGGGGTGATGTTTTTTATCGCCCTGTTTGTTCCCTTCGCCTATTGCATGGAGCGCTATCTGTTCAGTTTTCGCGATATCTACAGACAGATCATAGCGTTCATCGTTATCCTGCTCATGACCATTTTCACCATCCGCGCATTGCATCCCGCCTTTCAGTTGACCTACAGCCCCATGGTGGTGATCATTGCCTTTTTTATTGTGGGCCTTTCTCTGCTGGTTGCCTGGATCATTTTCATGCGTTTTGAAAGGGAGATGGATGAACTGCATGACAGTTATGCCGTTGCCAATCGCAGAACGGACCAGGTGAGCAAATGGCAGGCGTTCGGCGCCGGATTCGCCATTGGGGTGTCCAACCTCAATCGCAGAAAGCTGCGCACCGCGCTGACCTGTATTACCCTGGTGATTCTCACCTTCACCGTCATGTCTTTCACCAACGTCAAGAGCTTGCACAAAACCACGAGCACCAACCTGGCCCAGGAAAATCCTTATACGGGCATCCTCATACGGCACCAGTTCTGGTTTCCTCTCACCACGCTGCTGCTCAGCGACATGCAGGCGCGCTTCAGTGAAGGATCCTCGGTTTGGCCGAGAAGCTGGATCATGCCGGGAGAAATGCGCACGCAGGCAATCACCAGCGTGCGGCGACCGGCGATGAGTGCGCCGGCGGAAGGCGTGCTGGGACTGGGATGGAACGCGCCGGAGTATTTTCGGAACATCGTCATCCATGGGCGCTGGTTCACCGAGGACGAAAGGAACGCCATTTTACTGCCCGTTGACATGGCTCAGCAACTCGGACTCGATCCACGAACCGACCTCGCTGCAACGGTGACACTGATGGGAGACGCGTTTGAGGTGGTGGGTTACTTTGACGCCAAACTCATGGAAGCCTCCAAGGACCTCGATCAGAATCCCATCACGCCCGCTTACGAGGAGATGCTTCACAGCCAGGATCTGTCCGAGGCTGAAATCGAGGCGATGCAGTCGGGTGAGCAGATGGCACCCATCTCGCAGAAATTTCGCTTCGCTAATCCCAAGGCCACCGTCATCATCCCCTTTTCCACCTGCATGCAGTACGGCGGCAAACCGATGGCCATTTCCATTCTTCCCAGCGACGGGCAGCAGCCCCTGCAGATCGCCGACGGCCTCTCCACCTGGCTGGCCTACCCGTTATTCGTCGGCCAGGACGGCATATGGTATCACAGCGCCAGCACCACCGTGCGCTATCAAGGAGTGGCCAACCTGATCGTACCGATTCTGATCGTCATCTTCATCTGCCTGAATACTTTGATCGGCCATGTCCATGAGCGTCAGAGGGAAATCGGAACCTACACATCGGTGGGGCTTGCCCCGACTCATGTGGGCTTCCTGTTCATTGTGGAAGCCTTGTCCATGGCGGTCATATCCACCGTCATCGGCTACATTCTGGCGCAGTTGAGCGCCAATTACCTGGGAAACACAGGTCTTTTTGCCCAACTCACGTTCAATTACTCTTCTCTGGCAAGCGTGGCTTGCATGTTTCTGGTTTTTTCGGTAGTTTTCCTGGCGGCCCTCTATCCCGCACGAATGGCCGCTGAAATCGCCATGCCCGACATCAATCGATCCTGGTCATTGCCCCAGGCTGAAGGAGAAGAAATCGTCATGCACCTTCCCTTTCTGTTGAAGTACGAAGAAGAAAAGGGCATCATGGGATTTCTGCACGCCTTCTACAGTTCCCACCAGGACGTCAGCCAGGGGGCGTTCATCGTCGATGAGACCGAAATGGACGTGGATGCTCCGGAACTGGTGCAAGGCAGGATGCCGGCACCCGTCTGTCTGCTCCTGCGCATGAATGTTTGGCTGGCCCCTTTTGATTTTGGGATCAAGCAAAGGCTGCAACTGCATTGCTGTCCGTCGCCCGACAACCCGGGATACCTGGAGGTTGCGCTGCGCATGATCCGGTTGTCTGGAGAACGTTCCGCGTGGGAGCGAGCCAACAAGAGTTTTATTAAGGCACTGCGCAAACAGATGCTCCTGTGGCGCCTGATGGATCCAGCAGCGAAAGGGCATTACCAACAACTGGCGCCGGTGGATTACGCCGGACAGTTGGAGGAAGCCTGACCATGAGGGAACCGAAAATTCGTCTTGCGGCGGTTGTGCTTGGACTCGTGCTGGTCGTTCTGGCATGCTCCCTCACCCCTTACAACAATGTCAAACTGCAGAACAGTCCGCTCGCGGGCGGACATTTTCCCCTGATATCCTTCGCCTGTCTGCTGTTCGTGCTGATCATCGTCAATCCGGTACTGTCCCTGATCAGGAACAGCTGGCGTTTTCACCTGTTCGAGGTGCTGCTCATCTGGTCCATGGTCACGGTCGCCACCGGCATTGCCTATACCGGCCTGCTGCGCACCTTTGTCATCAACCTCACCAGCCCGGCCTGGTTTGCAACCTCGGCCGGCGACCTGGGGAAACTGCTGCTTCCGCTACTTCCTTCCGCCCTATTCCCCAAGGATCCCGATATCATCCAACCGCTGTATTATGGTTTGAAAGGTGGTCTGGATATGGGATGGTGGGAGGTCATCACGCACATTCCCTGGAATATATGGATACTGCCGATGTTCTGGTGGGGAATGCTTGTCCTGTGCGTCTATGCGGCCCTGCTGGGGATGACCGGGGTATTCTCGCACCAGTGGATCGAAAACGAAAAAATGAACTTCCCGCTGCTGCGCGTTCCCCAGATTCTGTGTGAGGAATCCGAAAGCAACACCCTGTTCGAGTTCCTGCGCCATCGATATTTCCTCATCGGTTTTTGCATTCCCCTCTTTCTGCACACGTTCAACGGACTGCACACGTATTTTCCGCAGGTGCCGGAAATGCCCACCCTCATCCTCACGCAGGGCTATGTTCCCAAGGAGGGCATGCTGGCCGGCTTCTACAAGATGAAAATTTACCTGTATCCCGCTTTCATAGGGTTTGCCTTCCTCACTTCCAACCAAGTCTCATTCAGCCTGTGGTTTTTTTTCATTCTCGGGGGGTTTCTGCCCGGCGTCCTGGAATTTTTGGGATGGCGACTGCCCGCCGCCGCCCTCGGAACCACCTTCGGCCCGGTTCTCTCTCGAGTCGAGGAAATGCAGATGGTCGGAGCCTTCGGGATTTTTTTCCTGTTCATTTTGTGGCTGGCCAGATATCATCTGCTGCTCGTCCTGCGCTCTCTCTTCAAGCGTGATTACCTGCTCGAATACCACGGCCTCATGTCCCCCCGATCGGCTTTTTACCTGTTCGCCGCAGGCTTTGTGGGCATTTTCGCCTGGATGACTTTCTTCGGCATGGATGTCCTTGTGACCATTGTCTTTCTGGCCGTGTGCTTCATGCTGCAATTGGTCGCTTCGCGCCTCATCTGCCAGGGTGGACTGCCGTATTTTACCCTGACCGCCGCCCCATCGGACGGCTTCCTGGCCTTCATGAACACGCGCATGATCGCCCCCCTCACCCTCTATCTGGCGCTGGTGGTGCAAAAAGTCACCTTTCTGGACATGCGCGAATCGCTGGCACCGTCCCTGTTTCACTCCTCCAGGCTGGCGGATGGAAGCACCCCGCACAATCGCTTCCTGTGGGGGGTGGTTTGGGCAATCGGCGTGGGATTGGTGGTCTCCTTTGTCGCCATGATGGCTCTCTACTACAAATTCGGAATTTCCACCCTGCCCGACGACTGGGCCATCGAGACGTCCCGCCGCGTTCATGAAAACGTCGGGCAACTGTTGGAATATCCCGAGCAGGCCAAGGCATGGAGCATCACCTTCACGGCGGTGGGTGCCGCGGTCATGACTTTTCTTGTTCTGGGCTACCATCATTTTCTGTGGTGGCCGCTGCACCCCATCGGTTACCTGACCACCTACAGTTCCGCCATGGACATTCTGTGGTTCAGCTTCTTTATTGGATGGGTCAACAACGCGTTGACCCTGCGCTATGGAGGCGTCAGCCTGTATAAGGAAGTGCGGCGCCTGTTCATCGGATTGGTGGTGGGAGACATGGTGATGGCCGTAGTGTGGCTGATCGTGGGCATGTTTACCCCAATCAGCTACCATGTGCTGCCCTTGTGATCGAACCAGCGCCCAAGCGATGCAGATTCGAGGCCAGAGCGAACAACGCTGTTACCGCTTCGCATTTTTCCAGTGTTCTTCCTATCGTGCTTGCGTGATTGCCTGACTGGAGAATTTGGATGTACGAAGAGCAAGACAAGGAACTCAAGGAATATCGAGACCTTTTAAAGCCACCGGAGGAATTTGAAGAGGGCTTTGGCTGGAAGTCCATCGTCGGGGCCATCCTCATCGGATTCCTGATGATGCCCGGATCGATGTATCTGGGACTGGTGGTCGGCACCGGCATCGGCCCGGCGGCACGCTGGGTCACCGTCATTCTGTTTGCGGAAGTCGCCAAGCGCGCCTACACCCGGCTGCGTCAGCAGGAAGTGTTCGTGCTTTACTACATGGCCGGAGCTGCAATGGCCTCACCCTTTTCCGGCCTCCTCTGGAATCAGTACCTGGTGCAGTCCGAAGCTGCGCGCATGCTCGGACTGACCCAGTTCATTCCCGAATGGATCGCACCGCAGCCGGGATCCGATTCTTTTGTAGAGCGCAGCTTCCTGCATCGCGACTGGCTGATCCCGATTCTTCTCATGGTGGGCTTTGAAATCATTTCCGCCGTCGACCACTTCGGCCTGGGATACGCGCTGTATCGGCTCACCTCCGATGTCGAAAAACTCCCCTTCCCTATGGCCCCGGTCGGGGCTCTGGGCAACATGGCCCTGGCCGAATCCACGCAGCGCAAGGAGGACAGCTGGAAATGGCGCATCTTCTCCATAGGAGGCATGATCGGCCTGTGTTTCGGGGGAGTCTATGTGCTCCTGCCGGCCGCCTCCGGCGTCATTCTGAATGAGCCGGTGCATCTTCTGCCCATCCCATGGATTGAGCTCACCGACATCACCGAAGAGTATCTTCCCGCCGTTGCTACGGGAATCAACCTGGATCTCGGATTGCTGTTCCTCGGCATGGTGCTCCCTTTCTGGGCGGTGATCGGCGGGGGCATCGGCCTCATATTGACGATCATCGCCAATCCCATCCTGCACCACTTCGGCATCCTGCACCGATGGCACAAGGGAATGGGCACCGTCGACACGATCTTTGCCAACAATTTCGATTTCTACATGAGCTTCGGCATCGGCCTCGGGCTCGCCATCGCCCTGGTCGGCATTGTGCACGTCATCTACAGTTTCAGCCGAGAGCAGATGGGGTCTTTCCGTGAACGGCTCAAGACCCTGTTCACACCTCCACCGGGACGCGGCGACTTCAGCATCTGGATAGCACTGGGCATTTACGTCGCTTCCACAACCGCCTATGTGATCCTGTCGTCCTTTCTCGTGCCCGGATTCCCGTGGATCTTTCTGGTCGCTTACGGGTTTATCTACACCCCCATTATTTCTTACATTTCCGCTCGCATGGAAGGCATTGCCGGCCAGTTCATAACCCTTCCCATGGTGCGGGAAGCCAGCTTTATCATGGCCTCCAGGTACTTCGGCTACTCGGGCATCGGCATCTGGTACGCCCCGATTCCCTTCCACAACTACGGCAAAGCCACCGTGAGGTGGCGTGAAATCGAGCTCACCGGCACCAGCTTTCGCAGCATCATCAAGGCGGAAATTCTCGTCATCCCCATCGTTTTGATCGCCAGCCTGCTCTTCTCACAATACATATGGCGGCTGGCCCCGGTGCCCTCCAGCCAGTACCCCTACGCGCAGCAGTTGTGGCATCTCCAGGCGCTCAACACGCTGCTCCTGCAGAGCGCCACGCTGGAAGGAGATTCGCCGTTTTTTCAGGCGTTGAAATTGGATTACGTGGGCATCGGTTTGGCCCTGGGAAGCGTCACCTATGCCGTGCTGGCCTACCTGAAACTGCCGATCATGCTGATCTACGGCGTGGTCCGAGGATTGGGGCAGTCCACCCCGCACAGTATCTTCCTGGAAATCATCGGCGCCTTTTTGGGGCGCTATTACTTCATCAAGAAATACGGCCTATCCTGGCGCCAATACGCCCCGGTGCTGCTGGCCGGGTTCTCCTGCGGCATGGGGCTTATGGGCATGCTCGCCATGGGTTTCACCCTGATCATGCGTTCCCTGCGCAGTCTGCCGTACTGAAACATGATTCATTATTCATTACTCCTTCAGTGCTCCGCCCATGAGCGCCAGCCCACCTGAAATGAATGCTCCCCACCAGGCACTCCTCGTCTTTCTTCGTTACCCCCGGCCCGGTCAAGTCAAGTCACGGCTGGCGGCACAGCTGGGCGATCACCAGGCCTGCGCCGTATATGCCAAGCTGTTGCGCAAGACCCTGGGCGTAGCCGCCGACTTCAAGCGCTCCCACCCCGGCGTGCACATACTGGCATGCTTCACGCCCGCCGACCACCAGACGCAGCTGGCAAAATCCTTCCCCGGGCCCTGGACATTCTTGCCGCAAAGGGGTTCTCACCTGGGGGAGCGCATGGATTTGGCCTTCCGTTGGGCTTTCGCCGCGGGTTACCGGCAGGTGGTGCTGATCGGATCAGACAGCGTCGATCTGGAACCGGAGGATCTGGAAGACGCCTTCGCTCGCCTCGAGCGCGGCTGCGCCGTGTTAAGCCCGGCAGCGGACGGCGGCTTTTGCCTCATCGGGCTGGACCGTCCCTGCCCCTCGGCTCTGACCCCGGAAGAGTGGAGCACCGCTACGGTGTTCGCCAGGACCCGGGAATTGCTTGAAAAAGATGGATTTCGGGTGCGCGTCAACCGAATCAAGCAGGATATCGATCGGCCGGAGGATATGGAGCACTTCTTCAGACAACCGCTGCTGCAGAGTCGGGTGTCCATCATCATACCCACCCGCAGGGGCATTGAAAAACTGGGACCGTTACTCGAATCGTTGCACTCCCGGCTGTGGCCGGGAGATGAAATCATTGTCAGTCTCTCCGGCACCAGGCCGCCCTTGGCAAACCTCACCCGGCTTCACCCGTCAATTCGCCTGGTGTGGTCCGCCGCCGGCCGGGGAATGCAGCTCAACCGCGGGGCACGGGAGGCGATGGGGGATATCTTGTGGTTTCTACACGACGACAGCCTCCCCCCCGACCAGTTCGGCTATTTGCTGCGCAAGATCGCTGTGGATGGGCAATTCAGCCTGGGGTGCTTCCTGTTGGGCTATGCCCCAACCGACCGGGCGATGGATCTCATTGCACGCTGGGCAAACCTGAGAACGCGCCTATTCGGCATTCCTTACGGAGATCAGGGGCTGTTCTGCCGCTCGGACGTGTTCCGGCAGCTGGGCGGATACCGGCAGCGCTACCTCATGGAGGACGTCGACCTGGTGCGCCGTGCAAGCAGAATCGGCAAGCTGCTGATCATCCCCGAAATCCTCCGCACCTCTCCGCAACGATACCGCAGCAAGGGAATCCTGCGCGCATCCCTGGAAAATCACCTGACCCTGCTGTTCTACTGGATGGGCACCGACGAGGACCGACTGTTCCGCTTTTATTATCGCTGAAGCACCGCGCAAGGTCCCTGCCTACGTTTATCCACACGGCTTTTCAACCATTGGCAAACACCCCCCCTCAGACGGCCCGGCAGCCGCCTTCAAGGTTCGTCGTTATGCCAAAATTGATAGGTTTACAAGCGCTTACAGATGTGCTTTAGATCCTTTGCATGGTCACGGTTTAGCGGGTTTTTCGACCTTATTTCACCGGCTTTTGAAAAACACGCAGATAGCGTCATTGCACTGCTCATCCGCTTTTCAGGTTGCACACATGGCAGAAAGGAGAACAACACATGGATAAGATACTGCGCATTGACATGGGTGCCGAAGGCGGCCCCAGGATCACCGAGTCCCCCTTGGGCGGATACGCCGGAATGGGCGGCCGGGGGATGACTTCCGCCATCATTTCCAAGGAAGTGCCTCCCACCTGCCACCCATTGAGTGCGGAAAACAAGCTGGTGATCGCCCCGGGTCTTTTGAGCGGGACCACGGGAGCCATGTCCGGGCGGCTTTCGGTGGGCTGCAAAAGCCCCCTCACCGGCGGCATCAAGGAAGCCAACTCCGGCGGCCAGCCGTCTCAGGTACTGGCGCGGCTGGGGTACGCCGCCATTGTTCTGGAGGGCAAGCCGCCAACCGACGACCTCTACAAGGTGGTCATCAACAGGGACGGAGCCACCATAAGCGTCGACAACGATTTGAAGATGCTTCCCAACTATGACGCAGTGGCAAAGATCAAGGGAGAATACGGCGACAAGGTGGCCTGCATTTCCATCGGCCCCGCCGGGGAAATGAAGATGAGCACCGCCTCCATCGCCTGCACCGACATGGAAATGCGCCCCACCCGACATGCCGGCCGTGGAGGAGTAGGGGCGGTGATGGGCTCCAAGGGAGTGAAGGTGATCGTGCTGGACGACGCGGGCAAGACCATGCGCTCCCCCAAGGACCCGGAAAAATTCAAGGAAGCCAACAAACGCTTTGTCGAGGGCCTGCGCAACCATCCGGTCACCGGGCAGGGGCTGCCGGCATACGGCACCAACGTGTTGACCAACATCGTCAACGAGGCGGGTGGCTATCCCACGTACAACTTCAAGCAGGGGCGCTACGATGAAGCGCATCTGATCAGCGGTGAAACCCAGGCGGAAACCGAGAAAGCGCGCGGCGGACTGGCCACGCACGGCTGCCATCGAGGCTGCGTAATCCGCTGCTCGGGGATCTACCACGACAAAGACGGCCATTTCCTCACCAAGCAGCCCGAATACGAGACCGTTTGGGCTCATGGAGGGAACTGCGGCATTTGCGACCTGGATGCCATTGCCACGCTGGATTTTCTGGATGACAATTACGGCCTGGACACCATCGAGATGGGTGCGACCATTGGGGTGGCCATGGAGGCCGGGCTGCTCAAATTCGGGGATGCCGAAGGGGCCATTAACCTGCTGCACGAAGTGGGCAAGGGAACCCCTCTCGGACGGATCCTGGGCAATGGAGCGGCCGTCACCGGCAAGGTGTTCGGGGTCGAGAGAGTCCCGGTGGTGAAGGGGCAGGCGCTCCCCGCCTACGATCCGAGAGCCGTCCAGGGAGTGGGCGTGACCTATGCCACCAGCCCCATGGGCGCCGATCATACGGCGGGCTACGCGGTAACGGCGAACATCCTCAAGGTGGGCGGAGAAGTCGATCCGTTAAAACCCCAGGGGCAGATCGAGCTTTCCAGGGACCTGCAGATTGCCACCGCAGCGGTCGATGCCACCGGCATGTGCCTGTTCATTGCGTTTGCCCTGCTGGATCAGCCGGAAACGTTTCAGGCACTGCTGGATATGATCAACGCCTTCTATGGGCTGGACCTGGCGGCCGATGGAGTCACCGATCTGGGCAAGAAGATCCTTTCCATGGAGCGCGATTTCAATGCCCGCGCCGGCTTCACCGCGCACCAGGACAGACTGCCGCGCTTCTTCACTCAGGAAAGGCTCGCCCCGCACAATGTCACCTTCGCTGTCAAGGATGAAGAGCTCGACCAGGTATTCAACTGGTGAGCCCACGCACAGCGCCGGTCACCCGCCGAGCGAGGCAGTGCGTGGAAATGCAGGCAGGTGCAGGTTGGGGTTTGCGTCCCAGTGTGCGCTTCCCCGGCCTCCACCGTTTTAACAACTTGTGATGAGCCGAGCGGTCCCTTGATAAAATTTCCTGACGGTTGCCTGACGGCGCGGTTTTGCCGCAGAGAAAAGCGTTTCCTGGTCGAAGTGGAAAGGCAAAACGCGCGGTTCTGGGTGCACTGCAACAATTCCGGAAGCATGCTCGGTTTGCTCAGGCGCGGAGCCGACGTTCTGCTATCACCGGGGCAGCGGCCCGGACGTCGCTTATCCCACACGCTGGAGCTGATAAAACTGGGCGATGCCTGGGTGGGAGTCAACACCCTGACACCCAACCGGATGCTGCGAAAAGCCTGGGAAATGTCCTTGATCCCGCAACTGAGGGGATATTCAGCCTACCGGAGCGAAGCCAAAGTCGGCTCCAGCCGGCTCGACGCCCGCTTGACAGGAGCCGATGGTGCTCTTTGGATCGAGGCCAAGAACGTCACCCTGGTGGAAGATGAGGTGGCCTATTTTCCCGACGCGCCGACCGAAAGAGGCCGGAAGCACTTGCTGGAGCTGATGGAGCTGGCTCGATCGGGCCAGCGCGTCGCCTGCTTCTATCTTATTCAGAGACCCGAGGCCCGCTGTTTTGCGCCGGCGGATTTCATCGACAGCACGTTTGCCGATTTGTTCTGGCAGGCCTTGGACGCCGGAGTAGAAGCCTGGCCCTATCAAGCCCTGATTTCCACCGAAGGCATCCGTCTCGGCGCACCACTGCCCCTGGCCATTGCCCACAAGGTGTAGCCGGGCCCTTACCGGCGGATGCCACGCATGATCACGCCGTCGTCGTGCCACCGACAATCGGCCTCCAGCAAATCAACTCCGCCCTTTGTCGTCCGCCCTCCGTCCTCACGGCAGGCAATCGGGTCCCCAGCCCCAGGGGCGGGAAAGACACGAACCGTACCATCCCCATCCCCAAAAATAGGGGCGGTAATAATACGGAGCGTTATAGGCGGGCGCAGGCGGCCAGAGATGAATCTGTGCAACAGAAACAACGGGGTAAGTATACTCGATGCCGCTCAAAGGGAGCACTTCCTTGCCCGTTATCCTGCCGGCTACGGTGACCTTTCGGCCCTTTTCATAGACTGCGCCGTCCAGATAGCCTGTTGCCCGGGCGATGAACCTGCCTTGCGAGTAGTCTCCATTGCCGGGCATTTGCCCGATTTCCAGCGGTGTTTGCAGCACCTTAATGAGGGTATAGCCGGGCTCATTGACGGTTTCGATGATGATCCCTCCCCAGATAACCATCTGCCCGAGATAACCCTCAGGATTTTCCAGCACCGCCACAAACGCGGGCGCATTCACCGCTCGATCCCGCAGGTCGGGCGCGATCACATGTTGGGTGCATGCGGAAAATGCCGTCCCCACCACAAGCACCCACACTATCTGCACTGCCAACCCTTTTCTCATGCAGCCGTCTCCCATAGAGCCCTTCTCATGAGATGCACGTCGCAGCTTGCCTCCCGCTCCAAATGATCTCCATGAAAACTAACTCTTTTCCGGAAGCGAATAAAGAGTTAAGGTGCTGAACCCGGAATTGACGGGCCATTTCACTACGGAACCCAAACAAACATGATTGAATCGTTTTCGCTATTTGCCGGATGGCTGATTGACGGAACAGGGCAACCGCTGCGGGAAAACATGTTCATTCGAGTCGAGCAGGGCCTGATTCACTCGGTCAGACGGGCACGGCAGGCAGACATGTACGCACCCGATCTTGTCAATTGCTCGCACGCCACAGTGCTGCCGGCCCTGCTGGATGCCCACGTGCACCTGTGCATGTCGGGAACCACCGCCGAGGAACTGCGCAGGAAACAGTTGAACTTCGATTTTGACATGGCGGGGAAAATGATCCGCTCTCATCTCATGGATCATTTGACATACGGCGTTGTCGCCATTCGCGACGGCGGCGATTATGCGGCTCATGCACTTCGCTACAAACACCAGAAACTGGCACAGGATCAACTCCCCATACACCTTCTGGCAGCGGGCAAAGGGTGGCGTTCCCGCGGTCGCTACGGCCGGCTCATAGGGCGCCCGCCGCAGGATGGAAAGAGTCTGGCCGAAGCCATTGCCGAGCAGAACATCCAGGCCGACCACGTCAAAATTGCCAATTCGGGAGTAAACAGTCTCACTCACTTCGGCAAGGAGACTCCGCCCCAGTTCCACGCAGGGGAGCTCACTGCGGCTGTCCGAACAGCGCGCAACAAGGGCCTCAGGACCATGGTGCACGCCAACGGGAAAAAACCGGTGCGGCAGGCGCTGCAAGCGGGCTGTCATTCCATCGAGCACGGCTATTTTATGGGTCCGGACAATCTCCAGTGGATGGCCGATCGCCAGGTCTATTGGGTTCCTACCGCCTACAGCATGAAGGTTTACGCTGATCTTCCGGACAACGGAAGCTCCCGGGCAGACGTCGCCAGAAAAAACCTGGATCATCAGCTGGAACAAATGGCGGCGGCAAGAACGCTGCAGGTTCCCATTGCGCTGGGAACCGATGCGGGCGGCCTGGGAATTAACCACGGCCAGGCCCTGAGTGAAGAAATCAAGCTGCTGATGACCGCGGGCTATTCTCTGGAATGGTCCATCCGCGCCGCCACCTGGGATGCCGCCCGACTGCTCGGCCTCGATGACGAATTGGGCGTGATCAAAAAGGGCATGCCCGCCACCTTCATTGTAGCCCGGGGCAATCCGCACTGCCTGATGGACAGCCTGTGTCCTCCCGAGCAACTCTATATCCGCGGCACCCTCTGGAGCGGCGGTGACACCCGGCTAACCTGAGGGGGGGGAGGCTCTGCCCCTGCCCGGTCGAGTGCTTTCCAAAAGCTCGTCAGCCGGTTTTCCTGGCGACCCACAGCAGGTGCTGGCCCAGACGAGCGAGCAGGGGAATTTTTTCCGCCAGGCGCTCCAAAGGGTCGACCCGGCGCGCGATAACGTCCACATTGCCTCGCGCCAGCAGCTCGACCACCAGAAACGGCAGCACTTCGACTTCGTAACTCCCCCACCAGACCGTCTCAAAACCATTGCGGCGCAGCAGGCGCGCCAGCTGTTGTCGCGAGAAATGATAGTGAATCCCATAGGCCGGTTCGGGCTTTTTCCAGTTGAATTCAAATTGCGCGTGCAGGTTGTGGTATGGCGGCAGCACCCCGTCCCAGGCGAGACTGAGGATCTTTTCCGCAACTCTGAAGGGATTGTTGCTGTAGTCCAGGTTATGGCTGCTCGGGGTTGTGAGCAACAGCAGCCCACCTGTGCGCAGCAGATCGCGACAGGCGGCAAGCCCGGCCGCAGGTTCCAGCAGATGTTCGAGCACCTCCGTGCACAGGATACAGTCGAAGCCGGCCTTCTTGAACGGCGGCCGAGCCGCGTCGCCGCACACCCACTCGAGATCCGCCGACCCGGGCTGCAGTTGAAACGCCCGGACGGCCTGCATCATCTTCATCGGGTTGAGCTCCAGCCCCACCACAGGAATGTGCAGATGGCGCAGAATATAGAGCGTATGGATGCCGAATCCGCAGCCGAGATCAAGGATTCTGCCGGCTCCGGCGGCATACCGATCGAGCATCTGCTGCACCCGTCGATAGCGCCCCAGGTAAAAGTGCCTGTCCAGCGGCGGACGAATCGCGGCCCGTTTCTCGAAGGTGTCGAAATCGCTCCGGCGCGTGTATTCTTCTTCAATGGCCCGGATATCCGCCAGCGTCATGCTCTTGCGAATGGTCTGGGAGTGCTTGAAATTAAGCGACGCTTCACGCCGGTAACCCAGATAATCCACCAGGAAGTACAAAACGACCGCCCAGAAGAGCAACCCGCTGCGCCAGCACACCAGGTCGGTCAGCATGAGGACTACAAGCGCCGCTTCTCGGGCACTTTTCTTCAATCGTTTGCTGATTTTCATCGATGCCTATTCGGACATTTTCAGCAGGATGCCGGATTTTTTAGAATCATGCACCGCAACGAGCAGCGCACCGGCGGCTGCTGTCACGTACAGAATCGCCAGCACATAGCCCAGCACCAGCGGATGGCCGGTGGCGCCGGCGGAAAAGCCGTAGAAAGATCGAAAATACTCCAGAAAGTAGGTAACGGGAAGGATGGCGGAAACCATCTGCAAGGGGCGCGGAAGAACCTCTACCGGATAATAGATGCCGCTCAGCAGGATCATGACACTCACGATGGAATTGGCGCCCACGTGAGCCCGCCCGCCGAATCGGAACGCCAGGGCGCAAACAAAAATCCCGACGGCAGCTGAGGTGAGCAGCAGCCCGCAGAAAAAGTGAATGATCGGTATAATCCCCTGCTGCAGGAGGCGAAAGCCAAAAGCATAGGCACTGAACGCCGACAGAAGGAACAGGACCAGCAGAGCATGAATGAGCCCCATACACCAGGAACCCGCGATCAGATGAAACATGCTCACCGGCGCAGCCAACTCCTGCTTCAGGCTCTTGTTCCAAATGCTGTATAAAATGACATAGGAAATGTCCAACTGCCCGATCTGCACGATACTCAAAGCGATGACCCCAATCAGAACGAACGCCACCATATCGCCGTCGAGGTGCAGAAAACGGGTGAGCAGGCCGACCGACACGAGCCCTATGGCCGGCCAGAAAAGAATCTCGAAGAGGTGAAACACCCTCTTTTTGGTTATCAGCCAGATTTTGAAAAAGAATGCATTAATCCGAATCAGATGGCTCTGCAAGTTTGACAAAGACGTCCCCCAAAGTGGCTTGAGCGATGCTGATGTCCTCGATCCAGGCACCCGCCTGCAGGAGCGACTGCAGGATGGAATGCAGTCGCTGTTCACGGGAATCAACCTGGCAATTCATCTGCCGGTCGCTGAGGAGAGTGCAGGACACGCCCGCGATCCCCTGCAGCCGATCCACCGCCATTCCCAGATTGCGTCCCCGGATGGTAATCCGTTCCTGCAACCGGACGCTCCGCTTGAGCTGTGCGGCCGAGGCGATGCGAATGAAGCGGCCGTCCCTGAGAAACCCGATGCGGTCGCTCATCTGCTCGGCTTCGTCCATCTGGTGGGTGGTCAGAATGAGGGTGGTCTGCCGCGTCCTGTTGAGCTCTTTCAAACGTTCCCGGATCAACCGGGACACCTTGGGATCCAGACCGACTGTAGGCTCATCCAGAAACAGCATGCGCGGATCATTGATGAGGGATTTGGCAAGGGCCAGGCGCTGCTTCAATCCGGTCGACAATTGGTTGAAGGGGATTTTGCGATACGCACCAAGCTCGAAGAATTCCGTCAGGCGTTCCGTTTGCCTGCTACGTTTGCTTTTGGCCAGGCCGTAGAGCATACCGAAATAGTTCAGGGTTTCGTCCACGGTGAAATTATCGGGAAGATTGGAATGGCCGCTGGCAAAGTTGACCACTTCGCGAATTCTGCGGCGATTCCTGGATATTTCGAAACCGCAGACGTATCCCCTGCCCTCATCGTGGTAGAGCAGGCCGGCAAGGATTGCAATGAGCGTCGTCTTGCCGGCGCCGTTGGGGCCAAGAATGCAAAACACCGCACCGGAATCAACCTCCAGATCGATTCCACGCAGGGCATGCACCGGCGGGACTGCCCCTCTGCCCGGATAAGTCTTGTGGATGCCGTGGAGTTGTATGGCCGCTGCCGCCATTGGCTGAACAGCCCCTACCCTCACTCCATCTGATACTTGTTCAAGTCCACCTCGATGAATTTCACCCGCTCAAATTTGTCCGTGCGCGGATAGGGAGCGGTGGCGTCCATACCCATCTTGGTCACTGTTCCGCCCTTCCCGTCCGGGTTGATCTGAACCATCGGATTGAGGATGTGACCGGGCTGATTTTTCATGATCATCAGGTCGGAGTCAGGATTGAAGCGGGTGGTGATGGCCCAGTTGACATCGATGGGATCGTACAGGTTCACATCCGTATCGACGGCAACCACACGCTGCAGCGGCGGGAAAGCGGCGAAGGTCTGCTCGATGGCTTTCCTTCCCACCTCCGGCCCGTCTTTTTCCACCTGCACCACCGCGCCGTAAAAACCGCATCCGCCGGGGCTGAGATAGACGCGCTGCAACTGCGGTACGCTCTCTTTGACTGTAGCAAAAATTTTTGCTTCGGCGGTGAAGCCCACCGCGTTCCAGACTTCCTGCCCTGACAGCAGCGTGTGGAAAACGGGGTCTTTGCGATGGGTAATGGCCTTGACCTGCATCACCCAGCGATTGTCTCTGTGGGCGTAGTAGCCGGTGACCTCGGCAAAGGGACCTTCGGGTTCGCGCACATTGGGCAGGATTTCCGCCTCGATCACGAACTGGGCATCGGCAAACGCCGGCACGTCCACCGTCTGGGCCTTCATCAAGCGCACGGGACGGCCCAGGATATGGCTGGCAATCCCATGTTTTCCGTCTCCCTGACGCGGAATCGCGGAAACAATCCAGGGGGCCAGGCCCACACCGTTATTGATGGTCACCTGCAAGGGCTCATTGCGTTTTTCCATGATCTCGAGGTACTCACCCAGGTGACGGCCGGGATCGATCAAGAAGGTGAGCCGGTCTTTGCCGGTGACCATCATGCGATGAATCGATATATTGGGTATGCCCGTCTCCGGGTTTTTCACGACCACCACGGATGAATCGAAATAGGGGCCTCCATCCTTCAGAGCATGAATGGGAACCGGCAGTTTATAGAGGTCCACTTCCTGTTCCACCACTTCATTGGCCGGTCCCTTGTCCAGTATGGGAGATGGATACTGGTCCTTATTCTTTTTCCAGGGTCCGATGGCCCCGGCGATCACGAAGGGAACTTCTTCCTTGGGCACCGCGAAAAGGTCCCCGATGGTATTGCGATTCCACAGCAAACCGATGAAGACCGGGTAGTCGCTCCCCTTTACCTGTTCGAACAGCAGGCACTTTTTGCCCTCGTACATTTTGGCAATCCCTGCCAGCTCGTACTTGGGATCGACTTCGCTTTTGACTCGTACCAGCTTGTCGGTCTTCTCCAGAAAATCGATGCAGCTTCCGAGATCCACCAGGCGCTCGGCGACGTCATCGGGCATCGGCCGGTTGGCGGCGCCTGCGTTGATCCATGGGAACACGACAAGCAGACACAAAATCCCGAGTAAGGCGGTCTTCTTCATGCTGAAATCTCCTTATTTTATGGTTTTTCCCTTTGGCCCAGGAGGATGTTCGGGAAGAGAGCCAGAGTGCATCCCTGGTCATTTCGGCGAAACACCGCCGGGGAGGCGGGAATCCAGAGGAGCACATGATTCTGGAAGCCGGCGCCCACCGCTATGACCGAAAAGGACACAAGCCCAATTCCCGGACAGGTTCCCAGCATCCTAGCAGAGTTTGACCATTTTTCAACAATTCTGTGCCCGGTCGTCACAACCGTCCGCACCCAACGGCTATGAAAACCGGCCTTTCTTTGCCGCAGATGCACGCGGATAAACGCTGTACCCACTGGGGATCAGGGTTCATCTGCAGTCACGGCCTGTGGTGGGTTACGGCGCAAAAAAACGCGCAGCCACCAACCCTGTCGGATCTGCACTTAACTCTGGCTGACAATTGCTGGCTTTATACTTGTAACCCGGGATGCTATCTCATATAGTGTTTACCTCAAACAAGCGGCGATAAGAACACCCTGAAACGGTCGGGCAAACGGTCATGAGTCTGGAACCCCGTTACTTTGAGACAGAACAAGGCGGCTTCCGTATCTGCGCCCTCCTGCAGCGCCTGGGCAACGACTATCTCGTCGCCATCTGGGGAGGCGCAGCCCATATCGGCGCCGTAGCCATGGCCCAGTCGAGGCCAAGCTTGGCCGATCCCGAGCGGCTGTCGGCGTCCGCCTCGGTATTTTGCTATGTGGGACACAAGGAGGACGAGCTTGCCAAGAAAGTCTCAGAACGCCTGGCGGCAGCTTTGGATGCCAAGGTTGTGGTGGTCGCGGGAATTCATTGGGACCATCTGGAGCCCTCGGGAATCCACCAGATCGTCACAAATGTTTATGCATTGATGGACAGCATTGTGCAACAGGAAAGCGCAGGAAAGATCCGTGAATGACTCTTCGAGGCGGATTGTGGTGGGAATCTCCGGCGCCAGTGGCGTGATCTATGGGCTGGAAATGCTGCGTGCTTTGCGCCGGCTGGGCTACGAAAGCCATGTGGTGATCAGCGCGGCGGCACGCCGAAATTTTACTCTTGAAACCAACGTCTCTTTGCAGGAAGTGGAGTCCCTTGCCGATCACGTGCACGCGGAAACCGATCTGGCCGCCCCTATTGCCAGCGGCTCCTTCCTCACTGCAGGCATGGCGGTCATCCCGTGCACCATCAAATCCCTTTCCGCCATAGCCAATTCGTACAATGAAAACCTGTTGATTCGAGCAGCCGATGTCACTCTCAAAGAGAGGCGCACTCTGGTGCTGGTAGTGCGTGAGACGCCCCTGCACAAAGGTCACCTGCAACTGATGCTGGCCGCCGCCTCGCTTGGCGCAGTAATTCTTCCTCCAGTTCCCGCCTTCTATCATTTTCCCGCAACCATCGACGACATCATTCGGCAAACAGTGGGCAAGGTGCTCGACTGCTTCCGCATTCCTCACAGCCTGTTTCGCCGCTGGGAAGGCCCGCGCGAGTAAGGTCCGGTTCCCGGCTGTTTCGATCATATATCGCAGCTCATTCCACCTGAACAAGGGAGGCGACCGGAATGACGATCAATATGCAAGGATCAAAACCCTATAAGAAGATGAGGCGCACCTGCCGCACCCGAGCGGTTTCTGAAAAGCGCGTCGTATGGCCGCGCTTTGTATCGCAACCCTTTGCGGAGGGCCGTTTTCAAGTGAGGCCGCTGCGCCGGCAACTGATCGATTCGGCCGCGGCCCTGTGGCGCATCGCCTATCCCGAAATATACGGATCACCGCATGAATTCCTGCTCGATCCCGAACGTTATGAAGGGTGCGTGGCCCTCGAGGATAACTGGGATGAGGATTCGCTCAGGCGCGTCTACTGCATGACGGTGGTGGAGGAGCTGGCAACGAACCAGGTGGTCTCGGCGACCCTCTTGACCAAATTTACCAAGAATCTGCAAGTGGAATACACCTTTGCCGCCACTCATCCGGACTATCGCCAGAGCAAGCTGACCGACGAGCTCAGACGAATGACGCGCAAAATCGCCTACAATTCCGGTGCTGAATATCTGACCACCTTTTGCGAAACCTGGCACGATATAACCCAGTACTGGTGCATCAAGGGCGGCTGGAAGATTGCCGGCATCTTCCCGGGAAATTTCGTGCGCTGGAACGGCGACAATGAAGAATATCGGGGCTGCGCCGTGCACTTCTACCGCTTCATCGGGGCAGCAGAAGCCCACACAACCAGGCCGGAAGAATGGCACCTGGCCGCTCCCGCAAAAGCCGTCTGGGACACCCTGGATAGGGTCAACCGGGAAATAGAAAGGGCCGCTAAAACCTCAAGCGAGGCGATTGAAGGGTAACGGAACACCCCTGCGACGCTGCAACGCAAATCGCATAACACCTCATTTGACCAAGGATGATGGCCCATGGATCCGGACCCGGGCAACCCCACGCATTCCTACAAGGCCCTGCTTTTCATTTGCTGTGGCGTGACGTTCACCTGCTATCTCGGCTCGTATATGCGCATTCCCGTAGTTCCTTTGTTTGCTAAATCGTTCGGTGCCAACACTGCTGAAGTGGGCATGATCAACTCCTCGTTCCTGTTCACGGCGGGCCTGCTCTCTCTTCCCCTGGGCATCCTGTCCGACCGTCTGGGACGTAAATTGCTCATTCTGTGCGGATTATTGATCTCTGCCCTGACCTCCGTGATGCTCTACTTCAGCAGCAGCGCGCAGCAGTTGATGTGGATTTATGTGTTGTTCGGCATGGGGCTGGCCGCATTCGCTCCCACCATGATGTCGTTTGTTGCCGACTTCTCTCCCCTCACCCATCTGGGACGCTCCTATGGCTGGTATACCCTGGCCATTTACGGAGGCATGAGTCTGGGGCCTGCCGTTGGAGGCATGACGGCACAGCGGTTCGGATTCCTCAGCGTTTTCCTGGTGTCGGGCGTCCTGATCTTTGCACTGTTCTGGCTGGTGCTGTGCTATCTTCCGCGCGCTCGCCACGTACTGATCAACAGACCGCCTAAACGCAACACCCGGGTGGTGGCCAAAGAATTTCTCAAAAACACCCCTCTGCTTGCCTGCTGGATGGTGACCCTGGGCGGTTGCTTCGGTCTCGGGATGTTTGTCACTTTTATTCCCCTCCATGCCCAAGGGCACGGTGTGAGCATCAGCGGCATCGGTATCATCTTTGCCACTCAGGCCGTGTGCAACGCCCTTTCACGCATCCCTTTCGGACAACTGAGCGACAAAGTCGCCCGCCGCAGCAACCTGGTGATCGTGGGGCTGCTGGGCTTTGCTCTTTGCATGTTCGGCTTCGGCCTGGCACACAGCCTCGTCACCTTCATGGTGTTCGCCGCCGGGCTGGGAATCAGCATGGGGGTAGCCTTCACGGCAGTCGGAGCGCTCATTTCGGAGGTGGTGCCGGCCGATGCGCGAGGCCTCGCCATGGGCGGCTATAACAGCTGCATCTATTTCGGCATGATGCTCAGCTCACTGGTGATGGGCATCATCATCGAAAGGATTGGCTTCAAAAACAGTTTTTTCGCGGTCGCCGGCGTGAACCTCAGCGCCATCCTGTTTTTTTACCTCATGTTCAACCGGACTGCAGCCGCCGCAGCGCCGAAAGTCGTCACACAATTGCCGGGCGAAGCCGACTGCCGCTCCCGGGACTAGCAGCTCGTGCGAGAACGCCGGTCACGCTCTCCGCCGATGACCTTGGACCGTCGCTTCCGCCTCCACCCTCAGCCCTTCAGCAGGGCGAGCAGTTCGGGCCAGGACGATATTCTCGGGACCCGATCATCCACATCCTGCAACTGCTCGGAAGCGACTCCCGGGGCAAACGGAATTTTCCTATCGCGCACATAAGTCATCCAGATGGGCCGCATTCCCGACCGGAGAGCTCCCTCCACATCCGGTTCGGGATCATCGCCGACGTAGGCAATTTGCGCGCAACCGCGGCGCAGCTCGTGCGCGAGCATGCCGAAGACCACTGGATGCGGCTTGCGATAGCCTATGGCGCCGGATATCAGGATCACCTCGAAAAAATCCATCAAACCGAGCACTTCCAATATGCGCCTCGCCGCCGGTGCATGGGTGAAGTTGGAGAGCAACCCCAGAGGATATTTTGCCTTGAGGTTCGCGAGCATTTCCGCGGTGCCGGGGATCAATGTCGAATAGTCCAGGAAGGCGGAAAAATAGGCTTCCACGGCTTCAGCAATGGTTCCCTCATCCGGTCCGATGCTGTAGCCCTGTTGCTGCAGCGCCGCACTGATCCAAAAACGGTTGTGCGTTTCCCTGCCGTCCCTGCGCGTCTCCCCAATGAAGCGCAGCGCCGCCTGCCGATGATCGCGGCGAAACACCTCACAGTCCAGCGACACGCCGTTCCCCTCGAGGCTGTCGGTCAACCGCGTGAGAGCGGCATCGAGAGCATCGGGGCGGACGGTGATCAGGGTATTGAATAGGTCGAAACCCAGAGCCTCTATGTTATGCATCGAGTCATTTCCCTCTCGTACCGTGCAATGGTTCCCGGTAATGATTATTCAATAGTATGGAAAACGTTCTGCCGAGGCATAGTAACACAGAAGGAGAACCATATGGAAACGTTGGAAAGAGACGCGTGCGTGTTTGAGGGGCGTGAATTGGCGGACGGGGCTGAGCTCTGTCAGGGAGACGAGTGCCGGGTGTGCGTGGATGGAAGGCTGACGGAATGGAAGGAGATATGCTGCCCGCGTATGCTGGATGAATGATGGATTCCCTGCCTTAAGAGACCCCTTTGGATAAGAGGCTTTGCCGGTGGGCAGGGTGTGCCTCGGTGGCACGAAATGCCTACCATCCTATCCCATTTTCTGCTATGGTCGAGTTCGTTCGGGAGCCGGCCTGATTGACCGCCGCCCTGTTGCCATCGGCGGCGTAGTGACCTGGCGGCAGGCCTGAGAGTGGGAGATGCTTCTCCCTCGAGGGCTGATCGTCAGGCACACGTGACTCCGTGGGTGGGGCGCAGTGCCTCAACCCGAACGATTTCAAGGTATTGGGTTCCTTCCCCCCGCGGACGGACGGGGTGTGTGCCCCGCAGGGGAAGAGGGAGTATGCGCATGATAACGAAATAAGCTCTTGACCTAACAAGGAGGGATTGCGTATGAAGCGTTTAGTTGTCATTTTGTCGATTGTCATTCTTGCCGGTTCGGGGTTGGCCCGGGCGGCAACCTTGCGATTGGCCATGGACGCCGACCCGGTTTCCCTGGATCCGCATGTCCAGTTATCCGGTGGAATGCTGCAGTACTCGCACATGGTCTATGACCCCCTCATTCGGTGGACTCAGGACGTGCAGTTCGAACCTCGACTGGCGGAGAAATGGGAACGCCTCGATCCTCTCACCGTCCGGTTTCACCTGCGCAAGGATGTCAGGTTTCACTCGGGCAACCCCTTCACCGCCAAAGACGTCGCCTGGACTCTGGCAAGGCTCAAGAAGAGCCAGGATTTCAAGGGGCTCTTTGAACCCTTTGCAGAACCGGTGATCGTCGATGACCACACTATCGACCTTAAGACCAAAAAGCCGTACGGCCTCACCCTGAACATGTGCACCTATATCTTCCCGATGGATTCCCAGTTCTATTCCGGCAAGGATGACAAGGGCCTGGACAAGGATGCCATTGTAAAAACAGAATATTCCTTCGCCAACGAACATGAATCGGGTACCGGGCCGTATTACGTCGAATCCCGCGAACCGGGCCAAAAATGGGTGCTGAAGGCGTTCCCGGAATACTGGGACAAGAACCGGGGCAATGTGGACACCATCATCCTCACGCCCATCAGTGAGGACGCCACCCGGGTAGCCGCCCTGCTTGCCGGGGACGTCGATTTCATTATGCCGGTGCCGCCGCAGGATTTTGATCGCATCGAGAACAGCCGGGGCATTCAGCTCATCACCATGCCCGGTACGCGCGTCATCACCTTTCAGCTCAACCAGAAGCGGCGCCCCGAATTCAAAGATGCAAAGGTACGCCAGGCCATCGTCTACGCCGTGAACAACACCGGCATTGTTGACAAAATCATGAAAGGCCGTGCCACTGTTGCCGCCCAGAATTCACCCCCGGGCTACGTGGGCTACGTCGCGGATTTGTCCCCCAGGTTCGACCTCGAAAAGGCCCGCCAGCTCATGAAGGAAGCCGGTCACGAACAGGGCTTCGTGGTCAGCATGATCGCCCCGAACAACCGTTATGTGAACGATGAAAAGATCGCTGAAGCGGTGGCCTCCATGCTTTCCAAGATCAACATCAAGGTGGAGCTCAAGACCATGCCCAAAGCGCAATACTGGGATGAGTTCGATGCCCAGGTCGCCGATATCCAGATGATCGGCTGGCACTCGGATACCGAGGACTCCGCCAATTTCTTCGAGTTCCTGTACATGTGCCCCAACAAGGAAACCGGCTACGGCCAGTACAATAGTGGCAACTACTGCAATCCTAAAGTGGATGAGTTGACCCTGGCTTCCCAGAGCGAAACGGACCGCGCCAAGCGAGCCACCATGCTGCAGGAGGTGGAGCGCATTCTGTACGCGGACGCCGCGTTTGTTCCCCTCCACTGGCAGATGCTCTCCTGGGCCGGCAGCGACAAGCTCAGGAATGCCGACAAGATCGTCAACGTCATGAATTTTCCCTACTTTGGTGATCTCAACATGGATTAACGCATCAACCGACCACGGACCGGCGCCGGCGGTCACAGCCGGCACCGGCTCCGTGCGGTATCCTGTGGCTCAAGAGCTGCCCCGCTTTTGGGCCGCTTTTGTACTCCAGGACTTTTTGCCCACAACCCGGCCGCCGTTCCGTGCCCCCTGCGGCAACGAAAGCATTGTCGATAGCCATATGTTTGCATTCATCATCAAGCGCACCGCCCAGGCCATGGTCGTCATGCTGATCATCAGCCTCATCGGATTTGCCATCAAGCAGTCCGTGGGGGACCCAATCCGCGAAATCACAGGCATTTCGGTTTCAGCCCAGGAACGGGAAGCCCTCAAGGAAAAATTGGGGCTCAACGATCCCTTCCCCGTTCAGTGGCTGCGCTTCGTGGGCAAGGCTCTCCAGGGCGACCTTGGCAACTCGTTTTACTTCAAGCGCCCGGCGTTGCAGGTCATTTTGAGCAAAGCGCCGGCCACCCTGGAACTGGTTTTTTCCACTTCCGTCCTGGTGATTCTGCTCTCCATCCCCATCGGTATCTATGCCGCGGTCAAACCGACCACCTGGCTGGCGCGATTTTTCATGGGGGCAAGCATCGTGGGAGTCTCCATCCCGGTTTTCCTCACGGCCATTCTGCTCATTTACGTCTTTTCCGTAGGACTGGGGTGGCTGCCCTCCTATGGTCGCGGGGAAACGGTAGAGATTTTTTCCGGCTGGCAAACCGGCTATCTCACCGTCGACGGGCTCAAGCACCTGATTCTTCCAAGCATCGCCCTGTCCTCCATCATGCTGCCCCTGTTCATTCGTCTCATCCGCGCCGAAATGAAGGAAGTCCTCGAAACCGAATACATCAAGTATGCCCGCGCCAAAGGACTCAAATCCTCCCGCATTCTCTTTGTGCATGCTTTTAAGAACACCTTGCTGCCGGTCATAACCGTCGGCGGCGTGCAGCTCGGCACCCTCATCGCCTTCACCATCCTCACAGAGACCGTCTTTCAGTGGAAAGGGATGGGGGCCATGTTCATCGAATCCGTGGAAAGAGCCGATACGTCCCTCATGGTGGCCTATCTGGTGTTCGTCGGATTCATCTTCGTGCTGGTCAACACCCTGGTGGATCTCATCTACGGGCTGGTGAATCCCATGGTCCGCATTTCCGGGAGGAAGTAGGCGTGAACACCTGGCGCAAGATGCAACAATCCTACTTCCTCCACAGCTTCCTGCGCGATCCGCTGGCGGTGGGCAGTCTTTTCATCCTGCTGCTGCTGGTCATTGCCAGTTTCGGCGCCCCCCTCATTGCGCCTCACAACCCCTACGACACGACCACCATTGACATCCTCGATTCGGAACTTCCCCCCATCTGGCTGGAAAAAAGCGACAGCCGGTTTCTTCTGGGCACCGACTCGCAGGGGCGGGACATGCTTTCCACCATGCTTTACGGCATGCGGGTGTCCATCATCATCGGTTTGGGAGCGGTTTTTCTGCAGGCTGTGATGGGCATTCTCATCGGTCTGGTGGCGGGTTATAAAGGCAAACGGCTGGACGCCTTCCTCATGCGTCTGGCGGACGTTCAGCTTTCCTTTTCAACCTATATGGTGGCCATCTTTTTCGGCGCCCTCTTCCAGGCCGCATTCGGCATGGGAATGTATGAGGAATTTGCCATTCCCCTGTTGATTTTCATCATCGGGTTCGCTGAATGGCCGCAATACGCCCGCACGGTTCGAGCCTCGGTTATGGCGGAGAAGAAAAAGGAATATGTCGAGGCCGCGCGCGTCATCGGCCTGAGACCCGGGCGCATCATGTGGCGGCATATTCTTCCCAACACGCTGACCTCGGTGCTGGTCATTTCCACCGTTCAGGTGGCCAACGCCATCATGAGCGAAGCGGCTCTGTCCTTCATCGGGCTCGGTATGCCCGTTACCCGCCCCTCCCTGGGGTCCCTCATCAAAGCCGGGTTCGACTATATTTTCAGCGGCTCCTGGTGGATCACGCTGTTTCCCGGCCTGGCCCTGGTGTTGCTCATCCTTTCGGTCAACCTGCTCGGCGACTGGCTGCGGGACTTTCTCAATCCCAAGCTGTACAAGGAGTAAACGTGGCGGACAGGGACAACCTGTTATCGGTGAAGGATCTTATCATCCGCTTCCAGCTCAGGCAGGGGGCGCTTACCGCCGTCAACCGGGTGAGCTTCGATTTGGCTAAGGGAGAGCGGCTTGGACTGGTGGGTGAATCGGGAGCGGGCAAGTCCGTCACCGGCTTCGGCATTTTGAATCTGATCAGCAAGCCGGGACGTATCACCCACGGCTCCATTCGTTTCGAAGGGCGCGAGTTGACGCAAATGTCTGAGGAAGAGATGCGTCGCATCCGCGGCAATCGCATCAGCATGATCTTCCAGGATCCCATGATGACCCTGAACCCGGTTTTGACCATCGGCACCCAGATGGTGGAAACCCTGTTGGCGCATAAACCGATATCCCGCCGGGAGGCAACGGAAATTGCGCTGGATCGCATCAACAGGGTATCCATATCGTCCCCCCAAAAGCGGCTCGAACAGTACCCGCATGAATTTTCCGGCGGCATGCGCCAGCGCATCGTCATCGCCATCGCCCTGCTCACTTCGCCGGCGCTGATCATCGCCGATGAACCGACGACCGCCCTCGATGTGACCATCCAGGCGGACATTCTGGAACTGCTGCTGCACCTGTGCGACACCGAAAAAACGGGCCTCATCCTGATCACTCACGACCTGGCGGTGGTGTCGCAGGTTACCGAACGCATCGCCGTCATGTATGCCGGAACCATTGTCGAGACCGGGGCAACCGGACAAATCATCCGGAACCCCCAGCACCCCTACACCCAGGGTCTGCTGGCTGCGCTGCCGCAAAACGTTCCAGCGGGCGGCCGCCTCAAACAAATTCCCGGTGTTATGCCCGGACCCAGTCGAATTCCAGCGGGCTGCCCGTTCAACACCCGGTGTGCGCTGTGCGAAGAGGTCTGCCGCACGGTGCAGCCGCCACTCGAACCCAAGCAGGCGGGCTGTCTGGCTGCCTGCCATCTGCTCAATTGAGCGGGATTGGACATGCCCCGGAAAACCTTGATCAGCATTCAAAATGTTGTCAAACACTTCGATATCTCGGGAGGTTGGCTGGACCAGCTGAAATTTTCCGGAGGCCGCCTGGTGCGCCGGAAAACCGTCGTTCGCGCCGTCAATGATGTGAGCCTTGACATTGAACAGGGGGAAACGCTCAGTGTGGTGGGTGAGTCCGGATGCGGCAAATCAACCCTGGCACGGACCGTTATGCGCCTCTACCCGCCCGACTCCGGACAGGTGCTGTACCGCGGCCAACGCATCGACAACTTGAGCTCCAGCGACATGAAGACCTACCGCACCCGTATGCAGATGGTTTTTCAAGACCCTTACGCATCCCTCAATCCGCGCATGAGTGTGCGTCAGATCCTGGAGGAGCCCATCCGTTTTCTGCGCGGCACTCTGCGCCGCGACGAAATCCAGGAAGCGGTGGCGGCAATCATGCTGCAGGTGGGTGTCGATCCGGATTGGAGAGATCGCTATCCACACGAATTCTCGGGCGGTCAGCGGCAGCGCATCTCCATTGCCCGAGCTCTGGCCGTGGACCCTGAATTCATCGTGGCCGATGAACCCATAGCGGCCCTGGATGTCTCGATCCAGGCTCAGATCCTCAATCTCATGATGGACTTGCAGCAGGAGCGGGGTTTGACATACATGTTCATCAGTCATGACTTGTCCGTGGTGAAGCACATCTCCAGCCGCGTGGCCGTGATGTACCTTGGTACCGTGTGCGAGCTGGCCAGGGCCGGCACGGTATTCCAATCTCCGCGGCATCCCTACACGCAGGCGCTGCTCTCGGCCATCCCGCGCCTGGGTGAACAAGGCTTTCGCCATGAAAGGCTCAAGGGGGACGTGCCCACTCCCATCCAATTGCCTTCCGGCTGCGTCTTCCACGGCCGCTGCCGCTACGCCGATGGCCGCTGCGTCAAAGAAATACCGCGACTGCGGCAGGTCGATGAACAGACCATGACGGCCTGCCATGCCGTCGAAGAGGGCCGCATATAGAGTTTTTCAGTGGCGCGTCCGGGATGATCCGGCAAGGTAATTGCCGCTGACTTTGAATTCCACCACCATCGGATTGTGGTCTGACGATTTGACTCGAATCACCCTCGCCTTGACCAGGTCCAATCCCCTGAAAAAGATGTGATCGACCGGTTTCTTGAATACTTTCTTGCGCAGATCTGTTTTGAAGGGCACCGAGCGAAGACCCAGTTCCTCGGTCACCTCGGCCAGCGAATTGACCCTTCTCATACTCCAGGTGTTGAAATCCCCCGCCAGGATAAGAGGGCCGGTATGATTCTGGAGCTCCTTTTTGAGCTCACGTGCCTGGGATCTGAACGATCCCGTCCCCAGAGCAAAATTGATGGCATGGACATTGGCCACCAGCAGCATTTCGCAGCAGTTGGACAGGCGGTACTTGGTGACAAGCGAGCTCTTGGGGACTCGAATGATCGGCTCTGTAGCTCGCAGTGCACGACAGTACTGGGGACGTGCAAAGGACGCAGTAAGAACGCCGCTTGGAACCTGGTTGGCCATATAGATGAAGCTCGGTGAAAAGACCCACCCCCGGCGCTCGGAATTCAACCCGTTCAATACCGTTTCTGTGAGATACGCTTCCTGAATCAGAACCAGATCCATGTTGGCCGAAATCTGCCGATAATCCCGCTTCCACGAGCTCCTGTCGCCCTTGAGTATGTTCCAGTTCAAAAGGACGATGGAGGATGAGTCCAACTGAGATTTGGAAAAGGCCTCCTTTCTTTCCGTTGAATGAACAACCTCACAACTGTTGGCGGCTCGATCATGTGAACCGATCTGTCCGGCTCGAACTGCTCGTACCATAACCAATTCCTTTTGCGGAACGCAAACACACCCTTGCGCCACAAACAAAGCGACGACAAAACAAAAATATTGTGACGCCCTCGCTAAATCAAGCTCTCTCAACGGAGAAACTCTCTGTCCTTGAAAAACAGCGCTTGCTGCGGGAAATGCCGCTATGCAACGGCAGCGAAACCTTTTGCCATGATTCTTCTTTCAATGCCTTTGACCACGACTCGCGCGACTTCATCAAAGGCAAAGTGTTTGCGAAACCACTCCGCCTGGCGCCGCGTGCTCAACCAAAAACCGGGTTTGCCCCGCTCCCCGGCCCAGCGCTCCACCCGTTGGTGAAGGCTCATACCAATGCCTTGCCGGCGATAATCCGGGTGCACCAGAAAGCCGGTGCCGCAGGCGTAGTCATGCAGCCGGTTGCTGACCGCCGCAGGCACTTCGGGAGGCAGGTCGTCATAGTCGATCACGGTATAAAAACCCAAAATTCGACTGCCTTGCAGGGCAAGGGCAAGGTCCCGATCGGTTTTGTAAACATAGCGGCTCAGCTTGTCACGAAACCTGCGGCGCTGCCCGTCGTCCATGTGTCCGCTCAGGCTCGCAGCGGCAGGCTCGATATGGCTTTCATCGGCGATCACGATTTCCCACTTGACATCCGCACAAACTGCGCTTTTCATCGCTTCCCCTTTGACATTACAATGCGGCCGCCGTTGCATGCAAATATTGTTAGTCGGCATACAATTGTGCTAGATTTCCCGTTGTAAAATGGTGCTGACAACGGATCTTCGTTGCAGCCGATACCTGGCCCGTCGTTCGCACAGGAAATCAGGCGGGGAGACCCGCCATCCGCAACCCGTATCGTGCATAACAGAACACAGGATTGCCATGAAAGCAAATAGACTGCAGCGCTTTATGATTATTTTTAAAACCCTGGCTCTCACCCTGTGGATTTCGCTGGAAGTGATCTACAAAGTGCACCGCCGAAGCGAAACCCGGCAGGCCTGCGACCGACGGCTGCGCTGGTGGTCGACCAGGCTCCTCAACAATCTGCGCCTTTCCTACGCGGTCCAAAACCCGCACCAGGTGCGCTTCCAACCGGGCAAGCCGTACATCATCATGAGTAACCACAGCAGTCTGTGCGATATCCCTCTCATTTTCGCCACCATGCCGGGCAGCATCCGCATGCTCACCAAAAAAGAGCTGTTTGATGTTCCCATATGGGGTCTGGGCATGAAGCGCGCCGAATTCATCTCCATTGACCGGAACAATCGACGGCAGGCGATACAGGATCTCAAGGAAGCTCAAAAGAAAATGGAAAGCGGCATCATCCTCTGGGTTGCCCCCGAAGGCACACGCTCGACCACGGGAAAGCTCGGACCGTTCAAGAAAGGCGGATTCGTGCTCGCCGTGAGAACCGGGGCCACCATCGTTCCTGTGGGAATCCGCGGGGCCTTCAATGTGCTGCCTCCCAAGACCCTGGATTTTCTCCTGGGAGAGCACGCCGAAGTTCATATCGGGGAGGCCGTCGACGCCTCGCAATTCAGCAACAAGACCCTCGCTCAACTGATGGGCCAGGTGGAGCAATCCATCCGCCGTCTGGCGGGCCTGGAAAGGGAAACGTCACAACACGATCAGCCCTCGTTCCCGCAACCAGTCGATGCTCGCCTTGAGAGCGATCATACGGCACGAAGGCTGCAAAAACCGGTGCTCCGCCTCCCTGACCAGGAATAACCTCTTGGGCTCCTCCGCCCGTTGGTAAATGTGCAGCGCATCGGTCCAGGGCACCGTCTCATCCTGTTCGCCATGAATGAGCAGGACTCCCTGGATCAGTTCGAGATCCGCCAGGTTGACCGGCGCACCGAGGCCGAAACCGGCCGGGAAAAAGGCTCCCAGCTGCGATGATGCTTCCATGGCCGCCTCAATTCCGGATAGATCAAAGGGAGTGGCCCAGCACACCACCGCATCCAGCGCATAACGGCGCGCAGCCAGGGCCAGCAGTGACAAATAGCCGCCCAGGCTGGAGCCCACAAGTCCCATCCTGCCATCGCTCCACATCTGCCGCTGCACGTATTCGAGCACGGCATGCAGATCGCGCAGACGGGACGAGAGCAAACTGTCGACCGGCTGAATGCGGCTTTGGCCGCAGCCGGAAAAATCAAAACGCAGCACGGCGACTCCCCGTTGCACCAGCTGCTCGCCGATGTATGCGAACTTTCGGCTGTCTTTGGAGCTCAACATGCCGTGGCAGCAGACAACCGCCGGCGCGGGAATACGTTCCGGCAGATGCAGCAAACCCGCCAGGGAACCTGCGGGGGTGTTGACGGATAGAGGTTGGGGAGGAGGCACGTTCATGTCATCTCACAGCAGCACGCCGGCCCTGCCGCACAACGCTGTCAGCTGGCCGTTCCGGCTTCCTTCGAGCGGATGGCGTAGAGCATGATCTGCTGACTCTCGCCGTCCGAATGAATGGTTTGTGTGGTCTGCTTGAATTCGAAATACCGGGTCAGTTCGGCAAAAAACTTCGGGGTTTGCAAGGTGGCGTTTTTGGCGAGAAAAATTATCCCACCGGGAGCCAGCGTTCTGCGCAGGAATTGCACCAGAGCCGGGTACGATTCCCGGTCGTACACCACTTCGGACCCCACAATGACATCGAAAACTTCGGAAAAGCTCGCATCGGTCCAATCCAGCCTGCGCACCTCGGCGTTCCTGGCGTCATTGAGCAGCACATTGGCGCGCGCAAAGCGCAAGGCGTCCTCGTTGATGTCGGTAATGGTCACGCGGTGGCCGCACAGAGCGGCGTAGACACCGACCACGCCCAATCCCGCCCCGATCTCCAGCATCCTCCGACCCAGCACCGCCTGCTGCCTGCCGAGAAAATAGGCCAGCAGGAAGCTCGAATCCCACAGCTTGGCCCAGTAGGGCAAATCCATCATGCCGGTGGCCTTGACGTCAATGAGCTGCTCCAGATAATCCTCAAATTCTTTGATCTGAAGAATCTTGAGCACCTTGTCACCGATCTTGAGCGGCACCACATCCACCGCATACCTGCTCTCAATCCAGACCATCAATTGGTCCAGCTCACTGTTGCTCATAATTGTTTCCCTGACGTTAGCGGTTCAACTCTCTGGGTACAGTCCTATTCGCGTCCCCTTCCGACAAAGGCCGGACCAAAATTGCACACCCGGCAAGCCGAGGTCCGAAACAGCCGGCAGCCATACTGTTCAAATAAATGATAATCGCTAATGCCTGATCCCCGCCCACACCCGTGCCGTTCGAATTCCCGTCAGCCGTGCGTACAGACCCTCCATATACACATAGATGACCGGCGTAATGTAGAGGGTGAGCAACTGCGAAACCACCAGGCCGCCCACTACCGCGAGCCCCAGAGGACGGCGCGCTTCGGCCCCCGCGCCGATGCCCAGAGCGATCGGCAGTGTTCCCATGAGGGCGGCCATAGTGGTCATCATGATGGGTCGGAAGCGCAAAATACACCCTTGATAAATGGCTTCCAGAGGGCTCTTGTCACCGTCCCTTTGAGCCTGCAGAGCAAAATCGATCATCATGATGGCATTCTTCTTGACGATTCCGATCAGCATGATGACACCCACAAAAGCATAAATGCTCAAATCCGTCTTAAAGACGATGAGCGTGAGCAATGCGCCAACGCCCGCTGCCGGCAGGCCGGACAGAATGGTGAGCGGGTGTATGAAGCTCTCGTACAAAATCCCCAGCACAATGTAGATGACCAGAATGGCCATAACCAGCAGCAGCCACAAACCCCGCATGGACGACTTGAATTGTTCCGCCGTGCCCTGAAAACTGGTGGTCACCGCGGCCGGCAGGTTGAGGTCGCGCACCGCCTTCTCGATGCTGCTCACCGCCTGGCTCAGGGCAACCCCCGGTTGCAGGTTAAACGAGATGGTCACCGACGGAAGCTGACCGGTGTGGTTGACGGTCAGCGGACCGATGCTGCGCTCCAGTTTTACAAAGGATTCGAGAGGCGCCATCAAACCTCCGGCCGAGCGCACATGCAGCATGGACAGCGAAGCTGGATCCAGCTGATACTGCGGTTCCACTTCCAAAATCACGGCATACTGATTGGTCGGCGTATAGATGGTTGAAACCTGCCGCGACCCGTACGCATTGTACAGGGTGTTCTCGATCTGCCGGGCGGTGATGCCCAGAGTCTGGGCCTTGTCCCGGTCGATTTGCACCATGATCTGCGGACTGCTGATCTGCAAATCCGTGGTCACATCCTGCAAACCGGGCAGTTGCTTGAGCTCCTCTTCCAAAAGGGGAGCGTAGTAGTAAAGCTCCTCCACGTCCGGCCCCTGCACGGTAAATTGGTAGAGGGCCTTGGTGCTTCTGCCGCCAATGCGAATGGCAGGAGGATTTTGCAGATAGACATTGATTCCGGGAATGTCGGCAAGCTTCCCGCGCAAGCTCTGGATCACCTGATCGGCCGATAGTTCCCGCTCCCGACGAGGCTTGAGCCGCATGGACAAAAATCCGGTATTGCCGGTGGAGCTCATGCCGGTCGCTCCCGCCACCGACATGAACGCCTCCACATTGGGGTCATCGGCAATCACCTCGGAAACCTGCTTCTGGTAGGCCACCATGGATTCGAACGAGGTGCCTTCGGCCGCCTGGGTGAACCCGAACAGCTGTCCGGTGTCCTGGCTTGGGATAAAATCCTTGGGAATGACGACAAAGAGGTACACCGTCGCCGCCAGCAGCCCGAGTGAAACCGCCAGTGTCAGGCGGCGATGATGCAAAACCCACTTGAGGCTGACGTCGTAGACGTTCAGCATGCCCTCGAAGAAACGTTCGGAAAAAGCATAGATGCGGCCATGCTGATCGGATCCAGGCGGCTTTATGAAGCGGCTGCAGAGCATGGGCGTGAGACTCAGGGAAACAAAACCCGAAATGAGGATGGCCACAGCGATGGTCACACCAAACTCGTGCAGCAGCCTGCCCAGGATTCCCCCCATAAACAGCAGCGGAATGAAGACCGCGGCCAATGACAGAGTCATGGACAGAATCGTGAAGCCGATTTCCCTGGACCCCTCGAAGGCCGCCTGCAGCCTGCCCTTGCCCATCTCCATGTGGCGCACGATGTTTTCCAGCATCACGATGGCATCATCCACCACAAAGCCCACGCACAGGGTCAGCGCCATCAAGGAGAGGTTGTCCAGGCTGTAATCCAGCAGGTACATGACGGCGAACGTCCCGATGATGGACATGGGCAGAGCGAGACTGGCAATGAGGGTGGCCGACAGGTTGCGCAGGAACAAGAAAATGACCAGCACGACCAAACCGATGGCCAGATAAAGGGTGAACTTCACGTCCTCAATGGATTCGCGAATCGAAATGGAACGGTCGTAGAGGATATTGAGATCGACCGATCCGGGTATCTGGGCGCGGAAAGTGGGCAGCAATTCCTTGATGGCATCCACCACCTGCACCGTGTTGGTGCCCGGCTGCCGCTGAATCGCAAGGACGATTGCCTGCGTGTTGTTGTACCAGCTGATGCGCTTGTTGTTCTCCACACTGTCCAGGACCCGGCCCAGCTCCTGCAATCGAACCGGCGATCCGTTGCGGTACGCGACAATCAGTGGTCGATAGGCGGCGGCATTGAAGAGCTGCCCGCTGGCTTCCACGGTATAGGCATGGTACTTGCCATACAGGGTTCCCGTGGGAAGATTGACATTGGCTTTATCGATGGCGTTTTCGATTTCATCCATGCCGATGCCCATATTGGCAAGGGCGTTGGGATTGACCTGGATGCGCACGGCATATTTTTGCGATCCGTAGACCATCACCTGGGCCACCCCGCTGATCATGGAGATGCGCTGCGCCATCAGAGTCTGGGCATATTCGTCGACGCGCGACAGGGGAAGGATGGGCGAGCTCAACGCCAGATAAAGGACCGGCTGGTCGGCGGGATTCACCTTACGGTAGCTGGGGGGATTCGGCATATCCACAGGCAGCAGCCGCTGGGCCTTGGCTATGGCCGTCTGAACATCTTGAGCGGCGGCGTCGATGCTGCGCTCCATGGCGAATTGCAGGGTGATCCGGGTGCTGCCGATAGCGCTGGTCGAGGTCATGGAGTCGAGGCCGGCGATGGTCGAGAATTCTTTTTCCAATGGGGTGGCGACGGAGGAAGCCATGTTTTCGGGGCTGGATCCGGGCAGACTGGCGGACACCTGGATGGTTGGAAAATCCACGTTGGGCAATTCACTCACCGGCAGCAGACGGTATCCCATCATGCCGAAAACCAGGATGGCCAGCATCAGCAGGGTGGTCGTCACCGGGCGCCGAATGAAGACGGCTGCAATATTCATGGTCTGGCTTCCCTGCCGGGTTGTTGCGAGCCTTCCACAACCTTGACCAGGGCCCCCGGGAACAGACGCAATTGCCCGTCGGTCACCACCTTGTCGGCGGCTTTAACACCCCCCTCGACCACCACCTCGTCCCCCACCGTAAAACCCAGTTTCACCTGCCTGAGCTCCACAGTCTGATCGGCCTTGACCACATAGACATAGCTCCCTTCCTGCCCCATTTGCACGGCCCGCGAAGGGATAATGACGGCGTTTGGCTGCTCGCCCAGGATCAACGCCACATAGACGAACTGGCCCGGCCACAGCGCATTGTCTTCATTGGCAAAGGTGGCCTTGAGCTGAATGGTGCCCGTTGTCGTATCGACCGAATTGTCGATAAAGGTCAGCCGGCCGACAAATTGCCGCTCCTGCTGCCCCGGGATGACCGCTTCCACCTGCAGCGGCTTGACACTCATGTGCCTTTTGATTTCCGGCAGATAGCGCTCGGGCACGGTAAAAATCGTATAGATGGGGCTGGTCTGGCGGATCACCACCATGGGCTTGTCATTGTCGTTGGCCTTCATGATGTTGCCCACATCCACTTTGACTTCCCCCGTATACCCGTCGATGGGGGAGCGGATGGCGCAATACTCGAGCTCGATCGCGGCTTTCTCCACCGCCGCCTCGTCGGCGCGCAGCGTGGCCTCGAGGGCTTTCACGCTGGTGCGCACCTTGTCGTATTCTTCAGCCGAAACGTAGCCCTTTTTGACCACCGACGTGTAGCGCTCCAATTGTTTGCGCGCGTTTTCCAGCTGCGCCCGGTCTCTGGCGAGATTCGCCCGAGCCAGCTTCAGTTCGGCTTCAAACGGGGCAGCATCCAGCGTGAACAGAAGATCGCCCTGCCTGACCCGCTGTCCCTCCTGGAAGTGCACACCGGTGATTTCCCCGGCCACCTGAGCTTGCACCACCACCTTGGCGAAAGACTGCACGCTGCCTATGGCACGCAGCTGCACCGGTACCGTTCTTTGCACCGCTTCGGCCACGCTCACGGGCATCGCCACGTGCCTGCGCGCATCCTGGACTTTGGCCTTGCTGTCGGCATCGTTGGAACAAGCGCTCAGCGCCGCCGCTAAAACGAACAACAGCGCGGCGGCCGGCTTCCGGCCGATGCGCCATTTCCTCGACGAATGCTCGATTGATTTCATGTGAAACATGTTCCTTACTACCTGCTCCCCGCTAAAACCAGCTGCCCATCATCTCCCATTCTAAGCTAATTTTGCCCAGGCAACCAGTGCTTCAACAGCACATTGTGCCCGAGGTGGTCACAACCGCAGCCGCAACGGCTGCATGGAAAATCTTCTTTTCTTCCTGAAAAGCCGCATGCGGGGGAGAGGAAGGCGAGGGGTCTCGTTGTCGCTACCGGGGCAATTGCCATCCTCCGCCAAGGGCCTTGAACAACGCCACCAGATTGGTCGACACGCGCTGATCGCTTGCCACCAGCTCGTCTTCGGACTGGGAAAGGGCCCTCTGACTCACCAGGACATTCAAAAAATCCACCAAGCCCTCGGCATACAGCGCACTGGAGATGTCAGCCGCACGTCGGTTGGCATCCACGGCGGCCATCAGC
This sequence comes from Desulfoferrobacter suflitae, assembly GCF_022603395.1. GTDB lineage: Bacteria > Desulfobacterota > Syntrophobacteria > Syntrophobacterales > Syntrophobacteraceae > Desulfoferrobacter > Desulfoferrobacter suflitae. Next base: position 149,386 of record NZ_JAIBKA010000008.1, read on the forward strand.
GATTTGCGCGTCTGTTTTTCCTTGGCATAGGCAACGAGCGCATTCTCAACATCCTCCAGCGAGGTCAGCACCGCCTGCTCATAGGAAGCCAGGGCCTGCTCCTGGCGAGCGTTCTGCACTTCGATGTTGGCGCGAATCCGCCCGGCGTCAAATACCGGCCAGCTCACCGTCGGTCCGACGTCCCAGAGCAGGCTGCCGCTTTGCACCAGGTCTTGAATGTCGGCACTCTGCAGACCGAGAAATCCGGTCAGGGAAAAACTCGGGAAAAGATCCGCCGTAGCCGCTCCAATGCGCGCAGTGGCAGCCGCCAGTTCCATCTCGGCGCGGCGGATGTCGGGCCGCCTGCGCAACAGCTCCGAAGGCAGTCCGATGGGCACCTCGGGGGGCACCGGAGGAATCGGTTTGTCCTCGGACAATTCCGTCAGCAGCGCCTCGGGCGGGCGCCCCAACAGCACCCCGATGCGATGCATGGCCTGCCGGGCGGACGATTCCAGGGCCGGCACCTGGGATTCGGTCGTGGTCAGCAGGGCTTCCGCCTGGGCCACGTCGAGCTTGTTGCCCAGCCCGGCCTCGAGACGTCCCCGGGTGAGGTCGAGGCTCTTGCGCTGCAAGTCTATATTTTCCTTCAGGATCGCAATTCGTCTCTGGGTGCCGCGCAGCTCGAGGTAATTTCGGGCCACCTCGGAGAGCAGGACCACCAGTACGTCACGCCGATTCCACCGGGCTGCCGCGAGGTCCGCATCGGCCGCTTGCACGCGCCTGCGGATGCGCCCGAAGACGTCGATTTCCCAGCCGGCGTCAAAGCCTGTTTCGAACAGATCCTGTTCGGAGCCCCCTCCGAACTCGGCCGTTTCCCCATCCCGCGCAACGGGTGTGGCTGTGCCGCTGCGCCGCACCCGTGAATAGCTGCCGGAAACGTTGACGCCCGGCGCCAGATCGGAGGCCACCACGCCGCGCAGTGCGCGCGCTTCGCGGATGCGGGCTGCAGCGCCCTTCAAGTCGAGGTTCGCGCTGACCGCACGATCAATCAGGGAATCGAGCTGGGGATCGCCGAACACAGTCCACCAGCCGATGACCTCGGAAGAAGCGCTGGTCACCCCTTGCTGGGGAGCCCCGCTCCATTGCCGGGGAACATCCACTTTAGGACTGTGAAAATCGGGGCCCACCATGCAGCCCGCCAAAGCCGCCAGCATGCAGCCCGCAGCCACGATCGTGAGGATCGATCCGACAACCGGTAATCCACCCTTCATCCATCCACTCTCCACAGGCCGGAAGTCCCGGCCGTCTTTCCCTGTTGTGCTTCCTCAACGTGCGCCACGCCACGGCCAGGTCCCTCGCCCCATTCCACGCACCGCTCGAGCGGCGCCGGCGCGGTTCACTTCTTCCCCTTCATCACCCTGGCTCCACCCAGATCGCCCAACCGCGCCTTCTCGAGATCCGTCCACAGGGTGCCGTCACCGGCGTGCAGGATGTTAACCGCCAGTTGATCGCTCAACCCATCGGCCAGGGTCCACAGATTGTAAGCCATGGGTTCGCCGAACGCCTTGACCTTGAGCTGAAACCCTCTCGCCCTTTCCCCCTCCACCATGCGAATGCGCTCGCTCTCAGCACGGCCCAGGCGCACCGTCTTCTCCGCGCGCACCCCCGCCGTTTCCTTTTCGATCTGGGCAACCCGCTTAAGCGTATTCCCGCGGATTTCCGCCACCTGCTTTTCCTGGTCGGCGCCGATTTCCGCTTTGATCTTTTTCGTCTCCTGCGCCACCTGTTCGCGCCGCTGCTCGATGAGGCTCAGTTCGGTATTGAGCTGCGCCATTTTCTTGGCGGTGTTTTGCTTTTCTTCATTGGTCAGATCCTGTTCCTGGGCGATGCTGGCCTGCTGGATGGGATCGAGAATCTGCATGGGCACGTTGACGTGGCGGATGAGGGCGCTGTGCACAATGATCCGTCGCTCGGCAAGGGTCCTGGCGAGGGCTTCAGTCAAGTCGTTCTGAAATTTTTCCCGCCCTTCCCCCACAATAAAATCGCGCGCCCCGTAAGCCGACCCCTTGAGCCGGGAAACCGAAAGAATCTGCGGCATGATGATCTTGTCGACAGCGGCGGGAAGATCTCCATAGCTGCGATACATCCAGGCGATGTACTTGGGCAGAAGCTCGAATTCCACCGTCATGTCCAGGCTGATTTCAAACCCGTCGCGCGACGGAAATTCCACAAACTGATTGAGCACAAAGGTCGAAATGGATTCATCGCCCAGCGGCTTTGGCGCCTCCCGAGGCTGTTCGGCGGCAGTGGTTTTGGCGGGTGCCGGCGCACGCGCCTTGGAAAGATACCCTGCCCGCTTTTCCTGCTGCTCCATCAGAAGCGAGCGCTGCAGTTCTTCCATGGCCCGGTTCTGCGTGACGATCTGCCCCTTGGTGATGACTTCGCTGCCCTTTTTGCCCAGCAGCGACACCTGATTGACGCCAATTTCCAGTACATTGACGCTGAATTCGCGCGGATTGATGTAGTACAGCCCGGGCTGCAGAATGTCCTGCCGCACTCCCTTTTGGTCGGGTGCGGCGAACTGCCCCTGCGCAGCCTGCTTGCCGGAAAGCGAGGTGATCACCCCGTCGTAGCCGATGGGGATGCTGATGGCCTCGATGATGTCGATCCGGTAGCCGACGGGATTCATGCGGTATTTCCCAGGCCCCAGAATTTTTCGCCAGATGCCCTTCTGACCGGGATCAGCCAGGAATTCCCCGGCGGGAAGTTCGTTGCCCACCTTGGATGTGACCACGCCCACCTTGCCGGCCGGGATGATGGTGACCGGAACGATGTCATGCTCATACAGGAAGGGATTGAGAAAATGCCGCCCCTCCCCCAAAACATCCTCCTGGACCCCCTTCTGACCTTTCTGCGCCAAAATCTGGCCGGGCGGCAGGGGAGCCCCCGTTTTGGCGGTGATCACCGCCATGCAGTTGATCGGTACATAGAAGCGGCAGAAAAACCACTGCCACACCAGCCAGGCTGCAGCGGCGAACAGGACCAGGGAGACGGCCGCCGAAGTCACCTTTTTCATGGCGCCACCTCCTTTCTGGGCGGCAGGTAGGGCAGGAAAAGCCCGCCCAGTCCGCTCTCCTGGTCGGTACTCAGGATGGATGCGATGCGCGGCCCGACCTGCTGATACAAGCGATGGCGGGCAAGATTCATGCCGTTTTCAAATGCCACTACCTGGCCCGCGATGACGTCGGCTTCCGCCTGGTTTTTCATGCGGATCACTTGCTGTTCCGCTTGCGACTGAAGCAGGATGGCTTCCGCCTGAGCCGCAGCGGCGTCTCTTTCCAGCCGCGCCACCTGCAGATCCTTGTTGGCCGCCGTCAGGCGCACCGCCTGATCCTGTTCAGCGAGTATCACGGCTTTGATGCGAACCGTATCGGCTTCCACCTTTTCCTTGTTCTGCTGGGCGAGCATCTCCTGGCGGGTCAGCTCCGCCTGCGATTTGGCCTGTTCAATCTGCTGTTCGAACTTCTTGGCGTTTTGCACGGCCACTTCGCGCTCGCGAATGATGCTGGCGATTTCATCCGGGGGTGTGATGTTGCGGATCAATACCGACTTGATGGCCACCCCCCAGGGTTTGCACAGTTCGACCAGGTGTGTCTCGAGGTTGTCCTGAAAGCGCTGCCGGGTGTCCCCCATGATGTAGTTCTTGGCGGGATTCTTGCTCCCCTCGATGCGGCTGAAGCCTCGAGCGCGCGGCAGAATGATCTTCTTCAAGATGTCGTCCATGTCGCCCACCTGGTGAGTGAGAAGGGCCACGTCGGCAGCCACCAGAGCGTACTCGATGGTGCCTTCCACGGTGATGGTGAAGCCGTCCACCGTGAGGAAGCTGATGGCGTCGTCGCCGCTCATCTCGAAGCGCTGGCTCTGCAGATTGACTTCCACCACGTTGTACATGTAGGGATTCAGATAGTAGGTACCGGGGTCCAATACCTCCGTCTGAACGCCTTTAAGGCCCTTTGCCACGAGAAAAGTATTACGTTCTTGGGGTGCCAGATCACTGTTCAACACATCTTTTCCCGTAAGGCAGGTGACCACCCCGGCGCAGCCGGGCCGGATGTTGAAGGCGTCGAATAATTGCACGTGGTAAGCGTAAGGGTTGATGCGGTATTTCCCCGGCCGCAATACGTCCCCGACAATTCCCTTGGACCCGTTACTGGCAATGATGCTGCCGGGCGGCAGTTCCTCACCGTAAAGCCGGGTCAGCACTCCCAGCTTTCCGGCCGGGATATCGGTGATGCGCTGGATTTCCCAGCCCCACGAGTAGGGGTTTTTGAAATAGCGCCCTTCGGGCAGCACCTCGAGCTGGATGCCCTTCTGCTCCGGGGTCGTGGCGAGAATCTGGCCGCTCGGCAAATCCTTCCCGGTCTTGTGAATAAGGATGGCGATTTCACCCGGTCCGGGTTCGATCCTGCAGTAGGTCCAAACCCACAGAGGCAGGAGCAGAAGCAGGGCCACAAGCAAGATCATTTTTCCGGATGTGCCGGGAGGCCGCCACTTGAAAACGGACTTCAACCGGGAAGCTCTGGACCGCGCACCTTGAGGGGATTGATCGTCATTCATAGCAAATCCTTTTTGCTGGGTTGCCGGAGAACTGCACTTTATCAAGGAATCGCCATTAAGCAAAACTCAATCCAACGACCGGGCAACGATCCGTACTGGATAACTGTCAGTCTGACGCGGGAGAGGGAGCCGACGCCCTTGGTGGGGTAGGCGCACACCGGCATGCGGGGACGAACGGCGAACGCAGGGAGCAAAAAAGCCCGGATCGCAATGCGACCCGGGCTCGAAGTGTTGCTAATTCCGGCTACCTGGCGAGCACCTAATCCCAGCAGGAAACGCAGTTTCCTTCGCTGTCCAGACACTGTTCGCAGTAACTCTCGCTGCATTTGCGACACTCGCTCATTTCCGATTTTCGCTCGAAATCGTAACCGCACGATCGGCAGTCAAACTTTTCTTCGAAATACATCGTATCTCCTTCCTCTCGGCTCCGCCGCCGTCGCCCATGCCGGGCGGCCCGTTGGCCGAGCGGCTTGCTGTTGCTGCAAATACCCGGAAACCGGGTTTTTCCAACCTTATGTCGCATTGTAACTCTTACCTGGAAAATAGCCACTCACCCGCTGAAAATCCATTGCAGACACACGCAATGCTGCTCCCTTCCAAGCGGACCGATGCAGCATTACTTGCATATCCCGCGTTCAGGGTATGGCTGGCTTGATTTTCTCCAATACCCGGGGAGACGCTGCGCCGAGCCATTCCTGTGGGCTCTGCGCCCTCAGTGAGAGCCAACCCCTGCTCCGACGACATCATCCTGTGCGCCGGCTACCGCATCGGGCCGTTTGAAGTGGAGAGCGCCCTGATCAAGCATCCCGACGTCGCCGAAGCCGCCGTGGTGGGAAAGCCCGATGAGCTGCGCGGCGAAACCATCAAGGCCTACGTCGCCCTGAAACCGGGGGGCGCCCCCAGCGAGCAGCTGGCTGATGAGCTCAAGGCGTTTGTCAAAAAACACCTGGCAGCGCACCAGTATCCGCGCGAGGTGGAATTCGTGGACCAGCTGCCCAAGACCCCGAGCAGCAAGATTCAACGATTCCTGCTGCGCAAAGGCTGATTTTGGGATTGAGGATTAAGGACCAGGCATGGATGCCGGGCAGCATCCGGTATCCGTGCCTGCCGTTGCAGTTCCTCTTCAGCCGCAGTCAAGCGGTCCCACCTCAAAGCGGGCAGCGCCCGCACCTTTTCACTCTTGACCTTTGACGTTTTTTGAATAGAGTGGACAGAAGTCGCGTCACCATTTTGCAGACTGATTTCGCACAGCCTTCGACCGGCCCAGCCGGCAGGCATTCAGCCGATCGTTTGTTTGCAGCTTGGAATCTTCGGATTCCCCGTTTTCAGACCAGACGGGAAGTACCGGTGCCAGCAAGAGCGCATGTCTATACAAGAAAGAACATCCTGGTCGCTGTAGCGGGACAAACTCCCGCCATTGTGACCGAAACGCTGTGGGCTCTCGAACAGCAGCGGGCCGTTCCAATCGATGAAATACGAGTCATTACCACGAGCCTTGGCGAGCAGGCCGTCATGCATGCCCTGATCGGCGACCGGGGAAAATTCGGCAGCTATTGCCGGGATTATGGGGTGGCTCCGGGGCGCATTGCGTTTTCGGAAAAGCAGCTTTATGTCCTTTCCGATGATGGCGGCAGGCCGCTGCCAGACATCAGAACCAGCAGCGACAACCGGGCTGCCGCCGATCAAGTGTATGCTCTGATCAAGCAGTGGACGGCACGCCGCGACGACACCCTTTTTTGCTCGGCGGCGGGCGGCCGCAAGACCCTCGGCATCTATCTGGCAATGGCGCTCATGCTGTGCGGGCGTGCCGAGGACCGGCTGCTGCACGTGCTGGTGTCACCCCAATTTGAATCGGGAGTAAGGGACTTTTTCTATCCGCCGCCCGAGGAACAATATTTTCAATGCTTCATGGGCCTGGACGGCGCTGGCGATCCCCTCTACCAGCAGGTCTCATCCAGCGAGGCACAGGTGGAACTGGCAGACATCCCGTTTGTCAGGCTGCGCGACCTCATCGGCGGCGAGCTGCCCCTGGAAAAAGGGCTCATAGAAACGGTCGGCCACTGCCAGTTGCTGCTCAGCTACCTGCAGACGCCTCCCAAGCTGCTCATTCAACTGGATCAGGGACTGGTGCAGCTGGGGCGCATCCAGTTTAGCCTGAGTCGCCAGCTGGTCGCCGTGTACGCCTTTTTCCTGCGGGAACTGCAGGAACGGGGAGGTGCGGCGACGACACTCGAGCTGTTCGAAAAGAGGCTGCGCCTGGCGGAGCTGGAGAGGCTCATCGACCGCTCGCGCAGCGGTGAGCAGGAACGCTACGCGTGGGAAACCATGCAGGACCTCGAAGATTTCCGAGCGCGCCTAGGACCGTGCGTCAGCAAGGTCAACCGGGCGGTCAACCAGGCTTTTGGCAAGAACCGCCTGGCCGAGCGCTATCGTATCGCAACCGGCCGCAGCTACCGGATGCAGCCCCTCGACTTCGCCATCTTCGAAGCCGCGGGGCGACCCTGGGGGACGACATAGCAATGATTCCGGCAAAATTGCCGGCAACGTTATTTTTTCCCGCAACTTTTGCGGGCGGTGTAAACAGGTTTTCAGTCTCTCACCTCCTCAAACTTGCGGCCGCAAGATTCTTATCGATCGAGAGGCTGTACGGCGGATGTGCAGGGCGGGGCAGGAACCCTGACGGAACGGACCGGAACGCCTGCGCGATGGCAGGACGGCAGGTGTAAAACCCTTCCCTCAACACGCCCCGCTTCCTTTGTAGGTCAGGGTGTGCGCAGCACTCCCTGACAGAACGGCTGACCTGCTGCAAATGTTAAAGAACCGGCTGTGATTGGACGGAGCGACTATTGATCGGACGGGACAAGGAGCTTCAAGTGGCACTGGAGCACATGAAAGTGGGGAAATTTCAATTTCGAATCAGGGCACTGGAGAATATCGGCTTGCCCGCATTTCACGGCGCAACCCTGCGCGGCGGTTTCGGCCAGGCCCTTAAAGGGGTTGCCTGCGCGTTGCGCAATCAGGGCTGCGATGGCTGTCTGCTGCGCAACCAGTGTGTTTATCTCTACCTGTTCGATACTCCTCCGCCCGCCGATGCAGCCATGATGCGCCTCTATCCCGCAGCCCCGCACCCCTTTGTCATCGAGCCTCCCGAGGCCTACACCCGCGTCACGGCGCCGGGAGAAACTCTTGAATTTAACCTGGTGCTGATTGGCCGCGCTCTGGAATATCTCGCCTACTTCACTTATGCCTTCATTCGGCTGGGAAAGCAGGGGCTGGGCAGAGGACGGGGCAAATTTGACCTGGAGGAAATTTCCATTGCAGCAGGTAATGGTGCCACTCCCATTTATCGGCAGAGTGAAAAAACTTTGCGTCAGCCGCTTGTGCCGGATTCGGCCGAAACCCTTGTGCAACGCGTCCGGCAGCTTTCGGGGTCAACCCGTCTGAGCCTCCGCTTCATCACCCCAACCCGCATCAAATTTGCCGAAAAACTGGTGGAAAAGCCCGACTTCCATCATCTTATTCGCTCGCTGCTGCGGCGCATCTCGAGCCTTTCCTACTTTCATTGTGGTACCAGACTCGAGTTGGACTTCCGCGACTTGATCGAGCGGGCCCAAACCATTCGCCGCGATGACTACCGACTGCGCTGGGTCGACCGCGAACGCTACTCGACTCGCCAAAAGCAGCACATGACCCTCGGTGGCTTTGTCGGAGAAGTTTCCTTCGAAGGGGATTTTACCGAGTTTTTACCGTTCCTGGCCCTGGGAGAATTGGTCCACACAGGCAAAGGCGCCACTTTCGGGCTGGGCAGATATGAGACCCAAAAACTTGAGTGAATCGCAGTGCGGCATCGAGCCGTTCAAGGGGTTGTTTGTGACTGCATAATCCCCTATTTCCGAGGGTGATTTCCCAGCCGCCAACCTGAATTGCCTGGAATCGTGCCTTCTGCACGATTCAGCATAGAAGTAATAAGCAACGATCGATGGAGACATTCAATGGACGATAATACCCTTAAAGTCGCTATCGCCGCTTTTTTGCACGACATCGGCAAACTGGCAGACGAACGTGTGTTGAATATTTCGAAGGAATATTTACAAAACAATGCGGATTTGTACCAACCTTTTCACCAGGGCAGGCACACTCATCGCCATGCGGTCTTCACGGCAGCCTTCATAGAACATATGGAAAAATGGCTGCCGGCCCAGTTGAACGCCGCGCGATGGGGTTTGGAGGACAGTTTTATCAATCTCGCCGCAGGCCATCACAAACCGGAGTCCCCCCTGCAGTGGATCATCGCTGTGGCCGATCGAGTGAGCAGCGGGTGGGACAGGGCCAGTTATGAAAAGGAGTACAATCGAGCGGTGAGTCCGCGTGACTACAAGAGAACGCGATTGACGCCCTTGTTTGAACACCTTGTTTTGAGCGACGTGCCGGCCGAACACACCACATCATACGATTATATCTACCCGTTGGCGCCCGTTTCCCCTTCGACAATCTTTCCCATTCGCCAGGGGAATGGACAAAAAATCCACAGACAATCAGCCGAAAATGATTATGCGAAACTGTTCGAGGGGTTTGTGCAGCATCTTGAAAAACTTTCCCATCGAACGGAAAACCTGGCTTTGTGGTTCGAGCATTTTGAAAACCTGATGATGATTTTCACCTCGTCTGTACCTGCAGCGCGGGCGGGAAACATCATCCCCGATGTTTCCCTGTTCGATCATGCCAAAGTGACTTCGGCACTTGCCTCCGCCTTGTACCTTTATCATCGTGCTACCGATAGCCTCACTGCAGCAGCGGTGAGGGACGATTCGGCAAAAAAAATGTTGCTGGTGGGTGGTGATTTTTACGGCATCCAAAAATTCATTTTCAGCGACGCCGGCGAAGCCGCACGGAATCGTTCCAAGATCCTGCGTGGGCGGTCCTTCGCCGTGTCTCTCATGACCGAGTTGGCGGCAGACATGCTGTGTCGTAACATCGGCATTCCCTCGGTAGCGACCCTCCTCAACGCAGCCGGCAAGTTCACGATTATTGCCCCAAACACCGAAAGTGCCAAGCACGCCATTCAAACTGCCGCAACGCAACTGGACGACTGGCTGATGAAGATATCCTTCGGCGAGTCGGCACTGGGCATAAGTTGGATCGAGGTATCCACCGGTGATCTCGTCCAAGATCGATTCGTCGCATCATGGGAACGGCTGACTGAAGCGATGGAACATAAAAAGTGTCGCAAGATTGACCTGGATCGTTTCGGCGGGGCGGTGCAGGGCTACCTGGATCATTTTCGCAATGATCTGCGCCATCCGCTCTGCCCCTTTTGCGGTAAGAGACCATCGAGTCAGGAGGTTGAAGGCTCTACTCTGATAGGAGAAGATGCTTCAGCGTGTGCAATCTGTCGTGACCACATTCTATTGGGCACCAATCTGGTGAAGAGATCCCGCCTCGCCGTGGCCACCAGAGATGCGGACATCAAAGGACCCGACAAGCTGCTTGAACCAATTTTTGACACATACCAGGTGGCCTTTGTCAGCGGCAAGCTGAACGAACTCGCACGCACCGGCAAGTTGCTCAAATACTGGGACGTTTATATTGACGAGCAGGGAGAAGTGGCAAGAGACGTCACTGCCAAGTTCATCAACGGCTATGTCCCGGTGACTCGCAAGGACGATTGGGCCGATGAGAGACTTTTGGCGGGTGGCAAATCTGAGCGCAAAAAGGAGGAATTGCTGGAGCAGATGCAGGAAGGGGCGATCAAAACATTCGGGCATATCGCCAACAAAGCACTCAACCTGGCAGAGCATGGCAAGCCTTGTGGAATAGAAGCCCTTGGTGTCCTCAAAGCGGATGTAGACCACCTCGGGTTGCTGATGGCCTATGGTCTAAAAACAGAACACTTCACCCTGTCACGTCTCGCCACACTCAGCCGTCAATTGAATTGGTTCTTTGCTCTTTATCTGCCTCACCTGCTGAAAACCGATGATCGATTCGGCGAAATTTATACTGTCTTTGCCGGCGGCGACGACCTTTTTCTAATCGGCCCCTGGAACCGTATTATCGAGCTCGCGGGTTTTCTGAACAGACAATTTACAGCATACGTCTGCAACAACGAGGATGTCCATCTATCAGCCGGCATCACTCTGCACAAGGCCAACACGCCCCTCGATCGCATGGCGGAAGATGCCGAAATGGCTCTGGCACGCGCCAAATCGAGGGGCAGAAATCGATTGACCCTTTTCTCGCAAACGGCGACCTGGAATGAATTCCATGAGCTTCAGAAAATAAAGATTGCCCTGCAGCGCTGGGTTGAGGACCAACAACTCAACAGTGCGATGATCTACCATTTGAACGAGTTCATCACCATGGCCGAGGCCGAGAAGAGGGTCCTACAGCCGGACAAAACAGTCTCTTTGGAAGACATGGAATGCCTTAAATGGCATGCCCACTTCTACTACGCGTTGGAAAGAAATGTCGGCAGGCAGCTGAAGGGTGAAGCACGTCAGGCCTTCCTGGCTGAATTCACGCAGGCAGCCGCCTGGCTGAAGGAATACGGCGCCACGCTGAAAATGGCTCTTTGGGATGTCATCTACAACCGAAGGAGAGGGAGATAACCAATGGTCGACGTTACATTTTACAAGGATAAGAAAAATCGCAAACTACGCCCGGAACTCTTTTCCCAGACCGCCGAGCAGTTGGCCGAGCGCATTTCGCAAGCTGACCGGTCAAACAAAAGGACTCAGCTCAGAAAGTTCTATGACGAGGTCGTGCGGCTCAACATGCAGACCAAGGCCAATGCCCGCGAGTGGGACAATATCCTGCCTTATGTGAACATGCTCATCGCCAAGGGTGCCTACGCTGAAGGCAGAAAGCTGGTTACCGGTGAGTTCGTAAAGTTTATGAAGGATTCCATCGGTCAAATTGAACAGCCGGAGGACTTGGACGTTTTTGCTAATTTGTTCGAAGCCTTTATGGGATTCTATAAGAAATACCGCCCCAGGGACTAAGAGGAGAAAGGCCATGCAATTGATAGACATGAAAGAGATCAAAGGCAAAATCACTCTAAAGAGTGGACTGCATATCGGGGCCGGAGACATGGAAATGCAGATCGGCGGCACAGACAACCCGGTGGTGAAACACCCCCATACTCTGGAACCTTACATCCCGGGTTCCTCCATTAAGGGCAAAGTCCGCGCCTTGCTTGAGCTCAAGAGCGGGTTGATGTTCAAAACCGGGGGCGAGCCCTTACAACCACGCCACCTGAACGGTCTCGACGAACAACAAATAAGGCAAGCCGAAATCATTCTCAAAATATTCGGCTCGAGTGGTGCCGATTCAGAGGAATTGGCACGCCTTGGACCAACCCGTGCGTCTTTTGCAGATTGTCCGCTGAACGACCAGTGGAGAAAAGAAGCCGTGTCAAAGCGATTGTCCTTAACCGAAGTGAAGTCTGAAAACAGCATCAACCGTATCCAGGGTACGGCACAAAACCCTCGATTTACAGAACGAGTGCCGGCCAATGCCGTTTTTGATTTTTCCATCAGCGTGAAAATATTCCAGCATGACGAGGAGGAGCTGTTCGACGTTCTACTACAGGGGCTCAAATTGTTGGAAATGGACGCCCTTGGCGGGAGTGGCAGTCGTGGGTATGGGAAAGTGCTGTTAGATTTCGAAGATGAGGCTTTGTTGCGCCGCTTTGCAAGCATCACCCTATTCGATATGGGAGGCAAGTGACTGTGAAGCTCTACACATTGACCATAAAACCGTTATCCGGTTTTGGCACGGCATTGAAAGGAGACAGCATTTTCGGCCAGTTCTGTTGGCAAGCCGCCTATGACTCAGCTCTATTGGACGGCGGCTTAGAGCCCTGGGTGGAAAAATACCCACAACAGCCGTTTGCGATCTTTTCTTCAGCCTATCCCACACTACCCGGTGAAACGCCCAAATTTGCACTGAAAAGGCCTGACTTGCCGCTGTCTCTGCTGTTTCCAGGAACCCCCGGAAAAAATAAAAGAGAGGGGGCGCTGCAACGCAAAGAAAACATGAACAAACGATGGATGCTGGTGTCGGAACATGGTGAGATTGCGCTGCATTCGGTCGAATTTGTCAACTCTGAAGAGCTCATAACCAGAATCATCCAGCACGACTCTGCACACACATGCGGCATTGAAACCAACCATTTTGCCCGTTCACTCATTCAGTCACACAACACCATCAACCGGCTGACGTCAACAACCGGCAAAGGGATGTTCGCCCCATTTGCCGAGATGAACACTTTTTATCACCCGGACGTGACTTTGACTATTTTTGTTCTACTTGACCCGGAGGCAACGGATATCGTTCGGATTTGCCGGGCCTTTACGACAATGGGCAGATGGGGCTTTGGTAAGAATGCATCGACCGGCTGCGGGCGTTTTCAACTTGTCGGACACCATGAGCTCTCTTTACCCAGCCCCAAGGCCGCTTGCGCCTGTTACACGCTGGCTCCTGCCGTGCCTGAAAAAGGTACCTTCAAAGACCTGTTCTTCACTCCCTTTGTTCGTTTCGGCAAACACGGCGATGTTCTCGTTCGCTCCCGAAATCCCTTCAAAAGCCCCGTCGTTATGGCTGATGAAGGCGCGGTGTTCATACCCAAATCCCGTAATATTTTTGAGAAACCTTACATAGGCAGGGCCATCGGCGGTATTTCCAAGAGTATGCCTCAGACCATTGCTCAAGGTTATACCGGTTACCTGCCGATCGACATGGAGTCCTGACATGAACGCCCCGGTGAAGTGTTATCTGCGCGTCCTGTCTCCCTTGCACGTGGGCTGTGACGAAGTGCTGGAACCGCTGGCTTTTCGAGTGGATGAAGCAGCCCATCAGCTGATTCACCTGGATCCTTTCGACTTCATAAAAGGCCTTGATCCAGCTGAAAAAACGCAGTTCGCTCAATTGTGCAGAAAGGGAACGATTGCATCCATATTGGAACTGTACAAGTTCATGCGCAACAGGAGTTTTCCCGGTACTTCGATCGAACTCTGCAGCGGCTTTGTGGACCACTACCGCAAGGTTCTCGGCATTCCACTGCACGATGCGAGCAGGATTCAAAAAGAGATCAACTCCTTTTGCATAGCAAGAACGGCAACCAATCCCACCGATGGCCGCTGCTATATTCCCGGATCCTCAATAAAAGGAATGCTGCGCACCGCCTACCTCAACATATTGGCAAAACACAAGCGGGTTCCCACACCCAGAGGCAGAGCGGCAGCGGACGAGTTGGAACGACGATTGCTGGAGGGGGGGAATTTTGCCACGGATCCTTTCAGGATGGTCAAAATTTCTGACTTCGTAGCCGTAGGAGAGGTCAAGACCAGAATCATGTACGCCGTGAATCGCAAAAAGGTGCCATCCAGATTCGAAGCCAGGGGACCCTATCAAATGCTTGAAACCGTCGTACCCGGTGGGCTCTTCACCGGCTGGATATCGGTGCAGCAGCCTGAAGTAGGATCGGGCATCAAGCGACCGCTGACCTTCGAAGAGCTCATGGGCAGCGCAAAATCTTTTTATGGACGGGAATTGATGCGTGAAAATGGCGACCTTGCATCCATCGGAGCGGAACAGGTTCACACCAGTGGTGACAGCAACGCTTTGCCGGTACGCCTCGGTCGGCATTCAGGCGCCGAGTGTCTTACCATAGAAGGTCATCGAAGCATCAAGATCATGCGCGCACGGGGACAGGCAGCCAACTATGCAGGCAACGCCACCACCCTGTGGTTGGCTGCCAATTCCAGCAACCCCAGCAGCAATCGTTTTCTGCTGCCGTTCGGCTGGGCTGCATTGGGCCAGGTAAACGACCAGCTTGGCGCAGCATTTGCCCGGCAGGAAGAAGAGTTCACCGCGAAACTTGCCAAGGCCTCGGCGACGACCCGAGTGTATCCATCAAAGCAGCTGACAACGGAGACGGACAAACCAAAGGGGGAAGTTTCAGGTGGGTCTGTACAAGCGCAGGACGTCCGCGCAAGCTGGCCAAATGCGATACTTTCCTGGAGTCCCGGAAATGCGCTGCTGACCGCCACGTGGCAAGGCAAAAAAGCCACTATTAGCGGGAAAGAACTGGTACCGCAGTCACTGCACAAGAAGCTTTTTGGGAAAAAGAAATCCGCCACGGCACACGTGGAAGTGGAGCCTATTGGCAATGCATTCAGGTTGGTTGCCGTAAAGGAGGCTGAGTGAACCGCGGTGAAAGTGAAAAAACCCGTGGCGTGCTATCAGATTGAGGCCCCTAAGTGGCGGGAAAATCAGCTATTGTGAAGGTTGCGGCCAGTTCTTCGCACGCATCTGGGAATTTCTTGGTGCTAGTCAATACGCGGTTAACTTTGCAGGATAAACCGGAGGTCACATGCATGGCACCACGCCTGTTATTGCTTTTCAACCACCACCTCACCCGTGAACAGCAGGAGGACGCTTATCGCTCCCTGCAAATCGGCGGTATTGTACAGCCCGCCGCGTCCATTCAGCTGATGTGGAGCCAGATACCTGCGGATATGAGCTCCATCAACGAATACCTGCAACCGATTCGTGACTGGCTCTCCAGCACGGCCGCCGGCGGTGATTATGTGCTCATTCAAGGGGACTTCGGCGCGTGCTATCTGATGGCCCGCTTTGCCTTTGAACGCGGTCTCATCCCCCTCTACTCGACCACACGCCGGCAAGCGGTGGAAGAACGCCAATCCAACGGCTGCGTGAAACTGGTCCATCACTTTCAACACCAACGCTTCAGGAGGTATGGCCTGTGAGCCTGAGCAAACAGCGCCGATCGAGGCCGCACCCAAACAGTCGCAGAGCTGGAACGGAGGTCATCGCAAATGAAAAAATGCCTGGTGTCATTGGTCAGTGATCAAACCATCCCCAACGTCCTTATCGCGGCTCACTACGCCCCTGATTACCTATTGTTCATCACTACCGCAACAATGGAAGACAGGGGCAAGTCCGCGTCCATCCTCGAAACACTCGCGTTGCGCGGGCAAGATTACCACGACCGGCACCACAAAATCGTGGTTGCCGCGGACTCCATCGTCGACCTGCAAAACAGGGTCAGCGAATGGATTCACCAATGCCCCGAGGAGTTCACTTTCGTGGTCAACCTGACGGGCGGCACCAAGCTCATGGCCATAGCCGCCTATGATGTGTTCATGGATTTCGGCAGCGAAATGGTCTACCTGCCGATTCCCAAAAACGAAATATTGACGCCCTTTCCTAAACGTCGTCCCAGACCACCCGTTGCCCTGCACGAAAGACTCTGCGTACAGGAGTACTTGACCGCCTACGGATTCAAGACCACCAACCGCAACAAGATCGAGCATCATAAGCAACGCTGTCGCTCTCGCACCCAACTCACCCGCCACCTGCTTGCCCACTACCGTGACCTCCATCCGCTGCTCGAAGCCCTGGGCGATCAAGTCCGTCCGCTCAGGAAAAGCGCCCTGAAGCGCGGCTGCGAAATACAAATGGCTTTTGAGTGCCGGAACCACCACGAGAGCGAGTTCCTATCCCTGATGGGGTTCAGGCACGAGGGACAGCAGATCGGCAAAACCATCCATCGGGAAGAATGGGAGTATCTACGCGGCGGCTGGCTGGAGGAACGGCTGTTTCTGGCGGTTGACGAGGCGCTTCCGCACGGCGGAGACATCTGCCTCAATGTCATGTGCGAAGACCCGGCGGGGAACCGCAACGAGTTCGATGTTCTCTTCACCCTGGATAATGTGCTCTACCTCGTTGAATGCAAATCGCTGGGAAGGCTGCAGGATGACGAGAAGGACATCATCAATGCCTTTCTCTACAAGCTCGGGGCTCTGCGACAGAATTTCGGTCTGACCCCGAAAGCGTTTCTGGCCACTACATCTCCCGGTGTGTTGGACGAGCATGGTAATTTGAAGCAGCACCTGGCTGAACGGGGCAGGCAGTTTTCAACGGAAATCATTCCCCTGCTGAAAACCGATGACTTGGAAGCATACTTTCGCGAACGGCTCATATGAGAACACCCCAGTGAGGAACCAGAATCAAAAGACCGAGAGAAGTGCCTGCGCCATTCCAGCCTCGGGTGGAATGAGGAGACCGCGAGGGGGGGGAGAGGGAGCACCCCCGAGAGTTGCGGGGCCATATGTGGGTAACTGAAAGCCCCGCCGGCGGAGAAGGAGTTAGAGCCCGGACACCTTCACCAGGCTCCGGTGCCGTGCCGCACGGAGGATGAACCATGAACGGAAACCAAATCGATGGCGGCAGGCGGAGCAGCGCCGCCGCCGACAATGATCTTTGTGCGCTGCTTTCTCACGCCGAATCCTGCCTCGCAGCGGGCGCCGAAGGCGAAGCACGGGATGCGCTCCTGCAAGGCTGCCGCCATCCGGCAAACAACCCGCACAGCCTGCGCCGCTGGGCACAAATCTGTCAGGAACTGGGCATGGCACGCCAGGCCAAAGAGTGCTACCAATGGGCCCTGCGCCTTGATGCCAAAGACGCCGAGACACACTGCCAACTGGCGCTGCTGCTGACCGACGTGGGCGACCACGAGGGAGCCATCCGCCACCTGAAAAAGGCCATCGGCGTGCGGCCCGACCACTCGCAAGCGCGCCGGCTGCTGGCGGAAAACTATGCCGCTCTGGGGCTGCCGGGGCAGGCGCAGGCCCTTGGCCACAAACCTCCAGAGCATGACGCTCCGCGGCCGGAAAGATACTTCCCGCCATCTGTGAGTGAGCGGGACACACGAGCTTTTCTGCGTCTGTTTGCCGGCAGGGAGATCGGCTACTGCACTCAGCACCTCGATGCCGCCAACGCAGATGCGCTGCTGCAGTTCCAGGACGCACCGTTAACCGATAAAGCGGCCGCAGCTCATCTTGCCGGCGACATCACTCTTGCAGCCTATCCCCTGCGCTCGGACAACACCGCCTGTTACGGCGCCCTGGTCCTGCGGCCGCCTGGCGGAGTGCTGCAGTCCAACCGGAAAAACCAGGGTTACCTGTTGCGCCTTCACGAGAAAATGCGCCATCACCTCGGGCTTCTCACTCTCTACTGCAACAGCCTCGGCCTGCCCGTTTATCCCGAGCAGAGAACCCCCCTCGAACTTCGCTTGTGGTTGTTTTTTTCCCAATTCACGCATTTTTTGAAAATCAAGCGCGTGATCGACGCAATCCTGGAGAACGCACCTAGGGGCACCCGGGATTTTCTGGTGGAGCCGCTCCTGGCAACCAAACCGGTCGGCATCGGCTGGAGGGAACAGGCGTTGCTGCTGCCCCTCGGCATCGACCGGACGACACTGCAACGATCGCTCTTCCTCGACGAGCACGGTGAGCCGGTAGGGGAACAGCTCAAATGGCTCAAGCAGATCAGACCGATCCCACTGACGGCCGTTTCCGAACAGCTCCGGCAGCTCAGGCGCACGGAACCCGGCGCCCTTGTTACTGAACGGCACACGCCGACTCGCCTGCAAACGCTGCTCAATGTCTGTCCGGTGCTTGCCGAACTCGCCCGCAAAGCCCGGCGCGGCTATCTGCTGCGACGCGATGAAAAGGTCATCGTGTTCTACACGGTCGGCCTGCTCGACGCAGAACACCATTGCCTGCACAGTCTGCTCGCGGGATGTCCGGACTACGATTACTCCAGGGTTGAAAAACAGGCCCAGCGGATGAGATCTCACCCCATCAGCTGCCATCGCATACGTGAACTGGTCCCGGAGATCACCGCTGCGGTCAACTGCCGCTGCAGCTTCGATCTGCGCGGCGCCAAATATCCTTCTCCACTGCTGCACATCAACCCGCACCTGGTCCCTGCGACGGCGGAACTGGCCTCGTCCCAAGATGTGCCGGTGAAGGAAGCCGCGCGCCGCTATGTGAACCTCACAAACCATTTGGCCGAGGTGCAGAGGGCCGTCGAAAGACTCGAAACAAAGCTTGCCCGCCACCTGGATCGGACCGGCGCCGATTTCATCCGAACGGAAGGAGCAACCATCCGCCGCGTGCGGCAGGGCAACCAGATTCAGTGGCACATCGAGTAGCCGGGAGACGGAATACGGCTCGGGCAGAGCGCACAATGTCCCATGTAGCTTTAGAAAGGTAGAGCGTAGGTTGGGTAGAGCGCAGCGAAACCCAACAAACAGCAGTTCAATCCAATGATGCACCCGGCTTGACGAAGCCCATCAGCGACTGCGGGCATAGAAATGCATGTTTCTTTCCTTAACAAGCATACAGGGCTGAAATATGGTTGCTTACGTTACCGAACAAGGCTGCTCCATCGCCCGTGAAGGCGAACGGTTGCTCATCAAAAAAGGCAAGACCGTGCTGCACACTCTGCACATGTTCAAACTCGACCAACTGGTGCTGTGCGGCAATGTGCTCCTCACCCCGCCTGCTACCTTCTATCTGCTCGCCCAGGGCGTGGACACAGTGTTCATGACCGCCGGCGGGCGCTACCGCGGGCGCCTGCAGCCGCCTCTCAGCAAGAACATCACGCTGCGCTGCGAGCAGTTCAAACAACTGAGCGACCCGCAGACGGCACTGGCGACGGCGCGCAGCATCGTCGTCGGCAAGATCGGCAACTTGAGAGCCTCCCTCATGCGGCTCAATCGAAGCCGTGATGGACTGTCCCTGGAGGATCACATTTTGGGTCTCAAGAAGCTGGCCGAAAGGAGCAGCACGGCATCCGACCTGGATAGTTTGAGAGGTTTTGAAGGACGCAGCGCGGTCATTTATTTCCAGGGTTTTGGCCAGGGCTTTCTGGCCGCTGGGGTGACCTTTGAAAAGCGCGTACGGAGGCCCCCGACGGACCCCGTGAATGCGCTGTTGAGCCTTGGCTACACCCTGCTTTTCAATACAGTCATGGCGGCAGTGAGCCAGGTCGGGTTCGATCCCTACCTGGGCGCCCTGCACTCGGTCGAATACGGCCGTCCCTCGCTCCCTCTGGACCTCATGGAAGAGTGGCGCCCGGTCATTGTGGATGCCCTGGTCCTCAGTGTGTTCAACACCAGAGCCATCACCCTGCAGGACTTCATTGTCCAGCGCCCGTCCCGCGAGCATTTGGAGGATGCACCAGGCGATGAGGAAGATTGGGAGGGTGATGCCGAGGATGGAGCCAAGGCTCCTGCAGTTCTGCCGGTACGGCTGACCGATGCCGGATTCAAAAAATTTCTTGCCCAGTTTGAACGTAAGATGGCGGACAAGGTTCGCCATCACCTCACCGGCCGGCAATTGTCCTACCGCGATTGCATCCGTGAACAGGTGCGCCAGTTCGCCCGAGTCATTCGCCGCGAGGAAAGCGGCTATCAGCCGATGCCCTGGAGGTGATGCCATGTATGTGTTGGTTTCCTACGATATCGTGGACCACAAGATTCGAACCAGGGTACTGAAATTTCTGAAAAATTTTGGAACACGCATCCAACAGAGCGTATTCGAGTGTGATCTGGATGAGATTTACTACCAACAAATGAAAAGGGGCGTTGAGGAACTGATCGACAAGGAATTGGACAGCGTCCGCTACTACCGACTGTGCCGCGTCTGCATGAGCCGTGTGGTCATTTCCGGCTGGGGCGAAGTACGCGAAGAGGAAGGTTTTGAAATCATTTGACGGAGATGAGTGCCGATGGCAAAAAGGGAGCATCACATTCTGGCCAGCTATGACGTCAGCGACCCCAGGCGCCTGATCAAGGTGGGAAAGATCATGAAGGACTACGGTGAGCGGGTGCTCAAGAGCGTGTTTGAGTGCCATCTGAGTGAATCGCGGTTTGCGGATATGAAGGAGCGGATCGAGGAGACCATAGATCCCATGGAAGACAGCGTGCGGTATTATTTTGTCTGCGACAAATGCGTAGGGAAGGTGGACGTTTCGGGGCTCGGGCGAGGTTTTGTAGAAGATCCGGAGGTACTCATCAGCTGAATGCGCGAACCTTGGCCCGTTTTGGACCACATACATAACCTATGAATTTAATGACATTTTTTTGCTTGCTGTCGTGGAGCCTCGCGGCACCCTGAATCGTTTACTATTTCAATAACTTGTGGATTACCCGACAAGGAGGACAGGAGCATACCATGAATTTTTGCAGTGATGGCAGCAGGGGTTCGCGCAACAGGGACCGCAAGCATGGGTCATTCCAGCCCAATGCGCCGCCGCTGCCGGAAACACTGACCTGATGAAGAAGGGATTACGACTTTACAGGCATTTTCGCAGGATTGTAATCTGTACCGTGCCGGAAACACTGACCTGATGAAGAAGGGATTACGACTCGGATTGTTCGTCCGACATGATTATTCCTTAGCAGTAGGCCGGAAACACTGACCTGATGAAGAAGGGATTACGACGCTCGTTGGACTTCCTGATGGTTGATTGGCATTGTGTGCCGGAAACACTGACCTGATGAAGAAGGGATTACGACTCTGCCCAAATGCGACCAGGTCGCACCACCACATGCTCAGCCGGAAACACTGACCTGATGAAGAAGGGATTACGACTGCTTGACCAAACCTATCAGCCTACCTCATTCGACCAAGCGCCGGAAACACTGACCTGATGAAGAAGGGATTACGACGCCAGTGGGAAGCATCTGCCCAAATGCGACCAGGTCGGCCGGAAACACTGACCTGATGAAGAAGGGATTACGACTCAAGCTCCGATCTGCCTGCTTGACCAAACCTATCAGCGCCGGAAACACTGACCTGATGAAGAAGGGATTACGACTCAAGCTCCGATCTGCCTGCTTGACCAAACCTATCAGCGCCGGAAACACTGACCTGATGAAGAAGGGATTACGACCGACTTCCAACCAGGAATGGTTACTTTCATTCAGATCAGCCGGAAACACTGACCTGATGAAGAAGGGATTACGACTATCAGCCTACCTCATTCGACCAAGCATGGGTGCCTTTAGCCGGAAACACTGACCTGATGAAGAAGGGATTACGACAAAACCCCTTTAAAAGGGGATAATAAAGGATAGTACACGCCGGAAACACTGACCTGATGAAGAAGGGATTACGACCGTGCAGAGATCGTTCGGGTATGTGGCGACACCGTTGCCGGAAACACTGACCTGATGAAGAAGGGATTACGACCCTCTCGGCGAAAACCTGATCAGGAGACTGAACCGGGGCCGGAAACACTGACCTGATGAAGAAGGGATTACGACGAAAACTGATCTCTTATACTTAAATGTCTTAGTCGGCCGGAAACACTGACCTGATGAAGAAGGGATTACGACTGGAAATCATTTTGAACTCCTTTCCTTGCCCCTAATAAGCCGGAAACACTGACCTGATGAAGAAGGGATTACGACATTTGTAATCCGTGGTCTGTGCTTTCTAGTATCCTAGGCCGGAAACACTGACCTGATGAAGAAGGGATTACGACGGTTGAGATAGCGCCTGGTTTGGCGCAACTCAACCCGCCGGAAACACTGACCTGATGAAGAAGGGATTACGACTTAGTTTGGAGGACTTGGTCATAAGTTTCATACTCAAGGCCGGAAACACTGACCTGATGAAGAAGGGATTACGACTTATTCTAAGGGCGACCCCATGAGCAAGACCATCTAGCAGCCGGAAACACTGACCTGATGAAGAAGGGATTACGACAGGGATAATTTTTTTCCTGCTTAGAGCAGGCGCAACCTTGCCGGAAACACTGACCTGATGAAGAAGGGATTACGACCTGCCCCAGAGACCATCACACGTGAAACTAATCTAATTGCCGGAAACACTGACCTGATGAAGAAGGGATTACGACGAGCAAGACCATCTAGCAGTCCTTCCTCCATCACCAGCCGGAAACACTGACCTGATGAAGAAGGGATTACGACCTCCTTGATCTTGAGGCGGTGCGAATAATCCGCACCGCAGCCGGAAACACTGACCTGATGAAGAAGGGATTACGACGGCAGGGTGTGCCAAGATTGTTGGCAGGGTAATCCACCCGCCGGAAACACTGACCTGATGAAGAAGGGATTACGACAACAAAAAAGCACTACTCCGAAAAGTGATGCTTTTTTTGCCGGAAACACTGACCTGATGAAGAAGGGATTACGACTAACCAGGGGATTTTTTCCCCTAGTCTTTTCTAGGGGGGCCGGAAACACTGACCTGATGAAGAAGGGATTACGACGCATCCTTTCTAACCAGGGGATTTTTTCCCCTAGTCTGCCGGAAACACTGACCTGATGAAGAAGGGATTACGACTCTCTAAGGAGTATTCTCTAAAGAGTCTTTTCTAATGCCGGAAACACTGACCTGATGAAGAAGGGATTACGACTTGTTGGTTTGCTTTCCAGTCGTTTGGCTTTGCTGTTACTGCCGGAAACACTGACCTGATGAAGAAGGGATTACGACGCCGGTTTGGCGTTGGTGTCCACCACAAAAGTGATGGGCCGGAAACACTGACCTGATGAAGAAGGGATTACGACCGACCTGAAAGGTCGCCTGTTTACGAAATTTGTAAGTGCCGGAAACACTGACCTGATGAAGAAGGGATTACGACTTTACGAAATTTGTAAGTAGGTTTTGTACCTTCCTAAGGCCGGAAACACTGACCTGATGAAGAAGGGATTACGACTTTCCGGCCAAGTTTTGTCGTTGACCCAAGCCTTGAAGGCCGGAAACACTGACCTGATGAAGAAGGGATTACGACATTTTGTCAGGTTTACTTCTTCGAAGCCAACCTTCTTTTGCCGGAAACACTGACCTGATGAAGAAGGGATTACGACAATAACTAATAAAGAAATACTCCTAAAGAAATACTCCGCCGGAAACACTGACCTGATGAAGAAGGGATTACGACGCTGTACCGTGTACCGTGTACTATCTATGCTTTTCCGCCGGAAACACTGACCTGATGAAGAAGGGATTACGACGTTCTTCTGACGGCATTTTGTCAGGTTTACTTCTTCGAGCCGGAAACACTGACCTGATGAAGAAGGGATTACGACGTTAGGACTGATAAGCTTGTTGGTCATGTTGCTTTACCGCCGGAAACACTGACCTGATGAAGAAGGGATTACGACCGTTTTTGTAATTCCAGTATGTGCGCAAGGTCACGTGCCGGAAACACTGACCTGATGAAGAAGGGATTACGACTTGCTCAGTTTTTCGTAGAGTAAATTGATTATGGTGACGGCCGGAAACACTGACCTGATGAAGAAGGGATTACGACCATGATAACAACTGCCGGAGATATTCATGCGGACGGGCCGGAAACACTGACCTGATGAAGAAGGGATTACGACTAACCGTGGCATAGTCACCCTTATGTGCCCTCACATCACGCCGGAAACACTGACCTGATGAAGAAGGGATTACGACGGTTTTGTACTTGCACATAGGGATCGCTTCATTTAAAAGGCCGGAAACACTGACCTGATGAAGAAGGGATTACGACTTTGCTGCGGGAATAGGTGATGAACATGCAGGTTAGCTGCCGGAAACACTGACCTGATGAAGAAGGGATTACGACTCGGACTTGCCGCTTTCCTTCAACTTCCGAAGGTTATCGCCGGAAACACTGACCTGATGAAGAAGGGATTACGACCCTGCATTACCCACCACGTCCAGAGCAGCAACAGCAGCCGGAAACACTGACCTGATGAAGAAGGGATTACGACGTATTTTTTGATGGCGTTCATGATTTTTTATCCTCTGCCGGAAACACTGACCTGATGAAGAAGGGATTACGACATTGGTGATGGTCGTATCGTTGACATCAGCCGGAGCTCGCCGGAAACACTGACCTGATGAAGAAGGGATTACGACCCGGTTCGGCATTCAAGTCTCTGATTTTGCTGGGTCGGTAGGCCGGAAACACTGACCTGATGAAGAAGGGATTACGACCCACTCGATGTTATCGTGGTGCATCAATAGCGGAGTCCGCCGGAAACACTGACCTGATGAAGAAGGGATTACGACGCTTCAACTGTATTGACGGTCCCACCGTAATCAAAGCAGGCCGGAAACACTGACCTGATGAAGAAGGGATTACGACACAAACGCCGCTTGAATGCCTCAATCATGTTTTCCCGCCGGAAACACTGACCTGATGAAGAAGGGATTACGACCGACTTCCGCCCGATACTGGTCAAATAATCTGTTTGCGCGCCGGAAACACTGACCTGATGAAGAAGGGATTACGACCCCGGCGTTTCATGTGCCCACATGGGCACATCTACGCCGCCGGAAACACTGACCTGATGAAGAAGGGATTACGACGCAGGCGCCTCCGGCCCCCTATGGGGCTGTGGCGCCGTGCCGGAAACACTGACCTGATGAAGAAGGGATTACGACCCAGCGCGCGCAGCCACCCAGCGCACGCTTAGGTGGCGGCCGGAAACACTGACCTGATGAAGAAGGGATTACGACACGGCGTGTGCTCGTAGATGTCCCGCTCCAATTGGCGCGCCGGAAACACTGACCTGATGAAGAAGGGATTACGACCCCACCGGCATACCTCGCGGCTCAATTTTTCGTCCGCGGCCGGAAACACTGACCTGATGAAGAAGGGATTACGACGCAACAAGGCCGTTGGCCTTGAGAATATCCAGGGTGTGCCGGAAACACTGACCTGATGAAGAAGGGATTACGACCATGCGGGTTTCCTTGTGGTTTGTGGTGGTTTGTGGTGGGCCGGAAACACTGACCTGATGAAGAAGGGATTACGACCCTTGTGGTTTGTGGTGGTTTGTGGTGGTTGCCTTGCCGGAAACACTGACCTGATGAAGAAGGGATTACGACTTTGCCGGTAAATTCAACGGTGATGTCTTGGTTCTTGGTGCCGGAAACACTGACCTGATGAAGAAGGGATTACGACATTGTGAGCAATAGGGCCGTCAAAATAAGAGGGTTTGCCGGAAACACTGACCTGATGAAGAAGGGATTACGACGTGACAAAACCCTTTGCGGTCTTGACGTTGGTAATGAGGCCGGAAACACTGACCTGATGAAGAAGGGATTACGACGAACAGGGTCCATCTCAGGGTCGTCCATCTCGGGGTGCCGGAAACACTGACCTGATGAAGAAGGGATTACGACAAACGTCTTTGACTTTGACTTTGACGATCTCGTTGACGCCGGAAACACTGACCTGATGAAGAAGGGATTACGACACTTCGCTTGACCGACGGATAGAGTCTTTCAGCTTTCGCCGGAAACACTGACCTGATGAAGAAGGGATTACGACTCCCACCAGGATTTATAGCCAAGAATCCGCCCCGGGTGCCGGAAACACTGACCTGATGAAGAAGGGATTACGACCGCCGCTGCCAGGTTCGGCCTGGCCTTCCTCGCCCTGGCCGGAAACACTGACCTGATGAAGAAGGGATTACGACGCAGTGCGCGCAATCGGTCAGCGCGCACACACCGCGCCGGAAACACTGACCTGATGAAGAAGGGATTACGACCGCCGCTGCCAGGTTCGGCCTGGCCTTCCTCGCCCTGGCCGGAAACACTGACCTGATGAAGAAGGGATTACGACTCGAGGTAATCCGCCTCGTTCCACGTCTCGGGGTCAGCCGGAAACACTGACCTGATGAAGAAGGGATTACGACGCAGTGCGCGCAATCGGTCAGCGCGCACACACCGCGCCGGAAACACTGACCTGATGAAGAAGGGATTACGACAGAGATACTGGGTGTGTTGGTTTATGATTTGTTGTTCGCCGGAAACACTGACCTGATGAAGAAGGGATTACGACTTAACACGGCTTTTTCAGTGTTTTGGCAAGGATAATCAAGCCGGAAACACTGACCTGATGAAGAAGGGATTACGACCTACCCGGGTGCCGTTGGGTTGTCTCGTGGCGGTCCGCCGGAAACACTGACCTGATGAAGAAGGGATTACGACGCGTCAAGCACGGCCAGGCGGTCAGCCAGCCGGCGAGCCGCCGGAAACACTGACCTGATGAAGAAGGGATTACGACCGACGAATGTTTTCTCACCCCCCCAAATTCATAACTCTTATGCCGGAAACACTGACCTGATGAAGAAGGGATTACGACCCAATTTCCTGATGCGTTCCCATACCCTACAGTATAGTGCCGGAAACACTGACCTGATGAAGAAGGGATTACGACTCGATGCTTTCCCTTAGTCGCTTAATCCTTACAGGAACCGCCGGAAACACTGACCTGATGAAGAAGGGATTACGACAGCGTAGCCCCACGCCACAGTAGCCCATGTCTGGGGCAGGCCGGAAACACTGACCTGATGAAGAAGGGATTACGACATCGTTATCGTCCCGTCGTCCTCGATCTGAATCTGAGCCGGAAACACTGACCTGATGAAAAAGGGATTAGTTCCGCCGGTTGCCGGCTGCCGAGAACCCCTCCCTCAATGCCGCAAACAGCGGTTATTCTGATCCGATGGCGCATCGATCCGCAACGCGCTTTTTTGTTGGGTTTCATTGCATTCAACCCAACCCGGCTGACCTCTCCAATGGGGATCGCCGACCGTCCACGACATGCCATTGACATATCCGCTCTTCTGGCCCCATACTGGATCGGAAGCAGTGACCCCATGAACCGGGGATCGCCTCCTGAACAAGGAGAAAGCCATGCGCCGTGTCACTTGTTTATTGACCACCGCATTGCTGATGACGTTTGCCCACCCGTGTTTTGCCCCATCCGACCTCCCCAAGGTGAAGGGCACACGGGCGGCCGACGAGCAGGTGGTCCTGCAGGACAGGTCGCCCGAGACGGCCCCCTGGAATCACCACAGGGAATTTCAAGCGGGGCGGCGATTCACCGACATCGGTTTCACCCGGGTCATCGACCGGCAGGAAGGAGTTCACTTCCGCGCGGTGAAGTCCTTTTCGACCGGCGCCGGGAAATGATCATTGCAGGTGCCATCGGGTTTGACCGCAAAGCCCTCTGCATGGTGGATGGCGACGGCATGTTCCCTGGTCGATCGGTTGCGCCCGACCAGGGTGGAACTCGTCTCCCTGCACGTTGACAAGCACCGCTGCATCGCCGACAGAGGCGGGATGACGCGGCAGGATTGATCTCTGGTCGGCATCGGATCGAGGCTGCGGGGCTTTTCCCGCAGCCGCGGGAAGGACTCGAAAGGAGGGTCGAAAGATGCGTTGCAACAATTTCTTGGTCGTGCTGCTTTGTTTTCTTTGCCTCACCGCCGCTGCCGGTGAGGCCCGCGGTGATTTCTACGTGGTCCCCGTGGCGCGCGGCGTGGGCACCCCCATCGAATCGCTGCCCTGCACCATCAGGGAGCCCGGTCTATATTACCTGACGAAAAATCTCACCCATACGGCAACCAGCGAGAATGCGATCACAGTCGATGCGAACCACGTGACCATCGATCTCATGGGATTCAATTTGATCGGACCCGGCACGGGAAAGACCATCGGCATCTACATGACGCACCGCTCCAACGTCGAGATCCGCAACGGCACGATCAGCAATTTCACTCCCGACGGCATCCGCGAGGCGGGCAGCGGCAGCAATCACCGCGTCATCAATGTCAGGGTCGCGGGTATCAATGGAATATCGTATGCCGGATATGGCATCATCCTGTTTGGCTCATCGCACCTGGTGAAGGACTGCACCGTGTTGGGACATTTCTATACCGGTATCAATGTGTCGAAAGGCACAACGGTCATCGGCAACACGGTATACGCCAATAACTACGGCATCTCAACCGGCGCCGGCTGTCTGGCGACCGGCAACACGGTATCCGACAACGCCGCTACCGGCATTTCGACCTCCAGCGGCTGTACCCTTTCGGGCAACAGCGCATACCACAACGGTGTCGGCATCTGGGTGTCATATGGCTGCACCATCGTCGGCAACACCGTCTACGGCAATACGGTGCAAGGGATCCAGTTGAATCCGTATTGCCTGGTGGATCAGAATACCGCCTACGGCAACAGCGGCTACAACATGACGCCGTGCTCGACTTGCGTGTTAGGGAAAAATGTCGCCCCGTGATCGGGTCGGGCCCTTGAAACCCCGACGACGGCTCACAGAGCGAGCGGAGAACGCAGAGGAAAATTTTTCACAACGGCTACGGTTGAAATGGGCGTATACTCGGGAGCGCATCGCGGGCGCCTGCCGATCAACTTTTTGACCTGATGAGCAAAGGGGTTGGGACGCTTTCTGAAATGGCTTTACAAGGATGTGCCGATCCAATAGAAGTGGGGTTTTGGGAAATACCCGCACCGTCTGACCAGCAACGCCAAGGAGGATAGCCATGCCCCACGTGATTGTTAAGCTCTACCCGGGCCGCACGGAAGAACAGAAACAACGCCTGGCTGATGCCATAGCCGAGGACCTTGTGCAAATCGCCGGATGCACGGAGGATTCCATTTCCGTCGCCTTTGAGGAGGTGGCGGCGGAGGAGTGGCCGGAGCGAGTGTACCGACCGGACATTCTGGATAACATGGATAAGCTCTACATCAAGCCGGGATATAACCCGTTTGCGTGAAACAACTGTTTTCCAAATTTCCGGCTTTCAGTTTTTTGCGGATTCACGGCAAAGCATGCGGGAACGACGAAGGCCGATCGGCTATAAAATGATGTTTTTTATCCTCAGCCCGTCTAATTGTGCGGCGCGGTGGTGCGGCACCTTGCCGGGCGCAGAACCGGGGTCCGTTGCCGGACCCCGGGGGTTCGTTCGTATTGTTTGTGACTCAGACCTGGTTTGCGCTCAATGGACGCCCGGAGTGACCCCGTTATCCAGAAACGAAGTGTCGAAATCCCCCGTCCTGAAAAGAGTGTTGCGCAGGGTCTTGAGGCAGGTGGGGATGGTCGTTTTCACCCCTTCGATACGAATTGCCTCGAGGGCCTCTATCAACTTGTCTACGGCCGCGTCGCGGCCGTCCGCCCAGGTGATCACCTTGGCCAGCAGCGGGTCGTAGTAGGGCGGCACCACCGCGTTTGCGCGCAGGGCATGATCGATGCGCAGCTGCGTGTTGTCCTCGGGCAGATACAAGGCGTGGATGGTCCCCGGAGACGGAATGTAGGTGTCCGGATCTTCCGCGTACACCCTGGCCTCGATGGCGTGGCCGCGCAAGCTCACATCCTGCTGTGAAAAGGCCAGCGGCTTGCCCTCGGCAATGTCCAGCTGGCATGCGACCAGGTCGATTCCCGTCAGGAACTCCGTCACCGGGTGCTCCACCTGCAGCCGCGCGTTGATTTCCATAAAGTAGTAGTCGCCCTCTTCCGACCGCAGCCCTTCTATGGTACCGGCTCCGTGGTAGCCCATGCGCAGCACCAGGCGGCGGGTCCAGTCGAACAGCTTTTCCCGGTCGGCCGGCGTCACGATGAGGGAGGGCGCCTCCTCGATGATCTTCTGGTTGCGCCGCTGGATCGAGCATTCCCGCTCGCCCAGGCAGACGCAGTGGCCGAACCGGTCGGCAACAAACTGCACCTCGATGTGACGCGGCCTGGGCACCACATGCTCGATGTAGCAGGCGTCCGATCCGAACGCCGCACTGCCTATGCTGCACGCCTGCCGGTAGATCTTTTCGATGTCCCGGGCGCGGGTGATCCGCGCAATGCCCTTGCCGCCCCCGCCCTTATCGAGCTTCAAAAAGAGCGGGAAGCCATGAGCCCGACCAAATTCCACCACGTCTCCCACACCCGCTACCGGCTTCAACGTGCCCGGAACCACCGGCACCCCCACCTGGTCGGCCATTTGCCGGCAGGTGCACTTGGAACTGATGATTCTTAACAGCTCAGGGGCAGGCCCAATCCAGACAAGACCGGCATGCACCACCGCTTCGGCAAACGCGCCCCGCTCCGACAAAAACCCGTAGCCGGGATGCACGGCATCGGCGCCCGTCTGCAGTGCCACTTCCACCAGCTTTTCGATGTTGAGATAACTCTTGAGCGGGTTGGCCGGGCCGATCAAAACGGCTTCGTCGGCCTCTTCCAGGTAACCCGCATCGCGGTCCGCCTCGGAATAAACCACCACACTCGCCACACCCCGCCGCTTGCAGGTGCGGATGATGCGGCCCACTATTTCGCCTCGATTGGCGATGAGAACCTTTTTTATCATGACACCACTGCCGTCGTTGAGGGGCTGCAACAACGCCGCCCTCAGATCTCGAGAATCACCATGGGATCGCCCACCTGCAGTTCATCCCATTCCTTCACCAGGACCTGCTTGACCACTCCCGCCTCTTCGCTGTTCACCGGTATTTCCGTCTTCATGCAGTTGATCACCGCAACTTCCTGACCCTTTTCCACCCGGTCTCCCACATTGACCACCACCCGGGCGGTGAGCCCCGGCATGATTGCATTTACCGATTTCTCCATAGGTTTGACTCCTTTATCTCGATGTATCCCCTGCCAAATCAGGCGAGCGAGGCTTCGCTCAACAACTCTTTCTGCGCCCTGCGCGCTTCGGTGGCTTCCTGCTGTCCGACCATGCGGAACGTGATGCTGTCGCGGCCGGGAGTCCCCTGCCCGATTTTCCAGAGATCCGCATTGATCACATTGAGGGCGCACATGTAACCGCCCAGGGTGGGACCGTCCGCGATCAGCAAAATGGGCGTGTTGCCGCAGATATTGAGGGCGCCGCGAATGGCGTAGGCGTGGTCCAGAATATTGGACGGGTGACTGCCCCCGACGCCCCCGTCCGGCCGGGCGAAAAAGCTTTCCGGAAGCGGATCCAGCCGATACGCGGAGCGGTTCGAATTGTGGTTGATCTTGAATGACTTGGAAAAGAGCAGGTCCATGCCCTCCTCGGTGACGTAGTCGGGAGACGTGTTCGGCCCCGGGATGGCGCGCAATTGCCATTGCCTCTGGTAATCCGGCCGCACGCCGTCCTTGAGTCTGCGCCCCGCCAGATCTTGCAGCGCACCCCTGGGGGCACCCAGCTTGAGCTCATCGCCGGCCGCCAGCTTGCGGCCCTCGAACCCACCGTACCCGCCGAATATGCAGGTGGACTTGCTGCCCAGATAAGCCGGCACGTCGATGCCGCCGGCCACGCCCAGGTAGCAGCGGAAGCCGTATTCGCCGATGTGACCGAACTTGACGGTGTCGCCCCTGTTGACCGCAACCGATTGCCACATGGGCAGGGATTCGCCGTTCAGCGTGGGCTTCATGTCGGTGCCGGTCACGGCAATGACCGTATCCCGGGCGAATTGTGCCTCGAGGAAACCGCCCGTGATTTCCAGCCCCGCTTCACCCGGGGAGTTGCCCACCAGCAGGTTGGCAAAACCGAGGGCCAGGTTGTCGAACGCCCCCGATGCAGACATGCCCATACCCAGATAGCCAAGACGTCCCGGCCAGTCTTCCACAAGCACCTCGATGCCGCCGTTTATGATCTTCAACATATTCCTCGCTCCTTTCCATTACAGTCTCGGTGCTTTGCGGACACCCTCAGCCTGCTTCGCTTTCAGCTCCCGCACCCCGTTTTGCACTTCTTCGCTGTGCACCCAGGTCAGGTAGTCCTTGGCGACCACCTGGCCGCTTTCGATCTGGTATCGATAGTCGGTCTTGTTGTGCACGTGATCGAAGATGTCCAAGATCTCCTGTTCCTGCACCTCGTGGAACTTGACCCGGTCGGCCGGGCGGTAGAGGAAGGGGCCCTCTTTGAAGATGGGGTGCTTGCAGCTGAATTGAAAGGTGGGAATGGTCCTGCCGAACAGCTGGTAGCCGCCTCCGGTCGGCGTCGTGTAGGTGAACACGCAGGGACCGCCGATGCCCGCGGCCCCCTCCGGCGTCCAGGTGCGGGGCGGATTGTACTTGGGAACCACCAGGGCGCAGCGCGGGTCCACCGGCCACAGGAAGGCGCCGCCGGGCCAGAAGCCGCAGCCGCTGTTGAACCACTCGGTGCCGAGGATCATGTTCTTGGCCTCGGCCACCGTGACCCCGTTGCACAGGGCCATGTATTCGAGGTTATAGCCGTTGATGACGTTGGGGGCGTCGGGGCGCACTTCTTTCACGTACTTCTGCACGGCTTTTTTGGTTTCGCTGTCCTCGAAGGCGAGCGGCAGGTGAATGACCCGGGATTCCAGCACCACGTCGTCGATGGTGGGCATCGAGTCTTCGGCCTCCTTGATCTGAGCGATCAAATCCGCGCTGGATAAAGCCTGCGGGTCGAAATGGAACAGGTTGGTGCGCAGGCCCGGCACCGTTTCGATCAATCCGTTGATTTGACGTGCACGGATGATGTCGTTGACGGCCAGTATGCGGAAAGAGTCCTGCAGAGCGGCGCGCTGTTCGCGGCCGTACTCGACTTGCAGAAAACCGTCTCCCGCCTGCCTGAAAAGGATTTCCAGCCGGGATGGCGTTTCCGGCATGGTGTCCAGAATGACGTCGTACTTGTTTCCCTTCATGTGTGTGACCCTCCAATACAGAGTAATTTCACGACCGACTACCCCTGCCAATGGTGTTGTTTGCCTCGGAACCGTACTGCCGACCCGCCGTGGCTAGAGGGGGGGAGCCGCCAGCGTGTAGCCGGCTCCCCTGAGAGCCTCGTGCACCGCCTTGAGGATGTCGACGGCACCGGGAGTGTCCGAATGGAGGCAGACGGACGATCCCTCGATGTCGATTTCGCTTCCGTCGGTGGCCCTCACCCTGTTCCGCCCGACCATTCTGAGCACCTTGTGCGCCACGTCCTGCGGCTTGTGGGGATCATGCTGGCGGGTGATGACCAGATTGCCCCGGGCGTCGTAGTCCAGGTCCCCGTAAAGCTCGTAGATCACCCGCACGCCCATGCGCTCGGCCACCTGACCGACAGCCCCGGTGCGCATGGTGTAAAAATAGAGCTGCCTGTCCACATCGAGGATCGCCCGGCAGATGGCTTCAGCCACTTCGGGGCGCCGGTTGGCCATGCCGTACAGCGACCCATGCGGCTTGACGTGGTGCAGGCGCAGGCCCGCCGCCTGCACAAAGGCATTCAATGCCCCCACCTGATACATGACATCGTCGTAGATCTCCTGGACACTGCAGTTCATTTCCCTGCGGCCGAACCCCTGGCGATCGGGCAGTCCCGGGTGGGCGCCCACCTGAACGCCGTGCTCCTTGGCCAGTTCAACGGTCTTGCGCATCTCCGAAGAATCCCCCGCGTGGAAACCGCAGGCAACGTTGGCGCTGGTGATAAACTGCATGAACGCTTCATCGTTTCCCATGCGATACAAACCGAAGCTCTCACCCATATCCGCGTTGATATCGATGTGCATTGCAGATCCTCCATCCTCGTTATGCCGGTTAAGCATCAGCTGTTTCATTGTTCGCGGCTCCCCCCTCACCCCGACCCTCGGTTGCGCGGGTGACGCTTTCCTCGGACAATCTCCTAAGCCGCCGGAGGCTCGCCGTGCTCGTTCCAGCCGCGCGCCTGGTAATACTCGCGGAGCATTTGCTCCATCTGCTCCTGCGTGATCACCTTCCCGGTTTCCGGCAGTGCCTCCTGGTGAAAGCGCGCCGGCAGCAGATCATCCTGCCGGGTCAAACCTTCCCTCAGGTTGAAGCGGCGCACGGCGTCACTCACGCCGGCGGCAATGCGGCGCATGGCCTCGACGTCCAAAGCAAGGCCGGTAGCACCCTTGATCATTTCCGCCAATTGTTCCCACTGGTACAGATCGCGGTAGAATCGGCACAGGACCAGGGTATCGAAAATGGTGAGGCGGTCCTCCCACTCGGTGAACACCCTGGCCTTCCCCTCCACCCCGTCGCGATCCACCATGCCGCTCAGCTCGGGTTTATAAAAGGTGGCGCGCAGGTGGCACGCACCCCGGTCGGAAGTTCCGTAGGCCAGCCCCATGCCCTTCAGAATGCGCGGGTCGTAGCCGGCCGGCTCGAGCCCCTTCACGTGAATGGCCTGGTCCTCCATGCCCCATTGCCTTGCCGCGTGCTTGATGCCCTGCGCCAGAACCTCCCCGATGCCGCGCCGGTAGGCGATGTCTTCCAGCAGCCGGGCCACTTCATCCACCTTGCCGTAGTCGACGGGATGCTCGATCTTTCCCCGGCGCGCCGCTTCAATGGCCAAGCCGGCCAGATTGCCCGCGGTGATGGTGTCGATTCCGAGTCGATCGCAGATGTCGTTGAGATAGGCGATTTCTTCTATGCCGGCGATTTCGCAGAGACCGCCGAAGGCAAAAATGGTTTCGTATTCGGGTCCCTCGATCTTGAGTCCTTTGTGGCGCCCTTCCTTGACGGTGGACAGCCGTCCGCACGCCATGAAGCACTTCAGGCAGGCATGCGGCTCGACCTCGCAGCGGCTGTGCAGGGCGGCGGCATTGAACTGCTCACGCAGCTCCGAGCGGCCCTTACTCCAGTAGCGCGTGGGGAAGCCGCCCGCTTCATTCATGATGTCCACCAGCATGGGGGTTCCCATGCTCTTGTAGGCCTTCACCCCGGGGTTGTCCCTGCCGATTTGAGCGAGGGTTTTGGCAAAATTCTTCAACAGTTCGGGATCGGCGAACTGCTTTTTGCTCTTGCCGTGGAAGGCGATGGCCTTGACCTTTTTGGCGCCCATCACCGCGCCCACCCCGGTTCGGCCGGCGCTGCGCCAGTAGTCGTTTTCGATGACGGCAAAGCTCACCTGGTTCTCGCCCCCCGGTCCGATGCAAATCACTCCGCATTTGCCGGTTTCCGGCCGATGCCGCAGCACCCATTCCTTGATGCGATCTTCGGTGGCGAAGGTATCGAGCCCCCACAGCTCCTCGGCAGAATGAAAGGCCACTCCCTCCGGGCTGACTTCCAGCCACACCGGCCCATCGGCCGCACCGCGCAGCATCACGGCGTCAAATCCGCTGGCGCAGATGTGCTCGGCGACCGTGCCCCCGGAATAGGACTCGGAAAAAAAGCCCGTCTGCGGCGACTTGGTGTACACCCCGTGGCGGCAGCAGCCCCAGACCGGGCTCCCCGAAACGGGTCCGTTGGCGAAAATCAGATGGTTTTCCGGGCTGAGCGGCTCCACCTGCGGCGGATTGTGCGCCAGCAGCAACTGGATGGCCAGCCCCTTTCCCCCGAGATGCGCGCCCAGCGTTGCTTCGTCCGGCTGATCAACGCGCCAGGTCATGTCCGTTACATCAACCGTGAGGATCCTATTGTAAAATCCTTGCATGATCGGTCTCTCCTTTATTGCGTGCTCCCCAAGGCCCGCCCTTTGCCCCCTACATCCCCAAATAGGCCGTCTTGATGTGCGGATCATTCAAAAGGTCCCGGGCCGGGCCTTCCAGAACGATTCGTCCGTGCTCCAGCACGTAGCCGCGGTCGCTCAGACCGAGCGAGTGCTTCACGTCCTGTTCCACCAGCAGCACCGTAGTGCCCTGCTGCGCAATGGTGCGCACCGTGTCGAAGATCATTTTGATGAGAATGGGCGCCAGTCCAAGGGACGGCTCGTCGAGCATCAACAGCTTCGGTTTGGCCATGAGGCCCCTGGCGATGGCCACCATCTGCTGTTCTCCACCGGAGAGCGTCATGGCCATCTGGCTCTCTCTTTCCCGCAGCCGCGGAAACAGCCGGTAGACTTCCTCGAGGGTCTCCTCCCTGGCTTTGTCCGCGCGGCTGTTGTAGGCGCCGACAATGAGGTTGTCCCGGACGGACATGAGGGAAAACAGCCGCCTCCCTTCCGGCACATGAATTATGCCGCGCTCCACGATAACTTCCGGCGGTGAACCATGAATCGGCCGGCCTTCAAACAGAATTTCCCCTGTGGACGGCTCCAGCAATCCGGAAAGGGTCTTGAGCAGAGTGGATTTGCCGGCTCCGTTGCCGCCGATGATGCTCACCACCTCCCCCTCCTCGACCCGCAAAGAGAGCTCGAAGATGACCTGCACGTCACCGTAACGGACGTCAATTCCGTTAACCTGCAGAAATGACATACTCATCCCCCAGATAGGCCTTGATCACCCTCTCATCGGAAGCCACCTGGTGCGGGGCGCCCTCGGCGATCTTCTGACCGAAATGGAGCACCACCACATGGTCCGAGAGGGCCATGATGGCGCGCATGATGTGCTCGATGACGAATATGGTGATGCCTCGCCCGCGCAGCTGTTGGATGACGCCGACCATCTCGTCCACTTCCGAGGGTCTGAGCCCGGCCATCACTTCATCGAGCAGCAGCAGTTGCGGTTCGGTGGCCAGGGCGCGGGCAATTTCCAGCCGCTTGCGGTCGGCGATGGTGAGGTTGCCGGCTCTGCTGTTCCTGTGCTTTTCGAAATGCAGATACTCGAGGACCTCGAGGGCCTTCCGTTCCGCCTCGCTGCGACTGTTGGTGCGGGCAAATGCACCCACCATGACATTGTACAGTACGCTCTTGGTGGCGAACGGCTTGACGATCTGAAAGGTGCGGGCGAGTCCCCTTTTGCAGAGGTTCCAGGGCCTTTCGCCGTTGATTCGGACCCCGTTGAAGTAGATCTCCCCGCCGCTCGGCGCGTACACTCCCGCAATGCAGTTGAAGGCCGTCGACTTGCCGGCTCCGTTGGGGCCGATCAGTCCGAAGATCTGCCCCGGCTCGATGGTGAGGCTCAGGTCGTTGAGGGCCCGCAGGCCGCCAAAATCCTTGTGAAGGCCGCGTATTTCAAGAATGTTCATGCGGATGCCTCCCCGCCTTCGGTGCCCGCCAGGCGATCCACCAGCCTATTGTAGAGACGTGTCAGCGGCTCCTGCAGTCCGCGCGGTTGATAGAGCATGACCAGAATCAGGACCACCCCGAAAATGATCAGGTGCAGCCCGGGCACCGTGTCGCCGAAGTAAATCCGCGAAAAATCGCTGACCGGTCTCAACAGCAGCGCTCCCAGCACCGGCCCGGCGATGGAGCCGCGCCCGCCGATCAGGGCAATGAAGGCGATCTCGAAGGATAAATCCAGGGAAACTACACTCTTGGGGTGGATGTACAGGGTGAATTGAGCGTAAAAGGTTCCCGCCAGCGCCGTCAGAAACGAGCTCATGGCCATGGCGATGAGCTTTGCCCGCGCCACGTTGACACCCAGGGCCATGGCCGCTTCGGGCTCTTCCCCGCCGGCATTGAGGTAGTAGCCGAGCTTGGAGCGTGAAATGCAGTAGGTGAGCAGCAGGACGGCTGCCAGCATGATCAAGATGATGTAGTAATAGGGTTCCTTGACGGCGAACATGAAGTTGCTCAGGCCCAGCTTCAGCGGTGGAATCTGCAGGCCGCGCGGACCATTGATGACAAAGGGGCCGAGCCGGTCGATGTTTTCGATCATGACGCGGATGCCTTCGGCAAAGGCGATGGTGGCCAGAGCAAAATAGGCGCCGCGCATTTTGAAGGTCGGCAGGCCGATGAGGATCCCGACCAGGGTGGCCAGGATGCCGCCGACCAACATCCCCAGCCAGGGACTGACGCCGTACTGCAGATACAGGATGGTGGAGGTGTAGGCGCCGATCCCGACAAACGCCGCGTGGCCCAGGGGGAGAACACCGGCAAAACCGCCCACCAGATTCCAGCTGGTGGTCAGGTAGGCGTAGAAATAGAGGAGTATGAGGATGTGCAGATAGGTGGCGCTGCGCATCACCAGCGGCAGACCAAGGGCCAGGACCGCGACCAGCAGGCAGGCGGATTGGTTTATGCTGCGACGTGTCATTGCGTTACCGATTCACGCGTATTTGAATTGAGCTGCAACAGCCGAGATCATTACCAGTCATACTTGACTCCAAACAATCCGGACGGTTTGAGAAACAGGAACACGAGGAACAACGCGTAAACGATGGCCTCCGTCCAGGTGGCTGCCATGAACTGGGGGCCGACCGATTCGATCAAGCCAATGATGATCCCCCCGAGCAGCGCCCCGCCGATGCTGCCCAGGCCGCCCAGCACGACGATGATAAACCCCTTGATATCGAACAGCACCCCGACCGTCGGGAAGACGTTGTAAAACGGAATCAGGGTGACGGCGGCGACGCCGGCCGTCGCCGTCCCGATGCCGAAGGCCAGGTTGTAGACCTTGTAAGGACTGATCCCCATCAGGCTGGAGGCCTCACGGTCCAGGCTGGTGGCCCGGATGGCCCGCCCGATTCGGGTCCTTTGCAGAAACCAGTAGAGCAGGCCCGCGGTAACCAGTGCCGTGACAAATCCCCAGAACTTGGGGACGGAAATGAGCATGTCGCCCAGCACAAACATTTTCCCGCGCAGCGCGTTGTCCTGCAGGTTGCGGTACTGGGGACCGAAGATCAGCAGGGTCAGATTGTCCAGAATGTACCACACGCCGGTGGTGACGATGATGACCGTGATCGGTTCGCGCACTTCCTTTTCCGCCTTGAAAATCGGCTTGATCACGATGTCCTGCAGGTAGTAGCCGAATACGAACATGACCGGGACCACGACCACCAGCGAGAGGTAGGG
This sequence comes from Desulfoferrobacter suflitae, assembly GCF_022603395.1. Taxonomy (GTDB): domain Bacteria; phylum Desulfobacterota; class Syntrophobacteria; order Syntrophobacterales; family Syntrophobacteraceae; genus Desulfoferrobacter; species Desulfoferrobacter suflitae. Next base: position 188,240 of record NZ_JAIBKA010000008.1, read on the forward strand.
ATGGATGCCGCTCATCTGCACCGTCCAGTAGGTCACGTACATGGCGACCATGAGCAGCGAGCCGTGCGCGAAATTGATCACCTTGAGGACACCGAAGATCACGGTCAGACCGAGGGCGGTGAGCCCGTAGATGGAGCCCATCAAGATGCCGTTGATGGTGTCTTCAAGGAGGTAGATCATGACCGTTACTTCTGCGGCACGGGGAACACCGGAGTGTAGCCGGCCCGGCGCGCGCCCTTGGGCCACACGGTGATGCGCTCGAAACCGCTGCCAAGGTCGTTGACCTGCACGATCACCAGGGAAGCATTCTTGTTCTGGCCGGATTCATCGAACTCCACCGAATCGTAGCCGACGATCATCCCCGGACCGCTGTCGAGCCGGGTGGCCGCCAGAGCCTCGCGGATTTTGCCGGGGTCGAGAGAGCCCGCCCGCTCCAGAGCGTCTTTCAGCACATACATGGCCAGGTAGGCGTCAACCGCCTCACCGGTCAGGTTCTGACCATATTTCGCCTTGTACTTCTCATTGGCTTCCTTGGCACCGGGCTTGTTGATATCGGTCTCCCATTCGACAATATCAAACAGATACCGGGAATTCTCGCCGGTCGCCTGGAGAAAGGACGGATCGGCGTGGCCGCCGCCGCTGCCGATGATCGCCTTGAGGTTCACCTGGTATTCCGCCAGAGTATTGGTCAACAGGATGGCATCGGCGGCATTGGAAACCAGCAGCAGCACATCGGGATTGGCGCGGCGGATCTTCTGCACCACCGGGCTCAAGTCGGTAGCCGTGGAGGGATAGGGCTCATCCAAAACCACTTCATAGCCGCCTTCCTGGGCCAGCTTTTTCCATTGCTCGGCAAACCCCTTGCCCCAGTCGCCGTTTTCATAGACGAAGGCGAGTCGCTTGACGTCTCCACCAAATTCTGCCTGCATGTCTTTCAGGAAGGCAAATTGATCGCGCGTCCACCAGCTGTCCTTGGCGGCGATACGGAAAACATTCTTGAAGCCCTGTTCGGTGATTTTGTCGGCCACGGACACGGGCACGATGAAAGGAATGCCGTATCTTTCGGCCACCGCCGTGACCGGATAGGTGACCGCCGAATTCCAGCAACCGGTCAATACGTTGACCTTTTCCGTGTTGATCAAACGCTCCGCCTCCGCCACGCCTTTTTCCGGTTTGGATTCGGAATCGGCGTACAGCATTTCAATTTTGGCGCCTCCCAGAGACTCGATGCCGCCCGCCGCATTGATCTCTTCAACCGCCATATCGCGCGCGTTCTTTCCCTGCTGGCCGACCGAGGCCGACGGTCCCGACAGGGGAATGATGTTTCCCACTTTGACGACTTTGTCTGCGGCGCCGGCCGGATGACCGAAAGCAAAATTGAGCGCCACGATCATGCATGCGGCCGCCAGACATTCCAGGATGTGCCGTTGCCTGTTCTTGTCCATTGCTTCCTCCTTGTCTTTAGGGTCCTTGTGGTTAGTGGTTTTCCACCCGCAAGAGATTACAGCCGGGAGCTGTCACGCGGGCTCCCGGCGCGATGGTGGATTGCCGTAAAAGTAAACCACCACATCGCGCGGCAATCCGGGATGGACAACAATGCTTTCGATGTCCAACATTTCCCGAGCCTGAAGTTTGACCACCATAAACAGCCGCCCGGCCGCATCGTCATAGTAGAGGCGCTGCTCGAGGATCCGGCTCCGGTAGGGATCAAGCAGTTTGCCGACTTCGGGAAACGCCGATTCACCGGCTCCCGTCGAGGTCCTTTCGAAGATCAAATAGGTGCAGCGCGGCTCCAACTGAGCCTTGATCTGTTGAAAGTTGCCGGGACTGGGCGCAGGGGTGCCGGCCATGTCATTGGTCGAGGGAGCTCAGCCCCTCCTCGAGAATGGTCAAACCCTTGTCCAGTTGATCCTGTTCGATGACCAGGGGCATCAACAGCCGAATGACATTGCTGTAGCCGCCGCAGGCCAGAATGATCAGCCCCCGGTCGAAGCAGTATTTGAGCAGGGCTTTGGCCTCATCGGTGGCGGGGGCCTTAGTGGTCCGGTCCTTGACCAGCTCCATGGCGAGCATCGGCCCTATGCCGCGGACATCGCCAACGATGGCGTATTTTTGCCGGAACTCGTCCAGGCGCCGGCGCAGGATCACTCCCAGCCGCTTAGCCTTGTCCAGCAGATTTTCACTTTCAAAAACCTCCAGCACCGCCAGGGCCGCCCTGCACGCCACCGGATTCCCTCCGTAGGTGCCGCCGATGCCGCCCGCATGCACGCAATCCATCAGCTCGGACCGTCCCACCACGGCACTGAGAGGCATGCCCGCCGCGAGGCTTTTGGCCACCGTCGTGAGATCGGCTTCCACCTGGCAGTGCTCCATGGCGAACATGGTGCCGGTGCGTCCCATGCCCGTCTGAATCTCGTCGGCAATGAACAGGATGCCGTTGGCTTCGCATATCTTCTTCAGTTTGGGAAAGTATTCCGGGGGCGGGGTGATGAAGCCCCCCTCGCCCTGGATGGGTTCGACAATCATGGCCGCGGTGGATTCGGGGGCCACGTGGGAGAGGAAAAATTCCTGCAGATAATCGGCGCAACCGACGTCGCAGGACGGATATTGCAGGTTGAACGGGCAACGATAGCAATAGGCGAAAGGTGCATGATACACTTCCGGCACGAAGGGGCCGAACCCGAATTTGTACGGTTTCACCTTGCTGGTGAGGGTCATGCCGAGCATGGTTCTTCCGTGGAAGCCGTGCTCAAAGGCGATGACGGCCGGTCTTTTGGTACAATAGCGGGCGATCTTGACGGCGTTTTCCACCGCTTCCGCCCCGCTGTTGATGAACAGGACCGACTTGGCGAAGTTTCCGGGCACGACCGCCTGCAGCTTTTCCGCCAGGGAAATGACGTGTGCATACGGCATCACCATAAAGCAGGTGTGGGTGAATTGTTCCGCCTGATCCTTGATGGCCGCCACCACTTTGGGGTGCGAGTGGCCGACGTTCATCACGGCAATGCCGCCGGCAAAATCGATATATTCCCGTCCTTCCACATCATAGAGCAACGCTCCTTTGCCGGACTGCACGTAGCAGCCGGTCAGGCTGGCGTGGCCTTTGGGGATGGCGGCGCTGCGGCGTTCATTCAATTGTGCGTTGGTCACAGGTCCTTTCATGTCTGCTCCTTGTTCGGTTGAGCCGGGATGGTGAGGTTGCAAGATGCCCGGATTCACTTGAGGCAATATTCGCGCCATTCTGTAATTCCCTGAGATAACCAGGGGTTGAGTAGAGGGAGCGGCATTGGAGCGGGACCAGTGAACCGAAACTGCATCAGTCTATATGAAAAAACTTTATATATCTATTGCTTAGACTGGATGCACAAGCGTATCAATTGATTTTACAAAAAATATATATGTTTTATCCAACACATAGAAAGGAGAGTGATGCACAAATGAATCGCCGGTCGTTGCGCCGGACCCCCCTGGGGCCCGGGCGGTACGCCGCCGGAGTCACGCCGGCGGCACACGCTGCGCGGGCCTCGCAACCCTCGCCATAGCTTCCGTCAGAAACTCAGCCCGTACTTTTTCATCTTGCGCACGATGGTCGCCTGGCTGGTGTGCAGCCGGGCCGCCAGTGCCCGCGTGCTGCTGCAGTCCAACATGGCGCTGCGGATTATTTCCCTTTCGAAGCTCATGAGCTCATCGTGCAACGACCGGCTGCCGGGGGTTCGTCTGCCGTTGCCGGCCTCCACCGGCGCATCGTTTTTCAGGCACGGGCGCAGAAAATCGTCCAACACCGGATTTTCGCTCATCACCACGGCTCGCTTGATGATATTTTTCAATTCCCGAATGTTGCCCTGAAAGGAATAGTTCTGCAGCAGGTTGAAGCCCTCGGCGTGAATTCTTTTCTTCATTCCGTAGGCTTGGTTGTATTTTTTCAGAAAGTGATCGGTGAGCTCGAAAATATCGTCACGCCGCTCGCGCAGCGGCGGAAGCTTGATGCTGAAGGCATTCAGACGATAGTAGAGATCGGGTCGGAAACGCTTTTTCTTCACCTGGGTTTCCAGATCCTGGTTGGTGGCTGCGATGATCAGGCAGTCGATCTTCCTGGAGCGTGTGGCTCCCAGCCGCTGGATTTCGTGGTCATCCAGGCACTTGAGCAGCTTACCCTGAAGTTGCAGGGGCATATCTCCGATTTCATCCAGGAACAGGGTGCCGCCGTGGGCCAGTTCAAAAAGCCCCGCCTTTCCCTGTTGAGCGGCCCCGGTAAACGCGCCCTTTTCATAGCCGAACAGTTCTGCTTCCAGCAGATTTTCCGGCAGGGCGGCACAATTGATCTGGATGAAGGGGCTCTTGCGCCGCTCACTGCTCTGGTGGATGAACTTGGCCAAGAGCCCTTTGCCGGTACCCGACTCGCCCAACAGCAGGATATTGGATGCGCCGATGCGGGCGAGCTTGAGGGCAACGCTCAAAATCTTGCGCATCTCATCGCTTTCCGCCACCACCTGGTCGCCTTTGAGCTCCAGCATGCTCAGTTCGGCCAGTTCGTCCTTGAATTTTTCGGTCACCTGGTAGCTCTGTTCCAGCTCCTGGCTCATGGCGTTCAAATCGGTCATGTCCCGTTCGTTGATCACCACCAGATAGATGTTGCCCTCTTCGTCAAAGGCCGGTGTTCCGGTGGCGAGCAGAAAGCGGTCGGTCTTGCCGATGTGCTGCATGATGCTCACCTGCCGTTTGGTCTCGAGGACTTCGAGGGTGACCGATCGATCGAACAGGCCTTCACCCACCAGTTCCTTGACGTTTTTTCCGATGACGTCGGCGGCCTTGATCCCGTTGAGTCTTTCCGATGCGTCGTTGATGCTGATCACCTTGCCCCGGCCGTCGCACACCCAGATGCCGTCGAAAGACGCCTTGACAATGGTTTCCAGTTGCTTGTTAAGCTGCTTGTACGATTCAAGCTTCTTGGCAGTGGCTTCAAAGGCGCGCATTTCCTGGAAATTGCAGATGGCGCCGAGGATAACTCCCTGTTCTTCCACCAGAGTGATGTTGAGCACCAAATCCACCTGCTTGCCGATAATATGGTGCCCCAACTTGGCCCGACGGCTTTTCAGGCAGCTCATCACCTGCGGTCCGGTGAGCGGCAGTATGTCCGAGATAAAAACGCCGGTGTGCTTTGCCGCACTGAATCCCAGGATCTTTTCCCCCTGCCTGTTGATGTGCACGATAATGCCCGCAGCATCCGTGACGACCACACCGTTGCTGGTGCACTGAAAAATGTGTTCATAGGTGATTGGGGCGGGCATAGCGATGCGGCACTCCTTTCTCGAATGACCTCCCGGGGCCTGACGACCCCGCCCGGAATCCAAGCTCTCTTTCCCATTACGGCCAGTCCCGCGCCACTGTCCATGGCGCGTTGGGGCATGACAAAACATCACCTCAGGGGAATGATACATTAAAACGGTCGTGAGAAGAACCCATTGATCCGGTCGAAACATCCTGGGGGTGTGATGGGCTGCCTCCAATCACGATTAACTGGTCCTCATTCCCGGCATGATGATTGCCGGATGGGTGCGCAGCGGGCTGCCGTGACCCTTTAATAAAGAGTGATCCGTTCTTATGTTAATTGGTGTATAATGATGACGATTGCAGCGACAATCTTTGTTCGCCGTCACTTCAGGAGGGTGGAGCGGGAGAGGTCACGATGAAAAATTGGATCACCGATATTCTAAAGTTTTCGGTCGTCATGGCGGCGGTCCTGGCCATGGCGGGTTGCGTTCACGGGGGATATGGATCCACCTACGGCTATTCGTACGGCTACACCGAGCCGTACCCTTCCTACTGGTCCCCTTTTTTCGGGTACTACAGCTTCCGTAGTTATGATTACGGCGGCCATCAGAAAAGAAGTCATCACGATGACTACGGCCACCGCTACTATCGTCAAAAGCCCGGGAAATATTATGGCAAGGACCGCTACGATCGCAGCTATCGGCGCTACCGGAAAGACGATGACAAGCCCGGCTACCGCGGCTACCGGCGCGACAACACCCAGCGCAGCTACCGCCAGTACCGCAGCGATGATGGTCAGCGGGGCTACCGCGGGTACAAAACGGACACCAACCAGCGCGGATATCGCGGTTCTGTGCAGGGACGTGGCGACCGCAGCACTCCCCGATACCGCAGCGGCAAAAACTAGCAACGGGTCCGAGAGAATGCCGGCTATCGACCAATCTCCGTGCGGGACTGCTGCAGTGCATCGTAGATGATCATCCGTTGCACCTCGATGAGTTCTTGCAGGGGCCTGTAGTCGGCCGACTCCTGCTGGGTGAGACCTTGCGTCTGCCGATAGAGCTCTGCAGCAAAACGCTTCCTGTCCCCGACAAAGGCCAGAATGCCGCCCGTTGCCTGCTCCATGATTTTGTTCAAAACCCGGGCGGTGAACTGATTGCGCTGCCAGATGGCCCGATCCATCTGTTCATTGGCGGCATCCGTCTGGTAGGCATGGATGAGCTGGTAGTCAAACTCACGGCCGGGATACACGGGTATCCTCTCTTTGATGAGCTCAACGGGAGTAGTCATGATATCCGTTGCCGCGGCAAATTCCACATCACTGAAGTAGGGATAGATTCCCACTTCTTCTCCGCTCTCCGAAAGGGGCTCACGAAACGATCCGTCTGCAAAGTAAACGGGAACGCCGGGGTGCTTCAAGGCATAGACAATGGCGGCGCTGTTTCCTACTTCCAGCCCGCGCTTCAGCAGGAACACCTTCTGGTCCCGGACGAACTTCTCACTGAACAGCTCCGGCGCCCGGCGCATTTGTATCAAGGTGCTGAACGCAATAGGATTTTCATCCAGAGCAAGGATCGTCGGCTGTTCCTGCTCGAGGATTACGAGGACATAGTCAAATACATCCTCCTTGCGCTTTGTTCCGATACCAACAAATTTTTCTATGGGCATTCGATTTCTCCTGTTTTCCCGCGGCGTGGGAACGCTGCGGCAAGGCGCGGCGCGCGTCATTGCCGGCAGAAATCCCACGGAATAATCCCAAACATCCAGCCCCATGGGTCGGCTAACTTTAGCTCTGCCCGACAGGGTGTCCCAAATGCGGTGGAATTGCAAGCATGCAGGTGCTGCGGAATGCGGCCGCTGGAACGTGTGGCGCAGTACCTTAAGAGTAAGTGTTTTTGCATGACATTTTGCCGCCGGTTGTTTAAGCTAGCGCCGATGCGCCGGGCAAGCGGAGTTCGACCCGGTTTAAGGTGGCCGATCAGTATTCCGACCACGCTCGACGCCGCCCGTGGCTGCGCCATGGCGGCCCGCGATGTGTGGGCAAGGGAGGGGGAGAATAGTCTGTACCTGGGGAAGCGTGTAGCGCCATGAATCACTTGAGCTCCAAACTACAAACCACGAGGCTGGAATGAAAATCGCCCTGCTGACAAACGAATATCCCCCCAATGTTTACGGGGGAGCCGGCGTCCACATTGAGTACCTCACCCGCGAACTGGCTAAACTGGAAAATGGCGCAAATTGCATCGAAGTGCTTTGCTTCGGAAACCAGGAGTCCCGCTCCGACGGATTGTCCATCCGCGGAATCGACAATTCCCTGCAGATGACACCGCGCGATCCGCGTCATCTCAAGTTTCTGGATGCTCTCTACAAGAATCTTTTCATGGCGGATGCCCTGGACGACGTGGACCTGGTCCACTGTCATACCTGGTACACTCACTTTGCCGGCTGTCTCATCAAGCAGATGCTGCAGGTCCCCCTGGTCTTGACCACACACTCCCTCGAGCCGCACCGGCCATGGAAGGAGGAACAACTTGGCGCCGCCTTCAACGCCAGTTCCTGGATCGAGAAGACCGCCTACCAGAACGCCGACGGCATCATTGCCGTGTCCGGCTCCATGTGCCGCGATGTCCAACAGCTGTACGGGGCGTCTGCAGAAAGGATTCGCGTCATCCACAACGGCATCGACCTGGATGAGTATAAGCCCACGCCCGATCCTGCGCTTCTGGAGCGTTACCACATCGATCCGACCAGACCTTATGTTCTGTTTGTCGGGCGCATGACCCTGCAGAAAGGCATCGGTTACTTTGTGGATGCCATCAAGGATCTCAATCCCGGCACCCAGGTGGTGCTTTGCGCCGGCCCCGCCGATACCGAGCAACTGGGGCGGGAAATAGCCGCCAAAGTGGCGGCGGCGAAAAATAGCAGCACAACCGATCTGATCTGGATCCCACAGTTTCTTCCCAAGCCGCAACTGATCAGCCTTTATACGCATGCGGCGGTGTTCGTCTGCCCTTCCATCTACGAGCCCTTTGGCATCATCAATCTGGAAGCGATGGCTTGCGGCACCCCCGTCGTGGCCTCTGCAGTGGGGGGAATTGTGGAGGTTGTGGAAGATGGGGAAACGGGCTTGCTGGTACCCTTTGAACCTCAACCTTGGGAACAGATCGATTCCGGGGATGCGGGCGGGTTTTCGAAAAGCCTGGCGGCCGCCATCAATTCACTCCTGTCGGCACCGGACAAGCTGGAAGCCATGGGAATTGCTGCTCGCAGGCGCGTTGAACAATATTTCAGCTGGCAAGCGATTGCCCGTCAAACCCTGCAATTTTACCGCGAGCTGACAGGTGAATCGGGCAGGAATGAGAGCCGTGCCCCAAGGGCTAATGTCGTCCGGTTCTAATTTTTTCTGTTTCCGGCAGCATCAATCCGGGAGCGTGCCGGGCAATCACCGCCCTTTCCAGCCGCCCGGCATGGACCAGAGCTATTTTCTCTTCAACACGAAGACCTGCTTTACGGGCGCGGCACCTATCACCTCAGCGGCGTCCGCCAGCTGTTCGGGATTCGCTTCGAGCTGTTCCCAGGACTCCAGGAGCAGACAGCCATTGTTCCTGGTGACCACAATGGGAATGGTTTTCTTGGATGGCTTTTTTCCCTCATAGAGAAGATTGGCCGGATCCTCCGGGCGCACCAATTTGCATTCGACGGTAAAGGATTCCACCCTCTGGTACAGCGTCGAAGTGGTATAGTCCTCACTCCGGAAGGGTTTGAGCTGCCCGTTTTCCAGTAGAAACAAATCCTGCACCTCCTGTTCCCGGCTGCCTTCAGGGGACTCCTTTTCCGCCTTCTCTGGTCCTTTCCCGGACCGCTTCCCGGCACTGTCCGCTGTTTTCCCTTGTTCCTTTCGCTTCATCACAAAACGCTCCTCATATTTTCCGGTTTTTAGAAGGAGTTCCAGAGCTGCCGCATCTCTGCCGCCTGCATCTTGTTCCGGATAGCACTCCTTACTGCAGAGCAAACAACGAAACGCTGGGATTCGGCATTGTTCCTTGTTGCACCACACATAAGTCATGCCTAAAGCTTTCGTCGAGTCACGGTTGATTATGTTTTACAGTAGCAAGACCTGATGATATCCATGCTTTTATAGGTTATGGGGCAAAATTGCAATGCGCGGCTGCGCAAAAAAAATCGCCGTCACACCAGGTGTTGCGCAATCGTGCCGGTGCCCTTAGGGTAACTGTTCAAAACGGCATGTGTGAAAAGGTGATACCCAATCAAGGAGGAGATCGCGGGCATGAGTATGCAAAATCGTATGATTCGAGCCGCCAAGTTGGATGCGCACTTGTATGAGGAGGTGGAGGCCGACGCTGGAGCGATGTATCAGGCAATGAGTGTCGTGGTGCTCGCCAGCATAGCTTCGGGCATAGGGATGATCGAGCAGGTCGGTATCGGCGGCCTCGTCATGGGCACCCTGGCCGCTCTGCTAGGCTGGTACGTGTGGGCTTACCTGGCGTACCTGATCGGCACAAAGCTGATTCCCGAACCGCAGACCCACGCCGATTTCGGTCAGTTGCTGCGCACCACCGGGTTTTCCAGCTCTCCCGGAGTGATTCGAATCCTGGGCATTATCCCGGGCTTAACGGGCATTGTCTTTTTGCTTGCTGCCATCTGGATGCTGGCGGCGATGGTCATCGCCATCAGACAGGCCCTGGATTATAAGAGTACGCTGCGTGCCGTCGGAGTGTGTGCCATCGGCTGGATCATCCAGGCCGTATTTCTGGCGTTTTTGCTGTCGCTTATGGGTGGCGTCGGTGGTGTTCCGGCCGACTAGAGTGAGAGTGCAAAACGTTCCACCAGGGAGGATTGCATGAAAGAGTTCAGAAAGATTTTGTGCCCCATTGATCTTTCCGAAGTGTCAGTGAAGATAATTCCCTACGTCACCACTCTGGCCGGCAAGTTCAATTCACAAGTGCACATCCTTTTTGTGGTCAGCTCCATGGAGCACTATGCGGCATTTTACATCCCGCATCCGGCTCTCCACGAATTCGAAGAGGAACTCGTGAAAGGTGCCAGGCAGAAGTTACAGGAATTCACCGCAGAGCAATTCAAGGAGTGGCCGGCTGCCAAAGTGGAAGTGCTGCGGGGAGATCCGGCGGAAGAGATAATCAAATATGCCGAATCCGCAGGGATCGATCTGATCGTAATGGGCACTCACGGCCGCAAGGGGCTCGAAAAAGTGATATTCGGCAGCGTGGCCGATCAGGTTGTGAAAAAATCCGCAGTCCCGGTCATGACCATAAATCCCCATCGTGCAAGCTGAGCCCTGCAGCGCTCTAGCCGCCGGCGATATGCAGCAGCCAAGCGGCTCGCAGCGCATCATTGGCGGCCGACTTGACTGGCCGTCCCTGCGTGCTTAGCTGTTGGTGTGCACGGGTGAAGCACATCTTTTCTGGTGATTTCAATAGGACTCAGGTCTCAGAGCGTGAGCGTACAAGTTCGCCGGTTTGACACTGGAGGGCGATTCTGAGATAGTCCCCTATGGAAGGAGGCAACCGATGACAGAAGAAAAGCAAGCTTACGAAAAGAAAATTGAGGCCCGTATCGAGCAGTTGAGTGCAAAGATTAACGAGTTGAAAGCCAGACTGAAAGGCAAGCAGGCCGAAAAACAGGCCGAGTATTACCAGCAGATCGAGGACCTGAAGGAAAACCGACAGAAGGTGCGGGAGAGGCTGCAGGAACTGAAGAAGTCGGGTTCGGAAGCGTGGACTGAGCTGAGAGGCGGACTCGATAAGGCCCTGAAGGATTTGCAGGAAGCTTTTGATAAGGCATCGAATAAGTTTTAGGCCGATGGGGTCCGATGGGAAACGGCATTTTATGCGCAACGTTTGAGAAGGAGGAGATTACTGATGAAAAGAATCGTCTTGATGTTCATGGCAGTGGCATTGGTGGGTTTCATGAGTGCGTGCGGGGGCGACACCGAAAAGAAAGAAGAGCCAAGCAAGGTGACTTCCGAAGAGGTTAAAGAGCAGGCAAAGGAAGCTGCGGAAACGGCAAAAACCTATGTGGCCGAGAAAAAGGACGAGTTGCTGAAAGGTCTTGAAGGGCAATACGCTAAGCTGGAGAAGGATATTTCCGAATTGGAGGCCAAGCTGAGTCAAGAGAGTGAAGAGAAAAAGGCCGCGTTGAACCAGGAAATCTCTCAGCTTGAAGAGAAAAAACAAGCGGCGGCTGAGAAGCTCGAGGCGTTGAAGAATGCTGCCGGAGAGTCATGGGAATCTATGCTGTCCGGGGTCAAGCAATCCCTGGAGGACCTCAAAAAAGCTTACCAGGAAGCAGCTGCCAAGGTTCAATAGCGATGCGCACCGGCGGCTTCCCGAGGGCACCACAGCTGGTCGGGAAGCCGGCATGCTGCGCGTCGTCCCGTTTTGAGGTTTCCCGCCGCCCCGGTGGTATTTTGCAGGGGTGGCGGGAGGTCCCGGAGAGCATTGTCTATATCGATTGATCACGCCGTTAGCACCCCTCTCACCCTGCCTCTTTGCCGGCAATTCTCATTTTGTACGGCAGACACCCGCCCTGGATGCGCCGGTTGGCGGGATACGGCGCAAAAAGCGCGCATCCACCCTCCCCACGCTCCACCAAACAGCAGTCGAAATGAGAATTGCTGGACCTCCGCTGGATGTGGAGAAATTTTCAGACGGATCGGATATTATTTAGGCCTTGACCATGCGCCGGAGATATTCTTAAATCCAGGCTTCAGGGTTTCTCCTGGATATTGTGGATCTGCAGGAGGATAAAATCATGGGGGATGAAGACGCCAGGAATCGGACGTCTCCAACCGGCAATACGGCACCCGGCCGGGACAGCCCAAAATCGCATGGGGCCTCGCCCGAGATGCGCCGCCAAGCACATCCAACGGGGGCAACGCCGGACGAGGCCTGCGGTTTGGGAGGAGAAACAAACCTTTCGATGTCGACCGAAAGTCTGCTGGATTTTTCCCGCAGCGTGCTGTCGCAGGATCCCTCCTCGCAGCTTTTTGTTCCTCTGGCCCAAGAGTTTTGCGCCAGGCAGCTCTGGAAAGAGGCCGTGGAAACCTGCCGGCGCGGCCTGATCTATCATCCCCATCACTTCAGGGGACGCGTGCTGCTAGGTTGGGCGCTGTTTGAACTGGGCGAAGAGCAGGAAGCAGAGGCTCTCCTCACCGAAGCATGCAAGGAGCTGGAGAGGAACGCCGTCATTTACAGGATACTCGCTGAATTGGCACAGAAGCGGGGCGATTCCGATCAAGCCTGGCGCTTGATGCATATCTATCACAGCCTGCAGGATGGACACCTGCATCACAAACAGGAGAGTGAACCAGGTCAGGTCAGGGAAGCGCAGGCTTCCCAGCCGATACAGCCGGAGGAGCCGCCCTTGATTGCTCTACTGTCATCTCTTCTCACCGAGTATGAGCGAGAACGATCCTCCCCTTTTCCCGACCCCCATCTGTTTTCCGACACGGACCGTAAGGTGCTGAAAGAAATCATCATTTCCGGTACATCTTGAAAGAGGAGCAAATGCACCCAGACATTCATTCGTTTTACATTCCTGTTATGGGAACCGCCTTCACCATTGAATCACCCGTCAAGGTAGCCAAGTACGGCATTTCTTCCGTCATTTCATCGGTGGATGATCTGCTCATCGAAAAAATGAGGAAATTCCACTGCAAACTTGCCGGCAGGGAATACATTCCCATCGATAAGTATGATCACGATGCGCGGGCTCGCCGTATTACCGCCTATTTGAATCTGCTGAACGGGGTGGTCAAAGACCAGTTCGCAAAGCTTAAGGCGTCGGCGTTTCAGGCAGGAACAGAAATTACTAAATATTTCGAATTGTTGTCCGACAGCTCGGCACTCAAGCAGCGCTACAAAACCATGCTCTCCATCACCGACCCGGCTGCCAAAAAACAGGCGCAGACCGAGTTGAGAAGCGCCATTCGGCCCGGTTCCATAGACCTCAACATCATGACCAAATTGGATCGGATGAATTTTGATAAGAGCGGCACTCCTCTTCCCGCCGAGTATTCGGATGCGTTGGCCGCTCTGCGGGGGTTCGCCAACAGCGACCTCACTGCTGCAATTGTATTTTCGGCCGGCTTTAATGGGCGTCTATACAGCTATGTAGAACAGTTCAAAGACTTTCATGCAGACGAGAGCGGGTTCCTAAAGAAGAAGATCGTCATCAAGGTGAGCGATTTTCGTTCCGCTCACACCCAGGGCAAGTTTTTTGCCAAAAAGGGGCTGTGGGTTTCCGAGTACCGGGTGGAATCCGGGCTGAACTGCGGAGGCCACGCTTTCGGTCAGGGGGGCTCCCTTATGGGCCCCAACCTGGAAGAATTCAAGCTGAAAAAACAGGAGCTGATAGCGGAGCTTTTTGAAATTTACAATAAGGCTCTGGCCGGCAAGGGCAAACCCACCTTCAGCGATCCCCATCCGCTTCGCATCACCGCCCAGGGCGGAGTCGGAACGGCCCAGGAACACAATTTTATACTGGACTATTACGGGATAGACGCGGTTGGCTGGGGTACCGCTTTCCTGCTTGTTCCCGAAGCCACCACCGTCGATCCACAGACACTGGAAAGACTGTGCAGGGCCGACCAGGATGATCTGTACCTGAGCGACGTATCACCCCTTGGAGTTCCCTTCAGCAATTTACGGACTTCGTCGAGCGAACAGACAAAGATGGAGAGAATTCGCTCGAACCGTCACGGCAGTCCCTGTTTCAAAGGTTTGCTGGCGACCAATACGGAATTTACCGACACTCCGATCTGTGTTGCTTCCCGCGCCTATCAAAAAAAGAAACTGCAGCAACTTGAAAGTCAGGCCCTCGACCCCGAAGCGTATCAGAAGGCCTACGAGAAGATCGTCAACAAGTCGTGCATCTGCAATGACCTGGGAGGGGCCGCAATCCTCGCGCATGACCTGGTGGAGCCCAATGAAGCCGGGGCAACGCCGGCCATATGCCCGGGTCCCAATTTGGCCTATTTCTCTAGAATCGTATCCCTGCAGGAAATGGTCGACCATATTTACGGCAGAAACAGCATCACCAACGACACACCGCGACCGAACATGTTCATCAGCGAGCTCAAATTGAATATCGATTACCTGGAAAGCGAGATCAATGAGCTGAAAACCATGCTGAGCGAGCAAAGCACCAAGTATTTGAAGGCATTCCGCAGCAAGCTGCTGGACGGGGTCTCATATTACCAGAATCTGCTGGACAGGATGCATGACGTGACGTCTGAATACCGCCTCAGGATGCTGGCCGAACTGCAGGTTCAACACGCCAAGCTGCAGGCCATGGTGCAGAAGTATGAAGGGGTATTTGCCTGAAAAGGGTTGGGGCGTTTGCGGCACCTGCCAGGACGGTCGCGGGATGGCCGCCAAGAGGAGTTCACCGGCGATGGACGATCACATTTTTTACCGCAACCTGCGCAAGACCTACCCACTGGTCGACCGGGGAGAAGGCATATATGTCTGGGATAAGCAGGGCAAGCGCTATATCGACGGCTCTGGCGGCGCGTGCGTGGTTAGCATCGGTCACGGAGTGGCTGAAATTCGCCAGGCGATGCTCGCCCAGGCGGACCGACTGGCCTTTGCTCACGGCAGCCACTTCAGCAGCGAGGCGGCCATTGACTGTGCCGAGCGCATCACGCGGCTGTGTTCAAGCCCTGATCTGAACAGAGTCTATTTCCTCTCGGGAGGCTCTGAAGCCGTCGAAACGGCAGTCAAACTGGTCAGGCAGTACTGGCGGGAAGTCGGCAGGAACGACAAGTACAAGGTCATTTCCCGCTGGACCAGCTTCCACGGCAACACTACGGGCGCCCTGGCACTGGGCGGACACACCGGCAGGCGAAAACATTACCACCCCCTTTTCCTGCACACGCCTCACATCGAACCGGCTTACTGCTATCGATGCCCATTTGGCACTACCCCTGAGCAATGCGACCTGGAATGTGCCGACCAACTGGAACGTACCATCAAGTATGAAGGGCCTGACGCCGTTGCGGCATTCATTGCCGAACCGGTTGTGGGCGCAACGGCCGGTGCGCTGGTACCGAAAAACGGCTACTGGCAGAAGATCCGAGCCATCTGTGAGCGTTATGATGTCAAACTGATTGCCGACGAAGTCATGACCGGGGTCGGACGCTGCGGTCGCAACTTCTGTCTCGATCATTGGGACGTCGTGCCTGACCTGGTGGTAACGGCCAAGGGGCTGAGCTCCGGCTACACGCCGATGGGAGCGGTCATCGTCAAAGAGGAAATTCACTCGGCCCTGGCGCAGGGTTCCGGAAGCTTCGTCCATGGGCACACCTATTCGCAGAATCCCCTTTCAACCGCTATTGCAGCAGCGGTGATCCGCTATATGGAAGAGCATCAACTGGTGCAACGCTGTGCCCGGATGGGCGACTATCTGCTGGAGAAACTGCGGGACCTTCTGCAACTGGAGATCGTGGGAGATGTTCGAGGATTGGGTTTATTCGCCGGCATCGAACTGGTCAGAGACAAGCGATCCAAAGCGACCTTCGACCCGGCCGTTAAAGTGAATGCCAAGGTAGCCCAGGAAGCATTCGCCAACGGCCTGATCACTTATCCGGGCGGCGGAGGTGCCGATGGAATCAATGGAGACCACTTGCTGCTGGCCCCGCCCTTTATCATCGAACGAGAACAGATCGATGATATGGTTGCCGTTCTAAGAAGCGCCATTGCGACCGTTCAAAAAGAGGTCTGCGTCATATCGTGATCGATATGAGCAGCCTGATTATTCTGCCCGCCTGGTCTGATCAATTGATCATCATCGCATGGTGTCAACGGTGCGACTTGTAAGATGGGACTCACAAAACAAATGCCCGGGGCACACTCGATTGCTCCTGCATCACTGCGCCCTGCGGGCAGGACCGGCGTTGGTTCAGCCCTGGAAACAGGGCGACCGCCGCCTGATCGGTCGCAAATGGTGGATCAGGCGTAGGCGTAGTAGGTTGGGTAGAGCGCAGCGAAACCCAACAGCTACCTGCAGGCGTAGTTGGACAGAGCGCAGCGAAACCCAACAATCACGCCAGTCCGCCCAACCCATGCCGGGGTTCGTTACGCGTACCGCATGACTCCACCCCCCCTGCAGAATTCCGCCGCTTGATTGTGTGGTGCTGCACTGAGGGCAAGGGGCCGGATGTTGAGTCCCAAATGCTGGAGAGAAATTGATGATGAGACAGCTTGTCGACCATACCAGAGCGTTCCTCTGCATTGGCATTCTGGCAGCGATCAGCCTGTCGGCGCGATCCGGATCGACCATCACACTGGAAGAATCCATGGCCCTCGCGCGCCGGTCGCTGCCCTCATTCCAAGCATCCGAGCAGCAGGTACAGTCTACCGAAGCCCTTTACACCGCTTCGCTTTCCCCCTATCTGCCATTCCTCGATGCGACAACCAGGCAGGAGCGCATCTACAGTTCGCCGGAAGATTTCACTCTCAGCACCTACGACGTCGTCTTGTCCTACATCCTGTTTGATGGGGGTAAACGAAGGGCAAACCGAAACATCGCCCAATTGAATTTAAATATCGATCAGCAGGAACATCGCAAGAATCTCATCGACCTTCTTTTTGATGTCAAGAGCGCCTTTTATATCGCCGTGGCGCGCCATGAAATTGTTCAACAAAGAGAGATCCAACTGCAGGATGCCGAAAGAGACCACGAGGTGGCGCAGGGAAGGAACAGGCTGGGAGCCGCCAAGTTATCGGACGTTCTCCAGGCGGGTGTGCGGCTGGAACAGGCGAAGTTTAACCTGGTTCAGGGTCGGGGCGAACTCAAAAACTCCCTGTCCGACTTTAACTCTCTGCTCGGCAGACCGCTGGGGACTCCCTATGATCTGGAGGGATCTCTGGATTTTGCCGTGCCATTGCCAACAATCAGTGCGTTGTCCACAGTGGCGCTGCAGAGGCCGGAAATCAAACAGGCGGAAAGTCAGGTCAAGATATCAAAAAACACCAAGTCCCTGGAAACCAGCACCTTTTTCCCGACAATTACCGCTAATGCTTCTTACAGCAAAGCGGAAAGCAGCATTGCGGAATTTCGCGGTATTTCGAGTGAAGACAAAGCGGTCGGTTTGAACGCGACCTGGAATATATTTGATTTGGGAAAGTTTTATCGGCGCAAATCGGCGAGCTTCGCCATCAGCGCGTCCAGGGAAAGATTGGACGAATCCAGGCGGCAACTCTTGCTGGATCTGGAAAAAACCTACCAGGACCTGCTGACGGCCGCTCAGAATGTGAAGGTTTCTGAAGAGCAACTGGTGGAAGCGGAACACAATTACGCACAGGCGTTCGGCGAATACAAGGTCGGCAAGGGGGACATTCTGTCTCTGGTCACCGCGCAAAGTCTATTGTCCAACGCCAGGGAACAGTTGATTTCCTCACGGCTGAACCACGTTTTGGCCAAAGCATTGCTCGAGCGGGTGGCCGGCATAGAGAGCCTCTCATCCTTGAAGCCGCAGACTCTGGATACCATGAACGGATCATGAGTTGCGTTAGGGAGACTGTTCAGTGAAAAAAATCATTGTCTTGCTTGTGTTGGCCGCACTCCTGGGCGCAAGCGGGTATTTGGGCTACACCAAGCTGTTCCGTAAAGAGGGCATCACGGTGCTGGAGAGTGCACCGGTGAAACTGGGCGGCATCCGCGGCGTGCTGGTGGAAACCGGCATCATCAAGCCGCAGGTGGGCGCCCTGGTAAAAATCGGGGCGCGGGCAACGGGGACCATTGTCGAGATGAAGGTCAAGATCGGTGACCGGGTAGAACAGGGGGAAATCATAGCCCTGATAGACGACAGGGAGATACAGAAAGAGATCGACCGCCTGCGGGCGGCGCTGGCTTCCGCCCGAGCCAATTTGAGCCAGGTGGAGCTGACCTATCCGGAACGGATCAAGGAGGCCAGGGCAAACTTTAACTATGCGCGGGTAAACTACAATCGCGAAAAAGAACTGCTGCAGTACGAATATACCACCAGGGACGCCGTGGATAAGGCGCTGAGCGATCTGCAGGCCACGCAGGCCAACCTCAAGCGTCTGCAGGAGGAATATCATACTCAGCTTAGCATAGCCAGAGCCGACGTGGCGGAAATTGAAGCCGGTTTGCAGCGGCAGCAGGTCAATCTGTCGTATACCAGGATAGTCGCCCCCATTGACGGGGTGGTCACCGAGGTGACGGCGCAGGAAGGTGAGACCATCGTAACCGGGCTGCAGGTGGCCAACCTGGTGACGGTTCTCGACCCATCCCGCCTGGAGATGTGGATTTACGTGGATGAAACGGATGTGGGCCGAGTGGCCATCGGCCAGCAGGTCGAATATTACGTGGACACTTATCCGGACAAGACATTCCATGGAACGATTGATAAAATTTATCCGCAACCGGAAATCAAGGACAACATTGTCTACTATCTTGCCATATCAAAGGTTCCCGAGGCGGAGGCGGTGTTCCTCAAGCCGGAAATGACAACGCACGTGAGGATCATCTACAAACAGGTGAATAACGCACTGACAGCGCCCAATGCCGCTGTTAAGTTTGAGCAGGGACGGCAGGTAGCTTACAAGGTCCTGGGACCCGATCAGGTTGTCAAGGTGGAGCTGCAAATCGGGATTCGCGGAGAGGACGATACGCAGATTATTGCGGGAGTCGAAGAAGGGGATGTACTGGCCACCCGGTTGGTGATCCCTCCCGGCCAGGGGCAGTGACCCGCAGCCCGGGGGAGCGGAAACGCAGGAACAGGAAGATCCGAGCGGATGCGATGGCTATCTGTCTTTTAAAAAACATAACCAAGTCCTATGAACTGGGTGGGGAATCCGTCGAGGTATTGAAAGACATTAATCTTCAGATTGAGACGGGGGACTTCCTGGCGATCATGGGACCATCGGGTTCCGGCAAAACCACGCTGATGAACATTATCGGCTGCCTGGACGTGCCTTCCGCCGGCGAATATTATCTGGCGGGAAAAGAAGTGTCGCACCTGTCGGACGATGAACTTTCCCTGCTGCGCAACGAACACATCGGCTTTATTTTTCAGAGCTTCTATCTGCTCCCCTATGCCACCGTTCTGGAAAATGTTCTATTGCCCACCCTCTATGTGGCCAACGGCAGCAATCGAGAGGCCACCGAGGGTGCGCTCAGGCTGCTCAAGCTGGTCGGTTTGGAAGACAGGGCCAAATTCAAACCGAATCAGCTGTCGGGAGGGCAACAGCAGCGCGTCGCCATTGCCAGGGCTCTGGTCAACGACGCAGAGCTCATCCTGGCGGATGAGCCAACGGGTCAGCTGGACAGTAAAACTTCCGGGGAAATCATGGAACTCCTCGCCGCAATGAACGGCCACGGAAAAACCGTGGTGCTCATCACGCACGACCGCATCACGGCTTCGTACGCCAAAAGGGTCGTGCACATCAGCGATGGCCGATTGAAGTTGGAAGAAAATGCACAGGATATTCAAGATCGCGGGGCAGTCATTTGATGCGGTGCAGGCGTTCAAGCTGAGGACTATCTTCTGCCTGCTGAGTGTGGCCCTCGGCATAGCCGCCATCACTGTTATCGTTGCCGCCACCGAAGGGGCCTACAAGAAGGCCTTTGACATGGTGGAACGGTTCGGCCCGGACGCCCTCCTGGTGATCAGTGGCAGTGAGGAGGCCAGGGCCGTTGGACAACGGGACAAGACCTTGACCCTGGACGACGTCAGGGCGCTGCAGGAAGCGCTGTCCGGCGCCTACCTGATCGCACCCATGACTTCCATCGGGGATGTAACCGTTTCCTACCGCAATCAAAAATACCAGACCCGGGTGATCGGCTCCTCCTCAGACTACAGTAACGCCTGGTCATGGCCGGTGGTGGAAGGCTCGGATATCTCGCCTGAAGACGTCAAGGCGCTGCGCAATGTCGGTCTGATCGGCACTCATCTGGCACTGGAACTGTTCGGTGAAATCGAGCCGGTGGGCAAGCACATTCTGGTCAACAGCATACCGGTGGAAATCGTCGGAGTGCTCGCTTCCCGAGGTACGACGCCGACCGGCAGCAATTTGGATGATCGCCTGATCATGCCCATCAGCACGGTCATGAAAAAGATGCAAAACGAAGCCAAGTACATCTCGGCAATAAAACTGAGGTTCGTCGATCAAAGCAGGATCAATGGGTACGAAGAAGAAGTGAAATCGTTTTTGAGACAACGCCATCGGGTCCCCAAGGGGGAACCGGACGACTTCAGGGTGATATCCCCCAAAGAGATCATTAAGTTCCTGGTCGCCCTGACCGGCTCGCTCGTTGTCTTTTTGGGTGTCGTCGGAGTCATATCCCTGATCGTTGCCGGATTTGTGCTGGCCAACCTGTTTCTGCTGTCGGTCAAGGAAAGAACCAAGGAAATCGGCATCAGAAGATCCGTTGGCGCCAGACGACGTGACATCCTGATGCAATTTCTGGGTGAAGCCGTGATCATCACCACCCTCGGAGGCATGGCAGGATTCGTGCTCGGTTTTCTCACTGCTCAACTGCTGACTCGCGTGGCCGAGTTTCCCATGCATTTTTCCTGGAAGGCGTTTACTCTGGGTTTGCTGCTCTCCTGGTTGATCGGCATCGCTTTTGGAATGCAACCGGCTGCAAGAGCCGCCAACCTGAAGCCGATAGAGGCCATACGAGGGTGAATAGAATAATTTTGAACCTCAAGATCGCGCTGCGATCCTTATACAGTTTCAAGCTGCGCACCACACTTGCAGTGCTGGGTGTGTTTCTCGGCACATTTTCCCTCATTGTCGTCTCCAATCTGACGGGATCCCTTGCCAAAAAAGCCGAAATGGAAATTGCCAATCTCGGCAGGAACATGCTTGTGGTGGCAAGCGGCACCGTGCGAACATTCGGGGGAACAGCCAGATTGCTCAGTCAGGCGACCACCCTCACCGTCCAGGACGCCCGGGCCATCATGCATCAGTCTCCCTTCATCGCACAGGTGGGCCCGGCCAGCAGCAAGACATTTCCTGTGAGATACGATCAGATCGTCCTCAAGTCGATATTGGTCAACGGAGTGACGTCCAATTATCCTTCCATCAGGAGCTTTGAAGTCGAGCGGGGCACTTTTTTCAGCGACGATGACGACAGGAATTCACACCGTGTCGCAGTCCTTGGCAAAGAAATCGCCGACAAGCTGTTTGCCGGAGCAAACCCTCTTGGGAAGCACATCCTCATCTACCGGGTTCCGTGCCAGGTGATCGGCGTTATGGAAGAAAAAGGGGTCGACATTTCCGGCGCCAACCAGGACAATCAGATCTTCATCCCTCTCAAGACTTTTTTGCGCAGATTCGTCAACAAGGATTTTGTCAATACCATTTATGTTCAAGTGGACCGGGGCGCGTCCATGACGCCGGCAAAAGCTCAAATAGAAGAGATCCTGAGGCACCGGCACAAAATCAAGGCAGGGCAAAAGGATGATTTTACCGTGGTCGATTCCAAGGACGTGCTGCAGCTGAAAACCCAGGCGACCGCCATGATAAACATCCTTGGCAGAATCTCCGCCGCCGTCTCTTATCTCATCGGTGCCATTGGCATTCTGTCGATCATGATCCTCATTGTGAATGAGCGTAAAGTAGAAATCGGCATACGCAGGGCGGTGGGATCGCGAAAACGCGACATTATCCTGCAGTTTCTCCTGGAATCATCGTTCATCTCGCTCAGTGGGGCGATGGTGGGAGTTGTGTTCGGGTTTTTGGCGAGCCTGGTTATTTTCCGGGTATCCCAACTTCCCCTGGTCCTCTCCTTGACCGGGTTTATCACTGCGTTTTTCGCTTCAGTAGCGGTGGGCATACTGGCAGGCATCTATCCATCGAAGCAAGCCACCAGCATTCAGCCGGTGGATGTGATCAGGGCATGAAAGGCATTCAACCGGTTCAGGACGGGGAGGCAAAGGTATGAAAAATGATCCATCCATGCGGCATAAGTGGGTACTGGCGGCATCACTCTTACTGGCCTTCGCTGCGGGGGCCGGCCTAACCCTGGTGATCGCCTATTTTCCGGATGTACCGCCCGACCATTTCGCCTACGACGATATCAACTGGGCACTGGAAAACGGCATCACAACCGGCTTTCCAGATGGAACCTTCAGGCCGGAAGAATATGTCACTCGGGCTCAAATGGCGGCTTTCATGCACAGACTGGCGGGCATGCTGGTTGCCGCAGGGGTCCATGTGGTCAAGGACCCGTTCGGTAACCCGGCCATCGACCGTTGGTTCAACAACGTCAATGGCGTCACTCCCATACTGGCAAAAACCACGGATGGTTATGCGATCGATGTGGGGTTTGACGTTTCCAAGCGTTATCCCCTGGCAACCATCGAGGGAAAATCGGTGGGGTTGCGCTTTCCGATTATTGCCGCCAGTGTGCCCGCAACAGGCGGCAACCAAACGGTCGACATCCGCATCAGGAATGACTCGGGACTGCCCGTGCCCGCTGACTTTTTTCTGCTGATTTATTAGCCCCCGGCAAAACAGCGAAAACCGCTACAGCCGTCAACCACACCGGCAACGCTCTTTGCGGCTTTGGTAATGACAGGTATGTGTGCATTTTTTGCCCCCCTGGATGTTTATTTATACCCGACACTGGATTGAGCTCAGCCGCCGGCTTAAAGTAAAAGCACATGCTTGTAGATTATTTTCGGCTCTTGTATGTTTTCGGCCGGAGGGTGGCGAACGGACCGGGGCAAGGGCAAACGGACACAAGGAGCAAGACCATGCCGAGCCATTACGCAAAAGCAGTGCACAATCTGCTGGAGCGCCACAATCACCAGAGCAACGCAGAAATCATTCGAGAGTGCAACCGCAGCAATGGGGTGAGCGAGCCACACAGAAAAGAGATGCTTCAGCTTTTCAGGGATTCCGGAAACGCCGCACTCGACCGGCTGATAGACCACTATACGGCATCCATGAACCAGGATCAGGATCCCGCCCGGCTCGCCGGCAAACCCTCCAAACCGAAACTGTCCTGCGGCTCCATACCGGAGGGCACCCACGAAAGCTGTGATATTCTGGGGGTGGGCGGAATGTTTGCCTACCTGAATGTCGCCTATCAGGCGCATAAACATGGCGGCAGCCATTGCATCATCACGCATCCGCAGGATATTTTCACCTTCTCGGGCTGGACGGTACATCCGGAAGAAGACATGGACCAGCGGCTCATCCAAATGTTTCAAACGAAGTCCCTTTTTATAAATGAGGTCAAACACTTGCTGGGCTTACGCGAGGCCCCGCAAAGCCTGCGCTTCAAGTCTTTCCGCATGGATTACCGCGCCATGAGTCGGCTGGCCCGGACAAACCCCGGAGAATTTCTGAAAAATATCAAGGTCGCTCTACAGTATGCCCTGTTGGAATTGACTGACTCGGAAAAACGCTACGCAAGGATGAATCTCACGAGAAATGCCGCCACGATCAAGGCACTCGAGGAAATGGGCTGCGTCGGCAGTGATCCTCGCAAACACATCATAAACCTGTGCGGTCGAGTGGTGTACGAGGTCTCGGGAGAATCCACGATTGCCGCCAAGGCGGCATTGAAGCGTGAGTTTGGTCTGCTCGGCAAGCGTCTTTCCGCTGCCGAATTGAGATCGATTTACGGGACCGAATTGGCTGTTTTTCAGGATATGCAAGCGGGACGGATCGATGCCGCTCAATATCCGGGAGGTCATTTCCTGCTCGGATACAAGGATAATGCCCTCAGACTTGCCGGAGAAAACCACGTGCGGGTATACGATAACGCCGTGGTGACAGGGATCATATGCGATCGGCAGCTTGGAAAATTTGCGGTCGTCGTGCGCAGCGCCGATCACGGGCAAAAGATTATCAGCGCAAACGTTGTGTTAGCGGCACTTGGCGATTATGCCGATGACGTCATCACGGTGGATGGGATCAGTACTCTGTTTGTGATCACCACCGATGATCCCCGTTACAGAATCTTTCCAACCGGTATGGGTGAAGGGGGCACCATCCACATCGTTCCCGTTTGGTCAGCACAAACCAAGGATGGAGCAGGCACACTTCATCACCATCTGGGCAAGGCGACCAACGGCGCCATCATGGGGAGAGATCCGGCACGGCATAAACGACTGCAACCGGACAGAAGCTTCCTGTTGCACCTGGAAGCTCACTTGAAAAAGATCATACCGCCTGCCGCCACGTTCCTATGGCTGGCCGCAACGGAATGCGGCCGCCCCGTCTCGGCCCGGCAGGGATACAGCGTAAAACCACTGAGGTTTGCGACGAACTGCCACAGGGATGCGGAAAGATTTTCACCACCGAGCTTTGCGGCCACCGGAGGATGTGGACTGGGGGGGAACACGGCGATCATTCCCGAGGTGCAGCAGGCCCTCGATGACAGGATCATTGCAGGCCGCCGGCAAGCTTCCGTTGAATAACCTGGATGGGGCCGTCCGCGCTGGTCCGCGACCACGAGGAACTTGTTCGGGGGCCATGGAATAAAAATTGCCGAAGACACAGAGAAGATTCTGGAGGAAATCCAATGTTCGGAAAAAAGATACGCCTGTTCACCCTGTTCGGCTTTGAAGTAAACATTGACTTCAGCTGGATCATCATCGCCATTCTCATTGCCTGGTCCCTTTCCACCGGCTTCTTTCCCTATGAATACCATAACCTGTCCGCACAGACTTATTGGCTGATGGGAATCGTGGCGGCCCTCGGCCTGTTCATTTCCATCATCGCGCATGAATTTTCGCATTCACTCGTCGCCAGAGCTCAGGGAATGTCCATGAAAGGCATCACCCTGTTCATATTCGGTGGAGTCGCGGAAATGGGCGAAGAGCCTCCCAACGCCAGGGCGGAATTTTACATGTCCATCGTCGGGCCCCTCTCGAGCATCGCCATGGCCCTTCTCTTCTACTGGCTCTACGCAGTTGGAGACCACAGCGGCTGGCCTGTTGCAATCAACGGCATATGCAAGTACCTTGCGATCATCAATGGAATCCTCGCTGCTTTCAACTTGATTCCGGCGTTCCCGCTGGACGGCGGCAGGGTCCTCAGGTCGATCCTGTGGCGCATCAGGGGAGACTTGAACTGGGCGACCCGCATTTCCTCACAGATCGGTTCCTTTTTTGGCGTCGCACTCATCGTGTACGGGTTTTATCGGGTGTTCTCCGACAATTTATTCGGCGGCATGTGGATGATCCTGATCGGCCTGTTTCTGCAGAACGCCGCTCAAACATCCTATCAGCAGCTCATCGCGCGCAAAGTTTTGGAGGGCGAGTCCGTCCGCCGCTTCATGAAGTCTGATCCCGTCACGGTAGAACCGGACACCACCATCGAGCAGCTACTCGAAGACTACATTTACCATTATCATTTCAAAATGTATCCGGTCGTGGACTCGGGCAACCTGCTCGGTTGCATCACCGTCAAACAGGTGAAGCAGGTGCCCAAAGAGCAGCGCCATGAGAGGACCGTGGGGCAGCTCCGCCTGGAGTGCTCGGCGGACAACACCATCAGTCCGGAAGAAGACGCCCTGCGGGCGCTTTCCAACATGAACCGCACCGGCATAAGCCGTTTGATGGTCGTCGAGGACCGTCGGTTAGTGGGCATCGTCACGCTCAAAGACATGCTCCGGTTTCTTTCCACAAGGCTTGAGCTCGAAGGATAGAGACCCCTTTGCTGAATCCGGATTGGGCGGTCCCCGCGGCGACCGCCCCTGGTGGCCGCGAAATAGCGCCCAGGCGGCAGTCATCCAGTTGCAGCCGCTACTTTTCACAACTCCTGCGGGGCCGCCATTCGTGCACGAGCGCACGGGCTCGATCTATCTGCTCCGGGGTCAAGCCTGCCGCCAGCTCCGTGCGGGCTTGCGCTGCAGACCTGCTGCCCCGCATCGCGGCAAGCTCCAGCCACATGTAGGCCTTCACGGGATCTCGCTCCACCCCTTTGCCGTACAGATAGACCATGCCGAGCATGAACTGCGCTCCACTGATCCCCCGCTCAGCCGGTGGATGCAGGAGCCTGGCAGCCTGCGTCAAATCCTGCTCGACTCCAGCCCCCAGCAGGTACAGCGTAGCCAGGTTGATCTGCGCTTCCAGGTCACACTGGTCCGCTGCCCGGCCAAACCATTTTGCCGCCTCCCGGTTGTCCTCGGGAACCCCGAGCCCGAGATAATACATATACCCCAACTTGCTCTGGGCGGCGGCATCGCCGTTTTTGGCAAGGGGCTCCAGGTTCTTCAAAGCCCCGGCATAATCTCCCCGCTCGTAAGCCTCCAGCCCTACCCTCAGACGATCCTCCCCGGCGCGAGGCGGCGTCCTTACCCCGCACGCCGTCAGGAGCAGCAGCATGACCATTGCCAGGTTCGCCAATGGATTTGTTTTCATGCGGCAAGGATCCAAATGTTCAGCTGATTTGTCCATTGAGCCGGAACAATCCCCATGGCCGTCTCGCCCTCGCTTTAGTGTTCAGTCCTGCTATCGGAATTCTTGCCCTGTGCGCGGGAAAACCCGAAAAGCATAATATGCTGGTGGAGTTCCGGCTTGTGTTGACAAGCCGGATCGTTTTGTCTTAGTTTTTTGCTTGATGCATAAGCACCCCACTGCAGATTACCGGGAGCCGCGCTGTGAAAAACGCCCCTTCCCTTCTTACCCTGTCGATCAACCCGGCCACCGCACCATGAAGATCATAGCGACCATCTGCTGCGTGATCGGCGTGTTGCTTGCCGCCGGCTGCACCCACCCGGAAAACGGCATCACCCTGTCGGTGGGAGGCGCTCCGGCGGAATTGGACTTCTGGCAATCTCTTGTGGAGCAATTCGAGGCTCAGACCAATATCCGGGTGGACTTTTTGAGACAGCCCACCGACACGGATCAGAGACGCCAGGGATTGGTTGTGGCCCTCGAGGCCGGGACAAGTGATCCCGATGTCTTCCTGATGGATGTGGTGTGGATTGCGCAATTTGCAGCTTCCGGGTGGCTGGCGCCGCTGGATGAATATGCCGCCGAAGATCGCTTGGATCTTGACACCTATTTTTCCAACATCCTGAATCTTGCGGACAGATATCACGAACATCTGATCGCCCTTCCGGTCTATGTCGACGCGGGGCTGCTCTACTACCGAAGCGACCTGCTCGATGATCTGGGCGTCTCGCACCCCCCGGCGACCTGGCAACAACTGGCAGCATACGCATCGCGGGCTCAGAACACAATGATCAAAGCCCAACCCGGCTTCCACGGATTCGTCTGGCAGGGGGCCCAGTATGAGGGGCTGATATGCAATTTTCTCGAATTTGCAGGTTCCAACGGAGGGGGAATTTTTCTGCAGAACGGGAAAATTCTCCTGAATCACCGGGCAAACCTGGAAGCCCTTCGTTTCATGCGTGATTTGATTCACCGGTATCGACTTTCACCCCCCAGCACCTATACCGAAATGCGCGAAGAACAGGTGCGTGAAACGTTTCAGCAGGGCAACGCCCTTTTTGAGAGGAACTGGCCGTATGCCTGGCCTCTGCATCAACAGGCCGATTCCAGAGTGAGGGGAGTGACCGCCATTGCACCGTTGCCTCACTTTCCAGGCGGACAAAGCGTGTCAACTTTGGGAGGATGGCATGTGGGGATATCCCGATTCTCAGACCAAAAGGGGCTGGCATGGAAACTGGTTGCATTTCTGCTTTCCTACGACACGCAGAAACAAATGGCACTGAAGCTGGGCTGGAATCCCGGCCGAAGGGATCTGTACAGCGACCCCGAGGTGCTGAGAAACATGCCGCATCTCAAACGATTGGAAGAAGTGTTTCAAAACGCTCGCCCGAGGCCGACAGTACCCTACTACACGCAGCTTTCAGCAGTCCTGCAGCGCTACTTGAATGCCGCTCTGGCCGGCAAACTGGAACCGCAGGCGGCCCTTGAAGCAGCCCAAAAAGAAGCGCAAAGAATTGTTCAGCGGTATCACACCAACCGACCAGCGAGACACTGAATGAAAAGTTACCGTTTCCCGGAGTTGCGAACCACTGCCGTTTTTCTGCTGCCGTTGACGGGTTTTCTCGTCCTTTTCATCCTGGTGCCGGTGATCGGAGCCATAGTCGACAGCCTGTATCTCGAGGTGACTTTTCTGCCCGCCAGGTTTGCGGGATTTGAAAACTATCGGTGGATGGTTCGGAATCCGGGATTTTGGCAGTCGTTTGCATTCACCCTGCTGTTCGTTTTGGTTTCGGTGCCCCTGGAGATTGTTCTGGGACTGACCTTTGCCCTGCTGCTCAATGAAAAGACGGCGGCGCGCGGCCTGCTGCGCGCCTGCGTACTCATACCGTGGGCCATTCCGGCGGCCGTATCGGCGCGCACCTGGGAGCTCATATACAATTACAATTACGGACTCGCCAACTTTCTGTGGATCAGGCTCGGGCTTTCATCGACCCCGATCAATTGGCTGGGAAGTGAACTGGGGGCGTTCACCTCATTGGTCTGCGCGGATGCATGGAAGACCACGCCGTTTGTCGCCATAATTCTACTCGCCGGGCTTTCGGCAATACCCGAAGACTTGTATCGACAGGCCGAGGTGGATGGCGCCAATTTTTTCCGGCGATTCACCACGATCACTCTTCCCCTGATCAAACCCGCGATCATTGTCGCCCTGATCTTCCGCAGCGTGGATGCCCTCAGGGTTTTTGACATCGTTTATGTGCTGACCCATGGCGGGCCCGGCGGATCCACCACCTCTCTCTCCCTGTATGGCTACAATTACTTCCTGATCGGGGACTTCGGCTACGGCTCCGCAGTTTCAGTGGTCCTCTTTGCCGTCGCCCTGGTTTTATCCGTCACATACGTAAAAATTGGGCGTTTCGGTGAGGACCTGAGATGAAGGAACAAACCATAAAATTTTTGCTGACGGTTGCCGGGTCCCTCTTCATGCTGACTTTCTGCCTGGCCCCGTTTGTCTACATGGTGGTTGTCAGTTGCAGCTCCAATCCTCACTTTCTGTCGGCGGCAAGCAGCTTCTCGTTCACCTTGAAAAACTATCACGCCATCTTGACCACCCCTTCCCTGCACTTTTTGGACTACCTGCAGAACAGCCTGATCGTTTCAGCACTGAGCGCGGTCTTTTCCATCTTGATCGCCGGGCTCGCCGCATATGCCTTCACACGGCTGAAAGTCCCGGGCAAGTTGCTTATCCTGCTGCTTGTACTGGCGGTTTCCCTGTTCCCGCAGATCAGTCTCATAAGCTGTCTGTTCAAACTCATGGCCGAACTGGGCTGGGTCAATACCTATGCGGCCTTGATCCTGCCTTATATCGCCTGGACTTTACCGCTGTGCGTGTGGATTTTGGTGAGCTACTTCGCTCAGATTCCGCAGGATCTGGACAATGCCGGATTGATTGACGGTTGTTCGCGCTGGCAGGTTATGTACAAGATCGTGTTCCCGGTAGCCGCTCCGGGTATTTTTTCCACAGCCCTGCTGGCCTTCATATTCGCGTTCAACGAATTCATGTTTGCGCTTATGCTGACCACCGACTACCAGGCCCGCACCATTCCGGTCGGTATTGCCCTGTTCCAGGGTCTGCATGGCCAGACTCCGTGGGGAAACATCATGGCCGCCTCTTCACTGAGCGCTCTACCGCTGGTGTTGTTATCCCTGGTTTTTCAGCGACATATCATTCAGGGTCTGACTCGAGGAGCGTTGAAAGGTTGAAATTACACCTGATTGACCTGTCAAAAAACTTTGAGACCGCTCGCGGCAGCATATCGGCGGTCCGCAACATCGATCTCGAGACCAGCGAGAGTGAATTTTTCGTATTGCTCGGTCCAAGCGGATGCGGAAAATCCACTCTGCTCAACCTCATCGCCGGTCTGGAGAGACCCAGTCGGGGAGAGATCCGGTTCGGTGAAAAACTTGTGGCCTCGGGAGGCGGCAACGTTTTTCTGACTCCCAAGGAAAGAAATGTGGCCATGGTGTTTCAAAGCTATGCTCTCTACCCTCACATGAGCGTATTTGAAAACATCGCTTTCCCCCTCAGGATCGCCGGCCAAGCCCGCCGGCAGATAGAAGAATCGGTGCAGAGAGTCGCATCGATGCTTGGCATAGCACATCTGCTCAGAGCCAAACCGGGCGAACTGAGTGGCGGTCAGCGGCAACGAACCGCCATCGGGCGGGCCATTGTGCGGCAACCGAGCATTTTTTTACTGGATGAGCCGCTATCCAACCTGGATGCCCAGTTGCGCACGGCCACCCGCATCGAGCTCAAGGCTCTGCAACGGCAGATGGGGGTAACCACAGTGTATGTCACGCATGATCAGGTGGAGGCCATGAGCCTGGGCCATCGCATAGCCCTCATGAAGGATGGAGGCATAGAGCAGGTGGGGGCCCCGGGAGAACTCTATGACCGGCCGGCCAATGCCTTCGTCGCCAGGTTTATCGGCTCGCCTCCCATGAATTTGTTGGCCGTTGATCTGGTTGAAGCAGCGGACTCCTGGTGGATTCGCATGGGCCGGCAGAAGTTTCCGCTGAGCGAAGTGAAACGAGGGCGTCACCTGGCGGCAAAGCAATACTTACTGGGCATCAGACCTGAGCATATCGCGATTCATGCTGACAGAGAAGATTATCAGGTGCGCTGCCGATTGCTTTCTGTCGAGCCTCTGGGGAGTCGGCTGGTGCTGCAGGTGTGCGCGGAGCATCAGGATTTGGCGCTTCTGACGGACGACACGAGGTACGCAGAAGCCGCCACAGGCACTCTCCTCAATGTGCGCTTTGACCTTTCCAGAATGTATTTGTTTGAAGCGGAAGGCAGGCAACAGACGGTTTTTTCTTCGCGTGACCACACCCACGGCAGCCTCGGAATGACGTAAGGCCGGTATTCCGGGGGAGGTTCCCGGGCGCGACCGAATGGGCGAAAACAAACTCACGTTATCACTTGATTTTTTTCAGGTTGCCCAAATGTTTCCTGACATAAACGTTGCAACTCCGGGCTGACTTCAAGCCGCCATGATCCGTTACCAGGAGCTCGAACGACAAAGTGGTCAACACAGGGTTGAACGCAGGCGCTTCAAATGAGGCCCGAGCACTGTTCTGACCGGTCAAAACGACCGGCGGACCGTTTGTTTGGCGCCATTGGTAGGAGGCAATTCCATCATCCGGGTCGGTCGAACCAGAACCATCCAGTACTGCCGTATTTCCGGCGTAGACCTGCTGATCGGAGCCGACGTCGGCAACAGGGGCCGCGTTGACCCAGACCACGTTGACCAGGCATGTGTCGCTCGATTCGAGACCGCTCACATCTTTAACGGTGAGCTTAAACTCCAACGAAGCACCTTCCGGTCCGACGTCCGGAGCAACAAACCCGGCCTCGGGCAAATCGGTATCCCACAGGGTTACGGCAGGCCCCGAAACCTGTGACCAACGGTATGAATCTATTCCATCGTCTGGATCTTTGGAAGCCATACCATTCAACCGGACTATTTCCAACTCCTGAACATCCTGTTGCGACCCGGCATCCGCCACGGGCGGCAGATTGGCGGAAACGACGGTGACCGTACAGCCGGCCTGTGACTTGGCCCCCCACTCATCGGTCACCTGCACGCTGAACGTCAAAGATTCACCGGCGGGTCCGACGTCCGGGGCAATAAACACAACTTCCGCTGCATAATAATCCGACAGGACCACGCTGCTCCCCCCGGTTTGGGTCCACTCATAGGAAAGGACTCCCCCGTCGGGATCGCTGGAATTGGCCGCGCTCAGCGTCACTTCACTGCCGCTGCGCAGTGTCTGGTCGGGCCCGGCATCCGCCAGCGGAGCCTGATTGTTCACCACGCAAGAGACTTCCTGGGAAAAATCGCTCTCATGGCTCGAATAATCGTAGGCCGTTGCCGCAAAATAAAATTTTTCCCCATCCGGCAGGTTTTCAATGGAGTATGTCGTCACGTTACCCACATCGACACTGAACTGGTATTGCTGGCTCGAGTTGCCATAATAGAGTTTGTAGCCGGCGACATTTGCATCGTCGTTTGCATCCCAGGCAAGAGTTACCCGGCCTGCATGGGCATAACCGGTGAGGGTGACACCGAAGGTGAGCAAAGCAAGGGCAAAAACCAGGAAGAGATTAAGCGATTGTGGCTGAACTTTTACATGATTTTTTACAGAATTATCCCACAGCATGACAGCACCCCCGTCATTGTGGCCGTGCCTGATCCAGCCTGTGGAGGTGCTGCAATCAGCCCGGCAACCCTGCGACCTTATCCCCGGCAAACGGGACTTAGGCCAGTGGCTTTGCGTCCTACCCTTTCGAGTAGTTTGCCCTTTTCAAGCTCCTATGGATGGTCAAAGAACGAATCGTCAGACGTCACTTCGGATTAGAGCAAATAGTGTACCAATGATTTCATGGGGTGCTCCGGGAATTGCGGTAACGCTTCGCGTGAGCGTTTCACGCAACCCTGTGGAAGTGCAGGTGAGGCCGGATGACGGCGCGTTCATACATTACCATTTGGTAATAACGTAATTCAACGAAGCAGCGGCAGTTCAAAGATGGCGGGCGCGGGAGAGGAGTAAGGCAATGCAAGGGACGTTGACCTGCCGGCAGGACCGGGCAGCGTGCTTCAATGGACGGGGGCTCAGCAGGGAACCTGCCCGCCGGTACCCTGCCGGTGCCGGTCGAGAGGCAGGTTAACCGGTACTGGCATATTAAATGCATCCATCTTCTGCCGGGCGGCCTTTACCCGGAAGGAGTGCGGCAACCCGCCTCCGGATTACGCAAGCATCTGCCCACAGGACAACGCCTGTTCCAGGAATACGGTTCGCAAACGGCAGTACCCTTTGCATCACAGCGAATTCAATGGCGACAACTACCAGGCGCGGGGTGGCGATGAAAACCGTTTCATTATCAGTACCCTTTGTGGTCCTTTCAACCAAAGTGAACCAGTCGGGCGATGTGGAAAAACATGTCATGACGCCTTTTGGCGATATTGACCTTAGTTTTCGCATGGCGGTGGATGAACTGGCAAAACGTACCCATTACGAAATCGAAGTGGAAGGGGACATTGAGCACTGGATGCTTGACGCCGATCTCATAGCCGGCTTCAGAAAAAGTCTGCTGGACTTCATTCGCGGGATTAGCGAGGAATGCCTTAACCTGGTCGATTACGAAAGTGAAGAGGTCTTCGTGCAATTCAAGGGAGCCGATTTTAATGTGCGCACATCGCTCATCCCCGGTGATCCGACCCTGGAAGACCCCCTGAGCATTTCTTACGGACCGTGTCGAATGTCCTCCTGAGGGTTTCAGCGCCCCTCATCTGTGTTTCAGCCAGCGGGGATGCGTGATGCCCATCTTCTTGATCTTGTAGTTCAGAGCTCTGGGACTGATGCCGAGTCTTTGTGCGGCTTCTTTTTGAATCCAGGAACATTCCTCCAGTGCCTTCAGAATGGCTTCCCTCTCGTTGGACTCCAAGGATCCGATCGGTGGGGGAGACACGGCGGTTGCCGCCACCCTGCCAAGCTCGCTCAAAAGCACATTTTCTTTGGTAATAACCGGACTTTCCTCCAGTATCGCCGCCCTCTCTATGGTGTTGGCCAGTTGACGTATGTTACCGGGCCAGGAATAATCTTTGAAAATCGAGATAACCTCGGGAGAAAACCCAACGAGCTTCTTGTGCAGTGTCGAACAGGCCTTTTCCAGCAGCCTGTTGGCCAAGGGCTGAATACATTCGCGGCGTTCTCGCAGAGACGGAAGATGAATCCGCAGCACGTTGATGCGGTAGTAGAGATCTTCCCGAAAGTTGCCGCCGTGCACTTCTTCTTCAAGAACTTTGTTGGTTGCCGCAATGATCCTCACATCCGAGTGAATCGTTTGATTTCCGCCCAACCGCTCAAACGATTTCCCTTCCAAAACCCGCAAAAATTTCGATTGTAGAGCGAGGCTCATTTCACCTATTTCGTCCAGGAAAACCGTCCCCCCGTTACCCTGCTCCAAGCGACCGATGCGCGTTTTGTTGGCTCCGGTGAACGCGCCCTTTTCGTGGCCGAAAAGCTCACTTTCCAGTAACGTCTCATGAATGTTAGCACAGTTGATATTGATGAAGGGTTTCTTGCACCGGGTACTGTTGAAATGGATACTGCCGGAAAGAAAGCTCTTGCCGGTGCCCGTCTCCCCGGTGATTAAAATCGTTGAATCGGTGTTGGCAAATTTCTTTATGGTGCTCATCACCCTTTTCATCGCCGGGCTGACGGCTACGATCCCGTTAAAGTCATAGACGACGTCCTGTCTTCTGCGCAAATAATCAATCTCGTTCTTCAGGCCGCGGGTTTCCAGGGCACGCTCGATCACCAAGCCGATCTTCTCGGCAGCAAACGGCTTGGAAATGAAGTCAAAGGCCCCCTCTTTCACCGCTTTCACTATCAGCTCGGACTGTTCAACTTCACTGGTGACGATCACCGGAATATGCTCGGCTACGTTTCTTAACCAACTGAGTAATTTGAAACCGTCTTCCTGCTGTAGTTGAATACTCAGGAGGATCGCGTCGTACTGGGTCCGCCGCAACAATTGATCGAGGCTCTTGCCGTCGGGCCAGTAGCTGACGGCATGCGGAGGAGACAGTGCCTGGTGAAGGGATTTTCGCCAGGAAGCATCTTCGTTTATGACCAGAATGTTTCTCATCATACAGATCTGACTAGTGTTGCAGGCAGAATCCACTCACCTACCGTGCCCGATGGAAATTCACCGTTCAAGGCGGTCGCCATTTCCCCTTTCCCCATGCACCTTGTCCGCGAAATTTTACCTCTCCCGTGGCGCATTTTATCATCTGCCGCAATGCGGGAACAAGTGCCGGCGCGCTGGATAATTTTTATTCTACTCCAAAAAAAGCTTTGATAAAAGTCTAAAATCACAGTAACTTTTCTCAGCATTCGGGGGGTGTGTGGCGGCCGAACCATTCCAGAGTCTTGCGCAGCCCCAAAGGCAAGGAGACTTTCGGGCTCCACCCCGACACCGCCTTGAACTGCTCGATATCAGCCAGGGAATGACGAATATCGCCGGGGCGCTCGGGCAGAAATGCCGGTGCCTCTGACCCATTGGTCAGCTGCAGCGTGGTTCTGGCCAGAGTGAGGATGCTGACGGCCTCACCGGTTCCCACATTATAGACGCCGTTTAATGGCGATGCAGGCCGCCTGTTGAGGCCGGCGGCATGCAGGTAGGCGTCCACCACATCGGATACGTAAATGAAATCTCTCGTTTGCTGCCCATCCCCCAGGATAGTCAGCGACTGCCCGGCCAGGGCCGCAGCCAGGAAACGGGAAACCACTCCGCTGTAAGGGCTTGCGGGATCCTGGCGGGGGCCGTAGATGTTGAAACAGCGCAGCGCAATTCCATTGGGGCTTTGCGCAACATCGCGCGAAGCGAGGAACTTTGAACGACCGTACGGGCTGGTGTGCCGCGTTGCAGCTGTAGCGTAATCTTCTTTCAGAGGCAAGCGCGGGTCACGGCCGTATTCTGCGGCGGAACCGGCAAATACGAAGGCGGTGAAGTCGAGCTCCCGCGACTCTTTAACCAAAGCCTGCGTCGCCGTAAGATTGATGCCCATGGTTTCATCTTCATGCTCCACCGAGTAGGGGACACTGACCACGGCAGCCAGATGGAAACAGTAGCGCAGTTCCGGGTGCCACCGCTTGAGTTTTCTCATGAGGTTGCGCTCGGTGATGGATGCCTCGTAAAAATAAAAATCCCGGCTGTCAGCAAAAGAGCGCATATTGTCTCGTCGGCCGGAAAAAAAATTGTCTATGCCAACCACTTGAAAATTCATCGCGAGGAGACATTCCGCCAGATGACTCCCGACAAACCCTGCTGCGCCGGTGATCAGACAGCCGACCTTTGTGCGCATATTTTGCATAGCAATCCAACTGCTCCCTTGACAAAATGAGGTTATTGGTGGCTTTTATGGGAAACATTCCGGGACCGAGGGCCGTGACAGTTCGGTCTTGAGTCAAGCTTGCGTCAATTCAAATGATGAATGGACCCAAGCTACAGGGGAATTGCTTTCTCCCCTTGCACGCTGAACCATTATTACGAGGATTATGTATATCATGTCTGAATTGTTTGACAAAATTCAAAAGAAA
The DNA here is from genome assembly GCF_022603395.1 of Desulfoferrobacter suflitae. Classification (GTDB taxonomy): domain Bacteria; phylum Desulfobacterota; class Syntrophobacteria; order Syntrophobacterales; family Syntrophobacteraceae; genus Desulfoferrobacter; species Desulfoferrobacter suflitae. The sequence goes on from NZ_JAIBKA010000008.1 coordinate 224,610, forward strand.
CAGGCGACGGTCGGCATTATTGGTCTCGGTTACGTCGGGCTGCCGTTATTGATCCGATTCGGCCAGGCCGGATTTCCTCTGATCGGCTTCGATATCGACACCCGCAAAATCAATTCTCTATTGCATGGCCAGAGCTACATCAAGCATATCCCCATGGAGCCCGTCAGCAGGTTCTTGAAGCAAAAACAGCTGGACGTGACCATCAGTTTTGAACGACTGAGGGAAGCGGACTGCATTCTCATCTGCGTTCCCACCCCGCTGACGGAGAAACTGGAGCCCGACCTGCGCTTCATTATCAACACCACCGAAACCATTGCAACTCACCTGCGACCAGGGCAGCTGATCATTCTCGAAAGCACAACCTATCCGGGAACCACCGAAGAACTGTTGCTTGCCAGGTTTCAGCAAACCGGACTGCAAGTCGGCCGAGACTACTTCCTCGCCTTTTCGCCCGAACGGGAAGACCCGGGAAACAAGAACTATCACACCGGTAACATCCCCAAAGTGGTTGGCGGCATCACCCCCGCCTGCCGGGAACACGCCGGCCAACTTTACCGGCATGCCATATCCCAGGTGGTTCCGGTTTCATCCACACGCGTCGCAGAACTGAGCAAACTGCTTGAAAACATTTACCGAAGCGTCAATATCGCACTGGTCAACGAACTCAAGATACTCGCCCAAAGAATGAATATCGATATTTGGGAAGTGATCGAAGCCGCTTCGACCAAACCTTTCGGTTTCACCCCCTTTCAACCCGGACCCGGCCTGGGGGGGCACTGCATTCCCATCGACCCCTTTTATCTTTCCTGGAAAGCGCGCGAATATGACCTCACCCCGCGTTTCATCCAGCTGGCCGGAGAAGTCAATGTGTCCATGCCGTATTACGTGCTGGAACGAACCAACGAAGCGCTCAACGCCGAGCGCAAGTGCCTCAACGGCGCCAAAATTCTGGTACTGGGAGTTGCCTACAAAAAGGACATTGACGATGACCGTGAATCCCCTTCCTATGCGGTCATGCAGTTGCTTCTGGAACGTGGAGCCCAGGTCCAGTACAACGATCCGCACATTCCGAAACTCAAACCGGGCCGTAAACACCAGTTCGATATGGAGTCGGCACCATTGACCGAAGAACTGCTGAAAACCATGGATGCGATCCTCATACTGACGGATCACTCGGCTTACGACTATGAATGGATCGTGCGTCATGCGCCGCTGGTGATCGATACACGCAATGCCACCCGAAATATCCAGGATGGCCGCGCTAAAATTACCAAGGCATGACCGTCACACGTCAGCACCGCTTGATGTCGGCAATGGTGTTTTCCACCAACTTGCGTATTTCTTCAAGGCGCCCGGGTGTTTGCGCCTCATAGCGCAGCACCAGCACCGGTTGAGTATTGGAAGCGCGCACCAGCCCCCAGCCGTCGGGAAAGACTATACGGGCGCCATCCACGTCAATGACGTCATACCCTTCAGCCTTGAAAAACCGTGTGGCTCTGGCGACCACATCAAATTTGATCTCGTCAGGGCACGCGACCCTGATTTCGGGAGTTGTTTCAGTAACGGGAATTCCTTCCAACAGCTGGGGAATTGTTTTACCGCTGTTGGACAGGATTTCGAGCAGCCGGCAGGAGGCATAAATACCGTCATCGTAACCAAAGTAGCGGTCCTTGAAGAACATGTGCCCGCTCATCTCACCCGCCAAAACGGCATCCTCCTCGCGCATTTTTGCCTTGATGAGAGAATGGCCGGTGCGCCACATGATGGCCCTGCCGCCACGTTGTTCTATATCGTCATACAGGGTCTTGGAACATTTAACCTCGGAAATGAAGGTCGATCCCGGTCGCCGCGCCAGAATTTCGCGGGCAAAAATGACCATCAGCTTATCCCCGTAGACCACTTCGCCCAAATGATTGACAACGCCCAGTCGATCCGAATCGCCGTCGTAGGCAATGCCCACATCGAGCTGTTTCTCTTTGACCAGACCAATCAAGTCCTGAAGATTCTCCAGCACCGTTGGATCCGGTTCATGGTTGGGAAAGGTGCCGTCCATGTCGCAGTAGAGTGGGTGCACTTCGCATCCCAGTTTTTCCAGGATCGGCACCGCGAGCGGCCCGGCGGTGGCATTGCCGGCATCCACCCCGACCCGCAGCCGGTTCCCGAGCCGAATGTTTTGAACGACAAACTCCACATAGGGCGTGATGACGTCAAATCGGCTCAGACGTCCGTTACCTGACACAAAATGATCACCTTCCATGACGCCGCGCAGTTTTTGGATTTCCGCTCCGGAAATCGTATCGAACCCGTTGCACACCTTAAAGCCGTTGTATTCGGGGGGATTGTGGCTGGCAGTGATCATGATCCCCCCCTGTGCCTGCAGCTGACGTATGGCAAAATAGAACACCGGGGTCGGACACAAACCGACATCAACCACTTCCATGCCCGCAGCCAGGAGGCCGTCTACCAACAATTTCCGGTAGCGTTCTGAGCTCAGCCGGCAATCTCTGCCCACCACCACCCGTCGCTTCTGCTCGCCAGCCATATAGGTTGCGAAGGCCTTACCGAGAAGAACTACATCACGGTCCTCGATTTCTTGATCGACTATGCCTCGTATGTCGTACTCGCGGAAAACTTTAGGGTCCACTCATTCCTCCTACGTGAATCATCAACGTCGAAATTCAGCAGATTCGCCCGTAACCCTTTATTATCCGGATAAAATACCGTCAAAACGGGAAACCTCCGGGGGTGGGCCGAGGCCTATTCTCCGGATATCGGCGCTCAGTTCTGCCCTAGCGCGCGGCGCTCCCTTAATGATACAATGGCTCGACTGGATAGATACGGGCAGTGATGGGGATAAAAGCGCGGACTGTCGAAATGCAGAAACGGGGTTCCGGAAACTATGGTTCGCTACGCAAGCTCTGCACTGAGCTTCAGCTCAGTCAATGGCTGAAAAAACCCGACCCTGCACGGGCTTGCAAGCTCATGCCGGCAGGTTGCCTGCAGCACTGTGCGGCCGCCATGTCTGAATGGCGGGCCACCCCCGTGTCACGGCCACCCACCCAAGACATGCATCGTTCATGGCACCGTGTTCCCGCAGAGATCCCGCCAGGTGGTTGTGGCCCTAGTGGTGCCCCCCTTTATCTTCTTGCCTGAGCCGCTTTAGCGTCATCAGAACTGCGGTCAGCACGCCTAATCCGATGACTGAGAGAGCTCCGTAAAGGGCTGCGAAAAATACGGCATGACTCGGATCGTACCAGGGGATGTCCCACGGCAACATGCTGGCGACGCTGCGTTTCAGTTCTGCACATAACAACTGGCCTGCCCCAAACATATGCTATCCCTCATTACTCACAAGCTTCATAAAAATCAAAAATGCAATCAAACGGGAAAAGTTGGAAAATGTTTAGCAAAGATTTGCCGGTGGGTCAATGTGAAATTGGGATGTCTCCGGCGCGGCCGCCACGCTGGATTGCGAGGGCCGGGCAGAAAGGCGGGAGGTGAGAAGAGCGACTACTGGAGTACAAAAAAAACAAGGGCTGAAAAAATCCTCTTTCAGCCCTCATTCGCACAGAAACGCCAATGGCCAGGGTCTCCGCTATCCATAATCTACCCCTTGTACATGACAATACGACCCGAAGGGTCGGTCGAGCACTTGCGCAAAAAATCGCTCATGGTACAGTTGAATTGGTCCCGATTGGCAAACCAGTAGTCAAGAGTTTTCTTACGAGCATCTTGACGGTTACGGCCGCGAATAAGCACAATTTTCATGGGTATCACCTCCTCTGATAAGACTTTTTGGGTAAAAAAAAACCCGAGCCAAGCTCGGGTTTTATTAAAGGCACTATATCACCTTTCTAGAGGAAGGCGCGCACCCTCCCCTCGTGCAAAACCCTATCAACAGGTTCTTGGCTCAAACAACTTAAAGTGAATCGCGTGTTGCTCTTACTACTACTGGGGTCGTCCATTCTCATTCTCTTGTGATCGTAACTGCAATGTTCACCTAAAACGTGCACAGTTTACCAGCAACAATCCATATGTCAATACATATTAGGGCACTTTCATGCGAAAGTCAAATCCGCCGGCGGCAACCGCACTTGACCCCTTCATGAGGAGTGAAGCGCCAGGAGTCAGCCGGGCAGGGTATCCTCCTCATCCAGGCAGGCATCAAACCATTCAGCCGGATTCCCCTTCTCACAACAATACAGCAGCTTTTTGCAGACCAGCCGGTCCGTCGGGAACGCCAAGGTTTCCGGCAGGCTGTCAAGTGGAAAATAGCGGGCCTCACTGGCATCCGATCCAGCTTTCAACCGGCCTGCCGAACGTCTCCCCCAAAACCACACGCCCACGGTCTGATGTTCGCGGTCGTGGAAATTTGAATGGACGGCAAAAACCGGCCCAAGGGTTACCTCCAGCCCCGTTTCTTCTTTGAATTCGCGCTGCGCCGCATCCCGAATATCCTCATCCCACTCCACATGGCCGCACGGAATACACCACATTCCGTCATAGGATCCTATGCGACGCACCAAAAGCAACTCATTCCTCTCCAGCAGGATCACCGCGACACCCACGGTAGGATTACGGTAGTGAATCTTCTCGCACACGGGGCAGTAAAGTCGCGGTCTGGCATGTGACCGCAACTCTGTAAGAGGAGTCCCACAGCCGGGGCAAAATCGAAAGTTCATGCCGGTTCCCTATGAGGATAAGAATTATCGTTTGGTCCGTCGGCAAAGCTCATACCCGTTGCAGGGCAAGTTCACAGCAGATCCTTCGAAGCGGATTCTTTCAGTCGCTCCACGATTCTCTTCACCTCCTGGCTCTTATTGAGATCGGCGACAAGCAGCGCGTCTTCCGTATCTACCACCAGGACATTGGTGAGACCCAAAACCGCCAGAAACCTTTTGCCGCGAGAGACGACAAAAGAGTCTTTAGAGTCCAGCAGCAGTGTATCGCCTTCTCCTATGTTGCCCAAATCGTCCCGGTCATGTTCCTTTCTCACCTCATAGAGACTGTACCATGAGCCCACATCGCTCCATCCGCACTCGCTGGGAACGACGTAGACCGGCTGGGTGGTTTTCTCCATTATGGCATAATCGAATGAAATTGCCTCCGTATTGCCATACAAGGCTTGCAGTGCCTCAGGGAATTCGGTTGTGTCGAAGGCCGCGCGCAATTTTTCGAGGCCCCGGGCAAAGGAAGGCATGTATGAAGTGAATTCCGCCAGCAAGGTCCGGGGAGTTGCCACAAAAATACCTGCGTTCCAGAAATAGCTTCCCCGGGCAAGATAGTCCGCAGCCATTTCCGGATTGGGCTTTTCAACAAATGTCCTGACCCGATACAGATTGTTTTCTTCCGGCTCTGCAGCCCGCTCAATATACCCGTAACCCGTCTCCGATCTGGTAGGAATAATACCCAGTGTCACGATGGCACCTCGCGCGGCCGCCTGGGCCGCCTGGACAAGCCCCGAGCGAAACACCTCGGGCCGGGCGATGTAGTGATCCGCCGGAACAATCACGATTGGGTCCTTTCCTCCCAAATGCTCGACATATTTGGCGGCAAGACCTATGCAAGGGGCGGTATTGCGTCCCGCGGGCTCGGCCAGGATTCGCACCGCACGCCCGGCAAAAAGCCTTTCGGTCTCGGCCAGATGCTGTTGCCCAATGACCAGGATGATGTGATCATCGGGGGCAAGAGGCCGAATTCGCTCGTAGGTTTCGACAATCATTGCCCTGTCGCCGACAATATTGAGAAACTGCTTTGGCAGAGATTCCCTGCTGGCCGGCCAGAAACGCGTGCCGGATCCCCCCGCCATGATGACGATATACATGCACACCTCCTTGATTTTCAGCCTACAGGCTAAGAACATTTACTGCGGTTGTGGCATCGCCGCGGCAAAAGGACCAGCCTGGTATGGGGAATTGCTTGATTTACCCTGGTCAAGATTTGTGCTGCGGAAAACCGGAAACTCCGAATCCAAATCAGCGACAGATTCCAATCCGGAGAATACCAACGGATCAAGTGAATGTGCGTTGATGAGAAGTTATTTCATTCCTGTGTGCGGGTGCCGAATCATTCCTCCAGCCGTGTCGCCCATAATGGATCGAGTATCTTCTGGTTTTCCAGCTTGAGGCAGGCGTAGATGGTTTGATTTAGCGGCGTTTCTACTCCCACTTCGTTACCCAGTTTCACCACCATGCCGTTGAGCGCCTCGATCTCCATGGGCCTCCGCCATTCCAGATCGCGCAGCATTGAACACTTGAACTTCTTGTTATAGGATTCCGCCAGACTGACCGATTCGGCAAGGACTTGATCGGGTAAATCGATGCCTTTGGATCGAGCAAGAACTTCCACTTCGCGCATAACGCTCACAACCAATTCGCGTGTTTCCGGGCAGCCCAGGACCAAACCCAGCGGGGCTCGGGAAAGAGTCGTGACGCCGTGCACGGCACAAATAAACAGGAACTTTGACCACAGGACCTGGCCTATGTTATTGCTCAGCTCAGCGTCGATACCCGCTCCCTGGAATGTCTGCAGTATTTTGGTGGATCTCTCGGTCGCTTGTTGGCTTCTCTCTCCAAAAACTATGCGTCCGGGATTTCCCATGTGAGCAATGACTCCAGGCGAAGCAATGGAGGCCTCGACATAACAAGTCCCCTCCAACACTTTTTCATCGCCGTAGAACCGGCCGATCTTCCGGGCGTTGTCGATGCCGTTTTGAAGGCTCAAAATGACCGTGTCATCCTCCACCATCGGGGCTGCAAATCTGGCAGCAGCGGTCGTATCGAAGGATTTTACGCAAACCAGGAGCAAATCAACCGGGCCGATTTCGTGAGGCTCCGAGGTGGCATGAATCATTACTCGAAAGCTACCGCCGCTGGACACCACTTGCAGGCCTTCTTCCTGAATGGCCTGAAGATGCTTGCCACGAGCCAAAAAGTGAATATCCACACCCGCCCGCGCAAGGAGACCCCCAAAGTACCCGCCTACTCCACCCGTGCCGATTACCCCGATTTTCATCGAATGCTCCTCTTTACCTCTGTTGGTCCTTAATCTATCGAAGAGTTGTCGCATTAGTGCGCGTAATTTATTTTGTTGGATGTGAATGTAGAGGAAGCAACTAATATTGCAGCAAGCTCCAGACAAAACGTGAATATTTATACATTCAACGATTTTCTACGTCAAACCAAACTCTCGTCTCCGGGGCTAACTCTGCAATTTGTTCGATACAGCCACAATACAGCGTGTGGCGGACGCCCGTAGAGGGTTTTCCCGTCGGTCAACGGGAGAGGGGGACCTGAGCCGCCCTGAGCTTATGCCGGGTCGTTCCGGCATGGGCATAAAATGAGGCCGCGATGGCCGAATGCACGCGAGGATGAGCCCGGGGTGATAAGAACTGACCATGAGGGTGCGAATCGCATTGAACCCATGGAAAAATTTTGACAAGGAACCACAAGCATGCCTATATGTTTTCCTCGCCCAAAGCTGCTGGATAAAAAACCAGACAGAATGACCCGTTTGCCAGCAAGCCGGAAGTTTGCAGCCACACACAAAATAAAAGCGCAACGGCAATGAAGAACCTCTTTGATAATATATTGGGATGTATTGGGAACACTCCTCTGGTCCGTTTGAATCGAGTCAATCCCAATCCGACAGTGACACTCTACGCCAAGCTGGAAGCGAAGAATCCGGGCGGATCCATCAAGGACCGTCCGGCTCTGGCGATGATTGAATCTGCCGAGAAAGAGGGTTTGCTCACTCACGACAAAATCCTCATCGAGGCCACAAGCGGCAACACCGGCATCGGACTGGCCATAGTAGCTGCGGTAAAAGGGTATCACCTGCTGCTTGCCATGCCGGAGACTGCCAGCATGGAACGGCAGAAGATTCTCAAGGCCTTAGGAGCCGAATTACTGCTCACACCCGGAGGATTGGGAACAGACGGGGCCATCGAAGAAGTCTACAACCTGGTGCGCCAGAACCCGGAACGATATTTCATGCCCGACCAGTTCAACAATCCTGCCAATCCCCTCGCCCATTATGTCGGCACAGGCCCGGAAATATTCGAGCAGACGGATGGGCAAGTCGATGTGGTAATCGTCACGCTGGGCACAACGGGCACGGCCATGGGGATCGTTCATGCTCTGAAAGAGAGGAGACCTGACATTGAAGTCATCGGGATAGAGCCCTATCCCGGGCACAAGATTCAGGGGCTCAAGAACATGAAGGAATCATACGTTCCAGGAATATTCGATCGCCACAAGTTGGACAGAATCATCCATGTCCGGGATGAAGAAGCGTTCGAGATGGCCAGGCGACTGGCGCGGGAGGAAGGAATTTTTGCGGGAATGAGCTCGGGAGCCGCCGTGGCAGGGGCGGTGCAAATCGCATCCGAACGGAGCTCAGGGCTGATTGTGGCCGTGCTTCCGGACGGCGGAGATCGCTACCTGAGCACTAATCTTTTCACCACTATGCTGGAACCGGATTTTTGTCTCTTTGATGTTCTGCAAAGGAAAAAGATCGACTTCAAGCCCGTCCAGGAAGGCAAGGTGCGCATATTCGTTACCGGCCCGCCCCTCGACCAGCACCTGACCCTGCAAGAAGCGAGACGCTTTCTGGTGGCGGATCTGCTCAGTCGCTTCCTTGCCTTCAAGGGGTTTTCCGTCAATCAGGTCATGCATATCCCCGATCTGGACAGTCGGACAATTCAGGGGGCCCTTGCGGAAAATTCCGAGCTTTCCGACTATGCACAAAGACAACTGGATAATTTCCTTGCGGATCTGGATTTGCTGGCAATCCAGAGGGCCTACAGTTATCCCCGCACCTCGGAGAACCTGGAAGCGATCACTGAGTTTGTCCGATCGCTCATTGCCAAAGGTTTTGCCTACGAGAAACTGCGCTCCGTTTATTACAATATTTCCCAGAGCAAAGACTACGGCAGACTGTCAAAGATCAACCTGAAGAAGATTCGTCTGGGCGCAACTGTTGATCTGGAAGCTTACGAAAAGTTAAATCCGCGCGACTTCACCCTGCTCAAACGGGCCACCCTGGCGGAGCTCAAACGCGGGAGCTATGTCAAAACCGAGTGGGGCAATGTCCTCCCTACCTGGCATATCGCAGCGGCATCCATAGCACTTCATCATCTCGGCTCGCCCATCGACGTGCAGATCAGCAGCAGCGATTTCCTGTTCCCACACCTGGAAAACATTCGCGCCATCGGTGAGTCGCTGACCGGTCTCTCCTTCGCTCAAACCTGGATGCTCTGTGCCCGCATATGGACGGAAAGAGACGGGAAAGAACAAAGTCATTTCGATGAAAATCTGTCCATCCGCGAATTGATCAAAATGGGCAATACTCCATCGGAAATCCGCTACTGGCTGTTGAGCACACATTATCGCAAGGCCATTAACGCTACCCCCGAAAACTTGATGAATGCCACCCAGGGCTATCACCGACTGGTCGAATTCATCCATCGCCTGCAGCGCACTCGTGGCGAGGGCAGAGAGCATACGCTGATTCCGGAAATGCTGTATCGGCTGGAGCAGGATTTTTTGGCGGCACTGGAAGACGATCTCAACACACCCAATGCCCTGGCGGCTCTGTTCAAGTTCAGCCGCCAGGCAAACCCGCTGCTTGACAGCGGCGACTTGAGCCGGGAACAACGCCGGCAGATCCTCGCAAGCATGCAAAAACTGGATCGTGTTCTGGGGATTTTTGATTTTGCGGTTGAGCCCTTAGACTCGGAAGAGGAGGCCCTGATTGCCAGGCGCGAAGAGGCTCGAGCCCAGGGACGATGGGAGGAAGCGGATGCATTGAGAGATCACCTGAGGGGGCGCGGCATCCGGGTTATCGACACCCCCGTAGGCACCCGCTGGGAGCGGCTGCAAAATTTCGCCAACTAGGCGCAGGCGATATCTTGCCGCACGAGCACCATCACGCCGCACTCAGCTCAGCGCAACCAACAGGGCAACCACCCCGGTTGCCCTGTTAGGTCACCGGCAGGCTCGAACTCATGCAAAATCCCAAACGGATTCGGCCAGTCCAATCGAGCGTGTCGCCTCAAACAGGCGGATGGCTTCTTCGTAGGCATGGTCCGTGATGCGCTTCTTGAAAGAAAGGGGCAAAGCGTTCATCTGGGCGGCAAACACTTTATTGGCTTTTTTTATGTTGCCCGCCGTATTGCCCGTTTCCTGCGCCCAAGCGCACATCTCCCGCCACAGTTCGTCGGGTACTCCCCGATAGGGCCGCTTGATGTACTCGCGCTGTTCGGTGGTGATGGCGTTGCCGTTTTGAGTCATGGCAAGACCGAATGAGATGTTCTGCCACAAAGTGCCCACGTTGCCCTTGCGAATTCCGTACTGGATGAATGTCGAAATCTTGTCAACCGAAGTTCCGGTGATGCCGTGTTGGGCAATATCAACCGACCAGGGCTGAATGGCCTGCCAAATCCTCCGGGTCAAATCCAGTTGAATCCCTTCCTGTGCCGTACCGAAATAGGTTCCGTGGATTGAGCCATTATTGATGGCGAGCAAATTGGGATGAATGCCGTTCTTATCCAGTTCGCGGATAAACCATTCCGCCTCTTCCGGCTGGGTGAAACCTTCACTGCTGCCACTTTTCGCCCCGATCTCACCCAACTCTACTTCCAAGTTGAGGCCCTGCGCGGTTATCGACTTGGCTAACTGCGAGGTAGCCGTCAGGTTCTTTTCGTTCTCCATGTGAGAGGCGTCAATGGCAAAAGAAGTAAAACCCGCCGCGATTTCCTCCTCAATAAGGGCATGGACGGACTCTACCTCCTGAGGGCTCTTCACCGTGATGTGATCGCCGTGAATGGCAAACGGTACACTGGTATTTCCCAGCCTCTCGTTTTCCGCAACAATAAACTCGGCAAAGCCGGCGGGCGTAAACTCTGTGTAACTCAGCTCTGATTTGGCAATTTCATACATCACCGGCGATTGACTGGACATCGAAGCCGTCACGATGCCTTCGACAGGCAAGCGGCAGCGGATGTTTGCCGCCATGATCATGGCATTGTGTTTCCTGGCGGCTTCAATCAGGGCTTTCCCATTGAACAGAGGAACGATGCTGTTGGGGAACCTTTTCCGCACATTTTCCGGTCTCTTGTCTACACTCGATTTAACCATTTTGGGTCACCTCCACTTTGAATTGTGGGCAATAAGGGATTACCCGAACAATGTTGCCATGCGGCAAGCACAAAAACTTTACCTGGTTTTGGGGTGCAAGTCACTCAAAACCGATCAGGCCATGTAGCTGAAGGTCAAGCCGGGGTGACACGCGAGGGGCCCTTTCCCGGTTCAGGAAAAATCTCAAGGACCTTCAGCGACGATAAAATCTCCTTGATCTAAGCCCTCTGAATCTCTATTGTACAGCGGACTTTGACGACGATGCGCAATTTCAAGGGATATTGGGACACGTTCTGCATGAAAACAATCACAACATTGCTCCTGCTGCTGGCGCTGACAGCACTTTTTGCCCGCGAATCTCTCGCAGAAGATCCGTTTACCGCAGAAATCGTTCGGTACTCTTATCAAATTCCAAATCAAACGGTGATCGGAGATCCTTCTAGCTATCTCGTCCAGAACAAGGACACCATGCTCGATATAGGCAGGCACAAAGGACTCGGCTACAACGAAGTCAATCTGCTCTATCCCGAAATGGATCCCTGGATCCCTCCCTATGGCAAACATATCATCGCCCCGACCTTTTGGGTTCTGCCCCCCACAACCCATGAACAATTGGTCATCAACCTTCCCGAATTGCGACTCTATTACTTCAACCGTGCAAGCGGCACCGTTCAGACCTATCCCATCGGCATCGGCGACGAGGGCTGGGAAAGTCCTCTCGGCACGTTCCATATCACTGAAAAACGCCCCAACCCCGCATGGTACATTCCCAAGTCGCTGCAAGCCAAGTATGGCATGGCGGTCATGCCGCCGGGACCGGCCAACCCGCTGGGCGAGTATATGATGAAGTTTTCAGCCGGTCCTTACGGCGTTCACGGCACCGCCATGCCATGGGGTGTCGGTAGACTGGTCAGTCATGGCTGCATCCGATGCTACCCGGAACACATAAGGCTTTTGTTTCCCCAGGTCAGTATCGGCACTAAACTGGAGATCATCTACGAGCCAATCAAATTCGGGCAAAAGGACGGTCTGATTTTTGTCGAAGCACACCCCGATGTCTATCGCAAAATTCCTGACTATTATGCCTTTGCCATGGAAAAGCTGAAGCACTATCCACTGGCCCAGCGCATTGACCAGAGGCGATTCTGGGTGGCTATTACCCTGCAAAGCGGCGTACCGATAAACGTTTCGACGCCCCCCGCATATGACTTCGGGCGTATGATGATTGAGACAGATCAAGACTGAGCCCAGTTGAAATCAATTTGCTTCATTTCATAACGGTTGATTTTCAGAGTCCCGGTTTTAGGTGTGGGTTGGGTTGAGTCACGCCTTTCGTGTGACGAAATCCAATGCCTATTGTGCTGGGTTCGTACCTCAACCCAGCCCGCTTGGAAGCCCAAATCATTTTCTTGAACAGTATATTATTTCCTGAACGGACTGTATTTGCACATAAAAACAGGCTCTTGTTGATTTTTTAAAGACTTCCTCAGTAGAATATGAACAGTTGGTTTTTTATGTTCGTTTCACTAAATTAAACTTGCTTTTGCAGGTTCCCTGGAGTAGCATTTTCAGTCGTAAGGCAGTCATCATAAAAAAATTGTGCAAGGTGGTCAGATCGCTCAAAAACTGGATATTTGGTGGAAGGGGGTGAGAGGCAAAAGGGTAATCGTTCATCTTTGTTGTTGCCACTTCTAACTGTGTATCTAACAATTACGTCTTAAGCCAGCAGGCCTCAAAGGAGGAAAGAGCAATGAAGAGAATATTAGCATTGTTATGTGTGGTAGCATTGAGTTTTACTATGATCGCAGGTTGCGCCTGCACCCCCAAGGAATGCCCGCAACCATGCATGGATGCCATCGATGCCCTCAGGAACCAGCCGTGCGATGCGAGCGCCTGTGAAGCAGCCGCTCAGCGCGCTGAAGCCGCTGCCGCCAGAGCTGAAGCCGCAGCTGATAAAGCCGAATCTATTTTTATGCAACACATGAAGAAGTAGTCATTCAAGCTTTCCTATTTCCTTAAAAGAAAGCCCGGTCGGTTGTTGCCGACCGGGCTTTCTTTTTTGCCTTGCCAGCCTCAGATTACTGGCTCTCAGATTTATCCATACTGCCGAAAACGAATTGTCCGATGAGACCTTCGATATCCAGGGGCGGCTGGGTATCCCTTATGGAGCCTCCCGGCTTGATAAATTCTTCCGACGCTCCAGGGCTTATACTGACATACTTTTCACCGATTATACCACTCGTTTTAATGCTGGCTATCACGTCTTCGGACAGTTGTACTGCATCTTGAATTTCAAGGGTTATTCGTGCCTGATCATCGACCAATTTTATAGTTTTCACCTGTCCGATCTCAACTCCAGCCATGGTCACAGGCGCTCTCGTTTTCAACGTGCCAACGGTGGCAAAATCAGCGTATACATCGTAGCTGGACGCTCCCCAGAGACTCACCTTGCCCAGGTTGAAGGATAAATAGGCCAGGCACCCAAAACCCACAATCAGAAAAAAACCGACACCAAGCTCCAATCCTCTTCTCTCCATAACCCATTCCTTTGATTAAGTCATAATAGAAGTAACCATATAATCGCACAACAGTATTGCGATAGAAGAGAGTACAACCGCTTTGGTGGTCGCCCGGCTCACCTGCTCGGGACCAAAATTGCCTTCATCCAAACCAGTGTAATAACCCTTATAGGTGCAGATCCAGATCATCAGGACAGAAAAGCAGAGGGACTTGACAATCCCCATGTAGACATCCTCCCACAGCACACTGCTCTGAACACTGTTCATGTAGACCCCCGGGTTGAGCCCGAACAGACCCACACCGACCAGATAGCCGCCGAAAATGCCGACCACGTCACAGTAGGCGGTGAGCAAGGGGAAGGCAATCAAGCTGGCGATGAGCTTGGGCGTAACCAGGTAAGCGTAGGGATCGATGGCCATACACTCGAGGGCATCGATTTGCTCATCGATGCGCATGATTCCAATTTCGGCACACATGGCAGAGCCCGCCCGGCCGGTCACCATCAGCCCCGTGAGCACCGGGCCCAACTCCCTTATGAGGCTGAGTGCAACCGCAGCTCCCAGCACACTCTCCGAACCGAATTTTGACAGCGTGTAGTGTCCCTGTAGGCCGAGCACCATACCCGTCGAGATTGCGGTGAATCCGATCACAAAGAATGATTTTGTTCCGACAAACTCGATTTGCTTGACAACCGGCCAGAATTTTCCGGGCGGCCTTATCAGCCCGCGCAGCATGAACCAAAAGTATACCCCCAGGCGCCCCAAATTTTCTATGCCGTCCAAAGCCGCAGCGCCCAGCATCCGAACAAAGCGGAGCATAGGATTCTCCTTGTGTTGTTCCCTTTCAACTGAATCTGTTCTCTCCATGACCACGGCCGCTGTCAGAGCTGTCGGAGCTTTCTTCCCACCAGAGCCTTAATGTAGGCCTCGGTATCCTCGTGTTTTTGGTCCGCTTGCCTTTGCAGGAACTGCACCACTCTCTCGTCCTGACTGGACTGGATATTTTCCGGGCTCCCGGCGGCCAGCAATCTGCCTTTATCCAACACAACGATTTGATCTGCGATGTGGAGGGCACTTTCCAGTTCGTGGGTCACCACAATAATGGTCATCCCGAGCGTGTCCCTGAGTTCCAGAATCAAATTATCCAGTCCCGCAGCCGTAATCGGGTCCAGGCCCGAAGACGGCTCATCCACGAACAGGATTTCCGGATCCATCGCCATGGCTCTAGCCAATCCCGCCCGCTTTTGCATACCGCCGCTGAGTTGCGACGGCATGTAGTCGCAATATTCCGACAAGCCCACCTGGTGGAGCTTGATGGTGGCAATGATGCGTATAGTTTCCCTGGACAACTTGCTGTGCACGCGCAGCGGCACAGAGACATTGTCTGCCACCGACATTGAGTTGAACAGTGCTCCGCTCTGAAACAATACTCCAATTCGGCTGCGATACTGGTTCATCCGCGCTTCATTGAAGCCGCCCATGTCCTCGCCATCCACCAGCAACCGCCCGGGGGGACTGGGCTTCAAACCTATCAAATGCCGCAACAGAGTGGTCTTGCCGCACCCGCTGACCCCCATGATCACCGTAATGCGGTTGGCGGGTATGGCAAAATGAATGTCGAAAAGAACGTGCCGATTTCCATAGTAGCTGTTCAAGCCACGAATATCGATGACATTTGAATGCCTCATACTCTAGCTCCCACCGCTGGTAGAGTGCTCCACGTCAAACGCCGAATCCAGCCGCGACAGGCGAATCATCTTGACGGCATTCTCATTCAACCCGGTCAGTCTCAGTTTGCCCCCTTTGCCGGCCAAGGTTCGCAACACCTCCACCATCAATGCGATGCCGGCCGTGTCCAGTTTAGACAGCCGAGAAAGATCCATTTCCATCACTTCGACTTGCTCCTGCCTGGCTAAACTCAAAATTCCCCTGCGGACCTTGGGAACACTCCAACGATTGAGCAGACCTTCCAATTGCACCACAATTTTGTTGGGTTCCAAGCGCTGGCTCGTAAAATTCACTTCCGATCCTCCATTGCTCACCTGATGGAGTCATGAGTTTTGTGCAATCCGCAACGATGAGCAGCGATCATCATGCCCACTGGCACATCCTTTGACCAACTCGCGCACCACCTTGAAACACTCCCCGACTATTCGAGTCAAAGCTCATTGGGAGTTAAGCCTTATCTTGACCAGCTGATGATAAACTCACTATACTCCATTTTGCAACAATGGGATGAAAACGGACCGCAATTGAGAATGACCCTTTACCTCAAGGAGCGAATATGGCGCTGGACTCCCCATCGCAGGTACTTGCGGCAATCCAGGAAAGACGCAGTATACGTCATTTTCTGGATGCGCCGGTGGATCGCAAATTGATCATGCAAGCGTTGCATGCCGCCTCCTGGGCTCCCTCGGGATTGAACAATCAGCCCTGGCGTTTTGCGTTGATATGGGAAGACGATCTCAAGCAGAAACTCGCCGGTCTGACGCGTTATTCGTCAACCCTGCAGGGAGCTGCTGTGCTGGTGCTGGTTTTCCTCGACCGGGAAAGCTCATACGACTACGTGAAGGATTGCCAGGCGATAGGTGCATGTATTCAAAATCTACTCCTGACGGTGCACGCACAGGAACTGGGAGCCGTGTGGATTGGCGAAATACTCAAGAATAAGGAAAAAATCCTCAAGATGATGGGGCTCCCCGACCGACTGGAGCTCATGGCGGTGGTGGCGGTCGGCCATCCGGTCCACCGCAACCAGAGCTCCCATCGCCGCCCGCTGGAAGAATTGATCGTTGCCGAAAGATAGGATTGCTGATGACTGCAAAGAACAGCTTCATACTGGAACGCTATTGCGTAGGGATGCTGCAGACCAATTGTTATTTGGTGGCAGACACCGATACAAGAGAATCCGTAGTAATCGACCCCGGCGGTAACAGTGCCGAAATCGCCGCGAGAATAAAAGAGCTGCACCTTAACCTTGCAGCAATTCTCAACACCCATGCTCATTTTGACCACATCATGGAAGCGTGGTCTTTAAAGCAATCCGCCGGGGGAGAGATTTACCTCCATCGTGCCGAGGAGCCTTTGATTTTGGACCGCACGGTAGGGCTGGGGGCAGTTCCGTCCGCAATTGCCGGCGCCTCGGCAAAAACCATCGACCGTTGGCTCAAGGAGGGAGATAAGCTCGAGTTCGGCTGCATCGAGCTTGACGTGCTGGAGACTCCCGGCCACAGCCCGGGTCACGTGTCCTTCTATTTGCCTAAACAAAAGGTGATCTTTGTGGGTGACACGCTTTTCGCCGGTTCCATAGGTCGAACCGATTTCCTCGGCGGATCGTTCGAGCAGTTGATCCGCTCGGTACGCGCAAAAATCTTCCCCCTGGATGACGCAACCCTGGTTTACCCCGGTCATGGGCCCGAAACGACGGTCGGCCGGGAAAAAAATGCGAATCCCTTTTTTGCTTAAATGCGGAATGTGGATCTGCAGCAACAAACCGGTCCACGAGAACGGCGGCATGCCTCTACCAGGCCGATAGGGGTTAAAGACGGTGCGCCACTGCATGACAAAGTCCATTCTACGGGAGAAGCATTCAATGCAAGCAATGTTTCCGCTCTTTCACCGGGCCTGCCTGGCCCGCCTCCTGACCCTTGCAAGTGCACTGATTTTGTGCAGTTGCGCAAGTCTGTCTGCTCCTCCCCAAAATCCCATTACCTCGTCCCCGCCGGCTACCGCTGCCGCTGCACCGGCCGCCTCGCCCGCGCTCTTCCATGAGTTCCCGGATATTCCCGTCCCCGCCGAACTGACCCCACTGCACGACGACTCATACATCTACCGGGAGGGAGACGTCAGGGCCGGGGTACTCATCCTCCGGGGAAGAGTGGATGTCGGCTCTCTCATCCGATTTTTTCAGGTGGGATTACCGCGCCAGGGCTGGGTTCCCAAAGGAGGCATGCGCTATCGTCGCTCGGTGCTGCTGTTCGAAAAGCCGGACAAGAGTTGCGTGATCGATATCTATGAAAAACTTTTCTATACCTATGCCGAAATCTACGTAGTTCCGGCAGCTGGAAATGTTAACGGGCAGGGATGATTTATCTGGGGCAGTCTATGGCGTTGAAGGGCAAATCCATACTTTTGGGAGTGAGCGGCGGTATCGCCGCTTACAAATCGGCCGAACTGGTCAGGCTTTTTACCAAAGCGGGCGCCACTGTGCAGGTGGTGATGACAGCAAACGCGCGGCAATTTATCACCCCGCTGACTCTCCAGGTGCTGTCCGGGCAACCGGTCTGCACCAATCTGTTCGATCTCGAATTCGAGTCACAAATCGGCCATATCCAGGTGGCTCGTGCAGCCCATCTGGCGGTGTTGGCTCCGGCTACCGCCAATCTGATTGCCAAGCTTGCGGCAGGAATTGCAGACGATTACCTCACCACTGTATTGCTCGCCACCACCGCTCCCGTTCTGGTGTGCCCCGCCATGAATACGAAAATGTATGAGAATTTGGCGACACAGAAAAACCTGGAGACTCTCCGCACTTATGGGCACCACATTGTAGAGCCGTCGGAGGGAACCCTTGCCTGCAAAGAGGAAGGAACCGGGCGCCTTGCGGAACTCCCGGAAATTCTGGAGGTCGCCGGGCGGATCCTCACCCCCGCGACCCTTAAGGGAAAGCAGGTTCTGGTGAGCTCGGGCCCGACCTGGGAAAGGTTCGATCCGGTGCGCTTCATCAGCAACCCTTCCAGTGGAAAGATGGGCTATGCCATTGCACAAGTCGCGGCCAGGCGCTCGGCAAAGGTTCACCTGGTCAGCGGACCGGTTTCCATCCCCGCCCCCCGCGGAACAACGCTGCACCGGGTAACCAGCGCCATGGAAATGCACGACCTGATAACCCGGCTGGCTCCGCAAATGGATGTGATTGTCATGGCCGCTGCCGTCAGTGATTACCGTCCCGCCCAAATGCTGCCGCAGAAAGCCAAAAAAGTCGGCAGCGATTTAACCATCACCCTGCAGAACAATCCGGACATCCTGGCCCAGCTGGGACGATCGAAACCGCAAGCAAAACAACAGATTCTTGTTGGCTTCGCCGCTGAGACGGAAAATCTCATTGAAAATGCCACCAGCAAACTGAAAGCCAAGAATCTCGATTTCATTGTTGCCAACAATCTTACCCAGTCCGGCTCGGGTTTTGGCTGTGACACCAACCAGGTGAGGATCATTGACCGCAGTGGCGATTCTACGGAATTGCCTTGCCTGCTGAAAGAAGAAGTTGCGGAACGAATTTGGGACCGCATCGAGCGGCTTTTTCAATGACAAGATCCCGCCGGAAACCGCGCGGCGCCGTTACACTAAACCTGCATGTGTGCACACAGACCCATGAGCACTCAGAAGCGCGCACTCCTTTGGGTCGGCAATGCAAGAGAATGCCATGGACGTAGACAATTCATTGCAACAGGAAATCCGTTCCCATCTCGCAAGATTGCGTTGGTATTTGACCGGCCTTTACCGGGGAGGCATGGAGCATTGGCCGGCAAGGACCGAAGCCGCCGATGCACGACGGCAGGCGAGGGATGATTCCCCGCAACCCGCGTTGCCTGAGAACCCACCGCAGAACCCGGCGGCGATCCTCTCCGACATTCAACAAGAGCTGGGAGACTGCAAGCGCTGCCGACTGCATGCCACGCGCAGTCGCATTGTGTTTGGCGAGGGCTCGCCTGCAGCTCGAGTCGTGTTCGTTGGAGAGGGACCCGGGTACGAAGAAGACCAGCAAGGACTGCCTTTTGTGGGCAGGGCGGGAAAACTTCTCGATAAGATGTTGAGAGCTTTGGGAGAGACCAGGCAGGACGTTTACATCTGCAACGTGGTCAAGTGTCGACCTCCCAACAACCGCACACCCAACAACGATGAAGTCGAGGTCTGCATGCCTTTCCTCATAAGACAGATCGAGACCATCCGGCCCAGGGTGATATGTGCCCTGGGTGCGTGTGCAGCGCACAATTTGCTGGGCGTGTCTAAACCCGTTTCACAGCTCAGAGGCAAGATCCACTACTGGCGCGGGATCCCACTGGTGCCAACCTTTCATCCTGCCTATCTGCTCAGGAATCCTTCCCAGAAATCGGCAGCGTGGCAGGATTTGCTGGAAATCCAGCGACTCGCAAGAAGCGGATAGATGCACCCAACTTTCACCAATGCTACCGCCGGTTTCGCTTTGAGGAGCACAGCAAATGAGATGCACCGGGCACTTTAGACAACTGCTTCTATGGATTTTGACGCCGCTCATCCTCAGCGTTTTTCTTCCCGGCAGTGCCTGCAGAGCGGCCACGCACCTCAACATGATTCATGTTCAGGACAGCATTAACCCGGGTGTTCAAGATTTTATAGAATCCGCCATCGAACAATCGGAAAGCGATGGGGCCCAATGCCTGATCATCTTTCTCGACACCCCCGGCGGATTGGTGACCTCGATGCGTGGCATCGTGCAGTCCATATTGAACTCCAAGATTCCCGTTATCGTCTACGTCTACCCGAGTGGGGCCCAAGCCGCTTCCGCCGGAGTTTTTGTCACCGTTGCCGCGGATATCGCCGCCATGGCCCCCGGCACCAACATTGGGGCCGCGCACCCGGTAGCTTCTTCCGGAGAGGATGTGCCCAAAACGATGAATGAAAAGGTGGTCAACGACATGCTTGCTTTTGCCCGCAGCATTGGCCAGCAACGGGGTCGCAATGAGCAATGGTTGGAAGATGCGGTTAAGGAAAGTGTTTCGATTACCGCGGAAGAGGCCTTCAAGAATAACGTGATCGATCTGGTGGCCGATGATATTCCCGACTTACTCAAGAAATTGGACGGCTGGGAACTGCAGCGGAAAGGCTACAGCGTCACTCTGCATACGCTGGATGCCGAGCAGCGCACTCTTGAGCCCGGTTGGCTGCACCAAATCCTGCGCGCCATAAGCAACCCCAACATAGCCTATATTCTCCTCATGATAGGACTCGCCGGGCTCTATTTTGAGCTCTCCCAACCGGGGGCGATTCTTCCCGGAGTTGTCGGCGGCATTGCTCTCATTCTGGCTCTGTACGCACTTCAATCCCTACCCGTGAACTACGCGGGCATTCTGTTGATTTTATTGGCTATCATTTTCTTTATCCTGGAAATTAAAATAGCTTCTTACGGGATGCTCAGCTTTGCGGGGGTCACCTGTTTGATACTGGGCTCATTGATGCTGTTTCGCACCAGAGGTTATGGGGGACAGTTGGATATGTCCGTGTTTATCCCGACGGTTGTGGCCGTGTCGGCATTTTTTGTGGCGATAGCCTCGCTGGCGTTCCGCGCCCAGATGCGCAAGCCCCAAACCGGCATAGATGCTCTGCAGGGTGAAACCGGAATAGTCAGACAGGACCTCTCCCCCGTGGGCAAAGTCTTTATTGCCGGGGAGCTGTGGAACGCCGAAGCGGATGAAGATATTGCCGCGGGCCAAAGGGTGCAGGTGGTTTCAGTGGAGAATTTAAAGTTGAAAGTAAAGCGGATCGATGCTAATTAAGTCAAGTTGTTTATCCCATTGCGCGGCATATTAGACCCAAAGGAGAGGGGCGATGTCATTTTACGGTATTGTCACCATTGTGATTCTAGCAGTCCTGTTCCTGGCCAACGCCATTCGGGTACTCAACGAATACGAACGTGGGGTGATATTCCGTCTGGGCCGGGTGATCGCAGCCAAGGGGCCCGGTCTGATAATCCTGATCCCTTTGGTGGATCGCATGCAAAAAGTGAGTCTGCGGCTCATTGCAACGGACGTCCCGCCGCAGGACGTGATCACGCGCGACAATGTCTCGGTCAAGGTGAATGCCGTCATTTACTTCCGCGTTGTGGATCCGGTTAAATCCATCGTCAGCGTATCGGATTATCTCTACGCCACCAGCCAGCTGGCGCAAACCACCCTGAGGAGCGTGTGCGGGCAGGCGGATTTGGACGATTTGTTGTCGGAGCGCGAAAAAATCAACGCCCACATCCAGGAAATCCTGGACAATCATACCGACCCCTGGGGCATTAAAGTGGGTCTGGTCGAATTGAAGCAAATCGATCTGCCTCAGGAAATGCAAAGAGCGTTAGCCCGCCAGGCTGAAGCTGAAAGGGAGCGCCGCGCCAAGGTCATCGCAGCGGAAGGAGAATTTCAGGCAGCGGATCGACTGTCGGAGGCAGCTGAAATCATCCAGCGCTACCCTACGGCGTTACAGTTGCGTTATCTGCAGACCCTCAAAGAAATTGCAGCGGAGAATAATTCCACTACAATCTTCCCCGTGCCGATCGATTTGTTGAAACCATTCATTACCATTTCCGAAGCATGGCAGAAAAGCAGGGACAAGGAGTTGAATGATGGGAAAGAAGAAGGATCGAACCAAGAAGGAAAAACCTCTTGAAAAGATGACGGCCAAAGAGCTCCGCGAACTGGCCCTCACCATGGAGGGCATCGTTGGTGTGCACGCCATGAACAAAAATGAGCTCATTTCGGCCATCAAGGAAGCCAAGGGCATCGTCGAGGAAAAGAGTAGGAAGGCGGTGGACGTGCGAGCCATCAAGGCAAGAATCAGCGAGTTGAGGGAAAAGAAAGAGGCGGCAAAAGAAGCCGGCAACAAGAAACTGGTTGATGCTTTCCGACGCCGCATCAGCAGCCTGAAAAAGAAGACCCGCAAGGCGGCCTGATCCTTGAAAAACATCAGCAGCCTGTGCAGCAATGCAACTGTTTCAATGCGCCCAGGCTTGCCTCAAGGTCACGCAAAATGCCTTTGGCGGTGGCGGCAGGCCATGCGGAAGGGAGCAAGCACGGAGAACCGATGACCCGAGACGAAGCCCTCAATCTGCTGGAAAATCACATCCATGCCGACAACCTGAAAAATCACTGCCTGGCCACTGAGGCCATCATGCAACAACTCGCTGAAAAATTAGAGCGGGATGAAAAACTGTGGAGGCTGGCTGGATTGTTGCACGACCTCGATTTCGAGTACACCCGTGATGAACCGGCGCAACACGGCAAAAAAACGGCTGAACTGCTGGCACCCTACGGCCTGCCCGCAGAAGTGATCAATGCCATCCTGAGGCACAACGCCGAGGCCTTGGGATTGGAGAGACAGACAACGATGGACTATGCTTTGACCTGCGCCGAAACCATCACGGGTTTGATTGTGGCGGCCGCCCTGGTCCATCCCGATAAGAAAATCCAAAGCCTGAAGCCCAAGTCGGTACGCAAGCGCATGAAAAGTAAAGATTTTGCGCGAAGTGTCAATCGTGATCACATCATGTTGTGTGAACACCTCAACATTCCGCTCATGGATTTCATCGAGCTCAGCATCCATGCCATGAACTCCATAAGCGATCAGATAGGACTGTAGAATTCGAGCGACCAGCGGATAGCGTGACCCTTGTGGAGGAGGAATCTATGCACGTGAAAAAGAATGTGGTGGCGGCGATTACCGCGGCTGTGCAACTTTATATGCAGGCTGAACAGCAGCCGACGGTTGCCTCCGAGGAGGCTCCAAGAGCTGCAGCACCAAGTCCCGCTTTCAATGCCTGGGCAATGTCCGGAAGGCAGGCCGCCATGGAGATGCGGCGTTTTTGGCAGATGCGCTTGGTGCGTTAGAACCAGCCGCACAGAAAAGCTGTGCCGGCCCGGCACCAGCGTCTGAAGAACCCCGGCTGCCCGGCGGCGGAAATGCCCTGTGCTCTATTGATTACAGCTCAAGATGGTACTATGGAAGTCAACGCTGAAGAGAGTTGCGAACAATCCCTCGAATGCAAAAAAGGAGAATTAGGATGGACAAGGAACAACATGGCACCTTAACAGCCGGACTCGTTGGGGATCAACCGGTGGAAGTGACTAATCCGGTAAAGATACAGGACCTGACTTTTCGCGACGGGCACCAATCGCTTTTTGCAACGCGCGGACGAACCGAGGATTTTATCCCCATCGCAGAAGACATGGACAGGGTAGGATTTTATTCCATGGAGGTTTGGGGAGGAGCCACCTTCGATACGATGCACCGCTTTTTGGGGGAAGATCCCTGGGAGCGCATCCGGACTCTCAAGAAATACATCAAGAAGACTCCCTTCTCCATGCTGCTTAGGGCCCAGAATCTGGTCGGCTATCGCAACTACGCAGACGATGTGGCCGTCGCTTTTGTCGAGCGTTCCTGCGAAAACGGCATCGACATTTTCCGAACCTTTGATGCCCTCAATGATTTCCGCAATTTTGAAACCGTCGTGCCGGTCATCAAAAAGCACAACAAACACTTTCAGGGATGCATTTGCTACTCCCTCACCCAATCGCGCCTGGGAGGTCCCGTTTACAATCTCGAGTATTTTGTGAATAAAGCGAAAGATCTCGAAGACATGGGTGCGGACACCATTTGCATCAAGGACATGGCCGGTTTGATTGCACCCTACGATGCCTACATCCTGGTGAAGGCCTTGAAGGAAAACTGCAAGGCCCCCATTCATCTGCACAGCCACTTCACCTCGGGCATGGCCGACATGTCCCTGTTGAAGGCCATCGAGGCCGGCGTTGACATAGTGGACACCTGCCTTATCCCGTGGGCTTACCGCACTTCACACCCGGCCATCGAACCCTTGGTGGTGACGCTGCAGGGAACCAACCGGGACACGGGGTTTGATCTGAAGCTGCTCGCCAAATGCAGTGAGCACATGGAAAAGATTTCTCCCAAATATCGCCACCTCCTGGACGACAGAATGTCCATCGTGGACATCAACGTGCTGCTGCACCAGACCCCTGGAGGCATGCTCTCCAACCTGGTGAATCAGTTGCGTGATATGGATGCCCTGGACAAGATGGACGAGGTTTTCAGACAACTGCCCATCGTTCGGCGCGAATTGGGCCAGGTGCCGCTGGTCACTCCCACCAGCCAGATCGTCGGCATCCAGACTGTCAACAATGTTCTGTTCGATACCCCGGATGAGCGATACAAGATGATCACCGCCCAGGTTAAGGATCTCTGCTACGGGCTGTATGGAAAAACCGCCGTTCCCATCGATCCCGAGGTGCAGAAGAAGGCGCTCAAGGGATACCCCCGCGGCGAAACCCCCATCACCGTGCGCCCGGCGGACGTGCTGGAACCCGAATTGGACAAGGCCAAGAAGGATACCGAGGGGTTGTCCAAAGACCTGGACGATGTCTTGGTGTACGCTCTCTACCCCACTACCGGCAAACGATTCCTGCGCTGGAAGTACGGGCTCGAAGAAGTCCCCAAAGAAGTCAAGCCCAAAACCATGGAAGACGTGAAACGCGAGGAGGAGCTCGTCAAAAAGGCGAAGGCCGGTCTGCTGATCGAAAAAGTTGCGAAGGAAACTCCCCCCAAAGGGCCTGACAGCCGCACCTTCAACGTTTTTGTGGATGGTGAATATTTCGAGGTGGAGGTGGAGCAGGTCGGCGGAGCGCCGGTGGTTACTTCCATCGCCCCTGCAGCGCAGCCCGCGGCTCCTCCCCAGGCAGCTCCGGCGGCTCCAAGGCCGTCGCTGGTGCCTCCGCCTCCGCCAAAACCCGCAGCGGCTCCCACTCCTGCTCCCCAGGCCGCGGCACCTCCCAAGCCCGCAGCCCCGGCAGCGGCAGCGGCAGCCGACGGCACCCCCATCGAATCGCCCATGCCCGGCATGATCATTCGCTACGAAGTGAATGAAGGAGGAGCCGTGAACGAGGGTGATGTGGTGCTGATTTTGGAAGCCATGAAAATGGAAAACTCCATCATGAGTCCCGTTTCAGGAACGGTCAAAAAGATCAATTTCAAGGACGGCGACAGCGTTCAAAAGGGTGATGTTCTCGCGATAGTTGGATAAAGCGAAGAGAAGCGCTTATCAGTCGATGAAGGAGCAAGTCATGTCTATGAAAAGAAAAAAGATCACCGTGGTCGGTGCCGGGTTTGTCGGAGCTACCGCAGCCCACTGGGCGGCCGCCAAGGAATTAGGCGACATCTGTATTATTGATATCGTCGAGGGTCTTCCGCAGGGCAAGGCACTCGATTTGCTGGAAGCCTCTCCGGTAGAAGGTTTCGACTCCCATGTCATCGGTACCAATGATTATGCGGATACCGCCGGCTCAGACATCGTCATCATTACCGCCGGTTTGCCACGCAAGCCTGGAATGAGCCGCGATGATTTACTGGCAAAGAACACGGCCATCGTCAAATCGGTTACCGAACAGATCGCCAAGTATTCGCCCAACGCCTACCTGATAGTGGTTTCCAATCCACTGGATGCCATGGTGTATGTGGCGCACAAGGCCAGTGGCTTCCCCACCAACCGGGTGGTGGGGATGGCCGGCGTATTGGACGCAGCAAGATTCAGAACGTTTATCGCCATGGAATTGAATGTTTCCGTCGAGGACGTCAATGCGTTTGTTTTGGGAGGCCACGGCGACAGTATGGTTCCCCTGCCCCGCTTCAGCACGGTGGCGGGCATTCCTCTGCCCGAACTTCTTGCGGCTGACAAAATTGAAGCCCTGGTTGATCGGACGCGCAAGGGTGGTGGTGAAATTGTGAACCTGCTCAAGACCGGCAGCGCATTTTTTGCCCCCTCCGCATCGGCGGTGCAGATGGCGGAATCGATTTTGAAAGACAAGAAACGGATACTACCCTGTGCCGCCTATTGCGATAAAGAATACGGCGTCGGAGGGTATTTCGTGGGCGTTCCGGCCAAGCTGGGCAAGGAAGGTGTTGAGGAAGTCATTGAAATCAAGCTGCTGCCAGACGAAAAAAGCGCTTTTGACGCATCGGTGGAAGCCGTGAGGAAACTGGTTAAACATCTCCCCCTGTAGTCTTCCCGATCAATGATAAACGCCAGATCAGGGGGTGGGTTCCCACCCCCTGATCGCCCTTTTCCACACGCACATCAACCGACGGCCTAACCCCGCACAAAGCCGTACCTTACCCCAAAATCCTGGATGGTGTGCTCGTCACAATGCACAATGGCCTCCTGAAAAGCCTTCAACCGCACGCATTCTCTACTGCACTCCTCCTTGCTGAGATGGACATTCTCACAGCTGCGGCAAGGACTTTCCATCGTTCTGACAAATGGAACGGACATAACTCCTCCCTCCTCCATAGTGCTAACTCCACCAAGAACCGCCAGCCCCTTGCAGTCATAGCTCTGATAACACGCCAAGCATATAAAATGGCTCCCATTTTTTTGTCAAGAACTTCCATCTCAAGACAGCCGCTATATGTAGTTGCGTCGGGCAGCTACGCGACCGCAGTAAGTTTTTCCTGCTTGAACACCGCCTCGCGCTTCAGCCGATTTACGGTTTCCTCCAGCACCGGAAATACATTTTCACGGATATCTCCGGCGACCGCAACCAGCATAACATCATCGCCTATCTGTCTGCGACCCGTGAAAAGATGCGCCTCGATGGCGGCGATGCCGGGCCGTGCCCGCATCTCTTCCAGAATCGCGTCCCACGCGCTGGTATTCACATCGATATCCAGATACTCCGCCCGCTTGCCGGCGCGACTGGTGGCGCGCACCAGCCCGTTATGGCAGGCAATCATGCCGACTTTAGCGGGGTCTGTTTGTTGTTTGATCCTGTCCATGAGGTCGATCAAAGTAGGCATTCGTTCCTCCCCCTCTGCGCTGTTTTCATTTTAGCGCACTCCATTTGTTTGCGGTTGATTCTTGTAATTCATACTGCTATAGACAATGTGATATCTTGAACAAAGTATTACTATGGCTTCCAGGAGAATGTTTTGGGTGTAGGCCAAAATCATTTGCTTAAACCCTATAGTTGGGAAAGGTTGACCTGAGTGCATCCTGCGCGTCTTTTTTTTAACCCGCTTAAGTCCGTTTCTCCAGTATCATTGTTGCGTATGAAGAAGGTTCGTGAGCTCAATGTTTCCCAATCCCCACTGAGGCTATCTTTTGACATGTCATGGTCAGCGGCGGATGGACTTAAGTTAGGAAATCTTGTTGAGGAGGCAAACCATGTTCGAAGAGAAAACCCTGGAAAAGATCAAGGCTGAAACGCAAAAATGGGAGGAAGGAACCGTCAGTAAAGCCCTCAGTCGCTCACCCGAGCGTAAAAAGGTATTCACCAGCATTTCCAACATCCCCGTTGAACGTCTCTACACCCCATTGGATATAAGCCGGTTGGACTACAGCAGGGATCTCGGATATCCGGGCGAATACCCATTCACCCGCGGTGTGCAGCCCACCATGTATCGCGGACGTTTTTGGACCATGCGCCAATATGCGGGATTCGGCAGCGCCAGAGAGAGCAATGAACGCTACCGTTATTTGCTCGAGCAGGGGCAGACCGGCCTGAGCGTGGCCTTTGACCTGCCCACCCAGGCGGGCTACGACAGCGACCATCCGCTCTCCATGGGTGAGGTGGGAAAAGTCGGCGTGGCCATTGACTCTATCGAGGACATGCGGGTGCTCTTCCATCAGATCCCCCTCGACAAGGTCACCACCTCCATGACCATCAACGCTCCGGCGTCCGTTCTTTTGGCCATGTATCTGGCCATCGCCGAGGAACAAAATGTGAGCTTCGACAAAGTGGGGGGAACCGTGCAGAATGACATCCTGAAAGAAATCACGGTTCGCGGCCAGTACATTTATCCACCAAAGCCCAGTATGCGGCTTACCGTAGACTTGATCGAATATTGTTTTAAGAATGTCCCCAAATGGAACACCATAAGTATCAGCGGCTATCACATTAGAGAAGCGGGCGCCACTGCGGCTCAGGAAATGGCCTTCACCATCGCCGACGGCATAGCCTATGTGCAGGCCTGCGTTGATCGTGGCATGGAGGTCGATTCTTTCGCCCCGCGTTTGAGCTTTTTCTTTAACGCCTTTACCAATGTGCTGGAAGAGGTGGCCAAGTTCCGGGCGGGCCGCAGGTATTGGGCGAGGGTCATGAAGGAACGGTTTGGAGCAAAGAACCCACGTTCCATGATGATGCGCTATCACGTGCAAACCGGCGGCGTCACCCTCACCGCCCAGCAGCCTCTCAACAATGTCGTGAGAGTGGCGTTGCAGGCCTACGCGGCGGCCTTGGGCGGATGCCAGTCCCTGCACACCAATTCCTATGATGAGGCTCTCTGTCTGCCAACCGAACAGGCTGTCACCGTGGCCCTGCGCACCCAGCAGGTCGTGGCCGAAGAGAGTGGTGCCGCCCTCACCATTGATCCTCTGGCGGGCAGCTATTTTGTAGAGGCCATGACGGACAGGATAGAAGCTGAAATTGATGAATACATCAAAAAAATCGATGCCATGGGAGGAACCCTGGCGGCCATTGAACAAGGCTTTATTCAAAAGGAAATTCAAAACAGCGCGTATCGATTTCAAAAGGAAATTGAATCGGGCGATCGCGTTTACGTCGGTATCAACAAATACACCATGGAAGAGCCTCCCCCAACCAACCTGCTCCAGATAGACATGGCTGTGGGTGAAGTCGAATCCGCAAAACTGGCAAACCTTCGCTCCGAAAGGGATGAAAGCCAGTGGAAAAAGGCATTGGACGGCCTCAGAGAGGTCTCACAAACCGACCAGAATGTCTTACCCGCGGTCATTGAGGCGGTCAAAGCCAGGGCCACCATCGGCGAAATTTGTGACGTGTGGCGCGACATTTACGGAGAGTACCGCCCCAAAGAATTTGTTTAGAATTTCTTGCTAAAATTAGAGCGCTTTGTCAGTGGAGGGAAATTTCATGGCACCTGCAAGTAAGATCAAGATCATAGTGGCGAAACCGGGCTTGGATGGTCACGACCGAGGAGCAAAGCTTTTGGCAAGGGTATTTGCCGAGGCGGGCATGGAAGTTGTCTATACGGGGCTTCGACAAACCCCTGAGATGATAGTGGAAACAGCTCTGCAGGAAGATGCCGACGTGGTTGGCTTGAGCAGTCTTTCCGGTGTGCACAATTACTTTTTTCCGAAGGTCGTGCAACTCCTCAAGAATAAAGGGCTCGATGACGTCATAGTGGTGGGCGGCGGTATCATCCCCAAAGAAGATGTCGAGGGCTTGGAAGCCAGCGGCGTCAAGGGCATTTTTGGACCCGGAACTCCCACCACGGAAATTGTGGATTTCATAAAAACCAATGCCAGGTCCCGTAACTAAGAGCTTGCCCTACAAGGAGATGTTCCCTTCCCGCTAGACCGTTGGCTGGCCCCACTCGACCCGATGGGTGGGGTACAGTGCCTGAACCCGAGGGATTCCACTGTATGGGTCTCCCTCTCCCCTTGCGGTGTGAGAGGGAGCGTCCCCCGAGTACCCAAGGGCCATGTGTGGGTAACGGTCAGCCCGGAGTGGAGAGGGGCTGTGCCGCGGGACTGTGTGTGGATTGGGTAGGTCAGGGTTTGGGAAGCACTCCCTGACAAAGCGGTTTTGTCGGGCAGCCCCCTACGCTCGCTCCCTGACCTGCTGAGCACAGGCTCACACAAGAGGGTGTCTGTTAGGCAGAGGACTTGCAAGTGCGTGGGCTGGATAGATTTTCCCACGGCATGGCTCATCCACCTCGATGAGTGTAAGGCATTGAGAGGTACACACAGTAATGGCAATCGATTACGCTAAAGAGATCCTGGAAGGTTCAGCGCGCGCCGCGGCAAGGTTGATCAGTTGGCTCGAGGATGAAGACCCGCGGGCCTATCCTTGCATGGAAAAACTCCATCCTCACACGGGTAATGCCTACATCATAGGCATCACCGGCTCGCCCGGCGCGGGTAAGAGCACTCTCACCGACAAGTTGACCCATTTAATACGGAAAAAGGGCCTCAGCGTCGGCATCATTGCCGTTGATCCTTCCAGCCCCTTTACGGGTGGAGCCATGTTGGGGGATCGCGTTCGCATGAGTCGCCTGAGCGTCGATCCGGGTGTCTTCATTCGCAGCATGGCAACACGGGGGTTCCTGGGAGGCATGGCCAAAGCAACCGGCGAGGTCGTCAAAGTCCTCGACGCCTTCGGAAAAGACGTCATAATCATCGAAACCGTTGGAGTCGGCCAGGATGAGGTGGACATCATACAGATTGCCGACACCACCTGCCTGATCCTCGTTCCGGGTCTGGGAGACACCATCCAGAGTATGAAAGCCGGCGTCATGGAAATCGCCGACATTTTCGTCATCAACAAAGCAGACCGGCCGGCAGCCGACCAGCTCTTTGCCGAAGTGTCCCTGAGGGTGGAACAGGACAATCACATCAAACCCAGAAGCTGGACCTGCCCGGTTGTCAAAACCATTGCCGTGGAAGACCGGGGGGTGGACGAGCTCTGGGACGCCATAGGCCAGCACAGAAATCATTTGAAAGCTACCGGAGAGTTCTTGCGCAAGCGCCGCGAAAGGACCCGTCAAGAAACGCTCCGGATGATCCACGACGGACTCTTTCGAGCCGTCTACCAAGAGCTTCAGACCAGCGGCCGACTGAACGCTATTGTCGATGATATTCTGGAACGGCGCCGCGATCCCTACAGCACGCGGCGCGACATTTTGCAGCATTGGCTCAGTACAGCAAAACATTCAAAGGAGGCATTATGAAGGTTCTCAAAGTGGACCATATCGGAATCGCGGTCAAGAGCATTGATGAAACCAAAAAACTTTACCATGACCTTCTGGGCCTGGACCATGCCGGGAACGAAACCGTCCAGGAGCAAAAAGTCACCACAGCTTTCTTTCCCGTGGGGGACACGGAAGTGGAACTGCTGGAATCTACTTCGGAAGATGGTCCCATCGCCAAATACCTGGAAAAGCGCGGCGAGGGAGTGCAACACATCGCCTTTCGAGTTGAAAATATTGAAGAGGCCCTGGCCGAACTGAAAGAAAAGGGCATTAAACTGATCGATGAAAAACCCAGGAGAGGTGCAGGCGGGGCAAAAATTGCCTTCCTGCATCCCAAGAGCACCTACGGTGTATTGGTCGAACTTTGTCAAAGAGATTAACAAACTGGGTTACTTGGCAGCGCATTAAGATCTATTCTCTTGCACAAGACGCTCGCATTGACAGTCAACTCAGCGGATATTACTGTCTAATTTAAGTAATTAAGAATGCTGTAGTTGAGAGGAGGGATCCTATGAGCCAGTTGCAGGAAGAGAGCCGACCACCGCGTTTGGAATTGAATGGGCCTGCGCCGGATTTCGAAGCGAACACCACGCACGGCCCCATTAGATTATCCAAGTGGGCAACAGGGAAATGGGTGATTTTGTTTTCCCATCCGGCCGATTTCACGCCGGTTTGCACCACTGAATTCATGGCATTTGCCAAGCTGCACGATGAATTTGAAAAAAGAGGCGTGAAGCTTCTGGGGAATTCCATCGACAGCAATTACAGCCACATTGCCTGGGTACGGAACATCGAAGAAAAGTTTGGCGTAAAGATCCCGTTCCCGATCATCGCCGATCTGGACCAGAAAGTGGCCAGGCTCTATGGCATGGTCCATGAACCGAGTTCGGCCACGGCTGCGGTGCGCTGTGTGTTCTTCATTGACCCGGAAATGCGTATAAGGACCATGATCTATTATCCGCTCAATGTGGGACGGAATTTTGATGAGATTCTGCGGGTGGTGGATGCCCTGCAGACGGTTGACAACAATGCGGTTGCCTGCCCGGCCGACTGGAGGCCCGGCGATCCGGTCATTGTGCCGCCGCCTGGAACCGCACAGGATGCAGAGGCGCGCGTCAAAGACAGTACTTTGCAGGTAACGGACTGGTACTTCTCCAAGAAAAAACTATAACGACGCAAGCGAGATGATTTGCGCAATTTGCGTAGAGCAGCGCTTTGGCCCTGCTCTACCTCACGCCGCCTTTCACGCCCGACCGTTCATTTCTCCGGACAATGTTCTTCAGGGTGGTCTCCCCCCCCCGGGCACTCCCCTATTTTTTACGTCCACCAGATGAAGCTGGACCTGCAATACAACTTCCAAGAAAATGTTTTTGCTGCCAAGATTATTTTGGCAAACACTATAACGGAGGCGAAACTGGACGACGCACGGATCAAAGTCACCGACGATGTCGAGCTTTTGCTCGACGTCATGCCGCCACAAATCCGGCAGGCTATCCAGACGGAAGACGGCCTGGAACTGCTGGTGGAAATTGTCCTTGACTTGGGAAGAGTCGCCGAAGCAAGATTCGCTGATCGCATAGCTGAGCTGACGGCAGAGCATGTCTCGCGCGAGGACATTCATTACGTGGTCACTCGTGTCGGTACCTTTACCGATGACAACCGCGCAGGGATAGAGAGGACGCTGCATCGCATCTCGGCGATACGCAATCGAGTGGGAACGATCATCGGCCTCACCTGCCGGGTAGGCCGTGCGGTATTCGGGACGCTCGACATTTTGCGCGACGTGATCGAGAGCGGCGTATCGCTTTTGCTGCTGGGACGCCCCGGTGTAGGGAAAACGACACTGTTGCGCGAGGCGGCGCGCGTGCTGGCTGACGATCTGGACAAGCGGGTCATCATTGTCGACACTTCCAACGAGATTGGCGGCGACGGCGACATCCCCCATCCGGGCATCGGCCGTGCGCGTCGCATGCAGGTGCCATCTCCCGACAGGCAGCATGCCGTGATGATCGAAGCGGTAGAAAATCATATGCCGGAAGTCATCGTCATCGACGAGATCGGAACCCAGGCGGAAGCGCTGGCTGCGCGCACGATCGCAGAAAGAGGAGTGCAGCTGATCGCTACAGCGCATGGAAATACACTCGATAACTTGCTGCAGAATCCCACGCTGGCCGATTTGGTCGGAGGCATTCAGGCCGTCACCCTGTCCGATGAGGAAGCGCGCCGGCGCCGAACGCAAAAGACGGTGCTGGAAAGAAAAGCACCGCCCACCTTTGATGTCATGGTGGAAATTCAGGACAAGAATCGTCTGGTGGTGCATCATGACCTGGCAAGAGTCGTTGATGCGTTCCTCAGGGGCCTGCCCCTCGCACCCGAAATGCGCATGCGCACCGACCAGGGGGACGTTGAAATACTCCCGGCCAAGGGCGAGCCGCCCCTCGGTGAAGTAGAGACCGCCGCACTTAAGCCCCCTCCGGCGAAACGCCCCAGACGCAAGGTGCATAGAATCTATACATACGCCATTTCAAGAAGTCGACTGGAAAAGGCCATCCACAAATTCAGGGTGCCGGCAACCATTGTGTCGGACATCGATAAGGCGGACCTGATACTCACTCTGAAATCCCAAGAAAAACGGCGCCCGCGGCGGTTGCGTGAGGCTCAGGCAAGCGGCGTGCCGGTGCATGTGGCCAAAAGTAACACGGTGGCGCAAATGGAGAATTTTTTGCGCTCGATTTTCCTCGTCGAAGACTACTTCAACGGCGAAGAGAGCGCCTTGAAGGAAGCTGCGACGGCTGCCGAGGAAGTAATGCAAAAGGGCGTGCCCTCGGAGCTGGCGCCGCAGAGCTCGCATTTTCGCCGGCTGCAGCATGAGCTCGTGGAACGCTGTGGGCTGACAAGCAAGAGCAAAGGCAAGGAACCTTATCGACGGGTAATCATCTACCCCTAGAATCGACGACCCCAACTGGAAAGATCACATACGACAATGCAATCCAACTTCCCTTTTTCCGCCCTCGTTGACCAAGAATTGATGAAACGCGCCCTATTGCTCAACGTGATCGACCCCACCCTGGGTGGGGTATTGATCCAAGGCGAGCGCGGGACCGCCAAATCGACGACCGTCCGCGCGCTGGTCAATCTGTTGCCGACCATTCGCGTTGTGGAGAACTGCCCGTTTCAGTGTGACCCCGACGACCCGCCAAACCTCTGCGATCATTGCCGCGCCATCATTGAATCGGGGCAGGAGCCCCCCGTCACCACTAGAACCGTTCGCATGGTGAATCTTCCTATCGGGACAACGGAAGACCGCCTGCTCGGCTCAATCGATATCGAAAGAGCCGTGCGGACCGGCCGAAAACGATTCGAACCCGGCCTTCTGGCGGAAGCCCACCGCGGCATCCTGTATGTGGATGAAGTTAATCTGCTCAATGACCAGATCGTGGATCTGTTTCTGGATGCGGCGGCCTCCGGGATGAACATCGTGGAACGGGAAGGAATCAGCTTCTCGCACGCCAGTCGCTTCATCCTGGTGGGCACCATGAATCCCGAAGAAGGGGATCTGCGGCCGCAGCTGCTGGACCGTTTCGGCCTATCGGTAGACATCGAAGGGATACAATCGTTGCCGCAGCGGGTGGAAATCACCAAGCGCAGGCTGGCCTTCGAAGAGAATCCGCAGGATTTCAGGCGCTGCTGGCAGAAGGCGGATGCAGAGCTGGCCCAATGCATCATGCGAGGCAGGCAGACATTGGCGCAAATCGCCTTCAGCGAGAACCTCCTTGAAGCGGCAGCCAGTCTTTCGGTGGCCATGGGAACCGACGGCCATCGAGCTGACATCACCATGATGAAAGCCGCAAGAGCCAATGCCGCGTTCGAAGGACGGCTCAAGATAACCGCCCGGGACCTGCAGCTGGCGGCGCGCCTGGCACTGCCGCATCGCATCAAGAAGTCTCCCCTGCAAAAGGCCCGGCTTGACGAAAGCAAGCTGCAAGAACTGATCGACCAGCACACCGCCGCGCAATCCCTCGACCAGGAGTGGGTACCCATCCATCAAAACAGGCAGAAACAATCGTCACCGGCCAAGAGCTACAAGTCGCCCGTGCAGTGTGTGACGCACCTCTGCCCGGGTGCCAGACCGCTCAAGCATCATTTTCCCTGGCAGCTGATGACCGGGGCTCACCCCGGGCGCCGTTTTAGTTTAGCCAATCTGCACAAGGGCGGCGCAGTTCTCGGCAGCCGGCTGCCGCACCACGGAGAAAAGCCGCAGGATCTCTCTCTGATTGCCACCCTGAGAGCCGCTGCACCGCATCAAAATGCCCGCAACGGCAAGCTGGGGTTTCAGGTGCACGGTGATGATTTCAGACTGAGGAAGCGATCCCATAAAACAGGACTCGCTTTGGTGATGGTGATTGATTCGAGTGCTTCCATGCGCACAAACGACCGAATGTCGCTCACAAAAGGCATCATTTCAGCCCTTATGGACGACCTGTACCGGCGCCGCGACAAACTGGGAATCATTACTTTTCGCCATACCGCCGCGGACATCATCCTGCCTCTTAGCAGCAATCTGCGGGGCGCAGCGGAAAGCATAGAACACCTGCCAGTGGGGGGCAGAACCCCCCTGGCGGCGGGACTGGAGCTGGGAATCCGGCTGCTGCTGCAGGAAAAGCGCAAGCACCCGGAGACTCTTCCGGCCATCCTGGTTTTTTCGGACGGAAGTCCCAACGTCAGCTGCTTCGGTGGAGATCCCCTGGAGGAAACCCTGTTTTATGCAAGCGAAGTCAAACGACACGAAATTCAGGCCATTCTTGTCGACACAGAATTCAATCCCATGGCCACGGGGTACGGCTATGAAATCGCTGCCCGCATGGCTGCAAGCTACATGACCATGGACCGGCTCCATGGGTAGCAGCGTGTCTGTCGACAGGGTGTGCGCCGTTCCCGGGAGATTAACGGCAAATCCCGCCCCTGCGTCATTTCGATGCCGCACCGCCAGGGCCGCCGGACCTCTGTATCACCTCACTTCAAGCCATATCCAAACTCCGCCAGAACGCGCGGATTCTTGCGCCAGTTTTTCTGCACACGGACAAACAACCCGAGGTACACCCGGCATCCCAACAAAGCCTCGATGTCCTTTCTGGCCTGCTTGCCGATCTCTTTCAGCATCTGCCCCTGCTTGCCAATGATGATGGCTTTCTGTGAGTCTCTTTCAACATGCACAACGGCTTCAATGTGAATTCGATGGCGCTGCTGATCCTCGGAAAACTGCTCGACGGTCACAGCCACCGCATAGGGTATCTCCTGATGAACCAGATGAAAGACCTTTTCGCGAATCAGTTCGGCCACCAGAAAACGCTCCGGTTGATCGGTCAGATAATCCTCCGGGTAATAAGCCGGACCTTCCGGCAACACTTGTTCTATCTCAGTCAGGAGCGCGTAGACTCCGTCGCCAAGCAATGCTGAAATGGGTACGATGGCACGAAATTTCATATACCCTTTGAACCGGTCGATCACAGGGAGCAGCTCCTGCTTGTTGCGCACCGTATCGATTTTGTTGACGGCTACAATGACCGGCGTATTGAGGCGTTGAATGGCTTCGATGATTGCCTCGTTCGCCGGATGATCCGCCCGCCCGGTCTCGATTAAAAAACAGATGACATCAACGTCATTCAGGGCAGCAAGAGCAGTATCCACCAATATTTGATTGAAGCGATCGCGAGCACGATGAATTCCGGGAGTATCCACAAAAATCATTTGGGAACTGGGCCCGGTCATGATTCCGAGAATTCGATTGCGGGTTGTCTGAGGCTTTGGTGCTGTGATGGAAATCTTCTCTTGTAAAATCTGGTTCAGGAGCGTCGACTTACCCACATTGGGAGCACCGACCAGTGCCACGTAGCCGGATCGAAAAATTGCTTTCTGTTCTGTCATGATGGATGCGTCCTGTTTTCGACGGTATTTTCCGACCAGGAGCCTAAATGCATCGGACTTCCAATTGATGGTCTGCAAACGTTGCCTCTCCCGCCAGTCGCACTGCAGTGAATCCCCAGCGCTTCATCCAGTAGCCAGGGTTCGCCCGTTGCGGTCCTCCCGCCTCACTCAACCTGCGCTGCGCAACCTTGACCAGCAGCGTTTTGCCATCCGTGAACTGCTCATTCGCCAGGGCTCCGTCAACCTGCCGCCGCCACCAGTGAACTTTTACCAGATAGCCGAAAGCCGGGTGATATGGACCGGCCACAATGGCACCCGGCGCCTGTAGAGCCGGATCGGCATGCAACCCCATGCGCACAACCTTGATGTCGGCCCGCACAAATCGCTCATAGGCGTCGGCGCACCAGCCTATGGCCTCCTCCAGAGTGATGGGCCGATAGGCCTTCTTGGAGTACCATTGGGCAAGGACCGTGCCGGTCAATACCAGCGTCGGGTAAAGCCTGACAAAATCAGGCCGCAGCTCGATCGTACGGGAAACGGTCTCGGCAAACCTTTCGCGGGTGTCCCCGGGCAGACCCGGCATCAGCTGTATGCCCAATTCCCAGCCGCCACGGCGAACCGCTTCGGCCGCTCGCCGCACGTGCAGGCTCGTATAGCCGCGCCGACTTGCAACGAGGACTTCATCATGCAATGCCTGCACACCGAGTTCGATCGTTTCAATGGGATAATCGGCCAGCAGACGGCGGATATCTTTCCCCATGCAGTCGGGCCGCGTAGAAAACCGAACACCGGTGAAGACTCCCACCGCGACATGCGGAGACACCTTATCGAGCATCAACTGCAGCTGTTCCCTCGGAACCGCCGTGAAGGTTCCGCCGTAAAGAGCCACCTGCCCCGCCAGGCCGGACCGCATGGCCTCGGCCGCAAGGGCTGCCAGGTCTGTGGTGAAGCGATCCAGCAGAGGAGCCGCCATCATCCGGTCATGTGGCCCCGAGACTACGGTATTTTGATTGCAATACACACAGCGGAAAGGGCAGCCGACATGAGTCAGAAAGATAGGATAAATTCGCTTTGCAGCCATTATATCAGGGCACAACCATGACCACTGGCCTGTTCAAACGCGCCTCTGGGAAACGCGCTAATCGACCGTTTCGTATTTTTCCTCGCGTAACTTTTCTAAAGCACCCATAGCCGCCAGCTGCTGCGCTTCTTTCTTGCTCTTTCCAAATCCCCGGGCAAGCAGCCGTTCCTCCAGCCACACGCTCATAAAAAAGGTCTTGTCATGGTCGGGCCCTTCTTCGGATTCCAGGAGGTACGTGGGGGTCTGTTTGAAAAATGCCTGGGTCAACTCCTGGAGCTGAGTCTTATAATCCTTGTCCAGGGCCTTCAAGGGATGCTCCTGATCCTTGATATCCAAATACTCCTGAAACAGGCGTTGCACCAGGTGGATTACGGTGGTCAGGTCGGAATCGAGGTAAATGGCCGCCAGCAGGGCCTCGAGACTGTCAGCCAGCAAGGACGGTTTTTGGCGCCCGCCGGTGAACTCCTCACCCTTGCCGAGAAACAGGTACTTTCCCAGTTCCAGCTGAACGGCCAGCTTGGCCAGTTCCCTTTCATTCACTATGGAAGACCGGAGGCGCGACAATTCCCCTTCATTGTAATCCGGAAACTTTTCCAGCAACAAATGGCTGATGGCCAGATTCAAAACCGCATCCCCAAGGAATTCAAGGGTTTCATTGTCCACCTGGCCGGGGGCAGGGTTTTCATAGACAAAGGATCTGTGTACGAGGGCCTGATAGAGCAGTCGAGGTTCTCGAAAACGGTACTGTAGTACTTTTTCAATTGCATCCAGCGCACTTGCTTGATTCATAACTTTTTGCTACCAATGAAGGTCAATCTTGAGCTGACGTTTGCACTGCATTGTGAATTGTTATTTTGTCCCCATATGTAAAAATAAGTCAAGCTATAGGTGGTCTTATGCTGATCTGGAGCAACCGCTGTGAATATTCTCCCGAGCGATATCTTCTGCTGGACCGGGATGGAGTGATCAACATCGATCGGCCCGACTACATCAAGCACTGGAATGAATTCATCTTCTATCCCGACGCTCTGGCAGCCCTCGAACAATGCAGAAAACAGCGCATTGGAGTCATTCTGATCAGCAATCAGTCGGCGCTAAACCGGGGGTTGATCAGCCTGGAGGATTTCTGGCAGCTGCACCACCGCATGGTGCAAGCAATCGAAGCAAACGGCGGTACGCTGGCGGCAGCCTTTTACTGCCCGCACCGCCCGGAAGAACGGTGTTCCTGCCGCAAACCGGCGCCCTTCATGTTGCTGAAGGCAGCCCAAATGTTCGACATTGCAATGCAGGAGGCGGTCATGATCGGAGACCGCCCAACAGACGTGCAGGCGGCCATTGCGGCCGGATGTCGCGCTGTTTTGCTGACACGGGAATTGGCCACAGGGCAGGCTCCTGACTCGGACTCCATCAACCCGGCTAACGTCACACGCTGCTCGAATCTGCTTGCGGCTCTGGCTGACCTGGTCGAATCAGTCGGCCCATAGAGGAAAGGACCCCCAATGTTTTTCCCTCCATTTTTGATGTTTTTCCTGTTTATATTTGTCTTCATACTGTTGTTCGTATTCGCCCTGGTGCAATATGGGGTGTTTACGCTGGCATTTGCACGCCTCGGCATTCCGCCCGAGCATCTTTTCTCGCTCTTTT
The DNA here is from genome assembly GCF_022603395.1 of Desulfoferrobacter suflitae. Lineage (GTDB taxonomy): Bacteria > Desulfobacterota > Syntrophobacteria > Syntrophobacterales > Syntrophobacteraceae > Desulfoferrobacter > Desulfoferrobacter suflitae. The sequence continues at coordinate 264,452 of NZ_JAIBKA010000008.1, forward strand.
TCTTGTGCATCCTGGGGAGCATGATCAACATTCCCCTGCGCCGCATCTCTCTAAGTGAGGAGCCAAGCCAAAGAGAGTTGGTAACGTTTTTTGGCATGCGATTTCGGCCACCGCCCTGGTCGCGGCCGCGTGAGATGGTACTGGCCGTCAATGTGGGAGGAGCCATCATCCCCACGTGCATTTCCCTCTACCTGCTGATCCATGCGCACAACCCGTTTCGCATGCTGCTGGCCCTGGTGGTGGTGACCATGGCAACCCATCGGCTGGCACGGCCGGTACCGGGTATGGGGATCGCCGTTCCTATGCTGGTTCCGCCGGTCATAGCCGCTCTGGCGGCGCTCGTATTGAATTCCCAATGGGCCCCGCCGACGGCCTATTTCGCAGGAACCATGGGGACCCTGATCGGCGCGGACATTCTCAACCTGGATAAATTGAAGCAGCTCAACGCACCCGTTGCTTCTATCGGAGGCGCGGGGACGTTTGACGGTATTTTTTTGACGGGAGTACTGGCCGTCCTGCTCGCCTGAGCAGGACCGATATCAATTCCGACCTTTGCACAACGAGGGGAATCGCATGGCGAGCAAGGTTTTTCACATCGATCTTAGAGCCGGCAACGATCAAAGTCTGCTCAGCAGAATTCGCCTGCTGGCCGACACTGCAGGGATTGCCAAGATTGTCAAGAAGCGGGGCCTGACGGCGATTAAAATTCATTTTGGGGAGCGCGGCAACACCGCCTTCATCCGTCCAATCCTGGTAAGACCTGTCGTGGACGCGGTGCACAAAGCGGGAGGCAAACCCTTCATCACCGACGCCAACACACTCTACGTGGGCACTCGAGGCAACGCCGCCGATCACTTGACAACGGCCCTCCTCAACGGATTCGGCTATTCCGTCGTCGGCGCTCCGCTGGTCATCGCCGACGGCATCGATGGACGCGATGAAGTGGCCGTGCCGGTCAATTTGAAGCTCTGCCGGGAGGTTCTGGTCGGCTCAGCCGTGGCGCGAGCGGACTCGTTGATTTCCCTGGCTCACTTCAAACTGCATGAAGCCGCGGGCTTCGGCGGAGCAATCAAGAATATCGGGATGGGATCGGCTTCGCGACGCGGCAAAATGGCGCAGCATTCCGAAGTGGCGCCCGAGGTCATCGCCAAGAAATGCATCGGCTGCGGGACCTGCCTGGCGCAATGCGCCCACGGAGCAATAGCTCTGGTTGATCGACCGGCGGACGCCCCCAGCCCCGACCCCAAGGTCACCAAAATTGTCCGCATCGATCAGAAAAAGTGCGTGGGCTGCGCCGGCTGCATTCATGCATGCCCGCAGGGAGCACTGGGCATCAACTGGGAAAAGGACCTGCCGCGGTTTATGGAACGGATGGTCGAATACACCCTCGGCACCCTCAAAGGCAAGGAAAAGCGCACCCTGTGCATCAACTTCCTGACCCAGATTTCACCTGCCTGCGACTGCTACCCTTTTACCGACGCTCCCATTGTGGCCGATATCGGCATCCTGGCCTCGACCGACCCGGTCGCCATCGACCAGGCCTCCATGGATCTGGTCAATGCCCAGCCGCCCCTGGCCTCATCCGTGCTCAAGGACTCGCCGCATGCGGCAGCGGATAAAGTCAAAGCGGTCTACCCGAAAATCGACTGGCAATACCAGCTGGATTACGCCGAACAGATCGGTCTGGGCAGCAGGACCTATGCATTGGTGAAATTGTAAGGAGTCAAAAGGACTTGCCAAAAACGGTCGCATTGAGTACATTGGGCGGACTGGAAGCGCCAAGCTCACTGGTGGGGCTCCCGGACTTCAAATCCGGTGTTCGGGCGTGAAGGCGTTCGAAGGTGGGTTCGATTCCCATGCGCTTCCGCCAACTTACGAGGACAACAAAATTTCTTGTTGTCCATTTTTTTGGTGTGCACATAGTGTGCACGTTTACATGGTGAAAATTATTTTACCATAGCATCCGGCAGCAGGCCGTGGTCCTGAAACGTACTGGCAGTTTGGAACCGCTCAAGGATGGGGACTGATTTGGCATGTACGTCGAAAAGAAGTCCTTCTTTCCATGAATCAATGTAAGCACTTCTATCGTATCGGATGAGACTTTGCAGATAAGTCGATACGATTAGACTATCAACTCTCTGATGTCGGGATCCTGCAACTCCGGAACCATTCTGCCCATGAGAGGGAAGTCCTTCAGAACTTCAGATTTTTCGACAATGTCCTTCACCACTTTTTTGGCATAGAACTTTGAGTCGGAGGCAATATGGTCATGAATGCTTCTGAGATCCCTTTTTGCAGGTCTAGACCAGATTACCTGATTCTATTTCTCTATTGAGATCGTCCACCGTTACATACTCGCCTCTCTTGATAGCCTCTCCTCCCTTTCTAACCTTGTCTATCACATAGAGACGATACATGATTTCATCGATATCGGCGGAATCCGGCAGTTTGGCAATCGCGCTGAGTGCTTCTTGTTTTAGAGTTTCCATTACTGTGGTTCCTTTTCATGTCAAGTCGGGCACAGTTTGTGACTCGCAAATCCTGAGCATTATAATCCGAAACCGATCTTCCAGTAACTCGGCAGCGACGACGTGGGCTCTATTTGAGCACTCTTGCGCACGCGGCATCACCTGGATCCATAGTCGGACTCTCATCTAAGAATGACGAGCCTTGACGCTCGCTGCCTGCGAGGGGATAAACGGCCCAAACCACGCCCCCAGTGATGAACTTCAGGGAATGCCGCGGGGTACGCCCAGCGTGGTTTGGGTCCCGCTTGACCCCTTGGTTATCATATTGGAAGCCACCGTGCCCATTTAATTGAGTCTGTGAATACGTGGCCTGCTTTTTAAATTTCCTGCGGCAGCTGAAAAAGATTGTGAATCCTACCAAGCCAGCTCCACAGAGTCATCAGAGGGAACTACTTACGAGCCATTGCAAATCTCTCTCCGGAAGTCGGAGACACAAAATATACTGTATTTCCTTCTGCAACGAACTGGATTGTGCGACCGCTCGGTGCCTTGAAGCTCACAGTATTGCCATTAATCGTCCCATTCTGGTACCCCACCAAGCTCGTTCCTCGTGCAGGTTGGAACGAATAAAAGAGCGAGTATCCGCTGTTGTCGGGAAGCTTCGCCAATTTATAGGAAACTGGGTTCGAAAAGTGAACTCCCCTGGAATTCGCGCCTGTGACAACACATGCGTATTCCCCGACAAGAATTGGGTTTGGCTCAGCTATTACGTTACACGAAGGCGGTGCTTCATTGGCTGCGCTTGTTACGGCGCTGGTCGAACCCGTGGTCTGACATCCGCCCAAAAAGATGATGATCACCGCGAGCAGCAAAAACCTCAAATCTACGTTCCTCATGTGCAGTTCTTCCTCCTTTCCCTTGAATCCTCTCTTGCCCTCCCATTCTTGAAGCTGCGCTCCGGCACGATCCACAGCGTTTGCTCAACAACCGAAGGTCCCGCTGTCCGTTCGGGAGGTGGCGAAATCCGAACCAACGATCATGAACTGTCCTCGCCAACGGCTCACAGGTGATGCTTGCGGTGCATGCTAACGGTCGGCATAAGGCGCGGCGGCTTTTTGCCGTCGCCCTTGATGCCATTGGGGCATGATCTCTCTCGCAGAGATGCTATGCATACATCAGACGGCCTCTTGGCTCTGGAATAGAGCGACCCAGTTCCTGTGCGGTCTCAATCCATTCCTGGATCACTACTTCTGCATTGGCTACAGCCTCTTGATAGGTTGCGCCATCCGCTGCACAGCCGGGCAGTTCCGGAACCTCAGCAATGAAGGCATGATCCTCATCACTCCAGTAGATAATGACTTCGTACCTAAATTTGCTGGCCATCTTAATCCAGACCTCCGAGACGATATTTCAGGATGACTTGTCTGACCTGTTTGACCTGATAGGGCTTTGCCTTGCCACCATCTTTTGGTTGCAGATTCAAGATCTCTTCTACTCCCTCTTTGGTAAAGATGTGGTGACTCCCACGGATGCGTTCCTGAAACCCCAGGCTCCGTAACAGGCTGCGCATGCCTTCAAAGGGGATGTTCGCATCCGAGGTGCCACGCAGTATCCGAACCAGGATCTTATCATGCTCGCTCATCAAGATAACCCTTCTGTTCCTGGATTTGTAGGATGACCGGCAGCCACAACGGGCAAGATCTATGCTTAGTCGTCGTCTGGCAGTTCCCCCAAGTCATCAAGAATCCTGCGGAGTTCGTAATCACGGTCAGTTCCTCTTGTTCTGCCTGTATCAGATCTGCCGTCTTTTTTCCGTACAACCCCTCTATGCGAATACGAATGACCGACGGGGTTATGGCCCGTGAGAGGGCGAGAAGAGCATGAAAGTCCGCATCAAAAGTGATTACGATCCGCTCTTCTTCTCGTCCTCTCTGAAGTATGGCGGCATCATCGGCCGTAGAATAGCCAATTTCACTGACATGGACTGTATCGATTCCTGCCTCTCGCAACAATCCTGCTGCCGATCTTGGCAGTCCCTGATCAAGCAGCAGTTTCATGGCTTAGCGGAAGATCAAGAACACGGTCATCGAGATGCGCCGCGGCATAGAGGAGAGCTTGCCGTATATCCTCATCGTCAAGCTCGGGATACTCCTCGCGTAGTTCCTCGCGATTAGGGTAGAAGGCCGCCAGTTCCACAATACGCCGGACCGTCAAACGCATATTGCGTACACAGGGTTGGCCGTTCATTCGAGCAGGATCAACTGTGATGCGATCAAATACCATCTTTGGGTACCTCCTGCTTCCTTATAGCATAGACCGGTTTCGCCACCAAGCCTCCTTTGCCGCAGGGATAGGCCGAGCCCCAACGTTTCGGCATAACCGGCTGGCAATGAAACGTAGCGGAATTGCAGGTCCGCGTTGATGCGGTTGTTGGGCGATATTCTTTTCAAGTTTGGCCATCTACATTATCCTCAGATCGGATCTTTTCGTAGACCTCCTTGAGGAGATGCTTGCTTACCGCCTCTCGGAATTGATCCTCGTTCATGAATTTCGCCGTAATCTCTTCGTTCTGGTCCATCCGGTCTATGAAGAGCCCCTCCAAAGCCTTGCGAAAGACGTAGCCGAAGTTCTCCATCGTATTGGCGAGCGCCGCCTGGCGGAGGTTGCTATCCGATACCGCGTCCTCCCGGATCGATTCGAAGAACAGCTGGTCACCAGGACGGAAGTCCGTTCCGAACCGCTCATTGAGGATGTCAATCAGCTTGGACAGTTCGATTTCGTCTCCCCGCGCAACACCCGTTCCTACGGATGTGGGACCCGAAACCTCGTAGCGGGCGCCGGGCTCCATCACAATTGACCCTTCGCCGATCTTCTGCAGGCGGTAATACTTCAGGGCCACATCGTCGTTGAAGTTGTAGACCGGGCCCCGGTCGTCTCTCGGCAGCTTGGTCAGCAGGAACCGGATGTACGAATAGAGCTTCTCGAGGTCGGTGTCCTGGAACGGGATCACCTGTGACATGAAGGAATAAAGGTTCCTATAGGCCACGAGCGTCTTGCGGAATTCCTCCCGGACATCCTCTTCCAGGTCGTTATAGCGTCCCACCGCCGGATCGATGCAGGCATTCATCCTGGCATGATCCGCCGTTGTCTGGTTTGGTTTTGGCTTATAGAAGACCTTGCAGAACTCCTCGACCTCGGCCTTGTAATAAACCTGGTGGCCGTCGAGCTTGGCCTGCAGTTCATATAGCTGCTGTGGTTCGGCACGCTCGCCGATAAGCATCTGCTCATAATAGGGCTGAAAGGCCTTGAGAATTTCATCCGGCTCATTCACGAAATCCAGGACAAAGGTATCCTCCTTACCGGAATGCGTCCGGTTGAGACGCGAAAGCGTCTGCACGGCCTGTATGCCTGACAGGCGCTTATCCACATACATCGTGTGAAGGAGGGGTTGATCAAAGCCGGTCTGATACTTCTCCGCGACGAGCAGCACCTGGTATTCCTCTGTTCCGAAACGCTCGGGCAGTTCCTTCTCCTTGATGTGCTTGCCCTGGGCGTCCACGTTCATGCCGGATTCCGTGTATTCTGCGCCTGCTGCGTCGGGGTCGATCACGGTCCCGGAAAAGGCCACCAGCGTTTTGATGCCCGCGTAGCCTTTGTCTTTAATGTAATTGTCAAAGGCCTGTTTGTACCTGACCGCGTGAAGACGGCTGGAAGTCACCACCATGGCCTTGGCCTTGCCGCCGATCTTGTGCATCGTGAAATGCCGGAAATGCTCGACCATGACCTCGGTCTTCTGCGCAATATTGTGCGGGTGCAGGCTCATGAATCGCGCCAGTGCACGCGCGGCCTTGCGCTTGTCCACCTGCGGGTCATCCTCGATTGACTTGATCAGCCGGTAATACGTCTTGTATGTCGTGTAATTCTGGAGCACGTCAAGGATGAAGCCCTCATCGATGGCCTGGCGCATGCTGTAGAGATGGAAGGGATTCGGCTTGCCGTCCGCGCCGGGTGTGCCGAAGACCTCCAGGGTTTTGTATTTGGGCGTTGCCGTGAAGGCAAAGAAGCTGATGTTGGGTTGATGCCCGCGCTTGGCCATGGTCTTGAGGATTTCCTCTTCATAATCGGGCAGCCCTTCCGCCTCGGCTTTTGCCCTGACCTCTTCCTTGATGGCTGCGCCGGCGAGCACGCCCTTGAGCTCGGTCGCCGTCTCGCCGCCTTGGGAGCTGTGCGCTTCGTCAACAACCACCGCATAACGGCGCATGGGCAGTTCGCCCATTTTCTCGGTGACGAACGGGAACTTCTGGAGCGTGGTGATCACAATCGGCACAGCGGACCAGAGGGCCTCCGCCAATTGGGTCGAGTTGATGTCGATCTTCTGGACCACGCCCTGCTTGTGTTCGAACTGATAAATGGTGTTCTGAAGCTGCTGGTCGAGGACAACCCTGTCGGTGATCACGATGATCGAGTCGAAAACCTTTTCGTCCTTTTCGGTGTAGAGGCTGGCGAGCCGATGGGCCAGCCAGGCAATGGAGTTGGATTTGCCGCTGCCGGCGGAGTGCTGAATCAGGTAGTTGGTTCCGGTGCCGCGCTCGCGGGCGTCGGCGACAAGCTTCCGCACGCAATCAAGCTGGTGATAGCGCGGGAATATCATGGTTTCTTTAAAGGGCACGGCGTGCCGTGCCCCTGCATTTTTCACCGGTTTCTTTTCGATGTGAATGAACCGTGCCAGGATATCCAGGAAGCTGTGACGCTCCAGGACCTCTTCCCACAAATACGCGGTTTTGTAGCCGCCGGGATTCTCCGGGTTGCCGGCGCCGCCTCCGCAGCCCTTGTTGAAGGGCAGAAAGCGCGTGCTTTTACCCGAAAGGCGCGTGGTCATGTAGACCTCGTCGGTGTCCACCGCGAAATGGACAAGCGTGCGCTTCTTGAATTGGAAGATCAGGTCTGACGGATCGCGGTCGTTTTTGTACTGCGTGACTGCATGCCGCCAGTTTTGAGCGGTCATGGGGTTCTTCAGTTCCAGGGTGGCGACGGGAATGCCGTTGAGAGCCAGGGTCACATCAAGGGTGTTGCCGTGCTTGGCCGAGTAGCCGAGCTGGCGCGTAACGGTGAGTCGGTTGGCGGCGTAGAGCGCCTGAGTGTCCGGGTTCATTCCACTGGCCGGGGCGAAATAGGCCACCCGGAACAGCTTGCCGAAACACTTGAACCCGTGTCGCATGACCGAGAGGCACCCCTCGTGGCTGGAGTTGAGCGCACGACACAGATCGTCTATCAGTAGGGACACGGCGCGCCGTGCCCCTACGGTCTTTTCTTTTTGGAGGTTGGCGAGGTACTCCCATTCCTTGGGTTGGGTTTTCCGGATGAACGCAATCACGTCGCCGACGAACAAACCCCGCTCAGTGTCGAAGCCGTCCCGGTCGCCTTTTTCATACCCACCGGCCGTGGTCAGGTGGTGTTCTATGGCGGTTTCGAAGGCGTATTCCGTATGTTGACCCGGCATCAGGAAACCTCCTTCCGAACGTCCATTTTCCCCGTTACTGCTGCTGAGATAAGGGCTCTACGGTATTCGCTGAGCGTCTTAATGCTGTCGATGATCCTTCTTTCCAGCAGCTTTGTCTTCTCTCCTTCTCGATCCAACACGGCCATAATCTTGTCTTGCTCTTCACGTGGTGGAAGCGGCACCTCGAGGCTTTTAAACTTGTCCTGGTCAATCGTTGCCATCGTTACCAAATTAGAAAGGGAGATGAGTCGGTTGATTGCAGGAATCGAGTTGAGGAAGTGGACGAGAAAGCTTGGATTAATCATTCTAGAATCTGGTCTCGCTCGAACGATGTGACACTCAAAAACCGTGGGCTCTTTGACGTTCAAGGCACACACGGAACGTCCCACTCCCTCCAGTTTCAGTGAAGACCGAACGAAAAAAATGTCTCCGGACTGTACCGCATACTTCCGTTGTTCAACTTCATCAGCTTCAACTCGATCCAGACTATCGTGATCCACAATGAAATCTTCACGATACACATCAAATACATTCACGAGTTTGGTGCCTGATCCGAAAAATTCCTTCTTCTTGAAGAGGCCATTAGACAGCCCCTCGCGAATAAGGTACTTGAGGCGCTTCACCTGCCAGTGGTGTGGAACCTCGCCTATCCAAGCTACCTCCGAATCTCTCATCTCAACATTAGGATTTAGCCCCTTGATTACGGCGTGGCTGATGAGAGCGGATCGCTTCTCCTGGAGCAACTCAATCTGCCGCTGCTTTTTTTCAATGAGCGTGTCGATCCGCGCTGTTTCGCGGTCAAGAAAGGATGCGACGGTACGCTGTTCCTTGAGCGGGGGGATCGACTGTCTAAAGTCTCTTATGAAAATTTCGGGCACACGTTTCTGACCGCCAGCACCATACATCTCCGCAGCGCCAAGATGTCTGAAAGCATGACTAATGGTGACGTAAAATAGGAAGTGGCGGTCCATCGATGGGTGGGGACGCAGGACATGTAGTTCCGTCGTACCGAATCCGATGCCGTTCATCAGATCATGTGCAATCGCTCCCTTGCCGTTCTCAAAGCAGGGCGTGATCTTAGCAGCAAGTACATCACCGTCTAGAAAATAGGTATATCCAGTTGAAACCTCAGCGAGCGGGCGTGACTGATCGAGGGATAATCCGCCATACTCGTGGACTGATTCCATTGGCACAAAGGAGACATCGAGAGTGCCGGGCAAACCGTTGATTTCAGATCTAATGGGATTGATTTTTGCCCGATAACGAAGTCTGACTGGGTCCCAATGCTCTGGAATCTCACCGAGCCATGCCACTCCAGACGGCTTGTATGCAGGATAGGCAAGATGTTTCATCTTCGCCTTTCCCATGGGTCTGTTCCTGCCTGTCGGCAGGCACGGCGGCGGACAGGTGTTGGACGAACATCAAATGGGCGAACACAAGGTTCGCCCCTGCGGTCGGTTGCGTTGGGGTTTTCCTGGTCTGTTTCCCATTGCGCCGGGTTGTTGGTGATGTATTCCCGAATGCGGTTCAATTCATTATCGTTGCGGATGACGTGTTCGTAATAATTGCGTTGCCAGATTTTCACGCCGGGGGTTTTTCGCATTTCATTGATGCGTTTTGTCACGGCGGATTTAAATGCCCGGATAATCGTCGGTATCGAACCGGATACGGGTTTTCCGAATTGTTCCACCGTAGGGGCACGGCGCGCCGTGCCCCTACGATCGTCGATGACCAATATCCCGTGAAAATGGTTGGGCATGACCACCCATTCATCCAATATGATTTTATCCCGGATATCACCGGTTTTGATCCATTCATCGGCAACGATTTCCCCCGCATCGTTCAACACCATTTTTCCATCCACGATTTTCCCAAACAGGCATTCCCGGTTCTGCGCGCAAATCGTCACAAAATACGCCCCGGCACCGGCATAATCGTATCCTTTCAACCGGATGGACCGGCGGCTCCGCCGCTCCGGGCGGTTCGCATGTAAATCACCCCTGCTCATTCGCCCCCCTTCGGAGTGATGAATGATGAAAAACATAGCTGAACCCGTTACCATAGCCCTGGGTCAATTCTTGAGACAGCGTGGCAAGAATCTGCTTTCCGTAATCGGCGCGCTGCCCCTCCTGGCGAACTATTAAGTATTCCTTAATAGTTCGCCAGGAGGGCCATTAGGATCGCCTTGAAAAGGGCGGCGGGGACCTTGATCCCGGCTTTCTTGAAGGCAGACGTCAAATGTTTTGAGAACTCGTCGCGGTCTTTGACAATGCCGAGCGAGGTGAGCGGCTCAAGAGCGGCCATAATTTCTTCTTGAAGCTTACGACCCGCTTCGATCTCTGCCTTGGCAGCCTTGGTGTCCTTGCGTTTCTTGCTGGTGGCCAGGTTTGCAAAGGCCTTGGTCTCGGCAAGCCGCACGATGCGATCTTTGTCCACGGCGAAGTTGAGTCGGAGCGGACGCTCGACCGTGATGCGGCGGTAGCCGAAGTCTTCGTTGTCAAAGACGCGGATATGCTCGCCTTCCTTGAGCGTGCCGTAGCGCCGGGTAATGTCGTCGCGCTGGTCGTCGCATACTTCGTGGCGCTTATTGCCGAGGGACTTGCGCATCTTTTTGAAAAAGCCGGTGCCGTCCACCAGTTGAACCTTGCCCCTGCGGCCCGGCTCCTTCCGGTTGGTGACGATCCAGAGATAGGTGTAGATGCCGGTGTTGTAGAAAAGCTGATCCGGCAGCGCCACGATGGCCTCCAGCCAGTCGTTTTCGATGATCCAGCGGCGAATCTCGCTCTCGCCCGAACCGGCTGCCCCGGTGAACAGCGGTGATCCGTTGAAGACGATAGCCAGGCGCGAACCGCCTTCCTTGGGGTCCTTCATCTTGCTGATCATGTGCTGCAGGAAAAGAAGCGATCCATCGTTGATGCGCGGCAAGCCGGCCCCGAACCGGCCGCCGAAGCCCTGCTCCTCATGCTCCCGCTTGATAAAGTCAGCCTCAGGCTTCCACTCCACGCCAAAGGGCGGGTTGGCCAGCATGTAATCGAACCTGTGGCGGGGGAAGCGGTCGTCGGTAAAGCTGTCGCCGAAGGCAATATGCTCGATGTCCTGGCCCTTGATCATCATGTCCGACCCGCAGATGGCGTAGGCCTGGGGATTGTAGTCCTGGCCGAAGACCTCCAGGCGGGCGTCGGGATTTAGTTCCCGGACATAATCCTCGGCAGCAGAGAGCATGCCCCCGGTACCACAGGCCGGGTCATAGAGCGTCTTGACGATGCCCCTGGTCGTGAGCACATCGCTGTCGGGCATAAAAATCAGATTGACCATCAGGCGGATCACCTCGCGGGGTGTGAAGTGGTCGCCGGCCTCTTCATTCGACGCCTCGTTGAACCGCCTGATCAGTTCCTCGAAAATGTAGCCCATCTCAAGGTTCGAGACTTCCTGCGGGTGCAGGTCAATGTCGCAAAACCGGGATACCAGAAGGTAGAGACGGTCCGCCTTGTCGAGTTTCCCGATGTGTTCCTCGAAGCCGAAGTTCTCGATGATCTCTCGGGCGCGGGTTGAAAAGCCCTTGATGTAGTTTGTGAGGTTGGCGGCGATGTTGTTGGGATCGCCTTTGAGTTTCTCGAATGAATAGCGGCTTGTGTTGTAAAAGGGTACTCCCGTAACCCGGCACAGGAGGGGATCGATCTTTTTGACTTTCCCGCCGGAAAGCGCCTTTTGTTTGGCGAGCACCTTGTCTTTGGTCGGCTCCAGAACGCAATCGAGCCGACGAAGCACCGTCATGGGAAGCATTACGTCCTTGTATTGATTCGGGCGATAGGGACCCCGCAGCAGGTCTGCCACTGACCAGATGAAATTCACTTTTCCACTGAAGTTATCGATCATGTTACTCTTTCATCATTGCGCATGCTGGTTCATAATCTTGTTCGCCTAATCGCGGCGCTGAGCCGCGAGCACGTCGGATGGGAGCGGGCCGAAGGAGTCGTCACAGCGCCGGCGCGCGCAGTCGGGTTAGATGCCTTGTTCCGGCGCGACAACGCGCCGGGACAAGGTGCCTGACGAAGTCAGCGCCGCGATTCCGCGCGACGCAGTCGCGCGAAACAGCCAGCTTGAGCGGCAAGCAAACACGCGGCCAAGGGGCTTCCGAATAGGGTGCAGATCTTTTGAAACGACATCCAGGGTAATGCTCCGAGTTCAGGAAGCGGCCGCATAGTGACAAGAGTGGTTACGCTGGAGCTCTTGCTCCCGGTGGAATCTCCAGTAGGCATCGAAATCACCACTGGACCGAAGCGAACGAATTCGGATTATGGCTTCAGCACTTTTCATACGCCAGCGAGCCCCGGTGCGATCCAACCGATCTTTGATCAGATGGCGGCAGGCACCTTCAATCACTCCCGATGCAATGGGGAGCCCTTCGGAGAGGAAGGAGTCATACTCGAGCATGGGGCTGTATTTGGGTTCATC
>NZ_JAIBKA010000009.1 GCF_022603395.1 Desulfoferrobacter suflitae
CCCTTCCGGAGACTAGCCCTCTTTCTGGAGGGGGGACATCTATATCCGCTGCAGAGCCGGTTAAAATGTTCCCTTCCATACGGTGGGGTCAAATATTGCCCCGATTCTCAGAAAAGACTGCATTTCGAAGCATCGTTTTACATCCCACGCAGTTGAACACTTTCCGGCCATCCCCATAAAATCGAAACCACGTTCTTTGAAAACCATATTTAGTTAATTTGCGTTCGCTGTTCGTTCCCGGGTTACGCACCGGGATGTCCGCGTGAGGGCATACCAGGCTGCAGCGAAATGAACACATCCCTGAAGGGGGAGGAATGGATCAAGCCTCATTACCCCCTCCGGGGGATTCGTGCGGCCTTCCGTTCCTCGTCCTTCCCAAAAGAAGGAGGAAGAGGATGCAGGATTTCGTTGAGCTCTTGCGAGTCGCGGTTGAGCAAACCTGCGGCGATGTGACGAAGGAGTTCAGGGTCGTGGATGACCTGAGCGAAATGCAAAATGACTTTTTCCAGGAATGGGAGGCTTATTGTGAGAAATGGCAATGATGCCTTGAAGGTTGTCATCGTCCGAGGCGATAGTGGACAGATCGAGCGGGTTTTATCAAATGCCGATCTGGATGTAATTCTCATCGATCTTGATGTTGAGGGCGCCGACGATGATGAGATCCAGGAACTCAACGGGAGAGAGGTCTTTGTTCGCTATCCCGAGAGTGAGTTGAACGTGGATCTGGTTGAAAAAGTGTTCAACTGCTGCAGTTGATGGATCTGCAGACAAGGAAACTCCCCGGTGGGGAGCGAAACGTCCCCGGTGGTGGAGGGATTGCGTCTTCCTCTCTGCCAAAAAGAAGAAGGAGACGCATGCAGCAAATATCAATTGATTTGGCCACGGTTAAGATCATTGAAGTCCGAAAACCGTTTGGCAGGATCACGATGTGGGAAAGAAGAAACCACCATTGGTATTGCCGGTCGGCCAGATGGATCATTTCCTGCGAGTCTTTAGCCAGATGCATTCACAGCTATCTTAGCTGGGGATGTTCCATCAAGATTGCCGGCGACACCGACCCCAACGTGAGCTGGTTATCGCTGGATTTGTTTTAGGTTTGTGGCTCACCGATGCCATACTTTCGCAATGTCAGTAAAATAAAGCTGCCAGGGCGGTAACCGCCTGCAGCTAACTACGACAACTTTCTTCCAATCCTACCCGAGGGGATGAATCACATTCCCCAGGGGGAGGTGTGGGTTCATCCCCTCAAACAAGAGGAGAACCCATGGAAAAGAAAGAGTACCCAATCGCGGCGACCTTCGGCGTTGCCGCTCCCGCTAATCTCACCATTCAGGGCTTTGCATCGCCAAGCCTGTTCACACCGGACCTGGACCCAAACTACGAGTTCAGGACAGACATCCTGTCGGATGTCCTCGCCTGGATCAAGATGGGCGAAGGGGAAGGTCTTTTGCTAACCGGCCCAACCGGGTCGGGAAAATCATCGATTATCTGCCAGGTGGCTGCCCGCTTGAACCTCCCGGTTCAACGCGTAACAGCACACGGTCGTCTTGAAATCCCCGAGCTCGTCGGCCATTACGCAGCGGTAAACGGCAATACGGAGTTTCAGTACGGACCACTCGCCATTGCTATGAAAGAGGGACAAATCTTTCTCCTTGACGAGTTGGATCTCCTGGACCCTGCCAACACAGGAGGCCTTAACGGAATCGCCGAAGGAACGCCGCTTGTCATTCCCGAAAAAGGGGGTGAGATCATCAGACGCCACCCCGATTTTCGCTTCGTGGTAACCGGCAACACCAAAGGTACCGGTGATATCACCGGGAACTATCAGGGTACCATGAAACAGAATATCTCATTCATGGACCGCTTCTGGATCGTACACGTTGATTATCCGGAAAGAAACGACGAGATAGGCATCCTGAAATCATGTGTACCTCACGTTCCCGATGGAATGCATGAAAAATTTGTGGATACGGCAAACGAAATAAGAGCTCTGTTCACAAACGGTTCTTACGAGACCACAGTGGACGTCACAATGTCTTCCAGGACGCTCATTAGATGGGCAAACATGTCCGTCTTTTACCAAGGTGTGGCCAAGAAGGGGAAGAACCCCCTCCTGCATGCCTTGGATCGGGCTCTGCTGTTTCGAAGCAACGAAACAAGTCGCCAGGCAATCCAGGGGATTGTTCAGCGGGTCTTCGGTTTCTAGCACAACCACCCAACTGAAAGGGCAAAAGACATCGCTTTCGCTCTTTGAAAAAGAAGGAGAATGTTCGATGAAGACACTCGACAGAATCATCTGCATTGGCCTGGACGTTTCAATCTGGTCCGGAAGAAAAAAGCTGGCTATCGAGGACACCGGAGTGAATGACCCCAGTGAGCTCCCTCCAGCTGAAATAGTATCCTTGGGGAACAAGAAGGTCGTCAATCCCGAGGATTTAAGAATTTTCCATACCCTCAAAAAACGAGCGGAACGACACCTCGATGATACGGGACTTCGGTTCTTGGGCGGATGGGGAATTCCCGATGAGAAATTTGACGAGGCGGCGATCATCCTGGACGGACTCAAAGCGGAGTTCCAGAAAGAGGCGGATGCCTTTGAGAGTCGTTTCGATACAGCTGTGCAGTCATGGGCGGAACAGCACCCGGCGTGGGCACACATTATTCTCGATGCTCAAGAATCGAGAGAGAAGGTCAGGAGTAAATTCCGGTTCTCGTGGATCCCATATCGTGTTTCCGGAGTGCGTGATTCAGAACCCATAAAGGATAGCGACAACGCAGCTATGGATAAAGGAGAGCAGGAAGGCGAACCCGAACCTCTCATCGAGGAGCTCCAGAACTTGGGCAACCGGTTGTTTACTGAAATCGCTGACAGTGCGCAGGGTGCGTGGGAAAAAACCTTTCAAGGAAGAGACAGCGTTACCCGGCGAGCTTTATCCCCGATCAAGAAGATGTTGGAAAAGCTTAAGGGATTGGCGTTTGTCGATCCTAAGGTTGTACCCATTTGCGAGTGCATTACCAGCGTCTTGAACGGTCTGCCCAAAACGGGAAAGATCGAGGGCCGCGACCTCATGGCCCTTCATGGATTGTTGTTCATCTTGTCCGATTCAGAAAAGATGGCGGCTCACGGCCAGGCTATTCTCGATGGGGGCGACCCTAACGAGTTGGTTTGGGTGGAAGTCCCGAGCCTGGAGGAACAGATACTTGTGTCTGATGTTGACGAGGAAGTTCGGGAAGAATTTGACCATGACGAGTCAATCGACACAGTTCCCCTCATCTCCTCTTTTGAAATGCCGCCGCCAGTGAGACCGGAGCCGGTACAGCCTGCTGAATGGTTTTTCTAACCAACCCCAAGCTAGTGGGTGGGAACAGCCACGAAGGTTGTCTCCTGCCTGCAAGCAAAGCAAAAGGAGATGTACATGACACAGGGAGCACTCCCAATCATTGCGGCCGCTCTTGGCCGTCATTACGGAGTCCGTGTGGTCGTTGGCGACAACGAAAAACCACGGACTGACGGGAAGGTGATCTACCTCCCCACACTTGACGACAGCCCGGAATCCGCGATCCTTGCAAGCGGTTTCATTGACCATGAGGCCTCCCACGTTCGCCTGACAGATTTTAGTCTTCAATTCGGATCAGCTTTGGAGCAATCGATCTGGAACAGTATCGAAGATGTGCGTTGCGAACGGGAACTGGGAGAGATCTATCCTGGATCTGCAAAGAACCTCGACCGGCTCGTCACTCAGTTGGTCAAGCAGAGACTGCTGTCCGACCCAGGGGAGCTCGCCACGTCCCCGGGGGCTGCCCTGGACATGTGGACTCTCTACATGTTGAGGGCGGTAGTATTGAACCAGGAAGCTCTTAATGGATATGCGAGGACCGCGAAATCTGGGGTTCGCCATGTATTCGGTGACGCGCTGACCGTTGCGGCTGAACAGATGCTGTTGGAGAAAGTACCAAAAGCGAAGTCATCAAAAGAATGCCGGAGCATAGCTCGGGAGTTGTTGACACTCATGGGTGGAGATGGACGTCCGAACCAGACTCCACCGGAACAACCCAAAAGAGCACCAGAGAAGGGCTCAAACCAAGACAAAGGCTCAGGTACCATGGGAAAACAAGGAGACAAATCGTCTCCTTCAAGCGGAAGCCTTCCTTCATCACAGGGGAACCAGAGCGGTACAAACGGGACAAAATCGTCCCAAGTCAGCAAAGCACAATTGGAGAAAACGAATTCTGAAGAACTTTTAAAGGGCCTTGGCGAAATACTGCAGGCCGCTGTCGCAAAACATTCCACCTCGGTAAATCAGGCAAACGCATCTTTCGACCCTGGATGGGAAAACGGCGGTGGCGGTGCCGGGGGGCAAAACGCAGTTCTTACAACCGGACAGACCACGCTCGATATGGGGAGAGTCAGGAAAGTTGCCGATACAATTCGCGCGAAAGTCCTGGCAATGTTACAGGCAAGTGCAAATCGACGGATATACGCTAGACGTTTTGGACTGCGATTGGAACGTCATAGTCTGTCGCGGATACTCGTTGGCGATCCACGAATCTTCGTTGGCAAGAGCCAGACGCGTTCTTTCGATACGGCAGTACATGTATTGATGGATCGGTCCGGCAGTATGAAACATAAAATGAATCCCCTTTGCGAAAGTGCTCTTGCAATAGCGACAGCACTTTACGGTGCGAAGGGCGTGAGCTTGGGCGTCAGTGTTTTTCCTGCAGCATGCCGTGATGAAGCAAACTTGATAGTTCCCCACAATAGTCCGGTAAAGCCCGATGCTTTTACCATAGGGGCGACTGGAGGTACTCCTTTGACCGAAGCCCTGTGGTATGTCATCCGGAACTTCATTCGGCTTCCCCAGAAAAGGAAGATCATTATTGTCGTTACCGATGGAGGTCCGAACAAGCCTGAAACAGCTCGGCAAATGGCGTCTCTTGCGCGCAATGTCGGGTTCGAAACATATGGGATTGGAATCGCGACAGCGGGGATGGAGCAAGAGATCCTTAAGATGAAGATCCACATGGATGAACTCTTCACCCCGAAAAATGCTTCGGTCATCACAAACATCTACGGCGTAACAGACGCCATGATGTCCGTCATCGAGAAGACGTTTCTATAGACGATGAAGTATCCTCGACCACGTCAGAGGGAATATGCTTTTTCTCTCTGACTCCACAGAAGGAGTGAGGTGCATACAAAAATCCGAGAAGGGATTCCCGTGGCATCAATGATAACATACATGGGCACCTGTCGCTTCGGAAGGTACTATTTGAGCATGTTGAGAAAATCTATTGTACTGCACGGGGTAATTGAGCTGATCCGAATGATCAGTCGCTTCCTATCTGGAAATAACTGATGGTAACAAAGAGGGTAAGGCATACTTTACTTTCAATTTATGTTGCACTAATATTTAGTGCAAGGAGTCAGGCATGGCTTGGCGTTCCAGACTGACAAAGAAGGCAGAGAAACAGGCTGCCAAGCTGCCTAAAACGATAAGAGAGCTGCTGTTTCAGCTGCTCCGCGAAGTTGAATTGTCGGGTCCTGTACGCGGAAACTGGCCGAATTATTCAAAGCTCGGCGAGGGCAGGCATCACTGCCACCTCAAAAAAGGCAGGCCTACTTACGTTGCTGTGTGGGTGGAGCGCGAAGACGAAATTAGACTTGTGGAGGTAATATATGCGGGCACACACGAAAACGCGCCATACTGAAACATCGGATATGGTGAGGTTCATCGGCCCACCTGATAAAATACGGGAGGTAAGAAAGTTTGCAGCTTCGTTGGGCCTTGCCGACATTGAGGATACTATTGACTATCGCGATGCCTTTCCCGAGTTTGCCGGGAAGGAACAACAGATAGCTGTCAGAGCATACCGCGTGCGTGAGGGTCTCACCCAGGAACAGCTTGCCAAACTTACCGGTATTCCCCGTCGCCATATTTCTGATATGGAGAATGGCCGCCGTCCCATCGGTAAAGAAAATGCCAGAAAGCTGGCACAAGCTCTGAATACCGATTATAGGATGCTGTTATAGGGTCTTGAACAGAATCAGACACGCAGAGAGGGGAAGGTGGTCACACCTTCCCCTTTCTTTGTTCTCGGCAAGCTTTGTTACGCATGCGAGCTGAAGTAATTCAGTGCCAGCGGCATGTCAGAAGATGAACTTCGCTTAATCTTCAATGTCTTCTCCTCAAATCTGCCAATCACAATGGGGATGCTGCGAACCAAGATGAGAGACGCATGCCACTTTCATACTCATACGTAACTCTGAGCATGTGGCGTTTGGAGCCCAGGTAGACGGTTACAAATCTCTCAAATATTCTGTAAACATATCACGGAACACTCCCTCAATTCTTCTTTTTGACTCCAAAGCTTCCATTTCCTGAAACTCGTCAACTGCAATCCAGACAGGCTTTGATAAAAAAATGTCACGGTACGCGGTCCGACATTATGAAACATAGAATGAACCGGTTAATAAAGGAGCAGATCAACCGGTCGGTTCAAAACAACGACCCCTAATGAAGCCGATTTGATACTCGAACTGCAAACCAAGACACCTCCACCAGGCTGTTCCTACAAGATTCGACAGAGGGGCTTACACAATCCGGAGGTTTTTCATTTGCAGATGGATGGCCTCAAAATTTGGGAAAAAATGGATTTTGAACCTGTGTTTTCGACACCACGGGTTTGTGATGTTTTTCCGTTTCGACCTAGAATGTCACCAATTTCAAAAGAAATGAACACAAACATTAACGGGCGTCCATGCTCATAACCTCGGTCGCCTTCAGGCCTTTTAAAGCTGAGTGATTGGATCTGAAAGCGTCAGCAAGGATAGACAGAATGGAAGAGTACCTCACGACCGACGAACTATGTGATCGAATCAAGTACCGGAAACAAACGGTCTATAATCTGATTCACAAACGAGTTCTTATCGCAGGAAAACATTTTGTCAAACCGACTCCCAAAAAGATTCTGTTCAAATGGACTGAGATGTTGCGTTGGGTTGAGAATAAGGGAAGTGTAGAAGATTGCCAGATTCCAAGCAACTCGGAACAAAGCGATGGCTACGTGAACCTTGCCGTCTCTCATGAGAAAAAAATAGCGAGTCTGATTCGGATCTGAAGTCTTTTCAACTCAAGCACTCATTCTTCTGCTAGAATAATTGGGTGTGAAAATCAGCGGAAGGAGGTGTTGCGATGAGAGGAGCATAGAATGGCAGAAAAAGCATCACTTGCCAGGGTTGTAACTTTTCCTCGGAACAAGAGACTGGGTGAAAAATCGCGCAAGGCTGGCCTGAATCGGAATAGAGAAGGATCGGTTCGCAAGATTAACGGCAAGGTTTACGTGGATTTCATGTATCTGGATGAGAGAGTGAGGGAATCTTCCGGACTGGTTTGGAACGAGAAGAATGCGAAGACTGTCAGAGAGCAGCTCGACAAGATTATCGTAGCCATCAAGTCGGCGACCTTCAGGTTTGCAGAGGTCTTTCCCGAGAGCAAGAATCGCGATCACTTCACCGCCAAGGAGCGGGAAGTTTACAGGCTCAAGGAGACGCCGGAACAGGTTGGCTGCAAGGGTTACTTCGACAACTGGATTGATTTGGTGAAGGGATCCAAACGGGTAACGGGACGCACCTTGTTGGGATATAAAAGGTATATGGAGCTTTACCTTAGCCCCTTTTTTGGAAAAATGACGTTTGCAGACTTCAATGCCAGCACGTTCGAGAAATTCGTCGCATGGGCAAGGCAGCAGCGCTACAGGGAGAAAGAAATCTCCGGCAATACCATCAACAAGTGCTTCACGATTCTAAAGATGATCTGCAAAAGCGCATCGATCGAGTACGGATGGGGCAGCAGCTACAATGCATTTTTTGGTTTCAAGAAACTTCCGGAAGATGACCCCTACGAGGACATTTTTCCTTTCTCCGTTGAGGAGCAGCAGCAGTTGATCGACCACCTGCCGGATCATTGGAAGCCTTACTTCCGCTTTGCATTCTACGCCGGCCTGAGACCGGGCGAACAGATCGCCATTAGGTCGGAAGATATCGACTGGAAACAGGGCCTTCTCAACATCCGCAGAGCGATGACATTGGATGAGGATGGCAAGAAAGTTGTGGGAACAACCAAGAACCGCTACAGCCGTAGAACCATCAAGCTCATTCCGATCATGCTAAACGCTCTTAAGGAGCAAAAACAAATCCATGACCGATTTATGAGTGAATATTTCTTCTGTACGACCAGTGGCGCGCAGGTAAACGTTAGCAACCTGCGAAACCGTGTCTGGATTCCGGCTTTAAAGAACGCAGGCCTGCAATTCCGGGAGATGAAGCAGACGCGTCACACCTTTGCAACCATTGCGCTCTCCTGCGGGGAGAGCCCTCTCTGGATCGCGAGCGTGATGGGCCACCGGGACTCGGGCATGATCATCAAGGTTTACAGCAAGTATATCGCGAATGCCCGCGGAGCAGAGGACGGTGGTTTTCTCAATAACACTCTGCAGGGTGGCAAAGGTAGCAACGGGTAATGATAGGTAACGGCCATTTTTGGCAAAATTTTGGCAAAAATTCCCACAGAAACGTAAAAAGGAGCTAGCCAATTTCGGCTAACTCCCTGAAATTACTTGGTGCGCCCAGGAGGATTCGAACCTCCGACCTACGGATTCGTAGTCCGGCACTCTATCCAGCTGAGCTATGGGCGCAACGTTCAAACGCAGACTATGTAACAAAGTTTGCTTGTCTTAGCAAGGGCAAAACTAAACCGGTAATAGACGGGAAAGACTTGATTCCGTGAGTGGTTTTTGGAACAGAAGAGTGCAGATGGGATGGGCCGCTTTCATCATGGGGGCAAGCATCCTCGTATCGCGTTTCATGGGATTGATTCGGGACAAGACCATTTCATATTTTTTCGGTGCCAGCAATCAATCCGACCTCTATTTCGCGGCGTTCGTCATCCCCGACTTCATCAATTATCTATTGGCTGGTGCTTACTTTTCCATCACCTTGATACCCCTCCTTGCCGATTATTTCGACCATAATGAACAGGATGGGTGGCACTTTTTTTCGACGGTCTTTACCTGGATCGGGTTGATCATTTCGGTCCTCACCGGAGTGGCCATGATATTGGCTCCGCAACTGGCTCATATTGCCGCTCCCGGCCTGCAGGAGGAGGATCTGACACGCCTCGCCTGGTTCCTGCGCATTATCTTGCCCGCGCAAATCTGTTTCCTGTTGGGCTCATGCCTTTCGGCCGTATTATATCTCAGGAAGCAATTTACCGTGCCCGCGTTGACTCCCCTCATCTACAATTTGTCCATCATCGCCGGCGGTGTTTTGCTACACGGCTGGGGAATCGTAGGATTCTGTTGGGGAGTACTGGCGGGAGCCTTACTGGGCAACCTGCTGTTGCCCTACCTGGCGGTGCGTTGGGGAGGCGGACTGCGACTCCGATTTTCCCTGTACCATCCCGGTCTTAAGCGTTTCATCGTGTTGGCACTGCCCCTGATGCTGGGGCAGTCCATCGTGGTGCTGGACGAGCAACTTGTCCGGGTGTTTGGGTCGCTCGCCGGAGTGGGAGCCATAAGCTGGCTCAGCTATGCGCGCCGCATTATGCTGGTGCCGGTGGGAGTGGTGGCTCAGGCAGCGGGTGTCGCTTCCTTCCCCTTCTTGGCCGATCTATTTTCCAAGAAAAATTTTACCCAGTTTCACAAGACGCTGAACGAGGCTTTGAAAAGTGTCCTGACATTGCTTATCCCCGTTTCTTTGTGGATGATGGTCGTGGCCAGGCCCACCATCACCTTGATATTTCAGCAGGGTCATTTTGGCTGGCAAGACACTGAACAGACCGCCCTGCTGCTGCAAATCCTTCTTGCGGCAGTCTTCTGCTGGGGTTTTCAGCAGGTTCTTGGACGCGGGTTCTATGCCTGTCAGGACACTCTCACACCGGCTATTCTTGGAACCATCGTTATGTTGATTTCGCTCCCCGTTTATTATGTCCTTACCCAACACTACCAGGCCGTCGGCGTAGCCCTGGCCAGTGCAATTTCCGTCGCTCTCTACACGGCGGCTCTGTTTCTGTGGTGGTTGTATCGTTTTGGAGGAGAATCTTTCGCCGGTCTGGGTGAGATTGTGGTGAAAGTGGCCATCGTTTCTGTTGTCGCCTGCGGCCCTGCAACGTTTCTGGCGACTTTGCGAATTCCCCATTGGCACAATCATCCGTATTTGGAAGCCTTGTATACCATCGCAGCCAGCGGCTTGATGTTCTCTATTATTTTTCTCGCTTTGGCAGGCTATTTTCTACCTGCGCTGATAAGGCCCTTTTTGCGCAAGCTCGGGCCCCTTGGCACCCGGTTCATCCGTTGAGGCACGGTCGTTGGAGCACATGCGGTATTGCGGTATTGCTTGTTCTTTGTCGGAGTTCATGCTAAGCAGGATCGAAACTCTTGCCAGGGTGAAGTTATGCCTTAATTTCACTGAATAAAATGGATTTTGGATAGGATTGAGTCAAGGATCCATGTGAAGAGGAGATGAACGATGAAAAAGATGTGGATTCAACTGAAACCCACTACCGATAAGAATGCGCTCATTGAACAACTGGGGGAAATCGGCCGCGTTGAAAAAGATCCCAAGGATAATCTGCGCCTGATCCTCATTTTCCACAACCAGTCAGAGAGTGGCATGCGCATGGCGGGGTTTCGGCTTTCACAGGACTTTATTAAATATTTTGAAGACTTTGACATGGTGTCTGAAAACTGAATTTTTTGGCTGCGAGGCCCTTTAATTTCTCCTCATCGACTTGACAAAGAGCGGGGTCAGCGCTAAGTTACGCTAGCACTCAAGGGAAATGAGTGCTGATAAATGGGAGGAGAATTTCTTCGGATGGAGCTCAGCGAACGCGACCAAAAAGTTCTTGAGGCCGTTGTCAATGATTATATCAAAACCGGTGAACCGGTAGGTTCGCGGGTAATTTCCAAACGACACGGTTTGAACGTAAGTTCTGCGACCATCCGTAACGTCATGGCCGATTTGGAGGAGATGGGACTGCTCTATCAGCCGCACACTTCGGCGGGTCGTGTGCCTACTGAAAAAGGACTGCGTTTCTACCTGGACTCGATCGCCGAGTTCAAGAAACTGGAGAGCAAGGAGCGCGCCCTCATTCGCCGGGCTTTTCAGGAAAGTACAAGAGATTTCAAGGAGTTGCTGCGCAAAACCTCACATGTTTTGTCCAAATTCTGCAAGCAGGCGGCAGTGGTGCTTTGGCCGAGGCTTGCATTAACAAGATTCAAGCACATCGAATTCATTCGAATAAGAGTGCGCCAAATCTTGGTGATACTCATTTCCAGGTCTGGCCTGGTGCAGCACTACACCCTCCACTGGGATGAGGATATTTCGCAGGATGAGCTGGACAAATTCAGTCGATATTTGAACGAACTGCTCGAAGACATACCTCTCGGGGAAGTCAAAAAGCGAGTGCTCAACGAGATGCACAAGGAGAAAGTGCTGTTTGATGAATTATACTCACGCGCTCTGGCAATGACGCAACAGGTCTTCCAGGCCGGCTTTGAAAACAGCGATATCTACATCGAAGGACAAATCAATCTGCTCAATAGTCCGGAATTCACCGACGTCCAGCGGTTGAGGCGCATCCTCGAGGCTTTTGAAGACAAGTCCAGGATCATCAGACTGTTGGACATGACCCTCAATGTGTCGGAAGGTGTACAAATAATCCTGGGTCCCGAAATGGAATTGAAGGAACTGCATGAAATAGGACTGATCTCATCTCCATACCGCAGGGGCGACACTTTGCTTGGTGCGCTGGGTGTTATTGGCCCGCTGAGAATGGATTATTCGAAAATCATTCCAGTGGTGGAATTCACCGCCGATTTACTGAGTGAGCTTCTGGAGGAACCCGTTGAAGAATAGATCGCCCGGGTGGCAGTATGATCTGCAAAACGCAGTGCGATCACGTTGAGGCTACCCGGAGGGAGGCTTGATATAGATGTCTGAGGAACAAAAGGAGAAAGAGCATTTGGATTCTGATGTGGACTGGGAGAGTGACGAGGGGACGGATACGCCCGCAGAATCGGACAGCGCAGAAAAAGAGTGTGAACAACTCTTGCATGAAAAGGAAGAAGAAGTCGTTAAGCTGCAGGACCGAATTTTACGGCTTGCAGCGGAAATGGAAAACACCCGTAAACGGCTCGAACGCGAGAAATCTGAAGGGATCTGCTTTGCCAATGAAAGCCTGATGCGTGAATTGTTGGGAGTGCTCGACAATTTCGAACGCGCCATACAACACGCTGAAAGTGGAACCGAAGCAGACAGCTTGCTCGAAGGCATACGCATGATTCATAAGGGGCTCTTGGACAGCCTTGCCAAATTCGGTTGTAAGCCCTTTGAATCGGTGGGTGAAACTTTTGACCCAAACCTTCATGAAGCGGTCATGCAGCAAGAAGCGGCCGACGAACCGGAAAATGTTGTGCTGCAGGAACTGCAGAAGGGATATAGATTGAACGATCGATTGCTGCGACCTGCAATGGTGGTGGTTTCCAAAGCTGCCGACCGAGGCCAGTGAGGCGCTTTGGATCAAAGAAAATCCAAGCATCTATGGAAAAATTCACTTCCAAGATTTAGCTTTGAAGTACCTATAAATTATCCAAGGAGGCAATTCGCATGAGTAAAGTCATCGGCATTGATTTGGGGACTACTAATTCGGTAGTTGCCATTATGGAAGGGAAAGAGGCAAAAGTTCTGACCAACTCCGAAGGGGGGCGGACAACGCCTTCCATGGTAGCTTTTACCGAAAGTGGTGAACGTCTCGTAGGACAGGTTGCCAAACGGCAGGCAATAACCAATCCTGAGAACACGATTTTTGCCGTTAAGCGCCTTATCGGCCGCAAGTTTGACTCCGAAGTGGTGCAAAACGATGTAAAAATCCTGCCCTATAAGATAGTGAAGGCGTCCAACGGCGATGTCCATATTCAGGCACGGGGCCGAGACTACAGCCCCACAGAGATCTCCGCCTACATTTTGACAAAAATGAAACAGACAGCCGAAGATTATCTGGGCGAAAAAGTAAGCGAGGCGGTTATTACCGTACCGGCCTACTTCAACGACAGCCAGCGTCAGGCTACCAAGGATGCGGGTAAGATTGCCGGCCTGAATGTTCTGAGAATAATCAATGAACCGACGGCGGCTTCGCTCGCCTATGGACTCGATAAGAAGAAGGACGAGAAGATAGCGGTATTCGATTTGGGCGGCGGTACGTACGACATTTCTATTCTTGAAATCGGCGAGGGTGTGTTCGAGGTGAAGGCGACCAATGGGGATACACACCTGGGCGGAGAAGATTTTGATCAGCGCGTCATTGACTGGCTGGCTAACGAGTTCAAGAAGGATTACGGAATTGATTTGCGCAATGACAAAATGGCCTTACAGCGGCTCAAGGAAGGCGCCGAAAAGGCCAAAATCGAGCTCTCCACAACCATGGAGACGGAGATCAACCTGCCGTTTATCACGGCCGATGCATCCGGCCCCAAACATATGAACATCAAACTGACCCGAGCGAAGTTTGAATCGCTTGTGGAGGACCTCATCGATCGCCTCGTAGCCCCTATGGACCATGCCCTGCGGGATGCGGGGCTGAGCCGCAAGGACATCGATGAGGTGATCTTGGTGGGAGGCATGACCCGGATGCCTCGAGTGCAGCAAAAAGTACAGGAATTTTTTGGCAAGGAGCCGCACAAGGGGGTGAATCCCGATGAAGTGGTGGCCATTGGTGCTGCCATTCAGGCGGGAGTTCTGAAGGGTGATGTGAAAGACGTCCTGTTGCTGGATGTGACGCCCCTTTCTCTGGGCATTGAGACCCTGGGCGGCGTAATGACCAAGCTCATTGAGCGGAACACCACCATTCCCACCCGCAAAAGCCAGATTTTTTCCACCGCGGCCGACAACCAAACGGCGGTTTCCATCCATGTGCTGCAAGGCGAACGCGAAATGGCCGCAAACAACAAGACTCTGGGTCGTTTTGAACTGGTCGGCATTCCGCCGGCTCCACGCGGTGTCCCCCAGATCGAGGTGACCTTTGACATCGATGCCAACGGCATTGTTCACGTGTCGGCAAAGGATCTGGCGACACAAAAGGAACAATCCATCCAAATAACGGCTTCCAGCGGGCTTTCCGAGGAAGAGATCAACAATCTGGTTAGAGAAGCTGAGACGCACGCCGAAGAGGACCGCAAGAAGAGAGATCTGGTGGAAGCACGCAATCAGGCGGACAGCCTCATTTATAGCACAGAGCGCACCATGCGGGACATGGGTGACAAGCTCGATGCCAAAACCCGTCAGGACATTGAGGCACAGATCGAGAAGGTCAGGAAGGCGATGGAAGGTGAGGATCAGCAATTGATCAAACAGGAGATGGATCAATTGATGCAAATTTCTCACAAAGTTGCCGAAGAAGCTTACAAACGGGCGGCTGAACAGTCAGGTGCAGGTGCTGCAGAAGGCGCTGCAGGTCAGGCTGGATCTGGAACCCAGGGAAGTGCCGATGATGATGTGGTGGATGCAGATTTCGAAGAGGTGAAAGAGAACAAAGAACAATAATCCCGGCAGTTTTGCCCTTGGCTGACGGCCATTGGAACACAGTGCCCACGGCAGCTATGGGAGTCAGGGAATGGAGCAGGTGCAAACCGCCTGTGCACGTGCCCGGATGTGGCGGTCAAGTATTGGGCGACCGGATGGCAGTGACGATCTGTGCTCACGAAACGGGATGTGAACAACATTGAGGGTGCATGAGAATTTTCATGTGCCCTTAATAGTTTTTTAAGGTATAGTAAAAATTCGTGCAGTTTCTCCCGAGGTCATTTCACGGCTGTTTGATCGCCCTGCAAGAGGCTTTCTATGAAAAAATATGGCTGTTGGCTTGCAATATTGCCGGTTATTGCTCTTGTCGTCAACTGTTCGACTGTTCAACGCAGTGGTCCCGCTTTAATTCCCCGTAGCCAGCTTCACCAGCCCCCGCCTCCACAAGCAAAGGCCCTCTGGGATCAGGCCGCCAAGCAACAGAAGCAAGGCAACCTGCGGGCGGCCATGGCTTCATGGGAACAAATTGCCCAATCCTACCCCAACAATGCGATCGCTGCAGATTCATTCTACCAGTTGGGTGCCGCCTATATGCAGGCGGGGCAGATGGATCGTGCCCTGCAGTATTTTGATTATGTGATTTACGCGTACCCCCAGTGGGAGAATGTTGATCTTGCCAGGGTTGGTCAATTGCGAGTGCTATGGGCGAAAGGGGAGAAAAAACGAGCGGAACGAGAAGCCGGGGACTTGGTGGAATCTTCTCCACAGAATCCAGAAGTTAGAGTCCAGTTGGCTCAATTAATGATCGATATTGCCAAGGACAAACGCGACGTTGATAAAGGCTTTGATTGGGCGCAGCAAGGTTTCAATGCTGCAACAACGGAACAGCACAGGAAGATGCTCACAGAAGCCACCGTCGGCCTGCTGAATCAGGCTGATGAAACGTCCATCAACAGATTACTGCAAACAAATCCGAACGCGTTCATGCGGTTATTTTTGGATTATCGCACGGCTCGGATTCGATTGGAAAGAGACCCTACGGACAGCAATCGCCAGGTTTTGTATTCTTTATTGCAGCAAAATCCGACGCATCCACTGGCGATGGAAATTCAGGCCAGTTTACGGGGGATGCCTTCCGGGGTGAGCCTCCCTCTGCATGCGGATCGCATTGGATGTTTGATACCTTTGAATGGGCCGTATCGGCACTATGGCAGCAGTGTTTTAAGGGGAATCACACTGGCGGAAGCAGAATGGAACCAAGCCCATCCGGATCAACAAATTCAGGTGGTCATCAGGGACACACGGGCAGAACCCGAAATGGCTAAGAAGTCGTTCGAGGATCTTGCTAAGAACGAAGGGGTCTTGGCTATTATCGGTCCTTTGGGTGTCAAGTCTGCAAAGGCCGTATTTCCCTCGGCCAACAACTGGAATATGCCGCTTTTGGCGTTGTCTCAGAAGGATGAGGAAGCTTCCAGTAATCCCTACGTGCTTCATGTTTTTCTTGATAATCGGGATTTGGTGGAAACTTTGGTGAGTTTCTGCCGGGAAAAGATGGGCTATACCAAGTATGCCACGCTTTATCCTAATGACCGGTACGGGCAGAGGCTATCCAAAATTTTCTCTGACGTCCTTCGAGACCAGGGCTTCAGCCTGCTGGCAAGCGTTCCGTATCAGCCCAACAGCACCGATTTCAAAGAGCCCATTCGGAAGCTCATGGATGCGGCTAAGAAAAATTCGCCACCTTCTGGCCTGGACGTTACCCCGTTTGAGATTTTATTCATACCGGACCAGGTGCGGGAAGTTGCTTTGATTGCACCACAACTGCCATATTACAATGTTGTCGGTGCCACATTGCTGGGTACCAACCTTTGGGGGGAAGCACCGCTCCCCAAGGAAGGCGGAGCCTATGTGGAAAATGCGATTTTTGCGACGTCCTTTTCTGTGGATGCACAGTCTCGAGAGACCCAGGAATTTCGCCGAAAATACGAGAGCCTTTACCGCAGCCCTCCCGGTTATTTGGAGGCGCAAGCCTATGACGCGCTCATGATCTTGCTGCAGGCCCGCTACCTGCTTTCGCCCGCTTCGATCGAACGAACCGCCTTGTTGCAGAGGCTCCTGGAGCTTCGAGATTATCGGGGCGTCACCGGGATTTGTTCATTTTCCCCGGATGGTAAAATGCAGAAACAATACGTGTTATTGCAGGTTAAGAATGGGCGGATTGTACAAATTAACCCGTGATATCTGCGCGGGGATCGGTGCGCCAGAGTCTTCGTTGCCAACTGGTAGCTCGCATAAAAGCTTGACATCAGAGTTGCCGGGCTTATAATCTTACTGATTGACTAAATATGCTCTAATACGTTGCTGTTTGATGTCATAAAATGTAAAGGAGGCGCAGGAGATGCCAATTTACGAGTATGAATGCACCAAGTGTGGAAAAGTGACCGAAGCGATGCAAAAATTTTCTGATCCCCCGCTGGTTGAATGCTGCGAATGCCGTGGTGGGTTACGCAAGCTGGTTTCCATGAGCACTTTCCATCTTAAGGGTTCCGGCTGGTACACAACTGATTATGCCGGCAAGAACCAGAGTACGAGCTCGAGTAAGACCGAATCAACGGCTACCGAAAAGGCCGAAAGCCCCAAAAAAGAAAGTAAGAGTTCCACCGAATAATACGCCGCATTCAAAGGATATTCGAAGAGAGCAGGTTATCTGGCCTGCTCTTTTTGTTTTCAGAGACAGGATCTGTTCGCTACGGGGAACTGCACAAACACGGTAACTGGTTTTGCCTGCGCATCTGTCTCTAATTGTATCCCGAAATAGGGGGGCAGCGGGTGCAGACTTGCTTTAGTCGCGCTGTTTTGAAACACGCACTGCATATCCTGAAGAGATTGGAATGAGTCATGCGGAGAGGATTACTTATTGTCTTTACCGGGAACGGCAAAGGCAAAACGACAGCAGCACTGGGAATGGCCTTGAGGGGTGCCGGCCACGCTATGAAGATCCGCATTTTGCAGTTTATCAAAGGGGCAATGAAGTATGGCGAGTTGACTTCGTTGACTCATCTTGACGGGGTGTCCATTGAACCCCTGGGCAGCGGGTTTACCTGGCAAAAGGAGAGTCTTGATGAAGATCGGGAGCTCGCGCGTCTCGGTTGGGAAAAGGCCCGGAGGGAAATTCTGCATGGGGACTATGATCTGATCGTACTGGATGAACTGTGCTACGTGTTGTCTTATGGATTGCTCCGCCTCGATCTTGTTCTGGAAACCCTTAGAAACCGTCCGCCACATCTGCATGTGGTGGTAACCGGTAGAAATGCTCCTGACGACTTGATTCGAGAAGCCGATTGCGCTACCGAGATGAGAGTCATTAAACATCATTACGTGGATCAGGGTATCAAGGCGCAGCAGGGAATCGAATTCTAGTTATGGCAACCACCAAGGCACACGGGCTGAAGAGCCTGTACCGTCTCATCCAAAATGATGAGAGTTATAGAACGGCTGCCATGGGTAACATTTTTGTGCCAGGCATGGGGACGACTGAAAACGCACCCATCGTTCTGGTGGGGGAGGCTCCGGGCAAGGAAGAAGAAAAGCGCCGTGAACCTTTTGTCGGTCCTGCCGGCAAGCACCTTAATTCGCTGCTCGATCAGATTCATCTCTCGCGTGAGCGGGTATTTATTACCAACCTCATAAAGTATCGCCCTCTGACCAAGAATCATGGCAACAGAAGCCCGACAGCCCGGGAGAGGCGTATCGCTTTGCCGTATTTGCTGCAGGAATTGAATATCCTTAACCCGTTGATAGTGGTTTGTTTGGGGCTTTCCTCGGCTAAAGCCCTGTTGCAGCAATCCAAATTGACAATGCAAAAGGCGAACGCCTCCCTGTATACGCAACATGGTCTGAGACTGCTGGTGACGTATCATCCTTCCCCTTTGAACTACATGATTGCGGCAAAAAGAGAAGCCATGCAGACGGCTTTCATGAGGTTGAAGCAGTTTATCGATAATGTTTGAATCACACTCCGCTCGCCAAATTACAGAAAGTCAGTTGAGGCCAGCCGGCTGTTCTCCTCTACGCACGGCTATGGGACGTCACTATGCTTCGAATGGCTTGGGTATGGACTGCCCCCTGGGATCTCCCGGCAGATAGTACCCGGTAACCTTCTTGTATGCTTCCGAGGTACGCTTGCCGGGGACGCCGTCTACCATAACGAAAATGCCCGGGTAGGTGTTCAGCCATCGCTGCAGCTCCTCTGCGCGCAAGGCGATGGCCGGATCTTGCGACCTGGTCATCGCATAGGTGACGATCATCGGTTCTGCGTCTGGACGGCGGGCCGGCTGATCAGAGAAATCGATCAAATTTGCCTCGGCCATGCGTCGCAACAGCACCGCCGCTCCACACTGTCTGGACACCGCCACATCCGACCAGGTGCCGTCGGCGGTGTATTTGCCGCTGGTGTAATGATTGGAGAAGCTCCACAGATAGGGCGAAAGCACATGCGAATGATATAGGCGATATCCCCAACCGTTGTAACCCTCAAGCTGGTAGAGCGTCCCCGCCAGGCTCCAGTCTGTTTGTGCTCCAAGGCCCCTCATGGTGAGCGCATCTTCGGCGCTTTCTTCCCAGGCAAAGGGAGGGCTCCCTTTTTTGGGTCTGCCCTTGGGGATATGTATGGTGCGCCTGGTGAGCGGATCGCCGTTGTGGAGGTGTTTAGTGCGTGTCACAAAATAACATTTACAGTTTATGCGGATTGTGGGCGTATAGCATAGTTCCACTCGCCATGGAATTCGTCACGGACGATGTTGACCTGGCGCAACTCCTTGTCCGAAACCTTAATTCCTTTGGGATACTTATTGGTATCGAGCTCGCACTTGACTGTCAGGCCTGTGCGGGTCTTCGTTGAAGCAATGAGGTTGACGATCACTTCATGACTCACAAGAGGTTTACCCCGCCAATTCTGACTGATGAAGGAAAAGAGTCGATGCTCGATCTTGTTCCACTTGCTGGTGCCCGGTGGGAAATGGCAAACCGATATGACAAGACCAGTTTCGTTGGCGAACTTCTGCAACTCGATCTTCCAGAGTCGAACTCTCGCCCCGTTGCTGCCGCCACCATCAGCGGTAATCAGAAGGCGAGCCGCCTTCGGATAAGCTTCCCGTCCCATGGTAATCCACCACTTGCGGATGCTTTCCACGGCAAACGTTGCAGTGTCATGGTCGGTTCCGACATTGACCCATCCGGTATTGCGGGTCTGGTCGTAAATCCCGTAGGGGGCCACTTTTCCAAGTTCGGGGATCTCAAAATCGTAGACGCGGACTTTTTCCGGGTTGCCCTTTGGTCGGAGCTCCCGTCCACCGTTCTTGAAGTCACCCACACGTTCCTTCTTCTTTGTGTCCACCGAAATAACAGGCTGGTTACAAGACTGAAACTCCTTGACCTTCCCGTGAATGTGCTCAAACTGGGCATTCCGGTCCGGATGCTTGCCTCCTTCAGCGGTCTTTCGGTTCGCCTGCAGACTATAGTCCATCGCGGGAAGGAGCTCGGCAACCATCCGGTGACTGGTCTTATGTCCCATTTTCTTCAATTCATCGGAAAGATTACGCACACTCTTAGCCGTCCATCGCAATGGCGATTCGGGATCTCCTCTTGTGACGGGTTCAATGAGTCCTTCCAAGTCACTTCGAAGTGTCTCGTCAACTTCGATGGTACGCTTTCGTCCTCCGCCTTTCTTGCGCACACGCACCGCAGAGGACTTCGCAGAAGCCTCCTTTGTCGTTTCATCAAGAAGCTCTTTGCACCCCATAGTGATCGTTGGCCGCGAGATCCCTGTCGCTTGAGACGTCACGGAGATGCCTCCACGGCCAAGAACCAGCGCCTCGGCAGCCACGTAGAGTCGCAGCTGCCTCTCGTTGAGCAGTGGAGCCAGAAATTCAAATCGTTTTTTGATCAGTTCTTTCTCCATGACAGCAGTATATCATGGCAAGAAAGAGTGTAAAGTTTATTTCGTGACAGGCACTTAGCAAAGCTAAGGCTGGATTCCATATTATGTATGGCTGCTACAAAGAACCAGGGAATCCCGAGACCGCCCCCGACATTCTGATAGCGGCTCTTATTCGCCTGAAGCTTGGCGATGATGCTTTCGACCTCATTCAACCGTTCGGGACGTATTCGACACCCGTTGAAAAGGTTCTCGTACTCTTTGCGTAAGGACATTGTGAAAGGCACTCTTGCCATGGTTCACCTCCGCGAAAGCCCGGTTGTTGATTTGTGATTTGGGAGCGTAACGACGCCACGGTCGGCCGATTTTCAATGCAGCGGAGAAAGATGGCAGCTGGTGTGATCGGGAAAACGGCACAGGACTCCGTTCAAAAGCTGGATCATCGAGCTGAAGATGAAGCTCAGCGTTGCGCTACAAGATTGCGCGATGCTTGAACAAGCCGACTTTGTCATCAATTTTCGTTGGGCCGTCGGGACTTGTCAATGGCGAAATGCAGGTTCGTTGAGGTGCCCGTCACTTTGTCCAGTTCGTGCTGGATGACGCCGGCCCTGTGAGGATGATCGTCGGTCGCCTGCTTCAGCAACTTTTCAAGCCCCTTTCGATACCACTTTTGGCCCATTTTCGTTTGCAGGGCTTGCTCGTCGAGGTTCCGGGGATACTTGTCAGTGCTGCACTTTGCAAGAATATCAAGCTTGATTTCCGATTCCAGGCTGATCTCGTTTGCGATGAAGCTCACCAACACCGTCCAGTCTTGAGGGGAAGGCCCTCCCCATTGCTTGGTCAGGGCAAATAAACGATAACAGATAAGGGCCGCATCACGTTCCTCCTCTCTCTGAAAACGGCGGCCGCTATAGAGCCGCATGGCTTCCCTGCCCACTTGACCGATGAATGCCAGGTAAAACCAGCGCAACATAAAAAAATAGCCCTCCCGGCTGATTTCCCTGCCTGCCCAGTAAAAAGGATTACCCAGGTTTTTTAGATCCACTGCCCAGCGGGCGAGTCGATAAATGCGGCGGTGCCGCTTCAGCAGCTGCAGCACCGGGTTTTCATTGATCTTCCTGTAAACTTGATAGTAGCGTTGATAATCGCTTATCTTTTGTTCGCCCAGGAGTCTGAATGGATTCATGGAGGCGAGTCGATTGAGGCGGGCAGTGACTCGTTGCACCAGTTGAAGGGATTCTTTCAGAGATGCTTCGTACTCGGGAACAGGCGCCTGCTCATGGTAGACTGCGGCTATTGACCTCACGACATCAATGGCCTGCTGGCTCAAGGATTCTATGGTGAGGCGCAGTTCGACTTCGGGGATTTCCCAGACCTGGCGGCGTAAACGTTTGACCAGTGCAAGAGCGTCCCGATCCTTTGCGCTGAGAGGAGGAAGAAAATCAAGCTCATGCTCTTCATCCAGTCGGTCCTCCAGAAGTCTTTGCCAGCGCCGTCTCAGGTACCAGCGCAAGGATGCCAGCACCGTTATGGTCAGGACCGTGAATAGTACGAACAGCGCACTAATCCAGTGCCTGCGCAGTTCGTCAAAGAAAACTTCGGTCTGCAGGAAGGATTCCATGGAAACCGCTTGTAGTCGGAATCAGAACGGAGCGATATCCTGCTCTTTTCCCGCAATCCATTTTCTGAAAACGGGCAGAACGTCGGAGTCCCATGCGGGGCTCAGCCGATAGGAAAGGAACTTTGCATAAAGTGCGTTCAAAGCAGAGTTGACTTCCTCGATAAAGAACATTTTTTCAAGGAACTTGCCGTCGGCGTCTTCTTCCTCGTAATCGGGCAATTGCTTGGGAGTCTTGAGTCCTTTCAGGCTCCACAGGGAACTGTCCAGTGTGAAATAGTAATCATTGTCCCCGATTTTTAGATAGAATTGTATTTCCTCGGCCAGTTTGCCCTGCTGCAGGGCCACCCGGGCTTCATGCAAGGCATTGGCCTGGGTCGTACAGATAACCTTTTCTTTTCCATCGCTCGGCATACTCAAAACCAGCCGCTCTCCCAGAAAAATTTCCGCGGAAATTTTGTCGGATATTGAGAATTTCCCCTGGGATTGCTCGGAAAAAAACCACAGCCAAGTGAGAAACTCATAGCCGAGAAAGCGCCCGTCGCTTAGAGCCTGCGGGGACTTGACGGACACCAACGAGGTCAGGACATCCTTCTGTCTGGCGTCCAGGGGAGGCGTCATGTTGAGGGCCCAATGCACGTGGTAAAGGGGAACAGGGTAGAGTTTAAATTGCGCCTCAAAACGTTCCAACAGCGCTTCGATCATTTTGCTGCTGGTGGTCCCCAGAAGCATCCATTTTGCGGCCGGGCTCCACACCACTTCACAATGGGACGGCTGTGGCAGAACTCGATTCATGAGCCAGTTTTGAACGTTTTCCTGGATTTCGAGCTTCTCGTGTCTTGATGGCCATCTTCCTTCGTTCTTGTCCCGATAGTCTTGGATGGCCTGCCTTGAGTGTTGTTTGAGAATAACCGCAGGTACTTTGCGCTGGTCCATGCGAAAATTGAAAGCAACGTATTCGCCTTTGTGGTAGGTGCCTAAATTGAAGCCGGAGTCGAAAAAGTCATCCCAGGATGAGAAGCCCACGGCCAGTTCCTGCCCTGCTTCGCATTCCTTGAAGGCACCGGCTCGCAGTCCCTCGTCAACGTAAGTCCAAAAATCTTCGGTAACCGGATCCGGTACAAAAAAACGTGTGAAGGTGGCGCTTGCGGACTGAATTCCCATGGATGTTTATCCCGCTCCTGTCGTATGCGTGTGGCAAGAATGATCACAATAAAGGCTGCACTCGCATCTCGTGCAGTAAGATCTCAGTATGATGAGTGCACTGTTTCGCTAAAATTTGACGGTTCTGACGATGGCTTCGTACTCCTGCACCTCTTCGGTACTCAGTTCGCGGCGAAGCAGCTTCCTGGAGACCATGATGGGGCATTTCTCGTGAAGAGCCAGCGCTACCGCATCACTCGGTCGACTGTCAAATTCCACTTCCTCATCGCCAATGCGCGCATAGACTTTAGCATAATAGGTGTTTTCCTGCATTTCAAAGATTTCAATGCGGTCGAATTTAATGCCTGCGCGGTTCAACACCGAGAGGTAGAGGTCGTGCGTGAGTGGACGCTTGGGCTCGACTAATCCTTTTTCCTTTGCGATGGCTGTGATTTCAGCGTCTCCCACGAACATCAGGAAGTAACTTGGATCTCCTTCAGACTCTTTGAGAACAACCATATTGCCCTGAATTCGATCAGTCTTGATGAATACTTCTTTCACGTTGATGAAATCGGTGGATGCCATGCTCTCCTCCTGACAGTTAGTCCGTTGATTGGCCATTCTTTATAGCATGTTGCCGAGCATTTTCAAACCAAGCGCACAGGGGCCTGATTGACAGTTGGATCCGAAAAACTTATAAAGCAATTTGCCTACTAAAATCACCAAGCACCATTAGACTAATCATTGACATTATACTTTTAAACTGACAATTCATGATGGAACAGTTGTTTTACCGACGGGAACCTGTAGAGGATGGAAATCGACATGCCAATTTATGAATATGTCTGTCTGGATTGCGGAAATGTTGCGGAGCACCTGGTGTTTGCTGATGGGGAGACGTTGTCGTGCCCCAACTGTCAGGGTAAAAAATTGAAAAAACTCTTGTCTGCTACGTCCAGTGCGTCCGGAGCAAAAGATCAGAGCAGAATTGCCGGAGCGGGAGATACCGGGTGCTGCGGGTCCAGGCCGAGCACCCAGGGCTGCGTTCCCGGCACTTGTTGCGGAAAGGCCTGAGAGACCCGGAAAGGGCGCCTGGTCGCATTACCAGCATTACAGTGCAGGGTTTGAGAGCTGCTCTCCTCACCCTGACCCGTGCGGCAGTGCGTGCGCGTTCCGGGACCGGGTGCAGATTTCTGCGGATGACGCCGCGGCGCAATATCTCGTGAATGCCCGCGCAGCTGGCCTGACAGGCAGGCGATCAGACAATGACTCGCCAACGGGTACCATCGGGGCTGTCTTCCAGTTGGACGCCCTTTTGTTCCAGTTCATCCCGTATCCGATCGGCTTCGGCGAAATTTTTTTCTTCTCGCGCTTGCTTGCGGCGTTCAATGGATTGTTCGATGTCCTGCGCGGTCAATCCGGTGGATTTCAGCTTCAAGGTCCTGTGTTCGGCAAGAAACACCTGAGGGTCCCGGCCCAGGAGCCCGACAACCGCTGCATGCTGCTGCAGTGAAGAACTTCCCTTTAAGGCCAGGCGGGCGGCGGCACCCTTCAGTTTTTTCCGGCCGAAGCGGTCCAGGAATCTTTGCAGGTGGCGCTGTAGAGCGAACATATGGCCTATGGCCTGAGCAGTATTGAAGTCGTTGTCCATTGCTTCATGGAATGCTTGTGGCAGCGATTCAACCGCCTCGTACAGCTCTTTGTCCTGCCCCTGGAGGGCTTTCTCCGGGAAATCACCCTGCGGTTCCGGCGCTCTTTCCATCACTGCTGCCAGAGTGGTGTACAATTTTTCCAAGCCGCGCTCGGCTTCGGCAATGGTTTCATCAGTAAAGTCCACCGGACTCCGGTAGTGTTTGCTCAAAACAAACAGACGCAATGCTTCTGGATGGATCTGCCGCAGCACGTCCTTGATGGTGAAAAAATTTCCCAGCGATTTGGACATTTTTTCATTATTGATGTTGACAAAGCCATTGTGCAGCCAATAACGCACAAATGGCGTTTCAAAGGCAGCTTCACTCTGCGCTTTCTCATTTTCATGATGTGGAAAGACCAGGTCCTTGCCGCCTCCATGAATATCCAAAGTTGTTCCCAAATAGCGATTGCACATGGCTGAACATTCGATATGCCAGCCTGGTCGTCCCGGCCCCCATGGGCTCTCCCAAGCGGGCTCTCCGGGTTTGCTTGCCTTCCACAAAACGAAATCCAGCGGGTTGTGTTTGTTTGCATCCACCTCCACGCGCGCGCCCGCGACCATATCGTCAAGCATTCGCCCCGAGAGCTTGCCATAATCGGCAAACCGTTCTACCGCAAAATAGACATCCGCCCCCGGTGCGGGTTGGTAGGCAATCCCCTTTTCCATCAATATTCTGATGAGCTCAATCATTTCATGGATATTTTCTGTGGCCAGGGGTTCCATGGTTGGCGGCAACACGTCCAGCGCTTCCATATCGTCGCGAAAGGCATGGATATACTTGTCCGCAACGGCACGGTAGTCGGTATTCTCTTCGTTTGCCCGACGGATGATCTTGTCGTCAATATCGGTGAAGTTGCGCACATAGGTTGTTTCGTAGCCCAGGTGTTTCAGGTAGCGATAAATGACGTCAAAGACGATGACCGAACGCGCGTGGCCGATATGGCAGTAATCGTAAACCGTCACCCCGCAGACATACAATTTCACTTTACCCGGTTCCAACGGGGTGAACGACTCCTTGGTTTTGCTGAGCGTGTTAAAGACCTGTAAACTCATGAATGTTGGTCCTCGTCCCAACCGAGGCTGTTCGAAGATTGACTCGTTGTCCCCGTTCCTCATGCCGGAGAAACCTTGCCAAAGTGCCGGGCATCCCGCATTCCCCCGCCCTTCCGGTCTTCTACTTCCGGCCGAATGACGGGCTGAACACGTTTTCGGACGGCCTCCTGGTCAAACATATGAAGAGTTAAAACATAGTGCCGGCGAGAGCCTTACCCTGTTTTGTTTATGAGCGCAACGGCATAGGCGGCGATGCCCTCTTGGCGGCCGGCGAACCCCAGTTTTTCAGTGGTCGTCGCTTTGATACTGATGCAGTTTGCGGGAATCTTCAAGGTGCTCGATATCTTTTTAATCATTTTAGGTATGTATCCGGCAATGCGCGGCTTTTGCACTACCAGGGTAGTGTCGATGTTGACAACGGTAAAACCTTGTTCTGCCAGCAACTCGACTGTTTTTTCCAGCAGAATGATGCTCGAGATGCCCCGATATTCAGGGTTATTGTCGGGAAAGTGCTGCCCGATATCACCCATGGCGGCGGCTCCCAAAAGAGCATCACACATGGCGTGGAGCAATACGTCTGCGTCCGAATGTCCAAGCAGACCGCGATCATGCCCGATCTCCACTCCACCCAAAATCAGTGAACGCCCTTCGGCAAATGCGTGCACGTCGTAACCAAATCCCACCCGCACCCATTACTCCTGAAAAACAACAGTGTCATCCGCAGCCATATCATTAAAATTCTTATCGTTTGGCAAGAAACCATTCCGCCCAAAAAAGATCCGAAGGTCTTGTCACCTTAATGTTGAAGAATTCGCCTGCGACCACATCGATGGGTCTATTCAGACGTTCCAGCAGAGAGGCGTCATCGGTGCCGGTCCACCCGCGCTGTTGAGCTTGCCGATAGGCATCCTGAATCAAGTCTCGATGGAAAACCTGAGGGGTTTGAACAAGGATGATCTGGTCCCTTGCCAGCGTTTCCCGCACCTGTCCATTATGTACACGCTTGATGGTGTCCGTGGCCGTGACGGCGGCTATGGCGGCGCCGTTCTTACGGGCCCTTTGCCAAGTCTCCTTGAGCAATTTGACCGAGGCAAACGGGCGTACCGCATCGTGTATCAACACCCAGGAGCACTCCGTGGGCAGTTGTTGCAGGGCATTAAAAACACTGTCCTGGCGCTCTTTGCCGCCGGCGATCACGTGGATCGAGAGGCTACAGCCGGAGCAATACTTGTGCACCATCTTTTCACTCGCGCCGACCAAATCGGGAGGCGCAACCAGGAGCATTTCGGAGATGAAGGGGGCTTGCGACAACCGTTCGATGGTGTGCACCAAAATGGGCTTTCCTGCCAGCATTAAGAACTGCTTGGGCTGTTTGCTTCCCATCCGAACGCCGCGTCCCGCTGCAGGAACAATGGCAATGGTTTTCTCGCAAGATTTTTTCACCGAATCCGTGCCGCTCTTCTTGTAAATGAAGCCGATTCATTGGAAAGGGAATTTGGAGCAGGTCATAAGCCGGGTTCTGTTCCTTTTCTGCTATACAACAGAAAAGGCAATGGTCATTCCTCTAGGCCCACCGTTACCGAAGGGCTCAAGCAACCTACCCGAGAGCTCGGACGGGCCGCCCTCAAACGCTCTCCTATTTGGTCTTGCTCCGGGTGGGGCTTGCCCAGCTCCCGGTGTCACCACCGAGACTGGTGAGCTCTTACCTCACCGTTTCACCCTTACCCCGCGAAGCACGGGGCGGTCTGCTTTCTGTTGCGCTTTCCTGCTCGTCGCCGAGACTGGATGTTATCCAGCACCCTGCCCTGTGGAGCCCGGACTTTCCTCCGATCCTGCGCGCGGACCAGCGACCATTTGCCCTACTCCAAATTCCCGTCTTTATTACCAAACGACAACAATCGACTGCACGCAAACATTCTAACCATTCAAGTTCGGCGTGCAACAGCCAAATAACAAAGCCGCCAACATTTTGCAACATTC
The DNA here is from genome assembly GCF_022603395.1 of Desulfoferrobacter suflitae. Taxonomy (GTDB): domain Bacteria; phylum Desulfobacterota; class Syntrophobacteria; order Syntrophobacterales; family Syntrophobacteraceae; genus Desulfoferrobacter; species Desulfoferrobacter suflitae. The sequence continues at coordinate 27,998 of NZ_JAIBKA010000009.1, forward strand.
TAATCCGGGGTCAGGCCCACAATCTCTGTCGCCCTCAGGGTCAAACGGTTGAGCGTTGTTTGTAACTCGCGCCTCATCACCTCGAGGTCTGTCGCGGACATTTCTCCGGTGATCCATATGGGGGGACCGTATATAAAGGCGACTCGCGCAAAAGGTTTCGCCAACATGGTGCGGTCCCAGCTGCGAAAGCGCCAGCAGGGATTGGCCGCCATGCTGACAGGCACAAGGGGGGCTTTGGCATGTCGGGCCAACACTAGAATGCCCTTTTGGGCAATTCGAGCCGGTCCCCTCGATCCGTCGGCAATGAACCCCCCCGGCTCACCTGATCGCAGGTGCGCTATTATCTGTCGCAGCACCAAACTGCCCCCCTTTCCCGAAGAGCCGCGCACGGACTGATATCCAAGGTGCTTGAGAACGCGTGAGGCCCAATCGCCGTCGCGGCTGGGACTGACCATGAGCAGCCCGTTGCGATCACGAAAATAATAAACGACACCGGGAAAGGCGAAGTGCCAGGCAGTGTAGATTATGGATTTCCCGGCGCTTAAAGCGGCTTCTTCATATTCCTGTCCAAATGTTGTAAAGTGACAGGTGTGATGCAGCAGTCGGATCATCATGGCTGCGGATTGCGGTAGAAAAGGCAGCTTGTCCAAGACGAGCCGAGGGTTTTTTTTGCGCATATTTTTTGACAGCCTCGTTGGTTGAACGGCATTGTCCACATCATAGCGGTTAACCCGCAAGAGTACAATCCAGCACATGGAAAAATCCAATATTGCCCTGATCGGTTTTCGCGCTACTGGCAAAAGTAGCATTGGTGAGAGGCTGGCACAAGTGCTGCAACGCCAGTTTGTGGATATGGACAGTGAGCTGACAAAAGCGTTCGGCCAGAGTATCCACAATTGGGTGCGGGGGCATGGCTGGGAGTCTTTTAGATACGCTGAATCCGAGCTTCTCAAGGAGCTTGCCGGCTGCAGGCAATTGGTCATTGCCACCGGAGGCGGCGTGATCGGGTCTGAAGGCAACCGGACGCTGTTGAAAAAATATTTTTATGTCATCTGGTTGAAAGCCACTCCCGAAACCATCCGTTCCAGATTGCTTGACGATCGCCGCACCACCCATGTCAATCGACCTCCTCTCACCGACCTCCCCCTTGAGGATGAAATCGATCACCTGCTTCGCGAACGCTTGCCCCTTTATGAAGAGTCTGCCGATGTAAGCTTTGCGACTGACAACGCCTCCGTGGAGGAAGTGACCGAGCAAATTGTGGAGGGGATGGGCCAGTGCAAGGATGGATGATAGTGCAACCAGACGGCAGGGCAGGCCCATTCTCAATGGAAGGCCATTTCTTCTTCCAACTCCCTGATGCGGTTCAAAAGATCCTGGGAATCGGCTGCTCCTCTGATCAGCTGAAGAAAGCGGGGATTTCGGCAAAGTCTGGCGATTCCGGCAAGAATTTGCAGGTGGAGCACCGTCTCTTGAGCTGGAACCACCAACGCCAAAACGATATCCACCGGCAAAGCATCCAAAGAATCAAATTCAATGGGGGTTGCCAAACGTATCAACAGCATCGCTCCCCTGTCAGCTTCATCGCTGGTGGTGTGGGGAATGCCGATGCCATTGCCTATGCCCGTGCTGAGCACTGCTTCGCGCGATTGCAGGCCGTCATACAGCTTGACAGCGTCCTCTACGATGCCGGCGCGCGCAAAAGCCTCTGCGATAAAGCGCATCACAGAGTCCTTGTCGCGCAAGTCCATATCCAGATATATCTCGTCGGCTTGAAGACGCTCCCAAATTTTCATAATGGCTTGTATTTAGCAGGGTTGCGAGGGTCAGTCAAATGGTTCTCAACCAGGCCATTGCTGACACGCGACCCGAGAGCACAAGTTCCGGGTGCCGATTCCCGGGCAAGTCGGTTCCCGTTTTACACCTGATAGAACCCGACACATTGGAATTGCTCGGGTTGACACCCTGCACTCCACACACGGGCTCAGGTCTGTCCAACTATCAGATCGCAGCCATCGGCTTCGGTTTGAATCAGGACAGCTCGACCTCGTTTTCATCCTCTTCCTGCTCCTCGTCTCTCCTGCCGATGAAGGCCTTGCGCCGGATGAAAGAAACGACTGCCAGCAATGCTGCAATAAAGAAAATAATTTCGTAGAGATAGTGACCGAGCCATATGAACAATAGGCGCATGCCATTGCGACTGCTGCGCCACTCGGATTCGAGGGTTGCCAGGGTGCTGTTGAGGTTGTACATCAGCGCGCTGTCCATGTCTTCTCCATTCTTCAGGCTCTGCAGTATCTGCTTGACACTCTCCCTGCCATAATGGGCGCTCACATACTGCACGAAATCCCTGCTCTGCCGGTATGCCGATGCAAGTTGCCGTTTTTCTGCGGGGAACCTCTTGCTGAGACGTGCCAGAGGCATTTCACCACGGCTGAAATCAACCGGCGCAACATCTCCCAGTGCAAGGAATTCTCCGACGGTCCCGCTCACCCACTGACACACCCCTTCGTCCAGCCACCTGGGTAATCTGGAGTCTTCTATATTCTCATGGAGCATGAGGTGGCACAGCTCGTGTTTAAGCATGTCATTGAGTTGCCAGGGTTTTGTAAAATCCGCAGGTGAGACGCGCATGGCGATGAGATTGCTGGCGGGAACGGTAAACGCGATGAAGTGCGGACTGCCGCTCATGGCTGCGAAGTCTTCAGGACTTTCTACCAGTTTCAAAATGGGACGGGACCGCAGTTGCAGTCCAAGGGATTGCTCCAGCTCGATCTTTATGTGAGGGAATTGTTTCAGAAAGTGGTCTGCGGCCGGACTGGTTCCCCTCTCGAAAATCACGATCAAGTGCTTGTCTTGCAGGACGGTTTCGGCAGTACTCAGGGGAGCGGATGCTGCATGGAGCACGAACAAGAACAGGCTGAATAAACTCTTCAACGCAATTTTTCGATAGCCTTCGGCGATGAACGGCAACCAGTCAACGGTAATAGACTGCAAGCCAGATGGTCTTCTCAGCAGCATCCGTCCATTCCACCCGGTGCCTGACATGAGCCGGGATATTGATCCAGTCGCCCGGTTTCAAAGCAACGACGTCATGGCTTCCTGCAAATGCCAACCCGGCGCTCCCCGTGAGCAAAACAACCCACTCATCCACGTCTTGATCGTACCAGAACCCTTTCGGGCTGGCATGCCCTTCGGAAATAATTTTTTTGATTTTAACATTTTCCGAACCGGCCAGCAGTTCCAACGTTTCGTCTTCTGAACGGCCTCCAGTCGTTCCGGAATAGATGTTGTTGACCATCATGGCCGATGCAACTCCTCGATAGCATACAGTGTCGTTGGTGTGATAGATTTGGTTTTTGAATCGCGGTGAACAATAATTGAAAGTCTGTAATTCGGCAAGCTTTGGGTTATGATGGGCAGGGGGCTGGGAAATGCGCCGGCCTGAGACACAAACCACCAATTAGAGGATACTGAAGCGACAGGATACCCAGGGGATTTATCCTTCCCACATCTTCCAGATTGGACAGAACGAACATGTTGCACCTGCTGCCACCGCCCGTTTTGGGCACACTCACTTTTGTCTTGCTCACCGTGAATACTCTGTTTTTCGCAATCCTGGTGATGGCCATCGTACCTTTCAAGGTTGCCCTGCCCGGCGCAAAATTCAAGCACTTCAGTTATGGATTAATTGAATCGCTGGTGCAAACCTGGGTTGATGGCAATACGTTGATTTTTCATCTGACGCAAAAGATTGAATGGCGTGTCCAAGGTCTGCACGAGAATTTGAAACGGGACGGCTGGTATCTCATTATTGCCAACCACCGTTCCTGGGCCGATATCATTGTCCTGCAGACGCTGTTCAATCGCAGAATTCCCTTTCCCAAGTTTTTCATCAAACAGCAGCTCCTGTATTTTCCTCTGCTCGGCTTTATCTGGTGGGGAATGGATTATCCTTTCATGAAGCGCTATTCGAAAGCGTACCTTAAAAAGCATCCGGAAAAGCAGGGCAAAGACCTGGAAACGACCCGTCGTGCCTGCGAGAAGTTCAAGCACACGCCGGTAACGATCCTCAATTTCCTTGAGGGCACCCGCTTCTCGCAGACAAAACGGGTGCAGCAAAATTCACCGTTTCGTCATCTGCTGCTACCCAAGGCGGGCGGTATCGCCTTTGTCCTTTCGGCAATGGGAGAACGCTTCAAAGAAATTTTGGATGTTACCATTGTCTATCCGGTGCGCAATTTCAGTTTCTGGCATATGCTGAGCGGCCGGCTGCCCCGCATTGAAGTTCGCGTGGATCGCCTGGCAATCCCCCAGGAGGCTTTAATTAAAGATTACCTGACCGATGCGGATTTCCGCGTGCGCTTCCAGACCTGGGTCAATCAGGTGTGGCAGCACAAGGAGCGGTTGATCGAGGATATCCGGGTTCAAACATCCGGTACGGCCAATTTGTAGCCTACGCCATAGACCGTAACGATGAATTCCTGGTTGGGAAGTTTTTCATTAATCTTTTTGCGAAGATTCTTTACATGGGTGTCGATGGTCCGATCATACCCTTCAAAGTCATAGCCTTGCACCTGGTTCAGCAGTTCGTTGCGCGAAAAGACCCGGTTCGGATGGCCCATAAGAACCTTCAGTAACCCGAACTCACTGGGCGTCAATTCCAGTGCTTGACCGTCAACGGTTACCTGTCGCGTTTCCATATTGAGGGAGATGGGGCCGATGCGGATATAGTCCTCTGCGGGTTCGGCACGAACCCTGCGCAGCACTGCTTTGACCCGTGCCACCACCTCACGTGGGCTGAAGGGCTTGCAGATATAATCGTCGGCTCCCAATTCCAGACCGATGAGCCGATCGATCTCTTCCACCCGCGCCGTGATCATGATGATGGACACATTGGAAAACTTGCGCACTTCCCGGCACACCTCCATACCATCCATCCCGGGCAGCATTACATCCAACAGAATCAAATCAGGATGGTTCCTGCGCACATAGCCCGGCACCTCATCTCCACGTTCCAGGTGTGAAGTCTTGTAGCCCGCCCCTTGCAGATAGTCTCTCAGAAGGGCTGAAATCTTCTGTTCGTCTTCGACCACCAGTATGGTTTGATCAACCATAAGATCCCCCGGATTCTCAAATCAACACATTGCGACTTTGCTGATCCCGCATAGTGAGTTACCCTGCTGAAGCTCCATAGTTTCTCTCCCCTCGTGGCAAAGAGGTCAGGTGAGGGGGAGTGATATGCCCTGTTCTTCAGCAGGGAGCGGTTTGCCGCATGGAAGCCGATTTGGCCAGAGGCAGTCGGACCTCTATTCTAAGACCGCCCGTGGTGCCGTTTGCAGCGGCAATCGTTCCCCCGTGGCTCTCGACAATTGCTTTGCAGATGGCCAGGCCCAGGCCGCTGCCGCCTTTATTGCGCGTTCTTGCCGAGTCCACACGGTACAGCCGATCAAACAAACGGTTCACCGACTGCTCCGGCACTCCCGGTCCCGAATCCTCGAAGAAGAGCGAAAGTTCCTGTTGAGAGGTGAAGTTCTGCCAGATCTTCAAGGCTCCGGGTGCATCGGCATAACGCAGAACATTTTCCAATATATTGCCATAGAGCTGACCAAGCCGGCCGGCGTCGCCCAGCACAGCAACTTTAGCGGCTGATCGCGGCGGGACCTGAAGGTCTATTGCGGCTGCTTCAAACCGGTTGCGATACAGTTCCAGAGTCTCTTCCAGCACCTGAATTGGGTCGACAGGTTGCGGGTCCAGGCGCAAGGCTCCTACGTCAGCCATGGATAACTCATGGAGATCGTTCACAATGTTGTTCAGATGGAGCACTTCCGCATAGAGGGAATCGAGTGCCTGACGATTGACCTCACGAACTCCATCCTGCATCGCTTCGATTTCTCCGCGAAGAATCGATAAGGGTGTTCTGAGTTCGTGAGAGATGTCGGATATCCACTGTTTTCTCATCTCTTCGTAGTGTTCGAGAGTTTGAGCCATGGTATTGAAATCCAAAGCCAGCTGACCCAGCTCATCCCCAGATCGGACCTCTATGCGCGTGTTGAACTCGCGTGAAGCAAGCGCTTGCGTCCCCTCGGCCAATTTCCTGATGGGCGATAGCAGATGCCGGGAAAGGAAAAACGAAACGGCGGCGGTCAATAGAAAAATACCGCCTCCTATCAGGTAGAACAATTTGTTTTGTTCCCGCAGGAAAGCGGCTTCCAGAGGAGTCAAACTGGGCTCTCGCTTGCTGACGCCCAGCCAGCCGATCAATTTACCGTTCACAACAATTTCCCGCAGTGAAGACGCTTCGTACTCTTTTGCGCGGCCTGCAACCAGACGTTTGTTTGCATCCAGCAGGAATACCTGACTTCTAAGATCAAATGGATGTCTCACCGGTCTGCTGGAGGACCCCGGGCTGTCGCCTTCCTGTTCAGAACCGGCACCAGGAACGGAGCGCGCCTGTTCAAGCTCACGACTCCTACGTCCGGCTGACCGGATCATTTTGCGCCAGCGGTCGGAATCAGCCGCCAACTGATTCCACCCCCCGGTGGTCTCATATTCGGAGATGAGCAGATCGGTCAACTCAGCAAGTTTTTCCATCTGCATTTTCTTCACATAGTTGACGAAGATGCGCCGTCCCAGAAAGTGCAGGGCGCCTATCGTCAAGGCGGCGATGGCAAACGATGTGAGCAGCAGAGCGGCGAAGATTTTATAGGAGAGCTTTACTCTCACCTGGAAACTCCCTGATTCAAGTTGGTCCGCGCATAAAAGCATGCCGGCATTGCGATATGAGCCCGAGTCCGGCAACACTCAGGGACTGAAAGCGTCTCTTGTAAGCCCGAGCAAAACCGTCATCCCGGTGAAATACCGCCCCGGCGGCAGCGATCCGGAAAACTCCGCAGAACCTGGTTTCCATCATCCCCCAGAATGATATGAGAAGACTTTTACAGAACGCTCAACAATCAACATATTTTTATCCCATTGGCAGGGGATTTTGCCACCGTTCACAATCTTCCCATGGATTCTCCACATCTTGTTCACAATTTGCACTGTAACATCATTTTCTCAACATAGTTTCTTCATATTCTCTCCACAATCAATTGTTATTCAAGAATTCAAAGTCGCCAATCAGCTTTGTTTTGCCCAGCTGAAGGCGCTTTGAAGGCGGCCACCGGGCGATGGAGGGATGTGATGGGAGAGTTGGTGAAAAGCCTTATTGACACAGTGCTGCGGCTTGCTGTCATTGCAGCCGCTTTCCTTGTGTACACGTTCAGCATTTATGGGGCAATGTACTGAAACCTGACCGGGACTTCCAGGTTGGTCAAGAACCAAGCTGGGTCTGGGTTGAAAAGGAGGCCGTAATGAGGAAGATTACTTTTTCCAGACGTCTACTTGTAGCCCTGGCTGTGCTTCCCGTGATTTTGATTGCTTTCATGACGACCGCAAATGATGCTCAGGCATCACGCAAACATAAAAAGGGAGGCGTTGTTTACCAAGGCCCCCGCCACGGCAAGGTTGTCAGACATCTGCCGCCAGGGCATCGTCCAGCATGGGTCGGCAAGAAAAAGTATTTCTATCACGGAGGGGCTTTTTACAAGAGAGGGCCGCACGGGTATGTGGTGGTCCGACCTCCCAGAGGCGCTGTCGTGGTCAGTCTTCCCATGGGTTATCGTCACTGGGTGGTTGGCGGCGTCAGCTATTACCATTGGGGAAACGTCTACTATCGCAGAGTGCCGGCCGGTTATCAGGTGATCGAGCCTCCCGTGCAGGCTCCGCCGGCCTATATGGGCGGCGAGCGGGTATGGGTCAATATACCGGTGCTGAATGTTCGCTCGGGGCCTGGAGTGGATCACCCGGTCGTGAGGCAGGTCAATCAGGGTGATGAGTTGTTCGTCCAGGACGAGATACCGGGCTGGCTCTACGTGCAATTGCCCGATGGGCGGTTCGGCTGGGTCATGACTGAATACACGACAGCGCAGTTGGTTCGTGCCGGCGGCTGACTTATACTTGCTCAAATGCCGCAGAAAGGGATCGGCTAACGGATGACACCGGGGCTCGCTGCCGGTCGGAAACCGCATATGCCGGCTGAAGATTTGAATGGTGCCTTGTTACCAACGGCTGGAAAAGATGCAGGTGATGAGTTCTCAATGGAAATCGAAAAAGATTGCGCATTGGGCGTTACTACCGGTGCTGTCCATAATGCTTATGAATCTCGGTTGCGCGACGGTGGGACCTGATTATGCGTCGCCGAACCTCTCAGCACCCGAAGCATGGCATGCCGAACTGGAGGGCGGCCTCAGGGCAAAACCGGTCGATCCCGAAACTTTGGGACATTGGTGGTCGGTTCTCAATGACCCTGTCCTTTCCAGTCTGATCAGCCAGGCGGTGGTCGGTAATCTCGACCTCAAGGTAGCGCGGGCCAGGGTTCGGCAAGCGCGCGCCAATCGAAGGATCAACCAGGCCAACTGGTTTCCGACAATGGATGCGGTGGGGTCCTTCAGAAAGAGCCGCAGCAGCGAAAACAGCGGGAGTGGCACGGAAACCGACCTTTCTGCGGTGGGCTTCGATGCTGTCTGGGAATTGGATATTTTTGGCGGCACACGACGTTCCGTTGAAGCCGCCACAGCAGATCTGCAGGCGATTAGCGAGGATTTGCACGATGTTCTGGTGACGCTTCTTGCGGAAGTTGCTCTCAACTACGTGGAAGCGCGCACTTTTCAGGTCCGCCTGGCAGTTGCGGAACAGAACCTGCGAGCACAGCAGGAGACTTACCAATTGACGTCCTGGCGCAGCCAGGCCGGCCTTACGACGGATTTGGCGGTGCAGCAGGCGAAGTACAATCTGGAATCGACCCGTTCGCAGATCCCCACTTTGCGAACCGGCCTGGAAGGGGCCATGAACCGCATTGCCGTGCTGCTGGGTCGGCATCCGGGCGCTCTGCACAAAATACTTGAGGAGCCGCGGCCGATACCCGCTGCGCGGATGGAAGTTACGGTCGGGGTACCGGCGGACACGCTGCGTCACAGACCCGACGTGCGTCGAGCGGAACGTCAATTGGCCGCGCAGACGGCTCGGGTGGGCGTGGCTGTCGCCGAACTTTATCCCAAGCTCACCTTGCTCGGGTCTATCGGAGTTGAATCGCTGACCGTGAGTGATTTGTTTGTGCCGGGCAGCCGAACGTACAGCTTTGGACCCTCAATTTCCTGGCCGATCTTCAATGCCGGTGCAATTCGCAGCAATATTGAAGCGCAATCCGCTTTGCAGGAGCAGGCCTTGGGCGAATACGAGGGCACGGTACTCAGTGCCCTGGAAGAGGTGGAAAATGCACTGGTTGCCTACGTGCAGGAGCAGAATCGGCGACAGGCCCTGGCCGAGTCGGCGCAGGCGGCAAAAATAGCGGTTCAGTTAGCTGAAACTCAATTTGAGGCGGGCTTGATCGACTTTAACAATGTGCTGGATGCGCAGCGTTCCCTGCTGACATTTCAGGATCAACTGGCCGAGAGCCAAGGTACGGTTACTTCCAACTTGATTCGTCTCTACAAAGCCCTTGGGGGCGGATGGACTTCACTGGCCCGGGCCGCAACGCAGTAGATTGGAAAAAACCAGGATGTGTCACTATGGCCCATAAACAAACGGAACACGAACACCCCATAGCCGAAAATCTGGGTCTTGATGGTTCCAACAGACGCACCAGGCGCGTGCGGTGTTGGATGATTTGGGGCATGGCTGGGCTTGCAACAGCGTTCATTGCGGTTAAATGGGGCGGCAGCAACAGCGCCGATCAATTGCAGTACAAAACACAGCCGGTGCGGCGCGGCGATCTTACGGTGCTGGTGACCGCCACCGGCACGCTGCAGCCAACCAATCAAGTGGATGTGGGCAGCGAACTTTCGGGCATCATCAAGTTTGTGGAAGTGGACTACAACGATCGGGTGGGAGTCAATCAGGTCTTGGCAAAGCTTGATACGTCCAAGCTCGAAGTGCAGGTTCTCGAGTCCAAAGCTTCGCTGGCATCGGCCCGCGCCAAAGTTTTGCAGGCACAGGCAACCATCAAGGAAGCGCGCAACCAGTTGAAGCGTTTGCAGGAAGTGCGCAAGATGAGCAACAACAAGGCGGTATCGCAACACGACCTGGACGCTGCGCAGGCGGAACTGGACCGCGCCAAAGCCGAAGAGGCCGGAGCCAGGGCTGCGGTCTCTCAGGCTCAGGCTTCTCTCGAGCTCAATCAGACCGATCTCTCCAAAGCCAGTATTCGATCGCCCATCAATGGAGTTGTCCTCACCCGGGCAGTCGAGCCGGGCCAGACCGTGGCGGCTTCTCTTCAGGCGCCAGTGCTGTTTACTCTGGCGGAAGATTTGACCAAGATGGAGTTGCATGTGGATGTGGATGAAGCTGATGTGGGGCAGGTCAGGCAGGGCCAGCAGGCCACCTTTACTGTCGATGCTTTTGCCAATCGCAGTTTTCCAGCAAAAATCAAGCAGGTGCGCTATGGTTCCAAGACCGTGGAGGGAGTGGTCACCTATGAGACCGTGTTGGAGGTGGACAACTCTGATCTGGCGCTGCGACCGGGGATGACCGCCACTGCGGACATCAGGGTCAGGAATGTGAACGACGCTGTGCTGGTTCCGAATGCAGCGCTGCGGTTTGCCCCTCCGGAATCACAGGAACGGGATGGCGCGAGCGGTCGCGGCGTTATGAGCGTGCTCATACCACGCCGGCGTCCTTCCCCTCCCAAGGCGAAGGCGGATGCCCATCGTGCCGGTAACCGGCAACAGGTCTGGACGATTGCCAAAGGACAACTCACGGCCATACCGATCACCACCGGTGCAACGGACGGAATTATGACGGAGGTTGCGGCCGGAGAGGTTGAGCCTGGAATGGAGTTGGTGGTTGAAGTCGAAAGTTCAGGTCGATGAAGCCGACTGTTGGCGAAAAAAGCGAAAATGGGCCGCTCATCGAATTGCGCGCGGTTACCAAAGTATACGGAATGGGGCGGGCAGCCATGCGTGCCCTGCGCGGCATCGATCTGACCATCGCGCAAGGGGAATTTGTCGCTGTCATGGGACCGAGCGGATCGGGAAAGTCGACTTGCATGAACATTCTGGGTTGTCTGGATACGCCCACCTCCGGGGATTATCTGTTCCAGGGGATCGCTGTGGGCAAATTGAACCGCAATCAGCGCGCCATGCTGCGCCGCCATTATTTGGGCTTCGTATTCCAGGGCTATAATCTCCTCAATCGGACGTCGGCTCTCGAAAACATCGAGCTTCCTCTGATTTATCGCGGCACCCCTGTTGATAAAAGGCGCGCCATGGCTCTGGAAGCCTTGTATGCTGTCGGGCTCAGGGGCTGGGAAGCACATACCCCTGGAGAGCTCTCCGGTGGTCAGCAGCAGCGGGTGGCCATTGCCCGGGCGATCGTCACGAATCCCAGGGTGCTGCTCGCCGATGAACCGACGGGAAACCTCGATTCCGCTCGCAGTCGCGAGATCATGGAACTGCTGACGGCTTTTAATCGAGACAGGGGCATCACCATTGTCATGGTCACGCATGAACCCGGTATGGCAAGCTATGCCAAGCGCCAGGTCTATTTCAAGGATGGGCTGATCGGCAACCGCAGCTCGAGAGAGGACACCCTCTGATGGTATGGGAAACCATTCTCTTGGCTCAACGGGAGATCCGCCGCAATGTATTGCGTTCTTCTTTGACCATCCTTGGCATCGTTATCGGGGTTGCCGCTGTGATCACCATGGTGACGTTGGGCGGCGGTGCCACGGCCCAGGTGGCCACGGAAATTTCCAGCCTGGGCACCAATCTGCTGCAGGTCCACACCGGCCAGGGAGGTCGAGGCCCCGGTGGTACGCGGGCCCAGGCCGACATGTTCAAGGTGGAAGACGCGGAAGCCATTGCCCGGGAAATCTCCGGCCTGGAGGCTGTGGCGCCCAATGCTTCGCAGCGTATCCAAACGATCTACGGAAATGCGAATTGGTCCACCAGCGTAGTGGGCAGCACCAACGGGTTCCTTCTGGTCCGCGACTGGCTGCTCGAATCCGGGCGCCAATTCACTGACGCAGAGCTGCGGACGGGGAAGGCCGTGTGTATCCTGGGTTCCACGGTGCGTAAAGAACTGTTCGGCGATCGCGACCCAATCGGAGCATCGATTCGTCTGCAGAAGATTTCCTGCCAGGTGGTCGGAGCATTCCAAAGCAAAGGACAATCCAGCTTCGGTGCCGATCAGGACGATTTCGTCCTGATCCCATTGCGCGCCTTCCAGCGGCGCATAGCGGGGAGCACTGATGTCAGCACCATTTTTATTTCGACGAAGGAAAGCGGCTCGGTCGAGAGCATCAAGCACAACATCGAGCGACTTCTGCGTGAGCGTCGGCGTATAGTCAACGGCGAAGAAGACGACTTCCACTTGCATGATATGCGCGAGATCATGAATACGCTCACCGGCACGACGCGGGTCCTCACGGCCCTGCTCGGCGCTGTTGCTGCAGTGAGCCTGCTGGTGGGAGGAATCGGTATCATGAACATCATGCTGGTTTCCGTCACGGAACGAACGCGGGAAATCGGCATCCGACTGGCCATAGGCGCTGTCGAAAAGGAAGTTTTGCTGCAGTTTTTAATTGAAGCCGTGGTGCTCTCCTGCTTCGGCGGCATCATCGGTATCGTGCTCGGATTGGTTGCTGCGGCGGCAGGGGCCCAGGCGCTTAAAGTGCCGTTCGTTTTCAATCCAGGGATCGTGGTCGTCGCCTTTGTCTTTTCTGCGGCGGTTGGCGTCGTTTTCGGCTATTTCCCGGCGCGCAAAGCCGCCCGGCTCGACCCCATCGAAGCTCTCAGACACGAATGATCCTGTGTGAAGCGATTGACTTGGCCGCGGAATGATTAGAATATACGAGATGCATTACGGGTGCGCGTACAGCGATGCGTGCCTGACCCGATCGTTGAGGGGGCACGCAATAGCGCCCCGGTGAATTGTTCTGTTTCGGTCAACCCGAGGAAGGAATGCCTTCATGCGCGCATACAAAGTGGTTTTTTATCCCCATAATCAGACGGTCACGGTCGTCGACGGCGACAACCTCCTGCGTACTGCCATGGAGGCAGGGGTGCATATCAATGCTTCGTGTGGCGGGGGAGGTGTGTGCGGCAAGTGTCGGGTTTTGATCGAGAGTGGGGTTGTCGAGGGCGGTATTACGGAGAAGCTCAGCGCTCAAGACCTGGCGCAGGGATACCGGTTGGCCTGCCAGAGCACTATTCGAAGCGACCTTCAGGTGCGTATCCCGGTTGAGTCGGAAGTGGACGTCAGCGTCCTCAACCGATTGGCAACTCCCCGCAAGACCGCCCGTATCCGCCAGGTGAATTTCGAAGAGCTCAAGGAGAAGGGCTTATTCATACCGCCTGTGGAAAAGCGTTATCTGGAGCTGCCCCCGCCAAGCGAAAACGACCGTCTGCCCGATGTCACCCGGCTGATAAGCTTTTTGAAAGCCAAATACAATGAACATCGGCTGGTTGTCCGTCTTCCCGTTATACGAAAGATTCCCGATGTATTGCGCAGTAATGATTTCAAGGTGACCGCCACCCTTGCCCGGCCGGTGCACGAAGGTCGCAAGACGCACATCATCAACATAGAACCGGGTGACACCACCAACCGCAACTTTGCCATCGCTGTAGATATCGGCACCACCACCGTCTACGGGCAATTGATCGACCTCAACTCGGGCGAAGTGCTGGCCCAGCACGGTGAATTCAACGGCCAGATCAGCTACGGAGAAGATGTGCTCAGCCGCATCGTCTTTGCAGAGAAGTCGGGGGGGCTGGAAAAGCTCCACCAGGTGGTGATTGAAACCATCAACAAGATCATCCGCCGGCTGGTCAAACAGACGGACGTTGTGCTTGACGAGATATCGAGTATTACCCTGGCCGGCAATACCACCATGACCCAATTGTTCTTGAAGATCAATCCGCGTTATATCCGCAGAGCTCCCTACGTACCGGTTTCCACCTTGTTCCCGCCCATTCAGGCGGCAACGCTTGGTCTGGAATTGAGCGATCACGTGACCGCCCTGGTTTATCCGGCGGTATCCAGCTATGTGGGAGGCGACATTGTTTCCGGAGTCATGGGTGCCGGACTCTATCTTGCCGATGAGGTCACTCTCTATCTGGACATTGGCACCAATGCGGAGATTGTGATCGGGAACAAAGACTGGTTTGCCTGCGCGGCATGTTCTGCCGGCCCCGCTTTCGAGGGGGGAGGCATAAAGTTCGGTATGCGGGCGGCCAAGGGAGGAATCGAGGATTTTTCCATCGATCCCGTCTCTTTGGAACCAATGATCATGACCATTGGCAATGTTCCGCCCAAGGGCATCTGTGGTTCCGGGCTTATCACCCTGGTGGCCGTGCTGTTTGAAATGGGAATCATCGACAACCGGGGTAAATTCGATCGGGATCTGAAAACCAAGCGCATCCGGGAAGCCGACGGAGTCTACGAATATGTGCTGGTGTGGGCGGCGGAGACACAAATTGATCGCGACATTACTTTGAGCGAAGTGGACATAGACAACTTCATCCGTGCCAAGGGAGCCATTTTCAGCGGCTGCCAGACGTTGCTTGAAGAAGTGGGCCTGCGTATCGAAGACATCGACCAGATTGTTCTGGCGGGGGGGTTTGGCAGCTACGTCGACCTGGAAAGAGCGATGACCATCGGACTGTTGCCGGAAATCGACGCAGACAGGATCACCTACATTGGCAATGGTTCGCTGATGGGATGCCGGATGAGCTCCCTGACCAATCGCCTGCGCAAGGATGTGGTGGAAGTGACCAGGAAAATGACCAACTTCGAACTTTCTGAGACACCCTCCTACATGGACCACTATGTGGCGGCGCTCTTTTTGCCGCATACCGATATGAGCCTTTTTCCCAAACTTAAGGACAGACTGAAGCTGCGCAGCCGGCACAAGAGCTGAACGCCGGCGACAAGGACGGCAAAGGAACCTGCTTCCCCCAAAGCCGTTGCTCACAGCTCGGGCACGAGTCCTCTTCCCCGGTGCAGGAGGAGTCAGCGTTTTTAAAAAAAGAATTTGGCGCCTGGGGACCATCCTGGAGACTGCAGCTAAAGTGCGGCCGTGCCGCAATGTCATTCTCAACGGAAGGGCCAATGATGCTTTGAGGTGATCCCCAATGATGTTAAAATGTTTGTTACCTGTTGGCATCAAGTTTCAACCGTTCATCCATGATGTCGCCGGGCGATCCAATCTTCCCTGCACGTGACACAGATCTTTCAGGACTTTGAGGCGCTCATGCAAAAGCACTTCCTGATAACGATTGGCGATGATCCCAAGTTTCTTTTCGGCGTCAAATACGTTGCCGGATTTTTCAAAAACAAGAAGAACATACGCTTGGACCTTCTGTACATTGCGCCGCGCTTCGATGCCCCGGATACAGATCAGGACACGAGACTGCAGGATATCTCCCGGGGGCTGTCGAAAATCTACTCGAAAATGGGGAAAGAAGCGCTGACTCTAAGCGCAGAGATTTTAAAAGACGCCGGTTTTTCACCCAAGACGATCACCTGTAAGGTGATGCATCGTATGCAAAGCACCGTCAAAGACATCGTTGAATACGCCAAACTGGGACACTATCAAACGGTAGTGCTCGGAAGGCGCAGCTTCTCCATCTTTGAAAAGACTTTCTCCGGCAGCGTAACGGATGAAATCATAAGACTGCGCATAGACTTTCCCATTTGGATTTGCAGGAATCCTGATGCCAGGCGAAACAACGTTTTGCTCTGTGTCGACGGATCAGAAGCGAGTCTGCGCGCTGCCGATCATGCTGCCTTCGTACTGGATAGCGAGGAGGATCATAGCCTCGTATTGGTGCATGTGCCCAGGAAGGAAAGCGGCGATCCCGAGCGGGTTATTCAGGATGCCGTAGAGAGACTGGCGGGACGTATTCCTGAAGAACGCATCGAGAGCATCATCCTTAAGGATTCGGTACCGGCGGCAGCAATCCTGGCAGAAGCGGACAAGAGACAGGTTGCGGCGGTGGTGGTCGGTCGGCTGGGGCTCAGTGAAAAAAAGCGGCCTGCCGGTGACTATATCGGATCGATTCCCGTAAAGTTGTTGAAACACGTTACGGGGGCCGCCTTGTGGATCACCTGGTGAGTTCCTGCCGCATCAAGGCAACCCCAAAAAACAGTCAGGAGTCAGGATTCATCCGTTGAGTGGTTCCACCTTTGAACGGTGCAGATTGGTAATCGTTGGCCTTGGCAGGCCTGCCCGACAGGAGTCCCCGGCAGGCCCCGGCTTCTTTCCGGCACCTTGTCAAGGCCTCATGGGGCAGGCATTTTGCGAAGACGGCCGTCATTTCTTACAGTTTTTTAAGCGAGCTCAGCTGGTGTTCCGCCGCGTCGGGCACAAGCTGCTTTACAAGCCGCGTTATCCTGTCCAAATCCGGACTGTCGTCATAAAATTCCCCGTTTAACTGAAGCGCATACAGTCTCGTGCCTTCATCGTAGGAGACCTGCACCTGACCAATGGTGACGGTGGTTCCCTCAATGTCCGGCGCACCTTCCTGCGGTACCGCTTCGGAAGCCGTTATCGCTGCAGCCTGCGGCGAACCCTCAGGTTCCTGCACCCCCGCAGGCTGTTGTACTGCTTCTGGTTCCCGTACCGCTGCGGGCTCCTGTGCTGCTTCGGTTGCTGCGGGGGCCTGCGGTGTTTCCTGCGCTGCAATTTCCGGTACTGTTTCGGGTTTCGCGACAGATTTGGGTTTGTCCTTTGCCTTGGGTGCCTGAGCACGTTTTTTCTTGCGTTTAGCCAATTCACTCTCCTCAAATGTTGATAGGTTGACGACGTATGCGTTGGCTCTGATCTCGGTCAAATGTTCCATAACAGCTCCTGCAAGCGAAATTGTCCAGGTCGTTCGAAAACATTTCTATGGGCTGGGGTGTCGATACTACAAGAGATCTTTCACGGCTTCTCACACAAATTGAACGCTTGTGCAAGGCAAATTTCCATCAACGAACGAAAAGATTTTACATTTGAATCGTATCGCTTTTCAAGGGTGTGTTGGATTGACACTGGGGAAGAATGGGTGATCCGTGGATCGTTCATGCCCAATGGTGAATGTAAACGCCGGCACAGAAAGTGAATTTCATCTTGCAAAAGTCGTCTCTATTGGAAACAATCGGGTTCGATCCAACAGGTGGAAACGGCGGCCCGTCGAGCGGCCGGATTCATACCGACTGGCATTCCGGCCGGAACACAGCAGCCGGCGAACCAGAGGAACCGTTACAGGGTCTGCTTTGCAGCGTATCAGGTTCATCTACAGCAGGGGGTAGTCAGATGCGGGGATTCTTTTTGGTTTTTTCAGTTGTCTGGGTTGCTTTGGGTGCGGCCATTGTTCTTTACACTCAGCAGATGCGAAGTTTCCTGAAAGGGCTTGTTTTTGCAATGAACTTGAGGCTGTGGGCCATCGTGCCCACGGTTGTGGGTCTGTTGTTCGTGGCTGGGGCCTTCATGGTAACGGAAGTCTTCTGGCTGGCCCTGATTATTGGGGTCATTGCGTTGACCAAGGGCGCGTACCTGGCGTTGGCTCGACCGGCTCAAATCAATTCACTGTTGGTATGGTGGTTTGACAGTGCGGAAGAAACGGCGACGCGTCTGTGGGGGTTGGTTGCTTTCACCATTGGCGTGGTGCTGTTCGCACGCCTTTTTTAATATGCGGATTTTTTTGTCTGGGTACTTGTCTGCGATTGAGTTTGGTCCGCCATTGTGACGAGCGCCGCAATCGCCCAATTGAGGCTGAAAGCGGCTTTCGGAAAGCGCTGGAGGTCTGCGTATCCAACCCTGCCGAATCCCGCCTGATCAGAATGGACACGGCAATGTCCGGGTAACGGATGATGGCTGACAGAATGGGTGCTGCAGGTACGTTTTGGCATGAAGACCAACTTGTGCACCGGTTGCAGTGCGAAACTGGATGAGAAATCGGTAGGCACAATCGGTGCCGCGGCACATGCTTTGAGACTGCTTGGAGGAAAACAGCTTACGTTCAAGACACTAAGGATTCCGGAAAGGAGGATGTGAAGTAATTGAAAGAAGCGGACAGTGTACAGATCACCTCATGGCTAAGGCATCAGGAGAAAACAAATGGGAATGATTAAGGAATTTAAAGAATTTGCTATGCGCGGCAATGTCGTCGATATGGCTGTGGGTATTATTATCGGTGCTGCCTTCGGAAAAATTGTCAGCTCACTGGTGAACGACGTTATCATGCCGCCTGTCGGTCTGCTTCTCGGCAACATCGACTTTTCGCAGCTGGCCGTCACCCTCAGGGAGAAGACCGCAACGGCCGATGCGGTCGCCATCAATTACGGGGTATTCATCAATAATGTTTTGGATTTCATCATCGTAGCCTTTGCAATATTTATGGTCATCAAGCAAATGAACCGTTTCAAGCGCCAAGAGGAAGAGCCCGTTGCTGAGCCCACCACCAAAGATTGCCCCAAGTGCTTCACCGCCATTCCCGTCAAGGCGACACGCTGCCCGAACTGCACGTCTGAGCTCCCGACCGTGTGAAATCGTCGCAGGCGGGGGGGGTGCGGTTTTGCCCAACTGAGGAAAGCTTCATTACTTTGCAACTTATTAACAATTATAGACTATCGGCTGAATTGGGCGATTTTTGCTTGGCAGAGGTCACTGAATTCAGGCATCACAAACAGTGCACACGTGGGCGCACCATATGAGAAGATTGCATGTATCTGCTGCTGGCTGTGATCAACGATGAGGAACTGCTCGATGAGCTCATGACCGGTTGGCTGGATATCGGCGTCACCGGAGCCACCGTCGTGGAATCAACCGACCTGCTTCAGCTGATCAGCCATCACGTACCCATATTCGCAGGTTTTCGAACCCTGACCAGCGGCGGTATGACGCACAACAAGACCATTTTTACCGCCATTGACCGCCGGCAGATTTTGGATCAAGCGGTAGCTTACCTGGAGGCCCTATTCCACGACGCGGGCCGACCACACATGGGAATGTATTGTGTGCTCCCGTTGCTCCGTGCGGGGAAGCTGGGGCTCGAAGTGGATCCCAAACAGCACCGGCTGCACATTGAAAAGAAGCTGGGACGGGCTGTGAAGGACGCTTCGCAGCCGTAGGGCTTTTGTGATCATGCCGGCCGCTGGCCTGGCGGTGCTTCGCCGGTCAAATTCAGGGCACATCTTAAGGTTATCGGGCCGAGCACCTGATTGAGAGTAATGACGGCGAGCACGATGGTGCAGAAGTAATCACCGATGACGGAAAATTCACGTGCTGCCAATTGCGCAAGCCCCAGCGAAACGCCCGCTTGAGCAAGATATCCCATCCACGCAAGGCGGTTGTGCAAGGGACGGTCTCTGCTCGCGGTTCCCGCCAACCAGGCACCCACAAACAGGGCTGCGGCTCTGACGGTGGCAAGGCACAAAGCCAGCAGCCAGGTTTGCCCAAGAGCTGCCAGATTCAGCGAGGAGCCCGCCAGAGAGAAAAACAAAACATAAATGGGCGGGGACAATCGGTGCAGGCTCTCCATAAACGCCCCGCCCGTTGTGCTGAAATTTTGCACCGTCAATCCCGCACTCATGCAGATGAGCAATGGTTCGAGATGCAGCGCGACTTGGAATTGCGCCTGCATGAATTGGTTCAGCCACAGAGACAACCGGGTCACTCCAAAGCCAAAGAATAGAAGAAAGAGTGCAAGATCATGGCCGATTCGCTCGATGTAGAGCGCTATCCCTTTGCCCGCAATGGCACCCACAACGATGGATGCGACGATTTCTGCGGTGAGTGCCGCAAACACCGTATGATCCATGGCGGCAATGGTTGATTGCAGCATTTCACAGACGGTTAGGGCGAGCGTGAAAAGGATGATGATGATCACGTCGATCACTACCGTCACGCCCAGCACGGTTTCCGTAAATACCCCGCGGGCTCCGCATTCGCTAATGACCGCAATGGTTGAAGAAGGTGACCGGGCGATACAGACTACCCCCAGGAGGATGGCGAGAGTGGCCACTTCGACCGGAGAGAGGTTTTTGGTAAACGCAAATTGTTCAGCCAGGGCGTAAACAAAAGAGGCTACCAGTGCAAAGACAGCCAGAGTCTGAGCAGCTACGTTAAGTGCAATGGCTTTGACTCTTTTCTTTAAGAAATCCAAGTGCAGGCTGCCCCCCGCCGTGAGAGCTATGAAACTGAGAGCAAGATCATCGATAAGGTGCAAATCATCCACCATGCCCGCACTGAGGAAGCCGGAGACATATGGTCCTGCCACGATGCCCGCAAAAATGTAACCGCTGATCATGGGCAGGCCGATGGCTTTGGCCGTTTGACCGGTGACGAAAGCCACCAGTAGCACCATCCCCAGAGAAAAGTCTGTCATGCCGGCATGTTGCCAGCTCGATTCCAACGGAACCTTCTGCAGCCATAGTGCCAGCCCGGACAGCAGCAGGAAGGCCAGCACGTAAGGTTTAAAAGGAGTGGTTTGGGATTTTCGCGAACGTTTCATGCCCGGCTCCTGTGCAACAGTATTCTCAGCAGGTGGGGGCTTGCTGTGTCACTCAAAACGATGGCCAGCAGTGCAAGGCTGATCACTTGACCGGATATTTCAAAGGGAAAGCTCTGGGCAAAGTCCAACAGGATGACCATGGCCAGTCCGCCCTGATCGACCAGCCCAAATCCCAGATTGGCCGGCCATTTTTTTTGTGGTACGACAATTCGTGTTACGGCAAACCCGCCCGCCACCTTACCCATGAAGCGCCACAGCCAGTAGCCGGCGGCCAGCAACAAAATCCAGGCGGTTTCCAGCTCCCATCGTACCCCGAGAAAAACCATCAGAAGCAGATAGCAAGGTTTTTCTATGCTGATCAGGATGCGGTAAATGCGCTCTTTGTCTCTGGAAAAGTTCACCAGCCCGAAGCCGACGAAAAAGGTGGCAAGCAATGGGGAAAAATTCAGGATCGAAGCCGTGCCACTGATCACAATCGCCATCCCGACCACGATCAGGGCGAGCTCGTCATCGTTTGGAAATTTCTGCAGAAAAAGGCTGAACAGTATGAGTAGGACCGAACATACGCCAAGACTGACAATGGCCGCCCGGGGGAGGCTCGACCAAACGGAAGCGTCTGTCAGGACCGATGGGCGCAAGACATAAGCGAATCCAAAGATGACCAGAGCAACAAGACCGTCAATGCTGGAAATGTAGCGCAAGAACCGAGTGAATTCGTGCCTGCGCCCCGGAAAATCCGGAGACATGAGAGCCAGTCCCGTTTGAGCGGTGCAAGCGGCGGCGGCCGCAAGGGTGAGGGCGACAACCATTTTCTGGGAGGGCGGTATTGCAAGAAAATAGGGTAGAGTGAAGTAGGCTCCAAAGAGCACCAGAAAGAAAGTGATCCCTGCTTGCAGGTTGGCTGCCGCCAGATATTCCAGGGGAAAGCGACGCAGTTTCTTGATTTCGAACTGAAAACCGTACAGCAGCCCGATCCATCCGAGCAGTAGGGCAGCAAGGGGAGCCAGCCCGCTCTGCGTTTTGCTGTCCAGGATGTTCAAATAACGCGGGCCGAGCAGGAGTCCCAGAAAAATGAACTCGATCCCCGTCATGTAGAAGTGGCGCGCAAAAAGCGGCAATTTGAAGTTTCGAAAGGAGAGGTGATATCCGCTGAACGCCAGGAAGATGATCAGGAGCAGTGCAAAAATGATCTTCATGGGTCGACCATGTGCTCGAGGCGCTCTCGTGCAGAGCCTCCTCGATGCATCCTTTGCCACCGTTGGGTCTACAGATATTCGCGGCGCAATGCTTCCAGCATATCCTCGGTCAATCGCTCCGCCTTGCGCAGTTCCGCAAATTTATCCAGCAGATCGTTTACTGTCAGGTGCTGTTTTTCTTCCCGCGAGATGTCGTCAATGATCTCTCCTTTGTTCATCATGACGGTCCGATCGCCGAGCTCCAGGGCTTGTTGCATGCTGTGCGTCACTACGAGGGTGGTGAGCTGTTGCGCGGCGATGAATCGCCGGGTGAGGTGAATCACCTGAGCCGCCGACTTGGGATCCAGTGCCGCCGTGTGTTCATCCAGCAACAACACCTTTGGCTTGCTGATGATCGCCATGAGGAGAGTCAGGGCCTGCCTCTGACCTCCGGAAAGCGTCCCGATGACATCGTCCAAACGATCTTCCAGTTGCATCTCCAGCAGTTTCACTTGCTCTCGATACACCTCGCGTCGTTCCCGGGTCAATCCCACCTTCGGGTAGCTCCTTTTACCGCGCAGGTAAGCCATGTGCAGATTTTCAACGACGCTCATGTCCGCTGCGGTGCCCATGAACGGATTCTGGAATACCCGCGAAACATGCCTGGCCCGCTGATAATCCATCCTGCACGACACATCCTCGCCGGCAATTTCAACGGTCCCGGAGTCCGGCAGAAAAGTGCCGGCCACTCCGTTGAGCAGGGTGGATTTGCCGGAACCGTTGGTGCCGATGAGACTGACAAACTCCCCCGCCCGCATTTGCAGGCTGACTCCCCGGAGGGCATGAACTTCATTGACCGTGCCCGGATTGAAGGTTTTGTGCAGTTGCGTTATTCGGATCATCACTTCCTCGTCATGTTGCCCCATCGACGCAAGCGCATAGCGGCATCCCGCCATGACTGCTCAGGACGAACGACTCCCCTCCCGTCTATTGGGCGGCATCCAGAACCGCACGCGAGTTATCGCCGCCGTACACGCGGGTGGCTTTTTCGAGTACCCCCTGCGGGATGGTCATGCCCAGTTCCTTGGCGACCTTAAGGTTAATTCCCACAGTGAGTTGGTGATACCTCTCAAATGGGATGTCGCGCGGGTTTTCTCCTTTGAGCACACGTTCCACCAGCCGCGCCGCCTGGATGCCGCTGGCTGTGTAATCATACCCGAGGGCGCCCAGCGCCCCGTCGCCCAGCCGCTCCACATCGCTCAGGAAAATCGGGATGTGTTTGGGCCGGGCCGCCTTGACGACCGATTCAAAGGCCGAATAGACAATGTTGTCCGGAACCAGGAGGAAGGCGTCAATGTCTTTTTGAACGAGAGACAATGCCGCCTGGTAGACCTCCGAGGAACTGCTGATGGTGGCCCCGATCAAGGTCACGTCCGGGTTCCCACGTATGGCATCCTCCAGCAGTGTGACATTGAATACGGAATTGGCATGGGCCGGGTCCCAGATAGAACCTATTCTCATGCGACCGGGAATGATGGATCGTACCAGTTCCATGGTCTTGTCCATCGGCACCCAGCCGTATACCCCGGTGACATTGGACAGATGATCCGTTGCGGATCGGCCGGCGCCGATGATAAAAGGATTGGCGACCGTGGCAAAAACCACGGGTCTATCCTTGACTTTGTTGATGGCTGCCTGCGTGCAGGGCGTAGAAATGGGTACGATGACATCCATCCCATCCTGGATGAACTTGTCGAGAATGGTGTTGACGGTGGGCAGGTCGCCGTTGGCATTTGCCAGATCGATCGTGCAATGGTCGCCGTTCTTGTAGCCAAGCCTGGCCAACTCCTCGATCAGACTGTCTCGGGTGATGTTCAGCAGACCATGATCCGAGATCTGTAAGACGCCGATTTTAGCGGTACGGCTGGACGGGTTGGGGACGCCACCGGGGGTGCGGTACGTCCAGACCAAAACCATTGCCGTCAGCAATGCCGCAGCTCCCAAGCCAATCCGCCGCCATATCGGCTGCGAGAGGCTCCAACGACGGCGGTCTTCTGTAAGGCCCGTCCCGTGCGTCAAAGCCCTGGATGCCACCAGAGTGGTCAGCACAAAGACGGCGGTCAACAGTTTCAGATCGATCGGGTTCATGCCGAGAAAAAGAGCTCCCGCAATGAGCATGCGGAAAATGATCGAGCCGACGATCACGCTCAAAACTTTGGCATAGAGCGACCGGCTGCGGATCAGGGATTCTCCGATGATGACGGCAGCCAGGCCGATCACAATGGTTCCCATACCCATGCCGATATCGGCAAATCCCTGGTACTGGGCAACCAGGCCGCCGGAAACGCCCACCAGGCCGTTGGCCAGCGCCACGCCGAAGGTCTTCATGCGTGCCACATCGACTCCGGCAGCGGCAGCCATGATGGGGTTGTTACCTGTAGCACGCATGGAAATTCCTAAATCCGTTTTGAAAAACAACCCTGTCAGCAGCCAGAAAGCCAGCATCACCGGTAGCAATATCAGAGTGATCCAGGCTTCCGGGTGCAGACCGGGATTGACTGCCTCCAGATAGTCTGGAAAAGTGGCCTGATCCAACAGCGGGATGTTCGACCGCCCCATGATGTGCAAGTTGATGGAATAAAGACCGGTCATGACCAGAATTCCGGCGAGCAGACCGTTGACGTTGAAGCGCGTGTTGATGAAGGAGGTTGCTGCGCCTGCCGCGGCCCCCACGGCGAATGCCGCCAGCAGCGCAATGAGAGGGTGTACCTTGGCCACGATGAGCACCGCCGCCAGGGCTGCTCCGGAGGTGAAACTGCCGTCGACCGTTATATCGGGGAAGTCATGAACGCGAAAGGTCAGAAATACGCCCATCGTCATGAAGGCATACAGGAATCCGAGATTCAGTGCACCAATCCACAGTTCCATGGGCTTTATCCTTGCAGTTCAACGATTCCCGCCATTCCTCTGCTGAATAAGGTGCGCCCCAGTGCATGCTGGACCTTATAAATCGGCAGCTCGGTGATGATGCGGGACAACTCCTGGTCAAACGATTCAATCTTTCTGTTGAGCGGTTCCCGGGCGAAGACCCCGGCGTGCAAATGGAAATTCTTGCCTTCCCCCACCACCTGCTGCACCCGCGCAGACGCCTTTTTCCCGTCGCGCGCCACGATCCCGCAAGCGACGATGATGTGGTCAATTTCCCCCGGTTCCACGGGGAAATTGACCCATTGAGTAAAATTTTCCGCGGCAAAAATGTCTTTTCCATTGGCCGGTCGGTTCTCGCTAATGGGAGACCGTTTCAGGTGCATTCCCCAAAAGCCCTTACTTTCCGCCAGTAAAACGATCCCCAGCAAGTCGGCCGAACTGATTGTAACACAGAGCTGCGCCAGTTTGCTCAAATCGACAAAACGCTCCCCATGTTCAAAGGAGAGAATGCGGCGGTAGTCGCCGTTGAAACCAAAGCCATGCAAATACTTGCAGGCGAAGCTCCCTTTCCCTTGCGAACAGAGCATATAGTCCACTGCAGGACGATTCACGGCAGGGTAGTAGAAAAAGTTGCCCTGTACGGTCATGGCTTCGCCAAAGAGGTCCTTGTATTCGCCGTAATGTTCGCCCAATGCCGCCAGACCTGTGGCGAACCGGACCTCATCCGAGGTGACCGTCGCCACGTCACTTTCACAATAGGAAGCGCTTGACAGTTTGTCTGGGGAACCGAACGTGAAGAATTCACCCGGGGAAACGGAGTCACGCTCCAAAGCATCGACCGAGATTCCGTCCATCTCTGAGGACACCACCGACAGCGGAGATTTGCCTCCGTGCAACCGTTCTTGAATTTCCTCCATTCCCTCAACCAAGATGAATATTTCCGTCAGGTTGCTCATTTCAAATACGCTTCTGACGGGCGCCGAGATTCGGTGGAAATAGATTACCCCTTCCACCTTTTTCAGCTGTTTGAAGGCCTCCATGAGAACGCGCAAACCGGCGCTGCTGAGGTAGCTCGTACGGCTCAAATCGGCCACCAGAATCCGTTCTCCGGAGGTGATCAAGCGGTGCATTTCGCGCTGCAGCAGTGGAGCATTCAAACTGTCGATTCGTCCTTCCACCTTGATCCATCTTATCCCCAAATCTTCTTCAATGTCACAACGGAACATGGGTTCTCCCTCCACAGCCGGTTGAATCACTCAATGGACGACATGCCACGGTGTTGCATCACTTCATTTGTGGGGGTCACCACCATCCGCGACATCCTGAAGCGCTCCGATTGCCCGCCACCTCCCGAGAAGACCAAAAGCAAGCCCGCCCTTCCCTGGTCGAAGTTCGTCAGCGCCCACATGGAATCGCTGGTGTCCTGCGACTTCTTCACCAAGCCGGTCTACACAGTGCGCGGCAAGTTCGACGCCTATGTGCTGGTCTTCCTGCATCCGGGCAGCCGCCGGGTCTACATGAGCCAGCCGACCTTTCATCCCGGTGAGGCCTGAGTGATGCAGCAGGCCAACGCCTTCTGCGAATCCTTCATCGGCACCTGCAAGCACCAGTGCCTGAACCACTTCATCTGCTTCGGGCTCGGCCAACTGGCCCACATCAACCGCGCCTGGCTCGATTACTACCACACCCAGCGTTCCCGCCAGGGCACCGGCAACAACGTCATCTGCGCCGATTTCCGGCGCACATCCGCAGGATCGGTCAAACGGCAGGAGCGGCTCGGCGGCATCGTCGCCTGGCACGAGCGGGAAGCGGCGTAAACCACACTTCCTCTATGTAACATCCGCGCCCGTTTTCCGCAAAGCGGGATTGCTCTTGTCAAAGATTTCGGACGGCGGTTTGGTTCCCAACCACGAATCAAACAGAATTGCCAGCCTCTTCGGCAAACCATTTGCTTTTTCCGGCAGGCCAAGCATGAATGACACCGGGTGCGCAAAAGCTCGGTGGTCGATTGGCTCGTCGCGTTCGAAAATGCCGGGCTGCTGTTCAGCGTGAACATCTTTTCCAACTCGCCGACCCGCATCAGCCTCAATCCCCGCAAGGCATACTGCATCGACCACGGCCTGGCGGCCTCGGTCAGCTCCGGCATCCTCACCAACCGCGACAGCCTGCTGGAGAACCTGGTGTTCACCGCGCTGCGCCGGGTGACGCCGGAAATCTTCTATCACAAGACCAAGACGGGCCGGGAGGTGGACCTTGTCGCGCTGCTGCCGTCAGTGCCGGGACAAGAACGAGCCATACTGCTGGTCCAGGTCTGCGCCTCGCTGGCCGATCCCCGCGTCAAGCAGAGTGAGGTCCGTTCCCTCTCCGAAGCCATGGTCGAGCTGGCGGTGGCGGAGGGGACCATCGTCACCTGGCGCACCGATGAGACCATCCCCGTGGGCTTCGGTACCATCGAGGTGGTGCCGGTCTGGCGGTTTCTGCTGGAGATGGAGCCGTAAATCTACTTGGTCGGTTACTTGGTCGGTACTTGATCGTTGAGCCAGGGCATGTCGCAAGCCGTGTCGTGAGTTTGTCGCAAGTTTTGTCGCGAGTTTGTCGCAAGCTACCCCGGAAGTCACCCAGGAAGCCGATAGACCAACTGATTGGTCGCCCCCTCGGCGGTGATCAAATTCTTGTCCAGCATCCCCTTCAGGTCCCTCTGCAGGCTGCGGCGGTTGACGGTCGGGCAGAGGGCTTCAAAGTCCTGGATGGTCAGCCTGCCGTGCTGGAAGAGATAGCCCAGAGCCTTGCCCTGGCGCTCGTTCAGGCCGAGTGTCTCCCCGCGCTTTCCCGCCTCCCGCAGTTCCCTGGCGAGCCGGATCAGTTCTTGAATGACCTCTGCGGTTTCTATGGTGCGGTTCTGATATTTTCGTACCGATTGCTCCAGCATCTCCGCAAAGGAACGGGCCTGAACCACATTCTTTTTCGAGCGCGACCTGATCTCGTCATTGATCAGTTTTTTCAGCAACTCCAGGGCCAGGTTCCTCTGAGGTAGAGCCTGCACCTCTTCGGGGAACTCATCCGACATGATCGAGATGTCCGGTTTCTCCATGCCTGCCGCCGCGAAAATATCGATCACCTCTGTCGACGCGACCGCACGGGATACAAGCTGACGGATGGCGCTTTCCATTTCATCGGGGGACTTCACGCCGCTCCTGTTTGGCGGTGTGCTGGCGGCGGGACTGCTTTTGGCGGGCCCGGCGCTTTCTTTGCCCAACATGCTGGTAATTCGAAGTATCATGGGAAGCAAAAAGACCCTGGTTTTTGTGATTCTCGTGGTGGTCATGTCCACCATCTGCGGGATGATCTTCGGGCATTATTTCAGTTAGGGAACCGGCTCAAAACACTTGGGCTCCAATGGAGGTAACCGAAGTGTTTAAAAAAATTCTTTACCCGACTGATCTTTCTGAAGAGTCCTCGAAGGCTCTGAGTTGTTTGGTTGAGATGAAAGGCAGCGGCATAAAAGAGGTGATACTTTTGCACGTCATTAGCCAAAGCGAGGCTGAAAGCACTTCGGACTCTGAGCACGTTATCCGGCACAGCAAGAATCCTGTCATTGTGGTCAAAAGATAAATAAGAAAGGAGATTCAAATGGAAATCAAAGTATTGGGTCCTGGCTGCCCGAAGTGCCAACAAACGGAAAAAGTGGTTAAAGAAGCTGTTAGCGAAGCCGGTATACAGGCCAACATCGAAAAGATCACCAACATACTGGATATCGGCAGCTACGGCGTATTCGGAACACCCGCCGTAGTTATTGATGGTATAGTCAAGTCGGTAGGTAAAGTCCCCACCAAGGATGAGGTCAAAGGCTGGATCAGCTAGATGCTGGAGGCGAGAGGCAGGAAACGGGAAGGCTGATGCCTGCTTCCAGCCTCTTGCTTTTAGCCTTCGGGCAAAAGTGTCAGGTTCCGGGCTATAGACAGTCTCAGAATCTATGGTTTTGCACTTCTTACGTAATTAGTTGATTTTATTTGAACCACGAAGGCCACCAAGATCACAAAGAGGAATTTATTTACCTCTTTGTCTTTTCTTCGTAATTCTCAGTGCTCTTTGTGGTGATCAACAATAAATGCAAAATTGGAGTTTCAGAAGGTAAAGGAGGACAAAAGTGGCTGAGAGTTGTTGTGCTGAGTGGAAACATTATGATCTTGGCCTGCTCGGGCGGCTCAAATGTGGGGCAGTTGTCCAATCAGGCTGGCGTCGAGCTGACTCAGGAAGGCTTCGGCAAAATATTTTGTTTGGCCGGCATTGGCGGCAAACTGCAGGGCTTTATCCAATCGGCAAAGGATGTTCCGCAGATGGTGGTCATTGACGGCTGTGAGCTTGGCTGCGCCAAAGCTACTCTGGAGCAGGCCGGAGTGGAGCCACATGGCATCGACCCAAGGGCGGTCAAGGCGATGGCTGAAGTCGGCATAGACATATCGCAACATCGATCAAAGGATGTCTCTGAGGTCGAGCAAATCGGTCTTGACTACGTTGTCACCGTATGTGACAGAGCCCACGAGTCGTGCCCGTTTTTCCCGGCTAAGACCAAAGTGATGCACGTAGGGTTTGATGATCCGCCAAAACTTGCCGCCGGAAGTTCAAGTGAAGAGGAAAATTTGGCTCACTACCGGCGCGTACGCGACGAAATCAGGGTGTTTGTGGAAAAACTTCCGGAAGCAGTGATGAGTGATGAGTGAGCACAGAAAGTTCGATTGCCCTGGAAAGAGGTATCGAAAATGTCAGAAAGATGACCTTAGGCCTCATTGAATACCTGAAGGCCAAATAACTGCTCACAGTTCACTCATCACAGTTCACTGTTCACTGACAAAGGAGGATTGTTTAGATGGAATCAGTGGCCAAGCGGCTTTCCTTTCTGGATCGTTTCCTGACGCTGTGGATTTTTCTGGCCATGGCGGTCGGCGTCGGCGGCGGGTATTTCTATCCCGGCATTCGCAATGTGATCAATTACTTTCAGGTGGGGACCACCAACATCCCCATTGCCATCGGGTTGATCCTGATGATGTATCCGCCTCTTGCCAAAGTGAAGTATGAAGAACTGGGCCAGGTCTTCCGCAACGTCAAGGTATTGACCCTGTCTTTGGTGCAAAACTGGATCGTCGGTCCTATCCTGATGTTTCTGCTGGCAGTCGCCTTCCTTTCCGGGCACCACGAATTCATGGTGGGATTGATCATGATCGGGCTCGCCCGCTGCATCGCGATGGTGATCGTGTGGAACGATCTCGCCGGGGGAGATACGGAATACTGCGCCGGTCTGGTGGCTTTCAATTCCATTTTTCAGGTGCTCTTCTTTTCCGTTTATGCCTACATTTTCATTACCGTGCTTCCTCCCTTGATCGGCATCACGGGTGCGGTCGTCAACATTTCCATCGGTCAAATTGCCGAGAGTGTTTTCATCTATCTCGGGATTCCCTTCCTTGCGGGAATGCTCTCGCGGCTGATCGGACTGAAGACCAAAGGCCGGGAGTGGTATGAACAGAAATACATCCCGAAGATCAGCCCCATCACGCTGATTGCACTGCTTTTTACCATTGTGGTGATGTTCTCACTCAAGGGCGAATACATTGTCGAGCTGCCGCTCGACGTTGTCCGAATCGCGATCCCCCTTTGCATCTACTTTGTGGTCATGTTCCTGGTGAGTTTCTACATGTCGGCCAAGGTGGGCGCAACCTACGGGCAGGCGACCACCTTGAGCTTCACCGCCGCCTCGAACAATTTCGAGCTCGCCATAGCGGTTGCCGTGGCCGTATTCGGCGTGGACTCGGGTGAAGCTTTTGCCGCCGTTATCGGGCCACTGGTGGA
The DNA here is from genome assembly GCF_022603395.1 of Desulfoferrobacter suflitae. Taxonomy (GTDB): domain Bacteria; phylum Desulfobacterota; class Syntrophobacteria; order Syntrophobacterales; family Syntrophobacteraceae; genus Desulfoferrobacter; species Desulfoferrobacter suflitae. The sequence continues at coordinate 58,482 of NZ_JAIBKA010000009.1, forward strand.
GGTTCCGGTGCTGATCAGCCTGGTGGGCGTGGCTCTGAAATTCAAGCAGAAGTATTTCACCCCGCCGGTGTGTGCGGCTTGCGGGGCCGAAGCGGGGAGCTCGCTCTTTTTTCAATGCCGCAGAGGCGATGCGGAGGTATTGCTTTGCCCCACTTGCGCACATGAATCCCTGCATGCGGACTCCAAACCGGATAAGGGCAGGCACTGAGTGCGGCAGCGATTTGAATATGTAACGATGAGGAGAAAAAGTGATGCTGGAAAAGATGGTATTGGCCACAGACCTTTCTGCAGACTGGGACCTGATCGTAGGCTGCGGGGCGGAGCTTCGGGCGCTGGGAGCCTCGCAGGCGATACTCACCCATGTCATCGTCACCAAAGGCCTGGTCGGGGCGGAGGAATCCGCACGTGCGGCAGCCCGTCCCAGACTGGAAGAGCAAAAGTCACAATTGGAAAGCCAGGGGTTTGAAGTGGTTGTAGAAACGCCCATCGGCCTGCCGGCTTTCTCCCTGAACGAAGTGGCGCAAAAGCATTGTGCTTCCCTCATTGTGCTGGGATCTCACGGTAAATCGGCCTGGCGGGAGGCGGTGCTGGGCTCCGTATCCGCTGCCGTGCTGCACAATGCCCGATTCCCGACCCTCCTTGTAAATGTCGATCGGCTAATGGAAGGAGGGCGTGAAGGCAGTTGCCAGTTGCGCACTTCGGAGCTGCTGCGCCACGTTCTTTTTCCGACCGATTTTTCGGAAGTGGCCGCCGGCGCTGCTGAATATCTCAAGTATCTGGTTCCCAAGGGACTTTCCGAGGTTACCGTTTTGCATGTGTTGGAGACCACCTACATCTCCCCTTGGTCCGTCCTGAAACAGCCCGAGAATGCCGGTCAAAGTGAGATCGAAGCCGTGGTGAAGGATATGGAGATTTCAGGAGTGCCACAGGTTCGTGGCAGAATTTTCAAAGGCCATCCTGTGCCAAAAATAATGGAGTGCCTGACGACAGGAGACTATTCCCTGGTGGTCATGGGGACTCAAGGAAAGGGACTGGTCTCTGAACTTTTTCTGGGAAGCGTCGCCTATAACATCGCCCGGCTCGCCCCCTGTCCGGTCCTTTTGATTCCAAGAATGGCATGAATTTGAGAACTTCTTCCCATTTCAATGGCGGTCGTTCTGACTGATTCTATGCTCCATCGAGGTGAATATGGATGGTATTCATGAGCGCACTTGCATGCAATTGAGAAGCATTCCGCAGGCTGCGGGCTGAGTAAAGAACCGGCGACGGCGCTTCTCGGGTAGGGCTACAGCAACGTGCAGGTGCTGGTCAACGGCTGGACGGTGTGGCTGGAAAATGGGCTGCCCACCGAAGCAGCCTCGGCCGGTTCTCACAGCAAAAATGTTACGAAAGGAGACAAAGGATGGTTCCATGACGCATCATCCTGAAAGTTCCCATTCGTGCTGTGGAGATCATGCGAACAGCGAACACCTTCCAGCTGGTCATCGTGAAAACCACCTCCATGCCCACGACACTCACTGCACGCATCATCACGTCGATGTGGAAAGCACCGGCGGGTCGCGGCTGCTGATCACTCTGGGGCTCAATTTCATCATTCCATCGGCCCAGGTGGTTGGCGGCATATACGCCGGCAGTGTGGCGCTGAGTTCCGATGCAGCCCACAATTTCAGCGACTTCACCGCCATCCTGGCAGCCTACTTCGCCTACCTGATCGGGCGCAAAGGGGCTTCCCCGCGCAACACCTTCGGTTATCAGCGTGCCGAAGTGCTGGCCGCCTGTTTTAATATTGTCATCCTCATCGGGGCGGCAGGCTTTATCATTTACGAGGCTCTACACCGATTTCATCACCCGGAAGCCGTCTCAGGCAAGCTGGTCATGCTGATCGCCGGGATCGGCGTGCTTGGCAACGGCTTTTTCGCAGTGCTGCTGCACCGCGATGCAAAGCACAGCCTGAACGTCCGCGGCGCCTTCCTGCACATGCTGGGCGACCTCTTGACATCGGTTGTGGTGCTGGTAAACGGCCTGATTTTGATGTTTAAACCGTGGTATTGGCTGGACCCGATGCTCTCGTTGGTCATCGTCTTATTCATCCTGAAAAACTGCTGGTCGATCTTGAAGGAAGCCGGCTTGATTCTTATGAACGCCACCCCGAAGGGATTGAATATTCAAAAAATTAGAACTTTTCTGAAGGACTTTCCCGGCATCTGCAACGTGCATTATCTGCATGCCTGGAATGTAAGCTCATCCAGCGTCGCGTTTTCCTGCCACGTGGTGGTTGACGATCAACCCGTCAGCCAGACGGCAAACCTGGCGGAAGCGATTCGACACAAACTTTCTCATCGGTTCGGCATCGATCATCCCATCCTGCAGTTTGAGACCGCCACCTGCGGCAACGGCGGGCTTTTGTGTGAAATGTCCTGCAACGGTGCGCAACCTATTCCAAAAAAATATTGGGTAATACAGTAAAGTGCCTTGAAATAGAGCCTCGCACTTTACGAAAGGTCTCAAGCGAGCGTGATGCCAGAACCGACTTTAAGCCGGTTGCGGGAATTGCTGAGTTCGCCTCCATGTGATTGTCGTCGATACGGCAGAACAGGCAACGGCCCTGAAGTTCCCGGGCTCGCCCACGGTTCGAGTCAATGGCCGCGCCATAGAGCCCGAGGCTGACAAATCGTTGAACTACGGCTTGGGATGACGCACCTACTTGGGAGAAGCTGGGCAGCTTTCAAAAATACCTCCAAGCGAACTGATTCGGAGGGCCATCGCCGGGAGCTGAGCCCAAATCTTTGGACTTGACAAAGAACATTGTCATGATATTGTCCGAGCAAGCAGAATATTCTGAATGTGCTGAATCTATTTTAGCATTCCGTGGAGACAGAAATCATGGCAAGAAAAAGCAAGATCGAGCCCTGTTGCGGTCCCGAGGCCAAGGACCAAGACTGCTGCAAGATCGAGTCGCTCATTGCGGTTGACGAGAGAGGGCAGATGGTTTTGCCGAAGGAACTGCGCGACAGGGCAAACATCCGGGCGGGCGATAAGCTTGCCCTCATCAGCTGGCAAAAGGACGGAGAGATATGTTGCTTCACGTTGATTAAAGCTGATGCCCTTGCGGAGCGGGTCAAGGAATTCCTCGGTCCGGTGCTGAAGAGTATCAGTGGATTCTGATAAGATTGGACATTCAGAAGGAGATGTTTGAGATGAAAGCTGAAGAGATCAAAAGAGCGGTGAAATCAGGATATGCGAAGGTGGCGTTGCAGAATATACCCTGCTGCGGAAGCAATAGCACGTGCTGCGGAAGTACCGCCCAGGCGGAAGGCATCAGCAAAAGAATAGGTTACAGCAATGAGGAACTGCAGGCTGTGCCGGACGGCTCAAACCTTGGGCTTGGCTGCGGCAACCCGGTGGCGCTCGCTTCTCTCAAGGAGGGAGAAGTGGTTCTCGATCTTGGCTCCGGAGCCGGATTCGACTGCTTTCTTGCGGCCTCCAAGGTAGGACCTAAAGGCAAGGTGATCGGAGTGGATATGACCCCCGAGATGATCGAAAAGGCAAGGCAAAATGCCGCGCAAGGCAACTTCACAAACGTCGAGTTTCGACTGGGAGAAATCGAAAGCCTGCCGGTTTCCGACGATCATGTCGATATTATCATTTCCAACTGTGTGATCAATCTATCCCCTGACAAGAAAAAGGTCTTCCAAGAAGCGTTCCGAGTGTTGAAACCGGGCGGTCGTCTGATGGTCTCCGACATGGTCCTGCTGAAAGAACTACCCCCAATTATCCGCCAATCCGTGGAAGCTTATGTGGGCTGCATAGCCGGAGCTTTGATGAAGCAGGAGTACCTCGCAGCCATGGAAGATGCAGGATTTGAGGAAATTAAGGTGGTTGGCGAGGACATCTACCCTATCGAGCTCATCTCTGCAGACCCGACATTACAGGCAATCTACGCGGATTTGGATCTATCTTCTGAAAAAATCAAAGATCTTTCCGCTTCGGTCGCAAGCCTCAAAGTTTCTGCGGCAAAACCCAACTGAAGGAGGGCGGGAGGCCTTTTTTGGAAAGACTCTCCACTTTGTTGCACTTTTTTCTTCAACAATCGGAACAGCTCGAAAGGGTCTTATTGAATCAGAGGGTTCGGCCAAGTATGGAGAACAAATTCTGTCAGGAAGACAGAAAGCGAATTAAAGAAGGCATCACTGCGAAATACAGGAAAGTCGCCGGCAGCCCGGAAGGAACCTTGGCAGAAAAATGGAATTTTGGTGGAACGCTGCACTATCTCATGCGCGAGTTGGCATTCCTGTCAGCATCATGACTCTCGCGTCTGCCGCAATCTGGCTCTGGTTGCGGTCTTCAAGCTAGACATGGAGTATAATCACCACGCCTTCACACTAGTCTGTATGGATCCGCCCTATTACAACAATGTCCAATACGGTGAGCTCTCGGACTACTTCTACGTCTGGCAGCGGCGGACACTTGGAGACCTCTACCCCGGCATATTTTCCGTAGGTTGGTGAACAAGAGCGATGAAGCGGTTGCAAATCCAGTTCGGGACGGTAATACCGCTTCTGCGAAGACAAGGTATGAAGAATTAATGAAGGAAATTTTCTCGGAATGTCGGCGGGTTTTAAAGGATGAAGGATTAATGACAATCATGTTCACCCATAAGACTCAGGATGGGTGGGAAGTCCTTACACGTTCCCTGATCGACAGCGGTTGGACAATAACTGCATCCTTCCCCATCGAATCCGAATCAGGGGCATCGCTCCACCAAAAAGACATGGCAGCTGCAGCTAGTTTCGTCTTTCTGTCCTGTCGCAAAAGATCAGAGTCAAATTCGTTCCCCGCCTTTTGGAGCGGCCTTGGCGGCCAGGGCGTACAGCATAAAATTCAGAGTGCTGTGGAGCAGGGCCTAAAGGAGTTTGCAGAGTTGAAGCTCAATCCCGTGGATGAAATGGTGGCCTGTTATGGACGAGCTTTGCATGTGCTGTCCGAACAATGGCCGGTCATGGACGGAGATGAAGAAGTCGGCCCGATCCGAGCCATGAATGAGGCCAGCCGGGTCGTAGCCGAGAATCAGATCAAACGAATCACTTCGGGGCGTTTAACTGTGGCGGATTTGGATCCGGAAACGGCGATGGCCCTCACCGCATACGGCATATGGGGATTGAACTCGTTTCCATATGATGAAGCGCTCAACTTGTCACGCTCCCTCAACATAGTCCTTACTGCCAAATCAGGTGGATATCGAATTGAAGGGAATATGATTGGCATCAACCAGGAAGCGGGAGGGAGTAGAGGCCGCAGTCGAGCGTCTTCGGCCGGGGATAACGACTACCATGCTCCTTTGCTCCGCAGCGGTTCAAAACTAAGGTTAGCGCTCCCTGAAGAGCGCAACACCAAACGGTTGGAAAGTCCTCTGACGGATTGGGACGTGCTGCATGGACTAATTCAGAGCTATCGAGAAAGCGATATTACCGGCGCCCGCCCCTACCTCGAGAAGCACGCTACAGGCCATGAAGAGAGAATCCTGGATCTTTTGGATGTCTGGGCCAAAGAGATGGTTGATCCAGACCTTCGTCGTGAGGCCGAAACCCTTCGGTTTGGACTGAAGATGAATTGATCGCTCAAGCAAAAGTGATTGGCGGGCAGATCCATGAGACTGAGCCGTGATGCTCTCATTTCCACCGAAAAATTAACAAAATACCTGCTGACTCCAAGGAAAAGAAACGATAAATCTAAATGGCTCAGTCAAGCGGGATATATCCGAGACAACTGGGAGATCCTGGAAGATGACCTACGCAACCAGATACTGCCGCGGGATGCCTTACTGACGGAAAAATCGCCATACGGCGACCTGTACGAGATCACGGGCGAGCTGATGGGTCCCAATGGAAGGAGCCTGGCCGTATGCACCATCTGGATGATAGAAAGGGCGACCAACATCACCAAGTTTATAACGATGTACCCGGATAAAGGAAAAAGGTAATGAAATACGAATTATTTGAGGAAGTGGTCTTAACCAGGGACCTTCCCGATAAAAGGTTGAAGAAGGGTGATGTGGCAACTATTGTGGATCACCATTCTGTTCCAGATGCCGAAGATGGATACTCACTGGAAGTGTTCAACGCTCTGGGGAACACCATCGCGGTGTTGACAGTAGCTGAATCGCTCATTGAACCGTTGACTGAGGACGAAGTATTCAGTGTGCGATCCCTGGCAACGGGATAACCTTGCGATATACAGAATTGATGGAAGGAAATCAGTTAGGAACCAACGCTCGTAAGCCCGGATCATTATGAGAGAATCCAGCGATAAAACCGAGGGGCTCAAAGGATTTCCATGGCGCATTTCCTATCGCACCTCTGCCGTCAAGCCCGATGGCAAGTCCGTTGATATACTGCACGATTTCTACATCCCCGTCCTTCTACGTTCGGTCCGTTACGACCGGGTTGCCGGATATTTCCGCTCCACATCCTTAGCTGCCGCATCCCAAGGGTTTTCGGCGTTTGCCGGCAGAGAGGGTCAAATGCGCCTCATTGTGGGTGCCGATCTCGAACACGAAGATGTTGCCGCTATTCTGCAGGGCTCTGAAGAGCGGCTGGAAAAACGGCTTAACGACGAGCTGGAGGGCCTTGAGACATGGCCGGAGGAGGTGGTACGAGGGGTCCAGCTCTTGGGGTGGATGGTTGCCCGAGAACGCCTGGAAGTGCGAGTCGCCTTCCGCGTCCATGCGTTGACCGGCGAACCACTGGCAGTAGACGCGGTAGAGGACGGTTACGTCCACATGAAGTGGGGCCTCTTTGCGGACTCTTTCGGCAGCCGACTTTATATTTCGGGCTCTTTAAATGAATCGAAGAGCGCCCTCACTCTTAACGCCGAGAATATAGATGTCCATTGCGACTGGCAGGGCAATACGGAACTGCTGAGAGTAGAAGAAGCCGAACAGGAGTTTGAATCCCTCTGGAACGATCAAAATCCCGCCCTGAGAGTTCTGACCATTCCCGAAGCGGTGCGCAGGCGACTGATTCAATTTGGCGAGAGTTTGACCGGTCGCCCCTTGGAGATTGACGGCACCAGTGCAGCGCCTGTGGAAGTTGCTCCGCCGTCAACCTTTATAAAGTATTGCAGAAGGACTTAATGCAGGCATGCCGCAGTCTTTTGCTGGCAACCGCTACCCCGATGCAATTGGACCCGGTAGAGGCGGCGGACTTAATTCAGCTGACCGGGAGGGCGGGCCCGTTTCTTTTCGATCCGACTCTAATGCATTGCTACTATACGATCCTCGGCAAACTGGTCAATGAAGAAGAAGTAGATGCCGATGAATGGGAATTCCTGCGTTCCTGCACCAAGGCCGTCAAGAGCCAGGACCCCTTTTTCCGGGAATTTACTGAAGATGCCGTTATCGATGGTCGAATCCGACTCGCCGCCAGGCAATGGTTGGAACAGGGACGCGTACCGAGAGGGAGAGACAGACAAGGCATGCTGCGACTCATCTTTGTGAGCTCGCCCTTGTCTCGAGTTATGCTGCGCCACAACCGGTCGCTGCTCGAGATCTATCGCGACCAGGGGCAGTTGAACTCCAACCTGGCAGAGCGAAAGATCTGGCCCATTCCCAAAATCGTGATGAACGATCTGGAGCGCAGGGTCTATGATCTTTTGGAGGCCTATTGCCAGGGGCTGGCAGCACGGCTGGGAGGAGGCGGAGACACACGGCGTCGAACTTTTGTAGGATTTATTCTGAGCTTTTTGCGGCTGCGGTTTGCGTCGAGCCTCTTTGCCATCCGCGAGACCCTCAGGCGGCTCGCGAAAGTTGAGGCAACCCTTCAGCATCTCACTAATGGTGAGGGCATAACAGATGAAGAGCTCGATGTTGAAGATGTGCTGGAAGAATCCGAGGATGATAGCGAGGCCGTACAGGCTTTATTGAAAGATAGAACTCCCGAAGATTTAAAATGGGAGAAAGGGCAGCTGCAGAATTTGCTGTCGGCCTTGACTGAAATATCCGGAGCTTCGACCAAAATGACGGAACTGCTCAAGGTACTTGGAGCTAGACGCATCGATGGGACGGGCAGAATCAGGCAGACGGTGGTCTTCACACGATTTTACGACACCCTTACGGACATTGTCGCTCGACTGCGCACCGCCGACCCCGATCTGCTGATTGGAACCTATTCCGGTCAGGGAGGCCAATACCTGGATCCAGGAACACATCGAATGGTCGGGGTGGAGCGGGAGGAAATCAAGCACCGGTTTCTGCGGGAAGAAATCGACGTGCTGGTTTGTACCGACGCTGCCGCTGAAGGTCTCAATCTGCAGACAGCGGACTTTTTAGTCAACTTCGATCTTCCCTGGAACCCGATGAAAGTGGAGCAGCGCATCGGTCGAATAGATAGAATCGGACAGAAGCATGAAACCATCATCGTATTGAATCTGTGTTATCTGGATTCCGCAGAGCAGATCGTCTATGACCGTCTTTTGAAACGATTGGCCGACGCCGGGGCAGTCGTCGGAACCCAGCAGATTTCCCTGCTGCCGGTCACGAGAGATGAGTTTGAGGAGCTTGCCGGCGGGAGTCTTTCGGAACATGAATTGGAGCAGCGGGCGCTGGAACGGGCTCTATTGGCCAAAAAGCGCAATGCCAGCATGGAGATTCCGGCACAGGATCTTTACAGCATCTACCTGAGACTCACTGAACAAAAGAGCTTCGGCAGGCTACCGATCGTTCTGGAAGCCATCTGGAGAACCCTGAGCAACTCGATTTATCTCAGAGACTTAGGGTGCAGCGTCATGCCCGATGCGACTATGAAGACAATGATCCTCACAGGCCGTTCCCAATGGCTGCTCAACCTGCTTGTGGTAAAAGATTTGCTCCGCGGTCGGGGCATCGTGGAGGATGGGGACCAACCATTCTGGCGCCTCGCCGGCAAAATCGAGGAAATTTACGAGGATCGGGATACGATACGGGCAAGGATTCCGTTGGAACATGCCAGAAAGCTCTCCGCCCCCTGATCTTCTTTTCGATATCACCCTGCCACGAACCGGGGATAAGGCCCTTGTCGATGCGCCCAAAACACTGCGCACAAGCGCCATTGAAGCCGCATATCGGTTAGCCAACGGCATGAAGGTAAAACGAGCAGAGCTCACCACATCATTTAGCTGGATTGATTTTGCCGACGAAGATCGGCAGAAGATGCTGAATATGATTCAGCCTTTCCGAGAGCAGGAGACCCGCGACGAATGGGGAGTCGGAACCATTCGGGATGCTTTTGCCGATCACTTTCTTCCGGGAACAAGCACCATCTGTCAGCGGCGACCTGATAGCGTCTCAAAATCGGCGGCATGAACATGCGGGTTTCCCCGCCGGTATCTTCTTCCAAGCAATCCATGTATAGATTCTTTCTTCTTCGCAAAGTGCAAGAACTGTCACGTTTTCTTCCTTCCGGACCCGCGCAATGCCTGGCACCAGGAGGAACTCATGATCCAAAAGTATCCCATCTGTCCACAGCGTATCCGCAAGGTCCCCGGCAAGTTCAGCTGGGTGGATCACCGTCTGGTCCGTGACCGATTCATTGAATCGATCAGTCATCCGGCGGCTGCCCTCTACCTGTTCCTGGTTACCGTGGCCGATTCCCAGGGGCTCGGCTACTACTCCGACGCATAGCTAATGACACGGCTTACCATGGACTTGCCCGCTCTGAATGAGGCCCGCCAAAACCTGGTCACGGCAAGGCTCATCGCCTATGAAAAGCCTCTCTACCAGGTACTCTCCCTGGAGCCTTTGGTGGAGCGTCCCGATAGGGTGCCCCTTCACCAGCCTGTAGCCATTGCACAGATCTTCAGGCAAATGATGGGAGGAGCCAAATGATAGATTTCGAGCTATTTCCCAAAATCAAAGCCTACCATGAGCAAGAAGGTCTAAAGCCCACACAGATTGCACGAGAGCTCGGACCTGATCCCCGAACAGTGGAAAAGTGGCTCCAGGAAAAGCGCTTCCGCCCAAGAAAATCCTATGCGCGGAGGACAAGCAAGCTCGATCCTTTCAAACACTCCATCATCCGCATGCTGGAAACTCACTCCTATTCGGCCGTTCAGATCATGCAGCGAATCCGGGAGGAGGGATTTGACGATAGTAAATCGCGAATTCAGGTTAATGTGATCCGCAGTACGCGTTCAGTAGGAGCCTTCAATGTTTGAAGAGCATATCCATTATGCTAAGCTCTCCAACCAATTTCTAAATAGGTTTCAGGAAGACAGATTCAGTGAAGCGGGGGCGGTGCAACGGGTACTATCAGTCTATCCGGAGCGTTGGCCATCTTTGTTTAAAAAATTCCGGTTTTCGACCGCGGGATTTCGCCGAAAGTCATCTTGAAAAGACTCAATTTTTGAGGTGGGCGATAACGTGATTTTTCACATGCTTACAAAAGTTTTTTTGTCACTTATTGATGTTACTAAAATAATTTGGTGGAGGCGGCGGGAGTCGAACCCGCGTCCGAAAGCATTCCGCTTAAGCTTCTACATGCTTAGCCTGCGTTTTAGGTGTTCACCTTTGGGGACCCCCACAGGCAGGCTTCCCGTCAGGCTAGCCCACTGAATTCTCGCCTTCAGCACTGTAGGCGCCGTACTGAGAGCCATCTCGCTGAGTCGACGCTCCAACCCGGCCTCGCGAGAAAAGACCGGAGGAACGGTAGCCGCTTTAAGCGGCTACGGCGTACGCATAATCGTCTGCGTTTATGTTTAGCCCCAACGGTTTTACGAGGAATCGGGACCTCGGCATGCAACTTAAGCTTCTTTACCTCCGTCGAACCCGTTTCGCCCCCTTCGGTAAAGATGAGCTTATTGGTGTGCTAATTGTAATGTGTTGTGGGCATTAGTCAAGTCCCGGACGGGCATTAGGCCGGGACTTTATCGGCTCCTCGGGAAAGCCGGAAGGCTATTGTCTGCGCGCTCCCGCGCCTCTTCCCATCCCTTTGCCCAAACAGAACTCCTCGATAGTTAGAAATCCATCCGCGTCTTTATCTCTTCCCTTGAAAATCAATTCGGAATTGCCGACGGGATGCGCAACCGCGGTGAATTCCTCGTAGGAAACTTTGCCATCTTTGCTTGTATCCAGTTGTTCAAATTTTTCCTGACACCGCATTACCGGACTCGCCTGCTCAGCCTGACTCGATTCTTGAGGCGCGTTTACCGCTTCTTCCTTCTTCTCCGAAGAACAGCCCAAGCCGGTGAGCAACACCAGCCCCAAGATCCATAAAACCAAAATTTTAGCCAACTTCATGACGACTCCTTTCATTTTGCAGGTTTTGCGGATGCTTCGGCCGTGATCCAAAACCTCGATACCGCAAAAGAGGGCCTTAATGCCCCTGGAACATATTGGATCACCGGTCAAAAACCTCCGCCAGGTTCCGGTTGAAACACACAAGAGCGCAATTCCGTGCACTATACACCCGCGACCCGCGCTCTGTGAATAGCCGATTGAGCAATCCGGCAGCTGATGTGATCTTCTGTCTTTTGAACAGCATGCTGCCGATGCCGGGCAGCACAATTTCGATTTCGCCGGCCCCGCTGATTTTGCCTGCCAGGATTCCGCCGCCTTTGTGGTGCAGCCAGATCTGCTCCTTCCTTTGTTCCCAGCGGACGGGCACCTCTTCATCTGCGAAGCTCCATGAGCCATTGCCCCCGCTCTGGAGCACCAGCACCACCACGTGTTCCGGGTCCTGTGGATTGGTCGCCTCATATGTGCCAACCAGGGCAGGCTGCTCTCCGCAGGAGCAGAGCGCGACCAGCAACTGCAGGAGCACGAAGGAAACGCAAAAAACGCGATTGATCATTAGAGCTCCCTGACACTCAAAAAAAGGTTTTTTTCAATCTGCAGCGCCGAATCGAACGCGTACACGTATACGGCCAGCGCCAGCCAAACCAGGTCGCGCACCAAGGTCCTCCAGCTCATCTGCTCCCCCAATGCATGAAAGCAGCCGCATCCAATCGGCAGGTTGCGCATCAGGCTTATTGCAATGGCAGCGGCAAACAATGCCAACAACCCGATGATGATCGCAGCGGCCGACTTGGTGCGGAAGCCGATCACCAGAAAAAGGCCACAGATCAGTTCGGCCCAAGGCATAACCAGCGCCGCCAGGTTCACCGCCCAGTACGGTACCAACTGGTAACCGGCAATGGTTTCGGCAAATTCTCCCGCATAATTGATCTTGTACATACTGGCGTAAATGAAAAGCCCCCCTATGTACAAGCGGATGGCCAGCACCAGGTACGGGTGAGTCACCAGATTCCAGAGGCGCCCCGAAAACTTCATGGCCTCACGGGATATCCCTGCTGTTGCCAAGCCCTTAGTCCTCCGGAGAGTATTCTAACCTTGTCATGTTCACGTGCCATCAGCAGCTGTCCCACATGCTCGTCATAGCGTCGACTGATGTTGCGCCCGTACACGATCACAACGGTTTCTGCATTGACCAGTCTTGTCAGCTTCATTTTGTAGATGATCTCAAACAACGCCGCGGGCACGTTCACCGAGTCGGCAATGTGCTTCTGACGATAAAATTCCGGCGGTCTGGCATCGACTATGACCGCCTGTCCGGCCTGCTGCAGCGCTCTCGCCGTGACCGCATCGATTTCGGCAGGCGGCTCCTGAACAATCGCTTGCGGCAAGACGGAAATACCATGGGGATTGGCGTAGTTAAAAGTGCAGGCAAGAATCAGCGCGGCAAGCAGGATCAATGAAACATCCAGCACACTCGCCCGACCGATGCGATCGGCCTGGCGCTGCAGCACACCCTTCAGTGCTGTTTTCGCTCTTTCCAGTACTTTAATGGTGTGGCGCGCCTCGGTGAGGTCGGCAATCGTCTGCTTGAGCTCCCGGTTGGCTTGCAGCAAATCTTCATTGAGGCACTGAATGGTCTCAAAGGCGCGCACATTCCTGAAAAAAATCATGAAATTGGCGGCTTGGGCAAAAAACAGCTGCTCTTCTTCGTCCGCCAGGGGCAGACCGGCCAGGGTTGGTCCGAGACCCACGAGCCCCAGAGCCGACTGGTCGACAACAAGCATGGCCGCCGTCTGCATGTTGATACCAAGATCGAGCTCGCCGAAAAGCGCTTGCGGATCCTGCAGACGCGAGACGGTCAGAGGCTCCATTGTGCGTTTCGCGGCTGCAGCCAGGCACCTGTAGAACAGTTTATCGGCTTCCTTTGCAGCGATATGAAGCTGCCGGCTGGTTCCCCGGGCTACGGTTTTGACCGTTTGAGCGGAGCGTTCATAGATCAGGGCAAATCCCCCTTTCACTCCAAATGTTCCCAGGATATTCAACAGGAACGCCTCCAGCAGCCTCTGGGATTCAGCAATAGGGCTCAACTCAGCTGTCAGTTCGTACAGGCTCCTGAGGTGATGCACGCGTCGGTCCAGGTCGTCGCGAGCGTGCTGAGCCAGTTCGAGAGTTTCCGTCAGGCGGATGTTCTGCTTCTGCAGCTCGGCGTTGAGCTGTTGAATATTCTGTGTGAAAAGCGCGTGGGACAGTGCACTGACCAGAATGTTGATGAGGTTCGAGAGCAGGCTGTAATCATCTTCTTCAAAGGGCTGCGCGGATATCTTCCTGCCCAGTCCCAAGAGACCGCAGTATTCCTGGCTGATGTTCCACAGCACAACAAGTTCCGTTTGCCCGGGCAGTGGCGAATGTTCAGGCAGGCTGTCGCGATTCAAAATTTTCGGCACGCAGCAGGTCAGGCCGGGGTGCGCTTCCTGGGCATAGAACTGTTCATAAATCGGCCACAGATTCTGCTGAAGACTGGTCGCTTCGGACTCGGGGATACCCCTGTGAAGCATGCTCCCCTGCCGACTTCTGGTGTTGAGCAGCAGTATCAATCCTGTACCGATGCCCAAAGAGCCCATCGTCATCAGCAGGAAAACGTCCATAATTCGTTTGGGTTGTATCAGGCCGTCCAGTTCCCGTGAAGTCTCCAGGAGAGTCTCCAGGAAAAATACCCTCCTGTCGAGCTCGCCGCGGGTTTTTTGGGCCGGGTCAGACGCACTGCGCCATTGTGAGGTATCGATTTGCATGGGCTATTCTGCGAGCTTGCCGATCCTGTCGTAGAACGGGTCAATGTCTTTGATTGTGCCCGGATGCACGTAAAGGAGCTTTCCCTCTTGATCAACCACCATGGTGAAAGGCGTGCGCGGCTCCCCCAATGACTTGTGCACGCTGTATCGGGGGTCTTGCACCAGCGGGTAATTGTACTGGCCTTCCTTGCGCAGGTGCTCTATTTCCATGGCAGTACCCCCTGCAGCTATCCCGAACATCTTTACCTTGTCCTGCAGTTTGCCCTTCTGCAGCCGGTTGAACAGGTTTCTAAAAAGCGGCGCCTGCTCATAGCAATAGGGACAGTAGACACCAATGACTTCGATCACTATTACCTTGGCATCGAGGTCCTTGAGCTTGAAAGTGGCCCCCTGCACCCCCAGGTATTGGCGGTCGGCCTCCCCGGTTGGACTGGTGAGCTCCATGTCAGGCAGGGTGTCCCCTTCTTCAGGAGGACTGTCACAGAAAGCTGGTCCCGCAAAAAACGCCGAACACGATAAAATTAATAAAATGAGCATACCTTTGTTCCGCCGATTCATCTTCATGGGTAACACTCCTTTGGAATTTCATCAACGGATGAGCTCCAATGATTGATTCTGTAAAAAAACAGCGGCCGTTTCCGATTCAGGCTCCACTCAAGGCCTGCTCCAGTGATTCATGGGACTTGACCAACCTGGAGATGCCGACAATCTCGAACACCTTCCTGAAATTCTCCGACAGTCCGGCGATCAGCACTTCCTGTCCCTGCTTTTGACTATCGAGCAGCAGTTGAGTCAGTAGAGCAATGCCGGCGCCGTTGATGGATGCATTTTCGAGAAAATGAAGGATAATGGTCTTCCTGTCCATTTCCACTGCCCGCTTATAAGCTTCCTGCAGCCTGGCTTCCGAGTGTGAGGTCAGATTTCCCTGGATGTGCAGCACGGCACATGTGCCCAACGGTTCCAGTCTAATCTCGTTTTCCTTGTTCTTGGCCAGTTGTCTTCTTTCCTTGGCTCGCTTCAGGGCCTGTTCGAGCAAATGGCGCTGGATGGGTTTATTGATGAAATCGGTCGCGTCAAGATTGAGCGCTTTGATGGCCAGCTCCATGTCGCCATGGCCCGTAATGACAATCACTTCGGTTCTTGGCTCGATCTCCTTGATGCGTTTGAGCACCTCGATACCATCCATGCCCGGCATCTTGATGTCGGTGAGGACCAACGGCGGGTGTTCCCGCTCGAAAACTTCCAGCCCCTCTCTGCCGTTTTCTGCGGTAAACACGGTATACCCGTAAGCGTTCAGGGTCATTCTGAACATAACGAGGGTCGGTTTTTCGTCATCAATGACAAGTACTTTTTCCATTCATCCTCCCTGCAGTGGATTCTATCAGTCACACGCCTTAAAACGCCGCATCAATGCGCCGCTGCAAAACTCAGTTTGAAGGTGGTTCCTTCGCCCTCCCGGTTCATGACCTGGATCTCGCCTCCGTAGTCCTGCACTATGCCGTAAGTGATGGCGAGACCGAGGCCCATATCGTTGCTGGTTTCCTTGGTGCTGAAAAAAGGCTCGAAAATCTTGTCCCGCACCGATTCAGGGATGCCGATGCCGGTGTCCTGGACTTCAGCCACCACCTGGTCGCCGTCCTGGTAAGAACGAATGGTGATCGCACCACCGGGCGCTCCGCCGTGGGTCTCGGCCTTCTCATTAATCGCATCGCGGGCGTTGGCCGCCAGGTTGAAAAAGATCTGTTGCAGCTTGTTGTCATGAGCAAGAATGGCTGGGATTTGGTCGGAAAGCTGCAATTGAATCTGAATGTTTTCAAGCTCGAACTGTCTCTTGACAATGGAGACCACTCCGCGAATCGGCTTGTTGATATCGACTTTTTCCGTTACCAGTTCCGCCTTTCTGCCGAACGACCTGAGGGTGTTGATGATTTCAGCGGCCCGGTCCACCTGGGTGCTGATTTCACTGACGACCTGGTGGAGATGGTCCCCGGGGACCTCGAGATTCTGCTCGCTCACCATCGCCAAAAAATCGCTTCCCATTTTGATTGCGTTCAGAGGCTGATTGAGCTCATGGGCAATGCCGGCGGACATTTCCCCCAAAGACTTCATCTTGCTCGCTTGAATCAACTGTGCATCTTTTTCAATCATCTCGGATATGTCGGTAGAAGAGATAATGATGGCCGGCCTTTCCCGGTAACTGATGTGGCAGGCATGCAGGCTTACGAAGAAGGGTTTGTTTCCTTTACGGTAGTGCATCACCTTCGGGTAGTACGCAGATCCCTGGCTGCCTCCCTCCTCTTCGAACGAAGCGAGGCAGGAGGCGGTGTTTTCCGGCCCAAGTTCGAGGAAAGACCTGCCAAGCAGCTCGCTTTTGGGATAGCCGTAGACTTCCACCGCGCGCGGATTGGCATCGAGTATTTCGAACGTACCGCAATCCACCACAAAAATTGGGTCCGGCCCACTGTCGAATAAAGACCTGTATTTTTCCTCCGACTCGTGCAGGCGCCTGCGGTACAGTCGAATGCTCCAAATCATATTGTAGAAGGAATCGGCCAGCTGGGCCACTTCATCGCCCCGCTGCCGGCGATAGAATTCACATTTGCGACAAGTCCTCAGTTCCTCGCTGCCGTTTTCGGGACGGGCGATTAACGGGTCCACCTGATCGAAGTGCCAGCAGGGCAGGTCATTGCTGGCAAAAGCAGGGCAGTCATGCGGCTCCCATCCTCCTCGTACCTGGTGCAGGTCCAGCTGACAGCAATTCTCATTTTGGGTTTTGTCGAGTTTTTCGCACTTGCTCCCAGGTGATGCGAGGGCAAAGATATAGCCTGCGTCTTCTGGTAAGACGTTTCCGAGTTCAATCTTGTCTGTAGTTCGTGTTGCGGGCGGGCAATATACGCTGAAGATGTCCTCTCTACAATCCATCGCTTATCCAGGTGCAGCGCGCGTAAGGCCCTTTAGCATAAAGTCCAGGAGGTGTTGCCAGCTATCAAAACAAATGTAGCGGGTCAAGGCCCGTAGGTCATCGAAGAATGTCTTGCGTGACGGTAGAATCTTTCGAAGCCGCTGGTAGTCTTGGTCGGTCCATTCCAAGACGGTATGGAACAAAAAGGCCAGCAGGTTGAAGGCGACCAGCAGTGAGGACAGGTGCTGCTTGCCGTGTCCGTAATTGTGTTCGAGATTGTAGCCTTTGGTCTTCAGCGTATTATTGTTCTCATTTTCTACTTTCCAGCGGCTGCGGCCACCGGCGACAAGGATCTCCACATTATGATCGGTAATCTTAAAATTGGTGGCAAAGGCATTTTTGTAGAGCACTTGACCGTCTTCTTTGGAAATGGTCAACTCCATCCAGTTGACTGTCAATGCATCTTCGGTGTCGCGCAGAGGCACGTCGTTGGCGTATTTATAGGTGTAGATCTCCCGCTGCTTCCCATTCCAACGGGTGATAACAAATTGGTTGAGGTCTCCATGCTGCTCCAGCAGTTCCACCCATCGATAAAGGCTTTTATGCGAATCGGGCTTGCACACAAACAAGAAGTTGAACCCCTTGGAGAGAACCAGCCGGCACATTGGTTGACGACAATAGAGGTCGTCGCCCAGAATAGTTACAGCAATTTTACGGAATTTATCGCCGTGCTTTTCCAGCCACCGCTTAGCGGCATTGGTTTCACAGTCCTGTTTGTCACTGCCATCTTGAGGGACAACGAATTCAGGAGCCAGGGAAATCGCCACGTTGTGGGCAGGGTTTACGATCACCGGTGTAATGGCACTATGATGATAGGTTACCGAACCATCTTTGCGCATAGTGGTTGAACAATTCGGGCAATGAATCTTCTTGGATGAAAAATGGTAGGTACCATCAAAGGCCATCGCCAAATTGTCCCGGTACCAGAGCATAGGCGAGAGCAGATTCTGCGTTTTAAGAGTTTCGAACACATTGTCAAAGACCTGCGAAAGATATGATGGAGCAACTGGGTCAAGCATGTCTCGGATGTGGTTATCGGAAGGAATTTGTTGGATACCAAAAATAGTTTGAGTATTGTCTCTACCGGTGCGTTGGCGCATTGCTTTTTGATGTGCGAGGAATGAAGGATTCTGAGTGTAGAACACGGAAAACGCGGCCATACCAATGTCTTGCATGCTATAGGTGGTATTGTTGCCGGTTCGCTGATCCGGGAAGTGATCAATGGCGGCTCGCAGAAAGCTCAACAACGTCTCCAATTTAACCGGTTTATTGGACATCTCCCCTCCAGTCCTGCTGCAAATTGTTATGGGCCTAAAAACAGTCCAAATAACAATTGCATACACGACTATGGGCGTGCTGTCCAGGACAAAATCTTCAAAATGAGAATTGCTGTCCAGCTGAACATCAAAATTGCCGCGGCTCAGCTCGTCGGATATCCTGGTCAGTTTGGAAATGGGCATGGTGATGTATTTGGAGAGCCAGTGACTGAGAACAAATATGATGATAATGATGACCGAAAGGTAGCCGAGAAAGGCGAAGCGCAATTTTGCCACCAGGCTGTCGATATGGCTCTTGTTCAGCCCCACATGCACCATCCCGATGCGATAGATCCCCTGGGTGATGGGAGTGGCGATATCGTAGGCGGCCTGGTCTCCAATGGCAAACAATCGCACGCTGCGGATTTCGCCGGCCGGCACCGGATTGGCGTGGCGCAGCTCGGCAGGGAACGGACGGGTGAAGGTGTGACTGATGACCTCATTGTCCTGATCGGTGATAAAAATGTAGGAAACAAGATGTTGGCGTTCGGTCAGCTTCGCCTCATCAAATATCAGGCCCAGCAGTTCCGGGTAGTTTTTGTCGAGGATGTAACCACTGCCCCGTTCGGCAATGGTGCGAGCGATGGCTACGCCCCTCAATTCCAATTCGGAAATGAGAGTCGAAACCAGTATCCAGCGGGCGAGGAAAGCGATGGTAGCGCTGATGATGAGGATCACCACCAGGTTGGCAAAAAAGAACTTGTTCTTCAGGCTGATATCGGCAAACCGTTTCATGGCCGTTGAGAAATCTCCTCCGGGGGTGCCGCGCCCGGTTTGCGCGCCGAAATTTCCTTCTCAATTTCGGTCCAATCTTGAACTAAAACGAACTCGCCGTTTTCCAACAAAGTGAAATAGACCTGGTCGAGACCTTGATGGTCATCACTGCCGAAGGAAATTTCGAGATCCGATCCGAGCGCATAATTCTGAATGGACTCAACCGCGGCGATAAAACCTTCTCTGGTCAAATCGCGCCCGGCCCGATCGAGTCCTTCCACCAGGACCCGCGCGTTGATATATCCTTCGAATCCCACAAAGTTCGGTTTATCGTCCGGAAAGTACTTGTTGAGCAAAGTCACATAACCGGTTTCCCCTTCCAGCAGCGATTTGGGCTGACCGCCTTCGGGCGGCGGCACCACCTGCGACATGATCACCGTTATATCGCGTTGCGCGGCAAGCCTGCGAGCCAGTTCCTCGGCACCGACGAAGGAAACCAGGTAAAAGACCGGATTGTATCCTCGTTCGACGGCGAGGCGGATGAACTTGGCACAAGGATCATAGGTTCCGATCATGACAACCGCTTCGGCCCCGGAGCCGATAATCTTATTGAGTCCCTCGGTCACTTCCATGGTGCCTCGGATGTAGGAGCCGCCTGCAACCGGAGCCAGGTTGAATTCTTTTAAGGCGAGCTCGGTCCCGGTGAGGCCGTCGAAGCCGAATGCGTCGTATTGATAAAAGACGGCGATTTTACTGAGGCCCAAATCCTTGAGCAAATGAGCCACTGCAGCCCGGGTTTCCTGATAATAAGAGGCGCGCACATTGATCACGTAGGCATTGAATGGGTCCCGCAATGCATTGGCGCCGGTAAACATGCCCACCAGAGGAATCCGGGCTTCTTCCACCAGAGGCAGGATCTTGACCGTAGTGGGCGTGCCCACATAACAAAAGAGAGCGAATACTTTGTCGTCGATGATTAACTTCTGCGTATTGGCCAGGCATTTTGGCGGATCGTAGCTGTCGTCGTAGGCTGTGATGTTAATTTTGCGCCCGTGAATTCCACCGTTATCGTTCACATAATTAATATAGCAGAGCGCCCCGCGCAAAGTCTGAGTCCCTAGAAAACTGGCATGACCCTGCAGCGCCAGCGAAGAGCCCAGCACGATTTCCTGATCCGTGACCCCGGGGGAAACTTTTGGCATAA
Source organism: Desulfoferrobacter suflitae (assembly GCF_022603395.1). Lineage (GTDB taxonomy): Bacteria > Desulfobacterota > Syntrophobacteria > Syntrophobacterales > Syntrophobacteraceae > Desulfoferrobacter > Desulfoferrobacter suflitae. The sequence continues at coordinate 78,733 of NZ_JAIBKA010000009.1, forward strand.
CGGTATCCAGATCGGACTGCTCACAGCCGGACTGCGATGCAAGTAAAATCAACAGAATCAGCACGCAAAGGGCTCTCTTTTTCACTCCAGCCTCCCAGGATTTTGCAAACAACAGCGCGGGAACAGAACAGCAAACTTTACCCGTCGGCGTCTGTGAAAAGTAACCGGAAATTTCTATACTTTCTAATTATAAGCATTTACAAATCATTTCCACTAAATTCTGAACGCTTGAGTCAACAAGGGTGTTGCGAAAGGGACCGGCGGTGTTGCTCGGGACGGGGTGTGAAGTGATGGGAAAAGGAAAGACGAGGCGGCACCGGCCGATGGTTGGCCGATGCCGCTTGAGCCCAACGATCAAGGTTGGTTCAAATCCAGCAAAAACTTGGTTCGCTCTCTTCCTGCCAGCCGTCCCACAGGTAAGCCTGTTCCGCCCCTGCGGCGATCACCCGGAAGGCGTAACGCACCTGCTCCTCGTAAAATTCGCAGTAGGGACTGGGTGCGTTGAGTGTTCCGGCAACGGCTTTGACTTCAGCCGGGCACGGCGCTCCACAGTAGTGTCGAATGGCGCATCCGGAACAGGGGACAATGGATTCAACCTTGCGATTGGTGACCGACTGGAAAGGTTCGCTTGCCAGGATGGCAGACAGGTCATCCCGGTACAGGTTGCCTCCGTTGAAGGCATCAAAACCGATGAACTCACTGCACGGGAAGACATCCCCATGGGCGGACACGGCAAAAAAGCAGCGCCCTCCGCCGCAGGGCGACAGGTCGCACATGAGGCGCCTGGTGGTGGGGCCGACAATCCCCGCCAGGACATTGGCAAAGTTGGCGACCACCAGCTTCCTGCCGGTCCTCTGGTAGAGCTCACCGGTTCTGTCCAGGGCCTTGCAGAAGTATTCGGCAAGCACGTCATTGGCCGGTTTCAACCGATGACCGCCGGGCTGAGTGCAGCGCACCGGATTGAACATCACGGTGCCGACACCATGCTCATGGTAGAAGTCGACCATGGTTGAAATGGTTCGAACATTGCTCTCAGTCACCGTGGTGATGACGTTGAAGGCCGGATAGCCGGAGAGGTTCTCGATCACCTTCATTACCCGCTCAAAAGCTCCTGCACCCTGCCAGGTCTTGCGCGTCAGGTTGGCCAGTTGCGCGGTCGGCGCATCCAAGGATACGCCGATGCCCACCCGCTGGTCCGTCAGGAATGCGATGGCTTCATCGTCAAGCAGCGAGGCATTGGTCTGAATGCCGAAAGCGAAATCGTCACGGAACCTTTCGATGCCGGCAAACACCGCATCTTTTGCCAACATAGGCTCACTTCCGTGAAAGATCAACTGGGGCCTGACATGATCCGGCAAGATCGCGCCGAAATAGTCTTTGAGCCTTTCCAACGCCTCATGCAGCTCGGCTTTACTCATGCTCTTACCGCTCAACCGCATTGTTTCCGGCAAGTAGCAGTAGCTGCAGTTGAAATTGCAGCGCTCGGTCGGGTTGAAATAGACGGCCGATGGTTTGAGGCCAAAGCGCAACTGCTGCATTTCCACCCGAAAGTCTTCCTGCCGCTCATGAAAATCGGTGACCAGCCTGCCGGCCAGGACATCTTCCAAGGCGTCTCGCGCAACCAAAGCCCAAAAGGCCGAATCGGGCTCAACAACGGCTACGCGGTCGGTAAGGCCGAGTTCCAGCACGGCAAACTGCGGACCGTATCCCGTGTTGGCATAACGGGGCGCTTCTTTAATACTTTGTGCAGTGATCATGCATCCTTCCTATTTCTTTTCGGTTTTCTTGGCAGTCAGCAGAATGTAATGGGACAATCCGGTTCCCTGGTTGAGATCCGTGCAACGACGACGATAAGAAATGATTCGAGCTTTCTTCTGCATACGATCCTCCTTCGAGTTGTTGAAATTTTGATTCGATCGATGGGCTCACAATAAAAAAACCCGGACAAGCCGGTTGTTATCCGGCTCATCCGGGTTCCTTTTACCATCGGGTTCCCGTCGACGTTTGCTCAGCAGGTCTTCTGACTCTCGGATCATGGAAAAATCTGCCGCCTTCCCCTCGAGGTGAGCCTCGAAAGTGGCCGAGCACAAGCTCCAGGCAGATTCCCTCCCCGATCACAGCGGCGGGACCGTCACGGATTTGCACCGTGTTCCGGGATGCTGAAAAACGACGATTTTTCTAAACGGTGTTCAATAAGCCAAAAGAGACGGTCGTTGTCAAGCAATTTGTCAACAGTGCGTCATTTCTACCCCCTTCAATCGGCCGGGGCGTAATAGCATCTCTTGGGAGAAACCACTTTACCCTTCTTTTTCAAGGCATCGATGGCTTTGGAGACCGCTTTGCTTTCCATCCCCATCGATTTCGCCAGTTCTCCAGGTCTGACGGGTTTGCCGGCTGACTTCATGGCCTCGAGCACCTTTTGTTCCCGGGTTTCATGCATCAATGACTCCTTCTTGTTAAACCTGGTGAAAAGTGTCGGCTACTGCCTGAATCGAGAAGCAACGGCTTCCCCTGCCATGATTCCGCTGACAGAGGCTTGCAGCAGGCCACGGGTGATTCCAGCACCATCGCCGATGGCAAACAGGTTGGCTACTTCGGTCTCCATTTCACGGGACACATGGATGCGATTGGAATAGAATTTGACTTCCACGCCGTACAGCAGCGTGTGTCGCGAATACACCCCGGGTGCGAGCTTTTCCAGCGCCTGCAGCATTTCAATGATACTCAACAGCAGCCGATACGGGAAAACGAAACTCAAGTCGCCGGGAATGGCTTCAGCCAGCGTCGGCCGCGTGAGGCACCGGGCGATGCGTGCGTGGTTGCTGCGCCGACCGGCCAGAAGATCTCCCAGTCGTTGGATGATGGCGCCCTTTCCCAGGAGATTCGCCAAGCGTGCAATGTAGAGTCCATAGGCTATCGGATCGTCGAAAGGTTCCGTGAAGGCACTGCTCACCAGGATAGCAAAGTTGGTGTTGGCGCTCTTGCGCTCGGCATAACTGTGGCCGTTGACGGTGGTGATCTCCCCATTCTTTTCCGTCACCACTTCTCCGTATGGATTCATGCAGAATGTGCGCACCTTATCGTCAAATGTTTTGGAATAGTAAATCAGTTTGGACTCGTAACTGGTATCGGTGATGTCTTTGAGGATCACCGCCGGCAGTTCCACGCGCACTCCGATGTCAACCGGACTCGCCCTGGTCTTGAGTCCGAGTGCCTCCGCCTGACCTTTCATCCAGCTCGCTCCTGAGCGGCCCGGTGCGGCGATTACGAAGCGACTGTCGAGAATTTGGCCGTCTGCCAGTTTAACCCCCCGGATACGACCATGTTCTACCAGCAATGTCTGCACCTGACATCTTGGACGAATTTCCACACGATCCGCCAGGGTTTTTTGCAGTCGATCCAAAACGATCCTGCAATTGTCCGTGCCGATGTGGCGGATGCGTACCGGAACCAGTTCCAGATCCGCGAGCCGGGCCCTGTCTGCGAGATCCTCGATGCGTGGAGACATTGCACCAAACATCCGATCGGGAGCTCCGTGTTCCACGTAAATCCCATCGGCTCTTTCGAGAAGAGCGTACAAAGATTTCGTATCGATGAAATCCCCCAGCGAGCCGCCGACCTCGGGGGAAAGGGTGAGCTTCCCGTCACTGAACGCACCGGCACCTCCCCAGCCGCACAACATGTCTTCAGACCTCTGGCGGTCGCACAGATCTCTTCCCTGCTCGATGACGAGCACCCGGTCGATGCCGGCCTGTGCCAGGGTGAGGGCGGCAAAAATGCCGGCTGGTCCTGCGCCTACGATGATCACCTGATATTCCATGGGGTCACTGCCTTCTTCATGGCCCGCCTGGATCGCGGGTTGAATGTCTGCTTGCGAGAGGAGAACACCAACAAATTATACTTGTTAACGAAAGAAACATGCATTCCTATGCCGGCAGTCACTGCTGGGTTTCGTCACGCCTGGGCGTGACGAAACCCAGCGACAAGGCCTGCAAATAATGAAACATCTAATGCTTAACCGGTATACCCGCATGTCGCGGCGATCGCAAGTTTCACGACGGGGCGGGTCAATAGCGCAGGAGTATTTTCCTGCTGCCCGCGAGGCGGGCATGCTCGAAGGCAGCCTTAAAGTCAGTGAAGTCATAGACTTTTTCAATCAGCGGAAGCACATTCACCAATTGGTTTCTAAGAAAGGCCAGGGCAAGGTTGAAATCGCCGCAGCGTGAGCCCACCAGGTGGATTTCGTTGACCACCATGCGCGCCATATGGATGGGGGAAGGCTTGTGCAGAGTGGACTTCGCCACGATGGTCCCTTCCGGTCTGATGAGTTCCAGGGCGTCGCTGATGCCTTCCGCCTTGCCCGTGGCCTCCACTACGATGTCAAAAAACCCGAGAACTTCTCTTTGCTCTGCAGGCGACCCGAAAATCGCTCTCCGGTATGTTTTGACGCCCTGGTCTGCAGCAACGGCCAGCTTATCCTGGTGCTTGCCGATGAGAATCAAGTCCGGATTGAAGTGCCGCAGGGCAATCGCCGTCAATAACCCCAGCTTGCCGTCACCCAGAACCGCTATTCTGTCGGCGGCGCGAAGGTGAACCTGCTGACTCGCTTGCAGAGCGGCAGCCAGGGGTTCCACGAAAACCGCAGCCGCGCTGCTGATGGATTCATCTACGAGGTGAACATTCTCCAGGGGGACTCGAACATACTCTGCGAAGGCGCCGTCCCAGTCCTTGATGCCGATCACTTTACGGGCGGCACAATGTCGTTGCTTGGCGAGCTTGCACCAGCGGCAGTTTCCGCAGCCGCAATTGATTTCGCTGACAACCCGTTTTCCCTCGAGGCGCGGGTCGCCCGGCGATTCATGGACGATTCCCACAAATTCATGGCCGGGAACACCGGAGAAATCATAGTAGCCTTCAAAGAGCTCTACATCCGTGCTGCAGATACCGGCCATAACCACCTTGATGAGGACTTGATCCTGCTCGACAACGGGCCTGGATTTGTCCGTCAGCCAAAGGCTTTTGTGCTTGAATGTCACGGCTTTCATGTTGCCTTCTTTGCTCCTCTGTTCCTGCCGGGTCACCGCCCCGCCTCTTGGCAAAAATTTACCCTTTTACGCTCAACCCGTATAATTTTACATTGTATGTGTTAAAGTTATTTTACTCAATCTTGAGGAAACTGTGGTTTTCAGGGAGAGGATTCCGGGTCCCGGGCAGGCCGGGTTGAATCAAGCGAGCCGCGGGGCTCACCTCAACCCCGGAATATAGCCATGGAGACGGTCGACCTGGATTTCGTGCAAATAAGACAGCTGCCGGCAGCGAAAGGAATCGATGATGAGACTCAAGCTATTGTTTGCCTGCACCACGATCATTGCTCTAATGGCATGTTCCAGTTCGCACAGTGGATCGCTTCGCAACACGCCGGTGGTCCATGTTATCCAACGCTATGCACCGGCTGTGGTCAACATCAGAACGGAGACGGTGCTGGATTTGAAAGAACTTCCCGAGTGGGGCGAGTACGGCAGCAAGTTGGACACGTTTTTCAGTGAATATTTTGGTAGAGCCTACTTTGAAGGTACCCTGAAATACAAGAGCATCGGCTCGGGAGTCATTGTGCGTGACAGCGGCTATGTGGTTACCAATGCCCATGTGGTGATGAAGGCCAGGAACATCTATGTGGTCCTCAATGATGGGACCATTTTGGAGGCCAAACTCAGCAAGGCAAGCCAGCCTGATGATCTGGCTCTGCTCAAGGTCGATCTTCCGTATGCCGTCAACAGCCCGAAACTGGCAGATTTCAACGACATCATGGTGGGAGAGACGGTCATTGCCATCGGAAACCCTCTGGGGTTGGAAAATTCGGTGACCGTGGGGGTCATCAGCGGCAAAGACAGGGATTTCTCCAGTAACAGCTGCAGTTACGTGTGTTCGGGCCTGTTGCAAACGGATGCTTCGATCAATCCCGGCAATAGTGGCGGAGCCCTGCTCAATCTTGACGGTGAACTGGTGGGAGTTAACCTGGCCGTGGTTCAAAACGCCCAAAACATCGGCTTTGCGATTCCCGCGAACAAGGTTGACACGTTGCTGAAAGGGGTTCACTAATGTTCTTTCCTACTTTCAGTTGACCGCGGGTTAAGCCGCGCAACTCAATTACAATGCTACGGTGGAGGGAAAAGTGATGATCAAGTCTTCTTCAGGACGACCGCAGGAAGGTGATACCTCGGTACGGGAGGCGAAAGACCGTGCGAACGAAGCTGACCGGATTTATCAGGAGGTCTGTGATGATCTGGGGATGCGGGTGTGTTCCTGGCAAAGCTTTGCTGCCTGGCAGGAGTACCTTGATGCAAAGATCAGCGAAGCGGATCTGACTGAGCGGGCCAGGGACGAATTGCAGCAGTTTTCCGAGACTTTCGGTAAATATCTGGTCATTGAGAAAACGGATCAGAAATATGAACAGCAAGAAACCGAGAAAAAGGAACGAGCAAAGCGGGCCAACAAAATTTACAAGCAGATTTGCGACGATTCCGGCATTCAAGCGTGTTTTTTCCGCGATTTCTCTTCATGGAGCGAATACGTGAAGGGTGCGATAGACGAAACCGAGTTCTATGACAGGGCCAGGAGCGAAGTCGAAAAAATGTTGAGCGAGGGAGCCCCTGTTCAATGAATGCTGCATTTTGCTCGGCCGGACCTGCGTAGAGTGGTGAAGGAGAATTTGCAGCAGATGGGTTCTCGGGGGCAGCCGGGGGATCATTAGATTAGAGCCACTTTTTCTTCCTGAAGTAGAGGAGCATGCCGATCAAAATGGCTCCCATCACCGCCAGGATCGTGAAATACCCCCAACGCCACCGCAGTTCCGGCATGTACTCGAAATTCATCCCGTAAATGCCTGAAATAAACGTCAGGGGAATGAATATCGTGGCTATGATGGTCAGAACTTTCATCACTTCATTCAATCTGTTGCTCATGGACGTGAGGTAGATATCGATCATGCCGGAGACCATTTCGCGATAGGTTTCGATGGTATCGATCACGTACATCACATGATCATATACGTCCCTGATGTACACGGTCGTCGATTCCTGGATGAGCGGCGATTCCTCCCGCTCCATTTTGCTGATGATCTCGCGCAACGGCCATGCAGACCTTCTGAGAAAGATCATTTCGCGCTTCAGCCGGTGGATGCTTCGCAATGTTTGTTCACCGGGCTCGGAAACCAGTTGTTCCTGAAGCAGCTCGATCTTTTCTCCCAACCGCTCGAGGACCACAAAGTAATGGTCGACGATGGCGTCGATCAACGCGTAGGCCAGGTAGTCACTGCCGTTTCTGGTGATTTTGCTCTTGGTATTTCTAATCCGTTCCCGGATGGGGTAAAAAACATCGCCTTGCTTTTCCTGGAAGGAAATCACAATGCCCGGCCTGAAGACCAGGCTGATCTGCTCCACTGCAAGCTCATCGGCGTCTTCAAGGAAGTAAAACATTTTCAGGACAATGAAGATGTAGTCCTCATAATCGTCGATTTTGGGTCGCTGATCTGTGTTGAGAACATCTTCCAGGTGCTAAGTCTCACAATATTTGACTCTGAGAGTCCCAGTTTAGATGAAGATGTCCTCCCCCACAAGTTGGTGGGAGCTTGTGAGGGAAGACGTGAGTATTTTAGCAGTCTTGTAAGCCGTCGATCATTTCAACAGCCTCACGGAAGTTGCAGCATTTGACGGCCATGACCATGTCGATGGGATTGAAGTTTTTCTGGCACCGGAAGCACCGGGCCAGGTTGGTTTTGGGGTTGGTGGCGGTTTGAAACTCAGAGCACAGGGGGCATAGAAAGCGAAAATACCCGTCTGATACTTTGCAGGGGATGCGCAGAAAATCAGAGATGAGCCGGGAGATGGGGATCTGATTACGCAGTATCCGGAGTTTTTGCTTGGAATAGAGCTTTGTCATGATGTCTTCTCCTAGGGAAGGCGGAATTCGGCCATGGTGTCGGTGACCAGGGCTTCGTTGATCTTGTTGAGATTTTGGGCGGCGGCATTGAGGAGGCAGGCGGTAGCGATGTTATTAATCTGCCTTGGGATGCCGCTGGCATAGTCATGGATGAGGGATTTGGCTTCGGGCTCGAAGACCTTCTCGTTGCTCCCCGCGAAACGCATCCTGGAGTCGATATAGGAGGTGGTCTGGTCCGAGGTTAAGGCGCCGAGGTGACATCGGACGGTGATTCGGTTGACAAGATCGCTAAGAGAGGCACGGGCAAGGAGCTTGGCGAGGGGCTCCTGACCGCTGAGGACGATCTTTACGGGAGTATCGGTATCGAGGGCTGAGCTAACCAGGAGGCGCAGATCGGTCAAAGCTTGCGGATCTATAAGGTGGGCTTCGTCGATGATAAGCACCGTTGAGAGATCTTCTTTTGCGGTGCGATCGAGAATTTGTAAAAAGAGATGATCCTTGCCTCGCCGGGGGGCTTCTCCCAACTGAGTCACGATTAGGCGAAGCAGGCTGGATGACGGGATTCCGGTGAAGTGGAGATAAACGGGGCGGTAGCGGTTTTTAGAGAGGTTATGGATGAAGAGCCTTAAGAGTGTGGATTTTCCGGCACCGGTTGGTCCGATGAGGAGGGCCAGGGTCCCTTGCCGGGCAAAGTAGTCGAGTCTGGCCAGGGACTGGGAGATGCGGTGGTCGTTGAGGATCCATTCCACGGGAGGGCGTTCCTGGAAGGGATGGCTGTTCATTTTGAAATGATCGAGGAACATGGTGGTTACTCCTTTTGCTGTAGGATTTGTTTGAGCTCACCGACGAGGTGGGGGAACGACTTGTTAGGCACTCGGGCAAAGGCCTGCGTGAGCACGGATTCTGTGAGCTGAACGTTTTGATTGTAGAGTTTTTTGAGCGTTTCGAGCTCCTGTGCCGTGAAGGCGGAGATGCCCACTTCTTTTCCGAGCAGCCGGGCAAAGGCTTTGACAAAGGCATGAAACGGCCACGGCCGCACGGAGACGACCTTGCGGTAATCGATGCCGCGAGTGTTTGCGGCGAGCTGCTCCCGGTGCTCGCGAACGAGGAGATCGATGAGGTTATGCTTGGGTTTTCCCCGAGCTTGTGCGGGAAGGGGCGGTTGCTCGGCCTCGCGGTGATGGAGCACGCCCGATCCCTGGTATTCGCCTTTCAGGGAAAAGATCTTCACGCTATCTGAAGACGAGAAGGGATCGTAGTGGACCCAGACCTTGTCTCCCCTTAAAGCTGGATCGACCCGGTAGAGCCGCTTATCGAGGCTAATGTCGGAAAAATCCTTGTGGACGACCCGAGTGACCTTTCTAAGGAAGGAAGCGAGCACCTGGTCCATTTCCACGTGGCGGATGACGGAAAGTCCGGTATGATAGCGGTCCTTGGGAGTCTCGCCGGTCTCGGAATGAATGGAGCTATGATAATCCACCGAGATCCATGCGCTGAGAGCTCGGTTGAGATCATCGAGGCTTATGGCATCTTGTGCCCGCACCTCGGATTCAAACCGGTCTTGGGCGGTCTCAAAGAAGCGCTCAATGAGTCCTCCCGGGGAAGGGTCCCCGGCCGGCCGGTGGCGAAGCCGGATGTGGAGCCGGTAGCAGGCAGCCTTGAGGCCGATTGCGTGATAGACCTTGGCGTTATCGAGGTAGAGTTCGCCGGGGGCGCCATGCTTGGCCAGGGCGCGCAGCAGCGAGTCGATGAGGATATCGAGGCTTTGGCGCAGGTAGTAGCGGGCCTCGACGATATACCTGCTGTGGCAGTCGATGAAAGCGGAAAGATAGGTGGGCAGGACCTCCCGGCCGAAAACAACATAGGGGCCTTCCTCGAAGTCCCCAACCCAGAGATCATGGGTATGGTCTCTGGTCCAACGTTTTCTCACCTTGTTTTTGACAACGCCGAGCTTGAGGCGGGTTGCGCCCGCACCTTTAAGATGGCGATACAAAGTAGAGCGGGAGAGCGTAACGCCATAGAGGTCCTTTAGGAATCGGTTGATGGTGGCAGGGGAGCGCTTGGGCTGCTCGCATTTAAGCTCGATGGCGGTTGCAATGATTTCTGCGGGTGCGGCCCTGGCATGGCCGCGGTCATGGCGGTCTTTTCTTGCGAGAGCATCGAATCCTCCGGTTCGATAGCGCTTCAGCTTTCGCCTGAGGGTGGAAAGGGAGGGCTTGCCGGTACGTCCGCCGGGAAAGACCATCTCCTTTTGAGAGATCTCTTTGAGAAAATCCTGGATCGATTCCGGCTCCACCTCGTCGAAGAGAACGGGGCGAAGGAGATCGCACCAGAACAGGGCCCATTTTTCATCTTTTTGCTTCATAACGCCTCCTTTGTTTTATGGTTGGAGGCGAGCATAAATCATTGCCAGGCGCAGCCTGTTGCAAAGAAGGGGAAAATTGAAGCACCAAAAACAACTCGGAATACCGCCTCCAGGTGGACGAGCCGGCGAGAGCGTTTGAGGGTTTCTTCCCGAGCGGTTTTCACGAACTTATTGGGGGAGATCGTTAGCGCGGCGAGATCCCGGTAGACTTTTGTCGCCGGATCCTTCTGTAAGATGAGGTCCAGAGCGCGGCGCGGGATTTCTTTGAAGCGGCCAAGAGTGTCGATCCAGCGGTAAGGGGTTGTGTGGGAGAGGACTTTATCGACCGGCGTATTTCCTTCGTCCGTCGAGGCATGGAAGATCTCCGAGCCTTCTTCCAGGACTGTCTTCCGATAGGTCGACGTCTCATCTTCCAGATAGCTTGCCGAGCGATGAAGTATCGCGTCGCTGGTGTAACGCTTGAAGGGAAGCGCGAAAGGAGGCTGTTCGGTGAAGGTCTTATGGCAGCCGGGGCATTTCCACCGAATGACAAGGCATTTTACCACCTGGACCAATGCGTCGCATAGAATGCGGAATTTGCGGGGGCGTGCCTGATGCCGCCTGAACAAATCCGGTTGAGTATTGCAGACGGGGCAGGAGGGCAAACCGCAGCGGATCTTGTTTCGCAGCACATTCAAGCTGTATTTTCTAATATCTGAGCGGGTAAATGGAGCAAACATGGCGTCTCCCACTTGAGCGAATAGTCATGATCGAAGAGGTTTCCGAAAAAGCCGTTCGTTTACTCCAACCTGGCGCCGCCCGCAAGCGCAAAACCGCCGGCGCCCGACGCGCCAGATGCTATGTTTGGCAACGGTTTTTCAACAAAGGAGTTGCGTTACCCATGAGTAAGATATCCCGCAATGCGCCCTGCCCTTGTGGAAGTGGAAAGAAGTACAAAAAATGCTGTTTGTTGCGCGAACAGGTCTCAGCGACACGGCCGCCGCAGGCTCCTTCAGATGTCTTCAAACAGATCCATGCCCAAATGGAGGAGTTGGACAACCTATCGAATAGTGTCATTGATCTCATCCAAGCCGGGAAACTGGACGAAGCGGAAGCTCAGTGTCACAAGCTATTGGAGCAATATCCGGACGATGTTGACGGGCTCGACAGACTGGCAACGGTCTATGAAGCCAAGGGGCAGAATAGGATGGCCGCTGAGTACTACCGAAAGGCGGCCGCTTTTATGCGCTCAAGGCCAGGATTTGACAACGAAGCCATTGAATGGGCTCTGAAGAAAGCCTCTGAACTGGAGTCTGCATCGTCATCAGCAGAATAGATCTTGCAGCCGAGCCATGGCCTGCAGGTGGTCGGCGAGGCTCGTGGCGCTGCGACAACCAGTAATGTTGACATTCCGGAGGTGCTTCGGCGCCCCCGCTGATGCCCAGCCGTTATCCGGCGTGGTCTTGGGACCGGTTAGCGCCCGGCGCGCGGGGTAGGCAGGGTAAAGTGCAAAAGCATGGCGAGGTATAGCGGGATAGGCGGGATCAGATTACTTGGGACTGTTCAAATCAAATATTGTGGGACGTAGGATCCAGGGTAAGAGGGTGCAGGTTGTAATGGTTGCCAATTTTAGCAATGACATCGATCTCGTGCACTCCATCCACGTTGATCCATTTGATGGTTCGAGCGTCCTCCAGGGAAAAGCACTCCTCGACGGTTTTGACCTGCTTTTCCTGAGACGAGGTCTCGTCATACTTGATTAAGGTTATCTTGGATTGCTCGGTTCTCTTTTCGCCGATATGGATCAAGGTGCCAGGGGCAAGTCCGGATTTCTTCGACCGCCGCTTGATAAACTTTGGCATGGCGTGCACCTCTTATCAGAGGAAGACAGGTTGCCGGTTCCGACAAAATCAGACAAGGCAGTTAAGCGGTTTTTTGGTACAGGGTGGCAATCCCCTGGGAAGCCACGTCAGCGATCAGCAGCTCCAGACCGTCGTAACGAGGCAAAATCTTGTTGAAGCCGTATACCAGATACAAGGATCCAACTTTTGCCTGGGCGGCGATTTTTGCTGCAAATGCGTCATGTAGTGTAATGTAAGTATAGAAGATGTCAACGTCTTTGAAGCTCACTCCAGTGTGGGCCCGGATCCGCTGGAACGTCTCGTCTGCCAGCGAATTGCCGGCAAAAAGGGAGATGTTGGCTGGAGGCACCGTCAGTTGATTTTCTGTCAACCGGCAGCCAAGCTCTGCGGCATGGGACTGGTACTCACCGAGAATATCGGGGTCTATCTCGATGCCGATGGATTTTTTGACAAAATAGCTCATCAAGAGATTGACTCGCCCGTCTGCACAGCCCAGATCCACGAAAATCGTGTGCCGCGGGTTGATGAATTGACCGTTTTCCAACTCGCCTGCACAGCGGATGAACTTGGTCAAGTCGGCCGACTTGCGGTAACCTTCAAAACCCTCGCAGCCGACCTTGCAACCATCATAAAAATCGGCAATGCAGGCGAGGGTGGAAGCCAAAGAGAGAGTGGTCGACTTCATGCACATAGGTATCTTTTGATGGCTTCATGCAGAGCAAAAACTGCATCCAGTTCCTGGCCGTTAATGGTTTGCAGGTGAATGATGTCTTCCATGGCTATGGTTTCCCGGATCTTACCACACAGATAATTCACGCAGATCACGTGGCGTGCCGCCAGCGAACACCCACGGGGGCCCAAAAAATAGCAGCTGTTCTCCATATACCGTCGCGTGGGCAGAACCCGGTCCAACAAGAGATTCATCAGCAATAAAGTGGGGCTGTACTTGTCTTCAATGCCCTTACCGCAACAGCTCCCCCCTTCCATCTCTTCGCACGTCCTGCAGGCGGCGGCAACCCCCACTTGCAGCATGGCCCGCCGCGAAGCGGCTACGTTTTCTCTCACTGCAGCAAGGCGGGGACCGATCCGTGCATCTCGACGCAGGCGCGATCCCCACCTTGCCGAGAGGTCATGCGCCAATCGAATTTTTTCTTCAATGGATCGGCGGCCCAACTTTTCAGGTCCAGAGGTCATTAACCTTCCTTGATGGTATTGCGGATATTCCGGCATTGGATGTCTACAAGCCTGGCACTAAGCAGGCACACTCCATCCCTGCCGGGCAGTTCTTCAATAGCCGATAATGGAACTACTTGCAATGTCTTGTGCACACTTGACTGCAGCGTGCCCCTGGTCGAATCCATGGGCGCGCCAATCAGTGCGCAATGGGGGAGGCTTTGCGACCGGGCCGAGAAGGGGGTAACGGGATCGACATGAGAGGTTTGCGGATTGCGGAAGAAGGGCCGGAAAAAAAGCCCGGGTAGAAATCGAGGAATTGGGAGAAAAGCAATCCTTTTGCATAAAGCACTGATTTTGGAGGCATGATTACAAAATTAACAAGGTCGAAGAGTTTCCTCTCCGACCTGCCACCCCTAACAGGCAAGGTCTTAGGCCCTTTCCTCTTGCTGCCTGCATCCCAGGGTCTGACTGGAAGCTGAGCAACAGCTGTGCCAGGCCTTAAAGTGTTGTTATGTTCTTGAACGTTTTTGTTAACTGGCTGAAGACACTAAAAAATGTCGACATTACAGGAAGTCCGGGGAAGATTTCTGCCGGACGGTTTCCTGCCTATTCTGTCAACTAAACTATCACCTGAGTTTGAAATTTATCAAATCATTCAGGAAAATGAATTAGTTAGAAACAGTCAACAAGATAGACATATGTGCTCTATGCTGTCACTCAATGCCGATGGCCGTGCATCGGATCGTTCTGTTCACTGCGGTGTTCAACATTGGCTCATGACAGATTGGTGACGTAGGGGGCGCTGTCTCGACCTGAATCCCGCTCCTCCGTGAGGCGCCTCAACCTCAAGGGCGTGTGCGCAAACCGGGGCGATACCGGCCCAGGGCTCAAATGCCGCAAGCTTCATTAATTAACAGTACCTTTATTCTGCCTTTGGGGAAAGACTTTTCCGTAATTGTCCAGGAATTGCATATTCTGTCGGGGCTCTTGCATTCCTCGCAATACGAAGTCTTGACGCAGGGAGTCTTTTTGTCGAGGCGCATGGCGTTGGTTGGGGCCGTGTAATTCTTTATGCGCAGCATGGCCTCTTCCAGGTCTGGAACGATTTTATTGCGGCCTACCAGAACAATCACGTTCTTGGGGCCAAAGGTGATGGCAGCAACGCGATTTCCGATCATATCCAGGTTGACCAGGTTCCCGGTTTCGGTGACCGCGTTGGTTCCGGTAATGAAAACGTCCGCCAGCAGTGCTTTGCGGCGGCGTTCAACCATTTCATCGGCTGCAATGGTCTTATCAAAGGTGTCGATGACTTCCAGACCGGATCTGTTTTGCAGGGCCCCATACAGGCCTGATTCGACAAGGGTCAGCGAGCCTCCCCAGGAGATGGTCTTGGGATCCAGCTTGGGGAGCATCTCTTCCAATACAATTTTTTTTGCCTCTTCCCGGTTTTCTGCAATGAACACTGCAAAGTTGTTCGCTTCGAGAGTTTCCTTGAGATCTTTCAGTCGCAATCGCCAGTAGTTTTCCGCGAATTTTTCCATTTGATACTCCTCTCGGTCATGCGTGTAGATTAAAGTGTGTAATAAACCTTGCTCGTCCACGACTGATCATGGGCGGGGAGCAGCTTGTGTTTGCAAGGAAATTTATATAAGTTTGCTGATCGAGAAATGCAACCTCGCAGCATGCATGGATTATCGGCAGTGTTGAACTGAACGTGGATTGCCAGACACGGATCATGCACGCCGGTGCGGCTGGTGACCGGCCGCCGCAAGGCCATATGAAACGTCAACACAAGGGGCGCTGTGCCAATGAGCCGGGAAATAGAAAAGGAAGCGTTGAGGCTGCTCGCCAAACTGAGTGAAGCACATGGCGCTGCAGGTAATGAGGATTCCGTGCGTGGTATATTTCAAGAAGAATTGGGTGATAGAGTCTACAGCGACAGAACGGGTAATGTTTTTTTCAGGCAGGCAGGCAGTGCTGACGGCCCATGTGTGATGCTGACAGCGCACATGGATGAGGTTGGATTTGTGGTGCAATCGGTCGCCAAGAGCGGCCTCATTAAGTTTATGCCCGTTGGTGGTTGGTGGTCGCATACGCTCCTTGCACAGCGTGTCAGGATACGAACCCGAAAAGGTGATGAGATTATTGGTGTGATTGGTGCGAAGCCGCCTCATTTGCTGGAGAAAAATGAACGTGAACGACTGGTGAACATCGAAGACATGTTCATCGACGTTGGAGCCGCTAATAAGGAGGAGGTCCTCCAAAGGTTTCAAATCAGTCTGGGGGATCCCATTGTGCCTTACAGCCCCTTTGCTCGCATGTTCGATCCCGATTACCTGTTGTGCAAAGGGTTTGACGATCGGGTGGGCATGGCCCTGGTCATCCAGGCCGTCCATATGCTGGGAAGCTGCCGGCATGCGGGCACCGTCTGCGCGGTGGGAACGGTACAGGAGGAAGTGGGAGTGCGCGGGGCTCAAACCGCCGTTTTCGGGGTAAATCCGGACTTGGCGCTGGTATTGGAAGGCACTCCGGCCGACGATTTACCAGCGGTGAGTGAAGATGAAAGGCAGGCCTCCCTGGGTCGCGGTGTGCAAATCAGACTCATGGATCCTTCCGCCATCATGAACCGAAAGTTGACCCAATCCCTGATCGATCTCGCCGAAAGGTTGCAAATCCCTTACCAGGTGGCGGTTCGCAGAAGCGGGGGTACCGATGCGCGGGCCATTCACCTGCATGGTGCGGGCGTCCCGACGGCCGTTTTGGGGGTACCGGCACGCTATATTCATACCCACAACTCGATCATCCACCTCAAGGATTATCTGAGTACCCTGCAGCTGGTTGTGGAATTCCTGAAGCATTTGGACAGAAAACGGGTCAATGATTTCACGGGATTCATCCTGTGAAAAAAGCCATACGAGTTTCCGGTTTGGATCAGAGTGCGCCATGCGATACCGCAAGAGGGAGGAATCGATGGAAAGAATTCGGATAAAGAGCTTCTCGATCGTCTTTGCCTGCGTGCTCGGTGGGATGGTTCTTTCAATGGGTTTTTTCGCCTTTTCCCACTGTTTGGCCGGCGAGGCAAAATCGCATAACGGTCAGACGGTTTATGTACCCATTTATTCGTTCATCTATTACGGAAATAAGTTTAAAAAGATAGATCTTACGGCGACACTCAGTATCCGCAATACCGATCTGGTTCATGCCATCGAAATTTTGGCAGTGGACTACTATAATTCCGACGGTAAGCTGATTAAAGAGCATGTAGAAAAGCCGATCAAGCTGGCATCACTGGCTTCTACTCATTTCCAGGTGGCGGAATCAGACCTGAGCGGAGGATTGGGAGCAAGCTTTGTGGTTCAATGGAAAGCCGAACAAAAAGTGAGCAGCCCCATAGTCGAAAGTGTGATGATTGGGGCAATCTCGGCTCAAGGAATCTCTTTTGTCTGCCGGGGGGAAGTGATTCGTGCATCCGCTGACTGAAGCGTTACTCCCCGTCTGATGTGGTTTTTTGCAAAACGCTGCCGCCCATGTTCAACACTCGTTTTAGTGTCCGCTGCAGCTGCGCTTCACTCAGGATTTTGAATTCCAGGGAGTCTCCGGCGGGAGAAAGGGTGTGACATCGATAAAAGGGAGTACCGGGAGCATCCGATTCAATTGGCTTGACAATCTGTCGATGGCCTGAAGGATAGATGAATTCATAAATCATATGCGCGTTCCCCCCTCTTGATTTCGCCAATGGAATGGGCGAAATATGGCATATGGCAGCGGCAAGTGCCGATAGTTTTGTTTCCGTGAGAAGACAATGTTATTATATTTTCCAGTGTGAAGATATCATAAGGAGGCACATCGATATGCGACGGTTTTTTATCCTTTCCCTCCTCATTTTGGCGGTAACCGCTGCCTTCGTGTTTCCGGCGGTTGCTCAGGAAACCAACACCGCCGGCTGTATCCATGTGTATGACGCGACGGGGCAGTATTTGGGTATCTTGGTGGAAAGAGGCAAGATGCAGGATGAGGCGGTTGTTTTTATCCCGGGGATAGGCAAGTTTACGACCATCAAGCAAACCACGGGCGAGATTGAAGCCACCAACCTGACTTTCGATTCGGAGGGATGTGTGGGTGTGCCTTACTTTGCCGGAGGGGTGGACTTCATCAGAAAGTGTGGCGGCAAATACTATCTGGGGGGCTCTATGGCGCGCAACATCCCGCGCGTATCGACACAGCTCACAAGTGGAGAATGCCTCCAATGGTCGCCCGTTTACGATAAACTCACGGAGATGTTTGAGGCCAGTGAAATTGCAGAGAGTTACATCCCTTTCACCCTGCCCGTCGCCCTGCCCCTGCATTATGAGTATCAGTAGCCGCGTTTGACCGTTTGACGCCGCCTCTAATTTTGCGGGGCCTGTCTCCTGGGCCAATTCTTACAGCAGAATGGGGACTGAGAAGTCTGCCTTGAACCAAATGCTTCGCGGCATGGCGTAGATCTCTGGAGGTGCACGCGAGGTTGATGGTGCATGGTTTCAACGCCTGCTGGAACGTCTCATGGAGTGTGCTGGAAGCGGCTTCGAGAATGTGAGGGTGAGACGTGGCGGCGTCTTGCGGGGTCTTCGTTTTTTGCAAGTTTATTATAATATTATCAAAATAATACGATAATAAGCGTGGGATTTGAAGTGTTTATTTTAGTTGATTGAATTTGGAAAAGGGGTTAATGGTCCCATTGGCTCAGGATGCCACCTGGTTTATAGATAAGGATCGGTGTGCGAGTGATCGGATAAGGGATCGGGATCACTTCTTCCTTTGTCAAAAGGATGCCAATGACTCAGTGTTCATCGCCCGTTGTTCTCATTCCTGCAAGGAATGAAGAGGCCACTGTAGGAGAAGTGGTTTGCAAGATATTGTCCCAGCTTCACTGCGAAGTTGTCGTCATTGACGATGTGAGCACGGATGGTACCATCGAGGCGGCACGATCGGCCGGTGCGACCGTCCTTCCCCTGGCAATTCATTTGGGAGCCTGGGGGGCCATCCAGACCGGCATGCGCTATGCTCTCAAAAAGGACTATCGAATCGCCGTAACGATGGATGCCGATGGGCAGCATCAAGCGTCCAGCGTCAAGGGCCTAATCGAACCGATTAGATGCGGGGATGCGGATATGGTCATCGGTGCGTGTGTCAAGCGAGGCAGCAGGGCACGCCACTTGGCCTGGATGATCTTCCGCCGGCTTTCCGGAATAGGCCTGGAGGATTTGACATCCGGTTTCCGTGCCTATAATCAGAAATCCATGATCCTGTTGGCGTCCCGCAAGGCGACGCTGCTGGATTATCAGGATTTGGGGGTGTTGATACTCTTACGCCGAATGGGGCTGAGCATCGTTGAGAAGCAAGTGGAAATGTGCCCCCGACTGTCAGGAGCTTCCAGGATCTTCAATTCATGGTGGGTCGTTGCCAGGTACATGTTGGCAAGCAGTATTTTGTGCCTTGCCAAGCGTTGAGGCAATCGGCTCGGACAATGAAATTGGTGCTGCACCGAAAATAGATGGTGAATTTGTGTTGATTTCTTATAAATGGACATCGGCAGTGCTGGGTCTCCTGGTTGCCGGTGTGATCATGGTGTTGGTGCGCCGCGATTATCTTCATACCAGATATGCCCTATGGTGGTTGTGTGTGGCGGTTGCTGTTCTTATTCTGGGGATTTTTCCCGGTTTGGTCGACCTTGTCGGATCGCCCTTCGGAGTGCATTATCCTCCTATCCTGGTAGTGATCATTTGCCTGGGGCTGATCCTCATCAAGATGCTGACCATGGATCTGGAGCGCTCGCGGCAGGAAAGGGAATTGAGACGGCTTGCACAGCGGCTCGCGCTCCTGGAAAGTATCAAAGGACAAACCGTAGACGGGGTTAAGGAGGAGTCCTAGAGGCTTTGAGCTTGCCCGAGCATAGGGGGTTCCCTCCTGCCCTGCCGACTCCCTTGCGTTTCACCGGCAAGAGTCGTTCCGATCAGTTCCGGGGGCTTGTGACGAATTGCCGGGCTTGAATTCATATTTGTTATCAGGATGTATAGATCTTCATCACCACCCCAGGGAAAAAGAAAACGTTTGCGCGCTGGATTCAGCACCGGCACGGCAATGGTCGCAGCAGCCCGAGCGGCTCTGAGGCTTTGTCGCGACGGCAGCGTGCCGGAGAGGGTCGCCGTGCGTTTACCGAACGATTGCTTCATTTCGATAAAGATGGAAGCTGGCGGCACCGGAAAGAAAAGTTGCTGGGTGAGCGTTATCAAGGACGCGGGAGATGACCCGGACGTCACGCATCGGGCCGAGCTGAGGGTGGCATTGAAGGTGTTTTGTTCTCCTGCCACAGGAGGGACATCGCAGGTGCAGCAGCAATTGGGCGGTGAGATGCCCGGCGGTAGTCGTGCGACAGTTTGCCTGGTTGCGGGGGAAGGGATCGGAGTGGTCACGAAGCCCGGGCTGCCCGTCGCCGTGGGAGAACCGGCCGTCAATCCAGTCCCGCGCCGGATGCTGTGCCGCAACCTTGTTGAAGAGTTGACGGGCGGCCGGTGGCTCGGGTGCGAACAGCTTGGTTGGAGCGACCTGTTTACCTGGAAACCCCCCGAAAGCCCTCACATTCTCTTGCCTCTGACCGGACTGCCCGAGAGTCTGAAGGACCTTCTGCTGCAACTCGAGGTTCAGGTTCCCAACGGGAGAGCACTCGCCAAACGAACACTGAATCCCAGACTGGGCATCCTGGGTGGGATTTCGATACTGGGCACCACGGGTCTGGTCAAGCCCTTTTCCCATGAAGCGTATGAGGAGACCATTGAAAGCGCACTGTCGGTAGCTGCATCCAATGGATGCCGAGAGGTTGTTTTGAGCACCGGAGGCAAAAGCGAGCGTTTGGCACAGAATTATTTGCCCAACATGCCTCCCGAGGCTTTCATCCAGATTGCCGATTTTTACGCTTTCAGTTTGCAGGCGGCGCGCAGAATGAATTTTCAAGGGGTCGTGCACAGTGTGTTTTTTGGAAAATTGGTCAAAATGGCTTATGGTCATGCATACACGCATGCGCATAAAGCCGCCTTGGACTTGTGTTTGATTGCACGGGTGGCTGCAGAGAAGGGCTATGACGAGTTTTTTTGCACCATGCTCCGGGAAGCGAACACGGCGCGACACGCCCTCGAAATGTTATTGAATCGAGCGGCTTTCGAGGTCATTTCGCAACTGGCAGAACTTGCCCTGTCGAACTCTCGCCGCATCACGGAAAACACCATGACAATTCGCGTCATTCTATTCAATTATGACGGCACACCGTTGGTAGACATATCCTCATGAATTGCCCAAACTTATCCATGAGCGTGGACGTCTGGCAGGTTCCCGCCATCGTGGTGGTGGGAATCGGCATGGGAAAGCTCGACCTCAGCGCGCGCGCCTCCTGCTGGATCGATCGGGCGGAGGTCCTGGTGGGGGGCCGACGGCAACTGGATGAATTCGGCGAGCATCGAGGTGAAAAGATCATTTTAGGATCACCTCTGGACCACACCCTCGAGAAAATCGATCAGGTGTCCCAATCCCGCAGGACCCTTGTGCTGGCATCAGGCGATCCGCTGTTTTTCGGCATCGGGCGGCGGCTGGGAGAGGTCCTGGGGAAAGAACGCCTGCTTGTGCTGCCCAACGTCACCGCCATGCAGTATCTCTTCGCCCGCCTGGCGGAGCCCTGGGATGATGTTAAGATCGTAAGCCTGCACGGGCGCGGCAAAGCGATGAAACCCGGAGACTGGCTGAACCTGCTGCTGCGCCATAAGAAAATAGGTTTGTACACGGATCCCCAATATACTCCGGCAAGGGTTGCGCGGGAATTGCTTCAGCTGGGCGTTCAAGACAGAGTGTTGGTGGTTGGAGAAAATCTCGGGCAGGATGACGAAAACATTCGGGAAATTCCTCTTTCCGAAGCCCGGGGTCTGGACTTTTCCCCTCTGAACATCGCGTTGATTCGGCCCGCGGAGAATTCTTCGGTGAGCACGGCGTTGGCCGGCCAGAACCTGACAACCTTCGGCATGTCTGAAGCTTCATTTCAACATCAAGCGGGCTTGATCACCAAAATGGAAATTCGAGCTATTGTTCTGGCCAGCCTGCAACTCCGTCCGGATCTTGTTCTCTGGGATCTGGGGGCGGCCAGTGGGTCAGTCTCAATCGAAGCCGCTCGCATTGTTCCCTTGAGGAAAGTGGTGGCGGTGGAGAGAAACCAGGATCGCTATCAAGACCTTGTTGAAAATCTGGCGCGTTTTGGTTGTGCTGAAATCGAAAGTATTTGCGCCGATGCATCCGATGTATTAGAGCGGCTTCCTGATCCCGACCGAGTATTCATTGGGGGTGCGGGTGGAGACCTTGTCGCTATCCTCAGCCGAGCTGCAGAAAAGCTGCGGGATGGTGGGCGAATAGTGCAGACCGTCGTGACCCTGGACACCCTTGAAGCCGTGCGCCAATTTTGGCGTGAGAAGTCCTTCGACGTGACAGTTGCTCAAGTGCAGATTAACCGCTCTGCACCTATTTTGAACACCATCAGGCTGGAAGCGCTCAACCCGGTGTTCATCGTGACCGCCAGCCGCAGCGTCTGAGAACCGGTGATGCGGCTTGCAAACAGCGTATGGCGCGCGCCGTTTAATCGACAACCCCAATGGCCGGTAGGGAGTGAGAGTCATGCAATGAGATATCCCATCTATTTTGTCGGGGCCGGTCCTGGCGACCCAGACCTGATAACCGTCAAAGGTCAACGTCTGCTGGAGCAGGCGGATCGCGTCGTCTATGCGGGATCTCTGGTCCCCCGGGCGCTGCTGCAAAACTGCAAACCGGATGCCGCTATTTTCAACAGCGCTTCACTCACTCTTGAGGAAACTCATGCCCTGTTGTGTGAAGGTTATGCTGGGGGAGAGAGGGTAGTGCGCCTGCATACCGGTGACCCGAGTCTCTACGGGGCCATACAGGAGCAGATGTTGCTCCTGGAAAAAGATGCGATCCCCTACCGGGTGGTTCCCGGAGTTTCTGCTGTGTTCGCAGCCGCAGCAGCGCTCAGGCAGGAACTGACCCTGCCTGAAGTTTCACAGACGGTGATCCTCACGCGTCTTGCAGGGCGAACATCGGTGCCGGAAAAAGAGCAGCTCGGCTCGTTGGCGGCTCATCGCGCCACCCTGGTGATCTACTTGAGCGTTCAGCAGATCGACAAGGTGGTCTCCGAGCTGAGGTCGTCCTATCCGGGCAGGACTCCCGTTGTGGTGGCGTATCGCGTGGGATGGCCCGATCAGCGGTTGTTGGAGACTAGTTTGGAAGATGTTGCGGATGCAGTGAAGAGGGCCGGCATTTCCCGGCAGGCCCTGATCATGGTGGGAGATGTATTTGCCGCTCGCTCTCATGGAATGCTCAAAAGATCAAAGCTTTACGATGAATCCTTCAGCCATGGCTACCGCAGCAGCTAATATCCCGAGCTTGTCCGTCGCTATCCTGGCAATCACTCGCCATGGAGCGGGCCTTGCCCTGGAGATCCTAAAAAAGCTCCCGGGAAGCGTGTGCTATGTGCCCTCGAGGCTTGGTTGCCCTGCCACGGAGAACATGGTTGTTTTTGAGAAACTGGAGGAGGCCGTTCGCCATGCCTGGTCAAACCACCATGCGCTGGTCTGTATCATGGCCAGCGGTATTGTGGTGCGTCACCTTGCGCCGCTAGTGGAGCATAAGGCGCTGGACCCGGCAGTGATCGTAATGGATGAGCAAGGCCAATTTGTAGTCAGCCTGTTGTCGGGCCATTTGGGAGGAGCCAATGCACTGGCCCGCCGGATCGCTCGCATGACCGGTGGTCAAGCGGTCATCACCACTGCTTCGGACGTTCGTGGAAAGCCTGCTATTGATCTGATTGCCCGGGATGCCAACCTGGCCATTGAAAATTCAGCCATGGTCGCTCGTCTGGCCCGAGCCTTTCTGGAAGAAGAGACCATTTGGATCTTCGATCCTTACGAGCATTTGAAGCCCCATCTGCAGCAGGAAGGCAATGTGCTTTGGACCGATGATGTCCTCTCTGACGGCAGGATGCCGGGACCTGGAGAAAAGGGGCATAGCAAAGAGCAATTGAATGTCCTGCGCGACGGTCAATCCCGTGTCGGGATATGGGTTTCGGAACAGCTTCCGCCCACCGATCTTTGCTGTCTGATTCTTCGTCCCCGCAATCTGGTGGTGGGGTTGGGCTGTAACCGGGGCACTCCGACCAATGAAATGTTGGCGCTGATCCAGCGAGTTTTCAAGGATGCGAACCTGTCATTATTGTCTATCAGGAACCTGGCCAGCATCGACCTGAAAGCCGATGAACAGGCAATTTTGGAAACAGGGAGAAGGTTTGATCGGCCCATAGCGTTCTATTGCAAAGCTGACCTGGAACAGGTATCAGTGCCCAATCCATCAAATCTAGTCAAGGTCCATGTGGGAGTACCGAGCGTATGCGAAGCAACGGCGCTGTTGAGCGCACAGCAGGGGAAAATCATTGTGCCCAAGAAAAAATCGGCAAATGTCACAGTGGCGGTGGTCCGGGTAAGCTGACCATCGTGAGCCTTGGCCCAGGGGATCGCTCGTATATGCTGCCCATCGCCCTGGATGCTGTGATCCAGGCGGATGTGGTCGTCGGCTACAAACTGTATCTGCAAATGATTGCCGACTTGACAGCGGGCAAAACCGTATACGCGAGCGGCATGCGCAAAGAGATGGAGCGCTGCGAAGCTGCCATAGAAGCTGCATCTTGCGGAAGGCGCGTGGTTATCGTTTCCAGTGGCGATGCCGGAATTTATGGCATGGCAGGGCTCATCTTCGATCTCTGTCGCGAAAGGAATCTCAACGTTTCCTACGGCGGCGACACCTCGACGGTAACGCTCGACTTTTCCATTGACGTCATTCCGGGAGTGGCGGCATTCAATGCTGCAGCCTCGACGGTCGGCGCCCCGCTGATGCACGATTTCGCAGCCATTAGCTTGAGCGACCATCTGACTCCCTGGGAGATCATCGAGAAGCGCCTGAACGCTGCAGCCCTGGCGGATTTTGTTATGGCGATCTACAATCCGCGCAGCAAGAGTCGGCCCCATTTGTTGCGCCAGGCACAGCGTGTGATTCTGCAGCACCGTCCGCCAACCACGCCGGTCGCGCTGGTGCGCCGCGCAATGCGGGAAGGGCAGTGGCGGTGTTTGACCACTCTGGACCGTATCCCTGATGCAGAGGTGGATATGCAATCGGTGCTGATTGTAGGAAACAGCGCGACTTACGTGTGGAAAGGGTGGATGGTTACTCCCCGAGGATATCTCGACAAATATGGCGTGACGATTTAGCCGTCCGATTCGGTTTTTGACTCCTGGAGGTTCTCCCGGGCTTTTTCCGGGGGAGCTTCCTGAGTTGGCTGAGGCGGCACCGGTTGCAGCTTTTCCTGCCTTTCATGGGCGAGCATACGCCTCACGTTGAAATAGGGCCTGAGCATCAGTACGATTCCAACGGCAAATCCCAGAAATCCTGCCAGCACCAGCAGGACGTACACCTGCAGGCTCCATTGCAGGTGTTCCTTGATATACAGGTTGAGTTGGAACGGGAGTGGAGTCGTAAAGGTAGGGACGTTTTGCCAGAAAAAGAGCCCTATGACCAGCATGACTAACCCGCCCGTAATGAGCTTGAATAATTTCATGAATTGCTCTCCTTTTCGAAGTGAGGTCGAAGCTTGGCATAGGTCTGCTGGAGGTGTTCCGGAATGCTTCTGACGTCGGCAAAGACGGTGAGGAAATTGGTGTCGCCGGGCCAGCGAGGCACAACATGGAAATGCAGATGGTCCTCGACCCCGGCGCCGGCGGCTGCCCCCAGATTGAGACCTACGTTGAAGCCCTCGGGCCGCATCACCCGCCGCAGGATGACCGTACAGGTGGTCACCCAGCGCATGATGTCGATCATTTCATCTTCGCTGAGTTCCCGCAAGCCGGCCAGATGCCGCCAGGGGGCAACCAGAAGGTGCCCGTTATTGTAGGGATATTTGTTCATCATGACCATGGTCGTCCGACCGCGATAGAGAATGAGCCGCTCTTCATCTGAAAGACCATCGCCTTCCGGGCAAAAGATGCAATAAGGTTCCCGCTTTCCCAGAATATATTCGATGCGCCAGGGCGCCCATAAGTTCTGCATGAGGCTCTCTCGCCATTCGTTCAATAATGTGGCCGCGGCGATAGCCTGCGAGGCTGCCGCACAAACCCATCCTGCCCGCCTCGAACAGTGCAAAGCCTTTTTCTAAGCGGTTTTGCCACTATAGCAACGAAGCACAAAAACTCAAGATGTTTTTTGGATTGGGTGTGGTCTGACAACGGGCTCACCGCCGAGGGAGCGAAGTGAGTTCAAGTTTGCCCCAGATGGCCATCTTGTCCTTTACAATGATGAGGACTCCCTCGAGGGAGGGAATGTGCGTGGCTCGCTCCAGGGCTCGAGGCAGGTCGGCGGGACCGCGCACCAGATTGCCCAGAGCCGTGGCGGCTGCATCCGCCAAAGCGCCGTTCCCGGCCACAACCGAAACGGCATCGGCGCTGCCGAAGCTGATAGAGTGTCCAATGGTTCCCGAGGAAGTGCATATGCTCAAGGGAAACCGGTCGGCAGTAAACTGCAGGGCGACTTTATCATGGAACGGCGAGTCTGGTTCGATGTAAACACCTACCGTGGCATCTTCCTGCAGGTCGAGATAGCAGTCGCCCCCATTCTCGACGACGACCTCGCTGGTGAACTGCTTGAGGTGACGTGCCACCGATTCAGCAATTGCCCCGGCCACACTCGCCATGGGACCGACGCCCGTCTTGCCGGAGGCCTCCAGCATGTGTCGAACCAGCTCCGGCGCAGCCCGGTCACCGGGAAGGGGTTCCATTGCCTGGAGGAATTCGGGGTGCTGGGCAATGTAGTGCTCCAGCTGGTGACGGCAGGTCAGAACCGTCGAGGTCGCTTCCTTTGACAAGTCCTGCCGTGCCCGGATCCAAAGATCGGTTTCTCGATACTTGACCTGAAATGAAACCCACCCGGCTTTGCTCTGATGACTCAAGCGGTAGCAACGTCGACTCGCTTCGGTGTTTTGTTTGAAGGCCATGGGATGACAGCCGGAATTCCAGAGCTATTCCCATTCAATTGTGCTGGGAGGTTTGGAAGAGATGTCATAAACGACCCGATTGACGCCGTTCACTTCATTGATTATGCGGTTGGAGATTTTCTGCAGAAGCTCGTAAGGCAACCTGGCCCAATCGGCGGTCATGGCGTCGACACTCTCCACGACCCGCAGGGCAATGACCTGATCGTAGGTCCTCTCGTCTCCCATAACCCCCACGGAGCGGACCGGCAGAAGAACCGCAAACGCCTGCCAGACTTTGTCGTACCAGCCGGAAGCCTGCATTTCTTCAAGCACAATGCTGTCTGCTTCCCTCAGAATTTGAAGGTCTTCCGAGGTTACGTCGCGCAGCAGTCGGATGGCCAATCCGGGGCCGGGAAAGGGGTGGCGCATGATGATCCGTTCGGGCAGGCCCAGCTCTCTGCCGACCAGTCTTGCTTCATCCTTGAACAGCTCGCGCAATGGCTCGATCAGCTGCAATTGCATTTTTTCCGGCAGTCCGCCGACATTGTGATGGGTCTTGATGGTGGCCGAGGGTCCCTTGAAGGAAACACTTTCTATAACATCAGGGTACAGGGTGCCCTGTGCCAGATACCTGACATTGGGTAATTTCCCGGCCTCTTTTTCAAACAGTTCGATAAATAGATTGCCGATGATCTTTCTCTTCTGTTCCGGATCGATGACCCCCTTGAGCCGCTGCAAAAACAGCTCGGATGCGTCGAGGTAAATGAGGTTCATTTCAAAATGGTCGCGAAAAATGGTTTGCACGCTTTCCGCTTCTCCCGTGCGCAACATCCCGTTATTGACGAATATGCAGTGAAGCTGAGGTCCTATGGCGTTGTGCAGGAGAGCCGCAACGACCGATGAGTCGACCCCGCCACTCAATGCGCAAATGACCTGATCTGCTCCCACCCGCTCGCGTATCACCTGGATGGAGGTTTCCACAAAGGATTTCATGGTCCATGTCGAGCGACAATGGCAGACGCGGTACAGAAAGTTTTCCAGCAGGTTCTTGCCACATGGGGTGTGCACCACTTCGGGATGGAATTGAACACCATAAAAATGGCGCCCGAAATCCCCCATAGCGGCGATTGGCGAATTGTCGCTGTTGGCCAGAATGATAAAATCGGCCGGTAGTGTGAGCACCCGGTCACCGTGGCTCATCCATACCCGCACGTCCGTGCATTCGATGTTTTTGAAGAGGTCACCCGGATGAATGATATCAATCGTCGCCGGGCCATACTCGCGCCTGGCGGCTTTTTCTACCTGGCCGCCCAACTGGTGGGCCATGACCTGCAAACCGTAACAAATACCAAGAATGGGAACCTGCAGAGAGAAGATCAGCGGGTCGGGCAGGGGCGCTTCTTTTTGATATACACCGGCGGGTCCGCCGGAAAGGATAATACCTTTGGGCTGAAAGGCCCGGATCTCCTGGATTGCCATGTTGAAAGGATGAATCTCACAGTAGACATGGCTTTCCCTAACCCGGCGGGCAATGAGCTGGGTGTATTGGGATCCAAAATCCAAAATGAGTATTCGTTCTTCGTGCAGGTGATCCCACTTCATGGGGTGTTCCTTTCCTGTTCACTGCGTTGAGGGGGGCGGCACCTGGTCTTTTAAGGGTTGCTCGGTGCCCCGGTCGGTAATTGAGATCACTTCAGATCCACCTGATAGTTCGGTGCTTCCTTGGTGATGATGACGTCATGCACGTGGCTTTCCCTGAGCCCCGCAGCAGTGACTCGAACCATCAGGGCTTGTGTGCGAAGTTCTTCAAGGTTGCGGCAGCCCAGATATCCCATTCCCGATCGCAGTCCTCCTATGAGTTGATGTACACTGGCCGACAGCGGCCCGCGGTAGGGCACCATCCCCTCTATGCCTTCCGGTACCAGTTTGGTGAGTTCCAGGACTTCATCCTGGAAGTAGCGGTCGCGGCTGCCTTCCTTCATTGCGCCCAGGGAGCCCATGCCGCGATACACTTTGTAGCTTCGTCCTTGATACAGTACGGTTTCGCCGGGACTTTCATCGGTTCCGGCAAACAGGCTTCCAATCATGACAGTGTTTGCTCCAGCCGCCAGCGCCTTGACAATGTCCCCGCTGTATTTGATTCCACCATCGGCGATGATGGGAACGTCGTGGGCGCGCGCCACCGGTGCACAAGCCAGGATTGCGGTGATTTGTGGCACGCCCACTCCTGCCACGATACGCGTTGTACAAATGGATCCGGGTCCCACTCCGATCTTGATGGCATCCGCCCCGGCTTTGATCAGACTTTCCGCTCCTTCGGCCGTGGCAACGTTGCCCGCGGCGACTTGCATGTCCGGGCATTCCTGTTTGATCAGCTTCACCATCTCCAAGACATTTCTGGAGTGCCCATGGGCACTGTCCACAACAATCAAATCGGTCCCGGCATGCTTGAGCGCCAGCACCCGTTCGAGCATGCCCTTGCCGACCCCGACAGCGGCCCCGACCCTCAGCCTGCCGAGTTGGTCCTTGCTCGAATTGGGATATTTTTTGACCTTCATGATATCCTTGATGGTGATCAATCCCTTCAGCTTGCCGGCTTCATCCACTACCAGCAACTTTTCAATTCGATTGGCATGGAGCAATTTCTTGGAATCTTCCAGAGAAATGCCTATGGGGGCCGTTACCAGGTTCTTTTTAGTCATGACCTCAGAGACTTTGAGGTTGACGTTGGTTTCAAAACGCAGGTCACGATTTGTGATGATTCCCACCAGTTGCCCTTGCTTCACCACGGGTACACCCGAAATGCGATAGCGTGCCATCAGTTCCAGCACGTCCGAAATGCGCTGGTCGGGTTCCACCGTGACCGGATCAACGATCATTCCGCTTTCGGATTTCTTGACCTTATTGACTTCCTGGGCTTGCCGCTCGACGGACATATTGCGGTGAATGATGCCAATTCCGCCTTCCCGCGCAATGCTTATGGCGGTATCCGCTTCCGTGACGGAGTCCATTGCTGCACTGAGCAAAGGAATTCGCATGGTTATGCTGCGGGTCAAGGGGGTTTCAAGGTTGGTTTCCT
Source organism: Desulfoferrobacter suflitae (assembly GCF_022603395.1). Classification (GTDB taxonomy): domain Bacteria; phylum Desulfobacterota; class Syntrophobacteria; order Syntrophobacterales; family Syntrophobacteraceae; genus Desulfoferrobacter; species Desulfoferrobacter suflitae. Next base: position 108,231 of record NZ_JAIBKA010000009.1, read on the forward strand.
GTGGTAATATCTCGGAATATCTGGGGATTAATGAAACGTCGTCAAAAGTAAGAGCTTCCTGAATAGCCGACTGTTCATTCTGCATTGAATCTCTCCGTGATCTTTTCCAGGGGTCTGCAAATCATTGCCGATCGGTCCGCCCCTGCGTTGAATACTGGTATCCTCCATCCGGCTACAAGGGGTAGCCATGCGCTGCCAGCGCCTATGCAATTGGCCAAAGCCACTCCAAAGGAGTTCCTAAAGTATGAGGCATTCCTCTCTGTTTTTCAATAAGATAGAGGAGAAGACCTTCCAACAGCCCTGCGTCGGTGACGGTGAGCCGCTGTTGGTTCAGTGCATGCAGAATCTGCAAAACGATCAGTGCCCCCCCCAGTATGATATCTTCCCTTCCTCTTTCCAGTCCCTGAATGCTTTGCCTTTCTTCAGTAGTGAGCCGGGCCAGGTGCTGCACCGTGCCCGCAAGCCAATCCTCGGTTAGAAGTGTCCCATTAATCCGATGAGCTCGATATTCATTGGTTTTCAGGTACATCGAGGCCAGTGTCGTGGCGGTTCCCGCGGTGCCGACCAGCATTAGTGCGTCCAGACTCGAGCCCGAGCCAGTTTGCTCGAGAGCGTGGTGCAGGCCGGATAGGGCCTGCTCGATGCGGGCCCGGATGAACCGGGCGGCACGTTGCAGCTGTTGCGCCTTGGGCGGATTGTCCGTCAAATACTTTTCGGCGATGCCCGCCGCACCGATGAAAATGCTTTCGACCCAAAGGGGCACGCCTGCCTCCGGGTCGACCAGAATAAACTCTGTGCTGCTCCCCCCCAGATCAAACAACAATTTCAGTCCCTCACCGGGCGGAAGAACGCTCAAAATGCCCTTGGCGGATAGGGCGGCCTCATCCCTTTCTGAAAGAATGGAAACATCCAGCCCCACCGAGGATTTGATTGATTCGAGAAATGTCCGAGTGTTTACCGCCCTGCGCAGCACACCGGTTGCTCCGCACGCAACAGCCTCCACCTGGTAGCGATCTAACAGCCTTTGGTATCCTTTCAATGTGTCAAGGCTTTTGAGCATACTCGCTGAAGAGAGCTCCCGGGTGTCCTGGTAATTTTTGGCCAAGCGGGTGATGGCCCTTTCAACACGGCGCGGAACTATTTGCTCGCCGTTCACCAGTGTGGCCAGGAGTAGTCGGATGGTGTGAGAACCGATATCGATGGAGGCGAAATTCAAGTGACGCTCATTTGCCCGGGTCATCAGCCGCCGGCTCCTTTTCTTAGCTTGACAGGGTCAGTTGCAAGAGTTTATTTTCAAATCTGAACAATCGCAAACCCTAACACAACCAACGGTTTATTTACTTGGCTATGCCATTGATTGATCCTGCAGCCTCTCCTGACACAAAGCCCGGGAGCGTGTCCGAGAATGCCGGCCTTAGGTCAATCTGCTGCAACTTCGAATCCGCATGGGAATGCGGTTGGCGGTTCCCGGAGTCCGTTGGAACCGCGGGAAAGCAGCCAAAAGTCATTCTGGAGAGGCGCCCCGCGGGTTAGTGTGGTACTCTGGGACCTGCACGTTTGCGACGACAAATCACCTTTAGCCCGAGAGGATTGCCCATGATACTCGAGATGAACTCGCAACATCCTGAACCGAGAAAGATTAAGCAGGTTGCGGAAATTCTGGCCAATGGGGGGGTAATAGCTTATCCCACCGATACGTATTACGGTATCGGTTGTGATTTGTTCAACAAAGAGTCCATTGAAAAAATCTACCAGTTGAAGCGTAGATCCGCGCAACAGCCTTTTAGCTTTATCTGCAGTGACCTGAAAAATATAAGCGAGTACGCTCAAGTGACAAATTACGCTTACAAGACCATGAAACGGCTCCTGCCAGGCCCCTACACATTCATCCTGGAAGGCTCGCGGCTGGTCCCCAAAATCATGCTCACCAAGCGCCGCACTGTGGGTATTCGAGTGCCGGATCATGAAATCTGTTTGGCTATTGTTCAGGAATTGGGACATCCCATCATCAGTACCTCGGCTACCGATCCGGAAACGAGCAGCATCCTGGAGACCCCCCAGGAGATCAAGGCAAAGTTGGGGCATGCCCTTGATCTGATCATTGACGGGGGCATTGTCAACGGCAAACCGTCGAGTGTTATTTCTCTCATTGATGACACTCCCGAAGTACTTCGGGAGGGAGCGGGAGACGTCGCTGCTTTTCAAGTATAAACGAGGGAGGTCATGGCGGGCGACCGGTGCCGGCCTGCCATGAACCCCAAGCCCGTCGTGTCAGGGTGCCAACGGGGCCTGATAACGGATGCCGGCGAAGCCGACGGGATAATTCGTTATTTGCTCGGCCAATTGATTGCCCAGCAGCAGTTCCAGTAAGGAAAACCCTTTTTTCTTTGCGTAAACCAACTTCGGCTCCCCTTCCACTTTGCCCATGATGGCCGCCGCCCTGACAGCGTCCTCGAAATTGCCAAGTTCATCGACCAATCCCAACTGTTTTGCCGTTTCGCCCGTTAGAATTCGGCCGTCGGCTATTGCCTCAATCTTTTCCCTGGGAATATTGCGAGCGGCAGCTACCGCCTCGATAAACTGGCGATGGACCTGGTCGATGGTTTGCTGCAGCAGGGCTTTTTCTTCCGCGGTCATCTCCCGGTCAGGATTTCCCAAGTCCTTGAACCGCCCACTCTTTATGGCGGTCATGCTGTACCCGATCTTTTCAAACAGCTCCTCCAGGTTCGGGTAGTAGACGATAACGCCGATACTGCCCGTGACCGTCCCCGGACTGGCGAAGATGCGGCCGGCGGCCGAGGCGATATAATACCCTCCAGAAGCTGCAACAGCGCCCAGAGAGGCCACCACGGGCTTGGTCTCATTAGTGCGCTGCAATTCTCGGTAAATTTCCTGCGACGGTCCCACCCCACCGCCCGGGGATTCGACCCGCAGAACCAGGGCTTTTACATTGGGGTCTTTACGGTACTTGACGATGCTGCGCAGGGTCTCCCGGGCATCGTCAATGAGGCCCTTGACTTCGATCACGGCAATCCTGTTGGGATTCGCCAACAATGCATGATCGGAAGTGATCAGCCAAAATGCCGCTCCTGCAACCAGCAGGAACACCAATGAAATGAGTAAGCAACCAGGTTGTTTCACCGCTGCCGGGGTCCTCCCAAACACGAAAGCCCGGTATCAGGCGCAATGCATGAACCGGGCTTGCAAACACAAAGGGTAATCGACAACTATTCTTTGTCAGCCGGTGCGGAATTGTTGGAAAGGGCTTCCAATTCTTCCTTGAGCAGCTCGCCAAGGTTGGATGTTGCTGCTTTGGCGGTATTCACATACTCTTCATAGTTGGATCGTTCTTCCTGATCATCGACCTTCTTAACCGAGAGCCCGATCTTGCGGTCTTTGGGTGAAATGTTGATCACTTTGGCAGTAATCGTATCACCCATCTTGTATTGGCCGACCGGGGACTTGATCTTTTCTTTGCTGATTTCCGAAACATGAACCAGGCCTTCGATGCCCTCTTCCAATTCCACAAACAGTCCGAAGTCGGTAACATTAGTGATGGGGCCGCTGATGACGCTTCCCAGGGGATAACGATCGGGAATGGTCTCCCAGGGATCTTGCTCAAGCTGCTTGATACCCAAAGAAAAGCGCTCATTCTCTTTATCGATGTTCAAGACTATCGCCTGGACTTCCTGGGCCTTCTTAAAGACCTCCGAAGGGTGTTTGACGCGTTTTGTCCAGGAGATGTCGGAAATATGGACCAGCCCGTCGATGCCCTCATCGATTCCGATAAACACGCCAAAGTCCGTGATGTTCTTGATCTTACCGGCGATCGTAGTGCCGATCGGATACTTTTCGGCGATCACATCCCACGGATTGGGCTCGAGCTGCTTCATACCCAGAGAAATTCTCTTGTTGTCGGGATTGATGCTCAGCACGACGGCCTCGACTTCATCGCCCACGTTCAATATCTTGCTCGGATGGCGAATTTTTTTGGTCCAAGACATCTCGGAAACATGGATCAAGCCTTCCACGCCTTCTTCAATTTCGACGAACGCCCCATAGTCGGTCAGGCTCACGACGCGACCCCTGACTTGAGTGTTGACGGGGTATTTTTCTTCCGCATTGGTCCATGGATCGGGTACCAGCTGTTTGAGTCCCAGGGAAACGCGTTCGTTCTCGCGGTCAAAAGAGAGCACCATGACATTGATCTTGTCGCCTATCTGGAACATTTCCGATGGATGGCCGACGCGGCCCCAACTCATGTCGGTGATATGCAACAGTCCGTCGATTCCTCCCAGATCCACAAAAACTCCGTAGTCGGTAATATTCTTTACCACTCCCTCCACAACCTTGGAATCTTCCAGGCTGGCAAGAGTCTCGGCTTTCATCTGTTCGCGTTCCTTTTCCAGCAGGACTCTGCGGGAGAGCACGACATTTCGACGTTTCTTATTGTATTTGAGGATCTTGAAGGGGTAGGTGTGATCGATCAGGGATTCCAGGTTGCGAACCGGCCTCAAGTCGACCTGGGAGCCTGGCAGGAATGCCTGAACGCCGATGTCCACGGCGAGGCCGCCCTTGACCTTGGAAATGACCTTGCCTTCGATGATACCGTCATCATTATAGATTCGGCTTATATCGTCCCAAACCTTGATCTTTGCCGCTTTTTCCTTCGACAGAAGGATGGTTCCCTCTTCGTCGTCGTGGAGTTCAAGCAGTACGTCCACTTCGTCGGATATGGCGGCTTGCACGTTGCCGCTTTCATCCTTGAACTCGCGAACAGGGATCTGCCCTTCCGATTTATAACCAATATCCACCATGATGTAGTCATCGGTGATTTGCACGATGCGACCCCGGATGACCTCACCTTCCTGGATATTGCGGAAGCTCTGTTCATAAAGATCCTCGAGCGTTTCCATGTCCTCGATGTCACCGTCCAGCATGGGATCTTCCAAATTCATGTCGGTGAACATTGGATCTTCTGTGTGGGTTTGTTTTGTTGAATCGTCGTTGTTAACCATTGAGTCTAGTACCCCCTTGTCCAAATTTGGCGAGTCGCCACCTTAATAAACAACAATTATACCTGAAATCGCGTCCGAATTCAATGTATATTTAGATCTTTTCAAACGTTATTGAGGCGCACCTGAGGTGCTTGCGGATCGTATGATTTCAACCAGACGATCCACCACCTCGTCAATTCCCAACGCGGAAGTGTCCAGTAGAATCGCATCGGAGGCCGGTCGCAAAGGCGCCAATGACCTTTCCTGATCAGCCTGGTCGCGGGCTCGGATTTGCGCCTCCAAATCAGTGTAATCTACTTCGATATTCTTTGCTCGATATTCCAGGAAGCGGCGCCGGGCCCTCGTTGCCGGGTCGGCCGTGAGGTAGACTTTTACCGTTGCATCGGGGAACACCACCGTCGTCATATCCCTGCCCTCGGCAACTATATCTGCCGCGTTCGCCAGGCGCCTCTGCCACCTGGTCAAGTAGGCTCTAACCCATGGAATCTGCGAAATGCGGGACGCCCAGCCGGCCATCTCCGGTTGTCGCAGCTCGTCGCTCAGCTGCCGCGCTCCATGATAAATCACCAGGGAACCGTTTTCGATACCGAAATGAAGAGGCAGCCTGCTCAGTTGGTTGCTTACGTTCTCGGCAGCAGTCAGGGAATCACCCTGTTCGACCAGGCTCCATGCCACTGCACGATACATCGCACCGGTATCCAGGTAAGCAAACCCCAGCCTTTTCGCCGAAAGCCTGCATGCCGTACTCTTCCCCGCTCCGGCAGGACCATCAACCGCCACTACCATGAGATATTCCTAACGCCATTTTCAGTCAATCTCCCAAATAGGCTGGTTGCCTTGGGAAAAAATTCCGTTGGGCCGCTTCCCTTGCCGACCACTGCGCTGCCACAATCTTGTGGCAGAGCCCCAAGCCAACCTTTTGTCGGTTTCCAAGGATTGGATGAAGCCGCAGCAGGCAAGAGGGATTCACTTAGCGGGTGTGCATAACTGGAGTCAATATGTGTCTGCATCGAAGGGCACAAACGACAGTAGCCTGCGATTATCAGCATGGTCGAGGCTTTTATAAAGAACTCACTGGTAAAAAGCAATGACTTTTAAGGAGGTGCTCGTTCTTTTGTAAAACCGCAGGGGGCTTAGCCGATCGTCTAAGCGGGAATGCAGGTCATATTGCGCACCATTCATGCAAAATATTGAATACGGTCGGTCGGGGTTTTACCCTTGTGTTGGCAAAGCGCGTATAATAATATTCAATTTAAACTTTTAGCGAATGGAGATGTCCCCAGTCAAACAACCTTTTGTCGATATCGGATTATTCCATATCAGGATGAGGTCACTGCTATATGGCGCAAAAAAGTGAAGCAGGTGCCGCAAAGAAGGCGGGTTCCAAAAAAAACCAGCACAGCAGCAAAGTGAAGCCGAGTTCCGTGCCTTCCCCTGGGAAGGCTCACTCTGTAGTGTTGGATCCCTTTCGTCTCTATCTCGATGAGATCAAAAGATATCCATTGCTGAGTCGTGAAGAGGAGCGGGAGCTTGCTGTTCGCTATCGGGAAAAGAACGACCTCGATGCGGCCTACAAGCTGATCACGGCCAATCTTCGCCTGGTGGTCAAGATCGCCATGGATTTTCAACGGTACTGGATGCAGAACCTGATGGATCTGATTCAGGAAGGCAACGTCGGCCTGATGCAGGCGGTGAAGAAATTCGATCCTTACAGGGGCTACAAGTTTTCCTACTACGCATCGTTTTGGATCAAAGCCTACATTATCAAGTTCATCATGGACAACTGGAAGCTGGTCAAGATTGGCACAACTCAAGCCCAAAGGAAGCTTTTTTTCAACCTGCGCAAAGAAAAGGAACGGCTCGAGGCCCAAGGGATAGAGGCTTCCGCGAAACTGCTGAGCGACCGACTGGATGTCAAGGAATCCGAAATCGTCGAAATGGATCAGCGGCTCAACAGCTGGGAAATCTCCTTGGACAGCCCTTTGAAAGAAGATTCCGAAGACACTCACAAGTCATTCCTCCCCTCGGATGATCTGCCCGTAGACGACCAGATTGCAGATCGAGAAGCGAAGAGCATCCTGCATGACAAATTGATGCTGTTCAGGAAGCAATTGAATGGAAAAGAGGCGGTGATTTTTGACAAGCGACTGCTGGCCGAAGATTCTATGACACTCCAAGAAATCGGAGACGAGTTCGGGATAAGCCGGGAGCGTGTGCGTCAGATCGAAAGCCGCCTCAAGAAAAAGCTGAAAAATTATCTGGAAGAACACATCGAGGATATCGAATTGTTGCAGGAAAGCATGGTCGATGTGTGAGGAGGCAATGCTTCATTGCAGAGAAAAGTGCGGCGACCTGAGGAAGCGGCTGATTTGCTTGCTGTAATGCTGGATCAGCAGGCGATTTCCCGCATCGACATATAGATCCTGGTCCTTTTCTTTTCCTTTGGTGCCGCCTATTTTCTTATCGATGACGCCTTTTTCGAGATAATACTTGAGAGCATTGGCGAAGATGATCTTGGAAACGGATTCGGGCCGTTCGATCAATTGCAGCTTGAGCGCCTTTTGCCCCGATCCCAAGACTTTCTTGATGAAATCCTTGTCGCTGTAGGATTTTTTCTGCAGGTACTTGAACGCCCGGAGCACCAGCCAGTAGCCTTCAAAATAATTGCGCAGCACGCTGCTGAAAGAATGGGCCACCCGCATGCCTTTATGCGTCAACAAATAGGGGTGATCTTCCTGGCCAATGGGATGCAACCAACCCATCTCTTCAAATGCGTCGAGCACTCCCTCCACGAGGCTCTGGTCGGAAATTTCGCTGTCATAGACGAACTCGAACTTGAAAAAGTTCTTCATGAACGCAACATCTTCCAAAATCTGCGAGAGACTGAATTGGAACGTCTGCTGGGCCAGGATGGACGTGGAAACATAAGCTGCGGGGAGGAAAAAATGGATGGCATTATTCTTGTAATACTCCAGGGTTAATCGCTTGCTGTCCTCCATGGTGTAAACTTCTTCTTCCAGGTCGTCGTCGGCATCCTTGAGTTTGCCGATGATTTTGCTCCGTTCCAGATCCGCCAGCGTTTCCGCAACCACCACGGCATAGTTGCTGAGCGTGTTGGAAAATCTGATTTGATGGACCCCCAGATAGTCGTAGAATACTTTGCAGGTCTCCTTGAATTCGGCCAGGGAGATGCCGTGGCGGGGTGTGCTCAGGAGTGCGGTTGCCACTAAAGCATGCGGAGTCACCAGCGAAGCCTGGTTGATGCTGTTGATGATGCGATAGGAAAAATCGCGATACATGGCATGCCGTTCTTTGGGACGCAGCTTACCCATCTTCAGTTGAACCCGTTCGAGATAGCGCTGCAACGATATGGGTTCAGCGAACTGCACGTACACCCGACCGTAGCGTTTTTTCAAGAAGCGCCGCGCGCGGACCAGTTGGCCGATATTCTCGTCGACCTTGGCACCTCCCGAAACTTCCTTGAGATAGGATTCCTCCTCGGGTATGCGATCGTAGCAAATGGAGGTGGGCACAAACACCAAATCATCGCAGAAGCCCTCCTCTACCGCCTGTATCAGGATGGCCATGAGTCCCAGCTTGGGGAGTACCATTTTGCCCGTGCGGCTGCGCCCGCCCTCGATGAAGAACTCGACATTATGGCCCAACTGCACCAGGGTCTTGACGTAAAGGGAAAATACTTCAGCATAGAACTTGATGCCCTTGAAGCTGCGGCGAATGAAAAACGCTCCACCGCGACGAAAAATCGGTCCCAGAGGCCAAAAGGAGAGGTTCTTTCCTGCCGCAACGAAGGGCGAATAGAGGTTGTTTCGGAACAGTATGTAGGAGAGGATCAGATAGTCGATGTGGCTCTTGTGACAAGGAATATAAACCAAAGTATTATGCCGGGCGGCGCGTTTGACTCGTTGCAGGCTTTCTACATCCACATCGATCCCGTCAAACAGGTTATTCCACATCCAGGTGAGGAATTTTTCCGCTATCTGGATCAACGTGTAATTATAATTGGCTGCGATTTCATCGAGATACTGATCGGCTTCCTTTCTGATCTTCCAAATTTCCTGCTGACTCGACTTGGCGCGCCGCTGCATCTGCGCTTCCAGCCTGGGGTGATGCAGGATGATCTCTTTAAGCTCCAGCTTGGTTTTGGGGCGCGGCCCGACAATGGCGCGTTTAATGACGGCGATGGAATCAATCAGCTCGCGCCGGAGCTGAAAAATCTGTTTGCGACGCTCGTGGGGTTTTTCCGAAATCTCCCCCAGCACTTCCTGCAAATTGAGGGCTTCGCCGGCTTCGAACGCGGCGCTCGAGTACCCGCGAAGAAAGGAAAAACATTTGCGAAGCGGCCCGGGTTGTTCCTTTTGGCCGAAAAAGATCTCACCAAACCCGCGTCTCTTGCGGCCCGGGTCACGGGTATAAAGCAGCACCAGAGGAACAATGAAGATTGGTCTTGCGTGGGATTTCTGGATCTCTATCAAATGCTCCAGCGGGTCATGGCCGACCAAAACCGTACGCCGATAGTAGCCCTTTTCTCCCAGCAGGAAGAATAAACCGGTCTCTTGGTCTTCAATCTTCTTCCGGTAATGGCCGTCCGTGTACGGGTCCGGCCGTTTTCTGTTGCGCATGAAGTGGTACAGATGATAGGCAAGAATCTTACACGCATACCATCGTGGCTGCCATAGATAGGGATGCATATCGAAAAGGAAGGAAGGTGCCGGCAAGCCCAGTTGGTAGAGTCGTAGGTTGAGGTAAACAAAGTCCAGATGGGATCGGTACTCGAAAGCGTATACGATATGACCTTTTTTTGACAATTCTTCCAGCTGGTGCTGCTGATCATCCGGCATGGAAGTCTTGGTGATCATCTTTTCAAACCAGCTTCTCAAAAGAAAAGATGGCCGCTTATCCACTGAAAACCCGTAAGGATCTTGCTTAACCGTGAGTCCCACCGGGCGCTTTGTTTTCAACCACCATTTTTTCATAAAAGTTTGTTACCCTCTGAGGCTGCTCCAAGTCAGCGATGTAAAATGAAAGAAAAAGTACGTTAACAAAAATAGCCGGACAAGAGCAAACTTTTTTCTGAACGGCGTTCACGTTGCCTCGGGCGTTGGGATGTAATATCATGAAACCGTTATGTAAATCCTGCGCATCCTGGAGCCTTGAAACGATTATGCTGCTGATTCATCGACGCGTCACCAATGCGGGCGGAAGGTCGGATGGGTAAGGCACGATGTTGACTGAGTTGGTTATCCACAATTTGGCTGTCATCAGGCACCTGGAGGTCTCCTTTGGGACCGGTTTGAATATTCTCTCGGGCGAGACCGGTGCCGGCAAATCAATTCTCGTTGGTGCTGTGAACCTCATTCTGGGCAGTCGCGCGTCGCAGGAATTGATCCGTACGGGAGCCAATGAAGCGGCGGTCGAGGCAGTCTTTCAGGTTCCGGCCAAGGATGCTCTGGTGCAATATTTGAGTGACCTGGGGCAGGATTTTACCGGGGAACTGGTCGTGCTGAGGACCGTCAGCCGCACCGGTCGCAGTCGGGTATTCGTGAACGATCAGTTGGTCACGCTCCAGCAGTTTCAACCCATGGCCAAGTTCCTGGCTTCCATTTCCGGGCAACACGAGCATCAGTCGCTCCTCAACCCGGAATTGCATCTGGGACTGCTGGATGCTTTCGGCAGCTTGGAGCCGATGGTGCAACAGGTGGCCGAGGTCTATGAGCAATGGTCGGAGGTCGCAGGAGAATTGACCCGGCTGAGGCGATCCAAAAAAGAGAGAGCGGATCAGGCGGATTGGTTTCGTTTTCAACTCCAGGAACTGGAAGCCGCAGAGCTGCACGAAGGAGAAGACGAGGCCTTGGAGCAGGAAGTAAACGTGCTGAAGCATGCCGCAACGCTCCATGACGCTGCACAAGATTCGCACCAGACCCTGTATGCCGGGCGTGATGCCATTCTGGGGCGCTTTGCGGAACTCGAGCGGAATCTGCATGTGCTTGTCGGGATTGATTCCAGGCAAAGCTTTCTGCTCACCCATTTGGAGCAGGCGCGCATTCACCTTGAAGAGCTGTCCCATTGCCTGCAGAGTTATGCTTCCAGTATTTCCTTTGAGCCGCACAGGCTTGAAGCGGCCCAGGAGCGGCTGGCGCTTTTGCAGAAACTGGGGAAAAAATACGGCGGCAGCGTGGCACGGATGATTCGGCGGCGGGATGAGCTGCGCCAGGCTCTTACGGAAGATGAGCAATGGGATTTGGTCGAAAATGATCTGAGGAGACGCAAGGAGCTTCTCGAGGGAGCGTACCTCGAAAAGGCTGCAGCGCTGTCGGCTCAGAGGAGAGAGGCGGCATTGCTGTTGGGAAAAGCGGTGGAAGATGTTTTAGCGTTGCTTGACATGCATCAAGCCAGTTTTTCCGTCGCCTTTGACGACGATAAACAGGAGAAGGAGAAAGAGAGTCGGCGTTTTTCTCCTGCCGGCATGGATCGCTTGCAGTTTTTACTCTCGGCGAATCCCGGAGAAGAGCTCAAGCCGTTGGCCAAAATAGCATCCGGTGGGGAGCTCTCGCGAATTCTCCTTGCCTTGAAAAGTCTGCTGAGTCGTCAGGGAGAAGCTGAAACGCTCATTTTCGACGAAGTGGACGCGGGCATTGGCGGGCGTACTGCGGAACTGGTCGGCCGACAGCTGCAGCACCTGGCCGAAAAGCACCAGGTGATCTGCATCACCCACTTGCCGCAAATTGCATGCTACGGGGAATATCACTACCGAGTCGCCAAACAGACTCACAAGGAAGAAACCACCACCAGCATTACCCCGCTATCGGGTGAAGCGCGGATAGAAGAATTGGCCCGTATGCTCGGGGGGATATCGGTTTCCGATAAAACCCGCGCTCAGGCTATGGAATTCTTGCAGCGAGCGCACCGGCAAAGCAGGGAGCCGGCGGAGCCGAACCGGACTTAGGAGCCTGCTGCCGGGGGGAGTGCCCGCCTGCGCCGGCATGACCACAGGGGGGGCCAAACCAATTCCGGCACAGGCGGCTAAATTAATCCCCGGTCTGCCAAATCCGCCAGAATTTCGTGAATATCCAATCCAGCCTGGCGAAATCCTTCCAGCCCATACACCATATTCGCTTCCAAAACATAGTACCGGTCCTCAAAATGGCAGACATCCAGTCCAACTTCTCCAAAGCCGCAGCGGATCGCAACATCCCCGGCAAATTTCAAGGCATCGTCGGGAATGTCATCGTAGCAGATACGCGCACCTTGAGACACATTGTTGCGAAAGTTGTCGGCTGCCTGGATCCGCCAATAACTATGGACCACTTGCCCGGCAACGATGACCACCCTGAGGTCCCGGTCGATCGGCAGATACTGCTGCACATATGCCGGCCGATGGTCGTGCAAATAGTCCCTCAGTTGATGCTCCCTGTTGATCAGCCACACTCCCCGGCCCTGAGATGATCCGACGGGAGTTTTGGCAACAAAGGGCAGGGGGAAGTCCTCGAGAATTCGTCGCATGCGGTTTCGACCGTAGTATAAACGGGTGCGCGGGTGATTGATGCCGAGTAACTGAAACACGGCGGTCTGACGAATTTTGTTCCCCATGAGTGAATAGAAATTAGAGGGGAAGACACTCTTGCCGATGGATTCGAACAGATCCTCGTAGAGCGTGCTCGGGTAGTAAACAACCGCAGCGTTTCGCAGTGCATCTTTCCGCACGGCGGGATAATCTTGCCAGTTGGGCAAAGTGCCGAGGCAGTGAAAAGAGCGGCTCGAACGTAATCGCTTCCCCAGAGATATGCGTTTGTCATTGATTGTCATGATGGACATTCTAATGCGAAGGCGAGGCAGAGACAATGGGTCTTTGCCTCGCCTGCTTTACGGCATTGCGGGGTACTGCTGCGGCGGCGCCAGGAATCCAGGGCAACGCATGCCTGCCGGGTGGCGGGGTTCACCGGCAGGACGAGCGGAGGACAGGCCAATTTTCGGACGGCCTTTTGAGCGGTTGACTGGGCAGTACGTGGATTGACCAGGGAAGATGTTTTGCCGATCGAGCTCTTCATGGGTTGACAAAGGGTTTGTATTTTCTATAATGACCACCTGGTCATTTCCGGCTTACAATGGACAGCTTTTAAAGTTTTCCTGGCTTGTATCATGTGGCAGGTATGCTCGGTTGAAGCTTCCTCGAGAAACTTTTAACAATTTGGAAGGCGACAAACAGCAAAGAATTCTTGCAATAGCAATTGATGAATTTGCATCGCATGGCTTTCGCCAGGCCAGTATGAACCGCATGGTGCAGAAGCTGGCCATCGCTAAGGGATCCCTCTTCCAATATTTTGTCAATAAGGAGGGGTTGTTCCGGGTGATCTTCGACCATGCTGTGGAGCTGGTGAGGCGTTCTTTGCGCCAAGTCAGGCAAGATACGGCGGAGCAGGATTTTTTTCAGCGCATCGGTCAAAGCCTGTCAGCCGGAATCAGGTTTATCCAAAAACATCCCAAAATTTATCGTATCTACCTCAAAATGATTTTTCAGGAAGATTTCCCACTGCGTGCCGAATTCCTACAGCAGGTGCATCTTTTTTCCAGTGAATACCTGCGCCCCCTGGTGGAGAAGGGCATAGCCGACGGCGAGCTGCGTTCCGATCTGGACGTCAACATGACCGTCTTTTTTCTCGATGCGCTCATGGACCGTTTTCTGCAAGCTTACTGTGTTTCCTTCCTGGATGCCGGAGCCGGGATATACGGTGCATCCGAGAGTGACCTGGAGCGTTATGTCGATGAATTCATCGGACTCATTCGCACCGGCATGAGCGCGGCGGTGTCCGAGGGGAAGGCAGTGGATCGAACCGGAAACGGCTTTGGTTTGCAGATGGCGGTCGGCATGGAGCGCGAGGTCGAATAGCAGGGCGGGATTGGACGGGCTGCATGACGGCCGGGACAGGATCATACGACTCATGGTGAACTACTCTTGGTATAAGCAACTGCAACTGGGGGACATTTTTGCAAAGGTCGAAGCCGGTGAGAGACTGACCTTTGCAGATGGGCAGCGTCTTTTCGCATGCTCCGATGTGCTCGCTGTCGGCGCCCTTGCCCACAAGGTGCGCCTGCGCCTGCACGGCAATAGGGCCTTCTACGTGATGAATCAACACATAAACTATTCCAACATCTGCGTGAATGGGTGCAGATTTTGTGCTTTCGGCCGCCAAAAGGGCGATCCCCTGGCTTTTCAGCTGACGGCAGCCGATGTCCACCACAAGATGCACGACAGCCTCACCGCGCCCATTACCGAGGTGCACATGGTCGGCGGGTGTCATCCCGACCTTCCACTTGCGTATTTTGAAGATCTTCTTCGGACAATAAAGCAAGTGAGGCCGGATGTGCTCATTAAGGCGTTTACGGTTGTCGAAATAGCGCATTTTGCTGCTCTGGAAGGCTGCTCCAGCCGTGAGGTCCTCAGGCGTCTGCGGGCGGCAGGCCTGGATATGCTGCCTGGCGGCGGGGCGGAAATATTCAGTCCGCGTGTGCGGGCGCTGCTGTGCCCCGCAAAACTGAGCGGTGAAGGCTGGTTGAGGGTTGCACGGGAGGCTCACGAGCTGGGCATTAAGTCCAATGCTACGATGCTTTACGGTCATGTGGAAAGTAACGAAGAAAAGCTCGACCATATGCTCGCTTTGCGGGCGTTACAGGATGAAACTCAAGGTTTTGTCTGTTTTATCCCGTTGCCGTTTCAGCCGGCCAACACCCAGGTATGCGAAGTCGGGCCCACAACCGGCGTGGAAGATCTTAAAACCATGGCTGTCAGCCGGCTGATGCTCGACAATATTCCTCACCTGAAGGCCTACTGGATCATGCTGACGGTGAAGCTGGCTCAGGTGGCCCTGCATTTTGGCGCCGATGACTTTGACGGTACGGTGGTCGAGGAAAAGATCGGACACATGGCTGGAGCCGAATCCGAGCAGTCGCTCACGCGCCAGGAATTGGAACGTACGATTCGAGATGCGGGCTTTGATCCTGTCGAACGCAACTGTTTTTTCCACAAGGTATCCAATTGTCATCGTGTTTAGGGAAATGATTTTTGGCTATGGCAAAAATATTATCTTGGAAGCCTTAGTCTTTCACGATTGAGCGGTTCCCCGCGCAGCAGGATAAGCAGCAACATGATGAGCATTGGCGATGTTATCAAGAACGGAACAAGACTGGGTTTTGCAGATGCCCGAGATCTTTACCAAAACGAAGATTTTCATGGGCTTGGTCACATGGCGCATGCGGTTCGACTGAAAAAACGCCCGGCGGACTATGTCAGTTATGTTATCGACAGGAATATCAATTATTCCAACATCTGTGTCTGTGGATGTCGGTTCTGCGCTTTTTATCGGCCTCCCGGGGATCGCGAGGGATACGTTCTGAGCCACCAACAGGTGGGCCAAAAAATCGAGGAAACCCTGGCGCTGGGCGGAACTCAGATACTCATGCAGGGCGGGCATCATCCGGATTTGCCCCTGGCGTTCTATGAAGAACTCCTCGGCTTCATCAAGAGTCGCTACCCGATCCATATCCACGCGTTCTCACCCCCGGAAATTGTGCACTTCAGCAAGCTCGAGGCCATTGCCGTGGAGCAGGTCATCTCCCGGCTGAAAGCGGCGGGGCTGGATTCGATACCGGGGGGTGGAGCGGAAATTTTGGTGGATTCGGTGCGGAGCCGTGTTTCTCCAAACAAGTGTTCCTCCCAAGAGTGGCTTGACGTCATGGAGCAGGCGCACCGCCAGGGCATGCGCACCACTGCAACCATGATGTTCGGTCACCTGGAAGCTCTCGAGGATAGATTGGAGCATCTTTTCGCCTTGCGCGACCTGCAGGATCGAACGGGGGGATTCACTGCCTTTATACCCTGGGCTTTCCAGCCTCAGAACACCGCCATCGCAAGGCCCGCGGAAACGGCCGTGGCCTATCTGAGGCTCCTGGCCATTGCGCGACTGGTTCTGGATAATTTTGACAACATCCAGGCTTCCTGGGTCACCATGGGGCCTAAGGTAGCCCAGCTGGCGCTGCATTTCGGGGCGAACGACTTTGGTTCGACCATGATTGAAGAAAATGTCGTGGCTGCGGCGGGTGTCAGTTTCCGTTTATCCATCAAGGAGATAAGGCGCATCATTGAGGCGGCGGGGTTCAAGCCGCGGCAGAGGACCATGGCCTATCAATGGGTTGCTGATTGAGGGCGATTGAAAAGCCCGAAACTCAATTTTCGAACAAGTGCTTAGACGAATACGCAAGCGGGAAGCTCGAAAGGCCAGGCATTTTGATTTCAAGCAATTCTGCATCGACTGATCAGATGGTTTTGCACAGGGCCGAGTGGGTTGTTCCAATGGATCGTCCGCCCATTCCGAATGGTGCGGTTTTGGTGTCCGGCGATTCCATTGTGGAAGCGGCTCGCTACCAAGATCTCAAGGCTTTTTTGTCAAGCGGAGTGCAACAGGTGGAGCATGGTGCCGCCGCTCTTGCCCCCGCTTTGGTCAACGCGCACACGCATCTTGAGCTGTCCTTCCTGCAAGGCAGAATCCCATTGCCCCAGCGGAGTTTCGCTGATTGGCTGGAGAACCTGTTCTCACTGCGGGTATCGGCGTCGCGGCAGGAACAGCTGGATGGAAGCCGGCGGGGCAGATGGCAGGTGCTGAAAAGTGGGGCCGGTTTGTATGCCGACACCAGCAACGAGCCCGGTTTGGATGTTTCAGACGAGTTCCCCGCAAGGCACATTTTTCGAGAAATTCTGGGGTTCGATCAATATGATCTGCAGGCGGCAGTGGCTTCGGACATCCGCGCACCACAGGCGGCAGTCGGCCGGACGATCAGCCTGGCGGCGCATGCCTGCTATTCCACTTCGGCCAGTCTGATTCAGCAAGCCAAAGCATGGTGCCGCGAGCACCGTCTGCCCTTTAGCATCCACGTCGCAGAACATGGGGATGAGATCGAATTTCTGCAAACCGGCAGCGGTTATTGCCGCGAATTGTTGCAGCGCCTTGGCAGATGGACCCCCGGCTGGCGAGCACCACACACATCACCCGTGCAGTACCTTGACTCATTAGGCGTTCTGGACCGGGAAACGTTGCTGGTCCATGCGGTGCACATGCGGCAAACCGACTGGGAGACAGTCGCCGGCAGGGGTTGCGCCGTATGCTTCTGCCCCCGTAGCAACCACAATCTCAATGTCGGCCGGGCGGATATTGAAAAGAGCTTGCGGTATGGAATCCCGGCCTGCCTGGGGACGGATAGCCTGGCCAGCAACAGTGATCTCGACCTGTTTGCTGAAGCAGTGCACCTTCTGAATCACCATCCGAAGGTCTCTCCCGATGCCGTCTTTTTCATGATGACGCACGGCGGGGCCCGGGCACTCAAACAGGCTCAACGATTCGGAAGCCTGGCCAGGGGAAGGCATTCGACTTTTTTGTCGATCAACTTACCCGGCGCAACGGGTTTGTCCCGGCTGAGTGAAAAACTCATACATCAGGGTCATAGAGGAGAATGGAAGTGGGTCAATTGCCTCCGGAACAATTGAAGTTGGGAAGAATCGGGTTCTTAAATGTGCTGCCGGTATATTATCCGCTCGAATATGGACAGGTGCCCCACTCTTTTCACCTCGTTTGCGGCACGCCGGCGTATTTGAATCGGCTCATGGCCGGAGGCGAGCTCGATCTCAGTGTGGTATCGTCCATCGAATACGCGCGCCATCCGGAGCGCTACTATGTGCTTCCCGATCTATCGATCAGTTGTGCCGGCCAGGTCAAGAGTGTTCTGCTGCTCAGTCAGGTTCCCATTGACGAATTGTCCGGCAAAGAAGTGCTGGTCAGCGCCCAGTCCCACACCTCCGTAGCTCTGTTGAAAATACTTTTTATGGTTCACCGGAATGTGAAGGTCACATGCAAAGTCGGCAACTGCTCGCAGGCTCTCATGCAGGGCACACCACCCGCCGCCTTTCTCGCCATAGGCGATGAAGCGCTGAGACTGGGCACCCATGAGCTCTATCCGCATCGACTGGATCTGGGTGAGGAGTGGTTCAAATGGACCGGATTGCCCTTTGTGTTCGCTCTCTGGGTGATTCAGCGTCAGCTGATCGAACAATGGAATGGCTCCGTGAAAACCGCAATCGAGAGTCTTCTCGAGGCCAAGCGGTGGGGGTTGGCCAATCGTCAGAGGATTTGTCAGCAGGCCGCCCACAAAGGCCTTCTCAATGCCTTGGAGCTGGAAGAGTATTACCGCCATTTGAATTTCGATCTGGACAGGGGTCAGCAAAACGGTTTGCGGCAGTTCTACCGGTATCTCATTCAAATCGGGGAGACCCTGAGCGCTCCCCCATTGGAAATCTTCTCGCCCCTGGCCTCGGTGGCATAAAGTTGTTGGTCCGAGAATTTCGCCTGGACCTCATGCGGATCCACACTGAGACGCGGGAATGCTCGTGGCCACCGGGTTGCGGCGCCCGCCCCGGCCCCCTCCGGCGGCATGCGCCGGAGTGAGCACAAGGCGGTTTAAAACCATGTCGGTGGGCCCTCTCAGTGTTTGAAAGCCCGTTGCCCGGTAAACACCATGGTGACGTTGGCTTCGTTACACGCCTCGATGACTTCCCAGTCGCGCATGGAGCCTCCGGGTTGAACCACGGCAGATATTCCCTGACGAATTCCCACATCGATCCCGTCACGGAACGGAAAGAACGCATCAGAAACCATGGCCGCACCTCTCAGGCCACCGTTGGCTGCCTGCGTTTCCGCATCGACGGCATCTTTTTGGGCACGGTCCCGCTCGCCCTTCTCGATGGCAAGCTCCAGGTCCTTGTAGGATATGCCGTAGCGATCATGGCAGAGGGCGTCGGCATATTTCTGGTACGCCTTGTATACCGCAATTTCGGCGACCCCTACCCGATCCTGCTCTCCTGTCCCGATACCGACGGTGCATTCGTCCTTCACGTAGAGCACAGAATTGGAGGTGACGCCCTGTTCCACAAACCAGCCAAACAGGAGATCCCTGGTTTCCTCCCGGGATGGTTCCCGGTTGATTCGGTAAGACTTGTTCTGATATGTGGCTTCGGCCGGTTTCAGGTCGGCGCTGTTCAAAATCCTGTTCAGTGGAGACTGTTGAACGATGATTCCGCCGTCCATGAGAGATTTGAAGTCGACAAAGCGGAGCGGAGTGTAATCGGCCAGCCGATCGATTTTGGCCATCTGGATGATGCGCAGATTGGGCCGATTTTTCAAAATATCCAGAGTGCCTTCCTCATAATCCGGGGCTGCTACCACCTCTAGATAGTTCTTTGCGATGAGTTCCGCCGTCTCCTTATCAACCACCCGATTCACAACCAGGCAGCCGCCAAAGGCGGCGATGCGATCCGCCCGGTTGGCCCGATGATAGGCTTCCGCCACAGAATTCCCATAAGCCGCACCGCATGGGTTGTTGTGTTTCAATATCACCGCCGCAGGCTTTTCCATCAGATATTTGAGGATGTTGAGACCGTTATCGAGGTCGGTGAGATTGATCTTCCCGGGATGTTTCCCCTCCTGCAGCATGTCTTCTTCCTTGATGGCACTGACAAGTCCGCTGTTGGGATCAATGAAGCGGCAACCGCCAAGGCTTAGGTGACCTCCAACCAGTTCATAGAGTGCCGCTTCCTGCCCTGGATTTTCTCCGTAGCGCAGCCCTTTTTCAACCAGCTCTCCGCTCTTGGAATCGGGGAACTTCCAGGCGCGTTTCCGGTAGATCAACTTTTGTTCTCCGAAAGAAATCTCCATGGAATCGGGGAAATGGTCTTCCATGACGGTGCGGTACATCTTTTTCAAATCTTCTGCCATGGTGCCTCCTCAAAGAAAAAAGCCCGGGTTTGCGATCCAGGCTTTTTTCCAGTAACCGTTCACCATACAGCTCTTTATGAACCACAAAGGCGCAAAGAACGCCAAGGTTGTGCCCTTCAGGGAGGATTCTTTGCGTGTCTTTGTGCCCTTCGCGTCTTTGCGGTGAACGATTACGATTAAATGCAGTTAAAACTTGTAGCTCAGGCTGAGCCCGGCAAGATGCGCCTTTCCACTATCGAACTTCGAATCCATGATGCCTTGACTGAGCTGATAGGGGGTTGCTTTGAATTCGCGGTCCAATATCCAGATGTAGGTGTAGGAAAGGTCCAGCGTCCAGTTGCGCCAGCGAAATCCGGGTCCGAAGCTGAACAGGTGACGGCTGTTGGCCGGCAGCAGATAATCAGCGTACTCATCGTCGACGGGGGATTGGTCGTAAATGTAGCCGGCACGTAGATCCAACCAATCCATTGCGGTGTATTCAAAACCGACCTGGGCTCGCCAGGTATCATGCCAATTTTTGTCCCGCTTGACTGAATCAACCGGTGCCGGGACAAAGGGAGGGCCAATGATGGGCTGATCATAGGAAATGGTCAGCGATTCATAGGTGCTCCAGCGCACCCAGGTCCCGCCGATCTCAACGCTGAAGCGTTCCCAGGGCTTGAACATCAATCCCATGGAGAGCGTATCAGGCAGTGTGATGTCGCCGCCCGCACCCGTATTGGGGAACGCTTGCGGCGCCAGCATTTCTAAAATTTGTGGTTTGTTGAAGTCAACATTTCCCGTGACGTTCTGCTTGATCTTGCTTCGGTAGGAGATGCCGAACGCGCCCCATTCGCATGGCTGGTAGCGCAGTGCGAGGTTCCAGCCGGCGGAGAAAGAATCCCCGGTCAGGTTCTGCCGGACGTCATACATGGGGTTGTTCATGCGCAGGGCGTCGATTTTGTTCTTGAGCCTGAGGTCGAACCACATCAAATCGATGCCGCCTGCCACAGAAATCTGGTCATTCACCTTAAATGCCACATTGGGATTGAAGGTGAGGGATTTGATCTCGGCATCGTAGGAATTGTAACGGCCGGTCCAATCCGCCGGGAACAACGTGCCCAATCCAAACTGACCGAAAACGCCAAAACCAAACCAGACTGAGTCGTTAAACTGATAGGTGGTGTACAGGTGCGGGGGCATCCAAACGGTGGCGTCCGAGCTGGTTTTCGTTTTCTCCCCGCTTATGGGATTGGTTGTGGTCACATCCACACTGGGCAGGATAAAAGTGGGGTGGTGAAAATCATGCCCAAATCCTGGAGTAAGAATTGATGCCATTTTTATTCCGTACTTCTCGCCACTTTCAGGAATGCTTTTCTCTGTGATTGAACCGATTGACCGATTTTTTCCTTGAACCATTCATGGATCTTTTTAGTTGGAAC
The DNA here is from genome assembly GCF_022603395.1 of Desulfoferrobacter suflitae. Lineage (GTDB taxonomy): Bacteria > Desulfobacterota > Syntrophobacteria > Syntrophobacterales > Syntrophobacteraceae > Desulfoferrobacter > Desulfoferrobacter suflitae. The sequence goes on from NZ_JAIBKA010000009.1 coordinate 129,504, forward strand.
TGCTTGAAGCGCTGTTTGGATTGCGTCCTGGGTCGTCTTCGATAGAAAAGCTGAAAATGATAGGAGCATGGATGTAAAACCACTTTTGACTTGATCTTGTTCAAGGGTCTTGAACTTACCAATAGCCGATTCAAGGACTTCGCTGCTTCCAAGCAGAACTTCGTCTGGTTTGGCATTTAATGATTGTTGTTCTACAAAACAAATCAATTCAGCGCGAACCCGGTTTGCTCGATCGTCATTGCCGCATTCCTCGATAGCAGTTTCCAAGTCGATACTGCAATAGCGGTAGATTCCAACGGACCTCACGAAATCAACGGCACTCTCGACCACATTCATCAGAGTGCTCCAGCTACCAATTTGTTCACGGTATTCGTGCAGCCAACCAAGCTTTTCATTCATCCGGGTGAGATCGAGTCCATCATTGCTGACTCCTCGATCCAAGTAATTGAGCACATCTTGTCCCCATTGGACCAACTTATCCACGTTCATGTAGCGCGCCTTGCTCCTCTGGTTGGGTGGAGCGAACGCCATTAGATTCGTTTGCTGAACTTTCTTGGCAGTCTGAGCGGCGCTTTGAGTAAACTTGATCCAGTCTTCGTCGTCTTGAAGTTCGCGCTTTAGCAGGACGGCTCCCTTGTGTTTGATATCGTAAATGTAGCATGTGTTTTGGTACTGGCGGCAGAATCTTTCAATTCCCGACTTTATGTCCGGCCCGTAATCACCCACGATTTGCCGAGGCACCCCGGTTTTCTCAATCGTTTTAACAAGCTGTTCATACACGATGGCGCCGTTGGAGTGCGTCACGGGCAACAACGCAATCGGTTCCACATCTTCATGGGTCAGGCGAAGCTCAACAGCCGGCAAGGAACTCTGGCGAATCCCCACAATGACTAAACACTTCTCACTTCCCAGTTGAACGGTGTGGTCCACTATCCATATCCAGTCCGTTGCTTTCTCCTTTGCTCGCTCAAGCTTATAGTAGCCCAAACGAAGCAACCAAAACCGACCCGCATACCAGGACGGAGTCGATCTACCGAGTCCCAAAGAGGATGAAATGATCTTGAGAATCCGACTTGCCCCTCTCAGACTCGATCCCCCTGATAAAACAAACTCCACGAAAAGAGAGATATGCGCGATGGAATAGGTATGAAACGTTGGGACGATGTCGAATTTCTCACAGCCAGGGATGCTTATCGTTTTTTTTCCTGCAACTCTTCGAGCTCCTTTTCAAGCTTCTTCACCCTTTTTTTAAGATCTGCCTTGCGCTTCTCCAAGTACCGAATCTTGTTGCTCAGCAATTTGATCTGGTACTTTGCGCTCAGGCATTTGGCCTTCCATTGGTCACGGCTTTCTTCAAAAAATTTGATGAGCTTGCGGGCCGGGCTTCTGTAACAATCACTTTCAGATTTCGAGTTCTTATCAAGCATGGATCGGTTCCTCCTAAAAGATGAGAGCCTAAAATTCTATCCATACTTGAATTTATTCAAAAAGTCCCGCACAATCGACTTTGTTATGTTGAAAATACAACAACAGTTCGGAACAATTCTCGGTTGAAATATTTGAGCATATCAGGGACGATTTTCACCACCCCAGGATAAAAGTACCGCCCACCATCATCTGCAACCCGGGTAACTGGGTAATGCCGGCCGGGTTGTAGTAAACTGCGGAAGGATCATCCGCCCTGGCAACCAGGGCACCGCCGAGAGCGTTTCCGCGTGCGCTGCCTTCATACAGAGCAAAACCCGCTCCAAAACATACCTGAGCTCCCCAGGCAACAACGATGAGTCCCGCTAACAAAACTCGAATGTAAGCCCTCATTCTCTCCTCCTCCTCTCTCAATCACACAGTAGCCCCAAAAAAGTGTTACCTGCTATGCAAGCTCCTCCAGAAATCCCAGCCCCGAGTCACCTCCTTCCCCTGAAAACCCCCATCTGCTGTCAGGGAACAAGCCAGGAGCCTGTCCGGGCATGCCGACCCGGCATCACCCCGGCAAACCTGCAAAATGGGGCGTGACGCCCGATTGCCTGCCGTCCTGACGGCGTTTGAGCGCTACACAATCAAGTGGCCGAATTGCGCAGGTCGGCTCGAGTCACGCGGTACACGTGACAAAACCCAACCTGCACCCTGGCAGGCCCATTTCGGACACTCTATTGTGTGCAACTGTACTCAGTCTAAGCCACCCGGGGGATAATGGAAATCAAGTGTGAGGCGTGGTATTGAACTATGCGAATGAACGCTCATAAATCTACACGTCGACCCCTTCCCCCTCCCTCGCTGGAGCACAAAATCTAGCAGAACATTCTTTCACCCGTCAAGGGAAATATGGTTTTTTTGTGCATCTTTTCGTAGTCTTAGAATATGTTTACCGGATTGGAACGGAGCCTTTTGCCTGCTGCACAGGGTCCGCACTGGTGCGTGGTGAAACGCCGCCTCCCGCATGGGCTTCCCCGGGGGCTTATAGGGAAAAAATGGGTCGATTGGGCCTAAAAGGGCGGCTCCTCGGTGTCAGGGTCTCTACAGCGCTCAGCGCTCCAGCAGTTTGGAGGATTGCCCGGAGTGCTCCAGCTGCAGACTGTTGCTGACGTATCGCAGCCTTTGCAGATCTTCCGGCTGCAATTTGTCGAGGGCGGCAAACAAGTCGGAAATTTTAAAAAAAACGACGATTTCGTTAGGATAAATGAGATGGATGTCTGTTTTGAACTGATTCTGGTTCAAATTGTAGACATATACCAGGCCTTCGATGAACTTGAGCAACCTGCCGACTCCGCTGCTCCGGCCATTGCGATAGGGTTCGTCGGCCCAGGGTGACAAAATGATGTCGCGCCGAGCCAGGTACTCTTGAATTATGGCATAATGAATGTTCCAGAGGTTATCCTCCGGAAGCACCACGCGGACGGCGTAATAGGCGGCCGGTTCTCCTTTGGCGGGGGATTGAGGCTTAATGGGTTTGCGCAGGGCGGAGCCGATGTCGGCCTCCTGAATACTTGGCAGGATTGGTTCACGTTCAATGGAAGGGTGCAGGCGCTTCAATATCTCGTCAATGGTCCACTGTTTACCGGCGATTTCAAAGGGTTCATCGGGACGTACTATGAAATCAACACTGTCTTCTAATCCGTACGCCTCCCGGCGTTCGTCCTGGCTGGCTTCAGGATGGATTTCCGGCAATGGGGGAGCGGGTGGTAACTCCTCCGGTTCGCCTTTGGAATCAATCGACTTATCTGGTGCAGGAATCGCGGTTCTTTTGATGGCCTGCGCCTGGCCCGCGGGTCCTTGGATTGAGCCGGCGGCCGGCAATGAATCTCCCTTATCGGCAGCGGGTGGACCTTTTTGCGCCGGTTCGTCACTTGCACCCGGAGTCAGGAAGGGGGTCAGGACTTTACCCAGGTTTCCATGCCACAGGAGAAGGCCGACGGCTAAGGCGGCAAGTACCGTCGCGTATATGACCAACTTTGGTTTGGGCATCCACTCACCTCAAAAAATGCGGAGGACTGACCAGTGCGCATGTTGGGTTTCACTGCGTTCTACCCAACCTACGGAATTCAGCCCCTCTTGCACAAGTTCGGCCGCGCGTTGTTGCCCAGGGACGACCGTTTCAATAAGTTTTGCAAGGCACTCGATTAATAATTATAAAAATTACTGATTCATGTTATCTTATTATATATAATTTTCAACATTAAACAGAACTCATGAAGGATGGACGACATTTATTTCCGCAGGGCGCTGCAAATTGACCTGACGCTGTAAATGTGATACGCAATGCAGCCCCTGCTGATTTGCGAGATGCACAGGCGATGCAACACATCTGCGAGAAAGAGGTATCCATGGACAATTGGCGAGCGGATGGCTCCGTCACACTGGTGGGAAGTATGCCTCACCAGGATCGAGAAGAGGCGATCGATCTGGTCATTCGGGCGGTTCCCGAAATCCCGGTATGGCCGCAGCTTCCAGCCTATAAGAGCGAACAGATGATGGTTCAGTACCTTGAGGGCTTGCCCGGGATACAGGAAGGTGCCGAGGATCTCAGGGTGAAGACCGATTCTGCTCAAATCGACCAGGAATTATATTCCTTTTATGAAGAATACCTGGAGATTCAAGCAGGAAGTAAAGACCTTGCAGGCTCACGATTCCAACTGGGACCGGAAACCGGTAAAACGTTCTACCGGTTCATGGAGGTTCTGAGCCGATTAGATCTGCCCTGCAAGGCGGTCAAAGGGCAGATAGTGGGTCCCTTCACGTTGCTTTCCGGCTTGAAAGACCAGCGGGACCGGGCGCTCCTTTACGATGAAAGGTTTGTGGATGTAGTGGCCAAGCATCTGGCCATGAAAGCCAAATGGCAGGTGCAGCAGCTCGAGTCCCTGGGGCATCCGGTAATTTTGTTCCTGGATGAACCTGCTTTGGCAGGGTTTGGGTCGTCGGCCTTCATCAGCGTATCCCGTGAATTGGTTCAGGGATTACTCACGGAAGTGGTCGATGCCGTTCACGCGGCGGGAGCTCTAGCGGGAATCCATGTCTGTGCCAACACAGATTGGTTACTGGCTTTCGATTCAAACGTTGATATCATTAATTTTGATGCCTACCACTATTTTGAAAAATTTGCCCTGTACAAAGACCGCATTGCCCGGTTCATTTCCATGAACCGCAAGATAGCCTGGGGAATGGTGCCGACTTCTGATCCTGCAACAATCATTGAAGAATCGGCGCAGCGCTTGGCCGATCGATGGATGGATCAGGTAGCCGAGCTGTTTGAGGGTCAACCCGGGTTAGGAGAGATCTTGTCCTGCTCACTGTTTACACCCAGTTGCGGCTGCGCAAGTCTCTCTCGTGAAATGGCGGAACGAGTGATACGGCTGACTCATGAGCTCGGTCAAATCATGCGCCGGCATGCATAAAAGCTGTGCCTTTGTGCGGAGAGCTCCCGGAGCGCTTGACAGTCGCTCGATCATTGATTATTTTTAGTGCGCCTCAAGAGCAACTGACAAAAATCCATTCAGCATTTCACCATTCATAAGAGATGAAAACTGATATTTTGAGTGCATAGATGTTTGTGAATTACGGCCGCGTCTGTAAAGATTCCCCTCAAGCAGGTTGAATCATAGATTTCTGGGATCTCAGGGATTTTCTTATTATTAGATTCAAATAATTTGAGAACAGGTAGTGCGTTTCCAGTCTCAGCGCGGTATTCGCTTTGAAGATGTGAAGTTGATTCGGGCTGGTTCTGCATGGTTGCCGCCTGCAGTAGATCCATGCCGTGCAGCGCGCTTTCCTCGGCAGGACGAATAAGCCCTCTTGATTGATCCGCTTTAGGTGAAAAAACTGCTCAGCCAACAGAAAGGAACAATACCATGCAGGTTGAATACAAGAATGTGGATGCGAAGCTGGTGGCCAATGAGATACGCAATGGGCGCTCGCTTGAGTCGGTGCAGAAACTGTTTGGAATAAAATTCAAGAGCGAAGTTCAGGACCTGTATATGCGCGGGCTTGCCGAATTAGGCGAAATTCCCCAGATGGAGTTCAATAAGCAGACCCCAATCCTTGCCAAACCCAAGCCCTCAGCGCCGGACAGGCCGTTGGTTCGCCGCCGGGAGAAGGGTGCGTTGAAGCCCTCGATGATCATTAAGACCACCAATTTTAGAACCATAGGGCAGAGCGGCAGCATCACCCTCAACAAGGCCCTCCTGATCGAACAGCTGGGGTTTGAGGTGGGTGATTCCTTTGAAATTTATAGAGAAGATGATCGAATAATCCTGCAGAAAGCGGATACTCCTCTATAGATGGCGGCGGCGTGAATCTTTCTGGAATTCTTCGGTCAGCGAAGGTGTCCGGAGCTTAGCGGCGAAGATTATTGAGAACGTGTATGAATCGCCAGAGGGCGGTCAAATTGGTGCCGACAGCCAGAAGCAGAAGCATGGAGATCAGTTCAATATTTTGGAGCCATCGGCTGCTTGGATTACCAAGTAGCTGATTAACCAAAGGATTCAAAAATCCGGCTATGCCTATCATGATAATCCGCTCTCCGCGCTGAAGCATTCCAACCAGACAGCGAACTCCCAGGCTTTCAGCACGGGCCCGCGTGTAACTGACCATGAGCGAACCGAATAGGATCAGCAAAATAGTTATCGAAATGAAAGCATTGGCCATCCCCTGCCGATAAAAATAGCACCATATGCCAAGGTAAATGATCAGTTCGGTATAGCGGTCCAAAACTGAGTCCAAAAAGGCGCCAAATTTCTTAGTATGGCCTGTGCTCCGGGCAAGTGAGCCATCGAGTGTATCGAGCAGGCCTGTCAATAATGTCAGCAGCCCTCCCCAGAAGGGCCGGAAGGCGAATGACACTCCGGCCATCATGCTCACCAGGAGCCCTAAGATGCTGATATGATTGGGTTTCAGGTGCAATTCGACAAGCCGCGGAACCAAGTAGCGTTCCAAAAATCTGTAATACGCCGTTTCGACAGGTGAGCCTTTAAGCATAGTTGCCCTCACGAGGGCGTTGTACCCCGAATAAGGGAAGCGCCAGCAAAGGGAAATCGTAGAATCGTGCTTGTACTTCGCTTCCCGGCAGTGATTCTGATATATGGGATTCCAGAAGAATATAGGACAAATTTTCCTGTACATTTGACAGACTAAATTGACTTTTGTTGCTTTCAGGCCTGAAAGAAAATGTTTTCGAGCTCTGTTGCAGCGTTCCCCGCACCGCCCTGTAAAAGCCGGCACGCTTTGTTATGCTGCCTTCCAGGATTGCCGGCACGCTTGGATTTGCATAGGTCTGCAACCCTTGGCAGCGGTGCAGCGCAACGGTAGCCAGCTGTTCAAACGCCGCCTGGGCACCCCAGGGGTTGCCCGGAAAAGCCATGAAAATCTGTTTTCCTCGTTTCCCCAAAGCGCTTCTATGCCCCGGTAAAAGATTGACCTCCTCAAACAGCACGGTCACGCCCACTTTTTCCCAGGCGGCCAGCACAAAATCGCGGGCGCCGCGACCCATGCCGCCGGTGGAAATAACGATTGCCGCGTCCACATGGTCAAGAGTTCCCGCAATCAAATCGGGGTGATCCTTTGCAGTTCCAAGATGAATGGGGCGGCCCCCCTGCAGGGAAGTGGACCAGGCCAGAAGATACCGATTGTTGCAATAGGTGAAAGGCCCTTCGATGCTCTCTCCCATCTCCTTCACTTCATTGCCCGTTGCCAGCAGGCCGACCCGAGGCCGCATGAAGACAGGCACCGTAGAATAACCCAATGCAGCCAGCAAAGCCAGTCGCGTTGGAGTCAGTAGGACACCCTGATCGAGCAGCAACCCGTCTTTGCTCACCTCACTGCCTGCAGATTTGACCCCGGTTCCAATGGAGAACGGCTCATCTATGACAATTTGTTCGTCCGCACGCAAAGCATTTTCCTGGGCTATGACGGCATCGGCGCCGCGCGGCAGCGGAGCTCCCGTCAGGATGCGCATGCATTCTCCGGGCGAGATGGCGTGATCCCCGGATTCTCCTGCGGCGGACAGTTCGCCTCGGACGGTTAACCTGCAAGGCCTATCCGGCCTTGCAGAGGCGGTGTCGGAACTGACGACGGCAAAACCGTCCACCAGTGCACGAGGTTCCCCGGGTATGTTTCGATTGGCGTTGCGTTTTTCCGCCAATACGCGGCCGAGAGCATGATCGAGCCAAACCCACTCGATGCCTTCGGGTGATGCGAGCTCTCTGATCAACTCCCTGGCTTCCATCAGCTCCATTGGAGTTGCTCCCAGTCCTCAAGAGTGTTGATATTAAAAAAACTGCGCCCCTCTTCGTCCACCTGCCGCCACTCTTCTTCCTGCAAAGCTGTGACTTTGACTTTGGGATAAAAGGAGATGACCTTTCTTTCGTGGTTCTCCAAGGCAGATGCAATCACCGGTAAACATCGGCGATGGTAAAGTGCCAGAAGAGGTTCATACATACTGTTATACAGAGGAACCACGGCATCAAACCCGGTTCTCAACGGCAGCATCAGAGCCAGAATTTCCGCAGCAAAGAAAGGCATATCCGTTGCCCGGACGAAGACCCATTCATGGGGACTGAACAAGAGCGCCGTGTATATGGCCCCAAGAGGCCCCTGGTGGGCAATGATGTCGCGCACAAGCGTTGCTCTCACATCATAGTAGAGATTCAAATCGTTGGCCACAAGCAAGACAGGGCTGCAGTTGCCGCGCAACGACTCAACAGCATGATCAACCAGACGCTTGCCATGAAAAATTTCAAGGGCTTTGTTCTTGCCGAAGCGCCTGCTGCGGCCGCCGGCAAGAACGGCTCCCGTCAGCACTCAACGGCCCTCCCAGGTGATGTGAAGGTCAACTTTTTCCCCCTCCTTCCATCCCCTCAAGCTGGAAAGCATCCCGCGAATGCCGCCAATCAAGAAATCTTGCACAAAATCGTTCATGGGCAACTTCTTGCCGTTCACATGCACCAGAATTCTTGGCCGCTTGCGCTCTTTCAGATAGCGCTCTGCAATCAGATCAGCGACCTGCGACACGTCGTCAAAGGGGAAGGTTGGCACATCCAGGTCCGTCTCATCATCGGTGACGATGGCGATCAGGTGATCCTTGGGGGTGCAAATCGGCCGCGCTTCGACCGCCGAGCGGAATATTTCAATTTTGGGATAGCTGGAGCGTTTGTAGCCTTCCGCCAGGATAATATCCTCCTGCCAAAAATAGCGCACGACAAGTTCGGACAGGCTCAATTCCTGAGCCGTAGTACGAATGGTTGCCGCCTGGGTCGGAGAAGAAATGGCAATGGTTTGTGCTCCCGCGTTCCTGTGGCGCCACGTATCCTTGCCCTCGTGGTCCATGGAAAAATTATGCGCATCGTGCTTGATTGTCCCCACTTGGTAGCCTCTATCACGCATCATGGGAATCAATTTTTCCAGGAAAGTGGTCTTGCCTGAACCGGAAGCACCGACAATGCAAACAATGGGCACCATGGTCTATCACTCCTGTTGTTGAACACAGCAGATCGAGGCTCAATGGCCGCAATCAATAAGACAAATAAATGGTTTTCAGCTCGGTGTATTCCTCGATGCCGAAGCGCGATTTTTCGCGGCCAAGTCCGCTTTCCTTCATGCCTCCGAAGGGCGCTTCCGGGTAGGCCTGGTGGATACGATTCACCCACACGCTGCCTGCTTCCAGCTGTCCCGCCCACTCCATTGCTCGCGCCAAATCCGCTGTAAACAGATAAGCTCCGAGGCCGTAAGGACTCCCGTTGGCTTCCTCAATGGCTGTGCGAGGGTCGGCAAACGGGCTGATGACAACAGCCGGCCCAAAGACTTCCTCTCTCGCTATGCGCATCTCGGGCGTGACGTCGGTCAAAACGGTAGGCAGATAGTAGAATCCGCCCGAGGGCAGGTCGGCAGGGGCGCCGCCCAGCCGCACCCGAGCCCCTTCCGCTCTTGCCTGCGCTATCTGGTTTTGCAGGTGGGACAGCGCCATTGCATTATTCATCGGGCCAAGGTCGGTTTCCGGATCCGGGGCAGGCCCCACACGAAGCCGGCCAGTTGCGGCCATGAATTCAGTCAAAAATTCATCATAGATCTGACGATCTACATAGATACGGCTGATGCGGTAGCAGTACTGGCCACAGTTGCGAAAGCTCTGACAGACCATGGACGATACCAGCTCCCGCCAGGGCGCGTCGGCACAGACAATGGCAGGGCAATGCCCCCCCAGTTCCGAGACCACCTTGCGCACCCATCTGGCGCTGACCGCCTGGATTTCCTTACCGACTTCGGTGCTTCCTGTGAAGGCGATGAGCCGCGGTGTGGGATGCTCGACCAAAAGCCTTCCGGTTTCAGGACCAAATCCGGTGACCACACTGAACACCCCATTGGGCAGACCTGCTTCCGATGCCAGTTGGGCCAGTCTGATGGCGGTTATGGGAGTATGCTCGTCCGGTTTGGCCACGACCGTACACCCCACGGCAAGCGCAGGGGCCATTTTGCAGACCAGAGTGCTCAGCGGATAATTGTATGGGGTTATGGCGGCAACCACCCCCACCGGCTCTCGAACAATCATGACCTGCTCACGCGGATACCCAAGCAGCGGAATCCGACCGCTCAGGCGGAGACTTTCCTGAGCAAAATAATCCATCAGATGGGCTGCATTGGATACTTCGTCCCGTGCTGCGCCGATGGGCTTGCCCACTTCGTCGCACAGGGTCTTTGCGAACCATGCCTGGTGCTCGCGTATCAGGTTGGCCAGGGCGCACAAAAGATCGGTGCGGAAGGCTGCCGACGCCGCCCGCCAGTTGGGAAAACTGCTCTGAGCTGCCGCCAGTGCGGAATCGACCAGGGTCGCATCCGCCATTGTAGCCTGGGCAAAGCTCCTCCCCGTAGAAGGATTGATCAAGGGATAGGTCGTGTCGCCATAAACCGCTTGACCATCAATCCAGCAGGGGTGAACCGTGGGTGATGAAGCCTGCTCCGTTGCGTTTTTCGGCATGATACATTCCAACATGCTCTCGTTCCAAATAGCCCCGCATGTGCGTCATCCGTTTCGGGTTCGGCACCGCTCGGGACCGCCGATTGCCCTCTCCGTGAGAAACCGCTCGGTCCCGACCAATGTGGCTGCAAACAAGGCGAAACACTATGACACACGGCATTGCACCTGTCAACGCGACCCTCAGCCGGCATTTTTCAGCAACGTGAGCGCGCGTTCCAGGTCTTCATTTTGCCGTGTCGATTGCGCAGCGATTCCTATCAATATTTCGGCCACCTCTTTTTGCCCCAGTTGGTCGGCGCGTTGCGCCCAGTCGGTATAAGAGCGGGCGTGCTCAATGTTGTGCTGTATCCAGTGATCAATCACTTTTTTCAGTTTTTCCTTCTCCGGCAGAGTGCTCTGGGTGTGCTCGGCACGAGAATGATGGTGGTGATGTCCGCTCATAGCTTCTCCTTGAATGGTTGTAGATTGACCGGTTTTTTCCGCTATGGTAGCTTTCCATGGCCTGTCGGCCAAACTAAGGATAAACTATAGTTGTTGTAACCACAACGCACAATGAACTCAGGGGCGCTCAATTGATCCAGTACCCACGTATTGATCCCAATATCATTTCGATCGGGCCGATTAAAGTGCGCTGGTACGGGATGATGTATGTGCTTGGCTTTCTCGCAGCATATTTTCTCATTCCTCGTCAACCGCGTGCCAAACAGCTGGGCCTGGTTGGTCCCGTTGCCCAGGACCTGGTGTTTTATCTGGCCGTCGGCCTCATTGTCGGGGCCCGGCTGGGCTACCTCGTTTTCTACCAGTACAATGACTATGCCTTCTACTTCAAAAACCCTCTGGAGATATTTGCCACCTGGCATGGCGGGATGTCTTTCCATGGAGGTTTTATAGGAGCGGTGGTGGCCGGATGGCTGTTTTGTCGCCGCAGAAGGCTTCCCTTCTGGGCGGTAACCGACTGCGTTACGGTCACCGCTCCCATTGGCATCGGGCTGGGGCGCCTGGGCAATTTCATTAACGGTGAGCTCTACGGAAGACCGAGCGACGTCCCCTGGGCGATGATTTTCCCCGAAGGAGGACCGGTTCCGCGGCACCCTTCCCAGCTCTACGAAGCCCTCATGGAGGGGCTGGTGCTTTTTGCATTGCTCTGGTACCTGCGTCAAAAAACATTCAAAGACGGCATGATGGTCGTCTTCTTCTTGATTTTTTACGGTGCCTTTCGATTTTTCCTGGAATTTTTTCGAACACCTGATGCTCACTTGGGCCTCATCTTTGGCTTTTTGACCATGGGGCAGATCCTGTGCCTGGCGATGATTGTTGCCGGTATACTGCTGGCGGCCTATGTGCAGCGGACTCAGCCGGTAGCCTGATGCAGGCCGCTGCTGTTTCGGCTGATTGGAAAGGAAAGTAACATGCCGTCTTCCTCACCTGTGTCGTCCCCTGTCGGCCACCAACCAATGCGGCCCTGGATTGCTGATTATGCGAGCAGGAAGACGATTGCCAGGAAGGCGCTGCAATCGATCAGGCGAGGCGATCGGGTTTTTATAGGGTCGGGCTGCGGCGAGCCTCAGCACTTGACTCAGGCCTTGGAAGAGCTGGTTCCTTCGCTTGCTGATTTGGAGATCCTGCACATCTTGAGTGTCGGCAAGACACGCTTTACCGAGGCGGGCTTTGCGGACAAGTGCCGGCTCAAGTCTTTTTTTGTGGCTTCTTCGAGCCGGGAAGCCGTTGCCGAAGGACGTGCCGATTACACTCCCATCAACCTTGGAGACATCCCCGGGTTGTTCCGCAGTGGAGCGCTGCCGCTGGATGTGGCGCTTATTCAGGTGTCCCCGCCGGATGATCATGGTTACTGCAGCTACGGCATCGCGGTCGACATCGTCAAGTCGGCTGCGGAGACCGCCCGTCACGTGATCGCCCAGGTCAATCCGCAAATGCCGAGAACTTTGGGAGATTCGTTCATTCACGTGAGAGATGTTGACGCCTTTGTGGAACACGAAGAAGCGATTCTTGAGGTTGGCCGGCCGCTCATGAATCCCATTGCCGAAGCCATAGGCAGCCACGTCGCCAAAGTGGTTGAAGATGGGTCGACCATTCGCGTGGGGGTGGGGAGTATCTCAACGGCGGTTCTGTATGCCCTGGAGGAGAAAAAAGAGCTGGGGGTGCATGCCGACATGCTGACGGATGCTTATTTGCATTTGATCAAAAAAGGCGTCATTACCGGTGCCAGAAAGAGCCTGCACCCGGGCAGGATAGTGGCCAGCTTCTGTTTGGGCAGCAAACAGCTGTATGACTTTGCCGACAACAATCCCCTTGTGGCTTTTTATCCCACGGAATACACCAATAATTACCAGGTTGTCAGTGGCAATGAAAAAATGGTTTCCATTAATTCCGCCCTGGAGGTCGATTTGACCGGCCAGGTCTGTTCGGATTCCCTGGGGTATGAGATCTACAGCGGCGTAGGGGGCGCCACCGACTTCCTTCGTGGCGCCAGACATTCCAAGGGAGGAAAGGCCATCATCGTTTTGCCTTCGGCAACACTGGATGGTAAAAAGTCGCGCATCGTTCCGGATCTGACCGAAGGCGGTGGCGTGGTGACCACTCGGGGAGGCGTCCATTATGTGATAACGGAATACGGGATCGCTCATCTGCACGGCAAGAGTATCCGGGAGCGCGCCTTGGCTTTGATCGGAATTGCCCATCCCGATTTTCGCGAATCCCTCATGCACGCCGCCCAAGACCTCAACTACATCAGAAAGGATTTTGCGCACGTCGGCACTTCCAGGCTCTTATATCCTCAGCAGTGGGAGTTGACACAAATTTTTGCCGACGATACCAAAGTCCTGTTCCGGCCGAGCAAGCTCACGGATGAGCGGGCCCTCAAGGAGTTCTTCTATTCCTTGCCGCGCGATGAGTCGTATGTGAGGTTCTTGTCGACAATGAAAGTGTTTCCCCACTATGATATCCAAAAACTCCTGGATATCGATTATTATAGAAAAATGAACATGGTCGGCATCGTCGGTGAAATGGATGCGGAACGCATCATCGCCATTGCTCACTACGTTCTGGATGAAGAGAGTATGATCGCGGAGCTCGATTTTGCAGTGCATCCAACCTATGCCCGCAAAGGCATTGCAACCTTTTTGATTCATCATCTCACGGAGATAGCCAGGCAGCATTGTATTCGCATGCTCAAGGCTTATATCTCGCCCGGTAATGAAAAAGTGTTCGGCGTTTTTCAAAAATTGGGCTATTTGGTTGAAAGTTCCTTGATTAATGGTGTCCACGAAATACGAGTTCATTTCGAACCCGCTCAGGCTTGCCTGACGGATTGAGGAGCGGTAATGGCCGGCAAAGGTTTCACCACTTTTTGCTGTAGAAAAAGCTGCAGCAAGAAACTACAATTTCATAATAAATCATCAGCAGAGTGAGGAATTTTCGCATGTCCAAAAATAAGAAAATAGTGGCCATATTGGTTCTTATTGGGATGACATTTTTCGTTCTCAGTTGGTCCAGTTTGACCGCACGAACCAACCCCGAAGGTTCGGGTATCTACCAGTATCTGAGACTATTCAGTGACGTACTGAATCTGGTTCAAGACAATTACGTGGAAAAGGTTGAATCCAAGGAACTGATCTACGGCGCCATCAATGGCATGCTCAAGGACCTTGATCCGCACTCGTCGTTTCTCAAACCGGAAGACTACAAGGAACTGCAGATTGAGACCAAAGGCAAATTTGGAGGATTGGGCATCGAGATCACCATCAAAGATTCCATTTTGACGGTTGTCTCACCCCTCGAGGGAACGCCTGCAGACAGGGCCGGAATGGAGGCGGGGGACCAGATTGTCAAGATCGATGATGAGCCCACTCAGGATATGTCGCTCATGGAGGCCGTGCAGAAGATGCGCGGCCCCAAAGGCACCAAGGTCAAGTTAACGGTGATCCGCAAGGGTGAAAAAAAGCCCCTGGAGTTTGATATCGTGCGCGACGTGATCACCATTCAAAGTGTCAAATCCCAGATGTTGGAACCTTCCTATGGTTATGTGCGAATATCCAGTTTTCAGAGCGGGACCGCAAATGATCTGCGTAAGGCGTTGGATGAGCTGGAAAAGCAGAATCAGCCTCTGCAGGGATTGGTTTTGGATTTGCGCAATGATCCCGGTGGACTGTTGGATCAGGCGGTGGAAGTGAGTGATGAATTTCTCGACAGCGGGTTGATCGTCTACACGGGGGGCAGGCTGGAAAGCCAAAAAATGCGCTTTGAGGCGCACAAGAATGATAAGCCGCACAATTATCCCATTGTGGTACTGGTAAACGCCGGCAGCGCCAGTGCCTCGGAAATTGTGGCGGGGGCCCTGCAGGATCACAAGCGGGCCATCATCCTGGGCGAGCCCACTTTTGGTAAAGGGTCGGTGCAAACGGTCATCCCGTTGAATGACGGGTCAGCCATAAGGCTCACCACATCCCTCTACTACACCCCCTCGGGACGCTCCATTCAGGCGAAGGGCATCGAACCCGATATCATTGTCAAGCGCGAACTGGGCGAAAAGACGGACGATGAGGAAGCCAGAGAAATTCAGCGCATCCGGGAAAAGAATCTGCCGCGCCATATGGAACTGCAAAAAATCGACGGCAAGGAGGGCAAAGAGAATCTCCCCGGTGCCGATTCAGACGCGCAAAAGCTGCTCGATCAGGACAACCAGGTGAGACGGGCGCTTGATTTGCTGAAAAGCTATAAAATTATGGCAAAAATGCGTTTTAATTAATGGCCTCAAAATCCGCTGCGGGGAAAAAGAAGGAAGCATCCAAGAGGCGTGCCGCATCGCAGCGTGGAAAATCGCAACGCCCCGGCAGTTCAGCGCGGAGCCCGAAAAGCAAAGCAGGGCCTTCGCGAGTTGCTGCACTCCTGCCCTTTTTTTCAATCTGGCTGGTTGCTGCTGTGGTTTTGGGTGGGTTGATCTATTGGGGCAACCTCGAGCAGTCATCCCCTGTGAAACAACCGGTCGTGGAAGACGCCGGGACAAGAAACGGTCCCAAGTCTTTCGGCAAGATCCACAAGGAAGCAAGCAAGGAAGTACGGAAGGCAGGAGAAGCAAGAAGAGTAAAGGAGCAGCAGGCCAGGGCGGTTGAGCCCGCCAGGCCGAAACCATCCGTCGAAGTTCCGCCGCCTCCCAGGCAGAGTGTTGCGGCGAACCGCCCTGCGTTGCACGAAGAAAAGAAACTGGCATCCCTGCAGCCAGGCAAGCCGAAGATTGTGCCGCCTCGCGAAACCAAACCTGTGGCTCCGCTGGGTGAGGTAGCCATTGTCATCGACGATTTCGGACTGAATCTCGAAATGGCTAAGCGGTTTCTTACCATTCCTCTGGCAATTACTTTTTCAGTTCTGCCGTTTCAAACTCATAGTGAGGAAATCGCGAGGCTTGCCGGCAGTCATGGCCATGAGGTGATCCTGCACCTGCCCATGGAGCCGCAGGAGTATCCTCGAATCAATCCGGGAACCGGCGCACTGCTGGTTTCCATGTCTCCCGAGAGCATTCAGCGGGCCGTGCGGACTGCATTGGATGCCTGCCCCAACGTATCCGGCGTGAACAATCACATGGGGTCGAGATTCACCCGGAACCCTGCGTCGATGCGGGTTGTGCTTTCCGAATTGCAGCGTCGCGGACTCTACTTTCTCGACAGCTTTACGACGGACAAGAGTGTCGGGTACTCCCTTGCCAGACAACTGAACCTTCCGAGCATACGCAGGGACATTTTCCTGGATCATACTCCCACGGAAAGATTTGTCCGCGGGCAGATTGTTCAGCTCATTCGCAGGGCGAAGATCCAAGGATCCGCCGTCGCCATCGGTCATCCCTACAAGTCGACTTACAAAGTTCTTGCCGAGGAAGCGGGGCGTTTCAAAAAAGAAGGAATCGCGGTGGTCTATTCGGGCAGGCTGATCCGGCATCCGGCTGTGCCACGCGCCGGCGGGGACTGAGCGGATGCTTCCGCAGCGCTCGCGGCGGAAGCATTCCAGCTTGACGAAAGCCAAAATCATTTTCTTAAACCGTATGAAACGGTAAAAGTGCTGGAGGTAAGAACAATATGTTGGGTCGACTCAGGTTGGTTTGTGGTTTGCTCGTGCTTTTTATGTGGCTCGGCGGTGCTCCCGCATTACAGGCAGTCGATGATAATGCAACACCGCAATCTTCGCCGCCTTCGGCTGCGCAGGGGAATCCGTCTCTGAGCATATCCGAAACCGTGTATGATTTTGGAGAAGTTGACGAGGGAGAAGAAGTCGCGCACGGTTTTGTCGTTCGAAATAACGGTCAAGAGCCGCTTGAAATCCACCAGGTGCGCCCGGGGTGAGGATGCGCCGTAGCCCATTTCGATCGGGTCATCCCGCCAGGCGGCGAGGGAAAAATTGAGCTGAAGGTGAGTTTGAAAGGTTTCCAGGGGAACGTGCAGAAGTCTGCCGGGGTGTTCAGCAACGATCCCATGAACCCGCGCACAACCCTGGTGATGAAGGGCAAAATTCGGACTCTCATCGAGACGCGACCGGGCAGCACGATCTTTTTTCAGGGGCAAGCGGAGCAATTGGAAGTCAAGACCATTGATCTGACCACGGTGTCCAAGCCCTTTGAGATAACCGGGGTAGAAAGCAGCCTGGAAGACCGGATCGCGTATGAGATCAAAACGATTGAAGCGGGTAAGCACTACCGGCTGGAGGTTAAGAACCGGGCGAAAGAAGGAACCTACCGGGGGGTCATCAGGATCTCCACGGACATGGCTCGAAAGCCGGAAATCTTGATACGCGTGGCGGGCAATATCGAGGGAGTGATATCGATTCGGCCTCAATCCCTTGCTGTGGGGCGACTGGGTGCAAATCAGCCGCTGCGGTCGGGTAAGGTGCTGGTGATCAACAATCTGAACAGGCCCTTTAAAATCACGCGGATGACCTATGATGCCAGTCTCCTCGAGGTCGTCCCGAAACCGCTGCCCAACGGACGGGTCGGTTATAGCCTCGAGGTGATACCAAAACCGGAGAATCTGCCCAATCTGCCGCCGGGTGATCAGCGGCGGGAAGTGAAACTGGTGATCGAGACCAGCGCGGAAGCGCAAAAACAACATGAGGTAAAAGTCTATCTGATCAAGCGCTGAAGGTACATGGTGTCACCGGCTCTGCCCGGCAAATTAGGGTGGAGCTGGAATCCGACCATAGCTGCCGATGCTGAGCGGCCTGGGATATGAATGAAATACTCAATTATTATCGCATTGTATAATGAAGAGGAAAATATCGAGCCATTGTTCGCGCGTCTCATTCCCGTCATGCAACAATTGGGAGGTTCGACGGAGTATTGGATTGTGGATGACGGGAGCGAGGACGCCGGCCTGAGGCGCCTCGAGGAACTGCAGAAGCAGGGCACGGCGAATATAAATATCCTTAAACTGTCGCGTAACTTCGGACATCACAATGCCCTGTGCGCCGGTATGGATCATGCCGGCGGCGACATCTGCATCATGCTCGACGGTGACCTCCAGGATAAGCCGGAGGATATCCCCAAACTGATCGATCAGCTGGAAGCGGGATATGATGTGGTTTACGCCGTGCGCAAGTCCCGCAATGAGCCCTTTTTGCGAAGAATGTTGTCAAGCGCCTTCTGGTATGTAGTCAATTACATGACCGGCTTGCATTGCCCGCATAACCAGGCGGTCCTGCGCGCCTTCAGGAAGACGGTGCGCGATGAACTGGTCAGACTCGACGAGGCGCACGCTTTTCTGGCCGGCATGTTTGCCTGGGTGGGGTTCAAACAAACAAGTGTGGCGGTCAGCCAGGGAGTGCGCCAAAGCGGCAAGTCAAAATATCAGATTCACTCACTGATCTCCCAGGTGTTGAATGCCCTGATCGGCTTTTCCGAAAAACCTCTCCGCTTGATTTCATTTCTGGGCGTCTCGTTATCGACTGTTTCATTTTGTATTGGGTTTGTACTGGTCCTGCAGAAAATCGCTCGAGACCAAGATCTTCCAGAGTGGACATCAGTGACCCTGGCCATCTTTTTTTCGACCGGGATCATCCTGCTCTGTCTGGGTATCATGGCGGAATACCTCGGCCGTCTGTATGGGCAGACTCTGCAACGACCGAAATACATCGTTGAAAAGAAAATCCTTTCCGATTCGTCCTGCTATGACCGATAGATTTTTGCTTTTCAGGAGAGAGGATCATCCTTCGGTTTCAGGGGACTGGAGCTATCGGGATGGCTGGTGGTTTCTGCGGGAAGCGGATGTTCACCTGACCTGCGGCAAAAGCCTGCAACTTCGCAAGGGTTTGTTTGTAACCCGCCCATTTTTCTACTCTGGATGTGAGGAATTATTTGTTGCCTCCACATCATGGATTGAAGTTGTGCAAACCCTGCGCCGCTACGGTATCCCTGTAGGTTGCGAAGCGGAGTTCGTGTGGCAGTATTTGGAGTCGCAGTGCCCCCTGACCAACAAAACCTTCTGCCGTAATGTCTATGTGCTGCGTTGCGGCGAACAGGTGAACTATCTTTTCGGGAGAAAGCCGCAGGCAAGCTTAAAGAAATATGTTCCGCCTGCCGTGGAAGCCTCCAGGGAAGAACCCGACTTGCGCAAACTGCTTGTTGTGTCTCTTCGGGAGCTTGCGATGGACAATGCCGGTTTTCACTTGAGTGCGGGCTTGGACTCTTCTATTTTGATCATTCTTGCGCGCCAGTTGCATCCTGAAGCATCCATCAAAGCTTTTTCCTGCAAGACTCTCGGCAGAGGTCCCGGCGATGAGTTGCCCAATGTACATAGACTTGCGCGCGATTATCGTCTGGACCTGACGGTATACGACTTCACGCAGGTCGATTTGCTTCTGGAGGGAAGGCGACTTATCGAAACCCTCCACTATCCCATTGCCCATCCCAGTCATTTGACTCGGTTCTTGCTCGATGATGCTATTTCAGCCGAGCATATGGATTATGTGGTGACCGGCCGCGGGGCAGACGAGTCCTTAGCAGGATATTCGTGGCATCTGCCCGAATATGCCGATCCGAGAAGGCACCGGGAAAGAGTTCTTGTCACCTCGAGAGGGCTCCTGCAGTCGATTTTCAAGCAAGAGTGGCAGAGCGCTTATTTTTCCAAATGGGCACGGCCGGCCCCGCTGAGTTTGACGGAGAGGCTGCAATATGACTGGTGGACACTGTTTGAGTCCTGGAATGTGATAGAGACAAGTCTTGAACGTTCATTTGGTCTTGAGTATGTGAATCCATTCCTGCGAAGGGAGTTTATTGAAACATTGATTGCAATGCCGGCAGCAAGGTTGATTGCGGGGAACACGTCGAAGAGCTATCTGAAGAAATATTTCAAGCACACCTATCCACAGTACATACTGGAATACCCCAAGCGCGGTTTGACCATGGATATCAATGCTTATTTCCAGGGCTATTCGAGCCGTGAGATCATGCACGCCATATTCAACGATTGCGACTTTGCACAGAGGCAACTGCGGCGCAGTGCGGTAGAAAAGCTGGTAGAAGAAACCCTAACGGGTACCGGGGAATATGGCTGGCAGGTCTGGAGCCTCTATCTCGCGTCGCTTGCGAGTATAAAGCTGAGCGCTTTGGGCCATCAGGTGTACAGTTGATTTGTTTGGGAAAGGATTTGCACCTGCCGTGAAATGGAAATTGTCTTTTATTTCGCATTTGTCTGTCCATGTAGATGACAGTCAATTGTACGACTGTGGAAGTCAGTGCCCTTTATGCTTGAGTGAACAGTTAAGGGATACGGTTGCGGTAATTCAGGAGGCTCCGGCCGTCCGGCTTCTGCAATGCGGCAATTGTAAAGCAATATCAGCATCTCACATGCCGGTTCCCGAGTACTTGAACGGATATTATCAAGGGCGATTCGCGGAAATTTACCGACAGTACACACCCGGTAAACAAATTACATTCCATGATGAGGATCGCTTTGCCGGGCATATATTGCGCTACCTCGCCAAACAGTGGATCGATCGGCAAGAGAGTTTACGGATCGTCGATTTTGGCGGTGGCGACGGTTCTCTTGCCGTGGCAGTGGCTTCGCGCCTGCGCCGAAAAGTCGAAATCATGGTAATCGATCATGGGCCGGAATGGGTTCGAGAGGGTCAGGTGCACATCGAGAAGAGAAGATCGGTCGAGTCGCTTGCAAACAACTGCCATATCGTCATAGCCAGTGCAAGCCTCGAGCATGTTCCGTACCCTTACCCGGTCATCAAAAAACTGTACTCACTGCTGCAACCGGGCGGGTACTTTTATGTGCGAACGCCTTTCGTTTCGCCTTTCATGAAGCTGTGGGACATGTTTGATTTTGGCTATCCGGCCCATCTCCACGATCTCGGACCTGCATTTTGGAATTCCTTCGTGCGCATTTTCGCTCCCGATGCAGCGTGCATTGTTTCGCAGCCGTCCATTGTGGAAACATCCTTTACAAAGAAGCCCATTAAAACGATAATTGCTGCCGCGTTAAAGCTGCCGGGACATTTGGAGGCACGCGTGAGAGGCATCGGGCGGGAACCGTTGTGGCAATATGTGGGAGGATGGGAGGCCGTGTTCCGCAGGAAGCCTGTTTGAGAGGGCAGAGGGCGGCAGCGAACCGATGACGGCGCAGGCAGCAAAGGTTGTGTGAGGAAAGGGAAGGATTTTGCGAACTATTCTGGTGACCGGCGGAGCCGGTTTTGTGGGCAGCAATTTTGTGCGATACTGGTACGATCATCATCCCGATGATCTGATCATTGTGCTCGATACGCTCACCTATGCCGGAAGGCTCAGGAATATCCCCCAGCGAATTCACCAGGACCACAAACGATTCGAGTTTTTCATGGGCAGTGTCACGTCCATCGAAATGGTCAACTCGTTGGTGCAGAAGGCTGACATTGTGGTCCATTTCGCTGCGGAAACACACGTCACCCGTTCTATCCTGGAAAGTCGAAAATTTTTCGAAACGGATATTCTCGGCACCCACACCGTTGCCAATGCGGTCCTCAAGTTCATGGATTCCCTGGAGCGCTTCGTGCACATTTCCACCTCGGAAGTTTACGGCTCGGCGCTGAAGGAACCGATGGATGAGGAGCATCCGCTCAATCCCTGCAGCCCGTATGCGTCCGCCAAATGCGGTGCCGATCGCCTGGTTCACTCGTATTTCCTCACCTACGGGATTCCTGCGGTCATACTGCGGCCTTTCAACCAGTATGGACCGCGCCAGCATCTGGAAAAGGTGGTGCCGCGCTTTATCACCTCGGCCATCAACAACGAGCCTCTGACCATCCATGGGGATGGTTCGGCCAGGAGGGACTGGCTCTATGTGGAAGATACCTGCAGGCGTATAGAGGCGGCGATCGAAGCGCCCCTCGACAGGGTTCTCGGGGAAGCCATCAACATTGGGTCGGGAGAAGCCCTCAGTGTGTTAAAGATTGCCCGCATGATCCTTAAAGAGATGGGTAAGCCCGAGGACATGATCGTTCATTTGAGCGACCGGCCGGGGCAGGTGAGCTACCACATATCTTCCACCGATAAGGCGCAACGGTTGCTGGGTATCCTGCCGGGGCGGCCGTTTCGGGAGGGTTTGCAGCAGACCATCGAATGGTATGTGAACCATCGTGACTGGTGGCGCGAGATCGAATGGATGAAGCATGTTAAAATCCTGACCAGGACAGGGCAAAAGGAAATGCATTAGCGCCGTTTATGACGTGAAGGGAGGCGGGCGGGCCTGCCCTCCGGGTGGGAAGCCGCATTGACTGGAGAAGATGAATTGAAGGTTGAATTCTACCGACATGCGCTGGGGGAAGAGGAAAAAAAGAGCGTCGTAGAATGTCTGGGGGGGTTGTTCCTCACCAGCGGAGCGTACGTTTCTGAATTCGAAGGGCGCTTTGCAGACTACTTTGGACCCTCTCGCTGGTGCATTGCGCTCAATTCCTGCACGGCCGCTCTGCATCTGTCTCTTCTGGCGTTGAACATAGGCCGCGGTGATGAAGTCATAACCACCCCCATGACCTTCATCGCTACGGCCACCGCCATTTTGCACACCGGGGCCAGGCCCGTCTTTGTCGATGTCGAGCCCGCTACGGGCCTGATGGACTGCAATCGCGTGGAGAAGGCCGTCACTCCGTCCACCAGGGCCATATTGCCGGTTCATCTGTATGGCAGCATGTGCGACATGCTCCGCTTGCGGGAGATTGCCGACCGCTATGGGCTGAAGATGGTGGAAGACAGTGCCCATTGCATCGAGGGGGCGCGCGACGGTGTTCGTCCCGGCCAGTTATCGGATGCCGCCTGCTTCAGTTTTTACGCGACAAAGAACCTCACCTGCGGGGAAGGGGGCGCCGTCGTCACAGGCAATCAGGAGCTGGCCGATCGGATCAGGCTCCTGAGGCAGCACGGCATGTCCAGAGAGGCGGCAGATCGCTACCATGGAAGCTATCGCCACTGGGACATGCTCGAGTGCGGCTGGAAGTACAATATGGACAACATCCACGCGTCCATCCTGCTCCCGCAACTGCACAAAGTGGATACCCTGTGGGCAGAGCGGCAGCGGCTCTACCGCCTGTACGCGGAGGCCTTGAGCGATGTGCCGGGAGTTCGGCTGCCTGCAATCCCGCAGGGATCAAAGAGCGCGCACCATCTGTTCACCGTCCTGCTGGAAGATGCCGACCGAGACTTGGTGCTGCACGCGCTGTCGCGACAGGAGATCGGGGTGGCGGTCAATTATCGGGCCATTCATCTGCTCACTTATCTGAGGAGCGCATTAAATCATCATCCCGGGGATTTCCCTGCCGCCGAGAAGATCGGAGACGGAACGCTAAGCCTGCCTTTCTGGGTGGGAATGACGCCCGAGCATGTGGCGGCGGTCGTTTCGGCGCTGCGCAAGTCGCTGCCGTGAGTGCCTCGTGCGGCAATGGGAGATTCCTCTCCCCCTTGAGCTGCCGGTTACCTGCGCGTGACCCCGCGGCACTCAGTACCGTGCCCCACAATTAAGCGGCCGAATTCCGTAGGTTGGGTAGACTCACCCGCTGCGCGTGACGCAACCCCACATGGGCTGGGCGGGCTCATGGAGCCGTTGGGTTTCGGACAAGAGCCTGGCCTGCTGCTGCCCGTGCTCCGAGTGATCTCATTTTGTGTCACTCGCTGAGCTTCCCGGCTGAAACAGGCACAAAGGCTCGGGGGCCAGATAATTGCCGGTGGCTTCATAGGCGCGCGCCCGGCAGCCCCCGCATACCGTTATGTACCGGCAGCGGCCGCATTTGCCCTGGTACTTTTTGAAATCGCGCAAGTCTTTGAAGATGGCAGATTCTTCCCAAATTTCCTGAAACGGCTGTTGCCTTATGTTGCCGCAGTCGAGCTCCAGGTAACCACACGGTTGCACGCGGCCCACATGCGACACGAAAGCAAAGCCCACTCCGCCCAGACAGCCGCGCGTTACCGCGTCCAGCCCAAAGGTCTGGAAATTGACTTTTTTCCCCTCGGCTTTGGCCCGCTGCCGCAGGATGCGATAATAGTGCGGCGCGCAGGTTGCCTTGAGCTGCAAAGGAACCCGCTCCTTTTGCTCATAGAACCAGTGCAGGGCCTGCTCATATTGTTCGGCGCTGATGGACTGCTCGGCTATATCCCGTCCTCTACCCATGGGGACCAGCAAAAAAATGTGATGCGCTACGGCCCCCAGGGAAATCGCCAATTGCTGGATAGCTTTAAGCTCATGCAGGTTCTGGTGGGTAATGGTGGTGTTGATTTGGAAATCCAGGCCGGCCTGGCGTGCCTGGGAAATGCCTCGCAAAGCCGCTTCGAAGGCGCCTTTGACCTGGCGGAATGCATCGTGCGAGGCGGCGTTGGCCCCGTCGATGCTGATGCTGATGCGCTGGATACCGGAATCCAGCATTTGTCTGACGATACCCGGGGTCAGCAACGTCCCGTTGACCGCCATGGTCATGCGAAACCCCTTGAGGTTTCCGTAGGCGGCTATTTCGAAAATATCGGGGCGCAGCAACGGCTCTCCCCCCGTCAAGATGATGATAGGGCTGGCGAAAGTGGCCACGTCGTCCAGGAAGCGCAAACCTTCAGCCGTGGTGAGCTCATTGTCATAAGGACGATCCTGCGCCGCGGCACGGCAGTGCACGCAGGCGAGGTTACAGCTCCTGGTCACCTCCCAGGCGATGAGGCGCAAGTTGCCCGGGCGGGTCTCAGCGCCGCCCGGGTGTGGTGCTGGATGGGAATTCACGTGGGGTATTTTCCTCTGTTGCTGCGCACTCTAAGAGCGCATGGAGCAGTTTGAATTGAGCCACGCGGTACGCGTGACTCTACCCAACAATTCTACAAAATTTGGTCACTTAAGTTCTGTACAGCTGGGCTAAGATTGCAGCAGCCTGGCAGCGTCCTTGGCGAAATACGTCAGGATCAGGTCGGCTCCAGCCCGGCGAATGGCAATCAACGTCTCCATCATGACCCGTTTTTCATCCAGCCATCCCTGAGCCGCCGCCGCTTTGATCATGGCGTACTCGCCGCTCACGTTATAAGCGGCAACCGGCCAGTCATATTGCTCCTTTACCCGCCGGATGATATCCAGATATGCCAGTGCCGGTTTCACCATTACGATGTCGGCACCCTCGTCAATATCCAGGCCTACTTCGCGCAGAGCTTCCGAGGCATTGGCCATGTCCATCTGGTAGGAGCGACGATCGCCGAATTGGGGTGCAGAATCCGCCGCCTCCCGAAACGGGCCGTAAAAGGCCGAACAATACTTGGCGGCGTAAGCGAGGATGCCGATATGTTCGAAACCGCTTTCATCCAGAGACTGGCGAATCGCGCCCACTCTTCCGTCCATCATGTCCGAGGGGGCCACCATGTCCGCCCCGGCACGCGCGTGGGACAGGGCCACCTTGGCCAGAATGTCCAAGGTGGCGTCGTTGTCGACCTGTTGTTCCTTGAGTATGCCGCAGTGGCCGTGGCTGGTGTATTCACACAGGCAAACGTCGGTGATCACCACCAGTTCCGGGTACTTGTCTTTTATGGTGCGAATCGCTTCCTGCACAATGCCGTTTTGCGAATAGGCCTCGCTTCCGCGTTCATCCTTTTCCTGCGGCAGCCCGAATAGAATCACGGCCGGAATGTTCAAGGCCACCACTTCTTTCATTTCTTCCATGAGCAGGTCGATGGAAAACTGGAAGACCTGGGGCATGGACTTGATGGGGTTTTTGACCTCTTCCCCAGGCATGACAAACAGAGGATAGATGAGCTGGCTGATGTCGAGAGTGGTTTCGCGAATCATGCGCCGCAGATTCTCCGTCCGTCGCAACCTCCGTGGCCGATAAACCGGATAGTGCATCTGGTGTTGCCTCCTCTGCTAAAGCTTTTCCGTCGTCTGTCGGCAAATTTCTTCATCCGTCAGGTAGCAGGCGGGGTCCGGGGCCCAAAGATTCCCCGTAGCCGCTTCCGCGCGCACCCGAAAATTGCCGGCACAGATGTCCAGCCAGCTGCAGCCGGCACATCTTCCCTTCACATAGCGTTTCTTATCCTTGAGCTGCTTCATCAGGGGGTTGGACAGGTCCGTCCAAATCCGGCTGAACGGCCGCTGCCGAACGTTACCGAAGGAATAGTGGCGCCAGAACTGGTCGGCATGCACTTCTCCATCCCAGCTGATGCACCCGATACCGCGCCCGGAACTGTTGCCCTCGTTCATTTTGAGAAGTTGCAGCACGTCCGCCGCCCGCGGCGAACCTTCGCGCAGCAGGCGCAGGTACACATAGGGACCGTCGGCATGGTTATCAACGGTGAGCACTTCCTTGGCTTTTCCGCGACCATTCAGATCATGCGTTCTGTTTATGATGAGATCAACTGCAGCGCGGGTGCCTTCATGGGTGAGGTCCTCCTGCATGAGCTTGCTCCCCCTCCCGGCATAAACCAGGTGATAGAAGCATACCCGCGGGATGTCCTGTGCTTCCAGCAAGTCGAAGATGGCCGGTATTTCTCCAGCGTTGAGGCGGTTGATGGTGAAGCGCAGGCCCACTTTGATGCCCGCTGCGCGGCATGCCTGGATGCCTTCCAGCGCTTTGCCGAAGGCTCCCTTGACTCCCCTGAAGCGGTCGTTCACCTCCTCCATTCCATCCAGGCTGATTCCCACATAGGAAAGCCCGATGGCTTTGAGCTGCCGCGCGATGGCAGGTGTGATCAACGTCCCGTTAGTGGAAATGACCGCGCGCATCCCCTTGCTGACGGCATACCCGGCGAGCTCCATGAGGTCCGGTCGCATGAGGGGTTCACCGCCGGAAAACAGCACTACGGGCGAGCCGAAATCGGCCAGATCGTCTAATACCTTCAATCCCTCCCGGGTAGACAGTTCGTCGGGAAACGCCTGGTTGCGGGCATGCGCATAGCAATGCATGCACTTGAGGTTGCAGCGCCTGGTGATGTTCCAAACCACCACGGGCTTTTTGTCGGCCGAGAATTGCAGCAAATGTGAAGGCAGGCAACCGCTCCGCCGTCCGTAACGCAATGCGTCGGACGGCTCCACGGTGCCGCAATAAAGTTTTGAGATGCCTATCATCTTGGGGCTTCTTCCTTGGTCAGTCTGATGGGTTGGTTTCCGGGGGATTGTCCGGCTTGTAGTGATAGCTCTCTCTGATCAGCTCTTCCAGATAGATGTCCGGCTGGGCAACGGATTTTCTCGGAAGGGTGAACTCAATTTGTCCGCTGCGATCGGCAATCAGCTTAAACCCGTAGTCGTAATCGCGCGAGACTTTCTTGCACACCGCCGAGGCGGTTATGTCGTTGTGCAACGACCTGGCAATGATTTCGTTGGTTGCGTCCTCATCGAAATGAATCTTAAAGCCGTGCCGATCATAAAATCCGGCTTCAAACAACCTGATTTGATTGTGCAGCGCCAAAATATCGTTGCACAGATCATCAATGGGAATTGCGCAATTCATGTGGCGATTGATCATGAGCTCCAGGCGTTCCCGGTTGAAAACCAAAGGATAGTTGTCGATCAAATATTTCTTGTCCCTCATGATCTCGGTATGAATCAGATTTCTTTCCGCCCGGACTATGCTCTCATAAGCGGCCTGCCGTTGGGGATCGTTGGGATTCGCCAGAATGCGGGCAAGCTCGTCTTGGGGCGCCCTGACCAGGTCGCTGGTCACCACGAGAAAGAGGACGCTGGTCGAGGGGAGGGTTTTCTCGAACGGCAGCAACACCTTCTCAATCACACTGACCAGCCCGCGCGCTCCGGTTTTTTCCTCGTACGCCATTTGAGCCAGCAGGTAGAGCGCTTCATCCTCAAATTTGATATCGATTCCGTAGCTGCGAAAGTCTTCCTTCTTGCCGAGGATGATCGGGTTGTTCGGGTTTTTCAGGATTTGGTACAAATCCTCCACTTGCAGCACCTGGAGTGTAGCAATTACCGGCAGCCGGCCAATGAACTCGCTCTCAAAACCGTACGCTATCAGGTCTTCGGCTTTGCACTCCTGCAGGTATTGCGGGTCGATCTCTTTGCTGTAGACTTTGGCGCCGAATCCGATGTTTTGCTTCTGGATGCGGTTCTTTATGATGGCGCCCAATTCGTTGAAGGCACCGCTCATGATGAACAGAATGTTCCTGGTATTGACCACTCGTTTTTCTTTTTTGCCGGTCTTTCTGAAGTGTTCGATGGCCTGCAGCTGGGATATGGGATCGTGGGCAACTTTGAGGTCCACGTCGGTTTCTTCCATGGGTTTGAGTAAAGCCCTCTGAACGCCGGTGCGGGAAACGTCCGGTCCGATGAAGTGGGTCGACGAGGCAATTTTGTCGATTTCGTCAATGTAGATGATGCCATGTTCGGCGAGCTCGATATCGTCATCGGCCTGAACCACCAGTTCGCGCACCAAATCTTCTACGTCGCCCCCCACATAGCCTGTTTCACTGAATTTGGTGGCGTCGCCCTTGACAAACGGTACCCCCAGCTTCTGCGCGATCAATTTGATCAGGTAGGTTTTGCCGACTCCCGTCGGCCCGATCAGGACGATGTTATTCTTGATGCGCCCCACCATATTTTGGCCGCCGCCTCGCTTGTTCCGGTTTTGATAGCGGATGCGGTTGTAGTGCGTGCATATCTTTGTGGCCAGAATGGCCTTGGCTTCATCCTGTTTGATCACATAATCGTGCAGATAGGCTTCGAGCTCGGTCGGCTTCAGGTCAAACTTTATCTGCTCGACGCCGGCCTTGCCCTTTGGCGGTTTGTCGTCGGACGTCATCATGGGCGACATGACCCTGATGTGGGTGCCATACTTTTTCGACAGGTAATCACTGAGCTCCTTCTCCAATTCTTTTTGATCGGGAATTCTGTGAGATTTGTCCGACATCTACGATTTCCTTGCTGGCGTACGTCATTCAAATAATTGTTTCCAAGTCTTAAGCGTTCTGCTAACTATAAACGCTTTATTTGGCCTTTTCAACCAGCGCGGGTGGGGGCGGCAATACTCATTGCATACTGTGCAAGAAAATGATTTTGGCTTGCAAGCAGGCTGGGTTGAGGTACGAAACCCAGCAAAATGGACGATGGATGCCCAGATTAAGAAGGTGATTCATGGACGCGAAGTATTTCCCTAAAAATATTGAGAAAAAATGGCAGGATCATTGGCATCGGGAACGCCTTTTTGAAACCAGGGCGGATCCTGCCCTCAAGAAGTTTTATCTGCTGGAGATGTTCCCCTATCCGTCCGGCCGCATTCATATGGGTCATGTTCGAAACTACACCATCGGCGATGTGGTCGCCAGGTTCCTGCGTATGCAGGGGTACAACGTGCTCCACCCGATGGGCTGGGACGCCTTCGGGATGCCCGCCGAAAATGCCGCCATCAAAGCGAAAACACACCCGGCCAAATGGACCTACGACAACATCGATTATATGCGCGGGCAGCTGCAAAAACTCGGCTTTTCCTACGACTGGTCGAGGGAATTTGCCACCTGCGATGTCTCCTACTACCGCTGGGAACAACTGTTTTTTCTCAAAATGTACGAGCGGGGCCTCGCCTATAAGGGCTCCGCCTATGTCAACTGGTGCGGCACCTGTCAGACGGTGCTGGCGAACGAGCAGGTGGAAGGCGGGGCATGCTGGCGCTGCGATCAGCCGGTGGTGCAAAAGGAGATGGAGCAGTGGTTTTTCAAGATAACGGCCTATGTTGAAGAACTGCTGGATTACACTTTCAAGCTGCCCGGCTGGCCGGAACGGGTGCTCGCCATGCAGCAGAACTGGATCGGCAAGAGCCTGGGCAGTGAAATTATCTTTCCGATGGAGTCCGGGGGCGCAGGCATAAAGGTCTTCACCACCAGAGCCGATACGCTGTTTGGGGCGACTTTTATGAGTTTGGCCCCGGAGCACCCGCTGGTGGCGGAGATCTGCCGGACCGCGGTGCAGCGGGATGCCATTGAAGCTTTCGTGGAGCGTGCAAAACAGGCGCAGCGCAGCGATCGCACGGCGGATTTGCTGGAAAAGGAAGGGGTCTTCACCGGGAGTTACTGCATCAATCCCATGACACAGGAAAAGATGCCGATCTATGTGGCAAACTTCGTCGTCATGGAATACGGGACGGGTGCCGTGATGGCCGTGCCGGCACACGACCAGAGAGACTTCGAGTTTGCCCGCAAGTACGGTCTGCCCATCAAGGTGGTCATCAAACCGGAAGATTTGACCGGTATTCCGCCGGCGGAGAGCTTGACCGAAGCATACGAGGAAGACGGGGTGCTGGTGGATTCGGGCACGTTCAGCGGTATGACTTCGGCCCGGGCGCGTGAAGCAATCACCGCAGCGCTCGCAGGCAGGGAGCAGGGACGTCAAACGGTGCAATATCGGCTGCGCGATTGGGGCATTTCCCGACAGCGCTACTGGGGTGCACCGATTCCCATCATCTACTGCGACCAGTGCGGAACCGTGCCGGTTCCCGAAGCGGACTTGCCCGTAGTGCTGCCGACGGATGTCGCAATGCTGCCAAACGGTGCTTCCCCGCTGCCCGTCTGCGAAGCCTTCAACAGGACCGTTTGCCCCCAATGCGCAGGCCCGGCTCGACGCGAAACCGACACCATGGATACCTTTGTTGAATCGTCCTGGTATTTTGCCCGATTTGCCTGTGCCGACTACACGGCCGGTCCTCTCGATAAAGAGCGGGTCGATTACTGGCTGCCCGTCGATCAGTATATCGGCGGCATTGAGCACGCAGTTCTGCACCTGCTCTATTCCAGGTTCTTCGTGAAGGTGCTGCGCGATATGGGCTATGTGGACATGGACGAGCCGTTCCTGAATCTCCTGACCCAGGGGATGGTGATCAAAGACGGCGCTAAGATGAGCAAATCCAAAGGCAATGTGGTCGATCCGGATGAGATGATCGAGGCCTACGGTGCGGATACAGTGCGTCTCTTCTGCCTGTTCGCGTCGCCCCCCGAGCGCGATCTGGACTGGAGCGAGCAGGGGGTTGAAGGGTCCTTCAGATTTCTTGCGCGAGTGTGGCGCATGGTGGCCGAAAACCTGGATCACCTCAGAGCGGCGCCGGCTTATGCGGGCAACGGGGATCTGCCGGCCGACCTGCTGGAGCTCCATCGCAAGACGCACCAAACCATCAAGAAGGTGACCGAAGACATCCGTGATCGGTTTCATTTCAATACCGCCATCGCTGCCGTCATGGAATTGGTCAACCAAATCTATCAGACCCTTGAAAACAACGGGAAGTCGGGGGAGTCCCGGCGGGTTCTAAGGAAAGCCGTTGAGACCGTCATACTGTGCATTTCGCCCATGGTGCCGCATATCGCCGAAGAATTATGGCGCTGCCTGGGTCATCAAGAGAGTGTCATGAAGATGCCCTGGCCGGCATGGAGTGAACAGGCCCTGAAAACTGAAGAAACTCTCATCGTGGTGCAGGTGAACGGCAAGCTGAGGAGTCGCATAACCGTTCCCTCCGGTGCGACGGAGGAAGCATTGCGGCGTGCTGCCGTTGACGACGGCAAGATTCAGGACTTCATTGGGGGCAAAAAGGTCAAGAAAGTCGTGGTGGTCCCCAACAAACTGGTGAATATTGTGGTCTAAGCGGGTGGCATGATCGCGCCTCAAGACGCAGCAGGGCACTGCCCGGCCTGCCCCGATTCCCCGGCAACTGAAAGAAAAACCCGGCGAAGATTAAAACGAAGGAAGGCGCCGCACCGGCCTATGGAATTTTCTAGGGAAGCAGCCAGGAGCAAACGAATATGCCAATTTTAATGAGTTTGAAAGCCTTGGTATTTTGCCTGCTGCTGCTCCTCGGGGGATGCGGATACCGCTTTTCCGGGGAGGGCCCCGGTCCGCAGCCGGGCTTGCAGCGCATCGCCATTCCCGTTTTCGAAAACAACACATCGGAAGCCGGGTTGGAGGCCCTTTTTGCGTCGGCGCTGCGGAGAGAATTCATCCTGCGCAGCCAACTCCAGGTGGTTCCCGTAGAACAGGCCGAGGCCATACTGAAAGGGCGCATCACCAATATTTATACCTCCAGGGTGGCGCAGCGGGAGGTCGAAGAAACCATTCAAACGCGTCTCTTCCTGACGGTGGATATTCGCTGCGAAGATGCGCAGACCGGCAGGGTCATCTGGCAATACCCCGGTTACACCTATTACCGGACCTATTCGGAAGCTTCCAACGATCCGGTCGTGTTGTACGAAAACCGGAGGCGGGCCGAAGAGTTCCTTGCCCGGGAGATGTCCATTCGGATCCATGATCGCTTTTTGGCCAATTTCTGATCACCGGCATGAAACCCTTTGAATTTCAAAAACATCTGGCCAAGGGCCCTTTGGCTCCCGTGTACCTGTTCAAGGGAGATGCGGACCTGCTCATGGAAGAGGCGTGGGCCGGGCTGGTCGAGCGGGTCATTCCAGCCAATGCGCGACGCTTCAATGGAGAGAAGCTGGCGGCCAAAGATTGCCCGGCCGTCGAGGTGGTGAACCGGTTGAGGGCGCTCCCCATGTTCGGCAGCAAACGGCTCATCATGGTTCGGGGGGCGCATGCCTGGCAGAAGGATCAGCAAAAACCGCTTCTCGCTTACCTGGAGGAGCCTTACCCGAGCGCCTGCCTGGTGCTCACCGTGTCGAGCAGGAAAGGCACAGAAAAACTGGAAGCGGCGGCAGCGTCCGTCGGTGTGGTGGTGGACTTTGTCGGGCCCACTGAATGGAACGTCGCCCAGTGGCTGCAGGAAAGAGCGCGCAGTAAGAACAAAAAACTGACCCCCCAGGCGGCCTCCGTTTTGTTTGACCAGACGGGGCTCGATTTGTACCGGCTCGAGCAGGAACTGGAAAAGCTGACCGTCTACGTCGGTGAGCGGGGGACCATCGATGTGGCTGATGTGCAGGAACTGGCGAGTGCGCAGCGCGGTTTCACCATCTTTGAGCTGCTGCGCCTCATCAGCCGGCGTGATACCAGTCAGGCGGTGAAGGCCATGCGACGACTGCTTCTCTCGGGAGAACAGCCGCTGGTGATTCTTGCCCTCATGGCCAGACAGGTGAGGCTCTTGTGGCAAAGCAGGGATGCCGTGGAGCGCGGGATGACTCCGGCCGATTTAAGCCGCCGGCTGCGCCTTCCGCAATCGGTGGTAAAAAATTACGTCAAAGAGTCTGCTTCTTTTTCGCAGCAGGAGCTTAGCCGGATTCACAAAGCCATTCGCCAAGTGGATATTGGCCTGAAGGGGATGGGGACCAAACCCGAATGGTTTATGGAGCATCTGGTTCTGAGGCTGTCCGAGGGGCTGGGCGGACTGACGTCGTCGTTTTAAGGTAAGCCCCGGGCAGCGTCACGCGCGGCGCGTGACGCTGCCCCAACCTGCGGAAACAGCCCGCAACCCTTTGCCGTGCCGATCATGTCAATATTCTATGAACCCTCGGCCTGCAACAGGGCGTTCACCCTCTGCGTCAAGCGGGAAATTTTGCGGGCCGCCTTGTTCTTGTGAATGACCCCTTTTTGAGCGGTCCTGTCGATAACGGATATGGCTTCCTTCAGTGACTGCTGGACGACATCACGAGCATTGGAAGCGAGCGCATCTTCCAGGTTGTTGATGACGTTTTTCATGCGCGTCTTGCGCGCCCGGTTGCGAACCCGGCGTTTCTCGTTTTGCTTTGCCCTCTTGATGGCCGATGGATGATTTGCCAAAGTAAAAACCTCCTATATTCAAAAAGTTCTTATGTGGACACCATGCAAAAATCCAGAAGCATTAAAACATTACATATAGCTTCCTGCGTCAGCGAGGTCAACAAATATTCGCACCGACTACCCCGACCTCTACCTTGACAACCATTGCACATTTTCATATTTTAGCGCACCAAAATGCAGATTGGGCTTGTAAAGTAGAGATTATTGCACACCACGCTTGTGAATTCCTCTGAATTGCTTTTGGTACAGAAGCGATGTCCCATAGCGCTGAAAGAAGCTTTCTCATGAATCGCCTCAAACAGAAGAGTCATGATTCATGTTTTGTATAGAACTTTTCTTTCTGTACTCGACAATCTATCTGGCTCTCTTCGTAACCGGTTATGGTCTTAGTTCACTATTGTGCAGGCGAGGAAACGGCACATACGGGTTGATTTTGGCACCGGTGATTGGCTCGATTATGTTGTCGATCTTGCCCATTTATTTCAGTCTATTGGGAATCAAGACACAGTTTGCTTCCTGGCTTGTGTTGCTGGCAACTGTAATTCTATCCTTGCTGGAGCTGAGCAAAAAATGGGGGGCCCTCAATAAATTCCAATGGGAGCATGCGGTCTTAGCCGTGTGTGTGGTGATCCCGGTCATTCCTGCGGCGGTGATTCTTTTGCGTGCAGGCAGCTTGACCTCGATTCTGGACAGCTATTCCCTTTTCGTTACCGCTCCGGCGGAATATCTCGTCCATCACCCTTTCACGCAGGATGTCCGGGTCGATTACAGCAAACCCATAACCAACCTGCTGAGCGAGGTTATCGGAAAAGGGGAATATTTCGGATTTTTTTTCCTGATCGCCTCATTCGCCTCTTACACGGGCATACCGCCCTACAAGCTCTACCTGCTCTTGTCGTCCGTAGTCGGCTCCTTGCTGCCCATAAGTGTGTTCGTTGCCTGCCGGGCGGGATTTAATGCGACCCGGGGTCAAGCTCTTGCGGTGGCTTTTTTGAGCGCCCTGAATTATGGGTACTTTGCCTGGCCTGTTATGGGGCAAATGCCCATTTCGATGGGGATCATCTACCTGATCTTGATCATCGGCTTCATTCCCCGAATGTGCGATTGCGACAACAAGCGAGAATTAATCTTCTATTCGCTGATCATCGCTGGGTTGTGTTCCGTCTACTGGATCCTGCTGCCTTACGCCGTCGGCCTCTATTGCATCTACGGTTTGCTTTCGTGGAAACCCCGGTCCCCTCTCCGACCGCTGCTAAATGGTGTCAAACTGAGCCTGGGAGCCATGCTCATTAATCCATTCATGGTGGTCTTTGTCGCTTTGCATGGATTCGAGATACTCACCGTAACATCCCAATATACGGATAACATCCCCCGGTACCCGCATCTTGGGGAAATTTTGGGCTTGAGGCAGCATTTCAGCCGAATCGAGTGTGGAACTGCGGACCACTATCTGCTGATTTACGCTGCGGCGGCAGCCTTGATTTTGATAGCGGCAGGGGCCTGGCAGCGAATCAGGTCGAAAGATCGGCTTGTCTCAGCCTGCCTCGTTTTGTTCCTGGCTGGTTGGAGCTTTTTCTATGCGGTGGATTTCACTTATCACTTCTACAAGCATTCGATCATTAGCCTATTTGCACTTCTTGTGCTCCTGGTGTACGGTATCGACTATGTAATGAAGCTGATTCGCCCCGTCTTCGGCAAGCTCATTATGGGATTGTCCTGCGCCATCATCGTCATGTTGTCTAGCATGACGTTTGCTCGCTTCACCGCTACCCGCTACCCGCTGCTGGGAGACTCCCTCATGGCATTGCAGCATGTTTCCAGGACCGTCCCGCGCACTGCTCCCGTCCTGATCAATTCTCACTGGCCGACTGAAGAAGCATGGCTGTCTTTCTTTTTGCAGGAGCACAGCTTGAAGCTGAATGGATCCCTGGAGCCGTGGGGCTTTTGGATACTGGCCCCGTTTTCCGGCAGGCCCAATGCCCGCTTTTTCTTCGACCCGTTGCAGGATGAGATCGATTACACTCTGACCCCGACATCTGTTGTCAGACGTGACATTGTAGACCCGGAGTACCAGCATATCGTCTATCAGAACGAGGGCTATATTCTGTCAAAAGGTTTGCCGGTTCCCTATCTGCTTCGGGGTTGGGGCGGGCTTGAGGGGGCCGATGAACGCCGGTTTCGGCGCATGGGAAGAGAAAGTTCAGTCGTTTTCGGCGGCTCGGAGCGCACTTCTTTGCTGCGGATAGAGGGCTGGATCCCCGGCATTGTGGATGATCCCGTGCGGCTTTCTGTTGCCTGGAACGGGAGCACAATCGAGGACTTCGCTCCCACGCATTCGGAGTTCTCCAGACTTTATCTGTTGCCCGCGGCCAAATTGACAGAACAGCGCAACCTGCTGCACCTCTATTCCGAGGGGCTTTTTTCCAAAGCACGCTATCAGGCTCTCGATATGAGGCCCGGCTTGAGAATTAAGTCCATAGACCTGTGGCCGGTGGACGATGCGTCTTGGAACGTGGTGGACATAGGAGCCGCTGGAGATGAAAAATTCTTGTCGCGCGGCTGGCATCAAACGGAGGCCTGGGGAGACGGGACCACCGTCAGGTGGGTAGAGGGCACGAGCGCCTCTTTGGAAATTCTGGCAAACCGCGTGAGGGGGGTGCAGATGGAACTCAGACTGATCCCCTTCCACTATCCGGGGGGACCGGTTCAAGAAATGACCGTTTCTGTGAATGGAAGTTGCATTGCCATGCGGAAACTGGAGGATCATGACTTTGCGCCCCTTACCGTCACAGTCCCTGGCGGAGTATTGAAATATGGTTTGAATTCCGTGAAGTTGGACTTTTCATTCAGTGCGGTGCCCCTTGAAGTGGTGCCTGGCAGCGAAGATGGGCGTAGCCTGTCTGCAGCCCTTGATTACGTCCAATTGAAAGGGCTTGCCGAATGAGTTGAGGGATGAGAAACGGGGAATCACTATCGAGGCAGCCTGGGCTTGCGCGGAACAAGCATGCAGCAGCCCCAGCAGCCGGGGAATATCCTGGCCGCTTGCAGATGCTTTCTGAAAATCCTCGCCCTGCGGTTGTTGAGCAATGTCTTGATGCGGTGCTCTCGAACATTGCCCGTAACGGTGTAAGGGCATATGAGCAGGTCGCCGTAGGCTGAGATGCCCACCCCGTACCAGGGATAATAGCAGCGATACCCGGCGAGTCTTCGCTTATCGTGGTAGTGATTGATGATTTCCCTGAAATCGAAACCTTGAGGCGTGGTCCTCAATTGAATCTCGGATCGGGCGGCATCCTCCTGGATTCTTCTGAGCTGTTCCTCGAGGATGACCGGGGCAACGGGCTTGACCGGCGGCGGCGGCTCCAGATAGGAGCCCGCGGCACACCTCCCGGTGCGGCTGGCCTGCGGCAGCATACTCATGGCCATCACGTTGAAAATGTCCACCCGGCACTGCTTCGCCACCTGGTAAATGGCATAGAGCTCCCTCACATTGTTTTCGGAGATGACGGTCTTGAGCTCTATCAGCGGATACTTCCTGTTCTTTGATGCCTTGTAATGAGCTAATGAGTGCAGACCTTCGATGGTCTTCGCGTAGGCCCATGGGCGCCCGGTGATACGATTGTGGGTGTCGGCCAACCCCTCCAGGCTGATGCCCACTAGAATCAGCCCGGGCGTCAATAGATTTCTCGATCCCAGGTCAACCAAGGATTCGGCCGTCTTGCCGCCGATCCTCGTTCCGTTGGTGAAGATATGCGTTTTGTTGCGCTCCGATGCCGCCCCGAGCAGATCAGCAAACCCGGCTTTCACAAACGGTTCACCCCCGGTAAAAGAGATTACTGCCGTTGGAGGAGCCTGTTCAACAATGTTGTGGCACTCGCCGATGGAAAGCTCGAATCGATTTGCTGATGCTGGCATGCTGCCACTGTCAGAGCTCTGCAGAAACTGGCAGAAATCGCAGCTCAGGTTGCAGTTGTATGTCACTTCCAGGAAAAGCTGCAAGGGAGGCAGGCTGTAGCCCGGCAACAGGTGTAGAGGCAGGGAGCTGTACCCATTGACTATTTGCTGATAGAGAAACGAATAATTCATCATGTTCAATTGCACCCAAGTCCCACTAATCCGTCATTTACAAGAGGCGCGGAGCTCGTCATGCGCGCGGTCGGATCGGTGGATCGTCAGTTGTGTTCCTGCCGGAACTGGTATATCGCAGTTCCGGCATTGTTGTAGACGGGCTTGAGGTAGCGAGCTCCAGCAGGTTCGAAGCCTCCCCATTCTCTCTCAATATCGCTGAAAAATACATAGCTCACATGGTACTTCTTGAGAAGTTCTATTCTAAAATCATCCGATTCGCGTACATCAAAAAATCGTGCAACCAGCCGGTTTTTCCCTGCGTAATCGACGGTAAAATGACCATGCCCGCTAAATGCCGTTACCGAAGCATCGACCGGTAAATGGTACCCATTGGGTGGAGCTGACAAAACCACATCTTCCGGAGATGCGTTTTCGGCCAGCCAGGAAAAGGCCTGCGCTACGTGTTCGGGTATATGGGAAGGGCGCGAGTGGGTGGCAAGGGTAGCAAACAGCTTGCCGTAGAGGACCATGTTGGACGGGAAGCACAGGACAATGGCAGCCAGGGAAACAGCCATGACCCAGTTCCTTTCCTCCCACTTCAATCGGCGCGACAGATTTCGTCCCACGTCCGTCCTCAGTAAGGCGGGAATGCATTGTCCGTAGAGGAGTCGTGCGGCCAAAATGGGGGCGACGATGTAGCACAATCCCGCACTTTCCATACCCCAGGGAACGATGGGATAGGTGTATATGAGCCCGCCGATAATCGTAACCCATATGTAAAGGAACAATTTCGGCTTGTCCCACTCTCTGAAGTTCCTCCATCCATCAAACCCGCCCAAGGCTATTAACAGGGGAAGCCCAAGCCAAAGGATCATCTCCAGCGGTGTGAAGGCTTCAAAGGATACCGCCTGGAATACCTCGCGGAGTACGGAGCGGCGCAGAAAGAGGTAGTATATAAAAATCGGAGAAGCGGTCAAGGCGGCAGTGAGATAGTTCTTCAAGTGGAGCCATTGGATTTTCCGCCGGCGCATGGAGAGGATCGAAGGGAAGAGCAGGAGAATGAGGAATGCGGCGGGTAGATCATATGGCCGGATAAAGCCCTGGAGCATAATGGTGAGTCCGGACAGGACGAAATAAACGATCCGGTGGGTTTGCTCGCCCTTGAGCAGGAATGCATAGCTCAGGCACACCAGGGCGAGGGAACGGACAAAGTGGGGCTTGTTGATGAGATACCCGAATAAGTTCACTCCCTCAATGTCCCACACCCGTATCGGCCAGGACTGTCCGGTGACTTTGTGCACCAGCCACAGGGTCCAACCGAGGCCGGACGTCAAGACGATCCAAAGAAACACGGCCCTGCGTTGCGTGACATCGACGAAAAAGCAGCCGACGAAGTAATATAGGGTGATGCACGCCATGACGATTGTCAGGCATCTTTCCAGTTGGAATGCGGCAATCATGGAAAGCCCCGAGTATCTGGCCAATCTGCCGAGTAACAGCCACTCCAGGTTGAAATAGAAAGGTTCGTGCTGTTCCGGGGTGAGCCTGTCTTCAAAAAGGATGTGCCCTTCCTGAGCCTGCTTTTGCCACATGAAATACATGTAGGTGCCCGGAACATCCCACCCGATCAAACCAACAAATTGCTTGTCGGCAGGGCACGACAGATGAGCGTAGAGGTACGGTAGAGAACTGAGGCAGATCAGTACAAAGGCCGTGGATAGCAGAAAAGCGGTGCGGCCGCGTAGCCAACTAACATTCATCAAGTCACTGTCCTGTCTGAGTCTGCAGTGATACTGGTCGGTATGCCGGCCTCACCGTGATCGTTCACCGCAAAGCCGCCAAACACACAAAGGCACGCAAAGGATTCTCCCTAAAGCATGCAACTTTTGCGAACCTTGGCGTGCTTTGCGCCCTTGCAGTTGATAGGCCGCTTCGTGCTTCGATCAACGAAAGACGAAGATCATCGGACTAATATCTTCTGGTGGCGCGGGTGTCAAACGGTTTCAAGAAGAGTGCAAAGCATGCAACGCCCGCCGGTCCCGGGTGCCGGCAAACACAGCGATCGCTTTAAGAAAAGGTAAGGAATTTACACCTCACCGGAAGTGCTATAAGATTGACGACGCATACGGGAGAGCCCTCGGGCGGCCTGCGGGCGGTTTCCGGTTGCTTCATGGTGAACACTGAAACCGCAACGGAGTCTGTCATTGTTCTGGTTAAGGTCTGTCAGTGGAAGGAGTGGATAAGCATGAGATTGGCGATCCTGCAGCCCGGCTATCTGCCGTGGCTGGGCTATTTTGATCAAATGCGGCAAGTCGATGTGTTTGTGCACGCGACAACGCTGCAATATACCCGGCAGGACTGGCGCAGCCGCAACCGCATCAAGACCCGGGAAGGGTGGCAGTGGCTGACCGTGCCTGTCAAGTCCAAAGGGCAGTTCCACGCGCGTATCAATGAAATAAAAATCAATAACGATTTACCGTGGGCCGTAAAACACATGAACATCATTCGGCAAAACTACTGCAAGGCTCCTTATTACAAACCTTATGCCGCCATTCTTGAGGATGCCTACCAACGCCGGTGGGAATATCTTGTTGAACTGGATCTATACCTGATAAACTGTTTGAAGCAAGCACTCGATATAGAAACCAAGCTCATAGACATAGCTCATCTGAACATCGGCGAGACCGGAAAGAATCAACGGTTAATTGAGGTTTGTCTAAAGTTCAACGCGGATACCTATGTGTCCGGCGCGGCGGCGCGCTCGTATATCAATGAAGAGCTGTTTGCCGAGGCCGGCATTGCCGTCGAATACCAGGATTATCGCCACCCGATTTATCCACAGCTCCACGGGGTATTCATCCCCAACCTCTCCATTATAGATTTGCTGTTCAACTGCGGGGAGCAAAGCCTCGCCGTTTTGTCAAACCGGCACGAGATGCGATTGCACGTTGATGAAATGGGATAAAAGCAAACAGCAGACTTCCGTAGGTTGGGAAGAGCGCAGCGAAACCCAACGACTATGTTAGAGTCAGCCGAGCCCGTGTTGGGTTTCGTCACGCGTAGGGCGCGACGAAACCCAACCTTCTACGCCCTTGCAAGTCCGCGCCATTGTTTTGGGCGGCCTATTGTGTCGTGCTGTGGTAACGTCGGATGCCGACGATGAGAGCGACTCTCGGTCGTGATTCTTCGCGGGTCCTTTAGATGTCTTGCTTTTCGGGCTGAGGCGAGCCCTCTTCAGACTTGCTTTCCTCCGGTGCCGAGGATTGTTGTCCAGGTTGAGAGTTCTCCTTTTCAGGCTTTGACGATTCCTGCTGCGACTTTACCCCTTTACTCGTTTCGGCGGGTTTCTCCCTATCCGGCCGCCTGAACATTTCGCTAGGTTTTTGATACACATGGTACCATTGATTGTCCCTTAGCCTCCAGGGTTCGTAGGTTATGCCCTCGAAGCCGTCTTTGGGGTTGTGGGGAGTGAACGTCCAGACGTATCGTATCATGATTTCAACGAGAGCGAGATCGTCACCCTGCATCTTGGCGCTCCTGGCTTCGGCCTTGAGCCACTTGACGCCACTGCCGAAGGATCGAACATACTCTGTCAGAGAGACGTCTTTAACGGATTCAGGATCTTCGAGCTCATAAGCCATTTCAAACTTTCCATCAAGCTTGTACTGCCAGTATTGATTAGCCCGTTGTTGTAGAGCTTCCATGGCGGCTGATGGTGATGCGCTGACAGCCCAGGAACAGGGATTCAATGGCAAAAGCAGAAAAAGCGATAATGAGAGGAATAGCAAAGAGAATCGCCTTATGTAGTTGATAACAGGCATGCTGGATCTCCGGAGTACGAGTGTGAAATTGAACATTGGTCCTTGTTAATTCCCTTCTGAGCGAACCAGCAAAATCGCGGATGATTCACTGGGCTTGGGGGTGCGACAAAAAAGCGGGCTGAGTTCAGCCCGCCTTAGAGTTGCTGGGAAAGGCTGAGCCTTTCCCTATGTTTTATTGCTCGTTATAGTTATCCACCGTAACCGGTATCCCCAAAGGGAATTACCGAATTAGAGATGCCATCAACACCACCAAGCACCCCATCATAGTCCGCATCGTTGTCCCAGGACGGGTCATACATACGGACATGAGGATAATTGGTGAATTCGAAATCCATGACCAGAGATGAAATGGGGATTTTAAAAGCCAATGGATCCGATCCACCCGGGGACAACAGGTAATAACCGTAAATAGGAGGAACCGAGAAGAAATTGATGATTTCTCCGCTGCAGACCGGCCAGAAGTAAGCGGAGTCACTTCTGACAAGATCGTTAAGGTTTGCTGGTGTGTTTCCACAACGGGGATCACCATTGGTGAAGAAGAAATCCCGCAGCAGGAACCAGCCGGCGTTGAAGCCGTCCTCATAGCGCACAAGGACTGCATCCTGATCGGTCACCAGGAAGCCGAAACCTGCCAGGTTATCCGCAGAGCGATTGCCTATCGGAAGAAGGTTGGTCTCCCAAGGCAGAACAATGCTCGGTAAAGGAGAGGGATCCTTCGGTCCAAGCTGTTCTGTATTCCACACACCTGCGTCACAACCGATCTGCGACATTCCCGCAGGATTGATGGCGGACCTGGCAATACGAGCGCCGGAACCGCTTCCAACTGGCCAGGCGTTCAGGTACTTGCCGGTTCCGGAAAGACCGCTTCCTCCATTGAAGAAGAAGTGAAGGAACTTGGTTGGGGCTGTATAAACACCCAATGTGTAAGTTTGCGCAAGCTCAAAACCCTGATTGAAATAGGTTGCCGAAATCTGTTTTTTGTAAAGAGCATCTTCGACTTCATCTAGGCTGAAAGACCGAACCGCGGCGATCTGTCGAAGTTGTCCCTCGGTAGGAACGATCCCTCCCGGGGCGGAATTGATCTCCGTCGGGTCACCGTACCAGTTGTCCCCGTCGTTCCAAGTCGGCCCAAAGCTGGTTGCCCAGTCAGGTTCCAGGTAAGCCGGGTCCGCTCCATAATTGTAGAGAATGGTAGCGGGGTTAACCAGTATCCTCCCGCTGGCGTTGAAGATGCCGCGGATGAACAGGTCGCGATGAGAAATAGGATTTTCCCACCGGGGACCATGTGGAGTAGGAAATTCATGCAGGCCACCAGGAAGGCCGACACCGGCCCTGAAATCCTTTAAAGCCTTCATGGTGTAGCCGGCGTATACCCCGGTCTTAAAATCCCCAATGAAGACGTGGCCGGTAAGGTCCTTTTCAACGTCGATCGCAGGCACTCTCCTATCGGCGAAAGTGAGCCCGTTCTCGTGGTAGGAAGCGAATCGCCGACTCAGGGGAAGGCAAATCAGATCAGCATCCAGGCACGCTCCAAAATCATCGTTCCACAGCTGAGACATAACCCCAAAAAAGTTGTCGACGGGCTTTCTATTGCTTGGAAAATCGAGAGAGAACAAGCCGAATACTTCGACATGCCCCATTGTCAGTTCTTCAGTTGCCTGGTAAGCAGCGGCCATGTTGTACTGCTTCAACAAATCGGTCTTAAGGGTCATGATGAGAGTCCCGGTAACATCGTCATAAACGACGTAGCCAATCCTGGGCTTATAAGTATCTAGACCGCTCTTGAGTATGGTTTCCTTGTCCTTACTGACGATAGTGACTACCTGCGTCCCATCCTTGCCGAAAGTTTCAAACTGAAACCAAAAAACGTCTCGGGGCGAGAGAAAAATCGGGAAGTCGATCGCCTCAATGCTGAACCTTCCGGTGCGCAGGCGGACATGAGCCGCTACCCACTTGCTGCTGGTGTTTTCAATGGAAACATAGGTGACAACGTTGGCATTTCCAAAAAAGATGTCATCAGAAGGCGCGATCGCCCTGTAAAGCTCGCCAAAAAGGGCATCGCCCATGTTCCCGTGATTCCAGATCATCGCCGTTTTGGGCGACGCAGGTAAATTGCCGGGTACTCCCGTTGGGTCATATGAAGTGGCGAGTGCATTAGGCGCCACTGTCGCCAAACCCACGAGGAGGGCGAATAAAAAAACCGTGATTTTCTTCATGCTCTTTCCTCCCTGAACAATAAAACAATTCCAAAATTTAGCGATACACTACACATTAAAACCCCAAAATGAACTCTGCCTTGTGCGGTTATGCCTCACCCCCTTTCGGTCTGTCAATAAACGTTATTAGGTATAGCGATACTGGACAACGACATGTGTTACCGATGCCGTGCCACCCCTCCAATTTCGACCTGTCTCCGGTTGATGATTGGATCACTAAGGTCTAGACTCCTCATGGCGGCACGGTGTCACTCTAATCAAGGTTCTTATACCTGTCAAGAATTTTTTAAAGTGCGCTACATAAATAAAACCGCGACCTTAGCGCATCAGAGTAGACCAGAGCCCAGTGCCTGTCAAGGGTTTTGTTGTGTGGAGAAATGTAATAATAATAACCATCGGTTAGCGTGGATAAGGGGATGTAGCTCAGCTGCGGCTGTTAAGAAAATGGGAAGGGATCGGTGTGGAAATCGTTCTGCCTTAGCGTCAATGGTCTACAGTCCTTTGTAAAAATTTCTTAGTTGAAGAACCTTGACTCTATGAGCCAATGCAGCAGAAGGGGATACATGGTTCAGGAGATCAACCAGCTTTTTCCGGACCTCCAACTCTCCGGAGTTGATCGCCAGTGAATGTTCATAGGCGGAAACTGCACGATTCAACGCTCCTTCGGAGCGGTGAATATCGCCCAGCAAGCTGTATTTGGGGGCTGCCTGGTAGGAAGAATCACTGATTCTATCCAGGTATGCTTTGGCCTGCTTTAAATTGTGCATGAAGAAATTCAGATGTGCCAAGCGGAGATTAGCCGAAGGGGAGAAAAACCCATTCATCTGCGCAGATCTTACCCAGTAGTCAATTGCCTCCTCTTTCCGCCCTGCATTGTACAACACAATGGCGTGAGTGTTGTAGTAGGCTGTTCTGTCACCGGCCGCCTGGAGCGGGTAAAATTCCAACGCC
The DNA here is from genome assembly GCF_022603395.1 of Desulfoferrobacter suflitae. Lineage (GTDB taxonomy): Bacteria > Desulfobacterota > Syntrophobacteria > Syntrophobacterales > Syntrophobacteraceae > Desulfoferrobacter > Desulfoferrobacter suflitae. The sequence goes on from NZ_JAIBKA010000009.1 coordinate 174,157, forward strand.
GTGATCAATGTTGTTAAGGATATGTAACATACAGTTTTTGCTTTGTTTTTTGTCTTGATTGAATGAACCAGCTGTAGAATTCCGACTGGAGCCAAAGGGATCAGTATGATCAGAAGGGGCGCGCGATAGCGTGCACTCGGAAAAAAGAGAATCAGAGTCAAAGCATATAAAACAAAAGCTGCCAGCAACCATCTGACTGGCTTGCGATGTACCGACTCCGATAACAATGCCGCGAGTCCGAAAGGCCACAGCAGTGCAAAGCTGGGCAATGGCCATTTGAAAAAGGGCACAAACTGACCCAAAAAATCAATGTCATAATGATCGGCGGCCTCGAACCGATTGCACACAGCAATGAATTTCTTGATCAATTTAAACGAGGAATCGGCCGGATTTACCAGAGCTTCCTTCATGGCTTCCTTGTACCAATAAGAGGAAGCCTCTCTGGCGGTCAGAGACCTACCAACTCTTCTACTGGCCTCAATGGTAAATTGAGCGCCCTGCTTGAAAGGCGAATTGGAAGCAAAAGGCAAGGGACGATAATAGGGGTCCTTGTTGGTCAAATTATTGCCGATATAAAAGTTGAAACCCGACTGGGTGGTGGAAAGGATAATGTCGCCCGTTATTCGGTAGTTGCGAATCAGGAACGGCAATATCCCGCAGGAGAGTCCAAATACGAAGACCAAGCCCGAGAAGAGTACTTTCCGAGCATCGGGTCGAAATTTCCAGGTGGAATATACTACCAGCAGCAAACCGAGAGGCATTAACACGTTATAGTTGCCGCGCACATTAAAGGCCATTGCTAAAAAGATCCCCAAAAAAAAGGCCTTGCTGGCACTGGCGCGTATGGTCTCTGCCAAAAGAAAATAAATCACAAGCGCGCACAGCAGCAGGGACAATGCCGTCTTGAGGGGTACTATACTGTATAGAATAAACGGGGCGTAAAGGGCGGCAATGGCGCCGGCAGCGAGGCCGGCGGCACCACGTCCCAGCTCCCTCCCTGTCAAGGCGATGAACAGGCAGGTGAGGACCCCCAGTCCCACGTTCATCAGTCGCACGTAGACAGGCTCAGGCGAGAAAAGCCAATAGACGGCGGCGATGAGATACGCCGGCAGGGGTGAGAACTCATAAGCGGCCCGAGGTTGGTAAGTGCCGCTCGCTATCTGTTTGGCCCACTCGTGATAGATCCTTTCATCCCACAGGAGATAATCAAAATAAGGAGTCTTTCCCAGCTGGTACAGGGCCGTCAAGCGAATCGCCAGGGCCGCCAGAAGGGTGACGCTCAGCAGCCCCCAGAAATGTTCTTCCAGCATGGCGGCGAACGACCCACTGCGCCATTCGGTCCGCCCATCGGCCGGATTGCTCTGAGTCTCCCCCGGGCTCAATGGCCCCCCCTTATTTCTCATTGCCGGCAGCAGCCCGGCTGCCGATCAACCGGGCAAACGGCATGAGCATGGCCTGCTGCACGTCCAGTTCGCTCAGGCGATAGACCAGGATGGAATAGCCGATGGCTGCATCCGGTTGCCGGTTGCGCAGATACTCGCACAAGCGGCCCAGCTGCAGCTCGGGAAAATATTTCAGTTGTTTCTTCCGTTGCGGCGTCCAAAACAACTTTGCAGCCGCCGGACTTTTGGCCATGTGCTGAGCCATTTGCGCAAACCCGAGAAGCGATTGGTAGACTTTTTCGTAGGCTTCGTTCCAGCGGCCGCCATAGCGCAGGTGAACCGTCTGCAGCATGGTGGCGCTGATGCAGTAGACTCCCCCCTGCAAAGGCACAATTTTCTTTTCTTTCAAATCGAGGTCGGGATACCCGGCCAAACGCTCGGCGTCTATCTGATGATAGGTCGGGTTGCCGTTCCCGAAATAGGAGAGATAAACGGGCGTCTTCTCTTGATTGTCCAGACCGTTATCGGCCAGCCATTGTTTGAGGGCGGGCAAATCCTGTCCCCAATCCAGGTTGCTGTCGACCAAGTGGCGGTAACCGTTTTTGGGGCCTTCCACCAATTGATTGAAATAAGCCAGGTAGTTGGGCCAAATGAGCAGGGATTCGGCCACAAGAATCGTCAGAGCGGCGGCCAATGCCCGGCGAATCCAGCGCCGCCGGCTGCCAAACCAGGAGGCCGCTGCTCCCGCCAGGATGAAAGTAGCGGGATAGACCGGCAGCAGATGACGAATCCCGATGTTCAGGCTGGTGTTTACCGCAACGACCCAGTAAGTGATGACAAAAAGCCAGAGAGGTGCCGTTCGATAAAGGCTCTGGCGTAACAGGGCCCACCCGTTTTCTTGCTGCTCGTTCCTGCTCCGATGCCAATGGGTGACCGCCGCCAGGGCGGCCAGCAGCAAAACCACAAAAACCGGCAGCGGGGTCTTTACCAGGTAGCAATAGGGAAAGAACCAGGTCCATCCGCCGCTGCCGTACCTGCCGTTGAAGAAAGCGGGGCGTACCAGCGAATATTTGGCCACCACGTAAATGCCGTTGAGGTAGGCTTCGGGCAGCAGGTGGTGTTTGCGGGCATACTTGAGGGCCGATTCGAGCAGAGGAGAAACCGGTGCGGCTTTGCGCTCAGTGATGTTTTGCTCGTCCAGGTTTAGCTTAGGGAAAGCGCGCTTTCCGACATTGGCAGTGTGCTCTGCCGGCTGCGCAGAAGCGGCATGAACTTTCGAAGCGGAATACCTGAAGCCGTAAAAGCCGGCTACAATGCCTGTCACCAGAACCGTTTGCAGTAACACCACAGCGCTGAGGAGCACAACCTGGGCCCAACGTGTGCCAATGAGCCATTGCCTGCCCTTGAACTCGACCGGCAGCTCTTTGCCATGAATGATTCGAATTCCAAACAGAACCGCTGCCACGGGAATCATGATGAGAGCGGACATTTTGGAAGCAAATAGAGCACCCAGGGCCAGGCAGTTGGCGGCAAGGGTGAGCACGTTGACGCGCTGCAGAAGTGCCCGGATGGACCACAGGGAGGCGGTAAAGCACAGGGTGACCGCCAGATCTGAGGTAGCGAGCCGGCTGTGGGCAAGGACGGTCGGGCTGAAAGTATAGAGCAGCAGGGACAGCAATCCCCCCGCGTGGCCGAAAAGCTGCGCCGACCAAAGGTACACGAGCAGCCCCAGCAGTATGCCGAGCAGAACAATCATCCCCCGGGCCAAAAACAGCATTTTGTCCGGGTCGTTTCCCATGTGGTAGAAAAATTTAAAGCTGCTTCTGAAATTGTCGAAATGTTTGTCCTGTGGAAACTTATACTCGCCGAACAGCAGCGGCAGGGTGGCCCATCGCTGGGCAAAGTTGCCGTTTTCCGTGCTCAGTTTGTATTCGTTTTGCGACCAGTACCCATAGCCGCCGGCAATGTGCAGGGGCTCGTCAAAGGTGGCGGACTTGTGCCGGACGCTGCTGATCGTCAGCACTGAGAAGAGCAACAGCAGGCCGGCAACCGGCAGATATCTGCGCACATTTTGTACCACCACAATCCGCATTGCCCCTCATTTTCTCCAGTCGACTATCTTGTTGTAAATCCAACCGATGGCGGAGCCGCTCAGGGTGCCCAGCGCGAACCCGTAAAAAAAGCCGATGATGCTGCCCCAGAAGGACACCCGGTAGCCGATGAAAAACTGGCTCAGCAGCTGCAAATGCGGGCCGACCACGTAGCGGCCGTCGGGGGTGCGGTGTCCGCCCTTGAGCAGCAGCCAGTTGGTGGCGACGAACACCAGCAGGCCCAGCACGATGCCGAGCACCAGCCCGAAAACCTTGGCGTTCAGCCGGAGAATACCGCTGAACAGCTTTTCTTCATCGTTGATCTGGTTGGCAGCCACCCTGCGCCTCCTATTCAGCAGCCCGTCCCCCCTCACCCCGACCCTCTCCGCCCGCGGGGGGGAGAGGGAGCGTCCCCCCGAAAAGCGCGGGGTCAAGAGTGTCCAGCCGTCGGCGCGCGGGGGAGAAAGGGCCGAAAGCCTCGATGCCGTGCTAAAAATGATCCAAAAAATCCTTGAACGTGAGCAGTTCCATCTTCCTCTTAATCCGGTAAATGAAAAATCCGATCATGAAGTTTCTCAGGTAGGCGAACAGCCAGCTCAACAGAAACACCCAGGTGAAACAGCTGACGGCTCCCAGCAATGCGCCCCCGGGGGTCACCGAATAGCCGATGAAGTACTGGCCCAGAAGACCCATGTAGGGCACCAGGGGTGAATCCTGCCGCAAAAGCACAAACAGCGTGGCCAACAGCAGCAGCATGCTGCAGACCAGCCCGGTCGCGGTGGCAAAGGCGAAGCTGTCCATCCTGGCAAACGCGGCCCGCAGCTTTTCTTTGAGCAGCCGCTGCTGCTCGGGCGCTATGGTCACTTCCTCGTGATAATGCTGTTCTTCGTTCACCCGCCAGAGGTCGTGCGCGGCTCCGACCACATTCTCCGCCGCCAGCATGGCGGTCAGCATGGAATGATCCTGGTTGTTGTACTTGTGCATGCCGTTGCGCCCGACCACCTGCAAATTGGGAATGCCGCGCAGAAAATCTTCAATGATCCGGAGAGAATCGTTGTATTCCGAATCGTATACCGGATAGGCCTTGGGCATTCGCACCACGTGCCCGTCTTCAACGGAGGAGCGCTCGGCCAACTGCAGCATTTCCAGTTCTTCTGCCGCCATCTGGATCAACTGCCGGTCCGGCTGACGCCACAGATCGTCCCCTTCAAAGCAAAAATATTCGAGGCCCAGGCACGTCTTGCTTTGATCGGGCACCATAAAAGGGCTCCAGTTTTTAAAATTCTGGATGCGGCCGACCCTGACGGCGGGGTCGTGGATATAGATCCAGTTGTCGGGGAACAGCCGGCTCTTGTCGACAATCACGGCGACCGTCAAAAAATCCCGGTACTTGAGGTTGTGTGCGGCTGTCTTGACCTGGTCCGGGACGGGCGGCTCGAATTTGAGGAGCAGCTCCTTGAGGGGCATGCTGCTGATAAAATCGCTGCCGTGCAGTACCTCTCGCTCGCCGTTGCGGCTTATCGTGACCGCCTCGACCCCGTTCTCTGCCCGCATGATCCCCTCGACTTCCGCCCCCAGCAGCACCCGGGAACCGCTCTGCTCGATGCGCGCCGCCACTTCCCGCCACATCATTCCGGGGCCGAGCCTGGGATAGTCGAATTCATCGATGAGCGTCTTGATCACTCGCTTTTTGTTTGCGCCGTTTTGCCCCGCCAGAGCATTTCTCAGCGCACTCAGAAGCGAGAGTCCCTTGATCCTCTGGGCCGCCCATTCGGCTCGAATTTCACTGCACGACATCCCCCACACCTTTTCCGAATAGGTCTTGAAGAAGGTTTGGAAAAGCCGCCTGCCAAAGCGATTGGACACCCACTGTTCGAAGGTTTCCTCCTGCCGGTGGGGGAACAGCCGGGCATACAGGTAGCTGGCCAGGATCATGGTGCTTTCCCACAGGCCCAGCCCGGCAAAGGCATTGAAGGGCCGCAGGGGATAGTAGAAAAATTTTCTCCGGTAGTAGATGCGGGAAAGCCTCTTCCTGCGCAAAAAGTCGTCGTTCAGCACCTCCTTCCACATGTCGTCCACCGCCTTGATCTTGGTGAAAAAGCGGTGCCCGCCGATGTCGAAATGGAAGCCTTTGTAGCTGACCGTTCGGGATATCCCCCCGACTATTTGGTCCTTCTCGAGAATGACGGATGGCAGCCCCATCTGCGCCAATCGGTAACCGGCGGTGAGGCCGGCCGGTCCGCCGCCGACGATAATGACTCTTCTGCCGTGCGGGTCACAATTCGCATTGTTCATACAAAATCGATCCAGGAGCTGCTCAATGGCTTCGGTTGGCCGGGTTTCGTTCCGCAACCCGGCAGGCGTGTTTTTGTTTTTTGCCGGGTTTCGTGCCTCAACCCGGCCTACGGTTTGAACCCGGCCTATGGTTTGAACCGGCCTTTGAGAATCGTGTGATCAAACCACACCCCAAGAAAAACCGCAAGGCTGTAAAAATAATAGAAAAAATGCAACGGGGCCACGGCGATGGCGAAGGCCGCCCCCTTTTTTTGCACGAAAAAGCGGTAGAATTTCCAGTTGATCAAAACAACGGCCACCATCAGCCAGGGGATCCAATACCCCGCCTTTGCGACGACCAGCGACAGCGCCGCGAGAATCGCCGTCAACCCTGTCAGAACCGCGCTCAGCCGTTGGGAAGCCTGCAGGTTCAGGTCCTTGTTCAAGTGGCCGCGCTCCAGCATCAGCCTGGTCCACGGGAGCGCACGACACAATATATCAGATCGGAGCAGTCCGGGCAAAGTCCAGCGCTTGAGATGCTTGACCTGCAGGCGCTTGTCGAGCAGAATGCGGTATCCCTGCTGCTTGATGCGGTAGCCCAGTTCGATGTCCTCGATGGACGGCACGCCATAGCGCCCTTCATCGAACCCGCCCAGTTCCCGGAACACCGCGCTTTTGACCGCGCCGCAGCCGGCCCAGAAGGTGGTCGCCTCCGGGTTTCCCTGCTGATGCACGAAGTGATGTGCGAGGTTCTTGTATTGCGACAAAAAGCCCTGGTCTCCAGGGCTATCGTCGTAGGATCCAAACAGCGCGGCGACATCATGGTCGGCGAAGTTCTGCACCACCCGGCTCACCGTATCCGCGGTAATGACCACATCGGCATCCACAAACAGCAGGATATCCCCCCTGGCTTGCCCGGCTCCCCGATTGCGCGCCGCGGCGGGGCCCATCCGGCGCGCGAGTACCACCGGGTCGAGGCCGAAGGACGCGGCCGTGTCCGACGAGCCGTCGCTGGATGCGTCATCGACGACAATCACTTCATAGCGCGGGTAACCGGTGGTGAAAACGGCCTCGAGGCAGGATGCGAGATGCCGTCTCGCATTGTGCACGGGAATGATGATGGAAACCAGAGGCTGATCCATTCCCGCCGCTGAGCTGTCCGTTCCGTTCGGATGCGGTCGGCGCTCGCTCGTCATGAGGCAAAACCCCGGCGTCGCCAACGCGCAATCAGCTTTTCGTAAAAAAATCCAAGGGCATTGACCGCCTGCGACACGAGCAGAAGAAAGCACAGGAGCCGCTTTCTTGAGGCCGCGGGTTGGGTGAACGGGTAGCGCATCAGGTCCAGGTAAAAGGAGATCGGCTCCACGCGCACACTTTTCCTGTTCTGCAGCGAAACAGCCCGGTGAAAACGGGCTGCGCCGCGACCGTACTTGAAGTGCTGGCGGATGAACGATGCGGCAGACAGGCGGTGGGCATGATAGACGACAGCGCGCGGCTCATAGTGCAAGTCAAAGCCCAAATGGGCCAGGCGCACACACAGTTCGCGGTCTTCCCCTCCCAGCTGAAAGTTTTCATCGAAACGTCCCACCCCATGAAACTGCTCGGCTGCGATGGCCAGATTGTTGCTGGTGAAAAAAAGACCCCGGCCGGGGCGCTCCAGGTAATACCCATAGAGATAATCCACCAGCAGCTGGCTGGCGGCAGAGTAGCCGTTGCCGGATAAAACGTTCACCGTCCGGCCCCCGACGGCGCGGCGCGCATTACGCTCCAGGGCCGTCTCCAGCTGCCGCAGCCAGTCCGCGTGCGGAGCGCAGTCGTCGTCGGTGAACGCCAGATAGGTCCCCGCGCTTGACGCGGCGCCTCGGTTGCGCGCCACCGCCGGGCCCTGGTTACTCTGGATGACCAGCCGGATGTCAAGCCGCTCCTTGAATCGATCCACGATTTCCGTTGGGGGCCTGGCGCTGCCGTCGTCGACGATGATGACCTCGAACTTTTCGCGCGGGTAATGCATGCCGGCCAGTGCCGGCAAACAGAAACCGGCCAGCTGCTCCGGCCTCTGATAGGTGGGAACAATTACCGAAAACAGGGGTCCAGCCATATTGCTCACAAGTCAGGTGCTCCTCGCCGAAAGGTGCCTCGCACCATTTGGATTTCTTCTCGGGAGAATTCTCCGGCGGCCGTCAAAAGGATTACCACGATGATCGCAAGAACAGCGATTTTTGGCAAGAGCCAGATTTCGGACACGGGCCAAAAGGCGGAAACCGGATAGCTTACAGACAAAGTCAGCAGACTGCGCACGGCCGATTTGCCCGGCGGCAGTACGCTCCATTGCCGGTTTACGGCGTAAACAGCCAGCCCGCCGTGCAGGGTGGCAAAGGTCAAGGTGATCAGCGCGGCCCCTGCGGGACCCATGCGCGGAATCAAAAGGACGTGGCCGCACAGTGCCAGGGGAACCATCGGGGCGGTCACCACCAGGGTCCAGTTGGGTTTGCCCCCGGCCGTCAAAATGCCGGCGGTCACCGCGATCATCACCATCCACAAGGCCGCGAAGGTGAGAATCGCCACCAGCGGGGCGGCGGACAGGTAATCCGACCCGAAAAAAAGCCCGACGATTTCTCGCGAGGCCCCCGCGACGATGCCGGCAAAGGGAAACAGCAGGAGCACCAAGCGCATGGCATTGCGCGCCATGAGTTTCGCGTCGGCCAGGCGCCCTCCGGTATACAGCCGGGTCAACGCCGCCAGCAGCGGATCGGCGAAGGCGAGGGCCAAAATTCCCGGGATCAGAGTCAGGTTCTGAGCGGCCGCATACACCCCGGCCTGCGCGGCAGTGCCGCCAAGGGATTTGAGAGCAAACAGGTCCAGCCGGTCAAAAATTCTTACGCTGAGGGCCGCCAGGAAGAGGGGAGCGGAATACTGCCAGAATTTGGCCAAGGGAAAATGCTCGCGGCCGAACACCGGAGGTCGAACAAAACAGCGGACCAAACCCAGTTCCAGCAGGGACGCGCAGATGCTTGCCAGAATCGCACCGGTCAGCGAGAGGCCCATCTCCACGAAAAGAATGATGAGCGCAAGCCGGGCGATCCAGTAGACCGAGCTCACCAGGGCCTTTGCGGCAAACCGTCCCAACCCCAGCAAAACCGCCTTGTGAGCACTGGAGAGGGCAAACAGCGGAATATCGACGGCAAACAGGCACAGATACTTGATGAGGGAAGGTTCTGCCAGCAGGCGGGAAATCGGCCATGCCAGCAAAATGAGGGCTGCGAGGGCGGCCAGGCCCGTCAGGCCATAGAGCCGGAGGGCCGTGGAGGCGACCGGTTTCCATTGTTGCGTTTCGCTGACAAACTTGACGGTGGTCCGGTTGAAAATGGAAGCAATGGTCCAGCCGGTCCAGGAAGTGATCACGGCCGCCAGGCTGTAAAGTCCGTAGCTTTCCGGCCCGAGTGTGCGGGTGAGAAAGACGACGGTCAGAAGACCGGTCGGCAGCATGAGGGATTCCGCAAGGAAGATGCGCGTGGATCCCTGCAGTACCGAAGCGCCGGCTGTGGAGTCAATTTTACGCATATTTTCAATGGAGCCGGGTTGCGGCGCAAAAAGCGGCGCCTGACCTGCGCCGCAAATCTATGTGGCGCATGAATCCTCATTTGCTTTTCTGCCAATGACAAGAAAGAAGCAATAGCCCAGGACGAACGAAGTGTAAATGGGGAAGGAAAAATCCAGGGTCAGGTTGTCAAACAACTGCGAGCCAAAGGAACTGCCCAGCAGCGCCGCTCCCACCCAGCTCTTCATGTGCCACAGCAGCACGGCGCTGAAAGCGAGGAGCAGGCCGAGCCCAAGCAGGCCCTGTTCCACCAGCAGGTTGAGGAGAAAATTATGGGCGTGGAAAAATGTCCTCTCTTCGGGGAGATATTGGAAGGAGCCGAATCCTATTCCGAGCCATGGCCGTTCCTTCCAGTAGCCGATCGACCGTTTCCAGATTCGCACGCGGCCGATGTCGATCCGGCTGAGTACCCGTTCGAAATCGTGGGAAGTCCAAACACGCCGGTGGTCAAAAGTGTCGTGAAAGTGGCTGCTGAACTGGATGTCGTCGATTCTTCCCGCTCCCCGCACCAGCAAGCTCTTGACCCCTACCAGCGTCACGCCGGGGGTTCCCTTTTGCAGGTCCGCCTGCAGGTCCCGGGTCACGCTGTGCCATTGGCCGTCCGTCACGCCGGGGCCGAGATCGAACGCCAGCCCGGCTTCATAGACGGTGTCGATGAACAGGCGCGGCGATGTGTACAACAGTTCGTCCGGCCCTCGATCCGTCTGAACCGAAACGGTCAGCACAAACGGCTGTGAAAATTGCATGCGCCAACCCAGGGTGCAGTCGTCACCCTCTTGCGTGACGACGCCGCCGAAAGAGTACACGTAATGGTGCGGCAGCCCCGATCCCGCCAATTCATACACGTGGCTTTGCCGCTCGTCATCGTATACTCTGGCGATCTCGGCACCCTCAGGTTCATCGGGCAACGTGGACCAGCCGGTGTCTGCCCCGAGGTAACTCTGAAAAGGCTCCAGGACCTTTTGCAGTTGCGGCTGGAAAAAAAGGGCGGCGCCGGCGCCGCAGATGCCGATCAATGCCGCAAAGACGGCGGCCGGCCGGAGCCATCTCCGCCGGGTGGGGAGAGCGCTCCAGTGGCATTGCGTGTAGGCGAACAGTGCCAAAAAGCCGACCAGGATGATTCCAATAAAGGAATTGCTGCTGCGGCTTTGCAGGATGCCGGCAAGGGCCGTCAACCAGACCACCGGGATAATGACGATGGAAAGCGGCGACCAAAGGCTGTACCAGATGGCCGCCATGGCGTGGGATACCAGCGCAAAACCGAGAATATTCGGGTTCACGTACAGGCCGCCCCAGCCCTGGATTTTTGCCGGGTCGCGCAGGCCCGGCTGCAGCCATTCGAGATACGGCGATCGGATGGATTGCAGATACCAGATGAGGGTGACCAAAAAAAAGCCGATCAGCAGCGCCGCGGCCACCCATTTCCAGCGCTTTTCTCCGCCGACGTACAAAGCAATCCCCAGCTGCACGGCGATCAGCCAGCTGCCGACAAAGCGAAACAACAGGACGATGGACGTTCGAAAATCTTCGCCCAGAAAGCCGTTGACCAGCAGATAGACGGACCACAGGGCCATGATGGCAGCCAACAATTTCAAGTCGTTGAGATACTCGAAGACGGCCCGCCAGTTGGCGATGCTCAGGGCGGTGAGCATGACAAGCATCGCCACCACCGGCAGATGAATGTCGAAGATGAAATGAAACAGGTAGAGATCCACCGCCTGGCTCATGACGTAGACAAGCGTCACGCAGGCGATCAAGGGATCAGTCGGCACATCCTTGCCTGCAATGAATGACTTGATGGAATGGCTCAACGGCACACCAAGATCGTTGGCTCCATGCGCAGCTCCACACAAATAAGCGGCCGAATTCCGCAGGTTGGTGGAGCTGTACTAAACATCGAGCTTTGCAGAAAGTTACTCAGTCCCCCCCCTCACCCCGGCCCTCTGCCGCCGCGGAAGGAGAGGAATCATAAAATTTCAGGACGGGGATTCATTAGCACGATCTGAAAAATAAACCAAGCCGGCCGTAAAATGCAAAGGGCATGACCATTGAACGGCCATGCCCTCAAATTACTGCGGTCTCACCCCATACTTTGCGGGATGCGAAGGTATGATTGATTCTATTCCAATAAAATAGACAGCCATGGCATGCTCTTGACCGGTGTGTAGATTCCGGTTGCGGCATTGTTCGTTGTTGTGATCTGCAACACCTGGGCGCTGGGAGTCCTCCAGCCCGGCAGCGGCGAAAATTCCAACAGGTGGAGGCCCAGGGAGAGGCCCAGTACTTTGTCTCCGTTACCATGCCATGCTCCGCCGTCGATTCGCCATTGGGCATTGGCTGTCACAACATCCTTCTCGGCGGCTGTCAAACCGTCCTTTTGAGCGAGGATGGAAACAGTTAGCGTTGCAGAACCGGATTGTGCGGAGTAAACTCCTGCAAGCGAAGTGGTTTCTCCATTTGTTATGGCTGCGATGAGATTATTGGGTTTGGTCCACCCTGCAAGGTCTTTGAAATCGACCACATGATCGCCTGGAGTCAAATCGGTCACAACGCTGCCGGAATTCCTCCATACGCCGCCGTCCACTCGCCATTGGGCGCCGATTTGGGCTGCCGCCGCGGGGCTGATGGCGACGCTTAATGAGCCGCTGTGAACAGTGTAAACACCCTCAATGGACGAAGTTGTGTTGTTGGAAATTGTGACGGTTTGCGATGGCGGCATGTTCCATCCCGGCACATCCTTGAAATCCACTCGATGTTGCCCGACAGCCAGGCCGTATGCCGTATCCCCGCTGTTTCTCCAGGTTTCTCCGTCCACCCGCCATTGAGCCCCGGCGCCGACCGCTTGAACGGGCAACAACGTCACCTTGAGGTTGCCTGTTTGAAGCACATAGTCTGCCTCGATGTAGGTGGTTCCTTCACTTTGAATGAAAACCGTCCGGCTGGCGGGTGTATTCCATCCTGGGATCTCCTTGAATTCGATCAAGTGATAGTCGGCCGTCAAGCCGTATGCCGTATCCCCGCTGTTTCTCCAGGTTTCTCCGTCCACCCGCCATTGAGCCCCGGCGCCGACCGCTTGAACGGGCAACAACGTCACCTTGAGGTTGCCTGTTTGAAGCACATAGTCTGCCTCGATGTAGGTGGTTTCTCCACTTTGAATGAAAACCGTCCGGCTGGCGGGTGTATTCCACCCTGGGATCTCCTTGAATTCGATCAAGTGATAGTCGGCCGTCAGGCCGTATGCCGTATCCCCGCTGTTTCTCCAGGTTCCTCCGTCTACCCGCCATTGAGCTCCGGCCGATATGGCTTGCAGTGGAGCGATGGTCACCCTGACCGAGCCCATGCTGCTTGTTCCGCAGCCTGAAAATTCTACGTAACTGGCGCCATAACCAACTCGTGACATGTTGTAGCGGATGCGCATGTAGCCGTTTTCACCCCAGTAAGGTCCCCAGCTGTTCTTGAGGATCCAGTAACCGTCATCCACACCGTGATCGTCGTTCCAGCCCACCAGGGTGATACCGTGATTGGTCAAGTAGGGTTCAGTGCAAGAGCTGGATTCATCTGCGTTAAAAATCCCGCCCGTATAATGTTGGAAGTTGGGACCTACGCAAATCGATGCGGCAACCGCGCCATAGTCGTAAATGGCCTGCTTGATGGCGCCGACGGAAGTATTGGTGTAGCTCCACCAATCAATCTGGTACGGATGTGAATAAGGCCCTCCGCACGCCAGGTCCTGCCCTGCATAGGGGAATTCCGATTCCGGCACGGCTCCCGGCGACTGATGGTAATCATGGGCCCACCAGCCGCCGTTGCATCCCATCCCATCCAGATTACACGACACCAGGTACTGCTCCGAAAGGTCGACGGTCGTTCCGCACAGGATCTTGATTTGATGTTCCAATACCGCCACCGTGCTGAAAGCCCAGCAGCTCCCGCAGTAGCCCTGATCCTTGACGGGAGTGACTCCGTTGTTGTCGCGCCAGTCAAATGCCGGGGGCAGCGCCGTGATGACCGGAGTGGCCTGCAGCTCAGCCGATTTCAGTTGATCTGGTGGCGGTCTGAGCCCGCAAAGCTGTTCGATGGTGTAGTCTGCAGCCGGATTGTAGCCTACCGAGAAGGTATAGCCTCGATCCAGAACTTCCCGTTCAACTTTCTGCAATTCCGCCATTATTTCGGAGAAATCGCGCTTGCCATGCCCGCGGCCTGTTTCGTCCTGAGCCGGCACAAGGTTTGGCCAGAATACAGTCAATAAGACACCGATAAAAATGCCAGAGAGAAAAACGGTCCTGTGGCTACTTCTACTCATTCAACCTCCTCGATAAGACCAGCTTGGACGGCATGCGAATCCCCCGTTGTCGGGCAGCCTGCCGGCAAAACGATCGGGGGTAAAAACATTGTTCTATACGCTCTCAGATGCTGAGAGGCAGCATCTGAGAATTCTTATCACAGAGCAATACTTGTACCAAAATAACAACAGCTGAATCTAACGATTTTTTTTCATGTCATTGCGGCATAAGCTCAGGCTCCGTGTTGACGATTCACCTTACATTTGTCAGGGCGAGTGCGCGCCTGTCTCATCCCGGCGTTGCAACAAGGGCATGGCACAGAAATTTGGAAACTCGTGTTTGCGTAGGTCAGGGTGCGACTGGAAGGAGCTCCCTGACGCCACGGTTTTGTCAGGGAGTGCTGCGCACACCCTGACCTGCGGAGGATTTTGCGCATCCTCCAGAGCGGTTTCCAAATTTCTGATGGCAGGTACTGTCGAACAGGCGTCAAAGTAGCGGTTGAATTTTCCAGACATGGATTACATTTCTGTAATCCGCTCCACCATTTGAAATCCATCGTAAGTTGACCGGGTCTCGTGAAATCCCAATCTGGCTTCCATGATCTCTCCTGTCCCCCGCAAGTGTAGGTTGGGTTGAGCAGCGCGAAACCCAACGACTGAGTGCCGCGGCCCGATGTTTGGGTGACTGGCAGGTGTAGGTGTAGGTGTAGGTTGGGTTGAGTCACGCGCTGCGCGTGACTCAACCCAACGACTATTTCGCTGGGTTTCGTACCTCAACCCAGCCTACTTGGAAGCCGAAATCATTTTCTTGAACGGTGACGAAACCCAACGACAATCCTCCCGCCGACCACTCTCCCGCACGGCATGGAATTTGAATAAAATCCGAGCAACGCAACAGGCAATAAAAACAACCGAGCCTCTCGCAAACCCGGCCAAAATGATACCCAAGGCGTTCTGCAAGAGGCTCAACCAGCACCATAAATCGCTTGATAAGGGCAAACCATCCGAAAGGGTGGGACGCAAAGCCACTGGCCTAAGTCCCGGGGTTATCGGGATACGGCGGCAGGGTTGCCGGGCGAATACGGCGCCTCCCGCATGCGGCTGTATTCGGCGCGGCCGCAGCATCATAACGGGGAGGTTTTGCCATGCAAGCCGACAGCGCAGCCCAATGCGGAGCTCTTCACTCCTCCAGGCTGGTCACTCTTCTGGTCGTTCTTCTGCTCTTTCAGATTTTTTCCATAAAAACGGCTTACGGTGCTCAGCTGACCGTGGCGTGGGACCCCAACAACGATTCCGCCACGGCCGGCTACAAACTCTATTACGGGACGCAAAGCAAAGCCTACGATGTTTCCATCGATGTCGGCAACTGCACGCAGCATCAGGTGGCCGATTTAAAGCCGGGAACCCTCTACTATTTCGCGGCCACGGCCTATGACGCCGGCGGCAATGAAAGCGACTTTTCAGAGGAACTGGTGGTGAATACCCCGAGCGACCCCGCTTCCAACTCGCCGCTTCCCGATCCCGCCCTGGATTCCGATAAGGATGGCATCCCCGATGTGGATGAAATCAATATCTATGGCACCGATCCCAACAATCCCGACAGTGACGGCGACGGCATCAGCGACGGTCAGGAACTGCAGCTCTGGGGCGGCAAATGGCGGGACGATGACGACGGCAACGGCATCATCAACCTGCTGGATCCGGATGCAACCCCGTCTGAACCGAAAAATCGGGTAGATATGGGGCCCGTCTATTCGCTGCTGCTCGATTGATCACCGTGTTTCAGAAGCGGAATGGCCGGTTTCATCGCCCAAAATTCCACCGGGCCTGGTCGCTCGGCACGCATGACAAGCCGCAGCCGGCGAAGCCTCTGGTGGGTTGCGGCGCAAAGAGGCGCACCTCCACCCACCGAAAAAGGCCGGCGTCCGGCATGACAATTGCCGCTGCGTTTTTTCCTCTGTTGAATTTCCCACCCTTGTGAGTTAGTCTCTACCCGGAACTCGCCCCTCACCCCGACCCTCTCCCCCCCGTGCGGGTGGAGAAGAAGCGTGCCGCGGCTCCATGCGTGGGTGACCGCCGGCCCTCGATGGGAAGAGATCAAATGACGGGGTGAACCTTTCAAGCACAGACGGCTGCAGGCAGCACACGCCCGTCTGCGTTCATCGGCGTGCATCTGCGGCCAAAAGTCGGTATTTGTAGAAAACGATAAGAGGAGCTATATGAGCAAGAATCATCCGCAGGAATTGGAGCCGAAAGACCAGCGGCACATGGTGGATTACCAGGAATTCGAGGAAGACGAAATTTCCATCAGGGACCTGATTTTAACGCTGTGGCGTGCGCGCGCCAGGATTGTCACCCTGTCGCTCGCCGCGCTGGTGGTGATCGGCGGCATTGCCGGCGCATTCTACCTGTTGCAGCAGAAGCAGCACGTGGCCAAGCTGGAATTCAAGCTGCTCTTTCAGGGGGCCGATGACGGCAGGTACCCCAACGGGATGGCCTTCAGCCCGTCGGACATCCTTTCCATGCCGGTGCTGCAGAAGGTCTATGACGAGAACAACATGAGCCGATTCATGGAGTTTCCCGAATTCAAGTCATCGCTGTCGGTCTTCCAGACCAATTCCAGGCTGGCCTTGCTGGAATACGAATATGCGCAAAAACTGGCGGAAAAGAATCTGAACTTCGAGGCCCGCCAGCGACTGGAAGCGGAATTCCTGGAAAAGAAGAAAAATCTCCTGGTGCCGATCTATTCACTGACGTTCGTGCAGGAGGGGCGCGTTGAGTTTCTGCCGGAAGCCGTGGTGGCCAAGATTCTCAATGATATTCTGAACGCCTGGGCCAATTACGCCGAGCGCGTCAAGGGCGCCAACGAATACCAGATAGAGCTGGTGTCTCCGAACATCATCAACCAGGAGGCCATCGAATCGGAAGATTACCTGGTGGCCACGGACCGCCTGCGGCTGACGGTCAACCGGGTGCTCAAGGATATCGACAAGCTGTCCGAGCTGCCCGGTGCCAAGATCATCCAGATCGGGGAGAAGGGCATTTCGCTCAGTGATCTGCGCTACCGTATGAAGGATCTCGATCAGTTCAAATTGAGCCCGCTGTTTGGTCTCATTCGGCAGGCGGGGGTTTCGCGGTTTCCCGAATTCACCATGGGGTATCTGCAGAACCAGCTGTTTGAAATTCAATTGAAAATGGAAGAAGCGAAGGCCGACGCCAACGTGTACGAAACTTCCCTCAACCAGTACGTGCGCAAATCGGGCGGCGCCGGCCTGGCGGCCGACGGAGGGCAGCCGCCCCCGCAGACGGGTGCACTGGAAAATGTTCCGGCCATGATCCCTCAGTTTGGCTCGACATTTTTGGACAGCCTGGTGCAGATGGCCCAGGAAAACTCGGATGCCGCTTTCCGGCAGGACATTACCAGGAAGATGATCGATGCGGGATTGGAAAAGGTGAATCTGGAGTTCGAATCCAAGTATTACCAGGAACTGTTTGACAGGTTGTCCGACCTGAAGGCGCAGCAGGAAAGTGCGGAAGAGAGGGAGGCGCGAGCAAAGTTCATCCCCCTGGCGGAAGAGCGCATCAATGAAACGCAGCAGCAGGTGTTTGACACTCTGATGCAGACCATCCATGAAATGAACAGCATTTATCAGGAATTGAGCAGGCACAACCTGAACCCCGAACTGGTCCTGTTCAGCGTGACGGCTCCGGTGGTCACCAGTATTGAAAAGCCGGTTGCGCTGAAGAAAATATTGATCTATACGATTCTTGCCTTGTTCTTTCTCGAGGGCGTTATCATCGTCGGTGTTCTCATCGGGGGCGGTCTCCGCACGGAGGGGCCGCAGGCCCATGCGAGCGCGTAGAGGACCCATCCGCGTTAATCGGCGTTTATCGGCGGCCGATTGAAAACGACGTGCAGGTGTAGGCTGGGTCGAACGTGTGGGCTGGGTTGAGGGACGAAACCCGGCAAAAAGTGCTGGCGGTCGATTCAAGGCGCTGCAGTCTTTAGGAAAACCAAGTCCACCCCGGCGTTATGATCACTGTGGAGGGTTGCAGAACAGGTTAGCCGCGAGCTCCCAGGGCAGGCACAAATCCATGACCAAGGAGGGGAAAAATGCCCGGTACGCAACAGCAAACCCCGGAGGGCAAAGCCGACAGGACGGCGTTACGTTCCGAGCAGGCCGACGAAATTGGCGTCAGGGATCTCATCCTGGCCCTGTGGCGGCAGCGGGTTCGCATCCTCATTTATTCTCTCGCTGCAGTGGTGGTGATCGGCGGCGTGGCGGGTGCAGCCTACCTCCTTCAGGACAAGCAAAAGATCGCCAGAGTCGAATTCAAACTGCTGTTCGAAGGGATCGACAAGGGCCAGTACCCCAACGGCATGAAGTTCAGTGCTTCCGATATCCTGTCAACCCCGGTCCTGCAGAAAGTCTACGATGAAAACCACCTGAAAAAGTTCATGGAGTTCCCTGATTTCAAGGGGTCCTTATCCGTCTACCAAACCAATGCCAGGCTCTCCCTTTTGGAGCACGAATACGCGCAGAAGCTGGCGGAAACGAACCTCAGCTTCGAGTCTCGCCAGCGCATCGAAGCGGAGTTTCTGGAGAAGAAGAAGAACCTCATGGTGCCGGTTTTTTCGCTGGCCTTTGTGCAGGAAAATCCTGGCTCATTTCTGCCCGAAACCATGTTGGCAAAGGTCCTCAACGACATTCTGAGCACCTGGGCAAGTTACGCCGAGCGAGTGAAAGGAGCCAATCAGTACCAAATCGAACTGGTTTCTCCCAATGTCATCGACAAGGAAAGCATCGCATCGGAAGATTACCTGATCGCTACGGACCGGCTGCGCTTGACGGTCACGCGCGCCCTCAAGGACATCGACCGGCTGTCCGGGCTGCCTGGAGCCAAAATCTGCTGTATCGGGGAGAAGGGCATTTCATTGAGCGATCTGCGCTATCGCCTGAACGATCTCAATCAGTTCAAGCTGAGCCCGCTGTTTGGCCTCATCCGCCAGGTCGGGGTGGCCAAGTTCCCCGAATTCACCCTGGCTTACCTGCAAAACCGGCTGTTCGAAATTCAACTGAAGATGGAGGAGGCTTCGGCCGACAGCGCGGTGTATGAGAGTTCCCTCGACCAGTACATTCGCAAGTCCATCGGAGTCGGGCTGCCGCCCGGCCAGGGATCAGCCGCCGCCGCCCAGGGCCCGCCGGCACGCACCCCGTTCGAAAACGTGCCCGCCATGATTCCTCAGTTCGGTTCCTCCTTCCTCGACAGCCTGGTGCAGATGGCCCAGGAAAATTCGGACTCCATGTTCCGGCAGGACATCACCAAGAAGATGATCGATTCCGGTCTGGAAAAAATCAATCTGGAATTCGAAGCCAAATATTACCAGGAACTCTTTGATAAAATAAACAGTTTCGATTTCAACCGGGGCGAGCCCAAAACGGATGTCGAGGAACGATTTGCCGAAATGGCAACGGAGCGCATTGCAAAGACGCAGGACCAGGTTTTTGCCGGGCTGGTGCAGAGCATAGACCAAATGAACGCCATCTACCAGAAGCTCAGCAGGGACAACCTCAACCCGAACCAGGTGCTCTACACCATAACCGCACCGGTAGCGGTGGCCACGGAACGGCCGCTCGGCCTGATAAAGCTGGCGATCTATGCGATGCTGGCGCTGTTCGTGGCGGAGGGGATCATCGTAGTCGGCCTTCTGCTGAAGTTGGGATTAAGGATTAAGGATTAAGATCTTCTCCTCGGCAGCATGGAAGGTGCCGTCGAGACGGTGGGGGACCTGACCGAGCCGGTCGTCGAACATGAGGCACGGGAGCCGGATTGATGGATGATTCTCCTGGATTCGCACACCTGGATAGGTATAGGTTGGGTTGAGGTACGAAACCCAACACCTGTTTCGCTGGGTTTCATACCTCAACCCGGCCTGCTTCGATGCTGCGACGGGGTTGGCCCGCACAAGCTGAGCGGCGATAGAGCCGGCCAATGGGCAATGACGATAAACGGACCATGGCGAATCCTGAATGCCTTTCCTGTCTTTGCTTTTGAAAATTGGGAACCGCCAAGGCGCAAAGAACGCAAAGAACGCTGTTAGCTCCAGGGGCTGGATCTTTTCCTGATCGGTTTTCCCCGATCAGGAAAAAACCCACTCCTTAGCGTCCTTCGCGCCTTAGCGGTTCCAATAAAACCAACCCGAGGCAACATCCAAACCACCCAAACCCCGCGATTGTGGAGCCTCCTCCTAACGAAGAACCAAGAACCCATTGTTGACAAAACGCAACACTTGCTTTACTGATAGGTAAAACATATTTGTGGGGGAGAGTTGCCATGCCCATTGTAAAGCTCAGCAGCAAATCGCAGCTTGTATTGCCGGCGGCCATTCGTAAACGATTGGCTATCAAGCCCGGCGACCTTCTGCAGGTTATTGAAAAAGATGATGCTATTGTTATTCGCAGAGCACCGTCATCTTATGTCGATGCGTTGGAACGCTGTGCTTCGGACCTTTGGCGGGGATATGAGACGGAGCTTGAAAGATCGCGTGAACGATGGGACAGTTAGATCCGGAAAAACTGAGCAGAGGCAGTATCCTTGGGCTGGACACCGTAGTCTTCGTTTATTTCCTGGAACAACATCCAAGACATTACGCAACGTCAAAGCGGCTTTTCCGCCGTATCGAAGCGGGTGATCTGACTGGTATCATATCCACGCTGGTTTTTGCCGAGCTGCTGGTTCCTGCCTGCCGAGCCAATGATTTCGAACGAGCCGAAATTTTGGTCCAATTGGTGACTGATTTTCCGAATATAAAGGTGCTCCCGTTATCTTCGGAAATCTCAGTTGCAGCGGCTCGCCTGCGCGGAGCTCATGGTATGCGGACACCTGACGCCATCCATGCTGCTACCGGCTTGAAAATGGGCGCCGGGGGCATCATCACCAATGACAGAGAATTCCTAAAGCTAGCGGGGCTGACCGACATTTTGCTGTTTGATGCAGACTGATAATCAGTGTTTTGTTGGAAATTGGATCGAAATGATATGGAAGAATCGCAAGACGATAAGGAAAGTCATTGAAGAGCGTTTGGATCGGGGGGGTATGTTGCTTTTTTCTTCTACCGGTAAAGCCATGAATGGATTTTCAATTAGCATTTCTTGGATGATCTGCCCATTCTGCAAATCCTCGGTAAAGAGGCGCTTGGTCCCGCAGGCCAAAGCGGTCTCAATAATGAGAGAATCCCGGAAAGAAAAGCCCTCCTGACGGTTCCTTGCGATTGCAGCAAGCACCAAAGCACTATCTACTTGGATCGTGTTTAGGGCAGCCAAATTACGGACCGCTTGTTCTGCCGAATCGAGGGAGAGCGGTTTAGCAAGCTTGCGTGTCACGACCACATAGAATTCCTGAAGAACTTGGGTGCTCAGGGTGGCTCGGCCCGCTTCAACTTCCTCCTTAAGCAGGAGTTGGGCCTTGGCTTTCTTTGCGGGAGCATCTTCGTCAAAAAGATAAACCAGGATGTTGGTGTCAAAAAAGGATCGCATCAGTCGCGCTGGTGCAGATCATTCCGACACCAGACACGACCTCCGCGCCTGGAATCCGAATTGCGGGATAAAGCAATCAGTTCCTGGAGTGCTTTTGTTCGCTCGCTGCGCAAACCCGCATAAGCCTCCAAAAAATCCCGCAGCACAGAATTGACGGAGGTTCCCTGCTCGATGGCGCGCAGCCTCGCTTTCTTTAAGGTTTGACTATCCACGGTGATGGTCAAGTTGCTCATTTTACCCTCCTGTGCTCCACAGTCTCGGTGTAACACACATTTGAAACGAATCAATTTCTAATCAGCCTTTTGTTACTTCGCGAGGGGACAGAATCCAAGCTCTGGGCGGCCACCTATGCTTATGATCCTAACGATCTAAACGCTCCAAACGACAAACGAAGAACCAAGAGACGGATTAAGGATCAAGGATTACGGATTACGCCGGGAACCCGAACCAAGAGCCAAGCAGTCTTTATTTTCCGAAATTCACAATCCGAAATCGGAAATTGTTTTCCGTCTCCCGCCCTCTGTCTTCTGTAGTCTGGGTCTTCTGCATCATGCCCCATGCCCTCTGCGCCCCCTTCGTCTCCTTGATTAACTTCTGCAAAAATTTGTTTTTTAAACTTTCCGCAATCCGCAATCCGCCTTAATCCGTAATCCCCAACACCCCTTCGTTCCTTCCTTGAATTTCGCAACGAGGGTGCATAGAATGATAAGGCCTTTAGATCATGACGAGTGGGCTGCAGCGAGACGGTTCGGGCGCGATTCCGAAAGAGCGTTTTATTAATTGTTTCCAATGCTTGCTGAAAGAACAGGATCTTAAGCCAAGGAGTTCAAGAATGCTGGCGCGAAAAATGAGGACAAAAATCGGCGAAGACAGAATGCTCGTCATTCATATGCCCGACATTCCGCCCGGGGAAGTTGAAATAATAGTCCTACGAGAAGACGAGCGGACTACCGATGTTTGTGATCCTTTAGCTCAAATACCCAAACGTCGAGTTGGGAAAATTATGAACGGGGCAATAATACGCGGCCAGGATGCTGGTATCCACGTAGTACATCAATAACGCTCCCGGTTTCTCATACGCACAACGGTGGTGCTGAGAGGTTCGCCGGAAATTCGAATCGATTTCCGAAAACCTTTCAGACTTGGCAGTGGTTTAAGCTCCTTTTTTGGTGTCACAATGCGGGCAGAACAAGGAAGACCTGGAAGACTGGGAATTTTCTCTCAGCGCCCTGAAGTGGTGGCAGGCGAAGGTCAAGGAGCTCCGGGGTGTTGCAGACGCTGCGTAAGTAGTCTGATGTCATTCTGTCTTACAGTATCAAGAGATTCGAACAAGTCGGCGGTTCGCTTCGGCTGACAATGGGAATTGATCTTGCCGACTGCTCGAAGCTCTACGTTCGTGAAACCGTCATGGCGGGCATGAAACGCAATATCTCCAAGCAATGAACCCGTATCAATAACGATTTGGTGCACATCCGCGTTAATCTGCGCTTATCGGCGGCCAATTTAACGGTGATGGACCGAGGTATCAGAATGAGCTCCGAGCTGAATGGGAATGAAATTGGCATGTGGCCCGAATCGCTGCAAGGTGTCCTGCAAAACGCGAAGAACGCAAAGAACGCCGTTAGCTCCAGGGGCTGGATCTTTTCCTGATCGGTTTTCCCCGATCAGGAAAAAACCCATTCCTTAGCGTCCTTCGAGCCTTAGCGGTTCCAATAAAGCCAACCCGCGGCAACATCCAAACCATCCAAACCACCCAAACCCGCACCCAGAACCCGTTATCGCCCCCGTTTCGACGCCACAATCGCGGCTCTAACAGCAAAAAGCGCCTGATTTGTGGTAGTTTTCAAAGGTAATCAGAGCAAAGCGCATGTATCCAGCAACATCAGTTTGTCTCCGGCCATTCATCATCATTCAGAGGCTCTGTCGGATCATATTTGATCTTAATGGCGCTCATGACCGGATGCGGTGCAAGGCGATCGGGGTGCGTGTGGGGCACCAGGTCGGCCACGGGTTTGCCATTCCGGCATATAGAGATACGCTCCCCGTTTTTTTCCACTTCAGCCAGGAGAGCCGAGAGCTTTGTCTTTGCTTCGTGGACATTGACAGCCTTCATCGTTTCCTCCCTTTCCGGACCGGGTCTTGTTGCCGCCTGACGGGATATCGGCATTTCACCTCATCGGAGTAGCAAGCTGCCAAGTAATGGTTTTTTTGCATACTTTGAGTCAACTTAGTTTATTTGACTAAGTCCGTCAAGTCGGAATTCTGGTGAGAGCAGAGGGGAAACGTAAGTTCATAGGTAATTCAGCCACTGGACTCGGTCCGACCCCAGGCTTAGCCGACAGGCTTAGCGCTTATTTATGAACCACAAAGGCGCAAAGAACGCCAAGGCTGTTGTAAAACAACCTTATCAGCAGCGGCAAGGGGGTGAAGAGGTGAAGAGGTGATGAACAATTCGAAAGAATTCGCTGGGTAAATACTCGCCTTCCATCAATGACGATTTGGTAATTGCTCTTGATTTCATAATCGCGTGGCTCAACTCCGAACTCAGGTACCTCCACTCCCCAGCCTGGGACGTATTTTTGTTTCCGAAATCGACTTGTCTTGACCTATGAAATCTATCAAAATATTGTACTACATGATCAAATCCTTTGCAGACGGCCGAACTCAAGATTTTATGAATACGGTAAAGCCGGCAAGTTTCGAGGGCTCGATATTGAGGCTGCCGAGGATTTGCCGGCAGGGCTCGATGCTGCGACGGCTTTGTCGGACCTTAGCCCGTTAAAGAGTGTTAACGCGTTGCCCTACGAAGAAACGATACAAAGGATACAGATGCCCATATTGTCTATGTTCTTTGGTATCATTATCAGAATGTACTATGACGATCACGATCCACCACATTTTCATGCTGAGTACCAAGGAATGAAGGCGGTTTTCGATTTCAGGGGTAACATACTACGAGGGGATCTCAAGTCGAGAACGGCGACAAAAATACCCCCATTAGATTGAGGACTAAAATGTGGAATCTAAATGAAGTATCTGAAATCAATTACAGAGGCGGCTACGTATACAGAATAGCATTTGATGATGGTCTAGAGGGAGAGATTGATTTTTCAGATTACATAGGCAGAGGACCGATTTTCGAACCTCTGCGAGACATAGAGTATTTTAAGATGGCCACGATAGAGGGCGGCACAATAGCATGGCCAAATGGTGCAGATGTAGCACCAGAGACACTTTACGAGAAACTGGAAGGCGGTAACAAGGGCATGCTCGCGGACACGAAACCACGCGGTGACGATATGGTGGTGTTATCATGAAGTTCCGTGGCCGCGTGATTTCGTGTCGGTGATGCGTTGGCGTGCACAAGCTTAGCGGCGAGAGTAAAAGCTCGTGTCCTTTCGGCAAGTGTCCATCCGAAATGCTTTTCCTGTCTTTGCTTTTGAAAATTGGGAACCGCCAAGGCGCGAAGAACGCAAAGAAAAAGGATTTGTACCATGAGAGAACAACTGACCGTATCTCGGATCAAACAGAAGTTGCACAAGATACCTCCGGAAAAGCTTCAAGAGATTGTTGATTTCATTGACTTTATACTGACAAAAGAAACTTCAAGAAACGACCGGAAGGTCGAAAAGCTGGAGGGAATTTGGCAAGAGCTGGGCTTCGAAAAGATTTCAAATTTGGATAAAAGTATTCGCGAAATCCGGCAGGAAACTGAAACGGGACTTCTGGAAAGAATCTCTAGATGCGGTATTTAGCAGATACAGTCGCAATTGTGAGGCACTTTGCTCACTGAAATGCCTTTCATGTCCCCTTCCTTCTCTTCGTTTCCTCCTGTAACAATCTTTTTTTGACGAAGAACGTTGAACGTTGACTTCCCGCATGCGGCGGTATAGTCTAAATCAATGTATGGAGCAGCCATGAGTGGATTAGGGTTCGACACACACGCATATGTAAAGAAGTTAAGGGCGGTAGGGTTCACTGAGGAGCAAGCCGAAGTTCAGACGCAGGTGATCGTCGAACTGATCGACGGGCATTTAGCTACCAAACGCGATCTGAAGGAACTTGAGGTAGT
Organism: Desulfoferrobacter suflitae; assembly: GCF_022603395.1. GTDB lineage: Bacteria > Desulfobacterota > Syntrophobacteria > Syntrophobacterales > Syntrophobacteraceae > Desulfoferrobacter > Desulfoferrobacter suflitae. The sequence continues at coordinate 199,393 of NZ_JAIBKA010000009.1, forward strand.
CCTGCGAAGAGACCTCAAGGAACTCGATGCGGCCCTGCGAAGAGACCTCAAGGAACTCGATGCGGCCCTGAGAAAAGACCTCAATGAAGTTGAAGCAGCTCTGAAAAGAGATATTGAAGAGCTACGCCGCGATATGAAAGAAATGGAGCTGCGTCTGAGGCACGATTTGACCTTGCGTTTGGGAGGCATGCTGGCCGCCGGCATCGCTGTGGTTGCCTTATTGGTAAAGCTTTTTTGAGGCATTTCGGGTTTCGGAAGAAAAAGCGACAACAAAGCAAACGAAGCAGCACTGCTCAAAAGCGCAAATCGTAATCCGTGCAATCATTTCTTTTTAACCAAGAACGACGAACCAAGAACCAGGAACCAAGCACAAAGAGCGGATTTGCCCAAAGCCTGGCCACTCTCAATCCCGTTCAGAGTTCCAGCAAAGAACTACTTGTTCCATTTGGAAAGTTCATCCAGCAGTCTCTCGCTTAAGTAAAAACCTGCTTCCTTTAGCTTAGTTGCTTCCTCATAGGCGCTCGAAATCAATCCCATCCCTTCGGATTTCATCAAAATCCCTATCGTCCCGACCACTTTCAGGCCAAGGGATTCGGCGATTTTACGTGCTTTGGAATCATCAATGACTACCCTCATGCCAGAATCAACGCCAAGGGTGATCACCTCTGATTCCCCTCTACCCAAACCAAGCTCACCGACAAACAAGTTTATCAATGGACTTTGGACTTGGCGGATCGAAAGACAAGTTAATTCCAATGTTCCAAATTCATCGACAACAGCTCTGGGAATGATAATTTCTGAATAGAGCTCGCAAAGAACCGGGGAGAGACGAAGTTTTTCCAAGGCAATCAGGGCGGATGTGTCAATGACTGCGCTCTCATGCATTTTCAAGCTCTTTGTACAGGTCCATATCGGTGTACTTTATGGGAGCCACTCCTCTTTGGAGGAGAATTTCCACAAATGCCCTCTCTGAGAATCCAGCGACTTCAGCAGCCTTTCCCAACGAGAGAAGACCGTCGTCGAGAAGTTTAATCGCAAGGAGAAGCCGTATCTCATCCTCTCTCAGATTGAGTTCAGGCAGGTGGACACATTTCGTCCTCGTCGTTTCCATATGACATCTCCATCATGGATCTCGTCACGTCCAAAGCATTTTGATCCGCCAGTTCAATGATCTCGGTCACGCGCTGTTCACCTCCGCCGCCGCATGAGGGGCCTATTCGCGCTGCTTTGTGTCTAACTTTTGAGTCACAGTATCCATGCCTTTGTCTTTCCTGAAGATCTTGTCGATACAGTTCGAATAAGAAAAACCATCAGTTCTTTTCAATCATATCTTAAGGCCCAAGTTGCTGCAAGTAGACTTCGCTGATAACAATTTCATTTCCGAAATTCGAGATTCGAAATCCCAAATCCGAGAATGATTCCCGTCTCCCCCTCAATCCTCTGAGCACTGCATTATGACCCAGATTGTGTGTCCACACATTCTTGAAAACGTTATTGCGGTCAGCACCCCCGAACAGGCGGAAATTCAAAATTCAAGACTGAAAACTGAGCATAGCTCAAAGTCAGCAACCAGCAACGAAGAACGAAGAACAGCCCGCAACTCAAAAGTCTGTTAATTGCCATGTTGACAGAACGTACACGGATAGCCATAATATGGCGAAGGTTAAGGATGGAGGATGTGGATCATTACGAAGGACAAGCTCAGACGCTTTTGGGAAGTTCATAAACCGGCGAGATCCCCATTAGAAGATTGGTATCGCGTTGCAAATAAGGCAAAATGGGAGCACATCAACCATGTTCGCCGTGTCTTTCCAAGTGCTGATGCAGTCGAGGTGAAAAGCGGGAGAACCGCGACAGTCTTCAATATTAGCTGGAATAACTACAGGCTGATAGCATCGATCCACTATAACAGGGGAAAAATCTTTATTCTGGACGTTTTAACCCATGCCGAGTACAGCAAGGGCGCCTGGAAAGAAAAGTATTAGAGGAAAAGGAGAACGTCTATGGTAGCCGTTGTACCGCCCGGCAAAGAAGGATCTCAGCGAGAAGGGACGGCAGGGTTTTCGAGCGCCAAGATTTACCCTGTTTGGCCTTTGAGAACCGAGGACGATTATTTGCGAGCCATCGAGGTAGTGGATCAGCTCGCCATAAAGGGCGAAGATAGTCTTGCCGAGGCCGAGCAGGATCAGTTGGATATTTTCAGCGCTCTCATAGAAGTCTATGAAAACATGTATCATCCAATGGTCTTACCTAAAGTGTCTCCGCTTGAATTCTTGCAGAAGCTGTTGGAATTCAGCGGTATGAATGAATCTGATTTGGGCAGGCTCCTCGGGGAGCGTTCCTTGGGGCACAAGATCCTTAAGGGTGAACGCCAACTGAGCAAAGCCCATATCAGGACGCTGAGCGACTACTTCAAGGTGGATGCCAGTGCTTTTTTGTAATTCGACACCGTCATAGGATTCATAAAAGGTTTCTGAAAGCACTCCATATTTACGCTCATAGCCGGCCAGGTCTTCCTCCAGTGAGTGCATCTCCTGCAACAGTTCATCAAGGGTTAAGGTACTGCTCACTGCTTTAGTCTTCATGAGTGATCTCCGATTCCGTATCATCTGCATTTAAGATACGTTGCCTTAAAGCAGTCAGTTACCAGAAGTACTGTAAAAGGCGCGTATTAAAAGGTCACAACACGGCAACATGCGCGAACTGCGCATTCAGCACACCGGCCGACCTTATCGCGTGCTCTATGCCTTCGATCCTCGCCGATGCGCGATTTTGCTGATCGGTGGAGAGAAAACTGGAGACGATCGCTGGTATGACGAATATGTGCCCATCGCAGATCGGCTCTACAATGAACATTTAGAAACATTGCGCAGGGAGGGCTTAAAGGATGGCTCGTAAATTTGCTGAACTGGAAGCCAAAATGTCGCCTGAAGCAATCGCCCGATCCGAGGCGCGTTATCGGGAAATGGTTGCGGAGATGCCTTTGCATGAGTTGCGCCGTGCTCGGGGAGTGTCCCAGGAAATGCTGGCGAAGCTTCTGCACATCAAACAGCCCAATATAGCCAAACTGGAAAAGCGAACCGATATGTACATTTCCACGTTGCGCGCGACGATCGAGGCCATGGGGGGAACACTCGACATCGTGGCTCGTTTTCCCGATGGCGCTGTGAAGATCACGAACTTCTCGTCTATCGACGAAGGCGAGACAGCTGCGACCTGACGCTTGATGTTAGGATACATCGGCCAACTCAGGCAATGTGCATCTCTCATTGGGAAGTGTAGAGGTTGCCGGTTTATTTGGCGGCCGGATCATCTTGGCCTCGCTTTGACTGCATAATGGCAAAGGCTTCATCCCAGCGGCTTTCATCCTCCAGTTCCATCAGCATCCTTGCGGCTATGGCATCCCGGCTTTCTGGGGAAGTTTTGAGACGGCCTCAAAAGCCTTCTTGAGCAGTTCGGTCATGGAGCCTCCTTCTTGTGAGCTCGGGATACAGTGGCAGCATACTCCCAGTAGTAGGCAGAGTCAATTTCCCTCTTGCCAAGAACCAAGAACGACAAACCAAGAACTTTAAAGAACGGCACAGATTTTGTGTGTTCATTTTGACTGAAAGCATTAAGTGCGAGGGCAGCCACGAACAGGGGACAACTCAAAACTCAAAATTCAAAAAAGTACCAAACGCGAAGAACCAAATCGTTTGTGTGTTTGTGTTGACTCAGATCCAGCTTGCTTTAAAATCAAGTGGGAGGCGGGCTCCATGCATACGACTGTGGTTCAATTTCAGACGTTTGTTAAGGTGCAATTGTGGACAGTTATTCATCTGCAGAGGATCTAGAATGCAAGTAGTCAGGGAAATCAAAAAGGTTGAGGGAAGGCGAATTACGATAGACTTGCCTGACACATTTTATGGGAAGGAAGTTGAGGTGATCGTGATACCGTTTAAAAGAGCTCCTGTTCTGGATGATCGTGCTGAGTGGAAGAGGGACTTCCAATCTGTTTCGCAATGGGACATCAGCGAAGAGGATGTGAAAATAAAGTCATGGCCGGTAGAAGAATTTTAGTGGACACATCGGTTGTAATCGACTTTCTACGGAAGCGGAAAAAAGAGAATTCGCGCCTGTGGAAAATTAAGGAACATAATGTTTGTTTCATGTCCTCTGTGACCCTGTTCGAGTTGTATTCCGGAGCAAAAACAGCAAGACATCGCGAGGACATCAGCAAGATAACGAGATGGATAGACTCGGTTTTCTTTGACGATGATATAGCGGAAGCAGCTGCGCTGATATACCGAGATCTGAAAGGGCGAAATGAGATTGTGGAATTCAGGGATATATTCATTGGCGCGACCGCGAAATGCTATGATTTATGGGTTGTGACATTGAATCTGCAAGACTTCCGAAGAATCAGCGGCCTAAAGCTACTCGAAGAATGATGTCGAACATATGATTACCAAACCAGCTCGACACGATCATGCTGGAGCTATTTCTTGAAATCATACCTTATGGTCGGAATCGCTGCAAGCAACCTTCACCGATAACGCTTTGGTAATTTAGCAGCAGCGAGCAGGGGGCAAGGAACTCTGCCCTCTGTGTTACACAACGAAGCAAACGAAGCAGCACTGCTCTCAAGCGTAACCCGTAATCCCTATCCTGCTGCCTTTCTTTGCTTCTGTAAACAATCTTCCCATTTAACCAAGAACCAAAAACGCCGCTTCCCTTTGCGTCTTAGCGCCTTTGCATGAGAGCTTTTGTGATTTAGCTGTTTTTCCCCGCAATCCGAAATTGCCTTCTGCCTTCTGCCTTCTGTCCTCTGCCCTCTGCCCTCTGCCTTCTGTAAAAGATTTCATTTCCGCAATCCCAAATGTAATTGTATGTGCCGGCACCAAACGCTTTAAACCAGGGGAACCGAAAATTAGGAACCATCAAGACGCAAAGAGCACGAAGAAGGGAATTAGCTCCAGGGCTGGATCTTTGCCTGATCGGCTTTTCCCCGATCAGGGAAAAAACCCAAACCTTTGCGTCCTTTGCGCCTTAGCGGTTCCAATAACAACCAAGAACGACGAACGACGAAGCTCCAGGTCTGAGCTTATCCAGGATTGGGCCCTACCGGTGGCCCTTTCCAGAACGGAGCAATATAGTGCGGAATGCGAGTTTTACGAACGGAAGCACGGAATTCCGATATCATTCTGTCCTTCAGCATCAAGAGATTCGAACAAGCCGGCAGTTCACTTCGGTTGAGAATGGAAATCGATCTTGCCGACGGCTCGAAACTCTACGTTCGCGAAACCGTCATGCGGGGCATGAAGCGCAAATATGCCTATCATTGGCAGGACAGCGCCGGTCGCCTTCTCATCCGCTGGGATAATGCGCCCGACTGGGAGGTGGAAAGTTTTCCACATCACTGTCCCTTTCTATTGCTTTCTCATTCGGCATTCCGGGGATTCGATGAGAGAGAGCCCGGAAAACTTCGCGTCACTTGGTTATTTCACGGTAAATTTCCTCTGCCTTCCATCCGGCTTAAGACTTGTCTTGACCTACGAAATCTATCAGATTATTGTACTATAATCGTTAAGGATTAAATGTTGCGTTCTGCACGATATTCTGGATTCCGGGTTAATCCCGCCCCGGCGGGATTGCCGGAATGACGGTAGGAATTGGCGCCCATGCTCGTCATGCCGGCGAAAGCCGGCATCCAGGAATGCAACTTGTCACTCTCAAACAGTATAACATGATCAAATCCTTTGCAGACGGCCGAACTCGAAGATTTTATGAATCCGGTAAAGCTGGCAAGTTTCGAGGGCTCGATATTGAGGCTGCCGAGGATTTGCTGGCCGCGCTCGATGCTGCGACGGGGTTGTCGGACCTTAGCCCGTTAAGGAGTGTTGGCCTGCACAAGCTGAGCGGCGATAGGGCCGGGCAATGGGCAATGACGATAAACGGACCATGGCGAATCTGCTTTCGATTTAAAGACGGAGACGCTTCTGAGGTTCAGATTGTAGATTATCATGCAGGGTGAGAATATGAACGCGGTGCATCCTGGTCGGATTCTTGGAAGAGAACTTAATGCAAGAAATATTACAGTAGAGGACCTTGCATCCGCATTGCGAATGCCGACCGGTCAAATCTCACAAATCCTAAATGCAAAGCGAGGCATTACTGCCGAAACAGCGCTCAGGTTAGCGCAGTATTTCGGGAATAGTGCTCAATTTTGGATGAATCTCCAATCACGATATGATTTGATCATGGTCGAACAGGAAAAGGGCGCCCAAATAAGGGCCGAAGTGGTGAAAGCCGCATAAATGCGAGTGACGAGTAAAAGCTCGTGTCCTTTCGGCAAGTGTCCATCCGAAATCCGAAATGCTTTTCCTGTCTTTGCTTTTGAAAATTGGGAACCGCCAAGACGCGAAGAACGCAAAGGACGCCGTTAGCTCCAGGGCTGGTTCTTTCCCTGATCGGCTTTTCCCCGATCAGGGAAAAAATGACTCCTTAGCGATCTTCGAGCCTTCGCGGTTCCAATGAAGCCAACCCGAGGCAACATCCAAACCACCAGGGCCCATACCCAAACCCCGTTACCGCGCCCGTTTCGACGCCAAAGTGGCGGCCCGTAGAGCTTTGGCGGAAAAGATCGAGTGTTAAAAATGGAGCGGCGTCTGCGGCATGATTTGACCCTGCATTTAGGAGGCATGCCGGCCGCCGGAATCTCGGTCGTCCCCGCATTGGTGAAGCTTTTCTGAACCTTTTCCACAAATATCGGGAAGTCAGGTTGACCGAAGGGGTCGGCTGGGGCTCAGTTTTGGCAGACCGATTCAAGCCACTCTGTGACGTCTTGCAGAGTCGATGATTCCAATATTCTTTGAATCAACTCCTCTTGCTGCGCGGCACTGAGCTTGCCGAGCAAGGGAAGCAATTCGTCGGGCTGCGTCTGAAATTTTTTTGCGACCAACCGGGCCAAAACCAGGCCGGCTCCCTCCTGCCTGCCTTCCTGCCAACCCTCCTGCTTCAACTGCTCATAGGTGGTCATGATGAACTCCCTCACATCGCGTTTGAGTGTACTGGTGACAAGTTGTCCGAGCTCTTCTTTCGGAATGTCGAATACCTGAAGAACGTAGCGAAAGACGATCTCCAGCAACTTCCCAAACCCGGGTGCATTCAAGAGCTCATTGAGGGTATCGAAGGCCCTTCGCACCCGCTCTTGGAAATCAGCGCTTCCGTAGGCGCTGAGTAAATCCGCCAATATCCGTATGACGGCGTTTCCCGCCAGCTGATCTTGTCCGAAGGGTGACAAGTCGTAAAGCTTGCACTGAAAAGCCGGCGTGTATGGCACAAAGCTTTCGGCCGGAATGTCCACCAGGGACTGGAATGAAAGCGGCGTCTGTCGGCCTTTGGGGCCATGAAACAAAACCATGGGAACAATCACCGGCAGGCGATCCAGTTGCCGGTGCTCCCCCTGAAAGCGACGCCAGACGCGCACCATGTATCCCAGTAAGCGCAACATCATGAAACCGTCCGGGCTGCTCTGGTGTTCGAATAAGAAATACACATAGCCGGGCCGGCCGTCAATGGCGACCGAAAAAAGCAAATCAGCTTCAGACTGCACGAACTGGGTGTCGATAAACGATACCTGCACCACCTGCAGTGTCTTTAGGTCCAGATGAGAAACCACTTGGGCGGGCAAGTTGTTGGTCACAAAATCCGCCGCGGTCTCAGGCTCCCCGAGAAGCTGCTTGAACAATTTGTCATGCGGATTGGATATCTGCTGAGTCACCCTTCTCTCCCGGATAATTCTTAACCTAATACCATGGAGCCTGAATCGCTGCAAGGTGTCCTGCAAAACGCGAAGAACGCAAAGGACGCCGTTAGCTCCAGGGCTGGTTCTTTCCCTGATCGGCTTTTCCCCGATCAGGGAAAAAGTCAATTCCTCAGCGATCTTCGAGCCTTAGCGGTTCCAATGAAGCCAACCCGAGGCAACATCCAAACCACCAGGGCCCATCCCAAACCCCGTTACCGCGCCCGTTTCGACGCCAAAGTGGCGGCCCGTAGAGCTTTGGCGGAAAAGATCGAGTGTTAAAAATGGAGCGGCGTCTGCGGCATGATTTGACCCTGCGTTTAGGAGGCATGCCGGCCGCCGGAATCTCGGTCGTCCCCGCATTGGTGAAGTTTTCTGAACCTTTTCCACAAATATCGGGAAGTCAGGTTGACCGAAGGGGTCGGCTGGGGCTCAGTTTTGGCAGACTGATTCAAGCCACTCTGTGACGTCTTGCAGAGTCGATGATTCCAATATTGTTTGGATCAACTCCTCTTGTTGCGCAGCACTGAGCTTGCCAAGCAAGGGAAGCAATTCGTCTGGCTGCGTCTGAAATTTTTTTGCGACCAACCGGGCCAAAACCAGGCTGGCTCCCTCCTGCCTGCCCTCCTGCCGACCCTCCTGCCTGCCTTCCTGCCAACCCTCCTGCTTCAACTGCTCATAGGTGGTCATGATGAACTCCCTCACATCGCGTTTGAGTGTACTGGTGACAAGTTGTCCGAGCTCTTCTTTCGGAATGTCGAATACCTGAAGAACGTAGCGAAAGACGATCTCCAGCAACTTCCCAAACCCGGGTGCATTCAAGAGCTCATTGAGGGTATCGAAGGCCCTTCGCACCCGCTCTTGGAAATCAGCGCTTCCGTAGGCGCTGAGTAAATCCGCCAATATCCGTATGACGGCGTTTCCCGCCAGCTGATCTTGTCCGAAGGGTGACAAGTCGTAAAGCTTGCACTGAAAAGCCGGCGTGTATGGCACAAAGCTTTCGGCCGGAATGTCCACCAGAGACTGGAATGAAAGCGGCGTCTGCCGGCCTTTGGGGCCATGAAACAAAACCATGGGAACAATCACCGGCAGGCGATCCAGTTGCCGGTGCTCCCCCTGAAAGCGACGCCAGACGCGCACCATGTATCCCAGTAAGCGCAACATCATGAAACCGTCCGGGCTGCTCTGGTGTTCGAATAAGAAATACACATAGCCGGGCCGGCCGTCAATGGCGACCGAAAAAAGCAAATCAGCTTCAGACTGCACGAACTGGGTGTCGATAAACGATACCTGCACCACCTGCAGTGTCTTCAGGTCCAGATGAGAAACCACTTGGGCGGGCAAGTTGTTGGCCACAAAATCCACCGCGGTTTCAGGCTCCCCGAGAAGCTGCTTGAACAATTTGTCATGCGGATTGGATATCTGCTGAGTCACCCTTCTCTCCCGGATAATTCTTAACCTAATACCATGTAGCCCAAATCGCTGCAAGGTGTCCTGCAAAACGCGAAGAACGCAAAGAACGCCGTCAGCTCCAGGGGGCTGGTTCTTTCCCTGATCGGCTTTTCCCCGATCAGGGAAAAAGGCAATTCCTTAGCGATCTTCGAGCCTTAGCGGTTCCAGCAAAGCCAACCCGAGGCAACATCCAAACCACCAGGGCCCATACCCAAACCCCATTGGCACCCCCGTTTCGACACCAAAATGGCGGCTCTAACAGCAAAAAGCGCCTGATTCTTGGCAGGTTTCAAAGGCAATTCGGCCGCTTGACTCGGTCCGACCCCATATGAAACCCAATCCTTTGCGTCCTTAGCGCCTTAGCGGTTCCAATAACAACCAAGAACGACGAACAGTCCACAACTCAAAATTGATTAAGGCTTGACACGACAAATGCGTTTCTATAAATTGAATCCAACGCCAGTGGCAGCCCAATCTACCAATGATTCAATCTCCCAGCGCTCAAAACGACGTGCACGCGCCCAACAATCGCGACTTCAAAGCGGAGCTATCTTCCGGCGAACGCAATTAACGCACCAAACGAACTCAAGGCTGTTGTAAAAAACACTCTCAGCAGCGGCAAGGAGGTGAAGAGGTGATGAACAATTCGGAAGAACTTGAAGAGATTTTTCAGAGAGAAGGATACAGCTCCAAGTCTGAGCTCATGCAGGATTGGGCCCTACTGGTAGCCCTTTCCAGAACGGAGCAATATAGCGCGGAATGTGAGTTTTTCGAACGTAAGCACGGAATGAAGATAGATGAGTTTGAGAGGCTCATTCATAGTGAGAAGGGCAAGGAAGACTTTGAGCTGGAGGAGGACCTGGAAGACTGGGAATTTTGTGTTAGCGCCCTGAAGTGGTGGCAGGCGAAGGTCAAGGAGCTCCAGCGTGTTGCAGACGCTGCGTAAATACTCCGATATCATTCTGTCCTTCAGCATCAAGAGATTCGAACAAGCCGGCAGTTCACTTCGGTTGAGAATGGAAATTGATCTTGCCGACGGCTCGAAGCTCTACGTTCGCGAAACCGTCATGCGGGGCATGAAACGCAAATACGCCTATCATTGGCAGGACAGTGCCGGTCGCCTTCTCATCCGCTGGGATAATGCGCCCGACTGGGACGTAGAAAGTTTTCCACATCATAAACATGTGGCTGAGCAAGATAGGGTTGAAGCTTCGTACGAGCGGACTTTGAGCCAGGTCCCGGATGTTGTTCGCAGCAAAATCTCCAACCAATGAACCCGCATCAATAACGATTTGGTAATTGCAGTTGATTTCATAGCCGTGCAGTCTAACTCTTTTCCACCCTATGCCCTATGCCCTAATTCATGTGGCTGAGCAAGTGTCACTGAAGGACTTCTTTCCTCATATCTTCAAATGAGATCTTCCGGCCTGATTTAAGCTCATCCCTCGCTTTTTCAATAATGGCCATGAACTCAGCGTTGGTGCTGAGGGAAAGAGACTCCTTGTCCACATTCTTTAGGGAGACAATGGCGGCAATGGGCTGCTGGTGGGATGTCAGAACCAGTACCTCATCTCCCAGCTCATCGACGTACTCGGACAATGGTTTTGATGCTGTTGAAATTTCGATGGATTTCATATTTTCACCTCTTTGCCTGCGATGAAAAGCCTGTTGCCCCGCTTTCGACCAACCGCGAGGACCTGTACAATGAGCGGTCCGGAACTTACGTCATAGAAAACCCTTAAATCTCCGATGCGAAGTTCCCATGGAGCTAAGGGATTTGGCCGCAAAGGTTTGCGGTTTCTTGTTTCTTTGAGGGGCTCATGAATGAGTTGCTTATCCATTTCATCGAAAACCAAAGCTCGCTCATGATTGGACAACTCCTTGAGCTGCTCTTTCACCGACGCTGCAAATTCGATTCGGTACGGCATAGCACTCCCCGCCATACAGGTCACAAATGGCAAGTCTCATTTTCATTTAACCATGGAATCCTTGGGGAAACTACCACAAAACGGCCCAGAAAACACCCTACGTCCTTTCTCTTTCGACAGGAATTCACGATGGACCTATACAGGGCACATCCGCGTTAATCTGCGTTTATCGGCGGCTAATTTAACGGTGATCGACTGACGTGTCAGAATGAGCTCCGAGCTGAATGGGAATGAAATTAGCATGTAGCCCGAATCGCTGCAAGGTGTCGTTCAAGACGCAAAGAACGCTGTTAGCTCCAGGGGCTGGTTCTCTCCCCGATCGGCTTTTCCCCGATCAGGGAAAAAGTCAATTCCTTAGCGCCCCTCTTCGATATCTCAGGACAGGCTTCGAGCCTTAGCGGTTCTAATAAAGCCAACCCGAGGCAACATCCAAACCACCAGGGCCCGCACCCAAACCCCGTTAGCGCCCCCGTTTCGACGCCAAAATGGCAGCTCTAACAGCAAAGAGCGCCTGATTTGTGGCAGTTTTCAAAGGTAATTAAGCCACTTGACTCGGTCCGACCCTTATGTTGCGAGTTTGTGTAACCAGTTGATATCGCAACGGATGTCCCCAGAGTGTTTAACGACGGCTATTCTCTTTGATTCCGCACGCTTATCCAGAGTTGCAGCATAACATGATCTGTACCGGTAGCATAATATTTAGCAAACTAAAGTTCCGAAAGTGGCTAAATGCAAAGGGTTAACGGCATGATGGTTAATTTTAGCCGGGGCAATTCCCGGATTTAAATGAGAGACCTTCTGGCGGCCCTACGACAATAACGCCTGCATCAAACACTGGTTCCGGGGAAACTCCATCAAGCAGTACAACAAAACCGGTTTTTTCATTCGCACCGAAACCACCATCAATCCCGCCAACGGCGGGACTGGGGCTCAAAAAACCTGTCCTCTTTTTGCAGGCCTACCTGTGGGCGGGTGTCGGATGCAAAATACTCTGATATCATTCTGCCCTACAGCTGTCCTACAGCATCAAGAGATTCGAACAAGTCGTCAGTTCACTTCGCATGGACCCCTTTGATATCGCCATGCCGGCAATCCTTCAGACTGGTTTGAGCAGCCGTGCTTCAATTTCCCTCAGGACCATTTGAAGCGTGGTCGGACCGGAGCCGATCACTTCGGCCTCCGAAATGTGCAGATGGTGAGGAAATGAATCCACACCTCTGTGATGTGGGACATTATCCCATCTTCTGACCAGGACTCCATGAGCGTCCTGCCAGTGATAATTGTATGTGACCACGACAATACTGCTGCCATGCGCCTGCACATACTCGGCAAATTCAAGCCTGTGGCCCCGCTGGAGCCGGCATTTAATTCGGATGTAGCCATCCTCTTCCTGGACTTTCTCTTTTACCGTCTTGAATGAGGAGACAGCGGGGCTGACAAAAAGCTTTTGGAGCAACTCCAGGAAGTAGTTTTCGATCACTCGCTCACACCCTTTCGAGCTCAGCCTTCCGGTCCAAAACTCGCTGACGCATCTGATAGAACGAAGACCATTCAATGAGGTCCAGCTCGTCACCCAATTTGCCATCCATAAAGTCCCTGAAGAAATCAGATGAATTCATACCGTGTGCTCGCTCGAACTTCCTCAGCTCTCGATCAAGCTTCCTGATTTCCCTTTCGCATTGCTGGATCTTGTAACTCAACATCTTGGCAATCGTTTGGGAGATGAGTGCATCATCTCCATGTTTCCTTAAGAATTGTTCCAGGTTCTTGACTTTTGCCAATGTATTGCTCATGATGTCTCACTCCTCACTGAATCAGTGCCCCCTGGAGAATAGCCGGAGAGGTGTCACCCTGACTTCACGCAGATCAAGAGTTCTGAAGTTGTTCGCCACAAAATCTGCAGCATTCTCGGGCTCGCCAAGGAGCTGTTTGAACAACTTGTCATGCGGATTGGATATCTGCTGGGTCACCTCTGTCTCCCGGATTCATCGGCTTTACTAACACATTCCATACCATGCGTTTGTGCAACGGACAAGCACTCCATAGCCTTGTTCCTTCCGTTTTCCTCTTCTCTTCAATTCCTCAAAAAGCGGAGAAAACTGTTTTGGAAGTAGCTCCGATTTTCCTGAAGAAGGAACACCGCGTTGAAGCCATGTTGTTTCTCTATTTTTGGCCTTGATGATCGTCTCGCTTATCGAATGAAACATCCGTATGAATATGGTACGGGAAAACATCGAGGGCCCGCACCCAGACCCCGTTAGCGCCCCCGTTTCGACACCAAAATGGCAGCTCTAGGAGCAAAATGCGCCTGATTTCGGACAGTTTTCGATGCTAATTCAGTTACTTGACTCGGTCCGACCCCTGCGCCAGGCATGGGGCCGGGCTCAGAGCACATGACATAACCATATTCGGGAGCGTCTGTGAAGATTTGGGACTTTGGATTTGGCGGATTGAAAGACAAGGGAATTCCAATGTTCCAAATTCGTCGACAACGGCTCTGGGAATGATGATTTCTGAATAGAGCTCGCAAAGAACCGGGGAGAGACGAAGTTTCTCCAAGGCAATCAGGGCGGATGTGTCAATGATTGCGCACTCATGCATGGAGAATCGGAGACCTAGAGCGGTTGACTTAGAATAAGCAAGTCCGTACAATCAAAATTGTGCAGGGAATGTCGGGCACATGGCGCTTCATTTATGGTAATGTTCTTGAGAGCAGGCGAAGCGACTTTGATCAGTAAAAGTTTCCTTGTTGTATCTTAGAGCTTTCGCGCCTTTGCATGTCACTGGAAAGAAGTTCGTTAAACCAAGCTGGCATTTTGCGGATAGAAGAACGAAGGAATTGCACCATGAAAGAGCAATTGACCCTATCTCGGATTAAGCGAAAATTGCACAAGATACCTCCTGAAAGGCTGGAGGAGGTCTGTGATTTTATTGATTTCATATTGACAAAGGAAACTTCGAGAAACGACAAGAAAGTCGAAAAGCTGGAAGGAATTTGGCAAGAATTAGGCTTCGAAGCAATTTCGGATCTAGATGGAAATATTCGTGAAATCCGCGATGAAGCTGAAGCCGCTTTTCTAAAGAGGATCTCCCGGTGCGGTGTTTAGCGGACACAGTTGCAATTGTGAGGCATTTTGCAAAGGTGGGCAGAATTGGGAAATCCGCAAGGCATATCCTGAGAGAGGCGGATAACGGTGCCAACCAGGGGCGAGCCACAGATACCCATCAGTCCACTCATCTCCCCCTTTGCGTCTTTGCGTCTTTGCGTGAGATCCTGAAACAAAGCTTCTGTCGCACCTGATAGGATAGTCTTTCAGGCCTGCTTGGACATTATTGTCTATATACAGGTCCCACATACAAGGAATGCAGAGGGAACCGCCGGTTTCCCCCAGGACAAATAAGTCAAACTTGGACAAACGATACAAAAACCTGCTGAGAGAATCGTTGGACTGACAATCCCAAAAGGACCTGCAACGAGCATGACAAACGAAACAAAGTAACCTCTGGGTACAGGATCCCGTTCCTTTTTTGATTCATCTCCTTTTACTCGCTGTTTGATAAATGAGACTTGCGGAAAGAACGGTTCTAGCTAGCAATCAAGAGCTGACAGC